>JAAHGF010000003.1:0-405679 GCA_010672585.1 Okeania sp. SIO1I7 | reverse complement strand
TTAAAAAGAATCCACTGAATCCTAAGTTGATATCAGTTGTTCCTATCTGAGGAGTGAAGGTGAAATCATTAAATGATGTCAGATTTAAAGTAGTTCCATCGCTCAATTCTATAAATTTGACAGGTGCTATGTCAGTATCCATATCATCAAGAGCTGCAAGACCAGAAATATCAAAAATCTGTGCATCTGAGTTTACACCAGCGAAATAACCATTTTTAAGTGATAGAGCAATTCCACCCTCAGCGAAATCTAGCATATTTTCATCAAATGAAATTGTATTACCAGCACCATCAAAACTGAAATTACCGGATAAAACTGCAGCGTTAGCAGTACCAGCGTTGAATACAGTAGCTACTGCTAAAGGAGCAGAAACGATAATAGTAGCGAATGCGATTTGCTTTAGAGACTTAGCGATCATTTTTACTCCTTGTTTGTGTTTGATAGTTAATGTCAGTATTTTCTCTGAGAAGAGCAGTTTTGTTGATACAAATTAACCGATAAAACTGTTTTCTCACTAATCTTTGTGTTGTAGATATTTCTAGTTGGAAATCCTGATTGATTTCTTTTCCTTTGTATCTGTAAATAAATATATCAACTCCATAAAAACACCGCTAGTGTTTTTACGCCACTTCATGGAAACTTTACAAAATACTAGGTTTTTCTGGGGTTTTAGAAGCTTTTTTTTGAATTTTATGTAAAGTGACTATTTTTTTTCCGGATAGTCAATATACGGCTAGTATTATCTAGAATGCGTCAATAAAAATACGTTTTAAATCTATTGTCCTTTTAAGCCTTGATCAATAATTGTTAGTTTTTTTCCGGATGATGAGTATATTCCTAGAGGATTATAGATTTGCTCAAAATAATAGATAACGATTGGCATTTGGACATATAAAAAAAATTTATTGTTTTTTCCGGATGATGAGTGTATTTCTAGAATAATATAGATTTCTCAGAATAAAATCGGTGATTAATGAATTTTTTTGCCAAATTTTAGGAAAATCATAAAAACTTTCCGGGTGATGAATCTATTCCTAGAATAACGAAGATTATTTTCCAAGTCTTTGGTTATTAATAAACCTTTAATGTTATTTTATGGGAAATTTTTATCGGATTTTTCCGGATGATGAATTTATCCGTAGAATTATATAGATTATTTCCCAAATTTTATGGTTGTATAGCTTCTTATTCGGGTTGTGCAGACAATATATAGAAGGTGTGCAATACTATGTCCATAAGTTACTATTGCTAGAGATGAGGAAATTTTCGGAATGCTCCACAAAGGTTCCACTGGTAATGATAAATTCAATAATTAAAAATTCAAAATTAAAATTAAATATAACTGAGTTTTTGCTAGGTTGTGCTTCGTAAATATGTTGCGTAGCAAAATAGCATTGAGCAATGTCTTAGTCCTAACCTCAATGCGTAGTTATAGTAGTTATATAAGATGTAGATAGAATTGAGGAAGGAAACCCAAAGTATATACATAGATATACCAGCAAAATTACGTAGAAATGTGGAAAGTATCTACATTTTATTAAGCAGGGGAGTGTGGGGAGATGGGGAGATAGGGAGATAGGGAGATGGGGAGATAGGGAGATTCGTATATTTGCACAATTTTTTGTATTTCAAATAAGCATTATGAGGAAAAATATGAAGCTAGCGATCGCTAGTTGAAGCAAAGCTATTTAATTTGATCGGGACTTACGCAAAATACGAAATTATATCATGTCCGGTAGCATCGGTCTTGTATAGAGAAGGTAAGGAAGACCGAAGTTGGAAGAAGGAAGAAGCTTTAAGAAAAGGAAAAATTTTACTTATATGGCGGTAGATATTTCCCCAACTTTTACACGGGACTATACCAACGGACATGATATTATACACTATTAGTAGGGGTTAACGGCCGTTAACCACTACTATATATGGTGGCTCTGCTTCAATAATGGATAATGGATAATGGATAATTGATAATTATCTCTCCCTAAAAGGAAGAGGATTGAATAAAAGGAAAATTTTTTCTCTCTTGGTCGATCCTCATGCGTAAGTCCTGATTATATAGCACTACAAAAATTGGTTAGGACATTTTTCAATCCTAAAAGCTTTTTACAGTTTGCTATTCTCTGTTCCCTATTCCCTAGCGCGTAGCGCTATAACTGTTCTACCAAATAATGATATAACCGAGCAAAAATAGCTTAACCAAAATAACTTTTCACAATTTTCATAATTCTTTCTGAGGCATGACCGTCACCGAAAGGATTAATTGCCATTGCCATTTTTTCATACTTAGCAACATCACTCAACAATTCCGCAGTAGCAGCCATAATATTAGTTGAATCAGTACCTACAAGTTTAGCAGTTCCTGCCATGATTGCCTCCGGCCTTTCTGTAGTTTCTCGTAATACTAAAACAGGCTTTCCTAAGCTCGGAGCTTCTTCTTGTAAACCACCAGAATCAGTTAATACTAAATAACAATTATGAATTGCTCCTACTAATTTACTATAATCAAAAGGTTCTTCTAAAAATACTCTCGGATGACTTTCTAAAATAGCTTTTAAAGGTTCTCTAACTGTAGGGTTTTTATGGAGAGGTAAAACTAAAGCTGTATCAGGAAACTTCTCTAAAATTTTGATAAATCCTTGAGCAATTTCTGTCAAAGGTTCTCCCCAATTTTCGCGCCGATGAACAGTTGCTAATATTACTCGATATTTGTTCCAATCTAAACCATAAATATCACATTGAGGTCGAGTTTTTGCTACTTTTAACAAAGCATCGATGACCGTATTTCCTGTTTGATGAATTTCTCCTAATACTCCAGATTTATGCAAGTTTTCTACAGCTAAATTGGTCGGAGCAAAATGTAATTGAGCTATCTGAGAAATTAAACGGCGGTTTGCTTCTTCAGGATAGGGATTCAATAAATCATTAGTTCGTAAACCTGCTTCGATGTGACCCACAGGAATTTTTTGATAAAATGCAGCTAGGGTAGCTGCAAAAGCGGTGCTAGTATCTCCCTGGACTAATACTAATTGGGGCTGTAACTGCAGAAATAACGCTTCTAATCCTTGCAAACTTCGGCACATAATATCTGTCAACGTTTGCCGAGTTTGCATAATTGCTAAATCCCGATCGGGACTAATTTCAAATAATTTCATTACCTGTGTTACCATTTCTCGATGTTGTCCAGTTAAAATTACCTGAGTATTAAAATCTGGAGAATTTTGAAAAAGTTGGATAACTGGTGCTAATTTAATAGCTTCAGGGCGAGTTCCTAAAGTAATTGCTAATTGGATGGGAGTATTAAGCATTTTGACTTAATTTCAGATGTTTTTCTAGACAATTATCAAAATTATATAGTTTTTCTTGGTTTACTGAAGTACAATAGTTAGCTTTAAAATAAATGCTTAAATCAGGGAAATAAAAAAGCTATTTGCGTTTTGGCTTTCGCCGATTTGTTTGTGCAGTATAACCTCGAAAGTTCTAATTGCGACTACAGCTTAGGATTTGATTAAATAATAATAGCTAGTATATCAGGAGGGATATTATATTATGTCAGGGGTATTTCTAACAACTATAGGTTTGGGTATCTTACTGATGAATAGAATTTATGATCTATTACAACCGGGGGTAATATTATTTAATTTAACATCAGATTTATTGATAGCACTGGCCTATTATTTTATCGCACTAATACTTACTTACTGTTTGATTAAACGACCAAGTATGCCATTCAATTTAACTTTTTGGATGTTTGCAATTTTGATGATTTTTACTGGTATTTCTTACAGTCAAAAAATTTGGAATATACGGTATCCTCATCATGGTCTATTAGAATTAGTTAAAGCTTCTACAGTAATAGTTGCTATCGTCACAGTAATATTTTTAATTCGTTTAGCTCGGAAATTTTTAACAATACCTGATTTCATAAAATTAGAGGCAACTAATGAGGAACTAGAACAGCAAATTAGAGAGCGTATTTTACCTGCAGAAAAAATTAGTCTCCTGAATGCCAATTTGGAAGCTAGAGTACACAAGCGGACAGCAGATTTAAATCTTTTAAATCAAAAGCTAGAAAATGAAATACATGAACGTATAGCATTTTCTGAAGCTCTAAAAAATTCTGAGGCTCGTTTAGCAGGTATTTTAGATATGGCAGAAGATGCAATTATTTCAGTAGATAGAAATAGAATTATTCAAATGTTTAATCAAGGAGCAGAAAAAATATTTGGTTATACAAATCAGGAAGCTGTAGGGCAATCACTTGGTAAATTAATTGTTTGGCAAGAGTCAAAATTCAACAACTCTCTAGAAGTAAAACATCATCAAACAAAACATAGACTAGCTGTAGTTATTGCTAGGCGAAAAGATGATACAGAATTTCCAGCAGAGGCATCAATTTCACAATTAGAATTAAAAGATGAAACTGTATTTACGATAATTTTGCGGGATATTAGCGAACAGCAAGCTGCACTTTACGAACGCAAACAAGCAGAACAAAAATTAGCTATTCAAGCTTCAGCAGCAGCAGCATTAGCAAAATTAGGTCAACGTGCTTTACAAAATATTTCTTTATTTGAGCTAATGTCAGAAGCAGTGTCCCTAGTTTGTCAGACTCTAAAACTAGACCATTGTCAAATTTGGGAATACTCATCAGATACTCAAACTTGGCAAATTAAAGCTAGTATGAATAAAGCAAAAAATTTAATTGCTCAACCAGTTGTTATTAAGGCTTTTAATTCTATTATTACTCACACTTTAGCTGCGGACAAACCAGTTATTATTGAAGACCTCAACACTAAAATTTCAGAGTATCCAGACTTCAAACACTTGTTAAAGCAAGGTATTGTCAGTGGTATCAGTTTAATCATTCCGGGAAATCATCAATCAGTAGGAATATTAGCTGCTTATGCGACTAAAAAATATACTTTCACTCTTGATGATATTCACTTTTTACAGTCAGTGACGAATATTCTCGCTAGTGCGATTGAACAAAATTTAACTCACTTAGCGCTACAACAACAATTACAACGTAGTCTTATATTAGGACAAATTACTCAAGAGATTCGTCAAAGTTTAGATGCACAGAGAATATTTAATACTACTGCAAAACAAATAGGTCAAGCTTTTCTCGTCAACCGTTGTATTATTCATTCTTATCAAGCAGGAAAAGTACCAAAAGTGCCATTTGTAGCTGAGTATTTAGAGGAAGGATATGAATCAATCATGGATATAGAAATGCTGGTAGTAGATAATCCATATATAGGAAAGCTTTTAGAACAAGATAGAGCGATCGCCTCCGATAATGTTTATACAGAACCACTGCTACAAACAAATGTTTCGGTATCAATATGTATTTCTATAGGATTAAAATCTATGTTAATGGTTCGCACCTCTTATCAGGGTGAACCCAATGGAATTATTTGCTTGCATCAATGCGATCGTTACCGTACTTGGACAAAAGATGAAATTAAACTACTAGAAGATGTTGCCCAACAAGTAGGAATTGCTCTCGCTCATGCTAATTTATTGAAGCAAGAAACTAACCAACGTCAACAACTTGCTGAACAAAATATTGCTCTTCAACAAGCAAGACAAGCAGCAGAAGTTGCGAATAAAGCTAAAAGTGAATTTTTGGCTACGATCAGTCATGAAATTCGGACTCCAATGAATGGAATAATTGGGATGACTTCTTTGTTATTTGATAGTGACTTAAATTTAGAACAGCAAGAATATTTGAATGATGTCCATGATTGTAGTATTGCTTTGCTAGGAATTATTAATGATATTCTTGACTTTTCCAAAATAGAGTCTAATAAAATAGATTTGGAGTCAAGACCTTTTAATTTAAGATTATGTGTAGAAAAGTGTATTGATTTATTAGCTATTAAGGCAGTAAACAAAAATATTGAATTAGCTTATTTACTTGAAGATGATACTCCAAGTATAATTTCAGGAGATGAAATCAGAGTACGTCAAATATTAGTTAATCTTCTCTCTAATGCGATTAAATTCACACAAAAGGGAGAAGTATTAGTTAATGTTTCAGCTAACAAAATAACAGATTCATCAAAAAGCAATGATCAACAAAATATAGACAATAATTTGTATGAAATAAAAATTATTGTTAAAGATACTGGAATTGGGATTCCCCGAGACAAAATGCACAAATTATTTCAACCATTTAGTCAAGTAGATAGTTCTACAACTAGAGAATACGGAGGAACAGGATTAGGATTAGTAATTAGTAAACGTCTCTGCGAGATGATGGGTGGTAAAATGTGGGTTGAAAGTCAAGAAGGAATAGGTTCTACCTTTTATTTCACCATAATTGTCACAGTTGATGATCATGTGAAAAGTCAACTGAATTCTATACCGAAATTAGGTGAAAAACGATTATTAATTGTAGATGATAATCCTTCTTGCTTACAGATTTTAACTAAGCAGTTAAGTCAGTGGGAAATTTTAACTCATGGTGTAGCATCAGGTGTCGAAGCAATAGATCTTCTACAACATGAAAATGTTAACCAAAATCAAAATTTTGACTTAATAATTATTGATATGCAAATGCCAGAAATGGATGGAGTAGCAACTGCTACTGCTATTAGGGAGATACCTAAATATCAATCTTTACCATTAGTTATGTTAACTCCTATTGGTAAATATCCAGACAAAAGTCTGCTCAACGAACTAAATTTTTCAGCTTTATTAAATAAACCAATTAAACAATCACAACTGCAAAATATATTGCAGAAAATATTTAGTCAAATTACAATTAACCCTTAGTATTTTTTGATAATATTTTTATGGATTCAAAGCAGTCACAGAATAATGATATTATAAAATACCTTGCTATAAAATTTCTCTGTTTTTGTCAAAACTTATCGATATAGACGAAAAAATATGTCATATCATGTCCGTTGGTATAGTCCCGTGTAAAAGTTGGGGAAATATCTACCGTCATATAGAACCCCTGAGTGGTATCTTTTAGCTCTCTCCAGAAAAGAGGGAGTAGGGAGTAGAGGGAAATAATTGATGATTTGTGTACAATAATTGATTTGATTTTTGATGATTGGAGATGTCTTTTGAGGAAAATACATCAGCTTAAGTTAAGTAATAAGAGCGTACGCCTAAATTTTTAGAGATACCAAACAGGTTCTATAAGTAAAATTTTTCCTTTTCTTAAAGCTTCTTCCTTCTTCCTTACCTTCTCTATACAAGACCGATGCTACCAGACATGATATCAATTATTCATTACTATTATTGCTTTTTTTCTTCCTTCTTCCTTCTTCCTTCTTCCCTCTTCCTGACCTAGATTTAATTTTATTCATGAGTTACAAGTATATTTTATTTAATAAACCCTACAATGTTTTAAGTCAATTCACTGACAACATTGATGAGTCCAACCAACGCCAAACCCTTAAGGATTATATTCCTGTGTCTTCAGTTTATCCTGTGGGTAGGTTAGACCGAGATAGTGAAGGAGTTTTACTACTAACAAATCATGGACAACTCCAACATCGACTAACTAACCCTAAATTTGCTCATCCTCGTACTTATTGGGTACAAGTGGAACGAATACCAGATGATGCAGCATTAAGAAAACTACAACAAGGTGTAACGATCAAAAATTATCAGACTCGACCTGCAAAAGTAAAATTGTTATCTGCACAACCAAAATTTCCACCCCGCGATCCACCAATTCGATTTCGGAAAACTGTTCCTACTGCATGGTTAGAAATTACTCTCACAGAAGGTCGAAATCGTCAAGTGCGAAGAATGACAGCAGCAGTGGGTTTTCCAACGCTACGGTTAGTTAGAGTAGCGATCGCCAGTCTGCACATGAATGAACTTCAACCTGGTGAGTGGCGAGACCTAAATCAAACTGAAATTGAATCTCTCAAGCAGATCGTGTTTGAAAATACGAAAAAATAGTGTTGGGTTTATCCTGCGGATAAGCTCCGCTAAAATTTTTTCAACCAAATCTACGTCTACTAATTATCTAATTTATATCATGTCCGGATAAGAGCGTGACAAAAAACTTTCTCCTCCTTATATCATGTCCGGTAGCATCGGTATTGTATAGCGAAGGTAAGGAAGAAGGAAGACCGAAGTTGGAAGAGGGAAGAAGGCTTAAAAGCTTGAAAAAACAAACGTAAATTTTTTGTAGATATTCACCCTTGGTTTTACACAAACGATACCAACGGACATGATATTATACCTTAAAACTCCTTCTTGTTCCCTCCTAACTCCTGACTCCTAACTCCTCATTACCGAATAATTAATAATTAATAATTAATAATTAATAATTAAATAATTCGCGCCTTGAACCCTCCCCTTTTAAGGGGAAAAAAAGCGGTCGTTCGCGCAGCGCACCCGTTGGGTGGGATGGCGAGGTCCCGGAGCCATATCCAATCGACCAAGACAGCGGTCGTTTGCTTTTGCTTCGCAAAACTGGCGTAACGCAACGCTGTCGCGTTTCGCGTCAGCGGAACGGAGTTCTCTCTTCGCAGCTTTCCCGTTGGGTGGGATGGCTCCGAAACCTGCGCTGTCCGACCATCGACCAAGAAAAGAAAATATTCCTTATATTCAATTCCGTAACGGTTAAAACCCGAGGTAATTATCAATTATCCATTATCCATTATCAATTAATCAAATGATATTACCATTAATTCTGCCATTAAAACCATAAACTTCTCGTCTTCCAACAAACGGTACTAAAATTACTTCCCTTTCATCTCCGGGTTCAAATCTAATAGCAGTACCTGCTGGAATATCTAGACGCATTCCTTTGGCGAGTTCGCGGTCAAAACTCAAAGCATCATTTACTTCATAAAAATGGAAATGGGAACCAACTTGAATTGGGCGATCGCCTGTATTTGCGATTAATAATTTTACTGTGGGGCGACCTGAATTTAATTCTATTTCTCCCTCTTGAATTATCATTTCACCTGGAATCATAATAGTTATTTTTTTCCTATTTCTTATGTGTTTCAAAAATTATAATTTCTAACGAATTGGGTTATGTACAGTTACCAATTTTGTACCATCAGGAAAAGTTCCTTCTACTTGCACTTCTTGTACCATTTCTGGGATGCCTTCCATTACGTCATTTCTTGTTAATAAAGTTGTACCAAAACTCATCAATTCAGACACAGTTTTACCTTCTCTAGCACCTTCTAAAATTGCTGCGGAAATATAGGCAACTGCTTCAGGATAATTTAATTTTAAGCCTTTTGCTTTACGACGTTCTGCTAATAAAGCAGCAGTAAAAATTAATAGTTTATCTTTTTCTTGGGGTGTTAATTGCATAGTATTTTTCTATAGTTATTTCAGGGAGAATTTTATCATGTTTATAGCAGAAGGAAGAAGGAAGAGGGAAAAAGGAACAAGGAAATATCTGGCGTTATAATAGCGCGACAGAAGGAAGAAGGAAGAGGGAAAAAGGAACAAGGAAATATCTGGCGTTATAATAGCGCGACAGAAGGAAGAAGGAAGAAGGAAGAGGGAAAAAGGAACAAGGAAATATCTGGCGTTATAATAACGCGATCGAAAAACTTTCTCCTCCTGATACCTCCTTAATACCTTATTCTTTCCTCCTGCCTTCTGCCTCCTGCCTCCTGCCTCCTGGTTCCTCCCTCGTTATTTATGCTTTTTCCAAGGGTGCCATTGTTAATCCTGCGCGACTCAACTGCTGATGATACAATTCTGCCTGTTCTAGAGGGCCAACCCAAACTGTGGCTTGACCTTCGTTGTGAACCTGGTGAGTTAGCTCCCAAGCGAGGTCGCTTGTCATACCTGGAATATATTTTTGCAAACATTCAGCGACGTGCTTAAATGTATTGACATCATCATTTAAAACAATAACTTTGTAATTGGGATATGGTTTGTTAACAACTTGACTAGACTGTCTAGGAGCAACAACTGTAGAGGAACTACCTCCTACTCCCACTGTTATATTGTCTGCAATTCCGATGATGGAAATTCCAAGATCCATGCTACTATTCTCCTGTATATCCATACTATGATTTATCAATAATTGTAACTGCTTGAGGAATTATCAAAACTATAAAGAAGGACATAATTTAGATTTTATCTTTTCTTTGTGTTGGTAAATAGGCATCTCCTCCAAAAGAGGGAGTAGGTGGAAAGAATTAATATATCTAGTAGGATAATTAATATTATTTTTTATTATCGGAGATGTCTAATATCAAATCTGCTTAAGAAGTAGCGTGTCACAGACTATCCATAAGCAATTTTTCCTTCTGCCTTCTGCCTTCTGCCATCTGCCTTCTGCCTTCTTCAATCAATCCAATTCTTCGCCCTACTAACAGCTTTTTGCCAAACCATAAAACTTTTTTGCACTTTTGCAGCATTTTCACTGGGTTCAAACATCTGCCCAACTATACTATTATTCACTAATTTGTGATAGTCATCCCATAAACCTACTGTCAAACCAGCAGCAAAAGCAGCTCCTTGAGCAGTAGCATCAATAAATGCAGGACGCTCAACAGGAATACCCAACAAGTCTGCCTGAAATTGCATTAAAAAATTATTTTGTGAACCTCCACCATCAACTTTTAGATTAGTCATTAGAGTTCCGCTATCTTTATTCAGAGCATCCACAACCTCTTTAACTTGAAAAGCAATTGATTCTAAAACTGCTCTCACCATGTTTTCCCGCTTCACACCTCCAGTAATTCCCAGAAAAGCACCGCGAGCATTCATATCCCAATGAGGTGCACCAAGACCACTTAAAGCAGGTACAAAATAAACACCGTTAGTATCTTCCACTTGCATTGCCAGATGTTCAGTTTCTGCTGCAGAGTCTATGAGTTTCAACCCATCCCGTAACCACTGAATACAAGCTCCTGTGGTAAACATTGCTCCCTCTAGAGCGTAAGATGTTTTCAAGTTACCGTTGATTTTTTGAGTCCATCCAATAGTTGATAGTAGTTGATTTTGAGATTTCGTAAGACTATCTCCAGTATTAGCAATCAAAAAGCTACCTGTACCGTAAGTGCATTTTAACATTCCGGGGCGATCGCAACCATGGGCAAATAAGGCGGCTTGTTGGTCTCCTAAAATTGTAGCTATGGGAATTGATACTCCTAATAAGTCTGCTTTTGTTTTGCCGAATATGCTGAAACTTGGTTTGATTTCCGGCATTATTTCTCTAGGAATTTGGAACAAGTCTAATAATTCTCTATCCCAATTTAGGGATTCAATATTCATTAACATTGTGCGACTGGCGTTACTATGGTCGGTGGCGTGAATTTGCCCACCAGTTAGTTTCCATAAAATCCAAGTATCGATGGTACCTGCTAGCACATTACTGAGATTAATATTGGGTTGTTCTCGCTTTACCCACTCTAGCATCCAGGATAGTTTTGTCGCTGAGAAGTAAGCATCTAAAACTAATCCGGTACAGTTTTGAATTTTTTCTGCTTTGCCTTTTGCTACTAATTCTCGAATCATGGGTGCGGTACGACGGTCTTGCCAAACTATTGCTTTGTGGAGGGGTTTACCTGTGGTTTTATCCCAGAGGAGACAGGTCTCTCGTTGTACTGTTAAACCTATAGCTTCTACTTTTGAAGGGGAAATATTAGTATTTCGGAACACTTGTTCCATCATGGCATAAGTGTCTTCCCATATTTCTTCTGGGTCGTGTTCTAACCAACCGGGTTGAGGGTAATATTGAGTAAGTTCTTTGTAAGCTTGACCAATACTAGCGCCTTGATAGTTGAATAATATTGCTCGGTTGCCTGTTGTACCGAGGTCGAGAGCTAGGATGTATTTTTCGGTGTCTTTAGTCATATTTTTAAAAGCGGTCAGCGGTCAGCAGTCAGCAGTCAGCAGTAAACATTTAGAAAGGGATTTAAACCAGAGCTGCTAAAAGCTAATAGCTAGTTAACCGCAATAGTAATAGTCGGTTCGGGATTTTTTTTGTCTACCATGATTGCTGCTATTTTGACTAGAGATTTTAATTTTTCTTATTATTTTGCTGGGTATTGGGTATTATAGTAGTGGGAGCTGGTATATTTATAATTGATAAATGTTTGCTATAAATAGCTAGGGTATTTCTTAGAATTCAGAATTCAGAATTCTGAATGAATAGATTTAATACCATTTTTGATGTTGTAAATTATATTTTTCGTCACATAAATTTTCTTATGGAGTCTTTTGATAGTGCTGATTATTCGTAACATTCTTTTTTCAAAATGGTCTTATAGGTAAGAATTCAGCCGTCAGCTATCAGCTATTGCTTTTAGTTTTAGATAAAAGCTTTACTAATTGAGACAAAATTTATACTTACTACCAAAGTCGGCTTTCATTAATGGATAATTAATAATTAATAATTTGCCAAAGTCTATGTTCATTTAAACCTCCTCATAAGAGCTGAATGTTTACTATTATAGATTGCAGGAATTAAGTAATAGCTAATAGCTAAAATTATGATTTATCATCGATTTTTTATTCCTCCTATTGTCTTTCGATTTGCTGATTGCTGACTGCTGACTGCTGACCGCTTCTTGATAATAGTCGATATAATCTGACATTTTGAATTGTGGTTTCTAGAAAGTATTTTTTTTCTAAATATTGATTGAGATGACTTCTATATTCTGGACTAATATTATCTTTTTCTGCTAGTAAAATATAATTGGGATTTTTCGCCATGATTTTATCTAATTCTTGCAGAGCATCCGTAGATAAAATCTGAGACATGGCTGTTAAATGGCTAGGAAAAGCATATTTTGTGGGGATTTTTGTGGGAACTAGGTAATAAATTATTGGTTCATAATTGACGACATATATATAATCTGTCGGTCTAATTCTCTGCTGTAAGTATTTACTAATCAAAGCTTCTCTGTCATCCCATGTATCTATTTTTTTTATATATCGATAATAAATAAATTCCCAATTTTTACTTAATTTGTTATAACCTGCTTGGGCAAAAGGATATATTAAGATTAGGAATAGAAGTATATTTGGGCAGGCAGAAGGGAAGTCAATAGAAATTTTTCGGGAATTTATCATAACGGTTTTTTTCTGTTTCTTTGCTTCTTCATATAAATTCCGATTTTGAGATTTTTGCTGAGGTAAATGAACAGATTTAATTATGACATAGCTACTAATTAGACACAAAGGAGGTAATAATTGTAAAAAGTAATGATTATAAAATCTTTTTGATAATAAAACTGCTAAAAAAGCACAGCTAAACCACAAAAATAAATAGATTAAATTGCGTTCTTGTTTTAATTTATCTCTAGCAAATACAAACAAATAAACCGGACTCCAAAACAAACATAACCACAATAAAATATTTCCTAATACCTGTTTTCTAAGTCTACTGAAAAAGTCTGACCAAGAAAAATTCAGCATTGCTACATATTTACTATTAGCAGTGAGAGTCGCATAAATATATTCATCAAAATAGCCTGAAAATTGATAAATAACTGCGATGATAACAGCAGGTAAAATTAAGCCTGCACCTAAAATAATGTAAAACTTAAATAGGGAAAAGGAAATATTTTTGAATATGTCTATAGTCTGAAAATTATTTTGAAGGTTTCTTTTTTCCTTCCTACTTTCTGCTTCTTCTTTTTGAAATAAACTTCCCAATAAAATTAATCCCAAAACATCCATAACTACCAAATATTTGATTTGCATTCCTATCCCTAAAATTAGACCTATCAAAAATACTTTAATATTTGACAGTTTCTTATTCTGAAATAATAATAAAAATGCTCCAGTCACTAAAGGAGCAAACAAAATTTCTGCATTCGCAGCAGCACCATCATTATGTAGGGAAAAAATGGCGTATAATGCACCTGCTAATAATCCAATTTTTACTCCTTGTTTTTTGTCAATAACTGCACCAATGCTATATAAAAAATAACTGGTAAAAGTTGTAGCGATAATAGATAAGATTCTGATTGATACTATCGATTTTCCTAAAATTAGCATTGTTAGGGAAAATAAAATAAAAATGCCTGGAGGTTTGTTATCCCAAATTTCTATATAAGGGAGGTTGCCGTTTAATAGACTATCTGCTCCTAATACATAGATGCTTTCGTCTTTGTCTAATACAGATACGAATAAAGTCCAGAATCTGAGGAAGAATGATAATAGTAGAAATGCTAGAAAAACTATTAGTTTTTGATTGATGTTTTTGGTCATGTCTTGGAAAATTTAATGCTCTGCGCAGAAGGAAGAAGGAAGAAGGAAGAAGGAAGAGGGAAGAAGGAAGAAGGAAGAAGGAAGAAGGAAGAATCTATAGTAAAAATCCTTAAAAAAATTGGCGTTGGTAAAGCGCGTGTATGATATTAATCTTAATTCTTTAGGAGTCAGGAGGGAAGAAAGAAGAAGAAACCCCGAGTAGAAGGAGAAAGTTTTTCGGGGAGCGTAAACAGAACGGAGTTCTATCGCGCTCTTATCCGGACATGGTATCATACCTCAAATTACCAACGCCAAAAAAATTAGAGACGCGATCGCTCACATCTCTAAAATGACTATTCGACTATTTCAGCCAAAAATAAATAACTTAATTATTGTGTGAAACAGAAGCCTCTTCTACAACATTGTCACCATCTTTCTTCTGATTTTTAGGAGAAGGTTTTTGATGACGAATCTTAGGTGAGCGTGGCTTTGGTTTTGGTTTCGGAGTTTCATAGACAGGAATATCTTCCTCCTGAGCATAATCAGGCCCCATCCAAGCAGGACGAGTTTCATCATAAGCTATCTGTAAAGCTGCAGCAGCGATCGCGTGGGGGTCATACTCTTCACCCAACTGAGCAATTAATGGTAAGAAAGAAGCCATCCGTTCCCCACTCAAAGCATCTCGTACCTTATTCTGTAACTTCTGCAACTGTCGGGCCTCAATTTGAGACCGCTTAGGAATCGAACGAGTGTCCAAACGTTGACGTAAATGACGTTCTATCAACCGCAACTTCCGCTTATCTAAAGGATTAATCAACGAAATCGCTGTACCTTCACGACCTGCACGACCTGTACGACCAATACGGTGAACATAATTTTCCACACTATCAGGTAAATCGTAGTTAATCACATGAGTTAAATGATCCACATCTAAACCACGAGCTGCAATATCAGTTGCCACTACCCAACGTACTTGTTGATTGCGGAAGCGACTTAGCAACCTTTCCCGTTGGGATTGATTCAAGTTACCATGATATTCATCAACACTATGACCTGCTGACTGTAGTTGGTTTGTTAGTTCCGCCGCAGCTTGCCTTGTCCGCACAAATATCAAAGCTGCTTCTGGGTCTTCGAGTTCTAAAACTGGCTGTAAGGCTTTAGCTTTCGGCCAACCACGAGGCACCATGTAAGCAATCTGAGTAATTCGCTTCGGAGTTGTCTTTTGTTGAGCAACTTTGACTGTTACTGGAGATTGCAAGTACTTATTCACCAGTTTCTTCATTGAGTAGTCCATGGTGGCAGAGAAGAAAGCTGTTTGATGCTCAGTGGGTGCCGCATCCAAAATTCTTTCTACATCCTGAATAAAACCCATACTCAACATTTCGTCAGCTTCGTCTAAAACCATCATTTTTAAACTATCTAGTTTTAAACTATTGCGATTCAGCATATCGATAATTCGTCCTGGCGTTCCTACCACGATCTGAACACCTCGTTGAAGGCGCTGAACCTGACGTTCGATAGATTGACCGCCATAAACAGTTAAAACGTGTAATCGGTGTTTAGTTGGACCCTTGCTATCCAAACCAGCAATTTGGCGAATAGCTTCTGTAACTTGCAGCGCTAACTCACGAGTGGGAGTCAAAATTAAAGCTTGAACTGCCTTTGTCTCCAGGTCAATTCTCTCCAATATGGGTAACGAAAACGCTGCGGTTTTACCTGTTCCTGTTTGGGCTTGACCTACAATATCGGTTCCTGCCAGCAAATGAGGTATTGCTTGGACTTGAATCGGAGTAGGTTCAGTAAAACCAATGGTTTCCAGATGATTTACACGCTCTTGTGAAATTCCTAAATTTGCAAACGATAAATCCATTAATTCTCCTAAGTAAATTATTTTACATCTGGTTTTGTTACCCAACTTGGAGGCAGATTTATGCTCAACTATAGCTGCTTATCAGCCCTTGCTCACGATAAACCTGTAGTTATTTGGTAGGGCAGTATGCCTTTGCCAATCACAGTTTCTACTAAATCTACTAAACTGATAGCTAACATTTTAGTAGTGTCTGTATGTTCTCAACGGCTAGGTTTTAACCTGAAGATCGACGACAGAATTAAAGGCAAAATGCCTGTTCCTTTTCTCCCTAGTTGGGTATAGTGAAGTACCTGCTGCTCTATAAAACTGATACAAAGCGTCACATAAAGTGACAAATTGACGTTTACTTCTTGCTTTAACTGAGGCCGTCGGCGGTTACTCATCCACAAGCATTTACGGTCGAGCCGACCGCAGATCTCAAATTTATACTGGCGTTTAAATCTCCTCAAAAGGAAAATACGCGCAGCCACCCTGCTTCTCAAGGCGGATAAATTCTGATTTTTTTGTAGAGGCTTTCCGATTTTACAGGCAGACAAACGCAAACATTATAAGTTCTGTAGTTTGTCTGATTACCTGAACTACCGCTAGTACATATAATAGAAAATTTATATTGTTTCTACGACCTTTTAAGTAGGTCAGGCAGGTTATCAACCACTACAATTTGACATTCTCCCGACGCTGACCTGACGGTACAGCGAGGGATTCCCTAGCATCACTGTTAGAGACTTTCTGTTTGTGCCGCACCCGCCTTCCGAGATTTACTCCCACAAGGTCTAAAAGCGCGCTCCACAGACAAGCCAGCGCGGTCTTGGGGGTTTCCCCCATGAGCGACTGGCGCTGATACTGCGAGTCCCGCAGCCTTCGAGCGTGGGCGTTCCCTCTGTTGGTCAGCATTCCGCAAGCGAGCTGGCGTCGTCGCGGGGTCTGACCGCTTGCGTCTTACGCCGACGCGGGTTCCCATCCGCAAAATGTTGATCGAAGCGTTTATGTCCCTGTCATGGTGACTACCACACTCTGGACAATCCCACTCTCTATTAGATAAAGATATAGAAATTACTACTGTCTCACACATATCAATCTCAGGAATTTTAAGCCCCTGCGATTAAGTCTCCTTTCGTCTCACTCCTAAACCTACGGCCATAGAGAGGAATTTCCTAGAGGGTATGTTGAGAAAGGTTAGAGCCAATATTTGGCTATCGTTAAGCTGTTGTATATATCAAGTTTCCGTTGGACAAGGGAGGAAAAAATTACCTTTATTTTGAGGTTTTCCATGTCCCCACCCCTTTACCTACATTTGTTATAGGTATGTTATGATACTTAGCAGCTCACTTTAGGGTAGCTCGTCTTTATCTTCATAATCATTAACATAATAACAAAAGACTTAACATTTGCCACATTTATTAAATATTTTCCTTAATTTCACTAATTTTTTTAGATTTTGTACATTGATGTAGAGTTTTTGGGACATATCAATTATCACACTCTGATTCGTCAATTCTTTTCTGCTCCTACTCCCTCTCTTGGTGCGTGTTCCCTTGCGTCTTACGCCGACGCGGGGTCGCACCGCTACTCCCTCATTTTGGAGAAGATGTCTAGATGTTTAATAGACATCTGGTAAAAATCAAAAATATAGCGCTGTGCGCAGGCAACAGGCAACAGCTCATCTGACAACAGGGAACCCACCCCTCGCCCCTCCCAGGAGGGGAATAAAAAAACGATAATATAAGACTTTTAGCTATTTGGCCCCTCCTGCAATTTGTAAATATACCAGCGCTCATTGCTATAAAATCAATTCTTATCCATAAATTATCAATTATTTCTCCCTGTTGCCTGTTGCCTTCCGGAGCTGTTGCCTCCTTTGGTGGAGATGTCTAATTGCTTGATTGACTTAAATCTACATAACCGTACAAATCGTAAATATCTGCATCTGTAATCATCGCTGGCACAATTGAACCCAAACGGGCCTGACCTTGGAGATAAACAAGTCCATCAACTTCTGGAGAAAACCGGGGAGACCTACCAATCAACTCTCCTGTCTGGGGATTTTCCTGTTCAATCAATACATCAACTATTTGTCCCACTGATTTTTGATTCTGTTTCCCAGATATGGGTTGCTGGACTTGCATAATTTCTTCTCTACGGGCGTCCATCACTGCTTTGGGCAACTGATTAGGCAAACTATAGGCGGGTGTTCCTTCTTCTGGAGAGAAAGTAAATACTCCGACATGATCGAACTCGTGGCGCTTGACAAATTCTACCAAATGTGCATTATGCTCTTCCGTTTCACCAGGAAAGCCCACTATAAAGGTTGTCCGCAACACAGCATTGGGCATAGCTGCTTTTATTTTTTCGATTATATTATCATTAACCCGACCTTGCCAAGGTCTATTCATAGCCCGCAATATTTGGGGATGAGAATGTTGTAAGGGCAAGTCGAGATAGGGTAAAATATTGGGAGTTTCTTGGATGGCAGCTATTACTTTGGGAGTCAAACCAGTAGGATAAGCATAGTGCATTCTAATCCAGGGTATATCAACTTTTCCTAGGGCGCGGAGAAGTTCGGCGAGTTTTGGTTCACCATAAATATCAACTCCATAGTTAGTGGTTATTTGGGAGATGAGGATGATTTCTTTTACCCCTTGGTCTGCTAGTTGTTGAGCTTCGGTGACAATAGATTCTATGGTGCGCGATCGCTGATTTCCTCGTAGATGAGGAATAATACAAAAAGCACAACGATAATCACAACCTTCTGCTATTCGTACATAAGCAACTCCTTCGGATGTGGTGCGGTAACGTGGGGTTGTTTCATCAGCGATATAGGTTGGTTGAGGGGAGACTTCTGTGACGCGATCGCCTTTTTCTACCCGTTGCATCACATCAACTATTTTATGATAATCACCAGTACCCACAAGTGCTACTGCTTCTGGCAGTTCTGCAAGTAATTCTTCTTGGAAGTGTTGCGCCATACAACCTGCAATGACTATTTTTTTGTTAGCTTCTGCTAGTTCTACCAAAGTACGAACTGATTCTTCTCTAGCATCTTGAATAAAACTACAGGTGTTGACTACTACATAATCTGCTAATTCTTCGTTAGCATCTACTTGATAACCCGCTTGTGCTAGTAAACCTATGATATGTTCGGTATCGATACGATTTTTTTCGCACCCTAAGTGAGAGAATGAAATGGTAGGTTTTGTAGACATTTATTTATAGTTCAGAGTTATTAATTTTGATTGGGAACAGTCCTTTAATATAGCATATTACCTAGGAGCGGGGGAGTAGGGGAGTAGGGAGCAGGGGAGTGGGGGAGTAGGGGAGCGGGGGAGTAGGGGAGTAGGGGAGTAGGGAGCAGGGGAGTGGGGGAGATACTATATAATATTATGTCCGGATAAGAACGCTATCAAAAAACTTTCTCTTTTTTTCTTGCTTCTTCCTTCTTTCTTCCCTCCTGAGTCCTGACTCGGTCATCCTGACTCCTCCGTTGTTTATCTATAACTATTCAAGCGGACATGATATAAGGTATAGCAGTCGAAGGAAAGGGTGCGGACAGTTCGAGAAGCTCTAAAACTCAGACAACACGATCTTTTGGTTGTCCTGGGGAGCGTCATTTCTGTCATCAGTTAGCCTCCTAGCGGAGGAGCTACGCTAACAGTACCTCTGCAATAAGGAGACTTGAGTTCGGGAATATTCTCTTTTTCTATCCTCTTAAAAGGGGAAGCTTTAGACCAGAATTTTTCGGTAATGGTGAAGATATATATTGTTGAATTTCTTCCCACACTCCCCACACTCCCCACACTCCCCACACTCTCTCTCCCACCATATTTTTTCTTCTTCCTTCTTCCTTCTTCCTTCTTCCTTCTTCCTTTTTAATTAGCGGGTGTCAAAATAATTACTGTTCGCTGGTTGATATCAGCAGCAGGATCGCTACCAGGGAGTGGTTGAGAAAATCCCATTCCTTCGCCAACAACCTGATATGGTAAATTCTGCTGCTTCAAATATTCGACCACTGCATTTGCTCGGTCTTCAGATATTTCTTGATTTAACTGAGCACCACCGACCTGAGATGTATGACCTTCAACTCTAATAGTAACTTTATTCGGATCGTATTCTTTAATTTCTGAGATGAGACTATTTATAGTTTGCTCTGCTTCGGGAGATAATTCAAATGCATCAAATCCAAATTTTACTTGACCTAAAGTTTTGTTTTGACTCAAGTTCTTGCCTTGTGGTTGAGATGTTGTAGATGTGTTAGTAGTAGCAGCAGAAGTTTCAATTTCGGGTGATGATGTAGCAGTTGGTTGTGCAGTTTCTGCTCCAGAGGTAGTAATAAAGTTAGTTGTATTATTAGTAGGTGATACGGTCGCGGATGGAGAAGTAGATACTGAGCTAGTAGTTGTTTCTGTTTCTGGGGTTTGTGTTGTTGTAGTAAAAGACTCTGTTTGAGTAGTTGTCGTATCAGTTGTGATGGGAGTTGGAGACTCTGTTTCAGTAGTTGTTTCAGTTTCTGTTTCTGGGGTTTGTGTTGTTGTAGTGAAAGACTCTGTTTGAGTAGTTGTTGGAGTTGTTTCAGTTTCTGTTGTTTGTACTTGAGTAACTTCTGTTTGCTCGTCTACATCTTCAGTTTCAGGTAATTGAACTTCAATAGTAGGTTTTTCAAAAGCTTTTGGACTTGCAAAAGCCCAAGCACAAATCATCATAAAGCCCATACATCCTGCTAAGATAGTAGGGCTGAGAGTTTGTTGTTTATCTATTTTTTTTTCAGTAGTCATATCTAAATATATAGCTCCAAACTAGGTTTATTTGAAATAACTTCTATAAACTAATATGATATTGACAGAATCAGCAAGTTAGACAAAATCCCAAATCATTAATTATTGAGATTCTTGTCCTTGTTTATATCAGTATTTTATGATAAAGGGCATAAATCATAAATTATTTTTTCTCAGTTCTTTATATTAAATAAATTTGATTTTAATTAGACATCTTCAGAAAAGAGGGAGTAGGGAGTAGGGAGTAGGGAGTAAGGGGAAAGAATTGATGAATAAGAGTACGATAATTGATTTTATTTTTTATTATCACGCCTATGTCTATTAAAAATTAAATATTTTAAAGAGACGTTCTGGTGGAGCGTCTCTAAATAATTTGTATTGCTCTTAACTAGCCAACTGTATAAGCGGTACTGAGTCCCCACAAAAGGAGCAAGACTATAGCACCTAAAATCAGAATGGAAGAAATGGCGATCGCGCTGGGAGTATCTGCTCCCTTAAATTTCATTATTCCACGGTCAAGGTCTGACATGATATTTATCTCCTAATTCTACTTTTGATTTTAGCTAAGATTTTCTAGAAATATGTCTATGTTGCTACTATATTTTCTCCCATTTTTGTTTCTGATTCGTCTCTAATTTTAAAATAATAATAAAGATTGGCAATGGTCATATTTGAGGCTGTTTGTAAATTGGATAATCCCAGGGTTTTATAACTTGCTTTAACTAACTATTGACTGATATAAGACTCAAATTGTTTCCTCAATTTTGGTGTCATTAAAAACAATATTTGGTCCTGGAAGGATGGGGGATGAGATTTTTGTTTTAATTTTCATTATGAACAACTTCATAAGCACCCAAAGCTGTACCTGCTTGAATTACTGGGGTCATTTCAGTTAGCCTCCTCCGGAGGAACTTTCCTACGGAATGCTACGCAAACGTTAACAGTTATCAGTTAGCCTCCGGAGGAGGAGCTACGCTAACAGTACCTCTGCCTGTTTGCGCAGCATGACCTAGGAAAGTATTGGGATTGAAATATTGAACTTTATTTTTTTTCATACCCTTAAAAGGGTAGGCTGGAGACCTAATTTTTTGGTCAAGACAAAATTCAATATTTTTACTTCATAAATCATCAAATAAATCAATGAATTAATTGAGATTAAATTAAATTTATCTCGTCATTTTATGGCAATAATTACTTGCATTAATATCTCATCTGGAATTTGACAAGCAAACTCTATTCACCATGTTTTATCGTCGAAAGATTTGATTCTATCTGCTAGTACAACTCCTGAAATTTCTAATCCCTCTGGAATTGTTATTTCAAACATAAATATTTTGATTTTTGTAGTAATTGGGCATACTAAAGCTAATCCTACAAAACGGTTATATCTACTTGATGAAACTACTAAAGCAGGACGAAGGTAAGTTTGTTCTCTTCCAGACTGAAGATTAAAGTTTATCCAGACAATATTTCCCTTTTCAGGAGTATACAAATCTGAGTTATTAGAATTTTTCATTTACCGAAAAATTGTGGTTTAAAGCCTCCCCTTTTAAGGGGATAATAAAAAAAAATTCATTATTAGTCAATCCTCTTCTTTTCAAGGAGAGGTAATTATTCATTATTCATTATTCATTATTAATTGTTGAATACCTCTTCTAGAGCAATTTCACCATGCAGTTGTTCTGGAGTAATTGCATATAATAGTCGATTAAACTCTTGAGTTTGTCTCAGTAATTATGGCATTCTCATGGCAACAATTCTAATTATTAGAATTTCAATTTGTTTTGCTGTTAACTCAGATAGTTCCTATAATTTTTCATAGAGAGATTCTAATATTTCCAAGGAAAGTATTTGATTAGGCATTTTTTTCTTTTTTGTAACTTCTACTCAGGCAAAATAATACCATACGACCTATCTACTCAGCTATAATATTAAGATATAACCAAATATCAAATTTTTACGCGGTGTTTTATGTCGGAAAATAATGACCGTAATCCATTAGATGATATAGAATTTACTCCGGATTTAATCAGGGGTGTAAAAAAAGATAGTTCGGAATCTCATAATTATCCTGGTAATTCTGAACAGGTAGAAACTGATGATAAATCTGATAAAGTTAATGAAGTTTTGCAGGTTTAAACAGCAGATTATCAGGAGTTATTTCAAGAGATTAGTTTGCTTAGAGAAAAGTTAGAGCAGTTTTCTCAACGTATGGAAAGTAGTTACTCTCAGCTTGAGGAAAAAGTTTCTCGGATATCTTACTTTATCTTGGAGTTACAGGAAGAAAGTTTAAATGGAGATGTTGATTTAGAGTCGTTATTTGGTCGAGTTAAGTCATTAGAAAATTCATTAGACAGTTTACCTGGGCAAATAGAGGAAAGGATTAATAGTACCCTTGATTCGCAACAGGAAGTAAATAAAAAATTTCAACAATTTGTAGCAGATACAAAACAGAAAATTGAAGAAATTGTTCGGATGTTAGTAGATGTTGAATCTAAACAAGTAGATGCTCATAAATTATCTCAAGAGATTAGTTTTATCAGGGAAAAGTTGGAGGAATTTTCTAATGTAGAAAGTAATTATTCACAGCTTCAGAAACAAATGGCTGAATTATCATCTAATATATTGGAGTTGCAGGAAGAAAGGTCGAATATAGGTGTTGGTTTAGAGCCGTTATTTCGTCGAGTTAAGTCATTAGAAAATTCATTAGAAAGTTTACCTGGACAAATAGAGGAAAGAGTTAATAGTACTTTTGATTCACAACAGCAAGTTAATGAAAACTTCAACCAGTTTGCAGAAGATACGAAGTTGGAAATTCAAATAATTATTCAGAAGTTAGTAGATTTTGAATCTCCACAAGTAAATGCTCAGGAATTATCTCAAGATGTAGCAGGTGAATATTTGAAACTTCACGAAGAACTTTCTCAATTATCTTTAGCATTTCAGTTAGAGCAAGAAAAGATAAGTCAAGATGTTTATTTAGATTCGTTGTTTCGTAGAGTTGAGTCATTAGAAAATCATCGACAAAATATGGAAGTTAAATACTCTCAGCTTCAGGAAAAGGTTAAAAATAATTTGAGTCTTTCCCAAGAATGGAGGGAATTTTTTTATATGTCAATTTGGAGTCTTGGTTTAGCAATAATACCTTCTATAATTAATTGGTATATAGGTAATCCCAATATTTTTTTGACTCTTTTGTGCTTAGTTTTAGCATCACCATTTTTATTAGCAAGCTTGGTGATTTTTTTATGGAGCTATTTTTCTATGGTTTTGATGTTTGGTCAGTTATTCTATAGTAGTCCTAATTTAGTTTTGAGTAAGGTTGATTATTGGTTATCTAGAGATCGTTTTATATTATTTAGATTGATGAGTGAAAAAGTAAGTCAACAATCAGATAAGAGTGAATTTTTAACGGAATTTGGTTTATTATTTCCTATACTTATTTTTACGCTTTCCTTTGCGATCCCAGGGCTGAATTTACTCTTTAAATGTTCAGAAAATCAAGAAGGATGGATTTTATGTTTATTGAACGCAGCACATAAACAACCAGAATCAATGGTTGCGATTATATTATTTCTTCCAAGTATTACAGTTTTATGGTTTGTGATTTACTGGGTAATACTTCAGCTTATTAAAGCTCTGGCTTTGCTTAAGCAAAAATTTCTTGAAATGCTAAAGTAGGAAGGTAAAAAACATCAAAAAATCCCCAGACAAAAATGATGTAAATGTTCGGCAGATTGCCAATAATAAACATAAAAGTTTGTGTCAGTTTTCCATAACACTTTGTAGGTTTGGTTGAGGAAGAAAACCCAACAGAAAGACATTTGTACAACTAATCACTAAATTAACAACAGTGACTAAAATAATTTATGAATTGTTCAAAAGTTGGTTTCTTTAATCACCCTACCTAATTGTTATGGAAAGAGTTATGTATAGCTCCACATTAAGATTAGGAAAAATCTCTATTACTTTTTCAATCAAATTATATTGCCCTGACTAAAAAATGTGCTGCTAAAGAAATTTTTTTTGGGTTGCGCTAAAGCTTAACCTAACCTACAGCTAGAAATCAATTTAGGTACGAAACTCAAAATACATAGCTACCTATTAAGATTAGGAAATCTTTGTATTACCTTTGAAATAAAATTATATTGTCTTTATAAAAATGTACTGTTAGAGAAGTTTTTGTTGGGTTACGCTGGCGCTTAACCCAACCTACGGTATTTTAATTCCCTATAAAAATCTCATTTTTTCTAACCGATTAATATCCATAATTTGCTCAACTAAACTTTGCCAATCTTTTTGAATTTTCATCCGATTTGCCATAGTCTTAAATTCCGGCCAAACTTTCTGTCGCACTTGTTCATCATTTAAAAAAATCTCCCAATCATCTTTAATATCCTCAGCATAGGATATCCGATCTACAAACTCAGCTACCATTGCATAAGCTAACTGTTTAGGTTCAGATAATAACTTGTCTAAATCTGACTTACATAAATCAACCACCAATTTATGTTTTTTCTGAATTTCTATCAAAACTTTTTCCGAATCTTCGGCATTATTAGTAGAAATTTCCTGCTCCATTTTCTGGAGTAAAAGTTTTGACTTAAGTTTTTGTTCTTCAGGTACATCATCCGAATTTAAAATACCAGGTAAAAGTTTTTTCCACAATTCTTCTATTTTCTCTATTGTAGGAAACTTAGCCCCCATTTCTTTAATATCAAATTTCTCAGGATTTAATATTTCTTCCAATTCCGACCACAATATTTCCAAATCGGGAGTTAAATTCAGAGGATTTTTATCGGGGGTAAGTCTATTAATATGTTGTCTGACTTGACGCTGAATAATACCTGCATAAGATACGTTAAAAGCAGAGATAGTTGTAAACCCTAATTTGAGATTAATTAAATCTCCTGGAATATGGTCTGCCATCCATTTTAGGAAGTCAATTTCTCGCACATCAGTTAATCCTCCTAGTTGCACTTCATCAGTTAATAACCAAGCTATTTCTGATTTAACCATATCCAAATAATCTTGAATTTTTCCATCTAGAAATAAGAATTGTTTGGATAAATCTGTTCTGACAATATGTAGATAACGACTGTAAGCTTCCGTATATGAACCCAATCTATTTCTATCTTTTTTGATTTGCTCTACAGACTTAGGAATAGACGGCAGTTTGTTACAATTTTCTATAACTTCATTTACTTCCGCTCTACATCACCTACCCCTGTATCACCTAAACCAGGTAAATCTACTACTGCTATTTGACCAATATCTGAATGAGGAAACTCACATTCAATTTCTACTTTTTTGACAGCTAAATAATTGTAGTAAACTTGTTTACCTGTAACGTCGTCTTGAGCAACATACTCTCTAATTTTTTCCTGGGTAATTGGAAAAATTGGTTTAAGCTCTAAGACATTTTTGTATTCGTGATAATGTTCTTTATACCGTTTTAAATATTCATATTTTGCTTGGTCTACTGCCGTATCAATATTATTTGGTAATGCGGGTAAACCCTTGTTAATAAAATCTGAAAGTTTTGTTGGTTTTGTTCCAAGTGGTAAATCTTCGTAGTAAAGCTTAATAACTTCTTCTAGTAAACTTTTTTCGGAGTGAGAGTAGACTTTTCCTCTAGTTTCTTCCACTTCTGGTTGATGATAAATAATACTCATAACTCCCGTACAATGTTGTCCACTTCCGTCAGGAATTTCATTGGGAGTTAATCCTGTTAAAGTCTGTAAAAATTTACTTTTACCCTGTCTTGGTCTACCAACTACACCAATATTTAGAGTATGGCGAGAAAAGCGTGCTTTAAGTTTACTAATTGTCGTTAAATTAGTTCTGATATCTGCCTCTATTTTCTCCAAATTAATTTCTTGTAATTTTGCTGATGTTTGAGCATCATTAAGCTCAGGGAGAAAATTATTTCGTTGCTTAATTAGCTGTTGAATACGTTGCTGTAGGAAAGTCAAATGAGTCTCTACTTTTTCAACTCTCTTAGTTAGAGGTTGACGTTTTTCTATGATATTTTTAATTTCTGAGGATATATCAGTAAGCATAAACTGTGTTTAAAAATTGGTTTTTCTTGAGTTTTCTTATGTAAGCATTCAGCTATCAGCTATCAGCTATGAGTTATTAACTCATTATTTTGGCAGGAATAATTAATCTCGAAGAAGAATAAAAAGTTATTAGTGAAATTGGTCTTCAGCGAACCTTAGTTGTTGCTTGATTCTTTCAAAAGCTGTTTGCGCAGCATTTCGCAGGAAATACTTACCTTTTTATTTAATAGCCTAGTCTAACATAGAAAAAAATTTAAAGCTTTTGTATATAGGGATTTCTCAGCTCAAAAATTTCTCAAAAATTTCTCAAAAATTTCTCCAATAAAAAGGCTATATAAACAAAATAATCAAACAGATTAGAAGATTTTACAAAGTTAATACAACTATGCAATTTATTCGGTGTAATATTACTTTCAATTCTTTTAAGAGAACCTCGTTCTTTAATTTGATGAGGAGGAATACTTTCAATCATTTCTATTGGATTGATTCCTCCGTTAAATCAAGTCATTATTCTGATTGTTTATATACAGACATCTAAATTTATGATGATAGCTTTTTGTAGTAGGCATTTCCTTCGGAATGCTGCGCAAACAGCAGTCAACTATCAGTCATTAGCTTCAGATATCTAGCAAGTTAGATTGAAATACTAAAATTATTACTTAAGTAGGGCTTAAAGCAAACATAAAAACCTTAACTATCCATAATAAATGTGTTTAATTCCTTTACAAAAAAAAGCTGATTTATGATCGCTAATAGCTGAATGCTTACTTTTTGTAAATATCTTTACTCAGTAATAACTTTGATGCAGGTATAATAATAATATCTCAATAAAATATTAAATATATATACCTATGGATACTGCCAAAATTAGCACCGAATCAGTCAAGTTACTATCTATTATTACTGGAAATAAATTGAGTAAGAAGGATATTAATCCACCAGTATTATTTCTAGCAAATTTGGTCATCATACTGATAGGTGTCATTTATGCAGATGGGAAAGTAGCAGAGGAAGAAAGAGCGAGATTAAAAATTACTCTCCATAAATTTATCCCGCCTAAAGGAAATATCTTAGAATTAACTAAGTTAATGATTAAAGGAGTATCGAAGCAACATCTTTACAAAAAAATTGAGGTAATTTTGACATTAACTTCTGCTCTATCTCCTCCAGAAAAATTGTTATTAATTTGCTTTGGTTATGAGATGTCTGCTGCTGATGGAGATATTCATGTACGAGAAAAAAAATATTTGGAAATTATTAGTCGTAAGTTAGGTATTAAAACCAAACATTTGCAGGTATTAGAAGCAGGATTTACTCATCAAGAAAATTTCACTCACAAGGCGATGGAGGAAGTGGCATATTTACTCAACCCAGCACGTTTCCATCAGTTAGATAATATTTTTGTCAAAGCTGCTAGTGAAATGCTAAATTCACTCTTACCTAACTACAATCAAAATCAAAACAAAAAAGATCAGCCTCAAAAAACTGTAGTTTATCAAAAGTTAAAAGAGTTTCAAAAACATAAACAACAACTGCATAATCTTTGCTCCGAAATTTATCAAATAGTTGCATTATTAACTGAGAGAGATTTACTGCCAAATACTTTAATATCTGAAGTAGGTAAAGTATCCGAAAAAATACAATCCCAAAAATTCCGAGTTGCAGTGGTTGGAGAATTTAGTCAAGGTAAATCAACCTTATTAAATGCTTTGTTAGGAGAAGAAATTCAACCAGTTAGAGAAATTCCGTGCAGTGGTACAGTTACAGTTTTAAAATATGGCGAACAAAAGCGGGTTATTTGTCGTTATAAAAATGGTGATGAGATAGAAATTTCTTTAGCAGAATATCAGGAAAAATCTACTATTTCAGAATCAGCAGCTTTAGGAGATATGAGTGAAGAATTAGCACGCTCGGAGATAGAATCAATATTTTTTGAACATCCAGATTTAGAGTTATGTAAAAGTGGGGTAGAAATTGTTGATTCTCCTGGTTTAAATGAACATCTAGACCGTAAAGCTATTACTCAAAAATTAATAAAAGATACGGATGCTGTGATTTTTTTAACTAATGCTTCTCGTTCATTAACTCCAGGGGAACGAGAGTTACTTCAAAGTTTGAAATTGCAGTTAAATGGGAATCAAATTGATTTACCTGCAGATAATTTATTTGTATTGGTGAATTTTCTAGATTTGGTTAGGAGTGAAAAAAGTCGTCAGCAAATTAGAAGGAGTTTAGAAAATTTTGTCTTTGGTGAAAAACCGATTATTGCGAGTGAAAGTCGTTTACATTTTATTTCTGCTCAAGCTGCTTTGGATGCAACTTTAGATAATCAAGAAAATGAATATTTGACATATTTTTATCATTTCACAAAGTCCATAGAAAATTTTCTTACTGTTGAGCGAGGTGTTGTGGCAATTCAGCAATTTGTGACGAAGATTAATAGTTTAATTTCTGAGGCAATAAAAGCATTAGAGCAAGCAGAAAAAGTTTTAGATGGTAAGGTATATTTGCCGGAAGAGGCAAAACAGAAAATATTGGAAAAAATAGGGGAAGCTAGTGAAGGGGATGTGAAAATTTTATCAACTACTGAAAAACTGAAAGAGAAGAGTATTAAAAAAGCGGCTGAAGCATGGGATAAATGGACAGAAGAATTGAGCGATCGCTTATCTGAAAAAATTAATGAATGGGATTCAGAACATTCACCTCTTTGGGATAAGGAAAAAGTTGTCAAAGATTATGCTGAAGGATTTACAAGTTCTCTTTCTACAGAATTAGAAAACTGGGGGAATACAGAGATAAAAAAAATTGTGGTGAATAATTTACAGATTTTAAGTAAAGAAGTTTGCCAAAATTTAGAGGTTGTTAGAAGGAATTTACAAGAGGTTGATGAGCAAATAAATTCTAATTTGAATGAGCAATTTAATTTGGCAATTGAAAATATTAAAGCAGATGGATTAGATATAAATTCTGTAATTAAGTTAGAAGAGTATGATGATAATGGAGGTGCTTTATGGGAAGGATTACAATTAGGTAGTCTCACGGCAGGTGCATTATTTATGTTTACAGGATTGGGAATTTTGCCTATTATTATAGCTGGGGGAGCTGTGGCTTTGATTAGCTCATTTTTCGGTATTGGTGGTGATGAAGAAAAGGCAGATATGAAGATTAAACAACAAGTTTATAATGTGGGTTTTCAAAAGTTTCAGGAGTCTTCTGAAGAAATACTTGATAAGGTTTGTGACAATATTGCTGAAGTTTTCTATACTCAGTTTAAATCTGTAAGTACGGTAATTGAACAGGCAATCTTGCTTTACGAAAATCTCCTAGAGCAACAAGATAAAGCTCACAAAGAAACTCAGTCACAACTAAAAGTTGAAAAAGCATTTATATCCACTAAACAACAGCAACTTAAACAAATACAAAACCAACTTGAAATAATCTTAACTCAAATTAGTGGGAGTCGTTAACGAAGTCAGAAGTCAGAAGTCAGAAGTCAGAAGTTAACCCACCCCTAGCCCCTCCCCCTCCCAGGAGGGGAGGGAAAGTAGGGGATGCGTGAGCAACTCTCCAAAAATATTTCGCCTTAAAAGGCGGGGTTTTAGACCCATATTATTTTGATAAGAATAATTAAAATTAACTTCGCTAAAATTAGCAAAAAAGTAATTTGGTTTGTGATGATTAGTTGACAACTGAAGTATCGCCCAAGTATAGCACTAATGCGTGGGAATTGGTATAAACTACTATTGACTGAAATGAAAAATTCTTATTGAAGAAGGAAGAAAGAAGAAGGAAGAGGGAAGAAGGAAAGAAGGAAAAATATTGCCTTGTCTGAGTGTTAAGTTTTCAATCTGTGTTAACCTTTCCTTCGACTACTATAATTCAGTATATTTCAGAGGAATAAAATTAAATGAGTCGCAAGAAACCTTTTTCTCCAGAAGAGTTTAAACTGCTATATTCTCAAGTTCCTAGATTAGTTGTAGAAGTAGTTGTGAAAACTGATTTAGGTGTGGCATTAACCCTTAGAAAAGATGCTGCCTGGAATAATCTCTGGCATATTCCTGGAGGTACAGTTTTTTATCAAGAATATATTGAAGATGCTATTCAAAGAATTGCCATAGAAGAGTTGAGTATTAAAGTTACAAAACAACAGTTATTAGGATATTCAGAATATCCAAGTGAAGAAAAACAACGTGGTTTTGGTTGGTCAGTAGGATTAGTATTTTTATGTACTCCTAATTCTCCACTCCCGACCGAAAATCAAGAAGGAGAAAAAATTTCAATTTTCGATTATATTCCTGAAAATATTGTTGAAGAACACAAGAAAATTTTGACTCAAGTTTTATCGACTTAAGAGGGAACAGAAAACCAGGAATGTATATTATTAAAAATTAGGAATTCATTACAGTGTTTTTCACTTTCAATAAAATACATATAGTGCTACGGGTTAAGAGTAGGAATTAGCTAGGGAAAAAGCGTAAGTAGTTCAACAATGAATAATGAATAATGAATAATTAATAATTATCTATCCTTGAAAAGAAGAGGATTGACTAATAATGAAAATTTTCTTTATTATCCCCTTAAAAGGGGAGGCTTTAAACCACAATTTTTCGGTAAGTGGGAAAATTTACAACTACGTCATTGGAACTGAAACAGAGTGGAAGGAAGCAATATCAAGGGTTTCAACTATATCAACATTTCGTTATATAAGGGGTTAAAAAAGTGCTAGATTTTCGGTGCCAAGAGCTACATAAAGCTAGTACTTTGGGCTGACTATGGTAGAACAATTTTGTGACAATTCTTGCTCCTAACTCCTTGCTCATTCCCATTTATCCTGACTCCTGACTCCTGACTCCTGTCTCCTACCCTCACTCATAAGACTTTCTCAGCAAACCCTAATTAAGCTTTATTTCTTAATAAATTTGACTGATTAACTTTCAAATTAAATAGTAAACAACCTGTAACAAAGTAAAGCATTACTCCATTAAATATATGCCACAAAAAATGAGTTCCTATTGGAAATACCGGACAAATTGCTTGGTCAAGTGTACGAAAAAATAAAGCCATTAAAAATGTAACTACTCCTGCTAAAAACATAAACTTCTTCTGTTTTTTCGCTTGAAAATTATAAATTCCCAACCCTAATAAATATACCAAAGCTGGTACATAACTCAGAGAACCATTTAATACCTTGAGTGGCAGAGTTAGCAAACTAGAAATCAGCAAAACCAACATTAAAATTACAGGTATTATAGGCTTTAATTTCATAACTCTACGGGTATAAACCCACAAATAAAATAATTGAAACATCATTATAGGTATTACATCCATTAACAATGCCCAACCTGTAGCATAAGTATGAAATAAACTACTGCCAATACCAATACCTATCATTAAATAAATTAACAGTTTTACACTATAAAATTGCACATTTAAATTGTATGCTAAACGCCAACTTAGCCATGCTGCAATAAAAAACGCTATGTTACTAATGGCATTTATTGGCTCATCCCATAAACTAGGTTGGAGGCGTTCACAATAAAGATCGATCATAATTCTTTCAACAGTTTTACTCCTGATTTATATTGAGATAACAACTAAAGTAAAGATACTCAAAATTAAACAAGTTTAAACTTAGATTATTAACCTTTATCTTTCCTATTTTCTACTATAAACTTACTGTCGCGATCGCAATTGCTTTACTATTACGCTCTACTTTTATTATCCAAAATCTAAAAAAAGTAAATTCTCAGTTTTTTATATTACACATAGTAATATAATTGTAATATAATTAATATAGCACTACGCAAATAGGTTAGGACATTTATAAATGCTCAAAGTTAGTCAGGGATAACTTTTGAATTCTAACTTCTAACTTCTAACTTCTAACTTCTAACTTTTGACTTTTGACTTTTGAATTCTAACTTCTGACTTGCGTAGCGCTATAGCTGTGCCTCTAAAAATATTTGACAGTAGAATTATGGCAACTTTTCGGGACATCATTAAATACTACCAGGCATATCTACCGCTTTCCATTTTAAGCATCGGAGCATCTAGCGTCCTCGAACTAATTGATTTAATAGTTCCTTATGCCATCGGTCAGACTTTGAACATACTTTCAGACCGTTCTACAGATTGGCCAATGGAAAACTTGATTGGAGCAGTCTCCAATGTAACTGGACTACCAAGTAATCAATCATTATCCCTATCAGTGACATTAGGACTAATATTTTTGGTCAGCATCACCAAAGGTCCAACTATGGCTTGGTTAGGACACTGGTATCACTGGGTAGTTCCTCTAAAAGCACGTCGAGACCATTTCCAAAACGCCGTTAAAAAAATCCTCACCCTACCTATAGAATTTTATGATGAAAATAACCCAGGACGGATAGCTAACCGTATTTCTAAAGGAGTCTTAAACCACACTTGGACTTATCCTGAAATTGCTGGTGTATTAATACCCAAATTAGTGCGTGTAGTTGGAATTTTTATCGTCATCTTTTTAATAGAATGGGAGATTGCTATTCTATTCTTAATTTCTTTTATCTTTATTCTCAGCTTTACTACCAAAACTCTTCAACATCTCGTCGAAATAGAAGTAACTTTTGATAAGTATGAGGAAAACACAGAAAGTCATAATTCAGAAATTATTACCAATATTAAAACAGTCAAAGCATTTGCTACAGAAACTCAAGAATTGCACAAACAAACGACCAGAATTAACCGTGCTCTAAAAGTTATTATCTATCGAATTCATAGAGGCTATGTTTGGCTATCTATGTATCAGACAACAGTTGTTCAATTTTGCCTTTTCTTCATTCTAGGTTTAACATTATCCGCAACATTGTCTGGTGAAATTTCTCTAGGATATTTCGTGACTATATATACTCTAGCAAGTATGGCTTATGCAGAAATAACTCCCATCAGTCAGCTAACTGAAGAATTTGTCCGTCGCTATGCTTCAATGATTCGTTTCCATGAATTTATGCAGTTACCTATAGGTTCTGATGCTGCTAATTTATCAGGAGAAATTGCCAGTTCGTCACAGATTAATGCCTATAAATTTACAGGAAAAGTTGAGTTATCTAATTTAAGCTTTGGCTACAATCAAAACCAACCTGTTTTACAGGATATAAATCTCTTAATAACACCTTGTCAAACAGTCGCTTTAGTTGGAAAATCAGGTTCGGGAAAATCTACTTTAGTGAAGTTAATATTCAGATATTTTCAACCAAATCAAGGCAAAATTTTAATTGATGGAGAAGATATTAATACTTTGGATATTACAGGTTATCGACGTAGATTAGCAATTGTTCATCAAGAAGTAGATATATTCAATGGCACTCTATTAAGTAACTTGACCTACGGTAATTCTCAAGCAACTTTTGCCCAAGTTAAAGATGCTTGTAAAATTGCTAAAGCTGATGAATTTATTGAACAAATGCCTCAAGGTTACTATACAGTTGTTGGCGAAAGAGGAATGCGATTATCCGGTGGTCAACGACAACGTATAGGAATTGCTAGGGCATTATTAGTAGACCCAGATGTACTAATTTTTGACGAAGCAACTTCCAGTTTGGACTATGAAAGTGAGCGATCAATTCAGTTAGCAATGCGTAATATTTTTGGTACTCGCACTACAATTATTATTGCCCACAGATTAAGTACAGTTAGGGAGGCGGATAAAATCGTAGTTCTTGACCAAGGTAAAATTGTCGAAGTTGGTAGTCACGAAGAATTATTAGCTCAAAAAGGTATTTATCGCCGACTACATTCATTACAGGAGACTGGAGAATTAATAGCTTAAGTTTGGCAGGAGCAAACAAGAAAAAGGGAAAAAATAACTAATGCTAATAGTACAAATAATCTTAGATGTATAACATTTTTGCTTTGTTTGATAAACAATCTTTCCATCCTTCGCACCTCTACTAATAGACATCTCCAATAATCAAAAATAAAATCAATTATCGTACATAAATCATCAATTATTTTGTAAGCATTCAGCTGTCAGCTATCAGCCATCAGCTATTGCTTTTAGTTTACGATAAAACCCACATTCCGCACTTCAAGAGCGTATCATTAAAAGTAGTATATGAATCTGTAGCTTGGTAGGTATTTATACTATGCAAATCATCTCAATACTTTTTTCGTTCATCAAATTCCGAGTAAAAAATTTACGCATAAATACTTGCTCTTGTGATTACTCAATCACAGCAGCTATGATTTTCTTCTAAAATTCTGTCTCCTGTCTCCTGTCTCCTGACTCCTTCTTTAGTCCCACTAATATCAATTTGATAAATATTTGCTACAAATGAGTGAGCTTTTTGCTCGAAGTTAGGACTCAGAGATCGGGAGTCAGAATAAATGGCTTCAATAGCAGTTTTTAAGTTGTAAATTCTCTTTTTTGTCAAAGGCACATCTCCTGAAAGTATGCACTATCACACTTATTATTTGTAACATTATTTTTTTGAATTGGTAAAACTACTATTTCTCCCTGTTGCCTGTTGCCTGTTTCCTGTTGCCTCTTTTCTAGAGATGTCTAATAAATTTTTTCCCAAAAACTATTGCAATTAATTTTTTTTGTGTTAGTATATATAAATGTGAGTAGTAAGGGTCGATGCCCGAGTGGTTAATGGGGGCGGACTGTAAATCCGCTGGCTATGCCTACGCTGGTTCAAATCCAGCTCGGCCCACTCATAAATATGAAGGATTGAAAGAAAAATGCCCGTGTGGCTCAGTGGTAGAGCACACCCTTGGTAAGGGTGAGGTCACGAGTTCAATCCTCGTCACGGGCTTGGGAAAGAATTTATTATTATTTTTAACTTCCCTGGCGGGAAGTCCCGCGCTCTCCCGAAGGGGAGCGTCGTATGGGAAAGCCAGGGCAAACAGTCGGATGCCTCCACAAATAAAACCTTCCTATATCCTTGACAAGCTAGGAGGTATGCATGTTATTATCAACGTCAACACAGGGGGAGGACATCACCTCTGTTAAAACAGCGGTCATTTTTTTTCATAATGTAAGAATCCCGCGTTGTCGCGCTATGCGCAACGTCGGGAGTATGTCAATAAGCATATAGTTACGATAATAAGTAGGTTTTGCTTTTTTCAATGATATTATAGTTATGGTTAGAACCATATGAAAAAAGCTTAAAGTCCTAGATAGTTATTTCATTAAAGCTCTAGTATTTTAAGTAGTTATACATAATTTAGCTATCTAAAATGGAGCTTTGATGATTCCCCGTATAATCTCCGATTCATCTCTCGATAAATCGCGACCAAAATAAAAACAGATACTGACCTTGATTTGCAAGAGTCTAACTTAACATCACACTCAGATAGAATTATGTTATAATCTTGTCATTGAGGTGTAACTGCGGTATTTGCATATCGTGGAGGAAATTGACTGTGTAGGCGTACTGTCGGGGGTTGGAAACAGCCTAGATAAGTGTAACTCAAGCAGTAAACCTAAATCGTGAGGGTTGGGAATCCCTTGTTATAACCGAGGGATTTAACGAGGGAGGATGTCAATATTCTCAAATAGCTTCAATGGTATGGCACAATCAATAAACTAAGTATTTTTTGGGGAAGGTGGTATGACACCTACAAAACTGTCAGATTCAGAAAAATTAGAAATTGTTGAGCTGTATCAAACTACAGAAGATAATACTATTACTCTAGCAGACCGCTATGGAGTAAGTAGTTCTACGATTAGACGTATATTGCAAAGTAGCATACCAGAAGATGAATATAAAGAGCTAGTTCAACAGAAACAAAAACGTCCATCTCGTTCCCCAAAAAATATCGATCAGAATACAGACGACTTGGATGAGTTAAAAGTCAAGGAAGATATAGACCGAGAAGTATTAGATGATGGGGAAGATGAATCAGGTGGAGTAGTCAAAAAAAGACGACGACGGTCTTCCTCATCTAATAATCCTGAGATTAATCAGCAAACAGAAGCTCCTAAATTATCTTTAACTTCTCAAGAAAAGCAAAAATCAAGCGATTACCTTGAGAATAATTACGATCTGCCAAAAGAAGAAATAGAAGAGATTTTAGCAGCAGACTTACTAGAACAAACCCAAAACTTAGATGATTTTGAGGATGATGATTTAGAAGATTTTTCTCAAGAATTTGACGATGAAGATAAGCTTGACGAAGAAGAGGATATAGAAACCCCCTATAACCTATCTATTCAGAATTCTAGTTATTCTGAAATTAGAATCTATCCTCTTACAGAATCTGTTCTGCCAAAAATTTGTTATCTAGTAGTAGATAAATTTACAGAGTTAGTTACTAAACCTTTGATAGCCTTTGGTGAGCTAGGACAAATACCTATAGAAGATTCTCAAGAAAGAACTTTACCAGTTTTTGACAATCACCGAGTAGCTCATAGATTTTCTACCCGCAACCAAAGAGTACTAAAAGTGCCTGATGGTAGAATGTTGCAAAAAACTTCAGTATATTTACAAGCTAAAGGTATTACTCGACTACTGATTGATGGTCAAGTATACAAGTTATAGTAACTACTGAGGTCAGGAAGTTCTTGACTAAATTCTTTAATTAAAATGAAGAATAGGCATAAGTTATTTTCCAGAATTAAATCAAAAATCTTCTTGACGCTCTTTCGTTTGTCCAATACCAAACAGAGGTGGTAGGAGAATGGAACTAATAATAACTCCTACACTCACACTAAAAGCCAAAATTACTCCAACAGGCATATCAATGGACTGGAAAGCAATAAATCTCAAAGATATCTCAGTAGAATTCTGGACTGAGAAGATTGCAATACCACTCACCCACAATGCCAGAATTATACTACAGAGAATTGGCGAAATGAATTTTTGCATTAAATCAGCTTAGGACACAAAATAACTAATTATTACCTTACCATAAATTACAAATTGAAGAAGCAAGAAGCAAGAAGCAAGAAGCAAGAAGCAAGAAAGAAAAACCGTAGTCCTGCTAGGGTAATGTTAGATGGGGATGAACAACCACGCTTGATGGGAGCAAGATGCTCCCACTGTTGTCCTTGACCAAAATAATTACAATAGACCACCATTTTGAAGAAGGAAGAAGGAAGAAGGAAGAAGAAAAAACTGGGCGTTGCATAAATGCGGGATAATTTTAATAGTTTTGTAGAATGGGTATCTTGCCCGTTCCTGATATTTTCGGGTGGCCAGGATGCCCACCCCACTTATATTCATCTCAGGGAAAAGATCAAGGAAACTAATGGCAACTAAATAGTATAAAAAATTTGCCAGATAATTAGTGTAATAATATTACTAACAAACTTTAAAATTTATAAATGCTAGTTCCTCTAACTCGTAAAACATTTGAACAACTAATTCCAACTGTAGCTACGAGCGACCAATATAAATATTATTGGGGAAAATTCTCTGATGTTTTGAAACGAGCTTTAATTTCTGCTGTTGCAGTTTTGACCATTGTTTTAATTAACGTATTTGCTCATAACGATGGAGACCCTTTATTTTTACTAATTGGCATTACAGCAGGTCTTTATTGGTTTTGGGGACCTGTTTTATTAGCTAATCTTCGCAATATGGAATGTAGGCGATACCCATATAGTGGTCTATGGCAAGGACGAGTTTTAGATATATATATTACAGAAGAAGTTGTTGGTGAAGAAGAAACAGTTAATAAGAAAGGGGAACTAATGATAGTAGAAAATTTAGAGCAACGAATCAATTTAGAAGTAGGCGATAAAACAGGATTTGTAACTGAAATTCAGGCTCCACTGCGCCGTCATCATCAAGGCGTTTCTAGAGGTCAGGTAGCTGTAATGTTAGTAATGTCTTATCAAGAAGATTTAGGAAAAATTGTGAAAAGTTCAGATGTTTATCTTCCTACTGTAAATCTCTGGGTTAGTGATTATCCATATCTCAGAAGAGATGCTTTTATTGAAGCAATTAATCAGGTACGTTCATCTCGTAAAAAAAGTAAACAGCCTCAACCAAGTCATGTAGAATATTGAAGTAGCAATCAGGGGAGGAGTCAGGAGTCAGGAGGACCGAGTCAGGAGAAATGGGAATTATAGAGGAGATAGTAGGAAGAATCGTTCCTTGATTTTTCTGTCCAACTCTTGAGCAAAACCCTAAATTTTTGAACCATTACCACCTAAAACCTCGCACTTTTTGATACTTAAAAAGACTAAAACTTTTATATGTAAAGACTTTTAGATTTAATCAGCAAGCTCTAATTAGGGTTTGCGTATGGAAAGTCTTTTTGCTCTTTGTAGGAGACAGGAGACAGGAGACAACCCACCCGCGGGCCCCTCCCAGGAGGGGAAGACAGGAGAAATAGGAATGAGCGAAGAGGTAGAAGTAAGAATTGTCCCTTGATTTTTCTGCCCAACTATGAGCCTAAAATACGCTCAAATTTGAGCATCAATAGCTAAAAACCAGGTACTGCAATTCGACCCCTAAAAGGCTAAAGTCTTTATATGTCAATCATTTGAGAATTAATCAGCAAGCCCTAATTACAGAAAAATAACTCTGACAAATATATCCGACTACCTCCCCTACCCCCGTACTCCTTAAAAAATACTTTTTCAGCAAACCCTAATTACCCTGACCTTGTTGACCATAAGCTTGCCAAGCTAAGTCCACTAAACCATTAATTATAGCCACTGCTACCACAGCACTACCCTTACGACCATCAATTCTAATATGAGGAATCATAGAATCGTATAAACGTGACTTAGCTACATCCACCCCCACAAAACCAGAAGGAGTACCAATAACCAAAGCAGGTCTAATTTCCTCAGCTTCAATTAAGTCAACAATTGCACAGAGGGCAGTTTGAGCTTCACCTATAACGAAAATACCTTCTGGATAACGTCTAGCTAAAGTTTCAATTCCCCAAGCTGCCGTAGTTTTTTCCTTCTGGGGTCTAGTTATAGCATCCATTGAACAATAAACAGGATTAACAAAGGTACTTTGAATTACTGGTGTAATACCCACCTGAACCATTGGCACATCTACGACAATAGTTGTACGAGCGGCTAAAGCAGCAGCTCCAGACTGTAAAGCATGGTCAGAGAAACTAATTAGAGACTTATATTCAAAATCTGCTGTAGCATATATTACCCGCCTCACAATTTCGTACTCCGCAGGAGAGAAGGCGTGAGGGCCTATTTCTCGGTCAATAATTCCTAAGCTTTGGGCATCTGTTATGTGCCATTCCATATTAAATTATTCCCCTGCCTGCAACAGTTAATTAATATAAAGATTCAAAATATAAATATTAGCAATTAATAATACTCTGGAAGGGCAAAATTTTCCAGAAATCTCCAAGACCGTAAATCTATACTTTACTTTATAGATATCAAATTAGCTATCAGATTTTTATAGAGATGTTTAATCGTCGTAAATTTATACTTTCTTCTGCTTTGATCGGTGGTGGTCTAATTAGGGTTTGCTGAAAAATTGGTTGGTGGGGGTAGGAAACACCGGACGCACCAGACGCACCAGACGCACCAGACGCGGAGATGGAGGGACGCACCAGACGCAGGGACGCGAAGGGGAGTAAGAATCTTGTCTGCTTTGAGTCTTAAACACTATTTATCTATAACGTTATAGTTTTTGAATGCTATATATTATATTCAGGACTTAGGCATTTTTGAGTCTCAAACACTATTTATCTATAACGTTATAGTTTTTGAATGCTATATATTATATTCAGGACTTAGGCATTTTTGAGTCTCAGACACTATTTATCTATAACGTTATAGTTTTTGAATGCTATATATTATATTCAGGACTTAGGCATTTTTGAGTCTCAAACACTATTTATCTATAACGTTATAGTTTTTGAATGCTATATATTATATTCAGGACTTAGGCATTTTTGAGTCTCAGACACTATTTATCTATAACGTTATAGTTTTTGAATGCTATATATTATATTCAGGACTTAGGCATTTTTGAGTCTCAGACACTATTTATCTATAACGTTATAGTTTTTGAATGCTATATATTATATTCAGGACTTAGGCATTTTTGAGTCTCAGACACTATTTATCTATAACGTTATAGTTTTTGAATGCTATATATTATGTTCAGGAGTTAGGCATTTTTGAGTCTCAAACACTATATATCTATAACGTTATAGTTTTTCAACGCTATACATAGTGTCTCTGCGTAAGTCGTGATTGTGTTTCTCCTATTTTTGACCAAGTTGAGGGATACTCGACACAGTATTAATAAGCAGTATTATTTCCTACTCCGCATTATTCCAGCCATCAATTGAAGCCATCAAAATATTAACTGCTGGATGGTCAATCAACTCCTTAAAAGCTTCCTTTCCTCCCTGTTTTAACCCTTCAATTATTCGAGACTTCAAAGACGGATTTTTCTCAATTTCCTGCATTACCTCACCTACAATTATTGCATTTTCCGTAGGAGACGTATATACAACACCACTCGCCAGTTAGCTTGTCAAAAGCTTCATAATTATTCTTTATATAGTCTACTATTTTTGAATCTTCATCTGTGTATAAAAAAATTCCATTAATCAAGTTGTCATGTGAATTTTCTTTGTCAGGAAAGCCATTTATACCAGCGTTTGTAATTTCTGCATATAAAGTCTTATGGTTAGGAATTATAGCAGTTAATAAGTAGACATTTATCCATATTATAATTGATATAAGTAGAATAGATTCACGTAAAGTATATTCAAATTCATATTTATATAAATTAGTGCCTTGGTTAATATACTTTGAATGCTGTTCATCACTCATAATAATTACCTTAGTTATTGTTCAATAAAGTGATAGTAAAAGATGCTTTTTTTGAGATTAAATAATTATATTTCCCCCATTTTTTAACACGAGTTGGGGGACAGTATACACAGCATTAATCAGCAATATTATTTCCTACTATGCATTGTTCCAGCTATCAATTGAAGCCATCAAAATATTAACTGTCGGATGGTCAATCAATTAACCCAACTTCTTAACAACCAACAACTCATTCCCTTGATCGTCGATCGCCTTAACTGCTATTTCCCAATGCTCCCCTAATTCAAACGGTGCGCTGGTAGTACCTGCCAAATGTTCCCACACCGAATCTTCATAACTGTCTTTCAATTATTTCTTGATACTATCCCAAACATTTGTCCGCTGAATTCTAAATTATAAATTATAAATTCTAATAAGCGATCGCCTCTTTATAGCTTTGATCTAAATTTCAGGAGACATCTATATAACAAAAAACCAGCTCAATTAACTTATAAATTCTCAATTCCCAATTCTAAATTCTGAATTCTAAATTCTACATTCCAAATTTCCTTTATTTAAAGTCCAACATTTATCAGCTATGGGTAAAAGGTCACTCTCATCATGGGTGACAACTAATAAACTCCAATGATTTTTTAATTTAGCCAATAAGTTTACAAGTTGTTTTCGCATTGACCAATCTAATCCTGCTGTTGGTTCGTCTAACATTAATAGATGAGGTTGTCTAATTAGTTGTACTGCTAAAGCGAGGCGACGTTGCTGACCTCCACTTAAAGCATGAGGTGATGTACTTAATAATAGGTCCTGAAGTCCTACTTCTTCCAGAGCAGAGGATATTTGTTCTGGCCGTATCTCTGGATGGCCTAATCGTAATTCTTCGAGAATAGTAGCACCACAAAAATGTCTTTCTGGAAATTGAAATACTAAACCACCGAGTTGTTGTAGATGTTCGGAGGTTAATTTTTGGTCTCGCCAGCAAATTTCTCCTTTGGAACATTCAGCTAAACCAGCTAATATTTCTAATAATGTAGTTTTGCCGGAACCACTACGACCGATAATTAGTCCCATTTGTTGAGGTGCTAATTCTAGATTTATATTCTTGAGAATAGGGGTGGTACTAGCGGCTGGATGATAATGTAGGTTTTTGAGATATAGCATTGATGAAGAAGGAAGAAAGAAGAAGGAAGAAGGAAGAAGGGAGAATTTAATTTTCTGTAATACCCTTGTTCTTTTAAATATCTTTTTTACTGTTTCTACTCAGAAATTTTTCTGAGTTTGGGTTAAAACATCTTTTTGATTTAGATGAAAATTGTCTAAAAATTTATATATAATCTAGCTTAGATAATAACATAGAACGTAAGCATTCAGCTATTATCTATCAGCTACCAGCAATAATATCCTGTGATTAAGAAAGGGGTTTACATGAATATAGACTTTGGAGCTGACTTTTGTAGTAAGATTTTTCGTTTCTCAATTAAGAAAGCTTTTATCACTAACTAAAAGCAATAGCTGATAGCTGATAGCTGACGGCTGAATGCTTACCTATAGAACATCACACAATCTACTCTAGTAGTAAATTTCTCTATTAACAACCTAACCAGCCTAAAAATCTAATTAGTCTCAAAATAATTTATGCGAAAAATATTATTTAATTGGTGTCAAAGAAAATCAGTATTCAAACAAATATCAGTTCTTTCTAGCGCTACTTTCATCAGTTTAAATCTATTAGTAAATCCAGCAATTGGAGACCCATTTCGCCAAAAAAATCCTATTGAAATAGGAGAAAAAACTGAAGCAGCTTTTAAAGCGATGTTTGAGGAAGGAGATTATAAACAAGCAAAAGATTATCTTAAAATAGCTGAATCTGAAGAGATAAGTGAGCCACTTGTTTATGCAATGATATCTTCCTTACATTACTTAGATGAAAATTGGGAATCGTTAAAATTGTATGCCCAGAAAACTACTGAAGTAGCAGAAAATTTAATTACAATTAATCCAGTTCGCGGTAATATTTATGCTGCAACAGGTCAATTTTTAGAAGGTGCTTATATTATATCTACTGAAGGTACATTAAAAGGCGCTCCAAAAGCTCTGGAGAAACTTCGGAAAGCTTTGAGTCATTTTGAAACAGCAGAGAGAATAAATTCATCAGATCCAGAGTTAAATTTGCTCAAAGGATATATGGATTTAATGTTGGCTGTTAATTTACCATTTTCTGACCCGGAAAAGGCAATAAAAACACTGCAAGAGAAAGCTTATCCTCATCATTTAGCTTATCGAGGAGTGGCAGTAGCTTATCGAGATTTAGACAAACTTGAAAAGGCTTTAGAATATGTGGATAAAGTTTTGTTAGAAGTTCCAGATAATCCTGAAGTACATTACTTAAAAGCACAAATTCTAGTTGCTCAAGCTCGAGATAAAGATAATGATTTATCAATGAGAAAAAAAGCTAGGGAAAACTTTGATATGGCTTTGGAAAAGTCAGATAAAATGCCAAGACGTTTGGTCGCACAAGTATTTTTTGAACAGTGTAAAAATATTAATAATATAGATGATGGTAAACGACCTTGTGACCCAATGCGAGATGCTATTAGAGATGGTTCGGGTACATGGGGACCAACAGAATTACCACTGCTTTAAAGTAGCGGTTAGTAATCAGCAATCAGCACTCAGCAGTAGCGGAGCATTCCGGTACGAAAATGCTAAAAGCTAATAGCTAGTTAAATTGCTAATTCAAAAGTATAAATTTTCAACTAAATTAGATTTTTTGCTATAACAACTCTTGGGGTAGCTGTAGAGAAAATATCTGGGAATAAGAGAACAGAATTAAGGATTCATACTTTTTATTTATCCTAGAAATTTTTGATAATTTATACCCAGATTGTTATATTGATAAATCCCTCGAATTAGTCTAAAAAAATCAGGCATGACAAATATTTATGGAAATACAATTTCGCGAATTTAATCCTTTTGATGTGTGGATTTGGTTAGAGTTTAGTACTGTTCCTTCAACAGCAGAAAAGCATTATATAGAGGAACTATTTGATTCCTGGTTTTTATTAGGAAAACTGGGTGGCTTTAATGCAGAAAATCTACAGGTTCAAGATGCAGGAATAGAAGTTAGTTATATGGAATATAGTCAGGAAGTTGCAGGTCAAAGTATGATGGCTGTTATGCACAATATGGGAGAAGTAGAATATCAAGGATTTTGGGGTCGTTGTTGGTTTGATTTGGGAACTAGCGATGCTTTAGCAATAGATATTTTGACTAATAGTTTTCAACGATTAGATGAGGAGTTTGTCAAAATAGAAAAACTTATTATTGGGGGGAAAAATGAGGATTGGCCTGTGCCCGAAAATAAGGATGAAATGGGTTTTTCTGATGATAATTGATAGTAATTTTCTGTTTTTTCTATACTGTAAAAATTAAACCTAATCAAGCTTTTTACTGACCAGAAAATTAGGTTTCAAGCTTCCCATTTTTAGGGAATAAAAAGCGGTCTGCTATATCCAATCAACCAAGAGAAAGAAAATTCAGTATTTTAAGCCTCCTAGAGAAATAGGAAGTACTGATAACTGTTAACTGGAATGACCTTTGATATTTATCTGAGAAAATTATATGAGTAAGAAGCATAAAATTAGGGTCTTAGCTTTGGGTTTAATTAGGGATGGCGATCGCTTGTTTATTTCTCAAGGTTATGACTCTATCAAACAGGAAACTTTTTATCGGGTTATGGGTGGAGGTGTTGATTTTGGAGAGTATAGTTATGATGCTTTACAAAGAGAGTTTCAGGAAGAGATTCAAGCTGAGTTGACTAATATTAAATATTTGGGTTGTATGGAAAACATTTTTATATTTAATGGGGAGGAAAGACATGAGTTAATTCAATTATATAAATGTGATTTTGCCGATAAAAAGTTTTATGAAACAGAAGAGTTAACCTTTTGGGAGAAGGAACGAAAAAAAACGGCACTTTGGGTTTCAATAGATAGATTTAAGTCTGGAGAATTGAAAATAGTTCCAGAAAATTTTTTAGAGTATTGTGATTAGGAGAATTATTAAAATGGAGATTAATATTCCTGATGTAGTTGCAGAAGTAACAACAATATTTGAGGAATATGAAGCAGCTTTGATAAGTAATAATGTCAATATTTTAGATGAATTATTTTGGCATAGTCCTTATACTATCCGTTATGGAGTTAATGAAAATCTTTATGGGTATGAGGCAATAGTTGCTTTTAGGAAAGCTCGCGGAAAGGTTAATTTAGACCGAGTATTGATGAATACTGTTATTACTACTTATGGTCGAGATTTTGCCACAGTAAATACTGAATTTCAATGTCAAGAAACTGGAAAAGTTGGTAGGCAAAGTCAAGCTTGGATGCGTACTTCTGTTGTAAGCATTCAGCTATTAGCATTCAGCTATCAGCTTTTGAACATATTCAAGAAATTACTAAGGTTAGCTGAAGACATTTTTTTTATAAGTTTTAATTATCCTTGGAGACTAATCCTCTTTTGAGCTGATAATGAGCTAATAACTCATAGCTGATAGCTGATAGCTGACGGCTGAATGCTTACCTTCTGTTGGTTGGTGAGTTGTGAGCGCTCATGTTTCTTTTTTATAGGAAAGGCAGAGGAAAATAAGGGAGAAGGAAGAAGAAGTAAAGGAGAACAATTGCTGGATATATGTAGCTGAAAGAAAATAAATCTAAATTTACAAGATAAAATTTTTTCAACAGGATAATAAATCCCCAAATTATACTCAATTATGATCGGGAATGAAGAGGAAATAAGGAATAAAGCATTCCAAGGAAAGGTGAGAGTATATCAAAAGCTTAAAACTCAGACAATGGAATATTTTTCTTTCTTCCTTTTTCCTTCTGCTATAAAGTAAAAAATCAAATTGCTGAAGATAAATATCTGAAGAAAGATGAACCTAAATTTACAAGATAAAAAAACTTTTCAACAGGGTAATAAATCCCCAAATTATACTCAATCAAGTCAAGTAAAAAACTATTACTCTGAGTTATGGAAATTTGAAGAAAATGATGTTGATGACATTAATAAATTAGCAGAAAATTATTATAATCAAGGAAATTTTATAGAAGCGATCGCCCTCTGTCATAGAGTTTTAAGAAATCAACCAAATTTTGCTCCAGCTTATAAAACTTTAGGCAACATACTACAAGCACAAAATAAAGTAAATGCTGCTATTCGTGCTTATTCATTAGCGATAAAGATTAATCCAAAATTTGTTGAAGCTATTGTAAATTTGGGTAGTATGTTTTATAAAAAAGGGCAAATTGATGAAGCAATGATTACTTATAGAAAAGCAATTAATCTAGAACCTAATATGGCAGCAGCTTATTGGAATTTAGGTAAAATTTTAGAGCAAGAAGGTAGATTTTACGAGGCATTTTTTTTTCAAGAAAAAGCTTTAGAAATCCAGCCAGATTTAGTTAATAATGCTCAAAAAAATTATCAAGATAGTCTGTTTAAAAAGTGGCATAGTCAATAGAATTAAATAGGGTATCCTGAATTTTTTTTGGCAAAGCGTAGTTCAACAATTAATAATTAATAATTAATAATTAATAATTACCTCATAGACAAGTTAATAAATTTAATAATTCTGTGCCACCTCACATAAAATTGGTATAAAACCCAATACCTAACACCTAATTCTGTGCAGTCTTAAATAATTTTGGTATTAGGCATTTATAGACATTTATTATCTGTTTTTTGTCTAGAGGTCAGCTATTAATTTTTCCAAATCACTCTAGCTATTTTTCCTTTTTACTTGTTTTTTGTAAAAAAGTAATTGTTATAATAAGAGTCATTCTTTGAATGGCAAAATTAGATGTTATCTTTACTTAATTGACCGAAAAGCACTTTGATTTCTCCTGACTCCTGTTCCCCTCCTGGGAGGGGGGGGTGGGTTGGGTTAGAGGTGGGTTGACTCCTAAAATAATTAAAATTAAAATCATACACGCGCTTCAGCAACACCCTTATTCCTTACTTTTATGAAATCAGAAGAACAACAGCATCCTCAATATCATAAAGACCGCGAAATAGTTAACATCCTGTTAACAGAAAAAGATACTTCTTACAACTTAGCAGAATTGGCAAGATTAAAAATTCGTTATCGAGGTTTTCCTGGTGCAAGAGATATTCAGAGAGACTTAGAAAAAGTTCTGCAAAAATGGGAATTAACAGAAGAACAGTTGTATGAAAAAACCCGCGCAATTCATAGTAAAGGTGAGGCGTATAAAGGAAAAAATAACGAACAAGAAGATTGGTTTTAGATATTTTTACTATACTTATATAACTCTAATTATTAACACTAATAGGATTTTTACTTAATCAAATGCAGATGGTTCAAGGTCGCCAAGAAAGATTTTATTGGGATATTCTGTTTTCTCAGACAAGAGATGACTCTCAACTCAGAGAGTACTCCAACTGCATCACCTATTTTAATATTAATTTCTGACAAAGCTGGAATACTGAATTTGGATAAAACTATTTGATTATCAGTTTTACTGCTTCTTATAAACATGAAACTTTTGGCTTTCATGGATACTAACAAAAGTAAATCCAGCTTGTTCCATAATTTCTTCTTTTTTCCATTGCTTAATGTAATTCAAATTAAGTGTTTATTGAGCTAATATTTCTCCGTCTTTCTTAAAGAAATAACTTTTCTCAATGGATTCAATTTCATCGTTTTCCCCAATTTTTTCTATCTCCTGAGAATACACAATTCCTGTCGGGAGATTTTTTTGATAATTTTTATGTTCTCCCTGAATACTCAACAGTAATAACCCTTCTTGACACAGGTGTTTAGCAACATTAGTTAGTCCCTTAATATCTTGAGGAATCTCATTTGTATGATTTCCTAGGTCAGTCCGATCGCCTCGTTGATTTATTACCCAAACCCCTCCACTGGAAACAGCAATATCAAAGGTTTCTTTGAGGTCCATATTATAGACATCTGCTTCTACTAATTTTCCCCATTCTCCCAATCTTTTTCTGGCAATATCGAGCATTGATGAGGTAATATCCACTCCTGTAAATTCAGCTTCAGGAGCAAGTGCTTTTAATTTTTCAATAATCCTGTTCCTACACCCAATTCAAGTATTTTTTTGCGACCATCTTTGATGAAAGAATTGACTGCAATAGACATTCCTTCATAGTGATAATAACCTTGGGTGATTATAAAGATCGTAATAATCAGTAATGCCAGTATATTAACTCATGGTTAATTTTCCTGAAGAAAGAAATTGGGTTCTTTGATAACTAAGTTAATTTCAAGCAACTATACTATCATAATTTGAGTGAAAAACCATGATTAGTAAAATTAGGTTTTTTTGAATTACAGTAGTCTCAATTTTTTTTCTGGCATTGCATATTTACGAAATGATTTAGGAATTTTGAATGCCTGGATTTTAAATTGTTGAAGTTCCTTCTGATATTGAATTTTTGCTCGACTAGGGAGTTATACCATTTTGAAAAAAGAATGTTACGAATAATAAGTATGATAAAAAGACTTTACAGGAGGTCTCCCTTTGACAAAAATATAGAATTTATTAGCTCAAAACTGGTCTTGAAACTATTCATTCTGACTCCTGACTTCTGACTCCTAAGAAATAGCCTAACTATTTGTAGCAAACATTTATTAAATTGGTATTATACCAAGGGTCATTTCAATTATCAGTTATCAGTACCTCTGCAATTAAGGAGGCTACGAAAATACGGAATTCTGTTTTTTTATCCCCTTAAAAGGTGAGGCTTTAGGCTACAATTTTTCGGTACAAAAAAATGATTTTGTAAGGTGAAACTTCAATTATTAAGTAATTAATACAGGCGCAATGATATTTTTGATAATTATTAGCCAGTTAATAGAAATCTCCAATAATCAAAAATAAAATCAATCATCGCACATAAATTCTCAATTATTTCCCTCTACTCCCTACTCCCTATTTTCTGGAGATGTCTAATATTAATTATTCTCTTATATTTACTTCTCCCCCACTCTCCTACCTTCCTTCTTCCTTCTTCAACTATTTCCTACAGATTTTTGATAATCTTCAAGCAACCAATGTGGTAATTTACTCATATCCTGAATTTGCAATTGTCCTTGACGACAATATAACATTGCTGCTAATAAATAATTTATGGTTTTTGGTGCTTCTATTCCTTTGGCAAGTTGAACAGCTAACTGTTGTAAAAATGCTTGTTCGTTATTAGTTAATGCTTGATTTTGCATCCCGCTACTGAGTAATGCTTGATAAGCTTTACCCATTTTTCCTGAGTAAAAAATTTCTAGTTTTTGAGGTTCTACATTTATCCAAAAATCAGCCATTTGCTTTCTGATTTTACGCAATTCTTGAACTACAGATTCATCAGATGGATCAATATAGTAAAGATTCACACTGCCCAATAATTGATTGATAAATTTTTGCTGTGGAATGTCTAAATCATCTGTTTGATTTGCTGTTAAAACTACATTTTTTTCTGGTTTAACTTCAGCAGTTTTGACTGGAGAATATTCTGATAAATGAGGCGTTCTAGATTTAAAAGCTTTTTCTAACTTCTCTGCAACTTCTCGACTTTCAAATATCTGCTGATAATCATCTATCAACCACTTAGGTAAACGATTTTTAGCATCTCGGACTAACATTTTACTTGGAGGAAAATATAACATTGCCCCTAAAAGTGTATTAATAGCTTTTGGATTAGTTAAACCCATACTTGTCTCACCTAATTCTTGAAGAAACTTTTGTTCATTTTCAGTCTGGGGTTCGTTTTGAATTCCACTTTTTAATAAAGCTTGATATGCTTGTCTAATTTTGCCTTGATAAGTAGTTTCTAATTCTTGAGGAGCTACAGCTAACCAAAAATCAGCTATTTGTTGACGAATTTGACGTAATTCTTCTATTAAAGATTGGTCATTAGGGTCAATTTCATAGAGATTCACACAACCCATCAAACGATTGATAAATTCAGAAGTTAAAGAATTTTTATTTGTAGATTCTATAGTTTTTGGCGCGTGAATATTTTGCCATTCTTGAAATAATCCTTGAAATAATTTACCTATCTGTGTAGAGTAACTAAGACTGTCTAAAAATGAAGGATTTTGCTGCATTTTTTCCAGAATTTCTTGGCGCTTTTGTTGACGAAATTCTAAATTATTGGCAAGCTTAACAGCGAGGTTAATATAGTCTGATTCACTGTTCGCTATCAGGTCTAGGATAGGTAGGGTTCTTAACAATGCTGCTCCCTGTTTTTGTCTTAAAAATTCACCATCCATAACAACAGTTGGTATTCCTACTTCTAAGGGATCGACAAGGGAGTTAGACCCCGAATAAGGATAAGAATCTAAATATATATCTGCTTGTTTCAAACATTCTTTAACATCTGTACGAGTAGGAAGAGCTTTAATCAAAACTAGACGTTTTTTCTCAATTTTATATTTTGCTAATTGTTTGTGCATTCTATTTAGAAAGGCTATAGCTGGATATGTAGAACTCCAACTAGGCGCAAATGGATATAAAACTAGAATAGAATTGGGTATTTCTGCCAGAACTTTTGCCCAAGTTTCTGCTAATTCAGGAATAATTTTATAGAAGTTTGCACCAGATATAAAAATAACTGTTTCTTCTGTCGCTTTCCAACTTTGACGAGTAGGATAAACTTGTGCAGGAGTTGATGAAATTGGATAATAATTGAAGCAAAAACCTACATTTTCTAAAAGAGCTAATTTTTCTGTGTAATGTTGATTTGCTAATGTAATTGTTTCTGATAATTTTCCTGAAATATAGTAGTCAATATTTCTGATTCCGGTTGTGACAGGGGAAGAGAATAGAGTTGCTTGGATGCGTGCTAAACGATGGAACATTAATAAAGTTATTGGTCTGGTAATGGCGGTTATGTTAGTTCCTACAATCAAAATATCTAAGTCATCACTGCGAATAGTTTGTACTTGTTTTTGAGTATCATTTTCTAGTTTTACAACTCGGTCTACACAACTACAGCAATATTGTTCTAGATGATGATTTGTCTGGTTATTTGTGTACAAGATAAGTTCAAATTTTTCTCTACTTAAATGTTCAAATACTGGTAAAATCGAGTAGGTTTCAGACTGAGGTTGAAAATGTTCTTTAATAATTCCCAGACGAATTTTATTTCTATTTGGGCTTCTAGTGGGAAATTCATAATCAATTTGACTGCCTTTATTTTTTAGGGCAAATTCCATAATTTTCGCCCGTAAACTATAGACTTTTTTCAAATTTAAACTAGCAAAATATATAGGAATAAAGTTAGCATTTTGTGTGAAGAGTAGTGCAATTTCTTGCCAGAGTTTTGAGCCGGGATTATTAGTAATATTATTATCTATGTACTCTAGCCATTTTTCCATATAACAAGCGTAGTTATCTGCTTCTCCAATTTCTAGGAAAAGAGAAGGAGCAGAAAACATATATTTCAGATAATCATTGGCAAACCATTTAGGAATAGGAGCTTTCTCAAATTTTAGTTGTAGTCGATCGGCACGACCATACAACATTCCTGCTAATAGATACTGAAGAGCTTTTGGTTGGTTTAAACCTTGTATTAAATAGGTCTTAATTTCATCGACAAAATTTTGCTCTTCTTCAGTTAATATTTCATTTTGAATACCACAAGTTATCAGTATTTTATGTGCTTTACCTATAGAATTTCTATAAGCAGTTTCCAGGTTTTCTGTTGCTAAAATGAGCCAGGAATTAGCAACTTGTTTACGCCATGTTTGCAGATTCGTTAATGTAATTCTATTTTGTGGATTTTGCTTGTATTCTTGAACATCAACAGCAATCTTTTCCAAATTATACTCTGTGGGTTCTGGAGTTTTATTACTTGTTAAAATTTTCTCAGCTTTCTTAATAGTTTCAGCATCAAACAAATCTGGATAGTAGCTAATAACTTGTGACCAATAATAATTACGATTGGAAAATGATTTAACTACTCTAGATTCGGGATGTCGCCGATAGTATAGAATAGTTTCTCGAATACCATAAAAAGGAATATTATGTCGATGACAATTGAGCCAAAATTCCCAATCTTCATAACCTGATTCTTGAATTTCTTCCTTATAGCCATTAGTTAAATTATAAATACTTTTAGCATATAAAGAAGTGCATACCAACATATTATATTTTTTGAGATTCTCTAAAGAATACTCATCTACTGTAATAATTTTCCTTTCTTCCGTGCCAAAAATTTCATAAGACCCAAATATTACACAAGGATGGGATTTACTAATAGCAATATCCATTAAACAACTAATAGCGTGAGAACTTAATTTATCATCAGCATCCAGAGGCAAAATATACTCTCCATTCCCATGATTTATGCCTACATTTCTAGCACTAGCACAACCACCTCTTTCTTTTTCAACTAAGTTAATTTTATGATGAGGAAAAAGTTGAATTATTTGTCGCGCAACTTCACTCGTATTATCTGGACTACCATCATTAACAATTATAATTTCCCAATTATTGTAAGTTTGGGAAACAACACTAGCGACAGCTTCTGATAAAAAATGGGCTTGTTGATAGCATGGAATTATCACAGAAACCAGTGGTTTTTGTTTTGGCAATGTACTTTTTATGACTTCTAAAGTTTCTGTCAACATTCTTTCTTCAGTAAACATTTTTTCTGCTCTTTGTTGGCAAGTTTCAGCAATAGAGTACCGTAAATTAGGATTAAGAGTCCACTCTTGAATTGTTTCTACTAACTCTTTTACTGTAGCCTGAGAATCAATTTTTGGATCTGGTAAAAGTTTACCTGTTTCTCCCAACTCTTCTGGAATACCACTAACTGCTGAAGCAACTACTGGTAATCCTTTTGCCATTGCTTCTATAATAGCTAAAGGCATTCCTTCAAACTGAGAAGGAAAAACAAATATATCTGCAATTTCAAGTAATTCTGGAATATCATCACGCTCTCCCAAAAGTTTAACTTTATCAGTTACTCCAAGTTGTGAAATTTCTGTTTTTAATTGACTTTCTAAACTACCACTACCAACCCAAACAAAATAAATTTGAGACCAAACATTACTTTCCTTTAAAAATTTAATAGTTTCTAACTGATACTGATATCCTTTAATAGCTTCTAAACGAGCTGAAGTAAAACAGACAACCGCATTTTCTGGAATACCTAATTGTTGGCGAAGGCGACCACGCACCTCAGCATTTATTGGAGTAAAATACTTACTAGGACGACCATTATAGATTACTTTACCACATTGTTTTGGTAATTGAAAAAGTTCCCATAATTGATGTAAGTTTTCCTGAGAAACTGCAATTGTCTGTCGCGAATAAGCATATATTTCTGATAATTTTCCTAGGTAAGAATGGAAACGTTTAGCTAAATAGGGTGCTGCAAAATTTACCAGCACAACGAAGGGTATTTCTAGTTGAATTGCTACTTGTTTAGCTGCCAGATTTGAAAAAGGGCAACAATCACTAAAAATAATTGTATCTGCTTTAATTGTGGTTAAAAGTTGTTTCGCTTCAGCTAAATTAGTTAAGGTTTGGGAAAAATTTTTTACCGTGTCATACTCTAGCCAAAAATGTTGAATACCTAATTTTTGTTGCTGTTCGGTTAAATAATTAGAAGCTCTACTTTGCACACAACTAACTATATAACCACATTTTATTAATTCACATAAAATTGAGTGATTACACTGCCCTACCCCATAAATACCTGGCTCATCTGTGTATAACAATATATGGAATTTTTTTTCTGTACTTAGCATAGTTTTGATAGACGGTGAGTTATTAATTTCTAAAGTATTTATTGGTACAGGTATAGATATTTTTTGTTTCACTTTACGGTCTATAATTCCATATATTTTCCAAATTGCTTGTGTTTCGATATGAGCTATTGAAGAGCTTTTTTCTAAACCTTGTTCATTCTCAAAATACAACCCTAAAATTTCTGGCAAACGAACAAATTTTTCATTTTTACCAATCCTTAGCCAAAATTCATAATCACCCGCAACCCTAAATTCAGAACGAAAATATCCATACCTTTCATGTAGAGATTTTCTCCACATTGGTTGAGGACCAATAATACAACGTCGCTCTAATTCTTGATAGTCAAACTCCGGCCAATTCCAACATTTATCTGCTTGAGTTGTTGCCCAAGAATCATTAGGAAAAGTAGTAACTAATTGGTCTCCATATACTAAAGATGTCTGAGGATTATTATCCAAATAATTTGCCATAAACTCCAAAGCATCTGGTCGGTGTCGGTCATCTGTATTAGCATTAGTAATATAATTCCCCTTAGCAATTTTTATCCCACGATTCCAAGCAGCATAAATACTCTCCCTTTCTGGAGTCCTTTGATAAATTATGTGGGGATATTTTGTTTGAAACTCTTGAGCGATCGCTCCTTCTTTCTCTTCGGATGCGCTGTCAATAATGAGAATTTCTAACTTACCTTTTTTATAGAGAGTTTGATTGACTAAATCTTCCAGACAACCCCGCATAAATTTTTCAGAATTATATGTAGAAATAATCGCCGATACTTTGGGTAAAGTTGTTGGTTTTGCTTTGCGTTGAACAGTTGCCCAAATCCAAGGTTTAACAGATTTTAGAGAAACTAAATTAAAACCTGCTTCCTGGAGCAAATCTTTTAGTTGTTCTTCAGTATAAGCATTACCAGAAAAATAATATTGCTTATCTTTCGACCCTTCCTCGTCAAAATTTCCCAAACTTTTAGCACTGTGGTCATGTACTTGAATTCTAAAATATCCCCCTGGTTTTAACACCCTAAATATTTCTCGAAAATAACTTTTGACAATAGAAATAGAACGGATGTGCTGAAAAACTATTGTGGAATAAACAAAGTCGTAACTTTCAGAACTTAGTGCTTGTAAATCACAACCATTATTAACATATACCTCTCCATTCTGTTTTCCATCTGCCAAATATTGCCGGGCAAACTGAATCATTTTTTCGGAAATATCTACACCATCTACCTGTGCAAATATTTTCCGCAAAGGTTGAATTAAACGACCTACACCACAACCAATTTCTAATACTTTCCACTCTGGTTTTACGGGGATATCTCCCATGATTTTTGGTATCCAAGTTTGTATTGACTTTTCCCAAACTTGCTTTTTTTCTTCTGGAGAAAGTGTGTCTATTCCTTCATAAGCTAATACCCGCCCAAACATAGCTTCATCTATAGAATTAACATTCCAAAATTGGCGCTGCAATTCCAGTTGCTTATAGTTTATTGGTGCAATTTTAGTTGGATTTTGAGGGAGATTTTCAACTTTTGAATTAGTGATTGAAATTAACTGGGATTCTAATTTACTTTGACTAATTTCTTCTCTAAGTACTTCTATTTTTTCTGGGCGTTGAACAGTTGCCCAAATCCAAGGTTTAGCAGATTTTAGAGAAACTAAATTAAAACCAGCTTCCTGGAGCAAATCTTTTAGTTGTTCTTCAGTATAAGCATTACCAGAAAAATAATATTGTTGATCTTTCGCCCCTTCCTCGTCAAAATTTCCCAAACTTTTAGCACTGTGGTCATGTACTTGAATTCTAAAATATCCCCCTGGTTTTAACACCCTAAATATTTCACTAAAATAACTTTTGACAATGGAAATAGAACGGATGTGCTGAAAAACTATTGTGGAATAAACAAAGTCATAACTTTCGGAACTTAGTACTTGTAAATCACAACCATTATTGACATATACCTCTCCATTCTGTTTAGCATCAACTAAATATTGCCGGGCAAACTGAATCATATTTTCGGAAATATCTACACCATCCACCTGTGCAAATGTTTCTCGTAAATACTTAATCAGACGACCTACACCACAACCAATTTCTAATACTTTCCACTCTGGTTTTACGGGGATATCTCCCATAATTTTTGGTATCCAGTTTTCTATTGACTTTTCCCAAGCTTTCTTTTTTTCTTCTGGAGAAAGTGTCTCTATTCCTTCATAAACTAATACCCGCCCAAACATAGCTTCATCTATAGAATTAACATTCCAAAATTGGCGTTGTAATTCCAGTTGTCGATCGTTTATTGGTGCAATTTTAGTTGGATTTTGCTCGAGATTTTCAACTGTTGAATTAGCCATTGAAATTAACTGGGATTCTAATTTACTTTGACTAGCTTCTTCTCTAAATACTTCTATTTTTTCTGGGCGTTTGACTGTTGCCCAAATCCAAGGTTTAGTAGATTTTAGAGAAACTAAATTAAAACCAGCTTCCTGGAGCAAATCTTTTAGTTGTTCTTCAGTATAAGCATTACCAGAAAAATAATATTGTTGATCTTTCGACCCTTCCTCGTCAAAATTTCCCAAACTTTTAGCACTGTGGTCATGTACTTGAATTCTAAAATATCCCCCTGGTTTTAATACCCGAAATATTTCTCGAAAATAACTTTTGACAATGGAAATAGAACGGATGTGCTGAAAAACTATTGTGGAATAAACAAAGTCGTAACTTTCAGAACTTAGTGCTTGTAAATCACAACCATTATTAACATATACCTCTCCATTTTGTTTACCATCTGCCAAATATTGCCGGGCAAACTGAATCATATTTTCCGAAATATCTACACCATCTACCTGTGCAAATATTTTCCGTAAAGGTTGAATTAAACGACCTACACCACAACCTATTTCTAAAACTTTCCACTCTGATTTTATTGGTATACCTTGAATAATTTTTTCCGTAGAACTTAAGATTGAATTTTGCCACGCCAGATTTTTTTCTGAAGGAGACATCCCATTAATTTTTTCATCAGTAAAAACTCGTTCAAACATCGCCTCCTCTAAAGAATTAACATTCCAAAACTGACGTTGAAAGGAAAGTTGTGCTGTATTTATCGGTTCAGATGAAGCAAGGGAGATATTATTTTTCCTTTCTACAAAATTTTCAGCTTTGTCTTGAGACTTAATACCATCCGTGGAAAGTTGTAATCTTTCTTTCCTCCCTAATATTTTCTGCAATATTTCTGTAGCAGGAGTAAAACTAGGTGCTTTTTGTACTACTTGACGCAAAACTTTTTCTGCCAAGTCAAAATCATTAACTTTCTCTGCCGAAATTGCCAAATAATACCCTACTCTCCAGTTATTACAACCCAAATTTATAGCTGCTGTAAACTCAGAAATAGCTTGATGATGCTGACCCTGTTTTTGCAGTACTAATCCCGACCATAATCTCAAATAACCATCTTTTGAATAATAATCTCGATAATGAAAAATTCCACCTCCATATCTATTACAAAGTACAGGAGAAGAATGAGAAATCTGATTCTCCGCAACTAATAATTCTGAAATATTTTCAGACTTAATACTCACAGAAAAATTTTCTGCGGTTTCCCCTAAAGATTGAATAAATAATTCCGCGCCAGATAATTTATTTCTATCCCATTGACGTTTTCTTTTTGGCTGTTTTAGGAGATAGTCGTAAATTTCATTAATCTTGTTTGTAGAACTTTCAGGACTAAAATTTTGTCGCGCATATTCTTGAGCATTGCGACCTAATCTCATCCTTTCCTCTGGGTGAAAATAGAGGTATTCTATAGCATTTTTATATTCCGTTTCATTATTAACAACTAAACCAGTTTGATTATGAATAACTAATCTTTTAATTCCGCCAAAAGGGAAAACCACAGGTGGCACTCCAACCCACATTGCCTCTTGCAAACTCTTCTCTGAAGTAGCATAAGTATCTTCACACAATGGATAACCAAAAACATCTAAAACTTCTAATACCGACTTAATATCTTCAACGTAACCCCTAAACTCAAAACGCTCTACTGCACCTAACTTTTCCGCTTCTTGTCGTAAATAATTATTAATACCACCACAGACAATAAATTTCACATTTGGAACATTAACTTTAGCACTCATTCCCACATAATTAGAGTACATTTTCGCCAAATCAACTGTACCAATATAGCCAACATTAAATGTATCGTGAAATTGTGGCTGAAAATCCTCAAGTCTATCAAAATCTGCAATCCCATAAACCACAGAAGTACTTGAAATTTTATTTGCTGAAGATAAACTTTCAAATACAGGTAATTCCAGAGTATAAGGACTTGTTACTATAGAAAAATCAGCATATTCCAGTAACTCCTTTGTAATAATATGAGGCGCTCTATCCCCAATTATTTTAAACCAAAATACCAACCGCATTGCCGGAAGTTCAGAGCGTAATAATTCATAGATTTCTGGATTATTCCAAAAATGAATATTTACAATGTCCGCCGCCTCTATTTCACTGCAAATAATTTCTTTATTAGGTTGATTTATTACATACATCCCTTCATTATTCCCTAGTGAAACTGCCTCTGTTTCTGCTGGTAATAAACTCAGAACTCGATGTTGTTGTATTACACCCATTCGAGACGAATATTTAGCAGTTGCCACCATTGAGCGACCAGCACCACCACAGGAAAGTTGTTGAATAATATGCAGAATTTTTAGCATTTTTTTCCAGCTAAAGTTTAAGGTAAGCATTCAGCAGTCAGCTATCAGCTATCAGCTTTATTAATTTTAATTGAAAAATATTCACTTTTGATTTCTTATCAAAATAATGTGGGTCTAAAACCCCGCCTTTTAAGGCGAAATATTTTTGGAGAGTTGCTCACGCATCCCCGTTACAAAAATAACTTCTGACTTCTGACTTCTGACTTCTGACTTCGTTAAGCCTACCACCTAACACCTACCACCTAATACCTTTTCAAAGAATAGTGCTTGAGCTTATGAACTTGATTAATTAAATACCCTTTGTCAAAAAAATAATCACTATAAATATCTTCCACTTCACGGTCACAATCATGAATAAATATATCAGTATTACCACTTTCCATAGCTAGTTTAGCTGCCATATAAATACTCTTCATTCTCCCTGGTTTCTCCTCAGAATATCCTGCTGGTGCATCTACCAAAATAAAATCCCATTTTGTAAATAAAACTTTCTCAGGTAATACCATCCATAAACAATCATTTCCTTGACTATATTCTTCCAGTAAACTTTTCCATAAATAAACTCTCGTACCATACTCAACCAAATAAGCCTCAATAGAATTTTCACAACCAACTTTTACTTGATTCAACCAATCTTTATCATCCTCCAAAAATAAAGTTTTTCCACCTCTATTTACCCCCAACCAAAGTAAACTATCCTTACCAACTCCAAAAATTAGAAAATTACCAGGTACTTTCCCCCCAACCACATTAGTAATATAAGCATATTCTTGAAAAGACATTTGACCAGGATTATCATTAATTAACTGAAAAATTTGACTACCATACTCATCAAATAAAGAGCGGTCTAAATTACTATAAACTGAACCATTATCAAGCAAAACTTCTGTTGCTTTAATATAAGCACGAACAGCAGCATTTATATCCCCATTCAACTGCAGAAAACTTCCCAGAATTTCATATACTTCCACAAAATCTGGTTGATATTTAATAACTTCATAGCACCAGGCGATCGCTTCCTTTAAATTTCCTTGATTGTAATAAAATTGTGCTTTTTTATTTAAAGCAATAGTATCGCCAAAATTAATCATCAACCTTCCCTCCTTAACTATCCACTACAAATAAGCCTCCTTATTCAGAAAAATCAAAAATAATCAGGACTTAAATAATCCATAAATTATCAACACTAAATATCTCTAACGTTATAGTTTTTCTTCCCTATACTTATGATATTGATATACATAGTCTCTTTACCTAAGTGATGAATGATTTCATACAGTATATATTAATTATCTCAAACTTTTGAAAATATCTACAATCAAGTTATTAATTAGAGTTTGCTGAAAAAGTATGCATGACAGGGGTAATAGTCAGAAGGAAAGGGGAATTTAGAGCAGGTAGTCGGATATATTTATCCCTTGATTTTTTTGCCATAGTTAGCCCAAAATCTTAACTTTTTGGTCGCTCAAGCTTAAAAAGTTGTACTTTTATTCGCTCCTTAAATGTTAAAACCTTTATCTGTAAATACTTTGAGATTTAATCAACAAGTCCTAATTACTTTCACAATCAACAAATAAACAATAGAAGAGCTATGAAATATAGCTCTGAGTACTTCCCCACCTCCCAAAACCCGGTCGCCTAAAAAATCTAATCATTAGACATCTCCAATAATAAAAAATCAAATCAATTATCCCACTGTGATTCATCAATTCTTTCTCCCTACTCCCTGCTCCCTAATCCCTCTTTTGGAGGAGATGTCTATTATTAGTAATAATTAATTTTGCTCTTCCTTATTCCTTCCAAATCTACAATATCTGACAACCAAAAAAGGACTGGTATATCAATATTTTATTTAGCTAGTGCAGGATAGCGGAAATAACTGACCAGTTACAAAATCCTCAAACAATTGCAAATCAAAAATGATTGACTGTCAGATGTGCGTCTTACATTCTGGAGGGGCTGTGTGCAGAACTATTTCCGCACCTTAAAAGCGCCGTAGGAAACCTCGCCAATTAGCACTCGCTTTTAACTTCCGCGTAGCAGCACTAGCACAACTCATATCCTGTTACTCCAACCACTGTGATATTATATTAGAAATCAGTTAACATAAGTTAATATAGCTGGATTAAAAAATAGTCCCAATAGTATAAAAAGATTAGAAGGAGCAACCCTAGTGAATAATAAAAGGTGGAGAAATGCTGGCCTATATGCCTTATTAGCAATAGTAGTCATCGCCTTAGCAACAGCATTCTTCGATCAACAACCCCAAACCAACGAAACCTGGAAATATAGTCAATTTATTCAGCAGGTAGAAACCAACAACGTAGACAGAGTCAGCATCAGCGCCGACCGTACAGCAGCACGAGTCAAAGTCGCCGACGGTAGTATAGTCCGCGTTAATCTACCCAACGACCCCGACCTAATTAACATCCTCACCAAAAACAACGTAGACATTTCCGTACTGCCCCAAAGTGAAGAAGGTTTCTGGGTTAGAGCATTAAGTAGTTTATTCTTCCCTGTCCTATTATTGGTGGGACTGTTTTTCCTACTACGTCGTGCCCAAAGTGGACCAGGTAGCCAAGCTATGAACTTTGGTAAATCTAAGGCTAGAGTCCAAATGGAACCCCAAACCCAAGTTACATTCGGCGATGTAGCAGGTATCGAACAAGCCAAACTAGAACTAACAGAAGTAGTAGACTTCCTCAAAAATGCCGATCGCTTCACAGCAGTAGGCGCAAAAATTCCCAAAGGAGTATTGTTAGTAGGTCCTCCGGGAACAGGTAAAACCCTATTAGCAAAAGCAGTAGCTGGTGAAGCAGGAGTACCATTCTTCTCCATCTCCGGTTCAGAATTTGTAGAAATGTTTGTGGGTGTAGGTGCTTCCCGAGTCCGCGACCTATTTGAACAAGCAAAATCTAACGCTCCCTGTATCGTATTTATAGATGAAATTGATGCGGTGGGTCGTCAACGGGGTGCTGGTTTAGGTGGTGGTAATGATGAAAGGGAACAAACCCTCAACCAGCTACTTACCGAAATGGATGGTTTTGAAGGTAACACAGGTATCATTATTATTGCAGCTACTAACCGCCCGGATGTTCTAGATGCTGCCCTACTCCGACCAGGTCGTTTTGACCGTCAAGTAGTAGTAGACCGCCCTGACTATGCAGGTCGTCTAGAAATTCTCAATGTTCATGCTCGTGGTAAGAGTCTCTCTAAAGATGTAGACCTAGAAAAAATTGCTCGTCGAACTCCTGGATTTACTGGAGCAGATTTGTCTAATCTATTAAATGAGGCAGCTATTCTGGCAGCTCGTCGCAACTTAACTGAAATCTCTATGGACGAAGTTAATGATGCTATTGACCGGGTATTAGCAGGTCCAGAAAAGAAAGACCGAGTAATGAGCGAGAAGCGCAAGGAACTTGTAGCGTATCACGAAGCTGGTCATGCTCTAGTCGGAGCGTTGATGCCTGATTATGACCCAGTGCAGAAAATTAGTATTATTCCTCGGGGTCGTGCTGGTGGTTTGACTTGGTTTACTCCTAGTGAAGACCGGATGGACTCTGGTTTGTACTCTCGTGCTTATCTACAAAATCAGATGGCTGTAGCTTTGGGCGGTCGTCTAGCTGAGGAGATTATTTTTGGTGATGAAGAGGTAACTACTGGAGCTTCTAACGATTTACAGCAGGTCGCTCGTGTGGCAAGGCAAATGGTGACTCGGTTTGGCATGAGCGATCGCCTTGGTCCAGTTGCTCTTGGTCGTCAGAACGGTAATATGTTCTTAGGTAGGGATATTATGGCGGAGCGTGATTTTTCTGAGGAAACTGCTGCTGCTATTGATGATGAGGTGCGCAATTTGGTAGAGCAAGCTTATCGTCGGGCGAAGGAAGTTTTGGTAGGGAACCGTCATGTTTTGGATAAGTTGGCTGAGATGTTGGTTGACAAGGAGACTGTAGATTCTGATGAGTTACAGGAGTTGTTGGCTACTAATGATGTGAAGATGGCTGCTTTAATATAGGGCTATAGCAGAAGGAAGAAGGAAGAAGGAAAAATCTGGCGTTGTCTGAGTTTTAACCTTTTGATCTGCCCTCACATTTCCTTCGACTTCTATATCTGAAATTTTTTCTCTTCTTTAAATTATTAATATATGGCTACTTTGGATGATTCTAGAGTAGCCTATATTTTTGTTTTATTAGCGTTGCTTTTGTCCCAGGTTCAATCAATACTATTACAGTTGCAACGACTACCGATATTGAGTGTCTGGAATTTACATCTTAAGTTTATGTACTATTTGTCAATAGCTAGAATTACTTAGGCATTTATACTTGTTCAAAATTTGTTTTTTTGAGGTTATCTAACTCTGCTAAAAATTACCAGATTTGAGATGCAATTAACGTAAATACAAGGTTATAGCTTTCTTGAAAAGGTCTTTTTGTGAAGTTCTCTCCCGTTAAATCGGAGATTATAACGGGAGCTTCTTAAGCAAAGAAGTTTCTTGTTTTGCTGGCGCAACGCTACGCGAACACAGGCTGACTAACGCCTAAGCCTCCACAAGCAGACAAGATGATACCCACCTCGTTTAACGCTTTATTTAATATATTAATTGCAGCGTTTTCATCTCTATCCAAAACTGTTTTACATTTAGGACAAGAATGAGTTCTAACTGATAAAGTTTTAGGTACTTTGTGGCCACAATTACTACAATTTTGTGATGTATTGTGAGGGCTAACTTTGATTACATGAATACCGCGTTTTACCGCCACTGCATTCAATTTTTCAATAAAAGCACCCCTGGCTACATCATAAATTGATTTTGATAGTTTCGTGTTTCTAGCTAAACCTCTAATGTTTAGGTCTTCTACTGCTATTAAATCATTTTCTCTAACTAATTTATGAGCTGTTTTGTAATGGAAATCTTCTCTTTGTCTAGCTATATGTTGATGTAATCTAGCTATTCTATTTTGTGCTGCCCTCCAGTTGTTTGACCCAATTTCTTTTCTAGATACTTTTTTTTGCTTTCTTGCTAAATTAGATTGGGATTTTCTATAAAATTTAGGAACAGAAATAGTTTCACCAGTATTAGTAGTTAAAAACTCTTTTAAGCCTACATCAATGCCTACAGCAGTTTTGATATTTTCTGTAGAAATTAAACTAGGTACTGACTTATCTTCTAAGCTAAAACTTACATCCGGGACCATCAGCTTTTTTGGTTATAGTTGCAGTTTTCATCGTAAACCCATCTGGAATTGGTCTATGAACTATGACTGGAATAGCACCAAACCTCGTAGCAATTATTTGTTTTCCATCAAATTTTATTGCTGATGAGCGGATGATTAACTCTACTAAAACACAATGACCTTAACTTCCCTGATTTTTTAAATCTTGGTCGTCCTGAACGCTTACCAGTTTTATTGGGTATTAGCCAACTTTTCCAAGCTTTATCTAGTCTTTGTAAGTTAATTTGTTGAACTTCCGAATATATTTCCTTGTAATCAGGAAATAACTCTTTTGTCTGTTTAAGTGCTGATTGCTGAAAATAATAATCTGGTCTACTAGAAATTTCACCAATAGGACATGAAATTAATGAACAACGGTCAACTTGACATCTAGTTGTATTCAACCAGTCTAGTCTTTGACCTAGAGCATAATTGTAATGTCTTCGCAACAGTAAAGAGCCAATAATCAATTTTGACTGACTGTTGACAAGTGGGATGAATTTTGTAGCAATGAGTAATTATCATAATTTTATACTACTCTTTAGTGATATATTTGAACAGCAATTGACACCCTTTTAATTTACAGCTCGGCAATTCCCCTACCGTTAAATCGCAAATTATAACGGGAGACCCCTTGCTGAATCAAGTTGAAGCGATAGCTACAGCAGAAGGATTAATTCGTCAGAATCCAGGGTGTTTCAACCCCGGAAATAGCCAAGACAAATTTTGAATTAACCCTAGAAGAAAATCAAGATTTATTCGCCCAAATTAAACCAGTTAAACCTTCTGAAATTCTCTCGACTATAGTTATGTAGGCAGTATTAATACTGCCTAGTTTCAGAAGTCTACCGATTGCCCTGAGTAATATAGGGTGTTGGTACTCTAAATCAACCGTTTATCTACTTGAAAATCCTATATTTATAGAATAAACACAGCGCGATCGTTGGCGTAAATATCAAGGCCAAAAACGGGGCATACATAGATAACGCTAGAAGCGCTGCTCCTAGCTGAACCGTTTCTAGGATAATAGAAGCAATCTTTTCTTTTGACATAAAGTTATCTCCTTATTAAGTTTTTTGTCTAATTTTTGGGAAACTTCCCGGATCACATAAATTTCCTCCTTTGCGCTTTTTGGCTGATTTTTGTGAAAATTTCCTGATATAAAACTTGACAAATACTAAAAAAGTAGATAAATTAGTAGTAATGTTTTTATAGGATAAAACTTGGCAGGTGAAAGTTGTACCTAATTAGTTATTAGGTAGTAATAGCCTTGATATTTTCACTAATAATCGTGAAAATACTCGACAAGCTTTACGCAGACTACATTTCTACTAAAACACCTTTAGTAGTATTTGCCATGGTCTAACAGAGAAAATAGGAGCTTAAGCTCTCTCATATACAAGTAACTAGGTATTCGTCCTGTCGCCAAACTGCGAGTACCTGGATACTCTTGCTATTTCTAGATAAACAAATAGCATTATTAGTAATGTAACATATTTAGAGCAAGAGTCAACGTTTTATCGAAGATTTTTTAGGGTGTATCATCAATTAGACGTTATAAGCTTTGTCAGTCAATATTTTTAGAGTCTGGAGTCTTTCAACGCTAAAAGCCCAAAACTCTTGCCATACAACCTTATCAAATTTAATTAACGACATTCTATAGTTAATGGGTACAAACTTGATGTACTCGTTTACTTCTATTTATAAACCTCCTATTTAACTTCAGATGTATTAACCTTAAGTATAGCTTCATAACAAGGTGACTCTTCTTAAGCTATTAGGGGAAACCGTATATTAATAAACAAGTAAATATTGTATCTACATTTGAACCAACTGCATTTCTAGATGTAGTTGTCACAGGGTTAGTGGTGAGGAAAAACACAATCGGCAAAAATAAGTACGATAAGATAAGCTACCATCCTACTCTAATACATATAGCGTAAACAAAGTTTTGATCTAAAATCACTGTCCAGAGCATTGCTAAGGAATTACTCCTAGATAAATATTTACGAAAACCTTGATTATCATTCTCACGAAAACCGTCAATTTTTTACACAGTAAATATCCGTAAACTCCTATTTTACAATGCTTTTGAGAGGCTTGTCACCCCCCCCAGGCTTTTTTCATATAATTCTTTTTATACCAAGGTTTGACCATTTTTTTCTAATGCACTATTTAAGGTGTGTTAGCCTACTACTAAACTAATTCTTCTCAAACTCCACATCCTTCCCGCACTCCCCTACTCCCTACTTCCTAATATACAATTAGTATCCAAAACAAATAAACTATCATTCTGAAAAACAGTACAAGTAGGTATAGTTGTTGCCAAAGCAGGAATATATCCTAACTGCAAAAAAGTCACCGCTTCCTGTGCAGATTCATATTGCATTAACCAACTATTATCCTCAATATATTCTGGCGTAAAACTACCACGATGTAACATCCAAAAATCAATTCCATACTTTTGAATAAAACTCTTCACCTCTGCTAAATCTGAACTATATTGAGCAACAATTAAATCTATAGTTCGTTGCCGAAATTCACTATAATAACCAACTTGATAAGGAATAGCATATTCCCTACCCAACAAAATAGAACGTTGAGCAAACGTAGGTAATAAATTTGCCTCTTCCTCCAAAGAAGCAATCAGAATATCTTCAGGTTGTTCTTGAAAAAATTCATATAAATCTGTAGCTCTTCCTACCTTATATTTCACCAGAGGAAAACCTTTAACAAAAGCAGGATATAACGCCAGAGACGCCATAATTAAACCTGTTAAAATCAAGGAAATAATCCCCTGAAACTTAACAGGGAATTTTCGTCTATTTTCAGCCCAATTAAACAAAGAATCAATAATTAAAGTCAGAGCGATCGCCGTTGCCAAAGCAATAATTATTCGGAAACTTAATCCTGTATATCTACTAGGAAGATGTAACCGAAAAAGTAAGGCATGAGCAATGAAAAACATTGCCAAAGATGACAGTAATAGATGTACTAATAACCAAATTCTATGAGTAATATTTTTGATTAAAGGAAAAGCAGATTTAAAAGCCAATAAAAACGGCAATAATAATCCTGCACATTGAGTCGCTGGAGTAAATAAAGACTTAGGAAACATTCCACTACGTTTGCCAGTTAACCAAAAATCTTTTGGATGAACGTGAAAAAAAGTACTCCTCCCATTTGGATAAAACTCTCTTAATTTCATTGCTGCTTCTCGACTAATAGCAGGTCCGAATTCTGAAGAACTTAAAGCGTAGGGTAATAAAACAAAAAATGCCGTGCTTAAACCAACTCCACAAAATAGAAAACTCCGTTTTTCTGATGATAACTGAAACCTTCCATTTTTCCAGTAAATTAGTTGCAAAATTAGAATGCCAGAAGCAATAAATACATACTGAGGATAAAATAATCCCACCAGAGCGATCGCTATCCCCATTCTGACCAACGAACCTCGGAGTAAATAATATAAAAAAGCCAGAAAAAATGGATAAACAAATGCTCTAGGAGTAGCAGAAGCAACATCATCTTTCATCCAAATAGCCTGATTCATTACCAAAGCAGCAATAAATCCTGCCATTGGTACTGGTAATATCTCTAAACAAATTTGAAAAATATAGTAAGTACAAATTAAACCCAAAATAAAAGGGATAATTTTGGCAAAAATAAAAGGGTTAATTCCTATAGTTGCTGCACTTTTATAAAGTAAAGTATATCCTGCTGGAGCTACCGACTGAAAATAATCAGCAATTAAATCATTAGGAAATAAATCTGGATTAAAAAAACGCTGCATCCAAAAAATATGTTGTCTGGCATCATCTTGGACGCTCAGACTACTAGCAAAAGCTTTTTTCAAAGTCATAAAAGCATAAATTGTAGCAAAAGTCATGCTGAGACTAAACCAAAATATCACCCCTTTACAAGATTTTTTATCTATAGGAGCAGTTAAAAATTTATGTATATTTGTAATTAACATATAGCAATTCCCATACTGGTGAAGTACAAAACTCTAGGCTTTAGGCAACAGCTCCGGAAAGCAAAAGGCAATAGTGAAGTAAAGATAAGAGTGTACCTCACTAGCCTGAGAAACGCTATATAATAAAAAATTTATTGAATAGGCCGATTTTAACAGATATTTAAAATAATTGTTTATACTATGAAAATAATTATACTTTTGAGATACAAAATAATAGGTTTTCGAGAAACATTATTACCCAATTATTATCTCAAAATACAAGAAAAACAAGTGTAATTCACCAAAATTTATAAATGCAATAATACCATATTGTGTATAGAATTAGGTATCTGTTTGCGGAGCATTCCGGAACCTCCAAGCTTGGTTCAATAATTGATAATTGATCATGGATAATGGATAATTGATAATTACCTCTCCCTAAAAGGAAGAGGATTGAATAAAAGGAAAATTTTTTCTCTCTTGGTCGATTGGATATGGTGCAGGTTTCGGAGCCATCCCACCCAACGGGTGCGCTCCGAATATCGACCGCTTGTTTCTCCTTTAAAGGAGAGGATTTTTACCTGAATTATTCGGTAAAACATCCCCGACTTCTAGCTTGTTTTTTAATTTTAGGAGGGGTTGAAATCCCCTTCTAAAAAGCTGAACGCTGATTGCTGAACTGCTATTTGCGGAGCATTCCGTCAGAAAGCGCTTTTTAATATAAAAATTGTGATGGAATTCACAAAGTTTTTGGCAGTTTAAAAATAAAAAAAAAATTAAAGATATAGCAGTCGAAACATAAGGTTGGGTAAAGATAAAAAACTTAAAACTCAGACAACGCAATATTTTTCTTCCTTCTTCCAACTTCGGTCTTCCTTCTTCCTGTGATATAATCAACCTCATAATATTTACTCCATCGGCAACTTTAAGACCTTTAATGGAACTACCAATTGAAAGAATACGACTTTCTCAAACAGCCAAAGATCAGTTAACTAAACTGAAGCGCAATACCAAAATAGACCAATGGAATATTCTTTGTCGTTGGGCATTTTGTTGCTCTTTAGCAGAATCAAGTATTCCCTCTCCAGTGCCAATCCCTACTGATAGTAATTTAGAATTAACATGGAGAATTTTCGGTGGAGAATTTTCTGACATCTTTTTATTGGCTCTCAAGCAACGTTGCTATAATGATGGAATAGGTATAAACCGGGAAACTTTGGCCACCCAGTTTCGCCTACACTTGCATCGAGGTATTGGATATTTAGCTGGTAACCCAAATATCAAAAGGATAGAAGACTTAATTGCAACTGCGATTCCTTCTCTCGACTAAATTTTCACTCCAAATACTAAACATTTAGGTAGTTCTTGTTATAGATAGAGAGCAACTATAAGTTTATTAAAAACTATAATTTATGTAACGATTTAGTTACATAAAATTGTAATTAAAATAATGGAAATTGAGTACATCAAGTAATAAACGTAAGTTAATAATTATAGAAGCATTCTCATCCTAAGTTTGAGGTAAAACAGCTAGGTAGGTTAAATAAATATTTGAACAAAGGAGATATGCAATGATTCAGGCTAACTCAAAAAAGAAATATCTAAATGTTATGGAACAGATGGTAGCACAGGAAGTAAATCGCCAAATTACCTTGTTGCCTCAAAAGTTAGCGAAATATATTAAGCGAACTGATGTAGAAACTTATGCGCTGAATCGTCTCCCACCCTTATATGCTTGTAGTCAGGAAGGCTGGAAATTTCAAACAAAAAAAGCAGAAGAAGATTATAGAAAAGAAATTGCGGTAGTAGTACGTCATGCTTTTGCAGCAGTACAAAGAGACCTTTTGAAAAGTTCAACTCCTCTATTTAGAGAGGAAACAAAAAAAGTATCTTCCTCACTCTCACAAGCAGAAGGATCTACGGCAGAAAATCAACAAAGCAGTAACAATTATAATTGGAAGTATGGTCAGTATTATCGCTTAGGGAGTTCTAGAAAATAAGTATATTTTGAAATGGCTATTATCAACTTAACTATTAGCCATTTAGCCAATTTCGTAGTTAAAAATTTCCTCCAAGCTCAAGACATATAAAGATTTGGGCTATTCTGAGAACCCACATTCGGCACTTCAAGATGTAATATTAAAGTAATATAAAAGAGCGATGTCGCTGCCGCTAGGCATCGCCAACGCGATGAATTAAGTATTAATACTGGTAATAATAAAAATCAAAAAAATTATTAAGCAAAAATACTGAGGTAGATCAAGGAGAAAAAAGAGAGTTTTTATGTAATAACAGAAGATGTTTTGAAGAAATAAAAAAAGAAAAATGTCAGTGGAAATAAAAAATGCCCGACCATTTGGGGTTAGTAGCTGGAATAATTGATGAAATAGGAATAGTTGAGAAAATTAACGAATTAATAGAAGAAAAAAAGACAGAGAAAGTCAGGGCAAGAAAAGTAGTAAACCCACATTCCACACGTCAATTTGTAATATTAAAAGTAGTATAAAAAAACACCGTAGCCTGCTAAGTAGGGTTTGCGCTCAAAAGTCTTTTTGCTCTTTGTAGGAGACAGGAGACAGGAGAAATGGGAATGTAGAGGAGGTAGCAGCTAAGTTTTGTCCCTTAATTTTTCTGCCCAACTCTTGCACAAAATGCTAGTTTTTTGAGCAATCTTTACCGAAAACAGGCGCAATTTTTTCAACCTAAAACAGCTAAAACCTTTATATATCAATGCTTTGATATTTAATCAGCAAGCCCTAAGTATTTATACTATGTAAATCATCTTCATTGATCTTTCTCATTCGTCAAATTCTTAGGAGATATTAAGCATAAATGCTTACTTAATTGTTTATTCCTGAATTCTGACTCCTGACTCCTAACTCCTACGCTATAACAAAGGAAAAAAATGTCCTACTGGACCTTGACCTTGACCAATTTCTAAAGCATAGTCCAAAGCATTTGTGACATAATCCTTCGCCAACTTAACTGCAGAAAATAAATCTTTCCCTTGAGCTAAATTAGCAGCGATCGCTGCCGAGAGAGTACAACCAGTGCCATGAGTATTATTAGTCTCAACCTTAGCAGTCCTTAAAATATCAAACTGTTCTCCATCAAACCAAACATCTACTCCTCGCAAATCATTCTTCATAGCTCCCCCCTTTACTAAAACTGTTTTTGCCCCTAACCTGTTGATGTCCCGAGCAGCCATATGCATATCATCTAGGTTATTAATCTCTAAACCCGTAAAAATCTCTGCCTCATAAATGTTAGGAGTAACAACAGTCGCCTTAGGCAGCAAAACATTCTGTAGAGCTGCCACAGCTAAATCATCAATTAACTGAACACCCGCACGGGAGACCATCACTGGGTCTATCACTAATTTTTTTAAATTTAAAGCTTCTATTTCTTCAGCTACGGCCAAGATAATTTCCTGGTTCAATAGCATTCCTGTCTTAGTTGCTTGTACACCTATATCCGTAACAACCACTTGAATTTGTGCTTTTACTGCTTCTGGGGACAAAGCATCAACCCTATTCACTCCCAAAGTATTTTGAGCAGTAATACAAGTCAAAGCACTCGTACCATGAACACAATGAAAAGCAAAAGTACGCAGGTCTGCCTGAATACCAGCTCCACCACCACTATCAGATCCAGCAATAGTCAAAGCAACAGGAATACTGGATGCCATAAAATTATCCATAATATCAAATTTAGTAGTCATTAGTCAATAGTATGTAGTTATTTTTAAATACATTAGACATCTCCGATAATTCAACTAAAACCCCTGTAAAAAGGTTGTTAAATCTTAATTTCCGGAGAGGTCTATAGAACTTACACAGGAATACTACATAAAATTTATAAACTCTAGTTAAATCTATAATGCCACACTATATAAGGGTGTTAACCACTACAGAATACCTAAATTCAACTCTAGCTAAACTACTATTAACTAATTACTTTAAACCTTTAAATTGCACGACAGTGCAACGCTAACAGATTTGATATAACAATTAATAGAATTGAGCTGGATTTCAAGAATCAAGAAAATTACCTTGCTTTAACCATCTATTTATTAGAAGGTGGAGTACGTCTCCTTTGCAGAAAATCAGGAATATCCAATCCTGGTAATTTTTTCTCCTGCTCAATGCTTTGAGTTGGAGCTGGAGTTGGAGTTGGTATGGACCGTCTTGGCTGTGCTATTTCCTGGGTAGGATTAATTTGTGCCTCTCCACTAAAACCAGTTGCTATAACAGTAATTTTAATTTCTCCCTGCAATTTCTCATCAATCACAGCCCCAAAAATAATATTGGCATTAGGATCGACAACTTCATAGATAGTCTCAGCAGCAGTATTAACTTCATGTAAAGTTAAATCAGTCCCACCAGTAATATTAAATACCACCCCTCTAGCACCTTCCACTGAAGACTCCAGTAAAGGAGAAGAAATTGCCATATTTGCTGCTTCCCTTGCCCTAGACTTCCCAGACCCCATACCAATTCCCATCAACGCCGAACCTGCATCTGCCATAACTGCTCGTACATCGGCAAAGTCAACATTCACCAACCCAGGCACAGTAATAATATCTGAAATTCCCTGTATACCTTGACGTAATATATCATCTGCAATTCTAAAAGCTTCCTGTACCGGAGTTTGTTCATTAATTACAGATAACAAACGATTATTGGGGATTACGATTAAAGTATCAACTCTACTTTGTAAAGCAGCAACTCCTTCATCAGCTTGAGTAATTCGACGTCTTCCCTCAAAAGTGAAGGGACGCGTCACAATACCCACTGTCAGAGACCCTGCTTCTTTAGCAATTTCAGCTATAACCGGTGCAGCACCAGTACCAGTACCACCTCCCATTCCCGCAGTAATAAATACTAGATCGGGGTGGTCTAAAGCATTAGCTATTTCATCCCGAGATTCTTCAGCCGCTTTTTGGCCAATGGCCGGATTACCCCCTGCCCCTAAGCCTCTTGTCAGTTTTTGTCCAAGTTGTAAACGTTTAGGAGCATTGGACAGGGTTAGAGCTTGGGCATCTGTGTTAACTGTCCAGAATTCTATGCCAGAGACCTCACTAGCAATCATTCGGTTAACAGCATTGCCGCCACCCCCTCCAACACCTATTACTTTAATTTTTGCTGTATTACTTGGCACAATATCATCACTCCTAGATTCTTCCTTTGGGGTGGCTTTGGGGTCATAATTTGTTTCTCCATAAAGTCCCGAGTTATTGCGAAAGGGATTAGAGACATTTTTTGGTAATGGAAAATTTCCTTGTCCGTGGGACTGGGGACTTTCATTGTTGACCCCTTGTTGATTATTCACTATCATTATTTGGGGATGGTAGATATATAGTATTTTTTACTTTTTATTTAGACATTGCTAAGGGGCGGGATAGAATATAAGTTGTAAGTGGGGGCAGGCATCCTACCTGTCCCTGCCAAGGAGTGAAAATATAAGGAACGGGCAAGATGCCCATTCCACTTCCACAAAACTATTAAAATCATCCCGCATTTGTGCAAAGCCTTAATTTAATTTATAGCTTTTAGTATAGGTTAATGAGTCATATTCTAAAGTATGTTGAGTTATAACCCAACCAGCTCAGAATATTTATTAGTTTTTCTCTATGGGGAACTTAGCTGATGATTGAGCGTCTTTATAATTATTTTTTTTTTCGAGGTCAGCATTTCTTGCGGAATGCTTACTTTGGAGTTTTTCTGAAACTCAAGGCTATATTTTAATATACTTTGAAATTATTCTTTAATATACTTTGAAGTTATTGTCGATTTAATTATTGCTCTGCTGATTAAATCTAAAAGCATTGACATATAAAGACAAGTTCCTTTTTGGGGCCTTGAAAAAGTGCGCCTGTTTCAGTCTAAAACGCTCAAAAAGTTAGTATTTTATGCTCATAGTTGGGCAGAACAATCTTGCTTGGGAAAATTCTTACTCCTACCTCCTCGCTCATTCCTATTTCTCCTGTCTCCTGTCTCCTGTCTCCTGTCTCCTACAAAGAGCAAAAAGACTTTATTCAGCCAACCCTAATTCGACTGAATTTTAATTCCTCTAGATTTATTTGGTAATTGGATTAAAGGAGATTCTGGATTTTTCAGATCGATATAAGCAATTCGGCGAGCATCAATTTTATTTGGCAATTCCCTCATTTGGTCTAGAATATTTAATTGTTCGCTAAATCTAGAACTGTACTGTCCTAGATGAACTATTCCCAGTTCAGTTGTTAGAATTAAGTTTCCTGGATCTTGCCAATTAATTTCAAACACTTTAACAGGACTACGACTTAAGCTTTGGTATAGCAAAGGCCAATATTTACGATATTGTTCAGTAAAACCAATCACTTTTAAAGTAGGTAAAGATTGAGTTCTTTCTAGAGCAGAAAAACTTTCTAGGGGTATCCAGTTCCCTTCGGCATCTAACCACCCCATTTGTTGTGAATTACCAGCACCTACTTTACTCTTCAGTTGAGTAATTGCCACAGGACGTCTTTCTGTAATCTCAATCTTTAAATTGAGAGGAAATAACTGCCTGCTAATTTTTGCCCTAGCAATTGGACCGTGGGACTCTAAATTTTTAGCTAGTACCTGTGGTTTAATTTGCCAAAGAGACTGAGGATATTCTAAAGGAATTAGAGATAATATTGCTCGGTCTGAAAGTAATTGATTACCTTCTACACTTAACTGTTCCTGTTTAGTTATTAGCCAAATTGGCTGAGTAATTGCCCATAGTAAAGTTCCTGCTAAACCACCAACTGCTAGTATTTGCCATATTATAACTACTAATTTTAATCGTCTTTGACGCAGCAATGTTTGTCGCCGACTTGACAAGTCAGACCGAGAAACCGATGCAATACTATTAGCCATTATACATTATATTTATTTACTAATTAGTTAATGTTTTTAATGCGACCCTACATAATAAGTCAAAAGTCAAAAGTCAAAATTTAAAAGTAATTCCTGACGCTCGTTTGAGCCTTTCTAAATGCCTAACCTTTGTTTCGACTGCTATAACTGATGAAGTCAAATAATAAGCTTAAATTACTGTATATTAGAGGTTTTAAGTACTTAAAATATCACTTTTTAATTCTGACTTTTGACTTTAGTGAAGCTGACCGCTGTTTGCTTACATAATTATTATTTTAGTTTTGAGATATTTGAGATTTTTAGGAAACAAAAAATAGTGAAATTATCGCGAATTATTTAGGATTTATAGAGATTTCTACACCAGTAGATTTTTTTAACTAATCACTCAAATTTTAGATAGAAAAAATATCTAATTTATTTTCTTCTCTGTTTGTTTTTATACTCAATTTTCCCGAACATTACTATTAAGGTTTAAGTACATAAGGGTTAACATACCTCTTGCCCATATTCAAAAAATTCAAGAGAATAAAACAGTATAAGTACGATATAATATTGTCTTTATTTTTTTGTTATGAATAAACCTGTGTTAGAGACTCTTGACTTAATTAAATTTTACAAATCCTGTAACCCTAGCAAGACCCTGATAGTAGGACATCCTGAAGATGAAAAATATTATATAGATTTTGCCAGTGTTAGAGGTAGTGACATTATTCGAGAATTAGAAAGAACAATAACATTACTATCTGGAAATCAGCCAACTTGTCAACTATTTACAGGACACATCGGTTGTGGTAAGTCCACTGAACTATTTCGACTGAAAGATAAGCTAGAAAGACAAGGATATCATGTTGTTTACTTTGAATCCTCTGAAGACTTAGATATGGGGGATGTAGACATTAGTGATATTTTACTGGCGATCGCTCGTCAAGTCAGTGAAAATATGGAGCAAGCTAACATTAAACTCAAACCAGGGTACTTCCAAAAACTATTTACGGAAATATCAGAGGTATTACAAACCCCAATCCAACTTTCAGCAGAGGCAGAGGTATCTATTGGTATTGCCAAAATTACTGCCAAAACTAAAGATTCTCCCAAACTACGTTCTCAATTAAGACAATATCTAGAACCACGAACCAGCACTATTCTAGAATCAATCAATAAAGAATTACTAGGACGAGCCAATATTGAACTGAAACGCAGAGGCAAACAAGGACTTGTAGTAATTGTTGATAACCTAGACCGGGTAGATAATTCACCTAAGTCATGGGGACGTACTCAACCAGAATACTTATTTGTAGACCGAGGAGAACAACTTAAAAAACTAAACTGTCATGTGGTTTACACAATACCCCTCACTTTAATGTTCTCTAATGATTATGGCAGATTATCGAGTAGATTTGGAGTTAAGCCAAAAGTATTACCGATGGTGCCGGTACAGGTTAGGAGCAAGAAACCGACGATGGAACCTAATGACTATGAACCAGGAATGTCGTTGTTACAACAAATGGTTTTAGCTAGAGCTTTTCCAGAAATATCATCCCAAGAACGCCTAGAATTAGTCTCAAATCTATTTGACACCCCTGAAACCCTCAATCGACTTTGCCGTATTAGTGGTGGTCATATGCGACGACTGTTGATGTTACTTTATAGCTGTCTACAGCAAGAGGACCCTCCTTTTTCTCGTAAATGTTTAGAAAATGTAATTCAGGAATATCGAGATGACCTGATTAGAGCTATTACTTTTGATGAGTGGGAATTGTTATTTAAAGTAGTACAAAATCAAAGGGTTACTGGAGAGGAAGAATGTCAAACTTTACTCCGAAGTATGTTTGTGTTTGAATATCGAGACCGGGATGGTCATTGGTTTGGAATTAATCCGGTTTTAGCAGAAACTAAAAAATATGCTAATTGGATTAATTGTAATTATAATTCAGAATTTAGAATTCAGAATTCAGAAGAAAAAAATAGTGATTAATTGACTGAAAATTTCTTACTTTTAATTTTTAACTTAAAATTTCTTACTTTTGACTTTTGACTTTTGAACTCATATCACTTTTGGCTTTTGACTAATGTTTAGAAAATGTAATTCAGGAATATCGAGATGACCTAATCAGAGCTATTACTTTTGATGAGTGAGAATTGTTGTTTAAAGTAGTACAAAATCAAAGGGTTACTGGAGAGGAAGAATGTCAAACTTTACTCCGAAGTATGTTTATGTTTGAATACCGAGACCGGGATGGTCATTGGTTTGGAATTAATCCGGTTTTGGCAGAAACTAAAAAATATGCTAATTGGGTTAATTGTAATTAGAATTCAGAATTTAGAATTCAGAATTAAGGAGAAAAAAATAGTGATTAATTGACTGAAAATTTCTTACTTTTAATTTTTAACTTAAAATTTCTTACTTTTGACTTTTGACTTTTGACTAATGTTTAGAAAATTTAATTCAGGAATATCGAGATGACCTAATTAGAGCTATTACTTTTGATGAGTGGGAATTGTTATTTAAAGTAGTACAAAATCAAAGGGTTACTGGAGAGGAAGAATGTCAAACTTTACTCCGAAGTATGTTTGTGTTTGAATATCGAGACCGGGATGGTCATTGGTTTGGAATTAATCCGGTTTTGGCAGAAACTAAAAAATATGCTAATTGGGTTAATTGTAATTAGAATTCAGAATTTAGAATTCAGGAGAAAAAAATAGTGATTAATTGACTGAAAATTTCTTACTTTTAATTTTTAACTTAAAATTTCTTACTTTTGACTTTTGACTTTTGACTTTTGACTTTATATCACTTTTGACTTTTGAATTCTAACCATGAAAGACTTGAAAAATCTTGAAGAAAGTATCATCTACAATCAGCGGTCGTTGAAAAGATTGATTAGGTCTATCACTCTTTCTCAAGGACAATTTTCACTGATTTTAGTTTTCTGTAACTATCAATGTTTACAGGAAACAATTATTATGCAATTAAGAGATTTATCTTCAGTAGAAATTCAAGAAATAGTATTACCAAAAACTGTCAAGACTCTTTACACAACTATTGATAAACAACTAGATGAATCACTGAAGCCATCGGCATTAATGGTGTTTGATTTAGAGAAAGTAGAGGCAATAGATGAATTACTAATATCTACTAATCAGGTGAGGGATGAATTTCGGAAAAAGTTTAATTTTCCTTTGGTTTTATGGATAACAGATGAACTATTAGCTAAACTAATTAAACTGGCACCTGATTTTAAAAGTTGGGCAGCAGCTACAATCAAATTTGAACTAGCAGCTTGTGATTTAATAAATTTACTAAAATTGGAAGTAGAGAATTATTGGATAAATGAGTTTAGTGATGAAAAACAAATAATACCATTATCAACAAATAATACAATCTCTACTTTTTTACTCTACAATTGTGATGCTCAATGCAATTGTTCATCTTTTCAGGGATTAGGTAAAAATAAACGTCAAGAAATTGAGTTAGCTCTCAAAGACCTCAAAAATCTTGACCAATATTTAGAACCAATCCTCAAAGCTAATATAGAATTAATTCTCGGTCGAGATGACTATTATAATGAAAAGATAGATGCTGCTATTTTTCACTATCAAGAAAGCCTAAGTTTATGGAAGAATGAGGTTAGAGAACAATGTTATTTATATCAAGCAAAGTCTTCTGGTTTATCAATTGTTAACAGTAGATTTATCTTGGAAAAACAAGGGATTATTTTATATAATATAGCTTTATGTTACTATCTGAAATCTATTCAAAATTCTCCACCTAATTTTCCAGAGCTAGAACAAGCAAGGCTGAAACTTCAACAATCAAAACGGTTATTTGAAAAGGTTAATTGTTTTAGTTTGGTGGCTCAAGTAATTACAACTCTAGGGCAAGTTCTAGAAAAGAAAAAAGCTTGGGAAGAGTTAGAAGCTATTGCCATAGAAAGTCTAACAATACATCAAGAATATGGAAATGATTTACAAGTAGCACAAGATTACGGTTTTCTAGCAGAAGTTGCTTTACAAAAGTCAAATTGGGAACAAGCGCTGAAGCTATCTGAAAAAGCGCTTAATACTTTATTTTATGCAACGGATATAACATTACCAACAGAAAAAAATAGATACTTATATTTACTAGCAAGGAGTCTCAAAAAACTACATCGCCAAAAAGAAGCTATTGAATATCTAGAAATAGCTGAAGTTACAGAAAAAAATGCAATTCAAAATAGTTTAAAAACTCAAAAAGTTAGAGACCCTAAAATTTATTTAGAGATTTTAACAGAATTGCGATCGCTTTATTATGACCAAGGAAAATATCTACAAGCTTTTCGCCTCAAAAAAACACAGAAGCAAATTGGTCATCAATATGGACTGATAGCTTTTATTGGTGCATCTCAATTACAACCACAAAAACAAGTTTATCTCAAAGAATCACTGGATTATTATCACAATTTACCGGAAGAAATAACTGCTTCTAGTAGGCAAAAAGATATTAATAATCTCCTAGAAAGAATTAGTCGAGATGACTACAAATTAACCATTATTCATGGTCGTTCTGGTGTTGGTAAAAGTTCTTTAGTTAAGGCTGGATTAGTACCAGCTTTAAACAATATTAGTATTTCAGCAAGAGATACAATACCCGTAGTAGTACAAGTATATACTGACTGGCTGGAAACACTAGCAAATTGTTTAAAAAAAGCTTTATATAACAAAGGAAAATATCGACAGGATAAAAATCTCATAAAACCGGAAATAAATTATTTAGAAAATACAGCATCAAATACCTCAATAAAATATGATTTAGAAACAGAAAAAGTTACTCCATATTTGCGTTACATTACAGATGAATTTAAAGCGATAGAGTTATCTATTTTAGAAATTTTAAAAAACAATGCAAAGAGGAATTTATTAACAGTAATAATCTTCGATCAATTTGAAGAATTTTTTTTTAATAGCAATACCAGTGAAGAGAGAGAAGCATTCTATACATTTATGCGAGATTGCCTCAATTTGCCCTTTGTAAAAATAATGTTATCCATGAGAGAAGATTATTTACATTATTTATTAGAATGTGACTTTATTAACTATTTAGATGCCATTAATAATAATATTTTAGATAAACAAATTCGTTACCACTTAAGAGATTTTTCTAGAGAAGATGCTTACACTGTTATAGAATGTTTGACAAAAAGAGCTAAATTTAATTTAGAACCAAAATTAATAGATGTAATTGTTGATGGTTTAGCAGATGAAAGAGACAAGATTCGTCCGATTGAATTGCAAGTAGTAGGAAGTCAACTACAAGAAGAAAAACCTCCTATTAAAACCTTAGATAGATTTCAGCAAAAATTTGGCATTAATCCACAAGAAGCCAAAGAAAAATTGATTAAAAAGTTTTTGGAGCAAGTAATCGTAGATTGTGGAAAGAAAAATGAAGAAACTACCATGCAAATTTTGTTTGCACTGACTAATGATAATTTAACCAGAGCTAGTCGCACTCAAACAGAATTATTAGAAAGAATTGAACAATTTACAAAACAAAATTTGCTATCTACATTTAATAATAATTTAGATAAGCTCGCCAAAAATCCACTTAATTTTACTGAGAGTAAAGAAATTAATCTGCCAGAATTAATTTTAGAAATTTTAATAGATTCAGGGTTATTATTTGTCAGGAAAGAATCCCATGAAAAACACTACCAGCTAGTTCATGATTATTTAGTAAAACCAATCCGTCAAAGATTTAATTTAGAAGAGAGATTACTCCAAGCTGAAGTTGAAATTAAGCAAGCAGAAATCGCTAAAAAACAAGCAGAAAGCGAAAAAATAATTAGTCAAACTCAACTAAATATTGCCTTAAAACGACAACTAGCAGTAGCAATTGTAGGAATTATTTCAATGTCACTATCAACCATCGCCACACTAGGTTTTTGGCAGAGAACAATATTTCAAAAACAGGTAGCAGATGCTCAAAAATATCGAGCAGATATTAATAGCATGACTGCTGCTTCCGAAGCATTATTTTTTTCAGATTATAAATTTGATGCTCTGATAGAAAGTCTCAGAGCAGGTGAAAAATGGACAAATATCAAACAATCATTAGGTAAAAATCATCTATCAAATGATACCGAATATCGAATTGCAGCTTCCCTACAACAAGCAGTTTATGGAGTCAAAGAATATAATCATTTAGAAGGACATGGTGATGTAGTTTGGAGTGTAACTTTTCAACCTGAAGGTAATTTAATTGCCTCTGCTAGTGTAGATAAAACTATTAAGTTATGGACCCACGATGGCAAATTAGAAAAGACATTAGAAGGTCATACAGATAGTGTCAGCAGAATTAGTTTTAGCTCAGATGGAAAATATCTAGCTTCTGCTTCCCATGACCGCACAGTTAAAATATGGAACCTTCAGCAAACAGAAATTAAACCTTTGAACCTGAAAAGTCATAGGGATGAAGTAACAGCAGTCAGCTTCAGTCCAGATAGTAAAATATTAGCATCAGGTTCCCAAGACAAAACAATCAAAATTTGGAGCAAAACAGGAAAATTACTCAGAACAATTAAAACCAAAGCTGTTGTCAATTCGGTTAGTTTTAGTCCAGATGGACAGGTCGTTGCGGCTGCTAATGCAAATGGCACCGTCAAATTATGGAATCTCAGAGGAAGACTATTGGCAACTTTAAAGCATAGAAATGGCAATCAGAATTATCCAGTCTACAGTGTCAATTTTTCCCCTGATGGTCGCAGCATAGTCACAGGAGGTGGAGACCAAACAATTAAAATTTGGCGCTTTTCTAGAAACAGAGTTATTTTAGAAAGGAAAATTGTCGGGCATAAGCAAGAAGTTCTCAGTGCTAGTTTTTCCCCTGATGGTCAAATAATAGCTTCCTCCAGTGCTGATAATACCATCAAAATTTGGAACCGAGATGGAAATCTATTGAAAACTTTTGCTGGTCATGGAGACAAAGTTACTCAGGTTAGTTTTAGCCCCAATGGTCAAACCTTAGCTTCAGCAAGTTATGACAAAACTATTAAATTGTGGAGTCTCAAAAACAGTTCTCTCAATATTCTACGAGGACATAAACACAGAGTTCTGGGTGTGACTTTCAGTCAAGATGCTAATATCTTAGCCTCTGCATCTCAAGATAATACAATTAAACTATGGAGTCGCGCAGGTAAGTTACTCAAGACTCTTCAGGGACATACAGATAGAGTCGCAAGTGTAAATTTTAGTCCAGATGGTGAAATTCTCGCTTCTGGTAGTTATGACAATACAGTAAAATTGTGGCACCTTAACTATCCAGAGAAAATCTGGAGCGTAGCTCACACAGATTATGGCACGGATATACGGATAGGTCATGGAGTAGGGGAGTGGGGGAGTGGGGGAGTGGGGGAGATTGGATGTTTTGTGAAAGTAGGTGATTTTTGCATAGTTCCCCTGAACAAAATTATTTCCTTACTTCCCAATAACTTTACCCTTCTGCCACAATTCAATTTTTCTACAAATCAATATTTTGAAGAGAGAGAATATAGCAGTTTGACTAATATTAACCCAGTAGGGACGTTGTATGCAACGTCCGTACAAGCAGAAGTTGCAAACAGATTACAATGTTGTTCAGAAGCTATCAGAAATATTTGTATCAATTGGAATTGGAATATAAATTATCATTCTGTTTATCCTATTCCTAAGAATATTAATCTTATAGGACATAGTGATAGTGTAATGAGTGTCAGCTTTAGTCCGAACAATCAAATTATTGCTTCTGGTAGTAAAGATAAAACAGTCAAGTTGTGGAACCGCAAAGGCAAATTACTCAAAACTTTAGTTGGTCATAAAAAATGGGTCAATAGTGTTAGTTTTAGTCCCGATGGTAAAATGCTTGCTTCTGCCAGCGATGATGGTACTGTGAAACTCTGGACTCAAGATGGTAAGTTGCTCAGAACTATTCCTGCTCACGATAATTGGGTGTTGGGGGTGAGTTTTAGTCCAGATGGTCAGGCGATCGCTACGGCTAGTTATGATAATATGGTCAAGCTCTGGAGTATAAATGGCGAGTTATTGAAAACTTTTTTGAAAGGTTCTAGTGATAGTGTAACCAGTGTTAGTTTTAGTCCTGATGGTCAGGTAATTGCTTCATCTAGTTATGATGGTAAGGTGAAATTATGGGGTCTTAATGATGGGAATTTATTGAAAACTTTGAGCGGTCATGGAGATAGTGTGATGAGTGTTAATTTTAGTCCTGATGGTAAATTGTTAGCTTCAGGTAGCAGAGATAATACTATTATTTTGTGGAATTTGGCATTGGATGATTTGTTAGAGAAAGGTTGTAGTTGGGTGAGTGATTATTTACATACTAATCCTAATGTTTCTGATAGCGATCGTCAGCTATGCCAAGTCTTTAAAAGTCAAAAGTCAAAAGTCAAAAGTCAAAAGTAAGAATTTAAAAGTAAGAATTCAAAAGTCAAAATGCCAAGTCAAAATGCTAAGTCAAAAGTCAAAAGTAAGAAGTAAGAAGTAAGAAGTAAGAAGTAAGAATTAAAAATTAAGAATCACCTCTTTTATAAATGTTTGCTACGAATATGCTAAGTAATATCATGTCCGTTGGTATCGTTTGTGTAAAAGTTAGTGTAGATATTTACAGGAAATTTAAGTTTTTTTTCTTACTCTTAAGCCTTCCTGACTGTTGCCTGTTGCCAGATGAGCTGTTGCCTACCTTTGCTATACAATACCGATGCTACCGGACATGATATAAGAATTCAAAAGTCAAAAGTAAGAAAAAAATTATCGTGGTCAATCGAAATCAAGGATTCAGTAAGTATTTATGCTTAATACTTATAGCAATGTGCGCTGGCATATTTACATATTACAGATTGAGTGCTAATGTAGTATGGGGGTGGGTAGGTGTATGGCCTGCATTTTTCATAAATTACGCGATCGCGTCCTCATCAAAGTCACATACTATAGATTAAATATTAATGTAGTATTGGGGTAGGTGTATGGCCTGCATTTTTCACAAATTACGCGATCGTGCCCTCGTCAAAGTTTTAAGGATGCGTGTTTAGATATTGACAATTTACGGTTTATAACTTATGATTCCGCAACGCTAACGCGAACGTCCGTGTCAGCTTGTGGACTGGATAACGCCGACGTTGCCAGGTAGAAGCAAGAATAGAACAGATAATCATAGATTTCTATAGATTATCGTAGGTTTCTAAGAACGGAAAGGTACTAGCATTTTGAGACGAAAAGCTCTACAAATCTTGCACTTTTTCAGAATCAAAAAAACCTGGAAACCCTTAGTAGCTCTCAATAATAGAGAAAAATAGGATGTGAAAGCGCGATCGCGTAACGTACCCAAACCATCAAAAATAAAAGATGTCTAATATTGATATTTTAACATATTTTTTGTATAATCTATTGGTTTTAGTTTTCCTACGGAATGCTACGCAAACATCCCGACGTTCCGTTACTGGAGAACGTAAGTCCTCACATTAATTATAAAATTCAATGAAAACTGTTGTAATTACTGGAATTTCAGGCACTTTGGGTAGTGCAATGGGTAAAGCTTATAAGTCACGGGGATGGCGGGTTGTTGGTGTGACTCGTCAACCCAGTTTAGAGGGAGATTTTTTTGATGAGTTGTGTGTTTCTCCCCAGGAAACTATTGAGGATGCCAGACAACTATTTGAGTATGACCCGGATGTGGTGATTTTGAATGCTGGTCAAATTGAGACGGAAGTAGGAGAGGGTGGAATTCCGATCGTTGAGTTGGTGGAGTCGATGAACCGGGTGAATTATACTTGGCCTGCAGTGGTTGGTGCTGAGGCAGCCAAGTTACCCCGGAGTAGACCTTTGGATGTGATTGCGATTGGGTCAATTGCTGATGGGAGTCCTTCTTGTTTCGGACCTGTCTATCATTCTGGCAAAATTGCCTTGCATTATTACTGGTCTGGTGTCGGGCCAATTGTTTATCATTCCAGTAAAAATATGATTCGCCTGCGGTTGTATCGCCCTGGTGCCATTTCTGGTAAGTTTGCTTGGGCACCAGTGAATCGTTTGAATGATAAGGCTTACAAGATTCGGGCTAATCGAGTTAATTCTGCTCCCTCCGGGGATAAGGTAGCTGAGAAAATTGTTAATTGGATTGAGAATAGTAAGGAATGGGTGGGAACTTATGATGAGCCTTTGGGATTTAAGATTTTTAAGTATTTGTTTGCTTTATTCCCCAACTTTTTCTACAGATTACAATTGTATGGTTGGCCGAAAGGGAGTAAGTTTGTTTGATTTTGAAGTAGTCAGGAGTTAGGAGTCAGCAGTTAGGAGTCACTCCTCAGGAGTCAGGAGAAAGAAAAGTACTTTTCGGTCAATTAAGTAAAGACAATATCTAATTTTGCCATCTTTGAATGACTCTTAATTTGGCGTTGCTGAAATGTAATGGTAAGTAGCTGAAGGTAAAATTGAAAAACTTATGTTTTGCGTTGATACTTAATTTAAAAATCATTACCATTCAGCTCAACCGGACATGATATTACATCTAGATTACAGCGGTTTTCATTTCCGTAGACCACAGTAGGGACGTTCCATGGAACGTCCTGGGTTGTGATTGTGAAGATGTGGTTCATCAATATGAAAAGCGCTGTATAGCTTATCCGATTTTTGTTGGGTTGCGCTGTCGCTTAACCCAACCTACTAGCGCGTCAAGCTGAAAATGATGTATTAATTTTTTGAGTATAATTCTTGCTATGACTAAGGTTTGGAGAATTTTCCTAAAACACTATTTCAAGCTTGACGCGCCACTACGCTATTATAGCTTATCCGAACAAGTGATAACTCCAAAATTCTAACTCAAAACCCAATTTACCAGAGTCCGAACGCCATAACCAGTTGCACCAGCATTATTGTAACCATTCTCTGCATCTATCCATACAGGACCGGCAACATCCAAATGCGCCCAAGGTGTATCTTGAACAAATTGCTTCAAAAATAAAGCAGCAGTAATAGCACCACCAGGGCGAGGACCAGTATTTTTCATATCAGCGTGCATAGCTTTCAACCCCTCAAAATATTTCTCCTCCAAAGGCATCCGCCATAGTTTCTCACCAGCACTTTCTGCCGCTGCCGCCAGTTGCCCAGCTAAATCATCATCCGGACTCCATAAACCAGCAATATCATTACCCAATGCCACAACACAAGCACCTGTGAGAGTAGCTAAATCGACGATCGCATCTACTTCTAATTTATCGGCAAAGACTAAAGCATCGGCCAAAGTCAAACGCCCTTCAGCATCCGTATTGTTAACCTCAATAGTTTTGCCATTAGAAGCAGTGAGGAAGTCTCCAGGGTGCATAGCGTGGCCACTAACCATATTTTCAGTGACAGCGCTAATAAAGTGAACTTCCACATCAGGTTTTAACTGAGCGATCGCCTTCACAGTACCAAAAGTTGTACCAGCTCCACCCATGTCGGTTTTCATCATTTCAATCCCACTACCAGAAGGCTTTAAGTTTAAGCCACCAGAATCAAAAGTTAAGCCTTTTCCTACTATTGCTAACTTTTTACGAGGAGTACCTTCTGGTTTGTAGGTGATATGAATAAATTTTGGTGGAATATCGGAAGCTTTAGCAACTCCCAGGAAAGCTCCCATGCCTAATTTTTCACAATCTTCTTGTTCCAAAATTTCTATAGTTAGCCCAAACTCTTTAGCCAAAGCTTCAGCAGTTTCAGCCATAGTTATTGGGGTACAGGAATTAGCAGGTGCTGCCACAAGTTCCCTGGCTAGAATCACCCCAGAACAGATTTTCCGGGCACGGGCGATCGCTTCATCAGAGCCAGCTAAACCGATTAACTCTACTTTTTCTACATCTGGCCCTTGATCTTCCAGTTTAGATTTAAAGCGATGATCTTGATGGAGGACTAACTCAATGCCTTCTGTGATGGCTGCAGCTGTAGCTTCAGCATTGTCATATATTGGCAAGCTAATGCCTAGAGTTTTGCACCTCTCCTTTTTTGCCAAACGTCCACAAGTTGCTGCTGCTTGGCGCAGAGTTTCTAATTTTAACTCTTCCGATTTACCAAGGCCCACTATAATAATTTTGCGGATGGATTTTTTGCTGCCCACACGAGTCGAGGCACTGCTATTGATTTTACCCTTAAATTCTGTTTCTTCGATTAGTTCAGATAAAGTATCAGTGAGCTTTTCATTCAAATAGGCCATATCCCCGGTTAATATACTATCGGTATCTTCAAATAAACCAATAGCTAGGGCATCTCCGGTCCATTCTAACAGAGGTGTATTGATTGCTCTAATATCCATCTTGATTTCCTTTTAATTGTTTATTGGTAAATTATCTTAATCGTTTTTTTGAGTTCAAACTCGGGTAAATAATTACTTAATTATTTTTTTGATTAAGTTAATATGTAAGCATTCAGCCGTCACCCATCAGCTATAGAACCCATTCGAGAGCTATTTAAAAAGAGGTGGGGAGATGGGGAGATGGGAGTATTTTTCAACCTGCTTGGTGCACGTTCCCTCTCTTGGTCAACATTCCCATGGCGAGGAAACCAGCTCTTGACAGAGCCGCTCCGCTAACGCCGGGGTCTGACCGCTTGCGCCGTGCGACGGTGAATGCAGTGCGCCCTTGCGGGTCCCCCGACAGTCACGCAACTGCCAAACCCTAAGGGCGCGGGGTCGCATCCGCTTTTTCCCTTATGCCTTCCCTCCACCTCCTGACTCCTCGCAAAAAACTGAATCGCCGAAAAATACCAAATGGGTTCTATGGGTAATATCAAATTTGGGGGAATTGGACATCAAAAAATCTCGAATTGTCATAACTACTCAATCTTTGTGATTCTCTCTCCTCCTGACTTGTTGTTCCTGACTCCTAAAGACTTAACCAATCTATAACTGTTTCAATGGATTTGATATAAAAGCAGATCAGCTAACCTTGGCAGTCTATCGAGTAACATCATGTCCTGATAAGAGCGTTGAAACTGGGAATGGCTTTTCAGGTATCAGCTTCTGAATACTAATTCCTTTTAAATAGGTATCATTTTAGCTATACATTAGGTATATTTCATTAATTGATAATGGATAATGGATAATTGATAATTACCTCGGGTTTTAACGGCTACGGAATTGAATATAAGGAATATTTTCTTTTCTTGGTCGATGGTCGGACAGCGCAGGTTTCGGAGCCATCCCACCCTACGGGAAAGCTGCGAATAGAGAACTCCGTTCCGCTGTCGCGAAACGCGACAGCGTTGCGTTACGCCAGTTTTGCGAAGCAAAAGCAAACGACCGCTGTCTTGGTCGATTGGATATGGCGAGGGGACCTCGCCATCCCTCGACCGCTTTTTTCCCCTTAAAAGGGGAGGCTTCAAGGCGCGAATTATTTAATTATTAATTATTAATTATTAATTATTCGGTAATCTAGGTATAGATAATGGTAATATTTCGATCTATTTAATAATAACAACTAGATCAAAAATGCTACCTTGATCAAAATATTAATAATTTTTTTTACGTAATACTTTAAAATCTAAAGTTTCATATTTTTAAACTGTAGTTATATTCTTCTTAATTCAGTTTAAGCTAATTTTCTCCTAGTAAATCTATTTTTTAATATGTCAGAATATTTTTAGTTTCCAACAATAAGTTATCCATTATTAATTTTAGATATACTATTCTTGTTAGGCAGAAGTATATATAGCAATCCGCGCATTGGTTATGACAATTTTTATAATAGTTAATTGGAACTGAAAACCTTTAAAATTCTGTACGTCGCCAATCCGATGGCTCCCCTACCTGACTCCTAACTGTCACCAAAATATTACAACTACTTGGATTGCTACATATAAATCTTTCTCTGTGTAAAATATAACATTAAAATAGTAAATATACTGATAAATCAAGAGCTGCCGAGGGACAAATTCTCAAGATATAAAAGTCTAAGCATAACTAACCTGAAACTTTAAACTATACCAAAATAAAAGATTATAAATTTCAAAAAATTTACAAAAGTAGTCATTATGTGGCAATTAATACAAAATATATTTTCCTCAGAACAATTAATACCCCATGGACAATGCTATCTTTGGGAATCAGGCTTAATTTGGCTACACGCTAGCTCAGACGCATTAACAGCAATATCTTACTACTCCATCCCGTTCATATTAGTGTATTTTGTCCGTCAACGACAGGATGTACCCTTTAGATCGATATTCTGGATGTTTGGAGCTTTTATTGCTTCTTGCGGTACAGTCCATCTCATGGAAGTTTGGACTTTGTGGCATCCTGCCTATTGGTTATCAGGAAGTATCAAAGCAATTACAGCAATAGTTTCCCTATACACAGCCATGAAAATGTATTCTCTAATTCCCCAAGCATTAGAATTACCAAGTCCATCCAAATTAACAGCAATTAACAAAACTTTAGAATCAGAAATTAGAGAGCGCCAAGAGGTAGAAGAAGCACTACGAAAAAGTGAAAGTCAATATCGTGGCATAGTCCAAGACCAAACAGAATTGATTTGTCGTTTTTATTCAGGGGGAATTTTGAGTTTTGTCAACGATACTTATTGTCGCTATTTTGATACAACGTCACAAGAGCTAATTGGGAGAAGTTTTTATCAGTTCTTGCCATCTTTCGAGATAGTAAAGCTAGAAAAACTATTAGATACTCTGACCCCAGAACAACCCGTAACTATCAATGAACAAATGATAGAAATGCCCAACGGAGAGTGGAGGTGGCAGGAATGGACAAATCGAGCAATATTTGACAACTCTAATAACTTAGTAGAGTATCAAGCAGTGGGGCGAGATATCACAGCTATCCGAGAAAGCGAAAGACGCTTCCAGGCTATTTTTAATCAAACATTTCAATTTATTGGACTCTTAAACCCAGACGGTACTATCTTAGAAGCTAATCAGACATTTTTAGACTTTACTGGTCTCAAACATGACGATATTGTCGGACATTTTTTTTGGCAAGTTAAATGGTGGTTAGCAGTGGATGATGAGGAAAATCCTAGAGACATAAAAACTAAACATAAACTTGCTCAAGCACAAATGAAACAAGCGATCGCTAAAGCAGTTGAAGGCGAGTTTGTCCGTTATGAAATTATGGTAGTTGGTGAAGGTAAACAAGTAATTACCATCGACTTTTCTCTTAAACCAGTTTTTGACGAACTTGGACAGGTGATCTTATTAATTCCCGAAGGTCATGACATCACGGATCGCAAACAGGCAGAAAAACAACTTTCTATTCTCAATGCTGAATTAGAAAAACGAGTTACAGACCAAACTTCCCAATTAAGGTTGATTAACCAAGCTTGTAAAAATAGAATTAGACAACAGCGAGCTGTGGCTCAAATTACTCAAAAAGCCTTATCAGGCAAAGATATTTCTCTGCTAATGGATGAGATTGTACAAATAGTTGCCCAAATATTAGATGGAGAATACTGCAAGATTCTGGAACTGCTTCCTGATGGCAATTCTTTACTATTACGAGCTGGTGTTGGTTGGCAAGAAGGACTTGTAGGTCATGCGATAGTAAATACTGGCAGTGATACTCAAGCAGGTTATACCCTACATTCATCTGAACCTGTAATTGTAGAAGACCTTCGTCTTGAAACCAGATTCAGGAGACCAAAACTGCTGTACGACCATGGAATTATTTCTGGAATTAGCGTTATTATCCCGGGCGGTGAAAAACAAAAACCTTATGGGATACTGGGTATACATACTAAAATGAAGTGGTGGTTTACTCAGGATGATGTTTATTTTTTGCAGGCAGTTGCTAATGTACTAGGTACAGCGATCGAACGACAGCAAACTCAGGATTCTCTGAAGTCTAGCGAGGAAAAATTCCGTCAAATTGCAGAAAATATCCGACAGGTTTTTTGGATAAGTACCCTTGACAAAAGTGAGTCGATCTACGTCAGTCCTACTTATGAGAATGTTTGGGGGCGCTCCATCACAAATTTAGAAAAATGGCGAGAAACATTTACAAATAGCATTCATCCATTAGACCGCGATGGCTTTATTTTGAATGATGAGAAACAACGCCGTGGTGAGTCTACTAACGATGAGTATCGCATTGTAAGACCTGATGGTGAAATTCGCTGGATTTGGAGTCGTGCTTTTCCTGTACGCAATCGTCGAACCGGAGAAATATACCGCACTGCAGGTATTTTTGAAGATATTACAGAACGCAAACAGATAGAATTAGCTCTGTTTCAAGAAAAAGAACTAGCCGAAATTACATTAAAATCTATCGGGGATGGGGTGATTACTACTGATGAAAAAGGTAATGTTGATTATCTTAATCCCATTGCTGAAAAAATTACTGGATGGAAATTATCAACAGCGAAAGGTTTGCGACTAGCTGAGATTTTCCAAATTGTTAATGAACAAGACCGTACACCGATGCAGAGTCCGGTAGATATAGTTTTCCGAGAACGGCGAATCGTCGAGTTGGCAAATAATACTATTTTGGTGGCGCGTGATGGTCAAGAGTATGCAATAGAAGATTCTGCTGCTCCTATTAAAACAGAAGACGATCAAATCTTAGGGGTAGTGTTAGTATTTCGAGATGTGACAGACAAGCGCAAGTTGAGGAATCAAATATTTTGGCAAGCTCAACATGATTCTTTGACAGGATTGTTAAACCGCAGAGAATTTGAGAAACTTTTAGAAAATTCTTTGGTAGATGTGAAAAAATACAAGCAAGTACATACTCTTGCTTATATAGACTTAGATCGATTTAAAATTGTTAATGATACCTGTGGTCATAGAGCTGGGGATGAATTGTTGCGTCAGATTACCCTTCTATTACAATCTCAATGTCGCAAAGCAGATATTTTAGCTCGGATAGGTGGAGATGAATTTGCTTTGCTATTATTACAGTGCAGTATGAATAATGCTCAGACAGTAGTGCAACAGTTGATTGATAGTATTCAGGAGTACAGATTTGTATGGGAGGATAAGACTTTTAATATTGGTGTTAGTATTGGTATGATTACTCTTAGTCAGGAAAGTCTCAACCAGGCAGGTGTGATAGATGATGTGAATTGGCTCCTCAGTGCTGCTGATGCTGCTTGTTATGTCGCCAAAAATCGGGGCAGAAATCGTTTTCATATTTACGAAAGTGATGATTCAGATTTGAAGCAACAAAAAAATACTGTGCATTGGGTAACAAAAATTCATCAAGCTTGCGAACAAAATCTTTTCTGTTTGTATTATCAACCTGTTGCACCATTGCCAAATTCGCATTTGAGTAATTTTTATTATGAGATACTATTACGGTTGAGAGATGAAACAGATAAATTGATTCCGCCAATGGCTTTTCTGCCGGCAGCAGAAAGATATAATCTGATGCCAATGATTGACCGCTGGGTGATTCAAAACTTTTTTAGTTATTTGTCACATATCAAAGGTCAGTTGCAACCATCTTTTGAGGGTCTTGATAATGAGAGATTTTTTAGGAAGTCAGATACAAATAAAACAGATACTATTTATGCAATTAATCTCTCTGGTGAAACGGTTAATGATGAGCAGTTTATTACTTTTTTACAAGCACAATTTGCTAGGTTTAATATTTCTCCAGAGATGATATGTTTTGAAATTACTGAGACCGTGGCGATCGCTAATCTGTCTCAAGCAGCTAAGTTAATTAAACAACTCAAAGATTTGGGTTGTTGCTTTGCTCTAGATGACTTTGGTAGTGGAGTGTCTTCTTTTACTTATCTGAAAAATTTGCCTGTAGATTACTTAAAAATTGATGGTAGTTTTGTCAAGGATATTGTCAGTGACCCCTTAGATTATGCAATAGTTGAGGGAATGAATCGAATTGGCCATGTGATGGGTCTCAAAACGATCGCTGAGTTTGTGAGCAATGGTGCTATCTTAGATAAAATTAAGACTATAGGTGTAGACTATGGTCAAGGTTATGGAATTGCTTATCCACAACCCTTAGATGTGCCTGAGTGAGTTGTGGGGGGATGGGGAGATGGGGAGATGGGGAGATGGGGAGATGGGGAGATGGGGAGATGGGGAGATTGAAGTAAATTGACAAAATGTATTATATAACAGGATTTTAGATCAAGAGTAAATTTGATAATATAAACATAAAATTAGCAATAGGTTCAGTCCGGAAATGAGCAAGAAAATTTGTAGCTCACTAAAGAAAATAATCCAACTTGATTCGGCAAGGGGTCTCCCGTTATAATCTGCGATTTAACGGGAGGGGAATTGCCGAGCTGCAAATTAAACAGGTTTCAATTGATGTTCAAGTATAGCAATAAAGAGTCCTGATAAAATTATGATAATTACTCATTGCTACAAAATTAAGCCCACTCCTGAACAGTCAGTCAAAATAGATTATTGGCTAGAACTGTTACGAAGGCATTACAATTATGCTTTAGGCCAAAGACTAGATTGGTTAAATAGAACTAGATGTCAAGTTGACCGTTGCTTACTAATTTCATGTCCTATTGGCGAGATTCCCAGTAGACCAGATTATTATTTTCAGCAATCAGCACTTAAACAGACAAAAAAGTTATTTCCTGACTACAAAGAAATATATTCAGAAGTCCAGCAAATTAACTTACAAAGACTAGATAAAGCTTGGAAACGTTGGTTAATACCGGACAAAAAGGGTAAACGTGGAGGACGACCAAGATTCAAAAAATCAGGGAAATTAAGGTCATTATGTTTTAGTAGAGTCAATCATTCTAAAGCAGCAATAAAATTTGATGGAAAACAAATAATTATTAGTAGGTTTGGTACTATTCCAGTAATAGTTCATAGACCTATTCCAGATAGTTTTACGATCAAGACTGCAACTATAACCAAAAAAGCTGATGGCTATTATGTGAGTTTCAGTTTGGAAGATAAGTCAGTACCTAGCTTAATTCCTACAGAAAATATCAAAAATGCTGTAGGTATTGATGTAGGCTTAAAAGAGTTCTTAACTACCAATACTGGTGACACTGTTTCTGTACCTAAATTCTATAGAAAATCTCAATCTAATTTAGCAAGAAAGCAAAAAAAAGTATCTAGAAAAGAAATTGGGTCTAACAACTGGAAAAAAGCACAAAATAGAATAGCTAGATTACATCAACATATAGCTAGACAAAGAGAAGATTTTCACTATAAAACTGCTCATAAATTAGTTAAACAATATGACATGATTGCAGTGGAAAACTTAAATATTAGAGGTTTAGCAAAAAATACTAAACTATCAAAATCAATTTATGATGTAGCCTGGGGAAATTTTATAGAAAAATTGAATGCAGTGGCGGTAAAACGCGGTATTCATGTAATCAAAGTTAGCCCTCACAATACATCACAAAATTGTAGTAATTGTGGCCACAAAGTACCTAAGACTTTATCAATTAGAACTCATTCTTGTCAGAAATGCGGAACAGTTTTAGATAGAGATGAAAATGCAGCAATTAACATATTAAATAAAGCGTTAAACGAGGTGGGTATCATCTTGTCTGCTTGTGGAGGCTTAGATATTGATCGGCCTGTGAAACAAGAAACTTCTTTGTTTAAGAAGCTCCCGTTATAATCTCCGATTTAACGGGAGAGAACTTCACAATACAAATTAGGAAAAATAGAATTATCGCTAAGAAAAAAAATTATACCATATCCCCTTTAAAATTAATTAACTGACAATAAGTAAATGCTAAAGCAAAATATAACAAAAGTTTCTATACTGATCGGCGTTTCTATCAGTGCTTTATTACTGGGAGTGTTTCTACCAGAACTGACAAACAATAACAAAAGTGTCTCTCAAAACGCCATCGAAAATCAGAAGCTCAACCCAGAGCTAGATGTAACAAATTTTGTGTCATATCCACCGGAACAACGAAGGAGTAAACTGGAAGCTGCTATAAAGAAAGGAAAATCTCTAAATAGCAGTAGAGCACGTTATATTCTGGCCAATGATTTAATGCAACAGGGAGAGGTAGAGTCGGCGATCGCTCAACTTAAGAATTTAGACCAAGGATATACAATTCTAGCACCATACGTTATCTTAAAACGGGCACAAGCTTATGAATTAACTGGGGATACTGAGAAAGCACAAGAAGCTTGGTCAGAATTATTAGCAACCTATCCAGAAGAACCAGTGGTAGTAGAAGCTTTGTATGTTCTAGGAAAAGAAAATCCGGAATATTGGGATGAGGCGATCGCTAAATTTCCAGGTCATCCCACTACAGTGAAAATTGCTCAAGAAAGACTGAAGCAAAATCCTAATCAACCTCAGTTGTTATTACTCATTGCTAAATATGGTTTTCATGTGCCGGAATATGGAACAGTATTGGAACAACTCAGAACAAAGTATGCCTCCCAGTTAACTCCTGAAGATTGGGAAATGATTGCTTTTGGATATTGGGAAAAGCAGGATTATCCTAAAGGTGGTCTGGCATATCAGAAAGCAACCAAAACACCCAAAAATCTATATCGTTATGCTAGGGGTTTATGGTTAGGGAGAAAGACTAAGGAGTCCCGCGAAGCTTACAAAGCTTTAATTAATCAGTTTCCCAATGGGGGAGAAGATACAGCTTTGGGTTTGATTCGTTTGTCGAGACTGGTCGATCCAAAAGAAGCCATACCCTATCTTGACAGGGTAATTGCTAATTTTCCTAGTCATGCTGCTGAAGCTATGCTCGATAAGTCTAAGTTACTCGATCGACTGGAGTCTGCTAAGTCAGCTTCACAGGTACGTCAACAGTTATTGAGTAAGTATAGTAATTCTGATGCGGCTGCTAAATTACGGTGGGAGTTGGCTGAAAAATCTGCTGCGGGGGGCAATTTACAAGTTGCTTGGAAGTGGGCACAAGAATTGACTTCTAATAATCCTGATAGTGAGTTAGCACCACAAGCAGGTTTCTGGGTAGGTAAGTGGGCACAACAACTTGGGCAGACAGAGGATGCTAAAAAGGCTTTTGAATTTATGATTTTACGCTATCCTCATTCTTATTATGCTTGGCGATCGGCGGTGATGTTGGATTGGCCTGTGGGTGATTTTACTACTGTTCGTCCTCTATCTCCAAAGGTTGTACATACGAAAGGGCGAGACCCATTGCCTTTTGGTTCTGACACATTGCGAGAACTATATCAGATTGGTCAAGACCGGGATGCTTGGAAACAATGGCAGGTAGAGTTTGAAGACCGGATGAGTCCAACTGTTGCTCAACAGTATACTGATGGTGTGTTAAGGATTGGTATAGGAGATAATTTAGATGGTATTTGGATGCTTACTAGCTTGAGCAGACGGGAAAAACCAGAGGAGATAGCTGAGTATAAAGCATTGAAGGAAAAGCCTACTTATTGGCAAACTTTGTATCCTTTTCCTTATTTGGAAACTGTTGTGAAATGGTCTAACAAACGAGAGTTAAATACTGTTTTGGTTACTGCTTTGATTCGTCAAGAATCTCGTTTTATGCCGAAGATAAAATCGGTAGTTGGTGCTACGGGGTTAATGCAAGTTATGCCAGAAACGGGAAAGGAGGTAGCTAACAAAATTAATCTTGCGAATTATGATTTAGAGAATGTGAATGATAATGTAAATTTGGGTACTTATTACTTGGGTTTTACTCATAAAGAGTACAAGGATAATTCGATGTTAGCAGTGGCGAGTTATAATGCTGGACCGAATGCTGTGAGTGGTTGGTTAAAGCGGTTTGGGTTTAATGATGCTGATGCTTTTGTGGAGAAAATTCCTTATCCTGAAACGAGGGGTTATGTGGAGTCTGTCTTTGAAAATTATTGGAATTATTTGCAAATTTATAATCCTGAAGTGGCTCAGTTAATGGAGAGACATTACGCTAAACATAGAAAATAGGGAGTTAGGAGTTAGGAGTCAACCCACCCCTAACCCCTCCCAGGAGGGGAAGTCAGGAGTCAGGAGGGAATCAAGAATGAAAAAAGAGGAGGAGAAGGAGAAAGTTTTTTGATCGCTAATTATCCGGACATGATATAACTGACCCTTCCGAAGCTTAAAACTCAGACAAGGCAGATTTTCTTTCTTCCTTACTTCCGTCTATCCTAGATAATTAAAGCCTTCTTCCTTCTGCTATATTAGACATCTCCAATAATAAAAAATAAAATCAATTATCGTACAGAAATTATCAATTATTCCCCTCCCAGGAGGGGTTAGGGGTGGGTTCCCTACTCCCTACTACCTACTCCGTACTTCCTCTTTTCTGGAGATGTCTATTAGAAATTTCATCAAGGATGAGGTACACCCGTGGCGAGCAAGATGCTCGCACAATAAAAGTTTTATTGGTAGTCGTACATTGTCCGGCAATGTTTATTATGAGAACAGTGGGAACATCTTGCTCCCGTGCCTGGTATTACTTTTTGCTGTATACCATTACGCGAGCAGGATTACCATTTTATTTAAACTCCGTCTTTACAAGATTTAGTATGACTAGCGCTGTAACCACTGCTGAAACACTTCAAACCTGCCATCATCAGGATTAACAATACGGTAAATTCGCAATCGCTTTTTCTGGTGACTCTCTGTACGCAAACACTCCAAACTATAACCAATTTTATCCAAGAAACGCCGCACTATTGTAATAGGACTAGAATTTACTGCCAACCCTATCCCGACTATAGTTTTAATTGCTGCTCGGTTTGCTAAAGCGGTTTTGGCTAACAATTGCAAGTCTTCATCAATATTTTTCAACTCCCGTTGCTTATCTTTCAACAATGGCGGTATTTTCAATAATTCCATCACCCCGATGGTTGCACCCAGTAAGCGATCGTTAAAATCAGGTATGAAAATATTTCCCTTGCCTAACTCCAAAATTGTTTTCGCTACTTCAGCATCTCGTGCTACTAAGTATTGTCGTCCTACGGTCATAAAATAATGTAGTTGCAACTGTTGATACCATCCAGAATCATCTTTTTCTACCAATTCAGAAGTGATCGGAATACTATAACGCAACATTAATTCAAATTTTCGTTGTTCCCGTTGTTGTTTGTTGGTTTTGGATAATCGCTTTTTGAGTTTTTGATACTCGGTCAAACTAATATTTCTGGCAGTAGCGATCGCCTCACATTCTGTCTGATAATTTTGCTTAATTACGGTAGCGATCGCCTCTTGTAAGTCATTAATTTCTGTAAGTGTTTCTGATGATTTTTTGGCTTCTAAATTATTAGCTAAAACTTCTGGGGAAGCTTCGATAATATGATGTCCTTCGACTCGTAAAGCTTCTAAAATAGATTCTCGATATTGATTCATTCCTGCATTGAAACGAACGGCTATTTTTGCCCAACACAAAAAAGATTCTGCTTGAAAACCTGTTTCTATATCGTCCAAACTATCAAAATCTGATTGTTGTAATAGTCTAATATTGAGTTGAGTCAGACGTTGTTCGGAATTGAGCAAAGAAGTAATAGAAGTAGAGCCATTACCAACTTGATTAAAACCGGAATTTGCTACCCATAAATATCTCGGAATATTCTCACGAACTCTACCTAAAGATTGACAAACAGAAGTTGCTCCTTGTACTCCTTGAGCAATAGCCCAAACTGAAGTGAAATGACCTTGAATATCAATACTAATTCCTGTTTCAATAGAAGGAGAAGCTAAGACAATATCATATTTTGGCAAGACTTGATTTAATGATTTAATACAACCATAAGCAGGATGATTAGGTTCTGCTAAAGATTCTGAATCTATTCTGAGAATTTTTAAGTCAGGAAATTGTTTTTTTAGATAAGCTTCTAAAGCACGAGTTCCCCATTTACTGGTGATTTTTTGTGCTGATAAACATACCATTGGTTTGCCACCTTCACGGATATGTTTATGTAAATCTGCAATTAATCTTTTGGGAGTAGTTTCTGGATAATTAAAAACTTGCCAAGCTTCTTTTTCTCCTGGTAGCCAATCATTTTGAATAATAAAAGGTTCTAATTTTACCCCGGCTAAAGCTTGTAAATAATCTATTGAAATATCGCTTAAGTCAGCATCAGCTATAAATACCTGACCGACACCTCCTAAAACATTTTGCATTAATGTTTTGAAAGACCTGAGAATTTCTACTCGATTTTGCCGACAAGTATTAGAATTTAAACCATGCCAAATTACCTGTTCTATTTCATCAATAATTACCACTCCATCCGACCAATTTTCCGGATTAAAACTAGCCTGAGAATTAGGATGTAGGGAATCAATACATAAACCAATACCTAATAATTCATTATCCGATTTTTTATCTACTTCTGTAATGTACTTTAGTCCGAAACGTTGACATAATTCTTGAACTAACTGCACTCGATGACCAATAACTAAAACCTTTTGATTGCGAGCTACAGCTTCACTGACAATTTTCTCTAACAACTTAGTTTTTCCAGTGCCCTTAGCAGATTTAATTCCTACTAATTTTGCCGGAAAATCAGTGCTATAAGCTAGGTCAAGATTATCTAATTTTTGTAAATTATTACTGCTGATAGAACCTAAAATATGTTGTTCGGAAAGATAACGACTATTAACTCTAAGATTTACAGGATATGTGAGTTTGCTAAATGATTTAGCCTTCCAAAGTTCTAAAGGTAATGCGCTTTTATAAGCTTCATCAAAAACACTTTGCCCATGATTTGCAATTAAATCGTCAACTCCTTTACCTAATTCTGGATTCCAGGAAATAACTTTAACATGACATCCTTTTCTTGTGAGTAAATATCCAGTTTGTCTAATAGCAGCATTAACATTTTTAATAGTCTTAGGTTTAATATCTTGGTCAAACGCAATATAAATTTCTCGATGATTATTTGCTAGCTTTTCTAACTGAGGAATTAAATGTGATTTACCAATACGGTTGCCATATTCATCCCTAATAACTCGATATCCACCAAAAATTCCTGGTAAAGCGATCGCTACATAACCACCTGTTAATAAAGCACCTGTTTTTTTTGCCCCTTCAGTAATACATAAAGGTATTTGAGGATGAGCGATAAACCACTGCCAAAAACCAAAGTCTGGTTGATTATTATCAATATCTTCTGGCAGAATTTCTATTTGATAACGACTAGCAATTTGATGCCACAAATGTAGGGGTATTTTTAGGGCAAATAAACTGGTGGGAGTTTTCGGAGGATGTTCGTATTTAATTAACTTTTTTTGGTCATAACTATGACGTGGTTGACTAGGTTTAAAACAACCCCAAAGGTCCTCTTCTCCTGTCAGTAAATCAATTCCCGAACACCACCATCCACCTTCTTCAACGTGTTGGTATCGCTTTAATATTTGGCTAGTTACTCGGCCATCATTTCGTCTAGGAATAGCATCAGAATAAAACAAAAATTCATAAGGCCGCTGTCCTTCTAAGGGGATAACATTAAGGTGTATTAGTTGGTCATCGACACAGCTATTAGTCCATTCTCGGAAATAATTAATTGGTGGTTCGGCCTTAAGATTCATTGAATAATGCACTCTATATATAGTGAAGGATTTTTATTATATGGGAAAAGCACACTATATACATATAAATTTTTCTGAAGTTGTGGAATTTGTGTATGATATGAATCTTAATTCTTTAGGAGTCAACCCACCCCTGACCCCTCCGGTGGAGGGGAAGTCAGTCGGACTGAGTCAGGAGGGAAGAAAGAGGAATAGAAGGAGAAAGTTTTTTGTTTGGGTAAAGGTCATGGACTTCGATCGCGCTCTTATCTGGACATGGTATCATACCTCAAATTACCAACGCCAATTTTTGCAGAGGCAAAGAAACATTTAACTCAGGGATTGATTCGGAATAGTAGAAAAGCCGGATGTTGTTTTACGAAAAGTTTTTGATTGGACTAGATCTCAACCTTTTTTAACTCAGAAACTTATGGAAAAGATAGATATTTATGCCAAAAATGGTTTGAGTGATAAGTGGATTTATTTTCTGAAAGAGGCTACCAGTTTGGATAGTATCCCAGAGATTTTAGGGGAAGTTTTGGAAATAGAAAAGGCTTTAAATATTGCCAATAAAATTAACATGACAGCGGAAGAATTAGATATTGTCGATCGCCGAGGAATGTTAATGCAAGATGAAAGAGGACGGATAACTTATGCCAAACAACAAGGGGAGCAAAGAGGGGAACAAAAAGGGAGAGCGCAATTAGTAATACGTCTAATTAAAAAGCGTTTTGGAGAAATTCCGGAGGCAATAATTAGTCAAATTGAAGATTTATCTGTGGTAGATTTGGATAATTTAGGGGAAGATTTTTTAGACTTCAATAGTCTGGAATATTTATTGAGTTGGTTGCAGGAACGTTAGCGATCGGGAAAGACAGAGAGCAGGAGTCCCTTCTGCCCTCTCTGTGCCTGCGATCAAAAGAAACAAGGGTATATAGCGCTACGGGCAATTCAAAAGTCAAAAGTAATATCTGACTGAGTTTGAGAATTTATAAATGTCCTAACCTATTTGCGTAGTGCTATAAAACCAAATCCCGTTATCAAAATAATATGGGTCTAAAACCCCGCCTTTTAAGGCGCAATATTTTTGGAGAGTTGCTCACACATCCCCGTTACAAAAATAACTTCTGACTTCCCCTCCTGGGAGGGGGAGGGGCGAGGGGTGGGTTGACTTCTGACTTCTGACTTCGTTATCATGCACCACGTTTTTCGCTATTCCTCTATAATTATTCTGCTTTCTGCCTTCGTTGATTGATTTTCCCCAGTTTCAAAAATCGGAGAAAACTCCGTTGTATCGCGTTTGCGTAGCATTCCCTAGGAAATTGGAACGGAGTTCGATCATTAATTCCAGAAATGGCAAGTATTTCAGTAATGGTATAGAAAGTGGGAGCATCTTGCTCCCGTTCTAATTATTTTTGTAATGGTATAGACAGTGGGAGCATCTTGCTCCCGTTCTAATTATTTTTGTAATGGTATAGACAGTGGGAGCATCTTGCTGCCTCTCTAAGTTTTCCCAATCTCCACCTACCATTACGCGAGCAGGACTACCAAAAAATACAACGTAAGTCCTGATTAGTATATCAGTCGCGGGCAAGATGCCTGCACTTGCATTCACTTTACCATTCTTATATGTACCTCATTTACCTGAAATCTGCTGTATTTCATCTGAGCGCCACCTCCCCATCTCCCCACTCTTCCCACACTCCCCACCCTCTTTATCTAAATTGTACCCATGCTACCAGATTTGATATTAAGCCTTTCTGCTTCTTCCTTCTTCCCTCTTCCTTCTTGCTTCTTCCTTACCTTCGCGCTATACAATACTGATGCTACTGGAAATGATATTACTATGCAAAACTGAATAACTGAATAATGTAAAGTCACTCCGTATTTCTACTACTAGGCCAAATATTAACTGCGATCGCTTTTTGTTATGATTTAGTAAACCAATTCAAAATTTTTGAAATACTAAATTTAGAAATAAGCAGGATTTAGCAGTATGGTTAGCAACAGAGTCAATATTCGAGGATATCACATCAGCCAAGAACTTTACAATGGTTCTAGAACTCTAGTTTATCGAGGGTATGGCCAGAGTGACCAATTACCTGTAGCGATCAAACTGCTGAAAAATCCTTATCCTAATTTCAATGAACTGGTACAATTTCGCAATCAATATACTATTACTAAAAATCTCGACTCACCTCTAATTATCCAAACTTATAGTCTCGAAATCTATCAAAATGGTTATGCCTTGGTCATGGAAGACTTTGGCGGTATTTCTCTTCAAGAATGGGCTATAAAAAAGGAAAAAAAACTATCTTTAATGGAGTTTTTAGAAGTAGGAATTACTCTGTGTAATGCCTTAGAATTTCTGTATCGCGAGCGAATTATTCATAAAGATATTAAACCGAGTAATATTTTAATTAATCCCCACACCAAAGAAATTAAATTAATTGATTTTAGTATTGCATCTTTACTACCAAAAGAGACTCAAACGTTAATCAATCCTAATATTTTAGAAGGAACACTTGCTTATATTTCCCCAGAACAAACAGGCCGAATGAATCGAGGTATTGACTATCGTACAGACTTTTATTCTTTGGGGGTGACTTTTTATGAATTATTAACAGGGTCATTGCCTTTTCCATGTAAATACCCCATGGAATTATTACATTGTCATATTGCTAAAAAACCGCCATTAGTCAATGAAATTAATTCAGAAATTCCATCTGTATTATCAGAAATTGTGGAAAAGTTAATGGCAAAAAATGCCGAAGACCGCTATCAAAGTGCATTGGGATTAAAATATGATTTAGAAAATTGTTTAACTCAACTTCAACAAACAGGTCAGATTAAAAACTTTGAAATTGGCCGACGGGATGTGAGCGATCGCTTTATTATTCCTGACAAACTTTATGGGCGAGAAACTGAAATAGATACCCTGCTTCAAGCATTTGAAAGAGTTAGTAATTCCCCCCTATCCCACCTTGGTAAGGGTGCAGAAGAATCCCCCCCAACCCCCTTTGGTAAGGGTGCAGAAGAATCCCCCCCAACCCCCTTTGGTAAGGGTGCAGAAGAATCCCCCCCAACCCCCCTTGGTAAGGAGGTAGAAGAATCCCCCCCAACCCCCCTTGGTAAGGAGGTAGAAGAATCCCCCCCAACCCCCCTTGGTAAGGGTGCAGAAGAATCCCCCCCAACCCCCCTTGGTAAGGGGGGAGGTTCGGAAATGATGTTAGTAGCTGGTTTTTCTGGCATAGGTAAAACAGCAGTTGTTAACGAAGTTCATAAACCCATTGTCAAGCAGCGGGGTTATTTTATTAAAGGCAAATTTGACCAATTTCAACGAAATATTCCCTTCAGTGCATTTGTACAAGCATTCCGCTATTTAATCGGGCAATTATTAACAGAAACCGAGGCTCAAATTCAACAATGGAAAAATAAAATATTAGAAGCTGTTGGAGAGAATGGGCAAGTAATTATTGAAGTTATTCCCGAATTAGAAAAAATTATTGGCGAACAACCAGCAGTACTAGAATTATCAGGAACAGCCGCTCAAAATAGATTTAATTTATTATTCCAAAAATTTACTAAAGTTTTTACCAGTGCCGAACATCCATTAGCGATCTTTTTAGATGATTTACAATGGGCAGACCAGGCATCGTTAAAATTAATTGAGTTATTAATGGCCGATACAAAGTATCTGTTTTTAATAGGTGCATATCGGGATAACGAAGTTAATCCAGCACATCCATTAATATTGACTTTGAATGAAATCGAAAAAGCACAGTCAACGATTAATACAATTACTTTAGCAGCACTGAATCAAATAGAAATAAATAAGTTAGTAGCTGACACACTAAAATGTACAGAAAAATTAGCTCTACCACTTTCTCAATTAGTATTTCAAAAGACTCAAGGAAATCCATTTTTTGCCACACAATTTCTCAAAGCATTACATCAAGAAGAACTGATTAAATTTAACTTTGACTTAGGTTGTTGGGAATGTGAAATGACCCAAGTAACTCAGCAAGCAGTTACAGATGATGTTGTAGAATTTATGGCGTTGCAGTTAGAGAAATTGCCACAGTCAACTCAACATATATTACAGTTAGCTGCTTGTATTGGTAATCAGTTTGATTTAACAACTTTGGCAATTATTTCAGAACATTCAGAAATAGAAACAGCAACTTATTTGTGGAGAGCTTTACAAGAAGGTTTAATTTTGCCCACTGGTAATATTTATAAATTTTATATAGGACAAGAAAATCAAACATTTACTCAAACAAATTCCCAGAGAGTTAGATATAAATTTCTGCACGACAGAGTCCAACAAGCTGCTTATTTTCTGATACCTGAAGAGAAAAAGAAAACTACTCATTATCAAATAGGTCAACAGTTACTCCAGAACACATCCAAGAACGAACAAGCAGAACGAATTTTTGAGATAGTCAATCAATTAAACTATGGAAAAACTATAATTACCGAACAAAAAGAACGGGATGAACTAGCCGAACTTAATTTAATTGCTTGTCGTAAAGCCAGAAGTGCAACTGCTTATCAAGCAGGTCGAGAATATGCCAAAATGGGGTTATTAATGTTAGGAGAAAATCCTTGGCGAAGACAATACAAAATGACTCTAGCACTCCATGAATTGGCAGCAGAATTAGCATCACTATGTGGTGACTTTGAAGAGATGGAACAGTTTATTGAAACAGTCATTGCTAAAACTTCTACTTTATTAGAACAAGTCAATGTTTACCGAATTAAAATTCAAGTAAACTCCTCTGAGAATAAACTTACCGAAGCTATTGCCATTGCTCAAAATTTATTGCAACAGTTGGGTATAATTTTTCCCGAAACACCTACAGAAGAAGATATTCAAATAGCCATTGCAGAGATTGACCCATTAATTGGAGACCGGGAAATAGAAGACTTAGTGTATTTACCTCAGATGAAAGATTTGGAGAAAATTGCTATTGTTGAAATTGCCAATAGTATTATGGCAGCAGCTTCCATTTCTGGTTCTCCTTTGTTTCCATTGCTGGTTGCCTTGTCGGTTAAACTATCGATTCAATATGGAAATACATCCACTTCAGCTATGGCTTATGCTTGCTATGGGATCGTCGCTAATAATATGACACAAGATATTAATACAGGAGTGAAGTTTGGTCAGTTGGCAGTTTCTGTTCTCTCTCAACTCGATCTCAAAGCAGCCAAACCTGAAGTATCAATTGTAGTTGGGCAATTCATCTTGCACCGTAAATCTCATATCAAAGAAGTGCTACCAGTTCTGCAAGAGGGTTATAGAACTGCCTTAGAAGTCGGAGACAATGAGATGGCTGGACATAATGCTTATGCTTTTTGTTGGAATTCTTTTTGGTGCGGTCAGTTCCTTCAGTCTCTTGAGGATAAAGTTTCTACTTACTACAGTAGCTTACAACAATTGAATCAATCAGCTACAGCTAATTATTGTCGAATTGATTGGCAATCAATTTTAAATTTGCTGGGGTTTGGAGAGCATCCGAGTATTTTATCTGGAGAAGCTCTCTCAGAAGCAGAATTTCTGCCTCAATTGCTGGAAGCTTCTGATTTCCTTGGACTGTATGTATTCTACCTACACAAGCTGATGCTTTGCTACTTATTTGGGGAAATAGAATCTGCTCAAAATCATGGCCTTGAGATTAGGCGTTATTTAATGGCTGCTGCTGGTACAGTTGGGGAACCTGCATTTTATTTCTATGATTCTTTGACTGCTCTAGCTGCTTTGAATCTACAACACTCACGGGAGGAGGTATTAGAGCAGGTAGAAAAAAATCAAACGCAACTGCAACAACAATGGGCAAACTATGCTCCCATGAACCATCAACATAAGGTAGATTTAGTGGCAGCCGAAATTTGCCGAATTAAGGGAGAAAAACTAGAAGCAATAGAGCTATATGACAAGGCTATTTCTGGAGCCAAACAAAACGAATACATTCAAGAAGAAGCACTCGCTAACGAGCTAGCTGCTAAGTTTTATCTTAACTGGAGTAAAGAAAAAATAGCCCAAGCATATATACAAGAAGCATACTATTGTTATGCTCGTTGGGGAGCAAAAGCCAAAACCAATGACCTAGAAAAACTTTACCCCCAATTACTCCAACCCATTCTGCAACAACAACGCCTCCAGTTCAACCCCACAGAAACTGTTGGCTTGAATCAGATGTTATTATCCACTTATACCAATGGCACTAGCAGCACTAATATTTCCGATGCTCTAGATTTTACTTCTGTATTAAAAGCTGCTCAAGCTATTTCCTCTTCTCTGGAATTAGACCAACTCATTGCCAGTCTGACTCGTATTATCCTCGAAAACTCTGGTGCCAAAAAAGCTGTGCTGATGCTGCCTCAAGATAATACTTGGCAAGTCAAAGCAATTACCTTAATTTGTCAACAGGAAATACAAACGAATCTTGCTTCACAATTATTACATAATTCTCCAGATATTCCCATAAAAATTATCCATTACGTAAAAAACACTAAACAAAAAGTTCTCATCAATAATTGTCAAACAAATATTCCTGGTCTAATTGCGGAATATATGCTCCAACATCAACCCCAGAGTGTACTTTGTACTCCGATGATTCATCAGGAAAATTTAGTGGGGATTTTATACTTAGAAAATAACTTAACTCCAGGAGTCTTTACACCTGAACGTTTGCAAATAATTAACTTACTTTCTACTCAAGCAGCCATATCTTTAGAAAACGCTCAACTCTACGCTCAACAGCAAGAAAAAAATCGGCAAATTGCTCAAAAAGAAGAAGAATATCGCAGTATCTTTGAAAGCGTCAATGATGGATTAGAAATCCGCGACTTAGAAACAGGAAGGTTGGTGGCGGCTAATCCAACTATTTATCAGATTTATGGTTACGATCAAGAAGAATGGTTGCAGACAACACCAGCAGATTTTATACACCCAGATTATATTCATATCTTCAGCAACTATTTAACAACCTTAAGAGCAGGCCAAGAATTTTATATTCAGACAATTGGTAAACGTAACGATGGTAGTTTTTTTGATGTTGAAGTCAGAGCAGTACCTTTTATTTATAAAGGAAAATTGCATGGATTAGCAATTGTACGAGATATTACTGAACAACAAGCTGCATTACGAGAACGTCAAAAAGCAGAAGCAACTCTAGCCAAAGAGCGAGAGTTTTTAAATGCGATCGTTGAAAATATTACAGATGGAATTGTTGTCTGTGATGCTAGCGGTAAATTGGTTTTATTTAATCAAGCAACTCGTGATTTTCATGGCTTACCAGTAGAATCATTACCACCAGAAAAATGGGCAGAACACTTCGATCTCTATCAACCTGATGGTAACACCCTCCTGTCAACTGCAGAAATTCCTCTGTTTCGTGCCTGGCAAGGAGAAATAGTCGAAAATGCAGAAATGGTAATTGTGCCGAAGCAGGGTGCTAAAAGAATTTTGTTAGCAAGTGGCCAAGCAATCTTCGATCCTTGGGGCAATAAAGTCGGTGCGGTTGTTGTGATGCGAGATATTACTGAGCGCAAACAAGCTGAACTTGCCTTACAGCAAAAATCTCAAGAATTAGAAACAGCACTAGAAGAATTAAAACAAGCTCAATTACAGATTATCCAGAGTGAAAAAATGTCGGCACTGGGTAATTTAGTAGCAGGAGTCGGCCATGAAATGAATAATCCTTTAGGCTTTATTTCTGCTAGTCTCGAACAAGTTAAACCTACTATTGCAGATCTTATTCAACATTTACAATTATATCAAGAAAGTCTGACCAACAAGAGTGATGAAATTGTTGAGCATGCAGAAGAAATAGATTTGGATTATAGTTTAGAAGACTTACCTAAAATAATTGATTCGATGATTATAGCCTGCGACAGACTAAAAAATATTAGCACTTCTCTACGTACTTTTTCTCGTGCAGATAAAGATTATAAAGTACCTTTTAATATCCATGAAGGCATTGATAGTACAGTTTTAATTCTCAAACATCGCCTCAAAGCAAATCAATATCATCCTGCTATTGAAGTAATTAAAAATTATGGAAATTTACCAAAAATTTATTGTTTTCCCGGTCAATTAAATCAGGTATTTATGAATATTATTGCCAATGCCATTGATGCATTAGATGAATCAAATATAGGTTTAAGTTTTGCAGAAATTGAGGTTAATCCCAATCGAATTAAAATTACAACTTCAGTAGAAAATCAAGGAGTGAAAATTACCATTTGTGATAATGGTCACGGCATGAATGAAGAGGTTAAGGCTAAAATATTTGACCACTTATTTACAACTAAAGCAGTAGGGAAAGGAACAGGTTTAGGATTGGCGATCGCCCGTCAAATTATCGAACAGAAACATGGAGGAAATCTTAATGTGGCCTCAACTCCTGGAGAAGGAACAGAATTTACAATTGTCCTTCCTCTTCAATAAACAATTTCGTTAAACTCATAGAAAAGTGTTTATTTTAAATTATACAATCTAAAAACATGAAAGAATCACTGAAACTGCATCGAAATCTTATATCAAATCCGTTGGCTAAGGTTCCCGAGAAATCGGAGTAATATAATTCCTTCGATCTTCATACAATGCGTAATATCATGTCCGGTAGCATAGGAGCGTGTATAGAATCCATTTGGGATATATTTAAAAATAGAGGAGGAGATGGGAACCGACCCCTAATATCAAATCCGGTTGAAGACTTATCATATATTTGGGGGTTGGGAGTAGGGGAGTAGGGGAGATTAAATATTGAAGTAATTTAAGAAATTATAAACATATATTATATAACCCGATTCTATATAACCCCTCCCTGGAGGGGAATTTGGGGGGATGGGGACCCACCCCTAGCCCCTCCCCCTCCCTGGAGGGGAATTTGGGGAGATGAGGGAATGGGAGTATTTTTCTACCTGCTTGGTGCGCGCTCTCTTGTATCTGCTGCTGACGCGGGGTCTGACCGCTTGCGTCTAAGGGGTCGAGGTCGCATCAGCTTTTTCGCTTATTCTCGTTCCTAAATTTCCACTGACTCGCTCAGACTGAAAACCTCAGCCAAAAACACATACCGCATATAAAGAGACCACTCAGGGGTTTTATAGAATTAAGTCACAATTGGAAAAACCCTTTCCTAGGTCATGCTACGCAAACAGCATAGCTGCCCTCTCTCTGCCTTCCTTCCAGCAAAGTATAAGTATTTAAGCGGACATGATATAAGTAAGGGCGAATGGCCATTCACCCTTACAATATTTAATACTGAATAACACCGATGCTACCGGATTTGATATTACTAGGACAATTTGATCAAACTTTATTTTAATACTAAATTTTAACATTAATCGAGGAAAAAATGACAGGAAATATTGCAGAATCTTGGAACTCACACAGAAACAAAAATCAGTCCCAACATCGGTTGAAAACAACAATTGTTTTGCTCTGCTTGCTGTTAGCAGGGTATCTGGGTAATTACTTAAAAATCCCCATAATTCTCCATATAGACTGGCTATTTGGCAGTATTTTTACCATGCTGGTCGTCAGACTGTACGGGTTTGCTTGGGGCACAATAGCAGCAGCGATTTCCAGCTCCTATACAATTTTGCTGTGGCACCACCCCTCTGCCTTTATTCTCTACACCCTGGAAGCGATTTTTGTCGGTTGGGGACTGCGACGGCGCAGCAGCAACTTATTACTCCTCGATGTTTTTTATTGGGGAATTATCGGATTTCCACTCCTTTGGTTGCTCTATATCGTTGTCGCTAACATTCCCCCTCAAAGTGTTTTATTCATTTCCTTCAAAAATCCACTCAATCAAATTTGCAATGCCTTAATTGCCAGTCTGATTCTGACTCACACACCCATTGTTCAATGGTTTAGCATCAAGAAGATTAAAACTCATGCCTTTGAGCAAACCCTCCTGAATTTGCTAGTAGCTTTTGTCTTACTCCCAGCAATGGTACTGACCATTTGGAACTGTCAGGATGCTACCTATGCTCAAGAGAACAACGTTTTAGTTCGCCTAGAAGACACCAGAAAAAATGTCAGTTCCGATCTACATAACTGGTATCACCACAACCTGGAAAAGTTGCAAGCACTCGCATCCAATATTCAAGATAGCGATCTGTTCCGGAATAGTTCAAACCGTTCCCAGATCCAGGAAATAATTAAAATTGCTCAACAAACCGTTCCCGATTTCCGCAATCTTTACATTACAAACACAGATGGGCAGATTCTCAATTCAACCACTGTCGAAAACGCCAATCAAAATGTTACTCAACTAAACAGTTTACCACTTCAGGCTTTATTCACAGCAAAACAGCCAATGCTCTCTGAAGTGATGATGATATCCGATTCGCCGACGATATTTCAGAGTATACCCATTTGGCAAGATGACAACCTAGTGGGTCAATTTGTTGCAGAAATTGATGTAAGTACCCTGAAAGAAACATGGCTATCCAGTCAGTCTACATCAACTCAGCTAGTGAGTTTATTAGATATACAAGATCGCGTCATTACTAGCACTCGCGATGAACTGAAAGTAGAGCAAACCTTTGATCGAGACCGGAATGGTGAAATTTATCGGCTCGATCAAAATAGCCACCTTTGGGTACCGAATATTCCCAACATAGCTAAAGTCCGGCTCTGGAGAAAGTCATTTTACGTGCATAAAAGCGCTATTGGCGATGAACTTCCATGGATAGTGGCGATCGAAACACCGACTGCTTCCCATTTGGTAAAACTTGAGGGATTTTATACCAAAAGTTTCGCTATTCTGATGGCGATCGCTATCCTGGCACCTCTTTTGGCAAAACCCATTAGCAGTAGTCTAGTCAAACCTTTACTACAACTTGCCAATCTCACCAGCAATTTACCCGATAAACTCACAGAACATCAATCGCTACAAATTCCAGCCAGTTCAATTACTGAAATTGAAACCCTATCTAATAATTTTCAACTCATGGCAAGTGTTCTGCAAGATAAATTTCAGGAAATTCAGCAAGCCAGTTTGGAACTTCAGCAAGCAAAAGAAACTGCTGACAAGGCCAACCAAGCCAAAAGCGAATTCCTCGCCAACATGAGTCATGAGTTACGCACTCCGCTCAATGGTGTTCTTGGCTACGCCCAAATCTTAAAACGCAGCGAACCTCTCACCCAAAAAGGGCAAAACGGCATTGATATTATCTACCAATCAGGTTCTCACTTGCTGAACCTAATTAACGATATATTGGATCTTGCCAAAATCGAAGCCCGAAAATTAGAACTGCATCCCACAGCCATCCATCTGCCTTCCTTGTTGGAAAGTGTTGTCGAAATCATCCGCATTCGTGCCGAACAAAAAGGAATTACTTTTAATTTCCAGGTTAGCTCCCAATTACCTACAGGTGTGTGGGCGGATGAAAAACGTTTGCGTCAGGTTTTGATCAACCTTCTGGGCAATGCTATTAAATTTACCGAACAGGGTAGCGTGACTTTTCAGGTTGAATCCATCGGGGCAAAAATTCGCTTTCAGATAGAAGATACTGGGGTGGGGATGACTCCAGAACAAATCGAAAAAATCTTCTTGCCTTTTGAGCAAGTTGGCGATAGTAAAAAGCAAGCAGAAGGTACGGGACTCGGACTAGCTATTACCCGTCAAATTGCTGCGTTGATGCAAAGCGAAATTCAGGTTCAAAGTGTTTTAGGTGAAGGCAGCACCTTTTGTTGGGAAGTAGAACTGCCTGAAGTGAAAAATTGGGCAGCTACTTTGAGAGTCATGGAACAAGGCATCATTCAGGGTTACGAAGGCGAGAAACGCAAAATATTGGTCATTGATGACCGTTGGGAAAATCGTTCCGTATTAGTTAATCTTCTAGAACCCATCGGTTTTGAAACTATCGAAGCTAACAACGGAAAAGAGGGTGTCGAACAGGTATTGAAAACATCGCCGGATTTAATTATTACTGACTTATCTATGCCTGTAATGGATGGGTTTGAGTTTTTACAGAAATTGCGTTCAGGAACTGATGCTGAAGGAGTATCCCATCCCCAACTGCAAAACCAAATTGTGATCGTATCCTCTGCCAGTGTCTTTGAGAGCGATCGCCACAAAAGCCTAGATGCTGGAGGGAATGATTTCTTACCCAAACCAGTGCAAGCTCAAACTTTACTAGAACTCCTGCAAAAACATCTGCAATTAGATTGGATTTATGACACCAAGAACACTGAGAAGCAAAATATTGAGGTTGATTCCGATGAAATTCAGCCACCTGAAACAGAAATCTTGCAGCAACTCTGGGAATTAGCTCAAGATGGAGAACTGGATGGCATCATCGAAATCGCCGAACAACTTCAGGATACCAATACTACTGCCTTTAGCCAAGAACTGATTCGCCTGGCAGAAGCTTGCGAAATCAAACAACTGCGGGCATTTATCCAAAACTACCTCGTTTAACAAGCTATCAGCTATTAGCTAAAATCGGCTGGTTTAAGTCCCCCATCATACGCCTTGAGAGCTGATGGCTGACCGCTGACCGCTGACTGCTATTTCAATCAGGAACATAAACTAATGCCAAACCCAAGCAAACCATTTATTTTGATTGTGGATGACAGCCCCACTCATTTGTCTGTGTTGTCAAAAACCTTGAAAAATGCAGGCTATAAAGTCCGCATGGCAGTTGATGGTGAAGATGCTCTAGCTCAAGTGCAACGCCATCACCCAGACTTAATTCTGTTGGACATTGAGATGCCGAAAATAGATGGTTTTGAAACCTGCGTTCGTCTTCAGGCAAATCAAGCAACTAAAGGAATTCCAATCATTTTTATGACTGCTATAGCTGATACCGAAAACAAAGTCAAAGGTTTGTCATTAGGTGCAGTCGATTACATCACCAAACCCTTTGAAGAAGCGGAAGTGTTAGCTCGCGTCCAAGTCCACTGGCGATTAAAGCGACTAACGGATACTTTAGAACAGCAGGTCAATGAACGCACTCAGGCGCTGCAAGAAGCTCAAGTGCAATTGGTACAACAGGAGAAACTCTCGGCACTGGGACAATTAGTGGCTGGGGTTGCCCATGAAATCAATAATCCTGTTGGTTGCATTGTCGGTAATATCAGTGTCGCACAAGATTACATCAACGATTTATTAAGTATCATCGATCTCTATCACGAGAAATTTCCTCAACCCGGTGCGGAAATTGAAGAAGCACTGGAAGCGAGCGACCTAGACTATGTGCGAGAAGATTTACCCAAGTTAGTTAGTTCCATGAAAGATGCAGGCGATCGCATTAAATCAATTAGCAAAAGTCTTAGCTCCTTCTCCCGCGCTGATAGCGATACAAAAAAACCTTTTAACTTACATGAAGGGATTGATAGCACCATCCTGATTTTACGCCATCGCCTCAAAGCTAACGAAAATCGTTCCGCTATTGAAGTTGTCACCGACTACGGCAAGATTCCGGAAATTTCTTGTTTTCCTGGGCAACTCAATCAGGTGTTTATGAATATTCTAGCCAATGCAATTGATGCTTTAGATGAATCAGAACTGAGAATAGATACAGAAAATCAAGCCGTTCCTCATCGCATTACCATTAAGACGCAATTGATAGATAAATGGGTACAAATTGCGATCGCTGATAATGGCAAAGGAATTTCTGAGGAAGTGAAAGCTAAGATTTTTGACCATCTATTTACGACTAAAGCAATAGGGAAAGGAACAGGATTAGGGTTAGCGATCGCCCGTCAAATTGTGGTCGAAAAACATGGTGGTATAATTCAAGTTAACTCTGAACTAGGAGAAGGAACTGAATTCATCATCACCTTACCTCTTTCTTCTTCTTTTTTAAAGAAAAACTTTTAAACCCAATATGGTATTATTGAACTCCACTTGACTAATATCGGATAATTATGGAAGCAATTTGGCAAACCATCAAAAATCTCACAATTCTGAATATACCAGTAAGAATAATATTTTTTATAGTCCTGGTTTTAATAGCCACATTAGCCTTAAAACAATTATTAACCACAATTGTAATTAAGCGAATTGAGGCTGCAACTCGTAATACAAAAACCACCCTTGACGATCAATTAATTACAGTTATTAAAGAACCTATCGCATGGTTCATATATTTACTGGGATTTCGAGTTATACAATTAATCTTAACAGATTATATTTCTCCCCAATTCAATCAAACAATTACAGGAATTATTAGCCTAGCAATAGTAGGTAATATCACACTAATTATCTACCGTACATCTCCAATTGTCGGAGGATTTTTGAGAATTTTATCAGCTCAAACAGACACTGAATTAGATGATATTATTAGCCCCTATATTCCGAAACTATTGAGGTTAACTGCCATAGTAATTTTTGCCCTAAAAGCAGGAGAAGTATTACTGGGAGCTTCCGCTACTGCAATATTTGGTTTAATCGGCGGTTTTGGTCTGTCATTAGGCTTATTATTTAAGGATGTTATTGTTGATTGGGTAGCGACAATTGTAATTTATACTGACGCTTTGTATCGAGTAAATGACTGGCTTTTACTGCCAAGTGGTCTGAAGTGTACTGTACAACATATAGGTATTAGAAGTACAACAATTTATATACCCGATGAGGGAGTTACCCAGAAAATTCCTAACTCTAAAATGATTGATGGTAGCATCAAAAGTTTCTCTCAACAGCCAATTGAAAATAAGACAGGAGCTTTTATGTCGTATATTAAAATTGATGGTATTTCATCTAAAAAAATAGCTCATATCAGGGATAAAATTCGAGAAATACCAAAATCAATTGATATTTTATATGATTCTTGTTCAGTTAGATTTGAGGGATGTCAAGGAAATGCTCGTGTTATTAGAGTAATTGGATTTACTAATGATTTAAAGAATTATTCGAGTGCTTATGACCAATTAAATTTGGCAATATTGGCTTTATTGGAGCAGGAGGGAATAGATTTATTTTATGTGAATATTTTGAGTGATACAGAAACTTATAAAACTTGGCAGTATCGTGAAAATTAGGCAATATAATTTAAGTTCATTTCCGGTTGAATAGTTATAAATAATCAGGGAGGAGTCAGTATATATCTTTGAAAATTAATCTTGTTGCCTCTTCCTTCTTCCCTCTTCCCTCTTCCCTCTTCCTTCTAAATTTGGCAATATTGGCTTTATTGGAGCAGGAGGGAATAGATTTATTTTATGTGAATATTTTGAGTGATACAGAAACTTATAAAACTTGGCAGTATCGTGAAAATTAGGCAATATAATTTAATATCATTTCCGGTTGAATAGTTATAAATAATCAGGGAGGAGTCAGTATATATCCTTGAAAATTAATCTTGTTGCCTCTTCCTTCTTGAGCAGAAATTAGTAGGATAAATTGAGAATTTTCCTATGGTTTTGGAAACTAAACTTCTACATTGATGATCGGAAAATAAAACCGAAAAATACTTACTCCAGTCCTCCCCTTTCCAAGGGGGGTTAGGGGGGATAGACTCACTATATATCTTTGAAAATTAATCTTGTTGCCTCTTCCTTCTTCCTTCTTCCTTCTTCCTTCAGGATTGAATTAATTTTTCTGCTAATTGAATTGCTTCAGCTTTAGTAAAAATCTTCTCCTCAGCTCGTGCTATTTGAATTTCTGTTAATAGTTGACCAATTATCGGACCTTTAGGTAATTTTAGAGCTGCAATTAAATCATTTCCTTTCAACAAAAGAGTCGGGTGAGCAACTGGGTCTTCTGGATTAATGTAACGTTGAATTAAACAATCAATTTTCTCTCTAGATATTCCTTTTGCCACTGCTACAACTGCTAAAGCGGGAAAATTTTTTCCTATTTCTTGAAATAAGAAATATTGTTGCCTCACAGACATCTGAGAAATTTCTATTTCTGACAGTTTAGCTAAACCTTTAATAACTCCTATCGTACTTCTAATTTCTGCATTGCTATATTTCAACCCCATCAACTCAACTTCCGCTTTTTCTGGATCGGAATTAACTAATATTGCTAATTTAGCGATCGCCAACAAAGAGGTTTTTACTGTATCGCGTACCCCTCTTGCTAACTCATCCTTTAACTGAGACCAATTTTTTCCTAACTCCTCTGCTGCTATGTCTACTTGTTTTGCTATTTCCCAATTTTCTCCCGCAGTAGGAAAATAACTAGAAAATAAACCATCTTTCCCAGCTTTTTCTATCCAAAACATACCTTGGGGATGACTCAATAAATAACCTAATTCTGTCTGCACTCTTTCTGCTGCAACTTGGGTCAGCAAAGGTGCAAACTCTCGAATAACTGTTTGAGTTTCTGGTGAAATAATAAAATCTAACTGCGCTGCTTGACGATATGCGCGTAATAGTCGCAGAGGGTCATCTCTGAGATTAGCAGATTTTACCATTCTAATGATACCATCTTGCAAATCCTTCAGAGCATTAAATAAATCTATCACCTCATCATTAAAAGGATTATAAGCGATCGCATTTATTGTAAAATCTCGTCGCCATAAGTCTTCTTCCAGACTATTACCTTCTATTTCAGCAAAATCAACTGTAGTCCCTTGAAATACCACCCTAGCAATTTTTCGTTTGGCATCCAATACCACAAACCCCGCTTGATACTGCTTCGCAATACTTCTGGCAATATTAACTGCTTGGTCAAGGATAATAAAATCTAAATCCAAATAATCACTTTTGCGCTTCAGCAAAGCATCTCGCACAGATCCACCGACCAAATAAACAGGTTGGGGCAACATTTCTCGGTCAAATGGCCAATTTTCCGGAGATAAAGCAGACAGGGAATTTATCGACATTGCTCAAAAAAATCAACTAACTAAAGCAATATATCCAACATAGATTTTAGATTAACCTAGATATTAAGGATATAAAAGTCAAGATACCAAATGGCTTCTATATACTATCTATAGCAGTCCTAAATCTCTAGTGAGAATTTGACTTTTCCCTATTCCCTCAAACTCTAAAATATCTTACAGGTCAAATTAAGATTGCTATATATTCCTTCTGAGTAGGAAATCATACAGGATAAAATTAATTTGGGCTAGAATATAAACTCATAAAATCATTAAAATAGGGAATTATCACATCAATTAAGATTAGAATTTAGCATCAACGAGGTACTTAAAAATGTGTATTTGTGTTAACTGCCACTATGTAGACCAGTGTGTCACCTATCATGCTGTAGAAACTCAGCACGAACAACTTCATTTAACAGAAAATCCAGACTTTGAACCGGTTGAACCTACAATCAATGTTAACATTCGTCCTCAAAATAATGAAATTGAAATGGAGTGGGATGTTGTTGGTTGTGAAAGTTTTAAAGAAGAAATAGGCAAATGGGCAAAACTAAGACCAGGTGAACTTATCCCTACTTAAAGTAATTCTAATTCTTTATTTGGGTGCATCTCAATTTTGAATCAAGCCAAAAATTTATCGCTTTTAGGGAACAGGGAACAGGGAACAGGGAATATATAGGAAAAAAGTATTTTTGTATATATGAGATGCACCCCTTTATTTCCCCTCCTTTTTATAGATAGAGGGGGGCAACAATTAATAATTAATAATTAATAATTAATAATTAATAATTAACAGTTACCTCTCCTTGAAAAGAATGAAGATTGACTCAAAGGAAAATTTTTTATCAAAATAATATGGGTCTAAAACTCCGCCTTTTAAGGTGAAATATTTTTGGAAAGTTGCTCACGCATCCCCTACTTCTCCTCCCCTCCTGGGAGGGGTTAGGGGTGGGTTGGGAGGGGTTAGGGGTGGTTTAACTTCTGACTTCTGACTTCTGACTTCGTTAATGTTTCTCCTTTAAAATAGAAGCTTTAAACCTTAATTATCCGGTAAGAGATATAGCAATTCCCAAAAAGTGTGAGGTACAAAATTCGTTTGCTTTAGGCAACAGGCAACAGGGAAGAAAGATAAAAGTACCTCACACTTACTGAGAAACACTATAGTACAGAAAATAATGACTGTAATAGTGCTGCAAATATTCGATTAAAAAAAGGTAATAAAGCTGATAGCTGACCGCTGACCGCTGTTTGCGCAGCATTCCGTAGGAAATGCTTACAAAATAAATAATAAAAATCTTGATTTATCTATATCTAATCTAATGAATTATTGCTACTTTCCCACCTGCAAAAATCCACAAAATCCTACTAAGGCTGAATTTTGTCAGAGTTGCAACTCACCATTATTACTAATTCCTCCACTAAGTGCTGAAGATGAAAAAATAGAAACAAATAAAATTATTACTTCGCCAGATAATAATCTCAAAATAGCTAATCAGTCTCGCTACCGTATTCTTAAATTAATTGGGCAAGGTGGTTTTGGTAGAACTTTTTTAGCAGTAGATGAAAAAGATTCTATTCGACAAGTTTGTGTAATTAAACAGTTTTTTCCTCAGAATACAAATTATTACCATTATGACCAAAATTCTCTTCAATCTTCAGAAACAATTTCTGGTAATGAGTCTCTTCAAGTAAAGACAAAAACTCAAAAAGCTTCAGAATTATTCCAGCAAGAAGCACAACAGTTAAAAACTTTAGGTATTCATTCTCAAATACCCAAACTGCTGACTTATTTTCAAAAGGATGGGCAACAATATCTAGTTCAAGAATATATTGAAGGCAAAAATCTCGCCCAAGAATTGGCAGAAAAAGGTGTCTTTACTGAAGCTAAAATTCGGGAATTGTTAAATGATTTATTGCCAGTATTACAGTTTGTGCATAAGTCTAAAGTTATTCATCGAGATATTAAGCCAGAAAATATTATTCGTCGCACTACTGGTCAACTGGTTTTGGTAGATTTTGGTGCTGCTAAGTTAGTAGAAAAAAAAGGTTTACCTCAAACAGGAACTATTATTGGCAGTGCTGCTTATACTGCTCCCGAACAACTTATGGGTAAGGCAGTTTTTGCTAGCGATCTTTATAGTTTGGGTATTACTTGTATTCATCTTTTGACTCAAGTTTCACCTTTTGATTTGTTTGATAGTAGAAATAGTAAGTGGGTATGGCGAGATTATTTAAAAATGCCTGTTAGTAAGGAACTCGGTCTAATTTTAGACAAGATGTTGGAAGGTGCTACAAATCGGCGTTATCATTCTGCTACTGCTATTATTAGACATCTTCACCCTCAGTCTAATTATATGGAAAATGTTTATTTCTCTCCTTCTTCAGCAGTGCCGAAAAAGTTGACTGAGCAAGCAGAAATTAGACGGCAGTTACAGGAAATTTTGGCTAATGAGTCGGTTAAAGTTCAGGTGAGTCGTGTCAAAAAAACTTTGACTGTTGTTATTAGTAGAAATCCAGGAAAAAAGACTAATTATGCTCAAATTTTAAAGACTATTTCTGCGAAGTTAACTGATTTAAGATTGCAAAATATAGATAAGGTTAAATTACTAGGTAAGCTTCAGGGTAAGACTGTGCCAGAGTGGCAACAAATATTGAGAATGGATCGTAAAGCTAGGTGGAAAAATAAAATTTTGAGATTACAAAAAAATGAGCATTTTGTGAAGCTATCGCAGTTAGGAACTCAGAATTTTTGGTTGGCTAGATTTAAGGAAAAAGAATTTTGGTTAGATGCTTTGATGTTTGCTTTTGCTTGGTTTATTTTTGGCTATCGGATAATTATTTGGCATCCGATAATTGCTGTGATAATTGCATCGGTTTTTATTACGGTTAAACATCAGGTTATAAAACAGAATAAATTGGCGACTAATAATTTATTTTCTACTGTGGCAACAGTATTTTTAATCGTGGGTTTGTTAGGGGGAAAATTATGGATTTCTGATATTTTTGGGTTGCTTTTAGGTTGCTTATTTGTGGCTTTACCAATATTTTATGCTAGAGAGGAAATTTGAAGAAGGCAGAAGACATAAGGCAGAAGGCAGAAGGCAGAAGGCAGAAGGAAAATTTGCTTATACTGACACCGGAAGTATTTGTAGAAAATATTTATCACCCCTGGTATAACAGTTGATTTTAGCCAAAAATAAAGTTAATCTTCCTTCCTTCTTCCTTCAAAAAAATGACAAATACAGAGAAAAAATACGATTTAGGAATTCATACAAGTAGTAAAATTGATTTGAGCCAAAAATCAAGTTAATATTCTCTCTTCCCTCTTCCTTCTTCCCTCTTCCCTCTTCCTTCTTCCTTCAAAAAAATGACAAATACAGAGAAAAAATACGATTTAGGAATTCATACAAGTAGTAAAATTGATTTGAGCCAAAAATCAAGTTAATATTCTCTCTTCCCTCTTCCTTCTTCCCTCTTCCCTCTTCCTTCTTCCTTCAAAAAAATGACAAATACAGAGAAAAAATACGATTTAGGAATTCATACAAGTAGTAAAATTGATTTGAGCCAAAAATCAAGTTAATATTCCCTCTTCCTTCTTCCCTCTTCCCTCTTCCTTCTTCCCTCTTCCCTCTTCCTTCTTACTTCAAAATCAATGACAAATACAGAGAAAAAATACGATTTAGGAATTCATACAAGTAGTAAAATTGATTTGAGCCAAAAATCAAGTTAATATTCCCTCTTCCTTCTTCCCTCTTCCCTCTTCCCTCTTCCTTCTTACTTCAAAATCAATGACAAATACAGAGAAAAAATACGATTTAGGAATTCATACAAGTAGTAAAATTGATTTGAGCCAAAAATCAAGTTAATATTCTCTCTTCCCTCTTCCTTCTTCCCTCTTCCCTCTTCCCTCTTCCTTCTTCCCTCTTCCCTCTTCCTTCTTCCTTCAAAAAAATGACAAATACAGAAAAAAAATACGGTTTAGGAATTCATACAAGTAGTCCCGAATTAGGTTTAGCTATTACTGATTTTGCGGAAGATATTCGCTGGGAAACTTGGAATTTAGGGCGAGACTTATCTACTCATTTACATCAGAAATTGCAGGAATTTATACCACCTCAAACTTGGCAGGATTTAAGCTTTATTGCTGTTGCTAAAGGACCAGGAAGTTTTACTGGTACTCGTATAGGAATAGTAACTGCTAGAACTTTAGCTCAACAGTTAAATATTCCGCTATTTGCAATTTCAACTTTAGCAGCAGTAGCTTGGTCATATAAGAATCAAAATCAGGATTTATCTCTACAAATGCCAGCTCAAAGAAATCAGTTATTCACAGCTATTTATCAACTTGAAAAAATTGGTATAAATCCTCTTTTAGAAGAAACACTAATCACTCCAGAAGCATGGGAAGAAACTTTGAAAAATTGGCAAAATTCCTATGAGTTAATTAAAGTTGAAAATGGTTTAGGAAAATCTGTTTTAAATCTGTTAGAATTAGCTCATTTAGAATGGAAAAAAGGCAAGCGATCGCATTGGTCTGAAGCATTACCTTTTTATGGACAACATCCCGTTCTTGAGCGGGGGAGTAGGGGAGTCAACAATTAATAATTAATAATTAATAATTAATAATTACCGAATAATTAATTATTAAATCATTAAATCATTAAATCATTAAATCATTCGCGCCTTGAAGCCTTCCCTTTCAAGGGGAAAAAAATAAATTTTTTCCCTACCGCGTCAATCCTCTTCCTTTTCGGGAGAGGTAATTATCCATTATCCATTAATCAACTCTCCTTGATAGGAATTGCTCTAATACTGCTTACTATTTTTCTTTCTGCGCATCATCGATATTTTGCTTTTTGCGATTTACCTCATTGTTTGCCTCTATTTCTGCTTTTGCATTTTCTTTTTTTTCCATTTTTTCTTGCCAATCATTCAGTTGTTTGAAAAGTTTTTGATTAATATTAAATACTTGTTTTTCAGACATTATTTTCATTTTCACCTCATATATTTATCTATGCAAAAAATAAAAATAGTATAGATACTATCTTTACCGAATAATTAAGGTTTAAAGCCTCTCCTTTAAAGGAGAAACAAGCGGTCGTTAGGGCAGCTGTGGAATGGCGTTAGCGGAGCGGCTCTGCAAGAGCGGGTCTCCTCCCCATATTCAATCGACCAAGAGAAGAAAAAAATTTCATGATTAGCCAATCCTATCCGCTTTCAAGGATAGGTAATAATTAATAATTAATAATTAATAATTAATAATTAATTATTAATTGTTGAAAACTATCTACTTATTACAGCTATGAAATAGTTTTCCACAGGGGTAGTAAAATTCCGACTAAAGCGCCTATCAATAAAGCTATAATAGCTAAAGAACTAATACCAAACCCTAAAGCTCGCTTCTCCGCCGCCTGATAATAACCCCAGGCAAATAAAATTCGTCCCACTACCCAAACTGTGCCAATACCAGCACCCCATAGTGGGCTAATAAACAGAGAAAAAAGCCACAAAGATGGTAAAAATAAAATTATTTGTTCTACAGTATTTTGTTGTACTCTTAATACCCGTTCAAAATTTGGATCTCCAGTCATTTGAGGAGGCGTAATGTTGTATTTTGATCTAGCTCTACCAACATTAATAGTCACAACAAAATACATGAATAAAGAGACAACTGTTATTAAACTCGGCCACAGAACTCCTTGTGTTTCTAGCATAGCGATCGCTTTTGAAATATTATTTATTAAGGCAACTTTAATTCACATAATAGTTTTGATGTTTATTTTTGACAAGTAGGCGATATTTACCATTTTATTCTGAATATTATAATAGAAGTAAGAAGGAACAAAGCAACTATACCAAGGGTGAAAAAAGAATGTGACGAATAATAAGGGTAGTAAGGGCGAATGGCCATTTGCCCCTACTTTATAGGAGATATCTCTTGGACTAAAAAGATAAATTCCCACCTAAAAACTGTTATTAAAGCCATTCCCATACGACTCCTGACTCCTGAATCCTAAGAAATATCCTAGCTATTTGTAGCAAACATTTATCAAATTGGTATTAGTTATCTAGGACAGAAGAGATAAGGTTGATTATTGATATTCTGTTGTTTCTCCTGTGGAGTGCTACACAAACAGATATTCCATAACTCAAGAGTAGTAATAACAGTTACTATAAGAACTGGACTTTACTGAACTTTGTTGCATAGCAGTTGCCATTACTGTATTTGACATCTCAAAAGCTTAAAACTCAGACAACCCCGGATTTTTCCTTCTCTCCTAGATAACTAAAGCCTTCTTTCTTCTTCCTTCTGCTTATAGTTTACCTCCTGACAATAAAAATTTTGTATCTACCAATATTACTACTTTTGCCAGACTACTACTTCTCATAAATGGTATTAGTCGTCATTATTTAATTACGAATTATCCGTATTTACACTCAACTAACACATCTTACATTTACAGCATCTCAGTAAACTTATCATCAAAAAATCTACTGAACTCTTAGATTATTCATCAAATCTTTACATAAAATTAAGTGATTATAGAGTAAGATTTATAGTTAGGGTGTCATCTAATTTTTATACTTAATCAGGCTGATAAAAATTAGCTTATAGATAGAACTAAGATTGTAATAGGCAAAAGTTATCAACCAGGGTGAATATTACAAACTTTAATCTGTATTTCACATTTTACCTAATTCATCACACATATTTTCAGGTAAATACGGATATTGAGCAGATTTTTATAGTAGCTCAATTTACTATCATAATTTCAAAAATATAGGTCTAACAACTCCGTTCACAATTCCAATTTAATTGTTATTGAAATATCTATTCTACTAAGCCAGAAATAATCATCAACCATCGCAAAAATAAACTTTATTGAAGAGCAAGTTAAATTAGCTGATAATTAATTTCATAGGGGATGTTTTAAGAATGTCAAATTATAATTTAAACTCTTTATCAAATAATAATAATAATCGTAAATCTGCCAAACAAGAACAGCAACTTTATCAGCATTTACAAGATTTAGCTCGCCAACAAAACCCCGAAGAGTCAATTGGTAATTTTAGAGTTCTATTTATTGATGCTTCTGGATACTTTATCCCTGAAATATGGCAGGCAATGGAAACAATTATTGATGCCGATCCTGATGAAGAAGAATTTCATAACATTATCAATAGAAGTTGCTATATATTGATTAACTGTTGGTTACAAAATCCACAATTACAGAAATCAATTCCAGAGTTAGTAAATATATTCCAGGAAAAACCAAATAAACTACCCTCTTGTTGGACTTCTCAACGTGTACGCACTTTAATTCGCAGTTTTACTGAAACTGAAAAATATGTTGCCTTACAACGTTTGGCTAAGATGTTTATCAGGGAAACTCAAGAAAATATAAAAATTGTAGACCGGAAGTTAGAAAAGTTAATTGATCGATATCCATATCTATATGAACATTGTTTTCTCAATGATGAGAGTACCGATGAAGAGCAACAAGAAATTAAAATGATGAGACTAAAAAAACAGCAAAAATATGAAATAAATTTATCTAAATATATTACTTATCAAAAATTGCCCAGGAAAAGCAATTCTGTTGAAAATCCTACTTTAATGAGAGACGAAGAATTGAATCAAGCAGTTAAGTATTTTACAACAAAAGTTCATGGTCGCCAAACAATACGAAACCAAGCTCAACAGTTTAAAACTTATTGTGATTTAACTTGTTCTTATCGTAATTTTAAAGATGGGCTATATGAATACTTAACTGATACAATCGATCCTGGTTATAGTAAACGTCAATTTAATCGCAAATTATATCATAAATTACAAAATACTTGGTCTGATAATAATACTCAAAAACCCAATGATTCTCTAATTTTAGGTACTTGCCAAAAAATGTTAGATTTTCTAGTTGTTGAGAGTCTTGAGCAACCAAAACATTTTATTTTTTATGACTTGATTAATAATCTTGGAGCAACAATAGTAATTGGAATGTTGTTGAAGATTGTACTATTTTGTCACCAAGCTAAACCTTATTTAGAACAAAAATTTTCTATTCTGTTTAATCATTATCAAGGAGCTACCACTGGTAAAGTTTGGTGGTTAGTGAAGTCAATGGAAACTCTTAATGTTGCTTTTAGTACCAACTTAGGAGGGATAAACCGATGCTGTTTTTAATTATTTATTCTGCTTCTTGCCAATATTAAAATTATAGTAATTCATTATTCCCCTCCTGGGAGGGGGAGGGGCGAGGGGTGGGTTAGGTATCCCTCCAGTCCCCCTCCGGTTCCCGTCTTATTCCCCTCCTGGGAGGGGGAGGGGCGAGGGGTGGGTTAGGTATCCCTCCAGTCCCCCTCCAGTTCCCGTCTTATTCCCCTCCTGGGAGGGGGAGGGGCGAGGGGTGGGTTAGGTATCCCTCCAGTCCCCCTCCAGTTCCCGTCTTATTCCCCTCCTGGGAGGGGGAGGGGCGAGGGGTGGGTTTGGTTGACTGGGTTAGGTTAGAGGTTGGCTGGGTTAGCTTCAGGGTGAGTCTTAATCCAATCCTCAACCACACTCAAAACTCCCTCCACCTCACCACAAACTTCTTCTTCCTGAAACCGTAAAAATCGCACTCCCAAGGACTCCAAACGCTTTTGTCTTTCTGCATCCCGTTGTTGTGCTTCAGGACTATCATGGGAATAACCGTCAATCTCAATGGCCAGCATCAGCTTTTTGCAATAAAAGTCCACAATAAATTGATCCATGGGACGTTGGCGATCAAAGTCATAGCCACACATTTGCTTTCCTTTAAGGTGTTTCCAAAGGGTCGCTTCTCCAGGGGTCATGTTTTTGCGAAGTTCCCTAGCTCTTTCTTTTAATATTGGATTGTAGGGAATAATTTTAACTGCCATAAGAATGGTAACGCTTTTTTTGAGTCCTAGTCTAACACACTTAACCCAACCCCTAGCCAAACCAACCTCTAAGCAAATACCCCTAAATCTAACCCACCCCTAGCCTAACCCAGCCAACCAAACCCACCCCTAACCTCTCCAACCAAACCCACCCCTAACCCCTCCCAGGAGGGGAATAAGAGGGGAACTGAAAGGGAATAAGAGGGTGGAGCGATCGCCCTCCTATTAGAAAGAGCGATCGCCCTATTTCCTCACTTCAGAATTAGGTGTCATGTAGGGGCTTTCTGGCATTCGCCCACTATATCGCGAAATTGGTAGAAGTCCTGCTTTACGAAGTTTTCGCAAAAGAGTAAAGAAAATTTTTAATCAAGATAAGTCAAGTTAAAAATGGAAAAAAGGCATGACTAAGAGTCATACCTCTTTTGAGTTGATTATATTCAGAAGCTCAAGAGTAAAGAGTTAAGTTAGCTCACTATTTGCAGATTACTGGAAAAGAGTAGTTTCGTCCAAAATTAGAGTCGTAACAAACTAGACCATCAGTAAATATGGCTTTAAACGAAACCTGAATCTCGTCACTGCCCCTGTAGCAATCAGGATCGGTAAAATATGCAATCTTTACATAATTACTATCTGGCTTCAGGATGAATTGAGTAGGTACGCTAAAATCACTAGATGTAACGTAGCCTATTACCTTATCTAAATCCTCAAATTCACCACACTCTGGATTTGCAGGTAGGGATACCCTTGAGGCATCATAAGAAACAAAAACTTTCTCACCTTCATATATAGGACCACTTTTAAATTGGACTAAGTTTCCTCTTCCAGGTTCAATTGCAAATTGGAGACCTGGGTCAGCTGCTTGTGCAGAAGGTATCACAAAAGTCCAAGTAAGAGTGATACAAATTAGTAATGCGACTAATGCGTTACGTAGTTTTGCCATATTTCTTTGGGTTCGTTGCAATTAAGTTTGCAGTTCTGTAAAAGTATATACAAACAGAGTTAGCATACCATAATTAGAAAAAAACAAAGTAATTTTTTTTGAAACAAAAAGGGGCGCCCTATTTCCTTTCTTAAGGATTAGTCCACATCCTTAGCTTTGATAATTTAAGAGCGATCGCCTTCCAATTAGAAAGAGCGATCGCCCTCTTTCCTCACTTCAGAATTAGGTTTCATGTAGGGGCTTTCTGGCATTCGCCCAATATATGTCATTTGCCCACTATAGCGATCGCCTTCGGGTTAGAGAGAGCGATCGCCTAATTTCCTGACCTCAGAATTAGGTGTCATGTAGGGGCTTTCTGGCATTCGCCCAATATATGCCAGAAAGCCCACTATAGCAACGCCCTATTTGCTTACTTCAGGAAGAGGCAGAGCCTAATCCTCCTTATCCTCAGCTTTAATAATCCAATTGACGTAGATGTTTTTGGGGCGAGTCTCGCTGCCACCGACTGAGTTTGTTGATAAATCAAAATCATTTTGGAATCTTCCTCTACGACTATCACTATTTGGGCCGTTAGATTGGAAGCTATTGTCAAACTTGATTTTGTGCGAATGCTCTTTAAACGCATCCCCCTGCAACGAACCAACCTGATCGCCAGTATTTCCACCTGGTGCAGATGCGGTGCGGGAGGCAGCATCAGGATCTCGTCCTTCTCCAGAATCTACACCTCGGACAAATCGACCACGCAAATCGGGAACCCTGAAGTCTCCAGGAAGTGAACCTGTGCCATAATAATGACCAATTTTGCAGTATAGATCTTCATAATCTGCTATTGAATATTCCTCTCCATCGCAGACTAGCCATCCTTGATCTTGTAAGTTTTGTTTATCCTTTCCAGTAACAATACCCCCGTAAGCACTTATTGTGCCAATAGGAACTTCTGCTTTTTCATTAACAGGTTTGTTGCAGTCTACTTGTAGATCTGCCGCACTAGCAGAATTAACTTCTATGCCAAAGATGAGAGTCACAGAAAGAAGTATGGCGATCGCTGCGCCAAAAATACGTTTCTTGTTCATAAAATAGATGTTCTTTAGTTTCAGTGTTTACTTGATTGTTCGATCCAATTTCCTTGGACAAGAAATAACGGTTTGATATTTCCTGTCATGGCGATCGGATCGATCGCTTTCGATTGCGAATTTTCATAAGTTTAGATTCTCCTTTGTTTAGTGAGTAGGGTGCGTTAGGCGTTTGTTTGATCGATATAAAGAAACATTTGTCTTTTTCGCCGTAACGCACCGTTATCCTTTGTTTTGCTCAGTTACGCTGTCGAAGTTCGCACCCTACTAGACCTAGGGGTGGGTTTGCTTCCCCTCCTGGGAGGGGCTAGGGGTGGGTTGACTCCTCCTGAGTTAACCATTGTATAACTGTTTAACCGGACTTGATATAACGCACCGTTATCGTTTGTTTTGCTCAGTTACGCTGTCGAAGTTCGCACCCTACAAGAGCGGATATCCCACTCATTACCGTTGCCAGGGACTTACAATAGGCGAACCTCCCCAATAAGTCGGCTGAGTAATCAAAGCAAACGGTAATCCTACACTACTCAACATAGAAGGATTAAATGCTAACTTCCCATAAAGAGATGAAGCACTAGGTCGTTGGTACGAAACACCACTGCTTCCAACTGGACTTGCCTCAGTTGAGTCTGGTAATACTTGCTCAACTCCCTTAGTTACACCTGACGATATTATCGATCCCTGAGTGGAAAGAGTTCTGACTTTAGTAGGAAGCGCTGTTAGCCATCTACCGACAAGTGAAGTGGATCTACTCTTAAGTCCTGTCAATAAACTTTCTGGTCTACTTCCTAAAGTTGTAAAGGCATTGTAAGCATCGTCTAGCATTGTTGGACTATCAAGTGGACTCCCTATATTAAATCCAGACTTACTAGCAATAGCACTTTGAGCTGCTGATCTTGCACCACCAAATCCAGCAACTCCACCTGTTATGGCACCGCCTATTCCGCCAATTAATGCTCCTTTCCAGATTGCATCAGACAAACTTCCTGCGTTTTCAACGCCGAAAGCCTCATTAATTCCAAACTGTGCCGCACCCTGAGCAGCACCAACACCAGCACCGACTGCACCACCAACTACTACACCAGCTAAAACACCAGTTGCGGTTGAGCCTCCAGCGGTTACAACTGCTGCTCCGGCAGCAAAAGACGCTACACCTCCAGCGGCTGATATTGCTCCAGCTACAGCACCGACTGCTACCCCCGCCAATACATAGAGTATGGCATCCCCCAATCCGAGTCCTTTTTTGACAGCTGTATAAGTAGCAACGCCAAAACCAACTGCTGCGCCGACTGCAGCTCCAATGATCAATGCAATTAAAAACGCCAACTTTCCATCTGGATCTACGAGCATTATGGGATTGTTACCAGCATACAAATAAGGACTGGCAAATTGCGCTTTGGGATCTGCTGCATAAAACCTTCCTAAACGGGGATCGTAAAATCGCGCTCGATAGTTATACAGTCCTAATTCGGCATCAAATTCTTGTCCGGTATAGCGATAACTAATAATTTCTGAATTGCCGTCAGCAGTTCCTATCAAGTCTCCAAAGGGAAGATAATCGAAGGTAGCAATGACTGTTCCTGTTTCATCTACCACCACACGAGTGGAACCGAGATGATCTTTAAGTACGGTGTAAACTTTACCATCTTTAATCAGTGCGACTAATCCACCAATACCGTGAATATATTGTATGGGTTTGTCGCTGACTTCTAACAGAGGATAATCATTCAAACCATGTACATATAATTTGGTGGCGGTTTGATTTCCTGAACTATCTTCAGATGTTTTCAAGACTCGCTGATTTTCTCCGTCGTACTTAAAGGAAACTGATGTTGCTTCTTCAAGTTGTACCTGAGTGGTTAGCTGAGTTAAGGGATCGTAATCAATGTTGGAAACTTGACGATGAGAAGCACTTTTAACGTTCCCATTGGCATCATAACTATAGTTTTGGGGTTCGCTGTTATTGCTAACTGCGTTTACTTTATCCGTATTCTGGATATATTCATACTCATTGGTTGTATCACCCCGTTTTAAGGTTTCAATATTGCCGTTGACGTCATAAGTCGTGGGTTGACCTACTCCTAAACTTGCTTGCTCATTTTGGGAATTTTGGGCAACTTCTAATCGTCCTAATTTATCGTACTGATATTGATAGTCATAACTTTGGGGTGCGTTATTCCAAGTGCCATAATTAATGCTATTTTTGGCAATATTCCCGTTGTAATATCCTGAACCTTGATAACCGTTCTCGGTATAAGCAAGAGATTGTTCCATTATTAAGGAATTATCTGCTTTCTGATTACCAATGCTGGTTATCCAACCTGGAGGGTTATAGTTTAGAGTGTTTTGTATTCCCTGATTATTTAGGACTGCGGTTTTTAAACTGCTGTCAGCGTTGTAACTATAACTGGCAAACCGTTGGAGATTTTCGGGTGTTCCGATGGCAATGTTTTCTCCTAGACTGTTATAGCTATAAACTACTTCAGGAATATTGTTGGTATTATCGGGATACTGAATCTTGATGACGTTTCCGAGATTATCGTATTCGTAACTAACGGTTTGTGCTGCATATCCTGTAACTGTGAGGGTTTTACTTTTTACATTGCCAAATTGATCGTAATCATAGATTTCTTCAACGTCGGTGTTACCGTCTCCTTGATTACTACTCAATATTTTCCACAAACGACCTACTAAATAAGGGTTTGAACCATCTCCATCAAAAATATAGCGTTTGCGCCAAGATGTTTGTTCGGGATAGTTGGGATCGGTATCTGCTTTTGACTGTAGTTCGGTTCCATCGTCCCAATCTCCGGTCAACCAACCTTCTTCAGTTAAACGTCCTACGATATCATATTTCTTATAGAAGATTATCTGAGATGTTAACGCTACTGCATCTACCATAAACCGAGGATTACCTGCGCGATCGTAGATGTATTTGGTTGTACCGGAATCTGGGTTGGTTTGACTAATCATTTGTCCGAGGAAATCATACTCCATCGTAATTTCCCAGGCGTCAGGTTGTGAATTTTCGGGAGGTACAAACTGATTAGGAAGTAAGACTTTAACGACATTTCCTGCATCATCATAAATACTGCGAGTGGTTTGATGAACATCGCTTCCTGCTTCAATAGGACCTGCTTTTTTGGCTAAAGTACGTCCTAATTTATCTGTGAGAGTATAAACTGTTGTTCCGTCAGCATCTGTTAGCTTTTCGACTAAATATTCCCCTGATGGATAAGAATCTTCTGCAAAAAATCCTTCTGTATTTGTGCCATATTCTCTGCTGACAATATGGGTGTTACCGTTGCCGATAGCAAATGTTTTGCCTGGTATTCCTTGTTGTATGGGACGATTTAATGGTGATGCTTCATATACTGTCCTGCTGTAAGGATAACCTTCATCTTCGGGGTAATAATTGGCAATTTCTCCTGTTAATTCTCCGGAGTCCCAATTGATACTTTCAATAAATGATGTTCGATAACCGAAGAAAGTATTATCAAATTTTGCTGCTTTAGTAGCGATCGCCTGACGACTTAAAATGTCATAAACGATTTCTGTTACTAGACAGTTGCTTCCTTCTAATGCTTGAGTTTGTTTTTCTTTTCCTGCACCATCACTATAGGTAATTCCAATTTGAGGATTTTTAAAGGTGACGATATTGGCAAAAGCAACTTCATCAGCAGTGAATATTTCTACCGCACCAGTAATATTATCTGTTATTGTCTCGGCAAATATTTGTTTACCGTCAGCGTAGAATAAAACGGTATTATTGGCAGCAACTAATAACCATTCATGGGGAATTGAACCTGTATTAGCAACTTCGGAAGCGGTATCATTGAGGGTTAAAGTCCAACCTTGATTTTGTGTCCAAGTTACAGTTAAGCGATCGCTAATGCGAATACCTAATGGTTGCTGTAGCGTGTTTTTAGGATGAACTGATAACCTTACCCCATAGTTACTAAAGGATGCAGTAGATTGATAAGTAATGGTGTCTAAGGTATTTCCTTTGTGAACCAAAGCATTATTTTCTACCTCCCAATTATTCTCCTCCTGGGTGGATTTCTTGTTCCCCTCCTGGGTGGGTTTCTTGTTCCCCTCCTGGGAGGGGTTAGGGGTGGGTTTCCTGCTCCCCTCCTGGGTGGATTTCTTGTTCCCCTCCTGGGAGGGGTTAGGGGTGGGTTTCCTATTCGACTCCTGAGAGAAATCAGAGGTAGGTTGCCAATCTTGCCGCCATTGTTCACCATTAATAAAGTTAGCATATACCCCTCCTGCTGCTGCACCAATAGTCAAAACACTATTAGGTTTCCCCTGAGAAAAAGCATAACTTTCATCATCATTTTCTTGTCGAGTTGAATAGGATGTCGTAACTGCACTAACTGTTTCAGCAATGCCAGTTTCTGCTACTTTTCGTTGGAAAGAGTCATAGAAGTTACGGATAGTATCGCCACTATTTCCAAGTTGTGCGCTGAGAATTTTGTACTTAGGTTCATAGACATTTCCTTGGAAACTACCGATTAAAGGAATAAAGCAAATATCATCAATTAAAAGAGATTTTGATGTTTTTTGATTGGATATTTCTAATCCTAAACTTGTGCCTTGAATTTGATTAGAGCTAATGACATACTGCCAATATTTCCACTCGCTGTCTGTTGCTTCAATGTCTACAACAACAGGATTTCCTACAGGTTCATTGTTGCTATAAAATTGTAGTTTTACTTCAGCTTTACCACCATCTGTCTCAAACCCTGTTTCTGTTTTAAACCAAGCAGAAATAATATAACTTTGCTGAGTATTTGTTATTGTCAGATATGTTTTTTTGGAGAGAGTAACATTAGGATTAAGTCCTAAACTAGAAACTCCTGTATGAGCATCTCCTGTGACAATTAAATCAGTTAAATTACCTTGATTTACACTCCAATCACTCAGATTTTCGTAAGCTTCAAAACCTGTATAAGTTGCTTCTTCAAAAGTGGCATTAGCAAACTGAGCAATAGGATAAAATTGGTGCTTATCTAAAATAATAGAACTGTGAGTTCCATTAACATCAATTACATCTTGTTCTGCTCCATTAGAAGCACGAGAAATAACTTCTGAAACTTTTAACCAATCTGTTTTGTTTGGTTCATTTTGATTATTCCAGTCGTCAAAAACAGCATTTTCATTAAGTCCTTGATAACTTCTAAATGAACCCCATTTTTCCTCTCCCCAATCTTTCCAAGTAGAAACAGCGATCGCTGTTGTTTTATCGTTAGTTTTGTTAATGGTTTGTACAACAGGACTCAAGATATTTTGTTGTTTTAATCCATCATATTTTTCCCAACCATAAACAGAAGTTTGTGTCAGTATTTCCTCTTCACCTAAACTATTATAATTCTTAGTTTTCTCTGTTTTTAAGAATCCCGTTGCTGAGTCATATTCATATTCAACCTCTTGTTTGACCCCCACATAAGAGGCATTGCCATTAGAATCTGTACTGCTAATTTCTTGACCATAGATAATACTTTCTTCCTGTTTTTGTTGGGCATAAAAACCGTATAAATTAATGTACCTTGACTCTCCTAATAACTGTCTTTGAGTTATTACTTCATATTCAATAGTTTGAGAACTTAGCTCATCACCTGTGGAATTATAGGCTTTTTGTTGATAAAGAGAACCATGCAACAAGCTATAATAATATTCAGAATTTCCTGAAAAATCATTTTCCTTGAATCCTAAAACCGATCTTGAAAGCCCATTAAAGAAATTATATTCAGTCTTTCCAAAAGGAGTTAATTGTAAATTTTCACTACCTTGAATTACCGTAACCTGAGAATATTCAGTAACAATTCCTTGAGCGCTAATAACTATCTTACTTGTATCGTAATCATAGTTAGTCTGACTTTCTTGATATCCATCATTAATAGTTACTTGAACAACAGGAAAATCAGTAACATTGCCTTGAATTGATTGATTAGAAACATAATATAAATTCAAGCTAGAAGCTCCCTCAAAATCATCACCTCTGTAAGTAACAAAAGCATTAAATCCAGCTAATATTGTTCCAGATTTACCCTTACTATTTTCGTCATCAACATAAATTCTTTCCCCCGTAAGATATTTAGTATCAACAACCTTGCCATTTTTTAATAACAATATCTGACTGTCCCCATTATCCATCTCATAAGCAATATAAGAAGGTGCGCGGTTAATAATACTTTCAGGTTTAATTCCTGATGGAATTGATTGTCGATCTTTATTTAGTGTTCCTTGATTATCTCGGTAAAAGATACCATTTCCAATAGTTACAAAATCACCATTAACAGTAGGTTGATACTCATTTCTTGACCAAGAACCATTTATACTAGGATATTCCCACCGATTATTGTAAGGATTATAAGCTTTTATATCAGTGGAATTAGAATTTGAAGCGATCGCTAAATCCGAACCATAACCAAATTTAGTTACCTCATCCCCACTACTAGAAACATTCAGATTACTATCTATCCAATCACTACCATTGTATCGCCAGAGATTACCAAGATTTGCCACTAAACTACCTGTCGTAATAGAAGAGAAAAAAGGTTCTTCTGTCTCTTCAGGTACATCGTAGTAATTAGTTACAGGAGAACCGATATTAAACTCAGCATCCCATCTATAAATTCGGACTTCATAATCAATATTCCTATCAAATTTTTTGATAAAAGTTACCGTGGCATAACTATTACCTAAACTCAAATTCAAATAGGGATTATCATCATCATCTTTTTCAACTGAACTGATAGTAGCAATTTCTTTTCTTGTCCAATATTCGTAAATTTCATCTAGGTAATACAACACCAGTTCACAACGTTTAGCAACAGCATCATAGATACCAATAGTGAAATAATTACCAAAAGCATCTAAAACATAATTACCTTGACTTATAGTTATACTTTTATCCTCCCATCTTTTTAACTGCTGATTCCAAACATATCGGCCTAATTGTGTCGTATCAGAAGAGCAGAAAACTACAAAATTATTGCCAACAGCAAGGTGTGTTTGAACATCACTTCCAGCTAAATCCAAAAAGTGATTTTCATAACTCCATCTTCCAAAGCGACCCATATCTTGATGAAATAAATAAACATTCATCAAATCTTGATTTGTTTGCTTAAAACTTAGTGCAAAAAAATCTGCTTGAGTTTCCACCTGCAAACTATCAATATCTAGCTGAAAATTAAACCCTCCTGCGCTTGGTCGATAAACTATCCAATTACCATTCCAACTATAGATTTCGAGACTTAAATTTCCCCGACTATCATCATAATAAGTAACTACAACATAATCACCACCGAACCAAACACGAGGAATACCTTGACCATAAATAGTAGTTTTTCGCTCAGTCCCAATTAGATCCTTTTTTTCATAATTAAAAGTAGCTATACCACCAGCAGGATAAGTAATATGCTTTAAAACACCACGATGGATATTCTCATTTATATCATTGGTGTAATATTCAAACTTATAACCAGGTAAAGAGTCTCCTTCAGGATTTTTCTGAGTTATTCCCTTGAGATAACGTTTATAGAAATCTGGATTATTAAAATCATTCAAAGAAACATTATTAAATTCATAATCAAACTGAAGAGAAAATAATAGTGAATTAGATTCTTCTTTCACTTCAATAGAGCTAAGAAACCTCGTTTCATATCTATCCTGATAAGCATAAACATTTCCGCTAGGTTCATGGGGAATTTGATATTCTCTTATTTGGTTATCATACTGTTTATTTTCATAGTTAAAAGTAATAGTACGTCCATCTAAAGCAGTAATTTTTTTTAAGTAAGGAGCTTGGGTATATTCATAACTGCCACTGCCAATTTTTTTTGAATCAACTTCATAACTAAAAGTAACTTTTTCTCCCCAAGTATTTTGGATTTCTGCTAAATTCCAGCCTAGTGCAAAAGGTTCTTGTCCTACTATATTCGTAGTGCTATCAATCCAGTTACCATTCCTGTAACCCCATTTTATCGCCCATTGAATATATGGATTATTTTTTTGTAAATTATCTGTCTTTCCACCATAAATTTGCTTGATTCCATTTTCCTTAATAATCACCCATTTTTCTTCATCTCGGTAATAGCGAATATCCCAAGGTTTATAGTCTTCCGTTTCAAAATTCCATGCACCATCTTGAGCTACTCCATCTTGATACAACCGATTAGCCGAACCACCAGAAACAAGATAATATCGGTTATCATAGATAGCACCTGTATTTCTGTTATCAATAGCAATCATTTCGTATGGCATACTCCATCCTAATCCAAGAATACCCGTCGGTGCTTCCAAATTCCAGGTATCCACGAGATTTTGGATATTACTCTGGTAGATGATGACGACTTTCACATCTAGATCGCCTCTACCTGGAAGTGATATTAATTCCAAAGGAAGGTTAACATCACCTCGAAAGAGATTAACTGCATTAGGAATATTTCCGATACCTCCCCCATCCATCTGAAACGTTTGGATAGCAGGTAGTTGAGATAAAGTACTTGGAGAATAATTGCTAGAAACCATAATATAATTCGTAAGTGCAAGAAGCGGAGGACTCGGAGGACATTGAACTTGAAAATCTTTGCTATGGACTTGGGAAATCAGCTTTGTCCAAATTCCAATATAAATATCAAGTTCAGCTCATCAACAAAAACTAATATATCATTACAAACGCCTCCAGATAATTAAAAATAACTGATAACTGAAATGACTATTACTTATACATTTTTGGGTAAAGGTGGCACGGGTAAAACAACTATTGCATTTGCCACTGCCAAACTATACGCTAGCCAAGGTAAGCGAGTCTTATTTGTGGGACAAGAACCTGCTTCCACATTATCCTTAATATTAGGTGCTAATATTGGCCCAGAACCTACAGAAATAGATTCCAATCTCAAAGCAGTCAATATTCAGGCAGCAACTTTACTAGAAAGCGGTTGGGAAGAACTCAAAAAACTAGAAACTGAATATATCCGTACACCCTTCTTTAAAAAGGTATATGGTCAAGAACTAGGAGTATTACCAGGAGTAGAAGGAATTCTGACTATTAATGTTATGCGGGGATATAGTGCTAGTGGGAAATATGATGTAATTATTTACGATGGCACCGGAGATAAAGAGACTTTACGACTTTTGGGGTCTGCGGAAATTATGAGTTGGTATATTCGTCGCTTCCGTCAAGTTATTCTCGACTCAGACCTCTACAAAGCTATGTCTCCGTTTGTTCAACCTATTAGCAGTGCTATTCTAAATGTTGATTGGACTGGGGATAATTTTTCTCAACCAACAGAAAAAATCAATGAACTGTTAGACAATGCTAAAGCTACTATAGCTGACCCAAATAGGGTAGCAGCATATTTGGTTACTACGAATGATAAGGCAGCGATCGCCACAGCAAAATATTTATGGGGAAGTGCTCAACAAGTTAATCTTACTGTAGGGGGAGTAATTCTCAATCAAGCAGATTTAGCAGATAATGTTACTGATGAATTTGCACCACTATCTGTAACTCCTATTCCCCGTCGTTCTACTGAAGATTGGCAACCTCTAATGGATGCTCTGCCAGATTTTAGTCAAGCAGTTAAGGCTCCTAAGCCTATTATCATAGATGTTAAAAAAAGTCAAGTAAGTTTATTTTTGCCTAGTTTTGATAAAAAACAAATTGGACTTACTCAATATGGGCCAGAAGTAACTATTGAAGCGGGAGACCAGAGAAGAAATATTTTCCTTCCACCCCCTCTGAGCGGAAAACCTGTCACTGGTGCAAAGTTCCAAAATGATTATTTGATTATTTCTTTTTGAAGGGAGTAGGGATTCAACAATTAATAATTAATAATTAATAATTAATAATTACCTCTCCTAGAAAACGGAATGGATTGACTCAATGGAAGTCTCTACAATGGTCTACTAAAAGAAAAACTGTTGTAATTTTAAAAAAAATAGGCTGAAAAACTGCTCACAAAACTTTTTTAAATTTAGTAGATAGATAACTTTTACTCATCACAATAATCTAACTAAAAATGACTAATCAAGAAACAAAAACAGAAGAAAACAGCACTGGTAAAGCCAGACAACTATTAGGAATGAAAGGTGCAGCAAGTGGAGAAAGTAACATTTGGAAAATCCGCCTGCAATTAATGAAACCGATAACTTGGATTCCTTTAATTTGGGGAGTAGTTTGTGGAGCTGCATCTTCAGGAAATTATAGTTGGAATCTAGAGAGTGTATTACAGTCTGCTACTTGTATGTTAATAGCAGGACCTTTGATGGCGGGTTATACGCAAACTTTAAATGATTTTTACGACAAAGAAATAGATGCTATTAATGAACCTTATCGACCGATTCCTTCAGGAGCAATTTCTATTCCTCAAGTTGTGACTCAAATTCTAGTTTTGTTACTATCAGGAGTCGGTATATCATATCTTTTAGATTTGTGGGCAGGTCACGATTTTCCAATTATTACTATATTGTGTTTGTTCGGATCATTTTTAGCTTATATTTATTCAGCACCTCCACTAAAGTTAAAACAAAATGGTTGGTTAGGAAATTATGCTTTAGGTTCTAGTTATATTGCTTTGCCTTGGTGGACTGGTCATGCTTTATTTGGAGAGTTAAATTTAACTATTGTAATTCTGACTTTGTTTTATAGTTTTGCTGGATTAGGAATTGCAGTAGTTAATGATTTTAAGAGTGTGGAAGGAGATGAAAAGTTAGGTTTAAAATCATTACCAGTTATGTTTGGCATTGGTACCGCAGCTTGGATATGTGTATTAATGATTGATATTTTTCAAGCTGGAGTAGCGGCTTATTTAATTAGTATTCAAGAAAATTTGTATGCTGTAATTTTGCTATTGATGGTAATTCCTCAGATTACTTTTCAAGATATGTATTTTCTCAGAAATCCTCTAGAAAATGATGTGAAATATCAAGCAAGTGCCCAACCTTTTTTAGTATTAGGTATGTTAATTACTGGTTTAGCTCTAGGTCATGCAGGAGTTTAATTCAGTTATCAGTTATTAATAAGGAAGAAGGAAGAAGGAAGAAGGAAGAAGGCATCCCCCCTTGCCCCCCTTTGAAAGGGGGGAGGAAGAAGGAAGAAGGAAGAAGGTTAAAAATTTTCTAATATTGATATTATTAATTTGAACTGGAACCCGCTCCTACTATTAGACTTTTCCAGTAATACTCCCTACTCCCTATTCCCTATTCCCTATTCCCTATTTTTTTAACTTTCAAAAGACAGAATAAACTAGATTTCATAGAATGACAAAAAAAGTCGATATTAGTAGTAAACGTCTAATTGGAATTGCCCCCAGTCGTTGGGTAGAATGGGTGACAGAAATTACTAATATTACTGTAGAAGAAATTATTTCTTCAGGCTTTCAATGGGTAAGTCGAGAAGGGGATGTTTTGCTCAGTGTTTCTAGTCAAGAATATGGAGAATTTCTGGTTCTCAATGAAATGCAATTAAGGTACAACACAGAAATGCCACGTCGGGTGCATACTTATGCCACATTAGCAGAATAAAAGTACAAAAAACCTGTTTATCCTGTATTAATAAATATTCTGCAACCAAGCACACCTACAGAAATAGTCAATTGTTATGAATCATAATTTCTTGATGTGAGGGCGTATCAAAACTATCGAGTTATTAACCTGTGGGAAGTAGAAGCAGAAGCAGTTTTTCAACAACCTTTTCCTTCTTTACTTCCTTTTGTTCCGATTCTTAAAGGTGGAGGAGAAGAAGCAACTGTTAGACAAGCATTACAACTTTTACGGGAAGATGAAGAACTCTTAGAATTAGAAAACTTACTAGCATTTTTTGCTACCTTTGTATTAAAGACGGAAATAGTACAACAAATAATGAGGTGGGATATGGCAGTTTTACAAGAATCTCCTTGGTACCAACAAATCTTACAAGAGGGAGTAGTATTCAATAATTAATAATTAATAATTAATAATTAATAATTAATAATTAACAGTTACCTATCCTTGAAAAGAAGAGGATTGACTTAAAGGAAAATTTTTTCTTCTCTTGGTCGATGGTCGGCCAGCGAGGAAATATCCCCATCCCTCGACCGCTTTTTTCTCCTTTAAAGGAGAAGTTTTAAACCTTAATTATTCGGTAAGAATTGCTTAATTTTTCTGCTTCGATGAGGGGTTCAGTTCTCAGAGATTACTTTTAACTTTTGACTTTTGACTTTTGACTTGATTTTAGATGTTGGTCTACAACAATAATGTACTCAGTAATTTTAGTTAGCCTCCTGTCGGAGGAACTGCGTTAACATTTGTCATAGATAACTTCTAACTTTTAACTTTTGACTTGATTTTAGATGTCGGTCTACGGCAATAATGTACTCAGTAATTTTAGTTAGCCTCCTGTCGGAGGAACTGCGTTAACAGTTATCAGAGATTACTTTTAACTTTTAACTTTTAACTTTTGAATTTTAACTTTTAACTAATGTCATGATAAAAGCTAATACAATAGACAAAATTAATACTCAGGTAGAGCCAGAAAAATCAGAAGAAAAGGTAGAAACCCAGAATTTATACCTGCGCCTATTTACCTATGGTTTACCACATAAAACACCATTTTTATTAGGCATACTATTAACAATTATTGCCTCATTTGTTACTTTCTTTATTCCCCAAATTAATCGCTATGTTATTGATGTAATAATTCCCGAAAAACAATTCAATATGCTGCCATGGGTAGCAGCACTTATCCTGTTGATGAGTTTAGTAGGAGGTATATTATCTTTTTTGCAATTGTATGCGATAAAAATCTTTGGAGAAAACACAATTAAAAGTATTCGCATAAAGCTATATCAACATCTTCAATTCTTATCCATTAGTTATTTTGAAAATCAACGTACTGGTGAATTAATATTACGATTGGGAAGAGATGTAGAAATAGTCGGGCAATTACTTAACTCTAATTTAATCGCAATTCTAATTGATAGTTTTGCTTTTATTGTCATTTTTATTTATTTATTAATCAGTAATTGGCTTCTGGCAATAGCGATCGCTCTGACTTGGCCTTTGATAATTTATCTTTTACAGTTTACTCAGAAAAGACTCAAAAAAATATTTCAAGATACGAATCGAGCAAGAGAGATAATTAGCAATCATTTACAAGACACTATATCGAATATTACAATCATTAAATCTTTTGGTAACGAGCAGTATGAAATTGACCGATTTAGTGAATATAGTCATAATTATATGGAGAAAAACCTCCAGGCAACTCGGTTTTTAGCTATATCTACACCGGTAATTAATACCCTGAATAAACTAGGTAATGTAATTGCATTAGTTTTTGCTTCTTGGGGAGTAATGGTTGGTAGTTTGACTATTGGAGAATTAACCGCTATTTTGAGTTATGTCACCCTTCTAAATAAACCAATTAGTCGGTTTAGTGGGTTAATCAGCATGATTCAAAAAGCAACAGTATCAGCTCAAAATATTTTTTCAGTTCTAGATACTAAACTGGAAGTTACTGATAAGGAAAATGCTATTGATTTAACCTCTATTCAGGGTAATATTAAATTTGAAGAAGTGGGGTTTGGTTATCAAGATAGGGAATTAGTTATTGAGGATTTCAACTTAGATATTAAACCAGGAATGTCAGTAGCTTTAGTTGGTTCTTCTGGTGCTGGAAAAAGTACAATTGCTAAAATAGCAGCACGTTTTTATGACCCGAAAAAGGGGCGAATTTTAATTGATGGACAGGACCTAAAAGATGTAAGTTTAAATTCATTGCGGTCGCATATTGGCATTGTTCCTCAAGAGACATTACTGCTCTACGGTACGGTACGAGATAATATTGTTTACGGTAAGCTCGATGCGACAGATGAAGAAATTGAAGCAGCAGCAAAAGCGGCCAATGCTCATAACTTTATTATGAGTTTTCCTGATGGTTATAACTCTATTATTGGCGAGCAAGGAGTGAAATTATCAGGAGGACAAAGACAAAGAATAGCGATCGCTCGAGTTTTGCTAAAAAACCCCCAAATTGTCATTTTAGATGAAGCAACTTCAGCTTTAGATTCTGAGTCAGAAAAATTAATTCAAGAATCTGTAAATAATCTTTTTCAAGGACGTACTAGCTTAGTTATTGCTCATCGACTTTCAACTATTTGTGATGTAGATTTAATTGTAGTTCTGGAAGAAGGCAAGATTGTGGAAATGGGAACTCATGGAGAATTAATTGCTAAAGAGGGAAGATATGCTTATCTCTACGGACTACAATTATCTGAAAATCAATAAGCTATCAGCTATCAGCTATCACCTTTAAAGGTAATAAAGCACTTCTCTAATTTATGAGATACAGTTTTAGATCCCCCCATCCCCCAGATCCCCCCTCCTTAATAAGGGGGGAACCGCTTAAAAAGGGGGGGAGCTAACAAAAATTCTCCCTTTTTAAGCTATGCTTTATAAATATCTTTATTAACATAAAACTTGACAAAATAGACAAGTTATGTAGGAATATTTAAAAGGTTTTTGTCAGAGAAAAAGTGTATGAAAAAGTAAATTTTTTTTGATAACTTAAGTAGGGCTTGCTGATTAAAGATAAAAGTCTTTACAGATAAAGGTTTTAGCCTTTTTAAGTATCAAAAAGTGCGAGGTTTTGTGTGGTAATGGTTCAAAAATTTAGGATTTTGGTCAAGAGTTGGGCAGAAAAATTAAGGGACGATTCTTTCTACTATCTCCTCTATAATTCCCATTTCTCCTGAGGACTGACTCCTGAGGACTGACTCCTACCCTCGCCCATAAGACTTTTTCAGCAAACCCTAAGTAGTTTTTCCTATTCTACTATGATTCTTTCTTCCCTTCTCCCCTGCTCCCCACAAGGTTTTCAGGAGTTCCTGATCAGGGATAGATTTTTAAGAGGGGAGCTTTCAAAGTCCCCCTTAAAAAGGGGGATTTAGGGGGATCGTAAATTTACTTCATCTTTATGATAAATGCTATAAAACTGATAGCTAGTTAATAGTAATAAAACTTGATATAAGAGGATAATGGTGAAAGATAAAAAAAATAAAAATACAAGAGAAATATTATCAGAAACAGAGCAAGATATTATTAGAAAATCTCAATATACAGAGCCTAAAATTAGCAAAAATAATAATTTCCACTCTGTATCAAAAATGTTAAGTAAAAAGTTTCAATCTCCCCTACAAGCACCAAAAGTTGACGACACAAAAAAACAAGAAAAAATAGATAATATCTCTCAAGGTAGTAGTGGAAAAAACAGCAGAAAAAGCACAAAGTTGACTGTAAATAAAATTGCCATAACAGTTAAGATAAAAGAAATTTTTGGTAATCGTAAATTTTGGTTAGGATTAGGTGGTTTAGGAATAGGTAGTATTATCATTTATGGTGGGATAACTTGGCTGAAATTAGAGCAAAGTTTACCAGATATTGCCGATATTTCTTCCTATAGTAGAGACGGCACATTAACAATAAAAGCCGCCGATGGTAAAATTATCCAACAAACAGGACCTGCTACTAGAGAAAAAATCAAATTAGAAGATATTCCTACTCCCTTAGTTCAAGCTTTTATTGCTATTGAAGACAGACGCTTTTATCAACATAGAGGAGTTGATTTTCAGGGAATTATTCGAGCACTTATTTCCAACTTAATTGCCAGAGATGTTGTGCAAGGAGGTAGTAGTATCACACAACAGTTAGCGCGGATGGTTTTCCTAGATATGGAACAAACTATCTGGCGTAAACTCCGAGAAGCAATGCTAGCTTGGAAATTGGAGCGGGAGTTATCCAAAGAAGAAATTCTAGAATTATATCTGAATATAGTCTATCTCGGTTCCGGTGCTTATGGAGTCACTGATGCCGCCTGGGTTTACTTTAGCAAACCAGTTTCAGGACTAACTTTAGCAGAAATGGCAACTTTAGCAGGTTTGCCACCAGCACCCAGTGAATTTTCACCCTTAGTAAGTCCAGAAGCAGCTAAAAATCGTCGAAATATTGTGTTGGGAGTAATGCAAAAAGCAGGTTTGATTTCTCAACAGAGAGCTGAAAGAGCGATCGCTAAACCAATGGAAGTACAACCAAGTGCGCCGAAACGTCTGATAGTAGAAGCTCCATATTTTGCTAACTATATTCAGAAAGAGTTACCAAAATATGTTTCTCAAGAAGTCATAGATGCAGGTGGTTTGACAATAGAAACAACATTAGACCGCAATTGGCAAGAAATAGGAGAACAGGTAATTCAAGATGCTGTTGATATTGATGGTGCTAACCAAAGATTCGATCAAGCAGCATTAGTCGCTATTGATGCTACCACCGGGGAAGTTAAAGCATTGGTGGGAGGTCGAGATTTTGCCGAGAGCGAATTTAACCGTGCTATTCAAGCACAACGTCAACCAGGATCTACTTTTAAAAGTTTTGTTTATGCTGCTGCAGTTGCTGCTGGTTTTCCTCCCACTGATGGTTATCGAGATGTACCGTTTACAGTAGATGGTTATAAGCCAAAAAATTATGGTAAAAAGTATGCTGGGTGGCGATCGATGATTGATTCTTTGGCTTATTCTGTGAATGTGGTAGCGGTACAGGTATTGATGGATGTGGGATTTGAACCTGTGATGAAATTAGCTGAGGATATGGGAATTAAATCTGAGGTCAAAGCTACATATTCTATGGCGTTGGGTACTTGGGAAGTTAATTTATTAGAGTTAACAAATGCTTATGCTACTTTGGCGGCAGAGGGTAAGTTTATCGGTGCTCACGGAATTAAAAGAATAATTAATCAAAATGGTCAAGTTGTTTATGAAGCTTATGCTCAACCAAAGCAGGTTTTAGACAGTGGCAGTGCTGCAATAGTTACCTGGATGTTAGAAAATGTAGTTAGATATGGTAGTGGTGCCAATGCTTATTTGTACGACCGACCAGTGGCAGGCAAAACGGGTACAACTGAAGACGCACGAGATTTGTGGTTTATTGGTTATATTCCACAAGTGGCAACGGGAATATGGTTAGGGAATGATGATAACAAACCAACCTGGGGTGTCAGTAGTACAGCAGCTTTTAATTGGCGACAGTTTATGAAACAGATAGTTGAGGATATACCTGTTAAAGATTTTCCTGACAGACCCAGTTTTTACGACCGCGAACCTACTATTGAAGCTAAACCTGTGGAACCAGAATGGATTAGATATGGTCAAATTGGACCCGATGGTAGGGATGTGAATGAGAGGAAAGATGATAGAAATTATTAACTTTGAAGCAGGAATGAGAAAATTTGGAGAAAATGAAATGAGTTTTTATAATCTAAAGAACCAAAATGTTAATCGCGACCAGTACAATGCAGGGCGCGATATAAGTATCGGGAACTTTCCATCGACTAGCAGTCAGAAAGCTGAAATTAGTCGAGCGATCGCTGATGCTGAGATTGAGATACTTCAGCTTAAAGATGAACTGAAAAAGCTCGAAGGTGAGTTCTGGTCTGTCTTATGTCATCATTTGTCAATAAAAGAAAAAATAGATATGGATCTGTTTTTTACAGGCACAAAAAAGATATTAGAAGATGATTGGTTGATGCTTCGACTAGAAATTAAGTTAATGTCTACTTCAGGTGATTCAAAGATAAGAGAACTTAGAGATAAATATAAGCACAAAAGCTCTGAGTTAAAAACTCGTAAAGAATATTTATCTAGGTTGCAAAACGAACTAAGATATGTAAATATCAAAAATGTAGTCAGCGATATTACACCTATAATTAAGTCTTTTTTTATATAACCGGAATTTATACAAAGAGCCTAAAAATTCGAACCTCAAATTTCTCAACCTTAACTCTCTCCTTATCAACAAGTGATAAGTGAGAAGTTTTGTTTGTTTAAGGGAGGTAAAAACTTAGGTAATCAAGAGTTAAAAATTGAATAAAACCCCAAATAATATCACTCATATCATAAATTCTATTTGCCTCTTTGGCAAAGGTAAAATATTGTGGTTATCGGTGGTTTGTATGAAGTAGTGGGTAGCGTCCAGTATCTGACAATAAAATTCATAGATCATTCAAATCCTCATCACAATGAAAATTATCTTTATTCATCTTGATTATTAAAATCAACTCTTTCGTAAAGGTCGCTAAACGCTATTTCAAAATCTAGAGCAGTTAATTTTAACCTTGACTCTTCAGATTCATAATATGTAACTTCCCATTTATCCTCAGAAGTTTTAGCATACTGTTCGATATAAAACTGATATTGGTCAATCAAAATATACTCTTTAAACTCAGGAATTGACCGATAAAATTTAAACTTATCTCCTCGGTCATAATTTGCTGTTGATTTTGATAATACTTCAACAATTATTAAGGGATCAGTAACTGTATCTGTACGACCTTGATGATAGATTGGTTTGTCTTCAATTATCATAATATCGGGGTAAGTATATAAATTATAATCGGGTATCCATAAACGAACATCACCAATAAATACACGATAACTTTTGCCTTTTAAAGCAAACTTTAAGTAAGCACAAAAATTACTGGCAATTTCGTTATGATTAGTAGTTCCACCTGTCATTGATATTATTTCTCCATCTAGATATTCATGTTTATATTCAGCATTTTCCTCTAATAATAAATATTCTTCTGGAGAATATACTTTCTTGTGTGTCTGAATTTGCATATTTTTTCCAAGAGTATTGTTATTTGGCATTGGTGAATTAGTGTATAATATTAATCTTAATTATTTAGGAGTCAACCCACCCCTCGCCCCTCCCTCTCCCAGGAGGGGAAGGCTCGAGGACTAAGTCAGGAGGAAAGAAAGAAGAAGAAAGAGTAGTAGAGGGAGAAAGTTTTTTGTTTGCACTCTTATCCGAACAAGATATCATACCTCTTTTTACCGACACCTGTTATTTAATAAATCAGGACTTACGCAAATTGACTTTGAAACCACCATCTGTAGGGGCGAATGGCATTGGCTAACGCCAAGCTCCGCTAACGCCCTCACTGTATTTAGTGTCCGAGCGTAAGTTCTGTAAATATTAGGATTGAAGCAAAATAAAATGACTAAAAACACTAAAACTGTAAGCATTTAGCTATTAGCTGTCAGCTAGAGCGCAACAAGACTCTCTCATATAGGACAGTGTTTAAATTAACAACTGACTTTAAGGGTAAGGGAGTCAACTTTTGTAGTAAGACAATTAATAAAGCTTTTATCCTAAACTAAAAGCAATAGCTGATAGCTGATGGCTGACGGCTGAATGCTTATCTAAAACTACTAAATTATATGTTTGATTGTATCATAGTTGGCTCCGGACCAGCAGGAGCAAGTGCCGCATATCATCTAGCAAAAAAAGGACGTTCTGTATTAGTCTTAGAAAAAGAATCTTTACCTCGATATAAACCCTGTGGAGGTGGAGTTTCTCCTATTGTTCAACAGTGGTTTGATTTTGATTTTTCACCTGCTATTTCTCTGAAAATAAATTCCATTCGTTATACTTGGAAAAAGGGCGATTTAGTAGAAGTTAACCTGAAAAATCAAGAACCTATTTGGATGGTACGTAGAGAAGTTTTTGATTATTTTATCGTTCAGCAAGCGCAAAAACAGGGAGCAGAAATTAGGGATAAAACTAAAGTTATAGGCATAGAATTTAAGAATAATAACTGGCAAGTTAATATCAATAATCAATCATTTATTGGTCGTTATTTAATTGCTGCTGATGGTGCTAAAGGTTCCATGGCAAAATGGTTGGGTTTTAACAATCGTAAACGTTTTGCTGGTGGGGCGATGGAAATAGAAGTACCAATTAAAAATCAGCAAATTGATAGTGCTTATTTTGAGTTTGGAATGTTAAATAATGGCTATGTTTGGAACTTTCCTAAAGCTGATGGATATTCAATAGGAGTAGGTACATTTTGGCGAAAACATGGTCAAAATTTTGCAGCTTTATTAACAGAATATGCCACTCTGTTTGAAGTAGATATTCAAAATGTTCAGAAATTTGGTCATCCTTTATGTTTGTGGAATGGCAATCAAAAATTACATACACAAAATGCTGTTTTAGCAGGAGAAGCAGCTTGTATTGTTGACCCTTTTACTGCCGAAGGAATTCGCCCTTCTATATTTACAGGTATTAAAGCAGCAACAGCAATTAATAATTCTCTAAATGGTGATTTATTTGCTTTAGAAAAATACAGTCAAATAATTAATCAAGAATGGGGTAAAGATATGGTTTGGGCACAACGTTTAGCCCAAGGATTTTCTCACTTTTCACATATTGGTTATCAAGTAGGTGTGAAACGACCTCGCGCTACTACTATTATGACTAAAATTTTGTCTGGAGAATTGCGTTATTCGGATGTGGTAGGTTCTGCTTTACGAAAACTTTGGCAAAGATAAAAACGGTGCATCTCAATTTTGAATAAAGCCAAAAGTTTACCGCTTTTAGGCAACAGCGGTCAGACCCCGCGTCGGCGTCAGACGCAAGGGAATGCTGACCAAGAGAGGCAACAGGCAACAGGCAACAGGGAATATATAGGAAAATAGTATTTTTGCAAATATGAGATGCACCCGATAAAAATTTATGGTGTTGCTGAATAAATGTATAATTTCACAGGAGTTAAATGTTAATTATTCTTATGTTTATTTCTCCCCCACTCTCCTACTCAAGAAAATGTAGAAAAACTTTTGATAAATGGTATTATACTCCTCGATTTTAGCTGATAGCTGATAGCTGAATGCTAATAGCTAATTAATAAATTAAATCATCTTTAATTAAAGCTTTAAACTTAGGATTTGAGCGAATTTTAAAAAAATCAGCATCAGTTTCTGCCATCTCTCGATATGGTTGACCAGCACCTAAATTAATTGCTTGTTCTAAATTTTCAATAGCTAAATATAGCTTATCCTGCAAAGCATAACAACGAGCTTTATTATAGTAAGCCAAAGAATAATCTGACTGAATTTTTATGGCTTGGTCAAAACAAGCGATCGCCTCAGCCCAATCTCCTAAATTAGATAAAGCTTGACCTAAATTATTCCAAGCTTCCTGATAGTCTACTTTTATATCTATTGCCTTCTCATAACTAATAATTTCTCTTTTAGTATTCCCCAAATAAAATAAAGTTTTTCCTTTGAAATTCCAAGCTATATAATGATTAGGCTTAAGTTTAATGACTTTTTCAAAAGAATTTAAGGCTTCCTGATACCTTCCTAATTCAAATAATGCCTTGCCTTGATTATGCCAAGCTTGGTATAAACTTGGTTGAATTTTGATTGCTTGTTGATAATTTTCAATTGCTTCTCGATAATGTCCTAAACTACTCCAAGTATTTCCAGCATTGTACCAGGCTTGATATAGATCTGGTTTGATTTTTGTGGCTCTTTCAAAAGAAATTATCGCTTCCCGATATTGTTCTAAATTATTGAGTAAATTACCTCGGTTATACCAAACTAAATGAGAATTTGGTTGAATCTCTATCGCACGATTAAAGTTATTTAAAGCTGACTGGAATCTACCTATTAATTTCAAGGAATTACCTCGATTATTCCAGGCTTCATAGTAATCTGGTTTAATTTTTATTGCCCGATCAAAAGCAGTAATAGCCTGTTGATGCTTTCCCAATTTACTAAAATTTACTCCCACATTGTACCAGCCTTGATAATCATCTAGGGAGATTTTTATTCGTCCATCCATTTCATTTTTCAAGGAATGAAGAAATAAATAGCTTTAATCGGCATTGCTGAATAAATGTATGATTTTACTAGGAGTCAGGAGTCGTAGGGGCGCCCTTGCGAAGCCCATGCCGTCAGGCTATATGGCCATTTGCTAATGCAAAGCTGACGCTAACGCCCGTACAGGAGTCAGTAGGTAGAAAAGAGTTTTTCGGTGACTTTAGAGTCAGAAATAGGTATAATTCCTGCTATTGTTGTGGGTGAAAATTTACCACTAATTAAATTTCATACATCTATTAAATTAAACTTTTACTATACCAATACTGACAGTGACAACTATTTCATACTTTGAATTATCCTAACATTTTTTCCTGTCTATATGATACCCACTTGAGCAAATTATGTTACACAACAAAGCCTAATAATAAATATAAATTTGTAGCATAAGCATTCAACTATTAGTATTCAGCTTTTCGGTGCGGAATGCTGCGCAAACAGATGCACTACCCATAATAACTTACTAAGTTTAGCTGATGACCTTTTTCTTGATAACTTTTAATTCTCCTTGGAGGCTTAATTACTCCTTCCAAAATAATGAGTTAATAGCTGATAGCTGACTGCTGAATTATTACCGAATAATTAATAATTAATAATTAAATAATTCTGGTTTAAAGCCTCCCCTTTTAAGGGAAAAAAAAAAGAAAATATTCCTTATATTCAATTCCGTAGCGGTTTTAACCAGAGGTAATTATCAATTATCCATTATCCATTATCCATTATCAATTAATGAATTTGTAGCAAATATTCATATCAATAGTATCAATTATTTCAAATCTAATAAACCGCTGGTTTTTAGCTTGGGATTAAAGCGAATATTTTCTTCTAAACCTCTAGTTTTTAATATTTCTAAAATATTAGCTTCCACTCGCCTAGATATATTTTTTAAGAGTTTTTCTTTAGCAATTTCATCAATTAATGGGTCGTGATATTGTATTGCTTCTGCTTCTGTCATTTCTTGTTTTGCATCTATTGGCTGATTCCACTTTGCTTCTGTGGCATCATTACCTATAGGTACAGAGCCATTTTCATTAATCCAAGCAGTTTTTATACCTTCTAATATAGTACGATTCGGACGTTCAATAGTTTGTACTTTTAGCCAATAGCAACTATGAGGTTGACGGACTAAGTGTTGTTTGATACTCTGATATATATCACGAGAATAACCTACAAATAGTAATTTTTTATCCTGATCAAAAATTCCATAAACACCAATTTTCCCTTGTAAAGAAATTGGTAATTTTCCTTGAGAATCAATATAAGGTAAGTATTCTAATTTAGACAGTTCTGGTATTTGCATTTCGGTATTAGTCATTGTTTGAAATTTTCCTATTCAAGGGTAGTGTTAATTAATTCGGAATTGATAAAAGTAGATTAATCTCTAGTGATTTTATAGATGGCGCAGAGACGGCTTGGTTTAAATATTTTAGCTTTAAACATGAAGTTAGGGGGAACGTTAATGATAATATAGTCACTGGATTTGTGATACTGCTCAAATTCTTTTGCCATTCCTTTAGGTGTTTCTTTACTGTAGGGCACTGGTTGAAATATTAATTCAGTAAATTCTAATTTTTGACATGGTAATTGTGAAGTAATTTGTTGAATAAAATCTTTACTTGTTAATAATTTGAACAACATTTGTTGAGCATTTTTTTCTAAGGTGAAACTACTTTCAAAGCTTTCAATAATTTTTAGACCCACTTTTTTTCCTTTTCCATATTCATCAAATTGGGCTATAGCTGTTAAAATAGTATTGCTTGTTGCTATCAAACAGGCAATAGCCTTTACTTATATTACTATTTGTTTGATTCAACTCAACTACTTTGAAAAAAATATAAAGATTTGTTAAAATACAATTTTATTTAATAATTTATGATACAATAGGTGGGTAAAATTTGTATGATCTACTATTAAACTATAAAACCTAACATATTTAATGGGGATCTTGATTTATGGAAGACACAGAAACATCATCAACAGTTTCAAATAATCCCCAAAGTCAGCCTCATTGGCTACAAATAGCAGAATATACTGCTTTAGGGGCTTCAATTGTTGGTTCAGGTTTGGCATTGGTATTGGAAAAAATTTCGTTTGTTGCACCTCCAATAACATTAGCATTAGTATTGAATTCAATTAATAGAAAAAGATTTGAGGAAAAAATACAAACATATATTAACAATGATATAGAAGAACTAAGGATAGATATTGATTCAGTAGATGGGTATCCAGAGAAAATACCAGAAAAATTTACTGAATTAACTCCAGAATCTCCCATAAATTTTTCTCAAAATCAATCAGATTTTGAATTCAATACAATTACAAAAGAAGACTGGGATACAATAAATACTAAATTTTCAGATATTGATGAGGAATTACAATCATTAAAAGATTTAACTACAGATTTACAAAAGCATTTAGGAGATAATTTACAATCAACAAATAATGCTTCTATGTCCAATAAAATCGAGGAACTACAAGCACAAGTGAATAGATTACAAGACTTAAATCGAGATATAGTTAGGCCATATTTTATTCGTTTAATTCGTGCAGTTAAACAACTACATAAAACGATCGAGTCTTAGTTATTAGGCTGTACAGAAAATAAAAAGTCTAAAATCAGTTTTGATTTTCCTGGCTGTATAACTTTTTTCCTGTCACTTGGGGAGCAATTAAATTTATGTTTATGGCTTATATTTATGGCAAAATGATCATTAGAAAATTTGGAGGAGAGCTAGATAAAAGGCACTTATAGAATTCTAGAAAAAAATTATTTTATCAAGAGCTGATACTATTGTAAATCAGAAATGCACTTTTAACTAATGACTATTTTTGAGACTTTATTGAAATTTCTATTAATAAGTTTAGCAACTATCTACACTTCTACTTTTGTGTTGCTAAGATTCCTGCAAAACCGATTGATATTTGAACCTGCATCATTGGTATTAGCAACTCCTGCTACTTTTAATCTTCCATATCAAGAAGTTTGGTTATCAATTCCAAATTCTCACAAACAGACAGAAAAAATATCTGGTTGGTGGATTCCTCAAACTAAAGGCAACTCTAAAGTTATTCTCTTTCTACAGGGTGCTAAAGGTAACATGGCATATCGGAAAAATAGTTACAATCTCGAGCGGGTTGCTAAACTATATCAGTTGGGATTTTCGGTATTTATGATTGACTATCGGGGGTACGGTAACAGTCAAGGACGGTTTCCCACAGAAGCTAGCGTTTATGAAGATGCATTGATAGCTTGGAATTATTTGACTCAAGAAAAAAATTTTTCACCAGAAGAAATTTTTGTTTATGGATACTCTCTCGGAGGAGCGATCGCTGCGAATCTTTGCCTTCAACAACCACAAGCAGCAGGATTAATTGCTGAAGGTTGTTTTACTTCGATCAAAGACATGGCTAAATACAGACGTCGAATCCAGATATTTCCCCTCAACTTACTGGTAACCCAAAAATTTGACTTCATTAACAAAGTAAAATTATTGGAAATGCCTGTTTTATTTATTCATGGAATGAAAGATGAAATCGTACCTGTAACGATGAGTCAAAGATTATTTGCAGCAGCAGCAGCACCGAAAAAATTACTCTTAATACCAAATGCGGCACATGACAATCTTGCTCAAGTAGATAGCGATCGCTACATAGCAACTCTAAATGAATTTTTTGACCAGGTAGTCAATCAACATTCTAGTATTAGCCAAGAATTTATTCATTAGTTATGTATAGCAGAGTAAGCATTCAGCAATCAGCAATCAGCAATCAGCTTTTTTTTATTACCTTTAAAGGGGGAAAAAGTAATTGAGAGATTTCCAATAATTAGTTGAAAATGTATTATGAAGTTAAGCTGATGGTTGCTTTATTAATTAAAAACCTGAGAGCTGACTGCTTATGGCTGTTTGCGCAGCATTCCGCAGGAAATGCTTACATAGCAGAAGGAAGAAAAAAGAAGGAGAAAAGGAAGAATCTTGCTTTTGGGTAATTGCAGATTAAACCATAAAATATTCAACAAAAGGTAAAGATAAATGCCATTAATTGATCCACCTTATTTTTCTGGTTTTGAGGCTATACCATTAGAATATAAAAACAAATTATGGTCAGACGGTTTACCTTGGTATTATAAAAATGAACAAAATAAAGCAAATGCAGTAGTAATTTGTTTGCATGGATTTACTGCTACTCCCTATGAAGTTAGTCCTGTAGGAAGAGCTTGTTTACAACTAGGAATTGATGGAGTAGCACCTCTTTTGCCCGGTCATGGTTACTCTCAAATGGCAGAACAAAAAAAAGAGTTTTCTAAGATTACTAAAGACATAATGTTTGAGGCAGTACGTCAAGAAATTATTCAAGCTAGAAAACATTATGATTTTGTTGGAATTTTCGGACATTCTATGGGTGGAGCGATCGCTTTGACCATGGCAAGCGAAGGTTTAGTGGATGCTTGCACTGTGACAGCACCAGCAATTCAATTACCACTTAGAGCTGAAATTTTAATGGGTTTACTCAGTTGGGTAAATATTTCAATACCTAAAAATCCTGACAACTTTTATAATCCTAATTATTTATTTGAAAACTCTAAAGCAGCTCTGGTACTTCAGAGAATAGCTTTACATTCTCGTCAATATCTTGCTAAGATTACTTGCCCTACTTTAGTAGTTCATTCCCATAATGATCCTTTAGTTAGTTCTATAGTCGTAAAATTGATTGAAGAACAAGTTAAGGGTAGTTTTGAAGCTGTTTGGTTTGATGAATCTGGCCACGTGATGACACTTGATGTTAAAAGTAAAGAAGTTTCAGAAGCGATCGCTCAATTCTTAGCTAATAGGTGTTAACTAGCTATCAGCTATCAGCTATCAGCTATCAGCATTTTCCGTACCGGAATGCTCTGCAAACAGCGCTTCAGCTTTTTGAGCTTGGGTTAACCCCGGCAACTATTGCACATCCTAGTTTAGGAGGGGTTGCTCATCTCATCTTAAACGTAAAAAAAGTCTTCATGCTGAGTGCTAAGTGCTATTTAGGGTTTGCGCTCAAAAGTCTTTTTTAAGGAGTAGGGGAGCGAGGGAGTAGGGGAGTAGGGGAGTAGGGGAATAATTTTTTTGCCCAACTCTATGCCAGAAATGCGCTCCATGCATGAGCATCAAGAGCTGAAATACCTTGGTTTTCAGCTCTAAAAAAGCTAAAACCTTTATCTGTAAATGCTTTAAGATTTAATCAGCAAGCCCTATTTAAATAAACTTTTCTCATATATAATATCATGTCCGTTGGTATCATTTGTGTAAACCCAAGGGTGAATATCTACAGGAAATTTAGATTTTTTTCTTGCTCAATAGCCTTCCCCCCTATTCTTTCCTCTTCCCTCTTCCCTCTTCCTTACCTTTGCTATACAATACCGATGCTACCGGACATGATATAACCTACAACCTTCAGAACCTATGAATCAACAAAGTTCTACCCCTAACATTCCCACTTACACCTGGAATCGTCCCATTGGTCGGAATTGGGACAACCCTTACACAGTGCGCTATAGCAGTAACCTTGATGATGGTCCTTGGCACGGAATGCCTCTTGGTGGTTTCGGTGCAGGTGCAATCGGTCGCTCTCCACGAGGGGATTTTAATCTCTGGCATCTCGACGGTGGCGAACACATTTATCAAAATTTACCTGCTTGTCAATTTAGCATTTTTGAAGAAACAAAAGGTAACAAACAAGCTTATGCTTTATGTACCGAACCACCAACTAATGGCAGTCTCTCAACTTGGCAGTGGTATCCAAAGCAAAAAGCAGAGTTACATACTGGCACTTATCATGCTCTTTATCCCCGTAGTTGGTTTGTCTATGAAAACGTATTTACCACACAATTAAGCTGCGAACAATTTTCCCCAATTTGGGCAGGTAATTATCAAGAGACCAGTTACCCCGTTGCCATCTTTGAATGGGTTGCTCACAACCCCACCGATGAACCAATTACTCTCAGTATTATGCTCACTTGGCAAAATACCATTGGTTGGTTTACTAATTCTATGAAAACACCGGAAGTGCAAGTGCGAGATGATGGCACTCCAGTTTATGAATACAAACCACGGTGGGGAGAGAGTACAGACAACTTTAATTTATTAGTGGAAGATTTCCATCGCATTGGTTGCACAATGACGAAGTTGAGTATTGCCGATCGCCCCGCAGAAGGAGAAGGTCAAATGGCGATCGGAACTTTTACTAATGCTGCTGTGGAAGTTAACTATCATACACGCTGGAATCCTGCGGGTAGTGGAGAGGATGTCTGGCGCTACTTTGCAATGGATGGAACTCTCATAGATGAATACAATGAACTACCTGCAACAGAGGGAGAGCAAATTGGGGTTGCTATGTCTGTTCGTTTTACTCTCAGACCGGGGAAAACTCGGAAAATTCCTTTTTTCTTGGCTTGGGATTTACCTTTAACTGAGTTTAGCGCTGGAGTTTCATATTATCGTCGTTATACAGATTTTTATGGTCGCAACGGGAAAAATGCTTGGTCGATAGTTCGTACTGCGATGAAACACTATCAAACTTGGCGCGAGAATATTGAGACTTGGCAAAACCCGATTTTGCAACGGGAAGATTTGCCTGGTTGGTTTAAGATGGCTTTGTTTAACGAACTTTACGACCTCACCAGTGGGGGGACTCTCTGGAGTGCTGCTGACGATCGCGACCCTAAAGGTCAGTTTGCTGTACTGGAATGCTTGGATTATCGTTGGTATGAGAGTTTGGATGTGAGGTTATATGGTTCTTTTGCTCTGTTGATGTTGTGGCCAGATTTGGAAAAGTCCGTGTTGCTAGCTTTTGCACGGGCGATTTCAACTGCGGATGATACACCGAGAATTATTGGTTACAATCAAGCATCGGCAGTCAGAAAAAAAGCTGGAGCAACTCCCCACGATTTGGGCGCACCAAATGAGCATCCTTGGGAAAAGACTAATTATACCAGTTATCAGGATTGCAATCAATGGAAGGATTTATCTAGTGATTTTGTGTTGCAGGTTTATCGGGATTTTCTGTTGACTGGTGCAGATGATTATGAGTTTCTCTGGGAATGTTGGTCTGCTGTGGTGGAGACACTGGCATATCTGAAGGCTTTTGACAAGGATGATGATGGTATTCCTGAAAATGAGGGAGCGCCTGACCAAACTTTTGATGATTGGCAGTTGCGGGGGGTGAGTGCTTATTGTGGTGGGTTATGGTTAGCTGCTTTGGAAGGGGCGATCGCTATTGGGAAGGTTTTAATTGAGCATCCGAGGGAAATTCCTTATTATCCACCTCAAGGTTTTCAGTCTGAGGTGGATAAAAATTCTGTGGATGCTATTAATAATCAAATTTCTGTTTATCAAAGTTGGTTGGAAAAAGGATTAGTTGTTTATCAAGAAAAGTTATGGAATGGGGAATTTTATCGTTTGGATAGTGATAGTAATTCGGAAGTGGTAATGGCGGATCAATTATGTGGTCAATTTTATGCTAAGTTATTAAAATTGCCGGATATTGTACCTAATGAATGTGCTTTATCTGCTTTGAATACTGTCTATAATTCTTGTTTTAAAAAGTTTCATAATGGCAAGTTTGGAGCAGTGAATGGAGTATTACCTGATGGTTCTCCAGAAAATCCTAATGCTACCCATCCATTAGAAGTTTGGACGGGAATTAATTTTGGTTTAGCTGCTTTTATGGTGCAAATGGAAATGAAGGATAAAGCTTTTGAAATAACTGAAGCAGTGGTGCAACAAATTTATGAAAATGGTTTACAATTTCGGACTCCAGAAGCTATTACTGCTGATGCAACTTTTCGAGCTAGTCATTATCTCAGAGCAATGGCAATTTGGGCGATTTATTTAGAATTCAGAATTTAGAATTTAGAATTTAGAATTTAGGAGGTTTTGAAATTCAAAAGTCAAAAGTCAAAAGTTAGAATTTTCAATTCAAAATTCAAAAGTCAACAGTCAAAAGTTAGAATTTTCAATTCAACAGTCAAAAGTTAGAATTTATAATTTAGGAGGTTTTGAAATTCAAAAGTCAAAAGTCAAAAGTTAGAATTTTCAATTCAACAGTCAAAATTTTCAATTCAAAATTCAAAAGTCAAAAGTTAGAATTTATAATTTAGGAGGTTTTGAAATTCAAAAGTCAAAATTCAAAAGTCAAAATTTTCAATTCAAAAGTCAAAAGTCAAAAGTTAGAATTTATAATTATAGGAGTCAGGAGGTATTTGAACTATTACATTTTTAAATTCATAATCCCTGTTCCCTGTTCTCTCTTTTCTGGAGATTTCTAATAATTATAATTATGAAAAAGAATAGCATCCCTTAATATTTCTAACGTAAGCATTTCCTGCGGACTGCTACGCAAACAGCCTTCAGCAATCAGCAATCAGCTATTGTTTTTAGTTTTATATAAAAGCTTTACTAATTGAGGCATAATTTATATTTAACTATAAAAGCGGGCTAAAAAGTCTATTTTCATTAAAACCCCTTCCTTTTGCGCTCGAGCTGACAGCTAATACCAATTTGAAAAAAGAATGCTACAAAAAAGTAGATATTGCTCGGATATTCTTAAAAATAGCGACTCCAGTTCATTTGAGATAGTTATATCTATCTTTTTTCCCTATTTTTTCAATATTTACCCCTTCTTTATTCTTCCCTCTTCCTTCTTTCTTACTTCTACCATTTGTAACAAACATTTATCAAATTGGTATAATAGCTGAATGCTTACTTTCTAACTTCCTTCTTCCTTCTTACTTAATATTTCCAACTTCCTTCTTTCTTCCCTCTTCCTTCCTTAATATTTCCAACTTCCTTCTTTCTTCCTTCTTCCTTCTTCCTTCTTCCCTCTTCCTTCTTTAAATTATGAAAATAGTTACTTGGAACGTAAATTCAATTAGAACTCGTCAAGAACAAGTTATAGAATGGTTACAAACAAATCCTGTGGATGTTCTCTGCTTACAAGAAACCAAAGTTATTGACCAAGATTTTCCGCGATCGCCTTTTCAAGAATTAGGCTATCATACTTATATTTCTGGTCAAAAATCTTATAATGGTGTAGCAATTTTTAGTCTTTCCCCAATGCAAGATGTTAGTAGTGGGTTTGCTCCTATTTTAGGTGAAGATAAAGTGGGAGATTTTGACATACAAAAACGGTTAATTACTGGGGTAATAAATGATGTTCGTATTCTGAATCTTTATGTTCCTAATGGTGCTAGTGTCGGTAGTGAAAAATACGACTATAAACTTCATTGGTTGAAACTTTTGCAAGAATATATCAAAATTATTCTTGACAAATCACCAAACTTGTGTGTTTGTGGAGATTTTAATATTGTCCCAGAAGACCGAGATATTCACGATCCAGAAGGTTGTAAAAATTCTGTGGGACTATCAGATGCAGAACGCCAAGCTTTACAAGAAATTCTCAAATTAGGATTAGTAGATGCTTTTCGCCAGTTTACCAGCGAAGGAGGTCACTACAGTTGGTGGGACTATAGAGCAGCAGGTTTTCGCCGTAACCGTGGTTGGCGTATTGACCATCATTATCTGAGTTTGCCCCTTTCTCAAAAAGCCACAAGTTGTATAATTGACAAGTCTCCAAGACAATTACCAAAACCTAGCGACCATACACCAGTTATTGTGGAATTTTGAAAGAAGGAAGAAGGAAGAAGGAAGGAGGAAGAAGGGAAGATTGAAGCAATAATTAGGTACATTTACGATCCCCCTAAATCCCCCTTAGAAAGGGGGACTTTGAAAGTTCCCCCCTTATTAAGCTATGCTTTATAAACATTTTTCTTAACATAAAACTTGACAAAGTAGACAAGTTATGTAGAAGTTTTTAACAGGTTTTTGTCAGAGAAAAAGTGTATTTAAAAGTACGTTTTTTTTGAGAACTTAAGTAGTTTTTCTGATCTACTATGATTCTTTATCCTTTCTCCCCTGCTCCCTACTCCCCTACTCCCCTACTTCCCACAAGGTTTTCAGGAGTTCCTTATAAGGGATAGCTTTGAAAGGGGGGTTAGGGGGGATCAGGGGGTGGGGGGTCTAAAACTATACCTCAATTATTGATAGCTAATACTAAGTTTTTTATGAAGAATCAAGTAATAATTAGGTAATTATAGAAACCATTTCCTTTATAGCAATTTCCACAGTTATGAGCTACATTTACGATCCCCCTAAATCCCCCTTAGAAAGGGGGACTTTTTCCCTTATAGCAATTTCTACAGTTATGAGTTACATTTACGATCTCCCTAAATCCCCCTTAGAAAGGGGGACTTTGAAAGTTCCCCCCTTATTAAGGGGGGTTAGGGGGGGTCTAAAACTATACCTCAATTATTTATAGCTAATACTAAGTTTTTTATGAAGAATCAAGTAATAATTAGGTAATTATAGAAACAATTTCCTTTATAGCAATTTCCACAATTATGAGGTACATTTACAATCCCCCTAAATCCCCTTAGAAAGGGGGACTTTGAAAGTTCCCCCCTTATTAAGGGGGGTTAGGGGGGATCTAAAACTATACCTCAATTATTTATAGCTAATACTAAGTTTTTTATTTGATAAATTTTCCAATTGAACTATTAATAACCAACAAAAAATAATTATGTTTTTAGTAACAGGAGCAACCGGAGACTTAGGGCAAAGAATAATCAGAATATTGAGAGAAAGAGAAATATCAGTCCGTGCTTTTGCGAGACTAAATTCTTCTTATTCTGAATTAGAAAATCGTGGAGCTGAAATATTCATAGGCGACTTAAAAATAGACAAGGATATTGAAAAAGCTTGTCAAGGTATTGAATATATTATTAGTGCTCATGGTGGTGCGAGTGATGTTCAAGCAATTGACTACCGAGCTAATATTGAACTGATAGATTCTGCGGTGAAAGTTGGTGTTAAACATTTTGTATTTATTTCTGTATTGGGAGTAGAAAGAGGATATGAAGATTCACCTACTTTTAAGGCAAAAAGAGAGGTAGAAAAATATCTCAAAGCGAGTGGTTTGAATTATACTATTTTGCAACCTTCTGGTTTTGCATCTAATTTATTACCACTGGCAGAAAGATTTAAAGATACAGGAATTTATCTACTTATTGGAGATGACAAAAATCGCACTTCAATAGTTAGTACAGATGATTTGGCAAAAATTGCTGTGGATTCTGTTTTTGTAGAAGCTGCTTGTAATCAAACTTTGCCTGTAGGTGGACCGGAAATTATTTCTAGAGGAGAAATTTCTCAGATATTTAGTAGAATTTTTAACCGGGAACCAATAGTTATTAATCCGCCTTTATTTGTATTTGATGGATTACGAAATACTGTGGGATTGTTTAATTCTGAATTACAAAAAAGTCTAGGTACTTTAAGAGTATTATTAGCTAATGAATTTTTCTGCACTCCAGAAGAAATTGAGAATTTGGAGACAATATTTGAAATGAAAATGGAATCTGTAGAGAGTTTTATTCGCCGAAAAATGGGAGTTTCAAGAATTTAGAATTTAGAATTTATGAATTGGGAGTATCTTGCTCCCGTACTTTAAGCATTGATTGTTCCTATTGAATCAATATTCCCTTCTGTCTCCCCCCTTTCAAAGGGGGATAGGGGGGGATGCCTTCTGCCTTTCTTAGCGATCGCTAAAAACTGAAAACTATGCAAATTCAACAACAAAAAAACTATACCCCTACGGAATATTTAAACTTTGAAATTAACTCACAACAACGACACGAATATATCAATGGTGAAATTATTCCCATAACTGGCGGTACTCCAAATCATAATCAGATATCTCTTAACTTCAGCGCAGCTTTAAATTTTTCTCTCAAAAGTCAATCATATCGAGTTTTTGTGGCAGACCAACGACTTTGGATTCCGAAAAAAAGTATCTATACTTATCCTGATGTGATGGTTGCTTCAGGAGAGTTGTAATTACAAACAGGAAGAAAAGATACTATTATCAATCCTCTAATAATTGCCGAAGTATTGTCAAAATCTACTAGAAATTATGACAAAGACCAAAAATTTGCAGCTTATAGAACTATTCCTACATTTCAAGAATATTTGCTCATAGACCAATACGCAATGCAAGTAGAACAATACTATAAAACTGCTCAGAAACAGTGGATTTTCTCAGAATATAACGAAGCCAGTGAAACTATTTCTCTCAATTCAATTTCTTTCCAAATAACTATGACAGATATTTATACGATGTCAGGTTGAATAGTTATAAATAACGAGAGAGGAGTCAGGATATCCCCCCTAACCCCCCTTGAAAAGGGGGGAACTAGAAGTCCCCCTTTTTAAGGGGGATTTAGGGGGATCTATTGATGTACTTCACGCCTTATGAAAACTATTATATAACAAGTTTTTTTATCACTGATTATCCGGACATGATATTACAATAAAGTCGAATTTAAAGCGTAATAAAAGTATTTTCAGCTAACATTTATTCAGTTATACCATTATGAAAAAAGAATGTTACGAATAATAAGCACCATAAAAAGACTTTCAGATAAATTATGTTTCACGAAAAAGGTGATTTGCAACATCAAAAATGGTATTAAACCTATCCATTCTGCATTCTAAATTCTAAATTATGAATTATAATACCCTAGATATTTGTAGCAAGCATTTATCAAATTGGTATTACAGCAGATTCCAAGTATATGAAGTACAGATATTAACAATTAAATCTTTCTAGTGCAGGCATCTTGCCCGCGATGGGTGTATTTGACTTCACCGTATTAGCTTTTTCTCAACAGTTGTTTGGATAATATGTATTCTTTTTTTTCTCATTTAAGTATTTACAAGCTTTGACAATTCTAATAACAGATTAATAAGCTTTCTGAGAGACAATACTATTACTTTCATTTATCATATTTAGCCCTTAGTTTTCTGAAGGAACAATCAAGTCTAAACTTCTGACTTCTGACTTCTAACTTCTGACTTCATGTAGTTCTCCCGCCATCGCATACTACACGAAAACCAATAAGGTAGTCGTGGACGTCGCGCCTAACGCTGTCGTAGCGAATCGCAGAACGGCAGAGATTAGGATTAAAGCTCCAGGAACCGCCCCGCAGTACGGGATAACGTTCTTTTCCATGATTTTCTAGCCAAGCACTACCATCAGTAGGGGCACCTTCATAGTTTTCATGCCAGTCATCAGCGCACCACTCCCAGACATTGCCGTGCATATCATATAAACCAAAAGCATTAGGAGGAAAACTCCCTACATCTGTTGTTTCTTCTCGATATTTACCTCTAGGCGTCTTGCCATAAATATCGTTGCCATTGTAGTTAGCTAACTCAGACGTTATAGTTTCTCCAAAATAAAATGGTGTGGTTGTACCTGCACGACAAGCATATTCCCACCGACTCTCACTCGGCAGTTTGTAGTTTTTCCCAGTTTTCTGAGATAGCTTTTGACAAAATTCTGTTGCATCGTACCATGACACACATTCTACTGGGCGGTTTCCCCCTTGAAAATCAGAACAATTTTTACCCATAATTGCTTGATATTGGTTTTGAGTAATAGGATATTTACTCATATAAAAAGGTTGCAGAGTAACTTTATGTTGCGGACTTTCCCAATAATTTTTTCCCTCTTCATTTTCTGGCGAACCCATCATAAAAGTACCCCCAGGAATAACCACCATTTCCAACATCACACCATTACCCAAATCTTCAGTGAAAAATGCTGCTTTGTGGGGATGACGATTAATTTCTTCCCCTTTTATATTTACAGTTATTACGTCAAATTTTTCCAAGTAAAAATGAAAAACATCAGGAGGCATTTCAGGCCAAATCTTCTTCAAAGCTTCAATAGATATTGCCGTTCCCTCCTTTCCTTCCTCTTCATTTTTCCCCTCCATGTGAGTAGTTATGCCCACAACAAAACCTGTTTCTAAATCAACAACAGGTGCGCCACTATAACCTTTTTGCAATTTACCAGCTTCTATTTTTAGCTTCTCAATAGCAACTTCTTCTCCCACATTTTTGATAATCTGGAAAGCCTTTTCTTCACCAGCTTCAACCATCATTATTCCTTTGATTGTTTTGCGACGACGCACCTTATTTTGACCCCACAGAAAATAACCAGGAATTGAAATTTTTAAACTTATTTCTAGCTCTCCAGGTAACATCATTAATCCTAAAGGAAGAACATACAAAAGTTATTTGACTCGCAAAACTGCCAAATCAAAACCCTGAGTATCTCCTATTGCCACAACATCTGCGGAAATATTATTTACCAATACATTTTCCTCACCACCCACATCCTCAACAACATGAGCACAAGTCAGCAAATAAGTATAATTTTCTTGTTGATAAAAAGCAAACCCAGTACCAATAATATTTGCTTTGCGAGAGTCGTTATTGGCACTGGTAATTAAAACAATAGATTTTTCTAACTGTCCGTTCATTCTTTTATTCTTTAGTAATATAAAGATTAGCTTTACCCTGAAAATTAAAACCAAACTTTACCTCATTCTACTAGCTCGCCTAGCTTGAAAATGTGGGTAAATTTTAGAAAATATAGACCTCTCCCCCCTTTCCAAGGCTGGGGGGGATTTTAGCCTTGGGTTTTACTCACAATTTTAGTTTAGACGAGCTACTACCTTTAAATCTTATTACTAGACCGAAACAGTTAATTTGCTCAGTTATTATTGGTGCGGGGGTGGGTTTATCTCATCATTTTTAACCCCCATTAATTTAACCTGGAACCCGACCCTAATACTATACCGAAACAGTTAATTTACTCAGTTATTATTGGTGCGGGGGAGAGTTTATCTCATCATTTGTCACACCCATTAATTTAACCTGGAACCCGACCCTAATACTATACCGAAACAGTTAATTTACTCAGTTATTATTGGTGCGGGGGAGAGTTTATCTCATCATTTGTCACACCCATTAATTTAACCTGGAACCCGACCCTAATACTATACCGAAACAGTTAATTTACTCAGTTATTATTGGTGCGGGGGAGAGTTTATCTCATCATTTGTCACACCCATTAATTTAACCTGGAACCCGACGCTAATACTAGACCGAAACAGTTAATTTGCTCAGTTATTATTGGTGCGGGGGTGGGTTTATCTCATCATTTTTAACCCCCATTAATTTAACCTGGAACCCGACCCTAATACTATACCGAAACAGTTAATTTACTCAGTTATTATTGGTGCGAGGGGCGGGTTTATCTCATCATTTGTCACACCCATTAATTTAACGCGGAACCCAGCCCTAATACTAGACCGGAACAGTTAATTTGCTCAGTTATTATTGGTGCGAGGGGCGGGTTTATCTCATCATTTTTAACCCCCATTAATTTAACCTGGAACCCGACCCTAATACTAAACCGAAACAGTTAATTTGCTCAGTTATTATTGGTGCGGGGGTGGGTTTATCTCATCATTTGTCACACCCATTAATTTAACGCGGAACCCAGCCCTAATACTAGACCGAAACAGTTAATTTGCTCAGTGATTATTGGTGGGGGGGAGAGTTTATCTCATCATTTGTCACACCCATTAATTTAACCTGGAACCCATCCCTAATACTAGACCGAAACAGTTAATTTACTCAGTTATTATTGGTGCGAGGGGCGGGTTTATCTCATCATTTTTAACCCCCATTAATTTAACCTGGAACCCATCCCTAATACTAGACCGAAACAGTTAATTTACTCAGTTATTATTGGTGCGAGGGGCGGGTTTATCTCATCATTTGTCACACCCATTAATTTAACCTGGAACCCATCCCTAATACTAGACCGAAACAGTTAATTTGCTCAGTTATTATTGGTGCGAGGGGCGGGTTTATCTCATCATTTTTAACCCCCATTAATTTAACCTGGAACCCATCCCTAATACTAGACCGAAACAGTTAATTTGCTCAGTTATTATTGGTGGGGGGGAGAGTTTATCTCATCATTTGTAACCCCATTAATTTAACCTGGAACCAGGCCCTACTATTGCAACATTTTAGGTAGTCACGCCACTACTTTACTTCTGCCTTCTTCCTTCCTCCTTCTAAAATGTAATATTCAACTAAAGATGATATAAACAGTAACAAATTTTGATATTATTTAGATACCTCAAGTAGTTATTCAAAATTCAAAAAATGGAAAAATACACAGAAAATAAATATCCAATTAATAACTTATTAAAACAGCGTTGGAGTTCTTTAGCTTTTGCGGACAAAATGGTTTCCTCAGAAGTATTACTTTCACTTCTAGAAGCAGCAAGATGGTCTCCTTCCTGTTTCAATGAACAACCTTGGAGTTTCATAATTGCCACTAAAGAAAACCCTGCTGAATATGACCGTCTTTTTAGTTGTATAGTAGAAGGAAATCAACCTTGGGCAGGTCTTGCTCCTGTATTAATGTTATCCGTTGCTAAACTTTTTTTTGACAAAAATAATAAACCTAATAGACACGCTTTTCACGATGTAGGTTTAGCAGTTGCTTCCCTAACTTTTCAAGCAACAGAAATGGGTTTGAGAGTTCATCAAATGGGAGGTTTTCATCTTGATAAAGCGCGTGAATTATATAAAATATCACAAGGATATGAACCAGTGGCAGCTATAGCTATTGGGTATCCAGAAGAACCCGATATTTTGCCTGAGTCTTTACGAGAGAGAGAACTTTCTCCCCGCAGTCGTAAACCTATAAATTCTTTTGTTTTTACTGGAGAGTGGGGTCAGACTTCTCTGTAGCAAAACTTGTAGTGGACTGACACAGCTAAAATAGTGCATTAGCTATACCGTAATAAACAATCTTTACCCAACCTGGTAGGGACGACCTTATGCAACGTCCCTACATTGCGGTTAATTAGGGTTTGCGTATGGAAAGTCTTTTTGCTCTTTGTAGGAGACAGCTATACTGGAGACAACCCACCCCTCGCCCCTCCCCCTCCCAGGAGGGGAGAAATAGGAATGAGCGAAGAGGTAGGAGTAACAATTGTAAGAATGATTTTTCTGCCCAACTATGAGCCTAAAATACGCTCCTTTTTGAGCGTGAAGAGCTAAAAACCAGGTACTGCAATTCGACCCCTAAAAGGCTAAAGTCTTTATATGTCAATGCTTTTAGATTTAATCAGCAAGCCCTAATTAATGTTACTTGATATAAGTCCTGATCAACTCCGAAACTCTTACCCATTGACCATTACCCATTCCCTATTCCCTATTCCCAAAAAGCAGCAAAATTTTGGATATGAATAAAATTAGGATTGCTATATATTCGATAATTAATAATTATATCATGTCCGGATAATTAGTGATAAAAAAACTTTCTCCTTCAACTCCAGTTCTTCTTCTTCCTTCTTCTTTCTTACCTCCTGACTCGTTCCTTCTCCTCCCAGGAGGGGAGGGGGAGGGGCGAGGGGTGGGTTGACTCCTGAGGACTCCGTCGTTATTTATTTATAACTGTTCAATCAGACATGATATGATTACCGAATAATTAATAATTAATAATTAATAATTAATAATTAAATAATTCGCGCCTTGAAGCCTCCCCTTTTAAGGGGAAAAAAGCGGTCGTTAGCGCAGCTTTCCCCTAGGGTGGGATGGCGAGGTCTCCTCGCTGTCCGACCATCGACCAAGAGAAGAAATAATATTTCCTTATATTCAATTCCGTAGCGGTTTTAACCAGAGGTAATTATCAATTATCCATGATCAATTATCAATTAATGAACTCTCCTTAAAATTATAGGATTAGCGAAAATAATTTTTTGTCTTTCTTTATTGTTCAAAGAAGAAGATTTAAACCTTAATTATTCGGTAATTATCTTTTTCTTTATGAGTTTAATACCCCACCGTCTACACGGTGTCTACAATTGGTTGGGGATAGTCAACGACCTGCCACTTCGTATCTTATCACCCCATCCACTTTTTTATTCTTCCTTCTTCCTTCTTCAAAATTATTTTTCAACACAGCCGATCGCTTCATTTTACAACTGATAATTAATACCTATAGCCAATAGTAAACTTGCTAAAACACTACCTAAAAAACCTATTCCCAAATTAGTCATATTTGACTGACTAGCTGATGCCATTGCAGTGTTTAAATCTGGTGAAGTTAAACGCTCATAATTTTTCACAGCTACAATTGTTTCTGGTAGAGATGATATTAAACTTCCCAAAAAATAATGCAATCCTGCAAAAATTGAATCACCAAATAATTTAGTCAGTAAATCATCATAAATTTCAGTCCAAGCTATAAATAATGTATTTAAAATATAACATAATAATATTAATAAAGCTGTGCCTACAACAAACTTCCACCAACTTGGTTCATAATCATCTGCATTAATATCTTCAAATAATTCAGGTCTTTTTTGCTTAAACTGTTTTTCATAAACAAAAAAGACAAATATACCTGCTAAACAAGTTATACCACCAACAATTACCCAAGGCAAAGTTCGAGAATCTATGACTTCTGGCAAAGGTGAAAATTCCGATTCACCAGTAATGCACCAATAAGCTGTAGTCGCAAAAGCAAACATTGATAATGACATGGAAAAATGCCATAAAAATAGCATTTTTTCTTTATTCAGAACTTCAATAAAACTTTTAATATTAGATATTTTTCCTAAAAATACCCATTTACCTATCACAATTATTGGTGCGACAATAAACATCAGATAAATATTGGCAAAATTTGAACCTAGAGGAGTTGCTATACCTCCTAACCTACCGAGACTCAATGATAGCAACATCAAAAATAATTCAGGATTATTTGTACTAGAATTAATTACTATTGTGCGTTGATTTTTACCTAAATATTTTTCAGCTAAACCTGCTGCAGAATTTACCATAGTATCTGTAGCAATAGGGATAAACCAAAAGCAAAAAATTATTGCTGACAAGGCACTAATTGCCAAAAAAGTAATTTCATTAGTAGAGCGGTGTAATTGTATAATCCAAGTATCCATAGGTTCAGATAAGATTCAATATATAGCAGTCCTCGACACAGTTGTGTAGAAAATATTTTGGAATTAGGAAGTAGGTAACAGTGCTAAGAGTTTCAGATTTTATGATCTGTTTTTAGTTCTTTTGCTATATGCTCACCTTACCTACGCAAAATTCAATCAGGAAATTAGCTACAATAAATAAAGACTATCCTGCTGTCATAGTCTTTGCTCATTGTGGCTATTCTCAATCAAAATTCCATTCGATTTGTTTTTAATTGTCAACAATAGATAAATTCAATCTTTTTTACACAGATGCAATTCTGCTTATTTTAACAATAGCATCTTGAATTAAAATGTTCACTTATTACTTTTTTAATTTCCATTATTAAAATCTCACTAATTTTGGATTTTTTTTGACATAATATATAACTTCCTAATTGATTTTGATAGTCTTGTGTGTTCTAGTTCTGAATTTTTTGTAATTATTTAATAATTAACATTTCAAGCATCTTCAATTATTTGAATAAATAAATCAAAAAAAATCACCAATCTTTATTTTTAAATACAGGCAACTATTAAATATTAAATATTAATTATTAATTATTAATTATTAATTATTAATTATTGAATACCTCAAACCTAATATTTCATCCAAACTAACAATTCAAATCATGCTTCCATAGTACCGTCCACTGTCTATATTTTTTAACTAGCTATCAGCTATTAGCCGAAAAATTTGTGCATATAATTAGGCACCTGTTTGCCGAGCATTCCGGAACGTCCAAGCTTGGATAAAACATCCCCGACTTCTATAATTCGCTTAATTTTAGGAGGGGTTTAAATCCCCTTCTAAAAAGCTGACCGTTGATTGCTGAACTGCTGTTTGCGTTTGCGTAGCATCCCATAGGGAAGCATTCCGCCAGGAAACGCTTTTTAATACTAACCAAAATAGTAAATATTGGTCATACTTATAGTCTTATGGACGGCTTCAAATAGAATTATGTAGATATTTAATTAATCAAAATTTACCGAATAATTAATAATTAATAATTAATAATTAATAATTAAATAATTCAGGTTTAAAGCCGACCCTTTTAAGGGGAAAAAAGAAATAATATTTCCTTATATTCAATTCCGTAACGGTTTTAACCAGAGGTAATTATCCATTATCCATTATCAATTATCAATTAATGAACTACCTATTAGGCAATCTTGGTACAGTTATTCCTTCTACTCGTTGGCGGTATTCTTCAACACCTGGATTAAAATCTATTGGTAAAACAGCCACAATATTATCGTGAGGACGAGGAATAATTACCCAAGATTCCAAGGTCGCACCATAAACTTTTTCGACTGCAGCAATTCCTGCATCCATAGCAGTTTTTACTTCCGAAACATCACCTCTAATTTGAACAGTAAACCGAGCGCTACCAACCCTAATATAACCCACTAAAGTGACTCGACCTGCTTTTACCATTGCATCAGAAGCAGCTAAAATGCCAGGAAAACCCTTAGTTTCCAGTGCTCCAACAGCTTGTTGTGCCATTATATTTCTCCTAAATTTAAGTTAAGAATTAAATTCTCTGCAATTAATTGTAAAAATTTTAGATGTCTATCATAACTAAACTATATATTCAGCCAAATTATCAATAATATTAATTTGAGCTATCAATAAGTTTAGGACAATATTCATCTAAATTGTTCACTAATTTCTGTATAACTTAGTGGTAATACAGATTCTACATTCTCCGGGGGATTAGGAACAATATAGTGACTATCCACTATACCACCATAGACTTTTTCTGCTGCTTCAATGCCAGCTTGGACTGAAGGATAAACTTCAGAAGTTGGTCCCCGAACTACCACGACAAAGTGGCCTCTTTCAGCTATACCGTAGTAAACTAAGGTAACTCGCGCAGCTTTGACCATAGCATCTGCAGCAGCTAATATACTGGGAAAACCAATAGTTTCTATGAGACCTACCGCTTCTGGCATAGAAATACTCCTCTACTGTGCAAAATAAATCAATATAATTGTAATCCTAATAGTTGATGCTGTATATATAAATTGATAAAAAAGCCATCAGTTATACTGGACTATAAGCATTTTTATCTATATTCGATCTCTTTTAAATTTTCCTAAAAAATGTAGAGTATAGTGTCATTTCAGTTATCAGTTAACAGTTATCAGTTATCAGTATCTCTGCAATAAGGAGGCTTGAAATCTGGAATATTCTCTTTCTTATCCCCTTATAAGGGGAGGCTTAAAACTATAATTTTTCGGTTACTAACTTGAACTAAAATTGTCATATATTATTTAATTTAAGGTTGTTGTAATTTGATTTTTTTTCTGCACAATAAACTTCTCTAATAATAAAAAATCAAATAAATTATGGTACAGAAATTATTAATTATTTATCCCTACTCCCTACTCCATCTTTTCCGGATATGTCTAATATAATCAAGTATCAATTAATCAAAAATTTTCAGAATAATATGAGAGCGATCGCGAGTAAAAACCAGATAAAAATTCATGCAGCAGTCAAATTTATTCTGGTTGCTATATTAACTTTTGGCATAACAATTACTTGGGGATATGTAGCTTGGGCACAAATACCATTCCTGCCAAATATGCAGCAAATGGATAATCAAGGACCAATTTTTGATTGGTTTAATCGACCATATAAATGTGGTAATTTAATGTGTAGTAAAGTCTGGTTTAATGGTAGACCTTTAATTACTGTAGCTGCACCATCAGCTAATACAGAAGAGAATCAAAGTCCTATTTCTACTGCCAAGCAAAGAGCAAAAACTGTAGAAATTAATCTTCAACAAGTTTTAAAAAAAGTACTACAGTCGAAAGAGCAGAAAATACCAAACCCATTATCTCCAAATCCCACCCCAACATCTAATAATCAATTACCAGAAAAACCATCTGATTTTGACCAACCATTGCTTGCAAAACCGACATTAACTCCCAAGGTAAAATAACTTCAGACAAGAATCCAAAAGATTACCCCAAATATTGATATTATCCGCAAAGAAAATATCAATAGTCAAGGCACAAATCAAAGCCTAAATCTTCATCCTAAAACTCCCAAAATTGAAGTAGGAACTCTGAATAATTTAACAGTTATTTATGCGCCAGAACAACCAGGATTAACAACACAAACCATACTCACAGTTACAAAATATGACGTAGTTGCCAACTTTGCTAATAGCGAATTGCAGCTAGCAAATATTTGGCAAAATCGCATTCTTGAAGAATTAAGTAATGCTTTAAAAGAAAGAGAATACTACAACAAAAAACTATATCTGATCATCGCTCAAGTTTCTATAATTATTGCTAGCATGATAATTATTAGCTCGGTATTAAAGTGGATAAAAAAACCCTTGAAAGCTAAAATTGAATTGCTCAAAGAACAAATCAAATAATTAGAGGAATCTCTACAAGTCAATCCCGAAGAAAAATTGATAGAAAATCCTCAACCTACTGCCAATATAACCAATACTCAAGAAACAGAATCATCAATTAATTTCAAAAAAGAATTTTTGCTAAATTCAAACCTAGAAATTACAACTCTTAGCATATTACTAGCAATGTTTGAAAATGCACCTTTAGGATTTTTGAATCAGTTAGAATACATCTGGTCAGCATTGCCAAAAGTTTCTCTAAAACGACAGTTTATTTTAAACAAACAAAAAAATATTGCTGTTTTACTAGAGCAAATTTTAATGTGGGCACAAGTATTTATCTGGGTGGGAGGAATAAGTTTAATTGTTGCTATGTTCCCCCAAACTAGGGCTTTATATTCTTTTCTCTTAACACAATATGTACAATTTTTTTTAATATGGGTAATTGCCAGCATTACAGATAAAGCTACTTATTTCTTAATCGACTTTTGGTTAGATAAGTGGGCAACACAAACACAACAAGGTTCTCTAGTACCTGAAAGATATATCATGCGAGTTAATACTTATTCAGGCGCACTCAAACAAGCGACAAGTGTTGTTATATACTCAATTGCTATTTTATTTACTGTACAAGCGATAGGTGTTTCCCTTGCTGAAATAGGAATTATTGGCATAGCATTAACTTATGTTTTCAAAGCTAAAGTAGATAATCTGATTAACGGTTGCTTGATTTTATGGACAGATCAATATGCTATTGGAGATGTAGTTCAAATCGGCGATGTAACAGGTGTTGTAGAACATATAAATCTTTATCTGACTCAACTGAGGGGAGCAGAAGGGCGATTAATTACTATTCCTAATGGTAGTTTTGAGGTGGTGCAAAACTTGACAAAAGATTGGTCTCGGGTAGACTTTCGAGTTGAAATTGCCTACAGTGCAGATGCTAGGAAAACACTAAATATGATGGAAGAAGTGTCAGAGCAAATGCGAAACGAATCTGAATGGCAAGATAAAATTCTCGAACCTGCAATAATTCTAGGAGTTGATAATATCTCGCACACAGGTATTTTAATTTCAATTTGGATTAAGACTGCACCAATACAACAGTTTGCTGTAGGACGTGAATTCCGCCTCAGAATTAAACAAGCATTTGACCAAGAAGGTATTGCTATTGGTGTACCGCAACAGTCTGTGAATTTTCAAAATAATGCTAATAATGCTAATGGCGATCGCAACAAAGGAGAAAATTCATATCTTTCCGCTCTAGGAGGTAGGGAGTAGGGGAGTAGGGGAGTAGCTCACACGGATTATGGCACGGATATACAGATACGGAAGGGAGTGGGGGAGTGGGGGGAAATAATTGATATCAAATCTGCTCGGGTTCAGTATCAATAAAAGTTCCATCTGAGCGCCATTGCCAAATTTTTACTTTATAGCAGGGAACAGGGAACAGGGAACAGGGAACAGGGAACAGTATTTCTATGTCTTACGGTTCATCATCAACATAAGTCAAACAGCAACTTGTTCCTTGTTATATCCCCCCATCACCCCATCACCCCATCACCCCATCACCCCATCACCCCATCACCCCATCCTCCCAATCTGACTTCTGACTTGCGCAAAGCGCTATACCACTTCCACCGCTCGATCGCTCTTTTGCGGATGTATTTTCTTCACATCACTTTGCAAAGCTGCATACAAACGATTTAAAGCATTTATATAAGCTTGAGCTGATGCCACAATAATATCAGTATTAGCAGCATGACCAGAATACACCCGTCCTTCATGACGCAAACGAATAGTCACTCCCCCAATAGCATCAATACCAGCAGTTACCGACTGCACAGAAAACTCAATTAAATCATTAGGCACATTCACCACTCGGTTAATTGCCTTGTATACAGCATCCACAGGTCCAGTACCAATGGCAGCATCAGTCAACTCCTCCCCATTAGGAGTTCGGATACTAACTGTTGCCGTGGGACGAGAGCGATCGCCACAAGAAACCTGTACCAACTCTAAACGGAAAAGTTCTGGTGGTTGTTGAATCTCACTGTTAACAATAGATTCCAAATCCCAATCTGTAATTTCTTTCTTTTTGTCTGCCAAATCTTTAAATCTGAGGAAAGCTTTATTCACCTCTTCATCAGAAATATCAAACCCAAGTTCTTTGAGACGAGTTTGGAAAGCATGACGACCAGAAAGTTTACCCAAGACTATTTGGTTATCTGTCAAACCGATAGACTCAGCATCCATAATTTCATAAGTAAGCTTATTCTTGAGTACCCCATCTTGATGAATACCCGACTCATGAGCAAAAGCATTAGCACCGACAATAGCTTTGTTTGGTTGCACAAACATTCCTGTCAAGTTAGAAACCAGACGAGATGTTTTATAAATATGACGAGTATCAATCTTAGTAAGTGGTGCTTCTGACTCTGGTGCGCGACCAAGGAAAGGATTGAAATATTGTCGCCGGACGTGCAATGCCATAACTAACTCTTCCAAAGCAGCATTACCAGCTCGCTCACCGATACCATTAATAGTGCATTCCAGTTGACGAGCACCGTTTTTCACAGCTTCGAGGAAGTTAGCGACTGCTAAACCCAAGTCATTGTGACCGTGAACAGAAATAATAGCTTGGTCAATATTAGGAACGTTTTCCTTAATACCTCGGATAAGTGCCCCAAATTCAGTAGGTGTCGTATAACCAACAGTATCAGGAATATTAACCGTAGTTGCTCCAGCAGCGATCGCCGCCTCCAATACTTGATAGAGAAATTCTGGGTCAGAGCGACCTGCATCTTCAGGAGAAAATTCTACATCATCTACGAAAGTTTTAGCATAGGCCACCATTTCAGGAGCGATCGCCAATACTTCTTCTCTAGTTTTCTTAAGTTTGTAAGCTAAGTGAATATCGGAAGTAGCAATAAAAGTATGAATACGAGCATTAGCTGCGGGTTTAAGAGCTTTACCTGCTGCTTCGATATCTGCACGAGTCGTTCTTGCCAAACCACAGATTGTTGGGCCTCCTTCTACACCCACTGTCTCAGCAATTTTCTGTACTGCTTCAAAATCTCCAGGACTAGAGTAGGGAAAACCCGCTTCAATCACATCTACTCCCAGGCGAGATAGTTGCCGAGCAATAGTCAATTTTTCATCTATATTGAGAGCCGCCCCAGGAGATTGTTCCCCATCCCGGAGAGTCGTATCAAAAATAATAATTCGGTCTTGATTACTTGTCATTATTTTTCCCTTATAGTTTACAGAAGTTAGTCTTGAGCTTTTTTTTATCTTACCTTGTCTTACAAGTTAGTTAATATACTTTAAATTAAACGTAAATTAGTCTACTTTTTTTGGTGCATCTCAATTGTGAATAAAGCCAAAAATTTATAGTTTTTAGGCAACAGCTCATCTGGCAAAAGGCAACAGTAAATATATAGGAAAAAAGTATTTTTGCAAATCTGAGATGCACCCATTTTTTTAAGTTTTCAAGCAAGATATTTAAGTTTTCAAGCAAAGATTTTTTCTTTAATACTTCCTGCCTTCTAAATTGGTGAATTCTGAAAGAAATTGAGATTTTTTTTCCTTCTTAAATTATTAATTATTAATTATTAATTATTAATTAATACTCTGCCTTTTCTATTTGGTCGCGAATATCATTTAAGTCTACATATTGGTCTGTAGCATTTCGCAATTCTCTAGCAATCATTCCCTCTGTTGAGACAACTGTTATATGAGTATTTTTAGAACGTAGTAGCTCAATAGCTCTTTCAAAATCCCCATCTCCACTAAATAAAACTACTTGGTCATATTGGTCTACTGTATTAAACATATCTACTACAATTTCAATATCTAAATTAGCTTTTTGAGAATAGCGACCTGAAACATCATCATAATATTCTTTAAGAATTTTAGTACGTACTGTATAACCCAAACTAATTAAAGCATCTCTAAATCCCCTTTGATCTTGTGGGTCTTTTAAACCTGTGTACCAAAAAGCATTTATTAGTTTGACTTCTGGTTTGTTGAAATGTTCTAATACTCTTCTTGGGTCAAAAAACCAACCATTTTTTTGTTGAGCGTAGAACATATTATTCCCGTCAACAAATATAGAAAGACGGTTCTTGGAATTATTCATAGAAACTTAAATTTAATATTGATTTTAGATAATTCAGTCTAAATCTATTACTCAGGACTTACGCAGACACTCTACATATAGAGAGGGCGCCATTCGGAGCTTTGCGGAACACAAATACCATTCGTCCCTACAGATGGTGGTTTAAAAGTCAATTTGCGTAAGTCCTGTTACTTTAGTAATATTCCGATCATAAATGCAATTATTTTGTAAGCATTTCCTGCTGAATACTACGCAAACAGCTATTAGCAGTCAGCTATCCTCCTAGGAAGGAACTACGTTAACAGCAATTAGTAATGAATAATTACTTCTAAGGTTTGGGAAGGTGAATTTGGCAGTAGCTTTTTATTATTTCTCAATTTCTCAATTTCTTTTACCTTTCTCAAAATTAGTAGCTGATAGCTAATAGCTGACGGCTGAATGCCTACATTATTTTTAATTTAGATAAACTAACATTTTTACTTGTATATTTTAGATTTAAACTGCAAAAAATCACCCTTGTATAATAAACCGATAATCTTTTTCTCTACTCATAATTTTAATAATTTCAGTAGTTATATACTATTTATTTTAGTCTTTTTTATGTAAAAAAATACTTTTTATGCTTATTAAATTAATTGATCCCCTTCCATATCTTCAATATAAGACAATAATTATTCATTCAGGCCATATTTTGAAAATTTGATTCGTCCAATATTCTAATAATTCAGTTGACTTAATAAAAATTATGTATATAAAACTAGGAATATAGAAAAACTGGGGCAGTGCAAAATTACAGCCCTCAAATATACAAATTACATTAAAGATCAAGACTTACACCGCTCAACTAAACTTACTCAAACTGAAGGAGAAGCTCTGAAAGTCTAGTCATTAGTAGTGGGTCAAGCACTACAGGGTTAAACGACAAACCTTTATTCCCCAAAAACATCAGGAATTACTTTTCTAATAATATTAAATGCCCCATTAACATTAGCATTTAATAACTTATTATCTCCTGTTTTATACAGTCCTCTAGCCATTCTTTTTCCTTTAAATATCGGTTTTGACTCACCATATTTTGGTAATTCATCTATATAACAGCTACTTTTGGGGATAATTCTGGCCTCTATTATTTCTGTCTGTGAAGTGGGAATTTTTATTTCACTCATCGACAGATGACAAATTCCTTTTTTTTAAGGCTTTGCGCGTAAATTGATTCATCTGGATAGGGCAGAATATTTCGGCCTTTTGTCTTATGCTTATATTTGGGAATTTTCGGTCTTCCTAAAAATCTATGGGGCTGTTTTTGCCATGCTTTTCAAGCTGCAAAATAACTACTCCAAGCTGAGTCTAATCTTCTGATTATTTGCTTGCTTACCTTGGTAGGTAAAGCTTGATAATCGTAACTTTTAGATACCTTATGATCAAGTTCATTAAAATTTAATTTCTTTTGATAGGAAAAGAAATATTGACGATAATAATAGTTAGCGCGCGTTAAACAGATTTTTAGAAAAAAAAGCCTTGTGGTCAGAAATTGACCACAAATGATATGATTTGCTGATAACATGACGTTCAACTAGCTTCATACCTTAATTGTAGCTGATAACGACTCAATGGAGAGACAACTGAACAAACTTAGTCATTTTAGTTTGATAGCTATAGTTATGAGTAAGTTTGATGAACTTTAGAGAAGTTTTCGCTTTCTATATTTACCCATGATCATTTCTGGGTAATTATACCTAAGCCTTTTTACTTTCTATTGCCCAACGAGCTAATTCTGTCCGATTGTGTAGACCAGTTTTACCAAGCATATTGCTTACATGACTCTCAATCGTTCTTTGACTAACTTCCATCATTTGTGCAATATCACGGTTTGCCATCCCCTGGGCTACAAGTTGGACTACCTTTAATTCTGTGGGAGTTAATTCTACGTTTCGGCGCACCTTAATTTTTGGCCCACTATTACCCACATTAGAATTTTGATGTTTAATGAGGCGAGAAGCTTGCTTCAAGGAAGATTCTACTTGAGCTACGAGTTCTTCTGGCTCAAATGGTTTGACAATGTAGACATCAGCTCCAGTATTTAAACCTTTGACTCGGTCTTGACTTTGACCCTTAGCAGATAGAAATAGAACTGGAACCCATTCTGTAGCTGGGTTTTCTCTGATATGCTGCACAAGAGTATAACCATCCATTTCTGGCATCATCACATCACATATAATTAGCTCAGGAATTTCATTTTCCAGCTTTTCTAGTGCCTCTCGGCCATTTTCTGCCGTTGTTACCTGATACCCACGAAATTCTAAATAATCCTTGACTAATAAGATTAAATTAGGGTCATCATCAACCAACATTAACCGTCTTTGGTCTGTAGTATTAATTTCCTTCATAATGAAGAACTCACTTTTTTTAATTCCCGCAAACATTAAATTCAAAGACAGGTATTAACCACATCTTTCATAGAAAATTAAGGAAGTAGGGCGAGTTTGCTACTTTCTTTTAAATTAATATATATCCTTAGCCACAGGGCAAGGAGCTGCATCTAACGATCTAAAGAAATTATGCCCCTATCTATTATTGATTATAGATTTTAGACTCAATCAATACTTCTACAATATTTAGAAATATAACTAGATAATAGTTTTGTATTTGTGAAAAATAACTTCCACTGCTTTTAATAATATATAAAAATTTGACAGTATTGGCTACTAATACGATCAGGACTTATATTGATAACTGTTAGTTACTAATTGTTAACTTTGAACTTTTGAGTTTGGCACTCAAGTAAATGTCCACAATTTCTGAGTATCAGCTAATGAATCAACTAAGGCTATTTGATGAAATAATCATTGATTCAGGCAAAGGATGAGTTAGAAAAACATATTCCTCTACAACTCGATCGCCCATTATATGCTCTTGAATAATTCTTTCAATTACAGGAGGAGTTGCGGAATGATACCATATTCCTTCAGGATAAACAAGCATGATTGGACCTTGACAACAAACTCGTAAACAGTTAGCTTTAGTACGAAATATACAGCCAGGTAAATCAGTGTTAACCTGGTCAAGTTTCAATTCTTTGAGCCGTTTTTTGAGATAATTCCACGCCTCTAAACCAGCCTCTGTTGAACAACATTTAGGCTTTGTTTGGTCAGCACAAATAAAAATATGTCGCTGAATTTTACTTAATCCGAGAGATTGGACACAAACACCAAGGGATGCCTGACAAATATCTTGGTCAGTATCGTCCTGTCGATAATTTTCCTGGCATTCAGCTATCTGGAAGTTAGCCCCATCAGATTTCTCGGTTTTTTGAGATGATATATTATCTGTCATAAAATTTTCGACACACCTTCCAACAAATTTCTAGGGATATTTTCTTTTTGTCAAATGTCTTATTTGTAAATAACAAATGACTTTGACGGTAAAATTCTTGATTTACTCAGATAATTTTAGTCTACTGTCCTAATTTAAAAAGCTCAATTCAATTGAGAGGATTGTTTATTTGGCGATTTTATTTAGACTTTTGACAAAAAGACCGATAGTCCTGCATGGTAATGGTAGGATACATATTCTTTAATTTCTCTCATACTCCCCATCCCCCCATCTCCCCATCCCCCCATCTCCCCATCTCCCCATCTCCCCACACTCCTTTACCATTACTATGCACCACCACCAAAAACCAAATCCCTCAGTTCGGGAACCCGTACAGTTTCATCAGTTGCAATGGCAACTCCTATTCAGCTAAATTAGCACTCAGGTAGTGAGAGTGCTAAAAAATCAAACGAAGCCGATAATTTAGCTTCAGATTCTAGCCTCTCAGCAATAGTAAAATATATCTGGAGGGAAAACAATGGCAGCCGTAACACTCAGTGTTTCTACTGTTAAGCCTTTAGGCGATCGCGTATTTGTCAAAGTTAGTGAAGCCGAAGAAAAAACAGCAGGTGGTATTCTTCTACCTGACAATGCAAAAGAAAAACCCCAAGTAGGAGAAGTTGCTGCTGCTGGCCCAGGTAAGCGCAATGACGACGGTTCCCGTGCAGAAATGGAAGTGAAAGTCGGAGACAAAGTGCTGTATTCCAAATACGCAGGAACAGACATCAAACTCGGTGGCGATGAGTATGTACTACTTGCAGAAAAAGATATTCTCGCAATTGTTAACTAAAAATTATCAAGTTGTTCCATAGCACTAGCAAACTTCCTCGATCCACTTGATGTTTGCCAAAGTGCTAAAGCAACAATTATCAACAAAATCACAAATAGAACAGCGAGAAGATTGCTCCAATACCTTGAGTGAAACCACTCTAAAGTTCATTAATTGATAATGGATAATGGATAATTGATAATTACCTCTGGTTAAAACCGTTACGGAATTGAATATAAGGAATATTTTCTTTTTTTTCCCCTTAAAAGGGGAGGCTTTAAACCAGAATTATTTAATTATTAATTATTAATTATTAATTATTAATTATTCGGTAAGCTCACAGGTAGATTTTTGTCTATCCCGAGGAGTCTAGAAGTCTGTTGACAGGCTGGAAGCAAAATTGGACTTATCTCTTTTGCGGTGTTTTTTTACACAGAATTCAGGGTGTTTCAACCCCTGGAGATGTCAAATCCACAATTACTTATCAATAAAAATTACAACTATGGCTAAACGTATAATCTACAACGAAAATGCTCGTCGTGCCCTCGAAAAAGGTATGGATATTCTCGCTGAGTCTGTAGCAGTAACACTTGGTCCAAAAGGTAGAAACGTAGTTCTAGAGAAAAAATTTGGCGCTCCTCAAATTGTTAATGATGGTGTCACCATCGCTAAAGAAATCGAACTAGAAGATCATATTGAAAATACAGGAGTTGCCCTAATTCGTCAAGCAGCTTCTAAAACCAATGATGCAGCAGGTGATGGTACTACTACAGCTACCGTTTTAGCTCACGCAATGGTAAAAGAGGGTCTACGGAACGTAGCTGCAGGTGCTAATCCTATTGCCATCAAGCGCGGTGTTGACAAAGCGGCCAACTACTTGGTAGAAAAAATTGCATCTCACGCTCGTCAAATTGAAGATTCTAAGGCGATCGCTCAAGTTGGTTCCATCTCTGCTGGTAACGACGAAGAAGTGGGTAATATGATTGCCCAAGCAATGGATAAAGTGGGCAAAGAAGGCGTAATTTCCCTAGAAGAAGGGAAGTCAATGCAGACCGAACTAGAAATTACTGAAGGTATGCGTTTCGACAAAGGCTACATCTCTCCCTACTTCGCAACAGATATGGAGCGGATGGAAGCGGTACTTGAAGAACCAATGATTCTAATTACTGATAAGAAAATTGCTTTAGTACAAGATTTAGTACCAGTATTAGAACAAGTAGCTCGTTCTGGCAAACCTTTATTAATTTTGGCTGAAGATATTGAGAAAGAAGCTTTAGCTACTCTGGTTGTTAACCGTTTGCGGGGTGTGTTGAATGTAGCTGCTGTGAAAGCTCCTGGTTTTGGCGATCGCCGTAAAGCTATGCTAGAAGATATCGCTGTATTAACTGGTGGTCAAGTTATTACTGAAGATGCTGGTTTGAAACTAGAAAGCGCCAAGCTAGATATGCTTGGTAAAGCTCGTCGCATCAATATCACCAAGGACAACACTACCATCGTTGCTGAAGGTAACGAAAAAGAAGTTAAATCTCGTTGCGACCAAATTCGCCGTCAGATGGAAGAAACTGAATCTTCCTACGACAAAGAGAAGTTACAAGAGCGTTTAGCTAAGTTAGCTGGTGGAGTGGCTGTAATCAAGGTTGGTGCTGCTACTGAAACAGAAATGAAAGACCGCAAATTACGCTTGGAAGACGCTATCAACGCAACTAAAGCTGCTGTAGAAGAAGGTATTGTTCCTGGTGGTGGTACAACTCTAGCTCACTTAGCTCCCGATCTAGAAAATTGGGCAAATGAGAACTTGCAAGCTGAAGAGTTGACAGGTGCTTTAATTGTTAGTCGTGCTTTGTTAGCTCCACTGAAGCGCATTGCTGAAAATGCTGGTCAGAATGGTGCTGTGATTGGCGAGCGCGTGAGAGAGAAAGATTTTAATACTGGTTACAATGCTGCTACTAACGAGTTTATGGACTTGTTTGAAGCTGGTATTGTTGACCCTGCTAAGGTAACTCGTTCTGCTCTACAAAACGCTGCTTCCATTGCTGGTATGGTGTTGACAACTGAGTGTATTGTTGTTGACAAACCTGAACCCAAGGAAGGTGCTCCTGCTGGCGCTGGTATGGGCGGCGGCGATTTCGATTACTAGGTTTGAAGAAGGAAGAAGCGGTGCGACCCCGCGACGACGCCAGTCGCAAGGGAATGCGCACCAAGAGAGGAAGAAGAAAAAAGGAAAATATTGTGTTGTCTTAGTTTTCAGCTCTCGATCTGTCCGCTTCCTTTCCTTTGACTGCTGTAAATAGTGTGTATTGTGTTTGGGCTACCTCCATTTATTGGGGGTGGTTTTTTTATAGCAGAAGGAAGAATATTGCGTTGTCTTAGTTTTACAGAGGCTTTCATTTGGGTAGACTACTGTAGGGACGTTCCATGGAACGTCTTACGGAAGTCAGAAGTCAGAAGTAAAAAAAAGTGAATTTGGTCTCAAAATTATTGGTTATAGATGTTATTTTTATTGGTCATTTAGCATTTAAAGCGGTTAAATACTATGAACCCAATTATAAAGTTGACGTTATTAGTATCAAGATATAGATAATTAATCCATACTAGGGTTCTTAAGGGCTTTGTTGCTTTGTGCAAGAACCTGTAGAACCATTTTTGTCAAAGTTTGCAATTTCTCAGAACATATTTAAAGATGAAAACACAATCATTTTCCGACTTAAAAAAACTCTCTCCCCAACTACCAAAAAAATTCCTTACCTGAAAATATTGGTATTATTTGTGTCTCGCGTTAGAGGGGATACTCACGCCAAAAGTGACTGGGATTTTGCTGCACTATATGATGAATAAATTTGCAAAAATATGATGGGAGATAAGACTTTTGCTTGGTTTTAAGTTCCGATAGGATTGGGAAATATTTTTCAAATTAACAGCGATATTATTGATGTGGTATAACTTAAAAAATGTTACCCATTATTAGGTTTTTATGTGGCACGAGATGGGAAAATTATTTATGAAAAAACTCTTGCTAAACAGAACATTTATAGCATTTGACTACTTGACTTTTTTTAGAATACTACTACTTGTAAACCAGTACCTAAAATCTTACTTTTGAATTTTGAATTTTGACTGTTAACTTCCAATGCCCTATAGTCTAGTCTTAAACCTAATACCTCAATCTCCTATTCCTACCGGATACCTAACAGGTAGACATCTCCATACTTTGTTCTTAACTTTAGTTAGTTCTGTCGATAAAAAATTGGGCGATCGCCTCCATGAATCTACTGGTAATAAACCTTTTACTATTAGTCCTTTACAAACTAAAAAACCCTCCTCAAAAAGTCGCGACTATTCTCTCCAATGGCAACATAAAAAATTTATTCCACCAGGTACTAATTGTTGGTGGTGCATATCTCTTTTAGACGACAATTTATTCGGCGAATTAACTCAACTTTGGTTGGATCTTAATGCCGACCAACCTTGGCATTTAGATCCGGCAAATTTAAACATTATTAGCATTCTTAGTACGCCGAAATCTAATCAACCTTGGGTTGGTTCTTTTTCTTATCAAGAATTATATGAACAGGCATCTGATTCTCAGAGAATTATTACTTTAAATTTTGCTACTCCTACTTGTTTTCGACAAGGGAGTTATGATATGCCGATGCCTACTAAAGATTGTGTGTTTAATTCTCTATTGAATCGTTGGGATAAATATAGTGGGATGGAATTTTTTGAGATTCCACTTGAGTCTATTTATCCTAGTTATATTGATATTAATACATAAATTGTTGCTGATTATCGAAGTAAGTTTATTGGTGTTGTTCGTGAGGTTACTTATCGAATTTTTGGGGATGTTGAACAAGAAAAAATTAAACAAATAAATGCTTTAGCTGACTTTGCTATTTATTGTGGTTTGGGAAGAAAAATACCGATGGGAATGGGAATGGTGAGGAGGAGGAGTAGAGGAGTAGGGGAGATAGCAGGTATTGAATTTTCCAAGATGGAAGCATCTTGCTCCCACTATTTTATTCATACCTAATAACTGGTAACTAATAGAAGTAATTTTAATTAGATATTTAGGGGTAGATGGAAATATAAATATGCTGGAAATCTGCCTTTTCTTTTCTGTTTATTTTTGGGAGATAATTTTTATGTATGTGGTGGTTTGTTATGACATTTCTGATGATAAGCGACGGACGAAAATTCATAATATTTTAAAGTCTTATTGGTCAGTGGATGCAGTATAGTATATTTGAGTGCGATTTAACTCAGACTCAATATGCTAAATTGCGGGGTCGTTTGGCAAAATTGCTAACAGAAGATTCTAATTCTTTATAATCCCTAGTTTAAACAACAACTAATCCCTATTAGGGATTTAAACACATCTGCTAGACACTGATTATGGCAAGGATACACAGATCAAGTTGAAACTTACCCAAATCCCTATTAAATTGATTTAATATCAGCATTCCGCTCAATTTTATCAATAACTTCTTTAATCCTTTCATACTCAGAATTTTTCTCTTCTTCTACAAACAATTCAGCAGTTTTCTGTAAATCTTCCAGAGCTTTTGGCAAATTTCCTAACTGCTCATATACAATTCCACGACTTTCATATTAGGGATTTAAACACATCTGCTAGACACTGATTATGGCACGGATACACAGATCAAGTTGAAACTTACCCAAATCCCTATTAAATTGATTTAATATCAGCATTCCGCTCAATTTTATCAATAACTTCTTTAATCCTTTCATACTCTAAATTTTTCTCTTCTTCTACAAACAATTCAGCAGCTTTCTATAAATCTTCCAGAGCTTTTGGCAAATTTCCTAACTGCTCATATACAATTCCACGACTTTCATAAGCATTAGCAAAATTAGGCTGCAATTCAATCGCTCGATTAAGGTCTGCTAAAGCCGCTTCATAATCTCCTAATTCTAAATAAGCAGCACCCCGATTATGATAAGTCAAAAATAGTTCTGGATTAAGTTTTAAAGCCCGGTCATAATTAGAAATTGCCTCCCGATAATTTCTCAAAGAACTATAAGCATTGCCTCGATTATTATAAGCATCAGGTAAATTTGGTTTTATTTCTAACGCCCGGTCGTAATCAATAATTGCCCCCCAGTCGTCTCCCAATAAACGACGGATATTACCCCGATTATTATAAGCATCTGCTAATTCAGGATTTGATTTAATTGCTTGAGAAAAATCTGCTATTGCCTGCTGATAATTTCCCAAACTTTGCCAAATATTGCCTCGATTTAGATAAGCTTCAGCATAATCAGGCTTAAGTTTAATTGCCCAATTATAATCCTCTATTGCACCCTGTTTATCTCCAAATTCAGTCCTGGCAACTCCCAGATTAAAATAAGTTTGAGGATCATTAGGTTTCAGTTCAATTACTTTAGAATAATCAGCGATCGCTCCTAGATAATCTCCTAATTTCCGCCGAATAATTCCCCGATTATTATAAGCATCCACAGCATTTGGCTCTAATTCTATAGCTTTAGAAAAATCGGCAATTGCACCTTGTTCGTCTCCTATTCCAGAACGAGCAACACCACGATTACTATAGACATAAAATAAATTTTGCTCCAATTCAATAACTTTATCAAAATCTACAATTGCTGCTTGATAATTACCAATAATACTATTAATATTTCCTCGATTATAATAAGCTTCAACGCGACTAGGATCGAGATTAATTACATTAGTAAAATCCTCAATCCCTCCTTGATAGTCTGCTAATTCAATTCGTAAAATACCACGATTATAATAAGCCTCAATAAAATCCGGTCTCAGCTCAATAGCCTTACTAAAATCATTCAAAGCTCCGGGAAAATTTCCATCATTATATTTATCGACACCCCGATTAAAATAAACAGAAGCATCTTGATTTTCCGAGTCATTATTAATAATTTTATCCTCACTTACAGCAGCATAATATTCTGTAGTGGTTTGAGCTAAAACGTAATGATGAGGGATAATTATTCCAATTAAAGCAAAGATATAAGCGAGACGTAGTTTAACCGCATAAGTGTTCCGGAACAGTATTGGTCTTAAATATTTTTGTCTGATTAAAGTGTTGAACATTTTTCCTCCTAATCATAAGCTATGAGTATTTCAGCAATTGAGCATTTGAGCTTTTTAATCAATGAAGCAAGCATTTGTTATGTAAGCATTCAGCGATTAGCAGTCAGCTATCAGCAAACCCTAATTATTCATTACTTCTAAGATTTAGGAAGGGGACTTTAACAGTAACTTTTATTCTGTCTCATTTCTCAATTATTTTTACCTTCCCCAAAATTAATAGCTGATAGCTGATAGCTGACGGCTGAATGCTTACTTTGTTATAAGTGTTCCGGAACAGTATTGCTTCTAAATATTTTTGTCTGATTAAGGTTTTGAACATTATTTACTCCTAATCATAAGCTATGAGTATTTCAGCAATTGAGCATTTGAGCTTTTTAATCAATGAAGCAAGCATTTGTTATGTAAGCATTCAGCGATTAGCAGTCAGCTATCAGCAAACCCTAATTATTCATTACTTCTAAGATTTAGGAAGGGGACTTTAACAGTAACTTTTATTCTGTCTCATTTCTCAATTATTTTTACCTTCCCCAAAATTAATAGCTGATAGCTGATAGCTGACGGCTGAATGCTTACTTTGTTATAAGTGTTCCGGAACAGTATTAGTCTTAAATATTTTTGTCTGATTAAAGTTTTGAACATTATTTACTCTTAATAATAAGCTATGAGTATTTTAGCAATTGAGCATTTGAGCTTTTTAATGAATGAAGCAAGCATTGGTTATAAGTGTTCCGGAACAGTATTGGTCTTAAATATTTTTGTCTGATTAAAGTTTTGAACATTATTTACTCTTAATAATAAGCTATGAGCATTTGAGCAATTGAGCATTTGAGATTTTTAATGAATGAAGCAAGCATTGGTTATAACTGTTCCGGAACAGTATTGGTCTTAAATATTTTTGTCTGATTAAAGTTTTGAACATTATTTACTCTTAATAATAAGCTATGAGTATTTCAGCAATTGAGCATTTGAGCTTTTTAATAAATGAAGCAAGCATTGGTTATAACTGTTCCGGAACAGTATTGTTTCTAAATATTTTTGTCTGATTAAGCTTTTGAAAATTTTTCCTCCTAATAATAAGCTATGAGCATTTGAGAATTTGAACTTTTTAATAAATGAAGCAAGCATTGGTTATAAGTGTTCCGGAACAGTATTGTTTCTAAATATTTTTGTCTGATTAAGCTTTTGAAAATTTTTCCTCCTAATAATAAGCTATGAGCATTTGAGCTTTTTAATGAATGAAGCAAGCATTGGTTATAAGTGTTCCGGAACAGTATTGGTCTTAAATATTTTTGTCTGATTAAGCTTTTAAAAATTTTTCCTCCTAATAATAAGCTATGAGCATTTGAGAATTTGAGCATTTGAGCTTTTTAATGAATGAAGCAAGCATTGGTTATAAGTGTTCCGGAACAGTATTGTTTCTAAATATTTTTGTCTGATTAAAGTTTTGAAAGTTTTTCCTCCTAATAATAAGCTATGAGCATTTGAGAATTTGAGCATTTGAACTTTTTAATAAATGAAGCAAGCATTGGTTATAAGTGTTCCGGAACAGTATTGGTCTTAAATATTTTTGTCTGATTAAAGTTTTGAACATTTTTCCTCCTAATAATAAGCTATGAGCATTTGAGAATTTGAGCATTTGAGCTTTTTAATAAATGAAGCAAGCATTGGTTATAAGTGTTCCGGAACAGTATTGTTTCTAAATATTTTTGTCTGATTAAGCTTTTAAAAATTTTTCCTCCTAATAATAAGCTATGAGCATTTGAGAATTTGAGCATTTGAGCTTTTTAATAAATGAAGCAAGCATTGGTTATAAGTGTTCCGGAACAGTATTGGTCTTAAATATTTTTGTCTGATTAAAGTTTTGAACATTTTTCCTCCTAAAAATACGAATTTGATAAATGTTTGCTACATTTTTTTGAGCGGGGGAGTAGGGGAGAAGTAATTATTCATTATTAATTGTTGAATTAGCGTGTTAATTACTTGATAATTGAAATTTCACTTAAGTTAAGTATTCTTTTTTCACGCTTGGTATAATATGATTCTGAATATAAACAATTAAGGTGGTATTGCATTGTAATTATATTTGTTACGAGACACGGTAGTGGGAGCATCTTGCTCCCGTATTCCCTTGCTCCCGTATTAGTGGGCAGGATGGCCGCACTTTTTCCTTTTTTCCTCTCTTGGTGCGCATTCCCTTGCGTCTAGCCTCCTCCGGAGGAGCTAAAGCTAACGCCGACGCGGGGTCGCACCGCTTCTTCCTTCTTCCCTCTTCCTTCTTCCTTCTTCAAATATGCAAAATAATTTCCCCCTTTCACCAAAGCAGCAAAACTTACCTAACCAAAGATGGTTAATATATCCAGAGCAACCAGAAATAACTAAACAACTAGCCAAAACTCTAGAAATATCACCCCTAATTGCCCAGACATTAATTAACCGGGATATTTCTACTATAGACCAAGCACAAGCATTTTTAGACCCTGAGTCAATCAAACTACCTCTACCAATAGAAGAATTTCCCGACTTAGATATTAGTCTCAATTTATTACAAACGACAATTTCTCAACAACAAAAAATTGCTATTTGTGGTGACTATGATGCAGATGGCATGACTAGCACTGCTTTATTGTTGCGCGCTCTCAAACATCTAGGGGCAAAAGTTGACTATGCTATCCCTAGTCGAATGCAGGAAGGTTACGGGATCAACCAACGCATTGTTGAGGAATTTCATCAGGAAGGAGTAAGTCTCATCCTCACTGTAGACAATGGTATTGCTGCCTATGAACCTATTGCTAGGGCAAGGGAATTAGGTGTAAATGTTATTATTACCGACCACCACGATATTCCACCAAAACTACCACCAGCTCACGCTATCCTCAACCCTAAACTTATTTCGGAAGCTTCTCCTTATCGGGGTGTGGCAGGAGTGGGGGTTGCTTACATTTTGGCAGTATCTCTAGCGCAACGTTTGGGAAAACACCAAGGTTTAATTAAGCCACTTTTGGAATTATTTACCTTGGGTACTATTGCTGACTTGGCGCCCCTAACTGGGGTAAACCGTCGGTTGGTGAAACGGGGGTTACAATATTTGCCTCACTCTCAGTTACCAGGAGTACAAGCATTAATTCAGGTATCTGGTGTCAAAGCGAAGGAAGAAGGAAGAAGGAAGAAGGAAGAAGAAAGAAGGCAGAAGGAAGAGGGAAGAGGGAAGAGGGAAAAAGGAAGAGGGAAAAAGGAAGAGGGAACTCATCAAGAAGAGATAGGGAACATGGAAGAAGGAAGAGGGAAGAGGGAAGAGGGAACTCAAAAATCTCTTAAACCTGATGATATTGGCTTTCGTCTTGGTCCCCGCATCAACGCAGTGGGACGTATTGCTGACCCACAAATTGTAATTGAGCTTTTGACTACTGATGATATGGGAATAGCTTTGGAAAGGGCGATGCAATGTGAAGAAATTAATCAGCAACGACAACTGTTATGTGAGGAAATTGAACAAGAAGCGATCGCTTGGTGCGAGTCAAGTCAGATAAATTTACAGGAGGAAAGGGTTTTAGTGGTGGTGCAACCTGGATGGCATCATGGTGTTATTGGTATTGTTGCTTCTCGGTTGGTGGAGCGTTATGGGGTGCCTGTTTTTATTGGCACTTATGAGGAGGAGGGGGAAGAAATAATTCGTGGATCTGCTCGTGGCATTCCTGAGTTTCATGTTTTTGAGGCGTTACAATTTTGCGATGAGCTATTAGGAAAGTATGGTGGTCATAGAGCGGCGGGAGGTTTTTCTTTTTCGGCAGAAAATTTGGAAAAATTTCGTTCTCGTCTGAGTGATTTTGCTCATCAATGTTTAGAAATTCAGCATCTAAAACCGTTAATTAGTATTGATGCTGAGGCAGAAATTCAGGAATTAAATTTTGACTTATATCGTCAAATAGATTTACTTCATCCCTGCGGAATTGAAAATAAATACCCTGTGTTTTGGAGTCGGAATGTGAGAATTTCTGAACAAAAAATTGTGGGTAAGGGGCATATTAAATTAACTTTAATTAAAGGAGAAATAATTCAGGCGATCGCTTGGCGTTGGGGCGATTATTTTCCTCTACCTTCGGTGGTAGATATTGCTTATAAAATGCGGGAAAATACTTGGAATGGTCAGAGTAATATTGAGTTGGAATTATTAGGAGTGCGTTTGCCGATGGAAGTTTCTAGGAATTCACAAAATTCGCCTCAAAATTTTCCTCAAAAAGCAGAATTTTATTACAGTAGTCGCCCTTATATTTGCAGTCTTTATCAAATAGGAGATGTGAAGGAATTAAGAATTAGAAATTCCCGTGGAGAAGTATTAGCAATTCAACAGGGGCAAAAAATAGGTTTGTTAGGTAAAACTCGTAATAGTGCCAAACAAGTAGATGTTTCAGATGCTCGTTTTTTTAATTTAATTAAAACAGCTATGAGTGCTTTACAATTATAGGAGAAGGAAGAAGGAAGAGGGAAGAGGGAAGAGGGAATGTTTCACTAAACAAGACTTACGCAAATTTACCTTTAAACCACCATCTGTAGGGGCGAATGGCCATTCGCCCCTACGACTTTTAATTTCCGCGTAGTGGCATTAAATACAGCAAATTCCAAGTATATGAAGTACAGATATGAAAAATTAAATGTTCCCACTGGGAGCATCTTGCTCGCTTCGGGGTGTACCTCACCAAGGCGAAACCCCCTTTCATTAATGGATAATGGATAATGGATAATTACCTCTCCCTTTTAGGGAGAGGATTGACCAATAAGGAAAAAATAAATTTTTTCCCCTTTCAAGGGGAGGCTAATAAAGCTGAATTATATCAAATCCGGTTAAACAGCCATAGAATGGTTAAGTCAGGAGGAGTCAGGAGTCAGGAGGAGAGAGAATTACAAAGATGAGCGTAGTTATGACGATTGGAGAATTTTTTTATGCTCAATAAAACGGATTTGATATTATTTAGTTATTTAATTATTTAATTATTAATTATTCGGTAATTTCCACTATCATTCTCCCTTTCTCCTGACTCCTGACTTCTGACTTATAACTCCTGAAATTTTACAACTATTTAATCATATGAATAATCAACTATTGAAGGAAAAATTACAAGCAACAATCAAAAATATTCAAACTAAAAATGATGGTTGTCCTGTAACGAATTTGAAGTTAGATCAAACTTTAGTTACAGAAATTGAACAGTTAACAACAGAATTAGAAAATCTCAATCCTCATCCTCAACCTCTCCTAAACGCTACTAATTTATTAGATGGAACTTGGCAACTGCAATACTCTACAGCTAGAGAAATTCGTTTTTTAGATTCCCTACCATTGGGTTTACAAGTAGGTAAAGTTTATCAAGTAATTGATGTTGCTAATAAAGCATTTTTTAATCAAGCCCAAGTACAACATCCTCTGAAATTAATATCAGGAAATGTCAAAGTAACTGCTAGGTTTGAACCTGCTATTGATAAGTCTGGTTTAGCAGATAAACGCATCAATGTTTATTTTGAGAAACGTTATTTGGCAATTGAGAAAATTGCGGGTATTAATACTCCTAAACTAAATCCTTTTAAAGTTGTGGCTGCGAATAATCCTAAAGGTAGAGTTGCTACACTAGATATTACTTATTTAGACGAAACTTTAAGAATTGGACGTGGAGGAGATGAAAGTTTATTTATTCTGAATAAAGTTGTATAGCGCAAGGAAGAACGAAGAAGTAAGAAGGAAGAAGGAAGAGGGTGTTTAGTTATTTAGTTATCTTCGATAGAAGGAAAAATCTAAAGTTGTATAGCGCAAGGAAGAACGAAGAAGTAAGAAGGAAGAAGGAAAAGGGTGTTTAGTTATTTAGTTATCTTGGATAGAAGGAAAAATCTAAAGTTGTATAGCGCAAGGAAGAACGAAGAAGTAAGAAGGAAGAAGGAAGAGGGTGTTTAGTTATTTAGTTATCTTGGATAGAAGGAAAAATCTAAAGTTGTATAGCGCAAGGAAGAACGAAGAAGTAAGAAGGAAGAAGGAAAAGGGTGTTTAGTTATTTAGTTATCTTGGATAGAAGGAAAAATCTGGTGTTGTCTGAGTTTTAAACTTGATGATATTTCCTAAATGTAATTGAAACCTTTGATATTGCTTCCTTCCACTCCGTTCCAGTCACAATGACATAGTTTTCAACAATTAATAATTAATAATTAATAATTAATATCATGTCCGTTTATATCGTTTGTGTAAACCCAAGGGTGAATATCTACAGGAAATAATGGTTTTTTTTCTTGCGAGGGTAGCCTTCCTCCCTCTTCCTTCTTCCCTCTTCCTTCTTCCTTACCTTTGCTATACAAGACTGATGCTACCGGACATGATATAACAATTACCTCTTCTTTTAAAGGAGAGGATTGACTAAAAGGAAAATTTTTCTTTTTTATCCCCTTAAAAGGGGAGGCTTTAAACCTTAATTATTTGGTAAATTTTTCCACTTATACCAATTTGAAAAAAGAATGCTACAAAAAGATAGACCTCGATCAGATATACTTAAAAATAGCTATTCTAGTTCATTTTAGATAGTTATTTATATCGTTTTTCCATTTTTTAAAATCTTTATCCCTTCTTCCTTCTTCCCTCTTCCTTCTTTCGTACGGACTATGCAACGTCCCTACCATTTGTAACAAACATTTATCAAATTGGTATTACCTACTTATACTACCTAAAACCTAAAACCTATCACCGTAAGCATTCAGCTATTAGCTATCAGCTCTCAGCAAAAGGAGGGGGTTTTGAATGAATATAGACTTTAAGGCCAGCTTTTATAGTAAGTATAAATTATGACTTAATTAGTAAAGCTTTTATCTAAAATTAAAAGTAATAGCTGATGGCTGAATGCTTACCTATCACCTTAATTAAAAATCATGGAAGAGATATTAAAAAATTTACTATCACATAAAAATGTCAAAATTAATAAAATAATTTCACCCCCTAATTTTGTAAGTGAAGAATTTATTCAAGATGAAGATGAATGGGTAATATTGCTTCAAGGTTCCGCCATATTAGAAATCAATCAAAAAAACACAAAATTAGTCAAAGATAGTCATATTTTTATACCAGCCAAAACCCCACATAAAATTATTTCAACCGATCCAAATATAGAAACAATTTGGCTTGCTATTCATATTTATTAGAACAGAAGCAAGCAATTTTCCCTACTCCCTACTCCCTACTCCCTACTCATTTATTTATAAGTATTCAACCGGACATGATATTATTCCTGTATGGGTGAATTGCCATTCGTCCCTATTACTAAAATATTACAACTTACAGCAGTTTTGGAGTTAGTGAGGTACAAAATTTTATCACTTTAATAAATAGGGAATAGAGATTAGTCTTTAAATGTACCTCACCATCCTCAAAAGTGCTTTCATTAATTGATAATTGATAATGGATAATGGATAATTGATAATTACCTCTGGTTAAAACCGTTACGGAATTGAATATCAGGAAATATTATTTCTTCTCTTGGTCGATTGGATATGGCGAGGAGACCTCGCCATCTCTCGACCGCTTTTTTCCCCTTAAAAGGGGAGGCTTTAAACCTGAATTATTTAATTATTAATTATTAATAATTAATAATTCGGTAAATAGGATTGCTATATTTCCGACTATTAGCAAATCAGCCAAAAATTGTTCGTTAAGTTAGGCTGAATTTAGCACCGAAAATGCGGTATTTTTTATGGGCATTTTTTCTATTATTTTTAATGGTAATTGGCATTTATATAGGTTTTACTTTCGCGGTAGTAATTATTAGTCTTATTATTCTTATTCCTATCAGTGTTATTGCTACCATAGCAAATATTAAGCTAAATATTCAGCCAGATATTATGCAAAATAATATAGCGCTTATCATAATATATGACTTTATAGGTATAACATTTATAGTGGCTTGGTACTACTTAATAATTCGATTATTGACTCGTTTTTTTATTCTTGATCTGCCTTTGACAGTTGAATAAAATATTACCGAATAATTAATAATTAATAATTAATAATTAATAATTAAAGAATTCGCGCCTTGAAGCCTCCCCTTGGATAGGGGAAAAAAAAGCGGTCGTTAGCGTAGCTTCCCGAAGGGTGGGATGGCGAGGTCCCCTCGCTGTCCTCCAATCGACCAAGACAGCGGTCGTTTGCTTTTGCTTCGCAAAACTGGCGTAACGCAACGCTGACGCGAAACGCGTCAGCGGAACGGAGTTCTCTGTTCCCAGCTTTCCCGTAGGGTGGGATGGCTCCGAAACCTGCGCTGTCCGACCATCGACCAAGAAAAGAAAATATTCCTTATATTCAATTCCGTAACGGTTAAAACCCGAGGTAATTATCAATTATCCATTATCAATTAATGAAAGCAACTAATTATTTAGCCTATCAGCGAAAATGAAGAAGGTGGTAGGTTTTAGGTAGTAGGTGGTAGGTGGGAATTACTAAATCAAAGTTGCCCGAAGAAAATGTTAAAAAATTAAGTTAACAATTAAACGATCGCTCATCAGAAGGTGGTAGGTGGGAATTACTAAATCAAAGTTGCCCGAAGAAAATGTTAAAAAATTAAGTTAACAATTAAACGATCGCTATTTTTATTTCTATATTAAAAAAGTAAACGTTTAATAAAATATAAGACCTACGCAACAATTCTAACTATAGTAGCGTGACAACGCACCCTACTCTACTGTGACATATAAAATAAAAGAGAATTTTGTGTAAGTCCTGAAATTAGTAGAGAAAATTTTATGCAAGTTGCCTCCAAACCAGAAACAACAAATATCGATCGCTCCCCAGCAGAAACCATCACCCTTGATGTTAGTGGGATGAAATGCGCTGGATGTGTCAAAGCAGTCGAACGCCAACTCACCCAACAAACAGGGGTTATCTCCGCTCTGGTCAACCTAGCAACCGAAGTAGCAACCGTTCAATGCCAAATAGGGGCGATCGACCCAAACACCCTCGCCGAAAAACTTACAAATAACGGTTTCCCTACTCAACCACGTCTCGATACCTCCGAAATAGACGCAACCAAAAAACAAACCGAGCGCCATAACCAAGAAATTAAACAACAAATTAGACGAATAGCGATCGCTGCCTTCCTTATTATTCTCTCAGGTATCGGACATCTGGGTCACTTCATTGGTTTAGACATTCCCATTGTGAGCAATATTTGGTTTCATGCAGCATTAGCAACCTTAGCTTTATTACTACCAGGACGCGAAATTATCATCGACGGTGTTCAAAGTCTCTGGCGAAACGCTCCCAACATGAATACCTTAGTTGGTCTCGGTGCCATGACCGCTTACATTGCCAGTGTTGTTGCTCTACTATTTCCTCAGTTAGGTTGGGAATGCTTTTTTGACGAACCTGTAATGATCCTTGGTTTCATCCTTCTTGGCAAAACCCTCGAACAACAAGCAAGATATCGAGCAGCATCTACCCTCCAATCATTAATAGCACTCCAACCTGCCACCGCACATTTAATCCCACCACCAAACGGGGAGAATAATTCTGAATCTGTAGAAATTCCAGCTTCACGAGTCAAAGTCGGAGAATATCTCCAAGTATTACCTGGGGAAAAAATTCCTGTAGATGGGGAAATATACAGTGGCAAAACAACAATAGATGAGTCGATGCTGACTGGGGAGTCTATACCTGTAACAAAAGAATGTGGCGCTAAAGTTACTGCCGGAACTATCAATAACTCAGGCGCTATAGTTATCCAGGCAACTCACACAGGTTCGGAAACTACATTAGCTCAAATAGTTAAATTAGTCGAAACCGCTCAAACCCGCAAAGCACCTATTCAAAATTTGGCAGATACCGTAGCAGGTTATTTTACCTACGGTGTAATGACTATAGCTTCCGTAACCTTCCTCTTTTGGTATTTAGCAGGTACTAATATCTGGCCGAATGTGTTGCAGATGAGCGACCATGAAGGGATGATGATGGCACATTCCACTTTCACTTCCCCACTATTATTAAGTTTGAAATTAACTATCACCGTCTTAGTTATTGCTTGTCCTTGTGCATTAGGTTTAGCAACACCCACGGCAATATTAGTAGGTTCGGGCGTCGGTGCAGAAAGAGGTTTATTAATTAAAGGTGGGGATGTGCTGGAAAAAGTACATGAATTAGATACTATTGTCTTTGACAAAACTGGAACATTAACCACAGGTCATCCCACCGTTACCGATATTATCGGAGATAACCCGCAATGGTTATTACAAGTTGCAGCGACGGTGGAAAGTGGTGCTAGTCATCCCTTGGCAAAAGCAATTTTACAAAAAGCTCAACAAGAGAATATCTCATTACTCACAGCAACAGACTTTCACACCGAAGCTGGTTTAGGAATATCTGCTGTTGTAGATGGTAAACCTGCTTTAGTGGGAAATTTGGAATGGTTGAAAAGTCATAAAATTATTGTCAATGCTGAAAATATTCCCACTTTAAACGGCAAAACCACAGTTTATATTGCTGTGGATGGAATATTAGCTGGAGTTATCGGAGTTAGTGATGTGCTTCGGGATGACGCTAAAGCAACAGTGCAACATTTACAAAGTATGGGTTTAAGAGTGATGTTATTAACAGGCGATCGCTCTTCTGTTGCCGAAACTATTGGACAACAGTTAAATATAAATTCAAAGGATATTTTGGCAGAAGTGGCACCATCTGGAAAAGCAGAGGCGATCGCTTCTTTGCAGTCAAATGCTGGAAAAGTGGCAATGGTGGGAGATGGTATTAATGATGCTCCTGCTCTAGCTCAAGCAAATGTCGGTATTGGGATGCAAGCTGGTACAGATGTGGCAGTGGAAGCTGCTGATATTGTGTTGATGCAGGATAAATTGATGGATGTAGTGCAGTCAATTAAACTCAGTCGTACTACTTTCAACAAAATTCGTCAAAATTTATTTTGGGCTTTTGCCTATAATATTGTGGGTATTCCTGTAGCTGCTGGAGTGTTGTTACCGAGTTTTGGTATTATTCTCAACCCTGCTGCAGCGGGTGCTTTTATGGCATTTAGTTCCGTGAGTGTTGTGACAAACTCTTTATTACTGCGTAGAACATTTCGTTGAAAGAGGAGTTAGATGGGGGGATGGGGAGATGGGGAGATGGGGAGATGGGGAGTGTGGGAGTGTGGGAGAAATTAAAAAATATATATCCTCACCATTACTATGCAGGAGCAGGACTAACTAGGAGGGAAGAGAATTTAGGATAGAACTCCTTCCGCTTTCCTACAAAATGCTATGCAAACGCGAACAAAAACTTTCTTCTTCTCTTCCTTCTTTTTTCCTCCTGCACATCACCCTACCAACAGCCTCCCTTCCTAACTCCTGAATTCTAAATTCAGAATTCTAAATTCAGAATTCTAAATTCAGAATTCTCCATTAAATACTGTCTATAAATTCCCAATTAGGATTTTCTATTATTGACTTACTTAACAAATCAAACTTTTGACGGCAATGATTATCTGATTTTAAAGGAATTTCTTCATTTCTAGCCACTATATTTATGCGTATTTTTTCACTATTAGTTGCTATGGCAACATTGATTTCTATAGTAACAAGTTGAGAGAAAATTACTTGACCATGAACTTCACTAGCCATTAAATAATTGCCTCGAATATAGACAACTTCAAAACCACAATAACTCAGAATATCTGTCAAAATTAACTTGAGATTTTCTACATCAACAGCTAAAGTAAATACACCAGTATAGCGAGCCATAAAAAACTCCAATAATAGAAAAATTATTTGAATTTAAGAAGGAAGAAAGAAGAGGGAAGAAGGAAAAAGTGGATGAGGACTCAAACCCCAACCAATTGTAAACACCACTTATGAAGTTTGGGGTATTATAGCGCTACGCGCAAATCAGAAGTCAGAAGTCGGAACTCAGAAGTAATCCCTGACTGAGTTTGATAATTTATCAATGTCCGCGCCCTATTTGCGTAGTGCTATAAAGCCAAAAGAAAAAGATAAAATATAAATTAATATTCTATATACTCCCTATAGGTAATAATATAATATTTTGTCTGTCAAAAAAACATATCCTCTCGCTTCAACGGCAAATATCTCTATTTTTCCTGTTCTAGTTTTCATTTATTTATAAGTATTCAACAATACATGATAGAATAATTTGATTAATAGGAATCCTAGATAATTAGTAAGAATTTTGTAAGCATTTCCTCCGGAATACTGCGCAAACAGCCGTCAGCTATCAGCCATCAGCTATTGCTTTTAGTTTGAGATAAAAGCTTTACTAATTGAGCCAGAATTTATACTTACTATAAAAGCTGGCGCTCAACAATCTATATTCATTTAAACCCCCTTATAAGAGCTGAGAGCTGACAGCTAATAGCTGAATGCTTAAAGAATTTTATTACTTCGATGTTTGCCATTCCTTCTTCCCTAAAAGTCGAGGAACACAACTCAAATCAAATTGCTCCTATAAATAAATTAGTAATTATTAGCAAATTATCAAAAATCAGTTAAAAATAGATAAATAAATGCAAAATGGTAGGTAAATTAATTGTTTTTGAAGGTGTAGAAGGAGGGGGGAAAACCACTCAAATTCAACTTTTAAAAGATTGGTTATTAGAAAAAAAACAATCAAGGGAAATTTTATCAAAATTTATAGATTTAGAAGTAATTGTCACACGAGAACCAGGGGGAACAAAACTAGGTCAAGCTTTACGAGAATTACTCTTAAATACAGATATATCTGGAGAACAAATTCAAGAAAGAGCAGAATTGTTACTATATGCAGCAGATAGGTCTCAACATATTGAAAACTTGATTAAACCCTATTTAAAAAAAGGGGCTATAGTATTGTGCGATCGCTTCACTGACTCGACTATTGCTTATCAAGGATATGGTCGTGGTTTAGATTTAGATTTAATTCAAAAACTCAATCATATTGCTACAGGTGGGTTAAAAAGCGATTTAACTTTTTGGTTAGATATTGATGTTGAAATTGGTTTAACTAGAGCTAAAAATAGGGGGGAAATTGATAGAATGGAACAAGCAAATATTCAATTTCATCAAAGGGTGCAACAAGGCTATCAAGAATTAGCTAAAAATAATCCTTTGATAGTACGAATAGATGCTAATCTGACCATAGATAAAGTTCAAGAACAAATTCAAAAAATTCTGAGGGAAAAATTAATAGAATGGGTTTGAAGAAGGAAGAAAGAAGAAGGAAGAAGGAAGAAGGAAGAAAAAATGGATGGGGACTCAAACCCCAACCAATTGTCAACGCCGTGTAGACTGTGAGGTATTAAACTCATAAAGGGAAAGAGATTTTTTTTAAGTATTTATATTAAAATAGCGTTTCTCAAGTTACTGAGGCATGGTTGTTTTTCTTATTTTTTCTCAAAATAATATGGGTCGCGCAACCCCACCTTTTAAGGGGAAATATTTTTGGAAAGTTGCTCAAAATTCCCATTACAAAAATAACTTCTGACTTCTAACTTCGTTAATCCCTACTCCCTAAAAAAAATTCAGCAATTAACAATTAATAATTAACAATTAATAATTACCTCTTCTTAAAAGAAGAGGGTAAGCATTCAGCTGTCAGCCATCAGCTATCAGCTATTACTTTTAGTTTAGGCTCAAAGCAATATTTAATTGTCTTACTACAAAAGTTGCCTGCCTTGTCTTTAAAGTCAGTTGTTAATTTAAACACTGTCCTTAATGAAGAGAGTCTTGTTGCTGATAGCTGACAGCTAATAGCTGAATGCTTACAGAAGAGGATTGACTAAAAGGATTTTTTTTTATTTTATCCCCTTAAAAGGGGAGGCTTCAAGGCGTGAATTGTTGAATGAATAATTATTAACTATCAACTCTTAATTATTAATTATTCATTATTAATTATTCGGTAATTTTGTACTTCACCATCATGGGAATTGCTATATGTTGAAACTATACGAATTTTCTACCTCTGGTAACTGCTATAAAATCCGTCTACTGTTAACTCAGTTAGAAATCCCTTTTGAAAGAATTGAAATTGATATTACAAAAGGAGAAAGTCGTACCCCAGAATTTTTACAAAAAAATCCTAATGGTAAAATACCTACTTTAGAAATAGAACCAGGAAAATATTTATCTGAATCTAACGCAATTCTTTTTTATCTCAGTGAAGGAACAAAATTTTTACCGACCGATAAATGGGAAAAAGCTCAAGTTATGCAATGGTTATTCTTTGAACAATATAGCCATGAACCTTATATTGCCACCTCTCGTTATTGGATAAGTATTTTAGGAAAAGCAGAAGAATATCAAACAGAAATTAAGCAAAAACAACCAGGAGGTTATGCTGCTTTAAATGTCATGGAAAAACATCTAGAAAATCATCAATTTTTTGTAGGTAATAATTACACTATTGCTGATATTTGTTTATTTGCTTATACCCATGTTGCTAATGAAGGAGGATTTGATTTAAGCCAGTTTACAGAAATTCAAAATTGGATAGAAAGAGTAAAAAATCAGCCCCTTTATCGTTCTATATTAAAGTAAGCATTTCCTACGGAATGCTGCGCAAACAGCAGTCAGCTATCAGCTATCAGCTTTAAGTCATATCTAATATATTTCCTACTACAAAATTGCTTATATTAATAACTCATACTTCTAGTTATAGTGCTTAAATTTATGAGTTAAAAATGTAGTAGAAGTTCAAAGAGCAATTCCTTAATTAAAAAGCTGAACTTGAGTGCATTTTACAGGAAAAGCTGACCACTGAATGCTATAGCTGAATGCTTACATATTAAGTTAAATATAAATTTCCGAAATTTTTCCATCAGAGGTTGTATGTATTTAGTAATAACGTAATTATTCTGGGAAATTAAATTAGATTGAGATTAACTAAATCAAAAAATCTAATCTAAATTGATTACAATTTTATAGAATAATTAAGGTTTAAAGCCTCTCTTTTCAAGGAAAAACAAGCGGTCAAGGGATGGCAAGGTCTCCTCGCCATATCCAATCGACCAAGAGAGAAAAAATTTTCCTTTTATTCAATCCTCTCCGTAAAAGGAAGAGGTAATTAGGGTCTGCTGAAAAAGTCTTTTTTAAGGAGTAGGGGACCCACCCCTAACCCCTCCCAGGAGGGGAAAAGGGGAGTAGGGGAGTAGGGGAGAATTTTCTTGCCCAACTATGCGCTAAAAATGCGCTCCATGCATGAGCATGAAGAGCTGAAAACCATGTACTTTTTCAATACCTAAAAAGTCTAAAACCTTTATATGGTAATTATTTGAGATTTATTCAGCAAGCCCTAATTATCAATTATCCATTATCAATTATCAATTATTGAACCTATGTCTAAAAAAAAGGATAATTCTTCTCGTCTTTTTGATTCAGGTTGTTTTGTAGAAATTCTAATTTTTTTGATGATTTTAGGTGGAAGTTACTGGTGGTTTATCCAGAGAAATCAGATCGATTTGTCTAGATTCGTATCTAATAATTCCGTAGTTTCTTGGCTCCAAGATAAATTTCCAAATCTACCTATTCCCACTTTAAAATCAGAAGATACATCAACCGAAAAAGAAACTGTTTTAAAATCAAAAGAAACTGACTCAACTCAAACCGAATCATCTCAATCATCTTCATCAGAAACCGTCAAAAATACACCAGATTTACCTAAAATAGAATCACCATCACCTATTCCTGCCGAAGAAAAGATTGTTAATCCAGTTAAGCCTAATAATAATTCCCTTGAAAAAGAAACTGTTTTAAAATCAAAAGAAACTGACCGAAATCAAACCGAATCATCTTCATCAGAAACCGTCAAAAATCCACCAGATTTACCTAAAACAGAATCACCATCACCTATTGCTGCCGAAAAAAAGATTGTTAATCCAGTTAAACCTAATAATAATTCCCTCAACGATAAAGTTTTAACTCCTTGGGATAAAAAAGAAATTAGAGGCATTTACTTAAGTCGTTATTATATAACTAATAATGCCGATGAAAAAACAATTCGTGAAAGAGTTCGTTATTATAAAAAACAAGGATTTAATACCATAATTCACGGAGTTTGGGGAAATGGTTGTACTATGTACAAAAGTGAAGTAATGCAACAAATACTAGGAGCAAATAGCTGTCCTAATGAATTTAATGAACAATGGTTAATTTGGTTAATTGATGAAGCACATAAACAAGGAATAGAAGTTCATGCTTACTTCGAGAAAGGCATTAAAATTGATAAAAATAGTCCGATTTTTGACTTAGCAATTGCTAAAAAATGGATAGTTCCTGGAGTGGATAAAACCTACGATGGAATAGAACATTATGTCTTGGATGTAGAAGTAGAAGAAGTAGCTAACTTTTTTACTAAAATTTTAGTTGAATTTGTCAAAAAATATCCAACAATTGATGCCGTTCAATGGGATGATTATCTAGGATATCATGCAGAATTACCAGGAAAAGTAGACCGGACAGCGAAATTAACAAGTTTTACCAAACAGATGATAACAGAAATGAAAAAAGCCAATAATTCAGTTAGTTTCGATCTTAGTCATCATAACCCTTATTGGGCGAAAAAATATTTTGCTGCAGACTGGGAAAAATGGTTAGTAGATCGAGTCTTTATTCAAGCTTATAATGAAGATAATTTTCAGGAAGAATTAAATTATGCGAAACAATATGATGGTATTGGTATTACCGATAAACAATTACACCGCCTTGACGAATTAGTTAATAATTCCAATATTAAGAGTGTGTTAGTTTTCCCACTTTCTGGAGAACCAGAAAAAGCAGCAAACAGAGTTAAATCATCTTTTTAGATTTAACTTTAAAAATGGGGCGTTGCTGAATTGAAGTATGAATGCGCGATTGTTTGGTTCTGGTAAAGCCCCCTAAATCCCCCAAAATTGGGGGACTTTTAGATTTTTATTCCCCCCAAAATTGGGGAGCTAGGGGGCAAAATCATACCCACAATCAGCAACGCCTAAAAATGGTATTAAACATATTCATTCTGACTGCTTCATAAAACTGATACAAAGCGTCACATAACGTGACAAATTGATGTTTACTTCCTGCTTCTTGTGAGGCCGTCGGCGGTTACTCATCCACAGGCATTGACGGTCAAGCCAACCGCATCTCTACACTCTATACTTACATTTAAGTCTTTGTCAATTAACATAACTAAAAAAGTCCTCAAACCCTTACTACGCCTTTCCTAGTAGGGAGCAGGATTTCTGGAGAGTTCTATGTCTATATAGATAGACTGCCAGAAATGCTTAAAGCGATTAGTGCAGAAGATACAAATTTCACCCTCGTTACTACTTACGTGTGAGAACTAGGGTATTATGTCGCTAAATTGCGCAAATTGTTAACTAAATCGAAACTCCTGAATCCTGACTCCTTCTTCATTGTGACTTCATTTACCCCAATTATCGGACAAAACCAAGCCATAGAATTACTAACTCAAGCAGTTACTCGCCAACGTATTGCTCCTGCCTATTTATTTGTAGGCACTCCAGGAATAGGAAGGGGTTTAACTGCCCAATGTTTTATAGAACTCCTATTCTCCAATAACCACTCCCCTGCTAACCCATCTCTAAAAAATCGCATTCACAAAAGAAACCATCCAGACCTATTATGGGTAGAACCCACCTATCTCCACCAAGGAAAACTACTCTCAGCAAAAGAAGCAACAGAAGCAGGAGTCAAACGCAAGTCACCACCTCAAATTCGTCTCGAACAGGTACGGGAAATTAGTGAATTTCTAGGCCGCCCCCCCCTAGAAACTGCAAGATCAGTAGTAGTCTTGCAACAAGCTGAAACAATGAGAGAAAGTGCCGCAAATGGTTTGTTGAAAACTTTAGAAGAACCAGGTAAACGGGCAACTTTAATCTTAATTGCTCCGGGAGTTGATTCATTATTGCCCACCTTGGTGTCCCGATGTCAGCGTATTCCTTTTTATCGTTTGGCCAACGAGAATATGCGACTCGTATTGGAAAAAGCTGGCCATGAAGAAATTTTGAAGCATACAGAAGTGATGATGATGGCTCAAGGTAGTCCAGGAGAAGCGATCGCTGCTTGGCAACAACTACAAGAAATTCCTGCAGATATTTTGGAAACGGTAACTCAGGGTATTAAGACTATTCGTCAAGCACTAGAAGTAGGGCGAGATATTAGTAAAAATTTGGATCTAGAAGCGCAGTTATGGTTGATAGATTATCTACAGCATAGTTATTGGGCAAAACCACAACAGCAGCTTGACAAAGTCGAATGTCTCAAACACCTGGAGGCAGCTAGAAAATATTTACTCTCCTATGTCCAACCTAGATTAGTTTGGGAATGTACTTTTATGGCTATGTGTTCTGTTTGAAGAAGGAAGAAGGAAGAGGGAAGAAGGAAGAGGGAGGGAAGGAGTGGGGGAGTGGGGGAGCAGGGTAGTGTGGGAAGAAATTAAAAAATATATATCTTTTACGCTCCGCATTTTGTTTATCAAAATAATTGGGTCTCCGCCTTTTAAGGCGAAATATTTTTAGAGAGTTGCTCACCCATTCCCTACTTCCCCTCCTGGGAGGGGTTAGGGGTGGGTTAACTTCTGAGTTCTGAGTTCTGAGTTCTGAGTTCTGAGTTCTGACTTCGTTAAAAACAGTCCCTGAATCAAAAAAAATCACCCCAGCAGAATATCTACTTGGGATGAAAATAGTTCAGTTAAGTTTCAAACAGAGGAGTCAACGAAAAATCAAACCATCAATCTTTACAGCAGTCGAAGGATAAGGTGAGGACAGATCAAAAGCTTAAAAATTAGACAAAGCAATATTTTTCCTTCTTCCTTCTTACTTCTTCCTTCCGCTATGCCTAAGCATTTGAACCATCAGCAAGGCGCTGGCTAGTATAGGCGTCCATACTATAGGCCGGAATTCGCTGATTGTAGTCCAATCTATTGCCAGTTAAAGATTCAGATAAATTTTCAAAAGACTTAGAACTCCAGTTGCGCTCGTGGATAGGCTTACTTTGTTCGCCCAATAAATAAGCTTGGCTTCCAATTACTGCTGCAGCGACCCAACCGATAACGAATAGTGAGATTAAAATAACCATAATTTTTTTCCTTTTTTTCTTTATATTTATTTACCTTTATGTAAACAAATGTAACAATTTATTGCGGTGAGTGTCAAGTTGGGATAAGTTACGGCAAACAAGATAAAAAGATGTGGAAATCCGCACCTATTAAGTATTGACATTTTGATAAATTAAAAGAATTTGGTCGCGCCACCCCGTCTTTATAAGGCGAAATATTTTTAGAGAGTTGCTCACGCATCCCCTACTTCCCCTCCTGGGAGGGGGAGGGGCGAGGGGTGGGTTAACTTCTGACTTCTGACTTCGTTAAAAACAGTCCCTGGATCAAAAAAAAATCACCCAAGCAGATATTCTGCTGGGGATGAACATAGTTCAGTTAAGTTTCAAACAGAGGAGTCAACGAAAAATCAAACCATAAATCTTTACAGCAGTTGAAGGAAAGGTGAGGACAGATCAAAAGCTTCAAAATTAGACAAAGCAATATTTTTCCTTCTTCCTTCTTCCTTCTTCCTTCTTCCTTCTGCTATACCTATACATTTGAACCATCAGCAAGGTTCTGGCTAGCATAGGCGTCCATACTATAGGCCGGAATTCGCTGATTGTAGTCCAATCTATTGCCAGTTAAAGATTCAGATAAATTTTCAAAAGACTTAGAATTCCAGTTGCGCTCGTGGATAGGCTTAGTTTGTTCGCCCAATAAATAAGCTTGGCTTCCAATTACTGCTGCAGCGACCCAACCGATAACGAATAGTGAGATTAAAATAACCATAATTTTTTTCCTTTACATTTATTTACCTTTATGTAAACAAATGTAACAATTTATTGCGGTAAGTGTCAAGTTAGCATATACGACGGTAAACCAGATAAAAATATGTGGAAATCTATAGCTATATAAGTCTTGACATTTTGATTTACAGCAGTGGCGACTATAACTATAGTTAGGACATCGGGTAATTATGATGATTCATAACTTCCTGTACGGACGTTGCATGCAACGTCCCTACTGACCTATCCTTGTATCCGTGCCATAATCCGTGTGAGCCACTCCCCTAATTCTCTACTGCCTACTGCCTACTGCCTACTGCCTATTTAAGATAACGCCACGCCTTAATTACATTCCCTTGCATCAAAGCAGCAACTCCATTTAAAGCTCTAATTTCAGGCTGAGTGGGGTCAAGCTCCAAAGCAGACTTCAAAGCTATTTCTGCGGGCCCGGGATTTAAGTTATATAGATAAACAAAAGCTAAATAAGCATAAGCAAAGGGGTTTTGAGAATCTAACTCAGTTACTCTAGTCAAAGCAGCGATCGCTCCATCTGCATCCTGTTGTAAAACTCTGGCCAAACTCAACCCATAAAGCCACTCTAAATTATTGGGGTCTTGCTGCAAACGATATGCCAAAGTTTTTTCTGCTTGTTTGGTATAATCTTGGACTGGATCGTACTGGTTAACTCGCCCCACTTCCTCAAATACAGTTTCTAAACCTTTTATTCCCAGAGGCAATTTTTGCCCCCACATCCGTAACTGTGTCACCAAATCTAATTCTGGTGCTGGTAATATTTCGGCCTGGGGGTCTACTTCGACACGCACGGGGGGTTGTATGGGAATAGGATAAGTTTCCCCAGTTTTCCGGTTAAGGTAAGTCGCTTCTAATATGTAATTTCCCGATGAAATATTGGCAGGGGGTAACATTCCTATCCTTTCAATAATTTCAAACCCGACTTCAGACTTGTTTGCTGGAGACAGACCGGGGTATAAACTTCCCATTCCAATAGCGCGATCGTGAATGAAACTTGTAATAGATTTTTCTGAGATATTGTCAGAAACTAATTGCTGAAATTGTGGTTGATTAATACAGCAGTTCTTTAATCTATGAGGTACAGTTTTATATCCCCCCTTTGCCCTCCTTTCTAAGGTTGGAACGTTCAAAGTCTCCCTTTCTAAGGGGGATTTAGGGGGATTGTAAATGTACTTCGTAACTGTGGGAATTGCTATATTTTCTCGGCGATAAGTTAACAACACTAAACCAGACTGTAATTCTTGCCAAGAACCAGACCATTTATAGGTAATAGGTATTGGTACTCCCGGTCTAATTTTTGGCGATAAAATTACATAGTCTAATTTGACTTTTTCCTGTGGTTTATTCAGAGGATGAACCTCTACAGGCAAAAACTGATTATGATAAAGATTTAAGTTGCTATTATCTGGCAAAAGCCAACTTTTTTGTAATTGGAAATTTGGGTTTTGTTCGATGATATTAACAATAGCAGCTTGAGCTTTTTTTATTCTTTTTACCGAACCTTGGTCATTAGTTTTCGTGACAAACCAAGAGAGCGATCGCACATCTTGAGGTACTTGTTTTAAGTTAGTTCCTACTTGTCTACCGTAAACCTGTAAATTTTGCAAAGCACCGTAATAATTTAAGTTATGTTGATTAATTTCTGGAGTGGAGGGTAAAACTCCTAAAGTTGACCGTAAATAGGGGTCAGTTTTGACAATTTCAGCAATTACTTTTCGATGAGGCCATTCTTTACCTAAATGTGCATAATAAACACCGCCAGGACTCAACCAGGCAGAAATTTTTCTGAAGAAAATTCCACCTACAGGCCAGATATTTAATATCATTAAAATAATAGCTAAACCAATAGTAAACCAGCGAATTTGTTTTCCTACTTTTCTCGGAAACTGCATTAAACCAAAGGCTAATAAAATTGATAAAACTGGCAGTAATGGCAAAGTGTAGCGGAAATCTTTATTGATATTGAGGGAGCAAATGAGATAACCTCCAATTAAAAAAATAGCTAGCCATCGGCAATATTGGAGGTAATTTGATGATAATTTATCCTGTTTTTTGAACAACCGAATTAGGTAAAAAATTAATCCGCCAATGGGAATAATTAACAGAGGCAAAGAAATATGATAAGGCAGCAGTTTCCAATAATAAAGCCAAGCATCCAAACTCAATAAATTGGGGTCGCCTTCAGCAATAGCAGAATCAACAGTTGCGCGCTTACCAGCAGTTAACATTAATAGCCAATTTGTTCTCACCCAAGGGTAAAAAACTGCTACAGATAAACACAGAGAAAAAATTAGTTGAATTAACTTTTGCCACTGCCGTTTTATGAGAATATTTATTCCTATCGAAAGTAACGGAATGAAGAGAAAAAATATCGTAGTTTGTTTAACTAAAATTGCAGCACCAAAAGCTAAACCAAAAGCAATCGCCCAAAGCCAATCTTTTAGAGTTAAAGATATAAGTAAATTATTTGCTATAGCAGATATTTTTGACAGCAATTTCTCAAAAAAAGACGTTGTTTCAGAATTAAAATTAAAATTTTCTTTGTCAATTTTTCTCGTTTTATTTTCCCTGTTGCCTGTTCCCTGTTCCCTGTTCCCTATGGCAGATATTTTTGACAGTAATTTATCGAAAATAGACGTTGTTTCAGAATTAAAATTAAAATTTTCTTTGTCAATTTTTCCCGTTTTATTTTCCCTGTTCCCTGTTCCCTGTTCCCTATTCCCTATTCCCTGTTCCCTATCCCAATACCAAAACGTCAAACAACAGAAATTTAAAGTTACCATTGCCGTGAGAGGATAGTCGAGTAAATACTGTAAACGATATCTATATAATCCTGGAAATAATATACATAAAACTGCTGCCCAAAAACCAACTTTTTGATTAAATAATTTGCTGCCTAAACAATAAACTGAAGTAAGTAAAATAGCACTAAAAAATAGATGTACTAAAGTTGCTTGGTCAGCACCCCTACCAAAAATCACTTGAAATGGAACAGTAAGAATATAAGTCAACGGCGGAACTTTCGGCGAAAGCGACCAAAAATGCTGCCACCATTCCCCAGAAAACAGATGCACATTTTGAAAAGCACGCCAGTAAGTCAGGGAACCCGTGAGATAGTCAGCTTGATCCCAAGCAGGTACAGACTTATCGACAGCAAACCAGAGGCGATCGCTCACCGCTCCCAATAACCATAGAATAGTTAGGGTAAGGATATGATTAACTTTGTGTTGTTTTTTTTCTTGGGCAATCATAAATTTCAGTAATAAGCGTAGGTTGAGTTAAGGCGCTCACACCGATTATGGCACGGATGCACAGATTAAGTGTAAGTGCGTGTTGGGTTTATCCTAATGGATAAGCTCCACTAATACTTCGTTCTACCCAACCTACATTTTTAGGCGTGTCAGTCCACTACTGGACTACTCTTGTTCTAAACCTTCAGATAGTCGCCTAACAGCAGATTCCAACCCTGATAAATAATTATAAATCGCATCCCAGACTCTCTCTAAATCAATACCATTCAAATAATCATGAACTAGAACATTTCTAAATCCAGATAATGCTCACCAGTCCACATCCGGTGCATCTACTTTTAAATCATCCGAAAGTTGTTGTGTAGACTCTGCCATTGTTTGCAATCTTCTTAATACTGCATCTTGCACCAAAGGATTATTCATAAAATTTTCCCTATTATTGCCTGTGTAATCTCGGATGCGGTCAATACACTCCAAAATGTGCGTCAAATAAACGCGATCGCGCACCGAATAATTAATAATTAATAATTAATAATTAATAATTAATAATTAAATAATTATGGTTTAAAACCTCCCCTTTTAAGGGGAAAAAAGAAATAATATTTCCTTATCTTCAATTCCGTAACGCTTTTAACCAGAGGTAATTATCAATTATCAATTATCAATTATCAATTAATGAAATGGATGTTCATATTCCTCTACCTATTACTCAACAATTACGTCGTCGTGGAGTCGATGTTATTACGGCAATAGAGGATGATGCAGCAGAGTTACCAGACGATCAACTTTTGGCACGAGCAACTTTGCAGGGTCGAGTTTTATTTACTCAAGATATTGGTTTTAAGGTACTCGCTGAAACTTGGCAACGTCAAGGAAAACCATTTGCTGGTTTAATATTTGGTCATCAACTTGGAGGTACCATAGGAGAATTTGTTAAGGATTTGGAATTGATTGCTTTAGGTTCTGAACCTGATGAATGGCTGAATACGGTTGAATATTTGCCTTTTTAATACCACTAGAACTGGCAAATTTTGTGAGCGATCGCTCTCCTTTTGAGTAGTGAGGAGATTGTTCTTCAAGCAATAGCTAGAGAAATTCAAGCTTACAGAAATAAATTTACTTACTTAATTTTACTACACCTCTATGATATGATCAGTTAATAACTAAAGGAAATACTCATGCAGCAAATTCAGATTGTCTTACCAGACGAACTTGCCTCTTTCCTAAAGGAAAAATGGGGAAATTTAGAAGGTAAGCTAATAGAAAGAATTGTGATAGAAGCTGATCGCGAAGGTTCTATTAGTAGCGGTAAATTGCGAGAATTATTGGGATTTTCAACCCCTTTAGAAGCAGATAAGTTTCTTAAATCTAAAGGAGTTGATTTAGACTACGATGAAGAAGATTTCATCGCCGATCGCCAAACCCACAAACAACTAGAAAAAGAGGGAAAATTAAAGAGGTTATGATAGTTGTTTCGGATACTTCGCCAATTTGTTATTTATTTCTGTTAGAGCTTTGTCTTTAATTTTTTCCATGCTACAAAATACTTCCCTACTCCCCTTTTAACTACCAATAATTTAGAGAAAAATAACTAATGACAACTCAAGAATTAATCGATTTAAGGACTTGCATTATGGAAGGTAGAAATCACGATGCCTTAGCAATTATTGACGAATTGGATGCCATGAGTAAAAAAGACATCATCAGAAAAATCAAATCCTATTTAATTGTGATGTTAATTCACTTAATTAAAAATCAGCTTGAAGGACGTTTAACTAATTCCTGGGCAGTATCTATCCGCAATGCAATTATTGAAATTCAAGACTTAAATTTGAGGCCAAATAAAACCTCTTATTTCATCAAAGAAGATGAATGGGAGGAGATTTTAGAAAATGCTATAGAACGTGCTATTGGCGATGCCAGCACGGAGGTTGAAAATGGCGCTTACAGTTCCTTTAAACTGAAGGAAATGGTGGATAAAAATTCTGTAGTCACAACTACTAATAGTTTTTTAGCCTTAACTTACAGTTATTATGCTAATGATTTGTTAGCTGTTATTGACGATAATTTGACTTTATTACCTGGTGGGGAAGATTGGAAATTTGGCAGGAGAAATAAGTAGCATTTTTAATTGTTAATTTCAGGAGGAAAAAAACTAATGACAACTCAAGAATTAATTGATTTAAGGACTTGCATTATGGAAGGTAGAAATCACGATGCCTTAGCAATTATTGATGAACTGGATGCCATGAGTAAAAAAGACACGCTTTTCAAGATAGATTCTTATTTAACTGTGGTATTAATTCACTTAATAAAAAATCAGGTAGAAGGGCGATTAACTAATTCCTGGGCAGCATCAATTCGGGCTTCGATTATAAAAATTCAAGTCTTGAATTTGAGGCCAAATAAAACCTCTTATTACATCAAAAAAGATGAATGGGAAAAGGCGATCGCGCAAGTTATAGAAGCAGCTATTCGAGATGCAAGCGTGGAAGCATTAGATGGCAATTGCAGTCCGTTTCAACTAAAAGAAATGGTGGAAACAACTCAAGTTACCGAAAATGCTTTGAGTTTATTGTCCTTAATTTATGCACATCAACCGGAGATTATAGCCGCAATTATTGACGATAATTTGGCATTATTACCCGGTGGAGAAGATTGGAAGTTTGGGAGGAGAAATAAATAGCATTGTACCGTTTCAAGGAATTCAAAAGTTAAAAGTTAAAAGTTAAAAATTAAAAGTTAAAAGTAAGATTTTATAAGTTTATAACTTTGATGGTACAGTAATTCCCAGAAATTATTTCACATTGAAAATTAATTGGTATATTAATTGTTAATTTCAGGAGGAAAAACTGATGACAACTCAAGAATTAATCGATTTAAGGACTTGCATTATGGAAGGTAGAAATCACGATGCCTTAGCAATTATTGATGAACTGGATGCCATGAGTAAAAAAGATACGCTTTTCAAGATAGATTCTTATTTAACTGTGGTGTTAATTCACTTAATAAAAAATCAGGTAGAAGGGCGATTAACTAATTCCTGGGCTGCATCAATTCGGGCTTCGATTAGAAAAATTAAAGGCTTGAATTTCAAGGAAAATCAAACTTATTATTACATTAAAGAAGAAGAATGGGATGAGATATTAGAAGAGGCGATTGAGTTTGCTATTGACGATGCAAGTGCGGAGGTTGAAAATGGCGCTTACAGTCCGTTTCAACTGAAGGAAATGGTGGATAAAAATTCTATAATAACAACTGCTAAGATTTTTTTAGCCTTAACTTATAGTTATTCTGTTAATGATTTGTTAGCTGTTATTGACGATAATTTAGCATTATTACCCGGTGGGGAAGATTGGAAGTTTGGTAAGATAAATAAGTAGCATTGTACCGTTTCACGGAATTCAAAAGTCAAAAGTCATTCAAGGAAGTCAAAAGTCAAAAGTCAAAAGTCAAAAGCGAGTACGTAATTCTGAGGTTTCCTCAGAATGTAAGACGCATATCTGACAGTCAAAAGTAAGATTTTATAAGTTTATAACTTTGATGGTACAGTAATTCCCAGAAATTATTTCACATTGAAAATTAATTGGTATATTAATTGTTTATTTCAGGAGGAAAAACTGATGACAACTCAAGAATTAATCGATTTAAGGACTTGCATTATGGAAGGTAGAAATCACGATGCCTTAGCAATTATTGACGAACTGGATGCCATGAGTAAAAAAGACACCCTTTTCAAGATAGATTCTTATTTAACTGTGGTATTAATTCACTTAATAAAAAATCAGGTAGAAGGGCGATTAACTAATTCCTGGGCTGCATCAATTCGGGCTTCGATTAGAAAAATTAAAGGCTTGAATTTAAAGGAAAATCAAACTTATTATTACATTAAAGAAGAAGAATGGGATGAGATATTAGAAGAGGCGATTGAGTTTGCTATTGATGATGCAAGTGCGGAGGTTGAAAATGGCGCTTACAGTCCGTTTCAACTGAAGGAAATGGTGGATAAAAATTCTATAATAACAACTGCTAAGATTTTTTTAGCCTTAACTTATAGTTATTCTGCTAAAAATTTGTCAGCAGTTATTAACGATAATTTAGTATTGTTACCCGGTGGAGAAGATTGGAAATTTGGTAGGAAGAATAAGTAGGGTATCTATTACTCATACTTTTAATTCTATAAAGCTGATAGCTGACCGCTAATAGCTGTTTGCGCAGCATTCCGTAGGAAATGCTTAATAACTAGAGGAGTGAAAAATATCAAAATGCTAAAAAAACTAAAATCATACCATAGCCTTTTTATCTACAGTATTTTAATCTTAATATCTGCCTGTAGCAACACATCAAATATTTCGGACAACCCTAAACTCACTAACAATAAAAGTTCTAAATTAGAGACATTAAAATTTGAAAAAAAGCCCATTAACGACAAAGGTGGATACTTCTATACTAACGGCGAATACGCTCTTGGACCATTCACTCCAACAATGATAAAAAAATGTCGAGAATGGGGAGGTGGAGGCAGTTGCAATAGTAACCAATGGTCAGAAAAATTATTTCTCCAAGCTTATGGAAACAGAAGATGTCCGGAGGGAGCTACCCTCAACAAAATTATCGGTTATTGCGTCGAAAATAACCAAGTCATGGGTCCTTTTCCTCAAGAATTAATTTCTGCTTGTGTCAAAGCTAATGGTGGAAATAGCTGTCAGTTAAACCTTTGGAATGCACGTTTCCTCTACAAATTGATGCAAGATGAAGGTATCGTGAGCAAAATAGATAAACCACCCCAGTTTGTGATGTTAGCATTTGATGGTTCCAGTTCCCTAGACGCTTGGAAAAGATCGCGCAACTTTGCTCAAGAAATGGAGAAAAAAGGTATTAACCTGCGCTTCACTTATTTTGTCAGTGCAGTATATTTTGTCAGCAAAGACAAACGAAAACTTTACGATGCTCCCGGTGGGAAAGGAAAAGGTCGGTCGGATATTGGTTGGGGTGATAAAGCGGAAGATATTGCTCTGAGACTCGAACAGGTTAACCTCGCTTATCAAGAAGGTCATGAGATCGGGTCTCATGCAGTGGGTCATTTTGATGGTAGTAAATGGAGCGAGCAAGACTGGAGCGAAGAGTTTAAATATTTCGAGCAATTTTTCTTTGGAGCGCATAAAATTAATAATTTGCCAGGTTCCCTAGTATTTGATCGCACTGCCATCGAAGGTTTTCGCGCACCACTATTAGCTCGAAGTCCTGGTTTGTATAAAGTGTTAGCCAAAAATGGTTTCCGCTATGACACTAGCAAAGTAGCATTATCTAACTATTGGCCGCGAAAGGAAAATGGTATTTGGAATTTTCCCCTAGCTAGTCTGACTAACTCTCGTGGAAAAAATGTTCTATCAATGGATTACAATTTTTATTATTTGCATTCCAAGGCAAAACCAAACCCTGGTAATGCTAAACGTTATGAGGAGGATACTCTGAAAACTTACATGAAATATTTCCAGAAAAACTACAATGGCAACCGCGCTCCTATAGATATTGGGCATCATTTTTCAGCTTGGAATAACGGTGCTTACTGGAACGCAATGTTTCGGTTTGCTGAATCTGTCTGTGGTTTACCAGAAGTTCGATGTATTACTTATAGTGAGTTAGCAGATTTTATGGACTTGTTGAGTGACGAGCAAATTACTGCTTATCAGCAGGGAAATTTTCCGAAAAGTTCAGAGGATTAAATCTAACTTTTCAAATATTTCTTGAAAATACATCCTGTTGTTACTGAATATTTCCTGAACCCAATAATTAATCAACGGCTGGAACATCTTATCTTTTGTGGTTTAATTAACGTTAATATCTGTTTATTGGCTAACTTGCATAACACATTTAATACCAATTCCCAAAAGTAATGCTATACTTTTGCAGCACTTCAGTTATTAAGTGATTAAAACAAACTAAATCACTTTTTTGCTAATTTTAGCTAATTTAATATTAATTGTTATTATGTTTACTTCTCCCTCACTCCCATACTAACCTAGTACCCTACTTAATAAAATGTAGAAAAGTTTTTGATAAATGGTATAATATATGCTTCTCTGAAAAATTAATAACCAATATGACCATGAGATAGCTAACTTAAATTTAACTAAAAATTGGTACAGCTAAAGATTCATACATCTCACTAGAAAAAGTAAGAATAATTTTTTCATAGCAAATTTTATCTTATTTTGTAAAAGTGGCTATTAATTTTTAATCTAAATTAACTTCTGTTGTTAAGTATTAATAAACAGAGCGATCGCCTGATTTTTTTTAATTTATTAAAATGTTGTTTAGAACTTAACTGTAGTAGTTTCCGAGCGCACAGTAGGTCTATCATTATTAGTGGGTACTCGTAATAAACTCCCAGGCAAAGTCAAAACTGCTAGTGTATTTCCGAGCATATCAAAAAATTCGACACTGTAACCTGTTTCTAACCCAGGAACGTTATGACATTCAACTATTGTGCCAATATCTCCTGCTTGAAGGTTTTCTTCTGGTGCATCTTCTAAAAGAATTACATCTGTATAAAGTTGAAAATCCATAATTTATCCTTATGTCTCAAATTTACTGCCATTTTATTTTATATATAAACAATTATATTATATCTATCATTATCAGACACAACTATTCTCTTTTTATTCATTCTTTGGAAACAATTTACAAACCAATATTATTGATTTAGTTAATTGTAGTTAATTGGGATATGCTGTAATCAATCTTGGTATTTCTTTGCCTTTGTCAATTTGCAAAACAGTTTTTAAATTCAGAAGTTTACCGCTTGGAGTTAGTATTTCTGCACTAATTTCATAGCTAATTCCATAGGCTGTTTCCTTGACTATTTCTGGATCGGCATTGAGATGATTTTCCCGAATATCCGCTTCTAATTGTTGCCAATTATTAATATTATAACCAAATTTTATTAATAAACGTGCTTTATGACCTCCTTTTAGATGTTGGATATTTAGTAAATATTCAGTTATTTTTGATTGTTCGATAATTGCTTGAGATTGATTAGGAATTTTCATGCTAGTAAAGTTACTTTTTCCTTCATCACATATTTTTAATCTATCGATCGCTTTATTTTTAGAAAATATTTAAGGCAAACAAACATATTGTAAAAAACAGTAAAAATCTGTATTTTTTATGACTCATAAAAAAAATATTATAATTACTAAGGATGGCAGAAATAACTAACCAGTTACAAAATCCTAAAAGCCTTACCAATCAAAAATGATTAACTTTTGACTTTTGACTTTTGACTTTTGACTTCCGCGTAGCGGCACTAGACTTGTCGCTATTATAAAAAGAAGTACATTAAACCAAAACCATAACATGACCAAAACTTTTGATTTCCAAGACGAATACGACATCATCGTAGTAGGCGCAGGCCACTCCGGGTGTGAAGCAGCTCTCGCAACTGCGCGCCTCGGTTGCCACACTCTCCTACTCACCCTCAACCTCGACAAAATTGCTTGGCAACCATGCAACCCCGCTGTTGGGGGGCCTGCAAAATCTCAACTTACCCATGAAGTGGATGCTTTGGGTGGAGAAATTGGCAAAATGAGCGATCGCACTTATCTCCAAAAACGCGTCCTTAACTCATCTCGTGGGCCTGCTGTTTGGGCATTACGCGCTCAAACTGACAAACGGGAATACGCTGCCGTTATGCGTAATATTGTCGAAAACCAAGAAAACCTCCGAGTCCGGGAAAGCATGGTGACAGATTTAATTCTGGGAGACAATGACGAAATTATCGGAGTGGAAACCTACTTCGGCGTCGCCTTCAAATGTAAAGCTGTCATCCTGACCACCGGAACATTCCTGGGGGGAGTAATTTGGGTAGGCAACAAATCAATGCCAGCAGGTCGTGCGGGTGAATTTCCTGCTATCGGTCTCACCGAAACCCTCAATAAACTTGGCTTTGAAACCGGGCGTCTGAAAACGGGTACTCCTGCCAGAGTTGACAAACGTTCTGTTGACTACACTGACCTCGAAGAGCAACCAGGGGATGAAAAAGTGCGTTGGTTTAGTTTCGATCCGGAAGTGTGGGTGGAACGGGAACAAATGTGTTGCTATCTGACGCGCACTACTGAAGAAACTCACAAACTAATTCGCGATAATTTGCACTTGTCTCCTGTTTATGGTGGGTGGGTGGATGCGAAGGGTCCCCGTTATTGTCCGAGTATTGAGGATAAAATTGTTCGCTTTGCTGATAAAAGTAGTCATCAAATATTTATAGAACCTGAAGGTCGTGATATTCCGGAACTTTATATTCAGGGGTTTTCTACTGGTTTGCCTGAGAAATTGCAATTACAAATGTTGCGCAGTTTGCCTGGTTTAGAAAATTGTGTGATGTTGCGACCTGCTTATGCTGTGGAATATGATTATTTGCCTGCAACTCAATGTTATCCGACATTGATGACTAAAAAAATTGAGGGGTTATTTTGTGCTGGTCAAATTAATGGTACCACTGGATATGAGGAGGCGGCAGCTCAGGGTCTTGTAGCGGGAATAAATGCGGTTAAATTTGTTAAGAATGAAGAGATGATTATCTTTCCCAGAGAACAAAGTTATATCGGTACTTTGATTGACGATCTATGTACAAAAGATTTGCGAGAACCCTATCGAATGTTGACGAGTCGTTCGGAATATCGGTTGATTTTACGGTCCGATAATGCTGACCAAAGACTAACACCTTTGGGTCGAGAAATTGGTTTAATTGATGACCGTCGGTGGGAGTTATTTGAGAGTAAGCAAGCTAATATTATTGCTGAAAAAGCTCGGTTAAATTCAACTCGAATTAAAGAATTAGAAGAGGTAGCTATTAATATTGTTGCGGATACTCAGACAAAAATTAAAGGTTCGATTACTTTGGCTGAACTTTTGCGCCGACCTGGTTTCCATTATGTTGATTTAGAAAAGTATAATTTGGGGAATTTAGATTTGAAATTAGTTGAAAAAGAAGGAGCCGAAATTGATATTAAATATTCCGGTTATTTACAAAGACAACAAAATCAAATCGACCAAATTAGTAGGCAAGAAAATCGAAAATTACCTGCTAATTTAGATTATTTTGCTATTTCTACTTTGTCGTTGGAGGCGCGGGAAAAATTGTCAAAACTTCAGCCTTTAACTATTGGGCAGGCGTCTCGAATTGGTGGAGTAAATCCGGCAGATATTAATGCTTTATTGGTTTATTTGGAAGTGCAATATCGACTTGTGGGAGTTAAAAGTTAAAGGTTCAAATTCAAAAGTAATCTTTGACTTATTTTTCGGTATCTGTCGATAAATTGTGATTCTGTAGGGGGGTTTGGTTTCCAAACCCTTTCTTGATATTTCATCGTGATTTATGGCAGTTTTCATACATATAGAATATAATTAGAGAAAATAGGCAAACTAAAATATTTGTTGGTCTACTTAGAGGTGCAATATCGACAAATGCAGTTAACTTATGCTAATTTTTAGTTGATATAAAAGTAAGTTTGGCTGAAGTCATAAGTCAAATCCTTGCTGTGACTAAACTTTTGATAAGTTAATTTTCAATTCAATGTTTATGGGTCTTGCTTAATATGAGAAAAAAAATATCAGAAGATGAAATTAGACATAAGTTACTTGATACTCGAAAACAATTTGAAGAGCTTTATGATCAAGCCAGACGCGAAAATACACTTAAAGATGAATCAACAAAAAAAGAACTAATTAAGCTTGATATTATGCGCGAAGCACTTGAATATCAGTTGTCTTTATGTTTAGAACTAAAAGCTAAAAATATGCTTGAAGAAGTATCTTTAGAAGATTTAAAACAAGTAATAGAAAATCGTCCTAGTATCAGTATTAATGAAAATTATGGTGTGGCTCATAATGAAGGGGATATTAACAATTATGCTCAAACTGTTACCGGAAACAGTAATCAAACAGCTCAAGGTAACGAAGGTATATTTAATCATAACCTTGAAACAGATAAACAAATAACTCCAACCGAAGTAGTTGAAATGTTAAACAAGTTGGAAGAAAAAATCCAAAATTGTGCTGTACTGTCTAAAGTTGACCGAGAAAAGTCCGTAAAACGCTTAGAAGTAGCTAAAGATGAAGTGCAAGAATCTAAGCCAGACAAAGAGTCTATTGCTAAAAGTATTAAACGAATTAATGAAACTTTGAATAAGGCAAGTGAGACTACGAAAGAAGTCAAAGAGTTGGTCAATGAACTTTTTCCTACTGTTACAAAAATTGCTGGATACTTGGGGTATGCTGTTGGAACAATTTGGAGTACATTTTTATGAAGTGTGAAAATGCCCACAGAGAAACAAGCACTTAAATGTTTTATTATGTGTCAAAGAATTACACAAAGGATAGAATTAAATATAGTTTATTTTTAAAATTGGATGATGAATATTATCTTAACTCCCGAACAATAAAAATTTATTCAATCCCAAATTAATAAGGGAAGATATACCAATATTCAACAGGCGATTGATGCCGCTTTAAAACTATTAGAAAAACAAGAACAAGATTATCAAGAATGGCTTGATGAAACTCGCGCTCAAGTTAAAGTAGGTTTAGAACAATTAGAAAGGGGTGAAAAAGTTGATGGAGAAATTGTTATTGCACAGTTAAAGCAAAAATTTCAGCGGTTGCGAGAGTACAATGTTAATTTTCGCTCAGTTACGCTGACGCTAACACACCCTACTGCTATATGTGCAAAAGTTTTTGTAGGGTGCGTTAATGAAATGTAACGCACCATCTACAATATTAATTTCTTTGTTGGTTTATTTGGAGATAAAATATCGACAGGATAAACTAACTTATGTTAATGCTTAATTACTGGAATAGCGATAGCCCAACTCAATAGACAAAGTGCTTTTTGTTGGGTCTATCCTTAATAGATAAACTTCGCTTTTGTTCTACCCAACTTATTAGCATATCTAGATTAATTTTGTGGGTAAGTTTAGGCAAATGAAGACCTCTCCCTCAAGCTTTTTCCTACTCCGAGAAGCAGGACAGTTTCATTTTCAAAATAAGTGTATAATTAAATTTTTAACTTATCCTGAGCTTACTCACAGCCATTTTTTGAAGAAATGTAAAAAGATTGTTAAACTAACTAATTGAAAATAGCTTGCTAAATTAAAATAATCAGAAGTACAATTATTAAGAATTAGCTCTAAGTCAATGAATGATTCCACATGCCCCCACAACGGAAACGGAATAATAAAAGATATAAGTATAGACCAATACCAAGCTTGTGTAGAGCAATTACATCATACAACATGGTATGTTGCTAGCACTATTCTGATGCAGTCAATTCTCACAGCTATCTTAACAGAAGCTTTTTACAATTTCGGAATTCGTTCTTGGGTACAAAGATTAATTATTAGACAATGGATGATCGGGAGAAATCTTACTCCTGTTAAAGAGAAGATGACTGCTTTTCAACGTTCGGTAGGGATGGGTAATGGATCGAATATTTATTCTCTTCCCTATCAACAGCTATGTGGTCAGATTACCAATGCTTTACGGAATCAACTTGATTCCGGAGAGGGTGCTTTATTAGATATATTTGCTCGCGATGTATATCCAGAAAATTTAGAAAAATTAAAAAATAAAAATGCTCAAGACTTATCGAATGAGGAACAAAACGATTTAGCTATGATAGAGGAACAGGTATTTAATAGCGCAGATAGAGGTATTGACGATCTTCAAATTACTCTAGCTCAGTGGTGGCTCAAAGTAGACTATATTTTTTCAATAGTGATCAGTTTTGTACTTTCACAGGGGTTATTAACAGTACCCACTACGTGGTCGGTTGGGAATAGCACAGAAGAAAGAATACTGGTTTTGGCCGTTTCTGTGATATCAGGATCTTTAGCTCCGACAATTCGTAATTTCTTACTCAATATACTAGGTAAAAGATAGAAATAATTTCAAGATAAGTATATAGCAATTAGGAACCAGATGTGAGAATTGAAGTGTTCCTTTGAAGTATAGAATATAGCAGTTATCTTATTCTTATGTATTCCCTATTCCCTATTCCCTATTCCCTATTCCCTAAAACAACAGTCTCCAATATATCACAACTAAAATCATATTACTATATATTAAATATTAACAATATCTGAAAATGCTCAAAGATAACAATCAGAAAAGTAAAGATCGAATAATAACCCTCAGACAAGATGAAAATAAATATGCAATCAGAGAAGAAGTTCGTGGTAAAACTACGATAACTTCTAGTGACATGATTATTCTAACTCATGGATATAATGTTTCAGAAGAAGGAGCGGAAGAAGCATACAAAGAGTTTCAAAAAAATTTTAATAAATACTCTAATCAATTATCAACATTAAACAAAGCAATCTATTGGTTGATTTGGCCTTCCAATAAACCGGATCAACTTGATAGTAAATTATCTTATTTTCAAACAGTAAGTGTTGCTAAAAATTGTGGAGAAAAGCTTGCTGAATATTTGAAAAAATTAAATTTTTCGGCAAGTAATAAGCAACCTCGTATTATTTTAATAGGACATTCTTTAGGGTGTCGTTTATTACTTGAAGCTTTAAAAAAGACCATAAAAACTAACTTTAAATTGGAAGTTTTTTTAATGGCTGCTGCTGTTCCAGTGTCCATGGTACAACCAGGTCAACAATTAAATCCTAGTATTTCTTCTACAGAAAAATATCGTATCTTATACTCAAAAGAAGATTGGGTTTTAGAACATACTTTTCCCATTGGTCAAATGTTAGCAGGAGAAGGATTCGAGCAAGCTGTAGGTTTCAAAGGAAATCCTAAAAAGGAAGTTTGGTCTAATACCAAAGACATGGAAAACTACACTCATAGTGATTACTGGAAAGGAGAAAAATCAGTGCAGTGGATTCTTTCGCAATTAGGAATTCTCAAAACTTCTTCCAGAAACTTAAAATTAGAGCGACCAACAATAGTATCTAAATCTAGAACTTTAAAATGGCGAACCATTTCAGAAAGAAAACTGAGTTACTCTTAGCGTAAGCATTCAGCCGTCAGCCATCAGCCATCAGCTATTGCTTTTAGTTTTTGATAAAAGCTTTATTATTGAGAAATTTTATATTACTAGAAAAGTCAGTTTTCAGGACTATATTCGTTTAAATCTCCTCCTTAAGGTTGAGGTTTTAAAAGCTGATAGCTGACAGCTAATACCTGTTTGCGCAGCAGTCCGCAGGAAATGCTTACCTCTTAGAAATAAGGTCTTGAACAACCCGTAAACGAAATAATCTGTAGTGACGTTGCATAACAAAAATGGGAACGTCCCCACCTGTTCCCTAAGCACGAAAATCATAGCTAAATTCACCAACACCACTTTTCAATTATTGTCAAAAACCGTTCAAATATTACAGTCTAAAACTAAAGATAATTATGAGTTTATCTACTATCATCACCATCGCAATTGCCCTAGCTTTTATTTATTTAGCTGCTAGTTTTATCACTTATGCAATTCAGGAACAAATTGTTTTATTCTTTGACTTAAAAGCTCATAACTTAAAAGACACTATTTATCGTTTGTTAGGAGAGGAACCAAAACAAGAGGAATCTTATACAGAAAAATTTTATCGAAAATACTTACAGTCTTTCGGTCGATCTCTATCATCAAACAAAAAGAAAGCACCAAAATCTGGGGGAATAGAAAAAATATCTGCTAAACAGTTTGTTACTGATTTGATCGAGCTAGTAGCAACAGAATTAAACTATAAAAATAGACATTTCTACAATGAGTATGGATTGGAGAAAATAGTTGAAGATATTAATAGCAGTGATTGTCATTTTTCTGACAAAATGAAACGAGACCTTTCTGCAATTGCACAAAGAGCAATCAATAAATTTCAAGACAAAGGAGAGCAGCTTCAATATTTAGAGCAAGAACTTGAGTCTTGGTTTAATAGAGCAATAGAATATGCTCAAGAAAATTACCTTAGAAAATCAAAATATATTTCCATTATATTATCTGTAATAGTTGTTTTGATGTTCAATATTGACACAGTAAATATTATCAACAAATTATCAAAAAGCGAAATTACCTCAACCATAAGTAATAGAGTAACCGAAGCAGTAGTTTCAAACTCTCAATTAAATTCATGTTCGGAAGTCAATAATGATACTGAAGTTCAAACTTGTATTTCAAGTATTCTAGATGTTGTAGATGGAATTGATAATTTGCCCGTTGGATGGAACCTTTCAGAACCACTAAAAGCACAGTTCACACCCTTGAATTTTTCTAATGTTATAAAAGTAGTTACAGGATGGATTTTAAGTATTATTGCGATTTCTCAGGGAGCACCTTTTTGGTTTGGAATTCTGAATAGTTTAATCAATGTAAAATCAAATAAATCAGCCAAAAATTAATTGTATCTGTAGGGGTTTGGAGAGCAAACCTCTTTTTGATATTTTAGCTGATCAAAGAAACATGATTTGTAAGTTTTAACTACATTTTCTTTATAAGAAGAGGTAATTATTAATTATTCATTATTAATTATTCATTATTGAATCTGGTAGCCAATCTTCATCCAATATCTGTTCCAGAGAATAAGGGTTAATTTCTGGTAATTGAAGTTCTGATTTAATTTGAGCGCTTTTTCTAGCTTTACTATAAAGATAGTCAAGTCGTTCAGCTAAATGATTTTGTAAATTTGTTGTGAGTTTGTATTCTAATTGAGTCCGAAAAGCAAAAATTTCTCCACGCCAATGCCTAGAGTTATTAGCTCTTTCTTCCTCCCAATATTGATAAAGGAGGAGATGTTGAATAATTAAAGTCACAAAACTTTCAACAGCACTTTTTTCACTTCTACCCAAGGCTTCTAATTCTTCAATTAAGTTTTCATAATCTAGGTCTTCTAATTGACGATTATTTAGTAGTTTGATTGTTTCTTCTAACCACAGAAAATAATCTTCTTCATACAGTAATTTTAGATCGGTAATTTGATTAACCATGTTTTATGTCTATTTGTGAAAAAGTTAGCGATCGCGCAACAAAAATTTCGATAATTTTTCAGTATCTGTCGATAAATTTACAATTTTAACTACCAAATTATTGTCATATCTAATATAAATCCAGGCAAAACATCTTCACCAGATAATACTTCAGGAGAGTCTAATATTTCCACATCTTTACCAGCACGATAAATTTCTACTTGCCGATTTTTAGGATTAATTAACCAACCCAACTGCATTCCATTTTCCAGATATTCTTTCATTTTTTCTTGAGTTTTAGGTAAGCTGTCGGAAGGTGACATTAATTCGATTAAAAAATCAGGGCAAAGAGGTAAGAATTTAGTTCTTTGTTCGGGAGTTAAATTATTCCATTTTTCTATAGTTATCCAGGAAGCATCGGGAGAACGGTTAGAGCCATTTGGGAGTTGAAAACCTGTGGATGAGTCGAAAACTATACCTAGCTTTCTTTGCTCATTCCAAATCCAAATTTTAGAAATTAATCCAGCGTTATAACTTCCAGTTTCTCCTCCCGTCGGCGACATAATAATTAAATCTCCTTGAGAATTTCTTTCAAATCTTAAATCCGGGTTTTTTTGACAGAGTTGAAAAAATTGTTCTTCTGTCATGTCAATTACTGAGTTAAGCTCGATAGTCAAATTTGTCATTGTGGTTATTTATTCCTCAGAGTTAACTACCAAATTTTTGTCATATCTAATATAAATCCAGGCAAAACATCTTCACCAGATAATATTTCAGGAGAGTCTAATATTTCCACATCTTTACCAGCACGATAAATTTCTACTTGCTGATTTTTAGGATTAATTAACCAACCCAACTGCATTCCATTTTCCAGATATTCTTTCATTTTTTCTCTAGTTTTAGGTAAGCTGTCGGAAGGTGACATTAATTCGATTAAAAAATCAGGGCAAAGAGGTAAAAATTTCGTTCTTTGTTCGGGAGTTAAATTATTCCATTTTTCTATAGTTATCCAGGAAGCATCGGGAGAAAAGTTAGAGCCATTTGGGAGGTTAAAACCTGCTGATGAATCAAAAGGAATACCAAGTTGATTTCTGTCTGCCCAGTTAAATAATTGTTGGGTTAATCTGCCATTTCGATTTCCAGTTTTTCCTCCCGTCGGCGACATAATAATTAAATCTCCTTTAGCATTTCTTTCAAATCTTAAATCCGGGTTTTTTTGACAGAGTTGAAAAAATTGTTCTTCTGTCATGTCAATTACTGAATTAAGCTCGATAGTCAAATTTGTCATTTTGGTTATTTTTTCCTCAGAGTTAACTACCAAATTATTATCATATCTAATATAAATCCTGGTAAAATATCATCTCCAGATAATGTTTCAAGAGAGTCTAATATTTCTACATCTTTACCAGGAAGTTAAGAATATTTATTATAACAAAATATAAAGTACAATGGAAACAAGACTGCTGAAATTTTTCATACCACAAGGAATATGATAAACCAACCTAACAAAGAAGCAATTATTATCCGTACTGAAAGAGGTCTGACGATTTCAGGTACTCGTATTACTCTCTATGACATTATGGATTATCTCAAAGCTGAGTATCCACCCAAGTACATTCGCGATGCTTTCGACCTTACTGAGGAAGAACTCCATGGTGTTCTTTCTTATATTAAAAACCATCAAGTAGAAGTAGAAGCAGAGTATCAGGAAGTTTTGAGGATGGCAGAAGAAATTCGAGCATATTGGGAAGAACGGAATCGCGATCGCTTGGCAAAAATTGCGGCCAGTCCTCCCCGTCCAGGATATGAAGCAGTTCGAGTTAAACTGATAGAAAGGAAAACCAAGCGTCAAGCAAGGAAAAAATGATTATTTTGGTTGACTACAATTGTTGATTTTTGGTGTGTTACTCTGACTGCTGAATCCTTACGTTCTATTTCAGCTCTTTTTAGCTCTTTTTTTGTAAGATAAATCCTGAATAAAGGATAGAATTAAATATAGTTTATTTTTTAAATTGGATGATGAATATTATCTTAACTCCCGAACAAGAAAAATTTCTTCAATCCCAAATTACTAAGGGAAGATATACCAATATTCAACAGGCGATTGATGTCGCTTTAAAACTATTAGAAAAACAAGAACAAGATTATCAAGAATGGCTTGATGAAACTCGCGCTCAAGTCAAAGTAGGTTTAGAACAATTAGAAAAGGGTGAAAAAGTTGATGGAGAAATTGTTATTGCACAATTAAAGCAAAAATTTCAGCGGTTGCGAGAGGAAAATTTAGGTGAATAAATATAGTTTATCTCAAGCAGCTATTCGCGATCTAGATGAGATTTCTGATTATTTTAGTAACTTTAGTGTAGAAGCAGGTGAACGTTTTATTAAACGCTTTGATGATAAGTGTAAAAACTTAATTAACTTTCCTAAGATGGGGCGAAGTTATGCTCAAATAATACCTAATTTAAGAGGTGTGCCCTTAGATGGTTATATTATTTTTTATCAAGTAACTGAGGTAGAAATAGAAATCGTGAGAATAGTTAGTGGATATCGTAATTTAGAGTCTTTATTTGGAAGTGATATTAACAATTAAATGTTGCCAGTGCGGGCATCTTGCCCGCGTGGGTTTACCTTTTAGTTGATTAGTTGATTATATGAACCGTGAAACAATTATGTATGTAACTGATGCTCATGTTGATAAAGGAAGAGATGTTGAATAACTATTCTGGTAGCCAATCTTCATCCAATATCTGTTCTAGAGAATAAGGGTTAATTTCTGGTAATTGAAGTTCTGATTTAATTTGAGCGCTTTTTCTAGCTTTACTATAAAGATAGTCAAGTCGTTCAGCTAAATAATTTCGTAAATTTGTTGTGAGTTTGTATTCTAATTGAGTCCGAAAAGCAAAAATTTCTCCACGCCAATGCCTAGAGTTATTAGCTCTTTCTTCCTCCCAATATTGATAAAATAGTAAATGTTGAATAATTAAAATCACGAAACTTTGAGCAGCACTTTTTTCACTTCTACCCAATGCTTCTAACTCCTCAATTAAGTTCTCATAATCTAGGTTTTCTAATTGACGATTATTTAGTAGTTTGATTGTTTCTTCTAACCACAGGAAATAATCTTCTTCATACAGTAATTTTAGATCGGTAATTTTATTAACCATGTTTTATATCTATTTGTGAAAAAGTTATGGAAAATGCGGTGCGTTACGCTACGCTAACACACCCTACTGGACTATTAAAGTTGCTTGTAACCCAGTGATAATATTTTCTATCTGGCAGTTACTATCAGACTGCTACGAGCAAACCTGAAATTTGGCCCAAAAATCAAACAATGGTTGACAAAAACTCAAAATAATGATATGGAATTTATGTAGTAACCTAAAACTCATTTATATTTTATCAAAATAATATGGGTCTAAAACCCCGCCTTTTAAGGCGCAATATTTTTGGAGCCTTGCTCAAATCCCCGTTACAAAAATAACTTCTGACTTCCCCTCCTGGGAGGGGTTAGGGGTGGGTTGACTTCTGACTTCTGACTTCGTTAACTTCCCTGTTGCCAGCTCCAGTATTCCCTGTTCTCTTTCCCAAAATATTAGGATATATAGCTTAAATGCTGAACAACTTATAAACTATAGTTAAAATGTCTATAATTAATCTCATTATGAGACACAGTTACTAGATAATATTGGTAAACTAAAATATCTGAATCAAAATTAAACAAACTCTTAAATCAAAAATTATTGAGGATAGGGAGTAAAAAAAAGAATATGACCACGAACTACCAAAAAACTGAAGAAAATTCAGAAAAAACAAGATTTAAAGAGCCTCTTTCGGTAGATAATCTTGCTGAAAATTTGATGGAAGATATGTTCCGCGATATTGACCGAGTATTAGATGGTGGTACTCGTTTGCCGACTCAAGCAACTAAACCAGAAGTTGTCTCTTTAACACAGATTAAGGTTCCTGAAATTGTTCTGCCTCAAAAGAATACTCAACCTCAAGAAATTGACAAAGAAGAAAAGGCAAAATTAGCTAAAGCAGAAGCAGAAAAAAAACAAAGCCAATCATTAGATAAACTACTTTTAGGAGCAGCTTTTGCCTCTATATTAGTCACCCTTTCTTTGTGGTTAGTAAATAGGGGTGGACTCAATAAAATTTTGGGTTATTTAGGTTATGTAGAAAAGCCAAACGAATCATCAGAAACATTAAGTCCTAGAGCAGTAGCAGATCAGGAATTTGCTGAATATATAGAGCGATCGCTCCAAATGATTGAACAACAAGAAGCAACTCGCAAACAACAACAACAAATTCCTGGTATACCACCCGCTCCACCAAGCAACAACTTACCAACAGTACCAGTACCTGCAAACCAACCTACAAACACTAGCTTACTGTTACCGCTTAACCGACTGGTCGATCTCATGGAGGCACAAGTAGCAAAAGAACCTATAACTATTCCAGAAACTAAAGTGGTGGTAATTCCTCCAGTGCCAACTGTTGTACCTTCAGCAGTAGCAGCAGCACCAAAATCTGCCGAATCTTCCCCAAAGCCATCAGCAGCATCTGCATCTAATGCTTCTACCTCCGCAGAGGCTGCTGAAAACGTTACAGAAAGGTCGGAAGCAACAAAAACTGCTAAACCAGAAACGGCAAAAGTAGAGGATAAAGCTAAACCAGAAACGGCAAAAGCAGAAACTTCTAAATCAGAAACGGCAAAAGTAGAGGATAAAGCTAAACCAACGCAAGAAGTAGCAACAAAACCGGAAGCAACAAGTCAACCGGAAGCATCATCCCAGTCCCAAACTGAAACTAAACCAGAAGCAGAAACTCAATCTGAAACAGAAGCAAAATCAGAAGAGTCACAAGCGCCAACACAACCAGTACAATTACCTCCACCGCCAGCAGAAATACCTGCAACGAACACAGTGACAGAAAGTCAAGTTCAGATTCCTATTAATACCTTGGTCGGTATTTTAGAGTTAGGAGAACGTTCGGCGGCTTTATTTGAAGTAGAGGGTGTAGCGCGTCGGATATATGTAGGCGAGAATATTGGTGGTAGTGGTTGGACTCTTGTTAATGTGGCAAACCAAGAAGCTGTGATTCGCCGTAATGGTGAAGTTCGTTCTGTTTTTGTAGGGCAACAGTTTTAGGGCGTTGCTAAATTAGTGTATGATATTAATCTTAATTCTTTAGGAGTCAACCCACCCCTAAACCCTCCCAGGAGGGGAAGGACCGAGTCAGGAGTCAGGAGGGAAGAAATAAGAAGAAAGAGCAGTAGAAGAGAAAGTTTTTTTGTTCGCGCTCTGAGCTGCGCAAACGGTTTTTTATTCCCCCTGTTGCCTGTTGCCTGTTGCCTGTTGCCTGTTGCCTGTTGCCTGCGCACAGCGCTATAAAGTTAAATTTTCCACTGCCTAATCCTGCTAATTTTATGTAATCTTGACCAAAAAATCTCGTCTCAAGCCTCTGACTTTCCTAGGTCATACTGCGCAAACAGGCAGAGAGAGGTACTGATAACTGTTAACGTTTGCGCAGCATTCCGATAGGAAAGTTCCTCCGATAGGAGGCTAACTGATAACTGATAACTGAAATAACTATGGGTTTATTTGACGATTTCAGCGAATTTCTAGAAAATCGGCTTGAAGAGTTTCTGCGGAATAATCCTCATTTAGAGCTCCAAGCACTCGAAGAGCAACTACGCAAACAAGAAGAAGACACCTTGCGTCTGATAGCGCAACTCCAGCGCCAAGAAAAAAAATCAGAGCAAGATATTCTTTCAACAGCGCAAGAAGTGAAGCGTTGGCATAACCGAGTAGAAAAAGCACGAACAGCTAATCGACCTGATCTAGCTCACGCGGCTCAAGAAAGAGAAGCATTTTTTTTACGCCAAGGTAATCAACAGTGGGGACAGATGCAAGGGTGTAAACAGCGTATCCAACCAGCGAAAGAACTCTATCGTCAAATTAAACAACGTCGGGAGGAAGTACGAGCAAAAGCTGTTCAAGCTGAAGCTAACCGTTATACTGCTAAGAATGAAAAACGCTGGGAAACCGATGGCTGGAATCAAACCAATTCCTATAATTTTGCTAATTCATTAGACCCTTTAGAAGCACAGTTTAAAAGTTTGGAAACAGATGAAGAATTAGAAAAAATGAAGCGGGATATGGGAAAGTAGTATTCATTAATTAATAATTAATAATTAATAATTAATAATTAGGGCTTGCTGATTAAATTTCAAACCATTGATTGATATTGGTATTGGCCTTTTTTGGTAGAAAAAAGTGCAAGCTTTTTGGTGTAAAAAGCTCATGCATGCTAGTATTTTGGGACGATTATGGCAGAACAATCTTGGGATAACTTTTCTTCCTACCTCCTCTATAATTCCCCGTTCCACCTGAGTTATGACTCCTGTCTCCTACCCCTACTAAAAGACTTTTGAGCACAAGCCAATTAATTATTACCTCATTGTTTGGGGTTAGAATCCCCATGCAATTTTCCCTCCTGACTCCTGAGTTCTGACTCCTGACTCCTTCTTCAATAATTTTTCTCTAGAAAGAACTAAAACCGAAATGCTGAACACCAAACTTACTGGAAGTTTGACAAGAAATATCTAGGTTATTAACAACTTTTTGATAAATTTCTTCCGCTTGTTCAGGAGAATTACCAATACTTGTTAAACCTAATTTGCCAAATTGTGATAAACAACCCATCATGTGAAATACAGTTCCTGTCTCAGTACAACTATCAAAATGTAATTGATTAAAGGCAATAATATCCATCAAATCATTAGGTAATAAACCCCGATAAGAACTTTTTTGTAAATTATCAGTAGCTTTGTAAAATTTTGCCCGTCCCTGCTGACTATAAAATAAAGCAGTAGTAGGATCGTAACATCCATTTGTTAATAATTTTAATGTCATAAATGGATGAGTTGTACCACCACGACGCAAGTTAATTTCAATTGCAGATAAATCCCATTTTGGGGTAGCATTTTCACCTTGATATACAGCAATAAAATCCACACCAAATCTATCTAAAGCACCTTTTTCAGCTAAATTTTTTCCCACTTTCATACCTAACTCTTGTAACTGTAATCGGTAAGCTTCATCAGCAGGAAAACGACAACCAAGAAAAATTTGTCCATCAGGTCCGCCTAAAATTTGGTCATGGGTAGAAATAATTTCAACTTTTCCCTTGGGATTAATCAGACCTTGTACGCTTGGCGATCGCTTCACATCTCCTTCTATAAAAGCTTCTGCGATCGCTCCTAACTCAAAAATACGCTGACTAAAATTTTCCCAAGTTTCATTATCAGACTGAAAGCGCAGTGTGCTAAAACTATCGCGTATTGCTGTCACCCTGTCACTGTTCACTTCTGTGTGCAATGGTTGTAAGTCTAACAACGCATTACCTTCGCCTGAAAATCCCTCATTCAACTTAATCACAATTCGTTGTAGGTGAGGTTGACGCTCCCACAACTGCGCTGTTACTAATGCCAAATCATCAACATTCCAAACTAACTCACTCCCATCAGGATGAGGTATATTACATTCAGTAAATATCTGCCTGCTGCCACTTTTAGTCCCCCAACAATTCAAATCTGGGTCTGATGCTAACAGAGGAATACCTAACTGCAGGGATAGCTCTCGCTCAAGTGAAGTGGAGTTATAACAAACCATGTAGGACTTATCCCGGCGCAATGCTAGACGAATACGCTCAATGAGACGGGGACGTTCTAAAATTTTTTCTGTTAGAGGTCTTGCAGAAGTATCATAGGTGGCAAATAGGAGTAGTCGCTCGCGAGCGTGAGAAAATGGGATTCCTGGTAACAATTGTAAGTAATAGTCAATGATGCTCGGATGCAGAGGTTCGGAAGTAATGTAAATTAGTCTAGTTCTGGGGTTACGCAGACGAATCAAAGAAAATAGATATCGTTCTTCATAATTGTGATTGCCCTCTATCTTTTGCAACTCCCGTTGGTCGAGTGTGACAGAAGGAATAATCAAAATATCGGAGTCACCATGGTCAGATAAATCTATACTTTCCCAGCGATCGCGTAAAGAATTTTGTAGTTCTCGAAATCTTGAGGCTTGTTTTGCTTCATAAATATGTAGTTTTGTCATCATATTTATACATTATTTTTAAGTTTTGTATCACTATAGTAACATGGAAAATCAATTAACCTATGGTGTGCGATCGCATTCTCATGCTCAAATTATTCTGTACTTAGATCGCAATTTCTCTAGATCAAGTCTGATATAAATGCTCAAACTCGCTCAGGGATTAATTTTGAATTTTGAGTTTTGAATTGCGCGTAGCGCTGTACCTCACTATCTTAAAAAGTGCTGTAAATTTTATATTTCCTGTTCCCGAAAATTTTCGGGAAAATTTTCCTGATAGTGAGTGTAGAATTTATGATAATACAAAGTTAATTTAAAATGGACTCATAAGGCGTTGGTAAATTAGGGTATGATATTAATCTTAATTATTTAGGAGTAAGTCCTCAGTCCTCAGGAGTCAACCCACCCCTAGCCCCTCCCAGGAGGGGAAGAAAGAAGAAGAAAGAGTAGTAGAGGGAGAAAGTTTTTTGTTTGCGCTCTTATCCGGACAAGACATCATACCTCAAATCACCAACATCACTAATAAAACTAATAAAGTAATATAGCATTTCTCAACTTACCGAAGTACAGTTATTTTTCTTATTTTCTCACAGGAGTGCACTACCAGGTGCGTCTGTCACCGACGCGGGGTCGCACCGCTATTCCCTGTTTCCCGAATTACTGCTCTGTAGGAAGGTTGCATGCAACTTCCTGTACGAGCGTTAACAATAGTTATGCGAAGCTAACGGCCGCCGTTCTTAGAAACCTACGATAATCTATATAAATCTATGATTATCTGTTCTATTCTTGCTTCTATCTGGCAACGTCGGCGTTGTCCAGTCCACAAGCTGACACGGACGTTCGCGCTAGCGTTGCGGAGCAAACTGCCCGCCATAGCTAAATTTAATGCTGCATTCAAATCTCGATCACAACTGAAATTGCAGTGTTCGCAATTAAAAACGCGCTCTGATAACAATAGAGACTCTTTAACAGTTCCACACCTACTGCAAGTTTTAGAACTAGGAAACCATCTATCAACAATGATTAACTTAGAACCGTATAACTCACACTTGTACTCTAACTGTCTTCTAAATTCATAAAAACCCATAGAACCAACGGCCTTAGCTAGCTTGTGATTTGCCATCATTCCTGATACATTTAAGTCTTCTATGACTATTTGGCTGTGGTTTTTAGCCAAGTAAGTAGTCAGTTTATGCAATGTATCTTTTCTGATATTAGCTATTTTGCTATGCAGTTGAGCTATCTTGAGTTGAGCCTTCTTCCAATTGCTAGAGAACTTAATTTTATGTCGGTTTAAATATTGCAACCGAGAGAGTTTAGCTTGTAACTTTCTTAAAGACTTAGCACCAACAAAAACTTCACCAGTGGATAATGTTGCTAAAGTTTTTACTCCTAAATCTACACCAACTACATCTACAGATTTTTCAGTAATTTGAGGCTCTGCTTCTATCTTGAAACTAACAAACCATTTATCTGCTGTTTTGCTAATAGTTACAGACGACAGAGTAACATTGCCTGGCAGTATTTCATAGGTTTTAATCCATCCAATTCGAGGTAGTTTGATACGATTAAAACCTACTGTGATTGAACCGTCTAGAGTAAAACTATTATCCCTGGCTTTTTTCTTAAATTTAGGTTGGCCAGACACTTTGTTAAAGCAACGTTTCCAAGCTAGAGATAAATATCTCAAAGCATATTGAGGAGCGCACTTAGACACTTCATAATACCAATAGTTTTTTGGTTTAACCATTGATACCAAAAGCTTATGTAAGTCAATGGCAGTAGGAAACTTAAGTTTGCTGTCTGGATTATGGTGGTTATGATTCAATATATTTCTGGTTAACCATAATCCCCAATTCCAAGCGTGACGGGCTACACCTGCGTGTTTAGCCAGTAATGTTTTTTGCTGTTTATTTGGGTGCAGTTCAGTTTGGAATCCTAGTAACATAAAACAGATAATCCCAGATTTTTATAGATAATACCAGATTTTAGCCAACGGTTACAAGCCCCTACTTCCGCCCAACAAACGAATTTTGTACTTCACACTTCTTGGGAATTGCTATATTAGTCCTAATTAAGAGGACTTTCCTTAATTAGCTAGAGATTTTAATCCCTAGCAGATAAACCTATGCTGCAAGATTTAATATGACTGATTCTAATTTTAATCACGAATTACAATGGACACCAGAAGCTCAAATTAAATTAAAAAATATTCCCTATTTTGTGCGAACTCAGGCCAGAAAGCGAATTGAAGATTTGGCCAGAGAAGCAGAGCAAGAAGTCGTCACAGCAGAAATAGTTGAGCAAGCTCGGTTAGAATTTGGCCAGTAGAATAACAATGAATAATTAATAATGAATAATTAATAATTCCTTTGTTGCAAGATTTAAAATGAATGATTCTAATTTTAATCACGAATTACAATGGACGCCAGAAGCTCAGATTAAACTAAAAAACATTCCCTATTTTGTGCCATTTCCCGGCGGGGTGGCGCGACCCAATCCTGTTTGATAACACTATCCCCATCAACACAATTGTGATGAGGAAAACAATTATTCTTTGAAGTCTAGAAAAAGGACTCATAAAGCCTTAGACTGGAGTGTTGCAGATAGTCAAGTTTGAGGTCTACAAAATCAACAGTGAGAAAAATTATAATTGCTGGGAACTGGAAAATGTACAAAACCCAGGCAGAAGCTAAAGAGTTTCTCCAGGGTTTAATGTCTCAACTCATAGAAACCCCTGAAAAACGTGAAGTAGTTCTTTGCACTCCCTTTACTGCACTAGATTTTATGACAAAAAATTTGCATGGGAGTCGTATAAAGTTGGGTGCCCAAAATGTGCATTGGGAAGAGGAGGGAGCATATACAGGAGAAATTTCTGGCCCAATGCTGAAGGAAATTGGAGTTAGTTATGTAATTGTTGGCCACAGTGAGCGTCGTCAACATTTTGGTGAAACTGATGAAACAGTTAATTTGCGCTTACAAGCTGCTCAGAGGAATGGTTTAACCCCTATTCTCTGTGTGGGAGAATCTAAGGAGCAAAGAGCGGCTGGTGAAACAGAATCACATATCTTTTCTCAGTTGGCCACAGATTTAATTGATGTGGATCAGGAAAATCTAGTAATTGCCTATGAACCTATTTGGGCAATTGGTACTGGCGATACTTGTGAAGCTACAGAAGCTAACCGTGTTATTGGTTTAATTCGTAGTAAGTTAACTAATTCTAATGTCACTATTCAATATGGTGGGTCTGTTAAACCTAATAATGTTGATGAAATTATGGCTCAACCAGAAATTGATGGTGCTTTAGTTGGGGGAGCAAGTTTAATGCCAGATAGTTTTTCTCGTCTGATTAACTATCAATAATTTCAGGATTGTTGATAATTAATTAGACTTCTTGTAGAAACTAAAAAAGGGAGAAAAAAAGAGTATGTTGCAGCAAAATAGAAATATAAATTTACTAATTTCCTAAATAATTTGCACTATAAAATAACTATAAATTGGTGTTCAAGAATTTAGAATTTAGAATTTAGAATTTAGAATTACCTCTTCTTTTCAAGGAGAGGGTTGGGTTAAAAGGAATTTGTTTCTTCTCTTGGTCGATTGGATATGGCGAGGAGACCTCGCCATCCCTCGACCGCTTTTTATCCATGAATGGAGAGGCTTTATACCTTAATTTTTCGGTAATAATTATGGAGAATAAAGCCTCACTATCATGTATAGATTTGGTTTAATTCTTCGACCTAGTTTTTGCTCTACTAAAAGTTATAGTTGACAATTTTTTTTCTTCCCTTTTGCTTAAATTATCCTCAAATCAATTCTCATAAATTATCTAACTATTACTGGATTAATCTTTTCTTTTGCGGGTTTAATACCCCACCTTCAATAATTAATAATTAATTATTAATTATTAACAATTATCCTTCCTTTAAAAGAAGAGGATTGACTCAAAGGAAAATTTCTCTTTTTATCCCCTTAAAAGAGGAGGGTTTCAACCACAATTTTTCGGTAAATGAGAGTGGTGAAAATTGCTTGGGGTTACTAAGACACGAAGTGTCCGGTCGTTGACTATCCATAAGCAATTTTTCCTTCTGCCTTCTGCCTTCTGCCTTCTGCCTTCTTCAATAAGAATAATCAAAATGCACAATTACTATCAAAATTTTGCTTGGGGAAAACGTACTTATATTATGGGTATTTTAAATGTAACGCCAGATAGTTTTAGTGATGGTGGTGATTTTAATACGCTAGAAACATCTTTAAAACAAGCAAAAAAAATGGTAGAATCTGGTGCCGATATGATTGATATTGGCGGTCAATCTACTCGACCAGGGGCTGAAGTTGTGTCTCTGGATGAAGAAATTAATCGGGTTTTACCAATAATCAAATCATTAAGAAATCAGCCAAATATTTGTGCTGAAATTCCAATTTCTGTTGATACAACTAGGGCAGTAGTTGCACAAAAAGCTGTGGAGGTTGGTGCTAATTTAATTAATGATATTTCTGGGGGAACTTATGACTCAGATATGTTTTCTGTGGTGGCTGCTCTCAAAGTGCCGATTGTTTTAATGCACATTCGGGGTACGTCAAAAACAATGCAACAATTGACAGATTATCAAGATTTAATTGGGGAAATATATCAATTTTTAGAGAGTCGAATAGAGGCGGCTATAACAGCAGGAATTGAACGGGATAAAATTATTATTGACCCTGGTATTGGCTTTGCAAAGAACTATGAACAAAACTTAGAAATTATCCGCAATTTATCAAAATTTAGAAGTTTAAAATGTCCGATTTTAGTAGGATTATCTCGTAAAAGTTTTATTGGTAAAATTTTAAATCAACCTGATGCTAAACAAAGGGTTTGGGGAACTGCTGCAGGTTGTGTGGCAGCGATCGCTGAATCTGTAGATATTTTACGAGTTCACGATGTGAAAGAAATGTCTGAAGTTTGTGGAGTTGCAGATGTTATTTTTAGGAAGGAAGAAGAAGGGTTAAAATAATTCAGGAGTCAGGAAGAATAAGAGTAGAAATTATTTTTTTATCTTGGGTTTATACCCCACCCTCTACATGGTGTTGAATTGGTTGGGGTTTGAGTTCCCATCCATTTTTTCTTCCTTCTTCCTTCTTCCTTCTTCCTTCTTCTGCTTGGGGTTTGAGTTCCCATCCATTTTTTCTTCCTTCTTCCTTCTTCCTTCTTCCTTCTTCTGCTTGGGGTTTGAGTTCCCATCCATTTTTTTCTTCCTTCTTCCTTCTTCCTTCTTCCTTCTTCCTTCTTTAACAAATGTCTCGCTCTAAAGCCCTATATTCTTATATATTAATACGTTTGCTATTAGCCCCACTTATGTTATGGACGATTAGCACATTAGTTTTCTTGTTATTAAGAGCAACACCGGGAGACCCCGTAGATGCTATTCTTGGACCAAAAGTATCAACAGCAACGAAAGAAGCTCTAAGAATAGAACTTGGTTTAGATGGCACACTACTAGAACAGTATCTTAATTATCTAGGAAAATTACTCAGTTTTGACCTTGGCACATCAATGACCACTCGCGGGGAGTCAGTCTGGCAAATTATTCAAAATTATTTTCCTGCCACTGTAGAATTAGCAGTATTTAGTATGGCGATCGCTCTAATTGTTGGTATTACTGTTGGTTCTATTGCTGCTTCTCACCCTGATACTAAGTTAGATATTAGTGGACGTTTATTTGGAATTATTACTTATGCAGTTCCACCTTTCTGGGCTGGGATGATTTTACAATTAATTTTTGCAGTACAGTTAAAATGGTTTCCTTTAGGTACTCGTTTTCCTATTACTGAAAACCCGCCTCCAACTATTACAGGTTTATATACAATTGACAGTATTTTTAGTGGTAATATAAATCATTTTTTCACCTCTATATATTATTTAGCTCTACCGAGTTTAACATTAGGAATTTTGCTCAGTGGTATTTTTGAAAGAATAGTCAGAATTAATCTCAAACAAACATTAAAATCTGATTATGTAGAAGCTGCCAGAGCTAGAGGTATTCCGGAATTGAAAATACTATTTGCTCATGCTTTCAAAAATGCCATGATTCCAGTAATTACAATTTTAGGATTAACTTTTGCTGCTTTATTAGGAGGAGCAATATTAACTGAAGTAACTTTTTCTTGGCCTGGTTTAGCGAATAGATTATATGAAGCAATTAGTTCGCGAGATTATCCTACAGTACAGGGAATTGTTGTATTTTTTGCCGGAATTGTTGTGGTAGTTAGTATTTTTATTGATATTTTAAATGCTTATATAGATCCGAGAATTAGGTACTAAAGTTATAAGTCGTAGGGGCGATTCGCGTTTGCGGAGCATTCCGTTAGGAAATCGCCCCTACAAAATTCAGATTTTATCAGCTCAAAACTTTGATGATACCGTCTCTTAATCATCAACTAGACAAAACAAACAAAGATTTATTTTGATAGATACTAATATAAAATCTTAGAGGATATGTGAAAAGTTTTTTGATACTGAATTTTGCCCCCCTAGCCCCCCAACTTTGGAGGGAACAAGAGTCAATTTGCTTCTTTCTAAAAGTCCCCCAATTTTGGGGGATTTAGGGGGCTTAAATTTAGCAAATGGGACCTCTCAGACAACCTCTTAACTTCCTTCTTTCCTCTTCCTTCTCCCCTATTCCTTCTTCCTTCTTCCCTCTTCCTTCTTCCTTCCTTAAAATATTAAACCCGTAATCATACCAGCCAATAATATAAAACCAATCCAAACATTTTGTCTAAATATCTGAGCGTAGGGTTTAAAAATTTCTTCTTGCCGTAATTTTCCATATTGAATAGACCAGAAAACTGTGGCAATACCAAGAGCTATCCAAAAGCCAAAATGTAGCTCCATTTCTACTCCTAATACTCCCAATAAAACAGCAGTCAAAAAGAAAAATATAGCTACAGCATTAGCTGCATATTCACCAAAAAATAGAGCGCTCGAATTAACCCCTAAAAGTCGGTCATCTTCCCGATCGCTCATTGCATAAACTGTATCAAAACCCAAAGTCCAAACAATAGTAGCGCCCCACAAAATCCAGGTAGCAGTGTCCAACTCAGCTACAGCAGCACTCCAACTAATTAATACCGCAAAACCCCAAGCAATAGATAATACTAACTGAGGTACTGGAAAAAAACGCTTGGCCAAGGGATAACAAACAATTACCGGAATTGCTGCTACAGAGAGCCAAAAACTTAGTCGGTTGAGATAAAGTGCTATAACTCCAGCACAAGCAAAAGCAATAATGGCAATAACAATACCTGTTTGAATAGTCAAAGCACGGGACGCCAGGGGGCGATCGCGAGTTCTCTCCACTTCTGGGTCAATATCCCGGTCCCACAAATCGTTAATTACACAACCTGCTGCACTGGTGGCCAAAGTCCCGACAATAATTACTCCGACTAATGGTAAGGGTGGCATTGCATGAGTGGCCAAAAATATAGCCCATAGGGCAGGAATCATTAAAATGAAGCGTCCGGTTGGTTTATCCCATCTCAGAAGTCTAATTACTTTCATCAAAGTTGATTCTGATTGAGGAGAATAAGATTGGGTCATTTCAGTTATCAGTTATCAGTTATCAGTTATCAGTTATAGCGCTGTGCGCAGGCAACAGGCAACAGGCAACAGCTCATCTGGCAACCCACCCCTAACCCCTCCCAGGAGGGGAATAAAAAGTTTATAATATAAGACTTTCAGCTATTTGGCCCCTCCTGCAATTTGTAAATATACCAGCGCTCATTGCTATATCAGTTAGCCTCCTATGGTCGTAACTTTCCTAAGGAATGCTACGCAAACGTTGACAGTAGCTCCAGCTTTAGCCAGAGGTTTGAAATACTGAAGTTTATTTTTTTATTTCCTTTATTACCTTAAATAATGGTATTTTGTCAAGGTTTAAAGGCCATATTAGTTATTTTTAATCGTAATGACACAGATGACATTATTTAATTTAAAATTTAGACAACTTGTAAATTTGAACACATTTAAATATGGTTACATCTGTTCCTTTAGTAAAAATCCCCTTGAGACCGGACAACCGAGAACAGATATTGGCAGCAATAGATATGGGTACTAACTCTCTACATTTAGTAGTAGTGAAAATAGACCCCACTTTACCTGCTTTTACAATTATTGACCGAGACAAAGAAACGGTAAGACTCGGAGACTGTGAAACAAATGGTAATTTGAAAGCAGAAGTCATGGATAGAGCGATCGCTACCTTAGACCGCTTCCAAAAAATTGCTAAAAGTGCCAATGCAGAGCAAATTATTGCTGTCGCTACCAGTGCTGTACGAGAAGCACCCAATGGTACAAAATTTCTGAATAAAATTGCTGATGAGTTAGACCTGTATGTTAACTTAATTTCTGGTCAAGAAGAAGCACGCCGAATTTATCTAGGAGTGCTGTCAGCAATGGAATTTAACAACAAACCCCATGTCATTATTGATATTGGTGGGGGTTCCACAGAGTTAATATTAGGTGACGGTAATGCACCCCGGACTCTGAGCAGTACCAAGGTAGGTGCAGTACGTTTGACCAAAGAATTTGTCACTACTGACCCCATTAGCAAAATAGAATTTGCCTATCTGCGAGCTTACATTAGAGGTTTATTGGAACGTCCGACAGAGGAGTTATTAGCTAATATCCAGGAAGGTGAAAAACCACAGTTAGTGGGTACTTCTGGCACCATTGAAGCATTGGCGACTATTCATGCTTATGAAAAATTCGGGAATGCACCGACTTCCCTAGCAGGTTATCAGTTTAGTTTAGCTGAGTTGGAAGGGTTAGTTAATAAGTTGAAAAAGCTATCAGTCTCCGATCGCCAAGAACTACCGGGAATGTCGCAGAAGCGATCGGAAATCATTTTGGCAGGTGCTTTAGTATTACAAGAGGCAATGAGTTTATTGGGAATGGAGTCAATAACTGTTTGCGAACGTAGTTTGCGGGAGGGAGTAATAGTTGACTGGATGTTGAATCATAGTTTAATATACGACCGTCTCCGTTTCCAAAGTTCCATTCGTCAGCGTAATACCCTAAAAATTGCTCAAAAATACCAAGTAAATTTGGAATGTAGCGAGCGGGTTGCTTCTTGGGCACTAAATTTATTTGACGAAACTCAAGGAGTGCTACATGAGTGGGGGAGTGATGAACGAGAGTTATTATGGGCAGCCGGAATTTTGCATAACTGTGGTTTATATGTGAGTCATTCATCCCACCATAAACATTCTTATTATTTGATTAGGAATGGAGAATTATTGGGTTATAGCGAGATTGAGATTGAAGTAATTGCTAATTTGGCTCGTTATCACCGTAAGAGTTTACCGAAGAAAAAGCACGAAAATTATCAAAATTTACCCAAAAAATATCAACAGATGGTATCTCAGTTGAGTGCGTTGTTGCGCTTGGCGATCGCTTTAGACCGACGACAAAAAGGAGCGATCGCTGATGTCAAATGTCAGTTAAATCAAAATAAACAGGAATTTTATATGTGGTTACAACCAGCTCACCCTGAAGATGACTGTGCTTTGGAGTTATGGAATTTAGACTATAAGAAGGAGGCGTTTGAACAAGAGTTTGCTTTGAAGTTGATAGCAAAGTTGGAACCTATGATGGCATCTGTATAGTTTTAGGTAAGCTTGATATTTTTGATAGTAGAGGCGTTTGATCGAATGTCTCTACGAAGAAGGAAGAAGGAAGAAGGAAGAAGGAAGAATATTATGAAAAGAAAGAATAATTTTTTTGATAATTAGCACGCCAGTTATTGTTAATTATTCTGATGTTTACCGAAAAATTGGGTTTAAAGCCTCGCCCTTGTAAGGCGACTTTTTATTTTAGCATGCAAGTGATATCAAATCCGTTGACAGCACTTTTCAAGTTGATGAACCACATCTTCACAAACAAAACCTTGTAGGGACGTTCCATGGAACGTCCCTACTGTGGTCTACTAATCATGAAAACCGCTGTAATTCGGTATAAAAACATTCTCTATCTTCACCATTAGCAAATCTTGATAAATTCTTTCCCCCCTGACTCGGTCCTTCCCCTCCGGGTAGAGGTTAGGGGTGGGTTGACTCCTGACTCCTACTTCAAAAGATTTTATACCGATGCTACTGGATTTGAGATGAATTGAATATATGCTACAGTGTTATTAGTTGCCGGGAAGCACTCGGAAACTCATGCGCGGACGTAGAGGGAAGCGTAACCCACCCCCATCCCCTCCCCGCAGGGTCTATTTATTGTCACGCGAGCGAAAAATTGATGGGGAGATGGGAACCCACCCCTAGCCCCTCCCAGGAGGGGAATTTGGGGGGATGGGAACCCACCCCTAGCCCCTCCCAGGAGGGGAATTTGGGGGGATGGGGAGATGGAGATATTTGTATATTTGCACAATTAAATGTACTTCTTATGAATATTCTCCCCAGGCAATGAATTAGCCCTGCCATCCCCTCCCGGGAGGGGAGCAAGAGGGGTGGGTGCAGCACCCTGTGTTAGCGGCAGCTCTGCGCAAGTATTGCATCAACCCACCGAGGAGCTACGGTTCAGTAGGAATCCCCACGCCTTTAGGCGCGGGGAGGATGTCAATTCGGGTTTGCTTATGGAAGTCTTATGGGTGAGGGTAGGAGTCAACCCACCCCCAGAAAAACTATCGACTCAAACGCTGATAAACTGTCGCCAAACCATCCACATCCCCAACATTACCCGGAAATAAAACAACAGGTAACTCAGGAAATTGAGGATGATCTGCGGGAGTCCGCACCATCGAACAACCAGCTAACACCTGACCCAATAACCTAGCAGTAGTTAAAGCCAAACCTTTACTCAGAGTATCATTAGAAGTAATCCCACCTTTACTTATCAAAAATCCAATATCCTCCGGCAAACCCCGAACAATATCCATCAATAACTCAGAAACTGCCACACCAAACTCCAAACGCACCTGCACATTTTCAAAAGTCAACTCCTCACGACTGGTATAAACCACAGGTGTTTTCCCTTCTGCATGAACAGCATGAACTTTTTCGAGAATATTTTTGAGTAAAGTTGTTCTCTGTTCCCCAGACTCCTCAACTAAATGAGACACATTTACTTCTACACCCACTACATCAGACTCTTGTAATAACCTTTCCAACTGTTGGGTAGATTTCTTAACATGAGAACCCACAATAATTACACCTGGTTTCCCACTCCTGACATACTGCCTCATTTCCTCAGCAGCTATAGGTTGATTTCCCAAAGCAGCTAAAGAAGTTAAAATACTTGCAGCACTCCGCAACAGAAACTTTTTACCTTGACTTGCTGCTGCCAACAAATCATTAGCAAACTTGTCTAAGTCAGCTTGAGTTTCACCATCCACAACCCCACATTGGTTATTAGTCAATTTCATCAAACGTTCTAAACTACCAGAGCGAATATCATCAAGTGTAAATCTTTCTACAGTTTCAGCTTTGATTTTACCTGTGGTTTTTTCTTCCACATAATCAGGTAAATAACTGTAGGTATAGCCAAATACCGAATCTTTGGCAAATTCTGTTTCGTGAACTGGGGTTTCTACACCATTGACCATCAAATAGTGGATGCTGTTGCGGGTGACTCTCCCACCTTCAAAAAATGCTGGAACTAGGAAATGAGCATCAAATGGACCAAGTTCGGCTGCTATGACATCTGTTTCTATGGGATAATGACCCCGTAGAGTAGAGTCGGAACGACTGACGACTAAAAAATCTTGGATATTTGATTGAGCGATCGCTTCGGTCAAGTTATGTGTAACTTCTCGTGTCACATTAGCTGCTTGGTCTGGGGTCAGAGCACGAGTATTGGAGAGAATAAAAAATATGGGAGATTCATCAAGTAATCCTAACTTAAGGGTTTCTACATCCCACTTAGTCAGAAGTAGACAACTATGAACAGTTTGGGAACCTGTTGGGTCATCATCTAGTACAATAATTTTTGGTTGGCTGGTAGTCATGTTTTTTTTACTCATTATCTATAGAAGTTTATACCGAGATTATTACGAAGTCAAAAGTCAAAAGTCAAAAGTTAAAACTTAGATTTAATAGACGGAAAACTTTGACGTTCCAAATGTTGCATTAGTTTTTTTCTCTATTGAGAAATAGTTAAAATAGGAAAGGCTTGAAAATGGCAAATAAGAAGTAGATCGACTATTTAACCGAAATTAGAAATTATTAGGAGTATTAAGATGCTGATTTCAGAAGAAAAACAGGATATTAAGTTAATGACTTTAGAGGAATTTTGGGACTGGTATCCTGATGGTTATGGTCGTTTTGAATTACATAATGGAGAGATTTTTCAAGTGCAACCTACTTATCGCTTAGGGTTTCTAACGCTGACAATTCTTTATTAAATTTTGGTAATTATACAAACATTAATGTTAATTAATCTTGGTAATTAAACAATTCTGTCTCTTCTTTAAACCTGAATTTGGTTATCATTTTATCTATCTTTTCAAATAAAACAAAGTCGGTGATTGTTAAAGCTACAAAAGGTGTCAACATTATATAACCTTGCCCTACATCTAATTGATTTCCATAAGCTTTAGCTAGGTTATAAATTACTCGTTTTTCAAAGTCTTCTACGTTCAAAACTTGCATTTCAATAATTACAGTATAATCATTGTCTAAAACAGCTTTAACATCTAAATAGCTATCTTTGAGAGTGTTAGTAACTCCAGGATTATAAGGGTTAATTATTTCTAGAGATTGAATAATATTTTGATTGTTATAAACTATAGCATTGAGAAAGCTAATCAGGATGTTTTTACTTTGAACAGAACCAAAGATTTTTTTAAAGGCAAAGTCGGTTTTGGGGCTGATAAATTTCATGGTTATATATTTTCTATAACTGGTATTGTTTCTGGTACAATATATGGTATAATTTAGCTCTTTTGTAACTACTTAAATAGTATTTAATAGCAGAATATCAAGGCAAAAGCATTTTTGTAATGGATAAAGAAACTGATGGAAAATTCAAGGGATTAATTACTTCACTATCGGACAAAAAAGTTTCAGATTGATAACCTCCTGGTGTAGGATGACGATATATATAAGCTTGGCGTTGGACTACATCTAAAACCCAATATTCAGGAATATTTGCTCCAGCATAGATAAGTGTTTTTTCTTGTCGATCTATTCTCAAGGTAGTATCGGAAATTTCAATTAAAAAGAATATTTCCTGTGGACTAGGGTGGAGATCGCCATAAGCTTTGGGATCGATATGAACTACTGCAATATCCGGTTCTGGTTCAGAATTTGATAATGTAACTGGTAACTGCATCCTAATATGAGCTTGCTGAGTTAATTGAGATTTTAAATAATCTGATGTCCGTTGAGTTGTTGCAGCATGAGGAGCACGTTGGGGATTCATTTTGATGATACGACCTTCTAATAGTTCGACGCGGGATTCTGGTGTCAGAATACCACAATCTATCATGTGATGATACTCTGCTACTGTCCACAAATGAATTTTGCTTGTTGTCATTAGTTTAACTTCCTGTTTTTGATAATTTCTATAATTACTTCAAGACTTTAATCTCCCCTACTCCCCTGCTCCCTTACTGCCAACTAAATGACTGAGAGTTAAGTTTAATTATGAAAATCCTATTATTATTGATTTTAGCTGAAATTTTATGGCTAGAATTAGATTGTGTTGTTTAATTTTTAACTTTTTTGCAGATAATAGTTTCTTTGGCTGAGATGAAAAAGGAATTTTTGGGGTAGAATCATATTTTTGAGTAGATTTATATTTGAGTTTTTATGGGTAATGAAGGTATGATTGCTGGCCAATTCTTGAAGCAGGCTAATTAGTTGAAGAGAGCGGGGAGGCTGGATGAGGCGATCGCGGAGCAAGTTCAGCAGCTACATCGCTCTTTAGTTTGTAGCTACAAGACATTGATTGAGAATCTTTACCAAAATAATATGGGTCTAAAACCCCGCCTTTTAAGGCGAAATATTTTTGGAGAGTTGCTTAAATCCCCTACTTCCCCTCCCCTCCTGGGAGGGGGAGGGGCGAGGGGTGGGTTAACTTCTGACTTCTGACTTCTAACTTCTGACTTCGTTAAGGCTGGCCCTTGATAAGGGTTCTAAGGGAGAAATGATGGGATCGAAGCGACAATAACACAGGATTATTGCTTTTTTAGAGCTATCGTCCCCACCAGGAAGGTACTCTTCTAGTCTACTTATTACCCAGTCTCCTTCTCTAACGTGGGTGGAACTTCCAGGGAATTTGGGGTCAATGAATTCTTCTACTTGCAAAAATTGTCTGAGGCGATCGCCTATTTTAGGTTTTGCTCCTGTGCTGGTGTAATCCCACTGTTCGTCTAAAATGTCTGTTAAGCCACCCATTGGTAGTTTGCGATTTTCCCATCCGGGTTGCTCTGGTTCAGCAATAAAGATTATCCATGTTTCACTCATTTTTATTTTTTCTCCGTGAAAGTTGTTTGTTCACCTTCAAAAATACAATCGACTTTGAGTATTTTGTCTTTTGTTGCTTCTATTCTAATGAGTTTCCACCCGTTCAACTTTGCCATTTTCATTGTTCTTTATTGGTGGCAGAGTGACGATTTTCCTCTTTTTTAGTCATGTATAGAGCTAATTTTTTTCTATTAACTTTTTATCATATAGCATTTTCAAATTTTAGTAAAAAATAATGGAAGTTAAAGACTATGCCCTATTCTCTATTCCTGAAATAAGAAAGTTTCTTTGACTTAGATGAAAGGGGAATTTTTGGGGTATAATGATGTTTTTGAGTAGATTTATATTTGGGTTTTTATGGGTAATGAGGGTATAAGTGCAGGCCAATTGTTGAAGCAGGCTAATCAGTTGAAGAGGGTGGGGAAGTTGGATGAGGCGATCGCTCTTTATCACCGCGTTATTAAAATTAATCCTAATTTTGCTTGGGCTTATAATAATTTGGGGGATGCTTTTGTTAAGCAGGGAAACTCGGATGAGGCTATTGTTAAATATCGTCGGGCGATTGAAATTAATCCTAATTCTGCTTGGTTTCATATAAATTTAGGTCGTTTGTTTATTCAGCAAGGTGCTTTGGAAGAGGCTATAGGTTATTTTAGGCAAGGGATTGAAGTTAAGCATGATTTATTATATGAATTGAGTGGTAAGTATTTTCCATTATTTCATAGTACATTTCAAAATGAATGTTGTAACTTTTGTTTGTCAGAAGATGAGGATTTTATCGAGTTAACAAAGGAACCTATATGGGTTACTTTACCTGTTAAACCTTTAACTAATTATTGTCTATTTGGTCGCAGTTCTTCTCCTCAGCCTCCTACTCACAATCAAGCTTTAGTGCAAATTGAGTTTTTGGATGAAAATCAAGGGTTAATTCCTAGTCCTTATTCTGGTGTTTCCCATTCTCAAACACTTGGTCCGTATTTTTATATTCCTACTTATGGTGAAGGTTTTTCTGAGTTTCAAACTAATATTTTTAATACCACTTCTATAACTCATTATTTACGTCTTGGTTTTAGAACTTGGCATAATAAAAAGCCAATGATTTTGGATTCTAAGTTGAGGTTAGGGTTAGATTTGTTGGTTCCTTTGTTGGAAAATGTGAGTCAAAATGATAATGATAAGGTTTTGTCGGAGGTGGGGGTTAATTCTGATTCTTTCCAGGGTGTTGATGAAGCTGTAAGTTTGTTATTTAAGGTTAAGAATATTCTGCCTAATTCTTGTGGGGTTTATGAAACTTTGGGGGATATTTTTCTGGGAAAGGGGCAGTTTAGTCGGGCGATCGCTGCTTTTCGTAAATGCTATTTGATTAATCCTGGTTATGTTTTTCCCTACGAGAAGTTGAGGGGATTATATGATGTTAATAATCTGAATAATTGGGCGATTTCTGAGGAGTTGTTTCTTTATATTTTAGAAACTTTACCTGTGGGTTCGACTATTTTGGAGTTGGGTAGTGGTACTGGTACGTTGGAGTTGTCTAAGCATTACAATTTGGTTTCTATTGAACATGATGAAAAATGGTTAAATAAGTATGATTCTCATTACATTTATGCTCCCTTGGTTGATGATATGTGGTACAATGGGGAGGTTTTGAGTCGAGAGTTACGGGGTATTGATTATGATTTTATTTTGATAGATGGACCGCCACAAAATCGCCGGAAGGGTATTTTAAATTATTTGGATTTGTTTAATTGGAATGTGCCTGTAATTGTTGATGATATTAATCGCCAGTATGATATGGATGTAGCGATTTCTTTGGCTAGATATTTAGGGAAAATTCCGACGGTTTATCAGCATAATAAGTATTTTGCAGTGATTGATTGAGTAATTAGAAATAATTTTAAATTTACAGACTATACATTCTGGGAGTGCTAATTTCTAGCTTCCCTTTACCTGCAAAACGAATTAAAATTTTGAAGCATTCGGTTCTATAATCAGTCATAAATCTCATTACATTAAAACCAGTATTAAGGTTCTGAACGGTGTGTTTAATTCTTGATTTTAAGTCATATTCAATTACCCATAACATAACACTCAAAGAGTCACTTTCATTTTTGACTAAATTGTAAACATCTAAATGTAGTTCATACTGTAAAGTGGGCTTAATTTTGTATTTATCAATATCCTCTGGGGGATGTTCAAAAGATGTTCCTAATCCTGTGGAAATATACAATTTTTCTACTTTTTCTTTTATTGTAAATAGAAATTTATCTGTCGATTTAGTCTCTAATAAAATATTCTTTGGTATATTCCAGGCAGTATTGTAGCTCAAATCAGAAGTTTCAGTCCGTTTCATTGAAGAATTACAACCAGTATTATAAAAGTTAGTTTTAGGGTTTATTGGATACTTTAATAATTCCGGCCACAGTTTATTAATGATAGACTTTACTGCAATTTTAGTTTTTCTTAATTTTAAGGGAATGCTCATAAATTGTTTAATAATACTTCGGCAATTGATTAGTGTATATGTATCAAAAGCATAATCACTTTCTAATAAGACGTTTGCCTAATGCCAAATTCCCATAGGAAATTCCCAATAAAATATATCAACTGGATTATAGTTTTTGATTTCATCAAACTTGCTTGTTTTTAAATATTGTTTAAAACATCCTGTGACAAATTTTTGATATGATTGAGCGTCAGTATCGTTGAGCTGTTTGTACCAATTATTTATATAAAACAGTTTCAAAGCTGTTTTTTCTGTAAAATTAACATAATCTTCATCCTTGACTTTATTACTTCCTAGCCAACTAGAATAAACTACTTCATTTAGATTTGAACGAATATGTAAAACATCAGAACCAAAATATTTACGATATAAGTAAGGCAAAGATGGTGAATGTTTCAGGTATCTTGTAACTGATTGAAACTGTTTATAATACTCCCTATATTCGGAGTCAGTAAAAATTACATCTTCAGAGGATTTAAGCACCAATTTGTGGTTGAGACCTAGTTGTTTACAAATTGATTGAGCTACTATTAAATCATTCCATAATATATTGCTATTATGACCTTGCTCTTGTATGTAATAAGTAAAGTAAGTTGACTGTTCTTTAATAAACTTTGAAGCTGACAACGTAGTTCTAGTATCTAGACCTGCACTTAAACTAAACAAAAGTGATTTTGATTTAGACAAAATGGCTAGCTGTTGAACAAACTTTGATGATATCCAGTCAACTATAGACTCAATATCTGATGATTCTTCTAAATTTTCTCTAGGAAAGTAACGAACTATTTGATAATCGTTGACTTGCAATAAAGTGTTAGAGGTTAGAATGTAAACTTGATGCAGTGGAGTTAAATTAGCTGGCATATAATATCTAAATGATTCCATGAACTCATCTTTAATATCTAATTCGGGAACGTCCGTAATTTGACGAATTAAATCAAGATGAGACGAAACCAAAACGCTTGTTGGAGATTTACATTGATAATAAAAAATTGTTCTAGTTCCACAAGCATCATTTAATATTCTGGTATTGCCAGATTTTTTATATATTATGATGTATCTACCCGCAAGATCGTCTAAATAATCAAAAAATTTTGTTTCTGAATCAATTAATTCATTCAACAGTTTATCCGCGATAAAATTGATATTATCGGTCTCGTTTTCAATGTCTATGATAGTTGTAGACAGCAAAAGGATGTAACAAGATTTGTCTGGGCTATTTAAAAATTTAAATAGGTTTTCTATGTCATAAAAAATATTGATATTTTCGTGTTTAAAATTAATATATTTGTTGGGAAATAAATTCCGTGAAAAATCAGTATGGTCAAAAAAGCAATAATAGCCAAAGCGGTAAAAAAGTTCTATTGATTCTTCTTTTTTAATATCTAGTTTTTCTCGATAATCCATAGCCTATAATATCTCCCTAAATTTGATTCAAGAGGAAAATCTTTAACTTTTATATTTAACTTGTTCAGAAACTCATAAATATTGATTGCCTGTAAAAGCTGTTCATAATTCCACGAGTAAGAATATGGAGTTGTTTCTAGTACATTTTTTTTCTGAACACTGTAGTTAGCTATCACCTTACCATTATCTCCTAAAAACGGTTCTAATAATAAACAAGCTTTCTTAGATATTCTGATTAGGTTCAAAACAACATTCAAAGGTTGAGGAATATGATCTATAACAGAAACAGTAAAACAAATATCATAAGCCCCAGAATAAATTTTAATCAAACTATTTTCATCTCCAACTTTCAGTTTCTCCAGCCCTTGAGAATTACCATAATTTATGGCATCCTGGTTAATATCTAGTCCTAAATAGTTTCGAATTGATTCATCTTTTTCGAGTAGTGTCTTTAAATTTCTACCTGCATTACACCCAAATTCTAGTACACTAGATGGATTAAATGATATTATTTCATCACTAATTTTATGAGACCACAGAGCAGCTTTAGTATATCCTTTACTAACTCCTATATTTGACCAATAATTTTTAGCTAGTTCAATTTCATTAGTAAACAGATTATTAATTGCTTCTAACTCAAATTCATCTTTGATTTTGACTACTTCAATTTTGTTATCTATAAAAACCTTTTTTTTGCTATTCCATAATCTAAATCCTAGAGTCAGATGAGAAGATTCAGGAGGGGTTTGAAACGCAATCAAAAATTGCTCTTTTTTATCAGAATTAATTGGAATGTATTTATAAGGCCCAACTGTGGCTGAATTGGGAATTTCGAGGTAAGGTGGAGAGATTAAATTACCAGATTTATTGCTAAACTGAAATGTTACTAATGCAGCATTGCGAGCTGGTATGGACGATTCAATATTACCTTTTAATAAATAGTGAGCATTTTCCTGAATTTCTAGCTCAATATGCAAAAATTCTTGATTAAGCTCAACGGAATTAGTTCCAGTATTTGTTAAGTAGTTAATCATAATTACTAAAGATTGAGAAAAATACGGAATTAGTTCCAGTATTTGTTAAGTAGTTAATCATAATTACTAAAGATTGAGAAAAATAACGATGCCAAACTCCCCTATTCCTATTTGTATCACTCTAGGAACCCGCCCAGAAGCAATAAAACTAGCCCCAGTAATTCAACAATTCCAAAAATCTCCCCAATTCCAAACTAAAATAGTCCTCACAGGCCAACATAAAGAAATGGTAGCCCAAGTGATGGAACTTTTTCACCTCAAGGCCGACCTAGATTTAGAAATTATGCAGCCTAAGCAAACCCTCACAGACATCGCCTGTCGGAGTTTGCAAGGACTAGACAAATTATTCCAACAACTGCAACCTCAGATGGTATTAGTCCAAGGAGATACTAGCACAGCCTTTGCTGCAGCTTTAGCAGCCTTCTATCAAAAAATCCCAGTAGGCCATGTTGAAGCAGGGTTAAGAACTAACGACCTATTTAATCCCTACCCAGAGGAGGCCAACCGCCGTTTAATTTCCCAAATCGCCCAACTCCACTTCGCCCCCACAGATAAAGCAGTAGAAAATTTATCTGCTTCTGGGGTAGTAGGTGAAATTCACAAAACCGGGAATACAGTCATAGATGCCTTGCTCAACGTGGCCAAGCAAAATCCAGAATGTCAAATTCCTGGTTTGCAGTGGCAGGAATTTAGGGTAATATTAGCGACGGTTCACAGACGAGAAAATTGGGATAAACTGGCAGACATTGGCCAGAGCTTCCTAACTCTCTTGGATAAGTTCCCAGATGTGGCCTTGCTGTTGCCCTTGCATCGTAATCCCACAGTTAGGGAACCACTACGAGCAATATTGGGTCATCATCAACGGGCGTTTTTAACTGAACCCTTAGATTATGGTCAATTGGTAGGAGCCATGCAAAACTGCTATTTGGTAATGACAGACTCAGGAGGTTTACAAGAAGAAGCTCCCAGTTTGGGTAAACCTGTGTTGGTGTTGCGAGAGACTACTGAGAGACCAGAAGCTGTTGAGTATGGTACTGCTAAATTAGTGGGGACTAATCAGGATTTGGTAGTTGGAGCAGCAACAGATTTGCTGAGTGATGTGGGAGGTTATGAGAAAATGGCTAATGCTATAAATCCTTTTGGGGATGGTCATGCAGCAGAATACATACTAAAAATTATTCAAAATTATTTTAATCTTAGTTAAGTTCTAATTAAATCTATATATGAAAGTAGTAATTCTCGCAGGTGGTCAAGGAACCCGTTTAAGAGAAGAAACAGAATATCGCCCCAAACCTTTAGTTGAAGTAGGAGGAAAACCTATAATCTGGCATATTATGAAGCTTTATGCTCATTATGGCTTCTTAGATTTTATTGTGTGTCTGGGTTATCGGGGTAAGATGCTCAAGGAATATTTCCTTAACTATGAAGCTATGAACAACGATTTTACTATTAAGTTGGGATATCATAACGAGATTACTTACCACAACCTCCACGAAGAGAAAGATTTTCGGGTAACGTTAGCTGAGACTGGCTTAAGTACAATGACCGGAGGGCGAGTTAAGTTAGTAGAAAAGTACATTGATGATGACATCTTTATGGCAACTTATGGAGATGGGTTAGCAGATGTCAATATAAAGGAGTTAGTTAACTTCCACAAAGAACATGGCAAATTAGCAACCGTGACTACTATTCTACCTCTGTCTCGGTTTGGAGTCTTGGATATTGATAGAGGAGCTAGAGTTTTAAGCTTTGGGGAAAAGAGAAAAGCTGATAGTTGGGTGAGTGCAGGCTTTTTTGTATTTGACCGCAGGGTGTTTGATTATATTTCTGGGCCAGAATCTATTTTGGAACGGCAGCCTTTAGAACGGTTGGCTGCAGACGGCCAGTTAATGAGTTATCATCATAATGGATTTTTTCAGCCCATGGATACTTATAAGGAGTATCTGGAGCTAAACAGATATTGGGATTTAGGTCAAGCACCTTGGAAGGTATGGTAATGCAGGATAATTTTTGGCGCGATCGCTCTGTCTTTCTCACAGGTTGTACTGGTTTACTGGGTAGTTGGATGGTGGCTGAGTTGGTGGAGCGGGGTGCTCAAGTTACTGGTTTAGTGCGGGACTTGGTGCCGAAATCTCGGCTTTATACTGACGATTGGGCGGATAAAATTAATATTGTCCGAGGTGGTGTTGAGGATTTGGGTGTGATGGAAAGGGCGATCGCTGAATATGAAGTAGATACAGTTTTTCATCTGGCGGCTCAAACTATCGTGGGAGTGGCAAATAAAAATCCTTTGGGGACTTTTGAGGCTAATATTAAAGGAACTTGGAATGTATTGGAAGCTTGTCGTCGGGTGGGGGGTGTGAGTCGCATTGTGATTGCCTCTAGCGACAAAGCTTATGGAGACCAGGAGGTTTTGCCCTACAATGAGACCACCCCGTTACAGGGGGAACATCCCTACGATGTCTCTAAAAGTTGCGCGGATTTAATTAGTCGTACTTATTATGTTTCTTATGGGTTGCCTGTCTGTATTACCCGTTGTGGTAATTTTTATGGTGGGGGAGATTTGAATTTTAATCGGATTGTCCCGGATACTATTAGGTCTGCTTTGCGGGATAAACCGATTACTCTCCGCAGCGATGGTAGTTATATCCGGGATTATTTTTATGTTAAAGATGGGGTTTTGGCTTATTTACATTTGGCAGAAGAAATGGATAGAAAAGAAATTTTAGGGGAGGCTTTTAATTTTAGTAATGAGTTACAAATTACCGTATTAGAGTTAGTAAATCAAATTTTAGCATTAATGAATAAAACACATTTAGAACCAATTATTTTAAATCAAGCTAAAAATGAGATTAAACATCAGTATCTTTCGGCAGAAAAAGCTCGTAATTTTCTGGGATGGAAACCTCAATATTCTCTAGTAGAAGGTTTGAAAGAAACAATTGATTGGTATAAGACGTTTTTAGAATCAAAGGGGGGAAATGTTTAATGGTGAAAAGTAATTGTAGGTTTTGTCAAACACCCCTGAGTAAGACTTTTGTAAATTTGGGAATGTCTCCAGTTTCTAATGCTTTTTTAAAATCTGAGCAACTCGATAAAGCCGAAAAATTTTATCCCCTTCATACTTATGTTTGTGAGAATTGTTTCCTGGTTCAATTAGAAGAATTTGAGACTCCAGAGCAGATTTTTAGTAATGATTATGCTTATTTTTCCTCTTATTCTGAAACTTGGTTAAATCATTGTCAGTCTTATACTGAATTAATGATTAACAAATTTGGCTTTAATGAAAATAGTCAGGTAATCGAACTTGCGAGTAATGATGGCTATTTATTGCAATATTTTCAACAGCGCGGGGTTCCAGTTTTAGGAGTTGAACCAGCAGCTAATGTTGCTAAGGTTGCTGAGGAAAAAGGTATCCCTACATTGGTTAAGTTTTTTGGTGTGGAAACTGCTAGATTTTTAGAAAATCAAGGCAAACAAGCTGATTTACTAATAGGAAATAATGTTTTAGCTCACGTTCCAGATGTTAATGATTTTGTAGGTGGAATGAAAATAGCTCTTAAGGAAAATGGGATTTTGACAATGGAATTTCCTCACTTGTTGCAGCTTATGGAGTGCAACCAGTTTGATACGATTTACCACGAGCATTTTTCCTATTTTTCCTTCCTAACAGTTGAAAAAATCTTTGCATCTCATGGCTTGATTTTATTTGATGTTGAAGAAATTGCAACTCACGGTGGCTCACTCAGAATTTACGGTAAACATGATACTAACTCTGATTATGAGGTAACAAATCGTTTGATGAATTTGAAAAACAAAGAAATCAAAGCTCAATTAGATCGGATAGATACTTATTTAGGATTTGGAGAGCAAGTCAAGGAAACCAAGCGGAAATTACTGCAATTTTTAATAGAGATTAAATCTCAGGGTAAAACAATAGTTGGTTATGGCGCTCCTGCTAAGGGAAATACTTTGTTAAACTACTGTGGGATTCGTACAGATTTTTTGGATTATACCGTAGATCGGAGTCCCCACAAACAAGGTTTGTTTTTACCAGGCACTCATATTCCAGTTTATCATCCTGACAAAATTAAAGAGACTCGTCCAGATTATGTGATGATTCTCCCCTGGAATATTAAGGATGAAATTATTGAGCAGATGGCTCACATTAGAGAGTGGGGTGGTCAATTTTTGATTCCTATTCCACAAGTGGAGGTGGTTTAATGAGGTTTACAGAAACCAAATTAAAGGGAGCTTACATCATAGAACCAGAACTCATTCAGGATGAACGCGGTTTTTTTGCCCGTTCTTGGTGTCAAAAAGAATTTACTGAGCGGGGGTTAAATCCTCATCTAGTTCAGTGTAATGTTTCTTTTAACCTTAAAAAAGGAACTTTGAGGGGAATGCACTACCAAGCAAAACCTCACGAAGAAGCAAAGTTGGTTCGATGTACGATGGGGGCAATCTATGATGTAATTATTGATATTCGTCCAGAGTCACCAACTTTTAAGGAGTGGGTGGCGGTAGAACTAACGACTGAAAATAGGAAAATGCTTTATATTCCAGAAGGATTTGCTCACGGGTTTCAGACTTTAGTTGATAATACTGAAGTATTTTATCAAATGTCACAGTTTTATCATCCTGAGTCAGCTAGGGGTTTACGTTGGAACGATCCTGCCTTTGGTATTAAGTGGGCAGTTGAAAATCTAACAATATCATTAAAAGATAAATCTTACAAAAATTATATAATAGAGTGAATAAGTCTTAGGTGAAAGCTTATAAAGTTTTGTTTTTTCTAGAGAAAATAATATCAAAGGAGTAGCAATGACGACCAATATTATTTGGAATCAAATTTTGACTGATGCAGAGAGAAGAGAACTAATTTATTCAGGAAATATTTTTCTGATATCCGCCTTAAAGTCAACTTCAAAAATGTCTGATTATGCTTTTCAAGTTCTTTGTGATAAATTTCAAACAAACGAGCCAGAAACCGCATTTAATCATCTCCCAGTAGAAGAGTTTGCCAAAACAGTTGAAAAGGTTAAAAACGAATTTACAAATAGTCTTTATTCAAAAGAATTAATCCGTGAATTCTTGATGGAAATAGACTCAGACCCGAAAGAATATTTCTTTGATGTGCCAAGAATTAGAATTGTTCCTAACTATGATTATTTACACGCAGGTATTAGCTATGCTTATGCTCCCCATAGAGATACTTGGTATGGTGGGCCGAGCTATCAGATTAATCATTGGATGCCAGTTCTGCCGATAAAGCCTGAAATTGCTATGGCAGTCTGGCCGAATTATTTTTCAACTCCTGTTCAAAATAGTTCCCAAGAATTTGACATAACTTATTGGGACAAGGTTCAGCGAAAGAAGGCTGTTGAGAATATAAAGGTAGAAAGCCGTCCTCATCCATTACCTTTGGAAGAAATAAATACTGAGTCTGAATTGAGAATTGCTGGTAATCCTGGGGATATAATGATTTTTTCTGCTAATCATCTTCATGGTACAGTTCCGAATCGAACTAACAGAGCAAGATTCAGTATTGACTTCCGAACCTTTAATAAATCAGATATTCAAACAGCCAATAATTCTGTAAATACAGATAGTCAGGCTACGGGGATGGATGGAGACTATTTGCGACAAATGTTTGATGCAAACACTTTTTCACCAGCTACTTCATCTAATTAGAAAGACAAATTAATAAGACTTGCGCAGAAACTGGGTTGATCGGCAAAATTTGTAATTTTCAAAACAATAATCAGAGCAATAAACCTGGTTTATTGTTTGGTTGTGTAAGTCATGGTTAAGTTTAATCTAAAACTCAGGATATACAAAATGACAAAGCGTAGAATAACAGAACAAGAAAAAAAATATTACGAGCAAAGGAGTCAATTAATTGCTGGCTGCTCTTCCGATTATATTGCTGATGCTCCATTTTTATTTGCTAACCGCATTCAAGTCACACAAATGCTGTCACGGATTGAATTGTTTAAGATGATTTTGGATGTACCTGGAGCAATTATTGAATGTGGGGTTCATCGTGGCAATGCTTTAATGCTTTATTTTCAACTTTCAGTCGTACTAGAATCCTATGCAATAAATCGGTCAATTATTGGCTTTGATACTTTTGAAGGTTTTCGTAGCATCACAGATAAAGACCCGGAAGATATTAATGAAAAGATGTTTTCTGATACAAATTACGATCTTCTGCAACAGATTATTGAAGTGAATGATATTATTAGACCAGTAAACCGGATTCCTAGATGTGAAATTGTTAAAGGTGATATCACAGTAACCGCTCCAGAATTTGTTAAAAATCGCTCCGATCTGGTAGTTGCTATGTTGATTCTAGATACTGATTTGTACCAACCAACGAAAGTAGCTCTTGAGACTTTTGTACCTTTGATGCCTAAAGGTGGAATTGTTGTTTTAGACGAAGTTTGTTATCGAAATTTTCCAGGGGAAACCTTGGCTTTGAAAGAAAAGTTTAATTTGAATAATGTAGCTTTGAAAAGAATGCCGTTTGATACCTGTACTGGCTACTTTAAGATAGGGGATTAAGAGTGAGTACGATACCAAACAAACCTCATTTTCTGGTGAGCTACTGGAAGTTCAGAAGTCGTTGAAATGATTGCAAATTGCACATAGTTTTGCCAGAAACTGACTAACGAATAATCTCAGGTAAAAACCTTAATTATCCCAGATTTGAGCTGATGAAAAAAGTGATTGTTACAGGAGCAAGTGGATTTATTGGTAAACATACCTTAAAGACTTTAGGGCAAAAGGGTTTTGAAGTTCATGCTGTTTATTCTCAAGTTCAACCTCAGATTAACGCTATGGTAAAATGGTATCAAGCGAACTTGTTAGATACGAATCAAATAAAAGAATTATTCTCTAAAATTAAGGCGAATTATTTGTTACACTTTGCTTGGTATGCTGTTCCTGGTAAATACTGGCAAGCTGAGGAAAATTTTTTATGGGTTCAATCTAGTTTAGAACTGTTAAGGGAATTTTATCAACAGGGAGGGCAACGGGTGGTGATGGCTGGAACTTGTGCCGAATATGATTGGAGGTATGGTTATTGTTCTGAGTTTATCACACCTAGACAGCCGAATACAGCCTATGGAATTTGTAAGCAAGCATTACAGGAAATGGTAAAATATTATTCAGATATTAACCAATTAAGTAGTGCTTGGGGCAGTATTTTTTTTCCTTATGGTACTTACGAACATCCTAATCGTTTGGTACCTTCGGTGATTGTTTCCCTATTAAAAGGAGAAGTAGCAAAATGTTCCCATGGCAATCAAATTAGAGATTTTATTTATGTGCAAGATGCGGCGGATGCTTTTGTGGCTTTATTAGAAAGTGATGTTATGGGAGTCGTCAATATTGGTTCGGGAAAACCGATCGCCATTAAAGATGTTGTTTATAAAATTGCCCATAAATTTGGTAGAGCAGATTTAATTAAGTTGGGGGCGATCGCCTCTAATCCCAGAGAACCTGCTTTATTAGTGGCAGACGTTAGCCGTTTGTCAAATGAAGTGGGTTGGCGATCGCAGTTTGACTTGGATAAAGGCTTAGATCAAACAATCGCTTGGTGGAAGAAATATCAGTCTGGTATGAAGTAGTTAACTATAATAATTTTTTTTTTGTAAAATTTTAAAAAAGATAACTATGAGTGCAAATAAAACGTGCCCAGTTTGCAGTTCTGAGAACATAACTAATTTTTTAAATCGTGAGCAAGTTCCTGTTCACCAAAATATGGTGTTTAAGTCTCAAGAAGTAGCCGTAACTACAAATAGAGGGAATTTAGAACTTGCATATTGTAATGACTGCGGGTTTATCTTTAATGAAAGTTTTGAATTAGCAATGCTAGATTATGGCAATTTGTATGATAATACCCAACACTGTTCGCCTTCATTTGACAAGTATCTCCAAGAACGATCGGATTATTTAATTGTAGAAAAAGGAATTAAAAATAGCCGAATTGTGGAAGTAGGTTGCGGACAAGGATATTTTCTGCGCAAGTTAGTTGAAATAGAAAAGGCTGGAAATTATGGATATGGATTTGATCCAAGTTATAGAGGTGCAAACTCTGAGCTAGATGGACGACTCAAATTTGAGAAGCGTTACTATGACGCTGAATGTTCTAATATTCCTGCTGATGTAGTAGTTTGCCGTCATGTCATAGAGCATATACCAGAGCCTCTAGAGCTACTAAAATCAGTTAAACAAGCTTTGGTTAATTCTCCTAAAGCTTTAGTGTTTTTTGAAACACCATGCGCGAAATGGATTATGAAAAATCAAGTTTTCTGGGATTTATTTTATGAACATTGCTCCTATTTTACAGCAGAGTCTTTAACTACTGCGTTTAAAGTTTCAGGGTTTCAAGTAGAGGCAGTCAAGTATGTCTATGGAGAACAGTTTTTGTGGCTAGAAGCAACTATATCTGAGAAGAAACCAATACCTAGTCAAACAGCAGGGGTTATACTCAGTTTGGTTCAGGAGTTTTCTAAGTCAGAAAAAAAATATAAACAAACATGGCAGATCAGAATTCAAGAGTTGGCAGCTAAGGAGAAAATTGCTATCTGGGGTGCAGGAGCAAAAGGAGTGACATTTGCTAACTTAATCGATCCAGATCGTAAGTTGATATCTTGTGTTGTAGATATAAATCCTAATAAACAGGGAAATTATCTTCCAGGAACAGGACATCCAATTGTCAGTTATCAAGAATTGGAAAAATTGGGAGTTACTTATGCAATTGTGATGAACCAACATTATTTTAAGGAGATTGAGAATTTATTGCAATCGGCGAATTTAAGTATAAATTTACTTGAAGCTAATTGTGAATAAGACCATTGGTATAATTAAACTATAAAGGAAATCATTATGAAATTTATTGTAGATACAGACACTCAACAACTAACTTACGAAATTAACGGCGATCATAAAACTATTCCTCTATATACCAATGAAGCTTTTGAGCTTATTTCTCAGCAATGGCTGACTTTGGGATGGAATCAAAAATATACCTACAGTTTCAGTTGGTTGGGCAGACCTATTATTCAGTTACCAGAAGACTTGATTAGGATACAGGAGGTTATTTATCAAGTTAAACCAGATGTGATTATTGAAACGGGTATAGCTCATGGTGGCTCCCTAATTTATTATGCTAGCCTTTTTCAAGCTATGGGGAAAGGTAGAGTTATTGGGGTTGACATTGAAATTAGACCTCATAATCGTCAGGCCATAGAATCCCATGAGCTTTTTCCTTTGATTACTTTAATTGAAGGTAGTTCCATTGCTCCAGAGATTCTGAGTCAAGTTAAGTCTTTAGTGAAGCCTGGGGAAAGTATTATGGTGGTGCTTGATTCTAACCACACTAAACAGCACGTTTTAGCTGAGTTAGAATCTTACTCTGATTTAGTTACCTCTGGTTCATATATAGTGCCTACAGATGGAATTATGAAAGACCTTGATAATGTTCCCAGAGGTAAATCAGAATGGAAATTGGATAACCCAGCAGAGGCAGCTATAGAATTTGTAGCCCAGCATCCTGAGTTTGTGATAGAGCAACCTAAATGGCCTTTTAATGAAAGTACACTAACCCAAAATATTACGCATTGGCCTAGTGCTTGGTTGCGACGCAAGTAATTTCTCCTTGTATCAACTTTAATTATGGCCTGAAAAATATTCAAAGAAAGCTGTAGATCGAATTTTGTGTCAAGAAGAAATTTATACGCAATGTGTAACTTTCTACTGAATAATCAGAGTTTCTAGATTAGATATTGAGCAGAAAGTCTGGTTCTCAAAGCTCCCTAAATATCCTTGGTTGGAAAAAGTTGTACACGGCGTAATTTATTCAATGCAAATACTAACAAAGTTTACATTTTCAAGTCTAAAGTCTTTAAAAGTTTAACGGTTTCGTTGTAAATGCCTTCCCAATTACAGTAATAGTTTTTTACATGAAAATGCTTATTGTCGCTATAATCATTAATGTGTTCAATAGGCACTGCCGAAACAGTTGGGTGATCTTTGTGAAACTCGTCGCAATGCTCTTTTATTCCGTCTACAGGATACCAGCCTTTATTTGTATGTATAATCGCTTGTTTGTGGGCTATCGACGGAAAAATATATCCAGAACCATGACCAACTATATGTAGCTCGGCTATACCTGCCCAAGCAATTTTCTCATATATTTTATGGCCAACAATGGTAAAAGTAGGAATATTAGGATTCATCAAAGCTTGACTTTTTTGAACTACTTGTTGATCTCTTTTGCTCCCTCTGTGATCTGTAACATTTTCTCGATCTGTGTAAGACCAACCTGCAAAGATAATCCCTAAATTAGGATAATCAGAATATAGATGATTTGCTATCTCAGCTATTCCCTCTGCTTGATTCAACCAGATGCGATCGTTGGTCCTAATTTCAAACCACAAAAGAGGAAAACATTTTTTTGCTGCTTCCATCTCTTGTAAATAAGTTTGAGAACAACTATTAACTGAAGCATGATAAATTCTTGTAGCTAGCTTTCGATTTAAGTCGTATTTGGGATTAGTTGGGCGAATCGCAAAGAAATTATTTTTAATAATAAAAGTAAATGTTTCAAAACTATAGTCTGATGTTCTAATTATTTTTTCTTGCTCAACTTCAGGAAATAACTGCTCAAAAGGAATAAATTCACAAATTCCGACAATGAATTTTTTAAAATTGTCCAACAAGTTCTCATCAAATAATTCCTGGTAACTTGAATATTCGTTCAATACAGTATGACCAAAATGATGCATTACTCCTGTAATAGATACTAATTTCTTGGATTCATTCTCTGATAAATAATTTTTTACATCTAACCATTTAGAAACCATATAGGATTGTAATTTTAGACACCAGCTAACTGCCATACTTGCTTGTGCTCTGAACTTAACTATAAGTCCTGCTGATGGAAAGTACAAACATAGCTTATTGCCACCTACAAACCCTATCAACAAGTAATATGTTGTGTGTCCTATAAAGCGATATGCCAAGATAGAATAATATTTGCCATCAATCAAAAAAGATTGATTAGACTTCAAAATTTCACCAGACCAGGGACAAATTGACTCTAAGTAACCATTGTTGACCGCATCTAGTTGAAATTCATAAATAATTTTACTCGAACTAGATTTATAAGATACAAGTTTTTTAAGATTTTGAGAAAATTGATAAATATTTTCAATTCCTAGCTTCTCTATATACGGAGTTCCATCTAAAGTTTTTATAGAGGCCAGTTCAAGCTGATAAAAATTGCTTGTTTTAGTAAAGTAAACTTCTGCTAATTGTGGTTCAATATCTATGGGAAAATTATAATTATTATCTAAAGCAACTATTGGTTTATTTAAAGACTCCCAAATTTTATCATATATCCGTCGCTGTTGTAAGTTATTTTTAGTATAGGCTTTTTTAGCATCATCCCATCTTTGAAGTTTGACAAAAGCATCTCCTAATTTTTGATAAGGTCTTCCCTTCAAGTAAGTAGGGTCTAATTCAACAACTTTTGAATAGTTACTAATAGCTTTATCCCAAAATTGTTGTTGATAAAATAAGTTTCCTAAATTCCAGTATAAGCCCAGAGAGTTTGGCATTATCCTGATAGCTTCTTGACAAATATTAATAGCTTGATCGATCTGACCTAATTGTGCAAAAGCGTATTGAAAGTAATTATATGCTTGTGTAGGCATTACTTCAATTTCCATTGCTTTTTGATAAATTTCAACTACTTGCATCCACATTTTACCTTGTATTAAGCAACGACTTAAATCATAGTAAACTTCCTTAAAGTAATCCGGCTTTAACTCTATAACTTTTTGATAACATTTGATGGTTTCTGTAGTGTATTGATTGAGTTTAATTAAAAGTTTAGCTAATTCATAGTAACCAGCTACAAAATCTGGTTGATTAGTGCAAACTCTCCGAAAACAGACTAAAGCTTCCTCAATATCATTTAATTTCTCAAAAGTCATTCCTAAAGCTATATCAAACTCATAGTATTGGGGATTAATCTCAAGAGCTTTTTGAAAGTACCCTAATGCTTCTGAAGGTTGATCTTGTTGTAACAGAACCTTCCCTAAACCATAATTAAACCAAGCAGATTTTGGATATAATTCTAGAGCTTTACTGTAGTAATAAAGGCTATTTTCTAAGTCACTTTGCTTGAGGAGTGCTTCCCCTAGTAAATAATATCCCCAAGCAAAATCTGGATTTTTGTTAATGGCTTGACGACATAGAGTAATGGCATCATCAAGGTTACTGTTGCGCAAATTTTGATTTGCTTTTTTGATTAAATAGTTCATCTGTTGTTAATTTAGTTTTGCTTTAGAATCAATAGTATTAACTTTAACTTATAGTATAGACATTTAAAATCAGGATAGATACCAAGGTCTATCCTTCTCTATACCTAGAACAAGGATAATTAACAATTTATAGTAGTTCATGTCAAGATCAAGTTCCTGGTTTGCAGTGGCAGGAATTTAGGGTAATATTAGCAACAGTTCATAGGGGAGAAAATGGGGAGAAAATGGCAGACATTGGCCAGAGCTTCCTAACTATCTTGGACAAGTTCCTAGATGTGGCCTTGCTGTAGCCCTCGCATAGTAATCCCACAGTTAGGGAACTACTACCAGTAATATTGAGCTATCAATCATAATAACCCTTAGACTATAGTGAGGGAAAATATTAGAAGAAATTGTGGGGCTATCAACAGTGTTAAAATAATTGGACAAAATTAGACACTGTTAGACAAATACTCTGTGATATACTAAATTTATTTCTAACTTATTAAGTATACATAAAATAGCAGAACTGCCCTTGAGTGTTGACAAAAACAATAATTATGAAATCCTTTAAAACTAAGCTAAAACTTAACAATAAACAAAAGACATTACTTGCCAAGCACGCTGGTGTAGCACGTCATGCTTATAATTGGGGGTTAGCAACTTGTATTTCTGAATACGAGACAACTAAAAAACTCAAGAGTGCTATTACTTTGCACAAACGTTTGGTAGCTGAAGTAAAAAGTGAAAATCCCTGGTACTATGAAGTATCTAAATGTGCCCCTCAGCAAGCCTTAAGAGATTTAGAGAGGGTATTTAAAAACTTTTTAACTATTAAAGGACGTGGATTTCCTAAGTTCAAGAAAAAAGGTAAAAAAGATAGTTTCTACTTAGAAGGAAGCATTAAAATCCTAAAAGGAAACTATATTAAACTCCCCAGGATAGGAATAGTAAAAACTTATGAAATTTTACCTTCTTGCAGGGTAAAAAATGTCAGGATATCCAAACGCGCAGGTAATTGGTATGTCAGTTTTAAATATGATTTAGAATTAACACCATTGCCCCATCCTAAGTCACGAGCTGTTATAGGTGTAGATGTAGGCATAAATGCATTAGCAACTTGTTCTGATGGCAGTAAATTTGCTAATGTCAAAGCCTACAGGCAAGCCAAAAAACAATTAGTTCGTCATCAACGTGCAGTCAGTAAAAAAGTTATTGGTTCCAAAAACAGACGCAAAGCAGTAAAAAAACTAGCAAAACTCCACAAAAAAGTAGCCGATATCAGAGCAGATGCACTACATAAAATCACAACATGGTTGGCTAAAAACCACAGCACCATAGTAATAGAAGATTTGAATGTAAGTGGAATGCTCAAAAACCATAAACTAGCAAGTGCCATAGCAGACTGTGGCTTTTATGATTTCAAGCGTCAACTTACATACAAATGTGAATGGTTAGGTAGTGAATTAGTCATAGCTGATAGATTTTATCCAAGTTCTCAAATATGTTCTCACTGTGGGCATCAACAGAAAATGTCTTTAAGCATGAGAACTTATGAATGCGGACATTGTGGTTTCACTGCTGACAGAGATTTGAATGCAGCTGTCAACCTAGAAAATTATGCAGGTCAGTAGCTTGAGTTTCAAGCGAATTTAAGCCTGTGGAGAAGATAAGTTACAGACTGCGGTCAGTGGTCTTCTGTGAAACAGGAAGCTAGCTCCAAAGCTCATGCAATCATTCATGGGTAAGTTTGGGTAAGTTTAGTAGAACGGAAATAAATATTTAGGATGAAATATACTGAAATTAGCTACAGGGAAAAGCAAAAGCGTTATCAATCTTTGGTTAAAAAGGCTTGGAAAGAGTATAAAAATGGCAATCATTCTGAGATGGCTACTTTCCTAAAAGATTCCTTATATCATAGTCCTTACCGAAAAGCTGAAACCATTTCTCATTGGATATCGGAATTTGGTAAATATTCCTTAGAAACTAATGGAGATTTAGATATAGATTTTCTGAGTGAATTGTTTTGCTGGCAAGATTTGATGCATGAGTTGACTAAAATTGATGCTCATGCTCATTATTCTATTAAGCTACAAAAGCAACTTCAGTTTATTAAATTTTCAATCCAGCATCAAAAAAACTACCAGTTCAAAGGTAACTGTTTTTGTCAAAAAGAAGAAAATCCTAAAGCAGCCATAGCAATAATTCGCTATCTAGATAGAAATGGTAAAATTATAACAAAACGATACGAAGGCTTGGACTTCTCAAAAGAGCTTGGAGATTATTATCAGTATATTAGAGCATCAAAAGATGGAGAAAATGCAGGGTTTAATATATTCCTTTTGCCTCCTGCCAATGCGACCCAAGTTGACATTGGTTTCCAGCTATGGAATAGTCAGGAAAAAACCTGTATAATATCTGATTTAAATTTTCAAGAACTAAAATTAAATTTTCTAGATCAAGATGTTAAGGAACAGCCAAAAATAATAGATGCATTATATCAAACAATTGCTCAACAGAAAGAAGGGATAGAAACAAACAAAGTTAAAGAGCTTGTAGACTTATTTTGCGAGAGTTATGAGCAAACTGCAAACCCTGAGTATCTAAACAAAGCTGCAAATTTACTCTACCATAAACTAGGTGATATAAGTAGTTCTCAGAAAATACTAGAGACTCTGGAAGATGACAATGGAACTAATCAAAAAGCTACAAATTTAGCTTTAATGATTCGTGCAGCTAATCATATACTGACTAAGGGAGTACAGATTCCCAAGCTTCAACCTAACCCCCTGTACAAACCACAGCTCAACTCAGTAATGTACTGTCTCGATAGCTCCATCGGATTTACTACAAATGGCTATGCTACTCGGTCTCATGGTATTTGTTGTGGAGTGATGAATATGGGATGGCACATTGCACCAGTGACTAGACCAGGGTATCCTTGGGATAAATCACCAGTAATAGTTCAGTCAAAACAGAATGATTTTCGTATTGAGACAGAAAAGGATGGGATTCGCTACACAGCACTTAATACTCAGAACCTCAATAGCCAAATTATAGATGCTTACATGGAGATTTCCTCCGATCTGTTCCTTCGGGAAGCAATCAAACAAGGCGTTGAAATTATCCATAGTGCTTCTAATTATTACACGGCTTTACCTGCATTAATAGCAGCCAGACGTTTAGGCTTGCCTTTTATCTACGAGGTGCGAGGTTTGTGGGAGGTGACTCAAGCATCCAAAATAGAAGGATGGGAACAGAGCGATCGCTATAAGTTAGCAGTAGCAATGGAAACTTTAGTTGCAACTGAAGCAGATAGGGTGGTTGCAATTACAGAAGAGTTGAAGGCTGAACTAATTCGTCGAGGAGTCAAGGGTGAAAAGATTTCCGTTATTCCTAACTGTGTAGATGTTGATATTTTTTGCCCCATATCTAAAGATGAAGCATTAGCCAAAAAGATTGGTTTATCTCTCAATATTCCAACGATTGGGTTTGCAGGTAGTTTAGTTGACTATGAAGGCTTAGATTTACTGATTGAGGCGTTGGCACTACTAGCAGAGGAAAACATACCATTTAATCTCCTAATTGTAGGTGATGGCTCCTGTTTGCCCCATTTGCAAACAATAGCAGCTCAATATCAGATTCAAGACCGCTGTTATTTTGTGGGTAGGGTTCCTTTTGAACAGGTAAGTTCATATATCAGTCTGATGGATATTATGCCTTGTCCACGGAAATCCATGGCAGTTACAGAAATGGTTTCTCCTCTGAAACCATTGGAGTCTATGGCAATGGGTAAAGCTATTTTGCTCTCGGATGTAGCTCCCCATATAACACTTGTACAGGAGAATGTCACTGGAATGCTCTTTCAGAAAGATAACCCAGTAGATTTAGCTGAGAAGTTGAAACTGTTATTGTCTGCTCCAGAATTACGAAAGACTCTTGGCAAAAATGCTCGAAATTGGGTGGTTGAGAATCGGACATGGAGGAAAGCGGGTGAGATGTTTGCTTCTGTTTATCATGCTGTTCGTACTGAGGTTCGTGAAGCTCAAGAGCAACTAAAGACAGAAGGAAAGGTTAAAAAAATTAAAGACATTAAACTGGCAGTTATTTCAGATAGATTTACATTTGACGCCATTAGTCGGGAAACACAGATATTTGCAATTACTCCTGAGAACTGGCATGAAACCTTTACAGCTAATGCTATTGATGCAGTGCTGATTGAGTCAGCTTGGGAGGGAAATAATGGAGCTTGGCATCGTAAAGTTGGAAAATATGAAGATAGGGAATTTAAACATATCCGTGAGTTGCTTGAGCATTGTCGCAAAGGCGGAATTCCTACCATTTTTTGGAACAAAGAAGATCCAGTTCATTTTCAACGCTTTAAAGTAACAGCAAGTTTATGTAGTACAGTATTTACTACAGATGCTAATCAGCTTGGAGCTTACCGTAGCTTACCGAACAATCAGATTCAGTCCTTCGGTGCGTTACCATTTTTCGTGCAACCTAAGATTCATAACCCATTAAATAGTCGTCGTGAGAATAGTCATACTATTTGCTACGCAGGGACTTACTATGGTAAGCGTTATGCTGATCGAACTGTGGAGCTTGATTTATTGTTAAAAGCTTCACGTTCTTACGGATTAACCATCTACGATCGGCAATTCGATAAACCGGACTCTCCTTACCGTTTTCCAGAAGATTTGTCTGCTTATATTCGGGGTGCGTTGGATTATTCAGAAATGGTGGAAGCTTATAAAGCTCATCCAGTTAACCTGAATGTCAACTCAGTAAAAGATTCCCCTACAATGTTTTCTCGTAGGGTTGTAGAGGCGATCGCCTGTGGTAGTGCAGTTGTCAGTGGTTCTGGACAAGCAGTTGCTCCAGTTTTAAATGGTTTGGTTCCTACCGTTACCGATAAAACATCGGCAGAACAACTATTAAAAGTATTAATGACTGATGAATTGTGGCGGAGAAACTTGGTTGCTCAAGCAGCTCGTTATATTTTTAGTCGTCATACAACTGGACACCGTTTAGCTCAAATGCTACGAACTGCAAACCTTTGTGTAGAAGCTCCTGGTTTACCTAGATATGCTTTGATTATTCCTAGCATTAATAAGGCGATCGCTACTCAACTGACCAAACAATCTCTTTTGCCAACAGTTGTACTTACTAGCAGTTGCGATCAAGACACTGAGAAATTATTAAAGCAAGTTGGCTGTGAAACGGTTCAAACTGAATCTAAAACCAATTGGCCAGAGACTTTGAAAACAAAAGAGGTTGAATGGATTGGGGTTTTTGATTCCGAGAAATGCTACAGTTTAACATTTTATGAGGACTTGCTGAATGCTACTCTTTACAGCGATCGCTCAGTTTTAGGTAGTGTTGCAATGCAGTCTAAACATTGGCAGGGAGAACGGTTGCCATTTGTCACACTTGAAGACCATCCCCAGACAGATGAAGCTATAGTTAAATTTGATAAAATCTCTATTAATTCCTCTTTAGGAGTTAATGACTGGGTAAAGAGTATACAAAATATTGTTGCTTCTTCTCCAGCTCTCTGTCTGATTGAAGCGAACAATATTAAAAATTCTTTTCGTCGGACAGAAACTCCAGGTGCTTACGCAGTAGCAAAAGGAGTAGGAACGATATTAGTTGCCGGACACGATCTCAAATTTATCAGAAAAATTGTTGCTCAGATGGAGAGACAAGGTTATCGAATTTTGATCGATCAATGGCAGGGACATAGAGAGCATAACCAAGAAATGAGTGAGTTTTTTCTGAAGCAAGCAGATATTGTGTTTTGTGAATGGTTACTGGGAAATGCGATTTGGTACTCTCACCATAAGCACCCTGAGCAGAAATTGATAGGTAGATTACACTTGCAAGAGGCACAAAGTCAAAACTACTTGCCTCAGATTAATTTTTCTGCTTTTGAACGAATTATTTTTGTTGGGCCTCATATCATGCGTCAAGTCCAGACAGAATACTCTCTTGATTCAAAAAAATGTGTTCTCATCCCAAATGCAGTGGAAACTGTAGCTTTAGATAGGTCAAAGATTGGAGACTTCAGGAATTCTTTAGGCATAGTTGGTATCGTTCCTCAGAGGAAGCGGTTAGACCTTGCTCTTGATATTTTGGAGAAGTTGCGGTCGAATAATTCGGCTTTTCAGCTTTACATTAAGGGTAAGCGTCCAGAGGATTACCCTTGGATGCGTGATCGACCTGATGAGATGGTGTACTATCAAACACAGTATGATCGAATTGAGAGTAATCCTTTGCTTAAGGGATCGGTTCATTTTGAAGGATGGGGAGATGATATGCCAGATTGGTATAGGAAAATTGGGTTTGTTTTGTCAGTTAGTGATTATGAATCTTTTCATCTTTCAGTTGCTGATGGGGCAGCTTCAGGAGCAATCCCTATAGTTTTACCTTGGGAAGGAGCTAAGGAGATTTATCCAAAGAATTGGATTTCAAAAAGCATTCAAGATGCTGTTGAAAAGATTAGCTTACTAAGCTTAGGAAAAGACCTTTTTATTCACCAGGCTTCTTTGTGTAAACCCTATGCTCAAAAGGAATTTAATTTGGAACTGATAGCAGAAAAATTTATTGAACTTTTTCAGGATTCTTAAAAAAAGAGTGTATTTAGCAATTTGATAGCAATTTACAGATTTATTCCTGTGATTTTCTGCCAATTTCAATTGCAGGTTCCAGGGATAAGCTATTGCTTTTTACTTTCCAACTTCTAAATCCAAGTTCTATGGATTTTGCAAGAGCAGGGGTAGTAAATGGAACTGTAAAACCAGACCACCCAGATTTTTTGATAGGAATGTAGCGATAAGCACCAACATCAGGAAGAGCAGAGAAACTGATACCCTGATATGGTGGTGAGAGCAAGGTACTTTCATCATCTAAAAACCGAATTTGAACTAATACATGATTGGGAGAAACCAATTCAGAATAAATTTTCCCTTTTAAATAATATTCTTCATTGGGAGAAACTGATGCAGAAATCCATATGGGCTTGCTAGTTAACTGGACACTTTTGTTTTCCAAGAAAACATAGTCATTAACATAAACTCGATTGCTAACTTGTCTTAATTTACTAACATTATTAGGCTCAAGTATCTTGTCTTGCTTGGAAAATATCACTTCCCAAAAGTTAATCAGATACTTGAATTCAAGCTGATCGCTATCAAGATTTTTTAAGTCATCCAATACTTCGTCTTTATAAAAGTTGATTTGTTCCTCCATTAACTCAGATTGAATAGCCGATTCAAAATTTTGAGCCTTATAAATTTCTAGAATTTCTTCGAGACCTTTTTTGACGTTATGTTTAACAGATAAAGAACTATCTAGTTTTGAACAATCTTTGATTACTTTAAATGAATTAAAGCCAAAGTGTGAAAAAATAGCCTGGAAATAATCCCATCGTCGATAATATATTCGAGGACGTCCTTCTATAAAGTAATGCCAGCAATCAGGATCTAATAAGGACAATCCAAATTTTCCTTTGTGAACTTCTCTTTTTATTACTGCAAAAGAAAACCCATTTGGAACCTTAAAATATACTATACCATCAGCATTTAAGCATTTTGAAAAATTAAAAATTAGTCCCGCAGAATCATAAATATGCTCTAAAACATCGCTAGCAACTATAATATCTATGGAACCTTCTTCCACCAATTCAATAAACTTTTTTTTAGAGACATCAGCAAGTAGAAAAGAAACATCTACATCGTTTTTAGCATTCTCTCGCGCTAGTGTTAGATAGCTTGGTATTATATCAACACCAATTACTTCTGCCCCAGCACGTGCTAGCTCTATGGTTATTCCACCATAAGCGCAGCCAATGTCAATAACTTTCTGTCCTTGCAAGGGTCGTCTCAAGTTTTCTTGCAATTTTTCTAATAACTTTGTGCCACGCATATTTGTATTCATGGCATATGTTGGCTTCTGATCTAATGCCAACATTTGTTCTACACTTTGTAAACCATAATGTTTTGCTAAAGTGCTTAAGAAATCCTGATGAGTCATATTACATAACAAATGAGATTGTCGAATCAATATTAACATTGCGACCATTTAGCTGGAATGTTATTTGGTCTTTAGTTAATTTTCTGGCTAAAATAAAATTGAGACTATCAGAATGTTTCTGCTTCATAAAACTGATACAAAGCGTTACATAACGTGACGAATTGATGTTGACTTCCTGCTTCCACCGGAACTGTCGGCAGCACTCCGTCCACAGGCATCAACGGTCAAGCCGACCGCACTTCTTGAGTGTGTCTTACATTCCGAGGTTTCCTCCGAATTACACACTCGCTTTCTTAAATTAATTGAGGCACATCTGTCTCGGTCAATGGATAGACCACATTCTGGGCAGTCATAAGTTCTGATGTTCAAAGGCATATCCTGTACATGACCACAACTAGAGCAAGTCGAGCGAAGATGGAAAAAATCTGTCTGCTACTACTAATTCACAGCTGTACCATTGACACTTGTATTCAAGCTGTCTTCTCAATTCGTAAAATCACTATCTGCTAACTGATTTAGCTAGTTTATGGTTGGCTAACATTCCAGATACATTTAGGTCTTCTATCACAACAATGCCGTGGTTCTTGGCTAGATATGTTGTCAATTTATGAAGTGCATCTTTGCGGATGTTAGCTACTCGTCTATGCAGCCTAGCTATCTTTATTTGTGCTGCCCTCCAGTGAGCAGAACCAACTCTTTTTTTACGATTTAGGTATTGCAGTCGAGATAACTTAGCTTCAAACCTCTGATACGATTTTACGCTTTCAAATACTTTCCCATCACTTAAAGTTGCTAAGGTTTTTACTCCTAAATCTACACCTACGACATTAGTTGTTTTAGGTGTGGGAGTAGGTCCATAATTATTGATTTTAAGATTTACCTTAACTCAGCGATCGCCTATTTCTGATTTTAAGCGATCGCGAAACGTACCGCTTACCCTGTAGCCAGGTTGGTACTTGCCTGGAGCTGGCGATCGCAGTATCATCTAAAAAAACTTTTCATCTGGCATTTACATTTACTCCTTTTCTCATTTGAACAAATCTTCTTTTACCAGAAGAGTCAATTTTTTCATCGACAATCTCAAACCCACAAATATTCGCTATTTCATTGATTTCATCAGTAGAAAAATAAAACACGGTAGAAGGATATTCTTGCAGGTTCGATTTAGCTGGAAGAAGATTTGGACTATTTTTATCAAAGTCTTCCTGAGTAGGATAATAAAAATCGGCTATGAGCAAGCCTCCTGGCTTCAACAAAAAGTGAGCCAGTCTACTAACCCAAATTGCATTACTAATATTTTGATGAATATAAAAGTGCCTAGTCACAACTGTATCACGACTATTCCTAAACTTTGCAATAGATGATTTATCTCCAATATTAATATATTCACAAGATATTGGCGATACTATGCTAGCAATATAAAGCGCTAAATTGGAATAATCAAGCCCTAAATAATGGACTGCTAAGTGGCCAAGCTGCTTTCCGAGTTGACCCGGACCACAACCCAGTTCAACTATTTTTTTGCCTACAATATTATCTGAGTCACACCAAATATTGATTAGAGATGCTGGACCTTTAAAATCATAAACTTCATCTGCACGAAGCTTGGAAATATCCTTGATAAACTTGGAAACTTGTGAATTTCTGTCAGTTAGACTACTAAAATATCGATTTCCATGATATTTACATAAGTATCGAGCCCATTCTTTATCCCATCGAAGGATATCACTAGAACTAACATCATAAAAATCAAGTGACTCTGTAGCCATAGATTGGGAGTTCATCATCTAAATTTTTTAGTTGTAATTAACAATAATAAATTAACTAATGAACATTGAAAGTTCCTACTAAATCTAACAATATTTTTTCCTTAATAAAGCTAGATTTTATGTTGCCAAACTCTCTATGCTTCACAAGCAATAAAATAATATCACACTTAGACAAAGCATCATCCAAATTTAGCATTTCTAGCTTTTCCCGATTACCCAAAGATACTGGCAACTGTGAAACATGAGGCTCCACAACAAAAATTATCCCCACCTTATCCGCCAACAACTCCTCCACCACCTTAACTGCCGGACTTTCCCTCAAATCATCAATATCTGCCTTATAACTCAACCCCAAACAAGCAATCTTCGGCTCCTTAAACTTAGCCGCCGCCTCCTTCACCTTAGCCACCACAAAATCAGGCTTACTATCATTCACCTCCCTGGCCATCCTAATCAACTGCGCCTCCTCCGGTGCCGAATCCACAATAAACCAAGGGTCAACCGCAACACAATGACCGCCAACCCCAGGCCCAGGCTGTAGAATATTCACCCGTGGATGACGGTTAGCCAACCTAATAAGTTCCCAGACATCAATATCAAGCTGATCGCAAATAATAGACAACTCATTAGCAAAAGCAATATTAACGTCCCGAAACGCATTCTCAGTCAACTTAGCCAACTCCGCAGTCCGCGAAAGAGTACACAAGACCTCCCCAGTTACAAACTGCCGATAAAACTCAGTCGCCTTTTCTGCCGAAGCAGAATTAATGCCTCCGATCACCCGATCATTTACCACCAACTCCTTCAAAGTCTGGCCAGGCAAAACCCGCTCCGGACAGTGAGCAATATAAACCAAAGCATCAACATCCAACTCAGGACGCAACTCCTGCAACCAAACAGCAACCTTTTCCGTAGTTCCCACCGGACTCGTAGACTCCAAAATAATCAAATTTCCCTCAGCAATATGGGGAGCGATCGCCCCGGTGGCTGCCTCAATATAGGAAACATCCGGCACATGATTATCTTTAAAAGGAGTCGGAACCGCAATAATAAACACATCCGCCGAAGTAGGTTCCAAACCAGCCGTTAAGTTCCCACTATTAATAGCAGCTCTCACCAACACATCTAAGTCGGGTTCGCTAATATGAGCTTTTCCCTGACCAATAAATTCCACAACAGTTGGGTTAACATCCACACCGTGAACCTTAAACCCCCGGTTAGCCAATAAACTAGCCGTTGGCAAACCTACATAACCCAAACCTATCACACAAACTTTTTGCATATTTTAGCTCCTTTTTACAGTTTACTTGTTTTAGTATATGGTGCATTACGCTAGTGCTATGTCGCGCACTGTTTCATATCGGCGACAGCCGAAAAAACACCCTACTGGACTGACTTGTCTTAGTATATGGTGCGTTAGCGCCAGCGTAACGCACCCTACTGGACTAACCAATTTTCTTAGCTCTAGAAGGCTTCTACTATCTTTGCCTTGATTAAATTTTTGAGTCAGGAGTAGTCAGTGGGATATGAGGCAATACATCAAAAGGTTGAAAAATACTTTAATAAACCTCATCTCCCCCACTCCCCTACTCCCCTACTCCCCTACTCCCGATTGTGGTGCGTTACACTGGCGCTAACACACCCTACTAAATAATTTTTGATAAACTTCTAAATACTTCTGAGAAACAACAGACCATTGACGGTTAGCCTTAATCCAATCTCTAGCAGTTTTTCCCAAGCGATCGCCTAAACCAGGACTATTGTAAATCCTCAAAAGTGCACTTTGTAAACTTCCTATATCATCAGACCGACTAACCAAACCAGTCTCCTCATGTTTAACCATCTCCATCAAAGGTGGTAGAGCAGAAACAATAACAGGTTTTGCCATTGCCATTGGTTCTAATAACTTCAGAGGTGGTACATACTGACAAACCTCCTCAGCTTTCCGGGGAAAAACACAAACATTAGATAAAGCATAATAATCAATTACATCCGAAAAAGGAACCTGACCAGTAAAAATAATATGCTGGTTCATATTAACAGACTTCACCAACTTTTCTAAACCTTTTTTTCCACTACCATCTCCCACAACTAACAACTTAATATTTGCACTTCCATCCACTAAACCTGCAACTGCTTTTATTAATAGATCGACCCCTTCATATTCATTCAAAGAACCAATAAAACCAACAACAAACTGACTATTTAATCCCCACTTGCGCTGCAAAGCATCATCAGGCGAACGAGGTTTAAACTTATTTGTATCCACAGCATTAGGCACAATAGTAATTTTTCTAGAATCAACACCCCAATCAATCAATTTATCCTTCATTACCTGAGAAAGAGCTACTACTGCATCTACCTGTCGCACCACTGCAGATTCCATTGACTGATAATAAGTAAACCAATAACTATCTCTAAATTTTGGCAGCTTTGCCACCCTAGACAAATGCCAAAACCCCCTAACTTCGTAAACAGATTTTATTCCCGCTCTCCTAGCAGCTAATACTGTAGCCATCCCATTTTCAAAATTAGATGCACTATGAATTACAGAAGCATTATGAGACATAGCTGCTTTCACTAACCGTTCTGCATAACCTTCAATATAAGCATAATTTTGTTCAATATCAGTTTGTTTTTCTTCACTATTTAATCTTAAATAACGAATACTATCAATTTCTTCTATCTCAGGCACAGATTTATTTTGATACTGAGGCAAAAAACTACTAGGATAACCTAAACGGGTAGTAGCCAAAACATCAATACCTTTTTCTTTTAGGGAAGTTAAAATACTATGAGAACGAATAGCATAACCAGTCTGTTCGTAGGGTAAAGAAAGATGTAGCGGTAAAAGTACCCGATTATTAAAAACTTGAAGAGGATTTTTATTTACCAAATTAGGGGAGGAGTAGCTGACTTCCAAAACTCGACGATAATAAGACAAAGCTTCTTCTAGCTTTCCTTTTTTTTCTAACAAATCACCTAATTTATTTATCAGTAAATAATCATGGGGTTTTATTTTAAGTGCATTTTGATAACTAACAATAGCAGCTTCAATTTGACCAGTTTTTTTCTGTGCTTCTGCCAAACTTTGGTGGCACTCAAAGCATTCCGAATCAATTTCCACAGCACGACTAAAGTAAATACTTGCTCTTTCCCATTTATTTTGTTGAGCTAAGATTTTAGCTAATTGCAGATTCATTTCCAGATTATCTGGTTTAATTTGTAATCCTCTTTTGTAAAAAACAATTGCATGGTCAAACATTTCTCGTTCGACCAAAGCATTACCTAAATTTAGGTATATTAAATAATCTTGGGGGTTAGTTTCTAATGCTTGATAATAAAACTGTAATTTATCTGATTTTAGAGTAATTGCTCGACGGTATGAAGCTGCTGCTTCATCTAACTTCCCCTCTTCTTGTAGCTTTATACCTAGTTGCTGTTGTTTCTCCCACAAAGTAGATGGAGGTGAAAACTGATTCTGAGTTTTGCTGAGAGAGACAGGCAAACTCTTCTTAGTTTTACCCTGCAACAAAGCTACCAACTTTTCCTCAACATCAAAATTATGCTCAATCTCCAACGCTTTCCGATAAACCTCAACAGTCTCATCCCTATTCCCTAACTCACTTAAAACATCCCCTAACTGCTGCCAAATCACAGCAGACCTCGGATGCAACTCCACCGACTTCCTCAACTCAACCACCGCCTCCCTCCAACGCTCCAACCGCATCAAAGCATACCCCAACTGATGCCTAACCACAGCAGACTTCGGACTAACCTCCACTACCAACCGATACTCAACAACCGCCTCCTCCCATCTACCCAACTGCCCCAAAGCATACCCCAAATGATGCCTTACTTCGGCCCCTGCAAAACCCAAACTAATCGCCCGCTGATACTCAACAACAGCCTCCTCCCATCTACCAAACTGCCCCAAAGCCTGACCCAAACCAAACAAAACCTCACCAGACTCCCCAGACAAAACCACTGCCTGACGATAAAATTCCACCGCCTCCGACCATTGCCCCAACTTACCCAAAGCCTCAGCCAAACCCAAACAACAGTCAACCCCACCGGGACTCATCTCCCAACTCCGACGATAAAACTCCACTGCCTCAGACCATTGTTGCTGCCCAGACTTAGCCGCCCCCAAATAATAATCAGCCTCTGTCTGTAGGGACGTTCCATGGAACTTACCTACATTTGCATACAACATATTTAGCACTTTGTCAAGACACTGCTCTGCCTCCGACCATTGCCTCAACTTCACCAACACTGCTCCCAAACCAAGATAAAACTCCGGCACATCAGTTTTCTGCTCCACGGCCTGACGAAAATAACCCACAGCCTCCTGAAATTGACCTTCACTCTGTAACAAAACCCCCAACTTGTAGAGAGACCAGGAAGCTTGAGGATTTATGGCCACAGCCTGACGAAAAGCAGTGATCGCCTCTTCTATCTGCCCCACCTTAACCAAAGCTTCCCCCAAATTATGATGACCATGGGAAAAACCAGGATTAAGAGCGATCGCCTCACGGTAAGCAGCAACAGCATCATCGAGCTTGCCCTCCCGCAACAATTGATTAGCAGTTTTGAAATTAGTTTGAACCATATTCAAGAATTTAGAATTTAGAATTTAGAATTTAGAATTCAATAATTTATAAAGCATAGATCCCCTTATAAGGATAAGTTTTTAAGATTTGACACTGTGTCATCCTAACTCCGTGTTTCCGCGTCTCCCCCTCTCCGTGTCTTCAAGAACCCCCATCTCCCATTTTCAACGACCTGAATACAACCGTACTAAAGCAATACCAGTAACAACAGCCACAAACAACCATGTCACCAATAGACCTATAACTTCACTAATAAATAGACCGATCGCCCCATAAATAAATCCACCCACTGCCCAACCAAGGGATAAACCTACAGCCCAAGCAACAATATTAGCAATTATCCACCATTCTTCACCATAAATTTGCTTCCTGAGTACAAACCATTGGCCTAGTCCCAAAATTGCCCCTACAATAGCTCCATTAATCAACCCATGAAATAGCCTGACTGAAATTTGTTCTGTTCGTGGGGCCACCCAACCTAATGCTCCTAAACTACTGGCCCCGATTAATAACCATGTCACAATATTTACTACAACCCACCATCTACTTCGGAAGATATAATTTCTCAGCACTAACCATTGGGCTAATCCGATGATGCCACCGCCGATAGCTCCTGAGAAGGCACCTATATAGGGTCTAACACCTACTTCTACAAATATTAAACTGACTAAAAAGCCAACAACGGTGAAAAATACCCATTGCAGCCAAAAACCCCAGCCGATGGTTTTGGACGTAGTATGAGATGGATAATAGTATGGTTTAGTAATTGACACAAGCTCTTCAACAATTAATAATTAATAATTAATAATTAATAATTATCTCTCCTTGAAAACGGATAGGATTGATTCAAAGGAAAATTAATTCATTGTTTATCCTTTAAAGGAAAGGCTTTAAACCTTAATTATTAGGTAGTTTTGCTCTATCCCTAATACATAATATTAAGTATTGCAAGGGCAGGCTCGTAGCTATATAAAGAAAGCCCCCGCGCATCCCCCAAAATTGGGGGACTTTTACTAGCTAATGGATTCTTGTTCCCCCCAGAATTGGGGGGCTAGGGGGGCAAAATTCAGTATTAAACAACTTTTCAGATATCCTCTTATTGCGAGGGCGAATACCATTCGCCCCTACTCCCCTACTCCCCTTTGGGGCGAGATACTGAGGTAGGAAACATTTGCTTGAAACCAGTCCGCCGCTCTTGGGGTGAATTTGGAGTCATATAACCCCATAAGGTTTCCCAATAGAAAAAAGATACTCCGGCAAAGTGGCGATCGCGTACTGCTTTGACTTGTTGTTGAATTTGCTCTATTTTCATGGGTGTTTTCATGGTGCCGGTGAGAATACCAATACTGAAAGGAATTTTACTTTTGGCCAATTTCACTTCTGGTTGTTCTAATTCTGTTAAAAATGAGGGTAAGTTATCTCGATACACCTGTAAAACAAATTCGTCTACGATACCTCGCTTTATCCAAGTTGGCCAATCTTGCAAATATAATTTATAAGCAAAGTCATCAGGATTAGAGGACAAGGATACTATACAATTAGGTTTAACTGCTTTGACGGCTTTATAAAGTCTTTCCATTAAAGCAGTTATTTGATTTGCCCGCCATTGCATCCATTCTGGGTCTGTAAAATCTTCTGGAGGCATTTTACCCTGATGTTGTTCCCTGTAGAGGCGGACTGTAATTGGATCGTAGCCTAATTGTACTGGCATGGCAAAGCGATCGTCTATTTGAATACCATCGACATCGTATTTTTTGACAACCTCTAATACCAGGTCGATAAAAAATTTTTGCACTTGGGGGTGAATGGGGTTAAGCCAAACATTATTGATAGAGAGAGACTGTTGTAGTGTTGTTAATAAGGACTGTTCATCTGTTTCTGGGAGCAGGTCTTTAAGTTCTAATTCAAATATATCTTCAGAAAAATTTCTATTTTTGTCCAGACTGGTTGTCACCCAGTGGGGATGGCGTTTGACTAACAGAGAATTTATTGGTGCCATGAAACCATATTCAAACCAAGGGATGACTCGTAAACCTTGTCGGTGGGACTGTGTAAATATTTCTCTAAGTACATCCCGACCAAGGCGAAATGTGGCAAGGGTAGGGTCTTGAGGTTGACCCGTAACTTTTCGAGCAAGGTCACTGGGATAAAATGTGTTACCTCTATTCCAGGTTACGGGATAAACAGTATTGAAGTTGAGTTGAGAAAGTTGACGGAGGGCGCGGTTTATTCCCCAGGGAGCAAATAATACAGTACTACTAACATTAGTTATCCAGACACCACGCACCTCTTTTTTTTCGGGTATAGCTTTTGCAGTGACTAATTTTGGCGAGCTTACTATTGCGTATAGAGAAATAGAAAGAAAAGCGATCGTTACTCCTATTCCTAGCCAGATTTTTAATTGTTTGAATTGATGATTAATTTTATTCATTATTAGGGAGTAGGCAGTAGGGAGTAGAGAGAAAGAATTGATGATTTCTGCTGGATGATTGATTTTATTTTTTATTATTGGAAATATCTATCATAGCTAATAGCTGATAGCTAGTTAAGTTACGAGAGTTTCCAACTGTTTAAAAATTATATGAACTTTATATTAGGTTAAATTATAGAACCCAAATAGGTTCTATATGAAAAATTATATGAGTTTTATAGATTGTACAGTTATTTAGTGAAAGTTATCATTGTTCAAATTCAAAAAAATACAAGTGATAAAACTCAATTATCTGAATCAAAAATATAATTTTTTTTCTAACTTTTTCATTTGTCAAAAATATCAGAGTAAATGAGGTGAAAAATGGATTCTATTTTAGAAACGATTTATCCTTTATAACATTTAATTATAGCGATAGTTGAATTAATTATTTTACTTTTTGCTCACCCTTTCTTTCGCATATAAAATAATTGGGCAATGATTGTCTTGCCAATTGTATTAATTAGTTCGATTTACGATAATTTAATTCTCTTTAGTGGTAAGTTTATTGGTGAAGGAGAACTATTAGAAAACCTTTCTCAAATACGATATTTACTCCATTATCTAACTGTTCCTTTATTAATTGTTGTTGCTATTGAGTTAGCTTTTGCTTCAGGTGCTCAATGGGCTAATAAATTTGTCAGAGTTTCATCTTGGCTACTGGCTTTTGGGTTAGCTGGATATGATATAATTAAAAATTATTTAGGACTAGAGTTAAAACCAGAAATTTTTGCTGGTGTTTTGCGTTATGTTCCAGTCAATGCAAATATACCAATTATAACTATTATCATCAATGTTTTTGTCTTATTAGTTGGTATAGGAATTTGGGTAAGAACAGAAAATTGGCGTTGGTTATTTATTGGCTCTCTAATTAGTTTATTAGTTAATGCTTTACCCTCAGTACAAGTAGGCCCTCTTCCTGGTAATGTTGCTGAATGTATTTGATCTCTGAGTTTATTATTAACACAGTACCATTTGGAAGATGATATAGACGAACCAATCCCTGCTCCTCAGCCTCCTGAAGGATGGGAATTTGCAGAATATTCTGGTTATCAAGTATTCTGGAAAGATGTGAATAAAAAAGATAAAATAATTTATACAATTTATCAAGTAGGAAATCATAAAAATGGTGATTTTGTGATAATTTATGCTCCTCAAAACCCCCGCCGAAAAAATGGTAAACTAAAAGTTATTACATACTTACATGGTTTTTCTCTTTGTTTACCACAATTTTATGAACAACATTTAGAATATTTAGCTGCAAAAGGCATATATGTCTTTTTTCCTGATTATCAAAAATGCTTATAATTGTCAATATATTTGGCCAGCAGTTATAGCTGTAGTTATGGACCATATACAAGCCAATAAATTAGAGGATCATAATGGGTTTAAGCTAGAAGATTTTAAAGTTCTTGATGAGCCAACTTGACATTCTCCCGATGCCGCTCTTACCTATATACAGTAGACCTCTCCGATAATCAAAAATCAAATCAATTATCCGGTATAAATAATCAATTCTTTCCCCCTACTCCCTACTCCCTACTCCCTACTCCCTTTTTTCCGGAGAGGTCTAATGTCTTTGCGTAAGTACTGAAATAATTATTTACTTGATAATTGCATATCTATATCCAGTTATGAAGTAAGAAGACATTGAGAGTAGAGATGTTGTATTCAACTTCCCTATTTTGATAAATAATTTATTTATTTCATAATTGCATATCTATATCCAGTTATGAAGTAAGAAGACAAAGATACGCTTAGGGGTTCTACATAACAGACGAGTATGCCACTTAATTTTTCTAATAACTTACCAAGTTGCGTGCCTGTTTTTAACTAGACCCGCTGTAAATAAAACAATAGGAGAATTTTATGAACGAGCGTCGTCAAAAATCTTATTCCATTCGTGTTAATGCCGCTGAATTAGCCAGAAGTCGCCAATATCCAACCCATCAAGCTAATGGGGACGAAGAGCGCTACGCAGGCGATCAGTATTTCATGTCCTTTACCAAAGGTTTAATCCATAACCCCAACACAGGATTATTACAAGATCCAAGAGACTTTGTAGAATTTCGCCGAGCGATCGATGATGGCTTCATCGATCCTTTTACCGATAGAGTTCGTCATGGTGCAAAGTATAAGGTTGTCAATGGCAAAATTGTAGAAGAGGAAAATCCGAATTTCCTTAATGGTTTTAGACAGTGGGAAGCTCCAACTGCAGGAGTTGTGCACGATCTAGAAGGACCTGATGCCCAAGCTGTAACCATGCCTCCCGCACCACCATTGTTAGATTTCACTGGAGACATAAACCTGGAACTGATTTTTGAGATGGCAGAGGTATATGAACTGGCTATTATTCGCGATTGTCCTTTTAACGATTTTGAGAAAGGTGCAAAAAATGAAAATTTGAAAGCATCAATTGCTCGCCTCAATAAACTTGGTTACGTCCAAAATCAAAATGGACGACCCCGAAAAGTCAACCAGAAAAGAAAAAGAGTCAGCCAGAAAGGAAAACTCGACCTACAGACGGTATTTCGTGGGTCTTCTCCAGGGGTAGAAGTGGGACCTTACCTGTCTCAATTTTTGCTGATTGGTAACAGAGCTGTCAATGGAGAGGATGGTGTCACTACAGGAAAAATTGCCTATGGTGTTCTGGAAATCAACCAAAAAGTTCCCATAGCGACACCAGGAACAGACTATATGACCGATTTTACAAAGTATGTTGAAGTTCAGCGGGGTATTGCACAGGCACGAGAAAGCTATGCTCCTGGACGTCGCTTTATTTCCACACCCCGCGACCTGGCAACCTATGTCCACTACGATGCCCTTTATGAAGCTTATCTCAATGCTTGTCTGATTCTGTTGGGAATGGGAACTCCTTTCGATCCTGGTTTCGATCATCTCTCTGGAGGTGGTGTAGCAGCAGGAGATCCCACAACTCGCCGTCACGCTAATGGTTTTGCTCTTTATGGGGGTCCCCACATTTTGACATTGGTGACTGAGGTAGCAACACGAGCGCTCAAGGCTGTTCGTTTCCAGAAGTTTAACAATCATATTCGCTTGCGACCAGAGGCTCTAGCAGCACGAGTTGAACTGGTGCGTCGTAACAATGAATCTGACAGTGCGATCAAGAATGAATTTATCCCAGAATCTTTGCTCAAATACGTTCAGGGGTTCCTAGATAAGCTAGAAACCAATGGAAATGGTGATTTGGCAACAAGTACTCTCGGAAATATTTCCGCAATAGCTGAAGGTAGTTATCTGTTACCAATGGCATTTCCTGAAGGATCTCCCATGCACCCTGCTTATGGTGCTGGACACGCTACCGTTGCTGGTGCTTGTGTAACTATTCTTAAGGCATTTTTTGACACGAGTGCAGTGCTTGTCAAGGATAGTAGTAATGAATATAGGTTCAAACGTATGGAGGAAGGTGATAAGTTGGTTGCTTTTCGAGCAAATGATGATGGTAGTGCCTTGGTAGAAAGCCCAATTAATCATATTTCTGAAGCTCTAACTCTTGAGGGTGAACTGAATAAACTAGCGGCTAATATTTCCATTGGTCGAAATATGGCAGGAGTTCACTACTTTACCGACTATTACGATAGCGTTCGCATGGGCGAGGAGATTGCTATTGGTATTCTTGAAGAACAGGCATTGACTTATCCTACAGATCCCTTCGTCTTGTCTGTACCAACGTTTGATGGTGACATTGTGAGAATTGGTCGGCGATGAATCATTGGGTACATAGGTGAAAAGGTTACTCTTTGCTAGTATCCTGAGTTTGCTTTGAGAGAATTCAATCTTTCACCTATATTGCAGTTTGTGGGAGAAGAAAAACAAACCCGAGCGTTCGCCCGAGTGCAGACAGCTTGTTTTGTCTTCGACAGGGGATGATACCAAATCCAGTTAAACAGTTGTAATTGCGATCAAAGGGAAGCGATCTTATACCACCCATGAGATTGCTTCTTTCCACTGTTCCAGTTGCAATGATGACTGCAGTGACTAACTTACCCGGATTCTATATGAGAAATTGAAGAAGCGATCGCTAACAATCCCAATTCGATTTTTTGAAAGTAGTCGATCCAGTAGGTTCCTCATCCAGTCCCAAAACTCTGTTACTTAAGGATAGATGACGAGAATCGTTGCTTCCCTAACTCTGCTAAGGTTCTACCATCAATATTGGCAAAAACCCCAAGTATGGTTTGGGTTTGCTGACCAAACCCCTACGGGGCATGAATTATACTGATATTATATCAAGTCCGGTTATTAAAAGTACCTTTTTCAAAATCCTCTATAACTATCTCCCCATCTCCATCTCCCCACCTTCTCACAAACTCTATACCCATTTGGTATCTCCACAAAGGTGAGGGTTTTTGGCAAAGGAGTCAGGAGATTGAGAAATAAAATATGGGAAAAAAGTTGAAATTTGCCCCACACTCCCCACACTTCCAATCTATAGAACCCATTTGGGTTCTATAGAACCCATTTGGTATCTTCATAAATATCAAGTTTTTTTAGCTAGGAGTCAGGAGACAGGAGACAGGAGACAGGAGACAGGAGGTAAGAGGGAAGAGAGAAGAGAGAAGAGGGAAGAGGGAAGAGAGAAGAGAGAAGAGGGAAGAGGGAAGAGGGAAGAGGGAAGAGGGAAGAGGGAAGAGGGAAGAGGAGAGATGTGGGTTCGTGATCATACAAAAAATTCAACACACCAACACCAAGATTTTCGGTCAAAATTGATGGGCGAAAAGACTTGACTACCATAATTATATAGACCTCAAATGGGTTCTATAGAATTAGTCAGGAAAGAACAATGATTCTATACTAGAAATATGTAGGGACGCTCCATAAAACATCCCTACTTCGTTTTCGGCAGAAATTTTTGGATAACTGTACAACCTGATTTGATTCTACTTAACTAAAGTCGCGATCGCTCTTGCCAAAGCATCCACAGCTATAGTAACTTCGGCAGCAGTTACAATAAGTGGAGGTACAAAGCGCAATACTTTCGGACCAGCAGGTACAATTAATAAACCTTCATTCATGGCAGCTTTGACTATATCGATAGAAGTCAACTCCACATCTGCTTTCAACTCCATACCATTAATCAAACCCCAACCTCGCACTTCGGTAAATAGGTCGGGATATTTAGTGGCAATAGCATTTAACCCTACTCGCAACTGTTCGCCTCTCTGCTGTACATTTGTCAATAAATTTTCCTGTTCCAAAGTTTGACAAACAGCGAGCGCTACCGAACAAACAAAAGGGTTTCCACCAAAAGTGCTAGCATGACTGCCTGGTTCAAAAACATCACAGTGAGATTTGCATAACATTGCTCCGATGGGAATACCTCCACCTAGTCCCTTAGCGGAAGTAAAAATATCTGGTTCAATGCCCAGATTTTCATATCCCCAAAGTTTGCCACTACGACCCATCCCTACTTGTACTTCATCTAATATTAAAAGAATGCCTTTCTCGTCGCAAATTTCTCTAATTCTTTGAAAGTAAGCCACATCACCAGGGCGAACGCCACCTTCTCCCTGGAGTCCTTCTAGCATAATAGCTGCAACTTGTCGTTTGTCTTTGTCTAATTCAGCGATCGCATTTTCTATAGCAGCAATATCATTGTAGGGCACATAATAAAATCCTGGCATTAGGGGGCTAAAACCTTTATGATATTTTGGTTGTCCTGTTGCGGTAATAGTTGCTAGAGTTCGTCCATGGAAACTAGCATGGGCGGTCAAAATTGTGGGATTTTCTATATCTAATTTTTCGTGAGCATATTTGCGGGCTAATTTTATTGCTCCTTCGTTAGCTTCTGCTCCAGAGTTACAGAAAAATGCTTTGTCTGCACAGGAGTGTTCTGTCAACCACTGTGCTAATTCTCCCTGAACTGGGATATAGTATAGATTGGATACATGATGTAGTCGTTGAATTTGTTGCGAGACTGTTGCCATCATTACGGGGTGAGCGTGACCAAGGGTGCAGGTAGCAATTCCGGCCACAAAATCTAGATATTCTTTTCCTTCAGTATCCCAAACACGACAACCTTCACCACGTTCGAGGGCAATGGGAAAACGCCCGTAGGTGTTCATTACAAAAGCGTTGAAGTTGTCAGCACTAAATGTTGTATATCCGCCTGTTGTTCCTAAAGATTGTTTGACTATTGTTTCAGGGGTCATAAATCATAAATCCTCAAAATTAACCTCAATATTAATTTGATTTTAGAAAAACATATAGAGTTTGTAGGTATTTTTTAATTTATATAGCAGAAGAAAGAAGGAAGAAGGAAGAAGGGAGAAGGGAAAATCTGGCGTTGTCTGAGTTTTAAGCTTTTGATATGTCCGCGCCCTTTGCTTCGACTGTTATAATATGTTCTCTCAAGTTTTTCGCCTTATCAATTTTTATTGCTTTTACCTTGTTTTTTTAGATTCTTTTAAACTTTCTTTTTTGAGCGGGGGAGTAGCTTCAACAATTAATAATTAATAATTAATAATTAATAATTACCTCTTCTTTTCAAGGAGAGGATTGACTAATCATGAAAATTTTTCTTCTCTTGGTCGATTGGATATGGTTAGGAAACCCATCCATCCCATCCTAACGGACTGCTCCGCAAACGACCGCTTATTATCCCCTGAAAAGGGGAGGCTTTAAACCACAATTTTTCGGTAAGCATTCAGCCGTCAGCTATCAGCTATCAGCTATTGCTTTTAATGAGTGATAAAAGCTTTATTGACTGAGAAACGAAAAATTTTACTACAAAAGTCAGCTCTAAAGTCTGTATTCATTTAAAACCCGTCCTTAAGTACAGGTTATTATTGCTAATAGCTGAATGCTTACGGAGTAGCAAACAGCAGTAAGTTTTTTTTCACCACCTAAAACCTACCGCATAAAACCTACTACTTTCTTATTTCTTAACTTTTAATCCCGTCATAGTTTCAAGTTCTTGTCTGAATAATAAAGCATATCGACTAGGTATATCAACCAAAGTAACATTTTCATTATTTTGTGTATCTAAATAAACAATTGCTATTTGAATTCTAGCTTGTTTATCTATAGCACTAATTATTCCACCTACAGGAGAAAGAATACCTTTAGCAATACTTTTTCTGACTTGAGTTTTTGCATAATCTCCTGTAGAAAGTTCTGTAATTTGTTCTTTCTTTAAAGTGAAATTAGCATCTTGATATTCTTCTTTATCAAATGCTATATCCAGGCGCTTACCCGAAATATCTATGTTGACTTTGCATTGATTTAACTCCCCATTATTATTATTTAAACAATGAGCGCCATGAGTTCTAGCTAAGGCAATATTAGCGGAAAAAAATAATGAAGCAACTGAGACAAGAGCAATTAATTGTTTTTGCATAATTTTAGCCATATTAATTAACTTTAATATTAGATAATTTTTGAGTAGACATCTCTAGAAAAGAGGGGGTAGGAATTAGGGAGTAGGGAGTAGCGTGAAAATATCAGGAACGGGCAAGATGCTTACTCCACAAACAAAACTATTAAAATCATCCCGCACTTATGCAACGCCAATAATTAATTATTAATTGTTGAACATCTCCCCCACTCCGCTCAAGAAAACATAGAAAAGTTGTTGATATTTGGTATAGCAGTTGAAGCAAAGGACGCGGACAGCTCAAGAGCTTAAAACTTAGACTAGGTAGATTTTTCCTTCTGCCTTCTGCCTTCTGCTATATTATTCAGAACTACGAATTTGTAAACCAGTCAAAATTTCTAAATCGTTCATTAGGGGTTCGCTATGTTTTGTAGGAATGTCAATCATAGTAACATTTTTATTGTTTTGAGAATCTACATATTCAATTGCTAACTGAGTCCTATCCTGTTTAGCAAACAGACCAACTAATGCTCCCAACGGACCGAGAACTAAACTAGCACCAATAGTTTCTTTTGCTCTTTTTTTAGCATATTCACCAGTTGAAATTTCAGTAATTTGATTGCCTTTTAACTTCATATTAACATCTTGAAATTTTTCAGATTTAAAATTCATTTCTAGGCTATTATTTCGGTCTGAAATAATAACTCTACACTGTTTCATTTCACCACTAATAATATTCAGGCAGTGAGCGCCATGTTCTCCAGCCAAAACCCGGTTGTTACTCAAAACAACTGTAGCAATAGATATCAAAATAGCAATTTTTTTCATATTCTTAATGTAGTGAATTAATACTTAATCAGATTGACTAAAGCTTTTTATATACTAGCTCTAATAAACTTACACTATATGTAAGCATTCAGTCATCAGCTATCAGTGCTTCAGCTATTAATTGATGATCGCACGCTCAGTAGGAATTAGTCTCCAAGGAAAATTCAAACTAATGAATAAATTGGTCGCCTTTAGCTAACCTTACTAAGTACTTTACGTTGAAAATCTGTTTGCTGAATGCTTACCACTATATTATATTCTCTAGATAATTAGTGTTGGATAATTAACAGTATCAAGGATAAAAAAAATCTAAAGTTGATATCGGTAAGTTTATGGCCAATTATATTAGTATCCCCAGACACTTTTTCCTTCTTGCTTCTTCAAATAACAATCCTAATATCAAATCTCATTAATTAGCCATAATCAAAATGTTTTCTATGATAAATCTCTCCCTATTCCCTAAATTTTGTATAGTGGGTATTCAAAGAGACATGATATAAATCATTCCTAATATTGCTTCGATGTTTCCAATTTCCTATTCCCGATATATTGTATGAAGTTTTACAAAAATCAATATCAATGTGGGAAATATCAAATAAAATAGTAAACGAAAAAATATACTAGCCAAAGCAACATGAATAATTTACAACAGTGGACTTCACTCTTAGGCAGAATATTCCTCTCTGCAGTTTTTATCAAGTCAAGTATTGGTAAAATTTTCGACCCAGCAAGTGCTCAACAATATATGGCATCTGCTGGAATTCCTGGTTGGCTTTTATTTCCTACAATTGCTGTTTTATTAATAGGTGGATTATCTGTTTTAGTAGGTTATAAAGCCCGGTATGGCGCACTTTTATTAATAGGATTTTTAATTCCAAGTAGCCTAATTTTCCACAATCTTTTTGCAGATCCTTCCCAGGAAATTGCTTTTATGAAAAATCTTGGATTAATTGGAGGATTGTTAATGATTTATTCTTTTGGTCCGGGTTCAATTAGTTTTGATGAGAAAAATATTAATTATGATTAAATAAGGCAGAAGGTAGAAGGGAAAATTACTTATGGATAGTATCTGACACGCCACTTTGTGTCTGATAACCCCAAACAATTTTAAGCACTTCTACTAATGGTGGGGTATTAAACCCGCTACAAAAAAATAATACTAAATTTATTGAGGAAAAAAGGAAAAAATAAACTTAATAATTTTCTAGGTTTATACACAAATATAGTATGGAAATTGCTATATCAAAAGTTTAAAATTCGTAAGCATTTCCTGCGGAATGCTGCGCAAACAGCTATTAGCTCTCATTAGGGGGTTTAAATGAATATAGACTGTTTCAAGCTTTGAGGCGTAAGTATAAATTCTGGCTCAATTAGTAAAGTTTTTATCTAAAACTAAAAGCAATAGCTGAAGTTCGTAGTTCCTCCGATAGGAGGCTAGCTGACGGCTGTTTGCGCAGCATTCCGTAGGAAATACTTACTAAAATTCAAACAAAGCCAAATTTTCCCTTCTTCTTTCTTACTTCTTACTTCTTCCTTCTTCCCTCTTCCTTCTTCTATAAATATCAATAAATTTGTTAGAAAATATGAAAACACAATGGGAAAATTTTCTAAAAAATCTCGGTGAATGGCATGGTTCATTTACTAAAATTTCTGCTCAAGGAGAGATAGTTGAAGATACACCTAGTATTCTGATTTTAGAAAGTTTGGATGAGCAGAATAAAACAGTCCGTCTCACTCTTCGTCGCTTTACTTCTTCAGGGGATAATTCTCAGCCAAAAGTTAATGAATTAGTCAGAGAATATCAAACCTTTGGCAAAGATACTATGTTTTTTGAAGATGGCACTTTTTCTCAAGGTACAATTCAAATATCACCAATTTCAGTTAATGGTGCTGAGTTTAGTTTTATTAATCAAAATCGTCGTCTTCGTTTAGTAGAATTATTTAACCAGGATGGAAGTTTCCAAACATTAACTTTAATTCGAGAAAAACGAGCAGGCGCAAATGCTTTAGAAAATCCGATTCTCACAGTAGATGCTTTATTAGGGAAATGGCAGGGAGAAGCTATTACTATTTATCCTGATTTACGGAAACCGGATATTTATCCAACTCAAATGGAATTAAAGATTGATAATACAGGTCGATTATTTCAGCAAATTACTTTTGGTAATTATAATCAGAAAATAATTACTTCTACTGCGAGAATTGAAGGCTCTATTTTACACTTCGACCAAGGTTCTCAACCTGTAAAAGTCTTACTTCTTCCTGACGGTGCTTCTGCTACTTTGCCGATTAAAGTTGAGTTGAGAAAACCTATATTTTTTGAAGCTGGTTGGTTAATTAAACCTGACCTTCGTCAACGACTTATTCGTACTTATAATGAGAAAGGAGAATGGGTTAGTTTAACTTTAGTTACTGAGCATAAAATTAATTAAAATTACTTTTGGCTAGACCTAAATAACCTTGAAGAAGGAAGAAGGAAGAAGGAAGAAGGAAGAAGGAAGAAGAAAGAAGGAAGAAGGAAGAAGGAAGAAGGAAGAAGGAAAAAGTGGATGGGGACAGTTAACGAACTGGTACTTCGTGTCTGATAACCCCAACTAATTGTAAATATCCTGTAGAAGGTGGGGTATTAAACTCAAAAGAAAAAGATAATTTTAGAATATATTTTCTTGAATAAGCAAGAATACATTTAGAAGGTGGGGTATTAAACTCAAAAGAAAAAGATAATTTTAGAATATATTTTCTTGAATAAGCAAGAATACATTTAGTTATCTAGGAGAGAATAAAGAAGAAAAAAGTGAATAGGGATACTGAAAAGTTGCACCTCCGCATCTATAAACTTCAACTAATTGTAGACATCATGTAGACAGTGAGGAATTAAACCAAAGAAAGCTATTATAAAAAGGAAGAAGGAAGAAGGAAGTAAGGAAGTAAGGAAGAAGAAAGAAGGAAAAAGTGAATGGGGACAGTTAACGAACTGGCACTTCGTGTCTGATCACCCCAACTAATTGTAAATATCCTGTAGAAGGTGGGGTATTAAACTCAAAAGAAAAAGATAATTTTAGAATATATTTTCTTGAATAAGCAAGAATACATTTAATTATCTAGGAGAAAATAAATAAGAAAAAAGTGAATGGGAATACTAAAAAGTTGCACCTCCGCATCTATAAACTTCAACTAATTATAGACATCATGTAGAAAGTGAGAAATTCAACCTATAAAGAAAGCTATTAACAGAAGGTAGAAAAATGTCATTATCTCTCAAAATTCTTCTGCTAGTCACTACAACAATTTATCAAGCGATCGCCTGTCATTTGGAAAATCAAAAACCACCTCCGGGAAAACTATTTGATGTTGGTGGTTATCGTCTACATTTGTATGTTGTAGGAGAAGCTAGTCCAACAATTATTCTCGACCACAGTTTAGGTGGAATAGAAGGATATTTCTTAGTAGAAAAACTGGTAAAGTTAGGGCGAGTATGTATTTACGACAGAGCTGGATATGGATGGAGCGAACATAGTCCCTATCCTCGAACTAGCAGTCAAATTGTAGAAGAATTAGATACCCTACTTACCCAAGCAAAAATTCAGCCACCTTACATTTTAGTAGGAAATTCTTTTGGCAGTTACAATGTCAGATTATATGCTCATCGTTTCCCAGAAAAAGTTATTGGCATGGTACTTACAGATGGACTCCATGAAACAGGAATGCTGAAGATGCCTATCCAATTACAAGCTTTGAAACTATTATTTATTTCCGGCTTTGTTATGTCTATTTTAGGCTCAATATTAGGAATTATTCAGCTATTAAGAAAATGTCGAATATTTGAATTAATTAAACCTGAATTACGACAATTTTCTCAAGAGTCGAGAAGTTTAGTAAAACGTTCTTTTTGCCGTTCTAAACATTGGATTACAATGAGTCGAGAAATGCTCAATCTAAATAATAGTGGAAATCAGGTTATTATTGCTAATCAGTTTGCTTCGATGCCAGTAGTTAGTATCAAAGCTAATTCTTTTTTTCAGTCTTCTTGGTGGACTTTTTTAATTCCTCTGAAATCAGCCAACAAATTACGAGAGCAAATGCACAAAAATTTGTGTCATCTATCAACAAATTCTGTTCAAATTCAAGCCAATAAAAGTAGCCATTTTGTATGGATAGACCAACCCGATATAATCGTAGATAGTGTAAAAATTCTATTAGATAAACTAAATTAGACTACATCTGCGACTTAACGCCAATTTCAAAAGTGCTTTATACTTTTTATCGCTAATAGTATAAGCTCCAAATCTTTCCAAATGAGGGTTATTCATCTGAGCATCAAAAAACACAAATTCTCTCTCCCGTAGTCGCTCCACCAACTTTACCATCGCCACCTTCGACCCCTCTGGAATATTAAAAAACATTGACTCCCCAATAAAACCACCACCAATCACAATACCCAAAATTCCACCAGCAAGTTCATCTCCTTGCCAAGTTTCAAAACTATAGGCCCAACCTGCTAAATTCAGTGCTTTGTAAATCTGTTTCAACTCCCCAGAAATCCAAGTTGTATCTCTATCCGCACAACCTTCAACTACTGCCTCAAAATCCCGATTAACAGCAACAGTAAAGCGATTTTGATTAATTACACGACGTAGCGACCGTGGGTAGCGAAATCTTTCATCCAAAGGAATCAAAGCCCGTTTACGACTACCATACCACTCTAAACTATTCTCTCCGTCATTTGCCATGAGAAAGTAGCCTTGAGCATATCCTTGTATGATTGAATTAATATCATATTCCATCATCGGATTATCATTCATAATTTATCATATAAAATTTAGAATCATGGCAGAACCAATCAAACCAATTACCTTACCAACAGCAGAAAACCCCCAACAAGAGGGGGAATGGTTACAAGCTTCCTTACACAAATGGCTCAATCAAGAGTTTATCCCAGAAAAAGTTAATGAGGACATTGCTAAAAGAGCTGCTCAAATATTTATGCGCCACCGTATGGAAGGAGAAAATGATTTAGGTTCATTGGTAATTGCTATTGTGACAGAAATGCAAGCTTTTGATTTTTCCCAGAGTTTTTACGGAGAGTTCGCGATCGCTAATGCTGTTAGTGACTTGCTATTAGATAGTCTCGGAATAGAGCGCTGTTGTGGACATTGACATCCTCCCGACGCTGCTTCTACGAAACAGCGCACCGATTCCCATCTACAAATCAAACAACCGAAGTTGTTCAAAATTGCTCCGAGCGGGTTGACGCATCACTGGAATTAGCTACCTTTTTACCAGTAGTCTTACTATTCCTCCGCGTCCGTTTTTGTTGAGTCTCCGTTAGCGCAGCTCCTCCGGAGGAGGAATGTCCTCCGGCGACTCCATCAAAAAGTGCCAACTGATAGGGTAGCTCCGACCCAGAAGGCACTGGATTTTCTTCTACTGTTTCTGCAACTAAATTAACCTTGGTTGTTGGTTTAACAATTGCTTCAGCCTGCTTTTTGTCTTCTGCCTTCTGACTTCTTCAAGAGTGGGCTGAATAATCTAGTGACATACTCCCACACTAACCTTGCGGTATAGTGTGGGCTTCTCGTTTCGTAGCCCCGGTATTCCGTCGGGCAAGCGCGTGCTTTAAGAACGGAATGCCCTGCCGCCCTATTTTTGATATTTATCGCTGCATTCCAGTCGCGGTCTATTACAACACCACAATGTGGACAAGAATGAGTTCGTATGTTTAATTCTTTTTCGACTTTTTCCCCATAATTTGAGCAATCTTGGCTAGTATTTTTGGGGTTCACTTGCTGGGATAGCGTGCAAATTGAATGGGCATCGAACCTATTCAATTGGTCGCCGATTCATCTCACACCAAATTTCAAATTATGGTGTGAGATGAATCGGCGGTTTAGCTAAATTAAACCCACCCAAGACTTGTAACTACCAGCTAGATTTAACAACTCCTGGTAGGAGACCTTCGTGAGCCATTTCTCGAATCGCGTTACGAGATAGTCCAAAGTCTCGATAATAACCTCTTGGACGCCCAGTTAACCAACAACGATTTCGCACGCGAGAAGGGGCACTATTACGAGGTAATCTCTGAATTTGACGATGGATTTCTATTTTCTCCTCTAAATCTTCTGCTTCTTCAAATTGCAGTTTAAGTTCTGCACGTTTAGCAGCATATTTTTCTACTAATTTTTTGCGTTTTTTCTCACGCTCGATCATGCTCTTTTTTGCCATGATTAGTTTCTGTAATTACTCCAGATAATCGATATTTTTAATTTTAAGGTATTTACCCAATCTCTAATAGTACCATAGATTTTTTTAGGTATGGGGAGTAGGGGAGATGGGGAGTAGGGGAGATGGGGAGTAGGGGAGATGGGGAGTAGGGGAGCGGGGGAGTAGGGGAGATGGGGAGTAGGGGAGATGGGGAGTAGGGGAGATATAGCAATGTACGCTGGCATATTTACACATTATTTTTTGTACACCTTTTCGCTTACTGCACTTTTAACTGGACATTGTAAGTACCTGAGCGCTCATTGCTATATTTGGTAATGGTTGAAGATGGAAAATTTTTTTATACTGAATTAAACGGATTTGATATTAAATCCTCAAGATTTACGCAGAGACTCTACTTATGGCTAGGGCGAATGCCATTCGCCCCTACATATGGCGTTTTCAAGGTAAATTTGCGTAAGTCCTGATTAAATCCTTAAAAGTGTAGTATTGCTAGAAATTTTACGACTCCCCTACTCCCCCGCTCCCCTACTCCTCTACTCCCCTACTCGCGATTAAGTAGGTTTCTGCAATTCTCCGACTGAAGGACATAATTCAGCCAATAAACATTTATCGCAGGCTGGATTTTTGGCCTTACAAACTGCCCGGCCATGATAAATTAATCGGATTGACCAATTTTCCCAATCAGGTTGAGGTATTAACCGCATTAAATCTCGCTCTATTTTAATTGGATCGGAATGTTCTGTTAAGCCCAATCTTTGACTTAACCGTTTAACATGAGTATCTACTGTTACCCCTGCAATAATTCCGTAGGCATGAGCTAAAACTACATTTGCTGTTTTCCTTGCTACTCCAGGTAGTTGTAACATTTGCTCCATCTGCTTTGGTACTTGGTAGTTGAACTTCTCAACAATCATTTGGCAACTAGCCTTAATATTTTTGGCTTTATTACGATAAAATCCAGTGGAGCGGACTAGGTTTTCTAATTCTTCAATATCTGCATTTGCTAGTGCTACAGCATCCGGGAATTTTTCAAATAGGGCAGGTGTAACTTGATTAACTCGTTCATCTGTACATTGAGCAGAAAGGATAGTTGCCACAAGTAACTGTACTGGGGTTTGATAATTCAGGGTACAGGTAGCATCTGGATAAAGACGTTTGAGGCGAAGGAGTATTTCGAGCGATCGCTGTCGCTTTACTGAAAATTTACGAGTTGTGACCATTATTGGGAAGGAGGAAGGAAGAAGGAAGAAGGAAGAGGGAAGAAGGAAGAGGGAAGGAATAATATTTGGAAGGAAGAAGGAACAGGCAATAAGGAAGAGTGAGGAAGGAAAGAAAAATCAACCACTTTTTCCATCTATATCTTTATCTTTCTTGTTTGCTCAAGAACTTAAATTTATGAAAGAAAAAAGGAAAAACGAACCTATCGTTCAAGTCTACTTATACCATTTATCAAAAACTTTTCTACATTTTGTTGAGTAGGGGAGTAGGGGAGTGGGGAAGTGGGGGAGAAGCAAACACAAGAATAATTAACATTAACGCAAGCTGAAATTAGCTTGCATTGTGATTTTTCTTGTGTTGATTAGTTGACAACTGAAGTACTTCTCAAGTATTGCAACAATTTTGGGAATTGGTATTATATCATGTCCGTTTAATCGCGCGATAGAACTTCGTTCCGCTTACGCGATGAACAAAAACTTTCTTCTTTTTTTCTCTTGACTCCTGACTCCTGATTTCCCCTCCTGGGAGGGGTTAGGGGTGGGTTGACTCCTGACTCCTCCTAAGTATTCAACCGGACATGATACTATCTTTTACCTTTGGAGTAACGATCGCACTCCCTCCAGATTAGCAGTATCTCTAATAATTAAGAAAATTCCTAAACCTAACAATACCACTAAACCTGTCTGCATCACATTTTCCTGAATATTCATAGGTAAGGGTTTTCCTCTAACTCCCTCTATGAGTAAAAATGCTAACTGACCGCCGTCTAAAGCTGGTAAAGGTAAAATATTAATCACTGCTAAGTTAATGCTAATCAATGCAGCAAATTGAAATAATTCCCCCAGATTATCTTCAGCAATTTTTGCCCCCATATCTACAATGGCCACAGGCCCGGCAAGTTGTCCTGCTGTCTGACTAAAGTTACTAATGAGTTGCCCAAAACCTTGAAGTGTTAAAACTACAATTCTTTGAAATTCGTTAGCACCGACGCTAAAAGCTGCAAAAATATTGTCAGGGCGATGTCTCACTATGTCTCCATTGGAAATTAGTTGTACTCCAATACGACCTTTGCCATCATCTCCTAAGTCTGGTGTGACTTCAAAAAATAGCTTTTGTCCGTCCCGCTCAAGTTCCATCTCCAAAGGTTTATTCGGACTATTTTGAATTGTTTCTACTAGGGTAGTAATAGCTTCTTTGTCTGGGCCTAATTGTCGGTCGTTAACGGATAAAATAATATCATTTGCTTTAATACCTGCTTTAGCAGCGGCAGAGCTAACGTCTGTAGCAACTGCTGGAACTTTTACTCCGGGAGCATAGTTAAAATCTGGTATGCCAATAATGCTTACTTGAGTTACTAATAGAAAATAAGCAAATATTAGATTGGCAATTACTCCCGCACTGAGAACGATCGCTCGGTCGAGGATAGGGCGGTTGCGTAATAGGTCTGGGTCATCTTTGGGAATTGTACTATCAGGGTCATTATCGGGAAAACCTACAAAACCACCAAATAGAAAGCTACGGATAGCATATTCTGTTTCTGGCCCTTGATACTTCCATAATACTGGGCCAAATAAACCGATGGAAAAACGATTAACGTGGATTTTTTGGAGTCGAGCTGCTAGAAAATGGCCTAACTCGTGAACTACAATGAGTGCGCCTAAAACTGCGATCGCTAACAATACGGACATTAGTTCTGTTAAGTTTCCAATTATATAAAGTTAAACTATTATTATAAATGAATTTTTCTTAGTTTTTGCTGTTGCTATTTTTATTAGACTTTCAACACTCAGAACTCAACTTTCTTCTAGACTACTATCTATATTACTTTTTAGGCTTATATCAATTTTATTTATATAGAAATTAGGAATGATTTTGATAGATATTTAAGAGCAATTAAGATAAATCAAAATCCTTTTATCTTCTGTTTCCTGACTCCTGACTCCTAATTCCTGACTCCTGACTCAGTCCTTCCCCTCCTGAGAGCAGGGTTAATTCATTGCCTGGGGAGAATATTAATATGAAATACATTTAATTGTGCAAATATATAAATCTCTCCATCTCCCCATCTCCCCAAATTCCCCCTCCTGGTCGGGGGAGGGGCGAGGGGTGGGTCCCCATCCCCCCCATCAATTTTTCGCTCGCGTGACAATAAATAGACCCTGCCTCCTGAGAGGGTTAGGGGTGGCTTGACTCCTAAGAAATTTCCTAGCTATTTGTAGCAAACATTTATTATAACACAAAATTTAGGACTCATATTTTTGACAACGTTCTAAATAAATTCGAGCTACTCCATCGCTAGGGTTTTGACTCAAACAATCTTGAAATAGTTGGGAAGCTTGAGTGAATTTTCTTTGATAATAAAATATGATTGCTTCTTCATATATATGTTTTGTAATTGTTTTACCCTCTAAAGACTCGGGTGGATCTGCATCAAAAACTTCAAATACGGTCACCATTTCTGCTTTTCCCTTTACCTTAACTCTATCAATTAATCTAATAGAATATTTTCCCGGATTTTCTAATGATATAAATGTAGAATTACTCATTAATAAAGACACATCATATAGTTTGGTCAATTCTTCTAAACGAGATGCTAAGTTTACTGTGTCACCAATAACTGTACCATCTATTCTTTGAGCGCCTCCTACTGTACCTAAAATCACATCTCCTGTATTAATTCCAATTCCAATTTTTAATGGTTTTCTTTCTGGTCTTTGTCTAGTTTTATTATATTCTTCTAGTCGTCTTAACATTGAAATAGCTGCTTGAACAGCGTCATCTGCTTTACTGGCAAATAATGCCATTATTGCATCACCAATGTATTTATCAATAAAGCCTTGATTTTCAATTATTGCAGGTTCCATGACTGAGAGATACCCATTGATAAACTTAAAACTCTCTTCTGGAGTCATGGTTTCTAAAATTGTGGTAAAGTTGCGAATATCCGCAAATAAAACTGACATTTTATGCTCTACACTATCTCCTAATTTGACATCTGTAATATTTTGATACCCCATCAAAGATAAAAATTGATGAGGTACAAATTTAGTAGCAGCAGCAGTTAATTTTAATTCAGCTTCTAAAGCTTTTTTCAAATCAAGATTAACTTGAAGTAATTCCTGATTTATTCTATCTAAATCCGCTGTTTTTTTGTCAATTTCCTGTTTGATAAAATAGCTATTCAAAGCTTCTTTTATTGTTAATTTCAGGTCTTCAGATTCCCAAGGTTTAGGAATATAACGATATAAGTTTGCATAATTAATAGCATTTCCTACTCCTGCTACATCTGCTTGACCAGTCAGCATTATTTTCAGAGTTTGAGGAGAGATGGAGTGAATACGTTTAAGCAGTTCATCTCCTTTCATATCCGGCATAATATAATCAGCAATTACTATTGGTATTTCATAATTATCTTCTCTTAACTCTATAAATATTTCTAAAGCTTCTTCACCACTTTGAGCTAATTCAATCAAATAATCATCTCCTAAATTTCCTTCTAATTCTATGCGAAGACTATCTAAAATCATAGGTTCGTCATCAACGCAAATAATCACTATTTGATTCATTACCTTTGCTTTTTTTAGTTAATTAGTATTAATCTGAGCATTTTCAATGGTTGATACTAATTCCTCATGATTCCAAGGTTTAGTCAAGCAACGATATACATTAGCTTCTTTTATAACTTTTTCAAGAGACTTTTTATCAGCTTGTCCAGTCAACAATACTTTAATTATTTGAGGATATTTACTATGAACTCTAATTAAAAATTCATCTCCTTTAATTCCTGGCATTAACCAATCAGAAACTATGATGAAAATTTTAGTTCCTTCTGCTTCTAATTCGTCAATAATTTCTAGAGCTTCATCTGCTGTTTCCGCAAATTCGTAAATATATCGATCTTCAAAAGTTTCTAGAAGTTCTATTTCTAAACTTTTTAAGATCGATAATTCATCATCCACACACACAATCGCCATTTCATTCATTTTTATTTTATCTCCACTGTATTTATTGGTAAATATACTATAAAAGTAGTTTGATCGGGTAAAGATGTCACTTCTATTTTGCCATCATGTTTTTCAATTATTTTTTTCACAATATCTAATCCTAAACCACTACCTTCTCCTGGTGGTTTAGTTGTAAAAAATGGTTGAAATATTTTTGACATAATCTCCGGTGGTATTCCGTTACCACTATCAGTAATGCTTACTTTAATATCAGCATCTGACTGAGTTGCTTGAATAGTTAAACTACCATCATATTCCATTGCTTGTAAAGCGTTGTGAATTAAATTTGTCCAAACTTGATTTAACTCATCAGGATAACATTGGATAGGAGGCAAAGAATTATCAAATTCTTTAATAACTTCTACGCCATGCTTAATTTTATTATGATATAGAGTTAAAACTGTTTCAATACCTTCTAGAATATTGGCTGTTATTTTCTCCCCTGTAAAGTCATAACGAGCATAAGTTTTGAGGGCAAATACTACTTTAGCAGCTCTTTCAGCAGCAGTACGAATAGTTTGACTACTGGTTTGAACATTAGCAAATTGATAAGCAATTTTGAGAATTTCTTCACTATTTGAGTCTCTTAATAATGGTAAAAATTCTTCTAAATTATCATAGACTCCTACTCCTACTAAGTAGTTAGCAATAGTAGTAGATTTATCAACTAAATGTGTCTTGAGTTGACTAACTAAATTTCTTTTAATTTGACGCTGTTCTCTAGTAGATAAAGAACTGCGTCCAGAGTTTGATTTTTTAAGTAGAGCAAAAAAGTCTTCCTGTCGCTCAGGAGAAAGTTCTTTAAAAAAAATAGGTAACTTTTCTAGATAAGTTTCCCAGAAATTAGCAATACTATTAATTGAGGAATTAATCGCCCCTAAAGGAGTATTAATTTCGTGAGCTACTCCAGCCACTAATTGCCCGAGAGCCACCATTTTTTCTGATTGAATTAGTTCTTGTTGAGCTGTTTGTAGTTGCTGGAGAGTAGTAGCTAACTCCTGATTTTTTTGACGTAGAGTTAACTCTGCTTGGAGACGATCACGAGATTCCATTGCCAAAGCAGTCATATATGCTAAATAACTACCAAAATTCTGTTCTTCTACTTCCCAATGTCTATTATTTCCGTTATTATCCAGACAAATAAAACCAATTATTTTTCCCTGAAAATTAATAGGGATATTCAAAGTGCTGCTAACTGAAATAGGAGCAAAATAATCTACTAATTTTGCTTTAGCATTGAGGTGCATATCCATATTATTTTCGGGAATCATACCTCGTTCATTAACATCTTGAAATGACAGAGGGAACCCCCTAGCAAATAATGTATTTTCTTGACTATGTTTTGTAGTCGATATTTGATATAAATCTGCACATTTAAGTTCTGATTGATCCTCATTATAAAACCACACACTCGTCTTTTCTACCTGAAGAATATGACTTCCTAATTCTGTGATTTCTTGTAAAGCTGCCTGCAAATTTCCTTCATATAAATTTTGGCTCTTAGCTAGTTTTAACAAGCCAGTCTGTTGTTTCTTGAGACGATTTTCTCTATCTTTTATTGCCGACCCTGCTGCAATTTTTTCTTGAATTTCTGTTTCTAAAACCGCATTTGCTTCTACTAACTCAGCAGTACGTAAACGCAACCCTTCTGTAGCTTCTTGAACGCGATTTTCTAACTCATCATAAGCGTAACGGCGGGCTATTTCTGCTCTTTGCCGAAGTAATTCTGAAGTTGCTCTCGCAGCAAACACTCGCACCATTGCTATAATATTTTCTTCATTAGCTAATGATTTATTATTAATCACACACAATACCCCAATTATTTGCTGATTTTCATCTAACAATGGCACTCCTAGATAAGATTCAGCTTTCATATTTTGCAAAATAGTTTTTTCTGGAAAACTTTTCTGAATTTTTTGGGGATAATATAATAATTTATCTTCATTAATAACTACTCCACAGGGTAAATTTAGGAAATTATATTCGATATTATCTCTGATTTTTCCGTCTCCCCAAATAGCTAATGTTTTTAACTGAGAAGAATCGTTAATTCTTTCACTAACAATTACATAAGTAACATCTAGAGCTTTTGCTAAATTCTCTACTAAAGCTGGAAAAAATTCTTCCCCTGTAACAGAAGAAGTCGCAACAACAATATTTTGTAATATCTGTTCCGCTTGTTGACGCTCTACTATTTGATGTTGTAATTCTAGATTAACTGCTTCTAGTTGTTCCGGTGTTTTTAAAGCAAGAAATTGAGGCAAAAGTTGAGCCATTTGTAAAGCGGTATAACAAGAAACTAAAGCAGTTAATGCTTGTTCCACACCTGAAAACCAGTAAGCAGGATGCCACAATGTCCAGACTTCTAATAAATGACCAAACCCACATAAAGTAATGAATGCTCCAAATAAAATAAATACTCCTAAAAATGGAACTTCATTTTTACGTTTACAGGCAAAATATAGTAAAATTGCTGTTATAGAAAAATAGGCGATCGCAATTAGTAGATCGCTCAGAAGGTGGAGCCATACTAATGAAGTTTGCCATAAATAACAACTACCATGAGGCATATATTGAGTTGGAGAAAAAATTGTTTTTAATAGTTCCCACATTTTTTTGATCTTAATTATGATTACTATGGAGGAGTCAGGAGTCAGGAGTCAGGAGTCAGGAGTCAGGAGTCAGGAGAGAAGAAGAAGAAAGAGGAGGAGTTAGGAGGGAAGAACAAGGAAGAGGAAAAGAAAGTTTTTTATACCAAATTAAATAGATATTATATAAAACTCATTTTTTTGAACTCTTAAATTTAGATATTGATATAAAAAAATGGGCGTTGGTAATTTAAGGTATGATATCATGTCCGGATAAGAACTCTATAGAACTCCGTGACCTTTACCCGATGAAAAAACTTTCTCCTTCTATTCCTCTTTCTTCTTCTTTCTTCCCTCCTGACTCGGTCCTTCTGACTTCCCTTCCACGGTCGGGGGAGGGGCGAGGGGTGGGTTGACTCCTCAGTAATTAAGATTAATATTATACACGCGCTTTACCAACGCCAAAAAATGTTCTACCGTTCTTAGAAACCTACGATAATCTATATAAATCTATGATTATCTGTTCCATTCCTGCTTCTACCTGGCAACGTCGGCGTTATCCAGTCCACAGGCTAACACGGACGTTTGCTTTTGCTTCGCAAAACTGGCGTAACGCAACGCTGACGCGAAACGCGCTAGCGTTGCGGAGCAAACTGCCCGCCATAGCTAAATTTAACGCTGCATTTAAGTCTCGTTCGCGCTAGCGTTGCGGAGCAATCACAGCTAAAATTGCAATGTTCGCACTTAAACACTCTCTCAGATAAAGATAGAGACTCTTTTACAGTTCCACACCTACTGCAGGTTTTAGAACTAGGAAGCCATCTGTCAACAATTATTAGTTGAGAACCGTATAACTCACACTTGTACTCGCGCCTGTCTACGAAATTCGTAAAACCCCATATCAGCAACAGCCTTAGCTAGCTTGTGATTTGACATCAGACCTGATACATTTAAGTCTTCACCCACCCCTCTAGCTCCCCTCCCGGGAGGGGGTGGGGGTGGGTTGTGGTTTTTAGCCAAGTAAGTAGTTAGCTTGTACAATGTATCTTTTCTGATGTTGGCTATCCTGCTGTGTAGCCTGGCTATCTTGAGTTGTGCTTTTTTCCAGTTATGAGAAAACTTGACTTTATGTCGGTTCAGATATTGCAACCGAGAAAGTTAGAAGCCAAACTTTCTATAAGACTTAGCACCAACAAAAACCTCACCAGTGGATAACGTGGCTAGAGATTTTACTCCTAAATCTACTGACCGCAGTCTGTAACTTATCTTCGAGAGCAGGCTTGAAATCGCTTGGAAGTCAAGCTACTAATACACATAGTTCGCCAAATTGACAGCAGCGTTAAAGTCTCTGTCAGCTTTAAATCCACAGTTAGCATATTCATAAGTTCTCACAGTCTGCACCACAATAACAACTGACTCCTAGCTTCAGAACTGCCAGAATTTCTAAAATACTGAACATCTCCAGACTGGTACTGGTCTGTCCCCATTCCTAGCCGTCTTTTAAAAGCTGCTCGGCTAGAAAATCTAGTAAGGGGATAGACTTGAATAGTTGTTCGGGGGGGCCGGGAAAGTAGGCAACGTGTAGGTGTTGATGGTAGTGGTTGAGTTGGAATATTTTCCCCCTAAATTCCCCCGTGGTTATTTTGGCGAATTGTTGATGTAGGATTTTCATTGCATAAAAATTACCGACCACATTGCTGCGATCGGCTCCCTGGATTTACTTTTCTTCTTCGTTTGGGTCTTCTGGTAATTTTTCGACCTGTTCCAACAGACGTGCGATTTCTGTTTCTAGAGCTGCTGACTTTTCTAAAAAGCTAGCCTTTTTGTGTTTGTGATCTACCAACCTTTTTTCCAGCCTTTCGCCATGTTCGTCCATGTAATCCGAAGCTTCCCGCATTACTTCCCGGAACAGGCCAAGGATTCCCCCAATAATCCTATGGATTGCAGTTCGTCCCACGCTCGCGTCCACTTTTCTACTAGCTCGCTGCGACTAATGTTGAGCGCGTCCGCTATTTCGTCCATCCTTTGTAAGGTTTCTGGCGTTAGCGATAGATTGGTTCTTTTCTTGGGGCTTTTGTATTTCGGTTTTCCGGCCATCTACTGTTTTTTTGCTCATTGTTTGTGTACAGGATAATTTTACTTAAGCCTCTTGACATTATTTTATACACAACGTAACAATATTATCAAGTTATACACAAAAGATGTTTAGGAGGTGATGCCCAACCGAAGCGTCCAAACGGTTAATTTCTATCTGATAACTGACATAGCCGTCTATTTCTCAATAGATGATTAATGGTATCTACCGGGGTGAGGGCTTTTATCTTCTAATCTCACCCCTTACTTAGTAACCTGACTTTTTCTTACTTTTTTATGATTGGGAACCTATGTGACCATAAATTTGAGATTCCCTTCGATGACCCAGAACTTCCTAACTGGGCTGATGGTTATCTAGACAAATTTTGCGAGTTGTTTTGGCACGAAACCTGGAGAGAGGGTGGTGACGCGATCGCCACTCTGGAAATAGATCTGCTGGCCGATAGATATGCCTACATCAAAGAGGGTATGGCTTTGAGAGCTTTTCAACTCTACAAGCTGTATGAAAATTTAGGCTTCAAAACCTTCAAACAATACTGGGTTAAAGGACTAAAAAAATCGGTCTATTACGTCAAACGAGTCATTAATGCTGCTCAAGTGTCCTGGAAATTGATGTTGGAAGGATTTACCGAACTGCCAGACAACGTGTCTCAGGCTACAAAGCTAGCTAATTCTGCCAGACAAGTCAGCGAGGAAGCTGATGAAACTACGAATTGCTGGCAGGAAGTATTGGATAAGGCAAAGCATTTGTCCCAACCTATTACAGCAAGTTACATAGAAACCACTATTACAGGGGAAACTACGGCCCCTTTAGCCACAGCAAAAATACCCAGAGATGTCTGGGACAAATTAAAAGACCGGGCAAAAGAACAGGGAGTTAAACCAGAAAAATTACTTGAAGAGATTTTAGGAAATTATTTAGACCCAAAAGGTGACTCTGGCTCAGACACCTCCCCAGGGTCCGAACCAGAGTCTCAAAAAAATAATAAAGTTTGTATGTCAAAAGCACCAGAGATTAAAGCTTGGGAAGAAGACCTAGAAGCTTTAGTCCAAGAAAAATATGCTAATGAGGTTAATTATGACACAACCACGGACAGTTCCGCAATACCGGAAGTTTTTCATCCAGGAGGGGGTATCTCCCCTGGAGATAAAGGGCAAGTACGGCGACCTCCGACTTAAGGCCACTTGGGAGAAAGCCTACTCTGAATATACCTATGAGAGATTGCTTGTAATTCAGGCGATCGCGCAAACGGAGAAGTCCCAACCACGGCCACAACCAGAACCAAAACCACAACCAAAATTACCAGTGACGGTCAATGTTGGCTCAGTTTTGGCTAAGTTAGCAGAAAGTTCCAGCACTTTAGACTTGGTTGGTGATGGAAATATTTCAACATTGGTTCAAAGTGCTGGAACAGTACTACATGAAGAATTAGTGGTTGACTGGGGAGTAGGGGGTCTCCAAAACCGAGGACTTAGACCCGTATATGGCCAGATGTATAAACTGCCTTCCACTACCAACACTCCAGAACGAAGGGTCAATAGTCAGTTTGAGAAAATTGACGATAAACGAATAAAGGCAGCTACTAAAGGATTGTTTTCTCGATTGTGGCAAGGATTTAGCGATTCTATTGAAATAGTTGCTAACTAAAAAAAATGGCAAATCAAGAAACTTGGGACAAGCAAATATTAAATTCTCTCAAACGTATCAGAAAGACTACAATTGCGGGCAGCTTAGGTGGTAGTGAGGATATTAATGACCGGACTACTTGGCAGCTGTATGAATTTACTCCTAATAGAGATTTAGACCAAAAACAAAGGCATTATCTAGCTGGCCCAGAGTGGTCAATCATATCATGTCCGGCTGAATACTTACACTTTGGAGGAGGTAAGGCAGGAGGCAGGAGGCAGGAGGCAGAAGGGTTTCCCGCAATTTCAACCTAATTCTATACACAAACGATGCTACCGGACATGATATCATCCAGCAATCAAGTCTTTTGAAGGCTGGCCATGACATATTTGGCGATCGCCTGGGTTTTACTATTAATTTTGAGGAATGGTTTGAGGATTTTGAGTATGAGTTTCAAAAGAATTTGCCTTCGACAAAGAAGCCAGCAACCAGCAAATTAAAACCTTGGGGAAAGGAGGCGGCTAATAGACCTAAGAAGTTAAACCTGCTTACTAAAGAGCAAGCTAGAAAACAAGGTTATATGGTGATTCGGTTCTGGAAGGATAGGACGGTTGAAAATGATTCAAAGGTTTGAGCAGGTACTTATATTGAGTTAAGGCAACAATTGCTGGAAATGATGCGAGAAGCACCTGTCGCTGGGGGAAATGAATATTCTCCAGCTTACAGCTCCATTAGCTTCAAAGGAATGCCTACAGTTGTACTTAATTTCCTGGAAAAAGCAGAAGATGTGGAACCAGGTTATGACAAAATTCAATCAAGGATTAGTTTTCGGTTGACTGGGAGGACGGACGATACTAAAACATACCCAAATTTATCTAAATTGACCGAAAAATTGGGTTTAAAGCCTCGCCCTTGTAGGGCGACTTTTTATTTGATTTGCAAGTGAATGGAATATATGCTACAGTGTTTTTAGTTGCCGGGGGGCACTCGGAAACTCTAAACGGACGTTGAGGAAAGCGTTAGACTACCGCCAAGGAAGCAGTACCCTGTGAAGCGTCAACCCACCGAGGAGCTACGGCTCAGTAGGAATCCCCGCGCCTTTAGGCCGGGGAGGATGTCAAAAATATTGAAGTTGTTAATTTGGCAGCAAAAATTAAAAGTAAATTTTTGCTGCCAGAACCCTACAAGATTTACAGAGGGAAGGAAACTGTTTCGGTTAATGACAAAGTCAATGGTCTAGAAGGCTATATTTTTGTCCGGATTGACATCCTCCCGACGCTGACCTGACGGTACAGCGCGGGATTCCTAACCATCGCTGATTAGGCCTTTCTGCTTCAATGCACCAGCCTCCAAGGCCCTCGCCTCTTTTCGGTCTAAAGGCGCGCTCCACAGACTGACACTGCTAGCCCAGCAGCCTTTTTTAAGTCTAACACACTATTGGCAAAACCGTAAAATTGATTGGTTTTCCCATCCCTCCGCTCCCCTTCGGGAGAGCGCGGGTCAAGGGCCAACGTTGAGATAAAGAAGACGGGATAGAACTTTATGCCAAAATTTATGATCTGATCGGTAAACCTTTAAATACAACAAAAGTATTTCACAAGCTAAACCAAAACCCTGTAGAAGCTTATCCTACAATTCCACAAACCACAAATGTGCTAGGTAAAAATATCAAAAGGCCAAGAAAAAGACCCGTAGGAATTGTCCACTTTACCAGCGCCAGACTGTTTTTAAGTTTACTAGATAAACCGATTATTCTTTGTACGAATAAGGGTGAAACATATAACGGAACATTGCCGGACGTTTAAAATGCGTTAATACAATTCTTCTTACCTAGTTTGCATATACCAATTGTCATTTAGTCTAAATGTGGCTCAAGCACTTATAACAATATTTGTTAAAAAAAATATCGTTTTTCAATCGCAATAATTTGATTTAGTCGTGCCATCTAAATGTTCATTTATTTTGTATTACTTGTATTGTAATGTAACTTATGACAACTGTCTACCACAATTTATCAGGAAAGGCAGAAGGCAGGAGGCAGAAAGCAGAAGAGAATTGCCATGACTGTATTTGACATATCAAAAGCTTAAAACTCAGACAACGCCTGATTTTTCCCTTTTCCTCCTTCCTTTGTTCCTTCTTCCTTCTTCCTTCTTCTATAAGTTAGAGCTAAAATAGATTTTGTAGAGTTCAAGTCAAGCAATGAGTTTAGAAAAAGATTTATCTAACAAATATTTAAGACCTGTGAAAGAAAAAGATTTATTTAAAACTTTGAAAAAAACCGCAAAAAAAGTTTCTAAGATGAACATTTCCCTAGTCAAAAAATCAGATGACTATCGTTTAAATAAAAAAGTAGAAAAGAAGATAATTTCAGATAATTTCAAGTCGGCAAAGTGGTTACAATCGCTAATATCTAGAAAATAATTTTACTTTCTTTAAGTTTGACAGAAACTGCTAATCTTTCTTGATTTTCAGTCAATAAAAGTAGGCTAGTTCAACAATCAATAATTAATTATTAATAATTAAATAATTCGCGCCTTGAAGCCGACCCTTTTAAGGGAAAAAAAAGCGGTCGTTAGCGCAGCGCACCCGTTGGGTGGGATGGCGAGGTTTCCTCGCTGTCCGACCATCGACCAAGAAAAGACAATCTTCCTTATATTCAATTCCGTAGCGGTTTTAACCAGAGGTAATTATCCATTATCCATTATCCATTATCCATTAATGAACCTTGGCTAATTAATGAGACTTTATCTTACAAACTGATATGAAGAAAGCATTTGACATGACTACATTTGACATATAAAAATAAAGCTTAAAACTCGGAAAACACTAGATTTTTTCCTCTTCCCCTCTATCTTTTCCTTTTTCCTTTTCCCTTTTCTCTTCTACCTTTTACCGAAAAATTTGTAAGCATTCAGCTATTAGCAGTCAGCTATCAGCTACAAGACTCTCTACTTAAAGGACGGTGTTTAAATTAACAACTGACTTTAAGGACCAGGGAGGCAACTTTTGTAGCAAGACGGTTCATAAAATTTTTCCCCTAAACTAAAAGCAATAGCTGATAGCTGATGGCTGACGGCTGAATGCTTACAAAAATTTTGGTTTAAAGCCTCCCCTTTTAAGGGGATAATAAAGAAAAATTTTCATCTCTTTGTCAATCCTCTTCTTTTCAAGGAGAGGTAATAATTAATTATTAATTATTAATTATTAATTATTAATTGTTGAATCTTACCTTATTCCTTCTTCCCTCTTCCTTCTTACTCGATTATGAGTAATAATCCTAATCAAATTTATTTCAACACGGGTCTAACAAATAAATTAACATTAGACACTGAAGATGTTAAACAATTGCTGTTAGCCAATAACATCGCTACATTATCTGCAGCAATAGAAGCGCAAAAAATTAGCCTAGACTTAATAATTAAGGCATTACAAGATAATTCACCAGAAATACAATGGAGAGCTTATGCTATTTTGCAAGAAATAGAAGATTCTCAAGTTATACAGGCATTATCAGAATATCAATGGGAAGCAGCTAGACTTTTAAAATTATATGTAAATGGTAATAGAAAATTTATTAGAGCTAATCTGTGTGATGCTGAATTAATAGATGTTGATTTGAGTCGGATTAATTTAAGTTCAGCTAGCCTCAAAAATTCTAATTTAAGAAATACAAATTTCAGTCATGCTAATTTGCAAAATGCTAATCTAACAGAAGCTTATTTAAGCTGTTGTAATTTCAGTCATGCTTGTTTGAAAGGAGTTGATTTTACTCATGCTTTTATGTGGGGAGCTAATCTCAGTAATGTTGACTTAAATGGAATGTATTTAGTAAATATAAACTTCAGTCATGTTAATTTACAAAATGCTAACTTAAGTCAGGCTAATTTAAGTTATGCCAATTTGAAAGGTGTTGATTGTTGTCATGCAAATTTGAGGAAGATTATTCTCAAAAATGCTAATCTAAGTAACATTAATTTGAACAGGGTAAATTTACAGGAAGCTAACCTGAGAGATACTAATTTAAGTGGAGCTAATCTTCAAGAAGCTGACCTGAAAAATGCTAATTTGAAATATGCAGAATTATGGGATGCTAATTTGAGTAGAGCTAATTTTTTTGGTGCTGACCTGAGTAATGCTAATCTAGAATCTGCAAATCTTCAGGATGCTAATTTAGAAAATAGTAACCTTGAGAATACTAATCTGGAAAATGCTAATTTAGAAGGTTGTAAATTACCGTAGATGGGAGATGGCCAGATGGGGAGATGGGGAGATGGATGCGTTACGCTTTGCTAAGGCACCGTTTATCATCTGCTGATTGTTAGTCTCAAAAAAGTAGTAGATCGACACAACTAAAACGGTGCGTTACAACGGATTGTTAAATCTCTTTCATAGTCTAAATTTAAGCTGTCTAAAGCACCCTACAATTTTCTTAACCTCCAGAAAGCAGAATCCCACCCAAAGCTAGGGCGGGATTTTTAGTAACTCTACACTTAAGCAACCTGCTAATGTTGGTAAGTCAGGAGTTCATCCTGCCACCAGTCCATAGCTAAGAAGGAGGTTGTTTATAGCGTTTTTCAGATATATGAGACACAGCTAACCGCAGACAAGCAAACGGTTACAGCTATTCTTGGCAACCATTTACTGGCAGAACTCTTCGATTATCTCAAGACATTTTTCTGCGATTGCGGGTTCTTCATCCGGATTCTCTGCTTGCAAAATACCCCAGTTCTCCTGACGATAAGCCAACTCATTTCCACTTAGGTCATTGAAGAAAGCTAGACATACACCCTGGCCAGCATATTCGGCTGACGTTATGAAGGTACCAGGATTTTCACAAGCAGAAGCGAGATCGGGCACAATCACTGACGTAACGTACCTTTTTTCAGGGCTTCCGAACTGGTTGCTGAGCCCTATGCTTGCTTGTGCTTTAGGGTCCACAGAATTGTAGAACTCTGCCCAATAGGGGCCGTCAAAATTTAAAATGCAGGTCATCCCCAGAACGTCCCCATAAAATTCCTTGCTAGCCTCGAAATCTTCCACGTTGACCCTGGTCACTACGCCAGAGGTACGAGGTCCAAAGGGCAGGTATTGACAATCATAGGCTGCAGCTGGAGAGGTTGTCCCAGGAATGCTTAAGAAAGCAACTGATATCGCTAAAGCGATCGCCAGAGTTTGAAAGAACTTAATCGCGGTTTTCATTGAATTTCCTGTAATTACAAGGGTTGATAATCCCACTAACACCTCATGGACAATAGTCGGATTCCCATCGGCTCGAAGGCAGAAACGGGTAACGAGCTTTTAGCTCGAACCCACGCTCGAGGCCGTGGTTTGAGGAACGCGACCCAAGGCCATATCAAGCCCCTTAGCATTACGAGACTCAGAACTGACAGGGACTATACTTCACGAATCCAACTATTGGCCCAGAGGGGCGGGTCTCTGTCATCATCGGAAGTTAAGCAAAAATAGCTTCCTAGTATATAGGACGCTTCCAGGTTCTATTTTATGACTTTATGACAAAAAAAAATTTTTTTTGACTTACGCGAGTTTTCGGATCTAACCCTATATGTAGGGGGAGATGGGGAGATGGGGAGATGGGGGGATAGAGACATGGCAAGTGTGGGGAGTTGGCGAGTTGGGGAGTGTGGGGATATGGGGGGATAGAGAGATGGGGAGAAAAATCTTGTGTCACGCCACTATCATGTGATTTACTGACTTTTGCTTTTTGTATTTTGCCTTTTGACTTCTGACCCCTCCGTGTATAATAAAAGTTATACGTAAATATAGTCATATATAGTCAAATAATGTCAAATATCTTCGTTGATTTGTGCAAAAGAGTTACTAAATATTTGACAAAATTTAATAACTCAAAGGCCATCTGTTTAATAGTATAATGAAATTGGCACGCTTAGTTCCAGACTAAATAATCATCAAAATTCCGCGCGTCCTCGAATCCTAATATAACTTTAACCCCTTGATTTATGAGATTAGTTGAGAGACATATCCCATACAAAAAATCATCGGTTTTATCCTGAAATTGACCGACTGTGTTTCTTGTCTAAAAATCTCTATAACTATGCTAATTATTTAGTTCGTCAATCTTTCATTTTTGAACATAATTATCGTCACTACTATGACCTGCAAAAAATACTCCATACTCAATCAGATTATCAAGCAATACCAGCTAAAGTATCTCAACAAATATTGATGATACTAGATAGAAACACCGAAGAGTTTTTTAGCAGCAAGCGAAGTTTATCTAAAGAACCCATCAAAGTTTAATGCTCGTCCTCGCCTTCCTGGATATAAAAATAAAATAACGGGAAGAAATATTGTAGTTTATACGACACAAGCTATCAGCAAAAAACAATTAAAACAAGGAATTATTAATCCTAGTAAAACAGGGATTTATCTAAAAACTTTAGTACCTACTGCACAAATTAAACAAGTTCGTCTAGTCCCTAAACTTAACCATTATGTAATAGAGGTGATTTATGAAGCGACGGAAAAACAATACGAGCTAGAACAAAATCGTTGTGCCAGTATTGATATAGGATTAAACAATCTAGCTACATTAACTTTTAATCAAGCCGGAATCAAACCCAAGAGTGATAAATGACAGACCGTTAAAATCTATCAATCAATACTATAATAAAGTTAAAAGCTTCCTACAATCTGAACTCCGGGAGAATCAATCAAGTAAGAGGCTGAAAAAGCTTTGTAGTAAAAGAGAATTTAAAATCAATGATTATCTCCATAAAGCATCTCGTTTGATTATTGATACTCTAATTAATCAGAAAATAGGAACATTGATAATTGGGCACAATGAAGAGTGGAAACAGAAGATAAATCTAGGGAAAAGAAATAATCAAAATTTTGTATCTGTTCCCTACAACAAGTTAATTGAAATGTTATCTTATAAAGCCGAGATGGTAGGGATAAATGTAATTCTTACAGAAGAATCTTACACCTCAAAAGTGAGTTTTATAGATAATGATTTGATTCCTGTTTACCAGAAAGGTGAGAATAATCAAGTCACCTTTTCAGGAAAAAGAGTAAAAAGAGGTTTGTATCGTACCGCCAGTAAAAGATTAATCAATGCTGATGTGAACGGTTCTCTAAATATTATGAGAAAAGCAGTCCCAAATGTCTTTGACCATGGGATAGAGGGTGTTGTAGTTCACCCAGTCAGAGTAACACCTGCAAAATAAGGATATGTCATATTTGACTATATTTTTACGAACTATTTGTTGTCATATAATGACTACGATTAATATTTTTCCACATGACACGGAGATTTAAGTCTTGGGTATAGAACTGCGCAGCTATGTATACATAGATAATTTGCAACCTCAACACGCCGCTTATATCGGTACAGTGGCCCTTGGCTTCTTGCCCCTACCTGGGGATACCTCTCTGTGGGTGGAGATTTCGCCAGGTATTGAAATTAACCGAATTACTGATGTGGCCCTCAAGTCTAATTCTGTTCGACCTGGGGTACAGTTTGTGGAACGACTTTATGGTTTGCTAGAAATTCATTCCAGTCGTCAGGGAGATACGAAAGCTGCTGGAAAGGCTATTTTACAAGCTTTGGGGGTGGCGGAACGCGATCGCCTCAAACCTCGTATTGTCTCTAGTCAGGTGATCCGGAATATTGATTCCCACCAAGCACAATTGATTAATCGTAATCGTCGGGGCCAAATGCTTTTGGGTGGACAAACTCTCTATGTATTGGAAGTACAACCTGCTGCTTATGCTGCTTTAGCTGCCAATGAAGCTGAGAAAGCTGCTCTAATTAATATTTTGCAAATTCAAGCTGTGGGTAGTTTTGGCAGGCTTTATTTGGGAGGGGAAGAACGAGATATTTTGGCAGGTTCTCGAGCAGCTTTGGAGGCCATGCAAAATGTTTCTGGTCGGGAACATTCTGACAAAGCTCAGGAATAAAAAAAGGAAGAAGGAAGAAGGAAGAGGGAAGAGGGAAGAGGGAAGAAGGTGTTTAGTTATCTAGGAGATAAGGAAAAATCTGGCATTGTTTGAGTTTTAAGCTTTTGACCTGTCTTAACCTTTATTTGCGCTGTTATAGAAGAAAACTTATGGAAAAAAACTACATAGATGGGGTAAAAACTATAGTGCTACACTATATCTAGAGTTTACTGCTCAAATAATTGAGAACAGAAGGAACAAGGGGTTAAGTTATCTAGAAGATAAGGAAAAATCTTGGGTTGTCTGAGTTTTAAGCTTTTGACCTGTCTGAACCTTTGTTTCCACTGTTATAGAAGAAAACTTATGGAAAAACGCTACATATATGGGGGTAAAAACTATAGTGCTACACTATATCTAGAGTTTACTGCTCAAATAATTGAGAACAGAAGGAACAAGGGGTTGAGTTATTTAGCACAGAAGACAAAATCTGGCATTGTCTGAGTTTTAAGCTCTTGAGTTGTCCGCGCCCGAAGAAAATTTCTGCAAAAACACTACATAGTTGGGGTAAAAACTATAGTGCTACACTATATCTAGAGTTTACTGCTCAAATAATTGAGAACAGAAGGAACAAGGGGTTGAGTTATTTAGCACAGAAGACAAAATCTGGCATTGTCTGAGTTTTAAGCTCTTGAGTTGTCCGCGCCCGAAGAAAATTTCTGCAAAAACACTACATAGTTGGGGTAAAAACTATAGTGCTACACTATATCTAGAGTTTACTGCTCAAATAATTGAGAACAGAAGGAACAAGGGGTTAAGTTATCTAGGAATGATGATTTTCTCCTGTCTCCTGACTCCTGACTCCTGACTCCTTGTTGTATGATGATTTTCTCCTGTCTCCTGTCTCCTGTCTCCTGACTCCTTCTTCTATGAGGAATGTCTGCACCCTATTTGCATAGTGGCATACCGTATAAAATCTAGTTTTATGTATATAATTACACATTTAGTGACTCTGTCTAGTCGAGTGTTTCTCGGAGTCATCAGGTAAACTTGTTGTTCTTCATTTTCTGTTCCCTACAAATATTGAGAATTGCTATATGATAATTATGCATGGGTACTTAGAAATTTGTACATAACTAATTTTGTTAATACTTGTTCTTTAGATAGAAATTACTATAAATTTAACAATGTCAGAAAAACTTAAATTAATGGTTGTTGATGATGAACCTAATAATTTGGATTTACTTTATCGGACTTTTAGACGTGAATTTAAAGTTATTAAGGCAGAAAGTGCTACTGTAGCGATGGAAATTATCGAAGCTGAAGGGGAAATGGCTATTATTATTTCTGACCAAAGTATGCCAGATATGACAGGTATTCAATTTCTGAGAAAAACAAGAGAGAGCTTTCCTGATACTATCCGTGTTTTGTTAAGTGGTTATGCTGAAGAACAAATAAATTGTGATGTTGATGAAATAAAAAAAGCTGATATTTTTAAATGTGTAACTAAACCTTGTTCTCTTCCAGAACTGAAAGATGTCATTCGAGAATGTGTGGAATTATATAAGGCTAAGAAGAGTTTATAAGAAAGAATTAAATACCTAAAGTTTGTCATTTCAGTTATCAGTTATCAGTAACTCTGCCTGTTTGCGCAGCATGAACTAGGAAAGTTAGAGGCATGAAATTATTGAACTTTATTTTTTTCATCCCCTTTTAGAGCGGTAGCTAGCGGTGCAGCTAAGAAGAGGATTGAAACCTTACTTTTTGCTTAAAAGAGTTTAGCAATTGTGTTGTTATTGTCTAGAAAATATAATAGTTTTTAGTTTTGTTGAAAGTAAAAAATAATATGGTTTTTGATAACAGAAAACTAGCGTTGAAAGTGCTTCACATTTCAAAAAATTTTGATTCTTGTCAATTAGGTAAGTTATATGTATTTTGTTTTTCTAGTTTTGATGATTAACTTAATGCCAAATTGTACGCATTTTTCCTACAGTTTATAATAGCAGCAATAATTTAGATTTTTTAGAGATGAGGAGCTGGGAAAGTTATTTACTAGCTAAAACTAAATAGTTTAACAATGATGAAAAACCAGCACAAAATTGGTGTATAAAATATAATGAAAAATTGTTAAGCTTAAACATTATCTATAGCAGTCGAAGGAAAGGGTGCGGACAGATAAAAAGCTTAAAACTCAGAGAACGGAAGATTTTTCCTTCTTCCCTCTTCCTTCTTTCTTCTGCTATAAAAGCCAATATTAATAGTTTGGCCACAAAAAACATAACTTGCTCTTAACCTAACCTTGGAGATTAATTATAAATGCTCAGACTAGAACATATAAGTAAAATTTATCCTACAGGTGTTGTTCTTAAAGATGTTAACTGGGAGGTTAAACCAGGCGATCGCATTGGGTTAGTGGGTGTAAATGGGGCAGGAAAATCTACTCAATTAAAAATTATTACTGGGGAAATAGAACCTTCTTCTGGAGAAATTATTCGTCCTGCTAGTTTAGAAATTGCTTATTTAAATCAAGAGTTTGAAGTAGACCCTAATCGTACTGTGAGAGAAGAATTTTGGAGGGTATTTAAGGAGGCGAATGAAATCCATGAATCTCTACAAAAAGTACAGCGAGAAATGGAAACTTCTAGTCCAAAAGAGTTGGATGAATTGATACATAAATTAGACAGTTTACAACGACAATTTGAGGGTTTAAATGGTTATGGATTAGATGCAGAAATTGAGAAGATTTTGCCTGAAATGGGATTTGAACCGGAAGATGGCGATCGCTTGGTTAGTGCTTTTAGTGGTGGTTGGCAAATGCGTATGAGTTTGGGTAAAATTCTCCTACAAAATCCAGATATATTATTATTGGACGAACCTACGAACCACTTAGATTTAGAAACAATTGAATGGTTGGAGGATTATTTGAAAAAGTTAACTACTCCAATGGTGATAGTTTCCCATGACCGGGAATTTCTTGACCGTCTTTCGACTCAAATTGTGGAGACAGAACGAGGAGTTTCTAATACTTATTTGGGTAATTATTCGGCTTATTTACAACAAAAGTTAGAAAATCAAGCGGCACAACTGAGTACTTATGAACGACAACAAAAAGAAATAGAAAAACAACAAGCTTTTGTGGAACGTTTTCGCGCTAGTGCTACTCGGAGTACTCAGGCAAAAAGTAGAGAAAAACAATTAGAAAAAGTAGAACTTGTAGAGGCGCCCGTAGCAGGATTAAGAAGTTTAAGTTTCCGTTTTCCTCCAGCACCCCGCAGTGGTAGAGAGGTAGTAACAATTCAAGATTTAGTTCATATTTATGGGGAGAAAATTTTATTTTTAGGAGCAAATTTAGAGATAGAAAGAGGCGACAGGATTGCTTTTTTAGGACCGAATGGTTGTGGGAAATCTACCATTTTGCGGATGATTATGGGAATGGAAGAACCTACAGAAGGTACTGTGAAATTAGGTAATCATAATGTTATTCCTAGTTATTTTGAGCAAAATCAAGCGGAAGCTTTAGACCTCACAAAAAATGTGATGGAAACTATCCATGATGAGGTGCCGGAGTGGAAAAATGAAGAGGTAAGAACTTTACTGGGTAATTTCTTATTTAGTGGTGAGACGGTATTTAAAAAAGTAGCTGCTTTGAGTGGGGGTGAAAAGGCACGTTTAGCTTTAGCAAAAATGTTACTTAAACCTGGTAATTTTATGTTACTTGATGAGCCAACAAATCATTTGGATATTCCAGCAAAGGAAATGTTGGAAGAGGCGTTGAAAAATTATGATGGAACTGTGGTTATTGTTTCTCACGACCGTTATTTTATTTCTCAGGTAGCAAATAAAATTGTGGAAATTCGTGATGGTGATTTTCATGTTTATTTAGGAGATTATCATTATTATTTAGATAAGATTGAGGAGGAAAAAGAGGCAGAAAGGGTGGCAAAGATTATGGCTGAAAAAGCTGCTAAGAAAGCTGAGAAAGCTGCTAAGAAGAAACAGAAAGATAAGGAGAAAGCGGCGGCTAAACGTAAGTAATTTTTTAAGCATTCAGCCGTCAGCTATCAGCTATCAGCCATTGATTTTTGGGAAGGTAAAAGTCAGTGCAGTAGGTTGGGTTGAACGGCAGTGAAACCCAACACAATCTTACTACTGTTGGGTACTGAATTTTGCCCCCTAGCCCCCCAAGTTTGGGGGGAACAAGAGTCAATTTGCTTGCTCTAGTCCCCCAATTTTGGGGGATTTAGGGGGCGAACGATGTAGCACGAGAAAACTAAAGTCTTTTTCCCCTTATCTTTTTCTTTCTTACTTCTTTCTTCTCTGTTTTTCCTTCTTTTTTAACACTGAATTTTGCCCCCCTAGCCCCCCAAGTTTGGGGGGGAACAAGAGTCAATTTGCTTGCTCTAGTCCCCCAAAATTGGAGGATTTAGGGGGCGAGCGATGTAGCACTAGAAAACTAAAGTCTTCTTCCCCCTATCTTTTTCTTTCTTTCTTCTTACTTCTTCCCTCTCTCTTTTTCCTTCTTCCCTCTCTCTTTTTCCTTCTTCCCTCTTCCTTCTTCCTTCTTCCTTCTTCCTTCTTTTTTAATTATGTCTATTCTTATTCACTTTGAAAATATAATTTTGTTGACTTACCTCACAATATCTATGGGTTGGAAACAACCTATTGTGAGACCATCAAATTATCAAATTAATCCAGTAACAAGTCAGTTATTGACACAAAACTCTCAACCAGTCGCGGCAGAATTAACGGAGATTTTACCGAAAATTAAACAACAAACTAAGGTGCCAATTTTACTTCCGAATCAATTATTAATTACAGGTACGGATAATCAAATTTATGTTGATGGGAAAGGCACAAATAATAGTTATGAAATAACTTTGGCTTTTGAAAAAGATTGTACTGCTAATGCTTGTTCCATTGGTTATATGAGTGGAGAAAAAGGAGGCAAACCTTTAGATGATGAATTTAGTCGAGAATTGAGTTTAGTACAAGACATTAAAGGATATTTTAGACCTTTAACTTGTGGAGCATCTTGTGCGCCTCCAATTATTGGGTGGGAATATCAAGGAGTATTCTATCGTATTTCTTTAAAAGGCGTTGGTCAAAGTCCAGAAATTGAGGGGGAGACTTTGAAAAAAATGGCGAATTCTGCTATAGAAGCGGGAGCGAGGTGATATTGAAGAAGCAGGACTGTTTCATTCTCGATAGACGCGGGGACACGGAGACACACCAGACACGGGGATTACTGAAACAGTACATTAGTGTGGAATGGCGAGGAAACCTCGCCATATCCAATCAACCAAGAGAAAATCAAGTTCAATATTTCAAGTCTCTGACTTTCCTAGGTCATGCTGCGCAAACAGGTAGAGAGAGGTACTGATAACTGATAACTGATAACTGATAACTGAAATGACGTGGACTATGTCTCTAATTGCTGCAATTTCTTTTTTGCCCACTCCCGCAGTTTTTCGTCTGGGTCATTTTTTGCTCTGTCTTGTAATAGTGGGAGAGTTTGCTGATGGTCTGGATATTGTTTGACTATTGCTTCTAGCGCTATTTGTCGAGGGTTGGTTTGAAATTCATGTTCGCGTTGAAAGGGGTCATTGAGGACTGTGTGATCAAACAATTCTAAAATTCCGGGTTGATTTTTCCAACCAGTAGCTATTTGTTTCACCGCTTCACCTCGTACTTGCCAATTCTCATCAGACTCTACCTTTTGTTTGAGTAATTCTAAAATTCCGGGTTGATTTTTCCAACCATTAGCTATTTGTTGTAGCGCTTCAAGTCGCACATCCGAATCTTCATCAGAGTTTACCTTTTGTTTGAGTAATTCTAAAATTCCGGGTTGATTTTTCCAACCAGTAGCTATTTGTTTCACTGCTTCACCTCGTACTTGCCAATTCTCATCAGACTTTACCCATTGTTTGAGTAATTCTAAAATTCCGGGTTGATTTTTCCAACCATTAGCTATTTGTTTCACCGCTTCAAGTCGTACATCCGAATCTTCATCAGAGTTTACCCTTTGTTTGAGTAATTCTAAAATTCCGGGTTGATTTTTCCAACCAGTAGCTATTTGTTTCACTGCTTCAAGTCGTACATCCGAATCTTCATCAGAGTTTACCCTTTGTTTGAGTAATTCTAAAATTCCGGGTTGATTTTTCCAACCAGTAGCTATTTGTCGCACTGCTTCCCGTCGTACTTGCCAATTCTCATCAGACTTTACCCTTTGTTTGAGTAATTCTAAAATTCCGGGTTGATTTTTCCAACCAGTAGCTATTTGTTTCACCGCTTCAAGTCGCACATCCGAATCTTCATCAGAGTTTACCCTTTGTTTGAGTAATTCTAAAATTCCGGGTTGATTTTTCCAACCAGTAGCTATTTGTCGCACTGCTTCCCGTCGTACTTGCCAATTCTCATCAGAGTTTACCCATTGTTTGAGTAATTCTAAAATTCCCTCCTCATGTTTCCAACCAGTCGCTATTTGTTCCACCGCTTCACGTCGCACATCCTCATCATCATCAGAGTTTACCCATTGTTTGAGTAATTCTAAAATTCCCTCCTCATGTTTCCAACCAGTCGCTATTTGTCGCACTGCTTCACCTCGCACATCCCAATTCTCATCATACTCTACCCATTGTTTGAGTAATTCTAAAATTCCCTCCTCATCTTTCCAACCAGTAGCTATTTGTTTCACCGCTTCACGTCGCACATCCGAATCTTCATCAGAGTTTACCCTTTGTTTGAGTAATTCTAAAATTCCCTCCTCATCTTTCCAACCAGTAGCTATTTGTTTCACCGCTTCACGTCGCACATCCGAATCTTCATCAGAGTTTACCCTTTGTTTGAGTAATTCTAAAATTCCGGGTTGATTTTTCCAACCAGTAGCTATTTGTTGTAGCGCTTCAAGTCGCACAAACTCATTCTCATCAGATACTACCCATTGTTTGAGTAATTCTAAAATTCCGGGTTGATTTTTCCAACCAGTAGCTATTTGTCGCACCGCTTCACGTCGTACATCCGGATGTTCATCAGAGTTTACCCATTGTTTGAGTAATTCTAAAATTCCCGACTCATCTTTCCAACCAGTAGCTATTTGTGTCACCACTTCACGTCGCACAAACTCATTCTCATCAGAGTTTACCCATTGTTTGAGTAATTCTAAAATTCCCTCCTCATCTTTCCAACCAGTAGCTATTTGTTTCACCGCTTCACCTCGTACTTGACAATTCTCATCAGAGTTTACCCATTGTTTGAATAATTCTAAAATTCCGGGTTGATTTTTCCAACCAGTCGCTATTTGTTGTAGCGCTTCCAGTCGCACAAACTCATTCTCATCAGAGTTTACCCATTGTTTGAGTAATTCTAAAATTCCCTCCTCATCTTTCCAACCAGTAGCTATTTGTTTCACCGCTTCACGTCGTACATCCGGATGTTCATCAGATACTACCCATTGTTTGAGTAATTCTAAAATTCCCTCCTCATCTTTCCAACCAGTAGCAATTTGTCGCACCGCTTCACGTCGTACATCCGGATGTTCATCAGATACTACCCATTGTTTGAGTAATTCTAAAATTCCCTCCTCATCTTTCCAACCAGTAGCAATTTGTTGCACCGCTTCACGTCGCACATCCTCATCATCATCAGATACTACCCATTGTTTGAGTAATTCTAAAATTCCGGGTTGATTTTTCCAACCAGTAGCTATTTGTCGCACCGCTTCACGTCGTACATCCGGATGTTCATCAGATACTACCCTTTGTTTGAGTAATTCTAAAATTCCCGGTTCATCTTTCCAACCAGTAGCTATTTGTCGCACCGCTTCACCTCTTACATACGAGTCACTATCAGAGTTTACCCTTTGTTTGAGCCAAGTATAGGTTTTTTGGTCATCCCTCCAAGTTGTAGCCACCACTTCCATAGCTTGAGTACGAATTTCACGAACTAGCTTTGCTTCATCGCTCCCAAGTTCATCATAATAACCAAGGTCATACCCAGCCAAATCTTTTAACCTATTTAATAACCGAGATCCCACATCAACAATGCTCTGACGACTCCTCACTTCAAACAAACACTTACCCGCCAAAAATAAATTCATAAACTTTTCCTCTTCCCCCTCTTGCTCCATCAAATAACTAATAATTTCTCCCACGAACTTAGCATCTATCATCCCAGCAATTAACCGCAAAACTTCATGCCATGTTTCATCCTGCCAATGGTTCCCAAAAATATCCTCAATCAATTCATTTTTAGAAATTTTCTGTTCTTTTTCAAACTGCCAAATAAACTCCCTAGCACAAAAATATTCCAAAAAAGTCCGATGCACAAAAGCATAATATTCAGCCCCAACAAAACACAAAACAAAATTCCGAATCCGCAACTGTTCTATCAACGCTTTAGCCACACCTCTTGCATCATTAATATCTACACTTTTTAGATACTTCCAAATAATTCTTTCTAAATCATCTCCCAAAATCAAATTACCAGCTAAACCCGCAGTATTTCCCTGCATAAAATGAGCAACTCGACGCAAAATTGCCTGTTTATCTTTATAGTCAATAGTTATCGGATCAATCTTTGCATCAACTAATACTCTTTCCACATCCCATTGATGTAATAAAACTCGCGAAGCTTGATTATAAAGTTCGGCTCTATCTCTAGGTAATTCTTGATTTCGATTAAGAACAGCCATCATCGTTAATAACAGAGGATTTCTTGCCAATTCCTTAATAGGTGGAGAATCCTTAATTGCCCGTTTCAATCTTTCCCTTTTCCTCTCTCTTTCTGCTTCATCTGGATAAGTCAGATTATGCCAACGTTGAATAAAATCCTCAATTTGTTCGGCTGACAAATCTTGCAGTATAAAATGATTAAATTCAGCATCCCGGAGTTTTTGTGGCTTATAACCAATCACCCGCGAAGTAACAATAACCCGCACATTTTTATAGTCATTTGTAAACCGATGAATATCAGTAATTATTTCCTCTCGTTTAGCAGGGTCGAAAACTTCATCCAATCCATCAAACATCACAATAGCATCACCATTTTGTAATTTTGCATGAAGTTCCTGTTGAGGTAATTGACAAGTTATTCCGCTACCTTTTTCCAGAAAATCTAGAAAATTTTGGCATTTATTAGCATCATGGTTCCTAACATAAGTCCGTAGTTCAATTAATATAGGAATTGGCTGTAAAGGTAAATCTTTCAGAGGTAATTCTGCCCATTGGAGAGCGATATATTGTAATAGAGTAGACTTGCCAGAACCAGGGTCGCCCAGAATAACTAAATATTGATAATTGCTATTTTCTATTAATTCTAAAACCGAGCGAATCTGCTGTTCAAAATATCTCCGTCTGAGACCTTCTAATTGTTCTTGAGAAAAATCTTCTCCAAACTGCCCAGTCTCTTTTAATCGCTGCCGATATTCTTTAGGAATTTCATGTACTTGAGGCAGAAATTCCTGAGATTCCCGGACATTTTGAGGAATAAACATTCGCCATAATTTCAATTGATTATAGGCATAACCACTGGTATCTAAACTTTCTAATTTCAGATTTCCATATTGTTCAACAATTCCTTCTCGATATCTTTTGAAGTCAAAATCTGGCTTAATTTCAGTTTGATTTGCCAATTTATTCAGATTTTCTGAATCCAATATTTTCCGTAATTCATCCGACTCTCGAATAATTTTTTTCACCCTTCTCTGATATTGCTTGGCAACTAATTCCCAGTCAAAATCATCTGGCAAAGGTGGATTAATTTCATTCCAGGTAATAGCTAGTTTATTAGTATCTAAAATTTTTAGGTCATGATCGAAAGCCATAATCAGAACTTCTAAAACAGACTTATTTTTAATAAACTGTTTTAAAGGTTTAGTATATTCCTTTAACTCACTTTCACTCAATTCCGCATTTTCTAACTCTTGCTGTATCAAATCTAAAAAATATTTAATAGCTTGTGCCGTAGCTTTTTGTAAAACTTTTCCATTTTTTATGCCACCAATAGCATCAGAAATACCTTGTTTAAAAAAATCTTTAACATAGTCTTCAGCAGTACCCTTAGCTAATTCTCCAATAACTTCCTGAGCAATAAATTTAACCGCTTCACTACCCCCCCAAGCAATTAACCATTCAATCATAATTATTTAATCTCTTATGTGTTAGTTATCTTTCATTAGGACTTACGCAAATTGACTATATGTAGGGGCAAATGGCATTCGCCCTTGCTGCGTAGGTCCTGTTTCATTATAAAAAAATTAGGAAGAATTTATAGCAGTATAAATGAGGATTTTAGCCCAACTACGAGCCTGATTATAACTTTTCTACCTAACATAATCAGGACTTATATCATGTCCGCTTGAATAGTTACATTTAGGAGGAAGGAAGGCAGAAAGCAGAAGGGAAACAAAGGTTTAAAGGGAGAAAGTTTTTTTGTCACTAATTATCCGGACATGATATTACGCAGAGGTTCGACTTAGTTAACAATTTGCGATACGGAGCGCGATATAATACGCTAGTTCTCACACGCAAGTAGTAACGATGGTGACGCTTTGTATCTTCTGCACTAATCGCGACTTAAACATTTCTGGCAGTCTATACTATATAGACATAGACCTCACAAGAAATCCCGCTCCCTACGCTAAAACGGCGCAGCAAGGGTTTGAGGATTTTTTTCTGATGTTGATTGACAAAGACTTAAATGTAGGTATAGACTGTAAAGATGCGGTTGGCTTAACCGTCAATGCCTGTGGATGAGTAACCGCCGACGGCCTCACAAGAAGCAGGTAGGGACGTTGCATAAGGGCGTCCGTACACATCAATTTGTCACGTTATGTGACGCTTTGTATCAGTTTTATGAAGCAGGTTCTACATATAGGTAGGGAGGGCGAATGCCATTCGCCCCTACATATGGTGTATGACCTAATATTTTGCGTAACTCGTGTGAATAATCATTTTCTCCACTGCTTCTGCCGTCGCAGGAGCTAATAACACCCCATTCCGATAGTGACCCGTTGCCAACAAAACATTTTTAAACCCCTCCAAATAACCAACAGCAGGAGCTGGTTGACCTTCCGGACGAGGCCGCACACCAGACCATTTTCTTAATACCGTTGCATCTGCTAAACTCGGGCAAAAACTAATAGCTCTCTCCATCACCCTATCCAATAAACTAGAGTCAGCTACCACCTCACCCACATCATCAGGAAATTCTACCGTTGCTCCCACCCAATACTCACTTTCCCCCACTGGTACAATATGCACATCATCCCCAGTTATAACTGGCCGAAAATCTAGATTTCCTAGAGGCGATCGCCCTTGCAGATGTAGAGCTTGACCCAACACAGGCACAATAGTAAATTTATGGTCAAGATTTGATTTACGCTTCAGTTGTAGAGACCTTAATTTACCATCTTTTATTCCTTGCAAACATGGCAAAGACCCCAACCCCGCCGCCACAACTAACCAATTTACATCCGCCAAAACAGGAGCTTTTTTAGCTGAGTCTAGACTTTTTGTCCGTATTTGCTGACAACGATATTCGTTATTTGGTAGCGCTATAGTATTATATTCCGCAACTGTTACTCCAAAATGAAAATTCACCCCATTTTGTTGAGCAGCTTCTACTAAAGCTAAAGTAAGCTCAACCGGGTTAATTTGTAAATCTTGAGGAGAATAAATAGCCGCTGTAACTTCAGATGTCTCGATCTGAGGAGAGCGATCGCCCAATTGAGCAATATCCCACATTTCCAATGGTAAACCATCTGCTTGCCGAATATCTACCAATCTTTTCCATCTATCTAAGTCATCCCCAGGCAAACACAACCACAAAATACCATCACGGTTATGAGAAATAGGGCGATTTATTTTTGCTTCCAACTCAGGAATTAAATTATGATAGCTCTGGACACTCATGCGCCTCATTTTCCAAGGTCTGCCTTTAACTTTGTGGCTAATTACCCCCATCAACACCCCCAAAGCAGCGCCAGTAGAACCTTGGGCAGGTGCTTGTTTGTCCAATACCGTAATTTTTAACCCTTCAATTTTACTCAGTTGATAGGCGATCGCTGCCCCAATAATTCCACATCCAATAATTACTATATGAGTCATTTCAGTTATCAGTTATCAGTTGTAAAGTATAAATTAAGATGGGGTACGCAGTGCGCACCCCATCAAGCGATATTGAAATTTATCGTCGCTACACTTCTGGTTGGGTGTAGGGTTTTAACTAGCTATTAGCTTTTAGCACTTCCGTACCGGAATGCTCCGCAAACAGCGCTTCAGCTTTTAGGATCTCTGGTTTAAATCCCCGGTTTCTATAAACCGGAAGGTTTAGGAGAGGTTGAAATCTCCTTCTAAACATTTATTGCTGACTGCTGAGTGCTGAATGCTGATTGCTTATTTAATTACTTTTAGGTATCAAACCGAAGAAAGTGTCAAAATCTGCTATTGCTTTTTTATACTCATTAGTCGCTTGCAGTTTGTCACCTGCTGCTGCTGCAACATCAATTTCTTCTAAATCCTGAAATACTTCCTTTGCTGCATCCAATACAGGTGTTTTATCTTTTGGTAATAACAAACTTTGGGTCAAATAGTTAGTCTTGCTCCGCAAGTCTCCTAAAGGCCCATGAATAAATGTATCTACATTGACCCAATCTTCCTTTTGAATTAGGGTTTTCAGTTCATCCATGCGATCGCGCAAAGCGACAATTCCCGTTGTGTACTGTTCAATTTTTTGTAATTGAGCATCTGAGTAGGTTGGCGGTGGAGCAGGAGACCCACAGCTCGCCAAAAACGCTACTAACAGCGCCATCATCCATGCTACTATTGAGCGTTTATTTAACATCATCCTCTTTGAATTTATCTACTAAATTGAATATTCCATCTTAGATTAAAAATGGAAACGACCATTTTGGCAAGGGGAGTATATATACTTATTAGGAAAGGCAGAGTTCATTAATTGATAATTGATCATGGATAATTGATAATTACCTCGGGTTTTAACCGTTACGCAATTGAATATAAGGAAATATTACTTCTTTATTTTCCCCTGAAAAGGGGAGGCTTCAAGGCGCGAATTATTTAATTATTAATTATTAATTATTCGGTAAGATTGTTCCTTCTGCCTTTTGCCTTCTGCCTTTGTTCAATTATTTTGCTGAATACTTCTAAACTGTTTTTCTACTGCACTGACTAAAGTCTCTCGTGGGAAAAAACGAGAAGCATTAACAATTACCTGATTTAAAAAGCCTCCTGTCACAGCATTAGACTGATTTTTTTCTAAGGCTTGAAGAGCATCTTTTACTACTTCTTCTGTAGGGGTCAATTTTGACATGGAAGATCCACCTACAGATTTAGGAAATTCTGCTCTTTGGAAAAATTCTGATTCTGTCGGTCCAGGGCAAAGTGCTAATATTTTCACCCCTAAATCTTGATTTTCTGCCCACAATGCCTCACTAAAACTCAAAACAAATGCTTTTGTTGCACCATAAACTGACATATAAGGCAAAGGTTGAAAACCACCAATTGAGGAAACATTAATAATTGCCCCGGACTTATTTTGTTGCATTCGAGGTAAAAATAAATGTGTTAATTCTACTAAAGCAGTAATATTTAATTGAATCATATTAACTTGCTTTTCTAGAGTTCTCTCGGTAAAATTTCCATAGTCACCGAAACCAGCATTATTTACTAATAAATCGATAGTTAATCCTTTCTGAAACACTGTCTCAAATATAGAATTTGTTGCTGCTGGTGCTGTTAAATCTTGAACTATTACATCAGCCTGAATTTGATATTGACTTTGTAATTGATTTGCTAATTGTTGTAGTCTATCCTCTGAACGAGCTACCAATACTAAGTTAGTTTTTCTACTTGCTAATTCTTTGGCAAAAATTTCACCAATTCCAGAAGAAGCACCTGTAATTAATGCAGTTTTCATTTGATTCGATTTGAGATTAGTTATGTAAAGTAAAATTATAAAATTACATTACATAGTTAATGATAGTATAAAGGAATATAAATTTTATTAAATTATGAAATTTCAATAATTTTTGGTAGATTAATAAAATAAATACCGGAGATTATATTATGACTTTTCGTATTCTATGCTTGGATGGTGACGGTATTAGAGGTGTCATTCCAGCCCGTATTCTTGAGAAAATTGAGGAACAATGGCCGTTTAAAAGCTAAAGCCAAGGATTGAAATCCTTGGCTAATAGTTTAAGTCATCTTAAGATGACTCTTGAGGAGTATGCAATCTTTTCTGCAAAGATTCATCCCTTAGTTCAGCAACACTTCTCCAGAATATGAAATGACCTTTATAGCACCCCTACGCGATGAATTATTCTACCCCGGGAAGCTAAACTTCTTTCTTCCTCAAAAATAACAGTAGTTCATCTGTAATATCTCCAGACCAATGTTCTTGAGGATAATGTGCAGCTTCTGCTAATTTAACTAACTTTCCATTTTCACAAATATTAACTAAGTTTTCAGCTTGACTAACATCTAACCAAGGGTCTTTTGTTCCCCAAACAATTAATGTAGGTTGTTGCCACCCTTTAAAGCCAGATTCAATTTCTGCCATTGACTTTTTTAAGTCTAAATTTTGCACAATTGCGGATACGGATCTACCAGCAGCAGAACTTTTTAGATAAGGACTACGATAGACATCTAAATCTTCATCAGCAACTGTTAAACAACTACCTTTTTCTAAAGTTCTATCCACAAATAGAGGGTCTTGAACGAGCATATCACCAACTAAAGGTATGCCTAATTGTTTCATTTGCCAAGGTAATTTTGCTGTAGAAGAAAGTGGTGTATTTAAAATAGTTAAACGCTCAATCTTTTCTTGATTTAGCAAAGCATATTGTAAACCAACAGAACCTAAAAATCCTTGAATAACTAGATAAAACCGTTCAATTTCTAAAGCATCAATCAATTCTGCTAAAGCCTGAATAAAAGCTTCTGGTTTGTAGGAAAAATCTCGTTTATCTAATTTAGGGGATAAACCACAACCTATCCAGTCTGGAGCGATCGTTCGATAACCTGCTTCAGCTAATTCGGGCATCATAGCAGTCCAACTATGACTTTGAGCAGGAAATCCATGTAATAGTAAAATTGGTAATTTATCTGTTTCCTCATCGGGTTTAGCTTCCCGATAAAACCATTCGAGGGAACCGACTGTTATATTTTTTTTCTCAATTGACACGACTTTTTTATCTGTTGACTAATAAATGAATATGGTGATTATATCATTTGATGGACAACAGAAAGCATGAAATATCAATTTCTTGTGTACTGTTCCCTAATCCAATAATTTTTATTGTAGTTTTTTGAGGCTTTCCTGAGTTTTTAATTGTTCTAGAAAATCTTTAATTTCAGCAAATAACCATTTTTGTTCTTTTTGAGTCAGGATATAGCCAAATCGATATTCTTTTCTGGGTTTCAATAAATCAAATGTTATATGTGTTGTTTGTGGGCTATTTGGGTTACTAATAAGTAAATCTTTTTCCAAATAAACTTTCTTTATATATTTTGTTTGAGCTGTAATTGTACGATTAAAAAACCAAAGATTCCAGTTAATCAAAAACTCATTTTTAGAGATTTGGATATGATTTACTAAGCAGACTCGAAATAAGGGATATAAGTAAATCAAAGTTAATATTAATGAACCAGTTAGCCACTCAATTCTAAATATTAAGGAACATAAGCAAATAGTAGATATTACAACAGCCATACAACACAAGAAAATTTTTCCCGGTTTTGAAGAAGCCACAGATGGAATATTAATAATTAAGCTACTAGATGTTTTTTCCACAGTAACTAGACTTTCTGGAGGTTTTTGGTGAGCAGATTTAACCACAGAATGATCGTCATAAATATAAATAATTTCTGAATTATTACTAAGTACATTCAAAGCTGCTGTTGCCGACTGAAATCTATCTTCCCATATAGGTTCTAATATTACATCTAACCAATTCATAAAGTCTGGTGAAATTTCCACACAAGAACGAAAATCTATTTTCATTCTTTTTTGAGGTAGTTCATCTGGGGAGCGATGGGTTAATAAATACAATAAAGTTGCACCTAAACTATATAAATCTGAGGCATAATAAGCTTTTCCTTGTAACTGTTCTAGTGGCATATATCCAATAGTTCCGACAAAGGTTCCACTGAAAGACATTGTATTCTGATAAATATCTTTAACTGCCCCAAAATCTACTAAAAATACTTGACTATCAGGTTGTAAAATAATATTTTCTGGTTTAATATCCCGGTGAATTATTGGCGGATTTAATTGATGTAAATAACTGAGAATTTTTAAAATTTTAATCGCAATATTTTTAACTTGGATTTCTGTCGGATGCCAACCTTTTCTCACCCAATTTGCTAAGGAATTTCCCGACACTAATTCACGAATTAAATAAAAACATCTATCTTGCTCTGTATCAATATAAAAATAATTGAAATATTTGGGAATTTGAGGATGATGCAAATTGGCAATAACTTTAGCTTCCCTCTCAAAAAGTTCTAATATTTTCCAGTCTTTTGCTTGTTGTAAAGAAACAACTTTCAGTGCTACTCGCTGATAATTTGTCAGGTCTTCTGCTTCATAAGTAATTCCCATTCCTCCTTTTCCCAAAGCAGTGACAATTCGGTATCTTTGAGCAATAATATCATTAGGTTGGTGTAAGGTCATTTCAGTTATCAGTTATCAGTTATTAGTATCTCCTGGAATAGGGAGACTTGATACCAGAAATTTTCGGTCATATTCACTATTTTATTCTATTTTACCTCAGACTAATTCGCGTCAATCCAATTTGATGTAAGGTGGCAGAGAATTATTAAATTAATTAATCATGCAAATTCAGATTCAAACATTTACTGTCCATAAAAGATTTCCTTTAACTATTAGTCGAGGAACTACCGCCGAAAGTAACAACATTTTGGTAAAAATACAACAAGAAGGTATCGAAGGTTGGGGGGAAGCTTCACCTTTTTCTTTAGGGGAAAAACCGCAAACTACAAAAATTTTACAGCACACTTTAGAGCAAGTGACTCCCAGTCTAGAAAAGTTTACTCCACTTGAGCGACAACAAATAGAACAAGTCTTGATAGAGTTAGAAATACCATCAGCAGCTAGAGCAGCTATTGATATTGCCTTGCATGACTGGGTAGGCAAAAAAGTTGGGTTGCCTTTATGGCGACTTTGGGGGTTAGAACGCGATCGCATTATTCCTATCTCAGTTACTATTGGTATCAGCACCCCCGAAGCTGCTAAACAGAGAGTACGAAACTGGCTAGAATTTATTGATGCGCGGGTTTTGAAAGTAAAATTAGGTAGTCCGGAAGGTATTGAAGCAGACAAAGCAATGTTGATGGCAGTCAAAGAAGAAGCACCCGCAGATGCTTTGTTATATGTAGATGCTAATGGGGGTTGGAGTCTGGAGGATGCAGTCAAAATGTGCGACTGGTTGGCTACAGTTGGGGTTATTTATGTGGAACAACCATTAGCTGCTATTTCAGCGATCGCCGATCTACCTCATCTTTATAGGCGATCGCCCCTACCTATTTTTGTGGATGAAAGTTGTTTTACCGCTAAGAATATTCCCGTTTTAGCAGAAATGGTGCATGGCATCAATATTAAGTTGATGAAGTCTGGGGGGTTAACTGAGGCAATGCGGATGGTTTATGTAGCTAAAGCTTGTGGGTTGAAGGTAATGTTTGGTTGCTACTCTGACAGTTGTTTGGCAAATACAGCAGCAGCACAACTTGCTCCCCTCGCGGATTATTTGGACTTGGATAGTCATCTCAATTTGATTGACGATCCGTTTATTGGTGCGGTGATGGAAAAAGGGCGGTTGTTGCCGAATGATTTACCTGGGTTGGGAGTTAGATGTGATAAAATTTTTACTAGAAAGCTATAGGAGAAATTAGTTGAAAATGACAGAAATTACTATTGACGAACTACCTCAAAGTTTACAGACTCTGTTTGTAGAGGTTGAACGCACAAAAACCCCACTAACTGTCATCCATAAAGGAAAACCATTAGCGATCATTTATCCTGCTACCACCCAGACTAAACGCCCTCCCTGTGGCGTAATGAAAGGAACTGGTAAAATATTAGGGGATATAGTCGCTCCTGTTGACGAACCTTGGAATGTATTGGAATGAAATTGGAATGAGAATTCTACTTGATACTCATATTTGGATTTGGTATTTACTGGATAATAAACGTTTATCGTTGCAACTTCAGGGAGCGATCGCCGATCCTAATAACGAAATTTGGTTGAGTCCAATTAGTGTTTGGGAAGCACTCGTCCTTGCAGAAAAAGGACGAATATCTGTACAACCCGATCCTGTTACATGGGTTAACTTAGCTTTACAAACTATAGAAACTCGTGAAGCTCCAATGAATCATGCTATTGCTATTTTAAGTCGTCAGGTTGTACTACCTCATAAAGATCCCGCAGACAGATTTATTGTTGCTACAGCTATTTACTATGGGTTAATATTAGCCACAGTTGATACTAATATTATAGGTAGTTCGGCAGTACAAATACTGAGTTAAAAAATCTTGTAAAGGAGCGATCGCTACTCATGTAGGTTGGGTTGAGGAACGTAGCTTGCTTCCCGTAGAGTAACCCAACATAGTATAGGTTTTTGTTGGGTTATGCTGTCGCTTAACCCAACCTACTAGCGCTACCAACTCACAGAATAATGGGGAAAACGATTTGCTTTAATAAAATTTATGGCTGTCTCTGCAATTACTGGAATTTCTATCAAGACAATTTTTTCTATCAAAAATGGTAACGGTATTTGTCCGGGGGAGACTTTGGTTTTGGGAACTCTGCTTAATATTCCTCTCAATATTCTTTTACCCCAGTCGCTTTTCTTGGTTGGCTTTTTCCTTGCTGTATAACGCCGACAGAAACCTTTGTATTTGTCAGCACATTCTTCTAAGGATGTACCTAACCCAAAGAAAGCTGGATGCCATTGAGTAATGCCATCCGTGGTTAATTGTTCATAACTGCCATAGTTACTGAAGTCATAGAAAAAGCCTTCTCTCATCCCTGCTGCTTTGGGGTTGGCATGAATATAACGGATGGTGTTTAATGCTCTTTCTTTGTCAGAGTTGGGGAAGCCATGACAGGTATATCTTTGTTCCCAAAAATGACCTTTGCGGTTAAGGAGGGCGTTGAAAGACATGGCAGAATACCAATTTATCCAGTGCATGATTTTCGGTATATCATCGGGGTTTTCTGCTTCCATCAGGTAATGGACGTGATTAAGCATGATGCACAAAGCATACAGTTTGAATGGGTATTTCTCTTGTGCTTGTTTGATTATGTGTAGTAGAATTTCCCTGGTTTCTCGGCGTGTGAGGTTGAAATCTCTGTTATTGCACCTAGTTGTAATATGGTAAGAATACCCTGATTTAAATTCTCTTTTTGGTCTTAGAATGTCTTTTCAGTTAACTGTTTTTAGTCTTTGGTTGCTCGTTACCAGTTAATTATCACAGTTATCATTTTTATCATTTTTCAACTTCTTCATTCTGTCTCCTGACTCCTGTATCCTGTCTCCTAACTACTGAACCAGTTAGTTATCACAATTATCATTTTTCAGCTTTTAATTACTCCTAACTTCTCCATTCTGTCTCCTGACTCCTAACTACTGATAACTGATAACTGATAACTGAAAAGTGCCAGGTATCGTTGAGAAAAAAAAGAGAAGGGTGAACTCCCCTCTTTTCTTGTTTAAGGTCAAACCTTTATACAGTAATGTTTTTACCTAAAATTAAGCGTTTTCTTGGTATATTTACGTTTCAGCCATTTTAAGCAAGTTTAGGTATATTCCTTGCTAATACTAGATTTGAAGGCATTTTCAGTGTAAAAAATCTAAAAGTCCAGTTAATTGAACTTCTTTGCTCACATTTACTAATACCTTGTTACCTCTAGTCAAACTATATTCACCTCTCCATTTCCCCCTAGCAAGAGACTGAGAATTATTACGTTTTCCGGCATATCCTACCCATGTTTTACTGGCAGATTTAATTTCTTTTTTATTGTCTATAACTCGCTCACCATTAGGAGCAAATAATTGATAATGCTCCATATCTCCAGGCAAGACACCGTATATTTGTACCCAAAATATTAATGCTGCAATATCTCCAGGTAAAACTGTGTCGTAAAATTTGCCTTTCCACAAATCATCCATAGTAGGTGCTTCCCCAGAAAACCCAGTCCGAATAATACCAGTTGGTTTATAACTCAATGGTTGTTGCCAAATTGGTTTACGAGGAGTATTACAACCACTTTCAGCATTAACTCCCACAAATGGGTCTACTATTTTTCCCTGATATCTGAAACTCAAATGTACATGGGGAAAAGAAGCTAAACCAGACTCTCCTATCATTCCCAGTTCAGTACCTGCTTCCACAAATGTTCCTGGTTTAACGACAACACTACCATTGCGGAGATGGCAAGACTGAGTTTCCCAACCATTACCATGATCTATTACGACTCCGTTACCGCATTCAATACCATCAACTGCTTCTTTATCTGCCTGATTTTTTACCCGTTTGTCAGGTATTCCATCTCGCACTCTTAATACTTTACCTGGAGCTACTGCTGTTACAGGTACACCTCTGGCCATTGTTTTTTCATCAGGTATAGCAAAGTCTGTTCCTTTATGACCGTCGTAAGTTTGCCGACCGCAGCCAAAATCTACTGCATTTGGACTGGGGTCGCGATCGCTGTACAATAAAATAAAGCAGTCTTGGTCTAAGTTACATTTGATTGGTAGGCCAAATTTGGAGTTTGGTACTTGAGCAATAGACTTATCAATGACAGAATGTTCAAATAGTACAGTATTGGCATTAGCATTATAGCTGGCTAATATTATGACTAATATTGTGAGGAAGGTGTAAAAATATTTTTTCAGTTTCATAAGTTTTTTATCATCTAAAACTCATCAGTTGAATAATTAACAATTACTTCTCCTTTTTAAAATAAAACAGGAGTATTTAGGCCCATTTTTTTTCGATAAAATAATAATCATTAGATTAGTTAATAAATATTCTCTTGAAATACATTTATCAATTGAAATCATCTAAATTATTTTCTAATTTTTCTAATCTTGGAATTATCCATCTATTTTTCCAATATTCCACTAATTCACTTTTTTTAAAATTTTTCCATATTGGTTTGTTAGATTTTCCTAAAAGATATTCTTGCCAATTATTAGCTAATGGACAGTTGTAATAGCCTCTTTGCCAACCAATACTCAATATATCTTCCGAAAAACCTAATTCTCTCAACCCTATTTTTAAAATCCTCATTTTCCAATTTGCTCCTTGACCAAATTTATAACTATCAAATATGTAATCTGGAACAACTTGTTTTATTAATTCCCAACTTCCATTTGCAGTTATATGTAAATGACTTTGACCTTTTGTATAATCGATAAATTTCCAATTCATTAAACGAGTGTATATTGCCGATTTACCAAAAGCTCCTAAAGTATCTATATAAATAAGATGTGCTTTTTTATTTTGTCCAGAAATTAAAGATACTCTATCTTTATATTTATCGTGAAACGCTTTTCTAACTTCTGGAAACATTAGGCATAAAGCAATTAATTTACTACCTAGAACTAAATTATAAGGGAGAACTGATCCTAAAATATAGGCAGTCATACAATTATATAATCTTTGTAATTTTTGCTCTTTTGTCCAACCAATAAATCTATCTCTTATTCCTAAACCAATTATTGGATCGCTTAATCCGAAAATACCAATTAATTTATCGTTGTAGCGATCGAATACCAAAAATCTAATTCTTCTACCATAACCAGTTGTAACAGGAATTGACCAGAAAGTTGTAGCGTAAGCCCAAAGTTGTCTTTGTTTTGTAGTTTGAACAATTTCTAAGTAAGGATTAATTTTCAGAATATCTATTTCTTCAGGTTTCGCTAGGTTGTTCCTTCTCCTTTAATATCTAAAAATACAATCGGTTTTTGTTCATCTGTAGCTGATGTCTTAACAATATACCATAGAGACTTTCTTTTATTTCCTTGACTATCTCGTTCAAGAAATAAATCTAATACAGGTTGCCAAATATCTTGTTCAATCCTATTCAACTCCACTTGATTGTTGGTAATCTCATTAAGAGTATTTTGTAAACGTTGTCTTGGTTGATTAGAAGCATAAATTCTTTGTAAAGCATTATTATCTTGACTTAAAGAATTTAAAACATTAGATAATAAATTTTCAGGAGCTTGTTTCAGTTCAGTCTTGTTTAAAATATTTCTTATAATCCTAGCTACTTCTTCTGAAGCATATTCTTGATTATCTTTAGATTTAGATGGGATTCCAATATTTCGATAAAACCCTGCTTTTAGTAAGAGAGATGTAAATAAGTTAACTGCATTCTTTTGTGTTCCTAATCTAATTTGATTTGTTAAACTATAAACTTCAACTTTTCTACCTAAATTTTTTAAAGAGTCATGGAGTTTAAAAGGTAAATCTGTATCACTAGCAAATTGATTTTGTGGATCGATAAAAATGATACCCATCTTTTCATGTCTAGCATATCCTAACAACATATAAGCTGCTAAACCCGATTTTCCCGAACCACTTTTACCAAAAACTCCAATATGATAAGCTTCTCCAGCACCTCCTTCTCCTCTATCAAAATGCTTTAACCAAAAAGGCATTTTTACTTCAGTAGAATAAGCATTACCTAAATAAATAATTTGATTTTTATACTCTTCTAAAAGTTGATCTAATACTTCATCTCGAACAGAAAAAATTTGAGTACCTGTTGATGGAGAAGTACCTAATGTTCCTTCAGTAATTTTGCCATCTAATGCAATACTAAAACAAGCTTGAACATTTAATTTAGCAGTTCTAACATCAGCTTTTCCGCTTAAATGTGGCAGCGAACCTCTACGTTTAATAATTCCCCTAAAAGTTAAATCTTCATGCCAACGATTTTTAGTTTCTATTTCACTAATTTGTCCGATAACAACTAATTTTTCTTGTTCCTGTGGTTGTACTAAACAAACTAACTGTCCTAAAATTTTCTTTTGTTCACTTTTTTGATTAATGTCAATTATGATTTCTGTAGTATTACTTGGAGAACCAACACTACCAATATTAAATTGATTTGACTGATTAGTAAGTAAATTAAGTAAATCCATATCCATAGTTTTTCCTGATGTTAATTAAGTTCTGTAAGATTGGGTAAGTAGTTGCAAAAAATTTGGATTATCACTAAATTGATACTGTACTATTGCTCTTAATGCTTCTAGACCTCCACTGATACTTTTAGCCATCATATCAGCTAAATATTGAGGATAAGGTTCTTTAATTTCAGTCGAAACAACTTGTTCTTTAACTCCTTTTAAAACTTTAGCAAGCTCAATTTCTGTTTGGGCACAATTTTCCTTCATTTCTATTCTATAAGCAGGAGACCATTTATAAGGCTTATAGTAAGTAAAATATACTTTTCTATTTTTAGGTAAAGCGATCGCTCTATTCAGTTCTTCTTTAATAGTGTCTCTCTGTCCACGAAAATCAAACTTATCGGAAACTGAAATATACAGATCGCCCCAAACTTTTTGTGTCTTATTAGTTTGTCCTACAGGTAATGGTTTTGTAAATTCATCTGAATTTAAGATTAAAGTCATAACTGTTTTATCATCAAGTGTTAAATTAAAATCTTTCAAAATACTTAAGCCAATATCTTGTGAGGAATCGTATTTTACCATATAAACAATATTAGGATTAGTCATAGTTCTCTTAAGAGAATTTATCAAATCAAATTGCTCAATAATATCCCATGTTACCTTTTGAAAATGAGGTTCATCTAAGGTTGACATACTGGTTAAACTATTAATTCCAATTACAGGTGTTTGATGAGAACCATCAGCAATTATGATGTCATGGGGAGTCTGACTAATTACTAATAGTTCTAGAGCTGTCATTGCACCTCTAGTAACTTTAGGATTACTTTCAGAATTATGAGGTAGAACATCTTGCCAATTTTTATATTGAACAGAACCCCATCTTCGGTTATCCTCTCTTACTAAACCTTCAACTCCAACACCAACAGCAATTAAGGTATCAGCACCAATAGACTTTTCAATAGCTTGTCCACCATCAACTGCAGCAATAGATGGACTAGGAGGATTTTCCAAATCTCCAACTCTACAAATTAAATCATTATCTTCTAGCTTTTGATGTAATATCCTTTTTTGTTGTTCAAGTTCTTCAAACAACGGTTTAATTTTGTCTGCTATTTTGGGAGCATCCTCTAAAATATCTTCCAAAAGCTCATCAGGAAGATTAGCATAGCTTTCACTTTGTTTATTATTCATAATTAAAAATTTATGATGAAAACGTTTAAAAATTCGATAAATTTAAGTTTTTAGGGATTAATTTGCCGTTAAATTTTTCAGATATAGTTTTGCCGTTATAACAAAACTAAACTCTAATAATGAAACTTTTTTGCTTCTTTATTCTTCCTTTCTAATTAACATCAAAAACATGATAACTCCATGCAGGTAAATCCAAATATAAACCTCGTGAAATCAAGTTATCCCCCAAGCGATCGTAACTCATCTCACTCATTAAATCTTGTAGTCGATACGTTTCACCCCTGAGACTCTCAAATGGCAACTGAACATAACATTGCCCTCGATAAGAAGCATAGTTAACAGTTATCAACAACAGTCTCTCATCTTTTCCTTCCCAACTGAAAGCAATAAAATTATTCCATGTGGAATTTCCTTCCCATGCAGCAACACATTCAAGTAATTGCCAATTTCCCTCATGGAAAATATCTAGAGCTAAAGAATCTAATAATTGATGGTAAAATCTCTCTATGTGTGGAACAGTAGCTTCTTCAGGAGCATAACATAAGTGCATCGAAATTTTTTTAGACCAACCTTGTAACTGACCTTGATGGAAAAAACGTAAACCAGGGGTAAAATAAGTCAAAATTGCAGCAGCTTCATGAACTCTTGGTGGAAAATCTTTATTTGCCCTTGGTTCATCGTGATTTTCCATAAAGCGTGCTAACTTATTTTGAAGATCAAGACCAGCATAAAGATGTTCTCTGACTGGAACTGCCTGCTGTTGATGGAGGCGATCGTATAAGCGTTTGTCATAAGTCCAGTTAAATCCTAACTGTTGCAATTCCCACTCCAAATCCCAATATACTTCTGCCATAAAGATAAAATCTGGATATTGCTGTTTAATTTGGGAAATTGCATCAGACCAAAACGGTTGTATTGGAATACCCCAAGTCTGCTCAAAAATATTTGGCAATATTAGCATTGCCATATCGCAGCGAACACCATCGCACAAATGAGCAATATTGAATAACTCTGCTAACATCCCCTCCTGTAATTTGGGGTTGCCATAGTTCAGTTGCAAAGTATCAGACCAACCTGGAAAATATGGGTCTCTTCCATGACCAAATATTTGGCTACCTGTTGGCAATTCTATTCGTATATAGTTGTGGGGTTCTCGTTCAATATCGGCCTGGATTCCCTGAACATAAAAGTCAGGATTTGTCTGTATCCAAGGATGGTCGGGGGCGGTATGGTTGGGAACAAAATCAAGCATGAGCTTTAGTCCCCTTTGATGGAGGCGATCGCGCAGTCGTAACATAGCTCCATTGTCACCTAGGTTTTCATGGATGTGATAACCAGTTACCGCAAAACAAGACCCGCAAATATAATCTTCTTGAAACTCATCACCAAAAAGTTCTATAGCTTCCTTTCGCACATCAGGATTTGCACGAGAGATATTTCGCGCCATTATTCCTGTTTGCCAAACTCCTAAAAAGTATACCCAGTTAAATCCCAAGTTTACTATTTGCTCCAATTCTGCATCGGGAATATCATCTAAGGTGGCGCGACGACCCAACTCTTGGGACAATCTGTTGAGCCAAACACGGGTGTTTATTTGATATAGAGAAGGATTAATCATATATTTCATATTTGAGAGTTGAAAACTATTTATAACATCTTGAAAGCAAAGCTGAAAATAACTAAAGTCCTATAGAACAAATCTCTCACTGGCAAAGCGATCGCCTGTTTCTTATCTTCTTTATGGAGAAGGTTATTGATGCTATATCTAATATCAAGTTAGTATTGTTATTCTCTGATTAAGTCAACGCTCCCAAATCAGATGTCCAGTCAACCGTTTGTCACTCACCTTAAAGGAAGGTGTAGTTAATAATAAATAATTTTCTGTAAACTCAAAGAAACGTTCTTGCTTTGTACCAACCCAATTAGGAAATAAAGAGGCTTTAACATGGTGAATTACTTTTTTATCCTTAATTTCATAGCTACCACAATAGGAGATATATGTTTCCATAGCCTTAGCTTTTTCCTGTGTACTTCCTCCCAAAAAATCTGCAGAGGAAAATTTGGGACGCCTTGCAGTCATAATTACCGTTGACATATATCCATCTTCTGCATACATTAGATATCCGATCGTATCTTTACCGTATGGGTAGGTTACTTCACCATTTACATCTTTGAGTTCAAAAGATACCAGTCGCCAAGTTCCAACAAATCGATTTTGTACCATTTTAGTTCCTGATTTTGTTGTGCAGAAATTAACATATAATACTAGAGTTCAATTGAGAAAATGGTTATAAATTTTTCGGTAGTGGTAAACAAGTAATGATTTTTCTAGTCTACCTTCTGACAATTAAAGGGATATAGCAACTAAAATTAAAACATATTTAGGACTACCAATTTTTCTTGACTGAGTGAGGTAATACCAATTCCCAAAATAGTATTGTATAGCACTACGCAAATAGGCGATGACATTTATAAATGCTCAAACTTAGTCAGGTATTACTTCTGACTTTCCCATAGCGCTAAACTTACTCAAAACTTCAATTATTCAGTAATTAGGGTTTGCTGATTAAATGTCAAAGTCTTTATAGATAAAGGTTTTAGCCTTTTTAGATCGTGAAAAAGTACCTTATTTTCGCCTAAGAAGGCTCAAAAAGTGAGTATTTTGGCATATAGTTGGGCAGAGTTGGCAAGGGATAATTTTTCCTCCTACCTCCTCTACAACTCCCTCCAACTCTTGAGTTTTAGCTACTCCCTACTCCCTACTCCCTACTCCCTACTCCCTGCCTTAGCAAAGAGACTTATTCAGCAAACCCTAATTATTGACGTTCTCCCCGCTCGCGCATAGACGGGGATTCTCTTATCGCTAAGAGAGCTTCCTCTTTCCACGAGTTGGCTTATTTGTTTGAGTTTCCCCATTCAAACAGAGACCAGTCTCTCCAGAGGTGTTACTTCCCCCGCAGGGGTAGTTGATAACTGCTTTAATCCAGTTTTAAGAATATTAATTGCAGCATTTGCCTCCTGCGGAGGAGCTACGCTAACATCTCTATCTGCTTGATCACCGCAGTGAGGACATTTGTGAGTTCTAGTGCTTAAGGTTTTGCTGACTTTTTCACCACAATTTGAGCAGTTTTGGGATGTATTTTTAGGTTCAACAGCAATAACAGGAACCTCATAAATATTTCCAAAATACTCTAACCATTCTCTAAATTTATACCAAGCAGCATCATTAATTGACTTAGCTAAATGGTGGTTTTTAACCATGTTACGCACTTGTAGGTTTTCTATCGCTCTTGTCTAATTTTGATCTGCTACTATTACCGAATAATTAAGGTTTAAAGCCTCTCCTTGGCTGCGCCGCGAGCTGTCGCTCTACAAGGAGAAACAAGCAGTCGTTGGCGCAGCTTCCCTTAGGGTGGGATGGCGAGGTCTCGGAGCTGTCCGACCATCGACCAAGAGAAGAAAAATTTTTCATGATTAGTCAATCCTCTCCTTGAAAAGAAGAGGTAATAATTAATTATTCATTATTAATTATTAATTGTTGAACAAGTTACCTATTTATAGTATTTGTTTTTTGGTCTCCTTTCATCCAACTTCCGATATACATCTCGCAATTCAACATTATGCTGGGCTAGAGCAACTAAAGTATGGTAAAACAAATCTGCTACTTCCGAAGCGATCGCCTCTTTCTCATCATCCTTACACGCCATTACTACTTCTGCTGACTCTTCCCCAATTTTCTTCAGAATCTTATTATCTCCCCCGGCAAATAATTTACAGGTATAAGAACTTTCCTGGGGATGGTCACGGCGATCGCAAATCACATCAAAAAGCTGAGATAACATATCTGCAGGTGGCTTGACAACCTCCCCATCCACCTGATGAAAACAACTCCTCTCTCCTTTATGACAGGCAATATCTCCGACCTGTTCCACTCCCACTAACAAAGTATCGCTATCACAGTCGTAGCGCATCCACTTAATCTTCTGAAAATGACCAGAAGTTGCGCCTTTATGCCAAAACTCCTGACGAGAACGACTCCAAAACCAAGTTTGTGCTGTTTCTAGAGTTTTTTGCAATGATTCCTGATTCATCCAGGCCATCATTAATACTGTACCATCTAAATAATCTTGAACAATAGCAGGCACAAGTCCTTGTTCATTGTAACGAACCTGCTCCACTGGAATCGATTGACTTAAAGCTACTGGTTCGGAGGTAGACATAATTTGCCAAAAAAATCTATTTGTATATTAAAACTCTAGGATATCTTCTTAGTATTTTCTGAATATTTAATTTTAAGTTTTAATTTGTTATTTTTTTATTTAGGTTTCTATCATAGAATAAAAAAACTGTCAAGAATAAGCTTCATAATTCTCCAACATTAACTCTCAATATACCCCTAGCGCAATGATACAATTACCTAGATATACATATTAAGTTTATTTGAATTTGGTGATAACATAAAATCCCCTGTAGGGATTGAAGCAAACACAAATTAAGGAGATGAAAATTGGTAGTAACCACACTTAATACCACTAAATCTGAAGAAATTTTTGCAGCAGCCCAAAAACTCATGCCTGGGGGAGTAAGTTCCCCGGTCAGAGCATTTAAGTCTGTTGGTGGCCAACCAATTGTATTTGATCGAGTTAAGGGAGCATATATCTGGGATGTTGATGGTAATCAATATATTGACTATGTTGGTACTTGGGGACCAGCTATCTGTGGTCATGCTCACCCAGATGTATTAAATTCTCTCAAAGAAGTTCTGGAAAAAGGCACCAGCTTTGGCGCACCCTGTGCTTTAGAAAATATCTTGGCTGAAATGGTTATTGATGCTGTACCTAGCATTGAAATGGTCCGCTTTGTCAATTCTGGTACAGAAGCTTGTATGGCCGTACTGCGTTTAATGAGAGCTTTTACAGGTAGAGACAAAGTCATAAAATTTGAAGGTTGTTATCATGGCCACGCTGATATGTTCCTTGTTAAAGCTGGTTCTGGTGTGGCAACTCTGGGTCTGCCAGACTCTCCTGGAGTCCCTAAGTCTGTTACTAGCAATACCTTAACTGCTCCCTACAATGACTTAGAAGCAGTTAAGCAACTCTTTGCCGACAACCCTGGCCAAATTTCTGGTGTGATCCTTGAACCAGTAGTTGGTAATTCTGGATTTATTACCCCAGATGCAGGTTTCTTGGAAGGGTTACGGATGATTACCAAAGACAATGATGCTTTACTGGTGTTTGACGAAGTTATGACTGGTTTTCGTATTGCTTATGGTGGTGCTCAGGAAAAATTTCAGGTTACTCCAGACTTAACAACTTTAGGCAAAATTATTGGTGGTGGTTTGCCTGTAGGAGCTTATGGTGGTCGCGAGGATATTATGTCAATGGTAGCCCCAGCAGGCCCAATGTATCAAGCGGGTACTCTGTCTGGTAATCCTCTAGCTATGACTGCTGGTATTAAGACTCTGGAGTTACTAAAGGAACCAGGTACTTATGAACAGTTGGATAAAATTACTAAAAGACTTGCTGATGGCTTGTTAGAGCTTGGTAAAGAAACTGGTAATCCTATTTGTGGTGGGTATATTAGCGCAATGTTTGGTATCTTTTTCAATAAAGGCCCAGTTCACGATTATGATGATGCCAAAAAGTCTGATTTGAGTAAGTTTAGCAAGTTCCATCGTGGAATGTTGGAGCGAGGAATTTATTTAGCTCCTTCTCAGTTTGAGGCAGGTTTTACTTCTTTAGCTCATACAGAGGAAGATATTGACAAAACTTTAGCTGCAGCAAAAGAAGTTATGTCTGCTCTTTGACATACCATACTCCCGATGTTGCGCTTGAGCAACAACGCGGGATTCTTCAACCCGCAAAGGAGTTGCAGTTTATACAGAGGTGATGTCCTCCCTCTGTATCCCTCAATATACCATGTTCTGGCTCTCCCATAAGGCGCTGAATCGAATATTACAGCGTGGGACTTCCTGCCAGGAAAGTATAGCGCTACACGCAAGTTAGAAGTTAGAAGTCAAAAGTCAAAATTAAAAAGTCAAAAGTCATATAACGCTAGTTTTTCCTAGGTCAATGCTTCCCTACGGGATGCTACGCAAACGCAAATAGGGTTTAGTAGTTTCCTAACCTAAATCCGTAGTGCCATAAAAGTTTTCAAATGGGTAATTGATGACTTTATAAGTTGATCATTACCCATTAGATATCTCCACCAAAAGAGGGAGTAGGCAGTAGGGGGAAAGAATTGATATATATATTGTGATAATTGATTTGATTTTTTATGATCGGAGATGTCTATTACTCATAGATTATTTTTTGGGAGATGAAGGCTCGAATAGTTGGCATAAAAGTCATAGAAAATGAAGAAAGTTATGCTAGTAAAACATCTAAAATTGACTGGGAGAAGCCTTGTCAGAATGATACTTATTTAGGTAACGATTTTCTACAGTGTTTTAAACTACTTCTGATATTTAATATTATGTCCGGATAATTAGTGATCAAAAAAAAACTTTCTCCTTTTCCTCCTTTCTTTTCTTACTTCTTCCTTCTTTCTTCCCTCCTGACTCGGTCCTTCCCCTCCTGGGAGGGGCGAGGGGTGGGTTGACTCCTGAGGACTTCGTCATTTATTTATAACTATTCAACCGGACATGATATAACAAATGCTTCATAGAATTTGGCAATGGCTCAAAAATTTATGGACAAAACTTTTGGGGTTATTTTCTCAGTCTCGTCTAGATGTATCTGAGAACACTCAACAAACTTCTGAGTCTTTGCCCACATTGACAGATACAGATTATGATTTTTTGTTTGGTCAACTATTGGAGGGTGTTGTCCAGGGTTGGCAGTCTGAGCGCGTGCAAAGATTTTTTGATGAATTAGGAGAAAGGGGCAAACCTGAACTTTGGCAGGAATGGTTGGAACGGTTTGGAGAAAGGTTATTAGTCTCCCCTAAACCTAATGATGAGTTAGCTCAGAGGATGGTAGGGTTTGCTGAATTGACGCGATCGCTACCCTCTTTACAATCTTTGGGAGCAATGGCTAATAATATTGGTACTCAACTTTTAAGTAGGGATGATAGTGGGGCGGTCTGGGAGTATGATGGACCTGATGTTGGTGTTTCTCCACGTCCACAAACATTCGTGGGTGAAGAAAAAGATGATGATACCATGTCAGAATTAGTAGTTAAACTTCAGGAAAATCCTAATTTATTAGCAACAGTTGCACAACAGTTAGGGGTACAAACGAGTGACCCTAGAGTAGTTATTCAGGCAATGGTTAGTCAGCTTGGGATAGGGGTGGAAAATCAAGCACAGTCTGCTGAGAGTAATGCTGAAATATGGGCGAAGTTGGGTTTGGAGCAGGCAAAAGCAGGAGATTTAGTTGGAGCAGTTGATAGTTGGGAAAGCGCTCTAGCTCTAAAGCCAGATTACCATCAAGTTTGGTACAATCGTGGGAAAGCTTTAGTACAACTAGAAAGGTGGTCAGAAGCGATCGCTAGCCATGACAAAGCAATAGAAATTAAGTCTGATGATTATTTGGCTTGGAATAACCGTGCTGAAGCACTGGGAAAGTTAGGAAGGTGGGAAGAGGCGATCGCTAGTTGTCAGCGGGCGATAGAAATTAATTCTGGTTATTATTTGGCTTGGTATAATAAAGCTAGTTTTCTCGTTAATTTAGGCAGTTTAACCGAAGCAATTGGTTGTTATGATCAGGCTTTAGAAATTAAACCTAATTTTGACAATGGTTGGTATGAGCGGGGGAATGTTTTGAGAGATTTAGGTTTTATAGAAGAAGCTAATAAAAGTTGGGAGCGTGCTAGGGCAATAAAGTCTAATTAACTACTAACGAAAATATAACATATGTATTCAAAAAAAACAACTAAAAAGTCGCCCACTTATGGGTGAGGCTTTAAACCCAATTTTTCGGTAAAAAAAAAATTAACAATTAAAATACTTAGAAGATAAGAAAGACAACTAGATAGGAATAGAAATATGACTATGACACAACTGCCAGGTCCAAAAGCTCCAGCTTTGATTCAACTCCTTCAGTGGGTAGCCAAACCCTTGACATTTATGGAAAAATGTGCAAAGGAATATGGAGACGCATTTCAAATAAAATTGAATTATCCAATGGTATTTATTAGTCATCCGAAGGCTATTGAAGAGATTCTCAAGACTAATCCAAAACAGTTTGATTCTGGTTATGGGAATAAATTGTTGGCACCACTGGTGGGAGATAATTCATTATTGTTGTTAGACGGCGATCGCCACCAACGTCATCGTCAACTTTTGATGCCACCTTTTCATGGAGAGCGAATGCAAGCTTATGGTAAGTTAATTTGTGCGATCGCTGAAAAAGTAGCTAGTAAGTGGGTAGTAGGGCAGCCATTTTCTATGAGAGAATCAACTCAAGAGATATCTTTAAAGGTAATATTACAAGCGGTCTTCGGTTTAGAGGAAGGACAGAGGTATGATAAATTAGAGAAACTTTTGAATTCAGTTTTAGAATCACTCGCTTCTTCCTGGAAAGCAAGTGCGCTATTTTTAAAATTTCTCCAAATTGATTTGGGTTCATGGAGTCCGTGGGGTAAATTTCTCAGGGAACGGCAAGAAATTGATGAGTTAGTGTATGCAGAAATTGCCGAACGTCGTCAAAAACTAGACCCCAAACAAACTGATATTTTGACAATGCTGCTATTAGCTAGGGATGAAGCAGGGGAAGCTATGAGCGATGGCGAATTGCATGATGAGTTAATTACACTGCTTTTAGCCGGACATGAAACCACTGCAACAGCTTTAGCATGGGCATTTTATTGGATTCACCGCCAACCAGAAATTTATAACAAGCTATTGTCAGAATTGGAAGACCTTGGAGACCACCCAGACCCAATGGCAGTTATCAAGCTGCCTTATCTGAATGCAGTTTGCTGTGAAACCCTGCGTATCTACCCAGTAGCGATAATTACATCTGCGCGAATAACTAAATCACCAATAACAATTATGGGTCAAGCATATCCAGAGGGTACTGCTCTAGCTCCCTGTATTTATCTAACTCATCACCGGGAAGATTTGTATCCTGAACCAGAAAAATTTAAACCAGAACGATTTTTAGAAAGGCAATATTCTGCTTATGAATTTTTACCTTTTGGCGGTAGTAGTCGTCGTTGTATTGGAGCAGCATTTGCTATGTTTGAAATGAAACTGGTATTGGCAACTATTCTCAAACGTTATAGTTTGGCTTTACTAGAGAAGCGATCGCTCGAAACAGTTCGTCGCGGTGTAACTATAGCTCCTGCAGGAGGAGTAAAAATGGTAATGACTGGGAAGCGTATGTCACAAAAACAAGAATCTCCGTCAGTTGCGACTGTATAGAAACCATTTAATAGCTATAGATAGGGAGTAGGGGAGTAGGGAGCATTTTTTTGTGGTAGTGCATTCTAATGGTTATGCATTGTCATTATTTTTGTTACAAAAACAGTGGGAGCATCTTGCTCCCGTGCCAAGTATCCCTTGTTCTTGTATACCATTACGGCTGCATGAATACTCTTTTTCTACCTTTTTCCCTATTCTCGTTCCTGAATCTCCTGACTTCTGATATCATGTCCGCTCTGAGAACTAATTATGAACAACGAAGATTTTGTAGATGAGGAAGACATAGAATATGAACATTTTTTGGCGTTGGTGATTTTGGCTATGATTTTGCTTTAATGGCGATAATGCTCCGCATCGCTACCGCAAACGCTTAACTATTACAGCAGTTTTCATTTGGGTAGACCACAGTAGGGACGTTCCATGGAACGTCCCTACAGGGTTTTGTTTGTAAAGATGTGGTTCATCGACTTGAAAAGCGCTGTAACTGAAAAGCATTTTATATTTGGCAAAATTTAGGTTTCATAGCTTGATTCACCAACACCCAAAATTGAAATCAATTGAACCCGCACCTACAAAAACTATTGCTGTACAACCAGTACCGAACATTTCGCCCGGTGAATTACATAACTGCTCACGCTACCTATAACCATTTCACTGACAACAGAATGTCCTCTGCGTCCCATAACAATTAGTTCAGCACCCCACTCCTCAGCTACCTTACATATCTGCTTTCCAGGCGCACCTTCAGTTTGAAGAAATTCTGTGTTTACTCCTGCTGTTGTCGCTTCGTTAGCTCGTGACTGCAAGATATCTAGACATTTTTTGTCAAAATCTTTCCATTTTTGTTGATATTCCGCAATCAATTCTTTATTAAATTCCCGAGAAATTGCTCCAAATTTAAGGGGAGTTTCTCCTTCGTCGGGAGATAAAACGTGCAATAATTTTAAGTAAGAATTATTGAGTTTGGCTAAATTGAGAGCAGCAGCAAATACGCGATCGCCTGCTGCCGATGTGTCCATTGTTGCTAGAATTTTTTGATACATAATCTTTTGATGAAAATCTAATTATTTTATTTGATAGTAATATTGTATCCTAATTATCTGAAAAAAATATAAATTTTAATGTTGATTTCACTATGGTCAATCTCAGACTAATTATTCTTAGTGAAAACGGAAACTATGATTTTGAGTAGCTTTCTTGATAGAGTTATACCAAGCGTGAAAAAAGAATGTTACGAATTAATTTGGGCAATTAAAAGACACGTGCAGGAGATTTCCCTTGGACGAAAAAAATAAATTCCCACCTAATAAATGGTATCAAAGTTATTTATTCTGATTCCTGAATCCTGATCTCCCATCCAGGGAGGGGGAGCAGGAGGGGTGAGTTGAATCCTCAGAAATAACCTACTTATTTGTAACAAATATTGATCGAATTGATATTAGCTACTACCAGAGTATCCATAAGCAATTATTCATTGATATCTATGAATACTAATGAATAACTGCTCATTACTAATAAAAAAAAGCTAATCCTGTACAATATGAACAGAACAATGAGCGCGATGAATCACATAATTACTGACACTACCCAATAGCAGCTCACTAAAAACGGAATGTCCACGACGTCCCATAATGATTAAATCAGCATTCCACTTTTGAGCTATTTTACAGAGTTCTCGACCAGGATTACCTCTTAGTTGGGTAAATTCTGTATTGAACCCAAGTTCTTTTGCTTTATCTGCTTTTGATTTCAACATTTGTAAACATTCTTGCTCAAATTTTTCCCAAAGTTGATGATATTCTTTCATCATCTCTGGATTTGTGCCAATGTCAGTACCAATCATTGGCCAATAATTTATCGGACTTTCTTCTGCTTCCTCCGAGAGAATATGAACTAACATTAGATTAGGTTGACCGATTTTTGCTAACTTTAGGGCTATATCAAACACGCGATCGCCAATAGCAGAGGTATCGATGGCAACTAAAATTTTTTCATACATAATTAATACTTCCAGTGGTTTTGTTAAATATCTATTTACATTGTATAAAATTACCAACGTTATCTAATAATTAAGTAAGTCAAAAATTATGAATCTTAATATCTTACCAGGTCATAGTTTTCCCATTGGCGCAACAGTCTCCAAAGACCCCAAAGGAGTAAATTTTTCCATCTACTCTAAAAATGCTACAGCAATAGAATTACTATTATTTGATGAACCCCACGCAGCTAAAGCAACGCAAGTAATTTTACTCGACCCGAAACAACATAAAACCCATCATTACTGGCACATATTTATTTCTGGTCTTGAGGCAGGACAAATATATGCTTACCGAGTCTATGGACCACTTGAGCCAGAAAAAGGTCATCGGTTTGATAGTACAAAGATTTTACTAGACCCTTACGCTAGAGTAGTAGTGGGACAAGAAAAATATAGTCGTGAAGCTGCTACTGGTTATGGTGAGAACTGTGCTTATGCTCTCAAAGGGGTTGTAGTTGACCCAACTGCTTATGACTGGGAAGATGATATACCTCTAAACATACCTTACGCTCATACAGTTATCTATGAAATGCACGTTGGTGGATTTACTCGTAACCCTAATTCTGGCGTTTCTCCAAAAAAACGGGGGACTTTTGCCGGACTAATTGAAAAAATTCCCTACCTGAAAGAATTAGGAATCACTGCTGTAGAATTATTACCCGTACAGCAATTTGATGAACAAGATGTGCGCGAACCTCTAATCAATTATTGGGGTTATAGCCCGATCGCCTTTTTTACTCCTCACCACAATTATAGTTCTCGCAAAGATATTTTCGGACCGATGGATGAATTCCGAGATATGGTAAAAGCTTTGCACAAAGCTGGAATAGAAGTAATTTTGGATGTTGTTTTTAATCACACTGCGGAGGGGAATGAAAACGGACCGACAGTTTCTTTCCGGGGACTGGAAAATTCTACTTACTACATTCTGGAGACAGACGACTCCAATTATTACAGTAACTATAGTGGTTGTGGCAATACTTTCAATACAAATAATCCTTTTGTACATCGCTTAATTGTTGACTGTCTTTGTTACTGGGTTAGAGAAATGCACGTTGATGGGTTCCGGTTTGACCTAGCATCTGTTATGTCTCGCAGTGTGACTGGCGATCCGTTGGAAGATCCACCTGTGTTATGGGCAATTGAATCCGATCCTGTTCTGGCAGGGGCAAAAATTATTGCAGAAGCTTGGGATGCTGCGGGATTATATCAAGTTGGTTCATTTATTGGCGATCGCTTTGCTGAATGGAACGGACATTATCGTGATGATGTTCGTCAGTTTGTTAAAAGTGACTACAAGATAGTTGATAAGTTAGCGGCTAGAATTATGGGTAGTCCGGATATTTATCCTCAACCCGACCGCGAACCAAATCATAGTATTAATTTTATTACTTGTCATGATGGTTTTACTATGAATGATTTGGTTTCTTATAATGAAAAACATAATGAAGCTAATTGTGAAGATAATCGCGATGGTGCTAATGATAATCATAGCTGGAATTGTGGGGTTGAAGGATTAACTAATAAGCAGGAAATTGAAAGATTACGACTGCGACAAATTAAGAATTTTTTCACCATATTATTTTTCTCCCAAGGGACACCAATGATTTTAATGGGAGATGAAGTAAGGCGAACTCAACTGGGTAATAATAATGGTTATTGTCAGAATAATAAACTAAGTTGGTTTGATTGGGAGCAAATTGAGAAACAAACCGATTTACTGCGATTTGTGAAAGGAATTATTCATTTTACCCAAGAGTTAGAAATTATGCGGGTAGATAAGGTTTTAGCTACAGTTGGTTCAGGTACTCCAGAGTCATCTTTAGCTAGAGAGGAAGAGGAAGTTGATCCGAATAAAGTACCTAATATTAGTTGGCATGGAATACATTTAGGTAAACCTGATTGGTGGGATGATTCTCGGACTTTAGCTTTTAGTTTGAAGCATCCAGAAAGTGGTGAATATTTTCATATTATTTTGAATGCTTATTGGAAACCTTTAATGTTTGAGTTACCACGTTTAAAAAAAGGGGAAAGTTGGTATTTAATTATTAATACTGCTTTTCCTTCTCCTAAAGATTTTAATGATTTAGATACAGCTACAAAAGTTATTGGTGTTAGGTATCGAGTAGAGGCACGAGCTGCTATTGTTTTAATGGCAAAGCTCAATTAATATCATGTCCGGTAGCATCGGTCTTGTATAGTAAATAGGCAACAGGCAAGAAAAACACTTAAATTTCCTGTAGATATCAAGGCTAACTTTTACACAAACGCGCCCCAACGGACATGATATCAATTATTATCCAGAAATTATCAATTATTCTTCCCTGTTCCCTGTTCCCTGTTCCCTCTTTTCTGGAGATGTCTATTGGTTCCGTGCAGGTTTGATTATACAAATGAAAAAAATAACACTGAAGAATTTGTTATCGATTTGTGAGTCAAACTCGTACAGGACTTCTAGAATTTCGGCGTTTTGCTGCACCCGGAAGGTCTCTTAGTATTCGTTATTTGCTGGTTTTTTAGGCAAATATAGGAAATTAGCTAGAGATTTTTTTCAACAAGTAATCGCATTTTTCCTAGATTTTGATAGTATTAGAGTGTAAGCATTCAGCCGTCAGCCATCAGCTATCAGCTATTGCTTTTAGTTTAGGATCAAAGCAATATTTAACTGTCTTACTACAAAAGTTGCCTCCCTTACCCTTAAAGTAAGTTGTTAATTTAAACACCGTCCTTTAAAGAGAGAGTCTTGTTGCTGATAGCTGACAGCTAATAGCTGAATGCTTACATTAGAGTAGTTGCTTTATTCTTTAGCAACAGGTTATATTGTGATATTAGACTCAAATAATAAAATCATAGAGGTTTTGCAGAATTTTTGAGGAAAAAACTATGGTGAAACAACTCGAAACCCCAATCCATTCAGAAATTGTTTATCCCGATAGTGACGGTCAACCAACGGCAGATAATACAGTTCAATTTCGCTGGATAATGGTAATTTATCATAATCTAGCTTGGCTATTTGCAGAAAATCCTGAAGTCTTTGTGGCTGGAGATTTGCTTTGGTATCCCGTACAAGGCGATAGTTCCCGTCAAGCGCCAGATATCATGGTGGCGTTTGGAGTACCTAAAGGCGATAGGGGTTCTTACAAACAATGGAAAGAAAATAATATTGCTCCGCAAGTGGTGTTTGAAATTCTTTCTCCAGGAAATACTTTGAAGGAGATGAGCAAGAAACTCGTATTTTATGACAATCATGGTGTGGAAGAGTATTATTTGTACGATCCGCAAAAAAATGATTTGACAGGATGGTTGCGTTCTGGATCGTTACTAGATGTAATTGACGAGATGAATGGTTGGGTTTCCCCAAGGTTGGGAATTAAGTTTGAGGTGTTGCCGGAAATTTTGCAATTGTATCGTCCAGATGGTCAATCATTTGCAGATTATTTCCAAATTCAACAACAATTGAATGAGGAACGCCAGGCAAAGGAAGAGGAACGCCAGGCCAGAGAAGTTGCTGAGTCAGCACTCCAACAGGAACGTCAGGCCAAAGAAGAAGAACGTCAGGCCAGAGAAGTTGCTGAGTCAGCACTCCAACAGGAACGTCAGGCCAAAGAAGTTGCTGAGGAACGTACCAAACGTTTAGAACAGTTACTTCGAGAAGCAGGAATAGATACCGATTGCTGATAGCTATTTGCTAAAAGCTATATCAGGAATTGGGTTTACTCTTACCTCGTTATTTATAACTATTCAACCGGACATGATATTACGCAGAGGAACCAAAAAACGCGGATACTCTTTTATCAGAAAATATAGGAAAAATAATTGGAGTTAGCTAAGATCGTGTAGTTGGTCTTCTAGATGTTGTTATAGATTTATTAGCAATTATGGGAACTATTGCTGCTTATTAATATCCTCGCCTGAGATTACTGGAAGAAGAATTGCCCGATGCCATTCCTGACTTCTAATATTATTCAACCAGCCGTTGAAATAGGCTGGCTAATTTCTTTGTGTCAGTTTTTAAGTTTATCCAAACAGTTGTGTTTGTCCTTGAATTTCCTCAGGTCCGCGATGAATTGTTCGACTACCTTTAGGAATGTAAATCCAGCCAAACTCTTGCAGACGGTAAGTTAAATTAGAAATGCTGACACCTAACTCATCCTTAATTTTATAAAGATTTGACCACTTAGTTAAATCTTTGCCTTGTCTTTTCTCCTCAAGAATCGATTTTGGCATCAATAAACAGCCTGCAAAATATTGAGCTTGCCATTCAATAGAATCAATTTGGCTGCCACTTGCACCCCGACAAACAAAAGGTTGTTCTGACTGATTTGGTGTTCCATAATCACCAAAGTCTAGTTCTAACTGCCTCACAACTCCATCTGCTTCATCCTGATTAATATGCAGTACCCAATGACCAATTTCATGAGCAAGTGTTGATTCTTGAAAACCTTGAGGCTTATCTAAAATCTCTTCATTGAGTTCAATCAGTCGTTCGGTTGGTAAAATTCGGGCAGCGATCGCTCCCCCTTCATCAGGAGGAATTTCATCCCAAACCACTCCCAAGTCTAAAAAATCAGCAACTAAAGAAGCTTCAAAAGGCCACCTGGGAGCAAAATTTGTGGTCTTATGCATTCGCCTGAGAATATCATTTGCCCGACGCTCAATCGACTCTTTGCGATAAAAGCAATACGGTTTGAGGATACTCACGGTTCATTCTCCCTCTGTTGCAGCTTGAGATATTGTTTGAGCGAACTCAGGATTTTCTTGCATTCGTCGGAACAATGCTAGCATCTCTTTTGGATTTTGTTTGAGAATCTCCTCGTACTGTTGAGGAATTCTGCCAGCGAGGAAAATTAATTCCTCTTCATCCAAATCGAGATTCCTAGCTAACCCACGAATCACTTCTTCTTTTGGTGCATAGTCGGCGCGATCGTTCTCTAGCTTGGACAAATATGTAAAGTCCACTCCTAAGTACTTGGCCAACTCTCGTTGGGAATATCCTTTGTCTTTACGGGCCTTTCTAATTAACTTTCCAAAACTTTTTTCCACGGCTTTTACCTCCTAATAAGTATTTTAAGCAACTTTGACGAAAATTTCAACTAAAGCCTTGACGATAAAATCAACTAGCGCTACAATAGATTTAGTTGAAATAAAAATCAACCAATTAGACACTATTGGTAAGGTTGAAAATTAAGTCAATGAAATTTAGGATCTATATATAGAGTCATACTCAAGTTGGCTAATTATAAATTTATGAGAGTCTCAACAAGTACAGCTCACCTGGAGGATAGCATTATGCTGAGAACCTGGACAGATACACACTACAAATTGGAAGACGAAGACTGGTTGTATATTGCCACCCATGAAGAACAGAATTCAGCTTCTCTTGTTTGCCCAGGGTATGCAAGAGACGGGGAAGGCTTCAGTATTCACTTTACTCCTGCTCACATAGAAATGTTAGAGCATTTGTTGGGAGCATTGCGAATTATTAAAGCGCAGCAGGAAGCAACTACAGATTACCAATATCCACAACCAGCAAAGGCGACACATCTAATTAATTAGGGTTTGCGCTCAAAAGTCTTTTTCAGGAGTAGGGGACCCACCCCTCGCCCCTCCCCCTCCCAGGAGGGGAAAAGGGGAGTGGGGGAGTAGAGGAGTAGAGAATAGTTAGGAGAAACGAGGTATTAATTAGGAGATAGTCGAATATATTTGTCAGAGTGATTTTTCTGCTATCTCCCCTGCCTTTTATGCTAAGTTTTTGAGGGTTTTCAACGTGATACCAGGAACTTTTTTCGCTCCTTTAAAGGCTCCTTTATCAAAAGAGTGCTTTTAGATTTAATCAGCAAGCCCTAATTAGCTTGTAAGAAGGTTTTAGGTATTAGGTTTTAGGTGATTTTTTTTCCACCGACTTACTTACTTAATTTGTGGGTTTTAGGAGTTAAATAATTTTTTTTATTCTATAACCTACTACTTTTTTCAAGGCAAGCAAAAAATAAAATTCAAGGAAATAAAAGATGTCTAATTCTAATGTTAAAGCAAAAATTTATGTGTTTGGAGCGAAACCGAAACAAGCTTTATTGGTACCAGAGATTCCTATTGCAGTTCGTAATAATTGTCAGTCAGGACAATGGGTAATTGGAGACACAGATTATGGTTCTAAAATCTCAATGACAATCATCAAGTTTAGCAAATTTTTCGGCAATTTAGGTCAAACAATTAATACATTATGGGGTCAAATCTGGTTTGTTGCTGAGTCAGGAGAATTACCTCATGGAGTGTTAATGGTGACATATATTAAAGGTCGTTCATTGAATGATTTTAATCGTTTAATTGCTTCAGTTCAAAGTCAAGGAGTAGAACCAGCAACAGGAATTTTTCTGCCTGAATTTATCAAGCATAGCGGTCAAAAACCAGATGAAAATGGAGTGGTAAAACCTATCAATTATTACAGCTTAAAATGGCGTTGGCAAGAACGTACAGATTGGTCGATTATTCAGCAGGCAGCAGCAGTGCTTTCTGACAAAAATAATCTATCAAGAATGATTGATTTAGAAGGAACTAGAAAGATGGTTTGCTTAGATAATTTATCTGCTGAAGAAACTGCTAGTTTGATGGTAGCTCATACTAATAGCGATCGAAATTATTCTTTACTAGGTTCAAATATTAGTAATGATACAGCATTACCACAAGAAAATGAGTCTTTAGCTGCTGCTATATCTTCATAAATATGTAGAGGCGCAATATTAATATTAATGATTTTTTTGCGTCTCTATTTACAGCTTTTAGCTTGAAAGTTTTTGTAGTTTTATGTGAAGAAAAAAAATTGGGAAAACTTAAAGAGGTGCAAATGAGCAAAATTGCTAAATTCAGGATTCATCAGGGTGCAAAAACACCACAAACCCAGGAATGGGAAGATAGTTTACGGGGAAAATTAGAAGTTAAACATCAAATTAGAACTGATACTATTAATGACCTGGAAAACTTCAGTCAAGATTTACAACATATTAGTTTAGTTGTTGAATCTATTCAAAATAACTACCAGGCATTACTAACAGAAAATAGTCGCTTAAAATCCACTCTTTTAGAGTTAGTAGATGACTGTTACTGCTGGAAAGGAAATCGCTGTGAAAAATGTCAGAAAATTCTCAAGTCATTAGCACCAGAAACGACTAGGAAAAAATTTAATACTGCCCAAGAATATGAAGAGATTTTGAAGCAGCTTCGGAAACTCGGGTGAATTGTAACGAAATCTAATTAAAAAGCGTTTTCTGACGGAATGCTCCACAAATAAAGGAGTTTCAAAAAAATCTGCTGATTGCTGATTGCTGACGGCTGAATGCTTTTTTAAAATTATCAATATTAGGGAGAAAAAAAATGACACAAACTGCATCAGAAAGTAGCAAATTTAGAGTGATGAAATCATTTGAAGAAATTTTAGCTGCCAAGAAAAGTCTTGCATCAAAAGTAGCAACTAAGGAGGAAGAAGCGGAGAAAGAAAAAGGTAAACAAATCCTAGAAACTGCTGCTACCTATACTGCAGATAGTATTGTTAAAGGTTTGGCTGATTTACAATTAGATTTTGGTAGTATTGTTAATCAGTTATTAGACAATTTGCATCAAGAATCTACTAAACTTGAGGAATTAAAGCTTGCAATTGGAATTGAAAATCAACATCTACAAGAGTTACAAAAAGTTCGTGTTGTTGCTGATGCTTTGCATATTTTAACTCAAGAACATCAAGAAAAATTAGGATTTATAGAGCAGAATTTTAGCGAGCATCAAGAAAATATTGCCAAGGATATGACGACTAAGCGGAAAGCTTGGCAAAAGGAACAACAAGAGTATGAAGCAGCAATTGAAGAGGAAAATCAATTGTTAATTAAACAACGAGAAAATGAAGCTGCTGATTATCAATATGAATTAGAACATCAGCGTAAAATTGAAACGGATGAATATGAAGAAATGAAGCGAAATTTGGAACGAGAATTACAGGAGTTAAATCAAGAGAAGGAAAAAAAATGGCAGGAAAGAGAAAGTTATTTGGCAGAAAATCAAGCTGAATTTGAAGAAAACAGACAGAAAGTTGAAGGTTTTGAAGAAGAGTTGAAACAGGCTTATGTTAAAGCTAAAGAGGAAGCAATTAAAGAAGCAAACCGACAGGCAAAAGTTAAAGAAGATTTATTTGCTAAAGAGTGGGAAGGAATGAAGAATGGTTATGAGTTAAAGATTAAATCTTTAGAGGAAACAATTCAGCGACAAACTGAACAAATTAATGATATTTCTACTCAGTTACAAGCGGCAATGAAGCAAGCACAAGATTTAGCTATGAGAGCTTTTGCTAGTTCTAATAATGGCGCTCAAGCTAAGTAGAGTGTAAGCATTCAGCTATTAGCAGTCAGCTATCAGCTTATTCTTTCTCAATGTCAAAGTTTGCTTTTACATTGCCTAAAGTTAATAGCTGACGGCTGAATGCTTACAAAGGGAGGCAACTGTTGCAGTAAGACAATTAATAAAGCTTTTATCGTAAATTAAAAGCAATAGCTGATAGCTGATAGCTGACGGCTGAATGCTTACTATTTAGGTGGTATTTATACCAAATTTTTCCACCTATATCGCAGCTCAATTCAGTCGAAAAATTTCAAGTTTAACAGGAGAAAAAAAATGGCTAAAAGAGTTAATTCTAAAAATACAAAGGCTGAAATTTTAGAAGCTTTTGCAGAACTAAAAAAAGAAAAATCTGCCCTTGAAGCAGAAATGAATCAGCTCAGTCAGGAAAGTAAAACTACAGCTAAAACTTCTGTAGATTCAATCTCAAAAAAACCAGAAAAAGAAGTCGCAAAATTTATGAACTTAAATCAAACTCGTAACAAACCAAGTATGCAGTACACAATTGAAAATTTGTTGATGGTACAAAATGGCTTTGGTGGAGCTATCAGCGAATTATCAGAAAAACTCACTTCAGAAGCAACTAAATTAGAAGAAGTTCGACAGCAAGTGACAGAAGAAATTCAACAATTAAACAATTTGCATAGTTTAGAAAATATCGAGGAAAATACTTTAGATGATTTGATTCAACAGTATGAACAAAGCGCCAAAGAATTTGAGACAGAATTTAGCGATCGCCAAGAAGAATTACAACAAGAAATAGAGTCAAGTAAACAAGCTTGGCAAAAGGAACAGCAGGAACATCAACGCACAATAAAAGAACGAAATGAACAGCAGGATAAAACTCGCCAACGAGATGAAGAAACTTATGAATATGACTTGAATTTGCAACACAATCTCAATATTGACCAGTATGAACAAAACAAGAAAAATTTGTATAAGGAGTTAGAAGAATTTCAACAGCAACAAGAGAAAATATGGTCTGAAAGAGAACAGTCTATTTCTGAACGGGAAAAAGAATTTGCACAGGTAAAAACTGAGGTAGAAAACTTTAAAAAAGAACTAGAGTCTAATATTAATAATGGTAAGGAAAATGGGCGAAATATTGGTACTTATCAGGCAAAAGTCAAATCTGATTTGTTGGCAAAAGAAGTAGAAGGAGAAAAGCAATTTTATGAACTACGAATTCAATCTTTACAACAGACGATTCAAAATCAAGAGCAACGAATTAAAAATTTATCTGCACAATTAGATTCCACCTTGACACAGGTTCAAGATTTAGCAGTTAAAGCCATTGAAGGTGCATCAAATTCTCGTTCATTTCAAGCGATGAAAGAAATTGTTCTAGAACAAAAGAATCAACAAAAGAAAAATTGATTTGTAAGCATTCAGCAGTCAGCCATCAGCTATCAGCTATTAACTTAATTATCCGGCGTTGGTAATTTGAGGTATGATATCATGTCCGGATAAGAGCTTTATAGAACTCCGTGACCTTATTAGACAAATCTATAAATTAAATGAACCTTTGATCGAAACCTTGTAGAGACATTTCATGGAGAGTCTCTACATTTTTTTTACCGAAAAATCGTGGTCTAAAGCCTCCCCTTTGACAGCGCTTTTCAAATTTGCCTCCTATAGAGAGGGTTTAGGCTATATTTGGGCTGAAAAATTGTGTAAGTCCCATTATGTGCAAAAGTCAAGTTTTGTAAAAAAATTTTAAGTCATCGTCCGATTAGGAAGAAATAGATCGGATAATAAAAGTTAAGAGGTTATTTGAGAAATATCCTATGAAACTGATAGACCTAAAAAACCTAACCTTCCTTTATCTATTCCATAGAAGGGAATGAGGATTTTTAAGCCTCTATTTTATAAATTGAGAGGATTGACTTAATCAAGGAATAAGGGATAAAACTATACAGAAATTTTTGATAAATAGGGCTTACCCACTGTGGTGCCTTACGCTACCGCTAACACACCCTACCAATAGCTGAGAGGATTAACTTAATTAAGGAATAAGGGATAAAACTATACAGAAATTTTTGATAAAATCTCTTAAACAAAGGATTGTTGTAATGTAAAACACAAAAATTTGACTCGATCAAAAAACGCAGATTTATAGAAGTAAAAAAGAGGTAGAATTTCAGCATTTGGCCATTCAATACAACAACTACACAAATCCACAATATTTGTAAATAACCAGAGAATTTCCACAGGAGAATATTTATGAGTGACAAAACTTTTGCAACACTGGATGGTAACGAAGCAGTTGCTCGTGTTGCCCACAAACTTAATGAAGTCATTGCCATCTATCCCATCACTCCCTCCTCACCAATGGGTGAATGGGCCGATGCTTGGTCATCTCAAGGCACGCCTAATATTTGGGGTACAGTTCCCAGTGTGGTTGAGATGCAGAGTGAGGGTGGGGCGGCCGGAGCAGTACATGGTTCGTTGCAAACAGGTTCTCTAACTACTACGTTCACAGCATCTCAGGGATTATTATTAATGATTCCTAATCTTTATAAAATTGCTGGGGAACTTACTTGTTGTGTTATTCATGTTGCAGCTCGTTCTCTGGCAGCTCAAGGTCTTTCTATATTTGGCGACCACGGTGATGTGATGGCTGCTCGTGCTACTGGTTTTGCGATGTTGTGTTCTGCTTCGGTACAAGAAGCTCACGACTTGGCACTTGTTTCCCAAGTTGCTACTCTGGAAGCAAGACTGCCATTTATTCATTTCTTTGATGGTTTCCGCACTTCCCATGAAGTACAGAAAATTGAACTGCTGCCAGAAACGGTTTTGCGGGAAATGATCGATGATGAATTTGTTTTTGCTCACCGCGCTCGTGGTTTGACTCCTGACCGACCAGTTTTACGGGGTACTGCTCAAAACCCGGATGTTTATTTCCAAGCTAGGGAAAGTGTTAACCCTTTTTACACGGCAACTCCGGATATTGTTCAGAAAGCAATGGATAAATTTGCTGAACTGACTGGGCGACAATATCAATGTTTTGAATATCACGGTGCTGCTGATGCAGACAGGGTTATTATTCTGATGGGGTCTGGTTGTGAAACGGTTCACGAAACTGTAGACTACTTAAGCGCCAATGGTGAAAAAGTTGGGGTATTGAAAGTTAGACTATATAGACCATTCGATGCTAGAAGGTTAGTCGCAGCATTACCGGAGACTGTGAAAAAAATTGCGGTGTTAGACCGGACAAAAGAACCAGGTGCAAGTGGCGAACCTCTGTATCAAGATATAGTTACTGCTCTGAATGAAGAATGGTCAGGCGTAATGCCAAAAGTGGTCGGGGGTCGTTATGGTTTATCTTCTAAAGAGTTTAACCCGGCAATGGTGAAGAGCGTTTTTGACAACCTTAGTGCTGAGAAACCAAAAAATCATTTTACCGTCGGTATTAACGACGACCTTTCTCACACATCCTTACCTTTCGATGCAGGTTTCTCTATCGAACCAGATAATGTGGTGCGGGCAATGTTTTATGGTTTGGGTTCTGATGGTACTGTCGGTGCGAATAAAAACTCTATTAAAATTATTGGGGGAGAAACTGACAACTACGCTCAAGGTTATTTTGTCTACGACTCCAAAAAATCTGGTGCTGTTACTGTCTCCCACCTCCGCTTCGGTGCTAACCCCATTCGTTCGACTTATCTGATCGACCAAGCAAATTTTGTCGGTTGTCACCAATGGAGTTTTCTAGAAAAATTAGATGTTCTGACCTCCGCAGCTAATGGTTCTATTTTTCTGATGAATAGTCCCTACAGTGCTGATGAAGTTTGGCAACAGTTGCCAGTAGAAATTCAAGAACAAATTATCCGCAAGAATTTAAAAGTCTATGTCATCAATGCAAATAAAGTTGCTAGTGACAGTGGGATGAGAGGACGCATTAATACAGTAATGCAGACCTGTTTCTTTGCCTTAGCTAATGTTTTGCCAAGGGAAGAGGCGATCGCTCAAATTAAAAAATATATCCAAAAGACTTATGGCAAAAAAGGTCAGGAAATTGTCAATATGAATTTACAAGCTGTTGACAATACTTTGGATAATCTCTACGAAGTGAAAATTCCGACGGAAGTTAGCAGTAGTCTCCACCGTTTACCACCCATTCCCGATACAGCGCCAGAATTTGTGCGGGATGTTTTGGGTAAAATGATTTCTCGGGAAGGCGACCAACTGCCAGTCAGCGCTTTACCTTGTGATGGAACTTACCCCACAGGAACAACTAAGTGGGAAAAACGTAATGTTACTCAAGAAATTCCAGCTTGGGACCCCGATGTCTGCGTGCAGTGTGGTAAGTGTATTATGGTTTGCCCCCATTCGGTCATCCGTGGTAAAGCTTATGAGGAGACTCTGTTAGATAATGCTCCGGCAACTTTCAAATCTACAAATGTCAAGGATAAAGATTTTTCCGGACAGAAATTTACTATCCAGGTTGCACCCGAAGACTGTACTGGTTGTGGTGTGTGTGTAGATATTTGCCCGGCGAAAAATAAATCTATGCCATCCCGCAAAGCAATAAATATGGAAGCGCAGTTACCATTGCGGGAACAGGAAAGGGAAAATTGGGATTTCTTCTTGGGTTTGCCTAATCCCGACCGTCGCTCCCTCCATCTCGACCGCATCCGTCAACAACAATGGCAAGAACCTTTATTTGAATTTTCTGGTGCTTGTGCAGGTTGTGGCGAAACTCCCTATATTAAATTAGTCAGTCAATTATTTGGCGATCGCTCGGTTGTGGCAAATGCTACGGGATGTTCTTCTATTTACGGGGGTAACTTACCTACTACTCCTTGGGCAAAAAATGCCGATGGTCGCGGACCCGCTTGGTCGAATAGTTTGTTTGAGGATAACGCCGAATTTGGTTTAGGTTTCCGTCTGTCTCTCGACAAACATAGTCAGTTTGCTGCGGAGCTTTTGCAAAAAGTGGCGGGAAGTGTGGGAGATAATTTAGTTGATTCCATTCTGAACGCCTCCCAAAAATCTGAAGCTGATATTTGGGAACAACGGGAGCGAGTCGCCCAAGTCAAGGAAAAATTGCAAGGGGTAGATTCGCCAGAAGCAAAGCAAATGCTGAGTTTAGCAGATTATCTGGTGAAAAAATCAGTCTGGATAGTTGGCGGTGACGGTTGGGCGTATGATATTGGTTTTGGTGGTTTAGACCACGTTATTGCTAGCGGTCGAAATGTGAATATTTTGGTCATGGATACGGAGGTTTATTCTAATACTGGGGGTCAGTCTTCTAAAGCAACTCCTCGTGCGGCAGTTGCCAAGTTTGCAGCAGGTGGAAAACCATCAGGCAAGAAAGATTTAGGTTTGATAGCAATGACTTACGGCAATGTTTATGTTGCCAGCGTAGCAATGGGAGCGCGAGACGAACATACTCTCAAAGCATTTTTGGAAGCTGAAGCTTATGACGGACCATCTTTAATTATTGCTTATAGTCATTGTATTGCTCATGGAATTAATATGACTACTGCCATGAGTCATCAGAAAGCTCTGGTGGAAAGCGGTCGGTGGTTATTATATCGGTACAACCCAGACTTAGTACAACAAGGTAAAAATCCTTTGCAACTAGATATGCGATCGCCCAAGAAACCAGTAGGGGAGTCGATGTATCAGGAGAACAGGTTCAAAATGCTAACCAAGAGTAAACCTACCGATGCCAGACAGTTATTAGCACAAGCGCAGGAAGATGTTAATACTCGTTATGCGATGTATGAATATTTGGCAGCTCGAAAATTAGAAATTCCCAATGGTAATGGTAATGGTAACGGTAATTCTGATGCCATGAAAACACCAGAAAAAACGACTAATACCTAATAGTTTCCGAGCGATCAAACTGTAGGTTGGGTTAAGCGCAAGCGCAACCCAACAACAAGAAGTGTTTGAGGGATGATACCATGTTCGGATAATAGCGCGATAGAGCTCCGTTCCGCTCCGCGAACGAAAACTTTCTCTTTCTCTTCTTCTTTCTTCCCTCCTGAGTTCTGTTTGCGGAGCATTCCGTAGGAAATTCTGACTCCTGACTCCTAAGTCGTTCTAGGTGTTTGTTGGGTTTATCCTACGAATGAGCTGTGCTAACGGGTTCCCTCAACCCAACCTACATCTCAATAACATTCATATTATATTATGTCCGGTTGAATACTTATAAATAAACGATGGAGTCCTCAGGAGTCAACCCACCCGCGGGGCTCGACCAACCCACTCCTGTCTCGAGTATAGCTGTCTCCTACAAAGAGCAAAAAGACTTTCCATACGCAAACCCTAATTATCCGGACATGATATTACTTTTGACTTTTGACTTTTGACTTAAACATTTAACTTTTGAACTTTAACTTTTGACTTAACCATGGATATTACGACAAATTATTTAGGATTACAATTACGTTCCCCTCTAGTTGTAGGAGCTGCTGCACCTTTAACTGAAGACTTAGATAATCTTAAACGGATGGAAGATGCTGGTGCTGCTGCAGTAGTTTTACATTCTTTATTTGAAGAACAACTTCGTGAAGAACGTTTGGAATTACAACATCATTTAGAATATGGCACAGAAAGTTTTCCAGAAGCTCTAACTTATTTTCCTGAACCAGAAGTATTTCATGTCGGTGTTTCGGAATATTTAAAGCATATTAGTCAGGCAAAAAAAATGGTAAATATGCCAATTATTGCCAGTTTAAATGGTTCAACTATTGGTGGATGGACTCATTATGCCAAAGAATTAGAAGCTGCTGGTGCAGATGCTTTGGAGTTAAATATCTACAATATTCCTACTAATATGGATATGACTGGGGAACAAGTAGAACAAAGTTATATTAGTATTCTGCAAGCTGTTAAATCTGAAGTAAATATTCCGGTGGCAATTAAACTTAGCCCCTTCTTTAGTAACATGGCAAATATGTCTAAAAAATTGGTAGAAGCAGGGGTAAATGGATTAGTTTTGTTTAACCGTTTCTATCAACCAGATATTAATATTGAAGAGCTAGAAGTAACAACTAATGTGTTATTAAGTACTCCACAAGCAATGCGTTTACCTATGCGTTGGATAGCTATTTTGTACGGTAGGTTAGGAGTAGATTTTGCAGCAACAAGTGGCGTTCAAAAAGGGCAAGATGTAATTAAAATGATGATGGCAGGTGCAAATGTAACTCAGCTAGTAGGTGCTTTATTACGTCATGGAATTAATCATATAAAAGTTATCGAAAATGAGATGATTCATTGGATGGAAGAACATGAATATGAATCAATAGCACAAATGCGCGGCAGTATGAGTCAAATTAATTGTCCTGATGCAAGTAAATTTGAAAGGGCGCAATATATGAAAGCAATTCAAAGTTATAAACCTGCTCAAAGTTTGGTTTAATTAGCAGTAGTAGGGTGGTTCAACAATTAATAATTAATGGGGTAAACGGCTGTTTACCCCTACTAGATACGGTGGTTATGCGTAAGTCCTGATGGTAGAAAAAATTTATCAAATTGGTATTACCTCTTTAATTTGAATAATGATTTTAGCCATCTTGGAAATGGCAAAGCATTCATTGTTACTCCACATTCTCCCATTATCTTCAGAGCTTGAGTTGTGTTTTGTTTGTTACTTACTGGACGAGGCACTTTTAATTTAGCCTTTAAATGATAATAAACATATCTATGTACTGTTGAATATGGTAATTGAAGATCACACACTGCTTTTTACAATGTTTGTACTTCATTTTAACTATTAAAACCCTCTATTTCTTCTAGTTCAGCTCTGAGTTTATTTTCTATTATTGATGACATTTTTCTAGGTCTACCAACAATTTTGTTCTTGTTTAATAAACCTTAATCACCCAACTTTCTGTAGGTAGCAAACCATCGTGATACGGTGGTACGATGACATCCTAATAATGTTGATATATATTCAGGGGCTAACTTAATTGCTGGCCACTACACTTACTATCTATTACCAAAATATTGACGATATAATTCGCAGCGAGGATAGATTTTATTTCCTTGGAAACCAACTAATCCCATACTATGTAATTTAAACATAGTTACTGATTCAACCCGAATTGGAGCAGCAGAAGAAATAGCTTTTTCCATAGCATTAGCTAATTCTATTTGTTGTTCTAAATTACTGCGATGTCTTCGTAAAAAATTACCTAAAAATCCTGCTTCTGTAGGTGCTTGTTGTAGAAATTGCCCCAAAGTTACTTGTTGTGTAGCTAAATGATACAAAGCCAATCTAATTAAGTAAGGATGTCCTCCTAACATAGCCATTAATTGGCTTACATGATCGGAATTCCAATCTAAACTATGACGTTTAGCTAAATCTAGTACTTGTTCGGAAGTAAATTCAGGTAACTCAATAGCTAATCCTACATTAAAAGGTGACTGATTAATATTAAGGGGAATATAAACTTCAGTAGAATGAGCTAGAATTAGACGTAATTTTTTCCAGAGAAAATTATTTTTTGCTTCTTCATGCCAAGCTCGTAATAAACTAAAAAAATCATTTGCTAGATGAGGATAAGCAAAAATTAAATCGACTTCTTCAAGAGCTAATACTAAGGGGCGATCGCTTTGAGCTAAAATATACTTTTCAAAATAATCTGTACAACTTGTTTTACTGCCAAATATATCATCCCAATATTCTTCAAGTTTATTAGGCAAATCTAATTTACGTCCTATGGTGAGACAAAACCATTTCAGAAATAAATCTAAATCCCTAAAAATTTTGCTATCTGCTAATTTAAAATCTAAGATTACTGGCAGAAATTCTTGTTGGATTGAATGTTGTAAAATTCTAGCCATTAGAGAACTTTTCCCCATTTGTCGTGGTGCTTTAATCCGAATTAAAGAGCCTGGTTTAAGCACAGTTTGATAACTAATAGTTTCTATTGGTGGACGTTCAACATAAAAGGGAGAATCTAATTTAACTTGCCCTTCTGGAAATTCTAAATCGTAAATCAAACTTTTTTTTTAAGTTGTAATTCTGGTGCATCAATTAATATTTTATGGCTTTCTTCTCTGCTTATTTTATGACTTTTTCTTTCTAAAGCAGCTCGAAATGTTTTTTTAGTAATTTTTTCTCCCAAAATTTGAGAGAATAAATCCCACAAAGATTTTCCTACACTTTTAATATGAGATTTTGAGCAATGACATTTTTCAGCCATAGCTTCATAGGTTTTTTCTAGCCATGCACCACAAAAAATTTCGCTTTGCAGCGTAGTAAGATATGCCCCTGTATGTTCATAAATTATCTGATCTGCCAGATTTAACGCCTCTTCTACCTTCATAAATCTCTCAATAGAAAAAATGTCTTTTTTCTCTATATTTCTACAAGATTAGGACTTATGCATAAATCGGGTTTATCGAGGAAATTTCGTGAGAGCGAAAAACAATAATCAGAGCAATAAACCGGGTTTATTGTTTGAGTGTTTCATTAATGGATAATGGATAATTGATAATTGATAATTACCTCTGGTTAAAACCGTTATGGAATTGAATATCAGGAATATTTTCTTTTCTTGGTCGATTGGATATGGCGAGGAAACCTCGCCATCCCACCCTACGGGAAGCTGCGCTAACGACCGCTTTTTCCCCCTTAAAAGGGGAGGCTTTAAACCAGAATTATTTAATTATTAATTATTAATTATTAATTATTCGATAAGTCCTGAATATTTAGCATTGTAGGCAAAAATCAATCAAAAAAGCTATATTTTAAGTTGACTCTATATTTTCAAAATTTGCATTTTCAACCAATCAATAGAAAAAACTTGTTGATAAATCAGATTAAAAATCACCAAATATTTACCCTGCCTTCTTACAATACCAGAAAGTAACAACTCCTTCTGTAATTCACTTGAATCTAACAACACTTTTTCATTGGTTAATATCCTTTCCAATAACCCCAACAATTCCACAGATTTTTTACTCTGTAACAATCTATCCTGAATCGTTTTTAAATGTTGAGGTTCATCTTGATTTTCCCAATTATTAATAATCTCAGTATTCACCAAGTTAGCCACCCATTCCGACTCCCCACTAGACTCGTTCTCCTTAGAAGACGCGAAAATTAAACTACACATTTTCTGAGTTAAAAAAGGTTGTCCGCCAGTCCATTTTAAAACCTCCTTCACCAATAATTCTCCCCGAGCATACTTTGTTTCTAAACCTTCAATTAAAGGCTTAATTTCCTCAAACTTGAAACCGGATAAATTAATCGCAGTACCAATATTAAAGGGAGTATTATCTGGATTTTTAATCAAACTTGAAGGAGTTGCAACACCTAAAAGTACAATACTAAGACGACGATATTCTTGATTATCTCCTCTGGCATTATAGAGGGATCTAATACCTGCAAAAAAATCATCGATGGAAAAGTTCAAACTGATGGTACTATCTATTTCATCTATAAAAATTACAATTTTTTTGGGAATATATTTGAGTAATACTTGTTCAATAAATTCACTCAACTTTTGCACGGGGGAAAGAAAATCTAAATTTTTCCACCATTCTCGAAAATTAAATTTTTCTGAGAGATGAAAATTATTGACTAATTTATAAATGAATCCTGCATACCATTGTTCTTCTTTAATATTTCTACTGCCAACAGCAGTTAAATCTATGGCAACACAACTAAATCCTTCTTGTTTTAATTGTTCAGTTAGATGAACTCTCAGACTAGATTTACCCATGTGCCGAGAATTAAAAACACAACAAAATTCTCCTTTTTTCAGAGCATGATATAAATCTTTGTCTGCTTTTCTAACTACATAAGTAGGAGAATTAGCTGACAAACATCCACCTACCTGATATTCATAATTATAATTTTCTTCTGGCTGTCTCAGAAGTACATTTTCAATCGCAATAGCAGCTTGAGCAGAAATCAGTTTGACTACTTCTAATCTATCTTCATTAAAGACAGAATCTGATAAATTATTTTCTAAATATAAAATACCAATAATTTGGCCTTGACTCAGAAGTGGCAAACATAAAACCGATCTGACTTGATAGTTTTGAATATATTTATCTTTGGTAAAAATTCCGGTTTCTGAAGCATTTTCTAAGACGAGTATTTCTTGGGTGCGTTGAACATAGTTAATGATAGCTTGTGGCAGATTTTGAATTACCGACTCCCTTTTTTCTCCATTCCAATTACCGCGACTCTTGATTCTCAATTCCCCATTACCTTCTTTAATTACTTCGTCAATTGTGTGAGTTATTTCTAATTGAAAATTACCGTCTTTTTGAAGAAAGATTAATCCTGTTTGTGCCCCTGTATTTTCTACAATAAATTTAATCAGTAGTGAGAGGAGATTTTCCAGATTTGCTTCTTGAGATAGAGCTTTTGATGTTTTGATGAGAGTGGCTAAGTCTAGTTGTTGGTTAATATTTTTTGTGGCTGTATTGCTGAGAGTATTATTAATATCTAAGGAATGTTTCTGTCGAAAATTAGTTAGTAGTTGGGGATATTCTGTATCGAGGGCTTTGACTTTGGCATTTGCTCCCCATTTGAGATATAAATAACGTGCATCATGGAGATAAACTGCTGCTATTTTTGTTTGTTTTCTACCTAAATAGAAGTAGGCTGCTAATTCATTTGCTAAGGCTTCTTCATGGAGGTATTGATGAGTTTTGGCTCCAGTGATAGCTTGGTCATATAATTCGATGGCTTCTAGAATATTGCCTAATACTCTGGCTGCTTCTGCTGCAACTAAATCATATTTATGTTGATAGTTCATCGGGGCATTTTCTGCCCAGATTTTCATTTGTTTTTGATTAGTTTCTACTACGACTAAGTATTCTTTTTGTTGTTGTTCTAGAGCTTCATCGTATAAAGCTAAACAGGTTAAAGAATAGTAGAAGTTATGTTGTGCCCAAACATAAAATGAGGGCATAATTCCTTGATATTCTAGATTTTTATTTGCCTGTTCATAAGCACAATCGTAATTTTTTAAATAATATTGAATAAATAACCCGTAAAAATAATAATAAACCAAGAGATGATTGTTCTGGGAATTTATGACTTGATCGAGTTCTTTTTCTGGGTCAAAATATTGTGTTAGCGATAAATTTTGTTGGTCAACACAAGTAGAAATATTCATAATAGCTTGGCGGTGTATACTATTACTGATAATTTGACCTTTCTGCTGAATTTTTTGTAAAATATTAGCTAGATTTTGTAGCTCTATATCGAGAACAGATAAAGATTGACCAACCAAAAAACATAAATTTGAATAATTAACTATAGAGTAAGCTGCAATCTCAGATTTTCCTAGCTCTAAACAAAGCTGAATGTTCTTTTTTAAAGGCTCTAAACTCTGTCTATAATGCTGATTAAAGACAGAAATAGCAAAGTAAAAAATATTATTACTTGCAACCAATTGGCGCCGATCAATATTATATTTTTGGGATAAATTTAAAGACTTGTTTCCTAATTTATAACCTGCTTTAATCTGATTTTTTTTACAAAGAATCATGGCATACCATATATAACCAAAAGGAGAATCAGTATAGTTTCCATGATTAATGCACAAATCTATTATTGTATAACCAACAGAAAAGAAAAGTTCTGGATAATTTTGAAATGTAGGACCTAAAATTGAAATCAATATTTCTATCGCTGCTTTTATACGAGAGTTTTTCATCACAGGCCAGTTATCTATCCTGTCGATATTAAAATTTTCAGGAGGTTCTTTCCTCAAAGAAATATCTAATGACTTTAAACTTTCCAAAGCCGTATCAATAGCTAAATATATTTGATTTTGAGCAGTATAAATTTGTATTTTATTTTGATAAACTCTGATATTATCTAGAGAATTTAAGGAATTTTGCATAACAATGTTTGAAAAAGCTAAAGATTTTTGATAATCGTTAATGATGTAAGTTATTTCTGCTGCTTCAGTATAGATTTCTAATGTTATGTAATAATGTTTTTGCCAACTATTTTCCGGAAGTAAATTCAGAGTAAATTGGAGATAATGAGCAGCAGTGTGAAAAGCAGCATAAGCTTTAGCTTTCAGGGCGACTTCTAGATTTAATTCAATTAATTTTTGTCTTTCTTTCTGGTCAGCAATTAAATCTTTCCCTAAATTGTAGCTATCAACAATAATAAATATTTTATGCTTTAATTCTTCTGGTCTAAGATGCTCCAATAATAAGCGAGCAATTTGTAAATTTAAAGTAGCTATTTGTGATAATTCAATTAAACTATAAGCAGCTTGTTGTACGCGGTCATGTAAAAATTTATAATTTTGATAAATAAGCTGTTCGTCTAATTCTGAGGTGGGTGTAATTAATCCTAAGTTAATTGTTTCGCAAAGTTCTTTGAATACTTCTTTTCTAGATTTTTCTGCAACAATAGCTAAATCTTTTAATTCAAATGATGAACCTAAACAAGCAGCTAAACGCAAAACATTTTGACCAACATGAGAAAGTTTTTGTAACTTACTCACCATTAGTTCAACAACATTGTTAGTAATATCTCGACCTTCTATTTCCTCAATATTCCAAACCCATTGTTGTTGGCAAATATCAAACTTAATTAATTTTTCTTGATGTAAAGTCTTCAAAAATTCTTTGACAAAGAAAGGATTTCCATCTGTTTTAACCAGAGTTAATTTACTCAGGGAAGATATTGTTTTTGATTCCCATTGCAGGGTATCAGCAATTAATTGACTAATACTATCTTTAACTAAAGGTTTCAGATGTAAAATCTCCCAATTAATATCGGCTTTTTTTATCTCTTCTAAAACAAGACTTAAAGGATGAGTAGAATTAACTTCATTATTACGATAAGCACCAATCAACAAAAAATAATTTATTTGTGTATCTGTAATTAGTGTCTGAATTAATTGTAAAGTAGCGCTATCTGACCATTGCAAATCATCAATAAACACCACTAAAGGATGTTCTGAAGTAGCAAATACACTAATAAATCGGCGAAAAACTAAATTAAAGCGATTTTGTGCTTCAAAACCACTTAATTTTTTAACTGGCACTTGTTGACCAATAATTAACTCTATTTCAGGAATAATATCAATAATTAATTGTCCATTATCTTTCAAAGCATTCAAGAGTTTTTCTCGCCATTGTTCTAACTGCGCAGAACTTTCGCATAATATTTGTTTAATCAATGATTGAAATGCAATAGCAATTGCCGAATAAGGAATATCTCCTTGATATTGATCGAATTTCCCTGAAATAAAATAACCTCTAGCTTCAGTTATTGGTTTGTATAATTCTTTCACTAGAGCGGACTTTCCTATACCCGAATATCCTGATACTAGAATTAATTTAGTGTGATGAGATTCTGTATGATTATTGTTGAGTGTGACTCTCTTAAAGACAGATAATAATTTTTCTATTTCTTGCTCTCTGCCATATAAATTTTCAGGAATAGAGAAGCGTTCGCTCCTATCTTTTTCTCCTAAAATAAAAGGTAATATTTCTTCTTTTGTTTCTAATTGAATTAAACACTTTTCTAAATCGCCTTGAATTCCACAAGCACTTTGATATCTTTCCTCTGCTGTCTTAGCCATTAATTTTTGAATAATCTTATCTATTATCTCTAGATTTACTGTTTGTTTTTCTAATAATTGATGACTAATAATTGATGCTGGTTGTTTGGCAAGATGACAATGTAATAACTCCAAAGCATCATTAGTTCCAAATGGTAATTTTCCAGCAATTAATTCATATAAAGTTACTCCCAAGGAATAAAAGTCACTGCGATAGTCTAAACTCCGATTCATTCTGCCTGTTTGTTCTGGAGAAATGTAAGCTAAAGTTCCTTCTAGTACGTTGGGATTTTTGAGAGTAGGATTTTCACTTCCTAGTAAAGTCGCAATACCAAAGTCAATAATTTTTAGTTGTTTTGTTTTGGAATTATAAACAATATTAGCAGGATTAATATCTTTATGAATAATTCCTGAGTGATGGATATTTCCCAGACTTTTACTAATTTTAATTCCTAATTGTAAACATTCCTTGAGAGGAAATTTTTGTTGCTGTAATAATTGTTTGAGAGATTGTGCTCCAAAATCTTCAAACACAATGATAAATGTATTACCCCATTCTATCAGTGCTTCAGCTTTAATAACTCCAGGTAGACTTAACTGATGAGTAAGCTGATATTCTTGTTTGTACCTGATTAATTCAGCGGGGGTGGGATAGTTTTCTCGTAACAATTTGAGGATAACTGGTTTGCGATGAGTTTGGGAGTACCCCCGATAGACAATTGAGTTGGCACTTTCATATATTTGAGATTGGATTTGGTAATTGGGAAGATTGAACATCATACTAAATCATACTTTTTAATACTTTTCTATTTTATCTGCTCTCAAATCCTACTTTTTCACAGAAAAATAGCATACTTTTTCGTAACGACAAATCATCAATTAAATTCATACCATTTAAGTATAGGTACTAATTCAAATGGTACAGATAATAGGTAAGCATTCAGCCATCAGCTAAATGCCATTAGCTTCGGACAAAATGAAGTCTGATGGCAGTATTGAAAGACTGAAGTCCCATTTTCAAATCTGGGTCAAAATACATCTGAAGACCTTTGCTATCCATAGCAAATGTGTTTTCTTATTCATAGAACTTACGCAGATACGCTATATATAGTAGTCATAACTATTGTCCAATAGTTACTGGACTCTATACACAGTGTCTTTGCGTAAGTCCTGATTCAAAAAAAGGCTGACTGCTGACCGCTAATAGCTGATAGCAAATGTGTTTTCTTATTCATAGGACTTACGCAGATACGCTATATATAGTAGTCATAACTATTGTCCAATAGTTACTGGACTCTATACACAGTGTCTTTGCGTAAGTCCTGATTCAAAAAAAGGCTGACTGCTGACCGCTAATAGCTGATAGCAAATGTGTTTTCTTATTCATAGGAATTACGCAGATACGCTATATATAGTAGTCATAACTATTGTCCAATAGTTACTAGACTCTATACACAGTGTCTTTGCGTAAGTCCTGATTCAAAAAAAAGGCTGACTGCTGACCGCTAATAGCTGATAGCAAATGTGTTTTCTTATTCATAGGAATTACGCAGATACGCTATATATAGTAGTCATAACTATTGTCCAATAGTTACTGGACTCTATACACAGTGTCTTTGCGTAAGTCCTGATTCAAAAAAAGGCTGACTGCTGACCGCTAATAGCTGATAGCAAATGTGTTTTCTTATTCATAGGACTTACGCAGATACGCTATATATAGTAGTCATAACTATTGTCCAATAGTTACTAGACTCTATACACAGTGTCTTTGCATAAGTCCTGATTCAAAAAAAGGCTGACTGCTGACCGCTAATAGCTGAATGCTTATGATAATAGGAATAGTAAACCATGAGTAATATATCATTTAATGTCGAGGATATTAACGGCAAGAATGGCTTCTTATTCAACCCAATTTCGGGATTAGATAGAACAGATATGCTACTTGCTAGTGCCGGAAACTTTAATAACGATAGCATTGGCGATCTAATTATCGGTACACCCTTTGATGACTCCAATGGCAGTAATTCTGGTAAAATTTACCTTGTTTATGGAGACCCTAATCTAGGAAATACTGGCTCTGTTAACCTTCCTCCTGTCAACGGTATCGAAATTCCAGGAAATTCTGCATCAGAGCGTTTTGGTACATCAGTCAGTAATGCTGAAGACCTGAACAATGATGGTTTTTCTGACATAATTGTTGGTGCGCCTTATGCAGACCCCAACGGCAACGCTGATGCAGGTCAGATTAGCGTAATCTACGGTGGTAGCCAAAATCTGGGAACTAGCTTCACCATTAACGGCATCAATGCAGGTGACAGAGCCGGATTTGCTGTCAGTAATGCTGGTGATTTTAATGGTGATAACTTACCTGACCTGTTGATCGGTGCCCCTGATGCAGACCCCGACGGTAAAGTCGATGCAGGGCAGAGTTATCTCGTATTCGGCCAGCAATCAGGTTTTCCATCCACCTTAGAACTTTCCTCCCTTGACGGCACCACAGGGTTTGCTATCAATGGTGTTGCTGCCGGAGACATAGCAGGGTTATCAGTGAGCGGTGGCAAAGATATTAATAACGATGGCTTTGTTGACTTGGTGATATCAGCACCTGGAGCAGAACCCAATGGTCCAAATTCCGGACAGAATTACATTATCTTTGGTACTAACAACCCTCTCCCCGGAAATATTGAGCTAGCTTCTCTGTTACCAGAAAACGGAGGAGACGGCAGCCAAGGTTTTGTCATCAACGGTCAAAGTTGGCATAGTGACACCAGATTAATAGGAGATACCAACGGAGACGGTTACGACGATTTGACGATCGCTTCAACTCGTGGCGCTGCTAATTATGTAGCATTCGGTGCTCCATCTTTTACCCCAAGCGTTGAGTTATCTGACCTAGAAGATGGTACTCAGGGTTTTCGCGTCCAACTAATTGAAAATGGAATTAGCCGTGGCATTACTCGAGGAGGTAGTGCAGGAGACATCAACGGGGATGGACTAATTGATATGAGGTTTGTATCCGGTAATCAGACTTTCTTTGTCTTCGGCGCTCAGGATCTAGGAAACAACGGTGTCATCGACCTCAGCAACCTTGACGGTATCAATGGCTTCACTGTAATAACCCCAGAAGCAGAAGGTTCAGTTTCTCGGGTCAATTCTGTAGGCGACCTCAACGGAGATGGTGTTGGCGATATGTCAATTGAAACTCCAGGTCCAGACACTTCCAGTTCCCAAACTCGCATCATCTATGGCAATATTGCTCCAGAATTAGACCTCAATAGCATTGAAAAACCAGGCATTGATTATTTTGCTACATTTAGCGGTGGGGAAACTTCAATTATAAGTAATTCCTTTGACCTCACTGACTTTGGTTTAGATGAGAATGGTAACAAAATTCCTTTAGACTCCAATACAGCTACACTAAATGGGGTAACTATTAACATTACCAATCTTTTAGATGGTACTTCAGAAATTCTCGCTGCTGATACTACCAATACCAATATTACCTTCAACTACGATTCCGCTACTGGTACTCTCAACCTCAATGGTGAGGATACCATTGCCAATTACGAGCAAGTTTTGCAGACTGTCACTTACAACAATACAGCAGCTACACCCGATACCACAGAACGAGTTGTAGAATTCGTTGTCGATGACGGTGCAGCTCACAGCAATACCAGTGAAGTGGCTACTACCACAATTAAATATGGAGTCGAATATAACATTGACTGGATTCAACAACTGGGAGGGGAAAAAGACGATAGCATCCGTGATTTAGTAACCGATGACCAGGGAAATATTTATTTTGTGGGAGAAAACGTTAGTTCTAACCCGAATCAGAATACTGGTAGAGACCGTTTTATTGCCAAGATGAACCCAGCAGGGGAATTTGAGTGGTTTAAATCAATGGGACGTACTGACGTTGATGGTGCTACAAATGTCACGTTTAATAACGGACACCTCTATGTTGCTAGCGACCAGAGTAATGGAGGATTATTTGTTACCAAGCACGATCCCAATACCGGAGGCGAAATATGGGAGAGGGAACTTCTTGGGATTACCAGGAGCAACTCTCAGGTGAGAGGAATTGCCTCAGATAGTCAAGGAAATGTCTATGTAAGCGGTGATACCAGTGGAGACCTTGGGGGACATTTGGGTAGCAGGGATGCGTTTTTAGTTTCCTATGACACTAATGGTAATGCTCGTCCTGAGTGGACTAAACAACTGGGAACTAGCTTATCTGACCATGGTCAGGACGTAGCAGTCGATAGTAATGGGAATGTCTATTTAGCTGCCCAGACTAAAGGTGACTGGCCAGGAGAAGAATTAGTTGGCGATCGCGATGCTGTGGTTGTCAAGTTTAACAGTCAAGGTACTGAGGAGTGGAGTCAGCAACTGGGAACTATATATGAAGACACTGCAACAGCTATCATAGTAAATGAACAGGGGGAAGTTTATCTTGCTGGTGAAACCAGAGGTACATTTGGGCAGGAATATTTTGGTAATGGAGATGTCTATTTAGCCAAATTAGATTCCACCAATGGCGAAACTGATTGGGTTCAACAGTTGGGAACGTCTCAAGGTGATTTTGTTAGGGATATAGACACAAATGGAAATCGTATCTATATTAGTGGTAGTACTGGAGGTGACTTAGGAGGTGTCAATGCAACTGGAGCTGCTGATCCTTACTTCGCTACTTTTAATCAACAGGGGGAACTACTGGCGACAAAACAAATTGGCACGGAAGTAACGGATAGTGCTTGGGGTATAGGAGTATCTGAAGACAACAGTGTTTACATTGCTGGCTTGATCAGCAGTGTTGGTAATTCCAACGTTTTACCGGGAGAGACAGCAAAAGGTCAAACTGATAGTTTTGTCATCAAGTACAGTGATACAGAAATTGCCACAGAAGGAGATGATTCCCTTTATGGGGACAACGGAGCAGATACACTCAATGGTCTAGGTGGTAATGACACCCTCACTGGTTGGTATGGCGATGATACTCTTGAAGGTGGTGCTGGCAGCGATATATTTGTACTAGGTGAAGGCCAAGGTATAGATACCATTGTCGATTTTAGTGTTGGCGAGGATATCATCGGTTTATCGAGCGGTTTGACATTCAATGATTTGACTCTCTCCGGCAACGAAATCATCTCTGGTACTGAAACTTTAGCCACTCTAACTGGAATTAATACCGCAACATTAGGAAGCGACAATTTTACAATAGTTTAAGTATAAACAGGACATGGAGAAGATAATTTTCCTTTCAGTCTGTTCTCCTTTCTGCGCTGCTTTAGGACATACATCATAAGTGGCCACTTTTTCAATATTTACTCCTGGCAGTCTGGAGGCGATCGCCGATATTTCATTTGACGTCCATTTTCCGGGTAAGTAGATAACGATCTGTTCGTCGGGGCGGTTTGTTGCACGGGGGTTTTCAACTAGAATATTTATCTCAACGTTGGTTGAAGACCCGCGCTCTCCCGAAGGGGAGCGTCGCATGGGAAAACCAATCAATTTTGCGGCGCATGTCAATAGTGTGTTAGACTTAGAAATATGGCTGCTGGGCTAGCAGTTTCAGTCTGTGGAGCGACCGTAAGACCGAAAAGAGGCTCGACCTTGGAGGCTGGTGCATTGAAGCAGAAAGACCTAATCAGCGATGGTTAGGAATCCCGCGCTGTCACGCAAGTGCAGCGTCGGGAGGATGTCAATGATCAAAATAGCACAGGACAACTAAAGTTGTCTAGTCTAAACGACTCCCTTGTTTTCATCCCCCGGTTAAAACACGTGGGCTTTCAACGTCGCTTTTCGGTAAAAGTTAACACCCCAACTTGATTCGGCAATTCCCCTCCCGTTAACATTCGTATAACAGGAGGGGAATTGCCGACCAACAAATAAACCGCGTAGCGTCCACTTAATCAGGGTTTTTCGGTCAACGCTTGATGTAGTCTCGAATGATTTGGGCCACAGATAAATCTTTCCTTTTAGCGTATCGATTCATTTTATCTTATGCATCTTGATTTACTCGAATTACTATCTGTTTACCTCTTGTCATTGTATGCCTTTTTGTGTTATGATAATTGGATCAATAATTGCGGTAATACGCACCTGATAAAAGCACTACCGAAAACAACAAAAAGTATGGGGTTCAATTGCTGAAGTTCGCCCTCAGCCCGTGAAAAGGTAAAACTCTTGAGGGTGCTTTCGGGAGTACAGAATTGTTCAGTACAAAAAGGCGGTGGGTCTCCGAGTCTCTGTCTGCGGAGGCTTAAGTGGTTGCACTCCCTGTGTTCGCGCAGCGTTGCGCCAGCAAAACAGAAAGCCCTATCCGTGAGGTTGGGAAGCCTACATCAAATCCAAGATTATGATGTAGGAGAACGTCACAACTACAAAAGATGTATTTTTCAGGCAGGTCTTAGGCCACGAAAGTCTGATGCATAGTTGATCAGAAAATCCAACGAGGTTAGTCAAAACGAGGTTAGTCAAAATGATTCGCGATCTGAGTCAAGCTTTGAGGAGGATTTTGGAAGATTCAAGACTATCATCGAGGTTTCCAGAATTGGCGGAAGCCCAAATTTCCTTTGAGCGTCCATCAGAAACTTTTAGCCCTGGGCAAACTACGGTTAATTTATTTCTGTACGACATTCGGGAACACCTGGAACTGCGCAGTAATGAACCAAGTATCGAAATGCGAGGTGGACAGGCAATTATTCATAATCCACCAAAGCGCATAGCCTGTTCTTATTTGGTTACAGCTTGGCCAGTTGGCGGGGAAGAATTACCCCTCCAAGAACACCGATTACTTAGCCAAGTGCTGCAAGTATTTTCAGCCTATCCAACTATTCCAGAAATACCCTTTTTAGAAAATACCCGACTGGCAAATCAAGAACCACCCTTACCATTGGTAACAGCTCAAGTCGATGGAGTGCAAAGTGTGGCTGAACTTTGGACGGCGTTGGGTAATCAATTGCGTCCTTCAATTACAGTTACAGTAACCGTTTCTATGAAGGAACTTTTTGAACCCGAACCAACCCCCATTGTCATTACTCAAGATTTACAATTAGGCCAGCAACTCTCATCATCCTCAGAACAATTTGTGCCAGGCACCGAACAAAGATTTTTCCGCATTGGTGGACGAGTTACAGATGCTGAAAATAAACCTGTGGTGGGTGCGACAGTTATTTTAGTTGAGCCTAATCTTACTGTAGCCACTGATGGAAATGGACAGTACAGCATCGGGTCAATTCCTGCTGGTGCTTATACCTTGAGGGTGCAGTTGGAAGATTTAGTACAGGAGGTTAATATTACTATTCCAGTAGAAAACACAGAAAGTAATTACAACGTGGAGTTACAGCAGTAATTTTCGTGATGATCAAGGAGAAAATAGTATGCCACAATATCTCTCCCCCGGAGTTTATGTTGAATATGTGCCACCCGCTTCCCTACCCATAGCTGGGGTTGCTACCAGTATAGCTGGCTTTATTGGTGTGGTAGCTGATGATGTTACAATGCCACCTCGACCAGGACAGTTTTACTTTGAATTTCCATCTCAATTCCAACTTGATGATAACGGTAATCCTGTTTTAAATGATGAGGATGAGCCTGAGCTTATTGTAGATCCTATTCCTTTTGTAGTTAAAGACAAAGAAGGTAAACCCGCTTTCTTTGAGGATGATGAAGGAAATAGTGTTCCTCTTTTAGATGCTGACGGTAATCCTACTGTTTTTGTTAAGGATAAAGACGAAAAAACAGCTTTAGTTACCTATGGTAGTCATGTTTTAGTTAAGGATAATGAGGGTAATCCAGTTCCTGTGCTGTATGATGTAGCTGATGCAGGGGAACCGATATTAATTACCAGTTGGGAAGAGTTCAAAACTAAGTTTGGCGATTTTCAAGAGGGCAATAAAATCTTAGCCCATGCTGTATATGGCTTCTTCTTCAATGGAGGTACTCGTTGTCATGTGCTGCGGGTTGCCACGGCAACAGAAATTGATGACCCTAGTGATGAGTTAGAGAAGTTTGAAGCAGTTGATGAAATTACAATTGTTGCTGTACCTGGAGCAGTAAGTGACATTCAACATAATGCTATTATAGCTCACTGTGCTAAAATGGGAGACAGGGTGGCTATTTTAGATGGCGATCAAACCCAAGGTCCAGGTAGTGTAAACGGTATTCGTCCTGTTGGTCGGAGTCAGCAAGCTAGCTATGCCGCCATTTACTATCCTTGGATTAAAGTCTTCGATCCAGTTACTAAAGCTCCAGATACTATACCTCCTAGTGGTCATATTGCTGGAATATATGCTCGCAATGATGCAACGCGGGGGGTATTTAAAGCACCTGCGAATGAAGTTGTTGTTAATGCTCTTGATGTCAGTCGTTCCATTAGTAAAGCACAGCAGGATGGTTTAAATCCAGAAGGGATTAACGTGATTCGTTCTTTCAAAGGCACAATTAAAGTCTGGGGAGCGCGGACAATGGCAGATGATGCTAATGCTGATTTTCGCTACATCAGTACCCGTCGCTATTTCAACTACTTAGTGGAATCTATTAATGATGGGACACAGTTTGCTGTCTTTGAACCTAATGATCTAGGACTGTGGCAACGGATTAAACGGACAGTAGGGGACTTCCTATTAAATGAATGGCGCAGTGGAGCCTTGTTTGGAGAAACACCGGATAAAGCTTTCTTTGTTAAATGTGACGCAGAAACTAATCCCAAAGAAGTCAGGGAGTTAGGACAAGTTGTCACCCTGATTGGGGTAGCCATTGTCAAGCCAGCGGAATTTGTGATCTTCCGCATCCAGCAAACGGCTGGCGAGTAGTGACTTGTTGAACCAACTAAATAAGGAGATTTAGTTATGCCAAGAGTTGATCCGTATAAAAACTATCGTTTCCTTGTGGAGATTGATGGCATTGTTCAGGCAGGATTTTCTGAATGTAGTGGTTTTGGTTCTGAGGTAGAAATCGTTGAATATCGTGAAGGTGGAGACGATGCTACAGTGCGTAAACTCCGAGGTAAAGCGAGTTACCCTGACATTTCCCTCAAATGGGGACTAACTGATTCTCGCGAACTCTATGATTGGCACTTAGCTGCTGTCAATGGACAGATTGAACGTAAAAATGGTTCCATCATTCTGCTTGATGATACAGGACAGGAAAAAGTACGCTGGAACTTTTTTCAGGCTTGGGCTAGTAAGTATGAAGCGCCTGGTTTAGATGCGAAGGGAAGTGATGTTGCTATTGATACCCTAACCGTGACTTGTGAACGTCTGGAGCGAGCTTAACGAAGTCAGAAGTCAGAAGTCAACCCACCCCTCGCCCCTCCCCCTCCCAGGAGGGGAAGTCAGAAGTGATTTTGGTAACGGGGATTTGAGGCCCGCTCCAAAAATATTTCGCCGATCTTGGCGGGGTTTTAGACCCATATTATTTTGATAAAAAGAGTGTGGGAAGGATGGAAAATAGAACATTTTTTTCTAGCGAATTAAGCGGATTTGATATGATAACAAGATTTTTAGGTAAGTGCTTAATTTATGCAAAATTAATTGCAGGACTTACGCAGAACTCCCATATATAGTAGGGTTTAATGGTCATTATCCCTCTACAGATAGCTTTTTATCTAAGAATTTACGTAAGTTCTGAATTGTATAAATATATAAGCAAAACTAATTGCACATTACTATTATATATCTCCAATCTTATCCATGAATCATCAATTCTTTCTTCCTGTTCCCTGTTCCCTCTTCCCTGTTATGAGTCTATAAAATCTTAACTTTTGACTTTTGAATTCCCTGTTATGGGTCTATAAAATCTTACTTTTGACTTTTGACTTTTGACTTTTGAATTCCGTGTCTATAAAATCTTACTTTTGACTTTTGACTTTTGACTTTTGAATTCCATTGACTTTTGAATTCTGTGAAACGGTATGAGTATTTCTGAGCAAACAGCCATGCTGCAAACTGAGTATGAGTTTACATTACCAGCAGGTTATGTGGACAAAGAAGGGACTTTACATCGGGAAGGGATAATGCGACTGGCAACTGCTGCCGATGAAATTATACCCCTGAAAGACCCTCGCGTACAATCTAACCCAGCTTACTTAATCGTCATTCTGCTATCTCGAGTTATAACTAGACTAGGTTCTGTAGAAGCGATTAATCCTAAAGTGATTGAAGGGTTATTCGCTTCTGACTTATCCTATCTACAGGATTTGTACAATCGCATTAATGGCAATGGAACGCGATCGCTCCAGATTACCTGTCCTCACTGTGAAAAGGATTTTGCTGTGGAGTTGGACCTATCGGGGGAATTTTAGGCTACCCCCTGGACCAACTCCATCAGGAGGTAGCCTATCTGGCCTATCACTTCCATTGGCAGTATGAATCAATCATGGTAATGGAACACAGGGAAAGGAGACGGTGGGTTGAGGAAGTTGCCCAGATCAATAGGCGTTTGAATGCCCAAACTGGACAGATAGAGTTTACCAAATAATTAATAATTAATAATTAATAGTTAATAATTAATAATTAAGAGTTGATAGTCAATAATTATTCATTCAACAATTCAGCTTTATTAGCCTCCCCTTGGATAGGGGATAAATCAAAAAAATTCCTTTTAGTCAATCCTATCCGTTTCAAGAAGAGGTAATTATTAATTATTAATTGTTCATTGTTAATTGCTGAACTAAAGGCTAAGAGAATTAGCGATCGCGATTCAACAGCTTACTATTGGTACTTTTAAGATGGAAGATTATCCTTTACACTCCTCTAATAATTCAAGTAGTCTAACCTTGGGCCAACGTTTACAGCGACGAGTGGTTGAACCTGCTGGGGTAATTAATACCCGGCAGTTACATTGTCATTACCAAGCTACTCAAGGGATGGCTGGACGACTTGTACAAAGGTTGGCGTTACCAGAACAGGTAAAATTTCGCTATGGTTCTGGAGTTTTGCAGCCGACATCAATCATTCAACGTCTGCAGCGACAGCGCACGGAATCAGCTAACGTTCTTAATGAGCAATTTCCAGCAACTCCTTACGCTCACTCAGCAATGGGAGAAATGGTTCAACGTTCTATACCGCCTCAATCAAGGCAGTTTCAGAATAGTAGGGAGATTCAAGGGAGAAGCCCTAATAAATTAGGTAGAACTGAAACAAATCCCCTGCAGCCATCTATAACCCAGAAAGCAACGGTAATGACAAAGCCAGTGGAAAAAAAACCACAATCTGACACTTCTGTTGTGAAGACAAGTAGGGGAGAAACAAACCGACCATTTAGGATCAGTCGCAAAGCAACTGTTTCAGAAATTAATGCTTTATCAAGTAATAAGTCTGATTTTGGAAAAGGGCAAGTAGATACTCATTCAAATTCTTATCCTACAGTAACTGAAACTCAACTGGTTTCCAGTAAAGCTTCCCTACTTCCCTCCCCTAAGACATCTGGTAATTTTCGGATTAGTCGCAAAGCAACTGTTTCAGAAGTTAATGCCAGAAATCTAGGAGCTAGGGTTGAAGCTGAACCTAACTCCCAAAAGGAGCTGAATTTGCCTCTTACCCGAGCTACTAACCAATTATCGGCAAGTACGGTTCAAAGGAAAGCGGATACTTCTGTTAATCCCAATAGTTTAGTAACTGCAACCCAGCCAAAAACTAATCTACCTCTGGTTAAAGGGATTATTCAAACTAAAGCAGAAGATTTGAACGTAACTTCAATCGTACCAAAGACCGACCTTTCTCAATCTCAACCCTTATCCTTACAGGGACAAAAGTCAAACTTACCTGTACAACTATCGCCAGAAGCATCGATCGCCAGTAACCCTAGTTCTGAGTTAAACATGGTTTTGCTCAAAAGCACCGATGGTCTACAAGCTAATGAGGGGTTATCCACCAAAAATCCTTATAGTGAGAAAATTGCTCTACCTCTAGCAATAACTCCAATAAATACTCATGGTGTCCTTGCTCGTCAAACAACTAATACAGTAGATAATTCTACAGTTCAGTTGGCAATGGAGGGAAATTCTACAACGCCAATGTCTGCCGCAGGAACAGCATCAGCATCACCGCTAGATGTCACCAAAGTTGCTGAACAAGTAAGTCGGATTCTGGCTCGTCAACTTGCAGTAGAAAGGGAACGTAGGGGGATATGATATAGAATCCGGTTAATAGTTATTAGAGTTGTTGGGAGTAGGGGAGTAGGGGAGTAGGGGAGTGGGGGAGATTAAATATTGAAGTAATTAAGGAGAGGTTGAGAAATTGAAGGCGAGAAAGTGTGGATAGAATTATAAACATATACTGTATAACCGGATTCTATATGAGGTGTGAAAATGCCTACAGAGAAACAAGTGGTTAATTGTTTTATTATGTGTCAAAGAATGACACAAATGTATTTACCAATTTCTCTAGTTAGATTAGATGAAAGAAGCAATGATATTTTCATTCTCGCCGGTGAAGATATCCAAGTTTTAATTGACAGAAATGGTGAGGTAACAATTTTATGAATCATCCTAATTTTCAAACCATGAATGAACCTGAATTACGAGCTTATGTATTGGCTCATCGAGACGATACCGATGCGTTTTATGCGTTAGCTGACCGTTTGAAATCTAAACCAGGGCGTAAATTATTTGAGGGAGATTTCGAGAAATTACCTGAAATTTTAGCAGAAATTAAACAACAAAAACAATAAGTTATGTATTGGATCGGGAAATGGTACTAGGACAACAAAAATTAGCAAAATTGACAATTACTCCTTTGGAAAAGCAGGGAGAACAGTACAACAGGTTGCTGAACAAGGCAATTTCGGTGCAATTTAATCCTGAAGCTTATTCTATCAGTAAATCCGTCAATTGGGGACCACCGGAAAACTCTAGTGGACAAGGAACAAACACTGAAAGACAAGTTAATGCACCCACTGTGGAATTTAAAGGAGGTGGTAGTCGTCAGCTCACTTTGGAATTATTTTTCGACGTGACTGAAGCAGTTAATGGGGAGGATGTGCGACAAGAAACTAACAAAATTGTAGCTCTAACTCGGATTGAGCGAGATGAAGCTCATCCGCGAGTTTGCGAAGTTGCCTGGGGTGAAGCTCCTGTAGGTTCTGATTTTCCCTTTATTGGTGTAATTACCAGTTTGACGCAAAATTTTACGCTCTTTAAAGGGAATGGAAAACCCCTGAGAGCAAATTTGAGCGTTAGTTTCTTAGAATTTCTAGCTCCGTTAGTAGACAAACGGCACACCGATCCTGAATTGACCACCCGTATTATCAAGCGTGGCGATACTTTAAGTAGTATAGCAGCCCAAGTTTACAGAAATCCCAAACTGTGGCGCATTATTGCTGAAGCTAATCAGCTTGACGATCCACGCAACTTAGAAATGCAGATTGGTCGAACCTTAACTATTCCGAAACTGCGTTGATATCAAATCTGGTTGAATACTTGTTATATAGTTGGGATGGGGAGATGGGGAGATGGGGAGATGGGGGAATGGGGAGATGGGGAGATGGAGAGATGGGGAGATGGGGAGATGGGGAGATGGGGGGATGGGGAGATGGGGAGATAGGGAGATAGGGAGATGGAAATATCTTTTATTTATCAATCTCCTGACTTCCCCTCCTGGGAGGGGTTAGGGGTGGGTTAATTCCTGACTCCTTTGCCACAAACTTGCATCCCGTGCAAAGATATCAAATGGCTTCTATATAACCGGATTCTATATGAAGGAAATAATCTATGCCAGTTGCTAATCGCGAAAGCCCTCTTGTTCCTAATTTTGAGATTATTATCAACGGCTCACCTTTGCCTGTTGAAGCGAAATTGCACGTCCAACGTCTTACCGTTGACCATGATGTTAACTTACCTGGAATGTTTACACTGGAACTTACAGGTTCAGATAGCCAGGAAGAAGAAACTATCTGGATTGATGACGAAGAACTTTTTGCCATTGGTAATGTCGTTGAAGTTAAACTTGGCTATGCTAATGATTTAGAAACCTTGATTATTGGTGAAATTACGGGTATAGAACCAGAATTTGCCTTCGATCGCCTACCTAGTTTAACTGTGCGCGGGTATGACCGTCGCCATCGTCTCCAGCGAGGTCGCAAGACCAAAACTTTTGTCCAGCAAAAAGATAGTGATATTGCCACCCAAATTGCCCAGGATGCAGGACTCACTGCTCAAGTTGAAGATAGCCAAGTGGTGCATGATTATATTTTACAAGGGTCGCAAACGGATATTGAGTTTTTGCAAGAGAGAGCAAAGCGGATTAACTATGAGGTAGTTGTTGAAGATAAAACTCTATTTTTCCGACCTGTAGGCAATGCAGAGAGTGAAATTTTAACTCTTAGCTTTGATGATGACTTGATGGAATTTTATCCCCATCTGTCTTCTATGGGTCAAGTCAGTGAGTTAACAGTGCGAGGTTGGAATCCTAAAGAAAAGCAAGAAATTGTCGGACAGGCAAGAGTAGGGGATGAGGTTTCAACTATGGGGGGACAAAATAGCGGTGCTGCAATTGTTGAAGATGCTTTCGGTACAGCAGTTGCTAAAGTCAGCGATCGCCCAGTGTTAACTCAAGCAGAAGCAGATCAATTTGCCAAAGCTCGCTTCAATAATCTCGCACTAACGTTAGTTACTGGTGAAGGAGTTTGTTGGGGACGTACAGATTTACGGCCAGGCAAAGTGATCAAAATTGACGGGGTAGGGAGACGCTTTAGCGGTCAGTATTATGTTACTGCTACGGTGAATCGTTATCAAGCTCAATCTGGATATCGTACCCATTTTACAGTTCGGAGGAACTCAGTATGAGGTTATTTGACCTATTGATGGATAATCAAGAAAGAGAAGCGATCGCCTCTCGTATTTATGGTGTTGTGGTTGGTGTAGTTACTAACAATGAAGACCCAGAAGGACTAGGGAGAGTCAAAGTGAAATTTCCCTGGTTGAGTGATGAAGATGAGAGCGACTGGGCGCGAATAGCTGCACCAATGGCAGGAAATGAAAGAGGGATTTATTTTTTGCCTGAAGTAGATGAGGAAGTTTTAGTAGTTTTTGAACATGGGGATGTGCGTTTTCCTTATATTATCGGGTTTTTATGGAATGGTCAAGAACCTCCACCGACAACTAATGAAGACGGTCAAAATAATATCCGGGTCATCAAATCTCGTAGCGGTCATGTCATTCGTCTCAATGATGAAGAGGGTAAAGAAACTATTGAAATTGTTGATAAAACTGAAAAAAATAGCATTGTTTTTGATACTGCTAGTAACACGATTGCGATTAACTCCGATGGAGACATAACTTTATCAGCAGTACAGGGCAATATTAAGCTAGAAGCACAGAATATTGAAATCAAATCTACAGCAGATACCAAAGTTGAATCTGGCGCAGGAATGAATCTTGAAGCCAGTAGTACCATGAATCTTAAAGGTCAAATTATTAATCTCAATTAGTTATCTCTAGAAAAGAGGGAGTAGGGAGTAGGGAGTAGGGAGTAGGGAGTAGGGAGTAGGGAGTAGGGAGTAGGGAGTAGGGAGTAGGGAACCCACCCCTGACCCCTCCCAGGAGGGGAATAATTGAAAATTTATTTGGGAGAATTGATTTTATTTTTTATTATTGGAGGTGTCTATGGGATAACCAGCAGCAAAACAAGGGGACCAAATTATTGCAAAAGAGGGAGTAGGGAGTAGGGAGTAGGGAACCCACCCCTCGCCCCTCCCCCTCCCAGGAGGGGAATAATTGAGAATTTATGTAGGATAATTGATTTTATTTTTTATCATTGGAGATATGTATGGGACAACCAGCAGCAAAACAAGGGGACCAAATTATTGCAGTTGATACTCACATTGTCATGGTACCGTCACCAGGACCCGTACCGACTCCCTTACCTCATCCCTTTTCTGGGATTATCAACGGCAACCTCAGCAGTGATGTCAATATTATGGGAATGCCAGCAGCAACTGTAGATAGCACTGCTGACAATACTCCACCTCATATTCCGACACCTCCAGGGACTGCCTTTCAAAATCCCCCGGCGAATAAAGGTACAATCAAAATTGGTAGCCCAACCGTGAATATTAACGGAAAATCAGCAGCCAGGAATGGAGATATTGCTGAAACTTGTAATGACCCTGTAGATGCACCAGTGGGTCAAGTGGTGGCAGTCAGTACAGTTTTTATTGGATGACAGGGAGGGAATGATGTCTAAACCATTTTTAGGTGTAGGTGTAGGATTTCCAGTTAGTTTAGATACTGAGGGAGATTTCCAACTTGCTGAATATGAGGAGAGTGTCCGTCAGTCAATCTTAATTATCCTTGGTACTGCAAAAGGTGAGAGAGTTATGCGTCCTGACTTTGGTTGCAGCATTTACGACTTAGTTTTTGAGCCTAACTCACCGTCTACTGCTGGCAAAGTATCCCAAGTTGTTCAGGAAGCGTTGCTGTTATTTGAACCTCGTATTGATGTCTTAGATGTGCGAGTTCAATCTCCATCAAATCAAGAGAGGGAGAAGATGCTGGTTACTATCGATTATCAAGTGCGGGCAACTAATAACGTTTTTAACTTAGTTTATCCGTTTTATCTAGAAGGAGGTGGAGGATAATGGGGAAACTAGCGCCAAAAATCGATCGACGCACAGCAGAGGATATTGCTGCTCAGGTGCAGCAACTTTTGGAACAATATACAGGAGAAAATAAACCAATTCAAGGAACTAGGGCAGCATTAGTTAATATATTTGCTCGTTTTTCCGAGATTATTATTGAAAGGCTAAATCAAGTTCCAGATAAAAATTTCTTAGCATTTTTGGATTTATTGGGAGCTTCTCGTTTACCACCCCAACCAGCACGAGTACCGCTGACATTTTTATTAGCTGCTGGAACAACGGTTGATGCAGTAGTTCCCAAAAGGACTCAAGTTGCAGCACCTCCAGGGGAAGGGGAAAAAGACCCCGTAATTTTTGAAACGGAACGGGAATTAGTTGTAAGTGCAGCAAAATTAGAGTCTATTTTTGTGCGCGATCCACAACAAGACCTATATAGTGAGTCCGGTTCAGTTATAACTACTCCAGCATCACTGGGCGTTCCTGTTTTTCGGGGAAATCAACCTATTGAACATATTTTGTATATTGGACATAGCCAACTTTTAGGTTTTCCTGAAATTGAAAGTCTTAAGTTAAAGATTAATTTATCAATAGCTCTCGGTGCAGGAGGGGAGATAAAATGGGAATTTTGGCAAGAAACTGAGGATGAAGGTGATTGGCAAGATATTATACCTGATAGGATTCAAGACTTGAGTCAAATTGGAGACAGGATAATTCAATTTAATAATATTAATGCTGTTCCCTTAAGTACAGTTAATTCAGTTACTAACCGTTGGCTACGTTGTCGTTTATTAACTCCTATTAGTCTTGCCAATGAATCTGCAACTGGTATGGTATCTGCTAGTAAACTGCCAGAAATTGAGGATATTCAACTTGAAGTCAGAATTAGTTCTAGTGACTTATTAATCAAAACTGCATTTACCAATCAATTACCAGTAGATGTAACTAAAGATTTCTTTCCTTTTGGTGAAAAACCAAAGCTTGGAGACACCTTTTATTTAGCAAAAAATCAAGCTTTTTCTCAACAAAATGCTGAGATTACTATTCATATCAATTTAACTAATCCAGCATCAGAAAATAATGAAAATGAAGAAGAATTTCCTAAACCCACAAAAGCCTCTAGAAATATCCAACTCAAATGGGAATTTTGGAATGGTAAAAAGTGGAAAGAATTAACAACTGCTGAAGAAGAAGCTGGATTTGAAGATACCACCCGAGCTTTTACTCAAAACGGTCAGGTAGAGTTTAACTTATTTGAAAAACCTTATCCAACAACTGTTAATGGAATAGAGGATTTTTGGATTCGTGTGAGAATTATTTCTGGTAACTATGGTACAGAAGCTCGCTATGAACGTATACCAGATGGAAGTACAGATTCACTACCTGGAAGTAGAAATTCACCAGAATATCAATTCAGAGAGGCAACTTTTGCCCCGCCATCAATTAACTCAATTACAGTTGATTATACATTGACAAAACAAGAAAAACCAGAAACTATTTTTACCTACAATGACGCAGTTTATTCCCATAACCTAATTCAAGGTATTGATAACCAAAATCAACTTTTTCCCAAACCTTTAATTCCTTTTCAGAAAACAGAAACTGATAAACCAGCTTGCTATTTTGGCTTTACTTTATCCCCTGGCCGAACAGATTTTCCGAATCGTACTATTAGCCTATTTAACAATGTGGCTGATGTGAAATATGGAGAAAAATTAGTACCACTTTCCCCTACTAAAAGTCGAATAATTGGAGCAGCTAACTCAACTGTTACTCATAAATTTTTGCTAACTAATAATACCTCAGAATCAGTGCAATTTGAATTGACTGTCTTGGGAATAAATTGGAATACTAATGTGGAGGAATTTTTAGAAGTAGAAGCTGACTCAGTAAAGGAGTTAGAACTAAGCGTAGAAATTCCAGATGAAGCAGAATTAGATAGTAGCGATCGCGGCTTTTTACAAGTTAGCCAAGTTAATAATTCATCAATTATTTATAATGCAACATTTGAGACTTTTGTAGGTCAAGAATTGTCGCAAAATGAGCAACTAAAACTATCTTGGCAATACTGGAATGGCAAAGAATGGGGAACACTAACGGTAAGAGATGAAACAGAAAATTTTACCCGTCCGGGTTTAATTGAGTTTCTCCCACCAGGGGATTTTGCACCAAGAAAAGACTTTAATTTACCTCCCCATTATTGGCTAAGAGTTCGATGGTTAAGTGGTGACTACGAAGTTGAACCTAGACTAAAACGAGTCTTACTTAACACCACAATGGCAGTCCAAACATTGACAATTCAAAAAGAAATTCTTGGCTCTAGTGATGGGAATGAAAATCAAAAGTTTCAAACAACTAAGCAACCAATTTTAGCAGCTCAACAACTCGAAGTTCGGGAACTAGAAATACCTTCTATTCAAGAACAGCAAAAAATTGTTTTTGAAGAAGGGGAAGATGCTATTACTTCTATCCTTGATGCAACAGGAAGACCTAAAGAAATCTGGGTACGTTGGCACCAAGTCAAAGATTTTTATCAGTCAGGAACACGCGATCGCCATTATGTTCTTGACAACCTTACCGGAAAAATTACCTTTGGGGATGGACGCAATGGACTAATTCCTCCCCCTGGTAGAGGTAATATCCGCATGAATCGCTATCAAACAGGCGGTGGGACAGCCGGAAACAAAGCATCTGGGTCAATTGTCCAACTCAAAACCACAGTCCCCTATGTAGACAAAGTAATTAACCATCAAGCAGCAGCAGGAGGTGCAGAAGCAGAAACCCTCAACTCCCTCATCGAACGCGCACCCAGGGAAATTCGTCATCGTCAGCGTGCTGTCACCCTAGAAGATTACGAAGACTTGGCCAAACTGGCTTCACCAGAAGTTATTAGAGCCAAGTGCATACCACTTACAAATTTAAAAGTCAACCCCCTAGATACCGGAGAATTATTGGGAGCAGTCAGCGTTATTATTGTACCCCGCTCAACTGCAGCTAAACCCTTACCCAGTTTAGAATTAATTAACCGTGTCCAAGACTACCTGGAAACTCGTGGTTCACCAACAGTTAATATCTCGGTAGTAGGTCCTCTCTATGTCCGTGTCAGTATTACTGTAGAAATTGCTTTAATCTCCCTAGAAGGAGGCAGTCAGGTAGCACAAGCAGTGGAACAAAAATTAGCTAGTTTTCTGCATCCCCTAACTGGTGGTTTTGAGGGGATGGGTTGGGATTTTGGTCGCGAACCCTACAAATCTGATTTTTACCGACTGCTTGAGGGGATAGCTGGAGTCGATCATGTTCGTAATTTGGAGGTGGATGAAATGGAAGAACTAACAGGTGCTAAACAGACAGGTCGCTTTTTAGTGTATTCCGGTAAGCATGACATTAGTTTAACATTTGTTGAATCTTGAGGAGGAATTTTTATGCCAATAGAATTGCCTAATCTTGATGACCGCACTTATGATGATTTAGTGCAAGAAGCGCTAAGTATGATTCCCACCTATGCACCAGAATGGACTAATCATAATCCTTCAGATCCTGGGATTACTCTAATTGAGCTGTTTGCTTATTTAACAGAAATGCTGCTTTATCGGCAAAATCGAGTTACAGATGATAATCTGCGGATGTTTTTGAAATTGCTCAACGGACCTAGTTGGGAGCAGACTAGAGATTTACAAGAAGAAGTGGGATTGGCAGTTTTAGGAGTACGCCAGCGGTATCGTGCCGTCACCTGCCAGGATTTTGAAGAATTAGCCAAAGAAGCAGATTCTAGAATAGCTCGAACTCATTGCGTACCCAAGCGCAATTTGGAATCAGACCCCCTAAACCAGTATGGAGAAAATCCCGGACATCTTAGCGTGATTATTGTTCCTAGTATAGCGATCGCTCCTCAGATTTTCTTCTTTGATGGAACTTATACAGACTACATCCTAACAACACAAGTAAACAATGAAACACCCTTAGCTCTCAATAGCGCTCCTGAGCATTTTCTCTATTTGGGATTAACGACAACATTTGGCTCTGTTGAGTTCCGGTTTGGAACACCAGGCGTAAATTACCAACTCAAAATTGAGTATTTTAATGGCTCGGAATGGTTAGAGATGACCGTTGAGCTTCACTCTCTAACAGAACAAACATCCAATTGGAATGAAAATGGTTTAATTCAGTTTAATATTCCGGATAACTGGGAACAAATTGATATAAATGGTACAGCAGGATATTGGTTAAGAGTTTCAACTGAGACGAACCCTAGTCAAGTTGCACAAGTATTACGAATTCAGATACAACATAACTTGAAGCAGGTTGTCAAAAATTATCTTGAACCCAGACGTTTATTGACTACTGCTGTTCATATTGTCGAACCACTCTATGTCAAGATTCGCGTTCAGTTAACTGTGTTTCTGAACCAGGATGTACCAGAAGCAGAGGTTCAATCAAAAGCACTCAAAACTCTACAGGATTTTTTCGATCCGTTAACAGGAGGAACCGAAGGACAGGGATGGCCTTTTGGTCGTAATGTTTATATCTCTGAAATTTATGAACTGCTTGATGGCGTATCTGGAGTTGATTATGTTAAAAAAAATCAGGAGGTAGAAACACAAGAGGAACTTGATGAAGTTCAGCTAATTGATGAGTTGGCAAGTGGTGGACCTGAACGTCTCATCCGCAATGTTAAAGGAGAATTAATTGGTATACAAATCAAGTCCCATGAACTTGTTGAAACTGAGATTGATTTAATCGTAGAATCACCGATTCAATCAGAGTTATAGTGGCGTGACACACCTAAAAATGTAGGTTGGGTTTCACTGCCGTTCAACCCAACAAAACCTTGCTAATGTTGGGTTTATCCTAACGGATAAGCTCCGCTAACGTCCCTCAACCCAACCTACACTTATTGCACCATTTTAGATGTGTCAGTCCAATAGTTACCCTAATCTTGAAAAATAAGGAGAAAGCAAATGTCATCCAAAGCCAGGCGATCGCCTAGTCAACTTCTAGATTATCTTCCCCTAATCCATCACACCGAGCCTTTTCTCGGTCAATTCTTGCTAGCTTTTGAAAAAATTTTATTGGGTCTTAAGGATGATATCAAGTTTCAACCTCTGAGCCAAGATATCAAGTTTCAACCTCAAGGTTTAGAAACAACTATTGCGGAAATTGCCACACTTTTCGATCCCCAAGAGACACCCGAAGAGTTTTTATCGTGGCTAGCTAGTTGGACAGCTTTAAGTCTCCGAGCAGACTTACCACCAAGGGTACAGCGTGACTTTGTAGCCAGCATCGTGCAACGCTATCGCTTTCGAGGAACTAAAGAAAACCTGATACAACTACTGAAAATTTTTACCTTAGGCGAACCCATTATTAAAGAACCTGTTGTTTCAGCATTTCAGGTAGGCGTATCTTCAACTGTTGGTCAAAATATTTACCTTGGTGGTGGACCAGCTCACTTCTTCGAGATTACCATAGCTCTACCACGAGTTTCTCCCAAAGAACAAGCAAGACAAGAGGCAATAGCTCGTGCCATTATTGAATTAGAAAAGCCTGCTCATACCTATTACAAACTTAATATTGAGTCTCCCAGTATGCAAATTGGCAAATATTCAACCGTAGGGATTAATACATTACTGGGAATTGTTTCTGAGACAACCAACTGATTTTTTATTGGAGATAAAAATTATGACTGAAATTAAACGTTTGAACTATTTTACATCCCAATTTTTAGTAGAAAAGGATTTTCGGGACGAACAAGCTTACCATCGCCGAATGCGCCATCTGCATAATCGCTCCCTGCATACTTGGGGTGTGGTAACAGGACTAGAAATTAATAAATCTGGAGATAAACAAGTCTCAGTTAATAATGGGATGGCTATTGATAGCGAAGGTAAGGAAATTGTTGTTCTAGAAGAGCAACCTGCTGATATAAAAACGGTAAATTTATCTGAGTTTGCAGCAGGAAGTACAGTTTATATTACACTTGCTGCTCAAGACTTTGAGGATGAAGAAGACCGCTATACATTGGGGAGTGAAATTAAATATACTCGTACCACTGAGCGTCCTCAACTGGAAGCAAGGAATACACAGCCTGCTGATGATGGTTTAGTGGTTCTCCTAGCTGAGGTTAAATTGGATGATAGTGGTAATGTTGAGGAGGAAATTGATAATTCCGTCCGCAGGTTAGCTAGTGTTCATATTCCACCAGGAGCAGAATTCTCAGGACCTTTGCGTATTCAAGACGCTTTGAATATTGGTGGTAATGTTGACATTGGTGGCAACCTGACAGTTTCTGGAGATTTTGCAGTGACTGGAAATGTGAATTCTCCCCTGAATGTTACTAGCAATGTTAGCATTGGTGGAAATTTAACTGTTTCAGGCAATCTCGAAGTTACCGGAGATGTGATTGCTCGTGATACAGAACATATTGAGGGTAATGTTTCCTTGGGTAATGATGATAACGATGAAGTTAGCATTAATGGGGTGTTGCGCTCCACCCACTCCTCTGGAATACTACAAATAGATGATGCTTTAAACGTTACAGGTCCGCTGACTGTAAGTGGAGGAAACTGGGATTTAACAACTACAGAAGGCGATTTGAAAATTGGTGGTGCCACTCATCGACTTAAGATTGGTGTTGCAATAGATGGAGATGGTGCTGGCGATGTTCGTATTCGCGCTCAAGGTGGAACCAACCGACTAATGCTTGGTAGCAATACAACTGAAGTGCTAACTGTTCAGAATGGCAATGTTGGTATCGGTACATTAAATCCTACCGCCATATTAGATGTAGCAGGTGCTTTAAAATTAGCAACGACTGGAACTTTGATCTTCCATAGTACCAATGAATCTGGTACGCCGACAGGTGATGGTTTCCGACTCAGGTACGATAGCAATTTCTTTGGGACTAATCTAGATGGTTTAGTGATTGAGAAAACTGATGGTAATGCCAATAACCCTGATGGAGGTATTGCTTTTGTTAATACAGGTAATGATGGAGTCGAACGAACTGCACTTGTCATAAAAGGAACTGGCAATGTTGGTATCGGTACAAAGAACCCAAGTGCTAAATTAGTTGTTACCGGAGGTGAAACTACTTTACAGCAAGAAAGCTGGCAAACTCCAACATTCCAAAATGCCTGGGTTAATTATGGCTTTGGGTACAACAATGCTGGCTACTTTAAAGATAGCCTGGGTATAGTTCACCTTAAGGGTCTAGTCAAAAATGGCACAGCCGACACAATTTTTACATTGCCAGTAGGATACAGACCTGCTGCTCGAGAACTTCATAGTGTTGCAGCTTATAATAATACTATGGGTAGGATTGATATTTTGTCTAATGGAACAGTACAAAGAATTAGTGGAAGTAGCACTTGGATTTCTTTAGATGGAATTACTTTTAGAGTAGGTTTATCTGTTTTCGTACCTATCACACCACTACCTATCACACCACAACCTATCACACCACGACCTAATAATTGATATTGATTTATGAAGGATAAAATAGAAAAACGCATTGCTAGTCTAAAAGCTGAATTTGAATCTGGAAAAAAAACCCTGTCTGATTTGGAAGCCAAACAGACAAATATCAGAGAGACTTTATTTCGGATAAGTGGTGCAATTCAAATATTAGAAGAATTGCTAGCTGAATCTCAAACACCAGAGGAAAACGACGCTCAAAATCTTGAGGAAGATGCCGCAAGTCCCCTAACTAAAAGAGGTGAACCTTATGGGTAATCAACGAACAACCAAAAGTAAAACAACTGAAGCAAGCCATCAGGGAAGAGTTTCAACGGTTACTCAACCACCGTTGTCAATTTATAGCCCGGTTCACCCTATCCTGCAACTCCAACAACAACTAGGCAATCAGGCAGTTAATCGTCTGATTCAAACAAAAATGACGGTTGGTCCCCCTGGGGACATTTATGAACAAGAAGCTGACCAAGTTGCTGCTACTGTAATGCGTACCCCAGCACCACAAGTTCAACGTCAAACGGAAGAGGAGGAGGTTCAAGCCAAGCCAATTACTCCTTTAGTTCAACAACAGTCTGAGGAGGAAGACGAGAAAGTTCAAATGCTCCAACGACAGTCTGAGGAGGAAGACGAGAAAGTTCAAATGCTCCAACGACAGGCTGAGGAGGAGGACGAGAAAGTTCAAATGCTTCAACGACAGTCTGAGGAGGAGGACGAGAAAGTTCAAGCTAAAGCAGTTCCTGGTCAAACTCCAGCAGTATCCCCCCATTTAGAAAGCAAAATCCAGTCTCGGCGGGGTACTGGTCAACCTTTGCCTAAGTCTACCCGTGCTTTTATGGAACCAAGGTTTGGAGCTGATTTTAGTCGCGTGCGGGTACATACCGATTCTAGTGCCGTACAGATGAATAAGGAGTTGGGCGCACAGGCGTTTACTCACGGGAATGATGTCTACTTTAATTCTGGGAAGTTTAATCCGGAGTCGAGTAGTGGGAAGAAGTTGTTAGCCCATGAGTTAACCCATACCATTCAGCAGACGGGTGGGGTTCAGGCAAAGCTCATCAATAAAAAAGCGAAGCAGGAAAATAAAATCCAAGCCAAGGCTGTTTTCCCTGTACAAAGGAAAGAAGCTACAGTTCAGCAACAGGTAAAGAAAGCATCTCCTGATTCTTTAGACAATCTAGAAAAGAGTCAGCAAGCAGCAAATAGCCAAACTCCAGTAGCAAGAGAAGAAAAAAATCAAACTTCTCCTCAGAATCAGGATAGTGTAGCACCTGAACTCAATGCTACTGTAACTGCAGAAAATTCAACATCTCCTCAAGAAAAAGGTGGTGAAGTACCTCCAAAAACTGCTGATGCTAAGGCTGAAACATCCCTGAACCAGGAAACCAAATCTCCTGAGTCTGGTAATCAAGAAAGCACTGCAACAGTTTCAGAAACAACAACTCAAGAAACTGCTCCTATTACCCCAGATTCAGATCCAGATTTTCAAGCGGTAGTTAGTAAAGCTAAGGGAGTTGCAAATAAGGAGAAACAACACGCTCCCGCTGATACGAAGGCAAAAGAAGCCCAAGATGCAGCCGAAAGTCCTGCTTCGGAAGTAGAAAGTAAAGCACAAGGAAACCAAGTGGGTGAGATGGCAAAGGCTCCCGCTCCTGCTTTTAATGCTGCTGCTTTTAAAGCTAAACTAATGGAGCGTATCAAGGAAGCAGCTCCGAAAAACCTTAAACAAGCGGATAACTTTAAAAATAATAACAAACTCGGTGCTGTCAAGAGTCAGATGCAAGCTCAGGTTAAGCAAGAGCAAACTGCATCTCAAGCACCCTTAGAAGAGAAAACAAAACAAGCACCCGATACCAGCGGTATAGAACCGAAATCAGTCACTCCCCTACCTCCCAATGAAGCGGGAGCAGCAACCCAAAATATTGGGGCTGAAAAAGCTGTTCCGAAAGCTAAGGGACAAGGTGAAGTAGAAGCACCGCTACAGGAAAGTAGTCAAAAACTGGAGCAACAGATGGCTGAGGCTAATGTTACCGAAGAACAGTTGGCAAAATCCAATGAACCTCTATTCCAGAATGCTTTAGGTGCCAAACAGGAAGCTAGCAAGAAAGCGAAGCAAGCACCCCAAGAGTATCGCCAGTTTGAGCAAAATCAGTTAACCCAAGCCCAAGGAAAAGCCACAGCTACAGCAGAACAAAAACTGCAAGGAATGAATGGATCGCGCGCTCAATTATTATCTCAGGTGACAAATCAACAAGTGGGAGCCAAGGGTAAGGATGAGCAAGCAAGAGCCAAGGTTGCTGGGGATATTCAAAATATGTACCAAGGCACTAAAACTTCAGTTGAAAATATCCTGAAGGGTATTGAAGGTGGGGTGATGAGCCGTTTTAATGCTGGAACAGCTCGGGCTAAGAAAGCTTATGAAAATTACGTTGCTCCCTATATGGAGGACTACAAAAGTCGCTACGACGGTATTGTGGGTGCAGGTAGGTGGCTTAAGGACCAGTTGTTGGGAGTTCCCCCAGAAGTTACTGCCTTCTTTGATAAAGGGCGGAAAAAATATCTCAATGAGATGGATATAACCCTTACTGATATTGCTAATTATGTGACCGATCAGCTTAACCAAGCCAAGGAGAAAATTGCGGAAGGCAGGAAGGAAATTCAAGAATATGTAGACGGGTTACCTGGTTCTTTACAGCAGGTTGGACAAGATGCTGCTAATAACATCGAAGGTCAGTTCGATCGGTTAGAGCAAAGTGTAGATGATAAAAATAATCAGCTAATAGATACCCTATCACAGGCATACACTAAAAACCTCGAAGAAATGGATGCCCGTATTAAGGAAATGAAAGCATCTAATCAACCTTGGTTTGCTAAAGCATTTGATGCCTTAACAGGGGTGATCGAAACTATTAACAAGCTCAAAAATATGCTGATGAACGTATTAGCTAAGGTAGCTGATACTGTCAGCAATATTATTAAAGACCCCATTGGTTTCTTAGGAAATTTAGTTAAGGGTATTAAACAAGGTTTTGAGAATTTTGTTGGTAATATTGGACAACATCTGCAAGCTGGTTTAATTGGCTGGTTAACTGGAACTCTGGGACCAATGGGTATTGAACTACCCGACGACATCTTCAGCTTACCGGGAATATTCAGCTTAGTAACCCAAGTGCTAGGGTTGACATTTAGTTATATTCGTGGTAAAGCAGTCAAGCTATTTGGGGAACCAGTAGTAGCTGGGATGGAAAAAGGAGTTGAAATATTTCAGGTATTGCGCGATCGCGGTGTAATGGGATTGTGGGAATACGTCAAAGAACAGTTCAACGACCTGAAAGAAACAGTCATTGGGGAAATCAAGAACATGGTGATTACCCAGGTGATAACTGCCGGGGTGAAATGGATTCTGAGTTTATTAAATCCAGCGTCAGCATTTGTTAAAGCTGCAATGGCAATTTATGATATTATCATGTTCTTTGTCAATCGCGGTAGTCAGGTGTTGGAATTGGTTAATGCTGTTGTGGATGCTGTGGCGGCGATCGCTTCTGGTGCGGTTGGTGGTGCTGCGAAGTTGGTTGAAAATGCTTTGTCGAGAGCTTTACCAGTGGCGATCGGGTTCTTGGCTTCAGTTGCTGGTATTAGTGGGTTAGCGAAGAAGGTTGAGGGGATTATTGGTAAGATTCGTCAGCGGGTTGATAAGGCGATCGATAAGGTTTTGTTGAAGGCGAAGGGGTTGTTTAAAGGTAAGAAGGGTAAGAAAAAGTCTAGTAAGGGAGATGCTAAAAAGATTAAGGAAGATAATAAGAAAGTAAAACCTGGCAAGATTACTTCTAAGGATAAGACCAAGCATGATAAGATAGCAGATGCTATAGAGAATCAACTTAATAAACCGACAGGTAAGAACACAAAAACCCTTGATGAGCTTTATAAAATTAAGACAAAAGAAGCTCTTGACCTAGAAGACAAGTATCAGCCTCAACTAAAACAGGGCATTAATCTTACCATACAGTTTTACCAACCTAAAAACGACACAAATAAAATAAGATACGAAATAATCATCAAGCCTAATAATCTGATAGAGGAACACTTTATTGGAGATGATAGCCCAGGGGAAAAAGAAACGTTGATGGATTGGCCAGACAGTATCAATAATCAGCTAGAACACAATAAGCTATCCTCTTTAAAGGGGCAAAAAATTCCAAAAACATTACACGTAAGAATTCATCAAGTTAAAAAGAACATGCTTGCTATATCAGACAATAATAAATTATCTGTCCTTCCTGGTAATAATAAATATTCATATAAAGACCATGCCGTTTACCTCAAAATTGAAATAATTCAAAGCATCAATAGAGTTGAAGATCAGTACCTTGATGCAGTAGTTCATGAATTTGATCATGCGGTGAGAATAAATACTAGAAATAGAACAGTTTTTGATGAAGTGAAATCTGAAATATTTGCCTTCCATGCACAAATGCTAACTTGGGTAGGTTTAGGCAAAAGTTACAATGAGGCATCAGAACTGCACAAAGCAAAACTACTGAAAAACTATGTAGAACTTTATAAATATGGTGATAATAATAATTCACCTGAAGATAGATTAAAGATATTTTTTGAAGAAGTTTACAAAGAAAATGGCCAAGCAAAGAAAAAGTTAGCTCAATTAATTGCCTTCTTAAACCTAGGAGAAGATGAGCCTTCAAAAAATATTTCAATGGATGAAATTGCAGCTGAAGAATCATATTTTAGCGCGAGCGGCATAGCTTTAACTATATATACCAATCTATAGTACACTTACTGAGTAACAATGCAAAACCTAGTGATACATTCTTCCAACATTCTTGGAAATAGCGACTTAATTTCAAAGGTGCAAGAACAATTTAAATTAAACTCTTTTGTTACCGGAGAATTAATAACTGAAGAATTTAATCTCAATACCCCTTTAGGTATTCAAACCAAGCGTTATCAGGAAGATGGAATTTTGTTAGATGATAGACTTATTTTTCAGTTGCTAGATGCAAAAATGGTCAGATATCCTCAAGACAAAAAAAATCTGCTGTTTGTTAATTTTCCTGAAAATGAAAATCAAATGAACACTTTTCAAGAGCTACATATAAAAAATAATGCTATTTTCTATGCTATTTTTATTCATGAAAATCAAGAACAATTTTACAATAGAGCAGTAAGTCAACTGACAAGTGAACATGAAAATAAAACCTTTAAAGAAAGACTACATAGAATGGGATTTAGAGTAGAAAAAGACAACCAAATCAAAATATCATATTTACAGAATTCAGAACATTTTTTGTACATTGAAGATCGTTTGTCAGAAGAAGAAAAATTTTCGCTTATTTCAGGTTTTTTTAATTAGACTTGTCGCTAAATAAAATCTTAAAAGTAGGAAAATAATATTGTCAAATTTTCGGTTGCACTCACCAACCTATGCTAGCATCAATAAAATACCACAAATGTTCAACGATCTGCTCTCAGCATTACAAAGACTAGATAAATTACTAGAGCAAGCAGTAACAAAAGCAGAAGTTTTCTACGGTTCAGAAGCGGCTAATGACCCTTATCGAGGTCTTCGTATCGATCCCGATGAGGTCAACCGACTCCTAGATCGTCAACCAGGAATACCTTTGTTTGCAGTAGATACTGAATCTGCTCAAATTAACAGTATACCATTAAACTGGCTGAAACAAACTTTCGATTTGTCTGAATTTGATTTGGACTTGATGCTCATTGCCCTAGCTCCAGAAATTGATTTGCGTTACGAGCGTCTGTATGCTTATCTTCAAGATGATGTTACTCGCAAGCGACCTAGTGTTGATTTAGCCCTAAATTTACTCTGTTCCTCTCCTGAAGCAAAACTGCTGCAACGAGTCCATTTTGCTCCTGATGCACCCTTAATCAAACATGGCTTACTTCACTTAATTCCTGACCCTCATCAGGTTAAGCCACCAATATTATCCTATTATCTGAAACTGGACGACCAAGTTATCCATTTTCTCTTAAACCAAAAGGGACTTGAACCACGTTTAGGATTATGGTGTCAATTATTAACTCATCCTGCTGTTGAGGACAAATTACCGATTAGGGATGAAATCAAGCGGATACTTCCTAAACTAATCACCCAAGCTCAAAATACACACCAACCTTTACTTATCTATTTCTATGGTTCGCACCCTACAGAGAAACGCCGTGGAGCGATCGCTCTGGCAGCTCAACTTAACAGACAGTTATTGATTGCCGACTTAGCTCAAGCTTTAGCAATTAAGGAAGACTTTGACCAACTGCTCAAATTATTGTTTCGTGAAGCTTGTTTTCACAATGCTATCGTCTATCTGGAAAATTTAGATGCGCTACAGACCAAAGAGCAGCATCTGTTATATAAAAACTTACTCGACAGACTAGCTGAGGTGAAAGATGTTGTAATCTTATCGGGAGTACAGTCGTGGGTAGCAACTTTCGATACTAAAGGTATGATTACTGTACCTTTTCCTACACCTGATTTTTCCCAACGTCGTATCCACTGGCAAGCAAATTTGGAATCTCAAGGAATTGTACTTAGCGATCGCCAACTGGATACCCTTGCTAATCGTTTTCGTTTGAGTTCTGATCAAATAGCTGGTGCAGTTACAAATGCCTGTAATCAAGCTTTGTGGGTTGCTGCTTCAGAATTTGAGGAGTTACCATTAAACAGTACAATTAAGCCTACCCTAAACGATCTATTAGTGGCAGCTCGCGAGCAATCTGGTAATAATTTAACTGAGTTGGCGCGCAAAGTTAGCTCTAAGTATAATTGGCAAGACATTATTTTACCAACGGATGCAGTTGCTCAACTCAAAGAAATTTGCAATCAAGCCAAATATCGTCATATCGTTTATGATAAGTGGGGTTTTCACCGCAAGCTATCCATTGGTAAAGGTTTAAATGTACTATTTTCTGGTCCACCGGGTACAGGCAAAACAATGGCTGCGGAAGTTATCGCCAATGAACTACAGCTTGAGCTATACAAGATTGATTTATCCCAGGTTGTCAGTAAATACATTGGCGAGACAGAGAAAAATCTGAACCGCATTTTTCTAGCTGCGGAAACAGCTAACGCCATCCTGCTGTTTGACGAAGCAGATGCTTTGTTTGGCAAGCGTTCTGAAGTTAGAGATTCCCATGACCGCTACGCCAATATTGAAATTGGCTATCTATTGCAGAAAATGGAAGAATATGAAGGTATATCAATTCTGACGACAAATCTGCGTCAAAATTTGGATGAAGCATTCGTGCGTAGGTTAGCGTTTACGGTTCACTTTCCCTCACCAGATGAAGCAAGTCGTCGGCAGATTTGGGAAGGAATTTGGACTGAGAAAATCCCCTTGTCACCAGATATAGATTTTGATTTTTTGGCACGGCAGTTTAAGTTGAGTGGTGGGAATATTAAAAATATTGCCTTAGCTGCTGCTTTCCTCGCTGCTGAAGCTGATAGTGCGGTAATGATGGAACATCTTTTACAAGGAATTCGGCGTGAGTATCAGAAGATGGGCAAGGTATGGGATAATGCTCTCACTAGCCGTTCTTAGAAACCTACGATAATCTATAGAAATCTATGATTATCTGTTCTATTCTTGCTTCTACCTGGCAACGTCGGCGTTATCCAGTCCACAAGCTGACACGGACGTTCGCGTTAGCGTTGCGGA
>JAAHGF010000029.1:103364-104580 GCA_010672585.1 Okeania sp. SIO1I7 | reverse complement strand
ATTAGGGAAAAACACTATATCTAGTAAATAAAAACTGTAACGTCTTATATATGTAGCGTTGAGAACTCAAAAAACCATCTGTTTTGAGCACTGATGCCAAAATACTATCCAAAGTAAATGGAGAAATTAGGGAAAAACACTATATCTAGTAAATAAAAACTGTAACGTCTTATATATGTAGCGTTGAGAACTCAAAAAACCATCTGTTTTGAGCACTGATGCCAAAATACTATCCAAAGTAAATGGAGAAATCAGGGAAAAACACTATATCTAGTAAATAAAAACTGTAACGTCTTATATATGTAGCGTTGAGAACTCAAAAAACCATCTGTTTTGAGCACTGATGCCAAAATACTATCCAAAGTAAATGGAGAAATCAGGGAAAAACACTATATCTAGTAAATAAAAACTGTAACGTCTTATATATGTAGCGTTGAGAACTCAAAAAACCATCTGTTTTGAGCACTGATGCCAAAATACTATCCAAAGTAAATGGAGAAATCAGGGAAAAACACTATATCTAGTAAATAAAAACTGTAACGTCTTATATATGTAGCGTTAACAACTCAAAAAACCATCTGTTTTGAGCACTGATGCCAAAATACTATCCAAAGTAAATGGAGAAATCAGGGAAAAACACTATATCTAGTAAATAAAAACTGTAACGTCTTATATATGTAGCGTTAACAACTCAAAAAACCATCTGTTTTGAGCACTGATGCCAAAATATTAATTTCAAGTCCACAAGTCTACTGGCACGCCAAGGTTAATGTTCCGCTCAAACACATTGAGTTTAGGATTCCCTCTGGGGTTTTCGTATCTTGATAAAAAGTTGAGTGTCAAGCACTCCATAGCTGTTGCTAAAATCCTCTGGTCTTAGCAGACATATGTAATAATGACACAGATTAATGGCGTAAAAACATAGACATTTTGTAGATATAAGTTTTGGATAGTTCATGTTTTTCAGCTTTAGCAAGCAACAGCAAAGGAACCAATAATATAGTGTTCAAATTTTTTCCCATATCAAATTACTTTATAACTGCAAGTCAAGGAGGCTTAGAAACAGTATTAAATCCTTTCCAGTTTTACACTTTACCCCTAGACGAATGGGTTAACACTGCTGTTAATTTTCTAGTTGATAACTTTCGTCCCCTATTTCAAGCTATCAGCTTACCCATAAAAAATACTCTGGAAATAATTAAATCTGGCTTTTTAG
>JAAHGF010000029.1:46775-103264 GCA_010672585.1 Okeania sp. SIO1I7 | reverse complement strand
ACTTTACCCCTAGACGAATGGGTTAACACTGCTGTTAATTTTCTAGTTGATAACTTTCGTCCCCTATTTCAAGCTATCAGCTTACCCATAAAAAATACTCTGGAAATAATTAAATCTGGCTTTTTAGCTATTCCCCCCTTAATTTTTCTGATAATTATTGCTTTGCTGGTCTGGCAATTAGCAGGAAGAAAAATAGCCATCTACAGCATCATCGCTCTTTGTATAATTGGTTTTTGTGGCGCTTGGGAAGCAGCAATGGTTTCCCTGGCCCTAGTTCTAACTGCCGTAATATTTTGTATGTTAGTGGGTATTCCTCTAGGTATTATTAGCGCCATTAGCGATCGCTTCAACAAAATATTACGTCCTCTCCTAGATGCGATGCAAACTCTTCCGAGTTTCGTCTACCTAGTACCTGTAGTAATGTTGTTTGGCATTGGAGAAGTTTCAGGTATTATTGCCACATTTGTTTTTGCAGTCCCCCCTCTAATTCGTCTGACAAATCTGGGCATTAGGCAAGTATCTCCAGAAGCAGTAGAAGCAGCTTTAGCTTTTGGCTCAACTCGCCAACAAGTTTTATTAGAAGTGCAAATTCCTTTAGCTTTGCCTACTATTCTGGCTGGTACAAATCAAGCAATTTTGTTGGCCTTATCAATGTCAGTTGTCACCTCAATGATTGGGGTAGAGGGATTAGGACAAATGGTATTGCAAGGTCTGGGTCGTTTAAATGTCGGACTAGCTGCTGTAGGTGGTTTGGGTATTGTTTTAATTGCAGTGATGCTCGACCGTATCACTCAATCTGTTAGTCAGGGAAATGTTCTTTCTTGGCAAGAGCGAGGTTTGATTGGATGGTGGCGGTCTCGTAAGCCTTCCAAACGTAATGGTATAACTTTAGGGATAGCTATCGTGCTTGCTTTGCTAGTAGGTGTGACAGGTTGGCAATTAATGTCTCAAACAAATACCAACTTAACAGAAGAACCATTACCAGGGAAAGGAACAGTAGTTCATCCAGCTTCTAGTTCGTCAACCTATAGTGTATTTATCACAGACATTGTGAGTATGGGACTGGAAAAATTAGGCTATGAGGTGAAAGATCAAAAACAACTGAATTTTGCAGCAATGTACATTGCTCTTAGTAATGGAGATTTAGATTTTACTACAGCTCATTGGGAAGTTGCCCACCAAGGTTTTTTCGACGATAATGGTGGGGAAGAAAAATTAGAACGGTTAGGAACTCTGATTTCTAATTCTACTCAGGGGTATCAAATAGATAAAAAAACTGCTGAGGAATACAACATTACTAATTTATCACAACTTCAAGACCCAGAAATTGCTAAACTTTTTGATTCGGATGGTGATGGTAAGGCAAATTTAATTGGTTGTACTTCTGGTTGGATATGTGAAAAAACTATCACTCATCATTTACAGGTTTACGGACTTGAGGATACTGTTGAGCAAGTTCGAGGAGATTATTCTGCGATATTAGCAGACACTGTAGCTCGTTATCGTCAAGGAGAACCAATTCTATTTTTTGCCTGGAAACCCCATTGGTCTGCCTCTATTTTAAGAGAAGGAGAAGATGTAGAATGGTTGAATGTTCCTTTTACATCCTTATTAGGAACTATGGAAAATTTCACGGAAGAAGAGACTTCATGGGATGGTAAAAATCTTGGTTTTGCTATTGATAATATCCGGATATTAGCTAATAGGGAATTTTTGCAGGCTAACCCAGTTGCTCAACGTTTATTAGAACAAATTGAGATTCCTATGGAGGATGTTAATATTCAACAGGAAAAAGTTAAAAATGGGGAAAATAAACCTGAAGATATTCGTCGTCATGCTGAAGAATGGGTGACTAATCATCAAGAATTATTTGATATTTGGTGGGAAAGAGCAATAAGTTAGATGTTAACAATTAATTATTAATTATTAATTATTAATTATTAATTATTACCTATCCTTTAAAAAAAAAGGATTTACTCAAAGGAAAATTATTCTTTATTATCCTCTTAAAAGGGGAGGCTTTATACCACATTTTTTCGGTAAGTAATTTAGAATTTAAAGTGTAGAATTTAAAATTAAAGTAAGCATTCCGTAGGAAATGCTTACGAATGAAAGGTAAATTTACTAATTCAGAATTCTATGATGTAATTACAAGTTTGGGGAAATTGAATAAAAATTATGATGCAACTGATAGTAAACACTTATATTTGCCTAAAGAATATTTTTGTTTGACTTTTATAAACAAGGTTTCCCCTAGCAGTGGTTAAGCACAAAAAAAGAATTTCAAGTTATGGTAGAAGCAGTTGATGTTCTTACAAGTTTGGGGCAACCAAATCAAAATTTGGATTAAACCAACATTACTAGGAGATAGTCGATTTTGTTGATTTTGAATTATTTACCTCACCACTTCATAGCTGAAACTCAAGGAGGATTAGAAATTTTATTTAACCCATTTGAATCTTATACTTTACCCCTAGACGAATGGGTTAACACTGCTGTTAATTTTCTAGTTGATAACTTTCGTCCCCTATTTCAAGCTATCAGCTTACCCATAAAAAATACTCTGGAAATAATTAAATCTGGCTTTTTAGCTATTCCCCCCTTAATTTTTCTGATAATTATTGCTTTGCTGGTCTGGCAATTAGCAGGAAGAAAAATAGCCATCTACAGCATCATCGCTCTTTGTATAATTGGTTTTTGTGGCGCTTGGGAAGCAGCAATGGTTTCCCTGGCCCTAGTTCTAACTGCCGTAATATTTTGTATGTTAGTGGGTATTCCTCTAGGTATTATTAGCGCCATTAGCGATCGCTTCAACAAAATATTACGTCCTCTCCTAGATGCGATGCAAACTCTTCCGAGTTTCGTCTACCTAGTACCTGTAGTAATGTTGTTTGGCATTGGAGAAGTTTCAGGTATTATTGCCACATTTGTTTTTGCAGTCCCCCCTCTAATTCGTCTGACAAATCTGGGCATTAGGCAAGTATCTCCAGAAGCAGTAGAAGCAGCTTTAGCTTTTGGCTCAACTCGCCAACAAGTTTTATTAGAAGTGCAAATTCCTTTAGCTTTGCCTACTATTCTGGCTGGTACAAATCAAGCAATTTTGTTGGCCTTATCAATGTCAGTTGTCACCTCAATGATTGGGGTAGAGGGATTAGGACAAATGGTATTGCAAGGTCTGGGTCGTTTAAATGTCGGACTAGCTGCTGTAGGTGGTTTGGGTATTGTTTTAATTGCAGTGATGCTCGACCGTATCACTCAATCTGTTAGTCAGGGAAATGTTCTTTCTTGGCAAGAGCGAGGTTTAATTGGATGGTGGCGGTCTCGTGGCTTTTCCAAAAAGAAAGGCACAACTTTAGGGATAAGTATTTTGGTTGCTTTGCTGGTTGGTGTTACTAGCTGGCAATTAATGTCCCAAACTACTATCAACTCAAAAAATGAAGCATTACCAGGAAATGGAATAATTGTCCGGTCTACTTCTGGTCTGGAAACATCCGGTATATTTGTGACAGAAATTGTGAATATTGGGCTGGAGAAATTAGGCTATCAGGTGAAAAGACCAAAACAATTGAATGTTCCGGCAATGCACATTGCTGTTAGTAATAATGATGTGGACTTTACTGGTGTCCATTGGCAAGTTGCGCACAAAGAATTTTTTGAAAAAAATGGTGGAGAAGATAAATTAGAACGCGTTGGAACGCTGATTTCTGATTGTCAAGCGGGGTATCAGATAGATAAACAGACGGCTGAGAAATATAATATTACTGATTTATCACAACTCAAAGATCCAAAAATTGCGAAACTTTTTGATTCAGATGGTGATGGTAAGGCAAATTTAATTGGTTGTACTGCTGGTTGGGTGTGTGAAAGAGTAATAAATCATCATTTACAGGTTTACGGACTTGAGGATACTGTTGAGCAAATTGAAGGAGATTATTCTTCTTTAATGGTAGATACTTTGACCCGTTATCGGCAAGGTAAACCTATTATTTATTTTACTTGGACTCCTCATTGGTTAGCTTCAATTTTAAAAGTTGAGGAGGATGTGGAATGGTTGGGTGTTCCTTTTACATCCTTATTAGAAAGTCAGGGAGACTTGACTGAAAAAGATACTTCAGTGAATGGAAAAAATCTTGGTGTTCCAGTCGATAGAGTCGGGATATTAGCAAATAAGAATTTTTTGCAGGATAATCCAGTTGCTAAAAGTTTATTTGAACAGATTCAAATTCCGCTTCAGGATGTCAACCTCCAACAAGAAAAAGTTAAAAATGGTGAGAATAAACCTGTAGATATTCGCCGTCATGCTGAAGAATGGGTTGTCAATCATCAAGAATTATTTGATAGTTGGTTGAAAGTAGCAATAGCAATCAATTAGGTTTTTGTTGCTCAAAATAAATAAAATCCGGCGTTGGTAAATTAGTGTATGACATTAATCTTAATTTAGGAGTCAGGAGTCAGGAGTCAGGAGTCAGGAGTCAGGATGGAATAAAGAAGAGGAAACAGGAGTAGAAGGAGAAAGTTTTTTGCTTGGGTCAACGGAACAGAGTTCTATCGCGCTCTCATCCGAACATGATATTATACCTCACTAAATCCACTTTTAAAGTAACATTTTAGCTAGACCGCCGAGAAGCCTCACACCATAATTTTTAAGAGGAGTGTGAGATGAATCGGTGGCCAATTAAGTAGGCTCGATGCTTACTTAGGGCTTGCTGATTAAATCTAAAAGCATTGATATATAAACACTTTAGCCTTTTTGAGGCCTTTCAAAAGTGCCTAGTTTTCGGCTCTTCATGCTCAAAAAGGAGCGTATTTTAGGCGCATAGTTGGGCAGAAAAATCATTCTTACAATTGTTACTCCTATCTCCTCTACATTCCCATTTCTCCTGTCTCCTGTCTCCTGTCTACCCCTCCTGGGAGGGGGAGGGGCTAGGGGTGGGTTGTCTCCTACCCTCACCCATAAGACTTTTTCAGCAAGCCCTACTTAAAAGGACGTTATCGAAGCTTTTGTTATCCTCAAATCAAGCTTGACTGCATGGAAGGAAACAAGATCAACTTGCCCAAATTGACATCCTCCCGACGTTGCGCATGGCGCGACAACGCGGGATTCCTAAACCTCGCGGCTCAGGACTTTCTGCTTCTTCTTGACAGAGGAGCTGCGCTAACGTAGCACCTACCTCCGAGGCCAAACCTCTTTCTGGTCTAAAGGCGCGCTCCACAGACTGACACTGCTAGCCCAGCAGCAAAATTTTAATACTAGCACACTATTGGCATGCGCCGCAAAATTGATTGGTTTTCCCATGCGACGCTCCCCTTCGGAAGAGCGCGGGTCTTCAACCAACGTTGAGATAAATTAACAGGTTGGGATTTGCAAGAAATCAAGAAAAAAATGTAATAGAGACTGGGAATTTTTGTTAATTTTTTATTGGACATTTTTTATTTTAAATTAGCTCTAGCAACATTTTTTTCAATCATTTCTTACTAATTGTTTGCGAAGAATACAACGACTTTCAGAGCAATAACTCATCAAATTAAAACCATCAAACCTTATAGCAGTCCTAAATGATTTGTATAAAATCCTGAATATAGATGAAAAATTAGAAAGTCCGATCCCAGTTTTCTATTTCCTAACTCGATATTAAACTTGTGGCTTGAGCTGGTAAAAAATTGCCAAAACTCTTGGTGTAGTTTGAGCATTTTTTTCAATCCATTTAGCAACAAGTCTATTATTTAGGACGATATTCTAGCAATATTCTTCTCAATCATTGCTTCTAATTGTTCGCGAGTTACACAACGACGCTCAGAGGAATAACTCATTAAATTAACACCATTCATCATCCGTACTGTACTCACACGGACTCGAAAATCATCTGTCAGAAACCAACAACGTTCTTGTCCTTGATTTCTTTCATATTCTGTGTCAATTGTCAAGACTCCATCTGTGGCAAAATGATATCTACCCACTACAGGAATACCTTCAACATAACCACGATTACGCAAAAATTTGCCTGTTGAGCCTATTTCCGAATCAGGAATATCTACTAAAATAGCAGCATAATTTGGATTAGGTTCATCATTATCTAAATTATCTTGCCAATTAAAACTTGCACCACCTGTTGCTAAAGCTGGATTGACATTTTGTTGTTCACAAACTTCCAAAACTTTAGGGTCATCTTTTGTTAAAACTTTGACGATAAAATTAGATTTTCCTGACTCATCTTGAACAGAATCAAAATGATGGACAGTACGTTGAGAAAACCATATTCCCTCACTTTTGAGAAAAAAATCCATCATTGTCATTGGTGGTGTAAATTTCATTTTTTTTACCTCTAAAGTTTTGTTAAAATCTAAGATATTTTTAGCTGAATTGGCAGCAAATTGAATAAGTCAGATGCCCATTCAATTTGCATACCATTCCAGCAGAAGCTTTCGCCCTGGTTAAAAAACCTGTATTATGATATTGCAATAACCCCGGAAATTTTCCACAATGCGCACTGCCTACCAATATAAATTAAGGCCCAACTCAGAACAAATAGCCACAATAGATATGTCACTTAAGAAAAATCAATAAAAATTCTATTGAGAGTTATAAAAGTATAGGATTAATTAAATGTATACTTTACAAAATATATACCTTACAAATTGACTATAAATAGCGAAAACTCTTCAAACAAAATGCAGTTTCAATCAGCTACAGAAATTATTCAAGCTTATCAGCAAGACAAAAATCTGACAGGTAGTAACCTACAAAATATAGATATCAGTCAAATTGAACTATATCAAGTCAATCTTAGTCAAAGCAATTTACAACAGGCCAATCTCAATAATACAATCCTCATTGGAGCTAACTTGAGTGAAGCAAACTTAAGTGGAGCAAATCTCAAAGGCGCTGATTTACGAGGAGCAAATCTTCAGGGAGCAAATTTGAGTGGAACAGATTTAACTGATGCGTATCTCAATAGAGCTGAATTACAAAAGGCTAATTTGACTAATGCTAATTTGGCAGGAGCTAAATTACAAGTAGCTTACTATAATAGTGAAACAATTTGGCCTGAAGGATTTGCTTATAAAAAATCAGGAGCAGTTGGACCAGGAGCTGATTTAAGTGGAGCTTTCTTAAATACAGCTTACCTCCGAGGAGCTGACCTTCAAGGGGCAAATCTGCGGGGTGCTTATCTGAGTGGCACTGACTTGACAGGTGCTAACTTGCAAGGTGCAGCTCTTAGTGGTTCTAATATGAAGGGAGTCTTTTTAGTAGGTGCTAATTTGCGTGATGCTCGACTCAATGGGGTAGAGTTAGAGGGGGCCGATCTGCGTGCTGCGGATTTAACGGGGGCGAGTTTAGATAATATTCCTAGTATTGCTGGAGTTGATTTTACTTTAGTGCAGGGGTTAAGTGATTCTACGAGAGCTATGTTATGTGGATATTCTGGCAAAGATTTGGGAACCTGGAATTCTTTTACTCGTACTAATACTAAGAATAGTTTATTCTCTAATTTAACTGATATTTAACTGAGAATAATTTGTATCACATTTTCTTTATTGTTTAATTATTAATTATTAATTATTAATTATTCGGTAATTCTAAATTCTAAATTCTAAATTCTAAATTCTTGAATTCTTTGGTATCACAAATCTCATTCCTCCCTTCACTCCTGAAGCATCTTCCTGATACCGAGGAATGACATGAATATTTGTGTGCATCATTTTTTGTCCTCCGGCACGATTAACATTTATCCCTACATTAAACCCATCCGGATTATACTTTTCCTGTAAAATTTTCTGTACCTGATTTACCATTAACCAACATTCTAATTGTTCATCTACAGGTAACTCAAAATAATTGGCTAGATGACGCTTCGGTATAACTAAAGTATGCCCTTTTGTGACTGGATAGCCATCAAGTATTGCATAAGTTTTTGCTGACTCTGTTATTAACTGTAAATTTTTACGCGGGTTACAAAATAAGCAATTGTTTGTCGAATTTTTTTGCTGATTATAATGAATATACTCATAAATTTCACACAACTCATCTGTGTGGATAGATTTAAAAGGTAAATTAACTAAACACTGATAAGTTGGTTTCTTGTGTATATAGTGTTCTCGAAAACCCTCGCGCTTCAAACCTCTTCTAACAGCATAATAAGCTTTACCTCCAGGTTTTAATAATTGTGAAACTTCCATCAAAACCTGAGTTTGTGGTTGTTCAAATAAAACATTTAAGACATAAAAACAGAGAATAGTATCAAATTTTTCCTGGGGATATTGTGGAAAATAATAAGGGTCATAGCCAGTGACTTGAAAGCTTTTTTGTTGTAGTAGTTTAACATCATTTCCCAACCCACAGCCAAAGTCGAGAATTTTACCAACTAGCAGATTTTTATCTAGTAATAATTGAGCTGGAAATGAAATAAATCTACGTTCTTTAGCAGTAAGGTGGCTATATTGATTTAGTTGTTTATTGGTCAACAAGGTTACTTTTGTGATGGATTAATGCAGAAGACAATAATTATAATTGTTCAAGAATTTAGAATTTAGAATTACCTCTCCTTTAAAACGGAATTGATTGACTCAAAGGAAATTTTTTCTTTTTATTCCCTTAAAAGGGGAGGCTTTATACCACAATTTTTTGGTAATGGATAATTTCAGTTATCAGTTGTCAGTTACCAGTAAATTTTGCAGCAAAAAGGTTTGAATAATGGAAAATATTTAATTAATTTTGTGTAAGCTCTATGAATAATTGTCCTCAACTAAAAAAAGACGAATAACTTCTGAATAAATAAAAATTAATAACTAATTTTAATACTAACTTATACAGCAGATTCCACTTTTATGTTATAAATTAATCGCGGGCAAGATGCCCGCACTTGCATTCATTTAATTGTTAATCTCTGTACTTCTTATGCGAGGAATCTGCTGTAATATATTTTTCCTATTCAATTTTTTGCTGAATTAAGTTAGTGGACTATTCCTGTAGCAGGTATTATTAGTTTTGCTTTATTAGGAATAGAAGCCATCGGTCTAGAAATAGAAAATCCTTTCGGTTATGACAGTAACTATCTTCCTTCCTATAGATAATATTGGCACGAAAATGACACAAGATATTTTAGAATTAATCAACTCTGGTTCCTTCAATAATTCTGAATTATGGCAAAGTTGGGTAAGTTTAGAAGAAATAAGTTAGGTGATTTATTTGTAGAGAACAAGGAAGAAGATTTAATTTTTACTTTTGGGTAATAGCTACAGATTATCATCATAATTTCATTAAAAATGATGTAGCCATAACTACTAAAACCCTAATAAATAAAGTTCACATAAATCGGAAATATGAGGATTTTAAGCTTGAGATAGTGAGGTAAAATATAAGTAATAGCTCCCATACCAACTTAATTTGTAATTGGTTTTAGGAGTCAGTCAAAAAACAGTATTTATTTTAGTTATTAATCAGAGGTTAAGCCATGACTAGCATCGTCAAATCTCCCCTAAACAAAGAACAAACTACTACCTGGTTAAGAGGACTAATGACCGTTGCTTATGCTGATGGGGAATTAGATGCGACAGAGAAAGATTTATTTGACCATTTTAGTCACGAAGAGTTTGCTTCTAAAATTGAAATCTCAGAATTACAACCTATTAATCCAGATGATTTAGCTAGGGTACTTGGAGAAAATCCTAACATAGCAGAAAATTTTATGAGAACTGCTGTGATGGTAGCCTTAGCGGATGGAATTTATTCTATTACTGAGGATGATATCCTTCATAAATATTGTAACGCTTTAGGACTAAAAGTTAAAGCTTTAGATGCACTTAGAAAAAATCTGGAAAAAGCCAAGGAACAAGCAGGAGAAGATGATTTAGAAAGTTGGATTGAAGAAACCGAACATACTGGCACTTTCATTATTCCCCACGACCCCGAACATCATCAAACTGTACTTGCTCCGATTAAAGACTGGTTGGATGGATGGGATATCCATGACCCAAAAGTGGCTCACATGGTATGTAAAATGATTCCCCCTCAATGTCCCTTTGAGCGAGATATTGTGATTTTTGGTAAGAAAGTAGCCCATATTCCAGCTATGTGCAAACTTAACCCACTGTACGAACAGTTAGTTGGTATACGTTTCCGTGCTTTATCTTATTTGGCAGATGAATGTCAGGAGGATATTTCCAAGTATTGTTGAAGAAACAAGACTTACGCATGCATACGAAATTATACACCATTTGTAGGGGCGGGCGGCCGTTAACCCTTAGCATAAGTGGTGGTTATGCGTAAGTCCTGAGAAATAATAACAAAGAACAATTGACATCCTCCCGACGTTGCGCATGGCGCGACAACGCGGGATTCCTAAACCTCACGGCTCAGGACTTTCTGCTTCTAACGCACCTGCCTCCGAGGCCAAACCTCTTTCTGGTCTTACGGTCGCTCCACAGACTGACACTGCTAGCCCAGCAGCCTAGATTTGTTTACTATAGCATACTATGTGTAAAAACCGCTCTTATTGATTGGTTTTCCCATACGACGCTCCCCTTCGGGAGAGCGCGGGTCTTCAACCAACGTTGAGATCAGCAAGAAAACTTAACTAAATGAGGGGGTCTGGGGGAGCGATAAATCCCGCGCTTTATCTATTAATTGCAGCGCCGGGATACATGGACTCCCCCAAGCTGATTTGCTCTGGTCAACCCCGGTAAAATCAGCAATACACATATATATCTCACCCACATCTGAGTCATAAAAAAGAAATACAATCCTTACTAACTCTGAAATTTCAGACTTTCGGAGCACAAACCAAGAATTTTGGTTTCAGGAGAATCTCCGCACCTTGAAGTTTAGAATCTGTCAAGTAACCTGTTGCCTATTCCCTCGAAATAGATGAGTATGTTGAGGATTATAAAGACCAGAACGCCCTACTTTTTCCACTTTCTCCAACGCTGGACTAATCACATAGAGGGTTGTTCTGACTAACTGTTTCTCTTCAGTAACAATTGCCATTTTCTCTAAAGGTACAACCCAAATCTGTTCATCAGGCCATCCCAAACGATAGCATATTGCAATAGGTATTTGAGGCGAGTAATGTTCTATCAACTTTTGTTGTGCTTCCCAAATATGACGAGCGCTCAAATACAAACATAAACTCGCCCCGTGAGCAGCCAAACTACCCAACTCTTCACTAGGAGGAACTCCTGTAGCTTTTCCACTAATCCTAGTTAATATGATTGTCTGCACCAACCCAGGTACAGTCAACTCCACTTTTAACTTAGCTGCTGCATCCTGAAATGCACTAATTCCCGGCACAATTTCAAAATCAATTTCTGCCTCTACCAAAAGCTGCATTTGCTCATAAACTGCCCCATACAAACTTGGATCTCCAGAATGGAGACGTATTACAGAACAACCTTTTCTCACTCGGTCTATCATTAAAGGCAAAATATCTTCTAGGGTTTTATTTGCCGTTCCAATCACCTCAGCATCAGGACGTACATCTCGTAACATTTGCTTGGGTACTAAAGAATCTGCATATAGAATCACATCTGCTTTCGCCAAGAGATTATAAGCTTTCACTGTTAATAGATCCGGGTCTCCTGGACCTGCCCCTACAATGTAGACTGCTGCTTCAAGACTTTCTGTATTATTCATTTATTTAGTATTAGCCAAAAAATTTTCTTCAGTACTCGTGATTTTTCCTGATGTTAGTACCTATATTCAGAGAAAAGGAATGGTAGATGCACCCTGGTATAGCTCTGGACTTTTTGTCTAGAGCTTTTTTTATCTTTATCTTTTGCGAGTTTAATACCAAGGGTGAAAAAAGAATGCTACAAACTCTAGTTATAGGGAACAGGGAATAGGTAACAGAGATTCGTCGCAAACATTTATCAAACTGGTATAATATCTCAGCGTCAACGCAGGGTCAATTTATTGTCACGCTTAGAAAAATTGTATCCTTTGAAATCTCGTATATCTTGCTAGAATTAGTTAACCAAAAATATAGAGTTGTAAATATTTTCTGATGACAAAGAATTAGCCCTGCACCGTCAACAGGGGTGCTGAAAATTTTTTGGGGCAATAAGACACGAAGTAGCGCGTCAAAGACTATCGCCATGCAATTTTTTCTTCTTCCTTCTTCCTTCTTCCTTCTTCCTTCTTCCTTCTTCCTTCTGCCTTCTGCCTTAATCATTACCAGCATTTCACTCTCTCTGCGTTTCTTCCTCCCTATACCTATTCTCTGAAGGCCATACATCAGGTAAAGGTAGCTTCAACAAATATAGCCAAGCTAAACCTGCCAACCCCAACAAAATTCCAGCTAAACTCACAAATTGGGCAATTCGTAGTGGCCCTAACATCAAACTATCAGTCCGTAATCCCTCAATCCAAATTCGCCCACTACTATAAGCTGCCATATAAACAAGAAATAAAGTCCCTACCTTAAGTCGATATCTACCACGCAAATCTCTAAAAAATAGGAATAGTAATAGTCCAAATACCATCAAATTCCATAGAGACTCATATAAGAAGGTGGGATGAAAATAATCAAAATTTACTAATTCCGGTGGACGACGTTCTGCAGGAATATATAACTTCCAAGGTAAATCAGTGGGACTACCAAAAGCCTCAGAATTGAAAAAATTACCCCACCGACCGATAGCTTGTCCCAAAATCAAAGAAGGAGCCACTAAATCTGCCAACTGCCAAAAAGAGATTTTATTAATTCTGGCAAAAATTAAAGCAGCGATCGCTCCACCAATAATTGCTCCATGAATTGCAATACCTCCTTTCCAAATTGCAATCATATCTATGGGATTTTGTTGGTACTTCTCCCACTCAAACAGAACATAATACAACCTTGCTCCAGGAATTGCAGCTAATACCAACCAAACCACTAGATCGCCTAATAAATCTGGGTTAACATGACGTCGTTTAGCCAAATATTGGGAAAGAGTAACTCCAATTAATACTGCTGTGGCAATTAAAAGTCCATACCAACGGACTGCCAAAGGCCCCAATTCAAAAATAATTGGACCTGGAGAAGTAAATTGAAAGCCTAAAAGCAATAAGGGAATCTCTACTGTCATAGATTTACATAGAAAAATTACTTATAAGAATACCTTAATAGCTAAAAGTCAAAAGTTAGAAATTTTGATAAATATAGCGATCGCACAGTATATACTTATAGCATTTGAAGCAAAGGGCGAGGAGATATCAAAAGCTTAAAACTCAGACAACACCAGATTTTTCAGTCCTTCCTTCTCTCCTAGATAACTAAAGCCTTCTTCTTTGTGCAATAAGTAAATCGAAATCGTTTTTCCCTCAAAGTATTGCCATCTCTATAGTATTAATTTAGTTTTTAGTCAATTATTTCTCAGAGTGATGGGATTTGTATATTTTTCTCTGACAAAAGCAATCGGGTTAATAGTTTCATATAGCAGGGAAAAGCGGTGCGACCCCGCATCGGCGACAGACAAACTTGGTAGCGCACCAAAAGAGGCAACAGCGGAAAAAATTTCCTCGTATTCGATTTATCATTACTCTATGTCCTAAGCAACTCAATATTTGCTATACTTTCTATCTAGATTTTGAATTTTTTACAAATAAAAAAAGATGCTTAAAAGCGCCTAAATTTATTTATAGAGTATAGTTTCCCTTCTGCCTCCTAAACTTCTTGAAAAATTACTGTTAAATAAAGTAAAGTTATTTACAACAAACTTTACACAACTAATTCATATTACACCTGTAGAGAGTTATTTTTGACTTTTGACTTTAACATCTCTTTAAACATCTCAGAATTTAATCTTTTTTTAAGAAATTAATTCTTATTATAAAGTTAAGAAATTGGAAATAATAGCCAATTATACTCAATGTTTATTAAGATTGAAGAATGTAAACTTAATTTTCGGGTAGTGAAGAAATATATGGAACTATTGCAAGAACAAATTGTTGTTTTGAGTAAAAAAATTGAAGCAATACACACAATTATTGAAAAACTGAACGACCAGGTATCAACCTTTATAATTAAACAGGAGGTAAATAAACATCAATCTACAGAAATTACTTCTAATGTGATACAGGTCAATGAGCTAAAACAAAAATATAACGGTTTTGATCTAGAATTAGAACACAAAGATGTGCTATTAGATGATGACTATATGAATCAAGGCAGTCAAAATATGGATGGAGAATTAACATCAGAGATTCAAATTCAACGGCTAACAGCTCAATTGACGGCGGCTTATAATAGAATTGCTGCATTAGAAGAACAATTACTTTCAAGAAGAATTAAAACTTAGACATATAGGGTAAATTAGATATGTAGGGTAAAAAGGTTAAAATAAGCGGCTAGAAATGAGTTAAAAACCCAAACTAAATTGAGATGTTTTATATTAAATAGACTTAAATAAATGCTCTTAACCCTCATTAATTAGGTTAGAAAAATATACGGATCTTGTCAATTTTCCCAAACCTGGGCGGAATTCTGTATGTCGCCAATTCTACGGTTATCCTAATACAACTCCCATACCATACTCTTGATACTAAATCTGCCAAGCAAAAGGTACTTTTCAATTCTCATATAACCTTTGTGCCCTCTGGTTTACCCTCGTAATTAAAGATACTCTATAGATAGATCGCCGGATTTAGTGTAACTGATCCTCTTCAAAGTTAACTTTATTGACGATCAGCTATCAGAATTTTCTTATTAGAATTATTAACTATGAACCTTTTGAGGCATAAAATTTAGACAAAGTATTGATCGCCAACTCTATTCTACTTGTACCCATCCTCTGAGCACAAAATATGAAAGTCGCTTAACAGTAGAACGATCTTCTGTGCTTAGAGAATCGTCTAATACAGCAGCCATGAGGCCATAACAGTCTAATTTTGTGAGAAAGCCACTTTTGGCAGCAGAAGCCATAATTTCGTTGATTGCACCGGGAAGTAAGTTAATTTGAAGCATAAGATCAACCTTGAATTCCATATTTCAATCATCCACTCTTTTTCTTGATTTGGTAGTGATTAATAGTACAACTAACTGTGATTTTTTGCTGTAGATCGAGTGAAGTAGATATGTAAGTTTTTGTGATGTTTGTCACAATGTTACATTTCTTACCGGAATTATGCATAACCACTACATATAGTAGGAGAAAAAGGCATTTTTCCCCTACAGATGGTGTATAATATCGTATTTTGCGTAAGTCCTGATTATTGATATTATTTGGGCGAAAGTACTAGAGTCAGAGTAACTAATAAAACTGCAACAGAGAGTATTCCCACAAATAATAGAGCTTTGCGATAAACATCAGCGCTACTATCTAACATACCTGGATCAAATTTCCTTAGTTGCCCTGTTTGATATAACTGCTTTAGGTAATAGCTGTCGTAACGAGCCATCCGAGCAAAAGGCAGCTCTCCCTGAGTGCGTTGAGGTAAAATTCGGCAACGTTGGTAGGGAACAAAGTTATAGCCAAAATGCTGATCATATTCTTCGCTGTTTAACAGGTCATTGACAAAACCCTGAAGTCCTTTTATTGCCAATACAATAGACCAGGCAAGTTTCTCTTGATTGTTATAGACAGGGCGTCCTAAAACCCTTTGAATACAAAGCTCAACACAAGGATAGTTACTGTTACCATCATAGATCAGTCGCCGGAATGACTCAGAAAGCAACAAACCTTGAATGAAATCTTTCATTGTGATCTGACCATTGCGTAGTTGAGACTCCAGAGCAACCTGTCGATGGGCTGCGATAATTTGCTGCTCATTCTCTTTTTCTGTGGGGCGATCGCTCGACTTAAGTAGCAATAAAAATAGAGTCAATATTACAGAATATTTCAAGTATATAATTTTCTATTACTTCTGTTAAATCTTGCCAAACAGGGTTATTTTTTAATTCTATTTGAGTCATAGTTAATTGATAATTAATGTTCTGTTATAAAACCAGGAAAGTGTAAAAATTCATCTATAATTATTCCGTGAAATTGGCGATCGCCTCCTTTTACTTTTGATTTTAGGTCAAAACTTCTATTTCGGAAGCAACAAGTCCAATATTACCGCGAGGGGGAACTATTCCTTTTTCAATAGCTTTTAAATGTTTGTTATTTTGGTCATATTTTATCCCCAGTTGTATTTGCTCTTTGCTAAAAGATACTAACTGACTGTTGGTTATTTGGTATATTTTATCGGGCTGAATATCTGCCCAGTTATTGGGTAGAGGTTCCATTTATTTTTTGGGCAAGTTTGAATAATTAATTATCAACTATGGATTTTCTAACTATTTGACTTCCTCTTGACACACTTTTAATTTCTCTTTTTCTTCGGGGCGAGTAGTTAAATATTCTTGCAACCAATCGCATCCTGTTGCTAATAGTTCGTTTAAGTTTTTATTCTGCCAAATAAACACTTTACTTTGACCAGTTGCTATATATTTACCATCGGGGGAAAAGACTATTTTAGTTTGGTCTGATTCGGGAACTGTATATTTAGCAATTTGTTTTCCGTCAATACTCCAGATACTTAATTCATTGGGATGACCTAAAATAGCAATTTGCTGGCTATCAGGACTGAAAGTCATATTTGCAGGAATTTGTTCCAGTTTAATATTGCTTATTAGCTTTCCAGAAAAATCCCATATTTTGATTGTATAATCTATACCTACTGTTGCCAATAGTTGATTATCACGACTGAAAAATACACCCACAATTCCGCCTTGATTATTAATTTCAACAAGTTTCTTAGTCTTGATATTTCTCAAGGATAAATTTTGACTTCCTACACCCCATGTTGCTAAATATTTACTGTCAGGGCTAAATTTTGCTGTATTTCCACTCAAAAGTGAAAAACTGCTAAAATCAAGGATAAATTCCTCTCGAGTAATTGTCTTTTCCTTAAAATCTCCTTCTTCAGGACTAAAAATTTTGACTTTCACAGTAGTACCAGCTTCCCCTTTAAGTAAATTGTATATTTCAGTTAGATCGCCTGGAATTTTTTGACCGTTTATTTCAACAATTGTGTCGCCACTTCTTAAACCTGCTTTCATTGCTGTAGAATTTTCAAAGACACTAACTATATCTACCTGCCAATAACCCAACGGATTTTTTTTCACCTCACCATTTAATAAAATAGCTAACGCTGAAACTTTGTTTTTATTTGAGGAGGATTTAGCACTTACATCCAACGGATCGAGTAATTTTCCATAAGTATTCCAAAGTTGACCAATTCCACCTGATAAACTTTTCCAAAAATATTTACCATTTGGACTAACTAATACCCGTTGTGGATCAGTATAAAGAGATTTACTATTAAACTCCTTCACTTGCTGCGTCGAAAAATTCCATAAGCGTAGTGGTCGTGCTAACCCATAAACTGGAGAAAGTGATAGCCCTATTGTACTGACGACACTACCATCAAAACTAGAACTATAATGTTTATTTCCTATATACCCGGCCTGAGCCCAAGCATCTAGTGCTATTTCGTCTGAATTCAAATTTGTTCTTAATTGAGAAATTAAATTCCCTTCTAAATCAAATTTTTTAAGGACTTCGTTGTTAATAATAATTATGCTTTTACCATCAGGAGTTACACTAGCAAAATCAGGAATCCATATCTCCTTCTCTCCATTCTTTATATAACTCTTACTAAGAGCAATTCTTCTTTTTTCTTTTTTTTGCCAATCCCAAACATCTATGTAATTATGCCGATCATCATAATGCTTACTTATCACAACAAGCTTTTTACCGTCAGCACTATAATCAAGTTCTATCGGAATGTTATGAGTTTCTGCTGCATAGTTAAATGGTAATTCAATAGGAGCAAATCCAGAATCATTACTTGATAGTAACTTCATTCCAGTTACTCCAGACAAAATAATGAGCTTGCTGTCTGGGCTATAGTCTATAGTATAACCGCTGCCCACATTTGTTATTGTTCGAGCAATAAGTTTTCCTGATAGAGCATCATAAAATTTGACTTCTCCTTCACCCAAAATTGCTATGGCAATCTCTTTATTATTAGGGCTAAAACTAACTGCACCCCAAAAGTAAAAGTTAAGGTTGTTTTGATAAAAACCAAAATCAGCAATTTTTTTCCCAGATAAATCCCATAGTTTTGGCGCAACACCTGAAGTTTTATCTGCATTGACATCAACCCCTAAAGTTAATAATCGTTGTCCATCAGAGCTAATAGCTATTTTGGTAACTTTGTGGGTATTCACTTTAAATTCTCTAGTCTTTTCCCAATCCATTTTTGGCAAGTCTAAAGAAGATTCAAGCCCAAGTAAGGGATCGTAGAGAGTTTTTAAGCTCCAAAATTGCACCATACCCCAATTATTTCCTATGGCAATTTCTTCAGAATCAGGAGTAAATTCTAAGCTCTCTACAATGCTATTATCACCATCAATTATTAAATCTATAACTTTATGACCTGATACAGTAAAAAACTGTATCTTATTACTATTTGTTGATGACAGAGTAAGATATTGACTATCCGGTGTGAATTTAACAATTGAATATGGAAGATAATTATTGGAGGCATTAGGTTTTGTTTTTGCTCTATTTTTTCTAGAAAAATTCCAGATATTAACAGCTCCAGGTTTTATTTTTGCTATATTTTTTCCAGAAAAATCCCAGATATTAACAGCTCCTTTGGTCAGAGTGGCAATATATTTACCATTTGGACTAATTGCTAAATCTGTTATTATGCTGCTATAACTCTCAAAGAATTCTGTAGGTATTTCCCACTCATTAACCTTTTCACCAGCTAAATTCCAAATTATTACCTTTCTAAAACTAGACGAAACAATTTGTTTGCCATCAGGAGTAAAAATAGCTCGACTAACTGTGTTATTACCCCGGTTACCGCTCATAAACTCATTTTTTTCCTTTATGTTGTTAAGAATAGTTTGTAGTGCTAAAAAAGAACGAGTTGTAGGATAATTCCCCAACTTTTCATCATCTTTAACCAATTTTTTCAACTTTTGCCCTGCATCCATCGCTGTCATTAAAGCACTAATTCCACCTTCCCCAGATTCAAATTGATTCAATGCTAAATTACTCAAACTATCTACTTCATTAATCAAACTTTGTCTTTCCGCACGTTGCCATTGCCACACCGCTCCCACAGCAAATAATGACACCATAACCAAACCACCAGTCAACCCAGAAATAAGTTTTTGCCGCTCTCTTTCTCGTCTTTTCCTACTTTTATCAATATACTCCCTCTCTTTCTCAGGAATTTTTTGCTCTGCTTTTTCCAACCAACTTTCTGCCTCCTTTAACAAACCTCCTTGCAACAAAAAGTCATCCTTCTTTTCCTTTTCCCACTGACTCAAATTATCCCTTAATTTCTCTTGCCAACGTCGAAATTCCCAATCTTGCTCTATCCAATTTTTTAACCGACTCCAAGCGGTAATTAAAACTTCGTGAATCAACTCTACAGAAGCTACATCTTTTTCCTTATTTGTCACCACCAAACGCTCGTCGGCAAATTTAATTACTAACTGCCAATTTTCTTTGCCAATATCTGCAAAAGTAGCAATTTTCCGAGTAGCAATGCGACTAACTTCCCCCGATTTTTCCTGACTTATAGGTTGTACTAATTGAGTAAAAATATATCGCGCCTGCTCTTTTTCCTCCTGACTTAACAGACCATAAATCTTTTCGGCATAATCCCCTAAAACTTGAGTTAAACCCCCAATTTCTTCATAACTAGCCAGAGAAATTACCCCATATTTTTGCCTTTTCCATAACTCCTCCAAAGCAAATTGCAGCATCGGTAAATGACCGGAATTTTGCCGATAATCTTGAATCATTCTCTTAATTAACTCATCCGCAAATTCCACCTCAAACTTTTCAGCAGGGAGAGCGATCGCCTCCCTCAACTCCTCATCATTCATAGGAGTAATTAACTTATCCCGTTCATCAAAAATCTTACCCAAATCTTCATCCAAAGCTTGAGATAAAAAATCTGCCCGTAAAGTTAAAACAATCTTCCAACTCTCTTCCCGAACCGCATCAACCAAACCTGCTAAAAATGACCGACGTTTCTCCTCAGAACATAAAGTATAAAGTTCTTCAAATTGGTCGATTGCCAACAAAATTTGACAACCATTCTTTTCTTGCACAATGGCAGTTAAACATTTAGCTAACTCCCCATAATTAGCCTCCAAATTTCCCACAAATTTATTATTTGTAGTTAAATTAGGTAAAATTTTCCCCAATTCCTCAGCCAAATTTTCCCAAGGATTAGGATGAGGAAAACCAGGACGAATTTTTACCAAAAAACGAGGTAAAATTTCTGTACCTTGAGCCAACCATTGAGGAATTAAACCAGCAGCAACCAAAGAAGATTTACCACTACCAGAAGCACCAATTACAGCCACTAAATTTTGCCTTGCCAGCTTTAATAATAAAGAATTAGTCAACACTTTCCTGCCAAAAAATATCTCAGTATCATTTTCAGTAAAAGCACTCAATCCTTTATAGGGAGTCTGAATCTTTCCTCCCAACTCGAACCAACGGGGAGGAATTTCCGCAGGATTTTGACATAAAACAGGCAACCAACTCACACAAGGAAATTTTTCTTCTGATATTTGTAACCTTTGCCGACTCTCCCGCAAAGAACTATATAAAGATAAACCTTGAGTATAATTTTTAAGAAAAAATTCGAGAAACTGCGGAGCAATAGCCACAGGTAAATTTTCCCGCATCACAATAATTTGCGGTAAATGTAAATCCTCACCTTCTGCCAATTGATAAGCCAAACCTAAACCATCACAAGAATTAAAAATAGCCAATTTTAAACCAGACTTAACAGCTTGTAGAAGATGATTTTTTATTTCAGAAATAGTCAAAACATCTTGACCATTAATTTGAATCGTGCCAATACTGCCATTATCTTTAGTTTTGCCATGACCAGCAAAAAATAAAATATCCCAAGATTTTTGCCACAAAGGTTCGTCTAATTCGGAGCGTTGAGGTTCTATTAACCAACAAATTTCTGCATCAGGAATTAATTCTCTAATTACCTGTTCATCAGCATCAGTCCCCGCATCATCTCCCAAAATAACTAAAATTTTTACCTTATCTTTTTTGTCTAAATTTTTCGTCGTATCAACTCGTTGAAAATTAGGAGAAGCTAGAGCAATTTCAGCATTAAAAGTTAACAACTACCAAAAAACAATACTTGCCAAACACGCAGGTGTGGCTCGTCATGCCTATAACTGGGGATTAGCTACTTGTATTACTGAGTACCAAAAAACCAAAAAACGTCCTAGTGCCATCACTTTGCATAAGCGTTTAGTTGCAGAAGTTAAATCTCAAAATCCGTGGTATTATGAGGTATCAAAGTGTGCCCCACAACAAGCATTAAGAGATTTAGAAAGGGCATTCAAAAACTTTTTAACTATTTCTCTTCGTGGATTTCCTAAATTCAAGAAAAAAGGTAGAAAAGACAGTTTTTATCTAGAAGGAAGTATTAAAATCCTGAAAGGAAACTATATCAAACTACCCAGAATAGGAATAGTAAAAACTTATGAAATCTTACCATCTGTACCAGTAAAAAATGTCACCATCTCAAAAAAAGCAAATAATTGGTACATCAGCTTTAAATATGATTATCGACCAACTCCTAATGCTAAAGAACGAGATATCATCGGTGTAGATGTTGGTATAAATACTCTAGCAACTTGTAGCGATGGAACGAAATTTACTAACGTTAAAGCCTATAAGCAAGCCAAAAAACGATTAACTCGTTATCAAAATCGTGTCAACAAAAAAGTTATTGGCTCTAAAAACAGACGCAAAGCAGTAAAAAAACTAGCCAAAGTCCACAAAAAAGTAGCCGATATTAGAGCAGATGCACTACATAAACTCACTTCATGGTTAGCTAAAAACCACAGCACCATAGTAATTGAGGACTTGAATGTAAGTGGAATGCTCAAAAATCATAAATTAGCAAGTGCCATAGCAGACTGTGGATTTTATGAATTTAAACGTCAACTTACATACAAATGTGAATGGTACGGCAGTAAATTAGTCATAGCGGATAGATTTTATCCAAGTTCTCAAATCTGTTCAAACTGTGGGCATCAACAGAAAATGCCGTTACACTTGAGAACTTATGAGTGTAGTGAATGCGGTTTTGAAGCTGATAGAGATTTGAATGCTGCTATCAACTTGAAAAACTATGTGTATCAGTAGCTTGAGTTCCAAGCGATTTTAAGCCTGTGGAGAAGATAAGTTACAGACTGCGGTCAGTGGTCTTCTGTGAAGCAGGAAGCTAGCTCCAAAGCTCAAAATATGTTTTGGGTAAGTTTGGGTAAGTTTAGTAGAACGGAATCAACAGAATAGGTAATTAATTTTGCATAAGCACTTAAATAGTGAGAAATAGAAGCTGTAAGCATTTCCTGCGGAATGCTGCGCAAACAGCCGTCAGCTAGCCTCTTTTCCTGCGGAATGCTACGCAAACAGAGGATCTTCGCTAACAGCTCTCAGCTATTGCTCTTAGTGAGTGATAAAAGCAATATTTAATTGAGAAACGAAAAATCTAGCTACAAAAGTCAGCTCCAAAGTCTATTTTCATTTAAACCTCGTCCTTAAGCACAGGGTATTATTGCTGTTAACGCAGTTCTTCCGGAGGAGGCTAGCTGACTGCTAATAGCTGTTTGCGCAGCAGTCCGCAGGAAATGCTTACCGAATAATTAATAATTCAATAATTCAATAATTTAATAATTCAGGTAAAAATCCTCCCCTTTCAAGGGGAAAAAAATCAATTTTTTCCTTTTATTCAATCCTATCGGTTTTAGGGAGAGGTAATTATCAATTATCCATTATCAATTATCAATTATTGAATAGAAGCTTATGACAATTATATGAGTGTTTTAGTGCAGTAGAAAATCCATAGGAAAAACTTTGGCACAGAATATACAATTAATTTTGCATAAGCACTTAAAGTAAAAATTTCTAGTTTACAGAAAAATTAGAAAATTGCCGCACAAAAGGCGAACGAAAAGCCAAAACAATATCCGATTTTGGCACACCTAAATCTAATAATTGTTGAGCAATTCCTTGCTCGGTAAAATCTTGTTGAATCCGAATTTTTCCATCTTTAATATCAACATGAATAGAACAACCATAATCCCGTTGTTCATTTTGCCAACGCAAAGAAATTAAGAGGTAATGATTTCTTTCCGAATCCAAAATCAGTTGTGTTTCATATTGTGAATCTTGAGTATGATACTGATAGTGTTCTTTAAGTATTTGGGTGACAATTTCCGGATAATTTAATCGCTCCATAAAATAATTACCTCTTCTGAAGGATTGAAAATTAATAATTTAACTTGATAGGTACTTACAGAAAGTTTCATAAAAGGGTCATTTAAGTTATCAGTTATCAGTTATCAGTTATCAGTACCTCGTAGCTGTTGCATCGCGATAGCTGATAGCTAATAGCTGACTGCTGTTTGCGCAGCATTCCGGAGGAAATGCTTACTAAGAAATTGACCAAGAGCAGTATGAAATTCTGCCAAGGGTGACATTGACAAAAAACTTTTAATTTCTACTGCTATTGTTTGACCATCTTTTTCTGCACCAATAGCTCGTTCCCCACCTATATCAATGTACATAGATATTCTAGTGCTAGGTTTAATAAATAGAGGATCGTCCGTGATTTTCCAACCATCTTTGATTAAAGCTGATTTAACAGCATGATGAAAAATGTCTTTAGCTGGCATAGTTTTAAAACAAATCTAACTTTATTAAATAACAAAATCCTCTGTAATTATAGCTTCACCTAACACTAATTGTACCGTAAATTCTTCCCCTACTTCTCCTTCAAGTTGACATTGAATAATCCTATCTTCACTTCTAGCTGTCACTTCTTGAAAAATTTCATTTTCACTTAAAACAATAAGTTTCAAATTAGGAGGAAGATAAACATCATCCCCAGTGGGATAAACCCGTAAAGTTATTTCTACTTCAGGAAGTTCATCATCTTCTCGTCTTAAATTGACCAATAAAACTACAGCATGACTTAACATATCTGCTCGTAAATTAATTAATTTTCCAGCTTTAATTTCTTCGCTTCTAACTAATGCTAATTGTGAGGAAGTTAATAATTGATTTGCTGCTTGCCATCCAGTAGTTAAGATATTATCAAACCATTGAGTCAAATTAACTGGTCGTTCTTCCCACTCTGGACGTATATCTTCTACTTTAAAACCTGCTATTTCCTGTAATTCTCCGGCTTTAAATAGAGATTCAATTCGTGTCAATCCTTCATTAGAACCATCTATAATTATAATGACACTACCTGGTTTGATTATGCGTATAGTTATTGTTTTATCTCCCGATTGTTTTCTTAATAATTCAAGTATTTCATCTACTTGTGACTTAACTTCATCAATATCGCCTCTCAAAGTAATTTGCGTTCCATTTTGATCATAATCTTCTATATCGACAACTTCAGCTAATGTTAATTCTAGCACTTCACATATCATTTCAGCATTCTCTGTGAAAACTTTATCTCCTCTAAAAAAACGCTTAACTGTGCTTTCTTCTACATAAATTTTTTCTGCTATTTTTGCATAACTTAAACGTCCTTCATTTTTAGCTCGTCTATCTTTCTGTGCTTGTTTAAGTTTTTCTATTCCTTGGTAATTTGCCCTAACGCTACGAGGTCTATTTGTTTCCATAATATAATCCTGAAAATTTGGCATTTAATAACATTTTAAATCATCATTACTTTTCTACAAGGGCAGATAAAGCATTTGATTTTTGGAATAGTTTATTAACTAAATTATACCCTTTAGTCAAGGGCAGTTGGGGCAGTAATTCAGCCCTAAATGTATCTCGCGCTCTACCAATAAATAATAGAAAATGAGTTTATTACAGATTCAACTCAGCTCAAAGGAGCGAAAATAAACATGGAAAATATTGTACAAATAAATCCCGAAAGACAGGAATTTGTTCCTTTTAATTATTTCACTAATTTATCTAAAAAAGTAGCCAAAGTAGGGTTTTTGCAAGCAGTCAGAAATTCAGGAGAAGGATACTTTTTAACTATAGTTCATAACCACATATATCGACCAGTCGAGTCAGCAACTGGAGTGCGTGCAAGAAATCCCTTTGACGGTCGCAATGGTAATGGTACTGGCGGCACTACGAAAGCTCGAATTAATTTAATGTCCGATACTAAGAATACACTTTGGTCAGTTTCATTTGACTATTACAAGAACCTTGTAAGCTATAGTTTTCCCGAAACTCACATCCAGCACTTTTTAGAACCGCTAATGTTTTTCAAGTGGTATCTATTCGTTGCGTTCAATATGATTATAGCTTATCCAACTATTCGGGCGATCGAAACAGAGTTCCCAAAACAAGGGGAGAAGTTAAAGAATTGGTATGCGACTACATATTTTTATGAAGAAGCTGAGTGCGACATTGTTACCGACTAATAATTGGTAACAAAAAATAATAGCTAGAGAACTCAGATATCTGGGTTCCTAGTTTTTCTGAATTATCGCCCATTAAAAGGAGTAATTTTCTATAGTTCCGCTCAACCCGATATTACTTGAATTGGGTACAGTTAGCGGAACTACAAATTGAGATTTTTTCTTATAGAAACTTCAGTTTAAGAGCTACCAAAATCCTTAATTGAAATTACTGATTAATTCAGTTTCAAAAAAAATAAACCAAATTTAACGCTATAATTTGGCATGAATAAATAAGTAATTTATAGCTTCAATAATTCAACTTGACTGGCAAAAATAACCAAGCATTTTATCTTGATCGCTCAACATTTGAAAGTTACTATCAACGGAGAAAAAATCTCTACATACTCAAAACCAAACTTCAAATACCTAATCTTTGATACACATCATCCAAATGTTTTAAATGATGTTTCGGGTCAAAACAAGCTGCAATTTCTGCCTCAGATAACTTACTTTTAATTTCTTCATTTTTGCAAATCAAATCCTGAAAATTACCATTGGGTTGATTCCAAGCTTGATGAGCGCAAGACTGAACAACTTGATAAGCATCCTCTCGAATCATCCCTTTTTCTACTAAAGCCAAAAGCACTCGCTGACTAAAAATTACCCCTCCATAAACATTCATATTTCGCTTCATGTTTTCTGGATAAACTAACAAATTTTTGACTAAATTAGTAGTTTCTTTGAGCATAAAATGAGTTAAAATGCAAGCATCCGGCAAAATCACTCTTTCAACAGAACTGTGGGAAATATCCCGTTCGTGCCAGAGAGCAACATTTTCCAAAGCAGCAACAGCATGACCCCGCACAATTCTCGCCATTCCCGTTAACCTTTCCGAACGAATGGGGTTACGTTTATGAGGCATGGCACTCGAGCCTTTTTGACCCTTAGAAAAATATTCCTCAACCTCTAAAACATCAGTACGCTGGAGGTTACGAATTTCCACAGCAAAACGTTCTATAGAAGCAGTCAGCAACGCTAAAATTTGCACATATTCAGCATGGCGATCGCGTGAAATTACTTGAGTAGATGCAGTATCCGGTTGAAGTCCCAGTTTTTGGCAAGCGATCGCCTCAACTCGTGGGTCAATATTTGCATAAGTTCCCACTGCTCCAGAAATCTTACCCACAGCAATATTATCCCGCATTTTTACCAATCTCTGGCGGTTGCGACAAACCTCTGCCAACCATCCTGCTAACTTAAAACCAAAAGTCATAGGTTCCGCATGAATACCGTGGGAACGACCCACCATCACAGTTTCCCGATGCTGTTGTGCCTGATAGCGAATTGCTTGTCCCAACTCTTCAACACATGACAACAACAGATCCAGACTCGCAACCATCTGTAATGCTAATGCAGTATCCAAAACGTCAGAACTTGTCAACCCTAAGTGAATATACCGCCCAACATCACCAACATACTCATTCACATTTGTCAAGAAAGCAATCACATCATGGCGGACTTCTGCCTCAATTTCCAGAACCCGCTTTGGGTCAAAATTAGCCTTGGCCTTGATTTCTTCTACAGCCTCAGTAGGGATATAACCAAGTTCTGCCTGAGCTTCACAGACAGCTATTTCTACTTGTAACCAAGTTTTTAGCTTGGCATTCTCAGTCCAAAGTTCACCCATTTCGGGCAAGGTGTAACGTTCAATCACACTCTATAATAAAACTAAAACAACCGTTACATTGTATAGCAGGGAACTTTCAACAATTAATAATTAATAATTAATAATTAATAATTAGGGTTTGCTGAAAAAGTCTGATGGTGGTATAGGGAACAGGGAACAGGGAACAGTTTAGACCATCTAATACGACCAAATTTTCTAATAGTAAGGGGAAAAATATTAGCATTTTGAGACAAAAAGAGTCAAAAACCTTGCACCCCCTCAGCAATATTTAACCCTGGAAGCCTTTACAGGTATTAATTACAATTTTATGAGCGCAAGCCCTAATTACCTCAAGAGTGAAAATGGATAGGATTGACTAATAATGAAAATTTTTCCTTCTCTTGGTCTGATGGATATGGCGCAGGTTTCGGAGCCATCCCACCCTACGGTTCGCGATGAATATCGACCGCTTGTTTCTCCACGGCGAGTGAGAGGAATTTTACCTTAATTATTGGGTAAAAGGATTTTAGGATTGAAAAATGTCTTAACCCAATTCTTGTAGTTCTATAACGCATCTGAAATTTTTTTAACAAACGATCAAGGTTTATCGTCTAAGAAAGCACTCCGGGAGAGGGGTGAAGCTACATCAGAGGGATAGAATTCTGTTCTAGTTGGGCGATCGCTCTACTGCGTAATTCCTAATTAAGTCAGGACTTACGCATACTTCACATTTAAAACGCCATATGTAGGGGTGTTAACGATAGTTATGCCAAGCAAATGGCATTTGCGTTCCGCAAAGCTCCGAATTGCGCCCTCAGTGGGTTTAGTAGTCCGTGCCTAAGTCCTGTAAGTAATTAACACAGACAGAGAATCACCTTTTTGATAATTACCACGCTAGGAGCGCATTAATTACTTCTCTGTACGAACGTTGCATGCAACGTCCCTACTCCCTCACTCCCCCACTCTCTTCCGTATCCGTGTATCCGTGCCATAATCCGTGTGAGCCACTCCCCTACTCCCCCACTCCCCCACTCCCCCACTCCCCTACTCCCCGCTCCCCCACATTCAATCAATCAAAATATCTTCCTGAGATTCTTGAGAATCATGTAACCAGTTTAAATCTGGCATTTCATCAAGAGCTTGCTTAATAGACTCCTCCCATAACTTTCGTACTTTAGCTAAATAAGGATCGCCCAGACGCATTTGCAGACGATGCCGAATTTGAAAACTATCCTTTTCATACATCACCAAATTAATCGGAGGTCCCACAGAAAGATTAGATTTCATTGTCGAGTCTAGAGAAACTAAAGCACATTTAGCAGCAGCTTCTAGAGAAGTAGAGAAACTCAAAGCACGGTCTAAAATTGGTTTGCCATACTTAGTCTCACCTATTTGTAAAAAAGGTGTTTCTTTCGTAGCAGAAATACAATTCCCTTGAGAATAAATCAAAAATAATTCTGGGTCTTGTCCTTTAATTTGACCCCCCAGTAAAATACTGCATCCCGTGTCAATTCGATCCTTTTGTAGCCAAGAGCGGTCTTTTTCTTGAATCTCTCGAATTTTACCTCCAATGTAGCGAGCAATTTCGTAAAGGGTAGGAATAGTATGAAGATTAGTATCCTCAGAAATCTTGAAGTCTTTTTTTAGTTCAGTGATTACTCCTTGAGTAATTGACAAATTTCCAGAAGTGCTGATGAGGATAACCCTCTCTCCAGTCACAGAAAAATCAAATAGCTTTAGGTAAGTGGAAATATAGTCTACTCCCGCATTAGTACGAGAGTCAGAGGCCATTACAATACCAGATTCAGTAATAATACCAAGGCAATAAGTCATATATTAAGTCACTCAACCGTTTCGCGGAAGCCAAAAACGAGTACGTAATTCTGAAGAAACTTTTCGGTGCAGAAATGCTACGCAAACAGAATTAAATACACACTCAAGAAAGTCAAAAGTCTAAAATTAAAAGTCAAAAGTTAAACAAATATTTTATATACTCTTTTTTTGACCTTTTTAAGTATTTTTGCAAAATTTTTGTGATTTTGTTGTGCAGGATGCAATTTTTTTCAGGATTTATGAGTACCCTCTTATAGTTAATTCAACTTATTTAGGTAATTAAACTTACTCATCCGGAAAATCATGCTTTAGGTATAGCCATAATACGTAATAAATGTTAACATTCTTAACATAGTATTGAGTAGTGTAAAGGCCATAGTAATTATCTGAAGAGATCAGAAACGAAAAAGCCCTACTTTAGGCCAATCCGCTCTGGATTATGTACTAAAGTACTTAAACCTTAGTTAAGACATAATCTAAAATTCTCAAAAAATAGTAAAACTTCTTTTATTGTCCACAAATTCTTACAAATAGATTCAAAAGATAAAAGATATTTGACCAGCTCTAAAATCTCAGAAATCTCAAACCTATAAACTTAGGATTTCTGTAGGCCAAATTAACTAATAAATGGCCATAAAACAAATTTATTTAAAAAAATCCAAGGAAAGCACAATACCCGCCCGCTTTTCTTGCTAACTCAAAGCAGGGTAATTCAAACCCTACCAGTAGAGATATCTAGCGGGAAAAGAGTTATGAAGACAAAAACCTCAGACACCGATTCTGTACGCACTTACCTTAGAGAAATTGGCCGTGTACCCTTATTAACCCACGAAGAAGAAATTCTTTATGGAAAACAAGTCCAACGCTTTACAGCTTTACATGAAGTAAATCAGACCCTTACTGAGAGTTTAGGCCGTAAACCGACAATAGCAGAATGGGCTGAGGCCACAAACTTATCGAGTCATGAATTGCAGCGAATTATTCGCGAAGGTGAAAGAGCCAAACGAAAAATGGTGGAGGCAAATCTACGATTGGTAGTATCTGTTGCTAAAAAGTATATCAAACGAAATGTAGATTTGCTTGACTTAATTCAGGAAGGCACTATCGGTATGCAGAGAGGGGTAGAAAAGTTTGACCCTACCAAGGGTTATAGATTTTCCACTTATGCTTATTGGTGGATTCGCCAGGCCATAACTAGGGCCATAGCAGAAAAAGGTCGTACAATTCGTTTGCCGATCCACATTACAGAAAAGCTGAATAAGATTAAAAAAGCCCAACGCCAACTAACTCAAGAGTTAGGACGTTCTGCTACTACCCATGAACTAGCAGAAGAACTAGGTTTCACTCCAAAACAAATTCGTGAATGTTTGGAACGCGCTCGCTTACCTCTGTCACTGGATTTACGAGTAGGGGACAATCAAGATACGGAGTTAGGAGACTTACTTGAAGATACGGGAGCTTCTCCAGAAGATTATGCTCTCCAATCTTCCATGCGTACTGATTTAGAATCAATTATGACTGACTTGACTCCCCAACAAAAGCAAGTTTTGGCCTTAAGATTTGGCTTGGAGGATGGACAAAGTATGACTCTCTCAAAAATTGGCGATCGCCTGAATATTAGTCGTGAAAGAGTAAGACAAATAGAAAGAGAAGCTCTGAGTAAACTTCGTAAGAGAAAACAAGATATGAATGATTATTTAGCTAGTTAACTTTTCTAGCAGGAAGTCCCCTGCTATAATATTTGATTCAGCGCCGTATGGGAGAGCCAGAATAGGTTATACTAAAGGATACAGGGGAAGGGCTGTTTCATTCTCGATAGACACGGGGACACACCAGACACACCAGACACGGGGATGAAGGCTTTGAATTTATGATATTAAGTTGACTTTTCACCATTTTAGTCAGAGCAAAAGGGACGCTTATTGCCTGAAAAATTGGCAAATTTTGGTAAATTTTACTGTTCCACGATTCCCTCATCTCCCTTTCTCCTTAAATCGTTAATCTACAATACTTTGAAACAGCCCTGATGAATACAGGGGTGATATATCTCCTCTGTATCAACTGCAACTTTTCTGCAGGTTTTCAGCTTCTAAGTCAATTTATTAATTAACGAGCATTGAAGGTTTCAAAATGTAATTTTCGATAGTATATTTCTAGGTAGCCTGGCAAAATGACTATCGAATTTTCTCCCAACCAATGGCTAGAATTCTAGTCGCCATAATTTTGTACAAATATCTAAAGTTTGCTTAACATAATAGTTCTTGGAAATAGCTCCAGTCATAAGTTCGGTTATACCTACTTTGAGATGGCAATTATGCTGTTACATTAGTTTATAGGATGTAAAGATATTAACAATCGCAATATATGATGTGGTTAAGTCAATCAGCCACGCTTGGCTTGTCGATATAAATCAAGTTTCTGAAACGGAGTTAGTAAAGTGACAAATAGAAGAAATCAAACGCGAGAGTTTTTTGAAGAAAGTTCAGAAGGAAGTAATTTACTCTGGGAATATGTCCAATCTATGAGTCCAGACACAGTGTCTCAATTATCAAAACCAAATTCTCAAGAAGTTTTTCAAGTGATGGAAAGAAACATTGTGGGACTTTTAGGCAATTTACCCTCAGAACAGTTTAATGTGAGTATAACAACCAGTAGAGAAAATTTAGGTAAGTTATTAGCTTCAGCAATGATCAGTGGCTATTTTCTCAGAAATGCTGAACAGAGAATGACATTTGAAAAATCCTTGCCAGGAAATCAAATCAGCAATAATGAAGGTTAATTGATTAAGTATTGATCGTCCTCTTGGTTAATTAACCAGGGGATTTTTGTTTGAAATATACCTAAGAAAGAATTGGTTAGGACTTATGTGAATGATGAATTTTAGACTAGGAAATGTTTTTCTAACTGTTCCCTGTTCCCTGTTCCCTGTTCCCTGCTATAGATAAAGATTGAAATATGATATTGCCTCATAAGTTAATTGGTGTTGCTGTCATCTGGAATGAAGCAGGACAAATTTTAATTGATAAACGACTACCTGGGGGTGCATTTGGTGGTTTATGGGAATTTCCTGGTGGCAAAAAAGAAGCAGGGGAAACTATAGAAAATTGTATTAAAAGAGAAATCTTAGAAGAGTTAGGAATTGAGATTGCAGTAGAAGAACATTTAATTACTATAGAACATAGTTATTCTGAAATGAAAGTAACACTTCATGTCTATCATTGTCGCTATTTGGGGGGAACACCAAAAGCTATAGAATGTGATGAGTTTAAGTGGGTGACATTAGATAATATCGAGCAATTTAAATTTCCTCAAGCAAATCATCAGATTATTACTGCTCTGAAAACAAATCCACATTAGTTGACGTATTCTCCGGTCTGTTTCTACTGTCGCCGACATAAGCTTTTAGTTTTGTTTCTGTAGTTACTAATGCTTTGCGTTTTAGGAAATTTAAACCCAAAGTAAATCTATAAAAACATAGGAGTGTGATGAAACTCGTCAAAGCATTTCAGAGTTTTTAGAGACTGTTTGTAAACGAAGTTATGATTTTTCTAAAATGCTATAATAATTGAGTATAAGTTGATGAGAAAGTACTTATATCGATAAAGGTTTATGCTTTTTACAATAATAAAGGTGGTGTTGGTAAAACAACTTTATGTTCCAATGCTTCAATACTTTATGCTGAGAAAAATCTAGATAAGCAAATTTTAGTTATTGATATGTGTCCTCAAGCTAACATTTCTCAATTTTTACTTGGAGGCGGAAAAAAAGGATATGATAATAATCAAAAGTTGCAAGTAGCTTACTCAAGAAGTAATGTAGTAGGCTTTGTTGATTGGATTTTGAAAGGTAATGCTGACTTTAAATCATTACCCAAAAATTCTACTTATACAGTAAAAGCTTCACTTTATAATGACTATATTCCAGAAAATCTGTATTTAATCGCTGGTGATTCTTTTTTAGAATCTTTGTCGTTAGATCTTAATTATTCTGTAATTAATCCAGCAAATATTGCTGCGTGGAAAAATCATATGACAGCAATCAAAAGATTATGTGAATGTGTATTTGACAATACAAAAAACAAAGAAAAATATAAAGAGTTAGTGGTTTTTATAGATTGTAATCCTAGTTTTTCCATATATACACAGATGGCACTACTTTCTTCTGATTATTTAATAATTCCGATGATGGCTGATTTTACTTCATTGGAAGGAATCAAAGGAATTTTAATGCTACTTTATGAACAATATCCTTCAGAATCTCTGAAAAAATATGCCAGTAATATTATCACCTTTAATAAACAGGTTCAGAGATTCGAGCTTACATTACCTAAAATTAAACAATTTGTTTTTAACAATTACACGAGTAATAAAGGTATAGCTAATGCTTATAATTCTATCAAACAAGAATTAATTAATTTTTGATATTGTTCATAGCAAAAATTTCCTGAATATTTTACTAAGAATGATAATTCATTAGATTCTCTCAGTACATGGCAAAATGCTTATGTTACCGATGTAAAAGATTTTCATTCTTCAGGAAAAGTATCTGCATCTCTTGGCATTCCTTTACATCAACTTCCTGATAAAGGGAAAAAATTTAAAATGCCAGATGGAAAAGAAATTACTTTGGCTAAAGATAGATATGAAGAAGCTGTCAAAAACGTCAAATATTTAGTCTCAAAATTATAATTTTCATCTCAATATTGTGGTGAAATAAAACATCTCAATAGGTTTTGAGTAATTGTTCATTCCTGATAGTGAGATAAATTTGATGATTTTTTGAAAAATAGCATTATTGTAGTAGACTGACACAGCTAAAACTGTGCAATAGATTTTTATTTATAGGTGTCTTTAATCTCCCCTACTCCCCCACTCCCCTACTCCCCCACTCCCCTACTCCCCCACTCCCCTACTCCCCTACTCCCTAATGCACCATTTTAGATGAAACAGTCCAGTAGGGTGCGTTAGACAGTGACAATTACTTGCCCTCGAAATTGATTGAAAAGTCCGTCGTAACGCACCATTGTAGGGTGCTACAAGAGGCGATTCTAGGAAGTATATAAATAGGGTTTGCTGAATATTCTTTAATTTTGTAAATCCTGATGCAGACAATGGGAGATTAATACGAGCGCATTTTAATTTCTTTGTATTTTTTGATTTTTAAATGTTTGAGGTGCGTTACACTTTCCTCCGGAATGCTGCGCAAACGTTAACACACCCTACAAGACGCTACCAGAGTTAATATTAATTCCGACTACTAAATAATAGAAAAGCTGCATTCAAGTCTCTAAAAATTATCTGTACCTTCTGCTTCATTCAAAACTGCTTGAGAGTTGCGTCTCCAATTTTGAACCAAAATTCCATACTTGGGTGCCAATACTATTGTCACTAAAAATAAGAAGGTCAAAAGCACCACAATAGATCCACCAGTTGATATATCCAGATGATAACTTAGATATGTTCCCATCACACAAGAAAACACACTGCTGATCACAGAAATAATTAACATCCGGTCGAAGCGATCGCTCAATAAGTAGGCAATCGATCCTGGCGTGACTAACATAGCAATAACTAAAATAATCCCCACAGTTTGTAAGGCAGTTACAATAGTTAGAGCTAATACAGAAAGCAGAGTATAGTACATAAATTGCGTATTCAGACCAATTGCCTTAGCATGATTAGAATCAAAACAAAATAGCAATAAATCTCTACGTCGCAGCAGAATCACTGCCAAGGTAATAGTACCTGCAATCAAAGTCTGAACAATATCTCCGTCAGAAATTCCCAGAACATTCCCAAATAAGATATGAAATAAGTCAATTGAACTGGGTATTTTAGTCTGCAGTACCAGACCAAAAGCAAAAAAACCCGTAAAAATCACCCCGATAACCGCATCTTCCTTGAGACGGGTGTTTGATTTGATATAACCAATAGCAACAATGGAACCAAAACCAAACACAAACGCTCCCACTGCAAAAGGAATATTGAGAGCGTATGCAACTACAACCCCTGGTACTACAGAATGAGAAACCGCATCCCCCATCAACGACCATCCCTTGAGGGTAATATAACAAGAAAGCACCGCACAGACTAAACCTACAAAAGCACTGACCAAGATAGCTCGAATTAAAAATCCATACTGTAAAGGTTCGAGTAACCAATCTACAACAGGAATAGCAGCAATCAAATTATTCATATCAAATCTGTTTAATTTACTATCAGGACTTACGCAAAGGCACTATTTATAGAGTCCATTAACTATTGTCCAATAGTTGTGAGCGCTATATATAGCATATCTGCGTAAGTCCTAACTATAAAAAAATGCTCTATCTGAGCGCCATTAGCAAATCTTTCTCTATCTCCCCATGAGGAAACGGAGACACGAGGACACGGTGACATCCCTCGAGGAAACGGAGACATGGAGACGCGGTGACACCGTGAAATCCCCTTCTCCGCGTCTCCCTCTCTCCCTCTCTCGGTGTCCTCAATAACCCCCTCTCCCGATCTCCGTGTCCTTAAGCAATTTTCAATTTTCCCTCCTGACTCCTGACTCCTGACTCCTGACTCCTTCTTCAATAGCTTGTTCTTGAGAAAACTGACTGGTTTTTTGGGGAAAATTTTGACGCAGACTATTTATCGGTAAACCACCAAAAGTTACAGATAAGTTTTCTTCAGTTAAAATATCTCCTGTTTTTCCCGAAGCTAAAATAGTACGGTTGAGCAGAATAGTGCGGTCGCAAAAAGTATAAATTGATGCTAAATCGTGAGTAGACACTAAGATAGTATGACCTTCTTGACGTAGTTGTATCAATAGATCGATAATCCGCTTTTCTGTTTTCACATCTACCCCAGTAAAAGGTTCATCTAACAAAATAACCTTACCTTCTTGAGCTAACGCTCGAGCTAGAAATGCTCGTTTTTTCTGTCCTCCTGAAAGTTCGCCAATTTGTCGATCGCGAAAATCAATCATCCCCACTCTTTCCAAGCTTTCCATCACTAAACGACGGTCTTTATTACTCTCGATCCGCAATAGGTTCATATATCCATAACGACCCATCATCACGACATCAAAAACGCTCACAGGAAAATTCCAATCTACTTCGTCTGACTGAGGTACATAAGCCATCAACTGACGTTTTTGCGCCTTTTGCACGGGCAAACCACCAATCCGAATTTGCCCTTGAGTTGGTTGCAAAAATCCCATAATGGATTTGAATAAAGTAGATTTCCCGGAGCCATTTGGTCCGACTAAAGCTGTAATTGTACCAGGTTCTACAGTACAGGTAGCATTGTAAAGAGCTAACCGTGCATTACTGTAGGTAACGCTAAGGTTGTTGACTGCAATATCTAGAAGTTGAGTTGTTGTTTGCATAATTTTTAAACTTTCAGTAAATTTAAGAAAAATTGTTACAGTAAAATTCTCTGTCAAAAGATACGAATATTTGCGCTTATTTTATCTAATATCATGTCCGGATAATAGCGTGAAAGAACTCCGCTCCACGCTCCGCGTTTCATGTCGCGTAGCGTTAACGTTTGCGATAGCATTCCGACAGGAAAGTTTTGCGCCAGCTAAACAAAAAACTTTCTTCCTTCTAGCCTTTTGTACCCTTCTGCCTTCTGCCTTCTGCCTTCTGCCTCCTGACTCCTGACTCCTTCTTCAATCCTGAGTTTTACTACCAGCTAGTAAACCATTAGTAATAGTGCGGACATCATATTCGAGTAAATCTAAAAAAGTAGGAACTGGTCCTTCTTCGGTAGATAGTGAATCCACATAGAGGTTGCCCCCAAACCGCGCTCCTGTTGTTTTGGCTACTTGCTTTTGCCCTTCACTACTGACGGTGCTTTCACAAAAAATAGTCGGCACATTATTCGCTTTCACCTCCTCAATCACAGATTGCACCTGTTTGGGAGTAAACTGTTGTTCTGCGTTGATCGGCCATATATAAATTTCTTTCATATCGTAATCACGGGTCAAATAAGAGAATGCTCCTTCACAAGTGACTAAAATGCGTTGATTTTCAGGTACTTTAGCTAAATCATTCCTGAGCTGTTGGTCAATTTCTTTTAGCTTTTCACTGTAGGTTGCTGCATTAGCGTTGTAAGTTTCGGCGTTCTCTGGGTCTAGTTCCACAAAAGCTTTACGAATATTCTCTACATAGATTAAAGCATTTTTTGGTGACATCCAGGTATGAGGATTGGGTTTATCGGTGTAGGGTCCTTCTGCAATCTGAATAGGTTCAATTCCTTCTGTTAGTATTACTGCAGGAACATCTTCTAAATTCCCTAAAAATTGCTCGAACCAACGCTCAAGATTCATACCATTATAAAGAAGTAGGTCGGCATTTTGAGCTTTAACTAAGTCGCTGGGAGTAGGTTCATAGCCGTGAATTTCTGCACCAATGCGGGTAATTGATTCTACCACGAGCTTATCCCCTGCAACATTTTGAGCCATGTCTGCCAAGACTGTAAAAGTAGTCAAAACTTTCTTTTTGCCCTCGGTATTAGCAGTTTGATTAGAATCAACTTCCGTTGTTTGAGTATTATCTGGAGCAGCAGAATTTGAAGTTCCTTCAGTTCCACCACAAGCAGTAAACCAAACCCCTAAGATTATACTAGAGAGGAGAATAATGCTTCGCGTCCAACAGAATTTTACCATTCGAGAAATAAATATACTTCATTTCATAATTGTATCATATTCTTTTCATATTTATCTCATAATCATTAATTTTTCTAGAATTGGGGTGAGATGGGAGCATTTTCAGGACTTACGCAGAGACTCTACATACAGCGAAGGCAAATACCATTCACCCCTACAAATATGCTATAGCAGTCGCCACTATAGCTAGGACATTGGGTAATTATGATAATTTATGACGCGAGCAAGATGCTCGCACTAATTTTCAAACACTAACCAGGGGGTTGCTATAAAAGCACATACCGCGTACACAGATACCAAATGGGTTGTATAAAACATCCATTACCGAATAATTAATGTAAAATACCTCTCCTTTAAAGAAGAAACAAGCGGTCGTTAGCGCAGCTCCCCGTAGGGTGGGATGGCGAGGTCTCGGAGCTGTCCGACCATCGACCAAGAGAGAAAAAATTTTCCTTTGATTCAATCCTCTTCCTTTTAGGGAGAGATAATTATCAATTATCCATTATTGAAGTTGCTAGCAAAATCTTGCCAGATATAGTAAGCTAGTGCAAACAAATTTAGGGAAATACATTAGCAAAATACCCTAATTGTCCTCTAGTTAATTTGGCAAAATGTCCCAAACTACTCAAGCACTCTCAAAACCAATATTGGCTGAACCTGGATCTTCTTACACGAGCAACCATCCTCAAGAGTCGCAAGAGTGGGTGGAAGTTTTGGTTGATGTTCCTTTCAAAACTTCAACAGATGATGCTGAAGAGGAGGAAAAATTATTTACCTACAAAATACCTCCCGATCTGGACATTCAACCAGGAGACATTTTAACAGTACCCTTTGGCAGTCAGCAGGTAGGAGCGATCGCTATTCGTAAAACCTCCCAACTACCAGAAGGGTTAACGAGCGATCGCATAAAAAATGTATCGGACATTATTACTAGAGGTTTTTTCCCTCCCACTTATTGGCAACTTATAGAAAAAGTTGCTAGTTATTATCAAACACCTATTATTAGAGTTATTCGTACAGCTCTACCACCAGGGTTACTCAAACGTAGTCAACGACGCATCCGCATTATACCAGAAGCAATACCAACAGGTGCAGAAATTTTCCTCAATGCTACCGCTAAAAAAATTCTGGAAGTTCTGCAAAATTCCAAAACCAAAGATTACACCTGGCAATATATCCAACGTCAAGTAAAAGGTGCTAACAGAGGATTAAAAGATTTACTCCAACGAGGTTGGGTAGAAAGTTATCTCGAACCTCCTTCTCCTCCAAAACCAAAATTGAGACAAGCTGTAACTTTAGTTGTTCAAAACTTACCCAAAGATTTAACCCCACGTCAACAAGAAGTTATGGAAGTACTACGGCGAAACGGTGGGGAAACATGGTTAACTGAATTGCTTAATAGTTGCAAAACTAACTCTTCTGTGGTAAGAAAACTAGAAGAAAAAGGTTGTGTCATCATAGAAGCACAGGAAGTGTTGCGACGAGAGGAAGGTAGGGGCAATATCAGAGATGAAATTAAAACGCTGACACCCTATCAAGCAGAAGCATTAACAACTATTACCCAGATTCAAGAATTTGCTCAAATATTGCTGCATGGAGTTACGGGGTCTGGAAAAACAGAAGTATACTTACAGGCGATCGCTCCCATCCTGGAAAATGGCAAATCTGCTCTTGTACTTGTTCCCGAAATTGGTCTAACACCCCAACTCACTGATAGATTTCGCGCTCGTTTCGGAAACAAAGCCTACGTTTACCATAGCGCCCTTTCTGCGGGCGAACGATACGATACCTGGCGTAATATGACATGGGGTATTCCTCAAGTTATTATTGGCACTCGCTCCGCTATCTTTGCCCCATTGCCAAAACTAGGTTTAATAGTATTAGACGAAGAACACGATAATAGTTTCAAACAAGACCGTCCTGCTCCTTGTTATCATGCTCGCACCGTAGCGAAATGGCGAGCAGAATTGGAAAACTGCCCCTTAATATTAGGTTCCGCAACACCCTCTTTAGAAAGTTGGTTAGAAACAAGGAAACACCATACAGATGAAACTGTTTCCTCAAAACCAAACACCTATTACCTGTCATTACCAGAGCGCGTCCACTCACGACCGATGCCACCTGTAGAAATAGTGGATATGCGCCAACAACTGCGGCAGGGAAACCGCACAATGTTCAGTTATCCTCTACAAGAAGCACTGCAACAATTACAGGAAACAAAACAACAAGGAATTTTATTTATCCACCGTCGCGGTCATAGTACATTTGTGTCTTGTCGTAGTTGCGGTTATGTAATGGAATGTCCCCACTGTGATGTTTCACTTTCCTATCATTACACCCACGAAGGGGGGACTCAACTGTTACGTTGTCATTACTGCAATTACACTCAACTACAACCCCAACGTTGCCCTGAATGTGATTCTCCTTTCTTTAAATTTTTTGGCAGCGGTACTCAAAAGGTAACTCAAGAGTTAACCAGACAGTTTCCCGATTTACGATGTATTAGATATGATAGCGACACTACCCGCACTAAAGATGCACATCGAATATTGTTAACTCAGTTTGCTAATGGAGAAGCAGATTTATTAATTGGTACTCAAATGTTGACCAAGGGTTTAGATTTAGCGCAGGTAACATTAGTAGGAGTTGTTTCTGCGGATGGGTTACTCCATTTTTCAGATTATCGCGCTAATGAGCGTGCTTTTCAAACGTTGTTGCAAGTGGCAGGTCGTGCTGGTCGTGGAGATAACCCAGGGCGAGTAATTATTCAGACTTATACTCCCGAACATCCTGTGATTCAAGCAGTGCAACGTAATGATTATCAGTCTTTTGTGGAGACTGAATTACAAGCAAGAGCAGAATTGCGATATCCTCCTCACGGGCGGTTGATTTTATTGCGTCTGAGTAGTTATGATCCGACCGAGGTAGCAGTGACTGCTCAACAGTTAGCAAGTGTGCTGATGGAAAAAGCGGAAGCAGGAAAATATGATTTATTAGGTCCTGCACCTGCTCCTATTGCTAGAGTCGCTAATCGTTATCGGTGGCAGATTTTGTTAAAGTTATTGCCTGGATGTGATGATGTACCCGATCTGACTAAGTTGATTAATTTTTGCCAGGCAGCGGTCAGTTTGACTGTGGATGTCGATCCTATGAATTTGTGATAGTTTGTAGTAGGGCTTTAGCCCGAACTATTGATGTGGCTAAAGAGTAGTTTTTCGCTATTCCAAATATTTCAGTGCGTTACTATTGTCCAATAGTTACAGCAGTTTTCGCGCGTTATTGTTGTACATATGCGCAGCAAGTAAAGAACAACTTTTTCTGATTGTCAAGGGATTAGGGTTTGGAGACCAAACCCCTACGGTTATTCAGGTTCTAAAAAAAGAGCCACTATTTTTCCACAATACCAATCTAATATGAGAATATAGCAACTTTTTCTAGTTGTCAAGGTGCGATCGCTATTAAATTGCAAAAAACTACTGGATTAATTTCAAAACGTATGTTGCAGGTGTAAAGGTTCAGGCAAATGAAAATAGTCGTTATTTCTATCCCGATCTAGTTGTTACTTGTCACCCTGACGATCTAAAATCGCGTGACTTTATCCAACATCCAAAAGTAATTGTTGAGGTGCTTTCGCCAAGTACAGCAAGTTACGATCGCGGCGATAAGTTTAAATATTATCGTCAAATTCCTAGTTTGCAGGAATATGTATTGGTAGACTCGGAATCAAATTCAGTGGAAATTTATCGTCGAAGAGAGGGGAAAATGTGGCTTTGCAATTTTTATGAAGCGGGAGAGGCGATCGCTTTAGAAAGTATAGAGTTTGAATGTCCGATGGAACTTTTGTATGAAGGAGTGACATTTGAAGTTTGAAGTTGTAGGGGCGAATGGCTATTCGCCCGAACAGAAGTTAGACCTGATAATTACTATACCCTAGTCATTGCGACTGGAATGGAGTGGAGGGAAGCAATCTCAGAAACTCCAAAATACTAATTAAATTTAAATTTTTGGTAAAGTTTTGGTATAACCTATTGCCTCTTGCCTAAATAAAATGTTATGCTAATTGTACAGGTGTGCATATAACCGAAAAAATTTCTCAAAACTAGAAAAAATTATCATTCCTGGCTTTTTTAGCCAGCAATAGCTAGTACCTACATAGCAAAAGTTTGTAGGATTTTTGAAGTCATAAAGTGACAAGTCTAATTCTATAGACATAACTAAATGATCTGAGTAAAACAATAAAAAACAAAAATAATTGAGAACTAACTAGATATGCACAAACAAAAACCAGCAATTAACAGCCAAGCAACTAACCTAAAAAAAATTAGTAAAAGAGCCTGCTTTCAGCTATTCATCCTCCTGGCTTTTACAACTCCAGCTAACGCTGTCGATCTGAAACTTACCGCACCCGACGGTTCTGCTGGCGACCAATTTGGAAACTCAGTAGCTCTAAGCGATAACACAGCCCTGATAGGTTCCATAAAAGACGACGACAAGGGCTTTGCAAGTGGTTCAGCCTACCTATTTGATACTACTACTGGCAGTTTGCTCCAGAAATTTACCGCACCCGACGGTTCTGCTCAAGACCAATTCGGATACTCAGTAGCTCTAAGCGATAACACAGCCCTGATAGGTTCCATAAAAGACGACGACAAGGGCTTTGCAAGTGGTTCAGCCTACCTATTTGACACTACTACTGGCAGTTTGCTCCAGAAATTTACCGCACCCGACGGTTCTGAAGGCGACCAATTCGGATACTCAGTAGCTCTAAGCAATAACACAGCTCTGATAAGTTCCTGGCTTGACGACGACAACGGAATAAACAGTGGTTCAGCCTACCTATTTGACACTACTACTGGCAGTTTGCTCCAGAAATTTACCGCACCCGACGGTTCTGCTCAAGACCAATTCGGATACTCAGTAGCTCTAAGCGATAACAAAGCTCTGATAAGTTCCCGGTTTGACAACGACAAGGGCTTTGCAAGTGGTTCAGCCTACCTATTTGACACTACTACTGGCAGTTTGCTCCAGAAATTTACCGCACCCGACGGTTCTGCTGGCGACCGATTCGGATACTCAGTAGCTCTAAGTGATAACACAGCTCTGATAGGTTCCCAGCTTGATGACGACAACGGAATAAACAGTGGTTCAGCCTACCTATTTGACACTACTACTGGCAGTTTTCTCCAGAAATTTACTGCACCCGACGGTTCTGTTTACGACCAATTTGGATACTCAGTAGCTCTAAGCGATAACACAGCTCTGATAGGTTCCCGCGGAGACGACGACAAAGGAATAAACAGTGGTTCAGCCTACCTATTTGACACTACTACTGGCAGTTTGCTCCAGGAATTTACCGCACCCGACGGTTCTGCTGGCGACCAATTCGGATACTCAGTAGCTCTAATGGATAACACAGCTCTGATAGGTTCTTTAGGAGATGATGACAATGGAATAAACAGTGGTTCAGCCTACCTGTTTGCCACCAACCCTCAATCAACGCCAGAACCATCATCACTCTTAGGAATAGCAGGCACTTTCGCGATCGCCGCCTTATCCCGAAAGAAGCAGCAGAAAAAATAACCATAAAAATTCCTCATAGCTAACTTATCAAGCAAAGAATTCAGCCTCTAAATCTTTGCTTGATTTTTTTTTGAGAGTTCTACTTATATTTTCATAACTTACCCACGGACACGCTTATCCATTGAGGGCGTTAGCGGAGCTTGGCGGAACGCCAATGCCATTCGCCCCTACATAAGGAATTCAGCCTCTAAATCTTTGCTTGATTTTTTTTTGAGAGTTCTACTTATATTTTCATAACTTACGGACGGAAACTAAATCCAGTGAGGGCGTTAGCGGAGCTTGGCGGAACGCCAATGCCATTCGCCCCTACATATAGCATTTTCAAGGTAAATTTGCGTAAGTCCTGAAAATGCTATAAAAAACTTGTAGATAACTATAGATGGAAAAAATCCATCAAAAAAAGTTTGATATTTTCAGTAAACACTTATACATGGGAACAAACTAAAAATATGCTAGACGTTTTCTTTAATTCTTGGGATAATGGCGGATTAAATAATTCACGCTCTATAGACACAAGCGATCCTACTTATGTAATCGTACATGGTTTCCAAAGTACGGGTGGAAATTCAGGTAATAACTTCACCCCTGAAAGTTGGATGTCAGAAATGGCACAAAATATACGAGATTTGGAAGGAAATGATGCTAACATTTTATTAGTAGATTGGCAAGATGGCGCTGATACTCTCAATTATTGGGCTGCTGCTGATAGAGTTGATGATGTGGGAGTTGAAGTAGCAGACTACTTGTTGGGTCAAGGTGTTAATCCTGCTGATACCACACTTATTGGTCACAGTTTAGGTGCTCATGTGATGGGTGAAGCAGGAGAAGAATTTCGCGAACGTAGTGGCGAAGTCGATCAACTTATTGGTCTCGATCCAGCAGGTCCTGAGTTTGAAGGAGGTTGGTTCTCTAGTGCTAACCCCACAGACGATCGCCTAGATCCAAGTGATGCGGATAGAGTTGTTGCTTTCCATACCAGCAGTACATTGGGATACGATGCTCCATTAGCTGACTTAGATTTATACATTAACTGGAACGATCTATTTCAACCAGGTTCCTTTAGTTTTGTAGGTAATCACGGCTATGCTCATACATTGTATAACGATCTATTAGATGGAGCCACATTCGCGCAAAACAACGGCACTACTTTATCACTCGCGACTGTTAATGGTAACACAACAGGTTCAGTATTTGTAGATACTTTCGCTGTATAGTCTGATGAATAAGGTGACGCTGTTTTCTTAATTAACGCCATAACAACTGTAGCGTTAGCAAAGCTTTCCCTTAAAAACTAACAACAAAAAAAATAGTGGTTTGCATATAAATCGATCGCAAGCCACTATATCTTTTTACCAAGAAATTGTGGTCTAAAGCCTTCCCATTCATGGAGAAAGAAGAAAAAAATTTTTTTTAGCCAATCCTCATTCTTTATAAAAAGAGGTAATTATTAATTATTAATTGTTGAACTACATTTATAGCAATGAGCGCTGGTATATTTACAAATTGCAGGAGGTGCTAAATAGCTAAAAGTCTTATATTATCGTTTTTTTATTCCCCTCCTGGGAGGGGGAGGGGCGAGGGGTGGGTTCCCTGTTGCCTGTTGCTTTCCGGAGCTGTTGCCTGCGCACAGCGCTATATCTTAAGATTCTGCTTGAATTCTTTGTATTGCTTTCTCAATTTTTTCTGCATCTTCTCCTTTACCTTGCTCTTTTAATAGGTCTCTAGCTTTAGTGAGAGATACTAATGCTTCAGGTCGTTTATTTTCCAAGTATAATGCTACCCCTAGTTGATAATGAAGCACTGCTAAGTCTGGTTTGAGACGAACAGCATTTTCAAATTGGGAAATTGCTTCTGACAAATTATTTTGATTCGCTAAAAGACTGCCGAGATTAGCATAAGCTTCTGCAAATTCTGAATCTAGTTCAATCGCTTTGCGAAATGCTGCTTCTGCTGATGTCAGGTCTCCTTCCTTATAGAGTTTCACCCCACGATCAAATTCTGCTTTAGCTTCTCCTTCCAAGGCAATAATTGTTGTATTAGCTAATTGGGTTTGTTTTGCGGTTGGTTTGAGAGTTGAAGCATAGGCTGAAGTAGTGCTGACTAAGCTTAGTATTGTGGCTATGGCCAATAAGTTGTACTTAGATTTTTTATAAAACATTTTTAAGAATTATAGTACTCATAGTTACTTGTTTCAGCATACTACTTATTTTTAGATTTGATCCCCTCTTTGTGAAATAAATCTTAAGAGAACTCAACTTGTTCAAATTTCTGCTTAAGGCTCTTGAGAAATTGTCTACTCATCAGAAATTGGTTCAAAATGAGCATTTTTACTCTTGACTCTTATCTAGGATTTCTTTAAAGCACAATCAAATTCTAAATATTTGCTATTTTTATATCCGTGATACAAGGAAAATGATGGCAGTTTTGTCAAATATTTGTTATATTTTGTAATATGATGCGGTCGTCTTATGAATTCTCACAAGTTGTATAAAATTTATCAAACAGGATTGGGTCGCGCAACCCCACCTTTTAAGGCGAAATGTTTTTGAGGCTTGCTCAAATTCCCCTGACAAAAACAACTTTTGACTGAAATGAAGTGTGTCTTACATTCTAAGGAGACCTCAGAATTACACACTCGCTTCTGACTTCTGACTTCTGACTTCGTTAAGGCGATCGCTGAATCAAACAAGGCATATTTGGAGCAATCCAGATAGTTTTTTTGTATCTAAATTTACTGATTCTACTCTGAAGTAGGCTCAGTACATAGTTGTTATTATAAATATGGAGTAAAGCTATGGACCAACCGATGGAAATGCCACTGGAAAAGCAATTTAGCGTTCGGTCTTTTGAGGCTCAGGTACGCCAGATGAGTTTACAACAGGCTCAAGATTGCTTGGTTCAATTATATGAACAGATGTTGATGAGGGAAACTCTTTATCAACAATTTTTAAAGCATAAGTGGGGATTAGAATCGAACCCTGATTTTGATTAAAACGGAAGTTGTCTTAGGGACGACCTCTTTCTCTCACTCATTTTCAAACTAATGAAAGAGAGTCGGGGATCATGGGGCGTCATTTCAGTTATCAGTTATCAGTACCTCTGCAATAAAGAGGCGACGAAAATACGGAATCTTCTTTTTTTATCCTCTTAAAAGAGGAAGCGTAACTACCCAAATTTTTGGGTTAACTAATACTGTTTCACTGAACTTAAAAGTAAGATTTTATGAGCTAAGAAGTTTAGTAGACAACAACTTTAGGCAATTATTTCATATCAATATATATTGCCCGAAATTATTTATTAATTGCATTGGTATAAATTTACAAATATTACAAGTATAAGTATTAAAAACATCATTGAGTGACTATCTAAAAAATTAAGAAGACTCAAGAATATTAAAAAATATTAATAATTGTTTATGAATTAGTCTGGTTGACGTTCCATAGTAGCTTCCATCGCACTACTCAAAGAAAGACCACTTAAAACCCCGCCAGTAGAATAATATCGCTCTGGGTCTAACCGTAGTAAAGTTTCAAAACCACTACGACGTTGGACATCATTCCCAATTACCCAATAGCGCTGAATAATTGAATCAATGCCCAGCCATCCTTCTCCTTCTACTTTTCCTAGTTCGCTATGCTGAAGAAGAAAAGTATAGTGTCGTTCGTCACTGTCAAGACGTCCTCTGTATTGTAAAATAATATCCTCACGGTCTTTACTGGGAAATATCAGTTTTGTAACCATAGAGAACCAATCTGTGCGGTCCCAGGTCACAATAGTTTTACCCTTAACAGTAATTAACATTCCATTACGCTCTAGCCAATTTCCTTCTATGATCCATTGGCCTGATTCTAGTATAAAAGTATGAGCCACAGTGCTATTCCTATGCTGCTAATCCTAGCTTCATTGATACGGCAATTTGGTAAGTTGACAAAAACCATGATTGGTGCTAGCAAAATACCCGTCAGGCAGAGTCAAGATAATTTTATAAAAAGTCCAATATCCTGAAACCTTGGCCGGGAAGGGTAGACAGGTTGACTTACCAATTTTAGTGCCAGCACTACGAGTGTATTTTAGACTATCTAGACCACTTATGTGGTAAATAATATAGAATTGCAAACTTTGGGGACTTTATACTTTCTTCAGTTATCTTTAGTTTAATGGTTAAATCAAAGGCTAATTTATTTTTTGGATGTCTATTTGGATATTTAGATAAATTCTGTGTATAAATTCATTTTCGTACTGAGCTGGTAGAGAAGAAAATTTAGAAATTACTATTTTATAAAATGGAATCTGGGAGTTTCTCCAAAATGACGAAACCTGATTTTTCCAAAACGACTCGTAAGGAATTAACAAAATATATCTTGTCTCATCCAACAGATGATGAAGCAATTCGAGAATTATTTATTAATCGCAGAAATTCTAATTTTCAAGTTTTCTCCTATGCTCAGAATATACCTGATAAAGAAGTTGAAGCGATGTTTAAATCTAAATTTAATCTAGATCCATAATGGCATGATTGATGACAAAGATTGCGATCGCTGATTTACAGGGGATTCCACTTTGGTGAAGTAACCCGCGCGAGCAAGATGCTTCCTCGCGAGCAAGATGCTCGGACTGGGAACATTTAATTATTAATATCTGTACTTCTTATGGGAGGAATCTGCTGTAATAGCTACTGGCAAGGTGTGAAACTTACGACGCAACAAACGATCGCCATTTCAGACAAGCTAGTTTTCAAGCTTTTACGAGCTGATTTTATGTATTTCCACAGGAGAGATAAAATCGTCTCTTTCTTGCCTGGTAATATAACCTGTTTCTGTTGCCATGTCTGCGGTCTTGATGCAAAAATCAGTTAAAGTTTCTAAGACTTCTTTGCGGTCTAATTGAAATTGTTTGTAACTGCTATCTAGAGAAAAGTTTTTATTGCTATCCGAATAGCCAAAATATCTTCAATAATTAATCATTAATAATTACCTCTCAAAAGAAAACGGAATTGATTGACTAATTTTGATTTTTTTTGTGCCTATTTCGATGGAAATGGGGGCGATCGCACCTGTAACAAAAACGCCTAATTCCCATTTCAAAATGAGATAATTCTCTAAGACAAATACGGTTCAGTTAAGGATTTTTTGGGCAAATTTGTAACTGGCAAAAGCCTATCCTGAAGTTTCCTGGCAAGCAAATTTTCCTCTGATCTGAACGGTATTGCTCCTAAGACATATTTGGGAGAAGTGGCAAATTTTTCTAATAAAGGTTCTCCCCATCTGATTTGAAATTTATGAAGATGTATATCGCGTTTTATAATCACAATTAACCTTTTTTACCAAGCAGTAAATAAAATCGTGACAACTGGCCCCATTCCCGATGAAACTCCTAATAACTTAGAAGAGCAACTGCTTTTAGAACAGGCTAAGACAGGAGTAGCCATAGAAATTCAAGGAACGCCATTTCAGTTATCAGTTATCAGTTATCAGTTATCAGCATTTCTGCTTGAAGCATTGGAATTGAAATAAGGAAAATCAACTATGAAAATTCGTTGTATCGCCAACACTGGCACATCTGTTCCAGAAAATTATCTCGATCCTGCGGTTAACCGAACCACAGAAACAGTCTTTCGATTAACAGTAGGCAAAGAATATGTTGTTTATGCTATTGATGAAGCAGAAGGAAATGTTTGGTACTACATTTGCGACGATAATTTTATCTATTATCCTCAGAAACATTGCGCCCCATTATTTGAGGTAGTCGATGACCGAGTATCCAAATACTGGCGCTTTAAACTCTGGGAAAATGGTTTATTAGAAATAGCTTTTCCCCACTGGTTGAAAGACACCTATTTTTATGAGAAATTAACAGATCAAGAACCTGCAGAAGTAGATTTATTTAAAAGGATAAAAGCGCTCATGGATATGGAAGCAGAAACACCTCCAGAAGCAACAGAAACAGCAGACAAAGAGTTAGTAACTGCTCCGGTTTAATTTTATTTTCAATGGATGCAGAATTTAAACTGTTTCCTCCTCCGAAGCTTAAAGCGAGCGATCGCCATTTCAGACAAGCTAGTTTTCAAGCTTTTACGAGCTGATTTTATGTATTTCCACAGGAGAGATAAAATCGTCTCTTTCTTGCCTGGTAATATAACCTGTTTCTGTTGCCATGTCTGCAATCTTGATGCAAAAGTCAGTTAAAGTTTCCAAGACTTCTTTGCGGTCTAATTGAAATTGTTTGTAACTGCTACCTAGAGAAAAGTTTTTATTGCTATCCGAATAGCCAAAATATCCTAAGTTGCAGTTAACCTTGTTGTCAAGAGGCACTAATTCTATTGTGACGCAACAACTCTCAACAAATTCTAGGTGTATTTTTTCCCCTCTTGATAACTGGTCGATTTGTGTAGGTAAATCTTCTTCCAGGAGCATTGAGATATCGGGGTCTAAGAAAACTTTGACTTGTTCTTTACCTATTTTGATCGAGATGGGGCGATCGCTCTCATAACAAAAACGCCTAATTCCCATTTCAAAATGAGACAATTCTCCTAAGACATCTTCCGGAGGATGGGCAAATTTTTCTAATAAAGGTTCTCCCCATCTGATTTGAAATTTATGAAGATTATTCATTTTTACTACTCCTTTTTAAAGATTATAAATCGTCAGTATTTAAAACAGGATAGGCGGTTTTGAGGGTTCCATATTTGTTTCTGATAATAAAAGCTCTAGTGACATTTTCTGTTACCGTTCCATCAGTATGATGAACTCTACCAATTGGTCGTTGAAAATCGACTATATATTCACCATAATATTTGGGGATAAATTTTTCTGCCTCTACCCAGTCTTGTGTGTTTAACCATTGTCCTTGGTTAGTATTTGTACTAGCAATTCTCCCTCTAAAATCCTCCAATTTAAGTTTAGGGCCATGATGCCGTTCGATATGGTCGTAAGCTTTGGTAGATTTAGGATTATTCCACTGAGGTTCTTTTCCTGTACCTCTCCATTCAAAGCCACTACCAACTTCGATAGTTTTACCTATTATATACTTTTGTATAATTTTCATCAAATTTTTTCTCCTGATGGGGTTGGGTTTAGAAATCTCATCCATGAAATTTATACAAGTGTACTTCAAAACTCTAAAATCCTATTTATCAGAGTTTTTAGTAAAAATCGCTCCTACAATTTCTCGCCGGAAATCTTCCCATCTATCCACAGCATCCAAGTTAGAAACAACTCCTTTTTCCATCAAAATCACACCATCTGCAAAACCAGTAATTCCATATTCACCAGATTTATAAAGTTCTTCAATTCGAGGCACAATTTTTTCCAGTCGTTGCCGATCGCTCTTAAATGCTACCCGATATCTATTCAACCGCCATAAGTCAACAATAATATATTCTACTTTTTCAACTTCCCTAGCATCATTTCTAAATTGCATTCTGGGGAACCGCAAAATTGCTCGACGACCTGATAAATGGGGAATAATATAAGTAGTTGCTGCCACACTAGCATCATCAGGAATTTTTGCTAACAACGGTCGCATTTGACTAACGTGCTGCCATTGTTGGTGTGCAGGTACATAAACCCAAGGTTGTACTGAATCTGGTACTAAAAAATAGAAGGTACGATTAGGATTAGAAGTAAAGGTAAAAAATAGTGACAAGCAAATACAAATTACCCAGAAACGCTGGAACTTTGGTGATGGTAGTGGTGAATTTTCAACTTCTGATTCTCTGTTTCCCCACCATAAAATTGCACCGTAAAATAATCCAGGTACTACTGTCATTGCGTAGCGAATTGTAATTGACAGTACAGACAAACCCTGAGCAGAAAATAATTTTAACAAAGGAAATCCTGCTATCATCCAAGAAGCGGGAGCAACAGCAGGCACAAATGCTAAAGGCAACCATTGACCTAATAAATATTTGATAGTGCCAAAGAATGGGGTAAAAATTTCTCCAATTAAACGCCAAGGGTTGCTAATCATACCCCAAATTATTTCCAGAGTAGAAGCTTCGTCTCCATCTGCATATTGACCGAATCTTTCCATCATAAATCTCTGGGAAATATCTTCGGAAAATATAGGCATAATTAGATTTGTTAAAGCTACCATATAGGCAAAACTGAGAGTACAAATAGCTAAACCTATTTTGGGGTAGCGTTTACTCAATATTAGATAGAATCCTACTCCAAATAAAACTACTCCCGCATCTTCTCTGACTGCTAAAATTAATATTGCTAAAATCCAAAATATAGACCATCGGCGTTTTTCCATTGCCAATAGTAGGCTAAATACAAATATAGGTATCTGACAAATATCATGGAAATTTGCGAGAGTAGGGCCAATTACTGCATTAGCACAATAGAAGCTAATAGTAATTATTGCTGATAAGGGTGGCTGGAGATACTGTCTAGCTAGAATGTATAAAACTAAACCAGCACCAGTAACTAATGTGACCTGTAATACTGTTAGGGTGATGGGATATGGAAATAGAGCATATATTGGCAACCACAGCAATAGGGCTGGAGTAAAATGTTGGCCTAAGCGGTGATAGTATACCTCTGGTACTTGGCCTTGATGAACTACATTTGTGGAAAGAGCAGAAGAGAGAGAGCTTTGAAAAAAACGACCGTGTGTACTATTCCAGAATACTTGGTTAAATATACCTTGGTCGTAAGAGGCGTAAAAACTATAATAGCGGTGTAAATTAAATAATAAACAGAGAACAAAGAAGGCGATCGCCGCCACAAGCACCATTCTGAGGGACTGATTTTTTTGCCAGCTAACCAACTTCATCCATTTTTAGAAATATTCAAAATTTAAAATTTAAAAATATATTTTTTCGTGACTGACGCACGAATTTCTGAGAGTATCCTACAGCAAACCTTCAACCACTATAAAATTTAAGCTTGCAGTATACCACTTACCAGAAAATTATCCCTCACTTGAGTCATCATAACCACTGGTAAGATTTATCTGTGCTTTTATACTATAAAATATCAATTATGTCAAGTAAGTATTAGATAATCTTGATACAGTCTAAAAGGCGAATTTCAAGTATTAGTGTCACAATATGAAATAGATATTAAATTATCTCAGGAACTAATTTTCTTTTATAGGCCATTAATAGAAAAATATAAAATTCATCAAATTAATTTTTTAATCGTAAGTGGTAAACCCCGCCCCACTTACTTGATAAGGCCAAATATCTAGGTAGGCGGGAATATTCAATATGGATTACTACTAGATGGTAAATTATTCTATTTGCAAAAGAGATTCTAATAGCCTATCCCACTTACCTAGAGATTTTGTACAGGTGTCTTCAGAAAAATCTAATAATAATAATAATGAGCAGGGATTTTTACAGATTTTATTGTTTATCAATAAACGTCCTGGCTCTCAAGAGCAAATTCAAGCCATTCGTAAGTCTCTAAATAATTTAAAAAAAGATTATGATTATCCTTTTGAATTTCAAGTCATTGATGTAGAAGAAAAACCTTATATGGCAGAGCACTTCAAGTTGATTGCTACTCCTGCCCTACTCAAAATTTATCCTGAACCGAGACAAACCTTAACTGGTACAGATTTAATTGCCAAATTGGAATATTGGTGGCCACGCTGGCAACGTTCCATCGCCGAATATTGGCACACTCATAACTCTCAGCCTCAGTCTAAACAAGTCCCAGAACAAAAATTATCTGTTAGTTCCATCGACTGTGCTGCAGAATTAATGCAAATGTCAGATGAGATTTTTCGTCTCAAACAGGAAAAGGAACAACTTCAAGCTCAACTAAGATTTAAAGACCGTATTGTGGCCATGTTGGCTCACGACTTACGCAACCCTTTGACAGCAGTTTCATTGGCTTTAGAGACTTTAGAATCAACTCAAAAAAATGCTAATAGTGAATTTCCAAGAAGTTCTCCAACTCTTATGGAAAGGTTAATCAAGCAGGCACGTTACCAAGTTCGTGTGATTGACAGAATGATTACAGATATTCTGGAGAGGCCAAGAGGCAAAAGTACGCGGTTACAAATTCAGCCTGAAAAATTAGATTTGGGGGCATTGTGTCGCGAGGTGATAATTAGTTTTCGAGACCGACTTAAGTCAAAAGATTTGCAGTTGAAAACGGATATTCCTAATGATTTACCATTAGTTTATGCTGACCGAGAAAGAATACGTCAGGTAATAGTTAATGTGCTGGATAATGCCATTAAGTATACTCCTAAACAAGGAAAAATACAGGTTTTAATCCTCGATCGCACGACTCAAAAGATTCAAGTGACAATTTGTGATAGTGGTCCTGGTATTCCTAAAGAAAATCACGGTCGTATTTTTGAAGATAGTTTTAGGCTCAAGCGTGATGAGTCAAAAGAAGGTTATGGTATTGGTCTAGCTTTATGTCAGAGGATTATTTTATCCCACTATGGCAAAATTTGGGTAGAGTCTAGCCCAAATAATGGTAGTTGTTTTAAGTTTACTTTACCAGTTTATCGGTGAGTAAGGAAGAAGGAAGAAGGAAGAGGGAAGAGGGAAGAGGGAAGAGGGAAGAGGGAAGAGGGAAGAAGGAAGAGGGAAGAAGGAATAAGGAAGAGGGAAGAAGGTTTAAAAGCCTGAAAAAAACTTAAATTTTCTGTAGATATTCACCCTTGCACTTACACTTGTTTTAAGTTCATTTATAGCAGAAGGAAGAAGGAAGAAGAAAGAAGGAAGAAGGAAAAATTTTACGTTGTCTGAGTTTTAAGCTTTTGCTCTGTCCTAACCTTTTCTTCGACTGCTATAAATAATAAAGTTACAAGTTTAAGCAATTAAAGGATTTTTCTCTAACTAAAATTCTACATTATGTCCAAAATGGATAGTTTTTCAGACTATTTTATGAGATTTTAATGGCAGTTGTTTTAGGTGAATTATCTATGCCTGCTAATGTTGGACAAAATCAAAATCAACCCTATCTTCTTTCTGATGAGACCACTCAGTCTTTAGTCGTAGTTGTTCCCGAACGAGGTGGCATTATTACTGACTGGCGTACTCAAGACCAAAAAATATTTTACCTTGATAAGGAACGTTTTGCTGACCCCACTCTTTCGGTACGCGGTGGTATTCCTCTATTGTTTCCTATTTGTGGCAATGTGGTTGACGATACCTATACGTTAGATGGAGAAAGCTACAAAATCAAGCAACATGGTTTTGCTCGTACCCTCCCTTGGGAAGTTACACAACAGTCTACCGATAATGGTGCAAGTATTACTGTGACTCTTCGCAGCAGTGATGAAACCCGCGCAGTATATCCATTTAATTTTGAGTTGAATTATACCTACATTCTCAAAGGAAATACTCTGGAGATGAGATATTCTCACACGAATTTGTCTCAGAAACCTATGCCATTTGCTACAGGAATTCATCCTTATTTTGCTGTGACTGATAAGAGTCAATTAGAGTTTGATTTACCTTCTAATGAATATAAACTTAAGGGCGAACAAACTGTTAATACTTTTTCTGGAGAGTTTGATTTTAATGCGGAAGAAATTGATTGGGCTTTTGTAAATTTGTCGAAACAATCAGCGGTAGTTACTGATAAAAGTCGTAATTTAAAGTTAACTATTAACTACGATAGTAATTACTCTACTCTAGTTTTTTGGACTGTGAAAGGTAAAGATTTTTATTGTTTAGAACCTTGGACTGCACCTCGGAATGCTATGAATACTGGGGAAAGTTTATTAATTGCTGAACCTGGTAAAACTGTGGAAACAGTTATTAGTATGACTGCGGAAATTGGCTAATTTAAAAAAAGCGGTCAGCATTTCAGCAATCAGCTTTCAGCAGTAAAGGTTTAGAAGGGGATTTAAACTAAAGTAGGGGCGAATGCCATTTGCCCTTACAAGCTGATGTTAATGGGGGAATGAATGCAAGTGCGGGCATCTTGCCCGCGATGGTCGTGCCTCACCAAGATACAATCTGCTGTATAACTATCTAGCAGATTTTCCTATACGAAATAGTATTGTCCTAGATAGGATGGAATTAACTACAGAAGAAATGCTGTCTAATATCATGTCCGGTTGAACAGTTATAAATAAATAATGACGGAGGAGACAGCTATACTGGAGACAGGAGACAGGAGGAAAGAGGGAAGGAAGAAGAAGAACTGGAGTTGAAGGAGAAAGTTTTTGGTCGCGTAAGCGGAACGGAGTTCTATCACGCTCTTATCCGGACATGATATTACTGGTAATTTCAGTCAGGAGTCGGTTCCGGTTAAGGAGCAGGAACAGGTACACTAAAATCATCGGCACCAACATTATCAAAATTAATACCCGACAACCTAGCTAAAGCTTCCCCAGTCGCAGCAACGTTAATCAAAGTGGAACTGCCGCTCCTGACAATATCTAAGTCATCAAAACCTATACCTTCTAATTGAATAATATCCGTGCCATTCTCAAACCGTTGAATCAGGTCTATACCCATTCCTGGACCGATGATGAATGTATCCATTCCTGCACCGCCATTATACCTGTCGTTGCCAAGACCTCCATCCAGGATGTCATCTCCCCTACCACCGTTGAGGATGTCGTTACCATTGTCACCCAGGAGTAGGTCGTTGCCACTGCCTCCATTAAGTATGTCGTTGCCTACACCTCCATCTAAGGTGTCATCATTATTACCACCATAAATAATGTCATTACCTTCATTTCCCTCAATGTGATCATTTCCTCCTTGGCCGTATACTATGTCATTCCCTGCTAATGCTGAGTAATTGTCTGCAATGTTGGTGCCTCGAAATATATCCCCGCGAGAAGTTCCTTCCAATGTGGGAGTTTCATTAATGTCGTTAACATTAATTGTCAACTGCTGTTGATAAGTATTTCCTGCTGTATCAGTGGTCTGAACTCGGATATTGTAACTAGACTGGGTTTCAAAGTCTGGGGAACTATTGACTAGCAGTTGGTCGTTGTTTGTACCGCCAATGGTGAAGGCTGTGTTGTCTGTATTTCCTGAGACTAAATCATAAGTAAAGGTATCTCCAGAGTCAGGATCGGTGGTAGTAAGTGTACCAACTACGCTGTTAGCTGCTACGTTTTCGTCGATGCTGTTGTTATCAAGGCTGATCTCTGTAGGAGAGGCATTCTCAGCAAATTTAACTAAATAGCTATCATCATTGCCATTACTGATCAAATCATTGGTGCCATCAGAGTCGATGTCGATGCTGCCATTGAAAAATCCAGTAGCCCAGACATTACCATAGCTGTCCGTGGCTATGCCTCTGCCCCCGTCACTACTGCTACCGCCGATATTTTGAGCAAACTGCAAATTGCCATCACTATCGAATTTGGCTAGATAGCTATCTCTACTGCCATTACTGGTCAAATCATTG
>JAAHGF010000029.1:0-46765 GCA_010672585.1 Okeania sp. SIO1I7 | reverse complement strand
GTCCGTGGCTATGCCTCTGCCCCCGTCACTACTGCTACCGCCGATATTTTGAGCAAACTGCAAATTGCCATCACTATCGAATTTGGCTAGATAGCTATCTCTACTGCCATTACTGGTCAAATCATTGTTGCCATCAGAGTCGATGTCGATGCTGCCATTGAAAAATCCAGTAGCCCAGACATTACCATCGCTGTCTGTGGCTATGGCATTGCCCGCGTCACCAGTGCTACCGCCGATATTTTGAGCAAACTGCAAATTGCCATCACTGTCGAATTTGGCTACATAGCTATCAAAAAAACCATTATTGGTCAAATCATTGTTGCCATCAGAGTCAATGTCGATGCTGCCCTCGAAATATCCTGTAGCCCAGACATTACCATTGCTGTCCGTGGCTATGCCTAAGCCCAGGTCACCACTGCTACCGCCGATATTTTGAGCAAACTGCAAATTGCCATCACTGTCGAATTTGGCTACATAGCTATCATTCAAACCATTACTGGTCAAATCATCCGTGCCATCAGAGTCGATGTCGATGCTGCCATTGAAAAATCCTGTAGCCCAGACATTACCATTGCTGTCCGTGGCTATGCCTAAGCCCAGGTCAAAACCGCTACCGCCGATATTTTGAGCAAACAGCAAATTGCCATCACTGTCGAATTTGGCTACATAGCTATCAAGAATTCCATTACTGGTCAAATCATCCGTGCCATCAGAGTCGATGTCGATGCTGCCCTCGAAATATCCTGTAGCCCAGACATTACCATTGCTGTCCGTGGCTATGCCATTGCCCAGGTCAAAACCGCTACCGCCGATATTTTGAGCAAACTGCAAATTGCCATCACTGTCGAATTTGGCTACATAGCTATCATCACTGCCATTACTGGTCAAATCATTGTTGCCATCAGAGTCGATATCGATAGTGCCCCGGAAAGATCCAGTAGCCCAGACATTACCATCGCTGTCGGTGGCTATACCGAAGCCCAGGTCACGATCGCTACCGCCGATATTTTGGGCAAATTCCAGTTGCAAGTTGAGGACACCACTATAGGTTCCCATTACTTCTGTTTGTAGTGCTGTGGTTAGGTTAGCTTTACCTATATTTACCTCTAACTCCCAGTTAGCACCTTTAGTTGCATTTCCTGTCAAGGTCACAGAAGCAGCAATATTGGCTCTTGTCAAACCCTGCAATTTACTGACAAACTCTTCTCCCGCATCCCCAGCAGCTACATGACAACCATAAAGCAGGAGGTTATCAATATCCCACTGTTGCAGTTGAGGTGCATACTGTTTGAGAGTATCTAAACTCAGTTGAGTATTTCCCAGGTACAAACATCCAGGAGCACCGTGGGAGATAATATGAACAGTTTTTTGTCCTGGATATTGTTGTAATATTTGGTCTATTTGTTGGATACCATCAGTGGCAGTATCCAGAATAAAAGGTTGAGTTCCGGCAACTACACCATCAAATAATTGTTGATAGTTGTCAACTCCGGCGTCGATAAAAACTAGAGTAGTGGTTTGATTGAAAGTTTTAGTAGTATTGTTCATTTTATTCCTTGGGAAAATTTATTGGTTAAATTGATCGCTGAAATGACTTCTACCTTGTTGTTGTCCAAGGTAGGCACTATTGCCGCTACGCGCAAGTCAGAAGTCAGAAGTCAGAAGTCAGAAGTATTAATTGGTAAGGCTTTTAGGGTTTTATAACTGGTCAGTTATTTCCGCCATTCTGCACTATATTTATGTATCTACTTATTCGGTTACCGAAAAATTGTGGTTTAAAGCCTCCCCTTGATCGGGGATAATAAAGAAAAATTTTCATTATTTGTGAGACTCAACAATAACTACTTCTTCTTGCCTTTGATATTCCTCGTACCTTTTTCGCAAAATAGCTCGTGCTTGAGAAATTAGCTTGCGGACATTAGGGTAAGAAATATTCAGCTCTGTAGCTATCTCTTGATAAGAGTATTGTTTCTCAAAATAGAGAACAAAAGTTTCCCGTAGTCTCTTTGGTAGATCGTCAATGGCCAGGCAAAAAAATTTTTCTAGTTCTTGTTATGTAGCAGCAAGAATTGGACTTTCTTCTTGAGAAACCCCATTAGAAATAACCGAGTCTACATCTTCAACCTCTAGATCGTACAGAGTACGCTGCTTAAATAGATCCATGCAAAGGTTATAAGTTAGTTTAAGCAACCAAGCTTTAAAATTCTCAATTGCTTTGGTGGACTGTTGTATTTTTTCCCTAGCCTTGAGCATGGCCATACTCAGAGCATCTTCTGCTTGTGTGGGGTTGCCTCCCATCCATTTGATACAGCAATGGTAGAGATAGTCTTGATGCTCTTGCCATTGTTGCCAAAATACCGAATCAATATCTGCAGTCCTTTTGTGTCTATCCAAGATTTTAAGTTTTTATTCAAGACAACACATTTGGGTAGTTTCCCTGGTTTTCTATCAATAAGAAGTATATTGTTATTTAACGATCTAATTTCCTATAGTTTAATTTTTAGTTTTGTTAACATATTACTTATTTAGTTATTACTTATCAGGAAAAAAATTTTAAAGATTTTAGTAAAATTATAGATAGAGGTTATTTCAGTCAATTTACTGATAATTTCTTCTTAAAAAAGATAATTTTTGTTATTCTAGCGATCGCTTTATAGGGGTTAACTAGCTATCAGCTATTAGCCTAAAAATTTGCTTATTTAATACAGCTAATTCCAGCGTTGGGATTGAGGGCGAATGGCATTTGCGCTCCGCAGAGCTGCCGCTAACGTCTCTACAGATGATGGTTTAAAAGTCAATTTGCGTAACTACTGTGTATATGTTTCAAATTCTATAATTACTCCCCCACTCCCCTACTCCCCTACTCCCCTACTCCCCTACTCCCCTACTATTGTTGATAATCAGATATAACTTTTTCCAAATACCAAATCCTATCTCTTCCAGGATATTTTTCTCGAACTTTTGCGATTAATCTTTCTGCCATTTCCCAATGCCCACCAACCATTTTTAAAAGTTTTTGTTGTAGTTGTTTATATTGATTATCTTCATTAATATTTTGATTTTGACTAGGAACAGTTCCCTGAATTTTCTTCAAGTTATCTAAGGTTTTTTTATAGTTACTCCAATCTTCAGCATCCCCGAATAATTTAGCAGCATTCTGATAATCATCTATGGCTTTTTTCATTTCTTCTAAACGGGAATAAACAATGCCTCGATGATAAAAAGCTTTGGCTTCATTAGGGTTAATTTTTAATGCTTGTTCGTAATCTTTCATTGCCTCTTGATATGCTCCCATATCCCGATAAGTATTTCCCCGACTTACATAAATAAGTGAATTATTTGGTTCAATTTTTAAAGCTGCATCAAAGTCAGCGATCGCCCCTTTAAAATCTCCCATTTTACTGCGAATTATCCCTCGATTTTGATAAGCTAAAACATCTCGGTCGTTAAATTGCAAAGCTTGATTAAAATCTGATATTGCCCCTAAATTATCCCCTTGTTTATGACGAATAATTCCTCGACAACAATAGGCTTGAGAATCTTCTGAATCTACTTGTAAAGCCCAGTTTAAATCTGCTATTACTCCCTGGCGATCGCCTTTTTCAAATTTTCTTAAAATCTTAGTTAAAAATGTTTTACTATCACTTTTTTGGAGATTATTTTCAATTTTTACAGCAGCAGTAGATACTGATTGTATTTGTTTAATATTATCCAAACATTTCCGACAATTAACTGCATCTTTCTGTTCTAAATACAATTCTGCTCCTCGCTTAAAATTATCTATGGCATCTGCTTGATTATGTTGTTGACGATAAGCATTACCTAATAGTTTATATGCCGGAGCATAGTTATTATTAATAGCAATTATTTGATTAGCATCTGTTATAGTTGCCGAAATATTTTTTACTGTCAAATTAGCAATACCACGAGCTAAATAAGCATCTATATAATTAGGATTAATTGCTAAAGCTTGAGTATAATCAGCGATGGCTTCTTTATTATTTCCTAAATCAAACTTTGCTAAACCTCGGCCATAATAAGCTTCAGCAAAATTAGGATTAATTTCTATAACTCGACTAAAATATTGAATTGCTGCCTGATAGTCTTTAGCACGAGATTTTGCTACTGCTTGCTTATAGATTTCTTGTTCCATTAAATTCTAAATTAATTGTTTTATAAATAATCCTAGCATTTATTTGAAGGAAGAAGAAAGAAGGAAGAAGTGGATGGGTACTCAAACCCCTTCTTGAGTAGCTAGGGACATTGCATGCAACATCCGTACAGGGAGATAACCCACCCCTAACCCCTCCCAGGAGGGGAATTCATTAATTGATAATGGATAATTACCTCTGGTTAAAACCGCTCTTGATTGAATATAAGGAAATATTATTTCTTCTCTTGGTTGATTGGATATGGCGAGGGGACCTCGCCATCCCTCAACCGCTTTTTTCCCCTTGAAAAGGAAGGCTTTAGACCTTATTTTTTGCTACACAATTAATAATTATCTCTCCTTGAAAAGAAGAGGCAATTATTAATTATTAATTATTAATTATTAATTGTTAATTATTAATCGCCTTTTTCAAGTTTCATAAATTTCCAGAGGCAACCCATCTGGGTCGGGAAAGAAAGTAAAACGTTTGCCAGTTATTTCATCAATTCTAATATTTTCTACTTCTATATTGTGGGATTTCAAATAATCGACAGATTCATCAATATTATCTACTTCTAAAGCTAAATGTCTCAAACCACAAGCTTCTGGACGAGTTAATCTTTTTGGAGGGTTGGGAAATGAAAATAACTCTATGCGATCGCCACTTCCTACAAGTAAATCTAATTTATAAGAATTGCGTGCTTTTCTCCAAGTTTCTTGAATAATTTCAAACCCTAAAATATGCACATAAAAATGTTTTGATTTTTCATAATCAGAGCAAATAATTGCAACGTGATTAAAGCTTTTGATTTTCATAGGGTAATCCTGTAATTGGCAATAGTAATTAACAAAAAGAATATTGTAAACGAAGGTAGAGAGCAGAAGGAAAAATTGGTTGGAGTTTGAGTCTCCCATCGATTTTTTCTTCCTTCCTTCTTCCTTCTTATTTCTTAGTGATACTAAACGCGAGCAAGATGCTCGCACTATCAAATTTATCTTTTCCCTGATGGGTTTAATACCCCAATGTCACCCGCGGTGCCCAGAATTGGTTGGGTATCATTCGAGGGTCGTGGCAACTTTTTAGTATCCCTTCTTTCTTACTTCTTCCTTCTTACTTCTTTCTTCTTTTTTAGCGATACTAAAATATTCGCGAGCAAGATGCTCGCACTATTTTTCTCTTATTCTTTCTTCTTCTTCCTTCTTCTTTCTTCTTCCTTCTTCCTTCTTCAATGTCTATAATTTATTACAACTTTCACGACTGCATGTACCCTTAACAATAACCTCATAACTTTCAGGATAAATTCCTGGTGGTAAGCGATCTACTTGTAAATTACTAAAAATTTCCCAGTCTAAGTCAACGATCGCGCCACAGTTTTGACAGCAAAAATGATGATGAGGTTTAACGTTAGCATCATAACGAGTTACTCCCTCTTCCAACAATACTTCTTTAACTAACCCTACTTCTCGTAACACAGTTAGGGCGCTATAAATAGTTGCCTTGGAAGAAATTGGTAACTCACGGTTGACTTCACTCAGTATCTCCTCAACTGTGGGATGGTCTGAACGAGATAAAAGATTAGCGTAAACCGCAAACCGCTGAGGAGTGATTCTCAGTCCTTTAGATTGCATTTCTTTCTTAATATTTGTTGCAGTATAGTTACTGTTCATTAACTTAAGCTTATTATATACATTTTATGCCAGCTTCAGATTATAACACATCTCAACAAATATTAGTTGTTAATTTAAAATAAATCTTTTCCTTGACATTTTCTTAAATCAGAATTATTCTTATATATAACAGAGTAAAAGAAATAATTCAGGAGAACACCATGGACTTGTCCAACTCTAACACCGCCAAAAACTTGTCTGATGCTTTTGGAGGAGAATCAATGGCTAACCGTAAATATCTCTTTTTTGCCGAAGTCACCAAAAAATTGGGCATGGAAGATTTAGCCAAACTTTTCCGGGAAACAGCTAACCAAGAAACTCAACACGCTTTTTCCCACTTTCGTCTACTTCACCCAGAGTTAGTGGTAGACGACCCATCTACTTTGACCGAAGAGCAGAAAAAAGCGATCGCTTCTCGTTGCTTAGAATTAGCAATTGAAGGAGAGACCTACGAATATACAACTATGTACCCAGAATTTGCCGAGCAAGCACGGGTAGACCGCGATAGTGCAGCAGCAGCAGAATTTAAGGAGCAAGAAGAAGAGTCTCGGGAACACGCTTCGATGTTTCGCCAAGCAACTCATAAGTTTGGTTTATTGACTAGCATTGAGCATCACCACGCGGATCAATATACAGAAGCTCTCGAAGGTTTGAATGGTGTTGCACCGAAACAAAAAGCTGCTGGAAAGGAAGCTGCAACCCGTAAATGGATCTGTCGGGTGTGTTCGATGATTTACGATCCAGTTGTTGGCGACCCTGACTCTGGTATTGCTCCTGGTACAGCATTTGAAGATATTCCTGAAGATTGGTCTTGCCCTATTTGTGGAGCGCAGAAGAAATCTTTTGTTCCTTATGAAGAAGCGGTTGCTGCTTAAGTGTTTCTTTTTGAAGGAAGAAGGAAGAATATTGCTTTGTCTGAGTTTTAAGCTTTTTATCTGTCCTAACTTTTCCTTCGACTGCTATATATCAAATCTGACTGATAACTTACTATAAAATCACTGCCATAGGAAAGTAATCTCCAATAGTTTTTGGGATTGCTTTTCTACATTAGATTTTACGATGACAGGACTGAATTACTACGATATCTTTTTTGAGTTTATTTTGGAGATATCTAATTATTTACTTCTGTTTGATGTCTAATCTAGTATTGGAGCATATTGTTTTAACGCTGAGATAATTTTTTCCCTATTTTCAGTAGATAAAAGCCTAATAATATGATTACTATAATCACGCAAATCAAAAAACTTTGAAATTTCTTTAGATAATCCTTTGTTATTGTAATAAAATAATGCTTTTTTATAATCTTTTTCTTGAATTATTTGATTATATATTTCCAAGTTTTTATCATAGATTTTGCTGACATCAATGGAATCACAAAGATCCTTTAAGGCTACAGATAATTGGTCTTTTCCCTTTGCCTTTGTATTAAACATATTTAATTTGAATTCTATCTCAGCAGATGAACGCTTCGAGCATTGATCTTCTAAATTTTCTGAAATTTTATTTATGACAAAATCTAAAACTTGCTGATAAATTTTCTTATAGTCGAATCCTTGATTATTTGCAACAATTTCTAGTAGTTCAGGTACACATAAAATATTCTCAACTTCAGCAACCTTCAAAAGCTCTATGGCAGATTTTTTGAGAGCTTTTATTTCATCTTCAGTTCTATAGTCCATATCAATAACACCAAAAGCCTTGATGTGATGAAATGCTGAATTCTTTCGCATTGCTTTTGTTGACTCAATCACCTTATCACAACCTCCACGAGGCACTATTAAATAATTTGGATATATTGCCGAATAAATCTTACAATCTAAGCTGCCTTTATCACCCTCAACAAAAACAATTTTTTTTCTACTTCCTAAAATTTCAAGAAGTACTGGTTCTGGTAAATTTTCACTTTTTGGTACTTCATCCCAATCCCATTGTTGACCGTCATAGCTTTTAACTAATATTTTTTTAGCTCCTATTCTAGAGGCAGCAAAGTCAAGATCGTGGGTTATATAAATAAATAGACAAGTAGGTTGTGCTGCTTCTATTTCTGACCAAAGCTTATTCATTAACGACTTATGAAGATGAATTTCTGGCTCATCTATAATTAAAATAGAGTCATTTGGTACGCATAAACATTGAGCCATTAAGTATAAAGCAACTCTTTCTCCATCACTCATTTCTCGACCATGATAAGTATCACTATTTGAAATAGCAGCAGTAACCTTATCATTTTCAATCACAAGTTTTCTATGAGGTAGAATATCTTTCCAAATACGCTGTATTACATCAATAGGAGAGTCAGAAATTGTCGGAGTTTGATAATTTCCTTTGTTCTGCATTTCTCTTACTAGATGGACATATTCACTATTTCGATTATTTTCTTTTGCAAAAAGAAGAGAAAGCACTTTATCATAATCATCAAGCATAGATGCAACACTTAACTCTGGTCTATTAATAGCTTTCCATCGTTGTGTTCTCTTTGTTTGCAATTCTCCCCAGCCTTGAGGTATGGTACTAATACCAAATAATACCTCATTGATAGCTTTTTCCATACTTGTAAGAGACACATACTCAGAAAAATCTAAATTTTTTTGGGCGGAAATTCTGTGAACCACTTGAGAACTTTCTTGATGTTCCTCTATCCAACGACCAAGTCTACTCTTACCAGAACCATTAGCTCCTATAATTACAACTGCTTCAGAGCATTCTAAAGGCTCATTTTCACTTTTTCCTTTTCTAGGTGGAAATATTAACTTTTTGTTCAACATTTCTATTTTATTAATATAAAAGTTAGGTAAATTCCTAATTATTAAAATGTTAGCAAATTTTCTAATTCTAAAAATCTATAGACCTAACAGCAAAATCTCCTAAAGTCACAGTAAAATTATCCTGCTGTTTAGTCGCTGCAAAATTCACCACAACTTCACAAGCAACAGCAACAGTTAACATTACTAAATTTCTCGCTAATGGATAATCACAAATATCATCATTTACTGGAGAAGGTACTCGATAATTTTCATTCCAAATTATCTCTGAATAATCAGAAGCTAACCCTACATGAAGACAAGAAATATTAGCGTCGGCACAATAATCTTTCACAGCACTCCGACTAATACTATTATCAAAAGTGTCAATCACTAACTCACTTTTTCCTAATAGTTTACCTGTATTTTCTTCAGTTAATTTTTGAGATTGACCATCAATTTTTACTCCTAAAGCACGATAGAGACTATTAGTCAAAATTTTCACCTTAAAAGCTCCTACATCAGAACGATAATAAGGTTGAGTAGATAGGTTACACTCTTCAATGCGATCGCAATCTATAACCCGTAATTTATTAAACCCAGAACGAGCTAAATTTTCAGTAATATTTGCTCCTAAAGCACCTGCACCACAAATAGTTATTGACAAATTTTTTAGCTTTGTCATAATTTCTGGACTGCGGTAAAGTTGTTCGTGAAAAAACATAGTTTTGAAGGAAGAAGGAAGAAGGAAGAGGGAAGAAGGAAGACGGAAGAAGGACTAAAGTTGGAAGTAAGAAGCAAGACGGAAGAAGGAAAAAGGAAGAAGGAAGACGGAAGGAAATAAGGAAAGAGGAAGTAGTAAAGTTGGAAGTTAAAAGTTATCAACTGGAAGGAAGAAGGAAGAAGTAATAATCGGTAAAGTTGGAAATTAAAAGTTATCAATTGGAAGAAAGAAGGGATATAATTTATCAGGAAGAAGTAAGAAGGGGTAAAGATTGCTTGGAGTTTATAGACTTGGAGTAGCTTTTTGGAGACTACCCCTATCTACTTTTTCCTTCTTACTTCTTACTTCTTACTTCTTCCTTCTTCCTTCTTAAAGGTATTTAAATTATGGGTAGTCATCGAGAACAATATATATGGAAAAGAGGTGTTAAAATGGCTATTAACTGCTACAAAATAACTCAACATTTTCCCACTTCTGAACTTTACGGTTTAACGAGTCAAATTCGTCGTAGTTGTGTTTCAGTTCCCTCAAATATTGCTGAAGGATATGGCAGAACAAGTAAAGTTGAATATATACGTTTTCTCAGAATTGCTCTAGGTTCTCTCAGAGAGTTAGATACCCAATTAATTATTGCTAAAGCAGTAAATTTAGCTAAACCAGAACTATTTAATTCTATCATTCAAGAAGTTGATGAACTACAACGTCTTATTATAGCTACTATTCGTAAATTAGAAGCATAATTTTCCTCCTTCTTACTTCCTTCTTCCTACTTTCTTGCAACTTCAGTCTTTCCTTCTTCCTTATTCGGTCTTTCCTCCTTCCTTCCTTCTTCCCTCTTCCCTCTTCCTTCTTCCTTCTTTAACAACACCCACTAAAGACTGCAAGTCAAAATGTCGATCGCCCCCACTCAGACAAATACCAGCACTCACCACAGTCAAATCATTTTTATCAATAGCAGAAGTATGGCGTTCTCCATCCCTTGTCACCCATTCTACTTGCCAATAAGTAGAGCGATCGCGAAAATTCTGCAATTCACCTCCTCCCATTTCTAATGCTTCACGCAGTTGTTTTTCATCCCTTTGTTGTTGCATTTGTTTCATAAATTCTTCTTTTTGTCGCGCTACTAAGTCATAAACTGTTTTCATTTCTGGAGTTATCCCCTTAAACCTGACTTCTTTGGGTGGTGTAATATTTTTGAACGCCTCCCGTAACTGTTCCGCAACAAAAGGATCGGCACGGCGATCGATATCTTCAAACCACCAAGAACTACCATCAAATCTAGCAATTATTGACTCAAACATAGCTCCTTCTGTTACTAGATGAACTACCATAGGTTTAGCAAAACCAAAACGTTGTTTAGCATCAGATTCATTAGTTGGATATGCTAGCCATTTTTGCCCTTTTAATTGACAGGCAAGAAATAATCTCAGAGGTTTTAAAAGTTGGAAATATTCCTCTAATTGAGGTAAGCTTGGCTCTTCTACAAATTTTGCTATTTTGTCATTAATTGGTTGAAAAATTCCCCAACCTTCAAATTTTTTGGGTTTAGTTTGAAAGGTATAAACCATTCCTGCTACTCTTGTTTTGACTCGCCCACCTCCCACACAAGGTGCTAGAAATTGAATATTATTTAACTGTGCTTCTTGAGCGGCTAATTGGTTTAATAAATTCCGAATATCTGTCATAGTTTTTGATTTATTGAAGAAGGAAGAGGCAAGAAGGAAGAAGGAAGAAGGAAGTAGGAAGAAGTAAGAGGGAAGTAGGAAGAAGTAAGAGGGAAGTAGGAAGAAGTAAGAATGGGTAAATTTGGAAGTTCAAATTTATTAACTGGAAAGAAGATAGTAATATTTAATTTCTGGAGATGTCTATTTATCAACGAGGAAAACGAGGAAATAGTATAGTATCAAGATTTTTTAGTTTTAATTTCTTAATATCAAATCCGTTTGCTTGGTGAGCAATATCATTTCTACCGTAAGTAGAGGCAAACTGCCATTTGCCCCTACAATTTTGACTGTTATTTTTTAATTTCAATACTGAATTATAGCAGTCGAAGCAAAAGGTGCGGACAGATCGAAAGCTGAAAACTCAGACAAAGGAAGATTTTTCTTTCTTCCTTCTTCCTTCTTCCTTCTGCTATATACCAATGCTACTGGGTTCAATATCAAGCCCAAATGCGTCCGCGACGGAAAGATGGACTGTCTTCCCTCTTATGGTCTTTGAACATAATTTTCCAACGTGCGTAGTCTTCCAAACCAGTTGCCAGCATCATAGATTTTTGTTCTTGCTCAGATATATCTTGTTTTTCGCTGTCACTGAAATTTTGAGAAGCTTGAGATGTTTGCTCTGACATAATTATCCTTATTATTTAACAACATTAAACTTCTTGCAGAAGTCAGGGAATAGGGAATAGGGGAATGAAATTGTTTATTTGAGATCTTGAATTAATTTAATTAACACTTTTGCAAGAGGTCTATTATAAATTTTTTCAAGATTAGCGATCGCCCAACTATACAGGAGCAAATGACTCTCAACGACCGTTCTTAGAAACCGCTGATTTGTGGGATGCAACTCAGTCTTAAATCCTAGTATCATCAAACAGATAATTAGAGATTATCACACGATTATACCAGATTATGGGCAACAGTTATTAGCCCCAACCAGAGAACTTGATCTGATTATAAGTCGGATAATTATAGGGAGCTGGATCGTTATAATTAGCCCCATGCATCAAGTCCATACGAATTCTTACTAGATCTTCACCGCGACCATGAACCACATCTACTGCTAGACTGGGAGAAATCAGATCGGGTCTTTTCACTGGAGGTGTTTGTTTCGGTAATCTCATATTTATGATTCCTTACTATAGGTTCAATTTAACTAGCTATCAGCATTTTCCGTACCGGAATGCTCCGCAAACAGCTTTCAGCGTGCTAAAAGCTTGGGTTTAAATCCTCGACTTCTAGTGCAGGATAGCAGAAATAACTAACCAGTTACAAAATCCTAAAAGCCTTACCAATCAAAAATGATTGACTTTTAAATTTTGACTTTTGACTTCCGCGTAGCAGCACTAGCTTGTCATTTAATTTTAGGAGGGGTCGCGTATCCCCTTTCCGTACCGGAATACTCCGCAAACGCGCTCGCGCTGACTTCTAAAGGTTGATCGACTGAAAGCGGAGCATTCCAGACCGAAATGCTTTTTAACAATTATAATGTTAACAGCAATAGAATCAGGGCGACAATTATTGACATACTCCCGACGTTGCGCATGGCGCGACAACGCGGGATTCTTCAACCCGCACGCGGAGTTGCAGTTTATACAGAGGTGATGCCCTCCCCCTGTGTTCTTATATATTATAACATGGTCGCTTTCCCATACGACGTTCCCTTGCAAGAGAACGCGGGACTTCTCGCTATTTTTTGTTAAATTTTTTTCCCAAGAATATTCTCAAGTATATATTTAGGTGTATACTCAGTCTGAAGATATAATTAAAAATTAACTTGAAATTGTGCCAGATTTTGCAGATATCCCTGGGCTAAACGAACTGTGGACACACACCAGAGGCGACCCTCGCATTACTGTAGCTCTCCTAGATGGAGCTGCCGATCTAGACCGAGGTTGCTTTCAAGGAGCTAACGTCACAAAAATCAACCCTTATTGGCAACAACCACTAGAATTCGACCCCAAATATATAGACATCTTCCGAGAAATCCAAAATTTGGATCAAAAGAATGAGGTAACAGAGACAAAACTAAAAGAAGCTATCCCAGACAAACTCACCAGAGAAGTCCTTGGGGCAGCTTTCCACGCCACCCATGTTTTTAGTAACATTTTCGGACAACCAGGTACTCCCGTTGAAGGTATTGCTTACAAATGTCGGGGCATTAATATTCCTATAGGTTATGGTAATGACTACTACGTCGATCCTATAAACTTAGCTCGTGCCATTAACCTGGCCGTAGATTTAGGGGCAAATATTATTCACTGTGCTGCGTGCCGCCCTAGCAAAACTGGCGTTGCTCACGAACTATTGGAAAAAGCAGTACGTCAAGCTCTAGAAAATAATATTTTAATCGTCGCTCCGACTGGAAACAATAAAGGCGAATGTTGGTGTCTTCCCGCTATCTTGCCTGGAGTAATGTCGGTAGGGGCAATGAAAGATAATGGTCAAATATTCAAGTTTAGTAACTGGGGTGGGCAGTATCAAAAACAAGGTATTATTGCTCCCGGAGAAAATATTCTTGGTGCTCAACCGGGAACAGAAGAAACTGTTCGCAATAAAGGTACCAGTTGTGCCGCACCAATGGTAACGGGTATTTCAGCACTTCTAATGAGTTTGCAATTGCAGCAAGGAGCAACTCCAGATGCAGAAGCAATACGAGCAGCATTAACAAATAGTGCCATTCCCTGTACTTTGGAAGATACTGAAGAAGTCGAACGCTGTATGTTAGGTAAACTAAATGTTGCCGGAGCTTTTCAACTTTTGACAGGAAAGCAGTTAGCAGTAGTGGAAGTTTCTACGGCAGAGGTAATATCAGAAGATGTTAGAGATGAAGTATCTGTAGTTGCTGCACAGGAAAATACTATATCACCTCTTTCTCTCAAAGTGGGAGACAGTGGGGAAAAGCTGACAAATACTCAAACAAATATTACTGCCTCATCAGGGTTAAAAGTCATTGAAGAAGAAAGGAGTAAAGAGTTGATGGGGAATCAAACCCCAACCAATGACCCTGTAGAAGGCAAGGTATTAAACTCAACAGAAAAAGGTAACGACCCAACAACGATCGCTCAACCTACTAATGGTATTATTCCCAGTGCTACTTCCAACAAAATTTATGCTTTGGGGACAGTGGGTTATGATTTTGGCACAGAAGCACGGCGCGATTCATTTAAACAGTTGATGCCAGCAACAGTTATTTCAGGAGTTCAAGCTCCTGCAAACCCTTATGATGCCAGCCAAATGGTAGATTATCTAGAGACTAATTTATATGAAGCCAAATCTTTAATCTGGACATTAAATATAGAATTAACTCCTATTTATGTTCTCCAACCTGTAGGCGCATTTGCCGAGGATATTTATGAAACTCTGCAAAATATGTTATCAGGACAGGTTGAGGCAGAAGACAATGAAGGTTACATCGAAAGGGTCAGCATCACTGGTAGGTTGAGTGACGAAACTGTGAAATTATTTTCTGGGCAAACTCTACCTGTGGTAAAAATATATAGTCCCAGAGGAATGTATGGTTGGACAGTGAATATGCTGATTGATAGTGCCCTCACATCAGTAAGTGCAGAGCGAGAAGAAGCGGAGGAGGAAGCAATACGAAAATCTCTCAGAAGTTTTCTGCAACGGGTTTATTATGACCTCCGCAATTTGGGACGAGCAGACCGCGATCGCGCTATTAACTTTGCTGCGACAAATGCTTTTCAAGCAACAGCTTCTATTTCTGAAGCAGTAGCAGTTGGTATGGAGTTGCACAGTATAGAAGTAGAAAAAAGTCCTTTCTGTCGTTACAATAGCAACTGTTGGGATGTGAAGCTCAAGTTTTTTAATCCAGACAACACTAGGAGAGCAAAAAAAGTATATCGTTTTACTATTGATGTGTCTGATTTGATGCCTGTAACATTGGGTAAAGTGCGGTCTTGGTCTGTTTCGGAGTGAGAAGGCAGGAGGCAGGAGGCAGGGGGCAGGAGGCAGGAGGCAGGGGGCAGGGGGCAGGAGGCAGGAGGCAGGGGGCAGGGGGCAGGAGGGAAAAGGTTTTTTGATCACGCTCTTATCTGGACATGATATTATATCAAATCCTCTTGCTTCGGAGTGTTATAAGAAACCCCACCGTCTACACGGTGTTCAAAATTGTTTGGAGTGAGTAGACGCGGAGCGGCTTGTCGAAGACTATCCATAAGCAATTTTCCCTCCTGCCTCCTGCCTCCTGCCTCCTGCCTCCTTCTGCCTTCCTTCCTCCAAAGTGTAAATATTCAACCGGATTTGATATGAGCTACCGAGAGCAATTTATTTGGAAACGAGGAATTCAACTGTCTGTTCATTGTTATCAGTTGACTGAAAATTTTCCTAAGTCAGAATTATATGGGTTAACTAACCAAATTAGAAGAGCTTCAGTTTCTGTTCCGGCCAATATTGCTGAAGGTTATGGTAGAAAAACGAAAAACGAATATATTCAGTTTCTTCACATAGCCCTGGGTTCTCTCAGAGAATTAGATACTTTGTTAATCATAGCTCAAGAAGTTAAACTAGCTCAAGGAGAAGAATTTACTGGGGTTTTAGCAGAAGTAGAGAGTCTACAAGGCATTTTAGTATCTACCCTTAATAAATTGAAGTCCTGAATCTCCTCCTGCCTCCTGCCTTCTGCCTCCTGCCTTGTTTAATTTTGACTTTTAACTTTTGACTTATTTTTAAAGATGCCCGAAATCGCTAATATTCCAGGAATCAAACAACTATGGGCAAAAACCAAAGGTAACTCTGAGGTTTGCGTGGCAGTGCTTGACGGTTTAGTTGACCTCAAGCATCCCTGTTTTGCAGGAGCCAACTTGACCCAACTACTAACCTTGGTGGAGGGCGAAGCTAGTCCTACAGAGCAAATGTCCGTCCATGGTACTCATGTTGCTAGTATAATTTTCGGCCAGCCAGAATCTTCTGTCTCGGGTATTGCCCCCCACTGTCGAGGGTTAATTGTTCCTATTTTCTCAGACTCTCGTCACCGAGTTTCTCAACTAGACTTGGCACGGGCGATCGAACAAGCTGTGAATGCAGGAGCAAATATTATTAATATAAGTGGAGGCGAGTTGACAGACGATGGTGAAGCTGAAGACTGGCTTAACCATGCGGTAAATTTGTGCCGAGACAATAACGTTTTGCTTATTGCTGCTGTAGGTAATGATGGCTGTGAATGCTTGCACATTCCCGCAGCACTTCCTGCTGTATTGGCAGTAGGGGCAATGGGAGAAAACGGACAACCTCTAGATTATAGTAACTGGGGTCAGACTTATCAAACTCAGGGTATTCTTGCCTTGGGAGAAAATATTTTAGGCGCTCAACCAGAAGGCGGTACAATACAATTAAGTGGGACTAGCTTTGCAACGCCAGTAGTATCAGGAGTGGCAGCATTACTGATGGCTCTACAGTTGCAGAGGGAAAAACAATTGGACCCACAAAAAGTCCGTACTGCCTTGCTCGAGACAGCCATTCCGTGTCTTAGTGAAGACACAGGTCGTTGTTTAGTAGGTCAGCTCAATATTTCAGGTGCTGTTGCACATTTAACCGGAGAAACTATGTCAGAATCAGAACAGCAAAATAGTAGTATTGAAGCTAGTGGTTGTGGTTGTGGGTCAACTCCAGAAGTGAGCCTGCAAGCCTCAGCTAGTCCAGAAAATAATCATGAAATTCCATCGGACACTGGCGTGGTAGCTGCTGGTACCATTGAAGCTAGTGTCATTGCCTCACAACCATTATCAACAACTAATACATCAGATAGTCAAATTTCTTCTATGCCAAATAATCATACAAATGGAATAACTGCCAGTCAACCCCCTCAAGAAATGGGTTCTATAGTTTACGTTATTGGTACATTGGGTTATGACTTCGGAACAGAAGCTAGACGCGACTCATTTAAACAGTTGATGCCAGCGGTTACTATTGAAAATACCCAAATTCCAGCTAACCCTTATGATGCACGCCAGATGGTGGACTATTTGGCAGCTAACCTTTCAGAAGCTAAGTCTCTGACTTGGACTTTGAATATGGAGTTAACTCCCATCTACGCTCTTGAACCTTCGGGGTCATTTGCGCGGGATGTTTATGAAGCTTTTCAGCAGTTGCTATCAGGGGAAGTGGAACCAGAAGATTCTGAGGAGTATATTGAGCGTGTGAGTATTCCCGGACGACTAACTGGGCGTACAGTGAGGTTATTTTCAGGGCAAGTGGTGCCTGTGGTTGAGCCTGTTAGTCCTCGTGGTCTTTATGGCTGGCGGATTAATACTTTAGTGAATTCGGCTTTAACAGCAGTCCGTGGAGAACAAGCAGAAGCTGACGATGATCAAATGCGGAGGAGTTTGAGTAGTTTCCTCAATCGAGTTTATTACGATTTACGCAACTTGGGGCAAACTTCTCAAGACCGGGCGTTGAATTTTGCTGCTACTAATGCTTTCCAAGCGGCTCTAACTTTTTCTCAAGCGGTTTATGCTGGCATGGAGTTGGATAGTATTGCGGTGACTAAGAGTCCATTCTGTAGGATGGATAGTGATTGTTGGGATGTGAAGTTGAAGTTTTTTGACCCTGAAAATAATCGTCGAGCGAAGAAGGTATTCCAGTTTACTATTGATGTTAGCGATTTAATTCCGGTGACTATGGGTGAGGTTCGTTCTTGGTCTTCTCCTGATTAAATGCTGGATTGAAATCAGGAGTCAGGAGTCAGGAGTCAGGAGTCAGGAGGAAAGAAAGAAGAAGAAAGAGAAAGTTTTTTTGGTCGCGTAAGCGGAACGGAGTTCTATAGGGCTCTTATCCGGACATGATATAATTACTTGAAATTATATAGCGGTCAAAGCAAAGGTGAGGACAGTTCAAAAGTTTAACTAGCTATCAGCTATTAGCTAGTCTCCTACAGAGGAACTACGTTAACAGCTAGAGCGTCTAAAAATTTGTGCTTACAGCGGTTTTCACACAGGGAGGTTCCATGGAACGTCCTGGGTTGTGATTGTGAAGATGTGGTTCATCAATATGAAAAGCGCTGTATGTAATGGTATCTGTTTGCGGAGCATTCCGGACCGAAACGCTTTTTAAAACTCAGGCAAGGTAATACTTTTCCTTCTTCCTTCTTCCTTCTTTTCCTAAAACAAAAAAATCATCCGAATAATTCCTACAGTAATAGTTTCATTATCCTCATCATGTTCGGGATTAATAACTACTAAAACTCCCGGATTAATTGAAATATTGTCGTTAATTTGATAACGATAAAAACCCTCCAAATGCCAAGCTGTATCATCATCATCTGGACCATTATCAGTATCAGTTACTTTAGGTGGATTTCCAATTACAAAACCAAGCAAACTTCCCTGTTTACCTAAATCAGTAAATCCGAAAGTAACCGCCCAATTAAAAATAGTTGCTTCATCTCCTTCCTTAACCATACCAACAGATTTTTCAGCATCAGCAAAACTCCATCCAGTCCAACCGGAAACTGTGAAATTATTCAAAGCACGCCAACTTCCTTGAATACCTAAATGATCTGCGGAAGTGGGAACTAAATTACCAAAAGGCGCATTTGCTCTTCTACTACCTGTTGCTGCTGAAACAAATAACTTCCTTTTTGGATAATAAGAACGTACATAAGTAATGCCAAAACGGAGGCGATCGCTTGGTCGAATATCTAGTTGTGCTAAACCTGCATTACTACCATTAAAAAATCCATTACTTTCTCTTGGGTTTTCGGGGTCTCTTGCTAAATATCCTAATGATAAAGTTACGGATTTATTAATATTATAAACAACTGTTACTCCAGCACCTCGTGCCCCTTGAGCATAGATAGGATTGAAGCGTCCAAACCTAGAAATTGCCCCTGATATTCTATTTGCAAAAAGTCTGTTGAAGTTATCAGAAACATTCATATTAAATCTACCACCAATGCCATCAACATGAACTCTAAATTTTTTGCCAACGGGAAAACGATAGAATAATTTACCAATATCAACAGTATTATTAGTATTTCTTTGAAACGCTAAACGAGTCATATTTGTTCCAGTTATTGGCACTCCATAGGCAACAGTATCCAGAGCATCTAAACGAGTTCTAAATAAGTCTCGTCCTGTAAAGCTAGTATTAAAATTAAAACTTACTCGATTATTTAAAACGGTATTATCTTCTAGACTTCCACCACCAGCTTTCTCTTCTCCAAAGACATTACTAATAGCAAATACAATTTCTCCACCTAGTTTAGTTGTGGTAGAAAACTGATTTGCTTCTAATTCTGTAGTCCGTGCTTCTAGAGCATCTATTCTGCCTTTAATTTCTGCAAGTTCGACAGCAAAATATTCTTGTAAACGTTGTAAAACTGCTAAATCATCTTTAGTTACTAAGTCTGCTGTAGAGGCAGCAATTAATTCGGTAATTCTATCTAAACAAGCATTTAAACCTGCGGCAAATTCATAGCGAGTCATAGGACGATTACCACGATAACTACCATCGGGATAACCAACAATACAAGCGTAACGTTCTACTAATGATTGTAATGCTTGAAATGCCCAATCTGTGGGTTTAACATCGGATAATTGAGAGACAGAAGTAACTTGACCCATTGAGTCTGTATTTTGCTGAAGTTGATTTGGTTTAATGATAATTGCATCTTCAGCAACTGGAGTTATATTTGGTTTTGATGATTCTTTTTCTAATGTTTTTATTTCAGAATTTATTTGTGTATATTTAATTTCATTTGCTTGAGTTACAGCACAAAATATTACGGTTTGACAGAAGATTAATAAAAGACAATTAAACAAAATTTTTGACATATTTAACTCCTTAAAAAAAATTAAATTTATTAATGAACGAAGGCAGAAGGCTGAGGGCAGAAGGAACGATTGGATAGGATTTCTCACCCCAATTGTAGGCATTGTGTAGACGATGGGGTTTTATACCAGTTTGATAAATGTTTGCTACGAATCTTTGTTGCTTGTTGACTGTTCTCTCTTGCCTATAACTAGAGTTTTGTAACATTCTTTTTTCAAAATGGTATTATACCAATTCCTAAAAGTAACGCTATACTTGGGTAAGACTTCAGTTATTAATTAATCAAAACAGTTAGAGTTACTTTTTTGCTAATAATAGCCAAGTTAATATTAATTATTCTTACTTTTTACTTCTCCCTCACTCCCCCACTCCCCTACTTCCCCTCCTGGGAGGGGCTAGGGGTGGGTTCCCTGCTCAATAAAGTGTAGAAAAGTTTTTGAGAAATGGTATTATACCCTTCTGCCTTCTGCCTCCTGCCTTCTGCCTTTTTATCTATCCATAATAAAATTCATCATCGGGCAAACTTCCACCAAAAAGTTTAGGATTTTGCTCCAATAAACGAGAATACCAAAACTCTAAATCCTCTTTTGCATCTTTCGCACTCACCATTTCTAATGGTGTATATCCCAGAGATTTTTTAATAACAGGAGCTTTCAAACCTAGATATTTTGCTCCTAAAGCAGCAGCATCATCAGGATTTTTTTGAGACCAATTTACCGCTTCAACTAATCCATTTTGAATAGTCTGAATTATATCGGGATATTTATCAATTAAAGAAGTTAAAGCTAAAGTTCCTGCTTGGGGAAAACGAGGCGCTCTACCTGTCACTTTTCCCCATTCTTCTTGTAAATTAATCGCCAGTTTTATATCTAATCCTTGTTGTTGACCGCGAAGTTCAGCACCAGTACCCGCAGGTTCAGATAAAAGAGCTGCATCACCACGACCAGCTAATAATAATTGCACTGCTTGAGCAAAGTCTGTGGTGTATTGAATTTTTAAATCTTTCTCTGGGTCTAATCCATTTTCTTTGGCTAAATAAAAGAATAATTGAGCAGGCAAACCGCCCCGGAAAGCTATTAGTAATGTTTTGTTTTTTAAATCTTCAAAACTGCGGATATTTTGGCTAGACCAAATATTTAACACTCCCCAAACCAGTACATTAAGTAATTTTATTGGCACTTTTCTTTGATATAGATTTGCTGCAAGGGATGTGGGAGTTGCTGATACTTGTAGCTTTCCAGAAACAGCATCTGCTCGGAGTTGGTCGTGAGTTTTCCAAATACGGAAGTCTACTGTTTCTACTAAGTTTTTAATTGAACTTTGTTCTGCTAAATAGGCTAGCAGAATTGTAATCATAATTGGAGAGCCACCAATGGCTAAGTTTGCCAGTTTTTCTTCAGACTGAGCAATAATTTTTTCTGCTTTTCCCTCAGATAAATTAGTAGTAAATGTTAAACCAGTAGTAGCTAATATTAATTGTAAAAATTGACGACGTTTTTGATTAAGCATTCTTAATAATTAATAATTAATAATTAATAATTAATAATTTCCTCTCCTTGAAAAGAAGAGGCTTTAAACCTTAATTATTCGGTAAAATTAGAATCAAAAAAAGTAGGCGACTAACGTAAGCAGTCAGCTAGCCTCTTCCAGAGGAACTGCGTTAACAACAACAAGAATATCTCCTTCAGGAAAGTGTTTAAATTAATAACTGACTTTAAGAGCAAGGGAGGTCACTTTTGTAGTAAGACAATTAATAAAGCTTTGCTCCTAAACTAAAAGCAATAGCTGATGTAAGCATTCAGCTATTAGCATTTCCTACGGAATGCTGCGCAAACAGCTATCAGCTTTTGAACATATTCAAGAAATTACTAAGGTTAGCTAAAGACATTTTTTTTATAAGTTTTAATTCTCCTCGGAGACTAATTCCTCTTTTGAGCTGATAATGAGCTAATAACTCATAGCTGATACTTACTAGCTGATAGCTGATGGCTGACGGCTGAATGCTTATCAACTAACTGCTAGAACCAACAAATAACCCAGTTGATAGTCGGAAACAAGTGGCTACTTCTGGAATCATCAAAAGTTGAGAAAGTGTTTTGTAAATGTATGCTTCATCTCTTGCTGTTGACGGTCTATCGGGTTGCCACTCATAGACAATTTTACTAGGAGAAGGTGATAAAATAATCAAGTTGTCTGCTACTAGGACTGCTTCTGCTAAGTCATGGGAAACTAAAATAGCTGCCATATTACGTTCGCTCAAAAACTTTAACAATAGCCTCTGAAAATCGCGTTTTCTACCAATATCTAAAGCACTAAAAGGCTCATCTAGCAAAAGTAGATCGGGTTGTACTGCTAATGCTCTCCCCAAAGCAACTCGCTGCTGCATTCCACCACTAAGTTGATGTGGGTATTGGTTAGCTGCTTCGTTAATACCTAATTGTTGAGCTAGAGCGATCGCTATTTTTTGACGTTGTTTTTTTGTTATTCTTTTTGCTTTTAAACCAAAAGCAATGTTTTCTAAAGTAGTAAACCAGGGAAGTAGTCTTGCTTCTTGGAAAACATAACTTGTCTGTACAAATTGATTTTTTACCTTACCTGAAGTTGGTTTAATTATGCCTGCTATGATTTGTAAAAGAGTAGTTTTTCCGCAACCAGAAGGTCCGGTTAAGCATAATATTTTACCTGGTTTTAGGTGAATATTAATATTATTAAGTACCGTGAGGTTGCTGTATTTATGGTGAATGTTTTCTAAGACAATCATATTAGCTTTAAAAAGGCAGAAGGCAGGAGGCAGAAGGCAGGAGGCAGAAGGGAAAATTCTATGGGGATTCTAACCCCAAATAATTTTAAGCACCGTGTAGACGGTGGGGTATTAAGCCTATAAGGGAAAAGATATTTACTAACTATAGGAATAATTTTTAACTCTTGGTTTAGTGGTATTTTGGATGCTTATTTATTAAATTTCTAGATTTTATTTTCTAATGAATTATTTTTTTAGCTCCTAATATAATGGCGCTTAGTATCATAAGTAATAGGTTTTACTCTGTCAAAAGACAAGCCGTCAAAGTTGCTATAGTCCTGTCACTTAGTGAATTTGGAAGCTCTTAACATTTATTTTAAAATTTCCAAAAAACTACTTGACTTATGCAAATAAATATATAATTATTACTACTAATAACACTGAAAAAAATATCTATGAATGTACGATAGACATTCTCAAAATAGCTATGTTCAATAATTAATAATTAATAATTAATAATTAATAATTAATAATTACTTTTCCTGGAAAAGAAGAGGATTGACTCAGCAGAGACTTTAAACCTTAATTTTTCAGTAAGTAAATTATTTGGCACAAGTCAAACAAGTTGTAATAGAAAATAACTCTGAAAATATCCAGCTAAAAACGCCTTGGTTAACTGAGCAACTAATTTATTAATTAGTTTAAAAATACGGTAATTAATTGCAAAATTTACTCCTTAAAATATCAAAATAAAATATATTATAAATTAAGGCTCATTAAAAAATAATTATAATAGGTATTCAACTATTTTAAGAGATGTTTATATAGTAATAACTTAGAAAATTAGTTAAGGATAAAAGTCATTGATTAGCAAAGAAAAATTGCAACGACTCCTCGAACTAGCAAGTGTTTTTCTCAAAGTAGGTAGTATCGGTTTTGGTGGTATGCCAGCCATTATTGCTATGATTAAATCTGAAGTTACTGATAAGCGAAAATGGCTTACTCAAGACCAATTTATCGACTTTTTTGGTGCTACTAACCTGCTCCCTGGACCAAATACTGTGGAAATTGCTACTCATGTTGGTTATTTGCAAAGTGGATGGTGGGGATTTGCTATTGCTGGTCTTTGTTTAGTTTTCCCATCAGCTCTAATTGCAATTGCTTTGGCTATTCTCTACAATGAATTTGCCTCACTTGCTGAAGTTAGACCTTTTCTAGATGGGATTAAACCAGTTGTTCTATCCTTAATTTTACTGCCTGTCTATAAGTTGGGCAAAACAGCAATAAAACACTGGAGTTTGGCAGTAATTGTCATCTTTGTAATACCAGCATCAATCTTGGGATTAAATAACATAATTGTTATTCTTCTTGGGGGATTTTTGGGTATGTTTTGGCTTCATTTTTATGGGGAATTTACTACTAAAACTCTGGTCAATAAACCTTCGGAAAATTCTAGAATTCGATTACCAAAAACACTGATAATCTTATTGATACTCCTGGGAGTATTTTTATTAATTGATATCCTGACAACATCCGAGATTTCTCTATGGAAATTCAGTAGTTTTTGCCTCAAGGTAGGCAGTTTATTATATGGCAGTGGTTATGTATTAATTGCCTTCCTACAAGATTTAGTAGATCAGTTTCATTGGTTAACTCAGCAACAATTGTTGGATGCTATTGCTATCGGACAAATCACACCAGGACCTTTGATTTCCAGCGTCACTTTTATCGGCTATTTATTATTAGGATTACCAGGGGCAATAGTAGGAACTATTTCAATTTTATTACCTGCATTTTTGTTTAGTGCTGCACTCAATTCTTTGCTACCACAAATGCGTAATTTTCGCTGGACTTGTGAATTACTTGATGCAATTAATGTTACTTCTATTGCTTTAATGGCATCTGCTTTTCTGACATTATCTAGATCGACACTTATTAATTGGCAAACTTTGTTGATTGCTCTATGTGCTTGTCTGATAAATTTTCGTTGGAAACTAAATATTATTTTGATGATTTTTTTAGGTGCTATTTCTGGTTGGATACTCTTCAGATTTTAATTGTTAAAAAGCGTTTAGCAATTCAGCAATCAGCGGTCAGCTTCATTGTAAGCATTCAGCGGTCAGCTATCAGCCATCAGCTATTGCTTTTAGTTTTAGATAAAAGCTTTACTAATTGAGCCATACTTACTATCAAAGCTTGCTGAAACAGTCTATATTCATTTAAACCCCCTTATCAGAGCTGAGAGCTGACAGCTAATAGCTGAATGCTGACGCTTCATTCCCTTGAATTGTATGAGTTAAAAACTCAAAACAAGTCTTTCTTATGCTTAAATTTATAGGTGAAAAATGTAGTATAGGTTAAACGAATTTTTATTTCATTCATTAAAAAGCTGATAGCTTATAGCTCATAGCTGTTTGCGCAGCATTCCACAGGAAATGCTTACAAAAAAACTCTGAATAAAATTGCCAAAATAGGTTTTTTGTCAAAAATAATTCTCTTTATAAATACTGAAATTATCTGTACTTTTTTTCTTCCTTCTTTCTTCTTTCTTCCCTCCTGACTCCTGTCTCCTGACTCCTTCTTTAAATAATTCCCTTTATAAATACTGAAATTATCTTTACTTTTGTTTCTTCCTTCTTCCTTCTTTCTTCTTCCTTCTTTCTTCCCTGCTGAAATTATCTTTACTTTTGTTTCTTCCTTCTTCCTTCTTCCTTCTTCCTTCTTCCTTCTTCCTTCTTCCTTCTTTATTCCCTCCTGACTCCTGTCTCCTGTCTCCTGACTCCTTCCCTACTTATTTTTTTCACCATAATTCCAAGGTTCTAAAAATCTACGGATAGGGCGAATAACTAAATATTCAGATATCAAAATTAATACCACTGTTACAACCACCCATGCCATTACTTCCGCTGTATCGAGATTAATTCTAGCTAGATTCATTTCTGCACCAATACCTGTTTCTGATGATAATAATTCAGACATTATTGCCACTCGCCAAGCTAATCCTAATCCAGATGTTATTGAAGGAAATAAACTTGATAATAAATGTGGATAATATAAGTCTAATAATAAATTTTTGATGGGGATTTTAAAAGTAAAAGCCATTTCGATTAGCTGTGAATTGATATTTCTCACACCTTCCACAGCGCCAATAAAAATAATTGGTAAAGTAGCAACAGCAACGGTAAATATTGAAGTAGAATTACCAGTGCCAAACCAAAGTAATGCAATTACAATCCAAGCAATAGGTGGTACTCCTTGCAAAGCAGTAATTAGAGGTCTGACCGCTCGACTAATCAAAGGTTTTATACCAGCTATTATTCCGAGGAAACTGCCAATTAATGTTGCTATTGTGAAACCACTAATGGCATTTAAAGTAGTAGTTAAAATAGCCAAAGTTAATTTATTTGCCGTTGCCAAGTTTTTCAGAGCAACTAGAGTTTCTAGAGGAGAAGGTAGAATAATTGAACTATAGTGCATTGCTAGTATTTGCCATATAGTTATAAATCCTAGAAAACCGATTAATTCAGGTAAAATAACTTGAATTAGTTTGAATATATTTTTATCAAATTTATCGGATTTAATCATCATATCATGTCCGGTAGCATCGGTATTGTATAGCGAAGGTAAGGAAGAAGGAAGAAGGAAGAAGGAAGAAGGAAGAAGGAAGAGGGAAGAAGGAAGAAGACTATTGAGCAAGAAAAATCTAAACTTCCTGTAGATATTCACTCTTAGGTTTACACGGGACTATACTAACGGATATGATATCAACTGTTGTTTGAAAATAACTTGACAACCCTCTAGCACCGCTACGCTGAAGTTAAAAGTCATGCATTTAAAAGCGAGTGCGTAATATCATGTCCGGTAGCATCGGTCTTGTATAGAGAAGGCAAGGAAGAAGGAAGAAGGAAGAAGGAAGAAGCTTTAAGAAAAGGAAAAATTTTACTTATATGGCGGTAGATATTTCCCCCATCTTCCACTAGATTAACGGGTAATTTAGGTGAGTAATTAAATAGGTACAAAACATCCGATCCTTAACTGCATAATTACCATAAATGTCTCTACTAATCAGCTTTCGTTGCAAAAGACTTTTCAATACTTCTTCAACTGAATACTTCATAGGAATCATTAGGTTTTCCACCTCAAAAGTAGCAGTTAGTTTTTCAAGTGTTACAGAATTATCATTTTCAGCAAGCACTCTCAGAACTTTTGCCTCATCAACACTGAGGTCAGAACACCACTTCTCAAAAATAGCATTTCCCACGTCCCTGACAGTTGCTTGCAAAGCTTTTTCCCAAATGTCAATTTTCACATATCTTGACAGATGATTACTGAAAAGGTGATAGCAGAGTAATTGCATCTCGAATGGATGTCCCCCAGAATATTTTAATATATTCTGCATGACTTCTTGACTGAATGAAACTCCTGTTCCAGCAAGAGATTCTCGGATGGTTTCTTTAACTTCTTTTTCAGTTAACGAAGTCAATTCGACTCTAGACAAGAAGTATCTAGAGACGGGATGGTGTTTTTGAACAGATGTTATTTCTACCCAATTTGTAGAAGTTGATGCCAAACCTACTAGAATTTTAGTTTCCATGAGTGAATCTGTTAGTGCTGATTTTAATGTCATCAAAATCTCTGGAACTGCTGCCAAATTTTCTAGGTCGTCAAGCAGGATAACAAATACATCGGTTTTATCTTTAATGTCTTCCCATAGTTTAGTGAGAGTGTCTCTTAAAAAAGCTTTAGGTGATATTATGTTCTGGTTATTCTTGTTGCGCTCAACTTTGAAACCAGTTCCCAGTATATTAATTTCCAGAGCGCTTAAGAATTCAAGCACTTTCTGAAACCGCTCAACAGGGTAAGGTAGATCGTGTAAAATACCTTCTACTATGATACGAGCAACATCCAGTAAATTTGAATCTGCTTGAATAGGTTCGATGGGAACAATACATGAAATATACCCACGACTTTGACAGATTTTTTTATATTCCCTCAGCAATGTTGATTTCCCTATTCCCCAATCACCAAGAATCAGGAAGTGTTCTCGATATTTACTATAAATTGCTCTATGGAGCTTATCTTCAAAAAATCGGAGTTCTGTTGTTCTGCCGCCAAAAACAGTAGGTTCTAAACCAGTCATTGGTGTAAAAGGGTTTCCCACTCGCCTGATTTTCTCGTTACGAGTATCTATAGCTTTTTGAACTGCTGACACTAAATCTTCAACTGCTGTAGCAGATTTTTCTATAAAATCACACACACCTTTGTTGAAAGTTCGCCTTGCTAATTCTACATTTCCATAACCAGTTATCACAATAATAGGACGAAGTGGATCGAGGTCTACTGACTCATCTATTAATTCTAATCCTCCCATTTCTTCCCCAGATGAACCTGGAATTTTTAAATCAACAATTAGAATTTCAAATGGTTGATTTCTTAGTTTTTTAAGTGCTGCGATAACTGAATCACATTCCTCTATTTCTATGGGCGATTTAGAGTCTAAATCCTGTGATGTACCAAAATTCAAAGATTCTAATCTGATTCCACGTTTTAAAGATTTAACATATCTTTTGAGGGTATCTCTATTATCATCTACAATTAATATTCTCAATACCATAATTAATAATTCCAATAAAATAAAAACTTGTCAAAAAGTTAGATTTTAATTTACATATTTGTCTATATTTTATCAACAGGAATTACGCCAATTGGCTTTTAAAGCACCATTTGTAGGGGCGAATGGCATTCGTCCTTACTATATTTAGTTTCCCTGCGTAAGTCCCGATCAATTTAATTCTCATTAAATAAAAGAGTAATAGTAGTTCCTTTTTCAGAAGATTCTAGTTTTAAATCACCTCCCATTTGATGTATAATTCGATTAATTAGATATAATCCTATGCCAGAACCATTTTTACTTTCTACAACTTCTTTAAAGAGTTTATTTTTTAAATCATCGCTGATACCAGAGCCATTATCTTTAATAGATAAAGTAATTAATCCATCATTTTCATAACTGGCAAATATTTTGATTTTACTATCCGGTTTATATAATGCCTTTGTAGAATTTCCGATTAATTCAAACAAAATACTCTTAATTTGAACCGAATTTCCCAAAATAGTTTTACCCTTAATATTTTCTTGTATCTTGACTTCCATATCTATATTTGAAGGTAATCTGTGTCTAGACAAAGACTCAACTTCAACTATTAGTTTCTCAATCTCAACAGCTTCCATCTGTGGCTTACCTATATTAAGATAATCCATCAACTTTTGTAGACGAATTTGGCTATATTCAAGACTTCTTTGAATCAGCTCACACTCCTCTAAAATTTCCGGTGAGTTATTAGATAAGTAGCGAATTTCTTGGTTAGATCCTCCAATATTTAGAAATTCTCCTTTCAGACTATGAACTACATCAGCACAAATTATTTTATATATTTCATGTGTTTGGTCGCTAATATCTTGTTGGTTAGAGACCTCAACTGATGAAGAGTTTTCTTCTACTAAATCTAGTGCATCTGATTCACTAGATTGGAGCCGATTTTTTGTATTTTCATCATCCTTTGTCTCTAACTCTTTAATTATATTTCGAGCCTTTTTAAGTTCATCTTTAAGTTCATCATTTGTTTGACTATAATAATCTAGACGATTTACAAAATTATTTATAACTTCCTCAGAATTATTTATTTTTTTAACTGAATTAATAACTCTCCTAACTACATTCAAAAATTGTTGATAATCTACTACTGGTTTACTAATATAACAATCGGCACCACTTTGTAACAAAAAAGATTCTTGATCGCCTACCATTGTATGAGCAGTCACTAAGACCACGGGTATTAATGCAGTTTTAGGATTAGATTTCAACATTTGAGTAATTTGAATCCCATCAACAGCTTTACCCTGGTAAACACTACGAGCTAGAGAAACATCCATTAAGATAATATCAATCATACCTGACTCGGCTAAAAGTAGTAACTCGTCCACATTTTCTGTATGCAACGTACAATATCCACCCCGCTTAATAAGAGCTTTTGAAAACATACGAGCATTTACATAGTCATCTTCAACAGATAGAATAACCTCATTTTTCAAAATGCCTAATTTTTCACCCTGATTAATGAGGTATGAGAAGTCTATTCCTAATAGTGAATTAAGTTTTTTAATACGGTTTAATTTGAAATTAAAAGGCTCTTTTATTTGGCACAAAGCTTCTATACTGGCTTTCAATTTATTAAGATTAAATGGTTTGGTTAAATAATCATCTACTCCAGCACAAAATCCTCTTATTTTATCAAGTTTATCTGAGGGTGTAGCCACCATAATTATGATTAAATCTGGAACCTTTTCTTTAAGAATAACTGATAAATCATAACTATTATTATTCGGTAAATTTATATCTAAAATAATTAGATCGGGATTAAATATCTCTTGCAATTTTAGGCAAGTATCACCATCTTCTGCCACTTCAAGAATATATCCCAATTCTTTTAAAAAACTAGCAAATTCACTTCGGATGGCAGGGTCATTTTCTACTAGCAATATTTTTTTTTTATCTGTTTACTATTATCAGATTGCATAATAACAATAGTTTGATTGAAGTGATTCTTTTTTATGTATTAGTCTAACAATTTATGAGTACAGGACTTACACAAATTGACTTTGAAACCAACATCTGTAGGGGCGAATGGTATTCGCCCTCCCTACAAGAGTTTTGATTTTGATTGTGTGGTTAACTTGTCTGAAAAGCACTGTAAAATGTTTTGGCTCTAGGTATGTCTAAAAGTTAGGTCGTATGTAATAATTTAACACAAAAATATTTCCAACGATTAAACACTTTTAGAGAAGTACCATCAAACTTTCTTACATTGTTTTTTACACCTATTTATATAGCACTTCTCTAATTTATGAAGTACAGTTTTAGATCCCCCCTAACCCCCCTTAATAAGGGGGGAACTGCTGAAAGGGAGGTTTCAAAGTCCCCCTTTTTAAGGGGGATTTAGGGGGATCTTAAATGTACTTCATCTCTATGAGAAATGCTATAATCAAAAAAACAGTGCAATTGCCACGGAAGAAAAACAAGCTACGAAGCACTACCAATCACAATATCGCGCACCCGCACAGGTACACAACTATGACTCATTTGCGCTATCTGCATCGGTTCCCCTTTCCCACAAATATTAGTACCGCACTGCTCCCTTTCAGCAGCACTTCCCACCGCATCAACACTATTCCAAAAATCTGTAGTCATCGAGTGATAAGTCACATCTTTCAACATTCCCACAACCTTGCCTTTTTTCACTTGCCAAAACGCATCTCCACCAAATTGAAAATTCCGTCGCTGTTGGTCAATAGAAAAACTACCAACACCATCAATTAAAATCCCATCTTCAGTATCAGCAATCATTTCCTCTAAACTAGCAGTATGACTACCACCATCAGGACCCGCTTCTAACCCCAAATTCGGAATGCGTACCATCGGTACACTCGACCAACTGTCAGCAAAAGCACAACCATTACTACTACCACGTCCAAGTCGGTAAGCTGTCTCTCTGTCTGTGAGATAATCAACTAATATCCCATCCTTAACAACATACCATTCTTGTGACTTCACACCTTCATCATCATATCCCATTGTACTACGACCCCCTGGTTGAGTGCGATCGCATTTAAAATTCACCCAGGGAGCAGCATATTGAAGTTTACCCATTTTATCGGTAGTGGCAAAACTGGTACCAGCAAAATTAGATTCATAACCATAAACCCGATCTAATTCGGTGGGGTGTCCAACTGATTCGTGGATGGTTAAATATAGATTCGTTGGCTTTAAAATTAGAGTGGAGCGAATATCCCCAGGACCTTTGGGAGCATAAACTTTTTCAATTGCTTCCTCAGCAACTCGCTCTACTTGACTCAATAGATCCGTGGGGTTAATATGCTCATAACCAATATTCAAAGGAGGTCGTTCGTAACTGCGACTTTGAGCATCATTATTAGCAATAGCTGTACAAGTAAACCCAGGATAACTACGGTAAATTGTTTGCTCAATTAAGGAATCATTTGTAGAAGCAAATATTTTCTCTTCTTTACTAAAGCGGAGAAAAGAAGCAGCTTTTTTCACTCCCCGCTCCTCATAACTCAATAACTTCTCATTCAAATTTAAAAGTAATTCTGCCTTTTCGCCAATAGGTACTGCAAAAGGGTCAATTTCAATCGGAGTAACATAACTATCGCGGTAAGTTTCCACAGGTACTAACTTTACTGGTGTCTGTTGACAGAGACGACTACCCTTAGCAATATCTACCGCTAGAGCAACAACTCTACCTACCTCTTCTAGACTTTGGCGATGACTGGCAGCAAAACCCCATGAACCATTGAGCAAAACTCTTACCCCAAAACCAGAATTGACCTTATCTTCTAATCTGTTGAGAGAGCGATCGCGAGCTGTTAAATTTTGAGAATGATAAGTACATAAGCGAATATCTCCATATTCACATCCGGACTGACGAATTAGGTCTATTGCGAGGGTAGCTAATTCTGTAGTTTGAATTTTTGCTGGTGCTTGTACCATTATATGTTAGTCTTAAACTTTATCTAATTTATAGCAGGGAACAGGGAATAGGGAATAGGGAATAGGAAACAGGGAACAGTAACAAAAGCTTTTCTCTGTCTCAGGTTCATCATCAACATAAACATAAGTCCTAACCAACTCGTTCCTTGCTATATTTTATATGATGCGCTATTTTTGTCCAAAATTTGGCGTCCTGCAACCGTAATGGTATTGATGGAATTTGGGATAAATTACCTAATAGATATCTCCTCCAAAAAGAGGGAACAGGGAACAGGGAACAGGGAGAAATAATTGATAATTTATGGATAAGAATTGATTTTATTTTTTATTATCGGAGATGTCTAATAATCAGGACTTACCCACGGACACTAAATACAGTGAGGGCGAATGCCATTCGCCCCTACATACCCACTCCCCCACTACCCAAAATTTGAGGAATTAGCTATGCCCAATCAATATTTATCTCCAAAAAATCTGTTAAAATCAAAATTTTTATTAAAATTTATTGGATTAGTAGGAACACTGGTAATTCACTTTAGTTTTACTCGGCCAGTTTTTGCCGCCTTCTTAACAAACTGGTTTTTTGACCCAGACAATAATCAACTCCAGTTTACTCTCCCATCAGGTACAGCTCCTAGTTTTTCTTTAGAAAATAAACCAGCTCGTCTAATTGTATACATTCCCAATACAGAGGTTAGTGTAGATGTGACTGAGTTATATCCGGCAGGTTTGGTGCGCCGAGTTAGTCTTTCTCAAGAGCAACCAGAGCAAGCAAAAGTTATTATAGATTTTGCTCCAGAAGTGGTTATCTCTAGCAAACAAGTACAATTAGAACAGGTCGAACCACAGGAAAATAGTTGGCAGTTAAGTTTGCTTGTAGCTGAAGGGGAATTTTCAGAGCCACCAGAGGCCATAATTTCAGATCGACAGCCAACTGAGCCAGAAAATACAGAATTAGAAAATGCTCAAACTACCAACCAACAGCTAACTGAGCCAGAAAATACAGAATTAGAAAATGCTCAAACTACCCAAGAAGAAGAAAATAATCAAACTTCTACTCAACCAAAGCAAGATAGTGTAGGTTTATTAGACACTGCTCCGGAACAAGAATCTCCTTTACCAAACCCAGGCCCTTCTGCGGAGCCTTCCGTACCATTTCTGGTCATTCCCACTGACAGGCCAGGTAGACTTAGGTCCCCAGTAATAGATGCTCTGGGTAATGAAAAGCCGGAAACAGAAAGTTCTCAGATTATAGAAACACCTGCACTTGAGACGAGAGAGGAAGAACAGACGGCTATTTCACTTCCTCCAGAGTCCAGAGAAAAATCAAAATACAATACTACAGAATCAGTAGGTGTAATTACTTTTGGAGAACCTTTGCCTGGGTCATCGGGGCAAAAACAATCTGAAGATGATTCTGCCATATTAATTGAGGAAGGAGAAGTCATAGGTTTAATTTATCCATCTCAAGATGTTACATTACCACGAGATATTGAGATACAGGAAGTTTTGCTGCTAAAAGAGGCGATCGTTGACGAATCTGGTAGAGTTATAGTATCAGCTAGAACACCTGTAGTTGGTGGTTTTGATACTACCACTCATGGAAGTAAATTTATCGCTAGGGCTATATATGTAGATGAGCGCTTAATTCCTTTTTCTGCTGAATCAGAATTACTTCGAGGCCATCGTAATATAAATGAAAAAGTTTTGGCTGCCAGTAGCGCTGGTGGGGGGTTAGGATTATTACTACTGACGGGTTCAGGTTTTGGTTTTCTAGCAGGAGCAGCTCTTGGTGCTGGTAGTGTTGTTCTTACTTCTCCTCGTTCTGTGACCCTAGAAGGCGATATTATTATAGAAGTTCGTGTAGTTGAAGATTTACCTCGTTCTAAGTTTTACGAAGATATTGGCAGTTTTTAGGAGATGGGTTCAGCAATTAATAATGAATAATGAATAATTAATAATTACTCCTTCTTAAAACAAGGGGGTTGACTAAAAGGAAAATTTTTGATTTTATCCCCTTAAAAGGCTATCCATTATAAGCAAAATTCTTTACAAAAGTGGATAATGCCTATTATCAAAAGCTTACAAGCATTTTGTTGGTTTTACTAATTTGACAAATTGACTAACTTGTGTACTTCTAAAAGTTGTTTTTTGTTGTTGTGATCGCAACGACACTAGGAGCTTTCAGACTTCCAAACATCAAATGATATTTTTGTCAAGTTTTATGTTAAGAAAGATGTTTATAAAGCATAGCTTAAAAGGGGAGGCTTCAAACCAGAATTGTCCAATTATTAATTATTAGCCATTAATTATTAGTTGGGTGATGGGGTGATGAGGTGAAAAAGACACTTAGAAACAAACATCTATTGCACAGTTTTAGGTGTACCACTCTACTACTGGATTGACTTCTCCCCCACTCCCTTACTCCCCCACTCCCTACTCCCTGCTCCCTACTCCCTACTCCCTTAGAAATTATTTTCAGGAGCATTTCCCCCTGGCCCTAATTGATCGGGTAAGAAGAGGTTTTGAGCACTATCGTTTTGATAGATACAATTAATCTCTGGATCGTCATTAATATTTCCGGTATAACCAAAAGTATTCATCCGGTTTTTACAATCGCGTACTTGCTCGTTGTTGACTAAGTTTCTTTTCTCCAGAATTGACCAGTTATTTCTGCGGATGACACACCCTGGTTTTATATTTGGTTGAGATACATATACATTAAAAGGGTTGAGAGTCAAGAAAACTCTCATATTCGTTACCATAGCACTAGCCCCAAACTGTACGCAAAGTTCTGGGTTTGGTACGCTGCGATCGATAAATTCACGAGAGGCCACGTTTTGGGGAGTAAAATTAGCGGTGGAGCTAAAGGCAATACCGATGCCAATACCTAAAACAAATACTCCTCCTAAAATTGCTATAGTGGCATAGTTGAATCTAGATGGTTCGGTGGTAGTTTGAGGTCTACGTTTCATTTCAAGAATTTAGAATTTAGAATTTAGAATTTAGAATTACCTCTCCTTTAAAACGAAGAGGATTTACTAATCATGAAAATTGTTCTTCTCTTGATTGGATATGGCAAGGTTTCCTCGCCATCCCACCCTTCGGGAAGTTGCGCTACGACCGCTTTTATCCTCTTAAAAGAGGAGGCTTTCAACCGCAATTTTTCGGTAAATTATAAATAAAGTTAAGTTATCGAGCTTCTTAGGCTATAAGCAATAGTGGACGAGCTAATTTAGAAATTTGTTGATTAATACTATCATAATTCGCAAATTAGAGCGTTGGAGTCAAAATTTAAAAGTCAAAAGTCAGATAACCCCCTAATACCAAATTGATAAATGTTTGTTACAAATAGTTAGGGTACTTACTAGAATTTAGAATTTAGAATGCAGAATGGATAGATTTAATACCATTTTTGATGTTGCAAATTACCTTTTTTATCAAACATACTTTATCTGAAAGTCTTTTTATGGTGCTTATTATTCGAACACATTCTTTTTTGAAAATGGTATAATTTTGATTTCTTTGATTTAACTTGTTGAGCAATGTTAAGTTTTATGTTATAATTATTTTAATTTATGCTCATAATGTATGAGTGTAGGCCAAAATATATATAAAATAATGTTTAGCTATATGTTTGTTTTCGGGCGATATCTAATGATTTAGTGTTCCTGAGAAGTAAAATAATAGGCAAATATTATTTAACAGAGCAAGTATATCTACTTTATGTCTAGACTGAACAATTGTCTAGACAAAAGTCTATTATGTCGTATTAGTATTTTTTAAGCAGGATAGAGTAGTGTCTGTTGAGACTATAGAAAAGCGTTCCACTTCCACAGTCCGTAAACCTGCACCACGTTATCGTGTTTTACTCCATAATGATGATTTTAATAGTATGGAGTATGTAGTGCAAGCATTGATGAAGACAGTGCCGAGTCTAACTCAACCCCAAGCTGTCGATATTATGATGGAAGCTCACAGTAACGGTATTGCATTGGTGATTACCTGTGCTTTAGAACACGCTGAGTTTTATTGCGAAAATTTAAAAAATCAGGGACTAACTAGCACTATAGAACCTGATGAGTGATTTGATTGTAATTATAGGAACTGAGTTTCGACTTAGAGAAGCTCGGTTTCTCATTTCTATGGGTGTTGGTAGTGCCTAATTTATTATTCGGCAAAATTGCAAAGTTTCCGGTTCCTATAAGAATAGGAATTTTTATTTTAACATTACTTCTGAGTTGGATACCACTGGCAGCACCAATATATTTTTTTGGGCAAGATGCAAATTTGGTGAGTATATTGGCGATCGCTCTCCTATATATAGAGTTTATTATTTTGGTCCAGTTTTGGGGCAAGAAAGTTTATCAACAACCACACCTACTACGTCACTACGGTTTAGAAATAAGTAGGCGCAACTTTCAGAATTTTTTTCAAGGTTTAGGAATAGGTTTATTTAGCTTATTTGGTTTTTTTATTTTAGAAGGGTTTCTGGGATGGGTAATATGGCAGTCACCTTCAGCAAAGTTACCTCAATTTATTCTGGAAGGTTTCTTGGTATCTCTGGGTATTGGTTTTGCTGAGGAGTTACTATTTCGAGGGTGGTTATTGGATGAGTTGGAGCGAGACTACAAACCAAAAGTAGCTTTGTGGGTAAGTAGTATTGTGTATGCCTTACTACACTTTATTAAACCAGTTGAGGAAATTTTGCGGACTTGGTTTCAGTTTCCTGGTTTGGTGTTGTTGGGTTTAATTTTTGTTTGGGCAAAACGTGATGAAGAAGGAAGAAGGAAGGAGGAAGAAGGAAGAAGGAAGAAGTGGATGGAGACTAATTTTAAAGACCTTGTAGATAGGGGGGTATTAAACTCAAAAGAAAAAGATAAATTGATTTATTATCAACAACAATTATTGGGTTTGCCTATTGGTATTCATGCTGGTTTTGTTTGGGGTTATTACATTATTAATGTGGGTGGTTTAGTTAAGTATTCTACTGTAGTTGGAGAGTGGATAGTTGGGATAAATGGTAATCCTTTGGCGGGTGTAATGGGGTGGTTTTTTTTAGGAGCGATCGCTTTATTTATTCAGCGAAAGTGAAAGGAAGAAGGAAGAAGGAAGAAGGAAGAAGGAAGAAGGAATTGGGAATTGCTATATTAGGGCTTGCTGATTAAATCTAAAAGTCTTTACAGATAAAGGTTGAGCGCATTTTTAAGTATCAAAAAGTGCGAGGTTTTAGCTGGTAATGGTTCAATTGAGGAGCGGATTTTGGTCAAGAGTTGGGCAGAACAATCTTGGGACAAAACGCCCGCTCCTACCTCCTACCCCTACTAAAAGACTAGTGAAGCGCAAACCCTATATTAGAGGCAAGTTTCTAACTGCTTGGCCAAAACCTCAATACCTGGTTCGCGCAGAATCCCATAGTGGTCTCCAGGAATGGTATAAATTTCCATCGCCTCTGTAACCAAAGAACTCCAACCTCGCGGTGAAACTTCATCGCTAGCACAAATTGGATTGAAGTATCTAATTCTGCTATGATTTTTTGCCAGTAAGCTGTCGGCAAATCCAATACTGTTATGCGCCACTCCTGACAGGTTTGCATAAATTTCGAGACAGAACTCAACATTTCTTCATTTCGGAGAATCAGAGTGCCTCCAAAAACCAAGCATGGGTAAATTTCTTCCACTGCTGTATCAAAGCTAATTGAGGCAAATTGGAGAACACGATCGTCCTTATTGATGCCATACTCAGTATGAGCTACTTGCACGAAGTTGCTCAAAGACCGATGCTCTATCTCTACCCCGCGACATATAAAGCGACAGCTCTACCTTAGCAAATGGCCATTAGCTAGCAACAAGGAAAATTTTTTCTCTCTTGGTCGATGGTCGGACAGCGAGGAGACCTCGCCATCCCACCCTTCGGGAAGCTACGAAGAGCGGGCGCTTGTTTCTCCTTTAAAGGAGAGGCTTTAAACCTTAATTATTCGGTAACAACAGTTTTAGTATTTCATATTATTTACCACTTAAAAAAGTGTCTTTAATTGAATAAATAAAAATTAAAAATCTCAAGCATTTGGGTTGATAAAGTAGAGAGATAAAATTCAAATATCTTGTCTATTTCTGGCATCTAAAAATTTTAATTGTTGATACAACATCCCAATTTTATCTAGTTGAATACCTGCTGCACCTGCCATTCGTAAGGGGTTGCCAATAATACTTTCTATTTCTAAAGGTTGTCGTCGCTCATAATCAATTTTCATGCTAGTTAAATAAGGCTTTAGTTTGTCAGTATGGTCTAACATATTTTGAATATAACTATCTGAAATTTGGCACTGACAACTTTTTGCACCCTCCAATACTTCCTGCATTATTTCTGTGATTAAGTTTCTAGTATGAGTATCTCCCATCATTTCATCAGTTCGAGCATCTAGAATTACTGACAAGCTATTATAAGGAATATTCCAAACTAATTTTTTCCATCTTTCTCGGAATAAATCTTCACTCAAATTAACTTGTATTCCAGCACTTTCAAAATCCTGGGAAATTTCACGTATTTTATTAGTAATATTAGCAGGTTGATAATTTGTGGCATATTTTCCGATTCTAATTAGACCATAATCTACATGGCGAATATGACCGTAACCTATTTTATTAGAAGCAATATTAGATATTCCTCCAATTACTCTTTCTTCACCAATAATTTTGGCTATTTCAGGTTCTGCACCCAATCCATTTTGTAAGAGTAAGACAACATTATTTTCTTGGCATAAAGGTGGAAGTAATTCTGGTAATAGATGGTTTTGGGTTGTTTTTAATGCTACGAGAATTACATCACATTTTGGCATTTTATTAGTATTGTTATAGGCGTTAATTTGAGGGAGGGTAAAGTTGCCATCTTTGGATTCTATGATTAAGCCATTTTTGAGAACGTGCTGATAATCACTACGCAGTAAAAAATGAACTTCTAATCCTGCTTTTTGTAGTTTTGCACCGTAAAAACCTCCTAGTGCGCCACTGCCAATAATAGCGTAAGTATTTTTTGACATTTTATTGTTCTTAAATTCGACTTTGTTTCTATTTTATTGAATCAGGAAGAAAAAAGCTGTATAAATCAATTTTTAACTGGTAAAAATATTGTGTTATTATCATAACGATGAAAGTCTCCTTGAAGATTATGGATAATACTTTTCAAGCTCTAGAGTGCGATACTGATATTTTGATGATTGGTAAAGATACTTTTACTGTTGAACGATTTAAGGAGTTGGTAGTAGAAAAAATTCAAATTTATTTTAATGAACAGTTTATAGTACATAGGGCAAATAATAATTTTAACCAAAACATACATAGTTATAATATGTTTGGTCTTTTGAGCAAAAATATTATTAAAATAGTTGACAACTCTGTAGAATTTAAGCTCCCAAATATAGAATTAATTTTTCCTCCTGAAGGTATGGAATGTCAGGTTTTAAAATTAGGTAATTCAGAATGGCAAACAGGCAAAATGAGAATTCATGTTATGGTTACAGGCAGTTCAGTAAGAGTTATTAAATTAGAATTTTGCTATGACGAACCACCACAACAAGAATCACCATTAGACGATATTCGACAAAGAGAAAATTATCAACAACTTTTAAATAATCAATAAACTTATTACTGCTAAACTGGAAAACTGGAAAACTAAAAAAATATCTAGTGCAACACTAATAATTATGCTGTAAGTTATACCAATTCACTAAAAAAATGTCACAAATAGTTAGTATTTAATGAAGTCAAATAATAAGCTGAAATTACTGTAGAGTAGAGGTTTTAAGTACATAAAATATCACTTCCGACTTCTGACTGTCTTGAGTGCGTCTTACATTCTGAAGAAACCTCAGAATTACGCACTCGTCTTTGACTTCTGACTTTAGTGAAACGGTATTAGATACACCAGTAGCGGAGAAAATATCTGCACCGCAAAAGTTTTATTTAAACCCTGTTATTCAGGGCGAATTATTAAATTTTTGTACTTCATATACTTGGATTTTGCTGTATTAAACTTAGCTCTATCATTATTTTATCTGTTCAAATTTTTCAACTTTAATTTTGCTATATGAATAGTATTTCCATTATCCACTTTGAGATTTTTCCTAAAATAAATCTTCCTGCCAATGCTAGGAAAATATAATACAGTAGATTCCAATTTAATGAGGTACACCCGTTGCGGGCAAGATGCCCACACTGGAAAAATTTCATTGTTAATCTCTGTACTTCTTATACCAATTTGAAAAAAGAATGCTACAAAAAGATAGAACTTGATCGGATATGCTTAAAAATAGCTAGTCTAGTTCATTTTAGATAGTTATTTATATCGTTTTTCCATTTTTTAAAATATTTATCCCTTCTTCCTTCTTCCCTCTTCCTTCTTTCGTACGGACTATGCAACGTCCCTACCATTTGTAACAAACATTTATCAAATTAGTATTATGCCAGGAATCTACTGTAATTTATATTTATCATTCCAGCTTCAGTTTCTAGAATGTTCTGAACAAAGAAAGATAGAAAAAAATAGCAGGTAAAAACAGTACTAAAACTAAAGTTATAGTGTTTATAAAAGTTATAGCAGTCTAAGGAAAGGTTAGGACAGATAAAAAATTTAAAACTCAGACAAAGCAATATTTTTCCTTCTTCCCTCTTCCTTCTGCTATATACCAATTCCTAAAAATAATCCTCTACTTATATTCATTGTTAATTTTTGAAGAACTAGAAAAACTCAATAACCATCTCCTCATTTCATCAGATAATTTTTGCCGATTTCTACTTTGAGGATGAATACAAACGTGCTTTGTAATAGCTCTCGCAATCCACTTATCTCCTGTCTCTTTTAAAAATACTTGATAGGAAATCTCAAACCCATCATCTCCCCAAATTTTAGGAATTAATTCAATAGTTAACTTATCTCCACAAAACATCGGGCGACGAAAATCAACATTAGCATGAATAATAGGAATAGCAATTTCCTGATTACTAAAAAAAACTTTCAGATTAATACCAAATTCTACCAAAGATGCTTCATAAGCTTCATGACACATTGTTAAAACATTAGCAAAATAAACCACTCCAGCAGCATCAGTATCTTGAAAATGAACTATTCTTGTATAGTAAAAAGACATTTTATAGATATAGGTTTAATATTCAATAATTGATAATGGATAATTGATAATTACCTCTCCCTAAAAGGAAGAGGATTGAATAAAAGGAAAATTTTTTCTCTCTTGGTCGATCTTCGGAGCTTCCCGTAGGGTGGGATGCCTCCGAAAGCTGCGCCATATCCATGAGACCAAGAGAAAATAAAGTTCAATATTTCAAGCCTCTGACTTTCCTAGGTCATGCTGCGCAAACAGGCAGAGAGAGGTACTGATAACTGATAACTGATAACTGTTAACGCAGTTACGACCATAGGAGGCTAACTGATAACTGAAATGACCTAAATTCCAATAATCTGTCACCTAGCACTAAAGTCCTGGTAGAGAGGATAAATCATATATTTAAGAATTAGGCATTTTTGAGTTCTAAACGCTACATATCTGTAACGTTATAGTTTTTTTCTCTATATATAGTTTCTTACCTAAATATCGATCGCCTGACACCTACCATTCAAGGAAGGGTAGGAAAAATCAATCATATATTGTATTTAGGAATTAGGCATTTTTGAGTTCTAAACGCTACATATTTGTAACGTTATAGTTTTTTTCTCTATATATAGTGTCTTACCTAAATATCGATCGCCTGACACCTACCATTCAAGGAAGGGTAGGAAAAATCAATCATATATTGTATTTAGGAATTAGGCATTTTTGAGTTCTAAACGCTACATATTTGTAACGTTATAGTTTTTTTCTCTATATATAGTGTCTTACCTAAATATCGATCGCCTGACACCTACCATTCAAGGAAGGGTAGGGAAAATCAATCATATATTGTATTTAGGAATTAGGCATTTTTGAGTTCTAATTTGAGTTCTAAACGCTACATATCTGTAACGTTATAGTTTTTCCTCTATATATATAGTGTCTGACCTAAATATCGATCGCCTGACACCTACCATTCAAGGAAGGGTAGGGAAAATCAATCATATATTGTATTTAGGAATTAGGCATTTTTGAGTTCTAGAGACATATCTATAACGTTATAGTTTTTGCGCGATATATATTCTGAACAATGAACAATTACTACAATAAAATTGAGTATTGTTCATTGAACATTCATCAGAATTAATTTTGTAATTAAATTAACCCTTATTTTTAATCATCATTACATCAATAATATTAGTAGCAACTGCTTCAGAAATTTCCAAAGCATTATATAACTCATTCAAAAGTTGTTCCTCCTCTTCAGCAAGGTCTCCATCTACTAAAACCAAGTCTGTACTAACAGCAAAAACTGTTTCTCTTAACTCCTTTGGAAGTTTAGCAACTGCCGCATCAAACAAAGGCTTTATTTCCTTATTTTTAATCATACCAAGGAGACGGTCTTGCATTTCTGCCTTACGTTCTTTTGTATAATCACTAAACAGTTGCATACGAGAAAAAATATTATTAATACCTTGAGATTCACTCCTAGTAATAACACCATCAGCAGCAACAGCAATTAAGGCGATCGCTGCAAAAGCTTCTGCTGGTTCTAATTGAATATCAGTAGCTTGTATTGTTGTTGTTCCTTGATCGAAAAGACCCATTTTAGTTACCTCGTTAATGATTTTTTTACCATCTCTATTTTGGGAAAATATTAGGTGTTATCAAATAAGTTTTATATTTAATCTAAAACTTAAAATTTACCGAATAATTAAGGTTTAAAGCCTCTTCTTTTCAAGGAGAGGTAATTATTAATTATTCATTATTCATTATTAATTGTTAACACCTACTACTTTCTTCAATACTTCTCAAAAACTGCTAAATTAGCTTTGAGAAAATCAATAAATTGTCGTGCCGTTCGCCCAGAGCGACCATTATGTCTAGTAGCCCATTGTAAGGCTTGATAATCTAAATCTTCAGGATTTAGATTAATTTTTGCCTGTTTTGCCAGATGTCTAACAATTGTTAAATAAGTATCCTGGTTAGCAGGTTCAAAAGTTAAAGTTAAGCCAAAGCGATCGCTAAAAGAAAGCTTTTCTTGAACTGTATCCCAATTATGAACCTCATCGCTATCTTTTGGGCGAGGGCGATCGTTAAAAAATTCTCTAATTAAATGCCTTCTATTTGATGTAGCATAGACTACCACATTTGCTGGTCTAGCAGTTAAATTACCTTCTAAAACTACTTTGAGAGCTTTAAAAGTATCATCATCTTCTTCAAAAGAAAGGTCATCCACAAAGATAATAAATTTTTGTGGAATATCGCGTAATTTTTCTGCAATTAATGGTAAATCTTTTAAGTTTGATTTAGCTACTTCGACTAAACGAAGATTGCGTTGACTATACTCATTTAATAAAGCTTTTATTAAAGAAGATTTGCCAGAACCGCGACTACCATAAAGTAATATATTAAGGGCTGAATATCCTGCTATGAGAAATTCTGTATTTTTGATTAAGGTATCTTTTTGAAATTCATATCCTACTAATTCTTTTAATTCAACTGGGTCGGGGTAAGTAATAGTAAGTAGTTTACCGTTACGCCATTCAAAGGCAATTGATTCGGCGAATAAACCCGTACCATTCTGATGATAATGAGTTGCTAAGGTTTCAATAGCATCTGCCCAATTTTCCAAATTTATTAACTTTTTATATATAACTTCTTCTTTTCTTAATTGTAGTTCCCACGCAATAGGAGGCTTCTCTAATTTTGCTATTGTTTGTATCCACTGACTAATTTTTTGACTACTACATTGATAAAGATTTTGTAAAATTTGCAAATCATGTTTTGCTGCTGCAATTAATGTTGGAGAAAGGTCAGTCAGTTTTCTTTGTTGAACTTGTTTGCTAAAGGGATTATCATCCTTAATAATCTGAGAAACTATATATTCTTGCCAGGAAATATTTCTACTAGCAATAGTTCTAAACCAGTTACTATAAGCTTGAATACATTCAATTTCATTGACATTATTTTTAGACAGAGATTGTAATAGTTGAATAAAAGTTTCACCTACTGGGTTTTTCAGAACAGACTGATATAACAACAGGGATGCTATTTGCTTTTGTAAGTTGTGAATTTGAGCGGTCGTTTTGTAATCTAAAGAAGACATAATTAATAATTTGATTGCCTCCGTAATAACTGCTAATTATTCAGCCATATTTGTTATTTATTAAGAGGAATTATGGGTGACTCTGAAAATAAGTCTACTCTCTATGGTTATAGAAAACTATTTTTTTAGATTAACTTAAGATATTGCAGATATTACTTCAGACAGAGGAAATAAATACTGATGTTTTTATCAGCTGCTGAAAGTAAGTCTTAATAGATAGGCATAACCTAACTTAAGGTTCATTACTAAGTAGAAAATGGTGAATTTTGGGCGCTATGTATCAAATTGTAAATTAGCTTAAAAGTTTATATTCATTGCCTTGAGGTGTTTTTTGATTAAAAATGTAACGTCTTTTTTTTAGCCTACTCTACTTACTAACAATATTTTTGATTATTTGATTGAGTTTGTTGGAAAATTAATATCTGGAATAAACCCTGAGAATCTTTAACAATATTTTTCAGGGTTTTATCTATTTGAATTTGAAAAAAGTAGGTTTTGGTTCATAATTAAACAATTAACAATTACATCTCCTGAAAAGGATAGGATTGACTCAAAGGATTTTTTTTCTCCTTGATGTGATTAGGCTTTAAACTTTAATTATCGTTACTTCGCTTCCATTACTGGTTAAGTTTTGCGGGACAGGGAATAGGGAAATGGGGAAGTTTTCTCCTAATTTTCAAGTTTTGATGAAAATCAAACGTAAAGTAATATTAAGATTTAATAAAAATTATAACTATTAGTAGAGCTGACTATAACAATAGCTGTATAAATTAATTTTAGTTCTTGAAAATTAATACTAATAATTATGAATATTGCCATAATAGCAGCGATCGCCTATGGTATTTTAGCCATTGTTGGGGGCATTATCGGATATACCAAAGTAGGCAGCAAAATTTCCTTAATCTCTGGTAGTGTAAGTGGTCTACTACTAATAATTAGTGGTATTATCCAACTAATGGGTATGAATTGGGGTTTAATATTTTCTACAGTTATTGCAACTATTCTAGTAATTACATTCATTATCCGTTTAGTGAAAACTCGTAAAATGATGCCTGCGGGATTAATGATTTTAACTGGTATTACTGCTGTAGCACTTATGGTGTATCAAATTAGTCTAAACAATTCAGCCACAATTTAATAGGGAACATCAGAGCTGGGAATAGAATAAAGACTTAATAAATATATAAATATATAGTTTTCTAGTAGAAAAAATTTCCTCCTCTCTCCTAATATCAAATCCGGTAGCATCGATATAAAATCTTTTGAAGGTAGGAGTCAGGATTCAGGAGTAGGGGCGTTAACAATAGTTATGCGAAGCAAATGGCCGTTCGCCCCTACAGGAGAAAAAACAGTTATAAAGATTTGTTCATTAATTGATAATTGATAATGGATAATTGATAATTACCTCTGGTTAAAACCGTCCTTGATTGAATATCAGGAAATATTATTTCTTCTCTTGGTCGATTGGATATGGCGAGGAGACCTCGCCATCTCTCGACCGCTTTTTTCCCCTTAAAAGGGGAGGCTTTAAACCAGAATTATTTAATTATTAATTATTAATAATTTGGTAATAGTGAAGATGGACAATATTTTTAGATCTAATTAGAGCTTGCTGATTAAATCTAAAAGTATGACAGATAAGAAATTTAGCCTTTTTAGGTCGAAAAAAGTGCCTGGTTTTCAGACGAAATCAAGTTATTACCATTATCTTTTTGGACAAGTGATTTTAAGTTTGATGATTATATAAATACCCGCAAAGACCCCAAAATCAGACCAGCAATAGACATTATGTATGATGACTTAATTAAACAGCATGGAGTTTTATGGTTGTATAGTTCAATTTTATTTGTATTGCCACGGTTACTACCAGAAGTCTTGATAATTTGGTTTAAGACTCGTGGTACAAGAAAATATTACCCTTTTCTAGATTATGAGTCTCTACTTAACCGTCCTCTTCTAGAAATACGTCAGGAGTTTGACCTATTACAATTTATTGGGTAATAATACTTGTACATTTTTTCAGAGATAAAAAAATTCTGAAAGTTAAGTAAGAAAAATTATTCGATCAATTTCAACTATTTCCTGTTTTTTCAAATAAGTTCAAAATAACTATAAAAATCCTTAGATAGATCGTTTTCTAGCTGAATACTCAAACCACAACTGACGAAACATTGTTTCATTTTTTTCTTCCTTCTTCCTTCTTCCTTCTTCCTTCTTCCTTCTTCCTTTACTAAAATTTCTAAGACTTCACTAAGAATGGAAATTACTTGTTTTTCAGATAGGGGTTTACCAGGTAATATTTCATTGTCTAAAGATTGACCAGCAATAAAAGATTGAACTAAAAAAAACTCTCGCTCTTGCTCAAAATATGCAAGTAGTTCAGGAATTCGATCGTGTTGAGAAAGTTTTTCTAACATCTGTGCTTCTTTTTGAAATCGGTCGCGAACGATA
>JAAHGF010000028.1 GCA_010672585.1 Okeania sp. SIO1I7 | reverse complement strand
AAGCAGAAAAGGGAATATTACGATTAAATTGGTCAAATTTACCTTTGATAAAATAGCCTCGTTGCTTAACTATGGGTTTGTGAACTTCGTTAACTACAGCAGTTTTCCCAATTCCGGAAAATCCTGCCACAAGTATCATTTCTACCCCCCCCTTGCTAAGGGGGGTTGGGGGGGATTTTACTTCCCCCTTGCTAAGGGGGTTAGGGGGATTGGCAACGCGTTCAAAGCCATCAAGTAAGACTTTAACTTCTGAGTCCCGTCCGTAAAGTTTTTCAGGAATCAGGAAGCGATCGCACACATCCCTTTCTCCCAGATAAAACGATGTAATTTTTCCTGTAGTTTCTAACTGCTGTAGACATTGCTCTAGATCGTGTTTCAAGCCAAAAGCACTCTGATATCGCTCCTCAGCATTTTTGGCCATCAACTTCATCACAATATCTGACAGTACTTGGGGTATTTCTTCTCCATTCCCTAATACAGTCGGCATTTTTGCCAGATGACAATGTACAAGTTCCATGGGATCGCGGGTATCAAACGGTAATTTTCCCGTTAGCAGTTCAAAAAATGTTACACCGAGAGAGTAGAAGTCCGTGCGATAGTCAATACCTCGATTCATGCGTCCAGTTTGTTCGGGGGAAATATAGGCAAGGGTTCCTTCAAGAATATTGGGGTTTATCAGTTGTTGTTGTTCTTTTGGTAGTAAAGTGGAGATACTGAAGTCGATGAGTGTGACTAGATGAGTTTCAGGGTGGATGAGAATATTGGCAGGTTTGATGTCTTTGTGGATAATACGTTGTTGAGTGAGATATTGGAGAGCTTCTGCTAGTTGGATAGCTATGTGGAGAAATTCATTGAGAGAATGGGTTTGAGTCGGCCAATAATCAGACAGAGCAATCGATCCTGAGTCGGCCATTACTAAGGCATAACCATTAGTATAGGGTTCTAAGGATAAGCATTGAACAATAGCTGGATGTTCCAGGTGACTAGCGATCGTGTATTGGTTGCGGAATTGAACCAATTCATTGAAGCTAGGATGAGGGTTGCGTAAGACTTTGACTATAACTGGTTGCCGAGGAATTTCTTGAATTGCTCGATAGACCAGTGTGCGTTGTCCGGCATAGATTTGATTGATTTCTTGATAACCAGCTAAATTTAACATCACTATCACCAGGAATTTAGGCTAAATATGTTGGTACTATTTTATCTAATTTAGATCTCAATTGCCAAACAAATCATGGTTATTCCTGTATAATTAACTAATTCAATCAAATTAATGATACAAATGAGAAAAAATATATAGCGCTACGCGCAAGGCAACAGGCAACAGGTAACAGGCAATATGAGAAGACAAAAGGGTTTCAGTTTCTATTTCGGTTCAGATAATTAATTATAATATCGTAGGTTGGGTTAAGCGCTAGCGCAACCCAACAAACACAAGAAACGTTGTTAGGTTTTCTGACTCTTCTTACGAAAGTTGTTCACGGGGAAACCACAGCAACTGAGGTAATTAGGGCTTATATCATGTCCGGTTGAATAATTAGACTTTGGTCGAAGGAAGGCAGGAGGCAGGATGCAGAAGGTTTTCTCCTATTGTCACCTTAATTTTATACACAAACGATGCTACCGGACACGATATTACTGATTAAATATCAAAGCATTGACTGATTTGGTTTTAGGCTTTTTAAAGATATAAAAAGTATGAGTTTTTCGGTTGCTGTAGTTAAAAAAGTGAGGATTTTCACCGAAGCAAAAGCCGAAAAATCACTCTGAAAATTCTTGCTCCTACCTCCTCACTCATTCCCATTTCTCCCCTCCTGGGAGGGGTTAGGGGTGGGTTGGGAGGGGGAGGGGCGAGGGGTGGGTTGTCTCCTGTCTCCTGTCTCCTCCCAAGCAAAAAGACTTTCCATACGCAAACCCTAATTATTACTACTTTTATGACAAAAATTCAAGCTTCTCAAATCGAATATGTCGATGTAATCATCATCGGTGGTGGCATTGCCGGAATTTCTATTGCGGAATTTCTCGCCCGTCATAGTCGCCTTTCCATCAAAGTATTAGAAAGCGCCTCACAATTAGGAACATTTGCTTCGGGTAAACTCGAAGGTTGGTTTCATACTGGCGCACTTTACTCAGGCCATGACGATGCTCAGACTTTTATCAATTGTGTAAATAGTTTAGAGGATGCAATTAATCTATACAGTTCCTACTTTACCGAACAATGTAATATTGCGCTGACAGAAACAAAACCCAATTTTTTCACTCCCGCAGTCATCCCTAAACTCAACGGTTGGTTTAACGATCGCCCTGTACATTTAATTCATCCCGGAACAAATTCTCCTGAAATTAGTCTCTCTGGTCTCAAGAGCGACTCGGTACAAATGGAAATTCAGCGTAACCGAGTCTTGGGTAGATTAGAAATGGCTTATGGTCAACAACATAATTGGTATCAGAATGGAAATTGCCTAGCACCAATTTATGCACAGGTCGAAGCTTATGAAGGCTTAAATTGTTCGTTGCGTCATTCAACGGAAACTATAGATAACCTTTGTAGTCAATTCGATAACTCTTACGGTCTAGAAAAGTCAAACTATGAAATTATCAAAACATTAGATTCCTCTATGAATACCAGTGCAATAATCAAAGACTTGGTTGCCAGCGCCATCACTCAAGGGGTGACATTCGAGACTGGAGTAGTTATTGATAAACTATTAATAGACCGCTACGGCCCAATTCAAATCAAAAGTCTTTTGTGTCAGACACAACAAGGTTTTCCTAAACGTCTAAAAGCAAAGTTATTTATCTTTGCAGTAGGAAAAGGTTTTGAAGCATTTTTGTCTGATTTACAAGTACGGGCAAAACTCAAACGTAGTCGTAGCGCTATGGTGGTAGCTCAACCTGCTCTAACTGATACAAATTTTGTGCGGATGTCTACCAAGAGAAAATTTCATTTTAATCATTTTGTGCATAACTGTGAAATTGAGGCAGAAAAATTTGTTTACTCAATGTTGGCTGATTCTAGTTATACTAACGACGATCTAATAAATCAAGGAGATGAAGATGAAGTTGATATTGAGCCAATTTTGGAGTCCGCAGAAAGATATTTTGGCAAAGATCAACTTTACAGTCGAAATCTCTTTAGTTACGAATGTGTGAAAACAGAATTTATTAGTCAGGAAGAGCAAAAACGCCGTTATAGTTATTGGATAGAGTCAAATCCTCACAGTAATTATTTGTGTGTCTTACCAGGCAAATTTTCGTTTTTCCCCACTGTAGCATTCCAATCTTATCAACGTATAAAAACTCTAATTAATTTTGATGAGTCTGTGCCAAAATCAACTTTTACACCAGATATTAAAGTAATTGAAGAGGCAAATAAGCTAGTAGCTGACTCCTATCCAATGAAAATTATCACTGAGACCAGAAACAATTAATAATTAATAATTAATAATTAATAATTAGGGCTTGCTGATTACAGCGGTTTTCCTGCACGGTAGACCACAGTAGGGACGTTCCATGGAACGTCCCTACAAGGTTTTGCTTGTGAAGATGTGGTTCATCAATTTGAAAAGCGCTGTAAATCTAAAAGCATTGATATATAAAGATAAGTGCCTTTTTGAGGTCAAAAAAAGTGCGCCTGTTTCAGCTGTTGGTACTCATGCTAGGAGCGTATTTTAGGCTCATAGTTGGGCAGAACAATCTTGGGAAAAAACGCCCGCTCCTACCTCCTCATTATTCCCATTTCTCCTGTCTCCTACCGTAAGCATTCAGCTATTAGCTGTCAGCTATCAGCAACAAGAATGTCTCCTTAAGGACAGTGTTTAAATTAACAACTGACTTTAAGGGTAAAGGAGGCAACTTTTGTAGTAAGACAATTAAATATTGCTTTTATCCTAGACTAAAAGCAATAGCTGATAGCTGATGGCTGACGGCTGAATGCTTACCTCCTACCTTCACCCATAAGACTTTTTCAGCAAACCCTAATTAATTATTACCTCTCCTTGAAAAGAAGAGTATTGACGCGGAGCGTGAAAATTTTTTCTTTTCTCTTGGTCGATTGGATATGGCGCAGGTTTCGGAGCCATCCCACCCTACGGGAAGCTCCGAATATCGACCGCTTTTCTCCTTTACAGCGCTTTTCATATTGATGAACCACATAGTCACAATCAAAAACCTGTAGGGACGTTCCATGGAACATCCCTACTGTGGTCTACCGTGCAGGAAAACCGCTGTATAGCAGTCGAAGGAAAGGGCGCGGACATATCAAAAGCTTAAAACTCAGACAAAGCCAGATTTTTCCTTCTTTGGTAGATAACTAAACGCCTTCTTCCTTCTTCCTTCTTCCCTCTTGCTTCTTCCTTCCGCTATAAAAATTAATACTTCCGTTCCTGTGGCTCAAACATTGTAATTGCTACAGGTCGATAACCAATATCAATTCCTGCTAACGAATAATATGCCAAAGTATGCTTCAGAAAATTTTCATCATCCCGCTGGGAAAAATCTTCCCGACTATGAGCACCCCGACTTTCCTGACGACTCAACGCCGAACTTAAAATTGTTTCCCCCACCACAATAATACTCCGCAACTCCAACGCCTCAATAACCTCCGTATTCCACAACTTACCCTTATCATCCAAATAAACCTCCTGATATTGCTCCTGCAACTGCTTCAATTTTTCCAACCCCTCCTGCATCACATTCTCAGAACGAAATACACCGCAATGCTTAGTCATCGTATCCTGAAACTGCTGCCGTAAAAAATCAATACGATATTCTCCCGAACGGTCTAACAACCCTTGAATTTGTTCTCGTGCCTCCTGAATATAAGGTTCTTCCTCAATATTCGGCAATTTGCGACCTTCTACAAAATCAGCGATCGCTGCCCCAGTCCGTCGCCCATAAACCACACATTCCAACAAAGAATTACTGCCTAAACGATTCGCCCCATGTACCGAAACACAAGCACATTCCCCCGCAGCAAATAACCCATCCACCAAACTATCAGCACTAGCAAAAACTCTACCATCAGTATTAGTAGGAATGCCACCCATAGAATAATGAGCAGTGGGACGAACTGGCATCGGTTCGTTCACCGCATCAATACCTACAAGACGATGTGCTTCTTCCCAAGCAAACGGTACTCGACTCATAATTTTTTCCCGCCCCATGTGACTCAGATCGAGATAAACAAACGGACCTCCCGCAGTACCATCCATATTAATTCCGCGACCAGCACTAATTTCCAAAGTAATAGCACGGGAAGTAATATCGCGGGGTGCCAACTCCATGCGACTAGGAGCATAATTTGCCATGAAGCGATCGCCATCACTATTAATTAGATAAGCACCCTCACCGCGCACCGCTTCAGAAATCAAAACTCCTGCTGGATATAAACCTGTAGGATGAAACTGCACAAACTCCATATCTTGCAGAGGAAGGCCAATCATTGCTGCCATTGCCAAACCATCGCCAGTAGAAGCATAATCATTGGAAGTGGTATTAAATACTCGACCATAACCACCAGTGGCAAGCATCACTGCCTTTGCTCGCAGCACAACAATTTCACCATCTAGAATATGGTACATAACTACGCCCTTTGCCTGACCATCTTCGAGTATCAAGCGCATTACATACCATTCCTGATAAATATGCACCCCATAACGACGGAGGTTATTTACCAATTCATGTAAAATAGCGTGACCAGTTTTATCCGCAGCGTAACAAGTGCGGTTGTGGGAATGACCGCCGAAAGCACGTTGAGCAATGCGACCATCTGGCAACCGAGAAAATAATACCCCTAAATGTTCGAGGTCAATAATTACATCTGGTGCTTCTTTTGCCAAAATTTCTACTGCATCCTGGTCAGCTAGATAGTCGGAACCTTTGACTGTATCAAAAGCATGAGCTTTCCAACTATCTTCAGGATCTACATTTTGGAGAGAAGCTGCTATACCACCTTGAGCTGCTACCGAGTGGGAACGAATGGGGTGAGTTTTGGCAACAACTGCCACATTTAAGCTGGGATTTTTGCGAGCTATTTCTACAGCAGCGCGACTGCCTGCTAGACCGCCACCTACTATTATTACGTCGTGTTCTAACATTAAGTAAATCTCTAATAGTTTTATGCTGTTATTATCTTATATCAATTTGATAACTGTTTGCTACAAATAGTTAGGCTATTTCTTAGGAGTCAACCCACCCCTAGCCCCTCCCAGGAGGGGAAGTCAGGAGTCAGGAGTCGTATGGGAATGGCTTCAATACCAGTTTTTAGGTCAGAAATTCTCTTTTTTTCTCAAAAGGACATCTTCTCTAAAGTCTTTATATTGAACTTATTATTCGTAACATTCTTTTTTTTAAATGGTATGATACTAAATTTTCTTTTAATTTGTAGCAATATTTTTTTATAGCAGTCGGAGGAAAGGTTACTATAGTTCGACAGCTTAAAACTCAGACAAAGCAATATTTTTCCTTCTTCCTTCTGACTTACTTCTTTCTTTTTCCTTCTGACTTACTTCTTTCTTTTTCCTTCTTACTTACTTCTTAACTTCTTCCTTCTTCCTTCTTCCTTCTGACTTCTTGCTTACTTCTTTCTTTTTCCTTCTGACTTCTTGCTTACTTCTTTCTTTTTCCTTCTGACTTCTTGCTTACTTCTTTCTTTTTCCTTCTGACTTCTTGCTTACTTCTTTCTTTTTCCTTCTGACTTCTTCCTTCTTCCTTCTTAACTTCTTCCTTCTTCCTTCTTCCTTCTTCCTTCTTCCTTCTGCTATAAACTAGCCTTAAATAAAAAACCCACCTGTGTAATTAAGCAGGCAGGTTTTTAACTTGTTAAATTCCTCAAATTAAATGAGGACTTTAGTTTTTGGTGTTGCTCAATTCAAAGTCAAAACATTTAGCCTGCAGAAGTTGCTGCTTGCTGACCAGACATTGAGGTTTGAGGCTCTTCTTCATCATTAGGTTCTACTGAAAAGACTTCAATATGGTTTAATAAGGTAGTTACAAAAGCAAAAAGTAGGAAGGGTAGAGACAAAACCACGATTAAAGCAATAGCCCCTAGAGCATAGACTTGGCTACTGCTAGTCCAAAGGGCGACTCCTCCAGCTATGCTCAAGAATACCACTATTAACCAAACAATAATTTGGCCATAAATGTCGCCGAAAGTGAGTGTGCATTGGATACGATATTTTTGGAGATTATTCATCATCTTTACCTCGTTACATTAACTCAAATTAATAAGTTAGACTAACTGTCAAACTAGAGTAATTTATAGGTTAGACCAACTGTCAAACCAGAGTAAAATTTATTACGATCAAAATCGTAATTGTTACAATACTTTACAGTTTTTCACTGTAAAATAATAGAGCTGTTACAAAAGTAACAATTAAATCTTTTTTACCTTTTTTTTATCTACATTTTTCTATTTCAAGCTATTCTTGATTTCTGGCAGAGGCATTACAAGTTAATGTGTGATTTGATACTGAAAAAATTCATCTATATTATCAATAGTTAATGTCTAATTTTACATAAAAAATGCAATCAAAAATTGAAATTGTAGAACAAAGTTTTGAGAAAATTAAACTTGATACTAATGAATTTGCCGTCAGTTTCTACGAAAACTTATTTGCACAATATCCAGAAGTTAAACCACTGTTTGCTAATACTGATATGGAAACGCAACAGAAAAAGTTGCTTAATGCTCTGATATTGGTGGTCGAAAATCTCCGGCATCCAGAAGTGCTAAAAGAAGTCGTGCAAGCATTAGGCAGTCGGCACGTTAATTATGGCACTCTCAAACAACATTATCCATTAGTAGGTAAAGCACTACTAAAAACATTAAAGCAGTATCTTGGGGAATATTGGACTCCAGAAGTAAAAGCAGCTTGGATATATGCTTATCGTGGGATTGCAAAATTGATGTTGCAAGGTGCAAACTATCCACCGCAGAAGGAGCGATCGCCCACTGATGAGACTGCAGAAACTGAAACCCAGACCCAGGAAAACCCCCACATCAAGAACACCGAAACCGAAGTTCAAGCTATACCAACCCCTACTTCACCAATAGAACTCATTGAAAGGAGCTTTGAAAAAATCAAACCCCGTGGAGCAGAATTTGCTGCCAGTTTCTATGAAAATCTATTTGCAGCATACCCAGAGGCAAAACCATTATTTGCTAATACTGATATACAACAGCAAGAAAAAAAGTTGCTTAATTCCTTAGTGTTAGTAGTAGAAAGTCTCCGTCACCCAGAAGTTTTAGCACAAGTATTGCGCGCTCTCGGTGCCCGTCATATTAATTATGGAACTCTTCCGCAACATTATCCTCTAGTTGGGGAAGCATTGTTGAAGACTTTAGAACAGTATCTTCAGCAAGATTGGAATTCGGAAGTCAAGAATGCGTGGGTATTTGCTTACGAACAAATTGTGCAATTGATGTTTGAGGGTGCAGGGTATTCTCCAGAAACTTCAAACACAGAAGTTGAAACTACCTCGCCACCAAAAATAGAAATCAATCTAGAGAAAGCACCAGTATCAAAATCAAGCTCTAAGTTACAGGTAGAAGTCATCGAAAACAGCTTTGAAAAAATCAAATCCCGTGGAGCAGAATTTGCTGCCAGTTTCTATGAAAATTTATTTGCAGCATACCCAGAGGCAAAACCACTATTTGCTAATACCGATATGGAAAATCAACAAAAAAAGTTGCTTAATTCCTTAGTCTTAGTAGTGGAAAGTCTGCGAAACCCAGAAGCTTTAGCAGAAGTCTTACGCGCTCTTGGTGCCCGTCACGTTAATTATGGCACTCTCAAACAACATTATCCTTTAGTAGGAAAAACTATACTGAAAACTTTAAAACAGTATCTCCAGGAAGACTGGACTCCCGAAGTTAAGAAAGCTTGGGTATATGCACTCGGTCAGATTACTAGATTCATGTTTGAAGGAGCAGGTTATATAAAAACACCAACACCATCTCCCAAACAAGTAGAAGGAACAACGACAAAACCCACTTCGGAACAAGAAAAAAAATCTCTTTCTTCTCCAACAACTAGACAAAAAATAACAACTAAAACTAAGCAAAAAAAAGAACAGTCAGACAAAGAATATTCTACTGAAGAAGCAACAGCAAAACTCAAAAAATTACTTACACAAATTATTAATATTTTCTGGGAATTGCCAAAAATATATGTAGTAATTATCGCCGTCATTGTTGCAATTATAGTGGTGAATTTAGTCGGTGAAGATTCTATTTTTGCTAAAACATTAGCTTCTGCTGATACTATTAGTCTTATTGTTGCTATAATTCTGTTTGTCAAAGAAATCCCCGACCGAAAAAAAGAATTTCACTATCAAGCTTGGAGCGTAATAGATGCAGCTAAAGGCATCAAAGATAGTCAGGCTAGATTTATGGCAATTCAAGATTTGAATAAAGATAATGTTTCTCTGAGAACTCTACAAGCACCTGGTGCATATTTGGCAAGTATTGATTTGAAAAAAGCAAATCTCAATGAAGCAAATTTGAGTGAAGCTTGCCTAGATAATGCTAATCTTAAACAAGCAAATTTAAGTTATGCTAACCTGGCTAATGCTAAATTATCAAGCAGTAATTTAATTGATACAAATCTCAGTTTTAGTAACCTGAGTAATGCTAATTTGAGTAGTGCTAATTTGAGTAATGCTAATCTAGTTTGTGCTGACTTGAGTAATGCTAATATGAGCGGTGTTAATCTGAGTGGGGCGACTTTGAGTGGGGCAAAAATTATTGAAACTTATTTAGTTGGTGCGAATCTCAAGGATGCAAAAGTAAGTGTTGCTGAACTTTCTAATGCTTATTTAAAAGATGCAATTATGCCAGATGGTTCAAAGCATAAATAGGGTTTAGGGGTAGGAGACAACCCACCCCTAGCCCCTCCCAGGAGGGGAGGGGAGAAATGGGAATTATACCAATGTGATAAATATTTGTTACAAATGGTAGGGACGCCCTTATGCAACGTCCGTACGAAAGAAGGAAGAGGAAAGAAGGAAGAAGGGATAAATTTTGAAAAAAAAGGGAAAAACAATATAAATAACTATCTAAAATGAACTGGAATAGCTATTTTTAAGCATATTCGATCAAAGTCTACCTTTTTGTCGCATTCTTTTTTCAAATTGGTATTATAGAGGAGGTAGTCGGAAAAATTTTCCCAAGATTGTTCTGCCATAATCGTGCCAAAATACTAGCTTTATGCAGCTCTTACCGCCGAAAAGCTGGCACTTTTTTAGTAAGCATTCAGCCGTCAGCTATCAGCTATCAGCTATGAGTTATTAACTCATTATTTGGGAAGGAAGAATTAGTATTCAAGAAAAATGAAAATTCATAAATAAAATAGTCCTCTCAGCTAACCTTAGTCGTTGCTTGACTACTTCAAAAGCTGTTAACACAGTTCCTCCGCAGGAGGCTGGCTAAATGCTAATAACTGAATGCTTACCTTTTTTAGGCCAAAAAATGATAAAATTAAATCAGATTAAAACTAACTAAAAATATACAGAAAATTTATGGAATCACAAAAGCACTTATTAGCAAAAAATATGGCTTTTCTCATGTTAGTTTCTCCTGATAGTAATTTGGCTAAATTATTAAAGTTTTGTTTGGCAACAAAAATTACTGGAGAAAATCCTGGTAAAGCTGCAGAAGATATGGCTCGCGAGCTGATGGAAAAACCATCTAGTTTGCCTTATTGGACTCAGGATGTGATGAGAATTAACAATAATTATAGTGCTGAAGAGTGGGAAGCTTTAGGTAAGATGGATTTAAAAGATACTGAGGGGTTTATGAATACTTTGTGGCAAGAATTAGAAAATTTGAATTTGTAGATAAAAATTATATTAATTTGAAATATAAATCGAGAAAAATGAATAGGGAACAGGGAAAAAAGAAAGATTTGTTGAAACCTCTAATTTCAAAATTTTTCTGAAATTTATTCGAGAGGAAAAGAATATCTAAAGTAAGAAGAAGGAAGAGGTTATTTTAGATTTAAATATTCTATTTATTATCTTTTTATTTCTGCCATCCTCCTTCTTCCAAAGCTGATATTAATTAATCTTCCAATTCCTTCATAATAGTTTCCACTTTTTCTTTGCCTTCATAATTATTCTGTTTCTCAAACAATTTTAATGCTGTTTCAAAAGACTTTCTAGCTTCTCGATCGCGCTCTCGACGGTGAAGAGCTAACCCCATTTTATAATGAGCATCTGCATTATCCGGATTTTTCTTAATTACTTGCCGATACATAATTATGGCTTGTAAATAATCCTGACTTTCTAAAAGTATCTCTGCTGCAGCAAACCTAGCTTCTACTAAATCAGGATTAGCATAAGCAGCTCTTTGATAAAATTTCAAGGCAGCTTGGGGATTATTTTGTGCTTGATAAATTTCCGCAATTTGAAACTGAATCTCTCCATTTCGAGGTCCTAGACGAGAAGCTACTTCCAGAGCAGCTAAACCACCATTAATATCTCCAATAGATAATAAAGCAGTTCCTAACTTGATTTGCACTCCTGCATCTCTCGGTGATAATCTAACAGCTTCTCTAAGTGCTTCTAATGCTTCAGGAAAACGTTCCTGTTTCAGTAATGTTAAACCCATTGAAGCATAAGCTTCAGCATTATTAGAATTAGACTGAATTGCTACTTGATATGCAACTATCGCTTCATTGTATCTCTCTAGACGAAATAATGCAGCACCTAATCCTAAATGAGCATTAACGTTATTGCGGTCAAGTAAAGAAGCACGACGATAAGCTTCAACTGCGGCTTGATAGTTTTCTAACTTAGCCAAACTATATCCCAAACCATATTGAAAATCTGCTTTATGAGGCTCAATAGCGATCGCCTGTTGATAAAACTGACTTGCAGCTTGAAAATTTCCTTGGAGTGCCTCTAAATAGCCAATACCAGAATATATTTGTGCATTTTTTGGGTCTAAACGTGCTGCCTGTTGATATATGGCGATCGCTTTTTGGTATTTACCCGCATCCGCTAGCGTTCTTCCCTGGCGTAATAGTTTGTCTAAGTTGGAACTCACGGATTGATTTTGAGCCAATAATTTGACCCCACAGCCAGAAAAAGTATAGGTATTTATTCTAGATGTTTCTTGACAAGTAACCCCATAGGCAATGGAAGGAACAGTGGCTGTTATTGTGGCCACCACTAAACTACTAAATATTGATACTGTTTTTTTGTACACGGCCAGTCTGAAATATTAAGTGTTCGTAGAAATTATTAATCTTGACATCCTCCCCCGTTAAATCTAAAGATTATAATGGGAGATTTTCAAACCTAAATCGTTGAGGTTTACTGCTTAAGTGGCACTTATCTAGATTGTTTCCAACCCCCGACAGTACGCCTACACAGTCAATTTATGCTACGATCTGCAAAGGCTGCATTATATCATAATTCTATCTGCTAATCAAATCAAACCTCTTGCTGAGAAACTCTTCCAACTGGCAGCTTATTGTGGGGCAATGAATCGTCAATATGGCCTCAGGCTCAACAATGGTTTGCTGATCGTCGCCACTCCTCAAGAGTCGATACGTGATGCCACGTTCCCAACAATACTTGGTTTCAAGCTAATGAAGTGATGAAATATTGGTACCAGTGGCAACAACAAGTGGCCTATTTTTGGCAATTACAGAATGTAGTATAACTTGCAAATTCTGTAGTCTTTGTTAACCTGGTTTTAAGGGTATAACTACTTCGGAAGAAAAATCTATTAATCCTCCTGCCTAGTCAAGGATAAAACAGTGTATTTATTCTATGTGGTTTTACCGGGATTTATTTCTCAACCTACTGAAAACTTACCTAGAACATTGTCTGGAATAGCTACACAAAAGCTTTTAGTAAGCAAGCTGTTCCATATCTCTTTTTTGTGCTGAACTATTAGTCTATTTCTAGACATCAATTCAATTAAACTATGCTTAATTTTTTGCTTGTGATTTACCTAGTAACTTTACTCAATGAGGACAATAAACATGAATCACCAACTCAGTCTAGTGCTTCAAAATGACAAAAATATTCAACAATTAGGTTGTATTAGCGCTGTACATAATCCTAAAGATTCTAATCATTTGGAACGCCGACAACAGCAACGTGCTATTAGTTTGCCTATGATGAAAGTTGCCATAATTTATGGTAATAGACAATTTAGTTATGGGGCAGTCACTTATACTTTGACTGATAAGAATTTATGCAGAACTCCTTATAAAAGGTTTATAGATGTGCTGCGAGGATTGAGAGTTGTCTGTGTTGATGGATTTCCCGAACCGAAAATTATGACTGCTTATTGGCATAATAAAACGAAGCGAAAAGTTCATAGATAGATGTTGATATATTGCTAATTTAAAAGAAGGAAGAAGGAAGAAGGAAGAAGGAAGAAGGAAGAAAGAAAAATATTACATTATTTACCCAATAATTAAGGTTTAAAGCCTCTTCTTTAGAGGAGAAAAAAGAAAAAATTTTCTCTACCGTGTCAATCCTATCCGTTTTCAAGGAGAGGTAATTATTAATTATTAATTATATGATGTCCGTTGATATTGTTTGTGTAAAATCAAGAGTGAATATCTGCAATAAATTTAGGTTTTTTTCTGGCTCAATAGTATTCTTCCCTCTTCCTTCTTCCCTGTTCCTTCTTCCTTGTGCAATAAATTTAGGTTTTTTTCTTGCTCAATAGTATTCTTCCCTCTTCCTTCTTCCCTGTTCCTTCTTCCTTGTGCAATAAATTTAGGTTTTTTTCTTGCTCAATAGTCTTACTCCTTCTTCCCTCTTCCCTCTTCCTTATTCCTTATTCCTTCTTCGTTCTGCCATACTATTCAAACTTCACAAATATTTCTACGGTTTCATTTGGAGTTAGACCTGTATATTGAGCGCGGATAGTAGTATTTGATTTAACAGTAAAAAAATTTGTAATACTCCCCAAAGACAGTAGATCGCCTTTTTTTAATTGTTTACCTTCTGCTTGTAAAGAATTTTTAATCCAGAGAACAACATTCAGGGGATTGCCTAATAAAGAACTGCTATTTCCTGATACTAATACTTTACCAGTTTCATCTGAAATTTCTATATTTAGGTTCTTTAAACGACTTTCCCATTCATCAGTATCAGCTAAAGGAATAGGATTACCTAAAATTCCCGTTCTTGCTCCAACATTAATAGCTAAAAGAGCAGGTGCATCTAATTTTAAATCTTGACTATAAACTAAATCTGCTAATTCAATAAATGGTATGACTGCATCAAGATATTTCAAAGTTTCTCTAGGAGTTTTAGCATTATTAATTTCTGCATTTCCAACTCTAACAATTAAATCGCCTTCACCTATTGGACGACTGCCAAATTTAGCTGGAATTGTAGCACCACTTTGGAGGAACATTTTTTCGAGTAAAGCACCTTGCAAAGGCTGAGAAACATTAAAACGTTGTTGAGCATTTGGATTTGTTAATGCTGCTTTGTAGCCAACTATTTGACCTAAGTTTTTACTAATTTCTGCTATAAATTGCTTTTGAATTTGTTTTGCTTGAGGAATAGTTAGAGTTGTTGCAGTGTCAACAGGAGTTTTTGTCAGGTAATTTTCTACAAGATTTTTGACTAACTGAGAATCACTATTTTGAGTAACTATAGATGTAGAATTTTTGTCGGAAGTTTCTGTTTCTGGTGGGATTTTTGATGTTTCAAAAGTACAGGCTGAAAATAAAGATATTAAGAGTAAAATAAGATATTTAGATATGTACATAATTTTTAGTTTTTAATAAAGTTTTGTTAGCCTTTCTCCCATCAATAACAATCAGGAGGTTCTTTAGGATCGGAATCTTTATCTTGTTCAATTTCCTTTATTTTGTCTTGGTTAGCTTGCTTGTCTATAGGAATCAATTTGTCTTCAACTTCTCTACTATCTACATAAATTGCTTCTTTCCAATTGCAAGCTAATTTTATTTGTGCATTACTGAGGTTTCTTACATTAAAAAGGTTAGCTTCACTGAGATCTGCTCCATGGAGGTAAGTTCTGCTAAGGTTAGCCCAAATGAGATTAGCTTTACTAAGGGTTGCTTCACTAAGGTTAGCTCCACGGAGGTCAGCTCCACGGAGGTCAGTTCCACTGAAGTTAGCCCAAATGAGGTTAGCTTTACTAAGGGTTGCTTTACTGAGGATAGCTCCACTGAAGTTAGCCTCATAGAGGATAGCTCCACTGAGGTTAATCCCATAGAGGTTAGCTTTACTGAGGTTAGCTTTACTGAGGTTAGCTTTACTGAGGTTAGCTTTACTGAGGTTAGTTTTATTAAGTTCTAGACCAGATAAATCAAATCCATCTTTATGTAATCGTTCTACTGCTTTTTTCACAACCCCAGACTTATCTTCTTTTCCATCATTAATAACACTCCAGGTAGAAAAAAGTTTATTTTCTTTTCGTTCTTCAAATTCCGTTAACCAGGTTACTAAACTAACAATAAGAGCAATATTAGCAAGCAAACCAATAATTTCTAAAGTTGCTGAATTTCTTAACAGATAATGTATATCTTCTAAAAACTTCTCAACCGGAGTTGTTTCCCACCAATCTGCAATACGTCTGATTAATCTGGTTTGTTTTTCAGGAGTTTGTTTATTAGGAGATTGAATATTTGGAGGAAAATAAAAACCTTGTTGTCTGAGCTTTTCTATTCTTTCCTCTAATTTTTTGTTCCTTGATTTTTGTTTTATATTCTTTATCATTGTCTTTATCTTTCTACTTTAATAGTAAACCGATATATCTAAAAATATTGCAATAAGCGTAGGTTGGGTTGAGGAATCGAAACCCAACAATGGTCTAATGCGGTTCAGATAATATCGTGTCCGGATAATTAGTGAGCAAAAAACCTTTTCCCTTCTAACTTTTTCTTTCCTTCTGCCTTACCTATTCCAAAGTGTAAGTATTCAATCGGACATGATATAAGACCAAAACCTATAAAGTATCGAACAATTATTAGTAGCTCTTGAGATTATAAAACTGCAAAAAAAAATCCTTAACTCAACTGTATTGAACAATAATCAGGTAAGGTTTTGTTGGGTTTATCCTACGAATAAGCGACCCTAACACTTCGTTCTACCCAACCTACATTATAACTGAATGCTTAATTTATTTCTTCCAGAAAAACTACATCTTCTCAGACACCATTACTATCCAGGACTACTAATTTTTAATTCTCAAGAAAGTTTTGTTAGTCTTTACCGAAATATTGTGGTTTAAAGCCTCCCTTTTTAAGGGGATAATAAATAAAAATTTTCATAATTAGTCAATCCTCTCCTTGAAAAGAAGAGGTAATTCTAAATTCGGGCATTCTAAATTCTAAATTCTTGAATCCCATTGAGAACAATCAGGAGGAATTTCCGGGTCGGAATCTTTATCTCCTTCAATCTTCTTTATTCTCTCTTGGTTAGCTTGCTTATTTTCAGGAACCCATTGAAATTCAAATCTTGTAGTGTCTATTCTTTTGTCAGATATTGTGTCTATATTCTCTTCAAATAATGTGTCTATATTGTTTGTTTGTATTGTACTCTTTACATAAGTTGCTTCTTTCCAATTGCAGGCTAATTTGATTTGTGCATTAGTGAGGTTTTTTGCATTAAAAAGGTAAGCTCCACGGAGGTTAGCTCCATCAAGGTTAACTAAATCGAAGTTAGCTTCACTGAAGTTAGTTCCACCAAGGTTAGCTTTAGTAAACTTAGTTCCAATCATGTTAGCTTGGCTAAGGTTAGCTCCATTGAGGTAAGCTTCACTGACGTCAGCTCCAATGAAGAAAACTTTACTGAGGTTAGCTAAAACCAGGTTAGCTTTAGCCAGTTTATTCCTACTGAGTATAGCTTCACTAAAGTTAGCTTGAAATAGTCTAGCTCCAATGAGGTTAGCGTCATGGAGATTAGTTTTATTAAGTTTTAGACCAGATAAAGAAAATCCTTCTTGATTTAATCGTTCTACTGCAGTTTTCACAACCCCAGATTTATCGCCTTGACCTTCATTAATAATACTCCAGGTAGAAAAATGTCTTTCTTCTTTTCGTTCTTTACGCTCCGTAAACCAGCTCACTAAACTAACAATAAGAGTAATATTGGCAAGCAAACCAACAACATTTAAAATTGCGAAATTTGTTAACAAATAGTCTATATCTTCTACAAATTTCTCAATAGCAGTTGTTTCCCACCAATCTGCAAAACGTCTGATTGGTCTGGTTTGTTTTTCAGGAGTTTCTTTTTCAGGAGATTGAACGTCTTGAGGAGAAGAAATATATTGTTGTTTCGGATTTTCTATTCCTTCCTCTTCAATATTTATTTTTTCTGGGAAAACTACATTTTCGTACAATAAAGAAGTAGTAAATTCAAAATTAATGCTTTCTAATTTCAGCGAAAAATCCTGTTGACTATCAGCTATTTCCTCAAGAGAATAAGTAGTAAGTTCCCATTTATTTTTTTCATTAATTTGATAGTATTCAATACATATCTTTCCTGAGTCAATAAGAACATATTCTTTGAGACTTTCTATCTGACGATAATGTTGGAATTTTTGAGCGCGGTCGAAATTTTCTGTACTTGATGATAAAACTTCTACAATTAAACAGGGGTAATAGATAATATTTCTAGATGTTGTGTCTCGTGGATCGCAACTTACAACTACATCGGGGTAGAAAAAGGGACCATTGGTAGAAACTGCGACTTTAGTATCTGCGATTTGCACTCTACAACCTTTTCCTTGCAGGTGACTTTTTAAAGCAGACGCTAAGTTGAGAGCAATGTCATTATGAGAAAGAGTTTCTCTAGTCATCCTGTAGACTTTGGCATTGATATATTCATATTTTACGGGTTGCTCTTCTTCCCATGCTAGATATTCTTCTGGAGTCATCTTTTCAGTTATCAGTTATCAGTTATCAGTTATCAGTTATCAAAGATATCAAGGAAAATTGTTGCTGATTCTGGGTATGATTTTGCCCCCCTAGCCCCCCAAAATTGGGGGGGATAAAACTCTAAAAGTCCCCCTTTATTAATCCCCCTCCCGTCCCCCTGGTTAATCCCCCTCCCGTCCCCCTTGGAAAGGGGGAGGCCAGATGTTGCTGCGCATTTGAAGGATGGGGGAGGCCAGATGTTGCTGCGCATTTGAAGGATGGGGGAAGCCAGAGGATGCTGCGCATTTGAAGGATGGGGGATGCGCGGGGGCTTGACTAGAACCAAACAATCGCACATTCATACTTCAATTCAGCAACGCCGAAAATTAATTGTATCCCCTTAATTTAGCAGGTCGGGACGTTGGATGCAACGTCCTTACGGATTATCGGAAAATGATGTACAAGTTCAAGAATTTAGAATTAAGAATGGCTTTGTTGCATGAAAGTAGGGTTCTTAACATCCATTCCGCAGCTATATCACTATCTTTGGCGATTATTTATGCACTACCATTTATTGTCCAATAGTTATTACTCTGCTGAGATAGCGATCGCTATATGAAAGCGACTATTGATGTTCTATTTACTATTGTCCAATAGTTATTACTCTACCGATTAAACCTCAAAGCTTTTACAGATAAAAGTTTCAGTCTTTTTCACCTCAAACATTGATGCACTACCATCTATTGTCCAATAGTTATTACTCTGCTGAGATAGCGATCGCTATATGAAAGCGACTATTGATGTTCTATTTACTATTGTCCAATAGTTATTACTCTACCGATTAAACCTCAAAGCTTTTACAGATAAAAGTTTCAGTCTTTTTCACCTCAAACATTGATGCACTACCATCTATTGTCCAATAGTTATTACTCTGCTGAGATAGCGATCGCTATATGAAAGCGACTATTGATGTTCTATTTACTATTGTCCAATAGTTATTGCTCTGCCGATCAAAGCTAAAAGTATTTACAGATAAAAGTTTCAGTCTTTTTCACCTCAAACATTGATGCACTACCATCTATTGTCCAATAGTTACAGCAGTTTCCGCGCGTTATGAAGTACATATGCGGAGCAAGTGCGGCAACTATATATTTTCATGCAACAAAGCTATTAAGAATTAAGAACAGGACTTACGCAAAGGCACTATTTATAGAGTGTAAGTTTTATTGAACAATAGTTTTAAGCGCTATATATAGCGTATCTGCGTAAGTCCTAAAGAATTAAGAATTACCTCTCCTTGAAAAGAAGAGGATTGACTAATCATAAAAATTTTTATTTATTATCCCCTTAAAAGGAGAAGCTTTCAACCACAATATTTCGGTAAATAGTGAAAACCTTGTAGTGCTGCCATCTTGCTCGCGATATGTGTACCTTATTACATCGCTTCCCGCTGTAATTCTATTTTCACAACCTACAAGACTTACGTTCGCGGGTTTCTTCCACATTTTGCCAACCATAAGAAAAATGGCTAATAGAATTAATCTGAGGAGTTGCTCTTCTAATAGCTTGCATTTGGATTTCCAAGGAAGGGCGACCAGTAAAAGGTTGTCCCCACATTCCAGCGATCGCCGGAATAATTGCCACTCCATTCGGTGCCATACTTACAACTCTCTCCACTTGAGCAACAATACAACTGGGGTTGCGATCGCCACAAATTCCATAAGACATGGGATGCCATTCCATTGAAGAGGGAAATTGGTCCCAAGGTTGGAGTCGAGAGTCGAACCCATTATCCCGTACTCTTTTGTTACCACCAGGAAAAAATACAGCACCAGCAGAAAGACCTTTTTGTTTCACTGGTTTAGTCGCCACCTTGAGAAAATCAAGTATTCCTTGAGCTGCGTGAGCAACACTCAATTCCCAAACTTGTCGTCCCGAACCTCCTTTCGGTAGTCTACCAGTAGCAGATGCAGTAGTCGCAGGTGAAAAGAAATTTTGCCATTTAGGAGTTTCCCTGTAAGAAACCGCAGAAATATCTCCAGAAGTTACATATCCTTTGTCTAAAAATCTTGTGAGTAATTCCTTTCCTGCTTCATTTTTCGCACGTTGCAATAGAGCTTTCTTAGAAGCTTCACCATAAACCCATAAATCTTTTACTTGATCCGCTACAGAGTCTGGTCCTACTCCACGCAAATAACGAACGTAGTCGAATAAAACACCTTGAGGTCGGCGTTTGAGTACCTCATTAATCATAACTGCATAATCTTGACGTGCTTCTGGACTGTACGGATCAATGAATGTATGAAAAGCATGACTTGCACCTAACTGGTTGTGCAAACTAGCATTATCTGGAATCACATCAAGGGTTGTTTGACCTTTACCGTTGCGAGCTAAAGCTTGTTGACGGTTGGGTAGTTGAGAGTAAGTATAGCCAAAGTTGATCGTAAATACCCAAGCATAAGATCGCAAACCACGAACGCCTGATTTTTTGAGACTCTCAGCTAATAGATCGACATTTTCATAACCAGGGACGCGCAAGACAGACGGCCAAACTGTGGGGTTATTTGCTGCGGGAAGAAGCACTTGTCCATCATAAAAAGCTTCTATATAAACTTGATTGTAGCCTTTATTAACTACATGGTCGAGTATTCTGTCAATTTCTCCTGGTCTAGCATCACAAGGATATAGTCGCAACCAGATACCTTGAGTTCTTGGCCAGTTTCTCAGGCGACAGTTGTTTACTTCTCTACCGTGTTTAATCAAGATATCTTGATATTGTTTTTCTACTTCTTTATTTCCTGTTAAGACTGCTTGACGTAAGTTTTCTTTTGTAGCGATCGCTTCTGGTGACAACCGACAATAAGCATCTGTTTGTGCTTGAGCTGGTTGCTGATACGAAAATAATGGATTTGCTATTAGGCAAAATAAAGTAGCTAATAAACTACGATATAAGGTTTTTTTTGCTTTAATTTTTTTGTGTGAAGTATAAGTTTTGTTCATAAGAGTAATTAAATTTATTTCCTCATATAAATAAACAGAATAACACCTAATTGTTGATTAGTTATTCGGTTAATAGCTAGTCTTTCAGTATAGTTTAAAAATCAATTGTATAGCACTATGTGGTAGGGAATAGTGGCTCTGGGAATAGCAAGGTTTTTTCCTACGGAAACACTCCACGAACAGGATTGAAAAATGTCTTAACCAATGCCTATTTTGACTCAAATTTATTGTCTTCACCTATAGCAATGTGCGCTGGCATATTTACAAATTACAATAACTGTCCAATAGCTAAAAGTCTTATATTATCGGTTTTTTATTCCCCCTTCCGGAGCTGTTGCTTTCCGGAGCTGTTGCCTGCGCACAGCGCTTATTTGCGTAGTCCAATAACTCTTAAATCTTCAAATTGACAAAAAAAATTCGGATTATTGTTACCCGAATTTGTACAGTTACTCAAAAAAAACTGAGGAATTGCTTATTTTTTCACCTTGCTTTGTAGGAAAAATTACAGAATATTGAAGGTAAATGAGATACACATAAGAATATTCAATAATTCTGAATTACCTCTTCTTATAAATAAAAGGATTGGATAAAAAGATTTTTTTTCTTTTAGTCAATCCTATCCGTTTTCATAGGAATTATGAAAAGTTTTTGATACTGAATTTTGCCCCCCGAGCAAGCCAACTTTGGGGGGAACAAGAGTAAATTTGCTTCTAAAAGTACCCCTTTATTAATCCCCCTCCCGTCCCCCGAAGATCGGGGGAAGCCAGAAGATGCTTCGCTTTTGAAGGATGGGAAGCCAGATGTTGCTTCGCTTTTTGTTGAACGGGGGATGCGCGGGGGCTTTGATGTAGCAAATGGGACTTCTCAGACAACCTCTCAAAGAGAGGTAATTATTAATTATTAATTATTAATTATTAATTATTAATTATTAAACTCCCCGTTTTAAAGCAAGTTCTACTTGTTTAAATTCTTGATTTAAACGTTTCTTCAATTTTTCAGGAACAGGACGATTTGGATAAGAACTATAATGCCCTGCTAAAGAATTAAGAGCAGTTCTCATAGTGGTAAAAGAAGGTAAAGTGGATACAGAATTATCACGTCGGTAGCGAGAAGCATAGTCATTAATTGTTTGACGTGCTATTGCTTGAGCTTCTGCTTTACCTTCTGTATTTTCTGGTAACTCAATAGCTGTTTTTAAGGTATTTATTAAAGCTAATGTGTCTTCTTGATAATTTCCACTTAAAGTTGCGGGATTATTAGAACAACCCATCAAACCTATTACACAAACGAAAACTAAGGCTAGTACACGAGAAATAAAACGTTTCATAGAACTTTATTTGCTATGGTAGCTAATTTTTTATTGATTATTTCAATAGTATAGTTTAGCTCAATTTGACATTTTAGTGTAGTTAAATATCAAAAAAATATTCTATTACTACAATTTTTTATTTTTGTCAAATGTTAATTGTTTGACCACGATCAAATAATCAAAAATCCAAGAAATAACTAATTTGTCCCGATCGCACCGAAAGAATTTGAGTATCTTGTAACCACTTACCATCAAAACACCCTAAATGAGTAGTTGTAATCAAAGTTTGAAAACGGTCAGTAATTGCTTCTAACAATTGATTTTGTCTATGCAAATCTAATTCTGCTAAAACATCATCCAATAACAACAACGGTGGTTCCGTTACAACCTGCTCAATAAGTTGCAACTCCGCCAACTTCAACGCTAACACCAAAGTGCGCTGCTGTCCTTGAGAAGCATATTGTCGTGCTGGAGTATCATTAATAGTAAAAGCTACATCATCTCGATGAGGACCTACTACTGTAGTACCTTGATATTGTTCGGCGATCGCCCGTACCTTGATTTTTTCTAAAAAAGCCTGACGCACACCCTCCAAACTATCTTGAATAATCAATTCCTTGCTATCAACCATCACATTCGCCAAATATTCCATCTGCAAAACTTCCATATTTCCAGCGATCGCCCGGTGCCACTCACTCGCTAACGGTGCTAACCTCTGTAAAACACGCTGTCTTCGGCGAATTACCCGCGCTCCAGTAGTTGCCAACTGAGCATCCCACAAAGCTAACTCCTGAGTAGAAATAGAATTTATGGAACCAGTAGTTTCTGCTGCCATTTTCTGTTGGCGAATTTGCTTTAATAAAGCATTTCGTTGGCGCAAAACTTGATTGTACTGTTGCAGAATGTGAGCATAAACAGGTTCGAGTTGTACCAATAGTCGGTCTAACCAGTGACGGCGTACTTCAGGTCCACCCCTGACTAAATCTAAATCTAGACTGGAAAACTGAACCACATTCAAAATACTTAAAAAGTCTAAATGGCGACGTAAAGTTTCACCATTAATTGCTACAGTGCGTCTACCTTGACTCCGTACAGTTAAAGTCAGCTCAATATTTCCAACTTGTCTTTCTAAGTTAGCTTGTACTTGTCCCGCTGGTTTGCCATCTAGGATTAAATCGCGATCGCGACTAACCCGATGAGATTTGAGAGTGGAAAGTAACTCTACTGACTCGAGTAGATTAGATTTACCTTGAGCATTATCTCCCACTAAAATTGTTTTGGCAGCATCAAAATTAACTTTCTGGTCTAAGTAGTTCCGAAACTGTCGTAAATGTAAATGTCTAAGGTACATATTAAAAAGCGTTTCCGTTCCGGAATGCTCCGCAAACAGCATTCAGCCTTCAGCATTCAGCTTTTGAGAAGGGGATTTCAACCCAAGCTTTTATATCAAATTTGGTTGAATACTTATTATATAGTTGAGAGTAGGGAAGTGGGGGAGCGGGGGAATAGGGGATATGAAATAGACATCTCCATCAAAAGAGAGAACAGGGAACACCGGATATAGAAGGAGAAACAATTAATAATTTATGGATAATAATTGATTTTATTTTTGATTTTTACCAGATGTCTATTTCTGCCTAAACCATTCAAAATAAACTAAGACGTTATAGTAATATGTTTACAGGCATAACTATAACGTCTTAGTTTCAAAAAATCAAACACCTATTATTAAGTATACTAGAGTTATTGCTGAAATAGACTGAGTAATCATTTGAATTCTTTTTTGTTACTAAAAAAAGCTATAAGTCTTACACAAAAGCGGTGTCTACCATTGATTGGGTATTGGTCGAGCGGAGCAGTTTCTTTTAGTATCTCCATCCACTTCTTCCTTCTTCCTATCTTCCTTCTTCCTTCTTCCTTCTTCCTTCTTCCTTCTTATAATTCTATGAAAATAATATTCTTTGGCACACCCCAATTTGCTGTTCCTACTCTGGAAAAATTATTAACTCGGCCAGAAATTGAAGTTGTGGCAGTTGTCACTCAACCTGATAAGCGACGGGGACGTGGTAATAAACTCATCCCATCTCCAGTTAAGTCACTAGCAGTTTCTCACAGTATCCCTGTTTGGCAACCCCGTCGAGTTAAAAAACATACTGAAACTCTCAATTTATTACGACAAGCACAAGTAGATGTATTTGTTGTGGTTGCTTATGGACAGATTTTGTCTGCGGAAATTTTAGATATGCCGAAGTTAGGTTGTGTAAATGTTCATGGTTCGATTTTGCCTAAGTATCGCGGTGCTGCTCCTATTCAGTGGTCTATTTATCATGGTGAGAAGGAAACAGGTAATACCACGATGTTGATGGATGTGGGGATGGATACGGGTCCAATGTTGTTGAAGAGTATTATTCCTATTGGTTTATTGGATAATGCTGCATCTGTGGCGGAAGTTTTGGCAAAAGATGGGGCTAATTTATTATGGGAAACTTTGTTGAAGTTGGAGAAAGGGGATATTGAACCTATTGCTCAAGATAATTCTTTGGCAACTTATGCTCCGCTGATTCAAAATTCTGATTATCAAATTGACTGGTCCAGGAGTGCTTTGGAAATTCACAACCAAATAAGAGGGTTTTTTCCCAACTGTGTCACCAGTTTTCGGGGTCAGTCTTTGAAGGTAATGGCAACTGTGCCAGTAGGTGCTGAATATTGGTCGGGGTTGCCACCTGAGTTACAGAAGTTAGAGAAGGTTTGGTCTTCTGAGTCTGAGGTTTCTGGGAGTGTGGGGGAAGTAGTGAAAGTTATTAAGGGTTTGGGACCAGTGGTGCAAACTGGCGCTGGTTGGTTGTTATTGTGGCAGGTCCAGTTGTCAGGAAAGAAGGCGGTTTCTGGTTGGGATTTTGCTAATGGTACTCGTTTGGCCACAGGGGAGATTATTGGCAGTTAGTGGGACTTACACATTTTCTGGGCAGAAAAATGCTTGTTTGGGCAGCATTCCGCAGGAAAAGTCAGTCTAGGCAAGGGAATTACGTCAAAGCCCTAAAAATGGCTATAATCCTTGGTAATAAAGGAATTATACCTTTTCTACGTAAAAGCCTCTGGCTATCTATATTTGAGCCTATTTTTTGCTGCTTTTTTGTGTAAGTCCCGTTAGGATGGGTCACTTCAATTATCGGTTAACGGTTAACAGTACCTCCTACTAAAGTTAGGAGGCAAAAAAATACTTAATTTTCTTTTTTTATCCCCTTTAAAGGGGAGGCTTGATATATAATCCGGTTATACAGTAATTGCAAAATTACTTCCTCAGAATTACAGATGTTCTGCTTGAATACGAATTTAAAAATTTAATAGTTCAAATCCTTTCTTGACTTCGCGCCTCCTGACTTCTGACTCCTGACTTCTGACTTTTTAGCAATACGATAACTAATTACCCTGGTCTTATATGATACCTGATGTTTTGGTCATTGGCTGTTAAACTTATCAATTTAAATTATCTTTTCTTTTGTAGGTTTAATACCCCAGGGTCAATGGGGGTGCTTAAAATTGTTTTGGGTGTGGACCCCATAAGCAATTTTCCCTTCTTCCTTCTTCCTTCTTCCTTCTTCCTTCTTCCTTTTTCCTTCTTCCTTCTGCCTTCTTCAAAGTTTAGTTTCAACTGAAAAAACGAATAGGAATTAATTTAGACTATGTTGAAAGTTTTACAAGTATTAGACTCTCCAACTATCAATTTCCTGCTCTTGATTAAAGAGGAGCTAAGTAATTTTCTCGGAGATTTACTAATTTGGACTATTTTAGCCTTGATTTTATATATAGTGGTCTTCTATGGGGCTAGGTCTTTATTTCGGAGGTTAAATAATGAAATAGGAATTTTAACTCTAAACATTCTACAAACTCCTCTGCCGATAATTTTTATCCTGATTTTTCTTAAAATAGCAATTTCTAATTTAGAATCTTTAGAATATTTAGCTATTATTCAACGATTATTAACTGCCGCAATTATTCTCATCAGTACTTATTTAGTAAGTGCATTATTTACTCAGGTAGTTTCTTACTACCTCAGTCAATACGCAGAAAAAACAGAGGCAGAGTGGGATGATGTATTAGTTCCTATCGTTAAGAATACTCTACCAATCATTATATTCTTGATAGGAAGCTTTTTATTTCTACAAACATTAGGAATAGATTTAACTGGATTATGGGTAGGATTTGGCGGTGTGACATTTGTACTAGGTTTTGCATTGAAAGATATTTTATCTAACTTTTTTAGTGGTTTGGTATTATTAATAGATACCCCATTTCAATTTGGTGATGTTGTTGCTTTAAAGGATGGCTCGACCGCTGTAATTAAATCTGTAGGAATTAGGTTGACAACTTTATATTTGATTGAAAGTCATTGCGATCTATTTCTTCCTAACGCTGCTTTAGAAAGTGAAAAACTGATTAATTTTAGTCGTCCGAATCCAAATTATTACTATACAATTACTCTCCCCATCAGAGGTGACTGCGACCCAAATCAAGCTATTAAAATTATTGAAGAAGTTGTGTTGAGTCATCCAGATACTTTAGGAGACTTAGATAAAAAGTTGGTGGCTATAGAAAATTTTTACAGGGTGAGCGATCGATTGTTAGATGCACAAGATAATCTTTTATCAAAGAAAGAATTTGGTCATAACCGTCTCATAGCAGAGCAAAAATTAAAAATTAAGCTCGCAGAAATCAAACAAGCAATGAAAGATTTGATTAGCAAAATTCAGTTTCTAGAAAAGGAAGGACTTGATGGAGGAGAAATCAGAGAAATTCAGGGTTACTATTTGGAGATACTTAGAAAAGTAGGCTTCAAAACCATCTCAGAAAAACTAAGAGGAAAAAAGTCATTATCTTTGAAAGAATCAGAAGATATGAATGAAGATACTCTGATTAGTTTGCTAAGAAGTTGGTATGAAAATTGGCAGGAAGATCCAGATATAATTGAGGAAGATAATGAAGTTTTAAAAGTTGAGTTTGAAAGAAAAATTGCTTTTTTAAAGATGAGAATGGATAAATTCTTACAGCAGATTGTTAATGCTAATAATAGTTTCTTAGAAACTAAGTTGGATGACTATGGTGAAGAGTTATGGAAATGGATGGAGGATAGATTTCAAATTTATGCTGCTTGGCAACATCCCAAAATTTGGATGAACAATGTGACAATAGGACGCACTGGAGAAGGGACTATAGATTTGGCTGTAAAGTTTTTTATTGATAATGTGAAATTGGAACAATGTCAGCGTGGTAACCGCATCCGCAGTGAAGTTCATGGAGAAATTGTTAGGCGACTAAGACAGGCTTATTTTTACAGATAAACTACTCAATAACTAACAAATCCCTGCATAATTTGTTCCTTCTTGAGAAAATCAGTTTTGGACTTAAATTTGAATACTTAATACAATCAAGTTGGATGAGAATAGAGTTGTTTTTTTGACCGCTAATTATACTAAATCCGGTTTATACAGAACCTTTATTTATGAAGCTAACTAAGAAGGTACAGAGCAGAAGGCAGCAGGATTAGAGAAGAATTTAAAAAACGTGCTTTTGATATCCGGATTTGGTATTACTTGGACTCGAATTGATGAATTGGACAAAGTAAAAATTAATATTTTTATAATGAATATTATTAGAGAATTAGGCTAATATACTTTTGTTTATGTTTAGTGTTTTCTGTAAAAAAAAATACCTGCTATGGTTGCTAATCAAGAATTAACAGAAAAAGTTTCTAACCAAAGTCCAGAACTTCAAGTTTTTCAACTCAAAACTCAACTTTTGAGCAAAGGAAGGAGTGACTATACCCTCGCCAAAACTGATTTAATGAGCGTGAGAATTAAATGTTATGCTCAAGGGGGAGAAAATGTTCTACACTCTCATCCGGGAGAGGATCATACTTTTGTAATTTTAGCTGGAAAAGCTAGGTTTTTTGGCAAAGATGGTGAAGTTGGAGTTTTCAGCAAAAACCAAGGTATATTAATTCCTAGAGGTGGTTTTTACAAGTTTCAAAGTTGTGGAGACGAACCTCTAGTTATGATGAGAGTAGGTGCAGAAAAAGAAAAAATTCCAGTTAATCGTATTGGTCTTGATGGTAAGTCATTACCTGGAAAATCAAAGGAAAACAAGCATGAAGATGGTGTGCCTATAGAAGGATTATATTATGAATAGCCACTTTCTTAAGTAGCAGAGTTAATCAATTGGAATCAATGAATTTTTTTAGTAATTCCTTCTCTAGAAACTACTAAATTTTTATTAGTAGGTTCTGGAGAAGATTATTGATATGAGAAGGAAGAAGGAAGAAGGAAGAAGGAAGAGGGAAGAAGGAATAAGGCTTTAGTTATCTAGAACAGAAGACTTAAAAGTCCGAAAAAACTTAAATTTTTTGTAGATATTCACCCTTCGGTTTATACAAACGATAAAGTGCAGACATGATATTATTCGGTAAAAAATTTAAGGATATATGAAAACTCTAAAACTTAGATTCCTATTCTCAGAACTGGTATAATAAAAGTTATACATAAATATAGTCATATGACAATTAATAAAGCTTTTATCCTAAACTAAAAGCAATAGCTGATGGCTGACATCTGTTTGCGCAGTATTGCCGGAGGAAATGCTTACAGTAAAATATTATAAATTTTCAAAGAATATGACCTATTTGTGGTTAACATTAGCAAGTATTGTTGGGTGGTTTGTCAGTACTCTAGCAGGTGGTGGTAGTTCATTTCTCTTAATGCCATTCATTGGTTTTTTTTTAGGAGCTTTAGCTATCCCACCAATTATTACAACTGGAGCAATTATTGGTAATGCTGAACGTGCTTTTACTTATCGGCAAAAAATTAGCTGGACAGTGATTTTTTGGGAACTACCTGGTGCTATTGTTGGCGCTTGTTTGGGAGCTTTTATGTTGACCCAAATTTCTGTTGGGTGGCTGAGTTTTTTAGTAGGATTATTTCTAGTTATTTCTGGGATAAATTTAATTATTAAGAATCAAGAGCAATCTTTTACTGTTCGTGCTTGGTATTTTTTACCAGCAGGTTTTATTTATTCTTTTTTGTCTGGCATTATTGGTAGTATGGGACCGATACTTGCACCTTTTTACCTCAATTTTGGTTTAGAAAAAGAGGAATTATTGGGTACTCAAGCAGTTAACCGGATGGTAGTTCATATTGTTAAAGCGATCGCCTACGCCATTTTTGGTACTTTAACTTTGCCTTTGTTTGGATATGGGATACTCATAGGAATAGCTGCTTTTCCAGGTAATTGGTTGGGTAATTTAGTATTAGAAAAAATTAGTCCTCAATTGTTCCGTCAGCTAGTAATTATTTTTGTGCTTTTTAGTGGTGTCTTTATTCTCTGGGAACAAAGAAATATATTAATATTGTGGTAGATTTGGCACTGATACTAAAAAAATTGGCGTTGGTAAAGCGCGGGTATGATATTAATCTTAATTAGGGTTTGCGTATGGAAAGTCTTTTTGCTCTTTGTAGGAGACAGGAGACAGGAGACAACCCACCCGCGGGCCCCTCCCTGGAGGGGAGAAATAGGAATGAGCGAAGAGGTAGGAGTAAGAATTGTAAGAGTGATTTTTCTGCCCAACTATGAGCCTAAAATACGCTCCTTTTTGAACGTGAAGAGCTAAAAACCAGGTACTGCAATTCGACCCCTAAAAGGCTAAAGTCTTTATATGTCAATGCTTTTAGATTTAATCAGCAACCCCTAATTACTTAGGAGTCAACCCACCCGCGGGCCCCTCCCTGGAGGGGAAGGACCGAGGACCGAGTCAGGAGGGAAGAAAGAAGAAGAAAGAGTAGTAGAAGGAGAAAGTTTTTTGTTCGTGCTCTTATCCAGACAAGATATCATACCTCTTTTCACCAACGAAAAATTTAATCAATATTTGTGTAAGCACTCAGCTATTAATATTTCCTACGGAATGCTTCTTAACGAAGTCAGAAGTCAGAAGTCAGAAGTCAGAACTTGTTTTTGTAACGGAGATTTGAGCAACCCTCCAAAAACATTATTATTTTGATAAACATAATTTTGAACTCTCCTTCTAATACTATTTTCAAAAAATACTGTTACAGTGCTTTAGTCTGTTACTAAGAGTGTTGAGATTAACACTGTAGTGACCTTTTTTGAATTTGGTATAAGATAATAAGTTAATAACTGATACCTGATAGCTGACTGCTGTTTGCGCAGCATTCCGGAGGAAATGCTTACATATTTTTTTGGGATGAAAACAAAATTTCATCTACATTTTCTAGAGTAAGTTGTTGTCGGTCGGCTAAATTTTTAATTGTTTGAGTAATAGCTTGAATTTGGAAGTTGTTTAAATTCAAACCGAGTTGAATAGCACGATGATTAATACTATTTTTACCTGTAAGTTTATGATTAATTAAAATTGACCGACTCAAATCAAAGTCAGTGGGATTTATTGCTTCATAAGTTCTAGAATTATTGAGAATTGCTTTAGTGTGAACTCCAGCTTTATGATTAAATGCAGCTTCTCCTACAATACAATGATTAAAAGGAATAGAAAGTTCAATCTTTTCCGCTACTAATTGATTTAATTTATGGAGATAAGATAGAGAATATTTATTATTTAAAGTTTGTGGATCGAGGGTATAAAGACGAGCAATTAATCCAGCTAAAGGAGTAATTCCATTACGTTCACCAATCCCTAAAACAGTTGTATCAATATGAGTTGCCCCCGCTTCAAATGCAGTAAAACTATTAGCAATGGCACAACCTGTATCATTATGACCGTGAAATTCTATATCCTCAGAAAAGCATTGTCTTATCTTTTGAATTAGTTGATAAACCTGGTAGGGAGTTGCTATACCTACTGTATCAGCTACTCCAAAACGATTGACTATTCCTAATTTATTAATTGCTAAATAGACTCGCAGTAAATCTGAAAGAGAGCTACGGAATGAATCTTCAGTAGAAAAACGCAATTCTGTTTGAGGATTTTTTTGATGAATAAAAGTGATAACTTCTGTAGCTATATCGATAATTTCTTCTATACTTTTACGGTGACCAAATTGACGTAAAATTTGTGAAGTACTGATGAACAAATTAATGCCATCTACACCTGTATCTAGGGCTATTTTTGCATCTTCTAGATGACAACGAATGTGGGTGACAACTTTAGCTTGTAAACCTAATTGAACTAATTTTTGACAATCTTGATAGGATTGAGGAGAAGCTCTCGGAGAAGTAACTTCTATGTATTCTACTCCAAATTGATCTAATCCTCTAGCTATTTCAATTTTATCACTCGTAGAAAAGTTAGATTTAAAAAATTGTTCTCCTTCTCGCAGAGTAGAATCAACTATCGCTAATTTACTTAATAGCATTTTTTTAGTTTAGACATAATTCTATAATTTTCAGCTAAACATATTGCAGGAGTTATGGTTAGTATGATTAATTACAATTAATATCACAAAAAAATGCTATATATTAAAGATATTTAATAATATTTAAGAACATTTAAGCTATTGTTAAAATCTAGCAATCCTCAATCTTAATTCTAATTAAGATTTTGATAGTAGACCTAGGAGTGAAAAAGATATAAATTTTTTGCAGGAGTAGGCAACAGTTAATCTGGCAATAGATCATACCAAATGTCAAAAATATTACTACATCTCCTTGAGAGTAAGTAGTAGGGAGCATGGTTAAAAGAGATAAGATATCTTGCTTTAATGCCGATAATTGTCACCAAAATGATTTAACTATTATTATTACTTAATAACTGAAGTTTCATGGGAAGTATAGCATTATTTTTGGGAATTGGTATAAAATATTTTTACGAAAAAGGCACTAAAAAGGATTTTTTAGGGTGAATTTTTCGTATCCTTAGCCTGTTCTAATTAGGGTTTGCTGAAAAAGTGTGAGTGCTAAGGGGAGGAGTCAGTCCTCAGGAGTCAGGAGTCAGGATAAATGGGAATTATAGAGGAGGTAGTTGGAAAAATTATCCCTGAATTGTTCTGCCATAATCATCCCAAAATACTTACTTTTTGTAGCTCTGAAGTACCGAAAATCAGGCACTTTTTTCGACCCTAATAAAGACTAAAGCCTTTATCTGTCAATACTTTGAGATTTAATCACCAAACCCTAATCAAAAGGTTTATTTATTTTTCACGAGATGTCTAGTTATTTGAGTAAGTTATAACGTTTCTCAAATTACTGAGGTACAGTCATTTTTCTTCTTTTCTATTCCCTACTCCCTACTCCCTAAAATAGTAGGAAACTTAAACCCTCGAATTTTTAAGTAATAAGTAAGCAAGAATTTTTTCAGTTACTTGTTGAGGTGAAAACTTAGTAGTATCTAAAAGCAAAGTTCGCTCAGGAGCTATTGCTTGTAAAGCTGTTTTTGTTGCTTCCGAATTGTAATTTATGCTCTCCTCAACCAGAATTTTTAGTCGTTCGCAAACATCTACAGAGTTATATACTCTCTTTTCCAGTTGAGTTAAAATTTCCTGTTCTTCATCACAGGTAAATAAATGGGATGCTTCGGGTATACCAAAATCAGAAAAACTCATAATTTTTTTGGTATTAACTACTTCATTATCTGGATATTTTGTGATTCTATCAAAAGCATCGCTTCTAGTTAAAAGACGTTTTAAGCGAACTGATAATGGAGCATCCAAAATTATAAATTTAGCTTTTTTCAAAGTATTAGCAGCATAAGTAACTTCATTTTCTCCTCGTAAACCATCAAAAATTAATGGATGATTGATTAAAGAGGAATTAACTTGTAACTGGGCTAAAATATGACCCATACCACCAGGAAAACTTTTTTGATACTGACGAGTATATTTGAAGCGGTCTATACGACAAATTATTTGAATATTTTGCTCGTTTGTGGCTGTAATATGAGGAATAATTAATTCTGTTGTTAGGGTGCGTCGATTTGGAAGTAAAGTGAAATTTAATCCTGATTCAGTATCTATTAATGACTGTACTTTTCCCTACACCAGTTAAACCTACAATAATTACTAGAGCTTCATTTTTGATAGATACCCAATCTTGAGGTAAGGTTACACCAATACCAGGGCTATTTCATTCTAAACTGTGCCATTTTATGTATTGACGAAACCACCTTATTTTAAGCTTTAGGAAATTTATCTTTCGCTGTCTGAAAATCAATCAATTCATTGCCAAAATCTAGAATTAAATGACCATGCACCAAGACCAATTCCTGGCTGTAACTATTTAAAAGTTTAATTAATGTTAGTTATAAATTTAATCATTTTAACTTGATTTTATAAAATTTTGAAATAATTTTACTTAGATATGTATTATATACGATAAAGATTAAAAAAAATAAATAAGATGAAAAAGCATATTTTAAAAGCTCGATGTCACACTGTTCATTTAGGAGGTTTTTCCCATAAACTAGAACCAGCATTAATCATTAATTCTGGCGATCGCATAGATGTAGAAACTTACACGGGTTATTATCTTTACGACAGAGCACCTAGAGAATTTCTCACTCCAGAATTTCTAGAAATTTGTCACAATTTACCAGCAGAAAGAAAAGTTGGTTTAGGTCCTCATTTATTAACTGGACCAATATATATTAATGATGCTAAACCAGGAGATGTATTAGAAATTATTCTGGAAAATATTTACCCTAGTTTACCAATGGGTTTTAATTCAATTCGTCCGGGATGGGGTGCATTACCTGAACAATTTACCGAACCAAAATTAAACTTTATTCCACTAGATTTAGAAAAAAAGATAGCTGAATTTCCTCCTAATAGTGGGATAAAAATTCCACTTCAACCATTTTTTGGAATTCTCGGAGTTGCTACAGAAAATACTCAATGTTCTTCTATTCCTCCTGGTATTTATGGGGGAAATATTGACTGCCGAGAATTACAGGTTGGTTCGCGAATTTTTTTACCTGTTTTTGTTCCTGGTGGTTTATTTTCTATTGGTGATGGTCATTCTGCACAGGGGGATGGAGAAATAAATGTAACGGCTATTGAAACTTCAATGAATGGTACTATTCAGATTAAGGTGAGGCAAGATTTACAATTAATTTTTCCCATGGCAGAAACATCGACTGATATTATTTCGTTTGGGTTTGGCAATACTTTGGATGCTGCTTTTGAATTAGCTTTAAAGCAAATGATTTGTTGGTTAGAAAATTTTGTTGGGTTGAGTGCTGAAGATGCTTATATTCTGTGTTCTATTGCTGTGAATTTTCATATTACTCAAGTTGTGAATCATCCTCATAAAGGAGTTCATGGAATGTTACGAAAATCAATATTACCTACAACAAACTCTATCATGTAGAAGAAATTATCTTAAAAAGCTGAATGCTAATAGCTGTTTATATAGCACAAAAAAGAAGCAAGATTTTTCCGGCGTTGCTGAGTGGTAATGATTTTTAGATTAAGTATCAACGCAAAATATATGTTCTTCAAGTGTTGAATATAAAGTCATACATAGGGGCGAGCAACTCCCAATGATTACATACTATCACGATTTTTTTGAGGATGCAAGGAGAAATACCTTGCCGTTTTTTTTGAGCTTCACAGAATGATGATTTTTCTTTGGTTTGTGAATATAGCGATCGCTTCTACATGAATAATATTGATACTGTTGATGGGGCAGGCAAATTTGGCGATAGGTACTTATTTCTCAGAGTGCTTCCCAGGATGATGATTTTTCTTTGCTTTGGTGTGTGAGTATCTTTTCTATATGTATTTAGTGGCGAAATGCTGTTTTTGCGTTGAATAAAAAGTCATGCGTAGGGGCGAATGACACCCAATGATTACATACTATCACGATTTTTTTGGGGATGCAATGGGAAATACCTTGCCGTTTTTTTGAGCTTCACAGAATGATGATTTTTCTTTGGTTGTGAATATAGCGATCGCTTCTACATGAATAATATCGATACTGTTGATGAGGTGAAAAATTTAGCGACCGCTACTTCTTTATCTGAATGCTTCACAGGATGATGACTTTTCTGGTGCTTTGGTGTCTCAGTATCCCTTATATATATTCAGTGGGAATATGCTGTTTTTGTGTTGAATAAAAAGTCATTTATAGGGGCAAGTTGCACCCAATGATTACATACTATCATAATTTTTTTGAGGATGCAAGGGGAAATACCTTACCGTTTTCTTTGATCTCCACAAAATGATAGTTTTCTGGATTTGTGAATATAGCGTTCGCCACTTCTTTCCGGAGTGCTTCACAGGATGATAATTTTTCTGGTGCTTTGGTGTCTAAGTATCCCTTGTATATGTATTCAGTGACGATATGCTGTTTTTGCGTTGAATAAAAAGTCATGTGTAGGGGCGAGTTGCACCCAACAATTACATACTATCACGATTTTTTTGAGCTTCACAGAATGATAGTTTTTCTTTGGCTGTGAATATAGCGATCGCTTCTACATGAATAATATCGATACTGTTGATGAGGTGAAAAATTTAGCGACCGCTACTTCTTTATCTGAATGCTTCACAGGATGATGACTTTTCTGGTGCTTTGGTGTCTCAGTATCCCTTATATATATTCAGTGGGAATATGCTGTTTTTGTGTTGAATAAAAAGTCATTTATAGAGGCAAGTTGCACCCAATGATTACATACTATCATAATTTTTTTGAGGATGCAAGGGGAAATACCTTACCGTTTCTTTGGAGCTTCACAAAATGATAGTTTTCTGGATTTGTGAATATAGCGTTCGCCACTTCTTTCCGGAGTGCTTCACAGGATGATAATTTTTCTGGTGCTTTGGTGTCTCAGTATCCCTTATATATATTCAGTGGGAATATGCTGTTTTTGTGTTGAATAAAAAGTCATTTGTAGGGGCGAGTTACACCCAATGATTACATACTATCATAATTTTTTGGAGATGCAAGGGGAAAAGCCTTATCGTTTTTTTGGAGCTTCACAGAATGCAAATTAATCATCCGTGTATCCGTGGCCAAATCCTTATCTAGCAGTTGCTCAAATGTAATGGTAACTAGCTGAAGGTAATTTCAGTTATCAGTACCTCTGCAATAAGGAGACTTTAAATCTGGAATATTTTCTTTTCTCTTGGTTGATTGGATATGGCGAGGAGACCTCGCCATCCCTCAACCGCTTTTTATCCCCTTAAAAAGGGAAGCGCATACCCACAATTTTTCGGTAAAATTGAAAAACTTATGTTTTGCGTTGATACTTAATCTAAAAATCATTACCACTCAGCAATGCCATTTTTCCTTCTTCCTTTTTCCTTTTTTCTTCTTCCTTGTGCCATAAATCATAATCTAGTTATCTGTTTTAACTTTTTTGCCATTTAGTAAAGCAAGAGGATAAACTTTCTTGCGATTACTAAGTTTATTATCTTGACGATCGCTTAAACCTAAATTGCCTTGTGATAATGGTTTATTTTTTCCAATTAAAACTTTTTCCCCTTGTAATTCTGACATTAATATATTGCATTTACGCTGAAATTCTGAGTCATCTGGATTAATAGCAAGAGCGTCCTCGTAACAAACCAAAGCTTCTTTATAACGTTTGAGTTTTTCTAAAACAATACCTTTTTTTTCCCATGGTTCAGAACTATTATTTTTAATAGAAATAGCATAATTACAACAACTAATAACTTCCTCATACTTTTCCAACTTCAATAATGCTTCTGCTTTACCCATAAATGCTTGATAACATTGGGAGTTAATTTTAATTGCTTGTTCAAATGAAGTAACTGCTTCTTCATATTTTTCTAAAGCATTTAAAGCCATGCCTCGATTATGCCAAACTTCATCATCATCTGGCATCAACTTAATAGCTCGATCATAGGAATTAACTGCTTCTTCATATCTTTCTAATTGCCATAATAAAGCCCCCTTGTTGTACCAAATTTCATATTTTTCTGGCTGAATTTCTAATGCTCGATTATAAGAATCAATTGCCTCAGCAAAAGATTGTAATTTTCCTAACAAATTGCCTCGATTATACCAAAGTTCATATTTATTTGGCTGAATTTGTAATACCTGATCAAAAGCGGAGAGTGCCTCTTCATAGCGCTGTAGTTTTCCAAGTAGAGCGCCTAAGCCATGTAAAACATCAACATTTTTAGGCTGAATTAAAAGAGCTTGTTCATAAGCAATAAGTGCTTCATTATATCGTTGTAACTTTCTGAGTAAAATACCTTTATTTAGCCAAATAGTTACATTATCTGGCTGAAAAGAAAGAGCTTTATCATAAGAAGCTAATGCCTGAGTATAACTTTGCATTCTCACCAAAACATTGCCACGATTAAACCAATATTCAAATTTATCAGAATCAAGAGAAAGAGCTTTATCGTAAGAAGTCAATGCTTCAGCATAGCGCTGCAATTTTACAAAGACATTACCACGATTAAACCAAGCTTCACTTAAATCAGAATTCAGAGAAATGGCTTTTTCAAAAATTGCTAAAGCTTGATTATAGTTACCCTCAGAAAATAGTTTTTCCCCTTGTTTCAAATAATCATCAGCGACCGTAGTAGTTTCTTTGTCAAAATATTTTGATTTCTGAGTATTTTCAATAGATTTAATTTCTGAATTTACAGAAGAGTTAATCTCTTGAATAGCGTGATGCTTTGCTTCTTGAGTCTCAGAAATAATCATTTGTAGCTGCATCAAAAACTGAGACTTCAAAGTTTCTATTTGTTCAACGGAAGATTTTGAAATTTTCGCTTCTTGACTAATGAACTCAATAGACTTTTTTGCAGCGACTATATGACCTTCTAATTCTGTAACTAATGTTTGAGATTGATTCAAATTTAATTCTAATTCACTGATATTTTTTAACCGTTGATTAACTTCACCAATCAATTCTTTAATTATCAACCTTCTGACTAACCAAAAAAAGCTAATAGTTACAGGGGGAAATAAAGTTGCAACTAATAATAAAGTATTTAATATAGTGATGGTAGGATTGAGGTTGAGACTAGCTTCATCTTCTCCATTTGTTTGTAAAGTAATTTGAGAAGTAACCTGTGGTAATTGAGAACTATTTTTAGCAGTAAATTCTACTATTTTTCCCAGCCAACTCTCATTTAAAACCTCTCGAATTTGAACTATATTTGGAGTCGATAAAGCAGCTACAATTTTAGGAGTGTTAGGCAGTTTACTAAGTAAAATTTCTGGACGACTAATTAATTGATTAGATGGCAAACTACTAATATGAGTAGAGTCAGTAAAATTGCTGGTTTCTTGTGCGTTTATCTGAGGGTAGGAATTAATATTAGGATTAGCTTTTGCTTCAGCAGTTAAATTTTGGGAACTGAGAGCAGCAAGGGTTAAGACAGCTGTTTTAGAAATACGCATATTTTGCCTATTTATATATATATATATTAGTTTTTATTGGAAAAGATTCCATTTAAGTACAGGTGCAGTTTTTTATTTCTGTGGAGGAGAAAAATTGACTACCTGAGTTAACTATAGAGTCTACTTATTTATTACAAGAGTTTATTGTACTAACCCGGACATTTATTTATCCATCAGAATTCAGTACATAAAGTCAGTTAAGTTTATTCATCAAAATTACTGGAAGTAACCAAATTTCAACTGGTAAGCTCCTACGCAGTTAAATTTAATAAACTGTATTGCTTTTATCACATAAATAAAAAGGAAAAAAAGCGTTTAGTTATCTAGGAGAGAAGAAAAAAAATTAATTATTGATATTCCGTTGTTTCTCCGATTCCATTTAAGTACAGGTGCAGTGTTTTATTTCTGTAGAGGAGAGAAATTGACTACCTGAGTTAACCATAGAGTCTACTTATTTATTACAAGAGTTTATTGTACTAACCCGGAAATTTATTTACCCAGAATTCAGTACATAAAATCAGTTAAGTTTATTCATCAAAATTAGTTGAAGTAATCAAATTTCAATCGGTAAGTAGGTCGGTCTAGTTAAACGTCAAAAAATTGTTGGGGCAGGTTTAACTGAAAGCTTTGACTGTAAGCATTCAGCTAACTTGGGGTCAGCTATCAACTGTTTAACAAATAATAAATATACGCTCTAAAGTCAAGGTCAGTTTTTTTCCAATACTTTTAATTTTACTTAAATATATCAATACTAATTTCTGAGATAAAGGCAATAAATTAATAACTGAAGTGTTGATAGCTGACGGCTGTTTGCGCAGCATTCCGGAGGAAATGCTTACCTTTTACTTCAGCGCTATAGAGTTCTAAAAACCAGCCTTATAATTGCGTTTATTTATGCTCATATACTTCAGCTTTTAGGTAGTTAAATTTAATAAACAGTATTGCTTTTATAGCAGAAGTAAAAAGGAAAAAGGCATTTAGTTATCAAGGAGAAAAGGAAAAAGGTTAATTATTAATATTCTGTTGTTTCTCCTACAGAGTTACACAAAAAGATATTCTATAACTCAAAAGTAGTAAGCACCTACACAAAATTAATTACATATTCTTGACAATTTTTGTCCAGCACTTTTTTGAGATAGTTAAGAAAGCTTGGACAGTTTTCGAGTTTCATCAACTTTAATTCACTCATACTTAATAAATTTCCAAATAATTTCGATTAAGTTGTGCTTGGATGAGTAAGTTTTGCACCAAAATATCTCTAATTTTTTTCTTTCCATTCTGATAATTTTTCGCTCATTTTATCCCTCGTATAGATGGAAGGTCGATCCATAACTACAGAGCAAAATTTTAGCTAAATCTTGACTAAACTTATTTCACAAATTTATGACAATTATACTGTCAATTACTCCCTGATGTATTTCGTAATTTAGTTAATTTTTACATCATACATAGAGCTGCTGTCTTTCACTTGAGGAAATTTACTTTGCAAACTTATTCTTTCCAACAGTTTTTTCGTCTCCGCATTTAATTCTCAACATGAATCTCATATAAATCAGCATTTTGCTTCCTTTTATCTAATATCATGTCCGGTTGAATACTTATAAATAAACGACTGAGGAGTCAGGAGTCAGAACTCTGGAGGGAAGAAAGAATAAGAAAGAATAAAGAGGAGAAAGTTTTTTTATCACTAATTATCCGGACATGATATAAGGAGATATTTTGATGACAAAAATAGGAAATTAATTTTGTGTGCCTTCTTAATGGCAGTTGCTATATTTTTAAGTTTACGTTCCCACTTATCAACAGGAACAAGAATAATTAAAATAACTTAGTCACAGTCCCATTTGCCGTAACTCAAAATATCTCATGCCAATTGAAAAAATTTGCTCTAAATTGTTATAATTTATAATTCAGGAATAATAAGTAGTCATGCCAAATTCTTTATATATAATTTCGTCTGTCTGACAGAGTGAGAAGTTAATGCATAATTAATTTTGCTTAAATACTTATTGAATTTATTAGTGACAAATATCAGGATTTATTTTGAGCTTAACAGACATCAAAATCAGGTTTTTCAATCACTTTTATTATTTATAATTTATTTAATCAAATTGGTATAATGCAGTACGATCGTGAATACAGCTTCAACAAGCCATTTTGGACAAAAAAATCAGGTATAAAACCTCCCCCTTTAAGGAGATAAAAAAGAAAATTCTGCATTTTATCGCCTCCCTATTGCCGGAGGTACTGATAATTGATAACTGAATTGACAGTAAGAAATAAAGAACATCAAAAAATAATCAATATCTTTTATCAACACTTGGCATTACTTCAAAATTAATATTAGATTAAATGCTCATCAATCATTGTCCTCAAGTTACTGTTTGTTTACCTACTTATAACTCTGGAGAATTTCTGACTCAAGCAATAGATAGTGTTCTTCAACAGACATTTACAGATTTTGAGTTAATTATTTCTGATGATTGTTCTACCGATAATACTCCAGAAATTATTAGAAGTTATCTCCAGAAAGATAATAGAATTAGATACTTGAGAAATTCAAAAAATTTAGGACTGTTTACTAATTGGAATCAATGCTTAGAAAATGCTGATGGTGAATATATTACTATCTTTGCTCAGGATGATGTGATGTTGCCAAAAAATTTAGAGCAAAAGGTAAAAATTTTGGATAAATACCAAAATATAGGTTTAGTTACTTCATCTGTTATGGTGGTTGATGCTAATAATAATCATCTCAATTGGAATTGGGCAAATTATCCTGAGGATAAGTTAGTAAATGGCAAGGAATGGGTGAGGAATATTTTGGGAGAAGCTAATCCTATTTGTTGCCCGTTTGTATTAATGAGAAGACAGGTTTTAGAGAAAGTTGGCGGGAAATTTAATGAGAATTATGCTTATGCTGCTGATTTAGAATTATGGTTGAGAATTGGTTTGGTTGCTGACTTATATTTTGTCAAAGAAATATTGGGATATTATCGATGGCATAAAGGAAATAAAACTCATAGTTTTGATGATTTTTATCAGGTGAAAGAACATTTACAAATTTGTAGCGATCTAATTGATAGTTTAAATTTATCGGACCCAGAATTAAATGATTGGGAAAGTGAAGTGTTATCTCGAACTGTTAAATGGGTGAGTTTTTATAGAATTTATAATTATCTGGAAAAGGGAAATTTTGATGAGGCATTCAAGTTATGCGAGTTGCTGGAAAATTGGCGGGGTAAGTCAGTAAAATTAAGTATTTCTGTACAGGAGTTAGGCACTAGAATACAAAAAATTTTACAAGTAAATTCTCGCCTAAAGTTTGAAGTGGATGAATATAGGGACTGGGTTAAAAATCTTGATAATAAAAATTCGGTTTTAGAAATGAAAATTAATCAGTTAAATGATGAAAAAAAATGGCTAGAATCTCAGATTAAAGCTTGGATACAAACTGCACAAAAATATTATCAAGAAAATAGGAAATAGGAGAGTGGGGGACTCAACAATTAATTATTAATTATTAATTATTAATAATTAGGGTTTGCTGATTAAATATCAAAGCATTGACAGATAAAGGTTGTAGCATTTTTTGGTATCAAAAAGTGTCAGTTTTTTTGTGGAAATAGCTGCATAAAGCTAGTATTTTGGGATGATTATGGCAGAAAAATCAAGGAACAATTTTTCCGACTACCTCCTCTATATTATTATCATTAGAAAAAAAGGGAGTGGGGAAGTAGGGTCAATTTATCGTCACTATAGAAAAATTGTATCCTTTGAAATTTCGTACATCTTGCTAAAATTAGTGAACCAAAAATATAGAGTTGTAAATATTCTATGATGACAAAGTAAAATTCAGAAAAAGCAATATTTTTCCCTCTTCCCTCTTCCTTCTTCCTTCTTCCTTCTTCAACTGAAATTTCGTACATCTTGCTAAAATTAGTGAACCAAAAATATAGAGTTGTAAATATTCTATGATGACAAAGTAAAATTCAGAAAAAGCAATATTTTTCCCTCTTCCTTCTTACTTCTTCAGCTTATAAATTCAGAAAAAGCAATATTTTTCCCTCTTCCTTCTTCCTTCTTCCTTCTTCCTTCTTCAACATTCAATAAAACGACTATAAGCGACACTTGCTTCATCTATTTTTCCTTGCTTTGCTAAAGCATCTCCTAAATTTTTATGAAATAAAGGTGAGGTGGAATTGAGATTTATTGCTTGTTCAAAAACATAAATTGCTTCTTCTAATTCCCCCACTTTTGTTAAAGCTTCTCCTAAATAGTTGTAAGCTAAATCTGACTTGGGATTAATTTCAATAGTACGACGGTAAGAGGCGATCGCTTCTGACCATCTTTCTTTTCTTGCCAAAACTATTCCTAAGTTTAGATAAATCTCTGGATTATTTTTCTCTACTTCTAAGGCAAGTTTATATTCATAAATTGCTTGCTGAATATTGCCTTGATCTGTCAAGATTTTGCCTAAATTAAAATGTATTTCGGGATTTTCTGGTTCCGTTATTAGGGCAATTTGATAAAAAATAATTGCAGAGCCTAATTTATTTTTTCTAAATAATATATTAGCTAAACGACGGCATATTTCTGGATTATAGGGTTGAATTTCTAAGATTTTATGGTAGTTGGTTTCATTCTGAGGATTGTAATCTATTGCTTGACGATAATGACTCAATGCTGCTGTGAAATTATCCTGATAACGCTGCTTAAAAATATCCCCCAAACTTTCATATACTTCTGTTAAATTTGGTTGTAATTTTATGGCTTTTTGGTAACTGACGATCGCCTCATCCCATTGCTTTTGTCGAGAGTATAAATTACCAATCATTTTGTATAATTCAGCTAAATTTGGCTGAATTTGTAATGCCTTAATACACCAATTAATTGCAGCTTTTAAATTACCTTGAGTTTCTAAAGCATTTCCCACAGTCTGATAAGCTGGAATAAAGTCTGGTTTTACCCCTATAATTTGATGACACAGAGCGATCGCTTTATCAATTTTACCTTGGGCCAAATATTCTCTGGCTTTTTGGTGTTTTTCTACTACATTCACAGTGTAAGTATAGATTTTTTTATACTTGACTATATTAAGCTAAAGTATGTTGCAAATTCAAAGATTATTTATCTAACAAATCTCGGACAATATAGTGCTAGGGAGTAGGGAATAGGGAATAGGGAATAGGGAATAGGAAACTGTAAAAGGGTTTTAGGATTTAAAAATGTCCACCCCCAATTCTTGTAGTACTATAGTAAATAACCAACTCTTGTTTTACATCTCATTTTAAAATACTATATCTAGAGAAGATAAGGTCAAAAAATTGGCTTAAGTTTACCGAAAAATTGTGGTCTAAAGCCTCCTATTTTAAGGGGATAAAAAAGAGAATATTCCTGATGTCAAGCCTCCTTATTACAGAGGTACTGATAACTGATAACTAATAACTGATAACTGAAATGGCCTCTGCTTTACTGCTTTAACTAGGAAATAGTTCTGTAAGTATTCAGCTATTAGCGGTCAGCTATAAGCTTTTTAATGAATGAAGCAAGTATTCGTTTAATTTATACTATATTCTCAAGCAGAGATTCGTACTCTGAAGCTTTGATAAAATTGCTTTTTTCTCCTTTAAAGGTAATAAAGCTGTTTGCGCAGCATTCCGTAGGAATAGCTGATAACTGACTGCTGTTTGCAGGAAATACTTACATAGTTATATTCTTGGTTAAGGATTGATTTTGTTAGTGGTAGAGGAACCTATTTATTTTTTTCCTGAACTGAAATTATTTAAGTATTAGTAGTAATGAAATTAGATTTAAAGAACCTTTGTTCTCAAAACCAAGTTTTTCCTAGAGGCATTATTCATGTAGGTGCTTATGAGGGTAAAGATATTAAAACTTATCAGGCTTTAAATATCTCAAAAATTCTTTTCATAGAAGCTAACCCCACAGTATTTGAAAGGCTAAAAATAAATATTGCCGAAGCTTCTATTGATGTGCAAGCTGTTAATTCTGCTATTAGTAATCAAAATGGAAAAGTAAAATTATATGTTAACTCTATGGGACAGAGTAGTTCGATTTTACCTTTGAAATTTTATCGAAATATTTATCCAAATATTAAAGAAACTCATCAACTAACTGTTGAGTCAAAAACTCTTGATACTTTGCTACAAGAATTAGAACTAACACCAGGAGATTTTAATATTCTCAATCTAGATATTCAAGGGGCAGAACTTTTGGCATTACAAGGCGCAACTAATCTACTTAAATATATAGATGCAGTTTACACAAAAATTAATTATGAAGAACTCTATGAAGGTTGTGCTTTGGCAGAAAAAATTGATGACTTTTTAGCAGAGAATGGTTTTGGCAAAATAGCGGAGGTAACACCTTTTCACCCTTCTTGGGGAGATGCTTTTTATGTGAGAAAACAAGTAATTAGTATGTCTACTCTTGGCAAAAATGGTGGATTGGGTAATCAAATTTTCCAGTATGGTTTCTTGAATATATATGCTCAAGAAAATTCCTTATCAGTAGAGACTCCAAAATGGATAGGGCAAGAATTATTTGGGCATCAAGACCGAGAGATTTCTGAAGATTTACCTGAAGTTTGGGAGAATGATAATGAATTTATCCTTGGTAATACAAAAATTTTGAAAAATGTAGATATTCATGGAGAATTTTTATATCACACTCGCTATTATGCGCCTTTTAAAGAATATTTTTGTTCTTTGTTTCAACCTACACTAGAAATAGAGGAAAAAGTAAAAGTTGCTTGGGAAAAATTAAACTCTCGTGGCAAAACTATTATAGGTTTACATTTACCATCCCATTCAGATGAAAATAGTAATTTTGCTGTTGCTCCGAGTGAGTGGTATAAAATTTGGTTAGATGGTTTATGGGAAACTTTAGAGGAACCAGTTTTGTTTATTGCCAGCGATAATATAGAGGAATTACCTCTGGTTTATTTTGCTGAATATCATCCTGTAACTGCTCAAGACTTGGAGATTGAAGTTAATCGAGAATATCTGAATTTCTTCTTATTGAGTAAGTGTGATTTTGTTGCTATTTCTAATACTCCCTTTGCTTTTGCTGCTTGTCTATTAAATGAAGACGGAAAATATTTCTTTCGACCTCACTTTTCTACAGCAAAACTTATACCTTTTGAACCTTGGAATAGTACGCCAGTTTTTCGAGATGTGGATATTTCAGAAATAGGGAATAGTGTTTCATTGGAGGTGAAATTTCAGGAAAATCAAGCCGAGTTAGAAAATATTCAGTCTCAGAAAGATGAACTTTCTCATAGATTAGTATCTACCCAGTCTCAACTTAAACAAAATCGTGAAGAATTAGAAAATATCCAATCTCAAAGAGACCAAATATTAGAAGAATTAGAAAAATCTCAGTCTCAACTTCAGCAAAATCAAGAAAAAGCCGAAAATGCTGAAGCACAGCTACAAAAAATTCACACAGAATTAGAAAATACTAAATCTCAGCGAGACGAATTTTCCGCAAAATTAGTATCTGCTCAGTCTCAACTTCAGCAAAATCAAGAAAAAGCTCAAAATTCCGAAAAACAGCTACAAAAAATTCACACAGAATTAGAAAATATCCAATCTCAAAGAGACCAAATATTAGAAGAATTAGAAAAATCTCAGTCTCAACTTCAGCAAAATCAAGAAAAAGCCGAAAATGCTGAAGCACAACTACAAGAAATTCAAACAGAATTAGAAAATACCAAATCTCAGCGAGACGAATTTTCCCAAAAATTAGTATCTGCTCAGTCTCAACTTCAGCAAAATCAAGAAAAAGCCCAAAATGCCGAATCACAGCTACAACAAATTCAAACAGAATTAGAAAATACCAAATCTCAGCGAGACGAATTTTCCGCAAAATTAGTATCTGCTCAATCTCAACTTCAGCAAAATCAAGAAAAAGCCGAAAATACTGAAGCAAAACTACAGCAAATTCACACAGAATTAGAAAATACCAAATCTCAACGAGACGAGTTTTCCGCAAAATTAGTATCTGCTCAGTCTCAACTTCAGCAAAACCAAGAAAAAGCCAAAAATACCGAAGCAAAACTACAGCAAATTCAAACAGAAGTAGACAAATATTCTTCAGAACTACATGATGCGCGAGAAGAGTTAGAAATTACCCAATTCCAACTCGATGAAGTACAAGCAGAATTAGAACAATCTCAATCTAAGTATTTCAAGTATCAAGAAGAATTGAATACCTGTAAATCTCAACTTCAAGAAACTCAAACAGAACTGGAAAAAACCAAACTCAAACTAGAAAATCAGGAAAAAATACCCCCCGCTCAAAATCAAAAAAACTATGCACTACATCTCAAAAATCTAGCAAAAATTATCGCAGAAACAATTCCAGATTGATTTGAAGAAGGCAAAAGGCAAAAGGCAGAAGGGAAAATTTCTGATGGATAGTCAACGACCGACCACAGAAAGATAATATAAGATATATCGCAATTCTAAATAATTTGTAAGAAAACTAAAATCGATTATTAAAGTATGAAAAATTTACCGAATAATTAAGGTTTAAAGCCTCTCCTTAGCTGCGCCGCGAGCTGTCGCTCTACAAGGAGAAACAAGAAAATTTTTCATGATTAGTCAATCCTCTTCTTTTCAAGGAGAGGTAATAATTAATAATTAATAATTAATAATTAATAATTAATTCTTGAACATAAGAATAATTAACAATAACTGGCGTACTAATTATCAGAATGGTATTATAGAATAATGAGGTATTTAACCCAATTAGGTAAGGAGGGAGTCAGGAAAAGTAAAAAAAATTTCTTATTAATTCTTACTCCTGACTTATTACCTGGAAAAGGCAATAAAGTCAGCCTTCTAATATAGGGTATACTGAAAAAAATAGGTAAGGAAAGGCAAAAGTTTATTGAAGTTTAACAATAGAAAAATTTTCACTGTTTCAGTTCAAAAAAATGCCTTAATTTTGACATACGATTCGACTTATTTGTTTTGATCTTTTCTGTGGCGGGTTTAATACCCCACCGTCAACGAAGGTGCTTAAAATTGTTTGGGGTTTGTAGACACGGAGTGGCGTGTCGAAGACTATTCCCATGCAATTTTCCCTTCTGCCTTCTGCCTTCTTCAATGCACTATATGAATATCTCAATAACCCTTAAAACTTTGATTAATTAAAATATCAGACTTATTCAGCAAATCCCAAAGATTTATTTCTTTTTTCTCCTTTCTTAAAAATTATGAAAACAGCATTAATTTCCGGAATTTCAGGTCAAGACGGCTCCTACTTAGCCAAACTATTACTAGAAAAAGGTTACAATGTTTGTGGCACTTCCAGAGATGCCCAAATGTCTACTTTTAATAACTTAAATCGTTTAGATATTCGTGACAAAGTAAAATTAGACTCTATGTCTTTAACTGACTTTAGAAGTGTCTTACAAATATTAACAAAATATCAACCAGATGAAGTTTATAATCTAGCTGGCCAAAGTTCAGTAGGTCTATCTTTTCAACAACCTGTAGAAACATTAGAAAGTATCGCTACTGGTACATTAAATTTATTAGAAGCAATTAGATTTACCGGAGCAAAAATTAAATTATATAATGCTAGCTCCAGCGAATGTTTTGGCGATACAGGTGGTCAACCTGCTACAGAAATCACTCCTTTTCGCCCAAGAAGTCCCTATGCTGTTGCTAAATCTACAGCCTTTTGGGAAGTAGCAAATTATCGAGAAGCTTACAATTTATTTGCTTGTTCTGGCATATTATTTAATCACGAATCTCCCCTCAGACCTCAACGTTTTGTAACTCAAAAAATTGTTTCAGTTGTTTGTAAAATTGCTAATGGTAGTAATGAAAAATTAAATTTAGGAAATATTTCAGTACAGAGAGATTGGGGTTGGGCACCCGAATATGTAGAAGCAATGTATTTGATGTTGCAACAGGAGGAACCAGATGATTATGTAATTGCTACTGGAGAAAGTTATCCTTTGCAAGATTTTGTCATAGAAGCTTTTGCTACTGTAGGATTAAATTGGCAAAATTATGTAGAGGTAGACCGGAGTTTATATCGCCCTACTGATATTTCTGTAGGTAGAGCAAATCCAATTAAAGCTAAAGAAAAATTAGGATGGAAAGCACAGTATAAAATGCCAGATGTTGTGCGAATGATGGTTAAGAATAGAATGGCTAATTTTTAAAGAAGAAAGAAGAAGGAAGAAGGAAGAAGGAAGAAGGAAGAAGGAAGAAGGAAGAAGGAAGAAGGAAGAAGGAAAGTAAATAAGTCTATAGATTAATACAGTTCAATTAAGGATTTTTTGGCAGTTCTTTAATCTGAAGAGCGACTCTAATGCTCCCATAACTTATGAGTTTTAGTCTTCTCTGTTTGCACAGCATTCCGTAGGAAAACGTATTGCGTTATAAATAACACAATAAATAAAAGTAATCTACTTTGACTGAAGTATTAAATCTATTTCAGCAGGAATTATCTAATTCCTAAAACTAAGAATTTATTATTTAACTTCACGGTTAATTAGCATTTTTAGTTAGAGTGAGTATATTTCTGTTGCCATAGATAAAACGGAGTGATAAAAAGTATAATTTTTCCTGGATTATAGTTAGCAGTTAAATCCTTAATAGAAATAAATTTGCCTGAAGTATTAAATCTATTTCAGCAGGAATTATCTAATTCCTAAAACTAAGAATTTATTAGTCAACTCCACGGTTAATTAGCATTTTTAGCGAGAGTAAGTATATTTCTGTTGCCATAGATAAACACCCAGCTTTCAAAAGTCAAAAAATCCCTGGGTTATAGTTAGCAGTTAAATCCTTAATAGACGGAAATTTGCTTGAAGTATTCAATCAACTTCAGCAGATATTATCTAGTAATATCATGTCCGGTTGAACAGTGATAAATAAATAACTACGGAGTCCTCAGAAGTCAACCCACCCCTCGCCCCTCCCCCTCCCAGGAGGGGAACGACTTCCTCAGGAGGGAAGAAAGAAGAAGGAAGAGGAAGAATAGGAGAAGAAGAAGAAAGTTTTTTTTATCACTAATTATCCGGACATGATATAACAAACACCAAGAATTTATTAGTCAACTTCACAGTTAATTAGCATATTTATTCGCAAGGTACTTTAGCGATCGCTTATGCAATAATCTTATACCAATTCCCATGTATTAATACTGAACTTAAGCAACACTTCAGTTATTAAGTAATTAAAAAGAGCAGAATAAATTTTTTTACTAACTTTAGCCAAGTTAATGTTAATTATTATTATGTTTACTTCCCCTCCTGGGAGGGGTTAGGGGTGGGTTCACTCCCCAACTCCCCCACTCCCCTACTAATGAAAATATAAACCTAAATTTTGCCAAAATTTCTATTATGATAAATATGTAACTTTACAAAACTTTATAAAATGAACACCGTTATAGCGACACCACCAAATCAACTAGACCTACATACCTGGACTTGGAAAAACCACAAAATCCAATATACCGTCATGGGAACTGGACAACCCCTAGTATTAATTCATGGCTTTGGTGCATCCATAGGTCATTGGCGTAACAATATCCCTACCCTCGCCGCTGGAGGCCATCAAGTATTTGCCCTGGACTTACTAGGATTTGGTGCATCTTCTAAGCCACCCATAGATTACTCATTAGAACTTTGGCAACAACTACTATACGACTTCTGGAACCAACATATTCAACAACCCACCATTTTTATAGGCAACTCCATTGGTGGATTACTTAGCCTAATGATACTAGCAGACTACCCAGAAATCTGTACAGGTGGAATTCTCATTAACTGTGCAGGAGGCTTAAACCATCGACCTCAAGAATTAAATCCTCCTCTAAGATTCATAATGGGAATGTTCAGCAAATTAGTTAATTCCCCAGCTCTAGGACCATTTCTTTTCAATCAAGTCCGTCAAAAATATCGTATTCGTGGCACCCTCAAACAAGTTTATAGTAATCAAGAAGCCATTACAGATGAGTTAATCGAACTACTTCATCGTCCTTCCTGCGACCCTGGAGCGCAGAAAGTTTTTGCTTCAATTCTCACTGCACCTGCTGGACCCCATCCCTCAGAATTGTTACCAAAAATTCAAGCACCATTGTTAGTAATTTGGGGAGAAAACGACCCTTGGACACCAATTTCTGGTGGGAAAATTTATCAAGATTTAGCAGATAAAGGTGCATCTATCCAATTTATTCCCGTACCCAACACAGGTCATTGTCCCCATGATGAAAGGCCAACAATAGTTAATTCTTTAATTTTAGATTGGTTATCTCAAAGGTGAAGCTCTTGATAGATAGTGCTTTCAAGATTTGTCAAAAAAAAATTATTGAAATATAGTGACAAAATTAGCTTAGTAAGTTAAACTATCTAGGGTGTGAGGAGCGAATCAGCAAGAGCATCGAGACGAAACACGGCCAGTCGTCGATGCTCTTTCTCAAAAAACTCTGTTTATATTAGGACACAACTTTTGTGTCAATTTATTTTAAGTGGTGTTGAGGAGTATTAAAAGGCGGTCATTAAAAATGACTGCCTTTTCAAATTAATTTTATCTAAATGTTGCGGATTCACACATAAATGGTCAAGTATATCTAGCGAAATGTTCAGAACCATTACCCATTAGATGGAGTAGACAACTACCACCAGGTTGCGCACCCAGTACGATTACTGTCAAACTTGAGCCTAGTGGCAGATGGTCTTGATCTTTGAGAGTTAATGATACCAGAGATTTGAGGTTCAAGCTAGCTCAGAAACAAATAGGTATTGACTTAGGTATTACTAGCCTTTTAACTACCAGCGATGGAGAAAAAGTTGCCTACCCAAAGAATTTTCAGAAGTTACATAAAAAACTGAGGTTAGCCCAGAAGTCCCTAGATAGAAAACCTGACAAAAAGTCTAATAATTATCAAAAAGCCAGGCTGAAAGTAGCCAGAATACCGGCCCAAATTAAAGACTCAAGACTTGACTACACCCATAAACTGACAACTCGACTAATCAGAGAAAACCAAACGATAGTAGTTGAGAATTTGGCATTTAAGAAAATGGCCAAAAAGCGGTGCGACCCCGCGACTATGCCAGCTCGCTTGCGGAACGCGCACCAAGAGACCACAAATTAGCTATAGCCATCAGTGATGCTAATTGGGGAGAATTGGTAAGGCAGTTAGAGTACAAAGCTGAATGGTATGGACGCAAGTTAGTCAAAATTGACCGATACTTCCCTAGTTCCAAGCGTTGCTCTAACTGTGGTTATGTAGTAGAAAAATTGCCTCTAAACATTAGAGAGTGGGACTGCCCAGAGTGTGGTATTCACCATGACAGGGATATAAACGCTGCAATTAACATTTTGGCTGCTGGACTAGCAGTGTCAGTCTGTGGAGCGCGCTTTTAGACCCGAAGGGAGTAAATCTCGGAAGGCGAGTGCTAAGAAACAGAAAGCCCCTAAAAGCGATGCGAGGGAATCCCGCGCTGTCTCGTAAGAGCAGGGTCGGGAGGATGTCAAATACAGCAGATTCGGCGATCAATGTGGTACAACTGACGGGGTAAATATTTTTTGCTTGTTCCCTATCTGGCCTGCTCTATAAAACTGACACAAAGCGTCACATAACGTGACAAATTGATGTGTACGGACGCCCTTATCCAACGTCCCTACCTGCTTCTTGTGAGGCCGTCGGCGTTTACTCATCCACAGGCATTCACGGTCGAGCCTACCGCATCTCTACAGTCTATACCTACATTTAAGTCTTTGTCAATCAACATCAGAAAAAATCCTCAAACTCTGACTGCCCCGTTTTAGCCTAGGGAGCGGGATTTCTTGTGAGGTCTATGTCTATATAGATAGACTGCCAGAAATGTTTAAGTCGCGATTAGTGCAGAAGATACAAAGCCTCACCATCGTTACTACTTGCGTGTGAGAACTAGCGTATTATATCGCGCTCCGTATCGCAAATTGTTAACTAAGTCGAAACTCCCCATCTTCCCCATTCCCTACTCCCTAAAACCATCAATAATATGTACTCGATCGAGTAGGAAACTGCTATATCTAGTTGTTATTAGAACTTTCTGACTCTGTTGGCATCCAGTCAGTAGTAACATATATATGACCTAACTCTCTACCCTCATAAGTTCTTTTCGCAAACCGCCAACCAGGTTCAAGAATAATTTTAGTAAACCCGTCAGCTAAACCATAAGTTCTGCCGATCAGTAGTCGTGGTGCATTAGAATCATAACGAGAAATACCCATTAGTCGTATATCCCCTCCGCTCATTTGCAAAGAGAGAGCATATTCAAGAGCCAGATCAGTACCTGCTATTCGGATAGAATAACCATTACTATCGGTGGCACGTCCACAAATACCCGTAAAGTCAAAATTTAGTAATAGAGGATCTACCAAAATAGGGCGATCGCCACTTTCATCCCAACATTGTCTGGCATCGGTTTTTTGTTCTAAAATCAGCAATTGTGGCCCAAAAGCACGAGGAATTGCAATTGCAATGTATCGAGACTGCTCGACTTCTTTTTGGTCAAAGAAATTAGCCCTGACTGGTGCTGGACGAAGAGAAAAGAAAGTTAATAGTCCTAAAGTTGTCAGTGCAGCTATAGACTGCTGAAAAAAAGTTTTCATGTCTCTTATTTCACCTAATTTTATATAGCTTGAGAATTATAGATAGGAAATTTTAGGACTTATTTTCGTACTTATGCTCTTATTTGTCAAATCCCATATAGTCTAATTCCCTGAGTTAGAGACAATTTTGTATTTTTAATTACTTTCTGAGTATTTTAGAGCTAGATATTAAAATTTGTCTCAATGTCAAGTTATGATTGATTTAACAAAGACAAAATAAGATTATTGTATTGAATTTATGATTTTCGGTGGTTAAACATTAACCCATAAGTTAATCATATTTTCTATACGACGTAAAAAATACTGCAATTATATTATTGCTTTTGATTACTTATTTGTTTGTTATATTTTTAGAAAATTTACGATCTGAATACTTCTACTTATATATAGCAATGTGCGCTGGCATATTTACAAATTACAAGAACTGCCCAATAGCTAAAATATTGTATTATCGGTTTTTTATTCCCCCTTCCGGAGCTGTTGCCTGTTGCCTGTTACCTGCGCACATCGCTATAGTATTTTCAAATGAGATGTAAATATAGATTGAGTTTTTTTCTAATAAAAAAAGAAAAAAAGCACTGTTTATAGTACCTTATATCCTGGCGTTTGCTACTATATTAATAGTGTTTTCCCTCCTTTACTATTTTCTACTCCCTCCATACCTATTACCTTTTCATAGCACTTGGTTTCCAAATCCCAGATAAAAACGCTATAACAAAAATCATATTAGCTATCTCTGCTTAACCACAAACACTGAGCAATTTGCTTCAGCAACAACCTCACTACTAATAGACCTCTTCAAAATCCGATTTATACCTTTTAATCCCCGACTACCAATTACAATTAAATCTGCATTATAAATATTAGATAAACGAACAATTTCTTCAGTAGGATCGCCGGTCACAACTTCTACTTCAGTAGTACAAGGAAGTTTTTCTCGGTAAACTTTGAGCTGCTTTTCAAATTCCCCGACAGAAATGTTTTTCCCTTCAGGTTGAGGTTGATCCGCTTCCCAATCCAAATCTGATTTTTCCGTAGCAACCACATGAGATAAAATCACTCTCGTTTTTGATGTTAAGTGAAATTCTGTCAATGCTTGAATTACTAAATCTAGATCTGAGTGTAAATTGCTGAGAGCGACAATAATTGTTTTGAAGGCCATAGACAAGAGTATTAGTAGAGATAAGAAATTAGGTAGTCCTGTATAGTAATAGTAAATGAAGTCTCAAATGTTTAGTCTGCCGTTACCAAAATAATTATAATGCCCACCAGTATGTATGAATAAATAGGGTTTGCGCTTCAAAAGTCTTTTTAAGGAGTAGGAGACCAACTCTTAACCTCTCCCAGGAGGGGAAAAGGGGAGTAGAGAGTAGTTAGGAGAAACGAGGAATTAATTAAGAGATAGTCGGATATATTTGTAAGAGTGATTTTTCTGCGATTATTCTACTTTATTATGCTAACTTTTTGAGCGAACTCAAGGTAATACCAGGCACTTTTTTCAACCTAAAAAGGCGCTTACCTTTATCAAAAGAGTGCTTTTAGATTTAATCAGCAAGCCCTAAATAGAGAATTAAGGTTTCTTTGTAGAAACCAAGTAAAGTTTGAATAAATTTAGTCACAATTCATCTTATTTATAAGATATTTAAACAAAATCTCATACATCATACATATTTGATGTTGACTGACCATATATCTCCCATACATAACTACCTAGAAGGCTACCATAATCAGCTCCATCTAGGTTAAACAGACTTTCTACCGTAGAAGCTAATAGCCAACTTGTGGGACATTAAGACTTACTTTTAAATCCCCATTTTTGACAGTATTGCAAACTTTATAGCAGCCGCAGGAAAGGGCGCAGAGAAAAAGCTTAATACTCAGACAACGCAATATTTTTCCTTCTTTCTTCTTCCTGCTTCCTTTTTCCTTGTGCTATAGAATTGAAAGTTTTCTATATTATTAGTGGTATGTTCTCCCGCGATCTAAAGATTCTAACGGGAGTCCTCTTGCATTACTTATAAATTTTTACCATCATTTTCCTGATTAATTTTTTCTTTTTTCACCCATTCTTGTTGCTCCTGCTCCTGAATTTTCGTCCTCACTCGTACCGAGTTAGCATGAGAGGGCAACCCTTCAGTCGTGGCCAATAGATCAATAGTTGTAGCCACCTTATGCAAAGCAGCAGAAGAATATTGAACCAAACTAGAATGCTTCATAAATGTTTCTACTCCCAATGCTGAAGCATAACGAGCAGCACCAGAAGTCGGCAAAGTATGATTTGGCCCTGCCAAATAATCTCCCACAGCTTCTGGAGTCGAATAACCAAGGAAAATAGCACCAGCGTGACGAATATTTTCCATTAAAGCCCAAGGGTCTGAAACTTCCAACTCTAAATGTTCTGGAGCAAATAGATTAGAAAGTTGAGCAGCAGCTTTGAGAGACTCAACAACAACAACTAAACCGTAATGGGCGATCGACTTTTCTGTCATTGTGCGACGTGGATGATCCTGAAGTTGTCGCTCTACCTCTGTTACCACCTGACGTGCTATTGCGGAATCTGTAGTTAACAAGATAGCTGAAGCCAATGAATCATGTTCTGCTTGAGCCAACATATCTGCTGCTAAATGAACTGGGTTAGCTTCAGAATCTGCAATAATCATCACCTCTGAAGGTCCGGCCAGAGAATCAATACCTACCGTACCATAAACAATTTTCTTTGCCAAAGTTACATAGATATTACCCGGGCCAGAGATTACATCCACTTTTGGTATCGTCTTTGTACCATAAGCTAGAGCTGCTATTGCCTGTGCTCCTCCGATCCGATAAATTTCCTGAATGCCTGCCTCTTGGGCAGCCACAAGTACAGCGGGATTAATTTTGTTACCTTGACCTGGTGGTGTTACCATGACAATCTTCGGTACTTTGGCCACTTGAGCAGGTATAGCATTCATCAGAACTGTACTTGGATAAGCAGCCTGACCGCCAGGAACATATAGACCAGCTCGATCTACTGGCGTGTAGCGTTTGCCCAAAACCACCTCATCATCGCCGAACTGAACCCAAGATTTAGGAACTCGCTGTCGGTGAAAAGCTTCTATTTGTTTAGCAGCAAAACGAATAGAATTTAATAAGTCCTTATTTACTTGCTGATAGGCCGCATCTAACTCAGAACCACTTACCTTTAACTCTTCTGGAGTTAAGGTAATATGGTCAAACTCTGATGTATAGTGTAATAGAGCCTCATCGCCTTTCTCTTTAACGGAGCGCAAGATTTCTCGCACCGTGGTTTCTTTATGAATAGCCGTATCATCATGGGTACGTTCTGTGATACGTTTTAATTCAGCTTGTGCCTCAAGCCAGTTAGTAATTATTCGCAGCATGGAGATTAGGAATGCCAACTAATAAAGTTCGCTAGTAGAGGGTACTTTCAGAACTCAGAGAGTTGGAGCAACATTAAAACTATGTAGAATGCTCAACACTTGACAATCAAGAAAGAAAAATTCTTATTGGTCGCCAACTGTCTCTTAACTTTACCCTGATTTAATTTCAGGGATCAAAGTAAAATCATTCTCTAAGTTTCCGAATCACCCATTACTCTTTGTTATAGCGTGAAGTACCAACACTGGCATCTTTAATACTGTACTCAGTTTTCTGCATCATCTGCCAATATCTCCGATAGCATAGCTTTAGCAAAAGTTAAAATAGCAGAAGGAAGAAGGAAGAAGGAAGAAGGAAGAAGGAAGAGGGAAGAAGGAAGAGGGAAGAGGGAAGAAGGAAAAATCGGGTGTTGTATGAGTTTTAAGCTTTAGAGCTGTCCCCGCCCTTTGCCTCGACTCCTATACCAAACCTTCAATTGCAATATTTTTAAATAAGTATTAGTATTTTTTGATAATTAATGCTATATTTATATATCTGGTACTTTATATTTTTATATATTTTGGCTGCTGGGCTAGCAGTGTCAGTCTGTGGAGTAACCGTAAGGCCGAAAAGAGGGAAAAGCCTCGGAGGCAGGTGCTATCAAACAGAAACCTAAGTCGTGAGTCTTAGGAATTCCGCAGTGTCTCTCAAGGGAGCCGTCGGGACGAGATAAATTTCTACAATTCTGGAACTTAAAGAAAAGTTAATTATGGCCAATATTAAGTCTGCTATTAAGCGAATCCAGATTGCTGAACGCAATCGTTTACGCAACAAAAGCTACAAATCAGCAGTGAGAACCCTGATGAAAAAATACTTCACTGCTGTAGAAAACTACGCTGCTAATCCCACAGAGGAATTAAAGCAAGAAGTTAATCTGCGAATGTCAAAAGCTTACAGTAAAATTGATAAAGCTGTAAAATGTGGTGTTTTACACAAAAATAATGGTTCTCGCAAAAAGTCCAGGTTAGTTAGATATTATAAAAGGCATCTAAAGATCGACAGTAAACAGCAAGAGTCTTCAGAAACTAATGATTCTGTAGCTTCTTAAAAAAGATTGGATTACTTAGTCTTATTGCGGAGCTAGGTGCGTAGTTTTTCGCTCTGCAAAAAGGGCGGCGGGGCATCCCGTCCTTAAAGCTCATGGAGTCCGATGCAATGGCAGGACTGCGAAGTGAGAAGCCCACACTATACCGAATGGTTAGTGTGGGAGTATGTCACAAGTCGGTATAGTTGCTTGAATTAGTAAGAACTTAAATTAATTACCCGACTTCATTTTTTCTTCAATAGCTGTCTTGAGTAAAAAAAGTTTAAAATAGTTAAAGCGATCCATTAACAACTTTGTATATTTTTGTGGCCAATATACCTATATCAACTGACAATATAGCACTACAAACTGACTAAGAGAATATTTATAATGTCAAGCCTCCTGATTGCAGAAGGTACTGATAAATGATAACTGGAAGACCTGGAGAGCCACAAATGCAGCTAATTGATACTCACGTTCATATTAACTTTGACGTATTCAATTCTGACCTGGAAGACATACGCCAACGTTGGCAACAAGCAGGAGTTGTTCATCTTGTTCACTCTTGTGTTGAACCACAGGAATTCAATGCTATTAAAGCAATAGCAGATCGTTTTCCAGAACTGTCTTATGCAGTTGGCCTACACCCTTTAGATGCGCATAAGTGGACATCTACCACTGCTACTCAAATTGAAGAGTTAGCTGCATCCGACCCTCAAGTAGTGGCCATCGGAGAAACAGGATTAGATTTTTACAAAGCAGAGAATAAAGAACAACAAGAATTTGTTTTTAGACAACAGTTAACCATCGCCAAAAAACTCAACAAACCATTAATTATCCATTGTCGTGACGCTGCTCACTCAATGGCCGAGATTATTGATAATTTCCAAACAAATCAAGGACCTGTCAGAGGAGTAATGCATTGTTGGGGAGGTACTCCAGAAGAAACTAAGATATTTATAGACTTAGGATTTTATATTAGCTTTAGTGGAACTGTCACCTTTAAAAAAGCTCTCCAAATTCAAGAATCAGCTAAAGTAGTAGATGATGACCGACTATTAGTAGAAACTGATTGTCCATTCCTAGCACCAGTTCCAAAGCGGGGCAAACGAAACGAACCTGCTTACGTTAAGTACGTTGCTGAAAAAGTAGCTGAACTTAGAGGTGTGACGCTAGAAAGTTTAGCATTACAAACTAGCGAAAATGCTTGCAGGCTATTTGGATTATCTATTGACACCAAAAATATCTAAAGGCTATTATATTTAGATTTAATCATTAAAAGTCAAACAAGTAAATTAATAGTTCGCTCTTTAATGGCCTAAAGTAATGCTGAAAGTAAGTTTGAGATTGACTACTCGCCGGATTCAAGTCACGGTGATTCTAAGTAGATACTACGCAACAGGATAAATCTTTGTTGCTTCGTCTATATCTTAGCTGACCAAAGATATATTCTTTGGGGACAAGTAAAAGTGCCCCTACACAGTCTGCTTAGGCCAATACCTAACATTCTGCTTACTTTTTATTGATAAAACTAGCACAGGACAACTAAAATTGTCTAGCCTCAACGACAGAAATAGCGTATATTGAGTTGGGAGACGGCCGGAATAAAAAAACTTATTAGAGTATAATTGTCTGGCAACTGCACCAAATAATTATGATATCTTCAATAAAATTATCGTTTAACTTGCTTTTCTTGAAAAATTAATATGTATTTTTTATTAGATTACTAATTACGAAAAACTAACTTTTTGTATTAGGCTTTCTGCTCTAAATGTACAACTATACTTATACTACTTAGGCGAAACTTCATCATCCTAACCAAATTATAAAAATGATATTATCTACAGCTTTGTTGTTTTATTCAAAAATAGTAGTTAGTGAGTCAACTTAACAGCAAAAAATTAAAAGAACACTCAATAAAAATTATGAAATTTACTTACTTATAAAAAAAATAACTTAGCACAGAAGCTTTGCTTTACTAATGTATATAAACTGTCAATATATTACACTAACTAATTTACAAGTGTATTACATATTCAAGTTTTAAATAAAATTTGTGGGAGATAAAATCACCCATAAAAAACTATAGATAAACAACCAGGATACTCAAGAATGATTCATCAAAAATTAAATATCAACACTCAAAGCAACCTGCCAATTTTCAATATGCCCGATCTGATTGAAATTCAGAGGGCAAGCTTTCGATGGTTTCTAGAGTATGGCCTAATAGAAGAACTAGAAAGCTATTCTCCAATTACAGATTATACAGGAAAACTAGAACTTCACTTTATTGCCAAAAACTACAAACTAAAACAACCCAAATATGTTGTAGAAGAAGCGAAACGGAGAGACAGCACCTACGCAGTGCAAATGTATGTTCCCACCCGCTTAATAAACAAAGAAACTGGAGAAATTAAAGAACAAGAAGTATTTATTGGCGATTTGCCCCTAATGACAGAAAGAGGCACATTTATCATCAATGGAGCTGAAAGGGTAATCGTTAATCAAATAGTTCGTTCTCCTGGAGTTTATTACAAATCAGAAACAGATAAAAGTGGACGACGCACATATAATGCCAGTTTAATTCCTAACCGAGGTGCATGGCTGAAATTTGAAACAGATAAAAATGACTTAGTTTGGGTCAGAATAGATAAAACCCGCAAACTTTCAGCTCAAGTATTACTAAAAGCTTTAGGATTAGGGGACAGTGAAATTTTTGACTCTTTGAGACATCCTGATTATTTCCAAAAAACAATCGAAAAAGAAGGACAATTTGGAGAAGAAGAGGCACTATTAGAACTATATCGGAAATTACGCCCTGGAGAACCACCAACTATTGCGGGTGGGGAACAACTACTCCACAGTCGATTCTTTGACCAAAAAAGGTATGACTTAGGAAAGGTAGGAAGATATAAGCTCAATAAAAAGCTCAGGTTAAACTTACCAGACACAGTACGAGTATTAACCAAAGAAGATATATTAGCAGTAGTTGACTATCTCATAAATTTAGAATATGACATTGGTCAAACAGATGATATTGACCATTTAGGAAACCGACGGGTGAGAAGTGTAGGGGAACTCCTACAAAACCAAGTAAGAGTAGGTTTAAATCGTTTAGAGCGAATTATCCGAGAGCGGATGACCGTATCCGAAGCAGACTCATTAACACCAGCATCACTGGTTAACCCAAAACCATTGGTAGCAGCTATCAAAGAATTCTTCGGCTCCTCTCAGTTGTCCCAATTTATGGACCAAACAAACCCATTGGCAGAGCTGACTCACAAACGACGAATATCAGCTTTAGGACCAGGAGGACTAACTAGAGAAAGAGCTGGATTTGCTGTACGAGATATCCATCCTTCTCATTACGGGCGAATTTGTCCGATTGAGACACCAGAAGGCCCAAATGCTGGTTTAATTGGTTCCTTAGCAAATCATGCTAAAGTCAATAGCTACGGATTCATCGAAACACCATATTATCCTGTAGAAAATGGTCGAGTGCTGCGCGAGGGCAAGCCAATATACATGACAGCAGACGCAGAGGATGATTCCCGGGTAGCACCAGGGGACATTATGACCGATGCAGAAGGTAATATTTTGGGGGAAGTTGTACCAGTACGTTATCGACAAGACTTTACTACTACCACTCCCCAACAAGTAGACTATGTAGCAGTTTCCCCAGTGCAAGTAGTTTCAGTTGCTACGTCATTAATTCCATTTTTGGAACATGATGATGCTAACCGAGCATTGATGGGTTCCAATATGCAACGACAAGCAGTTCCATTGTTGCGCCCAGAAAGACCCCTAGTTGGAACAGGTTTAGAAGCCCAAGCTGCCAGAGACTCTGGTATGGTAGTTATTACTCGCACAGATGGAGAAGTTAGCTTTATAGATTCAACTAAAATATCTGTGGTCGATCCAGAAGGCAATACAATAGATTACCCATTGTGTAAATATCAAAGGTCTAACCAAGATACTTGCTTAAATCAAAGACCTTTGGTGTATGAGGGAGACCAAGTAGTAGCTGGTCAAGTATTAGCTGATGGTTCCTCCACTGAAGGTGCTGAGTTGGCTTTAGGGCAGAATATTTTGGTGGCTTATATGCCTTGGGAAGGTTATAACTACGAAGATGCAATTCTGATTAGTCAACGTTTAGTATATGACGATGTTTATACATCTATTCATATTGAAAAGTTTGAGATTGAGGCCCGACAGACAAAATTAGGACCGGAAGAAATTACCAGGGAAATTCCTAATGTAGGGGAAGACGGTCTGCGAAACTTAGATGAACAAGGAATCATCCGGGTTGGTGCCTGGGTAGAATCTGGAGATATTCTTGTGGGTAAAGTAACACCCAAGGGAGAGTCTGACCAACCACCTGAAGAAAAGTTGTTGCGGGCAATTTTTGGAGAAAAAGCACGGGATGTACGAGATAATTCTCTCCGAGTACCGAATGGTGAAAAAGGTCGTATTGTTGATGTGCGAGTATTTACCAGGGAAAAAGGAGATGAATTGCCACCTGGAGCAAATATGGTGGTTAGGGTTTATGTTGCCCAAAAGCGAAAGATTCAGGTAGGAGATAAAGTAGCGGGGCGACATGGAAATAAGGGTATTGTTTCACGGATTTTACCTATTGAAGATATGCCTTATTTACCCGATGGTACTCCATTAGATGTAGTGTTAAATCCATTGGGTGTACCTTCTAGGATGAATGTGGGGCAGATTTTTGAGTGCTTGCTAGGATGGGCAGGTGAGGTGTTGAACGTGCGATTTAAGTGTGTACCTTTTGATGAGATGCACGGTCCTGAAAAATCACGGGAAACGGTACATCGAATGTTGGAATTGGCCAGGGAACGTTCTGGTAAAGATTGGGTATTTAATGAAAATTATGCCGGGAAAATTCCTGTTTATGATGGACGCACTGGAGAAAAGTTTGACCGTCCAGTGACTGTGGGAATTGCTTATATGTTGAAACTGGTTCACTTAGTTGATGATAAGATTCATGCTCGTTCCACAGGACCTTATTCTCTGGTGACTCAGCAGCCTTTGGGTGGTAAAGCACAACAAGGTGGTCAGCGTTTTGGAGAAATGGAAGTATGGGCCTTGGAAGCGTTTGGTGCTGCTTATACTTTGCAAGAGTTGTTGACTGTGAAATCTGATGATATGCAAGGTCGAAATGAGGCTTTGAATGCAATTGTAAAAGGAAAAGCAATTCCACGACCTGGTACTCCTGAATCTTTCAAGGTATTGATGCGAGAGTTACAGTCTCTATGTTTAGATATTGCAGCTCACAAGGTAGAAACTATGGATGATGGTACTACTCAGGATGTGGAAGTTGATTTGATGGCAGATATACCAGGAAAGCGAGCGCCTTCTCGTCCAGTATATGAGTCGTTGTCTCACGAGGAAAATCAGCAGTAGTTCAATAATTGATAATTGATAATGGATAATTGATAATTACCTCTCCCTAACAAGGAAGAGGATTGAATAAAAGGAAAATCTTTTCTTGTTTCTGCTTTAAAAGAGAGGCTTTAAACCTTAATTATTCGTTAAATTATCTTGTGGGGCGGGCATCCTGCCTGCCCAAAAGTATCAGGAACGGTTCATTAATGGATAATGGATAATGGATAATGGATAATGGATAATTACAAGAAGGTTAAAACTGTTACGGAATTGAATATAAGGAAATCTCCTAGCACTTTTTTCTCCTTGCTCATGAAAGGCTTTAAACCTAGATTCGATTAATTATCAATTATCAATTATCCATTAGTAAGATGCCCATTCCACTTCTGGTTTGGAGTGTGACTCAAAAAAACCGAATATTCATCATTACCAACAATTCCTCAATTTCCTAATCCAAAATTGTTCGCTTAATATGCAATGCCTATTAATTTTGTAGTCTTAACTCTTTATTGTAAAAATGCCAAAACTTGAACAAAGATTTGATTATGTCAAAATTGGTCTAGCTTCTCCAGAAAGAATTCGTCTCTGGGGAGAAAGAACTCTACCAAATGGTACAGTCGTCGGAGAAGTTACTAAGCCAGAAACTATTAATTACCGGACTCTCAAACCAGAGATGGATGGGTTGTTTTGCGAACGCATCTTTGGTCCGGCGAAAGATTGGGAATGTCATTGTGGAAAGTATAAGCGAGTCCGACATAGAGGTATTGTTTGTGAAAGATGTGGAGTAGAAGTAACTGAGTCACGGGTGCGCCGTCACCGTATGGGATATATAAAATTAGCAGCACCAGTTACTCATGTTTGGTATCTCAAGGGTATTCCGAGTTATATGGCAATTTTGTTAGATATGCCATTGCGAGATGTAGAACAAATTGTTTACTTCAATGCTTATGTGGTATTAGACCCAGGGAATCACGAAAGTTTAAGTTATAAGCAACTGTTAACAGAGGATGTTTGGCTAGAAATTGAAGATCAAATTTATAGCGAAGATTCAACAATAGTTGGGGTGGAAGTTGGTATTGGTGCTGAAGCTCTACAAGTGTTATTACAAAATCTTGCTCTAGAAGAAGAAGCAGAAAAACTAAGGGAAGAAATTGCTAATTCTAAGGGTCAAAAACGCGCCAAATTAATCAAACGTTTGCGAGTAATTGATAATTTTGTCGCTACTGGTTCAAGACCAGAATGGATGGTTTTAGATGCTATTCCAGTCATTCCACCAGATTTACGTCCAATGGTACAGTTGGATGGTGGTCGCTTTGCAACTAGCGATTTGAATGACTTATATCGACGAGTGATTAACCGTAATAATCGCTTGGCAAGACTGCAAGAGATTTTAGCACCAGAGATTATTATCCGTAATGAAAAACGAATGTTGCAAGAAGCAGTTGATGCTTTGATTGATAATGGTCGTCGCGGTCGTACTGTGGTGGGTGCAAACAACAGACCTCTGAAATCTTTGAGTGATATTATCGAAGGAAAACAAGGTCGTTTCCGGCAAAACTTGTTAGGTAAACGGGTTGATTATTCAGGACGTTCGGTAATTGTTGTCGGACCGAAATTGGCAATTAATCAGTGTGGTTTACCGCGAGAAATGGCAATTGAATTGTTTCAACCATTTGTCATTCATCGGTTGATTCGTCAGGGATTAGTTAATAATATTAAAGCTGCTAAAAAACTGATTCAAAGAGGAGACCCGAATGTTTGGGATGTGTTAGAGGAAGTAATAGAAGGTCATCCAGTGATGTTGAACCGGGCGCCGACTTTACACAGATTAGGTATTCAAGCTTTTGAACCTATTTTAGTAGATGGTCGTGCAATTCAGTTACATCCTTTAGTTTGTCCGGCATTTAATGCTGACTTTGATGGTGACCAAATGGCGGTTCATGTGCCACTTTCTCTAGAGTCGCAAGCAGAGGCAAGATTATTGATGTTGGCATCGAATAATATTCTGTCTCCTGCAACTGGTCGTCCAATTATTACGCCTTCTCAAGATATGGTATTAGGTTGTTATTATCTTACAGCAGAAAACCATAGAGAACAAGGTGGAAAAGAACTATATTTTGCTAGCTTTAACGATGTAATTTTAGCTTATGAACAGTCTAAGGTAGGGTTACATACTTATGTGTATTTGAGGTTGCCTAGTGATGTGGCAGTCGAAACAGATAAGTCAGAAGAAATGCCTCCCGATATCCAACAGATATCAGAAGAAGTAGCGGTTAAAATTTATTGGATGCCATTGGATAGTAAGATATTGCCGGATGATTTGGGAGAGTTGAAGTCAGAGAAAACTCTAGAAAATGGAGAGGTAGTGAAGCGTTATCACTTGTATCGGGTTCATTACACTCCACAGGGAAAAATTAAACAGGTTCATATTAAATCTCGCCAGGTGCGGGAGATAAATGGAGAAGCAACGACACAGTTTGTGGTGACAACACCAGGTCGCATAATTCTCAATCAAACAATTGAAAGTGTTTTGTAAGGAGTCAGGAGTCAGGAAGGCAGAAGGCAGGAGGCAGAAGGCAGAAGGGAAGAAAAGCAGGACTTACGCAAGGACACTAAATCAAGCGAGGGTGCAATTCGGAGCTTGGCATTAGCCAATGCCATTTGCTTCGCAGAACTATCGTTAACGCCCCAACATACATCTGGTATTGCTGAGGGGCGGGATGAATATAAGTGGTAAGTGGCGGCAGGCATCCTGCCTGTCCCGAAAATATCAGGAACGGGAAAATATCAGGAACGGGCAAGATGCCCATTCCACAAAACTATTTTGTCTTTCCTTGAATAACAGTCTTTTTATCTAAATTATAGCAATGTGCCCTGGCTTATGTACAAATTACAAGAACTGTCCAATAGCTAAAAGTCTTATATTATTCCTTCGGAGATGCTGCGCAAACGGTTTTTTATTCCCCCAGATGAGCTGTTGCCTGTTGCCTGTTGCCTGCGCACAACGCTATAGTAAACTAATAAACAAAGGTAGAGAATAACATGATTTTTCGGAATAGAGTTATTAATAAGGGTCAACTGAAAAAGCTAATTTCTTGGTCTTTTAATAATTATGGTACAGCTAGAACTGCACACATGGCAGATAAACTGAAAGATTTAGGATTTCGTTATGCCACAAAAGCAGGAGTTTCTATTAGTGTTGATGACTTACGAATACCTGCTTCTAAACGACAACTTTTAGATGCAGCAGAAGAAGAAATTCGTGATACAACTGACCGCTATACTAAAGGAAAAATTACTGAAGTAGAACGCTTTCAAAAAGTAATTGATACCTGGAATGTTACCAGTGAAAATCTTAAAGATGAAGTAGTCCGCAACTTTAAGGCAAGTGACCCTCTAAATTCAGTTTATATGATGGCATTTTCTGGAGCGCGGGGTAATATTTCTCAGGTGCGTCAGTTAGTGGGAATGCGTGGTCTGATGGCAGATCCACAAGGGGAAATTATTGACTTGCCAATTAAGACTAATTTCCGGGAAGGTTTAACTGTAACGGAGTATATTATCTCCTCTTATGGTGCGCGCAAAGGTTTGGTTGATACCGCATTGAGGACTGCTGACTCCGGTTATTTGACTCGTCGTTTAGTGGATGTTTCTCAGGATGTAATAGTTCGGGAAGCTGACTGCGGTACAAAGCGGGGAGTAACAGTGACAAGCATGAAAGATGGTGAGCGCGTTTTAATCCCCGTACAAGACAGGTTATTAGGTAGGGTAGCAGGAGAAGATGTTAAACATCCAGAAACAGGAGAAATTATTAGTAGTGGTGGTGTTCAAGCAGTCAGAAATCAAGTATTTACAGAAGATTTAGCTAAAGCAATAGGTAAAGCAGGTGTAGAAAAAGTATTTGTGCGATCGCCATTGACTTGTGAATCACCTCGGTCTGTCTGTCAACAGTGTTATGGTTGGAGTTTAGCTCATGGCCAGATAGTAGATATGGGAGAAGCTATTGGGATTATTGCTGCTCAGTCTATCGGCGAACCAGGTACTCAATTAACAATGCGGACATTCCATACTGGTGGTGTATTTACAGGGGAAGTAGCACGTCAGTTCATATCTCCTTTTGCAGGTGTAGTCAAGTATCCATCAACTGTGCGTACCAGGTCATTCCGGACTCGTCATGGGGACGAAGCAATGATTGCAGAAAATAATTTTGACCTAACAATAGTAGGAACTAATGGCGGTCAAGAAAGTATATTCATTGCTCAAGGTTCTATTTTGATGGTGCAAAATAACCAACAAGTTTTAGCAGGAGACATTTTAGCAGAAGTACCAAAGGCAGGTCAGGTCAGAAAAACAACTGAGAAAGTTACAAAAGAAGTAGCCTCAGATTTAGCAGGGGAAGTTCTATTTGCTAAGTTGGTGCAGGAAGAAAAGGTAGACAGACAAGGAACGACAACGCGCATTGCTCAAAGAGGAGGTCTGATCTGGATCTTATCAGGAGAAGTTTATAATCTGCCACCAGGTGCAGAAGCAGTAATCAAAAATGCTACTACAATTAGTGTTAATAGTGTAATTGCTGAGACTAAGCTAGTAACAGAGCATGGTGGTGTGGTACGAATTCCTTCTACGGAAAAAACTCAAAATATTTTGAGTGCAGGAACTCAACAGCCAACAACTGATGAGTCTGAAGAGTCAGTGACTACTACTGCTAACATTCCTACCCAACTGCCAGTGTATACGAAAGCACAAGATAATCTACCTCGTGAGATTGAAGTCATTACTGCCAGTGTGCGACTAGACCAGGCAAAAGTTAGGATGGAAACCATTGCTAACCGAGACCAGTACATCATTGAAGCCCAAAATAATCAACGATTTGCTTTAAAAGTTACTCCTGGCAGTAAGGTTGGCAACCACGAAGTTATTGCTGAACTTTTAGAAGAAAATTATAAAACTACTACAGGTGGCATCATTAAATATGCCGGAGTAGAAGTTCTCAAACGTGGTAAAGCTAAACAAGGCTACGAAGTGACAAAAGGTGGTACATTGTTATGGATTCCTGAAGAATGCCATGAAGTCAATAAAGATATATCTTTGCTATTGGTAGAAGATGGTCAATATGTAGAAGCAGGTACAGAGATAGTTAAGGATATTTTCTGCCTGTCTAATGGAGTTGTAGAAGTACACCAAAAAAATGACATTCTCAGGGAAGTGGTAATTAAACCAGGTGAACTGCATAGTGGAGATTATGAAACAGAATTAGGGGATTTGACTCTAATAAATGGTCAGATCGCAATGCCAGGAAAAGAAGTGGTGCCAGGATTAGCAGTCTCTGAGTTAAAGTATATTGAATATGTAGAAACTCCAGAAAACCCTGGATTATTATTACGTCCTGTGACGGAATTTCATGTGCCTGACGATCCTGGTGTTCCTTCTCAGAAATCAATTAATTCTTCCATTGAGTTAAGAGCAGTACAACGCATTCCTTTTAAAGATGGAGAACGAGTTAAATCTGTAGAAGGTGTAGAATTACTAAGAACCCAGTTAGTATTAGAAATTGGAGAAGAAGCTCCTCAATTAGCTGCTGATATCGAGTTATCACCAGATCCAAAGGAAGAGGGAGTAATGCGTTTGCAGTTGGTGATTCTAGAATCTTTAGTAATTCGTCGCGATGTAACGGCAGATACAACCCATGGTAGTACAAGTACCGAACTTCTGGTTAAAGATAGGGATGTGATTGAAGCTGGAGCAGTGGTAGCTCGCACGGAAATTTTATCCAAGGAAGCTGGTGAGGTACGTGGTATCAAAGAAGGTTCGGAAGCTATTCGTCGTATTTTGATCGTCAGAGATGCTGACTTAATTAAAATACCAGTTAATACTTTGCCATCTGTAGCTCAAGGGGATTTATTAGTTGCTGGTACGGAAATTGCTCCTGGGGTATTTATTGAACACTCAGGTCTGGTTTCTAGAATTGAGAAAACAGTTGCAGATAATGGTGAAGAAGCTTATCAAGTTATCTTACGTCAAGGCCGACCTTATCGTGTTTCTGCAGGAGCGATACTGCTGACTATGGATGGGGATTTGGTACAACGAGGGGATAATTTAGTACTGTTAGTATTTGAGCGGGCTAAGACTGGGGATATTATTCAGGGTTTACCTCGAATTGAGGAATTGTTGGAGGCACGCAAACCAAAAGAGTCTTGTATTTTAGTGAAGTATCCTGGTCAAGCTCAGGTTAAGGCTAATGACGATCATGTGGAGGCTAGCGTGGTTTCCCCTGACGGAACAATTACAGATTATCCGATTGGCCCTGGGCAGAATGTGATTGTTTCTGATGGGCAAAATGTAAATGTGGGTGAATCACTCACAGATGGACCCCGAAACCCCCATGAAATTCTGGAGATTTTCTTTAACTATTACCGCGACCATGAAAGCATTTATGAGGCTTGTTTGAGGAGTTTTGAGGCTTGTCAGAAGTTTTTGGTAGATCAAGTGCAGGCGGTTTATCAATCTCAGGGTATAGATATTTCTGATAAACATATTGAAGTAATTGTGCGTCAGATGACTGCTAAGGTCAGGATTGATGATGGTGGTGATACTACTATGTTGCCTGGAGAGTTGATAGAATTACGACAAGTGGAACAGGTTAATGAGGCTATGTCTATTACTGGTGGAGCAACAGCTCAGTATACGCCAATGTTGTTAGGGATTACAAAAGCATCCTTGAATACAGATAGCTTTATTTCCGCAGCCAGTTTCCAAGAGACTACAAGGGTCCTAACGGAGGCAGCAATTGAAGGTAAGTCAGATTGGTTAAGGGGATTGAAGGAAAATGTGATTATTGGGCGGTTGATTCCCGCAGGTACTGGTTTTAATGCTTATGAAGATGCCCTGAGTGCAGAGATTAGTCGTTTGGAACAAAATTGGGATGAGGATATGGATATTATTGAGGAGGAGAATTTACAAGGTGTGGTCTTAGACGATCAAACAGCACGGTCATTAGAATTGGAAAATAGTCTGAATTTATCACCGATGAATTCACCTATGAATAATAATTTTGCAGATTCTCAAGGCATATCTAAAGAGCCAAATCAATTGATAGATGATAGTATGCCTGATTTTCCTGGGATTCTAAGTAATAGTGAATCAGTGTTAGATGATTCTGATTTTGTACCAGATCCTTTTGATTCCGATTTTCCTAGTGACCTGGAGGATGACTTAGATATAGATGATGATGATGATAGTGATGATGGTTTTGATGATTTTGATGAAAACACGCCTGATTTAATCTAGGAGTCATTTCAGTTATCAGTATCTCCTTTTGCCCCCCTAACCCCCCAATTTTGGGGGGAATAAGACTCTAAAAGTCCCCCATAATTGGGGGATTTAGGGGGCTTGAGCTGATTATGGGTATGATGCAAGCCCCCCTAGCCCCCCAATGCCTGGGGGGAATAAAACTCTAAAAGTCCCCCATAATTGGGGGATTTAGGGTGCTTGAGCAGAACTAAACAATCGCGCATTCATACTTCAATTTTGCCCCCCTAGCCCCCCAATTTTGGGGGGAATAAAACTCTAAAAGTCCCCCAATTATGGGGGATTTAGGGGGATTAAGCAGAACCAAACAATATATGATATTATTTTTCCTATGTATAAGTAATTTTATTCCTGAAAACTAACAATTAAATATTATGTCATTAGAAAATATTCAACTAACAATTTCTCTATCTGACCGAAAATTAGAAGAGGATAAACTTGAAGAAGATACCCGGTATATTTTGTCGGAAATAGAAAAATTTGATGGCGTTCAAAAAGCAGATTTAATGTCAATAGAAACTGCCGAACCTTGTGCAAAAAGTATCGGCAGTTTTTTAGTAGGAATTCTCACCGCAGAAATTAATGCTAAAAATCTTAAAGCTTTAGTTGGATATTTGGGCGATCGCCTCTCTGGTAAGACTTTTAAAATTAAGGCTGAAGGTAATGGTCGAAAGATAGATATTGAAGTTGGTAATCTGGAATATTTGAATAAAGCTTTGGCACAAGTAGACAATTTTTTGAATGCTTAAGGAGATTTTTTTATGGCAAAAATAGCTCTATTAATTGGAGTTAGTGAATACCTCCCAGAATTTCCTGCTTTGCCTAGTACCCTGAAAGATGTTGAGGCAATGAAGGAAGTTTTGGGTAATTCGGAAATGGGAGGTTTTGATGATATTAAGGTGTTGAAAAATTCCAATCGTCAACAGATAGAAGAGGCTATTTATGATTTGTTTGCTGACCGGAATAAGGATGATGTTTTACTTTTTTATTTTTCTGGTCATGGAGTTAAAAGTCGAGAGGGTAATTTATTTTTAGCTACTCCTCAAACTCGCAAAGGTCAACGGGGAATTGTTACGCCGACTGCTGTGGGTGCTAGTGTTCTACAAGGTCAAATGAATGATAGTTATTCCCAACGTCTTGTTGTGATTCTTGACTGTTGTTATAGTGGTGCTTTTACTAAAGGAATGACTGCTAAAGGGGATGAAAATATAGATATTCAAGCAGAATTAGGGGGTAAAGGTAGGGCAATTTTGATGTCTTCTAGTGCTGTTCAAAGTTCTTTTGAGTCGGAAGGTTCAGAATTATCTATTTATACAAAATATCTAGTTGAAGGGATTAACACTGGGGCAGCGGATACCGATAATAATGGCAAAATTTCAGCCGATGAATTGCATCAATATGTTAGTGAAAAGGTATATGAAGAATCTCCGGCAATGACTCCTCAATTTGCACCTGTAAAGGAAGGTTATCGAATTTATTTAGCAAGTTCGCCACAGGATGATCCGAAGTTGCAATATCGTCGCAAGGTGCAGGAAATATTGCGTAAAAATAATGGCGATATAGATTTTCTCAATCGTTTTTTATTGGAGGAATTATGCAAGAGATATGGTATATCTTCTGAGGAGGCAAAGGCAATTGAATCTGAGGAAATGGAACCTTATATTCTGTTTAGGAACAAGTTAAAGCGTTATGAGGAAATCTTTAGTCAAGCTGTTGAAAAATCTTATCCTTTTACAGAAAATACTCGTGAAACTTTGCGGGAAATTCAGTCACTTTTAGGATTGAGAGATGAGGATGTTGCAGATATTGAGGAACGATTTTTACCAGAGTTATCAGAATCAAATTCTGAAGTTTTTGCGGTGGCAAAAGCTATTGAAACTAGCCCTCAAAATGATGAAATAGAATTACTTTCTGACAAAAATGTAGACTATACAAAACTCCGTGAATTTCTAGTAAATAAGGAGTGGAAAGAGGCAGATATGGAAACTGCTCGTTGTATGTTGAAAGTTGCGGGGCGAGAGGAGCAAGGATATCTAGACATAGAAGATATAGAAAATTTTCCTTGTACAGACCTCCGCACAATTGACCAACTTTGGGTAAAATATAGTAATGGTAAGTTTGGCTTTTCTGTACAGAAGAAAATTTATCAGGAATTGGGTGGAACAAAAGATTATAATCGAGAGGTATGGGAAAAGTTTGGAGAGAAAGTAGGATGGAGAAAAGGAGACGAATGGTTGAGCTACAGAGAGCTGTTTGAGGATAAGAATTTGCATTACATGGGGCATCTGCCTGGGGGCGGCATAAGGGGTGTCACTCGAGAATCCGGTATTGATGTTGGTTCTTCTATCGCGCAAAGACTTGTAGACTATAACATATAAGCGTTTCAGCCACCTAGTCAGTTATCAGCAAGAGATTTAAAGTTTATTGTTATGAATAAAATTAACAAAATAACCCCAGTAGTCATATCAAAAATTTATTGTTTCTACTCCTCAAATAATGAAACTACCCCAACCTGTAATTATTCCTGATGAAAAACGGACTAAATATTTATTAGTATATCGAGAACAAGATGAAATTTTGTCTGTTCGTTCCTTAGTGGAAATAATCTAACAAATTATTATTAATTTAACTTAGTAGGTTGGGTTAAGCGACAGCGCAACCCAACAAAAAATCTGCATCTTTTAACATAAGATATATGTTGGGTTTATCCTAACGGATAAGCTCCGCTAACACTTAGTTCTACCCAACCTACGAAATGCTTATTTTTTATTATTAGGAATTATGCAACTCACCATCTGAATTTAACTCTTTCATATATTCTAAATAAGATTTTATGACATCCTTAATATTTTCTAATGCCTATCAATTGAACTTTTAGAGGATATTTGAAAAGTTGTTTAATACTGAAATTTGCCCCCCGAGCCCCCCAATTCTGGGGGGAACAAGAATCCATTAGCTGGTAAAAGTCCCCCAATTTTGGGGGATTTAGGGGGCGAGTGATGTACCCAAATTCCTTCTTCAGTCTCCATCAGAGAGTATTTGTAGGCGAATAATTTGGTCATTGACTTCACTTAGACGGATCTCAATTACATTATTAGATAGTTTGTCTAAACATCCTAACAAGTGTCGTAAATGAGGTGTACTAGCACCAGTATCAACAAATAACCGTTCTGATAGATTACCTACTCGCTTCCAAGTGCTGTAAAGTTTAGCAGTTGTTGCTTCTAGTTGACCAGACTGTTTTACTAGATCGGCGACTATATTCAGACATTCTAATCTCAAAGCTTCTTCTAGTACCATTTCCATATCTAATGGTGATTCATTCAATGCTTGAACTTTGGCTGCTGAATCAAGATATTTAGAAAGGTTTTTGGCATCTGAGGTCAATTGCTTAACGGTCTCCAACTCAGGATTTTCAACGATCTCCTCTTGAATTGCGCTCAAATGAGATTCTGGTAATTTTTCCATTTCTCGCACTAGGGGAGCTAAATAACGTGGTGGCATGGAACCAGATGTGGCCTTTTCTTTGATTTCGCTGGGAAGTAAATCTGAACTAATGGCCATCCATTCATCTGCTAATTGTTTGACTTCTCGTCTAGTGATACGATCGCCTTTTTTTGCAGCATCTGTCACCATTTCTTGGACTTCTGGAACAGATTTTGCTGTTTCTACAAAAGCCCGTTTACTAAAATTATTAATGGAGTCTGGGTCTAAATGTCCTTCTGCAATTAAAGTATCAGCACTATTGGCCAATTCTATCAGGGCATAAGCTTGACTCTTGTTGATTTCTCTTTCCTTAAGCCAATTGAGAAATCCGCTACCTCGCCCATCTCCTCCTATTTTTTCTCGGTCTCTGATGATTCTTAAGATGCGTCCCCGCCAGATTTCTGTCTGGAGGTCGAAGCGATCGCAAACTTTCCATGCTGTGTCTACTACTTTTTGAAAGTCTGAGTCTGGAATATTTTCATCTTCTGGGTCTGGCAGGTCCAAATCTAGCTCTGGAAAGTTATTGAGGGCCTCAGCAAGAGCTTCAGGAAATTGCGGAATTTCAGGCATAACAGGACAGTATTATCGCTCATAGTGCCGAAATATTATTGCATCAAATATTGGGTAATATCAAATCCGGTAGCATTAAAATATTGGGTAGTACTATATATGTAGTGATCAAATTACGGTGAAGCGATATAGCTGTCGCACTTTCTCCGCCAACGCTTAATTATAATGATGAATAAAATATCAAATAGCACCCAAATGATTTTCTAATTTTAAAGATAAAGTTTTCCTGACTAAACGAGAAAGTCTTTGACGTAAAGTATTATTTAATCTTTCTATATGGGCAGTTAAACCAGTTTCCTTTCCCACTGAATATATACCTACAATCAGAAAAAATCAAATCACAAGCTGACCAGAAATCTGTATAACAAATTGTGCATTGCCTATAGCTCCTAGGCCATGAATTCCACAATCCCAATGCGCCTTTTTCTCCTCTTTCTCCTAAAAAGAAACCCACGATTTCTTTGTTTTCTATATCAATGGCTAGCCAGAGCCATTGCTTGTTATTTTTACTCCCAACAAATGACCAAATTTAATCACATTCAATGGTGAGTATTCCTGGTTTTTTTAGCACATTTAACAAACTGCGAAACCTCTGTATACTTAAGGTTAAATTAATGTGTGAAGCAATTTTCCAGATGCACCTGTTACACTAATAACGCCAGCTAAACTGATTTTTTTCTAGTAATAATTTATCAATCAATTATTTGGTTTGATTGTTGATATATACTTTGGAGTTATTTGAAAAAATTGTCTTTGACAGGCTTGACATTGATATTTCTGTTTTTTATTATGAATTGTCCCATTTTTAACTAACAATATGGTCACCACCACAGCAAGGTTTCCAATAGTTTTCCTGTAAGCTGCGTAACAGCTTAGAACATCGTTTCAAGATAGCGAATAATAACCTTTTTTGTTTCTTCTATAATTTGTCTTCTAAATTTATCGTCTTGAGTGAGAGCCCATAGCTGAAGTGTATTAGCAATTTCAATACTTACTAAGGCAGCCAATTTGCGTTGAGCCGCATCTATTTTGGGATTTCGCACTGCGAAAAAAGCATCCATTTGTTCTATGATCATGTGGTCTGCCCGCTTATTTATCTCTTGTATTTCAGGTGAAATTAACGATTGCAACATAATTACACGACATCCGGGTTGCTTGGTATAGAAATCATCGAAAGCATCAATGGTATCACCTACAATTTTATCGAGGGGACTATGTACTGCTGAAAAATGAAAATAGGTGGCGAAAAGACTTTGCATTTGCTCGGCATATCGTTCTGCCAAAGCATATACAATAGCTGCTTTGTCCGGAAAAAAGCGATAGATCGAACCAATTGAAGTATTAGCTCTTTCCGCAATTAATTCAGTGGAAGTAGCTTCATAGCCCATCTCTTCAAATATCTGAGCAGCCATATCTAAGATTTGATTAAATCTTTTACGGCTACGAGCTTGTTGAGGTAGTTTACGGAGTGCCTCATGTTTCATTAGAAAAAAATATAGTATCTATTGTAATCAATAAGCTATGCAAATAAATCTTCTACTTGACAAAAGTTTAGGATTGGAATTAAGTTGGTTTTAGTAGCAAAATGTGAGAAAACCTCATTTTTAGTAGAGTGCTATTAAGCACACTTATCGGCATAGCAATTGTCACATCAATATAGGACAAATGCATGCATAGGAATTGTTTTTACTAAGGGTATCATATTAACTCATTTTTCTGTTGCTGTGATTTTCTCCAGCAGAAACTTCTATTTTTGCTGAAGTCCTGGATATGTTTTCTAAAAATTCTGTTTTTTGTCCAAATTTTATATGTTTCTACGGCCTTGTTGCATATTGTTGCTGGACTTAAACTTATGCTGTGCAGAGCTGGTTCTGTCAGCTATTTAAAGCGAACCTATGCCCTCACGATTTTGCTCTTGTACCATAAATATGTTTAAGTCTAATCCCATGTACACCAATGAATTTTCTACTGACGAAAAAACGGAAAGTTCTCCCGTAAATGTGAGTTTTCCTAGCAAAAATTTAGTGGAACTGTTACAATTGAGAGCTTTACAACAGCCTCATCAAGTAGCCTTTACTTTTCTTGTTGATCAAGAAGAAATCGTTATCACTTACGCAGAATTGGATTTGCGGGCAAAAGCTATCGCTGCTTTTCTACAGGCACATACTTCATTGGGAGATAGAGCGTTACTTCTCTATCCCTCAGGATTGAAGCATATCGCAGCATTTTTTGGTTGTTTGTATGCAGGAGTCATTGCAATACCTGCTTATCCGCCCAAGCAAAATCGGAAGATGTCTAGGTTAGAATCAATCGTCAACGATTCAAAAGCAAAAGTGGTTCTGACAGAGACATCTTTGTTAAATAACATTCGTAGGCGCTTTGCGCAATATTTGGAATCAGAATCTTTAAGCTGTTTAGCGACAGACATTGTCGTTAGCGAGCTAGCTTCAGACTGGAAGAAGCCAAATATAGACGGTCATACGACTGCTTTTCTTCAATACACTTCTGGTTCTACTGGTACGCCTAAAGGGGTGATTGTCAGTCATGAAAATCTGCTTTATAACTCTGAATATATAAAGACAGCGTTTCAATTAACATCGAAAAGTGTTTCCGTGTCATGGCTTCCTATCTTTCATGACATGGGATTGGTTGATGGTATTCTCCAGCCTTTGTATACGGGGTTTCATGGTATCTTAATGTCTCCTGATTCTTTTGTATCTAATCCTTTGCTGTGGTTACAAGCAATTTCCCGATACAGAGCCACCCATTGTGGAGGACCTAATTTTGGCTACGATCTTTGTCTTGATAAAGTCAGATCCGATTTGAGAGATACTCTAGATCTAAGCTCTTGGTTAACTGCTTATAGTGGTGGAGAACCAGTGCGCGCTGAAACCTTAAAACGTTTTTCCGACTTCTTTGCTCCTTGTGGTTTTAAACCTCAGTTTTTTTATCCCTGCTTTGGCATGGCCGAATCTACTCTAATGATATCAGGTGGTTCTCCTGCTGATAAGCCTGTTTACCTGACAGTTCGGGCTAGCAAATTAGAAGAAAATTGTATCGTTACAGCTGACGAGAATACTCAAGATATCAGACAGTTTGTTGGATGTGGCGGTACCTGGTTAGATACGAAAGTTGTTATAGCCGATCCAGACACCCTGAAACAAACTCCTTTCAATCAAGTTGGTGAGATTCTAGTGAAAGGTACTAGCATTGCTAGAGGTTACTGGAATAAGCCAGAGGAAACGGAAAAAACGTTTAAAGCTTATCTGACGGATACAGGAGAAGGACCTTTTCTAAGAACTGGAGACTTAGGTTTTATAAATAACGGAGAATTATTTATTACGGGTCGCATCAAAGATTTGATTATCATTCGAGGTCGCAATTATTATCCTCAAGATATTGAAACTACTGTCGAGCAAAGCGATCTGTCACTACGTCTAAATTGTGGTGCAGTTTTTACAATTGATCTAGATGGGGCAGAGAGTTTAGTTATTGTCCAAGAGGTGAAACGAGAATATCTCCGAAAAATTGATGTCACTGAATTAAGTAAACGTATTCGTCGAGCTGTATTTGAGGAATACGAGTTGCAGGTTCATGAAGTGGTGTTAATTAAAACAGCATCAATTCCTAAGACTTCTAGCGGAAAAATCCAGAGATCTGCTTGCAAACAAAAGTACTTAAATGGTGAATTAAAAATTCTTCTTGGAAAGACTGAAGCAAATGTTCCACAACAGAACAAGTTATCTACAGGACCTAAATCTTCTAGCTCAAATGAAGAGAATCCAGAAAAAATCCTAGAATATTGGATGAAGCAGTGGATTGTTAGTCAGGCAGAATTGAGCATCCCCCCCGAAAAAATTGCTTCGGATTCTCAGTTCATCGACTATGGATTGGATTCAGTGCGAGCAATTGAGTTTGCTTCTGAAATAGAAAAGCTCTTAGATGTTCGTCTGGCAGAAGGCACTATCTTTGTTTACCCAACCATCCGTGAATTGAGCGCACATATTCTTCATCGATTGGGCGATCGAGTTGACAAGCTATTTTTAATGGCAAAGGAGCAAGATGCAGCACGAGATACTGAAATTGATACCCTTGAAGATTCTTCTGCAGCAAAGCAATTCGGGTCTTTACAAGACGTTTTGCCAGAGTACTATCATTTTGACTTGCTGCCTGAATATCTAGATTTTAAAGAAAAATTCTCAATTTATGAGTCTGGAGAGCTAGATTATCCCTACTTTAGGGCCAAACAGAAATCTACAAAGTCAACTACGTTGATTGATGATCGAGAATATATCGACTTTTCAAGCTTTGACTATTTGCGCCTTTCTAGCGATCCCAATGTTATAAAAGCCGCCCAACTAGCAGTTGAAAGGTATGGAACTTCTGCCGGTGCGAGTCGAATTGTTTCAGGCGAGACCCCTTTACATCAAGAACTAGAAGATACGATTGCTCGCTGGTTAGGTACTGAAGATGCGATGGTATTTGGCCATGGACATGCAACTAATGTTTATGCAATTAGCTCTATTGTTGGCCCTAACGATCTGATCGTACACGACAAATATATGCACAATAGTGCTTTGATGGGGAGTAAATTGTCTGGTGCAACGACAGTATCCTTTTCTCATAATAATTTACAAGCCCTTGAGGAGATTTTAGAGCAGAATAGATTGCATTATCAGCGTGTCCTTCTATTGGTCGAAGGGGTTTATAGCATGGATGGAGATATTCTTGCCGATTTGCCCAAACTTATTGAGATTAAGGAGCGCTACAAATCGTGGTTGTTTATTGATGAAGCTCATTCAATTGGCGTCCTGGGTGAAACTGGGCGAGGGGTAGGAGAACATTTCGGCATCGATCCGAGCAGGGTTGATATTTGGATGGGAACTATTAGTAAGGCTTTAGGTAGTAGTGGAGGATATATTGCCGGTTGTAAATCATTAATTGCTTACTTAAAACATTCTTCGCCAGGATTTCTTTTCACTGTTGGAGCTTCTCCTGCCAATGTGGCAGCGGGATTGGCAGCCATCCAAAAACTCCAGTCAGACAATCAATTAGTATCGAAGCTTCAAGATCGTGCCCAACTTTTTTCAGAACTTGCCCAACAAAAAGGGCTAAATATAGGTACTAGCAAAGGTTCGGGAGTAGTCCCCATCATTGTAGGAGATTCAGATCGAGCGACTAGGTTGGCGGATGCTGCTTATAAAAAAGGCATTAATGTTTTTGCTATTGGATATCCGGCAGTAGATTTTGATAAGGCGAGATTAAGATTTTTTGTTTCGTCTTTACACACGGAAGAGCAGATAAAATTCACTACTGAAACCATTGCCGAATTACTAGAGAAATTGTGAGTTTAGCAAGCTGTCTTATCTATCAATCGATCTATACCTGTTAGTTTTTTGGTAGTTGTGCATAGTAATGGTAGAGATAGTGTGGGAAGAAATAAAAAAATATGTATCTTCACCATTACTATGTAGGACAACCAGTTTTTTATCTAACTCATTACATGAGGAAGATGGTTTTTTTTTCAATCTTACTCGAGAAGAACTGTGACCAACAATATTGTGGCTAATAATACAGTAAATACCCAATTCGATATTAATACAAGGATATCGATCTGTAGCTCCTTTCGGAAAAACTCGCTGATCACTCTTCTTTCTTTTATTAGTAAGTATGGTGTCGATATGCCTTATCTAGGAAGAGCTTGTATCTTTTTGCTAGGAAGTCTTGCTGAATTTCCCTTTTCTGTATACGAAGATTTTATTTACGGTTCTCGTATTGAAGCTGCACGACTTACTGAAGATCCAGTTTTTGTCATTGGTCATTGGCGCAGTGGTACTACGCATCTGCACAATATACTCACTCAAGATCCTCAATGGGCAACGCCAAGACATCTTAATGTTTTCTATCCAAAAACCTTTTTTACTTTCGAGCGATTCAGGTTTATATTATCTAATCTATTGCCTGAAGATCGAGGATATGATAGGGTAAAAGTCAAGTTAGATATGCCAGAAGAAGAAGAAGAGGCTCTATTGTCTTATTCTCATCGTTCCTTTTATCATGCTGTTATTTTTCCGCAGATGACTGATGATTTTTTTCGACGATATGCTTTGTTTGAAAATATAGGAGCAGAAGAATTTGCAGCTTGGCAGCAAGATTATCTATGGTTTTTGAAAAAGATAAATTTGTCTTTTAGAGGTCGTCCTTTGCTGCTAAAAAACCCTGTGAATACTTGTAGAATTGCTGCCTTGACACAGCTCTTTCCTCAAGCTCGGTTTATACATATCTATCGCAATCCTTATGAGGTATTTGAATCTAATATCAAAATGATCCAGATACACACGCAAAATATGCGCCTTCAAAAGTTATTTGATTTAAAAGAATTACATGAAGGTATTCTGAGGAGATACATACTCATGATGCAAGCATACGATCGTCAAAAGCAATCAATTCCATCAAATAGGCTTGTTGAAGTTAGTTTTGAGCAAGTTAGAGATCGTCCTTTGGAAACATTAAAACAAGTTTATACACAGCTCAATTTTTCAGGATGGGAAAGTGCATTCCCCCACTTTGAGCGATATATAGAGGAGCAAAAAAATTACCAACAAAACACTTATCAATACGACCAAGAAAATTTACAAATTGTTCGGAAAGCATGGAGCCATTGGATTGATCGTTGGGGATATCAACCACCATGTATCAATAGTAATTAAGTTGCAATTCTTGTTCGTTTGACCCAAATGAACGGCTCTGTTATTAACCTCGATTCAGAAAATGATTATTCGATCAAAGAATAGTTTTTTAACTTTTGATCGGAAAATATTTACTCGAATCAACCTTGATTTTTTAAACCTTTACTTTGTCTTTCTTATCATCTATTCTATTATGAAAAAAGTACTATCTATCTTGGGAACTGCCTCTGTTGTTTTGGGAAGTGCCAGTCTTGCCAATGCTGCTAGTTTCGTTGGAACAGAATTTAGTATAACGTTCGACACCCCTCCAACTGTTTTTGATCAAGCACCCAAAGGAGTTTGTGCCTTTGTACAAATTTGCAGTCCAGGTGTGCTAAGTATCGTTCCAGATGTCAATCCCAATCTTCCAACCCCTCCAGAACCCTATATAAATGATACAGCGTTTCCTATCGTAGGCATAATTGCCGATCTCCCCGAAAATCGCCCTCAGGGACCGGCTTTCTTCGTCGGTGGAGTTTCTAATATCTTTAGCGATATTGATATATCTAACAACGGGCAACAGCTTTCTTTTACCCAAGGAATCATTGGGGTAGATGAGGTCTTTTTTGCAGATTTTCAAACTAACCCAGAAGCTGATTCAGCGCTTTTTATTACTCTAGTTACCACAGAAGATTATGCTTCTACGCCAGAGCCTTCCTTATTAATGGGAATGTTGTTTACTGGCCTGATGAGTATTCGTTTTTCTTGTCATAGAAAACTAAACAAAACTGTTTGATTTTGCTCCAAACCTAGAGCGCGTCATCAATTAAATCTGAAAGTGCTATGTAGCAAGAGTTTTTAGCTTTTGGTATTGAAAGACTCCAGAGGCTAAAAACCTTGACTGACACAGCTTCTAACTTCTAATTGATGACAGACCCTAAGTTTTAAATGTTTTTTGCATAGGCTATTTCAATCCTAAAAATGAAAAGATCTATAAAAGGCTCGATTGCAATTAGTGGAGCATCAAGTGGAATAGGCGAGGCTTGTGCTATTTACTTGGATCAGTTAGGTTATCAGGTTTTTGCAGGTGTCCGTAACAAAGTTGATGGTGAAACGCTAAAGCGTAAGACCCTAGATAGGGTAATTCCAATTATCTTTGACGTTACCGATCGGATGTCCATCGAAATGGCAGTAGAAACAATTCAACCTTTACTGAATGTTCATGGACTAACTGGTCTGATTAATAATGCAGGAATTGTTACTACAGGTCCACTTGAATTTCTTCCTATAGATGAATTAAGAAAGCAACTTGAAGTTAACGTACTTGGACAAATTTCAGTAACGCAGGCTTTTCTACCGTTATTGAGAAAATCTGAAGGACGAATTATTAACATAGGTTCTGATTACGGTAGAGTTTCTGGGCCTTTATTAGGTCCTTACTGTGCTTCTAAATTTGCTATGGAAGCACTAACAGATGCACTTCGAATGGAGTTAAAGCCTTGGGCAATTGATGTTTCTATTATTGAGATAGGAACAGTTAGAACCCCAATTTGGAACAAATCGATCGATCAAGTAAATAAAATATGGGAGAAATTTCCAGAGCAAGCCAAACAGCTATATTCTCCAATATTTGAAGCTGTCAAAGAAACAGCTGGAAAACTAGAAAAAAATGGTCTTTCTACTGATGCAGTAGCAAAAGTAATTGCAAGAGCAATTATTGAAGAGAAACCAAAAAATCGATATATTGTTGGTCTGGATGCCAAAACAAATATTCTACTATCTAAAATACTTCCAAGCAAAGTCCTAGATCGTCTTGTTATGTGGTATTTGGGCATACCAAAAAATGCCTCAATCACAGGAGAACAAAGTTATATTACAGGTCAAATAAGCAACGATTAATATACAGAGTTCGATAAAATATTTTTGATTTAAAAACCATGCAAACAATGTCATATCAAGATCAGCAAAATACAAAACGTAAAGATCTCACAGACGATTTACTAGAATGGCTTCGGAGTTATGCGAAAGAGCGAATTAATTCTCGTCTAATTGACGAACGTCGTTGTATACCACCGTACATCGTCCTTGATTTTGGGAATCGCGGACTCTTGGGGATGCAAGTGCTACCTAAGTACGGTGGAATTGGTCTGAGTAATCAAGATACTCTACGGTTGATACAACAGCTAGGTGCTATCGATGCTACATTAGCTTCATTTGTTGGAGTTCATAACTTTCTTGGGATTCGTCCCTTGATGAATTATGCGTCTGACAATCTTAAAGACGAACTTCTTCCCCATATTGCTACAGGTCGAGAATTGGCTGCTTTTGCCCTTACCGAGCAAGGAGCTGGATCAAACCCTCAAGCCATTTCAGCAAAAGCCATACCAGATAGTCGAGGAGGGTGGAAATTGCAAGGAAATAAAATCTGGATTGGCTCGGCAGCATGGGCGAGTACGATTAATACTTTTGTCCAAACTTTTGACAATGAAGGTCAATATTTAGGAATCAGTGGTTTTGTAGTTCGCCAAGGAAGCAAAGGTTTGAGACAAGGACTGGAAGCATTGACTATGGGTTTGCGTGGCATGGTTCAGAATGCAGTACATTTAGACGATGTTTCTGTAGATTCAGAGAATTTATTAGGTGAATTGGGAGCGGGTATGAAAGTTGCTCAAGATGCAATGATGTACGGACGTCTATGTATTACAGCTGTCAGTCTGGGTGGAATGAAGCGGTGCGCCCAACTAATACTTCGCTATGCAAAACGTCGAAATATATCAACAGGTCGATTAATCAATAATCCAGTAACACTCGTGAAGTTAACAACTATAACGGAACATATTATGGCAGTGGAAAGTTTGGTTACTCGAATTGCTGTGTTACTAGATGGTGGGTCTAGGATTCCTATAGAAGCCTATGCTGCCTGTAAAATAATTGGTTCGGAGTTCTTCTGGCAAGCTGCTGACAGCCTAGTTCAAATGCTAGGCGGACGGGGTTATATAGAAACTAATATTGCGCCCCAGCTATTACGCGATTCGAGAATTCTTCGCATTTATGAGGGTCCTACTGAAACTTTAAATATGTTTATTGGTTCTAGGATAAATGTAAAAAATGAAGAGTTATATCAATTTATTTGTCACGGTTTAGAAACTCCTCAAATAGCTGAAGATTTAAGGATAGCAGTAGAGCAGATTAAGGATCGATATACTAATTCAGGATTTTCTTTTGCAGACAAAAATACTGCAAGTCGTTGGCTATATGCATGTACTGGCGAGATAACTACTCTAGGAATTGTATTAGCGGCAGTTGAAGGAGCTTTTGAACGTTCTGGTTCTAAGAGACTGCATCGTACAGTCACTTGGGCAAAATTGTGTTTTGAGCAAAAACTAGAAAGAATTTTGTCTGGAACTCCAGCAGAACTAGTAATGTCAGATCCTGAAACTATCAACGATATAATTGGCAATTACTCTTACACGATTGGAGATATCGAACAAACTCTCTCTGGAGAATCGCACTCATTAGACGAAATGTTGTATTGCTGATGATAGTTACATTTTTGTTACAACTTTTTATCGTAACCCTAATGCTGTCGCTTAGTTTTCAAATAACAGCACAAGATATTTTTCACACCCTTCAACGCTCTCGACTAATAATCAGTTCTTTACTGGCTAATTTTTTGTTCATACCATTCGCGACTTATTTTTTTACGGAAATGATCGATATTCCAAGAACTACAGCATTTACTCTTTTTCTTGCATCAGTAGCTCCTGGAGCGGCATTTGCGCCTAAATTAGTGGCGATTGCTTGTGGCGATTTATCCGCTGCCGTTAGCTTGACATTTATCTTGTCAATTTTAGCAGTGGTTGTAACACCCTTAGCAGTTCAATTGGCTTATTTTAGCGAAGGAAACTTACTGATTAATGTTATGCCTATCGTCGGGAGTTTAATATTATTCCAGTTATTACCCCTAATCGTTGGTTTTGTTATTCATCATCGTAATAAAGCTTTAGTTAAGCAATTATTGCGTCCGGTCGAGTTTATTTCTGATATTCTTTTTGTATCACTATTAGTTATTTTTTTATTCAATAAATTTAGTATTATTTTTAATTTAGAATGGTTATCTATTGTGGCGATAATAGGTTTTAATGTATCAACTTTAGTCATTGGTTGGAAATTAGGGAACTTTAAAGCTTATACTCAAAAATCTTTGATTTTTACGACAGGATCGCGAAACTTAGCTTTGATGCTGCTTGTTGCCATAAAAACTTTTCCTCAAACAGATATAGAAACCACTGTGATTGCTTTTGGGTTAGTTGAAGTGATTATTAACTTGCTAGTATCTTTCTATTGTAGACGTTCTTATGATCTCAATATTTAAGATATCTAGCCATCATTATTAGTACTATTTTTTGCCCAGATTGTCATATTAAAGATATTCCAAATAGGAGATTAAGCTCAATGCAAGAAAGCTACATTAAAATCAACGGTTGTGAGTACTATGTTCAAGAATATTGCAATAACTCTGACTCCAACTGTGCTAGCGTTATCTTACTGCATGGATGGCCAGATGATTGTTCCCTGTGGAGATTTCAAATTCCTGCCTTAGTGCAGTCTGGATATCGTGTTATCTGTTTTGATTGGCTCGGTCATGGAAAAAGTGAAAAGACCAAAAATCTGAGTAAATATACACTTGCTTCTCTATCTTCTGATGTAGTTGGCCTAATAGATGCATTGAAGTTGAGAAATACACATTGTATTGCTCACGATTACGGTGCAGTGGTCGGTTGGGAATTAGCAGAAAGATATCCAGAGAAACTTGTATCCTATGTCGCAATATCAGTAGGACATCCTTTTGTTCTAGTCAGAAATGTTTCTCTTGAATCATTAATCAAGAGCTGGTATCTGATTTTTAACCCCTTATCTATTGCTGTTCCTATATATCGTTTCATGAATGGATTCTTTTTTAGATGGGTATTACGAGGTCATCCTGACAGAGAAAGTGTGATCGATAAATTCTTGCAGGACAAAGATCCTTTCTACATTCAAGTTTGGGAAAAAGCAAATCCTGTAATCCCTGTCGTTTTGTCTTCGTTTCAAAAAAAAGAATCACAGTTAAAAAATTTGATAAAAGTTCCAACTCTTGGAATTTGGAGTTCGGGAGATAATTTTATGGCAGAAGATCAAATGAAAAAAACAGGAAGTCTAGTGCAAGAAAAATGGCAATATCTAAGATTGTCTAATTGCAATCATTGGCCTCAATTAGAAAATTACCAAGAAATTAATCAGCATTTGCTTGAATGGCTTAATTGTAGCCTTCCAGCGTTGTGACAGCAAACGGAGGGGTTTGAGTCGCAACTGATACTGTTGCCGAACTTAACGGTACTTTGGTAAAAAATATATTACAGCGGTTTTCATTTGGGTAGACCACAGTAGGGACGTTCCATGGAACGTCCCTACTGGGTTGTGATTGTGAAGATGTGGTTCATCAATATGAAAAGCGCTGTAAGAATAGTATCAAACCCTTATATAGGGTTTAGCGATCTAATCTCTTTGATCTGATTTCTCTGGCGTTACTACTATAACCATCTACTTCCTTTTTATGGAGCAGCTGAAAATTAATGGCTAACAACTAATAACCTATTCAGCTATTAGCTATTAGCCATTAAGCGATTAACTGATTAACTGATTTTATCTAACCATTCTGAAATCACATAATATCAGAAATTTCCAACGGGTTTGCTTCCATTTGATGGTTTGCTTCTTCTAATTTGGCGCGAGAAGACATCACACAAATGTTACTGCGTTCCATTCCTGAAGTAAACACATCTAACAAAGTTTGCTTCACATCCGCTATCGTAGCATTGAGCGATCGCTGATAACGTTCCTCTCGTACTTCAGTAGTTTGCCCTATCAAATAACGCTCCAAGGCTAAACTTGTAGCCATCTCTGGGCGTAACACTGGGGAATCATCCTGAATAGTAGCAATAATAGCTCGGTCAACATCAGTCTGAGTCCAATCTAAATCCTTGATATAATCTATCAAACCAACAAACACCTCAAGAGTGCGACTCACATGAGGGTCTCGGTAAGAATACAAAGAAATAACTTTTCCTAACCCACTGTAAGAGCATCCAGCACCGTAAGCATTACCCTTCAAACGAATTTCACTGAATAGATAACCCAAACCCAACAAATGAGCGCCTAATGCTAACAATGGAGATTTTGGATGGCTGAAGTGAGGAGCAGGCATAGTCTGAACGCAATATGCTACCTGTACAGGACCTGCCAAACCTTCCCGTAGATTGTAAATAGGATCGAAGCGATTAGGAAAATTCTCTCCTGGTTGTTGCTGTTGCTGCTGACTCCACTCTGAGAGAGTTTTCTTCACCAGCTCATAACCATGGTCGGAACCAGTGAAACTAGCAGTTAAAGGTTGATTCGCAACATAATCGCGGATGGTTTCAATTTTGGCCATCAAATTTGCCCCATGCTCATCAAAGCGATCGCATACTTTATTCAGCAACTCTAATTGAGGCAAACCGTTAATAACTTGGCTAATTTTAGCTTCTGCAGTCATGCCAGCGCTAGCCCGCAACATGGCTGTGTAGATACCATTGTAAACCAAATCAGAACTACATTGAGCCAGAGACTGATTAACAACATCCCGCAGTCTAGCTGTGTCGCGAGGGTTGACTGCAAAAATCAAATCTCGCAATAAATCTAATGCCGGTTGTAGTTGTTCGTCAAGAGTTTTCAGAGTAACACGAAATCCATATATAGGACGATAGGGGTCTTGAGCGTGAGTCCGCAACTGAGTTCTAAAATTAATTCCCCCTGTATAAGAAGCAATGCGTCGGGCAATATGTTCGTAATCCATATCCCCTGCACCCAACTTCCGCAAAGCATCTATATAAGTAGGTACATACAACCACAAATCTTCAGGCAACCCCCGCAAACTAAAATCTAGTTGTAAATAGTTTACCCCATTTGCTAACACATGGTTGCGTAATAGTGTCACTCCACCATCAATCTGTTCGACATCAGTAGGAATATCATCTGGTTTTGGCGGTAAGTCGCTTACCTGTAGTTGAGGTAGTTTAGCTACTGCTTCTGGATCGTTGGGAGTTCCTGACTCCACTTCTAGTGCTTCTGCTTCATTAGCTATATGCTCTAGCTCTTCTGGAGTCAGTTGAGAACGTACCTGTTCAACTTGTGCTGCTACTTCTTGGTCATAAGCAGATTGCCATTCTTGGTCTGGCTTTAATACTAAAGTTAAACGGTGGGAGTTGTTGAGTAACTTTTCGCGGATGAGGTCGTTGAAATAATTAGGATTTTCAAGATAACGTTGTTTACATTCAACAAGGCGATCGTCGATCTGCAAAAACGTTAACGGGTCGTTACCATAAATCCAAGTTTGCATCACCCGGAACAACATCCGCAAAGGATACATACTGGCAATTTCTTGATGTTGGTATGCTGCTTGTTGAAAAGCTGCTTCCACAAGACTAGGTTCAAGTTCAGTTTCTGCAAGTTCTGCGAGAGTATTAATAATTAACTGACTGAATGCTTCACCACGGTCTGGTTCACTACCTTGAATACCAATATGAAAAGTAGTTTCCTTACCTAAAGAGTCTACTCCAGACCTTAGTAAGTCTTGACCTATTTGAGACTCAACGATCGCCTTTTTTAATGGTGCTCCTTCATTTCCCAAAAGTATTCGACTGAGAATATCCAAGGCAACCCATTCATCAGAGTTGGTGCTATCTCCCACTAACCATTTGAGCAGAATATAAGTTTTCTCTTCTGCTGAGTCTGCTGCACTAATAGGATAAGAATCTTCTTGGAAACGAGGTTCGCTCCATTGAGACTGAGGAGTAATGTTTATGTTGGGTTTCCGTTGTTCAAAAACATCTAACTTTTCAGCCAAAAATTGTAGATATTCTGGAGTGGTAATATTCCCATAGAATACAAAGTAAGCATTACTAGGATGATAATAGTTGGCGTGAAACTCCCGGAAATCTTCGTAAGTTAGTTCGGGAATATTTTTCGGGTCGCCTCCGTATTCAAGGCCATAAATGTTGTCAGGAAATAGAATCCGGTTGGCAATACTATCTAAGCGTTGTTCGGGGTCTGAAAAGACACCACTCATCTCGTTGTAAACTACCCCAGTAAATTTGAGTTCGCCTTGAGGGTTTTCCGGATCGGCAGGAGCTAGGTGGTGGCCTTCCCGTTTGAATGTATTTTCAGTCAGCAGAGGATGAAATACTGCATCAAAGTATACTTCTGCTAGGTTGAATAGGTCTTGTTTGACTTTGCTGGAGACTGGATAATAAGTACAGTCAGGTCCGGTCATGGCATTGATGAAGGTTGCCGGACTCATTTTTAGCATTTCAAAAAATGGTTCTCGTACAGGATATTTTTCTGAACCTGCTAAAACAGAATGTTCTAGAATGTGGGGTATTCCTGTACTATTTGGCGGAGGAGTAGGAAAACTAATAGAAAACAGATTTTCCGCATCTTCTGAGTAGAGGTGTAGCAGTTTGGCACCAGTTTTCAGATGCTCCAGTTGATATGCCACCATCTGCTGTTGCTTGAGGGGGGTAATGGCTTTTACCTCAAAGCCTTCTAATTGTTGTCCAACTTCTAAGGTTCTTTCGCTTAATACGGGCATAGAAAATGAATCGCTATTTTGTTTACTTTGTTATTAGTGTAGGCTATTTCTCTTGTTCGGTTTTCTCTCTGGCCATCAGTAAGTCCAAAAATTTGTTAAGTAAATAAGTAAATATGATTATAGATTCTCCAGTCTAAGTCCAATAAAGACTTATACCAATTTGATAAATATTTGCTATTAGAGTATCCATATACTAAGGAAAGATCAGATAAAATTCGGTTATACAGTTATCGCACTTTCTACTTCCATTCAATGCAGACATAAAATGCCGGAATTTTTCCAGATAATTCCCACTCTCATCCTTCCTTTCTCCTGACTCCTGACTCCTGACTCCTTTCTCCTGACTCCTGACTCCTGAGGACTAAATCATACGATAACTAAATATCCAGATACCATATCAGATGATAGTCCGCAACGCGGTTGTGTGAAAAAGATTCTATAAAAAGGCAAAAGCTCATCTGGGATAAGAGTTTCAGACTTAATTTTTTGAATTTTTTACACATTATGCACGGATTGGTATTTAGCATTTCTCTATCTCAAATAGATCGGGTAAAAAGTTTTGGCTTTTAGGGGACAGCGGTGCAACTGTGAGTCGTCGATAATCTATAAAGAGATAGAAGAGGAAAAAAATACTGTATTCTCATTAATCATTAATAATAAGTACCAAAGTATCATTCAAACTAGCTAAAACTAAAAAATTGAAATAAAAAAAATTGAGCTACTAAACTTTTGATTCACTTAAAATATAAATAAGTTTAGTACATAGGAAATAAGAAATGGATAATAATCAAAGGTCTGTACATACTTGGTGGAAAAGTCGTATTGCTGTTCGCTATTTGGTAATTACAAGTATCTTATTAATAAGTATCAACCTAGTAGCAGAAATAGTCCTAATCCGACAAAACTTGAAATGGCAGTTAGAGAAACTAGAAAAAAAAGCTGAAAATGAAGTCCAATTTTTAAGTACTATTAGTGGAGAAGCAATTCTCAAGTCAAATTTCAGCACCTTACAAACATTTATGGAACGCACAATTCACGATAGTAATTTTATTTACGGTGCTGCCATAGATCGACAAGGAATTCCCCTCACAGCTCAAATCGATTTAGAAAACCCGACGATCGCCAAGGAGCTTAAAATACATAACTTGAAAAAAAATAATACTCTCAATATTATTAATCACCTTAAAGAAAAAGAGAATATATACGAAGTAAGTTCTCCAATTATTAATAATGATGAATATCTTGGAGAAATAAGATTAGGTTTTTCAGTAAACAAAATTACAACAGAATTATATCAAAATGCTGTCAAAACTTTAGTTATTTCTATGACTATGAGTGGTGTGCTAGTGACTGTAATAATAATTTTGTTTCAGCGACAGGTTGGTGTTCCATTACAAAAATTAACTGAGCTTGCTACAACACTCACAAAAAGAAAATTAGATGAAAATAATGATACCCAAGGCAATGATGAAATAGGCATTATCCAGGGTAGTATGCATCAAATGGCCACTCAAATTCAAGAAAATTTGTTAGATTTACAACAGCAGATCGTAGAAAGGGAAAAGACAGAAACTGCACTGTTAGAAAGGGAGGAAAAATATCGCTATGTAGTTGATAATATCGCAGAAGTAATTTTTCAAACAGATGCTACAGGTAAATGGATATTTCTCAATGCAGCTTGGGAAAATATGACAGGTTTTACAGTAGAAGAAAGTCTAGGAAAGAACTTTTCAGATTTTATACATCCATCCGAGCGTCTCCAAACTTTAAACAAGTTCCAAAGTTATATAAATGGTCAAGATAGTAAAAATGGAAATATAGAATCCCGCTACCTGACTAAAAAAGGTGGGTTTTGTTGGATTGAAGCATTTATCCAAACTCATTTCGATGCAGAGGGTAATTTAACTGGAACCTCGGGAACTCTGAATAATATTACCCAACGCAAACAAGTTGAGGAAGCTTTAAAGCTGAGTCATTTTTCCTTAGACAAAGCTGCGGATGCAATTTATTTAATGGGTTATGATGCCAAATTTTTCTATGTAAATGAAGCAGCGTGTCGTACTCTAGGTTATTCCAAAGCTGAACTTCTACAGATGAGAGTTTTGGATGTTGATACCATCATCTCATCTGAGGAACAGTGGAGGCAACATTGGCAAGAATTGAAAGATTTTCGCACTTTCAGAATAGAAAGTTTTCACAGAACTAAAGAAGGTAAAATTATTCCAGTAGATGTGACTGTGAATTATTTAGAATTTAATGGAAAAGAGTATAATTGTACTTTTGTTCGGGATATTAGCGAACGCAAACAAATAGAAAAAGAAATCCGAGAAGGAGAAGTAGCTATTCGTTCTCTTTACAAAGTAGCTTCAGCACCAAAGCTTAACTTTAACCAACGAATACAAGGACTTCTAGCTATGGGAAGACGACGTTTTGAACTTGAAATTGGTATTCTAGGATATATTAATGGCGATCGCTACAAAGCAATTGCTGTACAGAAACCAAAACACATTGATTTTTCAGTTCAGGTAGAAGATGAGTTTGATTTAGACCAAACTTTTTGTGGCACAGTCTTTCGTTCGGAAAAATTTATATGCTTTGAAGCAGCTCAGGAATCAACATGGTCTTCCCATCCCGCCTACACTAACCTTGGTTTAGAGGCATATATGGGTACTCCTGTGTCAGTGGGAAGAGTACTTCATGGTGTACTTGCCTTTGGAAGTTTCAATAAACGGACAACACCTTTCAAAGATAGCGATCGCCAACTTTTAAAATTAATGGCTCAATGGGTAGGTAATGAATTAGAACGTCAGCAAGCTCAAACAGCTCTAGAAAAACAGGTCCAACGAGGAGTATTGTTGAGGCAAATTAGCCAAGAAATTCGCCAGAGTTTAGATATTAACACCATCTTTCAGACTACAGTTAACCAAGTAGGTCGTGCTTTTAAAGTAAATCGCTGCATGATTCATACCTACATTAACATAGCTCTACCAGAAATTCCCTATATGGCAGAATATTTGGAGACTGGGCATCCATCTTTACTAGGTTTGAAGGTTCCAGTTGTCGGGAACCCCCATGTGGAACAAATTTTATCCCAAGACCGAGCTGTCTCTACTCCTAATGTATATACCCATCCGTTGCTCAAACCAATGATAGATTTCTGTCAGCAGATAAATCTCAAATCAATGTTGGCAGTACGAACTTCTTATCAAGGAAAAGCTAATGGTATTATAGGATTACATCAATGTGACTCTTATCGTGAATGGACAACAGAAGAAATAGAATTATTGGAAGCAATAGCTGAACAAGTAGGTATAGCGATCGCTCACGCTCATCTGTTAGAGCAAGAAGTTTTGCGAAAAGAGGAATTGACTCTAAAAAATTGTGCTTTGGAAAAAGCGACAAAAGCAGCAGAAGCAGCAGCTCAAGCAAAAAGTCAATTTCTAGCCACAATGAGTCACGAAATTCGGACTCCGATGAATGCGGTGATTGGTATGACAGGTTTGCTTCTAGATACAGAGTTACAAACTCAGCAAAGAGATTTTGCTGAAACTATTCGCATGAGTGGAAATAGTTTACTGACTCTAATTAATGATATCCTTGATTTCTCAAAAATTGATGCTGATAAATTAGAGCTAGAAGAACAAGCATTTGATTTACAAGAATGTATTGAGGAATCTTTGAATTTGTTAGCTTTGAGAGGGCAAGAGAAAAATCTGGAGTTGGCTTACATAGTTGAACAAATGACACCTCTGAAGATTATCGGAGATGTGACTCGTTTACGACAAATTCTGGTAAATTTGCTCGGTAATGCCATTAAATTCACTAATGCTGGAGAAGTTACGGTTCATGTACAGGCAACTTCCAGGGACGACAGTGACGATAATGACATTTATGAAATTCAATTTGCCGTGCGAGATACTGGTATCGGCATTGCTCCAGAGCAAATGGACCGTTTATTTAAGTCTTTTAGTCAGGTTAATTCTTCTATTAATCGTAATTATGGTGGATCTGGTCTAGGTTTGGCAATTAGTAAAAAGTTAAGTGAATTAATGGGGGGTAAAATGTGGGTAGAAAGTAAAGTAGGTGAAGGTTCAACTTTCTACTTTACGATAGTTGCTAGACCTGCGATCGATTCAAATAACGTTAACGAAGAAGCAAAGCAATATTTAGCGGAAAAACGATTACTAATAGTAGATGATAATACAACTAATCGAAAAATGCTAGCTATACAAGGACAGTCTTGGGGAATGTTAACTTGGGCAGTTGCTTCTGGTAGTGAGGCGGTTGATTTAATTAACCAAGGCATGAAGTTCGATCTAGCTATATTGGATATTGATATGGCTCAGATGAACGGTTTGACTCTAGCTATAACCATCCGCAAACAAACTTTAGGTCAAAATTTACCTCTGATTATGTTAGGTTCATTAGAAGAACAGAAGCTGTTAGCAGAATTTTCAGATGTTAATTTTGCTGCATTTATTAATAAACCAATTAGAATATCTTCACTTTATAATACGATAATTAATATTTTTACAGGCAAAAAAGTCAGTATTGAAAATTTAGCTGTTGCACCGAAGGCTGACTTTCAACCAGTACAAAACCTACGAATATTACTGGCAGAAGATAATGTAGTCAACCAAAAAGTCGCCTTGCTACAAATACAGCAGTTAGGATACCGAGCAGATGTTGTGGCAAATGGCATAGAGGTTTTAGAGGCTTTGCAACGTCAGCCTTATGATGTGGTGTTGATGGATTTACAAATGCCAGAAATGGATGGTCTGGAAGCAACTCGTCTTCTACGTCAGCAATACTCTACTGAACTATGTCCACGCATTATTGCTGTTACTGCTAACGCTATGTTAGAGGACCGCAATGAATGTTTGGAGGCTGGTATGAGTGATTTTATCTCTAAACCTATCCAAATTCAAGAATTAGCCTATGTACTACAGCAAGCTAATCGAATTGATGCAGATATATCAATATGGCAAAATAGTTTTGATACTCATATTATTCAAAATAATCAACAGTTAAGTAATAGTATTATTAGAGATAATTCTATAACACAGGACAAGTCAATGCTAGATATTACAATGTTAGAGTCAATTAGAAAGATGGGAGGCGATGAACTTTTAAGTGAAATTATTGGAGATTATCTTAATTATACTCCAGGTAGGTTAGCAGCAATTCGAGAAGCAATTACAACTAATGATGCTAAGGCATTACGAATGGCAGCTCATACTATGCGTTCTAGTAGTGGTAATTTGGGAGCAGTTACTATGGGAAATATATGTAATCAGCTGGAAGATTTGGGACGAGCAGATACTACCATAGGAGCGGCAGAAATTTTTCCTCTACTTGAAAATGAGTACGAACAATTCACACAAGCATTGATTAATTTTAGATCTATTAATAATATTGATTCGTCAACTTCCGTCACTGAAATTATTACTGATAATAGTTTTAGTGACTCTGTTAATAATATTAATCACTCAGTTTTAGATTTAACAGTTTTAGATTCTATTCGCCAAGCATCAGGCACAAACGCAAATAATGTTATAGCTAAAATGATTGAGGATTATTTAGAAAATGCTGCTCATTATATGCAACAAATTTTAAATGCAATTGCTATTAATTCAACAGAAGAATTAAAAAAGTATACTCAACGTTTGGGTGCTTATAGTGCTAATATTGGAGCAATAAATATTCCTATTTTATGTGATAAATTAGCAAATTTACAAGGCTCTGAACTGATAACTGAAGGAATGGATATGGTGTTAGAACTTGATGCTGAATATGAAAAAGTAATAGCAGTTTTGAAAAAAAAATTATAGAGTTATACTAATTATGAAAAAATTGACTATATTTGATAGCGATCGCCCTCGTTACCGAATAATTAATAATTAGGGTTTGCGTATGGAAAGTCTTTTAGTAGGGGTAGGAGACAGGAGAAATGGGTCGGGAGCGAGGAGGTAGGAGTAAGAATTTTGCCAAGATTGTTCTGCCCAAATCTTGACCAAAATCCGCTCCTAAATTGAAGCATTACCACTGAAAACTTTGCACTTTTTGATACTTAAAAAGGCGCTCAATCTTTATGTATAAATACTTTTATATTTAATCAGCAAGCCCTAATTATAACTGTTCTACTGTAAGCGTAGTTCCCCCAAAGGGGGCACATGATATAACTGGATTTTATATCATGTCCGTTGGGGCGCGTTTGTGTAAAAGTTAGCGTGGATATCTACAGGAAATTTAAGTTTTTTTCTTGCCTGTTTTGCCTGTTGCCTGTTGCCTGTTGCCTATTTACTATACAAGACCGATGCTACCGGACATGATATTATACCAAAACCAAATAATTAAAGTCGCTCTAAAAGGAGGAGACTTCAGACTCAGTTTTTCAGTGAAAAACTACTGTAAATCTGAGGGAGTATTGCAGTTAAATAACATTTTTTCTGCCTGAGTATCAATAGATAATGGTTGAACTGGAATTTGAGCAAGTAATTTTTGAAAGGAGCGATTTCCTTGCTCAAGAGATTTTTTTAACTCAATTTTTATCTGTTGCCGATAGAAACCACATAATGGTTCCCACCCTTGAGATGTTTTCGGAACTAAAGCTAAAATTTCAGGGGAAAGTTGGTTGAACTGAGTTGCCCAAGTTTGAATAATATCTAAGTTCAACAGAGGTAAATCACACCCTAATAGTAAAATAAAATCACTATTAATTTGAGCTAATCCCTGAGTAAAAGCAACTAAAGGTCCTTCAGTTTTAATCTCTGTTAACCATTCACATTCTGTAGGTAAAATATGCTGATATTTTTCTGGCCAAGGAGTAATAATATAAACTTTTTCTGTACATTCACTAGCTACTTGATAAACTCTTTTTAGCATAGGTATATTTTGCCAAGGAATTAGGGCTTTATCTTTACCCATACGAGAACTTTTACCACCTGCAAGAATGAGTGCTACTAGATGATTTTTCGGGAGTGAAAGTGAAGATGTATTCATTAGGTATTTGACTTCTTTAGTTAAAATAAATAGAAATCTTCAAAAATTAAAATTTAAAGCAATGATTTTCTATGAAATTGTCAATCATTTATCAAAATAATATGGGTCTAAAACCCCGCCTTTTAAGGCGCAATATTTTTGGAGAGTTGCTCTAAATCCCCGTTACAAAAATAACTTCTGACTTCCCCTCCTGGGAGGGGGAGGGGTTAGGGGTGGGTTGACTTCTGACTTCTGACTTCGTTAACCCTGTTCCCTCTTTTCTAGAGATGCCTAATATTATGTCTGCTAATTAGTGATCAAAAAACTTTCTTCTCCTTCTCCTAGTGATATATTCTTTTTTTCACCACTTCTCCCTCCTGAATCCTGACTCGGTCCTCCTGACTCGGTCCTCCTGAGGACTCACATGATATAATTCTGATAACTACCTAATATTTGATGGAAATTAACCACATCACCAATAACTGCAATAGCTGGTGCTTTAAACCCAGTTACTTCAATTTGTTCTACAATAGTTTCGAGAGTAGCAATTAATTCTTTTTGCTCGGGACGAGTTCCCCACTGAATTAAAGCAATGGGTTTTACTGGGGAGCATCCGGCGACTATAAGTTCTGTGATAATATTATGTAGGTTATGAACTCCCATATAAATCACAATAGTTTCCGAACCCTGGGCGATCGCTTGCCAGTTTATATTTGCTCGATATTTACCTGTTGCTTCGTGACCTGTGACAAAAGTAACTGAGGAACTATAATTTCTGTGGGTAAGGGGAATACCCGCATAAGCAGGTGCAGCAATACCAGAAGTAACACCGGGAACAACTTCTACCGGTACTCCTGCTTGTATTAACTCTTCCATCTCTTCTCCACCACGACCAAAAATAAAGGGGTCGCCTCCTTTCAAACGTACTACCACTGCATGAGTTTGAGCTTTTTCAATTAGCAGTTGAGTTGTTTGTGTTTGTGGTAGGGAGTGGCGACCACGACGTTTGCCTGCATTGATTTTTTCTGCATTAGGGTTAATCATTGCTAGGATAGGAGCGCTGACGAGAGCGTCATAGATAACGACATCTGCTTGTTCTAATAGCACTTTGCCTTTAAGTGTCAGTAGTCCGGGATCTCCTGGTCCTGCTCCTACTAAATAAACTTTGCCTATACATTTTGACTGATTCATATTTATTATTTTAGATAAAAAAACAATATAGAAGCCATTTGGAATATTAGCTAATGTTGGGTTTTTAGGCTAAAAAGTTAGGATATTGATATTTAATTACATAGATAGATAGATATCTCCCACCATCAAAAATCAAATCAATTATTGCACTCTTATACCATTTCTCACGCATTCTTGCTACATCTCCTTGAGAGTAGGGACCCACCCCTCGCCCCTCCCCCTCCCAGGAGGGGAATTTGGGAGTAGGGAGTAGGGTTAAAAGACATAAGATATTTTGGTTTAATGGCGATAATCGCATGCAAACATTACTGAAGCATTATTATTACTTAATAACTGAAGTCGCATCATAAGTATAGGATTAATCCATGGAAATTGGTATTATTCATCAATTCTTTCCCCTACTCCATACTCCCTATCCATGGAGGAGATGCTTAATAAATCCCAAATTGATTCTATAGTTAAGTAATTGTATTAAGTTATTGAGCTGTTATTATAACTCATAGTATCTAATCATACAATTTTATAATCATAGCCTAATTTACTCCTTTTTGCGTAACATCAGTTACTTACAGCGGTTTTCATTTGGGTAGACCACATTAGGGACGTTCCATGGAACGTCCCTACAAGGTTTTGTTTGTGAAGATGTGGTTCATCGACTTGAAAAGCGCTGTAAATAAAGTTTTCAAATCACGGGGTGACAAACACTTCAAAATTATTTTGGGATAAGGGTTTCAATGTTCCCAGTCAATATGCCAAATTGCTAGTCTTCCCGTATCGTTTTGGCGATCGCTATGAATAGGTTCCCATTCTAGAGATTCTGAATTATTCAGTTTGACTGGGTAATCTAAAATATTTGGGTTTTAAAGATGGCGAGTAAGCATTCAGCTATTAGCAGTCAGCTATCAGCTACAAGACTCTCTACTTAAAGGACGGTGTTTAAATTAACAACTGACTTTAAGGACCAGGGAGGCAACTTTTGTAGCAAGACGGTTCATAAAATTTTTCCCCTAAACTAAAAGCAATAGCTGATAGCTGATGGCTGACGGCTGAATGCTTACGATGGCGATGATACAACAAGCGTCCATATTCAAGATCGAAGAAATTATTGTCAATTAGACATCTGGTAAAAATCAAAAATAGAATCAATTCTTATCCATAAATTATCAATTATTTCCCCCTGTTGCCAGATGAGCTGTTGCCTGTTGCCTCTTTTGGTGGAGATTTCTATTTAGAAAACAAAGTTTTGACATATAGTTTTAGTAAATAAATTCAAGGTTAATTAAATGTAATTAATCAAATTTACTACAAAAAGACTAAACTTGATTCAAGTCATGTTTTCTTCAATAGTTAAGTAATCATTAAGTTCACTTCAGATATTCCTACGATTACTTGAAAATATAAAATTAATATGTTTACTTTTGATATTAATAATCCATAACTTAAGAGGATGTAAATAATGGCCACAACCTCAAACTATACAAACAACACAAACACAGTTGAGACAACTGGGGAACAGTTAGGTGCATTTTTACAAGCTCACAATGAAATTGAATTTATTCTACCACCTCTAGTGGGATTGATGATTACCAACAGATTTCAATTACGGGGTGCCACCGCACTGCTGGTTAACCTGACAGTTGCTGGTTTCGTGCGACAAATTATTGAACAACTTAAAGAGCAAAAAATAACTGTAGTTACACCTGTGGTTGAGACTGAAGCAACAACTATTTCTCAATCAGTGACTCCAGTTGCCAGTGACGACTCGCCAGCATACACTATAGTACATTCGACTCCTGGTCGCATCCGGTTGCGCATACCAAGGGTAGCATCGGAACCAGATTATACTAAACGGTTAGAACAACTGTTAAATACTGATTCCCATGTATTAAAGGTTCGGATAAATAGGGCAGCAGCTTCTATTGTCATTCAATATCAGGCGGAGGGAATGTCGGACTGGGAATTGGGAATGCTATTGATGAGTATAATTCAAAAAGCTGATTCTGATGAAGAGAAAATATCTGAAGTAGAGGAGTAAGTTATAAAGTTAAAAGTCAAAAGTTAAAAGTTAAAAATAAGATTTTACAGGCTCAAAACTTTGACACTACAGTAATTTCACCGAAATTATTTTACATCTAAGATTTGAAACTATTTGTGACATCTCTAAAGTGAATTGGTATTAAGTTAAAAGTAAGAGAAATTAATGATTTCTACTAGATATCTCCAAAAATCAAAAATCAAATCAATTCTTACCCAGAAATTATCAATTATTCTTCCCTGTTCCCTCTCTTGGTGCGCATTCCCTTGCGACTGTCGTCGTCGCGGGGTCGCACCGCTGTTCCCTATTCCCTATTCCCTCTTTTCTGGAGATTTCTACTAGCAATACTTTCTGATTCAATTAAAGCCATGGAAATTATCAAATCACAAGAGCAAGGGTCAGCATCTGCACTAGGAGTTAAAACTCCCACAATATCATTAATTCACGGGATTCCTGGACGAGCTAGGTTTCGCATGATGCGCTTGACTATAGATAAAAATTATGCTAAAAATGTACAAGAATTATTAGAATCGGATACCCATGTCAAAAAAATTCGGGTTAACCAAGCTGCGGGTTCCATCGCCATTAATTATCAGACTAAAGGCAGAACAGAAGGGGAAGTGCAAGACCATCTGGTATATCTGATGGAAAATGTTGATAGTTCTACTATCACAGTTGCCAGTAAAAAAGTTGACTCCCAACCACCACCAGAAACGGAAGATGAAAATGAGGGAGAATGGTCAAGTTTAGCAATACCAGGTATAGCAACTCTGTTAGCTTTTCTCGGCGGGCCATTAAAATTACCAATTTCCCCACAACTAAGTTTTAGCGCCTTAGCTATTGCAGCTTTTCCAGTGGTTAAACGAGCTTTTCAGAGTATATTTATCAACCATCGCCTGAATATCGACTGTCTCGACTTCCTCTCCCTAACCTTGGGTGCTATTCAAGGCAAAGTATTAACACCTGCATTAGTCTTAACCCTCCACGAACTGGGAGATGTAATTCGCGAACAAACTGCCAGGTCAACCGAACATCAAACTGCCGACCTATTAGATGCAATAGGACGTTTTGCCTGGGTCGAACGAAATGGAGAAAAACAACAAATACCAAGTGACCAGGTAAAACAGGGCAATACAGTAATAGTTTACCCAGGAGAACAAATACCTGTAGATGGGGAAATTTTGCAAGGAGAAGCAGTCATTGACCAACAACAACTCACGGGAGAGTCAATGCCAGTGGTAGGAAGAACAGGTACTTTTGTCTATGCTTCGACTTTGGTACGTTCTGGTCAAATTTACATCACAGCAGAAAGGGTAGGTAAACAAACTCGCGCTGCTGCAAGTATCGAGCTATTAGAAAAAGCTCCAGTTTATGACACTAGAATGGCAAACTATGCCTCTCAAATGGCAGACAAGTTAATTTTGCCGTCCTTAGTTTTAGCTGGAATAGTCTTAGCTACAACTCGCGACCCCAGTAGAGCAGCATCTATTCTTACCCTAGATTTTGTGACAGGAATTCGGGTATCTGTTCCTACGGCATTTTTGGGTGCCCTTAATCATACTACCAGACATGGAATTTTGGTCAGGAGCGGTCGTACTTTGGAAATGTTGGCTGATATTGATACGATTGTTTTTGATAAGACTGGTACTTTGACTCAAGGTAATATTGCTGTGGTGGGAGTGGAAACTGTCCCTGGGCGAATGAGTGTAGAAGAAGTATTGGCAATAGCTGCTTCCGCCGAACAACGTATTACTCATCCAGTGGCAGAGGCGATCGCTCGTTATGCTGAGGAAAAGGGGGTGGAGATTTATCCACGGGGTGAGTGGGATTATAAAGTTGGGTTGGGTATTCAGGCAGATATTAATGGTCAGGATGTTTTGGTGGGGAGTGCGAAGTTTTTGACTCAGGCGGGGGTTAATTTGGATTGTTTTTATGAGCACCATCCCTGTTTTCAGGAAAATTGCGAATATCCAAGCCTTGAATGCCCGGTGTCTGAGTGGTTATCTTTGATTTATGTCGCTTGTAATGGGGAATTTCAAGGGGCAATTCAATATAAAGACCCAGTACGTCCCGAAAGTATGCCTTTAATTGTTAGGTTGGAAAAAGAGTATGGTATGGAAGTCCATTTACTGACTGGGGATAATGAGGTTAGGGCAAAGATGGTGGCGGAGGAGTTGAAAATTCCTGCGTCTCAAGTTCATGCGGAGGCTTTTCCTGACCAAAAAGCTGCTATTGTGCGAAATTTGTGTCGAGTTGGAAAAACTGTAGCTTTTGTCGGAGATGGGTTAAATGATTCTGTGGCCTTAGCTTATGCTGATGTGTCGGTTTCTTTTGAGGATGGTTCAGATGTAGCAAGGGAAACAGCAGATGTGGTGTTGATGAATAACAATTTATCTAGTTTGTTGGAGGCGATCGCTATTGCCAAGCAGACTAAACATCTCATCGAACAAAATACCGTCATGGTAGTAGGGCCAAATTTGGTGGCTTTGGGGTTTGCTTCAACAGTGGGACTACATCCTTTAATTGCTACCGTGGTCCATAATGGCAGCGCGATCGCCGCAGGTTTAAATAGTTTACGTCCTCTAGTACAGCATCAGTTGGAAAGTAGTCAATAATGGATAATGGATAATGGATAATTGATAATGAATAATTAGGGTTTGCGCTTCACTAGTCTTTTAGTAGGGGTAGGACTCAGGAGTCAGGAGTCATATAGAATCCGGTTATACAGTATATGTTTATAATTCTATCCACACTCCCCACCCTCCCCACACTCCCCACCCCCAAACATAAGATAAGTATTCAACAGGATTTGATATCAGGAGTCAGGAGAAATTGGAATTATAGAGGAGGTAGGAGAAAGAATTGTCCCTAGATTTTTCTGCCCAACTATGAGCCCAAAATGCGCTCCTTTTTGACCTTGAGCAACCGAAAAGTTAGCACTTGTTTTCTACCTAAAACAGCTAAAACCTTTATCTATCAATGCTTTAAAGTTTAATCAGCAAGGCCTAATTACTTCTGGTAAATAACTGTTAAAATCTAATGATAGAAAATAACTGCACGGTTTCTTTTCTTTTTTAACCCCATCCTTAAGACCAGGATATTATTTACGAGCTAAGAACTTTTAAAGAAATATTTCAGTTAATTTCTTATACCATTTCACTTTAAATATGTCACAAATAGTTTCAAAGTTATTATGTCAAATAATCCGTTGAAACTATTGCAACGTCAAAGTGTTCTGCTTCATAAAACTGATACAAAGAGTCACATCGATGCGACAAATTGATGTTTACTTCCTGCTTTCCTGCGGAATGCTGCGCAAACAAGTGAGGCCGTCGGCGGTTACTCATCCACAGGCATTAACGGTCAAGCCAACCGCATCTCTACACTCTATACTTACATTTAAGTCTTTGTCAATTAACATAACTAAAAAAGTCCTCAAACCCTTACTACGCCGTTTTAGCGTAGGGAGCGGGATTTATCGATAGGTCTACGTCTATATAGATAGACTGCCAGAAATGCGAATAGCAGGGATTAGTGCAGAAGATACAAATTTCACCCTCGTTACTACTTGCCTGTGAGAACTAGCGTATTATGTCAATAAATTGCGCAAATTGTTAACTAAGTCGAAACTCTCTATTATAGCGGTTTTCACAAAGGTAAACTACAGATAAAATATAAGTAGGGTTTGCGCTTCACTGGTCTTTTAGTAGGGATAGGAGATAGGAGACAGGAGACAACCCACCCCTCGCCCCTCCCCCTCCCAACCCACCCCTAACCCCTCCCAGGAGGGGAGGGGATAAATGGGAATGAGCGAAGAGGTAGGAGTAAGAATTGTCCCAAGATTGTTCTGCCCAAATCTTGACCAAAATCCGCTCCTAAATTGAACCATTACCACCTAAAACCTCGCACTTTTTGATACTTAAAAAGGCTAAAACCTTTATCTGTAAATACTTTTAGATTTAGTCAGCAAGCCCTAAGTATATTTAAAGTTTAATAATTACAAAAAAACGTGCAGTTGAAAGCCAAGAGGCTTTAGCCCTTGGATGAAAACAAGTTGTGGGAATTTATTCCCAAGTATCCCAAAATGTGGGATAATAGCTATGAATATGAGTAAGAACAAGGTTAGTCCCATAGACTCAATGCTTGTAGGGGTGAAACTCCCGCCAGTAAGAAACTAGTAGCACTGTTCTACCAAGACGCTTGGCACAGGCAAGTAGGCAGCAGAGATAGGGATTTATGGCTCTGACTTGAGCAAAACCACTCTGAAAATAAAACTAAAAAAGTAAAGGCAATGTATGTGGCATTTTTGTCAGCATATCTGAGTCTGTAGGTGGTTTTTGAGCTGCCACCACTGGGAAGATGTCCAGCGACAGCTAGTAGGTGTGACGAATCGTGTTTTTAAACCGATTTGGAACAACTCCTTAGAATCACCCGTACTTCAGTCGGGTTAGAAGTCAAAGACCTAATAGCTATATTCTATGTTAATGAAAACCGCTATAAATCTTACTTTTGACTGTCTTGAGTGCGTCTTACATTCTGAGGAGACCTCGCCAATTAGCACTCGCTTTTGACTTTTGAATTTTGACTTCCGTGAAACGGTATTACTTCCTTTTTACTTCTTAATTCTTAAAATCATGTCACTTGTTCACTTAAAAAAATCTGTCGTCACTCTGCACCTCCGAGAAATGATTGAAGACGGTCAAACTAATAATCATCTTGCCATATTAGGATTAAGTGCATTTTTGCTTACTCCATACATTGCTCCAACTATCACAAAATTTGCTAGACCAATCGTTAAATCTGTGATTAAAAGTGGTCTTTCTTTATATGAAGAAAGTAAGACAACTTTTGCAGAAGTTGGTGAAGAATTTGCTGATAATTTAGCAGCATCTCAAACTGAAATGAAAAGTTAATTTTTTTTGGGGTAGGTTGAATAATTAGGGTTTGCGCTTCACTAGTCTTTTAGTAGGGGTAGGAGACAGGAGACAACCAACCCCTCGCCCCTCCCAGGAGGGGAGGGGAGAAAAGGGTCGGGAGCGAGGAGGTAGAAGCGGGCGTTTTGTCCCAAGATTGTTCTGCCCAACTATGAGCCTAAAATACGCTCCATGCATGAGCGTTTTAGACGTGATACCAGGCACTGCAATTCGACCCCAAAAAGGCAGTTGTCTTTATATGTCAATGCTTTTAGATTTAATCAGCAAGCCCTAATTAGAAAAAACCTACCGCTCAACTAAACTTACTCAAACTGAACGAGAAAGCCTGAAAGCTTAGTTGAACTCAAGTGGATCGACCACCACAGGGTTAAACGGCAAACCCTTTACTCTCTGGTCAAAGAAATAATAAATTACTTTTTTAATAATGTTCAACGACCCATTTACATCTGCATTTAATAATTTATTTTCCCTGGTTTTATACAACCCTCTTGTTACTCTTTTTCCACTAAATTTCGGTTTTTGAACTCCTTATGTTGGTAAATCATCCCTATCTAAACAGCTTGATTGAGATGTACAAGATTCTTCTGTAATTATTACTTTTATTCCTCTTAGTTGGGCTTTATATCTTAACATCTCTATTAACTTATAACCCACATTCCGCACTTCAAAATGTAACATTATAAGTAGTATATAAGTCCGTACCTTACAGCGCTTTTTAGATTGATAAACCACATCGTCATAACCAAAACCCTTTGATTAATGGATAATGGATAATTGATAATTGATAATTACCTCGGGTTTTAACCGCTACGGAATTGAATATAAGGAATATTTTCTTTTCTTGGTCGATGGTCGGACAGCGCAGGTTTCGGAGCCATCCCACCCTACGGGAAAGCTGCGAAGAGAGAACTCCGTTCCGCTGTCGCGAAACGCGACAGCGTTGCGTTACGCCAGTTTTGCGAAGCAAAAGCAAACGACCGCTGTCTTGGTCGATTGGATATGGCTCCGGGACCTCGCCATCCCACCCAACGGGTGCGCTGCGCTAACGACCGCTTTTTTTCCCCTATCCAAGGGGAGGCTTCAAGGCGCGAATTATTTAATTATTAATTATTAATTATTAATTATTAATTATTAATTATTAATTATTAATTATTCGGTAAGGCCGCCATTCGGAGCTTTGCGGAACGCAAATGGCATTCGCCCCTACTGTGGTCTACTGAAATGAAAACCGCTATAGTAAGTATTTATACTATACAAATCATCTCTATTACTTTTTTCGTTCATCAAATTCCGAGTAAATAATTAAGCATAAATACTTGCTTGATTGTTTACTCAATTACGGCAGCTATGATTTTCTCCTAAATTCTGACTCGGTCCCCCTGGCTCCTTCTTATGTACTACATTTTGTGGTGTGGAATGTGGGATTTAAACACTATCCTATATGAGAGAGTCTTTTTGCTGATAGCTGATATTCAGTATTCAGCTATTAGTTCGACTGAAAAGTAATGTCTGTAAGCTTTTTAGGGTTTAGTGAGTGAGAGAAAAATTCTTATATTAGTTATACTTATCAAATATTATTAAATATATTTGGAATTTAAACTTAATTTTGCAAAAAAAGTTGAAATGAGCTATTTAGGGGAAAAATCGGGATAATTTGGGTGCGATCGCGTTATAATTGGCCATTCTATTAAAGTATTGATATGTAAGAAATACAGGGCGGTTGCAGGGAAAGAAATTTTCGTGTATTTTTGAAGTAAGTAATTTGCTCTGCATAGGAGCTTATTAAAATGAAAAAGGGTATTAGTGAGTGGGAGTGCGTTCGCGTAGCGGAACGGAGTTCTATCGCGCTAGCGTAACGTAGTTTTATCGCGTAGCAGAACATAGTTTTATAGCGCTTCCTATAATTACGTTTTTTTCATTTGGCAATTAATACTCTTAATAAAAAACAGATTTTATGTATCAACTAACCATCAACATACCAGAATAAACAGGGCGATCGCTATAGTAGGGTGCGTTTTGCTGTCGCATAACTCCTTTAACACTGCGTGATATGTTTGCGGAGCATTCCGTCAGGAAAAATGAATGTAACGCACCTTATTACTATCCAAAAATACTTTTAAATTCACCAACTTTTAAAAATAGGAACTATTGATAACTGTTAACTGTTACCTAATAAATGTTTTAAGAAGTTGCTGACTTACTTGTATTTGATTGTTGTTGAGAATATAAACCTGCTTTTAAGTTAGCTTTATGTTGTGTTTCTGCTGCTACTTCTGCCTTTGCTTCTGCCACAATATCCCCGAATACTTCTACAGTTTCTGCTAAAGCACCTTTAGTTTTTTCAATTAAAGAAACTCCTGTTTTAATAGTTACTTGAGCTACAGGTTTTAACAGGGATAAAATAATCGGAGTTAACACAATTGTTCCTACACCTACTGCAATTGGAACTTTATTTTGAATGAAAGTTTTTTTAATTTGTTGCGGTAAGTTATGAGTTGTTTGTTGCCAGGTTTGATTAACTACAACGGGTAAATTGTTATTAAGTGATTCTGGTGAATTTTGATTCATTTGTTCTACCATATTAGAGCAATTTGATAACTGTTTGCTAGAAATAGTTAGGCTATTTCTTAGGAGTCAACCCACCCCTCGCCCCTCCCCCTCCCAGGAGGGGAAGTCAGGAGTCAGGAGTCAGAATGAATGACTTCAATACCAGTTTTTAGGTCGGAAATTCTCTTTTTTTTGTCAAAAGGACATCTTCTCTAAAGTCTTTATATTGCACTTATTATTCGTAACATTCTTTTTTCAAAATGGTATTATGCCCTCCTGATTTCTAAACTATTATTGTCATAAGAAAATATGCTCAAAAGTAGTTAATTTTTAATTAAATTTTGCTCAGTTTTTCACTAAGGGTTGAGGATTAAATAAACTCTAGAAGTTTACGAATGGAGCTATATATGAAGTTATACCAAATTCAAAAAAGATAGTTACAGTAGAATGATTACAAAACAGTTAGTAAATTTCCTGCTGACGTAGAGGGTAAAAAACAATTTATTATAGTTATCAGACTATTTTTAGTCAATCATGGAACAGTTTAACTTTCAGAAAAAATAAATATTATAAATTATTACCTCCTGACTCCTGACTCCTAAGAACAAAGCCATTGTAGAAATATTTTATGAAATTGATATTAAAAGTTAAAAGTTAAAAGTAAGAATTTATAGGTTCAAAACTTTGATGCTACTATAATTCCAGGAAATTATTAACCATCTAAAAATTTGAAACTATTTGTGACACTTTTAAAGTTAATTGGTATTACTTTAGAATTGGGAGGTTCTAAAAGAGGCAAAAACCACAAGCTTAGTAGTAGGGGTTTGGTCACCAAACCCCTGCAATATTAGACATCTGGTGATAATCAAAAATAAAATTAATTATCCCACAGAAATTATCAATTATTTCCCCTATTCCCTACTCCCTCTTTCCCGAAGATGTCTATTGAAAAGTTTTAGTTATAGCGCTGTGCGCAGGCAACAGCTCATCTGGCAACAGCTCATCTGGCAACAGGGAACCCACCCCTCGCCCCTCCCCCTCCCAGGAGGGGAATAAAAAAACGATAATATAAGACTTTTAGCTATTTGGCATCTCCTGCAATTTGTAAATATACCAGCGCTCATTGCTATAAATCAATTTAAGATATAAAATCAATAATTTCATCTCCCTACTGCCTATTCCCTAATTCCTATTCCCTACTTCCTATTCCCTGACTTCTGCAAGAAGTTTAATCAAATCCTCATCCCTTTATATTTACTTTAAAAACCTAAAGCCAAAGCTCCTTGATAGAAAATAAAACTAGAAACCCAAGCTAAAACTAATGGAAATACTAAAGAAAGCAAGGAAAATTTCCATGATTTTGCCTCTTTAACTATAGTTGCTAAAGTAGATAAACATGGGGTATAAAGCAAACAAAAAATACAGAAACTGTATCCTTGAATAAAAGTAACTGTCTCCGCAATATTACTACTAACATTTTGTTCGCTCATACTGTAAATAACAGCCAAAGAACCAATTACAATTTCCTTAGCAATAAACCCAAAAAATAGGGATAATGTTAAATAAGGATTAATCCCAATTGGGTCCATAATTGGACTCATAAATTGACCAATTTTACCGCCAATTGTATCTAATCCTGTTGCACCTGGTGGTAAACTTGTAAGTATCCAAACTGCAATACAACCAACAGTAATAAAGCCAGATGCTCTGACTAAAAATTCTCTGACTTCTCCCCAACTTCTCAGTAAAACTTGTTTTAATGTAGGTAAACGATAAGGAGGTAGTTCTAAAATGAAAGGTTCTTCATTTTTATATACCCCTTGAAATAATGCCGCGGTGATAATAGCTACCAGAAAACTGAGGATATATAGAGAGAATAAAACTATCGCTCCATTGCCATTCGGAAATACTGCAGCAATGATAAATACAAATACTTGCAGTCGTGCCGAACATAAACCAAAAGGAATAATTAACATCGTTAATAAGCGCAAAGCAGGCGATCGCATTACCCTGGTTCCCATTAATGCTGGTACATTACAACCAAACCCCATTATATGCAGTACAAAACTACGTCCATCTAAACCTAATTTTGCCATAAAGGCATCCATTAAATAGGCAGAACGTGATAGATAACCACTATCTTCTAGCACTGCCATAATAATAAAAAATACGATGATTAATGGCACAAAAGAAGCAACAGTAGTTACCCCTGCCCAAACTCCATTAATAAGAAAGTCTTGAACTATCTCTGGAAAAGGTTGAACTAGAGGTTCAACTATTGATGAGTGTACCCATTCAACAACTATTTCGAGCAGGTCTATTGAGGGAAGTCCGATGTTCCAAACTGCCCAAAAAACAAGGAACATTCCGAGGAAAAATAAAGGTAAACCCCACACCGGATGAAGGAGTATTTTGTCAACTTGAGCTGTGAAGTTTTTTGCCATTTGAGAAGGCATAACTACAGCACCATTTAAAACTTTATCTATATCGCTAAGAGAAATATCCTCCTGTGATTCTATCCAAGATGTGACATTATTTAATTTGACGGAATTTTCTACCTCTTTTAACTTTTCAGAAATTGCCATATATGCATTCATATAGCCTTTGCCATATTTAGCACTAATTAGAAACACTGGCATTTCTAATCGTTTTGATAATTCTTCTGTATCTATTGTAACTCCATATTGTTTTGCTTCATCTGACATATTCAGCATCAAAACTGCTGGTAAACCCAAAGCTTTTATCTGTAATGGCAGTCGAATTTGACGGTCAATTTGTGCAGCATTAATAATAACTAATACTAAGTCAATGGCATAACTTTCTAGGAATGTTTGAACAACTTTTTCGTCTTCGGAAAAACCGTTAAAGTTATAAATTCCTGGTAGGTCTACAAATTCAGTTGTTTCACCATTTATTTTGACGTTAGCTTGCAAGAGATCGACTGTTACTCCAGGCCAGTTTCCCACATGAGCAGAAACTCCAGTAATTCGATTAAAAAATGTTGATTTTCCAGTATTTGGCATCCCAATTAAAGCAACTCTTTTTGTAGATTGGGATTTTGATATTGTTGTAGTTGTAGTGGTATGACAAGTCATTTCAGTTATCAGTTATTAGTTATCAGTTATCAATTATCAGTACCTCTGCAATAAGGAGGCTTAAAATCTGGAATATTCTCTTTTTTTTGGTCGATTAGATTAGATATGGCTCCGAAACCTTGCCATCCCTAGACCGCTTTTTATCCCCTTAAAAGAGCTATCCCTTATAAGGAACTCCTGAAACCCTGTATATGGGGAGATGGGGGATGGGGAGATGGGGGAATGGGGAGAAAAAAATCTCTCATTAAATATGTTTACTCTCCCGAAATACCCATTGAATGGCTAGCACATAACTTCTATCTAATGTCTACGTTTTGTGTTAAGAAAGATGTTTATAAAGCATAGTTAAAAGGGGGAGGCTATTGACCATAATTTTTCCGTCATTTGTTACTGAATTATTTATCTTAAAGTTAGCGAGATATTTTTATGACTTTATTATAAACATAACTTCTGAAAATTTGGGATTATTTTTAGAAGTCTTTAAGTTTTTGTGGAGATTTTTTTTCAGAATATTTCGAGGGTTTATATAGATTAAAAAAAGCAGAAAATTAAAGCGATAGACAAATATTGAAAAGCTGAATGCTTATAGTTATAAGTCAGCTCTCAAGTCTAAACACTTCTCTCTTCTACTTTTCTTTTCTATAGAATGCTGCACAAATGAAAATATATCAGTTCATGCAGGATATACAATTCATAAATAGAGCGCAAAGTATAAAACTCTTATCTCTGTTTCTTTACTATAAGAAATTTTTTTCAACACCCAAAGCTATACTTTTGAACCCTTCTAACTTTCCTGCGGAATGCTGCGCAAACAGCATAACTCCCTTCTAGGGAATAATTAAGGTTTAAAGCCTTTCCTTTAAAGGAGAAACAAGAAAAAATTTTCAATTTTCCTTTGAGTCAATCCTATAAGTTTTCAAGGAGAAGTAATTAATAATTAATAATTAATAATTAATAATTAATAATTAATAATTACTTCTCCTTTCTAAACTTTTCTTCCCTTCTGCCTTCTGCCTTCTGCCTTCTGCCTTCGTTCATTACTTTGGCTCTATCTCTAAACTACCGTCTGCATAGAGTAAAATAGCAAACTCAGTCCATTCTATTTTATTAGTAGCATTAGGCTTAACTAAATTCGGCAGTGGTGTACTGCTCAAATGATTTTTTGCTATTTGATTAAAAGCTTCGTAAGAAATAATATCTCCATTTTTATCTACCTTAACTAGATAAATTGCCGTTTGTTTTACTGGTTTTTTCCAGTTTTTATCAATATCAGTATAGAGTTTTTCTTGTAATCTAGCAATTTCTTCTTGATCAGTAATTTTTTCACCTATTGATTCTACATTTTCAACGGCAGAATTACTTGTTGTTGCTACGGGATTAATGGTATTTTCAATAGTTGCTTGATTTGTCGTTTCAAGGGAATCAGATTTATCATTTACAGTCTCCGAATTTCCAGCTATTGTTGGTGCAGATAAAGTTGTATCTACCGTCTCTAAATTTTCATTTTCCGTTAATTGTGAAGTAGAATTAGAAACAATATTAGCAGTAGTTTTTTCTCGATCGCCCCCATCAATATTTCCATTATTCAAAAGTTGATAAATTTCAGCCAGAACAACTATAACAATGGCAGTTAATGTCAGTAATGAGAGAGTTTTAACTTGTTTAGTTAACTTCATTACAGACTTGGGGAGCATCTCATAATCTGCTGATGAATTTGTTTCCTCATCCCCATCTGTTTTAATCACGATCATTTCTGCTTCATGGGACCGGATAGCTATTTCTGTGCTTAAACCAACTCGAATGTGCAAAGGTCCACTAAAGCTTCCCTCTCGCAAAACTTGCACTGGTCTATCAGAAACTACTCCCATTGCTGCGAGTCTCTCAACAATTCCTCGATCGCGACCAATATTTAACACTCGATCGACTATTGCCATTTGCCCTGTTTTCAGATCGGCTACATTCATTTTGATTACCTTTGATGTATTATTTAGATGTTGTGTAGATATTGTGATAATTACTATCTTGTATTCTGCATATAATATTCAGACTTACCGAAATAATTAATAATTAAACAATTAAATAATTAGATAATTCGCGCCTTGAAGACTCCCCTTTCAAAGGGAAAAAAGCGGTCGAGAGATGGCGAGGTTTCCTCGCTGTCCTCCAATCGACTAAGAGAATAAATCTTTTCCTTTTAGTCAATCCTCTCCCTTTTAGGGAGAGGTAATTATCCATTATCCATTATCCATTAATGAAAGCACTTTTTAGAATGGTGAGGTAAAGTTATTATGTTGCCTGTTGCCTAAAGTCCTAAAACTTTGTACCTCCAAGACTCAAAAACTGCTGTAAATGTATCGTCAGCAAAGCTTCAACAATTAATTATTAATTATTAATTATTAATTATTAATTATTAATTATTACCTCTCCTAGAGAACGGATAGGATGTAAGCATTCAGCCGTCAGCTATCAGCTATCAGCTATGAGTTATTAACTCATTATTTGGGAAGGAAGAATTAGTATTCAAGAAAAATGAAAATTCATAAATAAAATAGTCCTCTCAGCTAACCTTAG
>JAAHGF010000027.1:69763-113162 GCA_010672585.1 Okeania sp. SIO1I7 | reverse complement strand
TTTGCCATTCTGAGTCACTCATATCACTTGGGTATGGTTGACGTTGAGGGTTGGCGATCGCAGGTAGACGACTCATTAGTTATAAAATGGAGCAAGTATAGTAAAGAATAACACTATATTCACTTATAACTTAACTTTCTTTAGATTTACTTTATAAATCAGCTCATAGACTCATATCATGTCCGGTTGAATACTTAATACTCACGAGAAAAAATTGGTATTATACCAAGTGTGAGAAAAGAATGTTACGAATAATAAGGGAAATTAAAAGACTTGATAGGATATGTCTCTTGGACTGATAAAGATAACTTCCAACCTAATAAATGGTATAAAAGCTATTTATTCTGACTCCTGACTTCTAAGAAATAACCTATCTATTTGTAGCAAATATTAGTAGTCCTGCTCGCGTAATGGTATACAGTAAAGAGGAATACCTGGCACGGGAGCAGGATGCTCCCACTGCATTCTGTTTCCTATATAGTGTTTTTATTTGAGATGTAAATCTAGATTGAGTTTTTTTCTTATAAAAAAAGCGCACTGATTGAGTACCTTATATCCTTATATTTGCTACTATTTAATGCTGTTTTACCTCCTTGAGTATTCCCTCCCTATTCCCTTTTTCATTGCACTTGGTCTCCACATCCCAGATAAACACACTATAACAAATGTGGCATCTTAAAAAATATAGTTGGCACTTTACCTTATCTCTATTTACTTTTTTAATTCTCGGTGCATTTATTACTAGAGGATACACTTTTCCAGTGGGAAATCATTACACCCATGTTCCTCAAATTAAATCAATGTTGAATCCTGAACTATATACTAATGATTACTATGTTCAGGAAATGTTGAAATTTACCCCTAGATATTACTATCAACATTTAGTTTATTTTATCAGCAAATTTATTGGTAGTATTTCCCTCACATATTTTATTTATTATCTAATTTCATTTATTAGCTTTATCTGTGGTTTATCTGCAATTAGTAAAATCTTTACTCCTTCCAAGCTATCCGCAGCAATTTTAATTTTTTTAAGTTTAACTGCCTACACTTTAGTTGGATATTTAGAACTTTTTCCTAAAACTCCTATACCTGCAACTTTTGCTATGAGTTTAACAGTTTGGGGGATTTATTTCTGTTTTCAGCAAAGATGGATAATTGGTTATTTATTTTTCGGTATCGCTTCAATTTTACAATTTTTACTTGGCGTTTTGCCGGGAATAATGATGATACCTATTATGTTTATTGAGGGGATAAAAAGTCGGCAGTTGAAGCAAGTCGTTTTGCCGTTAATTATTTTATTTGGATTTGCAAGTTTAGTTTATCTGCCAATGTTATTAACTGGTACGACTAGCACTGATAAATTGAGTAATGAAGAATTTGTTTTCATCTATGGTTGGGTAAGAAATCCTCATCATATTATTCCTGATTATTGGAATTGGAAAATTAGGCTGGATTTTATTTGTTTTATTTTGGGTGGATGTTTGTGTATTCACAAAGTTGATGTTGCTAAATCAGAAGATTTTTTGCAGAACTCGGAAATAGGGAAAATATTCTTCTTCAGAGCTTCTGGGAAAGGGGGGAAAGTAGGCAAGATAAAGGAGATAAAAGGAAGGAAAAAAGATTTAATTTTTACTAATGCAAGATGTCTAGAAAAATGGAAGTTTTACCTAATTATTGCAGAGTCAATTTTTGCTTTGTTTTTGGGTTATATTTTTGTCGAAGTTTATCCACTAGCTTTATTTGCTAAGTTGCAGTTAGCGCGAACTGTTCCTTTTGCTCAGTTGATGATATTTATTGCTGTAGGTATTTTGGTCAGTCAGTTATATCAACAGGGTAATTTAGGAGTTGGTTTACTATTGATAATATCTCTAATTCTGCCTGTGCCGTATCAAGGAATTTGCTTTTTTCTATTATCGTTGGGATTGTTTTTTTTGGAGAAATGGAGTTACAAATTAGTAGTCTGGTTAATAGTTTTAGCTGGATTGATATTTTTCTTATGGCAGTCACCGACAGATTCGAGTTTTAATAATTTATTGGCAAAATCTGGTTTGTTTTTGGTGTTAATATTTCCGTTTATTTTGGATGAGTTTGATTTAGGGTTGGTGGAACCTAGTGGCAGCTACATCGCTAGGAAATATTTAATTACTTATAGTTTAGCTGGAGTCACAACTTTAGTATTTGTTTTAGGATTATTTGAGGCATTGCCAGGAAAATTTTTAGAGGTATTTCAACAACAGGTAAAATTTAACAGGGTTCCTCAAGATGAAGTGACGAAACTAGCTTTAAGGTTTAGACAAATTAGCGATAAAGATGACATAATTTTAATCCCTCCGTTTGTGTCAAATTTTCAGTTTTTTTCTGAGAGGGCAGTTATTGTAGACTTTAAACATTTTCCTCAAACAGATAGCGGAATTAGGGAGTGGAAAAATCGGATGGAAGATGTTTTTGGCGTACCTTTGAATGATAAATTAGCCGTGGGAGCGATGGAAATTTTGTTTCCACAACAGACGGGGAAAGAATTAGTTAATGTGGGGAAAAAATATGGGGCTAAATATATTTTTACTAGGGTTGAATGGCATGGAGATATTGAAGGAAATATTGTAGTTAGAGAAGGAGAATGGGTGATTTTTCAAATAAATTATGATTAGCAGAAGCTTGATTTATCGTTTGCTTATTAAAGATAAATTTAATGCATTGACATAACCTTTACTTGTTCCACATCTAATTCAAGCTTCTCTAATCTTAGTTGACATAACCTCTAGTTTCTATCTTCAATCCGCTTGATAAGATTTTCAACGTGTCCTATAAAACATGAAAAGTTGCCTATTATTGCTAACAAGAACAAGATAAAGAGAGAAGAAAAGAGAATGATTACATTAGATACTATATCAGCAATCTTGTGTATTCCTTTGACATTTGAATAAAGTATTTTTTCTTGTATCTCATCAACTTTTGAAGAAACCTCGTTATAAGAAAAATCTTTAACACTTTGGCAGGAAATAAATCCGAACTCTTTGGAATGTTGTTTCCGATTAAGGCATGGAAAATTATTACAGTTAGAGCCTTTTTTAACAAGATATAGGTTAATCTGAAAATCTTCTTGAAATATCTTGCCACCTTTAATTGCTTCGCAAAAACGTACATCTCTATTGCAATTATCTTCGTCTCCATCTGTAAAAACGATAACATTGTTTGAGAGACTAAGATTGAAAGGATTTTGCCGATCTCTCCCAATAGCCCCTTCAGAATCCTTCAGTCCTTTGACCAATGGTGTGGCTCCGCTATCATTAGCACGTATTTTTTTTAGCTCACCCAATAACTCATCTTTGTTGTTAAGTTTAGGATCTACGAGAGTTCTGACTCTACACTGACCTTCGTTAGACTCTCCTCCAATTTCAATTAATCCTCTCTTAATTTTTGCTCCAATTTTTGTTGTATGTGGAAGATCATCAATAGCTGGGTCTTTATCTTCAAATTTTCTAGATAAGGTTTTTGTTAATTTGTTTATAGGGTATTCATCTTCATTATTAGTTCGAAGTTTGCATTTTCCCGTGGGTTTATCAGAGTCACACAATCCCATACTTCCTGAATTATCTACTATAAACATTATGTAATGAGAAGAATTTCCAAGAGGTAGGAAAAAAAGAATACTAGAAGCAATTAAAAGTCCCAAAATATATAGCCACCAAAGATGATATAACCCTCGTATTGTCTTTGCTATTCTAATAAGAGACTTACGGTTTATTAATCTACTAATCAGGTTTTGCAGTTTTTTGAGTACAGCTTGTTTAACTGGTACTTTATTTTTGCGAACCCTAAAGGATTCTAGTATTTTAGCCCAAAGAATAGCACCTGCATTACTTTGAATTTTTTTAGGAAGAATGGCAGCTATATAAGTAGCAATCAAACTTAATAAAACAGATTTCAATGAGCCAAAAATTTGTAGTAAAAATTTTTGAGTAGTACTATGTTGTGGAATCAAAACTAATAATAAGCAGAAAAATATAACAGTTAAAGTTCTAAATTGTCTCCATCCTAAGTCACTAATTGCTTTAGCTAATTTGCGGTTACGTTTGCGCAGCATTCCGTAGGAAACCATGCCAGAAACATTCAAATCTTCTAGTACAATTACATCGTATTTACGGACTAAATCAGTTGATAATTTGTGTAGGAAATCTGTTCTAATATCTTGAATTTTTCTGTGGAGTTTGGCTACTCTAAGCCGTGCCTTTTCACGGCGGTTTGTACCAGGAGTTTTTTTGGCTAATTTCCGTTGGAATTTTGCTAGTTTTTTAAGATTTTTCTTGAGTGGTTTAGGAGCTTCAAACTTCTCGCTATTACTCAATGTGGCAAATGTGCTAATACCCAAATCAATCCCAATAGAATGATCAGACTTTGGCAAATTTTCTGCACCAGTTTCTACAACAAAACTAGCAAAATAACGATTAGATGAATCTTTAATGATGGTTACAGAACTAGGCTGTGATGGTAGTTTTCTTGACCAAAATATTTTAATCTTACCTACTTTTGGCAGATAGATTTTGTCTTGACCAATCTTGTAATTAACCCCTACAAATCTAGCAGCTTGTCTAGACTTTCTTGACTTAAATTGAGGAGGTTTGACTTGAATCCCTTTACGTTTTCCAGTACAACTATCAAAAAAGTTTTTATATGCCTGGTCTAAGTCTTTCAAAGATTGTTGTAGTGGCGTAGAAGCTACATCTTTCAGCCACAGCAATTCTTTCTTCGCTTGAGTTATGAATTGTTTAGTTAAATCTACATAGCGAGGAGACGAAAAAAGGAACTAACCATGCTTAGTTCCTACAATAAGGTCTAACTTTTCACCTTTTATCGTGTTCTTAATCAAATATTACTTCAATATCTCCTGATTCATTAGGGTATCTATTTTCATTTACAGTTTTCCAATCTCCTCCATTGTTTTTTAAATTAAGATAAAGCTCACCATTTATCTGTTTAACAAAGAAGACGCTTTGTGTAATCTTATCGTCGAATTGATTTAACAGTGACTTGTTAACTGTAGTACAAACATTAGTAATAAAATTCCTTGTACCATCTTCTTGCAATTCACTTAAAGTAATTGCATAACCTTTAGGTGTATTTATTATACCTCGATCTTCAGCGCATAGATAATCCTTGTTACCATTGTGAGCTTTCAATTCATATATTTTATTGGTGATTGTAATATTTGAAATTCCTTTTTTCTCTGTTTTAATAAGGTTAACTTGGCTAGGGGGTGCATCATCATCACCCTCTGGTTTACAGGTGAACAGACTCAAGACTTCTTTATTCGCTCCATTACAGTCTGTTGTGATAGTATACTTTCCTATATTAAAAATATCTTTTTCTATCTTAACCTTTGTGGATTTACCACCATCAGCATAAGCTGGAGCTATAGAAGAGAAGAATATACTTCCAGCAACTAAGATAAGTATGAGAGTGTTTACTACAGATTTTCTGATTGAATAAAGCATCCTTAACTAACTCCTAGAAAAGTTGTTGTTTTTTCTAAATACTAAATATAATAACGTAAGTTCGTAAGTCAAGTCAAGTTAAAATTTGTTTTAATTTTCTCATATAGGAGCTTGATTCAATAATTGATAATTGATAATGGATAATTGATAATTACCTCTCCCTAAAAGGAAGAGGATTGAATCAAAGGAAAATTTTTTCTTGTTTCTCCTTAAAAGGAGAGGCTTTAAACCTTAATTATTCGGTAAAAAATATCTGAAAAATACCTGAAAAATTTACTTCTTATTAGCCTATTTCTAAAGATATAGTTTTGAAGCATTTTTAGCCTGTTGATATATTTAGGTTATCTATTTTGGGTTTGAAGCTATTTTTGCCGTCAAAAATATCAAATTATTATTATTATAAGAACTTTACCGAAAAATTATGGTTGAAAGCCTCCTCTTTTAAGAGAATAAAAAGAAAAATTTTCATAATTAGTCAATCCTATCCGTTTTAAAGGAGAGGTAATTCTAAATTATAAATTATTAATTCTAAATTCTTGAAAGAGATGCCCTAAAAATTTTCCTCCCTTTCTTCAACAACCTCACAAATCTGTTTATCCACATAATCATCATCGACATTTCGAGTTATTAATTCTGCCAAAATTCCTAAAGATATTAATTGTACGGACAGAATAATACACAAAATTCCAAATAAAAATAAAGGGCGAGTACCTATAGGTCGAATTTCCATAAACCAAAGTATAGTCAAATAACCTAAAGATGTCATTCCTATAGCACCGAATAATAATCCTAAACTTCCAAATAAATGACCTGGTTTATGTAAATAATGAGTAGTTGCTAAAACAGTTAATAAATCAAGAAATCCACGGGTATAACGTTCTAAACCATATTTAGATTTTCCCTGTTTCCGTTGATGATGCCGCACTGTTACTTCAGAAATTTTAAATCCCAAACTATGGGCTAATACTGGAATATATCTATGTAATTCTCCATAGACTTTTATGCAGTCTAATACCTCTTTTTTATAGGCTTTTAAGCCACAATTAAAATCGTGTAATTTTACTCCAGTTAAAATTGATGTTACTCCATTAAATAATTTCGAGGGTAATGTTTTGGAAAAAGGGTCGTTACGATGTTTTCGCCATCCAGAAACTAAATCGTATCCTGACTCTAACTTTTCCAAAAATTTAGGTACTTCTGCGGGGTCGTCTTGTAAATCTGCGTCTAGAGTAAAGATAATATTTCCTGTAGCTTTTTTAAATCCAGCAGATAAGGCGGAAGATTTACCAAAGTTTCTTCTTAATCTAATTCCTTTGGTTTTCTGGGGATGTTTTTTGATTAATTCATTAATTTCTATCCAAGACAAGTCGTTACTACCATCATCTACAAAAATTATTTCATAACTATTAATTTCAGCTAAATTCATTACATCTAAAATTCGCTCAAACAAGGGTTTGATTGTGGCTTCTTCGTTATAAACTGGAATGACAAAACTGAGGTATGTACTATTCAAGGTTCAATTCTGATTATCAAAACTATATTGATTGGTTAGAGCTACCGAATCTAGGCAATTTTTTAATTTAACATAAGTTGTTAAAGGATTTCCCATTCACGGAAGTTAAAAGTTAAAAGTCAAAAATGCATTAAGATTTTATCGGCTTAAAACTTTGATGATACAGTAATTTAAGACAGTTATTTAACATCTAAAGTTTTCAACTATTTGTGACACCTTTAAAGTGAATTGGTATTACAATTTTAGGTTCAATTATGATTATAAAAATTATATTGATTGGTTAAAGCTATCCCGTATTGACTATTTTTTAATTTAATATAGTCTATTAAAACATTGTTGTTTGAGCCTTGGATATTTTGTTGATTTTCTTGAATTTTCAATGGGTAACTTTTGACTTGAATATATCCTTTCGAGGAAGATAATTCATATTCATTTCCTTATAATTCTGCTAAATCGGCAGGAGGAAAATTTGAGATGCCAAAACCTTTGACAATTTTTTCTTGATTGAGAATAGCAAGACATTTAATTTAATTCCCAGAACCACAAAATTGAGGTATTTAAGATTCTATGTTCAATTCTAATTATCAAAACTATGTTAAGAAGATAATTGATATTCAGCTCCTCATAATTTTGCTACATCGACAGGAGGAAAATTTGAGATGCCAAAACCTTTGACAATTTTTTCTTGATTGAGAATAGCAAGACATTTAATTTAATTCCCAGAATCACAAAATTGAGGTATTTAAGATTCTAGGTTCAATTCTGATTCTCAAAACTATGTTCATTGGTTAAAGCTATCCAATCTTGACGATTTTTGAATTTAATATAGTCTATTAAAAAATTATTGTTTGAGCCTTGGATATTTTGTTGATTTTCTTGAATTTTCAATGGGTAACTTTTGACTTGAATATATCCTTTCGAGGTGAATAACTTATATTCAGCTCCTCATAATTTTGCTAAATCGGCAGGAGGAAAATTTGAGATGCCAAAACCTTTGACAATTTTTTCTTGATTGAGAATAGCAAGACATTTCATTTAATTCCCAGAATCACAAAATTGAGGTATTTAAGATTCTAGGTTAAAATCTAATTATCAAAACTATGTTGATTGGTTAAAGCTATCCAATCTTGACGATTTTTTAATTTTACATAAGCTGTTAAAACATCGTTGGTTGAGAATTGAATATATCCTTTCCAGCCGGATAATTCATATTCAGTTCCTAATAATTCTGCCACATCAGCACGAGGAAAACCTGACATTCCAAAACCTTTAACTACATTTTCTTGATTCAGAATAGCAATACATTTAATCTGAACATTCTCTTTACTTTTGACTTCTAAATTTTGACTTTTAACTTGACTTACCCATCCATTTACTCTAGCTGTAGTAGAAGAAAATTCAGTCACAGTGTCAAAATATCCCTGTAAATTTTCTGGTAGTTTTGCCGTTAATAAATCTGAGTTAATTTTTTCATCCAAATTTGCACAAAAATTATCCTTTTTTATATTTCGATTAAAAGGTACTAGACCATCAGCTTTTAAAGCATCTACTAAACCTAAAAAAGCAGCAGGTCGGTTGCCTACTTTTTCTTTAATTAAAACAGGGTCGGAAATGCCAATTTGTAAGGATAATCCTACTAAAGGTTGATAAGTTGCGCGATGAGCAATTTCTCTAAAAGTTTCCGTACCTACTCGATACATTAATATAGTTAAAATCGTCAAAACTGCCACTAATGGCATAACAAAATACCACTGTTTTTTGAGAGTAGGTTGCTGTTGTTGGAGCAATAAAAAAATTAGGATAATTAGACTTAACCAAAATAGAGAAGGTAGAGTAGCATAACGAGAAGCGATCGCTTGTTCGACTCCAAATCCAGAACGACTAACTGCTGCCATTAAAGCAGTGCCTAAAGTATAAGTTATTATTGATAACCAGGGTAACCAGTCTTGAGGATAAGATGAAAATAACCAATAAGTAAAAAATATTCCTGTCAAAATTAATCCGAACCAACCTATTGTTGAAGCTACGGGGATATTATGAGTAAAAATTGCTCCTAGATAAACAGGAATATAGGCAATTATATTAATTATATTTAGTTTAGACAAAGAGGGATGATGAGAGGGCGTTGTGTAAGTGAGGAAATAAATTCCTATTACTAAAATCGAAAAAATAATATAAGAGATAGTAAATCTTTTCGGCAGTTTAAATAAAATAGCAACAGTAGATAATATCGGCCAAATTCCCAAAGCTGTACTATAGCTAATACATCCTAAAATTCCCAAACTTATACTGGCAATTAGCCATTTATTTTGTGGAGATTCTACCAATTTATTTACACAAAAAATTGAGGCAATAACAAATAAATTAGCAATTACCCAATGTACGCCACTATATCCGCGCATCCAATTATGAGCAGCAGCAGGAGTAAAGTTAAAAATGGAGATAAATAGAATTAATAATAAAAGTATCGTCTGATATTTTTTCAGGGTATTAGGTACTAATGTCGTTAATAAAATTCCCTGAATACAAGCCAGGAAAAATGTCGCTATACATAACCCAATATTGGAACCTTTAGTAACAACAATATTTAGAGCATAAATTATGGCAGGAATTAAGACAAAGTGTTCATTTGCCCGAAACATCCAGTCAAAAATATTCGTGGAAAATCCATCTATAGAATAGATATTTTGAATCATCCACCAATAGTCAAAATTTAGCAATTCCCCTGCTTTAGATATCATAAAAAGTATATAGAAGGCAGGGAGTAAAATTGTTATGGTGGCGATAATGAGAAAAGTAAGTTCTGACTTTTTTTTGACTAACATAAATCGGAAGACAAGATACGAATTTTGGCACGGATGTACAGATTAATTTGAAATAGGTTAATCTTTACTGGGCTACTTATAGTAACTTCAAATAAAAATGAAATACTTTTTCCGCTGAAAGTTTTTCAAGGCAAAAAACCCTTGTCTCAAACTAAACTGAAATGACTGTAGTAATTTCATTTTAGTTGCGTAAAAAATTGGTTTCTTTTAGGCAACAGGTCATTTCAGTTATCAGTTATCAGTACCTCTGCAATAAGGAGGCAAGAAAATACGGAATTCTCTTTTCTCTTGGTCGATTGGATATGGCGCAGGTTTCGGAGCCATCCCACCCAACGGGTGCGCTCCGAAGAGAGAACTCCGTTCCGCTGTCGCGTTTCGCGTCAGCGTTGCGTTACGCCAGTTTTGCGAAGCAAAAGCAAACGACCGCTTTTTATCCCCTTAAAAGGGGAGACTTTAGACTATGATTTTTCGGTAAGAAGGTTTGCAGGATTTTTTACTGTTAGTAAATAACTAATACCAGTTTGATATGAGGTTGCATAGAATGATGAAATTCATTAAATCGATCTATATTTATCTACGCTTACCTATGGTCAATTATGCTTTAAATATTATTCTATGCAGCTTCATTTCAATTTGGTATAACTTTTGTTTCACATCTCATTTGAAAAAGCTATATATAATACCACTTTGAAAAAATAATGCTACAAAAAAATGGATGCTTAAAAAGAGCTAATCCAATTTATTTAAGACAACTAAATCTATCATTTTTCCCGTTTTTTTTAATATTTATTCCAACTTTGGTCTTCCTTCTTCTCTCTTCCTTACTTATACTAATCATTTGTAAAAAACATTTATCAAATTTGTATAAAAGGTAAGGATTCAGCTAGTGCAGGATGGTGGAAATAACTGACCAGTTACAAAATCCTAAAACAATTACAAATCAAAAATGATTGACTGTCAGATGTGCGTCTTACATTCTGGAGGCGATATGTGCGGAACCATTTCCGCACTTTAAAAGCGCCGTAGGAAACCTCGCCAATGAGCACTCGCTTTTAAATGCTAGACTTTTAACTTCCGGGTAGCGACACTAGCTCGCGCTCAACTATTAGCTGTTTCAAATAAATATACACTCTAAGGTCAACGTCAATTTTTTTCCCATACTTTTAATTTTACTTAAATATATCAATACTAATTTCCGCTCTAAAGACAATAAATTAATAACTGATAGCTGATAGCTGATGGCTGAATGCTTACCTAATAAATAAGGTTTCAAGCTTCCCCTTTTAAGAAAATAAAAAAAAGAAAATTCCGCATTTCAAGCCTTCTGTTTAAGCTGGAGACACTGATAACTTTTCGCTGAAATGACCTCACATAAATTTTAAAATTGCCTCAATTAAAGTCTCTGGTTGCTGCAGGAAAAACATATGACCGCCTGGAAATTCATGTAAAGCAAAATTACCAACAGTATGCTTTTCCCATTCAGATAATTGTTGTAAATTTACTGCTGTGTCATTTATACCTCTGAAAGCAACAATAGGAAATTCAAAAGGTGCTTCAAGAGAATAAATATATTTCTCATTAAGAGTAAAGTCTGCTCGTAAAATAGGTAAAAATAATTCCATCAGGTCTTGGTTTTCCAAGACTGCTTCAGGGGTACCACCGTATTCACGCAAAGTCGAAATTAAAGTCTGATTAGATGCTTGATGAAGTTGGTTATCAATAGGAATGTGAGGAGCGCGACGACCGGAAATAAACATATATTTAGGGGTCGGTAATTTTTTTGCTCGTAATTTACGGGCAACTTCAAAACAAATTAACCCACCAAGACTATGACCGAAAAACACAAAGGGATATTCTGTGAGAAAGGGTTGCAAATCTTTAGTTAGGGAAGAAAGTAGGTCATCCCATTTAGTAATTAAAGTTTCTTTTATCCGAGTTTCTCTTCCTGGTAATTGTATGGCACAAACCTCAATATTAGATGGCAAATGTTTTCCCCAGAGGCGAAATAAGGAAGCACCAGATGCAGAAGAGTGAAAACAAAATAGACGCAGGTTAGGATGAGAAGAAGGTTGAAAAATTTTCATCCAAGGAGAGGGAGTAATAGTAGAATTCATTAGGCAAATTTATTATCTTGAAATAGGTATAACAAAAAACTATGAGTGTTGAGGAGTAATTTTTTCAACACTTACCCCACTTGTGGGTTTCAGATAGAAAATCTGCAACGTTATAGTTTTTGCTGACTTTGAATTGGCAGTTGAAAGCCATCAGACTTCAGTCGATGGATGAAAACAAGTTGGAGATTTTAATCTCCTATATCCCAACATAAGATACAATATATTCATGGGAGTAAGAACAAGGTTTGTCCCGATGAACCTTTGCTAGTAGGGGTGAAATTCCCGTCGGAAGGAAACTAATAGGACGTATGTCGCTACCAAGACCAAGGCAACAGACAAGCAGGCAGCAAAGATAGGGATTTATAGCTCGCTCCTTGAGTAAAACCACTCTGAAAGTATTAATCATAAAAAGTAAGCGCAAAGCATATGGTATTAATCATCAGTATGTGAGAGCGTCTAGGTGGTTTTTGACTACCACCACTGACTAATTGTCAGTGACAGTTAAGTGTGAAACGTTCCGAATCGTGGTTTAACCCAACTCGGAACACTCCATTAGAATCTCTCGTGTTTGAACCGAGAGAGAAGTCAATACTACATATAGTTTATTTGAGTAACTCTTGTGTTAGAGCTGATTGTTAATTGCTCAAAGCAGCTAACTGCTTTAACATTTGCCTCAAACCATCTCGCCAGTATGGAGAATGTTTCCCCAAAACTTGGGAAATTTTCCCACTATTCAAAACTGAAAAAGCAGGTCGTTTTGCTGGAGTTGGATACTCAGCAGTAGTTATGGGAACTACTCGTTTTACCTCTAAAGGAAAACCCAGTTGTTTTGCTTCCTCAAAAATAGTCATGGCAAAATCGTACCAACTAATTGCCCCACTATTTGTATAGTGATAAGTTCCATAGGTTTCTGAATTAAGATGAGGAATGATTTGAGCGATCGCTTCTGCTAAGTCTCCTGTCCAAGTTGGACAACCTACCTGGTCGTAAACAACTCTCAATTCTTCCCTATCTTTACCTACCCGCAACATGGTTTTGACAAAGTTACCTTTACCATAAACACCATAAACCCAAGCAGTTCTAATAATAATATGATTAGCTTCTGTTTCCCGAATTGCCTTTTCTCCCGCTAATTTAGATTTGCCGTAGATACCGAGGGGGTTGGTAGGGTCAGTTTCTGTATAGGGTGTGCTTTGAGTCCCATCAAAAACGTAGTCCGTGGAAATGTGGATTAAGGTTGCCCCCAATTTTTTGGCTTCGGTTGCCATAATTCCAGGGGCAATACCATTTACCGCATTGGCTAATTCTGGCTCATTTTCAGATTTATCAACTGCCGTATAAGCAGCAGCATTGACAATAATTTCTGGCTTAACTTGGCTAATTAGTTGAGAGATGGCATTGGGGTCTGCCAGGTCTAAGTTTTCTCGCCCCACTGCGGTTACTTCTCCAATATTTGTCAGGAGGGGTTGTAGTTGGTGGCCAAGTTGTCCGTTAATGCCTGTTAATAAGATTTTCATTTGTGATTTTTCAATAATATTTAGATTTAATTTTTGTTTTTCTATTTGCCACTACTCCAACCTTCAATTGAAGCCATTAATATATTAACTGCTGGATGGTCTATTAATTTTTTGAATGTTTCTTATCCTCCTACTTTTTATGCTGTAATTATTCGAGATTTCAGAGAAGGATTTTTTCTATCTCTTGAATTGCTTGGTTAGCAATTTCTAAGTTATTGGTGGCATTTGAGGAATAGTCTGTTTTAGATAGTTGTTCTAATAATTGTTGAATTTCTTTTGCTGCCTCTTGTAAGGTTTGTCTTTGTTCGGTGGTTAAATAGTTATTCTGGTTAATATTCGCTGTATATATTTTTCCTTCTCCTCCAACAATACTGGCGATTTTACTGTCTCCGCTAATTTGAATATCGCGATTATTTTCGGTCATTTTAAAATTCTCCGTTTGGCTATTAACAAAAATATTTGTTCCATTTATTTGATATTCTGTTGTTGTTCGTTGAACAATTTTTTCTGAGGTTGTCTCTAAGTATTCTGTCAGGTAGTTAAATCTGATTTTTATTGCTTCATATTTATTTTTATCCTCTGTTTGTTTAACTATCTGTTCTAAAGTCGAAAATATTTTTCTAAAATAACTAGCTGATACTTCTTGAATAGGGATAATAAGTTTTTCTAGACCAGATATTTTTGTTAAGGGTGGTAATAAGACTAAACAAGGTAATTGTTCGGGAAGGATATCTAGTTGTCTAGCTATATCGTAAGATTCATTTCTATTAAATGGTTTAGTTTCAAATAACCATCTACTTAAAGAAAATTTTTCATACAATTCTGAATAAATAATTGATTGCCAATCTTTTCTGAGTGATTCAAGGTTAGGTTTAGGTTTTTCTAAGATCTAGATTTTATTCCAGTCTCCTGTTAATTTTTCAATTTCATCAAGGTTATCTCCGATATAATTTACTATTTATTTATCACTATCTGTATATATAAAAATTCCATTAAGTAGTTCTGATGAATTATTTTTGATATTTTCAGTTGCTACAATGTCAGTGAATATAAAAGACTTGTTAAGAGAGAAAGACAAAGAATCAAATCTAGATGAAGAATATCTCAAATATTCCTTATATGTGCTTGTTACGTCTATTATTGCTACTTTGTTACTTTCACTATTATTCTGATTAGTCATAAAAATCACCTCAAGTTAAAGTCTACTAACCAAAGATAATAAAATTTTATTACATTACAACGTCTAGCAAAATTTATATTCATAATTTTCATCTTTTGATTCTGCTTTTAAGTGAGTAGGTGGGGCAAATTTTATCCTCTCCGAAAAATCACTTCAGCTAGAAAGTTAGCTGAAATTTTTGGAATTCCCAATTCTGAGTTTTGAGTATTTGACAGCTTGAGAATTTGCCGATTTTCATTCTTCCTTTAAGTAAGTAGATGAGGAAAATTTTACCTTCTCTGGAAATTTACTTCAGCTAGAAAGTTAGCCGAAATTTTCGGAATTCCCAATTTGGAGTTTTGAGTATTTGACAGCTTGAGAATTTGCCGATTTTCATTCTGTCTTTAAGTAAGTAGATAGGCAAAATTTCACTCTCTCTAAAAAATTACTTCAGCTAGAAAGTTGACAGAAATCTTCTGAATTCCCAATTCTGAGTTTTGAGTATTTTACAGTTTGATAATTTACCGATTTTCATTCTGTCTTGAAATAAGTAGATAAGAAAAATTTTAGCGTCTATAGAACATAACTTGAGCTGGAAAGTTTGCCGAAATCTTTGGAATTCTCTCTTCTGAGTTTTGAGAATTTCACAGTTTGATAATTTGCCGATTTTCATTCTGTCTTTAAGTAAGTAGATAAGAAAAATTTCGCTCTCTCTGAAAAATTACTTCAGATAGAAAGTTTGCCGAAATCTTTGGAATTCTCTCTTCTGAGTTTTGAGAATTTCACAGTTTGATAATTTGCCGATTTTCATTCTGCCTTTGACTCGGAAGCTCGGCCAATTTCACCTTTTCTAAAAAATAACTTCAGCTAGAAAGTTTGCCGAAATCTTCTCAATTCTCAATTCTGAGTTTTGAGAATTTCACAGTTTGATAATTTGCCGATTTTCATTCTGTCTTTGAGTAAGTAGATCAAGAAAATTTCACCCTCTCTGGAAAATCCTTCAGCTAGAAAGTTTGCCGAAATATTCTGATTTCCCAATTCGGAATTTTGAGAATTTCACAGTTTGATAATTTGCCAATTTTCATTCTGCTTTTAAGTAAGTAGATGAGGAAAATTTTACTCTCTGTGAAAAATAACTTCAGATAGAAAGTTCGCCGAAATATTCTCAATTCTGAGTTTTGAGAATTTTCAGTTTGATAATTTGCCGATTTTCATTCTGTCTTTAAGTCAGCAGATAGGTAAAATATCACTCTCTGTGAAAAATTACTTCAGCGTTTTGAGTATTTTACAGCTTGATAATTTGTTGATTTTCATTCTGTCTTTCAGTAAGTAGATGAGGAAAATTTTACTCTCTGTGAAAAATAACTTCAGCTAGAAATTTTGCCGAAATCTTTTCAATTCTTCATTCTGAGTTTTGAGTATTTGACAGTTTGAGAATTTGCTAATTTTCATTCTGTCTTTAAGTAAGTAGATAGGCAAAATTTCACTCTCTGTGAAAAATCACTTCAGCTAGAAAGTTGACAGAAATTTTCTCAATTCTCAATTCTGAGTTTTGAGTCTTTTACAGTTTGATAATTTGGGGATTTTCATTCTTCCTTTAAGTAAGTAGATGAGGAAAATTTCACTCTCTGTGAAAAATCACTTCAGCTAGAAAGTTGACAGAAATTTTCTCAATTCTTCATTCTGAGTTTTGAGTATTTGACAGCTTGAGAATTTGCCGATTTTCATTCTGTCTTTAAGTAAGTAGATAGGCAAAATTTTACCCTCTGTGAAAAATTACTTCAGCTAGAAAGTTTGCCGAAATATTCTCAACTCTCCATTCTGAACTTTTGAGTATTTGACAGCTTGAGAATTTGTCAATTTCCATTCTGCCTTTAAGTAAGCAGATAGGCAAAATTTCACCCTCTCTGAAAAATCACTTCAACTAGAAAGTTTGCCGAAATCTATTTAATTCCCAATTCTGAGTTTTGATAATTTCACAGTTTGATAATTTACCGATTTTGATTCTGTCTTTAAGTAAGCAGATAGGCAAAATTTTACCCTCTGTGAAAAATTACTTCAGCTAGAAAGTTTGCCGAAATCTATTTAATTCCCAATTCTGAGTTTTGATAATTTCACAGTTTGATAATTTGCCAATTTTCATTCTGCTTTTAAGTAAGTAGATGAGGAAAATTTCATACTCTCTGGAAAATCACTTCAACTAGAAAGTTTGCCGAAATCTTCTGAATTCTCTGTTCTTAATTTTGAATATTTTACAGCTTGATAATTTTGCGATTTTCATTCTGTCTTTAAGTAAGTAGATGAGGAAAATTTTACCTTCTCTGGAAATTTACTTCAGCTAGAAAGTTTGCCGAAATTTTCGGAATTCCCAATTTGGAGTTTTGAGTCTTTTACAGTTTGATAATTTGCCGATTTTGATTCTATCTTGAAGTAAGTAGATAAGAAAAATTTCACTCTCTGTGAAAAATCACTTCACCTAGAAAGTTGACATAAATTTTCTCAATTCTCTGTTCTGAGTTTTGAGTATTTGACAGCTTGAGAATTTGCCGATTTTCATTCTTCCTTTGAGTAAGTAGATAGACAAAATTTCACCCTCTCTGAAAAATTACTTCAGCTAGAAAGTTTGCCGAAATCTATTTAATTCTCAATTCTGAGTTTTGAGTCTTTCACAGCTTGATAATTTACCAATGAAGAAAATATTTCATTTAGTATTCAAACCTCTGGGTAAGCGCCAGAGGTACTGATAACTGATAACTGATAACTGAAATAACTCCTTTTTAAAACAAATCAGCATCTTTTAAAGTTGTACCAGCTTCATCTTTTTTAGATAATTTCACCTCAATTCCTTCCAGAGGCCAAATAATACCAATTTCTGGATCGTTCCAAATAATTGAACGTTCGTATTCTGGTGCATAATAATCAGTAGTCTTATACAAAACATCCGCAGTTTCAGACACTACTAAAAAACCATGAGCAAAACCAGGAGGCACCCAAAGTTGTCGTTTATTTTCTGCTGTTAAAAGATAGCCTACCCATTTACCAAAATTAGGAGAATTTTTCCGAATATCTACAGCAACATCGAATATTTCTCCAACAACTGCTCGTAATAATTTACCTTGAGCTTGTTGAATTTGATAATGTAAACCTCGCAATACTCCTTTGCTAGAACGAGAGTGATTATCTTGCACAAATTCCAGATTTACTCCTGTTTTTTCTGAAAAATTGCGCTGATTAAAACTTTCCATAAAAAAGCCACGTTCGTCTCCAAAAACTTTTGGATCTATCAGCAATACTTCTGGGATTTCTGTTTGAATTACATTCATTTATATGACCTCAATTTATTTAATAGGTAGTAGGTTTTAGGTTTTAGAGTTAATATATAGCAACCGCCAAAGTGGTTAGGACATATCAAAAGCTTAAAACTCAGACAACGCCAGATTTTTCTTTCTCTCCTAGATAACTAAACGCCTTCTTCCTTCTGCTATAAGTTCACAATTAAAAATTCCATAGATATCTAATTTTATCTTGTCTATTTTGTCAACCTTTTTTCCTTATATCAACCGTTAAAAAAGAATGCTTAACTTAGGCGACATTTCAATTATTAAGTAATTAGCACAGACTGAATAACTTTTTTGATAATTAGCTCCCCAGTTATTGTTAATTATTCTGATGTTTACTTCTTCCCTACTCCCCCATTCCTTCCGTATCCGTGTATCCGTGCCATAATCCGTGTGAGCCACTACCCTACTTTTTCTTTCCCCAAGCTTCTAATTCTCCTATCCATAGAGAAAAAACTAATTTATGGAGATTTAGCGATCGAGCAATTCTCAGCAAAAAGGAGAATAAAGTTGGCTGATAATATTTGAGTCGATCGAATATATATTCCACACTCATAGAATTATTAGTTGGCTTTGATTCTATATTAGAAAATCCTGTTTTTTCCAAAGCAAATTTTATCGTATCAAGAGAGAAATAAGTCAGATGTTCTGTTGGTTTATAGTGATACCATAAAGCACCTAATAACTTTTCCCAAAATCCTCCCACATTTGGAGTAGTAATAAAAATCCATCCTCCCGGTTTCAAAAGTTGATAAGCTGCTGTTAGTTGAGCAATAGGATTTGTTGTATGTTCAATCATATCTTGCAACATAATCAAATCAAAATAATTAGGTTCAAAACTATGATTAAATAAATCTCCTTGACAGACAGATAAACCTCTACTTTTCGCAAAATTTACTGCATATTCTGAGACTTCTAAACCTTGAGGATTATTCCATCCTAAATCTTTTGCTTGCTCCAAACAATCACCTAAAGCACAGCCTACATCTAATAATAAACCTTTACCAGAAAGTTTTTTCTCAGCCTTCAATAAACGCTGTCGAAAAGTCTGGCTATTAATTTTCATGCCTTGAAAATAATTAGAGTATCCTCCTTTAGGAAAATCGTTATTATAGTAATCTTCTTGATAGATAGCAGTGGGATTTTTTGGTGGATTGTTATCCCATACCATACCACATTCAGAGCATTTTGCTAATAGATAGTCACCCCCTGCTTTGTAGTAGTTAAATTTATTTGTATGACATAAGGGACAATAATTCTTTTGCATAATATTTGATTAAAATATTACCTGGGATTAAAATCCCAGACTTATAGCTGAAGTCCCTTAAAAGGGACTAAAAATTTTAAGATGTTAGTACAAAAATTCATTTCTGTCTTACTCCCTTTCCGGTGCAAAATTCTAATCAGTAAATCCTTGCAGCATATAGTTTATAGCCAAATTTGGCTAGGTAATCTTCTAGCGGGAAGGGAGTAGTACAGAAATTCATTTTTGTGCAGGATATCAATTTTAACCTAAATTTGTACATTTAAAAGATAAAAATTAGCATGGCATTATGGCGAATTTTCTATCATTTTGTTTGGTCAACTAAAGCAAAGATTAACTAAAGCAAAGATAAATATATTGCCAGGGATTAAAATCCCAGGCTCATAGCTGAAGTCCCTTTTAAAGGACTAAAAAGACCTAGCCCTCTGAAGCAGACTTAAGATATTAGTACAGAAATTCATTTCTGTGCAGGATATCAATTTCAACCTAAATTTATACATTTAAAAGATAAAAATTAGCATGGCATTATGGCGAATTTTCTATCATTTTGTTTGGTCAACTAAATATAGAAAACCTCTAATCACACTAAATATAGAACCTCAACTTTATCATTATATTATTGGCAAAGCTAATACTCTTAATTGTATTATTCATGCTATTAATGGTACAGAAAATCATATTCATTTAGTAGTTTCAGTCCCACCTAATTTAGCTATTTCTGATTTTGTGAAAAATATTAAAGGTAGTAGTTCTCATTATTTAAATAATGTTCTATCTCTGAAGGAAAATAAATTTGCTTGGCAAGCAGGATATGGTGTCTTTTCTTTGGGAAGAACACAACTAGAACGAGCGATCGTTTATGTAGATAATCAAAAACAACATCATTCAAAAGGAACTTTCAATAATTAATAATTAATAATTAATAATTAATAATTAATAATTAATAATTAGGGCTTGCTAATTAAATAGCAAAACATTGACTGATATTGGTTTTAGCATTTTTTGGTCGAAAAAAGTGCGCCTGTTTTCAGCTCAAAGAACTCAAAAAGCTAGTATTTTGGGACGATTATGGCAGAAAAATCACTCTTACAATTTTTCTGACTACCTCCTCTATAATTCCTATTTCTCCTGTCTCCTGTCTCCTGTCTTCCCCTCCACGGTCGGGGGAGGGGCGAGGGGTGGGTTGTCTTCTACTCCTACTAAAAGACTTTTTCAGCAAGCCCTAATTATTCGGTAAATTCCTACCTATAACAAATGACTAAGGAACTTCAGCTATTAGCCCTGAAATAAATTTCAGGGTAATTTGGGCGATTATTGTTATCTGTTTTAATATATATTAAAATACCTGTCAACTATCTTCTACCCTGACTTTAACTTCATCATTCAATTTAATAAATTCTTGTTTATCAGAATTATAAACCCAAGCATTAATGACGGTTTCTCCCATAGGTAAAGATTTAGCTGAAAATGTGACTTTCCATCGCGCTTTGTTATACCTTTTTGACTCCAGAACTTTAGCAATATCATTACTCTCTAAATTGACAATAGAATTAGCAAAAAAAGATTTATTTTGACCAGAAGAAAGTAAAACTAGATTCGGTTGTTTTTTTCTATCGGGTCTAATTGCCCATCCACCCAAACTAAGAGTTTCATCCCTATTAATAATTAGAGTTTTTTCAGTTGTTTGAGGATTATCTAAATAACCATAAGTTTGTTTTGTTTCTGTAATAAATTCCAAATTTTGTGGAAATTCTCGCCATCCTAGTTTTGCCGTAATTTCTGCACCTTCTCTGACTAACCACGTTTTGCCATTCATTAATACTAAACAACTATCCTGTGATTCTTCAATAAATTCTGAATCTTCCAAATAGTTAATTATTTCTAGACACTCTTTCCGACTTTCCATGTAGGGAAAACCTGATTTTACACTAGCAACAACATACACCGAGTTAACCATGATAATTCCTGTCATTACTACAGCAAAAACTTTATATATTGATAAATACTTTTGGTGCTGTTGCAGGAATAAACCAAACAGATAAATTAGGGAAATAATTAATAAAATTGACGTAGTTGTATACCGCGAAGAAATCATTGCATTCTCTACACCATATTCTGCCCTACCTACAGAAATAGATAGACCAGAAATGAGAGAAAACGTTCCTATTGTTAACCAAGGAATAGCTGCCGGAACAAAGGTGAATTTATCAAAATAATTGGGTCTAAAACCCCACCTTTTAAGGCTAAATATTTTTGGAGCGGAGCTTAAATCCCCGTTGCAAAAATCACTTCTGTACGTCGCCAATCCGACGGCTCCCCTATCTGACTTCTGACTTCTGACTTCGTTAAACCAGGGTTTATTGAGAAAATAAAATGTGAAAAATATAAAACTAGACAATAATATTAATCCTGTCAAAATTGCCGGAATGGAAATTCTCACTAAAGGTAAACCTAAAATAGCTAAAAAGTAATTGATTATTAAGAATGGTTGTTCTGTAAATAAAAATGGTTTTGGCTCTCGAATAGGATTATAGTTAATTGAATATATCAAACATGAAAGTATAAAGAGTAAAATCCAAATAGTTACTCTACTAATTTTTTGTTTGGGTTTACCTTCAAGCCAAAATATTGATGGTATAAGTACAAACCAAGAAAATAATCCTTGTATTAATGTAAAACTGCCGATAAAACAGGATATTGCCGCCAGAAATATTTTAGTTTTTACTGAAAAATTATCAAATGCGTAAATAAAATAGATTGCTATGATTAAGCATAAATTTGTCAAAAACCAGAAGAGGGTAAATCCCCATAACCAATTCTGATGTTGTACTAAAGAAAATAGTAATAAACTGACTAATATATTTGCTATATGTAGGATATTTTTGTTTTTATTCTGGAATTGAATTTCGGCTATTTTGCAGATAGCAAAAAATGTGATGATGACAAAAATTACGCTACAAATTATTTCAGCTTGGGTGTTCCATTTAGTAGCAAAGGCTAAGGTTGTAATGATTAATTTTGGTATTAATATTCTGTGATGTCCGTGTACTGTAAAAAAGTCAAAAAATGTGGCGTTTCCTTCAGCAACTCTCTCAAAGATAGGGGTTAATCTCCATTGGTCCCAGTAGGGAACATTGACACTAAAATTAGCCAGAAACCAGAGAAGTAATAAGACTGGGAAAATATAGAGGGTTAGTAATAATATTCTGTTTTGGGAAAAGACTTTTAACATTATTGGGAAGTGGCGATCGCTCTGGGAAATATTACTAATATACAGAAATTTCCTGGAATATTTAAAAAATCAAATTTAATATCATGTCCGGTTGAATACTGAGGGGAATACTAAGCACTGTTATTAGAACCTCTTGCTCGAAATTGATTAAATCTAGTTATTGCGTATGTAGCAATAGAGTTGAATTACATTTCTATTTCTGATTTGCACTTAAATTTGTCTGTGAATTTTTCAGCAAAAAGCTTCTCTTGCTATATCCACAGACACATCTGACTGAGCAAAATTTACTATTGCGTATATAGCAACAGAGTTGAATTACATTTCTATTTCTGATTTGCACTTAAATTTGTCTGTGAATTTTTCAGCAAAAAGCTTCTCTTGCTATATCCACAGATAAATCTGATTGAGCAAAAATTCCTATTGCGTATATAGCAATAGAGTTGAATTACATTTCTATTTCTAATTTGCACTTAAATTTGTCTGTGAATTTTTCAGCAAAAAGCTTCTATTGCAATATCCACAGATAAATCTGATTGAGCAAAAATTCCTATTGCGTATGTAGCAATAGAGTTGAATTACATTTCTATTTCTAATTTGCACTTAAATTTGTCTGTGAATTTTTCAGCAAAAAGCTTCTATTGCAATATCCACAGATAAATCTGATTGAGCAAAAATTCCTATTGCGTATGTAGTTATAAGCGATCGCCTACTTTTTCCCTTGCATCTGCTGAGGAATTACAGCTGGGACTTTTTCATCAAAGTTAGGGTCATCTACAGTGATAATAATTTTATGCGGACGCTTACCTTTGCAATATTGTCTCAATATAATGTCGTAGATTTTAATATCTATAATTAAAGAAAAAGACATCTAAGATGAGTAAAAATAATAGTAAACCCTGGGATGAAAATTGGAAAATTATTGAGAATATTGGTGGCGGTGGTCAAGGTCAAACCTATCTAGTCGAACCTAAAAATAATTCGTTTCCAGCTAATAAATATATTCTCAAAAGACTTAATAGGCAAAATGACCTGGAAAGACGTTCAAGAATGCGTAGAGAAGTGGTTGCTTTAGAAACAATAGATTGCCCAGGAATACCAAAATTAATTGATTCAAATTCCGAGCGGTTTAAAAATTTAGATATACCTCTTTATCTGGTAACTGAATTTATACCTGGATATACCTTATCTGATTTTATAAAATCAGAAGTAATGAATATATTTAGTGCTGTAAGTTTGACAATAAAGCTATTAGATATTCTTGAATATTGTCATCAAATAGGAATAGTACATAGAGATATTAAGCCAGATAATATCATCATCAAAAATAATGGCATTAGCACTCCATTCTTAATGGATTTTGGTATTTCTTTCAACAAAGTTGATGAGTATGCTAAAGATTTAACACCAACATGGCAACAATTAGGAAACAGATTTTTTCAACTTCCAGAGCTTGGGGAAAAAAGTAGTTTACAAAGAGACCCCAGGTCAGATATTACACAAATTTGTGGTATTTTGTTTTTTACTATCACAGGGAAATTTCCTCTTTATCTTTTAGATTCTGAAAATGGAAATAAGCCACATCAGAGAGAAGAAGCTAAACAAAATTTATCAGTTTCACCTAATTTACCTGAATCTATACTATCTAAAATAAATAGAGTTTTTGATAGAGCTTTTGAGATAAAAATAGATTCTCGTTGGCAGTCTATTTCTGCACTTGAAGAAGTTTTGATAGATATTTTAGAATCAGAAAATCAAGAAGGTGATAAAACTGAAAAATTTTTAGATAGAATCCACAATAAACTATCAAGTTACTCTAATATAGAAAAGAAGTTATTTCGCACATTAGCTGAAAAAATTATAGAGCATATTGGTCAAGCAGTTAGAAGTTTAGTTTATGAAGACCTAGATTCTAATTATTTTCATGTATGTATGAGAGGAGCTAGCGAAAGACTTAGAATAGTAGATTGGGCTAATTTAAAATTCTCACAACAAGTTACAGGTATAAGCTGTGAGCTTTCAGATGAAAAATTTTTTCCTGAATTTAAAGGATATGCTACAGGTAATGAGTTTGTCTTAGTATCAAGTATCAAAGGAAAAGAAGTTGAGTTACTAAGAACTTCTCTAAGTGGAGAACCAGACTTTAATTGTTTTGGCAAACGTCTCAAAGAATTTTATGCTGAAGGTGTAGAAAGTATTATTTCAAACTAATATAAAAGGGAGTTTAAACCTGGACTTAACCATACTACTTGCACCAAGTCCAGGATTTTGATCCTCGGGTTAAGTACATTTTTTTATAGGCATCAATTAATATTACTCAGACGTTTTAACTTACCACTAAATATGTAAAAATTAGTCATCTAAAAAATGACTTCAGCTATTAGCCAAGGATTTCAATCCTTGGCATTTTGTCTAATAAAGCTGATAGCTGATAGCTGATAGCTGATAGCTAATTAACATTAGTCAAACTCTTAAACTTGCCAGTAAAGCGGTTAAAGAACAACTCTAAAACAGTCCGCTTACCAACATTAATATTAGAGTTAATTGCCATACCATTCTGCAAACCAATTTCCAAATCATTCTCATTATCCAGAACAAATGTTTGCCGTTCTAAATCAATTGTAGTTTCAAAAGAAAAATAAGCTCTTCCTGCTTCTTGGTCTGGTGGAAGAGCATCATCACTAATAGAAATAACCTCCCCAGTTACTGTACCAAACTCATTAGCTGGTAAAGCTTCAACTTGTACTTCTACAGGTACACATTCCACATCACTTAAACCTAATTTTTCTCGGTTTTCTTTCAATTCCGGACAAGCACATTTTTTACCAGCTTCGCATTCAATAACCTCCCCACCAGCTAACTCTTGGTCGTGAAAAGGTTCTAATTTTTTCCGCTTATCATTTAAAGCTTTTAAAACCAAAGCAATATCTTTATTCTGAATATAAACTACCGCCTCTAAACCTTCATCATCATCCAATACTGTCAACAATGGTTGAGTTTGTTGTGCCTCATAAGACGCATCTTCACATCTTTCTGGTTTAATATCATTAGGCTTCAACACATCATTAATTACATATTGACAAATAGGGTCAGTTTTTATATCTAGAGAAGACTCTTCTTTACTAACAGGTTGTAAATCAAAAATTACCCCTGAAACTGGTGATTTTAAAACTTGATTATCGCGAGTTTCTTCTAACTTTTCAATCTGAGCACTAACTTCAGTTAGTCTCTTATTGTTGTCTAGTTGTAAGCGAGTAAACTGAGAATCTATTCGAGCAATTTCCCTTCCTTCATTTTCAGCAATTCTGGCATAAAGTTCCCTTGCCCAACCATCTCTAGTATTTTTTAACTGTTCTTTAGTTCTATTAATAGATACATTTAAACGCTGTTGTTCTAACCTAGCGCGTTGTATTTCTGCTTGACGAGCTTTGACTTCTCCTTCTCTAGCATTAATATCTGATAGCCGAGAATTTATTTCTCCTTCACGAATATTTATTTCTCCTTCCAATGTATTAATATCAGACCTGCGAGAATTTATTTCCCCTTCTCTAGCATTAATATCTGATAGGCGAGAATTTACTTCTCCCAATCTAGTATTTATTTCTCCTGCTCTTGCTTGAATTTGGTCTTGTTGTCTTAAAAGTTCACTTTCGCCTCGAAATACTTCTTGTTCCTGACGTTTTTTTTGTAGTTCAGCGATCGCTCCTTCTTCTACTAAAGGAGATATTTGTCCTAAAATTTCTTGGTTAGATCCTAATACTTGTTCTGACTTACTCAATTGTCCTTTAGCCAGATTTAATTGCTCTTGAGAATATTGCAGTTGTTCCTGAGTATTCTTCAATTGTTCCCTAGCAAAATTCAATTGTTTCTCTGTATTACTTAATTGTTCATAAGCATAAGTTAACTGTTGCTTACTATTATTTAATTGTTGTTTGGCAAACTGTAATTGTTGCTTGGAATATTGCAATTGGTCTTGAGCTACTCTTAATTGTTCTTTGGCTGCTTCTTCATCTTCTTCTGCTTGTTGAAGTTGTTTTTCTAGCTCTGTAATTTGCAATTCTACCGCAGCTACACGAGAATTATATTCAGCTTTATAGTTTACATATAGTCCTTGCAAACTAGAGTCAACATTCACAAAACCACCTCTGTTTAGATAAAGCTCATTAATCAGAGCACGGTATGTTTGATTTTCTGATATTCTAGTTTGTCGCTCTTGAGCTAATTTTTGTAAATCTGGAGGTAAAGCTGTAGGAACTTTACCATTGAGTACCTCTTTATAAAACTGATTTTCTCTTTTTAGAGTGTCTCTTAATTCTTTAGCAGAACCTAAATCTGCACTAGGAGCAGTAGGACTAAAAGTTAGTAATGGCTGGTTTTTTTCCACGCGATCGCCATTTTCTACATGAAGTCTAACTACATTTCCACTGGTAGGAGCTTGGACATCTATGGAACCATCTTTAAGTTCTAATTGTCCTGTAGCTGGTACTGCTTGGTCTATCTCCGCAAAGTAAGCCCAAATTATTGCTGAACTGGTAATTAACATAATCATCCATAGAAATAGCCTAGATAATATGGCTGGTTTTTCTAGAATGACTGGTTGTTCATTTAATGATGTAGATTGAGTATTCATTTTATTTTTAATTTTTGTCTATATAATGTTGTAAGCATTCAGCTATCAGTTCTGAGCTTTCAGCTTTTTAATGAATGAAGTAAGCATTCGTTTAACTTCTACTAATGTAAGCATTCAGCTATCAGTTCTGAGCTTTCAGCTTTTTAATGAATGAAGTAAGCATTCGTTTAACTTCTACTACATTTTCAAGCAGTGGTTGATATTCTGAAAGTTTAATTAAATTTAGGTCGCGAGCAAGCAAAAGATGGTACTCAAGTTCACTAGCTGAACCCATAGCAATTTGAAGAAAACGACATAGTTCAGCGTCTCCACTTCTACCACATCCTTCTGCAATATTTGCGGGAATAGAAGCACAAGAACGACGAGTTTGACTTGTCAACCCATACAATTCTGTGGCAGGAAATGTAGATGTGGCTCGATAGACTGCTAAGGTTAACTGATGAGCTTTTACCCATACTTTTAATTCCTTAAAGTCTCTCAATTGTTTTTTCCTCCTTTAAAGTAGCAGTCAGCACTCAGCTATCAGCAGTCAGCTTTTCAAGTTGTATAATGGGGGATTAAGGCCCCCATAAAAGGCGCACCACTATTTTTTTCATTTTTCAAATATAGTGGGGGACTTAAACCCTCGAATTTTTAGCTGACAGCTAAATGCTGTTTGCGGAGCATTCCGGAACGGAAAAGCTGATAGCTACTTAAAGGCCACGGGAGCTAATAACGCAAGCATTCATCAGTCAGCCAGCCTCCTATGGGAGGAACTGCGGACTTCAGCTATCAGCTATTACTTTTAGTCTAGGATAAAAGCTTTATTAATTCTCTTACTGCAAAAGCTGCTTCCCTTACCTTTAAAGTCAGTTGTTAATTCAAACACTGTCCTTAAGGAGAGAATTTTGTTGCTGATAGCTGATAGCTGATAGCTGATAGCTTACTTTATTGTTGAGCTTCTTGTTGTTGATAGAGACAGAAATAACGACCTTTAACCGCCATTAATTCACCATGAGTTCCCTGTTCCACCACCGAACCTTTATCCATCATAATAATAGTATTAGCATTTTTTACTGTTGTTAAACGGTGAGTAATAAAGAACACTGTTGTATCAGCAAAAGCCTCCGCTAAATTCTCACAAACTTGACGTTCCGAACTGTAATCTAACGCGCTAGTTGCCTCATCTAAAATCAACAATCTCGGATTTTGTAAAACCGTCCTAGCAATAGCAATTCTTTGCCTTTGCCCCCCTGATAAAGAAGCACCTCTTTCACCCACCATAGTGTTATAACCACTAGGCAAATTCATAATAAACTCATGGGCAACCGCTATTTTAGCTGCCCTCACAATTTCATCAGTAGTAGCATCAGGATTTGTCAAAGCAATATTATCTTGAACCGTACCATTAAACAGGAGAGTATCCTGCAAAACCACCCCAATTTGACGACGTAAAGAATATAATTCTACCTTTTGAATATCATATCCATCAATAAAAATTCGACCAGAAAGAGGAGGATATAAACGCTGTAATAACTTCATCAAAGTACTCTTTCCAGAACCACTCAAACCAACAATTCCCACAAAATAACCAGCCGGAAATTCCAAATTTACATTTGCCAATTGTAAAGGTCCGCTTTGAGTAAATCGGAAAGAAATCTCCTCAAATTTAACACCCCCATTCATCGGCGGCATATCAATATTATTCCGGTCTTCCTCATCCACTTCTGCCTCCGTATCCAAAACATCTCGAAGTCGTTCAATAGACATTCCCACCTCTTGGAAACTCTGCCAAACACTCACAAAACGGAGCAACGAACCTGTCACATTACCAGCAATAATTCGGAAAGCAATTAATCCCCCCACTGACAACTGACCATCAATTACCAAATAAGCACCAACCCATAAAAGTGCCAGTCCGGAAAGCTTATTTAAAAAAGTACTAATAGAACTAGAAGTAGTCTGAGTCAAAACAGTATTAAAACTAGCAGTCATAAACTTCGCATAACGCGCCGACCATTCCCAACGAGACCGAAGTTCCAAATTCTGAGCTTTAACAGTTTGAACACCATTTAAAACCTCCACCAAATAAGATTGAGAATCAGCATAACGTTCCGCCTTTTTCCTTAGAAGTCTTCTTACAATTGGCGAATTAATAATAATAATCCCAGTAAAGAAAGGCACCCCTGCCAAAGCTACCGCCGTCATTAACGGGTTAAGAGCCAACATCACAGCAATATAAATTACTGAAAATACCGAATCTAAAACCACAGTCAAAGCAGTACCCGTCAGGAAATTCCTAATATTAGCCAATTCACCAATCCTACCCGTCAAATCACCCACCCGACGATTATCAAAATAATTAAGTGGGAGACGGAGTAAATGGTCAATCACCTCCGAACTCAGTTTTACATCTATACGGTTAGTAGTATCCACAAACAAGAAAGTTCGTAAACCCCCCAACAAAGCCTCAAATAGAGCCACCAATAACATCAAGATACCCAGAACATCCAAAGCCTCAATATTACGTTGCCCCATCACCTTATCGATAATAATCATCGTCATCAGGGGATTGACCAAACCAAATACCTGCACAAAAAATGAGGAAATCAATACCTCAATAAAGACAGTGCGATGCTCCATCAAAGAAGGAAGAAACCACCAAAAACTAAACTGTTCCTTCTGTTCTGATTTTGGAGCTTGGAGTAATAGAACTTGTCCAGACTCTCCCCAAATTTCCGCAAATTGGCCAGGGTTGAGGCGAGTTAATCCGAATTCTGGACTACCAACAACAATCTCTTGTTCTGTAATGCTGTAGAGTACGGCAAAATGGTCTTGCCATTGAATTAAAGCTGGTGCTTTCAGACGATTAACTGCTGCTGCAGGAACCTGTACCAGTTGACCAGTTAATCCCATCATCTGAGCGATCGCTCCACAAGCTTGAAGAGAGACCCTACCCGCAGTCCGAATCTGATTGTCCAATACCCGACGAATCACATCTCGGCGAAATTTCAGCTTCAGATGTTTAGCCAGCATCTGAAAACAAGCCAAAGCAGCAGGTACTTCTCCCTTACCCCGGAAGATTGGATATTTTATTGATTGAGTATCTTGAACAACTTTTGGCTCTGGTGGACGTGCTGGTGCTTGGGGGACCATAGATAAATCTAAAGGTGCCAGTTCAGCTTTTTGTGCCCCATTTTCGACGATGGTATCTTCAAGTTCGCCTCGTTCTTTTTGTTCTGGGAATCCCAAAATTCTTGCCCCTCTGGGTCCCTCAATTCTTAAAGACCTACCCACTCCATCTAAAACCACTGGACTACCCGGAGCAAAATCTCCTACTACCCCACTACTGACTAGCCAGATTTTTTCCGACTCTAAGATAGATTCTAATTCCTTAGTCTTTACATCTCCTTTTGGTAGGTTTACTACCACAGTTTTTTCGACAACATTTTTAGCAAGTTCTTTGACATTCCCACTAACTTCAGCCCTTCTGGCAAATTCTTGAGTGAGTAGTTCAAATATTTCACTCACTGCTGGACGTTCTAAGAAGGCTGCCCCAAATTCTGGCTCTGCTTCTAATATTGCCAAAAAGTCTGCGGCGGGTAAAGTCACGGCAATTAAATCTGTGGAAGCGAGTGCCGTTTCACAAGGCGTCCCTCGTAACAACCCAGCCCAACCAAGGACTTCTCCTGGCCCTGCTAATTGTAAACTGACATGACGTTGCGATCGCTGGTCGTAACCTAATATTCGTGCCTGACCTTGATAGATTATTGCTATCTGGGTGGGCATTTTTTCTCTTTCAAATAGTGGTTGGCCACTACGGTAACCGAGTAATTGACACTTTCCCACTAATTGAGTTTTCAGTGCATTTTCTGAAAGTTGATTAAATGGTGGTTTGTCTGCTAGAAATTCTTGTACTTGGGTTCTTGATATTGTTGAGGAAGTAGCCATGTAGTATGTAAAATTTATAATTCAGAATTTAGAATCTGTTTTGGTTTATTTGGTAGTATGTAAAATTTATAATTCAGAATTTAGAATCTGTTTTGGTTTATTTGGTAAAATGGCGTGCTTTATTTTGATAATAAGCTTGTAGTTTCCGAAAAGTAGAATTTATAATTCAGAAGGCGTGCTTTATTTTGATAATAAGCTTATAGTTACCGAAAAATTGTGGCTTAAAGCCTCCTCTTTTAAAAAGATAAAAAGAAAGATTTCCTTTGAGTCAATCCTATACATTTTCAAAGAGAAGTAATTATTAATTATTAATTATTAATTATTAATTATTAATATGCTTTTACATCTGAACGTAGTGGTTTGAGGGTGCCAATTTTTCCTATTTGTTCTCTGATCCAATTTTCAAATAATTCATCTATGAGAGCGCGTCGCATTGAGTCATCAAGCTGTGCTGGGATAAATTTTTCTAATCTAATAATTACTGTCCATTCTGTTAATGGACGTGGTGCCCAGATTTGACCTGGTTTACTTACTGATAAAATTTTGCCTATAGCGGGATGTGGTTGACTTAGAGGCACTGGTCCCAACAACCCTCCCGTTCGCCCTTCTGGACCTTCAGAGTATTGACGAGCTGCATCTGCAAAGGTTTGTTCTTCTTCTACTATACGAAAATACAGTTCGTGAGCTAGACCAGGATTTTTTGTTCTGATCAGGGAGTATACTACCTGGTCTAAACTGCTCTTACGAGTCAGAAAATATCTTTCTACTTGATTACTCCAAGTTTCTTGTTTAAATTTTTCTAGTAATATTGGCCTAGTGGCCATTTCTACCAATTGTTCTTGGGTCATGTCTTGGTTTTTGAGCCATGCTTGTTTGGTTTCGGGGGTATTTAACTGATATTGGCTCTCAAATTTTTCTACCGCTGTAGTTTGTTCTGCTTCTGTGCAAGTCAAGTTAGCGATCGCTTGGTCGATTATCACTCCTCGTAAAAAATGAGGCATTAACTGATAACGTTTTAATAACGATGGGATATCTTGAGCTTGCAATAATTTATCGCCGATTTGAAACAGTCCTGTCATTTTTCATATCTCCAACTGACTTGCACTATCTCTTTTAATTTAGTCTTCTGTTATAAGTAGTGGCACATTAAGTTACCACATTATTATCATTTCTTTATATTGGTTTGTCTTTAATCTTAAAATATATAAAGAAATAGGTGATTTTGACTTTTGACGCATTGCTATTTGGACCTGTTCCCTTGTTATTGGTATCTATACCGGAGTCATGGCACTACGAATATTGGTAAAAATATATACTTATTAGTCCATGGTTTCACTAACTGTTTTTAACTTGGGTACGATCTGGATGAATATGCTAGTCAAAATATTTATATTAGACTTTACTTAATCATAACATCATTATTACTAGAGTCTACAATAGCTTGAGTTCAATAATGATTATATAGTCAGATAATTAAGACTTATAGTAGTCTTTTTCTCCTACATTTAAAATTTTTATTGTGCTTTTAAAATCTAGGTTTTACTGTTTTTTTTGTTTATAAATTGGTTAGTTACCTTTCCTGTATTAGCATCATTATTATAATCCCGATTTTTAGGATATAAAATTCCGTTTTCTTAAGGCTTTTTAAGAGTTAAATTCTGTTTGATTAAGGTTGTTTAAAATTGACTTTATTTGCAGTCTTAATCTCAACTTCATTTACTAACCAGAACTGAAATTATTAGAATTATTTTATACATTGTTTAGTAACACAAACAACAGAGTTAATTTTTGGGTGGTGGTGCATTTTCATTATTTTTGTTGCGAGAACAGTGGGAGTATCTTGCTCCCATACAACGCATTCCTTTTTTCTGTATACCATTAGGGCTATAGAACTACCAATTTTTGTTGTCTTAATACTAAGATATAAAAAATTGTGCAAATATTACGAATCTCCCCATCTCCCTATTCCCTGACTTCTGCAATTAGAGGCCATCTTTTGCCTAATTTGGTTGTCATAATTCCAGCGTAAGTCTGAGCTAGTTGCTAATTCTACACTGAGGTTAATATATTCTTTCTCAGTATGAGCCATTAATTCCGGTAATTTTAGTTATCTAAGCATACATACTGAATCATTCCCGATCGCTATAGATGGGGATAGGAGATAGGGAATTAGGAAAAAATTTGCACTCAAATTTAATTAATTTTACCTACCATGCCTCTTTTCATACCTCGCTCTATTACGATAAAGATTTCATCTAGCAGTATTGTTTTAAATTGATATAATGGCAAAAGAATGAAAAATTTACCTAAACGCATCAGAAGGCTAGCACTATAATCGCTAGATTTAGTGCCTGGGCGAATGATGGGTGTATAATTATGATTTCCGTTTGTCACCGCGAAGCAAACGATGTCATAATTATACACAAATATTAATAGTTTATCCAGTAGACATTTTGGGTGAATTTAGCTATAACAATCAATGTAGTCGAGGAATTAATCATATCTTTGCTAGTAATTGAGGCCAAATTAAAGGGCAGTCAAAATCAGTACAAAGTTTTAGATGAAATGATTCTCACAGGTCAATTCATCAGAAACAGTTGCTTGCGCTATTGGATGGATAATAAAGATGTCAAACGCAATGACTTACAAAAGCTTTGTTCTCTACTAGGAAAAGATGCCAATTTTCCTTGGGCTAAAAAGTTAAATTCTCAAGCAAGGCAAGCATCAGCCGATAGAACATGGCAATCAATACAACGATTCTACAAAAATTGTAGGCTGAAATTACCAGGTAAAAAGGGTTATCCAAAGTTTAAAAAATTCACTCGTTTCCTTCGGAATGCTGCGCAAACAATAGAGTATAAAACAACTGGTTATAAGCTATCTCCAGACAGAAAGAAAATTGAGTTTAAAGATGGTTTTAAAGCTGGTGTATTTGAGTTGTGGACTAGCCGTGATTTAGTCTGGTATTCAGAACAGCAAATAAGTCGTGTTAGAGTTGTTAGACGTGCTGATGGTTATTATTGTCAATTTCTAGTAAATGTTGATAGAGAAGAAACTCATAATTTTCAAGGTAATGTAGTAGGAATAGATTTAGGTTTAAACGCTTTCTATACTGATAGTAATGGTGATGTTGTAGAAAATCCTAAGTACTTGAGGAAGTCGGAAAAACGACTAAAAAAGCTACAACGGAAAGTATCGCGTCGCCACGAGAAAGGTAAGAAACCTCAGTCAAATATACGTCGCCAATCCGACGGCTCCCCTAACCACAAAGCAAGAATTCAATTAGCGCGGGCATTTCTCAAAATCAGTAGACAGCGTAAAGACCATGCAGTAAAGACTGCACGGGCGTTAATCCAATCTCACGACTTGGTAGTCTACGAAGATTTGAAGATTGCTAACCTAGTTAAGAATCATCATTTAGCTAAGTCCATATCTGATGCAAGCTGGTATCAGTTCACCGAATGGCTGGAATATTATGCTAAGTTGCATGGAATTGCTTGCATAGCAGTACCTCCACATTTCACTAGCCAAAATTGTTCCAATTGTGGTCAAACTGTTAAAAAATCTTTGTCTGTTAGGACTCACAAATGTCCTCACTGTGGTTATATAGCAGACCGTGACCATAACGCAGCAAGGAACATTTTAGCTAAAGGTTTAGAAATGCTAGGAGCGATAGTCAACAGTACCGAGGGGCACGCCTCCTTCGGAGGAGCTTCGCTAACGGAACCTGGGGGAAACCCAAAAGCTACGGGAGAGTCCGACCTCTCGAGAGCGCGATAGCAATATGGCTAGTTTAAGTTGTCTCTGTGAGCGTAGAATCATCAATGATGAGAATCCCGCATTGCGTTACTCTGATTTGATACCGGGAGTATGTCAAAAAGATAGTTTATGGGAATAGTGATGAGGTAGCTATATATAAGTCTGGTCAAGATTATCCTGATATTTTCAGCATGAAAGACTTCAACGAGTATTTTAAACTTAGAGATGAGGATGAGGAAAATATAGCTCAGGCAGGTTATGTTGAGAGATTTAGTAAGATTGAATATGCTCAAATAGAACGTCATAATCGTCTCTGTAATAATGGGGTAATATTAATAGATTCACCAGGGTTAAAAGAAGATGCAGCTCGAACAAAAATGGCACATAATTTTTTGAAACAGTCACAAGCTATCATATTTGTTCTGAGAGCTGATAAGCTTTTAGGTGAAGATGAAAAAGAATTTTTTGAATGCTATTTTCAACCAGGTAAGATCAATAATGTTTTTATTGTTGTTAGTTTTATTGACCGAGCTAAAGAACAAGGACAACAAACAGTTGATAAGGTAAAAAGAAGAACAAAAAAATTCTTTGAAGATTATTATCTTAATCGAGAAGGTGATTTTGATAGAGATTTTTACAACCGTCGAGTTTTCTTTGTTAATGCTTTAGGAGCGCTAGAGGTACGCACGGGTATAGCAGATAAAGCTGTTTTAAATTCATCTGGAGTTCTTGAGCTAGAGGAAGAATTAGAAAAGTTCCTAGCGAGTCCGGAAAAGGTGACAGCTACTTTTGACTCAACTGTAGAATTATTAAGTTTAATTGTTTCTAATTCTTGCGAACAAATTAATCAAGAAAAGCTGACTCTAGACCAACCTCTTAACGAGTTAGAAGAGCGACGCAAGCAAGCAGAGGAACAATTACTGGAATTAGAAAAGGATAAAATAGATATTGAACAAACTATCTTTTTTTACCGTGACAAGATTAAAGAAAAACTTCTGGATGATTTAATAGGATATACTCAAGAAATTAAAGAAACTTGGCAACAAGACTCCCATAAATTAATAGATATTAAACCACTTGCTAATATCAAAGATATTCTTTTAAGTACGTTTCGGGAAAAATCTAAAACAAAAATAAGAAACCATATTAAAGAAGCTTGTACACCGTACATAGAATCTAAGCTGAAACAGTGGGAAACACGAATCCCAATTTTAATTGAGGAAGACATACATGAAATGCAAAAAAAACTAGATAATCAATTATCTGATTTTCAACTTAAAGTCGATAAAATTAAAAGATTGTTTACCTTTGGAAAAGCAGAAGAAGCTTTTATTCCGGAACAGAAAAAAGCTCAGAAAATTATTCAAGCTATACTTGGTGGACTCACTCTTGATGTTAGTCAAGTTACAGGTGCCTTGATGGGTAAGGGAGACTGGTTAAGTTTTCTTGGCAGACGTCTTCAGGAAATAGTTCTATTAATTCTTGTGGTTGATGTGTTGGCTATTTCTAATTTTCTGGCAATGGCGCTCATTGCTTTATTTGCTGAAGGGGTTTTTATAAAACTTCAAAGAGATGCATTTCAAAGAGAAATACTAAAAAAACTTGGGGAAAAAATTCCTGAAAGTATGCGGGAAGTAGTGTTTGAAAAACGCAATGAATTTTATCAAGCTATTGAGGAGGAGTTTGAAAAATTGGCTTCAAAACTTACAAATAATCTACAAGAGCAAATAGATGGAATTCACGAACAACAAGAGCAAATTATTAAGCTCAAGCAAGAAGGAAGCAATAGCATAAATATAGAAAAGTCTCGTTTATATTTAGTGGGAGAACAGTTAATCCAACTTTTTAATGAAGTTAGTATGGTTACTTATGGCAAACATTTTACCCCAGAAGAAATTCAAGAAATGTCTGTTCAAAGAAAGAACATTTTCATGGCTAATTAGTAAGGGGAAATAAGCTGTACACAATGGATTTGATTTGATTAATTTGTCTGCTAAAACAGATAATTCTTGAAATAAAAGAATATTTTTATGGCTAATAAATCAGGAAAAAAAAGCTGCACACAATGGATTTGATTTGGGAATTTTTCTCCTCAAACAGCTAGTTATTCAAAGAAAAGTGGAGGTATGAAAATGATTTGGAAATCAGATTTTGCTAATGAAGTGGTAAACTTTTATGGAGATTAAAGTGGGGTTTTAGATTGAGTGGGATAAGAGTTAATCAAAATTTTTAATGAAGTTAGTGTAGTTACTTATGGCAAACATTTTACTCCTGAATAAATTCAAGAAATGTCTGCTAAAAGAAAGGATATTTTAATCGGTAGTAACTAACGAAAAAAACTGAACAGAATAGATGTTATTTATTATATAATCGGCATTCAGTTATTAGCGGTAAACTTTATCTTACGGAATGTTGCCATAGCCAGCAATAAAAATGAATATAGATTGCCAAGATTAGCTTATACTTTTGCTTTGAATTTAACTTTTAATTCTTGCTCAATCTCTCAATACTAATTCATTCTTCAAATATCATAAATAAATTAGGGCTTGCTGATTAACCTTTAAAGCTTTTATCTGTAAATATTTGAGCATTTTTAGAGTTAAATTAGAGTTAAAAAAGTTCTAATATTTTTGGTCTAGGTAGCTAAAAAAAAATCAGGGTTTTGAGTAGATAAAGATAGAAAAATCAAGGGATACTTATTCCTGCTAACTCCTCTAAATTCTGAATTTTAGCCTCAATAATAAGACTTTTTCAGCAAACCCTAAATTTGCTAACGTCTGAATGCTTGCTTTATATATATCCTCAAACAGAAAACTACTCAAATAAAAGCGGAGGTATTAAAATGAGTTGGGAATCAGAATTTACTTCTCAGTGGCAAACTTTTATGGATATTGTGGAAACTAATATTCGTCGTCAGGTTAAAAATAATGGTAGTTTAAATTCTGTTTTTGTTAATACTGTGATTAAAAATGAAGTTGAAAAATGGTCAAACAGTAATCACTTTAATGGTGCTTGGTTACGAAAATTAAACCGCGAAAAGCCTTCTCTTTATGAGCAGTTTCGCACTACTTTAGATACATTACACTCAAGCAGTAGTATATCTTTTAATAACCCTTCAATTGTCTTATCTGTTATGGGAGGAATAGGGATATGCGTAATTCTAATAATTTTTGGATTTCTCCACTTGCTAGTACAATTAGAATTAATTTCGTTAGTGTTGAAACAAGAAATTTTAACAACTGCCCTAGCTTCTATAATTATCTTGCCTATTCTCAAGAATATAGAAGCTAAAGAAAGAGAAAATCAACTCAATCAATTAATTGATAATCTTCAACAAGATTTGAATTTTACTGGTGAAAAATTAAGAGAAATTGCAGCTAAAGCTGAAGAAAAGTTGTATAGCAGATGACTGAGCTTGACTATAAATCAGTCATGAGGAATTAATATGGTAATTTAATTTTTTGGTAGTCTTAAGCACGGATATTATTTACAGATTTAGATGGATTTTTTGGTAGTCCTGTAGATTTAGCGATTTTCATGAATAATATCATTTCCGGTTGAATAGTTATAAATAGACGACTAAAGAGTCAGGAGTCAGGAGGGAAGAAAGAAGAACAAAGATAAACTTTTTTGATCGCTAATTAGGGCTTGCTGATTAAATCTAAAAGCATTGACATATAAAGACAAGTGCCTTTTTTGGGCCTTTAAAAAGTGCGCCTATTTCAGTCTAAAACGCTCAAAAAGTTAGTATTTTAGGCGCATAGTCGGGCAGAAAAATCTTGGGACAATTCTTACTCCTACCTGCTCTAAATTCCCCTAACTCCTGTCTCCTGTCTCCCCCCCCTGGGAGGGGTTAGGGGTGGGTTGTCTCCTGTCTCCTACCCTTACCCATAAGACTTTTTCAGCAAACCCTAATTATCCGGACATGATATAGGCCCCTTTCAGCAGTAAGGAGCTTAACTGCAAAAATCACTACTTGTACACCACTATCGATTTTTCAACGGTTTTCTAGAAAGATAAATATACATACAGCAGATTCGGTGGTATATGAAGTACAGATATTAACAATTAAACGTTCCCAGTGCGGGTATCTTGTCCGCGACGGGTGTACTTCACAAAGGTGGAATCCGCTGTATATCTATTTTTGACACAGATAACCCAGAGTATCATTTGTTATTGAAAAATAATATAACACTATTTCAAAGTTATGTCTATCTAAATTTTCGAGGATTGAAATAACAATTAACAATTAATAATTAATAATTAATAATTAATAATTGATTATTACCTTTCCTTGAAAAGAAGAGGATTGACTCAAAGGAAAATTTTTGCTTGTTTCTCCTTTAAAGGAGAGGCTTTAAATCTTAATTATTTGGTAAAAGTATCCTGTTGAAGGCTTAATTTATGGAGTAATATTCGCAGACAAATTTTAGAGCGGTAATGCTCCGCATCGCTACCGCGAACGCCTGTTTTTGTATAAGCATTTCCTACGGAATGCTGCGAAATAGCGGTCAGTTATCAGCTATCAGCTATTAATTCATTGCCTTTATAGTAGGAATTAGTATTGAGATATTTAAAGATAATTCAAGGTATTGGAAAAAACTAACCTTGACCTTAGCAATGTATATTCATTATTAATGAAACAGCTAAAAACTGACTGTGAGCTAGATTAATGCTTATGTTTTTGCGGGAAAGGAATAATCAAGTTGATACTCATTAAGCTCTAAAAAAATTCCCTCACTTCCAACACATTTTGCCAAGTCTTCGGAAGTGAAAAATCACAACAAGAAAAAACAGTTAAATCAAGATCGTCGGCAAGAAAAGCAGCAATACTTTGTCTAACTGCGGAGTTACTATTACTACAAACATTCCCTTTCAAATACACAATTAAATCTTTGACATACTCACAATATTTTTCCAATTCTCCAACTTCCTGAAAATTTAGAGGTCTAGCAAATAGAAAATTTAGAAAATCAGTAAAAATCCATTTTGGCAAAACAGCTTGACGGTAATTTATTGGTAACTGAAAAGCAAAGCGATAAAGCAGAAATACTAAAATATTTTGCCAGATATTTTTTGCGGAAAAATTTTTCTGTAGATTAACAACAAACTCTTTTTCAGAAGCAGTTAAAACTTCATTTTTTATCCCACTATTGAGCAGCAGTTTATAAATTTCACCTATTTCAGCTTGATAAAAATATTTCAATTGTTCATTTGATAAACCTAACAATTTTTCAGCAAGTTGAAGGCGTAATTTACGGAGATTATTTAAAACAGACTCATCGGCAGAATAGTGACGATATTGTTCGACCAAATTTGGCACTTGAGAAAAGTCTTTTTTTAGCAAAACACCTAATTTTTTTCTAGCAGTTTCTTTCACCCCTGGAGTCAAGAAACTATAAACAGGATTCTCCAACATTTTCTGATAAAACCTTTGATAATCTTGAGGATTTTTCCCAGAAGTAAGATTAACTTGAGTTTGTTGGCGGGGATGAATACGAAGTTGAGATAAAGTCTTATCCACAAATCCAATTTTATAATTTCCCATAATCCTCAACCACATATCTATATCTAATACTTGAGTCAAACTAGAGTCAAAAAGTCCGATTTTTTCAAAGACCGCTTTAGGAATTAATACTGTCGTTGGTTCTCCAATTTTATTCAAGCGATATTTCATTAAATTAGGGTCTAATAATAAATCTTTTCCTGACTGAATAGTTTTCAAATTTGACCAATCCTTGTATAAATCTTGAGTACCATGATAAGCAGCGACACAAGTAGAATTATTTTCTGCACCAGGTTCTAAAATTACGCGACGGCGAGAAAAAATTAAACCTATTTCTGAATCTTGTTCTGCTATTTTGACAAGTTCTTCAATACAGCTTTTTTCGAGCAAGTCATCCTGGAACAAGAATTTAATATATTTGCCTCTAGCTTGGGAAATACAGAAGTTTAAATTTCCCACTAAGCCATAATTTTGATGGCAAATAATCCGAAATTCTATTTGTGGATTTTCCGATTGTAATGTTTTGGCTATTTCGAGGGTTTTGTCGGTGGAATTATCATCAGAAATTATGATTTCTAGGTTGGAGTAAGTTTGGGAAAGAGCGCTATTAATTGCAGCTCTGATAAAATTTTCTCCGTTGTAAGTAGGAATACAAATACTAACAAGTGGAAATTTATTTCTTGGAGAATACTGAGATAATTTTGTGGGTGGAATATTAGTAAAGTTTTCCGTAATTTGAGCAATATATTCGAGGCGAATTTTGATTTTTTCACCCATAGCTTCTGGGCTGAGTAATGACTTAATATCTTCAGCAGCTTTTAAGCCAATTTTTTGAGCTTGGTCAGAATTATTAAACACATATTTCATCAAATTGACGCAATGTTCGATGTTAGGATTTGCCCAAATATCCCCTTGTTTATATGGTCCGTAATTATCAGCGATCGCTACTTTTTCATATTCGACTAAAAAGCTATTTCCTACGTTCATAAATTCAGTATTTGATGAATAGCCAGTGGCAATAACTGGTTTGCTATAAAACATTGCTTCTGCCATTGTTAAACCAAAGCCTTCGGCGCGATGTAGAGATACATAACAATTGCAATGGTAAAGCAAGGCATTGATTTTTTCTTTGGATAAATATCCATCTATATGTTTAATATTTGGGGAGTCTCCGATACTATTTATTAGCTGTGACTTATCTCTAGGAAATTTTTGAGAATTGGATGATTTTATCAGGAGCAAAACATCTGGGTTTGAGTTTCCGAATGCTTTTTTAAATGCGGCAATGGTGGCTAGTGGATTTTTTCGTTCGAGGCGACTAAAAAAGTCAAAGATAAATAGAAAGATAAATTTATCTGTTGGTAAACCTAGTTCTTTTCTACTAATTTTTGGAATTGGTAGAGAAATGCTTGGCATCATTTTTATTACAGGAATAGATGACACCATTGAGATAGATTCGGCACAATAATTACTGTAAGTCCAAATTTCGTGAAATGGTGTAAATGCTGTTATCCATTCTGGAGGAAATTTCGGAAGTTCCCATGCCCAAAAACCGATGTTATATTTGTTGGTGAAATATTGTCTGACAGTTGTTTTTTTCAGAAAGGTTTTTACTTCATTGGCGTTGACTTGAAATAGGTTGATTGGATGTGGATTTTCTTGGGTAAAATTTTGGTAGGTTTTGTCAGAGTTTCTATGGGGAGTGCTGATAATATTGTTGATAACAAAAGGAATGTTTGTGGTTTCTACTGCTCGAAGTGTTGCTCTTACTCCTTCTCCTATTCCTAACTCTCCTTTCACAAAACCTGCAATATTAATTCCCAATTTTTGAGGAGTTGTTGGAGTTGATAAAAGTTCGTTTATCTCTGTAAGTTTTTCTGGTTTTGGGGACATTTTTTCTTTCCTTCTCACTGCTGGTTTTTGTGGCTGAAAAAATTGAGTTTTGTCTGAGAGTTGTTGAGATTTTTGAGTAGATTTTGGGAGATTAAGAGAATTTAGTTCTTGATTTATCCCTCCTCCTTCTTGTGGCTGAAAAATTTGAGTTTTGCCTGAGAGTTGTTCGGATTTTTGAGTAGATGTTGGGAGATTGGTATAAATTTCTTCTTGATTTATCCCTCCTCCTTCTTGTTGCTGAAAAAATGCAGTTTCATCTGAAAGTGCTTGAGATTTTTGAGTAGATTTTGGGAGATTAAGAGAATTTACTTCTTTCCTTTTCCCTCCTAGTTCTTGTGGCTGAAAAAATGCAGTTTCATCTGAGAGTGCTTGAGATTTTTGAGTAGATGTTGGGAGATTGGTATAAATTTCTTCTTGATTTATCCCTCCTCCTTCTTGTGGCTGAAAAATTTGAGTTTCATCTGAGAGTTGTTGAGATTTTTGAGTAGATTTTGGGAGATTAAGAGAATTTACTTCTTTCCTTCTCACTGCTGGTTCTTGTGGCTGAAAAATTTGAGTTTCATCTGAGAGTGCTTGAGATTTTTGAGTAGATGTTGGGAGATTGGTATAAATTTCTTCTTGATTTATCCCTCCTCCTTCTTGTGGCTGAAAAATTTGAGTTTCATCTGAGAGTGCTTGAGATTTTGGGGTAGATGTTGGGAGATTGGTAGAAATTTCTTCTTTCCTTCTCACTGCTGGTTCTTGTGGCTGAAAAATTTGAGTTTCATCTGAGAGTGCTTGAGATTTTTGAGTAGATGTTGGGAGATTGGTATAAATTTCTTCTTGATTTATCCCTTCTCCTTTTTGCTGCTGAAAAATTTGAGTTTCATCTGAGAGTTGTTGAGATTTTGGGGTAGATGTTGGGAGATTGATAGAAATTTCTTCTTTCCTTCTCACTGCTGGTTCTTGTTGGTGAAAAAATTGAGTTTTGTCTGAGAGTTGTTGAGATTTTTGAGTAGAATTTAGTTCTTGATTTATCCCTCCTCCTTCTTGTGGCTGAAAAATTTGAGTTTCATCTGAGAGTTGTTCGGATTTCGGGGTAGATGTTGGGAGATTGGTATAAATTTCTTCTTGATTTATCCCTCCTCCTTCTTGTGGCTGAAAAATTTGAGTTTCATCTGAGAGTGCTTGAGATTTTGGGGTAGATGTTGGGAGATTGGTAGAAATTTCTTCTTTCCTTCTCACTGC
>JAAHGF010000027.1:43280-69753 GCA_010672585.1 Okeania sp. SIO1I7 | reverse complement strand
AAATTTCTTCTTGATTTATCCCTCCTCCTTCTTGTGGCTGAAAAATTTGAGTTTCATCTGAGAGTGCTTGAGATTTTGGGGTAGATGTTGGGAGATTGGTAGAAATTTCTTCTTTCCTTCTCACTGCTGGTTCTTGTGGCTGAAAAATTTGAGTTTCATCTGAGAGTGCTTGAGATTTTTGAGTAGATTTTGGGAGATTGATAGAAATTTCTTCTTGATTTATCCCTTCTCCTTTTTGCTGCTGAAAAAATTGAGTTTTGTCTGAGAGTTGTTGAGATTTTGGGAGATTGGTAGAATTTAGTTCTTGATTTATCCCTCCTCCTTCTTGCTGCTGAAAAAATTGAGTTTTGTCTGAGAGTTGTTGAGATTTTTGAGTAGATTTTGGGATGTTGAAAGAATTTACTTCTTGATTTACCTCTTCTACTTCTTGTGGCTGAAAAAATTCAGTTTTGTCTGAAAGTTGTTGAGATTTTGGGGTAGATGTTGGGAAATTGAGAGAATTTACTCCTTGATTTATACCTCCTCCTTCTTGTTGGTGTAAAAATTGAGTTTCATCTGAAAGTTCTTGAGATTTGGGGGTAGATTTTGGGATGTTGAAAGAATTTACTTCTTCCTTCTTACCTCCTCCTTCTTCCCTCCACAAAATTCTCTCGAATGTTTTGAGATAATCCCGATTTTGTCTAAGAATTTTTCGGAGATTTTCCGCATCATATTTTAAGAGTGCTTCACAAAAAGCTGGAGAGATTTTTTTCTCCGTTAATAAATGGAGTGATGAGTAGTTAGTATAAAAATTGAGGTGAAATTTCTGAGCAATAATTTGGAGAGATTTAACTGTATATATAGATATGTGTTGACCTTCATTGGTAGCGTAGTACCACCACTGATTAGGTTTAGGATTGTTTGGCGGTAATATTTCTGTGCTGAAGAGAATATTTTGCGAGTAATTTAAAATTTCTCGAATATCAGAAATAGGATTAACTAAATGTTCTAGTAGTTCAAAAGCAGTAACTAACTCATATTTTTGGTTTGGAGTAGCTTTAAAGTTTTGGGCAAAGAGATTTTCACAGTATTTGTCTTGCCAATCAAACTTGTATTTAATATCCCGCATCAATCTGACAAATAAACCATATCCCCCACCGAAGTCGAGGAATTTTTCCTCTTGGTTAAAGAGTCGATCAATAATATTCTTTGTAATTTGAGATAACATCAAATTTCTAAAGATTAAACCCTCATCACTAGAGGCGATCGCTTGAGAATAAGCTTCACTTAACCAGTAAGGATATTCTGTTTGGATAAAGTTGCAGTTTTGACATTGAAAGTAGTCGATTTTATATTTTTTGTTGAGGATGTGAGCTTCAGCAAATTTTAAAGAAATAGATTCACATATTTTGCATTTCATCATCTGTTTGTATCTAGGTTTATTCATTGTCTTAATATTTATATTGGTTAAGTCTAACAGATTTAACTATCTATATATAAATAAGCGATCGCTTATCTATCTGTCTCAGTAAAAGAGGAGTTATATAGAAGAAGTTCTCACCATTTTACTTGGATGAGGGCAACTAAGTATATCCACATTATTTTCCGAGGATAATTGATTTTTTTGTCTCTGTGAGAGTTAAAGAAAAATCTCGCCAAATTTCCAAATATACTGCTCTATATATATAGATTTATGGGAGATGATTGGACTTTGTTATTAATTTTCTTCGGTAGAGCTGAAAATATCTCATTCCCACTCAAATTTTTCTGGTTAAAAGTTGAGTTTTCTCAGAATTTGAATGGCTGTGAGTTGTTGATTTTCTCTAGATTACTTTCCGAGGATAATTGATTTTTTTATCTCTGTGAGAGTTAGGGTTTAAATATATATGTCATCTGACTCTTGACTTTAGAAAAAATCAAAATATAGCCAAATTTCCCAAGATATATATAGATATATAGAGAGTAGTTAGATTTGGTAGTGAATTTTCTTGAGTGGGAATGAGATATCTCATTCCCACTCAAATTTTTCTGATTAAAAGTTGAGTTTTCTCAGAATTTTAACGTCGGAGAGTAATTGATTTTTTATCCCCTGGTGAAAGTCATGGGTTAAATATATATATCTGACTGACACTCTCCTAACAATATCTATGACAACTGATAACTGATAACTGATAACTGAAATGACTATCCCTATTCTAAAAGATACTGCTCTGTATATATAGATGTATAGAGAGTGCTTGGACTTTGTGATTAATTTTCTTCGGTAGAGCTGAAAGTATCTCATTCCCACTCAAATTTTTCTGGTTAAAAGTTGAGTTTTCTCAGGATTTGAATGGCTGTGAGTTGTTGATTTTCTCTAGATTACTTTCCGAGGATAATTGATTTTTTTATCTCTGTGAGAGTTAGGGTTTAAATATATATGTCATCTGACTCTTGACTGTAGAAAAAATCAAAATATCGCCAAATTTCCAAATATACTGCTCTACATATATAGATGTATAGAGAGTGCTTGGACTTTGCTATTAATTTTCTTCGGTAGAGCTGAAAGTATCTCATTCTTGCTCAAATTTTTCTGGTTAAAAGTTGAGTTTTCTCAGAATTTGAATGACTGTGAGTTGTTGATTTTCTCTAGATTACTTTCCGAGGATAATTGATTTTTTTATCTCTGTGAGAGTTAGGGTTTAAATATATATGTCATCTGACTCTTGACTGTAGAAAAAATCAAAATATCGCCAAATTTCCAAATATACTGCTCTACATATATAGATGTATAGAGAGTGCTTGGACTTTGCTATTAATTTTCTTCGGTAGAGCTGAAAGTATCTCATTCTTGCTCAAATTTTTCTGGTTAAAAGTTGAGTTTTCTCAGAATTTGAATGACTGTGAGTTGTTGATTTTCTGTAGATAAATTTCGGAGGGTGACATACTTTTTTGTCTCAGTAGGAGTCATAGATAAAATATATAGCAGTCCCCATTACTGTATTTGACATATCAAAAGCTTAAAACTCAGACAATGCCAGATTTTTTTCCTTCTTCCTTCTTCCTTCTTCCTTCTTCCTTCTTCCTTCTTCCTTCTTCCTTTTTCCTTCTTACTTCTTACTTCTTATTGAAAAGTTTTTGAGAAATGGTATGATTTTGAACAGCTTAAATTAAATAAGATGACTCAGACTAGATTTAATTTTTCAGAAAATTCCATTCACCAAGAACTTCTAAAATTTATACCCGCTGATGCTAAAGTTATTATCGAATTTGGCTGTGGTAATGGCACAATAGCTTCTCAATATAAACAGATTAATCCTCACTGTTATTATATTGCCGTTGAATCTAATCCAGATTTTGCTAAAAATTCTGTCTTACAAGTAGATAAAATTGTTGTAGGAAATTTACAACAAAATCTTTCGACTCTAAATATTCAACCAGAAACAGTAGACTGTCTGATTTATGGTTTAGATTTAATGGCGATCGCTCACCCGACTGCGGTTTTGAAATATCATCAAACTTGGTTAAAAAATGATGGTCAAGTTTTGGCTATTGTACAAAATATACAGCATTGGCGCAAAATTTTTAATTTGCTCAAGGGTGGTTGGGAAAATTCGGAAATAATTCGTCATTGGTTTACTCTGGAAAGTCTCAAGTTATGTTTCGCTAACGCAGGTTTACAAGTATATGAAATACAAACTCGTGGTGAAAAAGGGGAGGAGTTTCAACAGTTTCTCCAAGTAACTGAAGGTCTGGTTTATGCTTTGGGTTTGGACTCAAAAAAGTTCGCTACTCAGACCGCTGCTGAATATTTCATTGCACGCGCCACCAAATCTCCTATTCCTCCCCGGAGATTATTAATTCAAACGATAATTATGGACCCGAAAGTTTGTGGTACTGTCAGAGTTTTGGAACCAGACCGCTTTAGCGCTACTATTCCTGGGGTGAGAACTTTTTCTGCTGCGAAAACTGCTGACTTAAATATAGGGTTGCCTCAAGAAGAAAAGGTGTTTATTTGGCAACGCAGTATTTTAAATTATCCGTCTGACTTTCACCAACTTAAGTCTTTGCTGGAAAAGGATTATTTGATTGTGGCTGAAATTGATGATAATCCGTTACGTCGTCCTGAATATGCTGAAAATAATTATCTTAGCTATCGTGGCTGTCACTGTGTACAAACTTCTACCCCATCCCTAGCTAATTTTTTACGTCAATATAACCCCAACGTTGTAGTTTTTCACAATCAGTTGGCTAGAATAGTACCCCTATATGAGCGCACATTTTCCCACAATAACTATCTTACCATATTTTTCGGAGCTGTCAACAGGGAAGCAGACTGGAAAGAGATTATGCCGATAATCAATCAAGTATTGTCAGATTATCAAGATAAAATTAGGTTCAAAGTCATCCACGATAAGTTATTTTTTGAAAGTTTAAATACAGCCAATAAAGAATTTTATCCATTTTGTAGTTATGATAAGTATCTAGAGATTCTTGGTAGTTGTGACCTTGGTTTATTACCTTTAAATGACAACCCAATTAATCAAATGAAATCTGACTTAAAATTTGTTGAATGTGCAGGTTATGGAGTAGCTGTACTGGCTAGTCCAATAGTTTATCAAGATTCAATTATTGATGGTAAAACAGGTTTAATTTATCATTCTGTTTCAGATTTTGCTAGAAAATTTCGACAACTAATAACTGATGAAAATATCAGAAAAACAATAGCAATTAACGCTTATAATTGGGTAAAAAATAATCGTTTACTTTATCAACATTATCGTCAACGTCGGGATTGGTATCTGCAAATGCGAGATGAATTACCGCGTTTAAATGAAGAGTTAAAAAATCGTGTTCCAGAATTATTTGATGATTGAAAACTTGAAGTATTATTTTTGAATATTCCAGGATCTAGAAGACAGTACACAGAATTAAGAATCGAAAGTAAGTAAAGTTTCTATTTATAACTAATTAAACTAGACAGTGCAAAGTTATGGGAATAACTATTGCTAGCTAAGGCTTTCAGCTTTCATTTATACTATAGAATTAAATATAGCAATTGTCACAGGTGTAATTGTCTGAATTATTTAGTTATCAAAAAAAACTAGCATATTTTATTATTCTATGTTTCCTAAAAAATTTTAATTATTAAAAACCTAGTGTTCCAGAACTATTTAACAGATAAAAAATTGACGTATGATTTTTGAATAAGTAGTTGAGGTGCCAAATAAAGTTACTATTATATCATGTCCGGTTGAATACTTATAAATAAATGACTGAGTCCTCAGGAGTCAGGAGTCAGGAGAGAATAAAGAATAAAAAGGAGAAAGTTTTTTTTATCACTAATTATTCGGACATGATATTAGTAAATTTTCCTGCTCCCTACTCCCTACTCCCTACTCCCTACTTCACAGAGGTAGGTTTTTAACAAAGGGGTGAGCGATCGCTTCTATTCAGTAGAAAATCTCAAGAAAAGTGTGCTTTTTTATACAAAAAATGGGAAAAATTCTCCCCACACTTCCCCCTCTTCCCACACCCCAAGACACAATTATAAAAAACCTACCCCTACTCCCTAATCTAAATAAAAATGCGAATATTATTTACAATTGCTCATTTCTTTAACCCTGAAGGTAGCGGAAAACATGGTTCTTTACGGAAAGATCCGCAAACACGACGTATAGCACTAACTACCTGTTTAACAGCATTGCGTGCCTTATATGCTAAATCCCAGTACATAATTGATATTAGTAGATATCAAGCAACTCCAGCAAATCAAAATCATGGCCATGATATTGATATTATTGTTTGTACCACTAAAGGTCTTCATTTATTATCTCAAATTCCTTTACCCTCAGATTTTCTGATGCACCACAGCACTAACGTAGAACCTATGTTACTAGGTTTTGAATGTCAGGAAGTAATGAAATCATGTCTTGGAAAATATGATTATTATTGTTACTTAGAAGATGATTTAATACTGCACGATCCATGGCTATTTGTGAAATTAAATTGGTTTAATCACCACACAGGAAATGGTAATTTACTGCAACCAAATCGTTATGAAATTTCTCCTTTAGGAGCTGTTCCCAAAGCTTATATAGATGGAGATTTAAAACCAGAAATAACAGCTAAATTTCAAAATATTCGAGAGCAATATCAGCTTAAGGGAAAAATCATGGAAAAGGTAATTGCCTTTCATAGAACTCTTAACCCCCACTCTGGTTGTTATTTTTTGAATGCCGAACAGATGAAAAAATGGGCTAGTAAACCTTATTTTTTAGACCGAGATACCAGCTTTATTGGTCCGTTAGAAAGTGCTGCTACATTAGGAATTATGCGGACTTTTAAAATTTATAAACCTGCTGCTGCTGATGCAAGTTTTCTAGAAATTCAGCATTTTGGCACTACATTTTTGAGTTTAATTGATAATCAAATAACATTGCTTCAAGAACAAGCTCAGGTTAACGAAAAAACTCAGATTGAAGGTACAAATCAAGTAGAAAAAGAAGTCAAAACAGAAAAAAATGAGGAGTGATTAAAAATAAATCACAACCTCATAATTTTGCTTAATACTAATAGATAATATTAGATAATAAAGATGTCAGCTTGAAGTAGGTTTGGAGTACCATTGAGACGAGCAATGGTAATAATAGGATTACTATCATCATTTTCTAGATTACCGTTAGGATCATACTTTAACAGACCTGAACCAGCTAGTTCTGGGTCATCTGATGTGTCATTTGGATCGGTTTGTGGGTTTCGTTCATAGATAATAGTAGGACCGCTAGTTCGAGCAAAGCTATCTTCATAGTTATCACCTACACCAACGGCAACAAAATCATTAATGCCAATAATTTGGTTTTTGCTGGAATTTTCCAAACTAAATCCATTCAAGTCTAGAAGTATCCGGTCATCAGCAGGATCGAAATCTACGATAACACTATTGTTAGTTGGATTATCAACATCATCATCAACCGCAAAATAAGCAAAGCTATCGTTACCTTGACCACCAATTAAGGAGTCTCCTGTACCACCAAGGCCAGCTGCAATATAGTCGTCACCAGCACCACCAAGAATAGTATCAGTTCCTGCACGGCCAAATATAACATCATCCCCTGCACCAGCACTAATACTATCTCCCAATGAGTCATCTTCAGTACCACCAACAATAGAATCACCAACAATGGAATCATCACCTGCTCCAGTAATTAAGGTGTCTGCTCCATTAGCTCCACTTAAAGTATTACTACCTTGAGTATCTTCTATGAAGAATGGTGCTGTATCTTCATCTTCACCCTGAAATGCTATGACTGTATCGTTACCTTGTGTATTCCCAATTAACTGATCGTTTGTTCCACCAAACTGAATAAAGTCATTACCTGTACCACCATCAAAGAAGTTTGCCACACCAGGGTTGGTACTACCCAAAAGGATATCATTTCCTGAACTACCAATCAGAGTAACTTCAATACTACCACCACCCGAAGCATCGGTACTGATACTTGTAGCATCTATGGTATCGTTACCCTCGCCCCCATCCACACGACTAAAGATACCACTGAGACAATCATTTCCCTGACCACCAATCATAGTATCTGATAAAAATCCTGATGCTAGAGTATCATCACCGGCACCACCATCTAATCTGTTTTGACCAGCAAAACCGGGAACGGTAACTGCTATACCATTAGTACTAAATTTATCTTCGTTTTCTTCGAGCAAACCAGTGATAATGAAGTCATTACCTTCACCACCAGCCAAGGTATCTCTTGAAGCTTGGCCTCTGATAGTATCGTTGCCAGCTCCACCATCTAAAGAATTTCTACCATCACCGAATGGCCCTACTGCACCTTGAATAAAGTCACTACCTTCACCACCGAGTAGAGTAGACCTCTCTATTGAAGTTAAAGCTATAGCTGTGCTATTAACAGGGGTACCTTCAGTTTCCTGATTTAGCTGAACTATTGTGTCATTGCCAAGATCCCCACTTAAACGGACTTGGTTACCCAAAGAATATAACGAGTCATTATCTTTACCCCCGAAGATAGTATCGCGATCGCCAAAAGCAACAACTAAATCTTCTTGTCGGTTTGCAGAAATAAAGCTTTGGCCTTGACCTGTGTCACCTGTAAATGTAGGTAAGGTGTCAAAATCAAGTGCCTCTACTACTTCCGGAGTAAAAACACTAATAGTGTCATTATCCCTGCCACCATAAAGACTATCTCTTGTACCTATAAGTAGGATATCATTACCTTGATTGGCAGAGTACCAGTTATCTCCAATCAGACCACGGAGAAAGTCATCTCCCTGACCTCCATAAAGGCTAGTACGGGAAACAGCGACTAAGGTATCATTGTCATCATCTCCAAATCCGAAACCAGCAGCAGCTTGGAATTCCACGGAGTCATTCCCTCTCCCACCTTCGAGGGTATCAGGTTGACCAGAGTTGTTAACACCAGAAGGACCCCTAGATACCAGTGTATCGTTTCCATCTCCACCTCTAGCTAGACTGCCACCTAGGGTAGAAGTAGATATACTGTCGTCTCCAGCAATACCATTAATCGTATCAGGTGCTATATTTCCAGAATCCTCCTGATCGAAGCGATCGTCTCCATCAGTTAACGTTACCATACCGTTTCACTCCTCTACATCATTTATATCTAAAATATGGACAATTGTTTTGTTTGGCTAAACTACCAACAAATACCAGTAATTTTATATTCGGCTGTAGTTTAACCTGTTTATCTGGCATAAGTCTAGCCTTTTAACTACAAAAATTATCGGCCAAAATATGGCCTATTATCTGCCTGTGAGTTTACCATTACTGACTTTAAAGTACAATTTAGTATCTATACTAAGGCATCTGATTTTTTAATGATTGATTATAGTCTTAACATTACCGGAGGACGTGGATAGTTGATTTTAGGTTCCCATATAGTATGGATTTTTAATGTATCTAGAGTTTAGATGAGGTTAGAGATTGTTTTTTTTCCATACTTAGATCTTTTAGTTGTAGGGTGCGGTTAGCAACTTGATGAATTAGTTCCAAATGTTTTACTAACAAGTTGGAAAGAGCATATCGCTCTAAAACAGTTTGGCGAGCTTTGACACGGATTTCTGCCATACGAGTGGGATGATCCAACACTTCATCAATGCGGTCAGCTATTTGTTTGGGGGAGAAGAAGTCTACTAATAGGCCATTCTCACCATCTTGAATAACTTCCCTCACAGGGGGTGTATCTGAGCCGACAATTAAACAACCAGTTGATAGAGACTCGATCATAGACCATGAAAGAACAAAAGGTCTGGTTAAGTATACATGAACATCAGATGCTTGAATGACTTTTAAGTATAAACCATAGGGTAATGAACCAACGAAGTGAACTCGTGATAAGTCCAAGGGTATTTTTTCTAACATTTCTTGTTTGTAAGTTTTACCATTGGGTAAGGATTTACCGTAGCAAACTCTTTCAGAACCGACTATTACTACATGGCAGTTTGGCCTCCTTTCTTGCAGATAGGCGATCGCTTCTATAAATTCTGGGAAACCCCGATAGGGTTCCATTCCTCGCGCTACATAAGTCACAAGTTCATCAACACCGGAAAGGTCTAAGTTAGGCAGTACTAATTTTGCTCCTGGATTGGGTTTGAAATAGTCTGCATCTACTCCATCGTGGAGTACTGATAGTTTGCTTTGGAGTTCTGTGGGAAATTGCGACCGCTGCCAATATGTGGGGGATAAACCCCAATCACAGGTGTACAAGTCTATTAGTATGGGGGCATTTTTTACTCTTATTCTGGCCATATCATCTACTGTTAAGGGTTCTGCGGGGTCGAAGTCTGCATCAGAACCATGGGAATGATAGAACCATTCAAAGTAGCAAAGAAGTGGGGTATTAGGAAATGCTTCTTTGACAAATAAGGTCGGTCCCCAGCCAGAATGGCCACAAATTATATCTGGCACAAACCCCTGGGATTTGAGTTGTTCTGCGGTTCTAAATACGGCTTGTCCATAAATTACTGCACTTTCTAGGGGACGAACGTAGTGATGGGTTTCTGGACGGGGTTCGCGACTGGGTTTGAATAATGCTTTGTGAACTCCTGGTATTTTCCACTCTGGGCGTTCGTTTTTTGTGCCAAATACAACTTGATTGTTAGGATTTGCTCCTAAAGCGGTAATAATATGACGATATTGGGCAGGAAAGTTTGGGTGTAGGAATAGATATTTCATAGGTTCTAATTTGTATTATTTATGATGATTTTTTTATGTTTGAATAGGGTTTACCGATCAAAAATCAAAGCATTGACTGAATATTGGCTTTAGTCTTTTTAGGGTCGAAAAAAGTGCCTGGTTTTCGGCATCTGAGAGCTACAAAATCTAAGCATTTTGGGCAAGAGTTGGGCAGCAAAATCAAGGGACAAAAAATCTTACCGAATAATTAAGGTTTAAAGTCTCTCCTTTTAAGTTAAGGAGAAAAAAGCGGTCGATCTTCGGAGCTTCCCGTAGGGTGGGATGGATAGGTTTCCTAACCATATCCAATCGACCAAGAGAAGAAAAATTTTTCCTTTTAGTCAATGCTCTTCTTTTCAAGGAGAGGTAATAATTAATTATTAATAATTAATTATTAATAATTAATTGTTGAATACCTCTTCTATAATTCCCATTTATTCTGACTCCTGACTCCTGACTCCTGACTCCTCCCCTTAAACCCTAAATAATGTCTGGTGCCTGACATATCCAAATACAATCTCTAGGAACTGAATCAGTATCTTGATGAATAATTTTGTATTTGAGATGGGATAGAAATTTCTCCATTATTGCATTAGTCATTACTGAGTGAGCAGTTCCGTTTCGTTTTCCCATAAGATTGTTATCCCAATCTTTGAGAAATCTTTGCCAACCTAAATCACTGAGGGTATCTGTGTGGTGAAATATGCAAATTTTTTCTCCTCGTAATTTGGCGGGTATTTTGGTTAGGTAGTTAAAAATATCTCTGGGTTCTAAGTGCACCATTGTGTCGTAACAAAAACAAACATCTGCTGTTTTTGGGTCAATTCCATTTAATGTTATTCCATCAAGTTTGAGATATTTTACTCTGGTTTCGCCGAGTCGATTTTTAGTAGCTTTTAACATAGAATTGGAAATATCTGCACATATTAATTTTTGACAATATTTGAGCAACAATTCTGCTGTACGTCCTCCACCAATACCTATTTCTAGTACTGTATGTTTTTCATTGATATATGGTGCTATAAATTTTTGTTCGATTAATTTTTCATATTCTGCTAATGAGTTAGCTGCCCCTGCTGCTTTGCCTATCCATTCGTCACCTATATGAGTTAATTCAGGATGATTTTCTTGCCATTTTTTAGCATATTCTTCCCAAGCATTTTCATAATCAATAGTCATTTTTTTTGTTGATTTGTGAGTTTTTTTAGTTAAAAGAGCAATCCTATTTTAGTTGTGAAAAAAAATCTTTTAATTTAGGGAACAGGGAATAAGGATAAAAGTTTCAGATTTTTTATATGTCCTGATATTTTTGACAAATCTTTTTACCTTCTTCAATCCCAGTTTAAATCAATATTGAGATATTCAGCTAGCTTTTGATTATTAGATTAGAAATATTGAATTAACTGCTGATATATTTCTGCACTCGGTTGTGAGTAATTACCAGAATTATATTGAAGATATTCTAGGCAACAGGGAATAAGGATAAAAGTTTTAGAGTTTTTATATGTCCTGATATTTTTGACAAATCCTTCTACCTTCTTCAATCCCAGTTTAAATCAATATTGAGATATTCAGCTAGCTGTTGATTATTAGATTGGAAATATTCTACTAATTCCTGATATATTTCTGCACTAGGTTGTGAGTAATTGCCAGAATTCTATGGAAGATATTCTTCTGATAAATATGCAGCTAGTTCTAAAAATTGAAATACTTTGTTCATAGTTTCTTGAGGGTGGCTAAATAAGTCTTCACTGAGAAGAATAAGAAATTGTGCCTTGGGAAAAATATTCATCCAATTTTGCAGTTGTTCAATATATATTCCTCTTGCTAGATATGTATAATGTTGATGGTTAAAACTGTAATATATTCCTGTTCAAATATTTTTTTCAACTTCTCCTTTTAGACGAGTTTGTTCAGAAGCGATCGCTTCTTTCAAAGTTAATTTTTCAGTTCCTAATCTAACTTCATGGTAGTAATGATAAATAGCTCTTTTTGCTAGATTTCTCAAAATAACTATTAGTTTCATCTGAGGATATTTATCAAAAACTCTTTGAACTACTAGGGGATGAAATAAATAGTAAGGACTTGATTCTCTAGTAATTATTCCTGGCTCTAATTCAGTAAATTGACATTGATACCATTTCTCTGTAACAATGCGCTTAATAATTATTGCTCAGACCTTATTAAGCTGACTATTCTCATCTTTATATTAAGCGCAACTTCATGGAGAAATGGTATTAGGTAGTGGCGTGTCAAGCCTTAAAATTTGCTTTAGGAAAATAGTACGATACAGATTTTTCAAAGCTTTTAGCGGGTGCATCTTTCACAAATTGAATGCTTACAAATTAATTTTCATATCTTCAGCTAATTTTTGATTATAGGGTTGGAAATATTCTATTAATTCCTGATATATTTCTGCACTAGGTTGTGAGTAATTACCAGAATTATATGGAAGATATTCTGTTGAATAATGAGCAGGTAATTCTAAAAATTTAAAGACTTTGTTCATGGTTTCTTGAGGGTGAGTAAATAAGTCTTCACTTTTGAGGATAAGAAATTGTTCTTTGGGAAAAATATTCATCCAATTTTGCAGTTGTTCAATATATTTGCCTCTTGATAGATATGTATAATGTTGATGGTTAAAACTGTAATATGTTCCTGTTTGAATGATTTTTTCTACTTCTCCTTTTAGGCGATTTTGTTCGGCAGCGATCGCTTCTTTCAAAGTTAATTTTTCAGTTCCTAATCTAACTTCGTGATAATAATGAGATATTGCTCTTTCTGCTGGGTTTCTCAACAATATAATTAATTTCATCTGAGGATATATATCAAAAATTCGTTGGGGTACGAGAGGATGAAATAAATAGTAAGGGCTTGATTCTCCTGTAATTATTCCTGGCTCTAATTCGGGAAATTGCGATTGATACCATTTTAAATCCCGGTCAAAATTTAAGTCAAAGTAATGAATTTCATGTTGTAAGGATGCTGCGATTAAAGGATGTTGTACTAAATAGTTATATAAGGAATTAGTGCCACATTTCTGAGCGCCGATTATTAGAAAATGTGGCTTTTGATAGTTGATTGGATGGTCGATTTTTTTGTTGAATCTGATACCAATATATTCCTTGAGTTTCTGATTATAGGGTTTAAAGTATTCTGTTAATTGCTGGTATGTTTCAGAGTTAATTTCTGGTTCTTTTTCTTGATTACTATCTATATAATCATCTATCAATTCTGGCTTCAAATCGAGAAACTTAAATACTTTGTTCATAGTTTCCTGGGGATGATTAAACAAGTCTTCACTTTGCAGAATTAAAAATTGTTCTTTTGGGAAAAATTTCATCCAATTTTGCAGTTGCTCGACGTATTTACCGCGAGATAAATATGTGTAGTGTTGATGGTTAAAACTGTAATATGTTTCTGTTTCTATAATTTTCTCTACTTCTCCTTCTAAACGGTTAGATTCTGCAGCGATCGCTTCTGATAAACTTAAAGATTCATAACCTAATTTCACTTCATGGTAGTAGTGATTGATTGCTCTATCTATAGGATTTTTTAGTATGATAATTAACTTGATATTAGGATATAAGTTGTAAACTCTTTGGGGAACAAGAGGATGAAATAAATAGTAAGAACTTGATTCTCCTGTGATTAAATCACTTTCTTCCCCCACTACAAATTGATTTTGATACCAGTTTATTCCTTGATGAAAATTTAGATCGAAAAAATGTAATGATGGTTGTTTAGGTGCTGCTATTTTAGAATGTTTAAAAAGATATTTATGTAAGTAATTTACACCACATTGCTGCGCTCCAATTATTAAAAAATCCGGTTTTTGGGATTGTTTTTTTAAGGTTTTATGTCGGAGAATACATAAGCAAAAATCACTTTTTAAGCCTCCTGGAATTTCCATTAAAATTTTCTCAAATTCCAGCAATAATTTGATTATTGTTTCTCCTTTGGGGTCTTCCGTAATAAATTGATTACTATCTAGTAGTTGATATAGTTCGTGAATTAATCCACCGCCATAGTGATTCAAAACTTCTATACGAAAGTAGTATTTGATGAATGCCAATATCAATTTTGAACGTACTGCTTCAGATGGGTCTACTGTAAATACTTCTTCAATACTTGGGCTTTTATATTTTGAGACTTTGACAGATTTTAGACTATCATCGAAGCAATTATATATACGATTAATAATATCTAATTGTTGTTGTTCATAAATATTGAAACAATCACCAATATACTCATTTAAGATTACATAACCTTGAGGCTTTAAGCTATTTTTGATTGTGGATAAACAGTGTTCTAATTCTTTCACATGATGCAAAGAACCAAAGCACGTTATTAGGTCATATTTTTTGTTAAGAGTAAAAGTATTAAAATTATCTTGGTAGAAATTAATCTTAACTCCGGCTTTTTCTGCATCTCTTCTAGCAATTTCTAATGCAGATTCAGAAAAATCAAAGGCATCAATATTCTTTGCTAAACCTAACTTTGCTATTAGTATTTCGTGATTACCAACACCACAACCAATAGACAATAAATTATCAAATTTTCTGCCAGCAAAAAAGTCTTCTATTAACCAAGCTAGCCAATATTTTTCTGTTTCTCCACCAGATATTCTTTTATTAATAGCTTTTTCAATAATCAAATTAGATACCCACTGATTACTATTTACTAAAGCTGCTTTTGGATTTGTTTGCCAATATTTTTGGGCTTGACTCTGATGCTGATGATTGAAACTCTTTTCTGACATATAAAAATTTTATTTTAATTGTGAAATATTATATAGCAGGGAATAGGGAATAGGGAATAGTAAATTTTTCAAGAGTTTTTCCTGCGGAAAAGCTCCGCTAACAGGGTTTAGAAATGTCAAACACCTTAATGCGTAGGGCTATAAAGTTGATATTATACATTTAAAGAACAATCAAATTCTCATATAGCAATTCTCAACAAGCGTGAGGCAATTTCAGTTATCAGTTATCAGTTATTCAGTACCTCTACAATAAGGAGGTTTGAAATCTGAAATATTCTCTTTTTTTATCCCCTTAAAAGGCTATCCATGACCGAAGAATTAATAATTAAATAGGGCTTACCGATCAAATATAAAAGTATTTATATATAAAGGTTTGAGCATTTTTAGGCTCGAATTGCAGTGCCCCTGTTTCAGTTGAAAACGCTCAAAAAACTAGTATTTTAGGCGCATAGTTGGGCAGAAAAATCATTCTTACAATTCTTGCTCCTACCTCCTCGCTCATTCCCATTTCTCCCCTCCTGGGAGGGGGAGGGGTGAGGGGTGGGTTGTCTCCTGTCTCCTGTCTCCTGTCTCCTACCTCAGCAAAAAGACTTTATTCAGCTTTCTGTGGTTTTTTTACCCTCAAAAAATATTCCTGCTGCTAAAATTTCTCTACCTTTTTCCCCTAATACTATATCTAAATTATCACCTTCTTGTACTAAAAAAGCGTGCAAATCTTCTAAACGTTCTTGCCATTCTTGTTGTTGAATATAAGGCCAGATAGTTTGAATCAACATCATCATACTATAGGATGGATAATGATGGGGAAAAATACCACTATTGATTTCTTCAAAGTCTGACAAAATTTGCCGTAAACCATGAATTGTCATATTAAAATAATGGCTGGGGTCAGCGTGAAGTGGTTGTAAAAATGCAGTATCAATAAATATTAAACCTCCTGGTTTTAAGATGCGATAAAGTTCTTTTGCGGTAAAAAATGGATTAGGTAAATGTTCAAAAACTGCATGACTAATTATGCCATCAAAGCAGTTATCTGAAAATGGTAATTTTAATGTTGAGCAGACGACATCTGTATATTGATATTGCTGCACATCTAAGTAACAAATATTTGGCTTGAGATATTCTTTTTGAGTGTTACCTGCGCCAAAATCTAAAACTATTCCATTTTCTCCAATTTTATTTAATACTGTTAAAATTCCTTCTGAGTAAGGATGGGTAGTTTCTGTTTCTGTGAGTTTGATAAATGGTAAATCTCCTGGTTGCAAAATATGAGGAGTATTTCTTCTTATCCATATAGGGCAATTTTGTTTATTACATGGTGCAGCTATGTTTCCACATTGGGGGCAAATTAATAGTTTTTCTAGGTTGAAATTTCTCTGTCGTTGAGGTTGGTTAGGGATATTTCCAATAATCTTAAATTGATTTTGAAATAATAATATTTTTTCTCTTCCATCGGCAAATATTTCTATTTTTATATCTGTCTCTGGTTTAATATTTTTTGGCAGTAAAAGCTCGCCCCCAAAACCACTATGACTAGCATATTTTTTTTCTGGAAAAGCAGCAGCTACATCTGGTCGATATCCACCATGTAAAAGGGAGACATAAGGTTTTCCATTTAGATGTAGACTTAGTTTAACATTGAGATTATTTTCAGAAATGTACCAACCAGAAAATTTAGTTAAGTAATCTATTTCTGTGCTTTTAGGAAAATCTAGATTAAACATTATTTATTTTCAGAGGTTGCCGATTTGAATACCAATTGTTCATACTTTAACTACAAATAACGACTTTTGTAGTAAGATTTAATCCTGGCTGAATTAATGCAGCTTTGAAAGTTTGCCAAAAGTAATAGCTGTTTGCGTAGCATCCCGTAGGGAAGTGCTGATAGCTGACTGCTGTTTGCGCAGCATGACCTAGGAAATGCTTACTCATTGGTTTCTCAAGTTTTGAACTTCTTCTAGACTCAGACTTGTATTTTGACAACAGTTTCTGCATCTAAAAATTCTAGTAATAGTTTGGCAATTTCGATTTTAGCTTCTTGATTACCTTGCTCAATTGCTTGTTGAATTCCTTGATTAATAGATATTTTTATAGCATTTTTTTTGTCGACAATATTAAGTTTCCCGTGCTTCTAAAATTTCAAATTCTTCTCTACTCAAACTAGCTTGATTAGCAACTTCAAATGCTTTATGAATTTCTGGAACTTCCCTCATTTTTTCTGGCACATAATCTAAGATATTTGCACTTTTGAGAAAATACAGCCATTTATCAGTAATTGTTGCTAATTCTGAAATTTATTTAGTAAATTTTGGCAATTCTACAAAAACTAATTCAATGTCATAAATAGGATAATCTATTAAATAATCTTTTTCCTTGAGTAAAAAGCGAGAAATAATTTTATCTAACCCAGAAAACATTTCAAAATCTGTAATAGTTAAGCCAATAACAGGATTTAGCAAAGTGTAATCCTCTTCTGAATCTAACTAAGTAGAATAAGCTTTAGCTGCATTATATAAAATCCCTTTTTCAAATCCTTCTAAGTTCAAAACTTGCATTTCAATAATGAGAGTTTTTTCACCAGTAATTTTGGCTTTAACATCTAAATAAGTATCTTTTAAACCTCGAATCTTAGGTACGAGATACGGATTGAGGATTTGTAGGTCTTTGATAGTAGGATTACTGTCATAGAGGATGCTGTTTAAGAAACTAATTAAAATGTCTTTACTTTGTTCGGAACCAAATATTTTCTTGAAGGCAAAATCTGTTTTGGGGTTAATAAAAATCATTGGTCTGACCTATTTAGGGAGGAGGGGAGTAAGGGAGTAGGGGAGTAGGGGAGTAGGGGAGTAGGGGAGTAGGGGAGTAGGGGAGTAGGGGAGTAGGGAAACAAGCAAAAAAATATTTACCCTCTCAAAAGTCCACTTCTTGTATAACAATGTGCGCTGGCATATTTACACATTATTTTTTGTACACCTTTTCGCTTACTGCACTTTGAGCTGGACATTGTAAATACCTGAGCGCTCATTGCTATACCTTATAACAACGGGAAGCGCTGTAAAATATATATAGGGAATTTTTGATACTTATATTCCTCCAAAAATGCAATATCATCGAGAATTTTTCCTAGCTGACATATACTTGATATTTCCTCACATTTGGTAATTCTTCTGGGCGATCGAGAGTATAGAATAAACCATTAATATTTGGTTTTACCTGTTCAAAAATGCCAAATACTGGAGTAGTAATTATGGGTAAATTATCAGCCATTGCTTCTCATATAACTCTAGGTTGAAAATTATTAGTAACATTAAACCCACTAATTAATCCGTACATATGTGCCATAATCTCTGTGTGCTAATTTGTCTAAAGAAAAGTATGCTTCGCGGAAGATTTGACCATAAGTTTCTGTCATTTCTGCAAAGGTATTTAATGACTCTAGTACATATTTAGAATTATCTGCGAGTCGATGACGCAATGCTTCATCTGTCAACAAAGATGTCAAAACATTTGCTAATTCTTCTGGGTTATCGGGAGTATAGAATAAACCATTAACATTTGGTTTTACTTGTTCAACAATGCCAAATACTGGAGTAGTAATTATGGGTAAATTATAAGCCATTGCTTCTAATATGACTCTGGGGAAACTCTCGACGCGGGAAGTACAAACAAATATATCTGCTGCTAAATAATATTTTGCTGTTTCTGGAGTTTCTTTTACTATTTCTACTCGCTGTTTAATTTCTTCTGGTAACTCAGTCAAAAGTTCGTGTAATTTTAAACTGTAAAGATTTGGGCGATCGCCTACTAAAAAACATTTGATTTTTTGACTTTCTGTTTCAGGAATAAATGATAAGGCTTTTACTAGATCCTGTTGACCTTTCCTTTCACAAACAGTACCTAATAATAGAATGACAATTTCATCATTTTTTACTTCTAAAGTTGACCTTGCTGATTGTTTTGACCATTTCTGAGCTGCGGATTTTAATAACTGTAAATCTAAGCCATTATGTACGACAGTAAAATTGTGATGACTATTCAAAGGTAAGTATCTATTCCGAGTAGCGTCTGCCACAAAAATTACTCGATAAGGATAGCGGAAACATTCTAATGCTCTAGCAGCTATCTCTGTGCCAAACCGATTAAAATAAGTTTGCCAAGGTTCACTTTCATGTACATTCCATACACTAGGAATATTTAACATTTGAGCGACATCTACCATGAAAAAGTTTTCTAAAGTATTGATATACATAACATCAATATTTAGTGCTTTTATTTCTTTGGCAAAACTACCTAAAGCTTCATCATAAATATCTCTTTGATAAATATGTTCTAGTGGATTATCTAGAACAACTACCTGAATATTATGCTGTTGATAAATTTCTCTCAATTCTCCATCATTGACGGAAAAAATTATTGGTTCAACAATTCCATCATCTGCCAATTTTAGGGCAATTTCTAATTGATGAAGTGGCGCACCAGTTAAATCTAAGGAATTACTACACATCAATAATTTAATTCTGGGAAAAATGTCTTTCATTTCAGCGAGTAAGTTTTCCTCACTATAATTAACCAGTTCGTTTATTTCTAGTTCATTTGGAGAATTTCCCACTTTTGTCGGATTATTTATTTGTGATTTTTGCTGATACTCATTAACTTTTGCTTGACTATTTATTGGTGGTTTATTTGGAGAATTTGCCTCTACTGAGGGATTATTTATTTGTGATTCTGGCTGAGACTCATCCACTTTTGCCCGACTATTTATTTCTAGTTCATTTTGAGAATTTGCCTCTACTGAGGGATTATTTATTTGTGGTTGATTTGGAGAATTTGCCTCTACTGAGGGATTATTTATTTGTGATTCTGGCTGAGACTCATCCACTTTTGCCCGACTATTTATTTGTAGTTGATTTGGGAAATTTACAACTTTTGCCGGATTATTTATTTGTGGTTGATTTGGAGAATTTGCCTCTACTGAGGGATTATTTATTTGTGATTCTGGCTGAGACTCATCCACTTTTGCCCGACTATTTATTTGTAGTTGATTTGGGAAATTTACAACTTTTGCCGGATTATTTATTTGTGGTTGATTTGGAGAATTTGCCTCTACTGAGGGATTATTTATTTGTGATTCTGGCTGAGACTCATCCACTTTTGCCCGACTATTTATTTGTGGTTGATCTGGAGAATTTGCCTCTACTGAGGGATTATTTATTTGTGATTTTTGCTGAGACTCATCCACTTTTGCCTGACTATTTATTTCTAGTTCATTTGGAGAATTTGCCTCTACTGAGGGATTATTTATTTGTGGTTCATTTGGAGAATTTGCCTCTACTGAGGGATTATTTATTTGTGATTCTGACTGATACTCATTAACTTTTGCCGGATTATTTATTTGTGGTTTATTTGGAGAATTTGCCTCTACTGAGGGATTATTTATTTGTGATTCTGACTGATACTCATCCACTTTTGCCTGACTATTTATTTCTAGTTCATTTGGAGAATTTGCCTCTACTGAGGGATTATTTATTTCTAGTTCATTTGGAGAATTTCCCACTTTTGTCGGATTATTTATTTGTGATTTTTGCTGATACTCATTAACTTTTGCTTGACTATTTATTGGTGGTTTATTTGGAGAATTTGCCTCTACTGAGGGATTATTTATTTGTGATTCTGGCTGAGACTCATCCACTTTTGCCCGACTATTTATTTCTAGTTCATTTTGAGAATTTGCCTCTACTGAGGGATTATTTATTGGTGGTTTATTTGGAGAATTTGCCTCTACTGAGGGATTATTTATTTGTGATTCTGACTGATACTCATTAACTTTTGCCGGATTATTTATTTGTGGTTTATTTGGAGAATTTGCCTCTACTGAGGGATTATTTATTTGTGATTTTTGCTGAGACTCATCCACTTTTGCCGGATTATTTATTTGTGGTTTATTTGGAGAATTTGCCTCTACTGAGGGATTATTTATTTGTGATTCTGACTGAGACTCATTAACTTTTGCTTGACTATTTATTGGTGTTTGATTTGGATAACTTCTAACTTTTGCTTGACTATTTATGGGTGGTTTATTTGGAGAATTTGCCTCTACTGAGGGATTATTTATTTGTGATTTTTGCTGAGACTCATCAACTTTTGCCTGACTATTTATTTCTAGTTCATTTGGAGAATTTGCCTCTAGTGCTGGATTATTTATTTCTGGTTTATATAGAGAGTTATCAACATTTTCCAGAATATTTATATCTGATTCTTTCTGAGACTCATCAACTCCTTCCCTCTTCCTTCTTCCTTCTTCCTTCCCAATAAAATTTATTTGTGGTTCATTTGAAGAATTATCAACTTCCTTCTTCCCTCTTCCTTCTTCCCTCTTCCTTGTTCCTTCTTCCTTCCCAATAAAATATCGCCTTGGTTGAATTTCAAATAATTCACTTTCTAGAGAAAAATGAGGACTATAAAACCTATCTACCATTTGAGAATATTTCTGACGATAATTTGCTTCTTCCTGAGGATTATCAGAATAACCGCGACTTGTTCCTTCCTTATGAATTAATTCAGCATCAGGACAATAAACTGAACGATAACCTTTTTCTAAAAGTCGATAACCATAGTCAGCATCATTATAAGCAACGGCAAAATTTGACTCATCAAAACCACCCAAGTCTAAAAATAATTGCCGGGGAGTTAACATACAAGCGGCAGTTACCGCTGAATAATTTCTTGACACAAAAGCTTGAGAAAGATAACCCCTATTTTCACTATGTAATAACTTAAAAGCATGACCTGCTAAACCATGATGTAAACCATGAATTACACCTGCGTGTTGAATCCTTTTATCGGGATAAATTAATTTAGCACCCACTGCACCAACACCAGGAAATTGTGCATAACCAATCATTTGACTTAACCAATGAGGAGAAATAACCTCCGTATCATTATTTAAAAATAGAACATATTTACTATCAACCTGTTCTACGGCACGATTATTAATTGCAGCAAAATTAAACTTACCCCCACTGTTAGGAATAGAAATAACTGATATATTTGCCGACCCAGAAAACGAACTTTTCAGACTTGCCAAATATTCTAAAGTTTCAGACTCATCACTTTCATTATCAATGACAAATACTTGATAATTCTGATAAGTTGTCTTTTTCAAAGACTCAATACAACCCTTCAATAACTTCAATTGATTTTTAGTCGGAATAATAATACTTACCTCAGCACCTTCGTCCGAAAAAGTAGCTTTAAAAATTCCCAAATTTTCTCGCATTGCCCAATCTGGTTGATAAATATCTCCTTCCACACCACGACGTTTTAAACTTTCTTGAACCGCTGTTTCACCTGCTAGAAAACTTTTCGGTTTTTCCCCACCAGAAATAGCAGTCGAACCCGGAGAAGTTCGCCAATGATATAACACCAAAGGTAAATGCCCAACTTCACGAGAAACTTCCGTTGCTCTTAAAGCAAAATCATAATCTTGAGAACCTTCAAAACCAATTCTTAAACCTCCAACCCTCTCAAAAATTTCCTTTCTAACCACACACAAATGACCCATATACATATAAGAAAGTAACAGCTCTGGAGAATATTCCGGTTTAAATTGAGGGTCGAATCTTTTCCCTTCCACATTAATTTTGTCATCGTCCGAATAGAGAAAATCTGTTTCTGGATTTTGACTTAAATATAAAGCCACCTCTCCCAAAGCATCCGGGGTAAGTTCATCATCATTATCTAAAAAGAGAATAAAATCTCCCGTGGCAAGTTCAGCAGCAGAATTCGTCGCAGCACTAATATTTCCATTTTCCGAACGAAATATTAACTTAATCCGACAATCTTTCTCAGCCATTTCCGTCAGAAATTCCCGAATATTTGGATTACTACTACAATCATCCGCTATACAAAATTCCCAATTTTGGTACACTTGGTTTAGTACACTGGCGATTGCCTTGTCTAAAAATTCCACGGGTGGGTTATAAACTGGCATAACCACAGAAATTTTAGGTAAACTTACCTGGCAACTCTCTAAGCGAGATATTAAATATTCAACCGAGCGATCGCCCCAATTATTCACCGCCAACCAAGCGTCATAAACATCCATAGTTTCTGGCACCACAAATCCTGGAGGCGCTAATAATTCCCCTTCTTGCCATTGTTGTTGTCGATATATCTGTAATATTTGTCTGGCAATACCAGGTAACTCTGAGGGTAGGGGAATGATGCGACCCAACCTTTGCTTCCTTTGCGCAGTCCGTTTCCTAATAGCTTTGGCAAATTTGGATAACTTCTCAAATTTATCCTTAGCTTTTTCCCAGAAACTATAACGTCTTAGTTTTAAAAATTCTGAGCAAGGGAAACCGACTATTTCCCCAGTTTCCAAATGTGCTTCTAAACTAACTTGCCATTTTCCCGGTGGAAGTTCCACCGTTGCTTCAAACCCACTATCTGAACTTCCGACTAAGTCAGGAAAAACCTCACCCACATCCTTTCGACGCAAACCATAAGCGCAGTCTACAGAAATATCCCCACATTTGAGAACTAACTTTGTAATTTTCCGTTCTGGATGGCAACACCAACCAGCAAATAAAATTACCCCCTCCCGTTGTTGCCAATTTGTAGGAGCATCAAAATTTGCCTCCACTGTAGATACTGATATTGGATAGGAAGCAAATTTATGCCACTTTCCTTTTTTATCCTGAGCTTCCAGAATTAATTGATAATTTCCTGGGGATAGTTGTAGGGGGATTTGGAAACCAGAATTTTTCGCAGCAGAAATATCTGGAAATTTTTGGGCGACATCTAGTCGTTCGATATAGTAATTGCCCACAAAAATTTCTTCTCCCACCCTCGCACGAATAGCTTCAATATCCAGACCAGTATTGCGAAAACACCAACCTACTATTTCTATTTGAGAACTAGCAAAATTCCAATTAGTGGGGGAGTCGATAGAGAAAATGAGGCGCATTTGCAACCCACTCAGTTTCCGTTTTAACCCAGACCATTTTTCTCGCAACTTCCAGAACTTGGAAGACTTCATAGCCGAAATTTCTGCCTTGAGCGTTTCGTTTTCGTAGTGTTGGGTTATTAATTGGTCTTGAGTTTGCCCCAAAATTGTCTGAGTTTGCCCCAAGATTGTCTGAGTTTTTCCCAATTCAGCTTGAGTCTGTTCGAGGGTGCTTTGAGTCTTTCCCAATTCAGCTTGAGTTTGTTCCAGGGTACTTTGAGTTTGCCCTAAATCTGTTTCTAAATATTGAATTTTGTTCTGAGACTCAGCCAACTTTACTTGAGTGCCATCTAATTTCTGTTGAGTTTGCCCAAATTCTGTTTCTAACTGTTGAATTTTGGTTTGAGATTCTCCTAATTTTATTTGAGTAGCATCTAATTTCTGTTGAGTTTGCCCAAATTCTGTTTCTAACTGTTGAATTTTGGTTTGAGATTCTCCTAATTTTATTTGAGTGCCATCTAATTTTTGTTGAGTTTGCCCGAATTCTGTTTCTAACTGTTGAAGTTTAGCTTGAGATGCTTGTAATTTAACTAGATTACTGTCTAGTTGTTGTTGAGTTTGACCTAATTCTGTTTCTAATATTCCTATTTTTTGCTGAGATTCTTGTAACTTAATTTTGTTTCTATCTAGCTCGACTAAATTTTGCCCTAATTCTGTTTCCAGTCCTAGTAACTTTTTCTGAGATTCAGTTAGTTTTATCTGAGTACCGTCGAGTTGAACTAAAGTTTTACCTAGTTCTGTTTCTAGACTTAATATTTTGGCTAAAGCTTCTTGAAATCTTGTTGCTGAGTTACTGAGTTGTGCTTGAGTTTGTCCTAGTTCTATCTCTAATCTAATCACCTTCCTTTGAGAATCATCTAATTTAATTTTGGCACCTTCAAATTGCGCTTGAGTCTGCCCTAGTTTTCTCTCTAATTTGGCAACTTTGGTTTGAGATTCTTGTAATTTTGTTGCTTTGCCGTCGAGTATAGCTTGGGTTTCTCCTATTTCTGTTTCTAATGCTTCTAATTTTTTAGCAGATTCTTTGAGCTTAATTTCTCTACTATCAAGTTGTTGCTGAGTTTCACCCAGTTGTTTTTCTAGACTATCTACTTTTTGCTGTGCTTCTCTAAAAAACTCTTGCCTTTTTTTGACATCTGTTTCTAACAGATTAATTTGTTTTTCTAAACCTCGAATATTCAACCAGTCTTGAAATTCCCAGAATTGGCAATAATTCTGGATATTTGTGATTAATTCTGCTCCTGACTCGCCACTTAAACCAATTTTTTCTAGTTTTTGATAAACCTCTAACGTTTCTGGGAAATATTTTTCTATGAGACTAGGTCTACTGGTATTAATAATATCCTTTACCAACAAAGAATCTGCAAAATTTCCTGGAGGAGGTGTTGGTAAATCTACTTCAAACTTATCGTTAATCGCTTGAATAAAACCTTCAGGATTTTTGCCAATACTATCAACCCTTGCCATTAAACATTGCCCAGAAAAACTTCGATAAAAATCTAAAATTCTTTCATTAAAATTAAGCCACATTTTCACAGCTATTTCTGGCTGTTCCAATAATTTTTCATCTGTAGCTCGTCGATAAAGTGAGTCTGCTACTTCCCAAGGCGAACGATAGACAAAAATAAACTTAGCATCTGGCAATAAATCTAACCAAAAGTTTAAAAATAAAGTTGTTCTCGGGTCTTTCCATCCCCATCTTTTTCCTAAATTATCTTGAGTTTCTTCACGGTTTTTAATTAATCGTTTAGCTGCTTTTAAATATTGTTTCTTGACGGGAATTTCTGTAACTTCTACATTACTTCCTAAATCATCCAAACCTTGGGAACCTAATATTCCTTTTTGCAGTTCCACAAATTCAATATCTTCAAAATGCCCCCTAACATTTCCATATTCCGGTCCCACTAAATTTTCTCCAATATTTACCCCTACACTCTGAAATAAAGAAGCTGTTAAAGAGGTTCCCGAACGGTGCATTCCTGTAATAATAAAAACTGTTGATTTCACTAATTTTTCTCCTTTGTAAGCATTTCCTACGGAATGCTGCGCAAACAGCGGTCAGCTATAATTAATAATTAATAATTAATAATTAATAATTAATTATAGCAGTTAATTTGACAACTACTTCCCCAAAATACTGAGGATTTTCTACTTCTACTACTTCATATAATTTCATTTAATTTTTCTCCTGATGTAATTTTTCTCCTGATGTTAAGCAAAGTTGGCAAAATTCCAAGATACGTTCAATAATTAATAATTAATAATTAATAATTAATAATTGATCGGCAATTACAGCATTTAATCTGACAAATACTTCCCCAAAATACTGAGGATTTTCTACTTCTACTACTCCATATAATTTCATCTAATTGTTTTCCTTATATTAAAAAAATTGGCAAAATTCCAAGTTCCCATTACTTTGTTGTTCTACTGCTAGTGCCACGATGGGGAAGTTAAAAGTCAATCATTTTTGATTTGTAATTGTTTGAGGATTTTGTCACTGGTCAGTTATTTC
>JAAHGF010000027.1:0-43180 GCA_010672585.1 Okeania sp. SIO1I7 | reverse complement strand
AAAATTGGCAAAATTCCAAGTTCCCATTACTTTGTTGTTCTACTGCTAGTGCCACGATGGGGAAGTTAAAAGTCAATCATTTTTGATTTGTAATTGTTTGAGGATTTTGTCACTGGTCAGTTATTTCCCCCCATTCTGCACTAGGGATATTCTGTTTGTAATTACAACATTTAATTTGAAAACTACTTCTCCAGAATACCGAGGATTTTCTACTTATACTACTCCATATAATTTCATCTAATTTTTCTCCTGATGTTAAACAAAATTGGCAAAATTTCCAGGTACTGGGTTAACGACCGTTAACCACTACTATCTGTTCTGTTCCTAGAGATATTCTGTTTGTAATTACAGCATTTAATTTGAAAACTACTTCTCCAGAATACCGAGGATTTTCTACTTCTATTACTGCATATAATTTCATTTAATTTTTCTCCTGATGTTAAGCAAAATTGGCAAAATTCCAAGTTCCCATTACTTTGTTGTTCTACTGCTAGTGCCACGATGGGGAAGTTAAAAGTCAATCATTTTTGATTTGTAATTGTTTGAGGATTTTGTCACTGGTCAGTTATTTCCCCCCATTCTGCACTAGGGATATTCTGTTTGTAATTACAACATTTAATTTGAAAACTACTTCTCCAGAATACCGAGGATTTTCTACTTATACTACTCCATATAATTTCATCTAATTTTTCTCCTGATGTTAAACAAAATTGGCAAAATTTCCAGGTACTGGGTTAACGACCGTTAACCACTACTATCTGTTCTGTTCCTAGAGATATTCTGTTTGTAATTACAGCATTTAATTTGAAAACTACTTCTCCAGAATACCGAGGATTTTCTACTTCTATTACTGCATATAATTTCATTTAATTTTTCTCCTGATGTTAAGCAAAATTGGCAAAATTCCAAGACACCATTACCTCCTGCTCTAGTGCTAGGGATATTCTGTCTGTAATTACAGCATTCAATCTGACAACTACTTCCCCAAAATACTGAGGAATTTCTACTTCTACTACCGCATAATTAGTTTTGCCAAATATATGATTGTGATTCAAGGCAATAGTTTTTTGTACTAATATTTTTCCATCCTCACTTTTAATAATCTCAATTTCACATTCTATTGAATAAGCAGCAATAGGTTCTATTTGTGGATAAACTCGAAATCTTTTTTGACCTTCAATTTGAAATTTAATTTCAGTCTGACATTGATGACTACCCGGTAAAATTTTCTCAGCAAATTTCCAAGTTTCTCCACCATCAAAAAAAGGTAGTTCCTCAACTTCTGTTTTTACTTGCCTCTTTGTTTGGCTATCAGACAATATTTTATCCGACAAATTTTTAGTTTCTTCATTATCAGATATGAGTATTTTTTCCACTTCTATCTTTTTTCCTATCATTTCTTCCTTTGCATTTCCAACTTCTTCCTTCTTGCCAAAATTCTTAACTTCTAACTTATGACTTCTGACTTCTGAGACTTCTAACTTGATATTTGCAACTTCTTCCTTCCAACTTCTTCCTTCCAACTTATTCCTTCCAACTTCTTTCTTCTTCCTTCTTCCTTCTTCCTTCTTCCTACTTAAAGGTTGAGCAACTAAACCACCAGAAATTGGCTTTTGTAAAATATATAAATCTTGCCCATTTGCCATGGTACTTTGAGGAAATCTTTGAATATGTTTGAACATAGAAAATATTTCCTGATAAGCCGCTAGTGTATGTAATGCTGCAACAGTATGTTGACCTTGACCGTCTGTTTCTCCTTGATGGTCTAGATACAAAAATAATCCCTCTTCTCCAATACTATACATTTCAGCTTGATGAGTATTTCCAGTACGAAAAATATCATAAATTATTGGAAAAAATTGAGGTCCGTGAAGTGTCATAAATAATATTCCACCAGGGCGTAATACTCGATAAATATCCCAGGCCCAAAGATGTTGTAAATCTAAACGTAGGTGTGTGAATACTGAGACAGCATTAACTAGGTCAAATTGATTATTTTCAAAAGGTAATGGAGGTTGAATATTATTATGTTTGACTGTGGCAAATTTGATATTTTCTTCGCACCATTCAGCACATTCAGGAAAAACGTCACAACCAAATAGTTTTTGATTGGGCAAAAGTTCTGGTTTAAATGCCATTAAATAACGTCCTACTCCACAGCCAAAATCTAGAATATTCTCAAATTGATGAAAATCAAATCCTGCTTTTTGCAGATAATTTTTTACTGTATATTTGAGGTCATCGAATGAACTAAGAAAAGCTTTAACACTGGAATTTCCACTAATTCTGAGTAACAGATGGTTTGGTGGTAATAAGACGATGGAATTAACTGGAAAAATATTAACGACTCGCTCTAAATGGAAATTATTAATAATTTTGACCAATATCGTGCCATCTGGGGATAAATATTCACTGTTAATGGTGCATGACCATTGATATTTTTGGGTTTGACTTTCGTATTTTGGCAAACAGCTTTTTACTTTTATTCCATTTGCTAAAACAGCTACTTCTTCTACTTTTTCTTTAGGATTAATATCTGCTGCCCATCCTTCTATATAAATGTCTCCTGTGGATGTAACTTCGATACTTCTACAACCACCATCAGGATGACAATAAAAGTTTAATAATTTATCTCTTTGTTCCTCAACTTCTTCCTTTATAACTTCTTCCTTTGCAACTTCTCCCTTTGCAACTTCTCCCTTTATGAATTTTGACTTTTGACTTTTGACTTTTGATTTTATAACTTCTTCCTTCTGACTTCTTCCTTCTTCCTTCTGACTTCTTCCTTCCTCCTTCCACAGAATATATAGATCATGATATCCACAAAGACCTTTTTTAATCCGATGCCATTTTGCTTTTCCCTTAGTTGCTTGATAAATAATTTTACCTACCCATTTTTCTCCTACATAAGTAACCCCATAATCTTCAGTATTGAGAAAAAGACTTTCACTTTCTGGAGTAAAGTAAATTTCTTCTGAATCTGTTTCTGCTTCTATAGTCATTAAAGATAAATCATGGGTACTGAAAATTAATATGCCGTTTTCTGTCAACAAACTATATAACTTTTCTAACCAACCACTAAAAGTTTTTTGGGGAGTGTGACTAAAAAATGAACAGGCAAAAATACAGTCAAATTTTTGATTGAGCTGATAATCTTCAGGATGATTAGTTGAAACTATCCCCTCTACTCCAAGTAATTTTTTTTGAAACTCTACTGCTTGAGAATAAATATCAGAAATCCAAATTTTATGAGCTGGTATTTCCTGAACTAAAAATCTACTAAAACGCCCATAACCACTCGCAAAATCTAGAAAAGAAGAGATATTTTCAAAGCCATCAAAATGCCATTCTACAATTTGTTTAACTGCATCTAATATTCTTTTGCCATTAGAAAAATATCGTAGTAGTGCTTCATCAATGTTTCCTTCAGTATTTTTCAAAGCATATAGATACATTTCATCTTGTGGATGAATATTTACTTTGACTTTTTCAGGTTTTCTCGTTTGGTCTTGAATAAATGTATCTATAATTAGCTGATTATCTATTTCATTTTTTTCAGGATTCATATTTTTAAATAGTTGTTAGGTTTTAGGAGAAGTACAAATACAAGTTTTTAATAATTTTACAGACAATTTTACTGTAACTATCTTTTTAATTTTGCATAAGAAAAGTAACTTTTTTTTATTTAACTTATCTATGGTTGTAATTAAAAGTATTTACATCTACTTTAAAATTAACTTTCTGTAAGCATTCCGCAGGAAATGCTTACAACTTTCTTTGTTCCTCCTTCAATCGTTACAGTAAAATTTTTCACGCAACTATTAACATATTTGTATTACTGCTAACTCCAAACTCCTGACTCCTGATGACTGACTCCTGACTCCTTTTCTTCCCAGTTATTCAGGGTATCATTGTCAATATTTAAACTAGGTTCTATTAAAAAGTCAACTACTCCTGTACCACATGAATCACTACAATGTTGCACTCTAAACATAGCAATATCAATGCAACGGGATAAATAAGTCAAATGATCGCCTGCCATACCAACAACTCCAGCATTTAAAAAATATACCCCTGGATTTAGCAAACATTTAAACTTAAATTTAACGATAACTTTCTGTTGTGCTTCTACATATTCTACTGATTTAGTATAACCATGTAATGATGCTCCACCTAACTCAAATCCACTCAGAGTTTTAATCAACATTCCAAACCTAACTTTAGATGTAGAGTTAATAAATTTTACTGTATAAGTATAGTAATATTCTCGACGATTAATTAAATGATTTACTCTCTTACCATCCAAAGTAATAATATGAGGGTCAATAATTTCCGACCCTTTGTTAGGATAATGTATCGTATTTGAAGGTATCATTTCCGGGTCATAAATTTCTTCATATTCTGTTGATTTTGCAATCTTATTTTCACTACTTTGTTCTGATTGAGATGATTGTTCATCTGTTTCTTCATCATCCAATAAATCCTTAACTATTAAATTAGGAATCTGACTAATTTCTTCCCTAATTGATGGAATTTTATCAGGAAAAGCATAAATTAACTTCTGATATTTAGATACCACATATTTAGGAGCATGATAAAGCAACATTTCACCACGATCCATCAAAATTGCTGAATCACAAAGTTGTACAACTGTTGAAGCAGCATGAGATACAAATAAAATTGTTCCTCCTCTTTCTTGAATGTCTTGAATACGAGCAAAACACTTTCTCTGAAATGCTTCATCTCCCACCGAAAGTGCTTCATCAACTACCAAAATATCTGGATCAACACTTGTCGCCACAGCAAATCCCAACCTAATAAACATTCCACTAGAATAAGTTTTTACAGGCTCGTCAATAAAATCTCCAATGTCGGCAAAACCAGCAATTTGCTCAAATTTTTCTTCTATTTCTGATGGTTTTAATCCTAATAATTGACCGTTAAAAAAAACATTTTGTCTACCTGTAAACTCTGGATTAAATCCACTCCCAAGTTCCAAAAGTGCAGAAACTCTACCTTGAACTTTTACCGTTCCAGTTGTTGGTGTAAGAGTACCAACAATTATTTGTAGAAGAGTACTTTTTCCCGAACCATTCCGCCCCACAATTCCTAAAGTATGCCCTCTTTCTATTTCTATACTTATATTTTGTACTGCCCAAAATTCATCAGCACGACTTTTTCCTGGGAATAGAATTTCTTTTAAACGGTCTACCGGATGCCGATATCGTTTAAAGCATTTAGAAACATTTTGCAGTGAAATTACAGTTTCAGCCATTAATCTTCTGGGAAATATTAATCTTTTATAGTAAGCATTTCCTACGGAATGCTGCGCAAACAGCTATTAGCTGTCAGCTCTCAGCTATGAGTTATTAACTTATTATTTTGGTAAGCATTTCCTACGGAATGCTGCGCAAACAGCTATTAGCTGTCAGCTCTCAGCAACAAGACTTTACTTTTTAAGAAAAGTGTTTAAATTAATATATACTTTAAGGTCAAGGGAAGCAACTTTTGTAATAAGATAATTAATATAGCAATTCCCATGCTGGTGAGGTACAAAATTTGTTTGTTTTAGGGAATAGGAAAAAGAAATCAAGAAATAGGTATACCTCATTAGCCTGAGAAACGCTATAAAGCTTTTATCCTAAACTAAAAGCAATAGCCGATGGCTGATAGCTGACAGCTGAATGCTATTTATAAAACATCTGCAAAAGCCGGACGTAATTTTATGTAAACCCACAAGCCAAAATAAAATATTAATACAGACATCAAAGCAGCAATTCCTAACTCTCCCCAGTGTTTAATTTCTCCTACTAAAACCAGGTCTCGATATACTTCAGCGATCGCTGTTAAAGGATTACACCAAAATACCCATATTCGCCAATTTTCAGGAATTACAGATGCTGGATATACTATTGGTGTAACGTAAAACCAAAGATTTAAAATTACTCCTAAAGTCTGAGGAATATCCCGTAAAAATACTGTTAATCCTGCGGTGAAATAACCTAAACCTGCCGTCAATAAAAGCTGCGGTAAAAATACTATCGGTAATAGCCATAATGTTTGATGAAGTACCCCAGATGATATACATACCATTCCTGTTAAAACTATTAATCCAAATGTACTTTCTATAAAAGTTGAAAAAACCGGAACTAAGGGTAATAAACTAAGGGGAAATACTACTTTTTTGACTAAGTTGGGCTGTCCAACCACACATCCAGAAGCTTGAGTTAATCCATTAGTAAAAGCTAGCCAAGGAATTAACCCAGCAAATAACCATAACCCAAATGTCACCTTACTATCTTCAGGTAGCCCTTCTAGATTAAGCTTGACTTTAAGAATAATTGAGAATACATAAGTATAAATTAAAAGTTGGGATAGTTGGTTAAGTAATGGCCATAAATTACCCAAAATTGAGCCTTTATATCTAGCTTCCAAATCTCTTCGTACTAATGTCAATAGCAGGTTCAGATTTACCAACCAGTAAGTATTTGTCATGGTTAGCCAACTACTAACCCTGTTAGTTTTGCGGACAACTCCTTTCATAGTCCTACTATTTTCCGTTTTTTCCTCTACACCAAACTCAAGCAAAATTGTCTGATGACAAACGCTTGTAATCTAAATGTCTCTACCTACTGAACAAGAAGTTTTTACCGAATAATTAATAATTAATAATTGATAATTAAATAATTCTGGTTTAAAGCTTCCCCTTTTAAGGGGAAAAAAGCGGTCGAGAGATGGCGAGGTCTCGGAGCCATCTCTAACCGACCAAGAGAAGAAATAATATTCCCTTATCTTCAATCCTCTCGGTTTTAACCTTCTTGTAATTATCAATTATCCATTATCAATTAATGAATATAATTCTCTGCCAGTAGATAGGTACGATTTTTGAGATTATATCAGGGGATTGGCAAAAATACTTTTTTCTATCTCAAGTTGTTGCCAGATATACATGATATACTAATAAGTTTGAATTTACTTCAAACAATATTTTCTAGTTGAGTAAGGGTTCTATTGCTTTTTCAATGGCCTTTAATTGTTCGCAGTCGTAACCCCATTGTTGGAGAAAGTCTTTGTAATTACCTCGATCTGTAGTTGTGCTTTGATATAGCTCCTGAATATTGCTTTGTATACTTGGTATATTTAGGCTCTTTATTAGTTTTGTGATGCGCGATCGCACTGTTTGTGATTCATTAGCTGCCTCTTGGTCTTGGTTTCGTTGATGGTGGACTACCATTCCAGAAGACATGGCTAGACTTTTGACTAATAATTCTGTCACTGTTTCTGGAGATGATTCTAAGGCTCTGATAATTGATGGTGAGGGATTATCTACTAAGGGTCTAGGGTCTCTCAGATAAATAGCAAAAAATGCTCTAGCAGTATCTTTCCTCTTGACTAAATCTCCAATTACTTCTTCTATCTTTGCTGCCGATAGCTGGCCTGTTTCCATCTCGGACATTATTTCTTGAGTCAGGGCGAGTGCTTCTTCAAATGTTATATTTTCTTTTACGGACAATGATGTTGATTTCATAGTTTGGGACATTTTCTTAAATATACTTTCTAGTATGATAAACATTGTACATAAATATAGTCTAAAGGCCTGATATTTAATGCTACAATTAAATTGGCTAATAATTCCAGACTAAATAATCATAAAAAATCCTAAATTATCGAATATTAATATAATCTAACCCCCTTGATTTATGAGATTAGTTGAGAGACATATCCCATACAAAAAATCATCGGTTTTATCTGGAAATTGACCGACTATGTCTCTTGTCGAAAAATCTCTATAATTATGCTAATTATTTGGTTCGTAAGTCTTTCATATTTGAAAATACTTATCTTGACTATTACGATCTGCAAAAAACACTCTCTACCCAATCAGATTATCAAGCAATGCCAGCCAAAGTATCTCAACAAATCTTGATGATACTAGATAGAAACACCGAAAAGCTTTTTAGCAGCGAACAAAATTTATCAACACCAAGCCATCAAAGTTTAAATCTCATCCTCGTCTTCCTAGATATAAAAATAAAGTAACGGGAAGAAATATTGTAGTTTATACAACACAAGCTATCAGCAAGAGGCAATTAAAGCAAGGAATTATTAATCCCAGTAAAACAGGGATCTATCTAAAAACATTAGTACCTACTTCACAAATTAAACAAATTCGTCTCGTCCCTAGACTTAATCATTATGTAATAGAGGTCATTTATGAAGCTACTCAAAAACAATACGAGTTAGAAAAAAATCGTTGTGCCAGTATTGATATAGGATTAAACAACTTAGCTACATTAACCTTTAATAAGCGCCGGAATCAAACCAATCTTGATAAATGGCAGACCGTTAAAATCTATAAATCAATACTATAATAAAGTCAAAAGCTTCCTACAATCTCAACTCCAAGAAAATCAATCAAGTAAGAGACTAAAAAAGCTTTGTAATAAGAGAGAATTCAAAATCAATGACTATCTTCATAAATCATCTCGTTTAATTATTAATACCCTGATTAATCAGAAAATAGGAACAGTAATAATAGGACACAATGAAGACTGGAAGCAGAAGATAAATCTAGGGAAGAAAAATAATCAAAATTTTGTATCTGTCCCCTATAACAAGTTAATAGAAATGTTATCTTATAAAGCTAAGATGGTAGGGATAGATGTAATAATTACAGAAGAATCTTATACCTCAAAAGCAAGTTTTATAGATAATGATATTCTTCCTGTATACAGAAAAGGTCAGAAAAATCAAGTCACTTTCTCAGGAAAAAGAGTAAAGCGATGCAGCGCGGTCTTGGGGGTTTCCCCCATGAGCGACTGCATCAAGACAAAGAGGTTTGTATCGTACCGCCAACAAAGGATTAATTAATGCTGATGTTAATGGTTCTTTGAACATTATGAGAAAAGCAGCTCCCTTTTGTTTTTGACTATGGGATAGAGAAGCCAGTACGCCCTTGCGGGTTTCCCGACTTGAAGCAACTGGCGTGGTGTTGTAGTGCCTCCTCCGGAGGAGCTGCGCTAACACGAGCGTCAGGATAACACCTGCAAAATAACGATATGTCTTATGTGACTATATTTTTATGAACTATGATAGTCAATAAATAACTTAGCTCTCATTTCCCAGTTATGGCCATAATATCTTCCAAAAAACAATCTCCACAACCAGAAAGGCCAGATAAAAACATTTTCTTAGCCTCAGAAAGTAAAAGTTCATATAAAACCAAAAAATCAAAATCCAAAACTGAAACAGACGAAATAGAGGCTTTATTAGAAGCAGAGGCAACTGCTGAAGACAAAAATAATAATAAAAACGAAGAAAAAATCAGACCCCAAAAGTTAGCGGAATATATCGGACAAAAAGACCTGAAAGAAGTATTAAATATTGCGATTTCGGCGGCCAAATCGAGAAAAGAACCTTTAGATCATCTACTACTTTATGGCCCGCCTGGGTTAGGGAAAACTACCATGTCTCTAATATTGGCAGCAGAAATGGAAGTTAACTGTAAAATTACTACTGCTCCTGCCATTGAAAAACCTAGAGATATAGTAGGGTTGCTAGTAGGTTTACAAAAAGGGGATGTTCTGTTTATAGATGAAATTCATCGCCTTTCCAAAATGACGGAAGAAATTCTATATCCGGCGATGGAAGATTTTCGGTTAGATATTACAGTGGGTCAAGGTAAAACTGCTAAGACTCGGAGTATTCCTCTCAAACCTTTTACTCTAGTCGGAGCAACTACTAGGGTAGGGTCTCTAACTTCCCCTCTGCGCGATCGCTTCGGAATTATCCAGAGGTTACGTTTTTATGAGGTTGATGAACTGAGTCTAATTATTCTCCGAGCAGCAAAACTTTTAAATACAGCTATTACAGAGGATGGTGCTGAAGAAGTTGCCCGTCGTTCCCGGGGTACGCCTCGAATTGCTAATCGTTTACTCCGACGGGTGAGAGATTATTCGGAAGTGAAAAAGTTGACCCCTGTGAATGCTGAGGTAGCAAGTGAAGCGTTAGAGTTGTTTAATGTTGACCCTCTAGGTTTAGATTGGACAGACCGTAATTTATTAAGGACGATGATTGAAAACTATAATGGTGGGCCTGCTGGTTTAGAGACAATGGCAGCAGCCACAGGGGAGGATGCTCAAACTATTGAGGAGGTTTATGAGCCATATTTGATGCAAATTGGGTTTATGCAGCGCACTCCTCGTGGTCGGGTTGTGACTTCTGCAGCTTGGAGGCATTTGGGTTTTACTCCGCCGGATGAGCAGTTGAGTTTGAAGTTGTAGGAGAATAGATAATAGATATATTCATCAGAATTGTGTTGCTATAATTTAAAAATAGAGTTATTAATGGTGCATTCTATCTGAATTCTCAGAACTACTATGAGGTAGGATAATGCTTGGTGATTTTTTACTGGACGATTCAACATCAACAGAGCAAGTTGAAATTAAAACATCAATTATTAAGATCCGAGGCAAAACTTTAATATATGGGAATGTAGTTTATCAAATTCGCAACATTACCTCAATATTTTAAATGCAAAAAGTTGACTCCTTCGATGTTCCCAAATTCAATAATATAGTTATGGTATGGGATTCTTTCTTCTTTAAGATTGCTTCTTAACTAGATTTATAACCTCCAAGGGGAAACTGTAAAATGAAGTATAAAATTGAGACTTATTTTGGCGATCGCTACATCTTTTTTGATATAAATAGCTAAAACTAGACAGCAGAAAATAGAACAGAACATAGACACTGCTCAAAAGTCTTATTTCTCCAACTAACTATTTATATAAATTATTTAATTTCTTCTCTTATTACCCTTCTTTTTCGGCTTTCTCTTTTTGGCTTTTGATTTTTTATTCTTGAATCTCGCTCTTTGCTCAACCACTTCTGGAGGCGGACCGTAATCTCCATCTGAAAAATACACCCGTTCCACAATATGTTGTGGTTGTACTTCAATCCACAGACGAGCCCCACCAGCTTGACTTTTATTGGGGTCATGGGGTTGATAAACTATTTGGCAAGGTCCATGAATTTTCAGGGCATGACAATAATCCTTTTTGCCTCCCACTTTCACTGCAACTGCCGGATGAGAAGTTTTATTGTCTCGGTTGTAGTCAATAGTATCTCGTAGAACATGAATAAAGGTATTACCTGTCCGTCTATTCTTGTTCCAAGTTCCTTGAGGACCACGACGACCGGGTTTAATTTCTGGCATTCCCCAATGGTTGAGGGGAATCATCCAGAGTCTTTTTCGCTTATGAGCACCAATAACTCGATTTTGGTTGAGCAACTCCCGCAACCTACCAGTAGAAATATTAAGTAAAAAAGCAGCTTCGGTGGTAGTAACTAAAGAGACATTCATAACTACAACGTTGGGGTTTTTAGATACTAGATAATAGGTATAATTTTGGAAATGCAAAAAACACTATCTTAAAGTAATCTCAAAAAAGACCTTAAATTTCACACCACAAAATATCCACAGAAATTAACGAGTTCTGATTTAAGAAGTGAGTTTCACAGAAATATATTAAAGCAAAATTAACTACATTAGCTAAAAACATTCAATTTATTTCTTTGAAGTGAACTACCCCAACTTGCTACGCTGAAGTTGGGGCTTCTGAACTCACAGGGGAATGCCTCAAGACAGACTTACGCCCACCTTTTGGTCTTACTTCCCCTCCTTCAGCAGCAGTCCTGGTTCCCAAGACCGATAATTGCCTGATACCTTCTGCTCTTATGTTTTTACTTGCATTTTCATCTCGATCATGGTGTGTACCACAACTCGGACAAATCCATTCTCTCATATCTAATGGCAGTTCCGATATTTGATACAGACAGTTAGAGCAAGTTTTAGAGCTAGGGAAAAAGCGGTCAATCTCAACCAATAAACCGCCTTTTTGCTGTAGTTTATAGTCAAGAAAATTGATAAACATTCCCCATCCCACATCAGAAATAGCTTGAGCTAAGTTATGATTACAAACCATACCCTTGACATTCAAATTCTCCACAACCACTACTTGATTATCATTGACAATTTTCCTAGATAATTTATGTAGAAAGTCTTGGCGGGCATTGCTAATACGTTCGTGAACTCTAGCTACTAGCTTACGAGCTTTTTGTCTTGATTTACTTCCTTTTTTCTTACGGGCTAATTTAGCTTGTTTTCGAGCTAAGTTTTTTTGATGTTTTTTGAAGTGTTTAGGATTAGTATATTTAGATGTTTTTTCTCCATTATGGGTAATACAAAAATCTTTTAAGCCTAAATCTATACCAATAACCTTACCAGTAACAACCACTTCCGGAGTTTCAAGTTCTGTGTCAAATAATAATGAAGCGTAATACTTTCGGGTTGGTGTCTTAGTAATGGTTACGGTTTTTAGTTGACCATCAAATAGCCGATAAATAGATGCTTTGATTACTCCTACTTGAGGGATTTTTACCCCATTCTCGACTACCTGACAGTTCTGAGGATATTGGGCTGATTGTCTGCCATGATAGGACTTGAATCTTGGATATTTAGCTCTTTTGTCAAAGAAGTTCTTGAAAGCTTTAGTTAAGTTCAGGGTTGTGGACTGCAAAACTTGTGAGTAACAGTCTTTTAGCCATGCAGTTTCTTCTGATTTTTTGAGTAATGGTAAAACTTGGTTGAGAGCTATTTGAGTTAACCCTTTACCTGTTTCTTTGTAAGTTTGATTGGACAAATTCAAAGCATAATTCCACCACCATCTGGCTGCCCCCATGACTTGAGTTAGTTTTTGGCACTGCTGAGGGTTGGGATAGATTCTGACTTTGATAGCTCTATACAATAGTTTCAGGTGAACTAGGGTTGATAGTAAATGATCGTAACACACTATAACAAAATGTGGACGCTTTGCGGTTTATTTGTTGGTCGGGCATTCATCCCTAACCTACAGAGGATCAGGGAATTCTGCCCGACATTTCGTTAAATAATCTATATGATTCCATGTCCCATATAAATCAATCTCAAAATCAAAACTGGACACCACTACATGACCAACTACATAAAACATTACGTCAACGAAAATTATTACCAGAAAACCAAAGAATATTAATCGCAGTATCTGGTGGTCAAGATTCCATAAGCCTAACTAAATTACTGTTAGATTTACAATCAAAATGGGGTTGGTATTTAGCAATAGCTCATTGTGACCATAGATGGCGACCAGACTCAGAAGCTAATGCTAATTATGTGAAAAAATTAGCAACAAATTGGCAACTGCCATTCTTTTTAGCAGTAGCGGACCGAGTTTATCAAAGTGAAGCAGAAGCTAGAAAATGGCGTTATCAAACCTTAAGTAAAATTGCTTTAGAGTCCAATTGTCAATACATCGTAACTGGCCATACAGCAAGCGATCGCGCAGAAACTCTCCTCTATAATTTAATTCGTGGTAGTGGTACTGATGGTCTACAAGCTTTGACTTGGCAACGTCCTCTGACAGAAAATTCCTCTTTATTACTGATACGCCCTTTATTAGAAATTACTCGTAGTCAAACAGGCGAATTTTGTCAAAAGCAAAAAATTGGTATTTGGGAAGATTCTACAAACCAAGATTTACGTTATGCTCGTAATCGTATCCGCCTGGAATTATTTCCTATCCTACGCCAGTTTAATCCTCAAGCTGAACTAGCACTGGCACAAACGGCAGAAATACTAAGTGCAGAAGTAGATTATCTGGAAAATGAGACAGAAAAGCTATTAGAGAAAGTGACAAATATAGATATAGATAATCTGAATATTTCTGAGCTTGAGTCTCAACAGGTCAAATATATTAACCGTTTAGTATTACGCGAAGTTCCTCTAGCATTACAAAGAAGAGTAATAAGACGTATCTTACAAAAAATTTTACCTATTCATCCTAATTTCAGTCATATTGAAAAACTAACAAATCTAATTGATGCTCCTAACCGTTCTCAAACAGACCCATTTCCTGGTGGAGCGATCGCTAAAGTTCGACATCCTTGGATTTTATTACTCTCATAGGGAATAGGGAACAGGGAACAGGGAAAGAAAAAAATAATAAAAAAGGTTGGATTTTTAGATTTTATCTCAACGTTGTTTGAAGACCCGCACTCTCCCGTAGGGGAACGTCGCATGGGAAAACCAATCAATAAGAGCGGTTTTACAGATGTTTTGTTAAAATGCAAGTGTTACTCAACCAAAAACCAAGGTTGAGACTACTATCGCCTTTTAATCAAGTCGCCGAGGGGCACTCGGAGAGGTTAAACGGACACGGAGGAAGAGTTAGACTGGCAAGCCAGCATTTTCCAGTGAGGTGTCAACCCGCCCTGAGTCATTCCTTCAGCGAGTGTCTGTTTGAATGATGGATGGGAATCCCGCGCTGCAGGTGTAGGTCAGCGTCGGGAGGATGTCAAGGAATATTGATTTTTTCATTGTAGGAATAAATCACAAATTTAAGATGTAACTACTTTCACTTCTGCCTTCTGCCTTCTTCAATTTGATACCCCAGCATCTATTACCAAAAAATAAAGTCCAAAGCCTCCCCTTTTAAGGGGATGAAAAAATATTCAGTTCAGTATTTTTCTAGCCTCCGGCTTTAGTTGTCGGTATAGATAACTGATAACTGATAACTGAAATGACGGTGCTTAAAATTGCTTGGGGTTTGTAGACACGGAGTGGCGTGTCAAAGAATCCCTATACAATTTTCCCTTCTGCCTTCTGCCTTCTTCAATCCGGTTGACCAATTATATTTTCAAGGACTTGCTGTAACTGCTCCACCTGTGTCCCTATACCCTGTATTTGATTTACTCCTCCTGCTACTTCTTCTAGTTGCTGTCTGACTTGTTCAAGATAATCTTGCATAGGTAACATAACTTCTTGATAAATAGCTCCACTTCCTACTTGTGAATTTGCCTTCTGCTTTTCCCGCAAACTCGACTCTAGCTGTTCAATTTCATTTTTTTTCGCTTCTTGTTGCCGAGTTTGACTATTAATAACTTCTTCTTTTTGGGCAATATCTGTTTGTATCTGTTGAATTTCAGCTTCTAAACTTTGTAAATTCTCTGTCAGCTTCTGCCTTTGAGCATCAACCTGTGATAAAGTAGGCTTTAAGTCTATTTTATTTTGCTGTTGTTGGCCAGAAGAACTACCTAATCTGCGCCAGAGAACCTCTTGATGTTGACTTAATATTTCTTGTCTTTCCTTAAGATTTCTTTGGGAACCTACTAAAGATTCATTTAACATTCTGTAACAATCTTGTTCATCTGAAAGCTCTGACTCTAAGCTAATTCTGTCATATTCAGTAGCTTGGTCTATTCTTCTTTGCAAAGCATCCATTTCTTGTCGCTGTAATGCCAATTCTTCTTCCTGGTCTTTAACAAAACTCATATCTCTCTGTAAGTCTTGTTGTAAACTTTGAACCAGTTGCTCTAACTCATTAAGAGAAATTTTTTCCAGAGCTTCAACATCTACTTTCTGAGTAATACCATCATTTTCTAATGTTATTGCTAGATGACTCAGTTGCTCATAAAGTTGTGTCTGTATCTCTATTTGACTATTCAATACTTGACGATACTCTTGCTTACTTGCCAATAAAGTTTGTTGCGACCTCCATTCCGAAATAGATTCGGCTAAAGACTCCCTGTCTTGTCGCCATTCTACCCATTGGTTTTGGACATGACTAACCAAACTTTCTATATCTTCCTGTTGTTCTTCGCTAGAATTAGTATTTGGCTGTTCTTTCCATCGTTGTCCATGTTGCTCTAGACTTTCCTGTTGAGAACTAACTATTTCTAGAGACTGACTTAACTTTTCTCCCAAAAGATTTGTAGGAGCGATCGCCTCATTCAACCAAGTCAGCACATCTCGAATATACTGAGATTGGTCTTCATCTAAAGCTGCCCCTTGAGACAATTGTCCCTGATTTTTATCCAACTCTTCTTGTTGCCTGTGTAATTCTAAACGAGCGGCTTCTAATTCTTCTCGGTTTTTTTCTATCTGTTCCTGAAGTTGCTGAGATGCTTCTTGAGCTTGACTAATTTCCTGACGTTGTTGCTCCAACCTATCAATTTCGGCTTGTAGTTCTTCAAGCTGCTCTTCCTTAGCTTGCAATTCCATTTCTCTACGATTCAATTCTTGGGCCTGAAAAGTTAGAGAAGCTTTCCATTGCTCTATTTCCTCCCATTGTGTTTTAGATTTTTCTTGAGAGCGAGAGAAATTTTGCAGAATTTTTACCAACTGACGGGCAGCATCTTGAATTTGCTGCACCTGCTTACTATTGTTCAAATCTACTAATACTAATGAACCAGGAGAAAATTCCTTAGCTTCATCAGCTGGAATAACTTCTTCTCCCGGTACAGCCACCCAATTATGTTCACCACGCTGAGAGGCTAGTAGCTTCAAATCAGTTTTACCACCACCTAGACCAAAACCACTTGGTCTTTTTTGTACTTCTGCTAAATACAGCACACTGTTATCCTCTTGAGGTTTCTATGCTAAAAGCTTGATTTTTGTAGTTTTTTATGTTACCAGTAAAGCAAAGACTATTACTATAGTGCCTTGAATTTAAGAAATATTAATTTTTTTTACTTAAGTGACTTATAGGATAAGTTTTACAATCATATATTTTATCGTAGTATTCTATCGTTCCTTAACTTTCATCAAGATACTATTGTTTTAGGTTATAGGCAACCCAATAATATAGTCAACATACTTTTAACTGAAATTTTTTCTTCAGAATCTAGTTTAGTCCTTTAATTATGACTATATTATAGTATTATATTACTTCCCTATTGATTGTATTTTTGAAATTTATTAATAAGTATGTTTATGATTTTTTGTAGCCATACAAAAATTATAAATTTAAGTAATAAAAATTATGTAAACTATATCTTAATAAAATTTTGCTTTATGAGGTTTTATCTAAAAGTGAGGAATCAAAGTATAATTAAAGCAAGGGGTATAACTATAGCTTCTCAGGTTTTGAAATAATAGGTAGGTAGGTAGTATGAAGTTGGGAATAATATATTATTACTTGAAAAATTAATAATTGTAAAAAATCATGTTCCATAATCACAAATATGTATTTTTATTAATCTGACAAAGCAACTATAAAAGTAACATAAAGCATAGCAATACCATAAAATTTTAGCTATATCTACTTTATAAGATACGATAAACTCTGGTACTATTGCACAAATGCCTTATGATATTTAGACATCTGCGCTTGAAACATAAGTAGTCAGATCAGAGTATAGTTTAGATAGTTTTCCCTAAGATAACATTAACTATCTTAAAGCATATTCTCATTGATGATCATACTTACTTGTTTTTGAAAAAATGAAAGGGTATTTTAATCTTCCCTAGATATATATAAATTGAAATTGTTCATCAAAAGTTATAGTTATATTTTACAAGCTGCATGCAGGGAAATTTGAGTGAAATTGATATCCGCAGCATCCTGCAACTTATAGAGTTAGGTCAGCGAACTGGTGAACTGTTTGTGGAGTCTTACAGCTCACCAGTTAACAATAATGTTGCCAAACCCCAACACCACTTCCCCACAGAACCATCTTGGTTTGTATTCTTTCTCAATGGTCAAATCATCTATGCCACCCAGAGTGCGGGTAGCTTATCTCGTTTAAGAGACTATTTACGTCGCTACAAAGCAGATAAAGAGATTGACAATATTAAAGTTCCTTCTTTTGCCTCTGTTCATGCACCTGAATATGGATATTTATGGGCAATGCTTGAAAAAGGAATTCTGACACCAGCTCAGGGACGTGGAATTATACATAATATGGTTCGTGAAACTCTCTTTAATTTACTAAGTCTTCGTCGAGGATCATTTATCTTCGATCTTAGTCCAGCTCTCACACCTCAGTTAACAACCTTTGAAATCAGCTCGTTGTTGGCCAAAATCATGAAGCAGATACAAGAGTGGAATCAGTTTTCTCCATATATTCAGTCTGCTGAACAATGTCCAGTCATTTCAGATCCAGCTCAGTTACAGAAAAAATTACAACCCCATATATATAATAGATTAAAAAATTGGTCAGATGGCCAGACATCTATGCAGCAAATTGCTAGATATCTAAACAGAGATGTATTAACAGTAGCTAAGGCCATATATCCATTCGTGCAAAAAGGGATAGTACAACTACAACTAATAGATCAATCTTCAGAAACAAGTATGGTCAAAAAACCAAAGCCATTACAACCAGAAACAAGAATTCAGAAAGTAGTATGTATTGATGATGATGTAATTATTCGGGAAAAGGTTGAATCAATTCTCAATCAGAATGGTTATAAAGCAACTAGCTTAAGCGATCCTCTCAAAGCATTAGGTGAAGTATTTCTGATGAAGCCAGACTTAATTCTATGCGACATTGCTATGCCTGAACTAGATGGCTATGAAATTTGTGCAATGCTACGTAGCTCTACAGCATTTCGCCAAACACCTATTATTATGCTCACTGGTATAGAAGGATTTATAGACCGGGTTAAGGCCAGAATAGTTGGAGCTACGCACTACCTGACCAAGCCTTTTGGAGAAAGTGAGTTACTGATGTTGGTAGAACAGTACATTGGACCAGGAGTAGCCACAAACTCTCAAGTTGACAGAACTTTGTCAAAACTTCAAAATACTTAATCCATAACTCTCACCATTAAAATAAGAGCGATTATAACGGGAGATTCTTGTATCAAAGATTCTCGGACTAGGTAACAAATCAAATCAAATAAACTGAGTTGTACCCCCGCTACTACCATCTCCACAAGCTTTCTTGCTCCATCTTTACGCCCTCGGAAACCGTTGACTCGCAGGCGGTGCGCTTTTGTTTAACCGTGTGTCCCACGGCTATTGATACAATTATAACGCCAAAAATATTTCGTGTATTGCTCAATTATTTTTCTGGTTGAAATTCATCTCTAGGCTATCTGCGTCGTTTTCCCGCGCAGTTTATACGCCCCGTCTTACCATTAAATAAGAGCGATTATAACCGGAGTCCTCTTTCAACATTTATGATAGAAGATTGTCAAGAGAAAATATAATATCATTTGAAATACCATTGGCTGCCATCTGAATTTTAGTCAGCGGGCCAAAAAAAATTGAGATTGGAACTTAATACAGATAAAGTTTCTGGGTAAACTATATTACATTAAGCTAAAGAGAATAATGATTAATTGTCCATTATTAAGTTGTCAAATTAAAACAACAAATAGATTGTATGTAATAAAATATGTATTTAATTTTAGACAGAACTATAATGTCTAAATATGCACAGTTAAAGGAAATTATTAGAGTGAAAAACTTACCTATTAAGTAGATAAAACAACTTAATAAATACCAATACTGTTATCATAAAGAAGAGTGACCAGAACATGAAATATTGAAAATAGATATTTATTGGTGGCTCTAAATTTCAATTAATTGAGCTAGGGCAAAAAGCCAATCTAGAAAAATGTTAATAAATATATATGTTTTAACTATCAATAAATCTAAACCAAAGCTATCAGGTAGAAAAAAATGAGTAAAGTTCTAGTTGTAGAAGATAGCGTTACCCAAAGAGAAATGATTTCCCAGCTTCTCAAAAATAGTGGATTAGCAGTTACTGTAGCTAATGATGGAGTAGAAGCTTTGGGACGACTTAAGAATACTAAACCAGATATAGTGGTACTAGATATTGTGATGCCAAGAATGAACGGCTATGAAGTTTGTAGGAGGATTAAATCCGATCCTAAAACCAAGAATATTCCAGTAGTTATGTGTTCTTCTAAGGGAGAAGAATTTGACCGTTACTGGGGTTTAAAGCAAGGTGCAGATGCTTACATTGCTAAACCATTCCAGCCCACAGAACTTGTAGGAACAGTTAAACAATTGTTAAGAAGATAGGTAAAATTTTTCAGAACTATGGTAGGAAATCAAGACTTTTTACCAGGCCAAGGTACTGGAATTCAAGAACTAGAAAATCCTGAAGGTGAACTTCATCTGCGGTTTTATCTACCTTCAGGCAATGAGTTTGCTTTACCAGCAATGGATATTCGAGAGGTTATCTCTCAATCTCCAGAAGGTATTACAGCAATTCCAAATGTTTCTCCTTTACTTTTAGGTACGATAAATTTAAGGGGACGAGTAATTTGGGTAGCTGATTTAGGTCAATTCCTCGGAGATCAAGTCCTCATCAATGCAGATAAATCTGAGATTCCTGTAATTGCAGTAGAAGACCAAGACACTATATTAGGATTAGCAGTTGAACGAATCGTGGAAATGGAGTGGCTTGATGAAAAGAAGCTAAAAATGTCCACAAATATTGCAGATGGCATGGCTCCCTTCTTAAAAGGAGAGTGGATTTTTGATGAAAAGGGAGAACAGGTTCTCAGGTTACTGGATCAAGAAGCAATTATTCGCTCGGCTCGATGGGCAGCCTAAATAAAAGTCAAAATTGGTAAGTCAACATAATTGTTTGATTGAATTGTTTATATATTAAAATTTCTGACTGAGGCTGATTCCCAATTCCGTCAACAATAAAATTAAAAACTAAAAAATAATAAAATTATATTGAGAGAGGGACAGCATGACATCATCAAGCACAGACTTTTTACAAGATTATCAAAAAGTAGAAGATGCCTACAGTCAAGGTAATTATGAAGAAGCAGCAGCTTTAATTTATAATTTAATTCAGGATTATCCAGAAGACCCTAGTGCTCGTCTTCTTTGTGGTCATATATATTGTTATGGACTCCATCAATATGATGTGGCAACAGAACAATATAATTTGGTATTAGACCTAACTGACGACCCAGATTTTATTAACTATGCTCAACAAGGTATAAGTGATAGTGAACAAGTTATTACAAATAATCCTGATGCTAGTGAATCAGAAGAATTTCTAGAAGATATTAACTTTGATGACAATCTGGATGAAGTGGCTATGGAAGAAGAGATTTATAGCTCTCAAGAATCTATAGCAGACCAAGAATTATTTCTGGATGAAAATAGCCTAGAATTAGATACAAAATACTTAGAGAATATTACAGATAAAGAACTTTTTCTGGATGAAAATAACGATGAATTAATAACTGAAAAGTTTGATTTAGATCGATTTGATAAATTAGATTTAGAAGATTTAGATGATTTAGAACTGACAGATCAAGATAATAATCCTTTTAGTACAAATGGTAATTCTAGTCATCAAAAATATGAAGATTTAGAAGATTTATCTGATTTCACAAAATATGAAGAACCTTTTGGTGAAGATGACCAAGAATCAGAAGATAGGTTATTGATAGAAAATAATAAAGATACAGAAAAATTGCTAGATGATGCTGTTTTAAATAGTAGTGAGAGCCTAGAAAGTATATCTGGAAAAATATCAGATTTTAGTTTGAATGAAGACTTAGATGAAATCTGGAACAAGCAACAAGCAGAATTATTGAAAGAAGAAGAAATAGCAGGAAATGACAGGACAGATTATGAAGAGATCAAAAATAATACGGTTAATTCAAATGTGGAAAAAGAACGTCAAATAGAAGACTTAGACTTAGATGAACTTAATGATGATTTTGAGAACGTAATAGATGAAATTTTAGATAGTTCAGAAGGGATGATTACTGAACAAACAAATAATATACAAAGCAGTAATTCTCGTTTACGAATAACTCCAGAAACGGAAGATAAAAAGCCTAACCGTAATTTTTCAGATTTAGATCAAGCCACTTTGTTGATGGGAAATAATAATAGCTTCGGATGGGAAGAAACAGAAGATATTGATGGAATAGATGAATTAGGAGATGGATTATATGAACAATGGAATAATATAGAAGATTTAGGTACAGGAGCAACAGAAAAACTGGATAGTTTTGAGATCAATGAATTTGATGAAGCAGCATTCAGCGAAGCTTTTGATATAGATGAAGAAGGAAATACTAAAGGTAGAAAAACAAATGGTTTTCTAGAAGATGATGAATTTGGTGATTTTGAAGAGTATGGGTCTCTAACTGATGAGATGGAAATGCCGACCGATATGACTGCTCCCGATATGAGTACTGCAACATCCAATATAGAAGCAATGGACACAGGAATGGTAGTGGGTGCTACAACAGGAGCTTTGTTTGACAACAGAACCGATCCTAGTGCGATTGATAATGAAGAAACTATCCCCATAGATAATCAGCTCCCAACCTTCAGTAAAATTAAAGGAGAGGCTGTAGATACAACTGTAATGGTTGAACAAGGTGGGTTGGCATTCTGGGAAAATGCTTCCCTACCTACAAAACAACTATACACAGCCATAGGAACAGGATTGGTATCTTTAATTGCGGTAGCGGTTGTTAGTAATTTTGTCTCCTACAGAGCGTATCAAGAGCAAAAAACAGAAGTAATTTCTTATTTGCGTAGCACTGGTTGGATTATGACGGGTATTGCAGGAGTAAGTAGCTTTTTAACTGCTTATGGTCTTGGTAATCTGACCACAAAACAAATAGAAAGAGCTAACAAAGATTTACATACTCAATTCGATATTATTTCTGACGGGAACTTAAAAGCTAGAGCAACGGTTTATTCAGAAGATGAATTTGGTAAACTTGCTGCTAAGTTTAATCACATGGCTAAGGTGATTCAAGCAACTTATACTGATGCTCAAAGGAAGGCAGAAGAAAATGAACAAGCTAAAGAAGACTTACAACGGCAAGTAATTCGTTTACTGGATGATGTGGAAGGAGCAGCTCGTGGAGATTTAACTGTTAGTGCAGAAGTTACGGCTGATGTTTTGGGGGCAGTCGCAGATTCCTTTAATTTAACAATTCAAAATTTACGGGAAATTGTACATCAGGTAAAAGAAGCTGCTCAAAAGGTGAGTAGGGGTTCTATGGATAGTGCAACTTTTGCTCAGGGTTTATCCACAGATGCTTTGCGACAAGCAGAAGAGTTGGCAGCGACTCTACAGTCTGTGCAAGTAATGACCGATGCTATTCAAAGGGTGGCTGAAAATGCTCGCGAAACTGAAGATGTAGCAAGGTCAGCAGCAGCTTTAGCATTGAAAGGAGGGGAAACAGTAGACCGTACTGTAGCTGGTATTCTCCAAATCAGAGAGGGTGTGGCAGATGCAACTCGAAGAGTTAAGCGCTTATCAGAGTTTACCCAGGAAATTTCTAAGATTGTAGGTTCAATTTCTAGTATTGCCTCTCGCACAAATCTGTTGGCATTGAATGCTAGTATTGAAGCAGCTAGAGCAGGAGAAGCAGGCAAGGGATTTGCTGTAGTAGCAGATGAAGTCCGACAATTAGCAGATAAGTCAGCTAAAGAATCTAAGAACATCGAACATACAGTGATGCAAATCCAAACTGAAACAGGAGGGGTGATGACTGGAATGGAAGAAGCAACTCAGCACGTTATTAAAGGAACAGAGTTAGCAGAAGAAGCAAAGCAATCTCTGGAAGATATTGTTCAAGTTACAACAAGAATTGATGTGTTAGTACGTTCTATCGCTGCAGATACAGTAGAACAAAATGAAGTAGCTCAATCAGTATCAAAGGTGATGCAGGCAGTAGAATTGACTGCTCAAGAAACTTCTCAAGAATCTCAACGAGTTTATAGCTCCCTACAAAATTTAGTGGGTGTTGCTCGGGATCTATTAACTTCAGTAGAGCGTTTCCGGGTAGACCCAGCAGAGCAATAACGAAGTCAGAAGTCAGAATTCAAAAGTCAGAAGTCAGAATTGATTTTTGTAACGGGGATTTGAGCAAACCTCCAAAAATATTTCGTCTTAAAAGGCGGGGTTTTAGACCCAATTATTTTGATAAAGTCAAAAGATTAATTAGACATCTCCACCAAAAGAGGGAGTAGGGGAGTAGGGGAGTAGGGGAGTAGGGGAAATTGAAGTGATTATAGAATTATCAACATATACTATATAACCGGATTCTATATAATAAAGTTAAGATTTAATGGATGATATTTGAAAGAATAAAAGACTGGCATATTTTTCAATGGATGCAAAAAAAAGTTAGTAGTTGAAAAGATATACTGTTGAACCCAGAACTATAAAAAATATGCAAATAGAACAAACAGAACAAACAAAAAAAATTATACGCTATTTTATTGAAGAGGCAAAAGACCACTTTAATACTATAGAACATGGAATATTAAACTTACCAAATACTATAGCAGATCAAGAACTATTAAGCGAATTATTTAGAGCAGCTCATTCTGTTAAAGGTGGAGCTGCTATGTTAGGAATTAATAGTGTACGAAATATTGCTCATAGATTAGAAGATAGCTTCAAAATCCTGAGAGAAACTTCCATCCAAGTAGATAATAAATTAGAATCTTTATTTTTAAGTGTTTTAGATACTTTACAAGAATTATTAGAACAACTTTCCAACTCTGGTTTAACAGAAAAGGAAGAAAAAACTAAACTAGAGAAATTAGAACCAGTATTTCAAGATTTAGAAGAACACCTAGATGATTTAGCAGGAGAAACTAAGGGGATAATTGTCGGAAAAACACCAGCATTAAGTGGTGAAAAACAAAGTTTTTTCATGGCAGAAGTCTCAGAAAAAATGCGAGAAATGTTGCTTTTATTCAAGCAAAATGATGATGCCAGTACAAGGAATAAATTGAAAAACATATGTAATTTTTTAGCAGACAAGGGCAAACAATATCCTGTGTCATCAAATTGGTTAAAATTAATAGAGGTGATCGACAAGGCGATCGCTAACACCGAAAATTCATACTATACTCTTGCTCATAACATAATTAAAAATTTGAAACAAGCTCAAGAATTAATCATAGATAATCGAGAGCAAGAAATAGTAATAGATGAAAATTTAAAAGCTTTAACGAAAAAATCAGAATATATCAACCAAAATATAGGTGAAATAGATATGTTAAATGAAACAAACAATCAACAAAACCCAACTAACATTAATAAGGGAATAAACAATAGAAATGACATATTAACTAAAAAAGGAGAATCTATAGATGACTGGTTTAATAGCTTAGAAGCTACGGAGATAGATAATAATAACTATGACTTACTAGGAGATCGACAAGAAGTAAGACAAGGACCAGAAGTTGGAGTAAAAGAACTAAATAGTTTAGCAGATTTATTTGAAGGAGAAACACCAGAATTAGATTCTAGTTGGGAAGAAGAAGAAATACTAGATCAAGGTAATGTGGAAGCAGGGGAGTTAAAGATATCTGAAATTGACAGCGATGATTCTGGTGATTTGTCCGACTTATTATTTGATGTTAATGAAGTTGTACAATCATCGAAAATAAAAAATCATAATGAATTTAGTTTTTTAACTCCAGTAGACGAAGATTTGTCAGATTTGTTTAGTAAAAGTACAGAAAATACACTACAAAATCAGAGTAATGTTAACAAGCAAAATACTAACTTACAACTAGATAATAGTAAAGCAAAACAGACAGAAGATTTGGATGACCTATTCAATGCTATAAACGAGGGAGATTTGGCAGCATTAGAAGATGTAAAAAACTCTGAAAATTACTGGAATTCACAAGTAGATTCACCAAAAAATAATCCGCAAAAAAATATCAAATCAATCCCCCAAAAGACCAACAAAAAATCTCAATTAGATGAAGATTTTAGTGAATTATTGGCAATCCAAGATGAAGAACAAGAAAATAAAAATGATGTAAAAGTAGAAAATAATCAAAGCCAAATTCAAACCAAAAATGATTTAAACTCAAAAGTAGCAGACTTAGAAGCACTGTTTGAAGATTTAGAAATAGTAAATGAACAACAAGAAAATCAAATAGAATCAGAGGATTTGACATCCAGTTTTTCCCAATTATTCGATCGAGAAGATTTAGAATTGTCATACTCACAGAAATCAATCAATGTGGAGCAGGTAAATTGGGAAGATGAACATAATGATTTGAATAGTTTATTCAACGATCCAAATCTAGATTTTATTAACTTAGACTCTAATGAATCATTAGATAGTTTAATTGAGAGCAATAATGAAAATGAAATTCAAGAAAATTCAGAACTTTCAGTAAATATAGAAGATTTGTGGCCTACCGTAGAAAACCCCGAAACTGTAGATGATGTAGACTTAAATAAGTTGTTAGATGATGTAGTAAGTGAAACAACTTCTGTAGAGTCAGAAAAAAATCAACAATTAACAGTTAAAAATCAAATAGAATCAGAAGACTATAAATTTATTGAATTAGAAGCAATACTAAATGGAGAAAAGTTAGATAATTACAATATTTTTGTACAACTAGAAAAACTATTAAATGGTACAGAAATTAATTCAAAACTCAAATCAAAGACAGCAGTTGTAGAAAAGACACCTCCTACCGATGAAGCTGCCAGTATAACAAAACAACCACCAGAAGAAGATCCATTTAGTGACTTAGATAAATTATTAGAAACTCCTAATATAGATACTTATAAATCTAGTGGAGCTTCTACTACTAATACTCCTCGCCGAAATAGACGCCCTCCAGAGCAAACAGTTAAAGTACCTGCAAAACAACTAGATAACCTCAGTAACTTAGTAGGAGAGCTAGTAGTCAATCGTAATAGTTTAGAACAAGGTCAAGAAAGAATGCGCCAGTTTCTAGATAACCTGCTCCATCAGGTAATGCTACTAAGTGATGCTGGACAACGAATGCACGACTTGTATGAAAAAACCCTTTTAGAAAGAGCCATTTGGGACAGTCGTCAAGGACATCATTCTACTCAGACCTCTAATTTATCTAATAAAGCCACCGAAAAGATAAGTGGAAAGAGAAAATTTGATGACTCTCTCGATCTTGACCGGGTAGAAAATTTCACTCCTTTCCATTTATTGGCTCAGGAAACCATAGAATATATTGTCCGAGTAAGAGAATCTTCCTCTGATATTGAATTTCTGGTTGATGACGCAGAAAAAGTAACTCGTATACTCCGACAGGTGACAACTCAACTACAAGAGGGGTTAAACAAGGCAAGAATGATACCATTTTCTCAAACAGTACAACTATTACCTCGTGCTGTGCGAGACATTTCAATGGAATGTGGCAAAGAGGTGAATTTACAGGTAGAAGGAAAAGAAACCTTAATTGATAAAATGATTCAGGATAAGCTTTCTGACCCAATGAAACATCTAATTAATAATGCCATAACTCATGGAGTTGAAACACCTCAACAACGTTTAACAGCAGGTAAGTCTCGTAAAGGTAAAATCACAATTCGTGCTTTTCACCAAGGTAATCAAACGGTGATTTCGGTTGCAGATAATGGAGCGGGAATTAATCCCGAAAAAGTAAAGAAAAAAGCGATAGAAAAAGGTGTAATTACTCAACAACAAGCTCAGGGGATGTCTAACATTGATGTTTATGATTTGCTCTTTCATCCGGGTTTTAGTACAAAAGATAAGGCTGATAATTTTTCAGGTCGTGGAGTAGGGTTAGATGTGGTGAAAACTAATTTAACCGAAATTCGAGGTACTATTTCTATTGACTCTACTATTGGTAAAGGTACAATGTTTACAATTCGATTACCTCTGACTTTGAGTATCTCGAAAGCATTATGTTGTATTAGCGATCGCTCCTGGATTGCTTTTCCTATGGATGGGGTAGAAGATATGATTAAAGTGTCTAAGGAGGATATTAAAACAGGAGAAAACGAGGAAAATTATATAGAATGGCGTGGCTCAAAGTTGCCTTTCCGTCACTTACGAGAGCTGCTGATTTATAATCGTCATCTTCGTCGCGGTAATGTGTATGGTATGAATGCTGAGGAAGATATGATTTCAATTGTTGTTTTGCGCTCTGCTTCTGCTGGCATATTTTTGGCGGTGCAAGTAGATCAAGTTTTAGAGCAACAGAAGGAAATTGTAATTAAACAACTAGAGGGTCCTATACCTAAACCTATTGGTATTGCTGGAGCAACAGTTTTAGGAGATGGTAATATTGTAGCGATCGCAGATGTCATTGAATTAATTAACCTAGCAACAGGAAGACTACGCCGAGATGAGGGTAATATGTGGTCATCTAGCGAAGAAGATGAGGCCTCTTTGCCTATGCAGCAAAAGAGTGAGTTAACAGTATTAATTGTTGATGACTCAATTACAGTCCGTGAATTGTTATCCATGACATTTAGTAAAGCTGGTTATCGAGTTGAACAAGCAAGGGATGGTAAGGATGCCTGGGAAAAAATGCGCGCAGGTTTACCGTGTGATTTGGTATTCTGTGACATTGAAATGCCTCGGATGGATGGCTTCGAGTTATTATCTCGGATGCAAAAAGATGCTAATTTGAATACTTTACCTGTGGCGATGTTGACATCTCGTGGTGCCAAAAAACACATGGAAATGGCATTTGAGTTGGGAGCAAAGGGGTACTTTACCAAGCCATATATTGAAGAGAAGCTATTAGAAGGGGCGGTTAGTATACTAGAAGGTAAAGCTGTTGGAGATGTATTGAGCGGTGGTGGTCATTGATTTTAATATGGGAGGCAACAGGCAACAGGGGACAGGGGACAGGCAACAGGGGACAGGGGGAACCACCCCTAACCAAACCCACCCCCGCTCCTCCCTGGAGGGGAGCCAGGAGGGGAATATCAAGAAATATTTGACAATGGCGCATCGGTTGGAACATTTTTTTATACCGAACCCGAGGGAATTTTATATTATATCAAATCTGTTTGCTTCGGAGTAATATAGTTGCGTAGATCATTATACAATTTGTAGGGGTAATTAACAGCTTGACATAATCTATGGTTTCTAAGAACAGCGTTAACGTAGTAGACTGACACACCTAAAACTGTGCACTCTTATTTTTGTTTCTAGGTGTCTTTTTCTCCCCATCTCCCCATCTCCCCATCTCCCCATCTAACGCACCATTTTAGCTGTGTCGGTCCAGTAATTATGCCCTAGCTAATAGCCATTAGCCCCTACTTGACAAAAATTACGTTTGTCAGAGATAATTGGAGATTGTGTGTCTAAATCCTGCTCGGACCAGGTTCAGACATAATAAAAGCTGGTAAATAAATCAAGGCATTTGCCCATTTTAACTAACTACAATACCATTTAAGGTATTAGTGTTAGAACCAGCTACCTGTACGGCAAACCTATCAACACAAATTTAATGAGTTACGCAATTATTGAAACAGGTGGAAAACAACTGAGGGTAGAAGCAGGTCGCTTTTACGATATTGACCTTCTACAAGCAGCGGAGGGAGATCAAGTTTCTCTGGATAATGTGCTTCTAGTTCAACATGAGGGAGATGTTCATATTGGTCAACCTCTTGTAGAAGGTGCTCTTGTCAAAGGCACTGTGATGAGACACTTACGGGGCAAAAAAATTATTGTCTACAAAATGCGGCCTAAAAAGAAAACTCGTAAGAAAAGGGGACATCGCCAAGAACTTACTCGTCTAATGATTGACTCCATAAGTATTAATGGCAAAGTATTAACAGCAGTAGAATCTCAGACTTCGGTTACAGAAGTAACTCCAGAAGCAAGTGAAACTGTTACAGAAACAGCAACTGAAGCTACAGAAATTCAAGAATCAGTAGAAACTATTAGCGAGCAAGCTTCAGAAACTACAGCAGAAGTTGAAAATGTATCTGAAGAAAAACCAGAAAATCAGGCAGAATAAGTATAGAAGTTATTATACATAATAAAATTTGGAGGAAATTATGGCTCATAAGAAAGGTACTGGTAGTACTCGTAACGGTCGCGACTCTAATTCCCAGAGATTAGGTGTTAAACGCTTTGGTGGTCAAGTTGTTAAAGCGGGTAATATTCTTGTCAGGCAACGTGGTAGCAAATTCCATCCAGGCAATAATGTTGGTGTCGGTACTGACTATACTTTATTTGCTTTAGTTGAGGGTGTAGTGACTTTTGAAAGAAAAGGTAAAAGTCGGAAAAAAGTGAGCGTTTATCCAGTAACTCAAGAGACTAATGTCGCAGTTGCTGAAGCTTAAACAGTTTTGATAAGTGTCTATTTTTAAGGCTTTGCTGGCGGGAATTCCCGCACTTTAATCTTCGATTCAGTGCCGTATGGAAAAGCCAGAAAATGGTGTACTGAATCGAGACAGGGGGAGGACATCACCTCTGTATAAACTGCAACTCCTTTGTGGGTTGAAGAATCCTGCGTTGTCGCTCAAGTGCAACGTCGGGAGTATCTCAAGGCGTTGCTGATTTGAGGTATGATATCCTCAGATAAGAGGGGGAGCAAAAAACTTTCTCCTTCTACCCCTGTTTCAAAGGTAAGTGCCTTTTTGGGAGCTTTAAAAAGTGCAAATTTTTCAGCTATTGATGCTCATGCGTGTTAATATTTTAGGCTCATAGTTGGGCAGAAAAATCCCAAATTGACATTCGTCTATCTAGCAAAATTCAATTTCTATAGCAGGGAACAGGGAACAGGGAACAGAGGTGCACCAAGCAAGTAGAAAAATACTCTCATCTCCCCATCTTCCCATCCCCCCATCTCCCCATCTCCCCATCTCCTCCTCTGTTTTTAAATAGATCCGTTTAGGGGTTCTATAGAATGTCTTATATTATACCAGTATCAGGAAAGGTGAGGATATATCAAAAACTTAAAACTCAGACAACACAAGATTTTTTAGTTCTTTAGTCCTTCCTTCTGCTATTCAGCCAAAAACAAGATATTTTTCGATCGCTAATTTAAGTGGACATGATATAATTTCAGTTGGATTAGAGAATTAGTAGTCATGCATAGTAATAGTTAACTATAAATCATCGCATTATTCTAGGCATAACATTTTTCCTTTTAAGGAGATAAAAAATTGCATATATTTACTAAATTATCAACTGCTATATATCCTCATCATAAGCTACCTAGTAAATTAATAGGAATAGGAGGTATATTTTTATGGGCGATCGCATTAACGAGTTGCACTACTCAACGCTACAGTCTCACCCTTTCTAGTGGTGCTAATGGAGGTGCTTATGAGAATATAGGCAGGCAAATAGTAACTTCAGCTCGTGAAGTAGGGAAAATAAAAGTCCGCGATAATTATGATTCCTACGGTTCGCAACAAAACCTCAAACGCCTACTCAATGGAGAAGCGGACCTTGCTCTAGTTCAACTAGATGTCGCCAGCGAAGCAATGAAAATGGGCAAAGTCCAAGCAATAGCTGTTCTTGCCCATGAATATTTACACCTAATTACACAATCTGACTCAGAGATCGATACTTTTACTGACCTTGACGGAAAGCGAGTCATTTTTGGTGCTCCGGAAAGCGGTATTTACTTCACTGCTAGACGACTATTTAGTGCCACAAATCTAAACATTATTGAAGCGAATATTGATATCAGAGAAGGATTAGATAAACTGAAACAGAAAGAAATAGATGCTTTCGTCTATGTTGGTCCGGTGGGAAGCAGTAAGAAAATTCAAGCAGAGCTAGCAAAACCTCCCTTGCTCAGGTTAGTTCCGATATCAACTGCCTTTATTAACTACTTAACTATTCAATTTCCAGAATCATATCAAAGTGCAACTATGCCAAAGGGTAGTTATATTCCTCTACCACCAATACCTAAGGAAGATTTGCCTACTATTTCTACTGCTGCTGCTTTGGTAACTCGTCCTGATGTCAGTAAGGAAAAAATTGCTCTTTTAACTTGGTCAATTATCTCATCTTCTCGACAATACTCATTATTTTACCCAGAACTTGCGAACGGAAATACTCGCTCTTTATTACAGAGTGGGTTGGTATATCTTCATCCTGGTTCCCAGCAAGCATTTGAGCAAGGTGACCCCAGACAAGTTTGGATGCGCTACTTGGAGGAAAACCAAGATTTACAGGCAGGTATAATTATTGTTATATCTACAGGTATTCTCGGATTTTTGTTGCGAATGTGGCGTCATAAACAGTGTCTCAATATGATTAAAAATAGCCGTTTAGCTCTCAGTAACATTAGTTTAAATTTAGAAGAAAATCCAATTCAAGCTCTTAAAGAAGTAGAAGAATTAAGGCAGCAACATAGGTCAATGTTGATTGAGGGAGATTTACCTAAAGAAGCTTATGAAAAGTTAGAAGAAATGACAAAGATGCTGGTAGAAGAATGCCGAATTTTGCAAGAAAAACAAAATCAGAAAGATATTCAAAATACCATAGAATTAATTGATGAATGGCAATCTATGTCGGAAGTATGCCCAGAAGAAGTTAAGGATAAGCTGGAAAATTTAGAAGAGAAATATCGAGAAATGTTATTATCACGTCAAATTGATATTCAGACTTTCATTCATCTTACCCAACTTATTAGTCATTATGTGAATTTAAACAATAATAATACCCATCATACTGATAATAATAACCTTACGGTTCCTTTGACAAGCTATCAATCTACTCAATCTTAAAATAGGAGTTTGGTTTATCAACTTTAACTTTAACTTGTACAGATCTGTTTTAAGTTCCCAAGCGATTAGCTGTTATATCATGTCCGGTAGCATCGGTATTGTATAGAGAAGGTAAGGAAGACCGAAGTTGGAAGAAGGAAGAAGCTTTAAGAGAAGGAAAAACCATTAATGGCGCTAAATATTTCCCCAATTTTATACACGCTCCGATACCAACGGACATGATATTATTTACCCCATTTTTGTTACCCAATAAAGTTATCTCGTCTGGAAGCAATGTTCAATGCTCAATCAGTTCATCTACTTCCCAATATCTTTTCAAGAGCACCCCACACAGAAATAATATGACACGGGAGCAAGATGCTCCCACGGTTGTGCTTTGTCAAAAAAATAATGGCAATGCACAACCATGACGATGCACCACCACCAAGGCAGGAAAATGTTTAATCTCTTCCCTATTTTCCTATGTAATAGATGTGGTTATTAACCCCAAACTTCTGTCAAATCTAAAACAAATCCAGGTAATACATCTTCCCCAGATAAACTATTAGGATTTTCCAATATTTCTACTTCCCTATTTTGGCAATAAATCTCTACTTGCCGATTTTTACTGTCAATTAACCAACCTAATTTTGCACCATTTGATTGATACTCTTTCATCTTTTTCTGTAACTCGGAAATAGTATCATTTTTAGAACGTAATTCTACTACAAAATCAGGACATAAAGGGGCGAAAGTTTCTTTTTGTTCCGTAGTCAAACTATCCCATCTTTCCTGTTTTACCCAAGCTGCATCGGGAGAACGACTACTACCATTAGGCAGATGAAAACCACTAGAAGAATCAAAAGTTTTCCCCAGTTTTGTTTGATGGTTCCATAACCAAAGTTGTCCTGTAATACTTGAGTTACGATTTCCGGTACCGCTTCCTGTTGGCACCATAACAATTAATTCTCCTTTGGCAGTTCTTTCTAATTGTAAATCTCGGTTAACCAGTGCTAGCTCAACAAATTGTTCGTGAGTAATTTTGAGATTAATTTCTTTGGGAATATTAACAGCTATTGTCTGAACTAAGTTAGTTGTAACCATAATTTTTTACCTTTGCTGAAAATAATGATAGAGTCTTTTATCCAATTTTAAAGAAGCGGTCAGCACTCAGCAGATTTTTTTTGAGACACCGTTGTTTACGGAGCATTTCGGAACGGAAAGCAATCTCAAGTCCTAGTTTTTGGTACCTCATGCGTAAGTCCTGATATTATATTGTACCAAAGTGGAAAAAATATTGTTATGTTCAATTTTTAATGGTGTTGCATTGTCATTATTTTTGTTACGAGGCATAGTAGTGGGAGGATCTTGCTCCCGTGCTTAGAAATTTTCGTGCCTCGTGCGTAAGTCCTGATAATATATGTTGATAATTCTATAATTACTTCAATCTCCCCTACTCCCCTACTGAAAAATCTGATTTTTCAGGGATAGTAGAAAATATTGTTTATATTGGTACAGATACTCGTTATGTGGTGTGTTTAACTGACAAAGCTAAGATAGTTATCCGCAGACAAAATATTAATCCTTTTCATCTGAATCAATATGCTATTGGTGAGAAGGTTAAAGTTAATATTCCTGTGGAAAATATTAGTGTTTTAGAGGAAAATTTGTCAGAAAAAGAAAGGGTTAAGTTGGTAAAGTATTCTTATAATTGAGATGAAAAAAAAAGTTCTGACTCTAATGTTAATTTGGGATTGCCAATTTATAAAAAAGTAAATTATACTCAGAATTTTTATGCTAGAAATAAACTTTCAACAAATTCGTCCTTATAATGGTGGTTTAAGAGAAGCATTTGAAGAATTATGCTGTCAAATATTTCATCGTTTGCCTAATATTTCAGATCGAAATTTTAAATTACTAAATGATAGTCAATTTCAACGTTTTCGAGGTGCTGGTGGTGATGGTGGAGTTGAAGCACTTTGGATTTTGCCAAATGGTGATAAGTGGGCAATTCAATCTAAATATTTTGAAAGAGATAAATTAGAAATTTCTCAATTTAAGCAATTAAATACATCACTGAACGCAGCAGTCAAAAATCATCCTGAACTTACACAATACATATTTTGTATTTCATTCAACTTTACGGGACGAACAGGTAGAGGAAAGGGAAAAATTGATGATTTAGAAGAATGGAAAAAGAAAAAACTACAAGAACTAGCATCAAAGAATATTCATCTTTCCATTGAATTTTGGAGTGAAAGTGTACTTAGAGATTATTTGCTTCGTGTTGATAGTAATGGTGGTTTACGTCGCTATTGGTTTTACGGCGAAGTAATGACAAATAATTGGCTTCAACAACGATTAAATGATGCTAAATTTCAAGCTGGTCAACGTTATTATCCTCAACTTTCTGTAAATGTTCCTGCTTTTGATGCTTTAAATGCTTTTGCCTATCAAGATAGTTGGAAAGAAAAAAAACATCAATATTTTGAAGAATTTACAGATATTTTTCAAAGATGGGATAATCATGTAAAAGTTGATAATGACTTATCAGAAAATAGCGGTCGAATAGTTGAAACTATTACCAATAAACTTATTTCCCTGAAACAGATTTTAAGTAAAGATTATCAATTTTATATTGATGCAGAAAAAGTTAGTTTACAGGTTGATAATTTAATAGAAGATACAACAAAAGTTGAACAAATTTTTCACCATGCTCTTCTTGAAGAACATGGTAAAAATGCAGATACTCCTGGATTTAGACAGTTTGAATCTGAATATAATTTGCACTTTCCTGCTGCAAAGCTAGATACTACTCGCGATTTACTTAAATGTCTAGAGAAAATTTTTGAATGGATAAATACTCAAGAATTTCTTTTGCCTAGAAGTCAATTTATGCTGCTTCGGGGATGTGCTGGAGTTGGTAAAACTCACGCTATTGTAGACCATGCTCTATATATTCATCAAAAACAACAAATATGTCTAATATTTTATGGTGAAGATTTTACTGGAGGTGAACCTTGGAAAATTATTATTAATAAATTGGGATTCTCTGGAAATATCAACCGAGATGAACTTTGGGGAATGATTGATGCAGCAGCAGAAGCAACTGAAAAATCTGCAATAATTTATATTGATGCACTTAATGAATCACCAGAAAGGCGAAAGTGGAAAATATCTTGGTTAGCACCTTTAGTTCAACAAATTACTCATTTTCCTAGATTAAAATTATGTGTTTCATGTCGCGATACTTATTTAGATGAAGTATTTGATGAAAATTTGAGAAAGAAATTTATTGAGTTTGAACATAATGGTTTTTTTGGGCGTGAATTTGATGCGATTAAACAATTTTTTGAATTTTATAAGTTAGATCCACCAGCTACTCCATTACTACAATCAGAATTTACTAATCCTTTATTTTTACATTTAATTTGTCAGGGGATAAAAGGTTTAGGATTTAGCTCAATTCCTCTTGGTAGTGTGGGATTTACTTATGTTTTACGCTTATTACTGGAGGAAAAAAATAAACGAATAGCAGAAGTTTGCCGTTACGATAAAAGAGATGAAAATGTGACTCAAGCTGTTAATGCTTTAGCTACAAAAATGGCTGAATCAAAAACTCGCCTACTTTCAAAAGAAACAGCGCAAGAAATTGTCAACCAAATATTTTTTGTTAATGATAGCGATCGCTCACTATTTATTCAGTTAGAAAAGGAAGGATTAATTGCTCTAATTGAACAAAGAAGTAGACCTCTTGCACCTAAAAAATGGTTTTGTCGTTTTACATTTGAGCGTGTTGCAGATTTTTTAATTGCTTTGTTTTTATTGGAGGGAATTGAATCTTACCCACCGAATTCTACTAATCCTAATACTATACAATTAGTTGATAACTTAAGGGATATTATTATTCCTGATACTTCTGATGAAAATCTCAGTCAAAATAAGGGTTTGCTAGAAGCATTTTCGATTATTTTACCTGAGAAGTTTCAGGTAGAATTAAGTGATGTTATCCAAAATGAAAATATAGACCGTTACAATTTTTTATTGCCAATTATTAGTTCTGGATTTCAATGGCGTGCTATTAAAACTTTTTCTGAAAAAACTAAAGAGTTAGTTATTGAAGGATTATCTAATTCTAATTCTTGTCCCACAATTTTAGATGCCATTTTTGGAATTGCTGTAATTCCAAATCATCCACTTAATGCTGAATTTATTGATGAGTTATTAAATCAACATAGTTTAACAAGTAGAGACCCTTTTTGGTCTGGTTTAATTCAGGAAGATTTTGAGAAAAAAGGCGGAGCTTGGCGTTTAATTGAATGGTCGCTTCAAGCAGATTTATCTTCATTTAGTCAAGAAACAAGCCGTTTATGGGCAATATTTTTAAGTTGGTGTTGTGCTGCTTCAGATAGAAGAGTTAGAGATAGAGCAACTAAAGGTTTAACCAGACTTTTTATGAGTCATTCTAGTATTATTAAAATTACTCTAGTTCGATTTCTTGATATTGATGATGATTATGTTTTGGAAAGGGTAAGTTTAGCTGCTTATAGTGGAATTTTACTTTTAGATAGTAATGATTTGCTTCGGGATGTTGCCAATACAATTTATACTCAGGTTTTTGATATAGAAAAGATTCCTGAAAATGCTCTTATCCGTGATTGGTTAAGATTAATTATTGAACTAGCTTATACTCGGAATTTGTTAAGCGATACTATTGATGCTAGTAAGTTTAGACCACCTTACAATAGTCAATTTATTGAAATTCCGTCAGAAGAAGATATTGCTCATTTAATAGAGCAAGATGCTTTCCAAGGAAATATGAATCTGGATGAATTTCCTGGTGGATTCGGTGGAACTGATTTTGCCAGATATGTTTTAGAAGGTCGTGTTCTTTCTCATTATTACAGCGTTGAAAATTTAGAAATAGGGCAAGAAATTTTCCAAGAAAATATGAATCTAAATGAATTATTCTTCGATACATTAGTTAAAAATCTAGAAATAGAGCAAGATATTTCCCAAGAAAATATGAATCTAAATGAATTATTCCTGGATACATTAACTGAAACTGATTTTGCCAGTTCTATGTTAGAATCTCATCTTCTTTCTAATGATGACAGTGTTGAAAATCCAAGAATAGAACAACAAGAAATTCATCGTTGGTTTATTAAAAGTGTTTCTGAATTAGGTTATCCAGGTTTAAATGAAAAATGCTACAAATACGATTTATCTCTTCTCAGAAAATATGGAAGTGGAAGAGGACGACAAATTTGGACAGAAAGACTAGGCAAAAAATATTACTGGATTTTATTACAACGTTTAGCAGGAATTTTAGCAGACCATTTACCAAGAAAAATAAATTCATGGGAAAATGAAACTTCTCTCCCAAGATTACAAGGTATAGATATACGAGATATAGATTCTACTGATTTACGAGCTTTTTTATCTCAACCAAAAATTAATACAGAATGGTATAAACCTGTTGATTATGATTTCGAGAAAGTCTCAAATTTAAGTAATAATGAATGGATAAAATTACAGGATTTTCCTAACATAGAACAAATAATACAAACTACCGATAATCGAGGGGAAAAATGGTTGCATATTTCACTAAATTCTTCATTGAAAAAAGTTGTATCTAATCAAACTAATGCCAAATACCCCTGTCGAGATTTAGTAACCATTATTAGAACAGTATTTGTACCTTTTTCTGATATTGAGGCTATCAAAAAAGAATTATCTTCTACTAAATTTTCTCTAGACTTACAACTGCCAAATGATTATAAATTATTGATGGGAGAGTATCCAAATACCATAGCTTCTCAGCAGCGTTTTGAAACTGGGGAAATATCCTTAAAATACAATCTACCAGGTACAGACAATGCTGAATTTACAACTATTGAACTATTAAGAGGTAATGACTGGGAATATGATTGTAGTCAAGAAGAATCTATCCCAAGTTTGAATGTTCCCGTGCCAGAGTTAGTTAATTTTGGAAACTTAAAATGGAATACTAAATCTAGTTGGATAGATGAAGGAAAAGTTGTTCAAATTACTGAAGTTTCTACAGAAAGTGATTTTGGTCTTTTGATTAAAAGTAATTATCTGAAACAATTTATTAAAACCTCCTCCTTAGCTATAGTTTTTATTGGATTTCAACAAAAATTAGTCAGTAGTGAACCTTTTTCTATTCCTAGTGTTCATGAAATTAGAACTGTATCTATATTTGATAAAGACAATATCATTAATATTTATAATATGAACAGAATTGGTAATAATTAATAGTTAGTCTTGTACAGGGGTTTAATAACCAAACCCCTACAAAAATATTTAATCAATACCATATTGCGATCGCAATACCATATACAAAATCCGAGATAACTCCCGTCGTTTCAAAGGTTGAGCATCCAGAGGTGTACCAGAAGACCCAAATAACTGAAACACATCAAAATCTCCACTTTTACCAACAATAAACGCTAACTGCTCCCGCGTACATTGTAAATTTGGCGCAAAATATCCATTACCCACTCCCGAAACAATACCTTTTGCTGCCATAGTTTCAACTGCACGATAGGCAAAATGCTCCTTCGGTACATCGAGAAAAGTGGGAAACTGAGGATTAAGCATTTCAAAACCCATCACATTTACCACCGCTACCGAAACAACTGCTCGGTTTACCGTTCCCTCTGGTAGAAAATATAAATGATTGTAATTCTCAGTCCGTACAAAACCTGCCACCGCAAGAATTTGAATCGCCTCAAAGTCTGGGTCGTCATGGGAAATATCGTTATACCAAAATAGGGGAATTTGATTACGAGTTAACAAACCCTGAAATTTATAAATCAGTCGTTTATTCGTAGCAATAGTCCGAATATCCACCCCCTCATTCAGAGCAAAAGCAGCTAAATGACCCCCCGCTTCCCCGATCGCCCATTCAACAGCGTGCATCCGATATACAGAATTACTCAAATGAGTTGTACCAATACTTTTCGCCGATAAAATTAGATTATCCGTATTGATAGGCACCATTGCTTTTAACGCAATAGTAAAAGGCAAACATTTCATCTCATCTTTACTGTTAAAAACAAGATGGTTCGGGTTATCGGTGGGATGAATATCAAACAAAGCATAATGACCAATACCAACACTATCCTCAAAACAACGTCCCCGCGCTTGTTCGCCATAATATTGTTGCGCAGTATCTCGATAAACAATAGTTGTTAATGCTATCCCTCTTCTTGCTTCGCGGATATAGGGTTCCAGAGCAATACCATCATTAGTCCAAGTCAAGTCTCCCCGTGGTTTTAATTCCCCTACCTTACCTATTAATATCCAGTTGTTGGTTTTCAATGTTTGCGACTGGAGGTAATAGATATAAGCTTGAGTATACTCCCGTGCTTGCTGAAGATGTTTTTGGCGGTCGCTCCGACTCACCCCAGTCAACAAACCGACTTTATAATCATTGGACTCATAATTGAGGATAGTCACATCACCATTACTCGTAGTTGGAATATATCCTTCCTTGAGACGTCTTATCCGTCGATAAGTAAAAATTGCAAACCGCTCAAAAAATGCTCGTCCTTGATAAATGCTGGTAAATTTATCTGTCTGTAACCAAGGTTCGACACCATAACCTTCTGGTTTACCGATGGGAACACCTGCTCCCTGGGCAGTTTTTTCCACAACAGCACAAAAAGTGATTGACTGTTGACATTCGGGAAAAGGTTGTTGGGGAAGAAGTGGTTCACCCGTGTCGTTTTGTGATTCTTGTCCGACTCTGGATTCAATATTTCCCAATTCTAGTAAGTCTCCCAAGTCTGTCGCTTCAATGGTAATTTGAGCATTAACGGTGAAACGTTGATTATTCTGCACATCCTGAAATATAACACCCGTTACCTGTCGTCGTTCATTGGGAGATTGACTAAACAAAATTTCTACAGGTTCAGCAAAAGGAATGAGGGTTAATTTGCCGTTGCTGAGAAAATCTTCGATCGCTTCGTTAAGCGCTTGTGCCATAACTACAGTTGTCGTGGCAAAATTACTTACCCAACCCCCACCAGGGTTATCAATTTTCTTACCATTAACTGGTTGGAGTTCCCGACTACGTTCGCGGAATTGCCATTGAGTCTGGGAAAAGGCGTATTTGTCTCGGTCTACTTTATCTTCATATATTTCCCCTGGATTAAATTTTTTGTCTAGTTGAGGGTCGTCGGAAGCGGGTAATGCTTGAGTTGTAAATTGTCCGCCTAATATTTGTTTTGGTTGCACCAGGCAAACATTTGCACCCGCTTTTAATGCACCCAGGGTTGCCGAATATGCTGCAGTGGAACCACCCACTATTAATATGGGAAATGAGAAAATTTGACCATCGGTGGGTCTGGTAAAAAAGCGATCGTCTAATATACTGTTGCTCATGGTTATTTTGGATGTGGAACTTTATAGCAAAAGACTGATTATATCATGTCCGCTTGAATACTTATATAGCGCTACGCGCAAGTCAAAAGTTAAAAGTCAAAAGTAATATCATGTCCGGTTGAATAATTAGACTTTGGTGGAAGGAAGGCAGAAAGCATCCCCCCCAACCCCCCTTTGAAAGGGGGGGGGTAGGCAGAAGGTTTTCTCAAGAGTGTCACCTTAATTTTATACACAAACGATGCTACCGGAAATGATATAGTATCTGACTGAGTTTGAGCATTGATAAATGTCCTAACCTATTTGCGTTATAAATAAGGGAGTAGGGATATTTGCCCTGTGTAACAAGCATGATCGATATTTGCTACAAATAGCTAGGTTATTTTGGCGTTGGTGAAAAGAGGTATGATATCTTGTCCGGATAAGAGCGCAAACAAAAAACTTTCTTCCTTTACTACTCTTTCTTCTTCTTTCTTCCCCTCCTGGGAGGGGCTAGGGGTGGGTTGACTCCTCCTTACTTAACAAATCTATAACTGTTTAACCGGATTTGATATAACTGCCTCATCAAAAATAGCATTAGTTAAATTTGCATCCTCAAAAGATGTTTTTGATAACTTCTCCAACTTGATAACAACTTGAAAAAACAAAATTATCGCCAATCCAAAAACTATTTCGGAACACAAAAATAATAACAATGCCTTAACTATATTTCCAGCAAAAAAAGAGATAATACCACTCGAACCAATAACTGCTGAAGTACCCGTTAAAACCGCAGCAATAATTTCATTTTCCGCATTAGTAATAGCAACCGCCACAACTCCAGTTGCAATTAAAGCAGCAACCCCCGCCATTCCACCAGCAACAAAACTCGCAAAAGCACTCGCAATAGTAACAGCGATCGCCGCTCCAGCACAACGAGCGATCAAAGTCCTAATTTTGCTCCTACATTGTCCGATTTTTGCACCTCGAAAATTGGCCTCTACTAGGATAGCATCCTGAAAATTGCAACCTCTCAAGTCAGAACCGCTAAAATTAGCTCCTGTCAGGTCTTGCCCTTGAAAATCACGATGTCGTAAGTCTTGCTGAGAAAAATCTAAAGGTAATAGTTGATTCATAGTATTTTCAAAAAGGAATTAAGCAGAGGTAATAGACATCTCCGACAACAGGTAACAGGGAATAGATTTTTAGGAAAAAGGTACGAAAAATGATGCCCAGAAACTGACTTTTACAACTCTAGCTAATGTTAAATAAAGGGTAAGTTTATTTTCTGGAGATGTCTAATTATTAATTATTAATTATTAATTATTAATTGTTACCATAGGTCGCAACAACTCCCCAACTAAAATCACACAATCAAGAAATTCTCTAGGAGCGATGTAGCTGCCGCTAGGCACCGCCAACGCATCATCTTCCCCTAAAATCATTTCCTGTTGATATCCATCCTTAGTAGGTTGACATACAACTGGCGATGATTCACATCCAACACCCAATAATCCTCTATTCCAGACTTTGCATACTCTTTTCCTTTCACCTCCAAGTCACTTTTGAGAGTACTATCAGCAATCTCCACGATCAAATACACATCTTCTGCTGTAGGATGAGAGTCATCATAATCAAGAGGGTCTACTTTCACTACTGCAATATCTGGTTCAGGTTGAGAAAAATTATTCAGTATCACCGGAAGTTGTTTCTGCACCGAAACCCTTTTTCCTAAAGATTGACTAAACAAGCGGTCTGCTCGTCGAATAGCTGCAGCGTGGGAACTTCCTTGAGGTGACATCTTGCGAATAATTTGTCCTGCGATTAATTCTACCTGTTCATCCTGGTGCAAAATTCCTAACTTAGCAGACGTAGGGGTAATTCTGTGAAATTTAGTGGCATTTTGGTGGTTGACATGACTGGGAAATGGAAAAATTTCCTAGAAGTATTTATCTATTAATAAAAATCTTGATAATTGATAGGTTAAAGATTTATCTATGTTTAAATTATCAGTTTAGTTTAGTTTATGCTAATTTTAGCCATCACTTTGTTTTGTAATTGGTTACTTGAATTATAGCACAAAAAATCCCTATCTATCTCATTATTAGCTAGTATATATATCAGGACTTACCCATGAGGTACGAAAAACTAGGACTTGAGATTGCTTCCCTATGGGTCGCAATGACGGAAATACATTAAAGTGCGTAAGTCTTATAATTATCGAAACTTAATATAAATTTTTCTATTATTTTAGGATAGAACAATATATTTATCAGTATGATGAGTCAAGCAAGTTTAGCGATTTAAAAGGGGAGACTTTAGAGCTGATTTATAAAGTAAATCTAAAGAAAGTTAAGTTATAAGTGAATATAGTGTTATTCTTTACTATACTTGCTCCATTTTATAACTAATGAGTCGTCTACCTGCGATCGCCAACCCTCAACGTCAACCATACCCAAGTGATATGAGTGACTCAGAATGGCAAA
>JAAHGF010000026.1 GCA_010672585.1 Okeania sp. SIO1I7 | reverse complement strand
CCAAATTTTACCTGGATTGGGGGAAAGAAAAAATTGCTGCTACTTATATGCAGGAAGCATACTACTGTTATGCTCGTTGGGGTGCTAAAGCTAAGACTGACCAACTAGAACAAAAATATCCTCAACTACTTGCTCCTATTCTTGAAGAAACTCAATCTCCCCTCAATTTCGACCAAACCCTCAATTCTACCCAAAGTCTTGACACTGGGAGTTCTTCTTCCTCTCCTTATATCCTCGATCTCGTCTCCATCATTAAAGTATCTCAAGCCATTTCTCAGGAAATAGAATTCAATACGTTGACATCTAAACTAATGAACATTGTCCTCGAAAATGCAGGAGCTGATACAGGTGCATTAATTTTAAACAATACTGGTACTTGGGAAATTATTACCCAATGTGAGAAGAGCAGTTGTCACCTATCACCCATGCATCTTGATGATACCAACACTCTTCCCCTAAGTATTATTAATACCGTCAAACATACAAAAAAAATTCTCCTAATCAACGATATTAGCCAAAATACTACCTTCTCTGGGGATACTTATTTGATTCAAAACTCTCCCAAAAGTCTCATCTGCACTCCCATTATCAACCAAGGCCAATTAATTGGCCTAATATATCTGGAAAACAACTTCACCGCAGAAGCATTCACCTCAAACCACATTGAAATTCTCAAGCTCCTGAGTGCTCAAGCTGCTATCTCCATCGAAAATGCTCAACTCTATAATACCCTCGAACAAAAAGTTCAACAGCGCACTGCCGAACTATCTAAAGCTCTCGAAGACCTGAAAGCCACTCAAAAACAACTTGTAGAATCAGAAAAAATGGCTGCTTTGGGGGGATTAGTTGCTGGAGTTGCCCATGAAATCAATACCCCAATTGGCACGAGTATCACTATTGCTTCTACTCTAGCAGACGAAACCCAAAACTTTACCAAAGCTGTAGCTCAAGGACAACTGAAACGCTCTGTACTTAACAATTATCTAGAGTTAGCTGGAGAAAGTACCCAACTGATGTTGAGCAATTTGAGTCGAGCTGGAGAATTGATCCACAGCTTTAAACAAATAGCTGCTGACCAAAGCAACCTCGAACGCCGACACTTTAACCTCAAAGAATACCTCAAAGAAATTGCTTTAAGTTTAGCTCCCCAACTTAAAACATCTTATACCCTCACTGTAGAAGGGGACGAAACTATTCAAATTGATAGTTATCCAGGAGCTTTGGCTCAAATTGTCACCAATTTAGTCACCAACTCCTTAATTCATGGGTATCCTTCGGAAGAAGCAGGAAAGTTTACCTTGGAAATTCGCCAAGAAAGTGATAAAATTCAGCTTGAATATAGTGATGATGGTTGTGGAATTGAGGAGGAACATTTAGGCAAAATTTTTGAGCCGTTTTTCACTACTGCCAGGAGTAAGGGAGGAACAGGATTGGGATTACATATTGTCTATAATTTAGTAACCCAAAAGTTACAGGGAACAATAGAAGTTGATAGTCAGGTGGGTTTAGGCACAAGATTTGTCATAACTATTCCTTTGGCTCAGGAGTCAGGTAGGGGAGTGGGGGAGTAGGGGAGTGGGGGAGTGGGGGAGTAGGGGAGATGGAATATTGGGCGTTGCTGATTCTGGGTATGATGCAAGCCCCCCTAGCCCCCCAAAATTGGGGGGAATAAAACTCTAAAAGTCCCCCAAAATTGGGGGATTTAGGGGGCTTTATCAGAAGCAAAAAATCGCACATTCATACTTCAATTCAGCAACGCCGAATATTGAAGTAAGAAGTAATTATAGAATTATCAACATATATGTGTACAGAAGGGAAGAGAATATTCCAGATTTAAACCTTCTTGCTTTCCTACGGAATGCTTCGCAAACAGCTAGAGGTACTAATAACTAATAACTAATAGACATCTGGTAAAAATCAAAAATAGAATCAATTATTATCCATAAATTATCAATTATTTCCCCCTGTTGCCTGTTGCCTGTTGCCTGTTGCCTCTTTTCTGGAGATGTCTAATAACTGATAACTAATAATATCAAATCCGTTTAATTGAACATAAAAAAATTATCCAATCGTCATAACTACGCTCATCTTTGTAATTCTCTCTCCTCCTGACTCCTGACTCCTGACTCCTGACTCCTCCTGACTTAACCATTCTATGGCTGTTTAACCGGATTTGATATAACTAATAACTAATAACTAATAACTGATAACTGATAACTGAAATGACCACCTACGACGATAAAAAGCAGAACAATAACAATACTGCTCCTATTCAGGATGAAGATGATGAGCAACTCTTGCTTGTAGAAGATGACGAACTAATTCTTCTAGAGGACGATGAAATTATTCCTTTGGTGGAAGAAGATGATAACTCATCTCTACAAGTAGAACCTTGGAAAATAATGATAGTGGATGATGACTTGGCCGTTCATCAAGCCACTAAATTAGCCTTGAAAAATTTCGTTTTTGATGGTAGACCTCTTTTACTACTGGAGGCATTTTCCGGTTCGGAAGCCAAAAAGTTAATTTTAGAAAATCCCGATATTGCCTTCATTCTGCTTGATGTAGTAATGGAAACCAATGATGCTGGCTTAAACCTGGTTCGCTATATTCGCGAAGAACTAAATAATAGACGTATCCAGATTATTTTGCGGACTGGTCAACCAGGGGAAGCACCAGAAGAGTACGTAATTCGCAACTATGAAATTAACGACTACAGAACGAAGGTTGAACTCACTAGACAACGACTAATTACTAGCACTATCTCTGCTTTACGAGCCTACCGGAATGTTATTGCCGTCGAAGAAAAAAGTATAGAATTGACCAAAACTTTGAAAAATTTGCAGCAAACTCAACTGCAACTCATTCAAACAGAAAAAATGTCTAGCTTGGGCAAAATGATAGCAGGAATTGCCCACGAAATTAATAATCCGATTACTTTTATTTCGGGTAATATCGATTATGCTCGCGAATATGTCAGCGACCTACTCGCACTTATCGACCTCTACCAAGAAAATTTATCTGTTCCCGTTGCTGCCATAGAAGAGAAACTTGAAGACTTAGACCTAGAGTTTTTATCTCAAGACCTAGAAAAACTTTTGGACTCAATGCAAACAGGAAGCGATCGTATTAGTAAAATTGTTCTTGGTTTACGCAACTTCTCCCGTCTTGATGAAGCGCAGATGAAACAGGTAAATATCCATGAAGGATTAGAAAATACTTTACTGATTTTGCAACATCGCCTGATAGCTAATGGCTCTTATCCAGAGATTACTGTTGTTAAAAATTATGGGAAACTGCTTCCTGTAAACTGTTACGCCAATCAACTCAATCAAGTATTTCTGGAAATTTTTACCAATGCCATTGATATTTTAACTACCTCGAAGGATGTGGAAAAAAAACCCACAATTTTCATCACTACTGAGATGAAAGACTCAGAAACTGTACGAGTTAGTATTGCTGACAATGGAATTGGGATGAGCGAAAACATTTGCAAACGAGTTTTCGACCCTTTTTTCACTACTAAACCTGTGGGTGAAGGTACTGGACTGGGGTTATCGATCAGTTATCAGATTATCACAGAACAGCACAAAGGAGAACTGCAATGTATTTCTCAACTAGAAAAAGGTACAGAATTTATCATAGATATTCCGATTTAAAAAGCTTTGAGCTAGATGGGGTGATGCGGAATTTTAAGAAGAAAATAGTTACTGATGAAGCTATGCGCCCTGTGGCAGTTTTAATTGACTATCAAGACTGGGCTGAAAGTAGGGAAAGTTTTGAGAAAAATGAACTTGTGCAGACTTGGTTTCTTTATAATTTGCAGGTTATTGGATAAGCTTCTCGTGCTTTATCTGCTGAGTTTCGAGAGCAACATCCAGAAATACCTTGGACAGAAATTATTGGCATGAGAAATATTTTGGTTCACAATTACTTTGAGGTAGATTTGGATATTGTCTGGTTTGCTATTCAACGAAATGTGTCACAGTTAATATCATGTCCGTTTATATCGTTTGTGTAAACCCAAGGGTGAATATCTACAGGAAATAATGGTTTTTTTCTTGCGAGGGTAGCCTTCGGACCTCTTCCCTCTTCCTTCTTCCCTCTTCCTTCTTCCTTCTTCCTTACCTTTGCTATACAAGACCGATGCTACCGGACATGATATAAAATCTCAGGTTGAGGCAATTTTGCAAAATATGGGTGAAACGTATTAATCTGATACCAATATAACTTGCGATGAAATTGAGGCAGAAATTAGCGATCGCCGAAACTACTGATAACTGGAAAAACTGATAACTAATAACTGAAAAGAATGAGTATGATTATTTCCGATGAAATTATTAAAGCGAGTGGAATGTCAGAAGACGAATTTTTGTTAGAAATTATTTTGTTGCTGTTTCAGCAGGAAAAGATTAGTTTGGGAAAAGCAGCAGAATTGTTGAATATCTCACAAGTTCGTTTTCAACAGTTAATTGCTAACCGTGGCATTTGTATCCATTATGATGTTGCTGAATTACAGGAGGATATTCGGCATTTGACTGGGAAGGGGTGGTTATGAAGTTAAAAGTCAAAAGGCAAAAGTCAAAAGTAGGTTGGGTTAATGATTTGGCCACAGATGCACGGATAATCGCTGAAACTGCTGATAACTGATAACTGATAACTGAAAAGGGCGATCGCTCAAGAGCAAGAAGAGGCCAGACAAGGATTTGGCCACAGATGCACGGATAATGTGAGATAGAAATTAGCGATCGCCTCTCTCCAGTTCCCCCCTTGGAAAGGGGGGAAAGTACAAGGGTTATTGTCTACCCATCATGCCTCTGCTAACTTTGAAGATAATCTGAAATCTGGCATATTTCGTGCGTTACGCTGACGCTAACACACCCTACAAATTTTACTATAGAGTTATTTCAAATGCCGAACTAAAGCTTCCCCCACTCGTTGAGCATCCGCATCCGTCATCCCAGAAGTCAAAGGCGGACAAATATGATTCGGACACCAACGTTCGGCACCAGGAAAACTCTCACCTTCACAAATACCTGCAAAAACTGGTTGTTTGTGACAGGGTATTTCATATACTGTTCCTCCTAAAAATATCTCTTCTTCTGCCATTGCTGTTTTGACTTCTTTGGCATTTTTTTCCTCTGGCAAATGAACAATCAATTTGTAATTACTAGCGATATCCATTTTTTCTGTAGAGACAAAGGATAGACCAGCTGCTTTGAGAGGTGCAGTAATTAATTCATAAGCTCGCTCGCGTTTTTTCAACATCTCTGGCAATTTTGCTAAATGAATTCGACCAAGCAGAGCATTCATTTCTGTAATTCGCATACTATTACCAAAGTCTGTGTGTAAACCACCAAAGTCCATACCTCGCTTGCCTTGGTTTCTCAGAGAACGTGCGATATAGTCTTCCTCTTCATTATTCAGAGTTATCATTCCTCCCTCGCAAGTTGTCATCACTTTGGTCGGGAAAAATGAAAAAGCAGCACCGTCTCCCAAATTTCCAGCACTTACACCATTGATTTTACTACCGTGAGCATGAGCAGTATCTTCGAGGACAAATAACCCCTGTTGGTGACAATATTCCACCACTTGCGGAAACTCTGGAGAAATGACACCTCCAATATGAACCCACATTACTCCAGAAATCTTCTCTGGAAGATTATTACCCTTTTCTACTGCCTCTTGTACCATCTGTAGAGAAGGAGCAAATGTTTGTTCGTCCATATCCAGATATTGAACTTTTCCCCCGGCACGAATTACTGTCGCAACAGTAGCAAAGTTGGTATTAGTAGGAACTAAAACAGTTGTTCCCTCCACTTTTTTCAAGCGTAATAGAATTTCTAGTCCTGAAGAACCACTATTAACAGCGATCGCGTATTTTGTCCCTACATATTCAGCAAATGCTTGTTCAAATGCTTTGGTATGTTCCCCTAGAATTAATTTTCCAGACCTTAAAATTTTCTCTGACTCTGATAAGAAATATTGAATTTCATCATCTGTAATATCAAAATAAAATGGTTTGATTTGTTGATTTAATGTCATGTTCCTTCATGTCTAAAAGTCTTGATGTTTCATTAAATAGAACTTATTTATTTATCTATTATCTCAAATATAGCAATCAGGAATCAGTTGTGAGAATTGAGATGTTCCTTAAAAGTATAGAATATAGCAATTATTATATTCAGATGATACATTTTTTTCTTCTTCTCTGTTCCCTGTTCCCTAAAAGTTTTCAATATCTCACAACTCAAATCATATTGCTATACTATACATAACATAATACAACTATAGTTTTAAATTACATCTTTAGAATAAACTATTATACCATTTTTGAAAAGTCATCCTAGAGAGTATCTATACTATAAATAAAAGACTAAACCTTTAGACCCTTTTTAAAATATTGTTTTAATCTACTTCTCAATTGAGAATAATTTTTGAGTAAATTTTCAGGAATCAGATTATAGTATTTTTCCCATCTATCATTGATATGATTGGACTGTTTATGCAAAGAAACTTTAATGTCATTTAGCTCGGGTAAAGGCTCAATTTCAAGAAACTTAATAATGTCTATTGTGGTAGTTGCTATAGATTCACAGAAATTTTCATAAACAACCTCATAAACAGCTAGAGAATTTTTCCGAAAAAATTTTTCCCATGCTCCCTCATGTCTTTTTATTCCTTCTTGAATACGATAGATAGCTAAAGGGTTAAAATAAAGTCTTTGCACCGGTTTTTTCTGGTTATTAGAAATCTTTTGACTCCATACTTCTGACTGTAGTGCTATTTCGGTGGAAATTGCTTGCTTGACTATATTTTCACGCCTAATGTAAATAAAATAAGTATTGGGAAAAAAATCATTGAGAATTTCTAAATCTGTTGTATCTTTATATCCTAAATTTTTTCGAGTAAACCTAAGAAAATCTCTCATGTGGTCCCAGTGCATTTTTACACCAAAAATACCGTTAGCGGTACGTCCTTTCTCCAATATTTCTTCAAGATAACTTCTAAAAGCAGAAGCATCATAATTTTCCATTAGATTTGCAACTTTATTTGGATGAAAATACTCTCTAGGACTACCACAATAACCAAGATTATCTATAGTGCTTGCTAGTAAAGTACTACCACTCCTTCCAATTGAACAGATAACATAACTTTTGTTAATCATCATAATTTACAATAGGTAAATATTTTTGCTCAAGATATGTATGTATTCAAAGCAAATTATATAATACTAGTTTATGATCGAACATAAGTGGCTATTTGGCTAGCTTTATTATTAATTAATTGGATTTCCTTCTTGCAAGGATAATAATTTAAATTTTGAGATATTAGTTCTTGGTAACATCCTTCACCATTGGCAGGATCGTCCTCAATATTTGGATTGGGAGTGCTGTACAAATAAGGAGCTAGATTTTCTTCCTGTTCCTGCAAAAATAGAGATTTTACATCAGAAAGAAATGAGCTTTGAAAGTCTGTCATAATGATTTTCCTTTGTAAGTAAAATATAATAATACTATAGAATAGAAGTTCTCATTTGAATAAAAAGCAGTGGATATGATACTGTTAGATTTTTGGCCTAATTTTAAATTATTTCTTACTGATAGGAATCATTTTCCCATTATTGATTAATTTGTACTTAATACCACGCCATACTACCGTACGTTTAGTCAACGCTAGAGCAAAAAATATTAAACCAAAAATATCACGCAAAGGCAATAAGTAGAGACTTTTCAAACCTTCTGAATCTTCCAATTCTTTTAAAATTATCCCACTGGTCAGAAGTCGTAAAACAACTGTAATTCCTAATACTCCTAGACCCAATAAATCTCCCATTCGTGCCACAGCGAACAAAATAGCAAAAGGTACTGCCCGGATTAATATAGTGGCGATAAATGGCCCGGAACGTGCTAAATATGTATTCTGGTCCCAATAAATTTGATGAGTCCACCATTGTCGCCAATTTTTCAAGTCCACAACCACATCAATAATGTAAGGTAAAAGCACCATTTTTTTCCCAGAAGTCCAAACCCTGCGCCCTAATTCGTAGTCTTCTACAAGATAATCTGCAAGACTCTCTAAACCACCAAGTTCTTGTAGTGTATTTCTACTTATGGCGATGGAAGGTCCCAAACAAGCATTGGATGCTCCCGTAACTGCTGCAAATATAACGCTAGGAATAAAGTCTGCATTCATGGTTAATAGTTCCATCTTCTCAAACCATCGGTAGGCACTTTTGGCTTTAAAGAGAGTACAGACACATCCCACGTCTGGATTGGATAGAGGAGCTATGATATTTTTGATGTAGTCTGGTTTGAGATTTGTGTCACTGTCGCTGATAATAATGATATCGTGGTGTGCTTCAGCTATGGCACCAAGTAAATTATTGACTTTACCATTAGCTCCCGCTTCAATATTGCTAGTGACAACAAAAATCTTCTGAATGTCTACTTCTGCTTGAATATCTTTAAGAATAGGTAGGGCTAAATCTTCAGGGTCTTGAACTGAATAAATTACTTGATACTCAGGCCAATCTTGAATAGAAATGGTACGCAGGTTTGACTTGAGGTCTTTTTCAATACCTCGTACTGGTTTAAGTACAGTGACAGGTGGGTTAAATTTTTCTGTGGCATTTATGTCTAGGGTGGTTTTCCTCAAAAATTTTCTAGTAGTCCATACACTGAGGATTGAATATACAGATCCACAGACTATCGGTATCAGGCAAATTATTTGAAGCACCTCTACGGGAGTTAACATTAATTGATTTTTGTTTTATTTTTTTCAATTCAAGTATAGTTATGTGGTGATAATTTAGCAACAATAGCGATCGCTCTCAATTTGCTCTAGTCTCGAAAAAAGACAAGAATAGTAGCATGAAACTTTCCGATAATATCATGTTAGGTTAAACAGTTATAAATAATTTGGCGTTGCACAGTGACGAATGATTTTATATTTTTGATGAACAAGATTTTGGATTTGATAATTGCTAGAATGATTAATTAATGGTTTTTTTAGTCAAAGTCTAAACTAATTTTTGGCAATATCATTCCATAATGTGCAACCCCAATAATTTTTAGAGATAATGAGAAGAGGGATAAAATATATGAGCGTGTTTTTTTCATATTGCTAATCACAGAAAAGAGAAAATAAGGACATTGTATGCAAAGTCCGTACAAAGTAAGGGGAAAGAATTGGTGAATAAGAGTGCAATAATTGATTTGATTTTTTATTATTTGATAAACACTATCTAATCATATTTATCAGCAATTATCTGAAAATGATAGTAAGTATTTCCTGTGGAATGCTGCGCAAACAGCCGTCAGCTAGCCTCCTATGGTCGGAACTGCGAACTTCAGCCAGCCTCCTCCGGAGGAACTACGTTAACAGCTATTGCTTTTAGTTTTAGATCAAAGCTTTACTAATTGAGTTAGAATTTATACTTATTACAAAAGCTGGCTGAAACAGTCTATATTCATTTAAACCCTCTCATAAGAGCTGAATGCTTATAAATGATATAAGTACAAGTTTCAAATTTTGTTATTGATTTTTTTTGTTTTAACTTCTTCTATTTTTTTCAAAATACAAATACAATCACCCCTATATTCTGCTATTTTTGGGAATTGCTATAAACATAAATTCAGAAGTTTAAGAACTTAGAGAATTTAAGATAATTCTCAGCAAGAATGCAATACAAACCGCAAGAATTAGCAATACAAAAAAATACTTAGTTCTTATTATCTAATTTAAGCTCTCATCCGAAATTTAACGGAGAGATAAATAATTGTATTTGGAAAAAATAATGAATATAAATAGTAATACTTGGCTAAATATTCGTGGAGCGATCGCCACAGCAATAGCAGTAACTTCTACCTTTGCTATGACATCTACAGCAACAGCAGCAAGATTAAAAGTTACAGTAGAAAATGTTGCTCCCACTAATGGTTTCTTTTTCTCTCCATTATGGGTAGGTTTTCACGATGGCAACAAAGCCCATTTTTGACTTAAACCAACCAGCACCCGCATATCTCGAAGCATTAGCAGAAGATGCTAATACAGGACCTATCAGCACTGCTTTTGCTAATAGACATCTCCAAAAAAGAATAGACTTTTTGCAAAAGTAGGCAACAGGCAACAGCTCCGGAAAGCAACAGGGAAGAAAATTTCTGAAAAAAGACACAACAAATTATCTATATGTGTAATTTCCGGAGATTTCTAATAGTAGCACAGGGGATACTCAAGCTACAATATTAGGCCTAACAGGACCATTTCAGGTACTTATATCATGTCCGGTTGAACAGTGATAAATAAATAACTACGGAGGAGTCAGTCCTCAGTCCTCAGTCCTCAGGAGTCAACCCACCCCTAGCCCCTCCCAGGAGGGGAAGAAAGAAGAAGGAAGAGGAAGAATAGGACAAGAAGAAGAAAGTTTTTTTATAACTAATTATCCGGACATGATATTACTGCTGGCGATCGCGCTTCTATGACATTTACTCTAGATGCTAGTCTAGCTAGCAGTCGTTATTTCAGTTATGGAGCAATGGGTTTACCAAGTAATGATGCTTTTATTGCTAACGAAAACCCACTATGGATAAGAATTTTTGATGAAGATGGCAACTTCTTGGGTGCTGATTTTATTGTTATATCATGTCCGTTGGTATCGGAGCGTGTATAAAGTTGGGGAAATATCTAGCGCCATACATATAGAACCCATTTGATCGCTATATAATTATGGTATTCAAGTCTTTTCGCGCATCAATTTTGACCGAAAATCTTGGTGTTGGTGTGTTGAATTTTGTGTATTATTTCTCCCCATATCTTCCCTTTTTCTTCTTCCCCTCCTGGGAGGGGGAGGGGCGAGGGGTGGGTTGTCTCCTGTCTCCAGTATAGCTGTCTCCTGTCTCCTTGCTAAATTTATGAAGATACGATCGGGGGTTCTATAAGGTTTTTCCTTCTCTTAAAGCTTCTTCCTTCTTCCAACTTCGGTCTTCCTTACCTTCTCTATACAATACCGATGCTACCGAACATGATATTACTGGCGATCTAGTGTGGGATGCAGGTACAGAAGTCAATGACGAAGTTCCAGGCAATACTGCAGCTCTTGCTCAAGCAGCTCCTAACACAGGTGTTGATGAAAATGGAGCTGTCACCTTTTTTCAAGGCCCCAAAAAGGCACTTACTTACCTTTATCTGTAAATACTTTTAGATTTAATCAGCAAACCCTAATTATTTTCATTTTCTAAAGCACATAAAATTTTTCCGAGATTTATCGGGTTGCATTAGGAAAAAAATTATGATAGTATGTAAATATTGGGTGTTACTCGCCTATACGCATGACTTTTTATTCAACCAAAGACAAAAACTCAAGATAACTTTGAGACCCTTGACCAAGGACAAAAACAACAAGGAAATGATGTCAAATACAATCTATAATTAAAATAACCCAAATAAATCTTATAGATTGAAAATGCTACCAGTTGACCAAGCAGAGTCAATCATCTTAAACCTAGTACAACCCTTAGATACCCAGAGGGATGTAGAAAAAGTAGACCTATTAAGCGCATCGGGGCGCATATTAGCCACCCCAGTGACCAGTAAGCTTGATTTTCCCCACTGGGATAATTCAGCAATGGACGGCTATGCAGTAAAGTTTACAGACGTCAAAAACTGTAGTCCAGAAAATCCAATACCCTTGGCAATTATAGAAGAAATTCCAGCCGGGTATCAACCCCAGTCGCACATTCAGACTGGACAAACGGCTCGTATTTTTACAGGTGCTGTTATGCCGCTAGGAGCAGATACCGTAGTCATGCAAGAAGTGACCCAACGAAAAGGCAATAACGTACTCATCTTAGAATCTCCGAAAAATCAACAAGAATTTGTACGATATCGTGGTTCATTTTATACTGCAGGTACTCCCTTACTCAGCCCAGGAATTATCTTAGGTGCTTCTGAAATAGCAGTTTTAGCAGCACTTCAATGTCCAAAAATAACAGTATATCGCCGACCTAGAGTCGGAATATTATCCACTGGCAACGAATTAGTGACACCAGACCAACCCCTGCAACCAGGTCAGTTAGTAGACTCAAATCAATATGCTTTAGCAGTAGCTGTAGCACAGACAGGAGCAGAAGTAATACGACTCGGTATTGTACCGGATGAACGAGAAATATTGAAAAAAACTATTGCTGGGGCAATAACAACTACAGATTTTTTACTTTCCACTGGTGGAGTATCAGTAGGAGACTATGATTATATAGAGGATATTCTCACAGAATTAGGAGCAGAAATTCATATTCATTCTGTGGCAGTTAAACCAGGAAAACCATTAACTGTTGCTAAATTTTCTGATACTCAATGTGTCTATTTCGGTTTACCAGGAAACCCCGTTTCAGCATTAGTTAGTTTTTGGCGGTTTGTACAACCAGCGCTGAAAAAATTGGCAGGAGTTCAGGAAGCAGCATGGAGACCTGAATTTGTAACAGCGCGATCGCTTCAAGATTTACACTCCAACGGTAAACGAGAAACTTATCTATGGGGTCAGCTAAATTTAGGAAGTAATGGCTATGAATTTCAACTTGCTGGAGGTAGTCACAGCTCTGGAAATTTAATTAATTTAGCTGGTACTACAGGTTTAGCAGTTGTACCATTGAATGAAACTTTGATAGCTATAGGTGAGTCAGTAAAAGTGTTGAAAATAAGTTGATGGTCATCAACATCAGGAAAATTAAAAGGTAATTATGGAACAGTTAGCAAGCAATCAACAACAGCAAGTAAGAATTTTAATTGTAGATGATGACCCAATGATGCAACTTGGGTTAGAGCAAGTTTTGGGTGATTATCCCAATATTGAAATAGTAGGTTTAGCAGACAATGGTAAGTTGGGTGTGGCAGCAGCGATCGAAAAGAAACCAAATTTAGTAGTTATGGATATTGCCATGCCAGAACTTGATGGTATTGCAGCTACTCAGCAAATTAAGGAAAAACTCCCAGATACACGAGTGGTTGTACTTACATCTCACGATAGTCAGCAAGAAGTTATGGGTGCATTATCTAGTGGCGCAGATGCTTATTGTGTAAAGGGGGCGAATGTAGAAAGATTGATGTCTGCTATTACTGCTGCTATGGATGGTGCGACTTATCTAGATCCACAGGTGGGGCGAATGGTGATTCAGCATTTGCAACCAGCATCGCCAGCACTGCCAGAAAATTCAGCTAATTTGTCATCTAGAGAATTAGATGTTTTAAAATTGTTGGTAGAGGGTAAGACTAATACTGAAATTGCTAAAGACCTTTTTTTGAGTCCGAATACTATTAAAACTCATGTTAAAGGTATTATGAATAAACTAGCAGTTGACGATCGAGTTAAAGCAGCTGTTGTTGCTTTGAGAACGGGTTTGGTGTGAATTTGACTGTAATTAATTTACAAAATAAATAAATTTTTATCTATGAGTTTTATTTAACTAGAGGTAGAGGAAAAAATGAAATATCACGCATTTATATCTTTTTTAGAAATTTGTTGGGTGGGGACTACTCTTTGCATTTTTAGTAGGCAAGTTGGAATTTTGCGCAGACAAGTTAGAAATAGGAAAAATGTAGTCGTAAATTATCAAGTTGTAACAAGAAACAGTAGATAAAAATATATGAGTAATTACCCATACTCAAATCTATGAATTTACCTCCCGTGAAGTTAAACAATTATATTTTTGTTTAGATGGTTTATTCTTACCGACTGACAATAACCCCAATAAATCTTTTTATCTCGTTGAAGTCCAATTTCAACCTGACAATCTTCTCTGTTACCGTCTCTTTGCCGAATTATTTCTCTTTCAGGACTTACGCAAAATATCCGCAACATATCATGTCCCCTTGAATACTTATACTTTGGTGGAAGGAAGGCAGAGGTCAGAGGGTAGCTATGCTGTTTGCGTAGCATGACCTAGGAAAGGGTTTCTTCCAATTGTGAATTAATTCTATACACGCTCCGATGCTACCAGACATTATATCATACACTATCCGTAGAGGGTAACGGCCGTTCACCCCTACTATAATATGGTAGTTCTGCGTAAGTCCTATCTTTTGACTACAATATCAACTGCCCAATTCTTGGTACATAGCAGTTATTTATCCCATTCGTTCAGGTTTAACCTTAGAAATTATTGCTGAATATTTAGACTTATCTTGAGAGGAGGTTCAAAGATTAGCAAAACAAACTGAAAAAAGGGCGTTGCATAATTGCAGGATGATAATCAAATTTGCACGCATCTAAAAATGTTGATAGATCGAAACAAATTTTTTGACACATATCAAAATCATCCCATGATGATGCAACGCCGAAAAAAGAGATTGAATGTTTTGGCAACTTAATTAACATAATCAAAGCTCAATAACTTCAAATCAAAGAAAAGGAAGTAGAAAAATAATGTGTGTAACTTGTGGTTGTTCCGATGATAGTAAAACTACTATTACTAATTCTCAAACTGGGGAAAAAACATCAATAAATAATCATCATTCCCATACTCATACTCTGCCAGATGGTACTGTAATTACTCACACTCATTCTCATACTAATACTCACGAACATCCCACCTCTCCCCAGGAAAATAATCATCAGCATCAAAAGTCTGAAGTTCATGCCAAAATGCACGGCACTACTATTAGTTTAGAACAGAATATTTTACAGAAAAATAACATTTTGGCTGCTCAAAACCGAGGTTGGTTTAAAGGTCGAAATATTTTAGCTTTAAATTTAGTTAGTTCTCCTGGTTCTGGCAAAACTACTTTATTAGCTCGGACGATTAACGATTTAAAATCCGAGTTAACATTTAGTGTTATTGAAGGCGACCAAGAAACTATTAATGATGCGGAAAAAATTCGTCAAACTGGTTGTAATGTAGTGCAAATTAATACAGGTAAAGGTTGTCACTTGGAAGCTGCAATGATAGAGAAAGGTTATACAGAATTAAACCCTCCTTTAAATTCAGTTTTGATGATTGAAAATGTAGGGAATTTAGTTTGCCCGGCATTGTTTGATTTGGGTGAAAATTTTAAGGTGGCGATTCTATCAGTTACTGAAGGAGAAGATAAACCGATTAAATATCCCTATATGTTTCGGGAAAGTCAGGTAATGATTCTGACAAAAATTGATTTATTGCCTTATTTACAATTTGACGTTAATCGTTGTATTGAATATGCAAAACAGGTAAATTCTGGGATAAAGATTTTTCAGGTTTCTTCTACCAGTGGGGAAGGTTTAAATGATTGGTACAAGTGGTTGAAAAATCAAATTATTTCTTAGAAAAAATAAGGAAAGGAAACAGAGGAGAAGGAAGACGAAGACTTGCTCATCAGAGTTATGAATCGGTGTATTTCTTGCTCCTCTCAGGCTTTTGCTGTAAATTATTTATGTTTTCGTAAATTTTATGAAATGGTACTTAAAAAAGATGAATTTTTCATCAATTTGTCTATAAATATTAATAAGGTATTACGCTAAAATAACACCAATAATTGGGTTAATCTGATTGTCATATACATTATTTCATTTAGGATTATTGAATGGATTAATTATAGAAATGTCACCAGAAAGTCCTCTTCATTCTTCTCTTAATCGTGACACTGGGGAACTATTCTGAAGTAAGCTTGGTTCCCGGGCACGAGTGAGTGAAGGGAAGCTAATTACTCTGATTAATAACAGTGAACCTGAACCTTATATTGCCATTATTCGACCAGGTTATTATCATGAATCTCACCCTAATCAGGATGATGTTTATTTAGTAATTGAATTTTCTAATTCTAGCTTGGCAAAAGATTTGAATGAAAAACGCTTGGTTTATGCTAGTGCTGGAATTCAAGAATATTGGGTAGTAAATTTGCGCGGTCGCCAATTCATTGTTTTCCGTAATTCTGTTGATGGGAATTATCAATCGGAACAAAATATTAACTGGAGATTTAATTTCTCCTTTGGCATTTCCTGATATTATACAGCGGTTTTCATTTGGGTAGACCACGGTAGGGACGTTCCATGGAACGTCCCTACAAGGTTTTGTTTGTGAAGATGTGGTTCATCAACTTGAAAAGCGCTGTAATTGAGGTCAATCAGCTTTTGAATTGAGTAGACCACAATGTAGGGATGTTGCATCCCACATTCCGCACGACAAAATGTAGTATGTGAAAATCGTCAAACTTGAGTAAATATTTATGCTTAAGAAAAAAAAGACTTAAACTGTCATCTGAGAAAAGACTCTGAGAAAAAAGGATGAAAATGTCAGTAGAAGTAAGTAATTTAGATCACCTAGGATTAGTAGCAGGAATCATTGATGAAATTGGTATAGAAAAGAAAATTAATCAATTGCTAGGAGAAAAAGTACCAGAAAAAATTACAGCAGGTCAAGTTGTGAAAGGAATGGTTCTCAATGGACTAGGATTAGTATCATCCCCATTATATTTATTTAATAAATTTTTCCAAGAAAAGGCTATAGAACATTTAATGGGAAAAGGAGTCAAAGCAGAGTATTTTAATGATGATAGATTGGGAAGAGTATTAGACCAACTCTATCAAAAAGGATTAAATCAAGTTTTTATGTCTGTAGTGCTAGAAGCAGTGAAAATTTATCAACTAGAAACACAGACAGTAAATCTAGATTCCAGTTCCCGATCATGTTCATGGAAACTACCAAACAGAAACTAATGAATCCCAGAAGAATTGGAGCAAAAAGCTGATTAAATATCAAAGTCTTGACTGATATTGGTTTTAGGCTTTTTATGTCTTGAAAAAGTATGAGCTTTTCAGCAAGCGATTGTTAAAAAAGTGAGGATTTTCAGCGAAGCAAAAGCCGAAAAATCACTCTTTCTATTGTTTTGGCCACTGACTCTGTAATTCCCATTTATTCTACCTCCTAACTACTCCCTACTCCCTTTTTCCCCTCCTGGGAGGGGTCCGCGGGTGGGTCCCTACTCCCTACCCCAGCAAAAAGACTTTCCATAAGCAAACCCTAATTACCTTCCTGTGTGTCCACTTGTCAGTCTCTGCTAGGAGTCTCACTTATTTGGCAGTTAAAGCTTTGACTCCATTTAAACCAGCTTCGGGGATTGATGTTCAGTCGCTACCCCATGGTCTATGCTTTCTACCCAACAACAAGGCGGTGGAATTTCACCACTAAGGACATAAGAGTTTTCACAGGTCGTTAACGAAGTTATCCCGTAGGGAAAGTTTTACTTCATGTTGTTACCTGGAAGGCTTGCTATACCTGGCTTTAGGCAGTCTTTACTAGCCAACGAGTCGCACATAGCACCATCTGCTATAACCTGCGTGTTGAGCCAAGAGCGTTTTCTGTTTGTTATTAACAGGACTTACACAAATTTACCTTGAAAACGCCATATGTAGGGGCGTTTGCGGAGCATTCCGTTAGGAAATGGCATTTGCGTTCCGCAAAGCTCCGAATGGCGTCCTCACTCGATTTGGTGTCCATGCGTAAGTCCTGATTAAGTTTGAGCTTGGTTGTGATGGATTTCATATATGCCTATTGGCAGCCTGTCTAAATAGAGGCGCTTTTTAATGCATTATATCATTATTCTTTGATTAAGTCAATGCTCTCCTTTACTGAGACGACCCATATAATTTTGTAAATCCTTTGCTACTTGAGCGGATAAAAAATAGCCCCCCAAGATATTAGGAAAAGCCATCGAAATCAGAGTCGCATCACTAAAATCAATTACTGAAGAAGGGTTTGATACCGAACCAATAAAAGCAGCAACCAAAAACAAGATTTTGTAAATAATCAACCCTCTACCACCAGATAAATAATCCCAACAACGTTCGCCGTAGTAACTCCAAGAAATCATTGTGGAAAACGCAAAACAGAAAACAGCGATCGCCAATAAAATGGGAAACCATGCCAAAACAGTACCAAAAGCAGCCGAAGTTAATTCTGCACCTTTCTTAGCTTCCCGCAAAGCAGCAAATTCATCTGCACTATATACCTTAGTAATTACAATTACCAAAGCAGTCATATTACAGACCACAATAGTATCAATAAATGGCTCCAACAATGCTACCAAACCCTCGCGAATAGGTTCATCAGTTTTGGCCGCAGAGTGAGCGATCGCTGCCGAACCCACTCCAGCTTCATTAGAAAAAGCTGAACGCTGAAACCCTTGAATAATTACGCCAATAATACCACCCTCTACAGCTTGAGGAACAAAAGCACCAGAGATAATAGTAGCGATCGCCCCAGGAATTTCTGTAATATTAACCAACAGAATAAATAAGGAAGCCAAAACATATAGCAAACACATCAAAGGTACAAGAGTACCTGCCACCATACCAATGCGTTGAATTCCACCAATAATTACTAATCCAACTAAAACTACCAGCACCAAACCATAAACCCAACTAGGCAAACCTGGCAATACATTAGCAACTGCACCGTAAGACTGATTGGCCTGGAACATATTAGCGCCACCGAAAGCAGCAGAAATACACAACACAGAAAATAGCACAGCTAAAATCTTGCCTAAAGTTCCCTGTCCCATTTCTGCTAAACCTGCGGACAAATAACGCATTGGGCCACCAGAAATAGTACCGTCTGGTTGAACAATGCGATATTTTTGAGCCAAAGTACATTCCACAAATTTACTGGTCATGCCAAAAAAACCAGCAATTGTCATCCAGAATGCGGCACCAGGGCCACCGATACTCACAGCTACAGCTACACCTGCGATATTACCCAATCCTACTGTTCCGGACAATGCTGTTGCTAAAGCTTGAAAGTGAGAAACTTCTCCTTGGTCATTGGGGTCGTCATATTTTCCACGCACGATATCGATAGCGTGTTTAAAGGCTCGAATATTAATAAATTGCATTCGGATAGTGAAAAATATTGCACCAACAATTAACCATAAAACTATGAAGGGAAAGCCGCCAATTTTAAAGAAAAGAATACTAAATATTACACCTACGAAACTGGAAAAGGTTTGATCGATGGTTTCAATAAAAGTCTGTCCTGTTTCAGGTTCTTGGGCTAAGGCAACAGTTGGTATTAATAGAAATAGGAGTATATATACCCAAGTTTGTCTTTTCATATTTTAACTTTACCTACTAATCATTTTTGTTGAATTAGACATTTATACCATTAATTTATAAATATTTCAGGCATGATAGCATATAGAGGTCTGATTTTAGTCGTACATAAAACATCTTGAAATTGGGAAATAGGGATAGGGAACAATTAATAATTAATTATTAATTATTAATTATTAATTATTAGGGCTTACCAATCAAATCTAAAAGTTTTTACATATAAAGGTTGTAGCCTTTTTAAGTATCAAAAAGTGCGAAGTTTTAGGTGATAATGGTTCAAAAATTTAGGATTTTAGTCAAGAGTTGGGCAGAACAATCTTGGGAGAATTCTTCCTACTGTCTCCTATATAATTCCCATTTCTCCTGACCTGAGGAGGTCCTCCTGACTTCCCCTCCACGGTCGCAGGGCTGTTTTAAAGTATTGTAGATTAAGGATGAGCGGGAGAACAGGAGATGAGGGGATAGTGGAACAGTGAAATTTGCCAAAATTTGCCGATTTTGAGCGCCAATAAGCGTCTTTAAGCTCTGAGAGGATATTGGGTTCAATGGCGCTTAAAAGCCTCCATCCCCATGTCTGGTGTGTCTGGTGTGTCCCCGTGTCTATTGAGAATGAAACAGCCCTACCTTCCACGGTCGGGCCCCGCGGGTGGGTTGACTCCTACCCCCACCATGCATACTTTTTCCGCAAACCCTAATTAATAATTACCTCTCCTTAAAAACGGATAGGATTGATGCGGAGCGTGAAAATTTTTTCTTTTCTCTTGGTCGATGGTCGGCCACCGAGGATACCTCACCATCCCACCCTTCGGGAATATCCGAAGAGCGACTGCTTTTCTCCTTTAAAGGAGAGGCTTTAAACCTTAATTATTCGGTAAGAGATTTTTTTGAGGAACAAGACTACGAAAAATGATTTATTTTGTTAATTTTACACCTCTATTGTTGTTCGATAAAATGCTTATTTATTTTTACATAGTATATATTAATACTACTATCTATAAGTATAAAAGCCTTAATTAAAGGCAAAATAGAGAAGTATTCAACAATTAATTATTAGTTCTTAATAATTAATAATTAATAATTACCCCTCAAAAGAAAACGGATAGGATTGACTAATCATGAAAATTTTTTCTCTCTTGGTCGATTGGATATGGCGAAAAGACCTCGCCATCCCACCCTACGGGAAAGCTGCGCTAACGACCGCTCGTTTCTCCTTTAAAGGAGAGACTTGAAACCTTAATTATTCGGTAAAAATTAACGCTGACATCTATTATTCCAGCTAGATTACAAATTAATTTCATAAAGTCAGAATACCAATAAATATTGGATGTAAGCATTTAGCTATTAGCATTTAGCATTTCCTGCGGAATGTGCTCGCATTCAGCTTTTGAAAGAATCAAGCAACGACTAAGGTTCGCTGATGACCAATTTCATTAATAACTTTTCATTCTTTTTCGAGACTAATTCTCCCTGCCAAAATAATGAGTTAATAACTCATAGCTGATAGCTGAATGCTGATAGCTGAATGCTTACTATTGAATTTGAGTCACGCTCTAAATGTTCTATTCTATGACGGATGAAATTAACAAATTACTAATTGTAAAATTATACTTAATTTGTTTGTTAATTATTTACATCAGATTTAGTATGACTACAATAATTATAATCAACCCGATACAAATTTTAGTCAAATTGAGTACAAAAAGAACAAATTTATTGATTTTATATTGAATTTTTAGTCTGAAATACTGTCTTTAAAGCTACTGTGGTAAAATCTAATTTTATGGTTAAGATTTACTAGAAAATTATGTGGCAACACGCAATTATCACGGGTGGTTCTAGTGGTATAGGTAAAGAAATAGCTAAACTACTTGCTACGGAAGGAAGCAATATATCAATTATTGCTCGTAACCCGAAAAAACTGGAGGCAGCAAAAGCGGAAATAACTGCTACTATACTTAACCCAGAACAAAAAATTATTACTATTCCTGCTGATGTGGCACACCGAGGAGCAACAGAAACTGCCATCCGTCAAGCAGTCAAAGAAATAGGTACGCCAGATTTGTTGATTACTGCTGCTGGTATTTCCCACCCTGGTTATTTTCGAGAGTTGCCAATAGAAATTTTTGAGCAGACCATGGCAATTAATTATTTTGGTTCTCTCTATTGTGTACGAGCAGTTTTACCAATGATGGAACAACAAAAAAAAGGGCATATTGTGATGATTTCTTCTGGTGCTGGTTTGATTGGAATTTATGGTTATACTCCTTATTGCCCTAGTAAATTTGCCATTAGAGGTTTGGCAGAGTCTCTGCGTGGAGAGTTGAAATTGTCTGGAATTTCTGTTTCTGTAGTTTATCCACCAGATACAGATACGCCACAGTTGGAAGTAGAGAATAAAACTAAGCCTTTAGAAACTAAACGTATTACTGAAACTTCTGGTGTCTGGAGTGCAGAAGATATGGCTGTTGAAATTGTGCGGGGAATGAAGAAGAAAACTTTCGCGATCGCTCCTGGTTTAGAAATGACTTTGCTGGATAAACTTCATAGCTTATTGGCGCCAATAATTCAGTGGTATATGGATTTAATTGTGATTCAAACTTTAGGGAGTAGGGGTTCAACAATGAATAATGAATAATGAATAATGAATAATTACCTCTCCTTGAAAAGAAGAGGAATTTTACCTTAATTATTCGGTAAAGAATGGACAATTTCTGTCCAACAGTGGGTAAAAAAAATTTATATTAGTTAAGATTATATTTTTTGTCAAATATATTTGGAATTTAAACTAAATTTTCCAAAAAAAGTTCAAATGAGCTATTTAGGGGCAAAAATAGGCTGTTATAGCACAGCAAAACGTAGTCATCTGGCTTTTTAGGCCATTTGTCAAAAGCATTGATATGTAAGGAATACATCAGTATTGATTTGAAGGAAATTTTGGTGTATTTTTGAAGTAAGTAATTCGCTCTGCGTAGGTGCTTTTTAAAATGAAAAATAAAGGTAATAAGAATAAGTGAGTGGGAATGCGTTCGCGCTAGCGTAACGTAGTTTTATCGCGTAGCGGAAAGGAGTTCTATCGCGACAGCGTTTAGCGGAGCTATGGGTACAGCAAAACCTAGTTTTATCATGCTTTCAAGCGTGAGGTACACCCGTCGCGGGTAAGATGCCCGCACTACAATATTTTCACCTGCCTGAAATATGCTGTAACTTCTGCCTTCTGCCCTCTGCCTTCTGCCTTCTTCCCTAACCACGAACTAAACCACTAAGCGTGAGGTACACCCGTCGCGGGCAAGATGCCCGCACTACAATATTTTCATCATTTAACCTGTACCTCATTTGCCTGAAATATGCTGTAACTTCTGCCTTCTGCCTTCATTCTGATATAATTTCTGATAACTGAAACGCCTTCTTCCCTAACCACGAACTAAACCACTGAAACCTGCTACCCAGAGGGATGTTAATATCCAACCAAAGATTATGTGAACCCATAAGTACCATCTTAATAAGCGACCTGCTTTGACTTTGAATAATATTAATGGAATTTCTTGACCTTTTTTAGGATTTGGCAGCCAATATGTTTGTTGATGTAGGTCAACTATGGGGATGAATGTATCTAATGAATATAACCAGAAATTAAATTCTGGATAGTCTATATCAATGGTTTTATTATTGTTAGTTTTTTTATCTTCAGTTTCTTGATTTTCAATATATGGACTGATTTCAGAAGATGGTGAAAATAAGCATTTATTATTAGATATTAAGTCTGAACAATTTTCATAACCTGCACGAAACAAATAAACACCACTGAATATAAAAATACTACTCAAAAATAAAGCTCTTGTAGGTTTATAGCCATAGACAATTGTAATGTCTAGAAAGTAATTCCAAAATTGACTTAACCAGTTGAGTTTTGGTCTAATATCTCTTTCTTTATGAATTAATATTTCTGTAGCTGCATCTGTATCGCCCTCTTTTTTTAAAACTTCTGCTAGTTGTTCATAAGTTTGAGGAAAAAATTCATTCTCTGGTTTAAGTCTCAGCCATTTTAGGCGGGTTTTGCTATCTTTAGGAACTTTAATATTATCATTTGCATCATCTGCACCAAATTTCTGATAAATGAAACCATCAAGGTTGAGATTTTTCTTTTGAGGCCAGCTTTGCTCGTCATCCCTGAGGCGACCTATTCTAGCAAATTGTAGGTCTAATTTCATGTAATGAGATGCGGATTCTCTTCTTTTATATTCTGATTCTATTCTTTGATATTTTTTTTGAAGTAGTAATGCGATTCGATAATTATTTATACTTTTAATGAAAAAATATAGGATAAATAGAAGTAGTGGGAAATTTACTTTTTCTTGAATTTTGACCATACTTAAAGTGTCATCAACTCTAGCACTAACTAAGTAAATTTTCCCTTCAAAAGTTCCTCTATCTAATATAATATCTCCGTCAACATTGATTCCTTCGGCAGATAAAACATTACCTTTCTCATTGGAAAAGTTGCCATGAGTACAGTTGAGATTTCCTTTAATATTTGCTGCTGTTAAATCTACTTCACCCTCAGCTTTAAAGCCGTAACCTAGAATGATGTTAGTTTTAACTTCTATATTCTGAGCAAAGAGCGCATATTTTCCTGGGTTAGAGAAATGACCTGCACTACAAGAGAGTTGACCACCAATAGTAGCCCCAGATAGACTAACTTCTCCGTCAGCCCTAAAACCATTTCTCATAAAGACATCAGCGTTGACTTCTATATTGTCAGCCGAGAGCGCAATTTCCTCAGCTCCCTCTTTATTATAGAAACGACCTTGACTACAATACAGTTGACCGCCAATAGTAGCTCCAGATAGAATGACTTTTCCCTTAGCTATGAAACCATAGCTAAGAAGGACAGAAGCTTTGACTTCTATATTCTCAGCTGAGAGCGCATCTTCTTTTTCGTTACAGAAATGGCCTTGATGGCAATCAAGTGTACCACCAATAATAGCTCCAGATAAACTTACCTTACCCTCAGCCTTGAAATCATTACTCAGAAAGACATCAGCTTTAACTTCTATATTGTCAGCAAAGAGTGCATCTCCTCTTTTATGAGAGAAAAGACCTTTAATGCAATTAAGTTGACCACCAATAGTAGCTTCTAATAGACTTACCTTGCCCTCAGCCTTGAAATCATTACTCAGAAAGACATCAGCTTTAACTTCTATATTGTCAGCAAAGAGCGCATCTCCTTTTTCATTAGAGAAAAGACCTTTAATGCAATTAAGTTGACCACCAATAGTAGCTCCAGATAGACGGACTTCTCCCTCAGCTTTAAAACCATTTCTCAGAAAGATATCAGCTTTGACTTTTATATTCTCAGCTGAGAGCGCAGTTCCTTCTTTATTAAAGAAATGACCTTCACTACAAAGGAGTTGACCACTAATAGTAGCTTCAGATAACCTTATCTCACCCTTGCTTTGAAAGCCATTTTCCAGATGTAAACTGCCCCTAACTTTAATCAACCCAGCATCAATACCAACAACATGACTACCATCAAACTTGACTTCTTCTACCTTCGCTCCCTTGAGAATAATTTTTTCTGTAAAAACACATTCTGTGAAATACAATAAACTTTCAAACTTAACAAACTCAAGATTTAATTCCCCCGAAATCTTCGCTCCACAAATCTGTAAACCATGATTAGTAAAATATTTAAAAGCTTCCACATCTGTACATAACCACTCAATAAACTTAGCCGATAATATCCGCTTTTCTCCCCATGATTCTGCTGTCGCTGGATTATTAAATTCCTTTTCTTTAGCGATCGCTGCTAATAACTGTTTTAACTGTTCTGGATGTTCTGACTTTTCTAACTCCTTTAACTGTTCTAAACCTAAACCTTCCAAATCTTCTAACTTATCTACATCCTCTAACCCTTTTAACTGTGCTTTTAACAGTTCTAAATCTAACTGTTCCCTAAGCAAAGTAAGTTCTGGGGATTTAACTTGATAATCAGCTACTTCTCCTTTAACAATAGCCTTTAATAACTTTTGCTCAACTGAAGTAAGTGTTATTCTGTACCTCTGCTTTGCTAATGCAACGAAACTGTTAAATTTGTCGGTCATAGTTTTTCAGATTTTAGGAATGCCGTTAATATTATATCTGTATCTATTAGACATCTCCGAAAAAGATACAGAATATATGGCACGTTTATATACTGATGAAAAACCCACCCTAGACAAACCATTAACGCCAAATATGCTAGAATAGCCACAAACCTATATAACTAAAGTTATGTCTAACGTGACAGTCAAAGACCTAGAAATACTGCAAACCCTAGCCAAGGAAGCAGGTTTTGACTATCAATTTGAATTAGAAAGTGGAAAAATATCAGTCATGGGACCATCAGACATAATATCAAGCGAAATAACTATGCGTTTAGGCGCTTCTATATTATGCCTGGGTAAATCCTCGTCGTCTGGGGCGAGTATTCGACTCCGCAGGAGGCTTTATTCTACCGGATAGCAACCTCAAAGCACCAGATATCTCTTTCGTAAAGGCAGAACGCTTGCGGCGAAGCATTCGTTACTTTGCAGAAATGGTTCCAGACTTAGCAGTAGAAATCAAATCTCAAAGCGACCGTATCCCAAACCTGCAACAGAAAGTTAGGAAATACATCGAACTGGGAGTGCAAGTAGGAATTTTAATCGACCCTGACGAAGAAACAGTAGCAATTTATCGTCCCACAGCAGATACCGTTGAACTTACTGGTGATGACATCTTGACCGTTCCAGAACTCTTTCCCGGTTGGGAGATATCGATTTCCGAGCTTTGGCCGCCAATCTTTGACGAAGAAGATTCATTTCATTAATGGATAATGAATAATGAATAATGGATAATTAGCCCTGGTTAAAACCGTTCTTAATTGAATATCAGGAAATTCTAGTTTGGATTTCAAATTCAACAGCCTCTTTCAGAGGAGCTGCGCTATCATCATTACAGGGAACTCAGAAGTCATCCCTTAATTCAAACCACGGCAAAACCTGTAAATTGTCGAATATAAGGCGCTCGAAATCCCAAAACAATATCTGATGAGGGTACTCCCAATTCTACCAATTGATGAGCTAATCCTATTTCGGTAAAATCACGCTGAATCCAAATTTTTCCATCCTTAATATCAATATGAATTGGACCATACATTCGTTCTTCATCACGCCATCCCACATACAACAATAAATAGCGGTCGCGTTCTAAGTCGAAAACTATTTCTGTTGTTTCCATATCTTCCTCAGAATGTTCCTGAGCGTGTTGATTGATAATTTTCTGAACTAATTCGCGATAATCTAGTTTTTCCATAAAATTATCTCCTCCTTTTGAATATGAAAAACCAACAGTTTTATTTGATATCTTTCTAGCACAGTTTGGACAAACGAATCTGAAAAAAAATCTTGATAAATATCTGTAGGTACAGCCAGATAAAGCACTCTTTCTGAAGCCAATTTTTCTAATGCTACACGATAGTTAAGAAATTGACCGACAGCTAGTGCCGCTACGCGGAAGTTAAAAGTCAAAAGTTAAAAGTATTGATTTGTATTAGTTGTCTCAGTTCTTTGATTTTTGAGGAAAATTTAAGTTCTCTTTTTTGTTGTTCAACTTGAGCTAACTTGAAATGCTCAAAAATCTCTTCACGTCTTTACTTCACGAATATATTGTTTTAACAATAATTGAATTTCTTTTTTTTCATCTGTGGAAAGACTTTTGATTAATTCAACTACATGATTAAATGTCATAATTTTTTAGACCTCATCATACTAAATAAATTTTATACCATTAGGCATTTAGGTTAGGAAATTTATAAACCCTCAAACTCATGCAGGGATTATTTTTGACTTTTGACTTTTGAATTTTGACTTCGCGTAGCGCTATATTATAATCAAAAATCTCAATTATCATTATCCATAATGTCTGAAATAACAGAAGAAATTCGCATCTATGGCACTGTGCAAGGTGTCGGTTTTCGCCCTACTGTCTACCGCATTGCTAAAACATTAGGGTTGCGCGGTGAAGTTAGTAACGATGGACAAGGTGTCTTAATCAAAGTTGTGGGCGATCGCTCTACTATTAATGAATTTATCGAAAAATTACATTCTGAACGCCCTCTCCTGGCAAACATCGAAACCATAACTAGACACCAACTCCCCAACCAAAATTTCGCGGATTTTATCATTGCCCCCAGCACCACCAATACAGTTAGTACCCAAATAGCTCCCGATGCTGCCACCTGCTCGATGTGCAAAAGCGAAATATTCGACCCCATGAGTCGCTGGTATCGCTACCCATTCACTAACTGTACCCACTGCGGACCTCGTCTGAGTATCATCAAAAAATTACCTTACGACCGCAAAAATACTACTATGGCAAATTTTCACCTTTGCCCGGAATGTCAGGAAAACTATTCCGAACCACTTAACCGTCGCTTCCACGCTCAACCTACTGCTTGTCATGTTTGCGGACCGAAAGCTTGGTTAGAAAGAGCGGATGGTAAACCTGTAACTGCTGATATGTTTTCAATGTTGGATGATGTGGATGCGGTCTGTACTCTTATCCAACGGGGTATGATAGTTGCTATTAAAGGGTTAGGGGGTTTTCATCTTGCCTGCGATGCCACTAATGAGGAGGTGGTGCAAAAATTACGTCATCGCAAACGTCGTCCGGACAAACCTCTGGCTTTGATGGCGCGAGATATAGAGATAATTTCTGAATATTGTCATATTACTGATGCGGAACAGAAATTATTGGAAAGTGTTGCTGCTCCTATTGTGTTGTTGCAGAAAACTATTGGACAACAGTTAGCACCTAGTGTTGCTGCTCCTATTGTGTTGTTGCAGAAAACTATTGTACAACAGTTAGCACCTAGTGTTGCACCAGGACAAAATACTCTAGGTTTTATGCTTCCGTATACGCCATTGCATCATTTAGCTTTGCGTCGTTTGGATGTTCCGATAGTATTAACAAGTGGCAATTTTTCTGATGAACCTCAGTGTATTGATAATGAAGAAGCGCTGGAGAAACTATCAGAAATTGCTGATTATTTTCTAATACATAATCGCCCTATTTTTAATCGAGTTGATGATTCGGTGGTGCGAGTTATTAAGGAAGTTCCGCAAGTGTTACGTCGCGCCCGTGGTTATGCGCCAGCACCGATTAATTTACCCCCAGGATTTGCAAATATTTCTCCGATTTTGGCTATGGGAAGTGAGTTGAAAAATACCTTTTGTTTATTGCGTGATGGGCAGGCTATTTTGTCTCAACATATTGGAGATTTGGAAAATAATTTGGCTGCTACAGCTTATGAAAAAACTTTGAATCTTTTTTTAGGTTTATTGGAGGCTGAACCAAATACAATTGTTGTGGATAAACACCCAGAATATCTATCAACAAAACTGGGAAAAGATTTGGCTGTGGCTAATGATTTAAAATTGATTGAAGTGCAGCATCATCATAGTCATATTGCAGCTTGTATGGCAGAAAATGGTTTAAATATTGATTGTCAGCCAGTTTTAGGAATTGCTTTGGATGGGTTGGGTTATGGAGAAGATGGAAGTATTTGGGGTGGAGAATTTTTATTGGCAGATTATCGCGGATTTGAACGTTTAGGAACTTTTAAACCTGTGGCAATGATTGGGGGTGAAAAAGCTATTTATCAACCTTGGCGCAATACTTCTGCCCATTTAGTATCTGCTTTTGGTTTAGATTTTCTTAAGGATTACGAAGATTTAGAATTATTTAATTTTTTCCAAACAAAACCTCTGGCCACCCTTAATCAAATGATGGAAAAAGGGATTAATTCTCCCCTCGCTTCTTCTTGCGGACGGTTATTTGATGCAGTGGCTGCTGCAATTGGTATTTGTCGAGAATTTTGTAGTTATGAAGGCCAAGCAGCGATAAATTTGGAGGCTTTGGCAACGGAGTATTTATTAAATGATGCTAAAGAAATAGAAGGTTATCAATTTAATATGCTCAAGTTAGATACAGATAGTAAATTCCCTCTTACTTATCTAGTGCCACAGCCAATGTGGCAATCCTTACTGATAGACATAAAACAAAGTGCTTCTCCGGCTCTGATGGCAGCGAGGTTTCATCAAGGATTAGCGGTCGCTATTTCTGAGATGGTGGCTGAGTTACATCAGAGTTGTGAGTTTAATCAAGTGGCTTTGAGCGGTGGGGTATTTCAAAATAAGTTGTTGCTTTCTGGAGTGAGCGATCGTCTATTTAAAATGGGGTTGGAAGTTTTGACTCACAGTCAGGTTCCACCTAATGATGGTGGTTTATCTCTGGGTCAAGTTGTTATTGCTGCGGCTAGACAAGGATTTTGCCACGGATGTACGGATTTGAAAAAATTTTGATTTTTGATTAGTGAGCGATCGTCTAATTAAAATGGGGTGGGAAGTATTGACTCATAGTCAGGTTCCACCTAATGATGGCGGTTTATCTCTGGGTCAAGTTGTGATTGCTGCGGCTAGACAAGGATTTTGCCACGGATGCGCGGATTTGAAAAAATTTTGATTAGTGAGCGATCGTCTAATTAAAATGGGGTGGGAAGTATTGACTCATAGTCAGGTTCCACCTAATGACGGCGGTTTATCTCTGGGTCAAGTTGTGATTGCTGCGGCCAGACAAGGATTTTGCCACGGATGCGCGGATTTGAAAAAATTTTGATTAGTGAGCGATCATCTAATTAAAATGGGGTGGGAAGTATTGACTCATAGTCAGGTTCCACCTAATGACGGCGGTTTATCTCTGGGTCAAGTTGTGATTGCTGCGGCCAGACAAGGATTTTGCCACGGATGCGCGGATTTGAAAAAATTTTTATTTTAGTAAAAGTTTGATTAATTTAAGAAAAATGTGTTTAGGAATTCCTGGTCAAATTATTGAAATAACGGATATTGTCAATAAATTGGCAACAGTTAATATTAGTGGGGTGAAACGAGAGGTTAATATTGCCTGTATTGTTGATGAGGAACATCCGGTTGAGTCTTGTGTTGGTGACTGGGTGTTAGTTCATGTCGGTTTTGCCATGAACCGTTTAGATGAGGAAGAGGCAGCAGAAACTTTGAAATTATTGCAGGAAGTTGCTGCGGTGATGAATTAAAACGTAGGTTGGGTTGAAGCGATGTTAGCGCCAGCTTATCCGTTAGGATAAACCCAAAATATTTATTACTGTGTTTATGTAGGTTGGGTTGAAGAAATAAACCCAACATATCTATTAGACATCTCCAAAAATCAAAAATAAAATCAGTGATTACACATAAATTATCAATTCTTCCCTGCTGGGAGGGGTTATATAGAATCCGGTTAAACAGTTGTCCCTATCGACGATAGGAAGCAATCTCGCGAAACCCCTGAGATTGCTTCCTTCCACGCTGTTACCGTCGCAATGACTTAGATATAGTAATTATCTGAATTTTATATTAGGAGTGGGTTCCCAGATCCGGTGTTCCCTGTTCCCTCTTTTCTGGAGATATCTATTATTTATATGTATATATAGCAATCAGGAATCAGATATGATAATTTTATTGCTTCGGTGTTTCCCATTCCCTGCTCCGGTGTTCCCTGTTCCCTGCTCCCTGCTCCGGTGTTCTCTGCTGATGTGATAATTTTATTGCTTTGGTGTTCCCCATTCCCTGTTACCTACTATAGATATTTGTTGGGTTGCGCTACCGCTTAACCCAACCTACGATATTTCAGTTTTATATAGGAGAGAATATATGAAATATATTAAAGAATTTCGCGACCCCCACAAAGCACAAGGTTTAGTTAAAGAAATTGATCAACTCAGCAAAAAATTAGGATACAGCACCGATCGCCCACTCAAAATCATGGAAGTTTGTGGCGGTCACACCCACTCTATCTTTAAGTATGGCATTGAAGAAGTATTGCCAGATAATATCGAACTAATACACGGTCCTGGATGTCCGGTTTGTGTAATGCCACGGGGTAGATTAGATGACGCGATCGCTCTGGCGGAAAAAACCAATGTTGTTTTTACAACTTTCGGCGATGCGATGCGGGTGCCTGGTTCTCAAAAAAGTTTGTTGCAAGCAAAAGCTCAAGGTGCAGATATTCGGATGGTTTATTCGCCCCTGGATAGTTTGAAAATAGCTAAGGAAAATCCAGACAAAGAGATAATTTTCTTTGGTTTAGGTTTTGAAACTACTGCTCCCAGTGCAGCTTTAACTATTTTGCAAGCAGAAGCGGAAGGTATTGAAAACTTTAGTATTTTCAGCAATCATGTTTTGGTTGTACCTGCTTTAGAAGCATTATTGAGTAACCCAGATTTAGAATTACAAGGTTTTGTTGGACCTGGTCATGTGAGTATGGTTATTGGTACTGAACCCTACCGCGTAATTTCGGAAAAATATCGTAAACCGTTGGTAGTATCAGGATTTGAACCTCTGGATATTTTGCAATCTATTTGGATGTTGCTGCAACAAATGGTGGAAGGTCGTTGTGAGGTGGAAAACCAATATAGTCGCGTGGTTAAGGAAGGTGGTAATAGGGTAGCGCTGGAAGCAATGGGCAAAGTATTTGAAGTGCGAGATAAGTTTGAGTGGCGAGGTTTGGGAGATATTCCTGAGTCTGGGTTAAAAATTACTGATGCTTATGCTTGTTTTGATGCGGAAATTAAGTTTTGCGTGCCGAATAAAAAAGTTGCTGATGCTAAAGCTTGCCAATGTGGGGAAATTCTCAAAGGTGTGTTGAAACCTTGGCAGTGTAAAGTATTTGGTACTGCTTGTACTCCAGAAAATCCTATCGGTACTTGTATGGTTTCTTCCGAAGGTGCTTGTGCTGCGTATTATAAATATGGAAGGTTGTTTAAAAAGGAAGAGGGAAGAAGGAAGAAGGAAGAAGGAAAGAAAGCTGAAGTGGTGGCATCTTAGTCCGCAACTGGGGGAAAAGAAAAAATTTAACAAATATAGTGTTTCTTAAGTTATACCAAGCGTGATAAACATTTGCTACAAATAATGGCACTTAGACATTTTATGGTCAAAAAATGCCTGAAACTCATTCTAGGTAAGGGAATTACGTCAATTTCCTAAAAATGCCTGGAACCCTTGGCAGTTAAGGATGTATACCTTTTTGACGTGAAACTCTCTACCTGTATATATTTGAGGCTATTTCATAACTTAATTTTGTGTAAGTCCCAATAACTAGGTTATTTCTTAGGAGTTAACCCACCCCTAACCTCTCCCAGGAGGGGAAGTCAGTCGGACCGAGTCGTATGGGAATAGCTTTGATACTATTTATTAGGTCATAATTTATCTTTTTCATCCAATGGAGATATCCTATAAAGTCTTTTAATTGCTCTTATTATTCGTAACATTCTTTTTCCAAATTGGTATGATATTTCAACAATTAATAATGAATAATGAATAATGAATAATTACCTCTCCTTGAAAGAAGAGGATTGACAAAGAGATGAAAATTTTTCTTTATTATCCCCTTAAAAGGGGAGGCTTTAAACCACAATTTTTCGGTAAATTATTAATTGTTAGTTATTAATTATTAATTATTTACTAGCCAGTTTATTTGTAACATTCTTTTTTAAATTTGGTATAATTCTAATTATTTACAAATAAATAGCCATCTAAAAATTATGCTTCATACAGAAATAATAATCAGAGAAGCAGTTCCCAGTGACATAAAAATAATTATGGAATTGCTCTATCTAAAAGCAAAATTTGACGGCTGCCCCGAATCTCTCAAAGCAACAATTGAACAACTAAATAACGATTTATTCGGCGCAACTCCCCTTACTTATATTTTATTAGCAGAAGTAGGGGGTAAAGCTGTAGGTTTCGCTAGTTATCATCGAATTTATTCTACATTTTTAGCTAAACCTGGTATTTGGCTAGATGATTTATATTTAAAAGCAGAATACCGAGGTCAAAAAATTGGTAAAGCTTTAATGACTCGTCTGTATCAAATAGCTGAAGAAACAGGTTGCGGTAGAATTGATTGGACTATAAATATTAATAATTCTCAAGGCATTAATTTTTACGAAAAAATGGGAGCTAATATTATAGAAAAGGTGAGATTATGTCGCCTGGAAATTAAATAATTAATAAGTAATATCATCTCCGGTAGCATCGGTATTGTATAGAGAAGTTCAATAATGAATAATGAATAATGAATAATGAATAATGAATAATTACCTCTCCTTGAAAAGAAGAGGATTGACTAATAATGAAAATTTTTCTTCTCTTGGTCGATTGGATATGGCTCCGAGACCTCGCCATCCCTCGACCGCTTATTATCCCCTTAAAAGGGGAGGCACATACCCACAATTTTTCGGTAAATAGATTACTAAATCTAAAAAACTAGCAATATTAATTAAATTGATATTTAATATGATAACTGGTAAGTGAAATGACAAATTCTGCTGACAACGAACCGACTCAACATTCTTTATTTAAAAAAATCGAACAAGCGCGACGTCGCCCAACAAAAGTGCGCGACACCAACATTACCCTCGCTCACGGTAGCGGTGGTAAAGCAATGCGCGACCTAATAGAAGATATTTTTGTCCGCAACTTCGACAACCCCACCCTCTCCCAACTCGAAGACCAAGCAACATTTGACCTAGCAACTCTCACTGCTCAAGGAAACAGACTTGCTTTTACGACCGACTCTTATGTAATTGACCCCATATTTTTTCCTGGAGGCAATATTGGCGAACTCGCAGTCAACGGTACAGTTAACGATCTAGCTATGAGTGGAGCAAAACCTTTATATCTCTCCTGCGGAATGATTATTGAAGAAGGTTTCCCTGTTGACTCCCTCCGACAAATAGCAAAAAGTATGAAAACTGCAGCAGATGTCGCCGGAGTTAAAATTGTCACTGGAGACACAAAAGTTGTTCACCGCGGTGCTGCCGACAAATTATTTATCAATACTGCGGGGGTAGGTGTAATTCGTTCTGGCGTTTCTATTTCTGCCCAAAATCTTCAACCAGGGGATGCCATTATTGTAAATGGTTATCTCGGCGACCACGGAGCAGCTATTACGATCGCCCGTGGAGACCTAGCTTTAGCAACGGAAGTCAAAAGCGATACTCAACCTTTAAATGGTGTGGTGGATACTATTCTGGATATTTGCCCGGAAGTTAGGGCAATGCGAGATGCTACCCGTGGTGGTGTAGCAACAGTATTAAATGAATTTGCCATGAGTTCCGAAGTAGGGATACGACTTTTTGAATCTTCCCTACCAGTGCGGGAAGAAGTGCAGGGAGTCTGTGAAATTCTCGGTCTCGATCCTTTATATTTTGCCAATGAAGGTAAGTTAGTGACAGTGGTTCCTGGAGAAAAAGCGGAAACTGTTTTAGCAGCAATGAAATCTCATCCTGCGGGTATTGATGCTGCTATTGTGGGCGAAGTTATTGCTTCTCCTCCAGGAATTTTACTGTTGCAAACCACTTTTGACACCGAGCGTATTGTAGATATGTTAGTAGGAGACCAACTGCCAAGAATTTGTTAAAAACTATTCCGGAACGGAAAGGGGATGAGCAACCCCTCCTAAAATTCAACGACTATTAGACATTTTCTCTTGTGGATATGTTGGTAGGAGACCAACTGCCGAGAATTTGTTAAAAACTATTCCGGAACGGAAAGGGGATGAGCAACCCCTCCTAAAATTCAACGACTATTAGACATTTTCTCTTGTGGATATGTTAGTAGGAGACCAACTGCCAAGAATTTGTTAAAAACTATTCCGGAACAGAAAGATGTACAATTTGAAGACATATTTTGAACATATAACAAACATGACAACCATTATCACCCAAAAGCTTTTTGTGCTTCTGCTTTGCTAATAAACATAAATCTAACCTCAGTAAAAACTACATTTATAGAAGGAAGCACTCTATATGATTTCATAAGTAAGGGGATAATGGATGTATTTGATGCGATAAATTTGACACTTAATTTATTAAAAACTCTTGAATTTTGCCATGAAAAAGGTATAGTCCATAGAGATATTAAGCCTACCAATATTATTGTTAAAGATAACAATATTGACACTCCATTCCTAATAGATTTTGGTCTATCTTTCAACAAAGAAGATGATATAAATGTGACACCTATAGGACAGGATGTAGGAAATAGGTTTTTGTTTCTTCCAGAGCATAGACGAGAAAGTGGTTTACAAAGAGACCCAAGGTCAGATATAACACAAATTTGTGGTATTTTATTTTTTCTAATAACAGGAAAAGAACCTATTTATCTTTATGATGAAAAACGAAACAAACCACATCAAACTGAAAAAGCTAAAGATAAATTATCAAAATTACCAGAGCACATATTATTAAGAATTAATATGGTTTTTGATACAGCTTTTATAGAAATAATAAATTCTCGTTGGCAGTCTATTCCTGCTCTTATAAATGCTTTAACAGATATTTTAGAATCAGAAAATCAGCAGTCTAATGAAAAAAATTTGATAGATAGAATTAAACATAAAGCATCAAGTAATATAAAAGATGGTTTATTTATAAATGTAGCTCATAAATTTCTTGATAAAGTTTATGATATTGTTTATGAGTTAATTATAGAGCTTAATTCTAATATACCTAAAGATAATCCCAAATTAGGGCTTCTTATTTTAGGAAGTAAAGCAAGAACTAGACAACCAGAAATAGACTGGAAAAATTTAACATTTTCTAATTCAGTTCTTGGTATAACTTATAAAGATGAACAATTTTCTCCTGGATTTGAAGGATACTTAACAGGAAATGAAGTTGTCTTAGTTTATGTTAAACACTATATTCCTAAGTCAGAACTTGATAGACAGCGTTCTTTCAGTAAGATAGGTACTGGTGAAGATTCATATGTACATGAATATTTAGAGAAATATGAAAACAGTAAAACCCCGTTACTCAGAACTTCTTTAGAGGAACCTAATTTTACTACTTTAAAAGAAAATGTCAGAAGGTTATATATTAAAGGTATAGATGAAATAATGAACTAATTTAGGCTGTATGTACAGGACTACCATAGATTTAATATAAATTGTTGAAGTTCACAACCTGAATATTTGAATAACATGACAACTTTTTTTGATGCTAAAATTGAAATTATAGAAATTAATAAATATCAAGAACGTCCAGGATTTTATGATAAGTATCATCTGGTTAAATTCTTACTTCAGTCAACCGGAATAAATTCGTTTGAAGTTAATATTTGGGTTCATTATAATTATCCAGAAGCAGAAATAATTAAAGTTGCTAGAACTTTTTTAAATCGTCGTTTACAAGATTTTGTAGAATTAACAAGTGAGGATATTTATACATCTGATGAAGTTGATGCCTTGTGGCAGTCTTTCAACAATTAATAATTAATAATTAATAATTGATTTACAGCACTTTTGAGCATAGTGAGGTACACTTATAAGACTATTCTTATAGTAATTATGAATAAGACTGGAATACTTTTTTAGCTGAAACTCTTTCAAGGCAAGAAACCTTTGTCTCAATCTTAACTGGAATGACTATATATTTCCTATTCCCTGTTCCCTGTTCCCTATTCTTACATTCCCTATTCCCTATTCCCTATTCCCTAATTAATAAAGGAAAAAAAATTATGTCTACATTACCAACACAAACAAATATTGAGTCATCCCTCAAAAGTTTCAAAAAGCAACCAGAAGATTTTGAATTTGTAGAACCAGATATTAGTGATGTTATTACTGAAGATGATACTCATGTGGATAATTTAATTACTGAGAAACAACAACGACTATTAACTACTACTTTATATAGTTCTTTTCAAACAGACTTACCATTTTTAGCAACTGCGAATGTCGGGCTTTTTTACGGCAATAAAATACCACCACTTGTACCAGACGTTCTCCTCAGTTTACGAGTCAAAGTACCAGAAGATTGGAGTCAAAAACAGAATCGTTCTTATTTTGTATTTTATTTTGGTAAACCTCCAGAAATAGCTATCGAAATTGTCTCTAATAAAATCGGTAATGAACTAGGTAGTAAATTACAAGATTATGCTTTTGCTGCGGTTGGTTATTATGTCGTTTTTGACCCACTTAAACAACTTGGGGAAACTATTTTAAGAGTCTATGAATTACGAGGTAATAGTTATGTAGAACTAGGAAATTTCTATTTGTCTCAAGTGGGATTAGGTTTAACAATTTGGCATGGTATTTTTAAAGGAAAAGAATATGATTGGTTGCGCTGGTGTGATGATTCGGGGAATATTTTGTTAACTGGAGATGAAAGAGCTGAACAAGAAAAACAACGAGATGAACAGGAAAAACAACGTGCCGAACAGGAAAAACAAGGAGCTGAACAGGAAAAACAACGAGCCGAACAGGAAAAACAACGTGCTGACCGACTAACAGAACTTCTCCGGGAAAGAGGTATTAACCCTGATGAACTTTTGTAGTTAAAAAATGTGGTGGGCGATCGCCTACTACTGAGATTTTTTTGGGAGAGAGAAAATAGTTTTTTCATCAGTCAATATAAATAGTCTGGAACTGAATTTTTGATGCTGAAATTTCTCTCCCTATCTTCTAAATTTTAGCTTAAAAATAACCTGAAAAACTGGAAAAATTCTGTAAATATGCACGAACTAGGAATTACTCAAAATATTGTTGCCATAGTTGCCGAAAATGCTCAGGATAAATCAGTCAAACGAGTCACTTTAGAAATAGGTAAACTTTCTGCCATTATGCCTGATGCGATTGAATTTTGTTTTGACGTTTGTAGTAAAGGTACTGTTTTGGAAGGTGCAAAATTAGAAATTATCAAAATTCCCGGTTTAGGAAAATGTCGTCAATGTGGAGCAGAAATTCCCCTTGAGCAACCATTCGGCGTTTGTCATATTTGTAATAGTGTGGAAATCGATATTATTAAAGGTCAAGAACTTAAAATCAAAGAAATGGAAGTAGAAGAATAATGTGTGTAATACCAATTTGATAACTATTTGTAGCAAACAGTTATCAAATTGGTATTATTCTAAATTCATAGAGCAAATTACTGTGATGTGCTTGAATAGAATAGCAGTTAAATTCAGGAATCAACATACATGGCCACCAGACTAATTAAACTGGAAGATGGGATTTTGGTTGAAGCTGAAGTTCCAGATAATGAAGCAAAGCCGATTTCTACTAATGTTGCTAAAGATGTTAAATCTAGTTTTGCACAAGTTAAACCTATATTAGTTAGTATTAGTCGTCCTATTGCTGAAGCTTGGCAAGAAATTAATAAAGATATGGAAATTGAACAAGCTGAGGTGGAAGTAGGTTTTAATTTCGAGGGAGAAGGTAATCTTTATATTACTAAAGGAAAACCAGATGCAAATTTAAAAGTGAAGTTAGTGTTGAAACCAATTGCACCAAAACCATTTGATGTAATAACGGTAAACAGCAAAGGTGAAGAAATTAATCGTAGTTCCCATGAAGCAGTATTTTTTACTGAAGATTTGGGTAAAGGTATAATGTTAGAAATGGTTTCTATTCCTGGGGGTAGTTTTGTTATGGGTTCCCCAGAAAATCAAGTAGAAACAGATAATTGTGAAACTCCCCAACATGAAGTTACTTTGCAACCTTTTTATATGAGTAAATACCCTATTACTCAAGACCAATATCAAGCTATTATGGGTGAAAACCCCTCTCACTTTAAAGGAGGAAAGCGCCCTGTAGAAACTGTAACATGGCACAATGCTATAAAATTTTGTCAAAAGTTATCCAAAAAAATTGGGAAAACCTACAAACTACCCAGTGAGAGTCAATGGGAATATGCTTGTCGTGCTGGTACAACCACACCGTTTTATTTTGGGGAAACTATAACGACTGATTTAGTTAACTATAATGGTAACTATACTTATGGCGATGCTCCTAAAGGTGAATATCGAGGAGAGACAACTGATGTGGGGATTTTTCCTCCTAATGCTTTTGGTTTATATGATATGCACGGGAATGTGTGGGAGTGGTGTCAGGATATTAGACACGATAACTATGAAGGTGCGCCTAATGATGGTAGTGCTTGGGAGACTGGAGGAGATATTAAGATACGAGTGCTTCGTGGTGGGTATTGGGAGGATGAACCTTGGAATTGTCGGAGTACCTTCCGTCTCTGGGGCGATGCCGACTTCTGCAACAATAACAGAGGTTTCCGTGTGGTTTATTTGCCTGGTGTATAGTTTCTTAGTTTCTTTGACACGCTGTACTATCGTAGAAAAAATCCAACCTCAACAAATGCCTAATTAGTAAAGACCATACACAACAATTGGAACGCACAAATGGTATCAGACAGCAGAACAGTCGATGCCATCGCCGACAGAATAAATTTGGTAAGCTATGGCAACTTGCCTGAGATAACAGTAAGGTTGGCGATCGCCTATTTCAATTGGATTTGGGTTCATAGTCGTAAGCAGAATACAGTAGGAGTCAAACCACCCGCGAACCCCTCCCAGGAGGGGAAGTCAGGAGGAAAGAAAGAAGAAGGAAGAGGAAGAACTGGAGTTGAAGAAGAAAGTTTTTTGATCACTAATTATCCAGACATGATATTAATCAAAATCAAACTAATCTATACGATCGCCATAGTTCACAACTATAGTACTTGTGCCGATCGAAAAATTACTCACAATCAACTTCATCTATTATACAAAGACAGGCTGTGCATCAAAATCAGTCATAAGATTTAAGATTTAGTTAAAAATTGACCAGAACCACTAGAATTGAAAAATAAAACATTCGATCGAGTTTGGAAAATTTTTATATTATATCATGTTCGGATAATCAGTTATAAAAAACCTGATCTTTTTGAACCAATATTCCCTTCTGCCTTCTGCCTTCTGCTTTCTGCCCTCTGCCTTCCTTATCAGTATTTAACCGAACATAATATTAGGCCATCAGAAAAAACAATACGAATAGTACAATTTTAAGAGAAAATTATACTAGCAATCTCAAATATATGATTTAAGGAGAAACAAAAATGATATACAGCCGTAGATTAGCAAAAATTCTAGCCCCAATATTCATCAGCTTATTACTACTGACATCTGCTTGTGGCGGAGCTAAACAACCAAGCCGTTTTGACCAGGCCCAGCAACAAAGCAAAACAGAACGTCCTTCCCAAGCTGAACAAGTATCTGGCGGTAGTCTAAACAAATACTTCCCATCATCAAGTGGCGACTATAAACTCAACTATGCTCAAGAGAAAAAAGGTTTTGCTCAAGCAAGTCTCAAAAAAGGTGGTCAAGAAGTAGCCGTCATGTCTATCAATGACATCTCCGCTTCCCCTGCCGCAGCCAACAAATTCCAAAACAGCAGCAAGAAAATAGGAGGATATCCAGCAGTTGAACAAGGTAAAACTACCACTGCAGTATTAGTAGATAATCGTTTCCAGGTAAAAGCTCAATCAAAAGATGACTCATTTACCGCCAGCGATCGCGAAGCATGGCTACAAAAATTTAATCTAAGTGGTCTATCAAATCTCAATTGAAGAAGGCAGAAGGCAGAAGGCAGAAGGCAGAAGGCAGAAGTAAAAATTGCTTATGGATAGTCAACAACACGCTAGTTAGTGTCTGATAACCCCAAACAATTTTAAGCACCCCCGTTGACGGTAGGATATTAAACCTGTGAGAGAAAAGATAAACAATTTTGCCCTCAAACTTCAACAATATACTCTTCCTCTGTTAACTTCCAAACATTAACTTTTTATTTAACCAAAGGAGCAACATACAAATGAGTAAGCCAATTTTTGAATTAGTAGATGAACTGCCAGAGGACAATCTGACAATTAAATCCTTACGTGCCTTAGATTTTATTGTTCCTGGAGAATGGGATAACTTGGTAGGATTTGAAAATACCATCCGCACTGTAACAGGGGAAGACGATGAAGACCTAATTCAGCAAATAGGCGATCGCGCCGTAATTCTATTCAATGACAAAGCTCAAGGATATCAACGTGCTTTGTGGCTATACCAAACTGTCAGTGGAGCAGGTCGTGCTGTAGGTGCAGCTACCCTAGCTAATATGGTTGGTAACAAAATTCCTCTAGTGGGAGGTTTGTTAACTAGCCTCACTCCTAAACCAGGAAAAGCCCAAACTATCGATCTATCTCTAAAAGTAGTGGCTGAATTATTAGGTTTTTGCTCCATCAATGGCATTCCCGGAGATAGTATTGGTGACTTTGTAGGGGCTTTGGGTGATTATAGTGGGGAATCTTTGATGCGGTTAGCAGCCTTAGTTTGTTTTGATGGTTTAATTCCTCTTGGGCCAGACTTTTTACAAGCAGTTTCAGAATGGATCGAACAACTATCCCCCTCAGACCTAGAAGAAAACGAAGGTTTCAGGGAAATGGAAGATTCTATTCCTGGGGATGGTAAAGACAGTAAGTTAGGCTTTATTGGGGAAGCCTTCGGTTCCGTTTCTGGTTGGATGGGAGATTTTGTCAGCGATCGGGGCATTACTCCCCATAATGTGGCCAATAGTCTGCAAGGTTTTGTAGAATTTAGCGATGATAAATTGGATTATTTGGCTGCATTCCTAGATGTGAGTACCAATTATTATGAACATACAGGAGTTCAAACCCTGGCTCGTCGTTTAGTAGAACGAGCTTATGCAGAAATTTAATTAAGGAAGTATTTATGGCTGAAGAAAAAGAAGCTCAACAATCTGAAACTAAGCCTGCTGGAGGCAAGGTAAAAAAAGAAAAGCCCCCTGCTGTGGAAGATAAGCCTTTTGCAGAGTTTATGCAGCAAGATTATTTGCCAGCTTTGCAACAAGCTCTAACTCAGCAAGGTATTGACGACCTGGACTTGAACCTAGTCAAACAGAAATTACCTATGGTTGGCCTCAGTTCATCTGAAGAATGTTGGCAAGTGATGGGTAAGTTTAAACAGGGCCAGCGTCAGTTCAATGTTTATTTTCCTAAAAAAGATATTAAAGGCCCCAGAGCTTTTTCTTGTGCAGACAATGGCGCAAAACCTGCTACTCTGGAACCTTTTTTAATTGACGAGCGTAAAATTACTCTGGGTTTATTAGTGTTTGGCGTGATTCAACGTCTAAATGCTCAAAAGTGGCTAAGTTTAAATTAGTGCAAAAAGGCAGGAGGCAGAAGGCAGGAGGCAGAAGGGAAGGAAGGTTATTGTAAAAGCTTTTGAACCTTTTTAACTGGTTAGTTATTTTCGCTATCCTGCACTAGAAAGTTAAGTTGTAGCGATCTTTTGTGTAGTAGATACTATGTTTCTCTCTGCTCCAACTAACTCGCTGCCCCATCTATTTTGAATAATTTCGTAAAAGTCCACGTCTGTTTCTAGCAAGCAGGCGTGACCACTATTTGGCAGAATAACCATTTTAGCTTCAGGCAAGTGCTTGACTAAAAACTTAGCTTGTGATATAGATGGCAATAGTCTGTCGGCTGCGCTAGCAATAACTAATACAGGTTTTTTTAACTTTTCTAGTTGATTCTTGTCTACCTGGAATGAACGCATTAATTCTAATCGCCAGATTGAGGTCTGTTGAGAAACTGACTGCATGGCCTCTAATAAGGCTTGACGTTCTGCCCTTTCCATCCGGCCAAGAGCTGCTAAAAATGGTAAAGTCCCTGTCACCGATAATCGATATAAATGGCTTGGTAGGTATTGAGTTAGATATGAGCCATATTTGACTAAAGGTTGTTGACTGAATGAGGAGGCTGAATTGACTAAAATTAGCTTGTTGAATAATTCAGGAGTAGTAAAAGCAACTTTTAGTGCTAGACATCCACCAAAAGACTCTCCACATAGGTAAACTGGTCTTTTCGGTATTGCCTCTCTTTCTATTTCAATTAACTCTACTGTCTTTTCTAATAACTGTTCCCAGCTTGATAGATCGTTGGGTGGGATACTCAGACAGCGAATATCAAAAGCACTTGATAATCTGGACTGTTGCGATCGCAACAATTTACCTGTTCCATCCATAGCAGGCAAGAAAATCAATAGAGGTAATTCTGGTCTAGGTTTAGTTGGCCTTAAAAAACTAATTTGGCTATTTGCCACTTGCATGATTGAATACAAATAAAAAGTAATTAATGATTGATAATTTAATGATTAACAGTTAATATTTCTGAGTAATTTATCATTTAGCTTTTATATCTATAGATTAGAATTTTTTTTCTACGAACTACCTAATTATTACTTAAGATTCGCCTAGTGCAGGATGGCGGAAATAACTGACCAGTTAAAAAATCCTAAAACAATTACAAATCAATATTCTTGACTTTTAACTTCCGCATAGTGGCACTGGTCTGACTTAACTAACAATATAGTAGTTTTGGGGAAAACAAAATTCAATTATTTAATTATTAAATTTATTAATGAATAAGAGCAATTTTTTATATTAGTTTCTAGAATAAAATATAGAGATAAATCAAGTAAAATCTAAAGGTTTAATCCTTAAATACAACCTTCTATAAGTAAATTAGCAATTTCTTGGCTAACATAATCAGTCAAATTGTTGACTAACTGTTTAGCGTACTTTCCATGATATTGCTGACGGTGGGAAGACTTAACCCAAAACGGGCGACCAAACATGATATTAGAACGCTGATAAACTATCGCTGGATGCCATCCAGGTTGATTAAATAAAGGTTCTGAAGGATCAAAAAAACTTAACAACTTCAAAGGTATTCTCGAAGAAATTAACTGCTCATCAGATGAAGCGATCGCCACTGGCAAAATTGCCAAATTTGCAACTGGCGAGCGCAAGGCCAAATGAGCAAATCCTCTTTGAAAATCGCTAATCAAATTAGGTGGAGTACACCGAACCATAGGTGCAGCTCCTTCTGGAAAAACTCCTACCATTTCTTCCGCTTGTAATAACTGTGTTGCCTGTCGGAAAAAACCTTGTTGTCTACGACTCGAATTATCTAAAGGAAAACAACCCAAACCAGTAACCATTTCTCGCAGTACAGGCACTTGGCCCATATAGTGATGACAAGCAAATTTAATTTGTCGATTAACGGCCACTGTTAGTAACAAAGGGTCCATAAAACTACGATGGTTACTGACAACAATTATGCCTCCCTCTGAAGGAATCCTGTCTGCATGATAAACAAAAGTTCTACTGCCAATAGCAGCTAAGAACAAACGAGAAATAAGCAGTAAACTATTTGCTTGGTCTCCCATCTTGCCTCTGAATAATTATGTATGTCAATTCTAGACTCTCATAAATATTTTCTCAGGATAGTAACGTTAGGATACCAAAAGTTAAAATTTCTTTGAGAAAGTCCAGGAAAACATAATAACAGCATTACTGTTATGGTAGGGGGTTTTATTGGCTTTTACAGCTCAATTAATTAATGATGTTGACTAGGTCAATAAACAACCAGTTAAACAAAGTATAAATCAAATAGGTCGATACTACTAGACTCGTTATGATTGTACCCAGAATCAGTTCAAATCAATAGTATTTTACTCTGATTTTCCATGAAAAACACATATAAAACTCAGGATACCTTTGCAATTACAACTCCCCTTTACTATGTTAACGCTCTACCACATATAGGCAGTGCTTATACCACTATTGCTGCTGATACGGTAGCTCGTTTTCAAAGGCTACAAGGTAAATCAGTGCTGATGATTACTGGCACAGACGAACATGGCCAAAAAATTCAAAGGACAGCTCAGAGCAAAGGAAGATCCCCCCAAGAACATTGTGATTTAGTGGTATCAGGATTTGAGTCTCTCTGGCAACAACTCAATATTCAATATGACCGTTTTAGTCGTACTACTGCATCTAACCACGAGTTAATTGTCAAAGAATTTTTCCAAAGAGTTTGGGACCGGGGTGATATCTATTTAAGTCAGCAACAAGGATGGTATTGCGTAGCTTGTGAAGAATTTAAAGAAGAGCGCGAACTTCTAGAAGATAAATATTGCCCGATTCATACTAACCAAAAAGTAGAATGGCGCGATGAGGAAAATTACTTCTTTCGTCTTTCTAAATATCAGGAAAAACTACAAGCTTTTTACCAAGAAAAGCCTGACTTTATTCAACCAGAAAGTCGTCGTAATGAAGTCTTAAATTTTGTTAACCAAGGACTACAAGACTTTTCAATCTCTAGAGTTAATGTAGATTGGGGTTTTCAACTACCAGTCGATCCCAGCCATACTATCTATGTTTGGTTTGACGCTCTATTAGGTTATGTAACAGCACTCCTAGATCCTGATAGTGAACCTACCCTAGAGAATGCTTTATCAAAATGGTGGCCGATTAATTTACACCTAATTGGTAAAGATATACTGCGTTTTCATGCTGTTTATTGGCCAGCAATGCTAATGTCAGCAGATTTACCAATCTCTCATCATGTTTTTGGACATGGATTTTTGACCAAAGATGGGAAGAAAATGGGTAAATCTCTCGGTAATACTTTAGATCCATTTGAATTACTAAAAAAGTATGGCTCTGATGCAGTTCGTTACTATTTTCTCAAAGAAATAGAATTTGGAGTCGATGGTGATTTTAGTGAAACCCGCTTTATCAATGTCCTAAACGCTGACTTAGCTAATGACTTGGGTAATCTGCTAAATCGTACTCTCAAAATGGCTCATAAATACTTCAAAGGCCAAATTCCAGATATTAACGGTGAGGAAATAGAAGTCACTCATCCACTTAAGACAATAGGTATAAATTTGGGCGAACAAGTTATTCAAGCTTATACTTCTTTAGCTTTTAGTCAAGTTTGTGAAGCGGTATTGGCCTTAGTTAGAACTGGCAATAAATATATAGACGAAACTGCTCCTTGGAGTCTATATAAGCAGGGTCAGTTAGAAGCCTTAGCAGAAGTGTTATATTCTGTGTTGGAATCTGTTAGACTAGCGTCCTATCTTTTATCGCCAATAATTCCTAATATTAGCAATGCCATCTATCAGCAACTAGGTTTCTCAAATGACTTTAATGATAAATCAGTAATTAATAGTTCAGAAATTTTTGTCAAACAAGCGAATTGGGGCGCTTTACCAAAAAATCAAATTCTTGGGCAACCTCAACCTATTTTTCAAAGGATAGAACTGGCAGAAACTGTTTCTTAAAAAGCTCTTTGTAGTATCGTTTTTTTCAAATTACATCGTCTATTTTTTGTGCTGAAAATTATATCTGAGTTAAGAATTCCATTTCTTTATTCAATAAAAAAAACCGAGGTTAAAAATCATGTTGAATCATCAACAAATAGAAATTAATGAGATATTTACTCCCGAACAATTGCTAGAAAATCGTGGCAGAGTAGCAATTTTTATTGATGGATCTAATCTATTTTATGCTGCTTTGCAATTAGGAATAGAAATTGATTACACTAAGCTTCTTTGTCGTCTTACTGGTGGTTCTCGCCTTCTACGTTCCTTTTTCTATACAGGAGTAGATCGTACTAATGAAAAACAGCAAGGATTTTTGTTGTGGATGCGCCGTAATGGTTATCGTGTTATTTCTAAAGATTTAGTACAACTACCAGATGGTTCTAAAAAAGCTAATCTTGATGTAGAAATAGCAGTTGATATGATGGCTTTAGTCGGCTCTTATGATACTGCTATATTGGTGAGTGGAGATGGAGATTTAGCTTATGCTGTAGATGCTGTTAGTTATAGGGGTGTTCGGGTCGAGGTAGTTAGTCTTAGGTCTATGACTAGCGATAGTTTAATTAATGTTTCTGACCGTTATGTAGATCTAGAAAACATTAAAGAAGATATCCAAAAAACTTCTAAGTCTGCTGGTTATACTTATCGTCCCTTATCAGCTATAGGTTTAATGGAAGAACATGATTAAAGATAATACTTGTTCTAATTTAATTTAGAAAAATCACCAAACTCTAGAACAATAATTAATTTCAAAGTTTTGTTAGTTTTTTTTGATGTTAGTAGATTAATAACTAGGGAGTTATATACTCTAGGTTTAATCGGTAAGTTAAAGCAAAAATTGAATATTATTTGCCACAAGGAAAGTTGAAAAAATTGAGCATTATTTCAGTAAAAGCTGGAAATTTTTCGCTCATAATTAAAACACTTTCCTTGAGTTTTTTTACTGATATAGTACTACTTAACGAAGTCAGAAGTCAGAAGTCAACCCACCCCTAACCCCTCCCAGGAGGGGAAGTCAGAAGTTATTTTTGTAACGGGGATTTGAGCAACTCTCCAAAAATCTTGCGCCTTAAAAGGCAGGGTTGCGCGACCCTTATGATTTTGATAAGAATAATTAATATTAACGCGGACCGCGTTTGCGATAGCATTCCGCTAGGAAAGCGGCTCTGTCAAGAGCAGGTCTCCTCGCCATATCCAATCGACCAAGAGAAGAAATAATATTTCCTAATATTCAATTCCGTAACGGTTAAAACCCGAGGTAATTATCAATTATCAATTATCCATTATCCATTATCCATTATCCATTAATGAAAGACTTTTTATGATTGAACAAAATAATTCTTTTTCTTCTTACCATAATTTATCAATATCTTTATTCATTTTAGTAACTTTACTTCTAGGAATAACTGCTTGTAATCAACAAAATCAAGTTCAAGAAAATATATCGGAACAACCTATTCCTACTCAGACACCAGAGAGTGACTTGACTTTAAATGATGTTACTTTAGAAGAAGCATCAGAAGAAGGTCAAATGTTGTGGCGAGTAAAATCTCAACGAGCTTCATATCTGCAAAATCAAGAATTAATAAGAGTGACAAAACCTGAAGGTGAATTATTTCAAGACGGAAAAGTAACCTATAAAATTACTGCTTTACAGGGAGAAGTATATCAAGATGGAAACAAAATTATACTGATAGATGAAATAGAAGTATATGATATTCAAAATAAAGTAGTTATTAGAGGACAACAACTCGAATGGTTGACAGAACCAGGAATTATTATTGTCACTAATAATATTACAGGTAGTAACGAACAAGTACAAGCATCAGCTCAGAAAGCAAAAGTTATTAGTAAAGAAAAAAAAATAGAGTTTTATGGTCAAGTAGTAGCTATGATCAAAGAACCTGTGCTGAAAATACAAACAGAACAACTATTTTGGCAAATAGAGCCAAAAAAATTGCTTACTAATCAACCTATAAAAATTGAACAACTTCAAGATAAAAAAGTTATTGGCAGTGCTTATGGTGATGAATCAGAATATGATTTAGACAATAAAATAGCTACTCTCAAGAAAAATGTACAGCTACTCCAAACTGACCCAAAAGTACAAATAAGTAGTGAGTTAGTTACTTGGAATATGCCACAAAATTTGATTACTTCTCCAGGACCTATAACAGTATTAGAACAAGAAGAAAAAGTAGTTTTGAAAGCTAATCAAGGTCAAGGAAATTTTCAAAACAATACCTTCAATTTATCAGGAAATGTTATTGGTGTAGGGCAAAACAATCAAGCTCAGTTAAATAGCGATCGCCTAACTTGGTACTTTGAAAATCAGACTTTTGAAGCACAAGGAAACGTATTTTATCGTCAAGTTGACCCGCCATTTAATGTTAGAGGTCCTCGGGCAGTTGGACAACTAGAAAATGAAAAAGTTACTATTGAAGGTGGTAGTAGTAATGTAGTAACAGAAATTATTCCTCAATGATATAGAACTTCCGGGGGTGTTCGATCCAGTTGGGATCTTCTAACTCAATTTCGCGACTGCTAAAAAATGAAATTCATTCCACCCCATCTCTTCAAGAATTTAGAATTTAGAATTTAGAATTTAGAATTACCTCTCCTTGAAAAGAAGAGGATTGGATTAAAAGGAATTTTTTTCTTCTCTTGGTCGATTGGATATTGTTAGGTAACCTATCCATCCCACCCTTCGGGAAGCTGCGCTAACGACCGCTTTTTTCTCCATGAATGGAGAGACTTTATACCTTAATTTTTCGGTAAATTGTTCCAGAATGCATCAGTATTGTTTGCCTCAGGAAACCGACAAGATATACCAACTATATTTCTAGTTTATCGTTGGGTAAAATAGCTGCTAAATCTTCTGTTCTAAAAAAGCGATTACCGTTCAGGTCAACAAGCTTTTGATCGGTCAATTCTGGTTTATTCAAATGTGCTTGAAAATTGATAACTAACCCAATACATTAAATCCGTGTCAATTATGCAACAAGTCTATTAACAAAAAAATCAAAAAAAGTGACAATTTTAAAATGAATGGCTTTCAGACATATGAGTCATTTAGACTTGCTATATTGTGTGTCACCGACTGGAGTATACTAAAGATTTCTCGGCAAATTGCTCTCCGCACAAAATGGAGAGGGGACATAAATCGGAGGAAGAAGCTCAATAAACTTGGACACAATTAATTCATTATTTGAACCTACAAATTCATAAAAATTTGTGCTGTTCCAAATTAAATAAACGTATTTGAAATGCTTTTTGATGGCATCTGTAAGGGATTCAAAATCTACTTGTCCTCGCTCTATTACTTCTAGCAGATCTGAACGTTTTTCCTTAATTTCACTATCTGAGAAATACTTCGCTTTGTACTGGTCATCCTTAATTTTCTCTCGCTTTCTATATTCTGATTCATCTGGATGTCTGAGCTTCTCTAGAAAAATCATCAGACCATCTTTCTTAAGCAGTCTTGCTACATAATCTATTAAATCTTCTCGTTCCGATCCATAGAATGGAAACGTAACATTTTCATATATGATATTGAACCCGTTAGAGAAAAAACTCAAATCTTGTTGAGAAGTTATATATTCTGGCGTTATATTTATGAAAGAACCATGATGTAATTTCGAGTACTCGTGGTTACACAATCGATAAAAATTGTTTTTGCTATACACAGTATTGGTAGTTGATAGTGTTCTAATCAAGCCTTTTGAGAATTCTGCCATTGTTCGCCCATTTGCACCATCTCCGACGCCAGTTTCCAAGAATGTAATGTAATTATCCTTCTCTTTTACTAAGTGTTGAGCTAACCGATATATGCTTACTCCTATGCGGCATTTTTCTTCAACCAAGAATGGAATACTTGCTACAAAATGTTGATAAAATGTCCCCATATTTCTCTGAAATAAATCATGATAATCCAATAAATAATTATGATTTGAAAGATAGTTCACATTACCCGTAGGAATTGCGGAGGGAACCTGTTTTATTCCACCTGAAAGGTCACTAAAATGTTTCCAGAACAGTGAATTTCTATTATACGACTGCAAAGTGCGTTCACGGATTTTACGATATCTTTCCTTTTCCATGATTCTCCTTCCCTATTCCTTTATTTGCACAATTAAATGTATTTCATATCCATATAAATATTCTCCCCAGGCAATGAATTAGTCCTGCTCTCAGGAGGGGAAAAGGGGAGTAGAGGAGTAGGGGAATAATTTTTTTTGCCCAACTATGCGCCAGAAATGCGCTCCTTTTTGAGCATCAAGAGTTAAAAACCAAGGTATTTCAGACCTAAAAAGGCTAAAAACTTTATCTGTAAATGCTTTAAGATTTCATCAGCAAGCCCTAGTTAAAAGTCTTGAGGGACAATAATTCTATTACTATTCTCACACTTTCTTAATGCACAACCCTAATTCACAACTGTTCTACAAAATCTCGAATATTTTTATAAAATATTCTGAAGTATATCATATTCGCAGTTGTGAGAACATATCCAAAACAAACACCCCATAGTGGCTATCACTGGGATGGTAGCGATCGCCGTTTTTTTGAAGGTTGGTATTACCGAGTCACCCTACCAGAAGAAAAACAAACCTTCGCCTTTATGTACTCTATAGAAGACCCTATAGGTGGCCAACCTTACAGCGGTGGTGGCGCTCAAATTCTCGGCCCAAATGACGAATATCTCTGTCGCACCTTCCCAGATGTCACAAAATTTTGGGCAGCACCAGAAGTCCTGGAATTAGGTCATTGGGGACAAACAGATTTGCCAGGCCCAGTTGGCTATCTAGACCCACAAGTATTCGACACTCAAATCAAACAAGGATATCAAGCTACTGCCACTTGGCATCAAGGAAATCTCTCTGACCCTGGAAAAAATAACTACTGTCGTTGGCAATATCAAACAAAACCTATCTATGGCTGGGGAGACCCAGATGCACAACAACAATCAACCGCTGGTTGGCTATCATTTTTACCAATTTTTGAGCCTGGATGGCAAATATTAATGGCTCACGGTCTTGCCACAGGATGGATAGAATGGAATAGCAAAATCTATGAGTTTACCAATGCACCAGCATATAGTGAGAAAAATTGGGGCGGTGCTTTCCCTAAAAAGTGGTTTTGGTTCAACTGCAACAGTTTCTATGACGAATCAGATTTAGCTTTAACTGCTGGTGGTGGTAAGCGAGGAGTATTGTGGTGGATGGAAGAAGTGGCAATGGTGGGTATTCATTATCAAGGCAAGTTTTATGAGTTTGTACCGTGGAATTCAGAAGTACATTGGCAAATTCAGCCTTGGGGAGAATGGCAAATGCAAGCCAAAAATGACAAGTTTGAAGTAGAGTTGAATGGAACGACAAATTTATCTGGTACACCTCTACGAGCACCATCTGAACAGGGGTTAATATTTTTGTGCCGAGATACTATGCGCGGTCATTTAATTTTGAGGTTAAGAGAAAATCGAGGTAGTCATTCAAGGTTGATTTTGGAAGCAAGAAGTGATTTATGTGGTTTAGAAGTTGGTGGCGAGTCTTGGGAGAAAACTTGGATTAATTAGGGTTTGCACTCAAAAGTCTTTTGGTAAGGGGAGGAGTCAGTCCTCAGTCCTCAGTCCTCAGTCCTCAGTCCTCAGGAGAAATGGGAATTATAGAAGAGGTAGTCAGAAGAATCGTCCCTTGATTTTCTGACCAACCCTTGCCCAAAATGCGCTCCTTGCTGATAGCTGACAGCTAATAGCTAAATGCTGACTATTCAAGATTGAGATGCACCCGCTTTTTTATCCATGAATGGAGAGGTTTTATACCTTAATTTTTCGGTCATGTTTAGTCAGAATAAATTCAGAATAAATAATGATAAATTCAGTTCTATACCCCCTTTAAAAAGTAAAAATATATCTGAAAAGAAGAGAAGTACGAGACTGGTTTAAGATATTCTATTATACAACATTCATGCCGTTTTTAAACAACAAATTATCTGTATATAATTATACAGAAATTTAATTCATAGTTAAAACAAGAATTATCGATTTATTATATTAAGTTTATATTATTTTTAAGCTCTCTAGTTCCCTATAATCTTTCACTTTTTCCAGAATATTTTCTACCAAACCTTTTTCAAGACTCCTGCACAAGACCAAAACCATAAAAGGGTTTTCATTTAATCACAACAGTGTTATTTTCAGAAGTTGGAGGAGAACAAAAAATATTTTCTCTTTCATGCAATATGATTAAAAACCATTTCTAATTAATTGACTATGAGTGCATCAACTTCTGTTCTATCAGCTTGGCAACTATTAAGAAATCGTGAAATAACTTGCCAACAAGCATTGGAGAATTTAGTAGATAAACGAGGAATAGTAAATCTACAACTACTTGATAAAGAAGTAGCATATCGTTTCTTTAGAGAATTTCCAGAACGAAAAGAATTACCACCAGTTATTCCACTACTTTTATGGCGTAACTGTTATTACTTAGCTTCCCCTGTAGAAATATGTGCTGATGAGATGAAAAATATGAGCGACCGTACTTTTTCTGACATCAAAATTATTTTTATTGCAGAAAAAAGCTATAGCGCCTGGTATCATAGAGAAAAAATAGACCCCAACTCTATTTCTGGAAATCAGTTAATTAATCCTTTGACTGGAGAGCTAGAAGAAGAAGATGTCTGCGCCACTACAGAATTATATCTTTCTCAAGCAGCAGACCAAATTGGTCGGATTAAAACAATCATTTCTGGCGCTCTGCGTAACCGTGCTAGTGACATCCATCTTGAACCTACTGGAGATGGTCTACGAGTACGTTACCGTATTGATGGCATCCTCAGAAATATTACTACCTTACCAGCAGATATTGGTCGTCGAGTAGTGGTTGCTATTAAGGTGATGTGTGATATGGATATCGCTGAAAGTAGATGTCCTCAAGATGGGAGAATTAGCGAACAATATGTAGGAGACGATGATTCTAATATAGGAATAGATTTACGGGTCAGTACCCTTCCCTGTGTCGGAGGGGAAAAAGCTGTGATTAGGTTACTAACTTCCAAAAATCCTTTTTCTAGTTTGGATAAATTGGGATTTTCTGAACGGAGTTTGGATGTCTACAAAAGTTGGTTGCATCAACCACAGGGAATGATTATTTTTACAGGACCAACTGGTTCTGGGAAAACAAGCACTCTATACACCAGTTTGTTATCAGTGGCAACAGAACACGTTAATGTAGTTACTGTTGAAGACCCAGTAGAATATGTATTACCCGGAATTACCCAAACTCAGGTAAATGAAAGAGCAGGAATGACTTTCGCCGCTGGTCTACGGGCAATTTTGCGTCAAGACCCTGATATTATTATGATGGGTGAAATACGCGACCGCGAGACGGCAGATACAGCAGTAAGAGCTGCATTGACTGGTCACTTAGTCTTGACTACTCTCCACACTAATGATGCCATAGGTGCAATTCCTCGGTTAAAGGATATCGGTCCTGACCCTGCTTTGATGAGTGATGCGCTATTGGGTATTGTTGCACAAAGATTAGTGCGCAAAATTTGCCCCCATTGTGGAGAAGCATATACTCCCACAGAAGCTGATCTACAAATCTTGGGTTTAGAGCAGCCGCAAATATTACCTTCTATGAGTTTTGCTGTTAGCAAAAGTCTATCTGCTTATGCTTCTGCTTTGAATAATGGTAATGGGGGACAAACTATATCTGCTGTTACTCCGAGTATAAAGCATGAAATTCAGGGAAAATGGCGTATTGGTCGCGGTTGTTCTAATTGTTTCCATTCTGGTTATTCTGGTAGAGAAGCAATTGTAGAATTATTGGATGTAGATGACCGGGTTCGTGAGTTGATTTATGAAGGTACGATGACTCAGTTACAGCGTTACTTGAAGCAAAATGGTTTTGTTTCTTTCCGAACCGCTGCTATTGAAAAGGTAACTCAGGGGATAACTACAGTTGAAGAAGTACAGCGTGTTTTGCCACGGAGTGCTTTATATACTCACAATTTTGCTAGAGGTTAGTATTGACATACTCCCGACGTTGCCCTTACGGGACAACGCGGGATTCTTCAGTCTGGGAAACCCTGACCGCTGTTTAGACAGAGGTGATGTCCTCCCCCTGTTTTGAACTTGAGAATAACAAAATGTAGCTAGCTTGTCAAGGGCTTGTGAACGTTTAGCTTATGAAGGTATCCGAATCCAGGCCCTGGCTTTCCCATCCCTCCGCTCCCCTGCGGGAGAGCGCGGGACTTCCCGCCAGGAAAGTTAAATAGAGTTTGCTGAAAAAGCATTATGAGTGAGGGTAGGAGTCAGGAGTCAGTCCTCAGTCCTCAGGAGTCAGTAGGGAAGCCATCCTTAGGGCGACGTACAGGAGAAAAAAAGAAGGAAGATGAAGAGCAAGAAGAAAGTTTTTTATCATGCTATTAAGCGATTAAGCAAACATGATATAACTTATCTTCTCCCCAGGCTAAAAATATGGTCTATGGATAGATATTTCAAAAATATAGCTGTTTTTTAGGCAGTCCTACAACCATAATGGTATAGATTGAACTTGGGACAACTTACCTGATGATGTCAGCTCCGACGATCAAGAAAGAAGATGTATTTTGGTTTCTTTCCTACTCACAATTTTTTCCACTCCAGGTCTCCCCCACTCCCCTACTCCCCTACTCCCCTACTCCCCTACTCCCCTACTCCCCTACTATCTTAATTAATGGACTAAACAAGCTCTGTTTTCCCTCTTCCTTAGTGAAAACTACTATGAGCGATCGCCTACCTAAAATTATTTTGAAGATACTTCTGTATCAGCTTCTGGAAAACGAGTAATATCATCTTCCCCAAGATATTCCCCATTTTGAATTTCAATCATTACTAGAGGAATTGTACCAGGATTTTCTACACGATGTGCTGTATTTGGTGGAACATAAGTTGATTGTTTTTGCAGTAGCAAATGTTCTGTACCATCAAACACAACTTTAGCAGTACCAGAAACCACAATCCAATGTTCACTACGGTGATAGTGCATTTGGGTCGTAATATAATGTTTTGGTTTGACCTCTATACGATTAATTTTGTAACGTGGACCTTCTTCCAACATTGTGACTTTACCCCAAGGCGGTGTTCTTGTAGGATGTTCATGTTGACTTGAGACCGTAGCTTCAGAATTTACAATCGGGGTCGAAGACTGTTGATTATTTTGTGTTTCACTCATAAATTTTTTTGGGATTACATCAAATAATAATCTACTTTCACATTTTACTACAAAATGCCAATAAAAAAAACGGCGTTGCTGAAGCGCGTGTATGATATTAATTCTAATTACTTAGGAGTCAGAACTTAGGAGGGAATAAATAAGAAGAAACCCTGAGTAGAAGGAGACAGTTTTTTGTTCGCCCTCTTATCCAGGCATGATTTCATACCTCAAATCAGCAACGCCAAAAAAACCTAGATATCCTTACTTGTACTTCAAAAAAGGAGGGATGAAGTGTTAGAGAAAAACGAGAATATAATTATTTTTAATTCATTAGACTTAATCTGACTCTTCAATTAATCTCCCAATTTAATCTTTAGCTTTTGCCGTTTCCTTCTGAATATATTGGAGAATAAGCTCAAAATTATTCCGAATTTATCCTAGTTTTTTTACCTAAGTATTAGAAGCAGCAATAGCTTCCTCTTCCTGTTTTCGAGCCTCAGTAATTTGCTTTTCAGTTTCTGTCTAAACCTGGGTTTCAAAATTAAGTAGTTGCAGTTCTATTTGTGTCTTTAAATCTTGAGCTATTTTCTGAAACCGCCTGGTAATGTCTCTTCGTAAATCTGCCATTGATTTTTACCGAATAATTAAGGTTTAAAGCCTCTCCTTTAAAGGAGAAACAAGCGGTCGTTAGCGTAGCTTCCCGTAGGGTAGGATGGCGAGGTCTCAGAGCCATATCCAATCGACCAAGAGAGAAAAAATTTTCCTTTTATTCAATCCTCTCCCTAAAAGGAAGAGGTAATTATTAATTATCCATTATCAATTATCAATTATTGAAAATATGCATTTCAAAAAACATCCATTCCCATCAAAACTAATGCTATAGCAGGGTTTAAAAATTTAGCAGCATTACCAAGATTTTTAGCAATATCCACTGCTTGCCAATTTCTAGTGAAAAATCATCATTCTGATCAACACCATCACCCTCTGCTACTGTGAAATCATCAGAATTTTCATTTTCTGAAGCTCAAAAAAATTGTGAACAAAGGGGTTGCCAAGAGCCTCAAACTCTGATAATCTGAAAAATATAAATGTTATAAGGGTCTGTTCGCCCCTACGCATGACTTTTTATTCAACCAAGAAATTGAATCATCTCTCCAGCTTCCACAATAGTAGTAGTAAAAAAATTAATCATTCAAAAGTCTAGATAAGAAGAAGCATTTTAACGAACTCGTCAAACAAAGCTAAGTCAAGGCTTTAGGTTGCTGATTCAGTCAGTTTCACAAATCAAACTTTCCCCAAAAACTTCGGTGTCTTTCTCCATCACCTTCTCAAAGGGATAGGTCAAGCGATCGCCACTAACACTCAACAATAATTTTTCACCCTCAGCCACCGTGAAATCATCAGAATTTTCATTTTCTGAAGCTTCAAAAAATTGTGAAGAAAGGGATTGTCAAGAGCCTCAAACTCTGATAATCTGAAAAATATAAATGTTATAAGGGTCTGTTCGCCCCTACGCATGACTTTTTATTCAACTAAAAAATTGAATCATCTCTCCAGCTTCCACAATAGTAGTAGTAAAAAAATTAATCATTCACAAGTTTTGCATGATGAAGAAACATTTTAACGAACTCGTCAAACAAAGCTAAGTCAAGGCTTTAGGTTGGTGATTCAGTCAGTTTCACAAATCAAACTTTCCCCAAAAACTTCGGTGTCTTTCTCCATCACCTTCTCAAAGGGATAGGTCATTTCAGTTATCAGTTAACCTCCTCCGGAGGAACTGCGGACTTCAGTACCTCTGCCTGTTTGCGCAGCATTCCGTAGGAAAGTCAGAGCCTTGAAATATTGAACTTTATTTTCTCTTGGTCGATTGGATATGGCGCAGGTTTCGCAGCCATCCCACCCTACGGGAAGCTCCGAAGATTGACCGCTTTTTCATCCCCTTGTAGAGCGGTAGCTCGCGGCACAGCCAAGGGGAGGCTTGAGACCTTATTTTTTGGTCAAGCGATCGCCACTAATACCAAATTGATAAATGTTTGCTACAAATATCTAGGGTATTTCTTAGGAGTCAACCCACCCCTAGCCCCTCCCAGGAGGGGAAGTCAGGAGTCAGGAGTCATCTGGGAATAGCTTTAATACCATTTTTTAGGGCGTAAATTATCTTTTTTTCTCCAAGGTACATCTCCTGGAAATTATTTTTATCGCTCTTACTATTCGTAACATTCTTTTTTCAAATTGGTATAACACTCAACATTGACATCCTCCCGACGCTGCACTTGCGTAAAAGCGCGGGATTCCTAACCATCGCTGATTAGGTCTTTCTGCTTCAATGCACCAGCCTCCAAGGTCAAGCCTCTTTTCGGTCTAAAGGCGCGCTCCACAGACTGACACTGCTAGCCCAGCAGCCAAGTTTTAACTCTAACACACTATTGGCATACACCGCAAAATTGATTGGTTTTCCCATGCGACGCTCCCCTTCGGGAGAGCGCGGGTCTTCAACCAACGTTGAGATAATTTTTCACCCTCCGCCACCGTGAAATCAACAGAATTTTCATTCTCTGAAGCTTCAAAAAATTGTGAAGAAAGGGGTTGTCAAGAGCCTCAAACTCTGATAATCTGAAAGATATAAATGTTATACGGGGTTTATAGTCCGTTAGCATGACTTTTTAGTCAACTAAACATCTACTACTCTATCTATAAAATTGATATCGATCAATATATTAGAGTTTCAATTCATAAAAAAAGCCGATGAGGAGACTCGAACTCCTGACCGTTCGATTACAAGTCGAGTGCTCTACCAACTGAGCTACATCGGCAATGTTTTTAATAATAGCAGAGCCGCACCTATTTATGCAACCCCTTTTTACTTTTAAATCACATTTGTTTTAAATAGCTTAATAAATCGGCCATTTCCCGGACGCTGGGCTGAAATTGGGGCATAGGTGGTGTTTGGCCACTAACTACTTGCTTAATAATTGCCACATCTGACTTGCGTTGGGAAATTCCTTCTAAATATGGTCCGATCTGACTCTCTAAAACCCACTCGTGACAACCTGCACAGTTCATTTGAAAAATCGCGTGGCCTTGAACTGGGTCTCCATCAATAGACAATACTCTTTTTGTATAAGGATCGGAAACCTGAAACTGCCTAAATCCTAAGAACATAAATAGGACTACCAACAGAACAGCCAGACCAGCTAAGGCGCTCCACTTGAGTAAGACTTCTTTTTTAGTATCAGCAAGCTGGTTATCCAAAATCTTTATATCTCAAAAACTATCTACAAGAAAGTTTAATATCAATTAACATACCTTAACAGTATGGCTCTTTTTTAGCTAATACTTTTATAAAAAATAAAATATTTTAATATTAATCAATACTTTGAGGAATTATCTAATTTTTATTTTTTATTTTTTATTTTATTTTTATATACGGGATAGGAAGTTCTCTACTGCCACTTTCTCCCCAGAATCAAAATAAATAGTAGTATCATAAACATTCAACACAAATATAGTCATATATATAGGACTTACGCAGATACGCTATATATAGCGCTCAAAACTATTGTTCAATAGTCTTTGGACTCTGTAAATAGTGCCTTTGCGTAAGTCCTGATATAGTTATATGTAGTCTTTTGTCTCCAGAAATTTGGGCAACTATTGACATAATCTAACAATGTCTGTGATGATAGAAAACCAAATAGCCTCAAGAGTCAACGATCTGAGTTCAATAGGGTGAAATTCCTGGACTGACACGCTACCTCTAGACACATCAGAACCTACGTCCAAGCCTCTGTATTATGACCAAGTAGAAATTGAATCAGGGAGATAATCAAAAAAGAGGAAAATAAAAAGTAGTCCCAAATGCTTTTAGCTATGGGATAGAGGGTGTTGTAGTTCACCCAGTCATGGTAACACCTGCAAAATAAGGATGTGTCACATTTGGCTATATTTTTATGAACTATTGATTAATAAACATAAAAATTTCAACAATAAGGAGTTAGCTTCGTGGTAGAACCATTACTTTCTGGAATCGTACTAGGTCTAATCCTCGTCACATTGGCAGGACTATTTTTTGCAGCCTACCAACAATATAGACGGGGCAACCAATTAAATATTGACTAAATTAGCACCAACCGCCAGAAACCCCGCGCTATACTCTTCCGGATTAGCGACGGGATGAATGGTGGGCTAAATACTGCTAAAATAAATGATGTAGGTAAAGTTATTTCAAGAGCTAACCGCCACCTGCAAAACAAACCTAGACTACTGTTGGTACGGGGTTTTACAAGGAATTGTGCATTCAAAGTACAGCTTGATTGTATGTAAAACTTTCAAGGAACGTAGGTAGAGCGAGAAATTAATCTCTACTCCTTCTCCGGTGGGCAGCACGGGAAAGTAAAACCAAAGTTTCTCCTGCGGAGACGCTTCGCGAAGGTGAAATGTCCGATGGTTTGCCAGGAGTCAACGAGAAGCCCGCGCTATAGCTAGCAAGAGTTTAGCGACGGGAGCTGTCACTCAATCTCTCCTCTTGCTTGGGACGAAAGAAAGTCAAAGCTGTATTGCCATAGACTTTCTGCCGACAAATTTCTAAGGTGGACACAGATTTAACAGACAATCCTTCGGGACTATGTTCCACTGCTAACTCGCTGGTTGGTGCTAGAAGTTGATATTGGGCGATCGCCTCCAATACTGGTTGATATAAATCACTAGCATAAGGTGGGTCAAAATAAATCAAGTCAAACTTTTGCCCTACCAGCACTTTTAAACGTTTTAACACATCTCCCCGTAACACCTGAAATTCCTGGGATGACCTGGCCACAAGTTGCCAATTTTGATGAATTACAGCACAAGCAGGGCCATATTTTTCAATTGCAATGGCTAAGGATGCTCCTCGACATAAAGCTTCAGCACCCATGGAACCCACACCTGCACATATATCCAACCATCGACAACCAACTATATTAGTTTGCCAAATATTAAAGACTGCTTCTCGCACTTTGGCCAAAGTTGGACGAGTGGTCATTCCTGGTAAAGTTTTTAACGGACGATTTCCATATATCCTTAAGTTCATGGTTGCTCTAACCAGCTAAAGCCAAATTTTCAGATATAACTTTACTCACAAAGTTTGACAAAATTTTTAGCCCAAGAATAGAAGATTTTTCTGGGTGAAACTGTACTGCCATTAAATTGTTTTGCCCTACTGCTGCTGTGACTGTTTGATGGCCGTGAGTGACTGTTGCTGCTGTAACTTGAGAGTCAGTGGGGTCAACATAGTAGGAATGAACAAAATATACCCAAGGTTGAGAAGCTATTTCACTCCACAAAGGATGGTTTGGTTGAGTAAATTGTAGTTGGTTCCAACCCATTTGGGGAATTGTCAGACCAGGCTCAAATTTAAACCGACGTACTTTTCCAGCAAGTATTCCTAAACCTGGTTCCTGACCTTCTTCGCTACTTTCAAATAATATTTGCAAACCTAAACATATACCTAAGAAAGGTTTCCCAGAAGCAATGACTTGTTTTATAGGTGTTTCTAAGTGGCGCGAGCGCAAGTGTTGTACTGCCGGGTCGAAAGACCCTACTCCTGGTAAAATTACTGCATCAGCTTGTTCTATTTCTATTGGAGAATCTGTAATTTTTGGGGTTGCACCAGTTTTTTCTAAACCTTTACAGACAGAGTGTAAATTACCCATATCGTAGTCTATGACTGCAATAGTTGGCATTAATTTTTATCCTCATCTTGTGGTTGGCAATTTTATTATAGTCAAGAAGTTAGTATGATTTAAAGAATTTATACATTTTTTTATTTTGTCTTTGTTTGAAGAATGAAAATAAAAGTTTTACTGACATCATTTGATATATGGAAACCTCACCATAAATCTAATTCTTCTGATGATTTACTTAGTTTGATATTTGTTCAAAATTTAACTAATTATTCGTTAAGTTTTTTAAGAAAGTTACCTGTTGATTCACAGATAGCTACAGAGATTGTTATTGATCAAATAGAAGAGATTCAGCCTGATTTGATTATTTGTTGTGGTATGGCAGAAAAAAGGGAAATTCTCACAATAGAATCTCAAGCTAGTTGTGGAGAAATGGTGATGAAAACTTCTATTGATTTAGCAGAGTTAGTTGTAGGATTGGATATGACTGAGATTAGTAATGATGCGGGAAAATTTGTTTGTGAAGACTTGTATTATTCAGTTTTAAAATATCTGGAACTGAGTTGTTTGAAAAGTAAGTGTCTCTTTGTTCATGTACCTATTTTAACAGAAGATAATCGGGAGATAATTCTAGAAGATTTCATGAAAATATTATCACTTTTAAGTAAAAAATGAATAACGACGGAGGAGTCAGAACTCGTAAGCATTCAGCTATTAGCATTTCCTACGGAATGCTGCGCAAACAGCTATCAGCTTTTGAACATATTCAAGAAATTACTAAGGTTAGCTGAAGACATTTTTTTTATAAGTTTTAATTATCCTTGGAGACTAATCCTCTTTTGAGCTGATAATGAGCTAATAACTCATAGCTGATAGCTGATAGCTGACGGCTGAATGCTTACCAGAACTCAGGAGTCAGGAGGGAAGAAAGAAGAAGGAAGAGGAAGAACAGGATAAGAACAGGATAAGAAAGAGAAAGTTTTTTTATCACGCTATTATCCGGACATGATATTACACTTTAGAGGAAGAAAGGTAGAAGGCAGCGGGAGCTGTTTGCGCAGCATTCCGCTGAACCAGAAAATATTAATTTTTCAGATTTATATCGTGTTTTTATGAGTGCATCTTAATATTTGCAAAAATACTTTTTTCCTATCTATTCCCTATTTCCTATTCCCTATTCCCTATTCCCTGTTGCTTTATTCAAAATTGAGATGCACCCGTTTTTATTTGAATTGATTACCGAATAATTAAGGTTTAAAGCCTCTCCTTGGCTGCGCCACGAGCTGTCGCTCTACAAGGATAAACAAGAAAAATTTTTCATAATTAGTCAATCCTCTTCTTTTCAAGGAGAGGTAATTATTAATTATTAATTAAAGTAGTGGGATTAATGACAATCAATAACTCAATTTATCGTAAAGCATTTTAAGTATTTATCAAGCATTTTTTAGTATTTCAATTATGTTCGATAGCAGTAGTAGTTATGGATAATACCAATTTGAAAAAAGAATGTTATAAATAATAAGTGCGATTAAAAGATAAGTGCAGAAAATGTCCCTTTGGCAAACAAGATAATTTACGACCTAAGAGCTGATTTATAAAGTAAATATTAATAGGCTGAGTTTCTCGCTATACTTAGGTTTGGCAAATTATCGCTCTGTAGACCCCAAATTCCTGAAAGCTAGGTGATGTAAGACTTTTAACTAAGTTTATAAATCAGCTCTAAAAACTTGTATTGAAGCAATTCCCATACGACTCCTGACTCCTGACTCCTGACTCCTAAGAAATAGCCTAGCTATTTGTAGCAAATATTTATCACGCTTGGTATAACTTACCTGCACATAAATTAGCATCAATTGAAGCACATAATTGGGGCTTGCTGATTAAATCTAAAAGTATTTACAGATAAAGGTTTTAGCCTTTTTGATATCGAAAAAAGTGCGCCTGTTTCAGCTCTTCACGCTCAAAAAGTAGCGTATTTTAGGTGCATAGTTAGGCAGAAAAATCATTCTTACAAAACGCCCGCTCCTACCTCCTCGCTCCCGACCCTTTTCTCCTGTCTTCCCCTCCCCTCCTGGGAGGGGTGAGGGGTGGGTTGTCTCCAGTATAGCTGTCTCCTACCCTCACCCATAAGGCTTTTTCAGCAAACCCTAATTGAATATGTAGGAGCTGTAGGAGCTAAAGTTAAAAGTTATTTGTTGTTCTTCATACTCTGACGATTTTCATAACCATTGAATTATGGCAGTCACAACTGAAGTCCATATATACGCAGTTTTCTATTCGTTAGAAAATATTGTTGATTAATCATTAATTTTAACAACATTAAAATAGTTATTCGAGCAGGGAATTTTAAAAAGTATTAGTTCCTTAATTTGAAAATATAAAAAAATGAAGAATAGATTTTAAATTTGAATTATCTTCATTGACAGTATATTTTTTTTGTGATAAATTACGAATATGCTATATAATATAAATGTATTTATTAGAGATAAACTATCTCTATAATTACCTGTAGCTAAACTGACTCTAGATTGAATCAATATACGAATAATCTAGTAATTATAGCAATAGTAAATGCTTCTAATAAAGGCTGATATCTAGAAAAGTTGATTTAAAGAATATTCTTAATAGTACCGAAAAATACTCCACTGAATCGATAATCCTAAAAACTATTAGTATTCGATATAGCATTCTCATGTCTAAAAAAACTTGATTTTTGTAATTCTGTACTATACCTATCAACCTTGAGTCATTTAATTAATTAAGTATAGAGCAAAATGCTCAACCTACTTAAGATGTATAAAAAAAATTATACTGATATATCTAATCATGTTTCCTGTCATGAATAATTGTATATGGGTGTTAGATCGAGCAGGGTATTTTTTAGAAAGTATTCCAGTAAATAAAGAAGCCTGCTTTTCACACCATAACCACCTAGAATTTCAGAGAATATGTCAATTTATTGAAAATAATCAGAAAAATTTTTTGAGCAATCATGTTCAAATTTGTTTAAAAACAAATAGTCCTGTCGAAATAGAAAAATTCTATCATATAGAAAAACAAAATGTAAAAATTAACGCTATAATTTACCCAATTAGTAAAGATAAAGTCATCTTAATTACTAATAATATTGAAGCGATAGACTCCAATATTAAATCACAAAAAAAATACTCTATAGCCACAGAAACAGAGGAAAAATTACAAACACTTTTAGAAGCAATGCCAGGATTAGTTTCTTGGATTAGTTCAGATTTATATTATCTAGGAGTGAATAGACATTTAGCTGAAATTTACAAATTATCTCCAGAAGAATTTATTGGTAAAAATCTTGGTTTTCTGAGTGGAAATGATGCAGAATTCCCCAAATTTGTACGTGATTTTTTTGATAGTAACTCCACAGTTACTGTGCAAGAAATGAAATCATCTGTAGGTCAATATCTCATAGTTGCCCAAAAATACAATCAGGGTCAAGCAGCGTGTACTGTTGGACTTGACATTACCGAATTGCGGCAAACAGAAACAGCTCTAGCATTGACAGGTAAAGCAGTAGAAAGTAGCAGTGAAGCGATTAGTATGACCGATGCTAGTGGTAATCACATCTATCAAAATTCAGCATTTACTCAACTTTTTAATTACGCAACAGTAGAAGAATTAAATGCTAATGGTGGGTTACTAAGTTTAATAACAGATGAGAGAGCAGCTCAACAAATATCTGACACTATGAAAAATGGAAAATCATGGAATGGAGAAGTCTCCTGTCGTAGTCGTGGCGATCGCCTAATCCAGATTTTTATCCGGATAGATGCGATCGAAGATGCAAAAGAGCAAGTAATAGGGTTTGTTGCTGTTAGTGCAGATATTACCGAACGTAAGCAAGCAGAGAAACAACTGCGGGAAAATGAACAAAGATTCCGAGCGCTAATTGAAAATAGTACAGATATTATCCAGATTTTAGACAAAAATGGTATTTATCAATACCTTAGTCCCTCCCAAGAAAGAATTTTAGGTTACACTTGTAAAGAATTAATAGGCAAATCTGCATTGGAATTAATTCACCCCAACGATCAGTGGTGGATGAAACAGGTAATAGAAGAAGTAAAACAACATCCGAAAACACGCAGGGGGTTAGATGAATATCGAGTCCGTCATAAAAATGGTAGTTGGTGTGTATTTGAAGCAGTAGTAATGAATTTACTTAATGATGAATCAGTTCAGGGAATTGTTATCAACTGCCACGACGTAACAGAAAGAAAATCAGCAGAGGATAAACTGGTGTATCAATCCTTGTATGATAGTCTCACAGATTTGCCAAATAGAGCTTTATTAATGGAGCGACTACAGCAAGCATTGGCACGCACGCGCAGAAACCCCAATTATCTATTTGCGGTACTCACTATTAACTTAGATAGATTTAAGATAATCAATGAAAGTCACGGTCACTCTACGGGAGACCGACTCTTAGTTGAAATTGCCAAAAGAATCCAAATTTGTTTGCGACCAATAGATACAGTAGCACGAATAGGTAGTGATGAGTTTGTTATTCTCCTAGAGACAGTTCACGACCAAGGAGATGCTATAGGGTTAGCAACTCTGATACAAACAGCGATCGCTCAACCTATAGAATTCGATACTCAGAGACTCTTTATTACTTCGAGTATGGGTATTGTCATCAGTTCAGATGATTATCAATGGGCAGGCGATCTGCTCCGAGATGCTAATATTGCTATGGATCGAGCCAAAGCTCAAAATCAGGGGAGTTATTTAGTATTCACCAGATCCATGCACAACCACGTTACAGAAATGATGCAATTAGAACATGACCTGCGTCACGCGGTAGAGATGCTAGAAGATTTAGATTCCCCAGTTACCAATAATTTTTTACTCAACTACCAACCAATTATTTCTCTATGTACAGGTGAATTATTAGGGTTTGAAGCTTTAGTACGCTGGCGACATCCTGAACGCGGTATTATTTCTCCAGTAAAATTTATCCCCCTCGCAGAAGAAACAGGTTTGATTCTTCCTCTCGGTCAGTGGGTATTGTGGGAAGCTTGTCGTCAACTCCAAGAATGGCAAAAAATCTACTCTCAAACGGACCTTACTGTAGCTGTGAATATTTCTGGTAAGCAGTTTTCCCAACCTAACTTAATTTTACATATTCAACGTATTTTGCAACAGACAGGTATAAATCCTCAAAGGTTGAAAATAGAGATTACAGAAAGTGTGGTTATGGATAATGCTGAGTCTGCTATTACTGTTTTATCTCAACTACAAGAGTTAGGAATACAGTTAAGTGTTGATGATTTTGGTACAGGATATTCATCTCTGAGTTATTTGCATCGTTTCCCTATTAATACTCTGAAAGTAGATAAATCTTTTGTGACAAATATGGGAGTTAATGGCGAAAATTGTGAAATTGTACGGGCAATTATTACATTAGCTCATAGTCTAGGATTAGATGTGGTAGCAGAGGGGATAGAAACAGAGCAACAGTTGACTCAACTAAAGAATTTAGGATGTGAATATGGTCAGGGATACTTATTTTCTAAACCTGTAGATGCGACAAGAGCAACAACATTATTAGATACTAATTTTTTGGAGTCAGGAGACAGGAAACAGGAGACAGGAGACAGGATGTAACCCACCCCTAACCCCTCCCAGGAGGGGAAGATGTGGGGAGAAATAATACAAAAAATTCAATACACCAGAGCAGGTGTTTCCTCAAAATTGATGCGCTAAAAGACTTGACTACTATAATTAGGGTTTGCGCTTCACTAGTCTTATGGGTGAGGGTAGGAGACAGGAGACAACCCACCCCTAACCACTCCCCTCCTGGGAGGGGAAGACAGGAGAAATGGGTACTTACAGGAGGTAGGAGTAAGAATTGTAAGAATGATTTTTCTTCCCAACTATGAGCCGAAAATACGCTCCTTTTTGAGGATTTTCGACGTGATACCATGCACTTTTTAAAGGCCTCAAAAAGGCACTTACCTTTATCTGTAAATACTTTTAGATTTAATCAGCAAGCCCTAATTATATAGAACTCAATATATTAATATTAGACATCTCCAGAAAATAAATCTTTTAATTAGAGCAGGCTAAGGATACGAAAAATTCACCCTACAAAATCTTTTTTCGTGCCTTTGCGCGTAAAAATATCTTACCTGTTGCCAGATGAGCTGTTGCCTACTCCTGCAAAAAACCTATATCTTTTTCGGAGATTTCTATTGAAGTAAGCGATCGCCAGACTCCAAATCAAACCAATGAATCTGTTTAGCAGGTAATTCTAAAGTGACTAACTCATCCCAAGTTTGGTCATAAGGAACTAAAGCACGGATATTTTGTTCGGAATTTTCCACCCGAGCAATTAACAGTTTTTCCTTACCTAAATTCTCTACCAAAAAGACTTTACCTTTAATAGCAACCTCAGAAGTTTCAGCCAAAACAAAACCTACATCTTCCGGACGAATACCCATAACAATTTGTTTTGGTATTGTCGGAAAATCAGGTAGAGGAATTTTAAAATTACCCAAAATAGCATAATTTTCTTCACATTTAAGAGTCAGTAAATTCATTTGCGGACTACCAACAAAACCAGCTACAAATTTATTAGCAGGACGACTATAAATTTTATGAGGCGCATCAAGTTGTTGTAAGTAACCATCATATAAAATTGCTACTTTACTTGATAAAGTCATTGCTTCCGTTTGGTCGTGAGTAACATAAACTACAGGTTTTTGTTGAGAGTTAAATAACTGTTTCAACTCTGCTCGTACTTGTTCGCGCAATAGTGCATCTAAGTTACTCAGAGGTTCATCTAACAAAAATACTTCTGGGTTGCGTACCAGCGATCGAGCTAATGCCACCCTTTGTCTTTGTCCACCAGACATCTCCCGGGGTTTGCGGTCTAATAATTGTCCTAATTCAAGTTTCTGAGCAACATTATTAACTCGTTGCTGAATTTCATCTTGAGGTATTTTGCGGAGTTTCAAGGAAGCAGCAATATTTTCAAAGACCGTCATGTGGGGATAAAGGGCGTAACTTTGAAACACCATTGCAATATTACGACCGCCCGGTGGTACATTTGTTACATCGCGATCGCCAATAACCACTTTACCCTGAGTGGGTGTTTCTAACCCAGCAATAAGTCTTAGTAAAGTTGACTTTCCACAACCAGAAGGCCCCAATAAGGTTAAAAATTCCCCATCTTCAACTTCAATATTCATATCTTTAACGGGAATAACATTTTTAGTAAATTGTTTTCTGAGATTTTTTAATTGCAGTTTTGCCATAATTTTGATTACTTCTTACCTCTTGATATTCACTTACAGCAGTTACCATAGCTCGTATAGACACATTAAAAGTCTCAAAGCTAGACAAAGTAGGATGTTGATTTCTGCCTCCAGCATAGCTGCTATAAGTGTAGTCTAGTTATCTGATTATTACCTTACAGAGCTTTTCAAATTGATGAACCACATCTTCACACATCAAACCTTGTAAGGACATTCCATGGAACGTTCCTACTGTGGTCTACCGTGCAGGAAAACTGCTGTATAGGTTTTATATCTGAGACAAGCGATCGCTCTATATCTCTCAACCAACACCTGAAATACATTTATATTACATTGTATTATTGCGGCATACGCATTAGTAGAGAAAGAAGATGTTAACTAGGAGCTTTATAGAACCCCTGAGTGATATCTTGACCTTGATGATAATTTTGAGCCATGGAGTCGTTCGTGGGAATTAGGAAATACTAGAAAAAGGAAAAATATTCCCATACTCCTGTGACTCTGTTTCTGAAATATTTACCCGCGTCAAAATTTGAGAGGTACACAGTCCTACATGGTTTCAATAATGAATAATGAATAATGAATAATGAATAATTACCTCTCCTTGAAAAGAAGAGGATTGACTAATCATGAAAATTTTTATTTATTATCCCCTTAAAAGGGGAGGCACATACCCACAATTTTTCGGTAAAACAATAATTGAAAATACTTCAATATACCCCACCTCCGCATCACCTGATTTTTACAGCACTTTTTAGGATAAATGAGGTACAGTTTTAAGATTAATCTTTTTTTCCCTACTCCCTACTCCCTACTCCCTACTCCCTACTCCCTAAAGTCCTAAAATTTTGTACCTCATCAACTCCAAAACTGCTGTAAATAGATTCCAAATAGGTTTTATATCTCAGACAAGCGATCGCTCTATGTATCTCAACCAAAACCTGAAATACATTTATATTACATTGTATTATTGCGACATACGCATTAGTAGAGAAGGAAAAGTTATTTGTTCCTGTCAGCGGAACGGAGTTCTATAAGCAATTAAACGGACTTTATATCACCTCTCTACAACCCACATTCGGAACTTCAAGAGCGTATCATTAAAAGTAGTATATAAATTTGTATTTTGGTAGGTATTTATCATAAGCAAATCATCTCAATTACTTTTTTTCGTTCATCAAATTCCGAGTCAAAAATTTACGCATAAATACTTGTTTGATTGATTACTCAATCACGGCAGTTATGATTTTCTTCTCAAATTCTGTCTCCTGTCTCCTGTCTCCTGACTCCTGACTCCTTCTTCGGTTGCTACATTTTGTGGTGCGGAATGTGGGCTACAAGGGTTGCTCGAATTGGAATATTTAATTTCTAGAGATGTCTAATAAAAATCACATCTGCTGACAAAGAATATGGAATTTCCTTATAAGGGTTGCTCGAAAAAGCTGATTTCAACAATTAATAATTAATAATTAATAATTAATACCAAATTCATAAGAAGTTGCATATTGCACAACCTAATATTTTAATTAGAGTTGACTATAGATCGAGATAGAAAAGTTAATAAATTTCATAATTTTGTGCTACCTTACATAAAATTAAACACGATTCAGTTAAGGATTTTTGTTGTCAGTTCTGTTGTGTAAACTCAAGGTTAGATATCTACAGGAAATTTAAGTTTTTTTCAGGGTTTTAAGCCTTCTTCCGTCTTCCGTCTTCCTTCTTCCTTCTTTCTAATCCTTACTTGACAATCCTGATGCTACGGGACTTGATATTACCTCACTTCCCAATAATTAAAAAAATATACCAAGCAATATCCTCACATATTTAAAACTATCAATAATTGAGTAATTCTTCCTTTCCTTTTTAGCTATCTATAGCATTATTTTCAATATTTTTTTCGCGCCTTCCTTCTTCCTACTTCAGGTTTTAATGCTGCATTATAATTTTTTTCATTCTCCTTAACTGACTGCCACAAATCAATCATTGGTTGTGGATAATCAACACCAATTTTTACTCCAAATTTCTTTTGCTCAACAGTTGATAATTTCCCAGGTTCATGTATTTTAGCAGCAGGTATTTTTGCTAATTCTGGCAACCAATGTTTAACATATTTTCCTTCAGGGTCGTAATCTTTTGCCTGTTTAGGAATATTAAAATAACGAAAACCTCGTGCATCATTTCCTACTCCAGCAGTATAATTCCAATTTCCCCAGTTACTACAAACATCATAATCTATCAGTAAAGACTCAAACCATTCAGCACCCATTTGCCAATTAATTCCTAAATTTTTAGTCAGAAAACTAGCAACATTTTGTCTACCACGATTTGACATAAAACCTGTCATTAAAAGTTCGCGCATATTAGCATCTACTAGGGGAAATCCTGTTTTACCTTCTTGCCATTTTCTCAACTTTTCCCAATCTTCTTGCCAAGGAATATCTACTCCTTGTAAACCAGATTTATGAAATACTTTATTCCCATGTTTTTGACAAATAAATCGGAAATAATCTCGCCATAATAATTCAAATATTAACCAATAAGTAGAATTATTTTTTACCCTCCGCTCTTCATATTCTTGCACCTGTTCATAAATATAACGAGGTGATAAACATCCTAAAGCTAACCAAGGAGAAAATTTAGAGGAATAATTTGCCCCTAGCATTCCATTTCTTGTTTCTTTATAAACTTTTAAACAGTCTTGCTGCCAAAAGTAATTTTTTACTCTTTCTTTTCCAGCAGTTTCTCCGCCTTGAAATGCTAAAACTGCTCGTGAATCTTGTGCTGGTAATTCTAGATTTAGTTTGGATAAAGTAGGTAATTCTCCCAGCTCAACTTCTGGCAAAAATGGTAATTTTTCAGGAGTTGAAAATGTAAGATTTATAGTAGATTTTTTTTCTATCTCTTTCCGAAAACTGGTAAATACTTCTGGTAATTGTGTAATTTCAAAAGGTAAATCATCAGGATGGTAAAGTGTATGACCCCAAAATGATTGAAACTTAACCCCAATTTTTTTTAATGCTCGATAAAGTGCTGTTTCTACTTTAATTTCTTCTGCTGTAACTTCTCGGTGAAAAAATACAGATTTAACCTTTAATTCTTGAGCAAGTTGAGGAATTGCTATTTCTGGTTTTTGTTGACGAATTATTAAATTGCTACCTAATTTTTGCAGAGTATTACGCAAGTCAACAATACTTTCAATTAAAAATTTTGCCCGAAAAGCACCTGTTTTAGGAAAGCCAAAATTAGTCAGACTAAATTGTCTTGAATCGAAACAATAAATAGGAATAATTTGAGCCTTAGTTTTTATTGCTTTATCGAGCGGTTCATGGTCATGGACGCGTAAGTCGTTACGATACCATAATATAATTCTGTCTTGATTCATAAGCTTTTATACTAATTTGATAAATGTTTGCTACAAATAACTTTCTAGGTGTTAGGTGGTAGGCGTTAGGTCTTAGGTGTTAGGTAAATTATTAATTGTTAGTTATTAATTATTAATTATTTACCGAAAAATTGGGGAAATAATTGATTTTATTTTTTATTATTGGAGATGTCTAATGACTTTGGATAAATCTACAATTTAATCAATCAAAAATAAAAGCGCGAACAAAAAAAATTTTCCTTCTACTACTGTTTCTTCTTCTTTCTTCCCTCCTGACTCCTGAGGACTGACTCCTGACTCCTCAATAATAATGACTTTGGATAAATCTACAATTTAATCAATCAAAAATAAGAGCGTGAACAAAAAACTTTCTCCTTCTACTACTCTTTATTCTTCTTTATTCCCTCCTGACTCGGTCTTCCTGACTTCCCCTCCTGGGAGGGGTTAGGGGTGGGTTTACTCCTCAATAATTAAGATTAATATCATATACTAATTCACCAACACCTAATTATTTTTAATAAAGATGAAAAAACTGATTACTACACTAACACCTGAGCAAGAAGCTCTGATTCGAGTTTATCGGAAAAAGTGGCATACAATAGCACATTCTACCCAACCTATTAATCGTCAAAAAGCTACTGAAGCGATTCAGTTAGCTTACAATTTAATGGGGAACCCAAATCCAGAAATAGTTTTTTGTGAAAGTCCCTATGCAGCTTTTGACACTCTACTTAGTGTCATTTGGCAGCGATGGGAAAGCAAAGATGACTATGGTCATCGTCACATTTTCGGAGATAGATGGCAACTTTTAAGAAAACAACTAGAGTTGCAAATTACCGATAAATTGTGTGAAGAAATAGATTACAAAATTCGCGAAGATACTAACAGTTCATTAACAGAAGAGTCATTAAAACCAGAGGAACTTTGGAGTCATATTCTTTACTCTCAAATAGAAGAAAAATGGCAAGAAATAGTTTCTGATATTTCAATTAAATTGTTGTGTTTGTGGAGTTATCCTATTCCCACAGAATTATGGAGTAGTTATGTTGCTTGGATAGATTTTTGTATTTCTGTAATTAATTGTGATTATAATTCAGACGACTGGCAAGTATTAGAGTCCATTGTCAGATACTGTGGTTGGATATATCCTTTGAAAAATCTATGTATTATTTGCGATCGCCCTAGAAAGTTATTATTGGATGATGAATATCGCCCCCACGCTGAAGGGAAACCAGCAATTGAATTTGCTGATGGCTATAGTTTATATGCTAATCATGGTGTGAGACTACCAGAAGAATATGGAATATTTTATCCCCAAAAATGGGAAGTAAAATGGCTTTTATCTACAAAAAATGCTGAACTCAGACGAGTATTAATTCAGGAAATTGGTTATGAGAAAATTTGCCAAGATTTACAAACTTTAGAAATAGATAAATGGCAAGAATATACTCTCTTAAGAATAGATGATGATGCCGATATTGAGCCAATATTAATCTTAAAAATGATTTGTCCAAGCACAGGAAATATTCATACTTTAAGAGTACCTCCCGAGATAAATTCGGCGAAAGAAGCTATTAGTTGGATAAATTGGGAAATTGATTCAAAAGCATTTTATATACAAAATTGATGGTTTTGCATAAATGCGGGATGATTTTAATAGTTCTGTTTTGTGGAATGGGCATCTTGCCCGTTCCTGATTTATTGCATGAAAAAATACCGACCACATTACTGCGATCGGCTCCTTTGACTCTTTATTCCTCTTCGTTTGGATCTTCTTCTTCAGTAGATTCGAGGAGATGAACCAACTCAACTTCTAAAGAGCGCATCTCCTCAAACACTTTAGATTTATGAGTATGATTTTCGATTAGCCGCTGTTCTAATCTTTTGCCATGTTCCTCTACATATTCTAGGTGTATAGACTGAAGAGTTTTTAAGCGGTCAAGAATTCCCCCAACAGTTGTTTCTGAGACCGTAATTCGGCCTCCTTTGTCCATAGCTCTATTAACTCGCTTTGACTCATTCCTAAAGCTGCTGATATTTGCTTCAAACGCTTCTTGGTTGTAGGGGTTACGGTTAAATGAATGCTGGCCTTCTTTTCCTGATGGATTGATTTTCTCGGCATTATATTTACTGCTTTTTTTCATTTTACGTTCGTGATTGACATCCTCCCGACGCTGCTCTACGAGACAGCGCGGGATTCGCTAGCATCACTGTTAGAGACTTTCTGTTTCTTAGCACCCGCATAAACGAGATTTACTCCCAGATGGTCTAAAAGCGCGCTCCACAGATTGACACTGCTCCTCCCGCACCGCAGCTAATCCTGTAGCAATAGTTCCCGCTGCTGCTGCCAGTGGGTCGTCTTTTGCCCATTGTTTGAATATCTTACCAAAAGTACCTTTTTGAATGCTTTCGATTAAAGCCTTACCACCTTCTACTACTTTGTTTAAGAAGTTTCCGGCGCTGGCTATCGGCTGTTTCAACCACTCAACCAAAGGGCTACCCGCTTCCTTTAACCAATTAATGTCTACTGGCTCTTCGCTAGTAACAGCACTGCTTAAAGTAGCTGTTGAGATCAAAACCATTACTTTTTGCCTTTGTTGTTATTTTTATTATTTTTGCCAAAACCTTTACCCCCTGGCACTTTAATTTCTATGTTTTTACTGAGGGAAACTTTCTTTAATTCTGGTTGTTGGTCTTTGTCTATTTTGGGCTGGTTTTTAGTAGTCGTGGAAGTATCATTAAAATTAGTTTCAATGTTGTTTGTATATTGTTTCAAGTTCTCCTGATCTTTTCCTAAAGCATCAAGCAATCTTTCGATTAACAGCTCATTCTCACCCATTCTGTGAACAATCCTGCCTTTTAATTTTGCCTCTAAAAAATCAGCAGTGGTCTGCCATGCGCATTTGATATTCTAAAAGTTGTAGGTAATTTTCAAGTCTTTTGTACCCTACAGCATCAGTTGCGTACCATCGCTTGGGAATACTAACGCCTTCGTCAATCATCTCATCAACAGCTAATACATCATAGATTTGAGCTATCATTTCACAACATTTTTCATCCATTTCATTCTCCTTTTTGTTTTTCTTCTTATTGGTTATGCCACTTATCCCACCCATCGCTGGCGGTTTTTTGTTAACTATTTTATAATCCAATATTTTAATCACAGGAGAATTGAAAAAACTATCCGAAAACCCTCCATATGAATCTACCCAAGGTTTTTGAGGCTCAGTCAGAAACGAATGCAAGGTTAAATATTTTTTGAGTTCTCCAACTGTAAAATAGTATGCATAGATAGTAGTAGTAGATGCAGAATCTGAAAGCTTATTTCTTTTTTCGGGAGGAATACCTCTTTCTCCTAAAGTGCCATTAATTTCAAATGTTGCAGAGCTTTGGTTGATAAGAGGGCGGTTAGGACTGTGGAGCAAACCATCATAGCCAGAATTAGGTTGATAGTACTCGTCAAAAAATGTATAAAAGCTATAATCATACTTTGCATAACACCTCCGATTTTCTATCTTTAAAATTTTACCACTAACTTTTGAATATGCACGTCTTATGGAGACTCTCCACAATCCACCAAGGGTAACTGTGGTTACTTTTTTGTTTGAACGTAAGCCTAAAAGCCAAAAACCTTCATCCCACAAATTACCAGGAGGGCTCTCAAAAGGCTTGTCCTGTTTCTCTGTGCCCGGATCGTCTTCTGAGAATTCTTCCTCGTCTTCTTTCTCCTGTTCTTTATCTTCTTCACAATCAGGAATATGTCGCACTTCCGTATGAGTTGTTACTCCTGAAATTTTATAGGTCAAAGTAACAGTACAGCCGTCGCGCTCACCTTCAATGCTGTAAGTGTCAAAAGCATAAGTAACTTTGGAATTGTTAATTTCAACCAGGTCAAACTCAACCTTAGCGATGCCAATTCCCAAGGTCAAAGAAACACTTTCTAGATTAATGGAAATTTTAGCAGCAAAACCAGCCTTGTCAAATCCAAAAGTAATTGCAGGCATTCCATCTAAAATGCCACCACCAGCGTTAAATCCGGTCCCTTTTTTTTTCTCGCCTTTAGTTCCGGCTTTTCCTTTCTTGCCTTTTGTTCCAGTTCCCATAGTGTCTTAAAGGTTTAATAGAATTCTTGATAACCAACTTTTCCATCACCAGCTTCTCTGATGCCATAAAGTCTGGTAGTCAAATAATATTTAGTTGCTGCTGTCACCCATTGGTGTTGATTTCCACCACTCCAGGTAGCTTCATTAAAATCAATAGACAAACTTTCCCCAGGCTCCAAGAATGGCGAGTTAATAGAAACCAATGAGCTGCTGTTTGCAAACCGAAAATATAGCCTAGAATCTCCATCATTGCTTACAAACAAAATTTTCCTATTGCTGCGTTGCGATAATATTTGAGTTGCCTCCTCCCCAACATTTACACTACCAGCATTTTCTGACACTTCCTCTGTAAATTCGGCTTCAAAGTAGGTGATAGTTCCTGAATATCCGCCATTTATTTCTACGATATCAAAGTCTCCGAAAGCTCCATCTATACTTGCTCCTATCTTATAGCGAATATCGCTATATAGTATTTCTGCATCTTTTAGCAGGTAGGGGTCAAAAAAATTGAGGTATCCATATTGACCCAAGTTGTAAAGAAACTCTCCTGCTTTTGGCATTCCCCAATCTTCATTTCCCCACTTAGTATGCAACATTAACTCGACGGCATGACCTGACCGCACGTTGTACCTGCGCTTAAAATCAAAATACTTGGTTTGCTTTTGTAAGTTGGTTTCTCGCAACTTGTTTATTTGAGGTAAATTCTTTGAATTAATCCCGCTAAGACTGGTGATGTAATAGTCACACTGCAAGTACTCAAGTTGACCTTTAAATATATAATTTATGCTGTTACTGGGTTGATGATAGTCCGCTATTGCTTGCCAATCTATCAATGTTTGAATACTGCCTGGCGTTGTGTTTCGGCCTAGCCTCAACGGCTGAATATGACCACATACTTCCTGTTTGATTCCTTCTCTCATTACGCAACTAAAAACCCCCAAGCGTAAAAGTACCACCTTGTTCAGGATTCTCAATATTAGGTTGATAATCAGTAATAACGCAGGTGTCGCCAGTAGCGCTAAAAATATTGGTCGCGACAAATCGACCTATTAAAAGATTGAAGTAAGGTATGACCTCTAAGCTTCCTCCAGACGCGCTGTCTGTCTTGCCTGCGTAAGTGAAGCAATTACCTAGTTCACCTTGTCCGCTTAATAAAAAAGTTGTCAAAGTTTTAGTTCAACAATGGAATGTCAATTATGTATCTTACAGTCCCCTACTACTCTCAAAGGGATAACCGAGTTGACTGGTGGAGAACTTGCAATAGCTCGTCAATGGCTATGTGCGCTCAATACCTCAAACCTGGATGTATCTCTGGAGATGATGAGTATATCGATCGCCTGGCTGATTATGGTGATACCACAGATCATTCTGCTCATACTCGCTTACTGTCGGTGATGGGAATAAACAGCTCCTGGGAAACTAACTTAAGCTATGAAGATTTAAATAATCAATTAGCCAAGGGAAAGCCTGTTCCCATTGGTGTGCTACACAAAGGTACGTTAAAATATCCCACTGGAGGCCATATTTGTGTGGTGATAGGTCGGGAAGCTGGTGGCTATATTTGTCACGATCCTTGGGGGCATGGATTTGGCTACGATGACCACAATGGAAGGGATTGCCATTACCCTTACCAAAGTCTTGATGCTAGATGGTTGGTTGAAGGAGAAAATACTGGATGGGGAAGAATATTTAAGTAAAAAAAAATAAGAGTAGCTTTCAATTAATCAAGAGTAGTTTTTTTCTCGAGAAATCTCTGCTGCCTATAAAGTTTCCAGCACTTTAGCTACTTCTGCTGGAGAGACATCGATGTATTCTTGCAATGTTTGAATCGATTTATGTCCGGTTATTTGCTGAATAGTTGCTAAAGGATAACCTTCCTTAGACAGCCTAGTTATCAACGTCCGTCGCGGACTGTGTAATGAAAAACCACGACGATTCAATCCAGCAACTACCAAGGCCGAACGAAATGCCTCATCATAGCTTTGCCTTGTTAGGTGGTGCGTGCCGTTCGGTTTGTTAGGAAACAGCCAGCCTGATAATGGTGGGTAATAATTGTGTAGTTCGGCAGCTAACGCCCTACTTATTGGTAGTTGCCTAGTTGCTCGTTTACCGTCTGGAGTGGCTTTTCTGGTTGATGCTCGGTAAGTTATTTCTCGATGGGGAAATGATTGGATGGCGTCTAGATAAACATCTGAAACTTTTAACTGCAAAACTGCACTGATTCTTTCACCTGTATATCTGAGTATTTGCCAAATTAATTTGTGATGTTTAGATTTGAAAGCTGAGTAGATTTTTTCAAATTCTTGATTGGTTAAAATTTCAGCTTTTCCATGTCCTTTGTTTTTCACCTGCTCGTCCTGCTGATTTCGTTAATTATAACTTTTTTAGCAGGTGTGAGTGTAACAGGTATCATCGGAAAATATTATAAGGAGACCTAATAGTATTAATTCCAGCAGTTTGGAACTATCTTGCTGTTTTATGTAAAACAGCAGGATGAAAATATTTGATGTTGAAAAAGTCCTCCAATGCCAGGGGGTGGAGGACTTTTTCAATGGCTCATACTCCCTGCTTTGATATTAGCAGATGTTGGTGAAATTTGATTCTTGGTTGATTTTTTTTAGTTCCTCTATCCAGGGGATAAACCAAAATATCAAAGAGAGGTTGATAGTGAATTGGTAAAGGATATTTTTTGTGTAATCGTTGTACAGAGTGCAAAGGCCTGAATTTTTTTTAGCTACTTCCCGAATTTTTTCCATGCCTTGGTATTTATCGCTAACCCACAATTGCTGAAAGTCTGATTTTTCCTTCCCTTTTAGTAAACTATTGGCTAAGTTGGATAATATAAAAGCGGCTGCCTGCATTGATTCTTGGACTGCCTCATTAGTCCCCAGGTAAATTAATATTCTGCGGTCTTTACCATCAAAATCAGCTAAAGCGCACTCCAGCATTTCACCTGCTATTTTTGAGCCATAAAATAGGTGGTTGTGTGTGGTGAATTTGTCAGTATTTTCCTTAGATATCCAGTGGCTTTTGTCTATTAAAGCTGGCCTGATACAGTGCTCATAAAGGTTTTGACATTCAATTTTAGCTGTATCCTGGAACATTTCATCAGATGTAGAAAGCTCCAACCTTTGAGCAAACCACTTTATCAAGCTATCGTTCAAAGTATTGCCCAAATTTTCAAAGGTTACTGGCTGCTTAAATATTGCAGAAGATTTGATTAGTTTTAGGAGGTTAGGTTTTAATAGGTTTAAGCGCAAAACTCTGGCCACATCGTCGAGTATATATTTTTGAGATTTATAGTACAGATTCTTTTCATTACATTCACTTTTTTCAGGGATGGAAATTTTCTCAGAATGCACCCAAGTAAAAATCTTTGACTCTTCACCTCCTTCAAATTGGGGTAAACCAGGGTAGCTGACCAGTTTAACTTTTTTCCTGTTGTGTGGACATACACAAATTAATTCTTGATAACTATTGGGGTCTACTTCCTCAGCATCTATTAATTGACCACCTAATAATAATGATTTAGCGTATCGCATTAACTTTACTCCCTAATAAATATTCTTTGATTTGACTAATCGAATAATTCTGCTCAATTAAAGATTGAATCTCTGGCAACTTTCCTGGAGAAATTTCTATCTTGTCCACCAACCATTTACAGGTATGATGACAATAATAAATAGTATCTGAGCCATCCTTTGCTTTCCTGATGTCTATCCAGCCACTTGCAGGAATTGTGTTTTTTGCGCCTCTAGGTCTACCAGGCTTTTTCTTTAATTTGGTCGCGGGAGGAAATATTGGTTTTTCTTGTGTGTTGGTTGTTTGCAATATTTCCTCCCGTGGTGGTGCAATATTTCCTCCCGGCATTTTAGGGCGGTTTTTAGTAATAAATTCTTGCTCTAATTTTAGGATGGTGTTTTTGTTAGGTTGGGTGATGGGAATAATACTCCCTAGTAGGCCTTTCAGTTTGCATTCCATGACTCTTTCTCTTTCTAAAAAGCGGTACAGTTGGTCGTCCACTTCCTCTACTCCCCCAAAGTTTTTGCGAGTTTTTTTAAGTTTTTCTTTGTGTAGCTTGATGTGAGTTTTTAACTTTAATACCCTACTTGCTGATAGAGAGATTTGCTCCGGGATGGGTAATGTGTCACATCTTTTGCTGTTAGGTTGGTCTGTCCATACCATCATGCCTTCTCCTTTGGTCCTCCAATAGGGGAATGGCATGGGAACTAGCTTTAGATTCTCAATACTGATGAGTTGTTCGGGGGGACCGGGGAAGTAGGCAACGTGTAGGTGTTGGTGGTAATGGTTGAGTTGGAAGATTTTCCCCTTAAATTCCCCTGTGGTTATTTTGGCAAATTGTTGATGTAGGATTTTCATTGCATAAAAATTACCGACCACATTGCTGCGATCGGCTCCCTGGGTTTACTCTTCTTCTTCGTTTGGGTCTTCTGGTAATTTTTCGACCTGTTCCAACAGACGTGCGATTTCTGTTTCTAGAGCTGCTGACTTTTCTAAAAAGCTAGCCTTTTTCTGTTTGTGGTCTACTAACCTTTTTTCCAGCCTTTCGCCATGTTCGTCCATATAGTCCGAAGCTTCCCGCATTACTTCCCGGAACAGGCCAAGGATTCCCCCAATAATCCTATGGATTGCAGCTCGTCCCACGCCTGAACCCACTTCTCCAATAGCTCGCTCTGGCTCGTATTTAATGCGTCCGCTATCTCCTTCATTCTCTCCTTTGTCTTGGGAGTCACTGATAGATTTAATTTGTCTTTCCTGATTCCGTATTTTGGTTTTCCGGCCATCTATTTTTACATCACCCATGTTTTACGTACAGAATTATTTTACTTAAACCTCTTGACATAATCTTATACGTAATTAATAATAGTAGTCAAGTTGTACGCCAAAGATGTTTCGGAGGTGATGCCTATCGGAGCTGTCCAAACAGTTAATTCCTATCTACTAACTGACATAGACGTCTATTTCTCAATAGATGATTAATGGTATCTACCGGGGTGAGGGGTTTTATCTCCTAATCTCACCCCTTACTTAATAACCTGACTTTTTCTTACCCTATGAAGCCACGTCAATTACTACTTGAACCAATGGGATTTGAATTTCCCAGTGAAGAGCTTGAAATGGCTAGCTGGTCACAAACTTTTATCAATGCTTGGCATGACTATATTTGTGAAACTGGAAACCACCTTAAAGCAACATTTGAAGATGTTGAAGAAGTATTGTTTCAACAAGTTCATGCTTATATTTACGAAGGCATGATACTTAACACTATTAGGTTTAAAAGATTGTATGAAGAGAAAAAAGTTTACTCTTTCAAAGAATATTGCGAGAAGTTTTATCCTAAGTCAAATTACCGAGCTTTAGAGACTATTTATGCAGCTCAAATTGGTTGGGAATTACTCTGCAATGAATTTCATCAAATACCTACTAACGTCAGTCAATGTATAGCTTTATCCAAGACTTTCTTGAAAGATAGTTTCGGGCAACCTGATATTGTCCAATCTTGGAAGTGGGTTCTTGAATATAGCAAAACCACTGGAAAAAAAATTACTGCTGGGTTAATTAATTTTTTAGTTAATCCAACAAAGGAAGAGGAAAAAGTAAAAGTGAAAATTAGCAAGAAGAAGTGGGACAAACTTAAACGAAAAGCTGAACTATATGGTTCTAAGGCTGAAGATTTACTTGAGGCTTTAATTGATGAGTTTGTATATGAAAATAGCTCTGGCTCAGATGCCGAAGCAGCACCTGAGCCAGAGTCTATAAACAATTCAAAAGTTTCTATGTCAAAAGCACCAGAGACTAACGCTTGGGAAGAAGACTTAGAAGCCTTGGTCCAAGAAAAAAATGCTAATGAGGTTAATTATGACACAACCGCAGACAGTCAATCAATACCGGAAGTTTTTCACCCAACTGGGGATATCTCACCTGGAGATAAGAGACCAATACGGCGACCTCCGACTTAAGGCCACTTGGGAGAAAGCTTACTCTGAATATACCTATGAGAGATTGCCTATAATTCAGGCGATCGCGCAAGTAGAAAGGCCACAGCCAGAACCAAAACCACAACCAAAACCACAACCAAAACCACGGGCGACGGTTAATGTTGCTGCGGTTTTGGCCAAGTTAGCAGAAAGTTCTAGCACTTTAGACTTGGCTAGTGATGGAAATATTTCAACATTGGTTCAAAGTGCTGGAACAGTACTACATGAAGAATTAGTGGTTGACTTGGGGGTAGGGGGTCTCCAAAACCGAAGACCTAGACCCGTATATGGCCAGATGTATAAACTGCCTTCCTCCCCCATCACTCCAGAACGAAGGGTGTTGGTAGTTAGTCCTATACCGATAGTCAGCAAATTGGCCTTTGGCAAGTATTGCGATCGCGACAATTTTGTGAGTATTTGCAGGGAGCGTTCGCCTCCTGGGTAGTTCTCCCCAAACAGTTAAACGTTTTTGACCAATTATTACCAGAGGTTCATTATGCAAAACTCTAGAATTTTGCGTCAGTTTGTGTTGCAAAAATTAGCCAAAGCGCCGAGTATTTCCGTGCAAGTTTCTGCTTTGGATGTGCTTGTCATTTGCCAAGCTTTGTTAGCTTGGTTGACTGTTTATCCAGGTAGTGAAATGGTTAAAAATTTAATTAAAAAACTGCGGAATGTTCTTTTTGGTTTGCTGCCAAATTATCGAAATGAAATTACGTTTTTACTAACTCACGGAGCATTTAAAGCTTATGGAAATTTTAAGACAAACTCTCAAACTTGAGCATGAATTAAACGATGGAGATGTTCTTATATCAGAAGTTGAATTTGATTTTGAGGATGGCGATAATCACGCTGAGGTATTAGAAAAAGTTCGGGCTATGTTAGTAGATAATATCTCTAATGGACGGCCTGATATTGCCGATAAATGTCGGCATTCAATGGGGATGGAATATTCTTTGCAGCAGTTGGACCACGATAAAGCGTGCTATCGACAACTGTGCAATGACATAGAAAAACTTAAGACAGAAATTCGTATTAAGCAAGAAGATTTAGCTTTTTTGCTTTCTACAAACGATAGATTGAAAAAAATAGATAAAGTAATTAAAGATTTTAATTACTATTCCACAGAAACTTCCACGCCTGGAAGTTGCGGTAAAGGGTAGCTCCCTAAGTCGCCTGCTGTGGATTAAACCGCAGTTGATTAAGTCAAAGCTAAACCACAAACTTTAAGAGAGAAGTGGCCAGCGATTGGTTTTTGTTCTTCATGGGTTTAGTTTAGCTTTGACTTAAACTGGTAGAAGCTTTAAGAGTGAATTGGATTAATCATTTTCGGGTGATTCCTGAGCTATTGACGCCAGTTTGAAACAGCTAAAACCCAAGAAAAGCAGAACCTTGAAAATTTAATATGAGAATAATTGGTGGGGATGTTTGCAAGAGCAGTTTGGTTTGTTGGGAATTAGTGAAACAACCAGGAAAACTTAAGCAAATATTTAGTAATGAAAAGCGTAAATTTTCAAAATCTAAACCAGACCCCTTGACTTTTCATGCCAATAAATCAAGTTTAGCTGATTTTGAAGCTTATTTGCTTGGCGATCGCGAACTAGCTAAGGCAAAAGTTAAAGCTGATTGTTTGGTGTTGGAACCTACGGGAATTCATTATGCTAAAGTTTGGGCGATTGTTGCTGAGTATGTAGGAGTTGAAGTTAGATGGGTAGGTCATCAGGAAAGCGTTTTTACCCGACGGTCTGAGCGTTTGCCTAACAAGAATGACCAAGCTGACCCACTGGCTTTAGCTGCTTACGCTTGGAAACATTGGGAGCAGCCAGAATATTTTTTAGACTTCCCGCCCGACCTGATTGCTGAGATTAGAAGTTTGTATTATCAAATGAATTCTTTGATTAGAGTTCAGTCACCACTGATTAACAGAACTAGGCAACAACTGGCTGAGGAGTTTCCTGAAGCAGCAATTAAACAGCAAATACCATCGGAGCGAGATGGTTTGCAGCCTTTGTTTGCTTGGTTAGCTGATTATCCTAGAACATTACTTAGAAGAAATAACTATTGGCAAAACAAGTATGCTGCAAGCTGTTTACTAAAGTATGGGGTAACAATCTCACAGTTTACGAGGGATTTTAGTTGGTTACTTTGCCGAGTGAATGAACTGGAGTTTAATTACCGTCAAAGGTTAATTAAGTTAGTTAATAGTGAAGTTTTCAAAAACTATAATTTAGTATTTAACCAGTTCAACTTTAACTATAGACTCCGAGCTATTATCTTAATTCAAGTTTATCCCCTTACTAGATTTTCTAGCCGAGCCGCTTTTAAAAGGCGGCTAGGAATGGGTAAAGACCAGTACCAGTCTGGAGATGTTCAGTATTTTAGAAATTCTGGCAGTTCTGAAGCTAGGAGTCAGTTGTTATTGTGGTGCAGACAACGAATAGTTAACCCAAAGTTTCGACCAACTACTCCAGTTGGCAAGGAGTTGGGAGCTAAGTATGATGAGTTGCTGGCTAAATATTCTAGTGATGGAAATTTGGGGAAGATTCAGGCCATTACTAAATACTTTGACAAGCAGATTGAAGCGATCGCTAAAATTGAAGGCTCAATGGCTGAAACTCCTAACAGTCCGGCACTTTTACAAATTAAGGCTGTTAAATTAGCCACAGTTCAAAGCAAAGATGCTCTGATTTTGGCTGCTCAGTCTGGAGTTAATGTAGATTTACCAAGTGCTGGAACATCTCAAAAAGCTCAAGGATTCAAAACCTTAATTGCCTTTAAAGTTATTTTTTTGGCCCTTAGAAGATTATGGCCAATGCTCAAAAAGGCCAATTGTAGTTAAAAGGCGATCGCTACAATTGTCCCGGAAGGTTTAGGAGATAAGTATAATTTTATCTCTTAAATTTCTCAGAGAGAGCGTAGCGGAGCATTGTAACATCAAGCTTTGAACCGATAAAATCTAACTTTTAACTTTTGACTTTTGACTTTTGATTTCCGTAGTTGTGGATAGTGGCAAATAAAAAGAGTCCCTAATTGCTTTCCAGCCAAACTGTAAACATTTTCAGTATGACTGAGGGACTCCGTTGTCCTACCAGAGAGAAGAACACCATAAGCAATGTAATTAGTATTATGAATTTAATGACAAGTTTTGTCAATACTTTTAGGTGGTTAATTTCAGATTAGTTTTGTATCAACCATTTGTAGCAGCAAAATCGAAGAGTTTTATTTTATTAATTTTAGGCATTCTTAAGATTTAACTCTGTTAAGGCAAAAAAAAATTAATGATAAAAAATATCAAAAAACTCTTGACAAATCCAGAAATTTATTGAATATTAGTTGCAATAAGTATGTAATATCCTCTGAAACAAGAGGTAAAAGGCCATAACTATAAATCTGGACATCTGAAAAAAGTATTTAAACTTACTCTAGTCCAGAAGCAAAAAAAATGACCACTGTAATTAGTGGCCAAAGCTATGTATTTTGATTAGGAATATGATATCACAATTAGAACCTTCTACCCATTTCAGGAATACAGAATAGAGCTGAGTACTGAGATGAGCGATCGCATTTCCAGTACTGCCATCTACTCAAATTAGTAAATTAGCCGACACAAAATTAGAATTTATGCTATGGCAGTCTCCAATTTCATACTGCCATAGTTGTTGACTTTATGAAAGAAAGTTTGACCAAAAATGGTGCAACTTTCTGATAGATTGTCAACCAATTTTATCTGTTAAAAATAGATGATTATTACTACTTAATATCTGCTATATCCGCAGTTAAATCTGTATATTTAGTAGATAATCATCTCTTTATAGCTATTTTGATTAGAAATGCTCAAGCATTATTACTTGTAAAATTTATTGAACAAAATTATCTTGATATTTTTCAAAATACTCTTCAATTCAATCAATTAAAAAAAAGTAATCAATCATACTGTTTTTATGGCTAATGTGTATAATATATTTTTATATAAGCAGCTATTAGCTAATGTATAAAAAACAGTAGTAATTGTTGTTATAAATTATTGCTGTTCGGACTATAATTCAAGGAAACAAAACCATGCAAACTTATGATATAGCAGAGGTTAAATACGACTGGTGGGCTGGTAATGCTCGCTTCGCTAAACTATCTGGTTTATTCATCGCTGCTCACGCAGGTCAAGCAGCTTTAATTACCTTTTGGGCAGGAGCATTTACTCTGTTTGAAATTTCTCGATATTCTCCTAATTTACCTATGGGAGAACAGGGCTTAATTTTACTGCCACACCTAGCAACTTTAGGTTTAGGTATCGGTAACGGTGGAGAAGTTGTAGATACTTATCCCTATTTTGTCATTGGTGTTGTACATCTAATTTCATCAGCAGTATTAGGTGCAGGAGCACTTTTTCATACTTTTAAAGCTCCAGAAGATTTAAAGGATACAACAGGTGGAGCGAAGAAATTTCACTTTGAATGGGATGACCCAAAACAGCTAGGAATAATCTTAGGTCATCACCTACTTTTTTTAGGATTTGGCGCTCTATTATTAGTAGCCAAAGCTATGTATTTTGGTGGGCTTTATGATGCGACAACTCAAACTGTACGTTTAGTAACTAATCCCACTCTCGATCCATTAGTAATATATGGATATCAAACTCATTTTGCCAGTGTTAATAGCTTAGAAGACTTAGTTGGAGGTCACATTTATGTGGGAATTCTGCTAGTTTTAGGTGGTATTTGGCACATTATCAAAGAGCCACTTCCTTGGGCAAAGCGGGTTTTAATCTTCTCTGGCGAAGCAATTCTTTCTTATTCTCTAGGTGGAATAGCTTTAGCAGGATTTGTTGCGGCTTATTTCTGTGCCGTTAATACTTTAGCTTATCCTGTAGAGTTTTATGGCCCAGTTCTGGATATTAAGCTTGGGATTACTCCCTATTTTGCTGATACTTTAGAGTTGCCTTTGGGTGCTCATACTGCTCGTTGTTGGTTAGCTAATGCCCATTTCTTCTTAGCTTTCTTCTTCCTTCAAGGTCATCTCTGGCACGCTCTGCGAGCTATGGGTTTTGACTTTAAGCGTGTTGAAAATGCTTTGAATGGTGTTGTAGAAACTGAGTCTTAATGACTAACGCTTAGAAGTCAGGAGTCAGGAATCAGGATATTCTTTTTGCTTTGGTCTGAGGATCTGGCTCCTTTCAATAATTAATAATTAATAATTAATAATTAATAATTAATTATTAGAGCTGATTTCTAAAGTAAATATTAAGAGGATAAATGCTTTACAGTGTAAGGGTTCGACACTATCTAAGCCCCTAGGGCATAATTTTCCGTAAACCCATGCTAGAAAGGAGTTTTAACTCAGTTTATAAATCAGCTCTTAGGGTTTGCTGATTAAATCTAAAAGCATTTACAGATAAAGGTTTTAGCCTTTTTAGGTCTGGAAAAAGTACCTGGCTTTCAGCTCTTCATGGTCAAAAATGAGCGCATTTTGGGCAAGATAGAGGAAGAAAATCAAGAGATGATTCTTCTGACTACCTCTTCTATAATTCCCATTCCTCCTGACTTCTGTTTGCGTAGCGCTATAGTTTGATAGTCAGTAGTCTATCTTCAGTAGTCAGTAGTCGGCAGTCGGTAGTTATCAGCAAACATCATATTCGCTGTTTGAGTGATGAACACTGCTTTTTTCCTTGCAAGCTTACTTGTTTCCTTCTGAAGTAAGTGCTTTTGAGTTTTCTTGATATCAAGTGGAAAAATTTTGTTTTTAGGCTTGACAAGTTCACTTAGGTTGTGAGTTAATATTAATAGAAATATTTCTCATTAGTTTGAGTGAAATCTCTACTTACAATACTAAGGATTGAACATATTGTATATTAAGACTTTGACTGACACATATATTGTTCGCAATTTATTGAGATATTTTCTCATCTTTTTTGAGGTAAATTTTGAGTAAAGTAAGCTTTCAGGTATCTAAAATTGCATATTTTTCAAGAGCTATTATGGATGAAATACTGATATATCAAAAGCGATCGCAATTTTATCCGATAGTAAAATATGCAGCTTGAATACGCAACAATTTAATAAATATTGCTTTATAGCGATTTTCAAATAGATAGAATACAGTGGTCAAACCATTCTCCTACTGCCTACTTCCTGCTCCCTACTCCCTACTCCCTAACCTCTGAATAAGTGGTCTGTATATTTATTTTTTTTGTGCTATTTTTAGCCACTAACCCACAGGCAAACGACTATACCTTAGATTATTTGTTACCTGTTCAATAATAATTATAGTTTTGTCAAGTTATTTCATCCCATCATTATCAGAAATAAACAATCAGAATCAATGGTAATTTGAATGATATTTAGCTACTTAAAAGTATGAATTACTAAACTTAACTTAAGCAACTTCATTTCAGAAATAAAATAAATATAAGAGATAAAAAAAATGCAAACTTCACGAAAACTAGCTTCATGGAAAATCAGAAAAGTCAACAAAAATGGTCATCAAAAAAACAAGATTCAATATTTAGAAGGAAAAACTAATGGGCAAAATCAAACGACCGTTGCTAACAATAATATGGATAAATTACAAAGTGATTGGTCTGGTTATTGTGATGAATTAGATATTGATTAATTCTAATTCAATAACTTGAACTGCTAAAAGTTAGTAACATCTAACTACCATTAATATCAATGATTATCAAGGAGAAAACAAATGTCAAAGATTGGTCTTTTTGTCGGTAGTACAACAGGAAAAACTGAATCAACAGCAGAGATGGTTCAGGAAGAATTTGGTGGAGACGATGTGGTTACTATCCATAATATGGATGAGGTAAAGACTGAAGATTTTGATGGCTATCAAAACATTATAATTGCTAGTCCCACCTGGAATATTGGTGAACTACAAAGTGATTGGGAAGGTTTTTTTGATGAGCTAGAAAATATTGATTTTAATGGTAAAAAAGTAGCCTATTTTGGTACCGGCGACCAAATAGGATATGGCGACAACTTTCAAGATGCCATGGGTATTTTAGAAGAAAAAATCTCTAGTTTGGGTGGGAAAACAGTTGGACATTGGTCAACAGATGGCTATGAGCATACTGAATCTAAAGCTGTCAAAAACGGTAAATTTGTAGGTTTAGCTCTTGATGAAGATAATCAAGCTGAATTTACAGAAGAACGCGTCAAAAAATGGGTAGCACAACTCAAAACAGATTTTGGGATTTAGTCTGATTTGATTTAGAGGGTAAAGGGAGATTTACGAAACTGTATTGAGTGATGAAAATCTACCTAACTTTCTAAATATATGAATGCTTGACAGAAGGAAGAAAGCTAGAGGAAAAAAGAGAATTTAACAAATTCAACTTAAGAAAAAGTTCAGAAGTCACGCTCGTCATAATTTCTGAATTTAATTCTGTACAACTCGCAGATTTCGGGAGTAAGTTTGAGAGCAACGTTAAATCATATATTTGCTGGTATTTAATTAGCTAGTAGGAAATTAATACCCACCACTAATTAATATGAAATCTTCAAAATAATGCTATAAAAAATATTCTCAATTCCTGCTTTTAAGGGAGGGATATGTAGCAAAAAAACAGTATTTCATTTAATTATTTATCTTGATTTTTTCTCCTAACTACTGACGCCAAATTTAATCTATAGAAACTCTCAAAATCCACTCCTGAAATTACCGAAAAATTTAGGTATAAAGCCTCTCAATTCATGGATAAAAAAGAAAAAAAATTCTTTTAACCAATCCTCTTATTTATAAGAAGAGGTAATTCTAAATTCTAAATTCTTAATTCTAAATTCTTGAACTTCTTGCTTCTGCACAATTATTCTGTACTTAAAGCTACTATTTACTAATTATTATCTTGATAACTTAGGAGAATGAAAAGCAATGTCTAAGATTCCAGACGTATTATGGTTAAATACCAGTCCTAGTCTACAAGTTTTTGACCGACGATTGATTCATTACCTATCAAGGAAAGTATTAATTGCTGAATGGGATTATTTTCAAACTGCTGATGAACCTTGTACTCTAGACATAGCTGTTACTTTACTCCATGATTATCTCAAATCTTTGAATAAACCTATTCATCTTATAGGTCATAGCACAAGTGGATTAGTAGGATTAATATATGCTCGTAAATACCCAGAAAGAGTGAAGTCTTTAACTTTATTATCTGTCGGCGTTCATCCTACAATTGATTGGCAAGCACATTATTATGTACATCGCCATCTTTTACCTTGTAGTCGCCAAGTAATTTTGATGAATATGGTGCAAAGTTTATTTGGTGAACAAGATAAAAGAAATACTCAAAATTTAATCAGGATATTGGAGAAAGATTTAGATTTATCTCCATCACCTCACTCATTGTTAAAACGCCAAAGTATGGTTCCGAGAGGAGTTCCTGTACCTTTAATGGTATGTGGTGGCAATGACGATCCGATTATCGATCCTAATTTAATTGGAGGATGGCAACCATTTTTAAAACCCGGAGACCGGATTTGGGAATGTCCTGAAGGTGGTTATTTTTTCCATCATTTTTATCCTCTAGATGTAGCACAACCACTGATAGAATTTTGGCAGAATAATGCACTGGTTTTATCGGAGATAAATCAGGAAGTAATAGCGAGTAAAATTTGATATTAGTCAAATAACTAGAGAGCAAATTATTATTGCTAATTATTGGCTTATTTTTCTGAAAAATAAGTGTTTTATTTCTTTTGAAAAACGCCGTAAATAGTTAGCAATCTCTTCAACTTTTTCCTAGTTATAGCGTTTCTCAGGTTAGCGAGGTAAAGTTATTTATTTGTATTTCCCTGTTGCCTGTTGCCTGTTGCCTAAAACCCAGAATTGTATACCTCAGCAAGTATGATAATTGCTATATACGACTAAATATAATTAGTAATTTTTCCCAAATTATTAATTCAGAATAGAGTTAAAACTATGGTTAATTTGATTCCAGAATATCTACTTCAAAATCTAGGTCATATCATTTTTATGATGGGTCTTCTATCATTAATTACTATAAGTTTGCGGAATTGTTATTTAACCTTTAAGCAAGGAATCAGTTATGTTAAACGACTGCATCAAATTCCTTGTAGTCGCTGTACATTTTTTACAGGAGATTATCGTTTGAAATGTACCGTACATCCTTATAATGCTCTTACCGAAACAGCTCTAAATTGTAGTGACTATGAACCAAATAATCCTCTAGCAAAACCAATTTTACGAAAAAAGGAAGAGAGTTTGAAAGCCACATCTTTTTAAAGGAATGCGGTTTATTAGTTAATGCAGATATTAATGGCGCAGCTAATATCCTTAAAAAAGTAGCGACAACTTTGAAATTTTCTCTCAAAGGAGTCAGTAGAGGCAGTTTGATAATGCCTTTAAGAATCCAATGCATGGATTGCTTAAGAATCCCCGCACCTTTAGATCGGGGAGTATCAAAGCAATGTAAATCTAATTCACAATAGTAGTAAGCATTTAGCTATCAGCTATTAGTTAGGGTTTGCGCTCAAAAGTCTTATGGGTAAGGGTAGGAGACAGGAGACAGGAGACAGGAGACAGGAGACAACCCACCCCTAACCCCTCCCAGGAGGGGATAAATGGGAATTATAGAAGAGGTAGGAGGAAGAATAATCCCTTGATTATTCTGCGCAGCTATGAGCCTAAAATGCTAATTTTTTGAACCATTATGACCTAAAAGCTTGGACTTTTTTTAACTAAAAAATGCGCTCAACCTTTATATTTCAGTGCTTTTAGATTTAATCAGCAAGCCCTAGTTATCAACTTATGATCTTAGAAGGAGAATTAAAATTATGTTTGCTAAGACATTTTTCAATCTTTTTTCCTGAAGGATTCCGCAGGAAAAAACCTTTGACAGCTAACTATTCCCTGTTCCCTATTCCCTAGCACTACGCGCTATAAGATGAAGTAATTTTGCGATTACTATATAATCGGATTTTATATTACTCTTTAATTTTGATAAATTTAAAAGCTATTTTGCTTAGTAAATGCTCGAAAATTTTCAACACAAACAAATAGGAGAATAATTGTGAGCTTAAATTCAGTAATTACTAAAGCCCAAAAACTGAAGCAGCATCAATTTAAACGTCGCCAATTAATACCATTAACAGACGTATTATTATGGCGAATAGATTCTGGAGTAGTTCGTACTATTACCAAAAATGAAGAAGAAAATACGATTACTTTAGGATTTTGGGGTCAAGGAGACATCGTTGGTCAACCTCTATTTCCATCTTATCCTTATCAAGTTGAATGTTTAACTATTGTAGAAGCAAGTATCTTACCAAGGGGTTATTTCTATACCCAAGAAGTAATGCTTTCTCACATTCAAAAAACTCAAGAGTTACTCAGAATTATTCATTCTAGAAAAATCAAATTGCGACTGTTGAGATTATTAAAATGGTTAGCTGATAGATTTGCTAATCAACTGCCGGATGGGCAAATATTGGATATGAGGTTCACTCATCAAGAATTAGCTGACATTATTGGTACCAGTCGCGTTACTGTAACACGACTACTAAATCAGTTTGAAAAAGAACAGAAAATAGGATGGTCTCAGAATAATTGCTTAATTCTTTTTAATCAGTAAAAAGACAACTTGTCACCTCCTGCAATACTTTTAATCCTTGAATACTACCTCGAATAAGTTGGAAAGCAGGTAGTGGTTGACGAAACATAGCGATCGCTAATGCTAAAGGTTGCAAACTTCCAGATGATGTCACAGCAGAAGAGATATTGGGAAGGTCATGGTAACAGTCATCGCTGACCACTCTCACCATCGCCACGGAGACAGAGAGGTTCGCAAAGAAACTGAGAATTGCAAAACCTTCCATATCTACTACTTCTGCACCAGTATTTTTTCCCAATAGTTGTTTTTCCTGCGCCTTGTAGATGAAGCGATCGCTAGTTAAACCCGTTACTAAAGAAGCTTTTTGTTTGAAATGTGTTTGCAACTTAGCTGTTAAAACACTATCGCACTTTTGTCGCAGTAACTGAGAATAATCTTTTGATTTTGGGTTTAATACACTGTAGTCTGTATGGTGTTTACAATTGGTTGGAGTTTGAGTCGCCATCCACTTGTTCCTTGTTCCTTGTTCCTTCCCTCTTCCCTCTTCCCTCTTCCCTCTTCCTTCTTCCTTCTTCCTTCTTCCCTCTTCAATATATTCAACACACTCATTATAAATAACCACATCTCCAGGTTGATATTGACCAGATAAACTACCACACAATCCCATAACCAATATTGTAGAGGGTTGATGGGAGGAAAAATCTTGTCTTTTTTGCCAGTTATTCAAATAGTGAGTAACAGATGCAGCACCTATAGGCAAAGATAATAATTTAGGCTGAGATAACTCAGGGGTAAGACCGCGCTTCACAGATTTTAGTTCTGGCCCTTGGACAACCAAAATTGTATCAATCATTTTACAGCAGTTTTCGAGTCTCGGAGGTACAAAGTTTTATTGCTCTAGGGAACAGGGAACAGGGAACAGGAAATATCAGGCTATTCTTATATCCAATCGACCAAAAGAAGAAATCAGATTTCCTTATATTCAACCAAGAACGGTTTTAACCAGAGGTAATTATCCATTATTCATTATTCATTAATGAAAACTGTACCTCACGCTTCCTCAAAATTGCTGTAATTATAAGTACAAATTTTAAATAATTCCAAGCTTTTGAACATTTTAACTGCATATCCTCTTATGTTATTGGAAATATAAGTAATTAGCCAGCGATAGAAGGGGGTATTTTTATAGATGTCAGGGTCTACAGACTATATTTTTAGCAATACTCAAAATCTCAAAGAATTAGAAAGACTACAGGCGATCGAACAAATTTTTGACCCAAAAACTCGTGAACGAATTTTAACAACTGGAATCACAGAAAAATGGCAATGTCTGGAAATAGGAGCAGGAGCAGGAGCGATCGCTAAATGGCTCGCAACAGTTGTTGGAAAAAGTGGAAAGGTTGTTGCTGTTGACCTAGATACTCGTTTTTTAGCAAAAGTTAAATCGCCTAACATTGAAGTTTTAGAAGCAGACTTTTGCCATCTTGCACTGGAAAGTCAATCTTTTGACTTAATTCATGCACGTTGTCTTCTCATCCATATTCCAGACTTTCAACTTGCCTTATCAAAAATGGTAGATTTGCTCAAACCTGGTGGATGGTTAGTAATTGAAGAGCCAGATTTTTCTGCAGCTAAAGCTATTGCGGGAGATAGTCAAATGTGTCAGTCAGTCAAGCAAGTCAATCTTGCTATTGAAAAGATGTTTGCAGATAGAGGAACAGATTATGCTTTAGGAGCAAAGTTACCAGAGATATTGCAAAAGTATGATTGGCAAAAGTTATCCGTAGAAAATGATGTTCCTATTTCTCCAGGGCGATCGGCAATAGCCAAAATGATGAAAATGTCTGCAATGCAGCTTACAGAAAAATATGTTGCAACTGGTAAAGCAAGCTATTCTGACGTTGACAACTATTGTTTGTTTGCAGACGACCCTAATACACAAGCAATTTACCACGCAATAGTAGGAGTTATTGCGCATTCTTGAGTGGGGGAGAATTCAACAATTAATAATTAATAATTAATAATTAATAATTGCCTTTCCTTGAAAAGAAGAGGATTGACTAATCATGAAAAAATTTTCTTTTCTTGTTCGATTGGAGCTATTTCTCCTTGAAAGAGAGGCTTTTAACCTTAATTATTCGGTAAACATCAGAATAATTAATAAGCTACTGGCGTGCTAATTATCAAAAATGTCATTCCGCGTTTATCCCTGAGACAAAAATTGTCGAGCAGAAAAAGTTTCTAATAAAAGGCTATTATCAAGCTGGTAACTATTTTTTTTCTACTTAATATTGCTTATAACCGAAAAATAAGGTCAATAGCTTCCCCTTTTTAAGGCATAAAAGAAAGAGAATTCCTATTTTCGTAGCCTCCCTATTACAGGAAGTACTGATAACTGATAACTGATAACTGAAATGACTTCTCAATCCTACCTTTACCTTTTAACTACATTATTGTCATTAATAAATCCACTTTTATTAATGCAGGCAAATGCTCAATCTCGACCTATGAAAATTCCTACTCCTTCCATTTCAGAAGAAGCAAAAGAAGTTTGTCCTCCACCAGCTTTATCTCGTCTCCAACGTCATACCATTACTACTGGAGAAACCATTGAAACTATTGCTCAAAAATACAACCTAATTCCTCCAACCCTGTTAGCATTTAATCGAGTGCTACAGAAAAGTCCGCCAACCGTAGGTACTGAGATAATTATTCCTCCCTATAATGGGATCGCCGTGAAAGTACCTACTGGCACAACTTGGAAAAATGTTGCAGAAAATTACAATATCCGTGCTGACGCATTATATGAAGTTAATGGTTGCCCACAAACACCAGAACAACAGACACCAGAAGTGGTTTTTTTACCAGGAGTAAATTGGTCTCCAGGGCAAAAAGCACCCCCACAAATTTCTTCATTAAAAGGTTATCCTTTACCTTTTGAAACTAGGGTGATTTTAGGTTATGGTTGGTTACTACATCCAATTAAAAATCAAGTAGTTTTTCATAGTGGTTTAGACTTAATTGCTAATAGTGGTACATCAGTTTTTTCTGTAGGAGAAGGGATAGTAGCATTTGCTGGTAAACAAGGTAATTATGGCAATTTAGTAGTAATTAATCACGCTGCTGGCAAGCAAACTCGTTATGCTCATTTAGATTCTATCAATGTTAAAACTGGTCAAAAAATTGCACAGGCAGAACTTTTAGGCACAGTTGGTCAGACAGGAAAACCTGATTTTGAAGAAGCTCATCTTCATTTTGAAATTAGATATAATTCTCCTTTTGGTTGGGTTGCCGAAAATCCTAATTCTTATATTGAAGTGGTTTTTAAGTGACTGGAAATAATCGCTAATAAAATTTAATTACTTATGAATACAGACAACTGAGATTTCAACTACGTATATCTAGATTTTGCTTTTATATGTGTCAATAAATTTCTCTTCAGTAAATATCAATTTTTGCTATTCGGATGACAATCAGATAAAACTATGCCATAATTAATCTTAGGAGTATTTTAAATTTTTTTAGGAAATGCTTAATAAACTTCCTCTAAAAAATGAATTGATAATTTATTCCCAAACAATAAAAAACACACTAACTAGAATAAAAATTAGGAGTATAGATGATGATAGGCGTACCACTTTACTTAATGATGTTATGTTTCCTAGCTACTATTATCTGGGAAAAAGTAAAATATAATTCTGAAGCAGATTCTCAAAGCTAAATTCAGAACTCAGGTAATTTTCGCTCCTCCACTGGTTATGCACAAAATGATTTAAACTCCCTATATTTACCGATCGAATTTAGTTATTTATGGAATATATAGCAGAAGTTAAGAAAGAAGAACGCTTTACTTATCTAGGAGAGAAGGAATAAGGTTGAGTATTGATATCCCATTGTTTTAAATATTCCATAAGTCAAGAGTAATAATGGCAGTTACTATATATTCTTCCCCTATCTCTCAAGATTACTGCTATCTTTGAAAAAGGCAGAAGGCAGAAGGCAGAAAGCAGAAGGCAGAAGGCAGAAGGCAGAAGGAAAAATTGCTTATGGATAGTCTTCGACACGCCACTTTAGTGTCTACAAACCCCAAACAATTTTCAGCACGTTATAAACAGTAGGGTATTAAAGTCGCCACAGAAAAGATAACTTTAACTTTTATATCAGCAAGTTTTGTACAAAGGTTATCGGAAATATAAATTAATTTTTTTTGTTATATCTAAGTAGCATTAGATCAATAGAAATCTCCGGAAATTACACATATAGATCATTTGTTCTGTCTTTTTTCAGAAATTTTCTTCCCTGTTGCTTTCCGGAGCTGTTGCCTGTTGCCTACTTTTGCAAAAAGTCTATTCTTTTTTGGATATGTCTAATAGTCCTTATATGAAGTTAATGAGTATTAATACTCATCAGCCATCAGCGATCGCCTCTTACCCTAAAAAACTGATGGCCTATGGACAATATCCCATCAATTGTAATAAATTGTTACAATAATGATTGAAAGATAATTTAATTTTATAGATACTATGCATCTGACTTGGTTAGATAGTAATTCCTGGTTAATTGAAATTGGAGGTAAACAACTCCTGCTGGACCCTTGGTTAGTTGGCCCCCTAGTTTTCGGTAATCTACCTTGGTTATTCAAAGGAGAGAGGCGTACTCCTCGTGCCATACCAGAAAATATAGATTTAATTGTATTGTCTCAAGGGTTAGAAGACCATGCTCATCCCCAGACCCTAAAGCAGTTAGACAAAAATATTCCTGTAGTCGCTTCTCCCACTGCAGCAAAAGTAGTAAAGGAGTTTGGTTATTCTCAAATAGTCACACTTGCTCATGGTGAGACATATTCTTTTGATAATAGTATTGAAATTAGAGCAGTTCCTGGTTCACTCGTTGGCCCAACGTTGGTAGAAAACGGTTACATTTTTAAAGACCTAAAGACCGACAATACAATGTACTATGAACCACACGGCAACCATTCTGAAAAAATCAAAGAATTTGCTCCTATAGATGTGGTTATTACCCCGATTATAAATTTGAATTTACCGTTAGTCGGGCCGATAATTAAAGGAAATGAAAGTGCTTTACAAGTAGCTCAATGGTTGAAACCCCAAGTAATGTTGCCTACAGCAGCAGGGGGCGATATAGATTTTCAAGGATTATTAATATCTTTACTCAAAGCAGAGGGAAGTGTGGAAAAAATACAACTTCAGTTAACCAAAAATAATTTGGAGACAAAAGTAATAGAGACTCAACCTGGAGAACGTTTTGAAGTACAATTAGAGCAGAGAGTATTAGCTAATTAAACTTAAGCATTCAGCCGTCAGCTATCAGCTATCAGCAATAATACTCTTGCAGGATGGCCGAAATAATTGACCAGTTACAAAATCCTAAAACAATTACAAATCAAAAATGATTGACTTTTAACTTCCGTGTAGCGACACTCTGCTTTTCAGGACAGGGTTTAAATTCAAATAGAATTTAATGACTTTTGTAGTAATATTTAATCCTGGCTGAATTAATACAGCTTTTAAAATTTACCAAAAGTAATAGCTTATAGCTGATAAATAATGGCTGAATGCTTACCATTAAACTAAATTTAATTCACAACTTTCAATGATAATTGGTAAGTTACTATGCAAAATTAATTACCGAATAATTAATAATTAATAATTAAATAATTCGCACCTTGAAGCCTCCCCTTTTAAAGGGAAAAAAAGCGGTCGATCTTCGGAGCTTCCCGTTAGGGTGGGATGGCTCCGAAACCTGCGCCATATCCAATCGACCAAGAAAAGAAAATATTCCTTATATTCAATTCCGTAACGGTTAAAACCCGAGGTAATTATCCATTATTAATTAATGAAAGGAGGTAGTCGGATATTTTATCCCTTGATTTTTCTGCAATTATTATGCTTTTTATCCTAACTTTTTGGTTGCTAAAGCTTCAAAAGTTCCACTTTGTTTTTGCTGTAAAAAAGCTAAAACCTTTATCTTTCAGTGCTTTTATATTTAATCAGCAGAGCAATAATTAAACTACATTTAATTAACAACTATCATTGAAAGTTGGTAATTTTGAAAGCTGTTGACTATTAATGTTATGAAGCTAATTTTTGAAGATTTGAGGTTAATCATATTGTTAATCAAATGCTGCACAACTGACTTCTCCTCCCTGAAACCCTTTAACAGTTTACCGAATAATTAATTATTAATTAATTATTAATAATTCAATAATTCTGGTTTAAAGCCGACCCTTTTAAGGGGAAAAAAACGGTCGAGAGATGGCTCCAAAACCTGCGCCATATCCAATCGACCAAGAGAAGAAATAATATTTCCTTATATTCAATTCCGTAACGGTTAAAATCCGAGGTAATTATCAATTATCCATTATCAATTATCCATTAATGAATATTCCCTATTCCCTATTCCCTAGCGCTATAAAAGTATGATTAATTTTCGTTGGATTTTTACAGTAATATTATCTTTGTTTTTGATTATTAGTAATTCTCAACCAGCTTTAGCTTCTATTCATACTTATCCTGAATCTTCTACACAAATAATGTATCGTTCTCGACAAAGTTTGCGAGACCTTTCGGATAGAGCATGGCAGATTATATTATATAAAAGGATAAAATCTGGTAAGCTAATAACTTTAAACTTACGATTGGTAGGATTTCCTGGAATTATTGAGTTAGCTCATCCCCAACAGTTACAAATTACTACTGGCACTGGTAATATCTGGAATGCAGAGGATATTTTAGTTGATTCTTCTTTTGCTGCTAATGTTGGAGAATATGACTTTTTGGAAGTAATGAAAAAGTTAAATTCTGATACTCCACTGCGAATAAATATACCTTTGCAAGGTGAAAATTCAGCAGAATTAGTCGTACCAATTTTTGCTGTTAAAGAATGGCGAAAATTGTTCGATGAAGTTGATTTTTGGTAAATTTTTACTGTATTAGTTGGTAAGTATTTCCTCCGGAATGCTGCGCAAACAGCCGTCAGCTATCAGCCATCAGCTATTGCTTTTAGTTCTAGATCAAAACTTTACTAATTGAACCAGAATTTATACTTATGTTTAAAAGTTAGCTGAAACAGTCTATATTCATTTAAACTCTAGAGCTGAAAGCTGACAGCTAATAGCTGAATGCTTACATTAGTTGAGATTAATTTAGGAGAAAAAAAGTGAAAAAAATAATTATAGTTTGCTTATTAATATTTACATTGATAAACTTTATAGAAATTCCCCCTGCATTAGCAGCAGAAACAGCAAAAGGTGCAGAAATTTTTCAAATTAATTGTGCTGGTTGTCATGCTAGAGGAGGCAATATTGTTAGATGGTGGAAAAACCTAAAAATAGGAACTTTGAAAAGAAATAAACTTGATTCTGTTGAGGCGATCGCTTACTTGGTTAAGAATGGGAAAAATAATATGTCAGCTTACAAAGACCGTTTAACTGAAACAGAGATAGAAACTGTATCTGGTTATGTGTTGAAGCAAGCAGAAAATGGTTGGCGTTAATAGATATAGCTATAATAGCTAATATTTAAACATTACCGAATTATTAATTATTAATAATTAATAATTAAATAATTCGCGCCTTGAAGCCGACCCTTTTAAGGGGAAAAAAGAAATAATATTTCCTGATATTCAATTCCGTAACTGTTTTAACCTTCTTGTAATTATCAATTATCCATTATCAATTATCAAGTAATGAAACATCTCCAGAAAAGAGGAAGTAGGGAGTAGGGAGAAATAATTGATGATTTATGTACAATAATTAATTTTATTTTTGATTATTGGAGATGTCTATTATGGTGTATAGCGCTGTGCGCAGGCAACAGGCAACAGCTCATCTGGCAACCCACCCCTAACCCCTCCCAGGAGGGGAATAAATTGCTGATAATATAAGATTTTAGCTATTTGGCCCCTCCTGCAATTTGTAAATATACCAGCGCTCATTGCTATATATGACTTACTGTTGCCCTATTCTTACCGAATAATTAATTATTAAATAATTCTGGTTTAAAGCCGACTCTTTTAAGGGGAAAAAAGCGGTCGAGAGATGGCTCCGAAACCTGCGCCATATCCAATCGACTCCTGTGAAGAAATAATATTTCCTGATATTCAATTCCGTAACGGTTAAAACCCGAGGTAATTATCAATTATCCATTATCAATTATCAATTAATGAACGATATGTGGATAAGTATAGACAAGAATATTTGTCAAAATTTACGCGTAAGGAAGAAGATTTGAAAGAAAGAAAAATGTAGATATTTCCCAAGTTTTTACCGAAAAATTGTGGTTGAAAGCCGACCCTTTTAAGGGGAGAATAAAAAATTTTTTCATTATTAGTCAATCCTCTTGTTTTCAAGGAGAGGTAATTATTCATTATTCATTATTCATTATTAATTGTTGAAACAAACTATGCCAATGGACATCACGATTATCCCATCAATTATCAACGGCCATTCAAAAATAAGATTGAGGCGTTTGTCACTCTATTAATGAAAATTTTCTCGAATCTCCATTGAATTGACTAGATGTCAAATTTTGATTATGATGATGATTATCATAGAGACCCCAAAAGTAAAATATCCATATATTGAAGCAAATCAGCTCAAAGAATCTCTTAAGTCAACTAGAAATAGCAACTTTCCAGCTAGTCAGCAACCCATATTAATAATGCTTTCCTAGGTCATGCTGCGCAAACAGCCAGAGGTACTGTTAACGCAGTTCCTCCGGAGGAGGCTAACTGATAACTGAAATGACTGGTTTTCTTGTTAATGACAAAACAACCTTGCTCAATCGTATTTTTCAAAATCAACAAGATTTAAGAGTAGCTGTCTTCGTCAATTAATTTAGCCATAATGAATAATTCACTACAATTAGATATTCCTAAAAGAGGGATGCCAGTTACTATTATTACTGGATTTTTAGGCAGTGGTAAAACAACCTTAATAAATCAAATTTTGCATAATAAGCAGAACTTAAAAGTTGCAATATTAGTTAATGAATTTGGGGACATTAATATAGATAGTCAGTTATTAGTAGATATTAATGAAAATATGGTAGAACTTAGCAATGGTTGTATTTGTTGTACTATCAATGAAGGATTAGTAGATGCAGTCTACCAAATTTTAGAACGGGATGAAAAAATTGATTATTTAATTATAGAAACTACAGGTTTAGCAAACCCTTTTCCAATTATGTTAACTTTTTTGAGTACAGAGTTAAAAGATTTAACTCACTTAGATTCTGTACTGACTTTAGTGGATTGTGAAAATTTTACACCAGACCATTTTGATAGTGAAGCAGCTTTTAAACAGATTGCTTATGGGGATATTCTTTTACTCAATAAAACAGATTTAGCTTCCCAAGATCAAGTAGATTATTTAGAGTCTTATATTAAAACTATAAATAATGGAGCTAGGGTTTTGAGAAGTGAGTACAGCAAGATACCATTACACTTAATTTTAGATGTAAATCTATCCAAGCTTCAACCTTATTCTCTAGAAGACAATAATAATCAGTATGAACTACAAAAAAAACCTAAAAATCATCTAATAAATGATGGTTTTACATCTATTTCATTCCAAAGTAAAAGACCTTTTTCTGCCCTCAAATTTCAACAGAATTTTCTAGATGAATTACCAGATAATATATTTAGAGCAAAAGGCATTCTTTGGTTCAAAGAAAGTGAATCAAAACATATATTCCAATTGAGTGGTAAACGCTATGATATGCAAATAGAGGAATGGTCAACCACTCCGACAAATCAATTAGTATTGATTGGACGAAATTTGAATCCATTAATTATTCAACAAGGCTTAACAAATTGTCTAACTATGTGATAAATTAAGAGTAGCTCTTCTCAGATCAATCGCAGATAAGAATCCCCATAATTAATCTGAAATTTATGTGGGAAAATATCTGCTAAACTGTTCAACAAAATATTAAGCTTAAAGCCTTTCAATTATGACTTTACCAACAGTTCCAGATTTTGTTTCTACCAATGATTTGAAAATAAAATCTCAGCCTCCTGTTACAGAAGCTGAAATGATTCAAGCGGTGAGAACTTTATTAATAGGATTAGGAGAAAATCCAGACCGAGAAGGATTATTAGATACTCCTAAACGGGTGGTAAAAGCACTAAAATTTCTCACTTCAGGTTATCATCAATCTCTAGATGAATTGCTGAATGGAGCTGTTTTTAATGAAGATGCTTCAGAGATGGTTTTAGTTCGAGATATCGATCTTTTTAGCTCTTGCGAGCATCATATTTTGCCTATCATTGGTCGCGCTCATGTAGCATACATTCCCAATGGAAAAGTAATTGGACTATCAAAAATTGCTCGAATTTGTGAAATGTATGCCCGACGTTTACAGGTACAAGAACGTCTAACAGCACAGATAGCTGATGCACTTCAAGGATTACTTAAGCCTTTAGGTGTTGCTGTAGTTGTTGAAGCAACTCATATGTGTATGGTGATGCGTGGAGTACAAAAACCTGGTTCTTGGACAGCTACTAGCGCTATGCGTGGTGTTTTTGCTGATGATGTGAAAACTCGTCAAGAGTTTATGAGTTTAATTAGGCATAGCAATTCTTTTCATTAGTTTTTTTAAGTTTAGCTAGAATAACAAAAAGGTAAGCATTTCCTACGGAATGCTGCGCAAACAGCAGTCAGCTTTATTACCTTTAGTTAACAAGTAAATTTTGTTGCTCTTGTGCTTCAAATATTTGAAAATGTGTAAGCATTCAGCCGTCAGCTATCAGTTATCAGCTATTGCTTTTATCACTCACTAAAAGCAATATTTAATTAAGAAACGAAAAATCTGGCTAAAAGTCAGCTCCAAAGTCTATATTCATTTAAACCTCCTCCTTAAGCACAAGGTCTTATTGCTGAAGTCCGCAGTTCCTCCGGAGGAGGCTAGATGATGGCTAATAGCTGAATGCTTACGAAAATGTAGGAGAAGTTAAGCTAATACTTGCTTAATTAATTGTTATTGCTGAGAGCTAAATGCTAATAGCTGAATGCTTAGACAAAAAGTCGATTGGTATTAAAATTTCTGATGATGCTAAGACAAAAAGCATTAATACTAAAATCAGAAAGGAAGAGACTTTTTGCTCCATACTTAGAATTGCTCCTATCGAGTTACGAAGTAGGTGAGCATCAATAAATTTAACAGGACTTACGCACCCAAACAAGAAATCGGGTTTATTGCCCTAATTATTGTTTTTTAAACCACGAAATTTAGTCGGTCAACCTGGTTTATGCGTAAGTTCTGTTATTTATATTTATGTCTTTCAATGTTACGAAAATGCCTAATGCATTAGGTGCAGAAATGACAGAAGGTGCGGAACTTTTTCAGATTCATTGTGTAGGTTGTCATGGCAATGGAGTTCAAGAATTTAGAATTTAGAATGCGCGAATTTAGAATTACCTCTCCTTGAAAAGAAGAGGATTGATTCAAAGGACAATTTTTATTTATTATCCCCTTAAAAGGCTATCCCTGATAAGGAACTCCTGAAAACCTTGTGTGGAGTAGGGGAGTAGGGGAGTAGGGAGCAGGGGAGAAGGGAGAAAGAATCATAGTAGATAGGAAAAACTACTTAAGTTATCAAGAACAATCTACTTTTTAATACACTTTTTCTCTGGCAAAAATCTTTGAAAGGCTAGCACATAACTTGTCGATTGTTTCAAGTTTTTTTATGTTAAGAAAGATGTTTATAAAGCATAGCTTAAAAGGAGAGGCTTTAAACCACAATTTTTCAGTAATATTGTTAGATGGGGAAAAAATTTCAAAATAGAGACTTTGGAAAGAAATAAACTAGATTCTGTGGAGGCGATCGCTTACTTAGGGTTTGCTTATGGAAAGTCTTTTTGCTCTTTGTAGGAGACAGGAGACAACCCACCCCTAAACCCTCCCAGGAGGGGAAGATAGGAGACAGGAGAAATAGGAATTTAGAAGAGGTAGGAGTAAGAATTGTCCCTTGATTTTTCTGCCCAACTATGCACCTAAAATACGCTCCTTTTTGAGCGTCAAGAGCTGAAAACCAAGGTATTACAGACCTGAAAAGGCTAAAGTCTATATATGTCAATGCTTTTATATTTAATCAGCAAGCTCTACTGAGTTAAGAATGGGAAAAATAATATGCAAGCTTACAAAGACTGTTTAATAGAAACAGAGATAGAAACTGTATCTGGTTATGTGTTGAAGCGGGCAAAAAATTGTTAGTGTTAATATTTAATTTAGACCAACTTAGGATGCAAGTAATGCAAGCAGAATCAGAAAAATTAAATCGGCAACCTGAAGACTTTCAGCAAGAAATAAAAAAGCTGATTGAAGATAATCAGCTTGATTTAGCTACTAAGAGAGTAATGGATTTTGCTGAAGATTTTGCAGTTTATAAAGAACGTAAATATGAAGCAATTGAATTTCAGCGTCGCTATACTGAACTGAGAGAAGATAAACGAAAGTCTAGTTCTTCAGAAGAAACTATCAGGGAAAAATTTTCAGGTTTAACTTTTTCTGTTTTAGAATTTGTTGATTTAATAGTTGAAGAATATAGAAAAAATTACTCACCAATACTAACACTTGTTCCTCCAAAAGAAGATAAAAACAAGCCTACTTCCAAATATAATCCAAAAGATAATACTATCAATGTTAATGGAAAACATGATACTACTATCAATCTTAATGAAAAATATCTAGAGCTAGAAAATATCGAAAAAAATATACCAAAAACTTCATACGAACAAATAAAGGAATCATGGAAAAAGCAAAAAAAATCAAGTATTAAAAGCTCTAATATTAATGTAGTAGCTAATATAATAAATATCACCAAAGAATATTCAGGTAGATTAACAGACTTCAAGTTATCCGTACCGGAATTAGAATTAAAATTTGGTGAAATTACCTCTCTTGTTGGTGAAAATGGTAATGGGAAAACGACTTTATTAAAAATAATTGCTGGTGAGTTACAGCAAACCAGCGGTATTATTAAATATCCTGCTTTGACAAAATCAAAAGAAACATCTTGGTACAAAATCAAACAACAAATAGCATACGTTCCTCAAGAGTTATCAAAATGGACAGGATCGCTAGTTGATAATCTGCATTTTGCAGCAGCTATTCATGGTATTAAAGGAAAAGAAAATGAAGATGAAGTTGATTTTATTATCTGGCGACTTGGTTTAGATAAGTATAGAAATGCAGCTTGGAACGAGATTTCTGGTGGTTTTAAAATGCGATTTTCATTAGCTAAAGCATTAGTCTGTAATCCTCAACTTTTAATATTAGATGAACCTTTAGCAAATCTTGATGTTAATACTCAGTTATTATTCTTACAGGATTTAAGATATTTAGCTGATTCTCTTGCTCATCCCAAAACTATACTTTTGAGTTCACAACATTTACATGAAGTTGAAAATGTTACTGATAATATTGTTTTTATCAAAGAGGGTTCTGTTGTTTACAATGGTAATTTAGAAGATTTTGGTAAAGATAGGAAAGAAAATGCTTTTGAATTAAATTGTAACCTATCAAAAAATGAATTAATGGATTTGCTTGAAGAAATATCATACACCCAGATTGAAATGGTTGCTCAGAATCAGTATATTATCAACACCTCAAGAAATATTGGTAGTAATGACTTTATTAAACTTTTTCTCGACCATGATATTACCTTGAAATACTTTAGAGACATAAGCAAATCTACTCGACGTTTATTTACTACAGAAAAATGAAAACTCCACAGCTAATAATAGATTTTTTAAATCCGGGATTTCTCAAGAGATTGGATCGATATTTGTTGCTTAATTATCCTAGAATATGGATTTCAAAAATACACTATGTTTTTTATTATGGACTTTTGGCAAATATAATCTTGAATTTTCTGGTTTGGATGTTTTTTCGTGAACCTAGTCAATTTCATCTAATAGATGAGTTTATTAATTTTATCATTTTCATAGTGATGTTAACTGAAGTAGCAGCATTTGTTTATTGGTTTTTAAAACAGTGTTTATTTAATGTAGCAAAGGAATACGGAAATTTCCATTTTACTGATGGAATTATGGAAATAGTTATTTATACAGTGTGTACACTTATAATTATTTCTAGTTCATTAACTATGACTTACACAGCAATTGATACGGTAGCAAAAAATGATGCAAATATTATTGACGCAACTGGTTGTGGTTTGGAGTTCCGGGAGTTAAATAATTTACTAAATCAATACAACAAGCTAAATACACACAGCAAGAGCTACGATATCAATATCTTTACGTTGGAATTCTGCAATACAGATAAATTGAAGGGATTCAAAAAAGAGCTAGAAGAATTGTCGGATACAGATGAATTTAAAGGATTGAAACAAAAGCTAAAACCAACAATATCTTTGTGGATTAAATGTCAATCTAAATTGCCTCCTAATCCTAATAAAAAAGTATGCGATGAATCGTTAAATAGATGCTATGAATCGTTAAGTATTTGTCGAGATATTAAAGAATTCATAACTAATGATATTGATGAAAATACTGAAAAGTTGCCATATGACACTCATTGGTGGTTGCACACAATCTTTGCAATCTTAGGAATATTCTTTTTAATAATTAGAAAGCATAGTAATTGGCGAGTTCTTAGTTTGATTGTACTTTATATAATAATTTTAACGATTTTAGGTATCTTTTTGGGTATATTTTTAAATAGTGCTGAAAGCAAACTTTTTGGATTTATAGACCCAATATTTTTTCATGTTGATTTATCTAGCTCTGGTGAGCAAATATCAGTAGGACTGATATTTTTAATTATCTTATTTATGATTTTTTCATCTATTCAATTAGCAAAAAAAAGAAAATACTCCCAGTTTCTATATATTAACTTTCTTAGTTTACCCATTGCTGTAGGTGTTTTGATTTGTTTCCTTAGTCTTGTATCAAGCAATGGCAACATTAAAGAAAATACATGGATTTTAATTAAATTTTTTATGGTATATTCATGTCTTGTACCACTGCAAAAAGTGGTTTTAAATCGAGTTTTATCATTACCCAAAGAATAGTTTAAATTATGAATATTGAGCGGATAAAAAATTCAATTCAGGATGGTGACTTAGAAGGCGCAAGTCAACAAATGCTTGAATTAACTAGCAAATACTCTTCTCGCTTTTACAATGAAGTTTTGGGACATAAAGCTAAGTTAAAGCAAATTTTAACAGAAGAACGAAAAGGTATTGTTAGTTCAGAGACAATAAGAATAGAGAAAAATCGGCTTATATCTGCCTTACTCGAATTAACCGATGAAATTGAGAAAGAACTACAAACAAAAGACGATAATACATTATCAGAACCATCAAACGAAAAATCTAGAGAAATTATCTTTGAGTCTCCTGTCAGTCAAGTGATAATTCAACAATCAGACAAAGGAGATAATATCTTGGAGAAAACGATGAAAAAAGAGAAAGTTATTGAAATTGGTGGCAATGCTGAAATTTCAGCTCCAGTTGTTATTGCTGATAGTATTGAAAATAGTTTTAACACTTTGGCGGAAGCTAAGGTAGACGACGATATCAAGAATTTGTTAGACCAATTGTTGAAGACTATTAATGAAGTTAACAAAAAAGCAACTCCTGAACAAACTGAAACAGCAAAGACGATGGCACAAGACGCAGAAACCCTTGTTAAAGAGTCAACAAGAACTCAACCACGCCGTCAATGGTATGAAATTAGCCTTGAAGGACTTAAGGATGCTGCAATAAGTATGGGAGAAGTTGCTGTACCAGTGCTTAACTTAGTAGATAAGATAAGTCCTCTTTTACTAGCTTAATTCAATTGTAAATGTTTCAATCCCACATTTCACGGGACAAAATCTGCTACATGAAAGTCTGAAGGTTTTAGTAAGTATCTATACTTGTTATTAGTACTGCGGAATGTGGGTCTAAATCAAACTACCTAACTGGAGATTTCTTTCTTGCAAAACTTCATCATAAAGCATTTCCAATTGAGCAATATTTCGACTCAAAGTATAACGTTCTAAAACTCTCCGGCGAGCCTTTTGCCCCAAAAGAGTAGTTAACTCAGGATGATCCTTAAACAAAGGCAATAAAGTTTGCAACTGAGTAGTAACATTATGAGTATTCAAAATTATACCCGCACCATTTTCCAACACCTCACCATCAGCACCCGCATCTGTCGCCACACAAGCCAAACCACAAGACATTGCTTCCAACAAAGCCAAAGACAAACCCTCAACCAAAGAAGGTAAAATAAACACATCCGCACCACGCAAAATTTCTATCCGTCGTTGTTCATCACTCACATATCCAAACCAACTAACTCCCTTCACATCGCTATAGAAAATTTGCAAAGAAGCAGCTAATGGTCCATCACCAACAATTATCAAATGGCTACCATGTCCAATATCAGAATGTTTCCAAGCCTTAAGTAGAGATTCAACATTCTTAGCCGTAGAAATACGACCTAAATATAGAAATATACGTTGAGCATTTAACTCAGTCTTGAGACTAGACATACCAGGACAATATTTATCTACATCAACCCCATTGGGAATTACTGCCACTTTATGGCCAGGAACTCCTAATTTCACCAAAAAATCTCGCTGTATTTCAGAAAAAATGATAACTCGGTCATAATGTGCCAAAAAAGGAGCATATAACTGATAAGCCAAAAATTGAGTCCCCGATTTTATATTGCGCGGTTTACTATCAAACTGGGCATGAAAAGTAGCTACCAAAGGAATATTTAGCTCTTCGCAAATTTCAGGTAGTAAGAAATCAAGAGGAGAAAGAGTTAAAGAAGCATGAACAATATCAGGCTTGAGCTTCTGTAAAGCCTCACTCAAAACTTTGCTAGATTTAAGGGTAGGTATGATATAACCCTGAGATTTGTAGATACAAGGAAGAGACACTTCATGAAATCTTGGCCATTTATCAGGTTCATTATCTTCAGTAGCAAAATGAAGAAAGCTAACCTGATAGCCCCGGTCTAATAGAGCATTGGTTATTTCTCTAGAGTAGGTAACGTTGCCACAAAAAGGATATTTTTTTCCAAGCCAAGCAATATGCATTCAGATGAATAGGCAGATATTATTTTTGAGAGATTTTATCATTGGATAGACAAAAACGCCTCGGTCTGTAAATAATACCATTTGCTATCTAAAAAGTTAGATAAGCTAGTTATTAGTTAGGAGTCAGAAGTCAGGAGTCAGGAGTCAGGAGTCAGGAAGTTAGAATATCAGAATTTTGTTTGTCAACCTCTGTTGTTAATTCCACTAATTACCGAAAAGCGACGTTGAAGGCCCCCGTATTTTAACCAGGGGATGAAAACAAGGGAGTCGTTTAGACTAGACAACTTTAGTTTTTCTGTGCTATTATTACCTAGAATTATTGTTCGGTATGCCCATTTCAAATGTACTGTTGTCAGCAAGTTTTAGTAGGTAAAAATCCTGAATTAATTCCCATTTTAACATTCTTGTGCGAACAGTATCACAAACTCACTAATATGGGCATATATTATGGTAGACAATTATATTTTAAAGCCAGGATTAGTATTGGCAAATATTACTTGGAAAAGGTCTACAAACACAACTATCATTATAAAGTTCTATATTCTCAAGCAGCACAACAAATATTGAGAACTGTAGCTGAATCATTTCGCTCTTATTATAGTCTAATTAAAGCCTACAGAGAAGGAAAAATCTTAGACATACCAAGGATTCCTAACTACAGAAAAAAAGGGGGAATGGCTACAGTTAGTTACCCCAAGCAAGCATTAAAACTTAAAGATAATCAAATTAGAGTACCATTAGGGAATACCTGTAAACGCTGGTTTGGAATAGATAGCTTTTTAATTCCCATGCCTAGTAATCTAGCATTCTCTAGTCTCAAAGAACTAAGAATATTACCCAGAAATAGATGTTTTTATTGGGAATTTGTCTATGAAAAAGAAATAGTGATTAAACCTCAATTAGATCGAGAAAATGTCTTAGGAATAGACCATGGTGTAAATAATTGGTTGACCTGTGTATCCAATATAAATACTAGCTTGATAGTAGATGGGAAACACCCACCCCTATCCCCTCCCGGGAGGGGAACTAAAGGGGTGGGTTGGTACAACAAACAGATATCAACCATTAAAGAAAATCAACCGACTGGATTTTGGTCAAATAAACTAGCTGAAGTTACAGAAAAGCGTAACCGACAAATGCGTGATGGAATTAATAAAGCAGCCAGAATAGTAATTAATCATTGCGCACAAAAATTCTATTGGTACAATTGCATTTGGTTGGAATAAAGGTCAGAAAAATAAAATAGAATTAGGAAAAAAAAGTAATTCAGAATTTGTACCAATTCCGACAGCTAGACTCAAACAGAGAATAGCTCAATTATGTGAAGAGTATGGGATTATATTTATAGAAACTGAGGAAAGTTATACAAGTATTGCTTCATTTTTAGATGGTGACAATCTGCCTAATTATGGTGAGAAACCCAATGATTGGAAACCGTCAGGAAAAAGAGTAAAGCGTGGTTTGTATAGAAGTGGTAATAATTGTTTTGTGAATGCAGACTGTAATGGGGCTGCAAATATCATCACAAAAGTAAGCAGAAAGCTAGGTTTAGACTTAAGCAGACTGTGTAGGGGCACTTTGACTTGTCCCCAAAGAGTATATCTTTGGTCAGCTAAGAACAGACGGAGCAACAAGGATTTATCCTGTTGCGTAGTATCTGCGCTTGTTTCCCCGTGACTTAAGTCCGGGGAGTAGTCAATCATTTCTCATTCAACATCAAATTAAAGTCATTTAAACATTTTAATTTTTGCTCTTTAATTTCTGTATTTTATTTAATCCTCATTCTTTAATTTCAGCGATCGCTCAACTGAAAAGTTTTAATTATCAATCTCAACCTCTAATTTTAAAATTTTCAACTTTGTCAGAGATTGATGACAAAAAATCAGATAAATCGCCTGAAATAGTTAACAGAATTTCAATAGTTTCAGCTCTTCCATGATAATATAAACGAATAATAATCCAAGGGAGTTTATTACCTAAAGAGATTTTAAAGCCTCAAATACAGATTATTTCGTTGTTTAGATAGGCGATCGCTTCATATTGATTCAGCCATGATGAACTAATTTTTCTAAGTTACCCATATACTGATTTGACGTATTTTCAACTATATGGTATAGTAGATATGTTATAATGATATGCAAATAAGCTTAGATAATTTGCTTGTTGCGCAGCATGACTTAAGAAAAATCTTGTTTGTGAGCCGTTACAGCTATATATATAGCAATATGCGCTGGCATATTTACAAATTACAAGAACTGTCCAATAGCTAAAAGCCTTATATTATCAGTTTTTTATTCCCCCAGATGAGCTGTTGCTTTCCGGAGCTGTTGCCTGCGCACAGCGCTATATAATTAAAATAATAATGATAATCATTATCATAACCATTGTTCTTTAATTCCATGTCCTTACCAATACAAACCAACATTGCCATCGTAGGTGCAGGACCCCATGCCCTAACTTTGGTAACTCATCTGTTGCAAAAACGGAAAAAGTATCGCCATAAAATAATAGTATTTGACCCCAGTGCCACTTGGATGAGTCAGTGGCGACAGCAATTTGCAGCCCAAGAAATACCCCACTTGCGCTCCCCTGCCGTTCACCACCCAGACCCAGACCCCTATTCCCTGCGTCGGTTTGCGGAAAATCGCCCAAACGAACTATTCCCTCCCTACGACCTACCTGGAACAAAACTATTTCAAGAATTTTCCCAAGACGTAGTTAGTCGCTGGCAGTTAGAAGACAAAGTATATAAAGCATCAGTGACAAACATTGCTCCCATCACCCACCGAGGGAACCCTCAGTTTCGAGTCGAACTAGACGATGGTAACTCAACCATAGCTCGTCAAGTAATCATAGCCAATGGTGGGGGAAAACCTCAACTTCCAGAATGGGCAAAAAAAATTCCCACCCCCTATCCAAACCAACGCCTTTGTCACTCCCACCAAGTAGACTTGCAAGGTTTGCGACTCAAGGGGGAAAAAGTACTAATTATCGGTGGGGGATTAACTAGCGGTCACTTAGCATTGGGAGCCTTAAAACGAGGCGCAAACGTAACCTTGATGGTCAGACGTCAGCTCAAAGAGAAATTATTTGATGCCGAACCCGGTTGGTTAGGCCCAAAATATTTAAAAGCTTTTAGCGCTGAAACTGACTGGCAAAAACGATGGCAGTTAATTCAACAAGCACGAGATGGCGGTTCCATGACACCAGCAGTGATGACTCAGTTGCGCCGTTACCAACACCAAAACAAGTTATCTATTTTTGAGGAATGTCAGGTAGTGGGTGCTGAGTTTGTCAGCGATCGCTGGCAAGTAAAATGTGATGATGGAATGATGTGGGAATGTGACCGCATCTGGTTAGCAACAGGTACAAAACTTGATGTCACACAACAACCTATCTTAAAAGAAGTCTTGAATACTCACCCAGTAAAAATAGTCAATGGGTTGCCAGTATTAGATGAATATTTGCGCTGGTCTGGTTGCGAACTATTTATTATGGGTGGGTTAGCTGCTTTGCAAGTAGGACCCGTCTCCAGAAACCTATCGGGTGCAAGGATGGCAAGTTCCCGTATTGTATCAGCATTGAAAAGTTGAGTTATGGAAGAAATCCCTAGTAGATTAATCAAAGACATCACAGCTAAAAAAGCCAAGCCCCAACCAACCGGGGGTAACCAAGACAAAAAAGAAATTCTTTAAAAATCGCGATCGCTCTCCCAGAAATGGCCACGACTATCGCAGCAAAGATGAATGTGGCCACGGGCGAT
>JAAHGF010000025.1:45150-120394 GCA_010672585.1 Okeania sp. SIO1I7 | reverse complement strand
ATTTAGACGCTTAAGCAAGGATTATGAGGTGTATTCAGATGTGAGTGAAGCCATGATTTATGGCTCTCTAATTCACCTTATGGTTAGGCGACTGGCCAATTTAATATTTACTTTATAAATCAGCTCTAACAAAAAGAGCGATCGCACTATTTTACACAAAAAAGGAATCAATACCTTCCTCAACTAAGAAGCGGGCAAATTCAGGATAGTCACTTGCCGCCTGACTTCAATATGTAGCATTTTCTGCTAAAATACAAATCAACCTATCATCATATAATTGTTGAGGAAGTATGTCGAATGTCACCATCAAAGACTTAGAAATAGTACAAACGCTATTCAACGAAGCTGGTTTAGATTATCAATTAGAATTAGAAGGTGGAAAAATATCAGTTATGGGTCCATCAGATATCGTTTCGAGCGAAATAACTATGCGTTTAGGCGCTTCCCTTTATGCTTGGATAAACCCCCGTCGTCTGGGGCGAGTATTTGACTCTGCTGGTGGTTTTATCTTACCTGATAGCAACCTCAAAGCACCAGATGTATCTTTTGTCAAAGCTGATCGCTTGCCACGAAGCATCCGCTATTTTGCAGAAATGGTACCCGATCTAGCAGTAGAAATTAAGTCTCAAAGCGATAGAGTTGCCCCTCTGAAAAAGAAACTCCTAAAATATATTGAATTGGGGGTGCAAGTCGCCATATTAATCGATCCCGATGAAGAAACAGTAATAATTTATCGCCCCACAGGAGAACCCATTGAACTCACAGGGGATGACATATTGAGCATTCCTGAACTATTCCCTGGTTGGGAAATATCCATTTCTGAACTTTGGCCGCCCGTCTTTGATGAGGAAGAATAGATTTCAGTTATCAGTTATCAGTTATCAGTAAAAAGAGACAATATCGCTCCTTTTTACTACATAAGACATCTCCAGAAAAGAGGGAGTAGGGAGTAGGGAGTAGGGAGTAGGGAGTAGGGGGAAATAATTGAAATTGATTTGATTTTTGATTATTGGAGATGTCTATAGAATCTATGTTTAACAAAAAGAGCGATCGCTCGTTTCTACACAAAGATAGAAATCATCAACAACCTACTGGATCGACACAGCTAAAACTGTGCAATAGGGAGTAGGATCGTTGTTGGGTTTATCCTAACGGATAAGCTCCGCTAACGTCCCTCAACCCAACCTACACTTATTGCGCCATTTAAGGTGTGTCAGTCTACTACAGCGCTTTTCAAATTAATGAACTACATCGCCATAAACAAAACCTTGTAGGGACGTTGCATGCAACGTCCCTACAGTGGTCTACCGTGCAGGAAAACCGCTGTAAAATTACTTCGCCCTCGCTACATCCATAATATCATCCATCACTGAACCAGACTCCTCCATCTTGCCAATATCCAACAGAGTCTTCAACAACGAATCAGGATTTAAACTCAACGAGTCAATACCCTCTTCAACTAAGAACCGCGCAAACTCTGGATAATCACTCGGTGCCTGACCGCAAATACCAATCTTGCGACCATACTTCTTAGCCGCTTTAATGGCAATTTTCACCATCCGACGTACCGCTTCATTCCGTTCGTCAAAAATATGCGCCACTAACGCCGAATCTCGGTCTAAACCCAAAGTCAACTGAGTCAAGTCATTTGAACCGATAGAAAAACCATCAAATACTTGGGCAAACTCGTCGGCAAAAATCACATTACTGGGCAACTCACACATCACATACACTTGTAACCCATTCTCGCCCCGTTTCAAACCGTTTTTCTCCATCTCTGCCAATACTTTGCGACCTTCATCAGGAGTTCGACAGAAAGGAATCATTGGAATCACATTAGTCAAACCCATCTCATCCCGTACCCGCTTCAACGCCTTGCACTCCAAAGCATAAGCGTCGCGATATTTCGGATCGTAATAACGAGAAGCACCCCGCCAACCAATCATGGGGTTTTCTTCCCCAGGTTCAAACTGACGACCGCCCAAAAGGTTCGCATATTCATTACTCTTAAAATCACTCATCCTTACCACTACAGGATTTGGATAAAAAGCAGCAGCGATCGTACCCACACCTTGCGCCAGTTTATCCACAAAGAAATTGGGTTTATATTCGTACAGCGCAGTCAAATTACCAATTTCCCGTTTCACTAAAGGATCTTCCAACTCATCATAGTGAATTAAAGCTAATGGGTGAGCTTTAATATGATTGGCAATAATAAATTCCAACCGTGCTAACCCAACACCATCGCAAGGAATAGAAGACAAACCAAAAGCTTCCTCTGGGTTGCCAACATTCATCAAAATTTTCGTGCGAGTCTTGGGCAAATTATCCAACAGAGTTTCCTGTACCTCAAATGGCACCATACCCTGATAAACCTTACCTTCTTCACCCTCAGCACAACAAACAGTAACTTCCTGACCTGTAGTCAACTGTTTAGTCGCATCACCGCAACCAACTATTGCCGGAATACCCATCTCTCGCGCAATAATAGCAGCATGACAAGTACGCCCACCTTGGTTAGTAACTATAGCGCTAGCCTTTTTCATAATTGGTTCCCAGTCAGGGTCAGTTTTGTTAGTTACTAATACCTCCCCTGGCAGAAATTCCTCAATTTTATGCACGTCAAGAATGACACGAGCTTGACCTTGCCCAATCATTTCCCCAACGGCGCGACCGCGAACTAATATGTTGCTGCTACCTTTGAGTTGAAAGTTACGGAGAATGCTACCAGATTTTTGAGATTGGACAGTTTCTGGACGCGCTTGCACGATGAACAGTTCCCCAGTGATACCGTCTTTTGCCCATTCAATATCCATCGGAGTGTATTGGTGGCGCACTCCAGAATAATGTTCCTCGATCGCACAAGCCCATTTTGCCAGTTGCAAGATTTCGTCGTCATTAATGCAAAATTTTTCCCGTTCGGAAACTGGCACCGAGACATTTTTAGTAAGTTTGGAACCGCCGATGTCGTAAATCATCTTTAGTTCTTTTGTACCGAGACGTTTTTCCAATATTGGGCGAAAACCATGTTGGAGGGTGGGTTTGAAAACGAAGTATTCGTCTGGGTTTACTGCGCCTTGGACGACATTTTCACCTAAACCATAGGCTGCTGTTACCAGGGCAGCATTTTTGAATCCGGTTTCGGTATCTATGGAAAACATTACGCCAGAGGAGGCGAGGTCTGAACGTACCATTTTTTGCACGCCTACTGACAAAGCAATATCGAAGTGGTCGAAACCTTTGATGGTGCGGTAGGAGATGGCGCGGTCTGTGAATATGGAGGCAAAACACTTGTGGCAAGCTTCTAATACTGCTTCATCACCGTAAATGTTGAGGTATGTTTCCTGTTGTCCGGCAAAACTTGCATCCGGCAGGTCTTCAGCAGTTGCACTGGAACGTACTGCTACGTCTACTTCTTTGGTGTAATGCTCGCATTCTTGTTTGGAGTCGCCTTCTAGTGTGTCACAATATTCAGCAGAGGTGCCGTAGCGGTCGCACATTTGGTGATATGCGGCGACTATGGCTGTTTCTAATTCTTCTGGAAATGGGGTGTCGAGGATGAGAGTACGAGCTTGTTTGCCTCGTTGTCGTAAATTCCTGACATCTTCTACATCTAGGTCAGCAAATAGTTTTCGTAGTTTTTGTTCTAAGCCTGCTTTTTTGACAAAATACCGATATGCGTAGGCTGTAGTGGCAAATCCATTGGGGACGTTTACACCTTTAGGAGTTAGCTGTTGAATCATTTCTCCTAGGGATGCGTTTTTACCTCCTACTAATGGGATATCACTAATTCCTACTTCTTCAAACCAGAGAATAAAAGCTGTTTCTTTATCTACATTTGATTGGCTTTTTTGACCTAATAAGTTCACCATAGTCTTCTACTCCATTTTTTTATTTCTGCTATTTTGTGAAGTCAGATTTATTTATTTATTTTTGTTTATTTTTTTATCAAAATGTTAAAAACAAGAGTTGATTTATGGGATGTAAAGAAAACAAGTTTATCGATCCCTAATAGTTACAGTCCAGAATTAAAGCGATTTATTCATATATACATCCTCGATATTTTCGTGTTTAGGAGGATTTTTTTCCTCCATTTATATTTTATGACTTCCCAATATAATTGCAAGATAGGCTCTGAAAAATCCTTTAGTTACAGAAAGTAAAAAATTGTGTTTTTTCAGTGAAAAAGGTTATCTTTAAAGAAAGATAAACATTTAATAGTTAAAATAAAATGAAAGTAAAACAGAAAAATGTTGAATCAGATGTTAAAATATTGGATGGTTTATGTTTAAGCAAAAATTGTCCAATTCAGTTTGTGTTGGGAATATTGGGGAGTAAGTGGTCAGTGTTGATTTTGCAAGAGTTATTGAAGGGCGATCGCCGAACTCACGAATTATTAGAAGCATTACCGGGAATTAGCTCGAAAACGCTGACGTTAAGACTGAGGCAATTAGAAAAGCACGGTTTGTTAGCAAGGCAGGTATTTCCGGAAGTGCCTCCCCATGTTGAATATTCTCTGACGGATAAAGGGTTAGAAGTGCAACCAGTGATGATAGCTCTCAAAGAGTTAGGAGAAAAATGGTTAGGAGAGAAAAATAGTAGTTGTTCGATGGAGATGTGAGCAAGACTGAAATTTTGTTGGTGTGAGTTGAGTGTATAATTTACTGGTGAGTAGAGTTATCAAAACTTTGTCAGAGATATGGCTCCTTCCTACAAGAGAGAATCTTATGGGAAGGGCGATCAATGTTGCACTAAGACCAAAATTTTGCTAGTATAGAACCGTACGAAAAAAACTGTAGAAAATCGATCTGAGCTTTTATCTTGATATTGGATTAACCAATACAGGCTGTACGGCACAGCTCACTATTCCCTCGGCAGTAAATGCCTCTGGGAATTTCTTTCTAATAATTTGAAGACTGCCATTGATATCGGCATTAATGACTATACCAGTTGCACTCCTGAATAAACCACGTTTGACTCGTTTACCCCTATAAGTTTCATGTTTAATTGGTTGCTCAAGATCAAGTGCAGAAGTTTTACTGGTGTAACTTTCTTCCGTTTCAATGACTTTGATCCCAGCCAGTTGACATTTATAAGTTATCTGTTGAATTAGCTTATAGTGAGGTATTTGGGTAAAGTTTTGATTGTTTTTTTTACCGATGTTTGCACCTTGTTTCCAGTTATCATTTTTGCCAATCACTACAGTACCAATATTATTTGTGGTTAAATACTCAACCACTAAGAAACTGGTGTTATGCAGATAATTCTCCACAAAGCGATTTCGGTGGTAGGTTAACGCTTCAATCTTACGGCTAGTTTTTTTCTGTCCCTTGAGAACACTTTGGTATTTTGCTTTTCGCTTGTTATATAATTGATTGACACTTTTTAGTGGCTTCCCATTAATCAGCAGTGGTTTGACACCAGGCTTATTTGTAGATAGAGCTACTAATCTGTCAATCCCTAAGTCAATCCCCGCTACATATCTTGAGTCTATTTGTGGCTGAAGAGTTTTTTCATAGACTACTTCAATTATATAGCAGCTAGTAGCAGGTACTATCCTGACTTCGATGACAGTATCCACAACTACAGGTATTTTGATTTCACTCATAGATAAGTGACAAATACCATCTTTTAGAGCGGCTTTATAAACTGATTCCTTTGAATATATAACTACATTTCGACCTTTGGTTTTGTCCTTATATTTGGGTATTTTTGGTTTACCTAAAAACTTTTGTGGATATTTTGACCATTCTTTTATAGCTTGAAAATAACCACGCCAAGTTGCAACCAAGCATTTTATTATTTGTTTGGAGACCTTGGTTGGTAATGCTCTATAGGCATCGCTATCTTTGGTGGCGTGGTACAGTTTAGTTAAATCCAGACTATAACCAGTACAGAAAAAATGCTGACGACAATAATAATTAGCCAAATTATACAAGTTTTTAGACTTAAAGGCTAATTCATCACAAACTCGCCAAAAGTTATGTGTTCGGTTAATAATATGTCTATCAACAAGTCGCATTCACTCGCTAACGCTTGATAATTTATTGTTACTTATTTAATATTACAACAATGAGTGTAAATTTTACAACTATTTTCTACGGTTTAAGTTTAACAGTTAATCACCCCTAAGTGGTATCTTTTCCGTCCAAGGTTATACTAAGTAGCGATCGCCAATTATCCTAAACAAGAGTTAGGCAAATGCCAGCCTTCAAGCAGTTTAACAGATAAAGAATGGGTTCTGAATAAACAATGGCGAGAATCAGGGGGAACCCTTGAAAATTAGAGATATATTGCATCTCTGTTGTAGGTCAACAGGTAAAAAAAAGCGATCGGGGACAACTTTAATAATCATTGATTCACTTATCTGTAAAAAATACTTGTAATACCAGTGTCAAGTCCAAGGGATTCTGTTTTTACAAGGCTACTAACGGAATTAAGCGACACCTAGCAGTAGATAGTCTTGGCTTTCCTTTTTTTACTAATTGTACTAAAGCAAAAGTACAAGGAGTTAGGTCGCCCTTGGTTCATACATGGAGAGCATTTTGGGGCAGGCGCGAGGCAGACAAATCAAGAAACCATTATGAACAACTACCTCCTCTATAACTCCCATTTCTCCTGACTCTTAACTACTCCCGGCTCCCTACTCCCTACCTCAACAAAAAGACTTATTAAGCAAACCCTATTTAATACTTGTAACGAACAAGAGTCAAACTCCTAGTATTTAGAAAAAGTAAAGAAGGGACAAACAAAAAATAAAACTCTACAATACGAATATTTTAAAGATATGCAACTCAAATTATCCGATACCAACTCTACAGCAAAAATTATCGATATTTAGATTGTTCTGACAACATAGCTTTCTAGTCTTCAATGATATAAAAAAATGATGGTTTAACCTTCCGGAGTTACAACAATAGTTGAGAAATTAGTATTGTATAAATCGAAAAAATGCTCTTGAATAACCTCAAATTAATAAAATTTCGGTAAACCGAAAGAAATTTACTGGAGATAAACTAGGTAAAAAAGAAACTTTTTACTTATAATATTGTCTAGATACACAGTAGATAAAGTAGATAAAAATGTCATCCGGTAACCTTACCCATATTCATATTGGTAGTTGTTGCCCAATTACTGCCATTAGCAGATATTCTAAATTGGGCATTTAACCGAATTAATACTTAGATCTATATTTTAGTGCTGACGATCAAATTATCCGGAAAGTACTCCTGAATTAGTTAATAGGTGGTTGAAAAGGAGATTTAAATAGCAAGTCTCAGAAATCTGAGACTAACATAGATGAAGAAACAAAAAAAAATGAGTGTTACCCATACTAACCAAGCGGTCTAAGTTAGTCATAGATAACACTATAACTAGGCGTGCAAATTGCTAGTTCTGATAAATCATAACCAGCACTACTTTTAGCTTTTTTATACCAACACTTTAAGGTTGCTAGGTCAGGGATACTCAACACTTCTGCACAGAGAAAGTTTCCCAAATCTAAAATCCAAAATGGTAGAACACCAAATCCACAGCCGTCATTTCTTTCCCATTTATTCATAATCAAAAGCAAAGATCGGGAGTTTTGGCGCAGTAAATTTAGCAGAAGGATGAAAAATAAGTGACACAGGAATTTCATATTTCAATTACTCCCCAGGGAGAAGACAAATACTTTGTTCGGACAGAAAAAGTACCTATTGGTGGGCTAGTGGCAGATGAAACTGTCGAATGGCCTGTAGAACAATGGTTAGACCAAGCACGTCATCTATTTCGCGATCCATTACTCGATCTCCTAGAAGGAAAGTCCAACACTCAGGTAGTTATCCCCAGTCAGGTTGTGGCCAGGTCTGGGGAAGTGGTAAGTCCAAGTTTAGTAGCATTAGGCCAACAAATGTATCAAGAACTATTCAAAGGCACCCTGAAAGATAGCTGGAGTGGCGCTCAAGCAATAGCTCATAATCGAGGAGAAGTATTACAGCTACGTCTGGGGACTAAAGACAGACGTATATCCAGTTTGCCTTGGGAGGTACTCCATGCAGGCGATCGCCCCCTTGCCACTGGTACTGATGTAATTTTCTCTCGCTATCAACCTAATACTTGCTTACCGAAACAAACCCGGACACGAACTCCACAAGAGCCATTAAAAATCTTAATGGCGATCGCAGCTCCTAGCGATAAAGATAGTCTGCAACTAGAAAAAGAATACGAGGCGTTGCAACAAGAGCTAGAAGCAAATAGTGGAGAAACTCAGATCCACCTAGATATTCTGAGGCAACCTGGACGAGAACAACTTACTCAACGTTTAGAGCAAGGTAAATATCAAGTTTTCCACTATGCAGGTCATAGCAACTGGGGTATTTCTGGTGGTGAAATATCTCTAGTCAGCAATATAACAGGGTTAACAGAAAGTCTCAGTGGTCGAGACTTAGCAGGGTTGCTAGTTAATAATGGTATTCAGATGGCGGTATTCAATTCATGTCGAGGCGCTTACAACCACTTAGTTAACCCCACTGATGAAGAAATAGCGCTCAACTTAGCAGAAGCGCTAGTTAAACGAGGTATTCCAGGAGTACTAGCAATGGCAGAACGTATTCCAGATGAGGTTTCCCTAAGTTTGACACGGCTTTTTTATCGAAATCTCAATCAAGGTTATCCAATAGACTTAAGTTTGAGTCGGGCACGACAAGGATTGATTTCTGCTTATGGTTCACATGAACTTTATTGGGCATTACCTGTTGTTTACCTGCATCAAGAGTTTGATGGTTGTCTGATTCAAAAACCCAGCAATTTGGCAAATGAAACTGTTGAACGTCAAGAGGAATTTGTTGAGGAAAAAATTGCATCACCAAAGTCGCCAGAAGATTCAACTCGGGTAGAACCTAATATAGATCTGGAGAATATGGAGGAATTTCCTAATGAACCTCAAACAGATAATTTTAATTGGCAGACTACAGATAATCAAGACCTAGTAGTGACTGATAAAGAGTTATTGCAAGAAAGAGAAATTATAGAAAAATTCAAGAATCAAAGTAATGAAAAACAAGAAGAGATAGTAACACAAACTCAGTCAGTATTACCTACATTAAATACTGATAAAAATTATCAGAAATTTTCCAGGAAAAAAGGATTAGTATTTGCAGCATCATTTGCAGCATCATTAGTAATGTTAGCCTTTGGTATGAATACAATTTTCAATAGACCGTCACAAGTGAGTGCTCAATTGCTTCCTAAAGCTCCCGATCCAGGTATTAATTATGACTATAACAGGGTTAGACTTGTGAATGTTAATGAAAAAATTACTGGCATCCAGGAATTACAAATACTGGCAATTAGACAGTTTAAGCAAAATGATATTCAGGCTGGAAAAATGGTCGTAGAAACATTATTAGAAAGAGGAAAATTAGAAAAAGCAGGAGAAGCGATCGCTGCTGTGCCTGCTCAACTCAATGACCATCCAGAAATTAATTTTCTTAAAGGTCGATTAGCTTGGGAAATATTCCAAGATGGAAATCAAAATAACCTGATAGATGAAGCTATAAATTATTGGGAAAAGGCTGTGGCAAAAAGTCCAGAAACTATTCAATATCAAAATGCTTTAGGTTTTGCTTATTACACTAAAGGAGATATTGAAAAAGCTTATGGAGCTTGGTTAAAAGTATTGCATTTGTCAGGAGAAATAACCCCAGAAATGGAAAAAGTTCGTCCTGTTTCTGATAGCGATCGGAGAAATTTATCTGTCAATAAGAGAGAAGCTATGAATGCTTATGCAGGTCTAGGATTAATCAAACTAAAATCTGCTAAAAATTTACAAAAAACTCCCGACCAAGCTTTAAAATATGTTAGTAAAGTTATGAGAGAAGCTGGCAAAGAGTTTCATATCCAACAATTGCAAAAAAATTGGTTGTGGTCTCCCACTGCTCGTCAAGATTGGGATTTATTATTGAGACTTCGATATCAAGAACAACCAGTTGAACAGAATAAGCATTTTGAAGATATTGCTTAGTAGTAGGTAAGCATTTCCTGCAGAATACTTACAGTAGATATCTCCAGAAAAGAGGCATTAGAGGGAAATAATTGATAATTTATGTATGATAATGGATTTGATTTTTTATTATTACCAGATGTCTAGTAGTAGTAACAGTTGATTTCAAAACTGACTAATGATTAATGGGTGCATCTCTTATATGCAAAAATACTTTTTTCTTATTCCCTTTTCCCAGCTCCGGTGTTCCCTATTCCCTAAAAGCGATAAATTTTTAGCTTTATTCAAAATTGAGATGCACCCTGATTAATTTCAGAAAAAGCCGGAAGACAATAACTATCAGTAGTATAAAAATCAGGGAGCAAAAGAAGTAGGAAAAAGAGTGAATTTTAGTTTATTATTACTTCCTACTTCTCTACTGGAAAACTTCTCCAGGCATTTTCACGAAACTGTGGTTTTCCATCCATAAATTGCTCGGTCAATAGTTCAAATAATTTTGATTCTTGACTCTCTTATCACTACTAATTCGTACCACTAAAATTTATTGAAAAAGGAAGAAGTGAATGAGAATATGGAAAAGTTGCCACTCCGCATCTACAGAACCTAATAAATTGTAGACACCCTGTAGATAGTGCGCTATTAAAAAGCGTTTCTGCCCAGAATGCTCCCCAAACAGATACCATTATCTATACACAAATTTTTAGGCTGATAGCTAGTTAAAGCCATAAGTAAAAAAAATAATTATTAAAGACATCAAAATGACACAAAAATCAGAAAATACTATCAAAATTTTTAACTCAGTTCCCGGTAGAATAGTCACACATCTAATTGCTATTTTATTAACTCTAGGTGGTGTTTGGTTATTTCAAAATCGACCAATATTTTCTTCAAAAACTATATCTATAACCCCCGATCCAATTAACCTTGCAAGATATAATAAAGAGCAACCAATTAATTATAGTGCTAATACTTTAGAAGCAGAGAAACAACTAGCTATTGAACAATTTAGTAAAAATGATATTCAAGCCGGAAAAAAAGCTGTAGAATCTTTATTAAATAGAGGTGCTTTTAGAGAGGCAAAAGAAGCACTTAATATTGTATTAAAAGCAGGTAATAATGAGCAAAATATTGACCCAGATCTACTTTTTTTACAAGGTCGATTAGTTTGGGAATGGGCGCAATCTGGAAATAGAAATTATACTGTAGATGAAGCTCTATATTACTGGGAAAAAGCTGTTACTAAACTCCCTGATTCTATTCCATATCAGAATGCTATAGGTTTTGCTTACTATACCAAAGGAGACCTGAAAAAAGCTTATGATTCTTGGTTAAAAGTATTAAAATTATCAGGAGAAATTTCACCAGAAACACAAATACTGCGTAATATTTCAACTGAAGCTTTGCCAACTCCAGAGGTTGAACAAAAAGATGCTCTTAATGCCTATGCAGGTATTGGATTAGTAATGATGAAATCTGCTCAAACTTATCAGGGAAATGAGCAAAGAGAACGCTGGTTGAGAGCTTTACAATATCGGACAAAAGTAATGAAAGAAGCTGCAATAGAGTATCATATTCCCCAACTTAGACAAAACTGGTTATGGTCACGAGAAGCACTACGAGATTGGGATTTTCTGATGAGAACAGATTGGAATATATTGCAGAAACCGAGTAATTAGAGTTTGCGCTCAAAAGTCTTTTGGTCAGGGTAGCAGTCAGGAGTCAGGAGTCAGGAGAAATGGGAATTATAGATCCCAAATGGGATCTATAGTATTATACCAATTTGATAAATATTTGTTACAAATGGTAGAAGTAAGAAAGAAGGAAGAGGGAAGAAGGAAGAAGAGGTAAAGATTGAAAAAAATGGAAAAAAGATAGAGATAACTATCTTACAGTGGTTTTCATGATTAGTAGACCACAGTAGGGACGTTCCATGGAACGTCCCTACAAGGTTTTATTTGTGAAGATGTGGTTCATCGACTTGAAAAGCGCTTTCAACAATTAATAATGAATAATGAATAATGAATAATTACCTCTCCTTGAAAGAAGAGGATTGACAAAGAGATGAAAATTTTTCTTTATTATCCCCTTAAAAGGGGAGGCGCATACCCACAATTTTTCGGTAAATGAACTGGATAAGCTATTTTTAAGCATATCCGATCAATATACCTTTTTGTAGCATTCTTTTTTCAAATCGGTATTAGAGATAGTTACTGTTAATTAGGGCTTGCTGATTAATTATAAAAGTATTTATGGCGTTGCTGATTCTGGGTATGATGCAAGCCCCCCTAGCACCCCAATTTTGGGGGGAATAAAACTCTAAAAGTCCCCCTTGGAATCCTCCTCCCGTCCCCCTTGGAAATCCCTCTCCCGTCCCCCTTGGAAAGGGGGAAGCCAGAAGATGCTTCGCTTTTGAACGATGGGAAGCCAGAGGATGCTGCGCTTTTTGTTGAATGGGGGATGCGCGGGGGCTTGATCAGAACCAAACAATCGCGCATTCATACTTTAATTCAGCAACGCCGTATTTATATATATATAAAGGTTTGAGCATTTTTATTGTCGAATTGCAGTGCCCCTGTTTCAGTTGATTTTGCTCAAAAAGCTAGTATTTTAGGCTCATAGTTGGGCAGAAAAATCCCAAATTGACAATTAGTTATATCATGTCCGGTTGAACAGTGATAAATAAATAACTATGGAGGAGTCAGGAGTCAGTCCTCAGGTCCCTCACTCCCTCACCCTCCGCAAATCTAAAGTCAACGGATACTCCGGACTCAACCGCAACGACGGCAACTCAACCTCCCCAGAAGAATGACCCATCTCCACAAACCGCTCCACCATCCGCGACTTCGCCTCCCGACTATTCACCGGAAACTGCCCATAAACCTTCCCATTAGGAGGACTCACATAATAACTACACCCACCAATACTTCGCCCTACACAACTATCAACAATTTCAAACACCAACGGACTATGACATTCGATCGCTGGATGTAGCAAACTTCCATATTTCCTGGCTCGATACCTCACCGCTCCCACATATTCCCCTACTCCACCAGTAGACCGCAACGGTATTTGCTGACCATTGCACAAAACTACATACCTAGAACCCAAACTATCCTGATTTGGCGAATCTCCCATTGCACCCCGCAACATTACCTGCATCCGCTCCATCGAATCATCCACATAACGCGCTGTTCCTCCACCAGTGGTTTCCTCTCCCAAAACGTGCCAAGGTTCGATCGCATAACGTAATTCCAACTGCAAACTATTCCGCATCACTTCCCCAATGACGGGAAAACGAAACTCAAAAAACGGCGCAAACCACTCAAATTCAAACTCAAAACCCACCGACTGTAAATCTCCAATTACCTTTTGCAAATCTTCCCCAATATAATGAGGTAGAAAAAAGCGGTCGTGCAACATCGTACCCAAGCGAATTAAATCTCGATGATAAGGTTGTTCCCAAAACCACGCCACTAAACCCCGAATTAACAACATTTGCAATAAACTCATTCTGGCATGGGGAGGCATGGCAAACCCCCGAAATTCCAACAACCCAAATTGACGGTGTGGATGTTCTACCGGAAACAATTTATCAATACAAAACTCAGTGCGGTGAGTATTTCCCGTGACATCTACTAATAAATTTCTCAACAAACGGTCTATCAATTCCGGTGCAACTTCTTTTCCCGGTTGTAACTCCTGAAAGGCAATTTCTAATTCATACAAACTTTCATGTCGTGCCTCATCTATACGGGGTGACTGACTCGTCGGACCGACAAATAAACCAGAAAATAAATAAGATAAACTAGGATGATGTTGCCAATATGTAATTAGACTCCGCAATAAGTCTGGTCGTCGTAATAGAGGACTTTCCGACACACTTTTTCCACCAATGGTAATATGTGACCCTCCACCCGTACTTATCCGACGACCATCTAACTGATATTTCTCGGTTCCCAACCGACACAAACGTGCCTCTTCATATAAATTTGTAGTAATCTCCACCAACTCATCCCAATTTGCTGCCGGATGAATATTTACTTCTATTACCCCTGGGTCTGGGGTAACTTGAAACCCATCTATTCCAGCATTGCCAGGAGGAGTGTAACCTTCTACTATTACAGGAATTTTTACTTGCTTTGCCGTATCTTCAATGGCAGCAATCAAATCTAAATAACTCCTAGCAGAAGTCATCGGTGGAATAAATATATGTACTTTTCCCTGTCGTGCTTCTGTAGTTAATGCCACCCGAATAGAATTTTTTGGAGCTTCACAAAAGGCAGAATTTGGAGTTGTGGGGGGGTAGTTAATATCAACAATTGCTTCCGGTTCCAAATTTTCTGCCCAAGCAATAGAACTTAGTGGTAAACGAAATCCTAATGGCGAGTCACCAGGGAGCAAATATAATTTAGTTTCTGGCAGTTGCCAATGACAACTACTCCAATGTAGATTTTCATTTTTCAACACTGACAAAATAGGTAAAACATAACCCGCAGGTGTTTCTGTTTCCTGTTCGTAAGCAGGAATAATGCAACTTGAATTAACACCTAACTGTTGGACAATAGTTTCTATGAAAATTTCTGCTTCCTTCCGAGTATGACCATAATCTCTATTATCCTTTGCAATGAGAGAGCGATCGCCCCAAATAGGAACCCCATCTTTGCGCCAATAACATCCTAACGACCACCTTGGTAAAGCTTCACCGGGATACCATTTGCCTAAACCATAGTGCAATAGTCCCCCATTCTTGGCAAATCTTTTTTCCAGACGGTCTAACAATTCTCCCGCAAGGCGTCGTTTGTCATCTCCCAACGCTTCTACTCGCCATTGGGGTGATTCAAAATCATCAATAGAAATGAAGGTTGGCTCCCCTCCGGTGGTTAACCCCAAACCCCAACGTCTTAGTTTTTTTTCGACTTCCCGACCAAGGTTGTTAATGTTTTGCCATTGCGTTTCGGTATAAGGTTTGGTTGGTCTGGGTTTTTCTTGATAGCGAGAAACTGTAACGGAAAATTCGAGGTTGGATTCAGAGGGTTCGGTGGTGCCTCGTACTGGGTTTGCTGCTGTTGGTTCGGGAGTACAGACCAGGGGAATGTGACTTTCTGCTGCTAAAAAACCAGAGGTGGGGTCTAGACCAATCCAACCAGCTCCTGGTAAATAAACCTCGGCCCAAGCGTGTAGGTCTGCATTGTCGGATTCTGGGCCAGGAAGACCGTCAAGGGGTGGGATGTCTTCTTTGAGTTGAATTAAATACCCGGAAACAAACCGAGATGCTAAACCATAATGACGTAATATTTGTACTAATAACCAGGCTGTGTCTCGACAGGAACCGATTTTTTTATTGAGGGTTTCTTCACAAGTTTGAATGCCTGGTTCTAGCCGAATTTCATAGGTAATATCTTGAGCAAGTTGTTTGGTAATAAGATGAATAAAGTTAGTGGTGTAAGTTATTGTTTGTCGGTTTTGTTCTATCCATTCCTGGATTAAGTTCCCTGATTCACTGATTTCTAAAAATGGGGTAAGTTCTTTGTTTAGTTGTTTTTCATAAACAAAAGGATATTTTTCTGCATAATTTTCTAGGAGAAAGTCAAAGGGATTTATTGGTTTGAGTTCGGCTATTATATCAACTTCTATTTTGAGTTTATTTGTTCTTTGAATAAAGTTGACTTTGCTAATAAAATTACCGTAGAGGTCTTGTTGCCAAGTAATTTGATGTTCTTGAGGTTCAATTTTTAGTGAATAATTTTGAATGGGGGTACGACAATGAGGAGAGGGTCGTAATCCTAATAAATGGGGACCGAGAATAATTGGGCGGTCAAAATTATAAATAAGTTGATGATTGAGACTGACTTTTATTGACATTATTATTTCTACTTTGAAACAGGAAATAGGCTTGTTTTAAAACTGTTTTTATCCTAGAGATATTGTTAGTTATAACAATGTATAGAGAAACACTAAAAATATAATTTAGCTAGTTATAGTTAATAATCTTACTGATTTTTTGAGATTTAATAATTATTGATTTATGACTAGACTAACAGATAATAAATGGCTTTCAAGAATTGATAATTGATCATGGATAATTGATAATTACCTCTCCCTAAAAGGAAGAGGATTGAATAAAAAGAAAATTTTTTCTCTCTTGGTCGATTGGATATGGCGAGGAGACCCGCTCTTATCAGAGCCGCTCCGCTAACGCCATCCCTCTACCGCTTGTTTCTCCTTTCAAGGAGAGGCTTTAAACCTTAATTATTCAGTAATTAGAGGAATCAAAGGTAATTTTTGAGTTGATTTTGATTGATTTTCAATCTTGGAACTTTGGCAAGAGGTCTAATCAGATTAGCCTAAATTAAAGAGAATAAGTACTATATCAAATTTATGCATATAAGTAAGTATTTTTTGTGTTTTATTTATATTTTGATAGAAGGGTATTATACTACAAATAGGACAAATTAGTTGACAGGAATTTATGATAATTTTTAATTGTCAGAGAGAGATTTTCTAGAAAATATTGATGAATGAATTAACTGAAAATTGATGATTTTGATTTAGGCTAGGGGATAAGAAGATTAGTTAGTTATTGATGTAATTACCTCAATGAATAACCACTTCTCTAATCACTTTTATGGAGAGAAATATGAATTCTGCTGCTGAAAATATTGTAAAATTGGCCGCGCTAGCTTCCGTTATAGATGGTAAAGCTACAGACGAAGAAAAGAATTTTATTGTTATTGAAGGTTCTCATCTGTTGAAAACTTCCGAAGATGAAATAAGAAACTTTATGGATCTATGGATTGGAATTTATCAATCTAAAGGTGCTGCAAACAATCCTGGAATAGCTCTTAATTTGGCTTTGGAGGTATTAAAGCCTTTAAAATCCTCTCAGAAGCATTTAGCCTTTCACATTTGCGAAGAAGTAATTCACATAGACAAAAAAGTAACAGAATCTGAATTGCCTTTCATTATGGCATTACAAAGATTGGTATTTTCTTAATTATGATAATTAGCCTTTGACAGTTTTTCAATTAACAAGTAATTAACATTATTCTCTACCAAATTTAACATTATGGTGGAGATTTTTTTATAATATATTTATTGATTCCTAATACCATTTTGAAAAAAGAATGTTACGAATAATTTAGGTGATTAAAAGACAAGTGCAGGGGATGTCCCTTTGACGAAAAATATAAATTCCGACCTAAAAAAAACGATATCGAAGCCATTCCCATACGACTCCTGACTCCTGACTTCCCCTCCACGGTCGGAGGGCTGTTTTAAAGTATTGTAGATTAAGGATGAGCGGGAGAACGGGAGTAATGGGGATAGTGGAACAATAAAATTTGCCAAAGGAAAAATTAATTTATTAGAAGTAATGATAATTTCTAATTGTCATCGGAATATTTTCTGCACAATCTAAATATTGATGAATAAATTAACTGAAAATTAATAATTTTGATTTAGGCTGAGTAGTAAGGAGATTAGTTAATTATTGATGTAATTGCCCCAACAAATAACCACTTCTGACATTATCTTCATGGAGAAAAATATGAATTCTGATTCTGTTAACAATATTATCCAATTGGCTGCTCTGGCCTCAGTTGTAGATGGTCATGCCAGTGACCAGGAAAAAAACTTAATTGTGGAGATGGGTTCCGATCTATTGAACACTCCACAAGAAAAGATAAGAGAAATACTCGACCGCTGTATAGAGACTTTTGAGAATCAAGGATTTGCAAACCATTCTGAAGCAGCTCTTCATTCTGGTTTGGATGCTTTGCGGTCTTTAGATCCTTCCCAAAAACATTTAGCCTTTTATATTTGCGAGAAAGTAATTTACCAAGACGGAATAGAATCTGGTGAAATAGAATTTATTCACCAATTAGACCAATTAGATAGAACTGCATTTTCTTAATTATTAGACCTATCCAGAAAAGAGGAAGTAGTGGGAAATAATTGATGATTTATTTGCGATAATTGATGGGATTTTTTATTATCGAAGATGTCTATTATAATTAGTTAATTTCAGCTTTTCAACTAACAACTAAGTAGATAGGCGCGAATAAACTTCACTATTTCAATAATTGATAATTGATAATTGATAATTAGGGCTTGCTGATTAATTATAAAAGTATTGAAATATAAAGGTTTTAGCGTTTTAGATTTGAAAAAAGTGCGCCTGTTTTCCACACTTTAAAAGCGCCGTAGGAAACCTCGCTAATTAGCACTCGCTTTTAAATGCATGACTTTTAATATCATGTCCGCTAGTATTGTTTATGTAAAGCCAAGGCTGAATATCTAGAGGAAATTTAAGTTGTTTCCAGCTTTTAAGCCTTCCTCCCTCTTCCTTCTTCCCTCTTCCTTACTTTCGCTATACAATACCGATACTACCGGACATGATATAACTTCCGGGTAGCGGCACTAGGGTGCTAATTATCAAACAGCCTAATCAAGTGTCACTTGTCAATTATTAATTGTCAGTAAAATCAACAAAATTTGATAGCCGAAAATTATTGTGATGATCCTGTTTCATGGCTATTATTTATCTCGTAGCGATCGCCAATTTCTAACTCAAAAATTATCGAAAGTGAGCTTAACCAAGGCTTAACATTAATCTAGGATAATTTATGCAGGGACAAATTATGTCTCTAAAAAACACAAAAGCTGATTGCTACAACTGAGTAAGCAAACAGCTATTAGCAGTCAGCGCTTCCCGTAGGGATGCGCTCGCATTCAGCAATTAGTAATGAATAATTACTTCTAAGGTGTAGGAAGGGTACTTTGGCAGTAACTTTTTATTCTTTCTCAATTTCTAAATTGCTTTTACCTTCCCCAAAATTAATATCTTAATAGCTAATAGCTAATAGCTGACTGCTGTTTGCGCAGCATTCCGCAGGAAATGCTTACACAACTGACAACTACTAATATTCCAGAGAAAAGAATCCTATGGACCGACGTAAATTTGTTAAAAATTCATCTCTATTTGCTCTATCCTTAGCAGGAGCAAAATTAGCCAATTTAACTTTCTCACCCCAAACATTAGCTCAGGTAAAAGAACTAAAATTTGGCATTATTTCCACCGAATCTCAAAGTAATCAAAGACCCATTTGGGAACCCTTTATCAAAGCACTTTCTGATTCTATTGGTTTACCAGTTAAAGCATTTTATGTGACTCAATATGTAGCAGTAATTGAAGCCATGCGAACTGGGGATGTCCACCTAGCTTGGTATGGAGGAAAATCCTATATTGAAGCAGCAAAACGCGCTAAAGCTGAAGCTTTTGCTCAGGTAGTAGATACAGAAGGTGGTAAAGGTTATTACTCTCATTTAATTACTAACAAAGATAATCCTATAGTTGCTGAAGCTAAAGCAATGGGAGGCGATAAATATGTGATTAAAAATGCAGGTAATTTAACTTTTGCTTTTAATGACCCGAACTCTACATCAGGTTTTTTAGTACCAAGTTACTATGTTTTTGCTCAAAACGGAATTGACCCCAAAAAAGCATTTAAACGCTTAGTTTTTTCCGGCAGTCACGAAGCAACAGCTTTAGCTATAGCTAATAATCAAGTAGATGTGGCTACTAATAATAATGAAGCTTTAGACCGACTCCAAAAAACAAATCCAAAGGCAAGAGCTAATATAGAAACTATCTGGACTTCTACTTTAATTCCTAGTGACCCAATTGCTTATCGTCAAGATTTACCAGCAGATTTAAAACAGAAAATTCGTAACTTTTTCTATAACTATAAAGATGCTGCAATTCTAACACCTCATGGTTGGTCTGGCTTTGCTCAAGCAGATGATAAAATCTGGAATCCAGTTCGGGAATTAGACCTAGCTAAAAAGATTTTAGAGTTAGAAAATAAGGAAAATATGACTGCTGAGGATAAACAACAATTAGAGGAATTCCGTCAACAATTAAACGCTATAAAAAGTAATTGAATGACAAAATTCAAGAATTTATAATTTAGAATTTAGAATTACCTCAGTATCCATAGAATTAAGCAGCAAAGCAAATATTTACTTTGTTGCTTTTTTTGTTAAAATTTTAATTAAATAAATAAAGGTAAGAGCAAAATGTTAGGAGCAATAGCTGGCGATATTATCGGATCTGTCTATGAACATCATAATGTCAAAATCAAAGATTTTCCCCTATTTAGTAATAAAAGTAAATTTACAGATGATACAGTTATGACAGTAGCAGTTGCGGATTCTATCATTAATAATCGCGAATATATTGATACAGTTAAAGAGTATTTTCATCGCTATCCTTACGCAGGTTATGGCTTCAATTTTAAAAAGTGGAATAAATCTGATAGTAAGGAACCTTATTATAGTTGGGGTAATGGGTCGGCAATGCGAGTTAGTCCAGTGGGATTTGCTTTTAATGACTTGGAAACAGTATTAATAGAAGCAAAAAAGAGTGCAGAAATTACCCATAACCACCCAGAAGGAATTAAGGGCGCTCAAGCTACAGCAGCAGTAATATTTCTTACTAGAATAGGAAAAAGTAAGGATGAAATAAAGTCTTATATTGAGAGTAATTTTAACTATAATTTGAGTCAAACTTTAGCAGAAATTAGACCAACTTATAAATTTGATGTTTCTTGCCAAGGTTCCGTTCCCCAAGCAATAATTTGTTTTTTAGAATCTACAGATTTTGAAGATGCAATTAGAAATGCTGTTTCTATAGGTGGAGATAGTGACACTATTGCTTGTATTACTGGAGGTATTGCTCAAGCATTTTACGGAGCTTTACCAGAATTTATTGCTGAGAAAATATGGGAGTTTCTAGATGAAAGTCTTCGAGATTTGACTTTGGAGTTTATGTCGAAATATTGTATGAATTCTAGTTTAGATTGATATATATCTTCAACCTTCAATTATTAAAAACAACCCACCAATACTAAAGTTGACAAATCAGAATATTTTTAAACCTTACTGAGATAATTAGAGTTTGCTGAAAAAGACTTTTTCAGGAGTAGGGGACCCACCCCTCGCCCCTCCCCCTCCCAGGAGGGGAAGAAGGGAATAGGGAGTAGGCGGAAAAATTAATGATTTCTGTACAATAATTAATTTTATTTTTTATTATTGGAGATGTCTATCAGACATCTTTCTAAGAGGATATCTGAAAAGTTGTTTAATACTGAATTTTGCCCCCCGAGCAAGCCAATTCTGGGGGGAACAAGAATTCATTAGCTGGTAAAAGTCCCCCAATTTTGGGGGATTTAGGGGGCGCGTGATGTAGCAAATCAGACTTCTCAGACAACCTCTAAATTCCCTCCTGACTCCTGAGGACTGACTCCTGACTCCTAATCAAACACTATCAGTCACACTACTAAAATTAAACGCCTTCACCCTTAGTCCAGGCAAAACACTATCACCATAACGTTGTACTTTACTAACCGCATCCACATCCCGCAACATATCCGGCAAAACCTGATTAAACCGCAAATTTTTAATCGGATAAGCAATCTTACCATCCTCAATCCAAAAAGTACCATCCCGTGTCATACCAGTCATCTCCAATGTCCGAGGATTAACATAACGCACATACCACGAACGATTTACCAAAACAGCTCTTTCCGTCTGGGCAATTAAATCAGCCAAACTTTGTTCAGAACCCTCCATCACCACTGGAAACATATAACCCGTGGCTTGCTTACCTTTTTGTGCTGCCCAATAACGACTATAAGATAAAGTCTGTGGTACACCATCCTTAATAACCTCCAGATAATGATTACTCAACCCATTATTAGAGAAAGTCTCCAACTGCAACAAAGGATGTCCTGGATAGCGCTGCATCTGCACTAAAGGACTAAACATTTTTTCCCCAACTCGGTTGCCCACTGGTTTACCTGTTTCATCAGTACGCGACATAAACGATCGCCCCTCATCTGCCGCCCGCGCATCTAAATTAAATATTAGCCAAATCAATAGATCACCTAAAGCTGCCCCACTGAAAATCACAGGATATACACCGGGGCTAATTTCTCTAGGTTGGCGAGAGGCAAAAGCACGGTTTATCAATTCCTCCGTTAGACTTTCAGTGGGTAGTTGGTTTATTCCCCAGGCAGTACTACGACTCCAACTAGAGCCATTTTCAATTCTTGCCGTAAAACTAAAATCTGCTCTTGTATACTTATTATAGGCGCGTAACCCAACCGAGTTAGCGATCGCTCCTGAAAATGTATTTGTACTCAGAGTACCGGAGCCATCAACTCCTGCGTTGGCACTCATTACACATACCTGTTGTACTATTTTTCCTCGCTCTAGTGGGGACATAGTAGCGGTCAATTCATCAAAAGCGGGAGTACGTTTTTCATATTCTTGAGGTTCGAGTAGTGGCACCCATTCTGGGTCTTGTGGAGCAATGCGGGCAAGTTCCTCGGAACGACGAATAGTGGCTGTAATGGCATCCGGGTCTAATTCTGTAGTGGAAGCAGTGGCGCTGCGAGTTCCGAAGTAACTGGTAATGTTGAGTTCAAATTTTGTTTTGGTAATATTCTGGCTAATTTGATTTTCTGAGTAGCGACTTAGAGATGATTCGTTGTTGCTAAGACTGACGACAATACCTTCTGCTTCAGACTTTTTTACAGTTGTTTCTACTAAAGATAAAGCTTCGTCTTGACTAAGAAGATTTGGTTTAATGGCTGTGGTCATTTCAGTTAACAGTTATTAGTTATTATTAGGACTTACGCAGTATAGCGCTGTGCGCAGGCAACAGGCAACAGCGGTGCGACCCCGCGACGACGCCAGTCGCAAGCGGTCGGACCCCGCGACGACGCCAGTCGCAAGGGAATGCGCACCAAGAGAGGCAACAGGCAACAGCTCATCTGGGGGAATAAATTACCTATCATATAAGACTTTTAGCTATTTGGCCTCTCCTGCAATTTGTTAATATACCAGCGCTCATTGCTATATAAAGTATTTCTGTAATTGCGACCGACAGAGTTTGCGGAGCATTCCGGAACGGAAAGCAATCTCAAATTCTAATTTTTCATACCTTATGCGTAACTGCTGATTATATCAAATCCGCTCGGGTTAGGTATCAAAAATATTCTATCTCCCCATCTCCCCATTCACTAAAGTCAAAAGTCATGCATTCAAAAGTTAAAAGTTATATCTTATATCAAATCTGTTTAATTCGGTATCAAAAAATGTTCCATCTTCAACCATTACCAAATATTTCTCCATCTCCCCATCTCCCCATCTCCCCATTCACTAAAGTCAAAAGTCATGCATTCAAAAGTTAAAAGTTAGAAGTTAGAAGTGATATTTTATATCAAATCCGTTTAATTAGGTATCAAAAAATGTTCCATCTTCAACCATTACCAAATATTTCCCCATCTCCCCATCTCCCCATCTCCCCATCCCCCCATCTCCCCATCTCCCCATCTCCCCATCTTTGTAGTAACAGCCTCAATTCTTTGCCTGGATTGATTTACATTGGTTGTCGATCTAGAAAAAATGAAGTATAATTGTAATATGAAAGGCACTCGTCTGAATTAGCTGTTTCATAGAGCGCCTGGATAGCAAAATTAAATCACAAGAGGATTATATCATGGTTAGTTACGTTGGTATTCAATCCACTCATTTTCCCAATGAAATAATTTCAGAAATTCAGCCGTTAGTACCGTTAGAAATTAAAATTGAAAGTGTGAAAAGTGTTGGAGTTAGTAATACTCCCCAAATAATTTATAGAACATCAAAAGGACGGTGCAGCACTTTTTTATCTAAGGCTCAATTTCTCAATTGTTTACTCTGTTTTTTGCAAATTAAACAGCGTAATATAGGCAAAATAAAAAGTTATAATTTTCAGCATTCTGGCATAAATATTAATACTGAAAATTGCAAGTATTTGATTGTTTATACAGAACTTCAGGCTTTTCTAGAACGATATAATCGGGCAGCATTAGAAAAGTTAGAAGTCGAATTAACTGGTATTAGTGCTGTGGTCAGAAATTCGATGAAAGGAACTGTTGCTGAAGTAAATAATATTGGTTGTACTTGTGCTGATATGATTTATCGTCGCACAATTTGTAAACATCAAATTGCCGCTCAGTTACATCTACAGTCAAATGGATGGGGTTCTTTGACAGAATATTTACAACATAATAATGACAATAATGTAGGGAAAAAGTGGGAGGAGAAATTATTAGCTATGGCTAAAGTTGCAAAATCTGATTTAGGATTATAAGTCAATACAGTTCAGATAAGACAAAGATTTGTCTGCTAGGCAACGTTAGGATAGGTTTTTGAGTTAAGTTTGCGTTTTTTCTTTCCTGACTTGGCAACCATTTGGGATGACTCAAAAGTAGGGATAAAGATGACGCGATACTCAGTTGTTAACCATTTTGCTACTTTTTTATGAACTTCATCTATCAGGTTTCTTATCCGAATCAATAAGCTGTTAATTTTCTTTTGAACTCGCTGTCTTTTGTGCTTATGTTGGCGACCTTTTAACGCAGTTTTGTGAGAAATTAGTCGATCAATATGCTGCCCCAATCGAAATATTCTGGTAATGTCCCCTTGGCCTATATCAACAAATTTTTCTCCATCAAATCCAGTCAAAAAGCTACGAACACCAGGGTCTAAAGCTATGATGGATTGACTCTTAGAGCTTTCTGGTTTGAACTCTTTTGGAAATACAGCAAACCAACGTTTTTTGTCATAAACCAACTGAGTCTCTGCATTCCAAGATTGTTCTCTCACACAACTCTTGTATGTGCCATCTTTTTGTTTTTGTTGGTATTCAACATTAATAGTCGGAATTGGCTCAGAGGCGAGTAAGTTTAATCCTTTCGTTAATGATGGCAACCAAGTACCTTTTTTAAAGTCTTCTACCCTAAATTTAATTGATTGTATTCGGTCTCTAATCGAACGAAATTTTCCGCAACTTGGCTGTTTAGTTCCACTTTTACGGCTAGTTTTAAACGCAGCATTAGCATCATAAATTGCGTTTACTTTAAGGTGATATGGTGATTTTTTGATCCAATCTGGTAAACTTTCACTGTTTAAGATTACTTTACGCAAATCGTACTTAGAAATCAACCCATGTTTTCGTTGATAAGCTATTGCTTGATTAAAACAATACCTACTTGCTGCTAGCCACTGTTTCCAAATTTGATGGAGACTTTTTTCTGGGTAATATCATGTCCGGCTGAATACTTACACTTTGGAGGAGGTAAGGCAGGAGGCAGGAGGCAGGAGGCAGAAGGGTTTCCCGCAATTTCAACCTAATTATATACACAAACGATGCTACCGGACATGATATAAATCCTGATATGCAGAGATTTGAGATGAATACTTTTCCTTCGGAATGCTGCGCAAACGTAGTCCATACAACCTGGCTGAGAAACAATGGAGGATTGAAAGGATGTCCTCAACCATTTCCCGTTTCCTTTCCTTCGGAATGCTGCGCAAACGGAATGCTGCGCAAACGGGAGAAAGTTCAACTTTGTTGAGAACCACGATTCGCACATTGTGGTGGGCACAGAACCATTCGAGCAAATCGAAGCCAAATCGAAAGAGCCTATCTTTGTATGTGACCACAATCGATTGGACATTTCCTGACATGACCCGTTCCAGTACGGCAAGCATTTTTTTTTCGTTTGTAGTTAAGTCCTCCTCCAACTTCTTTGACAAGCTCTCCATCAGGGTATTGGGATTGGAGATATTCACATTGACACATGCATATCTTCTCCCCTGGCGTGACATAATTTTTTACCATTTCCTTTTGTTGATGTTTTCATCTTCTACCATTGTACTATTTGCAGGAAATTGCCAGGGTTTCTAAAATCTAGTCTTAGCACCCATGATTACTTTTGCCAACAGTATTTCCCCTAGTTTGATGCCATTTTACCGACGGCGAAGTAAAGTCATACCAGCAGATGCTAAACCTAAAGCAAATATAACAGTTGGTTCGGGAGTTGAAGCGGATTCTACGTCGGCAACTTTAATTTGGAAAGCTAGATGAGAATTATTCGGTACGATATCTCCCCAACTCATGGTAGACTGACCGGTGAGAGTGAAATCTTCATCAGCCGACAAACCAGTGATGCGCAGATAATCCATCGAGTCTGCCCAAGCACCTCCACCCTCAGCAACAGTAGAAGAAGCGCCATCGAGAAATTCACCGTTTAAAAAGATATTGTTAACGTTAATGCTGCTTCCCTCCTTAGTCGCTCTGGTACGGATAAAGATATCGGAGAAGGGACCGGAGAAATTGTAAGATAGCTGCTCAACTTCATTAATGAAGAATTTAGTTAAGCCGGAGCTTGCAGTGTATCTCAGTTCAAAGTCATAAGTTTCGCCGTTACTCCAGACAAAGTTAGTTTCGTCTTGGGTTTGACTTTCATTCAAGGGGTTTGCACCATGGAAATTGAGTTCATGAGTTCCATTCATGGCGTTGTTGCCCATGCGACCTTCAGCGACGAAGGCCAAGTCGGGTTTAAGGGCATTAAAGAGGTTATCGTCAGCAACTTTACTAAAGGAGGCAGCGTTGGCTGCTAGTGGAGTTGCAAAGAAACTTGCGGTGGCGACGGCAATAGTGAAAATAGATTTCATTATTTTTACTCCTAATTACTTGTTTGTAATAAATTAAAAATTTGTAGTTAAGCTCCCCTATTAATAAATATCTTATTTGATACTAATTCTAATCTGCAACCCCGCACTTTAAATCTTTACTGATTCTTCATAAAAACTGGATTTTTAAGACTTTCTCCGTGATTATAATGAGTTTTTCTGCTTGTTGTTATACGGGTTAAACTTAGTAATTTTTGGTATTGAGTATGTCAGGCATTTTTCTCAATCTTTTTTGATTAAGCTACTTTTGTATTTGTCGGCTTCTCAGGTTTATAAAACTTAGGAACATCTAATGTCGGCTTTCCAAGTAATTCCATAAATCCCCATTGTTCTCTACCAGGTAAAAATTTAGCTTTAATTTCTACAAAATATCTATCGCCTTGCTTATCCTTATCCAACTTGTTCACCGACTATTAAGGCTGCCAAAAAAAATCAAAAATTGTTGTGACTATCGTCACCAAAATCATATATCTATTTCACCATGATGAGACATAATTGCTCACTCTTTCAATACTTTTAGCCTCACTTTCTGTGTTCTGAAAAATCACCAGGATTCACTTATTTTTGTCACCACTTTTCGCTGAAATTAGAGAGATGATTAAAGCATAGAGTTCAAACAACTGGAGTTTAGACTAAATAGTTTAAGATATAACCACAGATACTTTCAACTATCTATTTATCCGCACAACAGCTCTTCAACAATTAATAATTAATAATGAATAATTAATAATGAATAATTAATAATTACCTCTCCTTGAAAAGAAGAGGATTGACAAATTCATGAAAATTTTTCTTTATTATCCCCTTAAAAGGGGAGACTTTAAACCACAATTTTTCGGTAAGCAAGGTAATAGTGTTGTAGTAGATAATCTAATCCTAAATAGTCAGGCGATCGCGGAAAATTCTAGTTTTGTCTGCTCTGAAGAGGGATGTGGTTATTGGAATAGTTCCCAATATTTATGGTTAACCGATCTAGAGGAGAGTTTCACATTGACGGGTACAACAACTATGATTTGGACTGGATATCCTAGAGACCTTAAAGATAAAAATAACCCAGCTACCCATCGTTCGGAACTAGCATTTCAAGTTAAACTAGGGGATGTGATTATGGGAGAAAAATTGGCAGATGAATTAGCAACAGTGCCAGAACCGATTTCTATGTCACTATTTTCTGTTGGTGTTGTGAGTTTAGCAATGGCTAGTTTGCGTCGTCAGCAGAAAGGTTAACGAAGTCAGAAGTCAGAAGTCAGAAGTCAGAAGTTATTACGGTGATTTGAGCAAACCTCCAAAAATATTTGGCCTTAAAAGGTGAGGTTGCACGACCCAATTATTTTGATAACTGACAGCTGAAATGACTTGTCTTTTTTGATGATTAAATAACAATTTGAGGAGGTATTAAACAATTAATAATTAATAATTAATAATTAATAATTAATTATTGCTTCTCCCTAAAAGGAAGAGGATTGAATAAAAGGAAAATTTTTTCTTGTTTCTCCTTTAAAGGAGAGGCTTTAAACTTTAATTATTCGGTAAGATTTATGATGCCTTTCGATTTAGATAGTACTAATAATCAAAAATTACCTGGAGATGAAGTTCTATCCCCAAATTTATCTCAGGGGGAAAAATTTCAATACCAAATTCTTTTAGTGGAAGAAGATAATAACTCTCATCTCGGAATCAAAACAACAGTATATACAGGAACTAAAAAGTATTTAAAGGAAAAGTTGCCGGGAATTGGAAATGAAAAAATAGATAATTTTCCCCATGAGGGATTAGATATGAAGGCAGTGATGAAGTTTAAGAAAAAGAGCATGGGCGATAAGATGTTTATCAATCAATATCATGCTTTGCGTCGGCTTCTGGCAGCCAGAAAATTATCTCAATTGATTGCTGAGACATGGCTCAGGGACGATCAAATAGAGGCAACTATTGATGAAAAGACATCATTAATAGACCCAACAATTAGTAGTAACCAAGAGACAGAAATAAAAGAAGAGAAAGTATTAGCATTAAAGATTATTAGGAAACTATTTCTGAGTGCTAATAGACCGCCAGATCGTACTAAGTCTGAATCTTCAGCAACTAAATCTGACCGTCAAATGATTATTAAGAAAAATCAAGAAAGTTGGCGAAATATCTGTTTGAATTTGTTGTTTTGTGGACAAGCTTATTATAAAAAAGGCGATCGATATATAGAAGTATTAAAGAGTCCGATTATTTCAACTTATGAAGCGTCTTGTTTCTTCAGTTTTCAGGTAGTTTGGAACAGCTTTGTAGGGACTGTGGAAGAGATTAAGCAGGTAGGAAAAAATCAACCTCCTTTCTACAGAGTGTTTATTCCTTATCCTCAACGTCCTAATGTAACAGAAAAGGCAGATTCCTATGAGGATGGACTATTTCAACCCATACTAACTGCTGATACAATCAAAAATTGGGCATATTCCCAGGATATAGTACGGAAACCAAAATCTACAGAATTCCCGTTTGCAAAGAAAAAGTGGAATTCAAAAGACGGCATCCATATAGAATATGTTTCGCCACCCTATCCTTATTTACCAATGAGTTGTTCTTGCTAAGTTAAGCCTTAAAAAAATTAGCCGTAAGTAAGCACAGCAGTAAACTTTACTCGATCGCCTGACGATAATATTATCACTATCAATCTTATATTGTGGCTGACCCATCTGAAGCTTATCTTTCTGGGATAACTGAATTTATCAGCTCTGATAATTTAATCTTTGGCTCAGATTATCCACATATTGATCGTCAGCCAGATGTTGTGAAAAATGTTGTAGAGCTTGAGGATAATTTATCTCAGGAGATAGTTAAAAAGATTGTTTGGGATAATCCTAAATGTTTCTATAAAGTTTGAGGAAAAATCCCAAGATTATCTATGATACAGCAGATTCCAAGTACACGAAGTAAAGATATTAACAATTAATTAGGACTTAACAAAGACATCTTTAAGTCTGCACTATTTGTACCATTGAATCCAAAATTCTAAGGGTCTAAAAGTATCGTGGGTATGTCAGACTTTAATCAAACACTATTAGGTAGATTGTATTATGGCATTAACAATCAGAAGCTTACTTAAAGTTAATGATAACCTTTCAAAGAATGCAGAGAAAACACCTTCTTTTGGTGTAGCAGAAGGATTACGTGCTGACCATCCTCATTTCGTTGGAGGATTAGGTGTTGACGCTATATGTAGCCGAGCAAAGCTAATTTCTCAAATTATCGCGTATATTTGGTTGAATATTGAAAAGCCTGAAACTCTGGCCAAAGAGGCGATCAAGTGGTTTAAAGACCCCACATTATGTGCCGAAGGAGAGGGATTATCTCATTTCTCAAAATTAATGATAGCTATTCCCGGAGATTCTGATAATTACAGTAAATTCTTGAAGGAAGTTTTTCCCGATTTAACAAGTGGTGGCCCCAATCAGAAATTTCCGCTTTTTAATCCGCAAGATGTTGAAAATGGAAAGTTCTTATTTAAAACCGATCCTAGTATCTATGAGGGTCATATACAAGATCCCGACCTGTATTCTGATGGTCGTGTAAAAGTAGTAATTGCCTTTCCACCTTGTCCAAAATTAGGTTTATTAACAGTCACAGAAGACGAATTAAGAGAATGGGTTGAGAACAGAAATGACGATATATTTTTACCTCCTAGTCCTTATTGTCCTACCTGTTGTTGTTAGTAATAGGATAGGCCCAAAATTTGGGTTTAAATTCCTATTTCCACAGACCAAAAAGAATATCTAACCGCAATACTTTAATAATCTCTCATTAACTAAACACAGTTTTAATGAGAGATTCTTTGCTTTATTGGCTATTAACTAGACTTGCTTATGGCGGTTGGATGAAGAATACAAAAATTTACATTGGGAAGTCAAAGATATGGTGAAATTCTTACCTTCAAAGTATTTTCGCCTAATAATTAACAATTAATAATTAATAATTAATAATTACCTCTTCTTATAAAGAAGAGAATTGGCTAAAAGGATTTTTTTTCTTTCTTTCTTTCTTTCTTTCTTTCGCCTGAAGCACACTTGTATTGCATTGTCTTATTGTGACATACGCATGAGTAGAGAAGGAAGATGTTGACTAGGAGGTTAGAACCCATTTGATATCTATTTAAAATAAAGATGGGGTTGATATTTATGTGTAATCTGACTGAAAAATAAAGAGGAAATAGGAAGTGGAAAATTTATCGCTAGATCATACTCCCCTTCTCTAAAAGTAACGCTAACTTGCCGTCACAAAAAAAATGTTTTATGGCCTCTATCTTCATCTACAGTTTTTTGATTTAGTCACTAGAAAATATTTATAATTAGGGCTTGCTGATTAAATCTAAAAGCATTGAGATATAAAGCTAGAGCGCATTTTTTAGTTGAAAAAAGTCTAGCCTTAGTGGTCGTAATGGTTCAAAAAATTAGCATTTTAGACTCATAGTTGCGCAGAATAATCCCTTGATTATTCTTCCTCCTACCTCCTCTATAATTTCGATTTCTCCTGTCTCCTGTCTTCCCCTCCTGGGAGGGGTTAGGGGTGGGTTGTCTCCTGTCTCCTACCCTCACCCATAAGACTTTTTCAGCAAACCCTAATTAGGGCAAATAAAACTTAAAAAACCTCTGCTCCCTCAAACTTTTTAACCTGCTGAATATTAGCAGACTCTCCACAAGTTCGAGGTGTAGGAAAGATTTTTTCAGGATTAGCTAAACCCTTGGGATTAAAAACACTTCTTATCCATTGCATGGTTTCTAAATCTGTCTCATTAAACATTAAAGGCATATAACATTTCTTATCTGAACCAATGCCATGTTCTCCAGATAAACTACCACCAACTTCCACACAAATTTTGAGAATTTCCCCACCTATTTCTTCCACAGTTTCAAAAGCACCTTCAACACCATCATCATATAAAACTAACGGGTGAAGATTCCCATCTCCTGCATGAAATACATTAGCAATACGATAACCATATTTTTGACTAATTTCTTCAATTTGACCTAAAACATAAGCCATTTTTGTCCTGGGAATTACTCCATCTTGTACATAATAATTTTTACTAATATTACCAGCAGCAGCAAAAGCAGCTTTCCGTCCTTTCCATAACTTCATCCGTTTTTCTGGTTCATGAGCAGTAGTTATTTCTATAGCTCCATTTTTTTCACATATTTCTTTGATGCGCTTTTTGTTTTGTTCAACTTCTACTTCTAAACCGTCTAATTCTACTAATAAAACAGCAGCAGCATTTCGGGGATATAGATTAGTTTTGACCACATCTTCCACAGCATTAATACTGAAATTATCCATAATTTCCATCCCCCCAGGAATAATGCCAGAACTGATAATATCTGACACAGTTTGTCCGGTAGATTCAATATTAGGAAATCCTGCTAAAAGCACGCAAACTGATTCGGGAGATTTGAGGATTCTGAGAGTAATTTCTGTAGCTATTCCCAGAGTACCTTCGGAACCTACAAATAAACCTGTTAAATCATAACCAGGCATCTCTGGAATTTGTCCGCCAATATCAACTATTGAACCTTCAGGAGTAACTATTTTTAATCCTAAAACATGATTAGTTGTTACACCGTATTTGAGACAATGAACTCCTCCAGAATTTTCGGCAATATTTCCACCAATAGAACAAATAATTTGACTGGAAGGGTCAGGAGCGTAATAAAAACCAGCTCCACTAACTGCTTGTGTTACCCAATTATTTATAATTCCTGGTTGTACAACAACTTGTTGATTTTCTAAGTCTATTTTCAAGATTTTTTGCATTAATGAAGTGACAATTAAAACGCAGTTTTCTATTGGTAATGCCCCTCCAGAAAGACCCGTTCCTGCACCTCTAGGAAGCCAAGGAATATTTAAGCGATCGCATATTTTTACTGCTTCTGCAACTTGTTCAGTAGTGCGCGGTAATATTACTAATGCGGGACGTTGACGATAGCTAGCTAGACCATCACATTCATATACTAATAATTCTTCTTTGCGTTGAACTACACCTTTTTTACCTACAACAGCTTCAAATTGTTTGGCTATTTGTTTCCAATTTTGTTTTGTTTTTTGTCGATCTTTAGTAAGCATTTTAGTTTGATTTATAATATGTCAACTACCACACACTAATCTTCGATATAGTGTGGGCTTTATTCTGCCGTCCACCGCAATTCTGCAAATCTTGAAAGACGTGCAGCTTTGGCTTCAACCGACGAACCATCAGGGGTCGCTGACAAAGACCCCGTACTTTCCCAGTCTTGCCGGGTAAGCAGCGTTCGCATTGCTATATTCCTTGCAGCAACTAAATCAGCATGAAGCTTAAAACCGCAAGATTCACAGTGAAAAACCAACCCTTTATTTGGACGATTACCTCTGCTTGTGTATCCGCAATGAGGACAAGCTTGGGATGTGTAATCAGCATCAACTTTAATAGCTAACGAGTTATTTAAAACAGCTTTGTAGTCGATAAATGAATGCAATTTGGCAAAGGACCACTTAGCTTGCTTATGATTAGCTTTTCGCTGTTTAATCGATGCTTTTTTTCCAGTTTTGCGAGGCTTGGTTCTTTCCCGAATATTAGTTAAGTTCTCCAGTCCAATTAAGGTATTAGGAGTAGCAATCTGTTTGGATAAACAGTGGTTTTGATCGGCAACAAACCGTCTCTCTCTTCCTGATAAAGAAACTAAGCGTCTTTTAGCAGAACGAGTGCCTTTTTGCTGTAAAGATTTCCTGGCTTTTTCGTAGCAGGTAGCTTTACGATTGCACTGTTTTCCCGAATAAAAATGAGTTTGATTTCTGGTGTCTGTAGTTACTGCATGGTATCGCTGTCCTACATCTACACTGACTACACGATTAATTGCATCAGGTTCAATGTTTGGTATTTCCAATTCCAAAGAAACCAGCAAATAATAAGTTCTAGTTGAACGAGCGTAATAAATTTTTGCTCCCCCAAACTTAACTGTATTTTTACCTGATTTAATTAGTTTAATGTGCTTGTTGTATCCAGAATAAGGAACTTTAATTCGACCTTGCAAAGTAATTAAACTTACTTCTTGCTTAACAAAAGAATAATCTCGTTTGTAGTTTAGGTTGCAAGTTCTGGACAGATATTTAGGTGGTTTGTCCAACCCTTTATATCGCTTTTTAGTCTGACCAAGCTGAAGATGTTCTGCATTTTGCTTGAGTTTAGTCCACAAGCCTTTATAGGTTGCTGCCACTTGTCTTGGTACATTACAACTCATCTGAGAAGGTAAGTCAAACTTGGATCTAATGTCCTGATAAATAAGCTTTTGTAACTTATTGGCACTTGAAACTTTCCCCTTTTCAAAGGCTACTTTTGAAGCATAATTCAAAGCATTTCGATAAACCAATGAAACTTCCCTTAAAAGCTCTTTTTGCTCTTTTGACAAATGCAACTTTAACTTGGCTGTTATTACTTGCTTCATCGCTCTTTCACTAACTACTTAAATTATAGCTGGCTCGTGAAATAAATAACAACTTTTAGCAGAAAAAAATGCGATAATAACTAATCAAAATTGGACAACTCCATCCTTCCGTTGTCCCGATATTCCTCTCGCCGCTAAATCACAGATTATAGCGGGAGACTCCTATCGATTCTAGTTGAACTTTAATTAGGGGTTACACAAGGTATGAGGTATAAACGCTATATATCTGTAACGTTATAGTTTTTGTTTGCTATATATAGTGTTTTTGTGTGACTCGTATTAAATTAGGATATTTTAATACCATTTCCAAAAAATATTGCTACGTTGGTTATTCGAGGTGGTAGGTGGTAGGTATGAAAGAGAATAAGTGCCAATGTTTCAATTTCGTTGGGACTTGTATTTTACTGTAACAATCTTTATTGAATTTGGCATAACTAGCTATTAAGACTTTTTTGCTAATAATTAGCAAGCTAATGTTAATTAGGGCTTGCTGATTAAATATAAAAGTATTGATATATAAAGGTTTTAGCATTTTTAGGGTCTAATTGCAGTGCCCCTGTTTCAGTTGAAAACGCTCAAAAAGCTAGTATTTTAGGCGCATAGTTGGGCATAAAAATTATTCTTACAATTCTTACTTTTACCTCCTCGCTCCCGACCCATTTCTCCTGTATCCTGTTTCCTACCTCAGCAAAAAGACTTTCCTTATGCAAACCCTAATTATTCTTATGTTTACTCCCCCGCTCCCCTACTCCCCCGCTCCCCCGCTCCCCTACTCCCCCACTCCCCCACTTCTCTACTCCCTCACTCCCCTACTCCCCCACTCCCCTACTCCTTAATTACTATCTCTTTTTCCCATTCTTCAGGAATGCCGTAAATTTGAGATTTTTTACAACGTTTGAGGTAAATTTTTACAGCTTTGTCTTCTGAGTTGATGTGGAAAATATTTAAGAAAATTTCTTTTGCTGCTGAATATTTATGCTGATAATAAAGAATAATAGCTTGTTCAAATTCAGTTTTAGTTTTAATTTTTAATTGCTTTTGTGCTTCCGCATCCCCATCCAAAATTTCAAATACTGCAACTGCTTCTTTTTTCCCTTTTACTTTAACTCTATCTAAAAAACGATAATTATATTTATCGAATTCTTCTAAATCAAATAAAGTATTTCCACTGATTAAAATATTAGCTCCATATAACTTAGTTAAATTTTCTAAACGAGAGGCTAAATTAACAGCATCACCAATCGCTGTACCATCAATTCTTTTTCCACCTCCCACAGTTCCTAACATTAGATCGCCCGTATTAATTCCAATTCCAATTTTAATAGGTTGTTGTTGCATCTTTTGGCGTTCTTGATTATATATATCCAGACGTTTTAACATATTAATTCCGGCATTAACTGCATCATCAGTTCTTCTGCCAAAAAGAGCCATAATTGCATCACCAATATACTTATCAATAAACCCTTCATTCTCTAAAATTGCTGATTCCATTCGAGACAAATAATTATTAATAAATTTAAAATTTTCCTCTGGAGTCATACCTTCACTTAAAGTCGTGAAAGAGCGAATATCAGAGAATAAAATTGACATTTTTTTCTTGACATGGTCGCCTAATTTGACATCCACAATACTCTCACGTTTTAAGAAGTGTAAAAAGCTATGGGGAACAAAACGACCATAAGCAGCATTTATTTTAGCCAAACGAATATGTGTTTTAATTCTTACTAGCAATTCTGGTTTAGAAAAGGGTTTAGTTAAATAATCGTTAGCTCCAGAAAGAAAACCTTCTACCAAATCCGAAATTAATGGCTTTGCTGTTAACATCACAATCGGTAATTCACTTTGTAAAAATTTTTCTCTCAGCTTTTTTGCCACTTCATAACCTGTCATGTGAGGCATCATTACATCCAGTAAAATCAAATCTGGCATCAAACCATTTTCAATTATTTCTAATGCTTCAATACCATTATTAGCTTGAGTAATAGCATAATTTTGTAGAGATAAATTATTTCTGAGAACTTGGAGATTTACTGGTTCATCATCTACAATCAAAATTTTAATATGTCCGGTTTCTGCTGCTAAATTTTCTAATGTTACTCCTTGATTTTCTGGCTCAAATTCTGTAACTAATGGTATTGGTCGAGATGATAAAACTTTGGGAAAATCAACTACTTGAATTTGAGATATTGGCAAAGTAAATTTAAACTGAGAACCGACTCCAACTGTTGATGAAACATACAAACAACCACCATGTAATTCAACTAATTTCTTAGTAATAGCTAAACCCAAACCTGTTCCACCATATTCTCTAGCGGTAGAACCATCTGCTTGTTCAAATGATTCAAAAATTCTCTCTAATTTATCCTCTGGAATTCCGATACCTGTATCGGCAACAGTAATTTCTAATAGGGAAATTTTATTATTAGAGTCATTTGGTTGATTTTGTAACACTTTAGCCGAAACTTCAACAGTGCCTGATTCAGTAAATTTAATGGCATTACCAATTAAGTTATAAAAGATTTGCTGAAGTCGATTTTCATCAGCATCCACAAAAGGCAGATCCTGTCTAATAGAATTAATTAATTGTATAAATTTTGTGCCAATCATGGAATGAGAAAGAGTCAGCACTATTTCTACTATTTCTCTAACTCCTACTGGCTTTAATTGCAGTTCAATATTCCGATGTTTGAGTTTAGAAAAATCTAGAATATCGTTAATCAAATTTGATAACCTTCTACCAGAAGAAGCAATCATAGAAAGATTAGTTTTAACTTGAGATGGTAATTTTCCTGCTGCTCCATCTATCAATGATTCTGCAATGCCAATAATTCCATTTAAAGGAGTACGAAGTTCATGAGACGTGTTAGCTAAAAATTCATCTTTTAATTTATCTAAACGTTCTAGTTGTTCATTTTTATTTTTGAGAATATCAAAGGAATTTTGTAACTGAAAAGCCATAGAATTAAAAGCTTTACCAAGAACACCAACCTCATCCTCCCGTTCCAAATTTATTGTCTGATTAAATTCCCCTTCTGATAAAGCTTTAGCAGCATCTTTCAGTTGTAAAATTGGCTGCACCAACCAACGAGATGTTAAAACTCCAATTGCCGTTGCTAAAAGTAAAGCTAATATACAAAGTATAATCGTTATTTTTGTTTGCCTATATATTTGTTCTAGAAAATCTGTTTCTGGAATTACTACTACAATTAACCAATCTAAACCATACTTATCTTGAAAAGGTTTGACATTAATAAACTCTCGTTGACCATCAAACTTAAATTCTAGATATTGTTGACTATTAATTGATTTATTGAAGTTAAACTCTTTGGCTAAATATTTTGCTGTAGCTTTAGTCAAACAATTCTGACTTTCAGTAGCTTTAACTCGCTTGGCTCCGTAAGCTTTATTTATAGTACGAAAAGGCTTTTCTCCTGTAGAAGTTGCCACTAACATTCCCGAACGTTCAATAATAAAAACTTGTCCTGTTTTACCAATTCTGAGACTACCTAAAAAATCGCCAATTTGTGACAGATTAATATTAGTTAGTAATACACCCTGCAATTTTCTCTGCTCATTATAAAAAGACATAGATGCACCAAGATAAGCAGTAATACCAGCAGTGTTAGGATAAATATCACTCCAAATAGGTTGACCGCTTACCACAGCAGCTTTATACCAAGGTCGAGTCCGGGGGTCGAATTTAATACTACTTAATAACTCAACCCGCTCGCCAAATTTATTTGTAGAATAAGTTTCAAAAATATAGTTACTTTGTGCGGTTGAAACTCTCACAGTCAGAGTACCATTATCAAATCTTTCCGCCCCCAAATTAACTTTATTTTCTAACCCTAATCCCGTAAAAGTTAAAACATCAAATATTTGTAGTTGTTGCCAAAAATAATTTTCTAATTGAGAGGTATTCTCTAAATCTAATTGACCATTACGAATAGCAGCAGCATTAATTTTATTAACCTGATGAGGAACATGAAGATAAGCTTGTAAACTTTGTTCAACCCTAGCAACTTGTTCATTTAAAAGTTGAGTAACTACATCATTAACAGCTCTCTGGCCATTTTTCATAGAAATATATCCCACCAAACTTACTACCCCAAAAATTTGCACTACAAATGGCACTATTAGAGTGATACGGAGGGGAACTTTTCCGTAAATTTGAGCAACTAATTTAGTCAGAGATTTGAAAGACATGGTAGGGATCGGTTATTTGTTTATTTATCAAGTTATTCTCTCCCCTATCAGATGAGCTAATAACTATTTAGGGTTTGCGCTCAAAAGTCTTATGGGTAAGGGTAGGAGACAGGAGACAACCCACCCCTCGCCCCTCCCCCGACCGTGGAGGGGAGGGGAAGACAGGAGGAACGGGGAATTATAGAGGAGGTAGGAGAAAGAATAATCAAGGGATTATTCTGCCCAACTCTTGCCTAATATGCGCTCTTTTTTGAACCATTAAGACCATTAAGCTTGGACTTTTTTTAACTAAAAAATGCGCTCAACCTTTATATTTCAATGCTTTTAGATTTAATCAGCAAGCCCTATTTATATCAGAAATTACACAATGCATGAGTATTAAACACTATATATTTCTAAGGTTATATAGTAGTCTTAAATAATTTGTAAAAAACCAAGAAATAGATCGAAATTCAGAAAATATTTTCCCAAATTAGATATTCTCAATTCAGATGTTCTTTAATTTGAAGATATTTTATGCACAACTCAAATTTGTATTTTACTTTAACATGGCTTTCAATAATGCGCTACTTTTTGTCACTTTGTATCAATATTTATTACTGAAAAAGTGGAAATTTAGTTGTTAATATATAGCTATTTACTGTTTTTTCTACCCATTTAAGTAGGTAAGCATAAATAAACGCAATATTAGAAGGCGGATTTTTAGAACTCGTAAGCGCTTAAGTCAAAGCTTTCGGTTAAACCCGTCCCTAAAATTTTTTTAACGTTTAATTAGACCTACTTACTTACTAAAATCATTTCATATATAATTTTCAACCTTCCTATTAAATAGTATGAAATTATTGTCAGTTAAACTGTTCATCTAAATCAATCTTTATTCTTGATTTTTAACTTTCCTGAAAAGGTATAGAAGTTGTTGTATAAAAATTACTCTTTGTGTTCTTTTCATACCAATTATCTGTGAAGTAGTATCTCATTTATCTACCCGACTCCCTCAAAAAGCAGTCATTACTATTCGGGTTTCCTCACCATATCCAATCGACCAAGAGAAAATAAAATTCAGTATTTCAAGCCTCCTACTTCAGTAGGAGATACTTTTAACTGTTAACGTTTGCACAGCATTGCGATAGGAAAGTTCCTCCCATAGGATGCTAACTGAAATGACCTCTCAAATATCCCAAATATTAATCCTGAATCAAGGGAAAAACATCAGGATAAGCCTGCCAAACTTTCCTCACAAAATGTTGTAACTTTTGATGTGAAATTTGCAGATTTTTCTCTTGACTATCTAATAACTCTAATTCAGTCAAAAGTGGAATAAACTCTGTATCAATAGCTTCCCTGAATAAACATATTGGCCAAACCAAATCAGCACCATCTCGCAAATCCCATAAATTTGATTTTTCTAAATTGTTTTGATAATTTTCACACCCAACTTCTGAAGTAGATAATTTCAATAACAAAGGACGAACCCAACACATTTTGCGTGTTTCTAATACTTGAATTACTTCTGCATATAAACAAGTATTTCCATATTCTAAACAAACAATTTGGCTAGATTGAAAATTAGGGATAAAATTTTTTAATACTGGCTTCATATACAAAATATCCTCATATAGCAGTCTTAAATGTACAGGAGTTTTGACTAGATTATAGCGGTTTTAACTCATGTTGACTACAGTAAAAATTATAGATATACCTAAAGTTTAATAAGTTGCAGAAATAGTTGTATTCTATGTTGATGAAAACCCCTATAAGTACAAATTTTTTTTAGGAAACAGCGATCAAGATTAAACTGTTCCTAATTATCCGTGCAAACTTCTATAAGTTGTGCAGAAACACAGAAAAAGTAAAAAAGATAGGAGTTTCAAATTTTGGTAGTTCTGTAGATGTAATGAAAGTTAATTATTCTCCCTGATTAGCGAGAAAAAGTATATTTATTACTCCTCCTTCTTTCTTCTCTGATTTACCAAATAATCAAGATTTATAGCCTCTGATTTAAAGAATAGATAAATCACAAAAATATTATTCGCCAACTCTATCCATTTTCAGAAGAGGTAATTATTAATTATTAATTATTAATTATTAATTGTTGAATACCCATCTAGATTTTTAAGCGCTGCTTCTAAATCCATAGTTAAATTTTGTGCCTGCTTTTTCCCCGAACCATAAATATAATCTTTTACAGACAAAGGAACACCAATACGAACCATAACATTACAGCCGCGACGTGGAATAACTGGATTGTAATTCAAAGATATAGGCACTATTTTAACACCAAGATTTTGTTGATAAGACTCAGCTTGTAATCCTATTCTAGCTAATCCTGTTTTGAGAGAATGAACTTGATTATCGCGGAAAATTTTACCTTCAGGAAATATAACTAACATTTCCCTATTTAACATTAATTCTACTCCATGGCGAAAACAAGAAACTGTCGGATTTTTTGGGTTAACAGGAAATCCGCCCAAACGTCTAATAAACCAACCTTGTAAACCTCTCACTTCATCCATGCTAACCATAAATCTTAGGTCTCGACCAGTAACTAACCGACCTGTAGCATAAGGTATGATTAACCCATCCCAACGAGAACGATGAGTAGGAGCTAAAATCACAGGTCTATCTTTCGGAATATTTTCTTTTCCAATAATATTTATTCTACGAAAATAAAACGGCATTACTATGTGACGACCTAACAAATAAGACAAAGACGCTAACCAGGGAGAAATACTGGAAGATTTTGAGTTTACTGGAGAATGTGCTTTCCTTAAAAAAGCTTGGATAAAGTCAAGATTTATCATAGTTTTTTTAGCTCAATCATCTAATTTAATTTCTTGAGTCTAAGGTAAACTTTATCCCTACTTTAGTGGCATCCTTAAATGACACTTCTTGTACTGTCAGCTTATATAAATTAACACTTCAGTTATCATCTTTTTGATTTTTATGTGCCTATTTTATACTAAATCCGGCTTTCATAAATATCTTATTTTTAGAGAGTAACTCTTTGATAGAAAAAGATTTAGTCAATATTGAAAAGTTGGTTTTCACAACCGGGTTTAGTATTACTTTCAAAGTTAATTAGGGTTTGCTGAATAAAGTATTTTTACTAGGGTAGAAGACAGGAGACAGGAGACAGGAGAAAACCCACCCCTAACCCCTCCCAGGAGGGGAGAAATGGGAATTAGCGAGGAGGTATGAGCTAAGTTTTCTCTCTCAATTTTTCTGCCATAATCGTCCCAAAATACTAGCTTTTTGAGCTTTTTCCATTCCAAAGCTGGTACTTTTTTCAACTCTAAAACGCTAAAACCAATATCAGTCAATACTTTTAGAATTAATCAGCAAGCCCTAATTACTTTACTTCGATAAACACAAAAACCACTCATTCTCTGTCATTGTGGATAATAGGTTTCACCACAAAAAAATTCCCTTTCTTATTTACCAAAAAATGAGGTCCAAAGCCTCCCCTTTTAAGGGGATGAAAAAATATTCAGTTCAGTATTTCAAGCCTCCGGCTTTAGTGGTAAGTACTGATAACTGATAACTGATCACTGATAACTGAAATTACCGAAGGTGAGCAAACCAAGACTGTAATTCTTGACGACAAACAGATTCCATTATTCCTCCTAAAACAGTCAGACGATGATTAGAAAAAACGCTATCTGGAAAATTAGCAACAGTCCGTATTGTGCCAGTTTTCGGGTCGTCTGCTCCATAAACCAATAAACCTATTCTTGCCTGCAATATTGCCCCCGTACACATCGGGCAAGGTTCTAGATTAACGTACAGAGTACATTGATTTAAGTGCCAATTCCGCAAAACTTGTCCCGCTTGTCGCAAAGCCAATATTTCTGCATGAGCAGTAGGGTCAAAATCTCGCTGCCGTCGGTTTTGAGCTTCTGCAATTAACTTGCCATCTGAGTTAACTATTATAGCTGCAACTGGTACTTCTCCAGCATCGCCAGCAATTTTGGCCAATTCTAATACTCGACTCATCCACTTTTGATGGACTAGATAACTTGGATAGTCAATCATTTATACCAAATTCAAAAAAGGTCGTTACAGTAAAAAAGGGAGTAGGGAACAGGGAAAAACCTTGCTCTTTAATTTAATTTTCCTATATTTATGGCAAAATCTAGGTCTTGCCTAACTACAAAAAAAGTTAATGTAGCATGATTTTTTGAAACTGGTATTAGCATTGGTAAACAAGTAATAATTCAGTAGTAGTATAATATAAGTAACAAAGAATAAAAAAAGACAAAAAGATTGTACTTCAATTAATCTGAGCATTCTCATAAAACGCAAGGAATAAGGAAGAAAAAAATCAAGACAGAATAAAAAAAGAAAATAAGGACTTAATTCTATCTAGCATCCCTAAGTAAAGTAAATAAAAATTATCTGTTTATTTATGCATTAGTATCGGGTTAATTTAATATATTCTTTACCTGTTATTTGCTTTCTTTTTCCTGCTTTATACCTTCCTTAAATTAATTTTTACCAGCACTTATGAAAAAGCAACCTTCACAAATAAAATGGCAAATTGTTAAAGAGTATAGCGATATTCTTTACCACAAAACTGATGGAATTGCCAAAATAACTATTAATCGTCCCCACAAACGCAATGCTTTTCGTCCTAAAACTGTGTTTGAACTTTATGATGCTTTTGTTGATGCTCGTGAAGATCCAAATATTGGAGTGGTTTTGTTTACAGGTGCTGGACCTCACACAGATGGTAAGTATGCTTTCTGTGCTGGTGGAGACCAAAGTGTAAGAGGTACAGCAGGTTATGTTGATGAGACTGGAGTACCACGACTGAATGTATTGGACTTACAACGCTTAATTCGTTCCATGCCCAAAGTTGTCATTGCTTTAGTTGCTGGATATGCTATTGGGGGGGGTCATGTTTTGCATATTATTTGTGACTTAACTATTGCTGCTGACAATGCAATTTTTGGTCAAACTGGACCTAAGGTAGGTAGTTTTGATGGTGGTTTTGGGGCAAGTTATTTAGCTAGAATTGTTGGTCAGAAAAAGGCACGAGAAATTTGGTTCCTCTGTCGGCAGTATACAGCTCAAGAAGCTTTGGAAATGGGCTTGGTTAACTGTGTTGTACCTATAGAGGAACTGGAAATAGAGGGTATTAAGTGGGCTTCAGAAATTCTGGAAAAAAGCCCGATCGCTATTCGTTGTCTCAAAGCTGCTTTTAATGCTGACTGTGATGGGCAAGCTGGTCTACAAGAATTAGCAGGTAATGCCACTCTTTTATACTATATGACAGAGGAAGGAGCTGAAGGTAAAAAAGCATTCCTAGAAAAACGACCTCCAGACTTTCGTAGATATCCTTGGTTACCTTAGAGATTGTTTGTCAAGAATTATAAAGTGTTTTTACTCCTCACCAATAATGTCAGTATTTCAAAGCACAAAGTTGGGGATAAGTAACCAAGTAGTTACAATTTAAAGAGCGTTCTTTTCCCTTACAAAACTTTACAAAAAATCTCTTAGAGTCAGGATAAAAATGTAGCTTTTTTTTGACATGGATTAAGTTACTGAGACCTTAACTTATATTTCTCATAATAACTAACCCCAATTTTGTTAGTTAGTTGAGCTAAAAAAATTGGAGACAAACCTTGTTCTTATAGATAGAAGGGTATCAAGCACCCTTTTGAAAGAAACAAGGCTTTTAACTTTGATTTTAGGTAAAACTAACTACTTCCAAATTTTGCTCAATTTGCTGATTCCAGATAGCTATACTCTCAAGATTTTCCCAGGATTTATTAAAGGGAGATGAAGCTAACGAACAGGCTTTCCAATTACTTTCAACTGGTGTAGTTAACTTTTGACAAACACCACCACGTCTTCCTTCTGGCAAATAGTATCGACAATTACGACAAACTAAAGTGGGTTTCATAAAAAATTTTCCTAAATTTAATTGAGTCTATCTTAATTATTGTGAATCCAAGAGACTCGTGGTTTTAATCTATTAAATCCATTGTGACACCTAGATTATGAATATCCCTATCAATTAAATAAAATTTATATTATTTTTATAATTACTTTATAAACAGAAACATTTATGTGAAATCTAGTACGTAAAAATGTATTAATTCATACATTATTTCGGTTAACTTGATAGGGATCAAGTTAAAAGACAAGTCATATCGAAGTAAAATAGATAATATTTAAACCAAGTAATGGAAAAGATTTTTGGCTTAAAGCCCATAAAGATAGACTCAAAAAACTATCAAAAATTTCTAGTCACCCACTTAATATAAAAATTAATGTTTTTGTCTTTTCAATTACATTTTAGGAGTTAAAATTATGAAATAATTAAAATTTAACTTGATGACCACTGTTTAGTGGCACAAATTGCACATACTGACCAACGTTGAATTTCTCCCGGGGGTGTAGGACATTGGCATTGAGGACATAGAGGTAAACCTTGAAAGCGGGTATTGATAGTTTTAGCCCAATTTTTAAATGTGGTTTGAGGGTTTTGATTTTTGTGAGTCGAGTCTTCCAAGGTTACTTTTTGAGATGGAGGAATCATGCTAGGATGCTCTAGCCAATCATTTTTTTCAGTTTGTCTCGATTGATGAGAGTGAATTGTCTGCCAGTGAGCAGCAGAAAACCTGATATTGTCTAGGGGTGTGGGTAAAAAATGATTGAGCTTATCTAAAAGTTGGGGCATCCGAAAACTAAGTTCTTGAGACAAAGCAGCACTAGATGTTGCAACATATAAAACTCCCCGGTCAATATATAGAGGCTTAGTTTGAGTAGCCATAACTCCTAAAACTTCTTCCCAATACTCCATCAGTTTTAGAAACTGTTGTTGTTGGGGTGATCGCTCCATAATTTGGATATAGCCTAAAATCTGATTGAGAGATTGAAAATCCATAGTCGTTTTACGATAGTTGGGACATTCTATCTCAAATATAAAATTTATTGAGTCGGTAACAGGAGTTCTCAAATGAGTCAAAGTTCTTTGATTAAGTCCACTAAAAGCTCTACAGACCAATTGAATCCCACTTTGCAAGCTGTAATGGACAGTTTAGATGTACAACTAGAAGCAGAATTAACAAGATATCGCAAGTACCGCAGGCAAACAGAACAATCACAAGTTTCTCCGCAAAACAGTAATAAACAAATTTATAAAACACCCGAATTAATTTCTGTATCACCGGTAGATGACCAAACAGCATCCCCATTACCTTTATCCGAACCAAAATCATTACTAGAAGACTCTGAAATATCTGACACTTCCACTAACAAAAATTCACCAGTAGCGATCGAACCTCCAACTCCATCAGAACTTACTATGGCCAACAGAGGTGATGCAGAAAATCAGGATGGTGAGAAACGGACGTCTCAATTAGGTGCAGATAATTCCACAGCGCCAGATGACAACCTTGAATCTTCAGAAAAACTTCTAGAGAGTTTAGACAAATTAAAATCGCGTCGTCAGGAGCAACCTACTTACTTAGCAAGTTTGTTTACTCCTCTAGGAATAATTTCCATGTTTCTGTTTTTGATTTCTTGTACAACTTTGGGTTATGTTGTGATGAATCCATCAGGTCTGAAAAATCTTGGTTTAGACCGTTTTTTAAAAGATGCTTCAGCTCAAAAAGATACAGATGAGACTACTGCGGGTAATGGTCAAAATAGAGAGGAGCAACCTTTACCAAAATCTCCTGACTTGGCATCTCAAGAATTTGTAGATTTAGATTTGAATACCCTCAGTAATGTTAATCCTAAACCTAGCCAGTTTCCATCCCCCACTGCAACATTAAGACCTGCGGTACCACCTCCAATATCGGGAAGTGCTAATACTGCGGCACAACCTACTTATAAACCAGGTGCAGAACTTGATAATCTCAGCAGCACCTTATTGCCTCAGTCTACTCAATCTGCTAATCAACAATTTGTCGTAACTGCTCCATCTTCTCCAGTGCCATCTCCAACAGTAAAAACTTCTCCACAAACTTCTGACAGTTCTGAAATAACTACTCCTATACAGTCAGATAATGGTTGGTATTACGTTGTTGTAGATTATGTGAATGAAGAGTCTTTATACAATGCACAGCAAATAGTCTCAGATGCTTATATTCGTGAAACTCCTAATGGCATGAAGATACAAATGGGAGCTTTTTGGGAGCCAGAAAAAGCAAAGGAATTTCTCCAAGAATTACGACAGGAAAGAGTTGATGCGAAATACTATAAGTTACCACCTGAAAATTATTAAAATGACTTAGGCAAATAATTTTAGTCACCAGTCAAAATTGAAAAGTTAACTCTATCAGACCTCTCTGGAAAAGAGGGAGTAGGGGGTAGGGAGTAGGGGAAAATAATTGATGATTTTTGCGCGATAATTGATTTTATTTTTGGGCGTTGGTGATTTGAGCTATGATATCTGTCCGGATCAGAGCTCGATAAAACTCCGTTCCGCTTACCCGACCAAAAAACTTTCTCCTTATACTCCTATTTCTTCTTCTTTGTTCCCTCCTGACTCCTGAGGACTGACGACCCCTCCCCCTCCCAGGAGGGGCGAGGGGTGGGTTAACTCCTAAGTAATTAAGATTAATATCATACCAAATCCGCATATAATAAAAGGTGTTAATTAATATATACATATACACCTTTTTTTTAACCCGGATTTGGTATCATAACCTAATTCAGCAACTCCGATTTTTGATTATTGGAGATGTCTATTGAACTAATAGTTAATATGATGTAGCTGATATTTTAACTAGGCTTATATGGATTTAAATATAACTACTAACTAGGGTTTGCTGAAAAAGCCTTATGGGTGAGGGTAGGAGACAGGAGACAGGAGACAGGAGACAGGAGACAACCCACCCCTAGCCCCTCCCAGGAGGGGAAGACAGGAGAAAAGGGTCGGGAGCGAGGAGGTAGGAGCGGGCGTTTTGTAAGAATGATTTTTCTGCCTAACTATGCACCTAAAATACGCTACTTTTTGAGCGTGAAGAGCTGAAACAGGCGCACTTTTTTCGATATCAAAAAGGCTAAAACCTTGATCTGTAAATACTTTTAGATTTAATCAGCAAGCCCTAACTACTGAAAAGAGAATCAACTAGATACGTTGAAGTGAGCTTTGTATTCGTCTTAAACTTTAACTATTGAAAACTTAACTCTATCAGACCTCTCTGGAAAATATAGAGTAGGGAGTAGGGAGTAGGGGGGTAGGGAGTAGGAGGAAATAATTGATAATTTTTGCACGATAATTGATTTTATTTTTGATTATTGGAGATGTCTATTGAACTAATAGTTAATATGATGTAGCTGATATTTTAACTAGACTTATATGGATTTAAATATAACTACTAACTACTAAGAAAATCATCAACTGGATACCTTGAAGTGAGCTTTGTATCGTCTTAAACTTTAACTATGGTAGGATTACCGAATAATTAATAATTAATAATTAATAATTAAATAATTCGCGCCTTGAAGCCTCCCCTTTTAAGGGGAAAAAAGCGGTCGATCTTCGCAGCTTTCCCGTAGGGTGGGATGGCGAGGTCTCCTCGCTGTCCGACCATCGACCAAGAGAAGAAATAATATTTCCTTATATTCAATCAATAACGGTTTTAACCAGAGGTAATTATCAATTATCCATTATCAATTATCAATTAATGAACTAATTTCCAAAAGATTCATTCCTTCCTTGATTCAACAGCGACCTATTTTATTAGTCAATTAAATATTGCAATAGACAGGTATTGATGTCTCCAGGGGTTAAAACACCCTGGATTCTGAGCGGATGTGCTTACGCGGGCTAAAGCCACGCGACGCACTGCTTACGATATTTTCTAGTTAGATCGTCCAACTTATATCGTTGTGGAAGCATCAACACTTCCCTACCAACCTTGACTAAATCTAAACTTAGCTGTGTTGCTACTTTTTTGATAATATTTCCAGCACCATTAGCATCGGCATTAATCAATTTACCTGTTGCTGAACGGTACAAACCACGATTAACACGCTTTCCTGATGGCTCACACCTTTTCCTACGGAATGCTACGCAAACGGGTTTTTCACCAAATGTCGGTAAGAAATCTTCATCTAGAAAACTAGCCTTACTCGTGTAACTTTCCTCAGTCTCAACAAACTTAATTCCATACTGCTCAGACAATTCAGCTATCCTGGCTTTTAACTTGGCTGTTGGTATTTGAACAAACTGTTGGTTATTCTTCTTGCCGATGTTAATGCTATCTTTTTGGCGTTGATTCCACCCAAAAACTATTGTGCCTATTTGATGCTCAATACACCAGTTGAGCACAAATCTAGCTGCTTTGTTCACATTATCCCGCATCTGACGGTTGCGCTTTTCAGTAATAGCTGCTAAGTTATTGTCCCAGTAGTCACCAGACTGGCCTGATTTTATTTTGGCTACTTGCTTGTTGTACCATTGATTTTGAGATTTAACCTTTTTCCCATCAACTATAAAAGCCTTTCCCACATTACTCACACAGGTTAACCAGTTATTTAATCCTGGGTCTATGCCTAAGACGTTTTCTGCTATTGGTTGGCCTTTTTCTAGTGTAGATTGCTCATAAACAAATTCTAAATAGAAGCAGTTGTTTCTGGGAACAAATCTCAATTCTTTAATTTGATTGAAATCTAAGTTGCTAGGCATTGGCAATAAAAAATGGTCTATTCCAAACCATGCTTTGACTTGCTTACCTAGAGGGAACTTAAGCATTCCATTCACCAGCTTGACCCAGCGTGCTGGATAACTAACGACTGCTAAACCATTCTTTTTGCGGTATTTTGGTGGTTTTGGCTTTTGTGCCAGTTCACCTGAAGTAAACATTTTGGCAAGTCTTGCATAAGAGTTGAAAGACTCAATTACAGAATGTAATGTCTGTTGGGCACAGGCTGTTCGCGCTAGCGTTGCGGAGCAAACGCATAGCCTTAAAATGCAGATTACTTTTTAACTCAAAATCTAGTTCAGCTTTAGACAAAAAGCGTCCTGCTTTAAATAGCATTTGACGACAATAGTAAATACCACAATTTGTCAACTTATTTGCTTCTGTGCTTATGTATTCCAGCACAGCCATTACTTCTGAGGTATTCTTGACTAGGTGTTGTTGACATCCATACATTAATTATCACCTCCTGTAGATATAATAGCACTATTAAACATAGTCTTTCTACAGATTGATGAAGAAAAAACCAGACGAATATAGAAGAAATCCTCACTCAGTAACACTAATTAATTACCCTGCATGTATTTTGTCCAAAGCGTAGAAAGCCAGTATTGGTAGGAGACGTAAAACAACGGTTGCAACAGATTATTTTTGAGTTATGTACTGAGCATAATTGGAGACTAATAGCATTAGAAATAATGCCAGACCATGTACATTTATTTTTAGAAGTTGACCCAACTTTTGCGCCCTCTGTCATTATCAAACGAGTCAAAGGTAGAGCTTCTCATCATTTGAGAAAAGAATTTCCTAGATTGCTAAAATTGCCCACACTTTGGACCCCTAGCTTTTTCTGTGCTACAACAGGAAATGCTTCAACGGAGACTGTTAGGAAGTACATTGAAAACCAAACCGGAAAGTAACACCGGGTTAAAACCCGCGCGTCGTTATTCAACCAGGGGATAAATCTTCCGGGAACTTTCCTCCCGCCATTTTTTAGGTTTAGGACTTATGCGGATGACGATCCAAATCACGGAAAATGTTTTTCCCACTTTTTCCTGTTCCCTGTTCCCTTTTGCCTGCTATAGATAATATCAAAATATAATAAATAATAATGAAGAGGGATAGTTTTTATGGGACTTTTAGACCGTGTTTGGCGGGTAATTCGTGCTAATATTAATGCTTTAATTTCTGGTGCGGAAGATCCAGAGAAGGTTCTAGAGCAGACAGTGACAGATATGCAAAATGACCTGGTGAAACTACGCCAGGCAGTGGCACAGGCGATCGCTACTCAAAAACGTACTGAACGACAATATTCTCAAGCTCAGTCTACTGCAGATGAATGGTATAGGAGAGCGCAGTTAGCTTTGCAAAAAGGCCAGGAAAATTTGGCACGGGAAGCTCTAACTAGACGCAAGTCTTACCAAGAAACTGCTACAGCGATGAAAGTTCAGGTGGAACAGCAAAAACAGGTAATGGAAAGGCTGAAGCAAAATATGAGACAGTTGGAACAAAAAATTAGTGAGGCTAAACTAAAAAAGAATATGTATATTGCTAGGGCACGTTCTGCTAAGGCTTCGGAAAAGTTAAATGAAATTTTGGGCACTGTGAATACTGGTAATGCTTTAAATGCTTTTGATAGGATGGAAGAGAAGGTAATGCAGCTTGAGGCTAAGTCTGAGGCGATCGCTGAGTTGGGAACTGATAGTTTAGAAAAACAATTTGCTTCTTTGGAAGAGGGTAATGATATTGAGGCTGAGTTGGAGGCTATGAAGGCGGAAATTTTGCCTGGGGGAACTAATTCTCAATTACCTATTCAAGATAGTTCTCATCTTAGAAAAACAGAATAATAATTTGAAACTCCATCCTTAGATGAATTTATATGAATTATGGAGGTTTTTTTTATTGGGTTTAAACCATGAATAAGAGTCTGTCTCTTTACTAGAGACTCTTATCATCAGGCGATTAAAGAACTAAAGTTCTACAGAGTCTGATTATACCGTGTTACTTGAAACAAGCTGATTCATTAAAAACTAATCTTGCTAATAAGGTAAAGCAAGAGGCTATTGCTAACTTAGATGACCATGGTAAATATTGCGGTCTTACTGCTTGGTGAGGGGACTAATTTGCTGATGTCGGGATTCTTTAAAACCGGGAATATCCATAGTCTCTAATTTTTATAAGTAGTTAGCGGAGAAAGAAAGGCTTAAAATGAAGATATAGCTATGGGAGAGTCTCCTGATCTATTAGTAATGAAAAATTTGGCCTATAGTAGTTAGTATTGGCCAGAAGAGCTAGAAGCTAAATTAAAAATCAAAGGAAAGATAAAATTATGGGATTATTTGATAGAATTGGTCGCCTCGTTAGAGCTAATGTTAATGACATGGTAAGTAAAGCTGAAGACCCTGAGAAGGTTCTAGAGCAGTCTATTATTGATATGCAAGAAGATTTGGTGCAGTTGCGTCAGGCTGTTGCTAGTGCTATTGCTACTCAGAAACGTAGCCAACAACAATATAATCAAGCTCAATCTCAAGCTAATCAATGGTACTCGCGGGCACAGTTGGCTCTACAAAAAGGAGATGAAAATTTGGCCAAGGAAGCTCTACAGCGTAAGAAGACTTATTCTGAGACAGCAGACACTGTAAAAGTATCTTTGGACAGTCAAACAAGTCAGGTAGAAAATTTAAAGCGGAATTTAACGGCTTTGGAAGGTAAGATTTCTGAAGCTAAGGCGAAGAAGGATATGTTGAAAGCGCGAATGACTGCTGCTAAAACTCAGGAGCAACTCAATAATACGATGGGTTCTCTGAATACTAGCGGGGCAATGGCAGCTTTTGACAGGATGGAAGAAAAGGTTTTACAAATGGAGGCCCGTTCCCAAGCTACAGCAGAGTTAGCTGGTGGCAGTGGTTTGGAGGAGGATTTCCGAAAGTTGGAAGCGAGTAGTGATGTTGATGATGAGTTAGCGGCGATGAAGGCACAACTAACTGGAGGTTCTGTAAATCCGAATCCACTACCCGCGTCAAATCAGGGTTCAGCAGAAAAATCGGAGGTTGATGCTGAACTGGAAGATTTGCGTAAACAACTTGACAAAATGTAAGTTTTGTTTATTTTCTAAATGTGCTGATATTTCAGCGATACTTTGAGCCTTGATGGATATTATAGCGATTTTCAAATAGATAGACTACAGTGGCCTCCTAATGGATACTCCCTAATTCAAGAGAATTTTGTAGTCTACTTAAATGAAAAGTGTTGTAAGTATAATCTGTCAAGGCATTTTTCTGTTAAATTAGATAATTTTGTTCAAAAATACTGAGATTGCAGTATTGGCATAGTTATCCGATTGGGCTATGTACTATATGGCAATAGACAGATAGGTTAGGACATAGAGTAATAATTATCTTTAGACAGGGAAATATTTTTCCTACTGTTTTCTGTTCCCTAGTATAAATAACTTAGATTTGCCTCTCCTCAATAAATCAGCTAAAAGTGATTATAGGACTATTAAATTTAAGCTCATTTATGTATCATTCAATAATAAGTAAAATTTATGCCTTCTACTTTCATTAAATATTTATTAACTTAATTATGTCTAAATTACGCTGGCTAATTCTCAGTTCTTCTGCTTCTGGATTTGGTCTTTGTTCAGTTTTATTCGCCATCTTTACAGTGTTTAATGAATTAAGTATTTTAAACGTTTTGGTGCTGATTTTGGTCTTAGTTTTTTTGATGCTTAATTTAGTATTTACAGCTCATTATTTTTCTCAAATTTCCCGAGAACTATACATTAGAGATAAAATGCAAACACAAATGAAGATGAGGGCTAAACCTACAAGGTATCGATATTAAATTTTGAGTCAATCATTACTGTATTTAAAATATAGCTTTCGGGAATATATAACAGACTATTTATAGTAAATAGTTGACAATTTAGTATGATATTATGTCTGTTTAATTAGTGATAAAAAAAACTATATTCTCCATTCAATGGCAAATTTTTCTATTTTCCCTACTCCCCGCTCCCTACTCCCTTATTCTTAATATGAAATATTCAAAAGAATGCTACGAATAATTTCCTTGCCGAAAATACTTTACCTAAAAATGTTGATTTGACTAAAAACAGAGTTTGACTCTAACTAAATGATATATGGGCTATTCCTACTGAATCAGTCCTCCTGGCTACTGACTGCTTGAAACACCCTAAGTATTTATAGCAAAAATTTTAGTATTTCATATTACTTTATCAGTACTTAACCAGACATAAAATAATACAACAATCTTGGGCAAAATATTTGTAGATTATGTTTATAAAAAAAGGTTAGTCCTGTAGTTATAGTGATATTTATAAGTAAATCCCTTTCACTGTCAGAAAAAAAACTAAAAAAATCACTACTTGTACACCACTACCTAAGGCAGAAGGTTTGTTTAAGTTGTTGCAATTTTCTGGAAAAATACGTTAAAAAGTATCTAAACTTGCTAATTTATTACTAGGGCTAATTACTAAAAATGTTTGACTTTATTAATCCTATTCTTGGTCGTCATCCAGAACAAATCAAGGCTAACGTTGAAATTTATACTTGGCAAACTTGTCCCTATTGTATCAGGGCAAAACTTTTGCTGTGGTGGAAAGGTGTCAACTATACAGAATACAAAATAGATGGCAATGTAGCTGCCAGGAATACTATGGCTGAACGTGCGAATGGATATCGTACTGTGCCACAGATTTTTATCAATGACCAACATATTGGTGGCTGTGATGAGATTTATGCTTTAGATGGAAAGGGTGAGTTAGATCCTTTATTGAGTAAGCCTGCTGCTGTATAAATTAGGGATTATTTGAGACTAAGAAAAAATTCAATTATTATAGCGCTATGCCCTAGGGAATAGGGAACTTTCAACAATTAATAATTAATAATTAATAATTAATAATTAAGGCTTGCTGATTAAATCTAAAGCCATTGACAGGTAAAAGTTTTAGCTTTTTTTCGCTGTACAAAAGTGCAAATTTTTCAGCTTGAGCGACAAAAAAGTTAGGATTTTGGGCATAATAATTGCAGAAAAATTAAGAGATAAAATATCTGACTACTTCCTCTAAATTCCCCATTTATCCTGACTCCAACCTCATACCAAAAGACTTTTTCAGCAAGCCCTAATTATTAACAATTACCGAAATAATTAATAATTAAACAATTAAATAATTAGATAATTCGCGCCTTGAAGCCTCCCCTTTCAAGGGGAAAAAAGCGGTCGAGGGATGGCGAGGAAACCTCGCCATATCCAATCGACCAAGAGAATAAATCTTTTCCTTTTCGTCAATCCTCTCCCTTTTAGGGAGAGGTAATTATCCATTATCAATTATCCATTATCCATTAATGAACTCCCCTTGAAAAGAAGAGGATTGACACTTAAGGAAAATTTTTTCTTCTCTTGGTCGATTGGAGACCAGCGAGGAGAGTTTGCCATTCCTCGACCGCTTTTTTCTCCTTTAAAGGAGAGGCTTTAAACCTTAATTATTCGGTAAAATGGTTTTCGGTGCGGAAACGCTCCGCGAATAGGATTGAAAAATGTCTTAACCAATTTTTGTAGTGGTATACACTTTAATTTATAGCAGTCGAAGCAAAGGGTACGGACAGATCAAAAGCTTAAAACTCAGACAAAGTAATACTTTTCCTTCTTCCTTCTTCCTTCTTCCTTCTTTCTTCTGCTATAGCAATAAATCTGCTGCAAATTTATCTAAATTATCTAACCGCCATCTAGCATCTAGTTGGCGGTTTGTTTGTATTTCTAAAACTCTTATTCCACTACTGGGTAGAGTATTTAAAAGTTGTCGTAATTGCTGCCAAGAATATATATTCTGATGTTCTACATCATAAGTATTACAGAGAGCAGCAAAATTAAGATCCTGGGGAGTAGCAAAAAATTCTGTAAAAGGTGGTTCAAATTTAGCTATTGGTAACATTTCAAAAATTCCACCTCCCTGATTATTAATCAAAATAATAGTTAAATGACCGACTAATTTATTTCTTAGTAAAAAACCATTAGTATCATGCAAAAGTGCTAAATCTCCTGTTAACAAAATACTGCTTTGTTGACGATGAGCAATACCTAAAGCAGTTGATAAAGTACCGTCTATTCCATTTGCACCTCGATTGAAAAATGGCTTGATTTGGGAATTATTAGGAACCCAGAAAAATTCTACATCTCTGACTGGCATACTATTAGCAATAAATATTGGTGTACCTTGGGGTAATATTTGAGAAATTAACCAAGGTATTTTAGGTTCAAATATTTGATTGATTGTTGCCATTTGTTTGTCGATCGCCTCTCTAACTTTTACCTCGGCATTGCACCACAAATTTAAGTAATTGTCATCGGAGTTACTGGGGAAAAATTTAGGAGTAAAAATTTTAGCTAGTTGTTCTACTGAAAGTCGTAAATTATTTGTCTTTCCATGGAGCGGGTCAAAATTATCCTCACTTTCATCGATGATTAATCGGTGAGGGTTAGTTGTTTCTAGCCAAGTTCTTAGTTGTTTACTTGTTGGTAATTCGCCGATTTGTAAAACTATTTTAGGAATAAGTTTTTGTGCTATTTCCTGATTTCTTAAAATTAAATCATAAGTACTAATCAAATAGGGATTTAACCGAGAATAGTTTCTTAGAGGAGATAAACCTTCAGCTAAAACTGGGAACTTAAGAACTTGAGAAATTTGAGCGATCGCCTGACAATATTTTTCAGGATTTTTGGGTTGTGCTAAACCTGCAATTATTATGCCTTTGCCAGATTGAAGTTGATTTTTTAAATCTAATGTTAAGTCAAAATTTGGCAAAAATTCTGTTGTGAAAATTGGTTGTACTGTAGCAAAAAAGTTTTGGGGAAATTGTGCTTCTAAAGAAATAACTTCTGGTTGGGGTATAGGAGGTAAAGGGTCTCGAAAAGGAATATTAAAATGCACAGGTCCTGGTGTCGGTAAAGTTGTTTTTCTCCAACCATGAATAATTGTTTGTCTTAAATATTCAAGTATTTTTAGTTCTATAGAAGGCAAACTTAATTCAACTTGCCAGTTGGGATAACTGCCATATAATTTAACTTGATCTATTGTTTGACCTGCATGACAATTTCGTAATTCTGGAGGTCTATCTGCCGTTAAAACTAATAGCGGGATACGACTTTCTTTTGCCTCTATTATGGCAGGATAAAAATTGGCAGCAGCAGTACCAGATGTACAGACTATTACCACAGGTTGATAATTTTTCTTTGCTATTCCTAAAGCAAAAAATGATGCAGAACGTTCATCAAGAATAGGAATAGTTTCGATTTTTGGGTGAGTAGCAAAGGCAAATGTTAGAGGTGTAGAACGGGAACCAGGGCTAATAATTGCTGTAGTTAATCCTAGATATTGTAATGTTTCTACTAAAATTGATGCCCAGACTGTGTTTATATTTCTAAAATCAATTAGCATTTTTGAGTTTTGAACTATTGAAACAATAGAATATCAATTAACTGAACCTTCCCCTTCCTCTATGTCTGGGTAATTATTTCCTTTAGTTCTTTAGTTTCTGACTTTTTCTTTTTAGCTTTAGGCTTTTTTTGATTTACTTCTGGAGGCGGACCATAATCTCCATCTGGAAAATATTTTCGCTCCACTATATATTGTGGTTCTACTTCAATCCACAGACGGGCACCCCCAGCTTGACTTTTATTAGGTTCATGAGGTTGATAAACAATTTGGCAAGGTCCGTTAATTTTCAGGGCGTGGCAATATTTTTTTTTATCCCCTACTTTCACAGCAATTGCTGGATGAGAAGTTCCATTGTCTCGGTTGTAATCAATATTCTTTCGTATTACATGAACAATAGTTTTGGCTTTGCGTTGAAGTTTGTTCCAAGTAGGTTGTGGACCACGACTACCTGGTTTAATCTCTGGCATTCCCCGATGGTTAAGGGGAATCATCCAAAGTCTTTTGACTTTATAAGCACCTTGGACCCGGCCTTGATTAAGTAGAGTCCGCAATCTACCTGTTGAGATATTTAGCAGAAAAGCTGCTTGTGTTGTGGTTGTTGTTGAGATACTCATAACTATAACGTCTTAGTTTTAAAATTTTGTCGTATGTTTTTTGATTGAATAAATTAATTTTAAATTTTGAAATACAATTTCATAAGTAGCAAGTATAGAGAGAATCAAATTTGGACTGTCTAGGAAAATAGAAAAAGCAATAAAAATTTTAGGTAGTCCTGCATAGTAATAGTAGATGGAGATGAAAAACTTCTAGTGGGACTTACACAAAACAAAGGCAGAAAATAGGCTCAAATGATAGATGGATAGAGGCTTTGACGTCAAAAAGGCATAAATCCTTAATTACCAAGGGTTCTAGCCATGTTTAAGGCTTTGACGTAATTCCCTTGTCTAGACTGACTTTGACGCACTTTTCCTAGCAAAAAATGTCTAAGTACCACTGGGAAGGGAGTAAGATGCTCCCACTGTTTTAGCGGAAGGGGCAAGAGGAAAGAGGGAAGAAGGGTAAAGAAAGGAGTAAAGGGGAAAACAAAAGAGGGAAAGAGTGCTTAGGAACGAAAGATAGAAACCGCTGGCACAGATGAGACAATCCGAAAACCCAAACCGTTGTCGAGGAAGTCGGTAACACGATAGTTACGGTTGGCACTCCAGCAAACCCTAGAATCACTGTACCAGCAACCACCACGGAACAGTCTTCTATCACTATTTTCCCCAGTTTCCCAAGCACTTCCGTCAGTAGGCGCTCCATTATAATTGTCGTGCCAAACATCTAGACACCATTCCCAGACATTGCCGTGCATATCGTATAAACCAAAGGCATTGGGTGGGAAACTTCCCACATCCGTTGTTTCTTCTCGATATTTACCTTTAGGGGCATTGACATAAGGATAGTTACCGTCATAGTTAACTAACTCAGACGTTATAGTTTCTCCAAAATAGAAAGGAGTAGTCGTCCCGGCGCGACAGGCATATTCCCACTGACTCTCACTAGGCAGCGTGTAAATTTTCCCAGTTTTCTCAGATAGCTTTCGACAAAACTCTATGGCATTGTGCCAGCTCACATTTTCTACTGGGCGACTTCCTCCTTTAAAGTTAGAAGGATTATTTCCCATCATGGCTTCATACTGCTTTTGAGTAATAGGATATTTGCTCATATAAAAAGGTTGGAGAGTAACTTGATGTTGCGGACTTTCACTACTTTCTCTTCCCGCCTCATTTTTCGGCGACCCCATGAGAAAACTTCCCCCAGGAATATAAACCATTTCTAATTTAATCCCATTACCGAAGTCTTCAATTTTTTGCCTGGCACTTCCCTGGGTACGATTAATAATTTTCCCAGAATTGTTGACAGTAACTACTTCATACTAAATCCAAATTATTCAGAGAGTATTTTTAAAGTTTAAGCATTCGCTATTGATATAAATAGGGAGGGGTTATGAACCAGGATTTTTCCAAATTCTCTGCTTTTGGTAAGCTAATAGAATACTAGCTATATCTCCCAGCAGCAGCCTTTTTTCCTCCTCCTCTCTTTCTTGCCTCTCTCTTTCTTCCCGCCTAATTTTTTCCTCCTCTTGACGTTTAACTTCCTCCCAAACACCCAGAACAATATCTCGACTTTTCACCGCTTCATTCAAACCCAAATTTATCGCCCGGTCATAATCATCAAGTGCCTGCTGATATTCTCCTAATTTATAATAAGCATTACCCCGATAATAATATGCCCGAGCGTGACTAGCATCTAACCTAATAACCTGAGTCAAATCTTCAACTGCCTCTCGATAATTTGTCAACTTAATATAAGTCAAACCTCGCCGATAATAACCATCAGCAAATTGAGGATTCAAATCTATAACGTAGCCAAAATCAATAATTGCCTCCTGATATTTTTCCTGATTAAATTTCTCAATTGCCCGCTGGTAACAAGAATTTATTACACTCAATTTTTTCTCCTTAGCCAAACCAACCAAGCAGCGATTAACCTTAGTAATAAATTCCCGATCCAGAGGCAGTAAATTTTCAGCCACTATGTCAAATTTTTCTCTACCATTCTCGACAGAAAGATAACGGGTATTTAGCCAAGACTCCAGGGAAAAATCTAACATTTGTTCTGCGAAAGTAGGATTAGATAAACCAGTCAAACCAAAAGCAATATCCGCAGCAAATTCTGGTACTAATTCCGAGCGGTCTTTTTCCATTGCTCTGAGACTGCCAATATAACTTTCAACTACCATTTGAAATAGGTCATCTGCCAAACGTCGATCTATAGAAAATTCCGTTTCTAACTCTGGCAATAATTCTGGTAACTTCGGCGATAAGTTAGTAGTAATTAAATAATGGATGTCGGTAAATAGGGCAGCAATAATATTATGATACGCTCCTAACAAAGCTGATAATTTGCCAAAGTCTTCGCTATTAGTTTTGTAGTGACATTCAATTTCTATTCCATCTGCTGCTAATTCTTGATTTTCTCTATAAATGTTCAGGTTTAAAGGATTATCTCCACCAAATCTTTGATTTATCTCTTGTTCAGTTTTGCCTTTTGCCAAGAGTTTCTGTTTAATATCCGTTTCCCAATGTAAGGCGCGTTGAATAGCAAATTCGTAGAGAATTTTCGGATAATGTAGGTGAGAAATTATAGTTTTGTAGAAGGGAGATATTTCTTGTCCCCCACTCCAATAGGCAACTTGAATATTAATCAAGTCTCCATCTACTTCTGATTCTATTAATAATATTGGTTCAGATTTTAAGCGACTAAATATGGCTTTAACTGCACTACCTCCAGCAAAACGGTTACTATCCCAAGTGTGATCTATTAGTTCTGTAGGTCGTTGTTGGTTTTCTAGGGGGTAGTATTTTTGTAGGAAGTTTTTTAAGCATTGGGAAAGGCGTTTTTCTACTTTAGGAAATGCGGAGGTGGAAATTTTATTGAGATGTTCAAAACGGTCAAAGTCTATTTCTGGAGGTGCGAGTATTATTTGTACGGGAATAGGATTTCTGCCTTGATGGTATTCAAGTATTTGCCAGGGATAATTTTTAATTGGCCAGTTGTCTAATTCTTTGATTTCTTGGGTGCTTTTTCGTTGATAAGCTGCAATTTCTAGGGCAGCTTCTCGTTGATATACTGCGATAAAAAATTGAGTTTCTCGGTTATATTGAGCTAGTTCTATTTGTACTTGTTTTTGTTGTTGAAATAGCCAGGTTTGAAATTCTTGGTTACTTTTGGCTATTTGCATATCCACTGCTTTGATAAATTCTTGGAGTTTCCGATTTTCTTGGCATTGGTATTCGACTATTTTGGCTTGAAATTCTTGACGATAAGTTTCCAGGTCAAATTGTGCAGAGATTTGTTTTTCTTGTAATTCTTTTTGATGAGCTAGTCGTTGCCCTTCTAAATTTTTTTGCATAGTTCTACCGGAGGCGCCATTAAAAGCATTAACTATTCCATTCCATGCCATGAGACCTCCGCTAACAACTGCGGGAAGTAAATGTATAGCCATAATTTTTTTATCCTGTAATTTGAAATTTTTAGTAGGTTCAAAGAGTTTGATAAATGTTGGGTTTCCTTTTCAGTTATCAGTTATCAGTTATCAATTTTTTAGTTGTTTATCTTCTTAATGTTGGGTTTTGTTCCTCAAGCAAACCTACATTATCTGGAGGAATATTTCACTATTATTTCTGATTATTATTGAAACTACTCCCTAAGCAATCTTAGTTTCTCCTTTAATTTTAAATTTTCAGTAGGTTTAATAAATGTTGGGTTTCCTACGTCAACCCAACCTACACATTGGGAGGGGAATATTTCCGGATAATGTATGATTATTATTTAAAGTACCCTCGAAGCTTTCTCAGTCTCTGAGAAATTACTTTTCTAATATTTGGTTCATCAAAATAATTGGGTCTAAAACTTTGTCTTTTAAGCCACATCAAAAATGGTGCGTTATGCTCCACTTCGTTCCGCTAACACACCCTACTGGACTAAACTGATAAAATCTTATCTACTGTTAATTTTAACTCAGGAAAAGTACCAGAAATAATTACATCCCGATCGCTAAATTCTTCCGCTTCATAAAACCCATTTACCAAAGTCAACACAGATATTTTTTGTGCCTCATAATCAACTATCCAATACTCAGGAATTTCTCTAACAGCATATTCCGATCGCTTAAACCGATAATCATCATCTCTATTACCAGGACTAACAATTTCTACTGCTAAAATAGGAGCAGAATCTAAAATAGCAGTAGTAATATTTTTGAGTAATTCTGTTTGTTCGGTAGTAATAATTGTTAAGTCGGGAATGCGAGATTTATTAATAGCAGTTCTAATGCCGATATTTCCAGGCATTACCTGCCAAGTAGCATTTATTCTGATAATTTATCGATAAAATTCCTGAAACAAAAAAGTTAAAATTAAAGCATGAATCCCACTAGGAGGTTTCAAAGATATAAGTTCTCCATTCACTAATTCATATTTATTATCTGTACTATCTTGATATTGCGAATATTCAGCAAAGGTGTAAATTTTTGGTTTAGTTTCAATCATTTGTCAGTCATCAAGAAAGTTAAATTGAAAACGTAGGGGTTTGGTCTCCAAACCCTCTCCTAACCAGACTCCAAGACCTCCAAACTCCATAAATATTTGAGGTTTAATTAAGTTATTTTTTTCCTTCTTCCTTCTTCCTTCTTCCTTCTTCCTTCCTCCTTCCCAAAAATTAATTTGCTCCACCATAATAGGGACATAATAAATAAGCAGCAGCACCAACTACTCCTTTATTAGTATGGGAAACTTGAACGCCTCCATTATTATAAATATTGCCATTATTATCTACCCAACCAACTGCATGATTATGGTTATCATAAACCTTACCATCTGTACCTGCATATCCTAGATAATTATAACCAGAATTATAAACTTTACGACCTTTTAAATAACCTACATAATGACCATAGCGATCGCTACTTGTATGTAGGTCAATATGACCTGAATTATCTATAGTTGTATAAGGATATTTATCGTCAGAATAATTATATGCAGCAGTGGTGGATGAATGAAATTCCAAACGATGACTAGATAAACCAATATTTTGACTCTCAAAAGTATGAGAACTTAAACTTAAATTATTTTGCTCATGCTGAAAATTAGAAATTTCTGGCAATTCAGAATTTACTCCAGAAAAATTTGTACCAAAATTTTTAGTTATTTCATCTAGAGTTGAGGAAAAATTATCATTATTAAGTAAGCCAGAATTATCACTAACACTGCTATCTTGATTTGCAAAATTATCGGATGAAAAATCATTTTTAGCTAAGTCTAGATTTTCCCCTAAACCCATACTTGAATTTTGATAGTCGAATTGTTGTTGCTGATGGAAACTATCACTCAAATTCTGGTTTAAGTCTTGATTTATGCCATCCATAGTTGAGGATAAGTCGTCGTTATTAAGTAAGCCAGAATTGTCACTAATACCACTATCTTGATTTGCAAAATTATCGGATGAAAAATCATTTTTAGCTAAGTCTAGATTTTCCCCTAAACCCATACTTGAATTTTGATAGTCGAATTGTTGTTGCTGATGGAAACTATCACTCAAATTCTGGTTTAAGTATTGATTTATCTCATCCAGAGTTGAGGATAAATAATCATTATTAAGTAAACCAGAACTGTCACTAATATTGCTATCTTAATTTGCCAAATTATCAAATAAATTGTTCATAGTAGGACTTGCTAAATAAATAGAATGGTTGTATTTACAGCAAAGAAAGAGTTAGGACAGAGATTGATAATAAACCTGAGACAAAGAAAAGCTTTTACCGAAAAATTGTCGTATAAAGCCTGCCCTTTTATGGGGGTTATAAGACGCGGAGCGGCTTCTCTTGAGTATCTCCCATTATACATCTTGAAAAGCTGACTGCTGATAGCTGAGTGCTGACTGCTACTTCAAACTAAAGCTTTTAATAAAGTCTGAAGTTTTAGTTGAACTTCTGCTAATTCTTTCTCTGGTTTTGAACCAACAACTATGCCTGCACCTGCAAAAAGTCTGGTGCGGTCTCCGTCTATTAATGCTGACCTAATACCCACCACAAATTCCCCATTTCCTTGATAGTCTATCCAACCTATAGGTGCTGCATAAAGCGATCGCTCGAAAGTCTCAAAATTATGTATTTGTTGTTGAGCAGTATCTCTCGGAACTCCTGCTACTGCTGGGGTGGGATGTAGTTCTGCTAGGATTTCTAATAGATGAATATTTTGAGAAATTTCTGCTGTAATTGGTGTCCATAAATGTTGAATATTTGATAATTGTAGTAGATGGGGTTGAGATGGGTAATGAGGGTTTAATCCTAAATCTTGGAGATGCCTAATAATAAAATCTATGACAAATTGATGTTCTCGTAAATCTTTTTCACTGCATAATAAATTCTTGGCTAATTTGACGTCTTGAGTGGAGGTTTTACCTCTGGGTGCTGAACCTGCTAAAGCGTCTGTAATTAATTGGTTATTAGTAATACTAATTAACCTTTCCGGACTTGCACCTATGAAGTTTTGACCTTTGCCATTACTGGTAGAAAATACATAGCAGTCTGGATAAATGAATCGTAAGTTATTTAAAGATTGAATTAAGTTAACAGGGGTTTGAGAATATATATCTATGGCGTGGGCTAAAACTATTTTTTTTAAAGAATTGGAATTAATCAAATCTAGAGCGGATGCTACTGATTTTTTAAAGTCCTGTAAATGATTGGGATTAATTTTCCGAAGATTTCCGCGAGGCTTGATTAAACTTGATAAAGAAGTATTATTTATTTGAGTAATTTGCTGGTATTTCTGCCAAATTATCTGGGAAATATTTTTAACATTTATGGAGGTAGTGATAACTGTATTAATAACAAGTGTATAGCAATTATTTTTATGAGTTATTTGCCACTTTGGTAAAAATATAGTTGCAGAAGGAAAGTGAGAATTTATAGATAGTTTCTCCTGATAATTACCATTTTGAGAAATATGTAGATTGATTTGGGAATCTTGTTGAAAAAAAGTAAAACTACAAAAAAAGTGAGGACCTGAAAATGGTAAATGTGTTGCACCTAAAATAATTGTATTGTTAAGACATGACTGGATAAAAGATCGAGCTTGTGAGAAACGGTTCCCACTCATAACAGTCAAGTGGGTAGCAGCATCTACCGCAGCGATCGCTAAGGTATTTTTGTCAGTATTTGTTTTTCCAATAACTTGTTTTTCTAAGTAAAAATGTAGTTGATGAGGTTCACAAATTTCCTGCAATACTGCTAGGGGATCTACTGGTAATATTTCCACAGAAATACTAATTACTTTTTTCTGCACCTGTTCCGTTAATGTCTGTTGACAATTTAACAGAAACTGATGCAGGTCTTGGCAGCTTTGAAATAGATTAACAGAAGTAGGTATTACAGGCATGAAAACTAATTAATAGGAAATTTTCACTGAATATTAAGAGAGAGTGATTGGTAGGACTGTTCAATTCCTAAAGGCGGCCCAATTTATCCCCTAGTTTTAATTAAAATTATCACCTTTATTTACGTTAGATTTATTGTCAAAATTAAATTTTTTTTCCTCCTTTTATTTGTGTTTCTCTTTCCTGTTCTCTTTTTGAGACTTTTATTTTACATATTGTTAGCGCTAGGATATTGCCAAGAGCTTTAAGTTTGGTTTTACCGTATTTTAAGATATAATAGCAGTCCTAAGTAAGTAGGTATAAATAAATATCAAATATCAAACTAAAAGACAGGTATGAGGTAAGGTAAAAAAAATTGCTTAATTCCTTGTTTAATAAAGATTTTCTATAAAGTCTTAATTTGACCTACCTACTTAACTCTTTTTTTTAAAAAATCCCAAAACAGATAAAAAGTCTAAAACTCTTACCTTTTCTAGAGCTATTACCTAATTCCAAGATATTTTACACAACCACTCCGATAACTGTCATGTAAGTCATAGAGGATTATTTAGGCAAGTATCAAGGCCAAATCCAATCAAATGTAAAGGAACAATAAATTAAATTATTTTTTGTTAAGTTTTATGCATAACTCGGAAATTAGAGTCTTCACAGAGGAACAATTGTTGTTAGCGAAAAATATTTCTGAAGTATGTTTATCATGATCTAGAGTTAGGATTGAGAAGTTTGTCACAACTCATTAAACTATAAAAATTAACCTCCATAACTATGTAAGCATTTCCTGCAGACTGCTGCGCAAACAGCTATTAGCTGTCAGCTCTTCGGTGCGGAATGCGCTTGCATTCAGCTTTTTAATGAATGAAGCAAGCACTTGCTTAACTTCTAGTACATTTTTAAACAAAGAATTGAAGCACAAGAATAACGAGCTTAAATTGTTCACTAAAGGGAATAAAGCTGTTTGCGCAGCATTCCGTAGGAATAGCTGATAGCTGACCGCTGAATGCTTACATAACTATTACCAAAATCTCAAGATTAATTATCAAATCAAGATGACATTTCAAACAATAAATAAATCTCAGAAAAAATTATGGCTAGCTGCCATCAAACCACCTATGTATAGTGTAGCTATTATGCCTATATGGGTGGGAACTGCAATAGCTTTCTGGGAAAAAAATTCGATTAATTGGTCAATTTTTTCAACATTTATCACATCAGCAATTTTAATTTTGGCCTGGGAAAATATTAGTAATGATGTATTTGATTCAGAAACAGGTATCGATAAAAATAAACATCATTCTTTAGTCAATTTGACAGGAAATAAATCTTTGATGTTCGTCCTGAGTAATTTATTTTTACTGTTGGGAATTTTAGGAATTTCAGGAATTAGTTGGTGGCAAAAAGATTTAACGGTGATTGGATTAATATTGGTGTGCTGTTTTTTGGGATATATTTATCAAGGTCCTCCTTTTAGATTAGGATATCAAGGTTTAGGAGAAATTATCTGTTTTTTTGCTTTCGGTCCTTTGGCAATTTCTGCTGCTTATTATAGTCAAACTAAAAGTTGGTCAATGATAAGTTTGACCGCATCAATAATTATTGGAATTACTACTACTCTTATTCTCTTTTGTTCTCACTTTCACCAAGTAAAAGATGACTTGGCAGCAGGGAAGCGATCGCCTATTGTGAGAATGGGAACTAAAGCAGGTTCTCAATTATTAAGTTGGTCCTGTGGAATTGTTTTTGTTCTCATTTCTATCTGTGTAGGTTTAGGAATTTTCCCTGTTTGGACTCTGTTAAGTTTTGGTGGTTTACCATTTGCTATTCAGTTATGTCGCCATGTTGGCAATTATCACGACCAACCAGAAAAAGTTAGTAACTGTAAATTTATTGCTGTTTATCTACATTTTTTTAGTGGCTTATTATTTGGTTTGGGATTTATGATTTAGTAAGCATTCAGCCGTCAGCCATCAGCTATCAGCTATTGCTTTTAGTTTAGGATCAAAGTAATATTTAATTCTCTTACTACAAAAGTTGGCTCCCTTACCCTTAAAGTCAGTTGTTAATTTAAACACTATCCTATATGAGAGAGTCTTGTTGCTGATAGCTGACAGCGAGCTAGCTGTTTGCGCAGCAGTCCGCAGGAAATGCTTACATGATTTAAACATGGGATATGAGGAACAATTAATAATTAATAATTAATAATTAACAATTACCTCTCCTTTAAAATGGATAGGATGTAAGGATTCAGGTCTTATGGAAAAGCCTATAAATTTTGATGGATAAGCATTTCCGGCAATTATCTCCAAAATTATATTCTCAATTAGAAATGGCTACAAACCTTTATTTTCGTCATTATTGAGAATGAGACTATTAAATTGCTGAGTTAGTCATTTTCAGAGTTCTCTCTATAACTGGGTTTGAGATACCTGAATCCTTACGATAGGATTGACTCAAAGGAAAATTTTTCTTGATTATTCTCTTAAAAGGGGGAGGCTTTAAACCACAATTTTTCGGTAACAGGGAAAATGGGAAAAATATTTCCCTGTATAGGATTTATCATCACTCTTGTGTTATGAGCAACTCAATATTTTCTATATAATTTTATGCCCAAGGAAAAAGACAATCCTCATATTGCTTAACAATATGTTACAATTAGTTAAGCATGACAATCTATAGCACTTAAAAGTTAGGTGTTCTGCTCAAAAATAATCTGTGAATAGGAATATTAAAAGTATGGTTAGTAAAGTTCAAAAAAGTGAAAAAGAGTGGAAAGAACAACTCACACCAGAACAGTTCAATGTAACTAGAAAGAAGGGAACTGAAAGACCATTTACAGGGGAATATCACAACAATAAAGAAAAAGGAATATACAAATGTGTTTGTTGTGGTGCTGACTTATTTAGTTCGGAAGAGAAATATGATTCTGGCACAGGTTGGCCGAGTTATTGGGCACCGATTAATCAGGATAATATCAAAGAAGAAGCTGACTGGAGCTTATTTATGCGAAGAACAGAAATTCTCTGTAGTAATTGTGATGCTCATCTCGGTCATGTTTTCCCTGACGGTCCTCCACCAACTGGATTGCGTTATTGTTTGAATTCTGCTGCACTGAAGTTTGTTAAGTCTGATTGACGTTCTCCTCTGCCTAAAGGCAAGAGGATTCTAAATATCACTATGCTCGACTTTCTCTTTCGTCGAGTCGGCTTATCTGTTTGGGTTTCCCCATCCAGACAGAGGCCAGTCTCTCCAGAGATGTTACTTTCCCCGCGCCCCGGGGTAGTTGATAGTTGCTTGAGAGCAGATTGGAGAATATTAATTGCGGCATTCTCGTCCCTATCTGCTTCATAACCACAGTAGGGACATTTATGGGTTCTAGTGCTTAAAGTTTTGCTTACTTTTTTGCCACAGTTTGAGCAGTTTTGAGATGTATTGAATGGCTCAACTGCGATAACTGGAACTCCATAAATGCTACCAAAATACTCTAACCATTCCCTGAATTTATACCAAGCTGCATCATTAATTGATTTGGCCAGATGATGATTTTTAACCATGTTACGCACTTTTAGGTTTTCTATCGCTACCAAGTCGTTAGACTGGATGACGCGAATAGCTTCTTTGCAAGCCCCATCGTTACGTCTGCGTGATACCTTGAGATGCGCTCTACCCAACCGATTCCTTGCTTTTATCCTGTTTTTGCTACCTTTTTTAGTACCAGATAAACGCTTCTGTAGCTTTTTGATTTGGCGCTCATCTTTATCTGAAAAACCGAGGATTATCGACTTGATTACCTTCAGAATCGGTGTAGAAATGATTTAAACCTACATCTAATCCCGTTTGTTTTCCTGTTAATTCTTTTTTTTCTCCCTGGTGTGGTCAATCAAAAACTGAGCATAATAACCATCATGCCTTCTAATTATTCTGACTCGTTTAATTTGTTTGAGTTGATAATAATGAAGGTTGCGACTTCCCCATAGTTTAAAAGTACCAGCTTCAAATTTATCCGTTAAAGTCAAATAACGTCTATCTTCTGAAAGTTTCCAACCAGAGGTTTTATATTCAACCGAGGCTCTGACCTGGTATTTTTTAAACTTAGGATAGCCTTTCTTTCCTGGGATTTTATCTTGGCAATTCTTATAGAATCTTTCAATAGCTGCCCAGCCTCTCTCGGCCTGAGCTTGTATGGCCATTGAATTCAGTTTTTTTGCCCAGGGAAAATTGAGGTTATCTGCTAAGATTTTACAGTATTTGTAGGCATCATTACCGAATAATTAACTAATTAATAATTAAATAATTCTGGTTTAAAGCCTCCCCTTTTAAGGGGAAAAAGCGGTCGTTAGCGCAGCTTCCCGTAGGGTGGGATGGTGAGGTCTCCTCGCCATATCCAATCGACCAAGAGAAAAGAAATAATATTTCCTTATATTCAATTCCGTAACGGTTTTAACCAGAGGTAATTATCAATTATCCATTATCAATTATCCATTAATGAAGACTCTTAACCTGCCCGTCAATCGATGCTTTGATGATGCTATTGCGGACAAAACGCTCTGTACGAATAGCCTCATCCAGCTTTTCGTATTGGACTTTTTCTCCTTCTAATTTCATCTCATAAACCAGCATGGTTTTATTGTTTTTACCTACGATAATGTTGTAGCATTAAAAGCCAGAAAATGACAACTAACTTGGCAAAAAAGCTGTCCTTTCAGGACAGGGCTTTAAACCCATTTTTTTCGGTAACTTTAAAAACTATCTAAAATAAAAGTTTAAAGTTACTAAAATTAAAGATATATCAAAAAAAATATTAAGAAACAGTTGACAATTTAAGTAGTGCAGCGATAATCTAAAATTGTAAAACTCTTTAACATGGAGAAAGCATAATGAAAAAAGAAAAGAAAAATCTTCTACCTCAACTATCTGCACCAGTCCAGCGACAAATCACAGGTCAAGAAGTAACAGCTCAAAGCTCAAATAATGGGATAGCTTCATCTGTATGGGGTATTCAGGAGCGTGGTGACGGAGTTTACTTAACTTTTGCAGGAGATGATGCAGAGTAAAGCTCTCAAATAATTGCATATCTCAGAATACTTCAAAATTTTTTCTCTAGCTTTATCAGTTTTCATTGATTTTAAATCATCCAAAAGTAAATGAGTCTAGAGAAAAATAACAAAGGTAGTAAAAAATTAAATATCTGTTAATAACCTACTGTTTATTCTTACCCTATCTAGGGTTTTTTTTTGACAAAATTGACAGAAATATCTCGTTATTATCAACTCAACTATTATTTAACAGGTAACAGGAATAAGCCTGTTATTCTATTGCTACATGGATTTATGGGAAGTAGTAATGATTTTGTCGATTTCATTCCCCAATTATGTGAATATTTTTGTTGTCTAACTGTTGATTTACCTGGACATGGAAAAACTATAGTTACTGGCAGTGATGAGTATTACGATATGGAAAATACTGCCATAGCATTGATTAATTTATTGGATGAGTTGAAAATTGATAAATGTTATTTATTTGGTTATTCAATGGGTGGCAGATTAGCTTTATATATGGCAATTAATTTTCCCACTAGATTTAATAAGTTAATATTAGAATCAGCTTCCCCAGGATTAAAGACTGAAGTTGAGCGATCGCTCCGTTGTCAATCAGATTTAAGGTTAGCTGATAAGTTAGAAAATAGTAATTTTCAAGAATTTTTATCTAATTGGTATAGTCAAGCATTATTTAAATCTTTGAGGCAAAATAATAGTTTTGAGAAAGTCATAGAAAGACGGTTAGAAAATAAACCATTAGAATTAGCAAAATCTCTCCGAAATTTGGGAACAGGCAATCAACCTTCTCTCTGGGATAAATTATCAAATCATCAGATTCCTACTTTATTAATGGTGGGAGAATTTGATGATAAATTTCAAGCTATTAACTTAAAAATAGTAGAATTATGTCAGGTTGTTCATCTGAAAATAATTCCTGAATCTGGTCATAATATTCACTGGGAAAATCCTCAAAAATGGATTGAAAGTCTGATAATTTTTTTAGTAGAAGGAAGTAAGAAGTAGTAGCTCAAGTAGGTCTAAACTTCATAGAAACTATAAAGTCAGTTGTCGAAGATATGGTGGTGGTGCATAGTAATGGCAAAAATTAGGGGGAGCGTTAACGAAGTCAGAAGTCAGAAGTCAGAAGCGGTGCGACCCCGCGACGACGCCAGTCGCAAGCGGTCGGACCCCGCGACGACGCCAGTCGCAAGGGAATGCCGACCAAGAGAGGGAACGCGCACCAAGAGAGTCAGAAGTTAACCCACCCCTCGCCCCTCCCCCTCCCAGGAGGGGAACTAGGGGATTTAAGCCCCGCTCCAAAAATATTGCGCCTTAAAAGGCGGGGTTTTAGACCCATATTATTTTGATAATTTTTTCACCACTTACTATCAAAATATTGTTGGATATCTAGGAGAATAAATATTTGGGTAAATCTCAAATTTTTTTCTTAAACATTACTATGACTATGCAAGACTACCGAAGATATTATTCTCGTAAAAAGTAACCTTTTCCACACTCATCTAATTTTATAAATGCAGATTTAGCAGTTGCTTCATCTCAAGCAATAGCTAGGAAAAATTGTATATATTTATATTCAGAAATAGTTTCATAATTATCAGCCTCAAGGTAACTAAAAATAGCATTAGCTTTGTTCATTAATGGATAATGGATAATTACTTCTCCCTTTTAGAGAGAGGATTGACCAACGCCGAAAAAAAATAATTTTTTTTCCCTTGAAAGGGGAGCCTAATAAAGCTTAATTGTTTAATTATTTAATTATTTAATTATTAATTATTCGGTAATATGGTATTCCTAAATTTATCGTGAATTAGAAACACAATCGATATATACTTTGACAATTTTTTAGTATTTCTGAAGACTTACTTTTCTATCACAATTAATATCAGTAGGTTGACAGTATCGTAATTGAGCAAGATTTTTAGCCTACCTTTGCAAATCTACTTTCTCTATAATAAGTACTACTATCGGTTTCATATACATGAAAATTTGGCACTACTGATTTTAAGTATTAAACTCCTAAGGATGTAAAAGTTTTGAGTCAAAATTTAAGTGCATATCAAACCTATTTATCCTCCTTAGTTAGGAAAGTTATTTCTACCTACTAATTTTTGAAATATCATCATACATTTCTTCAGTAATGAATGCGGAAAATTATTAGTGCGTTTTTTCGCCAAAAACTAGGTAATAATTTTTTTGAAAATAATAAGTTGATTGCCGAGTAGTTTTCCAAAGTATAGCAGTCGAAGGAAAGGTGTTTGACAGTTCAAAATTTTAAAACTAAGACAACGTAATACTTTTCCTTCTTACCGAATTATTAATTATTAATTATTAATAATTAAATAATTCGCGCCTTGAGGTCTCCTCGCTGTCCGACCATCGACCAAGAAAAGAAATAATATTTCCTGATCTTCAATTCCGTAACGGTTTTAACCAGAGGTAATTATCAATTATCAATTATCAATTAATGAATTCTTTCTTCTTCCTTGTTCCTTCTGTAATAAGATTTAAAATTAGCTGAAATTGAAAAGAAAGGTGATTGTGGTTTTCAGGTAAATAGGTCAGACAGTAAAAATACAACTTTTATAGATGTGGTCTAATTTAATAAACACTACTATAATTTTTATCCTTACCTTGCAAGAAAAAGGCAAAGAGGTTAAAATTTTTAAAAAAAACCTTCCCCAAAAATTATGCACTATCAATTTTTATAGATTTAGCCTAATTTAATTAATACTGCTATAAAATCTCTCCTTACCTTGTAAAAAAGAGACAAAGAGGTTCTCTTTTTCAAAGAAAACTTTCCCAAAAATCATGCACTACCAACTAAATTTTTTCCTCTATAAAAGAAACTTCAAACAACCCCTCAAAACCAGTCATGGTATCTGGGATGTTAGAGAAGGAATAATTTTAAAACTAACCAACGAAACTGGGAAAATAGGTTTAGGTGAAATTGCCCCTTTGAGTTGGTTTGGCTCTGAAACTTTGTCGGAAGCTTTAGATTTTTGTCACCACTTACCAACAGAAATTACAGTAGAAAAAATTTTATCTATTCCTGAAAATTTACCTGCTTGTAAGTTTGGTTTTGAGTCAGCTTGGGAAAATTTGAGGGAAAGAGAAATAGACAAGAAAGAAGAATTAAAAAGCTCTAATTGTTACAGTGCTTTATTACCAGAAGGAGAAGCAGCTCTAGAAGTTTGGCAGCAACTATGGCAAGAAGGATATCGTACTTTTAAATGGAAGATAGGAGTTAGTAAAAATCAAACGGAAATACAAAATTTTCAGCAGTTAGTTAAAGCACTTCCTAAAGAAGCAAATCTCAGATTAGATGCTAATGGTGGATTAACTTTTAAGGAGGCAAAACAATGGTTAGAAATATCTGAAAATTTCAATTTAATTGAATTTATAGAACAGCCTTTACCTGTTGATAAATTTGAGGAAATGTTGAAATTAAGTCATCAACACTCGACTCCTATTGCTTTAGATGAATCTGTTGCCAACTTCAGTAAAATGCAACAATATTATCAACAGGGTTGGCGAGGAATATTTTCGATTAAACCTGCTATTTTTGGTTCACCTTCGCAACTCCGTAATTTTTGTAAAAATCATACTATTGATGTAGTTTTTTCTTCAGTATTTGAAACAAAAGTTGGTAGAAAATCAGCACTACGACTGGCGACAGAATTACAACTAAATCTACTCAAAAATCGCGCCTTTGGTTTTGGAATTACCCATTGGTTTGATGAACAAGAAGAAATATGGCAGTAAACATTTCCTGCCGAATGCGCTCGCATTCAGCTTTTTAATTAATGAAGTAAAAATTCGTTACTACGACTCACAACATAATCTACTCAAAAATCGCACCTTTGGCTTTAGAATTATCCATTACAGCGGTTTTCCTGCACGGTAGACCACAGTAGGGACGTTCCATGGAACGTCCCTACAAAGTTTTGCTTGTGAAGATGTAGTTCATCAATTTGAAAAGCGCTGTAATTTAATGAACAAGAATAAATATGGCAAGACAATTTATGAACCAAATTTTTAACTATCTGAGTACAAATAGTGATTTACTGATTGGTAATAAAAGTAGTAATATCTATTCCATTAGTCAAAAAAAGTTTGATTACTTGAGGGAAAAATTTAATCCAGAATTTGCACCAAAGATATTTATATCAGAATCGAAACCAACAGATTTTATTACCAGTTTTGTTGCTGCTGTTGCTACTGGTTTTCAAGTCTTTCTATGTAATCCAAATTGGGGCAAACAAGAATGGAAACAAGTATTAGAATTAGCACAACCAGACATAATTTTTGGAGATACTCCCGACGAAAATTTTCTAGGAGCAGATATATACAAAAATGATGTATCTCATCAAAACAGCATCTCTATAAAACAAATACATACTAATAATAATACCAAGGAAATTTTTCCAGAAAATTTGATTATGGTTTCTACTGGTGGCTCATCTGGAAAAGTTAAATTTACTATTCACACATGGGAAACATTAATAGCATCAGTGGAAGGTTTCCAAAAATATTTCCAAGTACAACAAATTAATTCATTTTGTGTTTTACCCTTATATCACGTCAGTGGTTTAATGCAATTTATGCGCTCCTTTACTACTGGAGGAAATTTAGTAATTTTGCCATCGTATAAAGAAATTTTCGACAAAAAAGAATGGAATATTAATCCCAATAAATTCTTTATTTCCCTAGTACCAACGCAGTTACAAAAGCTGATACAAAATTCAGAAACAGCCAAGTGGTTATCTAATTTTCAGACAGTACTTTTAGGTGGCGCACCTGCTTGGCAAGAATTATTTGATGTAGCCAGAAAATATCAAATTAAATTAGCACCTACTTACGGAATGACTGAAACTGCTGCTCAAGTTGCTACTCTTAAACCCGCAGATTTTTTGACAGGAAATAATAGCAACGGTCAAATTTTACCCCATGCAGAAATTATGATTAAAAGTGAAAATGGCGAGATTTTAGGCAAAAATAAAAAGGGAATTATTAACATCAAAGCTCATTCTTTAGCATTAGGGTATTATCCCAACTTATTTAATTCTTCTGAAACTTTTGTAACGGATGATTTAGGATTTTTGGATAATCAAGGTTGCTTAAATATAGTAGGTCGTCGTAGTCAAAAAATTATTACTGGTGGGGAAAATGTTTTTCCGGCAGAAGTAGAAGCAGCTATTTTGGCAACTGGATTAGTTACTGATGTTTGTGTAATAGGTTTACCCGATAAATATTGGGGTGAAATTGTGACTGCTGTTTATGTTGCTGATGATTTAGAAGTTTCTGTAGAAAAGTTTATGACTGCTATTGATGGAAAATTGAGTAAGTTTAAACAGCCTAAATCTTGGGTTAAAGTTGAAAATTTACCTCGTAATTCTCAGGGTAAAATTAATCGGGAATTGTTAAATAAAATAGCAATTCAGAAGGAAGAAGGAAGAAGGAAGAAGGAAGAAGGAACAAGAAAGAAGAAAGAAGGAAGAAGAAGGCTTTAGTTATCTAGGAGAGAAGAAAATCTGACATTGCCTAAATTTTAAGCTTTTGATATTTCAGCACCTTTCCTTTCAGAAGGAACAAGGAACAAGAAGGCTTTAGTTATCTAGGAGAGAAGAAAATCTGACATTGCCTAAATTTTAAGCTTTTGATATTTCAGCACCTTTCCTTAGAAAGAAGCAAGAAGGAAGAAGGAAGAAGAAAGAAGGAAGAAGAAAGAAGGAAGCTTTAGTTATCTAGGAGAGAGGAAAATCTTAAATTGCCTAAATTTTAAGCTTTTGATATTTCGGCAACTTTCCTTTCAGAAGGAAGAAGAAAGAAGAAAGCTTTAGTTATCTAGGAGAGAGGAA
>JAAHGF010000025.1:0-45140 GCA_010672585.1 Okeania sp. SIO1I7 | reverse complement strand
AAGCTTTAGTTATCTAGGAGAGAGGAAAATCTTAAATTGCCTAAATTTTAAGCTTTTGATATTTCGGCAACTTTCCTTTCAGAAGGAAGAAGAAAGAAGAAAGCTTTAGTTATCTAGGAGAGAGGAAAATCTTAAATTGCCTAAATTTTAAGCTTTTGATATTTCGGCAACTTTCCTTTCAGAAGGAAAAAGGAAGAAGAAAGCTTTAGTTATCTAGGAGAGAGGAAAATCTTAAATTGCCTAAATTTTAAGCTTTTGATATTTCGGCAACTTTCCTTTCAGAAGGAAGAAGAAAGAAGAAAGCTTTAGTTATCTAGGAGAGAGGAAAATCTTAAATTGCCTAAATTTTAAGCTTTTGATATTTCGGCAACTTTCCTTTCAGAAGGAAAAAGGAAGAAGAAAGCTTTAGTTATCTAGGAGAGAGGAAAATCTTAAATTGCCTAAATTTTAAGCTTTTGATATTTCGGCAACTTTCCTTTTTGACTTTTTAACTCATACTAATTCAAGCTCTAATCAAACTGATACCTGACTGTTGAATGCTGAATGTTTACGTAATCTTGCTCTTGACTAAGCAAAATTATTTAATTCTAAACCTATAGCTATAGATAGTTAAATATCACTCAAAATTATGATTTTTTGAGAAATTAAATCTATTATTAATTCCATGTAAAATAAACAAATGAATATCAAATTATCATCCTAGAAACTGAGCAATTAAAAAAATGACTACTCAAACAGATTCACAAACTCTACTAACTCCCTTAATGATGGGAGATTTAACCCTAAAAAACCGAGTTGTCATGGCTCCAATGACTAGATCGCGAGCAGGTACAGAACGAATGCCCAATGCTATCATGGCCAAATATTATGCTCAACGAGCTGGGGCAGGTTTAATCATTTCAGAAGCAACTGTCATTTCCAAACAGGCGAATGGCTGGCTCAATACTCCAGGCATTTACTCAGACGAACAGACAGAAGCTTGGAAACAAGTTGTAGATGCCGTCCATAGCAAAAGCACTCCTATATTCCTTCAACTTTGGCACTGTGGACGAGCTTCTCATAGTAGTTTTCACGAAAATGGTCAATTGCCAGTAGCTCCCTCTGCTATTAGGTTGAATCAAGAATACGTTCATACTCCCACTGGCAAACAACCATTAGAAACTCCTCGCGCTCTAGAAACACAAGAGATTCCAGGAATTGTAGAAGATTATCGTTTAGCTGCCGAACGTGCAAAGTCTGCTGGTTTTGATGGAGTAGAAATTCACGGAGCAAATGGCTATTTGATTGACGAATTTCTACAGTCAAAAACCAATCATCGGAGCGATCGCTATGGTGGTAGTCTGGAAAACAGATTTCAGTTTCTCAAAGAAATTGTAGAGTCTATTTTAACTGTTTGGCCTGCTAATAGAGTTGGGGTAAGAATTTCTCCTAATGGTAATTTTAACGATATGGGTTCGCCAGATTTTCGGGAAACTTTTATTTATGTTGCGCAACAGTTAAACAATTATGGGTTAGCTTATCTTCACGTTATGGATGGTTTAGCTTTTGGTTCTCACGAATTAGGTGAACCGATGACTTTAGCTGAATTTAGAGAGGTGTTCACCAGCACTCTTATCGGAAATTGTGGATATACTCAAGAAACTGCTGAAACAGCAATTAAAGCTGGAAATACCGACTTAATTGCTTTTGGGCGACCTTTTATTAGTAATCCAGATTTAGTAGAACGTTTTGCTAATAATTTGCCCCTTAATCCACCTGCAGATGTGAAAATTTGGTATTCATTTGATAAAGAAGGATATATTGATTTTTCCACTTATCAATAATCCCCAGTAAAAGCTTCTTAGTTTAGTAGATAAGTACCTGGAAAAAATCAATTTAATATTACATTACTTCCCCTTTGTCAGGGGGAGAATTTATATCAAATCCGGTAGCATTTCTGTAATTAGATAAGGAGTCAGAAATCAGGAATAAGGAGTTAGTAGATAGAAAAGAGTTTTTCAGTAACTTTAGAGTCAAAAATAGGTATAATTCCCACTATTGTTTTGGGTGAAAACTTACAATAATTGAATTTCATACGTAAGCATTTCCTGCGGACTGCTGCGCAAACAGCTATTAGCTGTCAGCTATCAGCAATAAAACTCTGCTCTTAAAACTATACTTTATAAACACCTTTCTTAAGATAAAACTTGACCAAACAGAGAAGCTAGAAGTTATGTATTTGCTATTAAATCAATTTTTGCCTTCTACCTTCTTCCTGAGCTGATAGCTGACTGCTGAATGCTTACTTTCATACATCAAATCACCAACACTTAAACGCCTTCTTCCTTCTTCCTTCTTCTATTAATTTCTACCAACAATTTCTCTAACTCGATAAATAGGTCGTTCTTGAGATTCGTGATAAGTTCGCATCAGTAATTCTGCCAATAAACCAAAACTAAATAATTGTAAACCTGCAAGTAATAAGACAACAACTAAAATTAGTAGAGGGCGATCGCCAATCCTTTCGTTAAAGCCAAATTTTAGGATAGTTAAATAAATCCCAAAAAATATACCAAATGCACCAGAAACCAAACCCAACATTCCAAAAACGTGCATCGGTCTAGTGAGGAATTTTTTCATAAAAAATACTGTTAATAAATCCATCACAACTCGAAAAGTTCGCCCTAGACCATACTTACTTTGACCATAGCGACGAGCATAATGTTTTACAGGTATTTCTGTAATTCTTGCCCCTTCAATAAAAGCTAAAGCTGGTAAAAATCTATGTAATTCACCATAAAGATTCATATCAGCAACTAATTCCAAACGATAAGCTTTTAAAGAACAACCATAATCATGTAAATTTACCCCTGTAACTTTACCAATTATCCAATTAGCAATTTTAGAAGGAAGAAGTCGTGTAACAGCATCATCCTGCCTATTTTTTCGCCACCCACTCACCAAATCATAACCCTCATCTAGCTTAGATAATAATAGTGGAATATCAGCCGGATCATTTTGTAAGTCTCCATCTAAAGTGACAATTACTTTCCCTGTAGCATACTTAAACCCTGCCGCCATAGCTGCAGTTTGTCCATAATTTCGGCGGAGAATTACTGCTTTTAAATCTGTACGTTTTTGAGCTAATTCTGTTAGTAGTTTTGTCGAACCATCCTGAGAACCATCATCTATACAGATAATTTCGTAAGTAAGTTGATTTTCTATTAAAGTAGTAGAAATTGTTTCTAGTAATTGGGGAATACTATCGACTTCATTATAAATAGGTGTAACTATAGATAAATCTGTTTTAGTCGGAGAGTTTGTCTGCAACGCCATCTCTTGAGTTGATAGATAGTCACTCATTTTTATGTACCTAAACTTTTTGATCAAAAAACTTAGTATAATTTTATCACGGTCTGGGATTAAAACTTGGAGTTTATCTATTTTAATTTTTATTTATTACTTTAACTCGAGCATTTGATTGATTTTATTAATTAATTTTTTTCACCTGATTTTCCTGATGAATAATTTTTATTTTTTGTTATTTGGTTATTTTTGGAGATTAACAAACAGTAATTTAATCATTAGAAAAATCTGATGAAGATGATTTATTAATTTCTTCTATAACTTTCTTTGGTAGACTGCGACGGCGACGATACCAAGTTGCCTCTCCTACTAACATTGCGATGAGACTTAATGCTCCAATTAAAGGTAAAACGTCACCTGTTTTTAATGCTGTTAAACCAGAACTTCCTAACATTACAAAAGGCAAAACACCAGGTACAGTTCCTAAGATAGTACCTAACAAATAATCTTTAAAACTAACAGATGTTAAACCAGCAGCAAAATTTACTAAACCATAAGGAATAATTGGTAATAAACGAATAGCAAACATATAAAATAATCCTCCCTGACGCATTTCAGCATCCATTGCTTGCCATCTTCCAGCCAACTTTTGAGAAATCCATTCTCTACCTATAGTACGAGAGTAATAAAATGCGATAATTGCCGCAATTATAGCTGCTACACTTGCCCATAATGTACCTATCCACGGTCCAAAAATTGCTCTTCCAGCCAGATTAAGTGCTGTAGAAGGTAAAACTAAGATAGTTGCTATCGTATAAATAACTATATAGATTATTGGTGCCCAAATACCTGCTCGTTCTAGCCAAGTTTGAATTTGTTCTGGAGCTAAACCACCTAATAAATAAGCTGCTATTCCGGTGGCAATTATACAAATAATTGTCAGGATAAAAATACCAGTTTTAAAATTGAACATTGCATCTCTACTCCGACCCAAAATTACTGCTTTAGTATTTTTTATTTAATGACAAAAATTGTGAGATTACTCACTCCTAGTAATCTGATTTTTAAACCCATAGCTTTCCCTAACTAAATAAAGAGGTCTTCTCTTAACTTCTTCATGAACGCGACCTAAATATTCACCCAAAATTCCGAGAGATAATAACTGCATTCCACCTAAAAATAATATCGCTACTATTAATGAAGCATAACCAGGAACATCAATTCCAAATATCAAAGTCCGAATCACTAAAAAGCTAGCATAAATAAATGAAATTAAAGAAATTGATATCCCAATATAGCTCCAAATTTTGAGAGGTATTGAACTAAAAGCAGTAATACCTTCAATTGCTAAATTCCAGAGTTGCCAATAATTCCATTTTGTTTCACCTTTGAAACGAAGACCTCGGTCATATAATATTGAAGTTTGTTGATAACCTACCCAGGAAAATAAACCCTTCATAAAACGGTTAGTTTCTGGCAACTTTTTGAGAGCTTCTACAACTTTTCGGTCCATTAACCTGAAGTCCCCAGTATCGGGCGGAATTTCTACAGGGGTCAAACGTTGAATTGTACGATAAAATCTTTGGGCCGTGAATTGTTTGAGCCAACTTTCTCCTTGTCGCGATCGCCTAGTTGCGTAGACCACATCATATCCCTCTTGCCACTTAGCTATAAGTTCTCCAATTAATTCTGGTGGGTCTTGCAGATCGGCATCTATAGGTATAACTGCATCGCCTAAAGCATAGTCAATACCTGCTGTTATAGCAATTTCTTTACCAAAGTTACGGGAAAAGTTTACTACTTTAATTGAGGAATTGCGTTGATAATATTCAACTAATAACTTTAGAGTATTATCTTTACTACCATCATCAATACATATTATTTCATAAGTCATTTCGAGAAGGTCTAGTACTGATATTAGTCGCTCAAATAAACGATCAATATTTAGTTCCTCGTTGTAAAAAGGTATAACTATAGACAGTTGTACTTTCTCTTGTTCTGAAAGCATATTAAATAACAATATATATTAGCACCCCATTATTTTCTTGAGTAGGGGAGTAGAGAATTGCAAGAGTGATTTTTCTGCAATTATTCTGCCTTCTTTCTTACTTCTTACTTCTTACTTCTTACTTCTTCCTTCTTCAATCTGCCAGTTTTTCATCATACTTTTGTTTTATTTCTTTAACCAACTCCACTTCATCAGAATTATTTTTAGCCCAAATTTCACGGTCTTGACGAATTTTTTCTAAATGAGATTCTATATTTTCTGAATTAATTAAAATTCCAAAATCATCTGGAACATCTCCCTGTTTATAATTAAGAACTCGGTTCAAAATTAAATTTCCTACTCTAGGAGTATAATGAGAATTATCTGTATAATTTTCCATCTCATTATGGATAGATTCAGATGTAATATTGTTGTATCCAGAAAAATCAAATACAGGAGTAATTGCTACAACTTCACGTTTCCATTTTTCAAAAGTTGACCATTCACCTGTTGCTCGAATTGCTTCCCACTGAGTTGCATGAGAAGGAGAAATAAATGAGATTAATTTGATTTGATTTTGTTGACACAAATCTACGATTTTTTTCAATTCAGTTAACTCACTAGGTAATTCATATTTAGCATGAAATCCATAATAAACATTGATACTATTTCTAAATCTCCACTCAGTTTTTTCTGGGTCAGGATTTCGATATGGCATAAATCCATTTTCTCCATAATCAATATTATCTGGTGGATTTTTTTGACTATCAACTATAGTTTCTTTACTTGCTAAAAGTGCATCTGAAGAAAAGGTTACATTGACAAAATCTGCTAAAGAAATATGCCGTTTTTCTAATCTATTTTCAGAAAAGCTCGGTTGATTTTCTAAAAATGTATTAAACATGAAAAAATCTAAGCCAAGAATAATCAAATCTAATTCTTTCTGGTTAGCGATCGCGTGTTCTATATATCGTCGTAATTCATAAATATTTAGACCATTCAAAGATAAATTATAAGCAGTTTGCTCATTTTCTAATGCTGGATGATTTGGATCTAAACCTTGTTTTGTTCTGGATGAACCAATCAAAATTGTTATAGGTTTAATCCGAATAATATCATTTGCTTTAAACAGGCGATCGCTATTATCTTTCCGTGGTTTTGAATGATTTATTCCTAATAAATTAGGAGTATTAAATACATCATAAGGATCGACAATAATATTGAATACTCCTACACCTACTATAGGCATAAATGCTGACAACAAAAATATCCAATTATATCTGCGATATTTTTTTCTATTTCCCAGAATTTTTTCTGATTTTTGGGGAGATGAAGCTTGAGAATAAGTAGAACTAAGTTGATTATTAATGCTCATATTATAAATCCAAGTAAGTAGACTTCAGTTAATTTAATATCTTCAATATAAATTTTATCTAATTTAGTGAGGCATCATACTTTTGTTTAATTTCTTGTACCAATTTCACTTCATCAGGATTATTTTTAGCCCAAATTTCTCGCTCTTGACGAATTTTAGCGAGATGAGATTCAATATTTTCTGGATTAATTAAAATTCCAAAATCCTTTAGAACTTCTTCTTCTTTGTAGGATAAGAGCTTATTCAAAACCAAATTTCCTACTTCCTTAGTATAATAAGAATTATCTGTGTAGTTTTTCATGTCATTACTAATAGGTTCTGTTGTGATATTGTTGTATCCAGAAAAGTCAAATACGGGAGTAATTTCTACAACTTTACGTTTCCAGTCTTCAAATATCGACCATTTACCTGAACTTCTAATTGCTTCCCACTGAGTTGCATGAGATGGAGAAATAAATAACATTAGTTTAATTTGATTTTCTTGGCATAAATCTACTATTTTTTTTAGTTCATCTAAGTATTGATTAGATAGTTGATACTGCTCTGTGTAAGATTTATAGTAAACATTTATATATTTTTTAAATCTTGACTCAATTTCATTTCTATCTAGATTGAGCTTAGGCATAAATCCATTTTTTTCTCCATAACGAAGTTGTTCTGGCAAAGTTTTTTTACTATCAATTATGGTTTCTTTACTTGCCGATAATACATCTAGAGAAAATGTTAAATCTATTAAATCCTTGAAATAAATATGCTTTTTTTCCAATCTCTGTTCAGAAAAATTTGCTTCATTAGTGTTAGATTTACGGAACATAAAAAAATCCAAGCTAACAATAACTAACCCTAACTGTTTTTGATTAGCTATTGCGTGTTCTAAATAACGTCGTACTTCATAAGAATTAATACTATTAAGTGCTAAATTATAAGCTGGCTGATGATTTTCTAAAGCAGGATGATTTGGATCTAGAGCGCGTTTTGTTCTAGAAGAACCTAGTAAAACCGTTACAGGTTTCATCCGAATAATATCAGTTGCTTTAAATAGGCGATCGCTATTATCTTTCCGTGGTTTTGAATGATTTATTCCCAAGAAATTTGGAGTATTAAACACATCATAAGGATCGACAATAATATTGAATACTCCTACAGTAACTACAGGGAGAAATACTGACAGTAAAAATATCCAATTATATCGGCGATATTTTCTTTTACTTCCTACAATTTTTTCTGATTTTTGTGGAGATGAAGCTTGGGAATAAGTCGAACTAAGTCGATTATTTATACTCATAATTTACCTCAATATTTATCTAAAAATTTAAAATTGGAAATAAAGAAATTCAGACACACGATTCAACGATAATAAAGCCATACTTGTCAAAACACCAATCCAAACTGCCCACCACCAATTAGGTTTCAATTTTGCCAAAATATCCTGAGTATTCGGTAAGAAACTTACAGAAAAAGTTAAAGCTATTAAAGTCAAAATTGAGAAGATTTTACTCCCTAAAAATTCCGGCAGATAAGTCATACTTTTCCAAGATTGGAGTTGAAAACCAAAATTAGTTAACACAGATAATTTACCTTTAGCTTCCCCTGGTATAACTACTCCATTCAGACCCGACATTGTCTGTAAAATATCTAGACCATCCTGAAAATTTTGCGCTCTAAATAAAACCCAACTAACAATAACAGCAATAAAAGTAATTACCCATGCCAATACTTTTGGCATCGGAATATTTAACTTTCGCCAACCATGATTAATACATAAATAAACACCATGTAACCCTCCCCAAACTACATAAGTCCAACCTGCACCATGCCATAATCCACCTAACAGCATCGTTGTCAAAAGATTACTATAACGACGCACTTCTCCACGACGACTTCCACCCAGAGGAATATATAAATAATCTCTCAGAAAATTGGATAAAGTAATATGCCATCTTCGCCAAAAATCACTAATAGAAGTAGCCTTGTAGGGAGAGTTAAAATTAATTGGTAATTTAATATTAAACATCAACCCCAAACCTATCGCCATATCAGAATAACCAGAAAAATCAAAATATAGCTGAAAAGTGTAACTTAAAGCTCCCACCCAAGCTTCAATAAAACTCAAATCCGCAGCATTATTAAAAGCTAGTGCTACCCAAGGGGATATAGTGTCAGCTATCAAAACTTTTTTACATAATCCCAGACTAAAAAGACTTAAACCCAAAGCCATATTTTTCTGGGAAAAAATATAACTACGCAATTGACGAAACTGGGGAATAAGTTCATCGTGGCGTAAAATAGGTCCGGCGATTAATTGAGGGAAGAAAACCACAAATAAACTATAAGTTAATAAGTCATAATTCGTCTCTCTTGTTTCCCCACGATAAGCATCAACTAAATAAGCTATTTGAGTAAAAGTATAAAAAGAAATAGCCAAAGGCAAAATAATTTGCCCAGCATTCAAATTTGTAGAAACTACTGAATTAACAGTATCCAAGAAAAAGTTCGCATATTTATAATAAGAAATTATTGCTAAATTAACAGCTATACCTACCCAAAGTAAAACATTTGCTTGCTTACTTTCAGGTTTAGCCTCAGCAATAAATTTTCCCATTTGATAATTCCATAAAATTGAAATTATCAGCAAAGGCAAATAAGCAACATTCCAATAACCGTAAAAAGCAAAAGAACTAGCTGTCAACCAAACTTTTGCAGCCTTAACTAAACCAAATCTCGTTAAACCAAAGAATATAATCAGAGTTAAAGGTAAAAAACAAAAGATAAAAACGTAAGAATTAAATAACATACCTATTAAACAATTAATAATTAATAATTAATAATTAATAATTAACAATTACCTCTCCTTGAAAACGGATAGGATTGACTCAAAGGAAAACTTTTTATTGTTTCTCCTTTAAAGGAGAGGCTTTAAACCTTAATTATTCGGAAACCTTCTTCCTAATTTTCTTTTTGCTCATCCGAACAAGATTTTTGCATAATATTTTTCTTTTCCACAGTTTGTGTTTCTCCTGGCGGTACAGTTCTCTCATCCATATAAAAAATATCCAAACTTTCTAATTTTTCAGAACCCTCATGTTTCCTATTCCATTCACGACAAACATACTCTGCATAATAAGGATAAAGTTTTCGACCCATAGCTCGATTTAGAGTCACAAAATAACTCCGCCACTGCATATTTTTATACAGCTTATTAAATTGTTTCATCGTCGGTTTATCCCAATTTACAGACTCTCCTTTCTCATATAAAACATCAACCTCTTTCCCATTTTTTAAATTACCCTGAATAACGTGCCAACCATCATCTCTCGGTGGAGCAGGTGCAAAAATACTCCATAATTGGTCTAATCTTGTCACCCTACTAAATACATCTAACTGTTGTACAGTGCGACGTTTAAATAATTTGTCAGCTTTAGTAATTAAATCCTGTTTCTTCTCTTCTCTTCTGTTATAAGTTTGTTGAACAAAACCTTTAACATTCCAAATCAAAGTATAGAAAAGTAGTAAAGATACAACAATATTTAATCCTAAATTAGAACCTACATTTAGAGGGCGAAATTGCAATGGTTTAGTAAAATTACCAGCAAACTTTCTATTATTAGCAATAGATTCATAAAATTTCGTTCCTAGAGGTATTATCGCTGATAATCCCATCAAGAAAGCCAAAGGTTTAAAAATAGGAGATAAACTAAATACATAAACCAAAGCTTCCCACTTAAAATGTCGATTTTCTTGCCAGTCTACAACAACCCAAGAATTTTTATCCTGCATATCAGCATAGATAGATTCATCAGTTTGAGCAGTAGTTAATGGCGTTCCTGGTAATATTAAAAATGTGCGTAACAGATAAACAACTTTCTTACAAAATCCACAATCTGCATCATAATAAATTCTCAATCCTTGACGTTCATTAGTCTGATTTTTTTTCTCCCAATTATCCCAGACTGCCGTAGGAATAAAAGCCAACCAAATAACCACACATAAATAAGGAAATACCCCTAGTTCAAAAGATAAACCAAAACTAATATGTAAAAGAATAAATAAAACCACGGAAACGCAGCGGAAAAATGTAATTCCAACAGGAATAAAAATCATCAAAGGTCCTAACCATTCAAACCAAAGAGCTACCCAGGTTAGTAACTTTAATATAGGTTCAGGAAAACCTAGTAAAAATTGCCCAAATGGCGTAGCATAGCCATCAAAACTCAAAGCATAATAAACCGCATCTCCATCAGGCCACCAAATATCACTTTTAGTCTTATAAGCTGCCGAACCTGCATAAATCAGCACTATTTGAATCATCAGTGCCACAGTAGCAGCAGAAGCAATACGTTTAGGTAATTTTTCTGGTGAAGAATTAAGAGCGCTATCTATTGAATAACTTGCTCCTAATGGTAAAAACATTGCCCAAAAAAGCAAAGCACGCAGTACAGCATCCCCAGCAAAACTTAAAGCTGGATTTCTATTTTGAATAGAAATAACAAATGCCCACATAGCAATAGTTGCTAATCTAGTTCGATATCCTACCAACAAAGCTATCGCAATTAATCCAACAATTAAGAAAATTAAACCCTGTACAAAAGGTTCGCCACTAATTGAATTTATTGACCAATAAAAGGGATTTGCAATGTCCTTAAGTAATGTCCGAGGCATAACTCCAGCATCACTATAAAGAGACCTTAAATCTCCTGCACGGATAATTAAATCTACAATAATTACTAATGCTAATCCTACTCTAAATAGAGCAAGCGATCGTAAATCTAAACCAAACAATTTTTCCAGTCTGGCACTTAAATTATTTTTTTCCTTTTCCATACTTACTGTCATTTTAATTATTTATAGTAATTTAATTTGAGTTGCGTAAACAACATGGTTGCTTTTAGGCAACAGGCAACAGGTAAGAAGGTTTACCGAACTTTTTACTGTTAGTAAATAACTAACTCTTGTTTGACATATCATTTGAAAAAGCTTAGGCAACAGGCAACAGGTAACAGGTAAGAAGGTTTGCCGATTTTTTTACTGTTAGTAAATAACTAACTCTTGTTTGACATATCATCTGAAAAAACTATATTTATTGACTTTATTAAAATTATAAATAATCTACTTATCTCAATTTTTTGTGACTATTTGATTTGCCAAATAAATTTTCCCACCAAACTTGTAATCTATGGCGAATAACTTGAAATTTATGAGATAAAGTAGGTAATCTTTGAATATAAACTCCTAACCTAATCAAAGCAGCAAAAGAGCCAGATAAACTAATACCAAAACTAGAAATAGCTGCCGTATTCATCCCCAAAGTAATCATCTCTCCCAAATGTAAATAATGAAACGGTCTTGGGCGTTTATTATTTAAACTTTTCCACAGATTTTTAGCTGCTTGACTTGCTTGTTGATAAGCAACTTGAGCTGTTGCTGGAAGTTGTTTACTATTAGGGTATGAAATCTCCACAATATCTCCCAATCCAAATACTTCTGGATAGTCAACTAACTGTAAAGTTGGCTCACAAATAAGTTGACCTCTAGAATTATGAGAACAATCCAAATTTTTCACCCATTCTCTCATTTGAACTCCCGCAGTCCATAATATTAAATCCGTAGGAATAACAGCAGTTTCTCCAGCTTGCAAAATAGTAACTTGGTCAGCTTCAATAGCATTCACACCCGTCTGTAAACTGATTAAAACATTTCTTTTATCCAAAGCACGTTGAGCATTTTTCCGAGTAGCAGGAGTAAAACTTTTCAGAATTTCCTTTCCTCTTTCTATCAGGCGTATTTCTCCCCTTTTACCCAATCTATCTGCGATTTTTCCTGCTAACTCTACCCCACTCGGACCCCCACCAACAATAGTTACCCGAACTTTTTCTTGGCTAGAATTTTCCAAACTTTGTAACTTTTGTTCGAGTCTTTGAAGATCGGCCAAAGTTCTAAATGTCAAAACATTTTCTGCACCATTTGGCATTTTTCCATTAGTTACGCCCACAGCAATAACCAAATAATCATAAGGTAAACTTCCTCCCTCTAAAAGTTTAACTTCGCGAGCTTGAAAATCAATATCTTTCGCCTCATCTTGGCAAAACTGAATATCTTTATTTTTGAGTAATTTATCAAAAGATGGAGCTATTTCCCAAGTTTGAAGTTCATCTGTAATCACCTCATAAAGTAAAGGAGTAAATGCAATATGATCGTTTATATCTATTAAAGTTATTTGACAGTTTTTCTGTTTAAACCCCCAAAAGCTTTGTAAGTACAACGCTGTATAAAGACCGCCGAAGCCACCGCCTAAAATACAAATTTTTGTAGGTACATTACTTCCTTTTACTTTTTCAGATATTTTTCCAGTTTCCACAGCTTTTAATGTTGATAATTATTGATTTTTTACCTATTCTATAAAAATTACTCCAGACAAATTCCGATATGAAAACTTTCATAAAAATTTTTAGGAAGCAATCTTCAACTATTATTAATTATTAATTATTAATTATTAATTATTCCCTACTATTTCCAAAAGTCTATATCTTTTTCGGAGATGTCTAATACAATCAAATCTCATCCGTTAACCACGGTATTTGACGCCCCAAAAGCTCTTGCAAATTTAAAATATCCTTCCGAAATAACTGTTTTAAATCATCTTTAACAGTAGTCGGAATAGGCGGTATAGCACCTTTATTCGATTTATGAAAAAACTTTAAAGCTTTATTGTATGTTTTTCTAGGCAAAGCCTTTTCTAAAGTTAATTTAATAGCATTAGGTTCCTTAAGCAAACCATGGATAAGAAAACTTTTAGGCCAATATCCTGAATTAGATTTAGAGCAGTTTGGTATAAAGCTATCATCTACATCAATAAAGCGATATAATTCCTGCATAATACCTACAGTATCTCGACAAAAATCCTCATAAATAATTACCTTAATTTGCTGTGGAGAGAATAAATCTAAGTAAAATTTTACCTGATTGTAATAACTACTTAACTTAGTGTAGTGCCAAGCACAATCCCAATTTTTACTAATTCTCTCATCTTCTGCAGTAATTGCTTCACTAAGTGGCAAAGGTTCCAGTAAGTCGCGAACATTCATCACATACTGAGAATATAATCTATTTACTGGGTTGCGTAACATAATAATCATCTTGGCATCAGGAATATACTTTTTAATCCTTTCCGCAGCTTGAGGAAAATATAAGTAGCGCACCGAAGCTTCACCTATAGCTCTAGCTTCTCCCACATCTTGAAAAAGTGTTTGATAAGTCTCAAAGTCAGTAATAGTACCTTGATAAAGCTTTCTAATCAACGTCTCTTCATCATCAGGTCCTGAATAATATGGTAACTTTACCCCTTCAAAAATGAAGAAGTTCGGTTCTTTTGGCTTGGACATAAAGACTTGAGGATGTTGCTTCAAGTATGACCAAACAGAGGTAGTACCTGATTTTGCTGCACCTATAACAATGAAATTTGGTAAATTCATAGGTCAAAAGCGCTATGCGCAAGTCAGAATTCAGAAGCGAGTGTGTAATTCTGAGGTCCCCTACGGGGCACCTACTGTGCGGAAGTAATTCCGCACACAGCTCCTCCAGAATCTAAGACACACTTCATTTCAGTCAGAAGTTAGAAGTTAAAAGTAATCCCTGACTAACTTTGAGTATTTATAAATGTCCGCGCCCTATTTGCGTAGTGCTCTAGAACTTCATAATTAAAACTCAAAGTAAATAAATGCAGAAGGAATAGTTGCCCCCAGCAAAATAGTTAAACCTAACAGACCTCTTGATATCCAAGGAGATAACAAGAATTCATATTCATCTCGCTGTTGCCAAACTGCCAAATGTTCCAAAAATAATGTCCCTATGGCCACAGCTAAAGTAAAAACTAGAGCCCAACCCTCATTTATGCTATAAGAGCTAAAAGCATCGATCGCCCCAGAAATTGAATAAGCTCCTGGTGTCACTAAAGTTACTAACTTAGTACCCAACCTACTAATATTAGTTTCCATAAAAAATAAACACCCCAGGGTCACGGACATAAACGTCAAGGCCCAGGACACTAAATCAGTTCTAGAGGTCCATCTACCCACAAATCTCTGAAAAGGTCTCCCAGCATATCTGATCAGCAATAATAATGCCCCGTGATAAGCTCCCCATAAAATAAAATTCCAGGCTGCCCCGTGCCAAAAGCCTGAAAGAGTAAAAGTTATAAATAAATAGAATGGTGCCCACTTTTTATTTGCACCCATTAGTGGGATAAAAACATAGTCCCTAAACCAGTTACTCAGAGTAATGTGCCAACGTCGCCAAAATTCTTGGATACTCACAGAAGTGTAGGGTGCCAGAAAGTTTAATTCTAGTTTTACTCCCACAAATCTAGCGATACCAACAGCCATAAAGCTGTAACCACCAAAGTCAAAATATATTCTTAAAGTAAACAAAAAGGCATGAAACCAAACTAATAAAGCATTTGTTGCTTGTTGTAGGTCTATATATGGAGTGATGTTATCTGCTAGAACAAATTTCATAAATAAACCTAGAGATAACCATCGCAAACCTAATTCAAAGTTTTCTACAGTAAATTGAAATTTAAAAGATTCTAACTGGGGTAATAATTGTTTACGTCTTTCGATTGGACCTGCTACAATTTGGGGGAAAAATGCGATAAAGTTGACGTAATCTATGAAATTAATTGGCTTTTTCTTTTTAGCTGTAAAAGAATCTACAACAAATGCCACCATCTGAAAAGTATAAAAAGAAATCCCTGGAGGAATTCTATTAAATACTGGTAAAGGAAAACTTTGTTCCCAATTTGGAGGCATTCCTCCCACCACTAAACCTACTACATCTTCTACAAAAAAGGTAAGATATTTAAAGTATGCTAATACCGCTACATCAAATACTATTAAAAATGTGGCGATCGCCCTTGACTCCCAACCACGTCTTTGCAACATTAGTCGCACCATTATGTAGTTGAAAATTACCTCAAATATAAATACGGCAAAACTTTTTAAACTAGCATTTAAAAATAATGTTAGTGATAATACCATCAAGCCAATGGTATCAAAATAATCTTGCCAGAAGTTTAACCTTTTTCCTAGAGCGCGGATGGTGAAGAAAGGCACACTAAAAATCAGCAGCACCCACCAGAAGGAAAAATCAGAAAAATTCAATTAACTATTTCCTCCTCTATACTTGATAGCGACCTATCCCAATAAATTATGGTATGAGGTATTTGTCAATCTCTGAAATATTGAAATCTTTTTTAGTTACCAAAAGCAATTTTTTATTGGTAACTAAGATTTTTAATTTTCTGAAGATAAAGTCTTAATCTATACTAAAAATCATTAGTATAAACTAAGTAAAAATTCAGCCGTGAGCCATCAGCTATCAGCTATTAGCTATTACTTTTGGTAAACGTTCAAAGCTGTATTAATTCAGCCCAGATTAAATCTTACAACAAAAGTTGTCAAGTCTATTTTAATTTCAACCCTACCCTCAAAAGCAGAATATTATAGCAGTTGAAGCAAAGGTTAGAACAGTTCAAGAGTCTAAAACTTAGACCAGGTAAGATTTTGTCTTCTGCTTTCTGCCTTCTGCCTTCTGCGGGATGCTATATTGCTGAATGCGAGCGCATCCCGCAGGGAAGTGCTGACTGCTAATAGCTGTTTGCGTAGCAGTCCGCAGGAAATGCTTACATAACTAAGACTTTTCTCCTAGGTTTCTTCAGTTCTTTTATGAACCACTTACTCCCTTCCAAAAACCACCCCAACCTTTACCAGATTTTTCAGCAGTTTTTTCCACTTCTTCTGTTTTTTCTTCAGAGCTTTCCAAATTTTCTAATGCCTCAGAAATATCAAATTCAGAAACTAAATATTCAGCAGATTTTTCTATAGTTGGATAATCCCAAAATAAAGTAGAAGGTAATTCTAATTCTAGTTCATCTTCCAGCTCACCAACTAAAGTTACGGCATCAATTGAGTCTAAACCATAACGAGTTAAAGGTTCGGTAAATTCGATAGTACTTTTGTCAACATTCAATTGTTCTGCTAACTTTTCAGCAATCCACTTTTGTAAGATTTCTAAGGGGGAAATTTCTGTTTTTGCTTCAGTATTAAGCGTGCTGGAGTTCTGAACTTGCATTTGTTTTATTCTCCTGTTTTTGAGTTTGTGCTAGTTGAAAAGGAACAATAGAAAATACTTTATTTTCGTTATAAAGTTTGAGCATTTCTTGAGTAACTTTTTCCCAATATAATTGGTCTACTTTTTGTGAATGCCCAAAAGGTTGTAGTAAACGATTTAAACATAGTACCAACCACTCACCACCTGCAAAAAATTCACCCAGTATTTCGCGGTTATAAATCCACATATGCACACACGCAGCAGCAGCGTGTAAAGCACAGTATTTTTTCGCTATTTCAAATAATTCTGGTGACTGGTTGTGACCAAACTCAAATGCTGAATTAGCAATTTGTTCATCGTGAGCGTTTACTTCCGCAATAACACACTCAGTCAGTGCAGTAATTTGCTCTAAAACTTTAGTGTTTAAATTATCAGTTTTTAAATCTTTTAACTGTTCTAACGCAATTTCTAATCCTTGTAAAGCATCATCAGCACCCCGCCCTGTAATTTCCAGTTTTTCTGGTTCAAAAGTAGGCAGTTGTTTCTCCAAGGAAAAGATGATTTCTAGACGAGATTTAATTCCTTCCATCTTAGCAGAATTCCGTCGAGAACGATGTTTTGTTAACTGACGAAACTGTAAAATTAGAGCGTGCAAATTAACAGTTGTACTGCCATCAAATACACTAATAATTGAATTATCTCTCAGCACTTTTTGGAATATTCCCCAATCATGTTCTTCTCGCATATAAAAACGAGAACCTAACACTGATGAAATATTATTAATCATTGTTTCTAACTGAATAGTAACAAAATATTTCACCACTGCTGCCCAAACACTAAATTGTTCAGGAATAACATGAAATCCTCTTGCTGCTCCAATAGTTTCACAATCACAAATTAACAGGTCTAAAAAAGCATCTACCAGAATTTTTCTAGGTTGAGGAATGTCAAAAACTGTTTTATTGTAAATGACCCGATTAATAGCAAATTTTAGTGTAGTTCTTAAAGCTGTATCAGCAGCACCATGAGAAAAAGCTGCACATAAAGTTCGAGTAATTTGAAATCCTTTCAGAGCTACTTCTAGACCTGCTCCTTCCCCTTTGATCAACATATCTTCGGGAACAAAGCAATCCTTAAAACCTATCCCACTCATATCAGAAGCACGAATTCCATGAGTAAGAATTTTTGGTAAATTATAGTAATTATCTGGGTCTAGTCGGCTTTTTTCTACCATAAATAAAGACAGACCTCTAGCTCCTCCATCCTCTTGATCCGTCTTTGCTAATATATAAGATACTCCAGAAATAGTTGCACGATTTATCGGCCACTTTTCCCCATTAAGTAGATAACCTCCAGGAACTTTTGTTGCGGTCAAATCTCCACCAATCAGGTCAGCACCATGTTCCTTCTCTGAGTAACCAAGGCACATTGTCCCATGTTCATCTTTAATATAAGTTGCTAACTTTTGCTTTTGTTCCTCTGTACCTGCCATCCAGGTAATAAAAGACCAAAACATGGTCGTAAAAGCAATTCCAATTGTTTGGTCGCGTCTACACAAAACTCTAACGAAGGCCACAAACTCTTCAAAAGAAGTAAACTCTCCCCCACAATTAACAGGGATATAGTGATGTTGTAGCTTCCAATTATAGAGCCATTCAATTTCCTGATGTGGAAATTCTTCACTCTCATCAATTTCAATTACTCTCTTAAAAGACATTGTACTGTCTGGATTTTCTGGATCGCCAAGAGCACGCTCTAACTCTTCAGCTACCCAATATTGCTTGAGTTTATCCATGTTAAATCTCCTAAATTTTTTGTAGGGGCGTTAGCAGTAGCTCTACGGAACGCAAATGTCATTGGCCCCACTAGCTATTTTTCATTTGGGATGCTAATGACTCAACTTCTTCTTGTAACTTTCGATACTTGGAGGTTAGTTGAGGATTTTCACTCCAGTCAGATATCACCTCTAGAGTTCCGGCCAAAAAGTTGGAACGACAAGCACGACGTTGAATCTTGCCACTAGCAGTCTTGAGAATATTTCCTGACTTAGCCAAAATTACAGCATAAGCTTGTAATTCATGGTCTTCTGAAACAGCTTGGCGGATATCATTGATTACTTTCTCAGCGTCCAAATCTTGAGTGCGACGTTCTACCTCTTGAACAATAACTAAATGTTCATCACCCCGAACTTCGACTGAAAATGCTGCACCATAATCTGGACGAAGTGCCGGATGAACCTGTTGTACTGTCCACTCAATATCTTGGGGATAATGATTTGTACCTCGGATAATAATTAAATCTTTAATCCTACCTGTAATATACAACTCCCCATCTTTCATAAATCCCAGGTCTCCAGTCCGCAAGAACGGACCCTCTCCACTATCTTTGATGTAAGCTTGGAATGTTTCCTTAGTAGTTTCTGGACGTTCCCAGTAGCCTTGAGCTACACTGGGGTCTGATACCCAAATCTCTCCCACTTCATCAGTAGCACATTTTGCGAAAGTTTCTGGATTAACAATAGCTACCTCAGTTTCACAAACTAAGCGACCACAAGATGGGTAAGCTCTTACCCCTGTTGCATCAGGAGAAACTTCTACAATTTTATTTTTTTCTACTAAAGCTGTTGCATCTATAGTGCAAAGTACCGGTTCTGTGAGTTTAGGTTTGGCTGAAACCAGTAAAGTATCCTCTGCTAGTCCATAACATGGGGCAAAGGCATTCCAGCGAAAACCACTAGCTGAGAAAGTGCTATAGAAACTCTCCATGACTTTTGGGTTAATAGGTTCTGCCGCATTACCTGCTGCTTCCCAATTACTCAGGTCTAAAGTAGATAGTTGTTTTGGCTTAACTCGGCGAACACAAAGGTCATAAGCAAAGTTAGGTGCTTGAGAGTGGGTCCCTTTATAATTTGACAGAGCTTGCAGCCATCTCAGAGGTTGCTTCACAAATGAGAATGGGGACATGATGTAGCATGGAGTTCCATTATATAGGGGTTCCATCATTCCTTCCACTAACCCATAATCGTGAAAGAAAGGCATCCAGGTAATAGTTTTACTTTCTGGCGTGTACCCACAAGCTCTCTGTAAATAGCTTAAGTGGTGAATCAAGTTTTTGTGGGTCAGCATTACCCCTTTTGGAGTAGAAGTAGAACCAGAGGTATACTGCAAATAAGCCAGTGTATCGCCAGTAATACCCGGATCTTTCCATTCCTGAGCTATTTCTAGATCGACAGATTCAGTATCTATCCAGCGCATTGTCTCGAACTCAGGAAATTCATCAGCCACTTCTTCTACAAGAGAAATAATTGTGGCCGTTGTCAGAACTATGGAAGCTTGAGCATCTTGAACTATCGCTCTGAGTCTAGGCAAAGTTCGTTTGAGACGACCTGCTTCTGGAGGAGGTACTGGAATTGCGATAACTCCAGAGTATAGACAACCACAAAAAGCTGCTATTGCTTCTAGTCCTTGTGGATAGAGTAGTAAACCTCGCTCTCCTTTGACTTCATGTTTTTGTAGCAATGCTGCAATAGCTCGTACTCGATGCTCTAGTGAAGCATAGGTAAAGTGTTCCCCTTCTTTTTTACCGTCAACCAAAAAAGTGTATGCTAGTTTTTCCGGTTGTTCTGCTGATAAAGTCTGAAGTAGGTCTATTAGGGTAGAATATTTCACTGTCTCACTCATTAGAATAGGAGAAGTATTGGCTCATTTTATTTATTCAGATATTATTTAGTTATCTGGATTGGACTTAGGATTTTACTTTAGATTATTTATCCTGAGTCATACACCTATTATAATGTAACTTTAGTCACATTTAGTTGTTTTGCTTGACCCTCAAAGCTTGATAAAGCGCTGCAATAAGTGGGTTTTTAACTATGAGAGGGTAATTTTTTTTACTATACCCTTAGCCAATTTTTTTTATTCTGGCATAAGTTGATTAACGATGGCAACTTTTAGGTTGCTTCTTTATGGAATCTTTAAGTAATTCGGATAGAATTGCATGGAATTTTATCCTAACTTTATATTTTGTACGCCATTTCAGTTATCAGTTATCATTACCAACCGCTGTTTGCGCAGCATGACCTAGGAAAGCATGAGGCTTGAAATAATGAAGTTTACTTTTTTTATCCACTTAAAAGGGGAGGCTTGAGACCCTCTTTTTTGGTAAATTTTTAATACTATAAAGTAGTACGGCAAGAGCAAGAATGGTGAAATACTTAACTTAAGCTTCCAAATCAAAAAATCTAATTGAACTGAAAGTAGGAGAGTAGGGTAGGAGAGCTGTTAAGTTTGGCTAAGTAAGGAGGAGTCCAAAAATTCAGGGTATTGATAATCACCTGGGTGTGAAGAGTGTGGGAGGTTTGGGGACCCACCCCTCGCCCCTCCCCCTCCCAGGAGGGGAATGTGGGGAGTGTAGAAAAAAACTACAACCGTTATGGTTGAATTAACTGTTTGGGAGTTCGATCTTTCCCATATCCCCCACTAACCTATACCTCCCAAACTCACTCCCCAAAAACGTTTCACCCTTAATTAAACAGCCGTGCCAAAAATTGGAAATTTGATTTTTTGTTATTTCCTTTTCCTTTATACTTGGTCAATCATCTAGATATTTTAGATTGTAGAGAATGATATCGGCTTTGTTGAGAATTTATAATTATTCCTGAGCAAATATTATCTATAATTTGATGAGTTGATGAGTTAAAGTAAAACTTTTTTCTGATGAATAATTACAACAATAATAACTTCAAAAAAAAATCTGAAGTAGACGAAGGATATGTACCAAACTTATTGAACCCTCTATCTAATATTTTTAAATCACTTCAAGGTTTTTATTACCAATTTTTAAAATGGTTTCAGGAACTTCCTCAATGGGCAAAAATCATAAGTTTAATTATTATTCCTCTATTCATAATCAAGATATTAGAGGCTATTATCAGTTTAGTTTCTTTGTTGATTACTATAGCTGTGTTTGGCGGAGTGATTTATATAGGATATAAATTTTTATTCTTACCTAATTATTCAGAAACAGGTACAGATGAAAGTAAAAAACAGAAATAAAATATGATTATTGCTGTTATATATTAATAATATATACTCTAAAATATAGATACATTGAGACATTAATAAATATATAAATATAAAGATGAATACTAGATTTATTTGCAGTATTAATTTGAGTAAAATTTGCTCAATTAGATTAGTTCTAGTATTTATCTATAGCAGTCCCAAATGATTTGTCAAAAATCTCAGGATATATAAAAGCTCTGAAACTTTTACCTCTGTTCCATGTTCCTAGAGTCGATGTTCCCTAAATTAAAAGATATTTTTTTACAACTGAAATAGGATTGCTATAGTGTTAAAGAAAGTGTGAAAATTAGTTTGACCACAAAACAATAATAGTATATAGTATTTCTGCGATCGGTTTCCAACACTGTATGAATTGATTACAGGTTTTATCTGTTAACAAGATTTTAGACATAACAGACAAGTTTGGAAAGTATGGGAAAATAGATATAGAACCAGTTTAAATGTGATATTAGCTCCTTATATGTTCCTAGTTAGGAAAGTAAAAAAAAGGGTAAAAACAGGTAGCCTTAACAGTAATACCATACTTACGGTGCACAATAATTAGTCTAAAAGTTGAGAATAATAGAGTAAGCACATCAATATGACAAGCCCAACTTTTGGTTCAGATATCTCAGATATCAATAATAGTAATAACCCAGAGGCATCGTGGCAGCCAAAATCCAAGCAATTACCTATCTGGGTCCGTAGATGTGGTGCTTGGACTACAGAAGTATCCCTGGTTGTGCTTAGTGGAATAATTCCATTTGGCCTTGGTCAATTGGCTAATAATATAGGCAACAAATCTGTTCCTCTCAACCCAGTAGTAGCAACCACCACAGAAGCAATTGCCAATACTTTAGGAATTCCTTTACGAAACCGTTATCAGAAAGTAACGCCTCTGGCTAATTTATTTTGGTCTGGAGCATTATTGGCTCCTGTCACAATTGTAGGTTGGCAGTTATTTTTGTTAGCTAGAACAGGTCAAACATTGCCTAAGCGTTGGTTTGAAATCAGAGTTGTCACAGCTTTAGGCACTTCTCCAGGCTGGAGAAAAACCCTCGTCCGTGAAGGCTTTGGGAAGTGGGGACTACCTATGGGAACTGCCTACTTGGTTTGGTATCTAACTGGGGCATTTCCTTCTTTGGTAATTCTGTTAGCATTGTCGGGATTAGCATTACTAGGTGATATTTATTTTATTCGTTTCAATAAGCTACGTCGCACAGGACACGATCGCTTAGGGGACACTTTTGTAGTAGATGCCCTTTCTGGCCAATTAGATTCTAATCCTTTTAATTTTATCGATCCTCAGACACAAGCTTCTACAGCAGCAATTGTTACTACTCACAAAAAATCAGAAGGTTTTCATCTTTGGCCTTGGATGCGAAAAAATCCAGGTATGACTTTACTGATTATAACTGCTTTAGGTATGGTCTCGGTTTTGGGGACAATTTTTGGCACTCAAGTTTATATTCAAAATCAAGCAAATTCCCGGGAGTTTAAACAACAAGATAATGATATGTTTCTGGCTCTTGTGAATAAGTTGTCTCTGACTTCTACTAAACCTCAGCAACGACGAGTGGCAGTTTTAGCTTTGGGTTCTACGAAAGATCCTCGTGCCATACCATTGTTAGTAGATTTGTTGGGGCAAGAAAATGAACCAAGTATACTGGATGGAATTCAACAATCTTTAGTCAGTGCTGGACCAACAGTAATACCGGAACTGCGTCACTTAAATCAAGCTATCAAAAATGATCTAGATTCTCTCAGTTATGGAGGCAACTCTCAAGAACAGCTTTTAGTATCTCTGCGACTACGAGCAACTCAAAAGGCGATCGCTAAAGTTCTCAAAGTTTATAGTGGGTCGGTTAAAGAGGCTGACTTAAGTGGGGTTGATTTAGGTCAGATAACTTCTGGCCCGGCTAGCTTTACTTTGATATTAGAAAATACTGATTTGTCTGGAGTGAAATTTAGAGGCGCTATTCTTAATCAGTCTAGTTTTAAGAATAGTCGCTTTTATGGACCAGGAAAAGATAATCGTTTAGGAACTTTTGACGATTTGATTGCTGATTTGAGTGGAGCAAATCTGATAGAAACCAATTTAACGGGTGCGGTATTTGGCCCAGTAGTGATGAAGCGTGCAGATTTATTTAGGGCAATTCTAAATAAAGCAAAAATGCCTGATTCGATTCTGACAGAGGCCAACTTAAGCAGTGCCAAGTTAATTGAAACTGATTTACAGCGAGCAAATTTAACAGCAGCAAGTTTGACTGGTGCAGATTTAGGAAGTGCTAATTTATCAGAAGCTAATTTACGCAGAGCTAATTTAAGTAAAGTTAAGGCTGAAGGAGCTAACTTTCAATCATCTAATTTAATGGAGTCTAATTGGCAAGGAGCAAATTTATCAGGGGCAAATTTCAGTAAAACTAATTTGAGAAAAGCAGATTTGAGTTTAGCCCAACTTACTAATGTTAATTTTCGGAATGCTCAACTACAGAATGCTAATTTACGAAACGCAGATTTGAGTTTGGCAGATTTACGAGGAGCAAATTTGAGTGGAACAGATTTAAAAGGAGCCAAATTAGTAACTCCAAAACCGGCTCAATTAGATCAATTTTTGGCTAGTCCACTTGATACATTCAAATCCGATCATTTAAGGGGAGTTAATTTTAATTTTGCCAAAAACCTAGATCCTAATCAAATTAATTACATCTGTAAACAGGGGGGAATTCACGAGCAATGTACGAATAATTAGGGTTTGTAGCAGACAGGAGGCAGGAGACAGGAGACAGGAGACAACCCACCCCTCGCCCCTCCCCCTCCCAGGAGGGGAGGGGAAGACAGGAGAAATGGATCGGGAGCGAGGAGGTAGGAGTAACAATTGTCAATTTGGGATTTTTCTGCCCAACTATGAGCCTAAAATACGCTCCTTTTTGATCATCAATAGCTGAAAAATTTGCACTGCAATTAGACCCCAAAAAGGCACTTTTCTTTATATGTCAATGCTTTTAGATTTAATCAGCAGAGCAATAATTAAATTAAAGTAGTGGTTTTCTTGATTGAGCAGTTAAGAATGCTAAAAAAAATGAGAAACCCTAATTATTTTCAGGGCTTCTCATCAACTAAACTAATTAGATATTTCAGAAATTACACTGCTACTGCTTTTTTAGTAGTCGCAGCTAATTCTCCACTAGCATATTTAGCAGCAAACTCATCCAAAGTTTGAACCTTAATTTTGCTAGCGTTACCAGCAGTGCCAAATTGTTGATAGCGATCGGCACAAACCTGTTTCATGTACTTGATAGAAGGCTTCATAAAGTGACGAGGGTCAAAGTTAGAAGGATCTTTAGCCGCAGCTTCACGAATAGCAGCGGTGATGGCCAAACGGTTATCTGTATCGATGTTTACCTTACGAACACCACTCTGGATTCCTTTTTGAATTTCTTCTACAGGTACACCATAAGTTTCTGGAATTGAACCACCATATTTGTTGATCATTTCCAACAAGTCTTGAGGTACAGAAGAAGAACCATGCATAACCAAGTGAGTATTGGGTAGGCGACGGTGAATTTCTTCAATACGGCTAATGGCTAGAATTTCTCCTGTAGGCTTACGGGTAAACTTGTAAGCACCATGGCTAGTACCAATAGCAACTGCTAGAGCATCTACTTGGGTACGTTCTACAAATTCTACTGCTTCATCTGGGTCTGTCAAAAGTTGTTCGCGAGAAAGGACGCCTTCTGCACCATGACCATCTTCTTTATCGCCCATACCAGTTTCTAGAGAACCTAAACAACCTAGTTCTCCTTCTACACTTACACCAATGGAGTGAGCAACTTTAACTACTTCAGCAGTAACATTGACGTTATAGTCGAAGCTAGCAGGAGTCTTAGCATCTGCCTCTAGAGAACCGTCCATCATCACGCTAGTGAAACCATGGCGCATAGCGGAATAGCAAGTAGAGGGTGCATTACCATGGTCTTGGTGCATGGCGATGGGAATATGAGGATATGTCTCTACGGCGGCTATAATTAAGTGACGTAGAAAAATTTCACCCGCATACTTACGCGCTCCACGAGAAGCTTGGAGAATTACAGGACTGTTTGTTTCATCAGCCGCCTGCATAATGGACTGAATTTGCTCCATGTTGTTGACATTATATGCAGGAATTCCATAACCGTTTTCTGCTGCGTGGTCTAATAATAACCGCATTGGTACGATAGCCATACCTTGTCCTCCTATATTTTTTGTTATTAGCTGATCGGTAAATTTGATTTACTTAAGCTTAAATCTTACGACAATATTAAGACATATTGAAGATTCTGTCTATCTATACTTAGATTTATATCTAAAAATTTATCTCTACGTTGGGTGAAGACCCACGCTCTCTGGCCAGGGTAGCTTCACGATGTTTGTGTAGCATGACCCAGAAAAAACCAATTTGACAATTACGAGCTAGGAGCGTGTTAATTACTCTGCTCTTTTATTTCTCCCACACTCTCCTACTCCCCCCACTCCTCCAGAGTCAATTTATTTTCACTAGAGAAAAATTGATAGGGAGATGGGGAGATGGGGAGATGAGGATATTCTTAGTATCTACATAATTTTTTGTATTTCATATCCATATAAATATTCTCTGACGACAATGAGTTAGCCCTGCCCCACTCCCCCACTCAAGAAAATGTAGCAAACATTATTACTCTCCTACTCCATTTTCCTGTATTGCCTCTACTCCAGTCCCGACTCGTAGCTCAAAAATTTTTACCCTGGCTAATATTCCAAATGGCTTATCTATATGAAAATAAAAAGTTTATAGAGCAGTTGTTAAGCTCTATATTAATAATTTTTAAGTTTTTAATGTTAATGGGTCGCCCGGGATTCGAACCCGGAACAAATCGGTTAAAAGCCGAGTACTCTACCGTTGAGCTAGCGACCCTTCCTAGTTATTTCTTATTTCACACTTATACTAAATATAGCATAGTCATAATTAATATTGCAATAGCTTTCAGAAAAAAAATTTGAGATATCGTGAAAACTTAATGGACAATTTAGTTCTTCCTCTATATAGTTAAGGGACAAATCAACACTAAGCTCACTAAGGATTAAATATACAGTAGTCCTAAATATGTAAGGATAAGAATATTGATTAGTCAATCCTTCTCATATATACATATAATATGCAACTATCACAAAAATAGTGCAGTGAGTCTAACTATCATTTCACAGGAAGATCCAGGCTCTAAATCAATCAAGCGATAACCTGTATTTAGAGAATTTGGAGGAGCTGTCCATGGTTCTAAACAATAAAATTCTTGATTTTTAACTGTCCAGAAAGCCATAGTAGAATAAGGAGATGTATAACTCAGAATAATCTTGAGACCACGACTTTGATCATAGACGGTAGTGGCCAAGCCTGTTAATTTTTCAAATAGTGCATTCACTTCATCTTGATTAAGGTCAAATTTACCATTATTATCGTGGACCGTTCCTGTTTTTGGTTCCACATATTGCATTGAAGGGATATCAAAGTGAAGCTGATACTTGTTTGGAGCAAAGAAATAAGGATGTAGCCCTGTCGAAAATGGCATCCTTTGTGTATTGCTCAAATTGGTGTAAACTTGGAATATTTCTAGAGAATTACCTTTTACTTGATAAGTAAAAGTTAATTTAAAATCGAAGGGATAAACAGTTTTTGTTAATCTATTACTGGTTAAAACTAGAGTTATTGAAGCTCGGTTTTGAGTAGACTTTTCTATGACTTCCCAAGGTAGTTCTCGTGCAAATCCATGTTGTTTGAGAAAGTAATTTTTACCATTATATTTGTATATATTATTCGGCAAGTTGCCACAAATGGGAAACAGGATAGGTATACCACCTCTTACTATTAATTCTTGATTTTCCAGCCTTTTGGAATCAAAGTAAAGTAGCTCCTGATTATTAATACACCAACTTGTAATTATTCCTCCTCTCTCTGGAATGACATTTATACTAGAATTAAATCCTAAATCAGAGAGAGTATAAGTCTTGTATTGTTTTTGTTGAAGTGCGATGGCAAACACAGTTTTTAATTCAGGAATTGATTATTTAATATTGGGCATTGGGTGATGATAACTAGAAATAAAAATCAACTTTTTTGGTGATTTGCCCAATAATTATTTAGACCTCTAGTTTTTATATGATTACAGTATAGTAATTTCCGAAAAACCATCAATTTTTTTTAGATAGTATGTTCATTTTGCACTTTGTTCTACGTCATTCGATACCTCATATTTTCAGAATAATTGAGCAGGAATAATTGAATAGAAAAAATATAGTATATAGCCATAGTTCTTAGAGTTATTAATGTTTGTATGATTTTAATTAAATTCTTAAACGTGGTAATTCAATAAAAGGTTCTTTGATAAAAGGTTCTTTGATAAAAGACTCTATTTCTTCTTTAGCAGTTGCTTCAGGATTCAATATTGGTGGTAGAGAAAAGCTATTCTGACGATCTACACCAGCTTCTCCTTCAGACAAATTCTGAGGATCATCTGTGGAATTTTGCTCATTTTCTGTCGTTTCAGGTGGCAACTCAGGTAAAGTTGGTGTTGATAAAATATTAGAGTTTGATCTACTTGGATTAGAATTACTACCAGCAAACTTTACAGAAGAATTGATCGTATCTATCTTGAGAGGGGTTCTCATGGGTTGATGGAAAACGCTAGAAATTTGAGCAATATGACTGAGAATTTCCTCTCCTTTTTTACCTATAACAACTTCAGGTTGATATTTGCTAACCACTATCGGCAAAAACTCAATCTTCATTTTGCCTGGTTTTAAAGAGACTTTCAAGATTGCTGTCTCATAATCACTCTCTTGATTAGAAGTATCTCCAGAAATCAAATTACCCAAAGAATATATAATAGGATGACCCTTATAAATTTCTGCTCCCTGCAATACCTTAGGATGATGTCCTACTACTAAATCAGCACCTTGATCTATTGTTGACCTAGCTATATCCATCTGCCAGTCTCCAGGATATTCTGATAATTCTACCCCCCAGTGATAGTTAACAATAATCCAGTCTACCTGCTTTCTCAGAATTTGAATATCTGTAGCTATCTGATCTTTATTGCGACTGTTAATTCCTACTATTCCAGAATTTGGTTGAATATCTGTATCATCATAGCTTAGGTAGGCAATCTTTTGGCCTTTAATCTGAATAATCTTTGGTTTTCTGGCCTCATCTTTGGTTTTGCCCGCTCCTACAGAGTGAATATTTGCCTGCTCTAGAATATCTATTGTTTCAACTAAGCTTTTTTGGTCATTGGTTTTATTTTGATCATTGGCCAAATTAACTAGATCTACTCCTCCAGAAGTCAAGACATTGACATAGCTAGAATCTATTGCTAGCTTATTGCTACTGTTTGTACTGTTGATAGTGGAACGAGTCAGAGGATTTTCCAGATTAACCATTGCCAGATCGGCTTTTCTATACTCATCCATTTTGGCAAAAGGTAACTTATAATCCTCTTTTACTACATCAGAAACTGGATGAGATAAATTGACATCTCCACCAAACATTACAGTTACTGTAGGGTCGTTTGGGTTTGTTACCCTTATATCATTAATCACTCGTACTTTTCCAGCAGCAGTTTCCACCGATGAAATTGAATTTCGCACCAACACTTCATAATAACTTACCCAACAACCCAAGATAAAGGTAGCCACCACTGAACCTATTAATATTAACGAGCGGAATATTTTAAATTTGAAATTATTACTTTTGGTGGGAATATTGGATTGATTATTTAATGTTCTTTTTGGTGTGATTCTAACAGATTGTTTCCAGAGGATATTGGGTGAACCCTTAAAACGTCCTGCAATGTTTACTCTTTCTAGCAAAGGAGAATTCAGTTGATAAAGTTGGTGACAAATAAACTTGATTAATTTCTCTGTTGGAGGTTCTTTGTGAAACTCTACTAAAACTTGTAAATATCCAGTGGTTTCTTTAGCTACACGAGCTGATATCCCTTGAGGTTTTAATTCTTTATTTATCCAGTAACTAATCGCCTTAAAATCACCGGAACGTGCTAATTCCAAAAGGGATGGTGGAGTTAAAGTAGGTGTGTAAGTCATATCTTAACCTAATAGTTAAAGCTTTCAGGTAGTAGGTACAGAAGTTTGAATAAATCAACAATACTATAATATTGTCTAAACAAGTATGTCATGCTGACTCCGATCATAAGTTTTGTCTAAGTCTTTATAAGTAAAATTGACATACGTTACACAACAATTTCAATATGTATGACAAAAATTATCTGTAGTTTAGTATGGAAATAAAAAAATATTTAAAGAATTAAATCAGGAAGATACTTTAAAGATATAAATAATATAAATATATATAGCTTCAATTTATAAATTATAGCTTTGATGATTGGGGAATTATGCCTGATGAAATTTTAAGTTTTATAGTAGCCCATGAATTTTAAGTTGATCTATTTTAAGATATAAATAAATTAGGAATTAGCGCTCGTATGGACAATGATGACCATAAGTAATCCAAATATTCCGATGTTGTCCTCGTATTGTAAAGTATGACTACTAAAAAAAATCAAAAATTATCTAAAGTTAATTGAGTTAATCAGCTAAAAGCTTTAATAATACTAAAATAGAAGTGGATAGTTTGACTTTAAATTATCAATTACTGTTGTATAGTAGAATTAAAAATAATGAAAATCAAGTATAACAATATAGTAAATATTCTTAATATTGCAGCTCAAGGCAACAAATTGTTCTAAAAACTTAGATTTAAGCTATAATATATCTAGGAGTGAATGTTTAATGTAGTATTACAAACTAACAGCACTTCCTATTACCTTTTAATGTTGCAAGTTAAAAAATTAATTTCTCCTCTAATAATTCCTGGGTGGGAGTTATGTGTTGATGGTAGTGATGCTAGTCATAGAACTTAATATAGTTTTGAGTGTCCACTAAACTTAACAAGTCTAGAGAAAAAATTTGTCTTTGTCAACATTTTCAGTAAATAATCTTCTGTAAGTATATTCGAGCAAACTTATTGACTGGGAGTATAGAAAGCCAATGCTACAACGCAAGATATATCAACTTTGTTGTGATGGTCGTGAAGTCTGTATTTTTTTGCGAGATCAGCAGCGTTGGATTGAAAAAGCAAAGATATTAGATATAGAGGGAGATTTAGTCACTATACGCTATGAAACAGATGAAGATGATGAAATCTGTTCCTGGGAAGAAATGGTACGTTTAGAAAGTATAGGGGCGATTACCCAAAAATTAGCATCTGTACCAAGGAATAATATTGACCCTCTAGTATCTGAAGATTGTCCAGAAGCTGAACGAATTCGCGATCGCAAACCAGAATCAAATCAGCAGGAATAATATTTAAGATATGATATTAATATGTCTTTAACTGGTTTATTATGGTTAAATACAAAACCATATCTTAAATAGGTTTTTTCATGTAATGAAGCTTGATGAATTAATCATTTCATTCTATTTCTTCAGTAGAAGGAAAATGAAGGGACTTAAACATAGGACAGTACCCATCAAATATTACCCTAAATCCATATAGAGCTGAAGTAGGATTTGAGCAACGTTGTCCTCGATAATATAAACAATTACCGCAACAATCTAACTCAGGAGAAATAAAGCGATCGCCAGTCTGATAAAGAAGTTGTCGTTGAGAAATTCCTCTCATAACTAGCTCTTCTCCTTGCCAACGAACTTCCACAATACCTGTATCCGCAAAAATTGGCCAACGACTATCATTTGTAATGCTCTGAGGTAAAGAAACTATTACCTCTGTGTCCAATTCAGTTAATTCTCCCTCATAATTAGTTTCAGTTAATGTAGGTACTATAAATGTATCACCAATTGGTAACTCTACCAAAACACCATTACCTGGAGAGTGGAGTTGATAACGGTTGTGTAACTCTTCCAGATTAGTAAGGTCAGCTAAATAACTAGGATTGCCATGAACAAAAACTATATGTTGAGGACGTAGGTTGTGAATTAACTGTGTGGTTCCCAGTCCATCGCAATGATCGGTCAGAAGATATGTTTCAGTATGAACAAAATTCAACTCTTGTGAAATTTTTCCTGGTGTTTCAGGTATTAATACAACAAAAGAATTATCTTGATTCATAACATATTGACTTAAATCCGTATCCCGAGCAGCAATGAGAATATAAGGCTTTTCTCCAGAAGGAATTTTTCCTGGCAACTGCCTCAGCACACGCGGTTTTACCTTTTCGTCCCAAAATAAAGGTTGATGTTGAGCAAAATTTTTAACTGCTGGAGGAAATTGGGATAATAGTTGTAAATAAAGGTCACAAACTTGGGCAACTTGTTCATCAACTAAAATGTCCAGATCGCGACCTGTGAAATAGTGATGACTGCGCAGGAGCATTAATAATTCTTGTGCTAATCCTAAAGCAGGAGTGGGCAAAATAACCGATTTTCCAGAAGTAATAGCTTGATATATTCTTTCTGCAAGATGATTTTCTAACTGTCGGCGATGTGGATAACGAGCTGTACCATAACTACCCTCAATTATTAATACATCTGGTTTGAGTCCCCGTAAATCTCCTAGAGGTAAACCTTCGACTAAACGACTATTGGATAAAAATAAATCTCCTGTGTATAAAAGCTTATAGGTTCGATTATCTTCAGCTATATAAGTTAGAAGAAAAGCTGTTGCTCCAGGTAAATGACCAGCAGGAAAAAGCTCTACAGTTAGACCGCTACAAAGTTCTATTGGTGAGTGCCAAGGCAAAGGTTGACAGAAGTCAGGGATTTCAGAAGCAGCAAATTTTGACCAATTGAGAGGTAAAAGTTTAGTTGTTGCTTCACTAGCGTATATTGGTAACTGTGGAAAAGCTTGATGAAGTGCAAATAGTCCTTGAGCATGGTCTGAATGTGCGTGAGTACATAGGACAATATCTGCTGGGACCAGTTGTTTATTTTCATTAGTATTAGTTAATAATGAAATATCTGCAATACCACAATCTAATAAAATCCGGTGTGGACCTATCCGGACGAGCAGACATATTCCATCATCTCCATGACCTACACTGTAAGCTAAACATTCTAAATTCATGACAAGGGTTAATTGCTTACATTCAGGAATATTTTGATTATCAAGAATTTGAAAATTTGGTGATCTTGAGCTGCAAGACTTATCAGTAGAGTACTTCATCAATACAAGCTAAATTAAATTAGGTTTGTTCTAAAGTCTTGCAGAGTAAATCATCAATAAAAATGATTTACTATTGTACTATAAAAAAAAGGCTTTTAGATATAGCTATATTTATTTTTATTTGAGGCAAATTCAATACATTTAACATAAATTAGAGTTGAACTTTGCACGATATTGCCGGACAGATAATCAGAACAATTTTTGACTTGATAATTTAAAAAAAATTCTACAATAATCTATATTTTTCATAAGTTTTTTCAATTAAATATTGCATCGCCAAAAATCTAATAGTTAAAAAGTTTTGATATATTTTTCCTGAACAATTTTTGATATTACAGCATTTTTGAGGAAGCATGAAGTACAGTGATAAGACTATATTATTTCTGTATTTCCTGTTCCCTGTTCCCTAGAAAAATAAACTTTGTACCTCATCAACTTGATAACTGCTGTAATTGCTAGCTTAACTTTAATGAGAAGAAATCTAGTATATATTTCTATATATTTACAAAACTTTATAATTCTTTATAATTAAGAGCTTGCTAGCAGTGTATATTCCAAAAAAGTATAAAACTAAAAGAAATAAGCTCATAAGTTTATAAAATCTAAGTTCCTGGTTCAGGAATAGATTGTAGCAATGAGCCAAAATTTTTCAGTTTTGTAACTAAAAAATACATTTTTTCAGCAAACCAGATTTTACCTAGGAGATAGTTCAAATGGTTTTTGGACCAGCATCTCAATTAGGGGTTGGCCTTTTTGAAGATACAGAACCCGTGGAACTTTTACCCGGAAGCTCATCAGAAGAAAAAGAAACTGTGATTCGAGCTGTCTATAGACAAGTTCTGGGTAATGCTTACGTCATGGATAGTGAAAGACTCTCTGTACCAGAGTCCCAACTCAAAGAAGGCGAAATTACTGTCCGTGAATTTGTACGTCAAGTTGGACGTTCTGACTTGTATCGTTCTCGGTTCTTTGAAAGTTGCCCCCGCTATCGTGCAATTGAATTAAATTTTAAGCACTTTTTAGGTCGAGCTCCCGATGGCTACGATGATATGAAGTTTCACAGCAATATCCTTGACGAAGGAAGTTTTGAAGCTGATATTGATTCCTACATTGATAGTGAGGAATATGATAGTGCTTATGGGGAAAATATAGTTCCTTATTATCGAGGCTATAAAACCCAAACAGGCAAAAAAATGGTTGGTTTTACTCATATGTTCCAACTATTACGAGGTGCTTCCAGCAGCGATTTAAAAGGAAGTTTGTCTGGAAAAAGCCCTGCTTTGAATAAATATGTGATTCAAGAAACACCTTTAGCGGTAGTTCCTCCTTCTGGTGGTTCAGATGGTTGGTCATTCCAAGATACACCTTTAGCTGCTAGAACTAGACAGGGAGTAGGAGCTGATTCTGATGGTAAAGTTTACCGCATTGAAGTAACAGCTTACCGCTCAAAAGTAGTAAATCGTGTTTCCAGATTCCGCCGTAGTAATCAAGTATTTTTGGTGCCTTTTGATCGACTTTCCCAAGAGTACCAAAGGATTCATCAGCAGGGTGGTGTAATTTCCAGTATTACTCCTGTTAGCTAGGGCTTAAAATTAGAAAATTATTTACTCTTTTCCATGAATAGCTTAGTTGCTAGATTCCTAATAACTAAAAGTTAAATTAACACAATTAAAGTTGTGATAATTTAGCAATATTAAGGATAAGTCAAGGGTAAAATTTTTCAAGAATTTTGCAGTGATTCGTGGTTGATGGCTATGATGTTTATACTTGTTCAACTAATGGCTATTAACCATGAAAACTGCAATCATAATCAATAGAAAAAATCAAAATCTTTTAATTAGAGGAGTTAAGAATGTCACTTTGGGTAGACACAGTAGATCCAATAGAACTACGTTCTAATGCTACAGAAGATGAAATACAAGTAGTGATTCGAGCTGTTTATAAGCAAGTTTTGGGAAATATCCATGTAATGGAGAGTCAACGTCTAACTAGCGGGGAATCATCACTCCGAAATGGAGATATTTCTGTCCGTCAATTTGTTAGTATGGTTGCTAAATCCGACCTATATTTCTCCTTGTTTTTTGAATCATCTTCTCCTTATGGATTCATAGAACTAAACTTTAAGCATTTATTAGGTCGCTCTCCCGAAGACCAAGCAGAAATTTCTGAACATACCCTTATATACAATGAACAAGGATATGAGGCAGAAATTGATTCTTATATAGACAGCGAAGAGTATACTGAAAACTTTGGGGAAAACATTGTTCCATACCCACGGGGTAATAGCACTCTAGTTGGAATGAAAAATGTTACATTCAATCGGACATTTGCTCTGGAAAGAGGATATGCTACAAGTGACAGAAATAAATCTTCCCGACTAACTTCAGATTTAGCTACTAACCTTGCTACGGAAATTGTTCCACCTCCATATTTAAGTGGACCTTATAACAACAGAATCAAACGTTTCCAAATCTTAGTTACTAAAAATGGTATTGGTCCTACTGTAAAGCGGAGTAAAACAACTTATACAGTATCTTACGAGCAGCTAACTTCAAAAATCAACAGCATTCAGAGAACAGGTGGTAAAATCCTGAAAATTACTGAAGTTGGTTAACAAGCTATCAGCTATCAGCTATCAGCTAAAATCGGCAGGTTAGGCGTCCCCCACGCTTATTTGAAAAAGCGCGTGGTGTGCGTGTTCTGGGGGTTTGTAGACGCGGAGCGTCTACTCTTAAGTATCTCCTATAATACGCCTTGAAAGCTGACCGCTGACCGCTGACTGCTAACTGCTATTTTAAGAGGGACCTGTTTTAAACTAACAGGTTCCTAATTAAATATTATTCAAGATAGGAATAATGTAGGAATAATGGATGTTGTAGAATTTGTTGAACGCTCTATAGGACGCTGGCGATCGCAACGTAGTGGCCATAATTTAGCATTTAGTCATTTTGAGGAAGTCCGGTCTACGATAGATATTGTCTCTTTAGCAAAAACGGCTCCAGAAGTTATAGAATTGTGTAAGTCTAGTGAAGTAGATATTGCTCAAGCTGTTTCTCCTTTTCAGATGAGTTGGCAAGGAGAATCTGACTGGGATGATGATGAAGTTATTGAAGGTAGTTGTGTATTAGTGCCAATACCCGAGCTGGATAATCTCAAAAAAGGAAAATTATTACGTTCCCAAGGTTATGCAGAAACTATTGCTGCTGTGGGAGAGTATCAAATTACTGAAGATGGTACTTTTATTCTACATACAGAATATGACCGTGCTGCTGCAGAAGAAAAAATTTGGTTTGGTACTCCCAATCTCAGGTTTCGAGTATCCTTGATTAAAACCAGTGATGGTAATGGTGTATTAACTGCTTCTTTTTCATCAGAAATTCGTTCTTTGTCAAAGGAAGAAGAATCATGAGTCTCATCCATTACAGTTAAGTGGCTAAAAATCAGAATAAGTAGGTTGTTCAACAATTAATAATTAATAATTAATAATTAATAATTACCTCTCCTTTAAAACGGATAGGATTGACTAATAATGAAAATTTTTCTTCTCTTGGTCGATTGGATATGGTGTAGGTTTCCTCGCCATCCAACCCTAGGGGAAACTGCGAAGATCGACCGCTTTTATTCTCTTAAAAGAGGAGGTTTTCAACCACAATTTTGCGGTTAAATAGATTTAAACAAAATTTATCTAAGTTTTTGAGATTTGCCAAAAAGTCATTTGTAATTTAATTTGCCCAGATACTTAATGTTTAATATCTATACTTAGATTATACATATAGCAGAAGGAAGAAGGAAGAAGGAAAAATCTTACCGAATTATTAATTATTAATTATTAATAATTAAATAATTCTGGTTTAAAGCCGACCCTTTTAAGGGGAAAAAAGCGGTTGAGGGATGGCGATCTTCGGAGCGGCTTTGTCAAGAGCTAGTCCCCTCGCCATATCCAATCAACCAAGAGAAGAAATAATATTTCCTGATATTCAATTCCGTAGCGGTTTTAACCAGAGGTAATTATCAATTATCCATGATCAATTATCCATTAATGAAGCTATCTTAGTTTTAAGCTTTTGATATGTCCGCGCCCTTTCCTTCGAGTGCTATACTTAAAAAAATATAATTTTACTCAGTTAGTAGCCGTGTAAAAATAACTTGAACAGTTTTTTTGATGGAAGCTATATTTCACAGTTTATCGTAGATAAAATTTGTACAACTTATTCTTACATGACTCCTTAGTCAATGTTGGCGATCGAATAAAAAAAGAATTATGAATAAAAAAAGGGAAGGCAAGATATGACTATTTCCCATACAGAAAATCAGACAACATCAAACAATATTATTACTCTAGCTAGTTGGATGGCAGGAGGTTTTAGTAATCAAAAACAAGCTTCTACAAATCCAGTTCTTTATGCTCATATTCATGTTTATTTCCGACCTTTGCCATATCAATTTTTTTCTGGCATAGGTTTTTATTCAGAGCAAGTTTATGATTATGACCTTTGGAGTCCATATCGTCAAGGAGTTCATAAACTTATAGATAAAGGCGACCATATTTACATAGAAAATTATCGCCTCAAAGACCCTATTCTTTATGCAGGTGCAGCAAGAGAACTTGATATTTTACATACTATTACTCCAGAAAATATAGAACGTCGTTATCATTGCTCAATGGTTTTTAAACGAGATGGAGAAAAATTTTTAGGGAGTGTTGAACCTGGAAATAAATGTTTAATTAATAAGAGAGGATGTGAGACTTATCTAGTTAGTGAAGTAGAATTAACTGAGCAAACATGGGAAAGTTTAGATATAGGAAAGGATATTAAGAAACACAAACAGGTTTGGGGGTCTAAAGCAGGAAAGTTAAAATTTGAAAAAAAAATAAGTTTTGCTGATGAATTACCGATAAAAAATTGAAGGCAACAAATTATGAAACAGTCTTGAGGGAGGACTAATAGAAAATGTTGCCACCAGTAGCAGAAAAAAAAATGCAAAGCTGGATTAGAACCAGACATTTAATCTGTTCAGGAAACTTTTTCTTGTTTGAGACAGTAGAATATTCTACAGTTGATAGATTTACAGAATGTGTTGAAACATTGGGTGGGAGTTTGATATCTGTCAAACCTATCAAGAAGATTTGGATTGGTAATCATAGAAAAGTAGTTCTTTATCAAGCAAGAGCAAGTCTCCATACACCTCACCACGATTTGAAACAATACTGGGTCAAGAACGGCGGTTTTTATACAAGGTTTGATGAACGGGGCTAGAATAATACCAAATCTCAAAATTCTTGCTACATCTCCTTGAGATTAGGGAGTAGGGAGTAGGGAGTAGGGTTCAAAGACATAATATATCTTGGTTTAATGCTGAGAATCTTTACAAACATTACTGAAGCATTATTATTATTTAATAGCTGAAGTAGCATCGGAAGTATAGCATTATTTTTGGGAATTGGTATAATACCGTTTCAGGGAAGTCAGAAGTTAGAAGGCGCGATTTGATAGGTTAAAAACTTTAACTATACAATAGTTTCAGGCAATTATTTGAATTTAAAGGAACGAAACTATTTGTGATATCCTTAAAGTGAATTGGTATAAGTAAAGTGCTTTGCAGAAGTCAAAAGTATAATCATTTCAGTTGAGATTGAGGCGAGAGTTTCTTACTTTCAAAGAGTTTCAGCTAAAAAAGTTTCTCATCCTTAAGTTAAACGACCATAACAATTAATCAATCAGAAATTAACCAGGTTTTTTATTTTAAACCTTAATTGTTTGTTTTGATGTCTTAATACTAATTTGAAAAAAGAATGTTACGAATAATAAGTGTGATAAAAAGACAAGTGTAGGAAATATCCCTCGTTCAAGAGAGCAGTACGACCCGCAACGACGCCAGTTGCACCTGGTAGCGCACCAGGAGAAAAAGAGAATTTACGACCTAAAAACTGGTATTGAAGCAATTCATTCTTACTCCTGACTCCTGACTCGGTCCTCCTGAATCCTGAATCCTAAGAAATAGCCTAGCTATTTGTAGCAAACATTTATCAAATTGGTATAATAAAAGTTATACATAAATATAGTCATATATAGTCAAGTAACGTCAAATATCTTCGTTGATTTATACAAAAGAGCTACTAAATATTTGACAAAATTTAATAACTCCAAGGCCCAAGGTTTAATAGTATAATGAAATTGGCACTTGAGTTTCAGACTAAATAATCAGAACAATCCCGAAATCCTCGAATCCTAATATAATTTTAACCCCTTGATTTATGAGGTTAGTTCAGAGACATATCCCATACAAAAAATCATCGGTTTTATCCTGAAATTGACCGACTGTGTTTCTTGTCTAAAAATCTCTATAACTATTCTAATTATTTAGTTCGTCAGTCTTTTATATTTGAAAAGACTTATCTTTCTTATTATGATCTACAAAAAAGACTTTCTACTCAATCAGATTATCAAGCAATACCAGCTAAAGTATCTCAACAAATATTGATGATATTAGATAGAAACACCGAAGAGTTTTTTAGCAGCGAATGAAGTTTATAAACACCAAGCCATCAAAGTTTAATGCTCGTCCTCGTCTTCCGAGATATAAAAATAAAATAACAGGAAGAAATATTGTAGTTTATACGACACAAGCTATCAGCAAGAGGCAATTAAAACAAGGAATTATTAATCCTAGTAAAACAGGGATTTATCTAAAAACTTTAGTACCTACTGCACAAATTAAACAAGTTCGTATCGTCCCTAGACTTAACCATTATGTAATTGAGGTGATTTATGAGAAATGCGAAAAACAATACGAGCTAGAAAAAAATCGTTGCGCAAGTATTGATATAGGATTAAACAATTTAGCTACATTAAGTTTTAATCAAGCCGAAATCAAACCACTCTTGATAAATGGCAGACCGTTAAAATCTATAAATCAATACTATAATAAAGTTAAAAGCTTTCTACAATCTCAACTCCAGGAAAATAGATCGAGCAAAAGACTGAAAAAACTTTGCAATAAAAGAGAATTTAAAATCAATGACTATCTTGCGTATTGCATCTCGTTTAATTATTGATACTCTCATTAATCAGAAAATAGGAACATTGATAATAGGGCACAATCAAGAGTGGAAGCAGAAGATAAGTTTAGGGAAAAGAAACAATCAAAATTTTGTCTGTGTTCCCTATTAACTTGTTAATTGAAATGTTATCTTATAAAGCCAAGATGGTAGGCATAAATGTAATTATTACAGAAGAATCTTATACCTCCGCATCAAGTTTTATAGATAATGATTTGATTCCTGTTTACAACAAAGGTCAGAATAATCAAGTCACTTTCTCAGGAAAAAGAATAAAAAGAGGAATGCAATTGTACCGCAAGCATTGGATTAATCAATGAGTTACGTCAACGGTTCTCTAAACATAATGAAAAAAGCAGCTCCCTTTTGTCTTTGACCATGGGATAGAGAAGCCAGTGCGTTGGGTGGGTCCCCCGACTTGAAGCAACTGGCGTGGTGTTGTAGTGCCTCCTCCGGAGGAGCTACGCTAACACGAGCGTCAGAATAACACCTGCAAAATAAGGATATGTCATATTTGACCATATTTTTATGAACTATTATTAGGAATACCATAATTAATTAAGGAATACCATTCAACGGTATACTAGAAAAAGTATGGTGGCCAAGGAGATTTATAATGGCAAGAAAACGTAGTGGTGCCACCTCATATTCAGAAAGCAAGGTTAAAGTCGGTGTGTCTCTGACTCCTACTAGCGCTGAGAGGCTAAAGGAGGTAGCAACTGGGCTTGGTTTATCCAGGTCTGAGTTAATTGAGCGCATTGCTAGAGGAGACCTTGCAATTTTGAGAGAGGCGGCACAGACCCAAGCAAATCTGGATAATCAATCGGAGGCAGTAAATAATGCTCTGAAGACAAATGAAGTATCTGATGAAAAATTGGATATAGTGACAGTTCCAGAACCATTAGTTGAGTCTGTAGAAACACAAAATCAGTTATCGGAAAGTTATCAAGCTTTACAACAAGAGTTGGCATCTCAGATGGCACAGGTTAAACATTTGGAAGACCAAATGACTACTATGGTGTCAAGAGAAAGTTATGAAACTTTACAGAAGCAATTAGAAGAAGAGAAAAAAGCAATTGCAGAGTCTCAAGTACAACTAGCTCAACTCAAGCAACTAGAAGAGCAAGTAGCTTTGATGGTATCTGAGGAAAGTTATAAAATTCTCGAGCAAGAATCTCAAGGACAACTAGCTCAACTCAAGGAATTAGAAGAGCAAATTGCTTTGATGGTATCTAGGGAAGTTTATGATTCTTTGCAAGACCAATCACAGGAGCAAATTACTCAAGTTGGGCAACTAGAGTCTCAGATAGCTTCAATGGTGTCAAAGGAAGTTTATGAGAGTCTTCAGCAAGAATCACAAGAGCAAATAGCTCAATTTAAAGAGCAAATTGCTTCGATGGTATCTAGGGAAGTTTATGATTCTTTGCAAGACCAATCACAGGAGCAAATTACTCAAGTTGGGCAACTAGAGTCTCAGATAGCTTCAATGGTGTCAAAGGAAGTTTATGAGAGTCTTCAGCAAGAATCACAAGAGCAAATAGCTCAATTTAAAGAGCAAATTGCTTCGATGGTATCTAGGGAAGTTTATGATTCTTTGCAAGACCAATCACAGGAGCAAATTACTCAAGTTGAGCAACTAGAGTCTCAGATAGCTTCAATGGTGTCAAAGGAAGTTTATGAGAGTCTTCAGCAAGAGTCACAAGAGCAGCAGAGTAAACTTCAAAAACTAGAATCTCAGATAGCTTCAATGGTATTGCAGGAAAGTTATGAGACCTTGCAAAATCAGTCAGAAGAACAACAAGATAAATTGCGAAATCTAGAAGCACAAATTACCACAATGGTTTCTAGAGAAGCTTATGAGACTTTACAGCGTCAGTCAGAAGAACAGCAAAATAAGTTGCAAAATTTTGAAGAACAGACTGATTTAATGGTGTCAAAAGAAAATTATGAAGCTTTGCAGCACCAGTTAAAGGAGCAACTCAATAAGTTGCAATATCTTGAATCTATAGTTGGTTCAATGGTATCACAGGAAACTTATGAAGCCTTAGAAAAACAGTCAGAATTTCAGAAAGAAATAATTGCAGATTACCAAAATAAACTGACTAAATTGCAACAAGAATCTCACGAGCAAGTAGAGACAATACAGGCTTCAAGAAAGCAAATTTCTGAGTTACAAACTACATCTATGATTGCAGAAAATTACATCCTTAATAGATGGCAAAATCGTACTTTTTCTAGATAAAATCAAAGAAATATTATTCTTTTGATCGATTCCAAAATTTGAATTTTTAAGTTGGGAAAATCAAGAAAAAATCAGGGAAAAGTAAGATAATTGTTTATTCCCAAGCGACAAATACTCTCCGCTAATTGCTAATTGATGAATGTAGAGATTAAATCTTTAATATTCTACAAGAAAGAGCGGAGAGAACCTAAGTCGCATCATGGCGAGCGGGTGCAGAAGGAGAAATGTTTTAGTTATCTGGGTGATTAGTGATACCATTTCTCAAAAACTTTTCAATTCGTATTATTGAACAAAGGAGTAGGGAAGTGGAATGAAAAAAAAGGTATCAAAAAATATAAATATTAAATACAGTTTGCTTGAGTAATTATCTAGATGCCTAAATCATCTCTAGGCAGAAATCTTGACTTTCGTTTTTGAATATTATTTTAGTAAAGTGAATTTTTACCGAAGAATTAATAATTAGGGTTTGTTGAAAAAGTCTTATGGGTGAGAGTAGGAGTCAACCCACCCCTAACCCCTCCCCCTCCCCCTCCCCTCCTGGGAGGGGAACTCAGGAGTTAGGGGAATGAGCAAGGAGGTAGGAGTAAGAATTGTCCCAAGATTGTTCTACCATAGCCAGCCCAAAATACTAGCTTTATGCAGCTCTAGGCACCGAAAAGCTGGCACTTTTTTGAACAAAAAAAAGACTAATACCTTTATTTCTCAATACGCGCGAGAATTAATCAGCAATCCCTAATTATCCATTATCAATTATCCATTATCCATTAGTGAAGATATGCCACCCAAAATAATTATAAAAAATCTAATCAAAATTTATGGCAAAAAACATCTTGCTGCTCTTAAATTGTTTCGAGAAGGTAAAACAAGAGATTATATACTGCAATCTACAGGTAATGTATTAGGATTGGCCGATATATCTCTTGAGATTAATCAAGGGGAAATATTTGTATTAATGGGGTTATCCGGTTCAGGAAAATCTACCCTGGCTCGATGTATTAATCGTTTGATTCATCCCACTAGCGGACATATTTATATTGATGATGAAGATGTTGCTCACGCTAATGAGACACGAATGCGAGACATACGACTCAATAAAGTCTCAATGGTATTTCAACGTTTTGGGTTATTTCCTCACAAAACAGTCGCGGAAAATGTAGAGTATGGACTAAAGGTGCGGGGAGTTGAACGAATTAATCGTCGCCAGAAAGCACTAGAAACATTAGAAGTTGTGGGTTTAGATAAATGGGCAGATTATAAACCGACTTCTTTGAGTGGGGGAATGCAGCAACGAGTGGGTTTGGCCCGTGCTTTAGCTACTGATGCAGAAATTTTATTAATGGACGAAGCTTTTAGTGCCCTTGATCCATTGACTAGGGGAGAGATGCAAGATGAATTGTTGCGACTCCAGAAAGAATTACACAAAACTATTGTGTTTATTAGTCATGATATTCAAGAGGCTTTGAAACTGGGCGATCGAATTGCTGTAATGAAAGCAGGGGCAATTGTTCAGTTGGGGACACCAGAAGAATTACTCACTCAACCAAAAAATGACTATATTACTGCTTTTATCCAAGAGGTAAATCCTGCCCAATTTATTACAGTGGGTTCTATTGTTAATAAAACAGTTTCTCTGAAGATTGGTCAAGATTCTGTTGGATCTGGGCTGAAAAAAATGTTAGACCATAATCTCCAAGTTATGTATGTGGTCGATAGACAGAATAAACCTGTTGGTTTGGTCAAAAAAGAACATCTAGAAACGAGTCTCAAACAGGAAAACGAAGATATTATGGCGATTATAGAAACTGATTTTCCTATAATTGATGTTTCTGCTCATTTAGAAAATATTTTTCACCTTTACAAAGAAGGATTTCCTGTGGCGGTAGTTGATAGAGAAAAAGAGTTTAAAGGTATGGTAGAAGCTTCTGATGTAGTTACCAGTTTGGGGTGAAAAATTACAGACCCAATTTTTCGGTAAAAAAATTATCTCTCTCTCTAACTTTTTATGTGTTTATTCAACGAAAAAGGAAAAAATCATGATTTTAAATTGTTTAAAAATAGTGGAGTAAAATTTGGAGATTTAATTAAAGTTATTGCTATTCTAGGCGAGGGTTAACGAAGTCAGAAGTCAGAAGTCAACCCACCCCTAATCCCTCCCAGGAGGGGAAGTCAGAAGTTATTTTTGTAACGGGGATTTGAGCAAGGCTCCAAAAATATTGCGCCTTAAAAGGCGGGGTTTTAGACCCATATTATTTTGATAAATTGTCAAAATTCCTCAATTAAGTAAAAAACCTAGTTAATGGAAAAGTTAACCAAAGAAGATAAAAAATAGGGTGCACCTTACATTTGTAAAAATACTCTTTTCCTATATATTCCCTTCCGGAGCTGTTGCCTAAAAGCGATAATTTTTTGGATTTATCCTTGGATTGAGATGCTCCCAAAAAATATAATCGTCAACTTAATCAATTACGAATTACAGTAGCACATATTAATAGGTAATTAAAAATATTAACGCATCCTCTATTATTACGCACGAAATTGGGGTAGCAGATTAGGGTTAAGAGCAAAATTAAGATTTAGCTAATTAAGTTGAAAAAAAATCTATTAAATTTATAAATTTATCTCAACGTTGGCCCTTGACCCGCGCTCTCCCGCAGGGGAGCACAGAGATGGGAAAACCAATCAATCAGAGCGGTTTTACAGATAATCTGTTAACATACAAATATTGCTCAGGCCAAAAATCAAGGTGAAGATTGCTGTAACTGTTTAATCAAGTCGCCGAGGGGCACTCGGAGAAGTTAAACGGACACGGAGG
>JAAHGF010000024.1 GCA_010672585.1 Okeania sp. SIO1I7 | reverse complement strand
CCAATAATGGAAAATCTACTACTCCTGAATTTTCCCCTCTGACCATCAAAAAATCTTCAGACCTATACTTACCCTGACTTTATCTTCAGAAAAAATTGGCAGTTCAGCAAAATCAGAGAAACCCAATAATGGAAAATTGACTATTTCTAGATTTTCCCCTTTGAACATCAAAAAATTTCCAGAATAACTCATACTTACTCTTACTTTACCCCTGAAAAAATTCTCACAAAGCAAAATTTAATAAGTCTACTAATAGATAATTTAGTAGTCTGGATTTTCAGCTTTAATAATCAACTAAAATCCAGACTAAAAACTAACACTTACCGAATAATTAAGGTTTAAAGCTTCTCCTTTAAAGGAGAAAAAAACGGTCGAGGGATGACGAAGTATCCTCGCCATATCCAATCGACCAAGAGAAGAAAAAATTTTCCTTAAGCGTCAATCCTCTCCTTGAAAATAAGAGGTAATTATTAATTATTAATTATTAATTATTAATTGTTGAACCCTCTTTTTCTATTATCCCTCCACCTAATAAAATATCTCTGTCATACCAAACAGCAGCTTGTCCAGGAGTTATACCAAAAACTGCCTCTTCAAACATTAACTTAACTCGAAAACCATCCTCTGGTTTCTCCTCATTAATACCCAAAGGAATAATATTTGCTGCTACAGGTAAACTACGATATCTTACTTGCACCTCCCCTCGTATAGGTATAGTTGGTGGGACAATAGAAACCCAATTAACTAACTTCACAGTGGACTCCATTTTTGACGCACTGTCGCGATCGCCCACTATTACCCGATTCATCACTGGGTCCAAATCAATTACATACAAAGGATGAGGGGCCGAAATTCCTAAACCTTTTCTTTGACCAATTGTATAATGATGGACGCCATCATGCTTTCCTAACACTCGCCCCTCTTGGTCAACTATTTCACCTTGATGGGGAGTAATATATTTATCCAAAAATGCCCGCATGGAACCGCTAGCTTCCACTAGACATAAATCCTGACTTTCTGGTTTATCAGCAGTTTTCAAACCATATTCTGCTGCAATGCGTCGGGTTTCACTTTTGACAACTTCCCCTAGAGGAAATACGGAACCAGCTAATAAGTCCTGTGTTAAATCGTACAGAAAATAAGATTGGTCTTTGTTACGGTCAATGGCGCGTTTTAATTGATAGCGATCGCTCTGTGAATCATAATCAATTCGTGCATAATGCCCCGTGGCAATTTTGTCAATACCTAATTTTTCACGGCCATAAGCCAACATCGGGCCAAATTTAACAGCTTTATTACATTGAGAACAAGGTAGTGGAGTAATTCCGGCACTGTATCCTGTTACTAAATAATCAACAATATTTGCTTGAAATAAATCGCGACTATCCACAATATGATGGGGAATACCTAACTGTTCACAAATATGAGCAGCATCGACCATTCCCTCGGAACAACATTGACCTTTTCCTTTCATTAACCAAAGGGTTAAACCCTCGACTTGATATCCTTGATGATGTAGTATTGCTGCGGTTGTGGAACTATCAACTCCACCGGAAAGACCGACTATAATTTTATTCATTGAATTTGAGTTTATAAAATCAAAACTATATGTATTTATCTTGATTATAGGTTTTTTGAAGAAGGAAGAAGGAAGAGGGAAGAGGGAAGAGGGAAAAATATTACTTTCTCTGAGTTTTAATTTCTCGATCTTTCTTAACCTTTCCTTCCACTGCTATATATGAGACTGTACAGAATAAGGAATAAGGAAGAAAGAAGAGGGAAGATAGAAGTCTTTCTTAATCTTAAGTAAGGAAGAAGAAGTAAGAAGGAAAAATATTACTTTCTCTGAATTTTAAGCTCTCGATCTTTCCTAACCTTTCCTTCGACTGCGATATATGAGACTGCACAGAATTATGAAATTTATTAATTTGTCTATCTTAATCTTAAATATACTCTGATTAAAATATTGTTCTATGCAATTTCTTATGAATTTGGCATTAGACTTTTAGGGAAAAGTAAATAGGACATGGTAAATAGCAAGCAATAAAACTTTCACTATTGAATAAGGAAGAAAGAAGAAAAAATGGATGGATACTCAAACTCAAGCAATGGTTAACATAGTGTATACGGTGGGGTATTCAACCCAAAATAAAAAGATAATTTAGGGTGCATCTCAATTTTAAATAAAGCCAAAAATTTATCGCTTTTAGGGAACAGAGAACAGGGAACAGGGAACAGGGAATATATAGGAAAAAAGTATTTTTGCAAAGTATTGAGATGCACCCATAATTTAGGACTGCCATATAGTGTTTCTTAAGTTACTAAGGTACAGTTGTTTTTCTTATTTTCTACTCCCTACTCTCTACTCCCTAAAGCAAAAGAATTTTATACCTCACGTTGTTTGGGAATTGCTATATATAATTTCACTTTGTTTTGCCCATGTAATAAACTATGTTCAAACCCCTGCTAAAAATAATAATTTATTTGTTCGATTAACCATGCTAAACCAATTATTTTTAATATTAGACTACAGAGTTTCAAAAATATCATTATTCTCAATTATATTAGGTGGATTTTTAGCTATAAATCACCAAACTATCGCCCTTGGAAAAGTCATTAAAACTCAAATTCAACCCACCAATCAAAGGCAAAGCAAAACCACAAATTTTAGCTCCAATAGTAATACAAAAAAAAAGGCACCATTAATAACAGAAAATTCCAGTTTTCCAAAATATCCTGAAGTATTACCTCCATCAACAATCAGACCATCAATTCCACAACAAGAACCAATATTTAATCCAATCGAAGTAAATCCATTTCCCAATTTACGATATGTTGTCTATATTGAATCAGACAGTGCTTTATTGTTAGGAATTATTCGGCGAAAAATCGAACCAAGAGCAGTATTGCGCTCTTTTGCAGGCAGCACTGTAATTCAAGTAGGAAGTTTTTCTCAGTTATTTTTTGCTTTAGATTTATTAGATTATTTAGAAGAAAGAGGAATTAATGCCCAACTAGAAAAACTTGATTCAAATGAAGCTTTTGGTGAACCTGTAAAACGTGCAATTTTAGCATCTAGGGTATATCCTCCAGTTAGACGTTCAATTGCTTATGGACTAAGTAATAGTAAATCTTATTATTTATTAATTCCTAGTAAGTCCGCAGATTTAGCTTTAATTACATATAAATTGCGATTATTAGGAGTTCCCGACCAAGGTATTCAGGTGACAGAAATTCCCGAAAATGTAGCTATAGGACCTTTTGAAAAGGAAGAAATAGCAGAAAAGTGGCAACGCTATTTATTAGATTCGGGATTTGTTAATGTGGTTATTTATTTTGGTCGTTAAAAGTCAATAATTTCAGTTATCAGTACCTTCTGTAATAAGGAGGCTTGAAATCTGGAATATTCTCTTTTTTTACCACCTTAAAAGGGCAGGGTATTCACAAAAAAAAATCGCGAAGATATAGCAAAAATGTGTGATATTTGGTCTTATATCAATTATCATGTATGAATGCTACAAAAAAGAAAGCTCAAACTTTTCACCTAAGCTATTGAGAATTTAAACTATATATATAACTTTTTTGTCAAAGAGAACGGAAAACAGAAAACATATACAATATAAGGTTTTTAAGTAAACAAATTATGTCCTAACCTACCTTGGTAATGCGATAAAATCTAAATGGGTCTTAGCTTAAAATTAGCTACTTATAGCAGTCGCTATTACTGTATTTGACATATCAAATAAAATTCAGACAACACCAGATTTTTCCTTGTTGCTTTTTGCTTGCTCCTTCTTCATTCTGTTATATGTTTATCATTATTTCTGTTTTTTCTTCTTCCAACTTCAGTTCTTCCTTACCTTTCCTTTTTCTAGTGAATTAAATTAGAATAATATATCAGTAAAAATTCGTCTTAACTTAGAAGTAGCTGATAGGATTGGAGAATCTACTTATCTCTATAATTATTTTTGTTTTTTTTCTTCCAACTTCAGTTATTCCCTCTTTCTTAGCTTTACTTTTTTCTAGTGAAGAGAATTAAATTAGAATAATAAATCAGCAAAAATGAACAATACTAAAGAAAAGTTTGTAGTTACTGCTGCTCAAATGCGACAAATAGAAGAACGAATATTTGTTGCCGGAATGCCAGTAGCAGCATTAATGGAAAAAGTTGCAGGATTAGTAACACGAAGAATCCTAAAATTATTCAATCCTAATATTAGTAAAATTGGTATATTAGTAGGTCCTGGTCATAATGGTGGAGATGCTTTAGTCATAGCCAGAGAATTATATTTCCAAGGCTATGAAATAATAGTTTACTGCCCAATGCAAAAACTTAAAGAATTAACAAATGCTCATAGTAATTATCTGCAATCTTTAGGAGTTAATTTTGTTGATAATATTTCCCTGCTCAAAAATTGCGACTTGCTCATAGACGGTTTATTTGGCTTTGGTTTAGAACGAGAAATTACCGGGAATTTAGCTACAGCAATCAATCAAATTAATAGTTGGAAAAAACAGATATTTAGTATCGACTTACCTTCGGGAATTCATACAGATACAGGAGAAGTTTTAGGAACAGCAATTTCTGCTAAACACACATTTTGTTTAGGTATTTGGAAACAAGCATTTTTACAAGACCAAGCCTTAGAATATATAGGTACATCCGAATTAATAGATTTTGATATTCCTCTGATAGATATTACAGAAATTTTAGGAGAATTTCCCACTATTGAAAGAGTCACAAAAACATCTGCCACAGCAAATTTACCCTTACCTCTTTCTCCAACAACCTATAAATATAAAAACGGTAATTTATTATTAATTGTAGGTTCCCATCGTTATAGTGGAGCAGCAATTTTAACAGGATTAGGAGCCAGAGCAACAGGTGTCGGAATGTTATCAATTGCCGTACCAAAATCAATTAAACCCATACTAAATAATCACTTACCAGAAGCACTAATTATTGGTTGTCCCGAAACAGAAACCGGAACAATAAAACAATTACCAAAAGATATAGATTTAAGTAAATTTGAAGCGATCGCCTGCGGACCAGGTTTAACTACAGAACCTAAATCTATAGTAGAAGCAATATTATCCGTAAATTGTCCGATAGTTCTAGATGCTGATGCTTTAAATATTTGTGATAATTTAGAAAAAAACTATTTAGTCAGTCAACGTCAAGCACCAACAATTATTACACCCCACCCAGGAGAATTTAAACGTCTATTTCCACACCTAGAAAATCAACTCAACAATCGGATATTAGCAGCTCAAAAAGTAACTAAAAATAGTAATCTGATTTTAGTTTTCAAAGGAGCAAAAACCATTATTGCCAATAGTCAAAAAATATTGATTAATCCAGAAAGCACTCCCGCATTAGCAAGAGGAGGTAGTGGAGATGTATTAACAGGTTTAGTTAGTGGTTTATTAGCTATTACTTCAGCTAAAACTCCACCACTAGAAGCAGTCAAAACAGCAGTTTGGTGGCACGCTCAAACAGCAATATTAGCAGCAAAAAAACGAACCGAGTTAGGAGTAGACGCTTTTACCTTAACTCAATATTTAATCCCCACACTAGAAACAATATAACCTTTCTTAGTCGATGCATCTCAATTTTAGGGAACAGGGAATAGGAAAAAAGTATTTTTGCAAATATTGAAATGCACCCTTCTTAGTCTGATAAAAAAACAAAAATCTGGAAACATAAATACCTCCTTTGAAAACCTTGTGGGGAGCAGGGGAGTAGCAAGTAGGGGAGAAAGGAGAAAGAATCAATAAAGCTTGGCAAAACTACTTAAGTTATCAAAAAAATCTACTTTTCAATACATGATTTTTGAGTAAAAAGCCTCTGAAACACTAATACCATTTCTCTATGAAGTTGCACTTAATATAAAGATGAGAATATTCAGTATAATAAGGTCTGAGCAACAATTATTAAGCCCCGCTTTACAAAGAATTGGTATAACACATAACTTTTCTATAATGTCTACGTTTTATGTGAAGAAAAATATTTATTAAAGCATAGAAGAGATAAAAAAGAATGTTACGAATAATATAGTGTTTCTCAAATTAGTGAGATACAGTTGTTTTTCTTTTTTTCTATCCCCTGTTTCTCGAATTACTACTCCCTATTCCCTACTCCCTAAAACAAACGAATTTTGTACCTCACCAATTATGAGAATTGCTATAAGTGTGATTAATATAAAATCCAGTTATATAATATATGTTGATAATTTATTAAATTACTTCAATATTCAATTTCCCCCACTCCTTTGAGAAGTCAGAAGTTAGAAGTTACAAGTCAGAAGTTAAAAATTATATAGAATCTAGTTATATATTATATGTTGATAATATGTTGATAATTTCTTAAATTACTTCAACTTCCCCCACTCCCCTACTCCCCCACTCCCCACCCCCAACTATTTTATTCGGAGGAAAAACATCAATGGCAGGAGCTAAACTTAATACAAACTTATGGTTCGCTGAACAAATTACACCTTGGGATATTTATAAACATGGCATCGATCGGGTGCTGGTTTATCAAAAAACTAAATATCAGGAAATATATATTGTTGAAGGTATTTATGGCAAAGCTTTAATACTAGATAATAAGTGGCAGTCTTGCACCAGAGAAGAATTTCTCTACCATGAATGCTTAGTACATCCAGCAATGATTTTTCATGGGTCCCCACGCAAAGTCTTAGTGCTTGGAGGTGCAGAAGGAGCAACATTACGAGAAGTATTACGCTGGAAAACTGTAGAAAAATTAGTTATGGTTGATATAGATGGCGAAGTAGTAGACGCCTGCAAAAAGTATTTACCAGAAATGCACCAAAATTCTTTTGAAGACCCCCGGGTAGAATTAATTATTGATGATGCGCAGAATTTTTTGAACTCTTCTTCAGAAACTTGGGACGTGATTATTTCCGATCTGACAGACCCTATTGAGTCTGGTCTATCTTTTCCCTTATTTACTCAGGAATACTTTCAAAAAATTAATCAAAATTTGTCTCCTGATGGAGTTTTTATGATACAAGCAGGCTCAATTTCTCCTGCTGAAATGTATCTTCATGTCCCTGTGGTTAAAACTTTACAGACAGTGTTTAATTATGCTCATTCTGTAGAAGCTTATTCTACCAGTTATGGAACTCCATTAGGATTTGTTATTGCTTCTCAGCAAGAAATTTCCTCTACACCAAACCCAGAAAAAGTAGACCTTTTGTTAGCAGAAAAAACTATCGGTGGTTTAAAAGTTATGGATGGTATTTCTTTGTTGGGAATGTTGCAAATACCTTTGAATGTACGACAGGCGATCGCCACAGAAACTCAGATATATACTTTGAAATCTCCACCAAAGTCTATTCAGATTTCAGAAGATTGAAAATTAACAAGAAAATTACTACTCAATCAAGGAAGTTATAGCGCTACGCACATAGGGGAGCCGTCGAATTGGCGACGTACAGAAGTCAGAAGTCAGAAGTAATCACTGACTAACTTTGAGCATTTATAAATGTCCGCGCCCCATGTGCGTGCTATAGGTAATCCTAAATATATTAGAATTTTGAATATACCAATATTATGTGAACCTGCATATAATTATGAAATTCATTAATTTATCAGTCTTTATCTACAATCAATTATTCTGGAAATCTTTATTCTATGTAACCTCATATTAAATTAAACTAAATTAATATAACTAACCCATTCTAACATGACGTTATATATACTTTTACCGAAAAATTTTGGGTATGCGCCTCCCCTTTTAAGGGGATAAAAAGCGGTCGAGAGATGGCGAGGTCTCGGAGCCATATCTAATCGACCAAGAGAAAGAGAATATTCCTTATTTCAACCCTCCTTATTGCATAGGTACTGTTAGCCCAGTTCCCCCGCAGGAGGCTAACTGATAACTGATAACTGAAATTGCTGGCGCTTTAGGGCAACGAAAATTTTTCTTTCTATAGATAAGTATAAAACCACATAGAATAATCCTCTAACAATTCAGCATTCTCAGAATCTTCCATAACAGCTTCTAACTCAGCTAGTGGCAATGTAAATTTTTGACTATCTGTAGTGCGCTCCAATTCTGCTAAAATTCCATACTCTAAATCTAATTTATCATCTAATTTTAGCAGATTAAACACATCTGTATAAGATGGTTTTTTCTTCTTCAGCTTTTGATATTCTTTTTGACTTCCTGGACCTATAGTATAATGTTCTTCCCAGTCAAATTCTTCTATTCCTGTCACTAAACAAGGAAAATCAATATTTTGCTTGAGATATTTAAAATATTTTTTTAAATTACTTTGATTAACTTTTAAATTACTTGTATTGAAAATTTCCTCTAACTTTTGCTCAAAAACTTCTAAATTAATTTGTTGTGCTTCATATTCTTCTGCCATCCCTTGAAAAGCACCGATCTGCTGTAAAAAATCCTCAATAGGTACACTAATAGTTATATTTTCTCCATTATTCAACTTACCAGTTTTCCCTGATATAATAGTCTCATCAATTTCAATTGGTTTGAGTTTTCTGGTATCAGGTTGAGACTTATTTTTATTTTGTTTTTGATTAGATTTTGGCATGAAGTTCTCCCCTTATCCAGGTTTATGATTAAAAATATCTATAAGTAAAAAAAATCAGTCGATCTATATTTCTTTAGGAGTAAATTATGACACAAATACTACAATCCCCAGAACCCATAGTTTATCAAGGACATTTTGGAGAATTTACTATCACAAAAAGCGATCGCCTTAGTGTCATTATTTACCGTAGTGGCCTGATGATAGCTGCCCTTAGTTTTGCACTAGGCAGCACCTTAGTCCTATGGCAAGGCAACAACCCAGCAGTGATTAAAGCACTAACACCTATCTATGGCTGTTTTTGTCTAGCTTTAGGTCTAAGTTTAGCCACTATCCATATCTATATGGCCATTTTACACCGACTACTCCAGGTATTTTGGATTATAGGGACTATTACTACAGTAATCTTAGCAATTAACAGTACTCAGCCCCTGTTCTTAGTAGTGTACACTAATCCAATTACCATTTTGGGTATTGGTTTTACCTTTGCTGCCTTGACTGGTATTTATTTCAAAGAAGCTTTTTGTTTTAACCGCCTAGAAACAAAATTCCTCACACCTTTAGTACCTTTCTTACTCCTATCTCATCTAGCTGGCTTTTTATTACTTGAAGTCAAAGAGTTTTTATTGGGAATTTGGGCGTTTCTTTTTATAGTTTTTGCTATCCGAAAGTTATTTCAAGCAATACCTCCAGACATTGGTGATAAGAGTGTTTTTGACTATTTACACAAAAAACAGGAAGAAGTAGCTCATAGCTAGAAAGAGCTATTAACAGTAAATATTACTGAAGTTAAGTGAAGAAGATTGAGTCTTGTTTAGTAGATAATAGTTATCTAAAATCCAGTTTAAATAAATTACTTATAAAGGTCAAGAGTAAAGAACAGGAAAAACATTATAAATCTGTTTTATTGACCGGATTGAGTGTTATCTATAATCTATTACTTTCTTTCTTCTTTACTTATTAGTTGATGACTTCAATGTATCCAAAAAACATTTTCTTACAATGGCAGCAAAAATTAATTTTAACAATCCAGAAATGGATATTAATTCTAGGATTAATTATCTTTCTAATTGCGATTTGCTGCTTTAATATTTATTCATTCTTAGCAGTAACCTCCCCCATAGAAGCAGATATACTAATAGTAGAAGGTTGGATGTCTGACTATGCAGTAAAATTAGCGATCGCTGAATTTCATCAAGGTGCTTATCAAAAATTAATTACCACAGGTTCGCCCATAGGTAAGGGATATTATCTATCAGAATATAATAACTTTGCCGAACTAACAGCCGCAACTTTAATTGCCTTGGGTGTCGATCCAGACCGAGTTGTTGCAATACCTACTCCTCAAGTGGTTAAGTATCGCACTGCTGCCTCTGCTATTGCGGTTAAAGAATGGCTAGCAACTTCTAATCTCAAAGTAGACTCTATCAATATCTATACTTTAGGACCTCACGCTCGCCGTAGCTGGATGATTTATCGAAATGTTTTTAGTCCAGATATTCAGGTAGGCGTGATTGGTCTTGAGCCTAAAGGTTATAATCCTAATAGATGGTGGGAGTCTAGTGCAGGTATGCGGACTGTTGTTGGAGAGGCGATCGCTTATTTTTATACCCGTTTTGTCAATTGGAAATCTTGAAGAAGGATATTATGAGTTAGTAGACAGGAAGAATGATGAATGAGCAGACATTTAAGACTCGTCACTCATTCAAGACTAACAAAAATTAAGATTTGGTAGGGGGTACTCAATGGACTTCCGAAACACACAAAAATTACAGAATTCAATTCAAAATTCTGCACTTTGTTAATCCGATGCTTCCCCTACCTAAATTTTTTCTTGATAATTATAGGAGCTAAACACTAAGTCCTATAATTAGGTTTTAATGAAAATGAATTAAATTAGTAGCGACGAGAGTTGTTTCTGCGACCACCACCACCAAAGGAAGGTCTTTCCTCCCGTGGCTTGGCTTTGTTAACTTTTATTTCGCGACTCATCCACTCAGCACCATCAAGTGCCGCAATAGCCGCTTCTTCTTCTTCTTCGGTATCCATTTCCACGAATCCAAAACCACGAATGCGTCCTGTTTCACGGTCAGTTGGTAAATGAACCCGTTTTACAGAACCATATTCCTTAAAAACCTCAGATAGGTCATCTGTCGTGACCTCGTAGGATAAGTTGCCTACATAAATTGACATAGATAGTCTCCAAAATTAAGATTTTTGTAGAGATTTAGATTTCGGAGAGAAGCTTGTCAATAGCGACAGGAAAGTAGCCCTCAATATAAACAAACATTATAACCGAATTTATTCTCGCATTCTATAATAGCACATATAGATATTTATATTCAGAGACTTTTTTGAAAATATTTTCATATCATGTCCGGTTGAACAGTTATAAATAAACTACGGAGTCCTCAGGAGGACCGAGTCAGGAGTCAGGAGGGAAGAAAGAAGAAGAAACAAGAAGAAACAGGAGGAAAAGGAGAAAGTTTTTGATGACTAATTATCCGGACATGATATAAGACGAGAAAATGACCAAGTAAGTTTGTAAAGCAAGCAATGGAGAAATTTTCAACCCTAAATTCCTAAATAATGAAAAATGATTTTCTCTCTAAAACTTAAAATGAGCATTGCTAAATGAACAATGCTCAGTATCAAAAGTGCCTGGTTTTCGGCTCTTCATGCTCATGCTAGGAGCGTATTTTAGGCGCATAGTTGGGCAGAAAAATCCCAAATTGACAAAACGCGCGCTCCTATCTCCTCTACATTCCCATTTCTCCCCTCCTGGGAGGGGGAGGGGCGAGGGGTGGGTTGTCTTCCCCTCCACGGTCGGGGGAGGGGCTAGGGGTGGGTTGTCTCCTGTCTCCTACCCTCACCCATAAGACTTTTTCAGCAAGCCCTAGATTAGAGGTAAGCGACTTGAGAAAAATATTATAGTTCGCTTACCACAGCTAAATTTAATTTTAAGACCCCGAATTAAAGTTGCTTAACCTCAGAAACCAACTTAGCAACCATATCCTTAGCACTGCCAAACAGCATCATAGTTTTATCCTTGTAGAACAAATCATTGTCCACACCAGCAAAACCAGTGCTGAGACCGCGCTTAATCACAATAGTATGCTTGGCCTTATCAACATCAAGAATGGGCATTCCATAAATTGGACTATTCTGATCTGCACGCGCCGCTGGGTTGACAACATCATTAGCCCCAATTACCAAAGCTACATCTGCCTGGTCAAACTGAGGATTAATGTCATCCATATCATATAACTGAGGATAAGGCACATTAGCTTCTGCCAACAATACATTCATATGTCCAGGCATCCGTCCTGCAACAGGGTGAATAGCATACTTAACCTCAACACCTAATCCTTCCAACTGGTCTGTCAACTCACGGACAGAATGTTGTGCTTGAGCAACAGCCATACCATAACCAGGTACAATCACCACAGAACGAGCATAACCCAACATCATTGCACCCTCTTCAGGGTCAATACTGCGAACAGACTTATCAGTTGTACCACCAGCAGCAGCAGGACCGCCACCTTCACCAGTACCAAATGCAGCAAACAGTACATTAGTCAAGGAACGGTTCATACCCTTACACATAATTACTGTGAGGATAATTCCAGAAGCACCAACCAATGCACCAGCGATGATCAACATATTGTTCATTACCACAAAACCAGCAGCACTAGCAGCTAGTCCAGAGAATGAGTTCAACAAAGAAATCACAACTGGCATATCGCCACCACCGATGGGGATGACAAACATTATACCTAATATTAGGGATACACCTACCAATGCTAAAAATATGGGTAAGTTGAATGGTGTGACGCATAGATAAACGCTACCAACAATAAACCCACCAAATAGGAGAGCATTAACAGGTTGCTGTAATGGGAAAGTAATGGGAGAACCACTCATAATTCCCTGTAGTTTAGCAAAAGCAATTACAGAACCTGTAAAAGTTACGCCACCAATTAATACGCCCAATAATGCTGTAATAGTAGTAGGCAATGGAGGAGACTGAGCAACAGCCAAATACCGCCAAAACTCACCTACTGCCACCATAGCAGAAGCAGCACCACCCAAACCGTTGAATAAACCAACCATTTGAGGCATATCAGTCATTTCTACTTTGTAAGCACCGATCGCTCCAATAATGGAACCGACAACAATTGCTACCAAAATCATCTCATAGTTGATTACTTCCTTTTCTAGTAGGGTTGCTACAATAGCAATCAACATTCCCACTGATGCCAACAAATTACCATTACGAGCTGTCGCTGGAGAACCCAACTTTTTCAGCCCCACGAAAAACAAGGATACCGCTACCAAGTAGCTTAATTGGATTCCGGTTGGTATAAAATCGCTCATTATGCAGCCTCCTTTTTCTTGAACATTTGCAACATCCGGTCTGTTACCAAAAATCCACCAACTACGTTAATGGTGGCAAATACTACAGCAATTAAACCTAAAATTACAGTGACATTCCAATCTTTGTCACCAGCGATAATTAGTGCGCCCAAAACTGCAATCCCTGAAATAGCATTAGCTCCAGACATCAGGGGTGTATGCAGAGTTGGAGGCACTTTATTAATTACTTCAAATCCGGCAAATGATGCCAAGACGAATACAAATAAAGCTGCAATTAATGTTTCACTCATAGTCCTTTTACAGTTGATTTTTGACTTTATTTATAGGACATCAGCAAGACTTTAAATTCCTTAAAAAAATACTCCTGCTGAACGCTAAATGATTTCTCAACAAGAAAAAACTCTTGCTGAATGCTGACTGCTGAGTGCTGACTGCTAACTAACAGCAACACCTAAAGCATTTTTGACTCTTTGATTGCGAATTTCACCACCATGGGCAACACAAGCACCAGCAATGATATCATCCTCAAAATCAAGATTTAGCTCTCCATCTTTAATCATCAACTTGAGCAAAGCAGAGATATTTTTGGCATACAATTCACTAGCATGAACTGGCATAGTTGCTGGCAAGTTGACCGGACCGATAATAGTCACACCATTCCACTGTACATCTTTGCCTGCTTCAGTACATTCACAGTTTCCACCCTGTGATGCTGCCATATCAACTATCACTGCACCTGGTTTCATTTGGTCTACCATTTCTTTAGTTACTAGCAATGGTGCTTTTTTACCAGGAACTTGAGCAGTAGTAATTACAATATCCGAAGCAGCAACGTGCTGGGTGAGAACTTCGCGAGTGTGTTGTTTAGCTTGCTCGGAAAGCTCTTTGGCATAACCACCCTCAGCAACAGTATCTTCTTGGAGAGTTACATCTACAAACTTTGCTCCCAAACTTTGCACTTGCTCTTTAACTTCTGGACGAATATCAAATGCTTCTACTACCGCACCTAGACGACGAGCAGTAGCGATCGCCTGTAAACCTGCAACCCCTGCACCCATTACTAATACTTTGGCAGGCTTAATTGTACCTGCTGCAGTAGTTAACATTGGGAAAAACTTGGGTAAAGCAGCAGAGGCGAGCAAAACTGCTTTATATCCACCAATATTAGCTTGGGAAGATAAAGCATCCATAACTTGCGCTCTACTGGTACGAGGAATCAACTCCATACTGAATGCAGTTATTTTCCGTTCCGCTAAACGTTGGACGATAGCAGGGTTGCCTAAAGGATCGAGGAAACTAATTAAAACAGTACCCTCTCGTAATTTATCAATTTCTGATTCCTGTAGTACCCCAATTTTTAGAAGTACATCTGTTTCACGCCACAGGGCGTCACTGTCAGAAACTATTTTTGCTCCAGCTTGTTCGTAAGTTCCATCAAAGAAGAAAGACTTTTCTCCCGCACCCGCTTCTACCTGGATTTCTAATCCCTGTTTGACTAATCGTGCTATCACATCGGGAACTAAAGCTACACGGGATTCATCGACCAGAGTTTCCTTAGCTACTGCTATTCTCATAAATTCTCCTTGTCTAGTGACATATTCCAACACTAACCATTCGGTATAGCGTAAGCTCTCTCGCTTCGCAGTCCTGCTATTGCATCGGACTCCACGAAGCTCTAAGGACGGGATGCCCCGCTGCCCTTTTTGCAGAGCGAAAAACTAAGCGCCTAGCTCCGCAATCAGATTTTACGCTTACCTCCGATTCATCTCACACCAAATTGAAAATTTCGCGCGCAGGCTTCTCGATGGTTTAGCTAAAGTTTGATTTTCTTAACTAGGAACCGTACCTAAAATAATTGGCCTGAGTTAGCTAGCAATTTTATTGTTCTTTTTAGCTGTTATCTAATTATTATTAGATTAGGCTGATATTTAGTTGCTTGTTGCTATCTTTAAACTTGTCTTATGAATTCAAGGTGGCCATCAAGAAGTTATGTGATTTTTAATACTAAATATTGGTTATTATTGAAGCTGTAACAAATTCAAAAAAATTGCTAAAGAGGATATTAAAATTGTGGAGATCGCTCTCAAAGTCAATATTTTTTGTCAGCTTGAATAGAGATACTATTCCTTACTGCTTCATAAAACTGATACAAAGCGTCACATCAAAGTCAAATTGATGTGTACGGACGCCCTTATGCAACGCCCCTACCTGCTTCTTGTGAGGCCGTCGGCGGTTACTCATCCATAGGCATTGACGGGTCTTGCCCAACCGCATTTCTACACTCTATACTTACATTTAAGTCTTTGTCAATCAACATCAGAAAAAAGTCCTCAAACCCTTGCTGCGCCCTTCCTAGTAGGGAGTGGGATTTCTTCTGAGGTCTATGTCTATTATAGATAGACTGCCAGAAATGTTTAAGCAGCGATTAGTGCAGAAGATACAAAGCGTCACCCTCGTTACTACTTGCGTGTGAGAACTAGCGTATTATGTCGCGCTCCGTATCGCAAATTGTTAACTAAGTCGAAACTCCCTACTCCTTCCTTTGGTGGAAATGTCTAATAGACATCTGGTAAAAATCCAAAATAAAATCAATTATTATCTATAAATTCTCAATTGTTCCTCCCTTTTCCCTGTTCCCTCTTTTAGACATCTAGTAAAAATCCAAAATAAAATCAACTTTAGCACATAAATCATCAATTCTTTCTCCCCTACTCCCTACTCCCTACTCCCTACTCCCTACTACCTCAGATGTTTATTGTAAAAATCCTGTGCTGTACTTATAAAATATTGATAAAGTTTTAGTTAAGATATTTTCAAGTTAGAGGAAATTTTATGAAACGTATACTTTCTACTTTGCTAGTTAGTAGTTGCTTATTAACAGGTGTGCCAATTGCTAGCTTGGCTCAAGGGATGCCAGGATTTACATTATTTGGTGGCCCAGAACAAAAAAATCAGTTAAACTTTCGTTTAGATTCTGGTAGGTCCGGGACTTGGGATCGTTATCGACTGCGGATACCAGCAAACAAATTAAATTTAGCAGTTGCCCAGTTATCAATTTTTTATCCTAATTACTACAAAGGTACATTTGATACTGAAAAAATAGAAATTCGTGTTGGGGGAGGAAGCTCAAAAAAACCAGAATCAATACCTATTGATGAAATAGTATGGGACAAAGAAAATAATTTTGTCGAAATTTACCCTGCTGAACCTATTCCTGCGGGTAATAAAATTGAGGTAGTTTTCAGCAATGTCAGAAATCCCAGATTTGGTGGAATGTACCACTTTAATGCCAATATTAGGACTCCTGGTGATGTGCCTTTACTGCGTTATATTGGCACATGGCTTTTGACCATAGAATAGGATATTTGATTGAGAAATGGACAATAGATTTGCCTTGTTTTACTTTATATGATATATATGCTAGGATAAGGGATTGTGACTTTAAATTGTGATTAGATTAGTGGCTAAGGAGTAGAAAAAATGACTCAAAGGACTTTACATGGTACAAGTAGAAAAAGAAGAAGAGTATCTGGCTTTAGAACAAGAATGCGTACTAGAAATGGCCGAGCAGTAATTAAAGCACGTCGGCAAAAAGGGCGGGAGCGTCTAGCAGTCTATTAGAAAAAGAAAATTAGAAATAGTTCTGATGATTATAGACAAGTTTTAAATAATCTCAATATGTTGCCTATCGAAAACAGGCTGCGTCATTATAAAGATTTTGGTGTTGTATATCAGAAAGGAATTCGCAAGAATAGTTCTTATCTGACATTAAAGGCTCTGCGTCATCAGCAAGAGCCTAAGTTACCTCAAAGTGTAGATAACTTAGAACCTCTGCGACCTACTCGGATAGGCATTACTATTAGTAAAAAAGTGAGCAAAGGAGCAGTAGTCAGAAATCGAATTAAACGCCAAATTAGAGCAGGTTTACGTCAAATGTTGCCATTTATATCCAAAGGATGGGATATTGTGATTGTAGTTAAACCAACAGCTCAACAGTGCAATTATTCTCAATTTCTGCAACAATTAGAAGAGTTATTGACACAACTGGAGGTGTTAGATGGGTATTCGAGAGGAAGCCTTTTATGAAGGTGGTCCCCACATAGGAGATTTAATTCTTAACTTATTAATTGGTTTAACAATTATTGGCCTACCTCTAACTGTTGCTGCTATTGTTAGAGCTTTATGGTTACGGTATAGGATTACTAATCGTCGAGTTTCCGTTATCGGAGGCTGGATGGGACAAGATCGAACAGATATTGTTTACTCAGAAATTGTCAATATAGCAAAAGTCCCCAGAGGATTAGGAGCTTGGGGGGACTTGGTAGTTACTCTCAGAAATGGTACTCGTTTAGAACTCAGGGCAATACCAAGATTTAGAGAAATTGAATCTTACATAACTGAAAAAATGGCTGCAAAAGCTCAAAAAACTAATAGTTCTAGTAATTGATAGTTATTTAACTATTATTTTTCACTCGTCATGTGTCTTTCAATTAGCTACTACTATAATATCGACCTAGTAAATGTTCTTATAAATGACTAATTTATATGTATTGAACTAGATACCTTTATTATATAGTAATCAAAAATTAAAAATAGTCGAAATTAGAAATATCACCAGCCCCAAGGTTGACATAAAATAATGGATTTTGGTATAGGGTTTCTTTCCAACAATATAATGCTGCCGATCCTGGATTTTTTCTACGGGATCGTACCAAGTTATGGTCTAGCGATCGTAGCTTTAACTCTTGTAATTCGCGCAAGTCTCTACCCCTTAAATGCGGGGTCAATTAGGAATATGCGTAAAATGAAAGTTACGCAACCTTTGATGAAAAAGCGACAAGAGGAGATTCAAAAACGCTATAAAGACGATCCACAAAAACAGCAGGAAGAAATGGGTAAACTGATGAAAGAGTTTAATCCATTGGCAGGATGTTTGCCACTGCTATTTCAAATGCCTATACTTTTTGCCTTGTTTGCAACTCTGCGTGGATCGCCCTTTACTAATATTAATTACACTGTAGATATACAAATATTTCCTCAAGAACAACTAGAGCGAATTCAACCACAAGCTTATATAACTTCACCTCAAAATATATATGTTAATGATGGTGTCCACTTTCCTATTTTTGCCTTGATGCCTAGTGGTAATAAGTTAGTTGTTGGAGATAAGACTCACGTCGAATTTCAAACAGTAGAGGGTAAATCTCTAGAAACTCTGAAACAGGAATATAATCAAACCGAAGTTAAACCTACATGGGCTATAACTAAAGGTTCAGAAAGAGTTCAAATCGATCAAGATGGTAACTTGGTAGCTTTACAATCAGGTGAAGCAACAATTCAAGGTACTATCCCAGGAATTGCAGCAAATAAAGGATTTCTATTTATTAAAGCTCTAGGTCGTGTCGGTGCCTTTGATGAAAATGGGGCGATTCACTGGGATATATTAATTATGGTGATTGGTTTTGGAGTTAGTATCTATGCTAGTCAGACAATCTCAGGTAAAGGACCTGGGGCTAACAATGCTAATCCTAATCAAGACTCAATCAACAAAATCACTCCCTTTTTGTTTTCAGGAATATTTCTGTTTACTCCTTTACCGGCAGGTGTGTTACTTTATATGCTTATCGCTAACATATTTCAAACGGTTCAGGCTTTTATTCTATCTAAAGAACCATTACCTGAAAACCTACAGAAATTAGTAGAAGAGTCACAACCAAAAACAACAAAAACAGGAAAGGGAAGAGAAGCACTACCCTTTGAACCAGGACGTTCTAAGAAGAAAGCTTAATGCTAGTAATGAACGATAGTTATTATATAGAGCAAGGACTAGACCAAGGAAAGCAATGGCTAGAGAAACTGCTGATTTTAGCAGAAATTCCAGCAAAAGTCATAGGTCAACAACAAGAAGACGGCTATTGGTTAATCATAGATGAGACAAATCTGACACCAGAACAAATTTCTATTCTAGTAGGATTCGATGGTAAAGCAATTGATGCAATTCAGTACCTTGTTAATACAATTCTAAATATAGGTAATGATTCAGAACAGCATTTGTCCTACACTGTGGAAATAGCAGGTTATCGAGTTCGTCGTCAAGAAGAACTCCTATTAATAGCAGAGTATGCAGCAAAAAAAGTACGTTTGACTGGTGAAGAGCATGAGTTAACATCTCTATCTTCTGCCGAACGTCGTCAAATACATACTATGCTTCAAGACTGTGAAGATTTAGAAACTTACAGTCATGGACAGGAACCAGACCGCCGTTTAGTAGTAAAAATTAGAAGCTAACTACTAATAGAAAATATATAGAAAATATTTGGAGAAAAGAATGAGTTATAGAGATTAAAATTATTAGTTAGGTAAAGCAAATTCAGAATTCTATACTCAGGATTCTGAATCGCTTATATGGAATAAGTGAGGTGAAGTAAAGATGGAAATAATACATATTCCCAGTCTACTGAAAAAAACTGAGCAGACTGAGGTTATTAAGTTTGAGGAATTTATATCAGACTTGGAAACACTGACTCCAGTTAGGGGCTATTTACAAGTAACTAATCATGGCAATTATCTGGAAGTTAAAGGAGAATTAGAAACAATTATTACTCTCACTTGTGATAGATGTTTAAAACAGTACAACTATAAATTGGCGATCGATCCAAAAGAATTAATTTGGCTGAAAGAAATTAAAGAGCAAAAAGATTTATTTTATATAGAAGTAGAAAACTCTGTGGAAGATTTGGTAGAAACTTTACCCCCAGGTGGATATTTTAATCCTAAAGAATGGATATATGAACAGTTGTGTTTGGCAGTTCCTTCAAGAAAGTTATGTGATAAAAATTGTCAGGGGATTAAATTATCTGAGAAAAATAGCTCCTCATCAATTATAGACCGGCGATGGGCTGGTTTAGAATCTATTAAAAAACAACTGAATAATAGTTGATAGTGGATGATTAAAGTTGTTTATTAAGTATTAACAAAAAAATTTTTTACAAAATAAAAGATTATGAGTAATAAATTGATCGAGAATTTAATTGATTTTTTACCTGCTTCATTTCAGAAAAAATTAAAAAAGGAAGTGAAAACTATTTATCAGGAAGTAAAAATTATTTATGGTAAACTAATAAGACAAATTTTAGGACGGCCTGCACTTCCAAAATTAGAGAATGGAGCTGTAAACCTTCATGTTGGATGTGGTTCTATTAATCATCCAAAATTTATTAATATTGATGGATTACCGGCACCTCATATTCACTACATACGCCCAATAGATAATTTAGCTCCTTTTAAAGATAACAGCGTAGACTTGATTTATGGTTCTCACTGCCTAGAACATTTTTCCCATCGTATGATTTCTCAAGTCTTAAATGAATGGTTCCGAGTCCTTAAGGAAGGTGGCATTCTGCGTCTTTCTGTCCCTGACTTTGATTTGTTAATAGATAAATACAGAGCAAGTGGAAATAATATTAATAAGATTATGGGTCCTTTAATGGGTGGACAAAACTATAAGTTTAACTTTCACATGATAGTATTTAATCAATCAAGTTTAGAGTTACTTCTCAAAAAAACAGGATTTAAGGAGGTTAGAAAATGGCAACCAGGAGTGTGTGAAATGACTACATTTAATGATGCCTCTAAAAATCCAATAAGCCTAAATCTTGAAGCAGTTAAGTAATTGTTTTTATTGGTTAGTCTATCTAAATTATTATTTATATTTCTGATGATTGATGAATTTTCAAGAAGAATTTGAACTACTACTCCGCTCGCGCTACTCAATAATTTATATTCAGACTAGAGAAGAAGAACGAGTAGAAATTGCAATTACTGAATCAGCAAAAAAACAAGGTAATAGAGCAGTTTATATATGGGATTTTGTTGAAGGATATCAAAATAATCCTAATGATACAGGGTGGGGAAAAAGAAATCCTCTCCAAGGTTTAGAGCTTGTGGAAAAGTTGCCAGAATCTGCTCCTGCGGTCTTTATTTTGCGTGATTTTCAAAGATTTTTGGAAGATATTTCTATTTCGAGAAAACTACGAAATTTGGCAAAGAAATTAAAATCTCAACCTAAAAATCTAGTTATTCTTGCTCCTCAAATATCTGTTCCAGAAGATTTAACTGAAGTTTTAACAATCATAGAATTCCCACTGCCAAATAGTCAAGAAATTTCCCAAGAGGTAGAACGTTTATTAGTGGCAATGGGTCAATCTTTAGACAAACGTTTATTAGATGAAGTGGTTCGAGCAGCTCAAGGATTATCTATTGAGAGAATTAGAAGAGTTTTGGCTAAGGCAATTGCTACTCACGGAGAACTACAGCTTAATGATGTTGATTTAATCTTAGAAGAAAAACGTCAAACTATCCGCCAAACTCAAATATTAGATTTCTATCCTGCTCGTGAAAATATTTCTGATATTGGGGGTTTAGATAATCTCAAAGATTGGTTATTACGACGGGGTGGAGCATTTTCTGAGCGAGCGAGACAATATGGTTTGCCTCATCCAAGAGGTTTACTTTTGGTAGGAATACAAGGTACTGGCAAATCTCTCACTGCTAAGGCGATCGCTCATCATTGGCATTTGCCTCTACTACGTTTGGACGTGGGACGTTTGTTTGGAGGGTTGGTCGGAGAGTCGGAGTCTCGTACTCGACAGATGATTTCTATTGCGGAAGCTTTAGCACCTTGTGTTCTCTGGATCGATGAAATTGATAAGGGTTTTGCAGGGTTGAAAAGTCAAGGAGATGCTGGTACTACCAGTCGTGTTTTTGGTACATTTATTACTTGGTTAGCTGAGAAAAAATCTCCTGTATTTGTGGTAGCTACTGCTAATAATATTCAATCTTTACCTCCTGAGATATTACGAAAAGGGAGATTTGATGAAATATTTTTTGTTGGTTTACCTAACCAAGAAGAAAGAACAGCTATTTTTGAGGTACATTTATCTCGGCTAAGACCTCACAATATCAAAAATTATGATATAAATCGTCTAGCTTATGAAACTCCTGATTTTTCTGGTGCAGAAATAGAACAATCTCTCATTGAAGCTATGCACATTGGATTTAGTCAAAATCGTGAGTTTACTACTGAGGATGTTTTAGAATCTGCTAGTCAAATTATCCCTCTAGCTAGAACTGCAGAAGAACAAATTAAGTTTTTACAAGATTGGGCCGCAGCAGGTAAAGCACGTCTTGCTTCTAGATATGGTGGCTTAAAAGGTAATTTTTAGAATAGCAGAAGAAGGAAGAAGGAAGAAGGAAGAAGGAAGAGGAAAGAAGGAAGAGGAAAGAAGGAAGAGGAAAGAAGGAAGAGGAAAGAAGGAAGAGGAAAGAAGGAAGAGGAAAGAAGGAAGAGGGAAGAAGAAGGTAGTTATGCCAAATTGATAAATGTTTCCTACAAATAACTTTCTAGGTGTTAGATGTGAGGTGATAGGTGTTAGGTAAATTATTAATTGTTAGTTCTTAGTTATAGCGTTTCTCAAATTAGTGAGATACAGTTGTTTTTCTTTTTTTCTATCCCCAGTTTCTCGAATTACTACTCCCTACTCCCTACTCCCTACTCGCTAAAACAAACGAATTTTGTAGCTCACCAATATGAGAATTGCTATATTAATTATTTACTAGATAGTTTATTTGTAACATTCTTTTGTTAATTTTGTATTACATCTTAATTTGTAATTTATTCCTACAATAAAAAAATTCAATCTTTTTTATTATGTTTTTCTTTCCCTGTTCCCTGTTCCCTGTTCCCTATTCCCTATTCCCTGTTCCCTGTTCCCTGTTCCCTATTCCCTATTCCCTGTATTGTGACTGTAGTAATATTTTATGAAATTGGTTATTAAAATTATGAATTTTTATAGCTTATTCAAATTTTTAGTAGGGTTTATTTTAGCAATACTATTGCTCATTGGTGCTAGTGCAGCATCAGTTCTCTACTTTGCAGCAAAACTAACGAAAATGCCTGAAAAACCAATATTTACTAATGAAAAACCTGTTGCCCAAAAAGTGAGTACGTCTTCTGCAGAAGCTACAAATAAAAATTTATCTAATCAATTAGACCCTGGAGCTTACAGAGCTATTGTAGTTGAACCTATTGGTTTGATTTTACGGGATACTCCTAGCAGAGATGCTAATCGTATTGGTGGTGTTTCTTATCAAGAGAAAGTTATAGTTTTGGAAGAAAGTTCAGATAAAAGATGGCAAAGGATTCGAGTAGATGATGGGAGTAATCGTACAGGGTGGGTATCCGGTGGTAATACTGAAAAATTGGAGTAAATTCTCTATTCTTTAATATCATTTAAAACTTACCCAATAAATATAAATTTTGAGTATAAAAACATATTTCTAGGTAATTATTTAATTTTTTTATCTTCTCTGTTACCTTTACCCAACTTCTGCAAAAAATTTATAATTAAATAGGGCTTACTGATTAAATCTAAAAGCATTGACGTATAAATACTTGAGCCTTTTTTAGGTCGAAAAAAGTGTTTGGTTTTCAGCTCTTTATGCTCAAAAAGTTAGTATTTTAGGCGCATAGTTGGGCAGAAAAATCATTCTGACAAAACGCCCGCTCCTATCTCCTCACTCATTCCCATTTCTCCCCTCCTGGGAGGGGGAGGGGCAAGGGGTGGGTTGTCTCCTGTCTCCTGTCTCCTACCCCTACTAAAAGACTTTTTCAGCAAACCCTAAATAGTCTTGATTTGTTAAGAAATTTAGAGAAATTTTAATCTTAATTGCAAAACCAGGATAATTTCCATCTTAATTATTAATTCAGTGATAGGTTGAGACAACGTTGTTAGTTATGAATTGTTTAAAAAATCTATCTGGAATTAATAATTATGTACAAAAATCGTTCAAACCGCGATCCATTGGTTGCTGCCGTTACTGCTGCTTTAGGAGCTGGTGTAGTGACTTCTTTTGCTGTTAGTCAAGGTCAAAATCCTTTAACTGCTTTAGGAATAACTATTTTTGCTGCTTTAGTAGCTCTGATTTTTGACCGGGCAGGTTTAGTTTAAGCATTTTATAGTACAACAAAATGATAGAACATTAGATAGGAAAGTTTAAATTAAATTAACCTATATATGTTCTTTCAGTACGTTATTCTACTAATAATTTAATACACTAATAGCAGTTTAATAAAGAATAAACATAAACTAAAATAGAGAATTATTTACCGAATAATTAAGGTAAAAATCCTCTCCTTTAAAGGAGAAACAAGTATTTCCCTCTCTTGATGAGCTAGAGATTTTATTATAGTTATATATAAAGTCTCAATTTCTATTCATAATAATTTTCTGATTATACTCTGTTGAGAATTGCTGTAATTCCACATTAATATGAAGTTGTTATAGAATAATATTTTAATCAGAGTTAACTGTAGATTGAGACAGACAAGTAATAAATTTCATAATTTTGTGCAGACTCACATAAAATTGGTATAACTTCTTTAAGATAACAAGCTCAATTAATTTAGTTTGTTAGTATTAAAATGTTAAAGTCCCCCAGGAAAATTTATGGAATCTCTTGCATATATAGAATTTTTTCTGGCTAATCAAGAAAACAAAGACTTCAAACTTATTGAAGGACTTAACTGGGAAAAACTGTCTAGCTTCGCTTACATAAACTTTTTATCAGTAGTAATTATTAATTTAATTATTATTGATTCTAGTTGGGCTAGATGGCCAGAAATTCCTAGTCCTGAAACAAATAGTTATTTTAATGTTAGTCAAACAGACCAAAGACAAATAGCAACAAACTCTTTTTTTTCTGGCTCTTCTAACTCTAGACCAGAAAGCGATGCAATTCTTTCTCCTAATAGTGCAGTCTATCTAAGACGTGGAGATCAAGCCGCAACAGTGTCTGCAGTTCAAAGAAAACTTAGAGAGTTAGGTTATTTTTCTGCTAATCTAACTGGTTATTATGGTCCTATTACAGAAAGAGCTGTAAGACAGTTCCAGCAAGACAAGGGTATTGCAGCTACAGGTCAAATTGAACCTACTACCTGGTCATTACTATTTGCAGGTAAGAGGTCTCACCAAATTAATTCTTCCCTATTAAATTCTTCAACAAAAGTATTATCTTTTGGACAAGTTAGCCCTCAAATAGCAATTATTCAAAGAAGGTTAGCAGAACTAGGGTTTTACAGAGGTCCAATCAATAGTATTTATGACCAAAATACTAGAACAGCAGTTATCAGATTTCAAAATGCTCACAGAATTACGCCTACGGGTCAGGTAGGTATTACCACGAGAGAATTTTTGTTTGGCACTAGACCAGTTCCTGTGGAGAGAGTATTTCTTCGACCTGGAGAAACAGGTCTAGAGATAGGAAGATTACAACAACGTTTAAAAAATTTAGGTTATTATACTGGACAAATAACTAACTATTTTGATCGAAGTACTGAGATAGCAGTAATTGAATTTCAAAAGAGAAATAGAATTACTCCTACAGGTATAGTAGGACCAACAACTAAAGCATTTCTATTTAATCCTAGTCAAGTTCTGCCCCCAGGACCGGTGTCTTATTCCAGACAAAACTACACCACCAGGCAATACTCCTACTCAAGTTCCCTCAGAAGGGGCGATCGAGGTTTGGCTGTAAAACAACTCCAGATTTTATTGACAAGATTGGGTTATTATCCTGGTGTCATTGATGGTGTTTTTGGATCGGGGACTGAGTTTGCTGTAAAATGTTTTCAGCAAGATGTGGGAACAAGCGCCAGTGGAGTCGCGACAAGAAATACATTACAAGCTCTAAGACATCCTATGGCGATCGCTCCAGGCACCTCCGAACGGAGAGCTACTTATATAGGTAGTCAAGCAAATGTCTTAGAACTACAAAAGAGGCTTCGACTACAGGGATTTTATTTTGGTCCATTGAATGGAGTTTACAACTCAGAAACAAGAGCAGCAGTGGCAAAAGCTCAAATGCGTTATGGCTTAAGTGTTAAAGATATTGGAAACTAATTAGGGTTTGCGCTTCACTAGTCTTTTAGTAGGGGTAGGGGTAGGAGACAGGAGACAGGAGACAACCCACCCCTCGCCCCTCCCCCGACCGTGGAGGGGAGAAATGGCTTGGGAGCGAGGAGGTAGGAGCGGGCGTTTTGTCCCAAGATTGTTCTGCCCAACTATGCGCCTAAAATACGCTCCATGCATGAGCGTTTTAGACGTGATACTAGGCACTTTTTTCTGTCCTAAAAAGGCTAAAACCTTTATATGTAAATACTTTGAGATTTAATCAGCAAGCCGTAATTATTAGATTTATAAATCTTTTTTTTATCAAAATAATTGGGTCTAAAACCCCGCCTTTTAAGGCGAAATGTTTTTGGAGGGTTGCTAACCCTGTGACAAAAACAACTTCTGACTTCGTTAATTACCCCACTCAGAGATTAAGTGGGGTTGTTTATTTTTTTATTCAGAGTTTTTTTATTCAGAGTTTTCTGCATCTGCAAGTGCTCGTGGACAAGACCATTCACAAGATACGAGAGAAGGCCACCCCATTCTTAGGGCTTCATAGCAAATTGTATGAATAGTTAATTGACAATCTAATAGATGTAACCCTGATTTTTCTGTCTGCTTCAGACCAATTTTTAAAATAGAATCATTCTTAAATTCAACAGTTTTATTACATTGTACGCAGACAAGATGATGGTGATGATGGGGATAAGGTTGATTTATTTCATAATGTTTATGTCCCTCCGCTAGTTCTAGTTCTCGTAGAATTCCCATCCTTGCCATTAACTTTAAAGTTCTGTAAATGGTAGATAGGCTAATTCTTTCACCCCGATTTTGTAGCATATTATAAAGATCCTCGGCACTCAGATGATTGCCTTTAGGAAGATTTTGAAAAACGTGCAAAATAGTCTCCCTTTGGGGAGTCATTCGCCAACCTTTGTCATTTAGTTCTGCTTTAAATGAAGATGGTGTATAAAGGGCCACGGTATTTTATCAAAAATGTATGCCTATTGATAATCATACACAATAACTAAACGATTGTCAAAAAAAGAGGTTATTGAAAATTGGCTTCTCTACTAGAATTTTGCTGTGCTGGAGATAATTTGGTTTTTCCATTTCCGATCCAGAATCAAGCGATGGTAAACTATTTGCTTTATTAGCTTCTTTTCGTTCTGAGTCTAGTGTAGCTCCTAGTATCTTATTGAATAAAAAAAATGATATTGACCTATTTAATTATTTCAAACAGGAATTTGATAACTACTGGGAAGCAGCAAATGAAATTACAGAATTAACATAATTTATTTTCAGTACTTACGCAAATTATATTAGTAAGCATTCAGCTATTAGCTTTCAGATATCAGCAATAATACTCTACTTTTGTAGTAAGATTTAACTTTGGTTCAATAAGACCCTAGCTAATTGAGTAAGGTTTCAATAAAGCCTTTATAGGCAACTAACAGCAATAGCTAATAACTGATAAAAAAAAGAAGTAATAAAAAAGTAATTATTCATTATAGTTTATGCTCAACTTTATCCGGCAAATCCTTAATAATATCCTTGTCAGTTTTTACTCGCCTGAGAATAAAAGGTTGAATCAACTTCTTTAAAACAATTGACTGAACCTGACTATTATCTGTCTGAATTGGCATCTCAAAATTCCGACGAAATTTAGCCTCCTTTCCCATAGCAATTACAGCACTTTTGAGGATAGTGAGGTACAGTTTAATACTAAACTTTCTTCCCTATTTCCTATTCCCTAAACTCGTAAAACTCTGTACCCTATCAACTGCAAAACTGCTGTAAGAATTAGGGTTTACTGAAAAAGTCTTTTAGTAGGAGATAGCAGACAGGAGACAACCCACCCCTAACCCCTCCCAGGAGGGGAGAAATGGGAATGAGCGAAGAGGTAGGGGTAAGAATTATCCCTTGATTTTTCTGCCATAATCGTCCCAAAATACTAGCTTTTTGAGCGTTTTAGACTGAAACAGGCGGACTGCAATTCAACAAAAAAAAAGGCTAAAGTCTTTATATATAAATGCTTTTAGATTTAATCAGCAAACCCTAATTAATAACTATTAACACAGCAGTATAAATAATTTATAATAAACTATTCAGCTCTTTAACTATTAAATCATGTCCGGATAATTAGTGATAAAAAAACTTTCTTCTTCTTTCTTCCCTCCTGAATTCTGTTTGCGTAGCATTCCGTAGGAAATTGCAGAATTGCTGAATTCTGAGTACTTTATTTATAACTGTTCAACCGGACATGATATTACAAACTTTCTACAGGAATAGGTTCCCAAACTTCACCATATTTTTCTTTCAACCCTTGCCAAGTTTCTACTTGTCCAGGTTCATATTCTCCTGGTTTTCCCCACTGTAAAAATGCACTCAAAGCAATTTTATCTTCACTATCCAAGAAACGAATTGCATAAGTAGTAAAATTTCCTCTTTTTGCCTCTCCACTCTCAAACTTTACCTGTTTAACCGAATCCATGTTTAGATGAAACTCAACAATATCAGTGTGCATATTGGCATACTTACCTTTAGGAAGTTCAGCATAAAATAACTTTTGAATTTTGCCCCTAACTTCCAATACCGCAGCACTACTTGTCACAATTAAGCGTAAAGTTCCCAATTGTTCACAAGCTTCTAAAAAATCTTTTAGGTTAGTACTCATAAGATAGAAATATTTTTTAATTATTTATTTTTGGCGTTGGTGATTTGAGGTATGATGTCATGTCCCAATAATTAGGGTTTGCTGAAAAAGTCTTTTATATCATGTCCGGATAATTAGTGATAAAAAAAAACTTTCTCCTTCTTCTTATTTCTTCCCTCCTGACTTCTGACTCCTGACTCCTAAGTCATCAAGACTAATATCATACACGCGCTTCAACAACGGCTCAATTTTCATACTGCTCATAAGCAGCAACTATTCTCTGTACTAGAGGATGTCGTACCACATCTGCTTGAGATAATTCACAAATAGCAATACCCTCCACATTTCGCAGAATTTTCATAGCAACTGCTAAACCAGATTTTTGACTTAGAGGTAAATCTGTTTGAGTAATATCTCCCGTTACCACCATTCTTGAGCGGAAACCCAAACGAGTTAATACCATTTTCATCTGAGCAGGAGTAGTATTTTGAGCTTCATCCAGAATCACAAAAGAGTTATTCAGAGTTCGACCCCTCATATATGCTAAAGGCGCAACTTCAATAGTACCTTTCTCCATCAAAGTTGTCACCTTTTCTGGTTCAATTAATTCATAAAGAGCATCATATAGAGGTCGTAAATAAGGATTAATTTTCTGTTGCAAATCACCTGGTAAAAATCCCAATTTTTCGCCAGCTTCTACAGCAGGTCTAGTTAAAATCAAACGTTCATATTGATTATCTAAAAGTGCTTTAACTGCTAGAAGTGCTGCCAAGAATGTTTTACCTGTACCAGCAGGGCCAACACAAAAAGTCATATCGCGGGTGCGGATAGCTTGTACATATTTTCGTTGACGGAAAGTTTTAGCACGAATTTCTAACCCACGCCTGGTTTTAACCAGAACGTCTTGTTGAAGTTCTTGCAGGTCATTTTGACGGTTAGTATCAATGGCATTGCGAGCAGTGAGAATTTCTACTCCAGTAATGGTTTTACCATGTTTCCACAGGCTTTCGAGCGACCGCACAATTTGTTGACATCGTTCTACTTGAGTTGCTGTACCACTGATAAATAATTCTTGTCCACGCAGTACAACATTTGCCCCTGTGTGTCGTGCCAGTAGTTTAATATTTTCTTCCTGATAACCAGAAAGAGCGATCGCGCTATCAATACTAGGCAACTCTACTCTTAGTGTCTCTGTCATGCGAACATGGTTCTCCATTCCATATTTGCTAAGACTCGCTAACAAATACTTTCTGCTTTTTTCTCAAAGTGCTAGCACTAGATAACTCAAAGGCTTTCACAGTTGTTGGCAGTAGTCAAGCAAGTTGTTTATTTACTGCCCAACAAAAATATATCCTATAAGTTTTTCAATTAGAATATCATCTATCTACTTTGACCGATAAATAATCCTCCTAATTTTAGAATAATTAAAGTAATGCCCCACTATTCCTAATGAAAGCTTTAGTGGTGGCATTCTGATAATTTTTACCTCATTCCATGCTCGTCTCGTTTATATCTAATTGGACTTGGAGTTGTACTACGACTACGAGATACTCTTTGTCTGTTGTAGGATGGGCGAGTAATTGGCATAGTCCTTCTATCATAAGTCCCTTCTTCTCGATTGTTATAAGAGTAAGAAGGAGAAGAGCGTGGTGTCACTGAATGGTCTTCGTATATCTCCAAATGCACAGATTGACCTGCTGTTTGAGCTAATGCTGCTAACACAGTACGAACCGCTTGGATATTACGTCCTCCACGACCATATACTCGTCCTTTTTCGAGTTCATCAAAAGCTAGACGAATCCAGGCTTTTGCTTGCCGAGGATTTACTTCACAGTCCACTCGTAAAGACTCTGGTGATTCTAGAAATGGCTCAATTAAACATCTCACTATTTCCGCGTAATCAGGGTTAGCTGACTGAGAATTATTCCTCAGACTCGGTAGCTGCTGTTTCAGTTGACTCACTGTCACTGGTTTGGCTGGCTTCGGTATTGGCAGTTTCTTCGCTTGGTTGGGTATTGGCAACGGCTTCTGTCGATTCTGCATGGGAAACTGATACGTTCTCTTGGGTGTTAACTCCGGTTCTTGGTGATTCAAGGACATTGGCTTTTCTCAATATGTCACGCACTGTTTGTGTTGGTTGAGCGCCTTGTTCAAGACGTCTGGTAATTCCTGGTACATCTAGCCTAGTTTCATCTGTTCTAGGATTGTAAAAGCCGAGCTCTTCTAATGGACGGCCATCACGTCGGGAACTGCTGTTCATTGCTACTATCCGGTAGCTAGTCTCCCGTTTTTTTCCATATTTCTTTAATCGCAGTTTGATCATTTCGAGTGATTATACTCCTGTTTGGAATTGTAAGCTATTGTGTTTCATGGTAACGAAGAAAGTATTAGGCATCTTTTGTCAAATTTACAGTTTGCCACTAGATATTTTAGGACTCTTACTACCTGCTACCGCATTCTTAAAGTTGCCCAAAGCCCTTTTTCTTTTTCTGCTTCTTTTTCTTTTTGCCACCACCCATACCGGGGTAGTTTGGCATTCCTGGAGGTGTTCTACCTCCTAGCATTCCTGGCATTCCCATACCTGGCATTCCTGGCATCCCCATGCCTGGCATTCCTCCTTGGCCCATTTGTTGCATGAGCGATCGCATTTTTTGGAAGTCACTTACCAGTTTACTAACATCTTTTTCAGCATAACCTGAACCACGAGCAATACGTTTTCGTCGAGAAGGAGATTTGGCTAAAAGTTCTGGGGTTTGGCGCTCTTGCTTTGTCATTGAATTAATCATTGACTCACAGCGCTTGAGTTGAGTCTCTCCCTGTTGCAACTGATCGTCACTCAATTTGTTCATTCCTGGAATTAATTTCATAATTCCTCCCAGAGAACCCATGTTCTTCATCAGTCGCGTTTGCTTCAGGAAGTCAGTAAAGTCAAACTTAGCTGAGAGAATTTTCTCTTGCATTTTTTCTGCATCAGCTATGTCAAACTCTTCCTGAGCTTTTTCTACCAGGGTCAGTACATCTCCCATGCCCAGAATTCGAGAAGCCATCCTCTCTGGGTAGAAAGGTTGTAGAGCTTCTACTTTTTCTCCCACCCCCACAAATTTTATTGGCTGACCAGAAATTCGACGTACTGATAAAGCTGCCCCACCTCTTGTATCCCCGTCCATTTTTGTGAGGATTGCCCCTGTTATCCCAATTTGATCGTTGAAGGTACGGGTTAATGTTGCCGCCTCTTGACCTGTCATTGCATCCACTACTAGCAATGTTTCTTGGGGCTTAACTGCTGCTTTAATCTTGGCGAGTTCCGCCATCATATCTTGGTCAATCTGTAGCCGACCTGCTGTATCTATAATTACAGTATCTATGCCCTCTGTCTTGGCTTTTTCAACACCTTTTTGAGCAATTTCTACAGGGTCTATATCTGTGCCTAATTCAAATACGGATACATCTATCTGCTTACCTAGAGTAACTAATTGGTCTATAGCAGCAGGTCTATAGATGTCAGTAGCTACTAGCAAGGTACTTCTATCTTGCTTCCGTAGATGTAAGGCCAATTTAGCTGAGGCAGTGGTTTTACCTGTCCCTTGTAAACCTGCCATCAGAACAATAGTTGGTGCTTGTTCAGCTTTTGCTAGTGGAGAATTGGTTTCTCCCATTACACGCACTAGCTCATCGTGGACTATTTTGATGAACTGTTGATCTGGCCTTACTCCTGTTAATACATCTGCCCCTTTAGCTTTAGTGCTAACCTCGGCTATAAAGTCTTTCACAACCTGTAAGTTAACATCTGCCTCTAATAGAGCACGACGGACTTCTCGTAGGGCTTCTTGAATATTGGAGTCTGTTATTTTATCTTGACCCCTTAGTTTTTTCCAGGCGACTTCTAAGCGGTCGGCAAGGGCTTCAAACATAAAGCAATTTCAGCTAGCTAGTAGTAGTTTTTTATTATATATCATCTGAAAGGTTTTTTCTTTTTTTTGCCTAAATTTTTTTCCAATTGTACAACCCAAAGTGTTCTTATATAGACAGTTAGGTTCTGTTTAAATTTTATTTATTGCTTCTTCATTGCTTCTTCAAAGTTTTAAAAATATTTCCGTTAAATTCTTGCTTTTTCTCTTTTATAACAATATAATCCTTTATTCCTGACCTAATTTCCTATTCCCATAATCAATAAATATTTTGGTTCTTTGTTCAACTGATAGTTCTATAGCAAATTCAGCGCATATTCTTTTTTTCACATCTGTATGTTGAATATCTTTAAAGATTTTTAATACAAAATATGTCTAGGCATTTTTTTTAGCAAAACAATAGTTATGTCATCAGTTATGTCATCACTGATAATTTACTTCTTCAAAGCCACATAAACCATATTTTTTTAACTTGAAAAAGCGTTTCCTGACGGAATGCTGTGCAAACAGCATTTCAGCAATCAGCGGTCAGCTTTTTATAAAGGGGCTTCAATCCCTCCTAAAATTAAACGACAAGCTAGAAGTAGGGGATGTTTTACCCAATCTTTTCGGTCCGGAATACTCCAAAAACAGATACCATTATCCATATCAAATTTTGAGGCTGATAGCTGATAGCTAGTTAAGTCTACTCAATATTAAACCAAACTGTAAATATTAATCTATTTTTTTATTTAATTAAATCATTCTTATCATAATATATATCTTCTGTCAATAGTTTCAATTTTGTGGGGTTTGACCCATAATATTATTAACCTATCAGTAAATCTTTGTCCAGTATCAAGCTTGCTTGTCCAGATATATAGCTTCCATCTTGGATTTTATGGCCTGTTATCCAAAACTTGGCCTGGTTAATATAATGGATACATAAAATAAAGATTCAAAACATCAGGTGCAAAAAATATGCATACTTCTAAACAAAAAATTACAGACAAGAATAATAAATATAATACAAAAGCTTTACCAGGAAAAACTTCTGCCATCCCAAACCATCAAAACAGTGAGGATATAAATATAGAGCAACTATTGCAAGCTCTAACATCTCAACTATCCAATCATCAAAATCAAGTCGATCAACTAAAAATTTGGAGACAAATAATAGAGCGACTTGAAAATTTTCCACACCACAGCAGAATATTAACAGCAATTGTAGAGCCAAGTAGCCTCAGCATAAAATATGCCAATCATGCTTTTTGCCAGCTAATGGGAATAGATCGGATCGATGAAATAGAATCAAAGCAAAACATTAAGCTCAATGAGTCGGTAAGTGATTGGGAGAAAACAGAACTAGAAAAAATTTACCGCCTACAAGTTTTGCGCTGGGTACTCAAAGAACTTTATCAAATAGACACAGCAAATCTACAATTTCAACATTATTCAATCATATCAACCATTAATTGCCCACAAAACTCTGAACCACAGTATATAGAATTTTGGTTTTGTTGCTCACAACAAAAAGTACAAAGAGTTGGCAAAACTGTAGATGATTTTACAGAGGTCAATCTCCAATCAATGTCAAAATCTGAACAAATAGCTTGGTTGATACAACCGGGAAATCTAGAAATTTTAGCTCAACAGTTAAAATTGGAAAATTTCCAACTAGAGGGTTTGTTTTTACTCGAAGGCTTAGATGTAACTATTCAAGAACAAAAACGAAGACTAACTCAACTGTTAGTGGAACCAGAATCATTGATGCAGCAAGAGAAATTTCAGCAAATAGACAAACTAATGCGTTCGCTATTCCGGGCAGATGATATGATTCTACTGCGTAATGAAGGAGAAAAACAACTAAAATTATTTATCAGCAGTGAATATTTAACAACCAGCAACTATCCTGGACTATATTCCACACAGGGTCTACAGGATTCTCCGATCTTGAAAACTGCTAAAAATAATCAAATTCAGAATATTCTCGATCTTAAGATACATTGTCAAACTGAGTGCGAACAAAATCTATATCAAAGAGGAGTCCGCTCCTTGCTACTAATTCCTTTAGTAATTAAAACTGCCTCTCCAGAAGATAGTTCTGGACTTCAAGCAGTTTTGGGAATAGTAGGATTAACTAGCAAGCACCCCAGCAATTTTTATACCTCTGATTATAAACACGCTCAGGAACTTATTCCAGTTTTGACCACTGCAGTTCGTCAAACAATTCAACAACGGTTCACAAATATTCGTAATATTCACCCTGCAGTTGAATGGCGATTTTTGCAAGAAGCAGAACGGCGTAGTTGGGGATTACCACCAGAAATAATCGTTTTTGAAGATGTCTATCCTCTTTATGGTATCTGTGATATTCGCGGCTCTTCTACCGAACGTAATCGTGCAATTCAAACCGATCTGCTGACACAATTTTGCTTAGGTTTAACAATTGTTGAAACTATTTGTCAAATAAAAGATAGTGCTTTTTGTCAGCAACTACGACAAGATATGTTGGAATATATTAAGTCTCTAGAAGAAAAAGTATCGGTGGATAGTGAAATTACAGCAAGAGAATATCTAAATTTACATCTAGAAAATTACTTTGATTATTTTTTAGAATGTGGAGATTCGGTCAAAACTGCTGTAGAAGCTTATCGAGCTGCTTGTGACAACGAACATAATAGTGTGTATCAAGCTCGCGATCGCTACGACCAGATGTTGCACAAAATTAACTACCATCTTCAAAACACTTGGGAAAAGTGGCAACAACAGATGCAGCAAATTATACCCCATCATTGTGATTTTGAGGCTACTGATGGTATAGACCACATGATGTATCTGGGGAAATCTATTAATCCTAAATTTAGTCAATTTCATCTCTGTAGTTTACGTTACGAGCAACTACGAGCAATCTGTGATTGTGCTAGAACAATTTTGCGCCTGAAAGCTGAATCTGAGGAAGTTACTTTGGGAGTTGTGCATCTGGTCTTAGTGCAGAATTCTACAATTGATATTTATCATAATGAAAGTACAGAAAGATTGTTTGATGTCAAAGGTAGTCGCGATATTCGTTATGAAATTGTTAAAAAGAGAATTGATAAAGGTGTGGATCGGGAAACAAAGGAGCGGATTACTCAACCAGGGATGTTGACTGTGGTTTATTCTACTGATGAAGAGTGGCAAGAATATCAACAGTATTTCCGTTATTTAGTTCGTGAAGGTTGGGTGGAGGATAAATTTGAGAGTGGTTTGGTTGAACCTCTACAAGGAGTAAGTGGTTTACGGTTTATTCGAGCGAAGGTTCTGTTGCCTGAGGAAGCGAAATCTACTAATAAGTAGGTTTGTGAAGGTGGGGGAGTGGCTCACACGGATTATGGCACGGATACACGGATACGGAAGGGGGTAGGGAAGTGGGGGAACTCACACGGATTATGGCACGGATACACGGATACGGAAGGGGGTAGGTAGGGACGTTGCATAAGGGCGTCCGTACAGGGAGTGGGGGAGTGGGGGAGAAACTGAAAAATATATACAGCGTATTTCATATTAGTTCAGGTACACAAGTCGCGGGCAAGATGCCAGCACTGGAAACACCTTACCATTCTTATGTGTACCTCATTTACCTGAAATCTGTTGTATCTTCACCATTACGCAAGAATGACTCAACTTAGCAAAATGTTTAATAATCAAATCGGTTATATTCCCTCAGATTATTTATATAAATATGATATCCCCATCGATACAGAAGCAATATTAAAAACCCGTCAAGAAAAGCACACAAAATTATTTGACATCTCTACTCAAAAGTATTGCGAAGCAGTACAAACAGTTGCAGATATCAAAAGTGACTTTTTTGACTTTTCTGGTGCAGCGATAAAAGTCGGTCGTGCTGAGGAACTCTCCCCGGAGCAACAACAATTGTTCCGGAACAGTTTGCAAACATTTTGTCCTTGGAAAAAAGGTCCGTTTGAACTATTTGGTATAAACATTGATGCTGAATGGCGTTCTGACTGGAAATGGGAGCGTATTTTGCCACATATTAATTCTCTGAAAAATCGTAGAGTCGCCGATATTGGCTGCCACAATGGTTATTTTATGTTTCGCATGGCAGCTCAACAACCAGAGTTAGTTATTGGTTTTGAACCTTATGCCAAACATTTTTGGAATTTTCAACTTATTCAAAATATTGCGCAACAAAAAATGTTGATGTTTGAATTGTTGGGAGTTGAACATATTCACTATTACCCCCAATTTTTTGACACCATTTTCTGCTTGGGTATTCTCTATCATCACACTGACCCTATTACTTTATTACGCAAAATGCGAGAAGCTTTAACACCCAAAGGGGAAATTATTATTGACTGTCAAGGTATTCCTGGAGATTTACCAGTAGCTTTAACACCTCGGAAACGTTATGCTCAAGCACGAGGTATTTGGTTTCTCCCCACTCAGTCTTGCTTAGAGAATTGGATAGGGAGAGCGGGGTTTAGTGATATTAATTGTTTTTTTGCCGAACCTTTATCAGTGGCAGAACAACGGCGCACTTCTTGGGCAAATATTGATAGTTTGTCAGAATTTCTTAATTCTGAAGACCCTTCGTTGACAGTTGAAGGTTATCCTGCTCCTTGGCGCTATTATGCGATCGCTCGTAAATAGGGTCTGCTGAAAAAGTCTTTTAGTAGGGGTAGGAGACAGGAGACAACCCACCCCTCGCCCCTCCCCCTCCCAGGATGGGAATACAGGAGACAACCCACCCGCGGGCCCCTCCCAGGAGGGGATAAATGGGAATGAGCGAGGAGGTAGGAGTAAGAATTGTCCCAAGGGGGAGTGAGGGAGTGGGGACGTTGCATGGAACGTCCGTACAGAGTAGAGGGAAAGAATTGATGATTTATCTACGATAATTGATTTTATTTTTTATTATTGGAGATGTCTAGAGAACAGATTTTTATTATTACTAATTTAATCAGGACTTACGCAAATTCACCTTTAAAACGCCATATTTAGCGGCGTTAACGATAGTTATGCGAAGCAAATGGCATTGGCGTTCCGCCAAGCTCCGAATTGCGCCCTCACTGGATTTAGTATCCGTGCGTAAGTTCTGTTAATGAGACTTGATATTCAACCTTCCTGCCTCTTCCTTCTTCCTTCTTCCCTCTTCCTTCTTCCTTCGTTCATTTTTTCGACTTAGGAATTTTTTTGAGTGTTGAAGCTCGAGTTGCTAACCGAATTAACTTATAAGGAGATATGCGACTACCAACTGTAATTCGAGAAATGCGGAACTTATTTTTGAGATAATTTACTTTCAAAAATTTATCATCGTAAATAAATCCAGTTAGATGATATTTAGGTAACTTTTTTTCCACCTTTGTATTGATGGCACCATAGGGATAAGCAATATGAGCAGCGACAATTTTATTCCTATCTAAATCATTAGTACATTTTCTCAAAGCTAACTTGGCAAAATATAGTTCGACTTCTAATTCCTTGGAGCTAATTTTAGTGAAATTTTTATGAGTAAATCCATGAGATTGAATATCATAAAAATCTTTTTGATATCCCTCTCTTAAATCTTGGCAACTAAGATGTGGTAAATCTTTTCCATTATTAACTCCCAGAGTTTTAGGATTAATAAATAGAACAAATTTTACTTTTTCACCATATTTTTCTTCCATCCTTTCTAAGATTGGCATTCCATTTTGATGTACTCCTTCATAGCCATCATCAAAAGTAAGCATTACAGGTTTTTGACCTATATGTTTACTTGGTATAGGTTGAGATTTATTAATAAAATATACGAATAAATCTTGAGAGGATAAAAACCAGTAATTTTTCTGTACTAAATACTCTACAAACTTTTCTAAATCTTGCTTAGTATAATCCATATCATAGAGACGGCGATATGGTGGTAAATCAGCTTTATTCTGTAAATCAATAATGTCATGGAAACCAAAAATCGGAATTTTGACAGTCGGAGATTTAATAGCTGCAGCAGTCAAACCTAAACTGAGCATAAATATTAGTGAAAGGTATACCAGTTTACTTATCCACTTTGGTAAAAACTTAATTAAAAAGCAATTTTTGTAAAAATGTATAATAGTTAAATTTAATTTCTCTACAGTGGAAAATAAAGATTGAGTTACATTCCTACTTAGTAGCTTAATTGCATCTTGAATCCATTTTTGATGAATCATATCTTTCCCTAATATTCAATCATAAATATGTGAATTATGGCTAGTTGTTGATGATAATATCACTATTTTTTCCTGACTAATATAAAAAATTTGTTTTGTTTTGCAGGAGTGGGCGATCGCCACTGAACTTTTTGAAGAAGGAAGAAGGAAGAAGGAAGAAGGAAGAAGAAAGAAGGAAGGAGGAAGAAGGAAGGAGGAAGGAGGAAAAATCTTGCCTTGTCTAAGTTTTAAGCTTTTGATATGTCCGTGTCCTTTCCTTAGACTGCAGACGACGGGGTATTAAATCCAAAAGAAAAAGATAAACAAAACCTGCTCTAATAAATTAGGGCGTTATTTTCCTGAATTGGTATTAAGGTAAATGAAATTTACATCTATAAAGAGTTAAATTTGTGTAATACCATTCAATAAAAAAATGCTAAGGCTGAGAAAAAGGGAAATTATTCTACTTATAATAGTTGTATAGATAGATTTTCCTCAATCTCAAAAATCTGAAATTCTGAGTGATATAATGCCCGTAGTCTGATAAGTTAAGAAAAATTAAGCATATTCTAAAGCAGGAGGTGAGTCCCGTGTTTAAGCAAGATCATCAACATCTTAAAGTAGTTAAACTAGAGGAAGGAATATTGGCTCATACTCAACTCAAAAGCACCTATATTCCTGCATTGCGTTCTGGGTTTGCCGGATACCCAGTTAACCCTCGTTGGAGTGGAGTCAAATATTATGCTTGGAAGACAGGAAAGCAATGGAGACAGGCACTTTTGAATGGAGAGATGGTAGTGCGTTTGAGTGATTCAATGTTGGTATCTATTGATGAAATTAAAGACTTAGAAGAAAAGTCTTATGTGGTACCGTGGGACTACCAAAAATCATGGCCCAAGAGTAATTGGGAATTTGAATGCCCTGTATTTCAGGGATAAAAACTACTAATACGACATCTTGTTTAAAGTCTGTTAGTTATCAAGGGAGGCAATAAGGAGTATGAACAATTTATAACTTTTTTTCCTTATAGAACTTACGTAAAAACATTACATAAATTTAGTTGAAACTATAGTGCTATACTAAATACAATGTTCATAACTAAAAAATTTAATGCGTAAGTGATAACTTATAAATTGTACATAGTCTTGGACTCAGATAATTCACAGCGTAAATATCAGGACTTACGCATAACCGCTACTTATGGTAGAGGTTAACGGCCGTTAACCCCCTAAAAATGGAGTATAATTTAATCTTTTGCGTAAGTCCTGATATATTAAAAACATTCAAGAAGTCAGAAATCACAAGTGTGTTTGCGCAGCATTCGGACTGAAAGTCAGAAGTTAAAATTAGTGGGAGGTTGTCACTCACCACTAATTTTTAACGGCTAAAATGAAATTTATAGCGGGGGTCGCCTCACCCTATTTCTCCGTCTAGAAATAGATATTTTATTACCGAAAATTATCATAGAAAAAACTTCTGACTTCTGACTTCCTATTTCTGACTTCGAGCGCAGCGCTCAAACCAACTGTACCGAAACAGATAAATCGACTAGGCCATCTAGCTAACCTTAAATTGAGTAGATGGTGTAAATATTCTATATATTGTTTCCAGGTAACTTTACTTTCCCCTTCTATACGTTCATTAAAAATATAGCCCACTTCTCCCACCCAATGAATGTTGCCTCGGCCCAAAACTTCAATCAAAATTTTGTACCCTACTGGCCGAAGAATTTTTTCTGCGATCGCCTTTCGACGGACCATAAAATAGCCACTCATGGGGTCTGAGACTCGCCCTAGGACTCCTGGTAAAATAATTAACCCCAAAACTTGAGCACCACGAGACAATAATCTTCTCATAATATTCCACTCACTGACCCCTCCTTCCTCAAAGTGACGACTAGCTACTGCTAAGTCAGCACCTTGCTCCATTTTTGTCAATAGTTTTAAGAGAGTTTCCGGAGGATGTTGTAAGTCTGCATCTATGACTCCTAATATTTCTCCTTTTGCTACTTGCCAACCACGAATGACTGCAGTGGAAAGCCCTCTTTCTTTTTCCCTACACATTACCTGGAGTTGAGGATATTCTGGTATCATATTCTGAGCCGTCTCCCAAGTTAAGTCGGGACTATTGTCATCTACCACAATTAATTCATAAGCATCGGGAATTTTAGCATCTAATAACTGAGTTAGTCTTTGGACAATCTTTGGGATATTTTTACTTTCTTTAAATGTGGGAATAACCAGAGAGAGTTTGATTTCTGGACTATCTGGTTTTATAGTATTTTTTACTACAGCAGGAACTTGTAATAAACCTGTTGGTACTGTTAGTAGTGAATTTGGTTTAGTTGCACTCATTATTAATTTTCTCTATCTGAGGTATTAGTTAATTGTGGATTTAACAGAAATCAGAATATAGTCAGGTTTATATTTATATCAAGTTGCAAATTATTACTTACTGTACTTTATTAATTTAATTTCCCAGCGTATCTGTTTCTTTAGTTATAAAGGAAATATTGAGACTATTTTTACTTTTTAAAAAATATGTTTAATATTTTAATGCAGGTCATTTCAGTTATCAGTTAGCCTCCTCCGGAGGAACTGCGTTAACAGTTATCAGTACCTCTGCCTGTTTGCGCAGCATTCCGCAGGAAAGTCAGAGGCTTGAAATATTGAACTTTATTTTTTTTCATCCCCTTGAAAGGGGAGGCTTCAGACCTGATTTTTTGGTGAAATATCCCATTCACAATTACTGCTAATAGCTATGGAATAGCTGTTGGCGTAGTATTAACCAGTAGAAAGCAAAGAATAGGAAAATTTTATTACCTAAGTATAGCTACCTTTTTTGATACATTATACTTTCTATTTCCTGTTGTATATTCCATATCATCTTGATTTTTTTACTTTATACAACAAATAAAAACTCTCAAGTTTTTACAGAATAATTAATAATTAATAATTAAATCATCCTGGTTGAAAGCCTCCCATCTTAAGAGAAAAAATAAATAATATTTCCTGATGTTCAATCCTCTCAATTTTAACCAGAGGGAATTATAAATTATCAATTAATGAACGATATTTTTTACCATTAAACATATATGATTAATTATCATCAATCAACTTAATTTTACCAATTTGAAGAAAGTCAAATATTTGATTAATTTGATGTTGTTCTTCATCTGTGATGTTTTTACCCGATAATATTGCTGAAGTAAGTTGTAGATGTTCCCGGCGACTAAGTTTGCCTGATGTAATAACTCGGTTCACCATTTGATTGATTGTCACATTTGGTTGATTTTGCTCACTCCATAACATAATATTTATATCTCCTATCTGTAACTGTTGATATTGATTATAGTAAGCATTCAGCTATTAGTAATGAATAATTACTTCTCAGGTGTGGGAAAGAGACTTTGGTAGTAATTTTTTATTCTTTCTCAATTTCAAAGTTTGCTTTTACCTTATCCAAAATTAATTGCTGTTAACGTAGTTACGACCCAGGAGGCTAGATAATAGCTGACGGCTGTTTGCGCAGCATTCCGCAGGAAATGCTTACTGAATTATATGTTCAGTAATATACCCGATCAAAGTAGCCTCAGAAATAAATATTACCTTTGTTTTTATTCCTAAGTTATTTTAATAGTTAAGAGGGAAATAATATCCCCAAGTCAAAATTTTGTATATAAGGCATTAATTTAGTTTCTATGAAGATTTATCGACTGCCAGCACTTTCAGACAACTATATCTTTTTACTACATGACCCAAATCAAAAGATTGCGGCTGTAGTCGATCCAGCAGAAGTTAGGCCAGTGACTGAAAAACTAGAATCATTGGGTGCTCAGTTGGTGGCTATTTTCAACACTCACCACCATTCAGACCATGTAGGAGCTAATCAAAAGTTAATTCAGAAATTTCCTCAACTTACTGTTTATGCTGGTGTTGAAGACCGAGGTAGAATTCCTGGACAAAAGGTATTTTTACAGGAAGGCGATCGAGTCCAATTTTCTGACCGACAGGGAGAGGTTCTATTTGTGCCCGGTCATACAAGTGGCCATATTGCTTATTACTTTCCTCCTGTAGTTGCTGGAGAAGTGGGGGAATTATTTTGTGGTGATACTTTATTTGCTGGTGGTTGTGGTCGCTTATTTGAAGGAACACCAGCTCAGATGGTACAGTCTTTGAGCAAACTGCGTAATTTGCCCGACAATACACGAATATGGTGTGCCCATGAATACACTTTGAAGAATTTGCAGTTTGCGATAACAGTCGATGAGCAAAATTTAGACCTACAAGCTCGTTTAGCTGAGGTTAAGGCAGCACGCAGTCGGAATGAGGCTACTGTACCATCAATGATTGGTGTAGAAAAACGCACAAATCCTTTTCTTGGTTGGGATAGACCTGATTTACAGTTAGCGGTTCAAAGTCAAGATCCAGTACAAACTTTTGCCCGTTTACGAGGAAAGAAGGACCAATTTTAAAATGCTACAAATACTCCGGTTTCGCCAAGAGTTAGGAGGAATAGTCTTTAAGTATTTCTTTGGGTAAATATCTCTTTATTAGTCAAAGAGTCTTCAACAATTAATTATTAATTATTAATTATTAATTATTAATTATTACCTCTCCTTGAAAAGAAGAGGATTGGCTCAAAGGAAAAATTTTCTCTATTATCCCCTTAAAAGGGGAGGCTTTAGACCAAAATTTTTCGGTAATCAACGAAAATCTTTCAATGACTCAAATTATTTGTAATATTCTTTTTTCGTACTTAATTATTACCAGGACTTACGCAAGAGATAAAATTATACACCATTTGTCGGGGTTAATGGCCGTTAACCTCTACCATAAGTCGTGGTTATGCGTAACTCCTGATTCCTGATTAGTTAAAGGTTGATGTCAGACTGTTCAAGATAGGCCAAACCAAATAATTAATTTTTATCCAGACAGATAAATTTACTGCTTCGTGTTTCTGTTTCGCAGCTTAAATGCCTAAACTCTGACTGTCTCATTACACCTCATTTACAGAGGTTTTCCTGCACGGTAGACCACAGTAGGGGCGTTTTGCTGTCGCATAACTCGGTTAACGCTCCGCGACATATAAAGCGGAGAGCTTCTATGTTAGCAAATGGCCATTCATCCCTAAAGGGTTTTGGTGATGACGATGTGGTTTATCAATCAGCAAAAGCGCTGTAACCCACATTCCGCACCACAAAATGTAGTATAGAATCAGGAGGACCGAGTCAACCCACCCGCGGGCCCCTCCCAGCCCACCCGCGGGCCTCTCCCAGGAGGGGAGGGGAAGACAGGAGACAGCAATTCTGAAGAAAATCATAGCTGCCGTGATTGAGTAATCATGTATAGCAAGTATTTATGCGTAAATTTTTGACTCAGAATTTGATCAACGAAAAAAGTAATTGAGATGATTTGCATAGTATAAATACCTACCAAGCTAAGGATTTATATACTACTTTAGTACTAAAAAATGAAGTACAAAATGTGGACTGTAACGAAATTCACAATCATTTTTGTCAGCATTAGCATTTTTTATACTTTGAATTTGTATAAATTAATCATATTTTTGGGATAAAATGATTATCAAAGGTGACTGGCTTTGGCTCTAAAATTCTTACTCCCTTAGTTTTCAAGTCTCAAGCTCCCTTGAAAAACATCTATTGTGGAAAATATTAAAAATTGTAAAGAGTGTTAAGATTAAGATGATAGAACTAAGAAATTAATTTAGAAAAATGATAAATCCAAAACTGCCTGAACCAGATTTACTTAAAGCAGTACTGCAACCCTTGTTAGAAGATTTTCAGTATTGGTTTGAGCGTTCCCGTCAGTTATTGGAGAGAGAAAAAATTCCTTTTCTGAGTAGCACTGAACAATTCGACCTACTTAACAGAGTTAAGCAAGCTCAACAAGAAGTGAGTACAGCACAAACTCTTTTTCATGCAACTGAAGGTCAAGTTGGGGTAGAAACTACAGTGCTTATGCCTTGGCATCACTTACTAACGGAATGTTGGCAAGTTTCAATGCGATTCCGCAAAGAACAATCTAGATAGAATTGCTCATTACACTCAAACTTAGGTATCCAGTCCTGAACCAAGAAATCAGATTGAGTTAACTTTTAACAATAAAAGTTGATGATTTGATAAATGTTAATTTATTCTAAAAGCACTATCTTCTCTGGAAATGATGATGACTGACCCAGATTATTTATGGCCATCAAGTTCATCTAGAGTTAAGTAGAGATAAAATAAGAAAAATTGTTTAAACTTTTTTAAAATTTGCTAAGTGCCTATATGGCCCTGGAGAAAACTATGTTACATCTGCTTTATATCCTAGCCTTTACTACTGTTGCTGTTTTGGCTGTTCGTAATTTAATCCGTAGTCTATTAACGGTGGGCCTTGAGTCTCAATCTTCCCCCTCAAACCGAGGATGGTCTTCTGGTGATTCTTATTCTCAGTCTCGTAGAATTCCACATCCGGAACTATTAGATGAATCTGGGAATTTTATTGATGAACCTTTATTGGTGATGCGTTCCGTTAATGTACAAGAAGCTCGTCAACAGTTGGATGCTATTTATAATTCTGAGCTGGAATCTAGTAGTGAAACTAGAGATGAGAAGGATAAATAAAGACGACAGTAACCAATGCAAAATTTGTAAAAATACCAAGATATACATCAAAAGTCTAAAACGCTTAATTCTCTAATTATCATGTATTTTTTGTACAATCACATTGATAATTGATGTAGCAGAAAATTGATAAAAACTTAAAAACTTGCTATTGCTTTGTTTCAAAAAAACTGATAATAGCAAGTTATTTTTATAATTTTAAAATGCCAAATATTTGAGATATAGCACTACACGCAAGTTAGAAGTCAAAAGTCAAAAGTCAAAAGTAATCTTGGGCTAAGTTTTTCCTAGGTCAATGCTCCGCAAACAGGGTTTAGTAGTGTTCTAACCTAAATCCGTAGTGCGATAAAATAATTTATACTTGTACAAAATGCCCGACTATAAACAAGGGATCGAATAAAACTAAAGAATAAAAGACTCTACAGTGTTAACATTAACAATGTATATTTGATATTATAGCACTACGCAAATAGGTTAGGACGTTTATAAATGCTCAAACTTAGTCAGGGATGACTTCTGACTTGCGCGTAGCGCTATAGTAGTGCAGTAGGGTAAAGATTAACCGCCAGATGACCATCCCTAAGTCCGTATTGGCAGAACTGGTGCAAGAGATTCCGCAGTTGAGACCACAAATTTACTTTAAGACATCCCTGACTGCTCTATCTCATGCAATGGAAGACCAGGTTTTAGCAAGCTCCGATCAACCTCTGGTAATTGCAACTTTTCAGCAAGAGCGTTTTTATCGTCAGGAAGCTCATCGTTATCGACGAATTGCTAACCTAACATCCCAAGTATATGTACTAGCAGCGCCAGAAACAGCATTTAAAAATTCTTCTGAGTATTACGAAACAATAGCTTTCAGTACTAAAGAGACTCTAAGTAAGGAATGGAATTTACTGGTACTTGGTCAACAGTATTCAAGTTGCTTGATTTGTAATGAGTGTGTTAATTCTGGCAATGATGAAACATACAAGTTAATTGCTATGGATCAGGCGCGTAGATTTGAAGGTATCTGGACTTTTGACCGTCAGGTATGTGTCCAAGCTGCTATATTTTTACTGAATAGAATTCTTAAGTATAGACCAGAATTAGAAGAAAAAGTACAAGTAGCACGAGAAATTTATGGCATCAATGTTGATGTAGGAATGGGAAGGAAATCTGGCAAAATCAAATCTAGCTCTAATCGTCGTTACCAAAATAAAGCCTCAAAAGTAGTTACTCAAAACCCTCAATTTAATGATCCTTTTGCTCAACGTCTGGTGACTTATTTACAGGCAAGTCAATATAAGTTACTTAAAGCATATCGCTCGATCGCTGCTCAGGAACAAAAACAGCGGCTGATTAATATTATTTCTAATGCCATGAGGCGATCGCTAGACCCTGATGAGATTATTAAAGTAGCAGTGCAAGAATTGGGAGAAGCACTTTTAGCTTGCCGATGCTTAATTTATCAATGTCGAGCTTTAGATGTCACAGCAACTATTACACATGAATATTTAGGTTCCTCAGTTACATCTGTGGTTAATCAGCAATGGCCTTTACAAGATAATCCCTTATTTCAAAAGGCTGTTCAAACTCAAGAACAAGTCTCTATAGAAGATACAAGCTTGCTGCCTGATTATTGTTTGACAGAAACACCACAAGGATCTAAAGTTCTGGCCCAAAACTGTATCGAAACATTAATATCTCAATGGGAAATTAAGAGCTGGTTAATAGTACCTTTGCTTTATCAAGGAAGACTTTTAGGTATGGTGGAACTACACCACTGTGGATCATGTCCCCATAATTGGTCTGATGACAAAATAGATTTAGTACAAGCGATCGCTACTCAATTAGGTATAACTTTGATCCAGGCTGAAACTTATGCCCACTTGGAAGAATTAAACCAACAATTAGAAGCTTTGGACCGGACTCGTAGTAATTTAATTGCAATTACTGGCCATGAGCTACGGACACCTTTATCCACTATTCAAGTTTGCCTTGAAAGTTTGAGTCAAGAACCAGATATGCCTGCAGAGTTACGTCAAGTTATGTTAGAAACGGCCTTAGCAGATGCAGATAGAATGCGTAATCTTGTGCAAGATTTCTTAACATTGTCTCATTTAGAAAGTGGTACGGTTGAGTGGAATGTAGAATATCTACCTCTATTAGAATGTGTTGATTTGGCTCTGAGTAGTATTCGTGCCCATCACTCACAAAAAGATTTACCGAATATTACTACTGAGGTATCGACAGAACTACCTTTAGTCTTAGCTGATGGAGAATGGTTAGTGGAAGTATTGTCAAAACTCCTGGATAATGCTTGTAAGTTTACTGAGTCTGAAGGAACAGTAATGATTGGAGCTACTTCTAACGGGAATAATATGTTAGAAGTGACGGTCTCTGATACTGGTCGTGGGATTGAACCTAAGCGCCTAGAAGCTGTATTCGATCGTTTTTATCAAGAGGAAGGTGCTTTACGACGAAGTGTTGGTGGTACAGGTTTAGGTTTAGCTATTTGTCGGCAGATTATTACTCGTTTGGGAGGAAAAATTTGGGCAGAGTCAGAGGGGAAAAATCGTGGTAGTCAGTTTCACTTTACAATTCCAATTGTTAGTAATAGTGAACAAAATAGAGAAGGAAAATTAAAAAAGAAGAAACAAACCTAATTGATAAACTTAGTAGTTAGCAAAGTAGTAGTTGAGGTTTTAATGAATAGAGAAATGATTTGTCTTCTAAAAAATGAAATTCTTTGTCTAATCCAGTTAATTGAAAAACTAATTGAATATCATCTTGGATATTGAATAGATATAATAAACATCCTCTTTTTTCCGATATTTTGCGGATAATAACTAAAGTAGTTAATCCAAAGTTATTAATTTTGTTGACTAATCCCATATCTATTATACAGTAGAAATTTCGTGTTTTGTCGATTAGTTTGTCTACTATTTGCTTTAGTTGATGACTTCTCTTGAAATCTAAGTTGCCTTGAGGGCGAAATAAAATTGCTTTCATATAGTTCTTTATAGTTCAATAAATAAAGGTAAAAAATAGCTTTTATTTTTATAAAGGTTCTCTTCCATGAGTTAGGAAAACCAGCGATTTTTTGATTTTAAGATTCATTGCGAGGTGACGATATTTGAGTTGTGAGGTATTGTAGACCTTTAGATATAGCAATTCCCAAAAAGCGTGAGATACAAAACTCTAGGCAACAGCTAATCTGGCAACAGGCAATAGTGAAGTAAAGACAAGAGAGGCAACAGGCAACAGTGAAGTCAAGGCAAGAGTGTACCTCACTAGCCTGAGAAACACTATAAGAGCTTAACTTAAGAGTAGAAAGTCGTTAATTTATCAGAAATAATTTGGGATTACTCTCAAGAGAGTAATTAACAATATAGTTTTATTCTTCTATTATTTATCTAGACTAAAATTAAATCATAGTAAAATTCAAGAGGACTATTGCAATTACCCTCTTTCTTTATCTCAACGTTGGCCCTTGACCCGCGCTCTTCCGTAGGGGAGCGTCGCATGGGAAAACCAATCAATTTTGCGGTGTATGCCAATAGTGTGTTAGACTTAAAACTTGGCTGCTGGGCTAGCAGTGTCAGTCTGTGGAGCGCGCCTTTAGACCGAAAAGAGGCGAGGGCCTTGGAGGCTGGTGCATTGGAGCGCGCAGCTCCTCTGCAAGAGGCAGCAGAAAGACCTAAGAGCGCGATGGTTAGGAATCCCGCGCTTTCACGCAAGTGCAGCGTCGGGAGGATGTCAATTCAACTATAACTGAAAAAAAAAGAGTTATACCCTCCTTAGTTAGTCAATGGCAATTAGTATTTAGTGGCCTGTAGCGTGGCCATAGTCCTAAATTATCCTTTTGTAACAGAACCTTACAATTTCTTAAACCTGGGTAACTGTGGTGATAGGATTCCATAAAAAGGTTCATATCAAAAATCTATGGCAGACGAACTAACAGGTCAACCCCCTATTTTCGGTGGCAGTACTGGTGGCTTACTGACCAAGGCCGAAGTTGAAGAAAAGTACGCTATTACCTGGACTAGCTCAAAAGAGCAGGTATTTGAAATGCCTACAGGTGGTGCAGCTATTATGAATGAAGGTGAAAACCTACTATACTTGGCTCGCAAAGAGCAATGCTTGGCCCTCGGCACTCAACTAAGGACTAAATTTAAGCCCAAAATTGAGAACTTCAAAATCTATCGGATTTTCCCTGATGGTTCCACCGAGTACCTACATCCGAAAGATGGAGTCTTCCCTGAAAAGGTTAATGAAGGACGTCCTTATGTAGGTAAGATCGACCGCAACATTGGCAGTAACCCAGAACCTGCTGCTCTCAAGTTTACTGGTAAGAAATCATACGACGAATAAGTTGTAATTAATCAGTAGACCTCTCCAAAAATACCAATTTTGAAACAGAACCATAAGTGTTTCAATACAGAAAATAGGATTATTATTAATACAGGAGGGAGACATCACTTCTGTCAAAATAGCAGTCCGGTATTTTCGGGCTAAAGGAATCCCTGTTGTCGCATAAGCACAACGTCGGGAGTATGTCAAAAATCTGTGTTTAGCTATGCGTTTGATGTCGTGGAGCGCTGCGTTAGCAAAACGAAAACAAGAATCTTCCGTTACAATCGCATGATTTGGCGGTAAGAGTGTGAATTCCGATCAATATCAATACCTTAGCTTCCAGATATTTTATCTGAGGCTGAGGTTTTAATTTTGTTAGAGTCGTTCCTAAATCTCAAATCTCACATTCCGCACCACAAAATGTAGTATAGAATCAGGAGTCAGGAGTCAGGAGACAGGAGACAGAATTTTAGAAGAAAATCATAGCTGCCGTGATTGAGTAATCATGTATAGCAAGTATTTATGCGTAAATTTTTGACTCGGAATTTGATGAACGAAAAAAGTAATTGAGATGATTTGCATAGTATAAATACTTACCAAGCTACAGATTTATATACTACTTTTAATGATACGCTCTTGAAGTGCGAAATGTGGGTCAAATCTATAGCACTACAAGAATTGGGCGCGGACATTTTTCAATCCTAAAACCCTTTTACAGTTTGCTATTCCCTATTCCCTCTCTTGGTGCGCGTTCCCTCTCTTGGTCAGCATTCCCTTGGGCCTGACGGCGACGCGGGGTCTGACCGCTTGCGTCTGACGGCGACGCGGGGTCGCACCGCTATTCCCTATTCCCTAGCGCGTAGCGCTATAAAACCTCAAAATTTATGATATTCCCAGACTTCTCCCAATTTTCCCAACTAGCAAAACAAGGTAACTTTGTTCCTGTCTACCAAGAATGGGTAGCAGACCTCGATACTCCTGTTTCTGCTTGGTATCGTGTCTGCGCGGGTCAACCATACAGTTTTTTACTAGAATCAGTTGAAGGTGGAGAGAAAATCGGACGTTATAGTTTTCTGGGTTGCGATCCATTGTGGATTTTGGAAGCAAGAGGCGATCGCACTACCCAAACTTACCGGGATGGTACGGTAAAAATTTTTGAAGGCGACCCATTTGATACTCTAGATAACTGTCTGCGAAACTATCAACCTGTCAAACTACCTCAACTACCACCTGATATTGGTGGGTTATTTGGTTTTTGGGGTTATGAGTTGATTCGGTGGATCGAACCTCGTGTACCTGTTTACCCATATACTGAAAATGATTTGCCTGATGGTTTATGGATGCAGGTTGATAATCTTTTGGTTTTTGACCAGGTAAAACGGAAGATTTGGGCGATCGCCTACGCTGACCTCCGCTCTCCAGAGGTAGATTTAGAGGCAGCTTATCAACAAGCGTGCGATCGTGTTTCTCAATTAGTAGATAAATTGCAATCTCCTCTATCACAACAAGATACTTTGCTAGAATGGCAACCACCAGGCGGAAAAAGTCGAGAAGTTGGAGACATCTATAGTAGTAATACACCCCGCGAACAATTTTGTGCCAACGTTGAAAAAGCTAAAGACTACATCAAAGCAGGAGATATTTTTCAGGTAGTTATTTCGCAACAACTTTCAACTGAATATATAGGAGAACCATTTGCTCTTTATCGTTCCCTAAGATTAATTAACCCTTCTCCCTACATGGCTTATTTTAATTTTGGTGATTGGCAAATCATTGGTTCGAGTCCGGAAGTTATGGTGAAAGCAGAAAATACCCCTGATGGCAAACGTCTTGCTACGGTGAGACCAATTGCCGGGACTCGTCCCCGTGGCAAAACTTATGCAGAAGATAATGCTTTAGCTGAGGAGTTGTTGCAAGACCCGAAAGAAAGAGCAGAACATATTATGTTGGTCGATCTAGGTCGGAATGATTTGGGGCGTGTTTGCCGAGTGGGAACGGTAAAAGTTAATGAGTTAATGATAATTGAACGTTATTCTCATGTGATGCACATTGTTAGTAATGTGGTGGGAGAATTGGCAGATGATAAAACTGCTTGGGATTTATTGAAGGCTTGTTTTCCAGCGGGTACTGTTAGCGGTGCGCCGAAAATTCGGGCGATGGAAATTATTAATGAATTAGAACCTTGTCGTCGGGGTCCTTATTCTGGGGTTTATGGACATTATGATTTCGAGGGTCAGTTGAATAGTGCGATTACGATTAGAACTATGGTTGTTCGGCCGAAAAATGATGGTAAACACACGGTAACTGTGCAAGCGGGAGCTGGTTTGGTTGCTGATTCTGTGCCAGAAACAGAGTACGAGGAAAGTATTAATAAAGCCAGAGGTTTGTTGGAGGCAATTCGGTGTTTGAAAAATAGTTGAAATTTTTGCCAAAAATTTAGCTCCACTCTTTAGCCAAGTTAAATAAACATCTAATCAGATAATTGTAGGACTAAAGTCCTAGAGGAATTTAGGACTTTGATCTCAGGTTATTTAATAGTTGCTACTTGTAGGATAGAACATAAGTAAACACTCAATCAAAAAAATTAATTGGGAATAAACACAATGAAACCTCGTTCTTTGGCTATATTATTTGGCATTATTGCCATCATTCTTTTTGCTAATCCTTTGAGAGTTCTTGCCCAACCTCAAAATTTGAATCTGACTCCCGAACAAAAAACTCAGTGGGAAGAAATTAGGACGCAAACCAAAGCTCAAATTCAAAATATTCTCGCCCCCGAACAGCAGAAACAGTTCCAAATTTTAACTTCACAAGGTGAACGAAGACGAGAAGCAATTCAGCAGTTAAATCTCTCTGAAGAGCAAAAAACTCAAGTGCGTGAAATCATACAGTCATCACGCCCACAAATGAGAAATGTTTTAACTGAAGAACAACTAGAGCAATTTCGTCTGAAAGTTATTGCCCAAGGTGAAAATTTGAATCTGACTCCCGAACAAAAAACTCAGTCAGAAGAAATCAGGGTACAAACTAAAGCTCAAATTCAAAATATTCTAACCTCCGAACAGCAGGAACAGTTCCAAACTTTAACTTCACAAGGTGAACGAAGACGAGAAGCAATTAAGCAGTTAAATCTTTCTGGAGAGCAAAAAACTCAAATGCGCGAAATCATGCAGTCATTACGCCAAAAGATAGCAAATGTTTTAACTGAAGAACAACTTGGGCAATTTCGCCTGAGAGTTCTTGCCCAAATTGAAAATTTGAATCTGACTCCTGAACAGAAAACTCAGTGGGAAGAAATTAGGGCACAAACCAAAGCTCAAATTCAAAATATTCTTACCCCCGAACAGCAAGAACAGTTCCAAACTTTTACTTCACAAGCTCAACAAAGACGAGAAGCAATTAAGCAGTTAAATTTCTCTGGAGAGCAAAAAACTCAAGTCCGGGAAATTATGCAGTCATCACGCCAACAAATTGCAAATGTTTTAACTGAAGAACAGCGAGAGCAATTTCGTCAACAAAGACAAATACGACGACCAAAAAATCAGTAATTTACAGCGGATTTCACTTTGGTGACTAATCGCGGGCAAGATGCCCGCACTACAAATATTCTAATTTCCAGCGTTTGAGCCATCGAGATGTCTAATAATTTCCATTCAATGTCTGTTAATCATTCAAATCTTCCAGGCATTTGTTAACTGACTTGTTTTTTATTTTTTGGCTCTACATCCACAAGACGATCATGATTTGCCCATTAGACATCTCCAGAAAAGAGGGAATAGGGAATAGGGAACCCACCCCTAACCCCTCCCAGGAGGGGAAAATAATTGATAATTTCTGTACGATAATTGATTTTATTTTTGATTTTTGGAGATGTCTATTAGCTAGGATAGCTTCTTCTTAGTTATTCAAGATTAACTCCATTCAGCTAAAACAATTTTTCCAATAGTTCTACCCTTTTCAAGACGTTGATGAACATCCCGTAAGTTTTGAGCATCGATCGGTTTGACTACCTCATTGCAAGTTGTAACAATTACACCATCTTCGATCAGTTGACTCAACTCATTAAGTAAATTACTTTGCTCTGCTATATCTTCTGTTTGGTACATGGAGCGAGTAAACATAAATTCCCAAACAAAGCCAGCACTCTTACTCTTTAAAGTTTCCATGTCTAACGGTTGTTCGTTTTCGACAATGGAACAGATCTTGCCTTGGGGTTTAATAGCTTTAGTCATAGCTTGCCAGTTACCATCAGTGTTGTTCAAGCACAGAATATAATCGACATTTTGATAACCAAATTTATCAATCTCTTCCGCAAGATTATTGCGATGATTGACCACTTCATCAGCACCAAGTTTTTGACACCAAGCGATAGTTTCAGGACGAGAACCTGCGGCAATAACATTAAGCTTGGCTAGCTTTTTCGCTATTTGAATCGCAATAGAACCCACTCCCCCTGCACCATTGATAATTAAAATTGGGCGTTGGTAAGTGAAGGTATGATCAGGAAAGAATGCGTACGCTAAACAGTTAGAGCAGGTTTTAGAACTGGGAAACCATCTATCAACGATGATTAACTCAGCAACCATATAACTCACACTTGTATTCTAGCTGTCTTCTGAATTCATAAAAACCCATAGACCTCCCACACTCCCCACACCTCCTATACCATTACTATCCAATAATTGACATACTCCCGACGTTGCGCATAGCGCGACAACGCGGGATTCTTCAGTCATAAAAAAAATGACCGCTGTTTCGTGTGAGGTGATGTCCTCCCCCTGTTTTGCTCTTGATAATAACATACATACCTCCTAGCTTGTCAAGGGTATAGGAAGGTTTTATTTGTGGAGATATCCGACTGTTGGCCCTGGCTTTCCCATCCCTCCGCTCCCCTTCGGGAGAGCGCGGGACTTACCGCCAGGGAAGTTAAATTTGAGGTGATATCAACCTTCCCCATAGCAATAAAAACCAAGGGATTTTGAAATTTGGTATTAACCAGGCATATTTTCTCAATGCAGGAACAGTAAAAGGAATTAAAAAACGAAGGGAACGTACAGATATAGGACAATTACCATTCTCATCTACAATATTATATTTTTCAGCAAGTTCAGCAACAATCCGCACCTTACCCGTATGACTCATAATACTTGGTTCAGCAGCCAGATTCGCAATAACTCTACCTATAAACAAAGGAGTTTCCCAATTTTCACGATCGCCAAAAATATCTACAGTATTACTTTGACTTGATTGATTGGTAAAATTAATTATATGCTCTGTACCGACAATCCCCGGCCAAATAGATATAGAAGCAATATTATCTGCTTTTAACTCTACTGCCATATCTGCTGCCAGGCGATCGCTTGCTGCCTTACCCGCACCATAAGCAGCACCAAATAGATAAGACATACCACCCCAGGAAGAGATAGTAAATATAATTCCCCCCCCACGAGGAGCCATCATTCGTGCAGCAAATACACTGCTAATATAGTGACTGCGAAGACCTACATTATTCACCATATCCCAAAGACTAGGTTCAGATTTCCAGAATGGCTGACCGTAGGCATTTCTAATAGCTTCTACTCCGGAGAAGACATTGTTCACTAATATATGAAGTTGCCCCTGTTGTTCATTTTCGATGCGCTCAAAGAGTAACCGTACTTGCTCGTCATCCCCATGATCTACTTGAACAGGAATACACTTACCACCTGCTTTTTCAATAGCTAACTGTGTTTCCTGGAGAGTACCGGAAACGCTATCGTTAACACAAGGTCTTTCGAGACTACGACCTGTAATATAGATAGTAGCACCGGCCTCACCTAAACCTATTGCAATGCCCTTACCTATACCCCGCGTTGCTCCTGTAACCAATGCTACTTTACCTTTCAGGTCTGTCATAATTACTTACTATAGTTTACCAAATACAGTTTAGCGAAAAACGATGCCTCAACCAAACTTATCAGGGATTTTACAGTTCTGGTGGTTAGTTCCGTTGCTATTGAGTATATTAGGACTTTTTTTCAGTCTCTGGATTGTAGTTCCTGCTCCAAATCTTTTTCTTTTACGTTTGGCAGTGGGAACTCCAGAAATTAGCCCTTGGCTGATTTGCCTGAATCTGGTTGCGCTTATACTAACAGTTTTTATTCACAAAACTTGGTGGTCTGCTCTCATCTTCATCTCTAGCTTACTTAGCCTAATATTAAATTTACTGCCACTGAGCCAACTAGCTACTACCAACACTAACTTTGCTGTTGAGATGGAAACGGTTTTGGGAACAGACTATTTACAAAGTGTTCCTGAAGACTTAAAAGCCCAAATGCGTCCCCAACCATTTGTCCTTGCAGACGTTTTTCGTGGGCTTCCTAAAAAGGAAGTTCGGACTCGAAGAGGTATTGTCTTTGCCAGTCCTGATGGAGTAGACCTCAAACTAAATGTTTACCAGCCTTTAGTTACACAAAAGTTGCAGAAATTTCCTACTGTGGTAATTGTCTACGGTGGAGCTTGGAGACAAGGCAGTCCTGATGACTATGAGAGGTTTAGTTGTTACATAGCAGCTCAAGGCTACTCAGTAATAGCTATTGATTACCGCCATGCACCCAAGTATAAATTTCCCGCTCAACTCGAAGATGTACGAGCAGCCTTGCAGTATATTCAAGCCCATGCGGATAATTTGGGAGTAGATATTGAGCGCATAGCGATCATGGGCCGTTCAGCAGGAGGCCATTTAGCAAGTCTGGCTGCTTACGAGCAAGGTGCTATACCTTTTCGAGCAGTGGTAAATTACTACGCACCTAGTGACTTAATAGAAGGGTTCCACAATCCACCTTTTCCCAATCCTATCAATACAAATACTCTCCTGCGGGATTTTTTGGGAGGAACACCAGACGAACTCTTAGAACTCTATCAAAAAGCTTCTCCCAAAAGTTATGTTAGACCTGCTCTTCCCCCTTCTTTACTGGTTTATGCAGGTCGCGACCATGTAGTACAAGCTAAGTTTGGACGAATTTTATACACTCAACTGCGAGCAACTGGCAACCAGGCTATTTTTTTAGAAATCCCCTGGGCCGAACACGGCTTTGACGCAGTTTTTCCTGGGATTAGCAATCAGCTTGCTTTGTATTATACCGAACGCTTTTTAGCATCTCTGCTTCACGGGGTAATATCAAATCCGCCTAATTGCACATAAAAAAAATCTCCAATCGTCATAAGTAGGGGCGAACGGCCGTTCGCCCCTACAGACTTGTGACTTCGTTAAAGTTATGTTTCCTTGTTGCTAAATATCAACGCACCATCTTCGAGTGCCCCATGACGAATCATTTACGAAAAAAAAAACGTTATGGAACGCTAGCTCAAGGCAAGGAAGGTTTTCCTGAACGCTTCGCAACTAATCCAGCTAAAGTAATGGAAAGAACAATTGACATACTCCCGACGTTGCGCTTGCGCGACAAAGCGGGATTCTTCAGCCAGAGAAACCCTGACCGCTGTTTTAACAGAGGTGATGTCCTCCCCCTGTGTTGGTAACAATTATAGTGACTATATTTGCAATTGTCAATAACTATAGTAAAATAATTATAGTATGTATTCTATAAAGAGAATAAAGAAAAAATTCGCATAGGAACAACAAATACAACGCCCGGCTTTCCCATCCCTCCGCTCCCCTAATAGCTGCCGCACTTGCTCCGCCAACGGGAGAACGCGGGACTTCCCGCCGGGGGAGTTAAAGCCATTGTTCGTAACCAACTTCATGTATTTCCCGATGGAGCAGCTCAAAGTTTGCATATTTTCAAGCAGTATTTCCCTGGGTTGGTTGATTGGATTAGCGATCGATTGATTTCAAATCAAAAGACAATCTAACCCACAGTTTTACGCCAAATCAGGGTTGATATCATGTCCGGTTAAACAGTGATAAATAAATAATGACGGAGGAGACAGGAGACAGGAGACAGGAGACAGGAGGAAAGAGGGAAGGAAGAAGAAGAACTCGAGGAGAAGGAGAAAGTTTTTTTATAACTAATTATCCGGACATGATATTACAGTAAAAAACTGGGTGTTGGTAATTGCTAAGATGATTTTCTAGTAGGGGTAACACCCCTTGTCTACTTTGCTTGGGTATTCGCAACTACCACAGGAGAATGATCCTTAAGGTTTCATCTTGTAAGGGTTAATATCATGTCCGGTAGCATCGTTTGTGTATAGAATTAGGTTGAAATTGCGGGAAACCCTTCTGCCTCCTGCCTCCTGCCTCCTGCCTTACCTCCTCCAAAGTGTAAGTATTCAGCCGGACATGATATAACGGCTGTTAACCCCTAAAATATCTGGTAGTTATGTGTAAATCCTAGTGTTATACCTGAAAGCTGATAGCTAGTTAAAAATTAATTCCATTCAGCTAAAACAATTTTTCCAATAGTTCTACCCTTTTCAAGACGTTGATGAACATCCCGTAAGTTTTGAGCATCGATCGGTTTGACCACCTCATTGCAAGTTGTAACAATTGCACCATCTTCGATAAGTTGACTCAACTCATTAAGCAAGTTACTTTGCTCTGCTATATCTTCTGTTTGATACATGGAGCGAGTAAACATAAATTCCCAAACAAAGCTAGCACTCTTACTCTTCAAAGTACCCATATCTAGTGGTTGTTCGTTTTCCACAATAGAACAGATTATACCCTGGGGTTTAATAGCTTTAGTCATAGCTTGCCAGTGACCATCAGTGTCGTTCAAGCACAGAATATAATCGACATTTTGATAACCAATTTTCTCGATTTCCTCCGCAAGATTATTTCGATGATTGACCACTTCATCGGCACCCATTTTTTGACACCAAGCGATAGTTTCAGGACGAGATGCTGTAGCAATAACATTAAGCTTGGCTAACTTTTTTGCTATTTGAATCGCAATAGAACCCACTCCCCCTGCACCATTGATAATTAAAATTGATTTGCCTGCATCTGCTCCTGTTTTATCAATATTCAATCTTTCAAACAGAGCTTCCCAAGCAGTGATACCAGTAAGAGGAAAAGCTGCTGCATAAGCAAAATCTAAATTCTGGGGTTTGCGACCAACAATTCTGGCATCCACTAAATGAAATTCACTGTTGCTACCAGGACGAGTAATATCTCCTGCATAATAAACCTCGTCTCCCGGTTGAAATTCTGTTACTTCTTCTCCAACTTCTACCACGATACCTGCTGCATCCCAACCAAGAATGCGGGGTTCGGATTCAACCTTATCTTGAGGAGAGCGAACTTTATAATCTACTGGGTTAACAGAAATAGCTTTAACCTGTACCAGTAAATCTTTGCCTTGAGCTGTGGGTTTAGGGATTTCAATATCTAACAGACTATTTTCGTTATCAATTGGTAAATATTGAGTTAAACCTACTGCTTTCATGGATTTTACCTCCAAATTTTTAATATGTTTGGCGATCGCGTATGACCGCGATTTATTAATCAAAGTATCGTATCGTATTTAAAAGCTGGCGTTGCTGAACTAAGGGATAAATCTTTGCAGAAAAGATAAATCCCAGCTTTTACTTCCTCTTTCTCTAAAACAATAATTCCAATGCGCAAATATGCAACAAAAGCTTACACAGCAATGATTTCTCCGTAATAGTATGAAATACTACTAAATAGTTTCTTGACCAGGACTTATATCATGTCCGGTTGAACAGTTATAAATAAATAACGACGGAGGAGTCAGGAGTCTACCCACCCCTCGCCCCTCCCCCTCCCAGGAGGGGAAGTCAGGAGTCAGGAGGGAAGAAAGAAGAAGGAAGAAGAAGAACTGGAGTTGAAGGAGAAAGTTTTTTTATCACGCTCTTATCCGGACATGATATTACGCAAAGGCACTATTTACAGAGTCTAAAGACTATTGGACAATAGTTTTGAGCGCTATATATAGCGTATCTGCGTAAGTCCTATTGACATATAAAGAAGAAGATAAAAGCTTTTGAACGACAGATTTTATGCCTCAGCATCATGTATTTCCCGTCCTAAAGCCAAAGTTAGCTTTGCACAGAGGACTGTAACCCAACCGATCCAAATCCTTTCATCAACCTTGCCAGATAATAGTAGACCGCTCGGTTCTACAGAAGCCCAGATATATAAATCGTCCTCTTCAGTCCCAAACCAGTAGGGATGGTCATAACCATCAATCCACCCATCCATTTGCTTATAAACAGTACTCACTTTTTTCCAATCAGAATCAGAAAGGTTATTAGGTAGATTTAGGGTTATTGTTTGTTCCATATTCACGCGCTTTGTAGGTTGATTTACATAAATGTATAAAATACAAGGCTCAAATCTAGTTTAAACAGTAGTTTAGGTTAGACAGACCTTCAAATGTAAGAATTGTGGCTATGCGCCACTATAAAGCGGTCTATTTAGGGCGATTTGCTTGATGAACCCAATCTATGGGGCGAGTTTACTTCTTGAACTACGCCGGAATGATGTCGAACTTGCCATTTGTGCGTACATAGATGATGCTCTCCTCTGTTGCTTTAGACGAGACTTGATGCTCTGACTCTTCCTTCAAGCTGAAATAACTGCCCGGCACCAAAGTCTTGAGATCGGTCTCATTCGTCACTTGGTACTGTGGTTGACCCTGAATTACCACAGCGTGGAATGTCGAGCCGTGGCTAAGTATCTTTCCAGTAAATCCAGCAGGTAGCTTGACAAAACTCCCGTATAGTTGATCGTCCTGCGGGTTGCCCCAAAGAAAAGCTACCTTTGGTCCATTAGCAGAGGCTGGCATTCCGGGTTGATCGATCCAAACAATGTTCGATGGGTCCACATTAATCGGCTTGTCATCGCTAGAAAACGCCTCCTCAGTGGGAAGGACAAGATACGGCCCTTCATCGATCTCTATGTATGCCAGGTTGTTGCTACCCTCGGCAGCAGTAATATGTACACCTCCGGCTGGCTGCGTCCAGAAAGAACCCGTCGGCAGCCACATCTTCTCCGCATTCGGGTCATCGTTGTGAACGGTGCCACTAATGGCCACTCCACGGTAGGTGATATTGTGAATGTGAGGTGGGGACGAGAAGCCGTCCACAAACTCTACGAGGAAGCCTGAAGGCCCGGAAGCAGTGCGATCGCCCCAAAGAGTACCAGCCTTCGGGCTTTGGTCGCCGCGGGCGGGGTTGAGGGGTCCCCACTGGACTTCGGACCTCAAGACGACCTCGGAGGTTGGCTTGGCTGCTAATTCCGGCTCGATGCTTTGGGATGCGACCTGGGAGCTAGTGCAAGTGACGGCGATGACGATGGTTATAAGTGGTAGTGCGAGTAATAGAAATGTTCTTATGTTCTTCATTTTGATCATTTTAATTTCTCCAAGAGCGTGAGACTACCCAATCACCATTACAATAGCTAAAAATGGTAAGTATTTTTGCAAAAATGCAATTATAAAACATTAGTTTATTGCCGTATTGAGAAAACTGATGACTAATCCTGCTACAAAAATTCACTTAATTTTTCATATCCAAAGTAATGAGGTAAGGAGCAAGCTTTACCGAATAATTAATAATTAATAATTAATAATTAATAATTAATAATTAAATAATTCAGGTTTAAAGCCTCCCCTTTTAAGGGGAAAAAAAAAGACAATATTCCTTATATCCAATCCTCTCGGTTTTAACCAGAGGTAATTATCAATTATCCATTAATGAAATAAAGAACCTTGAGGGGGAAATTTTTGATCGTCACTTGTCTGATTTACTACCAAAGTTTAGGCTAAAACTGTCTCAATAACACGTACAATCTCTTGGCATTTCCGTATATCAAGGGCATCAGGATGGGGAGAGGCAAACTGACCTAAATCATTGTCGAAATACTTGCCTGAAGCAGTTTGAAACTCATCCGTCAGTGCTGCGCGAGTAAGTATTTCTGCCCCGATGCGGATATCGCCACCAGCTACTCCAAATGCCTGCTTTACCATTTTGCTGCCAAGCATCGACCCAGGGTTAATTGCGACGATCATAGGACCGTTATCCTCAAGAGAAACTGCTAGACTGCGCGACCACATTGTAAGCGCTAGCTTGCTTTGTGCATAAGCTGCTCCGTCGGACAACTTGACTCGTCCTGCCAGTGCTTCTGCTTGAACAGTCGATTGAGCAGCGGAGGAAAGATTAATCACCCGTCCTGAAGTACCGAGCAGTGACAATAGCTTTTGTGTAAGCAGATAGGGAGCCATGGTATTGACAGCAAAGCGTATATCAAGACCATCCTGGGTAATAGGATCGGACGCATTATAGACACCTGCATTATTGATTAGCACATCAAGCTTAGAGTGCTTTTCCATCACAGTTTTCCCTAGTACCTGGACATTATCCATTAGCGACAAATCGGCCACATAGATTTCAACAGGTCCGCCATCTTTGAGTTCAAGAAGCATTTTTTGCACTTGTTCAAGCTTTTTTGGATTACGACCATGTAATAAAACATGGTGCCCCAGTGAAGTCAGCATCTTTGCTGTTTCCAGTCCAATACCATCGGTAGAGCCAGTAATTAAAATAGTTTTTTGCATGGCTTTGTCTCCTTTATCCATTGAATTCTGGCAGGATATCATCTGCTAAATATTTCAGTGTGGTATCAATATCAGCTCTATTAAAGCGCAGGTTCAGCGCAACATGATTGACACCGATATCTTCCCGTGATTTCAAATAATCTCGAAGATATTTGACTCCCAGGCGAAATCCTAAGTGGATAGGTTGGGGAGGGACATTAGATGCTTCGACCAAATCAATATAAAGCGGTTCCATAATCGGTTGGGTAGACCTTCCTACTTTCCGAACTAGCTCTCGCCAATCTTTGATGATTTGTGCTTGCAACGCAGCATTACGAGGATACAGCATCCAGCCATCTCCATTTTGTGCAATCCACTCATGGCTTTGCTGACTATTTCCTGTAATAAGCAGTGGCAGTTTTCTTGAATTAGGCTTAGGCAACATATCGATCAAGCCATTCGTGCCACCATAGGTATTTTCAAAATTTGGTGTATTATCGCCCATGTAGCGAATATAGTCATAGCTTTCACGAAATAGTTTACCGCGATCGGCAAAAGGGAAGTTTAGTGCTGGATATTCTTCTGGTCGATCGCCAGAGGCAATGCCTAAAATGAGTCTTCCACCTGACAATACATCGGCGCTGGCGGCGGCTTTGGCAACGTGAGCTGGATGCCTCAACGGTAAAATCATACTAGCAACACCAAGTGCAATTCGCTCAGTTTGACCAGCGAGCAAACCTAAATAGACAAAAGGGTCATAGATTTGACCAGCGTCACCAAAAGACGGTACATTAAACGGTACATCACGCAACCAAACAGCAGAAAATCCAAGTTCTTCTGCTAATTGAACGTGTTCTATGTGTCGAACCATGGAAGGCACCGCCCCTGAGGAGTAATTCTCGATTGGTACCACTAATCCAACACTCAGTCGTCCCAAACGAAATACTGAATTGTATCCTTTATTAATGGATTGAAATCCTAACTTGTTTGTTTTCTCAAGCATTTTAAATTCTAGTCAGTTCTGTTCAGTGCCCATTATTCGATTTCCTGAATAGCAATAACTCCTTGCTCCCAGTTACGCTGGTTCTCCATATCATTTTGAAGGCTTGTGTCATCTGCAACTTGGAAACGCTTAATTGCTGGTGTTTTGCTTGTTGCCTGATAGAGCCAGTAGGCTTCTTCCTTGAGCGCTTCTTCGATTGGTTGATCAATTGAAGCATAGACTGCCTGCTTACAAGCATTAATCGAATCCGCTGGGAAATGGGCGATGCGTTTTGCCAAATTATCAACATAAGCACCTATTTTGTCAGCATCGAGAGCTTTATTAATAGTGCCATAGGCTTCTGCTTCGTCCGCATCAAAATCACGCGCACTTAAAATAATTTCCAATGCCCGGCCCAAACCTGCCTGACGCGCCATACGTGATGCGCCACCACCACAAGGCAGGATGCCCATACCAACTTCCATCTGCATGAACTTTGCCTTGCCACGAGCGGCAAAGCGCATATCACAAGCCAGCGCAAATTCATGACCGCCACCCCGTGCGAACCCTTCGATTTTGGCAATAGTCGCCTGTGGCAGTTTACTAATACGCTCTAGTGTTGTCTGTAGATAGAGCAGTTCTACCTCGTCGCGCGATACTGCTGTTGTAGACATATCTTTGAGGAAATTAGTGTCGGCATGGGCCACAAAAATCTCTGGGTGCGCAGACTGGAAAACAACAACCTTGATGTGGCGATCGCCCTCAAGTGTTTCCGCCAAATGATTTAGATCGTCTAGCATAGGAATGCCTTGAACATTCACAGGAGGGTAATCAAAAGTAACAGTAAGGACTGCTCCATCCTTTGTCGCCTTGAATGTAGTGTAGTTTTCATAAGTCATATCTATCTCCTTTTGCAAGTTGTTAAAAATTGAACATCTAAAAGTTTCCTCATGGGATACATAACGAAGTCAGAAGTCAGAAGTCAGAAGTCAGAAGTTAACCCTCCCCCTCCCCTCCTGGGAGGGGAAGTAGGGGATTTGATCTCCGCTCCAAAAACCCGATCGCCTTAAAAAGCGGGGTTGCGCGACCCTTATGATTTTGATAATTGGGAAACTGCGTAGCTTCAGCTCACAAAGGAACAATTGCAGAACAGTTATAGCTCTGTGCGCAGGCAACAGCTCCGGAAAGCAACAGCTCATCTGGGGGAATAAATTGCTGACAATATAAGACTTTTAGCTATTTAGCCCCTCCTGCAATTTGTAAATATACCAGCGCTCATTGCTACATAAGTGTCCGCGAACTAAGACCAATTGTTCCTTTTGCCTTCTGCCTTTGTTTATGAGTTATATGATTAAAAGTATAATAAAAATGCAAATAATGACAAGTACGTACAATTTTTTTATATAGTGAGTTAAAAGTAACTATTGAAAGGTTTAGAGAATTATGACGCACAAAAATAATTATGATCATCCCTATGGGTGCTCTGTCGAAGCCACGTTATCGGTGATTGGTGGACGGTGGAAACCTGTTATTATTTTTAATCTTTTGCAGAATGATGTATTACGCTTCGGCGAGTTGAAGAAAAAAATTAAAGGTATTACGCAGCGTATGCTTGTTAATCAATTACGCGAATTGGAAAAAGATAATATTGTCGCGCGAAAAGTCTATGCTGAAGTCCCACCACACGTAGAATATTCCCTGACAAATTATGGTCGTACTCTGGAGCCAATTATGATTTCTATGAGAGATTGGGGTGCCAAGCATATGAATGTAAAATGTGATGATTCCTCGTCTTTGTAAAGTAATAAAAATTAACTCGTTAAAGTCGTTAAGCTCTCTAAAAACATGATTTCATGGAAGTCAGAATGGGCGAAGTGAAAGTTGATAGACTTAAAGTATTGACGCTTACAATAATTTCAGCCTATGATTCCACATCATCAGTTGCTGACTATTTGTGACATCCTTAGAGTAATATCATGTCCGGATAATTAGTGATAAAAAAACTTTCTCCTTCAGCTCCAGTTCTTCTTCTTCCTTCTTCCAACTTCAGTCTTCCAACTTCAGTCTTCCCTCCTGAGGACTGACTTCCCCTCCTGGGAGGGGTTAGGGGTGGGTTGACTCCTGACTCCTCCGTCGTTGTTTATTTATAACTGTTCAACCGGACATGATATAAATTGGTATAGATGAGACAAATTGACCTAAAAACTACTACCTAAAATAAAATGCAAACCGAATTTAATTTTTTTCAGCACTGGTATCCTCTTTCTCCCATTGAAGACCTCGATCCAGAAATACCTGTTCCGGTAACTCTGCTGGGAATACGTCTAGTCATCTGGAAGCCAAGATATTCTGAGAATTACCAGGTATTTTTAGATGCTTGTCCTCACCGTCTAGCACCTTTAAGCGAGGGTCGTGTTGATGAACAAAGCGGTAATTTAATGTGTAGTTATCATGGTTGGCAATTTGATTCTCAAGGAATCTGTACTCATATTCCCCAAGCTGAAAATCCTGAAATTATTGCCAAAAATCAAAAAAATTTCTGTGTTACTTCATTACCAGTGTGTCAGGAAAATGATTTACTCTGGGTTTGGCCTGATGCGAAAACAGCAGACCTAGCTGCTACTACACCCTTACCATTATCACCACAAATAGATGCTGAGAAGGGTTTTGTGTGGTCTTCTTATGTCCGCGATCTCGAATATGGTTGGGAAATTTTAGTCGAAAATTTAGCAGATCCTAGTCATGCTCCTTTTGCTCATCATGGTGTACTGGGTAATAGAGACAAAGCAAGACCTATACCTATGGAGATTCTGCAATCTACAATTAATTTAGTTGAAGTTTCTATTTCAAAAGGCTTCACAAAAATTACTTTTGAACCTCCTTGTAGGTTGGAATATGCAACTACTATTGGTGATAGTGGTAAGAAAGTAGCACTTGTTACTTATTGTATACCAATATCTCCTGGTAAATCTAGAATTATTGCTCAATCTACTAGGAATTTTGGCAAAACACTTCACAGGTTTAAACCGCGTTGGTGGGATCATATCAAAACTCGAAATTTGCTTATAGATGGAGATATGGTTTTACTAAATCAGCAGGAACATTTACTGCAACAAAAACAATCAAGTGAAAGTTGGAAAACGGTGTATAAATTACCTACAAGTGCAGACCGTTTAGTAATTGAATTTAGGAACTGGTTTGATAAATATTGTGATGGTCAATTACCTTGGAGTGAAGTTGGAATTAGTGATTCCAATAATTATCTAATAAATAATAATCATGCCTTCTTATTGGATCGTTATCAACAACATACTCAGCATTGTAGTAGTTGTCGGCAGGCATTGAAAAATCTACAAAGATTGCAAATTTTGCTTTTAACTTATTTTGTAGTTACTGTGTCTGGAGTTGCTATTTTTCCTGACAATTTGCGCATTAAAGTCGGTTTACCTTTAGTAATTACTGCACTTTTAGGAATGGGAATTTATGCTTGGTTGAAATTGTGGTTAATTCCTCAATTTTACTTTGTTGATTATATCCATGCTAAGAAGTAGAAGCTAGGATAGTTATTTCAGTTATCAGTTATCAGTTGTCACAAATTATTTAATAGTTTTGTATTTATGTTATGACTACCATCTTTTTTGTTATAAATTAATGAAATAGAATTTCCATAAATATAACTGCTGAGGAAAACCTTCGTTTTATTAGTTAAATTAATATCATCAACTTGATTAACTGAAAACAAGCATCTAAAATTTCATTCTTTTGAATAGTCGTTGAATAGAAGGTAGAGGATAAATCAGAATAAATTACCTAATAATTATTTATCAATTAAGCAAATTTTATCTGATGAGGAATAGGGTTTAACTAAGTTCTGAAGTTGTGTAGGAATGACCAGACCTTAGTGCAAAAAAATACTCACTAACTCTTTACCACTTTCTCAGGTGAATCTCAGATTTTTCATAGACTATCTTAATATCAATACTGAATACTTTATAAGTGTAAGGTTGAACTAAATTAATTGGAGAAAATAATATTATGAAAAACATCAACAAAAAATTAGTTGTAGCTAGTGCAATAACTGGTGTCTTAGCTGTTGGTCTTACTACTTTTGGTAATAGTCAGGAAGCTCTTGCTGGTAAAGAAGGTATGGAAAAATGTGCTGGTATTGTGAAAAAAGGTATGAATGATTGTGGTGCTAATGGCCATGACTGTGCAGGTAAGGCTGCAAAAGATTCAGATCCTAATGAGTGGATTTATGTTACTGAAGGTACTTGCGAGAAAATTGTTGGTGGAAGAGTTTATGTTCCAGAGTCTAAATAGATATCAACTCAAATTTTAAGTGATTATTACAAAATTTGTGGCATTGTTGAATAGAGTCATGATTTGATAATAATAGAGTAGAGCAGAGGAAAATCTTCTATAAATAAATCCCTTTTCCTCTATTTATCTCTGTTGAATCAAATCAGCTAAAAATTCAATAATGCCATATTTTTTTATGGGTACATCTCAATTTTGAATAAAGCCAAAAATTTATTGCTTTTAGGGAATAGGAAATAGGGAATAGGTAATACCATTTCTCAAAAACTTTTCTACATTTTGTTGAGCGGGGGACCCACCCCTAGCCCCTCCCCCTCCCAGGAGGGGAAATAGGGGAGTAGGGGAGTGGGGGAGAAAAAAACATAATAATAATGAATATTAAATCAGCTAAAATTAGTAAAAAAGTGATTCTGCTTCTGCTAATTAGTTAATAACTGAAGTCTTGCGCAAGTATAGCACTAATGCATGGGAATTGGTATAGTAGGAAATAGGAAAAAAGTGTTTTTACAAATATGAGATCCACTCAATTGGGGTTTGTAGATGTGGAGCGATAACTTTTCGGCCAAATCCACTTTTCCAGTTATTCGGTCTTTCCTTCTTCCTTCTTTTTAATTGGGGTTTGTAGATGTGGGGCGACAACTTTTCATCCAAATTCACTTTTCCAGTTCTTCCTTCTTCCTTCTTCCTTCTTCCTTCTTTATTCTTAAATAAAAACAGTTTATGACAACTAAAACACAATCTCAAAAACTAGAATTTGATATTAATCCAAACTGGCAAAGTGAGGGAGATTTACCTGACATTCAGTCATCATCAATTCAAGGTTCAGGAATTGCTTTACGTTCGCTCCACTATCAATATATTCTGACTCAAAAACCAAAAGTAAATTGGTTTGAAGTTTTATCAGATAACTATTTTTGTGCTGGTGGTTTGCCACTATTTAATTTAGAAAAAATTCGTCAAGATTATCCTGTCACTTTACATGGAGTAGGAATGTCTTTGGGTTCAACAGACCCATTAAATTTAGATTATTTAACTCGCCTAAAAAATTTAGCAGCAAAAGTTGAACCAGATTTTATTTCTGACCATTTATCTTGGATATCTGTCAGTGGTCACTATCTTAACGATCTAATTCCGCTTGTTTATACAGAAGAGGTGATGGATTTTGTGGCATCCCGTATTCTGCAAGTACAAGAATTTTTAGGTAGGCAAATTTTGGTTGAAAATCCTTCTCCATATTTAACTTTTACAGATTCAACTATGTCGGAATGGGAGTTTATTGAGGGATTAGTAAAAAAAGCTGACTGTTACTTACTTCTGGATATAAATAATCTTTACGTTAATACTATAAATAATGGAATTGACCCTCTAAAATATCTGGATGGTATCCCACCAACAAGGGTTAAACAAATTCATTTAGCAGGTTATGAAGAAAAGGAAAATTATCTATTAGATACTCACGGTTATCCAGTTCATCCTCCAGTTTGGGAGTTGTATGAAGAAGCTTTAGTAAGGTTTGGCACTGTACCTACTTTAATAGAATGGGATACAGATATTCCGAGTTTTGAAGTGTTAATGGCAGAAGCAAATAAAGCTGAAAAATTATTACAAAAGGTCGGTTTATTAATGAATAATGAATAATGAATAATGGATAATGGATAATTACCTCTCCCTAAAAGGGAGAGGATTAACCCTTAAGGAAAAAATTTATCAAAATAATATGGGTCTAAAACTCCGCCTTTTAAGGCGAAATATTTTTGGAGGGAAGCTCAAATCCCCTACTTCCCCTCCCCTCCTGGGAGGGGGAGGGGCGAGGGGTGGGTTGGGAGGGGTTAACTTCTGACTTCTGACTTCGTTAATTTTTTCCCCTTGAAAGGGGAGACTTTTAATCTGAATTATTTAATTATTAATTATTTTGTAATGGAAAATATTACTCTACAAAATTTATTTCTCCAAGCTGTATGGAAAAAAGACAGTATTAGTATAGAAGAATTAAGCAAACATATTAAAGCACCAAATAATTTAACACCTGCGGAAGGTTTGGCAATTTACAGGGGTAATGTTGTTGGGAATTTGAGTAATACATTAATGTCAATTTATCCTGTGTTATGTCAGTTAGTGGGAGAAAAATTTTTTGAAGCAACGGCATTAAAATTTATTAATCAGTTTCCTTGTTTATCACCTGATTTAGGAGATTATGGAGAACAGTTTGCAGATTTCCTGGCAGATTTTGAACCAGTAAAACACTTACCATATTTGCCAGATATAGCACGTTTAGAATGGCATTGGCATCGAGTTTTTTGTGGTGAAGATACAAAGGGTTTAGATTTTCAAGCTTTGGGTGAAGTTCCTCAAGAAAAATGGGGAGAGTTGATTTTATATTTGCCGAAAAATAGTGTTTTATTAGAGTCTATTTATCCTATTCATAGAATTTGGCAAGTCAATCAACCAGATTATCAAGAGGATAAAATGGTAAGTCTAGATGAAGGTGGAGTAAAAATATTTTTGTGGCGACAGGGTTATGATATGCGAATTGATTTACCAAACAATGAAGAATGGGAATTACTAAAGATTTTTCAAGGGAATTATCCATTTGAAATTGTATGCGAAAAAGTTGCTGATATTAAACCTCAAGTTGATGTGGGTTCATTACTTCCATTATTTGTACAGCGAGGTTGGATTAGTGATTTTTGTCTTCAGAAAGAAGAAGGAAGAGGGAAGAAGGAAGAAGGAAGAATAAACAGATATTGAATAAAAAAATAGGTATAGCAGAAGGAAGAAGGAAGAAGAAAGAAGGAAGAAGGAAAAATATTATGTTGTTAGGGTCTGTCATCAATTAGAGGTTAAAAGCTTTGTCAGTCAAGATTTTGAGCGTCTGGGGTATTTCGAGACCAAAAGCCCAAAATTCTTGCCGTGTATCTCTTTCAGATTTAATTGATGACACGCCCTAGAGTTTTAAGTTTTTGAGGTGTCCTAACCTTTCCTTCGACTACTATAAAAAGTCAAAATAATAGATATAATTATCTAATATCAAGTCTCATTAATTAACCATAATAAAAATTAGAGCGTATTTCATATTAGTAAGGTACATCAGTCGCGGGCAAGATGCCCGCACTTGCATTCACTTTACCATTCTTATGTGTACCTAATTTACCTGAAATCTGCTATATGTAACTGTTGAAGCGAGAATATTTTCCGTGCAGAATAGTGCGCCACAAAATTTATCCTTGTTCCCTATTCCCTATTCCCTATTCCCTATTCCCTAAAATGAAAAAATTCCCCTAGAAAGGGGAATTTTCATACCCAATTTTTCGGTGAATTTTAACTAAGGAATTAATTGACTTACAATAACTTGATAACGTCTATCATCCAACCCATCACCATCATAAGCAAATTCCTGATCAATCATTTGTTTCATTTGCTCAATTCTCGCTGATGTTGCGGGATGAGTGCTAAGAAAAGATGGTGGAGAACCTTTTTTTAACAATTTTTCCATAAATGTAATTGCACCATATTGAGCATATCCCGCTCTACCTAATGTTTCAATACCTATTGCATCAGCTTCAAATTCTGCCTCCCTACTTTTAGGCCGACGTAATGCTAATTCTACCCCCATTCGGACGGCAACACTATCATCCACACCTGCTGCTGTAGCTAAACCCTGGGCCAATAATGTCTGACGTAACTGTTTGACCGCATGACGACTAGCAATATGGGCAATTTCGTGAGAAACAACACTAGCTAATTCTGCTTCGTTCTCTGCAGCTTTCATTAAACCAGTATTGATATAGACAAAACCTCCCATCGTGGCAAAAGCATTTATACTGTCATCCTCTACTACTTGGAAAGTATAGGGAATGTCTGGACGGGGACTGGCAGCAGCCAATCTTTGGCCAATTCTATTAATATATTCGTTAGCTGCGCGATCGCGATAAATTTTAAGATTTCTCTGTTTCAATAATTGTTGATTAATTTGTTTACCAAGTTCAACTTCTTGGCGATCAGACAGGTTAGAAATTTGAATCATCTGAATACCCTGGAAAATTAATTCTCTCCAGGGGATAGCTTGACTGGGAGATGCTGTACCTGCACATAAACCAGCAGCGACCATTACAGATATTAATGGGTATGATGTTTTACGAAAGGAAGAGTGAGTGATTAGAGATAGTTTTTTCAACATGAGCTTTTAGATTAAAAGGTACTAGATTTTAGATTTATTGCAGAAGGAAGAAGGAAGAAGGAAGAAGGAAGAAGGAAAAATCTTACCTTGTCTTAATTTTAAGCTTTTGATTTGTCCTAACCTTTCCTTCGACTGCTATATGTCCTAATTTTTCCTTCAACTGCTATTACAAATAAATGAGTGAATGATATTTGCTTGTTGTTGTCATTCACTACAAAAGTTATTGATAGGTTTTCCGCAAAGTTAAAATGTTATTTTACTACCGAAGATAAGGGAGTTTAGTTAATCAAAAACCTCCTTATCTTCATCCATTGAGCTTATTTTGAAAATAATATTATCGTCGAAAAAAAATATATAAGTATCACCTAAAATCTACAATTTACCACGTGAATAAAGTCAATTTAATGACCGATAGACAAATCTTTATTTATAGTTAAGCTAGCAAATTTTAATGATATTTATTGTGTTAAATGTACAATTATAAAACTCTATTATTTGTGCTTTGCTAAACATGATATTAAGTGGTAATATCTGTAAGAAGAGATTTTCTGAATGAAAATTATCTATATTACCTAACCATCCTGGTTAGCGACAAAAGAATGGCAATATAATGATACCCAATATCACTTGTAATTATTAGTTGATGAAATTATGAAAATTCTGGATTCTCAAGGACGATTATTTGGTAAAGTCAGTGTTTTAGATGTGGGCGCTGTGTTAATAATTTTAATGGTATTACTGGGAATATTTATCGTTCCTGGTACTAATAAAACTTCTGTTGCTCAAGTGGGTAATATTATTACTAAACCAATGGAAGTAGATGCTATTGCTTTAGGTTTAAAAGGGCGCAACCCTGAAAAGTTATTAAGGGAAGGAGAGAAAACTCAATTAATTATTAGAAATCAACCTTATGGAAAAGTTGACCTAAAATCTGTGGAATTTATGACTCGAAAAGTGGCAGTTCCTCAGCCGGATGGCTCGGTAAAAGCTTTGCCAGATCCTAGAGAGAAAGAACTTTTTAGTCGGAATCTTTTGTTAACTTTGGAAGGTAAAGGTAGAGTGACTGATGATGGTCCTGTATTAGGAAATATTAAAATAAAAATTGGTATGACAATTGAGTTGGAGGGTGCGGATTATAATTTTAATGCTAGTGTGATTGATGTACGAGTACAAGAGTAATTTGCTGATTTTATAGAAGTTTAATAGGGTGTGTTTTGCTCCGCAAAATATGTGGCGTGTGCAAAATACACCTTGAAGAAGGAAGAAGGAAAAGGAAGAAGGAAGAAAAAATGGATGGGAAATCAAACCCCAAGCAATTGTCAACACCGTGTAGAGGTTGGGGTATTAAACCCAAAATAAAAAGATTATTTTACAGCACAATTCATTTTAGTAAACTACTAGGTTAGGGAGTAGGAAAATGCTTTGGTCACTGTAGTCTATCTATTCAAAAATCACTACAATTAAAGTATCGATGGAATGAACAAGCAAGCTAAAAAATAGAATAGAGATATTAAGAGGTATTAATAGAGAGAAAAGGCATCTAAATTTTCTGGAAAATGACCGAAACCGAAAAAAGGAAGAGAAGGAAGAAAAGGAAAGCGATCGCTTGATTAACAAATTTCTAGCATACCTAAAAAATTCAGAGTAATATTTATCTATAGCAGTGGTTATTACTACTCTTGAATGATGGAATAGCTGTTTAGTTAGCACTTCGCAGGAGAAATAATCAAATATTAATAATCCACCTTATCTCCGAGATAACTAAACGCCTTCTTCCTTCTTGAAATAATTAAAATTTTGATAAAATTTTTGTACCATTTTGAAAAAAGAATGTTACTAATAATAACTATGATTAAAAGACTTTAAAGAAGATGTCCCTTTGACAAAAAAGAGAATTTCCGGCCTAAAAACTGGCATTGAAGTCATTCATTCTGATATCAAATCCGTTTAATTCGGTATAAAAAAAATGTTCCATCTTCAAACATTACCAAATATTTCTCTATCTCCCCATCTCCCTATCTCCCCATCTCCCTATCTCCCTAACTCCCCTACTCCCCTACTCCCCTACTCCCCTACTCACCATCTAATTACACCGATGCTACTGGATTTGATATGACTCCTGACTCCTGACTCCTGACTTCTAAGAAATACCCTAGTTATTTGTAGCAAACATTTATCAAATTGATATTACTCATGTCTGAAAATAATTTTCTTATAGGAAAAATTCTACGTCAACGTTATCAAATTATCGACAAATTAGGCAAAGGTGGTGGATTTGGTGAAACTTATCTTGCAGAAGATTTAGATATACCGGAAACTCCTAAACCAAAATGTGTTGTTAAGAGGCTAAAACCGACACAAAAAAGTTTAGAAGTTCAGAGGTTATTTGAGCAAGAAGGTCGGACTTTAAATAAATTAGGTAGCCATCCTCAAATCCCAACTTTATTTGCTTATTTTGAAGATAACCATGAATTTTACCTAGTTCAAGAACTTATAGAAGGTGAGGATTTAACTAAAGAAATAAATCGTGGTTGGAGTGAATCTAAGGTCGTAGAATTTTTAGCAGAAATTCTGGAGTTACTAATTTTTGTTCACGAGAATAATGTGATTCATCGCGATATTAAGCCTGGCAATATTATGAGGCGCAAAAGTGATGGAAAATTAGTATTAATTGACTTTGGAGCTGTGAAAGAAGTCAGGACAATAGTAGTTGGTGATGATGGGCAACCTACTAGCACTATTACTATTGGAACTCCTGGTTATATACCTGTGGAACAACTACAAGGTAGACCTAAATTTGCTAGCGATATTTATGCAGTTGGAGTAACTGCTATTCAAGCTTTAGTAGGAAAATCACCTCAAAAATTTCCCCAAAATATTTCTGGAGAAATAGAATGTGAAACTCTGCTTTCTGGTATTAATAATGACCTAGGCAATATATTAATAAAAATGGTAAAAGTTAACTGGCATCAGCGTTACCCAAATGCTAAAGTTGCTTTGGCAGAATTATTGAATATCAAACCAAACTTAGAATCATTAATACATCAGCAAGAACAGGCAGAAACTATTAAAATAGACCCTCCAATTATTAGCAATATTAGCAGTAATAATATTACTCAGCCTCCCGAATCACAATTAGAAACACCTTCAGGTCAAGTTCCTCTAAATTCTCATTTTTATATCGAGCGATCGCCTATTGAATCGGAATGTTTTCAAGCTATTCTGAAGCCAGATGCTTTAATTAGAATTAAAGCTCCTCGACAAATGGGAAAAAGTTCTTTATTATCCCGAATTTTAGATTATGCTAGTCAACAAGATTATCGGACAGTTTATTTAGATTTTCAAACTATAGATCCAGAATTTATAGAAAATTTAGACCAATTTTTGCAGTGGTTTTGTGCGAATGTTAGTGATGAATTGAATTTAGAGGAACAGTTAGATAAATATTGGAAAAAAGTTTTAGGAGTGAAAAAGCGATGCACTAAATATTTTGAGAAATATCTGTTAAGTGAAATTAATACACAGATAGTTTTGGGATTAGATGAAGTCGATCAAGTTTTCCAAAATCCCGATTTAGCAACACAATTTTTTGCCTTATTAAGAGCTTGGCATGAACAAGGAAAAAATAATCCTGATTGGCAAAGATTACGATTAATAATTGTTCACTCTAAGGAGGTTTATATTCCTATGAATATTAATCAATCTCCCTTCAATGTAGGATTAGGAATTGAGTTACCAGAATTTAACTTAGAACAGGTAAAAGATTTAGTACAAAGACATGGCTTAACCTGGTCTGACGAACAAATAGAAAGACTAATGGAAACCTTAGGAGGACATCCCTATTTAGTACGTCTAGCACTCTATGAAATTGCTAGCGGAAAAATGACTTTAGAACGACTGTTAGAACTGGCAGCAACTGATGAGGGACCTTACTATAATCACTTGCATCGACATTTGTTGAACTTGCAAAAAGATGAAAATTTGCAGACAGCAATTACAAAAGTTGTTAATGCAGAAACTCCTGTGGAAGTTGGTACAATTGAAGGGTTTAAATTACGCAGTATGGGATTAGTTAAATTTCGGGGAAATGCTGTGCTGCCTTTGTGTGGTTTATATCGAGAATATTTTCGAGTTCATGTTTGAAGAAGGAAGAGGGAAGAAGGAAGAAGGAAGAGGGAAAAAGTAATATTTTATAAACTTCAAAGTGAATAGGAGTTCAATAATGAATAATTAATAATGAATAATTAATAATTACCTCTCCTTGAAAAAAAGAGGATTGACTCAAAAGAAAATTTTTATTTATTATCCCCTTAAAAGGGGAGGCTTTAAACCACAATTTTTCGGTAAAAACTTAATGATGGGACTTCAATTTATTAGTTGATACGTTGTAACTCTTCAGCGATAATCTCTTGCATAACACTCTTAATTTTTGGGTTGAGTACCTGAGCTGTTCTTTGCATAGATTCTTGAAACAATTGTGGCATAAATTCAATAGTTTTTCTGCCAGTTGGAGTTTGATAAAATTCAATTAATGCCTGCAAATCTTCTTCTGTAAAATACTTATCATAGATAGGATAGTAAACTTCTTCAACAATTTGTTCGTAGCTAATACTTTCGAGAAACATCCGATTAGATTTCTGGACAATACTGGTTATTTCTTGGTTAAATTTATTTGTAACTTGTTGCCTTTCTTCGGGAGAAATTTGTTGATTTTCAAGCAACTCAGAAGTTAAAATAGAACTGAATTGTTGTTCCATCTGAGACAACATAGCTCGAATTACTTCTTGAAATGTTTTTTCTCCTCCTGTAAGTTCCAGATATTGATCGATCAGTTGTTGTTTTTTTGTAGAAATTTTCTGGGATATTCTCTGATTAGATTCAGAATAATTAGGAAAAATTTGAGAGTTAGCAACTTCAGAATTTAGGAAAAACAATGATGAAGTTAAACTAATTAGCAATATTTTTTTTAACATGAGTCAGATTAAGTTAAGTTGATTAGAGGTAGACGTATAATCAAAAATGGAGCCTTAACTCTAATATTTTCTTTGTTCTTTATTCTAATAATTGTAACATAATGATTTTTTGGCAAGATTTAGAGGATATCTGAAAAGTTTTTAATACTGAATTTTGCCCCCCTAGTCCCCCCAATTCTGGGGGGAATAAGAATCCATTAGCTGCTAAAAGTCCCCCAAAATTGGGGGATGCGCGGGGGCTTTGATGTAGCAAAATTTTGCCCCCCTAGCCCCCCAATTCTGGGGGGAATAAGAATCCATTAGCTGCTAAAAGTCCCCCAAAATTGGGGGATGCGCGGGGGCTTTGATGTAGCAAATAAGACTTCTCAGACAACCTCTTAATTACCAATATTTTAGGGAACAGAAAAGAATAAAAATAGAAAGAATTAAAATAGATGTATCTTACTGATGAATATCATATCTAATAAATTGAGACAGAGGTAACCTTTGAGTAGCTTGAGTAGAGCGATCGCCAAACCCAACAAGCTAACTTATACCAATTTCATACAATATTGCTATGATGCTTTAGTCTGTTGGTGGAAATCTAAAGATTAATACTTTAACTTATTGTCAACTAAAAGCTTTGAGCTATCAGCTTGGGGTTAGAATTTCCATCCACTTCTTATCTTCTTGCTTCTTCCCTTTTCCTTCTTCAAATTAACTATGAATAACTATGAATATTATGTCGGTGGCAGTCTCCCACTTAACGCCACAACTTATGTCAAAAGACAAGCTGATGAAGACTTATATCAAGGCTTAAAAAATGGATATTTTTGTTATGTTTTAAACTCCCGACAAATGGGAAAATCTAGTTTGCGGGTCAAAACCATGCAACGCTTACAACAGGAAAATATTGCCTGTGTCAGTATTGATATGACAGAAATCGGCACTTCTGATATTACCGCCTCAGAATGGTACGCCAGTATTATTGATACTATTTTAACTAGCTTAAATTTAGATGATGATTTTGATATTGACGAACTGTGGGAAGCTAATAGTAAACTTTCTAATGTCAGGCGATTTAGTAAGTTTATTAGTGAAATTTTATTGCCATCTATTTATCAAAATATTGTGATTTTTATTGATGAAATAGACAGTATCATCGAACTACCTTTTAATATAGATGATTTTTTTGCAGTTATCCGAGATTGCTATAACAAACGGTCTGATAATTATGATTATCAAAGGTTGACTTTTGCCATGATAGGAGTCGCAACTCCAGCAGATTTAATTAAAGAAAAAAAACGCACTCCTTTTAATATAGGTAGACCGATAAAATTAACAGGTTTTCGGTTAGCTGAAGTGGCACCATTAGCAAAAGGTTTAGTAGAAAAAACTACCAATATTAATAAGTTGATGGAGGTAGTGTTAGATTGGACCGGAGGCCAACCATTTTTGACCCAGAAGGTTTGTAAATTAATTCATGATAGTCCAGAAATTGTACCAGATGGCCAGGAAGCCGAATGGGTGGCCGATTTGCTCAGACAGAGAATCATAGACAATTGGCAAGTACATGATGACCCAGAACATTTAAAGACCATTCGCGATCGCCTTTTATTCAATGAAAAACGGGCAAGTAGGTTATTGGGTTTGTATCAGCAGGTTTTAATCCCCTTTCAGTCCCCCTTAGAAAGGAAAGAAATCCCCCTTCCGTCCCCCTTAGAAAGGGGGAGACCAGAAGCACAAGAAAAAAAGCCCCCCCTTGATAAGGGGGGGTTGGGGGGGATCGTAGCAGATGACAACCCCGAACAAAAAGAAGTATCAGATGCACCACCTCCATCTAGTTCGATCCCCCTTCCGTCCCCCTGGGAAAGGGCAGAAGAGATCCCCCTTCCGTCCCCCTGGGAAAGGGGGAGACTAGAAGCACAAGAAAAAAAGCCCCCCCTTGATAAGGGGGGGTTGGGGGGGATCGTAGCAGATGACAACCCCGAACAAATGGAGTTACGTCTGACAGGTTTAGTAGTGAAACAGGAAGGGAAGTTGCAAGTTGCTAACCGCATTTATCAACAAGTGTTTAACTTCCAGTGGGTAGAAAAAGAGTTGGAAAAGTTGCGTCCCTACTCAGAAGCATTTACTGCTTGGGAAGAGTCAGGATGCAAGGATGAGTCGCGACTGTTGCGGGGTCAAGCATTGGCAGATGCTTTAGCGTGGTCTGTAGATAAAAGTCTGAGCGATCGCGACTATCAATTCTTAACTGCTTCTCAAGAGGTGGAGAAACAGGCGATCGAGCTGGAAAAGTTGGAAGCGCAGATCAAATTAGATGCTCAGTTAAAAGCAAACCAGATATTAGAAGAGGCAAACCAGAAAGCAGACCTGAAGTTGGCAGAAGCGGAAGCAGTGGGTAAAAGTATTATCTCTAAATTATTGTCTAACTCTGGTAAATATTTTGAGGGGTTATTGCAAGCTTTGAGAGCAGTTAAACAACTACCGCCTTGTAACCAAATATTCGAGCCCCAGGCTGAGAGTAAGATGCAGATAACAGATGCTCTGAGCCAAGCTATATATATAGATGCTCAACCGTACCGAGAGCGCAACCGTTTGGAGGGGCACAAGGATACAGTTAACAGTGTCGCATTTAGCCCAGATGGAGAAATTATTGTAACTGCAAGTTTTGACAAGACGGTGAAACTTTGGTCTTGCCATGGCAAGTTGCTGCATACTCTAATTGGGCATGAAAAGATGGTCATCGGTGTAGCATTTAGCCCGGATGGAGAGACTGTTGCTTCTGCAAGTCGTGACAAGACAGTGAAATTGTGGTCTTGCCATGGCAAGTTGCTATATACTCTAATTGGGCACGAGAATTGGGTTAACGGTGTAGCATTCAGCCCGGATGGAGAGACTGTTGCTTCTGCAAGTCGTGACAAGACGGTGAAATTGTGGTCTAGCAATGGCAAGTTGCTGCATACTCTAATTGGGCATGAGAGTTGGGTTACTGGTGTGGTATTCAGCCCGGATGAGGAGACTATTGCTTCTGCCAGTGATGACAAGACGGTGAAATTATGGTCTAGCAATGGCAAGTTGCTGCATACTCTAATTGGGCACGAGAGTTGGGTTATCGATGTGGCATTCAGCCCGGATGGGGAGACTATTGCTTCTGCCAGTGATGACAAGACGGTGAAATTATGGTCTAGCAATGGCAAGTTGCTGCATACTCTAATTGGGCACGATAATTCAGTGTGTGGTGTGGCATTCAGCCCGGATGGAAAAACTATTGCTTCTACTAGCCGTGACAAAACAGTGAAATTATGGAACTACCATGGGAAGTTATTGCAAACTCTAACTGGGCACGATAATTCAGTGTGTGGTGTGGCATTCAGCCCGGATGGAAAAACTATTGCTTCTACTAGCCGTGACAAAACGGTAAAATTATGGAACTACTATGGGAAATTATTGCAAACTCTAACTGGGCACGAGGGTTGGGTCAACGATGTGGCATTCAGCCCAAATGGAAAAATTATTGCTTCTGCAAGTCGTGACAAAACGGTGAAATTGTGGAACTGCCATAGGAAGTTACTGCAAACTCTCGCTGGGCATGAGAGTAAGGTTTATGGCGTGGCATTCAGTCCTGATGGGGAAACTATTGCTTCTGCCAGTGATGACAAAACGATGAAATTATGGAACTGTCATGGCAAATTATTGCAAACTCTGACTGGGCATGAGAATACGGTCATTGTTGTGACATTCAGTCCTGATGGGGAGACTATTGCTTCTGCAAGTATTGACAATACAGTAAAACTCTGGTCTCCTAGTGGTAAGTTGCTACAGACTTTGACTGGGCATGAAGATATGGTTATCAGTGTAGCATTCAACCCAAGTGGAGAAATTATTGCTTCTGCAAGTGTTGACAAGACGGTAAAACTCTGGTCTCCTAATGGTAAGTTACTACAGACTTTGATTGGGCACAACGGTGTGGTTATCGGTGTGGCATTTAGCCCAGACGGGGAAACTATTGCTTCGGCGAGTCGTGACAAAACGGTGAAATTGTGGTCCAGCAATGGCAAATTATTACAAACTCTTACTGGACACAAGGGTTGGGTTGAAGGTGTAGCATTCAGTCCGGATGGAGAGATCATTGCAACTGCTAGTTATGACAACACTGTAAAACTGTGGTCTCGCGATGGCAAATTATTGCAGACTCTAACTGGGCATGAGAGTTGGGTTAACGGTGTGACATTCAGCCCGGATGGGGAGACTATTGCAACTGCTAGTGATGATAAGACTATAAAACTGTGGTCTCGCGATGGCAAATTATTGCAGACTCTAACTGGGCACGACGGTTGGGTTAACAGTGTGACATTTAGCCCAGATGGAGAAACTATTGCAACCGCTAGTGGTGACAAAACTGTAAAACTTTGGCATGGTTGGAAGTTCGATCGCCTCCATGAATGGGGTTGCAACTGGATGCGCGACTACCTAGAAAATAACCCCAATGTTAGTGAAAGCGATCGCCATTTATGTGACGGTATTGGGGAGTGAGGTCATTTCAGTGAACAGTTATCAATTATCAGGTCGGTTCCACTCGCTGCGGACTTCAGCAAAAAGACTATCTCATATAGGACAGTGTTTAAATTAACAACTGACTTTAAGGGCAAGGGAATCAACTTTTCTAGTAAGACAATTAAATATTGCTTTTATCCTAAACTAAAAGAAATAGCTGAAGTGCTGATAGCTGACGGCTGTTTGCGCAGCAGTCCGCAGGAAATGCTTACATATTAATTATATTAACTATGAATAATTACGAATATTATCTTGGTGGTAGTCTTCCACTTCACGCCACAACTTATGTCAAAAGACAAGCTGATGAAGACTTATATCAAGGTTTAAAAAATGGATATTTTTGTTATGTTTTAAACTCCCGACAAATGGGAAAATCTAGTTTGCGAATCAAAACAATACAACGTTTACAACAAGATAATATTGCCTGTGTCACTATTGATATGACAGAAATTGGCACCGATGATATTACCTCTTCAGAGTGGTATGCCAGTATTATTGATACTATTTTGACAGGCTTAAATTTAGATGATGATTTTGATATTGACGAACTGTGGGATGCTGATAGTAAACTTTCTAATGTGAAACGATTTAGTAAGTTTATTAGTGAAATTTTATTGCCATCTATTTATCAAAATATTGTAATTTTTATTGATGAAATAGATAGTACCCTCAGCCTACCTTTTAATATTGATGATTTTTTTGCAGTTATCCGAAGTTTTTATAACAAACGAGATAATAATTCTGATTATCAAAGGTTGACTTTTGCTATGATAGGAGTCGCAACTCCGGCAGATTTAATTAAAGATAAAAAACGTACTCCTTTTAATATTGATAGTAGACCGATAAAATTAATAGGTTTTCGGTTAGCTGAAGTGGAACCCTTAGCACAAGGTTTAGTAGAAAAAACTACCAATATTAATAAGTTGATGGAGGTAATTTTAGATTGGACTGGGGGACAACCGTTTTTGACTCAGAAGGTTTGTAAATTAATTCAGGATAGTCCAGAAATTGTACCTGATGGCCAGGAGGCCGAATGGGTGGCCAATTTGGTGAGACAGAGAATCATAGACAATTGGCAAGTGCATGATGACCAACAACATTTAAAGACGATACGCGATCGCCTTTTATTCCATGAAAAACGTGCGAGTCGGTTATTGGGTTTGTATCAGCAAGTCTTGCTCTCCTTTCGATCCCCCTTGGAAAGGGAAGAAATCCCCCTTCCGTCCCCCTTAGAAAGGGGGAGACTAGAAGCAGAAGAAAAAAAGCCCCCCCTTTCAAAGGGGGGGTTGGGGGGGATAACAACAGATGACAACCCCGAACAAAAAGAAGTATCAGATGCACAACCTCCATCCAGTTCGATCTCCCTTCCGTCCCCCTTAGAAAGGGCAGAAGAAATCCCCCTTCCGTCCCCCTTAGAAAGGGGGAAACCAGAGGAAAAAAAGCCCTCCCTTTCAAAGGGGGGGTTGGGGGGGATAACAACAGATGACAGTCCCGACCAAATGGAACTCCGTCTCACAGGTTTAGTAATAAAACAGGAAGGTCAGTTACAAGTTGCTAACCGCATTTATCAAGAAGTGTTTAATTTGCCGTGGGTAGAAAAGGAGTTGGGAAAATTGCGCCCCTACTCTGAAGCGTTTAATGCTTGGCAAGAGTCCGGATGTCAGGATGAGTCGCGACTGTTGCGGGGTCAAGCATTGGCAGATGCTTTAGCGTGGTCTGTAGATAAAAGTCTGAGCGATCGCGACTATCAATTTTTAACTGCTGCTCAGGAGGTAGAGAAACAGTTACTTAAATTAGAAAAGCAGGCAGTTGAACTAGAAAAGTTAGAAGCACAGGTAGAGTTGGATGCTCAGTTAAAGGCAAATAAGATATTAGATGAGGCATTGATCAAAGCGAAACAAAAGGCGAAGAAAATTATTGTTATCGGGTTAACTGTTAGTTTATCCTTAGTAACGCCAGCATTTCTATTAAGACTCAAAATAGCTCAAGAAGCTACAAAATTAGAGCAAGCAGGGGTGGGAGCATTACGGCAATTTAAGTCCGATCAAATAAAAGGTTTACGAGAAGCAATGTTGGCAGGGCAAAAATTACAAGCACTTGTGGAAAACTCAACTACAATAGCTGAATATCCCGTAACCACTCCTCTACTAGCATTGCAGAATATTCTTGATACTATTGAAGAAAAAAATTGGTGGGATAATGAAAAAGGTGAAATTAAAAGCGTCAGTTTTAGTCCAGATGGGAAGAAATTTGCTGCAGCAGGTTATGATGGCATCATTCGTGTTTTCAGTTTATCTGGAGAGGAACTTGGGAAACTAGAAGGTCACAAAGGAGGAGCATTAGGAGGAGTCAACAGTATTAGCTTTAGTCCTGATGGTAAAATAATTGCTTCCGCAGGAGGAGATGAAACAGTTCGTATTTGGGATATATCGGGCAAACAACTAACTCAAATTGACGGGCAAACTGTTTTCAATAGTGTGAGCTTCAGTCCCGACGGTAAAACTATTGCTACAGCAGCAGACTATGGTGAAGTTAAACTGTGGAATTTATCCGGTAAGGAAATAGGTAAGTTAGAGGGATACGATGGAGGAGTAAACAGTGTTACCTTTAGCTCCGACGGTGAAAAAATTGCCACTGCTGGTAAGGATGGAATAATTCGACTCTGGAATAATTCAGGAAAGGAACTTCTGAAAATTACTGGGCATCAAGGGCAAGAAATTTTTGATGTCAGTTTCAGTCCCGACGGCAAATATTTAGCCACAGCAGCAGGTGACAACAAAGCCAGAATTTGGAATTTGTCAGGGGAAGAGCAAGCAATATTGAAAGAGCATCAAAGTTGGGTAATGTCTGTCAATTTTAGCCCCAATAGTCAGCGTCTCGTTACAGCATCAGATGATGGCACGGTTCGCTTGTGGAATTTATCTGGTCAGGAAATAGCTCAGTTTTCTGGTCACTTGGGTACGGTTTGGGATGCAACTTTTAGCCCCAATGGACGATATCTGGTCACAGCAGGGCGAGATGGTAAAACTCGTTTGTGGGATGTGTCTGTCAAGGGAGTAGTTAACCTTCCCGGTCATCAAAGGGATATCAATACTATTGATATTAGTGCGGACGGGCAATATGTTGTCGGTGCTGGAGATGAAGGAATTGTCAGCATTTGGGATGTGTCGGGAAAGGAAATTGTTAAATGGAAAGCAAACCCTCGTGAAAAGGTTTTGAGTGTGAGTTTTAGTCCGAACGGAAAGTTAATTGGAACGGTAGGAAATGAAGATATCGTTCGTCTCTGGGATATATCAGGAAAGCAAATTACTATATTCAAAGGTCATAAAGGTTGGGTTAACAGTATTTCTTTTAGTCGGGATGGCAAATTTATTGCTACAGCAGGAGCGGATAAAACTGCTCGCATTTGGAATTTTTCAGGAGAGGAGCAGGCAATATTGGAAGGTCATCAAGATGTGGTATCAACTGTTAGGTTTAGTGCTGATGAAAAACAGGTAATTACTGCTGGTTGGGATGGCACAATTCGACTGTGGAATTTTTCTGGTAATCTTATTAATAAATGGCAGGCGCATCGGGATAAAATTCGTATTTTAGATATGACTAATGATGGCAAATATTTAGCTACAGCAGATGATGAAAGTCTGGTGATAATTTGGGATATTTATGGGGATAAAAAGCAGGAATTTTCTAGTTATCAAAATGGAATTTATGCTCTAAGTTTTAGTCCGGATGGTGAATATTTAGTTACTGGTGGTATGGATGGTTCGGTAAAAGTTTGGGATTTACAAGGGCGACAAATAGCTGAGTTTAATGATGAGAAAGGTGAGATTTGGGGTATTAGTTTTGGTAAGGATGGGCGAGTTGCTATAGGTGGGCATGAAGGTTTAGCTCAATTATGGGAATTTAGAGAATTAGATGAACTTTTAAATGATGGTTGTGAATGGCTTCAAGGTTATATTAAAAGTCATTCAAATGATGTGGAAATTAGAGAAGTTTGTCAGGATAAATAAAGAGGTAATTTTTTTGATTAGGGATTTAGATATTGCAGAGATTCTACAATTTTTACTACTTCTTGAGTGGTAATAGTCTTTCCGTGATTTTTGGTAAAAGTACAAGGAGATGCAAATCCAAATTGTTCTCGTCCATAGTCTGATGATTGTACCACAATAGATGAGGGAATAGATGCTCTGTGAGATTTTTTGGTGTGTAGATAAGCTGTACCTATAACTGGCAAATTAATTTCAATCCCTACTACTTCAGCATCTTGTGAGTTAAAAATCAAATGATTGCTATAAGAAAAATAGAAACATAAATTATTAGAATTTCGGTAAATAATATAGTAGTATCTGCCTCCTACTTCTAGTTTATCTACCTGAAATCCAGGAGGAATATAGGTGGGTACAATCACTTTGTCTACTTGATTGTTTTTTTCCAAATTCACTAACTTTTCTACTTGAGTAGGAGTCAGTTTAGCTAACATAGCAATATCTTGAGATTGCGCCAAACTATCAACTGATTTAGAGGGAAACGTTACTGCTTTATCAATGCTATTCAAGCTAAATATTAGTCCTGCAAAAAATCCTGTTGTTAAAACATTGAATTTCATTTTTTATTCTCTATTTATTCAAGGATTTAGATATTTCAGAGATTCTACAATTTTCACAGCTTCAGAAGTAGTAATAGCTCTATCTTTTTCGGTGCAAGGAGATTCAAATTCAACTTTCGAGAACTTTAATGAGATAGATGAGTTAATAGATGATCTGTAATATTTATTGATAGCCAGATTAGCCGTTTCGTTAATAAATGGTGAATTAACTTGAACAGTTTCCGTACTAAATAACCTGCTGTAGTTTCCGCCTGAATATGTCGTACTATCTGCAATATAAAAACACGAATTATTAGAATTTCGGTAAATAATCTTGTAAGTCTTTTCAGAATCATTGTCTTTTACTTCTAGTTTATCCACCTTAAATCCAGGAGGAATATAAGTTGGTAAAATAACTCTTAGTTCTCTATCTTCAAATTCACCATTATATAATTCTACTCTGATTTTTTTTCTATCTACAGAAACTAACCGTTTTAGTTGACTAGCTGTAAGTTGAGCTGACCTGGCAATATCTTGAGATTGCGCTAAAGTATCAACTGATTCAGAACGAACTATTACAGCTTTATTAATGCTGCCCAAGGTCAATATTAATCCTGTCAAAAATCCTATTTTCCAGACATGATTTTTCATTATTATTTTCCTCTATTTATTTAAGGATTTAGATATTGTAGAGATTCCACAATTTTAACAGCTTCAGAAGTAGTAATAGCCCTATCTTTTTCAGTGCAAGGAGATTCAAAGTCAACTTTCGAGAACTCTAATGAGATAGATGAGTTAGTAGACGATCTGTCATATTTAGTAATAGCTAGATTAGCTGTTTCATTAATAAACGGTGAATTAACTTTAACAGTTTCCTGACTCAATGGGAGACTAGGGGGTGGTGGAATAAATCGTCGTAAAATACGATCTGCAATGTAAAAACATAAATTATTAGAATTTCGGTAAATAATCTTGTAACTCTTTACAGAATCATTGTCTATTATTTCTAGTTTATCCACCTTAAACCCAGGAGGAATATAAGTTGGTACAATAACTTTCAGTATTTCTTTTTCCAGGGTTTTTCTATCTACAGAAACTAACTGTTTTAGTTGACTAGATGTAAGTTGAGCTGACTTAGCAATATCTGGAGATTGCGCTAAAGTATCAATTGATTCAGAACGAACTATCACCGCTTTATTAATGTTACTCAAGCCCAAGATTAGTCCTGTTAAAAATCCTATTTTCCAGACATGATTTTTCATGATTATTTTCCTCTATAAATTCTAAGGACTTAGATATTGTAGAGATTCCACGATTTTAACAGCTTCAGAAGATGTAATAACCCTTCCTCCATCTGCAATTTGGGCAATGTAACAAGGAGATTTAAATTTAAAACCCTGGAATAACCATAAGATAGATGAGTTAGTAGATACTCTGTCATATTTATTGATATATAGATAACCATCACCACCAATAAGTGAATCAACTGGAATTCTAAAATCGGGATTAACTTCAATACTTTCCGAGCCATCTATACCTCTCACTGGTGGAGGTGGTAATTGTGCCAATAGTTGATTCACTTGATAGTAGTTATAAGGTATTTGAGTAGAAGGGTGGTATAGATTTTCACTCCTGTGAATTAGGAAACAATAATTATTAGAATTTCGGTACACAATATAGTAACTTAATTCCGATTTATTATCTATAACTTCTAGTTGATCTACCTTGAAACCAGGGGGAATAAAAGTTGGTAAAATTACTTTAAATTCATCTGTAGTTATTTCACCTCTTCCCCTTACTATTTCTATCTTTTTTTATCTACAGAAACTAACCGTTTTAGTTGACTGGCTGTAAGTTTAGCTGACTTAGCAATACCCTGAGATTGCGCTAAAGTATCAACTAATTCAGAACGAACTATCACAGCTTTATTAATACTGCCCAAGGCCAATATTAATCCTGTAAAAAACCCTATTTTCCAGACATTATTTTTCATTATTATTTTCCTCTATTATTTAAGGATTCAGGTATTGTAAAGATTCTACAATTTTCACAGCTTCTGGAGTGGTAATAGCCCTATCTTTTTCGGTGCAAGGAGATTCAAATTCAACCTTTGATGACTCTAGTGAGATAGATGAGCTAGTAGATGCTCTGTCATATTTATTGATAGATAGATAAGAATTAGTATCTATAACTGGTAAATTAACTTTAACAGTTTCTACTCTAGAAGCCCTCCTTGCTGTTTCCCCTCTAGATAAGCCGCTAAACTTTCTGCTTAAAATTGAATCTATACCATCTGCAATATAAAAACATAAATTATTAGAATTTCGGTAAATAATTTTGTAAATCTTTTCAGAATCATTGTCTATTACTTCTAGTTTATCCACTTTAAATCCAGGAGGAATGTAAGTTGGTACAACAACTGGGTAAGCACTTTTATCTTTTGGTAATAAATCTCCGCAAGATTCCAAGGGAAAATCGACAGAATTAAAAGGATTATCTGCAACTGTAACAGCCTTATTAAGGCTACTAAAACTAAAGATTAGTCCTGTCAAAAATGTTATTGTCCAGATATTAAGTTTCATTTTTTCACCTTCTACTTTAAGGACTTAAGTATTGCAAAGATTCTATAATTTTAACAGCTTCTTGCATACTAATAACTCTGCATTTTTTTGCCCATACTGGAGATTCAAATTGGATATTTTCAGACGTTCTTAATCTAATACAAGGTTGATGATATATCACACCAGATTGATAGTAATCAAGATAAAACTTTCCCAAAATAGGTGAATCAACTTCAACAACTTCCCAAACTTTGACACCATAATCAGGAGGATGACGAGGTTTTAAATTCGTTGTTTTAATCAGATAAAAACAGGAATTATTACTATTTCGGTACACAATACGGTAACTTAATTCCGAGTTATTATCTATAATTTCTAGTTCATCTACATTAAAAACAGGGGGAATAAAAGTTGGTAAAATGATTTTAAATTAATCTATGCTTTTCTTACTTTTTTCTCCTAGTTCTATCTTTTTTTTATCTATAGAAACCAACCGTTTTAGTTGACTAGCTTTAAGTTTAGCTGACCTAGCAATATCTTGAAATTGTGCCAAATTATCAACTGATTCAGCTCGAACTGTCACAGCTTTATCAATGTTACTTAAACTTAATATTAGTCCAGTTAAAAATCCTATTGTCCAGATATTATGTTTCATTACAGAACACCCGACTAAAGTTGTCATTGCCAGTGAAGCGTAGCTTCAACAATTAATAATTAACAATTGGCAAGTACATGACGATCCAGAACATTTAAAGACAATTCGCGATCGCCTTTTATTCAATGAAAAACGGGCAAGTCGGTTATTGGGTCTGTATCAGCAGGTCTTGATCCCCCTTCCGTCCCCCTTCGAAAGGGGGAGACTAGAAGCAGAAGACAAAAAGCCCCCCCTTATTAAGGGGGGGTTGGGGGGGATCGTAGCTGATGACAACCCTGAACAAATGGAACTCCGCCTCACAGGTTTAGTAGTAAAACAGGAAGGACTGTTACAAGTTGCTAACCGTATTTATCAAGAAGTATTTAACCTCCAGTGGGTAGAGCGGGAGTTAGCAAAATTGCGCCCCTACTCAGAGGCATTTACCGCTTGGGTGGAGTCGGAATGTCAAGATAAGTCACGACTGCTGCGGGGTCAGGCATTGGCAGATGCTTTAGCATGGTCGGTTGATAAAAGTCTGAGCGATCGCGACTATCAATTTTTAGCTGCTGCTCAGGAGGTAGAGAAACAGGCGATCGAGCTGGAAAAGTTAGAAACGCAGATAAAATTGGATGCTCAGGCAAAAGCAAATCAAATATTGGATGAGGCGAAACGGAAAGCAGAAAAGCGACTGCGGATAAGTTTTGCAGTATTAGTAATATCGTTTATAGCAGCAACTATTACTGCAGTGACAGTCTGGCGAGCAAGTCTCAAGGTAGCAGAAGCAAAAGCAGTGCGAAACAGTATTACTGCTAAATTATTATCTGAGTCAAATAAACATTGGGAAGCAACGCTGCAAGCTTTAAGAGCAGTAAAACAACTACCAAAGTCTAATTTAATATTCCAACCCCAGGTTGATAGCAAAATGCAAATTACAGATGCTCTGAGTCAAGCTATGTATACAGATGATGGAAAGTATCAAGAACTTAACTACCTTCAGGGGCATGAGGATAGGGTCTTTGACGTAGCATTTAGTCCTGATGGAGAGACTATTGCTACTGCCAGTGCTGACAATACAGTCAAATTGTGGAGCCGTCAGGGAAACCTGTTGCAGACTCTCACCAGCCATGAGGATAGGGTCTTTGACGTAGCATTTAGTCCTGATGGAGAGACTATTGCTACTGCCAGTGCTGACAATACAGTCAAATTGTGGAGCCGTCAGGGAAAATTATTGCAGACTCTTTCCGACCATGAGGATACGGTCAGAGCTGTAGCATTTAGTCCTGATGGAGAGACTATTGCTACTGCCAGTAGTGATAACACAGTCAAATTATGGAACCAAAAAGGAAAATTATTGCAGACTCTTTCCGACCATGAGGATACGGTCAATGGTGTAGTCTTTAGTCCGGATGGAGAGACTATTGCCACTGCCAGTAGTGATAATACAGTCAAATTATGGAACCAAAAGGGAAAATTATTGCAGACTCTCACCGACCATGAGGATACGGTCAATGGTGTAGTCTTTAGCCCTGATGGAGAAACTATTGCCACTGCCAGTAGTGATAACACAGTCAAATTATGGAACCAAAAAGGAAAATTATTGCAAACTCTTTCCGGGCATCAAAATTGGGTCTGGGGTGTAGCATTTAGCCCCGATGGAAAAACTATTGCCACTGCCAGTGCTGACAAGACAGGAAAATTGTGGAACCAACAGGGGAAATTATTGCAGACTCTCACCGGGCATCAGAATTGGGTCAATGGTATAGCATTTAGTCCCGATGGAAAGACTATTGCCACTGTCAGTGCTGATAAAACAGGAAAATTGTGGAGCCAACAGGGAAGATAAGGCAACAGGGAAGATAAGGCAACAGGCAACAGGCAACAGGCAACAGGGAAGATAAGGCAAAAAAACAACAGTTGTTGATTATTTCAATTTATTAATAAGGGAAATAATCATTCTGCTTTCTTCTTTTAGTTGATTTATGATAAGTTCAACGTCATTAAACGTACATAATTGTATCCTTACGGATAAAATGAAGATGTGTCTCTAATTCATTTATAGAACCCTGAGCAATATTTAAAAATCGAGCATAATCTCCTGACGATCTTCTTCCATAACCCTCTGCAATATTTGCAGGTCTAGAAACAGAAGCTCTTCTTATTTGTTGAATCATACCATAAGTCTCTTCTTTAGGAAATTTTTTTGTTAGTAAATAATATTTTTCCGCAATTATCATTCCTTTTTCCCAAATTTTTAAATCTTTAAAGTCTTTGATGTCAGACATTATTTATTCCTATATGAAAATTTTCTGTTGCCTGTTGCCTGTTGCCCGTTGCCCGTTGCCCGTTGCCTGTTGCCTGTTGCCTGTTGCCTGTTGCCCGTTGCCCGTTGCCTGATATTTACTATTTAGTTGCAACTACTGCTAAATTCCAAGCAAATCTTTTCATCAAAGGCAATTTTTTTAATACCCCATCTACTCTTTCTAATTTCCGATACATTGGTTCTAATCTTTGATGTTCAATAATAATTTTTTTCCAATAACGTTCTTTATTTGGGTCAACTTTTTCAATCAAATAAAACTTTAAAAAAATCCACAAAGTTGCTAACCAAAATGTATCGTAAGCTGTTTCTGAATAGAGAGATTTAATAAAATTCACAAGATTAATATCCAAAGGCATTTCATCCTCAGTTCTAACTTTTGTAGCAATGCGTCGATAAACATTAATCACAGGATTATGTTTCAACGGGTCCCAAAAACAAGCTTTACCACCAGGTTTGAGAACTCGGTGCATTTCTCTAATTGCTAATTTTGGATTTGGTAAGTGATGAAGTAAATTAGAAGCATAAACAAAATCAAAAGTATTATCGGGAAATTCTAAAGCCATGGCATCCATAACTTTACCCTCAATTTGTACCCCATTTGTTTCAGCCAACTTAACAGCAACATCCACCATTCCAGGAGAATAATCTGTCGCCACACACCGCGCTCCTTTCTTAGCAAAATAAACACTATTTTCCCCAGCACCACAACCTAAATCCAACAAATATTCATCAGTTAAATCTCCCATTTGTTGGAGAATAAATCTATTTTCTGGAGCCGTACAACTTTCAAAATAATCAACTACTCGAATACCTTCTATATCAATAGTTGATGCCCATATATCGTGGAATTGTCTTTCTTTAGCTAATATTTTGTCTTGCATTTTTTTCAGGAATTCAGAATAAAAAAAATAGGGAATATTATAGAATCAGGACTTACGCAAATTGACCTTTAAAGCACCATCTGTAGGGGTGCCATTCGGAGCTTTGCGGAGCGCAAATGGCATTCCCACTAGCCATAAGTAGAGTCCCTGCGAAAGTTCTGAGAATGAAAAACGCTCTATAGTTTTGTTGGTTGGGTTAAGGAAAGTTAGCGCAGCTTATCTGCGGGTTTAACCCAACAGACACATACAGCAGATTCCAAGTATATGAAGTACAAAGATTAACAATTAAATGAATGCAAGTGCGGGCAAGATGCCCGCTTCTGGGTGTATCTCACGCTTGGTGGAATCTGCTGTATTCTTGTTGGGTTGCGCTGTCGCTTAACCCAACCTACAGTGCTTGATATAACTGATTAAGAAGAGACGCTCTATAGAACGTCTCTAGCTCAAAATTAATTTGATTTGAGCAGACCTTTCAAGATTAAAAATCTAGAGTCATTTGACATACTGCTTCATAAAACTGACATAAAACGTCACATAGCGTGATATTTTAATGTTTACCTCCTGCTGTAGGGACGCCCTTATGCAACGTCCCTACGAGACCGTCGGCGACTACTCATCCACAGGCATTCACGGGTCTTGCCCGACCGCATCCCTCGCTCTTTATACTCCCGACGTTGCGCTTGAGCGACAACGCGGGATTCTTCAACCCGCACGCGGAGTTGCAGTTTATACAGAGGTGATGTTCTCCCCCTGTTTCCCTCAGTATACCATGTTCTAGCTCTCCCTTATGGCGCTGAATCAAATATTACAGCGCGGGACTTCCCCCCAGGAAAGTTAACTAGCTATCAGCTTTTAACAGCTCTGGGTTGAAATCCCTTTTTTAAGGTTAAAAAATTATCCTACTGATTGCTGAGTGCTGACCGCTGAGATGCTTTTTTAAGAATCTACCTTCAAACCAGCATTATCTTGAGTATAATTTTCTTGGTCGATTTTGACTGGTTTTGCCCCCCAAATCTCCTTTGCATACTCCATAATTGTTCGGTCAGAAGAGAATTTACCCATGCGAACAGAATTATAGATAGACATTTTCGTCCATTTTTCTTGGTCTTGGAAAACCCGACCAACTCGCTCCTGACATTCAATATAGCTTTGATAATCAGCTAGTAGCATATATTGGTCATTGTACAATAGAGAATCAATCAAAGGTTTGAACAAATTAGGATTACCTTCACTAAAGTGACCGCTAGCAATTCGGTCAATTACTGCTTTGAGTTCAGCATTAGTATTGTAGTATTCCAGAGGTTTATAACCCTTAGCTTTCAGATCGAAAACTTCTTGAGCAGTCATTCCAAATAAGAAAAAGTTTTCTGCTCCGACTTCTTCGCGAATCTCAATATTAGCTCCATCAAGAGTACCAATAGTCATCGCTCCATTCATGGCAAACTTCATATTACCAGTTCCGGATGCTTCTTTTCCAGCAGTAGAAATTTGCTCGGATAAGTCAGCAGCAGGATAAATAATCTGACCAAGGGAAGCATTAAAGTTTGCCAAGAATACAACTTTCAAGCGACCGTGCACATCAGGATCGTCATTAACTACATCAGCAACGGCATTAGTCAATTTAATAATCAACTTAGCCATATAGTAACCAGGAGCAGCTTTGCCACCAAAAATAAACGTGCGGGGTGGAATATCAATGTTTGGATTTTGCTTAATGCGGTTGTAAAGAGTAATGATGTTGAATACATCCAAATGTTGACGTTTGTACTCATGAATACGTTTGACTTGAATATCAAATAGAGAGTTAATATCCACCTCAATCCGATTATGCTTGAGAATGCGCTCTGCCAACTTAGCCTTATTCTCTTGCTTTATTGCTCGCCAACGCTTTTGAAAGTCTGGGTCGTTCGCATATTTTTCTAGTTGCCGTAGTTGCCCTAAATCTCGCAACCAACCATCTCCTCCTAGTTTCTCAGAGAATAAAGCAGAAAGTTTGGGGTTACTCAGTAAAATCCAACGACGGGGTGTTACTCCGTTAGTCTTATTGAAGAACTTGTCTGGGAAAAGTTGGTAAAAATCTTTAAGCACACCTTTTTTCAACAATTCTGTGTGTAGTGCTGCTACTCCATTGACAGCATGACTACCAACAGTAGCCAAATTAGCCATCCGTACAGATTTTTCTGCTCCCTCTTCAATTAGAGAAACACGGGCGAGTAACTTCGCGTCTTTAGGAAACCAAGTATGCACTTGAGTTAAAAAGCGCCGATTAATTTCATAGATAATTTCTAGGTGGCGAGGGAGAAGGCGACCAAACAAACTAATTGCCCAACGCTCTAATGCTTCTGGCAGCAAAGTATGGTTAGTGTAGGCAAAAGTATGTTGGGTAATATGCCAAGCACGCTCCCAGTCCATATCATACTCATCAATTAACAAGCGCATCATTTCCGCGATCGCCACAGCAGGGTGAGTATCATTAAGTTGAATTGCTGCTTTCTCGTATAAGTTGTCTAGATTTTTATTGTGAAATAAATGCCTACGGATGATGTCCTGTAAAGCACAGGAAACGAAGAAATATTGTTGCTTCAGACGGAGTTCCTTACCTTGAGGAGTATTATCATTTGGATAGAGAACTTTGGAGATAGTCTCCGAACTCATTTTATCTGCTACTGCACCGTCATAGTTTCCAGCGTTGAACTCTTCAAATTTAAAGTCTACACTAGCTTCTGCTCGCCACAAACGTAGAGGGTTCACAGTATTTACTTTATAGCCAGGAACAGGGGTATCATAAGGAATACCAATTACAGTTTCATCCGGAACCCAAGTTACTCGATAGTTCCCTTTATCATCATGGTATCCTTCTGTGTGGCCTCCAAACTTTATTTCTACCTTTTCAGCAGGACGAGCTATTTCCCAAGGGTTGCCGAAACGTAACCACTTATCAGGGATTTCTGCTTGCCAACCATCTTGTACAGTTTGGGTAAAAATGCCAAATTCATAACGAATACCATGACCCACTGCCGGAATTTCTAAAGTAGCTAAAGAGTCCAGAAAACAAGCTGCTAATCTACCCAAACCACCATTTCCTAAACCAGGGTCGTCTTCTTGTTCCAATAGTTCATCTAAATCTAACCCAGATTCGGTGATAGCTTGACGAATTTTTTCATAAATTCCCAGGTTAATCAAACTATTACCCAGGTGACGACCCATGAGAAATTCGGCAGAGAGATAATATACGACCTTCACATCTTTCTCATTATAAGTACGAATTGTAGAAAGAAAGCGTTGGAGTAAGCGATCGCGTATAGTATAAGCTAAAGCACGATAAAAATCATCTTGTTTTGCCATGGACTCATAAGTCCCCTGCAAATAAAACAGGTTATCTGCTAGGGCACGTCTGAGAGTAGTAACACTCATTCCGGTGCGATCGTCTTCTACCTGAATTTGATTTTCAGTAGTAGGGTTGATATATTGATTCATTACTCCTCCATAAATTTAACCGTTATTAATTTTTCTGTAGTAGAAAGACAAAGGTGGTAATTAGCTTTGCCACATAGGAGTTATAGCGCTACGCGCAAGTCAGAAGTCAAAAGTCAGAAGTCAGAAGTAATCTATGACTGGGTTTGAGCATTTAGGAATGTCCGCACCCTTTGCTTCGACTGCTATATTCTATAGGAAACTTCTTCATCCAGTTAGACTAGCTAATGGAATTTTAGATTCCTATAATATTTGCCTAGTGTCTGCTTTTATACTTATTCAAGCTTTACCATATAGATAAAATTTCTACTGTTTCTCAATGACAGAATCAGGAGTCAGGAGTCAGTCCTCAGGAGTCAGGAGTCAGGAAGGGGAGCCGTCGGATTGGCAACGTACAGAAGCTAGAGAAATAGAATAGGGATTCCCCTCCTGGGAGCAGAGCTAATTCTTTGTCGTCAGAGAATATTTATATGGAATTGAATATTATGAAATACATTTAATTGTGCAAATATTAAGAATATCCCCATCTCCCCATCTCCCCATCTCCCCACATTCCCCTCCTGGGAGGGGCTAGGGGTGGGTTCCCATCTCCCCACATTCCCCTCCTGGGAGGGGCTAGGGGTGGGTTCCCATCTCCCCATCTCCCCATCTCCCCACCCTCCACCTATATTTTAAATAGCTCCCAAATGGGTTCTATAGCAAGAAACGAGTTGGCATTGATGATGAACCTTAGACCAATTAAAAAAAAGAATGCTACAAAAAGGTAGAGATTTATCGAATATGCTTAAAAATAGCTACTCCAGTTCATTTTAGATAGTTATTTCTATCCTTTTTCCCTTTTTTTCAAAATTTTCCCCTTCTTCCTTCTTCCCTATTCCTTCTTTATTACCGAAAAAATTTGGTTTAAAGCCTCCCCTTTTAAGGGGATAATAAAGAAAAATTTTCCTTTTATTCAATCCTCTTCTTTTCAAGGAGAGGTAATTATTAATTATTAATTATTAATTATTAATTATTAATTGTTGAATTCTACCATTTGTAACAAACATTTATCAAATTGGTATTAGACGGAGAAATACTTTTCCCATTGTTACCCGTTCCCTGTTCCCTGTTCCCTGCTATATAAACCCTCCCATCTCACTTACAAATGAATCAAAATAGATGAGGTAACTTTGAGATAATCAACAAAGCAAAAATGGTATTACCTGATGGCCCAGCATTGTCCCCTCTACAACGAAGACTCCGGACTTGGAAATTTATTTTTCGTCCCTTACAAACAATAGAGGAGCGATATTCTCAATACGGAGATATCTTCAGGACTAATACTAACTCCAAGACTCCTTTTATCTATTTCTGTAACCCTAAAGCTATTCAACAAATTTTTACTGCTGACCCTGATACCTTTAGCTCTGGTGGTGGTAATGGTGCTTTACAATACCTTGTGGGCAGAAATTCTCTACTTATCCAAAATGGCGATCGCCATCAACGTCAAAGAAAACTATTAATGCCACCTTTTCATGGCGATCGAATGCGTACTTATGGGGACTTAATATATAATATTACTTCTAATGTTATTGGTCAGTGGCAAGTAGACAAACCTTTCCCCATCCGTAGGTCTACTCAAGAAATATCCCTAAAAGTTATCCTTGGCACGGTATTTGGTTTGGACCGAGGAGAACGTTACGAACAACTGAGAATACTTCTGTCTGATGTCCTCGACTCCATTAGCTCTCCCCTCACCTCCACTTTTCTGTTCTTCAGTTTCTTGCAAAAAGACTGGGGTCCTTGGAGTCCCTGGGGTAAATTTTTAAGAAAAAGGCAAAAAGTTGATGAGCTAATATTCGCAGAAATTGAAACTGCCAGGGAAGAAGTAAATCATCGTGATGATATCCTCAGTTTACTCCTAGAAGCGCGTGACGAAGCAGGCGATCGTATCAGTGACGAAGAAATTAGGGATCAACTGCTGACTTTACTTTTTGCAGGTCACGAAACTACTGCTTCAGCTTTAGCTTGGGCATTATATTGGATCGATAAAATTCCGGTGGTGCGGGAAAAACTATTAGCAGAATTAGCAACTCTTCCCACAAACCCAGACAAAGTTGCCATTACTAAACTTCCCTACCTCAGCGCTATTTGTCAGGAAACTTTGCGTCTCTATCCTATTGTCATAACTGCTTTTCCTAGAATTGTCCAGAAACCTATAGAAATTATGGGTTATCAACTTGAACCAGGAATGGTAGTACTTCCTTCTATTTATCTAACTCATCAAAGAGAGGATATTTATCCAGAACCTAAAAAATTTAAACCGGAACGTTTTTTAGAAAGACAATTTTCACCTTATGAATATTTACCTTTTGGAGGAGGGAGTCGTCGTTGTATCGGTTCAGCTTTTGCTTTATTTGAAATGAAATTAGTTTTAGCAACTATTTTATCAAAATGCGAACTCAAATTAGTTTCCGATAAATCTATCCAACCTGTCCGTAGAGGGTTAACTATGGCACCACCAGGAAATATGCGAATGGTTGTTAAACATAAATTTGGCGTTGCTGAATAAATGTATGAACCTATTCCACTATTTTTAACAGGCTTATTTTTTGAAGTTAAATGTGTTTTAAAAGCTTAATTTTTCGTTAAAACTTTCTCTTTCTTTTTCTTTCTTCCCTCCTGATATCATGTCCGGTAGCATCGTTTGTGTATAGAATTAGGTTGAAATTGCGGGAAACCCTTCTGCCTCCTGCCTCCTGCCTCCTGCCTTACCTCCTCCAAAGTGTAAGTATTCAGCCGGACATGATATGACTCCTGACTCCTTCGTCTATAACTGTTCAACCGGACATTATATTAATAGTATTTTTATTACCCAGTTCCGGTTTTCCCAGCGCCTTTGCGTAGCAGTCCGCACAGAAAGCGTATTCTATACTATCTACTGTTATTTACACTCGTATTAGCATTTATTCCCTTGATAACATCAAAACCTCCAACCAAAACCATCACCATTCTGGAAACTAGCGATCTTCATGGCAACCTTATGCCTTATGATTACTATACTAACCAACCCGCAGAATGGGGATTAGCAAAAGTCGCTAATTTAATTGCACAGGAACGAGCTAAAAATCCTAATTTACTGCTTATTGATGCTGGCGATACAATTCAAGGAACACCACTAACTTATTACTATAATCGAATTGACACAGAAGCAGTAAATCCGATGGCAGTAACAATGAATGCTCTCAAATTTGATGCTGCTACTTTAGGAAATCATGAGTTTGATTATGGTACTAATGTGCTTTCCCGTTGGATAAGTCAGCTTAATTTCCCCATAGTTTGTGCTAATATCCACAAAAATGATGGCACTCCTGCTTTTCAGCCTTATATCATTAAAAATGTTGATGGTGTAAAAATTGGTATTCTTGGTTTAATTACTCCTGCAACTTCTAACTGGGTGCCATCTGAAAATATAGCTGGATTAACTTTTGAGAATCTCATAAATACTGCTCAAAAATATATTCCTCAAATGCGAAATGATGGTGCAGATGTAATTACTATTGTTCAACATACTGGTTTTTCTAAAGTACCAAAAGATAAAAGGCTGGCTTCTGCTTGGTTAACCGATATTCAAGAGTGGAAAGAAACAAGCTCTATTCTTGGTTCAAATCTCACCCTAGAATTAGCACAACAGGTAAAAGATATTGATCTAATTATGGCAGGACATTCACATCACGATGTTCCTAAAGCTATAGTTAATAATGTTTTAATTGCAGAACCTTCTTTTTGGGGAAAAGCTTTAAGTAAGTATACTTTAGTATTAGAGCGTCGGGGTAAAAAGTGGGAAGTTATTACTAAAGATTCTACTAATTTATATGTTACTGATATTGAACCGGAACAGAAAATTTTACAACTTTCTTTACCATATCATCAGCAAACTTTACGTTATATCAATCAACCTATTGGTGTGGCAAAAGCTGAATTTTATGGTGGTATGAAAGCACGCTTTCATCAGAGTAAGCTGTCAAATTTAATCAATCAAGTACAAATACAAGCCGCAGAAGCAGCAGGTTATCCTGTAAATATTTCTCTGACTTCTATTTTTAATAACACTGGTAAAATTACTCCAGGAAAAATTACTAGGAGAGATATTTACAGTGTCTATAATTACGATAATTATTTGTTAGTCCTAGAAATTAATGTGGATATTTTGCGTTGTGCATTAGAAAAAAATTCTGCTTATTTTAAACAAGTTAAGATTGATGATTTACCCGGTCTTACTGAAGAAGTTTTAGCTGAAAATTCTCTTGGTTATAACTGGGATTTATATAGTGGAATTGATTACATAGTTGATATTACTCAACCAGTGGGAAAACGAATTACTAAGTTACAGTTAGATGGAAAAAATATTAAACCAAATCAAGTTTTACGAGTCGCTATGAATAGTTATCGTGCTAATGGTGGTGGTGGTTATTTGATGTTTAAAGAAGGAAAAATAATTTGGCAATCTTCTACAGAAATTCGTGAATTAATTGCTGAATATGTCAAGAATAAAGGCATAATTGAATCGGATACTATTACTTCAGGAGGATTACAATTAGTTCCAGATTTATATCAAAAATATTTTGGTAATTAATATCAAGTCCGGTAGTAAGGAAAAAGGAAGAGGGAAGAATGAAGAGGGAAGAGGGAAGAATGAAGAAGGTTTAAAGCTGGAAAAAACTTAAATTTTCTGTAGATATTCACTCTTGGGTTGACACAAACTATACGGTTGCTACGGGATTTGAATAGAATCCGGTTATGTAATACAGGGGGTTCCAGCAGCCGTGAGGTACACCCGTGGCGGGCAAGATGCCCGCATTGGGAACATTTAATTGTTAATATCTGTACTTCTTATGCGACCTAATTTGCTGTATCTTTATGATCCCACATTAAGTATTTATAGAACCCATTTGAGATCTATATAATTATGGTAGTCAAGTCTTTTCGTGCATCAATTTTGAGGAAAAATCATCTGAAGGAGTGTTGAATTTTTTGTATTATTTCTCCCCACATCTTCCCTCTTCCCCTCCTGGGAGGGGGAGGGGCGAGGGGTGGGTTACCTCCTGTCTCCTGTCTCCTGACTCCTGACTCCTTCTTCTTCAATTTTCTAATGTTTCTGGCGATCGCCAACTAGCAGGAATTACTAAAACTGGACAATGAGCACCATGCAAAATCCCCTCACTAACACTACCTGCAAAAAATTTCTCAATACCACTGCGTCCATGAGACCCTACTATAATTAAATCGGCAGCTAATTTTTTTGCCTCTGCCAAAATAGTCTCTACTGTAGAACCTTGAGTTAACAAAGCCACTGTATCAAGACCTTTTTGGCGTAGCTGTTCTGCCAAATCTTGAATCTGTTGATGTTCTCTACGAAATTCTTTTGCCCAGTGGTCGCGCTTAGGCTGAGGTCCTGTCTTAAAACCAACAAAATCAGGATCTGGTTCAGCAATGTGAATTAACCATAATTTGCTATTAAAAGCCTGGACTAAAGCTTCAGCTTGAGTAATAATGGCAGGAGTTATTTGAGAAAAGTCGAGGGCAACAACTATATTTTTCATTGGTAATTGAGGTTGTTAATTGAATATAGTTTCAGATGTTCAGGACTTACGCATGAGGTACGAAAAACTAGGATTTGAGATTGCTTTCCGTTCCGGACTGCTCCGCAAACCCTGTCGGTCGCTTTGGACGAAAATACGTTGTACTGTGTAAGTTCTAATATTATTGTTCTGATTAAGTTATACTAATTTACTCAAATAATGTGACAAAATTCTGCTTGTAAAGAATAGATATTTGTAGCAAAAACTTCTCTAAATGTTACTATATCATCTCTAGTTAATAATTAGTATTCAATATCAAGAAGCATAAGAGGATGTTTGAAAAGTTGTTTAATACTGAATTTTGCCCCCCTAGCCCCCCCAATTCTGGGGGGAACAAGAGTCAATTTGCTTCTAAAAGTCCCCCAATCTTGGGGGATTTAGGGGGCGCGTGATGTAGCAAATGAGACTTCTCAGACAACCTCTAAGAGTACAACAAGCATGGACATAGAATAAGTTATATCATGTCCGGTTGAACAGTTATAAATAAACGATGAAGGAGTCAGGAGTCAGGAGTCAGGAGGGAAGAAAGAAGAAGAAAGAGAAAGTTTTTTTTATCACTAATTATCCGGACATGATATTAATATATATTAAGAAATTATTAAAAATATAACTGCAATATTTTTAATACTATATAATTATACACTAATCTATTACTTAGAAACAATAACAAAATGACACACATGATGGCAATGAATTGTGCTTGTGAATCCTGTTCATGTATTGTTTGTCCAATGGTGGCGCTAACGGTCATCCCGATGTTACTCATTGCGTTCAAGAAAATGATGAGTGCGGTAAATAGTGAATCACCTATAGGTAAGAATCCAAGTAGCGTCTGATTATAGAATTCTCTATACTTACCTAGTATCAAGAACATTCTCATGTTACTAGAGTTGAAAATATCGCTGCGCCATCGGTAAAGTTGTAGCAGATGCACAACTCAATAACTTTTCATCCGCTTTCACTTCATAGCTTTCAGGGTCAATCTATATTTTTTTGGTAAAGCATCATTTAACTTCATATCCTGATTTGCGGATTTGTTAGTACTAGCGCGTCTAGCCTTATATCTAAAGACTGAGGCAAGTATAGACTTTACAATAATGTGATATAAAGGCTGCTAATCAGTGTACCTCCCCCTCAGACATCTAAAATTAAACACTGGCCGGATTTGATACGAGGGCTTAAAATTAAGGGCGTTGCTGAGGGGCGGGATGAATCTTTTTTGAACAGGTAAATCTCATCCTTAATACTTCATACTTCTTTATCTCAACGTTGGTTGAAGACCCGCGCTCTCCCGAAGGGGAGCGTCGGGATGTTTGCGCAGCATTCCGGAGGAAAAACCAATCAATCTTGCGGTTCTTACAAGGGTATGCTATCCTAAATAGGATTAGGCTGCTGGGCTAGCAGTTTCAGTCTGTGGAGCGACCGTAAGACCAGAAAGAGGGAAGGGCCTCGGAGGCAGGTGCTACGTTAGCGCAGCTCCTCTGTCAAGAGGAAGCAGAAAGTCCTGAGCCGCGAGGTTTAGGAATCCCGCGTTCGTCATGTCGCGTAAGCGCAACGTCGGGAGGATGTCAATTGTCCAAGCATACAATTCATCTCACAAATATGCAACGCCTCTCCTTCTATTCCTCTTTCTTCTTCTTTCTTCCCTCCTGACTCCTGACTTCCCCTCCTGGGAGGGACGGGGGTGGGTTGGGCGCGCGGGAGGGTTTATTCCTAAGTAATTAGGCCTTACCGATCTAATCTCAAAGCATTTTATAGATAAAGGTAAGTGCCTTTTGAGCTTCTGGAAAAAGTACCTAGTTTTGAGCTGCTTTATGCTCATGCATGGAGTGCATAAAAGGCAGGAGAGTAGCCCAAAAATTACTCCCCTACTCCCCTACTCCCATACTCCTTAAAAAAGACTTTTGAGCACAAACCCTAATTAAAGTTAATATTATACACGCTCTTCAGCAACGCCAAATTAAGAAACTATAAGTTTTGAGTTGCCTGAAATATTCAAAGCTAAACTTAAAGTAAATACAGCATATTTCGGAGAAATGAGCCACAAGGAGCGAATAGTAAAACTCTTGTGGCCTAGATTCGTGCACCACTAAATGTGTACCTCATAACATCGCGAATTGCTGTAAAATTTTGAGGTTTGGCGATCGGATAATTTGTGAAAAAAGTACCTCATGTAGCAGCCTTCATACTACATAAATTACAATAATGTAGTATCTAAAATATGCCAGCGCCCATTGCAATATCGTATGGTACATCGTTAACAGTACCCTCTACTTTAGACGTCCATCGTTGCTTTAAAAATTTTAGAAATTTAGTAAGTATCTAAATTCAAAACTGCATAACCGAGGTTCTTCGTAAAAATAGAATTAATCACCGACGCTATAAAGCGAGAGCTTGCATTAGGTATTCATAAAAATAGCAATAATCATAATCAGGGGAATATTGTTATGGACAAAATAGAAGCAGCAGCAGATGTAATTACCTCAGATAGTCTTTTAGATATGGACTTGGAGGACAACAACATAGAAGAAGTGTCAGGGTTAACGATACAAGACCCTTCTGGTATTGGTGTAAATGGGGAAATTGAAAATGAATTTCCCGCCGCCGATAATACCCCGATCGCCGTAGAGCCACTTGTACTTGCTGAGGGACAGCAGGTATTTGATTTTGATGAAATCTCAGATACTTTTGATCTAGAACAATTTGGAGGCCAACAAATTGGAGATTTTTTCTGGAGTGAGTCGTGGGGAGTTATCCATAGAGATCATCTCCCAGGTACTGGATATGAGAATGGGACCGTTTCTCCACCGTACACTGGGTTTAATTGGAGTGCGCTGCCAGTAAGCATTACTTCAGAGGAAGACTTTACATTCAACAGTGCCTATTTGACTTCAGCGTGGACAGATGGCATGAATATTGAGGTAATAGGTTTGAACGATGGAGTCCAGTTGTATTCCGAGACTGTTACTGTCAGTACCTCCGGTCCAACTCTGTTTGATTTCAATTTTATTAATGTTGATGAAATCCAGTTTTCATCTTCTCCACAGTTTGTCATTGATGACTTGGTCTATACACCTGAAGACCAAGAACCGGGTTCCATATCAGGTTACAAGTGGAATGACCTAGATGGCGATGGCATCTGGGACGACAATGAAGAGGGACTCGAAGGGTGGACTATATACATAGACGAGAACAATAATGGTGAACTGGACGAAGGAGAAACATCTACTGTCACTAATGAAGATGGTTCCTACAGTTTTACCGATCTAAGTCCTGGAACTTACACCATTGGTGAAGTGCTTCAACCAGGATGGGAGCAAACATACCCTGGTTCTGGAGATGGGGAAACGGTCATCATTGATTTTGAATCCCTCAAACATGAGGATGCAAATACAGAAAACCATGGCTCTAACTATGAAGAAGACGGTTTTGCTCTGGAACATATCGGTGCAAATTATTTTAGCACCTTTGGGACTCTTGAGTCACGCTTTTCTGGGTCTACGGCACTATTTAACAATACAATTAATGGTGTCACCCGTTTGAGTGCTATAGACAATCAACCATTCGATCTGGTTTCCATTGACCTGACCGAACTCAATGGTTCAAATGTGGCTGATGTAACTTTTGTTGGAGAACTTGAAGGCGGTGGTACAGTAAGTCAGACCTTTACCTTAGACGGTAATGCTTTTGACCCGGAAACTTTCGTATTCAACAATGACTTTAACGAAGTTGTAGCTGTAGAGTGGGAACAGGAATCTCCATTCCATCAGTTTGATAACATTACTATTGATATTGGTAATAGTGGTTCTTCCTCAGAAGAAGAGGCAGCTTTAGTTCGATCGAGTTCATCTTTGAGCAGCTCTCAAGCAAATAGTCGAGAAGTATCTGGTCGTAGTGATACAGAAGAAAATGTGGCAGCAGATGGGTCTGAAGCATCTGCCAGTGAGTCTGATATTAACACTACTTCAGAAATTTCTGGTCGTAGCGATACAGAAAATGTAGCAGCAGATGGGTCTGAAGCATCTGAGAGTGAGTCCGATAACGACCGTACTCAGGAAAACCGAAACTCAGAAACTGCCTTTGTGGAAAATCAGGTAATTGTTCAGATAGCAGAGGGTACTGAAGCTAGTGCTCTTGAAGCTCTCAAGGCAGAGTTAGGAGCTACCACAATTAAAGCAACCCAAACCCTGAACATGGAATTGTGGTCTATTGATGGGGATGTGCAAGATACCATTAGTCGCTACGAAGACGACCCTCGAATTGACTTCATCGAACCTAACTTCGTTGTTAGTGGTAATGCTACATTTCCCAACGACCCCAGTTTTGACGAATTGTGGGGACTTGACAACACCGGGCAAACTGGAGGCACCCCCGACGCAGATATTGATGCACCAGAAGCTTGGGGTATTCAAACAGGGGACAATGATGTAGTTGTAGGAGTGATCGATAGTGGCATTGACCACAATCACCCAGACCTGGATGACAATATGTGGGTCAATACAGGGGAAATAGCAGGCAATGGCATCGATGATGACAACAACGGTTATATAGATGATGTTCATGGTTATGACTTTGTGAACAACGATGGCGATCCCTTCGACGATAATTCTCACGGTACTCACGTTGCGGGTACTATCGCAGCAGAGGGAGATAATGGAATAGGGGTAGTAGGGGTCAATTGGGATGCTGACTTAATGGCACTCAAGTTTCTGAACGCAAATAACAGCGGTTTTACCTTCGACGCAATTTTGGCCGTAGAATACGCAACGATGATGGGAGCAGACCTAACTAATAACAGTTGGGGAGGAGGAGGCTTTTCTCAGGGTTTGTATAATGCGATCGCAGCAGCAGATTCTTTGTTTATTGCTGCAGCAGGTAATAACAGCAGTAACAACGATATTAACCCATTTTATCCAGCTACTTACGACTTAGATAACATCATCACAGTTGCTTCTACAGACCACAATGATAATCTCTCCTTTTTCTCTAACTACGGAGCCTCGTCTGTAGATTTAGGTGCGCCTGGTTCAAGTATTTATAGCACTGTACCAGGAGGTTACGGTTACAAGAGCGGTACTTCCATGGCAGCTCCTCATGTATCAGGAGTGGCAGCTTTAGCGTTGGCAGAAAATCCAGACTTGAGCCACGAAGAGGTCAAAGAAATCATTCTTGATAGCGCTGACCCAATTCCCGCACTTAATGGCATCACCGTTACAGGCGCTCGCTTGAATGCGTTCAACGCCCTCTCTCCATTAGTAGAACTTCCAGGAACTCATACTGTAGAATTGGATTCTGGTGAAAATGTTATCGACATCAACTTTGGTAACCGGCAACTTGACCAAGATGGTTCCATATCTGGTTACAAGTGGCACGACCTTGATGGTGATGGCGAGTGGGACGATGATGAACCAGTATTAGAAGGGTGGACTATATACATCGATGACAACGGAAACGGGGAATTCGATGATGGCGAAACCTCCACTGTCACCGATGAAGATGGTTATTATGAGTTCGATGGTCTTGATGCCGGAACTTATACCATTGCTGAAGAACTCCAATCAGGGTGGGAGCAAACATTCCCTGGTTCTGAAGGTGAGGTCCCTGTTGAGTCCGTTATTGTACTTAATCAGAGCGAGCAAGGATATTTTACCACTGCTTTAGATAACCTGGGCTTGAGTTACGAAGAATATAACGATTCGGTAAGCTTCAATGCGGTCTTAGCAGGAGCAGATCCTCAAACTACTTTAGTCATAGTAGATCAGCCTGCTGAGTTTATACAGGATACCTCAATATTAGAGAATTATGTTGCTGATGGCGGACGGGCAATTCTAGAATATTGGGATCTAGATCAAACACCTTCACTTGCTACTGCTTTTGATGCACAAGTTGTCTCTGACTACTTTGACCCCTTACCCCTTTATGATTGGGGAGGCTCCTCTTTATTTGAAGGTATGAGCGTTCCATTTGATTTGGTAGAGACATTCTGGTTTGATGATGGAGATAAATTGCAACCACTCAGCGATGGTACGGTTGTTGGTGGTTTCGTCGAAATTCCAAACGATCTAGAAGGGGGTCTGATTATTGGCAATCAAGACAGAACTGTACTCAACGGCTTCATGTTGGATAATGCTGTAGACCCCGCCGAGGGTATAACGCTAGCAGAAAATCAAATCGAGTTTCTACTTACAAATGGAGATAGCAATAGTTACCATACCATCGAACTCGATACAGGTGAAAATGTTATCGACATCAACTTTGGTAACCGGCAACTTGACCAAGATGGTTCCATATCTGGTTACAAGTGGCACGATCTTGATGGAGATGGCGAGTGGGACGATGATGAAGAGGGACTAGAAGGCTGGACGATATACATAGATGACAACGGCAACGGGGAACTCGATGAAGGAGAAATCTCTACTGTCACCGATGAAGAAGGTTACTATGAGTTCGACGGTCTTGATGCCGGAACTTATACCATTGCTGAAGTAATTGAAGATGGATGGGAGCAAACCTATCCAGGAATTGGAGCAGGAATAGTCTTTGAAGCTGACTTCAGTGATGATGAAGGTAATCCAGATTTAGACGGCTTTACTGTTGACAATACTGGAGCACCAGATGAAGGCTTGTGGCATCTATCCACTCGACGTGGCAATGAACCTGGTCACAGTGCCGAAGATAGTATGTATTATGGAGTCGAAGATACTGGCAACTATGATGCCGGAAATACTGCTGGTCGAATTATTTCTCCAGTAATTGATTTAACTGGATTAGATAGTGCAGAACTTTCCTTTAACTACTTCCTAGAGACTGAAGGTTTAGCCCCCACCTATGATGTAGCCACAGTATTAGTTTCGGCAGATGGTGGTGAATTTATTCGTATTGCGTCCAATGCAGTAGAATTAGAAGACCCCACAACAGGCTGGACTAATGCCACATTTGACCTCAGTTCTTATGCAGGCCAAGAAATAGAAATCAGCTTTGACTTTGAGACTAATGATGCAGGAATCAACCAATATGAAGGTTGGTTAGTTGATGATGTAATAGTGAGTACTTCAGAGGACAATTCCTACCACACTGTGGAGTTAGAAGAGGGCGAAGACGTAGAAGATATTAACTTCGGTAACCGCAACCTCAACCAAAATGGTTCAATTTCTGGTTATAAGTGGGACGACATTGATGGCGATGGTGTTTGGGACGATAATGAAGAGGGATTAGAAGGCTGGACGATATACATCGACGAGAACGAAAATGGTGAACTAGATGAAGGAGAAATCTCTACTGTCACCGATGAAGAAGGTTATTATGAGTTCGACGAGCTTGACGTAGGAAGTTACACCATTGGAGAAGTCATTGAACCAGGATGGGAGCAAACCTATCCAGATTCAATAGTGCCAGAAGAAGGAGAAACTGCAGCTCGGTCTCAATCATCTTTGAGCAGCTCTGAAACCAACACTCGGAACGTCTCTGTTAGTAACGATAAAGATGCTTCAGATGCTGCATCTGCAATTGAGTCCGAGAACGACCGTACTGAGTCAAACCGAGACTCAGGAATCCCCTTGGAAGCAGCTTTTGAGTCAGGACAAGTGATTGTCAAGGCCAGTGAAGATGCTGATGCTAGCTCTCTCAATAGCCTCAAAGCAAGCCTTGGAGCAACCACAATCAAGGCAACAAAAACAGTGGCTCTTAGTGGCTTAGAACTGTGGTCTATTCCAGGGAATGTAGAAGATTTCATTAGTCGTAATATAGACAACCCTCTACTAGAATACGTAGAACCCAACTACATTATTACTCTTGATTCCACAGTTCCCAATGACCCCAGTTTCGACCAATTGTGGGGACTAGACAACACCGGACAAACTGGAGGAACCTTTGATGCAGATATTGACGCGCCAGAAGCTTGGGATATTCAAACAGGCAGTAACAATGTAGTGGTGGGAGTGATTGATACAGGAATTGACTACACTCACCCAGACTTAGTTGGCAATATGTGGACTAATCCTGGTGAAATTCCAGATAACGGCATCGATGACGACGACAACGGCTATGTAGACGATGTTCATGGTTATGACTTTTTTAATGACGATGGCGACCCCTTAGACGGTCATTCTCATGGGACTCACGTTGCTGGAACTATTGGAGCAGATGGTGACAATGGAACAGGAGTAGTAGGGGTGAATTGGAACGCTGATTTGATGGCGCTCAAGATTTTCAGCGATGATGGCAGTTTTGCAGGTACATTCGACGCCATATTATCAGTAGAATATGCAACAATAATGGGAGCCAACCTAACTAATAACAGTTGGGGAGGTGGAGGCTTTTCTCAAGGATTGTATGATGCGATCTCAGCAGCAGGTACAGCAGATTCTCTATTTGTGGCAGCAGCAGGTAATAACAGCAGCAACAACGAGTTCAACCCATTTTATCCAGCTACTTACGACTTAGACAATATCATTGCAGTTGCTGCCACAGACCACAACGATGATTTATCCTGGTTCTCTAACTACGGAGCTACATCAGTAGATTTAGGTGCGCCTGGTGGTGACAGCAATGGTACTTCTGAAATTTACAGCACTATACCTGGAGGTGGTTACGGTTACAAGAGTGGTACTTCCATGGCAGCTCCCCATGTGTCAGGAGTGGCAGCTTTAGTGTTGGCAGAAAACCCAGACTTGAGCTACGAAGAGGTCAAAGAAATCATTCTAGAGAGTGCTGACCCAATTCCGGCACTGGATGGTATTACTGTCACAGGCGCTCGCTTGAATGCATTCAATGCTCTATCTGAACTAGGAGTTCCCGGAACTCATACTGTAGAATTGGATTCTGGTGAAAATGTTACTGATATCAACTTCGGTAACCGGGAAATTATCCCTGGTTCCATATCTGGTTACAAGTGGAATGATATCGATGGTGATGGCGAGTGGGACGATGATGAACCAGTATTAGAAGGGTGGACAATATTCATCGACGAGAACGGAAACGGGGAACTCGACGAAGATGAAATCTCCACTGTCACCGATGAAGAAGGTTACTATGAATTCGATGGTCTTGATGCCGGAACTTATACCATTGCTGAAGAGATCCAATCAGGATGGGAGCAGACATATCCCCTTGCTCCTGGAGAATACCAGTGGATGGAAACCGAGTTCGACTGGATTGATATTTCTGATGTAGGAACTCCACTCGGTTTCTTTGATGACGATTATGCAGAGGTTGCTTTACCCTTTGATTTTCCGTTCTACGGTGAAGACAAGTCAACAGTCAAGATTTCCTCCAATGGCTATCTGACCTTTGGCTCTGATGGTTTCAATTTTATTAACGAACCAATTCCTAATCCTAATGAACCGAACGATCTGATTGCTCCATTCTGGGATGACTTATTTCCTCCTGATGGTGGTGAGGTTTATTACTACTATGATGCGGATGAGGAGCAATTCATCGTCCAATATCAGAATATTTATCATATCGATCAGTCGGGAGATTATACCTTCGAGGCAATTCTCAAACCAGATGGCAGCATTGTTTACCAGTACGAAACCCTCAATGGGATTTTAGACAGTAACACTATTGGTATTGAAAATGCAGATGGCTCTGAAGGTCTTGAAATATCCTATAACGACGGTTATGCTGAGTCAGGTTTAGCAGTTAAGATCGACCTGGCATCAGAAGAGCCTCAGCCTCACATCGTCTCACTCAGTAGTGGTGAAAACATAGAAGAGATTAACTTTGGTAACCGCAATCTTGAAGAATTAGGTTCCATATCTGGTTACAAGTGGCACGACCTTGATGGAGATGGCGAGTGGGACGATGATGAACCAGTATTAGAAGGGTGGACAATATTCATCGACGACAACGGAAACGGTGAACTTGATGAAGGAGAACTCTCTACTGTCACCGATGAAGAAGGTTACTATGAGTTCGACGATCTTGATGCCGGAACTTATACCATTGCTGAAGTAATTGAAGATGGATGGGAGCAAACCTATCCAGGAACTGGAGCAGGAATAGTCTTTGAAGCTGACTTCAGTGATGATGATGGAAATCCAGATTTAGACGGCTTTACTGTTGATAATACTGGAGCACAAGATGAAGGCTTATGGCATCTATCTACCCGACGTGGCAATGAACCTGGTCACAGTGCCGAAGATAGTATGTACTATGGCCTTGAAGAAACAGGCAACTATGATGCGGGAGATACTGCAGGTCGAATAATTTCTCCAGTAATTGACTTAACTGGATTAGATAGTGCAGAACTTTCTTTTAACTACTTCCTAGAGACTGAAGGTTTCGCCCCTACTTATGATGTAGCCACAGTACTGATTTCGGAAAATGGTGGTAATTTTGTTCCCATTGCATCTAATGCTGTGGAATTGGAAGACCCGACTACAGGTTGGACTAATGCCACATTTGACCTCAGTTCCTATGCAGGTCAAGAAATAGAAATCAGCTTTGACTTTGAGACTGGAGATGGAGCAGTCAACGAATTTGAAGGTTGGTTAGTTGATGATGTGATCGTGAGGACTTCAGAGGATAATCCCTACCACACTGTCGAGTTAGAAGAGGGCGAAAACGTTGAAGATATTAACTTCGGTAACCGCAACCTCAACCAAGAACCTGGTTTAATTTCCGGTTACAAGTGGGACGACATTGATGGCGATGGTGTTTGGGACGATAATGAATCAGGACTAGAAGGCTGGACTATATACATCGACGAGAACGAAAATGGTGAACTAGATGAAGGAGAACTCTCTACTGTCACCGATGAAGAAGGTTACTATGAGTTCGACGAACTTGACGCTGGAAGTTACACCATTGGAGAAGTCATCGAACCAGGATGGGAGCAAACCTATCCAGATTCAATAGTGCCAGAAGAAGGAGAAACTGCAGCTCGGTCTCAATCATCTTTAAGCAGCTCTGAAACCAACACTCGGAAAGTATCTGTTAGTAACGATACTAAAGATGCAGCATCTGAACCATCTGCAATTGAGTCCGAGAACGACCGTACTGAGTCAAACCGAGACTCAGAAATTCCCTTGGAAGCAGCTTTTGAGTCAGGACAAGTGATTGTCAAGGCCAGTGAAGATGCTGATGCTAGCTCTCTCAATAGCCTGAAAGCCAGCCTAGGGGCGACTACAATCAATACAACAAAAACACTGGCTCTTAGTGGCCTCCAACTGTGGTCTATTGAAGGGAATGTGGAAGATGTCATTGCCAGGAACAGGAATAACCCCTTACTGGACTTCATCGAACCCAACTTCATCGTTAGTAACAATGCGACATTTCCCAACGACCCCAGTTTTGACCAATTGTGGGGACTGCACAACACCGGGCAAACTGGAGGCACCCCCGACGCCGATATTGATGCACCAGAAGCGTGGGATATTCAAACAGGTAATAACAATGTAGTTGTGGGAGTCATCGACAGTGGTATCGACTACACTCATCCAGACCTGGCCAATAATATCTGGGTCAATCCTGGTGAAATTGCCGGCAATGGTATCGACGATGACAACAACGGTTATGTAGATGATGTTAATGGTTACGATTTTGCCTACGGTGACAACGACCCATTCGATGGTGATTCTCACGGAACTCATGTCTCCGGCACCATTGCAGCAGAGGGTAATAACTCACTAGGAGTAGTAGGGGTTAATTGGGACGCTGACTTGATGGCACTCAAGTTCCTGGATGACTTTGGCTCTGGTTCGACCTTCAACGCAATTTTGGCGATAGAATACGCGACGATGATGGGAGCAGACCTAACCAACAACAGTTGGGGAGGTGGAGGCTTTTCTCAAGGATTGTATGATGCGATCGCAGCAGCAGGTGCAGCAGATTCTTTGTTTGTGGCAGCAGCAGGTAACAGCGCCAACAACAACGATATATTTCCATCTTACCCAGATAGCTACGACTTAGAAAACATCATTTCAGTTGCTTCCACAGACCACAACGATAATTTATCTGGTTTCTCTAACTACGGAGCTACGTCGGTAGATTTAGGAGCGCCTGGTTCAAACATTTATAGCACTATACCAGGAGGTGGTTATGGCTTCCTCAGTGGTACTTCCATGGCGGCCCCTCATGTGTCAGGGGTGGCAGCCTTGATTTTGGCAGAAAACCCAGACTTGAGCTACGAAGAGGTCAAAGAAATCATTCTAGAGAGTGCTGACCCAATTCCGGCACTGGATGGTATCACTGTCACAGGGGCTCGCTTGAATGCATTCAATGCCATATCTGAAGTAGGAGTTCCCGGAACTCATCGCGTAGAATTAGACTGGGGTGAAAATGTTACTGACGTCAACTTTGGTAACCGGGAAATTCTCCCTGGTTCCATATCTGGTTACAAGTGGAATGATGTCGATGGTAATGGTATTTGGGACAATGATGAAGATGGGCTAGAAGGTTGGACTATATACATCGACGAGAACGGAAACGGGGAACTCGATGATGGCGAAATCTCCACTGTCACCGATGAAGATGGTTTCTATACCTTCGAGGAGTTAGACCCTGAAACTTACAAAGTTGCAGAAGTCATTGAAGATGGATGGGAGCAAACCTATCCTGGAAGTGGAGCCGAAATAGTCTTTGAAGCTGACTTCAGTGACGATCAGGGCAATCCAGATTTAGATGGCTTTACTATTGACAATACTGGGGCACCAGATGAAGGCTTATGGCATCTATCTACCCGACGTGGCAATGAACCTGGTCACAGTGCTGAAGATAGTATGTATTATGGCATCGAAGATACTGGCAACTATGATGCCGGAGATACTGCTGGTCGAATAATTTCTCCAGTGATTGATTTAACTGGATTAGATAGTGCAGAACTTTCCTTTAACTACTTCCTAGAGACGGAAGGTGGCGCCCCTATCTATGATGCAGCCACAGTATTGGTTTCGGAAAATGGCGGTGCTTTTGTTCCTATTGGATCTAATCCTGTGCAATTACAAGACCCAACTACAGGCTGGACGAATGCAACATTAGACCTCAGTTCCTATGTCGGTCAACAAATCGAAATTAGCTTTGATTTTGAGACTAATGATGGAATAGCTAACGAATTTGAAGGTTGGTTAGTTGATGATGTTGTGGTACAAACTATAGCAGGCGATCCTTACCATACTGTAGAGGTCGGTAATGGCGAAGACGTTGAAGATATTGACTTTGGTAACCGCAACCTCAACCAAGAACTTGGTTCCATATCAGGTTACAAATGGCACGATATTGATGGCGATGGCATCTGGGACGAGGAAGAAGAACCAGCATTAGAAGGTTGGACTATATTCATCGACGATAACGAAAACGGCGAACTCGACGAAGGGGAAATTTCCACTGTCACTGATGAAGAAGGCTACTATAGCTTCGATGTAGACACCGGAACTTATATTGTAGCTGAAGAGCAGCAACCGAATTGGAAGCAGACTTATCCCCTTGCTCCAGGAGAATACCAGTGGATGGAAACCGAGTTCGACTGGATTGATATTTCTGATGTAGGAACTCCACTTGGTTTCTTTGATGACGATTATGCAGAGGTGGCTCTACCCTTTGATTTTCCGTTCTACGGTGAAGACAAGTCAACAATCAAGATTTCCTCCAATGGCTATCTGACCTTTGGCTCTGATGGTTTCAATTTTATTAACGAACCAATTCCTAATCCTAATGAACCGAACGATCTGATTGCTCCATTCTGGGATGACTTGTTTCCTCCTGATGGTGGTGAGGTTTATTACTACTACGATGCGGATGAGGAGCAATTCATCGTCCAATATCAGAATATTTATAATATCGATCAGTCGGGAGATTATACCTTCGAGGCAATTCTCAAACCAGATGGCAGCATTGTTTACCAGTACGAAACCCTCAATGGGATTTTAGACAGTAACACTATTGGTATTGAAAATGCAGACGGCTCTGAAGGTCTTGAAATATCCTATAACGACGGTTATGCTGAGTCAGGTTTAGCAGTTAAGATCGATCTGGCATCAGAAGAATCTCAGCCTCACATCGTCTCAGTGGGCAGTGGCGAAGAAGTTACTGACATCAACTTCGGTAACCAGGAAATTCTCCCTGGCTCCATCTCTGGTTACAAGTGGAATGATACCAATGGTAACGGCGAATGGGACGATAATGAAGAGGGATTAGAGGGTTGGACTATATTCATCGACGACAACGAAAACGGCGAACTCGACGATGGAGAAATTTCCACTGTCACTGATGAAGAAGGCTACTATAGCTTCGATGTAGACACCGGAACTTATATTGTAGCGGAAGAACTCCAAGATGAATGGGAGCAAACTTATCCTTCTCAGGCTGAAATAATCTTTGAGGCAGACTTCAGTGATGATGATGATAATCCAGATTTGGATGGCTTTACTGTTGATAATACTGGAGCACCAGATGACGGCTTGTGGCATTTATCCACCCGACGTGGAAATGAACCCGGTCACAGTGGTGTAGACAGTATGTACTATGGTATCGAAGAAGATGGCAATTATGATGCCGGAGATACCGCAGGCCGAATAACCTCTCCAATTATTGACTTAAATGGATTAGACAGTGCCCAACTTTCCTTTAACTACTTCTTGGAGACTGAAGGTTTAGCCCCTGACTATGATGTGGCTACAGTATTGGTTTCGGCAGATGGTGGTGAATTTATTCCCATTGCTTCCAATGCTGTGGAATTAGAAGACCCTGCTACAGACTGGACTAATGTAACATTTGACCTCAGTCCCTATGCAGGTCAAGAAATTCAGGTCAGTTTCGAGTTTGCTACTGAGGACAGAGCATTTAATAACTTTGAAGGCTGGTACATTGATGATGTAACAGTAACAGCTTCAGAAACTAATCTTTACCACACCGTAGAGGTAGGCAGTGGCGAAAACGTAGAAGATATTAACTTCGGCAATTTCTCTCTAGAAGTTCAATCAGAAATTGAACCTCCTCTAACTATCATTGAAGACGACGGTACAGCAGCTTTCGCCAAAGACGAGGACGGCACTTATTGGATCGTCAACAATGACACAAAAGAACAGTTACAACTGCAAAACAATCGAGGCACAACCTACACAGACATTACCAATGCTAACTGGGATGGTGTTGCCGTTGAGGTAGATGAGGAGGGTGGTTATCGCTTCCTCCTCGACGGCGAAAACAACCGAGAGGGTGAAGCTTATGTCTGGAGCACTAATGACCAAGGTGTAATCAACGACAATTCCGGTTGGTTATCTGGCAACGACCTTTTACCTTTAGAATCAGAGTTCAATGTAGACCTAAGTGATGATGGTGAGATTGGTTTCTCCCAAAATATCGAGGAGGATGAACTCCTGAGGGTGGATGAAACCCTTGTTAGTCTTGGTCGTGGAGATGGTATTCTCTTCTAACCTTGGCTAATAATGACCTGTAGTCCCCTATGATTTCTAGGGGAGGAGATAGGAGTCAGGAGTCAGGATTCATATCATGTCCGGTAGCATCGGTCTTGTATAGTAAATAGGCAACAGCTCATCTGGCAACAGCTCATCTGGCAAGAAAAAAACTTAAATTTCCTGCAAATATCCACGCCAACTTTTACACAAACGATACCAACGGACATGATATTAGATAACATCATTGCAGTTGCTTCCACAGACCACATAAAAAAAATGTTCCATCTTCAACCATTACCAAATATTTCCCCATCTCCCCATCTCCCCATCTCCCCATCTCCTTTGAGCGAACCTCCTAAAACAGAAAATATCGCTGTGCCATAGGTAAAACTGTTGCAGGTTCACAAGTCAATAACTCCCCATCAGCTCTAACCTCATAAGTTTCCGGGTCAACTTCTATTTCTGGCAAAGCATCATTTAACTTCATATCTTGTTTGCTAATTTGCCGAGTATTTGCCACTGCGACTGCTGACTTTCTCAACTGTAGTCGAGCATCAATACCACTTTCCAGGGAAGCTTGAGAAACAAAAGTTAGGGAAGTAGCAGCGATCGCTCCCCCAAAACTACCGAACATTGGCTGCATAACCACTGGTTGTGGAGTAGGAATACTTGCATTCGCATCTCCCATCTGAGCATAAGCAATAGCTCCTCCCTTAATCACAATTTCCGGTTTCACCCCAAACATGGCAGGTCGCCACAAACATAAATCTGCCAACTTTCCCACTTCCACCGAACCCACATACTCAGCAATACCATGAGCGATCGCCGGATTAATCGTGTATTTTGCCACATAACGTTTAGCACGCAAATTATCATTTTCCCCAGACTCTCCACTCAAATGTCCGCGCTGAATCTTCATTTTGTGAGCAGTTTGCCAAGTCCTAATAATCACCTCTCCCACACGTCCCATGGCCTGAGAATCAGAAGCAATCATACTAAACGCTCCCAAATCGTGCAGTATATCCTCAGCAGCAATAGTTTCTCGGCGAATGCGAGACTCTGCAAAAGCCACATCCTCTGGAATATTTCGATCTAAATGATGACAGACCATCAACATATCCAAATGTTCTTCCAAAGTATTGAGAGTATAAGGACGAGTGGGGTTAGTAGAAGAAGGTAAAACATTTGCTTGACCGCAGACTTTGATAATATCTGGAGCGTGACCGCCTCCCGCACCTTCAGTGTGATAGGTATGAATTGTCCGGTTTTTAAAAGCTTCTATGGTGGTTTCTACAAACCCTGCTTCATTGAGAGTATCGGTGTGGATAGCAACTTGCACATCGTATTCGTCCGCAACATTTAAGCAGGTGTCGATCGCCACTGGAGTGGTTCCCCAATCTTCATGTAATTTCAATCCCATCGCCCCTGCTAATACTTGTTCGACCAAAGCTTGGGGTTGACTGCTGTTACCCTTGCCCATAAAACCCAGATTTACCGGAAAAGCTTCAGCAGCTTGCAACATTCGGTGAATATTCCAAGGACCAGGAGTACAGGTAGTTGCATTAGTACCTGTGGCAGGACCTGTTCCTCCCCCTAACATAGTTGTGATACCAGAAGCGATCGCTGTTTCGATTTGTTGGGGACAAATAAAATGAATATGGGCATCAATCCCCCCTGCCGTTAAAATCATGCCCTCACCTGCTACAGCTTCAGTTCCCGGACCGATGATAATATCTACATTATCTTGGATGTAGGGGTTGCCTGCTTTGCCAATTTTGCAGATTTTACCATCTTTAATACCGATATCTGCTTTGACAATACCCCACCAGTCCAGGATGAGAGCGTTGGTAATGACTAGATCCACTGCGCCATCAGCATTAGCAATGGGAGATTGCCCCATACCATCGCGGATGACTTTGCCTCCACCAAATTTTACTTCATCCCCATAAGTGGTATAGTCTTGCTCGACTTCTATAAATAATTCTGTGTCAGCTAGACGGAGGCGATCGCCTATTGTTGGTCCATAAGTTTCAGCATAGGCGCGACGGTTTATTCTATAAGCCATATTTATTCTTGAGTAAAATGAACCACCTACACTCATAGATTAGCTGTTTTCCATAGAAAGAACTACGCTAAAAGTGTAGGTAGATGATGCCTGTTGAAAATACAGAAAATTGAGAAAAGCAAAATTAACTAGCTATTAGCTATTAGCATTGAGCGCTTCAGTTTTTAGCAGCAATGGGTTTAAATCCCCGGTTGCTATCAACCGGAAGGTTGAGGAGGGGTTGAAACCTCCTTCTAAACATTTACTGCTGACTGCTGACTGCTGACTGCTGATTGCTTATTTAATCTAAGGTTTAGGACAAGTTCCTAGTTTCCAGTCAACATAGAGGTCGCGAGGGTCTGTGTCCCTGAGCCAAGTAACTAAGGTTTTATACTCATCTATATTGTAGGTCGCTATACAACCCACAGTGCCAGGGGAGCCATAATTGCGATTCCAGTCAATATGAATTTCGATCGCACTTCTTTCTGTAGTACCAGGTTCTAAATAATCTAATGGAACAGTTACTGGACCGATACCACTCTGAAAAATATTACCGTAATAATTATCTCTCCCATCAGCCCAGATAATATCGTTAACGTACCATTTTCCCTCTGGCAATGGTTCTCCAGTCATTGCCCTACTTTGAGCAGCGGTACGGAAATATTGTCTTCCCGGAGCGCCACAACATACTTCTAATCTGTCCTGTAGTTTCCCATTTTTAAAATAGTTAAACTAAGCAAACCCATTTCCGGTTGCCCTTTATAGGGTCTGCTTGTCTTCAGAACCGGACGTGAGACTTTCACCTCATCACGGCTCCTCTCTTAAACGTCCCTTTTCATGGGCACATCCTTAAAATTCCACCTTAGACCCAATGAGTCCTTAATGGTTAACTGCTTTTAAGTCTTTGGCAGTCTTAACGTCGTGGCAATGTCGGTGTAACACTTGTTTATTTTTGTATGTGTTATCACCACCTTCAGACCGAGGAACGATGTGGTCAACCTCGATTAAATCCGTTGGTCTGAAATGTAATCCACAAGATGTACATTTACCTTTTTGCTGTTTGAACAGCGTTGTAACTTCTTTCCTTACGCCTGGGTATTTACCGACTGTGCATCTTGCGGATTTCGCCACTCATGGATGCTCTGTAAATCAATTTTTGTAATTTAAACACAGATTTCTCTACCTTCTTCCAATTAATATCCTTCCATCGAAGGTTAGGATTGATTGAAACTTGTGAAGGTATATCATCTGTATCCCATGCTACGCTTAAAAAGCGAGTGCGTAATTCTGAGGTCTCCTCAGAATGTAAGACGCACTCAAGAAAGGGCTTAGGATTGCCTAACTTTCTTTTTAGTGTCTGAGCTTTATTCATTACTAATCATTGCCTTACATTACGTCTAACAGTGGATACGTCTGCATAATTATGCTTATTATCCAATCCTACTCTCTCTTTGACCTGCATCCTTTGTGCAGATTGACCTTGAATGGCTTCCTAAGTTCTCGACCTATATTCTTAGGTGTCAAAGAGAGGTTTCCTCGTTCCCTTATTCCTTTATTACGACTGATTTAGTGGGGTAAATTCTCCCGGTAGGTTCGATATGGTTGTTGATAATTCCCTTAGACATAGGATTATCCATTGACCCACTGACTTTGGTCCTACATACCGTAACTATCTTTGGCATGGCTACTGCTTACGAGAGTTTGATTACCTTCCTGTTCGTCCACTTGTCAGTCTCTGCTAGAAGTCTCACTTATTTGATAGTTAAAGCTTTGACCCCATTTAGGCCAGCTTCGGAGATTGATGTTCAGTCGCTACTCCGTGGCCTATGCTTTCTACCCAACAACAAGGCGGTGGAATTTCACCACTAAGGACATAAGAGCTATTCACAAGTCGAGGTTCTCCTCATGTATTGACTTGGAACGACCATTTATACTTAGTTTCCCAGTTTAGTGGCCAACGAGTCGCACGTCTAAGTTCAGCACATAACATCCATAGATATCTTTACGATCTGTTTTTGTTAGCAGCAAATAATTTTTGCCTGTAGTCCCAGGGGGTGTAGGAGGAACTGGAGCAGGCTTTTCTCCCCACAATTTTTGCCAGGTTGTTAAGTTTACTGTACCGTCAGCATTGGTATTGAAAAAATAATCTTGCTTAAAGTCTATAACTGCTAATTCAGTTTTATTACCAAAAAAAGCATCAATTTTTCCGGTATAGTACCCTAAATCTTTCAATCTAACCTGTAAAATCCTCACATCTTCCCCTTGACTACCCCGCACTAAGACACGATTAAGGCTAGGAGTTTGACCTCTCTTGAATATATCAGAGATGCCAAAAATTGATACTCTTTCACCTGCTGGAATTGGTTTATTCGCCGGAGCAATGACAAAATTTCTGGCATTTTTGTATAGAGGAAAAACATTAGCTAAATACTCTTTGTCAAATTTTTCTAAAGTTAATATTTCTCCTACTTTACCTCCCTGCCAAGCTACAACTACAGTTTTTTTATTTTCATCTCTGTATCCTTCTAGCCAAGTTACTTGATCTTGCAATGATTCTTCTTGAACTAAGGGTTTTCCTTCATTGCTACCAGTGTTGAATAGCTTTTGTTCGTCAGCACGACGGGATACCAAACCTGGCAGTGGTTTCTTCACACCATTTACTATTCCGTTTACCCAGCGTGGAAATTCATTTGCTGCTCCTTGATAGTCTCCTTGATTGAGTTTTCTTAACATGGTACTACTTTGAAAAGCACCAGTTCCAACGTTGTTAAACTAAGCAAACCCATTTCCGGGTAATCCTTTATAGGGTCTGCTCGTCTTCAGAACCGGACGTGAGACTTTCACCTCATCTGGCTCCTCTCTTAAGCGTCCCTTGTCATGGGTACATCCTTAAAATTCCACCTTTGGACTTAATGAGTCCTTAATGGTTAACTGCTTTTAAGTCGCTGGCAGTTTTTGAGTAGTGGCAATATCGATGTAACACTTGTTTATTTTTGTATGTGTTATCAGCACCTTCAGACCTAGAGACAATGTAGTCAACTTCGATTTATACCATTGGTCTAAAGGTTAATCCACAATATGCGCATTTATTCTTCTGACTTTTTAGTAGTTTTGTTACTTCTTTTCTTATGCCGGGATGTTTGCCGTTTCTGTTACTCCAATATGTCCACTCACCATCGTATGGTGATTTTTCACCTTTCACTTTGATGTACCTAATAATAGGAACTTCACTTGACTTTAACCATTGTTTGATTAATCGTCTGTAGGCAGATTTTCCAATTTTTCTTAGCATTACATCATGGTTAATTCGGTCAAAACATTTGGATATATCGGTGTCTAAGACATACTTGAACTTTTGTCTTATGCTTTTATAGATGGCTTGTATAGCATCATGTGCTGACAGTCCGGGTCTGAATCCATAACTATTAAGTTCAAAACGTGCCTCCCATTCTGGTTCTATCCCTAGCTTAATCAAAGCTTGTAACCCTTGGTCGTACATCGTAGGGATGCCTAGCGGACGTTTTTCATTTTTGCCTGGTTTTGGTATCCAGACTCTGCGAGTTGGACTCGCCTTAAGGTATTGTGTTTTGAGCAGTTCTACTAGGTTAAGTCTTTGCATAGGAAGTAGATTCTTGATACCATCTATTCCCGCGGTTTTCTTCCCTTGATTGTCCTGCGTAACACGTCTAATGGCTAGTAACATAGGGTAGTAACTGTTGGTCAGAAGTTTTTGGTATTTACGCATCTTGCGGAGTTTGCCACGTCTGGATGCTCTGTAAATCAGCTTTTGTAACTTGTACAGGTTTTTCTCCACCTGCTTCCAGTTGATATCCTTCCACTTAAGGGTTGGATTAATAGAAGTTTGAGACGGTATATCGTCTGTGTCCCATGCCACGCTTAAAAATGGTCTAGGATTTCCTAGTTTTCTTTTTAGTGTTTTAGCTTTATTCATTACTTATCACTGCCTTACATTACACTCAAAAGTGGGTACGTCTGCTTAGATAAGCTTTTTACCCAATCCTACTCTCCTTAAGACCTACGACCGTTTTGCGTAGATTGACCTTGAATGGCTTCCTAAGTTATCGACCTGTGTTCTTAGGTGTCTTAAAGAGGTTTCCTCGTTCCCTTATGCCTTTATTGCGACTGATTTAGTGGGGCAAAATCTCCCGGAGGGTTCGTTATGGTTGTTGATATGAACTGTTATAGATCCATATCCATTTACCCTCTGACTTTCGTCCTACATTCCATAGCTACCTTTGAAATGGATATCGTTTACGAGAGTTTAATTACCTTTCTATTCGTCCACTTGTCAGTCTCTGCTAGCAGCCTCACTTATTTGGTAGTTAAAGCTTTGGCCTCATTTAGACCAGCTTCGGGGATTGATGTTCATTCGCTACCCCGTGGTCTATGCTGTCAACCCAACAACAAGGCGGATGGAATTTCACCACCAAGGACATAAGAGTTATTCACAAGTCGAGGTTCTCCTCATGTATTGACTTGGAACGGCCATTTATACCCAATTTCTTTTGGTTTGGTGGCCAACGAGTCGCACATAACAGAAGGATACAAGAGCATCAAACTGATTTTGATTCAGAGGAACTTGAACCAGTCTCAAAACTACTTCTGCTGCTTTGTCGCATTCATACTTTAAATATAATTCTGCATTTCTTTCTGTAATTCTGTCTCCTAGCTGAACTTTTTTTCCGTTGGGATAACGAATGGTGTTAAACTAAGCAAACCCATTTCCGGTTAATCCTTTATAAGGTCTGCTCGTCTTCAGAACCGGACGTGAGATTTTCACCTCATCTGGCTCCTCTCTTAAACGCCCCTTGTCATGGGTACATCCTTAAAATTACACTTTTGGACTTAATGAGTCCTAAGAGTTTACTGCTTTTAAATCCTCGGCAGTCTTCACGTCGTGGCAATGTCGGTGTAATACCTGTTTGTTTTTAAAGCTATTTTTACCGCCTTTAGACCTAGAGATAATTTGGTCAACTTCAATTAAATCCTATGAACCTATCCCACTAATAATATTTTTGCTGAAAATATTTTTAAAGATAAAAACGAAAAATCTAGCTTTTCAGGAAAATTTTACTTAAATAAATAAGCATTTTTAGAATAGTGGGATAGGTTGATGGTCTAAAGTGTAGTCCACAAAATGCACTTTTATTCTTTTGCTGTTTTAACAGCGTTGTAACTTTTGTTTAGAAGTTTTTGGTATTTGTGCATCTTGCGGAATTCGCCACAACTGGATGCTTTGTAAATCAATTTTTGCAATTTGAATACATACTTCTCTACTTGTTTCCAATTTATATCCTTCCATTTATTTAAGTGTCGGGTTAATGGATGTTTTAGAGGGTATATGGTATGTATCCCATGCCACACTTAAGAATGGTTTGGAGTTTCCTAACTTTTCTTTAGTATTTTGGCTTGATTCATTACTATTCATTGCCTTACATTAATCGGGTAAGGTTCGAGCGTCGCCGCTCTCCCCTCCCCTAAGAACCGTGCGTGACAGTTACCTATCACACGGCTCAAGCCTTACTTCAAGCCTTTTAACTTGGGTTTTAGAATGTACCTGCTTATGACACACCTTGTGTAAGTGCATTAGGTTTTCTGGGTCATCAGAACCACCTTTCGCCACAGGTACTATATGATGGGTTTCTATTAGCTCTCCATTAAATAGGTGATCTCCACACACCGGACTCGATCCAACGCCTGGAATTTGGCTATTTGTTCATATTTAGAACCTCTTGCCCAATAATTCTTTCCAGTTTTAATGCTTCGTTTCTCCCAATATTCTTGGAGTGAGGGGTCATCAGGACTCTTATTTTCCTTTGACTTTTATGTGCCTAACTATGGGTGTACTACTGATATCGTAAAGAACATATAAATGCTCTTTTCCTTTTCTATCAGTCCCTTTGCACATAAAAGTACCATTTCTCCTCTTAAAACTACCGAAGTAGCGCTCAAATACCCAATTTTTACTTTTGTTGGGGTGCCGACGTAATCCCCAACGGTAGAGGTCATGCCATACACGATTTTCTATGTATGAGAAGGTTTCTTTGCTAACTACTCCTCTGTAATAATTAGCAAAACCCAAAAGAAGTGGATTGAGGGTTTTAATAACTTCTTCTTGAGTACTGGCCTTCATTTGAGATAGGATATTTCCTATCTTTTTACAGAAGGCTAGTACTTTTTCTTTTTGGGGTTTTATGAGTAGTTTGCCTTTGTATTGGCGTAAGTTGAACCCCAGGAAGTCGAACCCGTCTTTTATGTGTACTATCCTTGTCTTCTCCGAGCTGATTTCCAGACCTCTATTTAACAACCATTGCTTGATCAGAATAAGCACTTGTTCCAAAGATTCTTTGTCTTTAGCGGTAACTATAAAGTCATCCGCATACCTGATGATGCCTAGCTTTGGGTAGACTGTTTTTATATATTCTTCTAACCCGTGCAGTCCAATATTTGCAAGTAATGGACTGATCACACCACCTTGAGGAGTGCCTGTTTGAGTTTGGTTGAATTTTCCCTCATCAATAAACCCTGATTTTAACCATCCTCTAATTAGCTCTCCGCGCGGGAACGAGCCAATCACTTCTTGAATGGATTCATGGGCGATGTTGTTAAAGAAGCCTTTGATATCAGCGTCTAGAACCCACTTATGTTTTCCCGTGATGCCATTATTTAGTCGATTGAAACATCTTTCGATGGCATCATGGCAACTTCTTCCCGGTCGGAAGCCATAGGAATTGGCCTCAAATTGGGATTCCCATTCGGGTTCTAGTGCGTTTTTGACTATTGCTTGTGCGACTCTATCCCTGACGGTTGGGATTCCGAGGGGTCGTTTCTTGCTATTGGACTTAGGAATATACACCCGTTTTGTCGGTGATGCTTTTGGCATTTCCCATTCCTTGACAAGTTTCACTCGCTGTGCAGGGGTATTAATTACCTCCTTATCAATTCCTACGGTTTTCTTTCCGGTATTAACCTGAGTGATTTGTCTTACACTAAGCAATAGGTTGGCTCGGCTTTTGATTAACAATTTCTGCAACCTTCTGAGTTGCTTCCATTGACCAAGTTTTCGGGCACGAAAGATTCTGTGACGTAAATTCCTAACAATTTGCCGGGCTTTTTTCCAGTTGACCTGTGACCAGTCCGTTAATTGTCCGTTGACTCCATTTATCAAACTTGTGCTTGACACCTAACTTATATCCTCGTTTGGTTTCTACTTGTACTGAAATCTTTTCGTATAAGACCCAAGAGAAGTCTGCTATTCCTTTCGGTCAAGGGCAAATTTTGTAGCCGTTAGGCTTCCCTGTTGGGTACCCCTATTCACCCCATTACAAGGTGACATTCGCTTTTTCTCTCATCTTCTACCCTCCAGAGAGTTCTGTCTTTGTTACCTCGGACTTACTCATCGGTTCGACCTTCCTCACGAGACTCTGTAGGGTTTACCCTGTTGTATCACTTGAAGTTTCTTTTGAGATAGTTGAGGATGGTTGTCTCTTCTGCGGGGAGAGTTTTGTTTCCACGTTTAGATGATAAACGAACATCTAAACCTACTCCCTTACCTTTTTGGTTACAGCCTTTCAGGGATAATTTGGCTGTTTCCACTATCACGCAGTTTAGTCAACAACTTAGCTTTGTTCATCCTTACTACTCTTTTCCCTCTTGCTCCTGGCCACATAATCCCTTGTAGCTTCGGTTACTTTCAGGGTCTGCATTCTGCCAATTTCATTACTTACTTTTGACATGACCGGACTCGTAGAGTCTTTTCTGTGAGGGCTAGGGGTGGAAATCCCTAGGGAACATGGTGTTCCAGTTCAAGTGACCTTTCAGGTCGCGCCGTCTAACAGTGGGTACGTCTGCATTTAATGGATAATGAATAATGGATAATTAGAGTATTAGAAAGTTCTCTAGAAAATTAGAGATTAAAAAAAACTCTTTCATTATCAATTATCAATTATTTAGCTTCTTACCCAATCCTACTCTCTCTTTGACCTGCAACCGTTTCGTGCAGATTGACCTTGAATGGCTTCCTAAATTTTCGACCTGTGTTCTTAGGTGTCAAAGAGAGGTTTCCTCGTTCCCTTATACCTTTATTGCGATTGATTTAGTGGAGTAAAATCTCCCGGAAGATTCAGTATGGTTGTTGGTATAAACTATGGAATATTTATACCCATTGACCTTCTGGCTATTATTTTGCCCTACACTCCATAGCTACCTTTGGAGTGGTAAATTGTCACGAGAGTTTCATTACTTTCCTGTTCGTCCACTTGTCAATCTTTGCTAGAAATCTCACTTATTTGGTAGTTAAAGCTTTGATTCCATTTAGGCCAGCTTCAGGGATTGATGTTCAGTCGCTACCCTGTGGCCTATGCTGTCAACCCAACAACAAGGCGGATGGAATTTCACCACCAAGGTTATAAGAGTTATTCGCGAGTCGAGGTTTTCCTCATGTGTTGACTCGGAACGGCCATTTATACCTTACTTTGTAAGTTTAGTGGCCAACGAGTCGCACTCCATACCCAATGGTTGGTATTCCTACTGGGTCTAGATAAGCATCCAGAAAAAGTCCTTCCCATTTTTTGACTAAGTCTAGACAATTTTGTGATATTTCCATGCTACAGCTCCAATGTAGAACTAAACAGTTATATTTTTTTAGTTATAGCTATTTGCAATTTTAATTAAGTACCAAATTCCTGAATTTAGAACATAGAGTATTGATTCAAAACCAATGTATTAGTTTCGAGTGGAATAAGCGTTTAATCGACACTTGTTTAATCTTTATATGATTATCAAAAACTCTAAATCTTCATCAAGGTTAAAAATTGATTTGGAAAGCCATAAATTAACAGAGATGCAAACAGCAATAACGTATTTTTTCTTAGTATATAATTGATTTAAAGACTAATCATTGACTGCTCTGTGAATTAAATTTACAGGGATTCTAATAAGTAGTCAGAAATCAATATCAAACTAAGAGTATAGGTGAGAGAAAAATTTTAATTCTCATCACAACTATATCTATTTATATATTAGTTTGACCTACCTAAGTAAAATTTTTAAGTGCCTGGACAATAAGATTCCTAAGAAATAGTTGCTCAAGTGAACATTTCCAACTAAACTAATATGGCAAATTGATTAACACGACCGGGAGAATCAAAAATTGCCCACTCTAGGTGTCAACATTGACCACGTTGCCACAATTAGACAAGCGCGACAAACTGTAGAACCAGATCCAGTAGCAGCAGCAGTTTTAGCTGAACTGTCTGGAGCTGATGGTATTACTGTTCATCTGCGGGAAGACCGTCGCCATATTCAGGAACGAGATGTCCATATTCTGCGACAAACGGTGCGGACTCATTTGAATCTGGAGATGGCACCTACTACAGAAATGGTGGCGATCGCTCTGGATATTAAGCCTGATTATATTACTCTTGTACCAGAACGTCGGGAAGAAGTAACGACTGAAGGTGGTTTAGATGTTGCTAGTAATATTCCTCGTATGAGAGAAGTTGTAGCCCAGTTGCAAGGAGCGGATATTCCTGTCAGTATGTTTATTGATGCAGAAAAAGCCCAGATTGAGGCTTCCGCAGAAATTCAGGCTAAGTTTATTGAACTTCACACAGGATGTTATGCAGAAGCTACTGATGAGGCCACTCGCCATCAAGAATTGACGATTTTGGCAGATGGCTGCAAAATGGCGACCGCTGCTGGACTTCGAGTTAATGCTGGACATGGCCTCACTTACTGGAATGTTTATCCAGTTGCTTGTCTAGAAGGTATGGAAGAACTCAACATTGGTCATACAATTATTTCTAGGGCGGTACTCGTGGGTATGGAGCGAGCTGTCCGCGAGATGAAACAAGCCATTATTAATGGATAATGGATAATTGATAATGGATAATTGATAATGGATAATGGATAATGGATAATGAATAATGGATAATTGATAATTACCTCTCTTTAAAAGCTATGCTTTATCAACATTTTTCTTAACATAAAACTTGACAAAGTAGACAAGTTATGTAGAAGCTTTTAACAAGTTTTTGTCAGAGAAAAAGTGTATTTAAAAGTACGTTTTTTTTGATAACTTAAGTAGTTTTTCTGATCTACTATGATTCTTTATCCTTTCTCCCCTGCTCCCTACTCCCCTACTCCCCTACTTCCCACAAGGTTTTCAGGAGTTCCTTATAAGGGATAGCTTTAAAAGGAATAGTATTGATCGATAAGGAAAAAAATTATTTTTTTCCCTTTCATGGGGAGGGTTTTAACCTGAATTGTTTCATTATTTAATTATTAATTATTCGGTAATTACTAATTTTAATTTCTGTTGATTGATTGAAATGCAAACTTACTATTACGTTTTAGCTAGTAAAAAGTTTTTACTAGAGGAAGAACCCCTGGAAGAAGTTTTTAGGGAACGCACCAGAGATTATCACGAAAAGGAAAAAGAAATAGATTTTTGGCTGGTTCCTCAGCCTGCTTTTTTAGAAGCTTCTGAAATGGCTAGTATCAAGACAAAATGTCCTCAACCTGCTGCAGCGATTATTTCTACTAACCCTAAATTTATTACTTGGTTAAAGTTACGTTTGGAGTCTGTAATTACAGGTGAATTTCAAGCACCTTCAGATTCTATCCCAGAACCTTTAGCTTCTCTTGAGGATGCTTCTGTGAAAGAGTCATGAGATAGGAGTAGGGGAGTAGGGGAGTGGGGGAGGTTGAATATTGAAGTAATTATAGAATGATCAACATATACTATATAACCGGATTATATAAGAATTATCTTCATCTATCTTGTATCTTGAGAAGATATCAGATTTCCTCCTCCTCTGTACCAAAGCTAATTCATTGTCACCAGAGAATATTGACAACTCTATATTTTTGGTTAACTAACTCTACCAAGATGTACGAAATTTCAAAAAATCAAAGGATACAATTTTTCTAAGCGTGACGTTCCAGGAGGAGTTAGGGATGGGTCTCTTGCCGAATAATTAAGGTTTAAAGCCTCCCCTTGAAAGGAGAAACAATGAATTAATTTCCCTTTTCCGTCAATCCTATCCGTTTTCAAGGAGAGGTAATAATTAATAATTAATAATTAATAATTAATAATTAATAATTAATTGTTGAACCCCTGCTTTGTTTTTAGCCATGAATGATACTCAACTGCAACTCAATAAATTCTGCTTGGGGGGCCTGAAAACTTTTATGGCTTCAGCTTTCTTATATTTGTCATCCTTGACTATTGATACTAACTATGCTATTAGTCTAGAAAATTGTCAATCCCCTGCTAATAACGAATACTTACTGGTAATAATTACAGAGACATCAGCAGCTCAAGATATAGTTAGGCGGAGTCTACCGCCAGATATTATCATCGAAGTATGTCGCTATATTGACCAGACTGTTAGTAGTATCCGAGGTTTTGATGACCAAGATGTGGCTAGTGATTGGGCGCGTTATATTCAGGACATTGTGGGGTTATCTGCTTATGTAGTTAGACCTAGTGAAGAAACAACTCCATCAGATACTCCATTACCAGCGCCTCCAGAAATAGGATTTAATCCTCAACCTCTGGGTACAGGTTATGCCGTTTTAGTAGATTATAATAATCAACCAGAAATTGCTCTACAGTTGGAAAGAAGTTTGGGGCGTAATGTAGGCTTAGTTGCCTATGGACAAAAACCTTTCTTGTTGGTGACATATACTGAAAATAGGAAAGCTGCTACAAATAGTTTGTTTAAATTAAGCAACCGTGGATTTTTAGCTTTTGTTGTGGATAGTAGTCGGGTAACATTAATTAGTCCTAGAATTAAATCAATCAATAACTAAAACTAGCAACCCAAGATACAGCGACTCCTAAAGCAAAACCTACTATTACCTGTACAGGAGTATGGCCTAATAACTCTTTAAGACGTTCTTGACTGAGATGGTGGTCTTCTTGGAAAAATTCATCTATAATTTGATTGAGAATTTTTGCTTGTAGTCCGGCAGCTTGACGAACTCCCGCTGCATCATACATTACTATGATGGCAAAAACTAAAGCTAGTGCAAATTCTGGACTCCCCCAACCTTTTGCTTGACCAACTCCTACTGCCAGTGCAGCTACAAATGCAGAATGAGAGCTGGGCATTCCTCCTGCTGTGACTAAAACCTGTAAATTAATCTTACCATTTTGAACTAACTCCACCACTACCTTGAGAACTTGAGCTATTGCACAAGCTAGGAGAGCAACCCATAGAACATGGTTATCCATGATTTCGCCAATATTTTGCATATTGTACCCCTAGTTACTGCGACTAACAATAAAATCTGCTAAGGCTATTAATGGCATGGCCTTTTCTCCAAAAACTTCTAACTCTGCCTTGGCATTCTCAATTAGTTTTTGAGCTTGACGCCGAGATTCTTCTAATCCCCAAATAGCAGGATAGGTGGCTTTTTGAGCCTCTAGATCTTTTTTAGCTGTTTTCCCTAACTCTTCTGTAGTAGCAGTAATATCGAGAATATCATCAACTATTTGAAAAGCTAGACCAATATTTTGAGCATAACGGGAAAGTCTTTGTATATTAGCAAGGGAAGCATTGGCAAGCATAGCTCCACAGACTACGCAAGCTTCTAAAAGAGCGCCTGTTTTGTGAGTGTGGATAAAATGCAGTGTTTCTTCAGATACCTCTGAAAGTCCCTCTGAAGCTAAATCTACTACTTGGCCTCCGACTAACCCTGCTGCTCCCACAGCTTTTCCGAGACGAGCTATCACTTGTACCACTTGCTGTGGTAGGACGTTCTTAGTTTGAGTAGCTACAAACTCAAAAGCGTAACTTAATAGACCATCCCCTGCGAGGATAGCAATATCCTCACCATAAACTTTATGATTTGTTAATTTACCTCGGCGATAGTCATCGTTATCCATTGCGGGCAAATCATCGTGGATCAATGACATAGTATGGATCATCTCTAATGCACAGGCAGTGGGCATTGCCATTTCTATATTTCCGCCTGATAATTCACAAGTAGCTAAACAAAGAATTGGACGTAACCGCTTACCACCTGCTAATAGGGAATAGCGCATCGCCTCATAAATTTTTTCTGGATAGAGTACGGTAATAGAATTGTCCAGAGCTTTTTCAACCAGAGCTTTTCGCTTTGCTAGATAGGTAGATAGGTCAAAAGTTGTATCTATTTGAGATTGAGGGAGCATGGGATTAATATTATGGCCACTATTTGGCATTAGCACCATCGATTATACACTTTATCGGTTTCAATCCTGAAAATTTATTTGAAGAAGGTTTTAGGTGGTAGGTCTTCAACAATTAATAATTAATAATTAATAATTAATAATTATACCAAATTGATAAATATTTGCTACAAATAGCTAGGGTATTTCTTAGGAGTCAACCCACCCCTAGCCCCTCCCAGGAGGGGAAGTCAGGAGTCAGGAGTCGTATGGGAATGGCTTTCATACCATTTTTTAGGGCGTAAATTATCTTTTTTGTCAAAGGGACATCTCCTGTAAAGTTTTTTTATCCCTCTTACTATTCGTAACATTCTTTTTTCAAATTGGTATTACCTCTCCTTTTAAAGAATAGGATTACTCCAAGGACAATTTTTCTTTATTATCCCCTTAAAGGGGGAGGCTTGAAACCACAATTTTTCGGTAAGTGGTAGATGGTAGGTTTTAAGTTTGAGCACTTCAGCGCAATTACGACTAAAGTATAAGCTGTCATTTCAGTTATCAGTTATAAAATGTGTCACTTCAGTTTAATGTTAATTATTCTTATTTTTACTTCTCCCCCACTTCCCAACTCCCCAACTCCCTGAGCTATCCGTGTATCCGTGCCATAATCAGTGTGAGCCACTCCCCTACTCCCTGACCTATCCGCGTATCCGTGCCATAATCAGTGTGAGCCACTCCCCTACTCCCTGAGCTATCCGTGTATCCGTGCCATAATCAGTGTGAGCCACTCCCCTACTCCCTGACCTATCCGTGTATCCGTGCCATAATCAGTGTGAGCCACTCCCCTACTCCCTGACCTATCCGTGTATCCGTGCCATAATCAGTGTGAGCCACTCCCCTACTCCCTGACCTATCCGTGTATCCGTGCCAT
>JAAHGF010000023.1:116104-132880 GCA_010672585.1 Okeania sp. SIO1I7 | reverse complement strand
GGAGCGACTGTAAGACCATCTGAGAGTAAATCTCGGAAGGCGGGTGCTATGAAACAGAAAGCCCCTAACAGTGATGCCAGGGAATCCCGCGCTGTCTCGTGTATAGCAGCGTCGGGAGGATGTCAATCTATTATTTATAGGACTTACGCAGATACGCTATATATAGCGGTCAAAACTATTGTTCAATAGTACAAGTACTCTATAAATAGTGCCTTTGCGTAAGTCCTGATTTAATTGACAGAAAATACCATTCGGACAATTATCGAAATCATCTATGAAGTATATTTCTTTATTTTATTTGCTGTTAACTTCCATATCCAGAAAATTACTTAAAGTCATAGTAATGTTCTGCTTAATAATTACCATTGCATTGATTTTTCCTACCCAAGCAAAAAGCGACAGTTATTTAGAAAATTCTATTCATCTAAGTTTAATGTACACTGGGCCAGCTTATGACTTTGGTGGTGGTGGCCTTGATATAGATTCTGCAATTCAGTGGATGATTAATCAAGTCCGAGGATGCAATTCTTGTCGCAAGAAAGTAGATGTGATTGTAATTCGTGACTCAGGTAGCGATGCCTATAATCGACCAATTCTAGCTATGGATGGGGTAGACTCAGTGGAAACTCTAAGAATTTCTGATCGAAAAGATGCTCAAAAAGAGAATATAATAGACCCAATTGAGAATGCCGAAGTAATTTTTTTTGCAGGTGGCGACCAGTGTCAATACCTGCGGAATTATCGAAATACGGCAGTGGATCAAGCTGTTAATTCTGTTCTTGCCAAAGGGGGGGCAGTTGGTGGGACCAGTGCTGGTGCAATGATTCAAAGTCATTTTGTGTTTAATGCTTGTTCTGAGACAGTCACCAGTAAAACTGCACTAAAAGACCCTTATGAAGATATTACTCTTGACGAAGGTTTGTTTTACAGGCAAAATTTTCAGGACACTATTATAGATACTCATTTCTATGAGCGCGATCGCATGGGTCGGTTAATGACATTTGTTGCTCGTTTACTCAGAGATGGAATATCTGATAATGCTTTAGGTATTGGTATTGATGAAGATACTTCGTTAATTGTGGATAAAAGTGGTTTAGCTAAAGTAGTTGGAAATGGGTTTGTTTATTTTGTCTTGGGAGACCATTTGCCAGAAAAATGTCAACCTCAAACTCCATTAACTTTTAGTGGGTTCAAAATCTGGAAAAAAGAAAATGGTGAAACTTTTGATTTGAATCATAGACCATCAACTGCTGATTATCAAGTTAGTGTTGAGAATGGAAAACTTGATTCTAGTCCTTATTAGGTATCTCCTTCATAAAGAGGCAACAGGCAACAGCTCATCTGGCAACAGGGAGTAGGGAGTAGGGAAAAGGCAGGAACAATTGATAATTTCTGGAAAAGAGATGGCGAGATAGGGAGTATTTTTCCACCTTTTTCCCTTATACCTTCCCTTTACCTCCTGATTCCTGACTCCTGGTAAAAAAACTGAATCGCCGACAAAGATACGATTGGCTGTTCTATATGTATTCAGTGGGGAGATGCTGTTTTTGAGTTGAATCAAAAGTCATGCGTAGGGGCCTGTTACACCCAATGATTAGATACTATCATGATTTTTTTGGGGATGCAAAGGGAAGTACCTTGCCGTTTTTTTTGAGCTTCACAAGATGATAATTTGATTGAAGAGTGAATATAGCGATCGCTTCTATTTCTTTTCGGAGTGCTGCCCAGGATGATAATTTTCTGGTGCTTTGATGGGGTGAGTATCCCTTCTATATGTATTCAGTGGCGATATGCTGTTTCGGGATTGAATAAAAAGTCATGCTTATAGGCAAATGAAAACCAATAATAAAATACTATCACGATTTTTTTGAAGATGCAAGGGGAAATACCTTGTCGTCTTTTGGAGCTTCACAGGATGATAATTTGATTGAAAAGTGAATATAGCGATCGCTTCTATTTCTTTTTTGAGTTGCACAGGATGATAACTTTCTGGTGCTTTGATGGTATGAGTATCCCTTCTATATGTATTCAGTTGTGATATGCTGTTTCTGGGTTGAATAAAAAGTCATGCGTAGGGGCGAGTGACACCCAATGATTACATACTATCATAATTTTTTTGCCGATGCCTGGGGAAAATCCTTGCCGTTTTTTTGGAGCTTCACAAGATGCAAATTAATCATCCCTGTATCAGTGACCAAGTCCTTGTCTGGGTGATAGGCCGAAAAATTTTCACCCTCACCACTTCTTTATTGAAGTGCTTCACACGATGATAATTTTTCTGGTGCTTTCATGGTGTGAGTATCCCTTATATATCTATTCAGTGGCGAAATGCTATTTTGGAGTTGAATAAAAAATCATGCGTAGGTGCGAAATACTCCCAATACTAAAATACTATCACGATTTTTTTGAAGATGCAAGGGGAAATACCTTGTCGTCTTTTGGAGCTTCACAGGATGATAATTTGATTGAAAAGTGAATATAGCGATCGCTTCTACATGAGTAAATATCGATACTGTCGATGGGGTGAGCATCTCTTCTATATGTATTCAGTGACGAAATGCTGTTTTTGGGTTGAATAAAAAATCATGCGTAGGTGCGAAATACTCCCAATACTAAAATACTATCACGATTTTTTTGGGAATGCAAGGGGGAAATACCTTGCCGTTTTTTTTTGGAGCTTCACAGGATGATAATTGGATTGAAAAGTGAATATAGCCTTGGCAGGGCAAGTGCGGTAGCTACATCGCTTCTACATGAGTAAATAGCTGATTAAATATCAAAGCATTGACTGATAAATGCGTAAGTTCTATGCCTCTTTTTTCTGACTTGTGATCGATTTATGAGAAGTCCTAATATTTAGCCCAAAATATTTCTTTTGAGTATCAAAACAAGATATAATAATTCATATTATCAAAACTTTGCTTATAAGTACCTATGATCGAGCTACATTTTCAATCCCAACTACAAAAAAGAAAAAATCCATTTGGAAGTAGTCGAGTCGATCATCCTTTTCAAACACATAGCGATGCAGATAATGTTTTTAGCCAAGAATTTCATAGAATACAATCTACTCTCAAAGATATTAAACAAGATATTAATCATCAAAGTAAAGGGGTTGTTGTAGTAGGGGAACCAGGGTTTGGCAAAACTCACCTGATGATGCGACTAGCAAATAGTAGATTAAAAACTAACCGACTCTTATTTATCCGTCAACCTAATAATCCTGATGCTATTATTTATCATATTTATAGTCGTATACTTGAATCGCTCATTAGATGTATACCAAAAATCAACTATACTCAACTAGAATATTTGATTGCTAATAGTTGTGCCAAAATTTTTCAAGAAATTATTATAGACAATCCAGATTTGTACCCAAAAAAAGAAAGTAAAAAAGACCAGGCAATTATAGAGTTAGTCAAAAATGGAAATCTGAAATTACTCTCTTTTTTATCATCAGATACTCAAGCAAAACGAGAGCTTTGGGAACATATAGAAAATCGAGCTTATATGTGGTGGAGTACAAATTATTCAACGGCAGGATATGCACCAGAAATATTCAAAGGAATTATCAAGTTTTGTGGATATAGAGCTATAGATTATCGTCGCATCATTCGAGAATGGTTGGCAATGAATGATGTACCTCAAAAATTATTAGATAAAGTTAAAATAGCATCTTGGAATAAAAGTATAGATCGAGAAGAAGTATCTCTAGAAGTGTTAAAAGTATTAGGTTATTTATCACTTTTAGATGAACCTTTAATTATTGTATTTGACCAGTTAGAAGGTTTAGGCAGGGAATATAATCAGAATCTTTTACACAGTTTTGGAGAAGCAATTAAAGAAATTTTTACTCATATTCCTAATAGCTTGATTATCCTAAATTTATTCCCCGACCGATGGGAGCAGTTTCAAAAAGAGTTTGATGATTCTATTGTAGATAGAATTTCTCAGTGTCAAGTATTCTTACATAAACCATCTGAAGAACAACTAATAGCAATTCTAAATGAAAAATCTAAGTCTATTAATCTATCGATAGAACAAATTTTCACGCCACAAGAAATTCAGAGGATATTAAGTAAAAATTCTATCCGCTCAATTATTAATTCTGCTGCGGATTTCTATAATTATAAAATTCATAATATTCCCCTGCCCGATTATCTAAAAATTGATACCAATAGTCAAACAACACTACAGAATAATTCCAATTTACCAAATTTAGCCTCAGATATTAAACAAATTAAAGAACTTGTTCTGAAGATAGCTGAAAAACTGAATATTGAATCGAATCTAGAAGTAAAAATTGAGCAAAATAGTGAAACATATATTTATCAGGAGACTCAAGCTGATGTCAATAAAATTATCGGAGATTACCTGAATCAAAAATATCAGCAAATAGAAGAAGAATATAGTGAGTCTCAAATTATTACAAGTAGTGATGACCGGGGAAAATTGGAAAAAATTTTTGAATCGTTGAAAATCATTCAATCATCTCTCAAGTTAGATTTTCTCACATTAGATAGACCGAAAAAGATTCCAGATCACCTGGTTATTCAAACAGAAACTCAAGGTTACGTTATCGGTTTTTTATATGATGGAGGTAACGCCTTTTTTTCTAGGATGACTAACTGGAATCAATTAGTAGCAAAAAATTCTCACCTCAATTTTTATCTATATAGAGATGCTAGAGGATATCAAGTTAGTGGTGAAAAAAGTATGGCAGAATTAGATAAATTTAAAAATTCAGATAATGGCGAATATATTGTTTTAATCAAAGATGAACGGATTACTTTTGAACTTCTCTATCAAATAATTGTAGATATTCAAAATCAAGATTTTGAAGCTAAGTTGGATGAAGCGTTATCAATTATTTTAAAAAGATACTCCCATCATTCATTATTAAAAATAGCAATAGAAGCGATCGGAAATTTTGAAGTCTAGCTTGATTAAAGAAGATTTTAGATACCCTGAACAAATTGGTAAGTTTTTAATAATTAAACAATCAGAATAATTTAAAATAAATTCTCAACTCCACAAACTTAAACAGCAATCAAGCTTACTGCTAGATTCAGAGTTTATTAAAAAAATCTTTGCTTTTCTTGACAATAAAAAATATTATGATAGTATTCAGATTTGAAACTATTAATTGACTAAATAAGTATGTTGCTTCAAAATACACAAATGACTGCACAAGATTTCCTTGCACAACTTGATGAGATTATTGAAAAACAACATTTACTTAAGCACTCTTTCTACCAAATGTGGAATGAAGGAAAACTTTCTCTAGAAATGTTGCAAGAGTATGCTCAAGAATATTATCTACAAGTCCATTATTTTCCCACTTATGTTAGTGCTACTCATGCAGCTTGTGATGATTTAGAAACTCGTAAAATGCTCTTAGAAAATCTCATGGAAGAGGAAATGGGAGCAGCAAATCATCCCGAATTATGGTTACGTTTTGCGGAAGGTTTGGGTGTAAAACGAGAAGCAGTTAAAAATAGGCAACATTTAGGAAAGACCAAGGAATCTGTCAGTATTCTCAAAGAGTTATCCCGCAGTGAAAATCCGGCCAAAGGTTTAGCAACTCTTTATGCTTATGAGTCTCAAATTCCCGAAGTTGCTACTACTAAAATTGCTGGTTTGAAAGAATTTTATGGCATTAATTCTGAAGCAGCTTTGGCATTTTTTCAAGTACATGAAAAAGCTGATGAAATTCACAGCCAAGTTACACGAGAAGCTTTAGTAAAGATGTGTGAAACTGATGTTCAAAAACAGGAAGCATTATCAGCAGCAGCTAAGGCAGTAGATGCTTTAAATTTATTGCTTGATGGTGTTTATGAAGAATATTGTCAAGCTGTGAATTAATTATTATTTAACATCTTGAATGATTAGTTGAATTAAGTAGGGACTAGGGGTTTTGTATATCTTCTAGTCTCTAGAAGAAGGAAGAAGGAAGAAGGAAAAACGGTGTTGGTGAATCAAGAAGGAAGAGGTATATCACCGAACTGGGGATTATGGATTAAAAGTCTGAGAGAATGCTTGAGTATATCTTAGAGATTTGGAGTAGCATAAAGTTCGACGATGGAGTCTTGCATACTTCAACAATTAATAATTAATAATTAATAATTAATAATTAATTATTACCTCTCCTGGAAAACGGATAGGACTGACTAATCATGAAAATTTTTATTTATTATCCCCTTAAAAGGGGAGGCTTTAAACCACAATTTTTCGGTAATACCTTACAGCGGTTTTCATTTCGGTAGACCACAGTAGTAGCTCGTCTAGACTAAAATTGTGGGTAAACACAGACCGATAATATTGAATTTACTGCCTTCTGCCACAATTGCTTTACCCACATTCTAAAGCTAGACACGCTAGTAGGGACGTTCCATGGAACGTCCCTACTGTGTTTTAATTGTGACGTGAGGTCATCAATATGAAAAGCGCTGTAATTACTCTAAAATCACGACTGTATTTTTCTGCTTTCTATTTACTAACACCATTTTTTTTGTTTGAGCATGGCAAATTTAATCTTACTATTTCTGTTAAGTATCACTCAGGTTTTAGGAGATATTTGGTTAAGTAAAGCCATGAAACAATTTGGGGAAGTTAATGTAGTTAATCCCGAAAATTGGATACCGTTAATAGGTTATTTACTGACAAATTTTTGGGTTTGGTTAGGGGTGATTTTTCTGATGATTTCTCTGGGATTTTACCTCACTGTTATTTCTAAATTTGACCTGAGTTATGTACTCTCAATGCACTCTTCAACTTATTTGTTAAATGCTTTATTTGCTTGGTTGATTTTAGGCGAAACAATTTCAAATCTGCGGTGGATAGGAACTTTGATTATAACTATTGGTGTATTGATTGTGGGTTTAAGTAAAACTCTTTATGAAGATAGACAAAACCATAATTTTCACATCCTATTAATGGCATTATCTTTTAGTTTTTATCGGTCTAAAACTTGGTTAGCGATCGCGATAATTGCTTTGGCAGATTCAACAGGAGATTTATGTCTTGCCAGAGGAATGAAGGAAATTGGAGAAGTGAATTTACAATCAATGAAAAATATCGTTAAACAAGTAGGTAAAATCATCATAAATCCTTTAATTATTGGTGGAGTTTTTTGTCAAACAATTGCTTTTTTATCATTAATTTCAGTCTTAAGTTGGGCAGATGTTAGTTTTGTCCGACCTGCCACAGCATTGACTTATGTTTGTAGTATTTTAGGAGCGAAAATTTGGCTAAAAGAAAAGGTTTATCAAGGTAGATTTATCGGCATTATTTTTATTGTTATTGGTCTGATAGTTAATAGATAAGGAAGAAGGAAGAAGGAAGGAGGAAGGAGGAAGAAGGAAGAAGGAAGAAGGAAGAAGGAAGAAGGAAGAAATTATATTACCTAAAATTAATAATTAATAATTAATAATTAAATAATTCTAGTTTAAAGCCTCCCCTTTTAAGGGAAAAAAAGCGGTTGAGGGATGGCGAGGTCCCCTCGCCATATCCAATCAACCAAGACAGCGGTCGTTTGCTTTTGCTTCGCAAAACTGGCGTAACGCAACGCTGACGCGAAACGCGACAGTGGAACGGAGTTCTCTCTTCGGAACTTCCCGAAGAGTGGGATGGCGAGGTCTCGGAGCCATATCCAATCGACCAAGAGAAGAAATAATATTTCCTTATATTCAATTCCGTAACGGTTTTAACCATAGGTAATTATCAATTATCAATTAATGAAAGCAGATTCCAAGTATATAAAGTACAAATATTAACAATTAAATGTTTGTAGTGCGTGCATCTTGCCCGCTTCAAGGTGTACTTCACCAAGGTGGAATTCGCTGTAATATCATGTCCGGTAGCATCGGTCTTGTATAGCAAAGGTAAGGAAGAAGGAAGAGGGAAGAAGGAAGAGGGAGGAAGGCTACCCTCGCAAAAAAAAAACTATTATTTCCTGTAGATATTCACCCTTGGGTTTACACAAACGATATAAACGGACATGATATAAATCCTGCTCACCCTGTGAGCAAACTAAAAGTATAGATAGAGAAAGAGATTTGATGAATTGCCGGAATATTATTCAAGTACAATAAAAAACTGATTGATAATTAGGAAAAAGTTTGAACTATGTTTTGGGTTAAATTAGATAAATACCGAAGATTTAATACTGATGAATAAAGCAATAGCTCAAACCATTGGTTCTACATTTCCTTTTTGGGAAAACCTAGATTATGAAGCAAAAAAAAAATTATTAACGAATGTAAAAAAAATCAGTTTTTCGCCCAGTCAATTTGTATGTTTAGAGGGAGATATTTGTCATCATTTACCACTCATAATTTCTGGAAATGTTCGTGTTTACAAAATAGGAGAAAGTGGTAGAGAAATTACTCTTTATCATCTAGAAAAAGGTGATAGTTGTATTATGACAGCTTCTTGTATAATCAGTAAAAAAGTATTTCCAGCATTTGCCATTGCCGAGACGGAAGTTGAAGCTTTGATTATTCCTGCAAATAGCCTCAAAAAATGGGTAACGCACAACACTATTTGGCAAGAATATATCTTCGGACTACTTTCCCAACGATTAGCTAATGTAATTGAAATAATTGAAGAAGTTGCTTTTCGTCGTATGGATTCTCGAATTGCATCATATCTTTTACATAATGTCAATAGTAAGACAAAAACTGTAGAGATAACCCATGAAGCGATCGCTCAAGAATTAGGCAGTTCTAGAGAGGTAGTTAGTCGAATTCTCAAAACTTTTGAAAGACAAAAATTATTATCTCTTTCAAGAGGAAAGATTGAACTATATAACTGGGAAAAACTTGAAAACATTGCCCAGTTAGGAAAATATTAATTAGAAAATTTGGCGTTGGTGATTCGAGGTATGATATCATGTCCGGATAAGAGCGCGATAGAACTCCGTTCCGCTTACACGACAAAAAACTTTCTCCTTCTACTCTTCTTCCTTCTTTCTTCCCTCCTGACTCAGTCCTCCCCTTCCTGGGAGGGGCCCGCGGCTGGGTTGACTCCTGAGTAATTAAGATGAATATCATACACGCGCTTCAGCAACGCCGAAAATTCACAGCGCTTTTCATATTGATGAACCACATCTTCACAATCACAACCCTGTAAGGACGTTCCATGGAACGTCTGTGGTCTACGGAAATGAAAACCGCTGTATTATACCAAATTGATAAATGTTTGCTACAAATATCTAGGGTATTTCTTAGGAGTCAACCCACCCCTAGCCCCTCCCAGGAGGGGAAGTCAGGAGTCAGGAGTCATCTGGGAATAGCTTTAATACCATTTTTTAGGGCGTAAATTATCTTTTTTTCTCCAAGGTACATCTCCTGGAAATTATTTTTATCGCTCTTACTATTCGTAACATTCTTTTTTAAAATTGGTATTATGTGACTTTATCACAGAACAAATAGAGATAAATTGGCTATTGTTTTTCATAGATGACTAATTATTAGGAAGTCAAAATCACTATGGAAGAAAGTCTCCCTCTAGAATACCCTTCAATGTCTCGCCGACAATTACTTAACTTTTTCACTGGCGCAGTTGTCGCAACTACCGCTAGTGCCGCACTCTATCCTGCAGCAAAATTTTTTGTCACCCCAGGAGAAAGTAACAAGGATGGTTCAATTATTGCCAGAGACCGCTTGGGATATCCCATTCCTGCCAGTCAGATTTTAGCAGAACCAAAAGGAACTCGTGTTTTAGTCGCAGGAATAGCTGGAGAACCAACTTATCTGGCGATCGCAGAAAATGGTAAGTTACACACCATCGGAATTATCGATAATTGTACCCATCTCGGTTGTACTTTTCCCTGGAATTCCAATGACAATCAATTTCAATGTCCCTGTCATGGTTCTCGTTATGCTGCTGATGGTTCTGTTTTGAGAGGTCCCGCTCCTCTTCCTCTGAAGCTAGTACAGGTCAAAGTGCAAGAAGATGCGATCTGGATTTCTCCTTGGGCAAAAAATGATCCCCGAACAGGAGAAAAACCTTGGTGGATCTAAGTGTCAATTTAACTTCCCTGGCGGGAAGTCCCGCGCTCTCCGCAGATCGGGAGCGGAGGGATGGGAAAGCCTGGGCAAAAAGTCGGATACCTCCACAAATAAAACCTTCCTATATCCTTGACAAGCTAGGAGGTATGCATGTTATTATCAACGTCAACACAGGGGGAGGACATCACCTCTGTTAAAACAGCGGTCATTTTTTTTCATAATGTAAGAATCCCGCGTTGTCGCGCTATGCGCAACGTCGGGAGTATGTCAAATTTATAGGACTTATATCATGTCCGGTAGCATCGTTTGTGTATAGAAAAGTGACAATCGTCATAAACCCTTCTGCCTTCTGCCTTCCTTGCACTAAAGTATAAGTATCAGGACTTACGCAAATTGACTTTTCAACCACCATATGTAGGGGTGAATGGTATTTGCCCTCTCTATATGTAGATTCTCTGCGTAAGTCTTGAGTATATAAGTATTCAAGCGGACATGATATAATATGTATTGACAAAACTATTCAACTTCCTATTCCCAGAAGTCAAGAGCTATCATTGTCATAGACAAGGGAGTAGACAATTATCAAATGTTAGTCGCTGGAGTGATTGGGAAACAGAGACGATCATTCTTGAGAGCAACCGTGATGGTATAAAACAAATAACCGAAGTTCTAGCTCAAAGGTCAAATATAAATGCTATTCACATCATCAGTCACGGTTCTCCTGGTTGCTTATATCTCGGCAACGCTGAATTAAATCTTGATACAATCAATAATTATATTTGGAACTTACAACAGTGGCCAGGAGACATTTTCCTGTACGGTTGCAATATTGCTGCAGGAGATGCAGGAGCAGAATTTTTACAGAGACTCCAGAAACTAACTGGAGCTAATATTGCTGCATCTGCTAACCTCACGGGAAGTACTGCTTTAGAAGGAGACTGGGAACTGGAATTTCAATTAGGAGAGATAGAAACTACCAGAGTTTTTGTAGAAGCGATCGCCAAAAATTATAACTCAGTTTTTGCTATTAACCGAGTTCCGGTAGATTCTTTGGGAAATGAAGCAAATGGTATATCTACCTCTCCTGCTATCTCTAGTGATGGTAGGTTTGTCGCATTTTCTTTTGTTGCTGATAATTTAGTGTCAGGAGATACTAATGGAGCGCAGGATGTGTTCGTCCATGACCGACAAACAGGTGTCACTAGCTTGGTTTCTGTTGACTCCCCCTCCCCTCCTGGGAAGGGGAGGGACGAGGGGTGGGTTGGGAGGGGTCTGCGGGTGGGTTGTCTCCTGTCTCCTACAAAGAGCAAAAAGACTTTCCATACGCAAACCCTAGTTAGCTGTGTTTCAGTTTACCGTTGCAGAAATTCTTAGATTGTTAAGACTAGCATTCCAGAAGACAAGTTCAATTTTATCAACGTTATTAGGTAATTGAAAGCTTATGGCTCCATCTTGTACTGTTATATAATTAGGGTTACTTGATGAAATTCGGCTAGAATCAGTTGGTTGAACTGCCGATTGGTTAACTTCTAACTTAAACAGTTGATCTCCATCAAAATTGCTATTTCCTGTTCCATCTATTTGAAAAGTTAAAGTTTTTCCTCCCAGTGAGGATAAAGCAGGATCAGTTGCAATAGCATAACCAGCAGCACCAATGAATGTTCCATTAAGAATTATTTCCTGATTAGCTGTATTTCTGTTTACGGTTATTCCTCCATACTCACCTCCAAACCTAGTAGCTAAATTAAAAGCTTGTAATTGTGAAACAGTCACTTCAGTAATCCTATGTATTGATGAATTACCTTTCTGACAAGATATGGGAGTGAGATTATTCTGTATTGATGAGTCACCCTTCTGATAAGATATGGAATCTCCGAATGTCTTGTTAACTGTTTGATCGTCGGTAGCTAATAGGGAAATAGTATATGATTCAGGAGAGCCAATTGATTTACTGGAAATTTGTTTTTGAAAGCTTTTATCTAAGTTTGAAAAATCCTCCAGGACGTAGCAATTACCATTTTTAGCCTCAACAATAAGCCATGCTATAGTTTTCTTTGGCAGGAACTTACCAGTTGTTATCTTAGTTGATGACAAGTTTCCTTGTACTGTGATATTTTCAGGAACTCTTAAGTTGTCAGTGGGGTATTCTATTTTCCCTGATATATTGACTCTTTCTTCCTTAATAAAATCCTTACATTCTGCAATATTTCCACTAGAGTAGAAGTTACTTTCGCTTAATTTATCAAGACATATTGCTTTTGCTTCTAAAGCTTCTTTTTTGGTTGTTTCAATAATTGTCTGTCCAGTTGCGTTTACTATTGCTTGATAGGCTCCAAATCCAGCTCCAAAGGCCGCAACCACAGATGCTGCTAAAATTTTTTCAACTTTCTTAAAAGAACTCATAATTAACCTCCTAATCAATTTTTAACTAGGTATCTGGTCATAAATAAAGTTTGGTAGTGGTAAACAAGTAATGATTTTTGTAGTTGAAGACGAGGAGTCACCGAGCCATAGAGGGGAGCCGATGGTTTGGTTTGACAACGTAGAGAATTCCGAATGGTTTGGGGAAATTAACAAGATACGTTATTTTACGTTTAATTTTGCCTACCTACTTAACAATTCATTTGTAGAAAATACAATCCGGAATTCTATAAATTAAGAAAGTTATTATCTCAGGTATGTAGGGACAAAAAATTAACTTTGATTGACATTTTTTTCTTGCTTCTCAATATTATAGCACTATAGTAAATAGGTTAGGACATTTATAAATGTTCAAACTCAGTCAGGAATGACTTCTGACTTGCGCGTAGCGCTATAATATCATGTCCGGATAATAGCGTGATCAAAAAATTTTTGTTTGTAGTTTTGCTCTAGCCGATGAAATATCTATCTTCTTATATCATGTCCGGTAGCATTGGTATTGTATAGAGAAGGTAAGGAAGACCGAAGTTGGAAGAAGGAAGAAGCTTTAAGAGAAGGAAAAACCATTAATGGCGCTAGATATTTCCCCAACTTTATACACGCTCGATACCAACGGACATGATATTACTCAAGCCCAACTACGAGAGCTTCTAACTTATAACTATTCAACCGGACATGATATAACAGGACTTACCCACAGACCCTACCTGTAGGGGCAATTCATGTTTGCGGAGCATTCCTGAGGAAATTGCGCCTACAAAAAACATTTATAGATGCTTTGCGTAATTCCCGATTACCCCGTTTCCTACTAATTAAAACCGCATAATCCAAGGCAACTCTTCCATCACTGCTCGCAAAGAATCAACATTACCTTTCCTTGTTAAAGCTTTTGCCGTATCTAACAACTTACCTTTCTTGATTGACTGATAAGCATCCTGCATCGACACTGCAATATTTTGCATTAGACTCGAATCTCGATAACAATTAATCATACATTTCGTACAACCATCCCTTACCAACTTTGAACTATCAAACTCATAAATAGAACACATTGGTTCATGCCAAAAATGACAACGCCATAAGTTTAAATCCCAGTCAAGAAAAAAGAAACGATAACCCGCTAAACAAGGATAACGCTGTTCCTCATCCTGTACAAATCTCTGCATTTCCTCCAGAGAAAGGGTGGGGTTAACTACATGAAATTTCTTTTTCAGTTGCTTCACCTTTTCGTAAGCTTGCCAGAGACTTTCATTGGTGTGAGTGACCAGACCAGCATCAGAAAATCCCAAAAAATTAGAATCAAGTTTAGTTAATGGATAAGAAAAAACCACTGACTCAAAACCAAGTGATGTCAGAAAATCAGGCAGTGCATCATAATCAACTAAATGACTCATGGTGACAGAAGCAGTCGAATACATCCCAATATATTTCAGAACTTGGTTAGCTTCTTTGATTTTATTGCATACACCAGGCAACCCACGATTTTTCTCGTGAATTTCTTCAGTGGCAGCATCAACCGATATGATTAAACTAGATAAACCTGCATCAGCCAATTCGTGAATTTTGCTCGGCGTTAACAACCCACCGTTTGTCACCACCATCGGTTTTATTCCTAATCCTGCTGCATGGTCAACAAATGTGATGAGATTAGGATTAAGAGTAGGCTCCCCACCTGTAAAAACTAGATATCTAATACCTTCTCGAAACAGGATATTAATGGAGTCTAATCCCTCATCAAGGCCGACAAACTGTGTTTGTTCTTTAGGAAAAGTATCCCGTGCAAAGTTGCAGAAACCACAATTAGCGTTACAAACATTGTTAATGGCAAATTGACAAAATCCTGGTCCTCCTGCCTGAAATACTAGCTGTAAGGTATCTAGGATGCTAGTTTTAGTTGACATACCGCGATTTTTTTGTTTGGCGGTGAGTTTTGTACTGCTGTTCTCAGGTGTGTTGTGGATGTTTGTTTTCATGGTTATTAGTAGTTACGGCGTTGGTGATTTGAGGTATGATCTCTGTGCAGATAAGAGCGCGATAGAACTTCGTTACCGCTTACGCGACTAAAAAACTTTCTCCTTATACTCGGGCTTTCTTCTTCTTTCTTCTCTCCTGACTCCTGAGGACTGACTCCTAAGTAATTATGATTAGTATCATACCCTACATTCACCAACGCCGTAGTTACTTTACTTTTTAGGGGTGGAAAAATGGGTAGAGGTTTGGTAACCAAGACTCTATAGGAGTTATGCTAATAGCATTTCTGAAAAATATTGCTACTTAACTGGAAATAGAGCTATGATACTAGAAGATTAGCCACCTCCGATCCAGAATATTATCAACAATTATCTTGGAAAGCATCTTTATTTAGTTATCTCAACTCTGAACCGGGACGTGGGAGTTTAGACAGTTTCCTTCAAGAAATTGAGAAGCTAGAATATCTGCGAACTCTTCAAATTCCAGAAAATTTATTTAACAATATTTCTCCCAAAGTATTACAAACTTATGCAAGTCGAGCAGCAACAGAACATCCACGAGAATTACGTTGGCATCCTGAACCAATTCGCTATACTTTGGTTGCAGCATTCTGTTGGTTAAGACTGAGAGAAGTTACTGATAATTTAGTAGATTTGTTAATCAGAATTATACATGGAATTAGTAGAAGAGCAGAAAAAAATGTTGATACCGAACTAATTAAAGATTTTAAAAAAGTAGGTGGAAAAACTAATCTACTTTATCAAATAGCTAATGTTAGTTTAGAGAATCCTGATGGTGCTGTTAAAGAAGTTATCTATCCTGTTGTAAGTGAAAAGACTCTCAGGGATTTAGTCAAGATGCTTTAAGAGAGGCGATCGCTTCTGTTGTTAATGCTATATTTAGAATTAGAAATCCTCAGATTTGGGGTGAGGGGACTACGAGTTGCGTAGGGAAATTAATGCTGGATTGAATGTGGTGGAAAATTGGAATAGTACTAATAATTTTATTTTCTATGGTTATAGTGGGGAAATGGCTACTAATCAGCCTTCGGAACAGTTGTTGGTAGATAATGGGTTCGGAGTAATTAGACATTCGTCCATATTACCATATACTGTCATCTCCCCCGATTTTTTTCACTCCCCTTTATGTGGGAACAGTAGGACAGACTCTACTGGGAGAAACGGTTCTCCACTCAATGGACACTCTACTTTCTAAATCACACTGTGTTCCATTCCACATATAAAATGTTATTCATCCAGGGTAGTTTGACAACTTTTATGCTCCAGGGGATTCTATCTAGTAAGATATCGTAGGTTTCGCGTTCAACCTGTAGTAGATAACTACCATCACGAATTTTCAAAATACCTTTTCGTTGTAAAAAAGCTTTTCTAAATCCTTCTATAGATGTATTTTTTAAAATTGACCAATTTTGAATTACAGCAGATAGCAAATATTCACATTCTGTTATTTCTTGTTTAGTGATTTCTAAATTTGTGTCTATCGGCTCTAATAAATCTATACCACAAAGTATTTTATTAAGAGGTAAAATATATTCAGGTATTTCTATTGAGTTATCGACTATATACTGAAGTAACGTAGCTGCCCGTTCAGCAGATGTGATGTTAATAAAAAGATTTTCTTGTACGAGTCCTATTTTGAGCAAAAACCGCTTGAGGAACGGCCATAACAAAATTAATCCTGCATTGCGAATATATATTTCATCGGAGTCACTAAAATTATTAACAGAATCTATAAATTTAGTTGGACGATTAAGTTCTTGAATTTGCTGTTGATATCTCTCTAATATTCGTTTATTTTGACTTAGTTTTTCCCTAGATTCTAAAAATTCCTTTTCTCTAGAGTCGCCACTAATATTTTCTGTGACAGACTTAGAAATTTTCCGACTTTCATTAATTTCTGAATCGGATTTATTCTCGACTATAGTAGAATTTTTGATTTCTTGTAATAAATTTTCTATTTGACGATTAAGTTGCTGAATTTGCTGTTGATATTTTGCTAATATTCGTCGATTTTGACTTGATTTATGACTAGATTCTAAAAATTCCTTTTCTCTAGAGTCTGCGGTAATATTTTCTGTAATAGATTTAGAATTTTTCAGATTTTTCTTAATTTCTGAATCGGATTTATTCTCGACTATAGTAGAATTTTTGATTTCTTGTAATAAATTTTCTATTTGACGATTAAGTTGCTGAATTTGTTGTTGATATCTTTCTAATATCCGTTGATTTTGACTTGATTTTTGACCAGATTCTAAAAATTCCTTTTCTCTAGAGTCGCCACTAATATTTTCTGTAATAGATTTAGAATTTCTCAGATTTTCATTAATTTCTGAATTAGATTTATCCTCTAC
>JAAHGF010000023.1:0-116004 GCA_010672585.1 Okeania sp. SIO1I7 | reverse complement strand
GATTTTGACTTGATTTTTGACCAGATTCTAAAAATTCCTTTTCTCTAGAGTCGCCACTAATATTTTCTGTAATAGATTTAGAATTTCTCAGATTTTCATTAATTTCTGAATTAGATTTATCCTCTACTACATTAGATGTTTTGATTTCCTGTAATAAATTTTCTATTTGACGATTAAGTAGTTGAATTTGTTGTTGATATTTTTCTAATATCCGTTGATTTTGACTTGATTTTTGACTAGATTCTAAAAATTCCTTTTCTCTAGAGTCTGCGGTAATATTTTCTGGAATTGAGTTAGAGGTTTGACGATTTTCATTGATTTCTGAATCAGATTTATTCTCGACTAGAGTAAAATTTCTGATTTCTTGTAATAAACTTTCTATTTGATGATTAAGTTGCTGAATTTGCTGTTGATATCTTTCTAATATCCGTCGATTTTGACTTGATTTTTGACCAGATTCTAAAAATTCCTTTTCTCTAGAGTCGCCACTAATATTTTCTGTAATAGATTTAGAATTTCTCAGATTTTCATTAATTTCTGAATTAGATTTATCCTCTACTACATTAGATGTTTTGATTTCCTGTAATAAATTTTCTATTTGACGATTAAGTTGTTGAATCTGCTGTTGATATCTCTCTAATATCTGTCGATTTTGACTTAACTTTTGACCAGATTGTAAGAATTCCTTTTCTTGAGAGTCGCCAGTAATATTTTCTGTAGCAGAGTCAGAACTTTTCAGATTTTCTAGAGTTTCTGAATTTAATTGATTCTCTACTAGAGCAGAATTTTTGATTTCCTGTAATAAATTTTCTATTTGACGATTAAGTTGTTGAATCTGCTGTTGATATCTCTCTAATATCTGTCGATTTTGACTTAACTTTTGACCAGATTGTAAGAATTCCTTTTCTTGAGAGTCGCCAGTAATATTTTCTGTAGCAGAGTCAGAACTTTTCAGATTTTCTAGAGTTTCTGAATTTAATTGATTCTCTACTAGAGCAGAATTTTTGATTTCCTGTAATAAATTTTCTATTTGACGATTAAGTTGTTGAATCTGCTGTTGATATCTCTCTAATATCTGTCGATTTTGACTTAACTTTTGACCAGATTGTAAGAATTCCTTTTCTTGAGAGTCGCCAGTAATATTTTCTGTGCTTAACTGAGATGTTTTTAGATTTTCTAATATTTCTGGAAGTCTGCTTTTAAATTCTCTTCCTTCTCCAAGTAAATCATCTATTTTAGTAACAAGACTATTGAACAAATCAGTATAATTAATCTCATTACTTACCGCTATAAGTAGTAAATTTGCTTCGATTAACCTGAGCTTATTTACCTTAGTTTTACCCTTAAGAGAAATACTCAATAATATTCCTTCCCATCTCTGGAATCTTAATTTTGCTGTAGGAATATTTCTCGTCTGCTCTAGTTGTTCAAAAATAGACTTAATATCTGTATGATAATTAGCAATAAACTGGACTAAATCCCCAGTAAACAAACTTACTATTTTTAAGAGTATTACATCAGAAAATTGGTAAATCAAACGCTGTAACTTCTTGGTATTTTTTAAGCTTTCCTCAATAATATACTTCACCTGAATAGGTGAATCTGTAATCAGGCGATCGCAAGATTTTTCTAACTCCTGTTTACTGAAATTTTCTGTCCACCAGGGGAGTATTCCTGTTTCTAGGAAGTAGCTAAAAATTTCTAGTTGCGATCGCCTCTTATTCTCAATCTTAAATGCTTGTAAATTTTTCAACTTACGGTCTTGTTGAGGAGCGGAATAATTACTGCTATCGACATTTTTTTGACCAGATTCAGATATATTTGTTTGCTTAACAGAAGAACTAAATTCCACCTCCAGTTCCTGTTGAATTTGTTCTAGAATTTTCTCAATCAAATCCTGTTCTAGATTATTGATATCAATATTTCCTAAATTAATTTCTAGGGTATTAATTCGATGTATTGTGTCTGGAGCGATCGACTGACTTAATAAATTATCAATCAGAGGTATAATTTTTTGACGATATATTCTACTTACCTCATTTTGTAATGCAAAAGCACCTTTTTGCGAATTTAAATTAAGTTCTATAACCTGTTTTTTGATAATATGTCGTTGTTTTTTCACTGGTCATTTCAGTTATCAGTTATCAGTTATCAGTTATCAGCAGTCAGCTATTAATTCATTGCCTTTATAACAGAAATTAATATTTAGAGGTTTAATATAGAATCCGGTTATAAAATATATGTTGATAATTCTATATATGTTGATAATTCTATATATGTTGATAATTCTATAATTACTTTAAGCCTTCAATCTCCCCTACTCCTCTACTCCCCTACTCCCTCACTCCCCTACTCTCAACTATACAATAAGTATTTAACCTGATTCTATATAATATCATGTCCGGATAAGAGCGTGATAAAAAAACTTTTTCCTTAACTCCAGTCCAACTCCAGTCCTTCTTCCTTCTTCCTTCTTCTTTCTTCCCTCCTGACTCGGTCCTTCCCCTCCTGGGAGGGGGAGGGGTTAGGGGTGGGTTGACTCCTGACTCCTCCGTCGCTATTTATTTATAACTGTTCAACCGGACATGATATAAGTGGTATTAAAAGTACTGGGTAAAAACTAGCCTTAACCATAATAAGTGTATATTCATTATTTATGGAACGTAAGCATTCCGCAGGAAATGCTTACTATGAAACAGCTAAAAGCTGACCGCGAGCTAACTGAATGTTTACAATTTAATAGATTATTTTAAATTGTTCAAACTCTTCATTTTCTTCACCAATCTTCATATATCCAATACCATGAAACTTATCAATTGATAACAGTTTTATCATTTCAGTAGTATGATCAATATTATTATTTTCTCCATTCATAATTTCTTCTAACCATTCAAAGTAAATACTCTCAAAATATCCCATTTTACTTTGATCAAACCAGTGAATATAAGGAGTTATATGTGCTGGTATTTCTGCAGTAATAATATCCTGAACTATATCTTGAAAATCTTTATTTTTAAACCGACCTATCCAATCAGGGAAGACAAAACTGATTTGGAAAGAAAAAGGATCTTTGTGTGGATCTTTGTGTATCCATTTTCCAGTTTCTGATTCTAATTCTACAAATTCTTTTTCTATTTCAAATGTATCTGCTGTAACATTGCTAACAGTGTAATCTGTACCATCGTAGTTTATTGAATCAAATATTTGTATTTTTTCATCATTTGAAAGTCCATGTTTCTCAGATTTACAAGTAACTTTTGCTGTTCCATTATTGTTATTTGTTTCTGATATTTCAAACTTGGAAATTGGATAACCCAAATTTACAATAAAAGATTCATCCTGATTAAGAGGAAGGAAAATATGCTCAACCAGATGAAAACCTTCTATTTCATCAGACTCTGAGAGATATACTCGATCGTAAGGCATTCCTAACAAAGAACAAATTCTTTTTTTTAGTCCCGAAACGTTGTCTGTATTCCAAACTTCCTGAGAATTAGTACAGTCAAATGCTTGACCCCTACCAGAACTAATTTGAGGATAATTTTGTAAAAAAGTAATTTTATCTTTAATCTGTTGCTTTAAATTAAGTAGACCAATTTCATTTTGAATATATTCCTTTAACAATGAAATAGGTTCTTGATTTTGATTTTTAATATTGAAGCTTAAAGCTATTTCGTTCAGTAAGTTTAAAACTATTTCATTCTGTAAATTTAAAGGAATTTCATTTTGTGAGTTTAACAAATCTTTCAGGAAGTTTAACAAATCTTGAAAAAATTGAACCTGTCGAGCTTCTGGTGAAATTTTACTTTTATATAAAAGTAACGAAGGATCGGTGAATTTTTCACAAAACTTTGCCATTAAATAATCTAGAAAACGATTCTTTCTTTCTAAATTAATTTCTTTCTCTTTCCATAAATCCTCTAGTTGCTTATCTGGGGAACCATTTGAATTTAGGATTTCGTCTGCACCAGGAAAATGAGAAATATCTTGGTAAAAGTAGGTTTGATATTCTTCATTTTGGAAAGAAAATAAATCTTTAGTATGTTCTAATTGAGTAAAATAATTAGCTAAAATCTGGTCGAAAAACATCAAATAAGCTTGTAACTGCTTTGCTTGACCCTTCCGTTCGGTAGTTGCAGAAGCAGGTAAACCAAATTCTCCAATACCATAATTAACTGGGAACTCATTTTGGATTGATTCATAGTCAGATAATTCTCTATATTCTCCTACTGGGATAGGAATATCTTGTGCTTGTTTCACTGATGATAATTCTTCTGACGATTCCGAATTATTTTCATAAACTTCAAGGTCAAGAGGATAAGAACGGTTTCGTTTATAAAAGATAATCAGAATATCATCCTGATTTTCAGGTATTTTAAGTTGTGGTGTGCGATTAGGAGCTAATGGTAACACCCATTGTTGTTTTCCAGCTGTTGAAAAACTACTTGAAAGATACATTTCTCTAATTGTTTTTATCCCTTCAATCTTTAAAAGCTTCTCAATTAGTTCAGAGGTATACAGTGCTTTTTTCTTAATCAGAATATCAAGTTCTTCGTCTTTAATAAAACCATGTTCGAGAGGACATCCCTCAAAAATCTCTTCAGTATTTTTACCTTCATCTTGTAGTTCTTTTAAAGTATGAAACTCTAACTTAGGAGAAATATAATTATATAGCTCATCATACACCTTTTGCATTAACTCACTTTCATCAGAGTCATCTTCTATCTCAATATGTGCTTCTACGGTAATTTCTTCAATCTCTAATATTTCAATATCGCTCAAAAAATATTCGCACAAATTCCGATTCTGATTAAGTTTAGATGCTACTTTTTGTTTAAGTTCTTTTTCTTCTTCTGTGTCTACATCTTCTTCTGTTTGTACATCTTCCTCTAGTTCGATAATTACTTCATAAAGTCCTTTTAAATAAACCCGTTCACCCTGTCCATTAGCATAGTTAACAGTTAAAGTATGCTTATTTTCATCATAATTATAAAACATTGAAGGTTCTAAATTTTGAATTAGTTTGAATTCAGCATTTTTTACACCATCAATATCAATTAATAGTTCGCGATAATCATTAATAGTCAGAGGATTAACAGTGAGAATTTCTCTAGCTGTATAAAACTGTTTGATATTTTCTTCAGCATCTTCAGGATGAGGTGTAAGTAAGTCCTTCATCTCGAAGTTAAGTCGATAGCTTAAATCCGTCATCACATAACAGAATTGCTCTAAGATAGTAATACCTGGGTCATGGGTATTGTAGTCTGTCCAGATTTGACTTCCTAGCTCTTGGATGTGCTCAATACCCTCTTCCCGCAATCTGGCAAAATCCATTCCTGGATGTTCTGGGGGAGTGTTTGAGATGGTAAGGTCTTCATTCATGTTGGTTATTAATAATTTATCCCTGGGGACTATTTTCTGAAATTAATTTATCAAAATAATTGGGTCTAAAACCCCACCTTTTAAGGCGAAATCTTTTTGGAGCAAAGCTCAAATCCCCGTTACAAAAATAACTTCTAACTTTTGACTTCTGACGCGCGTTAACCCTGGGGAATATTTTCTGAAATTAATTTTCTTGAGCAATTATTCTGATGGATAGGTAGAACTAGATTTTTAGACTCTCAACCTGATTTTTCGAGAAGTCTAATGTTTCAACAAAGTCATCTTCTTCTATTTTAGCAAGCTCTTCTTCTAATACTTGAATTGCACCTTGAATACGCAGTAAAGTTTGATGAAGATTTTTTTGTTTAGCTTTTAAATCTACTATCATTTTTTGTCCTGATGCCAATTCGTTTCTGAGTTTTTGGAGGCGTTGTTCCAGTTGTTCTTTCATCTTGGTTCTATAGATATTGAAGCTATTTTGATACTTGTATTTACTCATTCTTCTTCTATAAATTGAGCAATTTTTGTGCTAACTGCCATTACCCAGACATAACTTAGTCCAGAAGTTCTTGTGGGGTCTATGTTAATCTGCCATTTTCCGCTATTTCTTTCCATATAAACGGAAAATTGATTGGCTGTTTGTGCTTGAAAACCAGCAATTACACAAACCCATTCTGATATGTTATAATCAGTTTCTTGTGTGTCTGTATCCTGGGGTATTGCATACATTTTCACTTCAATAAGTTTATTCTCTACTGTCAAATCTCCACTTACATTTAGGTTTAGTGCTGAAGTTGAAGTTGACCCTATACTCACACTACTCTCGTTTACTACTAAGCGTTCGCCTCCTACAGTCAAATCTTCAGTTACATCTAGTGCTGTAATTGTTGTTGATGTCCCTATATTCACACCACTCTCGTTTACTACTAAGCGATCGCCTCCTACTGTCAAATCTCCAGTTACCTCTAGTGCTGTGATTGTTGTTGATGTCCCTATATTCACACCACTTTCGTTTACTACTAAGCGGTCATTATGTACTTGTAGCTCTGTTGATGTCCCTATATTCACACCACTGTCGTCTACTACTAAGCTATCGCCTCCTACTGTCAAATCTCCAGTTACCTCTAGTGCTGTGATTGTTGTTGATGTCCCTATATTCACACCACTTTCGTTTACTACTAAGCGGTCATTATGTACTTGTAGCTCTGTTGATGTCCCTATATTCACACCACTGTCGTCTACTACTAAGCTATCGCCTCCTACTGTCAAATCTCCAGTTACATCTAGTGCTGTGATTGTTGTTGATGTCCCTATATTCACACCACTGTCGTCTACTACTAAGCTATCGCCTCCTACTGTCAAATCTCCAGTTACATCTAGTGCTGTGATTGTTGTTGATGTCCCTATATTCACACCACTGTCGTTTACTACTAAGCTATTGACTCCTACTGTCAAATCTCCAGTTACATCTAGTCCTGTGATTGTCGTTGATTTCCCTATACTCACACCACTGTCGTTTACTACTAAGCTATTGACTCCTACTGTCAAATCTCCAGTTACATCTAGTCCTGTGATTGTTGTTGATGTCCCTATATTCACACCACTGTCGTTTACTACTAAGCTATTGACTCCTACTGTCAAATCTCCAGTTACATCTAGTCCTGTGATTGTTGTTAATATCCCTATATTCACACCACTGTCGTCTACTACTAAGCTATTGCCTCCTACTGTCAAATCTTCAGTTACACTTAAGTCACCACTAACCTCTAAACTACCACTTAGTGTTTCTGTTCCCGTCTCTGCAATATTAAGATTAGAATCTATTAAGTCTGCAAAATCTTCTCCAGAAGGGGTTGCACCATGCTTAAATTTGTCTGTTAAGTCAGTTCTATCTCTTAGAGTCATAATTTTTAATCCTGATTAATTAACAATAAAATTATCGCCGATAACCATATAACCAATGCCGTAACTATCTGGTTCAGCAACAGCTGTTATTTCATGGTTCTCAGCAGAAACCAAAATCGAATCTGGTTTCATCTCAATATTTTCTTTAAATTCAAAATCAGCAACATAATGTACATATTCTCTTTGAGCAATAAAATTGATAACTAAAGATTCTTCAATAGAACGACCCAAAGGAATGTCCACTGTCTGATCATAAGCCCAAGGAGCAAAAAATTCTTTAAGCTCTTCATTGAGTTTATTAATATATTCACCCTCTCGACTCGATTCACCAGAAAACACAACTTCTATTGTACAGGTAACAGGTTCATACTCAGGATTTTTTACCTCTATTTCTACAAATTCTGAAGTATATTTTTTGAGTAAATCTTTTATTTCCTTAAGCAAATACAAAGGTGCTTTCGGTTCTTCTGGCAAAGGCGTAGTATTAGAAATATCAGGTATGACAACCACTGTCACTTTGGGTTCAGCAGGGTTGTTGTTGTCATCAGTTGCAGTAATACATTTTACCTTATATATTTCCGGGAATTCTTCTAATACCAGACGTTCGTAATCCCAAGCTGTTATTGCCCTCTGTTTATGGCGCAGTCTTTCACTAACCCGTGTAATAAATTTATCATCATTTTCTTCAGGTTTGCCACCAAATGATGTAGTGGGTTGTTTTACTATTTTAATTGCTGATTCGGGAGTAACAAATCCTTGAATAGAATTAGCTGGTAAAGGTTTATCAAAATGATCAACAGCATTCCCCTGGTTTAAGAAAGTAGCACTGACTGCTTGAGTTTTGATATCCAGAGTTTCAGGAATAGCCAAAGCATTTTCTGTTACACTGGCTCGTAACCAATGTAAACCACTAGGTAATATATGCTGGTCGGTATCTACTTTTGGCACTACTAACTGGATAATTCCCGTATTTAATAATCCGCTTGTACTATCATACACTATCTCTTTGTCTTCAAATTTCTTCCAAGAATTACCATCCAAGTAATGCCAGTAAATCTGGGGTATGTCTAATTCTTTTTCACCACTTCCTGGTATCATTTGAAAAAGAATAGAAATATCTTGGGGTGGCTTTAGATTGCTAAGACCAATGTATAACCTTCCTTCATTTTCATATTGAGGTAGGAGGAATTTTTTATTTTCTTGAGCGTTATCTTCTGGGTCATATTGATCCGCATAACCAAATGAGTCTTGGATATCCACATAATACCCAAAAGGATGAATTTGAAATATTTGGTCAGATTCTTGTTCTTGTGGAGAATTTGGTAAGTTAATTTCTACTGAAGTGGTATAGTCGAGGGAGATAGCTTTTACTTCCGGGGTGTAAGGAGGATATACAATTGGAGCAGGTTCTGGAGTTATTGTACCTTCTAGAGTTATTGGAGCTCCTGGAGTTATTGTACCTTCTAGAGTTATTGGATCTCCTGGAGTTATTGCATCTCCTGGAGTTATTGTACCTGCTACAGTTATTGGATCTCCTGAAGTTGTTGTACCTTGTAGAGTTATTGTCTCTCCTGGAGTTGATGTAGAGTTAGACAAAGCAATTTGATTTAATACTATAGGATATAAATCATGTCCAAAATCTGGTTTTTCTAATTCTAATTTAAAGTACCTGTTGTATTCAAAAGGATCGTCTGTATCAATTTCTAAGGTAGAAGTTTCTGGAGAATAGTTGGAAATATTAATATTATTATATTCAAGCTCAATAGTATTAGTTAATTCCCCATCCTCTTCATTAAAAAGACATTTATTTTTTTCAATCTCCACCCAATTTTTGTTATTGAGAAGCTTTAAACTAGCCTTAAAGCTTTGATTATTAATCTCATCTATTTCCAGAGTTTCATAATAAGTTTTATAATGTTCACTAAAGTCATCAGGAAGTCCTATCCATTCCATTTTTAGGGTCAGACTATCTAATTGTTTCTGGCTTATTTCTTGATTACTGAAGTAAAAACCAGAACCTACTTTCGGATAATTACCAAACAGTTCAAAAGCTGCTTTACTATCAAGGACTGAACTATCATTTCGCAGTTTTACATCTTGAATATTTTCAGCATTAACGTGTATATGGACTTTTTTTAATTCTATAGACTTAAACTGTTCATAATATATTTTATATTTTTCTGGGTCGGTAGTTTCTGCTTCTGATAATTCTGCTTCAGTAGTTTCTTCTACTTCTACTTCTACTTCTACTTCTACTTCTACTTCTACTTCTACTTCTACTTCTACTTCTTTCAACAAAATTTTGATAATTGGATAGGGAGTTGGAATGACAAAATCTGACTCCTCATTTGACTCATCTAAATTTAGTGGCAAGATAGCAGGTAAAGTCGAATCAAGGGTTAACTTAAACTGTAAATTGTCAATATTAATATAATCAATTGCAGAATCCCTATATAAATTTATCTTTTCATTATTAAAATTCTCTTCAATAGTTTTATCATCTAAAATTCTTTCTATATTAGCAATTTTTTTATTGCTTTCATTTAATGAGGTAATCTCGAATATTTTACCGTCATTCGATATCAGAATTTGCCCTACATTTTCTTCATCAAAGGTCTCATCACTATTCAAAGAAACAGTTTGCTCATCTTCAGACAGAGATATTTCTTCAGAATTATAGTATTTCAGTGGTTTTTCTACTATAAAATACCCTATTCTCCAGCTAAAATATTGAGGTTGTATCCATTCTGCTCCACTACTCAAGTAAATATCAAAAGGTTCAACCCCATCATCTATTAATTCTTGGATAGCACTTTGCTCCAAAGTGTCTTGTTCTGCTTCAAAACTCAGAATAATAGTCCGTTCACCTTCTGGCAAAAATAATACTGGAGAACTAACAGCAAAACCGATAATTATTGGCGTATTATTATCATCAATTCCTAAAGTTTTAAAACTTGTTTCTAGCTGTAATTCACTTTCCTCTCCCTCATTTGCATCCACTACAGAATTTGCATAGATATTTTCAACTTCATCCGATGCGTTTTTATTAACAAATAAAGTTTTAATACTAGCTACTTGAGCTTGATTAACATTTATCTCCCTATCGGTCTGATAATGAAGATCAATACCTTGACTATCTACACCTGCATTTAGCAATGTTTCTTGTTCAATCTGATGTTCTTCTACCCCTGGAACTAGCTCAAAAATCACATTTACCTTGTCAGCTACTTCTTTCTTATTAGTTAACTTCAGTACATCTTTATAATAAAAATCAAGATATCTTCCAGTCAGGTCTTTGAACTGTTGCTGAGGATGTTCTAGTAACTTTAAAAATGTGAATAATAAAACTAGATGAGCTTGAGATAATTGCCTTAGTTTATTTTGGTCTTCGTTGAATTTTTGGGGATTCTCAATATAATCCACCATGTCATTAACTTCTTCATCAAAGAAATTAGACCAATTACCATTCTTACTATTAGATGTATCATAATAGTTTACTTTCTGAGCATACTCTTGTACAAACTCAAGTAAATCTGACAGACTACGCTCCTCCACTGCCACATAATCTGGTTTCAGTTCTTTCAAGAGGCGATCGCTCTGACTCACCCCATCCCGAAAAGTTTTTTCTTGATTTTCACTCATCAGCTAATACCTATTTCTACTTAGTTTTCCTCAATCCTCTGCAACTTTTTTGGCTTTTACCGAAGAATTAATAATTCAATAATTCAATAATTCAATAATTCAGGTAAAAATCCTCCCCTTTCAAGGGAAAAAAAATAAATTTTTTCCTTTTATTCAATCCTATCCGTTTTAGGGAGAGGTAATTATCAATTATCCATGATCAATTATCAATTATTGAACTCTTGTCTGTTTCCCACTAATTTTAAACCATAATAGCCTTACTAAACTCAAGATAAATTATGAATAATAATTGCATATCTATAAGTTTATTATCAAATTTGTCTCCAATAAACTTATAAATCTTAATCTAAACTTTAAGTTCCTAGCCATATTTTATTAGTTGTAGTAAAGTTTCCCATTCCCGAATATTGCTTCATGGGGTCTGGTACAGGAGGTGCAGGAGGTTTAGGGGGTTCCTGTGCAGGACTTTGGACTTCAAATTTAGCTTTAAATATGCTTCCTTGAAGTAGGACTTTTTTTCCACCAGTATTAGTTTTCATGGCTTTTTGGTCTGGTCCTAAAGATTCTATTTTTAATGTACCAGTTCCGGGAATTACATAAGGAGGAGAAATGTACATACATCCGGGGACGGAAAGTTTTTTTTCATCCCCATCAACACAGACTTTTTTTCCTTTTAATGTGGCTTTTCCGCTAGCTTTTAAATTACCTGGTTTTACTGTAACTATTGCTTTCCCAAAGGCAGGAATAAAATTAGCTTTGTCGCCATCTATGAGAATAAATCTAGACATTGAATTTTGATTTTTTGAGGTGTATCAGTCCACTACAGCTAGAATATCAGCGATCGCCTCACCACTCATCAAGTTCCAAGTGTTCTGAGTCTTTTGTGCATTTTATTAATGGCCTCTTGATAACTTGTTTTCTGCGTTTCAATATCCTGAAGTATTTGAGAGAACTCAACCTTGTTTTCTTCCAGTTTTTGAGGATCGGTGATATCCTGCTCCCTGATTGTTATACCAACAGCATCCACGAATAGGAATCTCTCTCTTAATTTCTTAATTTCCTTGTTAATTGTTTTATGGAGTGTCAACTTTTCACGGTTTTCTTTGGAATTCTTGAACGAAAACTTTAGACGTTTTAATTTCTTAATGTACTCTTCCTGACATATTTTATTCTGCTTCAGGTACAATCAAAATAACTTCTATAGTTTCTCCTACAGGTAAATTAGGAAGGTAAATATCAATTCGATTGCCTGTTAAAACTTTTGTCGTTAGATAATGTGTTTGTTTCATAATAACTGTAATTTTCTCATAAATAATATTTTAATTCTCTAACAATCAAATATTAACTATTTTCAGTTATTGAGTATCATTAAGATAAAAAGGATAAACCATATTAGACCTAGTATTAGTTGCTCGCACAGTATAACTTACACCAATTAATAATAATCCCTGTTCTTCTCCTTCTTCAACACTAACATCATTCACTTCTATGCGAGGTTCATGCTCCAGAATAGCATCAGAAATTGTACCTCTAATTCTAGTAATTAAACTTTGAGTAACTTCCTCAAACATAAACTGACTTAATTCACAACCAAAGTCTAATTGCATAACTCTTTCTGAGGAATCAGTTGAGAGAATAATCTCTAAACTCTCTTTAATATCTTCCTCATCTGATACCATTTCCACTGTTCCTGTATTCTTATTAAAGGTAGGTGGAAAACTCCATCCTGTCCCTAAAAATGAAAGATTTGTTTCCATAGTTTATTCATCCTTTTTTTTGTATATATGCGGTGAAAATATCAGGAACGGGAAAATATTAGGAACGGACAAGATGCCCATTCCACAAGACAAGACAAAACTATATTTTCTCACATCACATCCACTTTTGAGCCTTTAATCTTGATATTTTTACCTTCAATTGTAATATCTTTACTTGATTTTATCTGAATTCCTTTATCGTCCATAGCTATCGTATTACCATTTTCATCTGTCAAATTAATTCCTTTACCCTTCTCTGATAATTCAATCTTATTGCCTTTTGGGGTACTAATTTCGATTAACTTATTTTCATCATCAAAGACTATTTGTAATGATTCCTTAGTTACAATTCCTTTCTTATTATTTTTCTCAGTTACTTCTAAACCAGCAGGTAAAGCATTTTTTTGACTATGCACAGCTCCTAAAATAATAGCTTGTCTAGGGTCATCATTAATAAAGCCAACAATTACTTCATCACCAGGTTCTGGTCTAAAGAAAATACCTCGTTTACTACCAGCTTCCACAGAAGCTAATCTTGCCCAAACAATACCATCTGTTTCAATTGATGGAATTTTTACTTTTACCCTAAACTGTTTATCTGGGTCTGCTTCATACTTATCAATAATCCCCATTTGCAAGCCATTAATTGCTGGAATTAATCCTGCTGCTGGAGTATCAATAATATCGTTATTTTGTCGATCAAAAAAGTCAGCAGATAAGCCGAATTGTACGTCAGTTAGCCAACCTTCTGCATCAACTTGATGGCGAATTCCTGTTACTAATGTACTCCCATTGAAGCGAGCGCTAATACCAGCAACTTCAATGATATCTCCTGTTTTTACCTTAGCAAACCCAGGCACTTTGAAACGACCTTTTAACATAGACAAACTACTTTTTAATAATTTTGCATCTGCCCAAGCTTGTATTTCTTGTGCTTCTATTTGAGTTATACTTGTTAGATTAATTTTATCTCCACCAACAGCTTTTGATAGTGATGTATCTCCTTTTAAATTACCTTGCTTAAGATTAAATTTTTTACCTGTTGATTCTAATACTTTCTGATTTTTAATATCCCATGCTTGACTTTTTACTTCTCCATATTGATAACGAATATCAGCTTCCATTTCTAATTCATAAATCTCATTCCTACCATACTCAAATGTATGTGTTGCTGAACCGCTTAAATCTGGCTCTTCTACAGTAATTTTACCATCATCAACTATAACCCAGTTACCATTAATATCAGCACGAGATAAAACAAAATCCCAGTCAGTGCAGTAATATTGCACCATTTCTTTGTGCTGTGCTTTAGTTGCTTTAGATGTAACTTGTAACCCTGCATTTTTAATTATTTTGTCGATAATTTCATTGTCTTTCATATCTCGAAAGACAATACTTTTTCTTTCGGTACTAAGTTTAATTGCTGCATCTTTTAAGTCAATGGTAAGAAAAGAACTATGTGGATATGCTTGAACGGAATGTTTAACTACAATACCTTTAAAAACTGTTGCTTCTTCTGAAACTTTACCCTCATAACGAAGTTTGATTTCGATAGTTTTACCAGGCTTAAAAAAGTCCGTATTACTAATAGCAAATTCCTGTTTTGCAGCGTCACCATCTAAGAGAATTATTTGAGCAGAAGGAATTTTATTTACCTCTTTGATAATGTCAATTGACATAACACAGTATTCAGGGTCTATAGTAGACCCTTCACTCAAAATTGTTGTTGTGACGACACCACTCATTATTTTTTAATTTGATTGTTCTTCTTCTTTAATCGGAGGAAATTGAAGATTCGTACCTGTTTTTAACTTTCTAAAATTATTGAGATTATTAACTTTAGCAATCTGAATATAATAGGCAGGATCGCCGTAGATTGCTTGTGTCATTAAAGGCAATTTATCTCCACTTTTGACTATTCTAGAATGATATACATCGGGAGAATTTTTATTTTCTTTTTTAATCCGCTTGGAGTCTTCTATATCTCCAACAAAAACAGTATCTAGCTCTGCTCTAGTAGGTTGTCCACTGCGATTAAAAAGAGTATAATTAATCTCAACTGATTTAAGGCGACAACTAAAATTTAACTTTCCCCATTCAATTCTCAAATATTTAGGTTCGTGGATGTTTCCATCCATCTCAGTAGTTAATTTAAGAAATTCCTGGACTCGCTCATAAACATCATTTTCTCCCGAAGATAAGAAATTTGTTGCTTTTATACTTGTTACTCCTGTATTATCTAAAATCAATTTTAGAGACAAGTCTTGGGGTTTAGAGAGAGAATATTTAACCATACGAGCGCTGGTATTAATCCCTTGATAAGTTTGAAAAACATTTTCGTATTTCAATGAATATGATTCGGGATTAAACATCACTTCAAAGGTGTCTTTTGGGGAACCACTTCGAGCTACTTTGTCATAAACATTAATCTTGAGCTTTTCTAATTTGAAAGGATTTTTCAGCACTTCTCTTTTTTACCTCTCTCGTTGACGTTCTAATATTTTTAGGACTTGTGCGACACAAGCAGCAATAATTTCTTGTTTTTGTCCGGTAGTTTCTTCAGTTTCAGATTCTGAATTTTTATCATTATTGTTAACAATATTGGCACGAATAATTAATTCTTTGATTTCTACAGGCATAACTAAATCCTCAGATTTTGAAATCTGGCATAAGCTAATTCCATTGTATCAATTACAACGGCATTGTTATTAGCATCTAAATCTGATATACTCCATTTAACTGGGTAAGCTCTCTGAAATAACCAACCAGCAATAGGAAGACTATCTTCATTTAGGAGTATCACTAAGACATTGCTAGGAGAAAACTTCATAGTACTCATAGCAACATTAAACTCTAGATTCAGAATAGAGCCAACTACCATTCCTCTTTCTAAAATTAGATTATTATAAGTGACATGATTTGGCAAACGATGTCTGAATATATTCTCCCCTCCTTCTCGAATATCTGTTGTTTCTATTTCTGAAGAAATTCCAGATACTTTTTGAAAGCGAATATCTAAAGGATTAGGGAGAATTCCACCTACCAAAAAATTAACGAGAAAATAAAACCCTACAGGTGGATTTCCATTTGTATCAACCATTATATTAAGAACAAAAGTCAAAGGTTAGGTGTTTAGATGTTTTGTAAGCATTTCCTGCGGACTGCTGCGCAAACAGCGGTCAGCTATTAGCTATCAGCACCTTTCGTAATTTAGAGATTTCACAGAATTAAAAGTCTGATGTAGCTCGAACTACATCGTTCATTAAAAAGCTGAGAGCTAACTGTTAATAGCTGTTTGCGCATACGATATTATGCCCAAAAACTCCTATAGAAACCGGGTTTGTATTAAACGCCTCACCATACTAATATCTACCTGCCATAAACCCATTTTCTTCTTTGGGTGCGTCAGTCCTGATATTATTAGTTTGACATCCTCCCGACGCTCCCCTGCGGGAGAGCGCGGGTCTTCTACCAACATCTAGATAATTTTAGAATTATCCTGGATAGTCAACTTTGAGACTATTCGCCATTAATTCTAAACTCTCAATGGCAACTTCGTTGCTAGTAGCATTAAATGATGGTGCATCTAATTTCTTGGGGAAAGCATTTACTGCTGTCCAAGATACAACCGCTTCACCTGCTTCGTCTAATAAGTCAATTTTAAGATCGCGCTTCTCTACAGTATTTAAGTTAATTGTATTAATCCAGCTCAACAAATAGCTATCTGCTCTGACAATACCTTTTTTGAGAGTTAGGTTAACAGCTGTATCTAATCCTGGCATATACTTTGCCCCTTCTTTATAACTTAGGCCATCTCTGTAGGTAATAGTTTCATATTCAATGCTTAGTCCTGATACTTCTGAGAATGCGTGGGAGTCATCATCTCCTATGGTGACTCGGTAGAAAAATACTGGTAGAGGATAAGTAGCTTTGATATCGTCTGGTGTAGTTGCCATGATTTATTTTTCCTTAATTTAAATGTTTGCTTTTCCTAATCTTACGATTAATTTTACCGAAAAACTAAAGAAAAAAAATTTCCTTTTAGTTAATTATCTTCTGAAAAAGAAGAATTAATTAATTGATAATGGACATTGACATCCTCCCGACGCTGACCTGACGGTACAGCGCGGGATTCCCATCCATCAATCAAACAGACTAAGCTGAAGGAATGACTCAGGGCGGGTTGACACATCATTGCCATTTGCGTCCTTTTTAGGGGATGACTTACGATGGCTCCCTGTCCGTTTAATTGTCTCCGAGTGCCCCTCGGCGACTTCATTGAAAAGTGATAATTGCACAGGAGTTTCTATTACTTTAGCTTCAGTAGTTTCAACCTTGGTTTTTGGCTGAATAACTTCTAAAATATTGATAGCAGCGTTTATGTCACGATCGTGCAAAGTGCCACAATTAAAGCAAGTCCACTCCCTAACATTGAGATCTTTCTTGCCACCTTTAAAACCACAATTAGAACATTTTTGAGAAGTAGGTTCCCATCTAGAAATAGTTCCAAATCCCCTGCCATATTTCTCGCATTTAGCCTCAGTTAAAGTCCTAAATTCTCTCCATCCTAAATCACTAATTGCTTTAGCCAATTTGCGATTACGAACCATACCAGAAACATTCAAGTCTTCTAGTACAATTGTGTCGTATTTTCTAACTAAATCAGTCGATAACTTGTGAAGGAAGTCTGTACGAATGTCTTTGACTTTTGCGTGAAGTTTAGCAACTCTAACCCTTGCCTTTTCACGGCGTTTGCTACCTAGGTCAGTTTTGGCAAATTTACGTTGAAACTTACCTAATTTATTGAGGTTTTTTTTGAGAGGTTTAGGAGCTTCAAACTTCTCACCATTACTCAAAGTTGCAAAAGTTGAAATGCCCAAATCAATACCTATTGAGTTTTCAGTCTTAGGTAAATGTTCAGCACAAGTATCTACTACAAAACTAGCAAAGTACCGACCAGAACTATCTTTAACTATAGTCACAGAACTAGGTTTACTAGCTAATGGCCTAGACCAAGTTATTTTAATTTTTCCGACTTTTGGGAGATAGATTTTATCTTGACCAACCTGATAATTTTTGCCTACAAATCTTGCAGTTTGCCTTGATTTTCTGGACTTAAATAATGGTGGCTTAACTTTTGTACCTTTACGCTTGCCAGTACAACTATTAAAGAAATTTTTATATGCCTGGTCTAAATCTTTTAATGATTGTTGTAGTGGAGTAGATGCCACTTCCTTTAACCAAACTAATTCTCGTTTAGCTTGAGTTATAAATTGTTTAGTTAAATCAACATAACTTGGTTTCTTTTGACCATCAGCATACAGTTGATTACAATATGCTAAACTTTGATTCCAAACAAAACGACAACATCCAAATAATTGATTTAATTTAGTTATTTGGATATGATTAGGATATATGCGATATCTATATCTAGCGTTCAATGTTTTCGACCTATTACTAACACGCTTGTAGTTTTATTATAGCATGGATTGGCATTCATCCCGACGCTCCCCTACGGGAGAGCGCGGGTCTTCTGCCAACATTAGATAAATAATAGATAATTATGGTTTGCTGAAAAAGTCTTTTAGTAGGGTTAGGAGACAACCCACCCCTCGCCCCTCCCAGGAGGGGAAGATAGGAGACAGGAGACAACCCACCCCTCGCCCCTCCACCTCCCAGGAGGGGAGAAATGGGAATGAGCGAGGAGGTAGGAGCGGGCGTTTTGTCCCTTGATTTTTCTGCCCAAATCTTGACCAAAATCCGCTCCTAAATTGAACCATTACCACTTAAAACCTCGCACTTTTTGATACTTAAAAAGACTAAAACCTTTATTTATAAAGAATTTTAGATTTAATCAGCAAGCTCTAATTACCTCTGGTTAAAACCAAGAGGATTGAAGATCAGGAAATCTCCTAGCATTTTTTTTATTCTTAAAAGGAGAAGCTTTAAACCGAATTGATTAACTATCCATTATCCATTATCCATTATCCATTATCCATTATTAATTATTCATTATTAATTATTAATTATTCATTATTAAACCTATGCCTCCTGTAATTTGTGAGAAAATCTGAGAATAATAAACTCTGCTGGACGAACTGCTGCAATACCTATTTCTACAATCATTCGTCCTTCTAAAATATCCTGTTGTGTCATACTTGTACCCAATCCTACATTCACAAAGAAAGCTTGGTCGGGAGCGCTACCTGCAAGTGCTCCTTGTCGCCATAACCCCTCCAAATAAATTTCGATTACGGATTTGACTTTTAACCAGGTAACACTATTGTTAGATTCAAAAACAAGAAAACCGCTAGCTTTTTGAATTGATTCCTCAACAAAATTGAAGAGTCGCCGTACAGATACATAACGCCATTCATTATCGTTACCTGCTAATGTCCTTGCACCCCAAACTAAGGTTCCTTTGCCAGTAAAAGTGCGAATAGCATTTATTGATTTACCTGTAAAGTGGACATTGAGGTCTTCCTGTCCTTCGTCGTTAATTTTAATTGTAGGACCTGTAACTGATGTTAAACTTATATTAGCAGGTGCTTTCCAAACACCCCGCTCTCTATCTACTGTAGCATATATTCCTGCTATAGCGGGACTAGGAGGTAATATGACTCGCTGTTTATCTATCTCGGTTTTAACTTTGTTATACAATTCTGTATTATCAAACTGATAATACCATAATTGTGGCTTAACCAGTGGTTCATTGGAGACTGGTGATTCTACATTGGCACTACCATCACCGTCTTCCTTCAGGTCAAAGTTGCGATCGCTATTTTCCTCTTTCCAGTTTTTCCATTGTTTGAGGATTTTTGCTACTTTTGTACTTTCTTCCCTGAGTTTAATAGTAATAGAATTCTCACTCACTTCAAAATCTGCAGCATTCGCATTATCCTCATTATTAATAGTAATTGTTACTTTAATATCTACTTCTTCCTGATAATTCTGTGTTCCGTGATGGGTAACTACCAGACCATTAGGTTGAGTTCTATATAACCTTAAATATAGGAGATCGAGTTTTTGAGCAGGATCGACTTTACATATACAACCACAACAATTACCATTTTTCCTAACTTCAAAATTCCCTTTGGAACTATGACTATTCCATGCTTCAACAATTTTATCTACACTGTTGCAGTCTTGTTTGACTTTGATTCTGAGAAGTTCCTCGCGATCGCCTTTAATTTTAAATTTAACATCTTTTTCCTGGTCACAATGAATAGTAATATTTACTTTTGGTCGGTCTGACTTACTTCCAGTATAATTAATTATCAGACAATCATCATCACCTCTGTATTCAAAGCGTTGGTTATAAAAAGGGTCAATACTTACAGAATCATCTGTGTAATAATAGTTCAGGGAAGTTTGCAAGTATGGATGGTAAGCTGCGCCATATTTTAAATACAGTGTACCTATTCCATCTCGGAATTGATCTATTCTTCCTATTGGTCGATCGTTGCTATTATTCCTTTCCAGAACATCAAATATAGCAAACCTATCCTTTAATTTATTGCATTGTGCCAAAGCTTGTTGACAAAGGTCATAATAATCATTTTCACTATCTAAATTAGTTGCATCAGTCAGCAAAATTAAAGTAGGTTCGTCTTCTTGTTCTAAAACATCTAAACCTTCCTCAAAATTTTCGATTTGTTTTTGTTGTGTATTTTCGTATGTACCAACAGAAACAATGTAACAACTACTTCCACCATTATCAAAAAACATCTGCAAGGCATAGTACATTAAATACTTAAGGTCAGCAATGTTAGCGATCGAAATTTCATCAGCACTCTCTTCAATGTCAAATTGGCCTGGTTCAGCTTGGCCAAAAAATGTTTCATAATCCAGGAGAGAACGAATTAGAATAGGTTGATTTATTAACTCTTGTTTAGTGTTTGGATCGGTATAACCAATAAAAGCAGGTATTGCTGTAGATACGCTAGCAACTGAGGGAGGCAATGTGGAAATTTCTTCAACATAAACGTTGGGAGTTTTGTATGTCACCATAATTAAATCGTGAGTTTTTTCTTAGTTTTCAGATGTGAAAAATATTTGAGGACATTTAGGAGAGCGATACAGTTTTACGGAAATCAGAAGTTAAAGTTACTCTATTAATTTTTAACTTTCTTAAATTCTTACTTTTGACTTTTCTCCTAACTTCTGACTTCTGACTTCTGACTTCTGACTTCGTTAAGCTTCTTGTAATTTATGGGAGAATCTCAGGATAATAAACTCTGCGGGACGAACTGCTGCAATACCTATTTCTACAATCATCCGTCCTTCTAAAATATCCTGTTGTGTCATACTTGTACCCAGTCCCACATTCACAAAGAAAGCTTGTTCGGGAGCGCTACCTGCAAGTGCTCCTTGTCGCCATAACTCCTCCAAAAAATTTTCACTCATAGACTTGACTTTGAGCCAGGTAATGGTATTATTAGATTCAAAAACTGCAAATTCTGTGGATTTTTTGAGTGATTCTTCAATGTAATTGAATAGTCGGCGCACGGGTATATAACGCCATTCGTTGTCGTTACCTGCTAATGTCCTTGCACCCCAAATTAAGGTTCCTTTGCCTGTAAAACTGCGAATAGCATTAACAGACTTACCTGTGCTGTGAACATTGAGGTTCTCTTGTAATTCATTGTTAATTTTAATTGTTGGACCGATAGTTGATGCCAAACTAACATTAGCGGGTGCTTTCCAAACACCTCTATCTCGGTCTACGGTTGCATATATTCCTGCTACAGCAGCACTAGGAGGTAATATGACTCGCTCTTTATCTATTTCTGTCTTGACTTGATTATAAAAATCTGTATTGTCAATTTTATAATACGATAAGGGATGATAGTCAGCTAATTCTTTGGTGGATAATGGAACTACATCAGCACTACCATCACCGTCTTGCTCGACCTCAAAATTCTTTTTATAGGTTTGCTTTTCCCATTCATCAATAATTTCTTCTACAGTTGTGTCGCCTTCTTTTTTGATTGTTATTTCTAAGGTTAAATCTGTAATGCTAAAAGATATCTGATTCTTACTACCTTTAATAATAGTTACTTTGGGTTGCTTATCCGCTCTCCCTTGATGAGTGACTATAATACCATTAGGTTCTGTTGTGTAAAACCTTAATAAGGATTTCAGGAGGGTAAGAAATGTTCCTTCATTTACTCCGACTTCACCACCACCACCTGAGCTAATTTCAAAATTTTGCCGTTCATCTTCCCATTCATTCCATGCTGTGATCACCTCTTCTACAGTTGTTTCGCCTTCTGCTTTGATTATTATTGTTAGGGTCTTACCATCAGTATTAAAACCTATATCATCACTCTCATTTTTGATGATTTGCACTTGAGGTTGATCTGACTTAACCCCCCTATAACTGATTTTCAGACCTTCAACCGTTGATTCAAAGTATGATTTTAAGGGAGTGGTTGTTTTAGTTTGGATATTACCTGCTTCAATATTAAAACCCTCAGAACTGATGTCACTCCCAAGCCATGCTGCGGTAATTTCTTCTACACTTGTGTCGCCTTCTGCTTTGATTTTTATTGTGAGAATCTTGTCCTCAGTAGTAGTCTCAAAACCTATATCATTATTATCGTTGCGGATAATTTTTACCTTGGGTTCATCTGAGTTGCTTACCGTATTAGTGATTTTCAGACCTTCAATTGTTGATTCAAAGTTTTGTGTGGTTAAGGGAGGTATTTGAGATGTTCCTACTTCATTTGGCATATAACTATTATCATTTACCTCATCATCTAAGTCGATATTAAAATTTTGGCGATCGCCTTCCCATCCATTCCATGCTTCGAGAATTTCTCCTACTCTTGTATATTCAATGTTTCGGATTTTTATTTCTAGGGTATTATCATCAGTAATGTTAAAATCTATATCATCACTTTCATTTTTAATAATTTGTACTTTGGGTTCATCTGAGTAGCTTCCCGTATAACTGATTTTCATACCTTCAAGCCTTAATTCAAAGTCTGTATCTAAAGGAGTCAGTGTTTGTGTTTTGATAGTATTAACATTAGGTTCAATATCAAAACTCTGGCGATCGCCTTCCGGTGCTTCCCATGTATCCCATGCTGTAATAATTTCTTCTGTAGTAGTTGTCTCTCCTTCTGATTTAATTGTTATTTCTAGAATCTTGTCGTCACTAATAAAAAAATCTATACCTTGACCAGCTTCATTATTCCGAGTAATTTGTACTTTAGGTTCATCTGAGTTGCTTCCTGTATAATTGATTCTCAGACCTTGAAATGTTGATTCAAAGTATGATTCTTCAGATGTAACCATTACAGAATCATCAGTGTAATAGTAATTCAGTGAACTTTGTAAATAGGGATAGTAAGCTGCACCATACTTTAGATAATTTTGACCAATTCCGTTACGAAAATCAGTAATTTTCTCCTCATTATATTCATCGGAACTACCGTCTAACACATCAAAAATACCAAACCTATCCTGTAACTTATTACATTGTGTCAAAGCTTGTTGACAAAGGTCATAATAATCAGTTGAAACATCTAAATTAGTTGCATCAGTAAGCAAAATTAAAGTAGGTTCGTCTTCTTGTTCTAAAGCAGCTAAACCCTTCTCAAAATCTTTTCTACTCTTTCCTGCTGTGTATGAACCAACTGAAACTATATAACAATTGCCACCACCATTATCAAAAAATATCTGTAAGGCATAATACATTAAATATTTGAAATCAAGAGTTGATTCTACAGAAATTTCATCTTCCGTGGCGTCAATATTAAAATAAGTTGCTTCAGCTTTTCCAAACAAAGTTTCATAGTTCAGTAAAGAAGTAATTAGAGTCGGTTTATTGGTTAAATTCTTTTTTCCATCTAGAGCTTTTTCAGTATAACCAATAAAAGCCGGAATTGCTGTGGATACAGTTGCCACTGAGGGAGGCAATGTGGAAATTTCCTCAATATAAACGTTGGGAGTTTTATAAATCTTGACCATAGTTTTATGCTTAATTAATTTTTCTGATTTTTCTAACAGGTAACAATGCAGTGGGAGCATCTTGCTCCCTTGCTAGCTATTATTCTTCCCAGTTACCAACTAATCTCAGGACATACTGATAACTGATAACTGATAACTGAAATTATGCTTCCTGTAATTTATGGGAGAACTTGAGAATAATAAATTCCGCAGGACGTACTGCTGCTAAACCTATTTCTACATTCATTCGTCCTTCCAGGATGTCCTGTGATGACATAGTTACACCCAGTCCCACATTCACAAAGAATGCTTGTTGAGCAGTGCTACCTGCTAATGCTCCTTGTCGCCATAACCCCTCCAAGAAGTTTTCGATCATCGACTTAACTTTCAGCCATGTTGCACTGACATTAGGTTCAAAAATCGCAAATTCTGTAGCTTGTTGCACTGACTCTTCCACGTAAATGAATAGTCGGCGCACTGGTACATAACGCCATTCGTTGTCGTTACCTGCCAATGTTCTGGCTCCCCAAACTAAGACTCCTTTACCTGTAAAATAACGAATAGCATTGACAGATTTACCTGCAGTGGCATCAACGTTAAGGTTTTCTTGGTCTTCGTTGGTAATTTTGACTGTGGGAACTGTGACTGATGCTAAACTCACATTAGCAGGTGCTTTCCAAACCCCTCGGTCTCGGTCTACCCTCGCATAGACTCCTGCTATGGAAGAACTAGGAGGTAAGATGACTCGCTTCTTAGATATTTCTGTTTTAATGTCATTATACAAACCTGTATTAGCAGTTTCGTAATACCATAGAGGTAGAGGATATATCAGAGCTGCTGTTTCATCAAGCGCTTCTACAGGGACACTGCCATCACCATCTTTCTTTAGTTCAAAACCTTCTTGATCGGGGACGCTTCCCCATTCTGTGATGATTTCTTCTACCGTTGTTATTTGAGCTGCTGGTTTAATTGTTATTATAATGCTGTTGGTAGTAACTTCAAAGCCTATACTATCACCTTCAGTAATAGTTACTGTTGGTGTATCACTATCTCCCCCTTTATGAGTAACTGCAAGACCATTAGGGGCTGTTCTGTAAGCTCTCACTACTACGAGACTGAGTTCTGATGGAGCGTCCATCGTAGTTATATCAGCAGTGCCATTACCATTTTGTGTAATTTCAAAATTATTTTTGTCTGCAGGAGCACTACTATCCCATTGGTTGAAGATATCTTCTGCTGTCGTAGCGCTAGAGTCTTTGACTTTGATGATTAGAGTTTTATTATCGGCGCTAAACTCAAAATCTACTGTATCTTCATCGTTAGGAATAATATTTACTTTAGGTACATCACCATCTACTCCTGTATGAGTGACTGTAATACCCTCATCACCTGCTATTTCCTTCGACCTTAAATATTCCAGAGTATCGAGTGTTACTTCTCCTGAAGCTGTTATCTCAGTAGAAGTAACACCATTTTCTTTGATGGCAAAATTATTTTTTTGCTCAACACTACTCCATGCTGTGATAATATCCTGTACAGTTGTAAGGCCAACTTCTTTGAGTTTTATGATTAGAGTTTTGTCACTCTCGGTAAACTCAAACTCTACTGCTTCTTGCTCGTTAAGAATAATATTTACTTTCGGTTCATCATTCTCCCCTCCTACATGATCGACTGTAATACCATTACCACCTTGTATTTCCTTAGACCTCAAATATTCCAAAGTATCAAGTTCTGTTGGAGTGCTAGCTTCACCTACAGTCTCACTACCATCACCATCTACCTTGACTTCAAAACTCTTTTTGTCAGTAACTTGACCCCATTCTGTGGCAATAACTGATGCTGCTGTGCTGTCTGTTTTGAGTTTAATTACCAAAATTTCTTCATTACTACCCCCAAACTCAAAAGCTACATCACCCTCTATGGTAGTATCAACAACAACATTTACTTTCGCTTCATCTGACTTTGCTCCCGTATAACCAACTATCAGACCATTCTCAGCCGTTTTGTATGCAAATTCTTGATAATTAAAAGCTTCAACAGTTACAGAATCATCAGTATAATAATAGTTCAGTGATGTTTGCAAGTAGGGGTAGTAAACAGCACCATACTTTAGGTATTCTTGACCTATTCCACTTCGGAAATCATCAACATCATCATCATCTTTCTGAACAACATCAAAGACAGCAAACCTATCCTGTAATGTATTACATTGTGCCAAAGCTTTTTGACAAAGGTCATAATAATCAGTGGGTTTGCTATTACCATCTAAAGGTAAATTAGCAGCATCACTAAGCAATATTAAAGTAGGTTCGTCTTCTTTCTGTAAAGCTGCTAAACCAGTTTCAAAAGCAGTTTTTTGCTTATCCTCACCAGTCTCACTATATGTACCAACCGAAACAATATAACAAGGGCCTCCACCATTATTAAAAAACATCTGCAAGGCATAATACATTAAGTATTTAACCTTGACAACATCAGCCATATTACTAATTGAAATTCCATCTGCAGTCTCTTGAATTTCAAACTTAGCTGGTTCAGCATTTCCAAACAGAGTTTCATACTCAAAAATTGAAGTGATTCGAGTTGGGACATTCGTTAAATCTTCACCATCATCTTGTATAACCTTTGCCGTATAACCAATAAAAGCAGGAATTCCTGTTGCTACACCCGCCACTGAGGGAGGCAATGTGGAAATTTCCTCAATATAAACATTAGGAGTTTTATAATTAACCATAATTAATTCCTGAGTTTTTGCTTTAGAGATACTTGAGAGAATTTAAGTGGATATTATCTACTCACTCTAACGATAAATTTTTAGACAAGAAAAAGGTTTCCAGCCTATCCTTTTAAAGGGATAAAAAAGCTATATTCTGCATTCCCAGTCACCAGTTAATTTCTGGATATATAGCATTTCTCACTAAGGGTGAGGTATACTGCTGGAGACCCCCCTAACCCCCCTTGAAAAGGGGGGAACTGGAAGTCCCCCTTCTTAAGGGGGATTTAGGGGGATCGTTGATTACCTTCACCAGGGTGAAAACCGTTATACTGATGACTAATAACTGAAATTATGCTTCCTGTAATTTATGGGAGAACTTCAGAATAATAAATTCTGCTGGACGTACTGCTGCTAAACCTATTTCTACATTCATTCGTCCTTCCAGGATGTCCTGTGATGTCATAGTTACACCTAGTCCCACATTCACAAAGAATGCTTGTTCTGCAGTGCTACCTGCTAATGCTCCTTGTCGCCATAACCCCTCTAAGAAACTTTCTATCATTGACTTGACTTTGAGCCATGTCACACTGACATTAGGTTCAAAAATCGCAAATTCTGTGGCCTGTTGCACTGACTCTTCGACGTAAATGAATAGTCGGCGCACTGGTACATAACGCCATTCGTTGTCGTTACCTGCTAATGTTCTTGCTCCCCAAACTAGGACTCCTTTACCTGTAAAATAACGAATAGCATTGATAGATTTACCTGCGATCGTATCAACATTGAGGTCTTCTTGGTCTTCGTTGGTAATTTTGACTGTGGGAACTGTGACTGATGCTAAACTGACATTAGCGGGTGCTTTCCACACCCCTCGGTCTCGGTCTACCCTGGCATAAACTCCTGCTATGGCAGAGCTAGGAGGTAAGATGATTCGCTTCTTAGATATTTCTGATTTAATTGCGTTGTAGAGAGCGCCTTGGGTATCTTTAATCTCACCTAATGTTCCAGTCACGTCAACAGTTACAGAATCATCGGTATAATAATAGTTCAGTGATGTTTGCAAGTAGGGGTAGTAGGCAGCGCCATAGTTTAGGTATTCTGAACTAACTGCACTTCGGAAAGCTGCAGCATCTGTAATAGGATCTGAATCTTCCTGAACAACATCAAAGACAGCAAACCTATCCTGTAATGTATTACATTGTGCCAAAGCTTCCACACAAAGGCCGTAATAATCACTGGTCGTATCTAAATTAACAGCATCACTAAGCAATATTAAAGTAGGTTCGTCTTCTTTCTTTAGAGCTGCTAAACCATCTGTAAATAGAGCTGGGTCTTTTGAATCATCAGATGTATATGGACCAACCGAAACAATATAACAAGCGCCCCCACCGTTATTAAAAAACATCTGCAAGGCATAATACATTAAAAATATGGGTTCTGTAATAACTATATTGGTTATTTCATCACCATCGGTTGTAACTTCAATTTCAGTGGCTTTAGCAAGTCCAAAGAAAGTTTCATATTCCAGAAGTGAAGTAATTCGAGTTGGTACATTTGTTAAATCTTCACCATTATCTTCAGCCTTTTCTGTGTAACCAATAAAAGCAGGAATTCCTGTAGAAACACCTGCAACTGAAGGAGGCAATTTAGAAATTTCCTCGATATAAACATTGGGAGTTTTATAGTTGACCATAGTTCTATCCTTTGTTTTGTGTTTTCTGTATTTTCTTAGTTTTCAGTTCTTGGCTGTCTGTGAGTAGATTAATTACTTGATATTGAATTATCTCTTGACTGGTCAAACCAGATACTTTAATTATATTATGATTGGGTGGATTAGGTAAATGTTCTATCCATATACTACTATTTTTTAAAAGTTGAATATTGTTTATTCCCTCTTCCTGACAAAGAATTGTTGATGTAGATTCAGAGAAATATTTTTTACTTTTTGGATCTGGAAATTGCTGATCGAGAGTATCAAATATTGGGTCGTCTTCTGCAACTTCCTCTAAGTCAGAAAAAATTATATTCTCTTGTTGATCTTGTATCAATAATTCATTCATTGGGGAATTAGTTATTAAATAATAACGCCACTTTTGTTCTTTGGCCTCAAAGGTGATTTGATAATCACTGCTTTGGTTCAAATCTACAGCCATGGAAGAGTTATTCTCAATAATTACGATGCCCCAAACAATTTGTCCTCCTGGTAAGTCTTCATAAGATAATTTGATTTTTTCTTCTGTTCCTGATTCTGGTAATTCTTGATAATATAATATTACTGTATCTTCTTCTAATTGTACAACTCCTGGTTGATTGCTATTTTTATTACTAAAAGCAGGGCATTTTAAACCATCTTTTAGCTGCTCTTCTTGAAGATTGAAAAAAATACTACCTTGAAAATCTCTTTCTGTAAAATTAACAATTTTTTGATTCTGAAGTTTTAACAGAAAAGTGAATCGCAAATTGTCAGCAAGTTCAATCTGGGGTTGAGATTCATCATCTGGATCTACAGGAGAAATAATCACTATCCCATTAACTTTATTCTTAATAATCAAACGATGACCACTTAATATTTTCCTACATTCAATCGTTGGCTCCAAAATGAAGTCTGGACATAATTCATTAGTATAATACTCGTGCAGAATACTCAATTCAAATAGTTTTTTATAAATCATAATCTAGACTTCACTTGTTATTAGAGAATTACATATTTGTAGGAACGACTATCTTAGTAGTTACATCAGGGATAGACTCTACTGTATCCGTATCTGTAAAGACAACCATTCTCACTTTATAAATCACAGAAGGTCTGTAAGGTAACCCCAAACCTGTCCATACATCTCTTTGTTCGGTAAAAGGCAAATTCACCAATTCCATAGTCAATTTTTCAATCTCTGAATCAAGTTCTGGAGAATTATGGCGATCGAACAACCGATGACTTTGAAAAAATTTGATAATTAAGGATAAGAATTTTAAAGAATGGTTGTAATCATTAAAGTATGGGACAAAAAGAACATATAAGTTGAGATAAATATTAGGGTTTTTTTGATCTACACGACTTCCATTGGGCATCCTTTCATAAGCTGCACCAGAACGAAAAGTATATTCTTCTTCTAGGTTGATTAATAAAGTGGTAATAGTATTTTCTTGTAACTGCACATCTTTGAGATTTTGATTTTGGATAAACACAACAGCTTTATTATTACTAAAGCTCAACTGGTCTCCTATTTTTACTATGATGTAGCTGTTGAGTTTCTCCTGGAGAAAGGACATAACATAATCGATCATAGGCAGTTCCTTGTTAATGGTAAATCAAATGGCTATCGCTTTAACTACTCAAGATAAAATACCGCTCAACTAAACTTACTCAAACTTAATCAAAAGCCTGAAAGTTTAGTTGAACGCAAGTGGTTCGACCACCACAGGGTTAAACGGCAAACCCTTTATTCCTTGGTCTAAGACATCAGGAATTACTTTTTTAATCATATTAAATGACCCATTTACATCTGCATTTAATAATTTATTTTCCCTGGTTTTATACAATCCTCTCGTTACTATTTTTCCACTAAACTTCGGTTTTTTTTCTCCATATTTTGGTAAATCATCCCCATCTAAACAGCTTGATTGAGATGTATAGGATTCTTCTGTTATTATTACTTTTATTCCTCTTAGTTGGGCTTTATATGTTAACATCTCTATTAACTTATAGTGAGGGATGTTCACAAATTGTTGATTGTTCTTTTTCCCGAATTTTATTTCTTGTTTCCAATTTTGATTCTGCCCAATGATTAAGATTCCTATTTCATGGTTGATACACCAATCTATTACTCTTTTACTTGCTGTATGCAGATAGTTTCCTACTCGACTATTTCGTTTGTGAGTTAATTTTTTTAACCGATGAGAATTACTTTGATTGTGGTTGGTTTTTAGTTGGGATTGTAAATAAGAGCGTTGTTTATTATAAAAGGTGTTAATTGCTTTTAATGGTCTGCCTTTAATCAATAGAGGTGATATTCCTGTTTGATTTGTCGTTACAGCTATTAAGTTATTTACTCCTAAGTCTACTCCTGCTATTTGTTGATTTTTTGTTATTTCCTCCTGTTTTTCATAGACTATCTCTATTATGTAACAGCTACTTTTGGGGATGATTCTGGTTTCTATTATTTCTGTCTGTGAAGTGGGTATTTTTATTTCACTCATCGACAGATGACAAATTCCTTTTTTTAAGGTTTTTTTGTAAATTGACTCATTTGGATAAGGAAGAATATTTCGGCCTTTTGTCTTATGTTTATATTTGGGGATTTTTGGTTTCCCTAAAAATTTATTTGGCTGTTTTTGCCACTCTCTTAAGGCTGAAAAATAACTTTTCCAAGCTGAGTCTAATCTTCTGATTATTTGCTTGCTAACTTTGGTAGGTAAAGCTTGATAATCGTCACTTTTAGATACCTGGTGATACAGTTCATTAAAATTTAATTTCTTTTTGTTTTCAAAGAAATATTGGCGATAATAATAATTAGCTAAATTGAACAGATTTTTTGACAAAAAAGCCTTCTGGTCAATTTCTAACCATAAATTATGTGATTTGGTAATAACATGACGTTCAACTAGCTTCATCTCTTAAATTATAGCTGATAACGACTCAATGGATAGACTTACTCATTTTAGTTTGATAGCTATAGTTATGAGTAAGTTTCATCAACTTTAGATAAGTTTTTACCTTTTGTATTTACCCCCTGTTGACATCCTCCCGACGCTACTCTACGAGACAGCGCGGGATTCCCTAGCATCACTGTTAGAGACTTTCTGTTTCTGCCGCACCCGCCTTCCGATATTTATTCTCAGATGGTCTAAAGGCGCGCTCCACAGACTGACACTGCTCCTCCCGCAGCCTTCGAGCGTGGGCGTTCCCTCACAGGAGTCAGCATTCCGCAAGCGAACTGGCGTCGTCGCGGGGTCTGACCGCTTGCGTCTGACGCCGACGTGGGTTCCCATCCGCAAAATGTTTATACTTGCATTTATATCACGGTCATGGTGAGCTGCACACCCTGGACAATCCCACTCTCTAATCATAAAAATTACATTAACATAAAAACTACTCAGATAGAAAAAAGACACATTTTGTTATAATTTGAATTTTTTTTCAAATAGAAAATGATTATCAAAATAAAATGGGTCGCGCCACCCCGCCTTTTAAGGCGTAATATTTTTGGAGAGTTGCTCAAATCCCTGTTACCGAATAATATCATGTCCGGTTGAATACTTATTATTAAAATAGTAGGGGAGTGGGGGAGTAGGGGAGTAGGGGAGTAGGAAAAATAGAAAGATTTACTGTTTAAGCACTCATAATAAGTTTTTTCATCACTAATTATCCGGACATGATATCATTAATAATTAATAATTAATAATTAATAATTAATAATTAAATAATTCACGCCTTGAAGCCTCCCCTTTTAAGGGGAAAAAAGCGGTCGAGAGATGGCGAGGTCTCCTCGCTGTCCGACCATCGACCAAGAGAAGAAATAATATTTCTTTATATTCAATTCCGTAACGGTTAAAACCCGAGGTAATTATCAATTAATGAAAAAAATAACTTCTGACTTCTGACTTCTGACTTCTGACTTCGTTAAGACCACCCTCTTATTTCTTCATCACTCAACAATTTTTTTAACTTAAAATATTCCTGTTGGGTAGCTTGAAGGATATGTTTCATCATCACAGGTTCATCGTGATCGGCAGCGAAAAAAGCTGAATTTAGAGCAATATTGCGGATATTGCCCCCGGTAACCTTAAGTTGTCCCAATAATTGGTAGTCCAACCCTTGAGTTGGTGTTTGAGGCGGAAAAATACGCTGCCAAATTTTCGTTCGTGAGGAAGCATCTGGAAAAGAAAAAGCAACCATAAACCGGATACGACGTAGAAAAGCAGAGTCTAAGGCGGTTTTAAAGTTTGTGGTCAAAATAGCTAAACCCTGATATGCTTCCATCCGTTGGAGTAAGTAAGATACTTCTACATTAGCGTGGCGATCGCGACTATCCTGAACTTCAGTACGTTTACCAAATAAAGCATCAGCTTCATCAAAGAGTAAAATTACTCCTCCTGTTTCAGCAGCAAGGAATATGCGCTCTAAATTCTTTTCTGTTTCCCCTATATATTTACTAACCACAGCGCTCAGGTCTATGCGGTAAAGGTCCAGACGAAATTCATTAGCTAATACCTCTGCTGCCATAGTTTTACCAGTTCCACTTTCACCATGAAACAGAGCGCTGATACCTAAACCCCGATACCCTTTATTGGCAAAACCCCATTCTTGATAAACTTTGGCTTTTTGTCGCAGATGAGTTGCTATATCTGTCAGCACCTGACGTTGTTGTGAGGCCAAAACTAAATCATCCCAAGTTGCGGATGTCTGAATGCGTTGAGCTAAACCTTCTAGTTGAGGACGAGCTTGAGAGCGACAGAAATTCCAGATTTGGTTGAATTCAGAAGAGGTACTGTCTAATTCTACTTGAGAAGGAGCAGAGAAATTTTCAGTTTCAGCTTTCAGTTTTGAATTTTGAATTTTAAATTGTTGACAAACTGCTTGAATAGTTGTGTTGCTGAGATTAAATTGAGATACTAACTTACTAATCTCGACTTGGAATTGGTTTGCATCTGTACCGAGATGGGTTGCCCAAATATCTGTTTGTTCTTGGTAGCTGAGTTGGGATATATCAAAAGTAATAAAGTGACCATGTTGAGCTTGTAGTCGTTTCTGGCTAAAAATAATTACAGGAGTTGGCAAACTTTCTGCAAACTGGGAAATTTGAAAAGCGAGTTTAGACTCATTTGGTAATATATTCTCGCACTCCAGTAGTAGTACATTATTATTCAACAAAGCTTCCCTTTGCCAATGTTGTTTGATTTGATGAATATCATTGGGAGATTGGGAAAGCACGGTTGCTGACATTAAGTGCAAATTCAAACCGAGGCAAACAGATACAGCTTTAGCTATGGCATATTTAGCTGTTGATTCTTCACCACAGAGTTGCAAGGTAGGATATGGGTAAGATAGCTCAGACCAGATCGCCACTATTTGCTCCACAATTATTTTTTGAGAGGGAGCTAAAGGAATTTGTTCTAGATGAGGAGGAAGAGGATAAACAAAACCCAATAATTGTTTGTCAAAAGTAGTTTCTCCTAGGAGATAGCTAAGAATATGTGGATCAATGCGCAGAGGAGCTTTGGTGAGAGTTAATCCCGTACCAATTTCTATTAATCGCCAATATTGTAATGGATTATGGGGAGAAAGTACAGACCAACTAGCTTGAGGAAAAGTAGTTAAGGCTAGGGCGAGGGTAGGATAATTAAGTTGAGGATTTCCTTGGAGTTTAGCACATAAATCAGCAACCTTGGGTTCCATCTCCAGGGTGGTACACAGCAGGAGGATATCCCGCTCAAATTCTGTGAGGCTAAATATGTGACACAATTTAGCTAAAGCTGAACTAGGTAGTATCATGTCAGAGGGTAGGGGTTGTAGTGTTTTATCTTCCGACTTATTTTCTAGATATTGACGGATATGGTTAGTAGCATTAATGAGTGTGGTTAAGTTTTCTTGATTCCAGTGGTGGCTAGGGGAGGTTTTCATGTTATAGAACCCATTTGGTATCTTTTGAAGAATAAGTTTATCAGGACTTACGCAAAGACACTATATATAGCGCATACCAATTTAGGCGATCGCTTAAAAAATTAAGCTATCTCCCAGGTTTACTAATTCTATTCTTATTCATAAAAACTTAAACGACTGTCATTTTATAAGTTTCAATTGAAAGAAACCCTTCTGGCCTCTGCCTTCCTTCCACCAAAGTATAAGTATTCAAGCGGACATGATATTAGATTGGGATTGGGACTTGGACTTTGACTTGGACTTCACGAGTATCTACATCTATGCAGTAATTTATCCCATACTCTATTATTTCCATCTTCTTTTGTGCAACAAAGCCCTTTTAAGATACTTTTGTTTGAGTTTATTTGAATTAAAATGCGGAGCCAGATAAGTTTTCTTAAGCATTCAACTTCTCCAGATTCTTTTGCTTTGATTACAATACCAAGCGTGAAAAAAGAATGTTACAAATAGTAAGAGCGATAAAAAGACGCGTGCAGGAGATGTCCCTTTGACAAAAAAGATAATTTACGCCCTAAAAAAGGTCTTATAGCCATTCCCATACGACTCCTGACTCCTAATAAATACCCTAGATATTTGTAGCCAACATTTATCAATTTGGTATAAACTGGTTTTGGCAACCAGATTTAGTATTATTTATTTTAAGAATCAATAAGATATAGTTTCAAATTCATTTGAAAAAATATATAATATTAGCTACTATTAAGTTGTCAGGAAATAGCAAAATTTTTGTATCTACATCATATTGATGGGGTAGGCAATCATTCCTATTATAGCCGAACAATTCCTACCGACAAAAAACCACATTGTATTTTGCGTAGAAATCAAGTTATGGATATTTCAAAATTAATTGAAAATTTTTCAATTACCCTCGCTGGAACAGTTTTTCTCGTTCTTAGTGGAACAACTGTTCAAGCTGCGACTATTACTAACGGTTTCACATTTTCTGTTGCTAACGACGGCGTTGATCAAACTCTAGGACACCATTTTCATTCCAGTACAGGTGGTGAATTTGGTAACCCTGCTGGTAAAGCTGAAGTAGGAGGCTTTCTCTCTGAAGAAGTACGTGGGCTTTCTGAATATGATTTAACAGGTTTAGGTACTGTAACATCAGCTTTTGTGACTTTCAATGTATTCAATGATGCAGGATTATTCCTGGGATACAATGATTTTCCCTTTACAGGAGATATTAATATTGTTGCATATGAAGGTAATAATTCAGAAGATCTCTCAGACTACCAAGCTCTATCTATACAAACTATTGATACATTTAATACTGGGAGTCTTTCTGTAGGAGACACTTTGAGTTTTGACATTACTTCAACTTTCAATAATGCCGTTACAAACGGGCTATCTTCTCTAGGGATTCGTTTAGAAAGCGAGACAGATCCACAAGGAGGAGCCTGGACTTTCGATACTTTCCGCCTCACCACTGATAATCAAAGTAGCAATATATCAGTTCCTGAACCTTCAGCAGTTCTTGGGTTGTTAGCATTTGGTTTTGGGGGTCTGTTGCAAAAAGTAAAGAAAGACAAAACACCTGAGCGCAATTTCAGATGTTAAACAACGACACCAAAACCAAATAGAGATTCTACAAAAGCTTTCCTTTAAAGCACATCTTTCCTCTCAACTCTTTTAACTGAATAATTAAGGTTTAAAGCCTCTCCTTTAAAGGAGAAACAAGAAAAAATTTTCCCTACCGCGTCAATCCTCTCCTTGAAAAGAAGAGGTAATTATTAATTATTAATTATTAATTATGTGAGGCTTACATAAGGAATTCAGTCTGCCAAAATGTGTAATTAATTTTGTGTACCTGCTGATCATAAATTAGTGGCCTCAAAGACTAAAAATTTACGGACAGTGAAAATGCTTAGTCACTCAAGCCAAAAACAGCAAACAAACAGTCAAGAAACTAGCCCAACTGATAGTAACTACGTTTCAGCACCTCCTACGGTCTCCCTTCCTGAAGGTGGAGGGGCAATACGAGGCATCGGTGAAAAGTTTTCTCTTAACCCTGTAACGGGAACAGGTTCCCTGAGTATACCTATTTTTACTTCACCAGGTCGCTCAGATTTCTCACCGCAACTTTCTATCAGTTACGACTCTGGGGCTGGAAATGGAGTATTTGGTTTAGGATGGAACCTTTCAATTCCCTCAATTACTCGGAAAACCGATAAAGGTTTGCCCCAATATCGAGATGCAGAGGAATCCGATGTTTTTATTCTGTCTGGAGCAGAAGATTTAGTCCCCGTTATCAGACCTGACGGCACTCGTGAAGTCTTAGATTCCCCCGATGGTCAGTTTAAGATTCAACGCTATCGTCCTCGAATAGAAGGCTTATTTGCCCGGATTGAACGTTGGACTGATGTGAATTCTGGCGAAACCCACTGGCGTTCTATTTCTAAGGATAATATTACTACTCTCTATGGCAGAACGACTGAGAGTCGGATCGCAAGTCCTGACAATCCACAACGCATTTTTAGCTGGCTGATTTGTGAAAGTTACGACGACAAGGGCAACATAATTCACTATGTTTATAAGCCTGAAGATTCAGAGGGGATTAACATAGGCTTGGCCCATGAATACAACCGCACTAATGAGAGTCGCTCGGCAAACCGCTATCTGAAACGCATTCAATACGGCAACCAAATACCTCGAAAATCTAATGAAGATTTAAGTTTCAGGAAAGATTGGTTGTTTGAGGTGGTGTTTGACTACGGAGAACATGACTCCGACAATCCTACTCCCAATGATTCTGGAATTTGGTCGGTTCGCAATGACCCCTTTTCATCCTATCGATCGACTTTTGAAGTGCGGACTTATCGTCTGTGTCAGCGGGTGCTGATGTTCCATCATTTCCCAGATGAAGCGGATGTGGGGCAGAATTGTCTGGTGCGCTCGACCGATTTTACCTATTCCTATGAACAAAACCCTACGGATGTTCGCAATCCTATCTATTCTTTACTGTTATGGGTGAAGCAAACAGGTTACAAGCGTGATTCCCAGGGGAACTACATTCAGAAATCCTTACCGCCTCTGGAATTTACCTATAGTGAACCCCGAATTAATGAGACTGTGCGTGAAGTCGATCGGGGCAGTCTGGAGAATTTGCCCCAGGGGTTGGATGGTACTCGCTATCAGTGGATAGACCTCGATGGAGAAGGGTTATCTGGGATTTTGACGGAACAGGACGATGGGTGGTATTACAAGCGCAATCTCAGCCCAATCAATACCATTCAGGACAATGGTAAGACCCATATTGAGGCTAATTTTGCACCGATAGAACTGGTGGCTACTAAACCTGCTACTGGACTAAGGAATGGGGCACAGTTTCTCGATCTGGCGGGGGATGGGCAACAAGATTTAGTAATGCTACGGAGTCCAACACCCGGTTTCTATGAACGCACCCAAGATGAAGATTGGCAAACCTTTGTTCCCTTTAAGTCGCTACCCGAACTGGATTGGGATAACCCCAATTTGAAATTTATTGACTTGAATGGGGACGGCCATAGTGATGTTCTGATTACTGAGGATGATTGTTTCGTTTGGTATCCGTCTCTAGCGGAGGAAGGGTTTAGTGCAGCAGAGCGAACCTACCAACCCTGGGATGAGGAGAAGGGACCTCGAATTGTGTTCGCGGACAGTACCCAATCTATTCACCTGGCTGATATGTCTGGGGATGGACTGACGGATATTGTGCGGATTCGTAATGGGAAAGTATGTTACTGGCCAAACTTGGGATATGGACGCTTTGGGGCAAAGGTAACGATGGGCAATGCTCCTTGGTTCGATGCACCCGATTTGTTTAATCAGCGTTGGATTGTATTGGCAGATATTGATGGGACTGGTAGCACTGACATTCTCTACTTAAGCCGTGAAGGGGTGCAGGTTTATTTCAATCAGTCAGGGAATAGTTGGTCAGCAAAAAGGGTGTTGCGATCGTTCCCGGCGATCGACAATGTGGCGTCGGTAACGGCGATCGATCTTTTGGGTAATGGCACTGCCTGTTTGGTATGGTCTTCATCCCTACTGGGTAATGCCCAGCGTGTCATGCGCTACATTGATTTGATGGGTGGGCAAAAGCCACACCTGCTGGTTAAGACAGTGAATAATCTGGGTGCGGAAACTGTTGTGCAGTATGCCCCTTCTACTAAGTTCTATCTGCAAGACAAATTGGCAGGTAAACCTTGGATTACAAAGCTACCATTTCCAGTTCATGTAGTAGAACGGGTGGAGACCTACGATCGCATCAGCCACAATCGCTTTGTGACTCGCTATGCTTATCACCACGGTTATTTTGATGGGGTGGAACGAGAGTTTCGCGGCTTTGGCATGGTGGAGCAGTGGGATACGGAGGAGTATAACGATTTTCAGAAAGCTGGTCTGTTCGATCCAGGAACGAATGCTCTAGAACAATCTTTGCACGTTCCTCCGATTCATACAAAGACCTGGTTTCATACGGGGGTTTATCGCGATCGCGACCATATTTCCCAGCTCTTTGTGGAGGAGTATTATCGAGAACCCGGCATCAGCGACCAAGATTTTGCTGCTCAGTTGTTACCCGATACGGTGTTGCCAGAGGGGCTAACGCTACGGGAAGAGTATGAAGCTTGTCGTGCCCTCAGAGGTCAAATTCTACGGCAGGAAGTCTATGCTCTGGATGAGTCGGAAAAGCAAACGCATCCCTACACGGTCTCTGAGCGCAACTATGTGCTGCAACTGTTGCAGCCTCGGCAGGATGACCAATATTCGGTCTTTTTTGCCCATCCCAGTGAGACCCTCGACTATGCCTATGAGCGCAATCCAGCAGATCCTCGGGTTAGCCATCAGTTGACGCTGGCGGTGGATGATTATGGCAATGTAACTGAGGAGGCGACGGTGGCTTATCCTCGGCGACGATCGCAATCCTCCCATAGCGAAACGGTTTTAGAGGACCAAAGCAAGGTTCTCATCACCCTGACGGAAAACTGGCTGGAGAATCGGGCCGATGAACCAGATTGGTATCGCATTGGTATCCCCATTGAAACACGGGTCTACGAACTCACGGGATTGCTACTGTCTTCAGAGCGTTACACCTTGGATGATTTGCGCACTGGAGTCGCAGTGGCAACCGAGATTCCCTATGAGGCCAGTGCCAGTCCAGAGGTGGTGCAACGGCGGTTAATTGAGCGCGATCGCGCCCTTTACTACAACAACGATCTAACAACGCCTCTGCCACTGGGGGAAATAGAGTCTCTCGCATTACCGTATGAAAGCTATCGTTTGGCCTTTACCCCTGGCTTGCTGGAGCAAGTTTATGGACAGAAGATTAGCGCCAATGCTCTCATCGACGTATTACGAGATGAAGGGGAATATCAGGAATTAGACGGGGATGGTTATTGGTGGATTCCTTCGGGTCAACAGATTTTTGACCCAGCCCAGTTTTACATGGCCACAGAGTTCCGCGATCCATTTTGGTTTGCAAATCGGGCGACCTATCGAACTCGCTATGATACCTATAGTTTACTGGCGCTTGAGACCCTTGACCCCCTAGAAAATAAGATTCAGGTCCGCAATAATTACCGAACACTCCAGCCCCAGCAGATAACTGACCCCAATGGTAATCGCTCAGAGGTTGCATTTGATGCCTTGGGCATGGTGGTGGGTACAGCTATCATGGGGAAAGAGAGTGATAATGAGGGGGATTCCTTAACGGGGTTTGAGCCAGATTTGGATGAAGCGATGATTCAGTTTCATCTGTTGAATCCGTTGGCGGATTCCCATGAAATTCTAGGCAATGCCACAACGCGGTTAGTTTACGACTTGTGGGCGTACTATCGGGCAAAGGACACTGTTCCGGAAGGGCCGATGTTGGGTCATGCCCCGGTTGTGTATACCCTGGCGCGGGAAACCCATGTCTCGGATTTGGCTCCTGGAGAACAATCCCAGGTTCAGCATAGCTTTCTCTACTCCGATGGATTTGGTCGAGAGCTGCAAACCAAGATTCAGGCGGAACCAGGTTTAGCGCCGTTGCGGGATGGGGTAACAGGTGAGCTGATTCGAGAAAATGGTGAACTCAAACTTGGGGAAACGAATCCTCGATGGGTAGGCACGGGGCGCACGGTGTATAACAACAAAGGCAAGCCAGTTAAGCAATACGAGCCATTTTTTAGTGCGACCCATTTGTATGAATCAGAAGCGGACTTGGTGGAGTGGGGCGTCACGCCGATTATTAACTATGATCCGCTGGAACGAGTAATTCGCACGGATTTACCCAATGGTACTTTCTCGAAGGTGGTGTTTGATGCCTGGTATCAGGAAACCTGGGATGAGAATGACACGGTTTTAGAGAGCCAGTGGTATGCGGAGCGGGGCAGTCCAGACCCTGCTGGACCCCAGCCTGCGGAGCAAGAGCAACGGGCGGCATGGTTGGCCGCAAAGCATGGTAATACACCGGGTGTGACTCATCTGGATGTGTTGGGGCGATCGGTGTTGGTGGTAGCCGATAACGGGATTGCCGAGGATGGTTCCGTTCAGAAATATGAGACGTACACGGAGCTGGATATTGAAAATAATCAGCGATCGGTGACGGATGCCTTGGGGCGAGCGGTCATGGTGTATAACTATGATATGCTGGGAAATGTGGTGCGGCAGCAAAGCATGGAAGCGGGCACTGTCTGGATGGTAAATGATGTGGCGGGGAATCCCAGACGACAGTGGGATAGCCGTAACCATACCCAACGGCTGCGCTATGATGATCTGCAACGCCCGACCCATGTATTTGTGGAGTTTGAGGATGGAACCGAGAAGCTGGTGGAGCGGATGGTGTATGGGGAAACCCATCCAGCGGCAAATCGCAATTTGCGCGGACAGCTTTATCAGCACTATGATGGGGCTGGAGTAGTCACCAATCAGCGGTTTGATTTTAAGGGTAATGTGCTAGAGAGCAGTCGGCAACTAGCCCAGGAATACAAAGAGACAGTGGATTGGTCGGTTCTGTCAAACTTGACTGAGCTACAGGCTATTATCAATGCGGCCTGCAATCAACTGGAGCCGGAAGTTTTTACCAGTCACACCCAGTATGATGGACTAAATCGTCCGGTGATGATGGTGACACCTCATAACAATGCCACTCGCCCTAATGTGATTCAGCCAAGGTATAACGAGGCGAATTTGCTAGAGCAGGTGAATGTGTGGTTACGACAGGCCAATGCTCCCAATGATTTGCTCGACCCGGATACGGCTGATATGAATGCGGTGGTCAATATTGACTACAACGCCAAGGGGCAGCGGCTGTTGATTGAGTATGGCAATCAGGCAAAAACCAGTTATGAGTATGACCGAGAGACGTTTCGGTTGGCGCGATTGCTGACGATTCGGCCTCAGTTTGGGGAGAACGAGAATCAGAGTGTTCAGGATCTGAGTTATACTTACGATCCAGTGGGCAATATCACCCATATTTTTGACCATGCGGATATCCAAAATACGATATTTTTCCGCAACCAGCGGGTCGAACCTAGCTCCAGCTATGAGTATGATGCGCTGTATCGTCTGATTAAGGCGACGGGAAGAGAACATTTGGGTCAAACGGGTGGAAATCTGAATTCACCGCGGCAGACTGACCATGATGATGCGTTTCGGACGAATTTAGCCCATCCCCATGATGGCAATGCCATGGGGAACTACACTGAGCGCTATGACTATGACTCGGTGGGCAATATTCTTGAGATGGTGCATCAGGCGATGAGTGGGACTTGGACGCGTCACTATGCTTATGATGAAGCGAGTTTAATTGAGCCAGATAAGGTCAGTAATAGGCTAAGTAGCACGAGTTTACCAGGGGATAATTCCCAGAGACCTTATAGTGCGACCTATGAGTATGACGAGCATGGCAATATGACCCGGATGCCCCATTTGCCGCTGATGCAGTGGGATTATCAGGATCGCTTACAGGCAACAGCAAGACAGGTTCGGAATGATGGTGGAACGCCAGAGATTACGTACTATGTCTACGATGCCAACGGTCAGCGAATTCGCAAAGTCACGGAGCGGCAGGCAGGTGAGGAGCTTACTCCAGCTCGGATGAAGGAACGAATTTATTTGGGAGATTTTGAAATTTATCGGGAATATGATGGGAATGGTCGTGTTATTTCTCTAGAAAGGGAATCACTGCATCTTGTGGATGAGCAAAAACGTATTGCATTACTGGAAAGTCGTACACGAGGCAATGATGGTTCGCCTGCCCAGTTTCTGCGATATCAGCTTAACAACCATCTTGGTTCTGCTTCCTTAGAACTTGACAAAACGGCAAGAATTCTGAGCTATGAAGAATATTATTCTTTTGGAGGAACGGCCTACCAATCAGTCAAAAGGGATCGCGAAGTTCCCTTAAAGCGCTATCGATACTCTGGCAAGGAGAGAGATAGCGAAAGTGGTTTGTACTATTACGGTGCAAGATACTATGCATCATGGCTGTGTAGATGGCTGAATTGCGATCCATCAGAATTAGAAGACGGACCTAACTTGTATGTTTACGTAGCGAATAATCCAATACGGTTTTGGGATTCCAATGGAGAATTTCTTGAAACAGCTTGGGATGTTATAAGTCTTGGTGCAGGTGTAGTATCCTTCGTTCAGAATGTCCGAGAAGGTAATGTTGGTGCCGCTATTGTTGATGCGGTCGGAATTGTATTAGATGCTGTAGCTTTAGCAGTTCCTGGAGTCCCAGGAGGTGCAGGAGCAGCAATTAAAGCATATAGAGCTGCTGATGCGACTGTTGATGCTGTTAAAACTATTAGACAAGTAGATCGAGGGACTGATGCCGCAAAAAATGTAAAGCAGTCATGGCAAGTCACTGGGAGAGTAATAAAAACAGAACCAGTCACTCAAAAGGTTCGTTCTGGTAGACAAGCTGCACCAGCAAGAAATCCCTCACCAGGAACACCTTCTCGTTCTCGTCAATCTTCTAACTCCCCATCTTCTAACTCCCCATCTTCTAACTCCCCATCTTCTAGCTCCCCATCTTCTAACTCCCCATCTTCTAGCTCCCCATCTTCTAGCCCCTTTAGCTCCTTAAGACAGAATGGAAAAACTACAGCGGCAAAACATAGTGATAAGGTAGCTGATCTTGTTGAAAAAACCGTCAAATTGAGGGATGAAGCACGTGAAGTCATTACTTTAACAAAAAGTGGGAGCCGTGTAGATGCAGTCAAAGTTGTAAATGACATAACAGGAGATCTAGGAAAGAATGCTATTTCTGTTAGAGGGCGTTTGGGGACTCAGAAGGGACGTGTAGTTGGGAGACAATCTGCTGATGAGAGAATAGGGTGGCGACTAGATTATGATGATACCAAAGGCCCCCACTATAACTATTTCGACCACGATAAAAAAAATTATGGTGCCGTTCCGTTTAAAGGTAATCATGAACAAGTGGAAAGGCTTATTGATATGCTTAATCGTACATATGACTAAAGGAGGAATACTATGGGCATCAAGAATTGGTATTTAAATCAAGTGCGTAAACACATTGAAATCACTAGCATAGAGTTTCCTGACGGATTTACTGCGTTTCTCGATAGCAAAAAAATACCAATTAATAAAAACATTAAATACAAAAGGTTAATTGATTGGAAAAAAGTGAATAAGTGCCACCAAATAAACTATGAAAATCACATGATAGAAAATCAAATAAGAGATGACTTAAAGATATCGGATTTATATCTTCATGAACAAGTTTATATGGATTTTGGCTATGAAAACCCTGTGGTAAAAATCCCTACAGCTTTTTTTGTTGAGAATTGGTTTGAATTTGTATCTAGCACAAATTTCTTGGGGTCAGTTGTTATAGTGGAGGATGGTTCTTTATTTATGGAGTTTACGGACGACTCAGATTTTTTGCTTATTAGCAATTTCCTGATTACTCCAACTTCATAGTTCTCGTAGGTTGGGTTAGCGACAGCGTAACCCAACACCAAAACATCCCAAACTTTACCACTATTTACTAAAGGAGATTCTTTTATGCCATCCCTACTAATCATTCGCTTACACCCAGTAAAGTTTTGTTGGGTTTCACTACCGTTCAACCCAACCTACATTTTTAGGTGTGTCAGTCTACTACTCTCATTCCACCATTATGCCTAATCCAAGATTCCAAACCTGCAAAAAATTTCTTGCTGCATGGTAACAACATCTTCATAAAAATGTTGATTTATTCCAAGACATACTAACTCAAACAAGGAGATTCTTTTATGCCATCCCTACTAATCATTCGCTTACACCCAGTTGAACCAGTCACTGCTAATGAATTTACCAGTTACCTAAATGGGCTATCCATTGCCGCCCACGAAATATCATTCAACGATCCAGATGGTAGCGGAGCTGCTTTTGGCACCGCTAATTATATCGCACCAACTTTACCCCCATCCCCCTCTCCAGATCCTGCTCCTGTACCTAACCCCAACACTCGGATAGTCCAGCACTTTGCAATTACTGGTACGCCACCTCATGCTGTGAGGGAGTTTTTTGCCATAGCCACTGCTGTTATTGAAATCCCCGATCCTCCAGGAGGTCAAGAGTACCGCACTGCCGATGTGCGCTTAACGATCGCCCGTAATGGCAATGATATTGTACACAATCAGGTGTATTATAATATCCCAGTCCGAGCAGGTGGGTTGCCGATTCCTCCTAATACCTTTATAACATTGCCAGAAACAAGCCTGCATCTGGCTCTACCGTCCTCTAATCAAAGTAGTCCAATTGATATCTTGCCAGAGGATGGTGCAGCACCGAACTTTACCACTCTGAGAACAGAAGTAGAGAATGTGCTGAATGCTGACCCTGGCAACCAGGCAAATATTGCGAATCTAACCATCGAACAGTGCCGTCACATTGCCTATGAAATTATTTGGGACCGGGAGGCTTACCCACTTCCAGTACCAAAACGCTCCTTAGAGGCAATCTACACTGGTCCGCAAGCTGTCGATAGCAATGATGAACGCGATCGCGTAATTTTTGAGGGCGATATACTCACATACTACACTACCCACAATGTTGAAGCCGATCGCCTCACGAACTTTATATTCTCGCTATCGGCAGCTATTTGGTGCCAAGAAAAAAGCACACTAGCTACACAAGTGGGATACCATTTTCCGGTATTTCCCAACTCTCCTCAAGGAGAAGCCAAAGTCATCCTCAAAGCTTCAAGAACTGCTTTTGATCCAGCTTTTGAGGTTCCGGCAGACTACTTTTATGCCCTCACAGCCATTCTGCCACCGCAGGTCAACCGGGAACAGCGCTTCAAGATGGTAGCAGTAGATGCCGAAGAACAAATTTTCAACAACATTGAAGAGGCGATCAATAATCGGATACTGACTGAACCAGAGGGAGTAAATCGTTTCCAGGCAGCGCGACGACTACGAGCTTTGGGTTCTGCCAGCGAAATTGGCATACCAGAGTGTGTTATTACTCCAGATACTCCGGTAGATGGACTGGTCAGCGATTGGTTGGGTTTCTCTGGAGCCGATATCAATGCCTTTTGGGGGGCACTATCTCCAGAGAATACTACTGGGCATTTAGATTTAGTCCTTTGCGCCATTACCAAAGCTCATGCACCCTTAGTAGATGCCATCAAAGCCCCTCCTGTCCCTCCACCTCCTATTCCTAGCTTTGGTGCGGGTGTTACTAATGTGAACGAGCTGGCTGCCAAAAACAACGAAAATTGGGAGGCTTTGCTGAATCTGAATCCAGCACTGCTTCCAGAATTCACCAAACCTGGTACAACTGAAGAGCGCAGTCAAGCTTTCGTTCGCCACCTGCGTAAGTTTTTTGATGTTGCTAATGTATTCGCTTCTCCCTCTACGCCAACGAGTGATGCGATTCCTCTGCTCAGTCGTTCACCAGGCAATCCATTAGACCTATTGTTGGCTAATTATCCAGGTGGGTTCTTGTTCTGTGAATGGGATGCAACCGTTCTGGCAAATACTTTGAATGGCATTTTCCCTGGCGATCCAAAAACACAACAGCAATTCATTGAGTGGTTAACCTGCATTCAGGGTGTCGTTAATCTGACAAATGGGATTGAACCGCCCGAAATCCAATTCTCAGTTATAGAAGCTCTTTGGGCACGAGGTTTTATAAGTGCTCAGAGGATTGAAGGATTTTCATTTCAAGACTTTAAGGAAGCCTTAGTCGGTTCAGTAGCTTACGACTACGCTCAAACTATTTGGGATAATGCCCAATTGTTTTTTGTACAGGATGAAACGAGAACGGCTGAGTTTAAACCCGTCAACCCAGATGGTTCCCTAGTCAATTGTATCCCCCCTGCTCATTTATCCCCACTGGGACCAGTCGCTTACCTCCATGAATTACTAAAGGTATCCCCAGAATCTACCTGCGATAACCCGTTACCGGAAAATGCCAATCAAACTTTAGCGACTCTGATAGCAGAGCGTCGGGGACCTTTGGGCGAACTGTTAGCAACCAAAGCTAATTTGGAAGTACCGTTACCCCTAATCGATCAGGTTAATGAATCGTTGGAGCACATGGTTGCTAACGATGCCACTTCTGGGATGATTCATAACACCGCCAGCGACATGGTAGGCGGTCATGAATTAACTTCAAAGTCCAGCCCTGATAGCGCTTTCCAACACAAACCAGAGATACTTATCGAGGCATTACCCGAACACTCGACACCTGCTGTACCCACTGCTGAACAAACTGCCTACGATAAATTAAAGAACGATTTCTCCTCCTGCTTGCTCCCCTATTCACAGCCGTTAGATGTGGCACGCACTTATTTAGAGCAATTAGGCACAAGTCGATTTGCTACCATGCGTCGCTTCCGCAAGGAGATTACCGAATTTGTACTTGACCCCACCAATGAACCTACCGAATTTCAAAGCCATCTGTGGCGCTATCCAGTTCGGATTGAAACGGCGATCGAGTACCTCAAAATAACGCCTGAAGAATACAATATTTTATCCCCAGTCACTACTGGGGAGGAAGACAGGGTAAATATTCTATTACACACCATATATGGGTTTGTTGCAGAATTGGAAGATGAGACATCATGGACTGAGATTGTTGCCCATGTATCCGAATTCCTGAAGCGTACTTGTCTGAGTTATTGTGAGTTTATCGAGTTATGGAAATCTGAGTTTGTAAGATTTAGCTTAAGAAATAATCGAGAAGAAGGATTCCCAGAGTGCGAACCTTGCTGTTTAGACAAGTACATCATCGAATTTGATGACCCTGAAAACCCTCTAGAAGCTCTCACACGGTTGGCAATTTTTATCCGCCTGTGGCACAAATTGCAGGCAGTACCGAACGCCCAATACACATTTACAGAACTCAGTGACATCTGTAACGTACTTGGTTTGTTTGAAGGTGGAAACGTCAATCCAGATTTTATCCGACAGTTGGTTGCCTTCCAAATGTTCCGCAACGATTTTCAACTGTCATTAACTGACGGTACATTGCCTGCTCCTGGTGCAACTGGCGCTGAACGACTCCACTTACTATCATTTTGGGTTCCAGAGGCAACCAAGCGGAACTGGGCAGTAGAACACTTACTTTACCAAATCCAGCAATATGCCATCAATACCCTTCACTGTGGTTGTCGGGAGCCAGAGTTTATCAAACTGCTGAGGCAAAACCTGAATCCCCTGTCAGCATTGGCAGGTTTTGACCCCAACACCCCCACCGATACCTGGGATGCTAAACCAACCCATACCTTACGTTTTGCCGAAATATTGGCAAAAATTTATGCTTCCGAATTTCAAGTTGGTGAGCTGCTGTTCCTGTTCACCAACGAGGAACATTTACAGGGTGACGACCCCTTTCCCTTACAAACGGTCAACGAAGCAAAAGACTCACCGCTAGGTTTACCCGACGATCGAGACCATAATTCACTCTGGGCTTTACGGAGAAAACTGATGGCGGTTGAAGTGAGCGCTGAATCGGCAGAACAGTGGAGCTGGCAGCGGATGGAAACTGCCCTCCGAGAAGAGTTTGGCTTTGTTCCCCCTGCTGTTAATAATACTTGGCTTTCACTAGGAAAGCATTTCTTCCCATCGGTATTATCGGGTAGCGGTATTGCAGTTAGCACCGCACAGCGACAGTACCGAGTCTCGCTACCACTGCCAACTCCCACTTTAATGTGGAATACACCACCAGAGGGACCATTCCGTTACGATGAGACGGCAGAGGAATTGTGGACACAAATTCCCCTCACTGATGAAGCTGTGTTGGCTAAACTCAGCCGTATCCGTCAACTGTCTCCATCCGAGCAAGGTGCTGTGCGCGGTCTCTATTTTCTACCGCGTGTAGACTTGGCACATTTTGCTTTTCTCTTTAACAACTTTGGGGAAGCGGAAGAACGTTTAATTCAGGAGTCGGATGAAATGGTTCGTTGGAAGTGGTTCCAGCAAGAGTTCGATCGTTTTTACCAACGTTGCCAGATCGTTGCCGAGCATTTAGCAGTGCATGTCGTCGATGCCACCTGCAGTCCAAATCCAGAAGGCACAGATTTAGCAAAACTGTTGCTGAAAAACCTGTGGGCTGACGAGAATTTGGCAACCGCCTCCTGGGAAAATGACAACGGTCAAACACCTACTGTTACCTGGCAACCACAACCTAATGGGGGAGCATTTGCAGCCTTGTTAGGACTAACTGGAACCGGAATGGTTGCGGAATACTTTGATTCATTCCAAACCCTTCGCTGGCGGGAATTACGCGGTGGCGTGGAAGCTTTCGGCAGGGAAGAAAACGCCTGGAATGCTCCGATTCCCACGATCCTACCTTCAATGGACTTCACCTTCTCACCAGAGCAATTGCGCTTTGCAGCCGTGCGCAATGGATTTGCGATGGCAAATACAGATGGCTCTATGTTAGGCGGTGCTGAACCTTTCACCCTTAAGTGGCAGGGATTATTGCTGATTGAACAGGAAGGTAAGTATGGATTTAGTGCTGGTGCCCCCACTCCAGCAGGAGAAGTACCTGACTTTGACAACGTGGATCAATCCCACCGTTGGCGCATAATTCTGAAACGCGGTCAGAGAACCTGGGTGTTGCTCGCCCATGATTGGCCTCACGAAGAAGCTCCACCTGCTTGTTCAACTCCTATCACTTTGAAAAAGGGGTTTTATGAGTTAAAAATTGAGCTGGAGCGCAAACCGTTATTCTTTGATGGACCTGAAGATGTTTGTCCTCAGACAACTGGGTTTCAACTCAAGTATAACGGACCCGATGCTGGCGCAGATTGGTTGGCTATTCCCTATGATAAACTGTTCCAAGAGCAGAAAAACGCAACTTTACTAAATGGTATTCAGCTGTCTGATGCAGCGCAAGCGCAGAATTTTCTGAACATCCATTATACCAGTTCCGTGCGCGATATTCGGCGTACCTACCAGCGTGCGTTCAAAGCTATGCTGTTCGTCAGTCGCCTCCATCTCTCGGCACAACCAATTTCTGATGATGGGCGATCGGAACTAGGTTATATGCTTGCACATCCTGTTAACTTTGCTGGACAGTCATACTACCGTAGTGGTGGCTCATTCGTCACCCACAAAGCCAACTTCGATCCCAACTTCTTACCTGTACTCGACAATTATTTTATGCCACCGATAGCACAAGACCAGCGCGTGGCTCCTACCCCTCAACGTCAGCAGGCCATGTTCGATTGGTGGGAACGACTGTTTGACTATACGGTGATGCGTCGCGAAACTAAACGCGCCCCAGAACAACCAGCATGGCTACTGTTCCACGAATCAGCAGAACTACACCCAGATCATCCTGCTAATTTAGTGCGCCACCTGGGTATTGATCTACGGCACAACACCTTAGTGCTGCAATATTATCTGGATTATCTGGTTACATCTACCGATTTAGAAGATGACCGTTGGGCTGTACGGGTTTGGCAGTCAGAGAAGTGGATTCGTGTATTATTGAAACGTTTTTATCCACAGGACATTCGCGAGGCTCGTCCCGATCTCTGGGCATCTGATGACCCCTCCGCACTGGAAACTGCTTTTGGGACGACCGAATCCGGTAACGCAAACCTAACTCAGTTTTATCGTAATGGCTGCATTGAAAACGGTGAACCACGTCGCTACAAAGAAATTAAACACTTAAATGACGGACTTCGACTACGGGGACGGGCAGCATTGGTGGCTTACCTAACCCACATGAATCGTGTCCCTCTTCCCTGGGGTGGGTTTGCCACTGAAGCCAAACACCTGAGTGAACTGCTTCTGCAAGATGTGGAAGTGGAGCTGTGCCAAAAAGCCAGTCGTATTGAGGAAGCTGTCAGTGCTATTCATCTGTTTATCCAACGGGCTCGATTAGGACTGGAACCTGAGTTCGCAGTCTCACCGGACTTTATTCTAGTCTGGGAGCGACACTTTGCCACCTTCCGCGATTGGGAAGCTTGCCAACGGCGACTCATTTACCGGGAAAACTGGGTAGAATGGGACGAATTGCAAGCGGCGAAGCAAACAGAAGCATTCCAATTTTTAGAATCTGAACTGCGTCGTGCTGCTCTAACCATGCCAGTACCTGGAGGAATGACTTATTGGAACAATTTACGTCCACCTACCCATCCAGGAATTACTCTCCTCCAACACCGCGAACCTGCAACCATCCAGCCTCTCGACCAGGCAAGGGATGGGCTGGGTTTGATGGGCACATCCGATCGCCAGGCGCGCCCGAACTTGTTGACTCCCTTAAATATTGTCGCTCAGGAACAACCCTCTGGTGAACAACCCAACATTGCCGACCTACCAATGTGGCTGCAAGGAGCTGTCCGGTTGGGCACAAAATTTATCAGGGTAGCAGCAGCAAGTATACCACCAGCAACTACAACCTTTGAACCAAAGTGTGGTGTCTCGGAATCCTCTGAATGCTGTAGTGTCTGCGATAATGTGCATCCGGCGATAATAGATGAATATTACTTCTGGATTGAAGAAAGCCGATACTACGATGCCAAAGAATATGATGCCAAAGAAGATGCCATAGAACAAATAGCTGAATGGGGGGCAACCGCAGATAATCCTCAGACTGATTGGCATCGTGCCGAAAAACTACCTGGCTTATTACACTGGAAGTCAAAACCAATGGTTCATCTGCGTTGGTGTCGCTTTTATAATGGTGAATTCCAGCAACCTCGACAATCTTATGAAGGGGTCCGTATTAGCGGAGGTGCTACACCAGAATTGAAATTTGCAGGACGTAGTGGCGACTCCCTTAACTTTGAGGTGACTGGTGGTGAAGCTCCTGTTTGCTATACATCTCCACCACCAGCGGGTTTCCGTTATGACCTTGCTCTTGATGAAGCTGTTGTTGTGCCACAAGTAGTGAATCCACCTGCTTCGACTCCCGTCGGCGGTTTAACAGCATTTCCCTTCTTTGCTTGGTTTGACCCTGGTTCGCCATTATTACCGCCCTCAATGTTCAGTTCAGCCATCACAGTGGCAGGTCATTTGCGGGCACATTGCCATTTTGAGGCAGCCTTGAAATGGTACGAACTGGTGTACAACCCATTGCTGAATGATAATACCTGGCATATTTGCCCAGATGAAGGCACCGAGATTCCAGGAACAGCACCGAGCGAAGCAGTAGTTATTTCATCAACCGAAGAATGTTGCTGTCCTAGTGACGAAGTTTCCGATGCCGAAGTGAAGGAACGGGCAATTCTGCTGCACTACCTGGATACCCTTATGCAATGGGGCGATGGGCTAATGCGCAAAAACACCCCAGAGGCATTCCAACAAGCCCGCTTAATTTTTGACACGGCGACTAAGATTCTGGGAACTACCCCGATTACTGTTTTGACAAAAGACCAAGGGTTAGAAGTATCAACGGTTGCTACCTTCAAACCTGAATGTGCCCCTATCAATTCACGGCTGATGTGCCTCTATACCAGTGTCAGCGATCGTCTAGCATTAATTCATACCTGCCTGAACGCAGAGCGTTTGACAAACAATCGTCCGAACCTCGATATGCCTTATTTTGGCAATAACGACATTCGGGAATCCTGGAAAACCACTCGTGAAATTTGTGCTGATGAAGGGGACTGGTGCTTGCCTCAAAGCTCCTATCGTTTCATGACCTTAGTTCAAAAAGCACTGGAAATGGCAAGGGATGTGCAAGGCTTTGGCGGTGCTTTGCTAGCTGCTTATGAAAAAGGCGATGCTGAATATCTGTCCACTATGCGTGCTATGCACGAGCGACAGTTGCTTAATCTAGGGTTGGAAGTTCGACAAAATCAATGGCGAGAGGCAGACTGGCAAGTACAGGCTCTGCGAAAGACCAAGGAAATTACTCAAACGCGCTTGCAGTACTATCAAAATCTGATTATTAATGGCTTGAACGCTGGAGAATCACAGTACGAACCCCTAACTATCACTTCTAATGCACTTAGGGCTGCTGGCAATATTTCCCAAGCAATTCGTCAGACAATGAATATGACTCCCGATCCTTATGTAGGCTTCCCTAGCAATTTTGTTAAACTTCCACCTGGGGAGAAGTTGAGCATGATTTTTGCGGCAGCTAGCACCATCTCTAATACAGTAGCAGACATTATCAGCACAGTTGCTTCCCTTGGACTAACGAAAGCTGGCTGGGAACGTCGTGAAGAAGAATGGGAGCATCAAGTAGATGTACTCACTATCGAAGTTGAGCAAGTTGAACGTCAAATTCTTGCTGCCGAACGACGGCGTGATATTGCCATGCACGAATTGAATAACCACCAGCAGCAAATGGAAAATGCTACAGAGGTAAACGACTTCCTGCGCGACAAGTTTACTAACCATGCACTCTATCTCTGGATGCAGCAAGAAACTGCGGCAATGCATTATCAAATGTATGAATTGGCATTGCAATGCGCCCGACAAGCCCAACGTGCCTTCAACTTTGAACGAGGACACACTGCCCGACAGTTCATTCCAGCAGAGATTTGGAACAACCTTCACGAAGGACTCCTATCTGGCGAGCGGTTACAATTAGCCCTCCGTCACATGGAAAAGGCTTACTATGATGAAAACGTTCGTGAGTATGAGCTAACCAAGCATATTTCTCTACGGTTGCACTTTCCGAGCGCCTTCCTGCAACTAAAAACTACAGGCTATTGTGAGATTGAAATTCCTGAATGGTTGTTCGATCTTGACTATCCAGGTCACTATATGCGACGAATTAAAAACGTAACAATGACAATTCCCTGTGTGGTGGGACCATACACTGGAGTTCACTGTCGGCTGACTTTGCTGAGTAGTAAGACTCGCGTAGAGCCACACCTGATAGATCCACCTCATACCTGTTGTGACAACGAAAGCTGGAAAAATGGCTATCCGGCAATGCCTGACGATCCACGCATTGTATCCATGTATGCAGCAACAGAAGCGATCGCCACCTCCAGTGGACAGAATGACTCCGGGATGTTTGAACTCAACTTCCGCGATGAACGCTATCTGCCATTTGAATTTTCTGGTGCAGTGAGTCGCTGGCGGATAGAACTGCCGTTAGAAAACAACCATTTCGACATGGAAACCCTAAGTGATGTAGTACTGCACCTGAACTTCATGGCTCGTGAGGGTGGAGAAAATCTTCGCCAAGCTGCTAACGAATGTGCACAGCAAAATCTGCCAGGTGCAGGTGTGCGTTTCTTTGATGTGAAGCGTGAGCTTCCGGAAGCTTGGCATTCATTTGTTGGCACTGCGTCTAATATTCCAGCTAACAAGCAATTGGGGATTCGGCTTAGTCGGGATATGTTCCCGTATTTGACTGGAAACAAAAGGATCGGTGTCCAACGGCTAGAAATCTTTTTTGAAGCCCCTGGAGCCGATCCTAGCGCACACCACATTGTTGAGTTTTGGGTTGGACAGCGCATGGGTCAAATCAAGGAGGAAAAATGCGACTGCGATGTGCATAGTATTGCCTGTGTAGCCGATGCTAAGTGGCCAAACCTTTTCCATGGTGTGTTGGAAATTGACTGTGAAGCACTCTGTAATTCTGGAACTCAAGACTTAGGAGTGTTCATATTTCCAGGAGATGTTGGTGCAATTACAGACACCTATTTGTTCTGTGGGTACAAAATACTGGGGTAGGGCAGAATCAGAGATGTACTGACTACATCACACTGCTGCTAGGGCGTGTCATCAATTAAAAATTTGACAAAATTGGTATTGTATGCTCTAGATAAATGGCGATCGCTATGCTAATAAAATTGCTGAGGCTACCTTTAGGAATTCCTCCGGTGAAAGTTTACTGAACGCTTGTCATATCTTGTAGCGATCGCTCTATATTGTTTGAGTTTGGCGAAGAAATTTTCTATGAGATGGCGTGCTTTGTACAATATCTCATCGTAGTTGCGGAGTTCACGCGCGGTTTTTTTTCGGGGGAATTACTACTTCTATTCCTCTCTCAGTTAAAGGCCCAATCACCCGCTCTTGAGCATCATAGGCTGATCAAGCCAAAACTGCTTCAGCTTCTACCATCGGTAATAAAACATCTGCTCCATCTAAGTCGCATGCTTGGCCTGGGGTTAAAAAAAATGGGTGGGATTACCCAGAGCATCTACTACCCCATGTATTTTCGTACTCAATCCCCCTTTGCTACGGCAGGGCTGTTTCATTCTCACTCTAGGTGTAGAATTATAGAGTAAGGAGCAGGTTTATTGATGTAAATACTCTCCAGATTTAAATGATTTTGAACAGGACTTTGGTGCATTAAAGAAGAAAAGAATGTACGAAGGAAAATATAAATCAATTGATGATATTATTCGAGATTATTGCGTCTCTTACTGTCCCAGTCTTATTCAGAATGACTATATTGTTTTAGAAGACTTGTTTGCGTTTGCGTAGCATCCCGTAGGGAAGCATTCCGAAGGAAATGTTTCTGGCATGGTTAAAAACCGTAAGGAGCGCTAAAGCAATCAGCGACTTAGGATGGAGGCAATTCAGGACTTTAACTGAGGCTAAATGCGAGAAATATGGTAGGGAATTTAGAGTTATTTCTAGGTGGGAACCCAGTTCTCAAAAATGTTCTAATTGTGGTTTTAAAGGTGGTAAAAAGCAACTCAATGTTAGGGAATGGACTTGTTCGAATTGCGGTGCATCCCATGATAGAGATGTCAACGCTGCGGTAAACATTTTAGAAATCGTTCAACCAAAAACCAAGGTTGAAACTAAAGCAACAGAAAATCCCGTACAGTTATCACTTTTTGCAGAAGTCGCCGAGGGGCACTGGTCGATTATTTATCGGACACGGAGGAAGCGTGGCTACTGGCAAGCCAGCATTTTCCAGTGATGTGTCAACCCACTCTGAGTCATTTGTGAGCGCGAGCGTCTGTTCGAGTGATGGTTAGGAATCCCACGCTGTCTAGTAGAGCAGCGTCGGGAGGATGTCAAAGACGCACTATCAAACTGTAAAGTCCAGGATTTTAAGTTAGAAAAAAAACGGAGAGGGTGGGATTCGAACCCACGGAGGTTTTGCCTCACTCGATTTCAAGTCGAGCGCATTCGACCACTCTGCCACCTCTCCATTAATAAGTCAGAAGTTAGAAGTCAGAAGTCAGAAGTAATCTCTGACTGAGTTTGAGCATTTAGGAATGTCCTAAGCTTTGCTTCGACTGCTATAACTATTTTGACATTTATATATTATAGCACTTGTGCAGGCTCAACAACAGATTTAGATGAGGAATATAAAATTTCTTCAGAAACTACTGTAAAATCATGGCCAACCCAAACCAAAGCAGCTTGAGAAATTATACCTCCCTTCATAGATACAATTGAGAAATTCCGTTCTTTCTGGCCCTCATTTTCTATGATGCGTGGCACACTTGCTGCATTCAAGTATAATGTCCCTTCGGTATCTACATCAATACGCTTACGCAACCTTTCCTGAGTATGTCGTAATCTATGATGCATATGACCAAAAGTCACTAAGGGAATTTTCTTGCCCAATTGACGAGATTTGATAATAGCATCGGTAAAATCAGGGTCGCCGAAATCTCCTCCTCTGGGCGACCAGTCACGTCCCGCTGGATCTTCGGGAGCATCTCCCAAACCAGCAGGTCCATTATGGCCAAGAAAAATTATATTTTGACATACTGCGTTCTCTACTGCCTTAACTATTAAATTAGTAGATTCCTCAAAACTATTAACCCCAAACCTTTGCTGATAAAAATCTTGATATTTCCATTCTGGACCTCCCCAACTAAAAGGACGAGTCCCAATAACTGTCAAGCCTAACTCTGGAAAGTCTCGCTGTCCATAACCTACATGAGCTTCTCCAAATAAATCTATTTGTTGTTGTACTCTGTCTTCTTGAGTTTGGTCATAAGGGCATTTTTTTCTGCCCCATTCTGTTGCGGTATACCAAGCATCGTGATTACCAAAAACTGCTGCTTTAGGGATATTAATAGCAGCGATCGCTTCTACAACATCTACTGCTTCATTACCAAAATCTCCCACAAATAGTACTAAGTCAATTCCTAGAGATTTGAGGGCTATTTCATCTTCTGGTTCCCATTGATCGTGAACATCTCCAACAATGGCAATTTTACTCAATTTTTCTAGATTATCTGTCATATTTACTTTTTTTGTCAATATTATTTTCTCTGAATTACCGAATAATGAATAATGAATAATTAAGAGCTGATAGTTAATAATTATTCATTCAACAATTCACGCCTTGAAGGCTCCCCTTTTAAGGGGATAAAGCGGTCGATCTTCGGAGCTTCCCCTTAGGGTGGGATGGCGAGGAAACCTCGCCATATCCAATCGACCAAGAGAATTAAAAAAAAAATCCTTTTAGTCAATCCTATCCGTTTTAATAAGAGGTAATTATTAATTGTTAATTGCTGAATAGAAATATTTGGAATACTTTAAAGATTAGCTGCTATTTGCTAATTCTCATCTATCCAATCATTTTTTTTGACCGAAAAATTTTGGTCAATAGCCTCTCCTTTTAAGGGGATAAAAAGTGGTCCACCATATCCAATCGACTAAGAGAAAAGGGAATATTTCTTATTTCAAGCATAAGGCTTTCCTAGGTCATGCTGCGCAAACAGCTAGAGGTACTGATAACTGATAATTGAAATGACATAGTGAATAACTATATGGAAGTTTTGTTTACTTAATTTATTGTAGAATTTAATTCAAATTTATTCTCAAAAATAGACTGAAATCTAGGTTAGATTATATCACGATGGAACATCAACAACTAATTATTTTTACTCGATATCCAGAACCAGGAAAGACAAAAACACGATTAATACCTGCTTTGGGAGCTGAAGGTGCAGCAAATTTGCAACGTCAGATGACTGAAACAACTGTCAAAAAAGCTAATAAGTTATTTGATTTTATTTCATTATCTGTTGAAGTTAGATTTGTCGGTGGCGATTTACAATTAATTAAAAATTGGTTAGGGTCAGATTTAAAATATCAAGAACAAGGTATAGGGGATTTAGGGGAACGTATGGCAAGAGGATTTCAATCTGCTTTTAATCGGGGGATGAAATCTGTGGTAATTATTGGTATAGATTGCCCTAGTTTGACTCCTGAAATTATTTTACAAGCTTTTACTAAACTGACTAAATCTGATGTGATAATTGGTCCAGCAACAGATGGGGGTTATTATTTAATTGGTCTGAGAAAATTAACTCCAGAATTATTTCAAGGAATTAATTGGGGAACGTCTGAAGTATTGTCAAAAACTGTAGCGATCGCTCAAAGTTTGAAGTTAGTTATTGATTATTTACCCAAGCTTTCTGATATTGACCGTCCAGAAGATTTAGAAAAATCACAGTTTAAAATTAACTAATACACATTTAATTATCACGATTTTTTAAATTTAACTAGCTTGAATAGTAAAGATTATAAATTATCAAATTCTGGCATTTTAAGTCGATAAATTTGATTCCCTTTTTCAATCTTCCTTCAAGCCTACCGAGGTTAAAAATTGATGACAAGTATTTCGATTATTATCCCTGTTTTAAATGAAGTTAGTACAATTACCAAAACAATTTCAACAGCCAAAACGGCAAAAGATATAGAAATAATAGTTGTTGATGGTGGTAGTAATGATGGAACAATTGAGCTGATTAAATGTTTAAATATCCAAGTTATTTCTTCTCTTCCTGGTCGTGCCACTCAGATGAATTGTGGAGCAAAAATAGCAACGGGAAAAATTCTTTTATTTTTACATGGAGACACTCTTTTACCTTCAAATTTTGACCGAATGTTGGAAGAGATATTAGTCAAACCGAAAATTATTGCAGGTGCTTTTGAACTAAGTATTAGAGGAACAACAAAAGGTTTACGAATAGTTGAAAGAATGGTAAATTGGCGGTCGCGTTATTTACAAATGCCTTATGGAGACCAAGGAATTTTTCTCCCTGCCAAAATTTTTCAAGAAATTGGTGGTTTCCCAGAAATACCAATTATGGAAGATTTTGAATTGATACGACAGTTAAAAAAAAGAGGACAAATAGTAATTGTACCAGCTCCAGTATTTACTTCTGGTCGTCGGTGGCAAAAATTAGGAATACTCAAAACTACTTTAATTAATCAAATAGTTATTATTGCTTATCTACTTGGGGTCTCTCCAAAAAGACTAGCGCGATTATATCGTAGCCATATTTAGGGTTTGCTTATGGAAGTCTTTTGGTAAGGGGAGAAGACAGGAGACAGGAGACAGGAGACAGGAGACAGGAGACAGGAGACAGGAGACAGGAGACAGGAAGAACGGGGAATTATAGAGGAGATAGTAGGAAGAATCGGATATAGTGATTTTTCTGCCCAACTCTTGACCAAAATCCTAAATTTTTGAACCATCACCACCTAAAACCCCGCACTTTTTGATACTTAAAAAGGCACTTACCTTTATCTGTAAATACTTTTAGATTTAATCAGCAAGCCATATTTAATAAATAAAAATCAAAAATTTATTAATTAGCTATTAGCTTTTAGCATTTTCATACCGAAATACTTTGCAAACAGCTATCAGCTTTTAACAGCACGTTTACTGCTGACTGCTGACTGCTGATAGCTGACTGCTGACCGCTTTTTTTAAAATAACCAGATTAGATTAATTTTTTTAAAGTTGAAAACCAATTTTGAGAATAGAATGCAGCTACCTCGTAAAATATGAGCTTAATATCTTCTAAAGATTTTTGAACTTCAATTCAGAGGAAAGCTAAGTATGCCAGAAGCTACAGATACAGGATTTGTTCAACCCTATAATGGAGATCCTTTCGTTGGTCATTTATCTACTCCAATCAGTGATTCTGACTTTACGAGAGCATTTATCGGTAATCTACCTGCTTACCGCAAAGGTCTATCCCCAATTTTACGTGGTCTAGAAGTAGGTATGGCCCATGGTTATTTCCTTGCTGGTCCTTGGACAAAACTAGGTCCATTACGAGATTCTGAATTTGCTAGCATTGGGGGATTAATTTCTGCGATCGCTCTAGTTCTAATTGCCACTATTTGTCTATCCGCTTATGGGATAGTTTCCTTCCAGGGAGATAGTCCTGAAGGTGCAGACCCACTCAAAACTTCTGAAGGTTGGAGTCAGTTTACTGGTGGTTTCTTCATCGGTGCTATGGGTGGTGCCGTTGTGGCTTTCTTCCTAATAGAAAACTTTGAAATTGTAGACTCTATTTTCCGTGGTTTAGTTAATAACTAAATACCTCTTAATAATTGAAGATGTAAATCGGATTTTTATATTTACATCTGGCTTTAATGGGTGAAATAATTACAGTCAAATTTTGCAAAAAAAACAAGTAAAATTTTGATTAAATCAGATAATCACCTACTTTGAAATAGTGTAATTTAAGGAGAATTTGAAATGACTGGTTCTTATGCAGCATCTTACTTACCTTGGATTTTAATTCCTGTAGTTACTTGGTTAATGCCAATTGTAGTTATGGGTTTATTGTTCATTTACATTGAAAGTGAAGCCTAGTTTTTTATAGTTCTAGGTCAATAAATTAATTGAATAAAGTGGCGTATGAATATCTATCTGATAATACAGGAGGTAAAAACGCCACTTTTTTTATGTTTTTTGGGTAAGCATTCAGCCGTCAGCTATGAGCTATTAACTGATTATTATGGGTTCAGAAGGAATTAGTCTCCAAGGAAAATTAAAACTTATGAATAAATTGGTCGCCTTTAGCTAACCTTAGTAATTCCTGTGCGTTTAAAAGCTGTTTGCCTAGCATTCCAAAGAAAATGCTGTTTGCGGGGCATGACCTAGGAAATGTTAATAGCTGTTTGCGCATAATTGGGCAGGAAATGCTTACTTTTTTGGGGTGGATATTGGTAATATTTTCCATTATTAATTGTCAGCATTAGGAATATTAAAGTTATCGTATAATTACGGAGATAAAATAAATTTATAATATCTTATATATAGATTTTTCCGTATAAATATCAATGCTTTTCTTCCGATAAAGTGTTTCGATTAAAGTATATGGAATTTCTGCTTCTACATGAGGTAAAAAATTTTTGGATTTTAGGGAACACCTTAATATAGAAAAAAGACTGTATTCCATGGATATGAGAATCACTATAGTCATAATTAATAAATTAATAACTATAGAATATCTGTGCTGACCTGTAGAAGATAACTAATACTGTTGAAATTTACTGAAGAATATTGGGTTGAAAAGTGGAAGAAAAACTACAAGAATTAGCAGAAAAATATGAAATTCCTCTGGAACTAATTACAGCAGCAATTGAACTTGAAAAAAAGGAAATTTTCAAGCAAAAACGCAAGACTGCTCCGACAAAATTAGTAGAAATGATTGAACGTTATACAGACTCATCACAATCATTTATGGAGGATACTAATTATGGCACTTAAACTCAGAAGTATTCGTCTAAAAAACTGGAAATGTTATAAAAATGAAGAAATACCATTTAACCTAAATACTGATAAGCAAATCTGGATTGTTTTTGGTCAAAATGGATTTGGCAAGACATCTATACTAGAGGCAATTCAATGGTGTCTTTACGGGGCAAAAGCTATTTCTGATTCTAAATTGCTAGACCATTTTAATCGGGTAATAGTTAAACAGAATCCTAACTTAGAAATGTCAGTAGAACTTGTTTTTGAGCGTAATGGAGATATTTACAATATTAGCAGAGTTGCAAAAAGAGAAAAACAAAGCAAAACAGTTAGAGCAAAAGTAGAACTACCAGTAATCAATAAAAATGGTAAAAATATCAGAGATGTGTCAGAAAAAATTGAGGAACTATTACCAAATTCCTGTAAAGAATTTTTCTTCTTTGATGGTGTAGAAATTAAACGTTATGCTCAACGAATTCACACTAAAGAAACCCACAAAGCCATAGAGCGAATACTCGGAATTACTGAATTACTAAATCTCCGGCACGATGTAAAAATTACTAGAAAAAAATTAGATAGAAAATTTGATGAAGTAGATTCGGTGAATGAAAGTCTCAGACAAGTCAAACAAAAACTTCGAGAAATTCAAGAAAATATAGAAGTCAAAACAGCACAACTTGAGGAAGCAAAATTAGATGAGAAAAATGCTATTAAAGAGCTGGAAGAAACAACAGAAGAAGCAAATAAAATTGAAGAACTACAAAATAAGTTAGAACAATTAAAGGACTTAGAAAGAAACCAAGCAATTAGTAAAGAAAACCTCAAAAAAGCCACAGAAAAATTAGAAAGTGGGTTGAGACAAGCACCTATTCCGCTATTGATAGAATTTGTGAGAGAAGTTGCAGATGATATGCAAAGTACAGCTATTACAACCGCTCGACGTTCTGGTTCAGTTAAGCTTTTACGAGAATTATTAGAAGATAAAACTTGTGTTTGTGGTCGTTGTATAGATGAAGATTCTCGTCAATTTATTATCAAAGAAATTGAAAGCTTAGAATCTGGTGTTAGTAGTACTCAAGAAGTAGTCTGTCAGGATGAATTACCGAATAATTAATAATTAATAATTAATAATTAAATAATTCGCGCCTTGAAGCCTCCGCTTGATCGGGGAAAAAAGTGCTAGGATATTTCCTTATATTCAATCAAGAGCAGTTTTAACCAGAGGTAATTATCAATTATCCATTATCAATTATCAATTAATGAAGCAACCGTTTAGAAACAATTTCCGACTATAAAATACCTAACTTTTAAGACCTTTTATTGGAGCGTAATTGCCTACAATATGAACTATAAAAAATCAAAATAGACGCATATCGTCTAAGAATAGAAACTACAGGAATTGATCGAGAAGAAGCTCAAGCAATTTGGCAAACTGTAGGAGAAGCAGAGCAAATTACCAGACAGAAAAAAGAACAAATTGAGAGATTAAATAAGGAAATAGAAGATTTAAAAAAAGACGAAGAAAAACAACGCAGAGAAATAGAAAAATTAGCCACTCAAGATAAACAAACAGAAACTTTAGCAAAGCAACTAACACTAGCAAGAAGTCTTTATGAAGCCACAGATGAACTAATAGAATGGCGCACAGAAGAAAGGAAACAAACCATCGAAGATAAAACCTCTGAAATTCATCGCCAAGTCACTAATAAACCAGAAGAATATCAAGGCATAAAAATTCAGCCAGACTATACCTTAGGAGTCAAAAATGTAGTAGGTCAAATTATCGACCCAGAAACCTTAAGCGCAGGAGAAAAAGAAGCTTTAGCCTTCGCTTTTATCACAGGATTAAATTTAGCATCTGGTACAGCAGCACCTTTAATTATGGATACCCCTTTTGGTCATCTAGACACCAAACATCAGAAAAACTTAATTAAATCATTACCAGAAATACCATCCCAGGTAATAGTTTTAGCCACAGACCGAGACTTTCCCCCACATCTTTTAAATATTGTGCAACCTCACATTGCAGGTACTCTCAATATTCGCCGTCTCGGAGCAACCGAAGATACTTCCGTGGTAGAGGAAGAAAAATGAAACGTATTGACCCCAACGCAACTATTCGCCCCACACCAGAAGCGAGAGGTTATTTGGACGCCCTCAAAAGTCAGGCCGTTTTTGGACGCATGATAGATGCTTATGTCTTTGCAGCAGCTTACGCCATCAAACAAAATGCTGATATCTCCCAAGTTTCTCTCAAAGGTCGCCAGGATATGGCAATTATGAAAATTGTTGATGATGAGGTACGTCTGGCACTAGAAGCAGGAGTTTATGCCATAACTAAACGTAACAGTCAACCCCAACCTACCGAAAGTCGGGAAGTTCTGGAAATTATCACAAAATATGCAGAAGTGGGACTGAATTTGTTAAAAGCACGATGGGAAGGAAAGAGACGCAACTATTAACCAAAAACCTTGTTAAACCTATCCATTTCCTTGATTTTTGAGTGTTCAAAATCTCAAAAATAGTCCTAAATCTGGTACAATTTAGGAAACAGTGCCTTTTAGAAACAGTTCGGTAGATTTTAGCTGCCAGGCGAAGTTAGCTCGGATACCAGCACTACCCTTCTGAAAACAATTCTTCTGTTATCAAAGGAGAAGAAAGGTAATAACGCGCTAGTCCTTTAAGGATTAGCTTTGCAGGCAACAGCCTTTACCGTTACGGTAATGCCATACTATTATTAGAGATGTTCAGTGATGAATAGATTTGATAAGGTTAAATGTTGCACTGGTACTCAAATTCAAGACGACATTCGCAGAATTATTACTGGCAAAACAGAATAAATGTCCACTTGACGAAGTCAGAAGTCAGAAGTCAGAAGCGAGTGTGTAATTCTGAGGTCCCCTCAGAATGTAAGACACACTTCATTTCAGTCAGAAGTTAACCCACCCCTCGCCCCTCCCCCTCCCCTCCTGGGAGGGGAAGTAGGGGATTTGAGCAACTCTCCAAAAATATTTCGCCTTAAAAAGCGGGGTTGCGCGACCCATATTATTTTGATTAGGACTTACGCAGATACGCTATATATAGTACTCATAACTATTGTCCAATAGTTACTGTACTCTATACACAGTGTCTTTGCGTAAGTCCTGTTGATAAAGCAATGTGCGCTGGTATATTTACAAAATGCAGGAGGTGTCCAATAGCTAAAAGTCTTATATGATCAGCAATTTATTCCCCTCCTGGGAGGGGGAGGGGCTAGGGGTGGGTTACCTATTGCCAGATGAGCTGTTACCTGTGCACAGCGCTATAAAGCAATACAATAATTAATCAATAATATTACTCAGAATGTAAACCGTGAAAATATTCATCTACCACACTCCCGAAGAAACCCCCACCGAAAATATGCCAGACTGCGCGATCGCCGTTGATGTCCTCAGAGCTACAACAACAATGGCCACAGCATTAGATGCAGGTGCAGAAGCAGTACAAGTATTTAGCGATGTTCAAGAATTAATGGCAGTCAGCGAACAATGGCCTGCTGACAAACGCATTCGTGTAGGGGAAAGAGGAGGCAAAAAAGTAGAAGGTTGTGATGAAGGCAACTCACCCTTGAACTTTAGAACAGAAGCAGTCAAAGGCAAACGCTTATTTATGACTACTACTAATGGCACCCGTTGTCTTCAGCGCATTCAAAATGCTAAAGTTGTTCTAGCAGCAGCACTTGTCAACCGTCGCTCCGTAGTTGAATATCTCAAAACCAATAAACCAGAAACTATTTGGATATTGGGGTCTGGGTGGGAAGGTAGTTATTCATTGGAAGATACGGTTTGTGCAGGAGCGATCGCTCATACCCTAATTACAGAAACTAATTCTCTCCCAGATGAAACTGTAGGAAATGATGAAGTATTTGGCGCAATATCCCTCTATCTTCAGTGGGAGCAAAAATTATATGAACTATTAAATTACGCCAGTCACGGCAAACGTCTCCAACGCTTAGAATGTTATGAAGACCTCAAATATTGCTCTCAAACTGACACCTTAGATATTTTGCCTATGCAGAAAGAACCAGGAGTTTTAATTAGAGCTTCAAGAATTTAGAATTTAGAATGCGCGAATTTAGAATTACCTCTTCTTTTCAAGGAGAGGATTGGGTTAAAAGGAATTTATTTCTTCTCTTGGTCGATTGGATATGGTTAGGTAACCCATCCATCCCATCCTACGGAATGCTTCCCAAACGACCGCTTTTTTCTCCATGAATAGAGGCTTTATACCTTAATTTTTCGGTAAATAATATCAAATTTGGTTATACAGTTCCATTATTGTTAGACCACTGTAGGGACTTTCTATGGAATGTCCCTATAATCCTTGTAGTTCTTATTTTGTGTCCCGTATTTATAAAAATAATATGGGTCGCGCAACCCCGCTTTTTAAGGCGTAATATTTTTGGAGAGTTGCTCACGCATCCCCGTTACAAAAATAACTTCTGACTTCTGACTTCTGACTTCTGACTTCGTTAAAGAACCCATTTATAGCAACTGCCAGGTTTATCTTTGACAATTAGCGAGCATCTTGCTCGCGTCATAAATCATCATAATTACCCTCCTCTTTTAATCAGTCCTCAAGAAATTCAGAAATAGGATATGGGAAAAAGGTAACAAAATGCTCCCCACTCCCCCACTCCCCCACTCCCCTACTCCCCCACTCCCTCACTCCCCCACTCCCCCACTCCCTCACTCCCCTACTCCCCATTTTTTCCCAACAATAATGAACCTGGCATTGCTTTCTTGATCCAGTCTGTAATTAGAATTTGTTCGCGATCGCATGATTCAATTACCTCACCATTTAAGTTACGAAATACTATTTCTTCTGGAATCTCTATTTCTTCCCCAGTCGGTACAATTATTTTCTCAACTTGAGAAACAGCAAAAGCTCGCAAAGAGTGAAACACAACATAATTCCCACTCTCTCCTGCTAAAACCTCAGCTAAACCAACTTCTTGTCGATACTGAATTAACTTATGCTTAGACTTCATCCGAGAAAATATAGAAGTAGTGCGGTTGGCATTAAAAAAAGGCGATCGCGTTGGTCTAGGCCAATTTTTGCGCAAACAAATGGGGTCAGTTAAAATCTGACTACAAATTTGCTCAATATCTACTGCCACATCAGCATCTTTCCCCAAATGTCGCAAGTCTAAACAGACAGTATGCAGACCTGCTTCCTGTAAGCGATCGAGTTTATCCAGAATAAACTGGTCTTTATCCAAAAACATAAACGTACCATGCACCGTTTCCAAAGTAGGGAAAGGTCGGTTATTACTATCTTCCGATGACACTGTAGTTTGCAAACGTACTTTTTCCTTAGACTCAGAGTCTAATAAATGTGGAGATAGTAGGGAACGTGGCGAATAAAACAACAAAATTTGCCCCACTCCCAAAACTTCGCAACCGATAGGAAGAGTTTGGCAATATTCAATAAGTTTTTGTTCTGGCAGTTCAATGGATAGTATTAAACGTTCCAAGGAACCAGAAAAAATCTCGCACCAACCCCTTAATGCTTCCAAGTTGTGATTACCCGTTTCCACAACAAATTGTAGCGCTATAGTTGGATAATGAATTTTCAACCACCAGGCAGCACCTGGATCGCAAACCCGAACTGCCTCAAACTTGCTCAAATCCCAGTGAGTCAGTTGTTCGCAAATCCTATTCATAACTTGTTCTGGCATTAGAATATCCCACACCAACACCGGACGCAAACCAAATTCTACTGCTGTTGCTGCTAAAGACTGTACCTGTTGTTGTGAGAGTTGCCCCTGTTTGGCAAGTAGGGTAGGTTGTAGTAAAATTTCTTGCAAGTTAGGGGCGTTGACGCACCTTTTTAAATCTTTAATGGATGAAACAAATGTATTAAATTGCATTTTTTTTAGGAGATAGAAATGATTAGTTGTTGTTTTCTATATCCTAATTTAATTTGATGAGAAACAGGATATTTTTTGACATCTTAATTTATTTGTCAAAAAATTCTTTTCTTTCCAGATAATCAATAATTAAATAAGTTGTTGTTTTGTCTGGATTGTAAAGTTCTTCGTATCTTTTTTTAACACCTTTTTGACTTTGATATTTTGCTAATTGTCTTGCAGTTTCTCTACAGTCCTTATTAGGATATCTGTTTCTTTCTAGTTGACCAATAACTTTTAAAAGCTCTTGGATAGTTTGACAGTATTCTTTTCTGGTCTCTATTTCCTTTGTTTGATTGCTAAGAATTGGGTCGTATGTATATATTGGGTCAAATGTTCCATCCGGAGGAAGTCTTCTAGCATAATCATCTATTTTAGCTATTTTACCAAAAAAGCTTTTATCTATTTTTACAGAATCTTCAATTTGAGCTTTCAAAGTAATAATTTTTTTGTCTTGGCTACCAATTGTTTTGTCTTGGCTACCAATTTTGTTGTTTAGTTCTTGAATCTTTCTATCTTGTGCCTCGATCTTAGAACTTTGGTCTAGGTATTTCTTAATTTCAGCCAAACCATTGTTTTTCTCTGTTAAATTCTTTATTTGATTCTTTAGCTCCTGAATTTGATAATTGGGAAAAATAATTTCCGGCCTCCCAAATGCTAATACTGCCGGACATAATCCTTCTATTAAAACTGCAATAAATAAAGGACCGAGAAATTTATCCTTTATTTTAATTTTTTCTGTAATTCCTCCCAAAGCAATTAAACCAGAAATCACAAACAAAAATAGAAATGAGGCAAACAGAGCGATTACCATCACTTTTTGATATTCTGGTTGTTCTTTCTGTTTTCGATCTTCTGGTGGATTATTTTCTTGTGTTTGAGCTATCAAGTAAGTTTTCTTTTGTCCGGAAAATGAAATAGGTAAAGTTGATTGTTGATTTTGATAATTGATGATTTCAACTTGATTATAGTGGTGTTTGTTTCTGAGGTTGTCTTTCTCAATAATTATGGGAGGGCAATCAGAAGCGACCATCAAAAAAGTTGAAATTAATAAATAAATTGATTTCATTTTATTGACGGGAAATTGCTAACTTTTACTTCCATGGTAATTTGTATAACATCTTGATGAGAAGTAGTAAGTAATAATTATTCATAATTACCCAGAAAACAATTTTATATGGCCACTAATATAAAATAGTCAATCTATGAGGTTAGTTAGTCAGTTCTATCCATACATTTAACCTCTGTGCATTTATACCTTTTTGTCTTTTGAAACGATGAAAATATCGACATTAGTTATTTGGAAAAATTTACCTTTTTATAAGTGAATTTTGTCTTCAATGATTGAATTTTAACTGAAAGATTTAAGTCAGAGCGCTCCTTTTCCAAAGGCATTTTACTAACGCTCCGACTGGCGATCGCTCAATGGAAAGTCAATGGAGGTACTCCAACACCCAGAGAGCTTACCAACTTTGAAAAACTTCTCGTTGCCAAAGGTACTCCGTCATTGATTTATTTGAGCTATCCATAATAACGATCGCCTGTAATTGTGACTTATTATTTCCTTCTTTTATTCCCAAATTCCATACCTGAATCTTGACATTTTCAAAAATCAAATCATTACTTATTTAGCTTTCTAATCATTTTCATCACTTCCTGATAATCCTCTTTTTTTCCTTGCTGTTGATAAAGTTCGGCTGCTTTATTAAAGTCATTTATTGCCTCTGGATATTTTTTGGTAAAATAACGAAGTATACCGCGATTATAATAAGTTTTAGCATCTTTTGGTTCCAGCTTAATTGCTTCTGTATAATCATCTATTGCCTGCGGATAATCCCCTATTTCATAATTAGAAATGCCTCGATTATTATAAGCATCTGCATAATCTTGATTAATCTTAATTGCCTCAGTAAAATCTGCTATCGCCCCATAAAAGTCCTTCATTTCATAAAGACAAATACCTCGATTATTATAGGCATCAGCATCTTTAGGATGAGATTTTATGACTGTAGTAAAATCTGCTATCGCCTCCTGATAATTCCCCATTACAGAGTGAAGACTTCCTCGGTTGTGACAAGCGTTCGGATCGCTTGGATCAATTTTAATCGCAACAGTAAAATCTGCCAGTGCTTTCTGATAATCTTCTAAATGTGAATAGGCAACACCTCTTTCATTATAACAGGTATAAGTTTGATAGGGATCGATATTAAATGTGAGTGCTTCAGTAAAATCTGCTATCGCCTCCTGATAATTTCCCTGTTGAGACTTTAGCTTACCTCGCTGGTAGTAAATATCGGCTGGATTAAGTCGAAGTGCTTCAGTTAAATTAGCGATGGTTTCTTGAGGATCTTTTTCTTCAGACAGAATTTGTTTTTGCTTGTAGCGAGCATCACTATCTTTCAAATTAGAAATATCATTTTTTGATGTGAGTGGCAAAGCATCCTTCAAAATTGCTGGTGGAGATGTTTCGTTCTCCGTCTCTGATGTTTGTGCTAAAGTTTCTTCTACTGATACTGGTGGAGATGTTTCCAATTTTCTAATCATTTTCATCACTTTCTGATAATCTTCGTTTTTTCCTTGTTGTTGATAAAGTTCGGCTGCTTTATTAAAGTCATTTATTGCCTCTGGATATTTTTTGGTAAAATAACGAAGTATACCGCGATTATAATAAATTTTAGCATCTTTTGGTTCCAGCTTAATTGCTTCTGTATAATCATCTATTGCCTGCGGATAATCCCCTATTTCATAATTAGAAATGCCTCGATTATTATAAGCATCTGCATAATCTGGATTAATCTTAATTGCCTCAGTAAAATCTGCTGTCGCCCCATAAAAGTCCTTCATTTCATAAAGACAAATACCTCGATTATTATAGGCATCAGCATCTTTAGGATGAGATTTTATGACTGTAGTAAAATCTGCTATCGCCTCCTGATAATTCCCCATTACAGAGTGAAGACTTCCTCGGTTGTGACAAGCGTTCGGATCGCTTGGATCAATTTTAATCGCAACAGTAAAATCTGCCAGTGCTTTCTGATAATCTTCTAAATGTGAATAGGCAACACCTCTTTCATTATAACAGGTATAAGTTTGATAGGGATCGATATTAAATGTGAGTGCTTCAGTAAAATCTGCTATCGCCTCCTGATAATTTCCCTGTTGAGACTTTAGCTTACCTCGCTGGTAGTAAATATCGGCTGGATTAAGTCGAAGTGCTTCAGTTAAATTAGCGATGGTTTCTTGAGGATCTTTTTCTTGAGACAGAATTTGTTTTTGCTTGTAGCGAGCATCACTATCTTTCAAATTAGAAATATCATTTTTTGATGTGAGTGGCAAAGCATCCTTCAAAATTGCTGGTGAAGATGTTTTGGTCTCCGTCTCTGGTGTTTGTGCTAAAGTTTCTTCTACTGATGCTGGTGGAGATTTTTCGCTCTCCGTCTCTGGTGTTTGTGCTAAAGTTTCTTCTACTGATGCTGGTGGAGATTTTTCGCTCTCCGTCTCTGGTGTTTGTGCTAAAGTTTCTTCTACTGATGCTGGTGGAGATGTTTCGCTCTCCGTCTCTGGTGTTTGTGCTAAAGTTTCTTCTACTGATGCTGGTGGAGATGTTTCGCTCTCCGTCTCTGGTGTTTGTGCTAAAGTTTCTTCTACTGATGCTGGTGGAGATGTTTCGCTCTCCGTCTCTGGTGTTTGTGCTAAAGTTTCTTCTACTGATGCTGGTGGAGATGTTTCGCTCTCCGTCTCTGGTGTTTGTGCTAAAGTTTCTTCTACTGATGCTGGTGGAGATGTTTCGTTCTCCGTCTCTGGTGTTTGTGCTAAAGTTTCTTCTACTGATATATCTCTCCGTAAATAACGATTTAACAAATTTTGCACAAGGGAGTTAGATGAATTATTGGAGATGTTTGAACTCGGTGCTGTTTCTGGGATTGTTTCCTCCACAGATACATCTGGAGATTTTTCCATCTCCATCTGAGTCGGTGCTGTTTTTGGGATTGTTTCCTCCACAGATACATCTGGAGATTTTTCCATCTCCATCTGAGTCGGTGCTGTTTCTGGGATTGTTTCCTCCACAGATACATCTGGAGATTTTTCCATCTCCATCTGAGTCGGTGCTGTTTCTGGGATTGTTTCCTCCACAGATACATCTGGAGATTTTTCCATCTCCATCTGAGTCGGTGCTGTTTCTGGGATTGTTTCCTCCACAGATACACCTGGAGATTTCTCCATCTCCATCTGAGTCGGTGCTGTTTCTGGGATTGTTTCCTCCACAGATACATCTGGAGATTTTTCCATCTCCACATCATTTTTTGGTTTCTGCGGTAAAGTCTTCTCTACTGATCGACCTCTCTGCAAATAGCGATGTAACACGCTCCCAATCGGAGATTTAGCTGAATTAGGAGATTTTTCCATCTCCACATCATTTTTTGGTTTCTGTGGTAAAGTTTCCTCAACAGATACATCTGGAGATTTCTCCGTCTCAATCTCAGTCTGTGGTGCTTCTGCTGTTGTTTCTTCTGCTACTGCTGCGGACTGGTTCTCTATCAGAGAAAGCAGATACTCTCGCTTTTGATTAGCTTCATCATAATCAGGATTTATTTTTAGTGCTTCTGTGTAATCAGTAATAGCTTTTTCATAGTCTGCTATTGCTTCATACACAAAACCTCTATTGTAATAACCATCAGCATCATTAGGACTAAGTTGGAGTGCTTGTGTCAAATCAGCGATCGCTTTCTGATGATATCCTATTTGAGAAATAGCTAAACCGCGATTATTATAAAAATCGCTATTACTAGGATTAATTTTAATCGCTTCGGTATAATCAAAAATTGCACCTTGATAATCTTCTATTTGATGCTTGGCAATACCTCTATTGTAGTAAAGCTCTGCATTATTTGATTCAATCTCTATAACTGTCGTGTAATCAGCGATCGCCCCATAATAATCTCCCCATTGGTAACGAGCTAGTGCCTGCTCATAAATAACTGCGATATCAATTTGATTATTTTCCATCTTGTTTACTAAATTTTTTCAATCAATTTTTTATCCTTTACCATATAGTAAATCATCTATGTTCAATATTTTTTATCAATGTCAAAAAAATTCATATATTGGCCAAGCTTTTTCCTATGTTTTATAATACTTATACTATGATTAATAGTATAATAATATTTTACTTTGAACAAATAAAAATTAGGGGCATAGTAATATCATGTCCGGTTGAATACTTATAAATAAGGGATTAGCGGTGCGACCCTGCGGGGTGCCAAAGACGCACCTGGTAGCGCACCAAGAGAGGGAGCGGGGAGAGGGGAGAATAGAGAGATTTGCCCTTTGTAAGGAGGATAAGTTTTTTCATCATTAATTATCCGGACTTGATATAAATTATTCAAAATTAACAGAAGGAAAACAATTATATTAAACTCTCTTTTTGAGCGAAGGTTTTCATCTAAAAGTTTTCAAAGTGGGACTAATTATATAGCAAAGAAAGGGTGGTTTAGGAAAGAGATTGATGATAAATCTTAAAATGAAGAAAGGTTTTTCCCACTATTGCTTGTTGGCTGTTATACCAATTTGGAAAAATAATGTTACGAATAATAAGGGAAATAAAAGACTTTATAGGAAATCTCACTTGGACTCAAAAGATAAATTTAGACCTAAATAAATGGTATCAAAGCTATTTATTCTGACTCCTGACTCCTGAGAAATAACCTATTTATTTGTAGCAAATATTTATCACGCTTGGTATTATCTCAAAGCAGCCAGCAATTTCTATTCCAAAAGAAAAATCTCTCCAAAAGTCAATCCGAAGAGATGAATATAAATAGATGAAATTACTATTTTTTTAGGGAATAGCTTTGTGCTAATTTTATCTATGATACTGAAGCATTGAAACCTTTTTCTGTTTCCTGCTGTTCATTATTATCTAATTGATTTTTGTTGTCTTGAGCTGACTGCCAAATCAATCCACCTAAATGAGTAAATGCTAAAGCGATCGCTGGTATAGGTAAAAAATAACTATGTAAGCTGTACTGACGCAATACAGTCATAGTACTAATACCATTACCACCCGTTAAAATATATCGTAGTAAAGAACCAATGAAAGGGATAGTTTCTACAGTAGATAATTCTATGGAAAATCTCCAAAAACCTTCTTGAGACCAGTCAAGAATCATTGCTGTCCAACCCAAACCAATTGCGACTAAAACAAGGAAAATCCCACTAATCCAAGCAATCAACCAACTAGAGCGAAACTGCCGACTTAAAAACATAATTACTATTTGAATTAAGCCAAGTATAATGATACTGTTACCAGCATAATTGTGTAAATCTCGAATTATCCATCCGAAAGGAATTTCACTGGTAATCATTTCTAGAGATTTGTAAGCACCACCAGCGGTGGGTTGATAATTAAACGCTAGCAATGCTCCAGACAAGGCAGATATTAGAGTTAATGTCAAAATTGAGACAGCTACAATTGTAGCTAATCTTCGTAAACTCAAGGTCGAATTAATATTGTTAATCATTTGATGAGTGAAAGTCTATAAATTATTGCGGATATTAAAATGAGCAGATATAGCATTAAAGCCATGTCTGCAAAATAGAGACAGATAAAGTCCTCATCCACTCTGGATTTAGAGCGCTATTAACTCTATATGTGACTATATTATATAAATCTTAACATAACTTTTTCTTTTGTTGCAATTTAGGCAAAATTATGAAACATAATTAATAGCGATCGCGATTACCACAAAACAAAAATTAAATCCGTATAATATTACACATATAACCAATAATTTTGACGAATGATCAACTCTCAAAAATTTTGATCGATCAGCTTTTCAATTTTGAAATACCCGTCATATCATGTCCGGTTGAATACTTACACTTTGGAGGAGGTAAGGCAGGAGGCAGGAGGCAGGAGGCAGAAGGGTTTCCCGCAATTTCAACCTAATTCTATACACAAACGATGCTACCGGACATGATATCATTTTTATCTTGACAGACCACTCGTTAAAAATGATGCATTTCTGAATTAACTGCTGTACACTTCCAATGTCTAACACTAGGTGCTAAAGTAATTAAATCTTCAATATTACGCTGCATTGTATAGCAAATATCATCCAAAGGTAAATCATTAGGATCGTAACCAAAAGGATTTTCTATTTCTAAAGCAATTTCTTCAATTCCAAATACTGTAAAACTGATTAAGCCAACTACAATACCAGTCCAAAAATGAAATTCATTAACTATTTGAAATGGCAATGATAAACAATAAATTAACAATAATTGTCTCAGATGAATGGAATAAGCTAAAGGAATTGGTGTATTTAAAATTCCCTCACAACCAGTTAATGCTTCAACCATTCTATCTAACAACTTAAACATAGCAGTAAGTTGATAAGGATTAATGCAACCACGTTCATATTCATTTTGGAGATAATCACTAATCCAAAAAGCAATATGAATAGGAGGATGATTCATAGTTTTTAGCTTTTTATACCACTGTTGAGGCATATATCCCTCTAATTCTCTATTGACACTCTGGCCACGCAAATATAATTTCCCAGCGATAGCAAAAGCTACTAACAACCTCATTATTTCTTCTTTTACTTTTCTATCTGCTGGTTCATTTTCTTCAACCGAAACCCAAATTTGTCGGGCAAAATTACGAACTGTATTCACAATTTTTCCCCACAATTGCCGACCTTGCCAGAATCTTTCATAAGCAGTATTTGTTCTAAAAACTAATAGTAAACCCAAGACTAAACTAGGAACAATACTACTTTTCGCAGGCAAAGTTACAGGAAAATTAAAATAGTTAAGTAAAGAAATCAAACAACCAAAAAATCCGCAGAATGTCACCCGAAAAATAATAGCCGGAATGACCGAATATCGCATTTGCAGAATAACCGTCAACCATTCTCGCTTTTCCCGATAGCGACCATCTATCACCCTGTTTGTAAACATATTAATTTAGACAGATTGAAATAATCTGTGCATTCATAGGCATCGAAATCATCTTACTCTCGTTTTTCTATCAGATAAAGGGAGACTTCAAAAATGATAACTCTTGGATTATATCAATTCCAGTCAATTAAGCCTTGAAGAAGTAGTTATATCATGTCCGGATAAGAGCGATCTGGAAAAAACTTATCATAAGTGCTTTAACAGTAAATCTTTCTATTTTCCCTACTCCCCCACTCCCCTACTCCCCTACTATCTTAATTATAATATCATGTCCGGTTGAACAGTGATAAATAAATTACAGAGTCCTCAGGAGTCAACCCACCCCTCGCCCCTCCCCCTCCCAACCCACCCCTCGCCCCTCCCCCTCCCAGGAGGGGAGGGGAAGTCAGGAGTCAGGAGGGAAGAAAGGAGAAAAAACAGCAGGAGAAGGAGAAAGTTTTTTTATCACGCTCTTATCCGGACATGATATAAGTATTCAACCGGACATGATATTAGTGCCGCTACGCGGAAGTCAAAAGTTAAAAGTCATTTTTGATTTGTAATTGTTTTAGGATAACGATAGAAATAACTATCTAAAATGAACTGGAGCAGCTATTTTTAATCATATTCGATCAATATCTACCTTTTTGTAGCATTCTTTTTTTAAATTGGTATCACTCAGAGATGGGAAATGCTATATAGAACCCATTTGAGATCTATATAATTATGGTGGTCAAGTCTTTTCGCGCATCAATTTTGACCGAAAATCTTGGTGTTGGTGTGTTGAATTTTTTGTATTATTTCTCCCCACATCTTCCCTCTTCCCTTCCCCTCCTGGGAGGGGCGAGGGGTGGGTTGTCTCCTGTCTCCTGTCTCCTTGCTTTTTGTATTATTTCTCCCCACATCTTCCCTCTTCCCTTCCCCTCCTGGGAGGGGCGAGGGGTGGGTTGTCTCCTGTCTCCTGTCTCCTGTCTCCTGTCTCCTTGCTAAATTTATGAAGATACGATCGGGGGTTCTATATGCTTTTTCAAAGTATTAATATTTAACATACAACGATATAATTACTGACGACTAAAATGGTATTTCTGGTCTAGTAGATACAAAATTTTCTGCGTATTTCACTCTTGACTCTTTTTTTCTCAATATTTCTCCACCTGATACCAATTCACTTTAAAGATGTCACAAATAGTTTCGCTCCTTTAAATGTTAAATAATTTCCTGAAATTACTGTAGCGTCAAAGTTTTGAGCTGATAAAATTTGACCAAAAAATCAGGTCTGAAGCCTCCCCTTTCAAGGGGATGAAAAAAAATAAAGTTCAATATTTCAAGCCTCTGACTTTCCTGCGGAATGCTGCGCAAACAGGCAGAGAGAGGTACTGATAACTGTTAACGCAGTTCCTCCGGAGGAGGCTAACTGATAACTGAAATGACTTTTGACTTTTGAGTTTTGACTTATAACTTCCGTGAAACTGTATGAGTTTATTTTTCTTGACGATGAGCAAGTTGATGAAATAAAATTAATAAAAGTTAATCTTCGTACTTTTTAGGTACTATACTACTAGGCATAATTCACTCTTTTTTTTTCCCTACCTTTTAATACTCCTGCTGGACAATCTTCAAAAAATAAAAACTATGTTAAATACTCCTGGCTATTCAAATTTACAAACCTTATACCAAGGCAACAACAGCATAATATATAGGGCATTACGGCAGTCCGATCACACCCTAGTTGTCCTCAAAACCCAAATTTCTGAATACCCCGCCCCAGCAGAAATTGCGCGCATCAGACATGAACACAACATCCTCAAAAACCTCAACTTTGAAGGAATTGTCAAATCCATAGACCTGATCCACCACGAATATCGCCTCATCCTCATCCTCGAATACTTCAATTCCCTATCTCTCAAACAATATATAACAGACTCATCGATCGCAATTCCCCAATTTCTCAACATAGCCATCCAACTTAGTGAAACCCTAGATAAAATACACCAACAACAAATTATCCACAAAGACATTAAACCCCACAACATCCTGATCGACCCCACCACACAAAAAACAAAAATCATCGACTTCAGCATTGCCACCCGTCTAGAAACAGAAACTCAGACCATCATCAACCCAAATTATATAGAAGGCACTCTAGCTTATATATCTCCAGAACAAACTGGACGTATGAACCGCACTATAGACTATCGCAGTGACTTCTACTCTTTGGGTGTCACCTTCTACCAAATCCTCACTAAACAGCTTCCCTTCTATAGCAATGACCCAATGGAAGTCATCCACTCCCACATAGCTAAAACACCTATCCCCCCACACCAAATTAACCCAGAAATTCCCATTGCTATATCCTTAATAGTGATGAAACTGCTATCAAAAAATGCTGAAGACCGCTATCAAAGTACCCTTGGATTAAAAGCAGACCTTGAATATTGCTTGAGTAAACTAGAAACCATTAACAGAATTCAAGCTTTTACTCCAGGGAAAAAGGACAACAAAAGTCAATTTAGTATCCCCCAAAAGCTATATGGTAGGAAAACAGAGGTCAAGCTCCTCTTAGAAGCTTTTGGTCGCGTCAGTAATACGGATGACGATAGCGTTAGTCAATGCAATAAAGAAATCATTTTAGTTACAGGTTATTCCGGGATCGGTAAAACCAAAGTTGTTAATGAAGTACATAAACCCATAGTTAAAGCCAGAGGCTATTTCATTGGTGGCAAATTCGATCAATTCAAACGGGACATTCCTTATGCTGCTATCAGCCAAGCTTTTCAACAGCTAATCCGCCAGCTACTGACAGAAACTACACTAAAAGTTAGCGAATGGAAGCAGAAACTATTAACTGCATTAGGAGAAAATAGTCAAGTCATCATTGATGTCATCCCAGAATTAGAATTAATCATCGGTAAACAAGGAAAAGTAGCTCAGTTAGGAGCAACGGAATCACAAAACCGTTTCAATCAACTATTCGGAAAATTTGTCCGTGTCTTTGCTCAACCAGAACATCCATTAGTTTTATTTCTCGATGACTTACAGTGGGCAGATCTAGCATCATTAAATCTGATCAAACAATTAATGACGGACAGCGAAACCCAACACTTATTATTTATCGGAGCTTATCGAGACAACGAAGTTAACCCAGTACATCCGACCATCCAAACCATAGAAAAAATCCAAAAAACTAGCACAACAGTTAATCAAATCATATTAGAACCTCTACAAATCAATTACATCAGACAATTAGTCGCAGAAACATTATCAGAAGAAGCTACTACCACTAATGAGCGACTCACTCAATTATCAGATCTACTATACAGTAAAACCCAAGGTAATCCGTTTTTCTTAACTCAACTCCTCAAAACATTGTATACAGACAAATTATTAACATTTGATTTTACAGTTGGATGTTGGATGTGGGATATTGAGCAGATTCAAAGTTTTGGAATAGCAGATTTAGGAGTAGTAGAGTTAGTGGCTAGGAATATTGAAAAACTATCAACAACTACCCAAAAAGTTTTAAAATTAGCAGCTTGTATTGGCAATAAATTTAGTTTAGATGTGCTGGCGGTTGTGAACGAAAAATCTGCGACTCAGACAGCAAAAGATTTATGGAGTGCTTTACAAACAGGTTTAATATTACCACTTACTCAGGATTATAAAATTCCCTTATTATTTTCTGAAACTGACAATTCCCGAGAATTATTATTTGATGAATCTAGGGTAAGTTATCGTTTTTTGCATGACAGAGTGCAGCAAGCAGCATATTCACTTATTCCTGAGGAAAATCGAAAAAAAATCCATCTAAAAATCGGTAAATCATTGTGGCAAAGTCTGCCTTCTGAACAAATAGAAGAGAACATATTTGATATTGTAAATCAGTTGAATATAGGGCGTGATTTAATCACAGAAATAGAGTTAAAAGAAGGGTTACTAAAATTAAATTTATGGGCAGGGAAAAAAGCCAAGGGAGCTACAGCTTATGAAGCGGCGGGTAGATATTTGAATGTGGGGTTAGAGTTGTTACCCACAAATAGTTGGGAGAGTCATTATGAATTGACCCAGGATGTTTATTTTGAGGCACTAGAAGTTGAATATTTGAATGTGAACTTTGAGTCTGCACAAAGATTGTCAGAAGTATTGTTGTCTAAGATTCAAAGCAATCTGGATCGAGTGAAGGTTGATGAGTTACAAATTCCATATTATTTATCTCAGAATCAACCACAGTTAGCTATAGATATTGCATTATCAGCATTGAAAAAATTGGGTATTTATTTTCCTCAAAAAATAAGTAAGTTGAATGTAACATTTAGCTTTCTGAAAACGAAATTCATAATCAGAAATAAGACTATTGAAGAGTTAGCAGACTATGCAATAATGACAGATCCAGAAAAACTGGCAGCCATGAGAATTTTAGTAAGTATTGTACCAGCAGCTTTTGCAGCTAATCCCAGTTTGTATCCAGTGGTTGTATTTAAAATGGTGGTTTTGTCAATTAAATATGGAAACTCTGCTTTATCTGCTTATGGATATTGTATGTATGCAATGCTGTTGTGTGGACCTTTGGCAGATATTCCTTCTGGGTATGGATTTGGATTATTAGGTTTGAAGTTATTGGCAAAATTTGGTAATCGGGAAATTAAATCAAAAATTCTGATGCTATTTAACACTTTTGTCAGAGAATGGAAGGAACATCTAGAATTAACATTAGAATTTCTTTTAGAAGGAGTAACATCAGGAATAGAATCAGGAGATATCACTTATGCAAGTTATTCAGCTTTACAATATTCGAGTAATATATTATGGTCAGGGAAGCAGTTGGACTGGGTGCATGAAGAACAGTTAAAATATCTAAAATTTGTTTTAAATTATCAACAAAATTTCAATGGAGATTTAATCAAAATCTGGACTCAAACAGTAGCAAATATTTTGAATAAATCAGACAATTATTCTGTTTTAGATGGAGAATATATCCAGGAATCAGAAAATTTATCAGCGATGATAGAAACAAAAAATTATACAGGAATTGCTTATTTTTATTTATCAAAGCTGTTTTTATGTTACTTGTTTGTTGATCATGTGAATGGCAAAAAAACTGTGGAGTTGATGGGAGAATATGAGAAAAATCTTCAGGGTCAAATAATGTCGGCAGTTTATAATTTTTATAGTTCTTTATGTTTGCTTGCTAGTGAAGAAAATAGTGAAAAATCAATAGATCCAAAACAATACCTCAAAAAAGTTAAATCCAACCAAAAACAAATGAGAATTTGGGCACAGCACGCCCCGATGAACTTCCAAAATAAATACGATCTAGTAGAAGCAGAAACAGCCAGAGTTTTAGGTGAAAATGAAATAGCAGCAACCTACTACGAAAAAGCAATTTCTGGAGCCTCAGAAAACGGTTACATCCATGAAGAAGCGATCGCCAACGAAAGAGCGGCAGAATTTTATCTGTCTCTTGGCAGAGAAAAAGTAGCTAAAGCCTACATGACGGAAGCCTATTACTGCTATATTAGTTGGGGTGCTACTGCCAAAATAAAATACCTAGAAGAACGCCACTCCAACCTAATTATTCGCACCCAAACACCAGAAATTACAAAAATTGACATCACAAAAACTATATCCTCAATCACCAGCAAAACTAGCAAAAATCTCGACTTTTATACTATTATTAAAGCCTCCCAAACTATCTCAGAGGAAATCGAACTAAATAGCTTACTTGATAAATTGATGCACATTCTCATGGAAAATGCTGGAGCGAACAAAGGAACTTTAGTTTTGAACAACTCTGGTAATTGGGAAATTCCTATTCAATGCTTGAGCGGCGACTATAATTCATGCGTCACATCTCTCGACCAGACTACAGATTTACCCCATACTGTGATCAACACTGTCAAACAAACTAAAGAAACTGTACTCATCAATGAGCTTGAAACAGAAACTACCTTCGCTGGAGATCCATACCTGCTCGAACACCAGCCCAAAAGTCTCTTGTGTACTCCGATCGTCAAGCAAGGAAAATTTATTGCTCTCCTCCTGCTAGAAAACAGCCTCGCTACAGGAGCATTTACTCCAGACCGCATAAAAGTCCTCCATCTACTTATGACCCAAGCGGCAATCTCCATCGAAAACGCCAGACTTTACCAGAATTTAGAAGAATATAACTCCAATCTGGAAGTCCAAGTCCAACAGAGAACTCAAGCACTTCAGGAGAAAAACCAAGACTTACAACAAACCCTGCTTCAATTGCAACAAACTCAAACTCAATTAATCCAAACGGAAAAAATGTCTGCTTTGGGACAAATGGTGGGAGGAATTGCCCACGAAATTAATAACCCCATCACATTTATCTCCAGTAATATCACTCATGCTCGCGAATATTTCCACGACTTACTTGAGCTGCTTGACCTTTACAAACAAAACTCTTCTAATTTTAGTTCAGCTATAGAAGAGAAAATGAAAGAGATAGAGCTGGATTTCTTGCGTGATGACTTGGAGAAACTGTTCCATTCCATGCAAGCAGGGAGCGATCGCATTCGCAAGATTATTCTCGGTTTGCGGAACTTCTCCCGCCTTGACGAATCAGACATGAAGGAGGTAGATATCCACGAAGGATTAGAGAATACCTTAATGATTTTGCAACATCGGCTCAAAGCTAATAACTCCCACCCAGAAATTGCTATAGTTAAAAATTATGGAAAATTATCCCCAGTCAACTGTTGGGCAAGTCAACTCAATCAAGTATTTATGCACATTCTTAGCAATGCGATCGATGCTTTAATAACTTCGGAGATTGGAAGTTTCCCCGAAATTATCATCACTACAGAAATGCGAGACGCAAAAACTGCCATAATTCACATTGCTGACAACGGGATAGGAATGAGTGATAGCGTTTGTCAACGAATATTTGAACCCTTCTTTACCACCAAACCGATCGGTCTAGGAACCGGACTAGGGTTGTTTATTAGTTACCAAATCATTACTCAGCAACATGGAGGACAATTTAGGTGTATTTCTCAACCGGGACAAGGCACGGAATTTATGATAGAAATTCCTATTGAAGGATAAATAATTCAATAACTCTATACTTGTTTACCGAAATAATTAATAATTAAACAATTAAATAATTAGATAATTTGCGCCTTGAAGCCTCCCCTTTCAAATCGACCAAGACAGCGGTCGTTAGCGCAGCTTCCCGTAGGGTGGGATGGCGAGGAATCCTGCGCCATATCCAATCGACCAAGAGAATAAATCTTTTCCTTTTAGTCAATCCTCTCCCTTTTAGGGAGAGGTAATTATCAATTATCAATTATCAATTATCCATTAATGAATATCCTCTACTAAACCTCTTGAAGTAGCAGGAGGTAAACCAAGTTCCACATCACCCCACCGCATAATACTAGCAATAGAACTCCCAGAAAAACCATGGGAATAAATCATCACCAAATCATCTTTTTGAATCTTCTTTTGTTCGGCTGCATGATATAAAGCAGCTATTGCCGACACGACAGAAATATTACCATATTGAGGAAACAAATCGATAGTTTTGTATTGAGGAATATTCAATTCTAAAGCGCAAAAATTAACGTAACCAGCAGAAGGTGGATAAAATATAAAGAAATCTATATCTTCCACTTTAATTCCAGATTTCTCTAATACTTTTGTGCAGCATTCCTGAAAATATTTAATAAATAAAGAAGTGGCGTATTTGACTGTTTCTTTATTTACCGTAATTAATAACTTAGGATTGCCATTCCCATCTACAGTAAACTTGGGATAAACTACATCACAAGTATCATAGGTATTAGTTGAGTAAGAATGAAGTAATCCTTCTCCTGTTTTAACTTTCTCTACAATAAAAGCAGCAGCTCCATCTCCAAGAGTAAAAGAAAAGGAATTTGTATATTCTATATGTTTAGAATAATTGCATGATAAAGATACTAAAACTCGGTCTAATTTATGGGTTTGGATTAAAGCCATGGCATTTTCTAATGCTAATAAAGCACCTCCACAGGTAGCATTCATATTCCAAGCTGTACTTCTAAAACCTAATTTTTGTGCAATCAAAGTGGCATTGCCAATGGCTAATCTCTCTGGAAACATTGCACAAGAAATCAGCAAGTCAACTTCGTTAATATCTAATTTTGCAGCTTGCAAAACCTTTTCTATTGCTCCACATTCAAGAGCTATAGAAGTTTCATTTCCAGTTAAAATTCTTCTTTCTAAAGTACCTCTAAAAATGTCTTCTCGATAGGGTTTAACAGCTTGCAACCAATTCTTATTTTCTTGTGAGTCGGGGTCAAAAAGTCGCACATTTTGATTCTTTTGTTCGAGTTTAACTAACAAATCTGGATAGTTATTTTTCCAGTAATCATTTGTTAATACATATTCTGGAAAATTAACTGCAAGCGATCGGATACCAACAGATTGATTCATTGTTATTTATTCCTATTTAGGGTTTGTTTAGACTTTGTTGCATGAAAGTAGCGTTCTTAACATCCATTCCGCAGCTATATCGCTCTGTTTCGCGATTATTGATGTTTTATTGATCTATTGTCCAATAGTTATTGCTCTGCTGATTAAAACTCAAAGCTTTTACAGGTAAAAGTTTCAGCCTTTTTCTATCAAACATTGATGTTCTATTGATCTATTGTCCAATAGTTACAGCAGTTTCCGCTTTCCCCTCCTGGGAGGGGGAGGGGCGAGGTGTGGGTCCCCCCCGTTCCCCTACTATCTTAATTAGAACTTACGGAGATACGCTATATATAGCGCTTAAAACTATTTTCCAATAGTATTTTTACTCTATAAATAGTGCCTTTGCGTAAGTCCTGTTAATAATAAGTATTCAACCGCACATGATATAAATGGATGACTGAAAGCTATAAATTCTTGATATACCTGTCAAATCAGACAATTATTGAATTCAGAATCTTTCTTATGCTTCGCTAAGTCTGCTGCAAAGCACGCTTGAGAACTTTCCCCGTAGCATTTTTGGGAATAGAATCAACAAAACGAAATGTATGAGGTAGTTTATAATTTGCTATTCTTTGAGAACAAAAACTTTTCATATCCTCAGCAGAAACAAATTTACTAGGTTTGAGAACGATATTAGCATTCACAACCTCCCCTTTCAGGCGATCGCTCATACCATATACCGCGACCTCTAGTACAGCAGGATGTTCCAGAATTACTCTTTCCACTTCAGAAGGATACACTTTGAACCCAGAAACATTAATCATATCCTTCAAACGGTCAACAATATAGAAATAGCCATCCTTATCCATACTGCCTAAATCGCCTGTATGAAACCAGCCATTATCCAAGACTTTCCGTGTTTCTGTTGTACGATTCCAATATCCTAGCATGACATTCGGACCGCGTATTAACAGCTCTCCAACTTCCCCACATTCAAGCTCTTCGCCAGCTTCATTCACAACTTTCATTTCTACGTTCTCAATTGGCATTCCAATGGAACCCAATTTATATCTCAAATCGTGGTTGTAACAAGCAAAAGGTGAAGTTTCTGTTAATCCATAACCCTCATATATCAATTTACCACAAAATTCTTGCCATTGACAAACAAGGTTTACAGACATTTTAGCAGCAGCACTAAAATAATAGCGCACCGAGTTCAAATCTGACTGCGATACACCAGTCTCCAGCAAGCGTAAAAACACAGTCGGAACTCCAAACAACATGGTCACCCCATGATTTTGAACAGCTCTCAATACATCTTCTTGCTTAAACCGTCGCTGCAAAATAATTGTTGCGCAAGCGTTTAACCCACCATTGAGAATAAAATTCTGACCGAAACAGTGGAAAAGGGGTAAAAAAAGCAACAATTTATCATCAGAGTCGATCTGACAACAATGCTTAACTGAGTGCATATTAGAACAGATATTCCCATGAGACAGGGTTGCTCCTTTAGGAAAACCAGTGGTGCCAGAAGTGTAAACAATAGCAGCAGGAGCAGTCGGTTCCATGGAAACAGTCTTGAAATCAGCACTCCCTTTTTCCATCAGAGTAGATAAGCTGATATCTGTATCTGTTTCACCCTCAGTAATTAAAACATTCTTCAGAAAAGCTAGATCCCGATGAGGTATTTGCTCTCTCAAAGATTCTGTTGTCACAACTGCTACTGCTTCACTATCATTGAGGATGAAGTGAACTTCATCACTTTTCAGCATTGAATTAACAGAAACAACCACAGCACCACGTTTGAGAATTGCCAAATAAGCTATTACAAATTCAGGAATATTTGGCAAAAACAAAGCTACGCGATCGCCACATTTTATTCCCAAATACCGCAAACCATTAGTTAAACGATTTGCTAACTTATTTAGTTCCCCATAAGTAAAAATTTTTTCTTCAAAAATTAAAGCTGTTTTGTGAGGGAAAAATTGAGCGCCTCTTTCAATATGTTGTGTAATATTCATTGTAATTTTTCACCTCAAATATTTGTTTTTTCATGGTGTCTAAAGTAGTTTGATGTAAGCATTCAGCCGTCAGCCATCAGCTATCAGCTATTGCTTTTAGTTTAGGGGAAAAATTTTATGAACCGTCTTACTACAAAAGTTGCCTCCCTGGTCCTTAAAGTCAGTTGTTAATTTAAACACCGTCCTTTAAGTAGAGAGTCTTGTAGCTGATAGCTGACTGCTAATAGCTGAATGCTTACAGTTTGATAGTAAGCATTTCCTAGGAAATCATGGGCAAATAGCAGTCAACTATTAGCTAATTTTTGGAAGGTAAAAGCTACCTTTGAGATTGAGAAATAATAAAAAATTACTGCCAAATTTACCTTTCAAAACCTGAGAAGTAATTATTCATTACTAATTGCTAAATTTCTGAATGCTAATAGCTGTTTGCCCAGCATTACGCAGGTTTTATACAGTGGAGTAATGTATCAAAAGACAATCAAACTATTTGACAAAAATCGTAAGTTTTAATTACAAAATTAGTAGTGTATTCAGCAATAGAATCAGCCGGAGCTATGATTTGACAAATTTGTTGCCAATCACTAGCATCTAGTTGAAAAATTTTTCGGCAATGCTCGATTGTTTCTACCCAAAATTGTAGTTGTTTGGATAATTTAGTTTTCTGAAAAAAACACAACCATCTACAACAAACTTCAGGAAAAAAAGTTTGAATTTTCATCGAAATATCCTTGTTTTTCTGGCTTAACTAATCAAAACAAGAACAAAGTAATTATTGTTGATTAGTTACTATTTATTTTTAATGATTAGGCACAGACAGATGTTTGAATAAGGAGCTATAAAACAGGATCAAGAATAATTGGGAGTCGGGGAATAGGGGAGTGGGGGAGTAGGGGAGTAAGAAAGAAACCGAAATACATCCTCTTTCTTTTAATTGAACTTGAAGTACTTAAAGCTGACATCATTAGGAGATTTTTTCCCAGTTCAATCAATACCATTACAGTTGCAATACTGCCAGAATAATTAGTAGGTTGCGCTGCAACTGAGCTTACATCACAGGTAGCATCTAAACCAGGATTTTGCGTAAATCCCGATTAATGAAGGTAACTGTATAACCAATACTTCATATCAATCTAAGTAACGATTATTTCGCTTTACCTTGCAACTTTACCTATTTTTTTCTCTGTGTTGTTTCTAGGGAATCGTAAATATTCAAAGTAATCCTAATTATGAGTAAAGATATAGGAGATAATATTGTATAGCAGTCGAAGTAAAGGTTAGGACAGAATTAAAAGCTTAAAACTCAGACAAAACCAGATGTTTCCTTCTTCCTTCTTCCTTCTTCCTTCTTTCTTCTGCTATAGACCCTAAACTTTACTCATAATTTTCAAAACAAACTAAAAACGAAGAGTTCTCTAATTATTTGTAAGCATTCAGCAGTCAGCTATCAGCTATCAGCTATTTGTTATTAACTCATTATCATGCTAGAGGGGAATTATCCAGCAAGGAGAATTAAAATTCATTAATTAAATTGGCTATAACCTAACCTCAGTTATTGCTTGAATATGTTCAAAAGCTGATGGCTGTTTGCGGAGCATTCCGTAGGAAATGCTAATAGCTGTTTGCGCAGCAGTCCGCAGGAAATGCTTACAATTATTTTTCATTCATTAACTCAGAAAAAATATTAGAAACAGCTTGACTAATCTGACCAGTAGAATTCAAATCATCTGCAATTCGTGAAATATAAATGTCTAAACTTTGTTCATAATCATCCCATATCAAAGACTGTTCTTTTGATACAGGTTTTCCTAACACTTTCCTAACTGTATTATACAACAATTTAGTTGCAGGTGACAAATTTTTTTCAACATCATAATTACCAAAAAGCACATAATTTTTTTGCTCCACTGCTTGGACAGCAAAAATCAAAGCGATCGCTAAATATTGTCGGAATAAATTAATAGAAGTTCGTGCCAAATTAGCAGAACCAAATCCTTGACTATTAATATTCTGATTAAACTGTTCCGCATGAGTAGGAAAACGGTCAGTCAGAGAATTCCCATAAAAAGTCAACAACGGCATAATTGAATTGCCAGCAATTTGCAAACCCTTCAATCCCATATTCACTTTTCGTTGAGTATTCCCCACCAAAGAAGCAGGTAATCCACCATTAAATTCAGGAGTAACTAACAGAGCAATTTGAACATCTAGATGTTTAGCAGTTAACCCAATCAAATAGCGCAATCGGTCCATTCCGACTCCCACATATTGACCCAGAAAATTACCGCCGTGATAGCTACTTTGACGTTTGACATCAATTAACGGATTATCAGTCACAGAATTAACTTCTGTCTCTATCTGACTAGCAATATCCCACAAACCATCTACCACTGGACCCAAATACTGCGGTAAACAGCGCATAGAATAACGGTCTTGAATCAAATCGCCACCATCAAAGTGATTATCACCATTCAACTCATCACAACTCAAACGAGAACCAGACAGCAAACTAACCATTTGTTCTGCTACCCAAACTTGACCGGGGTGAGGTTTCAATCCATGGATAAATGGATGAAATGACTGATTTGTACCCCCCAGTGCTTGTATCATTAATGCGTGAGTCGCAATAGCTACAGCAAATAATGAATGAGTGTCATTTACACAATTGGCAGCAATACCAGTCATCACAGAAGTACCATTAACCATTGCTAACCCTTCCTTCGCACGCAAGGATAAGGTTGGTAATTTAAGTCGCTTAAGAGCTTCAATAGCTGAGATTTCTGTGCCTTTGAAATCTACCGTAAACGCTGGATCTAAACCTAGTAATGCTCCAGTAATATGTGCCAAAGGGACTAGATCCCCACTAGCACCAATGGAACCTAAATCATAAACGTGAGGGGTAACTCCTTCGTTGAGAAATATCGCCATACGTTCGATTAATTCATACCGAATACCAGAGGCACCTTTTGTATGAGAGTTCATCCGCAACAACATAGCAGCACGAACATCAGCAATAGGGAGTCGATTTCCTGCACCCGTCTTGAGAAACCAAATTAGGTTTTCTTGCAAAGCAGCAGCATCTTCACAGGAAATAGCTGTATTACCCATACCACCAAATCCTGTCGTGACTCCGTAAATTGATTTTCCAGTTTCTACAGCGTTGGTAATATAGTTACAAGAGTCTTGGATACCTTGGCAAATATCTAGACGTTTTGTGAGTGTAACTGGCGCTCCTAATTTTGCTACCTTCGCTACCTGTCTGAGGGTGAGATTGTTTTCGCCAACAACTATTTGGCTTGATTTTTGAGCAGATTGGGATTTCCTGATGAAGAAATTGTTCTCAATACTAGGTGCAATTTTGGGTTTGAGACTCTGATTGTAGGGAGATGAAGAACTTTTATTCCCTGTAGATTTTTGAAGGGGTTGGTTGTTCAGGAATTTATTTCTCAATTGTATTTTCTCCTCTTGATCGATCGAAATCACAAGTTTACATGACTCATATCACCAACAAGACAGAAAGAATCTATTACAATGAGTAGTAGATGTCTATACATATCCATGTTGGATGCAGTGGCTAAGTTTAATAAAACTGAACCACAAACTAACTCTGGAATTGCTACCGGAAATAGCAATTCAATATTTAAATAGCGAAAGGCATCAATCGGTCTGTGATTGAGTAATCAATAGAAGATATTGTCAGTGTTCTCTATTGGTCGCTCTCAGCAGACTTTTATTTATTGGATTGTACAAAGAATTAAAACACAAACAGGCGCATCTAGGAGTTATTGATTAGTAGAGTTCATTTTTGAGAAGGTCTTTACAGAATACCTGCTTAAATGAAATTTTAACTATGTATGAAAGTGGGCTTTAGGTGAGATGATAACTGGATGAATCAACATTATGAGTAAATAACTCAATCATACTATAACTCATCAATCGTAACTTAATTTCAGCCAGTTTATAATTTTAGCTAGATTTATTATATCACAAATATAGCTCAAAAGCAACTGATTCAGGCTTGATTTTGAAATTTTGAGTATGTTTTTTCTTTCCATATGAAGTCAGTATTTTAATGGATATATTCATTTGATGAGTTAGGACAATAATCATCGTAACAACTAACTGATTCAAACTTAATGATGAAGTCAGTATTTTAACGGATATATTCGTTTGATATATCAGAACAATAATCATCGTAACTAACTGATTCAAACTTAATTTTGAGTATGTTTTTTCTTTTCATCTGAAGTCAGTATTTTAACGGATATATTTGTTTGATATATCAGAACAATAATAATCTAACAATCTTTAGATTAGGTTGTCAATAGATATTTTCATAACCTACAACATTTATTTTTATTTTAAGTAGATTATAAAATAATTATTTTTGCACCTAGGAGCAAGAAGTAGGTAGTAGATAGTAGAAAAATGCTTTGGCAACTGTACTCTATTTATTTTAGAACCACTATAAATTAGGCTCGTCAATTTATATCAGTTGCCAGCTACTTACACTTTCCTTGATCATCTTTATTGGCCTTCTATAAAAATCAAATCAGAAGGAACAAATGAGGTCATAAATACTTGATTTATTGGTCTAATTGGTGTGCGCTAGTCCTCCTATCTTAAGCTAGTTTGAACCATTTTAATATCATTTCGGTTAATTACGGGTAATCAAAAAGTTATACTTCTATCTGTCCTTGATACCCCCTCAAAAGCTATGCTTTACCTACATATATTGATTCAATTGCAGCATAGGGGAGACGAGGGAGAGGAGGAATATAGGGAAGTAAAGAAAAACCTACCATTTTTCATAAATAGATAGACATCTCCTCCAAAAGAGGGAGTAGGCAGTAGGCAGTAGGAAACCCACCCCTAACCCCTCCCAGGAGGGGGAATAATTGATAATTTCTGTATCATAATTGATTTTATTTTGGATTTTTACCAGATGTCTCATGAAAGGAGGTGGCTAAAAGTGAATAACGAATGGGTGCACCATTTAATTTCTAGCAGCGTTGCGACTATAACCATCCCCCCCACATTTCCCCTCCTGGGAGGGGGAGGGGCGAGGGGTGGGTCCCCACCCTGCAATACTTCTAAAACTTATGAGTAAGGGATAGATGAGGTATGGAGGATATAGAATTCCGGCAGGGAAGATCGATAGCTTCTTGCTTTTTACCTCTTCTGACCAAAAAAGAAGGTCTCAAGGCTCCCCTTTCAAGGAGATGAAAAAAGATAAACTTCAGTATCTCAAGCCTATGGCTTTAGCCAGAGGTACTGATAACTGATAACTGATAACTGAAATGACCGTTCTTCTGTGTTGCCTACTTTCCCAAAATTTTGTACCTACAGAAAGTTGCAAACTGCTAATCAGTAGAATCACTGAATATCATATCCAAATAAATTTGGATCGACCTCCCCCAAATTCAAATCATCTAACCCATATTCAGTCCAACGTCTATCCACCATTGCAGCGACATCAGCATCGGACTCCAAAGCTGCACCCCACTCATGGTCAGTTTCAGGAGGAATCTTAGTAGTTGCATCTATTCCCATACGACCACCCAAACCAATTTTCTCGCTAGCAAAATCTAAACTATCAAAAGGCGTGTTCGGCAAAATAAACACATCTCTAGAAGGATCGACTTTAGAGCTAATTGCCCATACTACTTGACGAGGGTCGCGAATATTAATCTGATCATCCACCACAATCACAAATTTTGTATAAGTAAACTGTGGTAAAGCACTCCAAAAAGCTAACGCTGCTCGTCGCGCTTGACCTGGATATGCTTTCTTAATAGAAATTACAGCAGCTTTGTAACTCAGAGCTTCCATAGGGAGGAAAAAATCAACAATTTCTGAAACTTGCTGTCGGAGAATAGGGGTATATATCCGGTTAAGAGCGATCGCCATCATCGCTTCTTCTTTCGGCGGTCTCCCACTAAAAGTGGTCAAATAAATTGGGTCTTTGCGGTGAGTCATACAGTGAAATCTAACCACCGGAGAATCTTCTAATCCACCATAATAACCCATGTGGTCGCCAAAGGGACCGTCTGGCAACATTTCCCCAGGAGTAATAGTACCCTCAAGCACAAATTCTGAATCTGCGGGTATTTCCAAATCTAGAGTTTTGCACTTATTTAACTTCACTCCAGAGCCACCATAAAGCCCTGCAAATAGCCATTCTGACAAGTCTACCGGAATTGGAGTAGCAGCAGCCATAATAATTAATGGATCTACACCAAGAGCGATCGCTATCTCCAATTTTTTCCCATTTTCTGCTGCTTTTCGCAAATGTCGCGCCCCACCACGGACAGATAACCAATGTACCGTCATAGTATTACGCGACTGTAACTGTAACCGATAAACCCCTACATTTGGTGTACCTGTTTCACAATCTTTTGTAATAACCAAACCGAGAGTAATAATTTTACCCGCATCTCCAGGATAGGGACGTATCATGGGAATTTGGTTTAAGTCGAGAGCGTCTCCCTCAACAACGACTTGTTGACAAGGTGGGAAAAAGTCACGTCCTGGTTTTGCTTTGACAACATCAAACAAAACTTTGCCAAATTCTACTGCTTGAGAAATCTTTTTTGGTGGTTTGGGTTGTTGCAACATCCCTAGTTTTTTGCCCAAGGTTTCTAATTCTTGGGGTTTTTCCATATTCATTGCCCAGCAGACTCTTTCTTCTGTACCTAACAGATTTATTGCTATGGGGTAGTCAGACCCTTTGACATTTTCAAATAGGAGACCAGGGCCACCCTTTTGCAGCATCCGGTTACAAATCTCTGCTATTTCTAGGTCTGGGTCAACTAAAGCTTTGATTCGGCATAGTTGTCCTCGGTCTTCTAAAATTTTCAGGAATCCTCTTAAATCTCGGGCCATAGTTTTATTAACTTTTGTTAAACAACGGTATGATATCATAGGAGTCATATCAGTTATTAGTTGTCAGTAGCTAGAAAGGAGTTTTTTTATAGCAGAGGGAAGAATATTGCGTTGTATGAGTTTTAAGATTTTGATATGTCCGCACCCTTTCCTTCTACTGCTATATATCATTTATTTATTAATAGAAGCTAGTTATGCATAGTTAGGAGTAATGCACTGACAATAAATATAGAGTATTCAGGACTTACGCAGAGACTCTACTGATGGCTAGGGCGAATACCATTTGCTAACGCAAAGCTCCCCTAACGCCCCTACAAATGGTGCTTTAAAAGTCAATTTGCGTAAGTCCTGGTATTTTTAAAATGTCAAAGGGCAAAAGGCTGTTTCTAGCTCTCGAACGCTCCGGAACACATGGGAAGTGTGAGGAGGTGGGGAGCAAAATTACTGAAAAGCTTATTTAAAAATAGGGTTTTTTACTTCTCCCTTCCACCTTCTTACTTCCACCTTCTTCCTTCTTCCTTCCACCTTCTTCCTTCCTTTTTATGAAATGTCCCAGTTGTGGTTCTACATCTTTACGCAAAAATGGTCGTCCTAATAATCGTCAACGCTATCGCTGCAAAGATTGTGGTCGGCAGTTTATGGCACATTTGCCTACATCAAAAATAGGGCAGGAAATTTCTGTTAGTAAATCTGAGCCAACAACTTTATCTGAAGCACCAAAAGCTGGAATTGCAATTTTATTATTAGATGTTGAAAATCTGAAAATTGATATTAATACAGAGCAATTTTTAGCTAGTATTTCTGAATATTCTTTACAAGTTAAGATGGCTTTTGCTAACTGGAAAAATTCTAGTTTGAGCAAATATGATGCAGAACTTTTTGAGCGTGGATATCAACTTATTCATGTTCCGGAAGGTAAAAATAGTGCTGATGCTCAAATGATTTCTATGGGGGCAGCTATTGGTAGGCAATATTCTGATGCTAAAGCTGTTTTTGTTTGTTCTTCGGATTGGTTATTGACTCACCTTTGTAATAGTTTACAAAATCAAGGTTTGATTGTTTATCGGGTGAGAAGACAACCAGATAATATTCTGAGTATAGAAAATCGAAATACTTTAGAGGTGAGAGATTATTCCCTGAAAATGGCAACAGAAATTCCACCATTAGAAGAGTTTGTGGAACAAATTCAAGAGTTGTTGCAAGTGGAAAATGAGTCAATTAGTCGGCGCAGCTCTGAGTTATCTATTATTGCTAGTTTATTGGAGAAACGATGTGAAATTTCTCTAGTTCGAGAGTCTAAACAAAGTTTATCACAGGTATTTTCCGAAGAAGCGGAGATTTTGGTAGCTAAAAATATTGCTACAGAATTCGTTGAAAATGAGGAAAATATTCAGTCAAAGGGGGTTGATTTACCGGAGATTAATTCTCGAGTAGAATTTGAGCAAGAAGTGATGAAAATTATCTCTAATATTCCAGTCAAGAAGAATCAAATTTTTGTGGATTTGAACTTAGTTGATGAAAAATTTATGGCAATATTTGGGGAGGATATGGGGCAGGTATTAAAGGATTTAAAAATTAACAATGACCTGGAGAACTTTTTCAAATTCTCTCCTAAATTTAGAGTGAAAAAAAAACCAAAATCTAAAGAATATCAAGTGGCGATCGCTGCCCAAAATATACAGACTGTAAATTCACAGATAATTAGCTCTCCAGAACCTGCTGAAAATTTACCGACTGTAAATTCACAGATAATTAGGTCTCCAAAAGAATTGGAACAAGCGTTGGTGAATATTATTGAAGTTTTAGCTGCTCATGATCCTCATGGCTACATTTGCATTTCTATTATTGGCACAGAATTTAAAAAACAATATCGTCATTCTATTACTACAATCCTGAAACAGTTAAAATTAAGTGGTAAATTTCTCGACTTTTTAAAGTCTTCTAACGCCTTTAATTTGAAAAAAGTTGGTAAGAAATATAAAGTGGCGATCGCGAATCAGGAGTAGGGGAGTATAGCGCGGAGCGCAAGGCAAAAGTCAAAAGTCAGTAGGGGCGTTAACGATAGTTATGCGCAAGCTTTCGGCCGTTCGCCCCTACAAAAGTAATACCAAATTCAAAAAAGGTCGTTACAGTATTAATCTCTAAATTCCGACCAGTAGAGAAAACCACTGTAGCAATATTTTATGAAATTGGTATAATCCCTAACGCTCGTTTGAGCCTTTATAAATGTCCTAATCTTTGTCTAGACTACTATACAAGCTCTCGAAGGTATGCAAGCTGCATTATTATATCATGTCCGGTTGAACAGTTATAAATAAATAATGACGCAGGAGACAGGAGACAGGAGACAGGAGACAGGAGGAAAGAGGGAAGGAAGAAGAAGAACTGGAGTTGAAGGAGAAAGTTTTTGATCACGCTCTTATCCGGACATGATATTACTTAGGAGTCAACCCACCCCTAACCCCTCCCCCTCCCAGGAGGGGAGGGGAAGTCAGGAGTCAGTAGTCAGGAGGGAAGAAAGAAGAAGAAACCCCGAGTAGAAGAAGAAAATTTTTTGGTCGCGTAAGCGGAACGGAGTTCTATCCCTAATTATCTGGACATGATATCATCAGGACTTACGCAAATTAACCTTTAAAACGCTATATGTAGGGGCGAATGGCATTGACTAACGCCAAGCTCCTCTTTATATGTTGTGGAGCAAAACGCCCTCACTGGATTTAGTATCAGTGCGTAAGTTCCGATCATACCTCAAATCACCAACGCCAAACTTCATTATCAGGACTTACGCAAAGGCACTATTTACAGAGTCCAAAGACTATTGGACAATAGTTTTGAGCGCTATATATAGCGTATCTGCGTAAGTCCTAATTATTTAACTATTGACATCATACTGCATAACATAAGGCAGTCTCAGAAATATGAAAATTAACAGGATTTACACAGCAACTGAGCTTGTATAGCGTCCTACAGGACAGTCTATACAAAGGCTAGAGAATAGCACCGGAATTTTGGGTAAGTCCTGAGTAGTATAAATGATAGGTTCTAGTTGGGAAAAAATTTTTATGTCCAAAACCATAGTGATTTCACGAATAGAAGCAGAAACTCAAGAAATAGACCCTCTAACATTGCTTAATATTCGAGAAGGGTTAACCAGAGATTCCTTAGCTTTAATGTTAGGAGTAACCAGAGATACAATAGACAAATGGGCAGCACAAAGAAGGCAACCATCTCGACCTATTCGTCGTCTTGCTGCTGAAATATCAGCACGTTGGGAACGCGATCGCATTACCGAACGAAAAATGTAAATCACTTTTAGGTTTTTGTCCTACACACTCGATAATTATCAGGTTAAGGTAGATACAGGTGAATAAAAAACACCAAAAAAATCAAAGTTATCAATCATATTTGATGACAAAACACTACTTTTTTTGAGGACAAATAATGCTAGTTTCAACATTTGAACTACTCTTAAAACCTATCACTCCTAATGCAGGAAATATTCCTAATTCTGACCGTACAGTTCTACAAGGTTACTTTTTAACCATTGCTAATCCTAATAACACTGGTTTGACGCTTCGTCTCCAATTTACAGCTACAACACCTAACTTAAATTTAGCTGATACTATTACTATTAGTGACGTAGCAGGTGTTAATGTATTTGGTGATTTAACCCCCACTTCAGACCCTCGTAAATTCACTCTCAATGTAGAAATAGCTGCCCACGATACAGGATTAGTGATTTTACAGCCAGATATTACTACTCTCGAACCATCGGTTGATACAGTCGAAATTCGTGGATTTGTAGAAATCTTTTTGCGCGCTCCTGGTGGTAAATTTAATGTGCTACTAACTCCCGAACACCGAGGCACATTTACCAGTGAAAATACACCTATAGCTTCTGATTTTGATCAATTGGTTTATGCTTTACCAACTTCTAATGGAGGTAGTTTATTTCAACTTGGACCACTGGTAGTAGATAAAAATATTAAAGAAGTAAAACCAGAAATCAAGGAAATTAAAGAAGTCAAAGAATTTGAAAAAAATCCCAAAGAAAATATCGAAACACTTACCGCTAACCAAACAAACCAAGTGCAACAAACACTAGCTTTAATGGCTGAAAGTATCGATAACATCGGACAACGTTTAGCAACGCAAGAAGCTTTCATATCTTCTGAAGAGCGTCCTGTTGTTGGTGAAGTTGCTGTTAACAACGGATAAAAAGGAGTAGAGTAGTGCTTGTTGTTATTGCTAGTAAATATGACAAGTCTGCTCGGTCTTTTGTTGAACATTCGGCAACTGATGGTGTAATGCTACTCACCCCTGAAGATTTATCAGTGGTTGGGTGGCGACACCATCTGGGAAATACCAAAAATTCTACGGCAGTAGTGGGAGGCAAAATTATAGAAGTTGCACAAATAACAGGTGTGTTAACTCGCCTCCCTGTAGTTTTTCCAGAGGAACTTTTTCATATTGTTCCTAATGACCGCACTTATGTAGCTGCTGAAATGACAGCATTTTTGGTTTCCTGGTTAAATACATTAAAATGTCCAATGCTCAACAGACCGACACCAACTTGTCTACTTGGATCGAATTGGCGATCGCCCCAATGGATTTATGCTGCTGCACAAGTGGGGATGTCTGTGCGTCCTCTGCATCAACATATTGCTCTAGGGAAGGAAAATTTGCCAGAAGTAATTCCAAAATATTCCGCAACAGTAACTGTTATTGGTAAGCGTTGTATTGGTGAAGTTGACCCCACCTTAGCAAATCAGGCCAGATGTCTTGCTGATGCTGCTGGAGTTGAGTTCTTAACTGTTCAATTTAGTAAAGCTGATGCTGATGCAGAATTTATTGATGCTAATTTGTGGGTAGATATTTCTCAACCAGCGATCGCTAATGCAATTCTGGAATATTTTATAGCAGAAGGCAGAAGGTAGAAGGCAGAAGGCAGGAGGAAAAACCTTGCGTTGTCTTACTTTTAACTTTTTTAGGACTTACGCATGAACGCTATTAGTAGTAGAATGACACGCCTAAAAATGTAGGTTGGGTAGAACGAAGTGACACCCAAAAAAGCCTGATTATGGTTGGGTTTCCGTTAGTCAACCTAACCTACGCTTATTGCTGTAGGTTGGGTAGAACGAAGTGACACCCAACAAAGCTTGATTATGGTTGGGTTTCCGTTAGTCAACCCAACCTACTGGCTAGAGGTACTGATAACTGATAACTGAAATGACTACTTTTTTAACGAGGAAAAAAAATGTTAATTCTGTTGTGGGGATTACCCGGAGATTCACCTTTAGCAGCAGTACAGAAAGAATTACAAAATTTAGGTATACCTCATGTACTGCTCAACCAACGAGAAATTCTTGAAACTGAAGTTAAGCTTTCTGTAGGGGAAAAAATTACAGGAGAAATCTGCACTCCCACTCAAAAAATAGACTTGAGTGCAGTCACAGGAGTTTATTTGCGTCCCCACGACTCTTACAAACTTCCGGAAATCATGGAAGCAGGACCAGAAAGTTATGCTTGGCAACACGTCACCGCAGTAGACAATGCTTTGTTGTCATGGGTAGAGATGACTTCTGCCTTAATTTTGAATCGCCTTTCAGCAATGGCAGCGAATAATTCTAAACCGTATCAGTTACAGCAAATTTGTAAGTTTGGGTTTCAAGTACCTGACACTTTAGTTACTACGACTCCTAATGCAGTACATGAGTTTTGGCAAGACCATGGCAGTGTGATTTACAAATCTGTTAGTAGTACCCGCAGTAAGGTTTCTCAGTTACGACCAAAACACGCGGAACGTTTAGATAATGTTGTTTCTTGTCCAACTCAATTTCAGCAATATATACCGGGTAGAGATTATCGGGTTCATGTAGTGGGTGGAGATGTATTTGCCTGTGCTATTAGTTCTGCTGCGGACGATTATCGTTACGCGGGAGTTGCCAATGCTCCTGAAATTTTTAGTTATCGTTTACCAGAAGATATAGAAAATAAATGTAGACTAATGGTGGCAGAAATGGAATTATCTTTAGCTGGTATAGATTTGCGAGAAACCCCAGAGGGTGAGTGGTATTGTTTTGAGGTTAATCCTTCTCCAGGATTTACATATTATCAGCAAGAAACAAATCAACCTATTAGTAATGCCATAGCTAGATTATTGGCGTCTTTATAAAGTCAAAAGTTAAAAGTTAAAAGTCAGATTTTATAGAACTACAAATAAAAGTCAAAAGTCAGATTTTATAGAACTACAAATAAAAACAAATAAAAGTCAAAAGTTAAAAGTTAAAAGTTAAAAGTCAGATTTTATAGAGTTACAAAAGTTTTAGGCGTTGCTGATTCTGGGTATAATTTTGCCCCCCTAGCCCCCCAAAATTGGGGGGAATAAAACTCTAAAATTCCCCCAAGTTTGGGGGATTTAGGGGGCTTGAGCAGAACCAAACAATAGCACATTCATACTTCAATTCAGCAACGCCAAGGTTTAATTATACAGTAATTTACGGAAGTTATTTAACTTGGAGACTTGCTCAAATCCCGGTTACAAAAACAACTTCTAACTTCTGACTTCTGACTTCATTAAAACCTGTTCCTTGGTATTAAATTATGAATTTAAAATTCACACCACTTTCTTCCAGTTGGGTAGCACTTCATCCTCAACCTCGTGGAATTATCCAATTTATCGGCGGAGCTTTTTTTGGCAGTTTCCCAACGATTTTTTATCACTATTTCTTAAGTCAAATGTATGCTGAAGGATACAGCATTATTGCTTTACCTTTCCGCTTTAGTTTCCAACACTGGCCTATTGCTATTAGTTTATTAAAAGAACAAAGTATTTTAGCAAAAGCCATGCCAGAACTTGCTGAAAAATTGGGTTACAAAAATAATATCTATACTGACCCCTCAAAATATTTTTGGGTTGGTCATAGTTTGGGCTGCAAATATATTGTCCTGCTAGAATTCCTGAGTGAAAATGGATGGCAAGACAAACTCAGAAAATATGTTAATGCTGGAGAAGTAGAAAAAGTAGAAAGAATTTTTCATCAAATTCATCCCAATATAACTACCATTTTAAATCAGCATTCTTTGTTAATCGCTCCAGATATTAGTGACACAAATAGCGCTATACCTGTCCCTGCTTTAGCAAAATTAATAGACCGAATTGGTTTAGGAGTAAAACCCAATCGAAAACAAACCCAATCTTTGATTAAACATAGTGATTTATTTCAGTTAATTTCTATGATTTCTTTTTCTCAAGATACTATTGCAGGTAGTATCACAGATGGAGACAAAAGTAAAGAAATTCAAGATAAAAGTGATGTACTTTGGTTAATAAATACCTTAAAAAATAGAGGCTTATTACATCAAGAAATCCAGGGAAAACATTTAGAACCAGTGGGAATAAAAGTAGGCAACTATATTGTTGATTTGAATCCTTTAGATAAATTTATTCAGCCAATTTCTCACAGATGTTTAGAAGAAGTAGCTTTACATTTATTGGTTGAAGAAGAAAGAAGGAAGAAGGAAGAAGGAAGAAGTGGATGGGGACTTAAACCTCAACAAATTGTAAACACTGTGTAGACTGCGGGGTATTAAACCAGTTTGATAAATGTTTGCTACGAATCTCTTTTATCTATTCCCTGTTCCCTCTCTTGGTGCGCGTTCCCTTGCGTCTGCCGCCGACGTGGGGTCGCACCGCTGTTCCCTATAACTAGAGTTTTGTAACATTCTTTTTTCAAAATGGTATTAAACCCAAAAGAAAAAGATAATAATTAGATGACTACATTTGTCTTTTTATAACAGAAGGAAGAAGGAATAAGGAATAAGGAAAAATCTGGCTTTGTCTGAGTTTTAAGCTTTTGATATGCCCTAACCTTTCCTTCGACTGCTATAAATATTGGTACAGAATTTCAAAAGCAATATGTTCAACAATTAATAATTAATTATTCGGTAATTAGGCAGTACTCAATATTTAATGATAAAGGAGTAAAAGATACTGTTGATATTCTCCATCTATTCCTACCTGATTTATTCATCTAAAAAGCACTGTAAATCTGTTAGAAAATAACCGCCGAGGAGTCAAAGCCTATTTTTTATTGCATAGGAAAACTGATACTTATTGTATATTATTTATTTGTTCCAAACTGTTAAGCATTTCCTCCGGAATGCTGCGCAAACAGCTATTAGCTGTCAGCTAGAGCGCAACAAGACTCTCTTCTTAAGGACAGTGTTTAAATTAACAACTGACTTTAAGGGCAAGGGAGGCAACTTTTGTAGCAAGACAATTAATAAAGCTTTTATCCTAAACTAAAAGCAATAGCTGATAGCTGATAGCTAACGGCTGAATGCTTACCCAAACTGTTCTTGTTCGAGCTGACTAATCTCTTTCATTGAGTTGTGCAACCATTCTTGAATTGGCGGTTCCCATTCTGAGGTAAACTCAGTCTTTAGCCAGGTATTGACGATTTCCTAGGCCACTTGAGGAGTGGTAATCAAACCTCCTAGAGTTAAGATGTTGGAGTTATTAATAGAGCGGGATTTTTGGGCAGCATAAATACTTTCACATACAGCCGCGTAGACGTTTGGGTGTTTGTTAGCAATGATGGCCATTCCCATGCCAGTACCACAAACCAAAATACCTCGATATTCTTGATTGCTTCCTACTCGTTTGGCCACCTCTGAAGCAATATGATAGTAAGGAGTTTCAGTCAAGCGATCGCTAATTCCTACATCTTCTACTTCTAACTCTTGATTGAGTAGGTATTGCTTGACTGCTTCTTTGAGGTGAAAACCGTAAGTATCTGCTCCCAGTAAAATTTTCATTTCTTTACCCTAATTCCTCTGAAATTTTCGACAAAAAAGCTTACTTTTAGGCAGTATAAATTATCTCATTAAAGTTAATTATTTTCCAGTTGATTGCCTAGCCAGGTGAGATAATCTTGGCTCCCAGTTAGGATTGGTAAAGCAATTACTTCAGGGGTTTCGTAAGGGTGAATTTCTCTAATGGCTTTTTCTAAAGATTCATAATTTTTCTGGCTTGTTTTAATCAAACATAGCCATTCTTCATCTGTACATATTTCGTCATTCCACCAATAACTGCTAGTTATAGAGCTGAAAATTTGAATACAAGCAGCTAGCCTTTTTTTAAGTAAGTATTTAGCTACGTTATCAGCATCTTGTCTACTGGAAGTTGTCGTAATTACCATAAGATATTCTGGTGACATTTTTTGTAGTTCCTTCACTAAAATTTTGTTTGAAACTTCAAGTTTCAGTCTCTGGCAGTAGGGGAGTAGGGGAGTAGGGGAGTAGGGGAGTGGGGGAGAAGTAAAAATCAGAATAATTAATAGGCGCTCTGACGTGCTAATTATCAAAAATGTCATTGCACCTGTATTAATTACTTAATAATTGAAGTTTCACCAATGACCCTTGGTATAACACCAATTTGATGAATTTTTGCTACAAATAGCTAGTACAGGTTGGTTTAACTTTCCTGTCGGGAAGTCCCGCGCTCTCCCGCAGGGGAGCGTCGTATGGGAAAGCCAGGGCCAGGATTCGGATACCTTCATAAGCTAAACGTTCACAAGCCCTTGACAAGCTAGCTACATTTTGTTATTCTCAAGTTCAAAACAGGGGGAGGACATCACCTCTGTCTAAACAGCGGTCAGGGTTTCCCAGACTGAAGAATCCCGCGTTGTCCCGTAAGGGCAACGTCGGGAGTATGTCAAATAGCACACCCATTAAACAGCTAAAACCTTATCTTTCTATCATACCTATATATAGGTATCTTATTTACGCCGTGCTGTACTAGGCTATTTCTTAGGAGTCAGGTATCAGTCCTTCGGTTCTTCCTTCTTCCTTCTTCCTTCTTCCTTCTTCCTTCTTCCTTCTTCAATTAACCAATTCTGCCATGTAAATAATCTTCTGTTTTCTGATTTTTAGGGTCAGCAAATAAATCTTTAGTTTCACTAAATTCTATCAATTCCCCTAAATACATAAACGCCGTATAATCAGATAACCTTGCAGCTTGCTGCATACTATGAGTCACAATTAAAATAGTTATCTTTTCTTTTAATTGACTCATCAATTCTTCAATTTTAGCAGTAGCAATTGGGTCAAGAGCAGAAGTAGGTTCATCCAATAAAATCATCTCAGGTTCTCCTACTAAAGCACGAGCTATACATAGACGTTGTTGTTGACCTCCAGATAAATTAAAAGCTACTTCTTTTAATCTATCTTTTACCTCATTCCACAGAGCTGCACTTACAAGAGCTTGTTCTACTTTTTCATCAATTAAACTTCGTTTTTTTTCACCACGCACCCGCAAACCATAAGCTACATTTTCATAAATTGATTTGGGAAACGGATTGGGTTTTTGAAATACCATACTAATGCGCATTCGTACTTCTATCGGGTCAATATTTTTAGCCAAAATATTCAGAGAATCTAGCCATATTTCCCCTTCATAGTAATTTCCTGAATACAAATCATGCATCCGATTAAAGCAGCGTAATAAAGTAGTTTTTCCACACCCTGAAGGTCCGATTAATGCAGTAATTTGTTTTTCTGGTACAAGCAAATTAATATTTTTTAAAATCTGGGATGAACCATAATAAAAATTCAGTTTTTTAACTTCTGCTTTGGGTTTTATAGTAATTAATTCTTGTTTGTTTCTATAAAAGTTTACCATTTGATACCTTTACGAACTAAATAACGTAAATAAATAGCTAGAGTATTGATTGTCAAAGTCATAATAGTTAATATAGTACCTGCTGCTGCTGCATTTATTTCAAATGCTTTTTGTGGGCGAGAAACCCAGTTAAACATCTGAATTGGCATTAATGTAAATGGAGCTTTAAGCCAGGAAAAAGAAATAAACGGAAATTCACTTTTCACCGGAGATTCTGGTAAAAAAGCAATAAATGTCAATGCACCAATAGTAATAACTGGAGCTGTTTCTCCTATTGCCCGTGATAAACCAATAATTATACCAGTAAGAATAGTACCAAAAGAGTAAGGCAAAAGATGGTCCCAAATCATTTGCCATTTACTTGCTCCCAGAGCATAAGCAGCTTCTCGTAAATTAGTCGGAATGGAGCGGAAAGCTTCACGAGTAGTGACAATAACTATAGGTAAAATTAATAAGGCTAAAGTTAAGCCTGCACTGAGAATACTTTCCCCTAAATTTAATTGATAAACAAAAAATCCTAATGCTAACAAACCATAAATAATTGAAGGTACACCTGCAAGATTTGTCACATTAATTTCTATTAGATCGGCTATCCAATTTTTCCGAGCATATTCTTCTAGATAAATACCAGAAGCAATTCCTAGGGGAACTGCTACTAATGTAGTTACTAACATTACTAAACAAGTACCTACCCAGGCTGATAAAATTCCTGCTTCTTCCGGTTTTCTACTAGGGAAAGAAAATAAGAAGTTCCAATTTAGGCGTGGTAAGCCATCAATCATCATTTTAATGATTAAAGCAGCTAGGATTAATATTGAACCCGTAATTACTAACAAACCAATTATGGCAAAAATACTATTAACCAAATTTCGTTTATTAAGATTACTTTGAAGATAATTGAAAGGTAAATATCTCTTGGTAAAATCTTGATTTGACATCTATATCAAGTTCCTCTAATTTATCGACATATATTTAACAATTAATAATTAATAATTAATAATTAATAATTAGGGTTGACCGATCTAATCTAAAAGCATTGACATATAAAGGTTGAGCGCATTTTTTAGTAAAAAAAGTCCAAGCTTTTAGGTCGTAATGGTTCAAACAAATTAGCATTTTAGGCGCATAGTTGCGCAGAATAATCAAGGGATTATTCTTCCTCCTACCTCCTCTATAATTCCCATTTCTCCTGTCTCCCCCTGCACCGGAGGGGTTATATCAAATCCGTTTAATTCGGTATAAAAAAATGTTCCATCTTCAACGATTACCAAATATTTCTCGATTTTCCCCTCCTGGGAGGGGGAGGGGCGAGGGGTGGGTTCCCATCACCCCATCACCCCATCACCCCATCACCCCATCACCCCATCACCCCATCACCCCATCTAATTACACCGATGCTACCGGATTTGATATTAGGGGTGGGTTGTCTCCTGTCTCCTACCCTTACCCATAAGACTTTTTCAGGAAACCCTAATTAACAATTACCTCTCCTTGAAAAGAAGAGGATTGACGGGATAGGGAAAATTTTTTCTTTTCTCTTGGTCCATTGGATATGGCTCCGAGACCTTGCCATCCAAGCTCCGAAGATCGACCGCTTTTATCCTTTAAAGGAGAGGCTTTAAAGCTTAACTATTTGGTCAGAAAGTTTGCCGGACTTTTTACTGTCAGTAAATAACCAACTCTTGTTTGACATCTCAAATGAAAACGCTATATCGCTAAAAATGTTTGCTTCAATGTACAATAATTTCTGGAAATTATTTTCAGTTAAAATATTTAACCTATACGGTTTATATTTTTGAATGTCTTGGATTTGTTTTACATTCTATTATCATAGTATTTTTATCGGAAATATAACTTCATAGTTACCCTCTCAATGCACGAATTTTATGAAAATATGTTGGCTAATATCAATAACCAATTTAAAAGCATAACAGCTTCTTACTTTTTCCTTCTTACTTCTTCCTTCTTCCTTCTTCCTTCTTCCTTCTTTTAATATATTTTTGAATGTCTTGGATTTGTTTTACATTCTATTATCATAGTATTTTTATCGGAAATATAACTTCATAGTTACCCTCTCAATGCACGAATTTTATGAAAATATGTTGGCTAATATCAATAACCAATTTAAAAGCATAACAGCTTCTTACTTTTTCCTTCTTACTTCTTCCTTCTTCCTTCTTCCTTCTTCCTTCTTTTAATATATTTTTGAATGTCTTGGATTTGTTTTACATTCTATTATCATAGTATTTTTATCGGAAATATAACTTCATAGTTACCCTCTCAATGCACGAATTTTATGAAAATATGTTGGCTAATATCAATAACCAATTTAAAAGCATAACAGCTTCTTACTTTTTCCTTCTTACTTCTTCCTTCTTCCTTCTTCCTTCTTCCTTCTTTTAATATATTTTTGAATGTCTTGGATTTGTTTTACATTCTATTATCATAGTATTTTTATCGGAAATATAACTTCATAGTTACCCTCTCAATGCACGATTTTTATGAAAATCTGTTGGCTAGCATCAATAACCAATTTAAAAACATAACAGCTTCTTCCTTCTTCCTTCTTCCTTCTTCCTTCTTCCTTCTTCCTTCTTCCTTCTTTTAATATATTTCTCGATAATGTTTAGCTAGAAAATTACCGATTATATTTAATATTAAAGTTATCAATACTAAAGTTAGACCAGCAGCAAAAATTGTTTTATAAGCTAAAGTACCATGAGGTAAATCACCAAGGCTAACCTGTACAATATACGCTGTAATAGTAGCAGCTTGGTCTGTGGGATTCAAAGTAAAATTAGGCTGCAAACCAGCCGCAATAGCAACAATCATTGTTTCTCCTACTGCACGGGAAGCTCCCAGAATATAAGCCGAACAAATACCAGAAATAGCAGCCGGAAATACAACTAATAATGATGTTTGAAATCTAGTTGCTCCCATAGCAAAAGATCCTTCTCGTAAAGCTAATGGCACAGAACGCATGGCATCTTCACTTATAGAACTAATAAATGGAATAATCATTACCCCCATTACTAATCCTGCACTCAACATATTAAAAGTCGGCAAATTTGGAAATATTTTTTGTAATAATGGGGTTACATATAAGAGTGCAAAATAACCATAAACTACTGTGGGAATAGCAGCCAATAATTCTAAGAAAGGTTTGAGAATTTCTCTAAATTTTATGGGAGAAAATTCACTCAGATAAATTCCTGCTATAGTGCCCAGTGGAATAGCTATCATTAAAGCAACAATTGAAGTTACTAAGGTTCCTGAGACTAAAGGTAAAATTCCATATTGTGGATTTTGAAATAAGGGAGTCCATTGTGTATTTGTCAAGAAGTCTAATATGGATATTTCTTGAAAAAATAAAACTGATTCTCTGACTAAGATAAATAGAATTGCTATTGTAGTTGCTACAGAGGAAAAAGCTGCTAGAAATAAAATATATTCAATTATTTTTTCTCGTGTATCTTGAACTAATCTTGGTGAAAATTTTGGTGATTTTATTAATTTTAAAAGTGTCTTTCTCATTCAATACTCAGGGATTAAGTAAATAATAATGGTAAGTATTCAGTAGTAAAAATGAATTACGGCGAGGATTCGTTATATATCTAAATTTAGCTAATATACTTTTCTTGATACTTTTAATTCTGCCTCATTCTCTCAACACTTATTTGTATAGCAGTTGAAGGAAAAATTATACCAAATTGATAAATTTTTGCTACAAATAGCTAGGATATTTCTTAGGAGTCAGGTAGGGGAGCTGTCGGATTGGCGATTACAAGTCAGAAGTCAGAATGAATAGCTTTAATAGCAGTTTTTAGGTCTGAATTTATCTTTTTAGCCCAAGAGACATCTTCTATAAAGTATTTTAATTCCCCTTATTATTTGTAACATTATTTTTTCACGCTTGGTATTAGAGTATATCAAAAGTTTAAAACTCAGACAAAGCTAGATTTTTCGCTCTTTCGGTCTTTCCTTCTACTATACAACTGAATCTTAAATGCTTACTAACAATAATAAATAATAATAGGTACTTATGCCAAATTAATGTGAATTTGTAGAGAGTAATGTTTTAATCAGAGTTAACTGTAGATCGAGAAAGAAAAGTTCATACATTTGATAATTTTGTGCATTTTCACATAAAATTGATGCTTAGGCATTAGCAGATAATTTATCTAATTTTTAGCATGAACTTACATAATAAAAATAGTTTTGCATGAAAAATCGAATAATTATTCTACTTAAAAATTGTTCAACTCTTCATTACTAAGATTTATAGCGGTTTTCACAAAGGTAGACTACAAAACTTCTGTCTTCTACCCTCTGCTTTCTGCCTTTTGCATAGCTGCCTTTAAGTCAAAATCTCTGTGTTCTATGAAACATGAAAACTGCTATAAAATTTAACTACCACTCCCAATAACACGATTCTTAAAACGTTCCATTCCCTGCTGATATTCTCGTTCTGAAAGAGGTACAGAATTGACTTCTTTAACTAACTGAGGAGCATTCTTCAGATAGAATTCAACAAACTCTTTAACTTCAGGACGCTCTGCCGCTTTAGCATTAACATAAATAAAAATTGGTCTAGCCAGAGGTTGATATTGTCCATTTCGCACTGTTTCCAATGAAGGTTTGACAGGTCCATTACCATTGTCTATAGCTATTGCTTTTAGTAAGTCTCGGTTCGCTTCATAATAAGAATAGCCAAAATAAGCAATAGCATTAGGGTCATTAGCAACACCTTGAACCAAAACATTATCATCTTCACTAGGCGTATAATCAGAACGGCTAGCCTTAGACTGACCAACTATTGCATTAGTAAAATAGTCAAATGTACCTGAATCTGCACCTGGTCCATACATTCTCAACTCTGCATCAGGCCAATTAGAGTTTACCTGATTCCACCTCGTAACTTTACCTTGCGCCTCAGGTGCCCACATCTTTTTGAGTTCCTCCACAGTCATAGCATCAACAAAGTTTTCATTATTAACGACTATAGTAATAGCATCATAAGCAATAGGTAGTTCAATAAATTCAATTTCTGCAGCTTTACATTTTTCTATTTCAGATGGTTGAATAACTCTGGAAGCATCGGAAATATCTGTTCTCACAGAATCTTCTTGAGAACAAAATTTTTGAAAGCCTCCCCCTGTTCCAGAAATTCCAACCGTTACCCGCATAACACCTCTTTTCTGTTTTTGAAATTCTTCTGCTACTGCTTCAGTAATAGGGTAAACTGTGCTAGAACCATCAATTTTAATTATAGACGGGCTTTGAGACCTAACTACAGGAATAGTTATAGCTAATGTTGTAGCTACTAGAGCAAAGACACTAGCTAATTTCCGCTTATTCAGCTTCAAATTCTTTACTTTGGTAGTTACCATACTCTTGTTTTCCTAGAGTTTTGATCGGATATTTAGACAATTAAGCATTTATATAATTTAAAAATAATAATTGTTATTCAGAGTATTATTATAATTCTTTGAGAAGAAGTAAAGTTTAAGTACAGTTTAAATATAGGTTAATCACTAACAATAATTATGACAAAAATATGGATAACCAATATACTTTGGCAGCAGAATTTTCACAGTGGGGAGTAGGTCTGCATAGCGGTATTAAATCTCATATTAAAGTTATACCTGCCCCCAAAAATTCAGGTATATATTTTGTTAGAGTTGACTTACCTGAGACTCCTAGTATTCCAGCTCTAATAAACTTTGTAGTTTCTACTACTCTCTCTACGGAATTTGGTATTGCAAATATTCGTATTCGCACTGTAGAACATTTATTGGCTGCCTTGGCTGGAATGGGAGTAGATAATGCTCGAATTGAAATTGATGGCCCCGAGGTTCCTCTGTTGGATGGCTCGGCTAAAGTCTGGGTAGAAGCGATCGCTTCTGTAGGATTAGTTGCTCAACCAGAGGAGGGAGATGGGGGGATAGGGAGATGGGGGGATGGGGAGATGGGGACATGGGGAGATGGGGACATGGGGCAAAAAAATATTAATGATGAGATAAATACACACATTAACAATACTTACACCCCACGGCCAATAAACCACATCCTCAACCCAAAATTAAAGACCAAAAATTCGCTCGACCGACCAATTTGGATAAACCAAGGTGATGCTTTTGTCGCTGCTTTACCTAGTCGAGAAACTCGGTTTACTTACGGAATAGATTTTAATCTACCAGCTATTGGTAATCAATGGCATAGTTGGTCTCCAGAAACAGAAATTTTTGCTGACTGTATTGCCCCAGCTCGTACATTTGCCTTAGCAAATCAAATTGACCAATTACGAGAAGCTGGTTTAATTAAAGGTGGTAGTCTAGATAATGCTCTAGTTTGTAATGAGTCCGGATGGTTAAATCCACCCTTAAGATTTGAAAATGAACCTGTACGTCATAAACTCTTGGACTTAGTAGGAGATTTGAGTTTATTAGGTAGTTTTCCTCAAGCTCATTATCTGGCTTACAAAGCTAGCCATAAATTACATATCCAATTAGCTAAAAAAATTTCTGAATTGTCTGTAAGTAAAACTAATTTCAGATCGTAGGTCGTAGGTGTTATACATATTTTATGTGAGGTGAGATAGAATTATGAAATTTATGGCGTTGCACAGCGACAAATTATTTTGGATGTTTGGTGAACAGGATTTCGGATTTGAGAATTGCTACAATAAATAATTAATATTAGACATCTTCACCAAAAGAGGGAACAGGGAGAAATAATTGATAATTTATGGATAATAATTGATTTTATTTTGAATTTCCACCAAATGTCTATTAGGTTTTTGGTCTTGCTAATTTAGGGTATGATTTGTATTTTTTGGCGATTCCTAAACTATATTAATGACAAATATTTAAGATTATTCAGTTTTTATTTTCATACCTTGATTCAGCAACGCCAAAATGGTAAGCATCCATCTATTAGCTGTCAGCTATCAGCAATAAGACCTTGCCTTTAAGGAAGGAGTTTAAATGAATATAGAGTTTAACAATTTTTGTCATAAGATTTAACTCTGACGAGATTAATACAACTTTGAAACTACACCAAAAGCAATAGCTAATAGCTGACGACTGAATGCTTACCCAAAATTTAAAGTCAGGATTACTTTTGACTAATACCAATTTGATACATGTTTGTTACAGATGGTAGGGACGTTGCATAAGGGCGTCCGTACGAAAGAAGGAAGAGGAAAGAAGGAAGAAGGGATAAATATTGAAAAAAAAGGGAAAAAAATATAAATAACTATCTAAAATGAACTGGAATAGCTATTTTTAAGCATATTCGAGCAAGGTCTACCTTTTTGTAGAATTCTTTTTTCAAATTGGTATAATAGATATCTCTAGAAAATAAACTTGCTCTTTATTTAACATAAGCTAGAGTTGTAACAGTCACTTATAGCGGTTTTCAAATAGATAGACTACAGTGGCCAAAGCATCCTCCTACTGTCTGTTCCCTACTCCCGCGCACCAAAAGAATTTTGTAGTCTACTTAAATAAAAAGTGCTGTAATAAAATCATTTTTCGTAATCTTTGGCCATAAAAATCTATTCCCTGTTCCCTGTTCCCTGTTCCCTAACTCTTGCAAAAAGTCTATATCTTTTTCGGAGATGTCTAATGGTAAAATCAAGACTGCCAATCAAGAACTTTACATAATGTCAACCTCTGAAAAAACTACAACAGATTCAGCACAAACCACAGAAAATTCTTCAACTCAGCAAAATCAAGATACTGCGACTACTGGGGTAAATATTATGACTGTTGAAGAAATTCACAAACTATTACCCCACCGATATCCCTTTGCTTTAGTAGACCGTATTATAGAATATGTACCAGGGGAAAGAGCAGTAGGTATTAAAAATGTCACATTTAATGAACCCCATTTTCAAGGACATTTTCCTGGACGACCAATTATGCCAGGGGTATTAATCATAGAAGCAATGGCTCAAGTTGCAGGCATAGTCTTTGCTCAAATGCCAGAGCTTCAGAAAGGATTATTTGTATTTGCAGGTATGGATAAGGTAAAGTTTCGTCGTCCAGTAGTGCCAGGAGACCAACTAATATTAAAGACAGAATTATTATCTGTTAAAGGTGGCAGGTTTGGCAAAGTGCAAGGTCTTGCAGAAGTGGATGGTCAAAAAGCCGCAGAAGGAAATTTGATGTTTTCAATAATGGATTGAAGTATGCCTACTCTGATTCACCCAACAGCTGTTATTGCTGAAAGTGCCGAACTACATCCCACTGTACAAGTGGGTCCCTATGCTGTAATAGAGGAACAGGTCAAGGTAGGTGCGGGAACTACCATTGGCGCTCATGTTGTGATTGAAGGACCAACAGAAATTGGCTCTGGTAATCGGATTTTTCCTGGAGCAGCTATTGGTATAGAACCACAAGATTTGAAATATGCAGGTGCTCCAAGTTGGGTAAAAATTGGCAACAATAACAAAATAAGGGAATACGTTACAGTTAATCGCGCTACTTATGCAGGTGAGAGTACTGTTATTGGTAATGATAATTTACTGATGGCTTATGTCCATGTGGCGCACAATTGTATTATTGAAGATTCTGTGGTCATAGCTAATGCTGTATCTTTAGCAGGTCATGTCAAAATTGAGTCTAAAGCTGTAATTGGTGGGGTATTGGGTATTCATCAGTTTGTCCATATTGGTAAAATGGCAATGGTGGGTGGTATGAGTCGTATAGTTAAAGATGTACCACCATTTATGTTGGTCGAAGGGCATCCTTGTTTGGTGCGATCGCTCAATTTATTAGGATTAAAGCGTGCTGGTTTGACCAGTGCAGATTTAGCAATATTGAAAAATGCTTTTCGGATTCTCTATCGTTCGGGTAAACTTTTTAGTGAAGCTTTAGAGGAATTAGAGTTACTTTCAGAGAATAAGTATATCCAAGAATTACATCAGTTCTTAAGTATGTCTCTTGAGTCTAAACGTCGTGGACCGATGCCGGGAAAAATATTGAAGAAAGAAAGGTTAGAAGAGCTTGATAATTAGTAGAGTTTTTGTTCGATAGAGGGAGAAAATTGCCTTTTTATGATTGGAAGTATTATAGAATGGTTAGGCTTGCTCAAAGGTATTATTGGATTACTTGAAAAATTCAAAGATTCTCAGTTCCTTAAAAAAGTTTTTAAGTCTCTTAAACCACATAATAGGAAGCCTCTTTTTTGGATTATTTTGGTTCTTATTTTGGTTCTTATTTTGATTCTCATACTGGCTTGACAAAATTTCTTCAACGATGAGAAAAGCGATCTAGTTTTCAAGGATGAGAAAGGCTATCTACTCAAGCATTGCAAGTCCCCTTATAAATCAAAATACAATGGCATTGAGGAATTTAAGAAGGTTTTGCGTTCGGAAGCTAAGAGAAACGAAGCTCAAGAGTTCTTTGACAATAACATTAGAGATAGGATTAGTAATTATACTCCTGAAAAAGAGAAGCAGATTCTTAATATTCTCGAAAGGTATGTAGTTCTGGAAAAAGAAGACTATGACAACAGCCCTGATGAATTCGGTGATTCTTGCATATATTTCAAGCCAAGTAACAAGCTCAAAGATAAGGTTAAGCCTAAAAATTTTCAAAAGAGATATTGTCCTGTAGATAAGACGGCTTCTTTACCAGAAATACAAAAAGAAAAAGAGATAAGAATTATCATTGAGCTTCGAGATTATGAACCATTACTTGAACAACTTGCAGAGAAGAAAATTTTAAGTCTGTTGTTAGAAAAGCCGATTTTTGAGGAAGACTTAAAAGGTAGGAAACATTGTGGGCTACTCAAATTTAGCATATTGCCAATCCAACTTCAGGCAATTTTAATAGAAGATGAATTTAATACTATATCTGAAGTTAAAGGAGTAGACGAAAATGACAATAAAGGTGAGTTTAAATTCATTATTTTGTCAGACAAGTATAACTGGGATTATGACAGTGACGATCAAATTGAGCTGAGAGGAAAAAAAGTTGATATTTCTGAGTTGCTAGAGAGCGAGGACATGATTTTGGCTTTTAAAGAAACTTTTGGAATAATTAGCGTTGGTACCGCTTCATGTGAAGGACCAAAAAATTCAGAAAACAATAAAGCCTACAAAAGAGCTGTCACTTTAGATAAAGAGTTGAAGCAAGCTTTAGAAAAACATGAGGATCTTAGAGACGAGCAAAGATATACTTTTAATTTAGGACAATACAAAAAATACGAAAGAAAATGTTCATCCAAGACTGAAAAGACTGAAAAAGAGACAGCCATTCAACGTAGAGTTATTATAATTAGTATTACAGATAGAGACAGGGATGTTAATTTAAAGCAGGTACTTCGTGATGCTATTAAAAATAGGGAAGATTTGTCATTTGATATCGAGAATTATAATCTTTTTGAGTTGACAGAAAGTAATTGAGGTTTGAACTTTAATGTTTGTAGATCACATACTAGGAATATGCTGTAGGTGCAATTTCATCTCAATCAGGTACACTCTTAGCGGGCAAGATGCCCGCACTACTAGACTGAAACATCTAAAATGGTACGTTAGAAAAATTGGGTTTAAAGCCTCCCTCTTTTAGGGGGACGCATGTGCTATACTTATTATCAGTGGCAAAGGTATTCAACCACTCTAAAAACCTAGCTACTAATCGTAGCAAACTAGCACCTTGAAAACTAAAGTTATGGGGTTTTGCACAGTAATGCTTGTGCTTAGGAATTGCTTTAAGCACCAGGTACCAGAGAACCAAAGTCTTTTAAGGTTTGAACTGTACCGTAGGGCATAGGTCCACAGGCTCTTGAAATAGAGCAAACGCGCAGGCGTGAGAACCATCTCTGGCTTAGGTATCGCTTGCGTATCTGATTTAAGTGGACTCATTGTTGGCGTAGCCTTGCGTCAGCAAACCAAGAATCCTGGTTTCAGGAGAATCTCCGCGCCTTTAGGCCGGAGAGTATGTCAAGATATGTCTATCATATATATTAGACTTCCTCCATTTATATCCATAATCATAGCAATCGAAGCAAAGGGCACGGACAGCTCGAAAGTTTAAAACTCAGACAACGTAATACTTTTCCTTCTTTCTTTTTCCTTCAGCTATAAGCCTTCTTCCCTCTTCCTTCTTCCTTACAATTACCTTACATATAGATGATACTACTGGAGTTGATATTAAGTTAACATCTGCAACCTTTGCTTCAACTGCTCTACTACGAACAATATTTCAATTCATTTTAATAAGCACCTACGCAGAGCGACAGACTTGTTATCAATATACATCAAAATTGACCGAGCGGCAAAAATCCTATATTCACTGCATATCAAGACTTGTAGCGTTTATGAAAAGATTGCTCATACAGGCGCGAAATCGCAATTTTTCCCTCAAATTTGCCTGCCGATAGCTCATTTGAACTTTTTTTGTCAAAATCAATTTAAATTATCAATATGTTAATCAATTAATTATAAATTTAATTAATATCCTATTATTTAAAAGTCTTGTTGCGCTATAGACAAGGCAAAAGTCAAAAATAATCTATGATTGAGTTCAATCATTTAGAAATGTCTTAATCTTTGCTTCGATTGCTATATAGTTTCTTTCAGTTGGAATGAAGTAATTGAGGTTTGAACTTTTATATTTGTACCTCTTTTACTGATAACTGATAACTGATAACTGACAACTGAAATGACCAGTCCCCTATGTCTTATGAAAATTTTTATTAGTACAGGTGAAGTTTCTGGAGATTTACAAGGGTCTCTATTAGTTGAAGCACTCTACCGTCAAGCTGAACTTCAAGGTTTAAATTTAGATATTGTCGCCTTGGGGGGCGATAGAATGGCTGCTGCTGGTGCTACTTTGTTAGGAAATACAACAAAAATTGGTGCTGTAGGAATTATTGAATCTTTGCCTTTTGTTTTTCCTACTCTGAAATTACAACAAAAAGCAAAAGAATATATACATCACGAATCCCCTGATATAGTTGTTTTAATTGACTATATGGGACCTAATATTAGTATTGGTAGTTATATCCGTAAAACCTGGCCGAATTTACCGATTATTTGGTATATTGCTCCTCAAGAATGGGTTTGGTCTCTGGGAAAGGGTAAAACAAATAAGATAGTAAATTTAGCAAACAAAATTTTGGCGATTTTCCCGGAAGAAGCAAATTATTTTCAACAAAAAGGAGCTAAAGTTACTTGGGTAGGTCATCCCATAATTGACAGAATAAAAATAGCTCCTAGTCGGGAAAAAGCACGTCATAATTTGGGCATAAATCCAGATACAATAGCGATCGCTTTATTACCAGCATCTCGACAACAAGAAGTTAAATATTTAATGCCAGTAATATTTCGAGCAGCACAAATAATTCAGGAAAAATTACCTCAAGTTCATTTTCTGATTTCTCTATCTTTAGAAAGTTATCGTCATCCTATTGAAGAGGCAATTAAGAAGTATCAACTACAGGCAACAATTTATCCATCTCTGCTACAAAATAATCAAGAAATACAAGAAAGTAAAAATTTAGAAATTCTAGCTGCAGGTGACCTGGCGATCGCTAAATCTGGTACTGTGAATTTGGAAATAGCTTTGCTCAATGTACCGCAAGTAGTAGTCTATAAAGTTAATCCAATAACTGTTTGGATTGCTAGGAATATTTTGAGATTTTCGATTCCATTTATGTCGCCACCAAATTTGGTACAAATGAAGGCTATTGTGCCAGAATTATTTCAAGAAAATGCTACTCCTGAAAATATTGTTTCTGAAGCTTTGAAACTTCTATTAAATTCTCAGCACCGAGAAAAAATGAGAGTAAATTATCAGGAAATGCGTCATGCTTTGGGAAAACAAGGAGTTTGTGGTCGTGCAGCTCAAGCAATTTTGGATTCAGTTTTGACCGAATAAAGCTTATTGTTCATTAATGGATAATGGATAATTACCTCTCCCTAAAAGGGAGAGGATTGACCAATAAGGAAAAAATTTATTCTCTTGGTCGATTGGATATGGCGCAGGTTTCGGAGCCATCCCACCCTAACGGGAAGCTCCGCTAACGACCGCTTTTTTCCCCTTGAAAGGGGATGCTAATAATTGGACTTTGGACAAAAAGAAAAGATAGTTAGTGTAATAATTACACTAACTAAGTCGGACTATGTTCCTCTGTCTCCAGTGAATTTAATCACTGAAAAATAGAAATAATTGAGAGCGATCGCCGACGGGGATGCCAACTTTTAGTTATTTTCGAGAATTTTTGTTCCGTTCCCTTGATAACTTGATGACGAGTTCTT
>JAAHGF010000022.1 GCA_010672585.1 Okeania sp. SIO1I7 | reverse complement strand
GGTTACATCGGGATTTGTTTTTTGCTGGAAATTGTTTGGCAGAAAATCCGAAAGGTTTACGGAGTGTTGATGGTGAGTTGGTGCAGGAGATTTTGGAGAGGTTGGTTGATTTGGAGGTGAGTAGTGAACAGAAGGTTGGTGAGAAAGTTCGGGAGCAGGTCGATCGGATTTTGTGTAGTTTGTATGAAACTGATTTTGAGGGGCAAGCTTTGGAGATGTTGAAAGAGCGAGCAGATTTTATTGATGAGGAAAGGTTGCTGAAATATCGGGGGAAGTTAGGAGAAAAGAATCAAGTAATCACAATATTGCGGGCACAACTAAAGGATGAGGATTCCGATATACCTGCAAACGCTCTCTATATTTCTGCCTATATGGGTAAAATTTCACACGGTTTAATCAGAAGCATACTAGGGAGGGATAATTATAAAGATGAAGATTATTATTTACGAATGAGAGCATTCCAGGTCTTGTTTCAAATTGAGAATAACCCAAAAAGAATAGTCAATTTTGTACTAGGAGAACGCATTCCAGAAACAGTAATTGATATTGTAGTAGCATCGTTCCAGAATCAGAATTCTGCTCTGCGTAGGAGTGCAGTTGATACCTTTAGTCAATTGGGAAAAAAGTCAGAAATATTAGTCAATACCCTACTACCACTGCTTCAGGATAAGAATTCTTTCATAGTTCTATTGGCAGCCTTTATCTTAGGCAAATGGGGTAATAGAGCAGAAATAGTGGTCAGCCATCTACTATCACTGCTTCAGGATGAGGATTTTTTAGTGCGTATACTGGCTGTTTTCACCTTAAAAGAATTTGCTAAAGGCTCAGAAATATTAGTTAACCCCCTGTTACCACTGCTTCAGGATAAGAGTTCTTTTGTCCGTTCTATGGCAGTCAGTGCCTTGGGCGATTTGGGCAATAACTCAGAAATAGTAGTCAGTGCCCTACTAGCACGACTTGAGGATAAGGACTTTTATGTACGCAGGAACGCAGTTGATGCCTTGGGCGATTTGGGTAATAACTCAGAAACAGTAGTCAGTGGCCTACTAGCACGACTTGAGGATGAAGATTCTGGTGTACGACAAAACGCAGTTAATGCCTTGGGCGATTTGGGTAATAACCTAGAAATAGTAGTTAATGCTCTACTAACTCGGCTTGAGGATGAGAATTCTGATGTACGACAAAACGCAGTCAATGCCTTGAGTAAATTAGGTAATAACCCAGAAATAGTAGTTAGCACTCTACTAACTCGGCTTGAGGATGAGAATTCTGATGTACGACAAAACGCAGTCGATGCCTTGGGTAAATTGGGTAACAACTCAGAAATAATAGTCAATGCCCTACTATCACTACTTCAAGATGAGGATTCTGCTCTGCGTTTAAGTGCAGCCACAGCTTTGCTTGAATTGGGCAATAACTCAGAAATATTAGTCAATGCCCTACTACCACTACTTGAAGATGATGATTCTGCTCTACGTTTAGGTGCAGCCCAAACTTTGCAGAAATTGGGCAACAACTCAGAAATATTAGTCAGCACCTTAATCACACTGGTTCAGAATGATGATTCTGCTCTGCGTTTAAGTGCAGCCGAAACTTTGCTTGAATTGGGCAATAGCTCAGAAATATTAGTTAAAACCTTAATAACACTACTTCAGGATGAGGATTCTTTTGTGCGTTGGAGGGTAGCCAATGCTTTGGGTAATTTGGGCAACAATTACCCTAATATCATCTCCACTATCATTCAATGGATTCAACAACATCAAGATTCAGAATATGTCGGCAGAGTTATTGATGTGCTGTGGGATTTTGTCGCAAGGGAAGAAAATTGAGATGGTCAAAGACATTTAGATTTTCAACTTCAAAAGGTCAGTCTAGGAAAAAAAACTATTGGACAATAGTAAGGGCGATCGCTCAAAAATGCTAAACAAACACTTGAGTTGATTATTCCTCTCCACTATTGTTCAATGGATTCAACAACATCAAGATTCAGAATATGTCGGCAGTGGTATTGATGCGCTGTGGTATTTAGTTGTAGGCGAGGAAAATTGAGATGGTCAAAGACATTTAGATTTTCAACTTCAAAAGGTCAGTCTAGGAAAAGAAACTATTGGACAATAGTAAGGGCGATCGCCCAAAAATGCTAAACAAACACTTGAGTTGATTATTCTTCTCCACTATTGTTCAATGGATTCAACAACACCAAGATGAGGGAATATGTCGGCAGAGTTATTGATGTGCTGTGGGATTTAGTCGACTGATTTCCATTAGACATCATCCAAAAATCAAAAATCAAATCAATTCTTATCCATAAATTATCAATTATTTCTCCCTGTTGCCTGTTGCTTCTTTTGGAGGAGATGTCTATTCTTTTGAGAGTCAGTGCTTTGGTTGGGTATTATGTTAAGTTTTTTTTCAATTTAATCAAATACTTCTAGCTTAGATGTATAATACTCAAATCAAAAACCAAATTCTTACGTGGTAAAAATATAAAAACTAAGACGTTATAGTTATGACTACTTCAATAGTAACTACAACACAAGCTGCTTTTCTACTAAATATTTCGACAGGTAGATTGAGAACACTACTCAATCAAGATCGTGTTAAAGGTGCTCGCAAAGTTAAAAGACTTTGGATGATTCCGCTCAACCATCATGGTATGCCAGAGATTAAACGGGGTCGTCGCGGCCCACAACCGACTTGGAATAAAATTCAACGCAAAGCCAAGACGGTGGTTCATGTTCTACGAAAAACTATTGACTATAACCGAGACTATGGAACTTCTCATCCTGCAGTTGCTGTTAAAGTGGGAGACAAAAAACATTATTGTCACGCTCTGAAAATTAACGGACCTTGCCAAATTGTTTATCAGCCTCATCAACCCAATAAAAGTCAAGCTGGGGGTGCCCGTCTGTGGATTGAAGTGGAGCCACAATATATAGTAGAGAGAAAATACTTCTGTGATGGAGATTATGGTCCGCCACCGGAAGTTGCTCAACAGAGAGCGAAAGTTAAAAAGAAAAAGTTAAAAAAGAAGTAATTAAATCAATAGTTAGTCTCAAAAGAATAATTTCTGAGCAGTCTGTATTTTCTGTTCCATTTTTTGCTGTCTATAAATAAATTGTTGGTATTACACCTGTTTCACTATCGGGGAAAGTTTTTTTCATAAACCTTATAGGTAAAAAGATTCACTGATTTGACTAAATTTGAGCAGATTTATAATTAGTTCGATCGCTCTATTCCTGATTCAATTATTCCAAGCAATTCGACAAATCCTCCAGACTGCTAAAACTTAAAATTGCTCTTCCCGGGTATTCTAACTTTTCCATCGATAATTGTTGAATATTCTCTCGGATTATTTCAGTAATTTCTCCTGAAAATTTTCTCTCCAGTTGACCTAATATTAATCTTTGCATCCCAATTTCTAACCCCTCCTGTCTAGCTAATATAATTTCACCTGTACGGTCTTCTAAAAACATTTCTCGCTTATGTACTTCCTCCGCAACTATATATGTTGACTTTTCTCCCGTACTAAAACAGCAGCATCAACCGCCGATAAACCAGAAACATCAACTTTATGAATACTAACCCCTCTTTTTTCCAAATCATAAGTATAGGTTTTGTCATAATAGTGAAGAATTAAATCTGAAGCTGCTGCCAAATTTCCTTCCCTCAGAAAATTAATCGCTTCTTGCGCCCGCGCACCGCCTAAACGCCTCCTAATACGTTCAGTTGCAGCAATCAAATCATTAATATCCGCTTCTCCATAAATTTCGACCAAAAATGCCACTCTTTCCTGACGACTGCGACTTATCTCAATAACTTTCGCCCTTTCCATTTGCTCAAAAATTTCCTGGGGAATACGACACATTCCAATACGCTTACTCTCTGCTTCAACCCATAAAAGTTGACTCTGGTCGAACTTTGCCCATTCCATGGCGATCGCATTCCAAAATTGCTCGTTAGTAGGTTGAGGCAACTGCCCCAAAGCACCAAAACTACTACCCCGATGGTTAGCTAGAGCTTCTAAGTCTAATACTTGTTCTCCCATAGAACCCAGAGCAGACAATATCTCAGTTTTACCACTACCAGTCATTCCCCCCAAAATAATCATTTTTTGTGGAACTGAAAATAGAGAAAGCGCCCAACGTCGAAACCCTTTGTAACCGCCAATAAGTAGAGCAACATTAAATCCTGCGGTTTCTAATAACCAACCAACTGCAGCGCTACGCATTCCACCTCGCCAACAGTGAATTCTAACTTGACGGTCTGGAGCTAATATCTTCGCATGGGCAACAAAATTAGCTAATTTCGGACCGATGATCGCTAATCCTAATTCTATTGCTTCATTTTTACCTTTTTGTTTGTAGCAAGTTCCCACCAAGGTACGTTCATCATTATTAAATAGAGGAAAATTAACAGCTCCAGGAATATGACCTTGAGCATATTCGCCGGGACTACGAACATCGAGAATGACTCCTGGTGTTTGGAAAAATGCGTCAGGTTCTAGGGATTTTGCCATTAGTTAAAGACGGAAGACAGAAGTTAGGAAGGAAAAAAATTTGGATATTACATTTTATCATGTTTATCTCAACGTTGGTTGAAGACCCGCGCTCTCCCGAAGGGGAGCGGAGGGATGGGAAAACTAATCAATTTTGAGGCGCATGTCAATAGTATGTTAGACTTAAAATCTGGCTGCTGGGCTAGCAGTTTCAGTCTGTGGAGCGCGCCTTTAGACCGAAAAGAGGCTCGACCTTGGAGGCTGGTGCATTGGAGCGCGCAGCTCCTCTGCAAGAGGCAGCAGAAAGACCTAAGAGCGCGATGGTTAGGAATCCCGCGCTTTCACGCAAGTGCAGCGTCGGGAGGATGTCAAGTGTAGGGTATTTGCTGAAGTCCTAGATTTTTTATTCTGAGGCGTTGGTGATTCTGGGTATGATGCAAGCCCCCCTAGCCCCCCAATTTTGGGGGGAATAAAACTCTAAAAGTCCCCCTTAATCCCCCTCCCGTCCCCCTTAGAAATCCCCCTCCCGTCCCCCTTAGAAATCCCCCTCCCGTCCCCCTTAGAAATCCCCCTCCCGTCCCCCGAATATCGGGGGAAGCCAGAGGATGCTTCGCTTTTGAACGATGGGAAGCCAGAGGATGCTTCGCTTTTGAACGATGGGAAGCCAGAGGATGCTTCGCTTTTGAAAGATGGGGAAGCCAGAGGATGCTTCGCTTTTGAAAGATGGGGAAGCCAGAGGATGGTGCGCTTTTTGTTGAATGGGGGATGCGCGGGGGCGAAGGCGAGAACCAAACAATCGCGCATTCATACTTCAATTCAGCAACGCCGACTTTTTATTCTGAGGCGTTGGTGAATCAACATCAAAATTAAGATATTTGGACTAACCGTAATCAATATTAGAATTATGAATACCCCTTTCATTGCTTGCTCCTGAACAACCCGTAAACGAAATAATCTTTAGGGACGTTGCATGCAACGTCCCTAGCTGTTCCCTCCATACCTGTTCCTACAGCCACGAAAATCATAGCTAAATTCACCAACGCCTTTTTATTCTGATAACTTGGCTAGACATGATCGGGACTTACGCACGCATACGAAATTATACAGCAAACGCAATATTTTTCCTTCCGCCTTCTGCCTTCTGCCTTTTGCGATCGCGTTCACCAATAAGAAAGAGCCTAGTTTCAGAGAAAAACTAAGCTCTTGGTAGTATAACCTAAATATCATTGAGCTACTATAAGATAAAATTTAGAAGCAAGTATTTAAAATCCAAAAATATATTTTAACAATAACCCGTAATATCCTCTCCACAGACATCTGCTAGAAAAGTTAAAGCGCGAAATCGTAAGCCGATAAATTGGTCATACAAAGGATTAAGTTTACACATTGCAGGAATATGAAACAGTAGATGTCCGAATAGTTTTACATCTCTCTCAAAAGGACATTGAGCCGGGATCAAGTGACACAGCAAATGTGCTATTTTTTGATTATTTATTTCTATACTATCAAGATATTCGCGAATTGGTTGCAGTAGTTTATCTAGGTAGTTATGGTTTGCTTGAGTGGCTTGGTGTGAAATACCTGTAATAGAACTCATAATTAGATCATCCGATATATAAACTAGTTCTGTCAATATATTTTCAGTCTAACTTTGATCTCACTTTCTTGTATAGTCAATTTGGCCTGATTTTGCAAACTTTCACAATTACTTTAATTTTTATCCTAGTATTGTGAAGATTAGATGAAATCTGTTGATATTTGTTTAAAATAACTAGCTTTTATCGCCAAAATTTGTTATTCCAAAAATCAAATAATTGAAGCTAAAAAAATTACTGTTATTCACAGTTTAGCAGAATATTCAGTAGAATTACGTTAAAAAATTGTTATGGAAATAATAAATATTGATAAATTGTTATGCAATATACTGATTTGATTTTATTATTATAAATATAATAACTATGTGGATACTCCAGCAAATTTTTGTGAATTAATCTTTAATTAATAAATCCTTGGAATTAATTTTTTCACCCGTTGTTGATAATCTGAATATTCTGGATATTTTTCACTTAACCAGGTTTCTTCTCGCCTTGCTTTCAGGTCAAGAAACAAAAAAATTACAATAACCGCTACAAAATGAGACAAACTAAGTTGAAAAATGCTCCAACCGAGAGTCAAGAAAATTAAACCGCTATACATAGGATGTCTAACAATGCCATAAATTCCAGTTTGCACCAGCTCACCATCTGCTCTCGGATATGGCAAAGGTGTCAGATTTTTGCCTAAATCTAATAATCCTTTCACAATCAAAACTAATGCAGCGATCGTAAAAAGTGCTGCGACTATCCAACAAGAGTATGTTAATTGTGGCAATTCTAAACTAATTCCTGGTAGGTGATATGTAGGCAAAAAAATAAATCCTACCAGTAGCAAACCTTGAATTAATACCAAATATTCACCATGTTTGCCACTACGCCACCCATCTCTGGTAAAACCCCAATTTGTAAGTATTTTCATCGATTATATTTCCATAATTTTGCGTTGGTGATTTGAGGTATGATATCATGTCCGGATAAGAGCGCAATAGAACTCCGTTCTGCTTACGCAACCACAAAACTTTCTTCTTGTTTCTTCCCTCCTGACTCCTGACTCCGAAGTAATTAAGACTAATATCATACACGCGCTTGAGCAACGCTCATAATTTTTTTAACGTCGCCAATAAGGTCGCCCTTTCCAGAAAACCCCTATAGCTAGACTGATTAATGAAGCTCTAGATACACTAACTAATACAGGAGGTAGAGGAAATAAAGACTTTAATAATAATCCGATAAATAAACATAAAACTAGCGCCCAAAGACTAGAGTTATTCAGCAACCACTGCTTTTGCCAAAATTCTAATAAATAAACTGCTAGCGCTCCCATTCCTACTGCTGCTCCTATAGGTATTAAGACCCCAAATATTGGAGAGGAAAATAGCATACTCAATGGTTTGAGGATCACAAAAAAATAAGTGAAGCTTAAGATTAATAATACTTCTGTTGCTACAACTGTCAAAGTAGCAATGAAACTTACTAAAAGTAGTTCTTGCCAAGGTAAACTTTTCAAACGTTGCCAAATATTATTCATGTTTTAAGTTGATAGAGTTAGGAATTAAGAAAATCTGGTTAATCTAAAATTAGATACTTGTAGATAAAGTTTAAAACTGCTTCTAAACCCACTTTTGTTTTGAGGTTAGTAAAGACAAAAGGGCGATCGCCTCGCATCTTTTTAGTATCTTTTTCCATAATATTCAGGTCTGCTCCTACATGGGGAGCAAGGTCAATTTTATTAATCACAAGCAGATCGGATTTAGTAATACCTGGACCTCCTTTTCTTGGTATTTTATCGCCAGCAGCTACATCAATCACATAGATTGTTAAATCAACTAGCTCGGGGCTAAAAGTTGCTGCTAAGTTATCACCGCCACTTTCGACAAATACTAAGTCTAGATCGGTAAATTGATTTTCTAATTGCTCAATAGCAATGAGATTAATAGAAGCATCTTCCCTGATAGCTGTATGAGGACAACCACCTGTTTCTACTCCTATTATACGGGAACTATCTAATGCTTGGCTTCGCACCAAAAATTGGGCATCTTCTTGGGTATAAATATCATTGGTGACAACTGCAATATTATATTTTTGTCGCATTGACTTACATAAGGCATCAACTAAAGCTGTTTTACCTGAGCCTACCGGGCCAGCTATTCCAATCCGAAAAACATTCATAAATTACTAATTATTAATGGGTATAGCAGAAGAAAGAAGGAAGAAGGAAGAAGGAAGAAGGAAGAAGGAAAAGCCTTACTTGTCTGAGTGTTAAACTTTTGAACTTTCCGCCCCCTTTCTTTCGACTGCTATAATTATAATAGGTAAACTTCTCAAACAATAGTTTACCGAAAAATTGTGGTCTAAAGCCTTTGCTTTTAAGGGTATAAAAAAAGAGAATATTTCAGATTTCAAGCCTCCTTATTGCATAGGTACTGATAACTGATAACTGATAACTGATAACTGAAATCACCTAACTTCTAAATAATCTAGTATATTGAACTTCGTGAGCCATACTTGCTAGAGATAGTCCCCAACTACAGCTATTTAACTCGTCATCTTTTAATTTGAGAATTTCTTTGGCACTCAAAACTATTTGATTTTGCAATTCCCATAATAACTTTTGTCCTACTGTTTGACCTAGAGGAATTAATTTTACACCAGCATTAACTAGATTAGTTGCCCAACTATGTAGATAACTTAAAATTGCATTTTCAATCTCAATTTGCCAGCTAGCAGAAATTAGACCATAAGCGATCGCGAAGTTACAAAAATCTGTTTCTGTTTCGAGTTTGTTTTGAATAAACTTCATTAATTCCGTTGATAAATCTGGCTGAATATTCATAAATAAACGAATCAAAGTTCGACCCATTTGTAAACTTTGCAGACGTAATTCTTCAGTCTCTTTAACTGCAGTTGCCCAATTATTCCAATTATTTAATAGCTGTAAATTTCCTGAATTAGTTTCCCGATAAGCTCTAACTATTAATGCTGCTTCTAATCGAATACTGCCAAATTTCAGAGAATCTATCAACCAATTTTTAAGACTATCATAATCAGAAATTTTTCCTCTAGTTACTAATACTTCAATACCTTCTGAATAACTATAAGCTCCTACGGGTAATGCCGGACTTGCTAACTGTAAAAGACATAAAAGTTGATTTGCTCCCTGGTTTTGATAGTACATTATTTAAAGTCAAAATTCAAAAGTCAGAAGTTAGAAGTTAGAAGTGATATTTTATATCAAATCCGCTTAATTCGATATAAAAAAATGTTCCATCTTCAACCATTACCAAATATCTCCCCATCTCCCCATTCACTAGAGTCAAAATTCAAAATTCAAAAGTTAGAAGTTAGAAGTGATATTTTATATCAAATCCGCTTAATTCGATATAAAAAAATGTTCCATCTTCAACCATTACCAAATATCTCCCCATATTCCCCTCCTGGGAGGAGTTAGGGGTAGGTCCCCATCTCCCCATCTCCCCATCTCTAATGACCATGACCATAAGCTCCTATTTCTGGTTGAAATGGAGAGATTTCTTCTATAATTTCCATACCTAATTGTTCCAGCATAGCTTTTAGCACTGGGTCTGGGGATAACTTTAAATTAGTAGGAGTAATTTCTATTGGTATATGTCTATTACCTAAATGATAAGCTGCTCTGAGTAAATCTAAGGGAGTTTTCCCTGTTATCCTCAGGATGGGTTCTGGTTTAGCAATTATTCTGACTATAAACTCACCTGTTTCATTGGATAGTAAGTCGCGATCGCGCAGCACTGTTCCTCTAGACAAACGCAGATGTAAAATTTCCCCGTTTTCTGTATCAAAACGATAGCGACTCCTGGTGCGTTGTACTGCAGTCAGAGGCAAGGTCAAACAAACTGCCGCATTTTTGTCAGCAGCTAAACGTTGGGTTAAAATTACCATTCCCAGTCTTATGTTTATTGACTATTTGTTTGCTCTTGTTGAAGACGGAGCAACTCTTCTTGAATTCTTTCTCGTAAGGTTTGATTAATCTTTTGAGCCATTGTAATCTGATTAAATAGAGTCACAGTCATATCATTGCTATTAATAATTTTCTTAGCTTGATTGCAGTAATTCACGGCAATTACTTTAATATTTCGTGGTAGAGTGTTAACACTGCTTTTCTGATTGCAAATAATTGGAGGAATAGAGCCTCCTGGGCTTTGTTTTTGAAATTCATTTTGAATTTCTCTATAAACTCCTATTCTTAAATCTTCGATTTGTAAGACTGTAGTACTATATTTAGTTATCTCTTCATTTGTAAAGTTTGCTTCTTCATCTGTAAAAGATTCCTGAGCTTGGACAGCTGTATCAAATACAGGCAATAATGAGTTAGATAACCTAGTAGGTATTACACCCATCATTAAGCCTAATGTAGACAGAGTTGCGACTAATAAAGACTGGGATATTAGTCTATGGGGATATAGTTGAACAGCACAAAATAAAGCTTTAATCTTCATAATCTGTGATTAACGAATAAAAATTAAACTATCTAAGTACCTTAGAATTATTTTAGTCCGAGAAAGTTCCTAATTACTTAAGAGTATCTAATGAAAGTGGGCAAAATTAAAGTTATTTATAATACAGCACATCATCTGTGTTTGATCCAAAAATTTGTAATTTCTAGGAGCTAGATATTTTATTCAATAGGTATATTTTAAATATTTAGTTTTTCATTCTCCTGCTTAAATATTTTAAATAATTTGGTAAAATATTTTACTAATTCTGATGAGGGATACTGAAAATCAATAAATTTGATGACCCAAAGCTCTTATATTATGTCCGGTAGCATCGGTCTTGTATAGCAAAGGTAAGGAAGAAGGAAGAGGGAAGAAGGAAGAGGGAGGAAGGCTACCCTCGCAAGAAAAAAATCATTATTTCCTGTAGATATTCACCCTTGGGTTTACACAAACGATATAAACGGACATGATATTAGATATGTAATAGCTGTAGACTGATCGGAAATTATACTGATAGAAAAAAGCTGACTACAAATAGAAATAAGAAAAACGCACAATTTCAAATTTGTTTAGTGAAGTTAGTAACTGGAAGGGAGCTACGCTAACCCCAGACGCTTTGTTTACGGCAGTTGCGTGACTGTCGGAGAACCCGCAAGGGCGCACTGCACTCACCGTAGCACGGCGCACCTGGTAGCGCACCAAGCAGGTTGAAATTTGCTCCCATCTCCCCATCTGGCCATCTCCCCATCTGCCACTCTATTTTTAAATAGGGTTTGCGTATGGAAAGTCTGTTGGTAGGGGTAGGAGACAACCCACCCGCGGACCCCTCCCAGGAGGGGGAGACAGGAGACAACCCACCCCTAGCTCCCAGGAGGGGAGGGGAAGACAGGAGAAATGGAAATTATAGAGGAGGTAGTCGTAAAAATTGTAAGAGTGATTTTTTTGCCATAATCATCCCAAAATACTAGCATACATGAGCTTTTTAAACCGAAAAGCTTGCACTTTTTAAAGGCAAAAAAAGGCAGCAAATCAATATCAGTCAATGCTTTGATATTTAATCAGCAAGCCCTAAATAGATCCCAAACGGGTTCTATAACTGACCCGTCCGAAAATGATATAAGTTCACTCTTTGACATCCTCCCGACGCTGACCTGACGGTACAGCGCGGGATTCCCATCCATCATTCAAACAGACCAAGCTGAACAAATGACTCTGGGCGGGTTGACACTTCGCACCGAAAATGCTGGCTTGCCAGTAATCACGCTTCTGAGGTGTCCGATAAATAATCGACCAGTGCCCCTCGGCGACTTGATTAAAAAGCGATAGTAGTCTCAACCTTGGTTTTTGGTTGAGTAACACTTGCATTTTAACATGCTTATCTGGAAAACCGCTCTTATTAATTGGTTTTCCCATCTCTCCGCTCCCCTACGGGAGAGCGCGGGTCAAGGGCAAACGTTGAGATCAACCGGATTTAGTATAAGATGTCATTCCTCACAATCATGTTTCTTCCTTGTTTTTTCGCTTTATAAAGCCCTCGATCGGCAGTAACAATTAAAATCTCACGAGACAATTGTTTATTAGGAACTATACTAGCAACCCCCATACTGACAGTTACATATCTACTCACATTAGATGAATGATGTACTATTTCTAATAGTCTTACTTCCTGCTGAATTCTTTGTGCTACATGAATACCTCCTTCAGTTATAGTATTAGGTAAAATTATGGCAAATTCTTCTCCCCCATAACGCGCCACTAAATCTGCAGGACGTTTCACTGAGCGCTTAATAGCTTGAGCAACTTGCCTTAAACAATAGTCTCCTGCTTGATGACCATAAGTATCATTATAGCTTTTAAAATAATCTATATCGCACATAATTATAGTTAGGGGCAACTGTTCTCGTTTCAATATTTGCCACTGTTGACGGAAATATTGATCGAATTCACGACGATTTGCTACTGCGGTTAAACTATCTATGGTAGCAAGGCGCTCTAGCTCTCGATTAGCTATTGACATAGCTGTTTCCATCTGTTTACGATCTGTGATATCTTTCCCTACTCCTACTACACAAGCTTCTCGATCTATGTAAATAACTTCTGCGGATAGGAGAGCCGTGATAATTTTCCCTGACTTGGTGCGAAAATTAACTTCTTGATTTTTGAATTTTCCTTTTAACGTTAATATTTTAGTAATGCGATCGCGTTCTTTTGAGTCTACCCAAATTCTTAAATCTATTGTGCTTTGGCTAAGTAATTCTTCTCTCTTATAGCCACTTAAGCTACAAAAACTATTATTTACATCCAGTAACTGTCCTTCTCTGAGCGTACAAATCATCATTGGAGCTGGACTCGTACTAAATGCTTTGGCAAATTTTTCTTCAGATAATCGCAGCGCTAATTCCATTTCTTGGCGTTGAGTTATATCAGTTTGCACACCTATATAGTGAGTTAGTAGTTTTCCAGTAGTGTCTGGTACTGGAGAAATAGATAGTTGATTCCACCATCTTGTGCTATTCTTACGAGTATTTTGTAAGATTACATTACATTTTCTTTGTTCTTGCAGAGCTGTGGAGACTTCTGTCAGAGCAGTTTGATTTGGGTGGTTTTTGTGTAAAAATCTAGGGTTTTTGCCCATTACTTCTGCTTTTGAATAACCAGTCAATGTTTCAAAACCTTGATTGACATAAACAATTGGATTATCTGTTTGAGTAGAGTCAGTAATCATTATCCCATTTTGACAAGCATCAATTGCTCTGTGTAATAATTGTAATTGATCTTCGGTTTGTTGACGTTTTAAAATCTCTTGTTTGAGTTGAGTATTTTCTTCTTTCAATTTTTGTTTTTGGTTTTTGATTTTAAGTTGATTTTCTACACGAGCCAATAATTCTTCTATTTGTAGTGGTTTAGTAATATAATCTACTCCTCCCATAGAAAATCCTTTTACTTTATCTACAGAACCGTTGAGAGCGCTAATAAAAATGATAGAAATATCTTTCGTTTGAGGGTTTGCTTTTAAGTGTTGACAGACTTGATAACCATCTATTTCCGGCATCATGATATCTAATAAAATTAAATCTGGAACTTGTGATTGGATAGCTATTAATGCCATTTCTCCATTGGTAGCTTCTCTAACGTGGTACCCTTTTTTAGAGAGTATTTTACCTAAAATTCGGAGATTATTAGGTTGGTCATCCACTACTAAGATATCACCCAGAAATTCTTTAAATTGATTGTTATCCATAATTTTAAGTATATACACTTAAATTAATAATTTGCTCTAACTAAATTCATTGAAATATTTAAGTAAAATTATCTAAAAAAAGATGATTTTTTCACGTTAGTTATTATCTAGCAGGTAATTATTATCTACTAAGTCATAATTAGTAACTATTTTACCTTAATAATTTTCTAGATCCAAATACTTGTTAGTAGAGTATCGATATGGGCAAATTAAAAACTAGAGCAATCCTAAATTGGTTGTGACAATTTTTATAATGGTTAATTAATTTGAACTGAAAACCTTTAAAATTCTGTACCTCGCCAATCCGACGGTTTCCCTAAATGACTCCTGAGGAATGACTCCTAACTGCCTCCAAAATATTACAACTTAAATAAGATTGCTATAGAGAATATTTTAACCATTAAAAAAATTGACAAAATTATAGTCTTGTTATATAATTTTAAAAAATATTATATATAAATTAACCTAATTATTAATATTGAGTTTCTAATGAACAATATTGTACTAGATGTTCGCGACCTTAAAGTTAAATTTACAACAGAAGAAAAATTACTAAAAGCTGTTGATGGTATATCTTTTGCCGTCAAACGAGGGGAAACTCTAGGAATTGTCGGAGAATCAGGCTCCGGAAAATCTGTTACATCTCTGGCAATTATGGGTTTATTACTAACTAAATCTTGTCAAATTAGCGGTGAAATTTGGTTCAATAATTCTGCTGAAAATGAACAAAATTTTCAACCGATAAATTTATTACAGTTACTAGAAGAGCAAAAACAAGAATACCGGGGTGGCAAAATAGCCATGATTTTTCAGGAACCGATGAGTTCTCTTAACCCTGTTTATACTATTGGATTTCAGTTAACAGAAGCTATTAGATTTCATCAAAATGTTTCACCAGCAGAAGCACGACGTCAAGCAGCATCTCTACTTCAAGAAGTAAAACTTCTGCCCAATGATGAAGTGTTGCGAGAAAAATGTATAGAAGAAATAACAGAAGAAGGAAGAAGGAAGAAGGAAGAAGGAAGAAGGAAGGAAGATGAAGGAATAAGGAAGGAGGATGAAGGAAGAAGTAGTGGCACAAGCGATCGCGAAATTATGCTACAAGTCAACAAAAAAAAACTGGCTATGCTAGACCGTTATCCCCACGAACTTTCTGGCGGTCAATTGCAAAGAGTGATGATAGCAATGGCGATTTCTTGTAATCCCACTTTATTAATTGCAGATGAACCTACAACAGCTTTAGATGTTACAGTGCAGGCGAGAATTTTAGAATTACTGCGGGAGTTGGGAAAACGTAGAGGAATGTCGGTTATATTTATCTCTCACGACTTAGGAGTAATGGCTGAAGTTGCGGACACTGTAGCAGTAATGTATCAAGGTAAAATAGTTGAGTCTGGCGATATAGGACAAATATTTACTCAGCCGCAGCATCCCTACACAAAAGGTTTATTAGCTTGTCGTCCTCCCCTCCATGGAAAAATTTTGCGCTTGCCTACTGTTTCTGATTTTATGGAAGAGGTAACAAACTCGAATGGCGAAATTGAAATTAGGGAAAAAAAGATAGCAGCAGCAGAAAAACAAAATATAGATTTGGCAAAACAAACTGCTCCCCAAACAACGGAAAATAAAATCTTACAAGTTAAGAATTTGCGAGTAGGGTTCCCAGTCAAAGGAATGTTTGGTCAAACTAAACGTTTATATATGGCAGTTAATGACGTTTCTTTTAGTGTTGCTCCCGGTGAAACTTTGGGTTTAGTGGGAGAGTCTGGTTGTGGTAAAAGTACCTTAGCTAGAGCAATATTACAATTGATTCCTATTACAAGTGGGCAGGTATTTTTTGAGGGTAAAGAAATTACAAACTCCCATGGTAAGTCGGGAATTAAAAAATTGATGCGGAGGTTGCGACGGGATCTGCAAATTATTTTTCAAGACCCCTTTAGTTCTCTGGACCCTCGTTTCACGGTTGGTGATGCGGTAATGGAACCAATGTTAATTCATAGGGTAGGTAATAGTTACAAAATTAGACGTGATCGCGCAGCACATTTATTAGAAAGGGTAGGATTAACTGCTGATTCATTAAATCGTTATCCCTATGCTTTTTCTGGTGGTCAACGTCAACGAATTTGTATTGCTCGCGCTTTAGCTTTGAATCCTAAATTGATTATTTGTGATGAGTCTGTTTCAGCTTTAGATGTATCGGTGCAAGCGCAAGTTTTGAATTTGTTTAAAGAGTTGCAAGATGAGTTTGGTTTAACTTACATATTTATTTCCCATGACTTGAGTGTAGTCAAATTTATGAGCGATCGAATCATGGTAATGAATCAAGGTAAAATTGAAGAAATTGGCCTCGCTGAACAAGTTTATAACCAACCGCAACGAGAGTATACGCGACAACTTATTGCTTCTATTCCTACTGGAAATTTAGAGAAGTTCAAGGTTTCTTAACTTGAGGAGTCAGGAGGGAAGGAAGAAGGAAGAGGGAAGAAGGAAGAAGGAGAAAGTTATTTAGTCGCGTCAGCTTTTTAGCGATCGCTCTTTCTAGGCAATAGTAACTTTTAGCTGGCTATTCTAATGAACCATTTTAGCTGTGTCGGTCCAGTAGTGGCGTGACACGCCTAAAAATGTAGGTTGGTTTGAGCGGCAGTGTTAGCGGAGCTTCCCGAAGGGAAACCCAACAAAACCTTGCTAATGTTAGGTTTATCCTAACGGATAAGCTAGCGCTAACGTTCCTCAACCAAACCTACGCCTTGAGGAGTCAGAGCGCCAGTAGGGTGTGTTAGCGTCAGCGTAACTGAGCGAAAATTAAAATCTAGATGGTGCGTTACATTTCATTAACGCACCCTACTGGACTACTAATTTTTTTACTAGATGGTGCGTTACATTTCATTAACGCACCCTACTGGACTATTCCCTATTCCCTAGCTCGTAGCGATATATAATAAAAAATAACTAAAATATAAGAGATGAAATCATTATGATTGAATGGTTAATTGCTTGGGGGGGTAGTGAAGCGGTTAAATTTATTGCTCAGGAAGTTATTGGAGAATTAGCTAAGGGTACTGCTGAAGACTATGTTAAAGATTTTTTTAAAGAAGGTATTTCTGATGCTATTGGTGGCATAAAAAATGGAAAAGTTTTACAAAAAGCTACGGCACAAGCTATTAAATATTTTTTAGATTTGATACAGCAAGAGTTAGAAAATGCTGAGTTGAGTGAAGGTGAGTTAAAGAAATATACTAAACCTTTAAAAAAGTTTATTGAAAATAAGTCAGTTTTAGAAGTTTTGGTTAGTGCTTTTGATAATGATATAAAATTTTTGGATACTAAGAAATTAATTACTATTGGGAATGAAATTAATCCACCTTTGCCAGATGAATTTAACTGGATTTTTGTTGCCGAGCAATATCGGAGAAGGGTGAAAAAGATTATTCGCGAGTCGGATGAATTACGGGAAATCTTAAATGCAGAAAATCTGGAGAAATTGGCAAATCAAAACACCGAAATTAAACCAGAATTTGACCTAGAAAAATATCAGGAGGGAATCCGAGAACAATATGGCAATCTGAAATTAGAAAGTTTAGATACGAGTGGTTATGCTTATAATCAATTGAAATTATGGCGAATGTTTATTCCTCAAAATGTCCGGGAATCTCAGGAATTTCTGCCTCAAGTACATGAAATTCCTAAAGAATATCGGCAGCAATTAAAGGAGACTGGGCAGTTTGAGGAAGAACTTTCTCAAGAAAGATTAGAAGGTCTTAGACGCAGATATTTTGAACAGCAGATTCGCTCGGTTTTAGAGTTAATAGAAAATAGCAATTATCAATATTTAGTTATTCTGGGCGACCCTGGTTCTGGCAAGTCTACTTTATTACAATATATCGCTCTTGAATGGGCAAAATCATCTCCGAAAGATTTACATTTACAGCCAATTCCTATATTAATTGAACTACGGACTTATGTGAGGAACCATGATGCTAATAAATGCCAAGATTTTCTGGATTTTCTGGAAAAAGGTAGCGGAATAATTTGTCAATTACCTCAACAGGAACTCGATGCCAAATTACAAAATGGCGATGCTATTGTGATGTTTGATGGATTGGATGAAGTTTTCGACCCTGCTAAACGAGAGGAAATAATTACTGATATTCATCGGTTTACAAATGTCTATAAAAATGTGCGAGTTATTGTTACTTCGCGGGTGATTGGTTATAAGCCACAAAAACTCCGGGATGCTGAATTTAATCATTTTATGTTGCAGGATTTGCAAGAGGAACAAGTTGAGGATTTTATTCAACGTTGGCATAATCTGACTTATCTAGATGAGGCAGAAAGGGAGAGGAAAAGGGAAAGATTGAAACGGGCAATTAAGGATTCTCCACCTATTAAGGAATTGGCAAGAAATCCTCTGTTATTAACTATGATGGCTATTCTGAATCGTCATCAAGAATTGCCGAGAGATAGAGCGGAACTTTATAATCAATCTTCCCGGGTTTTATTACATCAATGGGATATGGAAAGAGCATTAGTTGATGCAAAGATTGATCCGATAACTATTGACTATAAAGATAAGCAGACAATTTTGCGTCGAGTTGCTCATTTTATGCAGAGGAATACTGCGGGTTTAGCTGGTAATTTGATTTTGGGAGATGATTTAGAAAGGATTATTTCGGAGTATCTAAAAAGTGTAGATATTAATGATGCAAGAGGTGTAGCTAGGGCGTTGATGGAACAGTTGCGGAGTCGGAATTTTGTTTTGTGTTTTGTTGGTGCAGAATATTATGCTTTTGTGCATCGAACTTTTTTGGAATATTTTTGTGCTTGGGAGTTTGTTTGGCAGTTTGAAAAGGAACAGAAAATTTCTAAAAAAGAGTTAATTGAGGATGTTTTTGGTAACCATTGGCGGGATGAAAAATGGCATGAAGTATTGCGCTTAATTGCAGGGATGATAGATGCTAAGTTTGTGGGAGAAATTATTAGTTATTTGATGGAGCAAGATGGAGAAGAAGAAGAGTTTAAGAATTTATTTTTGGCGGGCAAGTGTTTGTTTGAAGTTAGGAGTCGTCAGAGTATTGGCGATGTGGGAAATAGGTTATTAAAAAGGTTAAAAGATTTGACTGGGTATGGCTGTGGTGATTCTGAAGAAATTTATCAGAAAAATGCAGCCTTGGTTCGTAAAATTCGTACTCAAGCTGTGGCAGTGGTAGTTACAACCTGGAGGGATGACCCTTTAACCTATACTTGGCTCAAACAACAGCTAGTATCTGATGATAAATGGGTTGTGCGACAGGAAGCAGTGCGACAAATTGCTACTTTAGATAAAGACAAAGCAGAAATTTTAGAGTTACTCAAGCAACGGGTAGTGTCTGATAGTGGTTGGGATGTACGACGGGAAGCAGTGCTACAAATTGCTTCTTTGGGCAAAGGCAAACCGGAAACTTTAGAGTTACTCAAACAATGGGTGGAGTCTAATGAGAATTGGGATGTGCAACATGAAGCAGTGCGACAAATAGCTACTGGTTGGAAAGATAAACCGGGAATTTTAGAATTACTCAAACAATGGGTAGAGTTTGGCAATAGTTCGAGTGTGCGAGTTGAAGCGGTGCGACAAATAGCTACTGGTTGGAAACATGAACCGGGAATTTTAGAATTACTCAAACAAAGGGTGGAGTCTGATGAGAATCCGGATGTGCAACATGAAGCAGTGCGACAAATAGTTACTGGTTGGAAAGATAAACCGGGAATTTTAGAATTACTCAAACAATGGGTAGAGTCTGATAATAGTTCGAGTATAGGACTTGAAGCGGTACTACAAATGGCTACTGGTTGGAAAAATCAGCCGGGAATTTTAGAATTACTCAAACAAAGGGTAGAGTCTGATGAGAACTGGGATGTGCGAGTTGAAGCAGTGCGACAAATAGCTACTGATTGGAAAGATAAACCGGGAATTTTTGAGTTACTCAAACAATGGGTAAAGTCTGATAATGATTCGGATGTACGAGTTGAAGCGGTGCGACAAATAGCTACTGGTTGGAAAGATAAACCGGGAATTTTAGATTTACTCAAACAATGGGTGGAGTCTGATGAGAATCCGGATGTGCGAGTTGAAGCAGCGCGACAAATAGTTACTGGTTGGAAAAATCAGCCGGGAATTTTAGAATTACTCAAACAAAGGGTAGTGTCTGATGATAATGAGTATGTGCGATGTGAAGCAGTGCGACAAATAGCTACTGGTTGGAAACATGAACCGGGAATTTTAGAATTACTCAAACAAAGGGTAGAGTCTGATGATAATTGGCAAGTGCGACGGGAAGCGGTGCGACAAGTAGTTACTGGTTGGAAACATGAACCGGGAATTTTTGAATTGTTTTACCACACCACCCTTAATGACCCCTTTCAACGTGAAAGTCAGTATCAATACAACCCTCGACAAATTGCACTAGAGGCAATAGTCAAACATTACCCAGACCATCCGCAAACCCTCCCACTATTACAAGACAGAGCAGAAAATGACCCAGACGAAAAACTGCGGGAGTGGGCAAAAAAGATATTGCAGGAATTAGAGAATTAGTGAGAGCAACAGTAGGGTGGGTTAGTGTCAGCGTAACCCACCGAAACATTGTAGATTTGGCGGTGCGTTACACTTTCCTGCGGAATGCTGCGCAAACGTTCCCCCACTCCCTACTCCCCCACTCCCCTACTCCCCTACTCCCCTACTCCCCACTAACCCGCGACGCCCGTAACTGCCCACAAGCGGCATCAGCTTCTAAACCACGGGAATAACGAACGCTAACTGCTATATGTTTTTCTTCAAGAGCATTAACAAAAGCGTTGATATCTTCTCCTGTTGGTCTTTGATAGTCAACTTCACTAATAGGATTATAGGGAATTAAATTAACATGACACTGAAACCCCCGCAGATTTTTAGCTAATTCTTTAGCATGGTCTGGTAAATCATTAAAACCTGTTAACATCACATACTCAAAACTAATTCTTCGCTTTGTGAGGTTGACATATTCACGACAATCTGCTATTAAATCCCCTAAAGGATAAGATTTAGCACTAGGAATCAGATGTTCCCGCAATCTTTGATTAGAAGCATGAAGACTAACAGCGAGAGTCACTTGCAGTTTATGTTCGGCTAATTGACGAATGCGATCGCGAATTCCCACAGTTGAGATAGTTATATTACGTTGTCCAATACCCACATCTTGATTCAGAGACCTAACTGCAGCCAAGACATTTTTAGTATTCAGCAACGGTTCCCCCATTCCCATAAACACAATATGGCTAACTCGTCGCTCAAAATCTTCTTGTACAGTCAGCACCTGGTCGATAATTTCATGTGCTTCTAGGTTGCGGGTAAAACCTCCTTTACCAGTAGCACAGAAATCACAAGCCATTGGACAACCGACCTGAGAAGACACACATACAGTTAGGCGTTTATGGCTAGGAATGCCTACAGTTTCAATAATATTACCATCTGATAGTTGCAGCAGATATTTAACTGTTTTGTCTGGAGCAACGGAGCGGTAATGTATGGTAGATCGACCTATGGGAAAATGCTTAATCTCCTCGCGCCATTGTTTGGAAAATACAGTGATATCTGCCAGAGACTTAGCCCCTTTTTGATATATCCATTGATATAGTTGTTTGCCTCGATAAGCAGGTTGTCCTTGCTGTTGTACCCACTCTGTTAACTCAGATAAGGATAAGCCTAACAGAGGAGTTTGAGTAGGAGTAATTAAAGATTGAGTCATTTCAGTTTAGTAATTAATTTATTTCTATAAATAAGCGGTTGAATGCCTTTATTCTTCAACTATAGCAGTTGAAGCAAAGCTTAGGACATTCCTAAATTCTCAAACGAGCGTCAGAGATTATTTCTGACTGTACGTCGCCAATCCGACGGCTCCCTAACAATGTACCACTACTAAACAATTAACGATCGTACCCTGAATTTTCATCTGACTGAAACAAGTTTTTTAAATAACGAGAACCATGCACAACTCGTAAAATTTCTAAAGTATTATCAGCAACCTGATATAAGATAATATATTTATCTAAAGGTACACCTCTTAACCCCGATCTAATTTCTGCATAACTGCGCCCCATCATGGGAAAATTAATTAAGTTTTGACATTTTTTTTGAAAGGCTACGATAAAACTTTCCCCTCTGGTAATATTGAAATCGGCAAAATAATCTATAATTTCGTTTAAATCTTTACTAGCGGAAGGAGCAATAATATAACTATTCATACTTATTTTTGACGAGATTGACGTAACTTTTCTTTCAACTGATTAACAACAATTTCTCCGTCTATTCCTTCACCTCGTCTGATTTCTTCAATAGCTATATCTACTTTTTCTTGAGTTTCTTCTATCCATTTTTGATAGGTTATGTCTCGTTCTTCTAATAATCTAAAAGCTTCGACAATGACTTCATTGGCATCTTGATATCTACCACTTTTTAGTTTTTGTTGGATGAACTCAATTTGTTCTGAATTTAAAGTAATATTCATTGCTAATTTTGACATCGTGTCTCTTTTTGCGTTTATCTTGTCTATAACTTCAATTATACCAATTTTATGTGAGGCTGCACAGAATTAGGTGTTAGGTCGTAGGTATAAATTAAAGAGCTAACACTGGAATCCGGACATGGTATTAAATCTAGCTTTGATAATTTTAATCTAAACTATACAGTTATGATACTATACAGTTATAATACTATATTTATCAAATAAAAACAAGTTAAAAAGTAGTCCTATAAGGGCAAGGCTTCAAACCTAATTTTTCGGTGAATAATAATGAATCATAATCATCTTTTCTGGGTCTCTGTAATCTGTAGTAAGTTGCCCATTTTTAAAATTTCCTCCATGCTTTTAACGACACTTTTTTTAAGTGTATTTGCTGTTAGCTGTAAAACAACATCATCAACAGACACAGAAAAAGTATCCTCCGCACCATCTGATAAATTTGCTGGAGTCAATATCAATGTCATCTCCCTCAGTAAACCTGTTGCTGCCACTGTTGAAAAGCGTGCTGATGAATTTGAAGCGCTCACAGGAGCCAAAATTACGGTTAAAAGTGCTGGCTATTCCGAACTATATCAAACAATTTTGCAGGATCTGACAACAGGTACAAATCAATATGATGTGATGATTATGACCTCAAATTGGATGCCAGACTATATTGAATCTGGTTACCTCAAAGACTTAACGGAATATGTCAATGAAGATTCAAGTTTGGCATGGAACGATATTGCACCATTTTTTCAGGAATACGGTCCTGTTTATGCTAATAAAATCTACGCTATTCCCATTGATGGCAACTATCATCTCATGTATTATCGAGCCGATCTATTAGCTGAAGCAGGTTTTGACCCTCCCAGAACTTGGGATGATTATCTCAAAATTGCCAAGTATTTTCATGGTAAAGACTTAAATGATGACGGGGAAGCAGACTATGGTTCTTGCTTGTCAAAAAAACCGGGAAACGTTACCTACTGGGCAATGTGGTCAATTGCAGCTTCTCTTTTGCAGTCCCAAGGAACCAAACAAGGGGTTTTCTTTGACCCCAATACTATGAAACCCATGACAAATAATGTCGCCTTTGCTAAAGCTCTTGATATTTACAAAGCAACCAATGAGCATGGCGCTCCCGATGAAATGGAGTGGGGGTTGAACGACGGTCGTCAAGCCTTTGTTTCCGGTCGCTGTGCCTTATCAATGGATCATGGAGATATTGGGACATTAGCACTCTTATCAGGGTCAAAGGTTAAAGATAAGTTTGGCACAACTATTATGCCAGGGTCTACCGAAGTCCTCAATTGGGAGACTGGAGAATTAGTACAGTGTGATAAATTTACCTGTCCGTTTGCAATTAATGGGGTAAACCATGCTCCTTTTACAGCAGCAATTGGTTGGGTGGGAACGATTAATACTGCAGCAGAACCTGAAGTTCAGGCAGCAGGAGCTACCTTTATTTCTTATATTAGCCAGCCCGATCGCTCCAATATAGATGTAACAAATGGGCGATCGGGTATGAACCCCTATCGTATTTCACAGTTTTCTGATTCTCAGAACTGGATAGCGGCAGGCATGACCCCCGCAGTGGCTAGCACCTACTTGGGGGCAATTGGCGCTAGTCTCAATAGTCCCAATATGGTGTTGGATTTGACTATTCCCAGAAACTACAATTATCAGAGAGAACTACTAGATGCAGCAGTTTCAGACTTTCTCGCGGGGAAGATTAGCCGGGATGAAGCTATGGTGAGGATTACCCAGGAATGGGAGAATCTCACCAATGAAATGGGACGAGATGCCCAAAAAACATTCTACCAGAAGAGTTTAGGATTGGAACGTTAGCGCTATGCGCTACGCGCAAGTCAAAAGTCAAAAGTCAAAAGTTAAAAATTAAGAGTTAAAAGGCAAAAGTTAAAAGTTAAAAGTTAAAAGTTATCTCTAATATCATGTATTGTCAGTGATTTCCCCCTATTCCCTATTCCCGATTCCCTATTTTCTGGAGGAGAAAAACTTCTACCTCTCGCCTTCCACCAAAATCTAATTACTAAACCGGAACAGAAATTGTCAGTGATTTCCCTCTATTCCCTATACCCTATTTTCTGGAGGAGAAAAACTTCTACCTCCCGCCTTCAAGCAAAATCTAATTACTAAACCGGAACAGAAATTGTCAGTGATTTCTCCCTATTCCCTATACCCTATTTTTTGGAGGAGAAAAACTTCTACCTCTCGCCTTCCACCAAAATCTAATTACTAAACCGGAACAGAAATTGTCAGTGATTTCTCCCTATTCCCTATACCCTATTTTCTGGAGGAGAAAAACTTCTACCTCCCGCCTTCAAGCAAAATCTAATTACTAAACCGGAACAGAAATTGTCAATTATTTCCCTCTATTCCCTATACCCTATTTTCTGGAGTAGAAAACCTTCTACCTCCCGCCTTCCATAAAAATCTAATTATTAAACCGGAACAGAAATTGTCAGTTATTTCCCTCTATTCCCTATACCCTATTTTCTGGAGTAGAAAACCTTCTACCTCCCGCCTTCCATAAAAATCTAATTATTAAACCGGAACAGAAATTGTCAGTTATTTCCCTCTATTCCCTATACCCTATTTTCTGGAGTAGAAAACCTTCTACCTCCCGCCTTCCATAAAAATCTAATTATTAAACCGGAACAGAAATTGTCAATTATTTCCCTCTATTCCCTATACCCTATTTTCTGGAGTAGAAAACCTTCTACCTCCCGCCTTCCAGCAAAGTATAATTACTAAACCGGAACAGAAATTGTCAATTATTTCCCTCTATTCCCTATACCCGATTTTCTGGAGTAGAAAACCTTCTACCTCTCGCCTTCCACCAAAATCTAATTACTAAACCGGAACAGAAATTGTCAGTGATTTCTCCCTATTCCCTATACCCTATTTTCTGGAGGAGAAAAACTTCTACCTCCCGCCTTCCACCAAAATCTAATTACTAAACCGGAACAGAAATTGTCAATGATTTCCCTCTATTCCCTATACCCTATTTTCTGGAGGAGAAAAACTTCTACCTCTCGCCTTCCACCAAAATCTAATTACTAAACCGGAACAGAAATTGTCAGTGATTTCTCCCTATTCCCTATACCCTATTTTCTGGAGGAGAAAAACTTCTACCTCCCGCCTTCAAGCAAAATCTAATTACTAAACCGGAACAGAAATTGTCAATTATTTCCCTCTATTCCCTATACCCTATTTTCTGGAGTAGAAAACCTTCTACCTCCCGCCTTCCATCAAAATCTAATTATTAAACCGGAACAGAAATTGTCAATTATTTCCCTCTATTCCCTATACCCTATTTTCTGGAGTAGAAAACCTTCTACCTCCCGCCTTCCATAAAAATCTAATTATTAAACCGGAACAGAAATTGTCAGTGATTTCCCCCTATTCCCTATACCCTATTTTCTGGAGTAGAAAACCTTCTACCTCCCGCCTTCCACCAAAATCTAATTATTAAACCGGAACAGAAATTGTCAGTGATTTCCCCCTATTCCCTATACCCTATTTTCTGGAGTAGAAAACCTTCTACCTCCCGCCTTCCATCAAAATCTAATTATTAAACCGGAACAGAAATTGTCAGTGATTTCCCCCTATTCCCTATACCCTATTTTCTGGAGTAGAAAACCTTCTACCTCCCGCCTTCCACCAAAATCTAATTATTAAACCGGAACAGAAATTGTCAGTGATTTCCCCCTATTCCCTATACCCTATTTTCTGGAGGAGAAAAACTTCTACCTCCCGCCTTCAAGCAAAATCTAATTACTAAACCGGAACAGAAATTGTCAATTATTTCCCCCTATACCCTATACCCTATTTTCTGGAGTAGAAAACCTTCTACCTCCCGCCTTCCATAAAAATCTAATTATTAAACCGGAACAGAAATTGTCAGTTATTTCCCTCTATTCCCTATTACCTATTCCCTATTCCCTATTTTCTAGAGATGTCTATTTTTATGAACTATTGGAATCTTAGTAGCAAACTGGTTATTGCCTATTCGGGATTGATTGCTCTCACAGCGGGGGCACTTTCAATCACAATCTATTGGCAACTACGAATATCCCAGCAAGTCGCACTGCAAGACCGCCTCTTGGGGATAACCAGCTTGGCCGCTCGTCAAATAGACGGCGATTATCATGGTTTAATTAACGACCCCGAAGATGTTGATACAGCTTACTACACTGTTAATAAGCAGCGACTCAAGGAAATTCAAGCCTCCGACCCAGATATAGTCCGCCTTTATACCCTGCGCTTTCGAGATGGACGTTACACAGTAGTTTTAAATTATGCACCAAATTCTCAACATCTCAAGCAACCCCTGGCCAAGTTTGGAGATGTGCCACAAAATTTGCCACCACGCTTGCAGCAGAAGAAGGAAATCCAGGCTCCCATTACCGAAACTACTATCCGTCCCAATGTTGTAGGTCAATTTGTTTTGTATGGTTATGCCCCCATTAAAAGTCAATTGGGACGTTCCGACGGCATTCTTGTAATTGAGATGGATGCCACTACTGTGACTCAGAGTGCAGTGGGTACATTGGCTGTTGCGGGGGGAATTTTCCTAGTTGTTTTGCTAGTTTCTTTACCAGTAGTATGGTGGCTCGCTCAATCAGTAGTGGTACGACCAACATTACACCTCAATCGCGTTGCCCAGCGTTTGGCAGACGGACACTGGGATGAACCGCTACCCACAAATCGCCGGGATGAGTTTGGGCAGTTAGCAGACTCGTTTAGCCACATGGCTGAACAGCTACAAGCGTCGTTTAAAGAATTGCAAGACTACTCTCAAAACCTAGAGCAGAAAGTAGAGGAACGGACTCAAGAATTATCAGAGTCGCAACAGTTGCTTAACTTGGTGATCAATAATATTCCCCAATCTATATTTTGGAAAAATCGAGAAAATGTTTATCTGGGATGCAACCAGAGCTTTGCCTCAGTAGCTAGTATGACACGTCAGGAAATTGTGGGCAAAACTGACTATGAAATGCCTTGGAGTGGGGAAGAGGCAGATTTTTATATTAAGTGCGATCGCCAGGTGATGGATTCTGGAAAACCGGAATTGGGAATTGTCGAACCGATAACACAAGGGGATGGCAAACAAGGTTGGTTGGAAACGAGTAAAGTCCCACTCTATGATGTTCAGGGTAGAGTAATAGGAATTATTGGTATTTTTCAAGATATTACCCGTTACAAAGAAGCTGAAGAAGCTGCCCAGCAAGCTAACCATGCCAAAAGTGCTTTTATTGCCAACATGAGTCACGAGTTACGCTCTCCCTTAAATGCAATTCTCGGTTTCGCACAAATCATGACTCGTTCCCAAACCCTTCCCCAAGAGCATATTGAAAATATTAGTATTATTAGTCGCAGTGGGGAACACCTTCTGACTTTAATTAACAATGTCCTCGATCTTTCTAAAATTGAAGCGGGACGCATTACTCTCAATCAGAAAAACTTTGACCTCCATCGCCTGCTCAATGATATTGAAGATATGCTGTACCTGAAAGCACAAGAAAAAGGCTTACAACTTTTAGTCGAACATACTAACGATGTTCCTCAATACATCTGCACCGATGAACTGAAATTACGTCAGGTGTTAATTAATATTATTAATAACGCGATTAAATTTACTTCAGACGGAGGAGTTTCTCTCAGAGTTGCTCAAAAATCTCCCCCATCTAATCCCACCCACATTATTTTTGAAGTCGAAGATACTGGAGCTGGAATTGCAGCAGAAGAGTTAGACAAACTTTTTGAAGCATTCACTCAAACCGAAACGGGAAAACAAGCTCAAGAAGGAACGGGGTTAGGATTACCAATTTCTCGTAAATTTGTGCAACTGATGGGGGGAGATATTCATGTTAGCTCCCAAGTTAATCAAGGAACAATATTTACCTTTGAAATCAAAGCTACCATTGTCAGCGAAAGCGAAGTTGTTGAGACCCAAATTCCCCAACGTCGTATTATTGCCCTGGAACCAAATCAACCCAGATATCGGATTTTAATCGTGGATGATAAACCTCTGAATCGTCAATTATTAATTAAACTCCTTTCTCCTCTAGGATTTGAACTCAAAGAAGCTGTTAATGGCCAACAAGCAGTAGAAATATGGGATGATTGGCAACCTCACTTGATTTGGATGGATATGCGGATGCCAGTGATGGATGGAAATGAAGCCACTCAAAAGATTAAAGCCACAACCAAAGGACAAGCAACAACAATAATTGCTCTGACAGCTAGTGTATTGGAAGAGGAAAAAGTAGTAGTTTTATCGGCAGGATGCGATGATTTTATGAGAAAGCCATTTCGCGAAGCAGATATCTTTAAAAAGATGGAAGAATATTTAGGGGTGCGCTATGTGTATGAGGAAAGGGAGATTAAACTGAAAGAAAAGGAAGAAACTGTTGAATCTATTGAACAGAAAGTCAGGGTATTATCTGAAGAATTAAAACAACAACTAAGAGATGCTTTGCTGACAGGAAATTTAGCAGGAATTGCTAATACAATTACTAAAATTAGTCAATCAGATAATTCTCTAGCTGAAGCGATACAAAAATATTGTGATGGTTTTGAATATGAGAAAATTTTGAATTGGTTGAGTGATTAAAGAAACATTCATTAATTGATAATTGATAATGGATAATTGATAATTATATCATGTTCGGTTGAATACTTATAAATAACTGTTGTGAGAAGTCAGGAGGGAAGAAAGGAGGAATACATAGAAAATATTGGAGAAAAGCATTGATAATTTCAGTATTTCTTTGGTACTGTCGCTACCCGGAGTCCTTAAATTTTATTATAACTGACCCGTCCGTTAGCGTAGCTCCCCCGGAGGGGGAACATGATATTACCTCTGGTTAAAACCGTTACGGAATTGAATATCAGGAAATATTAATTATTCGGTAAGCAATCAGTCAGACAATTTGAGACTAAATCTGGTCCTCAAAAGTATCTTTTTTTTTATATACCTCTGCAAAAATACTGATTTTTGAACAGTGTTATAAGAGTTTCAGAAGGTTTCAGAAGGAACGAGTTTGAATATATTAATACCAAATTGATAAATGTTTGCTACAAATAGCTAGGATATTTCTAGGGTAATTTGAGTTATGTCTGATTAATAACTCTTAATAAAGTAGATGTTAAACTTATGATCGAGTCATAACAATATTTAATAATAACTTATGAATTCCTCGGGAACCAATTCAGAGCATGGCAATATTTTAGTTGTAGATGATACCCCTGCCAATTTACAACTTTTAATAGGTTTATTATCAAAAAAGGGTTATACTGTTCGTCCAATTCCCAGTGGAAAATTGGCTCTGCAAGGAATTCATCTTGATTATCCCGATCTGATTTTACTTGATATTTCAATGCCCGATATGGATGGTTATGAGGTATGTAAGCATTTAAAAACCGATCCTCGCACTCAAGATATTCCTGTTATTTTTATTAGTGCCCTTGATGATGTTTTTGATAAAATCAAAGCATTTGAAGTAGGCGGAATTGATTATATTACTAAACCTTTTCATGCCGAAGAGGTTTTTTCCCGTGTAAAAACCCATATTACTTTATATCGACTCCAGAAAAAATTGCAAGAAAAAACTCTAAATCAAGAGCAAGAAATTTATGATAAAAATCTAATTTTAGAGCAAATGATTGAGGATTTGGAAAGTACCAATCAAGAATTAAAAAAACGTTTAGAACAACTAAAAAAAGCACAATTACAGTTAGTTCAAAGTGAAAAAATGGCAACATTAGGTCAAGTTGTTGCTGGAGTCGCTCACGAAATAAACAATCCCGTTGGGTTTATTGAAGGAAATATTGGTCATGCTTCAGAATACGTCGAAGCTTTAATTCATTTGCTTAGTCTCTATCAAAATAAATTATCTACTCCCGATCCAGAAATTCAAGAATGTATTGAAGATATAGAACTGGATTTTTTAATTGAAGATTGTCCGAAAGTGATCGCTTCGATGAAAACAGGTATCGAGCGCATTCGCAATATTAGCACTGCATTACGCACTTTTTCCCGTGGGGATAATGCTCGAACAGTTAGTTTTAATATTCACGATGGTATTGATAGTACTTTGTTGATTTTAAAACATCGACTCAAGGATAATGGAGAACATCCAGCGATCGAGGTAATTAAAGAATATGGAGAATTACCAGAAATTAGCTGTTTTCCCGGTAAATTAAACCAAGTTTTTATGAATCTAATTGCTAATGCCATTGATGCTTTAGAAGAAAGCAATATTGGTAAAACTTTTGAGGAAATTGAAGCTACACCAAATCAGATTACTATTACTACGAAAGTTGACAGAGAAAACCAACAGATAATCATCCGAATTAGAGATAATGGCATGGGTATGAAAGAGGAAGTGAAACAAAAGATATTTGAGCATTTATTTACGACCAAAGGAGTAGGTAAAGGTACAGGTTTAGGTTTATCAATTTCCCGCCAAATAGTAGAAGAAAAACATGGAGGAAAACTTTCTTGTAATTCAGTACCAGGAGCAGGTACAGAGTTTGAAATTGCTTTGCCCAGGCAATAATGGGATGGGGGAATGGGGAGATGAGAGAAATTAAAAAATATGGCTTTGTTGATTTGAGGTATGACATCATGCCCGGATAAGAGGGCGAGCAAAAAACTTTCTCCTTCTACTCGGGGTTTCTTCTTCTTTCTTCTCTCCTGATATCATGTCCGCTGGTATCGTTTGTGTAAACCAAAGGGTGAATATCTACAGGAAATTTAAGTTGTTTCGGGATTAATACCCTTAATTCCAAGAATACTAAAGCTTTCATCCCAAATTTATGAATTCTAAATTCGCGCATTCTAAATTCTGAATTCTTACCCTTTTACAATACCGATGCTACCGGACATGATATGACTCAGTCGTTCCCCTCCTGGGAACAGGGCTGTTTTAAAGTATTGTAGATTAAGGATGAGCGGGAGAATGGAAGATGAGGGGATAGTGGAACAGTGAAATTTGCCAAAATTTGCCGATTTTGAGCGCCAATAAGCGTCCTTTTTGCTCTGAGAGAATATTTGGTTCAACGCCGCTTAAAAGCCTCCATCCCCGTATCTGGTGTGTCTGGTGCGTCTCCGTGTCTATCGAGAATGAAACAGCCCTGGGAGGGGCCTGCGGGTGGGTTGACTTCTAAGTAATTAGGATTAATATCATACACGCGCTTCAGCAACGCCAAAAATATATATCCTCACCATTACCATGCAGGACTACCCATCTCCGATAATTACACTGAAATTCCTAAAGGTTGTTAAATCTTAATTTCCGCAGAGGTCTAATACCAATTAAAAAAAAGAATGTTACGAATAATAAGAGCAATCAAAATAATTTATAGGAGATGTCCTTTTGATTAAAAAGAGAACTTATGATCAAAAAATGGTATTGAAGCCATTCATTCTGACTCCTGACTCCTGACTCCTGACCTCTAAGAAATATCCTATATATTTGTAGCAAATATTGATAATTTGGTATAATATACCATTACCAAAAACCTCAACTTAACGACCGCTAAAGCAGTTATTGATTAAATTGGACTCTCATGACAAAAGCAATTTATCCGAACCTTACCCAGCCAACATCTCCCAGTTATTTGGCAAGATTACAAGAACAACTATTGAAAAAGAAGCGTTCCGTTGTCGTTCGGCTAAACTTTATCTTCTTCTTAATATTTATGGTGATTAGTGGCGTTTCTATTGCCGTTCTATTTTTTAGTTACCAAGTCAAAAAATCCACCCAGCAAGTCCTAGAAATAGAGGTTCCCAAAGCATTAGGCACTATTAGTATGCTCGAAGAATTAGGTACTATGAGTGGTAATTTGTTAGAGTACGTTCTTGGCGAGGAAGAAGAAGAGCACGAATACTTCAAAAACTATAATGAGTTGCTAGAGTTTAGAGATAGCGTTTCCATCAAAATTCGCAATACTCGTAAGCGAGACTGGGACCGCTTGGACAGACTGATTGAAGATTTCCGGCAAGAATCAGAGAAAAAAGTGTTTAGGGGCTACGACCCCAGTGCCGATCGCAAAGCCAGTCAGCGCATCAGTACTCTACTGAAAGATGTAGGTGTACCTATGGAAAAGCTTTTGCAGCAGCTCAAAGAGGAAGAACTGGCTGATGCTGGCAAATCTAAGAGTTTCGAGCAGGTGGTGCGCGATGACCTTCCAGGAGTCCGTTACTATCTGGAACTGTCAGAACTTGCTGGCAATATGCTGGCCACCTTGAACCGCTTCATCCTTAACGATCCGGATGCCAAACGGGAGTTTTTTGAGTGTGCTCTGAATTTTGAAATTACCTTTGAAAATCTCCGTGCCCTGGAGCAAAAAAAACAGGAAACAATTAAGCTCAAAGAGATCGAACGGCTCTTTAACGAGCTGAAAACAGAAGGAGAAAGCATTCTCAAGACCTACCAAGGGAATAATCGCGAACAGGCCCTCCAAACCATCGAAAACTTGGAGCGTCGCAACTACCAAGAAGCCGAAAAATTGCTAGAAAGTCTCTCGGAAACTGCTCGGGAACAAGTTGAGAAAAGTAAAAACTCCCTCAACCGCTTGGTGACATTCCTCAATATCATGACCGTGTTTACGATCTCGTCCGGGATTGCTCTGGTTTTACTTTTGATATTCTACGTTCGCAATTCAATTCTTCAGCCTTTACAGAAGATAACTTTAGCGGTGGAATATCTTCGCTCGCGTCAGGGAGACTATGAGATCGAGCAAGGTCGCTACGACTTGGAGTTTGATGGCATCTTAAGCAGCCTGAACCTATTTAAATATGAATTGATAGAACTCGATCTGCTGCGAGAAACGGAACAGGCACGAGCCACGCAGCTAGAAGATGCACGGGAGTTGGCCGAATCGGCAAACGCGGCAAAAAGCAATTTTTTGGCAGTAATGAGCCACGAAATTAGAACCCCGATGAATGCGATTTTAGGTTTGAGTCACTTGGCATTGCAGACAGACCTCAATAGCCAACAGATTGACTATATGCAGAAAATCCAAAGCTCCGGTAAATCCCTCCTGCGCCTGATTAACGATATTCTTGATTTTTCAAAAATTGAAGCGGGGAAGCTAGCACTAGAAAAAATAGATTTTGAGCTTGACGCAGTTCTGCAAAATGTATCCAATCTAGTCAGCTTACGCGCAGAACAAAAAGGTCTCGAATTCTTGATCGGTATCGATCCAGAGATCCCAAATTCTCTAAGGGGCGATCCGCTGCGATTAGAACAACTACTTCTGAACCTAATCAGTAATGCTGTCAAATTTACGGAAATTGGCCAGGTGATTGTTCGGCTTGTTTTGCGAGAATATCGAGACGATGGCGTTAAGGTGGAGTTTTCCGTTCGGGACACGGGGATCGGCCTTACCCAAGACCAGTGCAAGGGACTGTTTCGCCGCTTCAGTCAAGCAGATGACTCGACCACGCGCAAATATGGCGGAACTGGCTTGGGTTTAGCCATTTGCAAACGCTTGGTCAATTTGATGGACGGTGATATTTGGGTGGAAAGCCAGGTCGGTAAAGGCAGCAACTTTAAATTCTGGGCAATGTTTGAAACAGCATCAACTACCCTGGTAAATTTCACCCCACCCGCAGGACTAAAAGGTATAAAAGCGTTGATCGTCGATGATAGTCCGGCAGCGCGCAACATTCTCAAGGAGCTTTTGCAATCATTTTCTCTACAGGTTGACACCGTTGCTTCTGGAAAAGAAGCATTAGAAGCTCTGCAAGTGACCGATAACCCCTATCAATTGGTGGTGACGGACTGGCAGATGTCCGACGGGATCGATGGTATTGAGTTGATTCAACGCATCCGTCTGGCTCCACTGTTCCACCAGCCTCGGATTCTGCTCATTACCGGCCACGGGCAAATGGATATAAAGCAGCGTGCCGAACAAGTGGGTGCTGAGGATTGTTTATCAAAGCCCATCAATCGTTCGGCGCTCTACGATACTCTTGTGAAGACTTTCTGCTCTGATGTTGTTGCGAAATCTGGAAACAATATTGTTGGCGACTGCTCTGTAGCTGTAGATTGTGATTCTCTTTCGGGCTATAAGATATTGCTGGTGGAAGACAACGAAATCAATCAGCAAATCGCCCGAGAACTATTGATAGGAGCGGGTGCGAGTATTGATACCGCGAATAACGGCTTGGAGGCATTGGCAGCGGTGCAACACAATCATTACGATGCAGTGTTAATGGATATTCAAATGCCGGACATGGATGGTCTTGAAGCCACGCGACGTATCCGGGCTTTGGGTCAATTGGATTGCCCTGAAAGTCAGCGCTTTGCTGATTTGACCGTCATTGCTATGACAGCCCATGCCATGATTGGCGATCGCGACTTGAGTCTGCAAGCAGGTATGAACGATCATATCACAAAACCCATCGATCCTAATCATGTTTTTCAAACCCTTAACCGTTGGCTAAAACCGCCTAATGAAGAAATCGACGGCAACACGACGGCACAACTTACCGTTCCCGATGCAATCTCTTCCTCTCCTTTGGCACTTGCTGCCGAGGAGTCACTTGTTTTGGCGGGGGTTGATGTCGAAGCAGGCGTTCATCGTATTGGGGGAAATATCAATGCCTACCGCCATATTTTGTGGCAGTTTCGCGAACAGAACCAAAATACCCTAGCAAATATCCAAGCTACAATCACGGCGACAGACTACACTACTGCTCGGAATCAAGTTCATACTATCAAAGGCACCGCAGGCAATATTGGAGCCAAAGATTTGTTTGTAGCTGCTTCTGCTCTAGAGAAATCTTTGCATAACAATTCCCGAACTGAAGCACTGCCATATTTAATGCAAACCTTCAGCCAATGCTTTGCAGTCGTGATGGATTCCCTCGGGAAGCTAGAGCCATCTGTCGATATTTCTACAGATGCGATCGCTCAAGCCGATCCGATAGAATCGCAAGTTCTGAAGAATCGTCTTCAAGAACTGGAACATCTTTTGCAAAACGATATTGCAGCAGGATTTGAACAACTCAAAGATTTAAATGAAGCCACCCAAGGAACGCCATATAGTGTTGGCATTCAACTGCTGCAAAAAGCGGTCTTTGATTTTGATACGGATGCCGCGCTAATACAACTCCAAGATTTAATCGCACAAATAGATCCATAACAAATTCTGGCACTTAACTTGCCTTTGGTTTTGTATCTATAACAGAGTAGAAAAAAAATTGTCAAAAATAGTAAGTTTAACCCTATGATCGCGCATACTCAAACAAATCTAGCAAAATCTAAAGTTTTGATCGTTGACGACGACCCCCAAAACATCCACATTCTGCTGGAAATTCTCAAAAATGATTATGCAATTGTGGCAGCAAAAAATGGCAAAAAGGCTCTAGAGTTGGTGAGACAAACGCCCCAACCAGATTTGATTGTACTCGATGTGATGATGCCGGATATGGACGGTTATGCCCTTTGTCAAGCAATTAAATCGTGTTCGGAAACCCAAGATATTCCCATTATTTTTATCAGTGCACTCGATCGGGCTTTAGATAAAGTCAAAGCGTTTGATGTTGGGGGTATTGACTATATTACCAAGCCATTCCAACGCGAAGAAATTTTAGTTCGTATTGCTACTCATATTGAAATATATCATCTCCGGCAACGGCTTTATCACCAGACCATACAACTGACTGATAAAAACCAAAAATTACTCCGAAGCAATCAAGATTTACAAGTCCAATATCACCGGATAAAAACCACACAACTTCAGTTAATTCAAGCTGAAAAAATGGCATTTTTGGAAGAATTAATGGCAGGAATTGTCCATGAAATCAATAATCCAACAGACTTCATCAATGTGAATATTGAGCTTGCTAGGACCTACGTGCAGAAGTTATTTGGTCTAATTGATTTTCTACTGCAAGAATGCCCCAGGAATGGAACCCATATTCAAGATGAACTCGAAGCAGTGGATTTGGAGTTGCTTCGTGAAGATCTACCCAAGCTCATTAATTCAATGGACTTAGGCATCGATCGCCTCTGTGAAGTTAGCAATAGTCTGAGAACCTTTTTTCGCGATGATCGAGACCACAAAGTTGAATTTAATTTGCATGATGGGATAGATAGAACCTTGCTGATTCTCAAGCACCGCACTAAAAGCAACGAAGAACGGCAAGCAATAGAGATCGTGAAGAATTACGGTAATATTCCTGAAATTTATTGTTTTCCAGGACAGCTTAATCAGGTTTTTCTGCATCTGCTTGCTAACGCTATTGATGCCATTGATGAAGCCAATAAAGGCAAAACTTTGGCTGAAATCAAAGCTGACCTGAATCGGATCACAATTGAGACGAAAATGCTAGGATATGAGCAGGTTCAGGTTTGCATTCAAGATAATGGCTGTGGCATGGAACCCGAGACCCAAGCCCAGATTTTTGAGCAGGGATTTACCACCAATGAGGTCAGCAAGGGAACTGGACTGGGGATGGCGATCGCCAAGCAAATTGTTACGGAAAAACATGAGGGTACAATTACCTGTAAGTCAAAATTGGGTGAAGGTACGGAGTTTATTATTTCTCTTCCTATTAGATGATATTCGATTGGTTAAAACTATTTCAATCAAGAAAATGTCTCTCTGATATCATGTCTGGTAGCATCGGTCTTGTATAGCAAAAGTAAGCAACAGCTCCGGAAAGCAACAGGCAGGAATACTTAAGAGCAAGAAAAAACTTAAATTTCCTGTAGATATTCACTCTTGGGTTTACACAAACGCGCCCCAGCGGACATGATATGACTGAACTAATTCCTCCATGAAATAGATTTATGAAAGTCCCATTATATCATGTCCGGATAATTAGTGATAAAAAACTTTCTCCTTCAACTCCAGTTCTTCTTCTTCCTTCCCCTCCTGGGAGGGGGAGGGGCGAGGGGTGGGTAGACTCCTGACTTCCCCTCCCCTCCTGGGAGGGGGAGGGGCGAGGGGTGGGTTGGGAGGGGGAGGGGCGAGGGGTGGGTAGACTCCTGAGGACTCCGTCGTTATTTATTTATAACTGTTCAACCGGACATGATATTAGACATCTCCAGAAAAGAGACAACAGGCAACAGGCAACAGAAAGAAATAATTGATAATTTATGGATAAGAATTGATTTGATTTTTGATTTTTGGAGATGTCTATTTCTATCCAAAAAAATTCGGGTGGTGGTGCATAGTAATGGTAAAGGAAGCATTGGGAGTGTGGGGATATGGGGAGAGTGAGGAAACCTCGTATCCAACCGAGCAAGAGAAAGTAAACTTCAGTATTTTCTTGCCTCTGACTTGATCAGTCGGTATTGATAGCACAAGCTCAGAGTAATCTCAAGCTATTATATAAAAGAATTATTATCATCATTAAACTCTAGAGCAATGACCATCCAACTCCCGGGTTATCAAATCAAACAAAAGCTATACGAAGGAACTCGTACCTTAGTTTATCGAGGAATTAGAGCAACAGACTCTCAAACAGTCGTGCTCAAATTTATGCGTAACGAATATCCCACTTTTAAGGAACTGCTACACTTCCGCAACCAATATACTATTACCAAAAACCTCAATCTACCAGGAGTAGTCAAATCCTTAAGTTTAGAAAACTATGGCAATGGTTATGCTTTAGTCATGGAAGACAATGAGGCCATATCTCTAGACAAATATGAATCATTAGACTTAGAAACTTGTTTAAAAATAGCCATTCAATTAGCAGATATTTTACACAAACTATATCAAAATCGAATTATTCACAAAGATATTAAACCAGCAAATATAGTGATTCATCCTCAAACTCAACAAGTAAAATTAATAGATTTTAGCATTGCTTCAGTGCTACCTTTTGAAACTCAAGAAATTCAAAATCCCAAGGTTTTAGAAGGAACACTAGCTTATATATCTCCAGAGCAAACTGGACGTATGAATAGAGGAATAGACTATCGTAGCGACTTTTATTCACTAGGAGTAAGTTTATATCAACTATTGACAGGAGAATTACCATTTACCAGTGACGACGCAATGGAATTAGTGCATTGTCACATGGCGAAAATGCCTCCAACTCCAGATTTGAGATTCCCTACTCCCTTCGTAAATATAGTGATGAAATTAATGGCAAAGAATGCTGAAGACCGCTATCAGAGTGCTTTGGGGTTAAGGTTTGACTTGGAAAAATGTCTGTCTCAATGGGAGGAGGTGGGGAAAATTGAGGCTTTTGAATTGGGAGAGCGGGATATAAGCGCTCGCTTCCTCATTCCCGAAAAGCTATATGGAAGGGAAAAAGAAGTCCAAACTCTCCTGGATGCTTTCGGTCGTGTTACTCAAGGCCAAAGTGAAATTTTCATGGTTGCGGGTTATTCTGGAGTGGGTAAAACCGCTGTCGTCAATGAAGTTCACAAACCTATCGTTCGCCAACGAGGCTTTTTCATCAAAGGTAAATTTGACCAGTTTCAGCGCAACATACCTTTTAGCGCTTTTGTGCAAGCATTCCGGGATTTAATGGGGCAGTTGTTGAGCGAAAGCGACGAGGGAGTAGAAGGGTGGAAAAACAAAATACTCAATGCTTTGGGGGAAAACGCACAAGTTATGATTGAAGTTATCCCCGAGTTAGAAGCAATTATTGGCAAACAACCTGCTGTTGCCGACCTTTCTGGTAGTGCCGCACAGAATCGCTTTAACCTGTTGTTTGGTAAATTTATTCGAGTTTTTACTACCCCAGAGCATCCCTTAGTTATTTTCATTGATGACCTGCAGTGGGCAGATTTTGCATCGCTGAAGTTGATGCAACTACTGATGAGTGATTCGGAATCTGGTTCTCTGCTGTTATTGGGTGCTTATCGGGATAATGAGGTATTTCTAGCTCATCCATTGATGCTGAGTTTGGATGAAATTGAAAAATCAGGCGTTACTCTCAACACTATAACTCTGGAACCTTTGAGTCCCACCCAAATCAATCGCTTGGTAGCAGATACTCTCTGTTGTGAGTTCAAACTGGGGTTGCCTTTGACTGAATTAGTCTATGGAAAAAGCAAGGGAAATCCGTTTTTTGCCACTCAGTTTCTCAAGGGGTTGCATGAGGATGGGTGGATTAGTTTTAATTTTGATGTGGGTTACTGGCAGTGCGATTTAACCAGAGTGCGGGAGTTGGCACTTTCCGATGATGTGGTGGAGTTTATGGCAACAAGGTTGCAAAAGTTACCAGAAAAAACTCAGGAGGTCTTAAAGTTAGCTGCTTGTATCAGCAATCAGTTTGAGCTAGCAACTTTGGCAGTTGTGAGCGAACAGTCTCAGGTAGAAGTAGCAAGCTGTTTGTGGGGAGCGCTGCAAGAAGGATTAGTTTTGCCCTTGAGCGAGACTTACAAGTTTTTTCAAGGAGCAAAGCAGTCCGAAAAAACATCTGTTGAGGGAATCTGCGTTCGCTATAAGTTTCTGCATGATCGCGTTCAACAAGCAGCTTATAGTCTCATCCCCCCAGACCAAAAACAAGCAGTTCACCTCAAGGTCGGTCAGTTATTGTGGCAGGAAACTCCACAGGAACAATTCGAGGATAAACTGTTCGATATTGTCAACCAGTTGAATATCGGTTCTGTCCTCATGGAAGAAGTATCCGAGCGCGAAGAACTAGCCAAACTCAATCTCCGTGCTGGACAAAAGGCCAAAATATCCACCGCTTATGAAGGGGCGATCGGCTACTTGAATAACGGTTTAGCCCTTTTACCCGCCGACTCTTGGCAGACACACTATGCTCTGACCCGCGACCTAAGCATCGCTGTTGCAGAAGCTGAATATCTCAATGTCAATTTAGACCGCGCCGAAGAACTCATCACTCTAGTATTGCCACAAACCAAAACACTCCTTGAGCAAATCCCCATCTACAAGCTCCAAATCGGATTAGAATTTGCCCGCTATCGCCTCGTTCGAGGCTTAGAAAAGGGATTGCAAGTATTAAAACTCCTCGGATTCCCCCTAGAAGAAGCTTCGGAAGAAGTCCCACAATTGCCCGATTTGGCCAGTATTGAATCCCTGCCCATCGCCGAAGATCCTCGCTATCTGGCTGCGATGGAAATTGCTACCCATATTTATGCTGCAGCGGTGGTGAGCAATCCCAAAATTTACGAGATATTAGTCAAAATGACTGTTGCCCTGGCTAGAGAGTTTGGCCAATCTCCCACTTCAGCCTACGCCTATGCTAGTTATGGGATGCTACAATCCGGTGCTGGCAATCTTGAACTGGGTTATCAAGCTGGTTTATTGGCTGTCGGCATTTTGGATCGATTTGCCGATAAAATCTTCAAATGCAAAGTTTATGCTGTCTTTAATGCCTTTATCCGTATTTGGAACGAACCCCTCGGCATGACCTTAGACCCCCTGAGGGAAGCTATCCAAAGTGGCTTGGAAACTGGAGACTACGAATATGCAGGCTATTGTATGGTGCATCACATTGAGAATTTGCTCTGGATGGGAACCCCATTCTACTTGCTGTGGGAAAAGTTTGAACAATATATCGAACTGGCGAGGCGCATTGAAAACCCTTATGCCTTACTTATACTGCGAGCGTGGCAGCAAATGGTTTTGAATTTGTCTGGTCAGGCGGATAATCCCTACTGTTTGGTGGGGGAGCATTACAATGAAATTACTGAAATTGAGAAAGGGAAAGCTCAAGGGATTGAGATGATCCTCTTCCAACTTTATGTCAACAAAATAGTGGTGTTGTATTTGTTTGGAGATTATGCCAAAGCTCTGGTTTATGGTGAGTCAGCGATGACCTATCAACATTCTGCTTATGTCAAATTGTACGAGAGTGCTTTTGTCTTTTATTATGCTTTAGCTCTCCTAGCTAATTGCCGTCAAATGGAAACCGAGCAGCAAGATTATCTCGATCGCGTGGCGGAACAACAAAAACGTCTTCAACTTTGGGCCTGTCGTTTCCCTCCTTCATTCCAGGATAAATGCGATCTAGTTGCAGCGGAAAAAGCTCGCGTTGAAGGTAACTATCTCCAAGCAATCGACCTGTACGACCAGGCTATAGTTGGAGCAAGAAAAACCAAATTCGTTCACAACGAAGCTTTGGCCAATGAACTTGCTGCTAAATTCTATCTTGATTGGGGCAAAGAGAACATTGCTCGCACTTATATGCAAGAGGCTTACTATTGCTACTCTCGTTGGGGAGCTAAAGCCAAAGTCGATGATTTAACCACACGCTACCCTAGCCTTCTAACTTCCATTCTCGAACGGCCAAAACTGGGCTGGATACCTGGTGCAAGTATCGCGACTATGACAAAGGGAACAATTTCCACAACTACCGGAGCAAAGGGAGAAATATTGGATTTAGCTACTCTAATGAAAGCATCCCGCACCCTTTCAGAGGAAATATCTTTAGAAGGAGCGATCGCTAATTTAATGCAGGTGGCAATGGAAAATGCTGGTGCTGAAACTGTAGTTTTAATGTTGTTTCAACAGGAAGTATTAATGCTCACAGCTGTTGTTACTGCCAAGGGGACTTCCCCAGTTGAACCCATTCCTGCCGAAACTAGCAATGCTGTGCCAAGAAGTATAATCAATAGGGTCAAGCGCAGTCGAGAGACTTTAGTGCTGGAAAATGCTACTCAGGAAACTACTTATGCTGGAGATGCTTACATACAAAAGTATCAACCTCAGTCGATTTTATGTCTTCCCTTAATTAATCGTGGTCAATTTATCGGTATTCTGTACCTGGAAAACAATCAACTTCCAGGAGCATTTACCAGTCATCGGGTAGAGGTGCTCAATTTACTTTCCTCTCAAGCTGCCATCTCCCTAGAAAATGCCAGACTTTATGAGGAATCTCAGAATTATGCTCAACAATTAGAGAAAACACAATTGCAACTGGTGAAAAATGAGAAAATGGCTTCCATTGGGGAGTTGACAGCAGGAGTCGCCCATGAAATCAATAATCCTGTAGGATTCATTTCTGGTAATTTAACTTTTACCTCTGATTATACCCAAGACCTGATCGAACTTTTACAATTGTATCAAGCAGAACTGCCTGAACCAAGCGAAATCATTCTCCAGAAAATTGAGGACACCGAATTAGATTATCTGATAGAAGATTTGCCTCAAAGTATTGATTCGATGAAAAGAAGTATTGAACGCATCGCCCAGATTAGCAGGTCGATGAGCACCTTTTCTCGTAGCGATACTGTATTTAAAGTTCTTTTTAACATCCATGAAGGAATAAATAGCACCTTATTAATTCTCAAACATCGACTCAAAGCAAACGTTAAACGCCCAGAAATAGAAGTAGTAAAAAACTATGGAGATTTGCCAGAAATAAAATGTTATCCAGGACAACTTAATCAAGTATTTATGAATCTAATTGCTAATGCTATTGATGCTTTAGAAGAAAGTAATATTGGTAAAACTTTTGAGGAGATTCAAGCCACACCAAATCAGATTATTATTACTACGGAAATCAACAAAGAAAACCAACAGATAATCATCCGAATTAGAGATAATGGTATGGGAATGAGTGAGTCAGTCAAAGCTCAAATATTTGAGCATTTATTTACGACTAAAGCAGTAGGAAAAGGCACAGGTTTAGGTTTATCAATTTCCCGACAAATAGTAGAAGAAAAACATGGAGGAAAACTTACTTGTATTTCATCACTAGGGGCAGGTACAGAGTTTACGATCGCTTTACCGAATAATATCATGTCCGGTTAAACAGTGATAAATAAATAATGACGGAGGAGACAGCTATACTGGAGACAGGAGACAGGAGGAAAGAGGGAAGGAAGAAGAAGAACTGGAGGAGAAGGAGAAAGTTTTTTTATAACTAATTATCCGGACATGATATAATTAACTAATTAATAATTAAATAATTCTGGTTTAAAGCCTCCCCTTTTAAGGGGAAAAAGCGGTCGTAGCGGAGCTTCCCGAAGGGTGGGATGGATGGGTTTCCTCGCCATATCCAATCGACCAAGAGAAAAGAAATAATATTTCCTTATATTCAATTCCGTAGCGGTTAAAACCCGAGGTAATTATCAATTATCCACGCTTCAATTATCCATTAATGAACCAGGCAATAAAATCAATGACTTACCTAGTGATTCATCACACAGCCTCAGAGTCATATAGAGCTATTATATTTATATAATTACCATAATTACTAACTAAAAATCAATGAGTGTTAAACTCCCAGGTTATCAAATTACACAAAAGCTCTATGAAGGAACTCGTACTTTAGTTTATCGAGGAATTCGAGCAACAGACTCTCAAACAGTCGTGCTCAAATTTATGCGTAACGAATATCCCACTTTTAACGAACTGCTACACTTCCGTAACCAATATACTATTACCAAAAACCTCAATCTACCAGGAGTAGTCAAATCCTTAAGTTTAGAAAACTATGGCAATGGTTATGCTTTAGTCATGGAAGACAATGGAGCCATATCTCTAGACAAATATGAATCATTAGACTTAGAAACTTGTTTAAAAATAGCCATTCAATTAGTAGATATTTTACATAAATTATATCAAAATCGAGTTATTCATAAAGATATTAAACCAGCAAATATAGTGATTCATCCCCAGACTAAACAAGTAAAATTAATAGATTTTAGTATTGCTTCTGTGCTGCCTTTTGAAACTACTGAAATTCAAAATCCTAACCTTTTAGAAGGAACCTTAGCCTATATTTCCCCAGAGCAAACTGGACGGATGAATAGAGGAATAGACTATCGCAGCGACTTTTATTCATTAGGAGTAAGTTTATATCAATTATTGACAGGAGAATTACCATTTACCAGTAATGATTCAATGGAATTAGTGCATTGTCATATATCCAAAAAACCTCCACCATTAACAGCAGAAATACCGGAAGTGGTATCAAATATAGTGATGAAATTAATGGGCAAAAATGCCGAGTCACGCTATCAGAGTGCTTTGGGGTTAAAATTTGACTTGGAAAAATGTTTGTCTCAATGGGAAAAGGTGGGAAAAATTGAGACTTTTAAGTTGGGAGAGCGAGATGTGAGCGATCGCTTCCTGATTCCTGAAAAACTGTATGGCAGGGAAAAAGAAGTTCAAACTTTACTTGATACTTTCGAGGGTGTCGCCAATCCCCCCCATACCCCCCTTAGTAAGGGGGGAGAAGGAAGGGTAGAAATGATGCTGGTGGCAGGATTTTCTGGCATAGGTAAAACAGCAGTGGTGAATGAAGTTCACAAACCCATTGTCAGACAGCGCGGGTATTTTATCAAAGGAAAATTTGACCAGTTTCAGCGCAATATTCCTTTTAGTGCTTTTGTGCAAGCTTTCCGAGACTTGATGAAGCAACTGTTGAGTGAAAGTGATGCACAACTAGAGCAGTGGAAAGCTAAAATACTCAATGCTGTAGGGGAGAATGGGCAAGTTATTATCGACGTTATTCCAGAGTTAGAGAAAATTATTGGCGAGCAACCAAGGGTTCCTGAATTGTCGGGGAGTGCAGCTCAAAATCGCTTTAATATGTTGTTTCAAAAATTTATTCAGGTGTTAGCGCTTCCTAGTCACCCTTTAGTTATTTTTATTGATGACTTACAGTGGGCAGATTTAGCATCGCTGAAATTGATGCAACTATTGATGAATCGTGGAGAGACTGGTTATTTGTTCTTGTTGGGAGCTTATCGGGATAACGAGGTATTTGCAGCTCACCCATTGATGCTCACTCTAGATGAAATTGAAAAATCAGGCGTTACTATCAATAGTATAACTCTGAGTCCTTTAAGCACAGCAGATATCAATTGTTTGGTAGCAGATACTCTCTGTTGTCAGCTAGAAATAGCTTTGCCTTTGACTGAATTGGTGGCTCAAAAAACTAAAGGAAATCCGTTTTTTGCTACTCAGTTTCTCAAGGGATTATACGAGGATGGTTGGATTAGTTTTAATTTTGATGTGGGTTACTGGCAATGCGACATGACGCGAGTGCGGGAGTTGACTCTGACAGATGATGTGGTGGAGTTTCTGGCAACTCGTCTGCACAAGTTACCAGAAAAAACTCAGTCGATTTTGAAGTTAGCTGCTTGTATTGGTAATCAGTTCGATTTGAAAACATTGGCGATCATATGCGAGCAATCTTCTATGGCAGTAGCTACAACAATATGGGGAGCATTGAAGGAGGGACTTGTATTGCCAGTCAGCGACAGTTATAAATTTTTCCAAGAGATTAACTATCAGGAGCAAGAGCAATCTGAGAATGTATGGGTTAGCTACAAATTTTTACATGACCGCGTTCAACAGGCGGCTTATTCTCTGATTGATGGGAATCTCAAACCAGAAACACACCTCAAAATAGGTCGCCTGCTATTAAGAAATCTATCAGTATTAGAGATCGAGGAAAGAACTTTTGATGTGACAAATCAATTAAATATGGGGCGTTTTTTAATCAGCGATCGCCAGGAAAAAGATGAATTAGCTCGCTTGAATCTCATAGCTGGTCGCAAAGCAAAATCTTCAACGGCATATTTGGCTGCAATTGATTATTTGAACTTAGGAATAAAACTTCTAGAAGATGGCTGGGAACGAAAGTACGATCTGATGCTATCTCTATATCTGGAGGTTATTGAATCGGAATATATAAGTACACACTTTGAGAATTCTAAAGCCTTAGCCGATCTAGCATTAAAACAAGCAAATTCTCTTTTAGATAGATTAAGAATTCACGAATTACAAATTCAATATTATATCGCTAAAAACGAAAGAAAGCAAGCTGTAGATTTAGGGATTTATGCGTTAAAGCTCCTCAAGATAGAACTCGACGGCATGATTCCAGAGATTGCTAATATTGAAGCCTTGGGAGATTTACCAGAGATAACAGAACCAAATCAAATCGCTGCTTTGCGGATTCTGATTGCCACCGTTTCTGCAGCTGTTATTGCATCTCCAGATTTGTTAGTTCCGATTGCTTTTAAAATGGTCAATATTTGTATTCGCTTCGGTAATTCTAAACTAGCGGCTTATGCTTATGGCTTTCACGCTTGGATGCTGTGCAGTTCTTTAGGAAAAATTGAAACTGGATATAGCTTTGGGAAATTGGCAATTCACTTATTGGAAAAGTTTAATGCCAAAGAGATTAAATGTAAAGTTTATCAGCAATTCAATGTATTTGTTCGTCATCGAAAAGAACCTCTCAAGAATATGAAAGAATTAGTTGAAGCTGTTCAAAGTGGTATTGAAGTAGGTGATATAGAGTATGCTTGTTATGCAGCACAAGACTATTGTATTTTACAGTTTTTTCTTGGTCAAGAGTTAGATTTATCCCTACAAGAACAGAAAAAGTATTTAGAATTAATTCGTTACAATCAACAAGAATTTTCCTTGAATTTTGCAAGTCCTTGGGTGCAGCTTGTCTCGAATTTATTAAGCCAATCTGTAGATAGATGCTCTCTAATCGGCAATTTCTTTGACGAGACATTGAAAATACCTGTTTTACAGGAAACAAACGATCATATTTCACTTTTTCCTCTTCTATTTATTAAAACTTATCTTAACTATTTATTTGGCTGTTATGAACTGGCAGTTGACAATGCTATCAGTGCCGAAAAAGTTCAAACGGGTTCTAATGGTTTTATCTATTATCCAGCTTATTTATTTTACTTTTCTTTAGCGTTATTAGCTTGTGAATCGCTGTCTACCTCCGAAAAACAACAGCGCTTGCTCGAACGCGTAAATTGCAATCAAAAACAACTGGAATGTTGGATGAATGACGCACCATTTACCTATCAGCATAAATACGACCTTGTTCAAGCCGAATATCATCGTGTTTTAGGGGAAAAACTAGAAGCAATAGAACTATACGACCGCGCCATAGCTGGAGCTAAAGTAAACGAATACATACAAGAAGAAGCCCTCGCAAACGAACTCGCAGCCAAATTTTACCTTGACTGGGGCAAAGAAAAAGTTGCTGCTGGCTATATGCAAGAAGCTTATTACTGCTATGCTAAGTGGGGAGCCAAAGCTAAAACTGATGACTTAGAAAAACGCTATCCTCAGTTGCTCCAACCCATTCTCCAGTCTACAGTTTCATCTAATAATTGGTTGGATACCTTGTCAAATATTGCTCCTGCCAGAATATCAGTTCATTCCACTGCGACTGCCAGTTACACTTCAGGCACAAATATTAATGCTGCCCTTGATTTTGCTTCAGTGTTGAAATCTTCCCAAGCAATTTCAGATATCATTCAACTGGATGAGTTACTACGGCAGTTGACCCGGATTCTCCTGCAAACATCTGGAGGCGACCGCTGTGTTATTGTCTTACCCGATGACAATGGCAACTGGCAGGTGAGCACAATTGCAACTCTTGACACCATCGAATTATGTACCGAACCGTTAGCAGATAGCCCTAACGCACCCATCCAACTGATTCACTACGTCAAAAATACTCAAGAGGTGGTGGCGATCGATCACCTCACAACAGAACTGCCCATTATTGATACCTATCTCACTCAACACCGACCCCAGAGTCTGGTGTGCTTACCGATGTTGCATCACGATACCATTGTCGGTGTGCTGTATCTCCAGAATAAATTTACCTGTGGAGCATTTACAAGCGACCGCATTCTTGTCCTCAATTTCCTCTGTACTCAAGCGGCTATTTCTATACAGAACTCTTCTCTTTATCAAGAATTGGAGCGTTCGCTCCAAGATGCTCAACAAAAGTCTCAGGACTTAGCAGAGATGGTAGCGCTATCTAATGGACAACAGCGGATTTTGGCATTGATTGCCCAGGGAGTTCCCTTAAATACTATTTTGGAGGAGACTGCATGGCATATTGAAAGCCAAAGTCGTCATCCAGCTTATTGTTCTTTTTTGGGACTTGATGGCGAAGGACGATTGCGTCATCTAGCAGCTCCCAGTTTACCAGAAGCTTACAATACCTTAGTCGATGGCATTAAAATTGGTCCTGAAGTCGGTTCTTGTGGTACAGCAGCCTATAGGAAGGCATCTGTCACAGTTGAAGACATTGCCAACGATCCCCTCTGGGCTAATTTTCAGATGGCATTAAAGTATGGTTTGCGTGCTTGTGCTTCTACCCCGATTTTAGGGTCTGAAGGTGAGGTACTTGCTACACTAGCTATGTATCAACCTAAGCCTGGTAAATTTACCCTCCACGACCGCAAACTGATGGAAGTTGCCACCTATCTTGCGCGCATTGCAATTGAACGCCATCAAGCAGATATAGAGCTTCAAAAACTCAATTTTCAAATTATCCAAGGGGAAAAACTGGCATCTCTAGGGAACATGATCGCCGGAGTTGCCCACGAAATTAATAACCCTCTTGGTTTCATCAGTGGCAGCATAGGCAACGGCAAAGATTATGTGCAAGATTTACTTGGACATTTAACCCTCTATCAACAGCACTATCCTGAGCCAGTTGATGCTATTCAAGACAATGCCAAAGATATCGACTTGGAATTTATAGTAGAAGATTTACCCAACTTAATGAATTCTATGCAAAGTGCAACCGTTCGGATCAAAGAGATCAGCACCAGTTTACGTATCTTCTGCCGTGGTGACAAAGAACACAAAGTTAGCGCCAACCTCCATGAAAATCTTGATAGCACGCTATTGATTTTGAAATATCGCCTCAAAGCTAATGGAAATCGCCCTGAGATTAAAGTGATTCAAGATTATGGGAAATTACCTGAAATTTACTGCTTCCCAGGACAACTCAACCAAGTCTTTATGAATATCTTGGCTAATGCCATTGATGCTTTTGATGAAGTGGGTCAAACGAAAGACAAGCCTCAAACTATCACCATTCAAACGGCACTCACTCAACAAAACACTATTGAAATCCGGATTCGTGACAATGGGAAAGGGATGTCATCAGATGTCAAAAAGCGAATTTTTGACCATTTATTTACGACTAAAGGAGTAGGTAAAGGTACGGGTTTAGGTTTATCAATTTCCCGACAAATAGTAGAAGAAAAACATGGCGGAAAACTTACTTGTAATTCAGTATTAGGGGCAGGTACAGAATTTGTAATTGCTTTACCCAGGCAATAAAATCAATCATTTTTTGTAATCAGGTGATTTGTATCTAATTTATAAGCTTTACCTGATTTAGTATCAAATGCCCAAGCTGCTATTTTCCACTGACCTTTTGGTAACAATTTACCCGAAATTGTTTGTTCCCAACCTGCATTAAGATATGCGGGATTATTAAATAGTTGAACTAAATTTTCTCTTTGAGTTTGAGCAGACATCAAAACATCAAAAATAATCCAATTATCTGCTTGATTTTTATAGGTTAAAATAATTGCATCTGCAGGTTCGTTACGCTCTGGTAAAAATGCCCAACCATTGACAAAGTACCAACTATTTAAAGGTATAATTCCATCTAATGAACCGTAAGTTTTATCTGGAGATTTTTCTGTAGCGATCGCTTTGATATTATTGCTGCTAACTAAATTAGGTTTTAACATACCTAAGTAGTTAAGTTTGTTGACTAAATCTTTAACATAATCATAACTTCCTAAAATATTTTCTTCAACACAAGATTTATTTTCAATGATATTAATGAATGACAAACAAGTTTTTCCTTCCATACGCAATTGATAGCTATATTTAATTTCTTTCACGCTATAAGTAAACAATCGATAGTGTAAAATAATCAATCCAATTATGGCGGTCGCTACTGTAACTTTGTAGAGCCATACTTGCGATTTTCTCGAATTGCTATGACTAGAAATATGGCTAAAAACTATTGGCAATAAGTGTATAATAGCGATTATTAAATAAAGAGAAAATGTTGTATATTTTGAAGATAAAGCACTTTCTACCCCAAAGCCAACTCTACCAACGGAAGTAATTAAAGCACTAATTATTGTGTAGAGAGCAATCATCATCCAACCAATAGTTCTCTCTAAAAGATGCTCATCTTTAATATGTTTAATTAGGTAAATAAATAAACAGCAAAATATTCCTATTTCTACTCCACCAATAAATGTCGAAGAAGTAAGAGGAGATATTTCAAAACCAGAACCCAGAGGAGAACCTAAAAAGGCTAAAAAAAACTGTAAAGTTTGCTCTGGATTCCGAAATGCTGGTATGAGACTAGGGCTAACTTCAGGCTTTTGATAATCATAAAAATAGATAACTATATTGCCGATTAAAACTGCTATCCAGCTGAAGAATAACCATTTTTGTTTCAGTAAATCTGACGTTGATTTTGCAGTAACTAATGTGAGTACAGGTAAGACAATTACCCAAGCTATCATTCCATTAGAATAGGAAAAAGTACTAATGATGCAAAGCACCATACAAATTACAAATTTATATCTAGTATTGAAGGAGGAGTAGACAACTGAAATTGCCGTAGTAATACAAGCGATAGGCATGAAAACTACTAATTGAATTCCCCAAAACCAGTTATCATATTGAATTGGAGAAAATATGAGGATATTTGCCAATAAAGCGATGAGCGAAGTTGTGAATAAATTAGCATTTACGGTCAATCTATTAAGGCGATAAATATTAACAGAAACTAGACAAGCTAACAGAAATATTACTAGCATTTCATATCTCACATCCCAGTTAGTTAAATATGCCAGTCCAAGAAATATTAGTCGTGGAAATAGCTTTCTACTTTCATTATGTTGAGCAATTAAGTCTTGCCATGATAAGGAATTTTGGGAGATTTTTATGAATAGCTGAGGCATGAGATTCCATTGGTCCCAATAAGGCATATTAACGCTGTAGGTAAGAATTAATATTCCCATTGCAACTGCCGGAAGTATGACTAAAACTATACTTATCCAATGAAAAAGTTGGAAATTATACTTGAATATTTTTTTGCTAATTAGGGATTTTTTTTCTGTTGTCATTGTAAGACTTTTCCTTCTTCCTTCTTCCGTAAGCATTCAGCGGTCAGCAATCAGCAATCAGCTATTAATTCACTGCCTTTATAGCAGGAATTAGTATTGAGAAGTTTAAGGAGAATTCAAAGTATTGAAAAAACAACTAACCTTGACCTTAGCAGTGTATATTCATTATTTATGAAACAGCTAAAAGCTGAATGCGAGCTAGCTGAATACTTACCTTCTTCCTTCTTTCTTCTTCCTTCTTCCTTCTGCTATATGAATAAAATTGAATATAAATTGTTATCCAGATACTAAAAAATTCTTGTTAAACCAACTGTTTAAATTTTCAACTTTCATCTGAACTAATTTTCTCAAAGCCAATTTTTTCTCTAATAACATAATACGGTCTCTGTCTAACTTCATCGTAAATACGACCAATATATTCTCCAATAATTCCTAGAGATAACAGTTGTATTCCTCCCATAAAAAATGTTGTAGTTAAACCATAAGCCCAGGATAAAAATTCTTGCCCTAAAACAAATTTAACATAAAGACCAATTAATCCGATAATAAAAGAGACAATTGCAGATACTAACCCTAAAATAGTTGCCATTTTCAAGGGAATTGTTGAAAAAGAAAATATCCCATCAAAAGCAAGTTTAAATAACTTAGCCACTGAAACTTTAGGCTCGCCTCGATATCGAGGACCACGTTCTACATAAACTCCTATTTGTTTAAAGCCAGCATAAGCTCTTAAACCACTTAAATATTTGTTCCGTTCTGGCATTTGCCGTAGAGTTAAGATAACTTTTCTATCCATTAATGAAAAGATACCTGCATCCATAGGGGTAATAATTCCTGACAACTTTCTTTGAATGTAATAAAAACTTTTAAATGCTAATCGTTTCAACAATTTTTCTTTACGATTTTTTCTAATAGCATAAACCACATCATATCCCTGTTGCCAAAGTCGTGAAAAACTAATAATTGCTTCAGGAGAATCTTGCAAATCTCCATCCATTAAAATAACTGCTTTTCCATCAGCATGATCTATTCCCGCAGATAAAGCACATTGATGACCGAAGTTTCTAGAAAAGTTAATAATTTTTACTTCTGGATTTTTCTGACTTATTTCTTTTAGCAGTTCAAAGGAAGAATCTACACTACCATCATTGATAAAAATTATTTCGCTATTACCACCAAGTCGCTGTAAAACATCTAATAACTGTCGCCATAGTTCAGGGATAATTTCCTCTTCGTTGAAGATGGGAATAACTACAGAATAATCTATATTTTTCATAGTTTTTATTTATGTTATCAGTTATCAGTTATCAGTTATCAGTACCTCTGCAATAAGGAGGCTTGACGTCAGGAATAGTCTCTTTTTTTATCCCTTTAAAAAGGGAGGTTTTAGACCACAATTTTTTGATAATTCAGGAAGGCAGGGAATAAAACAGAGGAAAAACAATTATACCTCAGTAACTTGAGAAACACTATATCATATCAAATCCGGTTAAACAGCCATAGAATGGTTAAGTCAGGAGGAGTCAGGAGTCAGGAGTCAGGAGTCAGGAGGAGAGAGAATTACAAAGATGAGCGTAGTTATAACGATTGGAGAATTTTTTTATGCTCAATAAAACGGATTTGATATCATAATTCAAGGTACAATATTGTAAATGTAATCTGGTTATATAATAGATATCTCGAATAATAAAAAATCAAATCAATTATCGCACTCTTATTTATCAATTATTTCCCTCTTTTGGAGGAGATGTCTAATATCTGTTTATAATGTTGATAATTCTATAATTACTTCAACATTTCATCTCCCCTACTCCCCCACTCCCAACTATATAATAAGTATTCAACCGGATTTGATATTATGACTCAGGCACTTTATAGGACAAATTTTAGTGATTTTGACGAATTTATTAACTGGTATCCAGAAGAGTCGGAATACCACTATGAATTACATAACGGAGTAGTTACTCAAATGCCTAAACCTAGAGGTCAACATTCTCAAATTGCAGGTTTTTTAATCGCTGAATTGAGTTTAAAAATTAGGCATTTAGGGTTGCCTTACTTTATTCCTAAAAAATGTATTGTCAAAACCGATAATTTATCAGGTTATGAACCAGATGTAATTGTTGTCAACCGAGATTTTATTCGGAATGAACCACCTTGGGAAAAAGAATCTACTTTAATTAATAGACTTGTCGCTTTATAACTTCAAAAATCCCCAAAAACCTTGTTCTATAACGATTGTAGCTATTGGCGACTAAAAAGCCTTGGAGTTATTGCTCTGTCTAGGTTGGAGCGATTTTTTCCCTCTATTTAGCGACAAGTCTAATGGTCAATCAATTAAATTAGTAATTGAAGTTGTCAGTAGCAATTGGAGCGATGATTATACTCTGAAACTAGATGCTTATGAAATTATGGGCATTAAAGAATATTGGATTGTGGATTATTTGGGATTAGGAGGAAGAAAATTTATCGGTTATCCCAAACAACCAACTTTTACAGTTAATACCTTAGAAAATGGAGAGTATAAATCTACTCAATTTAAGGAAAAACAACTTGAGTTTGATTCAACAAAAATGCTTTACCAGTTTCAGTATCAAACGCCCAAGCTTTAAGTTTAATCTTTCCTTGAGGAATTTCTTCAACAGTAAAAGACTTTTGCCAACCTGAATCTAAATAAGCTGAATTATCAAAATATTCCCTAACACTAGGTCTCGGCATTCTCTGATTAATTAACTTAAATATTATGTCTTCTCCCTCCGCATTTTCATAAGTTAAAATCACACCATCAGCAACTTCATTTCTTTCCGGTAAAATTGCCCAACCATTAGCAACATAAGTCCGATTATCAATTTGATTAACTGTATCAAAATAACCATAAATTAAATCTGTTTGTGTCTCTCCAGCAATATCTTGAATATTCTTACTCTTGACTAAACCAGGTTGTAAAAAACCTAATTTATCCAGAATATTAGCTTTCTTTCTCAGAGGTTCAGGACTTCTTTTGGTAACCAAACATTCATCTTGAGGAACAACATTGATCGTTAACAGACAAGCTTTACTTTGTAATAAAATTGCTCGGCGATCGCTCATCCTCTCTACAGCATTAATAGTAGTCTTAAAATGTAAGATAATCAAAATACTAACTAAAAAATAGGAAGCATATTTAATCAACTTTGCCTGAACATCTTTTTGACTAGCTAACTGCCAAAAAATAGCCAAAAGATAAACCAAAGAAACCATCAAATATAATGAAAAAGCCGTATATCTTGGAGCCAAAGATTGTCCGACACCAAAACCAACTCTACCCACAGCAGTTACAGCACCACTAATAATTCCATAAATCCCAATTATTAGCCAACAAATTGAACGATGTAACAATAAAAAATCTGTTTTAACTAACCAAAAAAACTTCCAACCTAAAAACAACCAAAAACCAAATACCAAACCTCCAACTATTGTCGCCACAGTTAAATTTTCAAATCCTAAAGGAGCGCCTAAAAAAGCCAAAAAATAATGAAATGTCTCAACTGGATGAGCTATAGCAGATAAAAAACTCGGATGTTTATTGGGCTTTTGATAATCATAAAAATACGCCACTGCATTGGTAACTAAACCCAACAAACCACCGATAATTATCCAAATATTCTTAGTAAAAACTTCCTCAAATTTTCCAGAAGCTAAAATAGCCAATGCTGGAAAAACTAATACCCAAATCAACATTCCATTAGCATAAGAAAAAGTACTAACCGTACAGAGACAAAAACAAATAATAAACTTAGTTCTTAAACTCAGTTTTTTCTGGGCAATAACCAAACAACCAGTCAAACAAGCAATAGGAATATAAACTACTATTTGAATTCCCCAAAGCCAATTTTCATATTGAGCAGGAGAAAAAATTAGTAAATTAGAAATTGCCAAGAGCAAAAGTTGAGTAAAAAAACTAGCCCTAACAGTCAACCTATTTAAACAATAAATATTTAGAGAAACAACACAAGTCAACAGAAATATTACCAACATTTCATATCTGACATCCCAATTAGTCAAAAAAGCTAAACCGATAAAAATTAGCCTGGGAAAAAATTTTCTACTTTCATGGAATTGAGCAAATAAATCGCTAAAAGATAAATTTCCAGCATATATTTTCTCAAACATTACAGCCAGAGGCCATTGGTCAGAAAAAGGAAAATTTACGCCATATTTTAGGATGCAAATTCCCATGAATAAAACAGGCAAAAAAATCAGAAATAAAATAGGAATTTGTCGGCGGTTTAATTGTTGCATGCAGTATATTTTTTTTAATTAAAAGAAAGCATAACAGAGATTTATAATATCATTTGGAAATATAAATTAGGGCTTGCTGAATAAATCTGAAAGTATTGACTGATATTGGTTTTAGAATTTTAGAGTTGAAAAAAGTACCAGCTTTGGAATGGAAAAATTTCAAAAAGCTAGTATTTTGGGATGATTATGGCAGAAAAATTGAGAGACAAAACGCCCGCTCCTACCTCCCCTCTCATTCCCATTTCTCCCCTCCTGGGAGGGGGAGGGGCTAGGGGTGGGTTGTCTCCTGTCTCCTGTCTCCTACCCCTACCAAAATACTTTCCATACGCAAACCCTAACTAATTATCGCGATCGCGTACCTGCTTTAGCAACTCTACCACATCCTTATGACCTTCCGAATTTGCCCAGACTAAGGCCGTCCATTTATTATTATCTTTAGCCTTGATATCTGCTCCCCGGTCTAACAAAATTTGCACAGCATCAGTATGACCGCTACCCGCAGCAGTCATCAGCGCAGTCAAGCCAAAATTAGTAGTAGCATTAACATCAGCGCCAGCATCCAACAATAGTTCTAAAATTTCCCGATCGCCACTACCAGCAGCACCCATCAAAGGCACCCAACCATCATTATCATTATTGTTGACATCAGCGCCAGTAGCCAATAATTTTTTAACTATCTCTATATGGCCAGTTTCCACAGCAGCAATTAAAGGAGTGGAACCTTCCGAGTCTTTAGCATCGATCTCCGTGCCTTCACTCAGCAAAGTTTCGACTTGAGCAATATCTCCAGTTTTAACCACATCAATTAATTCTGTCATCTTAAATTTTCTCCTATAATTTTGTTTTCTAGAACGACAAGCTAGAAGTCGGGGATTTAAACCCAAGCTTTTAGGGTGCTGAAAGCTTAGGTTCAAAAGTTGATAGTTAGTTAACGCATCTACCTACTAGAGCAGGATGGCGGAAATAACTGACCAGTTACAAAATCCTAAAACAATTACAAATCAAAAATGATTGACTTTTAACTTTCGCATAGTGGCACTAGAGCGATTGCTCTGTTAGTCTATTAATTTTCTTGTTTTTTTCCCGTACTATACCTGCAGCAATAGCACCAGTAACCAAGAGACCAAGAATACTTGTGGGTTCGGGGACAGATTCTACAGATTCTACTGTCAACTCTAGTTCCGCGAAAGAAATAATCGCATCATCCTGATACAACCAGGGAATTGTATTAGTAACAGGATCTAATGAATTGATAATATCTGCAGAGGTAAACCCAAAGTCTAGCAAATCTATAGAAACTGTACCTGTAGTTCCCACCGCAGGGATACTAGGAATGCTAGGTATATTAATAGATTTTACGCCAGGAACTCCAATAGTATCTGTTGTAACTCCAGAATCAATAGGAGAGAGAGTCAAAGTTAGGATAGCCGAGTCTAGAGGGCTGGAAACTGGAAAAAACATTAGATTGCTGTCATTTGAGAAATCAAATGACCAGTCTGTTGTTTCATCAACTCCATCACCTGTAGGCAAACTTGGGACAGTTGGATTCTGTAGAATCAGAAAATCTCCATTCTGTAGATCTCCTCCAACAATAGGAGTTGGGTTAGAAGACCCAGTAGCAGTAGCTTTTATAGAAATAGCAAGCGCTTCTTTGGGAACCCAGAAAGTTAGGGTTGTCAAAATAGCGAAAAACGGTAGGGATAAATGATTTTTTCTCAGCATATCTTCAATCTCCCAAATGAATTCCATGTTGCATATAGTATGATAATACCATAGATTTCACAGAATAAAAGCTATTACAGCACTACCTCACTATTATCGAAAGTGCTGTAATATTGAGAACTATAGACGTAAAAATGGTGGCATCATATTTCCAAATCCCAATGCACTAAAAGGAATTATTATCCATAGCTGTATTTCCGTCCTGTTGTCTAGTAAAACCGGATTTAGTATTACCCCCCTATGAAAAAAATTGATATTGTCATCCTCTCAAATGGCCCGGGAGAATTAATTACTTGGGTGCGACCTGTTGTGCAACAGTTACGACAACAGGCAAATATTGATATCCGAATTTCTGTCATTCTCTCACCTTGTCCCCATGCTACCGGAAAAGAAGCAGCGATCGCTCTTTCTTATCCAGAAATAGACCGAGTACAACCCGCAGAATATTTTTGGCGGTTTTTGCTTCGGGGAAAAACGGCAGAAAATTGGCATTGGCATCCCCAGGGAATAGTTTTATTTTTGGGAGGCGACCAATTTTTTACTGTTGCGGTAGGAAAACGTCTTGGTTATCGTACTGTTATTTATGCTGAGTGGGATGCTAGATGGTGGCGCTGGATAGATAAATTTGGTGTAATGAAGTCAGAAGTTGCTGCTCAAGTACCACCAAAGTATGCTGAAAAATTTACAGTAGTGGGAGATTTGATGGCGGAGGTCAATTCAGTTATCAGTTATCAGTTAGCCTCCTCCGGAGGAACTGCGTTAACAGTTATCAGTACCTCTGCAATAGGGAGGCTTGAAATGCAGAAATTTCTTTTTGACCCTCTTAAAAGGGGAGGCTTTAAACCAAGATTTTCGGTAAGCAGTAATTTAGATTTACCAACAACAGAAGAAAATATTGTTGAGTATATTGGGTTATTGCCTGGATCTAAACCTACTAAATTATCTTTAGGTGTACCTTTAACTTTAGCGATCGCTCAACATCTCCACAAAATACGCCCGCAAACCAGATTTATCATTCCAGTTGCTCCGACTCTGGAATTATCTACTTTAGCCAGTTTTGCCGACTCTCGAAAAAATCCGGCAGTTCAAAAAATGGGTGGCGTTGAGGCAAAATTATTAATTCCTCCAGACTGCGAGATAGAAAATCCTAAATTAGTCACACCTACAGGTCTAGAGGTAGAATTAATAACACGCACTCCTGCTTACGATCTACTTTCCCAATGTCGTCTTTGCTTAACCACGGTCGGTGCTAACACTGCTGAGTTGGGTTCCTTGGCAATACCGATGATTGTATTATTACCCACCCAACAACTAGATATTATGAGAGCTTGGGATGGTTTGCCTGGGTTATTAGCAAACTTACCAGGGGTAGGAGCTGCTTTTGCTGCCGGAATTAATTGGTTAGTGTTGCGCAAGGGAAAACTGTTTGCATGGCCGAATATTTGGGCAAAACAGGAAATTGTGCCGGAGTTGGTAGGGAAACTGACACCGGAAATAGTAGCAGAATTGGTATTAGATTTTTTGAGTCATCCAGAAAAATTAGTAGAAATGCGCGATCGTCTCAGAAGTGTCAGAGGTCAACCGGGAGCGGCACAAAAGTTGGCTGAAATTGTTTTATCGTTGCTATAGCAAGGAAGAAGGAAGAGGCAAGAAGGAAGAAGGAAGAAATTTTGCCGAAAAATAAGGAAGAAGGAGGAAGGAAATATTGGGCGTTCATAAATGCGGAATGTAGGTTAATAATTTTGTGGTTTTGTGGAATGAGCATCTTGCCCGTTCCCCCGTTCCCGAATTTAAAAATCAATGCTATTCAAATCCTTTATTCATCCTGGCTCCTGATATCATGTCCGCTGGTATCGTTTGTGTAAACCAAAGGGTGAATATCTACAGGAAATTTAAGTTGTTTCGGGGTTAATACCCTTAATTCCAAGAATACTAAAGCTTTCATCCCAAATTTCTGAATTCTAAATTCTAAATTCTGAATTCTTACCCTTTTACAATACCGATACTACCGGACATGATATGACTCCTAAGAAATAGCCTAACTATTTGTAGCAAACAGTTATCAAATTGATACTACATCTCTGTATCAAAGCTAGAACTATTATCAATAGTGCTTGTATGAGAATATTCTATTGTATTTGATACAGTAAGTGCGACTACCTTTGCTCCTGTGATATCGAGAAGATGGCTAATTTTGAGCAGTATTTCCTCTTGAATTAAGAGAGATTGAGCTACATCTCTAGTTAGGATATATGCAAAAATATCAACATCAATTATCTCATGACTCAAACTGCCAAGACTAATACGTTCTTCGGAAAGTTTTGGATGTTGAGCGAGGATATTTCGCAGGTTTTCCATGGTTTCCCCTAACTCTTCGTGGGCACTGTCATAGCTCAACGAAAGTGTGCGCTTAAAAGAATATTTGTCACGCTGACTATGATTGACAATTTGCGATGTGGAGACTACTGTATTCGGGACATAAATCAGCTTGCGGTCTGGCGTGCGAATCAATGTTGAGCGCAAACCAATATCTTCTACTGTACCAATGACACCACCTAATTCGCAAAAATCCCCTATCTTTATTGGGCGGTTCAAAAATAAGGTTAAACCACCTACTAAATTTTCTATATATGGTTTAACTCCCAACCCAATAGCAATACCGCTAATTCCAAAGCTCGCTATTATTGGTTCAGCAGCTATGCCAATTTCTTTGCTGGTAGTGTAAAAAACTGTCAATCCTGTCAAAACTCCTAGCAAGCGAAATCCATTGCGAACGATTACTGCTTCAAGGGATGTATTTCCTTGAGGCATATTGGAGATAATAGTCCAACCAATGGCATTTAATACCATAAAAGCGAACCAAGCCCAAACACCACCTTCCACAATAGTTGATAATTTCAGTAGATTCTCTAGGACTGCGCCGGTGATATTAATGTGTTCATCTATAATAAATTCCCAAAAGTTAGTCATCCATAATGTTAAGGCTGGTATGAATAATCCCAACCATACTTTTTTGTAGGAATTAGCGGTCTTGATATATCGTTTGAGTAAAAATTCGACCCCAAAAATGGTAGCGAATACGACCAAAGTCATTATAGCCAGACTAAACCATTGCCAGAGGGTCTGGTCATAAAGCAATACAGCATATCTCCCCCTTGGTAACCATCTACTCCACTTGGGAGGTAGGAGATAGCCTGGTGTAGTGATATAGCCTCTGTAGAAACCACGAGATATTTTCCAATAATTCGATTTATTGTATTCATATCCTTTGATCGATTCATAAAATTCTCTGATACGCTTAACTGTTTCAGGGGTGAAGAGATATTCGTTGACATTGAAACCTTCCTCAACTAATTCAATTGCAATCTCACTCCCTGGAACTTCCCAGCGCGTTCGAGGTCGCGTTAGGGACTGAGGTACAACTTTTTCATCAGGAATCTCATCAGGTTTAGGTAATTCAAGGCGATCTAATATCTCCTTAAGCATTAATGCATATTCTGTACCAAAATCTTGACGATTAATTGGGGGAATATCTACAAGATTTAAGGCATCGATCGCGCGGTTTAGAGCTAACTGTGCTTGTTTGCCTTTTTTCTTAACTTCCGGAGAATGCCACAATAATCCTCCCTTTTCTTCTGACTGCTTTTCAGCTTCCTTAATTAGTGTATAAGCCTTATTCATATTGTCCATAAATGCTGACATAGTTTGACGGGGACTATCAGTTTCAGGTGGCCTAAGTGGGTTATTGTCTCGGCTAATGCTAATGCTAATGACAGCAGACTGAGTAAGGATAATTATTACTAAAACAGTGAGAACTCGTAAAAGGAGTTTTTTTATTAGTCTCATCTTGATATCCATAGCAATCATATCGGGTTGGATAGTAAGCGTTCTGGGAATTTTTAACCAATACATAGGGCTTGCTGAAAAAGTCTTTTTTAAGGAGTAGGGGACCCACCCCTAATCCCTCCCAGGAGGGGAAAAGGGGAGTAGGGGAGTAGGGGAGTAGGGGAATAATTTTTTTTGCCCAACTATGCGCCAGAAATCCTAACTTTTTGAGCATAAAGAGCTGAAAACCAGGTACTTTTTAAGTCTTGAAAAAGGCTAAAACCTTTATATGTAAATGCTTTAAGATTTAATCAGCAAACCCTACATAAATACTCGCCAATTATACCATGATTGCTTGAATTCCTTTATTGTTTAAGTATTCAACCGGACATGATACAGCTACCAATTACGATCAAGAGTTAGGTTTTTGTTTTGGCTGCCGAAATTTATAAACGTCCTGAATAACCTGCACCCAACTATCAGAAAAAGCCTCAATAAGGCGATCGCCTTTTTCTTTGGTCGCTACCTTTGCATCACCCAACACCCCACTACAACTTAACTCCTGCGTTAACCAAGCAAAAGGCAACTTTCCCTCCATACTTAACATACTGTCTTCAGGCAAATCTTGAGGATATTCTGTTACTGCCTTATCCATTTTTACCGTATCCGGCAATATTGACAACATCATACTGGTTTCCCCATCTCCTGCATGAATTCCCAATTCCATTTCCTTTGGCGTAAACAACTCTTCGTTAGGGAGAGGTACGCGCCAAGCAAAAAGCGGAAATAGCAAAAAATCCTCATATTTTTGGTGCAAGTCTCGCGCCACAATTTCGATAACTTGTGGTTGTCCGCCATGAGCATTCAAAAATACCAATTTGCGGAACCCAGAACGATAAATACTTTCAGCCATTTCTGTTAATACTGCCATCAAAGTCTGGGCAGTGAGAGTAATGGTACCAGGAAAATGCCAATGTTCGTTAGATTTACCGTAATATTGAGTAGGCAAAGCGTATGCAGGAATATTAGAGTCGAGTTTAGCTAGTGCTTTACCTGTAATAAAAGTAGCGATCGCCGAATCAACAATTATAGGTAAATGAAAACCATGTTGTTCAATAGAACCCACTGGTTGAATAATTACTACATTTTCCTTATTTGGCATTGTTTCAATATCTTGCCAGGTGAGATAGGGAAAAAATCTTTCTGGTGGGATGAAATTGTGCATCATTATTAATAAAGTCAAATATCATTAATAATCATAATAGACATCTCCTAGAAAAGAGGGAGTAGGGAGTAGGGAGTAGGGAGTAGGGAGTAGGGGAAAATAATTGATAATTTCTGTGGGATAATTGACTTTATTTTTGCGGGACTTATATCATATTCGGATAATTAGTGATAAATCAAGTTTAAGGACTAACAATACCGAGAGTTTTGACCTAGTTGACAATTTACGTTATAACACAGTATAATTGGATAGTTCTCTCTGGCCTGAGAAAATACAGTCGTCAACTTAAAAAAGGGCTAATTACTGAAGCCGAATAATTGGACAAAGTTAGACAAATATTAATAAATATTAAAAATATCCCGATCGTCTGCTATCATACACTCATTCATATTATAATTATCAAAGACTTTTTTTCATGGCTTACCAGTTGAAATGCAATCAATCAAAACCAAATTAAAAGTTAACAATAAACAAAAAACTATACTTGCGAAACACGCTGGTGTAGCTCGTCATGCCTATAACTGGGGATTAGCTACTTGTATTGCTGAGTACAAACAGACTAAGAAACGGCCTAGTGCTATCACTTTGCATAAGCGTTTAATTGCAGAAGTGAAATCCCAAAATCCGTGGTATTATGAGGTGTCTAAATGTGCCCCTCAACAAGCATTGAGAGATTTAGAAAGAGCGTTCAAAAACTTTTTTACTGTCCCTGAACGTGGGTTTCCGAACTTTAAGAAAAAAGGCAAAAAAGATAGTTTCTATTTAGAAGGAAGCATTAAAATCCTGAAAGGAAATTATATCAAACTACCTAGAATAGGAATAGTAAAAACTTATGAAATCTTACCATCTGTGCCCATCAAAAATGTTACTATATCAAAACGTGCAGATGATTGGTATATCAGCTTTAAATATGATTATCAACCAACTCCTACCGCCAAAAAACGAGATATCATTGGTGTAGATGTGGGAGTTAATACTCTAGCAACTTGTAGCGATGGAACAAAATTTGCTAACATCAAAGCCTATAGGCAAGCCAAAAAACGATTAGCTCGTTATCAACACCGTGTCAGCAAAAAAGAGCCTGGTTCAAAAAACAGACTCAAGGCAATAAAAAGATTAGCCAAGGCTCACAAAAAAGTGGCTGATACCAGAGCTGACACACTTCATAAACTCACAACATGGTTAGCAAAAAACCACAGCACCATAGTGATAGAAGATTTGAATGTCAGTGGAATGCTCAAAAATCATAAATTAGCAAGTGCGATAGCAGACTGCGGTTTTTATGAGTTCAAGCGTCAGCTCATATACAAGTGCGAGTGGTATGGCAGTGAGCTAATAATAGCAGATAGATTTTATCCAAGTTCTCAGATATGTTCTGACTGCGGACATCAACAGAAAATGCCGTTGAATGTTAGACTATACGAGTGTGAGAACTGCGGGTTAAAGGCAGACAGAGATTTTAATGCTGCTATGAACTTAGAAAACTATGCACGTTAGTAGCTTGAGTTTCAAGCGATTTTAAGCCTGTGGAGAAGATAAGTTACAGACTGCGGTCAGTGGTCTTCTGTGAGACAGGAAGCTAGCTCCAAAGCTCATGCAATCATTCATGGGTAAGTTTGGGTAAGTTTAGCAGAACGGCTAGAAATATGTACACGTCAATTCGTACAAAGCTCAAACTCAATAACAAACAAAAAACCCTGATGGCTCAACACGCTGGTTATACCAGATGGTGTTATAACTGGGGTTTAAGCTTGTGGAATGTCGCTTATAAAAATGGTTATAAACCCAATGCTTCCTGCGGAATGCTGCGCAAACGTAAGTTGAGAGAAGTTTTTACCAATCACACAAAACCTCTTTATCCTTGGATGAAAAACTTGTCCTCTAGGGTCTATCAATATGCTTTTCCTACGGAATGCTGCGCAAACATAAACTTAGGTGAAGCATTTAAGAGGTTCTTTTCCTACGGAATGCTGCGCAAACAAGGGTTGGGTAAATATCCAAGATTTAAGAAGAAAGGTAGGTCTGATTCTTTTCCAACGGAGATGCTTCCCTACGGGATGCGGAAGCAAACGCAAACACAATAGATAATTGCGGAAAACCAATAGAACTAAACGGATGGAGTCACAAATTACCTTTTATTGGTATGGTCAAAACTTATGAACCGATTGAAGCAACAACTAAAAAAATCACCATTAGTAGACAAGCAGGTGATTGGTATATTAGCTGTAGCTATGAATTTTACCCTGACACTACACCAAAAAAAACTGATGTAGTTGGTGTAGATTTAGGAGTGAAAACCTTAGCTACATTAAGTGACGGAAAAGTCTTTGAAAGTGTTAGAGCGTATCATAGATTTGAAGCCAAGTTGTCTAGGCTGCAATATCTAAATCGTCATAAAGAGGTGGGTTCTGCTAACTGGAGGGCGGCACAACGGAAGATAGCCAGGTTGCACAGAAAAGTAGCAAACATCCGTCAAGACGCACTTCATAAACTGACAAAATACTTAGCCAAAAACCACAACCCACCCCCATCCCCTCCCGGGAGGGGAGCTAGAGGGGTGGGTGAAGATTTAAACGTCAAGGGGATGTTAGCCAATCATAAGCTAGCGAAATCAGATAGCAGATAGTGATTTTATGAATTTCGGAGACAGCTTAAATACAAATGTCAATGGTACGGTTGCAATCTAGTAGTAGTTGATAGATTCTTTCCATCTTCTAAGACTTGTTCTAATTGCGGTCACGTTCAAGATATGCCCTTGCATCTGAGAACTTATAACTGCCCAGATTGTGGTAGGTCAATAGATAGAGATTTAAACGCCAGTATAAATTTAAGAAATGCGGTCGGCTCGACCGTGAATGCTTGTGCATGAATGCCTGTGGATGAGTAACCGCCGACGGCCTCACTTGTTTGCGCAGCATTCCGCAGGAAAGCAGGAAGTAAACATCGACTTGTAACGTTATGTGACGCTTTGTATCAGTTTTATAGAGCAGTACTAAAGAAATACTGAAATTATCAATACCCCATCTCCAATATTTCCTCTTTTTATCCTTTCTTCCTTCCTGACTCCTGACTCCTGACTCCTGACTCCTCACAACAGTTATTTATAAGTATTCAACCGTTAGCGCAGCTCCCCCGGAGGGGGAACATGATATGACGCATAACCACAAAATATAGGGGTTAACGGCCGTTAACCTCTACAAATTATCTATATTTTCGTCTTTTGCGTAAGTCCTGTTTTTATTATAGGAGATATCTAATATACGTCTTTTCAATAATTAATAATTGATAATTACCTCTCCCTAAAACGGATAGAATTGAATAAAAGGAAAATTAATTCATTGTTTCTTCTTTAAAGGAGAGGCATTTTACCTTAACCTTAATTATTCGGTAAAAATCAAAAATTAAATCAATTATTATCCATAAATTATCAATTATTCTTCCCTGTTCCCTGTCCCCTCTTTTGGAGAAGATGTCTAATGCTTAACTCCTATAGCTTTGGGCACTAAACCTAGTTCTAAATATTCAAACACTACTATATGCTATAAATAGTAATTAATTTAAAACTACTCATGGCTTACGAACGCGAAAAACAAATAGCAATTGAAGCTGCTCTAGCAGCAGCAAAACTCTGCGAACAGGTTCGTGGAAACATTCCCCCTGCAATGGAAAAAGGTGATAAAAGTCCGGTAACTGTTGCTGACTATGGCGCTCAAGCATTGATTTGCAAAGCCTTGGGTGAGACCTTTCCAGACGATCCAGTGGTAGGAGAAGAAGACGCCACTGAATTACAAACTCCAGAGATGGCAGAAAATTTGACAAAAGTGACAAATTATGTAAAAGAACAGATAGCAGATGCTACTCCAGAACAAATAGTACAGTGGATTAACCAAGGTAACGGTAAAGTCGGACCTCGTTATTGGACTTTAGACCCCATTGATGGCACAAAAGGGTTTTTACGTCAAGACCAATATGCAGTAGCGTTGGCATTGGTGGAAGCAGGAGAAGTGAAAGTAGGGGTGTTAGCTTGTCCAGCAATGCCAGTAGAAAATAATCAACCAGGGATGCTGTATGTAGCGGTGCGGGGTGAAGGAGCAGCAATGATGCCAATAGCAGGAGGTGAATTGACTCCTATTCATGTTGTGAAAGCGGGTGATACTACTAATCTCCGGTTTGTGGAAAGTGTGGAAAGTTCCCACGGGGACCAAGACCGTCAGAATGCAGTGGCGAAAGCTGCGGGTATTACTGCACCTTCTGTACGGGTAGACTCTCAAGCAAAGTACGGTATTGTGGCATCTGGAAAAGCTGCTTTATATTTACGTTTGCCTTCACCGAAGTCTCCTAACTATCGGGAGAATATTTGGGATCATGCTGCTGGAGCGATCGTTGTGGAAGAAGCTGGAGGACGTGTTTCTGACCTTTATGGTAAACCGTTAAATTTTGCTGATGGAGCGAAGATGGTTGATAATCGTGGTGTGGTTGTTAGTAATGGGATAATTCACGACCAAGTTCTAGCTGCTCTGCAGGAATAAATATAGCGTTTCACGGAAGTCAAAAGTCAGTAGGGGCGTTAACTATAGTTATGCGCAAGCTTTCGGCCGTTCGCCTTTCATATTACTTACAGCAGATTCCAAGTACATGAAGTACAGATATTAACAATTAAATGAATGCAAGTGCGGGCCGGAAAGCCCGCGATGGGTTTATCTCACGCCTAGTGGAATCTGCTGTAAATTTTGAGTTATAGAACCCCTTTGTCAGTCAGGCGATCGCCAATCATCCAAAAGTAGTTTCACGCCTCAAAATTAGACAAGAAGGGAAAACTATAGATTTAACTTATCACATCAGTAATTAAAATTATTTATTTTAATCAAACAAGTTCCGATTTTCCCCAAATTATTACAAAATATTTCACGCACTTGCGTTATTTTAGGCATTTGGTATCATAGTTTGTACATAAGGTATTGTGCTAATTTTGTGTTTAAAAGTAAAAGATTCTGTCTTGAATAAAGCTACAAGCAAGTATTTACGTTAATATCATCCAGAATATTTACATTTTTGGGCATTGGTGAATCATCTCAAAACGATAAATTTTAGACAAGTAGAAATGCTTAAGTAATTATGGCTATTGACAGATAACAAGTTAATAGAGTAATAAGTTGCGGCATTGGTGAATAGTCCTAAGTTCATAATTTTTCGGTTTCCAGCAACCCTTATAGTTGTTAGGCTGGGTGAAAACGGCTTTCTGTCAGCCAAAGTATTTCAAGAAAAGATCCGGTTAGGGGTTCTATAGAGCTATCGCTCATAGTTTTCTTCAATAATTAATAATTACAGCATATTTCTGGCAAATGAGGTACAGGGTAAATAATGCAAATATTGTAATGCGGGCATCTTGCCCGCGACTGGTGTACCTCACGGGCAACGGGAACCGCTGTAATTAATTACTTTTCCTTACGCGAGCAAGATGCTCGCACTAATTATCAAACACCAACCAGGCGGTTTCTATAATATCAAGTCCGGATAATTACTGATGAAAAAACCTATCCTTTTACACAGGGAAAATATCTCTATTATCTCTACTCCCTACTCTGTATTCAAGCGGACATAATAGACATCTCCAATAATAAAAAATTAAATCAATTATTGCACAAAAATTATCAATTATTTACCGAAAAATTGTGGTTGAAAGCCTCCTCTTTTAAGAGAATAAAAAGTGGTCGAGGGATGGCGATCTTCGGAGCGGCTCTGTCAAGAGCGGGTCTCCTCGCCATATCCAATCGACCAAGAGAAGAAAAATTTTCCTTTGACTCAATCCTACTCATTTTAAAGGATAGGTAATTCTAAATTATAAATTATAAATTATAAATTCTTGAACCCTACTCCCTACCCCCTCCCCCCTCTTTTCCAGAGATGTCTAATTTACTAACCTCTGAATTGCCACTATCCTTTAACAAAGTTTCAATATTTTTTGCCATCCGAGTTTGCTGCTCTAACTGCTTTGTTGAAGAGAATAAATCACCTAATCCATTAATAATTTGTTTAAGACTTCTCCTAAATCTATCATCCCCAGTTAAATCATCTAAATCTGATGTCATTTTTTGCACATTTTGAAATGTTGCTCTAGCTGAATCTAATGTTTGTTGCAACATAATTATATTTGTAGAACTATTTAAGTCACTAGAAATATCTCTTAGATTAGCGGAAGCTTCTACTGCATTTGCTGATAATATTTCTAAATTACCAATCAATTCTCCTCTTTCTATATCGCTCACTATCGGACTTAAACTTTCCATTAACACTGCTAACTCTTCCGTCGTTTTTTCAATATTATCTAAAGTTGCTATAAGAGTAGAACGATTTGTATTAACAATTGAATTAACCTGCTCTGCTGTCAAACTAACTTTTTTCGCTACTTCCTCTACAGAATTTGCTGAAGCTATCGCTGCCTCGGAAACTTTTGCTGTAGATTCTTGCATCGTTTTAGTCACATTTGCTATGTTATTAGAAATATCATTTACTTCTCTTTCTACAGTTTTAGTCAGGCTATCCAAATCTCTCTCGACAGTATTAGTCAAACCACCTATTTCCCCTTCCAAAGTATTAGTCAAACCACCTATTTCTTCTTCTAAAGTTTGAGTTAAACCACCCACTTCGGCTCTAATAATTCCTGTTATTTCATCAACATCTTCTCTTAAATATTGACTTATACCTTGCACTTCTCCTCTAATAGTTTCTGATAAATCAGTCAGTTGTTTTGTTAGCTTAGAAGCTTCTGCAGAAGCATTAGCTGTATTTTCAGCAATTATTTTGACATTACTAAATAACTCTGGGTCACTATATAGATCAATTAAACGAATTCCTGCTCTTAATAGTTGCTGTATTTCTACTCCTGCTTGCCCTTGTAAACGATCATTATTACAGATAATTATTTCCGGACAATTAGAGGATAAAGGACCAGCAGAAATTTCTGATTCTGGTATTCTACCTCTAGGAGTAATATCTATCACCGCAGTACCAATAAATGAAGATGTATTTGCTTGAATAAATACATCACTAGGAATAATTAAATCTTCAGGTTTAATTTCTAGACTAATATCTACTCCATTTGGCCTTGGTTTAATTCCTACTACCTGTCCAACATTAATACCTCGATATCTAACCGATGTGCCTAGCTCCATACCAGATGCACTTTCAAATTCCACTATTACCTTATAACTACGTTGGCCTAAGTTTACTCCCCTCAACCAAAGCACCAATACACCAAATAAACCTAATCCTAGCAAAGTTAATAAACCTACTGAACCTTCTCTAGCTGTTCGCGATCGCATAGTTTCCCCAAAATTATCAATAAGCTATAGTTATATGTATCTGTTAAGTTTTTGCTCTAAATCTATTAATTTTTCTGGTCTTTAACCAGCTATCAGCTTGGACATTCCGGAATGCGACCCTTACCAGCATTTAACTGTAGTGCTAAAAAAAATCAAGGGTTTAAGTTCCCCACTATGAATTTGAAAAATTAGTGGTGCGTCTTTTATGGGGGTTTGGATGCCCCATTATACACGCCAGAGAAGCTGATAGCTGATAGCTGAGTGCTGAGTGCTACTTCAAACCTCTATCCAATACCTTAATTGGCCCATCTACACTGCCTGTAAAAAATTGTTGTACCAAAGGGTTATCCACCGTATCAATTTCATCCACAGTACCAATCCACTGCACTTTACCCTGATAAAGAAATACAATTCTGTCTGCTGTGCGACGAATGGTACTATGTTGATGAGTAATCATTACATAAGTGCTACAACCACCATCTACATATTGTAAGTGACGTACCAAATCTTCAATTACAGTAGAAGCGATGGGGTCCAAGCCTGCGGTTGGCTCATCATACAATAATATTTCTGGGTCATCATGGGGATTTTCTGGATTAGTCATAATTGCTCTTGCAAAACTCACTCTTTTACGCATCCCACCAGATAACTCTGCCGGATAGCGATCGCCAATATTACCCAACCCCACCATTTCCAATTTCTGCTGCACCAACTCCTGAATTTGGGAATGTGGTAACTTACTCTGTTGATACAAAAGAAAGCCCACATTTTCTTCTACTGTCAGCGAGTCAAACAGAGCGGCATTTTGAAAGACCATACCAATAGTAATTGGATCTTTCAAATCATCCATCCATCTAACTCGTCGCTGTCCCTGGACATAAACTTCTCCAGCATCAGGAGTCAATAAACCAGCAATAATTCTGAGAACTGTGGATTTACCTGTTCCAGATGGACCAATAATTGCCAATGCTTCCCCGCGATAAATTGTTAAGTCTGTTTCATCTAAAACAACATTAGACCCGAATGACTTACTAACTCCTTTCAGTTCGATTATAGGTTCGTGGTTCATCGTTTACACATAACAGTCCACAATAATGTATTGGCCTTAAAAAAGCAGGCAGTAAGTATAGCGCTACGCGCAAGGCAACAGGCAACAGGCAATAGGCAGCAGAGAAATACAAAAGGGTTTTCCTACGGAATGCTGCGCAAACAGCTTCTATTTATGTCCTAAACTTAATGCGTAGCTCCATAACAGATTTTGTTGGCAGTATAGCAAGGGGGCAAAATAAAAGTCTCAAACTTTGAGATTTAGTCAGCCTTTCTTCTCTAAACTTTGCCTTCTTTTATACCATTTTCAAAAAATAATGTTACAAATACTTTCAATAATTTAGAATTTAGAATTTAGAATTACCTCTCCTTGAAAAGAAAAGGATTGGCTTAAAAGGAATTTTTTTCTTCTCTTGGTCGATTGGATATGGCGAGGAGACCCGCTCCCCATTACAAAAACAACTTCTGAGTTCTGACTTCGTTAAGGCATTTCATCTCAAAAAAATTTAGCTGAATCGCCGAGAAACCTCACGCCATAATATGCAGATTTGGCGGATGAATCGGCAGCAAATTGAATGGGTTCGATGCCAATTCAATTGGCCAACATCCCAGCAGAAGCCTTTGCCCTAGTTGAAAAATTTGTATTATTATCTTGCTATAACCCAGGAAATTTTCCACCATGCGCACTGCCTACCAATATAAATTAAGGCCCAATAAAGAACAGTTAGCCACAATAGAAATGTGGTTGGAATTGTTGCGTCGGCAGTATAACTATCGGTTAAGTGAAAGATTCTCATGGTGGGAAGAAAACCGTTGTTCAGTTAACTCTTGTCCCAAGGTGCATGCCAATTCCTCAACTAAGAGATAATCCAGATTATTACTCTCAAAAAAAAGATTTGGTCAATACCAAAGACAAGTTTCCTTCCTACAAGCTGATTCATTCTCAGGTGTTACAAGATTGCATAAAACGGGTAAAACTTGCAATTGAACGATGGTTTAAAGCAGATAAAAGTGGACATAAATTAGGAAGACCAAGGTTTAAGAAAACAAGCCGTTATCGTAGTTTTACTTATCCTCAAATCAAACTTGACTGTATTGAAGGAAATAAAATTAATTTACCCAAAATTGGAAAGGTAAAGTTAATTCAGCATCGTCCAATACCAGAAGGGTTTATAATTAAAACTGTTACGATTAGTCGTAAAGCTGATGGTTATTATGTGACTTTATCCCTAGAATACAAATCAGTTCCAGCTTTAACAAGTGAAGTTGAACCTACATTAAAAAATACTCTGGGAATTGATATGGGGTTGAAGGAATTTTTAGTCACAAGTGAAGGAGAATCTGTCCCCATACCTCAATACTATCGAAAATCTCAGCAGCGATTAAAGACTCTACATAAACGTTTATCTCGTAAAAAGAAAGGTAGTAGAAGATGGTTAAAAGCTGTCAACGCTGTTGCCAAATAACATAAAAAGGTAGCCGATAAACGTAAAGATTTGCACTTTAAAACAGCAAATGAGTTGTTATCAAAAGCTGAAGTTATCGCCCATGAAAATTTAAATATTAAAGAGCTAGCAAAGACCCTTTTGAGTAAGTCAATTAATGATGTAGGATGGGGAAAATTTCTAACTATTTTAACTGTCAAAGCCGGAAATGCTGGAGGTGAAAAATATAGCAGTGAACCCCAGAAATACCAGCCAAGATTGCTCAAACTGTGGAAAAAAAGTCGATAAAGAATTAAACATACGAACTCATTCTTGCCCACACTGCGGCATAGTAATAGACCGCGACTTGTTTGCGTAGCATTCCGTAGGAAATGCAGCGATAAATATCAAAAATAGGGCGGTAGGGCATTCCGTCTTTAAAGATCGTGGATCCCGATGCAATGGCAGGGCTACGAAACGAGAAGCCGACACTATAGCGCCAACTTAGTGTGGGAGTATGTAATTTCTGAAGCGCCATAATACTGCCAGAATATTCTTTATTGTAGATATTATTTTTGTAAAATTTGTCCTTAATCAAGCTAAGGCTAATATTGCTATGTCAACTGGTTTAGTAAAGAAAACTCTGCGTATCTTTCTCAAAAGTAATTTTTTTGTTGCAAAACGTCGTCAGACTAACTCTCAGATAATTGGTCAATGGTTTAAATGGCTATCTCCAGGATTATTTATCAAGCGGTGGTTACTCTTGAGTGCTGCTGGCGTACTACTCACTAGCTTAGGTCTATCAATATGGACTGGAATGACTCCAATTTTTTACACCCTACGGCTACTTAAACAATTTTTGGGGTGGGTGACGACTATAGTTCCTAATTATATTTCCGGGCCAATAATTATCTTTGCTGGATTACTTTTTATCTTCTGGGGTCAAAATCGTAGTATTAATTCCATTACTCAGGTGTTAATACCAGAGGGAGAGGAAAAACTGGTGGACCGGTTACTTGCCCATCGACGATTAAATCGAGGTCCAAAGATAGTTGCTATTGGTGGAGGTACAGGTCTTTCCACCTTGTTAAGAGGTCTCAAGGATTACAGTGCTAATATTACTGCTGTTGTGACGGTGGCAGATGATGGTGGATCTTCTGGTAGGTTGCGCCGAGAGATAGGCGTACTACCACCAGGAGATATTCGTAATTGTTTGGCGGCTCTGGCTAATGAGGAAAAGTTGTTAACTGAGCTGTTTCAGTATCGGTTTCGTGCTGGTGATGGTTTGGTGGGACATAGTTTTGGCAATCTTTTTCTTACGGCGATGAGTGAAGTTACTGGAGATTTGGAACAGGCCGTAGCTGCTAGTTCTCAAGTTTTGGCTATCAGGGGTCAGGTTTTACCTGCTACTCTTACTGATGTTAATTTGTGGGCAGAATTGGCTGATGGACGACGTATTGAGGGTGAGTCTAATATTACTGAGGCCAGGGGAAAAATTGTCAAAATTGGCTGTACTCCTGAACATCCTCTGGCTTTGCCCAAAGTTTTACAGGCAATAGAAGAAGCTGACTATATTATTATTGGCCCTGGTAGTTTATATACTAGCGTGATTCCTAATTTATTAGTGCCGGAAATTGCTGAGGCGATAATGCTCCGCACCGCTAACGCGAACGCTTCTAGAAATATTCCTAGTATTTATGTTTGTAATATTATGACTCAGCCTGGAGAAACTACTGGATATACTGTGGCTGACCATATTCGTGCTATTGATGTTGCGGCTGGTAAGCGATTATTTGATACTGTTTTAGTTCAGGGAAAAAGTCCTTCAGCACAAGCATTAGTTCGTTATGCTCGAGAAGATTCTCATCCAGTTTTTCTTGACCGTGAAGCAGTCAGAAATTTAGGCAGGAAAATGCTTTTGACTAATGTGATGTATGAGGATGAAGAAACTGGTTTTGTTCGTCACGATTCGATGATGTTAGCACAGGTATTATTGGAGTGGTATGAGCGGATTGAATTTAATAAATAATTATGAATAAAGAAGTTTTTTTGTCACTACAAAATACTCTAGCAACTCACAATCTTGGTAAAAGTTTAGGGGAAATTTTGCCTGCTGGTAGTGTAATTTTATTGGAGGGAAATTTAGGCAGTGGTAAAACTACTTTTGTTCAAGGTCTTGGTGCTGGTTTGGGAATAAAAGAAACAATTGATAGTCCTACTTTTACTTTGATTAATGAGTATTTTTCTGGCAGAATTCCTCTTTATCATTTAGATTTATATCGTTTAGAAAGTTCTGAAATTGAAGCTTTAAATTTGGATATTTATTGGGAGGGTTTGGAAGTATCTTTGGGTATTGTGGCGATTGAATGGGCTGAAAAGTTAGTTTATTATCCTCCTAATTTTTTGCGGGTTTGTTTGAGCTTTTCTAATGCAGGATATACTGTTGAGAAAACCCTCCGCGGGCGGCAGGCTAAATTAATTTCTATTGGTAAGGTTGATTTAGATTGGGAAAATTTAGTATAGTATTTTTACTTCGGATGTGGAAACCAAGTCCTATTAAATAGGTATGAAGGTATGGAGTAAATAAGGAAAAACAGCAAAGTATTGCTGTAATTATGTCTGTCCTAAACTATAGGGACGTACTAAACATTCAGATAAGGTAATTGGAGAAGTTACTGCTATTAAAGTACCTTCGCGAATATAATTAAATACAGCTCTTGCTATTTCTAGATATCGGGGGTTTTGTTCAACGTAGTAAATAACTGGTGCAGTGTCTATAAATAAGTGAGTTATATCCTGGAGACTTTCTTCTATATTCACTGTTAATTACCCAATTTCTTTTGTTGAATTTCTAACTCGGGAAACTCTCCTCGTCTCATCCGAGTAACATACTCTTGAGCATCCATTCCTTCTAGTAAATTAGGTGCTATTCCTTCTAAGTCTGTCCAATCTCTACTCGGCTTTTTTTTGATTTCACACATTTTCAGTCTATTTGTTAAATAAGATATTAAAGATAGTTGCTCTTCTGGTGAAAGGCTGTCTACTTTTCTGATGATTTCTGTTAGTTCTTTTGATTTTTTATACATTTTAATTTTTTCTTCTCTGACTTAATCTCTAGTCGAAAAAAAGCTTACGTTGAAATACTAACAAAAAGGAATTTGTCAATAGTTATATTTACTCAAGTATTTATGCTTATTGGAAATTTGTTTTTTTGCCGTTATCTATAGTGAGGTTCAAATTATAATTTTTAGGATGGTTTTAACGTAAATACTGGCTTTTAGCTTCCTAGAAACAGAATATTTTTACTGTTAGATACAAGTAGAGCATCATATCAATGTTTAAAATATGATACAAATCGCTGTAATAAAGCAAGTACGTTAGATAATTTTTAATAATTTTGCCTCAATTTAAGTGGTTTTGATTTGAATAAACAATTGTTTAAGATATTTTGATTAGTTAGAATTATACTTAGCCTTTTGGACTGTTTCTTTTGTAGCTAAACATAATGTCAAAAATTTTTGCGGGAAAAAAGTTGGCGTTGCTGAATAGTAATGATTTTTAGATTAAGTCAGGACTTACGCAAATTTACCTTGAAAACGCCATATGTAGGGCCACCATTCGGAGCTTTGCGGAGCGCAAATGGCATTCGCCCTCACTGTATTTAGTTTCCGTGGGTAAGTCCTGTTAAGTATCAACGCAAAACATAGGTTTTTCAATTTTACCTTCAGCTATAGCGCTGCGCGCAGGCAACAGGCAATAGGCAACAGGCAGTAGGGGGGATAAAAAGCTGTTTGAGCAGCATCTCCGTTGGAATAATATAAGACTTTTAGTTATTGGACAGTTCCTGAAATTTGTAAATATGCCAGCGCACATTGCTATACTTACCATTAGACATCTACAGAAAAGAGGGAGTAGGCAGTAAGCAGTAGGCAGTAGGCATTAGGGAGAAAGAATTGATAATTTATGTGTGAGAATTGATTTTATTTTTGATTTTTGGAGATGTCTATTACATTTCAGCAACGCCAAAAAGTTGCTTTGGCAATAGGGAAAAATTACAGCAGATTCCACTAAGCGTGAGGTACACCCCGGAGCGGGCAAGATGCCCGCACTACAAATATTTAATAACGTAAGATTTTCTTTCTTCCTTCTTCCTTCTTTCTTCTCTCTTCTTTACTTCTTCCTTCTTCTATAATTAGTCAGGAAATTTCCGAAAAACTCAAAGCTTTACCCCGAAAATCAGAATTAAATTCACCACGATTAAACACAACTTCTCCCCCAACAATAGTAACAACAGGCCAACCAGTTAAACTCCATCCTTCAAACGGACTCCACCCACATTTTGTCATTAATTCCTCTCTTAAAACAGGGCGATAATTATCCAAATCAACTAATACTAAATCTGCATCAAAACCAGGAGCGATCGCTCCTTTTTTCGGAATGCCATAACCTTTAGCAACGGCAGTAGACATCCAATTAGAAACTTGAGGAACAGAACATCTTCCCTGGATAGCTTGAGTCAACATTAAGGGTAAAGAAGTTTCTACTCCAGGCATTCCTGAAGGAGTATTCGGATAACCTTTACCTTTTTCTTCCAAAGTATGAGGTGCATGATCTGTGGCAATAAAATCAATTACTCCATCCAACAAAGCTTGCCATAAAATATCATTATCCCAAGCAGATTTTAAAGGAGGATTCATCTGAGCTAAAGTACCAATCTTTTCATAAGCACTTGTATTTAATAACAAATGTTGAGGTGTAACTTCAGCAGTAACCCAACTAGGTTTATCCTGACGCAATAATTCAGCTTCATCTCCAGTCGAAGTATGCAAAATATGTAACCTCCGCTGATATTTTTTCGACAACTTTAAAGCCATCTTGGTTGCCAATAAAGCAGTCTCATTATCCTGAATTTGTGAATGAATAGCAGGGTCAGAAATACCCGCAAATTCTTTTTTCCTTTCATCAATTCGAGCTTGATTTTCTGCATGAACAGCTATTAACCTTTTTCCCCTAGCAAAAATAGGCTCTAACTTTTCCTCAGTATCTACTAACAAAGGTCCGTGCATAGAACCCATAAAAATTTTAATCCCAGAAGTAGGATTAGCTGTTAATAAATCGGGTAAATTTTCTGCTGTTGCCCCAATAAAAAAACCGAAATTAACCAAACATTTTTGAGCTGCCCGTTGTAACTTATCATCCAATGCTGCTTGAGTCGTAGTCAAAGGTTTAGTATTAGGCATTTCCAGAAAAGAAGTAACACCACCTTTCACACAAGCTCGACTAGCAGTAAATAAATCTTCCTTATGTTCTAATCCAGGTTCCCGAAAATGTACCTGGGGGTCGATGACTCCAGGTAATAGAGTTAAGCCTTCAGCATCTATGATTTTTGCCGGAGCTTCAGAAGATGAAATTTCTGGAGCAACCTGAATAATTTCTCCACCTTGAATTTGCACATCACCGACGAGAAATTCTCCATCAGGAAGAAGAATACGAGCACGACGGATTAATAAAGAAGAAGTAGGGGACATGATGAAAAATTAGTTTTAATAAGATTGTTATATAATATTATGATGAGCGATTTAAAAACTAGGACATTTACTAATTAATTGTTAATTTAGACTGTTGAGACACCTGCTAATTTTATATAACAATCCGCGCATTGGTTGTGAAAATTCTTATCAAAGTTAATTTTAACTGCAAACCTTTAAAATTATTTAAGTCGCTAATCCTACGGCTCCCCTATATGAGTTCTAAACTACCAGCAAAATATTACAACTGAAAATAGGATTGCTATATATTTTAGATAATCAAAAAAATTAACTGGGAGACTCAAATTCTAAATCTACAATCAAAATTAAGTATTTTTCAATTAATTATTTATAGATGATGAATCAAGAAAAAAAACAAGTAAACAAAGAAGAGCAAAATGAAGAAAATCCATGGGTTGAATCAATCAAAACCATAGGACTTAGTGTGATTTTGGCTATTGGAATTCGACAATTTGTTGCTGAGGCACGTTATATTCCTTCTGGTTCAATGCTACCAACATTACAAATTAATGACCGTTTGATTATAGATAAATTGGGTTACAAATTTAGAGAACCTCAAAGGGGAGATATTGTGGTTTTTAATCCGACAAATGAACTGAAAACTCAGTATAAAGATGCTTTTATTAAACGTATAGTTGGTGTGCCAGAAGACCGGGTGGAACTGAAAAATGGAAAAGTATATGTGAATGACAAAATAGTAGAAGAAACCTACGTTGCTTCAGATTTGAATCCTGCCGAACTTGAGGCGAGAAAAGTTAACCACCAAAAAACAAGAATAGATGTTTGTCCCCCTGATAAAAGGTTTCTTTCTGAACCTGTGACAGTGCCTCCAGATTCCTATTTAGTCATGGGAGATAATCGTAATCATAGTTACGATGGTCGGTGTTGGGGTTTTGTACCTTATGAAAATATCATTGGTCGAGCTATATTTCGCTTTTGGCCACTGGATACCATTGGTAGTATAGATGAGTTGCCATTGTACAATTGACATCCTCCCGACGCTGCTCTCACGAGACAGCGCGGGATTCCCTAGCATCACTGTTAGAGACTTTCTGTTTCTTAGCACCCGCCTTCCGGGACTTGCTCCCTTCTGGTCTAAAAGCGCGCTCCACAGACTGACACTGCTCCTCCCGCAGCCTTCTTGGTGGGCGTTCCCTTGCGTCTGTCGCCGACGCGGGTTCCCATCCGCAAAATATTTACCGAAGCGTTAACATCACGGTCATGGTGAGTTGCACACTCTGGACAATCCCACTCTCTAATGTTTAGAGGTAATTTTTCTATTATATGTCCACAATTAGAGCAACGCTTAGAACTGGGGAAATATCTGTCAATTTTGATTAATTCTCGTCCGTACCATTGAGCTTTGTATTCTAATTGCCTGACTAATTCTCCCCAGTTAGCATCACTTATAGCTCTTGCTAATTTGTGGTCTCTTGGTGCGCGTTCCCTTGCGACTGACGTCGTCGCGGGGTCGCACCGCTTTTTTACCATGTTTTTTACTCCCAAGTCCTCAACTACAATAGTTTGATTTTCTCTAATCAGTTGAGTCGTTACTTTGTGAGTATAGTCAAGCCTCGAATCTTTAATTTTTGCGTGTATCCTAGCTACTTTCAGTCTAGCTTTATGGTAGTTATTAGAACCTTTGGTTTTACGAGAAAGTGATTTTTGAGCTAGCCTTAATTTTTTGTGTAACTTGTTGAAATTCTTTGGGTTCGCAACTTTTTCTCCATCACTGGTAGTTAAAAGACTGGTGATACCTAAATCAATACCTACTTGTTTGTTAGTCCGTTTGAGTCTCAAATCTCTGGTGTCGTTGACTCTCAAAGATACAGACCATCTACCACTTGGGTCAAGTTTGACAGTAATTGTACTAGGCATACAGTTTTGGGGTAGTTGCCTACTCCACCTTATAGGTAATGGGTCAGAACATTTAGCTAGATAGACTTGACCATCTTTCCACTTGAATGCCGATTTCGTAAATTCTGCACTACCACCATGACGCTTTTTCTTAAAATTAGGATATTTGGCACGCCCACTAAAAAAATTAGTAAAAGCTGTCTGTAGATGTCTTAAGCCTTGCTGCAACGGCACACTACTTACTTCAGTTAGGAAATCCAAATCATCTTGTTTTTTCCAGTTGGTAAGCATTGTTGAGGTTTGCTTATAGCTCACTCTTTGCTTTTGTTCATACCATGCAGTAGTTCTAGCAGCTAAAGCTTTGTTGTAGATTAGTCGTACACAGCCTATTGTTCTCCGCAACAGATTTTCCTGTTCTGGAGTAGGGTAGAATCTAAATTTGTAGGCTTTTTCTACCATCTACAACTTACTAAAAACTTCTTATACTTTAACATATTGTGTGTAAAACCACAACATTGATTGGCATTCCCATACGATGCTCCCGTGGCAGGAGAGCGCGGGTTTTCTGCCAACATTTAGATAATTACCTCTTCTTTTCAAGGAGAAGAGAATTGGCTAAAAGGATTTTTTCTCTTTTAAAGCAGAGACTTTAAACCTTAATTATTCGGTAAAAGTCAGAGTTAAAACACGGCCTACAATTTGTTTCTCTAACCAGGGGGTATTAGTGGAACGAGATTTTAAAGTTTGTCTATCTACTTGCCAAGTTTTTTGAGGGGCAAATAGAGTCACATCTGCTGCTTTGTTAGGAACAATAGCTCCTAAATTTACTCCTAAACATTTTGCCGGGTTGGTACTCAAAACTCTCCATAAATCCATTGCTGATAATTCTTGTGTTTCTACCAGATTTTGCCATAATAAAGGTAATGCTATCTCTAGTCCTATAGCTCCTGTGGGTGCTTCAGAAAAAGCTACAGTTTTTTCTTCATAACTGTAGGGAGTATGGTCAATAGCAACAACATCCAAAACTCCATCCTTAATACCCTCAATCAAAGCCAAGCGATCGCTAATATTTCCCAAAGGAGGGTCTAAACGTAAATTTGGATCGTAGGGAAGGAAGGGAGAATTTAAAGTATACTTTCCGTCAATAGCTTGAGTATCTAATAATAGGTGCATCCAAGTTGTACTAGCAGTAATAGGCAAACCCCTACTTTTAGCTACTCTAATCAATTCCACACTTCGAGCAGTGGAAACCCGCATAATATGGACAGGAGTTCCAATAGCATCTACCAATTCCAATACAGCAGCTAAAGCAGAAGTTTCAGCCATTGTCGGAACACCAGGCAAACCCAAGCGAATAGAATCATATCCTTCTCGCATTACACCTTTACCCGCCAACCTAGAATTATTGCAACATAAAGCTAGAGGTTTATTCAGAGGTTTGAGATATTCCAAGACTCGTCGTAACAAACCAAGATTTTGTAGAGGCAAACCATCCGCAAACCCCACAACTCCTGTTGCTGCTAATTCTCCCAACTCGGTCATTTGTTCGCCTTGTAAACCTTGGGTAATAGCACCCCAATAATAAAAGATGGGAGTAGGAGCATAATTTTTGGCTAAATTTTGCAACCTGGCCAAACCAGCAGGATTATCTACAGGTGGAAAAGTATCGGGCAAAATAGCTAATCTAGTAAAACCCCCTGCTGTAGCAGCTTGAATTAAAGACTCTATAGTTTCTCGTTCCTCAAACCCTGGTTCGCCACTATGAGAATATAAGTCTACTAAACCAGGGCCTAAAATTAGTCCGTGGGAATTTTGAATTTCTGTTTTGGTGGGGAATTCAGAAATTTGTGTCTCAACCGCTGCGATTTTACTATCGATGATTAATACATCAGCAATTGTGTCTGTATTGGAAACTGGGTCTAATATTCGGATTTGTTGAAATAATTTGCTGTTCATCTGAGGAAGCTGGTAGGTGCTTTAGCAAGGGTGAAAAAAGAATGTTTTTGAATCATAAGAGTGATTAAAAGAATCTACAAGAGGTTTTCCTTTGACTAAATAGTATGGCGCTATAGTTTTGGCTCTAAATCTTAGAAATATATTCTCAGAAAGTCTGATGAAAAAAGGCGATCGCCTTCCAATGTCGGGGAAATATTAAATTATTTTCATCTATCTTCCATAGCGTGGAAATTTGCTGAGGATAGACAAAATTTTCTTTTACCTTCTCCCAAATAGAGAAAAATAGTATGGCGCTATAGTTTTGGCTCAAAATCTGAGAAATTATTCTGAGGAAGTCCAATCAAAAAAGGTGATCGCCCTCCAGTGCCAGGTAAATATTGAATTATTTTCATCTATCCTCCATAGCGTGGAAATTTGCTGAGGATAGACAAAGTTTTCTTTTGCCTTCTCCAGATAGAGAAAAATAGTATGGCGCTATAGTTTTAGCTTAAAATCTGACAAATATAGTCCGATGAAAAAAAGCGATCGCCCTCCAGTGCAGGACAAATATTAAATTATTTTCATCTATCCTCCATAGCGTGGAAATTTGCTGAGGATAGACAAAGTTTTCTTTTGCCTTCTCCAGATAGAGAAAAATATTATGGCGCTATAGTTTTGGCTTAAAATCTGACAAATATAGTCCGATGAAAAAAAGCGATCGCCCTCCAGTGCAGGACAAATATTAAATTATTTTCATCTATCCTCCATAGCGTGAAAATTTGCCTTCTGATAGACAAAGTTTTCTTTTGCCTTCTCCAGATAGAGAGAAATAATATAGCACTATAGTTTTAGCTCAAAATCTCAGAATAATTTCTGAGAAAGTCCAATCAAAAAAGGCGATCGCCTTCCAGTGCCGGACAAATATTAAATTATTTTCATCTATCCTCTATAGCGTGAAAATTTGCCTTCTGATAGACAAAGTTTTCTTTTGCCTTCTCCAGATAGAGAGAAATAATATGGCGCTATAGTTTTTACCCAAAATCTCAAAGATACAGTCTTAGGGTAAGTCCGATGAAAAAATATGATTACCTTCTGCCTTCTGCCTTCTGCCTTCTGCCTTCTGCCTTTCCCTACAACGCCCCGGCGGCAGTCTTATCTAAAATACCTCCAGATAAATGAGAAGTAATATTCATGGCCTCTAAAACAGGTTGTCCATCTGGCCCTTGAGGATAATCAATTACGCTAACTGCCCCATTGCCCTGCTTAAAATTCCAGAAATGTTTAGGTTCCAGACCAAATAATTGACAAAGAATTGCCTTATTAATCGCATCATGGGCAACGACAATACCAACACCAGAAACTGACCGAATAATTTTTTGCCAAGCAATCATTGCTCGTTGCCAAACCTGCTGTAAATTTTCACCTTCTGGCATTTGTACCGTTTCTGGAAATTCTTTCCACTGCTTCAATAAACCAGGAAAACCAGATTCAATTTCAGATTCAAATTTTCCTTCCCAGAGACCGTGACTAATTTCCCATAAACCATCATCTAACTGTAACTCCACATCTGGATGGTGCTGCAAAATAATCTCTGCCGTTTCCTTGGGACGTAACATAGAACTACTCACAGCAAAATCTAGATGTACATCTTTGAGAAATTCAGCCGCTTGGCTACCTTGCTTTCGACCATTATCATTGAGTGGTACATCAATTTGTCCCTGAAATTTCCCATCTCGGTTCCAGTTCGTCTCACCGTGGCGTACCAATAACAATCGAGGACCTTGATGTTTCTCTCTAGGTTTAGGGAATTTCTCACCAACATGAGTAGTAAGATTCATAGATTCTAACTGAACAGAACCTCCAGATTTATCTTCCCCAGAGAAAGAGGGATAGGGAGGAGTAAAGTTGAGAATGCTAATACCACAATTAGACTGTTGAATGGATTGATAAAAAGATGGTTGTATTTCTAAAGCTGTAGCGATAAGACATCGATTAATCCCATTATGAGCGACAACCAAAATAGTTTTATCAATATTTTGACTCAAAGTTTCTTGCCAAAATTGTTTAGCTTGTTCAAACAAAGATAGAACAGGAAAATGCTTAATTTGCCCCTCTGGTGTTGAGACTTCCATATAAAATTCATGGGGAAGTTGACTCCAAATACGATAATCTTCTCCAAATTTATCCTTGACTTCTTGGCGCAACATTCCTTCCCATAAAGGTAAATCTACTTCCCTTAAGTTTTCTTTAGTTTGTAATGGGGGGGGTGAACTTAAACAGGAGTGGATAATTTCTGCTGTTTGTTTGGCCCTTTGGAGAGGACTGGCGTAAATAGCATCAAACTTTAGACTTTTGAGAGCGTCACCTACCTGACGGGCAGCATTTATGCCTATGTCTGTGAGAATTGAGACATCAAGACGGCCTTGAATTCGACGTTCAATATTGTAGGTGCTTTGGCCATGGCGCACAAGGATAACACGGGTACTCATGGATAGTTTAGATTATTAGGTTGATTGGAAACTTGGCAACAGAGTGATTTTACATTGTTTGTGGTATTACTGTTGAAAATATCTATCATAAAATGTTGAAAGAGGACTCCCGCTATAATCTATGATTTAGCGGTGAGATGGATTTCAACCAGCAAATTAATTGAGCAGTATGCGCGCACATTTTTTTTTGTGTAATTGTAACAAATTCTGAAATAATTTAACAGCAAGCAATAATGATTACTTTAACTTACCAGTACAAACTTAAGCCAAGCAAACAACAAGAAATGGAAATTAATCAGATTCTTGATGTTTGTAAAAGTGTGTACAATTATGCTTTGAGAGAGCGTAAAGATTGGTTAAGTTCAAGGAAAGCAGCAATTAATAGTTGCTCAATTATTTCTGAATATATTATCCCTGCTGATACTCCTTATCCTAATTACAATCATCAAGCTAAAAGCCTAACAATAGCTAAGAAAACTAATCCTAGATTAAAGTCAATTAATGCCCAAGTTTTACAACAAACTTTAAAGACTTTAGATAGAGCATTTTCTGAAATGAAAAGTTTGGGTAAAGGCTTCCCTAGATTTAAGAAAAAGTTGAGAAGCTTTGTTTTTCCTACAATGCTGAAAAATTGTTTAGGTTGCGGTAAAGTCAAGTTGCCTCAATTAGGATGGGTTAAGATTAGACAAAGTAGACTATATCCAGATTTTTTTCAAGCTAAACAAGCTAGAATAGTTAAAAAAGTAACTGGTTATTATTTGATGATTACTTTTACTTCATCTGAGTTAGTACCAGATAATCCAATAGGAAAAGTATCATTAGGTGTAGATGCAGGAATAGAATCTTTTATTGCTACTTCAACAGGGAAGTTAGTCAAATCTCCTAAGTTATTATTAGGTCAACTACGCGAGCTTAAATTGCTGCAAAGGAAGCTTAAGAATAAAAAAAGTAGGTCAAATAATTGGTTAAAACTCCAGAATAAAATAGCTAGATTATATGAAAAAATAGCTAATGTTAGACGTGACTGGCATTTTAAATTAGCTCATCAAATTTGTGATTTAGCTGATAATATTTTCGTTGAAGATATTAACTTTAAGTCTTGGTCTAAAGGTATTGTTAGAAAACAATCTTTAGACAGTGGTATCGGTCAATTTATCAATGAAATACTTCCTTATATATGCTGGAAAAGAGGTAAGTATTATGGAAAAGTTGACAAGAATTACACATCTCAAGAGTGTCCTCAATGTGGGCATATTAATAAGAAAAAACTTTCTGATAGAAAACATAATTGCAGCAGTTGTGGATATCAAATAAATCGTGATATAGCTGCTGCACCCACCCCCATCCCCTCCCGGGAGGGGAGCAAGAGGGGTGGGTGAGGTTTAATTGCCGTGGGGCAAACGGTTAAAGAAAAAGCTTGTGGAGATGGTCTGACGGGGGTGCAACTCAGTTTATTTGATTTGTTACCTAGTTAAGAATCTGTGATACAAGAATCTCCCGTTATAATCGCGAGATTTAACGGTGAGAGTGCCAATGGTCTAGAATTCTATTTGATTAGTCAATTTTTTTTGTATAGGAATCTTATTTCAGCCGTGAAAAGAGTATCTGAGAATTTAGGCAACAACTCGAAAAGACAATAGTTGGTCTGGGGTAAAAATTTCAGACTTTTTATCTAACCCATAGATTTTTTATAAATTAGAAGTATAGTATTTTTTATGTCTAACTGGAAAACTTCATTTTTGTACTTTATCAACTTGAAGTATGCTGTATCTAGACTGAAATAAAAATGGGTAATTTTAGATAGATATTATCTTTATCTGTGACGAATTTAATACCCCACTGTCAAGAGGGGTGCTTAAAATTGTTTGGGGTTTGTAGACACGAAGTGGTTTGTCGAAGACTATCCATAAGCAATTTTCCCTTCTTCCTTCTTCCTTCTTCCTTCTTCCTTCTTAAATAGGAGATATTAATGACAATTAAAAGATTAATTTTAAGTATTCTGACTATTGTAGCCATTTCTTTTATTGGTTTTTCTTTATTTAGTAGTGTAACTCAGCCACAAATTCAAGGTCGTTTGGAGTTATATCAGACTAATTTATTGTTGCACGCTGCGGAATGGCAACCTGAAGATTTGGATAGTAAGAATTTTACTTTAGCTAGTGAAGCTTTGATTGGTAATGATTCTTATGAAGCTGGATTAATACAATACAAAAATGCTCGTCAGTCTGCTCAACAGCAACTGGAAAAACAAACTTTAGAAGTGGAAAATTTAGGAGAGGTACAACAGTTAGACCGGAATATAAGTCAGTTAAAAAGTCTGATTAATGAGTTTGATATTAATATCGGAATTTTACAGGCACAAAAAAATCAAATAGATGATGCTAGGGAAAGTTGGGAAAATTTAACTAAGTCAGAAATAGAAAATCTGTCTTTAGGAGAAACGGCAAAAGTTTTAAGTAAAATTTGGAATAATCCAGCTAAAATTTTACCTGATGCAGAAGCTTTAATTCAGAAAAATTTAGATGGATGGTTTCGTTATCGTGCTTTAAAACAATTATATAAATTACAGGAAAGACAAGAGGTTTTAGCTCAACTAGAAACCCAGGAACAAGAAATAGCTCAACAGGCCGTATTAAAGTTAGCAATTGTTGCTGGTTTGCCGGGAATGGGATTAGTATTCGGAGTAGGTTTACTAATATTTTTAGGAGTGCAATGGTTAATCTCTGGTAAAGAATCTTTATTATTAAAAAATGCCAATTTACCTTGGGAAGTTACTTGGGGTGGTGAAACAATTTTACAAGTATTTGTAGTTGGATTTTTCTTGGTCGGACAAATTCTGATTCCTTTAGGATTAGAGATTTTTAAAGGTTTCACAAATTGGCAACCTGCAATGATGGGAGTGCGGGTACAAGCTGGATATATTTTAGGGAGTTATATTCTGTTTTCTCTGGGTGGTTTATTAGTACTTTATCTATCACTAAAGTCATTTTTTCCACTGCCGAAAGGTTGGTTTAAATTTGATTTACGCGGTAGTTGGTTTTTGTGGGGTTTGGGTGGATATTTTGTCGCTTTGCCAATGGTAATTTTAATATCTTTAATTAATCAACAATTATGGCAAGGTCAAGGTGGAAGTAATCCTATTTTACCTATTGCTTTGAAAGGGCAAGATGGATTAGCTTTAGCTATGTTTTATGTCACAGCTTCTATTGCTGCACCAGTTTTTGAGGAGATTATGTTTCGAGGATTTTTGTTACCTTCTTTGACAAAATATATGCCAGTTTGGGGAGCTATTGTAGCAAGTGGATTTTTATTCGCCATAGCTCATTTGAATATTTCAGAAGTTTTACCTTTAGCTGTTTTAGGAATAATTTTAGGAGTAGTTTATACCAGGTCTCGTAATCTTTTATCTTCTATGTTATTACATAGTTTATGGAATGGTGGAACTTTGTTAAGTTTGTATATTTTGGGAAGTGGGGCGAGTTAATTTTTAGAGTTAGTTTCAAAGACATAAAATAGGGAGTAGGGGAGTGGGGAAGTGGGGGAGTGGGGAAAAAAGCAAAAAATATTTACCCTGTCAAAAGTTTACTTATTGTGCCTCATAAAAATGGGAAGCAATTTCATTAATTGATAATTGATAATTACCTCTGGTTAAAACCGAGAGGATTGAATATAAGGAAATATTATTTATTTTTTTCCCCTTATACCAAGCGTGAAAAAAGAATGCTACAAAAAGGTAGACCTTGCTCGAAGATGCTTAAAAATAGCTATTCCAGTTCATTTTAGATAGTTATTTATATTGTTTTTCCCTTTTTTTCAATATTTATGCCTTCTTCCTTCTTTCCTACGGACGTTGCATGCAACGTCCCTACCATTTGTAACAAACATTTATCAAATTGGTATTAAAAGGGGAGGCTTTAAACCAGAATTATTTAATTATTAATTATTAATTATTCGGCAAATAATCGAAAGAGTATAAAATGGTAAATCTTGGTTTAAATTATTCGAGTTTACTTGGGTTATTAGATATCTTACTAGCCTTATTAATTTTGAATGAATCCCGAAAAAAATTATCATCTAAAGAAGCTTTTGATATTATTCAATGGATTTTTGTTCCTATCACAATCCTATTGTGTGGAAGCATTTTCCTGCTTCAGGGGTGGAGACTAGATCCAGTATTAGTTTTTGTGATGTTTTTATTACATACTATATTGGTCTTTTTGTTAATTAAAACTTTCCTATACAATTTTGTTTCTCATCAAAAAGCTTTTAATATTATTAAATGGATTTTTGTTCTAATTTTTCTTCCGATCGCCATACTATTGTGTGGAGGAATTTTGCTTTATCAGGGGTGGAGACTCGATCCAATATTATCTTTTGCTATCTTTTTGTTAATTAGTGTATCTATATTTTTGGGTATTAAAGATATTTTTAAATAAGTTACTTCGATACTCCAACAAAAATATTGATTTGATTTGACCGAAAATTTATGGTCTCAAGCCTCCCCTTTTAAGAGGATAAAAAGCGGTCGATAGATGGATTGATTACCTAACCATATCTAATCGACCAAGAGAAAATTGTACTCCGTATTTCAAGCCTCCTGCTTTCCTAGGTCATGCTGCGCAAACAGTAGGAGGTACTGATAACTGAAGTCCGCAGTTACGACCATAGGAGGCTAACTGAAGTCCGCAGTTCCTCCGGAGGAGGCGTACCTGATAGCGTAGCTCCTCCTACAGGAGGCTAACTGAAATGACCATCCCTGAGAGTGAAAATAATTGAGGTTTTTATGAATTTAAAATTAGTTGAATCCCTGGCAGAAATTATTAACAACTTAACCCCAGAAGAAAAACAAGCTTTGGGAATAATGGTTAATTTTATTGATGATAATAATAAATCTGAAAATCAGTCTTGGCATGAGTTTATTGAAAATACCTATGGCAGTATTAAAGATGAAACTTTTACCAGACATCCTCAAGGTAATTTTGAGCAGAGAGAGTTGTTTTAATGATTTATTTATTAGACACTAATGTTTGTATTATCTATTTAAAAGGTTCAAATAATAACTTAAAGCATAAATTATAAAGTCATAATCCTAGAGATATTGTAGTTTGTTCTGTAGTCAAAGCCGAATTATTTTATGGAGCTATAAAAAGCCAAAAAGCACAACAAAATTTAATTCGACAACGAATCTTTTTAAATAGATTTGTTTCTTTACCTTTCGACGATAGATGTACTGAAATATACGGGGAAGTTCGCACAAACTTAGAGAGAGGTGGAACACCCATCGGGCCTTATGATTTACAAATAGCTTCAATAGCGATAGCTAATAATTTAATATTAGTAACTCATAATGTTGATGAATTTCAAAGAATTACTGAATTAAAGATAGAAGATTGGGAAGCTATTTGAAAGTTATAATCTGATATATAAAAAGTCTATAATAGTTGTTATTAAAGACCCTAATTTTCATTAATTCACCAATTCATCGCAAATTCTTTGAAAGGAGGTTATTGTGCAATGGAAAAATTAGCAAAAAATCGGTAAGCATTTCCTGTAGAATGCTGCGCAAACAGCTATTAGCAGTCAGCTATTCCTACGGAATGCTACGCAAACAGCAATTAGTAATGAGTAATTACTTCTGAGGTTTAGGAAGGGGACTTTGCCAGTAAATTTTATTCTTTCTCAATTTTAAAGGTGGCTTTTATATTCCTCAAAATTAATAGCTGTTAACGCAGTTCCTCCGATAGGAGGCTAGCTAATAGCTGACGGCTGAATGCTTACAAATATCGAGAAAATGTCAAAAAAATTATTACCGATTATAATTAATATAAACCATATTATGGAGAGATAGAAGTACAAGTTATTTTTGATGAATAACTAGATCATTATCAACTTATAAATGTAAGTTGGCGCGGCAATAGACGAGTACGGACTACCAAATAATGGAACTGTGGATAACTAATTTTCAAGGCGAACTAGCAGCATTAACCGGTGCATTTTTATGGGCAGCATCTTCCGCTGCTTATAGCTTACTTGGGCAAAAAATATCTCCCCTAAAATTAAATTTATTCAAAGGTTTAATAGCGATCGCTCTGATTTTTATAACTTTAATTATTAGTAACAAACTTCAGGTAGAAGTCAACCCAACTACTATTAATTTATTTCTCATTAGCGGTATTCTTGGCATTGGTTTAGGAGATACCGCCTTTTTTTCTGCCCTCAAAAATATGGGTGCAAGAAGAACTCTGCTAATGGAAACTTTATCTCCTCCCATGACAGCTTTATTAGCTTTAATTTTCTTAGGAGAACAATTAACTTTTGGTGCTTGGTGTGGAATTTTAATTACAGTTGGAGGTGTAGCTTGGGTAATCTCAGAAAGAACTCCCGGTACAGCAATTAGTAATGTTAATATCAAACAAGGAATACTCTGGGCAATATTAGCAGCAACAGCTAATTCTAGTGGTGCAGTTATCTCTCGTTTTGCTTTGCTTTCCTCAGATATTAATCCTTTACTAAGCACATTATTTCGTTTAATTGGAGGAACAATTATTGTTGTTTTATTGTTATTTTTTCAGAAAATAAAACAGGATAAATCAGAGGAATTTAACTGGTCAATGAAACTTATAGGAGCAATTTTTATTACAGCTTTTAGCAGTACTTATTTAGGTATTTGGCTACAGCAAACTTCCCTCAAATTTTCTCCCGCAGGTATTGCTCAAACTCTCTTAGCTACCAGCCCAATATTTATAATTCCTATTGCTGCTCAAATGGGAGAAAAAATAAGTATTAGGTCATTTATAGGAGTATTAGTTGCAGTAGTAGGAGTTAGTTTACTATTCACTCTTCAGTAATTATTTTTAGGTCTGAAAAAACTTTTGGTTTGCCCGTTTTTGACTTTTACCGAATAATTAAATTTTCAAGCTTCTACCAATCAAGGATAGAAAAGAAAAAAATTTTCCTTAAGCGTCAATTCTCTTCTTTTTAAGGAGAAGTAATTATTAATAATTAATCATTAATTGTTGAAGAGGCATGAAAGTGCCAAATATTCCTTTTTCCCGTGTACCATTACGTTTCCCGTATACCATTACGCGAATAGGACTACCGAATAATTAAACCTAATAATTAAATTTTCAAGCTTCTACCAATCAAGGATAGAAAAGAAAAAAAATTTTTTTATATCAATTTTATGTAAGGCTACACAAAATTATAAAAATGCGTATTATAATATCATAATTTTAGACAAATATCACAAATACTTAAAATTTTTATGAATTCTTCTAGTAACCTTCAAACCCACTCTCACCTTCCTACAATCAATGCCCAAACTAACAATTCGGAAACTATTTCAAGTATTTATAATCCCATTGTTTATGATAGAGTAAGAGTTCCTAATAATTTTCAAAGTAGTTGAGAAGATTTTGGCTATCGCACTTGTCAAGTCGGGGAAATTGAGTTGATTTGAGCAGATCCATTTGAATTCAAAACTCAATAGACATCTCCAATAATAAAAAATCAAATTAATTATTGCACATAAATTATCAATTCTTTCCCCCCTACTCCCACAGTCCCCACACGAGGACACGGAGAGGGGGAGACACAGAGAAACCAAGAAAGGGAGATAGGATGTCATATCAAATCCGTTTTATTGGACATAAAAAAATTCTCCAATCGTCATAACTACACTCATCTTTGTAATTCTCTCTCCTCCTGACTCGGTCCTCCTGACTTCCCCTCCTGGGAGCAGGGCTAATTCATTGCCTGAGGAGAATATTAATATGAAGTACATTTAATTGTGCAAATATACAAATATCTCCATCTCCCATCTGGCCATCCCCCCAAATTCACCTCCTGGGAGGGGGAGGGGCTAGGGGTGGGTTCCCATCCCCCCATCAATTTTTCGCTCGCGTGACAATAAATAGACCCTGCCTCCACGGTCGGGGCCCGCGGGTGGGTTAACTCCTCCTAACTTAACCATTCTATGGCTGTTTAACCGGATTTGATATCACTGACACGCTACGTCACCACGTCTCCGTGTCAAATCTTATACCAATTTGATAAATGTTTGTTACAAATATTTGGACTGCTTCTAGTAGTCAATAGTCAATAGTCAGTAGTCAGTAGAAGCTGCTATTATCATCATTTTTTACCATTAAATCATCAATTGTAATACCTTGTACATTTAGATGAAATATTTTAGTTGACTAGATTATTCGTAACATTCTTTTTTCAAACTGGTATTACACTTCCCCCCACTCCCTGTTCCCTGTAAAAAAAACCACCAAATAAGAGATAAATCTCATTTGGTGGCTACACAATAAGGAGTAACTATGGAAAGGAAACTTTTAGTTTAATCTCTTAGCATCGATAGTTAAAGGTAGTTTTTCTGGTTGGTCTTTAGGAATAGATAATTCCCAACCATTTGTTAAAGTTAAAACTTTAATATCTCCATCAATTTTTTGTGAAACAACTTCTTCTTCCAAATCTTTTTTAGCAACATAAACTTCTAAATTTCCTGCTGCATTATTTCGTAAGATTACTTTCATTAATTTTCCTCTACAACTTCTATTTCATTTTTACGACAACCGATAATCATTCCTTTTTTAATAAAATGTACGGAATAAATATAAAATTTTTGTAAGAAGGTGCCTATGCCACAAATATAACCGACCTCTCCCCCTTCCAAAAGAATGTCACCTCGATTTTTTCCAGGGAAAGTACCATCATTACGAATTATTTTACGAACTCTTACTTTTTGTTCCAATTCAAATACTGGTGGTCCATCTAATTCGATCGCCTCATCTAATTTCATGTAGCTGCCTCCCTAATACTGAGCTAAATATTATCTTTTTTGTGGCGGGTTTAATACCCTACCTTCATTTCAGTTATCAGTTATCAGTTATCAGTTATCAGTCAACGGGGGTGCTTAAAATTGTTTGGGGTTATCAGACACAAAGTGGCGTGTTGAAGACTATCCCCCATGCAATTTTCCCTTCTGCCTTCTGCTTTCTGCCTTCTGCTTTCTGCCTTCTTCAAGACATATCAATTATTGGAAAAAAAGTAGCTATCTCTAGGATAGTAAAAGTTACATTCAAGCAACATCTAAAAGTATTTATCATTATTAAACATTGGTTTATCAATGAGAAAGCTTTTATTTAGATAAACTTTATAATTCATCTTTTAACTAATTGGTCGATCATAGCAGAAAGTATTGCTATCGTAAGACTCATGCCAATCAAAAATTTGTTGGAGTTGTTGGAGAGAAATCATGCCAAACTTCCAGAGAATCATTGGTAGAGGTCCACAAGAAGCTTCACTGTGTTTCCGTGCTACAGAAATTGCTGCAGCAGAAATAGCTAATTCTTCCTGCAAAAAATTAAGAAATAGAGTTGTTTTGCGATCGCCTTCCATAGTTATTATCCTTAAGTATTAAAGTACAGGTAACAGATAAGGAAGTTGATTAATTGATAATTGATAATGGATAATTGATAATTACCTCTGGTTAAAACCGTTACGGAATTGAATATCAGGAAATATTATTTCTTTTCTTCCCCTTAAAAGGGGAGACTTTAAACCAGAATTATTTAATTATTAATTATTAATTATTAATTATTAATTATTCGGTAACTCCATATCTATTACCAATGAAAATTGTTCATTAAATCAATGGTTGTATTTAGGAAAAACTTCCATTTGCCAACATCTTTCTAACCAGTCCACTAACTCTTTGCGAGGAGCAACAAATTGCTTAACAATGCTGTGGACAAGAATAGCATCAGTTAAATTATTAATTTCTACTAATAACTCACCGCTAGTAGGACACCAACTATTAATCATTAGTTCTTGTAAGCGCTGATGAACGAACCAACGATCGATTTGAGAAAGATTCACAACTGTAATCAAGTCTTGAGGGTTAGGATTATGATTGCTATACATCGTTGTCATTCCTTAGTGTTGCAGATAAAGGTTTGCAATTGTTTGTTCTAGTTGCTCAATTCTGTCAAGTAAAGCGCGAGTTACGGTAGCTTGTGTATCTGGTAACCGTCCATGTTCAAGAGGTCCAACTCGTTCGCCAGATTTAGAAACAATTCGACCAGGTATACCGACAACGGTGCATTCAGAAGGAACGTCATTCAATACAATTGAACCAGCACCTATGCGGACATTATCTCCGATATTGATATTACCTAGTACTTTAGCACCAGCACCAACTACAACATTTTTGCCAATAGTGGGATGGCGTTTACCAATTTCTTTTCCCGTACCACCAAGGGTGACACCTTGATAAATTAAAGAATATTCTCCAATGATTGCAGTTTCACCAATAACTACTCCCATGCCATGATCGATAAATACTCCCTGTCCAATTGTTGCCCCAGGATGAATTTCAATTCCTGTTAAAAACCGTCCAAGATGGGAAATTAAACGTGGAATTAGAGAAATGCTCTGAAGATGTAACCAATGAGCGAGACGATGTAGTACTAGAGCGTGCAAACCAGGATAGCAACATAAGACTTCAACCCAGTTGCGTGCTGCGGGGTCTCGCTCAAAGATCATTCTAAAATCTGTTAAGATTGTATCTAGCTCTGGGAAGGTAAAATATTTATACCAAAACCTATGACGACGAGAAGAAGAAAGGTCTCTACCTGATTCTAGTGGTAGATTTTGTTGAGCAGTTTCAGTATTAGCTTTGAGTTTGAATTGAGACCTAAAGTTACCTTGGCTTTTTTTGGAATTAGAAGTGTTAGTTTTATTAGGTAATGTACAAGTATTTCTAGTTAGTAAGGTGGTCATGGGTTAAATAGGGGGTTCCGTGTTTGACAAGGACGTTTGCTTTTCAATTTTTATATCAAGTGCCTTGTAAACTACTAACCAATATTTAACGGTCAATCTTTATTAAATATATTAAGCTTGTACTCAATAGACTGAAAATGAATGTAGATAGATGTTTGAAATATATTTTGGGGTATAGGTGCTAGTATTTTTTGTAGCGTGTACAAGTATTTAATGAACAATGTACTAGCATTTTTGTACTCAAGGTTGATGCTTGTGTGTCAGCAGGTTTGAAGTTTTTAAGGGGGGTTTGTGCTGAAATTGAAACTTGTACTCAACTTATAGTTTAACTCATAATTCTGGTGAAAAGATTAAAAAAAATATTAAAAATTATCTACTTAATTCTGAAAAAACTGCTAAATTTATTACAGAAGCGAAAAAGTTGCATTTTTATTTTTAGCTACAGAAAATTGAAAATATTTCTCAGGATGAGCCATTGAAAATTACTGACATTAATTCTGAAAAACTGCTAAATTTATAACAAAAGCGAAAAAGTTGCATTTAGTCTTTGGCCACAGAAAATTGTTAAGGAAATTGGTCATATTTCTCAGGATTTTGTTAATTTAGATTACTCTAAAGTGCAGCTATATTAAATCTAGATAATTAGTGATGAAAAGCCTTATTCTTGACAACTTTGCTCCTTTTCTTTCTGCCTTATCTCTGTGTACCTGGAAAAATGATGATCAAACTTTAAAGAAAAATTAAGATAAATCTAGCCTACTTGCCAAAAATTGATACATTGTATACAGTAATAAAAGGTTAGGTTGAATAAGGGGTGTATGAGTACAGGAGTATAGAGACAAAATCAAGGTTAAAAAAGTAGTTTAATTCCTGATATATATAGGCTTTATAACGAGTACATAAAACTCCGTACCATTACCCCATAAATACTTGTACCCCACTTAAAAAATACAAGTACCTATACCCCAATAAAAAAATTAGATACTTCGATTTGATTTTAATTATTAGATGATACAAACCTGAGTACAAAACTAATGATCGTAATCAATACTAATGGGGGTTTTTGAAAGTAACAGTTTAAAGGCCACTGATATAAAAACTATAACGCCGGACACCTATAACCGCAGACGGAAAATAACCGTCCCAGGAAACAAAGTGTATCGACGCGAGTAATCCGTCACCCACGGCGACAGCTACCCAACAATAGTGGAAACTTAGATGTTACAGCCAACAGAACTATCTTCCCAACCAACAGTAGACAGCTTCGCAAAAACCACGAAAAGCACGGAAAAGAAATCCGGAGGCTGCGTGTCAAAGGGTTGCGGAACTACTACCGAACAGCAACTTCCCGCCAGTATTCAAGAGCGCGTTGCGAACCATCCTTGCTACAGTCAAGAAGCGCATCACCATTATGCGAGGATGCACGCTCCTGTTGCACCAGCTTGCAATATTCAATGTAATTTCTGTAACCGTAAATACGACTGCGCCAACGAAAGTCGTCCCGGCGTAGTTAGTGAACTGCTAACTCCTGAAGAAGCAGCTCATAAAGCTCTAGTAATTGCAGGTAAAATTCCCCAAATGACTGTTATGGGAATTGCTGGCCCAGGAGACCCATTAGCGAACCCAGAGAAAACATTCCGCACATTTGAGCTTGTAGCTGAGAAAGCACCAGATATCAAGCTTTGCTTGTCAACCAATGGTCTAGCTTTACCCGATTATATAGATCGACTCAAAGCACTCAACATTGACCACGTTACCTTAACGATTAATATGGTTGACCCTGAAATCGGGGTAAAGATTTATCCTTGGGTTCATTATCGCCGGAAACGCTATAGAGGAATTGAAGGCGTAAAAATTCTGCATCAAAGGCAAATGGAATCCCTAGACTTACTCAGAGAAGCTGATATTCTCTGCAAAGTTAATTCAGTAATGATTCCTGGCATCAATGATGAACATTTAGAAGAAGTAAATAAAATTGTTCGTTCTAAGGGTGCATTTATTCATAATATTATGCCTCTGATTTCTTCACCAGAACACGGCACTTACTTTGGCTTAAATGGTCAGCGTGGCCCTACCACTGAAGAATTGAAAACATTGCAAGACAAATGTGATGTAGGTGGCATGAAAATGATGCGCCACTGTCGTCAATGTCGTGCAGATGCAGTTGGTCTGTTAGGTGAAGACCGCAGTAAGGAATTCACAAAAGAAGCAATCATGGAGATGACTCCAGAATATGACTTGGAAAAGCGTAAAGAATTCCATGCTGGTATTGAAGGTTTCCGCAACAAACTAGCAACAGCTAAGGCAGAAACTCAGGTAAAAGAAGCAGTTGCTCAAGCTGGTCCACCAATACTACTAGCAGTAGCAAGTAAGGGTAACGGATTAGTCAATCAACACTTCGGTCATGCTAAAGAGTTTATGATTTATGAAGTTGATGGTGTGAAAGCTAGATTTATTGCTCACCGCAAAGTTGACCACTATTGCTTAGGTGGTTATGGTGAAGAAGGCAGTTTGGAAAATATCATCAAAGCAATTTCTGATTGCAAAGCTGTGCTGGTTTCTAAAATTGGTGAGAGTCCTAAAGAAAAGGTACTTGATGCAGGAATAGATGTAGTAGAGAGCTACGATGTAATTGAAACAGTTGCTTTAGACTTTTACAAGCAGTTCATCAAACTAATACAACCTGCATAGGTCAAAAGAAGTCAGAAGTTAGAAGTCAAAAGTTTCAGGCAATTATTTGATATTAGCTTACAGCAGATTTTAGGTAAATGAGGTACATATAAGAATGGTAAAGTTTTTGTAGTGCGGACATCTTGCCCGCGACTGGTGTACCTTACTTATATGAAATACGCTGTAAAACTCAAGCAATGAAAGATGTTTCCTTCTTTCTTCTTCCTTCTGCAGACGGGAACATATCAAAAGCTTAAAACTCAAGCAATGGAAGATGTTTTCTTCTTCCTTCTTCCTTCTTCCCTCTTCCTTCTGCAGACGGGAACATATCAAAAGCTTAAAACTCAAGCAATGGAAGATGTTTCCTTCTTCCTTCTTCCTTCTTCCCTCTTCCTTCAACATCTCTACAACAATCACCTCAAGTATTTAGTCAGCTATGCAACAAACCATTTATCTCGATAATAATGCTACCACTAAGGTAGATGATGCAGTGCTAGCGGAAATGCTGCCTTACCTGAGTGAGTTTTATGGCAACCCCTCTAGTATGCACACTTTTGGCGGACAAGTTGGTAAAGCTGTGAGAAAAGCGCGATCGCAAGTTGCAGCTTTATTAGGTGCCCAGGATACAGAAATTATCTTTACCAGTTGTGGTACTGAGGGTGACAATGCTGCAATTCGAGCTGCTCTCACTGCCCAACCAAATAAACGTCATATTATTACTACTCAGGTAGAACACCCGGCAGTTTTGAATCTGTGCAAGCATTTGGAAAAGCAGGGTTATACCGTTACTTATCTGTCAGTAGATAGCCAAGGAATGATAGATTTAATGGAACTAGAGGCTGCTATTACAGGTAATACCGCCTTAGTCTCCGTTATGTACGCTAATAATGAAACAGGCGTGATTTTCCCCATAGAGAAAATTGGGCAGATAGCTAAGGAATATGGTGCGCTGTTTCATGTTGATGCGGTGCAAGTAGCAGGGAAAATTCCCCTGGATATGAAGAATAGCACTATAGATATGCTGGCTATCTCTGGTCACAAATTGCACGCACCCAAGGGTATTGCTGCTTTATATGTACGTCGTGGTACTCGGTTCCGTCCGTTATTAATTGGCGGACATCAGGAACGCGGTCGCCGTGGTGGTACGGAAAATGTGCCTGGTATTATTGCTCTGGGTAAAGCTTGTGAATTGGCGCAGGAGCATTTGGCACATATCGACCGGGAACGGGAACTGCGTGATTATTTGGAGAACAGTATTCTTGCTGCTATTCCTGATTGTGCTGTTAATGGTCATCCTATTGAAAGGTTGCCTAATACTACTAATATTGGCTTCAAATTTATTGAGGGAGAAGCAATATTGCTGCATTTGAACCATTATGGTATCTGTGCTTCTTCTGGTTCTGCTTGTACTTCTGGGTCTTTGGAACCGTCTCATGTTTTGCGGGCAATGGGTCTGCCATACACAATTTTGCATGGCTCCATTCGTTTCTCTTTATCACGTTACACAACCCGCCAAGAGGTTGAGGAAGTGTTAGCAGTGATGCCTACTATTGTGGAGCGTCTCCGGGCTTTATCACCCTTTAAAAATGACCAAGCTAATTGGTTGCAAGAACGACAAGAAGCAACTGTACAATCCTAAAATTTACAATATTTTAAGGATTGCTACACTTTTATTTACGCTACATTTTTGTAGCAAAAATAACAGAAAAACTCTGTTGATTCCGCAACAATCATTGTATAGCTTAAAGAGGGGTATATCTCACGCTAATAACTCACAAAATTGTAGCAGGATTAACAGAAAAAATCTTCCTTAACCTAGAATATAAATAATATAGTTTCTAGGGGTGGTGAGTAACTTTAAACGCTGATTACTTGAAACAAAAAAAAGGAAAAAAGGGTTGCTTGATTCTCAAAAATGTGCAATACTAATAATATCAAGTTTAACCCACCTCCTAAAAATAATAAATTATTGCTCTACAAACTGAGTAGTAATCTTCAAGAAAAAGCGCAACTTTCATCAGTAAAACTTAGGGTGTTCTAAACAATAAGGGCTATGTGGGAATATACTGAAAAAGTAATGGACTTGTTCTATAACCCCCAAAATCAAGGAACCATTACAGACCAGAAAGAAGGGGAAAAGGTTGTTAGCGGTGAGGTAGGAAGTATAGCGTGTGGAGATGCTCTCAGCCTACACCTCAAAGTTAATGAAGCCTCCGGCGAAATATTAGATGCAAAATTTCAAACCTTTGGCTGTGCTAGTGCGATCGCTTCATCTTCTGCTCTGACAGCAATGCTAAAAGGCAAAACCATAGACGAAGCTATGAAGATTAAAAACCAGGATATTGCGGGATACCTGGGAGGGCTGCCAGAAGAAAAAATGCACTGTTCGGTGATGGGAGAGGAAGCATTAGAAGCAGCAATTTTTAAATATAAAGGTATTGAAGTAGAAGTTCACGAAGAAGACCACGAAGGAGCATTAGTTTGTAGCTGTTTCGCAATTACCGAAAACAAGATTAAGCGAGTAATTCGGGAAAACAACCTCAAAACAGCGGAAGAAGTAACAAACTATGTGAAGGCAGGTGGTGGTTGTGGTTCCTGTCTGGCAGATATTGACGATCTAATCGCATCGGTTGACGAAACGCCAGAACCTACAGCACAACAAATTCCTACAACTACAAAACCAGCCAGCAAACTAACAAATCTACAAAAAATTACATTAATTCAACAAGTATTAGAACAAGAAGTGAGGCCTGTTCTCGCGGAAGATGGAGGAGATGTTGAACTGTTCGATGTAGATGGCGATCGCGTGCTAGTAACACTAAAAGGAGCCTGTGGTTCTTGCGGTAGTGCAATGGCGACATTGAAAGGAGCGATCGAAGCTACATTAAAAGAACGAGTAAGCGAAAGTCTTATAGTAGAAGAAGCGTAAAACAGTTAGCAGTTAGCAGTTATCAAGGTTCAACGTTTGAAATAAATTAACTGTTGACTGATGATGAGTAAAACTTAAAATCATGCTAACTACAGCGACAAATAACAAATAATAAAGGGTGCATTGATGACAACTATATACACGCAGGTTATGCCTGCTCAAGCTTTAGGGCGAGCGCCTCCGGGCACTCAATGTTGCTGCTGAATACACACTGTTGTTAAACGAACAACATTTTGAATGCGATCTGTAAAACCAAAAGCCCTAGAAAACAGCAGCTATTATCAAACACAAACTCTAAGGAAACTTTTACAGAATCAAAATCGCATTCATTCAAATTCAAGTCAAACATACTAACAAAACGGAGAAAATCTATCATGCGTCAGATTGCATTTTACGGAAAAGGCGGTATCGGTAAGTCCACTACTTCTCAGAACACTCTAGCTGCAATGGCTAACCGTCACGGTCAGAGAATCATGATCGTAGGTTGTGACCCTAAAGCTGACTCAACTCGTTTAATCTTAAACGCTAAAGCTCAAACTACTGTACTTCACGTTGCTGCAGAGCGTGGTGCAGTTGAAGACGTAGAACTAGACGAAGTATTGAAAGATGGTTTTGCAGGCATCCGTTGCGTTGAGTCTGGTGGTCCTGAGCCTGGTGTAGGTTGCGCAGGTCGTGGTATTATCACTGCTATCAACTTCCTAGAAGAAGAAGGTGCTTATACAGACCTAGATTTCGTAAGTTATGACGTACTAGGTGACGTTGTTTGCGGTGGATTTGCAATGCCTATCCGTGAAAACAAAGCTCAAGAAATCTACATCGTATGTTCCGGTGAAATGATGGCAATGTATGCTGCTAACAACATTGCTCGTGGTGTTCTTAAGTATGCTCATGCTGGTGGTGTACGTTTAGGTGGTTTAATCTGTAACAGCCGTAAAGTTGACCGTGAAGTTGAGTTAATCGAGAACTTAGCAGCTCGTTTGAACACTCAAATGATTCACTTTGTACCTCGCGACAACGTTGTTCAACGCGCTGAAATTCGTCGTATGACTGTTGAGCAGTACGATCCAGCAGATAATCAAGCTCAAGAGTATGATACATTGGCTCAAAAGATCATCAACAACGACAAACTAACTATTCCTACTCCTCTAGAAATGGATGAATTAGAAGAGTTGTTAATTGAGTTCGGTTTATTAGGTGACGAAGACGATCGTCAGAAGCAAATTGCAGAACAAGATGCAGCTTTAGCAGCAGCAGCAAAGAAAGCAGCTAAATAAGCTGAAAATCTTCTAGCACAAAAGTGGGGGGTGTGCAGAGCGCACCCCATCTCAAGAAACAAGTAGTAGTGAGTCTTGTATTAATTAATTTGTATGTAGGGGCAGGTTTTGCAGATAGTAGAAAAGCACCTGCCCCCGCTAATACAAAACTCAAACACTAAATCAAATATCCGAAAGGAGATATGTAACATGACATCCGAAAAAATCGAACAGAACAAACAGTTAATTCAAGAAGTCTTAGACGCTTATCCCGAGAAAGCTGCTAAAAGACGGAAAAAGCACCTTAATGTTTTAGAAGAAGGATCTGACTGTGGCGTTAAGTCTAATGTGAAATCAGTTCCTGGTGTAATGACAACCCGTGGTTGTGCTTTTGCTGGAGCAAAAGGGGTTGTTTGGGGTCCTGTTAAGGACATGGTTCACATCAGTCACGGTCCTGTTGGTTGCGGTTACTACTCCTGGGCAGGTCGTCGTAACTACTACAACGGTGTAACTGGTGTTGATACCTTCGGTACAATGCAATTCACTTCCGATTTCCAAGAAAGAGACATCGTTTTTGGTGGAGACAAAAAACTCGCCAAAATCATGAACGAAATCGAAGAATTATTCCCTCTAAATGCTGGTATCACAATTGAATCTGAATGCCCAGTAGGTCTAATTGGTGATGACATCGAAGCAGTAGCTAGAAAAGCTGCTAAAGAACTCAATAAGCCAGTTGTTCCAGTACGTTGTGAAGGCTTCCGTGGAGTTTCTCAGTCATTAGGTCACCACATCGCTAACGACACAGTGCGTGACTGGGTATACGAGCCTTCCGCTGAAATCACTAACGAAGAGATCGGTTTTGAAACTACTCCTTATGATGTATCCTTAATCGCTGACTACAACATCGGTGGTGACGGTTGGAGTTCTCGTCTATTATTAGATGAAATCGGCCTAAGAGTAGTTAGCCAAGCAACAGGTGACGGTACTTACAACGAAGTATTCATGGCTCCTAGGGTGAATTTAAACCTCATCCACTGCTACCGTTCCATGAACTACATCTGCCGTTACATGGAAGAAGAGTATGGTATACCTTGGACTGAGTTCAACTTCTTCGGTCCTACTCAAATCGCTAAGTCTCTACGGAAGATTGCTTCTTACTTCGACGATACTATCAAAGAAAACACAGAGAAAGTAATTGCCAGATATCAAGCACAAGCTGATGCAGTAATTGCTAAGTATCGTCCTCGTTTAGAAGGTAAGAAAGTAATGATGATGGTTGGTGGTTTACGTCCACGTCACGTTATTCCTGCTTTCGACGATCTAGGAATGGAAGTTATCGGTACTGGTTATGAGTTCGGTCACGGTGATGACTACAAGCGTACTGCTGAGTATGCTCAAGAAGGTACTCTAATCTATGATGACGTTAGTGGATATGAGTTCGAGGAATTCGCTAAGAAATTAAAGCCAGATTTAATTGCTTCTGGAATTAAAGAGAAGTATGTATTCCAGAAAATGGGTATGCCATTCCGTCAAATGCACTCCTGGGATTATTCTGGTCCTTATCACGGTTATGATGGATTCGCTATCTTCGCTCGTGACATGGATCTAGCTCTCAACAGCCCAACTTGGAACTTAATCAAAGCTCCTTGGAAGCAAGCTAGCTAGTAGAAGTCAAAAGTTTCCAGTGCGGGCATCTTGCCCGCGTGAGTGTACCTCACCAAGGTGGAATCTGCTGTAAATTTATTAGGAAATGTGGTAATGCCATCACTACGGCATTCCCAATACACAAACAAAAATTTGACTAGGAATTGGGAGTTAGAAGTTGTGGTTGAGATTCTTCTTCCTTCTTCCTTCTTCCTTCTTCCTTCCGAACAATACCATAGAGGAATAAACACCATGAGTCAGAATGTAGACAAAATCAAAGACCACTTTCAACTCTTCCAAGAACCAGAATACCAAGAAATGTTCGAGCGCAAGAGAGAATTTGAAGGCGGTCCTTCCAAGGAAGAAATCAAAAAAGTTAGTGAGTGGACAAAGACTTGGGAATATCGCGAAAAGAACTTTGCTCGTGAAGCTCTAACTATCAACCCTGCTAAAGCTTGTCAGCCTTTAGGTGCAATCTTTGCAGCAGCAGGTTTTGAAGGAACTCTACCTTTTGTACATGGTTCTCAAGGTTGTGTTGCTTACTTCCGCTCCCACTTAACTCGTAACTACAAAGAGCCATTCCAAGCTGTTTCCTCTTCTATGACTGAAGATGCTGCGGTATTTGGTGGTCTCAAGAACATGACTGATGGTTTGGCAAACTCTTATGCTTTGTACAAGCCAAAAATGATTGCTCTTTGCACAACTTGTATGGCAGAGGTAATTGGAGATGACTTAGGTTCATTCATCACTACCTCCAAGAATCAAGGTGCAGTTCCTCAAGATTTCCCTGTTCCTTTTGCTCATACTCCTAGCTTTGTTGGTTCTCACATCACAGGCTATGATAATATGCTCAAGGGTATTTTGGTAGCTCTGACTGAAGGTAAGAAGAAGGGAGTTACTAACGGTAAAATCAACTTCATCCCTGGTTTCGATCCTTACATTGGCAACATCCGGGATTTGAAGGATATTCTATCTTTGATGGATGTTCCTAACACCATTTTAGCAGACAACGCTGAGAGCTTTGATTCTCCTAACTTGGGTGAATTCAAAATGTACAACGGTGGTACAACTTTGGCAGAAGGTGCTGATTCCATCAATGCTAAGGCTACTATCTCCTTCCAGAAGTATTCCACTCCTAAGACTCTAGAGTACCTAGAGCAAGAAGGTGGTCAAACAACAGTTACTTATCGTCCTATCGGTATCCGTGGTACTGATGAGTTCTTAATGGGATTGTCTGAATTAACTGGTAAGGCTATTCCTGAAGAGCTAGAAATTGAGCGTGGTCGTGCAGTTGATGCTATCACTGACTCTCAAGCTTGGTTACACGGTAAGCGCATTGCTATCTACGGCGATCCTGACCATGTATTAGGTTTGTTGAACTTCACTCTAGAGTTAGGTATGCAGCCTGTTCACGTTGTTGTAACTAATGGTAATGTTCAAGGCTTTGAAGAAGAAGCTAAGGCATTATTAGCTGCTGACCCCAATGGCCAAGAAGCTACAGTTTGGATCGGTAAGGACTTGTGGCACTTACGTTCACTGTTGGATACTGAGCCAGTTGACTTGTTAATTGGTAACTCCTATGGTAAGTTCCTCCAACGTGACACTGGTACTCCATTAGTACGTATCGGCTATCCTATCTTCGATCGCCACCACCAGCACCGTTATTCTATCTTAGGATATAAGGGCGCATTCAATCTACTCAACTGGATCGTTAATACTATCCTCGATGAGTTAGACCGTGGTAGCATGGAGCTAGGTGTTAACGATACATCTTTTGACTTGATTCGTTAATTCATATTAACCATATAGTTTTTGTAGGGGCAAATGGCAGTTTGCCCCTATTCTGGTTTGACAGGTCTTCAGGGTTTAAGTTATCTCCTACAGATAATGACCTCTTCTTTCAGGAATGGCAATAAGACTTACCTGAACTAACTGCTGAAGAAAAGGAGAAGCTAGACCAAATTCAAAGACGATTTTTACGTCATAGAAAGCGAAGTTATCTCCCAGAAGGTGTGGTTAATCAATTACTAATTGGACCTTTACTTACTTTGGCAGGTTTATATGATGAACCTTTCTATCTCACTACTGAAGCAAGTCTTGAAGTAGAAGTAGAAGACAAGGATGAAATTTTACGCGGTAGAGTTGATACTTTAATTATTGCACAACAACTTTGGGTCCTCCTAATTGAATCTAAATCTACTATTGCTTTTTCAGTAGCTTTACCTCAATTAATGACTTATATGATGGCAAATCCCAATCCTGAACGTCCTGTTTATGGTATGATTAGTAGCGGGGATGAGTTTATGTTTATTAAAATGTTGACAGCAGGTGTTCCCCAATATGATTTGTCTAATGTTTTTTATCTGCTACTACCTCGCAGGAATCAGTTATATGATGTTTTAAGTATTCTCAAGCAAATTGCCAAAATTATGGGTGCAAATATTGAGCAATGAGTGATGGGAATTGAAGAGCGATCGCCTCTAATTTTTATAGAAAATAAAAACATAAAAACAAAAATTTGTCAGTCTAAGATTGGTAGGTTGGGTTAAGCGCTAGCGTAACCCAACAACAAGCTCGACACTTACGAACATTATCTTTATATATTCACTATACAAAATCATCAATAATAAAAATTTGTTATTCTTAAGCAGCTGCACTTGTCTTTTAATCCCCCAAATTATTTGTAACATTCTTTTTCCAAATTGGTATTACGCTTTCGGTGCGGAATGCTGCGCAAACGATAACACACCCGACTGGACTACTTTGTTGGGTTGATAAGGTGCATTATATCCTTGGGGTGGGAGGCGGGTTCATCAGATAATTTGTAACACCTTTAATTTAACGCGAAACCTGCCCCTACTACTCAAATCTATATTGTTGGGTTTATCCTAACGGATAATATCATGTCCGGTAGCATCGGTCTTGTATAGTAAATAGGCAACAGCTCCGGAAGGCAACAGCTCCGGAAGGCAAGAAAAAAACTTAAATTTCCTGTAGATATCCACGCTAACTTTTACACAAACGCGCCCCAACGGACATGATATAAGCTGGCGCTAACGTTCCTCAACCCAACCTACGCTTACTTAATCTGTGCATCCGTGGCATAATCTGTGTGAGCGCCTCAACCCAACCTACAAAATGATAACTTCTATACAAAATTAATAATAAAAATTTGTCATCCTTAAGATTAGATACTCTATACCCGCCCCATAGTAGTTAATAAAAAAGAGATTAATAACATGGCTATGATGACCCCAGGCAAGGTTGCCGAACTCTTAAATGAGCCTGGTTGCGAACACAACCATCACAAAAAAGACGGACACAAAAAACAGAAAGGTTGCCAACAACAAGCAACTCCTGGAGCAGCTCAAGGAGGTTGCGCTTTTGATGGAGCTAGCATTGCTCTCGTACCCATCACAGATGCAGCTCACTTAGTTCATGGGCCTCTTGGTTGTTCCGGTAACTCTTGGGGAACTCGTGGCAGTCTTTCCTCCAGTTCCCATCTCTACAAAATGGGTTTTACCACCGACATGGGTGAAAATGACATTATCATGGGTGGGGAGAAAAAGTTACTGAAGGCGATCGCTGAGTTAAAAAAACGTTATCAACCTCCGGCGGTATTTGTCTACGCTACCTGCGTTACTTCTTTAATAGGAGATGACCTAGAAACGGTTTGTAAAGTCGCCACCAAAAAATTAGAACTTCCGGTCATTCCTGTCAACTCTCCTGGTTTCATCGGTAGTAAAAATTTAGGCAACCGAGTTAGTGCGGAAGCATTATTAGACCATGTAGTTGGTACTTCCGAACCAGAATTTACCACACCCTACGATATTAATCTCATCGGCGAATATAATATTGCGGGTGAAATGTGGGCAATGTTACCCTTGTTCGAAAAACTTGGCATCCGGGTATTGTCAAAAATCACCGGAGATGCTACCTACAAAGAAATTTGTTACGCCCACCGTGCCAAACTCAACGTGATGATCTGCTCCAAAGCTATGATCAATATGGCACGGAAAATGGAGGAAAGATATGGCATTCCTTACATTGAAGAATCTTTTTATGGTGTTGCCGATATTAATCACTGCCTCAGAAATATTGCTGCCAAAATTGGAGATGCTGACCTGCAAGAGCGCACGGAAAAACTCATTGCCGAAGAAACAGCAGTTCTCCAAGAAATATTAGAACCTTATCGCCAACGTTTGAAAGGCAAAAGAGTTGTACTCTACACGGGTGGGGTTAAAAGTTGGTCTATTATTTCGGCGGCTCAAGATTTGGGGATGGATGTGGTCGCCACTAGCACGAAGAAAAGTACCGAAGAAGACAAAGCCAAAATCAAAGAATTGCTCGGCAAAGATGGTATTTTGCTAGAAAAGGGGAATGCCGAAATTCTACTGAAAGTAATTGCCGACACAAAAGCTGATATGCTCATAGCTGGTGGTCGTAACCAATATACTGCTCTGAAAGCGAGAATTCCGTTTTTGCACATTAACCAAGAACGCCATCATCCTTATGCTGGATATCATGGCACGATCGAAATGGCAAAGGAATTAGATGAAGCACTCCATAGTCCAGTTTGGGAACAAGTGCGACAACCTGTACCTTGGTTAGAAGAATGTCAGATAGAAGATGTTTTGGCAGTAGAAACTTTACCAAGTCTAACTAATATTCCCCCTGCAACAGTTAGCTTTCCGAAAAAATCATTATCCACAAATCCTCTGAAACTCAGTCAACCTTTGGGTGCTGCTTTAGCTTACTTGGGAATTAAGGGGATGATGCCGCTGTTCCATGGAACTCAAGGTTGTACTGCTTTTGCCAAGGTATTGTTGGTGAATCACTTCCAGGAAGCTGTACCTTTATCTACTACTGCAATGAGTGAAGTGACAACTATTTTGGGAGGGGAGGATAACGTTGATAAGGCGCTGCTGACTCAGGTGGAAAAGTCAAAACCAGAAGTTATTGGTTTGTTGACTACTGGTTTAACGGAAACCAGGGGGGATGATATTGAGCGTATTCTCAAGAAATTTAGGGAAGACCATCCAGAGTTAGATGGGTTCCCCATATTAAATGTTTCGAGTCCAGATTATAAGGGTTCCGCTCAGGATGGTTTTGCTGCTACGGTAGAACGTATAGTAGCTTATGATTATGGCGAACCTATTCCTACAGAAACTAAAAAACCTTTCATTACAATTTTAGCAGGTTCTTGTCTTGCTCCCGGAGATGTGCAAGAAGTCAAAGATATTGTGGAAGGTTTTGGTTTAGTTCCCATAGTTGTACCGGATATATCTCAGTCTTTGGACGGACATCTGGTTGATGATATTTATAGTGCCACCAGTTCTGGCGGTACCACAGTAGAGGAGTTGCGTAATTTACGTCATTCAGCTTTCACTTTTGCTATTGGGGAAAGTTTGCGGAATGCTGCTCAGATATTGGAAGAAAAATTTGGTACTCAATATCAGGTGTTCCCTCGGTTGACAGGTTTGGGTGCTGTAGACAGTTTCATATTAAAATTGTCTCAACTAATTGTTTCTCGTACTGATCCCCATTTAGATAAGGGTTGCGAAGTACCTCAGAAATATCAGCGTCAACGCCGTCAATTACAGGATGCGATGTTGGATACCCACTTCTATTTTGGTCATAAGCAGATTTCTATTGCTCTGGAACCAGATTTACTTTGGGCAACCAGTTGGTTTTTACGAGAAATGGGAGCAGATATTAAAGCTGCCGTAACAACTACGCGATCGCCTTTATTGGAAAAGTTGCCCACAGAAAATGTCATAATTGGTGACTTGGGAGACTTGGAAGAAGTAGCATCAGGTTCGGATTTACTAATTACCAACTCTCATGGTAAGCTGATATCCGAGAAATTGGGTATTGAGCTATATCGGATGGGAATGCCAATTCACGATCGCCTCGGTAATGGTCAACGTTGTTATGTGGGTTATCGTGGTACAATGAATTTATTATTTGACATTGGTAATATTTTCTTAGAGCAAGAAGAATCGAAAATTCATACCAATGATTATTCATTATTGTCAATAAGTTAGGAGTCAGGAGTCAACCCACCCCTCGCCCCTCCCCCTCCCAGGAGGGGAGGGGAAGTCAGGATAAATGGCAATTATAGAGGAAGTAGTTGGAAGAATATTCCCTTGATTTTTCTGTAATTATTCTGCTCAAAATGCTAAATTTTTGAACCTAAGCAACCTAAAAACTCAGACTTTTTGATACCTAAAAAAGCTAGAAGTTCTATCTGTAAAAGCTTTGATTATTAATCGGCAAGCTCTACATTATAAATAAGAAACAACAATAAACCGGGTTTTTGAACCTGATAATTAAGATCACCAAATTTCAGAGAAAAACCAGGTTTATGAAGCGCTTCAAAACAAGTTTGTTATCAAGAACTAATGGTTATTTACTATTAGTTTTTGCTACATACAACAAGGAGGAAAACAACGATGAAAGTTGCATTTGCAACAACTGATTTTGTTCATATAGATGGTCATTTTGGTTCTTCTAAACAAATGGCTTTATATGAAGTTGATGACAAAGGGTATGAAACTCTAGAGCCACTTGTTTTTAGTGGTAATCTCAATCAAGATGCTAGCAAACAAGAAAAACTAGATAAACTACACGCTAAAGTTGAAGCTTTACTCGACTGCACAATAGTTTATGTACTAGAAATTGGTGGTCCAGCAGCAGGTCGTTTAATCAACAAAAAAGTGACCCCTATGAAATCCAAATCTCCAGAAGACAAAATTACCGATCTTCTGGACAGATTAGTAGAAACATTAAAAGGAAGTCCTCCCCCCTGGCTCAGAAAAGCTTTACAAAAAACTTCTGAATCTGACCTAGAAGCTGTACTTGAAGAGGTGTAAAATTATGACTGTTCAAACAGAAACAACAACAACAACAACTGACATTTATTCCGCTCCTTTTATTAAGGAATTAATTAGAGCAGTTCAAGCTCAAGATTCTTATGGAGTATATAAGTCTTGGTCTCCTGAATTAATTATCAAGCCTTATATTGTTAGTAAGCAAGAAAAACGCCAAATTTCCACAGAAGAAGAAGTTAATCCGATGACTTTAGCTCGGATTAAGTTATTCTACAATGCCATAGCAACTTGCATTGAATTAGAAACCAATCAAATTATGCAAGTAGTTATTAGTATCAACCATGAAGGATTTGGTTGGGCACTTGTATTTTGTGGTCGTCTTTTGGTAGTTTCTAGAACTTTACGGGATGCTCAACGTTTTGGGTTTACTTCTCTAGAAAAATTGGAAGATGAAGGAGAAAAAATGGCTAAAGCTGGCATTGAGTTAGTCAAAAAATATAAGGAAGTTTGTAAACTCTAAGGTAAGCATTCAGCCGTCAGCAATCAGCAATCAGCTATTACTTTTAGTTGAGGATAAAAGCTTTATTAATTGTCTTACTACAAAAGTTGACTCCCTTGCCCTTAAAGTCTATTTTAATTTAAACACTGCCCTTAAGGAGAGAGTCTTGTAGCTTATAGCTGACAGCTAATAGCTGTTTGCGCAGCATTCTTCAGGAAATGCTTACACTCTAAGCAGTAATTTTTTCTGAAAATTCAGAGAGGTTAAGTTAGATTATAGTTTGTAAATATCTAACAACCTCTCTCCCCAAAACAAGAGTTTTTTTTTGCACAAAAATGTTAAAAAAAATTGAAAGTAGACGCGAAAAAAAATTTTGTGCCTATAATACAAAATAGAAATAGCTACTACTCAATTAATTTAGGGTTCATCATAATGAAAACATTAACAGATTTCCAAAAGCTCGTAGATGCAGAAGACTTCCTCAGCTTTTTTGACATTCCTTACGATCAAACAGCAGTTAACGTAAATCGCCTCCATATATTAAAAATGTTTTCTGGAGCAATTGCAGAAGTTGACGAAAAAACAGGACTGACAGAAACTGAAAAATTGACAGAATATAAAACAGCATTAGAGTCAGCTTATCAAACTTTCTTAACATCTAGCGCTCAAGAACAAAAAGTATTTCCAGTCTTTCAACAAGAACATAAGGATGTAGTTAAATTAACAGAAATTACTGCTGAGTAAGGAGCAAAAAATTGTGTCCAACCTCACACCCAAAGAATTAGAACGTTATAGTCGCCAAATGATGCTTCCAGGTTTTGGTGAGGAAGCACAACAACGACTCAAATCAACTACAGCAGTGGTAAATGGAGTTGGTGGATTGGGTGGCACAGTAGCACTGTATTTAGCAGTAGCAGGTGTCGGGAAGCTAATTTTAGTCCGAGGTGGGGAACTACGCCTTGATGACATGAATCGTCAAATCTTGATGACAGATGATTGGGTGGGTAAGCTGCGAGTAGACAAAGCCAAGGAAACCCTAGTTGCCATTAACCCAGATGTTGAAATCGAAGCTATACCTGAATATGTCACTGCTGAAAATGCAGACACATTAGTACAGTCGGCAGATATTGCCCTCGACTGCGCTCACAACTTTGACGAACGGAATTTACTTAATGCTGCCTGTGTACGTTGGCGCAAACCAATGGTGGAAGCTGCTATGAATAGCATGGAAGCTTATTTAACTACCATAGTTCCTGGTAAAACTCCCTGTTTGTCTTGTCTATTCCCAGAAAAGCCAGAATGGGACCGACGTGGGTTTGGAGTCTTGGGTGTAGTTTCTGGAACTTTAGCTTGTCTAGCAGCTTCAGAAGCAATCAAACAGATTACAGGATTTAGCAAACCGCTGTGGTCAGAATTGCTGACAATGGATTTGGATGCCATGGAATTTTCTAAACTTCGCCCTTATCATGACCCAGACTGTCCAGTTTGCGGTTCCCTCAGCAAAGAGTTAAAAGCTGAATCACAGGAAGTGGTAAAAATTTAACCATAGAAGTTATCACTGCGAACAGTTTATAGTTAAATCTTTGGTTTAGCCTATAAATAGGAAATTCCCAGGAAAGGTGATATTTACAAGATATGCCTTCGCGCTGAAACTGAAACTGAAATTTCAAAAATCAGGGTGCAATTTTTCTACTAACTTATTCTCAGACAGTTCTGTAAAGCGCGATCGCACCGTTCCAGTAATTTCCTAAGTCCATTGCTGAGGCCAGACAACAGGCGGATGCCGCCTATCTGGGTAATTATCGGTAAGTCTAAAATTATTTTTCTTCAAAATTATGACTATAAGTTTAACAGAAAAAGCCGCTTCTCAACTTACCAAGTTCCTGAAGGAATCAAATCAAGGCATCCGCATATCTGTTGTGGATGGTGGTTGCAGTGGTTATGAGTATTCCTTAAATATTGCCAATGCTCCCAAAGCAGATGACTTGCTGCTACACAAAGATAATTTACAGATTTTTATTGACCCAAAAAGTGCGCCTTTACTAGAAGGAGTTGTAGTTGACTACATTGAGGGTTTAACTGAAAGCGGCTTAAAGTTTATTAATCCCAACGCCACAGAAACTTGTAGTTGCGGAAAGTCTTTCCAAGCAGGAGGATGCACCCCAACAGGAGTACCTTGTAGTTAACTAGCTATCAGCTATCAGCCTAAAAATTTGTGGGCATTGCTGATTATGGGTATGATTTTGCCCCCCTAGCCCCCCAATTTTGGGGGGAATAAAACTCTAAAAGTCCCCCACGCTTGGGGGATGCGCGGGGGCTTGACCAGAACCAAACAATCGCGCATTCATACTTCAATTCAGCAACGCCAATTTGTGAATAGAATTAGGTATCTGTTTGCGCAGCATTCCGTTAGGAAAGGCTTGGGTTTAAATCCACGACTTCTAGCTTTTCGTTGAATTTTAGGAGGGGTTGCTCATCTCCTTTCTGTACCTGAATGCTCCACAAACGCGCAAAGCTGACCGCTTTTTAACAAAGTCTTTTGAGACGAAAGAACAACTAAAAAAAAGGAGGATCTTAATCAATGGCTACTTATAAAGTACAGCTAATCAAAGGCAAGAAAAAACAACCCCCAGAAATCGATGTTACTATCGAAGTTGATGATGATCAATATATCCTTGATGTGGCAGAAGAAGAATATTCCGATCTAGAATTTCCTTCTTCTTGTCGCGCCGGGTCTTGCTCTAGTTGTGCTGCAAGAATAACTTCAGGAGAAGTTGATCAAGAGGATCAAGTTTTCTTAGAGGACGAGCAGGTAGAAAAAGGTTGGGTATTATTATGTGTTGCCAAACCAAAATCTGATTGCGTTATCAAAACTCACCAAGAAGCTTATTTGGTGTAATACCACTGTTCATTAATTGATAATTGAAGCGTGGATAATTGATAATTACCTCTGGTTTTAACCGTTACGGAATTGAATATAAGGAAATATTATTTCTTCACAGGAGTCGATTGGATATGGTTAGGAAACCCATCCATCCCACCCTTCAGGAAGCTCCGCTAACGACCGCTTTTTTCCCTTAAAAGGGGAGGCTTTAAACCAGAATTATTAATTATTAATTATTCGGTAAATTATCTGACATTTTGCCCTTCTATAGTTTTTATTTAAGACTGTAGGAGGGTCATTTCAGTTATCAGTTATCAGTTATCAGTTATCAGTACCTCTGTAATAAGGAGGCTTGACATAAGGAAAATTCTCTTGTTTATCCCCTTAAAAGGACAGGAGGCTTTAGACAAGAATTTTTCTGTAATTTATCAAAATAATTGGGTCGCGCAACCCCGCCTTTTAAGGCGAAATATTTTTGGAGCGAAGCTCAAATCCCCTACTTCCCCTCCCAGGAGGGGAGGGGTTAGGGGTGGGTTAACTTCTGACTTCTGACTTCTTTAAATGCAGTAGGGAGTCGGGAGTCGGGAATAAAAATAATTTCAGTATTTACAGCCCCAGTTGCTACTTTTTTAACAGTATCTTTAAGAGTATTACGAGCGCTAATTTTTATATCTATATCCAAATTTTAATTTATTTACTGCGACAAAATTGACAAAAAACCTCTACAATATTAGCAATTTTGATAAAAATTAAAAAATTGGAGTAATAGGTATGAAAAAAAATCGGATTCTGGTCTTAATTTGTATGGCTATACTTTCCTGTTTATTAACAATTAGTTGTAGCCAAACTAGGGATAATTCATCTTCTGATCTTACCGCCTCAACAATAAATTTAACAGTTTCAGCCGCAACTAGCCTCAAAGATGCAATGGAAGAGATAGAGCCTATTTATGAACAAAAAAATACCAATACTTCTTTAACTTTAAACTTATCTTCCTCCGGTTCTCTACGACAACAAATTGAACAAGGAGCGCCAGTAGATTTATTTATTTCCGCATCTCCTTCCCATATTAATATTTTGCAAGAAAAGGGTCTAATAATAGATGAAAGCCGTCGCGACCTGCTGAAAAATCAAATGGTGTTAATAGTTCCTACAGAAAATACCGCTGCAGTTAACACATTTCAAGACTTAACAAAAGACACTATTCAAAACATATCCATTGGCGAACCAGAAAGCTCTCCCGCAGGAAAATATGCCCAAGAAGTTCTAACTTCTCTAGGTATTTATCAGACCGTTGAACCGAAAATAGTTTTTGCTAAAAATGTGCGTCAAGTCCTCAATTATGTCGCCACAGGAAATGTTGATGCTGGCATTGTTTATCGTACAGATACTAACGCTTCAAACGCAGTAAACATAGTTGCTAATGCTCCTGATGATTCTCATACACCAGTAGTTTATCCTATTGCAGTAATTAAAGATAGTAAGAATATTGAAGCTGTTAAGCAACTAGAGGAATTTATGTTTACTCCAGAGGCAAAAGCTGTGTTTGAAAAATATGGTTTTATTACACTAGAAAAGAGGGATTCATTAATGGATAATGGATAATGGATAATGGATAATTACCTCTCCCTTTTAGGGAGAGGATTGACTAAAAAGAAAAAATTTATTTTTTTCCCCTTTCAAGGGGAGGCTAATAAAGCTGAATTGTTTAATTATTTAATTATTTAATTATTAATTATTCGGCAAGGAGTAGGAAACTGGGGAAATAATTGATGATTTCTGTGCGATAATTGATTCTTTCCCCTACTCGCTACTGCCTACTCCCTACTCCCTCTTTTCTGGAAATGTCTATTGATTGTGAGGTTATTTAACCGGATTTGATATAACAATTTATGCGAACGCTTCTACTACTTTTCAACATAAACAACTCTCAATTGTGGTTGCGCCGATGGTTCAGGATTTTCCGAACTTGCAAATCCTTTTACTGTCTTTGAAACAGTTTCATTTCCTAACAGTAACCAACCAAAATTATCATCAGGATTATCTAACCATTGTTGTAAATCGGCAACCATTTCTGAAGTAGATTCCCAAGTATAAACTCCTTTATCTCCCACCGTTGTCACTGCACTAACCCTCTCGGAAAAATCCCCTCCTGGATTTGACCAGAATTGACTATCATAGAAACTATGAATCCAAGTAGCATCTCCTTCAGTTGAGCGATCGCCCCTACCACCTGGATGAAAAGATATTCCTTCTCCCCAGTTTCTCAGCAGTCGATGTAATTCAATAGATTGATCGCCACCTGGAGTTTTTTCGAGTGTTAATTGTAGGGTGACAGAAGTAATTTTAGAACCTCTGGGAATCTCCTTAGCAATATCAAAAGAAATTACCCCGCGTCTGATACTATTTTGGGGTTGGTTCGTTCGTCCCACAAACAATATTGGCCCTTGACCATTACTGAAAGCACCCGTAGCACTTTCAATGATGGTATTATCTTGACTCGGAATAATGGTTTGAATTTCTTGAGCGATCGATCCTTTCAGAATAACCGTTAAAGAAACTAAAGTAGCGATCGCAATTAAAAGGAGTTTTTTCAAAATGGGTCTAGTCATTATAATTTAATCTATATGAGAAAAGATGGGTGATATAGAATCCGGTTGAATAGTAGTCATTGTGACGATAGAAACTAATCTCCCATTTCCATGAGATTGCTTCCTTCCACGGTGTTACCGTAGCAAGTCGCAATGACTAGAATAACTAATTATGCGGATTTTATATGATCGGGACTCACGCAGAAACCCGGTTTATAAAGGAAATTTGGTGGTTTGAACAACAATATCACAGGCCAAAACCCGGTTTCTTGGTTTTGATGTGCGTAAGTCCTGATGATGACAGATTTATTGCTTCTGGTTAATTGAATACCCATTTCTGTCTCACCCATCCTAACATCAATTGCTTCTAGGCATTTGTTGAGGAAGATTCGGGATTCCAGGTAAACCTCTCTGTCGTGTAGGAAGGTTCACAAGGAGGAATTCCTGTTCCCTTAACGTTAACATTCTGCATCATTCCCAAGTCTTCATGAATCAGAACATGACAGTGGAAGACGAATTTACCAGGATAATTATCAAAACGATGGCGAATTTTAATTGAACCATTTGTTTGACCACTCTTAGGAGGAATATAGAAGGTATCCCACCAAATTGGATTAGGTACGGGAACACCGTTAATTTCAATTACTTGGAAAGGATTAACATGAATGTGGAATGGGTGTGCTGCACCAGTAGTATTGGTGAGTTCCCAGACTTCATCCCCGTTAATGTCAACATTTTGTACTGTTTCATCAAGACCTTCGGGATCATAAACTTTATGATCAACCTGAAAGCTTGTTGGAGTCTGACCTGTTGGTGGACATGTACCATTTTGTTTGTCAACATCAAAAGAAATGTTTTTCGCAGGAGTTGGAGCTGAAGTATCAAAGGGTCGAAGATATGGTGGGAAACATCCTGGGATTTTGCTCGGAATATCTTTGGGAGAATAAAAGGGCCTACCTGTGACATTAATATAAGCTAATGTCTGTGGTGTACTTGATTTATTAGCAGCTTTAGCATCAGCAAACTTATCTTTCAAGACCCGGTATTCCCCTTCTTCTAGCTTAACTAAGAAGTCAGCACGATTCGCTGGAGAAAGTTCCATACATTCCATAAATTCTGGAGCTTGGCCATAATGACTAATACCATCAACTGCAATTCGATAGACTCCTGTAGTGACATCTTCATAATTGCCATCGCTATTTTTTTTCTGGAATCTTAAGGTCATAAAACCTCTTGGTGTAGCAGTCGCATTAATAAAACGCCAACGACACAATTCTTGAGGTTTTATGGTTAAGGTGGGTTGTGATTGCCCATTAACCGTAAATTCTTCAGATGTCTTAGTACAATAAACTTGCCCATCGTTATTACCAATGATTTCTTGAATAATCCATAATAAATCTTGATCGACTTCAATTTTGTCTGCTGGAGGATCTTCGATAATTAAAGCACCTGCCATGCCATCAATGACTTGAATAGCAGTTGAACCGTGCATATGGGGATGATACCAATGGGTTCCAGGAGCATGATATGTGGGAAGATAAACACAATAGGGATGCTCAGTAGACCCCCCTGTGGTAGATGGATCGAGTTCGTAGAGAACATCATCAGACGAGATTTCTACATCATCATTTTTGCCACCAGAGACCACATCTCCATTAGGTGCAATACTCATAGGGGAGACATGAAACCCATGAAAGTGTAAATTGGTGGTATTGAAACAACGGGGTCTGTCTATAGTTCCTGGACAACCTGTATCGGGAGAGTCTGCGTTATTCGGAGCTAAAGCATTAACTAATTTAATATTTACTTGCTCACCCGCTTGTAGCCTAAATGTAGGCCCAGGGACATCACCGTTGAAACAACGACTAAATTCAGTACGTATATTTATACCGAAAATCTCAATATCTTTCTGAGCAACTCTGAGTACGGCTGGACTTTCTGGAGTACCATTGGCAATAGTTGCAGGTTGGGAGAATTCATCAACAAAGTATTTTTTTAGTACACTTTTTGGGGTCTTTAAGCCGAATAAAGGGGTTTGATTTTGAGTAGGACTAAATAACATAAAAGAAGCTGCTGTTATTCCTGCTCCTGGAACTACTCCGGTTAAAAATGCTCGTCTGCCTAGTGGTGCACTCAAAATACCTTTTTCTTGGTTTTCCGATTCTTGGCTTTCTGAAGCTTTTTTTTGATCATTTTGTTCGGTCATTTTATTATTTTTCCTAGTTCAATTTTGTGGACAATAAATATCTATAGCAGAAGGAATAAAGTTGATTATTGGTATTCTCTGGTTTCAACTATTCCATAAGTCCTAAAGTAAGCATTTCCTCCAGAATGCTGCGCAAACAGCGGTCAGCTAGCCTCCTATGGTCGGAACTTTCCTAGGTCATGCTACGCAAAGGTTAACAGCTATCAGCTTTATTACTTTTAGTGGACAATTTAAGCTGGTTATTCTTGTGCTTCAATTCTTTGTTTAAAAATGTAGTATGAAGTTAAGCAAGTGCTTGCTTCATTCATTAAAAAGCTGTTTGCGCAGCATCACAAACGGAATAGCTGACCGCGAGCTAGTTGAATGCACCCGTCCTAAAAGTAAAAGCAACTGCTATATTTTGACTAACAAAAATTTGACAGCAATGGCAGTTAGAGAATCTGGTTCTCCATTAAATTGGTAACAGCCCGACAGTTTTATTTAACTTTGACATATTGTCATATTAAACTTTATTGGTTGGTATTGTTGACTAACAAAAATTTGACAGCAATGGCAGTTAGAGAATCTGGTTCTCCATTAAATTGGTAAAAGCTCGACAGTTTTATTTAACTTTGACATAATGTCATATTAAACTTTTTGTGGGAATTTAGGAATTAATTTAACAATTTTTTTATAATTATGATTTTTCTCTACCAACCCTAAATAATTCGTCAAATTAATTGTCACCTATTGCCTCGTATAAGCTTTAGCGTTCACACCTAAAATAGAACGATTACCGAAAAATTGTGGTTTAAAGCCTCCCCTTTTAAGGGGATAATAAATAAAAATTTTCATCTCTTTGTCAATCCTCTTCTTTTCAAGGAGAGGTAATTATTCATTATTCATTATTCATTATTCATTATTGAACAGTACTCAATAAATCAGGACTTACGCATAGACACTACCTGTAGGGACAATTTATGAATTGCCCCTACAAAAAACACAATTTATCAAAATAATTGGGCCGCGCCACCCCGCCTTTTAAGGCGAAATATTTTTGGAGAGTTGCTCACGCATCCCCGTTACAAAAATAACTTCTGAATTTTGACTTCTGACTTCTGACTTCGTTAAAGATGCTTTGCGTAAGTCCTTTCATTAATGGATAATGGATAATGGATAATTACCTCTGGTTAAAACCGTTACGGAATTGAATATCAGGAAATATTATTTCTTCACAGGAGTCGATTGGATATGGTTAGGAAACCAATCCATTCCTCGACCGCTTTTTTTCCCCTTGAAAGGGTCGGCTTTTAACCAGAATTATTTAATTAATAATTATTAATTATTCGGTCAATAAAAATATTTACCTTCTATTCGGTTGATAAAAGAATCAAAATATAATTTATCTAGCGAACATTGCGAAAGATAAAATAAACCGCTCCTAATAAACAAATAGAAGCCAAAATATAATCTTTTTTTATAGGTTCTTGCATCACAAAGAAACTAAAAGGAATAAAAGCAATTAAGGACATTCCTATCTGTATAATTTGCAATTTTGATAAGCCAAGTTCAGGATAACCAATCCGGTTGGCAGGGATAAGAAGTGAATATTCAAAGAAAGCAATACACCAACTTAATACTGAAGCAATATACCAAGGATGATTATTCAAGAATTTTAAATGTAAATACCAAGCCATTACCATAAAGGAATTGGAAATTGTGTAGAAAAAAAGGACTTTTCCTAAGACTGACATAAAGATAATATAAGATTTAGATAGAGGATTTAACTATGATACTCCAGAGAGAAAATAGTCAATATTTAACAATACAGAGTTTGACAGTGAATTTTTCTCAACAAAATTAATAACTGATAATTGATAAAGAAGGGGATTATGATTGCAAATAAAAATCATTAATCCCCCCTTTATTTAATATAATCAATATAATTAGGCGTTTCTTGCTGCAACTCGTAACTGATTTAGTTCATCTGCTAACTGAGGTAGTCGTCTCTTACCTTCTTTGTCTAAAGTATGTCTACTTTCTATCCAATCTTTAAGTAACTGTTGTTCTTCAGCCTCATCGCCTTTGTCCATTGACATAAACCGATAAAAGTAGGAGATATCAAACTCAAGATAGTGGCTGAGGATATCAAAGGGAGCAACAGTCCAATCAATTTGCCAAACCTGTTTTGCCAGACCAAAAACAACTCTTGCTGTAGGCTCATCTTTATATTTTGCTATGGCAGCATTAAGAGCTTGTAATAAACTTTCCTTATTCATTTAGATATCTCCAAAAAGATTACATTTCTTTTATAAACTATTTAGATACATCTTTATGTGTAAAATTATTACCATTATTTGCAAAAATGTTACATTTATCTAACTTTTATTGCCGGGTAAAGAAACCTGAAAACTAGAAAAAAAATTATCATAACATAATTTGACATCACCTAACGGCAAATAAAGATTTGTAAATAAACTAAATAAAATATTATAAATTATTAAAGAGTCGAGCAATTGTTCCCAAAAAATAATAGAGTAAACAAATGCCAAACTTAACTAAAATGAAGCAGTGAAAATTAGCCATGCTCCTTTTGATTATCAAGCTGAAAGCTACGATTCGCGAGCAGGATTATCCCCAGAAATTTGTGATGCCATTGCTCAGAAAATACTGGCGATCGCCCAAGTACAACCCAATGATTTAATAGTAGAAATTGGTGCAGGAACAGGTATAATTGGAGAGTGGTTAATTCAGTCATCCTGTGAATATTTAGGGCTTGATATTTCCGACCAAATGCTTGACATATTCCGCCAAAAGTTGGATAATAAACAACAAAATTGGAAGTTAAAACAAGCAGATGCTAATCAGGTTTTGCCAGTGCCTGATAGTAGTACGAAAGTTATTTTTAGTTCCCGAACAATTCACTTACTTGAACTAGAACATATTGTCAATGAAAGCTTTCGTATAGCTCACAGACAAGGGGCAGTTTTTCTCATGGGCAGAATTCAAAGACAGCCGAATAGCGTGAGAGAAACAATGCGAAAAAAAATGCGCAACCTTCTCCAAGAACATGGGTTATCGCAACGTCAAAAAGAACAAAAACATAGCCAACTTAACGACCTATTTCTAGACAGAAATTCAACAAAAATTGACCCTATTGAAGTTAGCAGTTGGCAAGTAAATAATACCCCGAAACAATCTATTGATAGCTGGCAGCAAAAATCAGGATTAGCTGGAATTAATCCACCAATAGCCGTTAAAGAATCTGTTCTCTCAGAATTAGAAATTTGGGCAAAAACCAAATTTAATAGCTTGGAAACCTCCATTGAATCAGAAGAAGCTTACATCCTTGAAGGCTTTTTTATGTAAGCATTCAGCAGTCAGCGATCAGCTATCAGCTATGATTTATTAGCTCCAGGAACGGACGGACACTAAATCCAGTGAGGGCGAATGGTATTTGCGTTCCGCAAAGCTCCGAATGACGCCCCTACATATGGCGTTTTCAAGGTGAATTTGCGTAAGTCCTGGGATCATTATCGCACCGAAGGAGGAATTAGTATCCAAAGAAAATTAAAACTTATGTTTGCGCACAATGGCCCAGGAAAAGCTAAATGCTGTTTGCGCAGTATTCCGGAACGGAAACGCTAATAGCTGTTTGCGCAGCATGACCTAGGAAATGCTTACAATCAAACACTAAGGAGCCATGTAAAAATAAGTTGTACAAATTTTATCTGGGATAAATTGTGAAATATAGCTTCCATTAAAAAAACTGTTCAGGTTATTTTTACACGACTCCTAACAGGAGTTACACAGAGACACTAAATCTAGTGAGGGTGAATGCCATTTGCGTTCCGCAAAGCTCCGAATGGCGCCCCTACAGATGGTGACTTAAAAGTCAATTTGCGTAAGTCCTGACTAAAAAATTAAATCTCAATTACTGAATACTTATGAATCTGCAAACTCCAGTCAAAGACAGTCAATTACTTTCGGAATTAGGTAAATCTTTAGTAACAGGTTCCCTCAGTAACCAACAAGTTTTATCCGAAACAGAAAAAGAAGCACCGATTAAGATTTTACCCAGTGCAAATGTATTGAAAATTGGCGGACAAAGCTTTATAGATAGAGGTAAAGCTGCTGTATTTCCTTTAATAGAAGAAATAGCTGAAAATTTAGGCAGCCATGAAATGATTCTTGGTACGGGTGGAGGTACTCGCGCTCGTCATGCTTACAGTGTGGGAGTAGATCTAGGACTACCCACAGGAGTTTTAAGTGTATTAGGAACTTTTGTGAGTATGCAAAACGCTCGGATACTTTATTATCTGCTAGCAAAGTATGGTATTCCTTTTATTGAACCAGTGCAGTTTGGGCAAATGGCGCACTATTTAAAAGAAAGAGGAGCTGTGATTTTCTTTGGAATGCCTCCCTATACATTTTGGCATGAAAATCCTAAAATTGGCCGTATTCCTCCCCATAGAACTGATACTGGTTCCTATTTAGTTAGTGAAGTTTTTGGTGCAAAATCAATGATTTTCATCAAAGATGAGGAAGGGTTATATACTGCCGATCCGAAAAAAGATCCCAGTGCTAAGTTTATCAAAAGAATTTCGGTGAAGGAATTAAAAGAGTTAGACTTACAAGATGTGGTGGTAGAACGTCCTGTGTTAGACTTCATGGAAATTGCTAAGAACCGCCGTTCTATTCGCATCATTAATGGATTGGTAAAAGGCAACTTAACTCGTGCTCTTAATGGTGAAGATATCGGCACAGAAATTTATGTTGATAACTGATAGAAGTTAAAATTCAAAAGTCAAAAGTCAAAAGTAATAATAGAAGTTAAAAGTCAAAAGTTAAAAGTAATCTTTGGCTGAGTTTCACTATTTAGCAATCTCAGGTATCTAAATACCAAGTGCTATAACTAATGACTAATGACTGATAACTGATGACCGATGACTGATAACTGAATAACTGATAACTGAACATAGGTAATTATTATGACAACTGCATTAGAAGGCAATGGCGATCGCCGACATCATCTCAACTCCCTGTTAATGCGAGAAAGTTTACTCGACAAAGAGGTACAAAAATCCACTGAAGCACCAGTTATTCGGATGCTTCCTGATACTTATGTAGTTAAAATAGGAGGGCGTTCCATTCTTGATAAAGGACGAAGTGCTACTTATCCCGTCCGTGACGCATTAGGAACTTTGTTAGAGTCGAAAAAGCTAATTATTGGCACAGGAGGAGGCGCTAGAACTCGCCATGTCTTCTCTATAGGTTTAGACCTGGGAATGCCTTCTGGTGTATTAGCAGAACTCGCTCAAGCAGATGCTTTGGGGAATGCCCACGTTCTCGGTGCATTGTTAGCTCCATACGGGGTAGTTGCCATTCCTCCAGAAGTTTTCGGACATCTTTTACCCCTATTTATTCGTAGTGTTCCTGGAGTTATTTTTACAGGAGTTCCTCCATATTCATTATGGGAACATCCTCCTGCTATTGGACGCATTCCTCCTCATGGTAGCGACTCTGGTGCATTTTTATTGGCAGAATGTTTTGGGTGTCAAAGTGTAACTTTGGTTAAAGATGTAAATGGACTTTATGATCAAGACCCTAATATCAATAAAGATGCAAACTTTATCTCAGAAATTTCCACAGAGGAAGTGAGAAAAGGTGATTTTGCTAGCTTACCATTTGAACGCATTTTGTTAGATTTACTTGATTATTCCCGACAAATAAGCCAGGTTCAGATTGTTAATGGTCTTGACCCAGATAATATTGCTGCGGCAGTGAATGGCGAACACGTAGGAACTATTGTTCATCGCTAAAATAATCCTCGGTGGTGGTGCATAGGAATGGTTGAGGGAGTAGGGGAGTAGGGGATACCTGGAGTGGAAAAAACTGTGAGTAGCAATGATAACTGATATGCCTCGTCAACCTAGAAATCTACCCTCAAATTGCACCTTCCACATTACGGTGCGCTGCAATAATAAAGAATTTAATTTGGCTAAACGTGGATTTTTCCGACCGCATCACTTTCTCCCTTAACCTTGATGTAAGCTAACACTTGTCTGTTTTTTAACAATCACTTGACATTCATAGTCTCATACCTATCTTTAACAAGTTTTGATAAGAATAGCCTAACAAATTTCGCTAATTATATCATAATTTTGAGCATTGGTAATAAATAAATTTTTATCTAGGAACTTTGGAAGGAAAGTTCCTATTTTTTTCCCTAAAGAAATCAAATATTTCTCTATCTTGTAGTCAAAAAAACAGTTTATGCCAAGAAAAAAGATAGAAAATATAAAGTAATTATGGATGATAAGATTAGACATCTCTAGAAAAGATTCTGAACCTTTATTTTATTAATATCAATAATGAACTTTGACCTATCTCCTGCTTGGATTTCTCTTAAAACTGCAGCAGTCACTACAATTATTACCTTTTTCCTCGGTATAGCAGCAGCACGTTGGATGCTCGGATATCGCGGTAAAGGCAAAGGTATAATTGACGCCATCCTCACATCTCCCCTAGTATTACCCCCAACTGTAACAGGTTTTCTATTACTACTATTGTTTGGTAGAAACGGCCCCCTTGGTCAGCTACTCTCATCAATGGGGATAACATTAATTTTCACCTGGCCTGCCACCGTAATAGCAGCTACCGTTGTCTCATTCCCCCTGATGTACAGAACATCACTAGCAGCTTTTACTCAAATTGATACCAGTCTCCTTGCTTGTGCTAGAACTTTAGGCGCTTCGGAATGGACTGTATTTTGGCGCATTTTGTTACCTTTGGCAAAACCAGGAATTATTGCCGGGACATTATTAGCTTTTGCCCGGTCCCTTGGTGAGTTTGGTGCTACTTTAATGTTAGCAGGTAGTATTCCTGGCAAAACCGAAACTATTCCGATAGCTATTTTCTTCGCTTCCGAAAGTGGGAATATGAATGAAGCGTTTGCCTGGGTATTAGTAATTTTAGCTATATCTTTAGGAGTAATAACTGGTGTCAACTATTGGTCAGAATCTAAAATCAAAAAACGTAGGGCAAAAAAAACAGAAAAGCAAATTGTAGATGTGCGTTCTGTACCCGTAGTCAAAACACAACCTTTGAGACTAAACTCCCATACACATTCACAAAGTCTATTAGTAGATATCCAGAAAAAATTGCCTGGGTTTCTCTTGGATGTTTGTTTCAATGCTAATAACAAACCATTGGGGTTATTAGGAGGGTCTGGCGCTGGTAAAAGTATGATTTTACGTTGCGTTGCTGGTTTGGAAACTCCCACAAGAGGACGAATTGTTTTAAATGGACGAGTATTATTTGATTCGCAACAGAAAATTAATTTGCCTAGTCGCGATCGCCGCATTGGTTATCTATTTCAAAATTATGCTCTCTTCCCCCACATGACTGTCGCGCAAAATATTGCTTTTGGTTTGCCCAAAGGTTTGTCGTCCACAGAGATTAAACAACAAGTAGAAGCTTATCTATTGGCAGTGCAGTTACCAGGATATGGCAAACGATATCCAGAAGAACTTTCGGGAGGTCAGCAACAACGGGTAGCTTTAGCACGAGCATTAGCAAGTCAACCCGATGCTTTGTTGTTAGATGAAGCTTTTTCCGCATTAGATACCCACCTGCGCCATCAGATTGAAACATTGGTTATTGCCACCCTAGAAAATTATCAAGGGGTGACTTTATTAGTGACTCACAACCTAGAGGAAGCTTACCGCATTTGTCAAAATTTGTTAGTAGTCGATGACGGAGTTACTCTTGCTCATGGTGTCAAACATGACATTTTTGAATATTCTACCAGTGTAAGAGTTGCTCAGTTAACTGGTTGTAAGAACTTTTCTCAAGCAGTAATAATTGACAACCGAAAAATAGAAGCTATTGAGTGGGGATGCAGTCTTGATATAATTGAACCTATTCCGGAATATTTTTCTCATGTTGGCATTCGCGCTCACCAGATTACTTTTAGTGAGCAGTCAAACGAACCTAATACTTTTCCTTGTTGGTTAGCAGCTATTAGTGAAACTCAACATCGAGTAACTTTGTACTTAAAATTATATCAACCTGCAACAAATGCTTTTGACTACCATTTACAAGCAGAAGTATTTAAGGAAAAATGGCGTGAAATCAAAAATCGTTCTTTTCCTTGGCAGGTTTGTCTTCAACCCTCGCGTTTGTTGTTACTAGAAGGAACTATAACAGAAGGAAGAAGGAAGAAGGAAGAAGCAAGAAGGTGGAAGGAAGAAACTGGAAGGTGGAAGGTTAATTATTGATATTCTGGGGAGGAATGAGGAAGGAAGAAGCAAGAAGCAAGAAGCAAGAAGGTTAATTATTGATATTCTAAGGAAGAAGGTGGAAGGTTAATTAGGGCTTGCTGATTAAATCTAAAAGCATTGACTGATATTGGTTGTAGCATTTTTTTGTCTAAAAAAGTGTCAGTTTTTCGGTGGCAAGAGCTGCATAAAGCTAGTATTTTGGAACGATTATAGCAGAACAATCTTGGGACTATTTTTCCGACTACCTCCTCTGTAATTTCCATTTCTCCTGTCTCCTGTCTTCCCCTCCCCTCCTGGGAGGGGCTAGGGGTGGGTTGGGAGGGGTCAGGGGTGGGTTGTCTCCTGTCTCTTACCCCAGCAAAAAGACTTTCCATACGCAAACCCTAATTATTGATATTCTAAGGAAGAAGAATGATAGCGCGGGGGAAAAAGGTAAAAAAATGGGTAGTCCTGTGGAGCGCAATGGTATACAAGAACAAGGGATACCTGGTACGGGAGCAAGATGCTCCCACTGCCGTAGGTAAAAAATGAAAATGCACCACACCGAAAAATCCTCCCTACTCCCCTACTCCCCTACCCCCCTACTCCCCCACTCCCCTCTGCCTTCTGATGACAACGTTCGAGATAACAACAAACAGCTTGATCGCCCTCAGCATATTCTAAGCATTCTTGAAATAGAGCTGCCGCTTCTAGAAACAACCCCTGATGATATAACAAAACTGCTCTTTCAAACTTCTCTTTCGTCGCGATTTTTACATCTCGTAATTCTGGCGGGTCGGCAGAAAAAACTTCAAATAAACTAACTGCTTTGGCTTTTCCTTTAGCTCTCACCTTGTCAATAAATCTGAGGTCATATACCAAAGAATTTTTTAAATTTTGCCAAGTTTTATCAGTAATTAAAAGTGAAACTCCATAAGTTTTTGTTAACCCTTCCACTCGCGAGGAGAGATTCACCGCATCCCCGATAACAGTTCCATCCATACGCCCAAACCCGCCCACAGTGCCTAAAATCAACCTGCCCGTATGCAAACCAATACCAATACTAATGGGTTTGAAATTCCTTTGTTGTCGATCTGAATTGTATGTTTTTAATTCTTGCAACATTGCGATCGCTCCTTTTAACGCATCGTCAGCAGAATTGGGAAACAAGGCCATAATAGCGTCGCCAATATATTTATCGATGAACCCGCCATGTTTTTGAATTTGTGGTTCCATAGAACCGAGATACTCATTAATAAAAGCGAAATTTTCTGCCGGGGTCATCTGTTCGGAGATAGTTGTAAAATTCCGAATATCGGAGAATAAAACTGTCATTTCCTGCTCTACTTGGTCTCCGAGTTTCACATCAATAATGCTCTTTTTCTCTAAAAAACTGAGAAATTCGGCGGGAACAAAACGTTCGTAAGCTGCGTTTACAGTGATGATTTTGTTATACAGTCTGGCATTTTCTAAAGATATCGCCCCTTGAGCAGCGAGGGTCCGCAACAGTGCCAACCGCTCTTGAGTAAAAGCTCCAGTACTCAGATTGTTTTCTAGATAGATAATGCCTTGAAGTTTATTTTGACTGATTAGAGGAGTGCAGGCAACGGATTGACATTTATACTTTTGGATATAGGTATCATCGGTAAATTTCCCTTCATTAGTGGCATTGTTGAGTACAACGGTTTTGCGAGTGCGGGCGACATAACGGACGATCCTTTCCGATAGTTTTTCAAATTTATGAAGAGGCAGGGAAACTAAAACTGAAACTTCCTCAGAGTCTGCTTCCTTTATAGCTTCGACCAATAAACCCTCGTCGCTAGGTAAGATCAATATTCCCCGTTGCGCTCCAGCGTTTTCTACCAGAATATTCATTAAAGTGGCCAGTAATTTATCCAAAACAATCTCGCTGGAAATGGCATTGGTGGATTTGATGACTGTAGCTAAATCTAAATCTACGCGTTCGGTAGAATTTTTTGTGGTGTAGGTATCATGGAGTGTCGAGCCAGAACTTTTGGTCGTTGGGGATGGACACAATTGCGGATAGTTTTCTTCGAGATGTTTGACTTTTGCCGTTGCCTCCCAGCGAGAATAACAGTAATGGGCATCCATCATGTAAAGGCGAGCAACTTTTTCCTGACCCCAGTTGAGATAAAATTTGGCAGCGAGTTCGTTGGCCAGGGCTTCTTCTTGGGTATATTCATTTTCTTTAGCTCCAGCAATTGCCTTGTTATATAGCTCGATCGCCTCTGCTTTTTGCCCCAAAACTCGGCATTTTTCCGCTTCTACCAGATCGACCTTATGTTGATAATTCATCGGGGCATCCTTTGCCCATTGCTGCAGTTGGGTTTGGTTTTCCTGCACCCGCTGTAATGCCTCTGTTCTTTCCTCCAAACCTAAACTCAAGGCGGCTAAGGATATCAAAGAATCATAAAAATAAAACGCTGCTGCAAAAAACATTCCTGCAACAGTTGTTACATAGCGTCTGCTGTCGGCGGCATGGTTGAGAGCAGATTCTATCTCCCCAAACAGATAGCAAAGCATCAGCTTGTAGGGATAGAATAAACCGAAGGAAGGCAAGTCATTATTAGAACTGAGAAATTCTACTTCCGAAAGTGCCTCCCCAGATAAAATAGTAGGATTTTCTGCAACTCCTAGCAAATTTAAAATAGTTTGCCAATAAATTCGACATTGATTGCCCGTTTTCAATTGATTCAGTTGCTGAAACTTATTGGAGTAGGCGCGAACCTCCTGTTCTAAGGTCGAAAGTGGCCGAGCCCACCATAAGGAATAGATACAATACATACCAGCGCAATATCCTGCAAACTCCTTATTTCCAGTTTCTAAGCCACTGGTATATCCTTCTAGAGAAAGCGATAGCGTTTCTTTGAGATGATATTTACGATGCCAAATACATAACACAATTACGTTTAACGCTTCTGCTTTAAAAGCTTTAGCATCTAATTCTGAAACAACCTGGAGCGCCAACTTACCATACTTTACCCCTGTATCCACATCCTGCTTTATATTACAGCAAATGTAACCGTAGAGGGTATAAGTCAAGCCAGATGCTTCGGTATTTCCATATTGAATGGATAGCTTGACTAACAGGGTAACCAGTAATAAAAACAAAGAAGAACCAGTAGCTATAATAGCTGGTATGAGGGTATTGGCAATGCGAGTAATAGCGATTTTTTCTCTATCCCTCATCTTTGGCAAACGAACCAAGTCTTCTATTCCCCTTTCCCCTATCAGCGTTTCAATCTCTGCTATGCTGCGTTGAAGATCCTCCTGGACAGGTGTTGCAGGAAAGACCATACCCAGTTCTGCTAAGATTTGTTGGCCGATAGCAATGGCTTCAGCGTATTTGTTCTGGGATATCTGAAATTGCATTTTTATCCGGTAAACGTTGACCTTTTCTAGTAAGGTTCGTGCCTTGGCAATAACTATCCCAGCAAAGCGTTCCATCGCCTCGGAGTCACCACAAAATGCAGCTAGTTCGGTTGCTAAATCGTGGAGCGCTAGAGTCATTTCATATTGACTGTCCCAGGCATTTTCTCCCAGCATAGACAATCCCATACTAGCATATTCCCTAGCAGTTTCATAGGCAGTGGCGGCTTTAGCTTGGTGACAGGCAATGAGATTGAGCTTGGCAAGTTCGTTTCGTTCTTTTTGCTCGGTAATTAATGCTTTTCCATAGTTCAATTGACTGACGAGATCGAAAATATTTTTTTCTATGGCTTCCGGTCTACTTTCTTGCAATAGCATTTTTCCAATACGATAATGAGTCGCTGCTTTTTTGTCGTCTGGAATCATACTGTAGGCGGCTTGTTGGATGCGGTCGTGAGCGAATTTATAAAATTGAATGAGGAGGTTTTCATCCAACTCCGACCTAGTTAAAATTAAGTCGCTCTCAATAGCCTTTTTTAACAATTCAAAAGTTGCTTGAGGGGATTTCCCTGTAATTAATGTCATCAATTGCAAGTCAAATTCCGCTCCACAACAAGCCGCTATAGATAATATTTCTTGTGCCGAGGACGGTAATTTTTGCAGTTTTTTTACCATTAATTCCACTACATTATCGGTAAACCCACTTCCTGCGATTGCTTCTATATTCCATTGCCAATTTCTCAATTTACGATCAAAATGTAGCAAATTCTCAGCAGATAATACTCCTAAAAATTCATTAATAAAGAAAGGATTTCCTCCCGTTTTTTCCAGGACTAACTGAGCTAATTTGGTTGTTGCTTCTGCACTCTGGTGGAGAGCATCACCGATCAAACAAGCAATTTGCTCTAGGGATAAAGGTTGTAAAGTGATTTGATTAATTGAGTTGTTATTTTTCTGGATTTTTTCGAGTGAAATTGACAAAGGATGACTGGCTGAAACTTCATTATCCCGATAAGCTCCCAACAGCAATAAATATTCTGTTTTGCCTTCTATTAATATCTGTTCTATTAATTTTAATGTTCCCGAATCAGCCCATTGTAAATCGTCAATAAAGAGGGTTAAAGGATGTTGTTTGTCGCAGAAAACATCAATAAAATTCCCCATAACAAGATTAAAACGATTTTGCGCTTCCTCTCCTCCTAATACTGGAACGCTAGGTTGCTTGCCGATAATTAGTTCTACTTCAGGAATGACATCAATAATAACTTGTCCGTTAGCACCCAAAGCTTTTGATAGTTTCTCTCGCCAAATTTGTAATTTAGCTTCGGTTTCTGCCAATAATTGCCCAATTAATCCTCCAAAGGCGGACACGATCGCAGAATAGGGAATATTGCGTTGAAACTGGTCGAATTTCCCGGAAATAAAATAGCCTCGACGTGCCGTAATGGGTTTGTAAAGTTCTCGAACTAGAGATGATTTGCCGATGCCGGAATAACCTGCCACCATCATTAATTCCGCTCTTCCTTCTCCCCCCTTACTAAGGGGGGTCTGGGGGGGATTACTAACTCGCTCAAACGCGGAGAGTAAAGTAGCAATTTCTTCTTCCCTGCCATAGAGTTTTTGAGGAATAGAAAAGCGATCGCTGAGGTCTTCTTGTCCGAGAGGAAAAGAAGCAATATTTCCCGTTTCTTGCAGTTGTCGGCGACACTCTTCTAAATCTACTTTTAATCCATAAGCACTTTGGTAACGGTCTTCGGCATTCTTTGCCATCAATTTTATCAGAATATCTGCAAGAACTTGGGGAATTTCTCCTATAAGTGAAGGGGGGTTTTTAGCAAGATGACAATGCACTAATTCCAAAGGATCGGAACTTTCAAAGGGCAATTTTCCCGCCAGCATTTGATAAAAAGTAACTCCCAATGAATAAAAATCCGTGCGATAATCTAAACTCCGGTTCATTCTCCCAGTTTGTTCTGGAGAAATGTAACCTAGGGTTCCTTCTAAAACGTTAGCACTTTTCAGGGTAGGATTTTCGTGACTTAGTTGGGTAGAGATGCCAAAGTCAATTATTTTTAGTTCTTTAGTTTTGGGATTAAAAACAATATTGGCGGGATTGATATCTTTGTGAATAATATGTAGCTTGTGTATTTCTGCCAAACCTTCGGTTATGGCGATCGCCAGAAATAAAAATTCTTCTAGAGAAACCTCTTGGTACTCTTCAAGCCATTGTTTGAGGGAAATTCCGCCAAAGTCTTCCAAAGCGATCGCATAACTTCTTTGGCATTCTTCCAAGCCATAAGCTTTGATAATAGCCGGAGACTCTAGTTGGCTAGTAAGGTAGTATTCTTGTTTATACCGTCTAATTTCCTCAGTGCTGGGATATTCTTGAGCGAGAACTTTGAGAATGACGGGTTGGTTATTGTCATTTCGTCGGGCGCGATAAACTTGGGAATTATCACTATAGTGAATTAAAACTAAATTCTTATATCCAATCACAGTTACCATAAATAATAAATAATACCTAATCAGTAATAGAACTCTCCGGAAACTACATATTATTTTTCTCAAACCTTTGTAGATAGGTTCTATATAACTTCTCTACAAAGGTTTTTTACTAGATATCTAATTGGTAATGATGCGCCCAAAACTCAAATAAAAATGAGATTAACTGGGACAGTCGTAGAATCCAAAAGCCGATGTTGGCCTCCAAAGATTCTGCTCTAATCCTTAGTTTTTATTCTAATTGGTAGAGTTGAGCCTCGCCAAGTTCCTAACCGAGACTTCGGCAATGGCTGCGAAAATAGCTTCTGTGGTAGTCCCCAAATCTTCCCTGGCTCGAACACCCCTTCTAGTTCTTGGAGTTTTTCAATGGGAACATAAGGTCCACCGTAGCCCACTCCGTGCAAAACGCTCAAGAATGCTTCAATAACTGATGGAACTCGGAGAGTCTTTTGTGCTGGGACGCCGATGACCGCAATTTCCTGATCTTTGAAAGTATCAAGATCCGCATTGGTGAAAACTTCTCCATCGCAGGTTAGATAACAAATCAAATCTGGTGCCATAGCAACGGGAAATGGAACGTTATCTTTCCAAGCAATTAGACTTTCGTTGAGAGCATAGATGCGGAAGTATTCCTCATTTTTATCCATATTGTTGAAAATCACTTTTACCGAATCTAGACTCCCAGAAGTATTAGTTTGGACGGAATCCAATTTCCCCCGTTTTAGTAGAATGTAACCGTTCATCGCCTGGCAAACCGCTTCCACAGGGTCTTTACCTTCATTTTTTGCCTCACGGAGAGTTTTACCGAGGTTGAGAGCAGCAGCGATCGTTCCTGGTGTTGCAGCTTGTTTAGCCTGTTGACCATTCATTGACCAGAAAGCGATCCCCCCGATGTTACCAAACTCTTGACTGCTGATAATTCCTGCCAAGGGCACTTCCGCAGCAGCCGCACCACCGTCTGTGCCTGGGGGTTCGACTTCATAGGTGACTTTGTTGTTTTTATTGCTAGTGAGTATCACAGGATCGATCGGAATGCCATTACTGGCGAAGGTACACATTGAAAGTTTCGGGACGCTACGCAAAGCTCCCGCTGCATCAATGGCGGGTATCTGGTATCGGGAAGCTACGATCAACGGCAGCAAGGTGTTGCCAATCCCTGTCTCGATCGCTGCGACGTATTTGAAGAAATTTGCATCCCCTACTACGCGATCGCTCAAGGATTTGAATGCTGCAATCGTGGCATTTGCCAGCTCGCCAACAACCTTATCGGCAGTGGCGCTAGTTGGAGAACCTGCTCCTGCTGAGACAGCCAGCATCTCCTCATCATTCACATCTTCCAAGTTGACGATTTCGAGGTCGTCTAGCTTGATTTGATCTAAGAGCGGTCTTTTCATCAAAATAGAACCACCTCCTCCACTGGCATAAATACATGCGCCGTTTGCAATATCTTCAAGGTCAGTATCTTCAAGGTCAGTCAATGTCAGTTTCATGTTTGCTCCTCATTAAAGGTAAGGCGGGTAGTACCCACCCGATCGCTACAGTCATTAATTTTTGCTTATAGAACCCATTTGGAATATTAGCCCGCGGTATGTGCTTTTGGCTGCGGTCTTCAGGTAGGGTCGCCGTCAGTAGGGCGACGTATAGGACTCAGAAGTTAAGAGATTCATGTGCCACAATAGGGTAAAAAGGTAGAAATATGCTCTTATCACCCCCTACTCCCCTACTCCCCCTCTATTTTTTTTTAAATAGATCCCAAATGGGTTCTATATAGCCGTTTTTATTTTAGCACTGCAAATGGACCTTATTTCTCTGAGAGGTGCTCAAACCACAATTATTTAGGGCTTGCTGATTAAATCTCAAAGCATTTATAGATAAAGGTAAGTGCCTTTCGAGCTTCTGGAAAAAGTACCTAGTTTTGAGCTGCTTTATGCTCATGGATGGAGCGCATTTTTGGCAGGAGAGTAGCCCAAAAATTACCGAATAATTAATAATTAATAATTAATAATTAATAATTAATTATTAAATAATTCGCGCCTTGAAGCCTCCCCTTTTAAAGGGAAAAAAGCGGTCGAGAGATGGCGAGGTCTCGGAGCTGTCCGACCATCGACCAAGAGAAGAAATAATATTTCCTTATATTCAATTTCGTAGCGGTTAAAACCCGAGGTAATTATCAATTATCCACGCTTCAATTATCAATTAATAAATCCCCTACTCCCCTATGAGGAAACGGAGACACACCGGACGCGGCCTGTCGGTGACACCCTATCTCCGCGTCTCCCCCTCTCCCCCTCTCCGTGTCCTCAAGAACCCGCTCCCCTACTCCTTAAAAAAGACTTTTGAGCGCAAACCCTATTTATATAGATCTCAAATGGGTTCTATAAGTGGCCACACAAATATCTCACGGAATAAAATGGGAAAATCAAGAAAAGCTTCATATTGCCTTAATAGAACTACACTGCCATACCACAACTGCCCTATTTGCAGTATTTATTGAATGTTTGTTCCTCAGAAAATATCAGCTTTTGTCACATCGATATAGACTAACCTAAGACAAGTCATTGTTTGTATCCAGAATAGCTATATTAAATATTTATTTTTTATATAAAATATTTTTAACAATCAGCAATAAATATTTACCTAAATATCAATATATTTAGTAATCAATTTAACTAAACTCTAAGGTAGAAAAATTATATGCTCTTAATATTAATATAAGTATTTCATATTTTTAAGCTACCAAAATTAAGTTGTTAGTGCCGTGACACAGCTAAAATAGTTCATTATTTTAGGGTGCGCCATTACGGCTAAAAGATAAGCTGTCAAAGGTATTTAACAATCGGTCGTCGGGCACCATTTGAGATGTGTCGGTCTACTAGATTCAGAACTAGCTTCATATTCACAGGTTGTTAGCCAAAAAAGCTACAAACAAATAGTTTTCAACCTGAAAGTGGAGCTAGAAATATGAGCATTGCATCAAAAATCAATCAGGAGCAACAAAAAACAATGGAAACTAATCAAGTTCTAAATCAATCTGATTATGAGCATTACCAGATCAACCAAATGGTAGCATCTTTCATTGAAAAAAATCACGATTTACAAAACTTAACTAGCCACGGTCAGGAAATAGCAGAACGTCGCTTACTAGAAGCAATACTGCGGAAAACCCTCAAAGAACTATCTGATATCAAATTTGCTATAGATCAAGCAGCGATCGTTGCCATTACAGACCAAAGAGGTATTATTCAATATGTGAATGATAAAGTTTATGAAATATCTCAATATTCTAGAGAAGAGTTAATTGGAAAAAGTCATCGTCTGCTTAACTCTAAATATCATCCCCCAAAGTTTTTTAAAGATTTGTGGTCTACTATTAGCTCTGGTCGTGTGTGGAGAGGGGAAATTAAAAATCAGGCTAAAGATGGTAGTTATTATTGGGTTAATACAACTATCGTACCTTTTTTAAACGACCTCGGACAACCTTATCAATACTTAGCTATTAGATTTGATATCACCGAACGCAAGCGAATAGAAGAAGCACTACAAGAAAGTCAAAAATGCAACCATAGTCTTCTCCATGCTATTCCCGACTTAATGTTACGCCTTGACTCAAAAGGAGTTTTTCTCGACTTCTACCCATCAAAAGATGATGAAAATGCCCCCAAAGCATCAGAAGTACTCGGGAAAACTATAGAAGAAATATTTCCCCAAGATTTAGCTATTTGGACTCGACACTATTTAAAGCTTACTCTCAGCACTGATAAAGTGCAAGCAGCAGAATATTCTACTATTATTAATTATAACCTCTATCATTATGAAGCTCGTTATGTCAAAAGTGATAAAGATGAAGTCCTAGCAATTATTCGTGATATCACAGAACGAAAACAAGGAGAAATTGCACTACGGGAATCAGAAAAACGCGAACGAGAAAGAGCATTGCAATTAGAAAAAGCTTTAAAAGAATTGCAAAAGACTCAAGCTCAATTAGTACAAGCAGAAAAAATGTCTGGTCTAGGTCAAATGGTTGCTGGTATTGCCCATGAAATTAATAATCCAATTAGCTTTATATACGGCAATCTTCTTCATACAAATAACTACATTAGAGACTTACTACATTTACTGCATTTGTATCGACAAAACTATCAAGATCCAATTCCAGAAATTCAAGATTTTGCCGAAGAGTGTGAAGCAGATTTCTTGATTGAAGATTTGCCTAAAATGGTCAATTCAATGAATATAGGAGCTAATAGAATTAGAGAGTTAGTTTTATCTTTACGAAATTTCTCTCGCTTAGATGAAGCAGAGATGAAAAAAGTAGATATTCATTCTGGTATAGATAGCACTTTATTAATTTTACAACATCGTCTCAAAGCTACAGAAAAAAGACCAGATATAACATTAGTTAAAGACTATGGGAATTTACCCAAGATTGAGTGTTATGCTAGTCAGTTAAATCAAGTATTTATGAATATTATTGCTAATGCAATAGATGCTTTTGAAGAACAAGAAGAACCAGGAATTATTACCATCAAAACAGAAATATATCAAAAATCAGAACCAGGAATAAATCAAGATTTTGTCAAAATTTCCCTTTCTGATAATGGTCATGGTATTAACGAATCTGTTCAAAATCGCATTTTTGACCCGTTTTTTACAACCAAACCAGTGGGCAAGGGTACAGGTCTAGGACTATCAATTTCTCACCAAATTGTTGTCGAAAAACATAAGGGAGAACTCAGATGTATATCTAACCAAAATGAAGGTACATTATTCGAGATATTAATTCCAGTTAAGGCCGGAAATTGAAGAAGGTGTTCAACAATTAATAATTAATAATTAATAATTAATAATTAATAATTAATAATTAATAATTACCTCTCCTTTTCAAGGAGAGGATTTAAACCTTAATTATTCGGTAACTGTTAGGTCGTAGGTGTTATATCAGCCTCGTAGTTGGGCTTTAGCCCTCATATATGCATATATAGCAATGAGCGCTGGTATATTTACAAATTGCAGGAGGGGCCAAATAGCTAAAAGTCTTATATTATCAGTTTTTTTATTCCCCTCCTGGGAGGGGGAGGGGCGAGGGGTGGGTTCCCTGTTGCCTTTCGGAGCTGTTGCCTGTTGCCTGCGCACAGCGCTATAAGTATTGCAAGGGCTAGAGCAAAAATACAAACAAAAACTTTATTATTACTATAAGTAATTAGGGTTTGCTGATTAAATCTAACGTTTATAGGTATATTTATCTAGCAATAATTGCAAATATTTTCTAATAAATAAATACACAAAAAAAGCCATAATCAAATATTACAAAAAACCTGAAAAAAGTATAAAAAAATACTTTTTTACTAGAGTAAATAGCTATTATATAAAAAGATGGAACAAAGCAAACAAAACAAAACATTCAGTCTATTAATTTAAGGAGAAGAACCGATGGCAACATTAACAGCTTTAACTAAAGGTGGTACAGCTTGGACTCCTCAGTATGTCGAATCTATTGACATGAATAAGTGCCTAGGTTGTGGTCGTTGCTTTAAAGTTTGTCATAGAAATGTTCTAGAACTTAGACCCATCAACGAACATGGAGAGTTTGTGGACGATGATGATGATGATGATGATGAAGTATTACGGAAAGTAATGACTATTACTAATGCAGATGACTGTATCGGATGTGAAGCTTGCGCTAACATTTGTGGTAAGAAATGCTTCACTCATGCTCCTGCAGCTGTATGAATTCCCAAGAGTATCAACTCAGAAATATTAATATAGAAGTTTGTGGAGTATCAGCTTCAGGTGTATTAGTGAAATTATTCACCCAAAGTCTGAACTCCCTGACTTTTTTTGTGCAACTTTACTCTACAATGAATAGATGTTTAAGGTAGAAATGCTACGCAAATAACTGAGTAAGAAACACTTGATTACAGTCAAAAACTTACTCCTAATATCAGATCCGGTTGAATACTTATTAGAGTTGTTGGGAGATATAGGGAGATGGGGTTTTGAAGCTGACAGAGATTTTAATGCTGCTGTCAACTTGAAAAACTATGTGTATCAGTAGCTTGAGTTCCAAGCGAATTTAAGCCTGCTCTCGAAGATAAGTTACAGACTGCGGTCGGTGGTCTGAGCGTGTTTGCGCAGCATTGCGTCAGCACGCGCAGGAAGCTAGCTCCAAAGCTTATACGATAGCTTACGCTTAACCGGAGGTTATCGTGTATGGGTAAGTATGGGTAAGTTTAGTAGAACGGAGATGGAAAGATTGAATATTGAAGTGTGGATAGAATTATAAACATATACTGTATAACCTGATTCTATATAAAAAGTTTCAGTCCTCAACAATGTCCTAACGTAATTCAGAAAAAGCTTGCTCTACAAAATACCACTACCATAGAAAATGGTATGGGTCAAGCTACTTAAATAAAACAGACATTACCGAATAATTAATAATTAATAATTAATAATTAAATAATTCTGGTAAAAATCCTCCCCTTTTAAGGGGAAAAAAGCGGTCGAGGGATGGCGAGGTCCCCTCGCCATATCCAATCGACCAAGACAGCGGTCGTTTGCTTTTGCTTCGCAAAACTGGCGTAACGCAACGCTGTCGCGTTTCGCGTCAGCGGAACGGAGTTCTCTCTTCGCAGCGCACCCGTTGGGTGGGATGGCGAGGTCTCGGAGCTGTCCGACCATCGACCAAGAGAAGAAATAATATTTCCTTATATTCAATTCCGTAGCGGTTTTAACCTTCTTGTAATTATCAATTATCCATTATCAATTATCAATTAATGAAAGCGCTTTTCATATTGATGACCTTAGGTCACAATCACGCGTAGGGACGTTCCATGGAACGTCCCTATTATGGTCTACTGTGCAGGAAAACTGCTATAAGCATAGTGTGATTCTCCGCTATCTACCAGCATTCTACTTATATCAACAAGATTAAGTATCTACACATCTAAAGATGCGGGAGTAATTTTAGTGATTCTAACTATCACAGAATAAACTGTTAGTTATTTGACAGGAAAAGATTTTACAAAAAAGTAATATGTTGTTATTAGCAGTACAGTAGTGTCAAATAAAAATGAGACGGATAAATCCCTTATTTTTCAGGATTATATCAAGGTTTAAGTGTCTCAATCTTAACTGGAATGACTATAACTATATATCTGGTAAGACAAACGTATGTCTTTTTTTCTCTTTATGGCCAGATTCACTGTTAAGAATACAAGCTTAAATTAAATCCGGTTCTTCATGCTTTCTATAGAACTTCTATAGAAAGAAGTTTCTAGCGTAGCAGACTACAAGAGGCAAACTTTTGTCTGAATCTGGAGTCGTAGCTCATCTTCTCAATTTAGAGGGTGTCAAAAAGCGGATTATATATAGTGCAGCTAAGTTGCATTAAGTTGTTAAACTGAGGTAGCTGTTATGCCTGCTAAAGATTTTCTTAGTTCAATGCAAAAGAAAAGATTGCAAAAAGCCTTACAAGAAGGTAATTGCTCTCATTTCCGAGAACGAGTATTGATGTTACTTCTATTAAATGACGGAAAAACTTATTCAGAAATTTCTGCATTTATAGGTTGTTCTTATAGAACAGTTGCTTATTGGTGTGTACATGGAGACCCAGATCGATTAGATAGTTTACGAGATCGGCGAGAGCATGGTAACTTTCGCAAAGCTACAGATGAGTACATTCAGTTATTAATAGAAGTCAGCAAAAAATCTCCTCATCAGTTCGGTTATGAATCTCAAAACTGGAGTGGAGAACGTTTAGCAAATTACCTGGCTCAAAAAACAGGAATAAAACTTAGTGGTACTCAAGTTAGGAGAATTCTTAAACAAAAAAATATTTACCTTCCAAGAGGTAGATTACAAGTTGGTCATCAAGTAAATACTACAAAAAACAAACTAGAATGTTAGGCATTTATCTAATTTTTTACAAGATGAAATGTTAATTTATGGGGTTAAATGCGGACAAATAGAACTTAAAAATATTTGTTTAGCATTTATCCTTAATTTTTTATATTATAAATTAGCAACAAAATAATAATTATAGTTATCAACTATTGCAAGTTAAATGTATAACTATAAAAATCCTATAATTACTCAATTATAAAAAATAAAAATAATATTAATTTGCTCATTATGAACATTTAATCTAAAAAATTTATGAAATATTAAGTCTTATTATTAAAGCGTCAATATAAGCTCAAGTGAAAATACTTAAATCAACAACAAATAAAAGATTTGATATCTTCACCCCATGTATAATAAAAGTTATACATAAATATAGTCATATATAGTCAAGTGATGTCAAATATCTCCGTTTACTTGTATAAAAGAGCGCCTTTATATTTGACAAAATTTAATAACTCAAAGGCCAGATGTTTAATAGTATAATTAAATTGGCTGATAATTCCAGACTAAATAATCAGAAAAATTCCTAAATTCTAGAATCCTAATATAATTTTAACCTCTTGATTTATGAGATTAGTAGAGAGACATATTATTCAGAAAAATCATCGGTTTTATACTGAAATTGACCGACTTTGTTTCTTGTCGAAAAATCTTTATAACTATGCTAATTATTTAGTTCGTCAATCTTTCATCTTTGAAAATAATTATCGTCACTATTATGACCTGCAAAAAACACTCTCTACTCAATCAGACTATCAAGCAATGCCAGCTAAAGTCTCTCAACAAATCTTGATGATTTTAGATAGAAACTGGAAAAGCTTTTTAGCAGCAAACGAAGTTTATCTAAAGAACCCATCAAAGTTTAAATCTCGTCCTCGTCTTCCTGGATATAAAAATAAAGTAAAGGGAAGAAATGTTGTGGTTTATACTACACAAGCCATCAGCAAGAAGGAATTAAAACAAGGAATTATTAATCCCTGTTTTACTGGGATTTATCTAAAAACATTAGTACCTACTTCACAAATTAAACAAGTTCGTCTCATTCCTAGACTTAATCATTATGTAATTGAGGTCATTTATGAAGCGACACAAAAACAATACGAGCTAGAGAAAAATCGTTGTGCCAGTATTGATATAGGATTAAACAACTTGGCTACATTAACTTTTAATCAAGCCGGAATCAAACCGCTCTTGATCAATGGCAGACCGTTAAAATCTATAAATCAATACTACAACAAAGTTAAGAGTTCCTTACAATCTCAACTCAAAGAAAATCAATGGAGTAAGAGGCTGAAAAAGCTTTGCAATAAAAGAGAATTTAAAATCAACGATTATCTTCATAAATCATCTCGTTTGATTATTAATACCCTGATTAATCAGAAAATAGGAACATTGATAATAGGGCACAATGAAGAGTGGAAACAGAAGATAAATCTAGGGAAAAGAAATAATCAAAATTTTGTATCTGTTCCCTACAACAAGTTAATAGAAATGTTATCTTATAAAGCCGAGATGGTAGGGATAGATGTAATTCTTATAGAAGAATCTTACACCTCAAAAGCGAGTTTTATAGATAATGATTTGATTCCTGTTTACAACAAAAGTGAGAAAAATCATGTCACCTTTTCAGGAAAAAGAGTAAAAAGAGGTTTGTATCGTACCGCAAGCATTGGATTAATTAATGCTGATGTGAATGGTTCTCTAAACATAATGAAAAAAGCAGTCCCAAATGTCTTTGACCATGGGACGCGAGGGTGTTGTAGTTCACCCAGTCAGAGTAACACCTGCAAAATAAGGATATGTCATATTTGACTATATTTTTATGAACTATAGTTAGTTATATAGCAATCAGGACATCAATATGATTAATCAGTTAAATGAACTGACAAGATGAAGAGTAGTATAACTAACGAAAAACTGCTCAAAAGCAATAACAGGGGCGTGTTATGACTCATAAAATCACTGAAAACTGCACCTCATGTGCCACCTGTATACCCCAAATGCAGTGCCCAACAGGTGCAATAATTATAGAAGATGAACAATACTCCATTAATCCCGATCTATGTAATAGCTGTGAGGGTTATTACGAAGAACCTCAGTGTGTAATTCACTGTTCTATTAGTAGTCCTGTTCCCACTAAAGCCAAAAAAGGTAGATATAAAGCTGAGACAAGAACACCCACAAGCTCTAATTTATTTCCCAATGGCAAGCATAGTCCTTTTGCTTCTTCGATCGCGGTCTGGGAAGCTTGCAACATTCTGACGCAAAGAGAATCATTACCTTGGACAGTGAATGCAGAAGGTAAATTGATTTACCAGCGTACTATTAAACAAGGTCAGGGTTCAATCAGTTTCAGCATCAAAGATGTGGAGTATTCATCTAAAATTATAAATGATGGTGCCATCAAAGTCACAGATATACCAGCAATGGATATCAGAGCAGCTTGTATCCACCTAATTTATGCTGCTCATGCAGCAGTTATTGATAAACCATGGGAGCAAGAATTTGCGATCGATGACCAACAAATTGAAAGATACTTAGGGTTAGAAAAACGCAAAGACTTATCGAAAGCAACTAAACTGAGTTTAATTAAAAACTTAGCTCAACAACCTTGTAATATTACTACTACTATTGATTGGCCTCAACAGGGCAGAATTAATGCGTTCTCATTACCAGAAGACCAATTATGGCATCTGTTAGACATTCAACATCACTTTTCTGAAGATTCTACAGGATGTAAACATCTTGTGGGTCTTACTTTTAGAGTTAAAGCAGGTCTTTGGGCTAAGTATTTCCTCAATAGAGAAGCTTGCAAGGAAGGCAAAGCATTTTATCAATACGGCATTTTGCCTCAGTCTATATTAACCACAGTAATGAGTATTTGGCAGCAACATGAAGGTACTGCTCGAATGCTACTATGGTTATTATTCAAAACCAAAATGGGTAGGGAACAACGGTTGACTGTACCTACCCTAATGCGAGTAGCTTATGGCGAACAAAAAGTGATACGAGCATCTTCTTCTAGGGATGAGCGAAAACGACTAATTAGAACTTTTGAAAGTGATTTGGAAGTTCTCAATCATTATGGACTTAAGCCAGAATTTGACCCCGTCACTTACCCCCAGGAAATTCAGCCAATGTGGGCAAAGTTAGCTGCTCTACCTGATGATGGTGAAGAAGCTTTAGATTTCTGGATTGATGATGGTAGTAAAAGTACAAGATTAACAGATAACGGCCCCAGAGGTAAGTGGAATATGTTATTAAACGCTCGTATCCTCTGGTTTAAATTGCCCGAAGAATGGGATAAACACTTAGCAGATTTTGAAAAACAAAAGTTACGTTATTCTAATAAGCGCAAAAGAACAAAAAAGCTGGCTGCGATCTGTGGGGAACAGATTATGACTGCTAGAAAAAGTCAGCAGTTAAGTCAGAGACAGTTGGCAACTATGCTGGGAAAAAGTCAAAGTTGGATTAGAGATATTGAGAGTGGACGCTTTCAAGTCAAAGGTGAAGACCAAATGTTATTACAGAATGTTTTAGGTTTGGGAGGATAGGGATTAATTAAGCGCCATGATTGAATTAAATAGGGGAGCAGTTTGGAAAATTAAAATCCCAAGGTGCAATTGCTCCCTATTTTGACATACTCCCGACGTTGCGCTTGCGCGACAAAGCGGGATTCTTAAGCCAGAGAAACCCTGGCCGCTGTTTTAACAGAGGTGATGTCCTCCCCCTGTGTTGGTAACAATTATAGTGACTATATTTGCAATTGTCAATAACTATAGTAAAATAACTATAATATGTATTAGACTTGTCGCGAAATAAAACCTAAAAGTGACATGGAAAATTCTGGCTTTCACTGATGAAACTATGCTGCCATCAGGTAGAAATTCCAGAGTCCAGCCGCAGTGAACATGAAGCGATCGTCTAAAT
>JAAHGF010000021.1:68991-151469 GCA_010672585.1 Okeania sp. SIO1I7 | reverse complement strand
TTAACAGTGTAGGGATCATTAATACACCGAACCAACCGATGTATAAACGATTGTCTGTGCTGGTAATCCAGCTACAGAACTTTTCCCATACGTTGGCGTTTTCACGCTGTTGTAAGGTAGTTGTCATAATGTATGATTGCTGTTATGTATGTATGAAATTTTCGAGGTACGGTGGTGCAGGTGTTTTTTTGTTTCCTGCGCCGTTATTAATAATATAGCTAGTTTATTTCGGTTTGTAAAGGGGTTTAATTCGTAAGGTTTTAAATATAATTTATAAGTTAAGCTTATTTTAACTGAGTCCTGACCCTGGGGAGCTGGGACAAGAGGCGATCGCCAGAGACTGAACAGCCATCTTGCCTGTTCTAATATCTCCTAGCCAAGTTTGGGGTGCATCAAATTAAGAAATCCGGTTTCTCCTAGTAAACCTGGTTTCTGGGCTACTCACAAAATGTCTGGAAGCTCAATATCTACTCCTCGAATGTGGCAGCCTTGCTTGATTGAAATGCACCCCATTTGGGGCCTGGCTAAAACCTGGGACTGGGGTCAAAAGTATTGGCCACTTTGAACTCTTTCGCACCCACTTCCGACAACGAAAATTTAATGGGATAAGGCATGGAAGCAGCCCTACAAAAATCTGGTTTCAGACGGATGAATGTGGCAGTCGGAGGCTGGGATTTGTCCAATACGGCTATGAAGTCCTGTTTCTTAGTGCAGCCAGTGCTAGTCACTACGATCGTTACTGTTTTTTCAGTTACTTCTAGTCCATGCAATGTTTCTATAACTGGCTGATATTGACTGATATAGTCATCGATCTCGGTTGCTAAAGCAGTGGGAGCTGCGACACAAAAGATTGCCGTAAATAGTAGGGTCGCCAGGCCGAGTGCCACTCTTGAGAGTGCTTTCTTCAAGGGAAGATGTGCTTGGAATTTGCTTTTAAGTGTTGTACTTAGCTTGACATCCTCCCGACGTTGCGCATGGCGCGACAACGCGGGATTCCTAAACCTCGCGGCTCAGGACTTTCTGCTTCTAACGCACCTGCCTCCGAGGCCAAGCCTCTTTCTGGTCTTACGGTCGCTCCACAGACTGACACTACTAGCCCAGCAGCCTAATCCTATTTAGGATAGCATACTATGTGTAAAAACCGCTCTTATTGATTGGTTTTCCCATGCGACGCTCCCCTTCGGGAGAGCGCGGGTCTTCAACCAACGTTGAGATAAATATAAGATTTTAGCTATTTGGCCCCTCCTGCAATTTGTAAATATACCAGCGCTCATTGCTATATTTCGCCTTAAAAGGCGGGGTTTTAAACCCAATTATTTTGATAAAAAAAAGACAGATGTTAAAAACCTTAGATTTAGAACTCTCCCTAGATAAAGAAACTTATATAAGCAAGCTTGAAACCTTAATGCAGAAGTTAAGAACCCTACAGAGAGCTTGTTGGCAAGAAAAATTACCCGTGCTGATTGTTTTAGAAGGTTGGGCCGCTGCTGGTAAAGGTGCTCTAGTTAAACAAATAGTAGGAAATATGGACCCGCGGGGATTTGTGGTTCATCCAATTTGGCCTGCTACAGCACAAGAGCGACAATATCCTTTTATGTGGAGGTTTTGGCAAAGACTTCCTAGAGCAGGACAAATTGGATTATTCTATCATAGCTGGTACACTCATGTCCTGGAAGAGCGATTATTTAAAAGAGTCGCAGAGGCAGAAATTCCCATAAGATTAGAGCAAATTAATGCTTTTGAGCGTCAGATGGTGGATAATGGGGTGGCGATCGCTAAATTCTGGATACATCTGAGCAAAAAGGAATTGAAGAAGCGTTTAAAAAAAACTGCTGCTGATTCTTTAAAAGCTTGGCGAGTCAGAAGTGAAGACTGGCAACAAGCCAAAAATTATAAAAAATATACTGCTTTTGCTGAGGAAATGCTGATTCATACCAACACAGAATTTGCTCCCTGGACATTGGTAGAAGGAAACTCTCAACATTGGGCAAGAGTCAAAGTGCTTACAGAAATGGTCTCAATTTTGAGTCAAGCTTTGGACGAACTGCATATTCAGGCCACACCACTCACAAATCCTTTTCAAGAACAACTCAAATCAAGGGAACCAGATTTTTTAGCTGAAGTAGATTTGACCCAAAGGTTATCTCCAAAACAGTATAAAAAATCTCTACGGCAGCAGCAAGCACTTTTGAATAAACTGCAATTGGAAATTTACAAACATCAAATCCCAGTGCTGGTAATATTTGAGGGTTGGGATGCTGCGGGTAAGGGTGGGGCAATTAAAAGATTAACGGATAATTTAGACCCCCGAAGTTATGTAGTTAGTGCTTTTGCTGCACCAACAGAGTCAGAAAAAGCCTATCATTATCTCTGGCGGTTTTGGAAACAGTTGCCAGAAGCAGGAAATATTGGTATTTTTGACCGCAGTTGGTATGGTCGAGTTTTGGTGGAGCGGGTGGAAAGATTTGCTACAGATTCAGAATGGCAACGTGCATATCAGGAAATTAATGAGTTTGAGGGACAATTGACCAGTGCAGGTTATGTTTTGGTCAAGTTTTGGTTACATATTAGTCAGGAGGAACAATTAAGGCGATTTACTGAACGGCAAAATGACCCATTTAAACAGTATAAGCTTACAGAGGAAGATTGGCGCAATCGAGAAAAGTGGGAAGTTTATGAAGTAGCTGTTAATCAAATGATTGAGCTTACAAGTACGCCAACTGCACCTTGGACTTTAATTGGGGGTGATGATAAACATTATGCTCGTGTTAAAGTAATCCAAACAGTGACAGAAGCAATCAAAACTCAACTTAAGTACCGATAAAATAAGTTGATTTTTATTTTTATATACGGGAAATGTTGCATCAACTCACTTAATTGATGCAACTAATAATCCAAATTTTCTCAGGACAGAAATCAAAAAAATTATGCTGATCATCTTAACCAGAATAGTATTTTGTATACTATTAATTTGCATGACTCTATCACTCTGGAAAACCTGTGGTGATGATAAGAGAAACTTAATTTATAAGTTATTGATGGTATTTTCAATTATTTTGTTGATACTGGCATTTTATGCACCAGATAGTCCCGTGGGGGCTGCTGTTTTCAGGTTTCTGGCTTTTGCATTTAAACCACTTGGTTTTTCGATTATATTGTTGATCTATGCAACTACTCTCATATCAAATGGGGGGATAAAAAATCCAGCACCAGCTTTGATTATTACAGCTTTAATAGTGTTAATAATTTCTAGCGCACCAGTATTTGCTGTATGGGCAGCTCAACAAGCAGAAGAAGATGCTATAGAAGTCGTTTCAGTCTCAGCTTGTTGTGACCAAAAAGCAGATGCAATTGTATTACTAGGTCAAGGTACAACTCAACCAATAATACCTGATAGAATACAAGTTCAGCTAACTAAAACTGCAGAGCGAATTATCTATGCTGCTGAATTGTATAAAAAAGGTTTAGCTCCTTACGTTATTGTTAGTGCTGGTCCAAGAATTGGAGAAGATATTAATACAGTTGAAGCTAAAGATATCAAAAGAGTTTTAGTTTTATTGGGTGTTCCAAGAGGTGCTATTATTATTGAACCAAATAGCTCAACGGTATATGAAAGTGCTATTGAAACTCGTGAAATATTAGATGCAAAAGGTTTAGAACCTGTAGTTATTGTTGTTACTTCTGCTATTCAAATTCGTCGTGCTAGTTTAACTTTCACTGAACTAGGTATGAGGACTATTCCTGCTCCCACAGATTTTAATACTGTAAATCCTTATGAAGATTCTTCCTATCGTTTTGTACTAGCAGATTTTCTACCCAATGCTGAAGCACTTTTACTAACTACAGAAGTTTGGGAAGAATATTTGGCATTATTTTACTATTTCTTACGCGGTTGGTTAGCTCCTGGTTTTTGAGGAAGTATTTTCAAGTAACTATATTGTTTTTGCTGAAATAAAATTTATAGCAGTGCACGCTGGTATATTTACAAATTGCAGGAACTGCGGGAAGTGCTATACAAAATCTAAATTTATGCCCCTCAACAATTTTGAATAGCAGAGGGGCATTTTTATTATGTTTAATAATGATTTTGATGATAATTTATATTAAAAAATTTCACTAAATAATAAGTAGCGAATTTACCTTGATTTTCTTCATTAAGATATTATACCAATTCCTATGCATTAATGCTTAACTTAGGTAACACTTCAGTTATTAAGTAATTAATACAGTTAAAAGAACTTTTTTGCCAATTAGCATCCCAGTTAATGTTAATTATTCTTATGTTTAATTCTCCCCCACTCCGCGACTCCCCTACTCCCCAGCTCAATAAAATGTAGAAAAGTTTTTGAGAAATGGTATTACTTATAACGGGTTATAATTACTAGAGGACGTAGTTGTTGGATTGTTCTCTGAATTAGAAGGAGAAGCGGTAGAAGCAGGAGAAGCAGGAGTAGATGGCTGCTGATTTATGCTTTTTTTACCACCAGGTACTAAAAATTTAACAATCACCAAAATACCTAAAAATATAAATAACAATATTCTCACAAAATCTTGTCCGGGAGGTGCTTTTGATGGTTTCTCTTTTGGTTTTTCAAGTTTAACTTTAATAGTTTCAGTGTCAATAGTGTCATTGTCTTTTACATCAAATGAAAGAGAAAATTTCTTGCCCATATTTGTTATTCCTATTGTGGCAAATATTGTGGTTAGGATATTAAGATAATTTTAGTAATATTTTGAGTTTAATTTCAGACAAAATTATTTAGGAGTCATTTCAGTTATCAGTTATCAGTTATCCGGAGGAACTGCGGACTTCAGTACCTCTGCAATAAGGAGGCTTAAAATCTGAAATATTCTCTTTACTCTTGGTTGGTTTGATCTGGTAAGATTTCCTCGCCATCCCATCCTAACGGACTGCTCCGCAAACGACCGCTTTTTATCCCCTTAAAAAGGGAGGCTATTGACCATAATTTTTCGGTCATAAGTTTATATTTTCCTTTATATAATCTATTTGGGATCTATTAGGTATATCCTACAAAATAGGGAGTAGGGAGTAGGGAATAGGGGGAAATAATTGATGAATCAGAGTGCAATAATTGATTTTATTTTTGATTATTGGAGATATCTATATTATGTACTTAAATATCAATATTATGACTCCTAATTTTTTGGCCAAAAAGCCCTACCTTTGCAAAGATACCAAATGGTTTCTATAGATTTAATACCTCACACTTCACCCTCGGTGTCTATAATTGCTTGGAGTTTGTAGACGCGGAGGGACAGTTTTTCAGTATCCTTATCTACTTTTTTCTTCTTCAATTGATACAGCTCATTTTTAACAATAACTAACAATTTTTTCATGGATTTTTAATTTAATTTTTTTTGTATCTTTAAACTATAGCAGTGGAAGGAAATGTTAGGACATATCAAAAGCTTAAAACTCAGACAAAGCCAGATTTTTCCTTCTCTGGTAGATAACTAAACACCTTCTTCCTTCTTCCTTCTGCTATATCTACAATCATAACATTATCTAAAATCTAAAGTCACTACTATGCCTCAATCTTCCCGACTAAGACTTAAAAAATTAGCCTCTTACTTAGGTCCTCACTGGAAAAAGTCATCATTAGGAGTTTTTTCTCTACTAATAGTCAATAGTTTAGGGATATATATTCCCAAATTAATTAGTCAAGCAATAGATGATTTAAAAGTAGCAACCAAATTTGATGAATTTTTATACTATGTAGTCGCAATTATAATTTTTGCCTCCATTATGTGGGTAATTAGAGTAGTATCGCGCATACTTATATTTGGAGTAGGGAGACAAGTAGAATTTGACCTCAAACAAAAGATTTTTAATCGACTTTTAAAATTAGAACCATCCTACTTTAGTAATAATACAATTGGAGATTTAATTAACCGCGCCACAAGTGATGTTGATAATATCCGCAGATTATTAGGTTTTGCAGTATTAAGTATTAGCAATACAATTTTTGCCTATGGTTTAACTCTGCCAGTTATGCTTTCTATTAATGTGCGGTTAACTCTATTAGCAGTTTCTGTTTATCCTGTGATGCTAATACTGGTGAAAATATTTAGTAATAAATTGCAGAGTCAACAATTAGCTGTGCAAGAAGAACTTTCTAATATGAGCGATTTGATTCAAGAGGATATGAATGGTATTTCTCTAATCAAAATTTATGCTCAGGAAGAAAATGAACGACAAGGTTTTAGTGATTATAATCAGCGACTTTTAGAGGCAAATTTAGAGTTGGCTAAAACTCGTAATATTCTTTTTCCTATTCTAGTTAGTTTAGCAAGTTCAAGCTTATTAATATTGTTAATGAATGGATCGATATACTTGGAAAATGGTGAATTAACAGTTGGTAATTTTGTAGCTTTAATTCTTTATGTTGAGCGTTTAGTTTTTCCCACGGCATTACTAGGTTTTACTATTACTGCTTATCAAAGAGGAGAGGTAAGTATTGACCGTATAGAAGCTATTCTCACAGTGGAACCAAAAATTAAAGACCATGAATCACCTCTAGATTTTCCCAAAGTGGTAAAAGGTTGGGTAAAAAGCCAAGGATTAACATACACTTATCCAGGTAGTAAAACACCAGCCTTAGACAACATTAATTTTCTGATTAAACCAGGAGAAACTATTGCTATTGTCGGTTCTATTGGTGCCGGAAAATCAACTTTAGCAAATACATTACCTCGACTTTTAGATATTAATATTGACCAACTATTTATAGATGGCTATGACATAACTCAACTAAAATTAACAGATTTACGCCAGGCGATCGCCTACGTTCCTCAAGAAAGTTTTCTCTTCAGTACAACAATTAAAAATAATATCCGTTATGGCGACCCATTAGCAGAACAAATAGAAATAGAAGTTGCTGCTAAACAAGCACAAATTCACGCAGAAATTCTCAATTTTCCCCAACAATATGAAACGATAGTTGGAGAAAGAGGGATTACTTTATCAGGAGGACAAAGACAAAGAACGGCATTAGCCAGAGCTTTATTAGTTGACGCTCCAATATTAATTTTAGATGATGCACTTTCCAGTGTAGATAATCAGACAGCAACTCATATTTTGCAAAATTTATCAACTGGAACTCAAAAGAAAACGGTAATTTTTATCTCTCATCAAATGTCTGCTGCTGCTACTGCTAATAGAATTTTTGTCATGGATAAAGGGAAAATTGTACAAACTGGAAATCATGCAGAATTAGTAGAACAAACTGGATTATATCAGTTACTTTGGAATGAGCAAAAATTAAAGCAGTTATTAGAATAGAAGTCATAATTTAGAATTCAGAAGTCAGAATTCAGAAGTCAGAATTTCCTACGGAATGCTCCGCAAACAGGAGCCAGAATAAATAGATTTAATACCATTTTTGATGTTGTAAATTATATTTTTGGTCAAATAGACTTTTATATAAAGGTAAGCATTCAGCTCTTAGCACTCAGCTATCAGCAAATAATGAATAATTCCTTTTAAGGTTAAAAGACCTTACTTTGACAGTAACTTTTAATTCTCTCTCAATTTCAAGGGTTGCTTTTACCTCTTGCTCTTATTTTTCTCTCATTAGCTGATAGCTAATAGCTGATGACTGAAGGCTTACATATAAAGTATGCGAAACGGGTACTTATTATTTGAACACTTTCTTTTTTCACCCTTGGTATTATACTAAAATTTTCTACCCATAATCAGATATTTAAACTCCGCTTTTAAAGGTAGGATTTGACTCTTTTACCGTCATTATCCTGTAAATATCTTTATTTGAATTTGGTATAATTAGGGCTTGCTGATTAAATATCGCGGGCATTAACTGATATTGGTTTGAAGAATTTTAGGTACTGAAAAAGTACCAGTTTTTCGGTTTATGGAGCGGAAAAAGTGAGTATTCTTGGGGTAATGATGACAGAAAAACTAAGGGACAATTATGAATGACTACCTCTTATACAACTCCCCTAAATCTTAACTCTTAACTACTCCCTACTCCCTACTCCCTACTCCCTACAAAGAGCAAAAAGACTTTCCATACGCAAACCCTAATTAAGTAAAAATTCAAAAACAAAAAAGGAGAAAGTTATGTTGGCAACTGAGCAAAAATATTACTCTACCGAAGAGTATTTAGAACTGGAAGAAGCAGCAGAATTTAGAAGTGAATATCGTCAGGGGGAAATAATTCAAATGGTTGGATGTACGCCAAATCACAATTTAATTTCTGGTAATTTTTATGCTGCACTGAAGTATGCACTAAAAGGTAAACCATATCGAGTATTTATGAGTGATTTACGTTTATGGATACCTGAATCTAGACTTTATACTTATCCAGATGTAATGGTTGTTGCTATTCCTTTAGTCTATGCTGAAAATAGACGAGATACTATTACTAATCCTCTGATAATTGTAGAAGTATTATCAAATTCTACAGAAGGCTATGACCGAGGAAAAAATTTGAGTATTACCGAAGTATTAGTAGTTTTCAAGAATATATTTTGATTGACCAATATAGGAATCATGTAGAACTATTTAGCAAGACGGAAGAGGGGAAATGGTTATTATCAGAATTTAGTAATTTAGAAGATACTTTGTATTTAAGTTCTGTTGAATCTGGAATATCTTTACAAGACATTTACGAAGAAGTTGAATTTGAGGAGTAGGGAGTAGGGAATAGAAAATCAATTATTTTGGAAAAAGTTTAGAAAATCTCTATAGCAATTCCTATGTCTGAGTGAGGCATAAAATTCATTAACTTGAGAAACGCTATAGTTTTACCAGAATTAAAAATTTCTCCACTAAATTAAGCATTGGAACTTAGTCGAAACATTAATTAACGGTTAGATGGCACTTGCTTAATGGAACAATTTCAAACATATACAGGACTTACACACTTTTCCAATAAAAACGCTATATATGCCATAGTGCTATAGTTTTTATCTACTATATATAGTGCCTTTGTGTAATGCCAAATTGATAAATGTTTGCTACAAATATCTAGGGTATTTCTTAGGAGTCAACCCACCCCTAGCCACTCCCAGGAGGGGAAGTCAGGAGTCAGGAGTCATCTGGGAATAGCTTTAATACCATTTTTTAGGGCGTAAATTATCTTTTTTTCTCCAAGGTACATCTCCTGGAAATTATTTTTATCGCTCTTACTATTCGTAACATTCTTTTTTCAAATTGGTATAAGTCCTGCTCAGGAACGGGGAAGATACCTATTCCACAAAACTATTAAAATCATATCCCATTCAGGACTTACACTCTTTTCCGACAAAAACGCTATATATGCCATAGTGCTATAGTTTTTATCTAGTATATATAGTGCTTTTGTATAAGTCCTGCTCAGGAACGGGGAAGATACCTATTCCACAAAACTATTAAAATCATAGGTAGTCCTGCATGGTAATGGTGAAGATATATATTTTTTAATTTCTCCCACACTCCCCATCCCCCCATCTCCCCATCTCCCCATCTCCCCACACTCTCTCTACCATTACTATGCACCACCACCAAATCATATCCCATTCAGGACTTACACACTTTTCCGACAAAAACGCTATATATGCCATAGTGCTATAGTTTTTATCTAGTATATATAGTGCTTTTGTATAAATCCTGCTCAGGAACGGGCAAGATACCTATTCCACAAAACTATTAAAATCATATCCCATTCAGGACTTACACACTTTTCCAACAAAAACGCTATATATGCCATAGTGCTATAGTTTTTATCTAGTATATATAGTGCTTTTGTATAAATCCTGCTCAGGAACGGGCAAGATACCTATTCCACAAAACTATTAAAATCATATCCCATTCAGGACTTACACACTTTTCCAACAAAAACGCTATATATGCCATAGTGCTATAGTTTTTATCTAGTATATATAGTGCTTTTGTATAAATCCTGATCAGGAACGGGCAAGATACCTATTCCACAAAACTATTAAAATCATATCCCATTCAGGACTTACACACTTTTCCGACAAAAACGCTATATATGCCATAGTGCTATAGTTTTTATCTAGTATATATAGTGCTTTTGTATAAGTCCTGATCAGGAACGGGCAAGATACCTATTCCACAAAACTATTAAAATCATATCCCATTCAGGACTTACACACTTTTCCAACAAAAACGCTATATATGCCATAGTGCTATAGTTTTTATCTAGTATATATAGTGCTTTTGTATAAGTCCTGATCAGGAACGGGCAAGATGTCCATTCCACAAAACTATTAAAATCATATTGTATTTATGCAATACCGAATTTCTATAAAGATAACTCAACTTACAAATAAATTTATTGAAAGAAGTAGATAAATAATGAGTAACTTACAAACAAAAATTAAAACTGATACTTGGGTAACTGTAACTTGGTCAAAATATTTACAAGTAATTGAAAATCTAGATAGCGAAAAAGCAAAGTGTTACTATCACAATCAAAAATATAGAATTGAAATGAGTCCACTTGGTAATAAACACGGCAGATACCACGCATTAATCATGCTGACAATAAATATATTTTAAATTTTAAAAGGCATTGATTTTAACGGTATAGATAATTCCACTTATAGAAAAGCCGGATTGAAAGATGCTCAACCAGATGCCTCTTATTTATAAGGGAAAAAATGCCGATGTTGTTACTCCTGAAACTTCTATTATTGACTTATAAAAATATCCAGCACCAGACTGAGTAATAGAAGTTGCTAATAGTTCATTGTCGGATGATAAAGGAGAAAAAAGAATTTTATATGAAAATATCAGAGTGGGAGAATATTGGATAGTTGAGGTGGAAAATGCCAAAGTAATTGCATTTGCTGTAGCAGATGGAGGTAGTAAACAAATTAGAGAATCTCTTGTTTTACCAGGATTAAAAATTTCCCTACTTGACTAAGCATTGCCACAGAGTCGTAATATGAATCAACGGTTAGTTGGAGTTTGGTTAATGGAACAGTTGCAAAAATAAAAATAACTCAGCTTAAAAAGAAGTTTATCTTGGCTGAGTCAGATATTTATTAATGTATTTATCACAAAAAAATTATCTTTTCTTTTGCGGGTTTAATACTCCACCGTCAACGGGGGTGCTTAAAATTGTTTGTGGTTTGTAGACACTAAGTGGCGTGTCGAAGACTATCCATAAGCAATTTTCCCTTCTGCTTTCTGACTTCTGCCTTCTTCAATTACAATTTGTCAGATATTCAGTCCAAACATATCCTGTAACTGGCTCAATAATCTTCACCCAAAATAAACCTTCTATACCACCTGTAGTTTCTAATTCTACTGTATCTCCATCATCAACTGTACCAACAATATTACCATTTGGTACTTCTCGGACATTCAGAACAAGACGTTCATTTGTAGAAGAACTTGGCATTGATACTTCACAACTATCAACAGCAGCTAATAAAAATTTATCAGTTTTTTCAGCTAAAACTAGATTTTTTATTTGTGATTTAGCCAAAGCATAAGATGTATTAATAGGCATAAATTTTACACCTAAAATCGAGAAAAAAATTAGGGGAATTATAGTTAAAGATAGTTGCTTAATATTCATTTTTAGTTAAAGTTATCTCACTCAAGTCATTGAATAAATAATAACATAAGTAAAAGCTCTAGCCTGAATAAATTAAACAAATCAACTAATTAATCTACTTGTGTGAATTTTATTTGTACTCTCCCCATAGCAATCCCAAATGATTTGTCAAAAATCTAAGAATACATAATAATTAATAATTAATAATTAATAATTAATAATTAATAATTAAATAATTCGCGCCTTGAAGCCTCCCCTTTTAAGGGTAAAAAAGCGGTCGAGGGATGGCGAGGTCCCCTCGCCATATCCAATCGACCAAGACAGCGGTCGTTAGCGCAGCGCACCCGTTGGGTGGGATGGCTCCGAAACCTGCGCTGTCCGACCATCGACCAAGAAAAGAAAATATTCCTTATATTCAATTCCGTAGCGGTTAAAACCCGAGGTAATTATCAATTATCCATTATCCATTATCAATTAATGAAGACCTCAAAGCTTAGACTTTTTTCAACTAAAAAATGCGCTCAACCTTTATATGTCAATGCTTTTATATTTAATCAGCAAACCCTAATTATTAATTATTAATTATTAATTATTAATTATTAATTGTTGAATATAGGTTTATGGAAATATTATTCTACCTCTAAAGCCACGATCGCTTCTAAAGATAAATACAGTACCTTGTTTTTCAACTTGCATAGTAGCATTTCCATTATTAGTATTGATCCGATAAGTTCCATCAGTAGGAAATTTATTTAGAGAGAACTGAGTGCTAGTAGAACCATCCCATTCAATATCAAACTTTACACCAGAGTTGCTTGTAACTACATTGACATTACAACGTCCTGTAGACCTAACTCGACCATCAAAATCAATTAGCACACAAGCAGCACGCCTTTGTTCAGTTTTAGACTCAGCTATACTCTTAGGAGTAGTAAAGCCAACTAAAATTACACAAAAAGCTAAAGTTGTGATTAACTTATGTAGAAAAAATAACGATTTATTCATTTTTAATCAACTTAATTTGACTGGATAATTTATATTATAGTTTTGCTAACTAAAAATTTAAGATTGCTGACCAAAAAGTAAGGTCAATAGCCTCTCCTTTTAAGCTATCTCTTATCAGGAACTCCTCAAACCCTTTTCTGATAGGAAATGGGGGGTGGGGAGATAGGGAAGTGGGAGGAGAAAAGCCTCTAATTAAATACGTTTATTCTCCCGAAATATTCATTGAATGGCTACATAACTTCTCTGTTTTGTCAAGTTTTATTTAAGAAAGATGTTTATAAAGCATAGCCTTCTAAGGGGATGAAAAAAAATCAACTTCAGTATTTTCGTAGCTTCCCTATGGCATGAGATACTGATAACTGATAACTGATAACTGATAACTGAAATGACCTGTAATTGAAATAGGATTGCTATACATAGTAGTCTTAAATAATTTGTCAAAAACTCAACTCATAGAAAATTAAAACATAGAACATTATGAACTACCGCATTACTCTACTCCCCGGTGACGGCATTGGCCCTGAAATTATGACAGTGGCGGTAGATGTCCTAAAAGTCATTGGTAACCAATTTAATCTTAACTTTGAATTTCAAGAAGCTCCTATCGGTGGAGTTGCCATCGATGCTACAGGGGAACCCCTACCGAAAGAAACTCTCGAAAAATGTCGCAATAGTGATGCCGTACTCTTAGCAGCGATCGGCGGTTACAAGTGGGATAATTTACCACGCCATCAACGACCAGAAACTGGATTATTAGGATTACGGGCCGGATTAGGATTATTTGCTAATTTACGGCCAGCAAAAATTTTGCCCCAATTAATAGATGCTTCTAGCCTCAAACGAGAAATTGTGGAAGGAGTGGACATTATGGTGGTACGAGAATTAACAGGTGGAGTATATTTTGGCACGCCCAAGGGTGTGTTTGAGACAGAAACCGGAGAAAAACGCGGTGTGAATACGATGGCCTATACTGAGTCAGAAATTGACCGTATTGCTAAAGTGGGATTTGAGACAGCTCAAAAACGTGGCGGTAAGTTGTGTTCGGTAGATAAGGCGAATGTATTGGAAGTGTCTCAGTTTTGGCGCGATCGCATTACTCAAATGTCCTTGGAATATCCAGATGTGGAGTTATCTCATCTATATGTAGATAATGCAGCGATGCAGCTTGTTCGTTGGCCAAAACAATTTGATACGATTGTCACAGGAAATTTATTTGGCGATATTCTCTCTGATGCTGCGGCGATGTTAACAGGTAGTATTGGGATGTTACCTTCGGCGAGTCTCGGTGCTTCCGGGCCCGGAGTATTTGAACCAGTTCATGGTTCTGCTCCAGATATTGCGGGTCAAGATAAGGCTAATCCTTTGGCACAAGTCCTGAGTGTGGCAATGATGTTACGTTATGCTTTGGAGCAACCTGCCGCAGCAGATAAAATTGAACAAGCAGTTTTGCAAGTATTAGATTTGGGTTATCGGACTGGGGATATTATGTCTGAAGGAATGAAACAAGTGGGATGTAAAGAAATGGCAGAAGTGTTGTTGAAAGTTCTGAGTTAAGTAATAAGTAAAGAGTTGACATCCTCCCGACGCTGACCTGACGGTACAGCGCGGGATTCCTAACCATCGCGCTCTTAGGCCTTTCTGCTTCAATGCACCAGCCTCCAAGGTCGAGCCTCTTTTCGGTCTTACAGTCGCTCCACAGACTGAAACTGCTAGCCCAGCAGCCATATTTTTAACTCTAACACACTATTGACATGCGCCGCAAAATTGATTGGTTTTCCCATCTCTCCGCTCCCCTTCGGGAGAGCGCGGGTCAAGGGCCAACGTTGAGATAAACAGGGCTTACGCAAATCAACCTTGAAAACGCCATACGTAGGGTCGAATGGCATTCGCCCTACTAGATTTAGCTTCCGTGCGTATTTGAAGTGAAAAAATGGTAAAGTTTTAGGCTTGCTCAAGGTCAAAAAGTTAGTATTTTGAGCAGATAAGAGAAGAAAAATCAAGGGACAATTCTTTCTTTCTACTACTTCTTCTATAATTCCCATTTCTCCTAAATTCTGACTCCTGTTTGCGGAGCATGACCTAGAAAATTCTGATTCCTACCCCAACAAAAAGACTTTTTCAGCAAACCCTACACTAGATATCTCGAAGAAAAGAGGGAACAGGGAACAGGGAAAAATAATTGATAATTTATAGAGATAATTTTCCACTATAACGCTATAGTAATTACCGGAAGTAAGGCAAGCTCAATAGCTAACGACAATGTCTTTCCTGTACTGACTGTGACGCTCAAAAATTGTCGGTACAGTAAACTCAACTTGAACAAATAGGAAAAGGAAACAAATTATGGCAACAAATGAAGAGCAAATGATCGGAGGTTCAGATATAGCCCTATATACTTACCAGAAGTAAGGCAAGCTCAATAGCTAACTGTCATGGCTTTCCTATACTGACTGTGACGCTCAAAAATTGTCGGTACAGTAAACTCAACTTGAACAAATAGGAAAAGGAAACAAATTATGACGACAAATGAAGAGCAAATGATCGGAGGCTCAGAATACCTGAAAAGGACTCAGGGTGTTTCTTCTGCTCCGTTTGAAGCATATCTTAATTTTGGGTATGCGTTGCTCGCTATTGCTGGAGCTGATGGGGATGTGCCAGAAGCAGAGATGAATTGGTTAATAAATCATCAACGGATGATTGGCGCTCCTGAAGAAGCTATAGAAAAATACAAAGAATTTGACTACAAGAATGCTAAGTTGGAAGACTTGTTGCCCAAGATAAAATCAGATGTTCCTGGCTTGTCAACACCAAGAATATTGCTGTATAACGCCATTAAAATGGCTCGTGCTGATAAAGATTACGCAAAACAAGAGAAAGAAGCTGTCAAAAAAGCGGCTAAATTGTTGGGAGTTGAAGATGATATTACCCTATCTCTAAATATATTAGTAGAGATGGAAGAAAAAGTTGAGAGTTTGCTGAAGGCGCTGATTCATACTGAAACGTTATAGTTAGGCGAAATTATTAGTCAGTATTCCAGACAGCAGGTTTTTAGGAAAAGCCTGCTTTATTAATTTAAACAACTTATATTTGCAAGTCGATATAGACTAGATATCTCTAAGAAAAGAGGGAACAGGGAACAGGGAACCCACTCCTAACCCCTCCGGTGGAGGGGAATAATTGATAATTTATGGAGATAATTTTCCACTACAGCGCTATATAGTTACGGAATTGATTATTTGCCGTTTCAGTTTCTGTGAGGAGTTGAGTCTCTACTATTGCCTATGTAGCAATAGAGATTTTTTTAACTTTTAAAAATATAAAAATTAATAGCTGTTCAGGAGTCAGATTTTTCTGGTCTGGGAAATAGAAATCACTTCTAGTTCAGTTTCTGTGAGGAGTTGAGTCTCTACTATTGCGTATGTAGCAATAGAGATTTTTTCAACTTTTAAAAATATAAAAATTAATAGCTGTTCAGGAGTCAGATTTTTCTGGTCTGGGAAATAGAAATCACTTCTAGTTCAGTTTCTGTGAGGAGTTGAGTCTCTACTATTGCGTATGTAGCAATAGAGATTTTTTCAACTTTTAAAAATATAAAAATTAATAGCTGTTCAGGAGTCAGATTTTTCTGGTCTGGGAAATAGAAATCACTTCTAGTTCAGTTTCTGTGAAGAGTTGAGTCTCTACTATTGCGTATGTAGCAATAGAGATTTTTTCAACTTTTAAAAATATAAAAATTAATAGCTGTTCAGGAGTCAGATTTTCCTGGTCTGGGAAATAGAAATCACTTCTAGTTCAGTTTCTGTGAAGAGTTGAGTCTCTACTATTGCGTATGTAGCAATAGAGATTTTTTCAACTTTTCTGATTAATCAGGGCATTAATAATCAAACGAGATGATTTATGAAGATAATCGTTGATTTTAAATTCTCTTTTATTGCAAAGCTTTTTCAGCCTCTTACTCCATTGATTTTCTTTGAGTTGAGATTGTAAGGAACTCTTAACTTTGTTGTAGTATTGATTTATAGATTTTAACGGTCTGCCATTGATCACTCTTGGGTTTGATTCCGGCGCTTATTAAAGGTTAATGTAGGTAAGTTGTTTAATCCTATATCAATACTGGCACAACGATTTTTCTCTAGCTCGTATTGTTTCTCCATCGCTTCATAAATGACCTCAATTACATAATGATTAAGTCTAGGAATGAGACGAACTTGTTTAATTTGTGAAGTAGGTACTAATGTTTTTAGATAAATCCCTGTTTTACTGGGATTAATAATTCCTTGTTTTAATTGCTTCTTGCTGATGGCTTGTGTGGTATAAACTACAATATTTCTTCCCTTTACTTTATTTTTATATCCAGGAAGACGAGGACGAGATTTAAACTTTGATGGCTTGGTGTTTATAAACTTCGTTTGCTGCTAAAAAGCTTTTGGGTGTTTCTATCTAAAATTATCAAGATTTGTTGAGAGACTTTAGCTGGTATTACTTGATAATCTGATTGAGTAGAGAGTGTTTTTTGCAGGTCGTAATAGTGACGATAATTATTTTCAAAGATGAAAGATTGACGAACTAAATAATTGGCATAGTTATAAAGATTTTTCGACAAGAAACATAGTCTGTCAATTTCATCATAAAACCGATGATTTTTTGTATGGGATATGTCTCTCAACTAATTTCATAAATCAAGGGGTTAAAATTATATTAGGATTCGAGAACTTAGGAATTTTTATTTTTATTTAGTCTGGAATTACCAGCCAATTTCATTATAATATTAAACATCTGGCCTTTGAGTTATTAAATTTTGTCAAATATTTAGTAGCTCTTTTATGCAAGTAAACGGAGATATTTGACATCACTTGACTATATATGACTATATTTATGTATAACTTTTATTATACTATTGCGTATAGCAAAATAGCTAATTTTTAGCTTTTAAAAAAACAATTATTAAATATAGGACTATATATATATATGTGGAAAAAAATTGCCGAACATATCACTCAAGTAACGGCCGAAAATTTTGAAGTCAGTGACTATCATTCAGTTGGTGGAGGTTGCATCAACAGTGGTTATAAACTAACTAATGGCAGTCGCAATTATTTTGTCAAACTTAATCAAGCTTCCCAGATAGCAATGTTTGAAGCAGAAGCTTTGGGGTTAAAGCAAATGTGGGAAACTCAGGCTATTCGAGTTCCAAAACCTTTATGCTCTGGAACAGAGGGAAATAATTCTTATATTGTCTTGGAATGGTTAGACTTGGGTGGTCGCGGTGAGGATAAATCTTGGGAAGAGATGGGACGTAAATTAGCAGCTTTACATCACTATGAAGGAAAAAGTGAATTCGGTTGGGACATTAACAATACTATCGGTTCCACACCGCAGATTAATACTTGGAATGCAGACTGGGCAGAATTTTGGGCAGAAAACCGCATTGGTTATCAGCTCAAGTTGGCAAAACGTCGGGGTGGCAGTTTTCGTCAGAGCGATCGCCTACTAAAAATCATTCCAGAATTATTGGCAGGTCATCAACCACAACCTTCTCTGGTTCACGGTGACTTGTGGGGAGGAAATGCTGGAGTAACTGTGGATGGGGAACCAGTAATTTTCGACCCGGCAACTTATTGGGGCGATCGCGAAGTTGATATTGCTATGACTGAATTATTTGGTAGTTTTCCCAGTGCTTTTTATCGTGGTTATAATCAAGCCTGGCCTTTAGATGATGGTTATCAACAACGTAAAAGTCTTTATAATTTGTATCATATTCTCAATCATTTTAATTTATTCGGTGGTGGTTATGCTTCTCAGGCAGAACGTATGATTCAGCAATTAATAATTAATAATTAATAATTAATAATTACTTCGATAGTGAAAACGGAATTGATTGACTAATAATAAAAATTTTTTCTTGTTTCTTCTTTAAAGGAGAGGCTTTAAACCTTAATTATTTGGGTAACAATTGTCAATTTGGGATTTTTCTGTCTAACTCTATGCCTAAAATACTAACTTTTTGAGTGTTTTAGACTGAAACAGGCACACTGCAATTCGACTCCAAAAAAGCATTTGTCTTTATATGTCAATGCTTTTAGATTTAATCAGCAAGCTCTATCATAAGTTTTCTACTCACTAGACAGTAATTTTTGGGTATTAATTGCTAACGGAAATACTCTAATTTACAAATGTCACTCACTTGTTTCTCATTTTTGATAATTAATAAAGGGCTATTATCACTCAACAATTCTGCTATACTCAGCCAATAATAGAAGTCTGTATCTTCTTTACGAGTATCAGCTACAAGAATATATAGGGAGCGTTTGGTCAGAAAAAATTGGTGAGTAGCATGATAAATTTATTGTCCGCCAAAATCCCAAATATTCATCTGAAAATTATGTTGATTTGTTATCTTAAATTTACACTGATAAACTTCAATTCCTTTAGTTGAATCTTCTTCTTTTAGTTTATATTTTGAGTTTTGAATTTTCTTAGCTAGAGTCGTTTTACCAGCCCCGCCTTCTCCAATAATTAGTAATTTGGCTTCATAGAGATAATCTGTTCCTTCTTCTTCTATTTGTTGTAAATATTTTATAATTGCTTCTATTCCTTGTACAGCAATTTCTATTGGTGGATTTTCTAGGGGATTATATCTTAAATAAAGCGTAGTTAAGTTGGTGAGTTTAGAGATTGATTCCGGTAATATTGTTAATTTATTATATCTTAAATAAAGCGTAGTTAAGTTGGTGAGTTTAGAGATTGATTCCGGTAATATTGTTAATTTATTATATCTTAAATAAAGCGTAGTTAAGTTGGTGAGTTTAGAGATTGATTCCGGTAATATTGTTAATTTATTATATCTTAAATAAAGCGTAGTTAAGTTGGTGAGCTTAGAGATTGATTCCGGTAATTCTATTAATTTATTATCACTTAAATCAAGTGTAGTTAAGTTGGTGAGCTGAGAGATTGATTCCGGTAATTCTATTAATTTATTATCACTTAAATCAAGTGTAGTTAAATTGGTGAGTTTAGTGATTGATTCTGGTAATGTTGTTAATGTATTTCCACTTAAATCTAACTCCTTAAGTTTGTTATACTTAGCTATCTGTATTTTTTCTTGAACACTTTGTTGTACCTGATTCTGCTTATTTATTTTAGGAGAAGTCATAATTCCATAAAATATTTTTACGCTCACATAATACCTACAAATGCAAATATTGATTTTCCATAACTATTTAGGGTTTGCTTATGGAAGTCTTATGAGTGAGGGTAGGAGTCAGGAGAATAGAATTCAGAATTTAGAATTAAGAATTTATCAGAATTTAGAAGAGTTAGATATAATTAAGAATTTAGAATTTTCTGCGGAATGCTTCGCAAAAAGAATTCAGAATTTAGAGGAATTAGGAGGAAGAAATATCCCTTGATTTTTCTATCCTTATCTACTCAGAATTCTAGCTTTTTTAGCTTTTTAGACCGAAAACCTTGCACCTTTTTTCACTCTAAAAATCCTCAAATATTTACAGATAAAGCCTTTGAAAGTTAGTCAGTAGAGCAATAATTATCCATATTGCTCAATCCTCTCCTTTTTAGGGAAAGGTATTTACTATAATTTCCTGCGGAATGCTTCGCAAAAAGAATTCAGAATTTAGAGGAGTTAGGAGAAAGAAATATCCCTTGATTTTTCTATCCTTATCTACTCAGAATTCTAACTTTTTTAGCTTTTTAGACCAAAAACCTTGCACCTTTTTTCACTCTAAAAATCCTCAAATATTTACAGATAAAGGCTTTGACAGTTAATCAGTAGAGCAATAATTATCCATATTGCTCAATCCTCTCCCTAAAAGGGAAAGGTAATTATCCATTATCCATTAATGAACCATGTCCTTTGGTAAGCATTTTCTGCGGAATGCTGCGCAAACAGCTATTAGTATTCAGCTATAGCAATGAGCGCTGGTATATTTACAAATTGCAGGAGAGGCCAAATAGCTAAAAGTCTTATATTATAAGCAATTTATTCCCCCTGTTGCCTCACAGGAGTGCGCATTCCCTCTCTTGGTCAGCGTTCCGCAAGCGAGCTGGCGTCGTCGCGGGGTCGCACCGCTGTTGCCTGTTGCCTGTTGCCTGTTGCCTGCGCACAGCGCTATAATTCCTTCTTCCAAGATAATGACTTAATAACTTATAGCTGATAGCTGACTGCTGACCGCTGAATGCTTACGTCTTAATAAAGCGATCGCTTCAAAAGCTTCTATATTTCAAAATCAGTTGAATACTTAACTTTTACTTATAATTTTTAGTATTTTCCTTTGAATATTTTTAACTTTGTCAGGATTTTATGACAAAAAAGGAGAAAATTTTTCTGATACAGCTAACGAAGTTTCAAGATGTTTAGCCGTTTTCCTCCGTGGTGTGATACTATAAATGGTAGAAAAATCCAAGGGTAAGTATTGCTGAAGAGAATTTTAACGCTGCAAATACTGATTATTTCGTTCTTTCAGAGACAAATAGTCTTGTTTTCCTCAACCAGAAATGACAAATTTTTCTCTCCTAACTTTTCCGCAGTTTGATAGATTGACAACTTTGTGGTATGTCGAAGAAAAAAGGACAATTATAGCTGATGAGCGATCGCTCCACTCTTGTCCAAACACTTTTTTGAATATACTTGATTCGGCAAGGGGTCTCCCAATTATCAAAATAACATGGGTCTAAAACCCCGCCTTTTAAGGCGAAATATTTTTGGAGCTTTTCTCAAATCCCCGTTACAAAAATAACTTCTGTACCTCGCCAATCCGACGGCTCCCCTATCTGACTTCTGACTTCTGACTTCGTTAAAATCTCCCATTTAACGGCAGAGAACTTCAAACTGCATATTCAATCAGTAGTCAGAAATATTGATTGAATGACCAGAAAAATGGGTTTCAAGCCTCGCCCTTCTAGGGCGATTTTTTAGTTGATTTTTGTCTATAAATATGTTATTATATTATTATTTTGAAAGTCAAGTTATGAAAGCTAGATTTAAGTACCGTATATATCCAACGCCGGGACAAAAATACCGAGAGCGCCAAGCTATTTGGCTGTGTCCGTGTGGTCTGGAATGATAGTCTAGCTTTCTGCCAACAGGGGTATAAATCAGGAGAAAAGAAATCTACTAATTCAGAGCTACAAAAGCTTTTTATTACTCAAGCTAAAAAGACTGAAGAAAGACAATGGTTGTCAGAGGTTTCTACCCACCCCTCTGCTCCCCTCCCAGGAGGGGATGGGGGTGGGTGCAATCATTGAATGATTTAAACCAGGCGTTGCTCTAACTTTTTTAAATCAACTCAAGGAAAGAGAAAAGGTAAGCCTGTTAAACCTCCTAAATTCAAAAGCAGGAAATCAAAACAGACTGCTAGGTTTACAAAGGGAGGGTTTAAAGCTGGTCAACATAAAATCTATTTAGCCAAGATTGGAAAGCTGAAAATTGTATGGTCAAGAGAGTTACCTGCTCCTCCATCATCAGTAACAGTAATCAAAGATTCAGCTCATAGATATTTCTTGAGTTTTGTAGTAGAAATACAACCAGAAATCTTACCTAAAACTGATAATTCAGTAGGTATAGATTTAGGTATTAAAACTTTTGCTACATTTAGCGATGGTAGAAAGGTTGATGCTCCTAAGCCTCTGAAGAAACGAATTAAGAAATTAAGAAAGTTAAGTAAGTCATTATCTCATAAAACTAAAGGGTCAAAAAGGTATGAAAAAACACGGATTAGAGTAGCTAAATTCCATGCAAAACTGAAAGATACAAGAACAGACTTTCTACATAAATTATCCACTGAAATAATTCGTGAAAACCAAACAATTGTTTTAGAAGATTTAAACGTTTCTGGAATGGTTAAAAACCGTAACCCACCCCCATCCCCTCCTGGGAGGGGAGCAAGAGGGGTGGGTATCAGATTTAGGTTGGAGACAATTCCGGACATTCCTAGAAGGAAAAGCAGAAAAATATGGTCGTGATTTTAGAGTAATTAGTCGTTGGGAGCCTACTTCTCAAATTTGGTGCGATTCGTTCAGTCGAAACCTAGAAATAGGGGGATGATTGGCTTGTGTTGAGTAACCGATAAGGTAGAGTTCGCACTTTAATCCTCAACAGATGACAACTAAATAACCATATTGGTGCGAGTAAGTATCCTAGAACACTCAAGTCCAATCCTCCAGACACAGGAGTGAAAACACTTTCCCTCAAAGTAGCGACTAGCCATCAATCTTTGAAGCAGGGATGAAAGGGTAAAGGCAACTCAACCTGGAGTCAATGCCACCTTAGCAAGTTCTCATGGATAGGAATACAAAGATACGTCCGAACCGTCTTGAGTGAAAACCAGTGAAATAGGTTGATACACGCTTGAGTCCCAAAAAGGCAAAAACTAAGGGAGTCAGAGAGGTCAGGTCTCAATCTGATATGTGTTTCCCAAATATAGGCGGAGAGTATCATCCTAAAGGAACAAACCAATGGTTATTTGGAACGAAGTAACCCATTTATTACTCTTAGTCAAGGTCGATTGATTAAGTAGTCAGCTAAGACGGAAAATCTACCACAGGTGTAGGTATATAGATGGGAAAGATTGAGTCAGAAGCCAACACCTCATTGTAATGATGAGGATATGCAGACGGACTCACGGTAATACGGAATGTAAAGCTACAAGTAGCAATCTCAAGTTATGAACACGGAACCAAAGCCGATGTATGGATGGAGGGACATCAACTGGCGAAAAGCCCAAAGATGTGTCTTTAAGTTGCATTCATCGGATTTACAAAGCGTCACGTCGTGGAGATGTCAGAACAGTTCGTAGACTCCAAAAATTACTAACAAAATCATGGTCTGCAAAATGTTTAGCGGTGCGTCGAGTAACCCAAGACAATCAAGGTAGGAAGACGGCAGGTGTGGACGGCATTAAGTCGCTGACCCCAAAGCAAGGTGTCATCCTGGTAAATCAACTAAAAATAGGCTCAAAGGCAAAACCCACTCGGAGAGTATGGATTCCGAAACCAGGTAAGGATGAAAAAAGACCTTTGGGAATACCGACCATGTACGACCGCGCATTGCAAGGGCTAGTAAAAATGGCCTTAGAACCAGAATGGGAAGCCCGATTTGAACCGTCTTCATACGGTTTCAGGCCAGGGCGCTCATGTCAAGATGCAATCGAAGCAATTTTTATAGCAATAAATCAAAAGGCCAAATATGTGCTTGATGCAGACATTGCCAAATGTTTCGATAATATCAACCATCAACGACTCATAGAAAAATTAAATACCTATCCGACCCTACGGAGACAAATCCGAGCTTGGTTAAAAGCTGGTGTGATGGATGGGAAAGAGTTGTTTCCAACATCTGAGGGTACACCCCAAGGTGGGGTCATCAGCCCCTTACTTGCAAATATAGCCCTCCACGGGATGGAATATCGAATCAAAGAACTTGCCAAAGATTTTGATATGAGAGAAAAAAGCGGACGTAAGGTCAGCCTCCCAAATAGAAGAAAATCCGTAACACTAATTCGATATGCCGATGACTTTGTTATCATCCACGAAAGTCTAACCGTTGTCCAAAGGTGTCAAGAAGTTATTTCTGAATGGTTAAAAGACATGGGTTTAGAATTAAAACCCAGCAAAACCAGATTGATCCATACACTGCAAGAACACGAAGGACACAAACCAGGATTCGATTTTCTCGGATTCAACATCCGACAGTTTAAAGCAGGAAAATATACATCTGGAAAAGATTCACAAAAACGAATACTAGGTTTTTCCACAATCATCACCCCATCCAAAGAAAGTCAAAAGGAACATTACACCAAAATCACAGAAGTTATTGACAAGCACAAAGCTAAACCGCAAGCTGCACTTATCAAAAACCTCAATTCCATAATCAGAGGATGGTGTAACTATTTTTCCATAGGATGTCCAACAAAGGTATTTTACCGAATGGATTACTTATTATACTGGAAACTCCGAAGATGGGCAAAGAGAAGACACCCCAACAAAGGCGAACACTGGATTAACAAGTATTGGCAAAAAATAGGGAATAGAAATTGGGTCTTTTCTACCTCACGGGAAAATAACCCTTTAACTTTAGTGGAATATGGCTCATTTAAGAGCCAACAATATATAAAAGTTAAAGGCGATGCCAGTCCTTATGATGGGAACCTAGCTTATTGGAGTACAAGAATGGGTAAACACCCTCAGATGCCGAAGCGAACAGCATCGCTGCTGAAAAAGCAAAAAGGGAAGTGGCGCAGATGCGGATTGTTCTTTAAGGATGGAGACGTAATAGAGTTAGACCATATCATTCTTAAGTCAAAAGGCGGAAAGGACGAATACAAAAACTGGCAACTACTCCATCGGCATTGCCATGATGAAAAGACCAGAACAGACGGAAGTTTGGAAAGGTCTGGCAGCAAAACTGGCTGTAATAGTGCCATGCCCAAACAACTATCAGACATCCTATCAAATTACAGATGGATTGAAGATATGCTTGTGGTGACGTACTAATGACAATAGCTGTTTTACTGAGGAGCGCAGTGATGGGAAACTATCATGCTGCGTTCTGGAGAGCAGTGGAGGGGGTGACTTCTTCACTGACTTTAATCTCAAATTGTGGCTTTAAAGGTGGCAAGCTAGACCTGAAGGTGCGAGAATGGGAGTGTCTCAACTGTGGTGCAAAACATGATAGAGATGAGAATGCAGCAATAAATATATTAGTCGCGGGCGGGCAGTCCGAGACAAAAAACGGACGTGGAGGCAAGCGTAAGACTACCGCCTACGGTAGCAGCAGTAAATGAAGTGTCAACCCACCGAGGAGCTAAGGCTCGGTAGGAATCCCCGTGCCTTTAGGCCGGGGAGGATGTCAATGAAAATATAGCTTTTGAATAAAATTTGGCAGAAATTGATTCTACTGAAGAGCTAGAATTAAAAATATCGTGACCAAAAAATAAGGTCTCCCTTTTAAGGGGATGAAAAAAAATAAAGTTCAATATTTTAATCCCGATGCTTTAGGCAAAGGTACTGATAACTGATAACTGATAACTGATAACTGAAATGACTTTGGCCCAAGCACTGGAACAAGAGTGGAAAACCAAACTTCAGGAAGACTACCCAAACCATAACTCAGATGTCCACAATAGTATTATTTGTTGGCTATTGGGGAATAATCCTAGTCGCTTAGAAGAGCTGACTCCTACTCAAAGGGAAATGGCATCTAAAGGCAGAGAGTTTCTTTATAGAATTTTAAAACAAAGATATTTCGACATTCCGCCAGAGCGAGCTTATCGAAACTTACTGCAACGGTTGAGTGGCCTAGTCATGCTGCGACAGAAAATACGAGCATGGGTAAATACCAGTCGCGATCGCCAACGAAGTGTAATTGATGTCCTCCAGGAAGTGATCCAAGAGATGCTCAATAGCGATCGCTACCTCCAGCAGCAAATGGCCAAAATCAGTGAATGTACAAAAAATCCCAATCTCCGCAACTCTCTATTATTAGCCAGTGTAGAAGAATATTGTATTAGACCGATTCGCAATCAGCCATTACTGGTATATAGATTTGTTAATTATCTACGTCGAACTCAAAGAGGTGGCCTAACTCAAGTGCCTGTAAAAGAATGGGTTAAATTAATCTCGGAAGATATTAGTCCTGGTGATACGGAAGACCAAGTGAGTTTGTTGGATGCTGTAGTAACTTCAGGATACCAAGATACTGAAGAAATGGAGCAACAACATATGCTCCGCTCTAAAGTCCAGGAAGAATTTGAAAAATATTTGGCGGAAAAAGTTGATTCAAAGGCAGCAGAATGGTTGAAGCTTTATCTTCGAGGCAATTCTCAAGATGAAATTGCTCAAGCTTTAGATATGCCTATCAAGCAAGTATATAGGTTACGAGAAAAAGTCAGTTATCATGCAATTCGTGTTTTTGCAGTTAAACAACAACCAGAATTAGTAGCTAGTTGGTTAGAAATTTCTCTGAATGAACATGGTTTAGGTTTGACTTCTAATCAATGGCAAGAATATTGGAAAAATCTCAATCCCCAACAACGTCATTTAATTGACGGCTTAAAATCAGGTGCGAGTGTAGAGGAAATTGCTAAACAATTAAACTTGAGAAGTAACCAAGTTATTAGCGAATGGACTAAATTATACTTATCTGCTCAATCGTTACGAAATAGTTCTTAGCCTCTATCAAGACTAAGATTTTAGGCAGGATAATTTAACCAAGATGCTTCAAATATTAATTGAGTCTTTGACTACTTCCCGGACTCAAGTCCCCGGTATTGTAAGTAGACACTATACAAGAGGTTGACATCCTCCCGACGCTGACCTGACGGTACAGCGCGGGATTCCTAACCATCGCGCTCTTAGGCCTTTCTGCTTCAATGCACCAGCCTCCAAGGTCGAGCCTCTTTTCGGTCTTACAGTCGCTCCACAGACTGAAACTGCTAGCCCAGCAGCCATATTTTTAACTCTAACACACTATTGACATGCGCCGCAAAATTGATTGGTTTTCCCATACGACGCTCCCCTTCGGGAGAGCGCGGGTCAAGGGCCAACGTTGAGATAAATCCCTGTTACTTCATCTATTCTTAGCTGACCAAAGATATATTATTTGGGGACAAGTAAAAGTGCCCCTATATAGTCAGCTAAGGCCAATACCTACTGCTCTGCTTACTTTTTTTGATAACATTAGCACAGGACAACTAAAGTTGTCTAGTTTAAGCAACTCCCTTGTTTTCATCCATCGGTTCAAACATGGGGGCCTTCAAAGTCGCTTTTGAGTAATTTTTAGGATAATATAGTCTTAATAAGTAGTGTATCGAGTATTTGAGTATTTAGATACTTGAATTATGTAATTGGCGTATTTAGTGTGATTTGTTGAGAACTTTTTTGCAGATGGTAAAAGTACACCAATATATATATAGTAACTGCTTGATTATTACCATTTTTTTACCGAAGAATTAATGTTTAAAGCCTCTCCTTTAAAGGAGAAACAAGCGGTCGATCTTCGCAGCTTCCCGAAGGGTGGGATGGCTAGGTATCCTCGCTATATCCAATCGACCAAGAGAAGAAAAAAATTTCCTTTGAGTCAATCCTCTTCATTTTCAAGGAGAGGTAATAATTAATAATTAATAATTAATAATTAATAATTAATAATTAATTGTTAAATCAGCTTCAATAACTCTAGTGAAGACGGTTGTTGCCTATTTTAATCCCAATTGTTAAATAGATGATTTCTATTAGTTTCAAACCAACAACTCAATAATGCCCGCATACAACAAAAATAATGGGGAAAAGCAAATGGATAATCCCCAGATATTTGCTCTAATTGACAATATATTACCATTTGAAGCCTGTCTACACTATCAAATTTTACCTCTATCTGTAGAAGGTAGTCGAGTCAGACTTGGTGTCGTTGACATCAAAGATTCTTCTGCTACAAATTATGCTCGCCGATTATTATCTTACTTAAATTGTTCGCTAGTAATGGAAGAAATTTCCTCTGAAACTCAGAGGTCAATATTATCATCTTATTTAAACTATATTGGTCATCAAAAATCTGTCACTTCTAGTTCTTCTCAACATAAACTGGTCAATAATAATCAGAAACAAATTGATAATCATCAATCTACTAAAAAAGGAAAAAATCAGCAATTTTCTGAGCAAAAAAAGAGCACAAGTCAAGAATATTTAATTAAAAAATCTCAAGATTCACAACAACAAAAACTTCAACCTCAAATTCAAGATTTATCACAAAATCCACAAAATCATTTATGTGATGTTTTAGAATTATTTCTGCCTAACTCTCAACAATATATCTCTTTAGAATCTATGGCTATTTTAGAGCCTCAACAGTTATTGAGAGAACTAATGGTAAGAGTTTTAGAATCAGGAATTGGTAGACTTTATTTTGAGCAACAAGAATCACAAGGAAAAATTCTTTGGAGTCAAGATGGAGTTCTACAATCTGTAGTTGAAAACTTAGAACGAGAAAAAATTGAAGGTGTTATTAAAGAACTTAAAATTCTGACAAAAATGAGTTCAATTCCCGTTAAAAAACCTCGGCAAGTAGAGATTGAAAGAATTTATCAAAATAATCATTTACTATTACGTTTGAGAGTAATGCCAGGAGTTTATGGGGAAGAAGCAACACTACAGGTATTAAGAGGAGCTGCTTTAAAATTTTATCAACAGCAAAAGCTATCTTTATTGAGTCAAGATACCTTGAAATTAGGCAAACAATTACAGATTAAAATCAATCAAATTTATTCTCGTCAACATCTAGCTCCATTTCAACTAGATAGCTTGTTAACTTTGCAGAAGTTACTGGATAATGTTGAGCATCAGGTTGAATGTATTATTTCTCAACAAAATAATCAAAATTTATAGATATTACCGAATAATTAATAATTAATAATTAATAATTAATAATTAGGGTTTGCTGAAAAAGTATGAGTGGTAAGAGTAGGAAGACCGAGTCAGAATCGGTGAATTTCCTACGGAATGCTCCGCAAACAGGAGAAACGGGGAATTATAGAGGAGGTAGTTGGAAGAATCGTCCCTTAATTTTTCTGCCATAATCTACCCAAAGTACGCTCATTTTTGAACCGGAACTACCTAAAAGCTAGAACTTTTTGATACCTAAAAATCTTCAAACCTTTATGTGTAAAAACTTTGAGATTTAATCAGCAAGCCCCAATTACTTTTTTCGTTCATCAAATCCCAAGTAAGCAATTAAGCATAAATACTTGCTTAATTGTTTACCGAATAATTAATAATTAATAATTAATAATTAAATAATTCGCGCCTTGAACCCTCCCCTTTTAAGGAGAAAAAAGCGGTCGTTAGCGCAGCTTCCCGAAGGGTGGGATGGCTCCGAAACCTGCGCCATATCCAATCGACCAAGACAGCGGTCGTTTGCTTTTGCTTCGCAAAACTGGCGTAACGCAACGCTGTCGCGTTTCGCGTCAGCGGAACGGAGTTCTCTCTTCGCAGCTTTCCCGTTGGGTGGGATGGCTCCGAAACCTGCGCCATATCCAATCGACTCCTGTGAAGAAATAATATTTCCTGATATTCAATTCCGTAACAGTTTTAACCAGAGGTAATTATCAATTATCCATTATCAATTATCAATTAATGAACGATCGCGGCAGCTATGATTTTCTCCTAAATTCTGAGGACTGACTCCTTCTTCTATACTAGAACAGGCTCTGCTTGTGGCCACCTATTCACTGTTTTGCCAATTACTGACATTTCCTGCATTAACCGATCGAATTTTTCAGGTGTCAGAGATTGAGGGCCATCAGATAAAGCTTTTGCTGGATTTGGATGGACTTCAATCATCAGAGAATCTGTCCCTGCTGCAATAGCAGCCATTGCCATTGCTGGTACATATTCAGCTCGACCAGTACCATGACTAGGGTCAATCATAATTGGTAAATGAGTCAGCGATCGCAACACTGGTATTGCTGAGAGGTCCAAAGTATTACGAGCATACTGACGGTCAAATGTACGAATACCCCGCTCACAGAGAATTACATTTGGATTTCCAGCAGCTAAAATATACTCTGCAGCCATTAACCAGTCTTCAATAGTTGCAGCCATTCCCCGCTTCAAAAGTACAGGTTTGTCTTGAGCACCTACCTTTTTTAATAGAGAGAAGTTTTGCATATTACGGGCACCCACTTGTAGCACATCAGCAACTTCAATTAATTTTGGTAAGTCAGCAGCATCCATTACTTCTGTGATAATCCCCAGACCAGTTTTTTCTTTAGCTGCAGCTAGTAGACCTAAAGCACTTTCACCATGTCCCTGAAAAGAGTAAGGAGAAGTACGAGGTTTATAAGCTCCTCCGCGCAAAAACCTAGCACCAGCAGCTTTTACCCGTTGAGCTGTTTCTATAATCATCTCCTCATTTTCTACCGAGCAAGGACCGGCAACTACAACTAAGGGGTGATGAAGACCGAAAGTTACAGGTCCATCAGGAGTAGATACTACTACATCACTTGCTTCTCCATGGCGATATTCTAAACTGGCTCGCTTATAAGGACGTTCAACCCTCATTACCTGTTCGATCCAAGGACTTAGTTCTTGTAGTTGTAATGGATCTAGGTCTGCAGTATCTCCTACTAAACCTATGACAACTTTATAGCGCCCAACAATTTTTTCTGGTGTTAGACCCCAATTAGTTTGAAGGTCATTACAAAGACGGTCTATTTCGGCCTCTGGAGAACCAACTTTTGTTACTATAATCATTTTTTCTTTTGCAGTTAATTAGGTGTAAGTTCAACTACGGTTATATTGACAATAACTTTTGACTTCTTCCTGCTCTTTAAAGATACAGGTATTCTAAGAGGATGCTACGCAAGGGGATAAATACTCATTGCTCACTCCTTCTTATTGTCACCTAGAGATTTATCCGGGTGGGACGAGTCAAAACGCCCCTAGACACTCACTTGTATTGACATTAAGTTATACAGATTGTGCTTACTTTTTCTTAGCTTCCGGGAGGTTCTATCACTATGCCAAAATGGTACACTCCCTGTCCTGCCATTGCTTGCAGTTATATAGTCATACTGCCGTTAAATGTATCAACCGTTGTTTCTTATTTGCCGGGATTTCTCCGTACTAGGACAGTTCCAGGTGCAGATAAACGCCTTACTCAAAGTTTAATTCTATCACTTCAGCCGGATTGATCCTGAATGGTCATTTTCATCCCTTGCCTAAAGACGAGGAGCTTTCAACCTTATTCTGTATAAAACTTGACTTTTACTCGTTTCTTAATAAATCCGATACAATCTCTAGTTTGCTCTGTGGATGTGATTTTTTCACATTAAATTGTTTGGGAATATAAGACAGTACTAGAGACAAGGTTTTCTCATCTCTATAACTATTAATCATAGATGGAAATTAGCTTTTTGATTTGGCTTCTTTCCTGGCTTCTTTCATTCGTTGAAAGTTAATTTTTAGTTCTTGCCAACCCAATAAACTACCTTTTCTATCTTCATCCCAAGAAGCGGAAAAAAGACCATAGCTCAAACCAATAACACTTAAACCAAAAAAGCTCATACTAACTAGCAAAACTGCTTGGTTTGGTAGTATCAAAATATCATTTGTAATGATAAAGTAGCTAATAACAAAGGTTAATAAAGAAAATATTAGAGGTGTACCAGAGAATAACACCATGCGACTTATCATTCTCTGACTAACTACTTCAGGGATAGAATTTTCTCCTTTGAGTTGTTGGCGTTGTTTTTGATTACTAATGTTTTTCGGCTGATTTACATTAGAAGACTTTTGCTCCTCTACTGTTTTTGTTTTGGGTGAGGGAGATGATTTCTTACCTTGCTTTTTACGATTTTTAGCAGGCTCAAAAGGTAAAGGTTGACGTGATGATTCTGAGGACATAAGTAAGTTTCTAACCTCTAATACCAAGGCGAGTAATTAATCCTTTATAACGTTCTTGGCTTTGTTTCTGAATATATGATAGTAAGCGCTTACGTTTACCAATCATTTTTAATAGACCTCTTTGGGATGAATAATCTTGCTTATTATTTTTTAAATGAGCACTTAATTTACTAATTTTTTCGGTCAGCATAGCTACTTGAACATCTGCTGAACCTGTATCCGTTTCATGAGTTTGGTATTCACCAATAATTTCTTGTTTACGTTGTTGCTTGAGAGCCATATATTTAACTTCTACTAATCTTTCTCAAAATTACTACAATCACTAACTATATCATCAAATACTTGTCCCAGACAATAAAAGAATATAAGATTTCAATCAGCAGTGAGCAGTGAGTCTGAATCTCTTGCTATTGCACTACGCAAATAGGGCGCGGGAATTTATAAATGCTCAAAATTGCTCAGGGATGACTTCTTAGTTCTGAGTTCTGAGTTGCGCGTAGCGCTATAGTATTTTCCTCTCTGTGCCTTTTTCAAAGTTGAGTAGGACGACTCAACCAACTAATAGCTTCCCTAATCCAATCTTCTGCATTTATATTTTTGGACATTTTAGCATTTTGACTAACAGCTTGCAATGCCTGTATTACCTCTGGACCTGTATATCCCAAAGCTAACAAAGTCATTTCTACTTCCTCTTGAATAGCGGGCAAAACTCCCACAGGTACTGATGTAGTTAAGCCAGCATCATGTCGCCACTCGGCCAATTTATTTTTTAATTCTAAAGCAATACGTTCTGCAGTTTTCGGGCCTACTCCTGGAGTTTTGGCTAAGACACGAGTATTTCCCCCAACAATAGCTTGGACTAAATCTGGTAATTCTAAAGTATTTAACAAAGCGATCGCCAATTGTGTGCCAATACCACTAACACTTACTAACTGGCGAAATAAATCTCTTTCTGAAGAAGTACCAAAACCATATAATAACATTTGGTCTTCCCGTATTTGTTGGTGAGTAAAAACTTGTACCTCTTCCCCTTGCTGTAAATTCTGAGTTAACCTCGGCAGAATTTGTAGCTCATAACCTACTTGATTAACTTCTAAAATTAGAGTTACACGAATACCACTGCCTTTTTGAACATCAGCCACTTTCCCTTTCAGATAATTAATCATTCAAATTAATTTAAAATCATTGCAAAATTACATATTAACAACTACTGAACCATCATTGAACTTACAAAAATTTGCGACTCGATCAGATATTAATTTTTAGAGCTTTTGGTAACACAGAACAAATATTGAGATTAAACTGTATCCTAACATTATAACTCTAATTATTTTTGTGCGAGTGAATATTTTTTTTACTTTCTACCACAGCACAATACCTTGATATTTAAACAACTTTGTTTCAGGAAATTTTTCATCACTAATTATCAGTGCTATATTTACAGGAAATACTGCTTTTACTGTTATATTCCAATTACCAGTTGCGAAAAAATTACGAAATTTCAGCCATGCTCAACCATTAATAATTTCACCAATATTATGGGGATGAGGATTTCTCGTAATCAGTATTACTGGGATAGTAGAAATAGTTCATTAATTGATAATTGATAATGGATAATTGATAATTACAAGAAGGTTAAAACCGTTACGAAATTGAATATCAGGAAATATTATTTCTTCTCTTGGTTGATTGGATATGGCGAGGGGACCTCGCCATCCCTCAACCGCTTTTTTCCCCGATCAAGGGGAGGCTTCAAGGCGCGAATTATTTAATTATTAATTATTAATTATTAATAATTCGGTAATATTTTATGGACGACTTTAGCTTTAAGTTGATTTGCTATTTTCATTAATGGATAATGGATAATGGATAATTGATAATTACCTCTGGTTAAAACCGTTACGGAATTGAATATAAGGAATATTTTCTTTTCTTGGTCGATGGTCGGACAGCGCAGGTTTCTGAGCCATCCCACCCAACGGGTGCGCTGCGCTAACGACCGCTTTTTTTCCCCTTAAAAGGGGAGGCTTCAAGGCGCGAATTATTTAATTATTAATTATTAATTATTAATTATTCGGTAATTATTTCTTATACTCCTTCTGCCTCAGCTTTAGTAGCGGATTTAGCACCAGAATCTTTACGTGGTATTTATTTAGCAATTAATGTTCAGTGTTGGGCGATTGGATTTTTAATCGGACTGCTATTAGGAGGATGGGTATTAGATAAAACACAAATTGTGGTGATTTTTTTGGTGTTAGTAATGGCAATAAGTGGGGGAATTACTGAATAATTAATAATTAAATAATTAAATAATTAAATAATTAAACAATCCTGGTTAAAAGCCTCCCTTTTCAAGGGAAAAAAAGCGGTCGTTCTCGACAGCGGAACGGAGTTCTCTCTTCGCAGCTTTCCCGTAGGGTGGGATGGCTCAGAAACCTGCGCCATATAATCGACCAAGAGAATAATTTTTTTCCTTATTTGTCAATCCTCTCCCTTTTAGGGAGAGGTAATTATCAATTATCCATTATCAATTATCCATTAATTAATGTTGGTATTTTGCAGGATATTGACCGCAGATTTATGAGTCAAAGTTTGGCTAATAGAGAAAGTAATTAATGGCATAAATATTTCAGTATTCAGAATCAAGAATTAGATTGTGATATCTTCAGAACTTCAATCAATTAAAGACAACTAAATCATCATATTTCGCTAAGTATTAAAATCAATTATTCTTCTACCATAATTGCCAGCTAAATTCGCCATTCGTTCAGAATTAAACTCATAACTCAGAATTATTTATCGCTCAAAACATCACACTAAACTCAATCTCAATATCTAAATATTACTTAGTGCAAAACAAATACCTTAACTGTAAATTATTTTGGCTCCTGATTGGCAAAAATTAATTCTTGAAGTTGATTAAATTCACAAATTTGTTAAATTAATCAAGATTTAATGAGACAATACATTTACTTGAGTGTTGGGACTGAACAGTTGAATTCAATCCAACTCCAGTTATTTAGAGTCTAGATTAAAGAAAATGTTAAAGAAAATAGTGGTTTTATGTTTAGTAGTGATCGCTCTGGTACTAACAGGTTGTGTTTCTATTGGCGGTGGACTACAAAGCTTCGTGGATACAACTGATGGTTATGAATTCCTTTATCCTAATGGTTGGCTCGAAGTTAAAGTATCTGATGGCCCGGATGTAGTATTCCATGACCTAGTTGAGGCCACTGAGAATGTTAGTGTCGTTATTAGTCCCGTAGTCGGAGACCAAACTTTGGCTGACTTGGGTACTCCGACTGAAGTAGGATATAAACTGAGCAAAAATGCCATTGCACCAACAGACTCTGGTCGGGAAGCAGAATTAGTAAGTGCAGAAGCACGAGAATATAAAGCTAAAACATATTATCAATTGGAATATGCTGTTAAATTTGCTGATGGGAGAAAGCGTCATAATTTAGCAAGTGTAGGAGTTAGTCGAGGTAAACTTTTTACTATAAATATTTCAGCTACTGAAGCGCGTTGGCAAAAAGTGCATGATAAGTTTGAGCAAGTTATTAACTCTTTCTCTATATATTAGTGAGAAAATTTTATATTAGTCAGGACTAGCAAATTTTTAAGTTTTCCAAGCTTAAAAAATATCATTAAATATAGGCTATAGTCCTGACAAATTATCAATGTTTTATGGAATATTTGTTTACTTGCTTGAAAATATGAAAACTCCAACCTTCATATTAGCTTCATCATCATCAGCAAGACTTCGCTTGTTAGAAACTATTGGTATTCATCCTATAGTTATGCCTAGTAACTTTGATGAATCAACAGTAAAATTAATCGAACCTCGAAAATTAGTAGAAACATTAGCCCAAGCTAAAGCAGAAACAATAGCTAAGTCTCTAATGAAAGAAAACTTATCTGAAACACAATCAAATTTAATTTTAGGATGTGATTCAGTATTAGTTATTGATGACGAAATATATGGTAAACCTGCTGATGCTAAAGAAGCGATCGCTAGATGGCAAAAAATGCGTGGTCAAGTTGGTCAATTGTACACAGGTCATGCTTTAATCGATCTAGTTAAAAATCAAACTATCGTAGTTTGTAGAATGACAAAAGTTCATTTTGCTCCCGTTAACGATCAAGAAATAGAAGCTTATGTTGCGACTGGAGAACCTTTAAAATGTGCTGGTTGTTTTGCCATAGAAGGTAAAGGTGGTTTATTTATTGAAAAAATAGAAGGTTGTCATACTAATGTAATTGGTTTAAGTCTACCATTATTGAGAGTTATGTTAAATAGTTTAGGATATCAAGTTAGTAACTTTTGGTAGGTTATACAGCAGTTTCCGAAGTTATAAGGTACATATATTGACGGTTTTAGAAAGTGTGGGAGATGGGGAGATGGGGAGACGGGGAGATGGGGAGATGGGGAGATGGGGGGATGGGGAGATGGGGAGTGTGGGAGAAATTAAAAAATATATATCTTCACCATTACCATGCAGGACTACCAAAATATTTACCCTATCAAAAGTCTACTTATTGCACCTCATAACAGCGGGAAGTGCTGTAAAAGATTCTATTTTTTAATCTAATAATTCTTTGAAATTGAAAAGTAATAGCAAATCTACATCACTACCTCTAAATTATTTTCATTCTCTGTTCAAAACAAGGCATTTTTACAGACTAAATAAGGCGTTGCACAGTAACGAATGATTTTAGATTTTTGATGAATAGGATTTTGGATTAATCAATTGCTAGAATGATTAATGTTCGGTTTTTTTAGTCAAAGTCTAAACTGATTTTTAGCAATATCATTCCATAATGTGCAACCCCCTAAATAATCATAATAATTATTTAACTGAATCAAATAATATCAAATTCATAAGAAGCTGCATAAAATAACATATTAATCAAAGTTGACTGTAGATTTGGCGTTGCACAGCGACGAATGATTTGAGTGAGAATTTTGATTGAATTGGATTGTAGATTAATCAATTGCTAGAATGATTAATTAATCGTTATTTTTAGTCAAAGTCTAAACTAATTTTTGGCAATATCATTCCATAATGTGCAACCCCCATTAGGGAGTAGGGGAGTAGGGGAGTAGGGGAGTAGGGGAGATAAAGACACCTAGAAATAAAAATCTATTGCACCAAATTAGCTGTGTCAGTCTAGTAGTGGATTGTTTCATCTAAAAATGTGCATAATTAAATGGGGGGGTGGAGGATTGAGATGACCGAGTGATAAGGTGATTATCGAAAAGCCTAATGCACTATTTTAGGTGAAACAGTCCAGTAGATTTAGATAGACAAGTTAATAAATTTCATAATTCTGTACCATTTCACATAAAATTGGTATAAAATCCAACACCCAACACCTAACACCTGCGACCTACCACCCTAAACACTAAAAAGTAAATCTTCTATTATACCTAATTTTGCAACACATTCACAAGCAAACCTCAAAAATAAAATTTTTTCTTTAATGCCGTTGACAAATTCTTAAATAAGAATTATTCTGATTTACAGCAGTAAAAGCTGATACAGATTGAATTGCTAAGTTACTAAATCATTTTGAGGTTAAGTTATGGTTATTGAGCGCGTTCCTGATGTAGTATTCAAAACTCGTGTCCGTGATGAATCTGTTGATGGACCTAACCCTTATCGTTGGCAAGACAAAACTACCCAAGAAATTTTTGGTGGCAAGCGTGTAGTATTATTTGCATTACCTGGAGCCTTCACACCAACTTGCTCATCTACTCACTTACCTCGCTATGAAGAACTATACGATGAATTCAAAGGACAAGGAATAGACGAAATTATTTGTCTATCAGTAAACGATGCCTTCGTAATGTTCCAATGGGGTAAGCAGCAGAATGCCAAAAATGTATTCCTATTACCAGATGGCAATGGAGAATTCTCTCGTAAAATGGGAATGTTAGTAGATAAGTCCAATATCGGTTTTGGTATGCGCTCCTGGCGCTATGCAATGGTTGTCAATGACTGTAAAATCGAAAAGATATTTGTTGAAGAAGGTTTTAGTGACAACTATGGTGACGATCCATTTGAGACATCTGACGCAGATACGGTATTAGCCTATCTCAAGGGTACAGAAGCACCAGCAGAAAAACCAGCTCGATTAGAGTTTGTTGGCTAGTTTGCCCCTCTAACATAAAGCTGAAACTGACAATAATAATACTATATGTAGCAATTAAATGTGATTTTTGAACTGTAGTGTCTAAAAATTAACCTAAACAATAAATTTTTGGCGCTACAAAGATATTTTTACATTACATTGCTATATATAGTGTTAACCTATCTTATTCAGTAATGATAACCAAAATATATTCGACAATTCCCATTTTCTTCACTTCAGTTGATAAAGAATTATATAATTTTGATCTATTCAAACTAAAATAAATAGGAAAAACTAGATAGATTTTCAACCGATACATTATAGTTATATTGATTTGATTTGAATAATATTTCTAGACTATCAATAATGATCGTTGAAACTAGACAAAAAAGAATAGGTATTTTTGATAGTGGCATAGGAGGTCTAACTGTTCTGAGAGAGTTATATAGACAGTTGCCTAGTGAATCTATTCTTTACTTTGGAGATACAGCAAGATTACCTTATGGTACAAGAACTAGCAAAGAAATTGTACAGTTTGTAGATGAAATTATAGAGTGGTTAGTCAAAAGTGGAGTTAAAATGGTGTTGATGGCTTGCAATACCAGTTCAGCTCTTGCTTTAGAAAAAATCAAGTCTAAATTTGATATTCCGATCCTAGGACTGATTGTACCAGGGGCTAATGCTGCAGTAGAATTAGGAACAAGAATAGGCGTAATTGCTACCCCTGCAACTGCTGCTAGTAATGCCTATCGTAGAGCAATTCTAGAGGCAAATGCTTCTGCTAAAGTGTGGCAAGTAGGGTGTCCCTATTTCGTACCTTTAATAGAGCAAAATCAGTTACATAACCCTTATACATATCAGATAGCAGAAGAATATTTGATGCCATTAATACAGCAAAAAATTGACACATTGGTTTATGGTTGTACTCACTATCCCTATTTAGAACCAATATTGCGTTCTTTTCTACCTAGAAATGTTAATTTTGTAGACCCTGCTGTATCTCTAGTGAAAGTAGCTGCGAAAAAGCTAGAAATTATGAATTTGCAAAACTATGAGAAAGCAAAACTAACAAAATTCGTAGTTAGCGGTTCTGCTCAAAAATTTGCTGAATTATCATTACAATGGCTTGGTTATAAACCAATTGTACAATCAGTTTCTTTCTCTACGGTTCTAGACAAACCTATTTCTATGGCATAGAATTTATGTTGGGGATTTAACGAAGTCAGAAGTCAGAACTTAGAAGTCAGAAGTTAGAAGTCAGAAGTTAACCCACCCGCGGGGCCCGACCGTGGAGGGGAAGTAGGGGATTTAAGCCCCGCTCCAAAAATATTTCGCCAGTCAAGGCGGGGTTGCGCGACCCTTATGATTTTGATAAACAGAAATAAGATATTATTCTATGCAACTTTATATTAATTTGGCATTACCACTCTTACACAAATGTCAAATATTTTATTAGTTATTTTATAGCATAAGCAAGAAACAAGAAGCAAGCAGCAAGAAGGAAAAATCAGGCGTTGTCTGAGTTTTAAGCTTTTGATCTATCCTAACTTTCCTTCGACTGCTATAATATTTAGTACTCAAATTAATCTTAATAGCAGATAATTTATAGTTCATATAGAACTATAGTATTATCTGCTGTTTTTTATTAATGCAAATTAGTTCTTGAGTTAGCAATGCCTTGTTGCCAAGATTTATTTCTTGTGATTTTTGCACCTCTTTGGGCTAATGTTAATAGTAAATATACAGTAAATACATAACCAGTTGCTAGAATGGGAATAATTACAGGAATGTGATTGTAGTTCATAGTTTTATTAAATGGTATAGTGAGGAGGATTGAGATGTAAGTATTTCTTAGCTCAAAAGCTAAGTAATTAAAGATTAATTGAGTATTCTTTACTTAGTAATTAATTGAAATCAATACTAAGAAAAACAATTATCCTTTAATTTATTTTTAGAGCAAAAGAAACTTATAGACAAAGTCTTAAACTCTTTGTATTCATAAGGTTGTAGCATTAAATAGTAATGCAAAGTAGCAGAGATTTTGATTTTTCAGTTCACATACTTGAACTGTTCTTTTAAGTTACCTTCTGCTTAGGTCTTCTCTAAATTTAGATCCTAGATACATTTTTAGAGAAGAGGTTATTCAGATGAGAAATTGTTGATAATTACTGAGTACGATTGGTAACCTGGAATACTATAAATTTATGGCAATTTTTAGCAATTATATTGCTTAATTACATCATCTATCGATCTAAAATTTTAGCCTGGGACTATGTTTTAGTAACTAATAACCCATAGATTTCTAGAAGCTTAAGTTAACTCAATTTCTGCACTTCAGTCTTCAGTCATTGGTAAATATATCTCAGACAAACTATGCAGCTATTAAGTTATCTTCATTATCATTAATTAGTTAGATAGAGTGCCTGATAGCTTAATCGATATAACCCACATAGCAAAAATTTTCAGGTTAATTTGGATCAAATATGATGATGACTAAATTATATGTATTCCAGCTCAGAAGTTGTTGACTATTCTCTTCCCCAATAGGTAACTTTATAACTATGATGAGGAATTTTTGGTCTATTTACTTTTTTAATTCAAAAGACCTCTCCGATAATTAATCTCAAACCCTTGAAATACCTGGGTAAAAACTTAGTTTCCGGAGATGTCTAAAATGTAACTATTATCTCTTTTTACTCTAAATAGTTATAGTAGATTGAGTCAACCTTTAATGAATGGTGAACAATTATTCTCTACTATTCCTAGCCGATCTTGATAATTAGGTAAATTGAGAGATGAATCTATAATAAGTCTAGTTCCTTACAGAATTACCTAGCATTCTCCTATTATAGTTAACAACTTTGAATACTTGAATGATTACAGTTCTTACTATTAAAATAACACAGTCAATACTATTTGTATATAGGATTTTGAGAGTTACTTAACAATTAGATACAATATACTATAAAAATGTACTTTGCCTATCAAAAAACAAAAAATAATTTATAAAAATTTCTACTTTACCTATATGAAGGATGGTTAGCTTAGAATAAGAATATAATATGTAAAATTTTGTTAACTTGTAGCTTGATTGGCTAATCCATGACCACTTCAACTCTCCTATTTTCACCAGTAGAAGCAGACCTAAAACTGCTAACAGATAACTTAAAACAATTGGTAGGTGCTCGTCACCCAATTCTGTACGCAGCAGCAGAACATCTATTCCGCGTACAGGGAAAGCGAGTGAGACCAGCTATCGTCTTTTTAATTTCACGGACTACCATGCCAAATCAGGAAATTAGTCCAAAACATCGTCGTTTAGCAGAAATCACAGAAATGATCCACACTGCAAGCTTAGTTCACGATGATGTAGTAGACGAATCAGAAATTCGCCGAGGTGTCCCCACTGTTCATAGTTTATTTACCAATCGTGTTGCAGTACTGGCAGGAGATTTTCTCTTTGCTCAATCATCTTGGTATTTGGCCAATCTAGATAATCTAGAAGTAGTTAAACTACTTTCAGAAGTAATTATGGACCTTGCGGAAGGAGAAATTCAGCAAGGACTACATAAATTTGATACTGATTTATCTATAGATGCTTACTTAGAAAAGAGCTACTATAAAACAGCTTCTTTAATTGCTAATAGTTCTAAAGCTGCAGCTACTCTTAGTGGTGTCTCACCAGAACTAGCTCAGGATATGTACTACTATGGCCGATATGTAGGTTTGGCATTTCAGATAGTAGATGACATACTAGATTTTACCAGTGCGACAGAATCTCTAGGAAAACCTGCTTGTTCAGACCTTAAAAGTGGCAATTTGACAGCACCTACATTATATGCATTAACAGAAAAACCAACTTTAGAAAAACTAATCGAAAGAGAATTAGCCCAAGATGGCGATTTAGAAGAGGCAATTCAATTGATTAAAGATAGTGACGGTATTGAAAAATCTCAGGAATTAGCTACTAAATACGCGAAAATGGGTGTAGAACATTTAAAATCCTTGCCAGATTGTGATTCTCGTCAAGCTCTGATTAATCTTACTGACTATGTTTTAAGTCGGCTGTATTAACTTTTAGTATTTTTCAATAAGTTAGCTAAGAGTTAATTAATACTAGCAGTAGGATAAAGTTTAATAAAGGCAATTAATTGATGTAGACCTATTAATCTTTTATAGCAATCTAATCTGTCTTCAGATGAGTTTAACTTTGCTATTTCATTAATGGATAATGGATAATGGATAATGGATAATTACCTCTCTCTTTTAAGAAGAGGATTGACTAAAAGGAAAAAAATTTATTTTTTCCCCTTGAAGGGGGAGGTTGATAAAGCTGAATTATTTAATTATTAATTATTCGGTTAAATTCTATTTTCTCTATTACTTGAGATGGTTGAACTATTAATTAATATCAGACAAGCTTTGAGGGTATTTCAATGCCTTAACTAACTATCAGCTATCAGCTATTAGCCTAAAAATTTGTGCATAGAATTAGGTATCTATTAGTGAGCATTTTTTCAGGAGGTGCTTTTTAATTAGCTATTAGCTTTTCCTTATAGTGTTCGGCAATTGAGTTGCTGATGGCTGACTGCTGAGGTGCTGATTGCTATTTTAAGCAATATCTGGAGGAATTTTGCTAGAGTGGGAATTAGAGGATGTCTGATACTGTTGGAGATATATATTTATCAGCTTTTGGACATCCTCTCTCTTAACTTCTGTAGCCTTTGTCAAATTACCAGGTTGTTCAAAAAATATAAGGCTATCTAAAGGTTCAATTGCTATCATTTGGAAAAGTAGATAAACAACTGGCACCGGTGTAGCAACGACATTATCCTCTACAATAGAAGATGAAGCATCTTTTTGAGTAGAAAAAGCATAAATGACACGTTTTTCTAATTCAGATTTATTACGATGACCAAGGGTAGTCAAAACCCAATTGTGTGACAAAGTTTGCAAAATATAGTATTCTAAATGTTGTAATTGTTGAGCTAAAAGTTTCAAGGCAGGTGTAATTGCTTCAACAATTTCTGCTGTATTTCCATTTTGAGGTGAATTTTTAATGAGTGTTTGGATTTGTCGTTCTAAGTCCATAATTTATTATCTAGTATTTTCAGAAATTGTATGAAATCAGGGTGTATATGTAATGAATCGAAAAAATTATTAGTAGTTAATTTATTAATACAATGATGGGGGAAATCTGCCAAGTTGGCGAAGAAAATTTAAAGCTCTTGCTAGATGAATTTCAGCAATCTACTCGTGCATCAAAGCAAAATTGCCAATCAGTAGCAGAGCGTATTAAACAGGAAGTAGAAAGAATTTGCATAGAAAGCAAAAGAATTCAAGCTTCTGGGGAAATAAGTAAATGGGCAAAGAATCTAGCTCAACATCGTCTGAGACAATGTTTACATTACTACAAACTTGGTTCTAGAGAAGGAAGAATACATTTACATAGCAGTCTAAGTGCAATTGTTTATAGGTATATCACTCCTCCTCAAATACAATCAAGTTATCAGGCAAGATTAAATCTGATTGAAGACTTTTTACAACAATTTTATCTGGAGGCTTTAAATGCTTTTAGACGAGAAACTGAGCTGCCAATAATGTACACTCCCCATACATTATTAGAACTGGCAGAGTACATGGCCTTTACAGAGCGTTATGGCAAAAGACGTATACCTTTGTCTGGTGGTCGTAGTCAACAATTAATTATTCTGCGTGCTCAAACATTTTCCCATCAACAACCAAAGGAAACATCTGTAGATATTGACCAAGCAGCGGAGGGAACAACTACTGACTCAGATAAGACATGGAATGATGGGTCTATGCAACAAGTGCGAGAGGCAATGGCCGCACAACAGGATACAGGTGATGATATAGGTTCTCTGCGCCTGGTAGTGATAGAAGAACTTATGGCCTATCTGGAGGAACGTGGGCAGCAAGACTGTGCAGACTACTTTGCACTGCGTTTACAAGATTTATCAACTGGGGAAATAGAGTCTATCTTAGGTCTTACTCCCAGACAAAGGGATTATTTACAGCAGCGCTTTAAGTACCATTTGCTCAAATTTGCTATGGGACATAGGTGGGAATTAGTTCATCAATGGTTAGAAGCAGACTTAGAGCATAATTTAGGCTTAACCCCCACAGAATGGGCAGCTTTGCATGAGCAAATTGACGCAGAACAGAAAAGTTTGCTAGATTTGAAGCATCAAGGTCTCTCTGACGAAGCGATCGCCAAGACTTTAGGTCGTAAAGTAAACCAGGTGAAGAAAAAGTGGCATAAGTTACTGGAACTTGCCTGGGAATTACGAAATCATTCAAATTCCGGAGCGAGTGCGTCAACTGATGAATAACGAAACGAATAAACAGGTGGAAACTTTTGAGGATAATTTCTTTGACTGGTTATTAGGGCCAAATTCTAAAGAAGTATCAAATGTAGGGAAAAATCAAAACAAGATTGAGAATGGAAACAAAGAAGTCAGGGTGGAGCAGTTAGAGTGGGAAGAATTAGACCCACTTGATTCTGAAGAAATTGACTACCCCTACGACCACGAAAGTCAGCCACTTACATCCGGAGAAGTACCAACCGTGTATAATCGTTTCGAGACTGTATTACAAAAACGACTTAAAGCCAAGATTGAAGCTAAACCCCCAAGATTTCCTTGGGAAAATAATCTGGTAAACTACGATGCTGAATATCCAGACGTAGAGCTAAATAACTGGTTTTCCCCTATTAATTTATGGGCATCACAGATGAAAAATATTAAGTGGGGCAAGCTAAGTATACCTTTAACAGAGAATGTATTTGCTCAACTTTTGCAATCTTGTCAGGAAGTACCATCTGATTTACTGCCCGGTAGTAGATTGGTTAGAGCAGTGAATAGTTTGTTCCCAAATCAATCTCAATCTTTAAATGACCTAGCTGGTTTAGTGCTTGTAGGTGGAACCCGCGATGGAGAATTGATGTCCAATGGTATTACCTCTTATAATACTGCAACTCCAAAGCAGCAAATGTTGTTGTCTTTGCTCGCTGCCCAAGAAATTATCTCATCCTTAAGTTTGACTTGTCATTTGAATCAGTCAGTAACAAAAAGACAGTGGCAAACTGCTCTAGGGTGGGTTAGCATTGAAGCTGAATATTATATTCCTCAAAATCATTCTTCTACGTGTTTAAAGGTTAAAGGTCAACTACCTGAAGCTGCAAGTTTCCAACTTCAAGGAAGAGGAGTTGAAGCGACTGCTCAACGTTTAGATGCGGGTACTCTATGTGTAGAGTTATTTGACCCACAACCAGAACAAACATATCAGCTAATTATTAAATTCCTCAACTGGGAGCAATCTTTAAAATTTGTGGTTCGCCTTCAAGAATTTAGAGCTTAGAACTGAGAATTTAGAATTATTTCTTCTGATAAACTAAGAGGATTAATGTAACTTTTGAATTTTGAGTTGATAACGTGCCTATGCTTTTAAAGGGATAATAAAGAAAAATTTTCCCATTCATCAATCCTTTTAAAATAAAAGGAGAGGTAATTATTAATTATTAATTATTAATTGTTAATTATCAAACGTGCCTATGCTTTCCAATTTTTACAGTTTTTATTACCGAAAAATTGTGGTTTTAAGCCTCCCCTTTTAAGAGGATAATAAAGAAAAATTTTCCCTGTTCGTCAATCCTCTCCTTTGAAAGAAGAGGCAATTATTAATTATTAATTATTAATTATTAATTATTGAAAAGCATCTACCAAAAATTATGTCTAATTTTTCTGGTTGGGAAGTGCGAAACCTTCCTATATTAGGACCTCTGTGGCGACAGATAGAAGCAGCACCTAAACCTGTTCCTGAAAATTCTATTCTATTGCGAGTCATGGTGCAGGCGTTAGTTATAGTAGGTATTATTGCTGTTGATGTGGCTGCGGGGGTAGCAACAGACGAACTTCCTTTAACTTTTTGGGCAGCTCCCCTAAGTATTGTGGGGGCAATTTGGAGTTGGTATAAGCGCTACAAACGAAATATACCAACTCAATTTTGTTTGGCGATCGGAATGTTATTGGTGTTAGCTGCTTTTTTGGGTAGGTTAGTGACTGAGTTGAGTGATACGCGACTGGTATTAGCAGAATTCTTGATTCAAATTCAGGTCTTACACAGCTTTGATTTGCCTAAACGGAAAGATTTGGGTTATTCGATGACTATCGGGCTAATTTTGTTAGGGGTCGCAGGTACTATCAGTCAAACTTTAACTTATGGCCCAGTGTTGCTGTTATTTATAGCGATCGCTATTCCTTGCCTGATTTTAGATTATAGGTCTAGGTTAGGTTTAGAGTCGAGAATTTTAGGTCGAACATCAGAAGTCAAGAAAAAGCAGAAGAAAATATCTTTATTAAATGCGACTTTATCTCCCAAGCGATTAACAATATTATTATTAGTAATTATTGGATTAGGTCTAGGAATTTTTGCTCTTTTACCTAGATTACCTGGTTATCAAGTACGAACTTTTCCTGTTAGTGCGCCGATTAATTTTGATGTAGAAAATTTTGATGGTCGGACTATTACGAACCCTGGTTATATTAGTCAAGGTAGAGGGGATGGAGATGATTCTGGTGGAGGAAGTGGAACTAATCAAGAATCAGGTCCAGGAAGTTTAGATAGTACTTATTATTATGGATTTAATACTAAAATAAATCAAAATTTACGAGGGCAATTAGAGCCTCAAGTTGTGATGCGGGTGAGGTCTCAAGCTGAGGGTTTTTGGCGAGTTTTGGCTTTTGATAAGTATACCGGTGAAGGTTGGGAAATTTCTCGGAATGATAATTCTTTTACTTTAAATCGCCCTCGTTGGTCTTACCAATTTTATGTTAACTGGCCGAGAAATAGGTATGAGAATGAAACTAGAGAGGTAATTCAAAGCTACACAATTGTTTCTCAGTTGCCGAATTTAATTCCAGCTTTATATCAAGCAAGGGAAGTATATTTTCCCACTGAAAAAATTGCCATAGATCCTGATGGTAATTTGCGTTCTCCTCTTGAACTGAGGGAGGGTTTAACGTACACAGTCATTTCTGATGTTCCTTATCGAGACCGTACTCTTTTGAATCAGGTAGGTACAAATTACCCAGAAACTATTAGGAAATATTATCTACAAATTCCTCCAGAAATTGCGGAAAAGGTAAGAGAAAAAACAGAGGAGATATTAGCGAACAAAAATAAAGTTGCTCAATCAAGTAATCCCATAACATCGCCCTATGAAAAAGCACTTTATTTAGCCCAATATCTCAAACAAAATCCTAATTATAAACTGCAAAAGGAACCTCCATTTTTTGCTGAAGGTGAAGATTTAGTATCAGCTTTTTTGTTCGGTTATCAAAATAGCCCGGAAGGGGAGAAAATCATCGGTGGTTATGGCGACCACTTCTCTACTGTTTTGACAATAATGTTACGTTCTATTGGAATTCCGGCAAGATTAGTAGCGGGTTATTCTGCTGGGGAATTTAATCCTTTTACTGGTTTATATGTGGTTAAGAATACAGATGCTTATATGATGACGGAGGTATATTTTCCTGGGTATGGATGGTTTGCTTTTAATCCTATTCCGGGAATGCCTTTAACTCCTCCTTCTATTGAAAAGAATGAAACTTTTAGTGCATTAATGACTTTTTGGAAGTGGGTAGCTGGTTGGTTGCCTTCTCCTGTAACTGGTTTTTTAGAGAGATTTATTGGTGGAATATTCCTTTGGGTATTGGGAATTATTAGTTGGTTTTTTGCTCTGTTTTCTCAAGGTTGGCAAGGGATATTTACTGGTTTAATTTTAGCTACTTCTTTAGCTTTCTTGGGATGGTTATTGTATATATTTTGGCGAGAATGGCGTTACGGTCGGTGGTTAGCTAAGTTATCTCCAGTGGAAAGTATATATCAACAAATGTTGAGTTTGATGGCGAGTAAGGGATTAGTTAAACATCGTTTTCAGACACCTTTTGAATATACTAAAGCTATTAAGGAATATAATTCTATCAATGAAGTAGAAATAATTGAAGAAATTTCTGAAGCTTATGTGGGATGGCGTTATGGTAATAAGGAAGTTAATTTAACTAGATTAAAAAATTTACTCCGAAGTTTAAAGCGAAGCGTTAATAATTAATAATTAATAATTAATAATTAATAATTGATAATTAACAATTACCTCTCCTTGAAAAGAGGGAGTAGGGAGGTTGCATACAACGTCTGTACAGGGAAATAATATCAAATCCGTTTTATTGGACATAAAAAAATTCTCCAATAGTCATAACTACGCTCATCTTTGTAATTCTTTCTCCTCCTGACTTAACTATTCTATAACTGTTTAACCAGATTTGATATCATTAAGATGATTTGTTTGAGAAAGACTCAACTCTGTACCACATATTTTACAGAATTTGGCATCTATATCGTGGATAGAAAAACCACAACCACTGCATGATTTTTCTATATTTTTAGTTGTTTTTATAAGTTGTTTAATTAAATCCCCCAGTTGAGAAGGAATTAAACTAATACCTGTTAATATCATTAAAACGGTTAATAAACGACCACTTTCTGAAATAGGAATTAAATCGCCAAATCCAACAGTTGTCATTGTAACAACTGAAAAATATACAGCATCTAAAAAATTCTTAAATGATTCAGGATTTACGCGGTGCTCTACTTGATAAATCAAGCCAGAAAAGATAAAAATAATTGTAAATAAAGTAAATAATATTCTGGCAAAAATCACTCCATCTTCTGTACTAATCTGAAAAATATAAATTTTTAATTTGAGAAATCGAATTAATTTTAGAATTCGGAACCATCTGATAATTCTAATAAAACTCAGTTCTAAAATTCCTGGAAAAATAGGTAAAATTGCTAGTAAATCAATAATAGAAAAAAAACTAAAAACAAACTTTATTTTTTGTTCTGCACACCAAAATCTCAGTAAATATTCAATGGCAAAAAACACTAAAATAGCATCATTGATTAGTTCTAGTATGATAAAAATATTCTCTGGAATTGGATAAGTCTCGGCAACAAAGATAGCTGAAGAAAATAAAATCAAAAATAGCAGAATAAAGTTAATAGCTTTACCGATAGGAGTTTCAATATCTTCCAAATAAAATGCTAGAGTTTTTTTTGTGAGTTCAAGTAACATAATTTCTAATCTTCTGCTTGAGAGCAGTATAACGTTGTGGGTAGGCAACAGGCAACAGACAACAGGCAACATACAACAGGCAACAGAGGTAATAAAAAACCGATAATGTAGGACTTTTAGCTATTGGAAAGTTCTTGTAATTTGTACATAAGCCAGCGCACATTGCTATAATTATCAAACTAAATTGTTATTATAATGTTTTACAATGAATGTGCCAATGTCTCTACAAGTTACAGGACTTTTGAGGATAGTGAGGTACAGTTATAAGACTATTTATTCCTATATTCCCTGTTGCCAGATGAGCTGTTGCCTAGAGCAATAAAACTTTGTACCTCATCCACAAGAAAACTGCTGTAATTATGTCTGACTTAGAATCAAATTTATCTGCTCTAGCAGCCAAGGTTTCACAATTGGAAAAACAACAAATTACTCTCAAAAAATATGTTGTTAAACTGAAACATACTTTAGACGAGCAAATAGAAAATTTTAATCATCGACCAGAAGCACAATACATCGAAAATTTACAGGAAAATTTTGTTGCTTTAACTCTACGTTTAGATGAATTATTAGCTTTCAATAATCCCATAAAATCAACTACATAAATTCAATATAAATCTTCGGACTATTGGCAAAATAAAGACTGAAGAGTATCAAAAAAAATTAGTGTTTGACCAAAAAATAAAGTCTCAAGCCTCCCCTTTTAAGGGGATGAAAAAAATAAACTTCGGTATTTCAAGCCTCCTTATTGCAGAAGTACTGATAATGTAGTTCCTCCGCTAACTGATAACTGATAACTGATAACTGATAACTGAAATGACCGTACTAATAGTCGTGGTGTATTAATCGAAGCATTAGAAACAGTTAAAGAACGATTAATTATTGTTTCCCCTTGGTTAAACTGTAATAGTATTGATGAACATTTACTTAAGAAATTCAAGGATTGTTTAAACAGCAATTGTCAGATAGATATTGGTTGGGGATATTTAGGCGATCGCTTGAATATTGGCAAAGGTTGGAAATATAATTCTTTGGGAGATTTACAAGAATTGGAAGAAAGTTATCCTGGTGTATTTCGGTTGAAGTTGTTAGGAACTCACGAAAATTTTTTGGTGTGTGATGAGAGGTTTGCTTTTGTGGGGAGTCATAATTTTTTAGCTTCTGGCAATCAAAGTTTGGAAAGAGAAGTGGGAGTTTTGACGAGTGATTCAGAAATTATTCAGGGATTAATTTATCGTTTTGATGATGGTGAAAGTTTGGATGAGGTGGAAATTAATCGAAGATTTGCAGCAAGTGTGAAAAGTTTGGATGAGGTGGAATATTTGTCTGGAGTTATTGATGAAAGTGAAATGGGATTTCAAGGTATTTCGATGGTGGTAGATGAAGAAGAGGAGGAGGAGGAAGAAGTGGAATATTTACCTGGAGTTGTTGATGAGAATGAAATGGAATTTCAGGATATTTCGATGATGGTAGATGAAGAAGAGGAGGAGGAAGAAGAGGAAGAAGAAAGTCAAGAATCTGTGGTTAGTACTGAGGAATTTTTGCGTAGATATAGTGAAGGAGAAAGAGATTTTACTGGGATTAATTTGGCAGGTATTGATTTGAGTGGGAAGTCTTTTAATGATTCAGCATTAAATTTGAGTAATGCTAATTTTAATGGTGCAAATTTGAGTGGTGCAGATTTAAGAGATTTTAACTTTACAGGAGCAAAATTTAAAAGTGCTAACCTCTCTGAAATTAAGTTGTATTCAGCCAATTTAAGTCACACTAAGTTTATTAATACGAATTTGAATAAAGCGCAAATGAATTCTGTGAAACTAGAAAAGGCAAAGTTCAGAAATGTGAATCTCAGTGAAGCTAATTTAGAGTCTGCAAATTTTACTGAAGCTAACTTGAGGGGAGTTAATTTGAGTAATTCTCAACTTTCAAATAATGTAAACTTCAGTAGTGCAAATCTCACAAAAGCGAATTTGAGTAGATTAAATTTGAGAAATGCGAATTTTACTAATGCAGATTTGAGTCAAGCTAATTTGAGTAAAGTGAATTTATTAAATGCAAAATTTGAAAGAGCAAACCTGCAAATGGTTAAAATGAATCAAGCACTTTGTAGCGAAGCAACTGTTTTTCCAAAAAGTTTTAATCACACTAAATTAGGTGTTTATTTTATTGCTCCTAGTGCTTCATTATCAGAAGTAAATCTAGCTGGCTGTGACTTGAGTAATGTACACTTAAGAGGAGCAAACCTACAAGGAGCAAATCTAAATTCAACTAATCTGAGTAACTCCGATTTAAGTGATACAAATTTAAGTAATGCTCAGTTAATTAAAGCAAATTTGGATAACACAAAATTTATAGAAGCTAATCTCAATCAAGCTAATTTGAATCAAGCATCTATACGATATGCAGACCTAAAATTAGCAGACCTTAATCAAACAAGTTTTGTCTTTGCTAAATTACATGGTGTTAATTTAACAGCAGCAAACCTTAGTCAAACAAATTTTGCTCATGCCAATTTATACAATGTTAATTTAACAGCAGCAAACCTTAGTCAAACTGACCTAAAAAATGTACAAAATTTTAATCAAGTTAACCTTTGTGCTGCCAACCTAACTGGTGCCAATTTAGTCAGCTTATCTTTGTCTAATAATCAGACACTTACTGGTGTTAATTTAAGTGAAGCAAACCTTTGTGGTACAAATTTGAGTCACACTAATTTGAGTAATGCTAACCTAACTTTAGCAGACTTGCGTGGGGCAATTTTGATGAATTCCAATTTAGAAAAAGCAAACTTAAAAGAAGCAAATATAACTGGTACAAACTTTGGTGAAGGCAATAATAAAGCTAACTTGAAAGGTGCAACAATGCCAGACGGTTCAACTCACGAATAATATAGATAGTAGGTTGGGTTGACGTAATGGAAACCCAATTAAAAAATTTGCTAGACCTGCATAGTAACGCTATATTAAATCCGGTAGCATCAGTGTAATTAGATAAAGAGGGTGGGGAGTTTGGATAGATAGGTAGATAAAGAAAGATGTGGCAATGGCGCGAGGATGGAAAATTTTTTTATACCGAACCCGAGGGGACTTGAGATTAGAAATATTATAGACAGAACTTACGCATTTTTCTAACAAAAACACTATATGTACCATAGTGCTATAGTTTTTATCTACTATATATAGCGCCTTTGCTTAAGTCCTGATAGAAATATTATAGACAGAACTTATGCATTTTTCCAACAAAAACACTATATGTACCATAGTGCTATAGTTTTTATCTACTATATATAGTTCCTTTGCTTAAGTCCTGATAGAAATATTACAGCACTTGCCATTAATATTAGGACATTCTCGCTCCTCTCAAATTTACAAATTTATTCCGTGCTGCAAACTTAACTTCAAACTTTAGTATAGATGGGAATACTCAACACCTATTCAGGGAGCAAGATGCTCCCACTCTCATGCTCCATAACCAAAATAATTACAATGCACTACTACCAAAAATTTATCTTCTCCTGACTCCTGAGGACTGACTCCTGAACTCTAACTTCTGACTTCTGACTTCATAACAACCCTCCTCGCTGAATTCTCTGCTGTTGTATAGTCTCCTTCTTAGCAAAAGCAGCATCTAATTGATCCAATAACCTCCCAATCTTTTCCTTTGCCTCCTCGCTAGTCTGAGGTTGCCTATTTAACCAAGATGTTGCCCTTCTTCGCCCCTTTTGACTCGCCACAATTAAAGCACCCCAAGCCATCGCATTAGTTTCAGCCTGATTTACCCTTAAAGCAGCATCAACTCGGTTGCGGAGACGACCAGTATCATTTTGCAGTAATTTACCAATCTCATAAGTGCTGCTCAAATTATTTTCAAACACATTTAGACTTTCTTGCCAACGACCATCAATTAAACCAGCCAAAACTTTTTGACTTGGACTTGCCCAAGAAGCGATCGCCTGAGCTTTTGTAATCTTGGCATGAAATTTAATTAAATCAAATTGAGCTTGTGCTTTTTGGGGCCATTGAGATTTATCTATTAAATTCTGTCGTAAAGGTTGAATTAAAGCAAAAGCACCAGACCATAAACCATTACGAGCTAATCTGAGAGTATCTTGATAATACCTATCTCCAATAGGAGCTTCCTCTAGGGAAATTTTCTCTAACTCAATGGGATTAAGTATAAACTTTCGTGGCTGAATCCAATAAATATCAAAATCAGGATCTAATCCCACAGTTTGCTCAACCACTAACTCTGGATCTCCTCCTCCAGTCATTTCCTGCCAAATGGGAGCTTGACCAGCAGCACTTTTCCATTCCAACATCGAACTCAAGTAATTTTTTTTGGGGTTGTAATTGACAATTTGCCCATAAGGAATAGTTTTATTATTTTGTAATCTTTGACCACTGATACTAAACCAAATTCCAGCAGCGGGAACTTTGCCTTGAAAACGACGTACTGTTGTTAAAGGTAAAGGTTGATTTGAACCTTGGGGAGCAGAGACAGACTCAATAACAGATGAAATGACAAAAGATTCAGCAGGACCTTGGAGTGGTAAACTATTAACTAATCGAAAATATGGTTTACTCCCTTCTCGTTGGTTAACAGACAAAATTGATTGATAGACTCGCAACTCTACTAATTTCCGACAAGGAGTTTCACAGGGTAAAGAAGCTCTAGAATCAATCTGCTTCATTACTGGAACTAATACATCTAAACTAGAATCTCCTACTGTACTAGGAAGAGAAAAAGTTTCTCCAGCACTAAACCCTTCCTCCTTGATACTACCTTTAATTTGTTCAAGAGTTTGCAAAGATTTATTCCCGGATATATAAAATTGAGTCCACTGTGGCAATAATTGATTAAACCAGACTATAGCATTCGGATCTGAAATTAACTTTACACTAATCCATGCCCCCATTGCCATCAAACCAGAGCCACCAAATAATAAACTTATCCCTATCCATTCAACCATCCATTTTTTCCAAGGTAAGGATGTTAAAGAAAACTTTTGAGATTTAGATAATCTCCTCTGATGTCTAGATTTAGAAGCAGTAGTTATCCGGCTAATTTGTGGAGTTTTCTTAATTCTAGGATAATCAGATTTCTGAGCTGTTTTAGCAACTTTAGGAAACTTAGCTTGATTGTAACTAGCTTTAGAGTCGTGAATCTTCTTTTTCATCATCCTAGCAATACCTGCTCATAGCGCTGACCTTGAACTTCCCAAGTATACTCCGTTTCTATGAGCGATCGCCCATTTTCTGACAACGTTTGTCTTAATTGCCCATCCTCAAATAACCGACTAATGGCCTCTACATATTCTGCTATTTGATTTGCTCTTAATGCTCTGAGTGGTGTATTTGCACCATCAACTGCTAGACCTTCCAAACCACGGTCACTGGCCACAACAGGTGTACCTGCTGCCATTGCTTCTAAAGTTTTATTTTTAATTCCAAAACCAGTACGCATTGGAATCACACAAACTGTCGCTTGATGCAAATATTCTGCCATTGAAGGTACGCGACCTGTAACTGTTACTCCTGGGTGAGCTGAAAGTTCCTGCACTTCTGGTACTGGTCTTGCTCCTACCAGAGCTAAAGTTGTATCAGGATAAAGCTCTTGTACCTTGGGTAATATTTCCAAAGTCAGAAAGCGAACCGCATCAATATTAGGAAAATTATCCATAGCTCCCACAAAAATTAATTGATGTCCCCCTGGGTCGTTACTTCGATAAGGAAACTGAGTAAAATCTACCCCATTAGGAATGACCGATATTTGACTATTGGGGTTAAACTCTTGCAGTTGTTTCCCATCTTCCTCAGTTGTTGCGACTATACAGGAAAATTTTGAACAGTAGCGCTTTTCATAACGAAGCAATAAGGGAAGATTCAGTCTATCTCGCAATGGTTTTTCTGCTGTACCAGTTTCTAACTGTTGCCTACAAGTACCATAAACCGAACTATGGACATTAACTAGAGTTTTTAGTTGTTGTTGCCATTGAGGGCGAATATAAATTTCATTAACACAATGTTCGCAAGTAATGGCCTCACATTTACCTGCTGCCACAAACTCATCCACCCAATTTTGCATTGCTGGCGAATATATCGAAAGAACACTTGGTGGAGTACCTTCAATCAAAAAATTACTAAAACGTCTTAGTTTTACTAATGTTCCCTGATTTGGTTCTTGGGGGCGCGGAAATACGGCCAACTCTTCCACATAAGAACGCAATGAATCTATTTCTAAATTATTGACATCTGGAGACCGTTGTGTTACCAAAGTAACAGAATGTTTTTGACTCAAATATTTGAGTAGATTAAAAGTTCTAACTTGAGTACCACCTCTGCTGGGAGGATAAGGAAAGGTGGAGGAAAGCATTAGGATTTGCATACAGTTGGTAAGTTCCTCTAGATTTTTTTCTATATACAGGTAATTTATTATATTTAATGGCAATATTATATAGCGTTTTCCAAACTAATGAGGTACAGTTGTTTTTCTTATTGATCGATTCCTACGGAAGGAGAATTACGACTCCCTACTCCCTTAAACCAAGGAATTTTGTACCTCGCGCTTTTTGGAAATTGCTATATTATTAATTTTAGTTAGATTCTGAATATTTTAATTTTACAAATAGATTTTATGGTGGAAAAGTCAAATATAGTTAAAGCATTAAAAAAACCAAATCTAGCCTTGAAGAAAGGTAAACGTTTTGTAGCACATAATGTTGAAGATTTTATCAGAATTATTACCCAACAACACAAACTTTCAGAAATAGTTAATCAAAAGGAAATTCGAGTGGCAGGTATGAAACGTAGTGGGAATCATGCCATTATTAACTGGGTTAAAAGTCAGCATAATGGTGAAGTGGGATTTATTAATAATGTGTTAGCCAATCAAAACCCCTATCGGTACAAGTATGAAAATCTACGAGATAAATTTCCAGAACATAAATGGGCAATAGAAAATAACCGCCAACAAGCTAAGGGAAATTTTATTATAAAGAGATTGTTTGATTTACAGCTATGAATATTTTTCCCTGGAGCAGATAGCAAGTGATAAATTTGAACGTAACCACGACCTATACTTAGGAAAAAGTGCTACTAGGTACGATTTACTTATTATTAGAGACCCTTTTAATCTGTTTGCAAGTAGACTAAAGATATCTTCTAAGGCAGCACATTTTTTATCAGTAAATTCTCCGAATAAAACCATGATTGATTTATGGATTGACTATGCCAAAGAATATTTAGGAGAAACAAACTATCTCAAGCACAACAAAGTTTGTGTAAATTATAATCAATGGTTTACTGATGTTGAATATCGGCGCAATATTGCTGATAAACTGCAAATGGAATTTTCTGATGTAGGCATTAATAAGGTTGCGGGTCAAGGTGGAGGAAGTTCATTTGAAGGAAAAGAATTTGATGGCAAAGCAACATCAATGGATGTCTTAAACCGATGGAAAAAAGTAGCCGATAATCCTCAATACAAGCAGTTTTTTAATCAGGAAATATTGAAATATTCAGAGCGAATATTTGGTCATATTCCCGGTACGGAATCTTTAATTAATTAAGTAATATAGCAGTGGAAGGAAAGGCTAGGACAATTAATAATTAATAATTAACAATTAATAATTAACAATTACCTTTCCTTGAAAAGAAGAGGATTGGCTCAAAGGAAAATTTTTTCTGATCTTGGTCGATTGGAGGCCTGCGAGGAGACCGCTCTTATCAGAGCCGCTCCGAAGATCGCCATCCCTCGACCGCTGGTTTCTCCTTTAAAGGAGAGGCTTTAAACCTAATTATTCGGTAAAAAGCTTAAAACTAAGACAACGTAATATTTTTCCTTCTTCCTTCTTCCTTCTTCCTTCTGCTATAAAGTTGATATTTTAATCTTAGGATATAGATATTATGGTACAAAAATCACTGATAGTTAAAGCATTAAAATCCCCAAACAAAGTATTCCATCAAGGTCAGCGTTTTTTCAAAGATAATCTTAAAGATTTCATCATCATAGTTACTCAGCAAGATATACTATCAGAAATAGTTAATCAGAAGGAAATTCGAGTAGTAGGCATGAGGCGCACTGGGAATCATGCAATTATTAACTGGATTAAAGGTCAGCAAACAGGTAAGATAGAATTTTGGAACGATTTAAAAGTTAACATAAATGCCTTACGCCAAAAGTATGAAAATCTCAGAGAAAACTATCCATTTGTCAAAAAAGATTGCTTGATTCGCAGTTATGAGGATTATACTTTGCAAGAGATTACAAACTGGATATTTGAGAGCAAGCATGACTTATATTTTGGCAAAAGTGGTACTAGATATGAAGTACTTATTCTTAGAGATCCTTTTAACTTATTTGCAAGTAGATTAAAGAATAGATTACAGAAAGAAAAAAATAATTTATATTTAGGAGAAAGCAGTTACGGAAATAATTTTTTATCAGTAAGAAATCCTAATAAAACAGTTGCTGATTTGTGGATTAATTATGCAAAAGAGTATTTAGGAGAAACAAATTATCTCAAACAAAACAAAATTTGTATAAACTATAATCAATGGTTTACTGATGTTGAATATCGGCGCAATATTGCTGATAAACTGCAAATGGAATTTTCTGATGTAGGCATTAATAAGGTTGCGGGTCAAGGTGGAGGCAGTTCATTTGAAGGAAAAGAATTTGATGGCAAAGCAACATCAATGGATGTCTTAAACCGATGGCAAAAAGTAGCCGATAATCCTAGATATAGAGAGCTATTTAATAATCAGAAAATATTGAAATATTCAGAGCGAATATTTGGTCATATTCCCGGCACAGAATCTTTAATTAATTAAGAAATAATCAGTAATAAATTAACCATTATTTATCATTCAAAATCGGGTTAATTATCTATTAAAACTATCACATAAATTATGTAATTCCTTATGACAAAAGTTAGTATTTGCATTCCCACTTATAACCGAGCAAATTTGCTGCCTTATGCAGTAAATAGTGTTTTGAATCAAACTTACAATGATTTTGAATTAATCATAACTGATGATGGTTCAAAAGATAATACTGCTGAAGTAGTTAGTCAGTGGAATGACTCCAGAATTCACTATATTCAGCATCCTCAAAATATTGGACGTAGTAAAAATATGCGTTCTGGTTTTGATGCTGCTACGGGGGATTATTTCATCAAATTTGATGATGATGATGCCTTGACTCCAGAATTTTTAGAGAAAACTGTGGCAGTATTAGATGAGATGCAAAATGTAGATTTTGTCTGTACAAGTCATTGGGTTATTAATGAAAAAAGTGAACGGGAGGAAGTTGCCACGAAAGAGAATGCAGCTAAGTGGGGAAAGGATAAGTTGGAGCAAGGAATTATCCCTAACCTGCTTAAAGAAACATTTCAATACCAAAGTTTGCAGGTGGGTTCAACTTTGTTTCGTCGCTCTTGTCTACAAGAAGTTGATTATATGCGGCCTGAAGCAGATGGATGTGAAGACTTTGATTTGTTGGTCAGATTAGCAGTAATCGGAAAAGTGGGATATTTTATTCCAGAATATCTCATGGAATATCGTTTTCATAATCGTCAAACCAGTTTAAAACAAGATATTCACTTTTTATCTGCTAAAACTTTCTGTATTAATAGTTATAAATTTGACGACCAGAAATTGGAAAAATTACGTTTATTTAGGTTAGCAGATACGAAACAGAATCTAGGAATTAGATTAATTGAAAAGGGTGAAAGTGTTAAAGGGAGAAAATTATTACAAGAATCAAGCCAAATACTAGGAACTTCATTCAAGACTAAATTTGCTTTAGTATTATCTTACCTACCCCTAAATTTACGACAATTTGCTTTGCAAAGTTTTAGGAAAATTCGTCCTCAAGACTATGCTGATCGAGTTAGAAAAGCAACTACTTAAGTTGGAAATAACTAGGGATAATTTTTTAGCGATCGCCACTCGATCAATCTTCCTAGAAGATGATGATTACTCCATATTGGCTTAGTAATCATACAGGCCATTTTTTTTGCCCAAGTCCAGTTACTCCCTTCCCGGTGCAAAGTTCTAATCAGTAAATCCTTGCAGCATATAGTTTATAGCCAAATTTGGTTAGGTAATCTTCTAGCGGGAAGGGAGTAGGACATAATATCAAATCCGGTTAAACAGTTATAGATTGGTTAAGTATTTAGGAGGATTGACATACTCCCGGCATCAAATTAGAGATTATGATGGGGGATTCTCATCATTGATGATTCTACGCTCACAGAGACAACTTAAACTAGCCATATTGCTATCGCGCTCTCCAGAGGTCGGACTCTCCCGTAGCTTTTCCTTCAGAATGCTCCGCAAACAGGTTTCCCCCAGGTTCCGTTAGCGCAGCTCCTCTGTAAGAGGCGTGCCCCTTGGTACTGTTTACTATTGCTCCTAACATCTCTAAACCTTTAGCCAAAATGTTCCTTGCTGCATTGTGGTCTCGCGTCAGCAATATAGCCACAATGCGGACATTTGTGGGTTCTAAGTGATAATGACTTCTTAAGAGCTTGACCACAATTTGAACAATTTTGGCTAGTGAAATTCAGATTACACTCATTCTAACTAGCAGCAGCGTCAGCTTCTCGAAGAGCTTTGAGAATTTCAGGACGTTTCATGCGCGCATAGCCACGAAGTTTCCGTTCTTGGGCAATTTTTTTCAGTTGTCTGAGTGATTTAGTATCATAATCATCAATGGGCACTTCTGGCTCTACAGGAGCTGCTTGAGCTTTAGTCTTTCTAGTAGTAGTTTTTGTTGTACTGGCCTTAGACCTTGATGATGTAGAACTTGGTTTACTCTTGGTTGTTGTCTTGCGTGTTGTCTCAGCTTTAGCTGGAACTTCTTCGGTAGTATCAACTTCTGGTATTGTCTGTAATTGACGCCGAACAGCTGATACTTGAGTTTTTAAGTCATCTTCAATATCTTGAACTGACTGGGAGAACTGATTAATTGTTTTGACAATCCCTTCCAGTTTTTTCTCTATTTGTTTATCGAGATCGTCAAGTTGTTTTGATAATAAGTCCACATTTACTCCTGATAAAGAATTAGATGTTGTTTTTTTTGTTGTTGAACTTGTAATTTTTCTTGCCAATTTTTCTACCTTATCGTTAACTGAATTTTCTAGATTTGTAATCAAATTTTTGAGCTGTTCAATTTGAACAGCATCCGTCCCTCGATCTTGCAAAGATTTTACTTGTTTTTTGAGTACCTCCTCATTTTTCTTGATAGATTGATCGATTTTTTTGGTGAGAGAATCTACTTTTTTATCGAATGATACCTCAAGTTTTTGCATTAGATGCTCAAAGCTTGGTGTTTCTATAACAGGTGGTTGAGTTAACTGCTCTATCTCTGCTACAGCTATCTTTGCTTGTTCATCTGTCATTTCATAAATCCAGGCCCATAGTTCCTTGATTTCAGCTTCTTTTGCAACTTGATACCAATCAGCACCACGAACAATTTCGTACTGCTGCTCGGAATCGTCATTATCTGTCAATCTGACAATTAATGGGATTAAGTTACTGCCTTGTTCAGAAAGACTCTTAACTAAAGCTTCATGTCTTTCAGCAGGAATATCTCTCATCTGAGAGTCTGGTACAGTAATTTTGGATATGGGAGTCAATTCCAAACTTACTGGTTGTACTGGTAAATCTTCTTGTCGATTTTTTCGCTTCGTTGATGAAACCATTTGCTTTCAACTTTCCTTGGTTCCTAAAATCAAATAAAGGTTTTAGGCTAATACTGCCTAGATAGCATTCTCCCGGTGACATTTTCTTTGTGACTCCTCTTTATCACTTTTGAGAAATTCAAGCAAGATTTTCAGCTATTACAGCTATTGGAAAAATCATAATTTCATCACAGTTTGATAAAATAGGATTAGGTGGTGGGAGTTCGCAAACTGCTTAGTGCTGCTAAACAGGATTTATGATTATTGCATAATCTGGGAAATTATAATTAATTCTTAGGCTAGAAATTCATACAGCTATAAGTAAGTATGATCTCCAACATTACTTTTTTAACTTGTTGGTTTTTACTATGCCTTAGTGTATTTTTTTTCTTACCCAGATTTTACTTTCACAAAGTTACTTTAGCATACTTTCATTTACTATGGAAGACAAATAATTATGATCTTAGTAGCAATTGATTTTTTGCTATGAACTCAGTAAACACTTACTACCTTTTATTGTAGTTATCACTTTACTACTACAATTTGACTAGGTATTACCCACTTAGGACTGTAGGAATGGCGATCGGCTTAAATTTCTCTGAACTGAATTAACTGATGGCAGTATATTTTCTGGCCATGTCACAGAGCGATCGCGTAACTCCATTCAAGTGTCTGAAGTTATTTTTTAACTTTTTTGCGCAAAATAGTCAAGGGGGTACCTATCTGATTAATAATAATATTAATTGGCTGATTTTTGCAAGTGAGGAACAGACGATCGCATGAATGTTAAAGATTTAAAATTTCTTTTAAAATTACTTAGCTATCAAAATTATCAAGTATCTTTTGCTAAAATTCAACTAGAGTCTGAAATAAAGGTCTCTGAGAAAAATGAAATTTGTTCCAGACTTGGCGATCAAGGGTTGGTAAAATTTACTAGAGAAGTTACAAAAATTAATATAACACCTCAAGGAAAATCACTCCTCAATCATAAAAAAGCTGTTAACTCACTCACCACTGAAGAATTGAAAGTGCTGAAAGCTACTGCTAAGGGTGCTATTTCTCCAGCGGAGACTGGTATTGATACTAGCTATAGGAATGCTGTTATCACAGACTTACTAGAGCAAGGTTTGATTAAAGTTATCGATCAAAAAATCAAGGATGTCTGGTTGACAGAAAAAGGAAAGCAATTTTTGTGCCAAGAATATTCTTCTCGCAGCACTGCAAAAGAGATATCCTTAAAAATGTTGAGCGACTATCTTGATTTAATGCGTACCAACTGTTCCCTTTACTTCCCTAAGCAAGAAAAACAGCAGTTTTCCCAAATGCTTGACAAACCTACTGACTCTGAGGTTTTAGCTGTGATTCGAGATTTAGACCAAAATCTAGGTACAAATAACTATCTACCCATTTTTCATCTGCGACACAAGTTACAACCTCCTTTATCTAGAGAAGAACTAAATCTAGCACTTTACCGTCTAGAAAAAAGTGACCAAATAGAATTAAGTTCCTTACAAGAAGTCAGCTCCTACACTCCAGAAGAATTTGAAGCAGCTATACCTCAAGATATTGGTGGCAGTTTATTTTTTATCATTCCCTACTAAATTTTCCGGCGTTGGTGATTTGAGGTATGATGTCCTGTGTCCCCTCCGGGGGAGCTACGAATTGCGGATAAGAGCGCGAACAAAAAACTTTCTCCTTCTACTACTCTTTCTTCTTTTTTCTTCCCTCCTGAGTCCTGAGTCCCCCTCCTAGCTCCCCTCCTGGGAGGGGTTAGGGGTTTGGTTAGGGGTGGGTTGACTCCTAAATAATTAAGATTAATATCATACACGCGCTTCAGCAACACCAATTTTCCTATATCTGTTATCGTAATTCTCTAACCAATCCAAAAAATATTATCAGTTTATAGTATGGCATCTATAGATCGGATTATTCAAAGAGAAGTTAATCCTTTTGACCCAGTAAGTCTTTATACTATTAATTTTTGGCAGGAGCAACAAAATCCGACCCTAAATGTTGATTCTATCCATCAAAATATTATCTCTGATATAGAAACAGTGCTAGAACAGGTTGCCCAGGAACATCGTCCCAGAACATTGATACTGACTGGTGACTCTGGTTCTGGTAAAAGTTATCTTTTGGGGAGAATCAAAAAATTATTCAACACAAAAGCCTTTTTTGTCTATATCGATCCCTGGCCTGATAGTGATTACATTTGGCGTCATATTTTGCGTCAAACAGTAGATTCTCTGATGAAAACTCCGGAGGGTCAAACAGATTCTCAGTTGTTACTATGGTTAAAGGGTCTATTGGCTTTCCAGAATGGTAGTTTACTAAAAAAAATTATTGGTGAAAGAAGAGTATTTATTAGAAATCTCAAAGGTATTTATTCTTCTGACATTTATAATCCTAATGATTTTTTCAGCGCTCTTTATCATCTATTAAATCCAAGTTACATATCCATTGCCTGTGAGTGGTTACGGGGGGATGATTTGGACGAAGATGATTTAAAATATTTGGGGATTAAAAATAGTATAGATTCTGAAGATTCTGCTCAGAAAATCATGACTAACTTGGGTATTATTTCGGCTGCATCTCAACCTATTGTTTTATGTTTTGATAATCTGGATAATATTCCTCGGTTATTAAATGGTTCTTTGGATTTGCAAGCTTTATTTAATATTAATTCTAGTATTCATACTCATTATCCACAAAATTTTCTGATAATTATTAGTATTATTACGAGTACCTGGAAACAAAATTCTGAATTGATTCAACCTGCAGATAAAGCTAGAGTAAATGCTGGATATTTTCATTTAAAGCCGATTACTTTAGCGCAAGGAGAATGTTTATTAGCAGCTCGTTTGAGTCCTTTGCATTCTCTGGCTAAACCCCAGCCTAAATCACCTATATTTCCTTTGTCAACAGAAATATTAGCAGAAAAGTTTCCTAGAGGTAAAACTCTACCTCGTAATATATTAGAGTTGGGACGTAAGGAATATAATCAATATAAAAGCAAATTATTAGATGAGCCAGGAAATGTTCAAAAATCAACATCAGAAACAAAATTAGAAACTTTTAAATTAATTTGGCAAGATAAATATCAAAAAAATCAGAAAAAAATCAATAAAATTACAGATATAGCAGCACCAGAATTGATTAGAATGCTACAAGAAGTATTAAATGCTGTAAGATTGAAAGATGTAAAAACTAAATTATTAAGTGGGAAATATGCTAGTCATTCTTTGAGTTATAAACAACAAAATAATGAGGAAATAATTGGTGTAATTTGGACAGAAGACCCAAATATGAATAGTTTTTATAATACAATGAATGCTTGTCAGAAAGTGGCGGATAAAAAGTTATGTAAAAGTTTATATTTAGTGAGAGCTGCTGAGGTGGGAAATGCCAAAAATATGAGCAATAAAATATATAGAAAAATTTTTAAAGGTAGATTGAAAAATTGTCATATTCAACCAAACCTGGAATCTGTATATTTTTTGGCTACATACCATAGTTTGGTAAATGCTGCTCTCGCTAATGAATTAACGATTGAAGGTAAGATTATTAGTCTCAAAGAGTTAGAAGAAATAATTTGTGAATCACAAATTTTAAACAATTGTAGCTTATTACAAGATTTATCTGTAGTCGATCTAGCAGATAGTCAAGAACAGCAAAGTGATTCAGATTTAGATGAGGTGAAGGATTTTGTGGTAAATTTAATTAAAACACAATGTTTTATGGAGCGTAAAAACATAATTGAAAATACACTAAATAAATTTATTAACATAGAGCAGTCAAAAATTTATAAAATTATTGAGGAACTTGAAGGAGAACAGAAAATAAAAAATATTACTCCTACATCAAAATTAGAACGACAATTAGTTTGTTTTATTCCTAGTTACTAATGAATATATAATAAAAGTTAGGGTAAGCATTTCCTGCAGAATGCTGCGCAAACAGCTAACTCGCAGTCAGCTATTCCTTTGGAATGCGCTCCCATTCACCAATTAGTAATGAATAATTAGGGTTTGCGTATGGAAAGTCTTTTTGCTCTTTGTAGGAGACAGGAGACAACCCACCCCTCACCCCTCCCCCTCCCAGGAGGGGAAGATAGGAGAAATGGGAATGTAGAGGAGGTAGAAGTAAGAATTTTCCCAAGATTATTCTGCCCAACTATGTGCCTAAAATACGCTCTTTTTTGAGCGTGAAGAGCTGAAAAGCAAGGTATTACAGACCCAAAAAGGCACTTGTCTTTATATGTCAATGCTAGATTTAATCAGCAAACCCTAATTACTTCTAAGGTTTAGTCCGGGAACTTTGGCAGTAACTTTTTATTCTTTCTCAATTTCAAAGGTTACTTTTACCAAAAAATTGTGGTCTAAATTCTCCCTAAGGGGGTAAAAAAAAGAGAATATTCCTAATATCAAACCTCCTGATTGCAGAGGTACTGATAACTGATAACTGATAACTGAAATAACCTTCCCCAAAATTAATAGCTGAAGTCCGCAGTTCTGATCCACGAAGCTAGCTAATAGCTGACGGCTTTTTTGCAGTATTCAGCAGGAAATGCTTGCAAGTTAGGAGCGATAAATCAAAATCAATATTTAGTAGATAAAACTGATAATTTTTGAAAAATTTTTAGCGATATTAACTACTTAAAAACCTGGAAAATCAGGATAATTTGTCAATGCCAATAATTAATAAACCTCAACTACAGTCTCCCCCATTTAGTGTTACCAATGTTAAAGTTGCTTTTGAGTGCCCACGTTTATTTTATCTGAAACAACGTTTTGGGGGCGAGCATCTGTTTTTGTCAAAAGATTATATCCAGGAAATTGATAGTGCTTTTCTTGACTTAGCTAATCAGTTGATGAATATGATTAGACAAGAATCTAAGATTCAAGCTTTGTTTGAGGGACAGTTTGAGGAGTTGATGGTAGAGGCGATCGCTCATCAAATACAACAATTATTTTATGAGTTGATTTTCTTTCCTTATTTAGACACAATAATGACAAAAGATTCTAGTCTAGCAACAGCATTCTATCAAATTTGGCAGCTATTAACTCAACTAATTTTAAATATATCTAAAATCATTGTTAAAAATCGGCGTTACTGTCATGAAAGTGTTGTAGTTCGTCGCACATTAATTACAAGGGAAATACTACTAGATTATACTTTTAAAATACCAGATGGTGACAATCAAAAGTTAACGGGAAAAGTTAATAATTTAATTTTTGATTTTGAATCTCGTCGTTTATGTGTGGTTAATTATCAGACTTATGAAACTGTAGAAGTATCCTCTCAGTTAATGGCAATTGCTCTCTATAGTTTTTTGCTGAAGCAAAAGAAAAAAGTACCTGTTGATGCGGTTGTTTATTGGGTTTTGCCTGAGTTGGGAGAGTATCATTACTCATGGGAAAAGTTAGAGAATGTGGTGGAGAGTTTAGTTCCTGCTAAGTTACAGGAGATGCGGGAGTGGTTAAGGTGGGAGGAGTCTCAACCTGACCCACCTCCACGGACGGAGAAAGAGTATTTATGTGATATTTGTCCTCAGAGGGAAAAGTGTCAGAGTTTTTTTTGATAGGAGTGGGTAAAGATTAGACTTGTCGCTTTATAACTTAAAAAATCCCCAAAAACCTTGTTCTATAAGGATTGTAGCCATTGGTGGCTCAAATCCCTTGGAATGATTGCTCTGTCTAGGTTGTAGCGATTTTTTCCCTCTATTTAGCGACAACTCTATTATAAAAAGTAGGTTGGGTAGAACGAAGTGTTAGCGCAGCTTCCCGAAGGGAAACCCAACTTATCAGTAGGATCGAGCCAACATATAATCTTGGTAAAAGTTAATCTTGGTAGAAGTTGGGTTGAGGTAACGAAACCCAACCTACGGAGACTCACGATCTATCTTGCCAGGAGTCAATAATTTTAATCATTGTTTTATCACCTAAACCGTCAATACGTTTAATAACATCACTGAAAGACTCAAAGGGTTGAAACTGTTTTTGATTTCGCTCTTTTTCAATGTTATTGATTACTCTCTGACTTACACCTGCTTTGTTTAACCTAGTACCTAGTTGAGCTATAGACATAGTATTGAGAGCGTCTAATAATGGAGGAATTGGTTCGGGAATTCTTCTTTCTAATTCTTGAATTCTTGCCTCTAATGCTTGGTTTTGGGATGAAAGCTGTCCTTTAACTTCATTTATTATATTGTCTAACCTAGATTCCATATTAATTAGACGAAAATCAAAATTTGATAAGCGAGATTCTGCGTTACTTGGTGCGGGAGTTTCTCCACCACTATCCGGTAAAGGAGGTGGCGTTTTTGGTTTAAGAGCTTCAGCTTGTTTTAAAACTAAATCTTCAACTTTTGATGATATTACTAAAGAATTAACCATTTCTGCCTGACGTGGATTTTTTTCCCTCGCTCTCACAGCAGCATAGTATTCTAAGTCTCCATCAATGACTTCATATTTTTCTATTTCAACTTGCTTCAACAAAAGCGGTTTTACTAATCCATCACACTCTAAAATTATATCGGCTAAATTTTCAATTTCATGTTCTGAAAAATTAGAACGTGGCAGATTTGAAGTAATACTTTGAACATCGACTAGGTAGAATGAAATCATTAAATATTCTCCATTTTGTGTAGAACTTCTTCAGCTAATAATTCAAATTCATCAGCAGAGTGGTTAGCAGCGGAGTCTTTTTCTGAATACTTAAATATAGATAGTGGATTAGGAATATCTAATTCACCTACTGTTATAGTTTGATTTAAACATTTTGACAAAGCTGTTCTTTCTGAGATAATACTATTCATTAAAGGAAGCTCGTAACGTTCTGAAATTACTTTTGTTTGTCGAGAAAATGTGTGTTCTCTAAATTTAGAATTAGGGGAAATTTTAGAAGGAAGAACACCCATAATTTTTAGAGGACGCTTTCCAGTAGTTTCTTTGTATTCATTTACTTGTTTGACGAAATTTTTTACACTTGGTAATCCTTGATTTGCAAATGGTTTTAAATCAGAGGGAATTATCAAATAATCCGCAGCAATAAGGGGGATTTCAGCATAAAGGTCGCGAGATGGAGGAGTATCAATAATTACTATATCATACAGATTTTCTACTTTCTTCAGTTTCGTAACTAATCTCGATCTAGTAGCAATAATGTTTGTCAGCCTATATTGGTGATCGATTAATTGAATGTGAGATGGAACTATATCTAGTTCTGGATCGTTAAAAAATTCTGATTTTCTAGCTATCTCAGGAATAAAACCAAAATTAGCTGATTCTATTAGATGATAAACATAACTGCTTCTAATATTATCATCTTCTTCAAACTGAAATTTTACTAAACCAGTAGCAAATGTGGCGTTTGCCTGGCTATCAAAATCTATAATTAGAACTTTCTTTCCTTTTTGCACTAAGGCGGCAGCTAAATTAACTACTGTTGTCGTCTTTCCAACTCCACCTTTATTGTGATAGACAGCAATTACTTTCATAGAATTTATCCTACTTTGATTAATTGGATTAGACTCTGTTTCAATATTTACTTGATTCGCCGGATTTTCGGGAATATTACTAACAATTTGATTCGTCTCAGATTGAAGAGCGTTATCCTCACTTCCCCTGGCTTCTTCTACAGAAATTTGTGGTTGATTAGAATCGATTTCAAGGTTGACTAAATTTCCCTGATTTTCGGGAATATTACTAACAATTTGATTCGTCTCAGATTGAAGAGTGTTATCTTCACTTACACCTGCTTTTTCTACCGGAGTTTCTGGTCTATTACAACTCCCTTTTTGACGCAAAGATTCTCGACCTACTAATTTTTTAATTTCTTCTATTTTGTCATCAACTTCACCCCCTAAACAACTAAAAATTAACTCAATCTTATTTCTGTCTCTTTGATAAATCCTAATTTCTTTAGCATTAGTTAACAACCCATATTTTACATTTATACTTGTTAAATAACGCCTCAGTTTTCGTTGATGGCGGTCTAAATTTTCTCTCGGATGTTTTGCCTCCATAACTAAACTTAATGGAGAATCTCCATCTAAACGAAAAGGTAACTTCTGGGCAGCAAATGATAAAAAGTCTAAACGGATACTACCCAACGTTACTTCTTGATGCCAATGTTCGATACCGTATCCTAATTTTGGCAGCAGATAACTAACAATTAGTTTACTTTCTACTTCGCTTTCATTGCGACATAAGTCTGGATTAAAACTCAAGGTGATTATTCCTTAATTTTGAATTTTTTCCTTGATTAATTTATCCGATCCTATCCAACGGATTAATTGATGTCAATCTTGACAATTTGATTCAGTTATATTACTTTTTTTTCAGTATTTTTACAGTTTTATACCAATTTATAAAAGTGGTATTATGGCAGAAGAAAGAAGGAAGAAGAAAGAAGGAAGAAGGAAAAACCTTGCGTTGTCTGAGTTTTAAGCTTTTAATCTGTCCTAACCTTTGCTTCGACTGCTATATCAATTAATTTTATTCTGCTTGGGGTTATTTTTCTAAGAGCATCTTGCTCCCGTTGAGTATCAAGATACCCTATAAAAAAAATCCGGTCAAAATGCCGGATTATATAAAAATTGATAAATGAAAAATTAGTGGTATGTGTTAATGGGGTTTGAATCCCTATTAAAAACCTTGAGAAACTGATAGCTAATAGCTGATAGCTGACCGCTTTCCTAACTAAAATTACTGGGAAACTTTTTGAGCATCATACTCTTTAAAAGTTAGGTAAAACTTAGTCTTATCATACAAATGACACTTCTCTGTAATCTCCTTCATTAAAGACCAAGAAAACTTAGTTTCATAAAGTTTATCTCCCCATTTATCCTTCAAAAATTTATGTGCTTTCCTCAGATTATATGAAGGAATTCCTGTTGAGATATGATGGGGAATATGCACATTAATATCATGGCAAAGAAACTCTACCCACCGGGGATAATCACAATGTACTGTACCAAATAATTGAGCCTCCGCTTCATTCCACTCTTCCGCAGGATTAAAAGAAATTTCTGGTACTGTATGGTGAACAATAGTAAATGTACTCATCCAGAAATGGTAAACCAACCAGGGGATTAACCAAAACTTGACCAGACCCCACAGACCAACTGTAGCGATAAGCAGAGGAAAGGCGATCGCGCTAAACCCAAAAACTACCAATGTAGAAAATTTGACATCTTCACTATCCTTACCCTCAAATTTTCTCCAATCAAAATTCACAACTGCCCAGTGAGCAACAGATCCTAACCACCAAAATTTGCCACGCATAAACCGATACACTGACTGCATGAAGCTACCTGCATTCCCATAATCTTCTGGATACCAAGGTTGCCAAGCATTATCCTCACCCATTTTATTCGTATGTTTGTGGTGATAATTATGGCCTATTCGCCAGCCATGAAACGGATAAATTAAAGGTAAAAAGACTAAGTGACCCACTAGGTCATTGACCCACCGACGGTTAGCAAAAGAACGATGACCGCAGTCATGGCCAATAACAAAAAACCCAGTCAATGCTGTGCCAGTCAAAACCCAAAGTAGGGGCAATAAAAACCAAGGTGTAATTGTTAGTCCCCAGTAACCTAATACGACCATAAAAATATTGACCGCTACCATTGTCCATGTTTTCCATTTATCTTTGAGAAAAACTTCACGAGGCAGGGATTTTACAATATCTTTTAGTTGTAGTTGCTCATTTCTAATCTCAGAATTTCCATTAGTAGATTCTGCAATTGATACTGTCATAAATTATTTGAGTTCTCCGTATTTTTTTGTGTGCTTATGCAGTAGATTTATTATTCCGAAAAAAAACGCCAGCGCAAATATTTTGCTGGCAGTTTTGACCACAGAAAGTAGTTAACAGAAAATTTTAAGACATACTACCACCTAGTGAATCTTAGTCAATTTTGTACACAACAGAACTGTAGCAAAACCTTTCTTTTTATATCACAGTCTTGTCATTATCAAAGTAAATTAATTGATTTGGTTACTGCTACTATCTGATTTTTCATTCGTCAAGTTTAGCAATCATTTATTTATTCACGATTTTTATTGATTGAATTATTTTTCAACCTCTGAGACTAATTTTCTAAGTTTCGTTCTTTTATAGTCCGCAATTCCAACAATAAAGTTTCTACTTCTGCCTCAAGATGGAGCAACTTAACTTGTTGATCTGTTTGATACAAAGATTTCATCTTTTCTTGAGTGTAGTTTTGATTGCTTGATACCCCTGAAACATTTACCCTTTTAGAAGTATCTACAGAAACAGATGCACTGGACAAAGTGGATATGCTGTTAGACATCAGTAACTTACTAGCCATTTATACTTACTTCACTTAATTTTTCTATTGTAACCGGAATATTAAGATAAATTACAACAAATTCAACTATTTAACTTCCGGCATTAAAAGTTGGAGTACGATATCCAACACTAAACACTTGGATAATACAATAAGATTAGTAAGGTTTAGTATCTTTCTTAACCATAGATTTGATTAAGTTTTCATTGTAAAATTTCGGTAAGTGGGAAAAGTGCCAGTTTGAACGGCTCGATGGAAACAACGCGACGGGTAATAAAGGGTAGTCAAAATATGCGATAATCAAAGTATCAAGACACAATGACCTTTTAACCATGGTGAGAGTATCGTTAGCTAATGGACGATCCACGTTAAAGGGTGGTTAACCGAAAAGGTGACCCGGTGCTAGCCTGCACTCTGTTTCTAGCCGTTAGTCCGCACGTTGTACCTCAAAGCGAGTAGAATCAACCAACAACTTTAGAAAGTAGTCTCAATGGTCCAATGACCGGAGAGGGTAGTGGCGATTGGCACTGCCTTGTGAGCTGCTGCTGTATGGGTACTATGGTATGGTACTGGCAATGTGGCCGTTCCGAGCAATGTGAAAATCGCGGATTTATCCCGATAGAAAACTCCTAATCACGAATCCACGCGGATTTATCCAGTGGAGTGTCAACCTTACTAAAAATTGACCAAAAAGTTATTTATAGCTTTGGCCTAAGGTAAAAAAAACTAAAACTTTACAGTAAAAAATTCAAAACTTAAAAATGACCTTAACACGGCCTTTTTCTCAGTCAAAATTACAAGGCTGGCCTGGTTTGATTGAAGCATATAGATCCTATCTACCAGTGACAGAAGAAACTCCTGTAATCACATTGCATGAAGGTAATACTCCTCTCATACCTGTGCCAGCGATCGCCCATCAAATAGGCAGCCAAGTAGAAGTCTTTGTCAAATATGATGGCCTTAATCCCACAGGTAGTTTCAAAGATAGGGGCATGACTTTAGCCATATCCAAAGCCAAAGAGGAAGGGGCAAAAGCAGTAATCTGCGCTAGCACAGGCAATACCTCAGCTGCCGCTGCTGCTTATGCTAGAAGAGGTGGGATGCGAGCATTTGTCATAATCCCAGATGGTTATGTTGCCCTAGGAAAATTAGCCCAAGCCTTATTATATGGTGCAGAAGTCTTAGCCATCAAGGGAAATTTTGACCAAGCCTTAGAAATTGTCCGAGATGTGGCCGCTAAATATCCTGTCACTTTAGTTAACTCAGTTAATCCTTATCGTCTAGAAGGCCAAAAGACAGGAGCTTTTGAGGTAGTGGACACTTTGGGGGATGCCCCAGATTGGTTATGTATTCCTGTGGGGAATGCCGGAAATATCACAGCATATTGGATGGGTTTTTGTCAATACCATCAAATCGGAAAATGCGATCGCCTTCCGCAAATGATGGGTTTTCAGGCCGCAGGGGCAGCACCCATTGTTCAAGGTCATCCTGTAGTCCAACCGGAAACAGTGGCCAGCGCCATTAGAATTGGCAATCCTGCTAGCTGGGAAAAAGCTGTAGCAGCTCAACAAGCTAGTCAAGGAAGTTTTACAGCAGTTACCGATGAGGAAATATTAGAGGCTTATCGTTTATTGGCGTCCAATGAAGGAATTTTTTGTGAGCCTGCGAGTGCTGCTTCTGTTGCGGGTTTATTGAAAGTCAAAGACCAAGTTCCTAGAGGAGCAAAAGTAGTTTGTGTACTTACTGGTCATGGTCTCAAAGACCCAGATGTGGCGATTAAACATAGCAATAATCAGTTTCGCCAGGGAATAGAGCCGAATATAGAGGCAGTAGCTGAAGTGATGGGGTTTTAAAGAAGCGGTCAGCATTCAGCACTCAGCAGTCAGCAAGATTATTTTTTTGAAGATGCCAGAAGGGGATTTCAACCCCTCCTCAACAATTCGGTGCAATAGTGGGATTTTAACCAGAGCTGCTAAAAGCTGTTAACGTAGTTTCTCTGCAGGAGGCTAGCTGTTAGCTCCGCATTCCGATACCCAAATGCTAAAAGCTGATAGTTAGTTAAAGGGAGGCGGAAGGGAGAAGGAAGGAAAATATTTTTGGTTCTACTTTGGAGCTTTTCTCTCTAATCTTTACTACTGGGTAAGCGGGGCAATGGCTTGTCATTGGGCGACAACTTAGCAGCATTGGGAGAGAAGCTTTCCTCTAGCTGGATTTGATTTTGAGCTTGAATATTGGTTTCTGTTTTTGGCTGAATATCAGGAGTAATTTCCGATTTTTGTTGTTTGCTGGCTTTTGCTTTGGCCAGAATATCTACTGCATCTGCCAAAGCATTTGTTAAACTGGTACGAGTATTTGTATGATTGACTTGCTCTTGTTCTAGGGCTTCAGTTAATTTTTGGACTTGTACAAAAGCACGGTCGCGTTCTTGGACTACTTCAATTATTTTGGCCTTAAGTTCAGCTAAAGTTTGTAAATTTTCGATTTGCTGTTCAATAGTTGTTGCACTTTTATCTATACTTCCTTCAACAGATGGAAAACCTTGTAATCTCTGAACCTGGGCCTTTAAAGTCTGAATAATTTCTTGAGCCAGTTGAGTTTCATTTCGTCGTTGTTGAGCTTCAGTATTGTAGAGTTGACGCCACTTAGAGGCACTATCCTGGGTTGCATTTAATTCTGTTTGAAGTGTTACTATTTTCTCTTGAAGAGCTTTAATTTCATTTAACCACGGGGTTATGTCCTGAGTCATATCATATTTTAGATTATAGAGTGTTCATCTCATCGGGTGATTTTCCCGCGAAGGTTGTCTTGGCAATTTTAAACTATATCAATAGAAATACTATAGCGCTACACAAATTCGGGTGATTTTCCCGCGAAGGTTGTCTTGGCAATTTTAAACTATATCAATAGAAATACTATAGCGCTACACAAATTCGGGTGATTTTCCCGCGAAGGTTGTCTTGGCAATTTTAAACTATCCAACAGAATTATAGTTTAGGACAGTAGATACTGAAAGGAAATAGGGAAATACTATAGCGCTACACAAATTATGGTCTTGACATTCCTTTGTATCCTTGTTCCCTAAAACCGAGTCCGCATTCCCGCACCCCGCGGGTTCGCACCACTATTTGATGCTCCCTTATATGAAATACTAAAATTTTTGCTACAAATAATTAGGCTGTTTCAAGAACTCAGGTAGGGGAGGCGTTGGTTGGGCGACTTACAGGAGGATCAAATCAGTAGAAATAGCCTATCATTGATTTATAATTAAACCCTATTTGTTTTTAGTCAAATCGACATTTCTAGATAAAGCCTTTTAAGCAGGCAAATTATTAGTAGTATTCTTTTTTATATTTCATATGAAAGCTAAAATTTATTGTTAAATCTCAAAAGACGTAGTGCTATAACTTTGACTTCAACTAATATAAAAATAAAATTTATTAGTGTGTTGTTTTAATGCATAGATGATTGGTATTGGAAAACAAAATAGCCATTTAAATTAGCAATAACTGAAGGTCAATTCAGTTATCAGTTATTAGTTAGCCTCCTGTCAGAGGAACTGCTTTATCAGTACTTTCTACAATAGGGAAGCTTTGAAGAAGCAGAAATTTCTTTTTTATTCCCTTCAAAGTGGGAGCTTGAGACACGATCTTTTTGGTCAAATTTATATTCAAATTTACCAGTAACGAAATTGCATTTACTGTACTCTACTAAAATTATCATTATTAAGCAGAATCTCTTAATTTTAAGCTTATAGAGATAAATCTAGGAACATACTTTTTACTTTTACATTACATTAAAGGAGGAGTCGATCTTATTTAAATCAATAATACCAAATTCAAAAAAGGTAGTTACATCTTACATCTTAATTTGTGATTTATTTCTACAATAAAAAAATATCAATCCCATAGAATCTAAAAATCAAACCTTTTTCCCCTCTTTTTTATTATGTTTTTCTTTCTGTATTCCCAGTTAAATGTTCCCTATTTCCTATGTTGTGACTGTAGCAATATTTTATGAAATTGGTATAAGTTTCTAAAAATATCTATTCCCTAGAAAAATATTTTTGTAAAATCACTTGTTCCAATTGCTATGATACATTATGGAATTATAGATTTTTGATGCCTGGATTGGAAAAATTTGGTTTCTGTACGACTTTCATGTTTATTTCTTTTAGCAATTTTTTTCTATAATAGATTACTATTTAATTTTGATTTTTGCCCTAAATAAAGTAATTTATCTTAAGTACATTTTCCGAAAGTTATAAATTTAAAATTGTTGTTTTGAAGTTTTTGTTAGTTGACAAACTATTCTCTACTAAAAGTAACTCAGATAATCTTTTTGTCCTAAAAGCCCTATGAGCTTTCTCCATTTTTTACGTCATTTTAATTCTGCCACATTGCGAGAGGTTTTAAATCACTCCAATAGACAGCGATTTTTAAACTTATTAACTCCAATTGCTCAACGTGGTTATGGCATAATATTGACGATATTAAAAACAATCGTCAAGCATATACTGAAGCGAATAATTCGCTTTTTTCAGTTCATCCTACATCTAAACTTTAATACTATTAAAGAAGTATGTATTTGTGCTGGCAAAAGTAGATTATCAGGTTTATCAGCCGAGATGGCCTATAATGCTATGCTCGCTTTATTTCCGGGATTATTAACAATAATTTCAGCAATTGGATTATTTGAATCTTTGCGATCGCCTCTATTACAAATGGGTACTTTACTAACAGATATAGTACCTAATCAAGTAAGATTTTTAATTAGCAGTGCTGTTGATGAAATTCTGAAAACCCCCAACAGAGAAATATTTTCTTTCAGTTTTATTGGCTCAATATGGATATTTTCTAGCGTACTGAGTTCTGGGATGGCAGCTCTCGATGAAATTCATCAAGTTCCTGTTGAGAAAAAACGACCTTTTTGGAAAGCAAAGTTAGTTTCTTTAGGGCTAACTATTGGTACTCTCATACTATTAATTATTGCCTCTGGATTAGTATTAGTTAGTGACTTAATTGTAGACATGATTGCTCGGCAAAGTTGTTTACTAGAAACTCTACCAAATTGTCCCCCTGACCAGGTTGCTAGTTGTTTATTTCAAGAACCAGTTGATAATTGTGTATTGAAGTCACAATTATTAGAAACTTGGGGTCAATTAAGATGGCCGATTACTTTAGGAATAGTTTCTACAGCTTTTGCTTTTGTTTATCGTTTTGGTCCGAGTCGTAGACGAAAAGGCACACCTATTATGCCTGGTGCAATTATATCAGCATTAATGTGGGCAGGAGCTTCTAATTTATTTCGTTTATATGTTTTTCATTTTGGCAACTATAACCGAACTTATGGAACTATTGGTACTTTTATTATTTTATTGTTGTGGTTATATATTAGTTCATTGGTGGTATTAATTGGGGCACAATTAAATGTAACAGTAGGGGAGGCAATGGCAAGGGATAATGAAGTCAGAAGTCTTCAATAATTAATAATTAATAATTAATAATTAATAATTAACAATTACCTCTCCTTGAAAAAAAGAGGATTGACTAATCATGAAAAATTTTTCTTCTCTTGGTCGATTGGGTATGGCTCCGAAACCTCGCCATCCTCTCCTACGGGAAGCTGCGAAGAGAGAACTCCGTTCCGCTGACGCGAAACGCGTCAGCGTTGCGTTACGCCAGTTTTGCGAAGCAAAAGCAAACGACCGCTTGTTTCTCCTTTAAAGGAGAGGCTTTAAATCTTAATTATTTGGTAAGTTATAGAAGGAGGAAAAAGTATTAGAAAAAATGGCAAAAAAAGTCTGAATTAATGTGGTCTTTGTAAGAGGCTAATTACACCAGTTGTTATGGATAAGAAAATTAGAAACAAAAGCACTCCTCCTGGTAAAAATGCCAGAATTTTTAAGCCTCTGAGGAGCCATATTAATAGAGTTATAATTGTGAGAATGCCACAAATGTAAGAAAATTGGGGAATTGGAAAATTAGAATTTTTACTCATGGAGTTTGGTTAATATCTATATGGATTTAACTATCAAAAATATTGTCACTATTTTAGTAAATATTTACTGCGGAATGCTGCGCAAACAGCTATTAGCATTTAGCATTTCCGTTTGTCATGCTACGCAAACAGATGTATGAACGTACAGGACTTACTAAAGTTAGCTTGTTACCTTTTTCTTTCGGTGCGGAATACTACCCAAACATAATTTTGAATTCTCTTTCTAAGATAATAAGTTAATAGCTGATAGTTGATAGCTGACTGCTTATCTATTTTAGCTTAAGACCTATATAACCAATGATGATTTTTCCAGGTCCTAATTCTTCGGAAAAATAAAGTCGCCAAGCACCAGGAGTCATGCGGAGATGCCAACTAAAAAGAAGTTTTTTACCATCAGGACATTTAATAGTTAGTTCTTGTCTAAACTGTTGAATTCTTGAGTCACTTTCTGGAGTTGTTTTGCTAGGGAGGAGGTTTTTATTAAAAGCTCCAGTTTTCCAAGTTTTACAGTATTGTTCTAGTTCAAATAATCGTTTCTTTACCTGCTGTAAAATAGGGTTACCAATATTCAGATGTTGTAATTGCTGACTAACCTGTTCACAGAATATTAAACCAGGAAAAAATTCCTCTCTACGCTCCCAAAGTATTTGTCCGTCAACTTGTCTACCAAAAAGTATATTTTGGATGCGGTTTTTAATCCATTCGGTATGTTGTTTTACATGACTACTTCGACTAGCATGAACAATTTCTTCCGAGTAGTCAGTTAACTGTTCATTTTTGTCTAATTCTGTTATCTGAAGTTCCAAAAAATCTGTATCCCATTGGGGTTTGGATAATAAACTAACCGCAAGAGAATCACTAATTAAAGCAAAACGAATACCTTCTGCTAATTTTCCTTGATGCCAAACTTCAGACAAATCAAATTTACTTTTAATTTCTTCAGCAACATCACTCCAAAGAGGAACTTTAGTGATAAGAGAGCGAAAAAATCTACGCTCCTCTCTGTCTACTTCCCGGTCGTTACGCCAACTTGCTATAGGATAATTAGGAGCAAGTTCTATATAGTTAAGGTCTCTGTCAGTCCGAAGTATTTTTACTCCTAATTTCTTTGCTTGGATTAAAGTTTGAATTAACTCTGACATTAATTTTAGCGCTGTGGAAGTATCAGCAACAGGAGTCTCTAGGGAAAGTTCATTAAGCACCATTTCTAAATCCATATTTATTCTTCCCTGGGTTCCAAAAGTGCTTCTAAACTATTATCCCATTCATCAAAAAAGCCTTCTGGCCATTTATCTATTCGCCCGTTCCGGTCTATCTGGGGGGATATTACTTCAGTGATAAATTCTGTTCCTTGTTTTCGGCGGTCAAAATAGTGTAATTGAACTTTTTCAGGGTCAAGTTTTCCTCTATAAACTGTTAATCTAATTCCATTTAAAACATGGTCGCTATGAGTTTAAACTACAATTTGTACTCCACAATTAGCAGCAAGAGCTAATAATTCTCCCATTTTTGCTTGACCTTTTGGATGAAGATGTGCTTCGGGATTTTCTATTAGAATTAAAGTGCCAGGTGGAGAAGAAAGAATTGCCACAATAATTGGTAAAGTGTAGCTAATTCCAAATCCGACATTAGTAGAACGATAAGGATTACTATCTCCATAATAATATTGAAGACTGATTAAATCTATATCTTGTTTAGGGTTTATTTTTAGGCGTGTACCAGGACTAATTTCTCCCATCCAAGCTTCAACTTGCTCTCTTAAAATTAGAGATTCTTCTTCTGGATGTCCTAAGCTACGATTAGGTATGGTTTTATTTTCATTCTTTATTAGATTGACGAATAAGTTGATTGCCAAATATTTTTTGATAGGTAATCATGGTATTTTTAAATTTATTAGCAAGTTGTTTTATTTCATAGTCAGATAAACTATTAATTTTTTTCATGGCATTATCTAAAAATTCTTCTCTTTTATATCTTGCATAATCTTTATAAGAAGTAGATGTAAGCATAACTGCTAAAGCACCTAGTACAAATTCCCGATCCTCCATACGCTTAATTTTTGTTTCACTAATCTGAATAACATTAGTAAATTCTGGATATTTAGCAAGTTCAGCTAATAATTTAACTGCTTTACCAGGATTAAGAGTATGACGTATTTCTTGAAGAGTTAAAAGTCCTCCTCCTGTATTAATGCGTTTAAAAATATTGTACTTAACTTTAGCTGGTGTACCTGGTGCAATTAGATGTACTGTAACCTGGGTTTCTTCAATACGACGTTGATATTTACGGTCTAATTCTTTGTAGGTTTTACCATTAAGTTCAATGTCGAGATATTCTAAACCAGTTAAACATAAAGTATTATCATTAATAAATTGTTTTAAAGCTGACAGTCTTTGTAATCCATCTACTACTAACCATTGCTTTTCATTAGTTCCATCAACATAGAAAGCTGGTAAAGGAATTCTAATAATAATAGATTCAATCAACCTACTTTTAACTGCATCGTTCCATATATCGGTATAACCATGAAAATCAGAGGCTAAATCAATAAATTTTTCACCTATTTTTCTCAATAACTCTTTAATTGTAATTTCTCGAGTAATAATATTAATTTGATCGGGGTCGTAAATTAAGTTATCTCTTTGATACACCTCTTCCTGATAATTTTCTTCTTCTTGATATTTGCTTGGTAGTTTTCTTCCCTTTGGTGTTTTTCTTGCCATAAAATTTACCCTCTTGTTTGAATTTTAATTGTATCATTTTGGACTAAAGCATATTTATAAAAATTATTTGAAATTGACAACTGTGAAAAAGAAGTATAGTATCAAATGCTAATCCTTAATCTTAGCTATTTATATTTAGCTCAATTATCAATCTATAGATATTAGCGATCGCTCAGACATCAACAATTTTAATCTCTCTTAAAATCTCATGGTTAAATCTCAATCAATTTACTGAATTATTGCCCTAATCCTAATTTCAACTTTCATCAATATTTCAAGAATTGAGTGTTAGGTTTTTCACGATAACACTATTTATATTTAGCTCAATTATCAATCTATAGATATTAGCGATCGCTCAAACATCAACAAATTTAATTTCTCTTAAAATCTCATGTATAAACCAAAATCAATTTCCCGAATTATTCCCATAATACTAATTTTCATTCTCACCAAAATTTCAAGAATTGAATATTAGGTTTTTGACTAAAGCGCTATTTATATTTGCCTCAATTATCAATTTATGGATATTGGCAATTTATCAACAATCAACAAATTTAAGCTATCTCAAAATCTTATAATTAAATCAAAATCAATTTGCCGAACCATCGACCTAATCCTAATTTCAATTATCGCGAAAAATTTAGATAATTTAATCTGATAATCTGAGCGATCGCTTAATCACAAATAATTTCAATATCTATCAAAATATCATGGTTAAATCAAAATCAATTTACCGAACCATCGCCCTAACACTAATTGCAATTTTTACCACAATTACATTAGTATTAGCATCTAATCAAATTAGCAAAACCACACAACAAACAGAAATTCGTGGTGTTTGGATAACTAATATTGATAGTGATGTTTTATTTTCTAACTCAGCCACAACAGCAGCAATAAATCGTTTAGCAAAACTCAACTTCAACACACTATATCCCACTGTTTGGCAAGGTGGTTATACTCTATATCCTAGTCAAGTAGCACAACAAGTATTTGGCAAATCTTTAGACCCTACACCTGGTTTACAAGGGCGAGATTTTTTACAAGAAATTATTACTGAAGCACATCAAAAAGGTTTAACAATTATTCCTTGGTTTGAATTTGGTTTCATGGCACCAGCAGATTCAGAATTAGCAAAATTACATCCTAATTGGTTAACTAAACGTCGGGATGGAACTACTATAAAAATGGAAGGTGAATATCCGCGAGTTTGGCTTAATCCTTTTCATCCAGAAGTGCAGCAATTTATCTTAGATTTAGTCATGGAAATTGTAACTAAATACGATATAGATGGGATTCAATTTGACGACCATTTTGGCTTACCAGCAGAATTTGGTTATGACGATTTTACAGTTAAATTATATGAAAAAGAACTTCCTGGTTTATCCCCTTCTGACAATTATCAAGAAACTTTTTGGGTCCGTTGGCGAGCGGATAAAATTAATAACTTTATGGAGCGAGTTTCTGAAGAAATAAAATCGATAAAACCAGACTGTATTATTTCTGTATCTCCTAATCCTTTCCATTTTGCTTTACCTGCTTATTTGCAAGACTGGTTTACTTGGGAAAGAGAAGAATTGATTGATGAAATTGTTTTACAAGTTTATCGTTCAGATATGAAACGTTTTATTAATGAGTTGGAACGAACAGAGGTTAAATTAGCTAAAAATAATATTCATTTTGCCATTGGAATTTTGACTGGTTTGAAAAATAATTCTACTCCCATAACGATAATAGAGGAACAAATAGAAGCAGTACGAAAAAGAAATTTTGCGGGAGTATCATTCTTTTTCTATGAAAGTTTATGGAAGTGGGGAAAGGAGTCAGAAAATATCAGAAATGAAGCTTTGGAAAAAATATTTCAGGGAAAGATTTCAAGACCACATATCTCTAGTTCAAAGAAAGAAGGAAAACTATTGAGGTCGTAAATTTTTTCCTCTCAGATAAATAGTAGAGGGGAAAAGGTAGGAATTTTTCTGACTAGGGGAAGGGAAGAGACTAGAAGTGGCAATTTTTTTCCTCTCAGATAAATAGTAGAGGGGAAAAGGTAGGAATTTTTCTGACTAGGGGAAGGGAAGAGACTAGAAGTGGCAATTTTTTCCCTCTCAAGTAAATAGTAGAAGGGAAAAGGTAGGAATTTTCTCTAATTTTCTCCTAGACAAAGAACTCAAGCAAGCAAATTTTTTCCTCTCAGATAAATAGTAGAGGGGAAAAGGTAGGAATTTTTCTGACTAGGGGAAGGGAAGAGACTAGAAGTGGCAATTTTTTCCCTCTCAAGTAAATAGTAGAGGGGAAAAGGTAGGAATTTTTCTGACTAGGGGAAGGGAAGAGACTAGAAGTGGCAATTTTTTCCCTCTCAAGTAAATAGTAGAAGGGAAAAGGTAGGAATTTTTCTGACTAGGGGAAGGGAAGAGACTAGAAGTGGCAATTTTTTCCCTCTCAAGTAAATAGTAGAAGGGAAAAGGTAGGAATTTTTCTGACTAGGGGAAGGGAAGAGACT
>JAAHGF010000021.1:0-68981 GCA_010672585.1 Okeania sp. SIO1I7 | reverse complement strand
GGGAAAAGGTAGGAATTTTTCTGACTAGGGGAAGGGAAGAGACTAGAAGTGGCAATTTTTTCCCTCTCAAGTAAATAGTAGAAGGGAAAAGGTAGGAATTTTTCTGACTAGGGGAAGGGAAGAGACTAGAAGTGGCAATTTTTTTCCTCTCAAGTAAATAGTAGAGTCGAAAAGATAGGAATTTTCTCTAATTTTCTCCTAGACAAAGAACTCAAGCAAGCAAATTTTTTCCTCTCAGATAAATAGTAGAGGGGAAAAGGTAGGAATTTTTCTGACTAGGGGAAGGGAAGAGACTAGAAGTGGCAATTTTTTCCCTCTCAAGTAAATAGTAGAGGGGAAAAGGTAGGAATTTTTCTGACTAGGGGAAGGGAAGAGACTAGAAGTGGCAATTTTTTCCCTCTCAAGTAAATAGTAGAAGGGAAAAGGTAGGAATTTTTCTGACTAGGGGAAGGGAAGAGACTAGAAGTGGCAATTTTTTCCCTCTCAAGTAAATAGTAGAGTCGAAAAGATAGGAATTTTCTCTAATTTTCTCCTAGACAAAGAACTCAAGCAAGCAAATTTTTTCCTCTCAAGTAAATAGTAGAAGGGAAAAGCTAGAAATTTTTCTGACTAGGGCAAAGGAAGAGACTAGAAGTGGCAAATTTTTCATTGTGACAAAACAACTAATATCTATTAATTTAACACCCTAATTTCATAAACTTTAAATCCTGCACCTCTAGGTAAAGGTCTACCATCCATACCCATTGGATAAGACTCATAGACACTTTTTGGTTGATATGGTTTACTCTCAACATATTCTCCCTTTATTTCCACTTTTTTCCCGACATATTCGGCAAAACTTTCAAAGGCGATCGCCTCTGAAACACGCAGAATTACACCTTCTTCAGCAGAACGTTTTTCTATTTCTAAATCTCCTACATCTAAGACATAATAATTACTATCTCCTGCTACCCAAGACTCAGCACTTTTACTCCAAGGTTTTTGAATAATTTTACCTGTTAAATATATTAGAGAATTACTTTTTTCAACTTCCATAGCTATAGATGGAGTTTGAGATATTTGATATTTAGTAAATATATAACCGCTCATGGCACTCACAACTCCCACAAATATTGATAATACTATGGAGAATATTCTCCAAGTTGTCAAATTTACTTGTATCATTTCCATCTCTAATTTAAAAATTAATTTAATTGCTATTACATTTAATCTACAGCGGTCGCAACAAAAATTCCGGGAGTTAAAGCGCTGATCATTTAGTCTAAGTATTCATAGATAATACCGCTTTGAAAAAAAGCTATAAAGCAATACAGTTTAGTTAATAATTTTTTTAAGTAAGGAAATAGCTGATGGCTGATAGCTGACGGCTGAATGCTTACGATGAGTCTATAGCTCAATACAGTTAACTTAAAGATTTTTTCTGGTAGTTCTGTAATATTAAAAGCTATCCTAATTTTTCCAGAGCTTATGGTTTTTTGTCCTATATGAACCGTCTTTATCTATAAAAAGTGCATCTTGATCGCAGATGCTTAAAAAGAGCTGCTCTAACTCATTTTAGACAGCTATATCTATTATTTTTCCCTTTTTTTCAATATTTACTCCTTCTCTCCTAGATAACCAAATTCTTCTTCCTTCTTCCTTGGTATAAGAAGGAAAGTTTATGGTAAAATTATTAGGTTTTTTAAACAATACAAATATATGCACCGAATAGCAGCTACTCCTGGTGGTTGGAACCCTCAAGCAGAAGGGGTGATTTTTATCGAACAAACTCCTGCACCAATAATATTTTTAACAGCAGCAGATACAGATATTCAAACTTTAGCAGCAGCAGTTAATAAGTTACCTTTTGATTTTCCACAACTGCGAGTTGCTAATTTACTTCACTTACAACAACAGTTAACTATTGATACTTATGCTGATGATATTTTATCTAAGGCAAAAGTAATTATTGTTCGACTTTTAGGGGGGCGTTCTTATTGGTGTTATGGTTTAGAAGTCTTGCTAGAAGTGATAGAAAAAGAAGGGGCAAAACTAATAGTAATTCCTGGAGATGACCGCCCAGATCCAGATTTAATTAGTCATTCTAATGCTTCAATTTCTCTAGTTAATCAATTCTGGCAATATTTAATAGAAGGTGGGGTAGATAATTTTGTTAATGGTCTCAAGTTTATCGCTAATATTTGTCTGGGAAAAGATTATGATTTTGCCTCACCTATATCAGTGCCGCGAGTCGGAATTTATCCTTGGCAAAAAGAAGAAGAAAGCACAAAGACAAAAGTCGGAATATTGTTCTATCGCGCTCATTATCTATCTGGAAATGTTGCTCCTATAGATGCTCTTTGTAAAGCTTTAATAGAAAAAAATTTAGAACCTGTTCCGGTATTTGTTTCTTCTCCTAGAGATGTAGAAGTACAGGGAGAAATATTGGCATATTTTCAACCTGAAAATGCTGAAGCAATTCAATTATTGTTAAACACAACCAGTTTTGCTGTCTCTGTTGTGACTGAAGAAGGAAGAAGGAATAAGGAAGAAGGAATAAGGAAAAAATGTATGGGGACTCAAACCCCAAGCAATTGTCAATACCGTGTAGATGGTGGGGTATTAAACCCAAAGGAAAAAGATAATCAAGATTCAAAATTGGAAAATTTGTCTTTTCCTCCCTTGTTAAGAAATGGGAAAAATTTAGATATTCCAGTTTTACAAGTAATTTTTAGTGGTGGGAATTTTGAGCAGTGGGAAAGTCAGTTTCAAGGTCTTTCACCACGGGATGTGGCAATGAATATTGCACTACCAGAAGTAGATGGAAATATTATTAGTCGGGCAATTTCTTTTAAGGCAGTTAAAACTTGGAATTCCGATCTAGAAACAGATTTAATTAGTTATTTTCCGGTTCAAGATAGGATTGAATTTGTGTCAGAATTAGCTGCTAATTGGATTAAGTTACGACAAACTCCAGCATCTCAACGTCGCATCGCATTAATATTAGCAAATTATCCTAATCGTGATGGTCGTCTTGCTAATGGAGTGGGGTTAGATACTCCTGCTAGTTGTGTAGAAATTCTTCAAGCTTTACAACAAGCTGGTTATTATTTGGAAAATCTTCCTGAAACAGGTGATGAATTAATTAAACGTCTGACTTCTGGAGTAACAAATGATTTGGAAAGTCGTGAATTACGTCCTATTTTCCAGTCTTTATCCTTAGCAGAATTTGAACCATATTTTGCTAGTTTGCCAGAAGTTGTACGAAAAAAAATTATTCAGAGATGGGGAAAGAGAGCAGACACAGATTTTGCCACGGATGTACAGATTAATTCCACAATAATTCCGCCATCTTTTTCCCAAGATGCTTCTAGTAATTTTTCAGAATTTCAGAAAGATAGTGACACAAATTTTGCCACGGATGTACGGATTAATTCCACAATAATTCCACCATCTTTTTCCCAAGATGCTTCTAGTAATTTTTCAGAATTTCAGAAAGATAGTGAGGTAAAAGAAATAGATAATTTTCCTATTCCAGGTATTCAGCTAGGAAATATTTTTGTTGGTATTCAACCTTCGCGGGGTTACGATATTGACCCCAGTTTAAATTATCATGCTCCAGATTTAGAACCGACTCCTAATTATTTAGCTTTTTATTATTGGTTAAGAGAAAAATTTCAAATAGATGCAATTATTCATGTGGGAAAACATGGAAATTTAGAATGGTTGCCTGGTAAAAGTGTCGGTTTATCTCAAGAATGTTTTCCAGAAATAGCTCTCGGTGCTTTGCCACATTTTTATCCATTTATTGTTAATGACCCTGGAGAAGGTTCTCAAGCTAAACGGAGGTCACAAGCTGTAATTATTGACCATTTAACTCCACCTATGACTCGTGCTGAAATTTATGGAGCTTTACAACAGTTAGAAACTTTAATTGATGAATATTATGAAGCACAAAATTTAGACCCTTCTCGGTTATCTGTGATTCGAGAGCGGATCATTAATCTCATAGAAAAAGAAGGTTTAGATAAAGATTTATCATTTTTAGGAAAAGACTCAGAAAACACAGATTTTGCCACGGATGTACGGATTAATTCTACTCATTTTTCAGAAATAGAAGGTGTAACTTCCGACTCCTCCAGTTCCGAAAAAGACTCAGACTTTCTCTCGCCTTCTGAGAAAAATAGGGAGAAATTTGTCATAGAAATAAAAGGTGTAACTTTCAACTTCTCCAGTTCCGAAAAAGACTCAGACTTTCTCTCGCCTTCTGAGAAAAATAGGGAGAAATTTGTCATAGAAATAGAAAGTTTGTCTCCCAACTTCTCCAGTTCCAAAAAAGACTCAGACTTCCTCTCGCCTTCTGAGAAAAATAGAGAGAAATTTGTCACAGAAATAGAAAGTTTGTCTCCCGACTCCTTCAGTACAGAAAAAGATTTATTGACATCCTCACCCCACTTAAAAAAAGGAGAGAAAATTGAAAAGGATGAAAATACTAGATTTTCCGAATTAATCACTAATGCAGATGGCTATCTTTGTGAATTAAAAGAAGCACAAATAAGGGATGGTTTACATATATTTGGGCAATGTCCTCAAGAGCGACAATTACGAGATTTAATCATAGCGATCGCTCGTCATCCTAGTACCACTCGTTTAGGTTTAACTCGTGCTTTAGCTGAAGACTTAAACTTAGATTTTGACCCTCTCACAGATGATTTTTCTACAGTTATTGATGAGAATTTAATTATGGATGGAAAAGTCTGTCGTACTGTGGGTGATGCTGTTGAGTTACTCGAAGAAAAAGCAGCTAATTTAGTCGAAAATTTAATTAATCAAAATCTGGTTAACTCCGACCTCCAACAGACAAACAAAGAATTAGAATGGATTCGCCAAACACTCTTACCTTCTCTGCAAAAAACTAACCAAGAAATTACCAACTTATTAATAGGATTAGATGGCAAATATATCCCTAGTGGTTCATCTGGCGCTCCTACAAGAGGTAGACCAGACGTTTTACCTACAGGTCGGAATTTTTACTCTGTAGATATTCGCGCTATTCCTACAGAAACTGCTTGGAGAGTAGGACAATTAGCAGCAGAAAATTTAATTGAAAGATACACTCAAGAAAATGGCGAATATCCTCAAACTTTAGGGTTATCAGTATGGGGAACTTCTACTATGCGAACTGGTGGAGATGATATTGCTGAAGCACTTGCTTTATTAGGAGTAAAACCAGTCTGGGATAGACCTTCTCGAAGAGTTATCGACTTTGAAATTTTGCCAATTTCAATATTAGGAAGACCGCGTGTGGATGTAACTTTAAGAATTTCTGGTTTCTTTAGAGATGCTTTTCCTAATATTATCGATTTATTCGACCAAGCTGTTATTGCTGTGGCTAATTTAGATGAGTCTCCAACAGAAAATCCTTTAGCTGCTCAAGTTAAAAAAGAAATCAAATATTGGCAAGAATTAGGATTAACTGAAGTTCAGGCAAAAGCACGTTCTCAATATAGAATATTCGGCTCTAAACCAGGAGCTTATGGTGCAGGTTTACAGGGTTTAATCGAATCTCAAAATTGGCAAGATGATCGAGATTTAGCCAGAGCTTATATTAATTGGAGTAGTTATGCTTATACAGGAATTAATAATAGTTATAATCAGGAAGCTAGAGCGATAAATTCTCCCGAAGCATTTTCCCAACGTCTCCAACAAATGCAAATAGTTTTGCATAATCAAGACAATAGAGAACATGACTTATTAGACTCAGATGATTATTATCAATTCCAAGGTGGAATGACTGTAGCAATTCGTGCTTTAACAGGCAAAAATCCTGATACTTATTTTGGCGATAATTCTCTGCCAGAAAATCCCAAAGTTCGACAATTGAAAGAACAAATTGCTAGGGTTTATCGTTCCAGAGTTGTTAATCCTAAATGGATAGCTGGAGTCATGCGTCATGGTTATAAAGGAGCCTTTGAAATGGCAGCAACAATAGATTATTTATTTGCCTATGATGCTACAGCAAAATGTGTAGAAGATTTTATGTATCAAAGAGTAGCAGAAACTTATCTTTTTGATGAAAATGTACAGTCATTTATTCAAGCAAAAAATCCTTGGGCATTGCGAGATATAGCAGAAAGATTATTAGAAGCAAATCAACGAGGTTTATGGCAGTCAGCTAATCAAAAAATCTTAGATAAATTGCAGGCGATCGCTCTAGCAGCAGAAGGAATAATTGAAGCTAATACTTAATATGTAAATAGTCACTGGAAGTGAAGCAAAATAACATTTCCACTTTGTCATTGCGACCGAAGGGAAGCAATCTCTAGTCGCTTTGGGGATTGCTTCGGGGGGTTGATAAAGTATAGACTTCTAGTTTTGTCCACCCCCTCGAATGACATTTCCACTTCGTTATTAAGACTCAACTTTGTCATTGCGAGTGGAGCGTTTGCGGAGCATTCCGTCAGGAAAGCAATCTCTCGTAGTTTTGGGGATTGCTTCGGGGGTAATGAAATTCAAAGCATAGACCTCTAGTTTTTCCCACCCCCTCGCAATGACATTTTCACCTCGTCATAGCGACCGAAGGAAAGCAATCTCTTGTAGTTTTGAGAAATCACAAGGGATTGTTTTATATTTTATAATTATTAAACTCGCATTTTTTCAGCAATTCCTTATGACAAAAGAATATTATATTTACATAATGACTAATAAGCGTAATACAGTCCTTTATACAGGTATAACCAACGATTTAATCAAGAGAGTTTATGAACACAAATCAAAATTAGTAGGAGGATTTACCAAAAAGTACAATATTAATAAATTAGTTTATTATGAAATTTATGAAAATCCTTCCGAAGGGATCGCTACTGAGAAACAGATTAAAGCAGGTTCTCGACAGAAAAAAATTAATTTAATTAATAGTATAAATTTGGAATGGAAAGATTTGTACCTAGAAATAGTTTGAAATATGATTATAAAGTAAAGTCTGATTCAGTCATTGCAACCGAAGGGAAGAAATATCTATAGTTTTGGAGATTGCTTCGGGGAGCTAAAATTCAAAACATAGACTTCTAGTTTTTCCGACCCCCTCGCAATGACAATTGAGTCTATTAGGAATAATCTTTTCTCCCCATCTACATAAAAGAAAACTCTATAATCAACCAAATCTATAACCTTTTTAAAATAGGTATTAATTTTTCATTCAACGCTTTATACCCTGCCCTATTAAGATGAAGAAAATCTCTACTATATTCTTCCCTAACTTTTCCTTGTTGATTTACTAAAATATCTCCTGTATCAAAAATTATTACATCTTCGTTTTCCAATGAATAAATAAAATCATTTACTTCCTCAATTCCTGTAACTACTATATCTGGCGACCAAAAAAGTTTTCTCTCAAGTGGCACTTCAGCAATAGGAAAAATAGTTGTCAAAATCACAATAGCACCAAGCTGACGAGATTGCCTAACAATTTCTTTGATATTTGATTTACACTCAGAAATAATTGTCTCTTTATTCTCAGGAAATATTGGAATTCTATATAAATCATTTACACCAACTTGAACTATCACAATATCCGCAGATAAAGGTATTAGATGTTGATTCAATCTTCCTAAAACTTGCGCTGTAGTTTGCCCAGAAATACCTCGATTAATAAAATTAAAATCATCAAAACCTTTAGGTGAATTCCAACCACGGGCACGAGAGTCTCCAAAAAAAACTATATTTTTTTGATTGGGATTTTTAGTCTCTTTGGGATTAGCATCAACAGGATAAAATTTGATAGCAAGTGGATTTAATTGTAGGGAATTTAATTGTAAATAATAATTCCTGCCCCTGTTAAAAAATAGGAAATTCAACCCTACTGAAACTAATATAATTATTGATAAACAGATAATTATCAGTTTGTTTTTGTTCATAATTCAGAAACGCTAAAATCAAAGTTAAACTAATCTTAGCAAGAAGTAGTAGAAGGCAAAAATGACAACTATTGAGTAATGATGGCTATACTGAGGGCTTTACTAAAAAACACTATCTATAATATCTAGTCTAGTGAGAAAAAACTATAACGTTATAGATATATAGTGTTTGGAACTTAAAAAGTGCCTAAGTCCTGGTAAAGTTAAGTTTGAAATTAATTATAATCAAGTATTTTTGTTATGGCTAAAGGATTAGAACGCAGGAAATTTTTAATTTATAGTTCGGCTGCTCTAGGTACGAGTATTTTTCTCAAAGCTTGTGGTGGTGCTAATAACACTAACACTACATCTGGGACTGACACAATTAAAGTGGGTATTCTCCATTCCCTCAGTGGCACAATGGCAATTAGTGAAACTACGGTAGTTGAAGCAGAAAAGTTAGCTATTGAGGAAATAAATGCTGCTGGTGGTGTATTGGGTAAGCAAATAGAAGCAATTGTAGAGGATGGTGCTTCTGACTGGCCTACTTTTGCGGAAAAGGCAAATAAACTTATTGACCAAGACCAGGTAGTTACTGTTTTTGGTTGTTGGACTTCTGCTTCTCGGAAGTCTGTTTTGCCTGTTTTTGAATCTAAGAATCATATGCTTTGGTATCCGGTGCAATATGAGGGTCAAGAATGCTCGAAAAATATTTTTTATACGGGTGCTGCTCCTAATCAACAAATTGAACCTGCTGTAGATTGGTTGTTAGAAAATAAGGGAAAGGAATTTTTCTTAGTTGGTTCTGATTATGTTTTTCCTCGTACTGCAAATACGATTATTAAGGAGCAGTTAAAGGCTAAGGGTGGTACTACTGTTGGTGAAGATTATTTACCTTTAGGAAATACAGAAGTTACTCCGATTATTACTAAGATTAAACAGGCTTTACCTAATGGTGGAGTGATTTTTAATAGTCTTAATGGTGATAGTAATGTTGCCTTTTTTAAACAGTTGAAAGGTGCTGGTATTACTCCGGAACAATATCCAGTTATGTCGGTGAGTATTGCTGAGGAAGAAGTTAGACAAATTGGCAAAGAGTTTCTTGTAGGTCATTATGCTGCTTGGAATTATTTCCAAACTGTTGAGACAGAAGCTAATAAAAAATGGGTGGCAGATTTTAAGGCAAAATATGGTGCAGACCGAGTAACAAATGACCCGATGGAAGCTGCTTATATTATGGTTTATCTTTGGAAACAAGCAGTGGAAAAAGCTGGTTCTGCTGATGATTTAGATGCGGTAAGAATGGCAGCTATCGGACAAACTTTTGATGCTCCTGAAGGTTTGGTTACTATGAATGCTAATCATCATATTTCTAAGACTGTAAGAATAGGTCAAGTTCGTGATGATGGTTTATTTAATATAGTTTGGTCTACTGAAGGAGCTATTAAACCTATACCTTGGAATCAATTTGTTCCAGCAACTAAGGGGTTTGCTTGTGACTGGAGTGACCCTAATAAAGGTGGTAAATATAAAGTCAGTTAACAGTTATCAGTTATCAGCTATTACTTTTAATTTAGGATAAAAGCTTTATTAATTGTCTTACTAAAAAAGTTAGCTCCCTTGTCTTTAAAGTTAGTTGTTAATTTAAACACTGTCCCATAAGAGAGACTCTTGTTGCTGTTAACGCAGTTCCTCCGAAGGAGGCTAGCTGACAGCTAACAGCTGTTTGCGCAGCATTCCGCAGGAAATGCTTACGTCATAAATTAGAGTAGAATTTTGTACGAGTGGTAGATAAATATTTAGGTTTAATGTTTCTATAAAATATCTGATTTTGTGTGCTGTAATTAGTTGGTCTAAATAGCTCACTAATTACAGCGATTTTTCGGATTTTTAAGTCAAGTTGAATATTAATTATTTACTTTATTCCCTGCTTTTTGTTAAGTGTTAGTTCAACAATTAATAATTAACTATTACCTTTCCTGAAAAGGGATATGATTGACTAAAAAGATTTTTTCTTTTTGCAAAGCGACAGCTTGTAGAGGAGTCAAAGAGAGGTTTTAAACTTTAATTATTAGCTAAAAGTCCTAAAACGTTCTACTTTCTCAACTTGAAAACTCCTTTAATTCTAATTTATGGCTATTCAATTTCTTCTTCCTTCTTCTTTCTTTCTGATTCTGGAGTAATTATCAGAACGGAAGAAAATAAAAGCTGGAAATTTATGTTTAGAGGTAGCTGTGTTTCATGGGAGAACTGACTTATCTCTATCATTATTTCCCTTGATTTATTGTGGCTTTTTCCTCTTCCTAATTCTGGAGTAATTATCAAAAAGAATGGAAAAAAAAATAAAACTAGAAATTTTTGTTTAGAAGTAGATCCGTTTTATCTAATAATCAACCTATCTCTATCATTGATTTCCCGAATTTTCCTCTTCCTAATTCTGGAGTAATTATCAAAAAGAACGGAAAAAAAGGAAAACTAGAAATTTTTGTTTAGAAGTAGCTCCGTTTTATCTAATAATCAACCTATCTCTATCATTGATTTCCCGAATTTTTTTCTTCCTAATTCTAGAGTAATTATCAAAAAGAACGGAAAAAAAGGAAAGCTGAAAATTTATGTTTAGAGGTAGCTGTGTCTCATGGGAGAACTGACCTATCTCTATCATTATTTCCCTTGATTTATTTTTTCCTCTTCCTAATTGTGGAGTAATTATCAAAAAGAATGGAAAAAAAGGAAAACTAGAAATTTTTGTTTAGAAGTAGCTCTGTTTTATCTAATAATCAACCTATCTCTATCATTGATTTCCCGAATTTTTTTCTTCCTAATTCTAGAGTAATTATCAAAAAGAACGGAAAAAAAGGAAAGCTGAAAATTTATGTTTAGAGGTAGCTGTGTCTCATGGGAGAACTGACCTATCTCTATCATTATTTCCCGAATTTTCCTCTTCCTAATTCTGGAGTAATTATCAAAAAGAACGGAAAAAAAGGAAAGCTGGAAATTTATGTTTAGAGGTAGCTCTGTTTCATCTGAGAACTGACTAATCTCTTGTCATTATTTCCCTGATTTTCTTTTCCCTTCTTCCCTCTTTCCTCTTCCTTCTTCCTTCTTCCTTCTTCCTTACCTTAATTAAAATGCAAGAATTATTAATCGCTATATTTAACGGTATAAGTATTGGTTCAGTTTTATTAATTGTCGCTCTAGGATTAGCTATTATTTTTGGATTAATGGGAGTAATTAACTTAGCTCATGGTGAATTAATGATGTTAGGTGCTTATACTACTTTCGTAGTTCAAAATATTTGTAATAGTATGGGCGAACCTATTTCTAATATTTATATTTTTTTCGCCATTCCTATTGCCTTTATAGTCGTAGCGATCGCTGGTTTAATTTTAGAAAAAGGGGTGATACGTTTTCTCTATGGCAGACCTTTAGAAACTCTATTAGCAACTTGGGGAGTTAGTCTGATTTTGCGTCAATTTGTCCGCAGTGTAAATGGAGTATTAATTATCGGCATAACAGTTTTTTGTCTGTTTTATTTTGGCAGTCTTTATTTCCTCAAAAAACGTCGCTCTGATTGGGAAAAAATTAAAAATTTAGCAATAGCAATTATTTGTTTCCTGTCTTTAGCGATCGCTACTACTTTGGGATTTTTATTGACAACTCCTGGATTAACAAAACCTTGGTTTAGTTCTAGAAATGTTGATGTTACTGCTCCTGTTTGGTTACAAGGTGGATTGCCTGTTGGTGAGTTTCAATTACCTTACTCTCGTATTTTTATCATTATATTAACTGCCATAAGTTTGCTAGGAATTTACTTATTTTTGAATAAATCAAACTGGGGTTTAAGAATTAAAGCTGTTACTCAAAATAGAAGTATGAGTGCTTGTTTGGGTATTCCAACAGACCGGGTTGATGCTATTACATTCTCTTTAGGTTCGGGGTTAGCTGGAATTGCTGGTTGTGCAATTACATTATTAGGTTCAGTCGGTCCGAATACAGGACAAAATTATATAGTAGATGCTTTTATGGTGGTGGTAGTTGGTGGGGTAGGTAATTTATTTGGTACTGTTATTGCTGCTATGGGAATTGGCATTACAAATTATTTGATTGGTTCAGGAACTATTGCTTTAATTTTGGGAAATACAGAAAGTCTAAAATTTTTGACTGACTTATTCAATTTCTTGGCAACTACTAGCATGGCAAAAGTAACAGTATTTGCTTTAATTATTGTTTTTTTACAAGTTAAACCAGCAGGTCTATTTCCGCAAAAAGGACGAACTAATAATTAATAATTAATAATTAATAATTAATAATTATTAAGCACCTAAACAAAATTATTTACCTACTCTAATTTTATGTAATGCACATTTTTAGATGAAACAATGCACTAAGTTTGGTTAAGTGACAGCGCAAGGTAACAATACTCTATCTAGAGAGAAGCTTTTACGCAAATAAATAAAAATTAACATAATTTATGTTCCCAAGGCATAGAAGCGTGTTAAGTCATGTCTGGTTAAATAGTTAATTAGAGTTTGTAGCAGGGCTTTAGCCCTAAGTTGTAGATAGGGCTTCAGCCCTACTATAAACAAAAACTTTTTTATCACTGGTTATCCGGACATGACATTATTTGAATGAGAAAATTATGTCTCAGTTCCTGCTCAGGATGCTAGATGAAAAATGTACACCTCAATACAATTACATATTTATGGTTACAAGATTTGTTTCATTAAAAGGTCAACCTATTCATAAGGGACATTGTTACTTAATAAGAAGTATGCTTGATGAGTACAGACAAGGAGATGATATTGTTATAGGGATAGTAAATCCATACCCTTTAGATACTTTAGATTTATCAAGAAATAGGAAGCCAGAAAATTTTTATCCATCAAGGAACCCTCTTTCATACTATGAAAGAACATATTTATTGAGGCATTATTTAACCAGTTTGTTTGTTGCATACGATCCAAAAATTGTCTCGTCTATTGTGATCACTCCTTATTTTGTTCCGACAATACACTCACAAACTTTGATGTATAATTACTTAGATGTTCAAATAAATAGTATTGAGTATATTTCAGACAAAGATCAATTTGAGCTTGGAAAAGAAGAAGAACTCAGACAAATAGGTATATCTGTAAAGTTTATTGAAGCATTAAGAGATAAAAAAGGTCAGCATTATAGCGCCAACAAGATACGAAATGATATATGCAATCAGTTGGATACGAGTGATGCTTTTGAGCCAATAATCTTGCGTTTAATGGAAAGTAAAAACTTATTTTCTACGATACGAGAGCGTGTTTTAGAAAGAGTTAAATTGGAGAAGTAAAATTTGTAGTGGACTGTTTCACCTAAAAAAATAGTGCATTAATTTTATGATTAAAAATAAACATAATAAATTATTAATTAAAATCGGCATAATAGCACCAATAACTTTAATATTTGCCATTATAATGCCATTAACTTTACCAGGATTTAGACTGAAATTATTAGGGCGTTTTCTCTCCCTAGCAATTGTGGCTTTAGGCATAGACTTAATCTGGGGTTATACTGGATTATTAAGTTTAGGTCATGGCATATTTTTTGCATTAGGAGGTTATGCTTTAGCAATGCACCTCAAACTACAATTGCCAGAAGGAGAATTACCAGAATTTTTCACTCTTTATGGCGTAGAAAAACTCCCCCTATTTTGGCAACCTTTTCACTCCTTTACTCTCACAATTTTAGCAATTATAATTTTGCCTGCTATTGTGGCAGCAATTCTCGGTTATCTAGTATTTAAAAATAGAATTAAAGGAGTCTACTTTTCCATCCTTACTCAAGCAGCTTTACTGGTATTTTTTAACTTTTTCAACGGTCAACAAAAACTAATCAACGGTACAAACGGTTTAAAAACAGACACAGAAAAAATTTTCGGTATTTTAGCAGGTTCTGACCAAGCACAATTAATATTTTATGAAGTAACAATTATTAGTCTTATCGCCACTTATTTAATTTGTCGTTGGCTAACCAGTGGCAGATTTGGTCGTCTATTAATTGCCATTAGAGATGATGAAACTAGAGTAAGATTTTCTGGATATAATCCTACAGAATTTAAAGTTTTAGTATTTGCTATTTCTGGGACTATTGCCGGAATTTCTGGAGCATTATATACAGTTCAAAGTGGTATTGTTACCCCTAGTTATATGGAAGTAGCTTTTTCAATTGAAATGGTTATTTGGGTAGCGGTAGGAGGTAGAGGAACCTTAGTCGGTGCAATTATTGGTACATTATTAGTTAATTTCGGACGTACTTTTTTAAGCGAACAATTTCCCCAAATCTGGTTATTTTTCCAAGGTGCGTTATTTTTATTAGTCGTGACAATATTACCTAATGGAATAGTCGGTTGGTGGCAAGAATATGCTTGGCTAAAGTTGCGATCGCTCCTGGGTTTATCTCAGGTACTTATGACTTATCCTAATGTAGATGAAAATCCAGAAGTTCAGCTAGAAAAGGAAAAAATAGAAAAAGAATAATTCTCAGCATTTCCTACGGAATGCTGCGCAAACAGCTATTAGAATTTCCTAGGGAATGCTGCGCAAACAGCATTTCCGTTTGTCATGCTACGAAACAGCTTTTGAACATATTCAAGTAATACCATTTCTGAATAGTAATGCTATGCTTGATTACCATCTCCCTATCTCCCCATTACTAAAGATATATAGCAAACTTTTTGAGATTTGGTATAACTACTAAGGTTAACCGATCGCCTTTTTCTTTCGGTGCAGAATACGGAAGCAAACATAACTTTTAATTCTCCTTGGAGACTAATTCCTCCTTCGGTGTGATAATGAGTTAATAATACCAAATTCAAAAAAGGTCGTTACAGTATTAATCTCTAAATTCCCACCAGCAGATAAAAACACTGTAGCAATATTTTAGAAATTGGTATAACTCATAGCTGATAGTGGGACTTACACAAAATAAAGCCAGAAAATAGGATCAAATATGGATGGGCAGAGGCTTTTACGTCAAAAAGGCATAAATCCTGAATAAGCAGGGGTTCTAGCCATTTTTAAGGCATCAACGTAATTCCCTTGTCTAGACTGAATTTGACGCATTTTTCCTGCGATAAAATGTCTAAGTACCAATAGCTGATAATTGACCGCTTTTTGTGCAGCATTCCGCAGGAAATGCTTACTAATAATTAGGTTTAGATGAAGTAAAAAAATGGTAGAAAAAATTTTAGAAATTCAAAATTTAACTGTTAGTTTTGATGGCTTTAAGGCTCTAAATAACCTCAATTTCACGATGAATGTTGGTGAATTGCGAGTTATTATCGGTCCGAATGGAGCTGGAAAGACTACTTTTTTAGATGTAATTACTGGCAAAGTTCAACCAACAACAGGAAAAGTCTTATTTAGAGGTGATAATTTAATGAAAATTCCCGAACATAAGATAGCTTGTATGGGAATTGGGCGTAAATTTCAAACACCTAGAGTATATCTAAATTTAACTGTTAGAGAAAACTTAGATTTAGTTATTAATCGCCAGAAAGGAGTAATTGCTACTTTATTTCGTAAAGTTCCTTCCGCAGAAACTAGAAGTGTTGCTGGTTTATTAGAAACTATAAATTTAGTAGGAAAAGCAAATATTAAAGCTGCTTTTTTATCTCATGGTGAAAAACAACGTTTAGAAATAGGTATGTTAGTTGCTCAATCTCCCGACCTATTATTAGTAGATGAACCCGTAGCTGGTTTGACTGATGAGGAAACAGAAAATATAGGTTCTCTTTTGTTAAACTTGGCTGCCAGTCATTCAATTATTGTAATTGAACATGATATGGAATTTGTGCGTCAAATAGCTAAAATAGTCACTGTTTTACATCAAGGTTCTGTACTTTGTGAAGGAACTATGGATGAAGTGCAGAATGATGCAAGAGTTATCGAAGTTTATTTAGGAGCTGTTGAAAAAGTCTGAGGTGCGTTAATGAAGTCAGAAGTCAGAAGTCATTTTTGTAAGGGGGATTTGAGCTTCTCTCCAAAAATATTTCGCCTTAAAAGCTGGGATGGCGCGACCCAATTCTTTTGATAATATCATGTCCGGTTCAACACTTAAGTACTTATTGGTACTTAGACATTTTTTGGCAGAAAAAATGCTTGAAAGTCAGTCTAGACAAAGGAGTTACGTCAACGCCCTAAAAATGGCTAAAATCCTTTATTATCAAGGGTTTATACCTTTTCGACGTGAAATTCCCTTCCTGTATATATTTGAGCCTATTTTCTGCTGCTATTTTGTGTAAGTCCCGTTATGGAAAATTAATTGTATAAATTTATAAGCAAAATTAATTGAACATTTTACTATAAATCTCCAATCTTATCGATAAATTATCAATTCTTTCTTCCTGTTCCCTGTTCCCTGTTCCCTCTCTCAACTAGGAAATTAATTTTGCACGACTACTTATAAATAAATGACCAAGGAGTCAGGAGTCAAGAAAGAAGAAGAAAGAGAAAGTTTTTTGGTCGCGTAAGCGGAACGGAGTTCTATCGCTAATTATCCGGGTATGATATAAGATGCTAACAAAAAGCTATTTTTCCGTTGTTCAACCCTATTGTTTGACTATTTTATTTATCTTTCATCAATTACATTATTTTGATAGTATAAAAACCAATCGCTAATACCATGCCCGAACAAATAATGTTACAAAACTATGCTTACAGGCAAAAAGCAACAGAAATTTTTACCAAACATTTTATCGCGCTTGGTTTTACCGAAAAACAGAAATTTTTACCAAACATTTTATCGCGCTTGGTTTTACCGAAAACTTGAATTGCTTAAAGTTTAAATATCAAGTATGTCTATAAGGCCGTCTTGCTGTTGAAGGATTAAACTTAGTATCAACAAATTGCACTGGAGAATAAGTTTCTATCCACAAACGTGCCCCGCAGGGTAATGGATGATAAGGCTGATATACTATACGGCATTCACCATGAATTTCCATTTGATAACCCAAATCATTACGCTCACTCTGTTTCATGGTAATCACTGGTACCAGTTGTTCGGGAGTCATTAGAGGATCATTTTTGATTCTCTTACTATTAGCCTTAATTTTCCTTTGATTGACATGAATCCTTGTTGGTGCTTGCCGTAGTCCTTTACACCAAACTCCTCGAGGACCTCTTTTACCTGGTATAACATCAGGCATATTCTGATATAGAGGAATTCGCCAGAATCCTTTATGCTTATAAGCCCCTTTGATTCTACCTTGAGCAAGAAGGACTCTAACTCGTTGACAACAAATACCTAACAAAAAAGCTGCTTCTCTGGTTCCAATGATAGTCATTTTTACTCTAGCACTATAGTTTTTACTCAATTAAAATAAAAAATCAAAAACACCAAAAAATTATGAATTTTAATCTACAGAATCAAGCTGGACAAAATCAAACTAATTATACCACCTTACAAGTATCTAATGTAAATGTATTTTATGGAGAAAGTCATATTTTGCGCGATGTTGATTTAAGGGTGAAACCTGGAGAAATGGTATGTTTAATCGGTAGAAATGGAGTGGGCAAAACAACATTATTAAAAACAGTAATGGGACTACTCAGGCCACGGACAGGAAAAATTAATTTATGGGGTAAAGCGATCGCCACTCTCCGACCAGACCAACGCGCTCGTCTAGGTATTGGTTATGTACCCCAAGGTAGAGAAATTATACCTAGATTAACAGTCAAAGAAAATTTATTGCTTGGTTTAGAAGCAAGAAAAGAAAATAGAAAAGGGAAAAATGAAATTCTGGAAGAAATATTTGAATTATTTCCTGTCCTGAAAACAATGTTATCTAGGATGGGAGGAAATTTGAGCGGTGGTCAACAACAACAATTAGCGATCGCTCGTGCATTGATGGGTAAGCCAAATTTACTGTTGTTAGATGAACCGACTGAAGGTATTCAACCTTCTATTATTTTAGAGATAGAAACTGCAGTGAGAAATATTATTAAAAGTAGAGGTATTTCTGTTTTATTGGTAGAACAACATCTCCATTTTGTGCGTAAAGCAGACCGATATTATGCAATGCAAAAAGGAGGAATTGTGGCATCAGGAAATACTACAGATTTAAGTCAAGAAGTAATCCAAAGATTTTTAGCAGTTTAATATCAAATTTGTTTACTTGGTGAGTAATATAATTTCTATTGTCAGTAGGAGTAAATAGCAGTTTATCCCTACAGTATTGAGTATTATTCTTAAATTTCAATACTAAATTATGCCAAGATACCGGATTTGAGAGGGCTTAAATAGGATATGCTGAAAAATTCATAGGTTTGAGGGTGGAAAACATCAACTATGGAAAAGTTTTTCCATTTTTTTTACTCTATAGTTTTATACTATCTCTTTTATTCATTGCATTATTTTTTTATAGTATAAACCCTCCTATTATTCCCAATAGCAATTAAGTAGGTGGATTTAATTATCCGTATAGGAGAAGGAAAGACTGAAGTTGGAAAGACTTTAGAACTAAAAAATCTTGCCTTGTGTGATTTTTAAGATTTTGATATTTCCGCGCCCCTTCCTGAGACTGCTATAAAATAGCGAGTAAGCATTCAGCTATTAGCTTTCAGCTATCAGTAACAAGACTCTCTCATATAGGACAGTGTTTAAATTAAAATAGACTTTAAGGGCAAGGGAGGCAACTTTTTTCGTAAGACAATTAATAAAACTTTTATCCTAAACTAAAAGCAATAGCTGATAGCTGATGGCTGACGGCTGAATGCTTACAATAGCGATGGAAATTCAAAACCTTAAAGATAAGGCTGAAAACTATCTTATGGCTTCATTTTAATATTCTTCATTTTTTTTTGCACAGCATGACAAACGGAAACGTTTATTTATCTATACCTACTGATTAAAACTTTAATAATTATCAAAATTTTGATAAAAAATAGTTTTGATTTTATTCATAAGTACCGAATTTTAAAGGAATATAGTAGAAGGAAGAATAAATAAGTAGGAAATAAAAATCTTGCCTTGTGTAATTTTTAAGCTTTTGATTTGTCCGCTATCTTTCCTGATACTGCTATAAAAAGCGAAACAAATAGAAATGATTATATTAAAATATTTCCCTTTAATTACTGAATAATAAAAAAGTTTGTACAATACTTTAGCACAAGAGATATATTTAGCTGGTTAGGCACTATTAGGAACATAAAAGTTATGCAAAAAATTATATCGATTTAACTTAAATAAAACAGTAAGTTTCAATAATTATTAATTATTAATTATTACTTATCCTTGAAAAGAAGAAGATTGATTAAAAGGAAAAATTTTCTTTATTATCCCCTTAAAAGGGGAGGCTTTCAACCAATTTTTTTCGGTAAAAGTAAAAGAAACAGCATTTTTATATAACTGCTAAAGCTATTCAACCTTCCATTCTCAAAAGACATATAGTAATCCTAAATCTTATATATAAAAAAATTATTCTCTCCTAAAAAGAAGCTAAAAACCCTTTCCCTAGTTAAGCTTTAGCCTCTTGCCTGTTTCCAGCTTCCTTTTGACAAATAAACTCGCCGAAAAAAGTACTATAATCTATCACAAATATTATATGTAGATATGGAGGGGAATCTAGGTGACTAGAATCCATTCATCCGATGCCACTGTTGAACGCAGTGAGCAACAGAATATAGAAAATCAATTCCATAGTACTAGACTTTTATCTAGCTTACTTAAATCTTTGACGGCAACTATTTTGCTAACCCTAACTGTTGGATGTATTCCCACTCAAAAGTTTCAAAGCAAAATATCTTCTACCTCAGAGAAAAATCTTATATCAGTTAATAACTGTGATTTCATTTCCGTCAAAGAAAATAACTCACAAATTTCTCTAGTCTCCCAAAATTCCAATGCTACTCAATGTGCTTCTGTAGACCCGTTTAGTCAAGCAGTTAGGTTTGCCACAAAAGCCTCACAGTTAGCTCAGACCGCGAGAACTAAACAACAGTGGGATAAAGTCGCCCAAGAATGGGTACAGGCAGTCGCTTGGATGCAAGCTGTACCGCCAGGAAACCCCAGACGTGCTTTTGCTGAAAAAAAAGTTGCTGAGTATATGAGAAATTTAGCTTATTCCCAACAACAAGCAGCTTCTGCACGTTCTCAGTATAATCCTGTTTCCTTCAATAGTGATGTTCTCGACACCCAGTTAGAGCTTTATATGTCTTTCGTTGCTACTGTTGGTCCGCCAGATGTTTTAATTGTGGGTAGTTCCCGCGCTTTATACGGGGTCGATCCGCAACAACTACAACAATATCTAGTAGCTAAAGGCTATCGTCCGTTAAACATATTTAACTTTAGCATCAATGGGGCCACTGCTAAAGTAGTAGACTTTCAACTGCGACAACTTTTGAGTAATAATCAACTGCCAAAATTAATTATTTGGGCGGATGGAGTACGAGCTTTTAATAGTGGACGGGTAGATCGAACTTATAATTCAATTGTTGCTTCTGAGGGAAAAAGAAAATTACTTTCTGGTGTTCGTCCCCAGTTACCTAAAGGTCAGTCTAACTTTGCTTCTACCTGTTATCAGTTTCCCAAACCTTATAACGTATTTGCACCTCCCTATTCTCCTTTTGAGATATCGCGAGGGGAAGCAATGGAAATTAATTATAGGGAACAGACAACAGCGGTACGACCCCGCGTCAGCGACAGACCCAAGCGGTCGGAACCAGGTGAGGAAACTTTGCTATGGGAACGTGCAGCAACAGAGGGAACGCGCAGCAACATAGGGAATACCGGGGTAGGGAATAGTTCTAATAATCTTTATCCTGACTATTTTAAGACTACCCAATATTCTTATCAACCTCTGTCGCAAAACTCCTCAAACTTAACATCTCATCCTCGATATTCTACTCAACCTTTACAAACAGTAGCGATCGCCGATGTTGCTAATGCTATTGATGCTAATGGGTTTCTGCCAATGGATGGGCGATTTAATCCTTCCTATTATTATCAGCGACGACCTTATGTAGCAGGGCTTTATGATGGCGACTATGCTGGTTTTTATCTTGGGGGTACTCAGGCTACAGCTTTAACTTCTGTTGTTAATTTTACTAAATCTCGCAATATTCCTTTAGTCTTTGTTAATTTACCTCTATCTGATAGTTATTTAGATTCTGTGCGTTGGTCTGCGGAAGAAGACTTTCATAGATGGATGCTAAGTCGGGCAAGAGAAAATGGCTTTAGATTCCTAAATTTCAATTTATATCAGCCTCAACTCGCCAAAAATGAATATTTCTTTGACCCCAGTCATCTAAATCGTTACGGTGCTGCTGCTGTAGCTCGTTATATTGCTGCTAGTTCTGGGATTTCTTGGCCACGTTGAAGAAGGTCGTAGGTGGTAGATTTTAGGGATATTATATGGAATGTCCCTACTTTGACATCCTCCCGACGCTGCTATACGCGAGACAGCGCGGGATTCCCTAGAATTACTATTAGGGGCTTTCTGCTTCTAAAGCACCTGCCGGGATTTACTCCCAGAAGGTCTAAAAGCGCGCTCCACAGACAAGCCAGCGCCGCAAAAGGGGGTCTCCCCCATGAGCGACTGGCGCTGACACTGCTCCTCCCGCAGCCTTCTTGGTGGGAGTTCCCTCTCTTGGTCAGCATTCCCTCTCTTGGTGCGCTACCAGATGCGACTGTCGTCGTCGCGGGGTCGCACCGCTTGCGCCTGACGGCGACGCGGGGTCTGACCGCTTGCGTCTGTCGCACCCCGCGGGTTCCCATCCGCAAAATATTTATACTTGCATTGATATCGCGGTCATGGTGAGCTGCACATTCTGGGCAATCCCACTCTCTAATATTTAAAGGTAATTTTTCCACTACATGACCACAATTAGAACAACGCGCGCGAACTGGGAAAATATCTGTCAATCTTGATTAATCGACGACCATACCATTCTGCTTTGTACTCTAATTGCCTCACTAACTCGGACCAGTTGGCATCACAACCCACCCCTCTTGCTCCCCTCCCGGGAGGGGATGGGGGTGGGTTGTGGTTCTTGATCATGTTCTTAACTGCCAAATCCTCAACCACTATCGTTTTATTTTCACGAATTAGTTGAGTTGTTAGCTTGTGAGTATAGTCTCCTCTTGAATCTTTGATCCAATAGTTGTTCAATTATTTCGGAATATATTATACCTGCTGATACTCCTTATCCTGGTTATAATAATCAAGCAAAAAGTCTAACCATAGCGAAGAAAACTAATCCTAAATTAAAGTCAGTTAATGCTCAAGTATTACAACAAATTTTAAAGACTTTAGATAGATCATTTTCACCAGATGAAAAGTTTAGGTAAAGGCTTTCCTAGATTTAAAAAAAAGTTAAGAAGCTTTGCTTTTCCTGCAATGCTTAAAAATTGTTTAGGTCGTACTAAAGTTAAACTACCTCAACTTGGTTGGATTAAAATTAGACAAAGCAGACCTTATCCCGAAGGTATGACAGCAATCGCAAGCTAGGATAGTTAAAAAAGCTAGTGGTTATTATTTGATGATTACTTTTACTTCATCAGAATCAGTGCCAGATAATCCAGTAGTTCATTAATGGATAATGGATAATGGATAATGGATAATTACCTCTCCCTAAAAGGGAAAGGATTGACTAAAAGGAAAAGATTTATTCTCTTGGTCGATTGGATATGGCGCAGGATTCCTCGCCATATCCAATCGACCGCTTTTTTCCCCTTGAAAGGGGAGGCTTCAAGGCGCGAATTATCTAATTATTTAATTGTTTAATTATTAATTATTTCGGTAAAGTCTCATTAGGCGTAGATGCAGGTATAGAAAGTTTTGTAGCTACTTCAACAGGACAATTAATTAAATCTCCTAAGTTTTTGTTAAGTAAACTACGCGAGCTTGCTGCAACGAAGACTGAAAAAGAAAAAAGTTAGGTCAAATAATTGGTTCAAATTTCAAAATAAAATAGCTAAACTACATGAAAAAATAGCTAATACTAGACGTAATTGGTATTTCAAATTAGCTCATCAACTTTGCAATTTAGCTGATAATATTTTTGTAGAAGATATTAACTTTAATTCTTGGTCTAGAGGCATTGTCAGGAAGCAATCTTTAGATAGTGGGATAGGTCAGTTTATTCACGAAATCTTACCTTTTGTTGGTTGGAAATGAGGTAAATATTATGCAAAGGTTGATAAAAATCATACTTCTCAAGAATGTCCTAGATGTGGTCAGAGACAGAAAAAGAAATTGTCTGATAGAAAGCATAATTGTAGCAACTGCGGTTATCAAATAAATCGTGATGTAGCTGCTGCACCCACCCCCATCCCCTCCCGGGAGGGGAGCAAGAGGGGTGGGTGAGGACTAATAGCGGTAGGACATACCGTTAACCAAAATGCTTGGGTCGATTGTCTATAGCGGGTGCAACTCAACTTGTTTGATTTGTTACCTAGTTAAGAGTCTGAAACAAGAATCTCCCGTTATAATCTTTGATTTAACGGGTGAGTGTTAACTAAAATCTAGAATATTAACTATGGACATTAAACGAGTAATTATTGCTCATAAAGCCAAAGATGATGTGAGTCAGCATTATGCAGAACAATGTGCTAGACAGTTGGAAGATAGAGGCTGTCAAGTGTTAATGGGGCCTAGTGGACCGCAAGATAATCCATATCCAGTTTTTCTGGCTTCTAGCACTCATAAAATTGACTTAGCAGTAGTTTTAGGAGGGGATGGTAGCGCTTTAGCTGCTGCAAGACATTTAGCAGCTCTAGGTATTCCAATGTTGGCAGTTAATGTGGGAGGACATTTGGGATTTTTGACAGAAAGTTTTGAAGATTTTAAAGATACAGAGAAGGTATGGGATAGGTTATTTGAAGACCGCTATGCTGTACAACTACGGATGATGTTACAGTCAGCAGTGTTTAATGGCGATCGCACTAACCTCCAACCAGCAAGCGATCGCTTTTTAGCTTTGAATGAATTTTGTATTAAACCTGCTTCTGCTGACCGGATGCCTACTTCTATTTTGGAAGTAGAAGTTGATGGTGAGGTAGTAGATCAATACCAAGGAGATGGACTTATTGTTGCTAGTCCTACAGGTTCTACTTGCTATACTGCTTCTGCTAATGGACCAATTATGCACGCTGGTATGGCTTCTATTTCTGTGACTCCAATTTGTCCTTTAAGTCTTTCTAGTCGTCCTATTGTACTTCCTCCTGGTTGTATAGTTAGTGTTTGGCCTTTACAGGAGCACGATCTAACTACTAAACTTTGGGCAGATGGAGTTCTGTCTACTGCTATTTGGCCTGGACAACGGGTGGATGTACGAATAGCAGATTGTCAGGCTAAGTTTATTATTTTGCGGGAAAATTATTCATTTTTCCAGACTCTTAGAGAAAAACTACAATGGGCTGGTGCCAGAATTAAGTACAATAATGAGCACCGTAGTAGTTAAATGGTGCATTGACTAGATTTTAGAGGCCCTGGCAATTTATCACCTAGATTGTATGAACTCCTTTTGTGCAGCATTCCGAAGGAAAGGAAAAGTATTCATCTCAAATCTCTGCGTATCAGAGTTTACCCAGAAAAAATCTCCATCGAATCTGGAAACAGTGGTTGGCAGCAAGTTTGTCTAGGATAGTCTATGTTTTTAAGCTCTAGCAAGCAACAGTTAGCCTCATAAAGCCCGAACTGCGTTAACAGTTAGCCTCCTCCGGAGGAGCTACGCTAAAAACCTTGTGGGGAGCAGGGGAGTAGGGAGTAGGGGAGAAGGGAGAAAGAGTCAATAAAGCTTGGCAAAACTACTTAAGTTCTCAAAAAAATGTACTTTTCAATACATGATTTTTGAAGAAAAAGCCTCTCAAATACTCACATATAACTTATCTATTTTGTCAAGTTGTATGTTAAAAAGGATGTTTGTAAAGCATAGTTTAAAAGGGGAGGTTATTGACGATAATTTTTCGGTCAAGAATAATTTTTTTTACTGAATAAAATTTTGCTCATTTTGTTTACTAGGCTCCTCATATCTCGCGATTTTCAAAACTCTAACATTGATGCTCAAAAATGCTTTACGTCAGACAAAAAAAATCCTCAAAGTTGTCTCAATTAATCTAATTTTATGTTTGTCTATATTAAGTTTGGTTGAAGGTCTATCTAGCATTCTTTTGCTGTTTTATAAAATCAGTAAAATTCAACCAATGAGTGAAATACGTCACACTGAATATGATGAATTATTAGGGTGGGTGAATCTTCCTAATGTTAATATTCCAAATATGTATGGTCAGGGGATATATTTTCGGACAAATTCTCAATCTTTCAGAAATAGCGAAGACTTTAGTATTAATATTCCCCCTAATAAAGTTAGGATAATTTGTTCTGGGGATTCTTTTACAATGGGATGGGGTGTTAGTAATGACCAAACATGGTGTCAACTATTAACATCTATCAATCAACGTTTACAAACTATGAATATGGGTCAAGGGGGATATGGTGTTGACCAAGTTTATTTATGGTACAAACGTGATGGTACTAAGTTTGAGCATAACATTCAGATATTTGCTTTTATTACTGATGATTTTGTGCGGATGCAGCGGGCAAAGTCTCTGGGTTATGGGAAACCATTATTGTCTTTAGAAAATGGAGAGTTAGTTAATCATAATTTTCCTGTGCCTAGAGGTTCTTTTTTAGCTCCAAAAATTACAGAAGGTAGTAGATATATCCAGGAGTTAAGATTTTTAAATCTATGGCAAACATTGTTTCCTAGAAAAATGGAAACTGGCAATAAATATGTTGTTCAAACTCCTGCCATAGCTGTCAAAATATTTGAAGAGTTGGCGAAGATCAATCAAGGGAAAAATAGTAAATTAGTGGTTGTTTATTTACCAATATATTCTGACTATTATCTGAATGAATCTAGTTTTTGGCGACAATATCTACAGGCTGAATTAGAAAAACGAAACATAATTTATATTGATTTAATTGCTGAATTTAGAAAGAGAATGCCTAATGAACAAGTAGAAACTGCTTTCTTGGGCGGTAATGGCCATTATTCTGTATCTGGTAATGAATTTATTGCTAATGTATTGTATGAAAAGTTATTGTCTATGCCAGAAGTTGCAGTTATTTTGCAGCAGTATAATTAAGTTTATAGGTTTCTTTTTAGTAGGCAATAATAGCGTATAAATAAACTTGATACCTGAGTGCTGATAGCTTATATCATGTCTCTTTTAATAACCAGGAAAAATTTAGGGAGTAGGGAGTAGGGAACAGGGGAAATTTTAAAAAATATTCTCGCACTTGAGAGAAGAACGTTTTTATTATGGCTATCAATTAGACTTGATATTACTTAAGATCAGGGCGATCGCTCACTGAAATTCAACTGATTTAACTATGGCATCGATAAAACACTAATCTTCATACTAAAGAGCAAATATAATGGTTTTTACAAGTTGAAAAAATATTAATAATCCATATTTTTTTATCCCATTGAGCTTCAATTTAACCATATTTACTCATATCCAAAAATTTAATATTTATGATAAATCATAGTTTATGTCAGACAAAAAAAATCCTCAAAATTGTTTCGATTAATCTGATTTTAATTGTAGCGATATTGAATTTAGTTGAAGGTCTATCTAGTATCTTATTGATGTTTTATAGAATCAGTAAAATTCAACCAAATCCCGCACATCTTTACGCTCAATATGATGAATTATTAGGATGGGTTAATATTCCTAATGTTGATATTCCAAATATGTATGGTGAAGGGATATATTTTCGGACAAATTCTCAATCATTCAGAAATAATCAAGACTTTTCTATTAATATTCCCCATAATAAAGTTAGGATAATTTGTTCTGGGGATTCTTTTACAATGGGATTGGGAGTTAGCAACGATCAAACATGGTGTCAATTATTAACATCTATAAATCAGCGTTTGCAAACTATTAATATGGGTCAAGGAGGATATGGTGTTGACCAAGTTTATTTATGGTACAAACGTGATGGTACTAAGTTTGACCATAATATTCAGATATTTACTTTTATTACTGATGATTTTGTGCGGATGCAAAGTGCAAAGTTTTTTGGTTATGGGAAACCATTATTGTTTTTAGAAAATGGGGAGTTAGTTAATCATAATTTTCCTGTGCCTAGAGGTGCTTTTTTATTTCCAAAAATTAGAGAAGGCAGCAGATATATTGAAGAGTTAAGATTTTTAGGTCTATGGCAAACATTGTTTCCGAGAAAGTTAGAAACTGATAATCAATATGTTGCTCAAACTCCTACTATAACCATGAAAATATTTGAGGAATTGGCAGAAATAAATAGAGATAAAAATAGTACTTTGGTGGTGATTTATTTACCTATTCGTTCTGACTATTATGGAAATGAATCTGATTTTTGGCGACAATATCTACAGGTTGAGTTAGAGAAACGCAACATAATTTATCTTGATTTAATTGCTGAATTTAGAAAGATAATACCTAATGAAAAAGTAGAAACAGTATTCTTAGAAGGTGATGGGCATTATTCTGTATTTGGCAATGAATTTTTTGCTAATATTTTGTATGAAAAGTTATTATCTATGCCTGAAGTTGCAGTTATTTTACAGCAGTAGAAAATGTTGATTTTGCTTTCAAAATCAATACTTACTGGTTGGAGGTGATTTGATTGTACGCCAAAAAACTTGAATTAAAGCTTAATAACCAGGAGCGCTCAAAAATGGCTCAATGGGCTGGTTATGCTCGTTTCGTTTACAACTATGGCCTCAACATGGTTAATGGAACTTCTGGCATGACCAAAGTTAACAAACGCGGCCAGAAAGTTAGCTTGAGTTACACATTACGCATTTTAGAAGCTAAAAAAGTCTTTACTAACTATGTCAAAAAGCAACCAGAATATGCTTGGATAAATAATTATTCATCTCGCATTTATCAAAGTGCTTTTCAACATCTAGGTGAAGCATTTAAACGCTATAAAGAAGGAACAAGTAAGTATCCTCAGTTAAAAAGAAAAAAAGACCGACAATCTTTCACGGTTTATGACGGTAATGGAAAAGTTACAATTAACCCTGGTAAAAAAATTAAAATACCAACATTAGGAACTTTTCGATTATGGGAATCAATTCCTTACACCACAGCAAGTCAGACTTTTGCTATTAGTAGAACAGGGGAAAAATGGTTTGTTAGCTTTGGTGTTGAAGCAGAAAAATTACCAGTTCATCCATTATTAGATGAACGTTATCAAGAGGCTTTTGGCATTGACCTTGGTGTGAAACAGTTTGGTACAATAGCTTCATCAAAAGAAAACCAGATTATTTCTTTTCCTGAATCAATAAAAAAAGAGCAGTTCAAGTTGGCTAAGTTTCAGTGGCATAATCGCCAGAAGCAACTAGGTGGTAAGGGTAAACCTGCTTCAAAAAATGCGGTAAAATACTACAAAAAATTGGCAAAATATCATGCTCGTATTGCTAGTCAGCGTAAAGATTTTATTGAGAAAATTACTACTGAATTAGCGAGTTATTATAAGCACATCTGTTTAGAAAACCTAAACGTCAAAGGGATGATGCAAAATGGTAAGTTAGCAGCATCTATAGCAAGGCTTGGATTTTATCAATTTAGGCAACGATTGACAACCAAAATCGTCGCTAGTGGTGGAAGTGTAGTGCTAGCTGACCAGTGGTTTCCCTCATCTAAAACTTGTCATAATTGCGGTCACATTACAAGAGATCTCAAGCTAAGTGACCGCATCTATAACTGTCCCAACTGCGGAACAGTTATAGACCGCGACTTAAATGCGGCGATTGTGTTATCTCAATATGGGGAAGTGAATCAAAAGGCTAGGGTGGGCTGCACCCGAATTTACGCCTGTGGACTGGAAGGAACCGACTCCCCAGGTTGAAGCAGGAAATAAGCTTCAATTCTGGCATTACCAGGTTTGTCCTAGTTTTGCCGGAATTGTGTAGGTATTTTACAGCAGTTGTTAATCAATACATCATCGCCCAACATTCTGAAGCTGAAATTCATAGTCGAAATTTGAAACCAGGTTCTCCTTATTTGGGGCTAAATAAATTTGAACCTGGAGATAAAGACAAGTTTTTTGGTAGAGAAAAGTGGATTATTGAATTAAGTAATGATTTAGAAAAAAATAATTTACTCTTATTACTAGGAGCTTCGGGTAGTGGTAAATCTTCCTTAGTTCAAGCTGGGTTAATTCCTTATTTGTCAGATCAATGGGGAGCATCTCAGTTAGTAACAATAATTTTTGTCCCTGATAATAATCCTTTTACATCTTTCTCTGAAAATTTTCCCAAAAAATATCAGAATAAAGCGTCTAATTTTTTTAATTCGCCAAATAATTTGACTCTAATTGATGTTATTAAAAGTTGTCAGGAAGAGTCATTCAAATGGATTATTTTTATCGATCAGTTTGAAGAATTATTTGCCAGAACACCTAAGTTAGAAAGAGATAAATTTATTGCTAGTCTGATTCCCTTAATTCAGCAACAGGATGAATCTATTAAGCTAATTCTTGCTATGCGCTCTGATTTTTTAGACGAGCTTCAAGAATATGCTGATTTAACTAATGAAGTAGAAAAACAGATTCGGTTAACTAGAGAAATGACCGAAATAGAATTAAGATTAGCGATCGCTGAACCTGCTGCTAGAAATGGAGTAACTTTTGAAAAGGGTCTGGTTGAGACAATTATTCATGATTTTTATCACCAAGCAGGTTCTCTTCCTTTATTACAATACACTTTAGATTTGCTTTGGAGAGAAGACAAACCATCTGAAAATAATCGAGTTTTAAATATTGCAACTTATGAAAATATTGGTGGAGTTTCTGGTGCTTTACAAAAGCAAGCCGATAAAATATACAATTCAGAATTATTCAATGATGAAGAAAGAAAAACTGCCGAAAAAATTTTTATTGAATTAATAGATTTGAAGGTTAAAGAGCCAATTAGTAGAAGGGTAGATCGGTCTCAATTTAGAAATAATGAAACTATCAATAAAGTTTTAGAAAAACTAATTGATAATCGGCTATTAGTGAGTGGAAGATATAGGAGGTCAACTGTTGAAGTTGCCCATGAACAGTTGCTCCGCTCTTGGCAAGTTCTTCAAAAGTTAATTAACGACAAAGAAGAAATTATTATTCTTAGAAATAGATTGTTTAGTGATGTTCAACAGTGGCAAAGATTAAAAGAGGAAAATAACCATAACGCTGAAAAGGAATTATGGGTGGGATACAATCTGGAAAAATTTCATAGATTGATTAATGAAGAGGAATTTAGTAGTTTCGATGAAGAAACTAAGAAGTTTATTCAAGCAAGTGATGAGCGAAAAAAACAATTAGAGAATGAAGAAGAGGAAAAGAGACAAAAAGAATTAAAACTTGAAATAACAGAGAAAGAATTGGCTAAAGAATCCCTAGAGAAAGAGAGAACAAAAAATAAATTTTTGCTCACATTAGTGATAGCTACTATTCTAAGTTTATTAGCAGGAGTATTAGGATGGTTATTTTGGCAAGGAAAACAACAAGGAATACTGCTTCAATCAATTATAAATATTAATAGAGGTGAGTTTGAATCTGAAACAATTAAATTATTACCTAAGATGATAGAAAAAGGTGATAAAAAGCTGAGAGAAGCAGCAAAAGATAAAAATCAAATAAACAAAAATATAGAGAGTGCTATGTCTGATTACAAAAATGTACTAAACTTCATCAATTTAGCTCAAAAACAAATTAAAGATTCTCTAGCAGAGAATCCTAGTAAATATAAACATATTCGCCAATGTGAAAATCAATATCAAGATATCAGGGAATTTTCTGATAATCTTGATATCAGGAAGTTTTCTGATGATCTGGTGACTGATTTAACTAAATATTTTATACAGTGTAAATTGATAAATATTTTTACATACTCTAGAGAGGAAAAGCTTTTAATTAAAATTATAAAAATCAAAGAAAAAGCTAGTAATTCATTAACTGACATAATTTGGAAATATCGCATACCAAAACTGGAAGGATATCTCAAAGAGAATAAATATGGAGAGAAAATAGGTAACAAGAGACCTAGCGATTTTGAAGACCAGTTCACTGAAGGAGCGTTACGAGAAACATATAAAATTCTCATAGTTGATTTAGGAGCAGATATTAATAAAAGTGGTTTTATAGCTAATGAGGAAGAAGCTAGGAGAATGCCAAAAAAAATTTTACTGAAAATTGAAAAATTATGGCGTCAATATACGGATCAAAAATGTGGATGGTTTGGCAAAGAAGATAATCGCGAAGCTGATGAGTGTGAACTATTAAATAAATATAGTTTGAGCCGTTTAATTTTTTATGGACCTATTGATGCACAGCAACGTCTTGAAGAGGTTATGAAAGATTCTACATTTCCTAATCCAGAAAGTAGCAAATGTGAAAATAAAACTATTTTAGATTTACAACAATCTTTGGAAAATATCAATACTATTTTAGATTTACAACAATCTTTGGAAAACATCAATAAAAAACCTACTAAAACTATTAGTAATTATTTCCAAATAATTGATGGTAGTGGCCAAATAACCTACAGTGATTATCCCCTGTTAGTTGGTGTTGAGGAGCATAAGAAGGAATATGGCGTAATTGGAAGGTACAATCCATCTAATCGTCATATGAGACTGGAAATTAGTGGCAGATTAGTGGAAATATATTTGTTTGAACCCCTTGGTGAAAATAAAACTGTGGATTTTGTCGTTAAAAAAATTATAAGCAATCGTAATCGAGGAAATGATACATTTTCTGTTTCTGGTCTTCCTTTTAATGCAATTATTGAAACTAACTTTATCACTCAAGGAACTTTAAAGAAAGTTGGCAATCAAATTCAAGGAAATTTTCAGACTGAAGGAGAGGTTTGGTTAGGTGAATTTATTAGCAGATATAGGGGAATTATCAAGGGTAAATTTACTCTAAATATTCAACCTGTGGAAACATATAATACTGATATACCTGAAAATTACCATACTTCTGAAAAAGAAAACATAAAAGTTATAACTTCCGTAGTAGAAGATTGTATCTGGAAAAAGTCAGATATTAGCTCTGAGTTTTGAAATGATTTATGGTGCTAATAGTTATTAGTAATTAAGTTTTAGCTATTTTGTCTCTTCTGGAATAGTTATAGCAGTGGAAGGAATGATTATTAAAACTCAGACAAAGCAAAATTTTTCCCTCTTCCTTCTTTTCTCTTCCTCCTACTCAACAATAAAGTTATAACTTCCGTAGTAGAAGATTGTATCTGGAGAAAGTCAGATATTTAGCTGTGAGTTTTGAAATGATTTATGGTGCTAATAGTTATTAGTAATTAACTTTTAGCTATTTTGTCTGTTATAGAGTAGTTATAGCAGTGGAAGGAATGATTATTAAAACTCAGACAAAGCAATATTTTTCCTTATTCCTTCTTTTCTCTTCCTTCTACTCCACAATAAAGTGATAACTTCGGTAGTAGAAGATTGTATCTGGAGAAAGTTAAATATTTAGCTCTGAGTTTTGAAATGATTTATGGTGCTAATAGTTATTAGTAATTAACTTTTAGCTATTTTGTCTGTTATAGAGTAGTTATAGCAGTGGAAGGAATGATTATTAAAACTCAGACAAAGCAATATTTTTCCTTATTCCTTCTTTTCTCTTCCTTCTACTCCACAATAAAGTGATAACTTCGGTAGTAGAAGATTGTATCTGGAGAAAGTTAAATATTTAGCTCTGAGTTTTGAAATGATTTATGGTGCTAATAGTTATTAGTAATTAACTTTTAGCTATTTTGTCTGTTATAGAGTAGTTATAGCAGTGGAAGGAATGATTATTAAAACTCAGACAAAGCAATATTTTTCCTTATTCCTTCTTTTCTCTTCCTTCTACTCAACAATAAAGCGATCGCTTCGGTAGTAGAAGATTGTATCTGGAGAAAGTCAGATATTTAGCTGTGAGTTTTGAAATGATTTATAGTGCTAATAGTTATTAGTAATTAGCTTTGAGCTATTTTGTCTGTTATAGAGTAGTTATAGCAGTCCAAGAAAAGGTTAGGACAGATCAAAAACTGAAAATTCAGACAAAGCAATATTTTCCCTTTTCCTTCTTCCTTCTTCCTTCTTCCCTCTTCCTTCTTCCTTCTTCCTTCTGCTTAACAATAACGAGTAACATCTTCTAAACAAACATCAGCTAAGAAAGTTAGGGCACGAAAACGTAAACTAATTAATTCATAGTAAAAAGGATTTAGTTTACATAGAGGTGGAATATTTAAAACTGTACGACCAAAGAATTTAATATCTCTGGCAAAGGGGCATTGAGCAGGAATTAATTGACATAATTTTCTGGCAAATTCAGGATTATTAATATCTATATTATCTATAAAGTTACGGCCTGGTTGTAGCAAAACATCAATGGGGTTTTGGGGATAATTATTGGTAGTAGTTTGCATCTTTTTACTCCTATTATTTTGAATTAATTGCAATGATGATAGATATTTTAAAAAAAGAGAATTACTATTAGTAAATACTGCACTCAATAGCATGAGGATTTTGTCTACAGTAATCATCAAACATCGAAGCTATTTGCTGCTTCTGTCGATTAGCTATATTACCTAAAAACTCTTCATATATTTGCCAAGCAATAGGAGATTTAGCACTGTCAATATCTTCTACATTCGTGGCTGAATATGTATTTGTAAATGTTGTGATAATTGACCTTTCTGAACTGCTACTCAACATATCTTTTGCTCTGCTTTACTTCATAGTTTTAATATAAACATAATCAAAGCAGATAGCAATACATTTTTTATATAAAAAATATTTATCATTTATAGGCAGAGCTTATCTGCAAAACCAAATGTCTTTGAATGAAAAGTCAATAGTCTGAAGAGAGAGAATATTTTGATTAGGACTTACGTAGATACGCTATATATAGCGCTCAAAACTATTGTCCAATAGTACTTGCACTCTATAAATAGTGCCTTTGCGTAAGTCCTGTTGATAATACAGTTTCGCGATCGCTATATAAGCAGATTTCATGTCAGTAATTAGTTTTTATTTTCAAAAATATATTTTAAATCGTAATTTCTCCTAGTAGACTGACACAGCTAAAACTGTGCAATAGACATCTCCACCAAAAGAGGGAACAGGGAACCCACTCCTAACTCTTCCCAGGAGGGGAATAATTGATAATTTATGGATAAGAATTGATTTTATTTTTGATTTTTACCAGATGTCTAATAGATTTTTGTCTCTAGGTGTCTTGATCTCCCCATCCTCCCCACACTCCACACACTCCCTACACTTCCCACACTCCACACACTTCCCACACTCCCCACACTTCCCACCCTCCCCACACTCCCCCTGTTGAGGCAAAACTTAGACAGTGCCTTGATGAACTATAATTTGAGGATATTTTGCTCAAAAATAGGCAAAAAAATATATAAAGCCATCTGTAAGGAGACTAAGAAGATAAATATGAAAATCCTGGGAATCTCAGCTTATTACCACGACAGCGCCGCCGCCCTAGTATGTGAAGGAAAAATTATTGCCGCCGCCCAAGAAGAAAGATTTTCTCGTAAAAAACACGATGCTAGATTTCCTCAAAATGCTATTTCCTATTGCCTGAAAGAAGCCAATATAGAATTACTTGACCTAGACCAAGTAGTTTTCTACGACAAACCCTTAATCAAATTCGAGCGACTTCTGGAAACCTACCTTAGTTATGCTCCTAAAGGTTTTCGGTCTTTTCTCATGGCAATGCCAATTTGGTTAAAAGAAAAATTATATTTAAAAACACTTTTAAGAAGAGAATTAGCCACATTAGGTAAATGTAAGTCATCCCAAATTCCGCAACTGATGTTTACAGAACATCATCAAGCTCATGCAGCTTCGGCATTTTTCCCCAGTCCTTTCGACCGTGCTGCGGTAATGTGTCTGGATGGAGTGGGTGAGTGGGCAACTACTTCGGTTTGGTTGGGAGAAGGAAATAAACTTACTCCCCAGTGGGAAATAGACTTTCCTCATTCATTGGGTTTACTCTACTCAGCTTTTACCTATTACACAGGTTTCAAAGTCAACTCTGGGGAATATAAACTTATGGGTTTAGCTCCCTACGGAGAACCTAATTATGTAGACTTGATTTTAAATAACCTCATAGATTTAAAAGCTGATGGTACTTTCCGGTTGAATATGGAATATTTCAACTATACGACTGGGTTGACGATGACTAATGAGAAATTTGACAAACTTTTTGGCGGAGCACCTCGCAAAGCTGAAACTAAAATTAGTCAACGAGAAATGGATATTGCTGCTTCTATTCAGAGAGTAACTGAGGAAGTAGTTTTACGTCTGAGTCGCACAGTGCAAAAAGAACTAAATACTGACTACCTTTGTTTGGCAGGGGGAGTTGCTCTTAATTGTGTGGCGAATGGCAAGATTTTACGGGAAGGTATTTTTAAAGATATTTGGATTCAACCTGCTGCGGGAGATGCTGGTGGTGCGTTGGGTGCTGCTTTGGCTATTTGGTACGAATATCACAACCAACCACGGGTAATAGAAAAAGTGGTTGAGAATATTCCAGAAAAGGAATTAATTTCTGTGGAGTCTGGAAATTCTGCTGTTTCTTTAGCAAAACCTCCCGTTTGTCCTGCTCCTAATGACATGATGCAGGGTGCTTATCTCGGACCGAAATTTGCAGATGAGGAAATTCGGGAATATCTGGATGCTATTCAGGCGAAATATGAATATTTGCCAGATACAGAATTAATGCCACAGTTGGCAGAAATTTTAGATAACGGCAATGTGGTGGGATGGTTTCAAGGTCGGATGGAGTTCGGACCCCGTGCTTTGGGAGGGAGGTCTATTATTGGCGACCCTCGGAATCAGAAGATGCAGTCGGTGATGAATTTGAAGATTAAGTATCGGGAGTCTTTCCGACCTTTTGCTCCTTCAGTTTTGGCAGAACGAGTTTCGGATTATTTTGACATTGAACATTCTAGTCCTTATATGTTGTTGGTAGCTCCGGTGCAGGAGAATTTGTTAATTCCGATGACTGAGGAGCAAAAGCAGTTGTTTGGAATTGAGAAGTTGAACGTGCCGCGATCGGAAATTCCGGCAATTACTCATGTTGATTATTCGGCAAGAATTCAAACTATTCATCAAGAAACTAACCCTCGGTATTATGACTTGATTCGACATTTTGAAAAGTTGACTGGATGTGGGGTAATAGTGAATACATCTTTTAATGTAAGAGGTGAGCCTATTGTTTGTACGCCCGAAGATGCTTATCGGTGTTTTATGCGTACAGAGATGGATTATTTGGTGGTGGAAAATTTTTTGATGGCGAAGACTCAGCAGATTCCTTGGCAAAAGGATGATTCTTGGAAAGACGAGTTTGAGTTGGATTAAAGTAGCGGTCAAAAGTAATTTTGGTTTTGCTGAATGGTAATGATTTTTAGAATTAGATATCAAGGAAAAAATTAGATTTTTTGTTTTTTGATTATACCTTTAACTACTGGTCATTATGTCTCAGCAAGGCCATAATTTGATGATTATATCGCTAACTGATTCTAATTCTGAATAAGCTATCTTTCTGAGTTAAAAATAATTCAATCTAATCTCTGAAACTATTACTAAATCAATTTTGTAGCTTACTTGTCATCCCGTGAGTTATCTAAATCAGGTTAAAATTAATAAATAATTTTGATTTTGGTATTTAAAGTATTATTTCCTATGACTTCAAAGGGCCGAATTTCTGCTAAATTTATTATTTTAATCTTAATTGGCTTAGTTTCTTTTATTGTCCCAATAGGGATTTTTTTGAACCACAATCAAGGAAATTGTAATAATAAAAACTATACCCTTCCTAAGTATGTCTCTTTTAAAGATTTTGACCTTGGATTTGACGTATCATCTGTAGTCATTAACAATTCAAATAAAACAGTAGTAGGCGCTGGTAATTCTTCTGAAATTTATATTTTAGATTTGGATGGTAAAAAAGATTATCCTACTCTCCAAACAGAATTTAACGGATTTAGGTCTTTAGCTCTAAATGAAGAAGTAGGTCATCTCGTTGCTGGCACTTTAGATGGCTCTGTAGTCTTATGGCAATCAGATAAATCATCAAAGAATGGCTGGAGCAAGGATTACATAATTTTTCCTGAAAGGCAAAGAAAATATATATCGTCTATTGCTATTAGCAGAAGTGGGAAGCTCATTGGTGCAAGTAGCGACGACACTATTTTTATTTGGGAAAATAGTGAAAACGGAAATAAATGGGAACTTCGTTACAGAATTTTTTCAGGGCATTCCGGGAGGCAGGTTTTTGATCTAGTTTTTGGTAATGATGATAAAACTTTATTTACAGTTGGAAATGACAATCATACTAAAATTTGGAAGTTAGATACTCAAGATACTATGAAGAATGGTGACCAAAAAGATTTAAATAACAATTCTTTGCCAATAAATTCTCTGGTTTTTAGGGCAGATCATAATGAACTTGTTTTGGGTACAAATAATGGTAAAATAACAGTTTGGAATGTAAAAGAGAAACCAGAAAGAGCTGAAGAATTCATTGGGAAACATAATTCTCAACCAGTAAATACTTTGGCAATTTCGGAAGAAGGAAAACTACTTGTGAGTGGAAGTAATGATAATACAATCAAGCTATGGAACTTGTGTACCAAAGAAAGTTTTAAAACTTTATCAGAACACAAAAACTGGGTTCGTTCAGTTGATATTAGCTCAAATCAAATTTATATTGTAAGTGGGAGCTTAGATAACAAAATTATAATTTGGAAAAGAGAAAAGGAATAGTAATTCTGTTGATACAAAATGAAATATTTTGTTGATTAATTAAGGTATTGCTGTTGCAAGGAGTAATGCTATGAAATTTGAAAATATCAGTAATGTTTGGTTACTTGCCTTGATATTGTTGCTGTTGAATGCTTGTTCTTCCACTCAAACTTTAACAGATAAGAGTATTTTGGAACAGATTAAAGAAAGAGGATGGCTAAATTGTGGCGTAAGTGGTGATTTGCCAGGCTTCAGTTATGTGAACTTGGAGGATATTGAAATTACAAAATTAGACAACGATCCAAACATTCCAAATAATATTTATCAGCAAATACAAAGGTCTGTTGTTGGCTTTGATGTAGATATATGTAGAGCTATTGCTTCAGCTATTTTCGATGATCCCAATGCAGTAAAATATCGGTTTATCGATACTAAAGAACGCTTTGAAGAAATTTCTTCAGGAAAAATTGATGTTCTTTCAAATACTACAACGTGGACTGTAGAGAGGGATGTATCAATTAAAATTGAATTTGCTCCAATAGTTTTTTATGATGGACAAGGTATTTTGGTTCGAGAGAATAGTAAAGTAAGGTCACTTAGAGATCTAAATGGTAAGGTAATTTGTGTCGAAACAGAAACTACTAGCCAAAGAAATTTGGAAGATGAAAAGAAGGAGCGTAACTTAACATTTCAAATTAGACAGCTTCAAGATAAAAGGGATGTCTATCGACTATATGAAGCAGGTGAATGTCAAGCAGTAACTTCTGATATATCGCAACTTGCTACAAATTTGAAATTACTTGAAAATCCAGATGAGCATATTATTTTACGGGAAATCTTATCTAAAGAACCTTTAGCTCCGGCTGTAATTGACAGTGACCTACAGTGGGTTGAAATTGTTCGATGGATTGTATTTGCTCTGATAGAAGCTGAAGAATTAGGAATTAATCAAAATAATCTTGAGCAGAAGAAAGCTAGTACAAATCCCAAAATAATTCGTTTTTTAGGTCTAAAAGGAACAGCGGATAGTATAGGTTCACGTTTAGGACTTGAGCCAGATTATGCCCAAAGAATTATTCGTCATGTTGGAAATTACGGTGAAATATATGAGAGAAATTTAGGTCCAAACTCTTCAACCCCGATTGAACGAGGGCTAAATAACCTGTGGAACAACACAGAGGAGCCAGGGTTAATTTATTCTCCTCCATTCCGATAATGTTCTCTAAACTAATGTAGTAATTATTATTAGATTCAACTATTCTCAAGAAATTTATAGAATATGAATAAAATCCCAAAGCCTGAATTGATTAAAATTGCAGTTGCTGGGCATACTAATACTGGAAAAACTACTATGATCCAGACTTTAATGAAGCAAGAAATAGGAGAAATAGACGATCGAGCGAATGTGACAAAAGATGTTAAACGCGCTACATATGAGTATGAAGGACTACAGGCCCTTTTTATTGATACTCCTGGTTTCCAAGAAGCAAATACTCTCTTTTATATGCAACAAGGTTTAATGAAATTAAATTCAGTATTAGAGAAAAAGTTAGAGTATGAAATGAAAGCTTGGGAGGCAATTAAATCAAGCGATGTTATATTATATGTAGTCTCTTTAGAGACAGTACCAGATGGATCTCATCAAGCAGAGATAGAGCTAGTTGTATCTGCTAAAAAAGGAGTTGTAGCTCTCTTCAATAAAGGTATCTCCAAGTTTCAAGTAACCACAGAGTCAGATGTAGTTGCTGAACGGACAACGCGAATTGAACAATGGAAAGAAGTACTTTGCAATGCTGGTTTATCCAAAAACTTTATATTTGAATTTGATGCTCATTGGTACGATCCAGATCGAGTGGAAGAGATATATAGTGCTATAAAAGAATGTCTCCCTAATGATAAAAGTTCCTTATTTGGGAAAAGTCTGTTAGCTTTTCAACAGCACCAACAAAATAAAGTTAAAACAGCTTGTCATCTAATATTCCAGTGTTTAGATAAATGTCGGCAGACAATAACTGTTCAAACTTCAGAATTTGATTACAATCAAGAAAAATCAAGAGAGGAAGTTGTATTACAAATGTCTCAGTTGCTTAATGATGCAATAACGGACTTTATCAACAATGCTTCTGAACTCTATTACGAAGTAGCTGTACCTTCAAATGTAGATAATGCAGTTATCAAAAATCCTCAACCTAATACAAGAAGAAAAACTAATATTCGAGAACTTTTGATATATACAGGTTCTACTACAGGTGGCCTTGCTGCTCTGGGAACAACATTAGGCGTAGCTATTGGAGCTTTCGCTTCTGCCATTTTAACTGGAGGTGGAGTTGGCATTTTACTAGGTGCACAAGTTGGCTCAGTAATTGGGACTTGTCTAGGAGGAGTTTGGGGAGTTGTAGAGAATGCGCAGACAGATATCAGTGCACAGCTATCTAGAGAAGAACTTGGTAAAATTCAGTGTACTTGTGTGATGGTCATTTGGGCGCTTTCACAGCACGGATTTGGTGTTGGGAAAGAAGTTGATGAATCATTAATGGCTCGACGTTATGAGATTGTGCAAGAAGTATGTAGCGCTACTAATTTTGATTGGTTATCAGCAGATGAGGAACAAATTATTGATCAGTGTACAAACAATCTCTCCGAACTTAATAAAATTCCCTTAACTCAGATTGCTAATACATGATCAAATATTAACGTTGATATTGAAGTCAAGCGTTTGTCCCCCATTTGATTTGTCTTTATCTAGTCTAATAATTCAGCGCAGCAGAGGGATGAGCGATCGCTTACTCTCATATTTTTTAGTCTATTAAAGCGATCGCTACAAAAACTTGCAAAGGATTTCGTAGTATTGCTCTAGCCCGAACTATAGACAGGGCTGAAGCCCTACTACAAGCATAAAAACTTCTCCCTTAAGCGTAAATCCCAGTAACAAGTTTGACAGATTGACAATTTTATGGTAGTTATTAAGGGAAAATATAGCAGATTAGCGATCGCTCTACCCCAACTTAATAGCGTTGCGCCAGCAAAGCAAGAAACTTCTGAAACTTGGATTGAATTATCTCTGTTTTAGAAGCTCCCGTTATAATCGCGAGATTTAACGGGAGAGACTTCACATTCTTATGTTTCATGTATAATAATTGAATGTTCTTAAGTAAAATTAATTATCAAAATTACCTTTTTATTAAAAACTAACTATTGTCCAACAGTTAAGGAAAAAAATCATAAGTACTAGAGAAGCATCTTTTTATTAGGTATCTCCCATCAACGTTTATTAGTTTTATTAGCTCAAGGAAGAGTTAAAGGAGTTGAAAAAAATGGTAGATTCTTGAATTTCATTTAGTATTGTTCTTAAGTAAAATTAATTATCAAAATTGCCTTTTTATTAAAAACTAACTATTGTCCAACAGTTAAGGGAAAAATTATGGGTACTAGAGAAGCATCTTTTTTATTAGGTATATCTCGTCAACGTTTATTAGTTTTACTCGCTCAAGGAAGAGTCAAAGGAGCGGAGAAAAAAGGTAGATTCTGGGAAATACCAGTATCAGACAGTGGAATGCCTGTAATAATTCCGGCTCGGCGCGGTCCGAAAGGTATGTGGCGCAAGAGAGAATCTACTACACCAAAAATGATTCATGTCAATCAAAACAAAATTCAAAGTAATAAAAAGAAGCCTCCAACAGAATTGGAAGCTGTAGTGTCAGTCAAGCATGGCAGTGATAACCATTATGGTTATGAGTTATATATTTCAGGTCCTTGCCAAATCGTCTATCGACCCTACAAACCAGCAAGTTGTGGCGCTCACTTGTGGATTAATACTTTTGATTCTGTGCAATTTATAGATACTAAATCGAATCCAGCTACGGCAAGACAATCTAGTAAACAAATCTACGCATAGTTTATTTCCATCTTAGGGTGAAAAAAAGTGCCCCTGTTTCAGTCTAGAACGCTCAAAAAGCTTACGAGGTGACAAGTTTTGAAAGCTTTTGGGCATCACTACCGTTTTACCCAACCTACATTGACTTTTCATAACTTTTCTGCTACGAGTTAAAAGTTAACCAAATATTAATGATGGATAACTAATGAGCGATCGCGAGATACCGAAAATTGATAAGAAGGGTCTCAGGGAATTTGGTCTAATAGTAGGTGGTGTTTTTGGTGGTTTATTTGGCCTGTTACTACCATTACTCCACAGACATTGGCCTCCTCCTCCATGGCCTTGGGTAATTGCTACCCCTCTATTGTTATTGGCAATTGTTTCACCCCCTACTTTGGAACCTGTTTATAAGTTTTGGATGCGGGTGGGAATTTTTCTGAGTACAATAATGACTCCCCTATGGATGGGGTTAGTATTTTATCTTGTAGTTATGCCAATGGGTTTGATTATGCGAATGTTTAAAAAAGACCCAATGGAGCGACAATTGAATACTGAATCCTCAACTTATCGGGTGATGAGTCAATTAAAAACAAGAGAAAGTATGGAGCGACCTTTTTAAATGTTTGAAGGAATATTAGACGTTCTCAAAGACCTTTGGGGTTTTATGGGAGAGCGGAAAAAATATTGGTTATTGCCTTTGATTATTACTTTAGTTTTGTTAGGAGCTTTGATTGTTCTGAGTCAATCTTCTGTAATTGCTCCGTTTATTTATACTTTGTTTTAATCTGACTATGGTGTTCGGAGGAAGGAAGAAAGAAGATGTTTTTTAGTTTTATTCTGTGGCACTTATCTTCCTTAACCTCTGGAGCTTTACGCTCTTTTGAGTCAGGATTAATTTCTTATGTTGTATCTAAATAAAGTTTGCTGAAAAATATTTTTTAAGGGTAGAAGTCGGGAGGGATGGGAGTAACAAAGGAGGTAGGAGGAAGAGCTGTCTCTCGATTTTTCAGCCCTTGTCCGATCGATAATGTTACTTTGAGTTTGAGCGAGGGAAAAGCGAGGACTTCTTTGGCAGCAAAAAGGCTAAAACATTTTGACATATAAAGGCTTTTAGAGTTAATCAGCAACCTCTCAGGTAGTTGTGCAAAATAAATTTACTGGTGGAGAAAGATAAGAGAATAAATAATAATCAATCATATTTGTTTTCCTTATTCATACTCTCTTACAACAAAAACTTAAATCTAGAAATCTGCCGAAAAGAAAAATTTAGGAGGGAAAAATTAATCATTCATTGCGGAGAAATTTAAAAGTATTTGTCTCGTTCTCTTAAGCCATATTAATCCTTTGGATTTTTCTACTGTTTGAAATAACACAAAACCAAGTCAAAGTGCGAAAAATATTGCAATCTTGTTAGCTGAATTATACTTTTTTGACAAAAGTTAGTCCAAAGGAGATCTTCTGTAAAGCCATTCGTCCCTACTGCCCTGATTATTCGTAACATTCTTTTTCCAAATTGGTGTTATATCATTTCCGTTAGTAAAGTTTGTGTAAAAGCTTTGGAAATACCTACCTAAATTTAACTTTTTTTCCTTTTTTCTAACCTTCTAACTTCTGTACTTTGCAAACTCAACAGTTCCCCTATTTTACTTCTGACTTTTAACTTACCTGCCTTGATAATACCTATGTACCGGACTTGATATTAGGACATAGATTGATGATGAATCTTAGGTAGAGAAATTTTTTTCTCACTGCTCCCTATTCTCGACAATAAAAGACTAATATTTATAAGTAAAATTTAAAGACTAATATAATTTTGAGATACAGTAGCTTTTTGAGCGATCGCTTGACAATCAAGACATTCGCTACACAATTAAAATACAAAAAATAATAGCTGAGAGGATGATAAAGTTAAAAACTTGGGCAGTAAATATAGCCATGACTTTTGCCAGTTTATTCGTAGGAATAGCGGTCGCTGAAGTAGGGGTAAGAATTGCTGGTTTGGAGGGTTTAAAAAAAATGCCTGAAAGTACCCACGCAGAATTTTATCCTACGTTTCATACTATTCCTCATCCGGTTAGAGGTTGGGAATATGGAGGAAATGTTTCTGGTTGGTGGACGAGTGAAGGGAAGGCTTATTTAGAGTTTAATAGTCATGGTCTTAGAGGACCGGAAATTACTAAGGCAAAACCAGAAAATACTCTAAGAATTGCTGTACTTGGAGATTCTTTTACTTCAGCAGTGCAGGTTTCTTATCAGCAAACTTTTGCGGCAGTAATGGAGAAGGAATTGGGAAAATGTGCCGATTTAAAAAGTCAAAAAGTAGAAGTAATTAATTTTGGAGTGGATGGTTATGGTACAGCCCAACAATTATTAACTCTCCGAGAAAAAGTCTGGGATTTTCAGCCGGATATTGTGCTTTTAGCTTTTTTTATGGGCAATGATGTTACGGATAATTCTCGACAGTTAGAAAATAATCATTATCGACCTTTTTTTGTTTATGAAAATGGGAAGTTAGAATTAGATTTATCTTTTAGACAGCTAACTATTAGTCAAGCAAACCGCTACATGATTACTACAGTTGATAAATTACCAACTTGGCTAGTAAATAATGTCAGAATTTTACAAATTATCAAAAAAGTAGAAGCAGACCAAAGGAAAAGAAATGCTGCTAGACATTTTGAAAATTTACAAGCAAATAATTTTAGAGAACCGCCAAATTCTGCTTGGCAAGAAGCTTGGAAAATTACTGATGAACTAATCGGAACTATGGCAAAAGAAGTACAAGAAAAAGGTGCAGAATTTAGAATAGCTACAGTGATGACTCCGATGCAAGTTCATCCAAATCAAGAATGGCGAGAAGGATATATGAAAATTATGAATATTAAAGACTGGTCATATCCAATAAAAAGACTGAAAAGTTTAGGAGAAACTCATAATTTTTCTGTGATTGATTTAGTGGAACCTTTTGATAATTATGTTCGGGAAAATCCTGTTTGTTTTCATGGGTTTAAAAATACGACAATGTGTACGGGACATTGGAATGCTACAGGACATAAGTTGGCAGGTGAAATTATTGCTGAAAAGTTATGTCAGGGGTTATAGGGGAGTATGGGGAGTGTGGGAAGTAGTAAACAGCTAATTAACTCTCAAAGTATTGACCTATAAAGACTTTAGCCTTTTTATGTGGAAAATAGTGCAAGGTTTTCGGTCTCTAGAGCTACAAAAAAGTTAGTATTTTGGGCAAGAGTTGGACAGAAAAATCAAGAGACATCTTCTACGGATGATTAGTTATTTTAGGTCATTGCAACTGGAACGGAGTGGAAGTAATACCATTTCTCCATGAAGTTGCACTTAATATAAAGATGAGAATAGTTAGTGTAATAAGGTCTGAGCAACAATTATTAAGCGCATTGTTACAAAGAAATGGTATAAGTAATCTCAGGGGTTGTGCGAGATTGCTTCCTATTGTCGCAATGACGACTTTTGTACAAAATTCGCGATCGCTCAGACAAATATACTATTTTTAGTTGAATAAAAAGTCATGCGTAGGGGCGAGCAACCCCCAACAACATTTATCATATCACAAAAATTGTGAGGGTGGAACCGAAAATCCTTTGAGCCGCCGATTTTTTTAGGAGCTTAATAAAATGAAAAAAAAATGTGGTTTTCCACCCTAGGAGAGATAGATGGAAAGATTTGATGATGGGAAAAACAGATATGTCTTCAAGCTTCACAAAATGACGATATTTCTAGTATTTATCCTGGGAAAAATGCCTGAATATTTAATTGTGTTTCAGTCAGGAAATTTAGTTGAATAAAAAGTCATGCGTAGGGGCGAGCAAAACCCAATAACATTTATCATATCACAAAAATTGTGAGGGTGGAACCGAAAATCCTTTGAGTCGCCGATTTTTTTAGGAGCTTAATAAAATGAAAAAAAAATGTGGTTTTCCAACCTAGGAAAGATTTAATGATGGGAAAAATCTGATTCTAATCTTAAAAGTAGGGGAGTAAGGGAGCATTTTTCTATCTCAGAACTTACGCATTTTCCCAACAAAAACACTATATATACCATAGTACTATAGTTTTCATCTACTATATGTAGCGCCTTTGCGTAAGTCCTAAATCTTTTTCCTGTATTGCCTCTATTCCACTCCCAACTTGTAACTCAAAAATTTTTACGCGGGCGAAGATACCAAATGGCTTCTATATATATGTAGATATAATCCGGCTAAAAAGTGGTCATTGCGAGGATAGGAGGCAATCTCAGGGATTTTCAAGATTGCTTCGTTCCACTCCGTTCTAGTCGCAATGACCTACAATAACTAATTTAGGACTTACGCACCTACAACGTATTTTCGTCATTGCTTCCCTATGGGTCGCAATCTCAAATCCTAGTTTTTCGTACCTTATGCGTAAGTCCTGTAATTATTAGAATTTGATATGACTGAAAAAAGTTTCTCTACTGTATCTCCAGAAATTAGAAAATTACCCCAATTGTTGATACTTTCAGGTACTATATGTAACTTAGTTTTTAACTTAACTTATTGTCAATACTCAAACTAAGAATAATTTCTTGCTCAACTAACCTTTATATAATGAAAAAATTTAAGAATTTAGCCATCAATTTAGGATTAACAGTCAGCACATTAATATTTGCTGTAACAGTGGCAGAAATAGGTTTAAGAATAGCAAAAATAGAAACACCTCCACCACCAAGAGAAGAATCTAATCAAGAACTTTTATATACAGCAAAAGATCCGAATAGAGGTTGGGCAGGAAATCCGAATCAAACATCATTTTGGACAGGAGAAGGCATACCTTCTGATCTGAAAATGAATAGTGGAGGATTTCGTGATTATGAACGTAGTAAAACTAAACCTAAAAATGGATTAAGAATTGCTTTATTAGGAGATTCTTTTACAGAAGCATTTCATGTCAAATTGGAGGATACTTATGGTGCAATTATGGAGCAAAAATTACAACAATGTCCTGTCTTGAAAGACCGAAAAGTTGAGGTAATTAATTTTGGCGTACAGGGTTATGGAACAGCTCAAGAATTGATGACTTTAAGGCATCATGTTTGGGATTATGCACCAGATTTAGTAATATTAGCTTTTTATGCTGGTAATGACCTCCGTAATAATTATCGCGCTTTAGAACACGATCATCTCAGACCTTATTTTGTTTACCAAGATGGTCAACTTGTTGAAGATATGTCATTCCGCGATTTAAAATTTTGGGATAGAGACCGTTATAATTTTTCTCTAGTAGATTTCTTACCATTTTGGTCTGTGCAAAATTCTCGGATTTTACAACTAATTAGAAAGGTAGATATTGATGCTAAACGCCGTCAGTTTGAAAAAGATTATAGTGAAATTAATCTAGCTTTTTACAAAGAACCACAACCAAATTCAGATTGGGAAGAAACCTGGAAAGTCACTGAAGGTTTAATCAAACTAATGAGGGATGAAGTATATGATCAAGGGGCAGATTTTATGGTAATAACAACCAGTGATTCTTATCAAGTTTTACCGGATATTCAAAAGCGTGATGGATTTAGAAAATCTTTGAATGTACCAAATTTATTCTATCCAGATATCCGATTAAAAAAGTTTGGTAAACAGGAAAATATACCAGTTTATACTTTAGCAGGACCTATTTGGGATGAAGCAAAAAAAACGGGTAAATGTTTGCATGGTTTTGATAATGCGGTTCCTTGTGGAGGTCATTGGAATATAGAAGGTCATAAATTTGTAGGAGAAATAATGACAAATTATTTGTGTGAACGATATACTACTCAATTAAGCAAAAGGTAAACCCACTAAATTTATTTATGGAATTTGTTAAGGATGCTTTATACCAAATCACTTTGTTTCTCAAAATAATTCTTTTTTTTGCTTTTCATAAATTAAAATACTTGCTGGAAACACTTTTTTTATTGGTAATCGAAAAAAGTTTCAGTAGGTTGAAAAATTAATACAGCATTTTTCTACAGACATGAAGTACTTATGTTTATGGTTTTAGGGAATAGGTAGTAGGAAAGATGGGGAGGCAGAATAGGAAACAAACAAAAAATATTTACCCCGTTGGCCATACCACATAGACCGCGGAATATGCTGTAATTAATAATTAAAAATTATCTTTTTATCTCTCTTGAAAATGCATGGGATTAGGGAATAGATTTTTTTGTCTTTATTTCTTCTTTAAAGTAAGAAGATTTATAGTAGTGGAAGGAAAGCTGAAGACATATCAAAAATTTATACTAAATTGATAAATGTTTGTTACGAATAGCTAGGATATTTCTTAGGAGTCAGGAGTTAGAATGAATGGCTTTAATAGGAGTTTTTAGGTCTGAATTTATCTTTTTAGTCTAAGAGATATCTCCTATAAAGTAGAGACGTTAACGGAGTTATGCAGTAGCAAAACGCCCCTATTGTGGTCTACCTAAATGAAAACTACTGTAAAATTCAGACAAGGCAATATCTTTCCTTCTTCCTTCTTCCTTCTGATATAAACCTTAATTATTCGGTAAATAAAAACTTAGCAATGCCATGAAAAATTTTAAATGGATACAAGGAATCAAAACAGGATTCAGTCTAGTTACTATTAACTTAGTTTTAGGATTTATAGGGTTAGAGATTGTATCATTAGGTTTTTATTATTCTCAGGAAAATAGACTATTTTATACGAGAGAAAATACTATTTCCAAAGTAAGAGAAGACTTGGAAAAAACTGGAACCAGACTGGGTGCAGATTTAAATAATGAATCAATACTAGAGCGAATACATCCGTTTTTTGGCTATGTACTAAAAGCAGGAAGTTTTACCCATGAAGAATCGGGAATAAGAATTAATAATTATGGTTTTGTCTCTCAGTACAATTATCCTTTTATTAAAAACAATAAGAATCAATTTATTATTGGTATATTTGGGGGTTCAGTTGCGAATAATTTTGCCGTCGGTCTGAACATTAATCAATCCAGAGGTAATGAAGAATTTATCAATAACTTAAAAACTATACCTGAGTTAGCAGATAAAGAAATAATCATCCTATGTTTTTCGGGGGGAGGTTATAAACAACCACAGCAATTATTGATTTTAAATTATTTTCTTTCTATCGGCCAAGAATTTGATATGGTTATCAATATAGATGGTTTTAATGAAGTAGCTCTATCTCATCAAAATAATCAAGCAAAAATAAAATTAACTCTGCCAAGCATACAGCATATTTTACCTTTAACAAGGTTAGCTAGTGATGATTTGTCTGTAATGAAGGCAATTGTTCAAATTAGCGAACTGAAACATAATTTATCAACTGCTATTAATAAGTTAGAAAGTTGTCAACTAGCTTCGTGTCATAGTTTGAGAAGTTTGCAAGTAAAAGGATTATTAGAAAGCTATCAAAAAGAGATTATTAAATACGATCAACAGATAGCTCGAAATTCTCAAAATATTGATAGTGACAGTCTAGTATATTTGAATAAGATGCCTGAAGTATTAGAAGATGAGGTAGCTTTTGAGAAGATAGCAGAAAATTGGTATGAATCATCACTAACAATGAGTCATATTTTAGCCGAGAGAAATAAATGGTATTTTCACTTTATTCAACCCAATCAATATTATCCTACTGAAAGAGTTTTTAGCCCGGAAGAAAAGGTTCTAATTATTGAAGGACATCCTTATTCAACAGGAGTAAAAAAAGGTTATCCCATGTTATTTTCTAAGATTAGTGGGTTACGAGAAGCGAAGGTCAATATATTTAATGGTGTGAATATTTTTGATGAAGAAAAAGAAGTAGTTTATCGAGATGCTTGCTGCCACTATAATTTTCTTGGAGATACAATATTAGAAAATTTTGTTGCTAATTCCATCAAAAATGTAATGGAGAATCAAGAGAAAAATTAGAATAATAGTAAGCATTTCCGTTTGTCATGCTGCGCAAACAGTGGTCAGCGGTCAGCTATTAGCTTTATTACCTTTAGTGGGAATTTAAGCTAGTTGTTCTTGTGCTTCAATTTATGGGTTGAAAATGTAGTAGAGCTTAAGCGAATGCTTGCTTCATTGATTAAAGATATCAGAGCTAACTGCTAATAGGTGAATGCTTACTTTGAAGGAAAGGAAACTGAGATACCAAAAGATTAAAGCTCAGACAACGTCAGATTTTTCCTACTTCAGTCTTTCTTTCTTATTCCTTTTTCCTTCTGCTACATTATCTAGCTTAAAATTAAAAGTTAGTTAATATGAAATATCAAAAAGAATGCTATGAATAATTTCCCTGCTTAAAAGACTTTACCGAGAAATGTCGATTTGAATAAAAACAGGATTTGACTCTAACTAAAATGCTTACACTAAATGATATATAGAATATTCCTATTAAACATTTCCAATAATAAAAAATCAAATCAATTATCCCACTCTTATTCATCAATTCTTTCTCCCTGCTCACTGCTTCCTACTCCCTCTTCTGGAGGAGATGTCTACTGATACCATTTCTCTGTAACAATGGACTTAATAATTGTTGCTCAGACCTGATTAAGCTGACTATTCTCATCTTTATATTAAGTGCAACTTCATGGAGAAATGGTATGACTCAGTCCTCCTGGAAACAGTCTAATTATTGCTCTGCTGATTAAATCTAAAAGCATTGACATATAAAGAAAAGTGCCTTTTTGGGGTCTTTAAAAAGTGCATGGTATCACGTCTAAAACTCTCAAAAAGTTAGTATTTTAGGTGCATAGTTGGGCAGAAAAATCACTCTTATACCAATTTCATAAAATATTGCAAAGCGTGACGACACAGGGAACAGGGAACAGGGAACAGGGAACAGGGAACAGGGAAAGAAAAACATAAATATTAAAGAGGAAAAAAGGTGGAAATTTTATAATTTATGGAATTTATAATTTTTTCTTTTATGAATAAATCACAAATTAAGATGTAACTGCCTTTTTTGAATTTGGTATTACAATTCTTACTCCTACCTCCTCGCTCATTCCCATTTCTTCTGTCTCCTGTCTCCTACCCCAGCAAAAAGACTTTCCATAAGCAAACCCTAAGTATTTGTAGTAAAAATTTTAGTGTTTCATATAAGTAGAGAAAATGAAAAACAGACAAAATTTAGCAGTAAATATAGGAATAACAATAGTTACATTTATATTTGCTGTGATAGTGGGAGAAGTAGGATTAAGAATATTAGGAATTGCATATCCCCCACCACCCAGAACAGATGAAAAATCAGAAAATAAATCTCTATATACTACTAAAGATCCAAATCGAGGTTGGGCAGGAAATCCTAATGCTACAGCATTTTGGAAAGGAGAAGGTATACCTTCAGAATTAAAAATGAATAGTGGAGGGTTTCGTGATTATCAACGTAGTAAAACTAAACCTGAAAATGGATTAAGAATTGCTTTATTAGGAGATTCTTTTACAGAAGCATTTCATGTCAAATTGGAGGATACTTATGGTGCAATTATGGAGCAAAAATTACAACAATGTCCTGTCTTGAAAGACCGAAAAGTTGAGGTAATGAATTTTGGCGTACAGGGTTATGGAACAGCTCAAGAATTGATGACTTTAAGACATCATGTTTGGGATTATGCACCAGATTTAGTAATATTAGCTTTTTATGCTGGTAATGACCTCCGTAATAATTATCGTCCTCTAGACCACGATCATCTTAGACCTTATTTTTTCTATAAAAATGGTCAGTTAGAATTAGATATGTCATTCCGGACAATGAAACCTTGGTCAAGAGGTCGTTATGTTTTTTCAATGGTTGATATATTACCAATTTGGTTAGTGAGAAATTTTCGGATTTTACAGCTAATTAGAAAAGTTGATATGGATGCTAAACCACGTCAATTTTTAAATGATTATGGCAAAACTATTGTTTCTTTTTATCGAAAACCTGAATCAAATTCTGACTGGGATCAAGCTTGGAAAGTAACGGAAGATTTAATTCGGTTAATGAGGGATGAAGTCTATGAAAAGAATGGAGATTTTATGTTAATTGCAGTTAGTGATTCTCATCAGGTGCATCCCAGTTTGGAACACCGTGAAAAATTTAAAAATTCTCATAATTTGTCAGATTTATATTATCCAGACCGGAGAATAGAAGCGTTTGGCAAACAAGAAAATATTCCGGTTTATATTTTATCTGGACCATTAGTAGATGAAGCGCAAAAAACAGGTAAGTGTTTATATGGATTTGATAATGCAGAACCTTGTGGAGGTCATTGGAATATAGAAGGTCATAAATTTGTGGGGGAAATAATGTCAAATTATTTGTGCAAAATGTATGATTTCACAGGAGTCAGGAGTCAGTAGGTAGAAAGGAGTTTTTCAGTGACTTTAGAGTTAAAAATAGGTATAATTCGCCACTATTGTTTTGGGTGAAAATTTACCACTAAATACCTAGACAGAATTAATTGTACATTTTTGATTACTATGTCGTAGAGTCATTAAAGGATGCCAAATAAATTTATATACAAATAATTTTATCTACCTACTTATAGCGTTTCTTAGCTTAATGAGATATACCTATCTTTATTTGTTTTCTGTTTTCTGTTCCGTAAAACCAACGAATTCGCGTACCTCACGCTTCTTGGAAATTGCTATAGTTGAATTTCATACATCAAATAAGCAACACCAAAATTAAAATGTATAATACCAAATTGATAAATATTTGCTACAAATAGCTAGGGTCTTTATTAGAAGTAAACCTACCTCTAACCACTCCCTGGAGGGGAAGTCAGGAGTCAGAATGAATGGTTTCAATACCAGTTTTTAGCTCATAAATTCTCTTTTCTGTCAAAGGGACATCTCCTTTCAAAAATTAATAATTAATAATTAATAATTAATAATTACCTCTTCTTTTCAAGAAGAGGATTGACTAATTATAAAAATTTTTATTTATTATCCCCTTAAAAGGGGAGGCTTTAAACCACAATTTTCGGTAAAGCCTTTTAATCACACTTATTATTCGTAACATTCTTTTTTCAAAATGGTATAATAATTAAAATTAACCATCAGAGAATTTATTGGGTAACTGAAACATTAGTCAAATTATTATTTTCTCAATAATGAGACTTGATATTTTGACCGAAAAATTTTGGTCAATAGCCTCCCCTTTTAAGGTGATAAAAAGTGGTCGAGGGAATGACTGGTGTTAAATTCAAAGTAAGCATTCAGCCGTCAGCCATCAGCTAGCTGAATGCTGACAATTCAAATGATACCTGATACCGAAAAAAATACATCTATAAATCAAGACGATAAAGTAATGCTATACTTAGGTAAAATTTCAGTTATTAAGTAATTAAAAATATCTGAATCACTTTTTTGTTAATTTTAGCCAAGTTAATGTTAATTATTCTTGTGTTTAATTCCTCTCCTGGGAGGGAGAGGGGCGAGGGGTGGGTCTCCTACTCAAGAAAATGTAGAAAAGTTTTTGATAAATTCTATAAGACTAAAACTCATAAAGTATGGAACCATTAGATAAGCTTTTGAGATTACAGAATTGCCAAAAAAAATCTTTAACTGAACTGTATCTATCTATAGACTTATCGTAAGCATTTAGCTATTAGCATTCAGCTATTCCTACGGAATGCTACGCAAACAGCTTTTTAATGAATGAAGCAAGCATTTGCTTAACTTCTACTACATTTTTAAACAAAGAATTGAAGCACAAAAACAACGATCTTAAATTGTCCACTAATACCAGTTTTATATGAGGTTGCATATAATTATGAAATTCATTAAATCGATCTATTTATATCTACTCCTTTCTGTAGTCAATGATGCTTGAAATATTATTCTATGCAGCCTCATTTCAATTTGATATAAAGGTAATAAAGCTGATAGCTGACTGCTGAATGCTTACTACTTATCTACTTTCTTTCTTCCTTTTTCCCTTTTCCCTTTTCCTTCTTCCTTCTTCAAAAAGTCCTTAACTGAACTGTATTAATCTATAAATATATATTCTATAAAATGACTATGAAAAAATTGGGTATGTTCAAAGATTCCAAAGAACTATGGAAAATTATTTTGATTAACATAATTTTGCTATTTATCTTTTTGGAATTAGGTTCTTTGGCTTGGTATTTTATCAGGTATAAGCAATTTTTCTACACAAGAGAAAAGGTAGCAGAAACCAATCAAGAAGAGGAACAGGAAAATCAAATAGAAAATGAAAATAATAATGCTAATGTCAATACCAATATGATGGGAATAAATTTAGCAGGAATTAGGTTAGAAGACTCTGTAATAGAAAGACTGCATCCTTACTTTGGCTATGTTCAAAAACCAGGACCAGATTTTAGAGAAGGGTTTAAATACAATGCTGCTGGTTTTATTTCTCCTTATGATTATCCCTATCAAAAAAAGAGTGACAATCAATATATAATCGGAGTTTTTGGTGGTTCGGTTGCTTCTAATTATTCAATATATGAAATTCAGAATCAAATTTTGGTCGATAAATTAAAGCAAGTTCCAGAACTTAAAGATAAGGAATTTATTATCTTGTCTTTTGCCACAGGAGGCTATAAACAACCGCAACAATTAATACTATTAAACTACTTTCTCTCCATCGGTCAAGAATTTGATATGCTCATCAATATAGATGGGTTTAATGAGGTGATTTTGGCAAAAGCAAACAATAAAAATAATATTGATATTATGATGCCAAGTACCAATCATGTTGTGCCATTAACCAACATAGCGAATAATAGTCTCTCGACAAAATCTATTAGAGCAATGTTAAAAATTAACGACAGTAAAGGTAAATTGAAAGATGCTTTAGAAACTTTAGATAAGTGTCAAGTAGCTTACTGTTATGCCTTGACATCAATTTATGTACAAAACCTAGCAACGACCTATCGCAAAAATGTCAAAATATTTGATAAAGAAAGGAAAAAAGCAGCTCAACAAGCTGCGGGAGAAACTGAAGCTAGTATCGTTTATTTCTATGCACAATCTCCTCAACTAGAAAAATCAGAATTATATGAGACTATGGCAGAACATTGGAAAAAAGCATCTATAATGATGAAGCAAATTACTGCTAATAATAATATTTTATATTTTCATGTTCTACAGCCAAATCAATATTATCCCACTAATAGAATTTACAGTGAAGCAGAAAAGAAAATTGCTTTTGACTCTGATACTCCTTTTAAAGAAGCAACAGAATTGGGGTATCCAGTGCTTTTTAGTAAGATAGATGATTTAAAACAGAATGGTGTGAATATTTTCAATGGTGTGAATATTTTAGATAATGCCAAAGAGATAGTTTATATTGATAGTTGCTGTCATTACACGAAAGCTGGAGAAAATATTTTGTCTGAATATATAGCTAATTCAATCTTTAATATACTTGCTCCAAATCAAAATCAATCAGTAGAGTTAGGAGACAGGAGACAGGAGACAGGAGAAACGGGGAATGAGCGAAAAGGTAGGATTCAACAATTAATAATTAATAATTAATAATTAATAATTACCTCTCCTTGAAAAGAAGAGGATTGACTAATCATGAAAAATTTTTTCTTCTCTTGGTCGATTGGATATGGCGAGGAGACCTCGCCATCCCACCCTACGGGAAGCTGCGCTAACGACCGCTTTTTTCCCCTTAAAAGGGAAGGCGCATACCCACAATTTCTCGGTAAGAATTGTCCCAAGATTGTTATGCCCAACTATGCGCCTAAAATACGCTCCTTTTTGAGCATAAATAGCTGAAAAATTTGCACTTTTTAAAGGCTCCTAACTTGTCTTTATATGTCAAGGCAAATTCTTTTATATTTAATCAGCAAGTCCTAATGATTAATGATTAATGATTAATAATTAATCATTAATTATTAATTATTAATTGTTGCTATATCTACTGAAAAAATTCTTCAGAGAGATACTTATCTATTACTTCAGCAGCTAATCTATTACCAGCAATATTCCAATGAATATCATTAGGTTTGTAGAGAGGAGTTTGAGTACCCGCAGTCACAAACTCTTCAACAATATCAAGATAATATATATTATTTCTGATAAGTGCTTGAGATAATAATTTGTTAGGTTGTCGAAAATCAAATTTATCAGGAGTAAAATTGTAACTAGCAACTACTTTATCTCTTAATTCTTTGATAACTTGTACTTCATCAGGCATTAAAACTACGACTAAAGTAATATTTCTGCGATCGCAGATTTCTTTGATTTTTAATAAGTCGCCCAAAGCATCATTAAAATGTTCTTTAAATTCAGTTTCTTCAGGATTTTTGAAAAAAATATAACTCCTCTTTTTTGCCTCTTCCAGATGAAAGTCATCAGGTACAGTAGGTAAATCTTCTCGATACTCAATATTATGATGATAAAGATTACCTTCAAACTTACTATTCACCTTAATTAGGAAATAAAAAAATGAGAAAACGTAAGAATCTTGAACTTTAAGTAATCTCCGGTCTTGTTGTGACTTATAGTTATCAGAAAAATCATTTCCGACGTAAAAAGATAACAACACCATATCAGGATTTAATTCTAATCCTTCATTCACTAATAGGGATAAATAATCTTTCGGCCCAATAGCAATTATACCCATATTTATTAATTCTATTGGTTGCCGACTATCTTGATTAAGTTTTGACTCCAATAGAGTTAGAAAATTATGTTTGTAGGGAATACCTCCATAAGCAAAAGAATCACCTATACCCAGAATTCTATATGTACCTTCTGCTTTTTGTTTGCTAAATTCTACATCTTTAAATCCTCGAGAATTTAATTGGAAATCATAATCTGTAGATAATGGTTTCCCACGCCAACGATTATAAGATGAGGGGTCGTAAAACATAAAAGATGGATTAATTTTGTGATAAATTCTGAATGTGACTTCTGTTAAGCCAAAAGTTATTAAAGAAATAATTGCTGTTTGACGGAGGATCGAAAAAAATCTTTTCATTATTAAATGTTAAAGGATGAATTTTTTGATTGGATTAAGTACAGTTAACCTAGATTAGCGGTCGCTAAAATGTTAATATAACACCAGTTTCAAAAAATACCTCTAAATTAACTTTTTATATCTATATAGAGAGGTGCTATAGGGGAGGTTTAGATTTGGTAATCTGGAAAATTAAATTTGAGTATAATTTTTCCCTATTCCCCATTAACTATTCCCTGTTCTCTGGATTAATTTTATGATAAATTCTGAATGTGACTTCTGTTAAGTCAAAAGTTATTAAAGATATAATTGTTGTTTGACGGAGGAGAGAAAAAAATCTTTTCATTATTAAATGTTAAAGGATGAATGTTTTTACTGAATTAAGTACAGTTAATCTAGATTAGCGATCGCTAAGATTTTAATATAACACCAAGCGTGATAAATGTTTGCTACAAATGACTAGACTTTTTATGAGGAGTCAGTCCTCAGTCCTCAGTCCTCAGAATGAATGGCTTGAATACCAGCTTTTAGATAGGAAATTCTCTTTTTTATCAAAGGGATATCTCCTGCAAAGTCTTTCGACCATACTTATTATTCAAACACATTCTTTTTTCATGTATGGTATAAAATCAGTAAAAAAAATACCTATAAGTTAACTTTTTCTAGATGGAGAAGCGCGATATGGGAGGTGTATATTTAACAATCTGGAAAATTAAATCTGAGTATAAATTTTCCTCATTCCCTATTCCTTATTCCCTTTTTTTATAAATATGAAATGTTTTGACTGGATGAAGTACAGCTAATCTAGATTAGCGATCGCTAAGGTGTTAATATAACACCAGTTTCAAAAAATACCTCTAAATTAACTTTTTATATCTATATAGAGAGGTGCTATAGGGGAGGTTTAGATTTGGCAATCCGGAAAATTAAATTTGAGTATAATTTTTCTCTATTCCCCATTCACTATTCCCTATTCCTTGTTTTTTAACTTTTTATATCTATGTAGAGAGGTGCTATAGGGGAGGTTTAGATTTGGCAATCTGGAAAATTAAATTTGAGTATGAATTTTCCCTATTCCTCATTAACTATTTCCTGTTATCTGAGTGAATTTTATGATAAATTCTGGTAAGCATTCCGGAGGAAATGCTTACAAATTATGAATGAGACTTATGTTAAGTAAAAAGTTATTAAAGATATAATTTTTGTTTGACGGAGGAACGAAAAAAATCTTTTCATTATTAAATGTTAAAGGATGAATGTTTCGACTGAATTAAGTACAGTTAATCTAGATTAGTGAAGGCTAAAATGTTAAGATAACACCAGTTTCAAAAAATACCTCTAAATTAACTTTTTATATCTATATAGAGAGGTGCTATAGGGGAGGTTTAGATTTGGCAATCTGGAAAATTAAATTTGAGTATAATTTTTCTCTATTCTCCATTAATTATTCCCTGTTCTCTGGGTGAATTTTATGATAAATTCTGAATGTGAGTTCTGTTAAACCAAAAGTTATTAAAGATATAATTGCTGTTTGACGGAGGAACGAAAAAAATCTTTTCATTATTAAATGTTAAAGGATGAATGTTTCGACTGAATTAAGTACAGTTAATCTAGATTAGTGGAGGCTAAAATGTTAAGATAACACCATTTCAAAAAAATATCTCTAAATTAACTTTTTCTAGATAAAAAATCGCCATAAGGGAGGTTTGGGTTTAACAATCTGGAAAATTAAATTTGAGTATAAAATTTCCCCATTCCCCATTGCCCATTCCGCATTAGCTATTCCCCGTTAGCTATTCGCTTTTTTGATAAATATGAGATGTTTTGACTGGATTAAGTACAGTTAATCTAGATTAGCGATCGCTAAGAAGTTAATATAACACCAGTTTCAAAAAAACTCTAAATTAACTTTTTATATCTATATAGATAAGCAGATAAGCGCTATAGGGGAGGTTTAGATTTGGCAATCTGGAAAATTAAATTTGAGTATAATTTTTCCCTATTCCCCATTCCCTATTCCCTGTTCTCTATTCCCTATTCCCTTTTTTGATAAATATGCAACGTATTCATTCTAAATTAGTTTTAGGAATAAACCTATGTTTAGCGATAATTCCAGCTATAGTTCTGGGAATTCTTATTCTTAAGTATAGTTTGAATGTACCGATTCAAGACCAATGGCAAATTTCTGCTATTTTTGAAAAAGTTAATACCAGAACTTTGTCTTTCAGCGATTTAATGGCACAGCATAATGAAAGCAGAAAATTTTTCCCCAGACTAATTTTTATTGCCCTAGCATTTCTGACAAAATGGAATATTAGATATGAAATGTTAGTCATATTTTTACTTGCCTGTATAGTTGCTGTAAATATTTATCTTTTAAATCGATTAACAATTAATACCTCCTCTATCAAAAGTCTGACTATAGCATTAGTATCTAATATTTTTATATTTTCTGCCGTGCAATATGAAAATTGGTTATGGGGTATCCAAATAGTTGTTTTTATTCCCATCGCTTGTATTACTACCTGTATATTAATTGCTTATTCTCGACTGAATAATACAGCGAAATTTTTAATTTGTATGTTATTGGCAACCATCAGCACTTTCTCTTATGCTAATGGTTTATTAGCCTGGGTAATTGTTTTACCAGTTTTAGCTTTAGCCAAACTCAAATCTTGGTCAGATATACTAAAAAATATCAAATTATATATCCTCTGGATAATTGGATTGATCGCAAATATAGCCTTATATTTTTATGATTATCAAAAGCCATTATCTCACCCTAATCCAGTAGAATCTATTCAATATCCAGATCAAATATTTCAATATTTTCTAGCATTTATAGGTACTGCTCTTGGTATAGGTAGTAGTATACAACCTCTCAATAATTCAATTATTCTTGGCTCAATAACTATTACTCTATTTATTTGTTTATGTTCTTATGTATTATGGCAGATTAAAGACCATCAAATTCGGTCTCAAACCATTGGTTGGATTATGCTTGGTTCATATACAATTATTAGTGCCTTAGTTACATCCTTTGGTAGAGTTTCATTTGGTATAGAACAAGCACTTTCCTCAAGATATACAACCTTTTCCACTTATCTAATTATCTCCATAATTCATTTAATGATAATTGTGGGGGAGGATTGGAGAAAAAAAGAATACTTGTTAATTAATAGAAGCCTATTCTCAAAAATAATTTGCTGGTTTCTTGGGATAATAACTGTTCTGCAAATACACAATTTTACCTACAGTATAGAAAAGATGCAATCATGGCGACAAAATTATTTGAAATATAAAGGATGTTTATTACTCATTAATTTTACTCACGATAACTGCCAAAATTTGATTGATTCTTACTATTTTGAATCTCACAGACAGCGGGCGCGTTACTTAACAGAAATGGGTTTTTTACATCCTGGTTTAATTCAAACTAATCGTATTCAAGACCTTGTAGATACTAATAATGAGAGAGAAGTAAAAGGTATTTTTGAGAAGTTAGAATTCATTGGTGGTAATAATTTACTAGCGACTGGTTGGGCAATATTTACTGATACGGGTTTACCTGTAGATGCCATTGTTTTGAGTTATGACAATTCTCAAGGTGAATCTATTGTTTCTGCTGTGGCAGATATGACAATATCAAGACCTTATCTGGTGAAAGAATTTAAGAGTCAAAAATACTTTAAGTCAGGATGGCAAAAGGTATTATCTACCCATAAATTTCCCCAAGGAAATCTTAATGTTAAAGCTTGGGCATTAGATACAGATACTGCTAAATTTTATCAAATTCCTGGTGTTCATATAGTTAATAAGAATGGTCAAAATCTTAGTGTTTTATCAGGTAATTAGGGTTTGCGTATGGAAAGTCTTTTTGCTCTTTGTAGGAGACAGGAGACAACCCACCCCCAACCCCTCCGGTGGAGGGGAAGACAGGAGACAGGAGACAACCCACCCCTAACCCCTCCGGTGGAGGGGAGAACGGGGAATGAGTGAAGAGGTAGGAGTAAGAATTGTCTCTCAATTTTTCTGCCATAATCATCCTAAGATACTAGCTTTATGCAGCTCTTGCTACCGAAAAGCTGGTACTTTTTTCAACTCTAAAACGCTAAAACCTTTATATGTCAATACTTTTAGAATTAATCAGCAAGTCCTAATTAAAGAAGGAAGAGGGAAGAAGGTGGAAAGCGGAAGGTGGATTTGGGTCTTGGTTGTACTCCATTGCCCATGTTGCTGCTGGAATGTCTTCAATTTCTTTTTCATATACACTTGATTTTTCCTAATTCTGCAAAATGAGCCTAATTAATAGACTCCTAATCTTAAACAGCGTAGCTAAAACGTGCTAAGACTTTACCCTCCCTATTCTTAATTTCATATCTAAGATTTTCGTTTTGGTAGGTGTGGTAATTGTTTTCTAGAACTTGCTGACAAAAACACTCTTCAATATAGAAATTTAATTCATCTTCTTCATCTTTAAATTCTTTATCTATAAATTCGTCATCAAAAGAGAAATCAAAGTCAATATGTCCGTAGATTCTACAAAAAATGTTTTTGTCTTTAGGGTCGGTTTCTATTGTGATAAATAATTTATCAGATATAGCTTCTTGTATTTCAGCGGAAAAAATATCATAAAATTCTTTAATGCAAGAAGTTTTTTTGTCTAAATATATACTATCTATTTCTTTCCTCCATAGTTCTCTAAGTGTTTTGAATTTTACATCGACAGACATTCTTATTGATATATCCATTTTTAAGAAATTAATAATTTTTCAAAGGGAAAGTAGTGATTTACCTTACCTTATATTTTAAAATAAACTTATTAGTCTGAGTTAATTCTACCTCTCTCCTTATATGGATATGGAGAGGGGTTTTCCCAAGAAAATTATGACTATCAATTTTGTTTATGGTCTGTTCAAATGAGAGTCGAGTAACAGAATTAGATATAGTTATTAAGGAAGTTTATAGTGTTAACTAAAGAATCCCCAATTTTGTCAATTACCTTCTTAGGAATTGCTGTTATTACTCTATCAATTTCCCCAATTCTAACTCGTATTAGTGAAAATGAGTTAGGTGCTTATGCAACAATATTTAATCGCTTTTGGATTACCAGTCTAGCTTTAATTCTAGGAAATAGTATTAAAATACTTTGGGATAAACAGAGCGATCGCTCATTCATTAATACTCAATAAACTTATACTATCAAGGATTTTTTCTACTTATTTATTGTTGCTATTCTAGATATAATTTGTCTAGTAAGTTGGGCATGGTCTCTGACAAAAACAACCGTTGCTAACTCTAATCTCCTCCACAATACAACTCCTATATTTGCTGTTTTGAGTGGGTGGTTACTGTTAAGTCAATCTTTTGGTAGTCGCTTTTTAATTAGTACAATTCTAGCTCTAGGAGGAAGTTGAATAATTGCCTTTCAAGACTTTCACCTATCTAAAGATACATTGATAGGAGACACTATGGCATTAGTTTATGCCATTTTCTACCCTGGGTCAATTTTGGTAGTAGAGCATCTCCGAGTTAAATTTAAAACAACTACAATTTTAATATGGGATAGCTGTTTAAGCTGCCTATTATTGTTACCATTTGCATTGCTATTTGAAGATAGATTATTACCAGTTTCCCTTTCTGGATGGTTAGCTGTTATTGGTCTAGGGATTTTGTGTGGCTTAATTGGATGGGGTATATTATTTTATAGTTTAAAACAATTTTCATCTGGGTTTATTTCTCTAATTCTGTTGTTGGAACCGATTATTGCGGCATTCTTAGCCTGGGGAATTTTTGAGTAAGAATTGAGTTTCTTAAATGGGTTGACATTTGTATTAGTATTATCGGGAATTTATTTGGCTAAATCAGATAAAGTATTAGACAATAATTCAGAAGTAGGGGCGAATGGCAATTCGCCCGTACAGGAGTTAGGAAAGCAGAAAATTTAGAAATATTTGGCAATAGCTGAAGATCAAAAAATGTTTGAGACCGAATTAAGGGAATTTGATATTAATAACTAAGCCAGAAAACAAAATTAATTACACATTATATAGACTCATTTACTTTCCTTCTTACTTTTTCCTTCTTACTTTTTCCTTCTTACTTCTTCCTTCTTCAAATAATCGAATAAAATATCCGCAGCTAATAAATTTCCAGCACTATTCCAATGAGGTTCCCTCAGTAAGTATAAAGGACGATTTTTTTGTTCTATTCTAAATTTATCTAACATCTCTATATAAGGAATACCATTAGCCTCTAAAAACTTGATTAAAATCTCTTGCTGACAAGTCACATTATAAGACTCTCGCTTCAAATCATCATATTCCGCAAAAATATCATTCAATAATTCATCATTAACTTGATATTCATCGGGATAAATTGCCACAATAAAGTCAATGTTCCGAGATTGTAGTAATTTTTGCATTTCTGAAATACTCTGAAAAATATAGTTAATATTATCGTCTCGCTTACCCTCAAATAAATCTCTAATCTTACAAAACTTGAGCCTACTTTTTTCTACCCGCAGAAAAGCTTTTTCAGATAAAATTCCCGGTGACTTTTCCCGTTCAATAATTGGAGCTGATGCTAAATTTAAACTAGCGACTAGAGAACTACTAGATAACTGAGCAGAATCCTGTTTAGCCCTTTGTAATTCTTGGTAAACTTGATATTTTTGCTGTAAAAACATCAACAATCTAGACCTACCAATAATCGGATAACCAAAAATAATTAATTCATCTTCCTTATCTATATCTATATAGATGCCATTGACAATAATTCGTTTTCTTTCTGGGTCAGCATCTCGAAAATCATTACCAACAAAAAAACCCAATACTACCAAATCTGGATTATATTGCAACCCGTACTTTTTCAACATAGCTAATTGTTCGCCAGTATGAGTTCCTGGATAGCCAACATTAATCACATCAACTTGCTGTTTGCCATAATAATTCTCAAATTTTTTCTCCAACAAAGCCGTATAATTTCCCTCTTTTCCACCAGCCCAATTAAACGAATCACTAACTACTAATAATCGAAATTTATTCTGGTCTTTTTGTAAAGGATAATCTCTATCGTTAAAACCAAATTGATTATTTCCATTAATATAAGGTCGTACTCTAAATCCTAAATCTGAATCGTATTGATAGAGACCTTTAAATAGATATGGCTCCAAAACAATCATCACAATTTCTACCAAAAATAGAGGTATAACTATCCAGGTAAATGTTAATAATATAAATGTATTAAAATTTTTCCAGTTAATCAATTTGAGAAATTTTGATAACATAATAGAAAATAAGGAAGAAGTAAGAAGGAAGAAGGAAGAAGGAAGAAAAGGAATTTTCCGACAAAAACACTATATGTACCATAGTGCTATAGTTTTTATCTACTATATATAGTGCCTTTGCCTAATTATTGTCAAAAAAATAGGATGTATTTCAGCTCCAATTAAAACAGGACTTAAGGAATTTTCCGACAAAAACACTATATGTACCATAGTGCTATAGTTTTTATCTACTATATATAGTGCCTTTGCCTAATTATTGTCAAAAAAATAGGATGTATTTCGGCTCCAATTAAAACAGGACTTAAGGAATTTTCCGACAAAAACACTATATGTGCCATAGTGCTATAGTTTTTATCTACTATATATACTATATATAGTGCCTTTGCGTAATTATTGCTAAGAGAAAGAGGATGTATTTCGGTTGATTTCCTACTGACAGTTTTTTCCGTTCCTCTACTCCCCCACTCCCCATCTCTCCATTGTCTCGTAGCACCATACATAGGGCTACGCGCAAGTCAGAAGTCAGAAGTCAGAAGTTAGAAGTTAGAAGTAATCCCTGACGCTCGTTTGAGCATTTATCAATGTCCTAACCTATTTGAGTAGTGCTATATCTAAATAGATTAAGATAATAAATTGTTAAATTTTGCTATCCCGACTCTTGACTCTAGTCTCATTGACTCTTGACTCCCGGTTTTGAAAATCAACTTAAAAATCTTATGACCACAAAATAGGGTCAATAGCCGTAAAAAGCGGACGAGGGATGACGCCATTCGGAGCGACTCTGTCAAGAGCAGGTTTCGGAGCCATATCCAATCGACCAAGAAAAAGTAAACTTAAGTATTTCAAGCCTTTGGCTTTAGTCGGAGGTACTGATAACTGATAACTGATAACTGAAATGACACTATCTTCTATTATTAAACTGCTCGGGCGATCGCCCTTAACAACAGAACTCCTAAACAAACTCCAACAACACCAATGCCTACAACTCAATGGCGCTCCCCGTTTACCCAAAGGCTTAGTTGCATCTACCCTTGCCCAACAACAACAGCAAAATTTGTTCATTATCACTGCCACTTTAGAAGAGGCGGGACGGTGGGCAGCACAGTTAGAAGCAATAGGATGGCCAACAGTTCACTTTTATCCCACCTCAGAAGCATCACCTTATGAAACCTCCCACTCAGAAGAAATGATTTGGGGACAAATGCAGGTATTGGCAGACTTGTTGAGTGAGAATGCGCCAGAAAATGCAACTAATAAAGCAAAAATGGCCGTAGTGGCAACAGAGCGATCGCTCCAACCCCACCTACCCACAATGAAAAAATTTCAACCCTATTGTCTTACCCTCAACCCAGGCATTACTAGCAATTCTAAAACCTTCAGCACGACAGGGATATCGGCCACAGATACACAGATAAATCATTCTCAGTCTGATGATTTAGAGTGTATATCTTTAGATGAAAAACTCGCCCAGATGGGATATGAAAGAGTACCCCTAGTAGAAAACGAGGGTCAGTGGAGTCGTCGAGGGGATATTATAGATATATTTCCCGTAGCCTCAGAATTACCAGTGCGTCTAGAATGGTTTGGCGACGAACTCGAAAAAATTCGGGAATTTGACCCCTCGACTCAACGCTCCCTCGATAAAATTGCCAAAATAGTAGTGACTCCCACAAATTTTAGTCAGTGGGGGTGGGGAAACTTAGAGTCAATAACCGACTCAAAATTTGTCTCCCTTCTAGACTATTTGCCAGAAAATACCCTAGTCGCCATAGACGAAGCTGACCAATGTGCTGCTCATGGCGATCGCTGGTTTGAACTGGTAGAAGAAAACTGGCAACAACTCAACGCTGACCAAACATCCCAACCATTACCAAAAATTCATCGCACTTTTGCCGACTCCCTCGCAGAAGTAGAATTATTTCCCAGACTATATTTATCCGAACTCGTCAAAGAAAGTAATAGCAGTATTACCAGCTCAGTGGAATACACCCTCAACCTCGCCAGTCGTCCCTTACCAGTTATGCCGCACCAATATGCAAAACTGGCAGAAAACTTGCGTCAAGAAAGGGAAAGGAAATTTTCTGTATTCCTCATTTCTGCTCAACCATCGCGCTCCGTTTCCCTACTCCAGGAACACGACTGTCCCGCTCAGTTTATCCCCAACCCCCGCGACTACCCCGCCATTGAAAGACTGCAAACTCAACACACCCCCGTTGCTCTTAAATATAGTGGTTTAGCAGAATTAGAAGGATTTATTTTGCCCACATTCCGGTTAGTTGTCATCACCGACCGAGAATTTTACGGACAACACACTCTCGCCACTCCCACCTATATTCGCAAACGTCGTCAAGCAGCTTCTAAACAAGTAGATCCGAACAAACTGCGTCCCGGAGATTATGTAGTTCACCGTCAACATGGTATCGGTAAGTTTGTCAAATTAGAAAGTCTGACTCTGAATAATGAAACCCGCGACTATCTTGCAATTCAATATGCGGACGGTTTGTTGAGAGTTGCCGCAGACCAACTCAGTTCTCTGTCGCGACTGAGAAGTACGGATAAGAAAAAACCGCAGCTCAACAAACTTACGGGTAAAACTTGGGAAAGCACCAAAAATAAAGTCCGCAAGTCAATCAAAAAATTAGCCGTTGACCTGCTGAAACTTTATGCTCAACGCGCCAAACAAACAGGGTATAGTTTTCCTGCTGACTCCCCATGGCAAGAAGAAATGGAAGATTCGTTCCCCTATCAACCTACTCCCGACCAGTTGAAAGCAACTCAAGATGTGAAACGGGATATGGAAAGTGAGCGAGCAATGGATCGCCTTGTTTGTGGTGATGTGGGTTTTGGTAAAACAGAAGTTGCTATTCGGGCAATTTTCAAAGCAGTCACTGCTAACAAACAAGTAGCATTTCTCGCCCCGACTACAGTTTTAACTCAGCAACATTATCATACTCTCAAGGAGCGTTTTGCACCTTATCCCATAGAAATAGGTTTACTCAACCGCTTCCGTACTACTAATGAAAAGAAAGAAATTCAGCGGAGGTTGGCGACTGGGGAGTTGGATATTATTGTTGGCACCCATTCTATTTTAAGCAAAACGATTAACTTTCGGGAGTTGGGGTTGTTGGTGGTGGATGAGGAACAACGGTTTGGTGTTAACCAGAAGGAAAAAATTAAGGCACTCAAAGCTCAGGTAGATGTGCTGACATTGACTGCAACCCCAATTCCCCGGACTTTATATATGGCGCTTTCAGGTATTCGCGAAATGAGTTTAATTGCGACTCCACCTCCATTACGTCGTCCGATCAAAACTCATCTTGCACCCTACGATCTGGAAACTGCTCGCACTGCAATTCGCCAAGAATTGAATAGAGGAGGACAAGTGTTTTATGTTGTGCCACGCATTGATGGCATTGAGGAATTGGCAGGAAAGTTACGAGAAATGATTCCCGGAGCTAGAATTAATATCGGTCACGGTCAGATGGATGCTAACGAATTGGAGTCAATAATGCTCACGTTTAGTGCTGGTGAAGCTGATATTTTGGTTTGTACCACAATTATTGAGTCTGGTTTGGATATTCCCCGCGTCAACACTATTTTAATAGAAGATGCTCAAAAATTTGGTTTGTCGCAGTTGTATCAGTTGCGGGGGAGGGTTGGTCGTGCGGGAGTGCAAGCTCATGCGTGGTTGTTTTATCCAACTACTGCTTCCGGTGGGATAGCGCTGACAGATGATGCTCAAAAACGGTTGCGAGCTATTCAGGAATTTACCCAGTTGGGGTCTGGATATCAGTTAGCAATGCGAGATTTGGAGATTCGGGGTGCGGGGGATATTTTAGGCGCAGAGCAGTCTGGTCAGGTGAATACCATTGGGTTCGATCTGTATACGGAAATGCTGCAAGAGGCAATTAGTGAAGTTAAAGGTCAAGAAATTCCCCAGGTGGATGATACACAAATTGACTTGAGTTTGACCGCATTCATTCCCGCAGACTATATTCCAGACTTAGACCAAAAAATGAGTGCATATCGGTTAGTTGCTGCTGCTAATAGTCGGGAAGAATTGACTCAAATAGAAATTGATTGGAGCGATCGCTACGGTACTATTCCGAAAGCTGCTTTACAGTTATTAAGAATGATGGAATTAAAACAAATTGCCAAAAAAATAGGCTTTTCTCGCATTAAAGTAGAAGGGAAACAACACGTTGTTTTAGAAACACCAATGGAGGAACCAGCTTGGAATTTATTAAAAGAGAAATTACCAGGTCATTTAAAATCTCGTTTTGTGTTTAGTAAGGCTAAAGTAACAGTTCGTGGTTTAGGTGTTTTAAGTGCAGATAAACAGTTAGAAAATTTAATCGAATGGTTGAGTAAAATGGAGGGTGCGTTAATAATTAATAATTAATAATTAATAATTAATAATTAATAATTAATAATTAATAATTAATAGACCTCTCCAAAATAGAAAATCAGGTAAAATTATTAAAGCCATTTATGTATGTATGCGATCGCCAAAATGAATCCGATTTTTGAATATATTTATAATCATCCAAACCAAACAAAAAGAATTATTGGCATTATATCATGTCCGGATAATAGCGTGATAGAACTCCGTTCCGCTTACGCGACCAAAAAACTTTCTCCTTCAACTCCAGTTCTTCTTCTTCCTTCTTCCTTCTTCCTTCTTCTTTCTTACCTCCTGACTCGGTCTTTCCCCTCCCAGGAGGGGAGGGGTTAGGGGCATGGTCTATTTATTGTCACGCGAGCGAAAAATTGATGGGGGGATGGGAACCCACTCCTAGCCCCTCCCAGGAGAGGAATGTGGGGAGATGGGGGGATGGGGAGATGGGAGATGGAGATATTTGTATATTTGCACAATTAAATGTACTTCATATTAATATTCTCCCCAGGCAATGAATTAGCCCTGGGGGTTAGGGGTGGGTTGGGAGGGGCCCGCGGGTGGGTTGACTCCTGAGGACTCCGTCGTTATTTATAGCAATGTGCGCTGGCATAGTTACATATTACAGATTGAGTACTAATGTAGTATGGGGGGGGTAGGTGTATGGCCTGCATTTTTCATAAATTACGCGATCGCGTCCTCATCAAAGTCACATACTATAGATTAAATATTAATGTAGTATTGGGGTAGGTGTATGGCCTGCATTTTTCACAAATTACGCGATCGTGCCCTCGTCAAAGTTTTAAGGATGCGTGTTTAGATATTGACAATTTACGGTTTATAACTTATGAT
>JAAHGF010000020.1 GCA_010672585.1 Okeania sp. SIO1I7 | reverse complement strand
ATTTAGACGCTTAAGCAAGGATTATGAGGTGTATTCAGATGTGAGTGAAGCCATGATTTATGGCTCTCTAATTCACCTTATGGTTAGGCGACTGGCCAATTTAATATTTACTTTATAAATCAGCTCTAACGACCCACCTATTATTTTAGGTCAGTTAAACTTTTTTATGGAGTTTGATGTATGTTTTTATCGTTCGCAGTTGGCTTTTGAAGTCTGTCCTAAATTGAAATAAAGTCCAGTAGTAGACTGTTTCACTATTTCCTACTATTAATGAGATAATAAAACGACCAAAAAAAGTTAGTCAATTTTCCCATTATAAATTATGTCACAAACTCCCTTTTCCCCAGAAGAAATAGCATCCGAAGGCATCAAACCAGAAGAATATCAAGAAATTATCAACCGCCTTAGTCGCCATCCCAATAAAGCAGAACTAGGAATGTTCGGTGTCATGTGGTCAGAACACTGCTGCTACAAAAACTCCCGCCCCCTACTCAAACAATTTCCCACCACAGGTAAACGCATTCTCGTCGGGCCCGGAGAAAATGCTGGAGTCGTAGACCTAGACAACGGACTCCAACTTGCTTTCAAAATAGAATCCCACAATCACCCATCCGCTGTCGAACCATTTCAAGGTGCTGCTACCGGGGTCGGTGGTATCCTCCGAGACATATTTACAATGGGTGCGCGACCGATCGCTGTACTTAACTCCCTACGTTTCGGTTCCCTAGAAGATGCCAAAACTAGACGCATTTTTACTGGAGTAATTTCCGGCATTTCTCACTACGGAAACTGTTTCGGAGTACCGACAGTTGGTGGAGAAATTTACTTTGACCGTGCTTATACAGGCAACCCCTTAGTCAATGTCATGGCATTGGGTTTAATGGAAACTCCCGAAATAGTTAAATCTGGTGCATCCGGTATTGGCAACCCAGTCTTATATGTCGGTTCCACCACGGGTAGAGATGGTATGGGTGGAGCAAGTTTTGCCAGCGCAGAACTCAGCGATAAATCAATTGACGATCGCCCTGCTGTACAGGTAGGCGACCCATTCTTGGAAAAATGCTTGGTTGAAGCTTGTTTGGAAGCATTCAAAACAGGGGCAGTAGTGGCAGCTCAGGATATGGGTGCTGCTGGTATCACCTGTTCTACTTCAGAAATGGCAGCTAATGGTGGTGTGGGTATTGAATTTGACCTTGACAAAGTGCCAGTGCGAGAAACTGGGATGGTTCCTTATGAATATTTGCTCTCAGAATCTCAAGAACGGATGTTATTTGTTGCTGAGAAAGGTCGCGAACAGGAATTAATTGATATTTTCCAGCGTTGGGGACTTCATGCAGTGGTTGCGGGTACGGTTATTGAGGAACCTATTGTACGAATTTTATTTGAGGGGAAAATAGCAGCAGAAATACCTGCTACTGCTTTAGCAGATAATACTCCTATTTATCGCCGGGAGTTGTTGACTGAGACACCGGAATATGCGAAAAAAGCTTGGTCATGGAATTCAGCATCTTTGCCATCATGTACGGAAGTAGGTATTGAAGTGCAGGGAAATTTGCAAAGCTGGAATGATATTCTTCTGACTTTATTAGATACTCCAAGTATTGCTTCTAAACATTGGGTATATCAGCAATATGACCATCAAGTGCAGAATAATACTGTTATGCTTCCTGGTGGGAGTGATGCTGCTGTCATTCGGTTACGTCCGCAAATTTCTACGGAGAACCCACCATTAAATTCTGGTGTTGCTGCGACGGTAGACTGCAATTCTCGTTTAGTTTATCTAGACCCATATATGGGGGCAAAAGCAGTGGTGGCGGAAGCTGCTCGGAATCTCAGTTGTGTGGGTGCCGAACCTGTGGCAGTTACGGATAATCTTAATTTTGGTAGTCCGGAAAAACCTGTGGGATATTGGCAACTTTCGGAGAGTTGTCGTGGTATTTCTGAAGGTTGCCGGGAGTTGGGAACTCCTGTTACTGGTGGGAATGTGTCTTTGTATAATGAAACTCTCGATAGTGAGGGTCATCCCCAGGGGATATATCCGACTCCAGTGGTGGGAATGGTGGGTTTAATTCCCGACTTGACTAATATTTGTGGTCAAGGTTGGCAGGTTGAGGGAGATATTATCTATTTAATTGGAAATTTGGGGATACAGTCTTTAGCTGCTTCTGAATATTTGGCAACTGTTTATAATTTGGTTGCTGGGAAACCCAGTGAGGTAGATTTTGATTTGGAGCGTCGGGTACAGGGAGTTTGTCGTTATGGCATCCGTCAAGGTTGGGTAAATTCTGCCCATGACTGTGGTGAGGGTGGTTTAGCGATCGCTCTTGCAGAATGTTGTATTAGTGGGAAGTTGGGAGCTGAGGTTAATTTAGAATTAGCTGAAAAGTCAGATTTTCGGTGGGATGAGTTTTTGTTTGGAGAGGGTGGTTGCCGAATTTTGGTTTCTATTGCGCCAGAAAATCAGAAAATTTGGGAGTCATATCTTCAGGAAAATTTGACTAATTTTTGGCAAAAAGTTGGTCTGGTTGGTAATGCTGCAAGTAGTTTCAAAATTTTAGTTGATGAGGGAGTTTCTTTGATTAATTTAGAGATGGAGGAAATGAGCGATCGTTTTAACAATGCTATTGAAAGGCGGTTGAATAGCAGGGAATAGGGAACAGGGAACAGTAGGAAAAACATTGCCTAGTCTAAGATTCATTTTCAGCATAAGTCCTAATATCATGTTCGGATAAACACTAACTATAAAGTCATTGCGACGGTCACTGCGTGGAAGGTTTGCGTAGCATTCCGTAAGGAAAGCAATCTCAAGGGTTTGAGGTATCTCTTCCATCTATCTCCTAATCATAACTATTCAACCGTTAGCGTAGCTCCCCCGGAGGGGGAACATGATATAACTTATCTTTCTATTGCTATAGGTGGTAGGTTGTAGATAAACTTGTTTCATCTACAACCATTTTCGCCGGGTTTGTAGGAAGTCAATGTTATATCATGTCCGGATAATTATAGCGCTGCGCGCAGGCAACAGGCAACAGGGGGAAAAAATTGCTGATAATATAAGACTATTATATAGAATCCGGTTATATAGTATATGTTGATAATTCTATAATTACTTCAAGCCTTTAATTTCCCCCACTCCCCTACTCCCCTACTCCCCCACTCCCCTACTCCCCTACTCCCCTACTCCCCTACTCCCCCACTCCCAACTATACAATAACTATTCAACCGGATTCTATATTAGGGCATTTGATACAAACCCGGTTTCTCTGCTTTTTTATACGGATACTACCGGGTTTGATATTACTTAGTTGGTGCAGCACCTGATATCTCAAACCCATCTGGATTTACTACTTGGATATTATTCATCATACCTCTATCTTCATGTGCTAGTATGTGGCAGTGATAAACAAATGTACCAGTAATAAAGGGATTCACGAAGGGAATACGGATTGTAGTTACGCTGTTTTTGGGTAAGTTAATTACATCTCGATATCCTTGGGATTTTAGAGGACATTCTTCTCCATCTGTACCATCAGGAAGGGTTACATCTTTTTCACAATTATCTGTATCTACCGTGTAATTATTGTATGTTTTGGGAACATTATCAGCAGGAAAGGTAACGTTAGTCACTACGAAATCAAGCTGGTGTATGTGGAAAACGTGAGCATTACTATCTGCATTGACCAAATACCACTCTTCTAAATCTCCTATCCGGGAAACTTTATCAATCCGGTTTGCATCATATAATTCTTTGATTTTGTTGAAATCAACCGGTGTGCTTTCTGATTGTCCTGCGTCTTCTGCTTTTTCAAGTCCTTTTAGAAAAAACTTTCCATCTCCTCGGCTGAAATAGAAGTAACGTTTGCTGGTGCGTGGGTCTGTATACATTGGTATATTATTTTCATCCTTATTTGTTGGGTAAGTTATGCAACGCTTATTTCCTTCTTCTTTACTTCCATCGTAAGGAGCATAATTCTTGGGCATTACACCGTCGTCACAACCTTGATCACCACAATACACAATTTTTTGACCTGTTCCTGGGTCAATTCTATAAGCATAATGATGATACTTATCTGGACAAGGTTCTAGATTATCTGTCCCAGTGGATTGAGGCATTATTTGATCAGAAGGCGGCAATATCTTGTCTTGATACGCTGACTTTTGTTGGAGGTAACTGTATAAGGTATTGTCATCATCGTCATCATCGTCATCATCGTCATCATCGTCATTGCATAACTCACCTAACTCCAACTCCTTTCTATCTGCAGAGAATCGTTTTAATACTTTGACAAGAGTGTAGTATGACAATCTGTCGAACTTAATACAAGGCTTTGTAACAAAACTTTAGGACATTAATAAAAGATTCAAGCTTGGTTTTAAGTTTTAATGGCGTTGGTAAATTAGTGTATGATATTAATCTTAATTACTTAGGAGTCAGGAGTCAGGAGTCAGGAGGGAAGAAAGAAGAAGAAAAAGGAATAGAAGGAGAAAGTTTTTCGGGAAGTGTAAAGGTCACGGAGTTCTATAGCGCTCTTATCCAGACTATCATACCTCAAATTACCAACGCCTAAGTTTTAATAAATCAGATAAATTAATCAGATAAATTAACATTCAATATGATTAACTTCCTGAATATCAAAGGAAAATTGAAAAACGCAACGAAAAATGTTATTAGCTCTGATGGCAAATTGCATCAGGGTTGTTTTTTTGTTTGGTAGACCCAAAGATAAGGGATTTGCAACTTAATAAAGTACCGATTATTACTATATAAAAAGTTTCGTGGCTGTCCGAATCGAGGCGATAATATTAGACTCAACCTCAATCGGAAATAGTCAAGCCAGCCGAAGTAATCTCTACTCTATCAATTAATTAGCTGGTAGTCTATTTTTTTGCTAGTCCCTAATCAGAAATTATGTTGAAGATGCAATTTTGCATTTTCAGTCCAGTAGGGTGCGTTATACCAATTTGAAAAAAGAATGTTACGAATAGTAAGAAGAATAAAAAGACTTTTCAGAATATTCTCTTTGACAAAAAAGATGACTTCCAATCTTAAAAATGGTATTTAAGCCATTCATTCTGACTCCTGACTCCTGACTCCTGACTCCTAATAAATATCCTATCTATTTGTAGCAAACATTTATGGATTTGGTATTAGACGGCTAAAATTAAGACCAGGAAAACTATTTAACAATTCGTCTTAACGCACCATGTTAGATTTGTCAACCCATTACAGGTTTTATTCATCCCAAATTTCTTGAGGGATGTTTGAATTTTGAGCCAAAAACGATCCGCCTTATATGATGTTTCGGTGCGTTAGCGATAGCGTAACGCACCCTACTGGACTGACACTCTTGTTCCCCCCAAATTTGGGGGGCTAGGGGGGCAAAATTCAGTTAGCTGATAGCTGATAGCTGACTGCTGATTGCTTTTTGTTAAAATTCCCCTGCTAAAGCAGCAACACAACGTTCACAAATTGTGGGGTCTTCTGAAGAAACACCGACATGAGTAGAATAATTCCAACAGCGGTCGCATTTCTCTCCATCAGCTTTGACTACTCCTACTCCTAAAGAGTCTGAAATAGATTTATATTCAAGGTTATTTAAAGCTTCTGGAGACTCTAATAATTCTACCTGAGAAGTAATAAACAGATAACGTAATTCATCAACTCCATTACCAGCAATCATGTCTTTAATATTATTAGGTTGCTGAGGTAAAGTTTCTGTTTCTACTACTTGTGCAACTGGGGTCAAATCCACTTTTTTGTGAGTAACATAAGCCCCTTCTGGCGAAACTAAAATTGCTGACTGTTTAACTGTATTATCTGTTGATTTTTTCCGTTTTGCTGGTAATAAAACATCTTTGCCAAATATATCTTCTGTGGTCGATTTGATTTTTTCAGACAGTTTTTGCCGATTTTTAGCAAATAATAGGTCGCCAGTCACTAAGCGAATTGTGTAGATAATTCCCACTAATTCCATGATGGAACTTACTACAGGCATTTGGTGAATTGTTGTTACTACTGTTAATGTTACTCGGATTAACAACAGTAATATAATGGTGAAAAATACTGCTCCTAAAACTTTTTTATATCCACTAAATACTTTACTCAAAATATCGACAAATCCTGATAAAAAGTTCTGGCTTTGAGTGAAATTAGCAGGAGATTTTGCTTGGTTATTAGGAGTTTTATTTTCTGTTTTTTCTGGTTCAATTTCGATTTTTGCTTCCAGAAACTCTGACTGACTTTTTTCTGCTTTAGCAATAGGATTAAAAGCTTGTATTTGCTCACGTAATTCAGGTTCTTTTACATACAACAATACCTTTGCTTCTAGAGGCGCACCAATGGCTTTTTCTGCCCGTGCTTTTTCCAAAACTTTGTTAACTTCAGTACGAGTTTTTCGTAATTCTTCCCATAACTTAGCCAATTCTGGGTTATGCCATTTTTCCTCCATTTTTACCCACCCAGACTCAAATACAGACTTGTAGGGAGTTGGATAAGGAATATTTTGCCAAATATCTTCTGCCATATGAGGTAAAACAGGAGCGATCGCTTTTGCTAAATTTTCTACAGCTACAGCTAAAACAGTCTGACAACTGCGCCGTCTGTAAGCATCAGTGGCACTGATATAAAGTCTGTCTTTGGCAATATCTAAATAAAAATTAGATAAGTCAACCACACATAAATTTTGAATTGTTTGGAAAAAGCGGAAATACTGAAACTTCTCAAAACCATCCTTTACTTCGGCAAATACCTCTGTCATCCGGTGCAACATATAACGGTCTAACTCTGGCATTTCCTCATAAGGAACAGCATCTTTTTTCGGGTCAAAATCATGGATATTCCCCAACAAAAATCGCGCCGTGTTTCTAATTTTGCGATAAATATCCGCTATTTGCTTGAGAATATTTTTACCCAGGGGTACATCAGAAGAATAGTCTACAGACGAAACCCACAAACGCAAAATATCTGCACCATAAGGAGGTTCTTGTTTTTGATTTTTACCACCTTCGATAACTATTGACGGGTCTACCACATTCCCCAGAGACTTACTCATCTTCCGACCATTCTCATCCAGCACAAAACCATGAGTCAAAACAGTCTTATATGGTGCAACACCATTTGTAGCAATACTGGTCAGCAAACTTGACTGAAACCAACCACGATGTTGGTCGGAACCTTCCAAATATATATCAACTGGATACTTTAACCCATCCCTTTGTTGAGCAACTGCCGCCCAAGATGAACCAGAGTCAAACCAGACATCCATCGTATCCGTACCTTTCCGGTACTTGTCAGCATCTGAGCGATATTTTTCTGGTAAAAGCTCCTCCACCGACATTTCCCACCAAGCATCAGAACCTTTTTCTGCAACAATTTTTTGCACATGAGCAATAGTCTCCTCAGTCAACAAAGGTTCCCCAGTCTTTTCATCATAAAATACCGGAATAGGAACCCCCCAACTCCTTTGTCGAGAAATACACCAGTCAGAGCGATCGCTCACCATAGGAGTAATGCGGTTTTCTCCTTGAGCAGGTATCCACTGCACATCAGCGATCGCCTTAAGTGCTTCATTGCGGAAACCCTCTACAGAAGCAAACCATTGTTCCGTTGCTCGGAAAATAGTTGGTTTTTTAGTTCGCCAGTCATAAGGATATTTATGTTCGTAGGGTTCCTCTTTCAGCAGAGAATTAGCATTTTGCAGTGCTTCAATGACAGCAACATTTCCCTCTTTTAATACATTCAACCCGGAAAACTCTCCCGCTTCAGCAGTAAACTTACCATTGCCATCCACAGGAGACAAAATTGGTAAACTATAACGTTGCCCTACAATATAGTCTTCTTGACCGTGACCGGGAGCAGTGTGAACTAAACCCGTACCTGAGTCAGTAGTAACATAGTCGCCACCAATAACAACTTTACTTTCCCGCTCAAATAGCGGATGTTGGTAAGTACAGTTTTCCAAGTCTTGACCTTTAACTGTCGCTACAGGAGTTAAAGTTGTACCGAGAGTTGCCGACAAACGTTCCACTGCTTCTGCTGCAACTATAAATAATTTGTCTGTTCCCATTGCATAGTCAGCATCCGGTTTAACCACAGCATAATTCAAGTCTGGGTTAACACTGACTGCCAAATTACCAGGAATAGTCCAAGGAGTTGTCGTCCAGATGGCAACCCAGAGTTTTTCCAGGTAAGGTTTGAGAGATTTTTGAACCGCTTTTGCTAGTTTCGTAATTTTAAAAGCAGCATAGATACTCTGAGATGTGTGACCTTCAGGATATTCCAGTTCAGCTTCTGCAAGAGCAGTCTTAGAACTCGGACTCCAATGTACAGGTTTAAGACCACGATAAATGTAGCCTTTCAAAACCATTTTGCCAAATACCCCAATTTGAGCAGCTTCATATTCTGGAGTCAGAGTCATGTAAGGATGTTCCCAGTCTCCCCAAACTCCATAACGTTTGAATGATTCCCGTTGTTTATCAACAGTTTCCAGAGCAAAGTCTCTAGCTTTTTGACGTAATTCTATAGGTGTGAGTTTTCCCCTTTCTGCTGATTTAAGATTTTGAATAACTTTTAATTCAATAGGTAAACCGTGGCAGTCCCAACCAGGAACATAACGCACTTTTCGCCCTTGAAGAATTTGATAGCGGTTAATAATATCTTTAAGAATTTTATTCATTGCATGGCCAATATGTAGATCGCCATTAGCATAAGGCGGGCCATCATGTAGGGTAAATATTTCCCCTGGGTTGGTCTCTGAGAGGCGTTCATAAATTTGTGATTCTGCCCAAAACTTTTGTAGTTCTGGTTCACGGGTGACTGAGTTTGCCCTCATATTAAATTTGGTTTGGGGCAAGTTTACGGTGTCTTTATAGGATTTGGCTTCAACCATTAGATTTTAGATTTTTCTGTTAGTATATTCAGAATTTTAGACTTATTTGTTTGTATAGCAGAAGAAAGAAGGAAGAAGAAAGAAGGAAGAAGAAAAAAATATTGAGTTATCTGAGTTTTAAGCTTTTAACCTGTCCTAACCTTTCCTTCGACTGCTATATCATCCCTTGTCTAGGATTTTAGTCGTGTTTAATCTTATCTGTAGAACTGTCTGTTTATCTTAATCTTGTTAAAAGAGTAGATCTATATAACAAAAAATTTGGTCAACAGTTGTAGGTGGTTTTTATTTATTGTAGTATAAAAAATACAATTTGAAGTTAAAAATTAGATTTATTGCAAAAAATGGGAATTACATTTATTCCTCCTGCTCCCAGTAATGAACCACCAGAAATAACCTATTTATTTATTGATGGAGGTTACTTAAGGAGAAGTTATAAAGACTGCACTTCTCAATGGTTTGGTAATGACGTTGGAGATGGCAGAGATATTGACTTTGCTGCAATCAAAAGTCATTTTAAAGCTAAAAAAGTTTTCTATTATGACTGCCTTGATGAAATTCAGAATAAAAATGAGAAAGAAGAAGATTTTAAAGCTCGTGTATCTCAACAAAAGGATGATTTTAATCAAATTCGTTCTCTAGAAGGATATCACGTTAAGTTAGGAAGTTTGGTAGGTAGTCCAAACAATAAACGTCAAAAAGAAGTGGATGTTCTATTAACTGTAGATATGATGAATCACACGATTCGTAATAACATGACCAATGCAGTTTTAATTGCTGGCGATCGAGATTTTAAACCAGTTGTTGAAAGTCTAGTTAGTATGGGAATGTATGTAATAATAGTTTCCGAGCCTCTTTCAACTTCCTCAGAATTTAGATATGCTGCTGATAATTACAGACCTCTATCACTTGAGATTTACTGTCAGTGGTCACCCCAAGAATTGAGAAATAAGTATCCAATACCCAAAATTGATCGACAAAGACCTAGTAATGATGCTCACTTACTTAAGCAGGGAAAAATCAAAGTCAATGGTTACAAGGCAGAATTATTTCAAAAAGATAATGAGTTTATTCTCTTTTTTGAGAAGATAGAAGATGGTTATCCTTTAAGAATAAGTTCAGATATTAAAGACAGACCAGAAATTTATTACTCCATAAAGTATGGAAAAGAAATTGAATGGGATTGAATTAATTTGCAACTATAATAATTGAAAGTGAAAATATGAATGAAACAATCAAATTATTAGACTTTGCATAAGTCCTGAAAATTATAACCCTGTAGGAACGTTCCATGCAACGTCCCTATTTTGTTAGCTGTTGCCTGTTGATAAGTTGTTTCAACCTAACATTCCGCTTGTAGTTTAAAGTTATTATTTGAGGAGCTTAAAAGTTTTAGTGATGCCAGTAAATGCAGATAAACCCCATCTGTGGAAAAAAGATATTACTCAGTCAGTAGATTTCTACAATAATTGGTTTCTTGAGTTTGCCCCGATAACATACAAAGAAACTCGTCTTAGTACCACTCAACAGGTTGAGTCCACATTAATTTTGACAGCTAATTTCACAAATATCTCACGGGAGGTACTGTATCAGCACCCATTTATCTTGCCTATCTTACGGATGGCAACAGCGCCACCTATTGCTCGTGATCGACTCATTGGACTTGCTGATGTACGACCTAACCTTGTTAAGAATATGGAAGAAAAACTACGAATACCGCCACGAATGAATCCAGAAGAAATTAATTCTGAACTTGATAAAATTTGTCTAATTATTATTAGATTGCTAGATAAAGATATCTTTCCTTGGCTCGAAAGTGATAGACAACCAACCGATATAGAAGTTAGTAGAGCTGCGACAATTGTTGCCGATCGCTTATGTGGTAATGTAGCTGACCCTATTATTCGTAATGCTCAAGAACAAAGACAACTTTCTACTATAAGAAATTGGTTAGAAAACAGAGGTTATTCTTACATTGAAACTGGCAGTGGTTTACAGTTTAATCAACTCAATCCAGGCAGTTTTTCATTTCGGATGAATATATCAGTAAAACAACCTAAAGGTAGCAAACAGATTAATATTCCTATTGATACTATTATTATGCCGTTTAATTCTCAAGTTGGTGAGTTGCCACTATTAATTGAAGCGAAGTCAGCAGGCGATTATACAAATACAAATAAAAGACGGAAAGAGGAAGCTATGAAAATTAATCAATTAAGAAATACCTACGGCAAAAGTATCAATTTTGTTTTATTTTTATGTGGCTACTTTGATAGTGGATATTTAGGTTATGAAGCTGCTGAAGGTATAGACTGGATATGGGAACATCGCATAGATGATTTAGCACTATTTGGAGTGTAGATGATGATAGTAAATCAAACTCAAGAATTAGCCAGAATAAACTTACAAAACAAACTTGATGCCACTAAAACTCAAGCTGAAAAAAATCAACTTGGTCAGTTTGCTACACCAACAGAACTAGCAAAAGATATCCTTCAATATTGTATAAAGCTTTTGCCTAAACACAAAATTCGCTTTCTCGATCCTGCTTTTGGAACAGGTGCTTTTTATTCTGCCCTATTAAACTTATTTCCTATATCGGAGATTGATGAAGCTATTGGATATGAAATAGATTCTCACTGTGGTCAAGAAGCGAGGCAGCTTTGGAGTCAAACAATATTAAAATTAAATATTGCTGATTTTACAGCTTGTAGTCCACCAGAATTTGATGGAGCTAAAGCTAATTTAATAATCTGTAATCCTCCCTATATCAGACATCATCATTTAACTAAAGATGAAAAACTAAGATTGCAAAATTTAACAGAAAAGATAACGGGAATAAAGCTCAGTAAATTAGCAGGAACTTATTGTTATTTTCTACTTATATCTCATGGCTGGATGGCTAAAAATTGTTTGGCTGCATGGTTAATTCCTAGTGGTTTTATGGATGTGAATTATGGACAGCAAATTAGAGATTATTTATTAACTCAAGTAACATTATTACGAGTTCATTCCTTTGAGCCAAAAGATATGCAGTTTAAAAATGCTCTTGTCTCTTCTTCAGTAGTTTGGTTTAGAAATAAAATTCCATCAGATAATCATCAAGTTGAGTTTACATATAGTGATAGCTTAACTAAGCCAAAAAAATATCAATTGATATCTGTTAAAGCACTAAAAAATGTTAATAAATGGACAAATATTTCTAAATTAGATAGCAATATAAACATTGATAGTCAGGGAGTCAAATTATCAGAATTATTTACAATCAAACGTGGTTTAGCAACTGGGGCAAACGATTTTTTTATTTTAACGCCAGAACAAATATCAAAATATCAACTTCCTCCAGAATTTTTGACTCCTATTTTACCTAGTCCGCGATATTTTTCAGTTGATGAAATTGAAGCTGATGCTTTAGGTAATCCTATTTTAGAACGTCAGTTATTTCTGCTTTCATGTGATTTATCAAAGAATGAAATTCAATTTCAATATCCCTCTCTCTGGCAGTATCTTCAGATGGGAATCAAAAAGGGAATTAGTAATCGTTATTTGTGTAAACATAGGCGACTATGGTATCAACAGGAATATCGTAAATCGTCGGCGTTAGTTTGTACTTATATGGGGCGTAAAAATGACCTAAAAAAAACACCATTTAGATTTATTTTGAATCATTCTCAGGCAACAGCAACAAATGTTTATTTGATTTTGTATCCGAAATTTGAGCTAGAGAATATTTTTAAGAAAAAGCCGGATATACTCAGGAAAGTTTGGCAGATTTTGAATCAAATTTCGTTAGATATATTGATAAGTAAAGGCCGAGTTTATGGGGGTGGTTTACATAAGTTAGAACCTAGAGAGCTTGGTAATGTTCCAGCAGATAAAATTATTGAGATTATACCAAGTTTCAAAAGTTAGGCTAAATTTCTTTAGCTTGATGGTTAGAGGTTAGGGTTCTGACACTTAACCTCCTGTTCTGATAATTGATAATTTACCCACAAAACTTCAACCCGGTTTTGCTTTTTTCCATCGGTACCAGTGTTAGTCGAATGAGCTTTTTTTGCTGGAGCATCAATACAATACCAGTCTTGATAAAGGGTATCAAATAATTGACAATGATATCCAGAAATGGCAACTTTACCTTGAACACTATGCAGCACTTCAGCTAATTTTCTGTGTTCGTCATCAGTCATTTCATACCTGTAAGCTTTTGTATCCGTCCGCGAGTCGTGGGGATAGGGAGGATCGCAATAAAAAAGTGTTTCTTCACTATCAAAACGTTTGATAACTTCAATAGCTGGAGAATGTTCAATTTGCACCCGCAATAACCTTTGCACAATTTCCGATAATCCCTCTACACTACCTAACCAACGGGAAACAGCACCTGCCATTCCTGCTCTGGTTGTTAGCTTACAATGTGCCCACCTTCCTACACTCGCAGTTTGAGCTAATCCCGTTCTGACCTGTCTTGCTCGGACAAAAAAACGACGCGCACGTTCTAAATCAGAAATTTTTTCTGTAGGTGGTGTCAGAGCTATTTTAAATTCTTCTCTAGAAAAGGGAGTAAGAGCGATCGCTTGAATGAGTTCTTCTTGAGAGTCCCTTAACATTCTAAAAAAGTTAACAACTTCTCCATCTAGATCGTTATAGGTTTCTACAGCAGAGGGTTTTCTATTCAATAAAACTGCTGCCGAACCACCAAAAGGTTCACAGTAATGTTGCGTTTCTGGTAACAGTGGCAATAACCAATCAAGATGATTAAATTTTCCTCCATACCATCCAAAAGCTATTAACTTACTCATTCTTTAAGTGAGACTTTAATTATTATTAAACAATTAGTTCTATAGTATAATAAATGAACTTAGAGATGACAATATTAACGGTAAAAATATGAATGAAACAACTAAATTATTAGACATAGTAGCTCTTACAGAAGACTTACCAGAAGTAAATTTATATCGCGGACAGGTAGGTACAGTAGTAGTTTGAAATTTGCTCTTGACTCTGATTTAGAAAAAGCTGGCCAATCTTTTTTAGAAAAATTAATCAAATATGTTGATTGAAGCTTAACAATTATAGTATTTTGTTAAGTTAATCTTAAGTAAGAGATTATTTAGTTAAAGGGTATGTTAGACAGCTACAATATATGTAATTAGGACTTACGCAAAAGGTGAAATCATACACCAATAGTAGGGGTTAACGGCCGTTCACCCCTACTATATATATAGTGGTTATGCATAAGTCCTGTAATATAAAGTTCAAGTATAAAATATAGATTTATTGCCACAAATGTCAAATACTCATAATCCTATCAATCTACAATCTTCAAAAGTAACTTATTTATTTATTGATGGAAGTTACCTAAGAGAAAGTTATATAGACTCCACTTCTAAATGGTTTGGAAATGAAGTCATAAATGACAATAATAACATTGATTTTAATGCTATAAAAAATTTTTTTGATGCTCGAAAAGTTTTCTATTATGACTATATAGACCGGATTCAACGTAAGTATGAGGACCAAACAGATTTTGAAGAGCGTGTATCTCAACAAAAAGATTATTTTAATCAAATTCGTTCTCTAGAAGAATATCACGTTAAGCTAGGAAATTTGACAAAAAAAGGTCAAAAAGAAGTTCATATTCTCCTCACAGTAGATATGATGAATCACGCTATTCGCAACAACATGGTAAAAGCAGTTTTACTATCTGGAGATAAGGATTTTAAACCACTTGTTGAAAGTTTAGTTAATATGGGAATGATTGTCTCTGTATCTTCGGAAGCTCGTTCAACTTCATCAGACCTTAAATATGTGGCTGATTCTTACATCCCACTGTCATTTTTTGATTACTATAAATGGTCGTCTCCAGAACTGAAAAATAAGTACCCAATGCCTAAAATCGAAACATATAAAACTTCACTTTTAGGTCGAGGTCTAGGAAAATTTACGGCACTATCAGATATGAAAATTGGTAATAAATTTGGAAGTATAGTCAAAGTTTCTGAACCTCAAAATGCTGAGTTGCTCGACCGGGGAAAAGTTAAAGATTACGAAGTTAAGTTATTTCAAAAAGATCGTGAATTTATCCTCTTCTTTAAAAAGATAGAAGATGGTTCTACTTTTCAGATGACTTTGAATAATCAGGATAGATTAGAACTTTACTACGCTCTGGAATCTGGAAAAAAAATTAAGTGGGATTAATTCAGTTATCAGTTATCAGTTATCAGTTATCAGTTTTAAATACTGAAGCTAGCTTTTTTCATTGCCTTAAAACCCGTATTCCGCACTTCAATTTGTATTGTTAAAAGTAGTATATAAATCCGTAGCTTGGCAGGTATTTATACTATGCAAATCATCTCAATTACTTTTTTCGTCGATCAAATTCCGAGTAAAAAATTTACGCATAATATCATGTCCGTTGGGGCGCGTTTGTGTATAAAGTTGGGGAAATATCTAGCGCCATATAAGGTTTTTCCTTCTCTTAAAGCTTCTTCCTTCTTCCTTCTTCCTTCTTCCTTCTTCCTTACCTTCTCTATACAATACCGATGCTACCGGACATGATATAAATACTTGCTATACATGATTACTCAATCACGGCAGCTATGATTTACTTCTAAAATTCTGTCTCCTGTCTTCCCCCTCCACGGTCGGGGGAGGAGCGAGGGGTGGGTTGTCTCCTGACTCCTGATTCTATACTACATTTTGTGGTGCGGAATGTGGGTTAAAAGGGGAGACTTGAGACCTTATTTTTTGCTCAAAATTCAAAGAAAGTTTGCAAAGTAACTACTTGAGTCTCAGTCAAATATCTTCTGCCTTTTTTGCTTCTTCTAACCAACGATCAAACAACTCTTGATTATTTTCAATCCACTCTTTGGCATGGCGACGGATATCCTCTGGAGAATCTTCACCATCTTTAATATATAGACTTTCAACATTCATATCCTCTGTCGGAATTTGAACCAGTTCAAACCAACGTTTGGCAACTGGGTTAGCTGCTAAAAATTCTTTGTTGGCAAAAATTCGCAGGCGATCGACAGCAAACCCAAGATTTTTACCTTCTATAGTGGTGTCTTTTTCTGTTATATTCTTCTGGGATTCTGGAAGAGAGGTAAAGGGAACTTCCAACCAAATTATATCTTTGTTTGGTTGCAAGACTGTAGATATCCAGTGAGGATTATAAGCATAGTAGAGAACGCTTTTCCCTTGCTGGTAGCGACTAATAACATCTGCAAGTAAAATAATGTATTGTCCTCTATTGTGTTCAACTGTATCTTCCAGTCCATAAGCTTTGATCTGATGATCGATTATTCGTTCACAAAACCAACCAGGATTACAACCGACTAAATTAGCTTTACCATTACCATCCGAATCAAATAGTTGAGCAATTTTTGGGTCTTTAAGTTGTCCAAGATTTGTAATTTTATATTTATCGGCAGTTTTTTTATCGATTTGATAACCTTGTATCACATCAGGAGTTAGAACTCCAACTCGCTCTAACTTTTTTTCACCCCCAGCATTATTAAAATATTCTTGGTGTGCCTTTTCACCGCCTATTGTACTATAATCTAGGTCTCCATTAGCAACAGACAAATAAATAGCAGGGTAGTCAATTTCTTTCGGTTTTTCAATCTGATAACCAAGTTTTTCAAGACCAATATTCACAATCTCGGTTTGGAAATGTTCTTCGATCCAATTACTATGGGCAGCACGAACTTTAGTTTTTTTAACAGACGAATTTGATTGACAGGCAATTAAACCTATGAACAAAGTTGTCAAAGTTATTCCTAAAGCAAGTTCCCTGAATTTTTCTTTCATTAAACAGTTGTAATTAACTTAATAATAAAGATTATTTAGGTAGACTATATCCTCAAATATTTGATTATCCAAAAACTTTATAAAAGCTTAATTATTCTATATTTTTATAGGCAAAAATTATGCACTAAATTACGAGATGCTAGGGCATTAATCAGCGAAATCAAAATTATTTGTTGGCAAAAATTCGCAGGCGATCGCTAATTATTTCTAGAGTTGAATATTAGAAAATTAATGTAAGCATTCAGCCGTCAGCTATCAGCTATCAGCTATTGCTTTTATCACTCACTAAAAGCAATATTTAATTAAGAAACGAAAAATCTGGCTAAAAGTCAGCTCCAAAGTCTATATTCATTTAAACCTCCTCCTTAAGCACAAGGTCTTATTGCTGAAGTCCGCAGTTCCTCCGGAGGAGGCTAGATGATGGCTAATAGCTGAATGCTTACAAATTAATTATTTGAAGAAGAAGTCAGGAGTTCAAACCTGTAACTAATTTTAAAACCAATTAATCTGATGATTTGTAATTGAAATTAAACCAATTTATTCATCTTAAGCTCATACAGAATTTTCCTGTTAAATTCTCACTCCTGACTTCTGACTCCTGACTCCTGAATTCTTTCTAATGATGATGATGGTGGTCATGGTTGTGATGGTGATGATGACCGTGGGAATGTCCATGTTCCCCACCGTGACTATGACTATGAGTTTTCTTCGCTTGTGCCACTGCTAAAGAAGGATTAACAGCTAAAGCATTTTCACTCAACAACTCCTCAATATAAAGGTTAGCCCAATCAGCAGCCATCTTCAAAAATTCTGGGCGATCGTTTACACAAGGCATTTGACGATAAGTTACTTCTGGATATTTGCGACGTATTGCTTCAATAATATGCTCAACATCTAATAATGTTTCGTGATTTTCTGTGGCAAAACCAATAGGCATAAATATAATAGCTGTTGCACCTAATTCTATAAGATTTTTAGCAGCAGTTTTAGCATCTGGTTGAGTCCAGTCAATTAGTGGAGTATCGTGATTTAACCAACCTACAGAAATTAAAGGAAAACGATTAATTAAACGTTCCCGCACTAACTCATAAAGTGCCTGACTTTCGTCAATTCCAGAAGTAAAACCTTTAGCTTCATGAGGACAACCATGATTAGTTAAAACAATGCCAATTTGAGATGGTAAATGAGCAACTGCTAAGTCATTAGCAATTTCTTCTTCTACCATTTTTGCCATTAGATTAATATAATCTGGTTCGTTATAAAAAGAAGGAATATAACGTTGACCTTTAATCCAATGTTCGGTATTATCTGCTAATTTCACTAAGGCTTTATTAACTTGTTCGACAGCAATTCCACTGGTAAAAATAGAGTCAACTACGAGCAAAGGATAAATCAATAATTTATCAAATCCTTCAGCTTTTATTTGTGTTAATACTTGTTCTGGTAAGTGGGGAGCGCAGAAGTTAAAAGCTTTGAAAACTTTGACGCGATCGCCCCATTTTGCTTGGAGATTTTTTTCAATTCCTGCTCTTTGACTTTCAAAAATAGCATTATGAGGAGAGATAAAATTGCCATGTTGATGACTCCATTCATGCAAGTCAAAAATAGCTAATAATTTGGCAATGGGAGGGTATATCCAGGTAGGAACAGGAGCAAATTTAGCAGTAAGTAAATTTAAAGCTTGTTCGTTATAATTAGCAAAATCTTCATAACTTTCTACTTCACCATATCCCATTAATAAAACTGCTACTCTGTCTTTTTGATCGGATGGAGTAACTGTTGATTGTTGAATTTTTTCTGGAGTAGTAACCACGTTTTTTCCCTTGATTTTAGAATTATTAATTAAAAAGCGTTTAGCACTTCAGCACTTCAGCGGTCAGCTTTGCAAATGCGCAAAGCATTCCGGAACAGAAAGCTAGGGAAGGAAGCAACCCCTCCTCAACAGTGAGTAATTAAACTCTGGTGCTAGTTTAACACTCCCCTCCGGGGGGATGGGTACTACAATAATTGAGATTATATTAAAATATTGGAGGCCAGATTTACTGATAACTGATAACTGAAATGACTCAATTATTTTGATCAAAAGCTGAAGACTCAGACAAGGCCAGATTTTTCCATCCTTCAGTTCTATCCTAGATAACTAAAGCCTTCTTCTTTTTTCCTTCTTACTTCTGACTTTTGACTTATAACTTATAACTTCAGGACTTACGCAAATTATTAGATAAAACGCTATCTGTAGAGGGCGATTCGCGAATCGCCCCTACTAGATATGGCAGTTCTGCGTAAGTCCTGACTTATAACTTCCTTCCTTCTTCCTTCTTCCTTCTTCAAGATGACTATAGTAATTTGTCCTGGAATGCACAACCCAAAGTTAACTGAGCAATTCTTGGAGGGACTATTTGTCCATTGGCAAAGTCTCTCTCAATCTGGAGAGCTGTTAATTTGTCCCACTCAAGATTATTCTCCCTATTCTGCTATTGACATTTTGAACTTTTTATGTATAAAAAAACAGTTAACTAAAAATGTGCCACTATTATTTATTGCCTTTAGTGCTGGAGTAGTAGGAGCAGTGGGAGCAGCTTGGGGTTGGCAACTACGGGGTGGACAAGTCAAAGCCTTTGTTGCTATTGATGGGTGGGGAATGCCTGTAGAGGGAAACTTTCCCATATATAAAGTGAGTCACGACTATTTTACCCATTGGAGTTGGGGACATTTGGGGACTGTGGATGAAAGTTTTTATGCCCATCCATCTGTAGAACATTTGGAAATCTGGCGATCGCCCCAAACTACTAGAGGTTGGTGGTTGCATCAAAACAGTGCCCAATTAAAAACAGCCTCACCAGCAACAGTTAAGGAATTTATTAGTCAAATTTTGGAAAAGTATCAAGAATTTTCCAAGTATAAATAATAGATATCTCTTTCATCATTAAAAACCTGTAGGGGCGATTCGCGAATCGCCCCTACTGTGATGAAAACTGCTGTAAAGCCAGTAGGTTGGGTTGAGGAACGAAACCCAACAGTAGTAAAGTAGTAAGGTTTTGTTGGGTTTCCCTTCGGGAAGCTCCGCTAACACTGCCGTACTGATACGCGGAAGCAAACTACAACCCAACCTACCTACTTAGGCGTGTCAGCGTAACTGAATTTGGCCCCCCTAGCCCCCCAACAAAGTTAATCCCCCTCCCGTCCCCCTTTTTATCCCCCTCCCGTCCCCCTTGGAAAGGGGGAGGCCAGATGTTGCTGCGCTTTTGAAGAATGGGAAGCCAGATGTTGCTGCGCTTTTTGTTGAATGGGGAACAAGAGTCAATTTGGTCCTAAAAGTCCCCCTAAATTGGGGGATGCGCGGGGGCTTGAAAGAATAAAGTATTTTTTATAGGAGTAATTTAGGGTGAATACAACAGAAAAAACATCTTATATAAATATTAATGGCGTTGAACATTACTATGAGTGGATAAAGACATCAAATTCCACAGAAAAATCAAAACCAGTAATGGTATTTCTCCACGGATGGGGAGGTTCTGGTAGATACTGGGAAAGTACAGCTAAGGAACTTTCTAGTCAGTTTGATTGTTTAATTTATGACTTACGAGGATTTGGACGTTCATGTTTACCTCAACCTTCTACTACTGAGGAAAAAACTCTTTTAAAATCCTCAAAAAATCCTACAGAAAAATATGAATTAGTCGGTTATGCAGAAGATTTAGCAATTTTACTTGATGCTTTAAATTTAGAGAAAGTTTATATTAATGCTCATTCTATGGGAGGTTCTATTGCTGCCTTATTTTTGAATATGTATCCAGAGAGAGTAGAAAAAGCAATCTTAACTTGTAGCGGTATTTTTGAATATGATGAAAAAACATTTACAACCTTTCATAAATTTAGTCGTTATGTAGTCATGTTTCGCCCCAAATGGCTAGTACAAATTCCATTTATGAGCCGCATATTTATGGCAAGATTTTTATATAAATCTCTGCCTGATAGTATTAGTCGTACATTTTTAGAAGACTTTTTATTAGCAGATTTTGATGCTGCCTATGGCACAGTTTTAACTTCCGTAAGTAAAGAAGCCACAGAATGGTTACCAGAACAATTTAAAAAATTTACAGTACCTACTTTATTAGTAGCTGGCGAATATGACCAAATTATTCCCGCAGAAATGGGTAGGCAAGCAGCAGAATTAAATGAAAAAATAGAATTAAGTATTATGCCAAATACAGCTCATTTTCCTATGTTAGAAGATCGGGAAAATTATTTACAAAGAGTGACAAATTTTTTGGTTGAGATGAAGGGCTTGTAACTGTTGGCTAAAATCTGGTATTATCTATTAAAATCTAGGATTATCTGTATTATGCTACTTGGACATCATACTGAGTTACATCCAAATAACCACCAAAAAACATTGCTAGCTAAACACGCGGGTGTAGCGCGTCATGCTTACAATTGGGGTTTGTGGTTAACTAAAAATATCTTAAACCATAACCAGCATAATCCTAATAGTAAGCTGAAATTTCCTACTGCAATCGACCTCCATAAACTTTTGGTAGCAATGGTTAAACCAAATAACTATTGGTACTACGAGGTTTCTAAATGTGCACCTCAGTATGCTTTGAGGTATTTATCCAATAGTTGGAAACGCTGTTTTACCAAAGTGTCTGGTCAACCTAAATTCAAGAAAAAAGGCAAAGATGATAGCTTTACTTTAGATGGTTCAATATCAGTAAGTTTTAATCAGATTAAATTACCAAGAATTGGATGGGTGAAAACTTATGAAATTTTACCAGATAATGTAACTCCTAAATCTGTAACTATTAGCAGGAAAGCTGATAGATGGTTTATTAGTTTCAAAACAGATACAGAAACTCAAATTACTGAAAAATCAGTAGATGTAGTTGGTGTAGATTTAGGAATAAAATCTTTAGCAACATTATCCACTGGCGAAGTATTTCCTGGTGCTAAATCTTATAGAAAGTTAGAAGCCAAACTTTCCCGGTTGCAATACTTGAACCGAAATAAAGTCAAGTTTTCTAATAACTGGAAAAAAGCTCAACTTAAGATAGCTCGAGTGCATAGCCAAATAGCCAACATCAGAAAAGATACATTGCATAAACTTACTACTTATTTGGCTAAAAACCACAGCCAAATAGTAATAGAAGACCTCAATATATCAGGAATGATGGCAAATCATAAGTTGGCGGCAGCAGTTGCTGATATGGGTTTTTACGAATTCAGAAGACAGTTAGAGTACAAATGTGAGTTATACGGTTCTGAGCTAATCATTATTGATAGATGGTTTCCTAGCTCTAAGACTTGCAGTAGGTGTGGAGCTGTTAAAGAGTCTCTGTTGTTATCAGAGCGCGTTTTCAATTGTGAACACTGCAATTTTAGCTGTGATTGCTCCGCAACGCTAGCGCGAACGAGACTTGAATGCAGCGTTAAATTTAGCTATGGCGGGCAGTTTGCTCCGCAACGCTAACGCGAACGTCCGTGACAGCCTGTGGACTGGATAACGCCGACGTTGCCAGGTTGAAACAGGAATAGAACAGATTGTTTAGAGAAAATCATAGATTTATATAGATAATCGTAGGTTTCTAAGAACGGTTAATGTAAGCATTCAGCAGTCAGCCGTCAGCTATCAGCTATGTTGTTTAGATAATTGATTCATACCTCGCTAATGAAATTTTTTACTTGTCAAGATAATCATCAGAATCATAATACCTCACTCATGGGATTTTTTGCTTGTCAAGATAATTATTAGATCATTAATATTTCTACATAAACTTACTCAAATCTCAATGTTTATATGAGGCAAATTTCTGTCAATGTATTTAATGGATGTGCTAATTGCCGAGGAATAACAGATGGGTCAAAATAAGACGATATTAATAGTTGATTCCGAGACTGTCTCTAAAACCAAATACGATGCTGTAATCGTTGGCGCGGGAGTCGCCGGAGCCATTGTAGCCAAACAATTAAGCCAACAGGGGAAGAACGTTTTAATTCTTGAAGCAGGAACTGGTGAGGGTTTTACCCTCAAAGGCTTTCAAAATTACATTGAAACCTTCTACAGTGCTGTGAACAAAAACCCCAACTCTCCATATCCCTATAATCCCAATGCTCCTAGTCCCACTGATGGTTTATATGGCTATTTTGAAGAAAAAGGTCCTCTACCTCTAAGTGGTTCCTATACAAGGATTCTGGGTGGAACAACCATGCACTGGGAAGGGAAAACTATACGGATGTTACCCGAAGATTTCGAGTTACGCAAGAACTACGGACAAGGTCTTGACTGGCCGATTTCCTATGAAGAACTTCAGCCCTACTACCGTGATGCTGAGTATGAGATTGGGGTTGCCGGAGACGTAGAAGAACAAAAAGAACTGGGTGCACGCTTTGAAGAGGGCTACGTCTTCCCCATGAGAAAGCTTCCCCCTTCTTACTTGGATAAGCAAGTTGATAAAGGGCTTAAAATCGGTCTGTCGCTCATAAATCAACGCGTTTCAATCGGTGAAGGTGAAGATAGCGAAGAAAAAGAATTAAAACTCAGCACTTTTCTCCAGGGCCGCAATAGCGAAGCGAACCGAACCCCGATTATAAAAAGTTTCCCCATGAAGGCGGTGGTACAGATATCGATTTCGTTCCTGAAGGAATTGCCAGTGTCAACCCCGTTGAATATGGAGAACGATGCCAAGGAAACGCGAACTGCGTACCCATCTGTCCAGTTCAAGCGAAGTACGATGCTCGTAAAACCTTAAATACAATCAAGCCTGCTCAAGAACCCGTACATCTACTACCCCAAGCTGTAGCCTCCCGGGTAGAAATAGATCCGGAAAATGGTCATGTTGTCGCTATTCATTATAAGCACTATCGGGATAAAAGCTCTCCCCAGCACACTGTTGGTACTGTTAAGGGTAGTTTATTCGTCTTAGCAGCCGGTGCAGTAGAAAACGCTCGGCTCATGCTCGCTTCTAATTTGCCCAGTACCAGTGGGCTGATGGGCTGCAATTTGATGGATCACCCCTTTATCTTAGCTTGGGCTTTGATGCCTAAAAATACTGGCACCATGCGCGGTCCTCTTGTAACATCAGGAATCAACACATTTCGTTACGGTAAATTTCGTAAGCAACAAGCTGCATTTGCAATTGATATCCACAATGATGGTTGGGGATGGTCTGGTACTGCTGCGACTGATGTGGTACGAGATGCTGTTGATAACAAGCGTAAGTATGGATGGGAACTTCGCAATGAACTAATCGATCGAATTTCACGGCAGCTACTGTTAGCCTTCATGTGCGAATTACCCGCCGATCCTAATAACCGAGTCACCATCGATCCGCATTATAAAGATCAATTGGGAAATTATCGCCCCATCATTCACTTTGACATACCTGATTACTCTAAAAAGACAATGGCCTATGCCCGAAATCTTTCTCGTCAGATATTCGAGTTTTTGGGAGCAGAAGATTATACCCACTATGATAAGTCAGACCCCGCCTATTTTGAGTACGAGGGTGAAGGCTACTGGTTCCGAGGAGGAAACCACTTTTCAGGAACTCATGTAATGGGAACAACCAAAAACAATTCGGTTGTCGATAAGAATCAGCGTTCCTGGGATCATGAGAATCTCTACCTACTCGGTGCGGGAAGTATGCCCTCTATTGGCGCTGCTAATACAACATTAAGTATTGCAGCCCTGGCTTTGTTGGCTTCTAGACAGATGCTTAGGGATTTAAGCTGAAGAATATTACCAACAACAAATCGTATACACAACTCTTGAAAATATCGTCAGCAGAGGTATTATTTATTTATGGCTAATGAACCAAAGTACAGGAGTTAAGGCAATATATAGACGATCAAGGGTTGTCCGATGTGAAAATATCCACCAATGTAGGAGCAACCAGAACTTTCGATCCTAGTTCCTCCTATCCCGAACAACGGCAAAAAGCACTGAAATATCTGAAATCAAGGGTTGATATTACAGCCGCTTTAAGGGGTGAAATTATGATGGGTCCAATTGTTATTCCCTATGGTGTTTTCCCTACTACAGATTTTAATGAGCCTATCTGGAGCGATCGACTACAAGAAGATTTAGCACTACGCTATCAAAATGCACAACCTATTTTCAACGAATTAGGCGAATATGCTGAGGGAAAAAATGTCAAATTAGGCGTAGAACCTATTACTCATTGGGAAACTCCTGGACCGAATAAATTATCTCAATTGAAAGAATTTTTTAAAGGTGTTGAAAGTAAACAAGTAGGAGTTGTAATTGATAGCGCCCATGAAACATTAGATGGAGATGGACCAGAAATATTCTCACAACAAGTTAAGGATTTAGCTGCAAAACAATGGCTATATTATATTCAAGTTTCACCTCCTGATCGTGGTGCAATTCATACCAGTTGGCTACCCTGGCAGGATTTTCTCACACCAGTTTTAGAAGTGTATAACGGACCAATTGCTATAGAAATTTTCAATGCCGTTCCTGCTTTTGTTGACTCCCTGCGTCTGTCTCGACGCAAGTTTTGGATACCAGGGCAAGATAACCCTAATGGATATCCAAGTGCTTACGACATTGCCAAGAAAGCTATCGAAGTAACTAAAGAGGAAATTACAAAAGTTCTAGGCAATTCCTAACTGCTATTGGGGTAATAGTTAAGTCAATAAAGTTAACTCTGACTATTACCTAAAAACATTTTTTATTGCAATTGCGCTCGCGATCAAATTATATCAAATCCGGTTAAACAGCCATAGAATGGTTAATTCAGGAGGAGTAAACCCACCCCCTCCCAGGAGGGGAAGTCAGAAGTCAGGAGTCAGGAGGAGAAAGAATTACAAAGATGAGCGTAGTTATGACAACTGCAGATTTTTTTTATGTTCAATCTTCACGGATTTGATATTATAGCAATGTGCGCTGGCATATTTACACATTATTTTTTGTATACCTTTTCACTTACTGCACTTTGAGCTGGACATTGTAAATACCTGAGCGCTCATTGCTATATTACCTAACAAAAGAATTATTTCGCTCTTTCTTGTGTTTATACTTATCTTTTGCTTTGTATTTTTACACGGGGGACAGGCGATCGCCTGTCATATCAAATCCGGTTAAATAACCTCCTGGCAACCGATAATTGGCCTGGACATGAGATTATCCTTGACAAAGAGCCAATGCGTGTTTATCAATTAAAGCTCGAACCAGGTGCATCAACAAAACCATTGACTCACAACTTCCCATTCCTTACTGTTGCAATTTCCCCAGGCAAAGTAGAGATAGAAACACCAACAGATAAGTCACAAACAAAAGATTTCAAGCCAGGAGAAATCTGTTGGCATACAAACCCATCAAGCTACACATTGAAAAATATTGGCTCGACAACTTTCGAGATAGTCCATGTATTGATTCCCTAATCTATCGCTTTTTCTTCCACAAAACTATTAAACCCACGTTCCGCATTTATGCAACGCCCTTATTTTCAAAGGAGCTTAACTGCAAAAATCACTACTTGTACACTACTAAAAATATCACTTCTGACTTTTGACTTCTGACTTCTGACTTTAGTGAAACTCCCCAAACTCCCATAACAAAATTCCTTAATTTTAAGTGTAGAAATTTCTGTAAAAACTGATGGTGGATACTGACATTGCCATACTGCTTAAAATTCTGCCATTATTAAAAATGTAAGTAAGTTTTAGAGGTTGTCTGAGAAGTCTCATTTGCTACACTCAAGCCCCCTAAATCCCCCAATTTTGGGGGACTTTTAGAAGCAAATTTCTTGTTCCCCCCAAAGTTGGGGGGCAAGGGGGGCAAAATTCAGTATCAAAAAACTTTTCAGATATCCTCTTAAGTTTAAGGATAATTAAATGAGTTTTTCCATTCAATCTCTATATACTTGGTATCGTAATACTATCCGTAATCCTAAATATCGTTGGTGGATTATTGCCGGAACATTGGCTTATGTATTGAGTCCTTTTGACATCTCTCCCGATTTTATCCCAATTGCAGGACAAATTGATGATGTTGCTATTGTAACTCTCTTGGTGGCAGAAGTTTCTCAAATGGCAGTTGAATTTATCAAGTTACGTCGCGGTAAAAAAGATGTAGCAGTTGCACCGGATATTAAGGATAAAGACTCAACTACTGATACCACAGTTGATGTAGATGCTGTTTCTGTCAAATAAATTAGATTTAGGCAAAATTAGCTTTCAAGTATTTTGTCTCGACTTCTATGAAATATGAAAAAGAATGCTACGGGAAATCTCCCCTAACTCCCGTTCAACAAAAAGTGAAGCAACATCTAGCTTCCCCCTTGACAAGGGGGACGGGAGGGGGATCGAAGGCGTGATACATAACAAAAATTTTAGTATTTCAAATAAGAATATTTAACCCAAATCTCCAGTTGATGAACAACGATGGACTTGGGTTTATTTTTTGGCAGAAAAATGGTATGATATCATGTTAGGATAATCAGTTATAAAAAAACTTCTCCCTTTGAACTTTTCTTTCCCTTCTGCCTTCTGCCCTCTGCCTTCCCTGGACTTGGGTTTATTTTTTTGCGGAAAAATGGTAATAGTTCAAGGGTATTTGCTACAAGTGGAAAATAATGAAATTTAGGGAACTTGTAAATCAGCTTGGTTGTGAGGCCATTGCTAGTAGTCTAGAAAAAACTAATGGTGTGGCCCCAGATATTACAGGTGTGGCCCCAGTGGATGAAGCAGTGGTAGGTACTCTTAGTTATATAGAAGGAGCAAAATTTGCCAGTTATTTAGGCACGACAAATGCTAGTGCTTTGATTTTGCCGATGGATGAGACTCTACAAACCCAGGCAAGTGAACGTGGTATTGATTGGGTAGCAGGAAAAGAACCGAGATTATTATTTGCCAAGGCGATCGCTCTTTTTTATCAACCTTTTCAACCTATTCGAGAAATTCATGGCACTGCTGTTATTCACTCAACAGCGGAAATAGGAAAAAATGTTTATCTTGGCCCTCATGTTGTGGTTGATGGGGGGGTAAAAATTGGGGATAATGTTTGTATTTATCCAAATGTGGTAATTTATCCAGATGTGGAAATAGGAGATAATTCTGTTTTACACGCCAACTGTTCGATTCATGAACGTAGTCAAATTGGGAATGGTTGTGTGATTCATAGTGGAGCGGTTATTGGTGGAGAAGGTTTTGGTTTTGTGCCCACTCAAGAAGGTTGGTATAAAATGGAACAGTCTGGCAGAGTGGTTTTGGAAGATGGGGTTGAAGTTGGTGGCAATACTACTATCGATCGCCCCGCAGTGGGAGAAACTAGAATTGGCAAAAATACGAAGTTGGATAATTTGGTGCAGGTTGGTCATGGTTGTCAAATTGGGAAAAACTGTGCTTTGGCCGCTCAGGTTGGTCTAGCTGGTGGGGTGAAACTTGGCGAGAATGTAATTTTGGCAGGTCAAGTGGGTATTGCTAATCAAGCAAAAATTGGAGATGGAGCGATCGCTACTGCTCAAGCAGGTGTTCATAATGATGTTGCTGCTGGAGAAATTGTTTCTAGTAGTCCTGCTGTTCCTTATAAGATTTATTTAAAAGCGTCTGCTATTTATAAACGTTTACCTGACATTTATCAATATGTGAAACAGATTAGGCGAATGTTAAATATTAGTTCTTATTAGAAGAAGGAAGAAGGCAGAAGGCAGAAGGCAGAAGGCAGGAGGGAAAATTGCATGGGGATAGTCAACGATAGGCCACTCCGTGTCTTATCACCCTAAGAAATTTTAGGCATCCCAATGGACGGTGGGGTATTGAACCCGCAAAAGAAAAGATAAAACTGCTATTTCAACTTACGCTGACTATTTTTTAAGTAAACTCTAGTCTAGATATGTCAATTTTTTCTGAGGAAAATTAGAGTGAAAGTTGAACAAGTTATTAATACCCTAAATTTGGATTTACCTACTCTATTTGAAAAGGATATTTCCTACAATATTTATACTAAAGATATTTTTTTTAAAGACCCAGTTAATACATTCAAGTGGAAGTTTAATTATCGAATTATTTTTTGGACTTTGCGCTTTCATGGTCGGTTATTTTTCACAGAACTATATTTTGATTTACACGATGTTCAGCAAACAGAAGAAAATATCATTTTGGCAAATTGGACTGTGCGTGGAGTATTAAGAGTTCCTTGGCAAGCCAGAATTTTTTTTAATGGTTATTCGACTTATAAATTGAATCAAGATGGATTAATTTATGAGCATATAGATACTTGGGATAGAAAACCTACTGAAATATTAAAGCAGTTTTTTCATAGGGGTTGAATTCAGTTATCAGTTATCAGTTATCAGTTATCAGCGGTTTTCATTTGGGTAGACCACAGTAGGGGCGAAGGGCCCTTCGCCCCTACACGATTTTTGTTGTGGCAATGTGGCTCATCAATTTGAAAAGCTCTGTATTATGGCAATAGCGAATTTTGTAGCTTTGTTTCCACAGACCTGGTACAAACAAGTGCAGGCATCTTACCCGCTATGAGTGTACCTTACCCTTGATGGAATCTACTGTATTAAAAGCTTAAAACTCAGGCAAAACCATATTTTTTAGTCCTTCCTTCTTCCTTCTTCTATGAAAACGCCATATTTTTCAGTCCTTCCTTCCTCCTTCCTCCTTCTTCCTTCTTCCTTCTTCCTTCTTCCTTCTTCCTTCTTCCTTCTTCCTTCTTCCTTCTTCCTTAAATAGGAGAAATCTCAGCCATATCTAATATTCTAGGAATTAAATCTTCTCGCTTAATTGCCATCAAATGAACTCCGTGACAAATATTACTAGCAATTTGTACTTGTTCGGCAGCAATTTTAATTCCTTCCTCTAAAGGTTTTTCAGCTTTTGCCAAACGATTAATAATATGTTCTGGTATATCAACTCCAGGCACATACTTATTAATAAAAGCAGCATTTTTGGCAGATTTGAGTAAAAATATTCCAGCTAAAATTGGCTTATTACTCTCAACTGCAATTTGATTCATAAACTTTTCTAACTTATCAAAATCAGAAATTAATTGACTTTGAAAAAATTGACATCCTGCTAATAATTTCCGCTCAAATCGTTTTTTTAATCCAGACCAACTAGGGGACTGAGGGTCTACCGCAGCACCTACAAATAAATCTGTAGCTCCATCTGGTAAAGCTTTCTCATTCCAATCTATCCCTTGGTTTAATTTAGCAATCATTTGTAATAAACGTACTGACTCCATATCAAATACACTCCTAGCGTCTTTATGATCGCCTGCCTTTACAGGGTCGCCAGTAAGAGCTAAAATATTATTAAGTCCTAATGCTGAAGCTCCCATTAGATCCGCTTGTAACCCAATACGGTTGCGATCGCGACAAGCTACTTGACATATTGGCTCTATGCCATTATTTTTTAAGATAATTGAGGCTGCCAATGAAGACATTCTCAAAACAGCACGACTGCCATCTGTGACATTAACAGCATGAACCCGACCTTTTAGTGTTGAGGCCATCTCGATCATGTGAGTGGGGTCAGCTCCCTTTGGTGGTGCTACTTCAGCAGTTACTAAAAATTCTCCCGATTTTACTGCATTACGAAATCTATTCATTTATTTATTACTTAGTTGTGGTTAAGTTGTTAATTTTTTCAGACTATTCGATAGAAGAAAAATCTTTATCTAACTAACTATTATTTACTTTTATTAACGACGGAAATTTCAGAATATGCAATGGTAATAGCAAATATCATTTTTGTTGATCGTTAACAACAGGACTTGCGCAGGGACTCTAAAGATAGCTAGTGCGAATTCTATTCCTCCCTACAGATTCTACTTTTTCTACTTTAAAGGTCAATTTGCGTGCTTCCCAAACAAATTATAATTTCACTTTGAATTTACACATAATTATCCAACTTTCAAATAACTTTTTCAATTAAGTGAATCCACGTAACTTCAGTTGAGGATAATTGTGATTGAGAAAAATAAATAAGTTATTAATTTGAACTTTATCTGAGTAGTTAACTACTAACTATTTTCTATTAAATTGGCACAGAATAACCTAAAGCTGCTTTAACTCTTGCTAAAGTTTGATTAGCAACTCCTCCTGCTTTTTGTCTACCTTCGGATAAAACAGATTCTAAATAACCTTTATCGTCCATTACTTCCTTATATTTTGTTTGAATTGGTTTCAAAGCTTCAATAGTTGCCTCAGTTAATAAAGGTTTAAATTGTCCCCATCCCATATCCTGACATTCTACTGCTACTTCTTGTTTTGTTTTGTCTGAAAATAATCTATAAAGGGTTAATAAATTATTGCATTCAGGTCGTTCAGGATTATCAAACTCTAAACCCTTAACTGGGTCTGTTTTGCAACGTTTAATTTTTTTTGTAATTACATCCGGTGGGTCTAATAAACTAATTCTACTCAATTCTGAAGGGTCAGATTTAGACATTTTGCTAGTACCATCTGCCAAACTCATTACCCGCGCACCCTCTTTTCTAATCAAAGGTTGTGGTAATTTTAGTATCTTTTCTTCCTTACCAAACTGATGATTAAATCTAACTGCAATATCGCGGGTAAGCTCCAAATGTTGTTTTTGGTCTTCTCCCACAGGAACTTTATCTGCATCATAAAGTAGAATATCTGCAGCCATCAAAACTGGATAATCTAATAAACCTGTCCCAACATTTTCTCCCTGCTTAACTGCTTTCTCCTTAAATTGGATCATATCTGTCAACCAATTCAGTGGAGTAATACAATTCAGTAACCATGTCAATTCACTATGAGCTGGAATGTGAGATTGTACGAATATGGTAGAATAATCCAGGTCTATACCACAAGCTAAATATAAGGCTGCAATAGTGTAAGTATCTGTAGTTAGTGTGGCTGGATTGTGTGGTACTGTAATAGCGTGTAAGTCTACTACACAGAAAAAATTATCATATTCTTTTTGACCCTCCACCCAGTTGCGAATAGCACCTAAATAATTTCCAATATGAAGGTTTCCAGTTGGTTGAACTCCAGAGAGTACGCGCTGTTTAACCATTACTCTTTAATTTTAGCAATTCAATGTTAATTAATAATTAAGAATAACATAATTGAGTACCCAGTTTGAGTAAGCCAAAAGTCAAAAATAAAAAGTCAAAAGTGAGATAGTATAGTATTGATGGAAAAGTTTATATGATTGCTTTCTCCTTCATCCTTCTATCACCTACTACCTTCTTCTAGGGAATTGGTATCATCAAACAACTCGGCATTTTTCTTTTCAAGCAAGACAAAAGTTGACAATGGTTAATGTCACTTAGTTGTCAACAATAATAGAATATAGGACTTACGCAAATTGACTTTTTACGCAAATTGACTTTTAAAGCACCATTTGTAAGGGTGAATGGTATTCACCCTTGCTATATGTAGAGTCTGGTGCGTAAGTCCTGAGAATATTTAGGATTTACGCACCTCAACCTATTTCCGTCCGAAGCGACCCATAGGGAAGCAATCTCAAGTCCTAGTTTTTCCTACCTCATGGGTAAGTCCTGATATTGACAAAATGTGAATAATTATTCCCAATAAATATTATATTAATGAATAGACCTCTTGCAAAAGTTTTAATTAAACCAATTCAAGATATGAAATAAACAATTTCATCTCCCTATTTCCTATTCCCTATTCCCTGACTTCTGCAAGAAGTCTAATGTTTCTGAATGAAATTAAATGAAGCCTAAAATTAATAACATTACTGCCTGGAGACAAGCTGAACTACTAATGCAACCTGCTTTCATCAGATTATTAGATCATATTCGCAAAAAACTAGATAATTCTGTTTGGCAAGGAGATTATCAAGAAGTAGAAACACCAATTCCAGGGTATAGATTAGATTTAGAATATAAAGACCAAAAAGTTAGTATTGATATCTGGGAACTTTGCTATCAAGTTTGTTTTAGTAATTATCATTCTACTCATACTGCTGAACAAACAGTAGAAGTTGAAGTTGATACTAGCTTACTCAACGATGAAGGAAATGTTAATTGGGAGCATCTTGACGAAAAAGCTCTGAAAGTGGTAGAGAATATGATGGCTGATTTACCAACAGTATAGATAGATTTTCTGGCGTTGCGGAATTAGTGTATGATATTAATCTTAATTACTTAGGAGTCAGAACTCAGGATTCAGGATTCAGGAGGGAAGAAAGAAGAGTATAAGGAGAAAGTTTTTTGGTTGCGTAAGCGGAACGAAGTTCTATCGCGCTCTGATCCGGACAGATATCATACCTCAAATCACTAACGCCCATTTTCTCAGAACAAAATAACTATTTGTATTAGATATCTCCAGAAAATCAACTAGACCTTTATTTGCTATAAACTAGAGTGTAATAACTCAAAGAATCATTTTCCGTGTTTTTTTCCTAAAAATATCTTACCTATTCCCTATTCCCTATTCCCTATTCCCTACTTTTACAAAAAGTCTATATCTTTTTAACCAGATGTGTATTAATTCCATAATTAATAATTAATAATTAATAATTAATAATTAATAATTACCTCTCCTTGAAAACGGATAGGATTGACTAATAATGAAATTTTTTCTTCTCTTGGTCGATTGGATATGGTTAGGAAACCCATCCATCCCACCCTACGGGAAGCTCCGCTAACGACCGCTTATTATCCCCTTAAAAGGGTCGGCTTTAAACCACAATTTTTCGGTAAAAATCAACAGCAAAAATTATAATTATGAACCAAGAATTACAGAATATTCAAACATCTAATGGTGCAACTTTTCAAGACTCAATTCCAGTTAGTTTTGGTAATAATACTCAAGCAATAGAAGCAACAAAACAGGGAGTAGCTGTATGCGATCGCTCTCATTGGGGACTAATACACATTTCCGATGATGACCGTCTCAGGTTTCTACACAACCAAAGTACAAATAATTTCAATATTCTCAAACCAGGTGAAGGTTGTGAAACAGTTTTCGTCACCCCCACTGCTCGGACTATTGACTTAGTAACAGCTTATGTTACAGAAGATGCTGTTTTATTGTTAGTCTCCCCCACCCGTTGTCAACATTTAATAGAGTGGTTTGACCGTTATCTATTCCCGATGGATAAGGTAGAAGTGAAAGATATTAGTAGCGAATACGCCATATTTAGTCTCATTGGACCAGAAAGCAAAAACTTGATCGCCAAATTATCAGGGATAACTCTTCCAGATACACCCCACGGTAGTCACCAGTTAATAAGTCTCAAAGATGTAGAAGTTCGCTTTACTGTTGGTAGTGGGTTGGCAACAGAGGGATGCACTTTGATAGTTCCTGTAAACAATGCTGCTAAAGTTTGGCAAATGTTAACAGAAGCAGGAGTAGTACCTATGGGCGATCGCCTGTGGCAACAACTGAGAATAGAGCAAGGTCGTCCCGCGCCAGACTATGAACTTACAGATGACTATAACCCCCTGGAGGCAGGTTTATGGAATACTATTTCTTTTGAGAAAGGTTGTTACATTGGTCAAGAAACTATTGCTCGTTTAAATACATATAAAGGTGTAAAACAAAGACTTTGGGGAGTGCGTTTAAATGGGAAAGCAGAATTAGGAAATGTCGTACAAGTTGGGGAAGAAAAAATTGGGAAATTAACAAGTTTTACAGAAACTAATGATGGTTATTTTGGTTTAGTTTATATCAGAACAAAAGCAGGGGGAGCGGGTTTAAAAGTACAAGTAGGAGATGTGGAAGGGGAAGTAGTTGAAGTGCCTTTTTTGACTCATCAATATTTTGATATTTAGTTTTTTATTAGTGGTAAGTTTTGTCTGAATAAATGAAGTGTGGGGTGAAAATAATCTCCCCTTAATTCCTGGTTTTTTGCTTGATGAAATTATTAAAAAATTACTTTAACTGACTTATTAATTGCTGTATCAACAGACCTTGTTCTTTAAGTTGATTTTCTAAAGTTATAATTCTTTTCTCTAGAAATTTTACTTGTTGTTTTAAGTCTTGCTCTTCAGGTTCTATTCCTGTTTCTGTTTTCTTATTAGCACCATTATTAAATGCTGTAACAACTTGTTTCCAACTGCGACTACTAAGTTTAATACCATGAGCATCTTTGAGATGTTTATATGCAGCATTACAATTTTTGAAACGTGCCTTTAAAGATTTTTCTGTCCAATTATTTGCTTCTTTGAGTAGTTCCCGATCCAAAACATTAAAAGATGGAAGTTGAGCTTGAGATTCAACTAAATTAGTAGTTGTGTAATCTATCTCACTTTGAGCATAATTGTAACCAACTTTCAGAGCAGTTTCAGCAATCATAAAAGAATTTTCGGTTAGTTCATCACCGAGTAATTGCATTTGGTTAATACCCTTTTTTATGTTTTTAAGCTGCTGAGTAGTTTCTTGAAGTGATTCTGTTAGTTTACCCATATTCTTTTTCTATTTATTTTCTAGTAGTTGACGACCAATGTTAGCTGTACTTTCTTCTTCCCAACTTACTAGATTTGGTTGTGCTGATTTCATAGGTATTAAATCTTTAATATCAGTATTTAAAAGTCTGTTAGCAGCTTTCATTATAGCTCTAAAATGATCCAATCCTGACATGACGTTTTTGTTTTTCTCAATATTTTCATAAACAGATTCAAAATCAGTTATTAATTTCTTTGTTGCCTGCAATTGAATTGTTAAGTTGTCTACTTGGTTAGTTAGTTCATCTCCCTTTTGTTGTAATCTAGTATTTGTCTCAACACTATGGGATAATGCTTGTCTTAATTTCTGCTTTTCTAACTTATATTGCTCAATTACTTTTAAAGATTTATTTAAGTTATCTTTGAGCTTTAAAAATTTTTCTCTCTCTTCTTTTCTACCTCTAACTAACTGCGACCTACTCAATAATAAACTTTTATAATTCTGGCGTAATTCTTGATACTGTGCTTCTAGCTCATTCCGTTTTAGCTTTTGGATATGTAGAGGAAATTGATTAACACTTTTATAATTTTTGTAGCCAGAAGTAGCAGTATTTTTTTTAAGTGATTCACATTTTTTTCCCATCGTACAATCCTGGATTATTTGAGATTTTTTTGTACACTAATATAGTTTAAATCATTCTATTTCTGATTGACAATAGAGATTATACATAATATGAAAAATTTTGCTGGTTATCTAAAACAAAGTTAATCGAGTAAAATTACTGACAGTAGCTAAAGCTAAGGTTGTGTACCGTGCTTAAAGGCGAGAATAATCATAAAAAATGATACAATGATATCGAACAGAAGAAATAGTGTAGACTCAGAGTCTGTTTCCTTTGGCAAAATGAAAAACTAAATTACTCAATATTTGCCAACCTGACTACTAATATTTAATCAAGAGGATAGTAATAGTTGCAAGAATTTGACCAACCTATTTCCCAAAAACTTCTAGATATTGCTAATAAAAAAAGAAGTAATTTATTTACCTGAAGGGGTCAGTTTTCTCCAGAGTTAGTTGAGACTATTCTCAAAGTTTATTGTTTACCAAATTCAGTTGTTCTCGATCCCTTTGCTGGTAGTGGAACTGTTTTATTAGAAGCTGGATATTTTTCTCTAGAAGCTTATGGATGTGATATTAATCCTGTCGCTTGGATTTTTGGGAAAATTTATGAGTTGATTAATCAACCTCATAAAAAAGAAATTTTAAGTCAGGTAAGAGAATATTTAGACAAAGAGTTTCCCATCAGAATATTACTCGACTATGAAAAAGAAGTTGAATATTTAGAAGAAAAAGTCTCAAAAATTAGGGATAAAATGGATGAAAATGCCAAGCCAATATTTGATATATTGATAATTTTAATTGATGGAGCAAAATCTAACATTACTAATGAGTTGATTCAAAGCAAATTTTATGAATTAGTAAAACTGATTGAAAGTTTACCTAACTCAAACAAAAAGATAACAGCTTATTTATCTGACGCAAGATTACTCCCTATTTCAGATAATAAAATAGACTTTTTTGTTACTTCACCACCTTATATTAATGTCTTTAATTATCATCAAAACCATAGAAAATCTGCGGAACTTTTAGGATGGGATTTGCTCAAAATCGCAAAGTCAGAGATTGGTTCTAACAGGGCAAATAGAGGAAATCGTTTTTATACTGTAATAGGAAAAATTTGATTTGTTATCTGGTCAAAGATACAAAATTGAAAAAAATATTCTCTCCTGACTTCTGAAACCTACCAACAACTCAACAAATTATAACCAATTTTCTCTAATTGTTATAAAATAACTTAAGAATTCCCAATATCAAAAATTTATGACTGCAACAACTCCTACCCTTAATCCTTTCTTAACCAATAATTTCGCCCCCGTTACAGAAGAAATAACCGCCGAAAACCTCAAAGTTATCGGGGAACTACCTCCCGATCTCTCAGGAATGTTTGTGCGTAATGGCCCCAACCCACAATTTAAACCGATCGGTGAATATCACTGGTTTGACGGCGACGGAATGCTCCATGGAGTAAGAATAAAAGACGGTAAAGCATCCTATTGCAACCGTTATGTACGCACCAACAAATTCCAGGTAGAAAACCAGGAAGGTAAAGCAGTATGGCCAGGATTATTAGAGCCATCCCAACCAGATAATCCCCACGGTACAGATACAAATACAGCTAACACTGCTCTGGTCTATCATGCTGGTCATTTCTATGCTCTGTGGGAAGGTGGTGGGGGTGCACCCTACCATATTAAATTACCTGAGTTAGATACCATTGGCAAACAGACTTTTAACAGCAAGCTTGAATCTCCTTTTACTGCGCACCCTAAAGTTGATGTCGTCACAGGAGAAATGATGTTTTTCGGGTACTCCATGTCTCAACCTCCCTTTTTACAATACGGCGTTGTTTCTGCAAGTGGAGAGTTACTACGCACAATACCTATAGATTTGCCAGTGGGAGTAATGATGCACGACTTTGCCATTACCGAAAACTATAGTATATTTTTCGATTTACCGATGACTTTTCGCCCAGAAAGAATAGAAAAAAGTCAGTTTCCACTAATGTTTGAGTCAGAGACACCCAGTCGCTTCGGAATTATTCCCCGACATGGCGATAGTGGCGAAGTACGTTGGTTTGAAACTCCAGCTTGTTTTGTTTGGCATACTCTCAATGCTTATGAGGAAGGAGATGAGGTTGTATTGCTTGCTTGTCGGATGAACTCTACTAATGTGTTTGTGACTAATGATAGCGATCGCCTCCCTGATGGTGATATTCCTTATTTACATCGTTGGCGGTTTAACCTAAAAACGGGAGCTGTCAAGGAGGAAAAGTTGGATGATGTAGCTTCTGAGTTTCCCCGTGTCAATGAAGAATTATTAGGACGAAAGACGCGGTATGGTTATTCAGCAAGAATGGCACCAGGAAATTTTCCTCTGTTTGATGCTCTGATTAAATATGACTTGGATACAGGGAAGTCAGAAACCCATGAGTTTGGTAAAGGGTGTTATAGTGGTGAGGCAGTGTTTGCTCCTCGACTGAATGCTAGTAACGAAGATGATGGTTGGTTAGTGACTTATGTTTATGATGAAAATACTCAGACTTCTGAGTTGGTGGTAGTGAATGCTCAAGATATGAGTGGGGAAACTGTAGCGCGAGTAATTATTCCGCAGCGAGTTCCTTATGGTTTTCATGCTGCCTGGGTGACAGAAGCACAGTTGAGTTAAGTATTAGTAGTGGCGTGACACGCCTAAAATGTTGCAATAGTAGGAGCGGGTTCCACATTAAATTAATGGCGTTACAAATTATCAGATGAACCCGCTCTCACTCCAATAATCTAATGTTTAGCAATCAAGTTTAGTAAGGAGCACCATCAGGGAACAACAGACCTATCCGTTTTTCTCGCACTCCAGCTTCCTCAAGGCAAAGTTCCTTGAGAGAATCAACAACATCTTTTGCCAATCCCAGTTTTTCTGCTATTTGGTAAATTTTAGCCATTTCATCTGGGTGTAATTCTCCATCAGCACCACAAGTCTTAATAGCAAGATAAATAACTGTACGACGACCAGCATTATTCACAGCAGATGCTTGACTTAAAACATCAATTAAATCCTCATCTGCTGGGTAAGTTTTTGCTAGTTCATATCCGTCACTGCCGAGTGCAGCAGCACGACCAACAATCCAATTTCTTTCTTCTGGTGCTAGTACTCCATCTCCTTTTGCACAAATAAGAACTGATTTAATAATTGTTTCATGGTCTTTAGTTGGTGGGAGACTTTTAAAGCCATAGGTTTCACCATGCAACCACAATTTAGCGTCCTGTTCTATGTCAGACATAATTTAATACTCCATTTTTAATTGTTTAACTTTATTGACTTTAGTAGAATACTATCCTAATGGTAATAATTGTAAAAATTAACATTATTTTTAACTATGACTGTAACAAATAATTTACCCCAGAATTTTCTTGCTGTTTGTAAAGAGTTTGAAGAACTCAATTAAACTTTTAAAGTTACAGGTGAAGACTTGAATAATTATGAACATAGCCACAACCAAAACCTTGTAGGGGTGAATGGCCATTCACTCCTACAGATGAAATTCGCTATAATTTTTAATTATTTAGCAAGGAGTATCAAAAATGGAACCTGTAGAATTAAGTGTAGTAGCGATCGCCTATCCTTTTTTAGTTAAATATGTGGAAAAGACAGGGGAAGGTTTAGGTGAAAAGACTACGGAACAATTGGTTAAGTTATGGCAACGGGTAAAAGGAATGCCTGCGAATACTTTCCGTGCTTTGAAACCTGCACAAGAAAATCCTTTTCCTGAAGATTTTGGGGCAGCGATACGGGAAATGGAGGCGGTGGCCAATCAAAACCCGGAATTTAAGCAGGATATTATGAATGTGGTTGCCGTTGCTAAAGAGGAATATCCAGAAGATGTGAAAAATCTTGAGGCGAAGTTGGAAGAAATAAAGTCTCAAGGGGTAACTGCTGAGAAAATTGGTGCTTTGTTTCAGCACAGCACTATTAGTGGAAGTAAGGTTGTTGATAGTGAAAATAATACTGTTGACACTGGAGCTATTGTGGGTAGTCCGGAGGCATTTAAAGGTAGTACCATTCATGGTGGTGTTCACTTTTGACTGAAGTCGTCGGGAGGGGCACCGACAAAGGAAAGTACCCAACCTCCACAAAACCTGCCTTTGAGTGGAGTGGTAAAATTTGTGGGGCGTGACAAAGCATTAGCTACTCTGCACAAACAGTTACAACAAACAGAAAAGGTTGCCATATCTTCTATTTCTGGGATGGGAGGTATTGGCAAAACTGAACTTGCTCTCCAATATGCTCGGTCTCATTGGCAAAAAGGCACTTATCCTGGTGGGGTGTGTTGGTTGCGGGCACGAGATGAGGATGTGGTATTGCAGTTTCTTAGTTTTGCTAGGGTGCATTTGGGTCTGATCCTGCCTGACGATCTGAGTGTGGAGGAGAAGATTAGTTTCTGTTGGAGTAAATGGCCTATTCCCCCTAATACTAGGGAACGAGGGGAGAAGACGATCCCCCCTAACCCCCCTTACCAAGGGGGGAATACATCTGGCTTCCCCCTTTCTAAGGGGGACGGGAGGGGGATCGCGAGGGATAGAAGTCGGAATATGCAGGAGAAGACGATCCCCCCTAACCCCCCTTACCAAGGGGGGGATACATCTGGCTTCCCCCTTAGAAAGGGGGACGGGAGGGGGATCGCACCGGGGGACGGGAGGGGGATTTCTTCTGATGTTTTAATCGTATTTGATGATGTGGCAGAGTATGAGCAAATTGCTGAACTTCTGCCTAGCAACCCTCGGTTTAAGGTTTTGGTGACTACTCGTAAACAATGGTTGGCAGAATCTTGGCAACAATTACAGTTGGAGGTTTTGGATGAGGGTGCTGCTCTGGAATTATTGGTTTCTTTGGTTGGGGAGGAGCGCATTCAAGGGGAGGCAGATGTGGCAAGGTTGCTCTGTTTTGAGTTGGGTTATTTGCCTTTGGGTTTGGAGTTGGTGGGGCGGTATTTGAAGCGAAACCGGGATTTATCTTTGGTGAAAATGCGGGAAAGGTTGGATTTAAAACACCGCGCTCTGCAAAAAAAAGACCGCAAGGGTGATGCTTTTCGGGATATGACTGCTCAACGTGGGGTGGAAGCGGCTTTTGAGTTGAGTTGGGAAGAGTTGGATAAGGAGGAAAAGGAGGTAGGATGTAGGTTGAGTTTGTTTGCTGCTGCTCCTATTCCTTGGATTTTAGTGGAAAGGTGTTTGTCGGAAGTGGAGCAGGGAGATTTGGAGGGGATACGAGATGATGTGTTGTTGAATTTAAGTTTGCTGGAATGGAAGGATAAAGATATCTATCAGTTACACCCACTGATTAGAAAGTTTATGGTGGGTAAGTTGCAGCAGTTTGAGTCTGTGGAGGAATGGAAACGTAGTTTTTGTCGGGTGATGGCGGAGCAGGCGCTGGAAATTCCTAAGAACATTACACTTGAGGAAGTTAAGGAATTTGAGGTTTATATTCCCCATATTACGGAAGTGGCGGAACATTTGACTGAGTATTTGAGTGATAATGATTTGATTGTTCCTTTTGCTCAATTAAGTTTCTTCTATCAGGGTCAAGGATTATATCCACAGGCAGAACCTTGGTTAGAGAAGGGTAGAGAAATAGTAGAAAAACGGCTAGGTAAAGATAATCATGATGTTGGGACTATCTACAACAACCTGGCAAATTTATATTGTTCTCAAGGGAAATACGAAGCAGCAGAACCTTTGTTCAAACAAGCTATTGAAATCAACAAAGTCGCCTTACCCAAAAATCATCCCGAACGGGCCAGCAACCTCAACAACCTGGCAAATTTATATTGTTCTCAAGGGAAATACGAAGCAGCAGAACCTTTATTGAAACAAGCCATCAAAATCATCGAAATCGCCTTACCTGAAAATCATCCTGAACGGGCCAGCAACCTTAACAACTTGGCAAATTTATATTGTTTTCAAGGGAAATACGAAGCAGCAGAACCACTGTACAAACAAGCAATCAAAATCCTCAGAGTCACCTTACCCAAAAATCATCCGTATCTTGCTACCTCCCTCAACAACCTGGCAAATTTATATTGTTCTCAAGGGAAATACGAAGCAGCAGAACCTTTGTTCAAACAGGCCATCAAAATCTTCAAAATCGCCTTACCTGAAAATCATCCTGACCTTGTCTCTTATCTCAACTGCCTGGCAGAATTATATCGTTCTCAAGGGAAATACGGAGCAGCAGAACCTTTGTACCAACAAGCCATTGAAATAGTCAAAATCGCTTTACCCGAAAATCATCCCAAACGCGCCACCAGCCTCAACTGCCTGGCAGAATTATATCGTTCTCAAGGGAAATACGGAGCAGCAGAACCTTTGTACCAACAAGCCATTGAAATAGTCAAAATCGCCTTACCTGAAAATCATCCTGACCTTGCCTCTTATCTCAACTGCCTGGCAGAATTATATCGTTCTCAAGGGAAATACGGAGCAGCAGAACCTTTGTACCAACAAGCCATTGAAATAGTCAAAATCGCCTTACCCGAAAACCATCCCCAACGTGCCGCTAACCTCAACAACCTAGCTTTATTATATTCTTCTCAAGGGAAATACGAAGCAGCAGAACCTTTATTGAAACAAGCTATCGAAATCTTCAAAATCGCTTTACCCGAAAATCACCCCTTGGTTGCCACCTCCCTCAACAACCTGGCAGAATTATATTATTATCAAGGGAAATATGAAGCAGCAGAACTTTTGTACCAACAAGCTATCGAAATCAACAAAATTGCTTTACCCAAAAATCATCCCGACCTTGCCAAGCCCCTCAACAACTTGGCAGAATTATATCATTCTCAAGGGAAATACGAAGCAGCAGAACCTTTGTTCAAACAAGGCACGGAAATCCTTAAAATTGCTCTCCCCGAAAATCATCCCGACCTTGCCACCTCCCTCAACAACCTGGCAGAATTATATCATTCTCAAGAGAAATACGCAGCAGCGGAACCATTATTTATAGAAGCCATTCAAATCCTCAGAATCACTTTACCCGAAAATCATCCATATCTTGCTACTCTCCTCAACAACCTGGCAGAATTATATCGTTCTCAAGGCAAACACAAATCAGCAGAACCAATGCCTAAAGAAACTACAGAAATGGACAAAAACCCTCTCTCGGAAAATCATCCATTCCCTGCCATCGACATCGACGAGCAAACAGAATTAGATAAATCTCAAGGCAAACATGAAACACCAGAACCAATGCCTAAACAAACTAACCCCCTCCCGGAAAATCATCTACCCCCTGCCATCGACCTCCACAAACAAGCAGAACTGTATCATTCTCAAGGGAAATACACAGCAGCAGAACCTTTGTACCAACAAGCCATCCACATCGCCCAAACTACCTTACCCGAAAATCATCCATCCCTAGCTACCCATCTCAACGCCCTCGCAACATTATATTATTCTCAAGGGAAATACGCAGCAGCCGAACCATTGTACCAACAAGCGATCGATATCGCCAAAGTTGCTCTATCTCCTAACCATCCACATCTTGCCACTTACCTCAACAACCAGGCAAATTTATATTATTCTCAAGGGAGATACGAAGCAGCAGAACCTTTGTACCAACAAGCCATCGAAATCGACAACACTGCCTTACCCGAAAATCACCAATCCCTGGCTACCCATCTCCACAGTCTAGCAGCATTATATTATTCTCAAGGGAAGTACGAAGCAGCAGAACCTTTATACCAACAAGCCATCGAAATCGACAAAACTGCCCTACCGGAAAATCATCCATCCCTAGCCACCCACCTCCACAGCTTGGCTTTATTCTATTGTTCTCAAGGGGAATACGCAGCAGCGGAACCATTGTACCAAGAAGCGATCAACATCGACAAAGCTGCCCTACCGGAAAATCATCGATCCCTAGCCACCCACCTGAATAGCTTGGCAGAACTACATCGTTCTCTAGGGAGATATGCAGAAGCAGAACCATTGTACCAAGAAGCGATCGCTATCGACAAGATTGCCCTACCAGAAAATCATCCATATCTGGCCACCCACCTCAACAGTTTAGCAGGATTATATCGTTCTCAAGGAAAATACGCAGCAGCGGAACCTTTGTATCAACAAGCGATCGCAATCGTCAAAGAGGCTCTACCGGAAAATCATCCATATCTTGCCACCCTCCTCAACAACCAGGCTTTGTTGTATTGTTCTCAAGGGAGATACAAAGCAGCGGAACCTTTGTACAAAGAAGCACTAGATATTTTAGAGCAAAAATTAGGTGGGGAACATCCTCATACTATTAAGGTGCGAAAAAATCTTGAACGTTGTCGGTGAGAATAACAGAGCTAGACAGGGGGCAAGACAAGGATTTTGCCACGGATGCACGGATGATGGAAAATGATAAATCTGTTTATCTGTGCCTATCTACTGATAACTGAAAAAGATCGCCTGCCTCCATTGCAAATCTTTCTACAGTAGTTTTCATTAATCAGAAAAGCTCTCTAAAGTAAGAATACCAGATTTTCTCTCCACTACCAAGCGCCGATTTTCCAGCCAAGACAAACCGATTAAAATCTCTGGTATTCCATTACCAACAACAACAGGAATCTTCATTTCTTGACCATCAAAACAAACTGCACCTTGGTACAAATTAAAAGTTGCCACTCCCAATGCTGTCTGCTTTTCTTCTTGTTCTTGAAAAAACCATCCTAAACTTTCTACATCTTGAGTATCTACTGCTAACCAATCAGTAAAACCAGTATCTAGCAAAGCATCAACTATTATTCTCGAACCGTCGGCAGCTATTAGCTCTATTTCAAAAAATAGCTCACCTTTACTACCAAAGTATCCTTGAATCATATTTTCCCAACTGCTCCTGTTTCATTGACGCACATTGCCATCAATAAAGCACCGGGGTGTTTTTGTTGAGCTTTTTGGCGGGCAACATCCCGATCGCGATCCATAAAATAATCTCCACTATCGGGTTCGATATAAATAAACCAGTCGTAATGTTCTTTCACCAAATCAGGATAAACTCGCCAAAAAATTTCCCGACACCGACGGCCAAAAGCTTCTTTTTCTGCTTCGCGTCTGGCTATTTCCTCTGGGGAAAGAGGGGGGCGATCGCCATATATTGGTGTACCTCTGGGTACTTTTCTGCGTATTGTTTGAGTCATATTTCCAACTTTTTATATCAATAAAATACTAATATTATAGCAGACATTGCTGAATTAACTTCAAAAAAAGCTAAACAAGGATTTTGCCACAGATACACGGATGATGGAAAATGATTAATCCGTTTATCCGTGCCCGAATCCGTGTCTAGCTGCTCATTCTTCCTTTTGTGGTATATTCCTAAGTTCAGTTCTCGCTTTTTTGGCATTCTCACGAATATTTTGCAATTCAGGACATTCCTCTTTTTTGTAAAAATTCAAGGCTATATCAAAACAAGCGATCGCCTTCTGCAAATTCTCACGGCGTTCTCCCCGAATCATTTCCAAGTAAGTTAAACCCAAACAGTTCTGAATATCCGCCCAATCTTTAGGAGTTTCAGTCGGAGTCAGAATAGAAGCTACAATATTGTATCCAGTCAGAGCAATTTCCAAATTAATCCCCCGCACTCCTCCATCAAATGTTCTAATTATATCGCTAATATTAGTAACTCTCTTGAGAAACTCTTGCTTCCTTGTATCCCCTACATTGGGCAAAGTCTGATGAAACCAATTCTGCAACGCTTCAGGAAAGCGATCGTTTAACTTATCCAAATTTTCTCCTAAAAAATTGTGTACTACTTGCTTGTTACCTTTGTTCACTAAACTTTCCTTAAGTAACAAACGCGGGAAGTTCTCCATATCTTGATTTGAGGGAGGGAAGAATTCCATCAACTCAGGTTCAATAGCTTGCACTTCTAGTAGACTAGATACTGGTTCAAAGTCTTCAGGAGAAACGGGAGATTCTATCGGTTCAGATTTAGTAGCTTGTTCCTCTGGTGGAGTAGACTTTTGAACGGGTTCAGGTACATTAACAACAGGAATTTCTGAGCGATCAGTAGCTTCCTCCGTTCTAGGAGCAATGAGTCCTCTTAAAACCTTAGCACCTTTAGTATTACCTTCTTGTTCTAATATTGCAGCCATAGTAGCCATATTTTCTATTAACTCCGGATTGACAGTACCTGGGTAATTCTTAATAACTTTTGCCAGGGAACCTTCTGGATACTTAAGTATTTCCTGAATCAGAGGTAGGTAGTTATTTGAGTTTGTTTCACTAGAATTAGCAGAAGTAGAAATTGGTTGGGATGCCGTCAGATGAGCTGGTTTTAACCTACCGAAAACTTGATTCCGCAATTGAGCGGGACTAACTCCTAAATTCTGCAAAACTTTGATTACCCTTTCTTCTGACTGCCTCAGTAAAGCTAGTAATAGATGTTCGGTGTCAATTTTAGACTCTTTTAACTTCTCTGCTTCATCTTGAGAAAAACCCAATATTTCTTTGGTATATGGATCGTAGTCCAGGTCTTTGTTGTAAGATACTGTTCCTCGTTTCTGTATTTTTTCAACCTCTAAGCGGGCATTTTCTAACTTAACACCAGCGCTTCTAAGTACCTGCGCCGCTAAACCTTGTTCCTGCCTGATTAAACCCAAAAGCAGATGTACTGGCCCTATTTCTCTATGATTCAAGTGTTTGGCTTCATCGAAAGCTAGCTCAAGGACGTTATTGACTTGTTGTGTAAAAAAATTCCAAGGTCTTAGAGAGTTATACCTATTTGTCGCTTCATTGGGGACGTTGTTATCTTCCTGTGTAAACCTATTATGCATAAGTTATTTCTCCAGTTCAAAGACTAATGCCGCTACGCGGAAGTCAAAAGTCAAAAGTATTGATTTGTAATTGTTTTAGGATTTTTTAACCAGTTATTTCCGCCATCCTGCACTAATCATAACTTTCTGTTTACTTCTTTACCTGAAAAAAGACAAAAAAATAGAGCGATCGCCTGAACAGAGCTAGACAATGATTTTGCCACGAATGCACGGATGATGACAAATAATTAATCTGTTTATCCGTGCCCGAATCTCTGTCTAGCTTTTCTTTTCCTCAATTAAACAACTCCATAGTCAGTATATTTCCGCATTTCAGGAGCTTGAAATCCCAGAACAATATCTTCTTTTGGTACTCCTCGCTCCACAAGTTCTTGAGCAATTCTAATTTCGGTCATATTTTGCTCTATCCAAATTTTTTCTCCTTTAATATCCAAATGTAAAACACAACCATAAGCTCGCCGATAACCATCCCATCCTACATTCATAACCATGTAATGGTCTTGTTTTGTATCAAAAACCGTGTAATTATCTATCTGACCATTTGCTATAGGAATAGCAGCATAAACTGTTAATAAAGACTGAATAATATTGCGATAAGATTCTAAGGTATCCATCTTACAATTTCCTCCTGTTTTGAGTCATAAATAATTAGTTTTATTTCATACCTTTCTAAAGATATTTGGGCAAATTCCCGCTTAAAAAAAGTATTATAAGCAACCACAGGTATTGCTAAATATAAAATTCGTTTTGGGTCGCTAATTTCTAAAGCTAACCGATAATTCAAGAATTGTCCTAAAGCATTATGGTAATCTGTCAATGGCGAATCACTCAAAAAAGTTTTAATCTCAACTGCAATTTTTTCTTCACCGCGCTCTGCTGCTAATAGTTGCTCTGCACCTAAATCAATTTCAAATTTAGTTCCGCCTACTTCCAGTAGGAGAGGATCGTCAGTTATTTGCCATTTCTCCTTTTCCAAAGCAATTCTAACTACAGCATGAAATTTATCCTTAGCGCCCATTTTTACCCTTCTCTAATTTACTTATTATAAATAGTCATAATCATCATCTTCAGGATTATCCCAAATTTTCTCAAAAGCTGCTTCAGACAGTTGAGTAATAGAATTAGTAAAACTTTGCTGTTGTTGTCGCTGAGACAAAAAATCCACAAAATCTACTATTTCGGAAACTTTATCTGGAGGCAAATTCCGGATTTTGGCAATTAGTATTTTTTCCTACTCGGTATAAATGTTTGTGTTTGTCATTAATTTATATCAATATTATCTGTCTTATTCTCAAATTATGCTATGTAATATAGAGTATATATGAGCGCACTTTTTCTATTGTTCAAATAATAGCACAAATTTATTGAAAATAAACCCTTTATTCAAATTTTTTTGTGGGAAATATGAATGGGAGCGATCGCGTAGCGGTGCGTAGCACTATTGCCTGCTCACTATGTTAAAATAAACAAAATTAAATTATCAATATAGGAGGTAAAAATTGAATTGGGAAATACACGAAGCACAAGAAAATTTATCAGACCTGAAATAACCAACCCAAAAACCACAAATAGAAATCTCCGGAAATTACACATATAGATCATTTGTTGTGTCTTTTTTCAGAAATTTTCTTCCCTGTTGCTTTCCGGAGCTGTTGCCTGTTGCCTACTTTTGCAAAAAGTCTATTCTTTTTTGGAGATGTCTAATGATTTATGAACAAGAAAAACTTGTCGCAGCTATTATCGAGGCCCAAACATTTCAGAAATTTTTAGCATGGCAAAAACAACATCAAAAATCCACCTGAAATGAGACATTCGGAGAGTTACATAATTTGTGTACCCAAGCAGATTATGTACTAGAAATTCCTTCTCGCCAAAATAGACCAAATCCTTTTAGTGACGATCTTGAAAATGTTTCTATTTAATACTAATATTATTAGTGAACTAGCACGAGCAAAACCTAATCCAAAAGTTTTTCCAACTGTTCCCTGTTCCCTAAAACAAAAGTCTCCAATATCTTACAACTAAAATCATATTGCTATATAAATAAAGTTCTCAATCAAGGTTATTTTTAAATCAGTGAAATGAAATAATGTATCGAACACCAACTATCAAATTTGATCGCGGCACTCTTATCCTCCATCCCCCACCTCAAGGTAAAGCATGGGTAGACTATGCAACTTGGGATGACCGGGTGGAAAAATTTCGGGTTCGAGCAATAGACTATCGCCCTTTAGTGGAATCATTAAAAGCAGCAAAAATTGACTTTACTGACAAAGCTAAAGAATTTGAACCTCTCGAACTTATCCCTAGTTTGGAAATGCCTCCCTATCCCCACCAAGAGGCAGCATTGAAAGCTTGGAAACAGTCAGGTAGAAATGGAGTTGTGATTCTCCCTACTGCTTCGGGTAAAACATATTTGGCACAACTGGCAATGCAGGCAACTCCCCGCAGTACTCTGGTAGTAGTACCTACCCTGGATTTGATGCACCAGTGGTACGCGCATTTGAATGCAGCTTTTCCAGATGTGGAGGTGGGGTTACTTGGTGGGGGGTCTCGCGACAAAACACCAATTTTAGTAGCGACTTACGATAGTGCTACTATTCATGCTGAGGCGATCGGCAATAAGTATGCTCTATTAGTTTTTGATGAATGTCACCACTTACCTACTGATTTTTATCGGGTCATTGCTGAATACGCGATCGCTCCTTATCGTCTGGGTCTGACAGCAACTCCTAATCGTTCTGATGGTCGCCATTCTGACCTAGATTATTTAATTGGACCTACGGTTTTTAGTAAGACTCCTGAAGAATTGGCAGGTGATGCTTTAGCTGACCATAAAATTGTGCAAATAATGGTTAAACTTTCTGCACAGGAGCGGGAAGAATATAACAAGTTAATGACAGTTAGAAATGACTTTTTAAAGCAGGCAAATATTAAGTTAGGTGGGTTAAATGGTTGGAAAAATTTTGTGATAGCAAGTGCCCGTTCCAAGGCTGGACGTCGAGCAATGTTAGCCCATCGTCAAGCTAAAGAAATTGCTCTTGGTACGGATGGAAAATTACGAACTCTTGCTAATTTATTGGCTCAACATTTTCCCGAACGTACTTTAATTTTTACGGCTGATAATACAACAGTTTATCGGATTTCCCACGACTTTTTAATTCCGGCAATAACTCACCAAACTCCTGTGAAAGAAAGACATGAAGTTTTAAGTAAATTTAGAACTGGGGAATATAAAACTCTTGTTGCTTCTCATGTTTTAAATGAAGGTGTTGATGTGCCAGATGCGAGGGTAGCAATTATTTTATCTGGTACTGGAAGTGAACGAGAATATATTCAAAGATTGGGTCGAGTTTTACGTCGAGGTAGCGATAAAAATAAGTTAGCAATTTTGTATGAAGTTGTTACGGAAAATACAAGTGAAGAACAAACTTCTCGCAGACGTAGAGGTAAAATTAGACCGAAAAAATCTCCTAAATATCAAGAAAAAGAAGAGGATAAAACAGAAGTTAAGCCGTTAGAAATTGTGAAGCCAGAACCAATTTATGGAGTTAATAATTTTGTTGCTAAACGTGCTGCAGAACCAGGTGCAAAATGGGATAATGATCGACAAAATGATTTGAAAGAATCTTTTCAATCTAAAGATCAAAAAAACGAAAAAACAGAATCTCAACTCTTAAAAAATATTCAGCAAGAACCAGGAGTGAAATTGGATAGTGACAAACAAAATAATGTTAATAATTTGGAAGATATATCAGAGAAAAAAATAGATGAAAATCTCTCTAAAAATTCCGATGATGACATTGATATAGAAGATTTTTTCTAAGTTATAGCATTTTTCTTATATAGAATCTGGTTATATAGTATATGTTGATAATTCTATAATTACTTCAATATTTAATCTCCTCTACTCCCCCGCTCCCCTACTCCCCTACTCCCAACTATACAATAACTATTTAACCGGACATGATATTAGTCAGGCAACAGTTTGTTTAATTTTGGCAATACTCCTGATAAACATTAATGTAATTTTTGATAATATCTACAGCTTCTGGGCGCATATTTCTGTTTTCGGAACTAAATTCTTGATCTACAGAGTTAAAAGTTTGATAAACTTTACACCAATTATTAGTGCCAAGACGAAAATACTGGTGCGCCACAACTAAGCTATTAACTACAGCAACCGCAAAATCTTCTTGATTCTGAGCTAATGCTTTATTTGTTAAATTTAAGGCATTTATTTCTAATTCTTCATCTCTTATCTTGAAGTTTTCTTTAATTGCAAATCTTTGCCTAAATGCTACTAAATAACCTAAGGATAATGCCTCTTCTGCTGTCAGAAGAGAGGGAGTAATTTCTGTGTACTTAATTCCATATTTAATAGCTAGGTAGCCTAAATAAATCTCAGTATAATAATTATTATGAAACCAACCATGTTTTTTCACAGCCGTCATAATTAGCTGGTTAATAATTGCAACTCTTACATCATTAGAAATATCAGGATCGCCTAAAGCTTTTATCGTTTTGATATCAAAGCCATCCTCAATAGCGTGCTGAACAATTTCAACATCTTGATAAGCTTTACTAAAAGGGGTGGAAGTCAATGGGCTATCTGCTAATGCTTGGGAAGTAGTTAATAAAAGGTGGAAACAGGTAACAGTAGCTCCTGTAATTCCCACAAAACTTAGTTTCATCAATTTTTTTATATTCAACATAAATTCCAATTCTGAATACTTCTAATTTAGATTATAACAAACTCTTCAAGAATAAAAAATAAAATCAATTCCTATCCATAAATTATACAGGATTAAGTTCTTACCAGGAGTCAGGAGATCGAGGGAAGGCATAAGTTCAATTATTAATTATTAATTATTACCTCTCCTTGAAAAGAGAGGATTGACTCAAAGGAAAATTTTTTCTTGCTTCTCCTTTAAAGAAGAGTCTTTAAACCTTAATTATTCGGTAAAAAGATTGAAAAATACTCCCCACCTCCCCATATCTTTTTAAATAGTTTTCAAATGGGTTTTATATGCCAATAATCTAGTCATTTTAATCACAATTATGATATAATAAAGTATTTTATTTTTGATAAAAACACCATAATAGCAGTTATCATTTCCCTTATGGGTTTAATACCCCACCGTCACCCGCGGTGCTCAAAATTGTTTGGGGTTAGGGGTTAGTAGACGCGGAGCGGCAGGTTGTTGACTATCCCCATGCAATTTTCCCTCCTGACTCCTTCTTCAAAAGTCTAGATTAAATATCATAAATTATGTTACCAACTGACTTACTTTCTCATCGTCAAACTGGAGAAACAATTATTCCTCAAAAACTAAAAATTGATGCTAAAAATTTAGCCATTGCCACAGAGATGATTAACTCTTTCCAAGAAACAGTAGGCAAAACTCAAGGAGAACTTGATAAACGTTTACAAGAAATTGAAGGAGATGACCCTAACTATCGCTTCAAAAGAGGATTAGCACATATGTTGAGAGGCAGTTTTTCTACCTTTGAAATTATCAGTCCTCTGGAACCAATAGAATTAAGAAAACGTGTTTTTTCCACAGCAGCAGAAGTTGTTCCTAGTATCCAATCAACAGAGTTAACTCTAGAAAAATTAGCCGCACAAATTAGTCAAGAATTAAACCGAGAAGTTGTGCCTGATGAGATTAAAAAAGGTCTCTATGCTGACTTACAAGAAAATAGAATTTTGACTCAATTTGATGCTCCTACATCAGAAGCTTTATTGCATAGATATAATCTGTCTCAAGTACAAGGTATTTTTTATAAAGCTAGTCATATTGAATTAAATGCTCATCGCAATGACCCAGGAGAATACAAACTCTTATTTAGGTATGTAAAACTCTTTCAATTAATGACTTATATTGAAGGAGATGCTGACCATGGTTTTACTCTCACAATTGATGGACCTTATAGTTTATTTAAACCTAGCACTCGTTACGGTTTAGCACTAGCAAAAATGTTGCCCGCATTACTACACGTTACAAAATGGAGTTTACACGCAACCTTACAAAATCGTGACACCTATAGTGGTGTTTGGAAAAAAGGTCGATTTAGCCTTAATTCTGATTGCGATTTAGTTAGTCATTATCCACCAGGAAAACCCTACGATAGTATGTTAGAAGCATCATTTGCAGAACGTTGGGCTAAGTTAAAAACCGAGTGGAAGTTAGAAAGAGAAGTTGATTTAATTCCAATTCCTGGTAGTGTAATGATTCCTGATTTTAGACTGGTACATCCCAATGGACAATCATATTTATTAGAAATAGTTGGATATTGGCGACCGGAATATTTAAAAAAGAAATTTTATCAGGTGCAAAGTGCTGAGTGTGATAATTTAATATTGGCAGTTTCCGAACGACTAAATTTGGAAAAAGCTGGTGTAAAAGTGAAAGATGTACCAGTACCTATTGTCTGGTTTAAGGATAAGTTGTTACCTAAATCAGTATTGGAAGTTTTGGACTCTATTTAATGTTCGGTCATTTCAGTTATCAGTTATCAGTTATCAGTTATCAGTACCGACCACTAAAGTTGGAGGTTTTAAAATACTGAATTGAATATTTTTTCCCTTAAAAGGGGGAGGCATTAAACCTCATTATTTGGTAAAAAAAATGACTTAGATCATGTTTGCTAGAACAGTTATAATTAGGCTCGTAGTTGGACTTTAGTCCTAATAATAAGCATTTCAGAGGCTCAAGCGCAACTACAAACAAAAACTTTATTATAAGTAATTATCCGAACATGATATTATTGAACAGAAAAACTGCTATAAAAAATCTCAAATAATTACCTTATTCAAAAAATTGCTATAACTACTAAAAAGATGAAAATGAATCAGATTATTAGATTGATAATAACAACTTTAGTGGGATTAATTTTTAGCCTACTTCTGATGGGAAAAGCTCTAGCTTTAAGTCAAATTTATGATGAGAATAGTCAATCTATTTCTCAATATAGAAAAACCTTAACCGATGCAAAATTTTGTGCCTCCATTGAGAATGGTAATGTTGTTTTTCGAGGAGAAGGAAATAATAATCAGCAGGGAATTTACCTTTATATGAATGGTTATCTAAAAACTATAGCTAACCAAAATACATCAATACCAGAAGGTACAGGAAAATTTACTCAGTTTGGAATTTGCCCTGCATTCGATCAAGATAACGTAGTATTTATTGCTCAAGGGAGTGAAGATCAGCAGGGAATATATATTTCTATAGATGGTTTTCTCTCAAAAGTGACAAATAGAAAAACTAGCATTCCTAATGGTCAGGGAACATTTACCGAGTTTGGGTCTTGTCTAGCTATCAAAAATGAAAGTGTGGTATTTACAGCGAATGGTAACAATAACCAGCAAGGAATATATATTTATCAGGGAGGGTTGTTGTCAACGATAGTAGACCGCACTACCTTTATCCCCGGAGGTAAGGGTACTTTTACAGATTTTGGCTCCTGTGCAGCTATTGATAATGAGAAAGTGTTATTTTTAGGCTATGGTGAAAATAATCAACAGGGTATTTACACTTACTTTAATGACTCTCTGTTCGCGATCGTCGATATTAATACTCCTATTCCTGGAGGTAAAGATAGTTTTACCAGTTATTGATTTTTCTTAAATAAAATTATAGTTAAATTCTACTTTGCTTTGTTTAATTATTTCCTCTAGTATATTACCCAAGTATCCCATTTCTACAGCGTGCTTAAAACGTTCTCTCAAAATTGGCAGATTAATAATTTCTTCTATACAGTCTATATACTTATCGACTATTAAATTGACAGAGTATTGCTGTTCAGCCTTCTTTCTAATTTTTTGTAACAATTTATCTGTATTTTCAGTTGCTTTAATTACGAAAGTTATGGGATACTTTTCTATTTTATCAATGTCTAAGAAATACTTTTTAAAATCTGTTGTTTCAGTGACTTGAAAAAATCTTCCTAATGGTTTCATTACAAAATCTATACCGCCGTCATTAGCATTAGTTCGCCCTGTTTTATAGAGTTTCAAATTTTCTTGTTGTATATCTTGCATATCAAAACCAAAAAATATAGTCTGTTCGTAGTAATAATACTTCAAAATACTATAGCTAACTATCTCAAATAATCTAGCATCGACATTTGGTTGTAACAGTTCAACAATAAAATCAACAGCCTCATTTTGATTTGCTTCTACTAATTGATTTATTTGTTCGCAAGAGTTTATGAAATTTTCAAAAGCATCAATTTTAGTCTCAATATACTTATCAATTATTTTAATAATTATCGCTCCTAGATTGTAAATGTTATCTTCAGTTATACAAAGAAGTAAATTTTCATTAAACCAATACCTATTGTTTGAAGATTCTCTGATAACAGGAATATAATCACAAGTAGGGAAATATTTTTTAAATTCTTGGTTTAGTCTGTGATTCAAAGCATGGTTTTGTAATTTTTGCCCAAAAGGCAATTCTCTTTGTCGCCTTAAAAGTTCAGAATACTTGCTACCTTCATAGAAATTGTATTGACCACTTTCATCAAATCCTTTTTTTACATAATCCTCAACTAAAACATAAATTGCATACAAATTACCAAAAGAATTTCTGGCTTTTGATCCTCGATTAGCAGCTCTAGTTTTGACATTAATATATTGTAAAATAGGAGACATTGAATAGATTAATTCCGATCGATCTCTAAAAACATTCTGAAGAAGACTTTTGATTACTTGTGTAAACTCATGTTCCATCTAGTCACCCATGGTTAGATCCAAACTTAATTGAATAGCTTTATTCTTGAAAAATTTCTGATTATTTTGAGTTTCAGAAACTAAATCTAATCGTTCTAATCCTAACTTTACATACTCTTCTTCTATTTCTATACTGATAAATTTTCTACCCAATCTTTGAGCAACTACAGATGTTGTGAATGTTCCGGCAAATAAATCTAAAATTAAGTTACCAGGATTACTACTAGCTTTAATAATTCTTTCCAATAAAGCTTCTGGTTTCTGAGTCGGATGATTTCTATACTCAGGCATTCTATATCTAACCCTGGGAATATACCAAACATTCCCAGGCACTTTTTTAGTATTATAAGGTGCTGGTTTTGCTTTGCGATAATCAATCAATTTACGCACTGCACCTGTTTTAGCTTCAACCATTATTTCTTCAGAGTTGAATGTATAGTTATTGCGGTCTTTTACAGCAAATAAAATAGGCTCGTATAACGAACCAAAATATTTCTTTGCCTGAACTCCTGAACTATCATAATACCAAATAATTCGGGAAAGAATAGAAATTTTATCCCTTAAATATATATCTAGATATGGCATATACTGTGTTGCTGCCATAATATAAATACTACCTGTCTTTTTCAATTTCCTCAAACATAAATCTATCCACTGATAACACCATTCTATATATTCATTATTAGAATCCCATTTGTTTTGTCTACCATTAAATTTCTTGCCAATATTATAAGGAGGATCGGCAAATATTAGATCGATACTACTATCTTTTACATACCTGTCCAAAGCAGCGATCGCTTCTCCCCAGATAATTTGGTTTTCCTCAATTTGCCATACTTTCATTTGACGATTTTAGAATTTATTGACTGATAAAGTATACTGTAGCTTCTTAACACCTCAGAATTCAAACCTAATATAGCGCTACGCGCAAGTTAGAAGTGGAAATTCAAAAGTCAAAAGTAATCTCTGACGCTATTTTTTCCTAAGGTCAATGCTCCGCAAACAGGGTTTAGTAGTGTCAAACACCTAAATCCGTAGTGCTATGTCATCCATACTCACCTAATGTTAAAAAACAAAATTAAAAATCAATACATACTACCCAAATTTTGATTGACAAAAATTTGTTTATATACTATACTAAGAGTTTTGGCAGATAAATATTCTCCACTCAAGGCCGATATGACGACGCAAAGTCGTAAAGGGCCTTCCAAGCGGAGAAGTATTAAAAAGTATGCTCACAGTATAATTGCTTATTTAATTTTCTTACCCACAAGAAATTCCTACCTAAGTGTATGGATTTACTGATTGGGATCGACAAAATCAATAGTTATTCTGTGATAACTAGAAAGTAACAGAAATAACAAGCCGAAAGAAAATGGTATTCCTCAGTATTACAGGAGTAATCTTCAAAAGATAACTCTGTTAATAGAGGGAATTAAAATTATCATCTTCTACTTCCTATACAAGTAGAATACTGCCAAATATTTATAGTTAATCCTGAAGGATATCTCCTTCATAAAAGCTAACTAAAATAAATTCCATCAAAGTCTATTCACTATATAAAACAGGAGGTAACGTCATGAAAATCAAAACTCAACTACACACCGAAGCGGTCAAAAAAGCTTTGCTTTCCCTCTCAGAAATGGAACTATATAATATTATTCATCATTGGCTTGAACGAATATCTCAAAAAGATTGGGAAGCAGAATTATTAGATGAAATGCAGTTTGCTTTAGGTTATGAATTAGAGTCAGGAGAAACTCTACAATCTTATAGAAGTTGGGATGAATTGATGTATTGTGAACCTGACTGTGAAGATGTTTACTTAATCGCACCATCACCTTTGAAATTACACAGACATATAGATAAGATGGACTCACATTCTTTTTATCACAATATAATTTCTATTGCTGGAAAAGCTTATAGTGAAGGAGAAATGGGTTATCCACCAAATGCCTTTTGTGATGGGTATAAATTTATGGAAAACTTAGTTGCTAGCTTCAGAAAAAATCAACCTTGCCAAGAAGAAAATTCTCCTTCAGAAATTTTCAGAATTGTGAATCAAACTCCAAATAATGAACAGTTTTTCCAAGTATCAGAACATTGGCGGACTTACAATGGAGATAAAGTAACTGATTTTGTACTTTTGACTTCTCATTAGTAATTGCAGGAAGAAGAAAGTAAGTACATAAATAAATTTGTTTATGGTATTTAGGATGGGTTATCTAATGTGATAATCCATATTCTTATTAAGAATATTTCAGAAAATAATTTGGGATAAACTTTCTCAAGCCTACTCATAAATACTAAAAAACTGACTAATTATACGCTTGAATGCTAACTTGCTATATCTACATCAAATTTAATCATTAATCATTAACAATTACCCTGAAAACTGATAGGATTGACCAAGTTAAAAAAATTTGCCTTTATAAAAAAAGGCTTTAAACCTTGATAATTTCTTAACACATAGAGAGATTTATAATTTATTTTCCAAAGTATTTGACTATTTTTAACTTGTGGCAGATTTATTCTATTAAGATTATGAAATTCAGAGTTTATTACTGAAAAATAGTGGTCTAAAGCCTCCCATTTTAAGCAAAGGTACTGATAACTGATAACTGATAACTGAAATGGCATTAACTATCAACGAACTATTTGATGAACAATTCTATTTAGAAACCTACCCAGAAGTAGCTGAAGCAGTCGCCAATGGCATCGTCAGTGATGGCTTTTTCCATTTTATTCGGTTTGGTCAATTTGAAAGTCGCGATCCCAACGCTATTTTTAATACTAATTTCTATCTTGATACTAACCCTGGAGTAGCTGCTGCTGTAGAACAAAATGTTTTGACTCCTACAGAACACTTCATCAATTTTGGTCAATTTGAACAACGCGACCCTAGTACTTTATTAGACACCAGTTTTTATCTAGACCGTTACCCAGATGTTGGTGAAGCACTAGCAAATACCTCACTCACAGCAACAGAACACTTTCTCAATACTGGTCAATTTGAAGGACGGTTGCCACGTTTGTTATTCAGCGATATCTATGTGTTTGGCGATAGTTTGTCTGATACAGGCAATGCTTTTGCAGCTACTGGCGGTCTGTTGCCACCCAGTCCTCCCTATTTTGAAGGTCGCATTAGCAACGGTCCTCTATGGATAGAAACTCTTGCACCACAATTAGAGTTAACATCTAACCCCAGTCTCAATTTTGCAGTAAATGGAGCCACCACAGGATTTGTGAATAGTACCAATAATCTATTGCCAGAGGGTACTCCCCCACTGTTAATTGGACTGCAGACACAAATTGACAATTTTATAGCAGAGACTCCAGAAACTGACCCTGATGCTTTGTATGTAGTGTGGGCCGGTGCAAATGATTATTTAGGGGGTAGCACCCAAGGTGTGCAGTCAAGTGTGGGTAATTTGTCAGTGGCAGTAAATAAGCTAGCAAGCATTGGAGCCAGAAATTTTATGTTGCCAAATTTACCAGATCTAGGTTTGACTCCATTCGGACAGAGTTTACCCCCGGAACAACAACAGGGGTTAAGCTTATTAAGTGACGGTCACAATAGTGGGTTAGCAGCAGCTTCCCAAATATTAGAGCAAGACCCGAATATTAATATTATTAGCCCTGATTTTAGGACTATCTTTGACGATGTTATTGTTAACCCTACTGATTTTGGCTTTACGAATGTCACGGATAATTTCTTAGCTTCTGGAGCAATTAACCCCGATGATTTTTTATTCTTTGATGACATACATCCTACTACCAATGCCCATAATTTTGTGGCAGATACAGCAATAAAATCTATTACAGAGATTTCAGAATTGGTTAGTATTTTGGAGCATTGACTTATGAATAGTTATAATTAAAGCTCGTAGTAGGGCTTGAGCAAGAAGTATAGATATTTAATGGTCTAGAGCAAAACTACAAACAAAAACTTTTTTATTACTTATTATCCGCACATGATATAAGTATTTTTTTGATAAATTTTTATAGTTAATTAAAAGTATAATTTAGGATATAAATTGAGATTTTATAAAAAAAATAAGGAATAAGTAAAATGTCATATAGTGACTTTGACTTAAAAAAAGTCAAAGCTGAGTTTAATTTAAAATTTATAGAAACAGAAGATTTATTTTCTTAAGTTGAACCTGTAGAGATTAGTAATTTATTAGCTGAAATGTTAAAGCAAAATGTTCCTATTGCTTTAGCGATCGCGACAGAAAAAGCTAGTTCTGAGCTAATAATTATTAATATTTTGCTGGAGATTAAAAGGCAACTTCAAATCAGTTTTTTTTCGGGTATAGATTTCTCAGTTGATAGAGATAAGGGATTGAATGGATTTTGTGATTTTATTATTAGTCAATCTCCGGAACAATTATATTTGGATACTCCTGTAGTTGTTCTTGTAGAGGCTAAAAATGAAAGGATAGTTGGTGGTTTAGGAGAATGTATTGCAGAAATGGTTGGGGCTGAAATATATAATCAACAAGATGGTAAAGATATTCCTTTTGTTTATGGTGTGGTTACGACAGGTCATGTCTGGAAATTTTTGAAATTGGAAAAGAATGTAGTGTTTATTGATGTGGAGAATTACTATATTAAAGATTCGAGGAAGATAATAGGAATTTTGGTGGAAATGGTTAGATCGGTTAAGTCTTTGTAATTAGGTATTAAAGTAATAAGTAGGTATTAAAGTAATAAGTAGGGTAGGCAAATATCACAAATTTTACTGTTGATATACAAACCAATATTTGCCCACCTAATACTTAAGTTAAATTTTTGATTAATTCAAGTCTCAAAGTGCTGCAGTACTGCTGTAATTGTCTATTCAGATTTTGCACTGTTACCAACCATGTCCTCCATCTGTATAGGTAGAATCCTTATAGAATTGGTCGGAATAGTCCTGGTAGTCTCGGTATGTTATTTCATCTTGATAATCTGGATAATCTGATTCTGGTTGCCGAGATTCATCATATTTTTCTCGTATAGAATTGACTACTGGTAAAAGTTTATCCCGGTTTTCTTCAAAAAAACGATATTTCATTTTAGTAGGTAAACATTCAACATTAGCTTTTTCCTTTGACCTGACAATAAATGCTTGACAACCATAGGAACAAATTTTTCGTGCTGAACATGATTCACAATCGTACCATGATTCTGGTACCAAGGAATGAAAGTTTTGAACCGACTTCTGGAAATTTTCAGCAACTTGACTATTTATTTTTTCAGATAAATGACCTAACTGAAAGTTATAATCATCCCACTGAAAACGTCCGCAAGGAAGCAAACTACCATCTGGTGTAATACCAACAACTCGTTTCCCTGCTCCACAGGTTTTTTCTGCACAAAGAGTTTCTCTTCTATTATTGTCAAAAAAGCGCAGTAATTCTACTTTTAAGTTTTCCTCAACTATTTCTTTTCCTTCAGTTTTAATCATGGCATTTAAAATATCTTTTTGTGCAGTAAATACTTGCTCTGCACTTAGTGGTGGCAAGTTGTAACCAGCACCTACAGAGGTAATAACATTAGCCTTAAATTCTCTGACTTGAAGTTCATTTTTTAGCCAGTCTATGATTTCTGTAAAATACTGATAGTTACTATGATTTATAGTCATTAAAATCCCGACATTTGCATCTAACTTTCTAGCTAGCTGATAACATTGATAAGCTTTTTGAGCATAGTCTCTCATTGCTCCTTTCAAATAATGTGGTCCGTCTAAGCTACAGCTAATATGTACATTCAAATCTATAAAAGTATTAATTAACTTATCAGTTAGAGCAATCATGTTAGTTTGAATCCCAAAAGTAGTACTTTTTCCATAAATTTTTGCTTGTTGTTTAGCGTATTCTACTGCTGCTGTAATCCACTCAATACCAATTAAGGTAGGTTCTCCTCCGTGAAGAATGAAATTAATCCTGTTTTGCACAGAATTTTTCATTACTTTGTCTACTAAGTTTTTAAAGGTTTTTAAATCCATATCTTGACCTTTTTGGACTATATTTTCATAGCAATAGCTACAATTCAAGTTACATCGGTTTGTGACTTTAACAATCAGATTACTAATTTCTTGAAATCGGGTATCTTCGGTGGAAAATACTGGAGTTTCGGTCAAACTAAGCACTTGATGGTTCTCCTTATATTTACTTGATAAATTAGCTCTTAGAAGACTTTATTAAAAATCAACAATTGTTATTGTTAATTGTGTGGCACAGTCATCTAAGTACCTAATAGGTTACTACAGATAATAGTCAAGTGATAATAATAGCCATTACTTATAAAAGTCACAAAAAATAATGTACAACTAAGCATAATTATCAGAAAATATCAGATTTTTTTTCCGAAATATCAGAAAACATCATGTATAATAGGAAGAAATTCCTAACCAAAATTGACTAATGACTCTTAATGAAATTTTAAGGTTTGTCGATGATGTGGTTTTTGACAAAACTGGCAAACACCTTGATAGTCTGCAAGAAGCTATTTTACGCGCTACTTGGCAAGGGGAAAAATACTCAAAGGTTGCTCAACAATACCACTGCACTAAATTTCATGTTGGCAATGTCGCTTCAAATTTATGGCAACTTATTTCCAAGGAATTAAATGAAAAAATTCATAAGTCAAATTTCCGCGCTGCGATGGAAAGATATCTAGTTTCTAATAGTTCAAATTTAGTTTATTTGGGAAAAAGTAATTATGTAAAAGGTAATATTAATCTCTGTACAGAAAACATTCCTTCCCCAGAAACCAAACAAAAATTACCCACTACACAAACAACAAACGAAAATAATACCCCACTGCCAAAACTCGACCTCAGAGACGCACCAGATATCAGAAAAATATTCTACGATCGCTCCACCGAACTCACCACTCTCAAAACCTGGATAGTCAAACATCGCTGTCGTCTCATCACCGTCTCAGGAATAAGCGGTATCGGTAAAAGCACTATTATTCGTCACCTCATCCCCGAAATAGAATCTAATTTCGACCACATCATCTGGCGCACCCTCTTCACATCTCCACCTCTAAACGTAACTCTCAAAAATTTAATTGAAATTATCTCCAACGTAACAGAAATAAACCTCTCCAATAACACCGATGCTCAACTGTCATTACTCGTTGAAAAATTACGGGATATGCGTTGTCTAATTATTCTAGATGACTTACAGCAAATATTCAGTAGTGGGGAACTTATTGGTAACTATAAATCAGGGTATGAAAACTATGGCAACCTATTTAAAATTATCGGCGAACTTCCTCACAATAGTTGTTTTATTCTTAACAGTTGGGAGCCGCCTTTAGACATTTTCAACTTTACAGATAATGACTCAGCAGTACGTTTATTTCAATTAACTGGTTTAACGGAAAAGGTGGCGCGTGAGATGCTGAAAAATCAAGGATTATTAGATGAAGAGAAATGGCAAGAATTGATAAATTTCTATCAAGGTAATCCTCAATGGTTAAAATTAGTAGGGCAGACAATTAAAAATTTATTTGGTGGGAGTGTAGCTCAATATTTGAGTTATCAACCATTATTTTTGTGCAGTGAATTAACCAATATTTTCCAGCAGCATTTTCAACGTTTGTCTGAATTAGAAAAACAAGTTATCTCTCTACTGAGCGAACAACCAAAATCTGTTTCACTTTGCCAGTTATTAGAAAAATCCCAATTATCATCACCAGAATTATTTCAGACATTACTATCTTTAGAAAGACGATATTTGATAGATAAAATTACAGCAGAAAAAGATATTTTATTTACAGTTAAAGCTATATTTAAGCATTATATAAAAAATTATACAGCTATAACCAAGCGGTGAAAATATTTGGAATGGCAAAATATCTGAAATGGGAAATATCTGGAATGGGAAATATCTGGAATGGGAAATATTTGGAATGGCAAAATATCTGGAATGGGAAATATTTGGAATGGCAAAATATCTGGAACGGGAAATATCTGCAACGGGAAATATTTGGAACGGGAAATATTTGGAACGGGAAATATCTGCAACGGGAAATATCTGCAACGGGAAATATTTGGAACGGGAAATATTTGGAACGGGAAATATATGAAATGGCAAAATATCTGAAATGAGAAAATATCTGGAATCGGAAAATATCTGGAACGGGAAAATATCTGAAATGGCAAAATATCTGGAATTGGAAATATCTGGAATTGGAAAATATTTGGAATCGGAAAAGAAAATATCTGGAATGGGAAAATATCTAGAATGGGAAATATCTGGAACGGGAAAATATCTGGAACGGGAAATATCTGAAATGGCAAAATATCTGCAACGGGAAAATATCTGCAACGGGAAATATCTACAACGGGGAAATATCTGGAACGGGAAAATATCTGGAACGGGAAATATCTGAAATGGCAAAATATCTGCAACGGGAAATATCTGCAACGGAAAATATCTACAACGGGGAAATATCTGGAACGGGAAAATATCTGGAACGGGAAATATCTGGAACGGGAAATATATGAAATGGCAAAATATCTGGAACGGGAAATATCTGAAATGGCAAAATATCTGGAACGGGAAAATATCTGCAACGGGAAATATCTGAAATGGCAAAATATCTGGAACGGGAAATATCTGGAACGGGAAAATATCTGAAATGAGAAAATATCTGGAATCGGAAAATATCTGGAACGGGAAATATCTGAAATGGCAAAATCTCTGCAACGGGAAATATCTGGAATCGGAAAATATCTGGAACGGGAAATATATGAAATGGCAAAATATCTGGAATGGGAAATATCTGAAATGGCAAAATCTCTGGAATGGGAAATATTTGGAACGGGAAAATCTCTGGAATGGCAAAATATTTGGAATCGGAAAAGAAAATATCTGGAATGGGAAAATATCTGGAATGGGAAAATATTTGGAATCGGAAAAGAAAATATCTGGAATGGGAAAATATCTGGAATGGGAAATATCTGGAATGGGAAAATATCTGCAACGGGAAATATCTGGAATCGGAAATATCTGAAATGGCAAAATATCTGGAATGACAAAATATCTGAAATGGCAAAATATCTGGAATGACAAAATATCTGGAATGGGAAATATCTGGAACGGGAAAATATTTGGAATGGGAAAATATCTGAAATGGCAAAATCTCTGGAATGGGAAATATTTGGAACGGGAAAATATCTGGAATGGGAAAATATTTGGAACGGGAAATATTTGGAACGGGAAATATCTGAAATGGCAAAATATCTGCAACGGGAAAATATCTGGAATGGGAAATATCTGAAATGGCAAAATATCTGGAATGGGAAATATTTGGAACGGGAAAATATCTGGAATGGGAAAATATTTGGAATCGGAAAAGAAAATATCTGGAATGGCAAAATATCTGGAATCAGAAATATTTGGAACGGGAAAATATCTGCAACGGGAAATATCTGAAATGGCAAAATATCTGCAACGGGAAAATATCTGAAATGGCAAAATATCTGCAACGGGAAAATATCTGAAATGGCAAAATATCTGCAACGGGAAATATCTGGAATCGGAAATATTTGGAACGGGAAAATATCTGCAACGGAAAATATCTACAACGGGGAAATATCTACAACGGGGAAATATCTGCAACGGGAAATATCTGGAATCGGAAATATTTGGAACGGGAAAATATCTGGAATGGGAAAATATTTGGAATCGGAAAAGAAAATATCTGGAATGGCAAAATATCTGGAATGGGAAATATTTGGAACGGGAAAATATCTGGAATGGGAAATATCTGAAATGGCAAAATATCTGGAATCGGAAAATATCTGGAACGGAAAATATCTGGAATGGCAAAATATCTGGAATCGGAAAATATCTGGAACGGGAAATATCTGGAATGGCAAAATATCTGGAATCGGAAAATATCTGGAACGGGAAATATCTGGAATGGCAAAATATCTGATACCAAATCCGATTACTATAGACCACAATTTATTATTGAAAAAAGCTTGATATATATGAATTGTAGTTGAATTATTTGTGGTCTAACTAAACAGGATTTGGTATGAAATGGCAAAATATCTGGAACGGAAAATATCTGCAACGGGAAATATCTGAAATGACAAAATATCTGGAATGGCAAAATATCTGCAACGGGAAATATCTGGAATGACAAAATATCTGGAATCGGAAATATCTGGAATGACAAAATATCTGGAATGGCAAAATATCTGGAAGGGCAAAATATCTGGAATCGGAAATATCTGGAATGGCAAAATATTTGGAATCGGAAATATCTGGAATGGCAAAATATTTGGAATCGGAAAATATCTGCAACGGAAAATATCTGCAACGGAAAATATTTGGAATGGCAAAATATCTGGAATGGAAAATATTTTTCCTACTATTCCCTATTTTCTGCTATAAAACTAATCACTTATCCCAACTTGAAAATCATTATGAAAAATCCACAAATTAAACCACATTTTCGCATCGAAATTATCCAACCAAAACACGTTTACCTCTTAGGAGAAAATTCCACTCACGCCCTAACAGGAGAATTTTATTGTCACCTAATTCCCCTATTAGACGGTCAACATACCTTTGAAGAAATTTGCCAAACCCTATCAGAAATAGCAGACTTAGAACAAATCGAATATGTTCTCGATCGCCTCCACAACAAAGGTTATTTAACCACAGCAACTCCCCAACTCCCACAACAAGTCGCTGCATTTTGGTCATTACTCAATGTAGAACCACAACTCGCCTCCGAATATCTCCAGAAAATCTCAGTTTATGTCGCCTCAGTCGGAAAAACAACCACAGACTTATTAATAGAAAATTTGACAGCAATAGGTATTAAAACCAAGCTTTGGGAAAATTACCCACTAACATCAGACCGCAACGCACTATTAGTTGTCCTCACCGATGACTACCTACAACCACAACTTGCAAAAATCAATGAAACCGCAGTCTGCGCTCATCAACCTTGGTTGCTAGCAAAACCTGTGGGAGGGTTACTGTGGTTAGGTCCCATATTTGAACCAGAAGATACCGGATGTTGGGAATGTTTAGCTCAACGTTTGCGCGGTCATCGGGAAGTTGAAGCTGCTGTTTTGCGACAGAAACAGAAATCTCCTTCCACCAAAAAACCTAGTGCGAGTAAAAGAGAAATTTCTGGATGTCTCCCTACCTCTTTTGGTTTCCTACCCTCAACTATGGCAACTGCTATAAATCTGATAACCACTGAAGTTGCCAAATGGATAGTACAAAGATGTGGGGAGGAAATTCCTAACTTTACTACCCTCGCGGGAAAAGTAATTACCTTTAATCAGACAAACCTGACCACAGAAACTCATATTTTGATTAAAAGACCTCAATGTCAAGCTTGCGGCGATCCTAAATTACTCAAAGACATGGCATTTTATCCCCTGACTCTCACCAATCGCAAAAAACATTTTACCTCTGATGGTGGTCATCGCGCACTCACTCCCGACCAAACAACAAAACGCTACGAACAACTGATAAGTCCCATTACTGGTGTTGTCAGTGCTTTAGTACCAACCTCCGACCCAAATAATCCTTTAATTCATACCTACAACGCTATTCATAGTTTCGGTAGTGCCAAAACTATCAGTACTTTGCGTCGTTCCCTTAATCATAAAAGTGGAGGAAAAGGCAAGAGCGATCGCCAAGCTAAAGCTAGTGGTTTTTGTGAAGCGATCGAACGTTATTCAGGAATATTCCAAGGAGACGAACCCAGGAAAAAATCAACTTTAGCTGAATTGGGAGAAAAAGCTATTCACCCAGAAAAAATTTTGCACTTCAGTCCTACTCAATATGCAAACCGCAAAAAATTGAATGCCAAAAGTAAAGTAGACTGCGATTGGATTCCCCAACCTTTTAATCCCAACAAAAAAATTGATTGGACTCCAGTATGGTCTCTCACAGAAGATACTCGTAAATACTTGCCTACTGCTTGGTGTTATTATGCTTATAACTTGCCCACAAACCATAATTTCTGTATAGCTGATTCTAATGGCAACGCTGCTGGCAATACCATAGAAGAAGCAATTTTGCAAGGATTTATGGAATTAGTAGAGCGCGATAGTGTAGCAATTTGGTGGTATAATCGCCTGAAGCGTCCATCGGTAGATTTAGCCAGTTTTGACGACCCCTATTTATTGGCAGTACAAGAATTTTATCAACAAAATCATCGTGAGTTATGGGTATTAGATTTAACAACAGATTTGGGGATACCAGCTTTTAGCGCAGTTTCGCGTCGAATTGATGGGGAGTATGAACGAATTATTACAGGTTTTGGAGCGCATTTTGACCCAAAAATTGCCATGCTGCGAGCGGTAACAGAACTTAATCAGATTAGTTTGGGAATAGATGAAGAAGATATTAGTCAAATGGAAGAAGGGATACAGGAATGGATGACCACAGCAACTTTAGAAAATCAACCTTATTTAGCTCCCCACCCAGAAATACCAGCCAAAGTTTATGGAGATTATCCTCTGGTTTGGAGTGATGACATTTATGAAGATGTTTTGACTTGTGTGAAAATTGCTCAAGCAGCAGGAATGGAAACTTTAGTTTTGGATCAGACTCGCCCAGATATTGAACTAAATGTGGTGAAAGTTATTGTGCCTGGGTTACGCCATTTTTGGCCGAGGTTTGGGAGGGGTAGATTGTATGATGTACCTGTGAAAATGGGTTGGTTGTCTGAAGCATTGCAGGAAAAACAGATGAATTCAATGCCGATAATATTTTAGGCGTTGCTGAATTGAAGTATGAATGCGCGATTGTTTGGTTCTGGTCAAGCCCCCTAAATCCCCTTTCAACAAAAAGCGCAGCATCCTCTGGCTTCCCCCTTTCCAAGGGGTACGGGAGGGGGATTAAGGGGGACTTTTAGAATTTTATTCCCCCCAAAATTGGGGGGCTAGGGGGGCAAAATCATACCCAGAATCAGCAACGCCATATTTTAATATCATGTCCGAATTGACATCCTCCCGACGCTGCTCTACGAGACAGCGCGGGATTCCTAACCATCGCGCTCTTAGGTCTTTCTGCTGCCTCTTGCAGAGGAGCTGCGCTAACAATGCACCAGCCTCCAAGGTCGAGCCTCTTTTCGGTCTAAAGGCGCGCTCCACAGACTGACACTGCTAGCCCAGCAGCCAAATTTTAAGTCTAAAATACTATTGACAAAACCTCAAAATTGATTGGTTTTCCCATCTCTCCGCTCCCCTAATAGCTGCCGCTAGGCTCCGCTAACGGGAGAACGCGGGTCAAGGGCCAACGTTGAGATAATAGAGGAGTCAGGAGTCAGGAGGGAAGAAGAGGGAGTTTTAAGGTATAATATCAGGTCTCATTAATTAGCCATAATAAATCAGCTATTTTTAGCCATCTAAAGATGATATCATATCCGTTGGTATAGTCCCGTGTAAAAGTTGGGGAAATATCTGCCGCCATATAAGTAATATCATGTCCGTTGGGGCGCGTTTGTGTAAAAGTTAGCGTGGATATCTACAGGAAATTTAAGTTTTTTTCTTGCCTGTTGCTTTCCGGAGCTGTTGCCTATTTACTATACAAGACCGATCCTACCGGACATGATATAAAATTTTTCCTTTTCTTAAAGCTTCTTCCTTCTTCCTTCTTCCTTCTTCCTTCTTCCTTACCTTTGCTATACAAGACCGATGCTACCGGACATGATATGACTTCTGCTGTGAGCCTAGAAATAAATTTCTTGGCGGATGACAAAGCCACACAACTTTATACCTGATGGCTCGCCAAGCCAAGCTTGACAGTAGTGACTTAGAAGCCTAAAATTCAAGCAAATTAAGCTCAAAATACACAGAGGAATAATCCGATGGCCAAGAAAAATCTGATGCCACAACAAAAAGAGCCTGTGATTCGCTTGAACGTTGAAAAATCTATAGAGGGACTTGAAGAAGAAAACCTGACTACTGGTTTCGCCTCCAGAGAGGGAATAGCCCCACAAGGTGCCAGGAGGAATCGGCCTTACAGATGTTCCTATGATGGTGACGCAGATTAACGAAGTCAGAAGTCCCCAAGTCAGAAGTCAGAAGTTAACCCACCCCTAACCCCTCCCAGGAGGGGAGGGGAAGTAGGGGATTTGAGCAACTCTCCAAAAATATTGCGCCTTAAAAGGCGGGGTTTTAGACCCATGTTATTTTGATAACTCTGCTTCATCACAATAAAAGTTGCTATATCAAAGCCAAGGATTGAAATCCTTGGCTAATAGTTTACAGCGGTTTTCATTTCAGTAGACCACTGTAGGGACATTGCATGCAACGTCCCTACAGGGTTTTGGTTATGGCGATGTGGTTCATCAATTTGAAAACCGCTATAAGTCATCTTAAGATGACTCTTGAGGAATATGCCATCTTTATTATATTGTGATTAATCAGTGCAACTTGATATCAAAGGCCAAAGAAGGTACTCCTATATAGTTCCCGTTCCCTGTTCCCTTTGAAAAAAAACAAAACGCTCATGTTGCTACTTTGAACAACAGAGCGATCGCTCGAATAAATAACTATGTCGTCGATTAAGGATTAATTTCACTCTCACCTACGGTAGAAGCAGGAGTATCACCAACAGCATTCTGTGATGGTTGTATAAGTTGCTGCTGTTTATTGCGAAACTGTGTCGCTGCATCATTAAGACTGTCACGTTGTTCGAGCATATACTCTTTCATATTCCGGTTATTTCCCAGTCTAGAGTTATGAATAATGTCGAACATATTCAACCCACCGGAACCACTGAAAGGATCGGGGTTATCTACGGTTTGCAAATCCTTTAGAGGATTAACTGTATTAGTTTCATAAGGTTCAGCAAAAGATGGCTGAGGTAGGAATATAGTTATTATTCCTGTGGTTAAGGTGCTGAAAATGATTTTTGTCAAAAGTTGAGCAGACATAGGTCATATCGTAGTTTTTTTAGGAAACTTTAGATATATAGCATACAACTTTTTTGGTTTGTTTGAAGAAGAGAGCTAATTTTACGGTAGTGGTATTAGGTGCCTTGCAACTCTAATGGACTGTTTCAGCTAAATATAGTGCAATAAGCGTAGGTTGGGTAGGTTGGGTTGCTAACACAGATTATGGCACGGATGCACAGATTAAGTGTAAGTGCGTGTTGGGTTTATCTGTCAGGATAAGTGACCCTAACACTTCGTTCTACCCAGCCTACATTTTTAGCGTCAGTCCTAAATATAATTGTATTTACCCACTCGATCGAATCAATTTAGGCAAACCGACGACGTAATAAAGGTTGAATTGCGACTAAAGTCACTACATCAAATACCAACAATACCAACAATGCTGTACCAAAAGAAATATCAGCAAAAGGTGTTTCCATGATTATACTACCAATAGACCAGTCACTATGTAGATACAAATAGCGAATCGGCTCGATCGCGTAAGTCAAAGGATTTAAACTTGCCACTACCTGTAACCAATTAGGCATAAAAGATAGAGGTGCTAAAGCAGTACTAGCAAAGAGTAAAGGTAAGTTAGTTACAAAAATAACTGCCAAAAGTTCAATGTGACCCGGTAAAGCAAAGGCCAGACCCAAACTTAAACCAGTTACGCCCAAAACCAACATTAGGACAATCAGGGCTATGGTAGCTAATCCTAATATATCAGGTAATCCAGCACCCAAAAATGCACCAGCACCGATGATTATTGCTGACTGAATAAAACTCAGGGTGACAATAAAAGTAGCTGAAGCTATGACAATAGAAAAGCGGGATGTTAATGGAGCTACCAATAGGCGGTTGAGAAAGCCAAATTCTCGGTCAAACATGACTGGCAAACCAGCATTAAGGGCACCAGCAAAAGCGGTGAAGACAATAATACCAGCACCGAGAAATTGTCCATAGTTTTGACTTTCACCAAATAAACCTTGAGGTACATTTTGGAAAAGTGCCCCAAATAGGATTAACCACATTAGGGGTTGGATAATTCCAGCTATTAATGTGGAAGGGCGTCGTTTTAGTTGGATAAATAACCGACGGGTTAATGCTAGGGTTTCTTGGAAGAAATCTCCCACTACAGAACCGGAGGTTAAAGGTGTCGTTTTAGTGTCAGACAACTGACTTATATTTGGTTGGGAAGGAGTAATTGTACCACTCATGTTAGATTTTAGATATTATTAGTGCAGAATGTATGGACAAAAGATAATACGGCAATGTGGAAGTTAAAGATTTTTAACTTATTATTAATATTTTTCCACCGTATCCCAATGGCTTTTGTCCAATACACTGGTAATTTTAGCACTGCTATTTAGAAATGGCAGAATAGGGGAAGGAAGAAGGAAGAAGGAAGGAGGAAGAAGGAAGAAGCAAAAGTCTTGCTTTGTCTGAGCTTTCAGCTTTTTATCTGCCCTAATCATTGCTTCGACTGCTATAAGAATTATTAAAAAATACTGTAGGTTGGGTTAAGCGCTAGCGTAACCCAACAAAATTCCCCACCATATTAGCATCAATCTTCCTATTTTGTTCTTGATCGACTATATTATTACGTTCAGCGTGTCTCTGGTCATATTTTGAGCTGTAAGAATCATTCATTTTTTCATTCCTTATATTAGGGTTAAATTCAGTATTAGGCTTAGTTTCAATATTAGGGTTAACTTCAATATTTATATTATTATTTTTCTCAACAATCAGCAATTTAATAATTTCCACTAGATTCAAATTCTCACCATTTTTGGATAGTTCCGACCGAGAATTTAATCGCTGAATAAATTGGTCGCTCACAACATGGTCTTTGGTTTCCGCTGCATTTATTAATAATTTCTCTCGTAATAACAGTGCTTCGTTATAGGGTAACAAAGTTGCTAATAATAGATAAACTCCTCGAAATCTGGGGTCTTTAATATGTTGTTCTAATTTTTGATTCCCCTCACCGAGAAATGTCTGGACAATAAAATATTCTTGAATTTTATCATGGCGGAAATACCATTGGGAACCTGAATTACCTTCTACATTGCGTTGACGGCGCAAAACCATTTTGTAGTTTTCCATGGAATTTAGCTCTTTTTTCCACTCCGACGGAATATTAATTTCATCGTTGAGGCGCATTTGATATGCTGTTTCGGCAAAGTCTGTTAGGGGAAAGGAATCAAAATTAATCTGCTCGTATGCTGCTGCCATAACGTTATACTGCTGTTGTTGCAGGTTGAGCAAGTCGGGGTTTTTCCCCTGGGCAAGAATTTGCGCCACAATAGTTAAATCCATGGGATTCGATAATAACCGACGTACTGCTTTGCGCTCTTCCTCTGACTGTTGGTTTGAATTGAAGGTTTTTTCCAGGTATTCTTCGCAAGCTTCCTCATACTCGGACTGGGAAATTGATGTTTCTGCGGATGGGGTAAACTGACGAGTCTGGAGAAATTGTCGAATTTGCTGACGTTTTAATGGTTGGAGAATATAGGTTTTGGTGGCGGAGGGTGGAATCCAATCTAGGGGTTGGGTTGCTAGGAGAATATGACCCCGGAAATGACGCTCGACGAAATAACTAATTTTAGTGCGGGTGTCGGGGGTGACTTCATTGAGACCGTCAATACAAATTTCTAGGGCGTTGTTGTAGATGAGATTTTCTAGGAATTTGCCGTCTGTTTGAGAAATGGGGATTTTTGCTTGGATGGCAGCGATCGCTCCTTGGGAACATTTGCTGGCAGGTAGGTAAACCACTAGATTTTTGCAGGTTTTCGCCCAGTAGCGCAAGAACATGGATTTGCCGAGACCTGATTCTCCTTCGAGGATAATGGGAGATTGCACTTTGGCAATGGCGGTTTTGATTGGTTGGAGGTTATGGGTATTTTTGAGGCAAACGTTGGAGTCGGGAAAATAATCTTGAGGGTTGAAACTGTCGAGGTTGGCATCTGCAATGAGGAGGGGTTGGAAAGGGGAGAGGAGTCGGCGGCGGAGGAATGGTATCCAGGTGAGTAATAAACCGACGTAACCGAGTCCGGCAATTCTGCGAATTAGGGGATGCCAGAATAGGGTTTGAATTTCGGGAGATTTGGGATAGAGGGAGAGGAGGATGAGCCAAGTGATGGCGTGAAGGAGTAGAAATTTCCAGATGTAGGAGAAAACTTGTATTCCTTTTAATATCTTGATTTTGGTGTTGATGGAATCAGCATGAGTAGACTTGGCATCTTTTAAATTTTTGTAGTGGGTTGTGAGTAGGTTAATGTCTTGGGGTTCCCATTGGACGCGATCGACTACTTTAGCAATTTGTCTTTCTAATTCTGGGCGTAATTCATCTAGGGTTTCGGTTGCTTGCCAAATTTCGGCAAAGAGGTTTAAGACTTTTTTGCCTTCTTTGCGAGTATTATCAAACTTATTATTTTCGTAGGGATATTTTTTGGGTGAACCCAACCATTGAATTAAGGTAACGGCGTTATATTCTCCGCCACTGACAAAGTAAGCGATAAAACGAAGTACTGCTTCTTCATAGCTGCTTTTGTGAGCTGCATTCAAAATCGGTAAAATCTGCTGAGTATTCAACTTTCCTATCTGAATTACTGCTGTTGCTGCTGCGCTACGGACAAACGAATATTCATCGCTCAACAACTGGAGCAACTGAGGAATCAATTGTTTCGTCTCCGACCCCAAACTACCCACTGCTGTTGCTGCTGCTTCACGGACAGACCAATTTTCATCGCTCAACAACTGCTGCAACTGGGAAATCAATTCTTTAGCCTCCGACCCCAAATTACCCACTGCTGTTGCTGCTGCTTCACGGACATCGGAATCTTCATCCCTCAACAACTGGAGCAACTGGGGAATTAATTCTTTAGATTGCGATCCCAAATTCCCCACTGTCATTGCTGCTGCTTCACGGACATCGAAATCTTCATCCCTCAACAACTGGAGCAACTGGGGAATCAATTCTTTAGCCTCCGACCCCAAATTACCCACTGCTGTTGCTGCTGCTTCACGGACATCAGAATCTTCATCCCTCAACAACTGGAGCAACTGGGGAATCAATTCTTTAGCCTCCGACCCCAAACTACCCACTGCTGTTGCTGCTGCTTCACGGACATCGGAATCTTCATCCCTCAACAACTGCTGCAACTGGGGAATCAATTCTTTAGCCTCCGACCCCAAACTACCCACTGTCATTGCTGCTGCTTCACGGACATCGAAATCTTCATCCCTCAACAACTGGAGCAACTGGGGAATCAATTCTTTAGCCTCCGACCCCAAACTACCCACTGCTGTTGCTGCTGCTTCACGGACACGCCACTTTTTATCACTGAACAACTGGAGCAACTGGGGAATCAATTCTTTAGCCTCTGACCCCAAACTACCCACTGCTGTTGCTGCTGCTTCACGGACACGCCAATTTTTATCACTGAACAACTGCTGCAACTGGGGAATTAATTCTTTAGATTGCAACCCCAAATTCCCCACTGTCATTGCTGCTGCTTCACGGACAAACGAATCTTCATCGCTCAACAACTGCTGCAACTGGGGAATTAATTCTTTAGATTGCGACCCCAAATTCCCCACTGTCATTGCTGCTGCTTCACGGACAAACGAATCTTCATCGCTGAACAACTGTAGCAACTGGGGAATTAATTCTTTAGATTGCAACCCCAAATTACCCACTGCTGTTGCTACTGCTTCACGAACATCCGAATCATTATCACTGAACAACTGCAGCAACTCAGGAATAAATTGTTTAGCCTCCGAACCCATCTCACCCAGTGCTTTTGCTGATGCTTCACGGACATCCGAGTCTTCATCGCTCAAAAACTCTCCAATTTGTTCAACCCGATCCGGGGGAATTTCAACAGGAGACTTAAGGTCATACCTAGACATTTTCTTCAAAGCCTCAACCCAAACATCAGGGTCAGAATCATCCAACGCCGCCAACATTCCCTGGAGTTGCCAATCTTCCGGCGGCGACTTCTCAGAAGCTCGAACATGACCCAAATTTACCACCAACAGCACCAACAACAACAGCAGCAAAAAACGCCATTTACGGAGAAAGGAGTTACAGAGTTTTATCATCGTTAGATTGAGAGATATAGCAATTCCCAAAGTTATGAGGTAAATTTACGATCCCCCTAAATCCCCCTTAAAAAGGGGGACTTTGAAGACTCCCCACTTTTTAAGCCGTTCCCCCCTTACTAAGGGGGGTTAGGGGGGATCTAAAGCTGTACCTCTTATGTTAAAGAACTGCTATAGAAAACAGCAGCTTATTTTAAGTCTACATATTAACATATTAAACTAAACCGGAACAGAAAATCAAGAAATAATTTAGACCAACTAAGATTGCTTTTTTCCACTTCATTCCAGTTGCAACAACAACAGGAAAACAGTATGCTAAATTAAATTCCAAAATAAAAACGTGAAAACAGACAGCATCTTCTATAAATTATTTCTGACAATTCCATCCAGTTTTTTTGAACTAATTGGTATTTCTGGCAATGAAGCCAAAAATTACAAATTTACTTCCCGTGAAGTCAAACAATTATCATTTCGTATGGACGGATTATTTGTACCAACCAATGTTAATTCTGACCAACCATTCTATTTAGTAGAAGTACAATTCCAACCCAAAGAAGAATTATACTATCGTATCTTTTCCGAACTTTTTCTATATTTAAGACAATATCAACCGACTAATCCTTGGCGAGTAGTAGTTATTTATCCAACTCGTAGTATTGAAAGAGAAGAAGCTCATCAGTTTGGAGATATTTTAACTCTAGAAAGAGTCCAACGAATCTATTTAGATGAGTTAACAACAATAAACTCGTTAGGAGTAGAAATTGTTAAACTGGTAGTAGAACCAGAAGAAACCGCAGTCGATCTGGCTAAATCGTTAGTTGAAAAAACTCAAACTCAATTAACAGATCCAGTCAGACAAGAAAATATCATCGAATTAATAGAGACTATAATAGTCTACAAATTACCACAAAAAAGTCGGGAGGAAATTGCAGCAATGTTTAATTTAGGAGATTTAAAACAGACCAGATTTTACCAAGATGCTTTTGCCGATGGTCAACAAATTGGGGAACAACGAGGGGAACAACGAGGCCGAGAAATTGGTGAAGAAATTGGGGAACAAACAGGCCAACAGAAAGCTAAACAAGAAGCAGTTGCTCGAATGGTTAAATTAGGATTGAGTTTAGAGGTAATTGCTGAATCTTTAGACTTGCCTTTGTCGGTTGTTCAACAAATAGCTAATTCGGCTAATAATAATTAGATAACTGAATAGATTCATACTAACTTGGCTACAGAATATTTTTGATAAATAATTCAATTTTATTGCTAGTCAAGTTAACTGATAACTGATAACTGAAAAAAAGGTAAAGCGCAATGGTTTTAACAGCCCAAGAATTAGAGGCAATAATGCCCGATGCTACTCAACTAGAAAGCGACGAGCCCGAAATGGAAAGCTCTCAACACTATACCCAACTCATGTTGCTAGTTATTTGTCTAGAATGGTTGTGGCGCGATCGCAACGATTACTTTATCGGTGCCAACTTGACTATTTATTACAGTCGCCAGCAGCTAAAAACTCGCGACTTTCGCGGACCAGACTTTTTCTTAGTCAAGCAAACCGAGAAGCGACCTCGGAAATCATGGGTAGTTTGGGAAGAAAATGGTAAATATCCTAACTTAATTATTGAGTTACTATCAGACTCTACTGCTAGAGTCGATCGTAACTTGAAAAAACAGTTATATCAAGACAACTTCCGCACCCCAGAGTATTTTTGGTTCGACCCCGAAACTATGGAATTTATGGGATTTCGCTTACAACAAAATCGCTATGAAGAAATTCAACCGAATCAGGAAGGTTGGCGTTGGAGTCAAGAATTAGAATTATACTTAGGAGTAGATGGAGGTGAACTGCGTTACTTCACTGCCAACGGTGAACGAGTGCCAACTCCCCAGGAGTCAGCAATACAAGAAAAATTGCAAGCTCAAGAAGCTCAATTACAAGCGTATGCTGATGGTCAACAAGTTGGAGAACAAATTGGCGAACAAACAGGCCAACAGAAAGCCAAACAAGAAGCAGTCCCTCGATTGCTTAAATTAGGATTGAGTTTAGAGGTAATTGCTGAATCTTTAGACTTGCCTTTGTCGGTTGTTCAACAAATAGCTAATTCGGCTAATAATAATTAGATAACTGAATAGATTCATACTAACTTGGCTACAGAATATTTTTGATAAATAATTCAATTTTATTTGTAGTCAAGTTAACTTAAAAAAAAATTAGGTAAGAGAGTTAGGTAGAGTCTACTTAAACAGTTTGTATAAATCAGTTTGTATTGGGAAAAAAAGAATTAACCACACACCGATTATTTATCAACCTCAAACTTATTCTCAAATTATGGAGATAAAATTATGAATAATGAACAACCTAAATTATTTTCAGAAAGACTCCTGAAAGGTATCAATAAAGCCATTGCTGAAGCCTTAGAAAAACACCGAAAATTAGGAGAGTATATCGCTATTTGGGAAGATGGAAAAGTAGTTATTGTACCTCCAGAAAAAATCCCATTAATCTTAGATCAGGAATGGGATGGATAATGAATAATGAATAATTAATAATGAATAATTAATAATGGCTTTGTTGCATGAAAGTAGCGTTCTTAACATCCATTCCGCAGCTATATCGCTATCTTTTGCGATGATTGATGTTCTATTTACTATTGTTCAATAGTTATTGCTCTGCTGAGAACGCGTACGCTATCTTTTGCAATTATTGATGTTCTATTTACTATTGTCCAATAGTTATTGCTCTGCTGAGAACGCGTACGCTATCTTTTGCAATTATTGATGTTCTATTTACTGATATTCTATTTACTATTGTCCAATAGTTATTGCTCTGCTGAGAACGCGTACGCTATCTTTTGCGATGATTGATGTTCTATTTACTATTGTCCAATAGTTATTGCTCTAGCGATCAAACCTCAAAGCTTTTACAGGTAAAATCTTCAGCCTTTTTCACCTCAAACATTGATGTTCTATTTACTATTGTCCAATAGTTACAGCAGTTTCCGCGCGTTATGAAGAGTAGCGAACCATGTCATCCGCCAAGAAATAAATTTCTTGGCTCAAAGCAGAAGTCATCTAAAGATGACTAAAGCAGGACTTACGCAAAGACACTATGTATAGAGTCCAGTAACTATTGGACAATAGTTACAAGTACTATATATAGCGTATCTGCGTAAGTCCTATAAAGATAACTAATTTATTATGGCTAATTAAAGAGACTTGATATAAAGCCCAACTACGAGCCTTTTGTTCTTCCTCCCTCCTGACTCCTTAAAAAAGAATACCAGGCACGGGAGCAAGATGCTCCCACTGTTGTCGTAACAAACATTGCCAGACAATGCACGACCAATAAAAATGCACCACCACCAAGGTTTCTTCCTCCTTTCTTCTTCCCTCTTCCTTCTTTTCTATATAACTAATAGATAACTAAAGCCTCCTTCCTTCTTCCTTCTTCCCTCTTCCTTCCTTCTTCTAATTACCCACATCACGAAGAATATTTAAAGGTTTATGCTCCTTAATAATTTTCATCTGTTCCTGATTTTTTACCAACAAAGCACCCGCAAAACCCAAACTATTAACAGAAATAGACTGAAAACTCTCATGCGATCGCGACACAACTAACATCCATTCTCGCGTCACCAAAAGATTATAATCACCAGACTGTTTCTCACTCTTGTCATCACTATTTTCTATCCCCACAACTTTGAGTAAAGCAAAATAAGATGCCAAAATTTCACCAGCACAGTCAACAGGAGAATTTATCCAACCAGAATCTAATTTAGCCAAAGCGTGTCGAAAAGGAAACTCAGACGTAACACCTATACCATTATCAAACGTAGCAGTAGCGATCGCTCTTTCTATGGGTATTCTCTCTCCATCCAAAACCATTGGTAGAGGTATCATTTGTAAATGTTTATGACGTTGACTCGCACCTGCTACTTTCCCAGCGTTGTAAAATGCCAAACCATCAAATTCTGCCATACAGCAACCCAAAGCCTGAAAATCTTGCAAATTAAGCAAATTTTCTTGTTCCTCAAACTCCCTAGTTACAATAAGTAGATGATTATCTACAACGTTGTACTTATTCAACAAACACAGATGAGTTTTAGAGATATCGGCAACAAATAAATCCTGCTCATAAGGTAAAAAAGGGTTAAAATCTTTGCCAGTCTCAGCTTTCTTTTTTTTCTGCTGTTTTTTGGCATCATCTTTCCGGGATAAATTAGACAAAATGCGTACTAGGAAGCGAATATTATCCTGTTCCACAAATTCGTATTCAGTAGGTATAGGTTGAAGTGCGCCACATTCTAGAGCATATTCAGTTTGTTGTTTCAGTCTTTCCCAGAGAGTGCCAGGTGTAAATAACAATTGATTTTGGGACATAGTTTGGATATTAGAGTCAGTAGTCATCGATTATCATACTACCGATATTGATATGAGGAGGCGATCGATATTTCAAAATTTGAGACCCAAAAAAATGGGTAGTAGGGGCGGGTTCCCCGTTAAGTTAATGGTGTAACCCACGACTGGATAAACCCGCCCCCGCCCCATTAACGAAGTCAGAAGTCAGAAGTCAGAAGTTAACCCACCCCTCGCCCCTCCCCCTCCCAGGAGGGGAGGGGAAGTAGTGAATTTGAGCTTCGCTCCAAAAACCTGATCGCCTTAAAAGGCAGGGTTGCGCGACCCAATTATTTTGATAATCTAATGCTACCAATAGCTACCAATACTATTCATACATAAGTCCTATACTTAATAATTGAAGTACTACCTATCGTCAAGGTAATTAGTATAAAACCTTCTTCCTTCTTCCTTCTTCCTTCTTCCTTCTTCCTTCTTCCTTCTTCCTTCTTCCTTCTTCCTTCTTCCTTCTTCCTTCCGCCTTCTTCCTTCTTCCTTCTGCTATTAGTCAAAAAAAAAGTTCCCTCTAGAAACAGGGAACCCCTATAAATAGCAACTACTCTTAGAGCTTGATTTCACTAAAACGTTCGTTTTTGTTGGGAAATTCACTAACTTTATCGCTCATATTAATCCCCAAGTACTTCCCTACAAAATAAGTTAGTTGAATCAAAACTTTGACCTTCTCTATTCGCTTTAGCTTCTTTACTTTCTAGGATGCTGGCAACTGAACCTTTAGCAAGAGAACGAGTTGTTGCACTGGCACTGTCATTAACCCAATCATTTGCGCCAACTTTATATCTAAAATTGCATCTATACTGATCGTTTGCCGATCCTGCTTGTAAAAAAATGCCGAGAGAAGCTAGTGCAGATAGGATTAAGTACCTTTTCATTATAAAAACTCTCCTGTAATCGGTTTACTTTTTGGATAGTGAATTACTATCTATATTCTTTTTATATCTCTAAGTTTAGATCATTTATTGTTAACTACTATACTTTTTACTATATTTTTTCTCATTTTATGAGCGATTACTGATTTTTTTAAGTATAAATTCTCAATCCAAATATCGACATGATTAATATTAGTTTTTACTGTTTTAATCTCAATAAAAATTAATAAAAAAAATCAATCTTTATGATAAAATTACTCTTGGTTTCTTGGAGCGATTATGTGAGTAAAATTTTACAGTTATCTACTCAAATTGTCAAGGTAATAATATGATTATTCCCCCAAAAAATTATATCTGCAAATATGCACATTCAACAAACATTTAAATTGCTATTGGGGACGAAAGTAAATAAACATTAATTGTGTTTAAACAAAGCAATAAATGGAGGAAAACTATTACTATATAACTTGATATGAGCTTTTAGCGGTAATTTTAAAAACGAGAAAAAGCAAAAATTAAAAGTGCTGCCAGCAAAAAATTACAAAATTAAGTCTATCGGGTATAATTGAATATGTAGTTTTTCAATCTTTGCCGAATACAAGAATCTTCACAGCAATTGATAAAAACTTTTCAGGCAAAGGTTATGTATGGAATGCGATCGCCATCACGAGACAAGTAGCTACAAAAAATTCTGGCGTTGGTGAATTCTGAACTTTCTTCTGGCCATAAGCACATTTTGAAAAGTCAGATAAAATTATTTACTATGAAACTTCATATTTGACTGTCCAGTTGTTCGGAAAGTCAATAATATGAACAGGACTTACGCAAATTGACTTTTAAAGCACCATTTGTAGAGGCGAATACCATTCGCCCTCGCTATATGTAGAGTCTCTGCGTAAGTCCTGTAATATGAAAAGAAACTGTAATAAACAAGGAGGCATAAATGCGTAGTAAACGCTCTAAACCCTGGATTCATAATAACTCACGTTTTATTATTGCTGGTATTTCCACAGTAGGAGCAGTAATTACAGCATATCTCGCTATAGAAAAATTCATGGGAGGAGTTGTGACTTGTCCTGTGGGTGGTTGTGATAAGGTACTTGAAAGTCCTTATGCTATGATTTTTGGCTTACCTCTAGCTCTATTTGGCTTTATAGCTTATGCTGGCATGGGAACAATGGCGATCGGTCCTTGGGTAATTAACCCAGATTCTCAGAAAGAGTTACGCTCAAAACTAGAAAACTGGAGTTGGTTATTAATGTTTGTGGGTGGCGTATCCATGACTATCTTCAGTAGCTATTTGATGTACATCATGGCATTTGAGATTAAATCTCTGTGTTTTTATTGCATCGGTTCAGCTATTTGTTCTGTAGCTTTATTTGTTTTAGCATTAATCGGTCGTGACTGGGAAGATATTGGGCAATTAATCTTTACCGCTATTATTGTTGGGATGGTTACCCTTGTAGGAACATTTGCGGTTTATGCTCCAATTCATAGTCCTGTTGCTGAGACACCAGATATTTATGGAGTTACAACTACTTCGACTCCAGCAAAAATTGCTTTAGCAGAACATCTGACAGAAGTGGGAGCAAAAATGTATGGTGCTTATTGGTGTGGTCACTGTAAAGACCAAAAGCAGTTGTTTGGTCAAGAAGCTGTTAGTAAACTTAATTATATTGAGTGCGATCCTAAAGGCAAAAACCCTCAACAAAGCTCATGTATCGCAGCCAACATTACCGCATATCCGACTTGGAAAATTAATGGTCAGTCTTACGAAGGTACAATTTCTTTAGAGGATTTAGCACAATATTCCGGTTATAAAGGTCCAGCTGATTTTAACAATCTTTAAATATAAGCGTAGGGACGCTCCATGGAACGTCCCTATAAGAAGATTTTATTAATAATTAGGGCTTGCTAATTAAATCTAAAAGTATTTACATATAAAGGTTTTAGCCTTTTTAGGACAGAAAAAAGTGCTTGGTATAACGTCTAAAATGCTCATGCATGGCTCGTATTTTAGGCAGGAGTTGGGCAGAAAAATCATTCTGACAATTCTACTCCTATCTCCTCTACATTCCCATTTCTCCTGTCTCCTGTCTCCTACCCTCACCCATAAGAGTTTTTCAGCAAACCCTAATTAATTGATTATCCAAGCATCATCAGAAGGCAGAATTTTTTGCAGTAGTTTTATTCTTACCCTTCAACAATAACTTTCCTGCTGCTCCGAATACCAACAAACCAAAAATTGTACCAGGTTCAGGTACAGAATTAATTTCATAAATAGTAGTTGTACCACTAACTTCATTAGCCACTACTAACAAAGCTATACCATTGGGACTATCTTCTGCACTAATAAATGTTAACCCTTCTGGCCCTAGATCGCCAGCAGTATCAGCTTCAGGATCTCCAAAGAAATCACGATTATTTGTGTAACTAATAAACTTAGGAGCTGATGGATCACTAACATCGTAGGTCATAAAACCACCAATCCTTTCTAAACCAATAAAGGCTAAGGTGCTATTGCCTACCATACCAATAGCTACACCTTCAGGTTCAGGACCTTTATTATCACTCCGATTATCAAAGGAATCATTCTCATCATTATTGGAGTTGAAGAATTCAGGAAATAATTTAGCAGTTATTTGTTCAAAATCATCCCCACTGTCAAAAACTAAACCTCCTGCTTCATCCCAAATAGAAAAAGAGCGACCGCCAAAAGCATATAGTTCATCAAAGTCACCATCACCATCTGTATCACCAAGGGTATTTGTAATTTCCAAACGCCCTATAGTTTCATCTTGCTGGAGTATGTCAGCATCTGGGAAAGCATTTGGGTCTAGCTCCTCATCTGCCACTTCTGTTTCTTCATTAAACCCATCATAGTCACGACTATCACCCTCATTAGCTGTCACTAAGTAAGTTTTTTCCCCCACTGTATAGCTAGCAATTTCATCTGGTTGATACATCCCAAATACAGGATAATTTTCAATATTAATTTCACCGTCTTGATCGCTACCATCTATTCCATTACCAAGTAGGCTATGATCCTTAAAACCAAGAGCAACAATATCTGTAAATGTAGCTGTTTCTATATCGAGTATACCTATAGCATTATTTTCCTGTAATGTTACCCAAGCTGTTGTTCCATCTTCAGAAATAGCGATCGCCTCTGGCTCCAAATCTTGGGCTACTGTTGAACCAGGGCCAAATATTCTCACATCTTCTGCTAGTAGTTGAGCTACTTGATCGTTAAAAGCCTGAAAACCTGCAACAGTTACATCATCCTGAGTAAGATTTCCTACGCCATTAGACATATCGATGATACTAACAGAGCCTTCTGGATCTATATCTCCTGCAAGATAACCTTCTGGCTCGGCTTCATTGGCCACCAGTAGTTTAGTGCCATCTTGTGTAAAAGTCAGCATATCGGGTAAAGCACCCACTGTTATTTGATTTAATTTATTGCCACTAGAATTAAAGAATAAAACTTCTCCTGGATCTGTGATTATTGCACTTTCAACAGCAACTGCAAAAATACCATTACTATAGGCAACACTATTGACACCACCAAAATTACCAAATTGACCTAAATCTATACTAAAATCCAGCCCTGGAGTGTTGGGGTTACTGATATCCAAAACATCTATTGCCAGTGAGTCATCGTTAACAACAAAAAGCCTGTCACTGTTTGGATCGAAGGCTGTGATTCTGGCCGCACTCTCATCAAATACGCCTGTAGCATAAGTACCTACTGGTGTGAAACTCAAACCAATAGCTTTACTTGGTGCTGCCATCAAGGCGATCGCCATACTTGATTGTAAAGTTACTTCAATAATTTTTCCTAATATATTAGTATATTTACTTTTATCCTGATAGTGTCTCATAAATTATGTATCTCCTAACTCAATAGATTTTTGCAATTATTTCAGATTTATTCTAGATAAATTTTTTTTCAATCATGCTATGGATTTCACGGGTAGTATTTTTAGAGCAAAGAAAATGTGTAAAAATTTTATATATACATTTTCCTGTCTTAAATTACTAGCAATTTTCTCAATATTACTCAAGTCTAATCAGCTAAGATGTATTTTAGTAATACGAGAGAAAGCTGTCAAAGACAATACTTAGTAGGGAGAAGCTTTTCAGCTATCAACCCTACTTAATAAGTCAATATTCAGATACTCAATTTAAATGCTAAACAAGCTTACTACCAGGTCAAAACACTTAAACTATAATATGGAATTGCAATGATAGAATAATCTCTCTGAACATTTTCACTGAGTTACCCATATTGTGATACAAGTTTTATGCGATGTTGCACAGAATTAGGTTTGATGTTTTATACAAAATTTATGTGAGGCTGCACAGAATGATGAAATTTATTAACTCGTCTGTCTTAATCTACAGTCAACTCTGATTAAAGTATTATTCTATGCAACTTCATTATGAATTTGGTATGAGTACAAAAAACAATTCTGATTAAGACTTTAATAAATAATTGCATTATTAGTTATAAATATGCAATAGCTATGAGCCAACTTCATCAAATCTTCATATATTATTGATTCATTAAAGTAGCCATCCTGAGTGGCTATTTACAAAGAATAGTTGCATTAGGTCAATATAATGAGCGACTATATCTTGCCTACAGCCCTCCAAGAATCTTGTTAGGATAGTATAAATATCTGTGGTGCTGTCAAAAAAGTGACCATAAAAATACCGAACTAAGATCGATGGCCAAATACTAAACAAAATCAGTCAAGTGTTCAAGTTTAGTAACTAGACTATATATTGGCAATTATAGAGCTAAATACCATGCCGAATGTAGACATCACTGGCCAAATAGCCATAGACTTGTGGAAAAATTACCTGATTAAAGCTTTTGTTCGTGAATTTATTTGAGTCATATCAGTAATATCCTTAAAGTTAAAACTATCAAGAATGGAGAAGTGTAAAAAATGTTACGCAAGCTTTTTGTGAAACTAGCACTCTTTGGCATGGTCATCGCCTTGGTCAGCTCTAGTTTAAAATCATCAGCATTAAACCCAAAGCTGTTAGCTAGCACTCAAGACCCAAGTACAGTAGTTATTGCTGATATTTCTAATAATCCTTCAAAAAAGATTAAACGCTACCAGCCCTTAGCAGACTACTTGGCAGAAAGATTAGGCCAATTTGGAGTAAAAGTAGGGGATGTCGAAATAGCTTCTGATTTGCAAGAAATGGCCAATTCACTCAAATCAGGAGAAGTAGATATTTACTTTGATAGTCCCTACCCAGCAATGATTATTGGCGATGAGTCTGGTGCTAAACCAATTCTACGTCGCTGGAAAGGTGGTGAACCAGATTATTATACTGTCATTTTTACCATGAAGGATCGTGGGATTCAATCCTTAGAAAATTTAAAAGGTAAGATAGTTGGTTTTGATGAAATTAGCTCTACCTCAGGCTATATGTTGCCCACTTCTTTGCTAATAGAAAGTGGTTTAAATCCTCAAGAGAAAAAATCTGCTAGTTCCACAGTATCCGCTAATGAAGTAGGATATGTTTTTACTGATGATGATGAAAATACTATCCAATGGGTAATTAGTGGAAAAGTTGCTGCTGGTGCAGTTGACATCGGTACTTTTATGGAAATTCCGGAAGTAAATCGACAAGCTATGAAAGTTTTAGCAAAAAGTGAAAAAGTAGCTCGTCATATAGTTTTAGTTAGACCTGATATGAAACCGGAAATGCTTGAGGCCATCAAAGCTATTTTAATTAAAATGGATCAAACGGCAGAGGGACGAGAAGTATTGGAGAAGTTTGAAAAGACAGCCAAATTCGATGATTTTCCCCCAGAGTCAAGTATAGAAAGAATGCGAGAATTGTATGAACTTGTTCAAAACAGGTGAATTAGATGGGCTTATTCAGGATTGGACAAGGGTCACTAGCCACCAAGTTAACGCTAGCCATGACAGGTTTGGTTGTCGTGGTAGTGGCGGGTGTCACTTGGCTATCTGTTCACCGTCAGCAACAAAATTTTCGTAGTGAATTGCAAAAACAGGCGGAAATTTTACTCAATACTATATCAATAACAGTTAGAGATTCTCTGTACAGGCTAGATGCTGATTTTATGGAAGAAATCATGGAGCAGCTTGGAGAAGATCAAGTACTAGCGGCAGGCCGTATTTACGAGAAAGAGGGAAGAATAGTTGCTGATGCTTATGGTGAAGATGTTTTGGTTTACAATATTAAACCCGATGAATTTGGCCAGCGTTTACTGGAGAGCGATGAAACAATTTTTGAGTGGAAGTCTACTCAATTGCTTGCTGGTAAGGCAGTAGTTGTTGGACGGAAAAGACTGGGAGCTGTGAGTGTAGGTTTATCTACAACTCCCTTAAATCAAAAGATTGCTGATGTGCGTAATCAAGGTCTGATAGTAGCAGCTATGGCTGCTACTGCTGGAACTTTTCTGGCATTGTTAATTAGTCGCTCTATTACTGAACCTCTACAGGAAATGACTGTAGTTACTAAACGTCTCGCTTCTGGAGACCTAACTCAGAAGATGGAGATTTGTACCGGAGATGAATTAGCTGTATTGGCAAAGTCTTTTAATAGTATGACTTATCAACTTAGAGAACTAATTCATAGCAAGGAGGAGCTAATTCGTAGTTTAAAACAAAGAGCAGAAGATTTACGTCAAAGTGAGGCTAAAAATAGAGCGTTGCTTGATGCTATTCCAGATGTAATTTTGCGATTCAGCAATAATGGGATTTTTCTCTACTATAAACCTTCTAGAAAAAATGATTTACCCTGGTCTAGTGATGAATTAATAGGTAAAAAAGTTTCCGAAGTTTTGCCAGAAAATGCTGCAAAACAATATTTACAATATCTTGAGGAGGCACTTCAAACAGGAGATATTAAAATATTTGAATATGAGTGGTTTGTCCATGGGCGACGTCATCATTTTGAAGCGAGAATATTGGCAAGTGGTCAAAATGAAGTTTTAGCTATTGTTCGAGATATTACAGAAAGTAAGTTAGCTAATATAGAGTTGAAGCAAGCAAAAGAAGCTGCAGAAGGTGCGAACAAAGCCAAAAGTATGTTTCTTGCTAGTATGAGTCATGAGCTGAGAACACCTCTTAACGCGATTATTGGGTATAGCGATCTGCTGCGAGAAGATGCTGAAGATTTAGGCTATGAAGATTTTATTCCAGACCTGGAGCAAATTAAAAGTTCTGGTTTACATCTGCTAACAATTATTCAAGATATCCTAGATATTTCTAAGGTAGAATCAGGGGAGATGACTATATATGAAGAAGAATTTGATATCTTGACATTAGTAAAAGAAGTTCAGAGCATTGTACAACCACTGATTAGGAAAAATGGTAATTCTTTTGAGATGCATTGTAGTAGTGAAATAGGGACGATGTTTGCTGACCGAACAAAAATTAAACAAGTCGTGATTAATCTATTGAGTAATGCTAGCAAGTTTACTCACGAAGGTATTATTACTTTAAAAGTAGTTCGGGAACACAATATAGAGCAGAATGGAAATGGTAGTAGCACATTGGAAATAGAGTCGGCTAATATTTCAGATAATCAGACATTAAATCAGATAATTTTCAGTGTGACTGATACTGGTATAGGTATGACTCCAGAGCAAATTGAAAAAGTGTTTCAGCCTTTTGTACAAGCTGATAATTCTACGACTCGTAAGTACGGTGGGACTGGTTTGGGGTTGTCTATCTGTCAAAAATTTTGTGAAATGATGGGTGGAAAAATTACGGTAGAAAGCTCTGTTGGTGTTGGATCTACTTTTAGTATAAATCTACCAACTGTTGTAACATTAAAAACTGACCATATTTTAAGTTCAGAGCGGTCGTAATATTATGTCCGGTAGCATCGGTGTAATTAGATGGGGAGATGGGGGGATGGGGGGATGGGGAAATATTTGGTAATGGTTGAAGATAGAACATTTTTTACGTGCCGAATTAAACGGATTTGATATTATACTAAATCCGGATAATTAGTAGACATCTCCAATAATAAAAAATAAAATCAACTATCGTACAGAAATTATCAATTCTTCCCCTCCTGGGAGGGGGAGGGGTGAGGGGTGGGTTCCCTACTCCCTACTCCCTCTTTTGGAGGAGATGTCTAGCGATCAAAAAAACTTTCTCCTTTTCCTCCTCTTCCTCCTCTTCTTCTTGCTTCTTTCTTCCCTCCTGACTCGGTCCTCGGTCTTTCCCCTCCTGGGAGGGGTTATATCATGTCCGGTAGCATCGGTCTTGTATAGTAAATAGGCAACAGGCAACAGCTCCGGAAAGCAACAGGCAAGAAAAAAACTTAAATTTCCTGCAAATATCCACGCCAACTTTTACACAAACGATACCAACGGACATGATATTATATCATGTCCGGATAATTAGTTATAAAAAAACTTTCTCCTTTTCCTCCTCTTCTTCTTTCTTCCCTCTTCCCTCTTTCCTCCTGACTCCTGACTTCCCCTCCTGGGAGGGGGAGGGGTGAGGGGTGGGTTGACTCCTGAGGACTCCGTAGTTATTTATTTATCACTGTTTAACCGGACATGATATTAGGGGTGGGTTGACTCCTGACTACTCCATCATTTATTTATAACTGTTCAACCGGACATGATATTATTCATCTATATTTTCATTTTCCTTATGAGAATTCAGATGTTCAATTCCCCATTCGTGCATTTCATTAATCATCGGTTTAAGACTTTTTCCGAGAGGAGTTAAAGAATATTCGACTTTTGGAGGAACCTGCAAATAAACTTGCCGATGAACAATACCATCTGCTTCCATTTCCCGCAATTGTTGGGTAAGCATCTTATGAGTCACACCTTGTAAAGAACGATGCAGTTCATTGAAACGTTTAACCCCATCAAATAATTCCTTGAGAATCAAAAGTTTCCAACGTCCACCAATGACTTTGATAGCCATCTCTGCTGGACAATTTTTCTTCTTATTTGTACTTTTAATTTTCATCTCAAATTTTGTAAGCATTCAGCCGTCAGCTATCAGCTATCAGCTATTGCTTTTATCACTCACTAAAAGCAATATTTAATTAAGCTAGAAAAATCTGACTAAAAGTCAGTTCCAAAGTCTATATTCATTTAAAACTTTTCCTTAAGCACAAGGTATTATTGCTGATAGCTGATGGCTAATAGCTGAATGCTTACCAAATTTTTGGTTTGCTGAATTTTTATATTAAAGTTTTATAGAACCCATTTGATAGCTATATAATTATGGTAGTCAAGTCTTTTCGCGCATCAATTTTGAGGAAAAATCATCTGAAGGAGTGTTGATTTTTTTGTATTATCTCTCCCACATCTTCCCTCTTCCCTCTTACCGAATAATTAATAATTAATAATTAAAGAATTAAGGTAAAAATCCTCCTCTTTTAAGGGGAAAAAAAAGTGCTAGGATATTTCCTTATATTCAATTCCGTAACGGTTAAAACCCGAGGTAATTATCAATTATCCATGATCAATTATCAATTAATGAACTCCTGTCTCCTGTCTCCTGAGGACTAGCTAAAAAAACGCGCATATTTATGAAGATATGATCGGGGGTTCTATATTAAAGCTACCAGTTTTTATGAAAGCCATTCGACCGATACAGCAGAACACTAAGGGTGAAGTATACCCATGGCGGGGAAGATGTCCGCACTACAAACATTCAATTGTTAATCTCTGTACTTCATAACTTGGGAAACTGCTGTATAAGAACCAATATTTTTACTTTTTTGTCTACTACCTCCACTCATAGTATCTTTTTAGGTACTATCTAACTTTAAAGTGCATACTACACATATTAACCTAACTTAAGCTAGATTATAAATGTCAAAACAAAATCTCAGTTATTAACTTCTATAGATTTTGTATCCAGAGATTAATTCAATAGAGAAAAAGACCATGAGTGAACCAATTATTTTGACTAAAAACTAATGTCTATAAAATCATAATTATGTAACATTAGTTGGGAGTAATAAAATATGAACCATCAAATAATTTTAGCTACTCGACGTAGTTATTAATTTTTTAGATTAAATTAATGTTAGTAATGAAAGTTTAATTTTCACAAAAAAATCAAATTTTATCGGAGGTAGTAATAATGATTTCTATACGAAAAGCTGAAGCAAGAGGACACGCAAATCATGGTTGGCTCGATAGTTATCATACATTTTCTTTTGCCAACTATTTTGACCGTGAATATATGGGGTTTCGTTCTCTCAGAGTAATTAATGAAGATAGAGTTTCTCCTAGTAATGGTTTCGGAACTCATGGACATCGAGATATGGAAATTATTACTTATGTTTTAGAAGGAGCATTAGAACATAAAGATAGTACAGGAAATACTGCTGTACTTTATCCTGGAGAAGTACAACACATGAGTACGGGTACAGGAATTATGCATAGCGAATATAACTACTCAAAATCTGAGGAGGTTCACTTTTTACAAATTTGGTTACTACCAAATTATAGGGGTTTAAAACCAACATATAATCAACGTTATTTTGATATAGAAAAAAACTCTGGTAAATTAAATTTAATAGTTGCGAAAGATGGTAGAAATAGCGCACTAAAAATTAATCAGGATGTTGATTTATTTGCAGGTGTTTTGAAAGAGGGCGATCGCTTTTCTTATTCTTTTGATTCTGAACGTTACGGATGGGTTCAAGTTGCTCGTGGGGAAATAGACCTTAATGATTTATCTTTAAAAGCAGGTGATGGTGCTGCTTTAAGCGAAGTTAATGATGTTTATATTACAGCTAAGTCAGATGCAGAAATTCTTTTATTTGATTTAGCATAGTTCAGGAGTCAGGAGTCAACCCACCCCTAATACCATGTTCGGTTGAATACTTATAAATAAATGATGGAGGAGTCAGGAGTCAACCCACCCCTAACCCCTCCCAGGAGGGGAAGTCAGGAGTCAGGAGGGAAGAAAGGGGGAAAATAGGAAATATTGGAGATGGAGTATTGATAATTTCAGTATTTTTTTTGTACCGTCAGTACTGTAAGTCCTTAAATTTTAGGCGTTGCTGATTCTGGGTATGATTTTGCCCCCCTAGCCCCCCAATTTTGGGGGGAATCAAACTCTAAAAGTCCCCCAATTTTGGGGGATTTAGGGGGCTTGACCAGAAACAAACAATCGCGCATTCATACTTCAATTCAGCAACGCCAAATTTTATTTATAACTGATTATCCGAACATGATATAACCCCTCCCAGGAGGAGAAGTCAGAATGAACAAGTTTAATACCAGTTTTGATGTCGTAAATTATCTTTTTTGTCAAATAGACATCTCCAGAAAAGAGGGAACAGGGAACAGGGAGGAATAATTGATAATTTATGGGTAAGAATTGATTTTATTTTTGATTTTTGGAGATGTTTAATAGACATTTCAGATAAAGTCTTTTAATGGCGCTTATTATTTGTTACAAATGGTAGGGACGTTGCATAAGGGCGTCCGTACGAAAGAAGGAAGAGGGAAGAAGGAAGAAGAGGTAAATATTGAAAAAAATGGAAAAAAGATAGAGATAACTATCTTACAGCGGTTTTCATGATTAGTAGACCACAGTAGGAACGTTCCATGGAACGTCCCTACAAGGTTTTATTTGTGAAGATGTGGTTCATCGACTTGAAAAGCGCTGTAAATGAACTGGATAAGCTATTTTTAAGCATATCCGATCAATATACCTTTTTGTAGCATTCTTTTTTCAAATCGGTATAATACTATATTCGGATGAGAGGGTGACAAAAAAACTTTCTCCTCCTTATACCTTCCAACTCCTTCTTCTTCCCTCCTGACTCCTGACTCCTCCTAAAAGATAAATTTTTAAGTCGTTTCAGCAATTACTAATTACCTAAATTTTTGATCATTTTCTTTTGGGTTTAACACCCTGTAGAAGGCGGGGTGTTTGCAATTACTTGGAGTTTGAGTCCCCATCCACTTCTTCTTTCTTTATTCTTCCTTCTTCCTTCTTCCTTCTTCCTTCTTCAATAGCTAATTTCTCTCCTGTCCTAATAATTTGCCCTGCTAAAATAGCTGCTCCAAAACCATTATCAATATTCACAACACCTATTCCTGGCGCACAAGAATTTAACATTGTTAATAGTGGAGCTAAACCATCAAAATTAGCCCCATAACCTACACTTGTAGGTACTGCAATAACAGGACAATCTGCTAAACCTGCAACTACACTAGGCAAAGCACCTTCCATTCCTGCTACTACAATTAGTACATCTGCTTCTGCAATTAAATGTTTATTGCTTAATAAACGATGTATTCCTGCTACCCCTACATCCCAAAGTCGCTTTACAGAAAAACCACAAAGAGTAGCTGTAACTGCTGCTTCTTCTCCTACTTTTAAATCAGCAGTACCAGCACTGACAATTGTAATTATACCTTGATGTTTTGGAGTAGGAAAATCAGAAATAATCGCACAGATTTTTGCATCTCGATAATAATAAAGACCAGCAATTTTATCCTGCAACTCTTCATAAATTTCTGGTTCAATTCTTGTTGCCATTACTACAGGATTATTCTTCCTCATTACCTCCATGATTTTGACAATTTGTTCTGGTGTTTTTCCTGGTCCCCAGATAACTTCAGGAAAGCCTGTTCTGATATTTCTATGGTGGTCAATTTTGGCAAAATTTTCGACATTTTCAAAGTCAAAATTCTTGAGCTTTTCTAAAGCTGACTCTGGAGTTATATCTCCTGTATAAATTGCTGTTAATAACTGTTTTAAATCTTCTGATTTCATTAGAATTAAATTAGGGAGTAGGGAGTAGGGGAGTAGGGGAGAAAGATTGTTGTTGGGTTTATCCTACGGATAAGCTGGCGCTAACGGTTCCTCAACCCAACCTACATCTATTGCAACATTTAAGAGGATATCTGAAAAGTTTTTTGATACTGAATTTTGCCCCCCTAACCCCCCAACTTTGGGGGGAACAAAAGTCAATTGGCTTCTAAAAGTCCCCCAAAATTGGGGGATTTAGGGGGCTTGGATGTAGCAAATGGGACTTCTCAGACAACCTCTAAGATGAAACAGTTTACTACTAGACTGAACTGATTTATTACTTTGAGAATTTTACCTAATCATTTTTGCAAAGTGCTATAAATTAATCATTGATATATTATACCATTTTGAAAAAAGAATGTTACGAATAATAAGCATGAGAAAAAGACAAATGCAGGAGGTCTCACTTTGACAAAAAATAGAATTTATTAGCTCAAAACTGCTATTTAAACTATTCCCATACGACTCCTGACTCCTGAGGACTGACTCCTAAGAAATAGCCTAACTATTTGTAGCAAACATTTATCAAATTGGTATTAGACATATCCAAAAGTCAAAAATCAAAGCAATTATATCTATAAGCAGTCGAAGGAAAGGGCGCGGAAAAATCAAAAACTTAAAACTAAGACAACGTAAAATTTTCCTTCTTCCTTCTTCCTTCTTCCTTCTTCCTGCTTCCTTCTTCTTTACTCAGAAATTTGCAGTTCATATAAATTCCAAAAACCTCCGGAAAGTTCAGTATATTGAATTCCTTTAATCCGATTTCTTATAGCTTCAAATTCTAAAGGATTAACCATATATATAAAAGGTAATTCCTCAGCAATAATTTGCTGTGCTTGACCATAAATTTCTTTTCGTTTTTCTTCATCTAGCACTTGAGACGCTCTAATATAAAGGTCGTCTATTTCTTGCTCCCAATCATTAATTTTCCAACCTTCTATATTGTCTTCTCCAGGTTGAGGTCCTTGATTAAAAGTGTGTAATCTACCATTAACAGACCAAATATTATAACCACCATGAGGTTCAATACCTCCTCCAAGAAAACCTCCTAGATAAGCTTCCCAATCTCTGGATAAAGATAGTCTTTCTACATAAGTATTAAAACTGAGAAACTGCATATTTACCTTAATACCTATTTTGTCTAAATCTTGATTAATTTGTGTTGCCATTTGTTCTCTAACTTTCCGACCCGCACTTGATAATAAATTAAATTCTACTCGATTACCTTCACTGTCTAATAATTCACCGTTTTGATTATATTTAAAGCCAGCACTCAGTAAAAGTTCTTTGGCTTTTTCTGGGTTATAATTGTAAACCTTTAAGCCTTCTTCTGGAGATAAATAAAAAGGACTGGTGACCGGAATTGGTGAATATTGGGGCGCACCTAATCCACGGTATATATTATTGGTCATTGCTTCCCGATTAATTGCGTAGGCGATCGCTTGCCGAAAAGTTTTATTATTAAACCATCGAGATTTAAAGGGTTTGACAAATGGTTGTCCTTGAGCATTCTTTGCCTCATTCAAATTAAAAGAAATAAAGCTAGAAGCAGATGTCGGACCGCCATTATAAATAGTATATTGACCGCGATTTTCTTCTCGTTTTAATAGAGGGAACATTTCTGGCTCTACCTTAATTGTATCTAGTTCGCCAGAACGGAAATTTAAGAGTTGATTGTCTGTATTTTCGATTACTTGCCAGGCAATATTTTCAATATAAGGTAAATTATTTCCTTGCTCATCTTGACGCCAGTAAAATGGATTTTTTTCTAAAATAATTCGCTGATTTGCTGTATAACTTTTGAGGCGATACATACCATTACCAACAATTTCTCTTACCGGGGTATCAGTTCCCCATTTTGTCAGATAGTTTAATTCTCCTTTAGAGTTAGTAGTACGAACTGATTCTTTTAAGGCATGAGCAGGTAAAATAGGTAATCCTCCAGCATATCTAATAAAAGGAGCAAAAGGTTCTGGTGTGGAAAATTCTATACGGCGATTATCGATTTTCTTGACAGTTGGTAAAGCTCCACTTTTGCCTATTCTGAGAATGTCTTTAAAGCTAGTAGGAATTTTATCGTTGAGGTATATTTCATTATAAGAAAAAACTACATCATCAGCAGTTAAAGGTTCTCCATCTGACCACTTCAACCCTTCTTTTAAAGTAATAATTATTATTTGTCCATCATCAGAAACTTTCCAGGATTCCGCTAAAGCTGGTTCCAATTCTCCTGTAATACCATTTTCAATAATTAAGCCCTCATATAGATAGCCAAAAACATTATATGCTGACTGATTTAATGGATAGTTAAAAGTAGAGGCATCACTAGGGGTAGGTACAACAATACGAGATTGATAATTTGATGGTGCTGGTCTACAAGCGCTAAGTAAAAATATTAAAATAACAGTGAATAAAATTGCTAATTTACGGAAGTTATTTTTTTGGGTATTAAAGTTAATCATCTTGAGGTAATTGATATATCTCTGTAACTAGATAATACCAAATTAAACAAAGATATTTATGTGGTGAACAAATAAATTTATTGTTTGGCGGATGACAAAGCTAAAAAATCGTTGGAAAAAAGGTTTGTGTAATATACCGTTTATTTGTCAGATAAGTATATTTATTAAGTATTTAACCCGAAATGATATAACTTCCAGAAACTTTATCCATCTACACCCAAACTAACTTTTGCAGTCTTTTGCAAAGTATCTGAAGGTAACTCCCCAAACATAGCTTTGTAATCTCTAGCAAAATGACCTGCACTCCAGAACCCAAATTGACTCGCAAGCATAGTTATAGTAAAGTTCTCCGGTTCGCTTGCTTTTAGGCGTTGCCGTACTGCATTAAGTCTTCGCACCTTGAGATAGCGCATTGGACTCATGCCAAATAACTCCTTAAAACCATAGGATAAAGCAGAACTGCTAGACTCTAATTTTTGAGCTAGTTGTTTTAAGGTCAGAGGTTTTTCAAAGCTGGCTAACATTTCTTGCTCTGCTTGAGCAATCAACTTAGCTCGTCGGGAAGGTTTGAGGGAACTCTTAGAATTCCACTTAGTGGGAATCTTACTAATTAACAAAGGCAGAAAATCATTATTAACAATATCCACAACATGATCTTGTTGTAACCAACTTGGTTTATGTTCTGCTAACCAAAATATTTCCTTCAAGTAATCTTTAATTTCCCTCATTCCAGTGGGTAATAAATTCACATAATTTTTATTCAGGAAATTATCGTCGAGATCGTGGCGTTGTAATTGGTCTGCATAAGCATGAAAAATTTCCACAGGGATTAAAATGTTTACAATTGTTCCACCTTGAGGAACTATAAAGTCTACTTCTCCTCTGTGGAAACCAAAAATAGTCCTTTGAGGATCGATAGGGCGACGGTGGGAGTAAAATTCTTCTTCATTCTCAGAGCAGATAATCACAAAATTTCGGTATTTATTCAAGTTCTCACCGCAAACTTGAATTCCTTGATTTCCATGATGGCGTATGAAATATAAGTTACCAATCTGGATCGACAAAAATTCACTTTGGAAAAACTCAGCAGTGAGTTGTATCATTTGCATTTTGCTATAGGAGAAAAACTCAGTGAAATGATCCACATCAGTAAAGGAAATGGAAATAATCTGCTGATTATCTGTCCCAGATTTATCCTGGTTAATTTTATTCTTTTTTACACTCATCACCTGAAAAAAAGTTTTGATAAATAAAATTCATGTTTGACTCGAATTAGTTTTTTCAAAATTATAACTCAAAAAGTTGGAATTTTTGAATGTTTGAAGAATCAGATGACTACTAGAGTTGAATACCAAAGTCACAAATTTGATTTTTGCTTATGAAAATTAGTTTTTGAATTTATCTGAAAGTTAAGGAGTTTATTTTCATGCAACGAGCCATAAAAATGGCGATCGCTATAGCGATGTCCTTAATACTTTGGGTGTCAGGGATACTACCTTGGCTCCCTACATCTGCTGCATTTGCCGAAACGACTCAGCTTCCTAACATTTTGGTGATTATGGGAGATGATATTGGTTTGACAAATGTCAGCGCCTACGGAAAAGGTATTGTGGGTTACGACACCCCTAATATCGACCGTATTGCCAACGAAGGCGTGCTGTTCACCGACTACTACGCCGAGCAAAGCTGTACCGCTGGTCGAGCAGCATTTATCACCGGGCAAAGTGGCTTGCGTACCGGTCTGCTGAAAGTGGGTTTCCCTGGTGCGGACTTCGGCATCCAAGACGACGACCCCACCCTGGCAGAAATGCTCAAGCCTTTGGGCTACGCCACAGGCCAGTTTGGCAAAAACCACCTGGGCGATAAAAACCAGTTTCTGCCTACAGTTCATGGCTTTGATGAATTTTTTGGCAACCTCTACCATTTGAATGCGGAAGAAGAACCAGAAAATGTGGACTACCCCAAAGACCCAGCATTTTACAACAATTTTGGCCCGCGTGGGGTGCTACATTGCAAAGCATCAGATGTTGAGTATACAGAACCAATTTTCGACGAATATGGAGAGCCGATTTCTGGTGAACTCAGGGATATACATCTCAAGCGCTTCGATAAATTGGGCTATCAGTTCTGCAAAGATACGGGCGCGTTGACTATCGAACGTATGAAGGGCGTGGATCGCGAATTCCTCAATCACACCAAGGATTTCATCACCAACGCTGTCAACAAAAAACAGCCTTTCTTCACCTGGTTCAACTCTACCCGTATGCACTTCTACACCCACATCAGCGATGAGGTAGAAGGCATCAGCGGTCAGGGTTTCTACAACGATGGTATGTTGGAGCACGACGGTCATGTGGGCGAGCTGCTTGAGCTGCTTGATACCCTGAAAGATGAAAACGACGTTCCGATCGCTGAAAACACGATTGTGATCTATACCACCGACAACGGCCCCCATTACAACGAATGGCCCGATGGTGCCCTGAGCCCGTTCCGGGGCGAGAAGAACACCAACTGGGAAGGCGGCTACCGCGTTCCAGGTTTGGTGCGCTGGCCAGCTCGTATTCCAGCAGGCGTGGTCTCCCACGAGATTTTCTCCCTCTTGGATTGGGTGCCGACGCTGATGGCGGCTGTAGGTAAAGACGATATCAAGGAAATCCTTCTTCAGGGTTGCCTTAAGGATAACTGTACGAAATTCTGCGGTACTCACCTGGATGGATATAATCAACTGCCCTATCTGGAAACTGCAGATGAAGAAGATGCCAATGGAGCGCGTCAGAGCTTCATCTACTTCAACGATGAGGGTCAATTGCCAGGGGTTCGCGTTGGTGACTGGAAAGTGGTCTATATGGAGCAACGAGCCCACTATTTCGATGTTTGGCGGGAAGAGTTTGTACCCCTGCGGATTCCAAAGATCTTTAACCTGCGTCGAGACCCCTACGAGCGAGCAGATACGGATTCAAACAACTATAACCCATGGTGGGTTCGCCGTAGCTACTTAATGCTACCTGCAGCCACATATGTTCAGAAGTACCTGGATACTTTTGACAAGTATCCCCCTAGTCAGCCTCCTTTCAAGGCTAATCCCAACATAATTGTTGAAGAAATAATCGATAAAATCCCTAATGAGGAAGGAAAAGTCCGTACTCACTTATATCAGGGTGCTATTGATTAGTCCGTGGGAACTTTGCCCATCAGTGATTTTCCAGGCAATTAAAATTGACTGCGATATTAATTCCATGACTACACTACGGTGTACACACAAGTAGAATTTAGGAGGATCTTTGAAAGACTCTTGTTGAAGATAGATCCTCCTATTTCTCCTAACAACAATTTGACCTACTTTATTTAAAGGTTTGTAAATCAATTATGAAGTTTCTCAATATCAACAGAAAAACTATCTCATTTTTTCTTTCGGTTCTGCTCTCAATCTTTTGTTTAGGCGGTACTTTAGGTTGTCTTCCTGCTAATGCTGCTGGTGAATATCACTTAAATTCTTGGAATGAGGATGGCACGATACAAGATATTGTAAAGTTTGTGGAAAAAGTCACTACTCGTGGCGATAACTATGTTAAACCAAAAGATCGCATTGCTGTATTCGATAACGATGGAACTCTATGGTCTGAAAAGCCTCTGTACTTCCCAATTAAGTTTGAACTGAAAAATTTTAGAACTCCTCTTGTTGGCTTAACAACAGACGAGTATATAGAGAAAGCTCGTCAATTTGTCTATGAAGTAAATCAGAAAAATTTTGGTGTTCCACATAGACAACTCGTCTATAAACCTGTAATTGGGTTAGTTAAATACCTCAAAGCTAACGGTTTCAAAGTCTATATTTGTTCCGGAGGTGATATTGATTTTGTTCGTTCCTTTTCTGATGAAGCTTATGGTATTCCCCCTGAACAAGTGATTGGTACTGCCGTCAAAACAAGCTTCGATCTAGAGTTTGGAGGAAACATAACACGTGATACAGCTTTTTTAGCAGGAATGAAGAACCATGAGGATCTAGCTCAGTATAACGATCAAGAAGGTAAACCAGTAGGGATTCAAAATCATATTGGCAAACGACCCATCATAGCTGTAGGTAACTCTAGCGGTGATTTTGAAATGTTTCAATACACTGATGCTGGGGTTGATAAATCCTTGATCGTGCTCATTAATCACGATGATTGTGAGAGAGAATATAAATACGATGACGTGCCTGGAAGCACACATCAAGAATGTCAACCAAATGAGTACGAGTACAAATCAGTACCTGATAATGAATCTCTTGATGAAGCCCAAAATCGTGAAAATTGGATCGTAGTCAGTATGAAAGACGATTTCGATACTATTTTTGAGTCAGATCTATCAAGAACACCTGCACCAGTGTGTAACTAAATTTTAATCAGTAGTCGGTAGGGTGAGCATTGCTCACCTGATACTAAATTAAATTATTAATACCTTATATTATTCAAGTCTCAGGCATTTTATGAAAACTTTTTGGTTAAAATCAATTATTATCTTTTTCTTAACAATATCCCTGATTTTCCCTTTCTCCACACCAGCACAAGCATCCTCTACAGATAATAGTTGTCCAGAGGGAATGGTATTTATTCCTGGAGGAACTTTTACAATGGGATCGGATAGTCATTATCCATCAGAAATTTCTGCAAGTGACGTCACAGTAGATAGTTTTTGCATCGATCGCCACGAAATCACCAACGCAGAATTCCGCAAATTTGTCAAGGCAACAGGCTATAAAACTATTGCCGAACGTCCCCTACCGAAATCACAATTTCCCAATCTAACTGACGAGCAAAGACAACCTGGTTCCCTAGTATTTCAACCTCCCTCTGAAGGTATTCAACAAGTTGCTTATTTAAGCTGGTGGCATTGGACAGTGGGTGCTAATTGGCAACATCCCTACGGTCCGAAGAGTAACATCAGAGGCAAAGATAATTATCCTGTGGTTCACATCGCTTATGAAGATGCTGTTGCTTATGCTAATTGGGCGGGTAAATCTCTCCCCACAGAAGCTCAATGGGAATATGCAGCGCGGGGTGGTCTTCAAGAGCAAGAATTTACTTGGGGGAATCAATATTCTGCAAAGAAAGCTAATACTTGGCAAGGGATGTTTCCCTTTTTCAATACCAAAGAAGATAACTATTTAGGTACTGCACCTGTAGAATCTTTTCCTCCTAACGGTTACGGACTGTATGAGATGACCGGAAATGTTTGGGAACTCACCTCAGATTGGTATCAAGTCGGACATTCCGGCAAAGACCATAGTTTAAACCCCGTCGGACCAGACAAAACCGCCAGTTTCGATCCCATCAAACCCCAGGAAGGAGCTTTGCACGTTATTAAAGGAGGTTCTTACCTCTGTGCTAAAAATTATTGTAGTCGTTATCGACCTGCTGCCAGAGAGTCTCAAGCTCCTGATACTGGAACAACTCATATTGGGTTTCGCTTAATTATATCATCCAGTTGAATAGTGATAATGAAGGTTCGTACAGACCGTACAATGAGGTTCTAAAGTTGCTGCCGCCTTTAACTATTGAAGATGAGTTGCTCCTTGAAGGTCTTGATATTATTGAAAAATCAGTTAAGCAATCGTTTGAATCACAAGAGGAGCAAGCATGATATTACGTCGTTTGCAAGAGATTATCGGAACCGAACATGAGGTATTTGCTGAGAATAAAAACTGGGTGAGTCGGCAGTTAATCTTGAAAGAGGGAACTTTGAGAATCCCGGTAGGAAAGTGTTTCGTTTATGCCCGCCTGAAATCAAGTCCGCTGCGATTCAAAAGTTGGAGAGCGGCGAGTACCATTTTGAAGGAGTTTAAGGAATAAATGAAAAAAGTATTATTTGTAGTGAATATTTCCCTGGTTTATAGTTAGATCGAGAGGCTTGACTTGGAGGTAATTTAACCCAAGTATTAGCAATTTTACAACAGGGATTAAATTCTTTATAATATCAAAAGTTTGTCAAAAATTTGAGCAAAAATCTTAATTATGCTGAATAACCCTTCCGAAAATCATTACAAACATATCGCCAATATTTACGATAATCTCTGGTCATACTCTCCTGAATATATTAAATTTACAACTCAAAAAATCATCGAATATCTACACCTAACTCCCACAGATACTTTGGTAGATATTGGTTGTGGAACAGGAATTTATAGCAAAGAAATTCTCAATCACATTCAATTACAGCAACCGATTATTTGCGTCGATCCTTCTGCTGAAATGCTAGAAAAAATTCCGGCAAATAGTCGATTAAATCCCATAGAAATGGATGGAGTAAAATTCTCTAAAAACCCAGGAATTTATAACAAAATTTTCTTAAAAGAAGCTATCCATTATATAGAGGAAAAATTTATACTATTCCAGAATTTATGGCAAAGACTAACTCCTAGAGGAATTTTCTTGTTATTGCTCTTACCACCCACTATTGAGTATCCTTTATTTGCTAAAGCACTAGAATTGTACGAAAAAAAACAACCTCACTATCAAGAACTAATTGATTTACTTCAAAAAGTAGGTTTTGTTGTCGATTCTGATATTATAGAGTACCCTTTAGAATTGCCAAAAAGTCAGTATTTTGAAATGGTAGAAAATCGTTATATGTTTTTGCTTTCTGAATTTAATGATACTGAATTAGCAGCAGGTTTAAAGGAAATGGAAGAGAAATATCAGGATAAATCAGTTTTGAAATTTAGCGATCGTATGGTTTTTATAACAGCAACTAAACCTGAGTATATCTGAAGTCAGTAGGGGTGAATGGCCATTCGCCCCTATGTTATTGCCATGACTAAAAGTGCATTATGGCATATTTAGACATTATTTTTTTGTAAACCTTTTCTCTTACTGCACTTTGAGCTGGAAGTTGTAAAGACCTGATTGAGCAGCGCTGTACCGTTCTTAGAAACCTACGATTATCTGCAAAAATCTATGATTTTCTATAAATAATTCGGTTTTGAATCCAAGTAGCATAAAACAGATAATTAGAAATTATTATAGATTATACCAGATTATAACCAACAGTTACTAGACCTACTTAAGAAATGTTTTTCTCACTGTTGTCTACTATCTGCTAACTGTTCTCCATTGTAGATAAACGTTGCAGAGATATGCTTGCTGCTTGAGATACTTGAGAATGGCTATCTTTTTCTAAATATTTCAAGGCAGATATACTCTTAGGAGTAGGCATATTTCCTAAAGCTTCTGCTAAACGTTGGCGAATTAACCAATCTTCTGAAAGGGCAAACTTGAGAATATGTTCCACTGCTTCTAAGTCTCCAATTTCTCCTAAAGCGGCGATCGCTGCTTGTTGTATCACCATCTCCGGATTCTCTAAAGCTTCTATCAATAAATCATGGGCACGCGCATCTTTCAGGTTTCCTAGAGAAACTGCAGCACTAAAACGTACTAACCAACTGGTATCTTCATAAAATGCTCTCGCTAAAGGTTCAAAAGCTCTAATATCCTCTAGATAACCTAACGCCCCCGCAGCATCAGCGCGAATGCCATAATCTGCATCTTTTTCTAACAATTCTACTAAAATTGGGTAAGATTCCTCTGTCTGTTTTACACCCAGGGCAAATACTGCCATGGAGCGTACTGGTAAATTTGGGTCATTCAATACTTTTTTTATCAAAGGTACTGCCTTAGTAGCAGATACTTCTCTTAGATGGGCCAGGGCAAGGAGGCGATCGCGAGAATTTTCACTATCTAGTTGGACAGATATTTGCTCTAAACTCATATTTTGCATATTTGGCCTTTATTTGTAAAACTTTACATTTGTTATTATAGTTAACCAGGAAGAGGGAAGAAGGAAGAAGGAAGAAGTAATATCAAATCCGGTAGCATCGGTGTAATTAGATGTTTAGTAGGGGAGTAGGGGAGTTAGGGAGATAGGGGAGTTAGGGAGATAGGGGAGTAGGGGAAATATTTGGTAATGGTTGAAGATGGAACATTTTTTACCGAAAAATTGTGGGTATGTGCCTCCCCTTTTAAGGGGATAATAAATAAAAATTTTCATGATTAGTCAATCCTCTTCTTTTCAAGGAGAGGTAATTATTAATTATTAATTATTAATTATTCATTATTGAAGTGCCGAATTAAACTGATTTGATATAATAAACAATTTGCAGTTTTTCAACTAAAAATAACCTTTGAAATTGTCTCTCCTCTTCCCGATATTTTTGATTAATTATCAACTTTTAATATTTGATTAAACTCCAGTTATAAGTTGACATATTTTACTGTTTATTATCAATATTTTGGTGGTGGCGTATTGTAATGGTCGTACATTGTCCGGCAATGTTTGTTACGAGAACAGTGGGAGCATCTTGCTCCTGTGTCAAATATTCCTCTTTTGTGTTGTATACCATTACTATGCAGGAGTACCAATATTTTTAGTGGATAGAAGTTATGTAAAATCCGTTTAATTGCACATAAGTCCAATCAATTTATATCCATAGGTAATAGCGGTGCGACCCCGCGTCGGCGAAGAAGGGAATGTCTACAGTGTGTGCATCTTGCCCGCTAGTATCTCACGCCTGATGGAATCTGCTGTATCATATCATGTCCGCTGGTATCGTTTGTGTAAACCAAAGGGTGAATATCTACAGGAAATTTAAGTTGTTTCGGGATTAATACCCTTAATTCCAAGAATACTAAAGCTTTCATCCCAAATTTATGAATTCTAAATTCGCGCATTCTAAATTCTGAATTCTTACCCTTTTACAATACCGATGCTACCGGACATGATATCACTCCCTAATGCAAAATCCCTATTCCTATCTTCAAATTTCATCTTCAGCAATCGTAATTAGTTCATCTTCAATAGTTAAGTCAAATTGAGTCTCCAAACTTGGTGCTATATAGATACCAAAATTCTTTTGTTTATCTTGAGATTGAGAAGTTATTTTCACTCCAATACAAATTTCATTACGAGATTGAGCAGCAAATACACAGTCAGCAAAAGATAATTTACCAAGTTTTTCAGGAGGGAAGAAAAGCTCTATAGGTTTAATATACATTTCGCTACCTTCTGCCGAAAATAAATAACGATAGACTGACATTACCCCTGGTTCTTGAGATACCTGGGCTAAAATTTTCGACACAAATTGATTAGACAGTAGGAAGTCTTGAACTCCAGCTTTAATTACCAGATCGGTTTCTTCAGAGTCAGCCAGCTCTACTACTAATTCAGTTGTAACTAGGTTTCCAGTTTGCTCTGTATATTGCAAAAATATTTGCCTAATTTCTAATAATATTGTCAGAGTTTTAGCATCTATTTCTTCAGAGTTTTTACCTTTACTGGCTAAAATTGAGATGCTGTTATATTGATATGGTAGGAGTGTTTGAAGTTCCTCAACAACATCTACATCTATTTGCCAAATTTGCATTAAAACTTCAGGATAAGCGTCGCGAATTTCATCAAACTGATCTTCAATTTCTTGTGTTAACTTGTGAGTAACTAGATTTATTTCTGAGCCTTCAAGTACATATTTAGCATATTCTTGGAGACAGATTTTAGTTTTTGAGTTCCAACCAATAATTAAATGTTTTTCTGTTTCTCTAGCAAGAGTTTTTCGGGAGTCAACATAACCTAAAACTTGAGGTTTAACGAAAGGTTCTCGATAAAATTTAATTTGGGAGTCATCTTCAGCCAAAACAATTATTGATTCAGCATCTATTAAGTTGTAATTATTATCTGGTTTGATAATTACATTGCCATTTTTATCTTGTACACCTAAAGGAATACTTTGATAAAAGTGAAATTGTAATTCACTAAAGCGGAGGTTTTGCCAATCACTTTCAGGGCGATAAAAATAAATTTCATTTCCAGTAAAACCTACTACATTTAAGTATACTGTTGCTAGCCCTACAGATCGTGAAGTTTGGACTAAAATTCTACCTAAAATATCAGCTTCATTTAAAGTTGTTACAGCTTCAGGAGCAATGCTTTGAGCTAAAATGCGATATTGTTCTGAGTGAATTTCAGCTACTATTGGTGGTAAAGATGATTTCTGATCCTCATTAGCTGCTACAGTGGCTAAAATTGTTTTGACAACTCTGGCATCAGATAATTTTTTCAACTCTTGTGGGTCTGCTCCTTTAGCATCATTTAAAATAACTACCGATTTAGCAACTTTGATTCCTACTTTGTTCAGATTGTTTATATTTGTTACTGTTCCACTACGAGTAACTACTCTAGTAGTTTTTAAATCTCCTAATTTATCGCGGAGAAAATCATCCATTTTTTCTTTATCTTGTGCTGATAAAATCACAACTACTGCATCAGATTCTGATTCATTTGCTATTACTAACTCACTAATAATATCTACAATTCTGTCATTAAAGCCTAAGATTAAAGTATGGTTTTTTTCTACTACCAAGCTTTTACCTTTTTTCAGTAAAGTCAGTCGTGATTCAAATTCTTGAGTAATAAAAGCTACTAAGCTAGAAAAGAGTACTAAACCTACAAAAATAGTTAATACTCCTACAGTTTTAGTGGAGAAATTTGCTTCGTCTCCGGTATCTCTGAGACCTATGAGTTGAACAAATACATCCCAAAGTAAATCGCTTTCTAAATCTGTATTTGGGAATAGCCACTCAGAAATATAACGTAGAACAGTCATTAATAAAAAGGCCCCAAAAAAAGCAGAGACCAATGCTAGAAATACAGAAAATCCACCTCTTGACATAAAGTTGTCAAATTTATATTGAAAGCGTTCTTGCCAGGAAAATTTACTTTGAGCAGACATAGATTTTTTCTTCAAATTAATATAACTATTTTGCCTGTGGTTGAATATGGATAAACAGAAATTTATTTATCATTGATGATTATACAATGAATGAATGTATGTATGTTAAAAAAAATCAACACGGGTACTTAACTATTTGTTAAGATTATCTTCGGTTGAATACTTATAAAGTAAGCATTCAGCAGTCAGCTATCAGCTATCAGCTATTCACTCATTATTTTGGAAGGAAGAATTAGTCTTCAAGGAGAATTAAAAATTATTAAGAAAAAAGTCATCAGCTAATCTTAGTAAGTTATTACATTCATACATATGTTTGCGGAGCATTACGCAGGAAATGCTGTTTGCGGAGCATTCCATAGGAAATGCTAATAGCTGTTTGCGGAGCATTCCGCAGGAAATGCTTACCTTATCAATAAATAGACATCTCCTCCAAAAAAAGTAATACCATTTCTCAAAAATTTTTCTACATTTTCGCATTGCAGGGGGTCTACCCCTAACCTCTCCCAGGAGGGGAAATAAACATAAGAATAATTAACATTAACTTTGCTCAAATTAGCAAAAAAAATCTTCGGTTCTTTTTAATTACTTAATAACTGAAGTGTTACCTAAGTTAAGCATTAAAGTATGGGAGTTGCTCTTATAGCAAACATGATTAAATAATTTTACCGAATAATTAATAATTAAATAATTCTGGTTTAAAGCCTCCCCTTTTAAGGGAAAAAAAAGCGGTCGAAGGATGGCGTTAGCGGAGCGGCTCTGATCAGAGCGGGTCTCCTCGCTGGCCGACCATCGACCAAGAGAAGAAATAATACCATTTCTCAAAAACTTTTCTACACTTTGTTGACCAGGGGACCCACCCCTAACCCCCAGGGTCTATTTATTGTCACCAGAGAAAAAGGGAGTGGTGGAGTAGGGGAGTAGGGGAGTAGGGGAGCGGGGGAGTAGGGTCAATTTATTGTCACGCGAGCGAAAAGTTGTATCCTTTGAAATTTCGTACATCTTGCTAGGATTAGTTAACCAAAAATATAGAGTTCAGGACTTACGCAAAGACACTACATATAGTAGATAAAAACTATAGCACTATGGTATATATAGCGCTGTGCCCAGGCAACAGGAGGAATAAAAAACCGATAATATTAAGATTTTTAGCTATTGGACAGTTTTTGTAATTTGTAAATATGCCAACGCACATTGCTATATAGTGTTTAAACCCATGAAAATGCGTAATTCCTGGAGTTGTAAATATTCTCCCCAGGTAATGAATTAGCCCTGCGACCGTGGAGGGGAAGCAAACATCAGAATAATTAACATTAACGCAAGCTGAAATTAGTATGCAAAGTGATTTTGCTTGTACCTATCAGTTGACAACTGAAGTATTGCCCAAGTATAGCAATAATGCATAGGAATTGGTATAATATTTCCTTATATTCAATTCCGTAACGGTTTTAACCAGAGGTAATTATCCATTATCAATTATCAATTAATGAACAATATACTAATAGAGTGTGAGTTTTTTAATTCGTTCCGCTGGTAAAATTATGATTGATTGAAAGCCTCAAATATACTACTTATTAATCAATCAATTTATTAAACAGTTCGTTATTTCTAAGATCATCAAAGTCAGGTTCATTTTTTGCCATTTCCTTGCATCTACTAGGATTGAGATTAATTGCTTTTTTCAAGCTTTTTAAACCGGCTTCAACTTCACCTTTCAGAACACAACAACGAGCCTTATTATACCAAGCACTAAAAAAGTCAGGTTTAATTTTTGCTGCATTATCATAACAAGCGATCGCCTCTCCATAAATACCTAACTTCATCAAAGCAACCCCTCGATTATTCCACGCATCACTATAATTATTTTTAATAGCAATTGCCTGATTATAAGACTTAACTGCTTCTTGATATTTTTGAATTTTTGCTAAACAAACACCACGATTATTCCACGCATCAGCATAATCAGCTTTGACTTTAATAGCTTGTTCAAAAGAATTAATTGCCTCTTGATAATGCTGCAATTCTATTAAAGAAACACCACGATTATTCCACGCATCAGCATAATCAGCGCGAATTTGTAACGCTCTATCATAAGAAACTATGGCCTCATCATACATTTTCAATCTTGTCAATACCACCCCTCGGTTATTCCAAGTATCTGCCATTTCCGGATGAATTTTTAAGGCTTGATTGTAAGCAGAAACAGCTTCTTTGAGTCTACCTGCAAAGAAAAATTTATCTGCTTGTTTAGCATAATCATTTGCCATCATTAACGGCTCAGAATTATCAGTTTTAGCATCAGAATATTGAATCAACGTATCCTTTTGCAGTTGTTCTATTTTTTCATCAGCTTGTTTACTTTGTTGTTGCAGTTCATCTAATATTATTTGAGCTTCATTGACGATTTCTTTTAACTGAGATATTGTGTCATATTTAAAACTTTCAATTTCTTGCTCTGTAAGAAAAATTTTGTTAGATAACTTTGTCTGAAGAAACCAAATCCAAATTGCTGCAGAAGCAGGAAATAAAGTTAACAAAATCAAAAAGATACTGAGTAATGAAGTGGCATGACGAAATGTATAATCTACTTCTTCTCGCACGCGAATACTAATTTCTTCTTTCAATTTAAAATCTGCTACTTGTTCCTGATTTTGAGCTAGTAAACTATCAATTGGATGAGTTGCTAAATTTGGATTTTTTGGGAATGCAGATAATAACTTTAAATCATTTTCTTGTTGATAATTATCGTTAAATTTATCCTTTGTCCCTTGACTATATGCAGAATTTCCACTAATAGACAATATTAGGACTATAATCAAAATAGAAATCGACTTTGGTAAGCCTTTGCTTAGTTTTTTTAACATTTGCTTGTGGCAAAACTCTACCATGTTGATAATTCTCATAGCTTCTAAAAATACAGATAAACTGATAATATTTCTACCTATAGCATGATAGAAATAGTAAACTTTTAACTAGCTATCAGCTTTTAGCATTTCTTGACGGAATGCTCCGCAAACAGCTAGTCTCCTAGATCGGAACTTCGGAACTGCGGACTTCAGCTTTTATAGCTCTGGGTTAAAATCCTCAGCAATCTCAAGCACTGGATGGTTGAGGAGGGCTTAAAATCCTCTTCTGGCAATGATTATACTGATTGTTGAGTGCTGAGTGCTGACCGCTTATTTAACTTTTGACTTTTTAGTGTTGACTTTTGACTTAATAATGTCTGAATGGATTGAAATTGGTAGAATAGTTGCTCCTCAAGGTTTGAGAGGAGAGTTGCGAGTATACCCTAACTCTGACTTTCCAGAAAGATTCTTAGAACCAGGAAAAAGATGGTTATTACAACCAGGTCAGGTAGACCCCCAAGATATTGAGTTACTGGGTGGTCGTTATCTTCCTGGTAAAGATTTATATGTGATACAGTTGGCAGGGATTGAAAATCGCGAACAAGCTGAAGCATTACGGAATAGTCATTTGTTCATCCAACGAGGCGATCGCCCCCAACTAGCAGAGGATGAATTTTATCTACCAGACTTAATTGGTTTGACAGTTATTAATCAATTAAATGGTGAAATGGTTGGTAAAGTTGTGAGTATGATTTCAGCAGGAAACGATTTATTAGAGGTAGAAAAAATATCTACAGATACTCCTATTATTGCTGAAGCTATTACTCAAGATAAACCACCACAAGAAAGTGGGATAAGTAGGGGTAAAAAACATCAGAAAAAGCCTAAATCTTCCCCTCCTCAAAATCTATTAATTCCTTTTGTGAAAGAAATTGTTCCTGTAGTTGATTTTGAAAAAGGTATCATTGAAATTGTTCCCCCATTAGGGTTAATTGACTTATAAAAAATGGGTGCATCTCAATTTTGAATAAAGCCAAAAAATTATCGCTTTTAGGCAACAGCGGTGCGACCCCGCGCCGCCGACAGGCGCAAGGGAACGCCGACCAAGAGAGGGAACGTGCACCAAGAGAGGCAACAGGCAACAGGCAACAGGCAACAGGGAATATATAGGAAAAAAGTATTTTTGCAAATATGAGATGCTCCCTAAAAAATTACATCAGTTGAAATTCTTTAATAGCAGGTAAAAAGTTTCTATTTTCATGGCTTGGACGACTCAGTTTAATCAAAACAAATCTTTGTAGTGGAGTTAGATTTTTCCATTGTTCTAATTTAATTTCAAAACCTGTTTCTTGAGCTTTACTTTGAACTATATCCGGAATTTTTGTGTCATCCATCCAAGCTGGATTTAGTTCTATAGATAATTCTTTAGCAGGGGTATCTGTATGTTGAATTACTAACTCATACAACCACTGTCGATAATTTTTAATTTCCTCTGGTGTACTGCAAGATTTATCTACTAGCTCTTGACGAATTAAATGATTAAATTGATGCCAATGAGATAATTTTAATTTAACTCCACAGGTATCTAATTTATAACGGACTATCATGGGAATACACCGTAGAGATTCTACAAAGTCTTGCTCAAATTCAAAATAATTGTTCATCATATTTTCTTGATTTTTCAGTTTTATATAATGTCTGGTAAAACAGTTATTATTAGGCTCGTAGTTTTGCTTTAGCCCTAATATTTAGCCCTAATATCAAGTCCCATTAATTAGCCATAATAAATATGTTTTAATTGATTCTGACTCCTGTAGGGGCAAACGGCCATTTGTCCCTACCACTGACTCCTAAGAAATAACCTAGTGCAAAAAGGCAGAAGGCAGGAGGGAAGAAGTAAGCTATCAGCCATCAGCTATCAGCTATCAGCTATTGCTTTTAGTTTAGGATAAAAGCTTTATTAATTGTCTTACTACAAAAGTTGCTTCTCTTGTTCTTCTTAAAGTCTATTTTAATTTCAACACTGTCCTATATGACAGAGTATTGTTGCTGATAGCTGACAGCAAGCTAGCTGAATGCTTACGGGAATAAAGGTTATTATACAAGCTTTTGAACCTTTTTTAACTGGTTAGTTATTTCCGCCATCCTGCACTAGCTATTTGTAGCAAAGATTTATAAAATTGGTATTACAGAACTGCCCAAAAAAATCCTTAACTGAACTGTATTGGTATTTAATACCAATTTGAAAAAAGAATACTATACTTAAGTGGTACTTCAATTCTTAAGTAATTAACACAGACTGAATAACTTTTTTTGATAATTATTAGCTAGTTATTATTAATTAGGGCTTGCTGATTAAATCTAAAAGCATTGACATATAAATAAAAGTGCCTTTTTGGGGTCTTTAAAAAGTACCTGGTATCACGTCTAAAACGCTCAAAAAGGAGCGTATTTTAGGCGCATAGTTGGGCAGAAAAATCATTCTTACAATTCTTACCGAATTATTAATTATTAATAATTAATAATTAAATAATTCGCGCCTTGAAGCCTCCCCTTGATCGGGGAAAAAAGCGGTCGAGAGATGGCGTTAGCGGAGCGGCTCTGATAAGAGCGGGTCTCCTCGCCATATCCAATCGACCAAGAGAAGAAATAATATTTCCTGATATTCAATCAAGGACGGTTTTAACCAGAGGTAATTATCAATTATCCATTATCAATTATCAATTAATGAATCCTGCTTCCTCGCTCATTCCCATTTCTCCTGTCTTCCCCTCCACGGTCGGGGGGTGGGTTGTCTCCTGTCTCCTGTCTCCTGTCTCCTACCCCAGAAAAAAGACTTTTTCAGCAAACCCTAATTATTCTTATTTTTACTTCTCTGTAGGGACGTTGCATGCAACTTCCCTACCCACTCCCTCACTCCCCCGCTCAAGAAAATGTAGCAAAAATTTATCAAATTGGTATAAAGGGCTAGAGCAAAACTACAAACAAAAAATTATTTCGGCAACTTATATTGCCCTACAATTCTCTTGGCAAATTCCGGCACATGAGCTTCTAATTTTTCTGGATAATTCCGCTTCACATAAAGATAATTGCGAGTGAAATGAGAATCAATAGAAAACCGCCCATATTCCAAACCTTTAGGACCAATTTTTTCAATTACAACTCCCATTAATTGTGCAGCCCACATCGGCAAAGTAACAGCTTGGTCATAAGCAGGAATACTTTGTTGAACAGCATTTTTTCTATCACCCTGAGACATTACAGGTTGAGTATCTAACTGATTCATCACCAAATCTAACATTTGTTTTCCCGTCTCATTCCTAACAGTAATCCACTGCCAACCAAAAGGCGCTCCCATATATCCAACCACCAAATCTGCCAAACCATTTACATAGTCAAAACAACTCATACAAGAAGGAGCAAAAACATCTTTCAACTTTTTAGTATTTAACCCAAAAAATGGCACTTTTTCTATCGACCCATCTTCATGTTTAAAATGTACTCGAAAATCTTGCATAAATTCATAATGCACAACAGTTTCTGGTGACTTACTCGTAGTATCTAAGAACTTTTGCAAACCCTCTCTTGTCACATTATCCACACAAGGAGTTCCCAAAACATAGAGCTTTTCTAAACCTAATTGTTTTTCCACCGCTCGTAATGCTTGAATCTGACAACCAACCCCAATTACTAACAGTTTTTTCATCCCAGAATTTTCAATTTCTTCTAATACCGAAAGATTAGGAGAAAGAGTCGGTTTATTCACTTTTGCTGCCAATACTTCCTCTGGAGTCCGGGCAATAACTGGCATCGGTTGAAAGCGGTCTTCCTTAGTATTTTGCACGCAGACAACACCTTCCACAATACCTTGATTCAACATTTCACAGGCGATCGTACTCACAATACCAGTCCATTGTGCGCCCTCAATAGGTTGTTTTTTCCGAGCTGCCATCATATCTTGATGAACGCCGAAATAAGTCTCATTTTCATTATCTAGGTTGCGGGTGCGTCCGTGAGTTTCTTGTTCGAGGTTGTCAAATTGTTGGTTAAGAAATGCACAAGCATCCTTGACATAATGGATATAATATGTGTCGCACAAACCACATTCGCTACAGAGTTCTTTAGCGGGGCGACGCGCACCTGGTCTGAGAGCTTTAGCTTTCTTGTGTTTAGGGGTGTTTGGAGTTGAGATAGTCATGGAAAATTGATTTGTTAAAGTTAGTGACTTTTATCTAGGATACCACTTTGCAGTTATCATTATGGAGAGGTCTATTGAAAAATTCCTACTATGCAACGCCAAAAATCTCCCGTTCCCAAATCTTCTCCCCCATGCTAGAACTAATATTGTAGTAATCTCTCTAAGACAACCGATGGATATTCCCAAACTTAGCAGGAAACTAAAAGAGGTTCGGTAATGAGCGTAAATTACATTTTAAGCCAATATGACGAAGCAATGTCCGAAGCAGTTTACGATAAACTCGAAGATGGCGCTTTCGTCGGTAGAATTCCATCCTGCAAAGGCGTTATCGCATTTGCACCCACACTGCGCCAGTGCGAGAATGAGTTACGCTCGACCTTAGAAGATTGGATTCTAATAGGGTTGAAACTCCGTCATACTCTGCCAGTTATTAACAACATCAATTTGAACGAGGAGCCAACCCGTGAGCCGGTGGACACCCTTTCAAAAATTAATAATTAATAATTAATAATTAATAATTACCTCTCCTTCTATTTCCCTTGATGAGTGGGTGACTCTATAGTTACCTCAAAGCGTTCCCGGAGGGTTGGGGATGCAATATCGCTTCTCCAAAACCAACCACCTCTGAGGGGCGATCGCTGAGGTGCTTAAGTCCCGTATAATAACCGATTTATTTACAATGAATAATTGCTATAATATACGCTCAAAAATTCTCTTTTTGGGTATTCTAATTTATGGTAAAACTACCTAAACAGACCTTATTAGCTGTGCTGAAAATAGCTCTGGTGTCTACTTCTTTGCCTTTAATAGTAACAATTTTTTCTCCATTACATCCAGGCACTAAACAAATTAATAGTCTAGTCTTTGCCCAAGAAAATGTTGAACCTAGCCCTCAACCTACTGCTAGTCTTGAACCAAAAAAGACAAGTCAACCCACCGAACAAAAAACACAGGAAAAATCGGAAAATTCTGATGATGAGAAAGGGTGGAAAGGGTGGTTAATTTTAATCTCTGGGCTGATGGGTTTGTATTTGGGAATTCTCTGGTTTCGTCCCCTATGGTTGTTGCTGCTACCTGCGGAATTAAAGATACCGAAAACACCAATAACTCCAGAAGTTAAACTACCTGTTGGTATCCTACGTTTTCTCAAGTATCGCCCCAGGGTATTAGATGCTTGGGTTGAAAAACATCTGGAGACTTTTCAACAGAAGTTTCTGGAGAATGAAACTGTTGAGGAACGAAAAGATTATGTTTCGCTTCCGGTTGAATTAAACAGTCAGGAAATTGATGAACTGACAGCGGAAACTTTGAGCGAACCTTTTAAAACAGACAAGCGAGTGCGACTGTTAATTAGGGGTGAAGGAGGCTCAGGAAAAACAACTATTGCTTGTCAAATTGCTAAATGGGCAATGACAAAACAGCATCAGTCTAAAGCTTTAGCCAAACATTTGATGTTACCAGTTTTAATTGAGAAGGAAATTGATAATACTGGAGATGGCATCAAACCGATAATGGAAGCAATAATGGCAGAAATTCAGGAATTGATTGACAAGGAACAAATGATAGTTGATGAGTTATTGGTTAAACAACTCCTGCGACAGCGCCGAATTTTATTGATAGTAGATGGTTACTCGGAACTGAGTCAAGAAACTCAAAAGAAAATTAATCCTGACCCGAAGGAGTTTCCGGCAAATGCTTTAATTGTCACTTCTAGAATAGAGGAAAATTTCCGGGGTATTGATATCAAAATTAAAACTCTCCGGTTTGATGGAGGAAAGTTAGCTTACTTTATTGAGCAATATTTGAAGGAGTGCGGTAAGTGGCATTTGTTTGAAGCAGATCAAGAAGAATTTTTACAGGAATGCGCTCAACTTGCACGCATTGTTGGGGAACAGAAGACTATTACTGTTTTGCTAGCAAAGCTTTATGCTGAGAAGATGATTAATAGTAAGGAGAATAATTTTACCTCCGAGCGTTCTCTTGACAATATTCCCGATCTGATACTTAACCACTTAGAAAAGTTGAACCGTCAAGGTGAAAGAGAGACTAAAAGTGAATATCCTACTATTAAAGAGGATGCTCAACTAATTGCTTGGAAGTGTTTGGAGCAAAATTATAAACCATTCTATGCAGAGCGCAAAGAAGTAGTTGAGGCTTTTTCCAGTTTGGGGAGAGATGATGCAATATCATGTCTTGAGTATTTTGAGAAACACCTGCGACTGCTTAAGTTTATTGGATATGGTGAAAGAAAAGACAGAAATAAAATCCGCTTTGCTCTCGATCCGTTGGCGGAATATTTGGCTGCACTATATTTGGTACAGGAGAATAAAGATGATGAGGAAAAGTGGCGGGAGTTCCTGGTAAAAGCACAGGAAAAGTCGAGTAAGAAAGAAATTAAAGGCTTTTTGCTGGCAGTGAGAGATTGTTGTTTAGCAAAAGGTTCAGAGGTTAGAGTACCGAATTTTGTAGCAGATGAAATTGGGAAACTTGCAGGATTGGATTTGGAGGCTTTAGAAAAAGAGCTAGAGAGGCAAAGAATTAAAAGGCTTGTCCGCAACTTGTTTGCTCCAGGTGCAACGGTAAGCGATCGGCTAGACGATCTTCAAAAAATAGGAGATAGTGGTTCGGTTGCTAAATTTGTTGCTCTTGATATTGTTAAATGTCTAAAAGATGATGATAAGGAGGTGCGTCGTTCTGCTGCACAGGCGTTGGGCAACTTAGGCAATGCTTCTGAACCAGTGGTGCAACCTCTATTAATCCAACTTCAAGATGAATATTCAAGCTTGCGTTCTTCTGCCGTGGAGGCGCTAGGCAAATTAGGTAATGCTTCTGATGCAGTAGTGCAAGCCATTTTAGATCTTCTTCAAGATCGTGATTCACAAGTATGTTTGTTTGCGAAAGAAGCGTTAATAAATTTGCGTAATGCTATAGATGCAGGATCTAAACTTTCTATTTTGCTTAGTGAATATTTTCAGGAGGAAAATGATGAAATTAACAGAAATTAGACAACAAGGATACGAAGCACTAATAGATTCATTAGGTGTTGTAGGAATGTTACGTTTTCTCCAAGAACTTGATGCAGGTTCTGGAGACTATACCAAGGAAAAATATCAATTAGAGGAACCTACATTAGAGGAATTTGAAGAGTTTATCATACAACAAAACACCACACATTCAAGGAGCAAAAATCAAATGCCTTACAGCGATTTAACATTACCCAAAATCCAACAAGAATTTTCCTTAAAAATCAATGAACAAGTCGATTTTTTTGCCAACATTTCAGAAGTTACACCAAGCGAATTTTTAAAACAAACATTACAAAACAACTTACCATTAGCCTTAGCAATTAATACAGAAAAAGCCCGTTCCGAAATGATTATTGCCCCAATTTTAATAGAATTCAGAAAAATCCTGAATAATCAAATTAGCCTGTTTTCCGGAACAGAATTTAATGTCGATACCACCAGAAGATTAAACGGTACTTGTGACTTTCTCATTAGTCTAGACCCAGAACAACTATTTATCAAATCTCCAGTTTTTGCCATTGTAGAAGCTAAAAAAGAAAACTTAAACGCCGGATTAGGGCAATGTCTGGCAGAAATGATAGCAGCACAAATATTTAATCAACAACAAGGCAATCAAATTTCCACCATTTACGGTGTCGTCACCACTGGAAATATTTGGAAATTCTTACAATTAGAAAATACAGAAGTTCACATCGATCTAACTGAATACTTTATTAATAACTTAGAAAAAATATTGGGGATTTTATCCCAGGGAATTAACAGTAATTTGCCCAACAAACAGCAAAATTTGTAGGGAGCATTAAAAAAGGCGATCGCCCTCCTTGAAGAAAGAGCGATCGTCCTATTTAGAAAACAATATCGCCACTCTTGTTCCACAAAACTATTCAATTGTCCAATCTTCAAATTGTAAACCAGGAACTCTTTCAAAATCTCTTCTATTGCGAGTTAGTAGAATCCCATTCTGAGAAATTACAATAGCAGCAATTCGCAAGTCTCGTGTACCAATGCGGATTTTTTGAGTTACTAAACTTTCATAACAATAGTAAGCATTTTCATCAAAATTAAGCAAATTAGCTGTTCTAAAATAATCTAATGTAGCTCTTAATTTTGCATAAGCAGATACCAGCGCATCTGCGGAATTTGCCCTTCTAACAATATGAAGTTGTCCTCGCAATTGTTCTTCTGCTGTAACCACTGTGACTGCAACTTCTTCAGCCTTAGCTCTATTGATAAGCCTTGTGAAAATTGGATGACCCCTTTGAAATAGAGAGACATGATCGGTATCAAGTACCCACAAACTCATTTTATTTTTTCCTCTGCATCAAGTTGACGATAATAAACTTCCATCTCTGCATCAAGTTGGCGACGGTCTTCTTCAATAAAAGCTTGTACTTCATCAAAATCTGGATCGTCTTTAAACATTCCTGCAAATTTCATCCAAGGATGCTCTGGTTTCGGGCGTTCAATTTCCAGAGAAACAATTTCTGCTTTTTCTAAACGTGCTGTCACTATCTGACGCAACTGGATAAGTGCTTGATCGCGGTTTTTTCCTATCGCTTGACATTCCGGCCATCCTAATATTGTGGCTCGATATTCACCAGTTTCTATAGCTTCAATCAAAACTGGATAATTTAATTTCATGGAATTTTCTGCTTCGTTAGTCAAATTAAAATTCATCATATTTCTCCTAATTTTTTTCATTGTAGCAATTTTCAGAAAGTGAAAATCATAGCTCTAACTTGAAAGTTATTAATTTTTATTTAAGAAATACCCTACAAAACCAATATAGTTGTAATATTCCCCAGTTAATTTATTAATTTTTGCATCTCTATGATAGACAACGTTAGCTCAACCCCATTAATTTTTGATGATGACGGTAGTCAAGATGGAATGACCGCATTAGCTTATGTGCTGGGCAACCCTCAATATGATGTTCAAGCTATTACTATTGCCCAAGGTATTGCTCGCCCGGAAATCTTCGTTGATAATGTAGAGCTAATGCTGGGAAGACTTGGTGTAACAGGTATTCCTGTAGGTGTTGGTCGTTCCGATCCATTAGAGGGTGATAATGTTTTTCCTGATTTTATCCGAGATGGATCAGATACTTTTTGGGCACCTTTTGTCACATTGCCTGATGAAGCTCCACCTATTGAAACTAGCTCTGCAGCAGAACTAATCGTCGAAACTATTAATAATTCTCCCGAACCGGTAGCTATTTTAGCAACTGGTCCAATGACTAACATTGCGGAAGCTCTCCGAATAGACCCCACTATCGTTGATAATATTTCGGTTCTGCAAATCATGGGTGGTGCAGTTTTCGTAGAAGGAAATCTACCCGTGCTGCCCGATCCTCCTTTTTCTACCAACTTAGAGGCAGAATTTAATATTTGGATTGATCCTGTAGCTGCTCAGGAAGTATTTGAATTTGGGGATGATGGGTTAAATATTCTACTTACCCCACTAGATGCTACTAATCAAATAGAGTTCGATGCTGATGATTATCAAGCTTGGTTAGATACAGATACTCCAGAAAGTTTAATTGCTGCAGAATTTTTAGATTTTGCTTTGGAAGTTATTCAAAGTGACAACGATCCTAATCCAGTGTGGGATTTAGTAGCAGCTATTAATCTCGCCGAACCAGAATTTTCCGAAGAAACTCCCCTGCGCATTGAGATAGATACAGATTCAGACCCAGGTGACACTCAAGGGGATATGATTGTCGTTGCTGATGGAACTCCAAATGTTAATGTTTCCCTAAACCCTAGTTTTGATAATCTTTCATTTGATGCTAGCGAAGTTTTCTCTGCTTTAGCGCCAAAAGCTACTTCTGGTGATGATTTAATTCCAGGTGGCGAAGAGGACGATCTTCTCCAAGGTCTCGGTGGCAGTGATACTGTTCTTGGTTTTGCTGGCGATGATGAACTCTTGGGCAACCGTGGTAACGATAGTATTAATGGCGGTGCTGGTAATGATACCCTTAAAGGTGGTTATGAAAACGACACTCTCAAGGGTGGTAGTGGTGATGATAATCTCATTGGTTGGATAGGTAATGATGCTCTATTAGGTGGTGACGGAGAAGATACTCTCAGTGGTGGTCAAGGTCGCGATCGCCTCAATGGTGGTGAAGGTGATGATACTCTCACTGGTGGCGCTAGTAAGGATAAGTTTATCTTTGCTGCTAACCAAGCATTCTCTGAAGTGGAGTTAGGTGTGGATGAAATTACTGATTTTGTCTCCGGTCAGGATATGATTCTACTAGACTTAACAACATTTGCTGCCATTACAACTGAGGCAGGTTTTAGTCTTGGTGATGAATTTGCTGTAGTTGAGGGTGAGGGTCTTGTCTTTGGTAGTGAAGCAATAATTGTTTATGACTCTGCCAATAGTACGTTATATTATAATCCTAATGGTAGTGAAGATGGTTTAGGAAATGGCGATCGCTTTGCAATCTTTTCTAATGATGCTTCTTTGACAGTAGATGATTTTATAATTAGAGCATAAAAATAACTTCGTAAGTAATAAATAGGTGGGTTTCCCATGAAAAATACACCTATTTATTCAAAACACAGAATTAAATTCCCCTCAAAAAACTCTCTCCTGATAACAACAAATTTTGTAGTTTACTATTTACCCAACTTGCTGCTGCTAACCCAGAAGCGAAAGCACCCTCAATATTATCTCCACTACACCAGTCACCTGCACCTACTAATGGCAACGGCAATTCTGTAGTCAGACAAGAAATAGCCAAAGGTTGACGACAAAAAGCATAACGCCACCGATGTACTTGCAACCATTCTGGAGATTTTAACCATGGTATTAACTGTTGCGCTGTATACTCTAGTAATTCTTGTCCTACTGGTTGTAAGTCTGTCGTGTCGAGGTGGGTAGTGGCAAATTTGGCGTTGCTTTGAATGACAAACACAGGTTGAGTAGAATGGGGACGTTTACTGCTATCAACACCTACCCAGGCAAGATAGTCATCATTAGGAAAAGCAAGCGATCGCCACTCCGGTAAATTTTCCTGTAGAGCTGGAGAATATCCCGCCATCACAGTAATACAGGGGTCATATTCCACAAAACGCAAATTATTGAGAAATTCCGGTGGCGTTTCCGCAACAGGTTTTTCTAAAATCATTAATGCTTGAGGTGCAGGAATAGCTACAACAACTGCTTTCGATATTACTTCTGTCGGTTTTTCAGTTGCAGCATCATTCATAACTTCCAAAGTCAGATGCCAATTTTTCTCTACTGTTGGGTGCATAGTTTCCACTCGCCTACTAAACCAAACCTCTAAATTTTGGGCAAGAAATTTACCCACAGAGTTCATTCCCTGGGGCGCAATATAACAATGTTTGGTAAGAGGAAGTATTAGCCCCTGGGGTTGAGTTAGTTCATAAATTTTATCAGTCCAAAGTTGGAGAATGTGCTGAGAAGAAAGGCCATTTTTTTCTCTTTCCAGATAATTAATTAATTGTTGCAAAAATTTACCTGTGGGTTCGAGGTAACGTAGCCCATGATCTACACGAGTTCCTGATACTCGGCGAGTTGCCATCCGTCCCCCCGATCCCCGAGACTTTTCCAGTACCACCACCGAATAACCAGCCTGCTGGAGTTGTTGAGCGCAGACTAAACCAGCCATACCAGCACCAATTACTGTAACATCAAATTGTTGCGATCCCATGATCATTTTCCTGGCGACAATAAATAGTTATGTTATAATAATCTGGCACTCAACCTTAATTTGGTAATTTGCTTCAGGACTTACGCAGAGACTCTACATAAAGAGAGGGTGAATACCATTCGCCCCTACAGATGGTGGTTTAAAAGTCAATTTGTGTAAGTCCTGATAAAATAACTAACTCATGCTTAGTGGGTGTGGAGGAAACCTAAGTTGAATGAACTAAGAGCAGCACTGGAATTAGCAACAGAAGAGGAGTTACAACAGTTAACAGAACTTTTGTTTGGGCGCGGGATTAATCCTTTGGATTATTTCCAGACTCCTCTACCCATAGATGTACAAAGTCGCGATCGCGATGCCTGGTTAGACGCCCTAGAGCAAAGATTTTGTTATTTGGTGGCAGATGGCATGACAGTATTGCGAGGGCGCACTCAACAAATAACCTATCGGCAAGCTTTAATCAAAATTTGTCGGTATCTGAAAATCTCCTACTCTCAAAAGCTTTCAACTATAGATTTAGAAGCAGAGGTATTTCTCCATGTTTTAGGTCAGGCATGGAAGCGCCTACCAAAATCAGAACAAGAGGTCTTAAGCCAAAGTATATGTCGATCCCTTGCCGAATCTAATGTGCCTCAGCCTTTACCAATATTAATACAAAAAAATCCATTAAGTTTACTATTGAAAGGTGGTAGTGCTTTGGCCGTGAGTTCGATTTTGAAACCCATTTTACTCAAGGAATTTGCCCGCCAGTTTGCCATTCATTTTGCTAAATATCAAGTGACAAAAGCAGCATTAGTTAGGGGTGGGGCAACCGCAGCAGCTCAGTTTCAAAGTCACATAACTATGCAGATGGCTAATCGAGGTATGGCCATAAGTGCAGCTCGTTATGGGGCAGCGCGGACAGCTTTAGGACTTTTAGGCCCGATGCTCTGGACTTGGTTTTTGGCCGATTTGGGTTGGAGAGCGATCGCCACAAATTATGGTCGTGTGATTCCGGCTGTTTTTGTTTTGGCCCAGATTCGGTTGTTGAATTAGGGTGGCTAGACACTGATTATGGCACGGATGTACGGATGATGGATAATAAACCTCCGCAAAAATACCGATTTCGGTTGGAGAGCGAAGGATGCGTTATACTTTATGTTTTATTTTAGAGTTATATAAAGCTCTAAAACAATTTAATTATTATTAGAACTATATACATATAGTTGAATAGAATAGCAGTTCAATTTAGTAATTAGAGAAAATTGCCATTAGAGTAATTGAACTAGAAAATAAAATTATAGTAGAAGAAATTTAAAATTATCAATCAATATCTATAAAGTGGCTCTATATTATAGAAGGAGTAAAATACCAAACAAATCTATTGTTTGAATTACCAGTGTTTAGGAGAACAGAAATGAGTTTGAATATTCAAGGTATAGTTAGTTCTGTTAAAGAAGAGCTAGCTCCTCAGTTTGAGGAAAAATTACGCAGTTATTTAGTACAACAAGATCGAGAATGGTTAATTGAGCAAATTATACGTTTAACTTTAGATTCTTTATATATAAAAAAGAAAGATATTAAAGCTATTCAAGAACAAAAAGCTCAAGAGAGGCTTTCAAGAATAGAACGCCTGAAAGATATGGCATTAGATAGAGAAAAATTAGATAATTTCCTCAAAAAGTATGAAATAAGAGACCGCAATCAACTAATAGAAGCTGGATATTTAATTAATAATCCTCCGGAAAAAGGAACTGACTTAATAACAGAAAAATATCGGAGTAACCAGGGTAATGAATTACTTATTCTAGCTAAAGACGTGCTTTTTGCACTACTATTTGGAGATGAAAGTAATCATGTAAAATTTACTAGAATTGAACAGGAATTATTAACATTAACTGTACCCAGATTCAAATCTGAATCATTAAATTTTATGAAAGCAACAACAGAAATTAGTGGTTTGGGAACCTGGCAAGATCCTGATAGTGTATCTAATGATTCACGGGCAGATAATATTATTTTGCAGGTGGAGTATGGAGAGATAGAAGGAGAGTTAATAGGCAATGGTATTGTAACTTCCTTAAGCTTAATTAATAATCTAGAAATTAATGAGCAAATTCTCTATGCAAGGATGATAAATGTTGAACAAAGTACCTTAATTACTTAAAATTTTTTAGGACTTACGCAAAATAAGATATTTCTGTCATTGCCAGCGAAAGCGTTTGCGTTTCATGTGCGTAGCAAAGCAGTCCGTCAGGATAGTAATCTAAAACGTCAAAATTGCCTTTCTCATGCGTAAGTCCTGTTTGTGTGAACTTCAGATCGACTTAGAAGCAAAAGAAACAGAGAATATCTATATTTGTTTAATTAACAGCTTTAGGATTCTTAGCCCCGCTTCTCTGGACTTGGTTTTTGGCCGATTTGGGTTGGAGAGCGATCGCCACAAACTATGGCCGTGTAATCCCTGCTGTTTTTGTTTTGGCGCAAATTCGGTTGTTGAATTAGGAAGAAGGTCTTAGATGGTAGATTGTAAGTTTTTGGAGAAAGAGTCAGCAAAGTGGTTAAAGTTCAGAGTTATCGGGATTTACAAGTCTGGCATCAGAAATTACTTTTGACTTTTGACTTCTAACTTCTAACTTACCCGTAGCGCTATATCGCGCTCTTATCCGGACAATACGACAATATATCATATCATACCTCAAATCACCAACGCCAAATTAAAATAGTTAACACTCATCAGTCAACTTTGGGGAAAATTATTTGTTTTCAGGCAAGCTGCACACACAAACTGTAACTCGGAACCAGAACTACTGATAACTGTTATAGCAGAAGGAAGAAGAAAGAAGGAAGAAGGAAAAATCTTGCTGCATACATAAAACGCAAACATAATGCTAACGCCAACAGCATAAATGCCTTCTTCAAGGGTATTCAACCACAAGTGTGTTAACAGGTCTTCGCCTTGAAAGTAGAAGGTCTGAGTTATTCGTTAGTTCCTGGCAGAAATTCCCCATCTGAACCAGTAAACTCCTGCCTTCCTTTAAAAAGCGTTTTGGTACGAAAAATGCCGTTCGCTAGTTAAGCAGACTCAGGTTTTGGCAACGATGATGGATGCACTAATAAATCTGCAGTCGATCGCTTCTCTACCATTTCCTTAGTAATAGTACACCGAGTCACATCCTTCCGTGAAGGTAATTCATACATCACATCCAACATCAACTCCTCCACAATACCCCGCAACGCTCGTGCTCCCGTCTTTCTCCTAAACGCTTCTTTCGCGATCGCTCGAATTGCCTCTTCCTCAAACTCTAACTGTACATTATCCATCCGCAACAACTTTTGATATTGCTTCACCAGAGCATTTTGAGGCTCAGTCAAAATTGCCATCAGAGTCTCCTCATCCAGAGGTTCAACTACCGCCACCATTGGTATTCGCCCAATTAACTCTGGAATTAAACCAAACTTCACCAAATCATTCGGTTCCATTTGCTTCATTAAATCTATGACTTTTTTATCCTTGGACTGATTTTCTCCTGCTTGCTGAACAAAGCCCATTGACTTTTTGCCGTTTCTCTGCTCTACTATTTTATCTAAACCAACAAAAGCCCCACCACATATAAATAGAATATTGCTAGTGTCGATCTGAATACAATCTTGATAGGGATGTTTCCGGCCACCTTGAGGCGGGACATTAGCAACTGTTCCCTCTAACATTTTTAATAAAGCCTGCTGTACACCCTCTCCAGACACATCTCTTGTTATGGAAGGGTTCTCACTCTTGCGAGCTATCTTATCTATCTCATCTATATATATGATACCCCGTTGTGCTTCCTCTACCTCTAAATCTGCCACTTGCAGAAGTCGCAGCAAAATATTCTCCACATCTTCCCCAACATATCCAGCTTCTGTTAATGTTGTCGCATCTGCCACAGCAAATGGTACATCCAATAATTCTGCTAAAGTTTGAGCCAACAATGTCTTACCACAACCAGTCGGCCCAATCAATAAAATATTAGATTTTTGTAATTCCACCTCATCCGGGGAGGACTTGCCACTTTTTTTAGCTTCTACAAAGGTCAGACGTTTATAGTGGTTATAAACTGCCACTGACAACACCTTCTTACCTTCCTGCTGACCAATAACATGAGCATCTAGATAATTCTTAATTTCTCTAGGTTTAGGAAGTTGAGCAACCGACACTCTTTTAGCACCACTATTTTGCTTTTGAGTAGAGTTTGCTGCTTTTTGCGTTGGAGGCTGTGGCCCTGTTGTGTTAGAGTCAAAAAGCTCCTCATCTAAAATCTCATTGCACAACTCTACACATTCATCACAAATATAAACTCCAGGACCTGCTATTAACTTGCGGACCTGTTCCTGAGACTTGCCACAAAATGAACATTTTAGATGGGAGTCGTATTTAGACATAACTTCCTCTTATTACATTGCAGGAACAGATTCTCCTGGTACAGGAAGATTCTGTTTAGTAATCACTTGATCGACCAGGCCATAATTTTTGGCTTCTTCTGCGGACATAAAGAAGTCGCGGTCTGTATCAACTTCTATTTTTTCTAGAGGTTGGCCTGTATGAGCTGATAAAAGTTCATTCAGCTTACGTTTATGATATAAGATTTCTTTAGCTTGGATCTCAATATCTACTGCTTGACCTTGAGCCCCACCTAGAGGCTGGTGAATCATTATTCTAGAGCTAGGAAGGGACATCCTTTTACCTTTTGTCCCACCAGAAAGAAGAAAAGCTCCCATACTTGCAGCCAAACCGTAACAAATTGTGACAACATCCGGCCGTACCTGCTGCATGGTGTCATATATAGCCATTCCAGCAGTTACAGAGCCTCCAGGGGAGTTGATATAGAGTTGAATATCTTTTTCTGGGTCTTCAGCATCCAGGAATAACATCTGTGCAGTAATGGTATTAGCTACATTATCGTCTACTGGAGTCCCCAAAAAAATTATTCTTTCTCTGAGGAGCCGTGAGTAGAGGTCAAAAGCTCTTTCTCCCATCCCTGATTGTTCTACAACCATGGGCACAATGTTACTAGGACCGGAGTAAACTTGTAACTTGTTATAGATATTAACTAAATCATCAGAATATTGAGATATAACCATAGTACATCAGTTTATATATAAACAAATTTTGTTTTTACTTACTCATTTTTGATTAGTATCAATCCAAGCTGAATATTATTACTTAGCTTTACTAATAGTGACGTTCTCCCTCGTTAAGCTAGCGCTATAACGAGGGCTTCCCTTCCTCACGGAAAAGGGCTTCCTGCTTCCAAGGTTGAGCATCCTCTTAACTTCCACAGGCAGAAACGATGAGACCCACCGCCGTTTTGTACTGAAATTTCTGTACTCACCTAGCTACCTTCTGTGATTTTACCTTCTCACAGAAATTACTAGGACTTCACCAGTTGAACCCCATATCTTGAGTTGTCTCGGTTCTGAAGTCAGGTGCGTATTACCGCTACTCCTGATGAGAAGAATCATAGCATAATTCTTGTTAATTGTTTTTTTGCAGGTCGCGATTCCCCTCCCGTTAAATCGGAGATTATAATGGGAGACCCAGAGCGACATTTAGTTGGGATTACCCAACCATTCGACTCCTCCGGAAAAGAGGGAGTAGGGAGTAGGGAGTAGAAGGAAAGAATTGATGACAGGTCCTAAGATAATCGATCTTATTTTTTAATATTGGAAATGTCTATTAATTTTAGTCTAGTTACTCTTGCTCACTATTGAGGATTTTCCACAGTAGCTACCGGTTCGGCCTCAACTTCTACAATAGTTTCTGTAGCTTCATCTATTTCTGACTCTGACTCAGTTTCTACAGGAGTTTCTGTAGTTTCATCTATTTCTGAATCTTGAGTTAGAGTTCCTTCAGGTACTAACTCTACTGTGCCATTTTCTTCCAACCATTTGATTGTTTTTTCTTTCAGTAAGTCTTCTGTGACTACTTCTCTTAATCTATCTGGATCGACATCCTTTCCTTGGAGCTGTCCCATTACTTTGGCTGACTCTGCTACAATCTCTTCTTCACTTACCTCGATTGACTCTTCCTTGGCCACTGCTTTAATAGCCCAATCTCTTTTCAATCGCTCAATTGCTTCTGGCCGCGATCGCTCTTGCATTTCTGGCAATTTATCGCTACTGAACAATTCTTTAACATCTATTCCATACTGGCTCAACTCCATGGCACTTTGGGCTAACATCTGCTGAACTTCATTTTTAATTAAAGTTTCTGGTAATTCTACTTCCAGATGGGTCACCAGCTCATTGACAATGGCAATTTCTTTATTTTGTTTTGTTTGTTCTTCTTTTTCTTTAGTAAATTTTTTCTCCAAGAACTCCCGTAATTCGACTAATGTTTCAAACTCACTAATTTCTTGAGCAAAATCATCATCCAACTCTGGTAATTCTTTTTCTTTGAGTTCTTTAAGGGTAATTGTAAATACTGCTGGCTTACCTGCTAAATCTGGTTCACCATATTCTTCAGGAAATTGAACGGAAATTTCTTTTGTTTCCTCTAGGTTCATGCCTACTACTCCCTCAATGAACCCAGGGATAAATTGTCCTTCTTTCAACTCCATTTGAAAGTCTTGAGCCTTTCCTCCTGGAACTTCTTTCGGCTCTTCTCCCTCTGTCTCAGATGGGATTATACCTTCAAAATCTACTATTGCCACATCTCCTAACTGAGCAGCTCTTCCTTCTACGGGAATTAGTGTGGCCTTTTCAGAGCGACGTTCTTCCAGAAATTCATCTAATTGAGCCTGGTCGTATTTAGCTTCTTCAGCCTTGACCACCAATCCTTTATAATCATTAACTTTAGCCTCTGGCTCTACATCCACTTTAGCTGAGAAGGCCATTTCTTTCCCTGGTTCAAAATCTTTTACTAACTCTTCAAATTCTGTAGCCAGCTCAAATTGGCCTATTGCATTGATTTGTTCTTGTTCCCTTGCTTTTTCTAAGCAATCATTAATGAGGTTATCTAAGGCCATAGCTTTAACATAATTGTTACCCAGCCTCTGTATCAATATTTGTCTAGGTACCTTGCCCTTTCTGAACCCAGGAATATTGGCGGTACGGATATATTTCTGAATTACCTGTTCGTAGGCATTCTTGGACATTTCTGGTGTAATCTCAATTTCCAGACCTATTTGGCTAGCTGGAAGTTTTTCCTGGGTAACTTTCATCGGCTTTTGTTTAAGTTAGTTAGAACTAAGTTTATGATTATAGGCTATGATTCTATTAAGCTATATAATTATTTATGGGAATCTTAATATTCTTGCTTTTTCTTGCACTATACTTTTTGGCTTACTACTATAAGTCTCTACCTTCGCCAATAATGCTTTAATTTTAGGACTTTTTTAACTTTATTTTTTCCTAGCTATTGGCAAAATAAGTTAATACATTTTATTTGTAAAAACTACCATATTATGGTATTATAATCAACTTACTTCAAGATAAAATGACTCTGAGTTCTTATTTGAGTATTCTCAAGTTGTTACACTATAATCATAATTTATACTGATTAAATTTAGATAACAATTTCAAGATAAATTTTTCTAGATTTTCCTGTATTTTGTCTGAATATTGATATGTTAATACTTTTATTTATATAGATATCCGCAGTAATATAATTACCTAAAACTACTCTATCTAAAGAATTAAACCGAAATCTATAAGAATATTTTAATTTTATTTGACGATAGTCAGTCAGTAGGTATAGAATTAACTTAGTAGTATAAAAAAATATTGGTTTGATTAAATATTTGATGGTATTAATCCAATTTATTATAAACTAATAAAATAGAATGTCTGTGATATATGAAATATCAAGTTATTTTTTAATCCTTAGTTGATGAAAATTATATATATTAACCTAGTCGTAAGAGGGGTGTAGATTAGAGAATCTAGATGATAATCAAGTTTAATAAAAATAAAAAATATATGTTATTCAGAAGATCAACAAATTAGATCAAACTATTAATAGGTAAAATTAATGACCATAAAAAAACTATTAAACTTAATTACAAACATTATAAAAAAATCAAATTATTGAAAAATGAAGGAGGACAAAAATGTGTCAGAGTTTTACAAAGTAGCAATATTAGGAGCAACTGGGGCTGTAGGAACAGAGTTGTTAGAATTACTGCAAACTAGAAACTTTCCAGTAGCAGAATTAAAACTACTAGCATCACCCCGTTCAGCAGGTAACACTCTAAAATTTAAAGGACAAAACTTACAAGTAGAAGCTGTAACAGATGATTCATTTAAAGACGTAGATTTAGTGCTAGCATCAGCAGGTGCATCTACATCAAAAGAATGGGCAAAGAAAGCAGTAGAAGCTGGTGCTATAGTAATTGATAACTCCAGTGCCTTTCGCATGGACCCTAAAGTGCCTCTTGTAGTTCCAGAAGTTAACCCAAAAGCTGCGGCTCTACATCAAGGTATAATAGCTAATCCTAACTGCACAACAATATTAATGTGTGTAGCTGTATGGCCTTTGCATCAAGTCCAGCCAATTAAAAGATTGGTAGTGGCCACTTACCAGTCAGCAAGTGGGGCAGGGGCAAGGGCAATGGAAGAAATGAAAACTCAAGCCAAAGAAATCTTAGAAGGAAAAACTCCTGGAAAAGAGATTTTTCCCTATCCATTAGCATTTAATTTGTTCCCACACAATTCCCCACTGAATGAGCAGGGATATTGTCAAGAAGAAATAAAAATGGTTAATGAGACTCGTAAGATATTAGAAACTAACGAGATCGGGATTACAGCAACTTGTATCAGGGTGCCAGTATTACGCGCCCATTCAGAAGCTATTAATTTAGAATTTGCTCAACCATTTAGTGTAGATAAAGCAAGGGAAATATTAAGTCAAGCACCTGGAGTAAAACTGGTAGAAAATTGGCAAAAAAATTATTTTCCAATGCCAATAGAAGCAAGTGGTAAAGATGATGTATTAGTGGGGAGAGTTCGTCAAGATATTTCTCATCCTTGTGGATTAGAATTATGGTTAAGTGGAGACCAGATCCGAAAAGGAGCTGCCTTGAATGCAGTACAAATAGCTGAGTTATTGGTGGAAAAACATTGGTTGAGGGTAGAAACAGCAACAGTTTAGACTCAGGGTGCAAAAAACAAAAGAAAAAAAAGAACCTTCAATAATTAATAATTAATAATTAATAATTAATAATTAAATAATTATGGTTTAAAACCTCCCCTTTTAAGGGTAAAAAAGCGGTCGAGGGATGGCTAGTTCTCGGAGCCATATCCAATAGACCAAGAGAAGAAATAATATTTCCTTATATTCAATTCCTTAAGGGTTTTAACCAGAGGTAATTATCAATTATCCATTATCAATTAATGAACTCTTCTTTTCAAGGAGAGGATTGACTCAAAAGTTGCCTCCCTTGCCCTTAAAATATATTTTAATCTAAACATTGTCCAAGATGAGAGAGTCTTGTTGCTGATAGCTAATAGCTGTTTGCGCAGCAGTCCGCAGGAAATGCTTACCCTATTTCTACAATGTAATAAAATGGGTAATTAACAATAGTTCAGTCATACAAAAATCAAAAAAATTGCACAGAGACTGTAAAAAAAAATTTGCACAGAGACTGTAAAGCAAAAGGGATGTTAATCTGAAAAAAATTAGGCCCAGTAAGATGGCCAAAAAAAAGAATAAGACCTAACAAAGCTATAAAAAACCCATAAGGAGTGCAAAGAGTGTGGTAGATTTCGGTAAAGTTATAACTGCAATGATTACACCGTTTAATTCAGACGGTAGCGTTAACTATGAAAAAGTAGAAAAGCTATCTATATCGTTGACAGAAAATGGAACAGACTCATTAGTAATATGTGGAACAACAGGAGAATCTCCAAGCTTAACATGGGACGAAGAATATAAACTATTTCAAGTAGTTCAAAAAGCAGTAGCAGGAAAAGCTAAAGTAATAGCTGGTACAGGGTCAAACTCAACAAGAGAAGCGATCGCAGCCACCGAAAAAGCTGCTAAATTAGGGTTAGATGGTTCATTACAGGTGGTGCCTTATTACAATAAGCCACCACAGTCAGGACTTTATGAACATTTTAAAGCGATCGCTCAAGCCACCCCAGAATTGCCAATAATGGTATACAATATACCAGGGCGTACTGGTCAAAATCTGATTCCTGAAACTGTAGCAAAACTGGCCGAAATTTCTAATATTGTTGCGATTAAAGAAGCCAGTGGTAACTTAGATCAAGTAAGTCAGATTAGGCACTTGACTGCACCAGAGTTTAAGATTTATTCTGGAGATGATTCCCTAACTTTACCACTCTTGGCTGTTGGTGGTAGTGGTGTTGTTAGTGTAGCTAGTCATTTAGTAGGAAAACAGCTACAAGAGATGATAGTAGCATTTGAAACAGGTAAGGTACAAGTTGCTACAGAAATTCATCTAAAACTATTCAGCTTATTCAAAGCTTTATTTGCAACAACTAACCCAATTCCTGTAAAAGCAGCACTAAATCTGCTAAACTGGAAAGTAGGCTCTACTCGCCCTCCACTATGCGACCCGACCACTGAAGTAACTGAAAAATTATCAGCAGAAATGGGTCAACTAGGTTTATTATGAGTCAATTTCACGGGGAATAAAGTTTTTCAGAAAATTAAATATAATCAATCTGAATAATGATTTAGTTACCCCCTCACTAAATCCCTAAAATATTTAATTTTTAAGAGATTAGTTTTTCTGCTTTTAACTAATGGGTATTAAAAATCAGTAATGCCAAGTTTAAAAAAGAATGTTTAGAATAATTCAGGGTAATAAAAATAATTTACAGGAGATGTCCCTTTGACTAAAAAAATGAATTACAACCTAAAAAATGGTATAAAAGCTATTCATTATCACTCCTGACTCGCTAATCCAGACTCCTAAGAAATAGCCTAGCTATTTATAGCAAATATTTATCACGCTTGGTATATGGCAAGAAACAAGTTGGTGTTTGACTTATATTGAAGATGAATTTGAGACAGAGAAAAGCTTTTCCCACTGTTTCCTGTTCCCTGCTATAACAATCATTCAAAATCTTTCACAGTTAACAACAAGAAAAATAGGATAATTATGACAAGAAAGAAATCATCATCTGCCCTAAAAATTATTCCTCTAGGTGGACTACATGAAATTGGTAAAAACACCTGCGTATTTGAATACGATGACGAAATTATTCTGCTTGATGCAGGATTAGCTTTTCCTACCGATGGAATGCATGGTGTAAATATAGTCTTACCAGATGTAACTTATTTGACTGAAAATCGCCATAAAATCAAAGGTATGATTGTCACCCATGGTCACGAAGATCATATTGGTGGTATTCCTTTCCATTTGAAAAATGTAGAAATTCCTGTCATTTATGGACCAAGATTGGCAATGGCTTTACTCTACCCAAAACTAGAGGAAGCAGGAGTCCAAAATCGCACAGAATTGAGGACTGTTCGTCCCCGCGATACTGTCCGGTTAGGTAAATATTTCAGTGTTGAATATATTCGTAATACTCACTCAATGGCGGATAGCTTTACAGTTGCCATCACAACACCAGTAGGAGTAGTTATCCATACAGGTGACTTCAAGATTGACCATACTCCTGTAGATGGAGAAAATTTTGATTTTCAAAGATTAGCAGAGTATGGAGAAAAGGGAGTTCACTGCTTATTAAGTGATTCCACAAATTCAGAAGTACCCGGTTTCACTCCTTCAGAAAGGTCAGTTTATCCAAATTTAGACCGAGTATTCGCTAATGCACCTGGACGTTTAATGGTGACAACCTTTGCATCTAGCGTACATAGATTACAAATAGTTCTAGAGCTAGCAAAAAAACATGGTAGGTTGGTGGCAACAGTAGGGCGATCGATGCTGAATGTGATTGCTCATGCTCGCAATCTTGGTTATGTTAAGTGTGAAGATAGTTTGTTTGTACCTTTGCATAGTGTCCGAAGTTTACCTGATGAGAAACTATTGATTCTGACTACAGGTTCTCAAGGCGAACCAATGTCAGCACTAACTCGTATTGCTAAGGGCGAACATAGGCAAATAAAAATTCGTAAAGGAGATACAGTTGTATTCTCTGCTAACCCTATTCCCGGTAATACGATCGCTGTTGTTAACACCATTGACAAACTAATGATGCTAGGAGCAAATGTGATCTATGGTAAAGATAAGGGTATCCATGTTTCTGGTCATGGTTGTCAGGAAGACCAAAAATTAATGTTGGCACTTACTCGTCCTAAATTCTTTGTACCGTTTCATGGCGAGCATCGGATGTTAGTTAAACATAGTCAAACTGCTCAAAGTATGGGGGTTTCTCCAGAAAATATGGTAGTGGTACAAAATGGTGATGTGGTGGAACTAACTCAAGATTCTATCCGTGTTGCAGCTCAAGTACCTTCTGGTATTGAACTGGTAGACTCTTCTCGTTCTGGTATGGTTGAAGACAACATCCTGAAAGAAAGACAGCAATTGGCAGAGGATGGTGTTGTGACTGTAGCGTTGGCGGTGAATTCGGATGGTAAATTGATTGATAGACCTCAGTTACATTTGCGTGGTGTGGTAAGTGCTATGGAAAAAGCACAAATGCGTGAACTGGTGATCAAGACATTAGAAAAAAGTTTGAGCAATAACTGGTCTGAGTATGCTAAGTCAAACAATACTCAAGTTGATTGGTCTGGGTTGAAAAATGAGCTTGAATGTGCTGTTCAGCGAATGTTGAGACGAGAACTTCAAGGTCAACCCTTGCTAGTTTTCTTAATGCAAACTCCAGAAGCAGAAGATATAGAAGATAGAAATGTAGAAGAGAAAGTAGAACAGAAAAAAGAACTGCCTATAGTCAAACCAGTGGGAAGACGGAGACGTCGGTCTACTGCAAAAGTAGCATCGTAAATTTGAGGAGCGGGGGTTAACTACCTACGCTGAGACAAAGATTTCAGTGTAGACTGTTAGCGTAGACTGTTAGCATTATTGTAGTGGATCGTTTCATCTAAAAATGTGCATTAGAAAATGGGGGGTGGAGGATTGTAATGACCGGGTGATCCGGTGATTATCAAAAAGCCTAATCCACTATTTTAGCTGAAACAGTCCACTAGGTGATCTTTCTGTTCTACCGTCAGATAAACTTCATCTCTGCGACCTCTTCCCATAATTATTGTCCTCCATTTACCTTTATATATTTGAGACTATTTTATGGCTCTACGAGCGTGTAAGTCTCAATAGGACTTGCTGATTAACTCTCAAAGCATTAGACAGATAAAGGTAAGTACCTTTTTCGGTAGAAAAAATTGCCAGCTTTTCGGTCTAAACAGCTCAAAAAGTGACGTTGCTGAAATGTAATGGTAAGTAGCTAGAGATAACAATTGAAAAACTTATGTTTTACGTTGATACTTAGTCTAAAAATCATTACCATTCAGCAACGCCCAAAAAGTTAGTATTTTGGGTAGACAAGGGTAGAAAAATCTAAGGACAAATATATCCGACTATCTCCTAATTAGGGCTTGCTGATTAATCCTAAAACCATTGATAGGTAAAGGTTCGAGCTTTTTAAAAAATTCCCAAGGGGTACGCTTGTTTTAGTCTAAAACACTCAAAAAGTTAGCATAAAAGGCAAACCTTCGGACAGAAAAATTGAGGAACAAAACTTAGCTCCTACCTTCTCGCTCATTCCCATTTCTCCTGTCTCCTATCTCCTGTGTTCCCCTCCTGGGAGGGACTCGCTGGTGGGTTGTCTGCTAACCCTACCAAAAAGCTTTATGAGCGCAAACCCTAATTAATTCCCATTTCTCATAAGTTCTAAGTTCTGAGTTCTGACTCCTACCCTGACTAAAAAATTTTTTCAGCAAACCCTAAACATTATTACCATTACAGGAACACCTAAATACTATCTTGGTTCTGATGTAATTTTCAGGATTTTTGAAACAAAATTACAAAACTAACTTGTTTTTTGCCTTGCTGTAAACATTCTTTCAAAGCTCATCGCAGCAACACCAATAATCACCAATAACATTCCCATAATTTGTTTGAATAATAAAACTTCTCCAATAACCAAAAGAGCAAATAAAGCAGTTAAAGCCGGACCAGAAGTACCAATTATAGATGCTCTTGCAGCTCCAGCAAATCTAATAGCAAAACTATTTAATACATAACTAGAAAGTGTTAAAATCCCCAGAATAATACCACCAACAATTAAACCAGACCACACATTCACACTAGGGTCTATATTAATATTAACCGACCATTCTGTAGGTAAAGGCATCATCAAACCTAAAGCAGAAAATACAAAAATTCCGGCAAAGTTCACTAAACTAAAAGGAATAGGATGAAGTTTTCCTGCTGACATTTGTGTGAGAATAACATATCCAGAAAAAGTAATTCCAGCGCCTACAGCAGCCAAAATTCCTTGTTGATAATCACCCTCTCCACTAGGAAGCACTAAAAACCCTCCTATAACAATCAGAACCGTAGCAAAAATTCTTACCATAGAAGGGCGATCGCCAAATAATCCCCAAGATACTAAAACAGTAATAATTGGATAAATAAAGAAAATTGTAATAGCAATAGCAGTAGGTATATTACCTATAGAAACATATATCAATACTTGAGATAGGAACAAAAAGAAAGCACTACCAATAACCTTCCACCATAAAGAAAAATCTTTGGATTTGATCAGCCGCTCAATATCGCTCCAAACCGCAGGATAGAGAAATGTTGCGACTATAGGCATTAACAATACTACTACAATAAGTCGTAGAAATAAAATTAATAAAGAATTACCCACATTAGGATAGATCGATCCTTCTACCGGAAATAAGCCTAAAATTGTGCTAGGTTGTGGAGACGTATTGAGGATAACTTTAATACAAACATTAAATAAAGATAACAATGCTGCTGAAAGTAAAGCCAAAATCAAACCTACCTGAACTTGAGAAGCAGATTTTTTAGGTTTGGCAGTAGACTCAGTTTTGGACTTAGGAGATACTTCTGGGGACTCCACAGGAGGTGTAGTCAACATTGATTTTCCTAAAGAAGCAGTATTTACTGAGTTCTTAGACTCAGACCGAGAAGTTTCATAACTTCCAGATGAAACTACACTATTATTTTCCAGTTGTGCCTGAAGACGACTGACCAAAGCTTCTAGAATGACCTCTCCTTGCTGTTCCATACTACGCATACTATTTAACTGTACAGAAAGGTCACTTTGATAACTATCCAACTCCTGTTTTAATCCCTCAAATGTTCCACTCAGAACACCAGATAAAGAATCTGCAAATTCATTAGCAGTCCCATAATAGTTATTTGAAGGATTAGTCATTGGTAACTCTCCCCCAGGAATACCAGCTTGTTGTAGTCCCGGATCGACGCTCTCCGTTAAATCTCGAATTTTTTGGCCTAACTGTTTTTGTAAGTTATTAGCCAAAACCTGGGCTAATTGTTTAAGCCATAATTGTTGCTGGGCTATTTGTCGCTGAGAGAGAGATTCGAGCTGTTTAGATTGCAACTGTTCATATTGCTTTCGTAATTTACTTACATCCTCACTAAGCTGTTCTTTCTCAATTCTCAGTCTGTCTATATCTTGGCTTAACTGATTTGTCAGATTTTGACGAAAACTATCTAAGTCTTGAATCACTAATTTCAGGACTTCTTCTGGTGATTTGGGAGTTTCAGCTCCATAATTTGGGGGTTGATTATTCATTTTCCCTATAGCTCTTTTAACTGATACCGCGAAAAGTCCCACTCCATAAGGTACGTTGGGATTGGGGGGGAATGAATAAATATTGGGAATATTTTTCCACCTTTGTCTCCTATTGCCTCTATCCCACGGACGACTCCATGGCTTAAATCAAGATACCAAATGGCTTCTATAAAATTTGGGACATATTACCTCCACAATATCTACACATTAATATTAAGATGATTAAGCTTTAATGGGGAAAGTTTATTTTTTAACGGAGATAATTTTCCTATTGGTTGTGCATTGTAATTATTTTTGTCACGAGACAAAATTACTTTTTTCGTCGATCGATCTTACTAGTAAAAAATTTACGCATAAATACTTGCTATACATGATTACTCAATCACGGCAGCTATGATTTTCTTCTAAAATTCTGTCTCCTGTCTCCTGTCTCCTGACTCCTGATTCTATACTACATTTTGTGGTGCGGAATGTGGGTTCAAATACTGAATAAGATGTCCAAAGCATAATCATCAAACTAGCAAAAGTAATATTCGACTGACAATGGGCAGTCTTTCATAATTAGGGCTTGCTGATTAACTATCAAACCATTGACAAATAAAGGCTAAAGCATTTTTTTTGAAAAAAAGTGCCGACTTTTCCGTCTAAAAAGCTGATGTATTTTAGCATTTTGGGCAGACAAGCACAGAAAAATTAAGGGACAAAAAATATGTCTGACTACTTCCTCTATAATTTCTATTTCTCCTGACTCCTGAGTCCTACCCTCACTCATCAGACTTTCTCAGCAAACCCTAAATTAGGGCTTGCTGCTTGCGTTGCTCATAATCATTGATATATACTTATAGATTGTGAGTTTTAAAGAGTATTATGACAGCCCAAGAAATTATTCGCTCAATTGAAGCCGAGGAAATAGAAAACCTCAAACAAGGCTCGAAAAAGAAATTGCCTCAAATTTATGTAGGTGACACTGTCAGAGTCGGAGTCAAAATTATAGAAGGAGGAAAAGAAAGAGTCCAGCCCTATGAAGGTACTGTAATCTCTATGCAGAATGGAGGTATAAATAAAACTATTACAGTTCGCCGTGTTTTCCAAGGTGTAGGGGTAGAAAGGGTATTTTTGCTTCATTCTCCTAGGATTGCTAATATAAAATTAGTCCGTCGAGGTAAAGTTCGTAGAGCTAAACTCTACTACTTGAGAGATCGTGTTGGTAAGGCCACTCGTGTGAAGCAAAGATTCGATCGTCCTTTATAGTCTCCAAGATGGTTTAAGAAATTATTTGGAACTTGATGAAAAGTTATGTTATACTAGATTAAGTAGAGGTCATTAAGATTTAATCTAAGACCTCAACCATGCGCTCTTAGTTCAGTTGGTAGAACGCAGGTCTCCAAAACCTGATGTCGGGGGTTCGAGTCCTCCAGGGCGCGCTTAATCCTTAAAATTAATAAAGTTACTCTTTGATTCGTAGATATTTTTATATCTACCCAATTAAATGTCGCGAGAGGTCTCCCGTTATCAGGAAAGGCAGAGAGCAGGAGGCGCTTATGCAGAAAGGAATTCTGTCTTCAGCTCCCGCTCCGCTGCCCGTGACCGAAGGGAACAAGGGTTTTATACCCCATAGTCACTCGCAGTGTCTACAAGCTTGTTGGGGTATAAAACCCCATCCAATTAATTGTTCCTTCTGCCCTCTCTCTGTCCTCTGCTCCCGCCGCTTTCGTTCATAATCTCCGATTTAACGGGAGAGGAATCGCGACCTGCAAAAAAACTCATCTGTACAGTAAAGTAACTTCAATTATGCTATAATTAATGTCATCAGGAGTAGCGGTAATACGCGCCTGACTTCAGAATCTAGATAACTCAAGCCCTGGGGGTCAACTGGTGAAGTCCTAGTAATTTCCGTGAAAAGGTAAAATCTTGAAGGTAGCTAGGTGAGTACAGAACTGGACAGTACAAAACGGCGGTGGGTCTCATCGTTGGAGCCTGTGGAGGTGAAGAGGATGCTCAACTTTTGTTCGCGCAGCGTTGCGTCAGCAAAGCAGGAAGCCCTTTTCCGTGAGGGAGGGAAGCCCTCGTTATAGCGCTAGCTTAATTAGGGAGAACGTCACAACTTAGGGAGATAATTTATAGTGGCCAAAAAAGAGGAAGTTAGAGTACAAGAAAACAAGGAAAGTTTCCAGCTTCTAGCTTTTTTCAAAGAAACAAAAGAAGAACTAGATAAAGTAGTATGGCCAAGTAGAGAGCAGCTCATCAGTGAGTCTGTTGCTGTATTGTTAATGGTTATTCTCTCGGCAACAATCATTTATCTAGTAGATGAGTTCTTTAGTTGGGCAGCTGGGGTGGTGTTTGGATGACATTATATCCAGAAGAAACACAAGATACAACGCAATCAAACCAAGAAGAAGAAAACTCCAGAGAGTTTCTCAAAGGAGAATTACGGTGGTATGCAGTACAAGTTGCCTCTGGTTGCGAAAAACGAGTTAAGGCTAATTTAACCCAGCGTATTCAAACTCTTGATGTTGGAGATAAAATATTTAAAATAGAAATACCTCATATACCCGCAGTTAAGCTTCGTAAAGATGGCAGTCGCCAACATAGTGATGAAAAGGTTTTTCCTGGCTATGTATTAGTACAAATGAGGCTAAATTGGATAGAGGAACAAAAAAAATGGACAATTGATGACGAAGCATGGCAGGTTGTCAAAAGTACCCCACATGTGATTAACTTTGTAGGGGCTGAACAAAAGCGTCGCTACGGAAGGGGTCGTGGTCATGTTAAGCCGTTACCACTAAGTCCTTCAGAAGTAGAAAGAGTCTTTAAACGAGCTCAAGAGCAAGACCCAATGCTCAAGGTGACAGTGACAGAAGGAGATCATGTTACAGTGCTCTCAGGGCCATTCAAAGACTTTGAAGGTGATGTAATTGAAGTAAGTCCAGAAAGAGGTAAATTGAAAGCGCTATTATCCATTTTTGGACGAGATACGCCAGTAGAATTAGAATTTAATCAGGTAGAAAAGCATAAATAATGGCAAAAAAAGTCGTGGCGCTGATCAAGTTGGCTATTACGGCGGGAAAGGCTAACCCTTCTCCGCCTATAGGTCCTGCTTTAGGTCAGCATGGTGTTAATATTATGGCGTTTTGTAAGGAGTATAACGCCAAAACTGCAGACCAAGCTGGTACAGTAGTTCCAGTAGAAATTTCGGTTTATGAAGACCGTAGTTTTACTTTTGTTCTGAAAACTCCTCCTGCAGCAGTCTTAATTAAAAAAGCAGCAGGTGTAGAACGTGGTTCAAGTGAACCAAATCGTACAAAGGTAGGCTCAATTACACAAGCTCAATTGCAAGAAATAGCCCAAACAAAAATGCCAGACCTCAATGCCAATGACATTGAAGCTGCGATGAAAATTGTAGCAGGTACAGCGAGAAATATGGGTATTACGATTGCAGATTGATTTGATTAATTAATCCAGTCCCGAAATATCTGCATTCTACAGTAGAAATAGAAACAAAAGTAAACTGATATTAGGGGGAGAAGCAGAGCTTCGTTAAGTACCCCAGGAGAATAAAATGCCAAAAAAAGTCTCTCGTAGATTACAAGAACTAAGAAAAAAAGTAGAAGAGCGACCTTATGAACCTCAAGAGGCGCTTCAACTTTTAAAAGAAACAGCTACAGCAAAATTTTCAGAAGCAGCAGAAGCTCATATTCGCTTAGGGATAGATCCTAAGTATACAGATCAACAGTTAAGAACTACAGTAGCACTACCCAAAGGAACTGGTCAAACAATCCGAATTGCTGTCATTGCCAAAGGTGAAAAAGTTAACGAAGCTCTGGCCGCAGGAGCGGACTTAGCTGGGTCGGAAGAGCTAATTGAAGAAATTAGCAAAGGGATGATGGATTTTGATACGTTGATCGCTACACCTGATGTGATGCCTCAAGTCGCTAAACTAGGACGTTTACTAGGACCGAGAGGTTTGATGCCATCCCCTAAAGGCGGTACTGTAACTTTTGATCTGGCACAAGCTATTGACGAATTTAAGGCAGGTAAGTTAGAATTTAGAGCTGACCGGACAGGTATAGTTCATGTTATGTTTGGTAAAGCTTCTTTTTCTGCAGAAGATTTACTGATCAACTTAAAGGCTTTACAAGATTGTATTGACCGTAACCGTCCTTCTGGTGCAAAAGGTCGCTATTGGCGTAGTGTATTCGTATCAGCAACAATGGGACCATCAATTCAAATTGAAGTTAGCGCCCTGCGGGATCTAAAATTAGAAGCAGAAGCTTAGTCTATTTAAATAAGCGGTCAGCGGTCAGCGGTCAGCTTTCAGCAGGTTTTTTTTGAAACACTCTCGTTTGCAGAGCATTCCGGAACGGAAAGGAGATTTTTATTCCTGGGAAGGCCATAAGGTTGATGGGAAACTGAGTATTTTTACCCAGGGAGATTAAAGCTGATGGCTGATAGCTAATTGCTGATAGCTAGTTAAATAAGATTAAAGCTAAAAAAAACAAAATCAAAGAGCTTAAGACAGCAGGTGCTAATAGCTTAATTTCCTGCCGAGGTTCAAGGATTAACAATTCAAAAACAGTTATAAGGGATTTTTGTCGAAATCTTTAATAAGTTACTTGTTTTGGATTCATAATTCTTTGCCCTGGCAGATAGTATAGTCCGCCAGGGTTTTTGGTTTGTCAAGGAGGTGATATGGCGCTACGCGCAAGTCAGAAGTTAGAAGTCAGAAGTCAGAAGTAATACCTGACTCAGTTTTTCCTGCGGAAATGCTTCGCAAAGAGGATTTATAAACGTCCTAATCTATTTTTGTACTGCTATAAATATGGGCAAAACGAAGGAACAAAAACAAGAGATGTTGGCAGACATCAAGCAAAACTTGAGTGAAAGTCAGCTTGCACTTGTAATTGATTATCACGGACTATCCGTGGCAGAAATTACAGACTTGCGCAGACGATTACTGCCTACTGGTAGCTGTTGCAGTGTAGCTAAAAATTCTCTGATAGGAATAGCAGTTAAAGAAGATGCCAACTGGCAACCTATGGAACAGTTGTTGGCCGGATCTAATGCTTTCCTATTCCTAAAAGATGATATCGGCGGTGCGATTAAAGCTTACCAAGAATTCCAAAAAGCCACCAAAAAAACAGAATTTAAGGGTGGTGTGATGGAAGGACGACTGCTAGACCAAGACCAGGTTAAAGCGATCGCCGATCTACCATCCAAGGAAGAGTTGCTTGCTAAAGTAGCTGGTGCTCTCAACAGTATAGCTACTAAGTTGGCTGTTGGTCTAAATGCTGTACCTACTCAGCTTGCCACTGGTATTAATGAGGTTCCAGCTTCTGTAAATAGAGCTATCAAAGCAATCTCAGAAAAAGAACAACAAGGCGATGGTGCCTAATACAAACAGCATGAATTTTTGACTAATATCCTATCAGTTTTATTATGAGAATAATTCTAGTAATTTAACTATATTAAAGATAATAAAAAAGTCAAAATTCTAGCGACCAAATAACTACAAACTAACAAAAAATAGGAGATTACTAATGTCTGCAAAAACCGACGAAATTCTAGAACAACTTAAGTCTCTTTCTTTGCTCGAAGCATCTGAATTAGTGTCACAAATAGAGGAAGCTTTTGGTGTTAGTGCTGCTGCTCCTGCTGGTGGCATGATGATGCCTATGGGTATGCCTGGTCCTGGAGGTGCTGCTGCTCCCGCAGAAGAAGCTGAAGAGCAAACTGAGTTTGATGCTATTCTTGAAGAGTTTCCTTCAGATAAGAAAATTGCTATTCTTAAAGTGGTTCGTGCTATTACAGGTTTGGGTCTCAAAGAAGCAAAAGATTTGGTAGAATCTGCACCTAAGCCAATTAAAGAAGGTATTGCTAAGGAAGCTGCTGAAGATATTAAGAAGCAATTAGAAGAAGCAGGTGCTAAGGTGACAATTAAATAGTTATAAGGTAAGCATTCAGCCGTCAGCTATCAGCTATCAGCTATTAATTTTGGAGAAGGTAAAAGCAACCTTTGAAATTGAGAAAGAATAAAAAGTTACTGCCAAAGTCCCATTTCTCAACCTAAGAAGTAATTATTCATTACTAATTGCTGTTTGCGTAGCATCCCGCAGGGAAGTGCTGACTGCTTACCGAATAATTAAGGTTTAAAGCCTCTCTTTATATATAAAGGAGAAACAAGAAAAAATTTTCCTTTGAGTCTTACCTCTTCTTTTCAAGGAGAGGTAATTATTAATTATTAATTATTAATTGTTGAACTACCCTCTGCCTTTTTCAAGAGTAGAATTGATTTGCCCAACTTCGAGACTGACGCACCGGACCATCATCTTGATATAAAGGTGGATTATGAATATCTTTTTTATTCTCTAAAATACTAACATCTTGTTCAAAAGTTTCTAAAACATCTTGTTTTAACATCTTATTTAAAATCAAACTTAAAGGAAAAGGTAGAACTTTTTTCACACTATAAAATATGGCAATATCAAGATACTCATTATCTATAGGTGTGCCTGTAAAAATAGTCAACAAACCTAGCTTTAATTTTCCTTCTGTCCAGTAAAAACTCACATCATAAGCAGGTCCGTAATAAATAGTAGTAACTGAGCCATCTTCTAATACTAATTTTCCTGCTGCTAAAGAAGATAAATTATATTTCTGAGACATTCTATGAGTTAAAATTGGTCCGTCAATTTGTACGCCATGACTATGAGCGCTTTTAAAAGTACGGCTGTGCAAATTGTATAGGTGAGAAACATCTACACTGTTATCCATATAATCTTGAAGGGTAGTACGTACTTTCCACTGACGGACTAAACGTAGGGGAGTCCATTCTTGAGAAATGAGTTCTGGTATTTGAGGTATTTCCCAGTCTGGCAGTTTTCCTTGATGGTGATGGTACATCATTATCAGACCATTAAGCTCAAGTACAGGCCAGCTCTGTATTTTTGCTTTGGGTTTGGGTTTATCTGGATAAGGAATAGCAGCACATTGTCCATTTGTATCCCAGAGCCAACCGTGGTAAGGACATCTCAGACTTTGGCCTTGTATTCTACCTCCATGAGCAAGATGAGCGCCTAAGTGAGGACAGTGAGCATCAAAAATATGAGGTTTGCCATCTTCTGTGCGAAATAGTACAAAGTCTTTTCCGAAGTAATGGAGTGGCATGACTCCTTTGGCAGATAAATCTTCACTTCTGGCAACGCGAAACCAACTATTGGGCAGGTTTGAATACATAATTATTTGTTGTTAAAGGTAGACAAAAATCAGCTATTAGTGTAATAGGATAGCGATCGCTTGCCAAGGATAAAGATTAAAAAATATAAAAGTTGATTGACAAAATATGAACCATATCATGTTTGGTTGAATACTTATAAATAAACGACGGAGGAGTCAGGAGTCAGGAGGAAACAAAGGAGGAAAAGGAGAAAGTTTTTTGATTGCTGGCGCAAAACTTTGTTAACGCGTAAGCGGAACGGAGTTCTATTGCGCAAACAGCTATTAGCTGTCAGCTATCCTCCTAGGTCGGAACTGCGCACTTCAGCAACAAGACTCTATCTTTAAGGAAAGTGTTTAAATTAACAACTTACTTTAAGGGTAAGAGAGGCAATTTTTGTAGTAAGACAGTTAAATATTGCTTTGACCCTAAACTAAAAGCAATAGCTGAAGTTCGCAGTTCCTCCGGAGGAGGCTAGCTGATGGCTGACGGCTGTTTGCGCAGCATCCCGTAGGAAATGCTTACATTTTAGTTATACCAAACTGATAAATGTTTCCTATAAAAATAGCAATCCGCGCATTGGTTGTGACAATTTTTATAATAGTTAATTTGAAATGAAAACCTTTAAAATTCTGACTCCTGACTCCTAAGTGCCACCAATAATCAAAAATAAAATCAATTATCGTACTCTTATTCATCAATTCTTTCCCTCTACCCCCCACTCCCTATTTCCCCTTTTCTAGAGATGTCTAATAATTATCTCCTAAGTCTACTTACAGAGGAACTAATAATAACTTTAAGGTTTCTGCCAGGGTTTGCTAAATGTAGTAGAATACCAATGCTCAAGAAACGACTGCGTATAAACTCCTATTAGGGATAAAAACTCAGAATAACCTTCTCAAGTTTTTTTATGCAAACCACAAAAGTAGAACGAGTCAGAGGTGTCAGGGACATTCTGCCAAACACCTATCATATTGATAAACAAATCAAAAATGCACTAAGTGATAGTTTTGAATCTTATGGCTATCGACCTATAGATGTACCACTGATAGAATACACAGAACTCTATCTGAAAAAATCTGGTGAGGAGATAGTTTCTCGCCTCTACGATTTTATTTATCGTAACCGTCGCCTCTGTCTCAGACCAGAATTTACAGCTTCAGTCGTCCGCGCTTATTTGGACAACTTCCAAGAAATATCCCTGCCAGTAAGACTTTATTATACAGGGCCAGTATTTCGTTATGAAAAGCCCCAGAAAGAGAGATATCGTCAATTTACCCAAATGGGAATAGAGTTAATTGGGGCAAAAGGGGCGATCGCTGATGCGGAAATTATTTCTATGGCCTGTCAAGGTTTAGACGGCTTAGGTTTAACTGAATATCAAATGTTCATTGGTCATGTTGGGGTTATCAACAAATTCCTCGACCATCTTGAGTTAGATACTCGTCTTCGTAGTTTTCTACTTACTCAGATGGAAACCCTGAGAAAAGAAGGTAAACAAACAGTAGAAAATTTACTCTCGGAAATTTATCCAGCGTTTCAAAAAAATGCTTCTGCTCAACAACAACCAGGTAAAAATATTACGACAAAAAAAATTACAGACCTCCTACAAAATTTAGAAGAAGAGGAGGCTAGGGCAGCCATTTTTGAGTTTCTCGAAAGTATGAATATTGAACTCTCAAGCACTCGCGAACCTGAAGAAATAGTTGACCGTTTGTTAGTTAAGATTAAACATCAAAACCAAACTAAACAGCTCAATCAAGCATTAGAATTTATGACAGAGTTGAGTCAATTACAAGGAGAGCCGAATGCTATTTTAAAGGAAACAGAAAAACTACTTTTAGCTTACAGTATTGATGATTATGGCTTAAAACAATTACAAGATATTCTTAAAAGTTTGGATGCTTTTGATGTAGACAAAAATCGCATTAGTATTGACCTCGGAATTAGTCGGGGTCTCCAATATTATACAGGTATGGTTTTTGAAATTTCTGACAGTAACTTAGGAGAAAGAAAGTTATGTGGTGGTGGTAGATATGATGATTTAGTTGTTAGTTTAGGAGGTGAACAAGAAACTCCTGCCACTGGTTTTTCTTATGTAATGGAAGAACTCAGAGAAGTATTAGCTGAAAAATCTTATTTGAATATAAACAATTATCAATTTGTCGAAGCTTTGGTAGTTGGTATTAGTTCAGATGATTATGTTTATACTGTCGAAATAGCTGAAAAATTAAGAAAGCTAGGTTTGCGGATAGAAACTGATATTATCGGGAGAAATATTGAAAATAATATTGAGTATGCAATTCAGCATAATATTCCATTTTTAATTATTTTAAATTCTGTAGAACCACAAGATAGTAAGGTGCTTTTGCAAAACCTAGAATCTGGGGAAAAGCAAAATTTGGAATTAAATGAAGTCGTAAAAAAAGTTAGAAATAGTTGAATTACCAAATAATTAATAATTAATAATTAATAATTAATAATTAATAATTAAATAAATAATTTAGGTTTAAAGGGTATCTGTAAATAAAATATTAAATCAAGCGTGTAGGGTGGGTTGCGCAGATTACATGGTTAAAGTTAATAGTTAGCTTTGTGATTCATCGTAACCCAGTAAAACGTAAACTTTTGAGCATCTCTTAAGATAAGATTTATTTTACAGATACTTTCTTAAAGCCTCTCCTTTCAAGGGAAAAAAAGAAACTTTTTTCCTTAAGCGTCAATTCTCTCCCTAAAAGGGAGAGATAATTATTAATTATTAATTGTTAATTGCTGAATGAAAAATTAATACCCTTAAATCAAATGACCGCAGATCAAATTTTAAAAATAGCCTTACCGAGTAAAGGTGCATTAGAAAAAGGAGCCATGAACTTATTATCAGCTTGTGGTCTAACTGTATCTAGACCCAATGAAAGACAATATTTTGGTTCTATTCCTGCCTTGCCACAAGTAAAAGTATTATTTCAAAGGGCAGCAGATATCTTTACAAAAGTAGAAGAAGGAAGTGTTGACTTAGGAATTACAGGTTACGACGTAGTTTCTGAAGACAGTCAATCCGATGATGATGTAATAGTTATTTGGGATAAATTAGGTTATGGTAAATGTGAAGTTGTTTTAGCTGTTCCTGAGAGTTGGGTAGATGTTTCTTCCATAGAAGATTTAGCAGAACTAACTCTATTATTTAAAGAGAAAGGCAAAAATCTCAGAATTGCTACAAAGTATAATAACCTGACTCGAAAATGGTTGTATGAAAAGTTAATTGTACATTTTTCCTTAGTAGCAGTACAAGGTGCAATGGAAGCAGCACCAAGTATGGGATATGCTGATATGATTGCTGATGTAACTAGCACTGGCACAACTCTGAGAGAAAATCGTTTAAAACGAATTGAAGGAGGCACACTTCTTAAGTCTCAAGCTTGTTTAATTGGTAATAAACGTTTGTTACAAGAAAGTGAAGCTAAGTTGGAAACAACTAAAGTCTTTTTAGAGTTAATTGAAGCTCAGATGGAGTCAAAAAAATATGTGTCAATAACTGCAAATGTGCATGGAAAATCGGCCGATGAAATAGGTGATTTGTTAATGAATAAAAGTGGATTAAGTGGCATTACCGGTTTACAAGGACCGACTATTGCTAAAGTATATTCTGGGCAGAAAAATGACTGGTATGCTGTGACAATTGTAGTCAAACAAGAAATGTTGTTATCAGCAATTAATCATCTCAGAAAAGTAGGTGGTACAGATATTACAGTTTCTTCTCCTAATTATATTTTTGGCTCCAAATCTCAAACTTATGAAGCATTTTTGGAAAAGTTAAATTAATCTGTTATTGGTAGAGAAAGTTTATATTTTCTAGAAACAAATATCGACTTAACTCTCCTCTGAAAACAGGGAAATATCCCCTACAAATTTTTAGTTTTGAATTGATAACATAATTAAAATGCCACATACAATTGTTACTGATATTTGCGAAGGTGTTGCTGACTGTGTTGGAGCTTGTCCCGTTGCTTGCATCCACGTAGGACCTGGTAAAAATACCAAGGGAACTGATTGGTATTGGATAGATTTTGATACCTGTATTGACTGCGGAATTTGCCTACAAGTTTGTCCTGTAGAAGGAGCAATTTTAGCCGAAGAAAGACCAGAATTACAGAAGACACCTGAGTAACTTTTGAAGAAGGTTTGGTACTGCTCATTTAATGGTAGGTAGGAACAAAAAAATTCTTGGTACGGGAGCAAGATGCTCCCAAGCTGATAGCTGATTGCTGACGGCTGAATGCTTACAATATGTTACTATTACTATCTTAGTAGTCATAAGCAAGATTTTTTTCAACCAAAGTAAGTATTATGAAAAATTTACAGAAAAAACAAGTTGAGCAAGTACTAGAATATATTAATAACTATTGGCATAGTTTAAAGCGTGAAGCTAAGAAACAAGAAAAAAAAGGTGGTACTTTACTTGATTTACCTTATCCATATTTAGTTCCTAGCCATCAAGGAATGTTTCAAGAAATGTATTATTGGGATTCTTATTTTATAGCACTCGGATTAATAGGAACAGAGTACGAAGAATACATTATTTATATGACAAAAAATTTAGCTGTTCTGTTCGAGCGTTTTGAAATTATTCCTAATGGTAGTAGATATTATTTTACTTCTCGCAGTCAACCACCTTTCTTTACACAATTAATGTGGCTTGCTTACGACGTAATGATATCTCAAAAGCGGGATGATGAGGCAAAAAAATTTTTAGCCGAGATGACTAAAATAGCAGAAAAAGAACACATTAATGTCTGGATGGCAACAACAAAAGATAATAACCGCTTAGTTTTTTTTCCTGACAAAAACTCACCATCAATAGGATTATCCCGCTATTTTGATGTAAATTATTTACACGAATTAGCTTGTTGTGAAAGTGGTTGGGATCATTCCACAAGATGTGACGATCTTTGGTTAGACCACATACCTGTAGACTTAAATTCTATTCTTTATATTCGAGAACTTGATATTGCTAAAGCTAAAAAAATTCTTGGACAAAATGATTCTGTAGATGAGTGGGAAGAGAGGGCAAAAAAGCGAAAAGAATTCATCAATCAGTATTTATGGGATGGCGATCGCCAGTTTTTCTTTGATTATAATTACCAGAAAAAAAGGCGCAATCCACATTTATCAATAGCTGGCTTTTTTCCCCTATGGGCGGGACTAATGGAAAAAGACCAAGCTGAAAAAATGGTACGGAAGTGGTTACCTGTGTTTGAACATCAGGGTGGCCTGGTTACTTCCCTGCAAGAAGTATCAGGAAAGCAATGGGCTTTTCCTAACGGTTGGGCCCCCCTTCAGTGGATAGTGGTTGAGGGATTAGAGAAATATGGATATGACGATGACGCAATGCGAATTCGGCAAAAATGGTGTCAAAATTGTTTCACTGTTTATGAGCAAGGTATTTCTATCACAAATCAAGATGGAACAGAAACTAAGGAACACAGCCTCTGGGAAAAGTATAATGTCGTAAATATAGGGGAAAGTGCTGGAGATGGTTGTTATGGTCCATCTGTTAATGGCTTTGGTTGGACTAATGCTATTTTTAAAGTTTTTGCGGAACATCTAAATTTTGAAAATCTTTAGATGTTTTGGTGTTGTTGAATGTGTAATATTTTTTGTCTGGAATTTATTTGAAAAAATCCCAGTTGTACATTCCATCAATACTAATATAGTGGTACTCGACTGTTTCATCTTAAATGTTGCAGTAGCAAATTTTTAACCCACATTCCGCACGTCAAATTGTAACATTAAAAGTAGTATAAAAATCGGTAGCTGCTTAGGTATTTATACTATATAAATCATCTTCATTGACCTTTCTAATTGGTCAAATTCCTCAGGAAAATATTAAGAGCATAAACACTTACTTAATTGTTGACTCATAAGTTACCACTATTATTTTCTGCCGAATTGGCGACGCACAGAATGAATAGCTTTGATACCATTTATTAGGTCATAATTTATCTTTTTATTCCCAGGGACATCTTTTACACTTGTCTTTTAACTGCCCTGATTATTTGTAACATTTTTTCCAAATTGGTCTTATACTAATTCCCATGCATTAATGCTATACTGAAATAACACTTCAGTTATTAAGTAATTAACACAAGCAATTTTTTTTTTTGCTAATTTGAGTTAAGTTAATGTTAATTATTATTGTGTTTACCTAATAGTTAAGGTTGAAAGCTTCTCCTTTAAAGGAAAAAAAAGCGGTCGAGGGATGGTGTTTTGCTCCGCAACATATAAAGCGTTAGCGTTAGCGTTAGCGTTAGCGTTAGCGTTAGCGAAGCTCCTCTTTCAGAGGCAGCTCCTCTTTCAGAGGCAGCTCCTCTTTCAGAGGCAGCTCCTCTTTCAGAGGCAGCTCCTCTTTCAGAGGCAGCTCCTCTTTCAGAGGCAGCTCCTCTTTCACTCTTCAGGTCTCCTCATCATATCCAATCGACCAAGAGAAGAAAAAATTTTCACGCTCCGTGTCAATCCTCTTCTTTTCAAGGAGAAGTAATTGTTAATTATTAATAATTATAGGACTTACGCAGATACGCCATATATAGCGCTCAAAACTATTGTCCAATAGTACTTGGACTCTATAAATAGTGCCTTTGCGTAAGTCCTGAATTAATTATTAATTGTTGAATTCTCCCCCACTCCCCGGCTCAAGAAAATGTAGAAAAGTTTTTGAGAAATGGCATAATACCAATTTAATAAATGTTTGCTACAAATAGTTAGGCTATTTCTTAGGAGTCAGTCCTCAGTCCTCAGGAGTCAGAATGAATTACTTCAATACCAGTTTCTAGGTCATAAATCCTCTTTTTTTTCAAAGGGACATTTCCTGCAAAATCTCTTTATCGCACTTATTATTCGTAACATTCTTTTTTAAAATTGGTATAATACCTACCACCTACATGGCCATAATTCTCAAATTTTCTCAACTATGTACGGTTTCCACGAACTAGCACTCTACCTCGCCGAGTGCTAAATTTTTATTTGGAAGTAATAGGAGAAAGAGTAATGGCCAAAATTGTCGAATTTAATGATAAATCCAGACGCGCTCTAGAGCGAGGAATAAATTCCCTAGCGGATGCAGTCCGAATCACTATGGGTCCAAAGGGTAGAAATGTATTATTAGAGAAAAAATTTGGCGCACCACACATCGTGAATGATGGGATTACCGTAGCTAAGGATATCGAACTAGAAGACCCTCTTGAAAATACAGGTGCTAGACTTATTCAGGAAGTGGCATCCAAAACAAAAGATATTGCTGGAGACGGCACAACTACCGCTACAGTTTTAGCTCAATCTATGATTAGAGAAGGTCTCAAAAACATCACTGCTGGAGCAAACCCAGTAGCAGTGCGTAAAGGGATTGAAAAAACCATTAATCAGCTAGTTAAAGAAATAGAAGCAGTTGCTAAACCAGTAGAAGGAGGAGCGATCGCTCAAGTAGCTACGGTCTCTGCTGGTGGCGATCCAGAAGTAGGAAGAATGATTGCTGAGGCAATGGATAAAGTTACTAAAGATGGGGTGATTACTGTTGAAGAATCTAAGTCTCTCTCTACAGATTTAGAAGTTGTTGAAGGAATGCAAATCGACCGTGGTTATCTTTCTCCCTACTTTATTACTGACCAAGATCGATTAGTAGTTGAGTTTGAAAACTCTCGCATTCTGATTACTGATAAGAAAATTTCCTCTATTCAAGATTTAGTACCTGTGCTAGAAAAAGTTGCTCGTGCGGGTCAATCTCTTTTAATTATTGCTGAGGATATTGAAGGGGAAGCTTTAGCTACTTTGGTGGTGAATAAAGCACGGGGTGTATTGAATGTTGCTGCTGTGAAAGCTCCTGGTTTTGGCGATCGCCGTAAAGCTATGCTCCAAGATATTGCTATTCTTACAGGTGGTCAACTTATCTCTGAAGAAATAGGTCTGAATTTAGAGATGGCAGACTTAGATATGATGGGAGTTGGTCGGAAAATCACTATAAACAAAGACAACACCACTATTGTTGCTGGTGGGGATACAGCAGAGGAAGTGAAAAAGCGCATTGCTCAAATTCGCGGACAGCTTGAAGAGAGTGATTCTGATTATGACAAGGAGAAGTTACAGGAGCGCATCGCTAAGTTAGCTGGTGGGGTAGCAGTGATTAAGGTTGGTGCAGCAACAGAAACCGAACTTAAGGACCGCAAGTTAAGAATAGAAGATGCTTTGAATGCTACTAAAGCTGCTGTAGAGGAAGGTATTGTGCCTGGTGGTGGTACTACTTTAATTCATTTGGCAAATAAGGTTGATGAGTTGAAAGGTAGTTTAAGTGAGGAAGAGCAGATTGGTGCTGATATTGTCAAACGTGCTTTAGAAGGACCTTTACGTCAGATTGCCGATAATTCTGGTGAAGAAGGTTCGGTAGTTGTAGAGAAAGTACGTTCTACTGATTTCAGTGTTGGTTTTAATGCCATAACTGGTGAATATGAAGATATGATTGCTGCTGGTATTCTTGATCCTGCAATGGTAGTACGTTCTGCGTTGCAAAATGCGGGTTCCATCGCTGGTATGGTATTAACTACTGAAGCTGTAGTTGTTGAGAAACCTGAGAAGAAAGCTGCGATGCCAGATATGGATGGCGGCATGGGCGGCATGGGCGGCATGGGCGGCATGGGCGGCATGGGCGGCATGGGTATGCCTGGCATGGGTATGATGTAATTTTGTCTGTCTATTTAGGGTTTGCTGAAAAAGTCTTTTAGTAGGGGGAGGAGACAGGAGACAGGAGACAGGAGACAACCCACCCCTAGCCCCTCCCCCTCCCAGGAGGGGAGAAAAGGGTCGGGAGCGAGGAGGTAGGAGTAAGAATTGTAAGAATGATTTTTCTGCCCAACTATGGGCCTAAAATATCCTCCTTTTTGAGCGTTTTAGACTGAAACAGGCGCACTTTTTAAAGGCCCCAAAAAGGCACTTGTCTTTATATGTCAATGCTTTGATATTTAATCAGCAAGCCCTATTTAGTACTAGAAGGCAGAAAACTGTATGGCTTATGGTATCTGCTTCGCCACCCTGTACTAAAGTCTTATATTAATTTGTCTAAAACGGGATCGATGAATTGAGATGATGTTCACCTTTCCCGTTTCCTTTTTTATATCTCTTGCAAAAGTCTTTCTTCAAACTTCAAACTTCTGACTTCAATTTTGTGAGAGATATATTTCCTATGGTAAAGGATTTAATACAAACCCGGTTTCTCTACTTTTTATTTGATATTAAATATTGTATCCAAACAGGATTCAGAGTAAATACTGTCAAATTATTCTCTAATTGCCCATCTAATAATAACCGTTTTTTTAGGGATTGAATTATGTTTACAGATTCCTGAATAGATAGTTCTGATTTTCTAATTATTTCTCCTATTGAAATTGGTTGGCTTTGATTGGCAATTTGCTCCATAATTCTGATTTCTACAGGAGATAAATGCTCAAATTGTTGTTCTAATTCTGCTTGTAATGCTTCTGGCAAAATTAGGGTTTCATATTCCATAAATTCTGCTACTTGACCGCTAAATAATTCTTGAATTATTGTTGCTATTATA
>JAAHGF010000002.1 GCA_010672585.1 Okeania sp. SIO1I7 | reverse complement strand
GGTTACATCGGGATTTGTTTTTTGCTGGAAATTGTTTGGCAGAAAATCCGAAAGGTTTACGGAGTGTTGATGGTGAGTTGGTGCAGGAGATTTTGGAGAGGTTGGTTGATTTGGAGGTGAGTAGTGAGGATAAGGTTAGTGAGAAAATTCGGGAGCAGATTTTTCAGATTTTTTGTAGTTTGTATGAAACAGACTTTGAAGCAGAAGTTTTGGAGATGTTGAAAAAGCGGGCAGATTTGATTGATGAGGAAAGGCTGCTGAAATATCGAGCAGAGTTAGGGGAAAAGGATGAGGTAATTGCAATATTACTAGCGCGATTAAAGGATGAGAATTCTAATGTGCGTAGGAGTTCAGCGGAAGCTTTGGGTAATTTGGGTAACGGTTCCGAAACAGTTATTAATTCCCTACTACCTCTATTTCAGGATGAGAATTCTATTGTGCGTGGGATTGCAGTCTATGCTTTGGGTAATTTGGGTAACAGTTCCGAAACAGTTATTAATTCCCTACTACCTCTACTTCAGGATGAGAATTCTGATGTGCGTAGGAGTTCAGCGGAAGCTTTGGGCAAATTGGGTAACAGTTCCGAAACAGTTATTAATTCCCTACTACCTCTACTTCAGGATGAGAATTCTATTGTGCGTGGGATTGCAGTCTATGCTTTGGGCAAATTGGGTAACAGTTCCGAAACAGTTATTAATTCCCTACTACCTCTACTTCAGGATGAGAATTCTATTGTGCGTGGGATTGCAGTCTATGCTTTGGGCAAATTGGGTAACAGTTCCGAAACAGTTATTAATTCCCTACTACCTCTACTTCAGGATGAGAATTCTATTGTGCGTGGGATTGCAGTCTATGCTTTGGGTAATTTGGGTAACAGTTCCGAAACAGTTATTAATTCCCTACTACCTCTACTTCAGGATGAGAATTCTGATGTGCGTAGGATTGCAGTCTATGCTTTGGGCAAATTGGGTAACAGTTCCGAAACAGTTATTAATTCCCTACTACCTCTACTTCAGGATGAGAATTCTGATGTGCGTAGGATTGCAGTCTATGCTTTGGGCAAATTGGGTAACAGTTCCGAAACAGTTATTAATTCCCTACTACCTCTACTTCAGGATGAGAATTCTGATGTGCGTAGGATTGCAGTCTATGCTTTGGGCAAATTGGGTAACAGTTCCGAAACAGTTATTAATTCCCTACTACCTCTACTTCAGGATGAGAATTCTATTGTGCGTAGGATTGCAGTCTATGCTTTGGGCAAATTGGGTAACAGTTCCGAAACAGTTATTAATTCCCTACTACCTCTACTTCAGGATGAGAATTCTATTGTGCGTAGGATTGCAGTCTATGCTTTGGGCAAATTGGGTAACAGTTCCGAAACAGTTATTAATTCCCTACTACCTCTACTTCAGGATGAGAATTCTGATGTGCGTAGGAGTGCAGCCGATGCTTTGGGCAAATTGGGTAAAAAATCCAATAATATCCTCCCTACAATAATTCAATGGATTCAACAACATCAAGATTCAGAATATGTCGGCAGTAGTATTGATGCGCTGTGGTATGTAGTCGTAGGCGAGGAAAATTAAGATGCTCAAAGACATTTAGATTTTCAACTTCAAAAGGTCACTCATTTCAGTTATCAGTTATCAGTACCTCTAGCTGAAGCTCCTTGACATACTCCCGACGTTGCGCTAACGCGACAACGCGGGATTCTTCAGTCAGAAAAAAAAGCTGACTGCTGTTTATACATACGACGCTCCCCTCCGGGAGAGCGCGGGACTTCCCGCCGGGGGAGTTAAATTTTTGGTAAAATACTTAAATACAATACCATTTCCTTTACAAAGTCTATGCCGATCCAGATTCGTATCCTTTTAGTATTCATAATCGGGTTGTTGAGCATATTTTATGATTGTGTAGCTAAAGCTGAAAAATCAATCAAAGTTGGTATTCAAAATAATCCACCCGGTGTTTTTGTTGATGATAATGGTATTCCTCAAGGATTATTTGTTGATTTGTTAGAGGAGATTGCTAAACGCAAACAATGGAAACTTGAATATGTATATGACGACTGGAATGCTAACCTTCAAAAACTGAAAGACAGTGAAATTGATTTACTTACTTCTATATCCTATTCAGAAGAGCGGGATAAATTTGCTGATTTTGTGAATGAACCTGTAGCAATCAAATGGGGAACTGTTTACCTCACACCCAACAGCAAAATCAAAATTTTACCGGATTTAGATCGAAAAAAAGTTGCTGTGCTTAAGGGTAGTATCCACACATCGAATTTCATGGCAGTTACTCGTGATTTCGACATTCAGCCACAACTTGTTGAGGTTTCAACACCTCCGAAAGTCTTTGAATTAGTTGAAAGTGGAAAAGTTGATGCTGGTGTTACCAACAGTACTTTTGGATATCTCGAAGAAAAAAACTATCAGGTTGAAAGAAGCTCAATTGTCTTTCACCCAACTCAATCAACATTTGCTACCCCAGAAGGTAAACATGATGATATCCGTCAAACCATTGATACATATCTCAAACAATGGAAAAAAGATCGACAATCTATCTATTATGAAACCTATAATCATTGGTACGGTGGTAAAGAATTTGTAAAAGAAACCATACCTAAGTGGTTGATTATTTTATTAATTGGAGGAATTGGTGGAACGATAGTTATCTTCTTTTGGAATCAAACGCTAAAGCAGGAAATTGAACGACGCAAGGTATTAGAATTACAACTTCAAACCTCGAAAGAAAAAGCGGAAGTAGCAAACCAAGCCAAAAGTACTTTTATTGCTAATATGAGTCATGAATTACGGACTCCTTTAAATGCTATTTTAGGCTTTTCGCAAATTATGCTCCGTTCTCCGAGTTTATCAAAAGAAGATCAGGAAAATACAACTATTATTCATAACAGTGGTTGCTATTTATTAACCTTGATTAATAATATTTTAGACTTATCTAAAATTGAAGCGGGTAAAATGACCCTCAATGCTAAAACATTTGACTTTTATTCTTTCTTAAACGAACTGGAAGATTTATTACATATAACCGCAGAAAATAAAGGATTAACATTAATTTTTGATCGTCAGGATGATGTACCTCAATATATCTATACTGATGAAACAAAACTCCGGCAAGTCTTAATTAATTTAATCAATAATGGAATTAAATTTACATCTGAAGGGGGTGTAAGTGTAACAGTTGGTAGTCAAAAAGAATCCCCTCTTAATTCCCCCTTAGAAAGGGGGGAAAGTTCTGGAAAATATCCCTCTTTGGAATGGGGTGAAAGTAATGGAAAAGCCACAATTATTCTTGAAGTGAGAGATACAGGAGCAGGAATTGCTGAAGATGAAATGGGCAAATTATTTGAAGCATTTTCTCAAACTGAAACAGGTAAAAATAGTCAAGAAGGTACAGGTTTGGGATTACCCATTAGTCGTAAATTTGTCAATTTAATGGGAGGAGATATTACTGTTAAAAGTCAAGCAGGAAAAGGTACAAATTTTAGATTTGAAATTGCAGTTAATATTGTCAATAAAACAGATATAGAAACTCAAGAAAAACCGCGTCATGTGATGGCTCTACAACCCAATCAAATCCGTTATAGAATTTTAATTGTAGATGACCGCCATACTAATCGTTTATTATTAATCAAACTATTACAGCCATTAGGATTTGAATTAAAAGAAGCTACAAATGGAAAAGAAACCATTGAAATTTGGGAAAAATGGCAACCTCATTTAATTTGGATGGATATGAGAATGCCAGTGATTGATGGTTACGAAGCAACTCAAATAATTAAAGGGACAACTAAAGGAAATGCCACAGCAATTATCGCCTTAACAGCAAGTGTATTAGAAGAAGAGAAAGCAATTATTTTATCAGCAGGATGTGATTATTTTGTCAGAAAACCTTTCCGAGAATCAATGATTTTTGAAACTATGCAAAAGCATTTAGGAGTTGAATATATTTATCAAGAGGAAACTGAATCTCAAACTGCTACTGAATTATCAAGTTTAACAGTAGAAGATTTGGAAAAAATGCCTAATGAATGGTTAGAAGAACTGTATGATGCAGCGAAAGCTTTAGATGATGATAGGATCTTAGAATTAATAGAAAAAATTCCGGTTGAAGAATCTTTATTAGCGGAAAAGTTAAGTAATTTAGTCAATGATTTTCAATTTAAGACCATTAGACAATTACTTGCATCATTTAGGTTTTGAGCATCAAGATATGTTAACGAAGTCAGAAGTCGGAAGTCAGAAGCTAGTGTGTAATTCTGAGGTCTCCTACGGGGGGTTTAACGAAGTCAGAAGTCAGAAGTCAACCCACCCCTCGCCCCTCCCCCTCCCAGGAGGGGAAGTTAGAAGTTATTTTTGTAACGGGGATTTAAGCCCCGCTCCAAAAATATTGCGCCTTAAAAGGCTGGGTTTTAGACCCATATTATTTTGATAAAAAATTATCTACAAAAATTGTCTTAGTTGATAATTTTAGATTCGCTCTAACTTCTTAATTTATTTAATCAGGTAACATAAGATGAATAAAATTTGTATTAAACGACTCTTAGTCTTGATAATGGTTAGTTTCTGTTTATTGATTTCTGCATCTAAGATTTATGCTCAAAATAATCAGAACTTAAAGTATATTAATCATCCTGTTATTTTAACGGATGAAAAGACAGAATATCCTTTAGGATTACATTTAGAAATATTTGAAGATAAAACTAGGGAATTAACTATTGAAGATGTGGTTGATCGAGAATTTACTCCTAGTAATCAAAAAGTCCCCAACTTAGGCGTAAAAACATCAGCAATCTGGGTTCGCTTTCGGGTAAAAAATCAAGCAAATTTGACACAAAAATGGATATTAAGTTTAAATGAGTCTCGTATAGGTACAGTAGATTTTTATTTTGATCAAGGAGAAAAAAAAGGATTTAAGATAATTAAAACAGGCAGATTTTTACCTTTTAGTACTAGAGAATTTAACCATCGTTTTTTTATCTTTAGTTTGCCTTTTACTGAAAATAATGAAAAAACTATTTATCTACGTTTAACTTCAAAAGCTGGTTTAGTTATTCCCTTAAATATTTATTCTTTGGAAACATTTTTCCAGGAAGACCAAAATAATATTTTATCTTTAGGAATAGCTTATGGAACTTTTGTGATAATGATTGGTTATAACTTATTTTTATTTATTTCTTTAAAAGACAAAAGTTATCTACATTTTGTCTTGTTTATTATAGGTTATTTATGGTTTAGATTATGTCGAGATGGAATAGGACATCAATTCTTGTGGAATCATTTTCCTAACTATTATGAGATTCAATCATTTGCCCTATTATTAATGTTGTTTTCTTGGATAAAATTTACCCAATCTTTCTTAAAAACTAAAAAATATCTTCCTCAAATTGATAGATTTTTATTTATTCTATCTTTAGTTCTAGTTATGGTAATTATTATATCAATGCCAACAAAATGGAATAATATTAGCGTGATTTTTAATGGTATATTTATTAGTTTCATAATATTAATAACTGCTTTGATCAGATGGAGACAAAGATATAAGCCAAGTAAATATTTTTTATTAGCTATGCTTTCCCCTCTTTTAGGAATAATTATTCGTTCTTTTAGTGCTCTTGGTTTTATACCTTATGGTTTTTATGTAGAGAACCGTTCAAATTTTACTTTTAGTTTATCGGTATTATTATTTTCGTTTGCTTTAGCAGATAGAATTAATCTGATTCAAGATGAAAAAGAGAAAGCACAAAATCAAGCTTTGAAAAATGCTGAACTTAATCAAAAGTTAATTCAAGAACAAAATATTGTTTTAGAAAAAAAAGTTGAAGAAAGAACAGAAGAATTATCCATTGCTAAAGAAAAAGCGGAAGTTGCCAATCAAGCCAAAAGCAGTTTTATCGCTAATATGAGCCATGAATTACGCACTCCATTAAATGCTATTTTAGGCTTTTCGCAAATTATGATGCGTTCTCCAACCTTATCTCAAGAACAGAAGGAAAATACAACTATTATTAATAAAAGTGGCAACTATTTATTGACCTTAATTAACAATATTTTAGACTTATCTAAAATCGAAGCAGGGAAAATGAACCTCAATGCTAAAACCTTTGACTTTTATTCATTATTGAACGAACTGGAAGACTTATTACATATAACCGCAGAAAATAAAGGATTAACATTAATCTTTGACCATCAAGACGATGTACCTCGATATATCTATACTGATGAAACTAAACTCCGTCAAGTCTTAATTAATTTAATCAATAATGGTATTAAATTTACATCTGAAGGAGGGGTAAGTGTCACAGTTGGTACTCAAAAAGAATCCCCCCTTAATCCCTCCTTGGAAAGGGGGAAAAGTTCGGGAAAAAATCTACCTTTGGAAAGGGGGGAAAGTTCGGGAAAAAATCTACCTTTGGAAAGGGGGGAAAGTTCGGGAAAAAATCTACTTTTGGAAAGGGGGAAAAGTTCGGGAAAAAATCTACCTTTGGAAAGGGGGAAAAGTTCGGGAAAAAATCTACCTTTGGAAAGGGGGAAAAGTTCGGGAAAAAATCTACCTTTGGAAAGGGGGAAAAGTTCGGGAAAAAATCCATCCTTAGAAAGGAGGGAAAGTAATGAAAAAGCCACAATTATTTTTGAAGTCAGAGATACAGGAGCAGGAATAGCTGAAGCAGAAACTCCTAAATTATTTGAAGCATTTACTCAAACAGAAACAGGTAAAAACAGTCAAGAAGGAACAGGATTAGGATTACCCATTAGTCGTAAATTTGTCAACTTAATGGGAGGAGATATTACCGTTAATACTCAAGTAGGCAAAGGTACAACCTTTAGATTTCAAATTCAAGTAAATGTTGCCGATAAAACAGATATAGAAATTGAACAAAACCCTCGTAATGTTATTGCTTTAAAACCCAATCAACCTCGTTATAAAATATTAATAGTGGATGACCGCTCTACTAATCGTTTATTATTGATAAAATTATTACAACCATTAGGATTTGAATTAAAAGAAGCAGAAAATGGAAAACAAGCAATAGAAATCTGGTCCGAATGGCAACCTCATTTAATTTGGATGGATATGAGAATGCCAGTGATGGATGGTTACGAAGCCACCCAAATAATTAAAGGCACAATCAAAGGAAATGCCACAGCAATAATTGCCTTAACAGCAAGTGTATTAGAAGAACAAAAAGCAATTATTTTATCAGCAGGATGTGATGATTTTGTCAGAAAACCATTTCGAGAATCAATAATTTTTGAGACAATGAAAAAGCATTTAGGAGTGGAATATATTTATCAACAAGAAACTCCAGATCAAACTCCTACTGAATTGCCAAACTTAAAAGTAGAAGATTTGGAAAAAATGCCTAGTGAATGGTTAGAAGAACTGTATGATGCAGCGAAAGCTTTAGATGATGATACAATCTTAGAATTAATAGAACAAATTCCGGTTGAACAATCTTTATTAGCGGAAAAACTAACTAATCTGGTGGATAATTTTCAATTGAAGACTATTAGACAATTGCTGGAATCATTTGATTTTTGACCATCAATATATGATGAAAAACTATGTACAAAAATCGTCTCAAAAATAATAAATATTATCAGCCAAATATAAACAATAGTCTAACTCAACTGTCTGGGAAACATCCCATTTGGATATTGTTAATCATCCTATTTTTTTGGCAAGTTTTAGTAACTGTTGCTTTGGGGGAAGACCGCTCCTTTCAGACTGAACAGAAAACAGTAGAAAATTTAGCTACCTTGGCAAAGAAACCAACACCACAGATACTCCGAGCAAGAGATGCAGGAAAATTTACTAAATTCAAACATATCACCAGTGAAGATGGACTTCCAGAAGATAGAGTCTGGAGTGTTATCCAAGATAATGATGGGTTTATGTGGTTTGCGATGAATGGTGGACTCATTCGCTATGATGGCAATGGAATGAAAATTTTTCAGCACTATCCTAATAATCCTGATAGTTTAAGTAGCGATCGCACTAGAGACCTATTGATAGACCGTAGTGGTACACTCTGGATTACAACTTGGAATGCTGGACTTAATCAGTATGTACCTTCCACAGAGAGTTTTACCCACTATTATCACGATCCAGATAATCCCCAAAGTCTTAGTAGTGATGCACTTCGAGCTATCCATGAAGACAGTCAGGGAAATTTATGGATTGGTACTTTGGGTGGTGGACTTAACAAACTGAATCGAAATACAAACAAATTTACTCGCTACCAACATGATTCCACAAATCCCCACAGTCTGATTAATAACGATGTGTTTAAAATCTATGAAGACAGCAAAGGTGTGCTTTGGATAGCAACTTATGGTGGTCTGGAAAAGTTTGACTATGAAACAGAAAAATTTACCCATTACCAGCACGATCCAGACGACCCCCATAGTCTCAGCGATAATGTTGTACGAGGAATTTATGAAGATAGTCGCGGGAATTTATGGGTAGGTACTCAAAACGGTCTCAACACCTTAGACCGGGAAACCCAGAAGTTTACTCGATATCAATATAATCCCGATGATATAAATAAGTCAGATAACAACACAGTTTTTACAGTTTCAGCGGTTGAGGATGATGCAGGTTTTGTGTGGTTTGCCACTTGGGGTAATGGACTTTACCGATTTGACCCCCAAACCAAAACCTTTACCCATTATGAACATAACTCTGGCGATCCCTATAGTCTCAGTCATGATAATACTCTCCCACTCTACAAAGACGAAATCGGCAAATTGTGGATTCCCACAGAAAGGGGTGTGAGTATACTGGATCTTTTAGCCAAACCATTTATTCATTATCGTGCTATCCCTGGTGATGATAATAGTTTGAAACATAATGGTACTAATGCTATTTATGAAGACCGATCGGGTATTGTCTGGATTGGAGGTAGTGGTGGGTTAACAAGATTTGACCGAGATTCAGGAAAATTTACCCATTACGAATACAACCCCAATAATCCCAATAGCTTAAACAACCCGACAGTTAAATCTATTTGTGAAGACCAGAAGGGAAATCTTTGGATCGGTACTATCGGGGGAGGATTAAACAAGCTAAATCTCCAGACAAACCGATTTACTCATTACGTTCACGATCCAAGCAACCCCAAAAGTCTCAGCAATAACCTTATCCATGATGTTGAGTGTGAAAGTCAAACAGGAAAAATCTGGATCGGCACCTGGGGAGGAGGTTTAAACCAATTCGATCCTGAGACAGAGAAGTTTACTCACTATACCCACGACCCGGACAACCCCAAGAGTCTGCTCAACAATCAAATTCGTGTTCTTAATGAAGACAGGGAGGGAAGACTTTGGATCGGTACTTTAATCGGACTAGATAAATTTGACCCTAAAACAAAAACCTTTAGTCGCTATTATCACCGTGCGAACGATAAAAATATAATTGGATATAATCTCAGCACTGCTGCTACTATCCAAGACATATATGAAGACCAACAAGGTCAACTTTGGGTGGGTAGTAGTTCAGGATTAGGAAAATATGACGATCGCCAAGATAAATTCATCCAATATACTGCCGATCGCCATGGATTACCAAGAGATTCAATTTATGGCATCTTAGAAGAAAATACCTCTAACGATGAAAAGGGAAGAGGTTTGTGGTTGAGTCATAGTAGTAAGGGACTGACGAGATTTAACCCTGAGACAGGAAGTATCCAGAATTATGATGTGAGGGATGGACTACAAAGTAACGCTTTTCTTTATAGCACTGCTCAACATAAAACTAAGGATGGTAAACTTTGGTTCGGTGGAGTAAATGGTATCACTGCTTTCTATCCAGAACAAATTCAGGATAATCCCAGTATTCCGACCGTATTTATCACAGACTTTAAACTGGAAAATAAACTTGTTCCTATTGGTGAAAATTCAGTTCTCAAGGAATCTATCCTCAAAACCAAACACTTAACCCTCTCCTATAAAGACCGAATCTTCTCCTTTAAATTTGCAGCATTGAATTACCAATCACCAGAGAAAAATCGCTACAAATACAAACTAGAGGGATTCGATCGCGACTGGAATGAAGTAAGTAGTAAAGATAATTCTGCCACCTATACCAATTTAGATCCTGGCAACTATGTATTTCGAGCGATCGCCTCGAATAATGATGGACTTTGGAACGAACAGGGTGTTTCTATCAAGATTACAATCACACCACCTTGGTGGGAAACTCTTTGGTTTAGAGCAGCGATGGGGATTTTATCTCTGGGAGTTGTACTAGGTGGAGTGTGGTGGCGTATATATGAAACTGAAAAACGTAATCGTGAACTGGAAACTGAAGTCAAAAAACGTACTGCTGAATTACAAGATTCAAATCAACAGTTAGTTATTGCTAAAGAAAAAGCGGAAGTAGCAAATCTTGCCAAAAGCACTTTCATTGCCAATATGAGTCACGAATTACGCACCCCATTAAATGCCATTTTAGGATTTTCGCAAATTATGATGCGTTCTCCAACCTTATCTCAAGAACAGAAAGAAAATACCACAATTATCAATAAAAGTGGCAACTATTTATTAACCTTGATTAATAATATTTTAGACCTATCTAAAATTGAAGCGGGGAAAATGACTCTCCATGGGAAAACCTTTGATTTTTATTCCTTCTTAAACGAACTAGAAGACTTATTACATATTACTGCCGAAAATAAAGGATTAACATTAATTTTTGACCGCCAGGATGATGTACCTCAATATATCTATACTGACGAAACAAAACTGCGGCAAGTCTTAATTAACTTAATCAATAATGGGATTAAATTTACTAAACAAGGAGGAGTAAGTGTAACAGTTGTCAGTCAAAAAGAATCTCCCCTTAATCCTCCCTTGGAAAGACAAAAAGAATCCCCCTTTAATCCCCTTAGTACCCCCTTAGAAAGAGGGGAAAGTTCTGGAAAAAATCTCTCCTTAGAAAGAGGGGAAAGTTCTGGAAAAAATCTCTCCTTAGAAAGAGGGGAAATTTCTGGAAAAAATCTCTCCTTAGAAAGAGGGGAAAGTTCTGGAAAAAATCTCTCCTTAGAAACAGGGGAAAGTTCTGGAAAAAATCCCTCCTTAGAAACAGGGGAAATTTCTGGAAAAAATCCCTCCTTAGAAATGGAGAAAAAATCCCCCCTTCCCTTAGAAAGGAGTTCTGGAAAAAATCCCTCCTTAGAAAGGGGGAAAAGTCATGGAAAAGCCACAATTATTTTTGAAGTCAGAGATACAGGAGCAGGAATAGCTGAAGCTGAAATGTCAAAATTATTTGAAGCATTTACTCAAACAGAAACAGGCAAAAATAGTCAAGAAGGAACAGGATTAGGATTACCCATTAGTCGTAAATTTGTCAACTTAATGGGAGGAGATATTACCGTTAATACTCAAGTAGGCAAAGGTACAACCTTTAGATTTCAAATTCAAGTAAATGTTGCCGATAAAACAGATATAGAAATTGAACAAAACCCTCGTAATGTTATTGCTTTAAAACCCAATCAACCTCGTTATAAAATATTAATAGTGGATGACCGCTCTACTAATCGTTTATTATTGATAAAATTATTACAACCATTAGGATTTGAATTAAAAGAAGCAGAAAATGGAAAACAAGCAATAGAAATCTGGTCCGAATGGCAACCTCATTTAATTTGGATGGATATGAGAATGCCAGTGATGGATGGTTACGAAGCCACCCAAATAATTAAAGGCACAACCAAAGGAAATGCCACAGCAATTATCGCCTTAACAGCAAGTGTATTAGAAGAAGAAAAATCAATTATTTTATCAGCAGGATGTGATGATTTTGTCAGAAAACCATTTCGAGAATCAATAATTTTTGAGACAATGAAAAAACATTTAGGAGTGGAATATATTTATCAACAAGAAACAGCAGCTCAAACTCCCAGTGAATTGCCAAACTTAAAAGTAGAAGATTTGGAAAAAATGCCTAGTGAATGGTTAGAAGAACTGTATGATGCAGCCAAAGCTTTAGATGACGATCTGAGCTTAGAATTAATAGAACAAATTCCGGTTGAACAATCTTTATTAGCGGAAAAGTTAACTAATTTAGTGGATAATTTTCAATTTAAGACTATTAGAAAATTATTAGAATATATTCTATAAATTTTTGGCAAAATGAAATAAATTAACAAATTGAATTAAACTAATCTCGAACATTAATTATCTGTTTTATGAGAATTAATTTTTTCACCACCATTATTAATAAATTACCTTTACGAATAGTTTTGATTGTGCCATTTGTGCTTCAAATTTTCGGAACAGTAGGTTTGGTAGGTTATTTATCCTTTAAAAACGGACAAAAAGCTGTTAATAATTTAGCTAATCAATTAATGGCAGAAACAACAGATCGCATTGAAGAAAATTTAGATCATTATTTAACTATTCCTGAAAATATTAATTATAGTAACGCCGCAGCTGTAAAACTAGGTATTTTAAATCCAGATAATTTAGACCAGATTCAGCAATTTTTTTGGCAACAAATACAAATTTTTTCCCAAGCTAGCGATGTAATGATTACTACTGAAAATAAAGATTTTTTAGCAATTGCGCGTAGTAATGATAATTTAATTTTACGTATTTATAACAAATCAACGGCAGGTATTCAGTATAACTATTTACTGGACGAAGAAGGGCAAAAAGTTAAAGTGATTGCGAGTCATACTTACGATCCTCACAACGATCCACAAGGAAATCCTTGGTACTTAGCTACTAAAAAAGCAGGTAAATCAATTTGGAAATCTGTAGTTTCAGTATCCGAAGGCCATAACAATCCCATAGTTATGTTAGCTAATTTAATGCCTTTTTACGATCGAGAAAATAACTTTGGTGGTGTAGTAGGTTCCACATTTTATCTTTCACAAATGGGTGATTTTTTAGAAACATTAGATGTTGGCAAAACAGGAGAAGCTTATATTATAGATTCTCAGGGTTTTCTAATTGCAACTTCTACGGGAGAAACTCCTTTTCATAAACAAGTTAAATCCGATAATATTCAAAATGTTGACCCCAAAAAACGCAGAAAAAAAGCTCTAAATAGTGAAAACCTACTTACCAAAAATTCTGCTAAATTTATTCAAAATCAGTTTGCCGATTTCCAAAAAATTACCAATTCTGAAAAGCTGATTTTTAGGCTTAATAACCAACGTTACTTTTTGCAAATTAAACCAATTCAATCTGAAAGAGAATTAAATTGGTTGGTAGTAATTGCTATTCCTGAATCAGATTTTATGGCAGAAATTAATGTGAATAATAGAAATACTATTTTACTATCAATCCTAACATTATTAATTGCTATTGTTTTAGGAATAATTACAGCTCGTTGGATTACACAACCGATATTAAAATTAAACCAAGCAGCAAAAAGTATGGGTCAAGGACAATGGCATCAACAGACAAAACTACAGAGCGATCGCTGTGATGAAGTAGGAGAGTTAGCTCAGTCTTTCCAACGTATGGCAACAGAATTACAAGCTTCCTTTGAAACCTTAGAACAACGAGTGGAAGAGCGAACAATTGAACTGACTGAGTCGAATCAACAATTAGTTGTTGCGAAACAAAAAGCGGAAGTTGCAAATCAAGCAAAAAGCAGTTTTATTGCTAATATGAGTCACGAACTACGCACTCCTTTAAATGCTATTTTAGGCTTTTCTCAAATTATGATGCGTTCTCAAGCTTTATCACAAGAACAGAAGGAAAATACAACTATTATTAATAAAAGTGGCAACTACTTATTAACCTTAATTAACAACATTTTAGACCTATCTAAAATTGAAGCCGGAAAAATGACCCTCAATGCTAAAACCTTTGACTTTTATTCATTATTGAACGAACTGGAAGACTTATTACATATAACCGCAGAAAATAAAGGATTAACATTAATATTTGACCATCAAGACGATGTACCTCAATATATCTATGCTGACGAAACAAAACTCAGGCAAGTATTAATTAATTTAATCAATAACGGTATTAAATTTACATCTGAAGGAGGAGTAAGTGTCACAGTTGCCAGTAAAATTTTGCCAGAAAATGGAGGGAAAAAAGCTGCTAATGCCACTATTGTTTTTGAAGTGAGAGATACAGGAGCAGGAATAGCTGAAGATGAAACTCCTAAATTATTTGAAGCATTTGCTCAAACTGAAACAGGTAAAAATAGTCAAGAAGGAACAGGATTAGGCTTACCCATTAGTCGTAAATTTGTCAACTTAATGGGAGGAGATATTACCGTTAAAAGTAAAGTGGGAATAGGTACAACTTTTCGATTTGACATCCAAGTTGATCTGGTCAATCAAGAAGATATAGAAATTCAAAAACATCCTCGTCATGTGATTGCTTTAAAACCCAATCAACCCCGTTATAAAATCTTAATTGTGGACGATCGCTCTACTAATCGTTTATTATTAATTAAATTATTACAACCATTAGGATTTGAATTACAAGAAGCAGAAAATGGAAAACAAGCAATAGAAATCTGGTCCGAATGGCAACCTCATTTAATTTGGATGGATATGAGAATGCCAGTGATGAATGGTTATGAAGCCACCCAAATAATTAAAGGTACAACTAAAGGAAATGCCACAGCAATAATTGCATTAACAGCAAGTGTATTAGAAGAACAGAAAGCAATTATTTTATCAGCAGGATGTGATGATTTTGTCAGAAAACCCTTCCGAGAATCAATAATTTTTGAGACAATGAAAAAGCATTTAGGAGTGGAATATATTTATCAACAAGAAACAGCAGCTCAAACTCCCAGTGAATTGCCAAACTTAAAAGTAGAAGATTTGGAAAAAATGCCTAGTGAATGGTTAGAAGAACTGTATGATGCAGCGAAAGCTTTAGATGACGACCTGAGCTTAGAATTAATAAAGAAAATTCCGGTTGAACAATCTTTATTAGCGGAAAAGTTAAGTAATCTGGTGGATGATTTTCAATTTAAGACTATTAGACAATTAATTGAATCTCTGTAAGCATCCAGCTATTAGCGGTCAGCTCTTCCTACAGAATGCTGCGCAAACAGCTTTTTAATAAATGAAGCAAGCATTTGCTTAACTTCTACGACATTTTTAAACAAAGAATTGAAGCACAAGAACAGCAAGCTTAAATTGCCCACTAAAATTAATAAAGCTGAATGCTGAATGCTGAATGCTTACGAATCTCTTAAATCAGGATAAACCATAAAAATATGAATAATATATCAGAAAAAAATTCAGAAGGAACTATTTTAATTGTTGACGATCAACTTTCTAATTTGAAAATTTTAGCTACTCTTTTAAAAGATAATAAGTATAAGGTAAAAAAAGCCATTGATGGAGAGAGTGCATTAATTTCTATCGAAACAGACACTCCCGATTTAATTTTACTAGATATAAAAATGCCCGATCTGAATGGCTATGAAGTTTGTGAACGTTTAAAAGAGCATCCTAAAACCAAGGATATTCCAGTGATTTTTATTAGTGCTTTAAATGAAGTTTTTGATAAAGTAAAAGCATTTGAAGTAGGAGGAATAGACTATATTACTAAACCTTTTCAAGAAGAAGAAGTTTTAGCAAGAGTTAAAAGTCAGTTAATCATTCAAAAACAAAAACAGTTATTAGAAAAAGAAAGAGAAAGTCTAAAACAAGAAATTAAACAACGCCAAGAAACAGAGGCAATTTTATATCAATCTAGGGCATTAATTTCTGGTATTTTAAATTCTTCTCTTGACGGTATTGCAGCGATGGAAGCATTGAGAGACCGGAGAACAGGAAATATTATTGATTTTTCTTGTTTAGTTCTTAATCCAGTTATTGCTAGAGCTTTTAATCAAGAACCACAAGATTTAATTGGTAAATTAGTGTTTAAAAAATTTTTAAATCAAATTAATGATGATTTATTTGCTAATTTTGTTGATGTGGTAGAAACTGGAAAGTCTTTAGAGCAGGATATTTATTATAGTGACCAAGAAGAAGGAAAATGGTATCATTTCATAGCCGTTAAACTAGGGGATGGTTTTGCTATTACAGTCAGAGATATTACAGAAAGGAAAAACTTAGAATTAACCCTTGAAGAAACTAATAAAGAATTAGAAACTTTTAGTTATAGTATAGCTCATGATTTCCGCGACCAATTAGAGACTATTGAGTCATTAATTTATTTTCTCAAAGAAGAATATGCAGATGATAATTCTAGCACTAAAAATACTCAATATTATTTTGAATTGATGTTTCAATCAACTGCCAGAACCCAGCAGATTATTACAGATTTACTTATGTTGTCCAAGATAAAAAAAAGTCCAATAACTATTGAATTAGTGCATTTAAGTAATATAGTTCAAGAAATACTAATGAAACTTCAAATAAAAGAACCACAAAGAAAAGTTGAATTAGTAATTCAGCCTAATGTTACAGCTCCAGCAGATCAAATATTTTTAACAATGGCTTTAGAACATTTAATTGGTAATGCTTGGAAATATTCATCTAAAAAAGATGTTACTCAGATTGAATTTGGAGTTTTATCGGCAGAAAAAATAAAATTCGATTCAATCATTAATCAATGTTCTTTATATTACAAAGACAAAAGCTTATGTGTACAAAAATCAGATGTAATTTATTTTATTAAAGATAATGGAGCTGGCTTTAACATGGAAATCTTCACACAATTATTTACTCCTTTTAAGCGATTCCATTCAGATGATGAATTTGAAGGAACTGGTATTGGTTTGTCAATTGTGAAAAGAATTATTAATTGTCACCAAGGTTTAATTTGGTGTACTTCTCAAGTGGAACAAGGGACAACTTTTTATTTTACTCTTAATAGCAGTAGAAAAAGTTAAAGAAGATAAAGAAGGAGTCAGGAGTCAGGAGTCAACCCACCCCTAACCCCTCCCAGGAGGGGAAGTCAGGAGGGAAAAAGAATAAATAGGAGAAAGTTTTTTGTTTGCTGGCGCAAAACCACGTTAACGCGGAGCGGAACGGATGTGCGTGAAGATCATTTTCAATTTTTATTGCTATAATAAAAGAAGAAAAAAACTCTACAAACTGCTCTGATATAGATTGAAATCTAGGAGGGCCATTATGATTGAAATCAGTTCCAATCAACAGGATAACGTTCTTGCCTTTACTGCTCATGGTCGAGTCACTGGGGAGGACTACGAATCTGTTTTGATTCCCGCTATAGAGGCTAAGTTAAAAGAAAAACCCAAAATCCGCTTGCTTTATAATTTGGGCAGTGATTTTTCAGGGTTTGAAGCTAAAGCTTTGTGGGATGATGTAAAAGTAGGTTTTCAACACCCAACTGCTTGGGAAAAAGTTGCAGTTGTGTCCGATAATAAATGGGTTGTCGGAGCAACAAAACTGTTTAGATTTATTGTTCCTTGCCCTGTAAAAGTATTCGACAGTCATCAATTAGTGGGAGCCACTGAATGGATTAAGTCGTAGGTTGAGCAAGTAGTGATTGGTATAGCAGAAAGAAGAAGGAACGATCAAGGGAACGAAGGAGCGAAAAATCTTGCGTTGTCTGAGTTTTAAGCTTTTTATATGTCTGCGCTCTTTTCTTCTACTGCTATATATATTCATATTCAACTTCTTGGGATTTGCCCAACTTAATCTTTATTTATGTTAAGCCAAATATTTTTGAAGGCAAAATCTATTTTAGGGCTAATAAATCTCATATTCTTGAACTTCATATTCCTGAACTACTGACTATTTTTTTTCTCACTTCTAGTCCGCAAAAATTCTCCAACAATTGCCATCGCTCCTGAGCCTAAAATTAAAATTACACTCAGGGCATTAATATCAGGTTTTACCCCTGTACGAATCCTACTAAAAATTTCCATAGGCAAAGTTGTTGCCCCACTTCCTGAAGTAAAACTAGCTATTAAAAAATCATCCATACTTAATACAAAAGCTAACAAACATCCAGATACAATTCCTGGTATTAATTGGGGTAATAATACTTGTAAAAAAGCTTCTACTGGAGTTGCTCCCAAGTCCAAAGCAGCTTCCTCTAAATTAGGGTCTAAATCTGCCAATCTTGTGGAAACAACTAAACCCACATAAGCTAGACAAAAAACAATATGAGCTGCAATAATTGTCCATAAACTTAATCTAATTGCCAACGCTGCTAAAAAGACTAGAGTCGCAACAGCGATCGCTATATCAGGAATAATTAATGGTAAATAAGAAACACCTAAATATAAAGATTTGCCTCGAAATTTATATTTTGCTAAACCTACTGCCATTAAAGTACCAATAACTGCTGAAACAGCCACAGCACAAATAGCTACAGTTAAACTATTTTGTAAAGCATTTAAAACCCTAGTATCTTGAAAAAGCTTGACATACCATTGCAGGGTAAAACCTTCCCATCCTGCACTATATTTAGATTTATTGAAACTATAAAAAGTCAGTACAAAAATTGGCAAGTACATAAAAAAGAACATTAAAATTGTAAATATTACTTGCCAAGAAATCTGAAATTTTGATTTAGATTTAGACATCTCTATTGGGATATTATCTTCTGGATTTATTAAAGTATTCGTCATTTCAGTTATCAGTTATTAGTTATCAGTTATCAGTTATCAGTACCTGTTTGCGCAGCATGACGTAGGAAAGTCAGAGGCTTGAAATAATCGACCAAGAGAAGAAAAATTTTTCCTTTGACTCAATCCTATCCGTTTCCAAGGAGAGGTAATAATTAATAATTAATAATTAATAATTAATAATTAATTGTTGAATCCTACCTCCTCCCTCATTCCCCACCCCTCCTGTCTCCTGACTCCTCCCCTTACCAAAAGACTTTTGAGCGCAAACCCTACTTAGAAGGTTTACCATCGCCAAATTTTAATAAAAGAGCGATCGCTATACTCACCCCAAAAATCATAACCATACTCAAAGCAGAACCAAACCCCCAATTTTGAGTTGCTCCTAAAAATTGATTATAAATTAATCGAGCAGCTGTCATACTAGAAGCACCACCCAATAATTCAGGGTCAACAAAATCTCCTAAAGAACTAATAAAAACTAATAAAGAACCTGCAGCAATACCAGGTAAACTTTGAGGAACAGTAACTTTCCAAAAAGTTTGTATAGGGGTTGCTCCTAAATCTGCCGATGCTTCTAATAATCTCCGGTCTAACTTTTCTAAAGAAGCATAAAGAATAGTCACAATATAAGGTAAATAACTATAACTCATACCAATAAAAACAGCCGGAGTTCTATTCAATACTTCTAAAGGTGGTAATCCGATAATGCCAATAACTGAGTTTAATACGCCAGTGGGTCGTAAAATTGTAATCCAAGCATAAGAGCGTAATAAAGATGAAGTCCAAAGGGGCAAAATAAAACCTAATAAAAGTAAATTTCGCCACCGTTTTGGCGACATTAAAGCAATCCAATATGCTACAGGAAATCCCAATAATAAACATAAAATTGTTGTACCTATAGCAAAATAGATTGAACGCCAAATTACTTTTAAATTAATCAGGTTAAATACTCGTAAATAGTTGCCAATACCATCAGGATTGACTAAATCTCCCGGTCGAATATTTTCTACTAAACTTAGTTGGAAAATGACTAAAGTTGGCAACACTAATATCAACAGTAACCACAAACCAGCAGGACCTAATAAAGCTAGAGGACCTAACATTTTGTTAAATATTTGACCTATACCATTTTTCGATTGATAATTAGATGAAATAGTAGAAGATGATTTAGTAGGTGTAGTCATTTCAGTTATCAGTTATCAGTTATCAGTTATCAGCTCAAGTCAAAACTATTGACTTTATAAGGGTTTCAATTTTATCAATGCCCTAACACTTTTTTGTAGCACTATAAGCACTATAGAAGTTAGAAAATTTATCAACTATTGGGTTCTATATTTTCAGGAACAAGGAATTTGATTAACTTTATACTTAGGCTTGAATAACTAAAAAAGTTCGTAGAATCATCTTACTGATAAACTTAGGAATTTTTATTCTTCCTTCCTCCTTCTTCCTCCTTCTTCCCTCTTCCTTCTTCCTTCTTCCTTCTTACTTCTATCCACTTCTTAATTTCGTCCAGTATTCATCATAAACTTCTTCATATTCACCCAGTGGAGCTAAACTTTCACACTTTTCAATAATTGATTCTGGGGGAAATAAAGTAGGATCTTCTTTTAGTTCTTCCGATAATCTTCGATAAGCTTCACGAGAAGGTGTCGCAAAACTCAGTCTCTCCACAATTTCGGCTGCTATATCTGGCTGTAACATAAAATTAATCCACTGATAGGCACCATCAGGGTTAGGAGCATTTGTCGGAATTACTAATGTATCCGTCCACAGAGATGAACCACTGCGGGGAGTAATATATTCTAAGTCTTCATTTTCTGGTTTAATTTCTGCAGCATCAGAAGAATAACACATGGCAATCAACAAATCTTCTACTAAAATTTGAGACCGCCAACCATCTGTAGTAAAAGAGGCGATCGCTGGTCTAAGTATGAGTAACTCTTGGTAAGCTCCCCTGATATTTTCTACATTGGTAGAGTTATAGGAATATCCCAGCTTTCGCAAAGCACACCCCATCACCTCGCGTACGTCATTAACTAGGGTCAGGCGCTTCGATATTAAATCTTGATTTTCCCAGAGATACTCCCAGTCAGTGGGCGCAGTTGGTAACAGTTTGCGATTGTAAATTAAACCAGTAGTACCCCAACTTATGGGTACACTATAGGTATTACCACGGTCATATATAGGGTCTTGAAATTCAGGGAACAGATCGTCTAAACCAAGAATTAGAGAATGGTCTAACTCTGTCAGCAAACCCAGAGATTCCATTTTTTGCACCATATAATCAGACGGATAGATGATGCTATATGCTCCACCTCCTCCAGCTTGTACTCTAGCTAGCATCGACTCATTAGAGTCAAACACATCTGCAACTACTTTGATTCCTGTTTCATCGTAGAAGCGATCGAGCAAATCTTGATCTGTATAACCTGCCCAAGTATAGATATAGAGTAAATCTGAATCTCCCTGCATTCGGGGGTTAGATTTTACTTCTGCTAATCTCCAACCACAACTAGATAGAGCTGAAGCTGCGATGGTAGCTGCTGACGTTTTGAGAAATTGACGTCTATAAGTGCCAGCATCTTGCTTGTCAACAGATGCAGCAATAAGATTTCCCCGATGTTTATCGAAATTAGTTGGAGGCACTTTCAACAATTAATAATTAATAATTAATAATTAACAATTACCTCTTCTTTTCAAGGAGAGGATTAACGCTTAAGGAAAATTTTTCTCCTTTAAAGGAGAAGGTTTAAAACTTAATTATTCGGTAATTTTTCATAGGTTTTTATTATCTTGTTTCGCTGAGAGCTAAACAATTTTGTTTTGCCCAATAAATATAGATAGGAGTATCTGCGCTGGGCAAAGTTCCTTCTGTATTGGGTTGTCTAATTGTCATGCGATCGCCTGACAACAGATTTACATGATAATATACATGAGTCCCCATATACATGACATTCATTAATCTACCTTCAAAACAATTTTCTGATACATCTGGGGAATAAAGACTTAGCTCTATTTTCTCTGGCCGCACACTGACGACTACGGAAGCACCTGTATAAATCTCTCCATTTTTCTCTTCTTCACTAACCGTTGATTGTTGTACAACAATTTTCATACCACGATCTGTCTCAACTACTATATTTGAACGATCGATAAATTCAACTCTACCCTGAAATAAATTCGTCTCTCCAATAAAATCTGCGACAAAAGGACTTTCAGGCCGCTCGTAAATTTCTTGAGGGGAACCTATCTGCTCTATTCTACCTTCGTGCATCACCGCAATACGGTCAGACATACTCATAGCTTCTTCTTGGTCGTGAGTTACCATCACAAATGTTACGCCTAAATCTCGATGTAAACTAGACAATTCCATTTGCATTTGTTTGCGTAGTTTCAAGTCTAGGGCACCAAGAGGTTCATCTAATAATAATACTGCGGGACGATTTACCAACGCCCTTGCTAAAGCCACCCTTTGTTGTTGCCCACCAGATATTTGATTGGGATAGCGGTCGGCAAATTTTTCCATTTTCACTAACCGTAAAGCTTGTGCAACTTTTTCTTCGGTTTCAGTTTTTCCTACACGTTTAATTTTTAGTCCAAAGGCAATATTATCTTTGACACTGAGATGATTAAATAGAGCGTAACTTTGGAAAACAGTATTTACAGGGCGACGGTAAGGGGGAGTTTGATTCATGGATACTCCCCTAATCATTATTTCACCTGCTGATGGGGATTCAAACCCAGCAATTAAGCGTAATGTTGTAGTCTTACCACAGCCAGAAGGGCCAAGAATACTAAAAAATTCTCCTTGACGAATATTCAGGTCCACACCTCTTACGGCTGTATGGCCTTCAAACACTTTGAATACTTTACGCAGTTCAACGTCATTTTGGGTGTCGGTTACTGTTGTCCCTATATTAAGTGCAGTTTGAGTCATGGTTGTTATGTCATAAGTGGGGAATTTACTCTGGAAATTTGGGTCTTTAATTAATTTAAGTGTAATGTTTTTCAATATTTTAGCAGTTCTGGCTATTACGCTTCATCTATTTTGAGTAAAAGTAGCTTAATTAACTAGAGGATAATACAGACATTTATTACATCTGTTAGAGGTGTAGGGTATTAAACCCAAGAGAGAAAATATCGGAACAGTTTGAAAATTTTGCTGTTGTTTGCAAACAACTTTTTAGCTGTTTGTCTAGGAGGTCAAAAATCTGATTTTCTATTTTTTTAATCTCCTACTGCAAAAATCTGTTTGGCGGTTAATTTCAACTCTGGAAATGTAGGAGAAATAATTTTTTCATCTCCTCTAAATTGTTGTACTTGGTATTCCCCATCAATTAACTGATAAATTGACAAAGTAGGTTGTTTGGGGTCGCCGATATAACGTTTTCCTCCTAATCCTAAATAATCAACTATCCAATATTCAGGTATTTCTAATTTCTCATAATCAATTAATTTATGACCATAATCATCGCGCCAATTTGTACTTACAACTTCAATAATTAGTTTGACTGTTTTTCCTTGAGTAATTGTGGAACGTTTTTTCCATAAAGATTCATTTTTGAAAGCAGATTTATCCAGAACAATTACATCTGGATTATAACCAGATTTATCTGTATCTATAGGTTTAACAATTGCTTGTCTGGGAATAATATAAGGAAGTTCAAGAAGTTCGATTTGTGCTCCTAGTTTAAGAGCAAGAAAACCTGCTACTTGTTCGTGAGTTCCAGTAGGTTGCATTTCAAAAACAACTCCATTGTGTAATTCATAACGACCATAACCATCTGGATACCAATCTGAAAATTCATCCAAGGTCATTAATTGTGGGATAGTTTCTACAATCATGTTAATCTCTTTTATGTCATTTGATATTAGTTATATTCTACGATATTAATTCAGGGCTATTTGAGTTATCAGTTATCAGTTATCAGTACCTCTGAAATAAGGAGGCTTTAAATACGGAATCTTCTTTTTCTCTTGGTCGATTAGATATGGCGAGGTCTCCTCGCCATCTCTCGACAGCTTTTTATCCTCTTAAAAGAGGAGGCGTAACTACCTCAATTTTTCGGTTAAAATGTAAGCTATTCTTTCTAGTAAATATACTCATTTACGGGATAAATTTAGTTATTCTGTGTAAGCATTTTCTGCGGAATGGTGCATAAACATAATTTTTAATTTTTCTTCTCAGATAATAAGTTAATAACTGATAAGCGATCGCTGAGTGCTGAATGCTGAGTGCTGTTTGCGCAGCATTCCGGAGGAAATGCTTGCTATTCTGTGAGTAAATAATCATCAGTAGGTGAAGGAGATACTTCTGGATTAGGAGATGATTTTTCTCTTGGCAGTTCGTCTTTTTTTTCAGTAGATTCTTCTAATTGTTCGGGAGATTTTTCTGAGGATGGTTTAGCGGTTTCTGGTTCATCTTTTTTCTCGGTAGATTCTTCTGTTTCTGCCGATGATTCTTCATTAGGAGATGATTTTTCTCTTGGCAGTTCGTCTTTTTTTTCAGTAGATTCTTCTAATTGTTCGGGAGATTTTTCTGAGGATGGTTTAGCGGTTTCTGGTTCATCTTTTTTCTCGGTAGATTCTTCTGTTTCTGCCGATGATTCTTCATTAGGAGATGATTTTTCTCTTGGCAGTTCGTCTTTTTTTTCAGTAGATTCTTCTAATTGTTCGGGAGATTTTTCTGAGGATGGTTTAGCGGTTTCTGGTTCATCTTTTTTCTCAGTAGATTCTTCTGTTTCTGCAGATGATTCTTCTGATTTTTCTTGTTTTTCCCATTCTGCAACTGGTTTAGTTAAAACATTTTTGAAGTTGACAGATAATAACAAAACAGATACCTCTTTTGGTGGTTCTCCTTCTGCTTCTACTTGAGAATATATAGAAGTACCATCAAAGTCTGGTTTACCTAAAAACAATCTCCTAGTTTGATCGTCTTGAAGTTTAATTTCTACAGTAATTTCTGGTTTTTCTAAACCATATTCAGATAACTGAGAAACAGGAGTATTAATAGAGCGATCGCTTTTTAATCCTGTTATTTGGTCTAACAAAAATTCTACTGTTAGTAGATCGGCTTCTTTTTCTACAGGTGCAGTTATTTTCCAAGTAGTTTCTTCGGCATTTTCATCCTTTGTCAGGGTTAATATTTCTGATTCTTGTTTGATAGTAATAGCCTGAATTTCTTCTGAATCAAAATTAAACACCTGTTTTTGTTGTTCTTGCAATTCAGCTTGTTGCTGCTTACCTCTAATTTCATAAAAATAAACAAACCCACCTAAAGCAAGTGCTGTTAATATTAATGTTAAAGTTGTTTTCTTGATTTTCATAATTTTAGGGAGTAGTTTAACAATTAATAATTAATAATTAATAATTAATAATTACCTCTCCTTTAAAAGAAGAGGATTTACTCAAAGGAAAATTTTTCTTCTGTTGGTCGATTGGATATGGCGAGGTTTCCTCGCCATCCCACCCTTCAGGAAGCTACGTTAACGACGGCTTTTATCCTCTTAAAAGAGGAGGCTTTCAACCACAATTTTTCGGTAAAAGTATTCCCGGGCGTCAGTTGTAGCATATTAACCTGGAATCTGCTCTATCATAAAAGTCTCTAACTATTCAATCAACTTTGACATAAATTTCCCAATAGAACTTAAACAAAAAAAGCTTTTTAAGTCATTAATTGGATGTTTTAGTACCTCCGTTATACTGACTTATAACTTCAGAAATCTCCGTTAAAAAAACAGCTTATGACCTTTGAATTATGACTTCTGAATTCATTATCGTCATGGCAGTCTCTAATCATTTATTTAGCTTTTTTCATGCTCCAAAAATATATACTTTTTAACGATTATACTGACTTATAACTTCAGAAATCTCCGTTAAAAAAACAACTTCTGACTTGTGACTTCTAACTTCTGACTTCATTAGTAAGTCTCCGTTAAAAAAAACAACTTCTGACTTGTGACTTCTAACTTCTGACTTCATTAGTAAGTCTCCGTTAAAAAAAACAACTTCTGACTTGTGACTTCTAACTTCTGACTTCATTAGTAAATCTCCGTTAAAAAAAACAACTTCTGACTTCTAACTTCTGACTTCATTAGTAAATCTCCGTTAAAAAAAACAACTTCTGACTTGTGACTTCTAACTTCTGACTTCATTAACGTCTTCGCCACCAAATAATTCCACCAATTGTAAACCCTAAAAGTGGCAAAATGACTATTGCCATCCAACTTAAAAATCTAGCTCTTACTAACTTCATTGCAATACGACGATTTGTGTTTTTTCTCGGACTAATAGAAAGAGTTTCTTGTTCTGATTTACCTAACCAAGAAACTGAATTAAGAAAAACATCTTTATTGAGTTGTTGTTGAAACCAACCATTTGTAGCAAATTGAGAATTTCCTAACACTACTAAACGCGCTTCTTCAGATGTATTTTCTGATTTTTCTACTATTTCTGTAGGGTCAAATTCATCTGGTGGTTGACCAGGAAGTGGAGGAATAACTTCTGCTGAAGTTATCTCTTTTTGGTCTTCTAACTCTGAAGTAGAAGTTAGCACAGGTTCATTCGGTGGTTGACCAGGAAGTGGAGGAATAGGAGTAAGGTCTAATCCTGTTTCATTACCTTTTTCTGCAGTAGAAGAACGAGTAAAAGCTACACCTATTGATAATGGTCCAAGGCGATCGCGACCCTCATTAAACTGTAACTGACCCCTTAAATCTGTTTCGGCCCAACTTTGATCATTAGTCCAAATTAGCGGACTTTCTACTATTCCATCCACGGTTTCACTTTCTATCGGTCGAGCGAAGGGATATAATGAAATACCATTGCTAAAGTCTTGAGTAATAGGATGTTCTCCATAGCTGCTAACTAATACCACCCAAGGGTCAAGACCTACTAACCGACCAACATTCGGGTCATCTATTGCCAGGCGATCGTCAACTAATACTCCCCACTCTTCAAATAAATCATCTAATTCTGGGTCGGTGCTTGGGTCTAACATGATAAACACACCACCACCTCGGTCTAAATAGTCTTTTAAAGCAGTAACTTCTGCCTCTAAAAATTCTCTTTGTGGACCTGCAATAATCACAACATCTGCATCTTCAGGTACTTGAGAAATGCTTGCCAAATTTATAGATTCTACTATATATTTTTTATTTTCAAGAGCCTTAACAGCGTCTGAAAAACCTCTTTGACCTTCTTCTAATTCTCGTTCACCATGACCTTGAATAAAGTATATTGTTAAGATTCTGCCACCGAGTATTTCTTCTATGTTGTTAGTTAGTTTAGATTCTGTTAGTGGTTCTAGTTTTCTACTAATAATAACTTCTTTCCTCTCTCCAGCTTCGAGATGAATTTCTCCTAACTGTTGAACTCCAAATTCATTAGCTTTTCCTGGTTGTTTCTGAGGATCTACTAATTCAAAGCTAAATTTACCATTTGCTTGTCTTTGATAATTTTCTATTAGTTGAGTGTATTGAGGATTTTCCCCTCGGTCAAATATCCAAAGTTTGACTGGTTGTTCGAGATTTTCTAATACTTCTATAGTTTGAGGCGATAATGTAAATTTTTGATTTTCAGTAAAGTCTATTCTAGTTTGATAACGAACTGCTAAAAAGTTGATTAACCCCAGAATTATTAGTACAGAAATCGTGGCAAAAATTGCATTTGTGCCTGCTTCTGTTGCTCGTACACTCCACCAAGTTGTAGTTGAGTTTTGTTCTACTGAATAAGCTTGATAAAAAACCCACAAACCAATTATAACTATGCCAGTAATTATTAAACTTAATGGTATAGGTTCCCAAGTTCCTGAAACAACACCTGCTGATACACCAATAATAGTTAAAATTGGTCCTAGCCAAAATATATAAGTCCAAGTACTTTTGATACTGTTCATATTATCTTTTTTTCGATCTGTAAATTGTCTTGAATAGGAAATAAGGAAGAAGCAATATTATAAAGAAACTTAGGGATTTATACAATGAATGATTTATATTTAAGCATTCAGCCGTCAGCCGTCAGCTATCAGCTATTACTTTTAGTTTAGGATAAAAGATTTATGAATTGTCTTACTACAAAAGTTGCCTCCCTTACACTTAAAGTCAGTTGTTAATTTAAACACTGTCCTATATGAGAGAGTCTTATTGCTGATAGCTGACAGCTAATAGCTGAATGCTTACTTCATTAATAATCTAACATCACATTTAATCCAGGTAAAATATTTTCACCTGATAAAATAATAGGCATAGTTACAATTTCTACCTCTTGATTTTGACGATAAATTTCTACTTGTTTTTGTTGAGGATTAATTAACCAACCTAATAATAAACCTGATTCTAAATATTCTCTCATTTTTGCTTGTAAAGGTGAAAGTCTATCAGATTTAGACCGTAATTCAATCACAAAATCTGGGCAAATAGGAGGAAAACTTTCTCTTTCTTGTTGAGTAAGATTTTCCCATTTTTCTAAAGATACCCAAGCAACATCAGGGGAGCGGTCGCCTCCTCCTGGTAAACTAAAAATAGTAGAAGAACTAAAAACTATTCCTAACTGAGTTTTACGATTCCAGAGACTAATATCAACAATCAAATTAGCTTCTTTTTGACCACTTTCACCAACTACAGGGGACATAATAATTAATTCTCTTTGAGGATTTCTTTCTAATTGTAATTCAGGATTAGCTTGACACAGTTGAACAAATTTTTCTCTAGTTAGTTTCGTAATTGGATTAAGGTTTAATACAGTAATCATTTCAGTTATCAGTTATCAGTTATCAGTTATCAGTACCTCTGGTTGTTTGCGCAGCATGACCTAGAAAAGTCAGAGGTTTTAAATATTGAATAGAATATTTTTTAATTCCCTTGAAAGAGGAGACTTGAGACCTTATTATTTGCTCATAAGTTGAAATACCCTATGGAAGTTAATGATAATTAAACATTAATAATATACAGTAAATTTCGGATAAATAAAGTACAAGGTATGAAGAGTAAAGTCTTATAGGCATCTTGCCCGCGATGGTTTTACCTCATAACATATAGGCATCTTGCCCGCGATGGTTTTACCTCATAACATCGGGAAATGCCATATTAATTTTTATAATTAAAATATTTTAATTTTCTACTCCTTCTAAAATACCCACTAAAACTTTACCTAAATCTTTTATGTCGTCTGGGATTCTAAATAAATTGATATCTTGTGTAATTTGTTGTTCGGCTTTATTTAATTTACCAAAACGCCAGATATCTCCCATTGTTACTGCGCCATAAAAAATATTGTTTTCTTCGACTTCCGCTAATGCAATTAACTCGGCAGCTAGCTGAGTAAAACCTCTAGTTAAATCGTCATTTTTCGCTTCAAGAACTAATAAATTATTCCGATAACGCAATAAATAATCCAAATTACCTTTCAACCAATCATTGACTTTCAGAGGATATTCAATTCTTAACTGACAATGACAATAATAAACAATTTCTAATAAAATTGGAGAGACTAAAATTTCTCGTCTAGCAGTTTCATTACTTAAATTAACAAAGGGTAAAATCTTCTCTAGTTTATTCTGTATTTCCGATAAACTTTCTAATGCTTTTGTTGTCTTTGGCAAAGATAAACGAGATTTAACTAATGAATAATTTAGCTCTGCTAGGATTTCATCAGCTTCATAAGGTAAGTCAAAGTAAGACCGAAAAGTATAAGATTGACCTTCCTGTAATATTTTTATTTTAGGCATCGCGAGACTCCATTAATTCAGTTATCAGTTATCAGTTATCAGTACCTTCTGGAATAGGGGACTATTAACCTTATTTATTGGTCAGAATAAGAAGACATCCCTTGTAAAGTCTTTGTCATCACATTTATTATTCATAATATTATTTTTTTCACCATTAGTATTATACCTAATTTCCCTACTCCCTATTCTCAAAAATTTCTATCCCCACTTTGGATTAATTCTACCTGGTACAGAAAGATATAAGGGAATAAGTTGAAAAATTTTTGCTGTTGAAGTGCATATTTCTGAATTGTTATCCTGATAAATAAGTAGCAAGACAAAATTAATCTAACATTTTTAGGAGATTAGGTATGAATAGGGGTAATAAAATTTGTAGGAGCAAAATTTGTAGGGTGCGTTAGATGTCTAAAATTTAGACTGTAAAAGGCATTTAACCATCCGTCGTAACGCACCATTTTAGTTCTGTCGGTTTAGTGTGCATTATATCCTTGGGGTGGGGGGGTTCATCAGATAATTTTTAACACCATTAATTTAACGCGGAACCCGCTCCTACTAGACTAAATTTTTCCTTCTTCCTTCTTACACAAAAAAAATTTAATTAGTTAAAAATTATGCTTTTAGAAGACTTAATTAGTGAAATTATTCGCAAGCGTAAAGCTAGTGCAGATATTCCTAAAAAATCTGTAGATTATTTCAATTGTCTTGAATTAAAGATAAGTAAACTTAAAGATTTACAGGAATCAATTCTTAAATTATCAACTACTTCTTCGATGGGAGTTCAACAACTTTATCAAATTGATTTTCAGACAATATTAAACAGAATTTCTCAAGAACGTAAGGTCTGGAAAAATCTCTGGCAAAGACTTAATCGCGACACAATTAATATTGGTGTTGTGGGGTTAGCACGTCAAGGTAAAAGTACCTTTCTACAAAATGTAGCTGGACTAACAGATGAAGAAGATGAAGGGATTATTCCTAGTAGCGATCGCTTGCCTTGTACTACTGTTCAAAGTAATATTTATCATCACGAAGGGGATACTTTTGCTAAGGTTTATTTTCACTCTGAATCGTCTTTTATTCAACAGATTATCACACCCTATTATCAATAATTAGGCTTTGAAAATATTCCGAAAAATCTCCATGAATTTGCTAATTTGCCATTTCCTTCTCAGTCTATTAATCCTCAGCATCCTGCTAAAGCTGAGGCTATTTATGAACATTTACGGCAGGATTATTATGTTCATATAAATAAATATTCTGATTTATTGCAGTTGGAAAAGCGTTTTATTAAAGTTCCAAAACGTGAAATAAGAAAATATGTTTCCCAAAGTTATGATTCTAAAAGTAATCCACAATTTTTCAATCATTTAGCTGTAGAAAAGGTGGAAATTTTTTGCCCTTTCCCTCAAGTAGGAGTGAAAAAATTAGCTTTAGTTGATATGCCTGGTTTGGGAGATACTAGACTGGGCGATACAGAAAGAATGATTAAAGCTTTGGCGGAAGATATTGATTTTATTTTGTTGATTCGGAGACCAGGGAAAAAAGGAACGGGGGATTTTTTACGGAAGGAAGATGTGAATTTATATGATGTAGCTTCTCAAGCTTTGAAGGAGAAACTTCCTTTGAAAGAATGGGTTTTTATGTTACTAAATCAGGATGGGGAAAATGAACAGTTATCTCTGGATTTTGAGAATACTATGCCTAGAAAAGGAATCCATGTTAAACAATGTTTGAAAGCTAATTGTAAAAATTCAACGGCGGCAAATCAAGTCATGGAAAAAGTGCTTGATTATCTGACAACAAATATGAAAAATTTAGACAAACAATATATGTCTGCTGCGTCGAGAGATTTGAGAAATTTTCAAAGTTGGATAGAGGAAAAATTGGCAGAAGTAAGGCAGGCGATCGCTGGTTATGGGGATATTGAGACTGAATATGTGAAACTGAGAGAACAGTTTTTACCAAAACTATACGAAAGTATTGAAGGATTTCGAGAGAAATTAAGAGCAGAACTTTCACAACCAAATGAGGATTTTAAATCTCAGGTTAATGCAGTAATTAATAGATGTCAAAAGAAAGGAGATATTCCTGATTTTATAGATATTGAAATGTGGGCAAAACGGGAAGGAATTGATGGAGCTTATTTCCGAGCAATACAACAAATGCGACCTGGTATATTGAAACATTTTCAGACAATGGAGGATGGTTTGAAAGAGTCTCATAATCAAACTAAGTCAGAATTGGCTGATATATTTATCAATTTAGGAATAGGAGGTTTAGTAGAAGCAGAAAATACAGATTTTTTGGAGGCTTTTGCAAAGTTATTAGCCAAAACAAACAACTTACCAAATTTAGCAAGAGGGTTTCAGTTCATTGCATCTTTTGAAATTATGTACAAAGGTTTTATGCAGTCCTATGTATGGCAAAAAATTAGTGAAGTTTTACCTGCCGATCCGATGAAACCTATTAATACACCAGATAATATAGATAATATTTTGACTAATCTTGAACAGCGCCATCAAAATGCTATTGAAGTGTGTCAAAAAACTTTGGATAAACTAGGGGTATCTGTTAACCGAACAAAAGTTTCAATGGTAGAAGAATTTGCAGATCATATTACCCGTGCTAAAGGGGTGGAACAGGAATGGGATATTTTATTAAGTAAAAACCGAAGTCAAATTTGGTCACAATTTCAGGAGTTAGAAGAACAAAAGGAATTACAGAAACAATGGTTTGCTCTAGTAGATGAAGCTTTATCTTGTAAAGAGCAATTATAATAGAAGTATTGTAAGCATTCAGCTATTAGCTGCCAGCTCTCAGCTCTGATGAGGGGATTTTAATATATAGACTGTTTCAGCCAGCTTTTAGGGGTAAAATTGAATTCTCACTCAATTAGTGAAGCTTTTATCTAGAACTAAAAAAAACAATAACTGATGGCTGATGGCTGATAGCTGACGGCTGAATGCTTACGAAGTATTTGGGCGTTCTATAAACGTTCATTTATAGTTTTTCTGTACTGTCAAATTTGCTGGAAATTTAGATTCAGATAAAGTCACTTATGCAGGAGGTAAATTTCGTCTATGTCTATGTTTAATACAGAAGCAAACGAAACTGTCAATGAACCAGTCAATAAACCGAGTCCAAAACCACAACGAATTCCTTCACAAATTCGTTTAGGAATTTGGGGTTTTCCAGGAGCAGGAAAGTCTGTTTATATGCTTAGGTTGTCTCAAGAATTATCCGATCAAGGAAGACTTGTACCAACTGACGAAATAACAGCAAAATATATTTACGAAGGCACAAAGCTTTTGGAGAAAGGAGAATTTGTAAATCCCACAGGAACAGGGAAATATAGTAAATATTCTTACACAATTGAAAATAGCGATAATAGGAATATTGAATTAACATTTTTTGACCTTCCTGGAGAAGTTTTCACAGATCCCGAAAATTACTTTTCCTCAGAAAATAATCGCGAAGTGAATGTAGTTGATTATCTCCTTGAATGTCATGGAATTTTATTTCTTCTTAGCCCTTTAGAGGAAGATATACATAGTTTTGATGAGTCTTATTATATCTTACTGAAGAGGTTATTTGATCTGATGCGAATCAAGAGTCGTAAAAATAGATTAGAGCAGTATGTAGCTTTTGGGATTACTAAAATAGATAACTCAGAAGTTTATGGTGAATCTCTTGATAAGTATGCTGAACAGATGTTTCTAAATATTTTGGGGAGAGGTCCAAACGCCAAATTGACATGGTTAAAAAACTATTTTCATATAATAATAGAAGGCTCTAAAGATCGGCCTAGATTGAAAATAAATCCTACTTCAGAAAATCGCTGTCAGTTCTTTTATATTTCTGCTTTTGGAATTCACAAAGATAGTAAGGGTAATGTACAATACCCTGTTAGAGAAAACAAAGAAGAAAAACCAAAATACAACACATACAAAACTGAAGAAGATCCTATGTTTCCGACAGACGATCTAGAGGATGTAGATGTCGAAAATTTTGGCAATAAAAATAATGATACAGAGGAGTTTAAATTCAACAAGTCTAAAAACAAATATATAATTGATACGAAAGTACGTTTCAATCCAATAAATATGTATTCACCTATTGAATGGCTAATAAAAGGAATTAAGGAATATCCACCAAATATTCCCGATCATTCTTCAGCAGATTCTAATACTTAAATACAATTTTAGTTACGGAGATATATATCATGTCGCAAGCATCTAAATTTGACCAGTTTATCTACGGTAAATTTGTAGGAAATGAAAGTGGATACCGTGTAGTTTCCTACAGTGAAAATTTAAACAATATTTCATCAGACTTGCTAGATATAGCAGAAACAAATTATTCTTTTTGGGGCAGCCAAAGTGGTGAACAGAATCCTCAAGCTGTGGGAATTTGTAGGAATAATACTCCGATTTTGCCCGAAAAAAAAATCATACTTATTCAAGCTTATCCTGCTATTAGTAAAGATAAAAGTTTCGTTTTTAGAAGTGGCAGTAGGTCATTTTTCCAGCACCGTTATATTTTTGTCTCTGAAGCAGAAATAGCTGAGTTTAACAATCGAATTGTTTGGTTGTTAAAAGCTCTAGGTGATATGGCAATACCAAGTTTCAGTGATGTTAATACGCCTTATGGTTCTGAGAAAAATTCCTGGCTTTTGGGAAAAGAAAGCTTTCTTGAGCTATTACCAGTAGAAGAAGGTAAAGATGAAAAAGTCAAGAATACAATAAAAGAAACATGGAAAAGGCTTCCAGAAAATGGGAAAAATATTTTGCTTCAAGGACTAGCAGTAATTTTGAATGGTAAAAGATTATTGCTTAGTGGCGAACAAAAGGCAAAAAAATTAGCACTCAAAATTCTAGATAATCTTTTACTTTTCCTGCCTACTAATGAGCGTAACAAAATATCTTTAGCTATAGGTTCGGTTGACCCTAAATATTGCAATTGGGCACAAATAATAGTTAAGTTAGATAGTTCTTCAATAGGTTCTTTACCTGAAAATATGGTGTGCTTAGATTTGAAAAAATATGAGTTTGACAAAGAGGAATATCTACACCACGAATATGTTAAAGATTTTATTGCTCCAAACAAGGATAGATATAAAAATTTAATTACTATATGCGAGTACCTTGATAAGACTAATAAAGATTATTCTGATAATTTAGCTTGGGAATTTCAGGAAGTAGATGGTTGGTTGAAGTTAAATAATCCATCACTAGATTTTATTTTTCATTACCCAGCAGAGGAACCAGACAAAATTGAAATTTTGGGCAAGTACATTCCCAGAATGGAAGAGAAGGTGCAAAGTTTTCTGGATAAGTTTGGGGAAAATTTATCTACTCCAGATAGTAAAGATTTAGAACTTTTAGAGTTTTTATGGCAAGCATTGCCAATACCTGAAAATAATGGCGACTTAATAAAGACTCTGCTATGTAAAATCTATCGTTATTTGCCAGATAAATTTTTAGAGATAATCAAAGAAGATGACAAGTTTTTTAATTCCTTAGCAATTCTCATTAAAAATCAATTTATAGAATTTTTTGTGGATGAAAATCTCAGGGATGATATTTTACAGGCATTAAAAAATGCTTGCTTAAAACTGATAACAAACATTTCTCAAGGAAGCGTTGAAGATTTGTATAACAAGTCTGGAAATATAGTCACTGAATTACAAATAAAGTATCTAGAACATCAGGAAAATTCTACAAAAAACTATCCAGAACTGGAAAAGCTAATAATTGGTTGTGAAAAGATATTTAGTTCTGAGAAAGAGAAATTCCATTTATGGGATTTAGCAGTAGTTGGAGAAATTACGAGGGATAATTTTAAGCATTTGTTTATCAAACGACTTTTTCCTTTTCTAGATAAAGAAACTTTTGAACAAAGTAATTTAAAACAATATTGGCAGGAAAATTTTCCTGATACACTCGGTTCTCTAAATTCATATTTATTGGAAAAAGAGAAAGGTATTTTCCATATTCGTGAAATTGCTAATGGTTTAAAACTTAGCAATGATGAAGCTAGTGAGCTTTATCTAACTTGCCTAAAATCACACTCACCAACTTATGAACAAAGTTTGCCATTATTGGAATCTGCCATTCAAAAGAGCATAAGTCCTGTAGAAGAGGGAGCAAAGTTTCAGACAAATAATTTTATGGAAGTTTATCAATGGTTTAATTCCCAATATTTTCAAGATAAATCTCCAGACAAACCAGATAAATCTCCAGACAAAGTTGAATTATTTTCAATATTCAGCAACTTAGTTATGGATAGTAATTCTAATCCTTGGATAAATTGGGAAAAACTTTCAGAATTTCTTTACAAGGACAATGTAATAAAACAAACAATTTTTCTGGATAAAACTATAGGAGAAGCTTTTCTTGTTGAGATGCTAGAAACATGGCTCCAATTATTGAATAATCACCAGGAGAATAAAGAGGTAGAAAAAAAATTTATAGATAGTAAAGCTTGGGAATTACTGAATTGTAAAACATTGAGAAAAATGCGAGAAGAACTAACAGGTACTTACCATAAATATGTAGGCAAGTTTATTCAGTGGGCAAATAAATATGAACATAATGATAACCCTGTCGAATTAATTAGTGGAGAACTGATAGAGTACATCACTCAAATCTGGCATCGGCAAAAATCAATTGATGAAAATTTATGGAATTTGTTAAACTCGGAAGAAGTATTGCCAAAATTGAGCAATACAGATTGTCTCAATTTAATAGATATTCACTGGCGTTTAAGTGCAGATTCATTATTATTAATGTTAACCAATTTGTATAAGAAAGCAGAAAAGTTTTCTCAGGAAGAAAAGGAGTCTTTGATGAAATGTGCCACAGAAATAGTCCATAAATTTCAAGATCGTCAAAGTTTGAAAAAATTTATTAATAAATGTAGGTTGTTCTACGATAATTCAGGGCTATTAGAAATAATGAATTACGCTAATAATGATGTTAGGAAGGATATGTTATATGATGATATAATACGTTGAGAAATATCTTAAATATCCTACACAGAAATAAAATACCAGCTTGAACTTTCTATTCTGGAGTTACAGCAGTTTAGGAGTTAGTGAGGTACAAAATTTTAGGACTTTAGGCAACAACTCCGGAAAGCAACAGGCAACAGAGAATTAATAAACTGTACCTCACTATCCTAAAAAGTGCTGTAATCTACAATTTTTTAAACTACCATCAAATATTTCTGATAATTATTCAGCCAATTTCAATACTTAAATGCAGTTTTAGTTACAGAGATACATATCATGTCGCAAGCATCTAAATTTGACCAGTTTATATATGGTAAGTTTGTAGGAAATGAAAATGGATACCGTGTAGTTTCCTACAGTGAAAATTTAAACAATATTTCATCAGACGCAGATAATTTTATAGAAGTCTATCAATGCTTTTATTCCCAATATTTTCAAGATAAATCTCCAGACAAAATTGAATTATTTTCAATATTCAGCAACTTAATTATGGATAGTAATTCTAATTGCTGGATAAATTGGCAAGACCTTTCAAAGGTTCTTTACAAGGACGATATAAAATGAACTATTTTTCTAGATAAAACTATAGGAGAAGCTTTTCCTGTTCAGATGCTAGAAACATGGCTCAAATTATTGGATACTCACCAGGAAAGTGAAAAGGTAGAAGCAAAATTTATAGATAGTAAAGCTTGGGAATTGCTGAATCGTAAAACATTGAGAAAAATGCGAGAAAATCTAACAGGTACTTACCAAAAATATGTAGGCAAATTTATTCAGTGGGCAAATAAACATGAACATTTAGATTTAAGTAATGATACTCCTATCGAATTAATTAGTGGAGAACTGATAGAGTACATCACTGAAATCTGGCATCGGTAAAAATCAATTGATGAAAATTTATGGAATTTGTTCAACTTGGAAGAAGTATTGCCAAAATTGAGCAATACAGATTTTCTCAAGTTAATAGATATTCACTGGCGTTTAAGTGCAGATTTATTGTCATTACCGTTAACCAATTTGTATAATAAAGTAGAAAAGTTTTCTCAGGAAGAAAAGGAGTCTTTGATGAAATGTGCAAAAGAAATAGTTAGTCAGTTTAAGGAACGTCAAAGTCTGAAAGACTTTATTGATAAATGCAAGCTTTTCTACAATAATTCAGAGCTAATAGAAATTATGCGTTACGCCGATCATAATCTTAAAAGCGAGATATCATATAATGATGTAATGCCTTGAAAAATAGCTTAAATATCCTACACAGAAATAAAATTTCAGCTTGAACTTTATATTCTGGAGTTAATCTACCATTTTTGAAACTACCATAAGTAAATAACAACCTAGAGTAAATAAATTATTTGTATTATGAAAAATCAAGAAAATGGATTCTGGGAATGCAGCGGAGAGGGAAATAATCGCCACATTCTACAAATAATGTCGCCAGACGAAAATGAGTGTCTTGAACCTGGATGTAGTAGAAAAAACCCTAACAAAAGAAGGCAGCCAAAATTACGACCAGATGGTATGAAAAATGGTTCGTACTCGACAAATAATAATGGAAATAACGGAAATAATGGCAGCAATATAACAACTTATAACGTAAACAACAAAATAAACATTGAGGCAAAACCCAAAAAGGATATTAAACTGCTCATAGCGTTGACTATCCTCAACATTACCAGTGGTTTTACAACCATGTATGGAGCAGCACAAATTTTACCTTGGTATGTAGGTTGGTCTAGTGGTGCTGTTATTCAAGCATTATTATTTCTATTAACTTCAGGTTCCACTCTTAAACACGCTCGCTGGTTAAAATGGAATACTATAAGTTACTCCAAAGACTCTCCAATGAAACAAAATGGATTGAAAAAAATGAGAACAACCAATGGGTTATATATTATCAAGAATATCAAGAAAAATTTACAGACTGGGTTATAAAGGAAGGCGAAAGACTAATCCAAGACGATGAGAAAAATAATAGTAATATTGTTACACTTTATTTGCCTAATAATGACAAAGAAGCTGAAACATAGAACAATTTCCTACTTAGGGTTTGCTGAAAAAGTCTTATGGGTAAGGGTAGGAGACAACCCACCCCTAACCCCTCCCAGGAGGGGAAGACAGGATAAATGGGAATTATAGAGGAGCTAGGAGGAAGAATAATCAAGGGATTATTCTGCGCAACTATGCGCCTAAAATGCTAATTTTTTTAACCTAAACGACCTAAAATCTTGGAATTTTTTTAACTAAAAAATACTAAAACCTTTATATGTCAATGTTTTTAGATTTAATCAGCAAACCCTACTTAATGAAGTAGATATATTTATGGTTTTAGAGAACAGTAGGAACGTTGCATACAACGTCCCTATAAATGCGGATAATCAGCGATAAAAAAACCTTTCTCCTTATGAACCTTTCTTTCCCTTCTTCCTTCTTTCCTCTTCCTTCTTCCTCCCTAATTAAGACCGCTGAAACCGTAAAGCATCAATTGATTGAGCAGTTAAAAATACTCCCAAAACAATATAACTCAACAACATAATTATACTGCTAGTATCCACAAGTCCCTGAATAATATTAGTGTAATGTGTCAGCATTGATAAATGTCTTAATGCCTCTGCTAAAGGACCACTAACATTATTTGCTACAACATCAATTACCCACAAAAATAATACTAATGCAAAGGTAAGAACCGCAGATAAAATTGTACTATCTGTCAAAGAAGAAATAAACATTCCTAATGATAATACTGCTCCAGCTAACAAAATTAAACCACCATGTCCTAACAAAAGTAACACTGGCGAAACAGGTGGTTCAGCAGCACTAATAGCAATAGCTTCTAATCCTAATAATGGCAATACCATAGAAGTATAAAACGTTAATACAGCTAATAATTTTCCTGTTGCTACTGCCCAGTTTGTTATAGGGGAAGTGGCTAATAATTCTAAAGTTCCTCTTTTTCTTTCTTCCGCATATAAACTCATAGATAACATCGGCAGTAAAAACAAAGAAAGAGAACCCATAATACCCAGATAAGCCTTCAAAAATTCGTATGGTGCATCAACTGGCGGTTCAGTAATTCCTAATTGGTCTCTAGTCGCAATTTGTTGAATAATTCCATCAGGTCCTAACAAAATAGCAACTAAAAAATATCCCCCCAATAGCCAAAATATTCCTGTAATTGTATAAGCTAAAGGTGATGCAAAATATCCTTGTAACTCTTTTCTGTAGATTGCCAAAATATTGCTAATTATTACTAGCATTGCTTAATATCCTTTTGATTTTTTTGTAGTCTGGAAATGATATCAAATCCGGTTGAATACTTATTATATAGTTAGAGAGTAGGGAACCCACCCCCAACCCCTCCCCAACCCACCCCCAACCCCTCCCAGGAGGGGAGATTAAATAGACATCTCCAATAATAAAAAATCAAATCAATTATCGTACAGATAATTATCAATTATTTCCCTGTAGGGACGTTGTATGCAACGTCCCTACTCTTTTGGAGGAGAGCTAATTATTAATTATTAATTATTAATTATTAATTGTTGAACGATCGCCTTAATTTTTCTTTTCTTCTTGAGCCTCTTTTTCTGTCACATCTTGCCAAGGGTCGGGAAGTAAGTTTTGATTTTTCTGAAGTTCAATATTTCGGTCATTATTCACTTTATCTATGACAGAATTTGCCGATACTTCAACCATTGAATTTCTAGCAATTTCACCTGTAGTTAACCCTAAGAAAACATCCTCTAAACTAGCACGAGTTCGGCGCAATTCGCATAAATTCAAACCATTAGAAATTATAGTATTAGCAATTTCTTTCCCTGGTTCCATATCTGGTTCAGATTTTATTTGTATTCTGAAGCGACTTTCATTATCTGACTTAATTTTTTCTAGAGATTGAACCCCCGGAACTTCAGCTAATAATTTTAATCCTGTTTCCATTGCCCGATCTTCTCCCTCAATTTCTACTTCATATCCCCACCCACTTGCTGATTTATTACTCATTTCTTCAGGACTACCTGTAGCAACAATTTCACCATAATTAATAATCGTCACTCGATTACAAGTCATGCTAACTTCAGGCAAAATATGAGTAGATAAAATAATTGTATGGTCATTAGCCAAACTTTTAATTAAATTCCTCACCTCAATAATTTGTCTAGGGTCAAGACCAACAGTAGGTTCATCTAATATAATTACCTGCGGATCGTGTACCAAAGCTTGAGCAATACCAACCCTTTGTTTATATCCTTTCGATAACTTTCTAATCAAAACTTTCTGCTTATTTAATAACCCACATCTTCTCATTGCCAACTTAACTCTAGCAGAGCGATCGCCCGCAGGAACTCGTTTAATTCTTGTGACAAAAAATAAAAAACTTTCCACTGTCATTTCTGGATACAAAGGCGGAATTTCTGGTAGATAACCAATCAATTGTCGTACTGCCATAGAATCTTCATGGACATCATAACCAGCAATTTTAGCCGTGCCACTCGTAGCAGGCAAATATCCAGCTAATATCCGCATTGTTGTAGTTTTACCTGCACCATTCGGACCTAAAAATCCCAATATTTCTCCTTGTTGTACAGCAAAGGATACTTCCTTAATTGCTGAGGTTGAACCATAAATTTTGCTTAACTTCTCAACTTCAATCATTATGACCTTAAATAAGCTATTAAGTATAAAATTTTAATGATAAACTATTAATAGGTAGATTACATCAAATTTTGGGTAAGAATATAGCTTTGCTAACTGACTATAAATCCGATCGAATCATAATTTACCATTTTATGTAAGTGAGTTGATTATAAATTTTTAATAACAAGACTAAGTATCAATATAGCCTTAATTATTCGCCTTAGTTTTAACAAAAAATTTTTATAGATACCAACTTTATTTAGGCACAAAAAAATTAGTGTAAGCATTCCGGAGGAAATGCTTACAAATTAGTTTAACTTTAACTTTAGGTTTAAATATCATGTTAAAAATTAAAACTATACTAGCCACATTAGCAGTAGCCACATTTCTACTACCAAATAATCAACTATCAGTTAAGGCCAACCCTACTTCCTCGGAAAATTCTACCCCAACAGAACAGACAAAAGACACCGAACAACCAAAAAATATATATGAACAGGCCAAACAAGAACTACCCGATGACCTTTACGCACTCTATCGAATCGTTGACCGTATTGCTAGAGCAAATGGACTAGACGAAAAACCTTGGCGAATCATCATATTTCCCAAATATGAAATTAATGCCTTTGCTACAGAAGTTAATCTGATTGCTATGTACAATGGTATCCTAGACCAACTTGTAGGGGATGCCTCTGCCATAGCTTGTGTAGTTGCCCACGAAATGGCACATCACACTGAAAGGCACATAGCTTTAGCCCCACCAGAAAAACTTGCTTTGATCGAAAAAATTGAACAAGAGGCTCAACAAGAAGTTTTGGCAGAAAAACAGGATGCTCAAGCAGAGGCAACTGGTATGTCTATTGGAGGTACTGCAGCTAGAGTATTTGGAGGCAGAGCAGGGAGAGTTGGTGGTGCTGTTTTGGGCACTGCTAGTCGTCAACGCATTAAAGCCAGCCAAGAAAAAATTAATGAAATTGTAGCTCAGAAAAAAGAAGAGTTAGAACAAACTTTGGCTGAAGAGAGCCGTAAAAGAGAATTGGAAGCTGACGAAAAGGGATATTTGTATTCAGCAAAGGCAGGTTTTGAACCAGAGGGTTGTCTAAGAGCAATGAATGTTTTGCTGCAAACTCCAGGCGCTGAATTTGATACTACTCATCCCGCTGTACCTAAACGTATTGAAGCCCTAAAAGATTTAATGGTCAAATCTCCAGCAACATCTCTTGCAGAAGAGGGGAAAGCCCTTATTTCTGAAACTGAACCTTTGAGTTATGATTTGTCTAAAGATGGAAAATCTTTGAGAGTTAATTCTAGTCGCGGTGGTTCCTCTGGAGATGATATAGAACGTTTATTTGATTAGTGAAAATTCTCAAATTTAATAAGATGTATATTTATAGATATTCATAGGTTGATTTGATGAAATAATTGTATTTTAGTAGTAGATAGTCGCTAGCAACTTTATTAAGTGAAAATATCTGAGTTTTGCGGAAAACCTGAAAAATAAATAGCTAAAATAGGGATTTAGATTCAAATTCAGCTATTAATTATAGCAGGGAACAGGTATGGAGGGAACAGGGAACAGTGGTAAAAGTTTTTCTCTGCCTCGGGTTCATCATCAACATAAGTCAAATACCAACTCGTGCCTTGCTATATGATTAAATTTAGATATTAATTGGCATCTTTGTCTATATAAAAATTATGATTAATGTATCTGTACAACACTATATTTTAAGTTAAATATATTGATATTTAGACTATTTGATTGAGTACATATTTAGAGTTATTAAATCGGAATTTTATTAATACAAACTTACAAAAAAATGTCATAAATTATTGAACTTAATAAGTGTTAAATAACTATCTAAAACGATTATTATTTAAAGTTTTTAGCCAAATCCATGTTTTTCTTGGCTTTTAAATGTACTGATTTGTGTGAAACTTGATCAGATTGTGTTTATAATAATGTTTTAACGATTTCTTAAGGATTAAAAAGATACTGATGAGTGCAATTCAATTTATTCAAGGTGTTGATGAAGAGGCTATACCAGAAGTACGTCTAACCCGTTCTCGTAGTGGTAATCAGGGGACGGCCACATTTATTTTTGAGAACCCCAAGGCTTTAGGTCAGGATGTTACTGATAATATTACAGGAATGTATATGATTGATGAAGAAGGCCAAATTACCAGTCGCGAAGTTAAGGCCAGATTTGTTAATGGTCAGCCGAAAGGGCTGGAGGGACTTCATGTGATGAAATCTAGAGAAGATTGGGACCGCTTTATGCGGTTCATGGAGCGTTATGCTAAAGATTATGGCTTAGAATTTAATCAGGCTTGATTTGTTCCCCAGGCCAGTAAGTAACTTTTGAGTCTGGGGCTAACTGCTAAAAGTTGAGTGTCCAAAAGAAATATCTGAAAAAGGTTGTATTATATCAATTTTATAAATAGTTTGCAACAAATCGCTAGATTATTGTATTAGTTAGGTAGGACTCAGGTAGGGGAGCTGTCGAATTGGCAACGTACAGGAGTCAGAATTAATAGCTTTGATATCGTTATTTAAATCCTATATTATTTTTTAGTCTGTGTTGTTAATAGACATCTCCAATAATAAAAAATAAAATCAATTATCCCACATAAATTATCAATTCTTCCCCTCCTGGGAGGGGGAGGGGCGAGGGGTGGGTTCCCTACTCCCTACTCCCTACTCCCTCTTTTCTGGAGATGTTCAATCTTTATAATTTGTAGACCTTTTCTTTGACATACTCCCGACGTTGCCCTTACGGGACAACGCGGGATTCTTCAGTCTGGGAAACCCTGACCGCTGTTTAGACAGAGGTGATGTCCTCCCCCTGTGTTGGACATTACAATAACAAAATGTACCTAGCTTGTCAAGGGCATATGAACGTTTAGCTTATGGAGGTATCCGAATCTTGGCCCTGGCCTTCATCCCGACGCTCCCCTGCGGGAGAGCGCGGGACTTCCCGCCAGGGAAGTTAATTTTATTCAGGAAAAGCAGTATGTCAATTAACTCAACAAACTTAGCAAGACAGATGTTCCAGCAAAAAAAATTCATCCCTGTACTTTCTTCTTTTGCTTTGATGATGTTCTCGGTTTTCTTGACAACTGGGCGTTCTCCTCTGGCAGCAGACTGTGAAAATACTGGTAACGTTAAAGGTGGTGATGTTATTTTCTTAAGAAGTAAGCAGAAGGAAGATAGCGAAGATATGTATATCTATATCGGAAGGTCTGACTCAGGGAATAATGAATACCCGACAATAACATTAGATTCCTCGATGGCTGTAAGATTTAAAGTTATTGTTTTTGGTCATATATTTGAAAATGACTATATTGGTCTTCAGACTATAGATAAAGAGACTATAGAACAAGAAAATTGGAAAGAAAGTAGGTTGACTCGCGATCAACTGGGAAAGTTTAAAGACAGAGACCGTCTTTACTACTGGAGGGGTTCCGCTTATCGTTATGGGGCAACATATAAGGATTATGCTGATAGTACTAAATGGTTGATCGAACGAGCCTCCGATTTAAGTAAAGTTGGACCGATTCAATATAATGAGGAAGTTTACATTATTAATGGTCGTAATGGTAATATTCTAGCCCCATTTGATCCTCCTTTTTTAACAGCAAAAGAAGACAAGGAGGAGAATCCCTTTACTTGGGAATTTGTTAAATCTTGCCCTTAGTCTTAAGCTCTTGACTCCTCACTATATCATCCTCTGATGGTGAGGAATTCACTTTTAAAGTCATCAAAATATTTCTTATGGATAGACAAATTCCTCATCCTACTCCTCCAGATATTACTGTCCGTTGTGCTGTGGTTACGGTTAGTGATACCCGCACAATAGAAACAGATAAAAGTGGTCAGTTACTTCAGGAAATGCTCGGAAGTACAGGTCATTCTATAACAGCATATCAGATTATCAAAGATGAAAAATTGGAAGTTGTCAAACAACTGCAACATCTATGTCAGCGGGAAGATATAGATGCTGTAATCTTGAATGGTGGTACAGGAATAGCTCCAAGAGACACGACTTATGATGCTATTGAAAATTTATTAGAAAAAACTTTACCTGGTTTTGGAGAATTATTTAGATGGCTGAGTTATCAAGAAATTGGCTCTAGGGCGATCGCTTCTCGTGCTGTTGCTGGAACTTATCAAGGTAAATTAGTATTTTCACTTCCAGGTTCTAGTAATGCAGTTAGACTAGGGATGGAAAAACTAATCTTACCAGAATTAGTTCACTTGAGAAGGCAGTTGCGTGGAAATTGAATTGAATTGAATTGAATTGAATTGAATTGAATTGAATTGAATTGAATTGAATTGAATTGAATTGAATTGATTCTAGTAAAATTAGCAATAGTCTTGAATAACCTAAAATCAGGCGTTGCTGAATAACAGTATGATTGTTATTAGTAGTCAGTAGTCAGATAGATACTAAACCTCTGCTTGCTTCATACGAGATATACTAAAGAGATTGTACGATCCATATATTACATTATTTATTATATAGATTAGTGACTATTGATTTACTTTAGTTCCAGCTCTCATAACTATTTTCAGCAATACCTAAAATCATCATTCCTAACTTCAATTTTGTTAGTCCCGCAATACTAACGGACGTAACAACATTTTATTTTTCAATAGATTTACTGCTCTAGAATAATAAGGGTCTGATATAGTAGCGATCGCCCCTGGTTGCCTATATAAACGTCGTTTTTGAGAATCTGTCAAATTTATACTGACATCAGGAGTAACACCTTTTTTACTAATATCAGTTCCTTTAGGAGTATAATAGTGAGCAATAGTTACTGCTAAACCCGAACCATCTGATAAAGAATGTACTGACTGTACCAAAGCTTTACCAAAAGTTTGATCTCCCATAATCACAGCACGACCATTATCTTTAAGTGCTCCTGCTAAAATTTCACTAGCACTCGCTGAGTCACCATCTACCAAAACCACTATTGGTTTATCAGTTAAAGCTGAACGGTTTGCCCGCAATTCTTGCTTGTCTCCATTTCGGTCAACGGTACTGACAATAGCACCTTTATCCATTAACATTCGGGCAATATCTATACTAATGCGCAATAAACCACCTGGGTTGCCCCGCAAATCTAAAACATAACCATCAGCATTTTGATTATCCAGATTTTCGATCGCCTTCTGCATCTGTTCTCCCGCATGGGCGCTAAATTCTTGTAAATGGATATACCCAATACGTTCATTCCCTTCACGCTTAAGCTCGTAACGAACTGCTTGTAATTCTATTCTTGCCCTGGTTAAAGTTACATCAAATTCTGCTTCTCCAGAACGCATGACTTGCAGTACAACATCTGTACCCACATCACCTCTAATTAGTTTTGCTGCTGCTGATACACTCAAATTAGCAGTAGGTTTGCCATCAATTTCCAGAATTTGATCTCCTGGTAATAAACCTGCTTTCATAGCTGGAGAATTTTCTACAACGTCCACCACCGTAATTACTTTACTCTGCTCATCCTCCTTTAACTGCATTCCCACTCCAGACATTTCCCCTGATGTTTGATTTGTCAAAGCTTTGAACTGCTCTGGGTCTAGAAAACGAGTATAGGGGTCATTAAGTTGATCTAATGCTTGACGTAATGACTCATAAGCTTGTTCGCTAGAAGTATAATTTTTCTCTAACAAAGTTCGCCTAGTCGCTTGCCAATCTGTCTGATTAAAACTACCATCAACATATTCTCGATTGACAATTTGCCATGCTTCATCCAGAACTGCTTTCGGGCTATTTTCTAAATTTGCCTCAGCAGGCTTACTCAGGTTAGGGGCTAATAAAGATAAAGCTGTGGTTGTAGCGATCGCTCCACTGTACAGAATGGCTTGAAGAATGGAGTTGCGTTTTGAGGCTGAGTTCATTGAATTTTTTTAGTAGTTGGACATTTATTGATATTGACATTCCCACTAATTTATGATAATGGGATAGTTTTTTTTTGAAAGAAGTCTAATATACTACAATATTAGCTGAATATATTTATTATTGTATCTATAGTGACAAGGGAATTCACTGTCTAGTCAAATTTTACTGAAAAATTGTGGTCTAAAGCCTCCCCTTTTACAGGGATAAAAAGCGGTCGAGGGATGGCGAGGAAATCTGCGCCATATCCATCAGACTAAGAGAAAGAGAATATTCCTTATGTCAAGTATCCTTATTGCCAGAGGTACTGATAACTGATAGCGTAGCTCTGATCTTAGGAGGCTAACTGATAACTGATAACTGAAATGACCTTTACAGCTATTATATCTATATTGAGATTGAGAAGAGTTGAGAATTAAAACTGATAATCATCTTACAGTACTTTTTAGGATGGTGAGGTAAAGTTTAACTTGAATAAGACTTACGCACCTGCAAGGTATTTTTGTCCGAAGCGACCGACAGGGTTTGTGCAGCAGTCCGGAACGGAAAGCCATCTCAAATCCTAGTTTTTCGTAACTCATGCATGGGTAAGTCCTGTTGAAGTAAAGAAGGAAGAGGGAAAAAAGTGACTAACTCTCCTGCTTCTTCCTTCCTTTTACCTGCTAAAAGCCGGATTGACTTGCAACTAATTATTGCTCTGTTGATTAAATCTCAAAGCATTGACTGATATTGGTTGTAGCATTTTTTGGTCTAAAAAAGTGTCAGCTTTTTGGTGGAAAGAGCTGCATAAAGCTTGTATTTTGGGACGATTATGGTAGAAAAGTCAAGGGACAATTTTTCCGACTACCTCCTCTATAATTCTCATTTCTCCTGTCTCGGTCCTTCCCCTCCCCTCCTGGGAGGGGTAAGGGGTGGGTGGGGAGGGGTAAGGGGTGTAGGGGTGTAGGGGTGGGTTGACTCCTACCTTCACCCATAAGACTTCCATAAGCAAACCCTAATTAAGCCGAAAACTGCTGTAATTTTGGACTTCTTGATCGTTAGTTTTCTTGACTTGACATCCTCCCGACGTTGCGCTTACTCGACAACGCGGGATTCCGTAAAATCACTTATATATAGGGACTTTCTGCTTCTAACGCACCTGCCTCCGAGGTCGAACCTCTTTTCGGTCTTACGGTCGCTCCACAGTACGTCGCCAATCCGACGGCTTCCCTAGAAACTGCTAGCCCAGCAGCCTTATGCTATTGATAGTAGCATACTATTGCAAAAACCGCTCTTATTGATTGGTTTTTCCTGCGGAATGCGCTCGCATTCATCCTGACGCTTCCCTGATCAGAGAGCGTCGGTCTTCAACCAACGTTGAGATAAAAATTTAAGACATGATGGAAACAAAAGCCAAAACCTCAAATTGGCTAGGTTCATTCGTAAATCTAGCAGTTTTTATAACCGCTTTAGGAAGTATCGTAACTTTACAGGTATTCTGGCCCTCAGAAAATTCTCCCTTAAAAGAGAAAATCGTTTTAGATTTGGCAGAAGCAGTAGAAGCTGAAGAAAAAGAAGCTCTACAGCTAAAATTATTGAAGGCATCTCCGACTTTTGGGTTTGATAATTTGATTGCAGACTGGGTGTTTCTCAAATTTCTGCAATATTTTGGGGACGACACTGCCAGAAATAAAACAGGGTATTCTCTGAGTGAAGATTACTTTGATATCATCACCCGCTTAGATCCAAGATGGGTTGACACCTATCTATTTGTGTCTAACTCTTTATCTATATATGAGGGTAAACCAGAAGTCGCGGTAGAATATATGACTCGCGGTACCGATGTACTTTCTCCAGAAATAGATCCGAAAGCTTGGCAAGTATGGAGATGGAAAGGCATAGATCAACTACTGTTAGTAGGTGATATTCCTGGAGCAATTGATTCTCATGAAATGGCAGCTGAATGGGCTGAAAATACATCATATCAAAGCTTAACGTCTCTGTTTAGACAAACAGCAGAATTTCTGAAGCGGGACCCCGATAGTAAATTAATCAAGTTTAATGCTTGGTTATGGGTATACGGTCAAACAAGAGACCAAAGAGTACGCGATCGCGCTCAACAAGAAATTCTCAAGCTTGGAGGAAAGGTGGAAATCGATCAAAATGGAGAAATGCGTTTTGTCTTGCCAGAATCTTCTGAATAACTGTGGTGATTAATAGACATCTCCAGAAAAGAGGGAGTAGGGAGTAGGGAGTAGGGAGTAGGGAGTAGGGAGTAGGGAGCATTTTTCTATGTTTTTCCCCTGTTATATTTTATATTTCTGAGTTTCCTGACTTCTGTAAGGGCGAACGGCCGTTCGCTTACTTCTATGCCAAAAGCAGATACCCCATGCAAAGATACCAAAAAGGTTCTATAAATATAGAGGATCAGTGAGCAAATTAGAGATAAGCTTAAAGAACTCCCTATAATTTCTATGATAAAAAATCCAAACATTCGTGGCAATCAAAAAATCAGGAAAATATTGCTGTTGTTGCTTTTTTCTATATTTTCTAGTCTATTAGTGTTGCTCGTGGGAAATACTATTTCACTCCAGTCTGCAGCAAAATCTCCTGTGGATACTTATTTAGTTTTAGGTGGGAGTATTAAACGGGAAATGTATATTGCTCAAGTGGCTAAACAATATCCTCAGACCCCAATTTTAATTTCTGCTGGTTCTAAAGACCCTTGTCTCGTGGGATTATTTCAACGGGAAAATGCTCCTGTAGAGAATGTTTGGTTAGAACATTGCGCTAAATCTACTTTTGGTAACTTCTATTTTACTTTGCCAATTCTCAAGAAATGGGGAGTGGAACATATTAAACTGGTGACATCTCCTACTCATTTACCTAGAGCTAAATGGTTAGCACAGATTATTCTGGGTGCTAATGGAATTTGGGTAGAAACTGATATTGTTGAGGAAATAGGTGTGCCTGGTAATAGAGAATCTCGTCTCAAGACTGGTTTGGATGTAATTCGTAGTTTATTTTGGGCTGTGGGAAGTAAGATAATAGAACCAAAATGTGCTGATGTGCTAAAACTCACACAGGTGAATATGACGCAATGGTGCAAGGATGGTTTTCGCTGCGAGCATCAGGCAAAATTGAAGTCTGAGTCAATTTGTCGGGGAAGAAGGAAGAAGGAAGAGGGAAGAGGGAAGAGGGAAGAAAGAGGAAGGCTATTGAGCAAGAAAAAAAGCTGAATTTCCTTTAGATATTTACCCTTGATATCATGTCCGGTAGCATCGTTTGTGTATAGAATTAGGTTGAAATTGCGGGAAACCCTTCTGCCTCCTGCCTCCTGCCTCCTGCCTTACCTCCTCCAAAGTGTAAGTATTCAACCGGACATGATATGAGTTTATACTAAAGATTGCCTTCGGACATGATATTACTTATTATAACTGTTCTACCGAACATGGTATAAATCAAAAAAATACTGTTCGTCAATTCTACAATTTTCATTTCTAGGTAATGATTAATTATTAATTGTTGAATATTTTTCCTCTTCCTCTCCGAATACAATTATCGCAGTGACCGCAACGCATATTCTGAGCTTCCTTAGAAAAGCCAAATGCTTGTAGTAAAAACTGCCATCGACATTTGCTAGTGGTGAAATATCTATTTGTTTCCTGAATACCGGAATTGTAATCTAAGGATAATATTTTGCCAGTACCAGACTTATTGATAATATAGTTAAAGGGGTCGCGCCATCTCAGTTTTCCGGAAGAATGTAAGATAGATAGGGCGATCGCTGCATCAGGAAATTCATCGGTTACAGCATTGATATTTCCCGTAGTTGGCAGTTGTTTGATTAATTTTTGGGCTGTTTGATGTTGCGTTCTCAACTTATCTACTAGAAATTTTTGTCTTTGATTATCCTCTGGATCTAACCAACCAGTAGGTTCGCTGACTAATGTTAAAGCTTCGGCAGGTTTCCCATCTCTACCACCTCTACCGACTTCTTGAATATATTCAGATAAAAGTGATGGTGCTTGAAAATGTATCACCCACCGTACATCTGGTTTATTTATTCCCATACCAAAGGCAGATGTACAGACTACAAAATTTATTTCTCCACCTATCCAAGCTTTCTCTATATTTCGTCTTTCTTCTGCACTTAAACCTGCATGATAAGCTATAGTTTTATAATCTTTTTGTCGTAATATTTCTGCTAAATTTTCACTGTCTTTTCTGGTTCTAACGTAAATTAAACCTGCTTGTTTTTCTCTAGTTTTGATAAATTTAAATAACTGTTGACGGCGACTTCTGGGAGTACAAATTTTTTGAATTTGTAAATATAAATTATTTCGGTAGGGACTAAGTAAAAATGGTTGTGGGTTTTGCAGTTGTAAAGTTTTTTTAATAATATTTTGGGCTTGGGGGTCGGCAGTAGCGGTAAAGGCCGCAATAGCAATTTTAGTACTTGGAGTTTTAGATTTTATTAGTGCTGAACGTACTGCTCCTAAACGGCGATAAGCAGGACGAAAAGTTTCTCCCCACTGTACTAGACAATGAGCTTCATCTAATATTAAACCGTTGATTTTTATCTGGGGTTGGCAGAGTAAATTCCAAACTTTTTTATTAAATAATGTTTCTGGGGAAAGATAAAGTAATCTTAGTTTATTTTGTTGTAATGCTTGGAGGGTTTTTTGTTTTTGAGAATTGGGTATTTGACTATGGAGAAGGGAGGTGGGAAGTGAGCGATCGCGTAATTCTTGAACTTGGTTTTCCATCAGTGCAACTAGGGGAGAAATTACTAAGGTTAAGCCTGTTTTTAGTAGAGCTGGCAGTTGAAAACAGATTGATTTTCCTCCACCAGTTGGCATGATTATTAAGGCGTCTTTTCCTTTTAATAAGCAACTAATTATTTCTCCTTGTGGTGGTCGAAAATTGTCGTATCCCCAGATTTTTCGGAATGCTTCGCGGACGTTATTCCAAGTGCTTTGTTCGGGATTATTCATGGTTGAATATTGTTTTTTTCTGATGTTTGAAGTTGTAGGGTTATTAACGAAGTCAGAAGTCAGAAGTTAGAATTCAGAAGTGATTTTTGTCACGGGGATTTGAGCAAGCCTCTAAAAATATTTCGCTAATTAAGCTAGGGTTTTAGACTTAATTATTTTGATAAATATTAATTTCTTTCATTCTAGGGTTTTTTATGTTGAATAAAACATCATGCGTACGGGCGAGTTACCCCCAATAACATTATACTATCAAAATTTCTTTGGGGATGCAAGCTGATTTTTGATTCGCCGCGGGATTTTTTTGACTTGGTGCTTCACAAAATGAAAATATTTTGCTCCCTGGGGTAGTTTTTGTGGGGATTGGCGATCGCCTGTCTATATTTATGTTGAACAAAACATCATGTGTACGGGCGAGTTACCTCCACTAACATTATACTATCAAAATTTCTTTGGGAATGCAAGCTGATTTTTGATTCGCCGCGGGATTTTTTTGACTTGGTGCTTCACAAAATGAAGATATTTTGCTCCCTGGGGTATTTTTGTGGGGATTGGCGATCGCCTGTCTATATTTATGTTGAACAAAACATCATGTGTACGGGCAAGTTTCCCCCACTAACATTATACTATCAAAATTTCTTTGGGAATGCAAGCTGATTTTTGATTCGCCGCGGGATTTTTTGACTTGGTGCTTCATAAAATGAAAATATTTTGTGGGTGAGTTACTTGTCAGGGATGGCTATGGTTGACTCTACTCAGTTTATTTAGGGTTTTCTGATTAAATATAAAAGTGTTTACTGGCAAAGGTTTAAGCCTTTACAGGTACTAAGAAAGTACCAGCTTTTAGGTAATTCCAGTTCATGCTAGGAGGGTATTTTGGGCATTTCAAGGGGTAGAAAATCAAGGGAAGATTCTTCAGGCTATCTCTTCTATGATTATCATTTCTCCTGGATTGCAGGATTGCAGGATTGCTGAATTCTCCTCTGAAAAAAAAGACTTTTTCAGCAAACCCTATTTAAAACCGAATTTAAGAAGTAGTCATACCAATTTTATGTGAGACTGCACAGAATTAAGTGTGAGATGTTAGGTAGTAGGTGCTGGGTGTTAGGTGTTGAGTGTTATAGCAATTTTATGTGAAGTGGCAGATAATTATGAAACTGATTAACTGGTTTATCTCGATCTATAGTCAACTCTGATGATTTTAAGGAAAAGTAATGATTAATCATTAATTGTTGAATTAACCGTACTAATACCAATTCTCAAAAGTAATATGATACATCAATTGATTTATCAATGAGTTGTAGAGGAAAATGGTTTTTTGCACCTAGCTACTTGTTATAATATTTAATCTCCAAATATTTAATCATCATATTTAATTATGCTTTATACTCGCAAAACTGTAAATTTACCTGAGATTCAACTTTCTTACTTGGAGTGGCAGTCAGAGGAAAGTCAAGAGAAAAAACAGCCACTTTTGCTATTACATGGTTTGGCAGATTTGGCTTTAGTTTGGTCAAATTTAGGAGAGTATTTAGCGGATAAATATCATATTGTTGCACCAGATATGCGCGGTCATGGAGAAAGTGGAAAACCAGAAAGTGGGTATACTTTTAAGAAAACAATTACTGATTTAGAAGCTCTCATGGAGCATTTAAACTGGTCTTCTGCTCATATTTTAGGTCATTCTTGGACTGGAAAATTAGCTTGTATTTGGGCAGGAAAAAATCGAGAAAGATTTAAAAGTATGATTTTGATAGATCCTATTTTTATTGGCAAAATGCCGGGATTGATTAAAGTTACTTTTCCTATTCTTTATCGGACTTTAGAAACCTTAAAAGGTATGGGTCCGTTTGATAGTTTTGCTGAGGCAGAAACTCAGGCAAAGCAGTTAGGAAAATATGCGGGTTGGAGTGAATTGCAACAGATAGTATTTCAGGAAAGTATGGAGGAAAAAGCTGATGGTAAGTGGGGAAGTAAATTTGTGATTCCGGCGCGGGATGAAATATTTGAAGAGGTGATGCGAGTTCCTGGTTTAACAGAATATATTGATGTGCCGACTTTGTTTATTCAACCGGAAAAAGGTGTAAATAGAAGTGAGTTGCAAATTAAGCCTTATCGGAAATATTTAAGGAATTTAAAAATGGAAAAAGTTCCGGGAAATCATTGGCTATTTTTGGTGGAACCAGAAAAATTTAATCAGACTGTTGGGAATTTTTTAGAGCTTTTTTGAAATATGAAAAAATTCGTTTTGAGAATAAATAATGGTAAGCATTTCCTCCGGAATGCTGCGCAAACAGCTATTAGCTTTCAGCTATCAGCAACAAGACTCTATCCCTAAAGACAGTGTTTAAATTAAAATAGACTTTAAGGGCAAGGAAACCCACTTTTGTAGTAAGACAATTAATAAAGCTTTTATCAAACTAGAAGTAATAGCTGATAGCTGATAGCTGACGGCTGAATGCTTACAAATAATGAGCTTTTAAAATATGTAATTGCTATGTCTGTTAAGCTGATGATTAACTAACTATTACACAAGATTATTTTGCAACCAATCAATTACATCATTAGGGTTTCTATCAGGTGGGAATACTGGATAGAAAACTTTGAGAATTTTTCCTGCTTGTGCAATTAATGTAACTCTTTTGAGTAGTTGCTTTCCTTCTATTTCAAATATTGGCAATTTTAACGCTTGGGAAAAGTTTAAATCACTATCGCTCAGAAGTTCAAAAGGTAAATGAAGTCGCTTTGCTGCTTCTATCTGATATTCAGTTTTTTGTGTGCTGAGGCCAAATACTTGTACTTTTAATTCTGTTATTTCTTGGTGATGGTCTCGAAAAGCACATGATTGAGGGGTACATCCTCTTGCTCCAGGAATTTTGTCCCATTGTTCGGGTAGTAGAATACCTGGTTGACCAGTCATGGGATAACAGTAAATAACGACGTAACCTGAAATTTCAGATAAATCTACATATCTATTATGGGTTGAAGGTAAAGTAAGCGATGGCAAAAACAAACCTTGTAGGTGATTACAAGTTCCATCATCTACTGGGATAGGAAGATTTGCAGGTAATTCTGTAAAATTGCTCATAAAAATCTCCATTTTAGGTGTGACATTTTTTACCGAAAAATTTTGGTTTAAAGCCTCCCCTTTTAAGGGGATAATAAAGAAAAATTTTCCTTTGAATCAATCCTCTTCTTTTCAAGGAATCGCCTAGATAACTAAAACCTTCTTCCTTCTGCTATAGAACATATCAAAAGCCTAAAACCTAGAGTGTTGGATGATTTTTCCTTCTACGTTTGAGGGATAGTATCTTCATTTTTCTGAACGATCGCTCTTCATTTCCATCACAAAATATAAAGGCGATCGCTCATATAGCAGTTGAAGGAAAGAGCGCGGACATATCAAAAGCTTAAAACTCAGACAACGCCAGTATTTTCCTCTTCTTTACTTGTGCTATGATACCTTAAATTGATAATTCAGTCATTGTTGCTGTTTCTCCAGTTATTTAGGACTTGCTGATTAAATCTAAAAGTCTTTATAGATAAAGGTAAGTGCCTTTTTTTAAGTATCAAAAAGTGCGAGATTTTAAGTGGTAATGGTTCAATTTAGGAGCGGATTTTGCTCAAGATTTGGGCATAAAAATCATTCTTACAAAACGCCCGCTCCTACTTCCTCGCTCTTTCCCATTTCTCCTGTCTCCCCCTCCCAGGAGGGGAGGGGGAGGGGCGAGGGGTGGGTTGTCTCCTCCCCCTACTAAAAGACTTTTGAGGGCAAACCCTATTTATAGCGAATTTCATCTCACTCAGGTACAGTACTAGCGGGCAAGATGCCCGCACTACAAAGATTTAAACGTTAATACTTGCACCTCTTATGGGAGGAATCTGCTGTATTTTTGACTTTTTACTTTGGTCTTTTGACTTGTTAGAAACTTATGAATTGATTGGTAACTTTTCACTTAATTCCTCTTCATTTTCACCCCATTTTTCCAGCCAATCTCCATCAATATTTTCCACGTATAAATTGACATGATTTATTCCCCAAGTTAGTCGGTCTTCTTGTAATTTTTGAGCCTCTTGGAGAGCTTGCCAAACTTTTTCTAAACGTTCTTTATTTGACAGAGTTTTGCTAATTGTTACCATGTATCCTGCCTAGTATTAAAATGCGTAGTTTGATGTGCAAGTTGAAATGTAATAGGAATTGAGCAAATTCCTATCTAAAACAAAATTTAATATATTTAGCCTCAGTTAAATGTCTGCTGTTATGCAGAACAAGATTTACTAATTGAATAACTGAGCGGTCCTGTCCGGGATTATAACTAACAAAAATACCCCTTCTAATTTTCCATTGCTGTAGTGTATCTTTCCATTCCTTATACTTATGATTACATAATTCTCCGGACATAGTAGTAATTTGAACACACAGAGGCTTACCTGTGCTACTACTGACAATTACATCTGTTGCCATAGACAAATCTGCGATATAACGATGAACAACACACCCGTCACGACTTTTTATCTGACGAGCAACAGATTTTAGTATATCGGCATCTTCTTGATTAAATTCCCCGGATCTTAACTTTTGTTTCCATATATAAAATTTACGATCATTTTCATTAAACCATTTTGGAAAAAGATTTTCATACCAGTACCTTACTGGTGATGGAAGATGACTTAAAAATAGTTGCCTTTCTTCATTTGTTAAGGATTGTAATTTCAACCAAAATTCTCCATCCTTAATTAATTCTAACAAAAATCCTACTAAGACTCCTTTCTGCATTAGCAAGCCTGGCCTAATATCCTTAATCCAGCGTGTTACTTCATCTAACCTCTGGGCTAACGCAGGTTCAGTTGACCAGGCAAGACGGCTAAGTTGTTTTAGCTTAGGCTCGATTTCTCTTGCTTGCAATCATCCTCCTACATTAAGACCCGTCTTAGAATCTGTAAAAAAAGTTTTTTTATATAGCAGGGAACAGGGAATAGGGAACAGGGAACAGAGACAAAAGCTTTTCTCTGTCTCAGGTTCATTATCAATCTATGTCCTAACCAACTGATTCCTTGCCATATCACAATAAATATTGTAGCGCTTGTTGAACAGCATGAATGGTTAAGCATTAGGAAATTATCGCCCCTTCGGGCTAAGGGGTCAGGAGTCAGTCCTCAGGAGTCAGGAGTCAGAATTAATCAGAATGTTTTTTGAATTTTCTTGATGAAGTCTTTGCCGATGTTGAGTTAAATACCCCATCTTCTACCATTTGACAGAAATAGGTTGAGATTCTAACTCCCATCTTAATTTCTCTCCTGACTTATCAAAATAATATGGGTCGCGTAACCCCGCCTTTTAAGGCGCAATATTTTTGGAGAGTTGCTCAAATCCCCGTTACAAAAATAACTTCTGACTTCCCCTCCTGGGAGGGGGAGGGGCGAGGGGTGGGTAGACTTCTGACTTCTGACTTCGTTAAGGCTCCTGTATTATGACTTCTTCTTCAAAACTACTCAAAATATTTCTACAAATATCGAGATTAAAATACTGTTATCTATTGACTAATTTCCTTCTAAATGGTAAGGATTATTGGATACAATGCATAAGGGTATTACCAAAAAATTCAGGTATAAAGCCTCTCCATAGCCTTGCGATAGCAATAGGCTGACCGCTGAGGTGCTGACTGTTATTTGAATTTATAACAAGAGGTAATTCTAAATTCTAAATTCTAAATTCTAAATTCTTGAACCCCTACAAATCTTAAAACTGAGCTTAAAAAAAATAAAGATTCTGATGTTCATTCTAGGTTCACAATAATTATTAGCAGTAACTATAAATACAAAAAACAAATGTCAGAATCAACTATTGAATCAATCCTAGAAGAAAAACGTCTTTTCCAACCACCGGAAAAATTTGCCCAAGCAGCCCATATTAAAAGCATAGAGGAATACAAACAACTCTACGAAAAAGCTAGAAATGACCCAGAAGGATTTTGGGCAGAACTAGCCGAAACAGAATTAGACTGGTTCCAAAAATGGGACAAAGTTCTCGACTGGCAACCACCTTTTGCTAAATGGTTTGTTAATGGCAAAATTAACATTTCCTATAACTGCCTTGACCGTCATCTTAACACCTGGCGACGAAACAAAGCAGCCCTAATATGGGAAGGAGAACCCGGAGACTCTCGCACCCTTACCTATGCCCAACTGCATCGGGAAGTTTGCCAGATGGCAAATGTATTTAAACAATTGGGAGTTAAAAAAGGCGATCGCGTAGGTATTTATATGCCCATGATTCCCGAAGCAGCGGTCGCCATGTTGGCCTGTGCAAGAATAGGGGCACCCCACACAGTTGTCTTTGGTGGATTCAGTGCTGATGCCCTAAAAAACCGCCTCGTCGATGCTGAGGCTAAATTAGTCGTCACTGCTGATGGAGGTTGGCGCAAAGATGCCATTGTTCACCTCAAAGACCAAGTAGATAAAGCCCTCGCAGCAGGTGCTCCTAGCGTTGAAAACGTTCTAGTCGTTAAACGCACTGGCCAAGAAATTCACATGGAGTCTGGGCGAGACCATTGGTGGCATGAACTCCAAAAAGGTGCTTCTGGCGAATGTGCAGCGGAACCGATGGATAGTGAAGATATGCTATTTATCCTCTACACAAGTGGCACAACAGGTAAACCCAAAGGAGTCGTACACACTACAGGCGGTTATAATCTTTACACCCACGTTACCAATAAATGGGCATTTGACCTCCAAGACACGGATGTATATTGGTGTACTGCTGATGTAGGTTGGATTACAGGTCACAGTTATATTGTCTATGGCCCCCTTTCCAACGGTGCCACTAGCCTCATGTATGAAGGCGCACCTAGAGCGTCTAATCCTGGTTGTCTCTGGGATGTAGTAGAAAAATATGGTGTTACCATCTTCTACACTGCTCCTACTGCTATCCGGGCATTAATGAAAATGGGGGAACAACACCCTAATTCTAGAAATTTAACTTCTCTACGTTTGTTGGGAACAGTAGGAGAACCGATTAACCCAGAAGCTTGGATGTGGTACCATCGTGTCATTGGTGACAGTAAGTGTCCAATCGTTGATACTTGGTGGCAAACTGAAACAGGTGGATTTATGCTGACTCCTCTACCTGGTGCAACTCCGACTAAACCAGGTTCGGCGACTTTACCTTTTCCTGGCATTATTGCTGATATTGTCAACCAGGAAGGTGAATCAGTTGATGGTAGCAGTGGCGGTTATTTGGTGATTAAGCATCCTTGGCCTTCGATGATGCGGACTGTGTATGGTGATAATGATCGCTTCCGTCGTACTTATTGGGAGTATCTGAGTCCGAAGAATGGTGAGTATCTTTATTTTGCTGGTGATGGTGCCCGCAAAGACGAGGATGGTTATTTTTGGGTGATGGGTCGTGTTGATGATGTGATTAATGTGGCTGGTCATCGTTTGGGTACTATGGAGGTAGAGTCGGCGTTGGTGTCTCACCCTGCTGTTGCTGAGGCGGCAGTTGTTGGTAAACCTGATGAGGTTAAGGGTGAAGAGATTGTGGCTTTTGTGACTTTAGAGGGCGAACGGGAACCTGATGAAGCTTTGGAGAAGGAGTTGAAGCAGCACGTTGTACAGGAGATAGGAGCGATCGCTCGTCCTGGTGAGATTCGGTTTACTGAGGATTTACCAAAGACTCGTTCTGGTAAGATTATACGACGGTTGTTGCGTTCTCTGGCGGCAGGTCAGGAAATTGCTGGGGATACTTCAACGTTACAAGACCGGAGTGTATTAGATAAGTTACGGGGTGGAGCGTAAGGAAGTCAGAAGTTAGAAGTCAGAAGTCAGAAGTTAGAAGTGAGTGTGTAATTCTGAGGTCTCCTACGGCGCTTTTGAAGTCAGAAGTTATATCATGTCCGGATAATTAGCGATCAAAAAAACTGGCGTTGGTGAAAAAAGGTATGATATCATGTCCGGATAAGAGATCGATAGAACTCCGTGACCTTTACGCGTTAACGCAGTTTTGCGCGAGCAAACAAAAAACTTTCTTCTTCTACTCATGTTTCTTCTTATTTCTTTCCTCCTGACTAACTCCTCCTAAATTCCCCTCCTGGGAGGGGTTAGGGGTGGGTTGACTCCTAAGTAATTAAAATTAATATCATACACGCTCTTAACCAACGCCAAAAAACTTTCTCTTTCTTCTTCTTTCTTCCCCTCCTGGGAGGGGTTAGGGGTGGGTTGACTCCTGACTCCTTTTAAATTTGTAATAGAGAACCAGGCTTAACAATACCTTTAACTGTTGCAGTTCCCAATAAACCATCACGAGATTCAAAAATTAATTTAGCAGCGGATTTTTCTTTTGAATTTACAACATTAAATACAGCACCTGTTGTTAATTCAGCAATTTTTTTTACATCTAATCCTCCTAACCAAATTTGAGCTTTATCGCTCTTAATTTCTGTAACTACTGCATTAGCAATAGGACTGGAATTTTCAGTCAAATATATAGCTTGACTATCTAATTTAGTACCTGTCTTAACTTCATAAAGTGGATTCTGTTTTAACCTAGCAGGAATTTGTCGATTAACATAAGCGATCGCCTCTTTTGGTGTGGCTGTTTCTTGCCATAAATATTGTGTGAATAAATAACTAAAAATTCCAGCATGAAAATCGATAATTTTCACATCTTTAGCAGTTTGAAATGGTTTAGCAGAGGCAAAAATAATTCCTTTTGCTACACCACTTTGATAACCTTTGACAAATTCTTCCTCAGACATATTGAGGCGAGATAACCATTTTTCTTGATAAGCCTTTTCTTGGGGAGCAATTTCTATTTTTTCTCCTCCTGCACGAGAACGAGCAGTAAAATCTCTAGTTGTCATTCCGGAAAAACAACTATCAAGAATTCCGGTAAAATTATCTGTCTTTAAAGCTGAAGTAAGTAAAAATAAAGTATGCCCCATAATATCATTAACTGTACCACCAACATTAGGATATCCTTGAGGCAGAGAACTATCTACTGGAACTAATGTACCACTTAAACCACTACCATCCATCAAAGAAGTTTTGACAATAGGATTAGGATCTTTGACGCGAGAACCATGTCCGGAGTAATGAAAAACTGCCACATCTCCTGGTTTTGCTTGTTTAATTAAATGTTCTTCAAATGCTTCTAAAATACCTTGGCGAGTTGCTTGCTCATCAGTAACAATATAGATATCTTTTGGATTAAAACCAAAGCGGTGAATTAATAGATGACGTTGCATTTCTGTATCATTAACACAACCTCTTAATGGGGCTTTTTGATATTTATTAATTCCTACTAATAGAGCAAGTTTTCGTGGGGTACTTTGAGCTAATACTTTGCCATAATTTTCGGCTTGAGAGAGAAATTTTAATTGACTTATGCCAAGGGTGGCAAGTATTGAACTAGCAAATTGGGAAAAATGACGGCGAGAGATAGGAGACATTTTGAATAATTCCTTATTTCTAGGTTTTGTTAAAATTTTCAACTAACAGGACTTACGCACGGACGAGGGCCAATGCCATTCGCCCCTACATATGGCGTTTTTGGCGTTGCTGAATTGAAGTATGAATGCGCTATTGTTTGGTTCTGCTCAAGCCCCCGCGCATCCCCCATTCAACAAAAAGCGCAGCAACATCCGGCTTCCCATCCTTGAAAAGCGAAGCATCCTCTGGCTTCCCCCTTTCCAAGGGGGACGGGAGGGGGATAAAAAAGGGGGACGGGAGGGGGATTATAAAGGGGGACTTTTAGAGTTTTATTCCCCCCAAAATTGGGGGGTTAGGGGGGCTTGCATCATACCCAGAATCAGGAACGCCGCATTTTTAAGGTTAATTTGCGTAAGTCCTGCTAAATATTATTTCAATGCTTAAATTTCTACAGAATTTTCTGTTAACCACCTCCCTAAAGATTCTTGATTTTCTTCTCCAGTTGCTAGCTGTTCCATCATTGTTACAACTTCTGCTTCGGGAACTTCTAGCAAATAATTATTAACCAATAAAAAAGTTGCCATAATTGCAAAAGCTGTTCTTTTATTTCCATCAATAAACGGATGATTTTTCGCTAGACTATAACCATAAGCTGCTGCAAGTTCAAATAAATTTGGCTGACTATAAGTGAATAAATGTCGAGGTCTAGCTAAACTGGCAGAAAGTAAATTTTCATCTCTAATTCCTGGACTTCCTCCATGTTGAATAATTTGGTCTGCATGAATAGCTTTAGCAATAATTTCGTCTATCCAAATAGGTTCTTTCACTTTGCCAATTCTCGCAAAGCATTTTTATATTTTTCACTAATTTTTTGATAAGCATTCATAGCTTTTTCAAAATTAGTTTCGTTAGTTTGATTAGTTTGTGTTTCTTGAGTTTCAGAATCTTCTGGTACAAGAATAATAATTCGCACATTTGTAGGAGTATCTATTTCTAGAGGATGTTCTAAAATTAGATTGCCATTTTTATCAATTTTGCCGTTAGTTTCTATTGCTTTCATTAACATTAGCTAAATTATTTAGTGATTATTATAAATATTCTAACATCAAAATTTAAAAGTAGGTTGGGTTAAGCAATAGCGCAACCCAACAGATACCTATTTTTGTTAGGTTTTGTTGTTGATTCAAGCAATTTGTTGGGTTTCCTCCGTCAACCCAACCTACATCTTCTAACTTTATTTTTTCTTACTTTTGACTTCTGACTTCTAACTTCTGACTTCATTTCCACTCTCCCTGAACAACAAATGGTGCCCAATAATAGGGTGCTTTCCAATTTTCTGAACTTAACATTTCTAACTGAGTTTCTCTCATTGCTTCTACAGGATTTTTATCTGTTTCTAACATTTTCTGATAATAACTTTCCATTAATTCCGCAGTCGAATTATCTGCCACACTCCATAAACTTACTACTACTCGTTTGGCTCCCGCATACATAAATCCTCTGGTTAAACTGACTAATCCTTCTCCTCTTATTTCTTCTCCAACTCCTGTTTCACAAGCACTTAATACTACTAATTCTGCTGGCATTTCTAAGTTAAATATATCGTTTAGTTGTAAAAATCCTGGTGTAGATTTTCTGCCTTTGTCATACAAGGAAAGCACTAATCCTGATAATTCTGGCTGGCTTTCATTTAAGAGTCCGTGGGTGGCTAAATGTACTATTTGATATTGGGATAAATTGGGATTTTTGGCTGTTTGTCGATTGGCATCGAAGTCTAATGATAGTTGTTCTAAATTATCAGGAACTAATGCTAATATTGCTTCTGCTTCTTGACGAGTTTCTTTTAGACGATTGAATGATGAACCGAGAAAATCTTCTATGGAACGTTTTAATGCCATTCTTGTTGAATCATTATTTTCTGTTTCTGTTTCATTTTTTGTCTGAGAAGCTGTTTCAAATCGCTCGTCGTTATCTTCAAATACTGGGTCGGCAAATACTGCTACTTTTTTCGGAGCGGGGGTGCGACCTTTGACTTGTTCTCTGAGAATATCAATACTTGAAGCTGAGGGTAAGGTGACAATTTCATGGTTCACAATTAAGGGTTGATAGTTAGTTTGATTTAGATTTTGTGGTAGTGGTAAAGCGGCAAAAGGAATGGTCTGTAATATTCCATCTCCTACTATTAATAGTCGTTTATTTTCTAATTTATTTGCTACAGCCGACAATAATATTTCACTTAATTTATTTCCGGTCTCTGGTACTGGGGAAAGAGAGGTTATTTCTTCTCTAAATTGTTTAGCTAATTCTTCTATTTCTGCTCTTGGAGGTAGTTCATAACTGCTAATTTCTGTGGGAGTTACTAACCATAAATAACTACGGTCTTTTCCCAGAGAATATTGTAAAAGTATGCTTTCTTTGTCCATGACTTGTTGTTGAATTTCTGAGGCAGTGAGGGGGTCTGGATATTTGAGGTTAGCATAACGAGGGCTGTTTTGTTTGATTTTTACTTCTAGTTGTTGGAGTTGGGTGCGTAGAGTTTCAATTTCTTGTTTGAGTTTGTCGAAGTTGTAACCTGGGGGCGGGTTGTTGCGTTTTCGTGCTTGGTCTAAGGTGTTCAGTTTTTGCTGTAGTTCTTTTTCTTGGGCGAGGAGTTGGGGGTCTACTCCGGTTTTGATGTCAGCTCCTGATTCTGCTAGGATATCTAGTAGACTTCTGGCGCGACTGCGTTCGCTGGCGTTTAATGCTTTGGTGTCATAGTCTTGGTTGGGGTTTTGTTTGTGGAGTTCCATTAGGAGATCGATGTAGAATTGATAGTCATCTTGAACTGTGGCAAAGTAGGATGTACGGAGGTCTTGAGCAATGATCTTGGTGCGTAGGTCTTCGATTATTTCTATGGATTTTTCTATGAATGTTAGGCTTTCGGTGAGGTTGCCTTGGTCTCGTTTGACCTGAGCGATGTTATAAAGACTGGTTGCTTCTCCACCCCGATCGCCTACTTTCTCAAGCAGAGTTAAAGCTTGCTCGAAGTAATTGAGTGCTGTTTGTTTTTCTCCTAAGTTACTGTAGACAATGCCAATATTATTGATAGTGCTTGCTTCTCCACCCGGATCACCCACTTTTCGTCTTAGAGGTAAAGCTTGCTCGAAGCAATTGAGTGCTGTTTGTTTTTCTCCTAAGTCATTATAGACATTACCAATAGCTGTGAGAGTGTTTGCTTCCTCACTCCGATCGCCTACTTCCCGAAGTATAGGTAAAGCTTGCTCGAAGTAATTGAGTGCTGTTTGTTTTTCTCCTAAGTCACTATAGACAGCGCCAATATTACTGAGAGCGTAAGCTTCCCTTCGCCGATCGCCTACTTGCTGAAATATGGGTAAAGCTTGCTCGAAGTAATTGAGTGCTGTTTGTTTTTCTCCTAAGTCACTATAGACACGGCCAATATTATTGAAAGTAGTAGCTTCTCCACGGCGATCGCCCACTCGTCGTCTTAGAGGTAAAGCTTGCTCGAAGTAATTGAGCGCTTTTTGTTTTTCTCCCCAGTCATTATAGACAAGGCCAATATTATTGAGAGTAATTGCTTCCCCACCCTGATCGCCTACTTGCTCATATATAGGTAAAGCTTGCTGGTAGTAATTGAGTGCTGTTTGTTTTTCTCCTAAGCTATCGTAGGCACGGCCAATATTATTGAAAGTAGTAGCTTCTCCACTGCGATCGCCTACTTGCTCATATATAGGTAAAGCTTGCTGGTAGTAATTGAGTGCTGTTTGTTTTTCTCCTAAGTCACTGTAGACAGCGCCAATATTATTGAGAGTGTTTGCTTCCCCACGGATATCGCCTACTTGCTGAAGTTTAAGTAAAGCTTGCTCGAAGTAATTGAGTGCTTTTGGTTTTTTTCCTAAGCTATCGTAGACAGCGCCAATATTATTGAGAGTGTTTGCTTCCATGCCTTGCTCGCCTACTTGCTGAAGTTTAAGTAAAGCTTGCTGGTAGTAATTGAGTGCTTTTGGTTTTTCTCCTAAGCTATCGTAGACACTGCCAATATTATTGAGAGCGGTTGCTTCCCCACCCTGATAGTCTACTTGCTGAAATATAGGTAAAGCTTGCTGGTAGTAATTGAGTGCTGTTTGTTTTTCTCCTAAGTCACTGTAGACACTGCCAATACCAAGAAGTGTAACTGCTTCCCATGTCAGGTTATCCACTTTCCTAAATAGTAATAGTGCCTCTTCCCATTTAGCGATCGCTCCCCTCAAAGATTCTGCTGTACCCTGCTTAAATAGTTCATCTCCCTGTTCAAATAATCTTTCTGCCTCAGCATTGAGGTCTGTCTGAGCAGTAATTTCTCCCCCATTGACAATATTGGGCTTCTTTAATATAGGAAAACTGACATTAAATAACCTCAGACTATTAACACTGAGAATAGATAACCATTTCTGAAGAGAAACCATAGATTTTATCCCTTTCTAAGCAACTATAAACTTTCTACACTATTAAAGTTTCAGTTTCCAGGAAAGTATGCAATTGGCAGAAAAATTATTTTCACTCCTGAGAGGAACTAAGTAGTCGTGTAAAAATAACTTGAACAGTTTTTTTAATGGAAGCTATATTTCACAATTTATCCCAGATAAAATTTGTACAACTGCTGCTAATTCCTCTAATTCTTGTTGTTCTTCTCTAGATAATAATTGTTGATTATCCTGACTTTCGTGAAACTTATTCATTAACTGTTGAAGTTTCTCATGTTGTAGCGGAGAAAAAAATCTTTCTGGCACAAATCTCTGAATAATAATTAAAGTATTTGTTTCTAGATTTGTTAATTGTTGTTCTAACTCATCCAATGCTTGACCAGGAGAAATTCCTAAAGCTTGTTTTTCTCCACAAATTGCCCGATAAGTTGTAGATTGATTAGGAGTTGATTCTTGAATAATTTCAATAGTATTCATGGTTAATAAAAAGTGATGAAAATCTTCTAGTTGATATATTGATATACCCTAGCTTTGATTAACCTCGCAGTAGCAGCTAGATACTGTGAGTCTGATGGAACGACGCTAGAAAACCAAGCACTTGTATCTACAAAAATCATCGTCTATCTCTCTCTGAATAAAGAATTCGATCGTGGTCTTTACCTGACAATTCATCCTGCTTTCCCTCTAAAGGTAGTGATATCATGTCCGGCTGAATACTTACACTTTGGAGGAGGTAAGGCAGGAGGCAGGAGGCAGGAGGCAGAAGGGTTTCCCGCAATTTCAACCTAATTCTATACACAAACGATGCTACCGGACATGATATGAAGCGATTTGCTCCGCAACGCTAATGCGAACGCTGCCAAAATATCGGCAGGTTTTTGGTGTTGAAAATTTGTTCCGCTCTTAACAAGAGTAATTTCAACTCGCGTTCCCTCTGGTAAATTTAGAGGTTTGGTTAACCGCAATACTCCTTGTTCGTAAACTGCTTCTAGTATCATAGTGATTTGTTATTTTGACCAGAAATTCTATGATTATGATAACATCAAAATGTAGGTTTCTTAGAACGATAGTGTCGGTCTAGTAGGTTGGGTTAAGCGGTCGCGGAGCGGAACGGATGTTCTATCGCGCAACCCAACAGATACCTATTTTTGTTAGGTGTTGTTGTTGATTCAAGGAATTTGTTGGGTTTTCGACCTCAAGCAAACCTACATTGATAAATGTTCAAACTCAGTCAGAGATTAATTTTGACTTTTGACTTTCTTGATTCTTACTTTTGACTTTTGACTTTTAACTTTTGACTTAATTTCCACTAACTTTCTTGATTCTTACTTTTGACTTTTGACTTAATTTCCACTAACTTTCTTGATTCTTACTTTTGACTTTATCTCCACTCTCCCTGCACAACAAATGGTGCCCAATAATAGGGTGCTTTCCAATTTTCTGAACTTAACATTTCTAACTGAGTTTCTCTCATTGCTTCCACGGGATTTTTATCTGTTTCTAACATTTTCTGATAATAATTTTCCATTAATTCCGCAGTAGAATTATCCTCCACACTCCATAAACTTACTACTACTCGTTTAGCTCCCGCATACATAAATCCTCTGGTTAAACTCACTAACCCTTCTCCTCTTATTTCTTCTCCAACTCCTGTTTCACAAGCACTTAATACTACTAATTCTGCTGGCATTTCTAAGTTAAATATATCGTTTAATTGTAAAAATCCTGGCGTTTCTTTGCCAGTTTCGTTATATAAAGAAAGTACTAATCCTGATAGTTCTGGTTGAGTTTCATTTAACAGTCCGTGGGTAGCAAAATGTACTATTTGATATTCACCTAAATTAGGATTAATTGCTGTTTGACGATTAGCATCGAAGTCTAAGGATAATTGTTCTAAATTATCGGGAACTAATGCTAATATTGCTTCCGCTTCTTGACGAGTTCCTGATAAACGATTAAAGGATGAACTGAGAAAATCATCTAGGGAACGGGTTAATGCTATTCTTGTTAAATCATTAGTTTCAGTTTCAGTGTTTGTCTGAGAAATTGTTTGAAACCGGGGGTCATTATCTGCAAATACTGGGTCGGCAAAAACAGCTACTTTTTTGGGAGCGGGGGTGCGACCTTTGACTTGTTCTCTGAGAATTGCAATGCTTGATGCTGAGGGTAAGGTGACAATTTCATGGTTGACAATTAAGGGTTGATAGTTGGTTTTATTTAGATTTTGTGGCAGTGGTAATGCTGCAAAAGGAATCGTCTGTAAGATGCCATCTCCTACTATTAATAGTCGTTTATTTTCTAATTTATTTGCTACGGGTGATAATAATATTTTGGTTAATTTATTTCCGGTTTCTGGCACTGGGGAAAGAGAAATTATTTCTTCTCTAAATTGTTTAGCTAATTCTTCTATTTCTGTTCTTTTCGGTAGTTCATAACTGCTGATTTCTGTGGTAGTTACTAACCATAAATAACTGCGTGTTGCTCCGAGGGAGTATTGTAAAAGTATGGTGTCTTTATCAATAACTTGTTGTTGAATTTTTGTGACAGTAAGGGGGTCTGGATATTTTAAATTAGCGTAGCGGGGACTGTTTTGTTTGATTTTTACTTCTAACTGTTGGAGTTGGTTGCGTAGGGATTCGATTTTTTGCTTTAGTTCGTTGGGGTTGTATCCACTGGTGTTAAGTTGTCGTGCTTGGTCTAATGTGTTGAGTTGTTGGAGTAATTTTTTTTCTTGGGCGAGCAATTGAGGGTCTACTCCAGTTTTGATGTCTGCTCCTGATTCTGCTAAAATGTCTAATAAACTTCGAGCGCGACTGCGTTCGCTAGCGTGTAATGCTTTGGCATCATAACCTTGATTGGGGTTCTGTTTGTGGAGTTGCATTAATAGATCGATGTATTGCTGATAATAATCTTGGACTGTGGCAAAGTATGATGTCCGGAGGTCTTGACTGATAATGTTAGTCCGGAGTTGTTCCAGAATATTGATGGCTGATTCAATATCTGTTAATGCTTCATTAAGCTTACCTTGAGTGCGTTTGACCGATGCCAAGTTAGAAAGTGCTCTCGCTTGCCACCCGCGAGCGCCAATATCTTGTGCAATACTTAAAGACTGCTGATAGGAGTCTGTTGCTTTTTCATATTCTCCTAAGCTATTGTAAGCACTGCCCAGGTTTCCCAGGGATGCGACCTCCCCCCAACGATCGCCAAGTTCTCGTTTAATTACCAAAGACTGCTGATTGAAATCTATTACCTTCCTGTAATCTCCTAAACTGTAATAAGCAAGACCCAAATTGTGAAGAGTCCTCGCTTGTCCCTGACGAGCGCCAATTTCTTGATGAATTGCTAGAGATTTTTGATGAAAATCTATTGCCTTCTGATATTGCTCTAAACTGTTATACATCAGACCCAAATTACCGAGAGATTGAGCTTCCCCATCGCGATCGCCTATTTCTTTTTTTATTGCTAGAGACTGTTGATGAAAATCTATTGCTTTCTGATCTTCTCCCAGAATGTGATAAACAAGAGCTAGATTATTCAGAGATTGAGCTTCCCCATCGCGATCGCCTATTTCTTTTTTTATTGCTAGAGACTGTTGATGAAAATCTATTGACTTCTGATATTCTCCCAATCTATAGTAAGCAATCCCTAGACTGTTGAGAGATTTACCTATCCTCTGGGAATCTTCAATTTTTTTGCCAATAGCTAAAGACTGCTGATGTACTTCTATTGCTTTCTCATATCTTCCTAAACTCATATAAGCATCACCCAAATCACTCAGAGATTTAGCAGTTCCCTGGGGGTCGCCTATTTTACGAAAAACTGTTACAGATTGCTCAATAGCTGCTATCGCTTTCTCAGACTCCCCGAAACTCAGATAAGTATCACCCAAATGATTTAGAGATTTAGCCTCTCCCTGGCGATCGCCTATTTTACGAAAAACTGCTACAGATTGCTGATAAGCTTTTATTGCTTTCTCATATTCTCCTAAAAACTTATAAGCATTGCCCAAATTACCTAAACTACCAGCAATACTCTCCCCATCACCTATCTCTGCTGCAATAACTATGGACTGCTGATAAAATTCTACAGCTTTCTCATACTCCTTTAAATTCTTGTAAGCGACACCCAACCTGTTAAGAAAATTAGCCTCCCCAGAGCGATCGCTAGTTTCTCGTGCTATAGCTAAAAGCTGCTGATGAGCTTTGATCGACTGTTGATATTGCTTTAAGTTATCATAACCATCACCCAAAAGTTTAAGAGAATTAACTTCCATCCGACGGTTGCCAATTTCTCGGGAAATAACTAAAGACTGCTGCAAAAATTCCACCGCTTTCTCATTCTGTCCAACAGCATTGTAAGCAAACCCCAATAAACTTAGACATTCACCTTCACCCTGGCGATCGCCAATTTCTTGATAAATTTTAAGTGCTTGCTGCCAATATTGAACAGCAGTTTTCAACTGTCTACTTTTCAAATTCTCAATTCCTTGTTTCAGGAGTTGGTCTGCTTGAGCTTTTTGCTTGGTTGAAGTCTGTGCTAAAACTTCAGTAGCACCAGCAAGTTTTGCGGTTGGGGTAATACAAACAACAGCAACCCCACTCAACAGGGAAAGGAGGGTCAATACCGTACCCCCTGAAATTTTCAAATTTAATTTTTTCAGACTCATCAAATTCATCATACTCGGCAATATTAATATAGAAAAATTGACCTTAAATAACCAGGACTTACGCAAATTAACTTTTAAAGCACCGTTTGTAGGGGATTGACAGTTAATTAGTGATCGCCCTCTGATTGTACCTCACGCTTCTTGGGAAATGCTATATTAAGGAGAAAAATTAGAATATGGGAGGAAATCAATTTCGATTTAAACAGTTTACTGTTCTACAAGACCGATGTGCAATGAAAGTCGGTACTGATGGTACTTTATTAGGAGCATGGGTAGATATTTCTGGAGCAGAAAAAATTTTGGATATTGGTACTGGTACAGGTTTAATTTCTTTAATGCTGGCACAGCGTTCCCTTGCTCAAATTGATGCTGTAGAAATTGATGTAGACTCATCCATTCAAGCTAGAGAAAATGTGGAAAGATCGCCATGGTCAGACCGGATTAAAATTTACAATTCTTCTATTCAGAAATATACGGAATTTTGTCAAAAAAAGTACGATTTAATAGTATCAAATCCTCCTTTCTTTGAAAATGTTTCTAAATCTGCAAAAAAAGCCAGAACAGTTGCCAGACATACAGACTTTCTTTCGCAAACTGATTTATTACAAACAGCAGTTCAACTTTTGTCTGATACGGGTAAATTAGCTGTCATTTATCCGGTCGAGCAAGCTAAAAAATTTCAGACAAAAGCACGGTATTTTGGATTATTTTGTCACAAAAAACTCTATGTAAAACCCATGCCAGAAATTCCGACAAAGCGAATCTTGATGGAACTAAACAAAAAGAAATTACCCCCTCAAGAAGATACTCTGATTATTGAAGCAAAACAGTATTTATACACCCCTGAATTTATCGCATTAATCAAAGACTTTTACTTAAAATATTAAATTTTTTCCTTGTTTCTTATTTAATATGACTAAACCACTTAGGAATTGATAATTCTCAAAATATCCTGGATCAAGCTAAAGAAAAATTAGCTCAAATTCAAGATGTTCATCAAATAGAGTTAATTTGTGAAAATGTAGAAATTACTCCTTTGAAAATAGTAGTGTGGTAGTGATGAACTACACCTGACAATTTTTATCAAAATAATATGGGTCTAAAACCCCGCCTTTTAAGGCGCAATATTTTTGGAGAGTTGCTCAAATCCCCTAGTTCCCCTCCTGGGAGGGGGAGGGGCTAGGGGTGGGTTAACTTCTGACTTCCCCTCCTGGGAGGGGGAGGGGCTAGGGGTGGGTTGACTTCTGACTTCTGACTTCGTTAACTCTCCCTCAAAGGCAAAAGTTATGACAGCCAATTTATTAAAGTTTGGTTCCTGGTGGTTTGTTATTTATAGGTGAAAAAATTAGGTCTAATACCAATTTAAAAAAAGAATGCTACAAATAATAAGCAGTATTAAAATAATTTGTAGGAAATATCTATTGGACGAAAAAGATAAATTACTACATAGGAAATGGTATCAAACCTATTCCCATACGACTCCTGACTCCTGTCTCCTGACTCAATAGCAGTAACCTAAGTATTTGTAGCAAAGATTTATCAAACTGGTATAATTATCCTCAATTTTAAGCACAAATTGGCCACCATTATGAAGCTTTTAAAGCTAAAAATGGTTATGCTCAGATTGAAACTGAACGAAAAAAAGAATATCTGGAAAATGTATTAGTTTCTTTAGTAAGGGTTAATATCATGTCCGGATAATTAGTCATAAAAAAACTTTCTCCTTCTTCTCCTGTTCTTTTTCTTCCTCCTTCTTTCTTCCCTCCTGAGGAGGTCGTTCCCCTCCACCGTCGGGGGAAGGGAGGGTTGACTCCTGAGGACTCCGTCGTTATTTATTTTATAACTGTTCAACCGGACATAATATAACGACCGTTAACCCCTACAAATGGTGTATAATATCAAATCCGTTTTATTGAGCATAAGAAAATTCTCCAATCGTCATCACTACGCTCATCTTTGTAATTCTCTCTCCTCCTGACTCCTGACTTCCCCTCCTGGGAGGACTCCTGACTTAACCATTCTATGGCTGTTTAACCGGATTTGATATAATTTATCTTTTGCGTAAGTCCTGTTAATATTAACAGTACATATCCTATTCATCAAGCTGTGAGGTTTTCTGATGTTGACTCTTTATCACACCCCAATATCTCCTAATTCCCGTCGCGTCTGGGTGACATTGCTAGAAAAAGGACTTGAGTTTGAGCTGGTAGAAGTCAAACTGAGCGAAGGAGAACAATTTCAACCAGATTATTTGGCAATTAACCCTTTCCACCACATTCCTGCTTTGGTAGATGATGGCTTTAATGTAGTAGAATCTTTGGCAATTCTAGACTATTTAGAAGCTAAGTACCCTAACCCTACTATGTTGCCTCAAGATGTCAAAGACCTAACAATTGTGCGAATGGTACAAATGGTTAGTGTTAATGAATTGTTGCCTTCCATCGATGCATTAGTACCAAGAATTTTTGATTTACCAGGAGAGGATTTAGAAAAAGTTGAAAAGGCGCAACAGAAAATTGCTACAGCACTAACGTTTTTTGAGAAATTATTGGGCGATCGCTCTTATTTTGGTAGTGACAATCTCACTTTAGCTGATGTTGTTGCTGGAACAATTGTGCCTATATTCTCAATAAGAGGTGGTATTTCCTTGGCTGAATATCCTAAAGTAAGTGCTTGGTGCGATCGCTTAATGGCACGTCCAACATGGCAAGCTTCTGAGGCCACACCAGAAGCATTTGAAAACTTCAGGTCTATTCTGGCAGCTCGAATGCAAAAAAATTGAAGAAGGCGTTCAATAATGAATAATTAATAATTAATAATTAATAATTAATAGACTTGTCGCTAAATAGAGGGAAAAAATCGCTCCAACCTAGACAGAGCAATAACTCCAAGGCTTTTTGGTCGCCAATAGCTACAATCGTTATAGAACAAGGTTTTTGGGGATTTTTGAAGTTATAAAGCGACAAGTCTAATAATTATATCATGTCCGGATAATTAGTGATAAAAAACTTTCTCCTTCTTATCCTGTTCTTCTTCTTCCAACTTCAGTCTTCCCTCCTGACTCCTGACTTCCCCTCCCCTCCTGGGAGGGGTTAGGGGTTGGTTGGGAGGGGGAGGGACGAGGGGTGGGTTTACTCCTGAGGACTCCGTCGTTATTTATTTATAACTGTTCAACCGGACATGATATTACCTCTCCTTGAAAAGAAGAAGATTGACGCTTAAGGAAAATTTTTTCTCCTTGAAAGGAGAGGCTTTAAACCTTAATTATTCGGTAGGTAGTAGGTTTTAGGTATTATATAGAATACGATTATACAGTATATGTTGATAATTCTATCGACACTTCAATATTAAATCGACCATCTCCCCCACTCCCCTAATCCCTGTAGGGACGCCCTTATGCAACGTCCCTACCTACTCCCCTACTCCCTTCCGTATCGGTGTATCCGTGCCATAATCAGTGTGAGCCACTCCCCCACTCCCCTACTACCCTACTCCCCACCTCTGCTATATCAAAAATCTCGGTGAGTAAATGCCTTAGGGCGATCGCCAGAATAAGTAGCAGCAATATGACCATCACCTACAACTTGATATTTATAAGTTACTAACCCTTCTAAACCTACTGGACCTCTGGGTGGCATTTTTTGTGTACTAATTCCTACTTCCGCTCCAAAACCATAACGGAAGCCATCAGAAAAACGTGTTGAGCAGTTATGGAATACACCTGCGGCATCTATTTGAGCCAGAAACAACTCTGCTGTGTCTCCATCCTCAGTTACAATCGCATCTGTATGTCCAGAACCATAAGTATTGATGTGAGCGATCGCTGATTCTAAATTATCTACTACCTTAATTGACAATACTAAATCGCTATATTCTGTTGCCCAGTCTTCTTCTGTTGCCACTTTTACCGACGGTAAAATTTTCTGAGTAGCTGCATCACCTAGTAACTCTACCTGATGTTTTTCCATCATTGGGAAAACTTCTGTCAAAAACTTTTCAGCAATATCAGTATGAACTAACAAAGTTTCCACTGCATTACAAGCAGCAGGGTACTGAGTTTTTGCATCCACAGTAATTGCAACTGCTTTTTGAATATCTGCTGACTTATCTACATAAACATGACATATCCCCTCCGCGTGACCCAAAACAGGAATTTGAGTATTTTCCTGCACAAATTTCACAAAAGAATTAGAACCTCTGGGAATAATTAAATTGACATATTTATCTAATTTCAGTAACTCCAGAGTTTCCTCCCGGGTAGTTAATAACTGTACTGCATCAGGATTCACAGAAGTTGTTGCCAGTCCTTGGCGAATTGCTGTAACTAACTCTTGACATGAATTAGTTGCTTCTTTACCTCCTTTGAGAATGACACCATTTCCTGATTTAATTGCCAAAGCTGAAATTTGAATTACAGCATCAGGACGAGCTTCAAAAACTACACCAATAACTCCCAATGGACAAGTAATTCGTTTAAGAATTAATCCTTCATCTAGTTCTCGATGTATTTGCACCACACCCACTGGGTCAGCCAAAATAGAAACATTCCGTAAACCTGCGATCGCGCTGTTAAGTTTGGCCTCGTCCATTTTCAATCGATTATAAAGAGGTTGAGCAATTCCATTGGTTTGAGCTATTTGACAGTCAAGTTTATTTGCTGCGAGAATTTTTGGTGCTGCGGTTTCTAGTGCTTGGGCAACTGCTTCAATTGCTTGATTTTTTGCTTCTGTAGATAAACCTGCTGATTTTTGTGCTGCTTGACGGGTTGTTTTGGCTATTTCAGTCAAAGAAACTTCTATAATCATCGTCTTTTTGGGATTTTTTTACGACTTGTATTCTTATTATACTACTTCGTTCTCATTGAAGAAGGCAGCTATGCTGAAGGGAAAATTGCATGGAGATTCTAAATTAGGCAAAAAAAATATTTATAAAGCATTTTAAACAAAGTGTATTTTCTGTAAAAATAGAATATTAATCAAAATTAATATTTTGTACTTCAGCTCACTTAAAAATAATCAATAAAAAGAGCTTATTTTTTTTGATAAAAGAGTAATTTTTAAGTCGTAGCATTAGATTAGTAATAGACTGATATGCGATTTGCTAATTCCTATATAGCAATCCTAAATCATTTGTGATAATTTTATTGCTTCAATGTTCTTTATTCCCTGTTCCCTCAAATCTACAGTATTTCATAACTCAAATAAGATTGCTATATACGATTAACTAATTACAGCGGATTCCACCTTAGTGAGGTACACCCCGGAGCGGGCAAGATGCCCGCACTGAGAAGATTTAATTGTTAATATCTGTACTTCATATACTTGGAATCTGCTGTATTATAGTGGTTTTCACAAAAGTAGATTACAAAACTTCTGCCTTCTGCCCTCTTCCTTCTGCCTTTAAGTCAAAATCTTTGTATTCTATGTTAATGAAAACTGCTATAAAATATTACAATTTATCTCCGGATATTTCTCCTTTCAGATAGAAAGCAATCAATAGACTAATTTTATTTTCAATAACAAAAAAATTAGGTCTCAAGTTTCCCATTTTAAGGGGATAAAAAAGAATTGGTTATTGATTAACAGTAAAAAGTCCGGCAAACCTTCTTACCTATTGCCTATTGCCTGTTGCCTATTGCCTAAAAGCGACCAGGTTTTTTACACAACTCAAATGAAATTACTATAACTGAATTGACTTATGCAAATTTATAAATTTATTTCATTCAAACAACCACTAATTCAGCAACATAATTGGGTGCATCTCATATTTGCAAAAATACTTTTTTCCTATATATTCCCTATTCTCTATTCCCTGTTGCCTGTTGCCTGTTTCCTGTTGCCTAAAAGCCATAAATTTTTTGCTTTATTCAAAATTGAGATGCACCCACATAACTTCTTTAATCGCTATAAAATCTCAAAAATCATCACAGTTATAATTTTTAGCCTCTTCACCTTTATTCTGATAACTAATCAAACTCTCTTAGCATTAGGCCAGACTTCAGAAATATTACAGAATAATAATATTGAAAATGTTACTCAACTTCAATCATTAACACCTATCAGCAATATAGTTTATAAACCAATCAAAATCGATGGCAGAGAAATTTTCAAAGTAGCCGCAGTAGCAGGACAAGAAATCCAAGGAAATAGTAATACATCTCCCCTAAATATTAGAGTTAGACTGTATGAAAATAATCTTAAACAAACAATTAAAAATTGCTTTGATGCTGATACTTTAAAATTAACTATTGAAACCCAAGAAAACCAGACTTTAGTATTTGCCTCAGACGCAGAAGAACTCAAAAATCAGTTTCTGATTGCCATCACAGATTTAGATGCTCAAATTCATGGCATATCTAGAGAAGATTTAACTAATGAGATTATTGGTTTTATGAAGGATGCCTTAATTAGAGCACAGAGGGAGCGACAACCAGACTATTTGATCGAGCAACTTTCAATTTCTTTCGGAATAATATTAGCTTTGATTCTGTTGAGCTTTCTCATATCAGTTTGGCAAAAATATTGCTTAAAAAAGTACCAAAAAATCCAAAAATCTATAGAACATTTAAAAGTATCTCGCCCACATATAGATGAATTTAGAAATTATCAAGAATTAACTACAGCAAAAACAGAATTAGCTTTAGGGCAAAAACAGCAGTTAATATGGGAACAACAACAACATCAAAATTCTTTTTTTAGAAGTTTTTTACAAGTAAATCACTTGATTGTATGGTTGTGTGGCATTATTTGGATTTTAGGTAATTTTCCTGATAGTCGTTGGTTACAGATTTTCTTAGTTTCTCATGTCATAGTTATCACCATCATAATTGGTACTTATTTAGCAATTAAAGGCAGTCCGACGATTGTCAACTGGTTCGCTATAAATAGTTTTAAAAGACTAGAAAATCAAAGTTATAGTCACAGAAAAATACCACAAGCAATTACTTTTTCTCATACATTGAAAGGAATTGTGATGTTTACATTAGGCTGTATTGGTATGCTGGGGATCTTTCAAAATTTAAATGTTTCTATAACCATAATATTATTAGCTTTAGGTATTATTAGTTTGACAGTTTCTTTAGGTGGTCATAATCTAGTTAAAGATATAATCAGTGGAATGTTAATTTTACTAGAAGACCGGTATGCAATTGGGGATTTGATTGATCTAGATTATACGATGGGTTATGTAGAAGATATGAGTTTTCGTGTAACACAATTACGCGATTCAGGAGGACGTTTAAGTTCAATTCCTAATAGCAAAATTTCTACAGTACATAATTTTACCAAAGATTGGGCAAGCATTGATTTAAGAATAAAAGTAAATTTAGATTCTAATTTAAGCCAAGCATTACAATTAGTGAAACAAGTTGCTAATGAGTTAAAAAATGATGCAGAGTGGGGAAATAAAGTTTTAGATTCTGGCAGTGTTTTAGGTGTAAATAGTGTTTCTCAAGCTGAAGTAGAACTTATGATTAGAATGAAAAGTATACCAAGAGAACAATGGAATGTAGCTCGTGAGTTTTGCTACAGGTTGAAACAAATTTTTGAGCTGAAAAAGATTGCCTTTAATGCCACAATAACATCAAAATATAGAAGTTAAAATATTTTATAGCGCTACGCGCCAGGGAATAGGGAATAGTAAACTGTTAAAGGGTTTTCGGTGCGGAAAAGCTTCGCTAACAGAGTTGAGAAATGTCAAACACCTTAATGCGTAGCGCTATAATTGGTAATTAGCAAACTTCTCAAATAGCTTCACTCTTAACTTTACAGGCTGTTTTTTACTATTCTTTTTCTCCTCAACCCTTAATATTAAATCCGGTTGAATACTTATTATATAGTTGAGAGTAGGGGAGATTAAATATTGAAATAATTATAGAATGATAAACAGATATTATATAACTGGATTCTATGTGCAATTAACCGGATTTGATATAATCCTCGACCCCAAAGGAGGGTAACAATAACAAATAGAATTTCTCAACCATTTTGCGAAGTAAAGTAAAATATAAGCCTTGACAACTTTCGCCCAATTAAAAATGATACTAAATAACAAAATCTCAAAATTACTGATATTAAAAGGATTTGCCCTAATCATACCTCTGGCTGTAAATGCCATAACATATCCTACATCTGCCCAAATTAACCCTAACCCACCCCCACAAAACTCCTCAGGACGCACTATGACTGTTCGATCCGACATTCAAGAAGCAGACTCTCGAACAGGAGTTGTTACAGCTCGTGGTAATGTCCAAATTAACTATCCAGCTCGCCAAATTCAAGCGACGGCAGCTCAAGCTCAATACTTTAGTAGAGAACGTCGAATTGTCCTCAGTGGAGATGTATTTATCCTACAGGAAGGCAATACAATTCGTGGAGAAACAGTTACCTATCTCATAGATGAAGGACGCTTTATTGTTCTACCTCAATCTCAAGGACAAGTAGAATCTGTATATTTAGTGCCTGTAGGTCAAGGTACAGATGGGGGCAACGATGTTACTGCTCCATTCAATCCAAAACCCGCCTTCAAAAGTCCAATAAGCCCGTGAGGGTAGGAGTCAGGAGTCAGGAGGTAGAAGGAAGGAATATGGGAAAAAGCGGATGCGACCCCGTGCCGTCGCACGGCGCAAGGGAACGCGCACCAAGCAGGTTGAAAAATACTCCCCACCTCCCCATCTTCCCACACTCCCTACATTCTCTCTATCATTACTATGCACCACCACTATTGATATCCTCCCGACGTTGCGCATGGCGCGACAACGCGGGATTCCTAAACCTCGCGGCTCAGGACTTTCTGCTTCCTCTTGACAGAGGAGCTGCGCTAACGTAGCACCTGCCTCCGAGGCCAAACCTCTTTCTGGTCTTACGGTCGCTCCACAGACTGACACTGCTAGCCCAGCAGCCTAATTCTATTTAGAATAGCATACTATGTGTAAAAACCGCTCTTATTGATTGGTTTTCCCATATGACGCTCCCCTTCAGGAGAGCGCGGGTCTTCAACCAACGTTGAGATAAATTTTGCACAGTTAATAATATTGATTGACAAATGTAGTACTTTGTGTATGTAGAAGTCCTCTGGAATTGGTAAAATATTTGTTGTTTCTACTGCTTATATCATGTCTGTATAATAGGGCGATAGAACTCCGTTCCGCTTACGCGACCAAAAAACTTTCTCTTTCTTCTTCTTTCTTCCCTCCTGACTTCTGTCTCCTGTCTCCTGACTCCTTAGTCATTTAGCTTCCGGACATGATATTAGTTAATCTTTGAGAGCTGGCTTCTAACCTAAATGAAAATTGTTCTTGAGAATATTCACAAAAACTATGGTAAACGTGCCATAGTTAGTCGAGTTAATCTATTCATTGCCCAAGGAGAAATTGTTGGCCTCCTCGGTCCTAATGGTGCAGGTAAAACCACTACGTTCTATATCGCAACAGGTATAGAAAAACCTTCCCTTGGCACTGTCTTTTTAAATGATTTAGATATCACAACTTTACCAATTCACAAGAGAGCAAAACTGGGTATTGGCTATCTAGCTCAGGAACCAAGTATTTTCCGCAACCTTAGTGTTAGAGATAATATTCTCCTAGTCTTGGAACAAACAAAAATTCCTCGTCGCCAGTGGAAAAAGTTCTTAGATTCTCTATTGTATGAGTTTCGCTTAGAAAAGGTTGCTTCTACTTTAGGTTCCCAAGTTTCCGGTGGAGAACGGAGGCGAACAGAACTAGCCAGAGCTTTGGCCTCAAGCAAAGATGGACTAAAATTTTTGTTTTTAGATGAACCATTTGCAGGAGTAGACCCAATTGCCGTTTCTGAAATTCAAAAGATTGTTGCCAAATTAAGAGAACGAAAAATGGGAATTCTTATTACTGACCATAATGTGAGAGAAACTCTAGAAATTACTGATCGAGCCTATATTATGCGAGATGGACAAATTTTGGCATCTGGAACAGCAGAAGAACTTTATAATAATCCCTTAGTACGTCAGTATTATTTGGGTGATAAATTTAAGTTTTGAATTATAAGGAAGAAGGAAGAGGGAAGAAGGAAGAAGAAAGAGGGAAGAAGGCTTATAGCAGTTTTCATTTGTCCTAACCTTCTAATTAAAAAGAGCCGAGTAATTTTGTTGCTAATTAGCAGCTCAGTTAATGTTAATTATTCTGATGTTTACTTCCCCTCCTGGGAGGGGTTAGGGGTGGGTTCCCTCCCTGTAAGGACGTTGCATGCAACGTCCCTACCTACTCCCTCCCTTCCGTATCCGTGTATCCGTGCCATAATCCGTGTGAGCCACTCCCCCACTCCCAACAACTCTAACCGGAAATGATATTACACCGCCGTGCCAACAACAAAGTTAAATCATCATCAGTTCTACCAGTTACTTTAGGCGATCGCAAAAATTCTTCCAATTGTTTAGTCGCCTCTTGTTCATCTGTCACCACAGTCATAAACTTAAACAATGGTGTAAAAAACGGACAATGAGGCAACCCCTTTGGCATCTTCAAAGCTAGCATTTGTAACCCATCCGAAAAAATTGCTAAATGAACAGGTTTTCCTTGCCAAATCTTCACTTGAGCAGTTTCCACACCTTGCTCTGAAATCAAAAAAGTTGTCTCATTAATATATTCTCCACTTTGAGGAGCAGTCAGCGGAAAAATATTTTCCTCACCATCTCCCACTACAGCAGCACCATCTCCCACCTGAGCAGCAATAGCAAACTCTGGTGTCGCCACCACCAAAATCAAGGTTGCAGCAAACTCCCGTGCTTCAACCTTCCTCACTTGAGACTCAGCCAAAACTGCTGTTCTCGCGGCTCTCAAAGCATCAATTAATTGATACTGCCAATCAACATTATTATCTTTAGACAGCAAATTCTGTTGAGAAATAGTTTCTACTGCAGCACTGACAGCTATTTTTGCTCCTACCTCCCCAAAATTAGATGAACCAGCACCATCAGCAACTGCTGCAACTAAAATACCTCCCGGCAAAATCTCCCAATGATTTGCATCCTGACATGGTTGTCCACGTTTTTTGTGACTCGTACCTGCCACTGACACCGATACCACTCGCCAATGACTTTGTTCTTCTGTTGACATAACCTAACTTTTGGTAACTTTCCTTATTTCATTTGTGCAAGATATAGGTGTTGTACTATCTACTTTAGGTAATAATTGCTCTCACACCTTCTTCTATAATTAATTTGCTATCAGCGCTTCAGCATTTATCAAAATAACATGGGTCTAAAACCCCGTCTTTTAAGGCGCAATATTTTTGGAGAGTTGCTCACGCATCCCCTACTTCCCCTCCCCTCCTGGGAGGGGTTAGGGGTGGGTTAACTTCTGTACGTCGCCAATCCGACGGCTCCCCTATCTGACTTCTGACTTCGTTGACGCTCTGGGTCATTTCAGTTATCAGTTATCAGTACCTCTGCAATAAGGAGGCAAAAAAATACGGAATTCTCTTTTTTTTATCCCCTGAAAAGGGGAGACTTTATACCACAATTTATCAGTAAAAATCTGCTGACTGCTGACCGCTGACCGCTGAAGTGCTTCTTTAAACTGTTCCCCATCCAGGGGGAGGCAGGGCCACTTGTTCGTCAACTTTAGAGTGGGAAACCTGCTGCATACTTGCAGATAACCAAATAAACATTTCTCGAAAGTCAAGTCCTCTAAGTTTTAGCGGTGTTCTCAGAACAATTTCTCCAAGCTTATCCATATTTGCCCCTTCTACACCTACTGCAAAAAAGGCAACGTGTTTGTTATCTTCTTCTTCTCTAATACGTTCTGCCGCTTCCTTAACAACTTTTTCTGATTCACCTTGAGGTTCGCCATCAGTAATCAAAAAAATCCAAGGTCGATAGTAAGTTATGCCATTATTCCGATATTCTAACTTCCGAGCTGCAATCATATCCAGCGCTTTGTTAATAGCTGTACCCATATAAGTTTGTCCTTGAGCTGTTAATACCGGGTTTTCAAATTGGTCTGCAGTGATAAAATCTTGCACAATTTTTATTTGGTTGTCAAAGGAAATAATTGCCACCTCTACTCGTTTTTTAGCTAAGTCATCAGTAATTAAATTATCTCTAAAAGTTTCTAGTCCCTCATTCAAAGCTTGAATAGGTGTGCCTGTCATTGATGCGGAGGTGTCCAATAGCAGGACACAAGGACAGCGGGGTTCAGGGTTTTCTGCAAATTCTACTGCTTCATCAAGTCTCATAGTAGTTTTTTGGCCTTATATTAATATTAGCAATTTATACTTGTTTTCTTTATCTCTAATTCTAGAACTATATTTCTAATAGCTTCGGAATTAAATACAACTGACATTCAGATGACATAGTACACTATAAGGAATTTTCACACTAATATAATATCTAAAATGGAGAGATAATTCTGGGTTAAGAGCTAGATAAATCAAAGTTTGTGCCAATTTCTATTTCTAGGCTCAAAGATAGAATATAGCAGAAGGAAAAGGGAAGAAGGGAAGTTGGAAGAAGTTTGATTATTGATATTCCCAAGTTTGCAGATATTTTATAAGTTAAATACAGTAATGGCGACTGCTATAACTTAAGTCATGGGAAGAAGATCAAATATTTTTTTTATATAATAGACTTGTCGCTAAATAGAGGGAAAAAATCGCTCCAACCTAGACAGAGCAATAACTCCAAGGCTTTTTAGTCGCCAATAGCTACAATCGTTATAGAACAAGGTTTTTGGGGATTTTTGAAGTTATAAAGCGACAAGTCTAATGATTTAGTACAGTAGATGTAAGTACCACAAATGGCAAAATTTTTACCTAAGAAAAAAAACTGGTTTGAACATTTAGCGGAGGGGGTGAGCGATATTTTTTGGGGAACTAAGTCTGCAAGAATGTCATCAGAAACTATGCGAATAAATAATGAGAATTTAATTGAATATTATGAAAAAAGAGATAGTATTCAACAACAAACCCAGGCTGCTCAAATGCAGTTACAAGCTGTTCTGCAACAGAGGAATTTTGAATTTCAGTATGAGCAAGGTGAACTTAATAGACAGTTTCAAGCTCAGGAAGGCAAATTAAATCGTCAATTACAAACTGAGTTAGCAAGATTAAATAGAGAATTTCAACCTCAGGAGGGAAAGTTAAATCGGGAATTACAAGCTGAGTTAGCAAGATTAAATAGAGAATTTCAAGCTCAGGAAGGAAAGTTAAATCGGGAAAATGCTTATCAATTAGAAATTTTTCGTGCTAAATTACAAATATTTTTACAGGAAAAACAAAAAGATTTACAACTTCAGCTAAAAGAAATTGATGCGACATTAGCCAGAGAATTAAAAGCTATTGACTTGCAAAATAATCTTACGGTCATTCGTCAACAACGCCGATTTAATAATTGGCCTCTTACTCTAGATGATGAACAAATTAAGGAAATTGTAAAATCTGATAATTTACTCATTTTATTTGTTCCACCTATTCTTAAATATGACCGTGCTGGTGCTGGTGCAAATAGTTCACCTAATACTTTTCCTGATATTGAGCAAGGATTAAATAGACGGTTAAGAGCTTTCCTCGAAAAATATAAACAAAGTGGTAGGAAAGTAGATTTTTTAACGGGTGTGAGGTAGCTCCTGGAACGGGTGGTCCTTTTGGCTCTATGTATGTAGATCAAAGCTTTCAACAATATTTGACAGAAAAACTCTCTAATGAAATGGTTGAGCTTTTCCATGATCGAGAACCTGTAGGTTATTTGAATATGATGGAGGAGTGGGAACGAACAAAGTGCAACTTCGATCCAGAAACCAGCGGTGATGTGATTTACTTTAACATTCCAACAAGATTTTACAATTTTATATCTAAGCGTAAGCCAGAAATCTTGGAACAGCTAGCTGATGAACAAAATGGGGACGATGAGAATATCTATCTGAGTCGCCAGACAATGGAAAATATTTTCCGTCCAACTTTAGATGCTTTAGTCTCAACAGTTAAAAACCAATTTAAAACTTTAAAAGATGAAGAAATTAATATTATCTTTCTTGTAGGTGGGTTTTCGACTTCTCCTGTACTCCGGTAGCGAATTGAAAAAGAGTTTGAAAACAGGGTCAAGAAAATTGTTAAGCCCCCACGTCCAGGTGTTGCGATTTTGAAGGGTGCTGCATCTTTCGGCGTAAACCCTGCCGTCATCCGTGCAAGGTGCAGTCGATTAACCTATGGAGTAAGTCTAACACCAACTTTTATACCAGAATTTCATCCTGAAAGTAAAAAGTTTTGGGCAGAAGACCTCAACGAATACTTATGTATGGATTGGTTTGGCACTCTAGTTCGCGTTGGACAAAGAGTACCTGTAGATGCGGAAATTACTACTGAATTTCAACCTACTGATCGTAACCAAAAAGGTATGAACTTTGCTTTTTTCTCGACACCCAAAGAAGATGTTTATTATACTGATGAATCTGATGTTACAACGCTTGGTGAATTGTTAGTCGAAATGCCATTCACTACAGGAGGTCTTGACAGGAGAGTAGAAGTGACATTTTATTTTGGGCAGACAGAAATTAGGGTGAAAGCAATAGATAAAACATCAGGTAACGAATACAAAACTTCTATTCGCTTTTCATCTGGTTATTAATTCACATATAAATTTGCAGGAGATTAGTTAATATGAAATATTTGCCACAAGGAAGTCAAAACCAAAATCAACTATATTCAAACAAAAACTATAGCACTATAGGACAGGAGAACCAAAATGATAATTCTGAAAACTGGGAAAATTGGTTGAGTGGATTTAAAATGGAGCATGGTAATAATTGTTTTAATTGGTTATTACAGATTTTTCGTATTAACTCTCAGAACCATATTAATCCCACAAAATATAAACAAGAAAAAGAAGAAATTAATGCTCTTCAAAATGCAATTAAAAATCCGAAAACTATTCTGGAAACTTTTTGGGATATCTACAACCACATTGTAAATTTGCAAAGCAAAAATGAAAAATTGGAGGCAAAAAACCGTTCTCTAAATAATAACAATTATGCTTGGAGTCAAAACAATAACTTCTTAATAACAGAAAATCAAGAACTAAAAAACAAAGTTTACAAGCTGGAACAGGAAAACCAAAACAAAGTTATTCAACTTCAAACACGAATAGATAAACTTGAGAAGGAAAATCAAGAACTTCGTGAATCGAAGAGTTCTCTTTTAAGCAAGTTAAGTACTCGCGATCGCGACAAAAGTAGCACAATTACTTCTAATGACTCACGTCGTCAAAGAGATGTATTAACTCAGGAATTTACCCAACTTAATACTCAAGAAATCACAGATATTGGCAATAAAATATTCAATCATTTATCTAAAACAAATTCAGATTTAAAACCTCACCGTAAACGAGAGATTGCCAAAATTAAATCTGTATTTTCTCAACACATATTTGACAAAGGAAGTCAATGTTTTACTGCCGATAATTTCATAGAAAAAGATAATTTTCCTCAAGTTGTCGAAAACTTTACAAATTCCATCTTAACTGATTTACAAATTCCAGAAACAGCTAAAATTCCAGAACCTATTCCCACAAATTTAAAGAACTTAGTAGAAAAAGGATTAAACTTAGTAAAAGAAATTGTTAATGACGACCCTCCCGGTCATTTCTTGATTGCTAACCAAGGAGATGCCTTTAATTCCGAAAAGCATCAACCTGTTGCTGGTTGTGAACCCAATGGAAAGATTATTTATACAACTTATCCGGGGTACTGTGTAAACGACCGTATTATTGGTGAATCACTCAAAGCTTTTGTCTTTACTGAACCTGAAGAAGAAGTTTCTCCTGAATCATAACACCCTTTCAAGATTAATCAGGACTTACAAACTAACACTAATAACTGATAACTGAAATGACCACAGCACAAACACAAAAACTAACTTTTGATAACTTCTTAGAAAAATGTCCTGAAAAAGGTATTTATGAATTTGTGAATCGAGAAATTGTAGAAGTGAGAGCAACCCGAAACCATGATGATGTAGCTAACTTCCTTTTATTTTCCTTTAATGATGAAATTAGAAGACTTAATCAAAATTTGGTTGTCACCAATACAGCAGTCATCAAAACATTAAGAAAAGACGGGGTAGAACAAGGAAGAAATCCTGATGTTAGTGTAATAGATCGAACTATTTGGCGTTCCAATCGTTCTGATTATAATGCCTTAGAAATACCGATTCAATTAGCAGTAGAAGTAACTTCTACAAACTGGGAAGATGACTATGTAGATAAATTAGATGAATATCAACGTTTAGGAATTACTGAATACTGGATTGTAGATTATTTAGCTATTGCCTCAAGAGCATATTTAGGAAATCCTAAAGTTCCAACTGTCTTTGTTTTTTATCTGGATAAAAATGCTAAGTATAGACAAACTCAATTTAGAGGTGCTGAACAAATTACATCACCCACATTTCCAGAATTATCTTTAACAGCAGAACAAGTATTAACCGCTTAAAAAAATTGACTTAAGAAACTGCTTTTTTTTGTAATTTACCCTTGATATTTTTGTAAGGTTGCCTAGCAGCCAAAGGTTTAAACTGAGTATCCACAAACTGCACCGGATGATATGTCTCAATCCACAAATGAGCTGCTCTATAAAACCGATATAAAACGTCATAAAAAGTGATATTTTAATGTTTACTTCCTGCTTCTACTGAGGCCGTTGGCGGTTTCTCATCCACAGGCATTGACGACCGAGCCGACCGCATTTCTTAAATTTATGCTTGCGTTTAAATCTCTATCTATTGACAACCCGCAATCTGGGCAGTCATAAGTTCTCAGATGCAAGGGCATATCTTGAACGTGACCGCAGTTTGAGCAGGTTTTTGATGATGGAAAAAACCTGTCAACTATTACTAACTCTGAACCGTACCATTCACACTTGTATTCTAGCTGTCGCCTGAACTCATAAAAACCTTGGTCGGCTATTGATTTCGCTAGCTTGTGGTTAGCTAACATTCCCCTCACATTCAAATCTTCTATGACAACACTGCCGTGGTTTTTGGCTAAGTATGTTGTCAGTTTATGAAGTGCATCTTGACGGATGTTTGCTACTTTTCTATGCAACTTGGCTATCTTCAGTTGTGCTTTTTTCCAGTTAGCAGAACCCACCTCTTTATGACGATTTAGGTATTGCAGCCTACACAACTTAGCTTCAAATTTATGATACGACCTCACACTTTTAAAGACTTTTCCATCACTTAAAGTCGCTAAGGTTTTTACACCTAAATCTACACCCACTACATCAGTTTTTTTGGGTGTAGCTATGGCGTGAAATTCATAGCTACAGCTCAGATACCAATCACCTGCTTGTCTACTAATAGTTATTTTTTTAGTTGTTGCTTCAATCGGTTCATAAGTTTTGACAACACCAATAAAAGGTAATTTGTGACTCCATCCATTTAATTCTATTGGTTTTCCACAATTATCTATTGTAAAAGAACCAGACCTACCTTTCTTTTTAAACTTTGGGTATTTTCCTAATCCTTTAAAAAATCTCTTAAATGCTTCACCTAAGTTCAGGAAAGCGTATTGATAAACCCTAGATGACAAGTTTTTCATCCAAGGATAAAGAGGTTTTGTATGATTAGTAAAAACTTCTCTAAGCTTACGGGCGTTAGGTTTGTAACCATCTTTATATGCCTGATTCCATAGACTTAGGGCCCAGTTATAACACCATCTTGTATAACCTGCGTGTTGAGCCAACAAAGTTTTCTGTTTGTTATTAAGTTTCAGTTTTGTTCTGATTGACTTGTACATATTTCTAGGTCTTTTTTGATTTGACGGCTGTATTTCCTCAGGCCATAAAGTCTGCTAGAAAAGCTAATGTAATATCGCCAATATATCCTCAACCATTTCGGACATCACGGAGATAAATCTTTACTATTTAAAACTATCAACTCACAATTATTTTGTTCACAAAACCAATTGAATAAATCAAATCCAAATAAGCGCTAATCTATCCTTATGAGCAACTATAACTCGTTGGATATCACCTTTTAATATTTGAGACAATAGGTTCAATAGCACTATAATTTTTGTTCTATAATCCAAGTATAAAGTAAGCATTCAGCATTCAGCTGTCAGCTATCAGCTATTGCTTTTAGTTTAGGGTAAAAGCTTTATTAACTGTCTTACTACAAAAATTGCCTCCCTTATCCTTAACTTAAAGTAAGTTGTTAATTTAAACACTGTTCTTAAAGATAGAGGTAAGCATTTCCTACGGAAATGAAAAAAAATGACCGCTGTTTTAACAGAGGTGATGTCCTCCCCCTGTGTTGACGTTGATAATAACATGCATACCTCCTAGCTTGTCAAGGATATAGGAAGGTTTTATTTGTGGAGGTATCCGACTGTAGGCCCTGGCTTTCCCATCCCTCCGCTCCCGATCTGCGGAGAGCGCGGGACTTCCCGCCAGGGAAGTTAAATTTTAGATTATATCATGTCCGTTGGGGCGCGTTTGTGTAAAAGTTAGCGTGGATATCTACAGGAAATTTAAGTTTTTTTCTTGCCTGTTGCTTTCCGGAGCTGTTGCCTGTTGCCTATTTACTATACAAGACCGATGCTACCGGACATGATATTACTTATATTTTCATTATTTACCACCATCTTGTTCCTGGTTCACCTTTAAAAGGTCCAACAATATCAGAAGTAATCCATCCTCCGTAAAAATCACCTGCTTGAGCTTTGACTAACTCATCATTGACATAGCAAGCATCCATCAAAGTGGCATAAAAACTATAGTATCCTTCAATAGGGATAAAATTAGGAGTCGGATTCAAATATTGCCATACTGCATTACTTACATATTTATCCCCTACTGATACATCATAATAGGAAGCGTAACCTTTCCACTCACAGAAAGTTTTCCTGGAATTTTCGATTAAATACTCTGTTTTAACATCTTCTGGTGGGATGTAATAAAAAGGAGGATGGCTAGTTTCTAAGACTCTTTTCGCTTTATTTGTTTCTGCTAAAACTAGATTATTAAAAATTACTTTCAGATGTTTATCTGTATCTTGTAAAATAGCTGGACGTGGATAATCCCAAACTGATTCTTGACCTGGTTTGGGTGGAATTGGATTTGGTTTCATCATAATCAAAATAAAATACAATTGAATTACTTTTAAGTACCTAAAACTTACTCAGATTATTCACATTATTTACGAGTGGCGATCGCTTTTTAGATTGGCTTCAAGGAGACTCATCGGAAACATAATTCCCCGCTTTTTAGTAGGAGTATTAAGGGTTTTAAAAATCCTATCCCAAAATCCTTGAATTCCATAGTTTCCTTTGAAACAAGTGTGATGAAGATCGTGAAAATCTGACGGAATGAAAAATATTGATAAAGAACTATGACCTTCTAGATTATAGGCATTACCGATAAGAGTCCATGCACAAAGTTGAGTAATATCATATCCAAATATGAAAATCGGCAAAAGGTCTGTCAAGGTGACAATAACATATTCTAAAAAGCTTTTATGCCCAGCTACGAAGCTTGATGTATCTCGAAACTCATGATGTTTGAGATGGATTTTCTGCAAGAATTTTCTGTGAAATAGCCAATGGGAAACATAAAAACAGAAATCTGCAGCAGCTATTCTCATGAAGAACCATCCAAAGTTTAGCATTAAGTTATTTCCTCTATCAACCTCTGTCGCGAGAGATAGAATGACTAATGCTGATATTATTGCTTTGATTTCTCCTATAAAAATTCCTTTTAGAGTAAACGAAGGAAATGGTTGTTTTTTTACTTGATTTACTCTTATGGTTAGTTTTTCTCTCAAAATATCGTTACTCTTAATTCCTTTTTCGATGAGAATACCAAGAAGATAAAACGATATAGAACCAATGCACCAATACAAGATGATTTGTGCTATAAAATTCAGCTTTGTATTCTTTAAGAAAAAATAGAATACCTGCTGAAAAATTGTGCAACTAATAGCAATTTTTATATAAAATTCTATTTCATAACAAAAATTCAATAACTTTTGCATCTTTAAGCATCTTAAATTTAACTCATTTTCTACTATTTTACAACAAACAATTAGACTTGTCGCTTTATAACTATAAAAAACTGGTAAACCCCGATCATCTTAAGAGGATTCTATAGTTGGGATAAAATTCAATTTCTCCTCCATCAACTTTGTTCAAATATAAGAGAGCTGTAATAGGGTTTCGGTCATAATGCCAGTGATATGTACCTCCTTTTTCAGTAATATTAATATTGCACCCTACTTGAATATCATTTAAAGGAAAAAAAAATTGTCTATCTGTTACGTTGTTAATAACTTGATTCACAGTTTCGTAAATGATTTTTCTTTCTCTTTAAACATAAAATTATTAATATATCGATCTGTTTTTTCAAACATTTTAAAATCTGTAATGGTTAAAGCAATTACTGGTTTTAATCTTCGATATCCCTCTCCAGTGTCTAATTGATTCCCATAAGTTTTACATAGATTATACACTACTCGCTTTTCAAATGCTGGAATGTTTAAAACTTGCATTTCAATTATCACATTCGAGCCATCATTTAAGAGAGCTTTTACATCTAGATAAGTATCTTTTAAATTAATGGTATCTCCCGGAGTATAGGGGTCGATTATTTCTAAATCTTGAATTATTGATTTACCAGAATATATTAAAGCATTTAAAAAACTAATTAGGATATCTTTACTCTCAGTGGAGCCAAAGATTTTTTTTGAAAGCAAAGTCGGTTTTTGGGCTAATAAATCTCATGGTTTTACTATGTTGATTAACTCAAGTTAAAAGTGATTTTATGGCCATCAAACTAATTGCCGAATAATTAAGGTTTAAAGCCTCTCATGAGCAAGGAGAAACAAGAAAAAATTTTCCTTTTATTCAATTCTATTCTTTTCAAGGAGAAGTAATTATTAATTATTAATAATTAATTGTTATTACTACCCCTGAACTATTCTAAAACCAGCCTGTTGATAAAAGTTAGGGCGGAACCAATTCCGATAATATTTCAAAGCTTCTATACCGTTAGTTATCCAACATCCCCCTAACATTATATTATGTCTACTATCAATAAATGGAGCTGAATAATCTTCATAAAGTTGATGAGTTTTATATCCCGAAAGAGAGTTTAATCAGTAATATAAATATTACACCCTACTTGAATATCATTTATTAGATAACCTTAAGCAACAGAAAGTTGCCAGGAATTTTTCATCCATAAATAACCATTTTCTGCTTGTATTTGTTTCTCTGGAGTAAAGTTTTTCATCCTAAAATTAGGACCTAGCAATTTAGGATCGGGTGCAACTCCAGCGGGAATAGTTTCATTGTTGCTGATAATTTCTTGGGTAGTTTTCACATATAACTCAAATCCGGTAATATATGTATACCCTTTTAAGTCCCAAATAGAATTAAAACGAAACGGATCTACAATTCTTTCTGTTCTAATGATTGGACCTGTATCTACTCCTTCATTAATATAATGTATAGTGACCCCTGCAGCTTGTCTAAACTGATTAATATTTTTGTAAGTTGCCATGTTCTCAATACAGTGCATCCCCCGAGCATAAGGTAGAACAGCTGAATGACAATTAAAAACTTGATTTTTAGTTATTTCTAGCCACCAAGGTTTAAGTATTTGACGAGCACAAGCAAAAATGAATACTGAAGAATTTTTAGCGACTTCCATTAACCAATTCTTGGCATATTCTCCATTCAAATTATCCCCAAGAAAAATGGTTTGAGAATGCTCAGTAGTAGAATACCGAGATACACCATATCGCTCGATCATTGCTCTTTCCGTCTGGTCTACACCAGGATACAAATCAATTAATAATTCATACATTTCATCAGTCAAATATTTTTGACCAAAGTATTTTTGATGAAAAATTTTTCTCTCTGTAACTATTCTGTTTGATTGAACCTCCTCTTTAACCAATATTCCTTGGAATTCTGGCATTTTTTCAAAAGCTTCAATCCATTTAGATACGAGATAAGAACGAATAATAGTTGGATCTATTAATAGATAAAACTTTTTCTGAGTCATGGCTTCTATCAATTTATAATTATGCCTGAACTATTCTAAAACCAGCGTGTTGATAGAAATTAGGACGGAACCAATTACGATAATATTTCAATGCTTCTGTACCATTAGTTATCCAACATCCTCCTAACATCATGTTATGTTTACTATCAAAAAATGGAGCCGAATAATCTTCATAAAGTTGATGAGTTTTATATCCTGAAAGAGGGTTTAAATTATCAGTTAACCATTCCCAAACATTACCCCGCAAATCATATAATCCTGATTCATTTTTGGCAGTTTCTAATAAACCAACGGGAGAAGGAGAACCAAATTTAAAATTCAGATTATAATTATCTGCTTCTGCTTCTTTACCATTTTCATAAGTTGCTAAGTTATATTCAGCTTCACTCATTAACCGAGTATTTTCACCTTTCCAACTACAATAAGCCATTGCTTCATAATGATTAACTTCTACAGGCCAATCTAAAGGTAAATCTATTTCATCAAACATAGCTCGATATTTATAACCACCATTTTCAGCTATCCAAAATTTAGGATGTTTGATATTATTTTGAGTTTTCCAAAGCCAACTTTCTTGAGTCCAATAATCTTGATTTTCGTAACAACCAGACTTGACAAATTCTAGAAAATCTGAATTGGTAATTAAATATTTACTGGCAACAAAAGGTGTAACTTCAACTTGGCGATCGCCATATTCTATGTCCCAACCAAAAGTAGGATAATCTACTGGTTTACCTATTTTTACTACCCCACCAGCAACTTCTATCATTTCATTATCAATTTGCCTAGCATTTGTAGGAGCATATTCCCAGTTACTAGGACGTTTGAGTTTTTCTACAGATAGTTGCCTAAACAACATAGATGAAGTTTCTATATGAATGCGTTGATGTTCGATACCCATCATTAGTGCCCACAAAGGATGATGTTGATGGATAGGCAGATTTAAAGGAGTTTTCTCAATTAAGTCCAAAATTATTTGATAGACTTTTTCTCGATACTGCCAAACATCTTCAAGTTTAGGCCAGTTAATATGGGCGATCGCTCGATCTAGTTCTTCTGGTATTTCTGGATCTACTCCCAATTCAAATAATATTTCATAGTTAGGGTTGAGGTGTTTTTCTAATAACTCAACACGAATTAATTTATTGATGTAGAAAACCGCTGAATGTCCGAGATAAAAAATTAAAGGATTTCTCAAAGGGTCGGGATTGAAATAAAATGTTTCTTCACCGACTAGACTGTTCATCAAAATATCTTCAAGTTGCCAAGCATTGTGAAAGTAATCAAGGATATCTTGGCGTAGTCTATTGTTAGTATGACTACTATTAAGTTTTGGTGGATTGATAGATTTAAGACTGTTCATAATGTCAGAAAATTTATTTGCTCGGAGATTTTTTTAACTAGCTATTAGCTTTTCCTTAGGTTATGCTCCGCAAACAGCATTTAGCTATCAGCTAAAAATCCAAGGGTTTAAGTCTTCTACTATATTTTAAAAATTAGTGGTGCGCCTTTTATGGGGGATTAAAACCCCCGATTATACACCTTGAAAAGCTGATAGCTGACCGCTGACCGCTGACTGCTATTTCAAGCTTGACAAAGAATTAATCCAAACCACTGTTTAGGGTCTGTCCACACTTTCTTAACTTTAAGTCCTTTTGTTTCCAGCTCTGTTTGAATAACTGCTAAATCAAACTTGCGAGAAACTTCAGTCAGAATACTTTCCCCTTTCTCAAAATCAACCTTTAAATCTAGAATTTCTAAAGAGAAGGTGACATTCTCTTGACAATAAAGACGCATTTCTATTTGCGATTTTTCTTGATTGTAAATGGCTTTATGAGTAAATAAATCGAGGTCAAAATTTCCTTGGAAACGCCAATTCAAATGGGATAACATATTCAAATTAAAAGCAGCCGTAACTTCTTGACTATCGTTATAAGCTGGTTCTAAAATTTCTTTGGGTTTTTGTAAGTCAATGCCAAGTAAAAAATAATTTCCTGGTTTTAAAGCATTAACAACTTTGTTCAAAAAACAGTCGAATTCTTGTGGTGGAAAATTGCCAGCAGAACTTCCTAGAAAACAAATTGTTCTAGTTAGGAAAGCTCCTTCAAAAGAGGTTTGTGTAGGGTGTGACTTTAGATGAGCTAAAGTTTCATCATAAGTGCCAATAAATCCTTCAATGGAGAAATTTGGATATTTTTCTTGTAGCTCTAGTACGGTAGTTTTGAGTATTCCTCCACTCACATCAGTAGGTACATATCTAAAAGAACCACCTATTTTTTGATAAGCATCCAACAACAGGCGAGTTTTGGTCGAACTACCACTGCCTAATTCTACTAATTCACAACATCCAGTTAGTTGAGCAATTTCATCTGCATATTCTTCTAGAATGGAAGTTTCTGTACGAGTCGGATAATATTCGGGTAACTGACAAATGTCTTCAAATAATTCTGAACCGCGGTCGTCATAAAAATATTTTGGGGGCAAACTCTTGGGACTTTTTGTCAATCCAGCAATCACATCTTTTCCATCATTTTTCACTGCTTGATAGTTGTCATTGATAATGGTCAAAGCTTGTGAGGACATTATGTAACTCCTATATAATAGGTTGGATAATTCAAGAGTTTTTTGTTAACAAATTCTGGACAAAAATTTGTCATCATAAAATTCTTCTGGAAAAATTTTAGTATAAATGTTCCTTGGAGTAAATGAACAAATCTGGAAGTAAATGGCTATCCTTGAGGAACAAAAGTAACATACAAATCTTTTAGTAGTTTTATGGATTGAATGGTCGATCGCGCAAGTAGGGAATACCAGATATGGGAAAAAGAAGAGGGAAGAAGGAAGAGGGAAGAAGGAAGAGGAAGGAAGGCTTAAAAATCTGAAAAAAAAACTTAAATTTACTCTAGATATTCACTAGATATTTACGCTTGGGTTTACACAAATGATCAAGCGCGGACATGATATAAATGGTAGCAGTAAGGAAGAAGGAAGAAACAAGAAGGAAGAAGGAAGAAGGGATAAATATTGAAAAAAAATAGAAAACGATAGATATAATTATCTAAAATCAATTAAAGTTGCTATTTTTAATCCCAATTTCATAAACTTAAACAACAGTTTTCAACAATTAATTATTAATAATTAATTATTAATAATTACCTCTCCTTGAAAAGAAGAGGATTGATTCAAAGGAAAATTTTTCTTTATTATCCCCTTAAAAGGGTCGGCTTTAAACCAAAATTTTTCGGTAAAAGTCATCTATCAAGCTTAAAAACCAAGGTAAGCATTTCCTGCGGAATGCTGCGCAAACAGCTATTAGCTTTCAGCTCTCAGCAACAAGACTCTCTCTTTAAAGACAGTGTTTAAATTAATATAGATTTTAAGGGCAAGGGAGCAAACTTTTCTAGTAGGATAATTAATAAAGCTTTGATCGTAAACTAAAAACAATAGCTGATAGCTGATAGCTGACGGCTGAATGCTTACAAACCAAGATATCAAGTTATATGTAGTTTTACTTTAGGAAATTGGTATAAGCATATCTGAATTAATATATACCTTATTTTTAGCATTCTTTTTTTAAAGTGATATTAGATCAAAACAATAGACCTTGAATATTTTTTACAATAAAACCAGCTTTTTCCTAAACAAAATTTTGGCTTAATTAATTAACTATAAAACTATAAATTTAGATAGATTATTTTGTTGACGAAGAGTAATTTTTTGGTATTGTTATAACATTCACTATTTATTGAATCTTTCAACGAGGAAAAAACATGAGCAATCTTATGACTAAGTTTTTCAGCAGTGTGTGGCATAAGTTCCCACAACAAATATCTAAATTAGTAGCTACATTAGTAACAACATTTGTATTACTATTGGCCTGCACAATTGTTATACCAGTACCTTTCGCCCACGCAGCATATTCCCTATCTTGTGATGGATTGGATGCTGGTGGCAATCCTTATACAGCATCCTATGTAAATGGATTGTTTACTCAAGTCCGGTTTGATCGTTCTCCAGATTTACCCCCTGTAGTCTCGGAATTAACCTACGAGACTGTAAATGAGCAAGGTCAACCAATTTATCGAGGTGGTTACTTGGGAATGGCAGATGTAGTTCTTATCGATATATCAGGAGGTAATGTCAAACCTGGTTCGGAAGTATCAGTAGCAGTTGATAACAATTGGAACCAAGAAAGGGGTATTTGTGGAGTTTAATAAATAATACTATTTCTTTGTAAGAATACACTTAATAATTATTACCGAATAATTAAGATTTAAAGCCTCTCCTTTAAAGGAGAAACAAGAAAAAATTTTTCTTTGAGTCAATCCTCTTCTTTTCAAGGGGAGGTAATTGTTAATTATTAATTATTAATTGTTGAATCAGACCTTAATTGTGCTGACGATTGTCATTTTTTATTAAGTACAATTTCATACAGAAATGGTATTAGTTGTAGGGTGTATCATTTTCTTGCACCCTAAAATTATTATTGGATTAAATATCTAAGTTTTTAGTAGTAATAACCCACATCAAGTTAAATAAAATAGTTTTAATTAGGGTGTTCTGTACTAAAAATCTAGAACAAAGTATAGAAATTTGGAAGATTCTCTCAACACCAGAGAAGAACATTTTTATTATAGCTAATTAATGAGACTTTATATAACAGTTTATCTCCAGATATCTTTGATGGTCAAAGAAAGATAAAATTGTTATTCTAAGTTTATGAATTTCATCTTCATCTTTCCCAATCTGGAGGTACTATTTATTTTGGATGTGGGAAGGGGATATTTAAAATAAAATTAGATTCATGAAAAACGAGACCCCAAAATTACTTCCACCTGCCTCCAACAAAAATTTTTGTGCATATCAAAAGGAAAAAGATGCTGCCCAAAATGTACGTGGGGCACTTAAACTGGAAGCATCTACTTCAACACCTTTGACACTAGCAGGTGAAGAAATTTCAATATATGTTGTGATTAGAAATCCATTCTTAGTTCCTGTCATAATTCAAAGCACTGAAACACATATTCCAGTTAGTTTGGTAGATGAGTTAGGTAAAAAAAGATATAAAAAACGACTTAAAGAGAATCGAAAAAAAGAGATAAAAAGCATTGGAAAAGAAGACAAAAAAACTGAATTAAAAGTTAATACTATTGATTCTGTTGATGCAAAAATCAAAGTATATAGTCCAAGAAAAAATTACTTCCTTGTCGAACTAATTAGATTAGGTTTAAGACTAAAGTTTATTATGCAAGATATACTTCAGTTTTTCATTGTATTTCTTCAGTTTCAGTTAAAAAATACTGGCGATCGTGTTGCAATAGCAGTTAGTCCTGAAGAAGAAGATTATGACCTGGATTTACATGTTGATATTTACGGAAATGTAATAGGAAACATAAGTATACCTCCGCAGAATTATTTCAGATTAAACATTTATGGTGATGTTGAAGGAGATATAAAATTTGGAGATATAAAATTTGCTGATACTAAGACACCTGAAAATCAAGTTGGAATTGTTCTCCAACCAGGTAATTCATTAGTAAAACATTTTGTTTTGAAAACTACAAAATGGCTTTTCTTTCCTCCTGTAAACCATACTTTTCAAATTCAAGTACGTTACGAATTTGATGATAAACTTCATATCGACACACTTCCTTTCACAATTAATATCAAAGCACCAATGCGCTCATCAATTATTGCTCCAATAATTGGTAGCTTTTTTGGGTATATGTTCAACAATTAATAATTAATAATTAATAATTAATAATTGACGCTTCAGGATTTTTTTTCTTTTTTATCCTTTAAAAGAGAGGGTTTAAACCTTAATTATTCGGTAAAAAATGCAGATAGTATTTCTGATTTACTTGAGCTTGAAAGACAGCTTTTAATAGGAATATTACGTACAATCATTTTTTCCTTGATAGTTATTGTTGCATTTGCTCGAAAAAGTAATGTTCAACAGGTTGTTTCTGTTGAAGATTTTTGGGGAGGAATATTTACCGAATAATTAATAATTAATAATTAATAATTAATAATTAATAATTAAATAATTCGCGCCTTGAAGCCTCCCCTTTTAAGGGGAAAAAAGCGGTTGAGGGATGGCGTTTTGCTCCGCAACATATAAAGCGGAGCGGCTCTGTCAAGAGCGGGTCCCCTCGCCATATCCAATCAACCAAGAGAAGAAATAATATTTCCTTATTTTCAATTCCGTAGCGGTTTTAACCAGAGGTAATTATCAATTATCCATTATCCATTATCAATTAATGAATGGATTTTTAGTTGGTTATACCGGAGAAGAATTTATCAAATCATTATTGGAGTTGTGATTAACTAACAACTTGCAGCACTTTTTAGGATAGTGGGGTACAGCTTTAAAGTTAATCTTTTTTTCCCTACTCCCTACTCCCTAAAGTCCTAAAATTTTGTACCTCATCAACTCCCAAATTTCAGAAATTAATTAGGGCTTGCTGATTAAATCTAAAAGCATTTACATATAAATAATTTAGCTTTTTTGGGGCATTTAAAAAGTACCTGGTTTTCAGCTCTTCATGCTCAAAATTGATACCAATTATCTGTAACAATGCGCTTAATAATTCTTACTCAAACCTGAGTTTTACTAATAGCTATTATCTTTTATTAAGCGCAACTTCATAGAGAATTGGTATTAGTATTTTAGGCAAGAGTTAGGCAGAAAAATCAAGGGAAAATTCTTTCTACTACCTCTTCGCTCATTCCCATTTATCCTGTCTTCCCCTCCTGGGAGGGGGAGGGGCGAGGGGTGGGTTGTTTCCTGTCTCCTACAAAGAGCAAAAAGACTTTCCATACGCAAACCCTAATTACCAAAATTTTCAGGCAATTCAATCTGAAAATTTCTCAGCAAAAAAGCAAATTCGTCTGTAATTTCTTCAATTATTTTCGTAGTAGGTTTTCCTGGTCCATGACCTGCTTTAGTTTCAATTCTAATTAACACTGGATTATCTCCAATATGGGCTGCTTGTAAAGCAGAAATAAACTTAAAACTATGAGCTGGAACAACTCGATCATCATGGTCAGCAGTAGTAACTAAAGTTGCCGGATAAGATATTTCTGGCTTTAAATTATGTAGGGGAGAATAAGCATATAAAGCTTTAAATTCTTCTGGATTATCTGGAGAACCATAATCAGCAACCCATGCCCAACCAATAGTAAATTTAGGGAAACGTAACATATCCATTACTCCCACTGCGGGTAAAGCTGCACCAAATAATTCTGGTCTTTGAGTTATACAAGCACCTACCAATAAACCACCATTACTTGCACCAGTAATAGCTAACTTTTTCGAGGAACTCCAGTTATTTTCAATCAACCATTCAGCAGCACTAATAAAGTCATCAAATACATTTTGTTTCTGTTGTTTTATTCCTGCTTTATGCCACTCTTCACCATATTCTCCACCACCACGAATATTGGCAACTGCATACACACCACCCATCTCTAACCAGACTAATCTACTAATAGAAAAACTTGGAGTGATAGAAATACTAAATCCTCCATATCCATAGAGAATAGTCGGATTATTCCCATCCAGTTTTACACCTTTTTTATGAGTAATAAACATCGGGATACTTGTACCATCCTTACTACTATAAAAAATTTGCTTAGTTTCAAATTCATCAGGATTAAAATCTACAGTTGGTTGGCGATAAATTTTACTTTCACCACTCACCATATCGTACTGATAAATAGTTGAGGGAGTTGTGAAACTAACATAACTATAAAATGTAGTTGTCTCGTGACGTTTACCATTAAAACCACCTACTGAACCAATGCCAGGTAAATCGACATCTCGTACTGGAGAACCATCAAGATTAAGTACTTTTACTTGAGTATGAGCATCTTTTAAATAGAAAGCAACAAACTGATTATTAAGTGTACCTACACCTCTCAATGTATCTGTTGTTTCAGGAATAATTTCTTGCCATTTATCCTTATTTTCTCCCGTGACTAAAGAAGGAGATGGAGGGTTATTAATATCAATGGCAATAACTCGTCTTTTCGGAGCATCAAAATCTGTGACAAACCAAAAGATATTATCATCATTATCTATCAGACGATATTCAGCCTCAAATTCACTAATTAATTCTACTATCGGCGCATCTTCTATAGTTAATTCCTGATAAAAAACCAAATTTTTGCGGTCTGTACTTTGCCAAACTGTAATAACTAAATACTTACTATCTTCCGTAATATAACAATTGAAACTCCATTCTTTTCGCTCTGGTTTTTCATAAATTAGTACATCATCACTTTGAGGAGTACCTAAACGATGGTAGTAAACTTTTTGTAAATAATTAGTTTCTTCTAATTCTCCTCCTTGTGGTTGTTCGTAGCGACTATAAAACAAACCTTGATTATCATTTTTCCAAGCTGGTACATTAAATTTTATCCATTGCAAAACATCTGGTAAATCTTCCCCAGTCTCAATATTTTTGATTCGCCATTCTTGCCAGTCTGAACCAGAATTAGAAATACCATAAGCGATTAATTTGCCATCTTTACTAATAGCAATTCCCGAAAGAGCGACTGTTCCATCTTCTGAGAATTTGTTGGGGTCTATCAAAACCTTTGGTTCAGCATCAAGAGTAGGCAAAGTGTATAAAATACTTTGGTTTTGCAAACCATCATTCTTGTAATAAAAGTAGCGATCGCCTTCTTTAAAAGGAACGCTATATTTTTCATAATCCCAGATTTTAGTCAGTCGTTTTTTGATGTTTTCTCGTTCGGAAATTTCTTCGAGATAATTAAAGGTAATTTTATTCTGCGCTTTTACCCACTCTTGAGTTTCTTCTGAATTAGGGTCTTCTAACCATCGATAGGGGTCGGCCACTTCTACACCATGATAATTTTCTACTATGTCTGTTTTGTGGGTGATGGGATATGTTAGAGGTTCTTTTGAATATTTCATATTTTTGATTTGTGAATGGTTGACTTAATCTTAGAAGTTGATGAGATTTTTATCAAGTAAAGAACGTCTAACTTTTCTCATTATTGCACCATAAAAATCTCAATCTTGTTGATTTTTTCGGATAAGTTCTACAGTTGCCTAGAAAATTTTCAGTGGTGGAATGGTGGAGAGAGATAAATGATTTACTCCATGGCAAATATTTCTTAGATTTTTGTCATTGTCGCATCAGGAAAATCTCAATCTTGTTGATTTTTTTGGAGAATTTCTAGAGTTGCCTAGAAAATTTTCAGTGGTGGAAGGGTGGAGGGATATAAATGATTTATTCCATGGTAAATATCTGTTTTACTTTGGTCATTGCCAAACCATAAAAATCTCAATCTTGTTGATTTTTTTGGAGAATTTCTAGAGTTGCCTAGAAAATTTTCAGTGGTGGAAGGGTGGAGATATAAATGATTTATTCCATATATTGTTGATATATTGTTGATTTTTTCAGAGAATTTCTAGAGTTGTCTAGAAAATTTTCAGTAGTAGAAGGGTGGAGATAGAGAAATAATTTACTCCATGGTAAATATCTCTTTTGCTTTGGTCATTCCCACATCAGGAAAATCTCAATATTTTTGATTTTTTCAGAGAATTTCTAGAGTTGTCTAGAAAATTTTCAGTAGTAGAAGGGTGGAGATAGAGAAATAATTTACTCCATGGTAAATATCTCTTTTGCTTTGGTCATTCCCACATCAGGAAAATCTCAATATTTTTGATTTTTTCAGAGAATTTCTAGAGTTGTCTAGAAAATTTTCAGTGGTGGAAGGGTGGAGAGATATAAATGATTTATTCCATATATTGTTGATTTTTTCGGATAATTTTCAGAGTTGCCTAGAAAATTTTTAGTGGTGTAAGAGTGGAGAGATATAAATAATTTACTCCATGGGAAATGTCTCTTTTACTTTGGTCATTGCCAAACCATAAAAATTTCAATATTGTTGATTTTTTCGGATAAGTTCTAGAGTTGCCTAGAAAATTTTTAGTAGTGGAAGGATAGAGAGATATAAATGATTTACTCCATGGCAAATATCTCTTGGATTTTTGTTACTTCAATCAGAAAAACTAATTTCTTCATTCTCGAGTTTAACTTTAAGTTTAGCTTTTACATTGTCGCTAAACTTAAGATCGGATACCAGATGATTTAAGTCTTTGTAAGGATTACTTTTTCTATTATTTATCAGCTTTTGAATAGTTTTTTTCTTGACACCTGTTCCTTTAAAAGCAGTTATTAATTCAGTTTCGTTCGCTGTATTGATATTAACAGCAGTTGAGCTTGTCGAATGTGGCGATAAAGTTGATTTTGTTTCAATAATTTTATCTACAGTTGAACTTGTTGACTTTGGTAATGGAGTTGATTTTTTATCAATAACTTTATCTGCTTGAATAAATTCGATATTTTTTGACTTTAACTTTTTTTCTAAGAGTGACGCACATGAAGGAGCAATCATAAAAGCTAAGTCTGGAGGAGTATTATCCAAAAGATATGGATTAAATTGAAAATCATCTAACCAATCACTAAATATTTTTAAGTGAGAACTCAATAATTCATAATTTTTTGCCTCACCAAAACCTCTAGCTACTTGTATACCATTGTGAAGTAATTCTACATAACAATCTAAAGCGTGTTTTTCTCCTGTTTTTTTGCCTGGAATTACTTTTGTAGTTTCAACTGTTGATAATTTGTATGCTTTCTTGTTTAAATATTTATCCCATTGCTCTCGACATTTTGCTTCAACTAATCCACGAGCATCACCTTCAAATTTTTGCTCTGGTGCTTCTTGAAAATACTTTTCGTGTATTTTTAACACTTCCCCAGTGTAATCTTGATAAAATACTCTTAAATTTTTAGTTTTTTTCAATGGTATATTCTGAATTTCTTGCCAAGCAAGGTCAAAATTTTTATATCCCTTATATGCTCCTCTAAACCTTTCATCTATTTTTTCTCTAATCATTTTGTATTCTTTTTCAGAACAATTATAAAGCTCTATTGTATTCTCTGCTATTAAGCTTTCCAATACTGAATTTCCTTCAATAATTTGCCTGACTCTATTGCTCGTTCCTACTAAATAAATTAGTAGAGGAATTTTAGACTGATATTCATCATATATCCGTTTTAATAAGTCCTTAAAAATTAGTTGAATATCTTCCTCTACATTACCAAATTCTGTTAATGAATCTAATTCATCTATGAGATAAGCAAAAGTAAATCCAGGAACAATTTCATTTACTTGAGAGATCAAGTCAAGAAACAATTTAGCTAAGTCCACAGGAAGATTTAGAAAGAATGTCAAAAACTGTGATTCTAAATTGTCTTGATTAATTTTCTCTCGATTCAGTTTATCTAATAATCCTGGTTCTACATCAAAGTCTTTGAGAAATTCTATAGCTTCATCTCTTACTGATGATAATTCTGGGTTTCTTGTTAGTTCCCAAAAAGTTTTGCTTAAAATATAACAGTAAAACTTTACCTGGAAATTATAATTACTATCTATTGGTATTTTCTCTAACTTATTCAATCCAATTTTAATAACAACAGAATTAGTCTTATAATCAAATTCATATATGATTAAGTTCTCTAAATAAGTTAGTAATGAAGTTTTCCCAATACCCAATACAGCAGTAACGAATCTCGCAGTAAAATATCCTTCTTCAAAAGTTTGACGAATATCATCTTGAAGAAGCTCAGTAATATTAGATACTGGTCTTCCAGACAAACTGTTAGCTGAACATGAACTTCTATTCTCTGAAAGAACATCATTTGTTCCTAGAGGTCTAACATCACGTTCAATCCAAATATCTTCAATAAAACCTTCTCCCTTTCTTATGCGTTGGAGAAAGTCTTTAATCATCCTTTTCTTTCCTGCATTTTCTGGCATAATTTAATTTACCCACTCAATAATTTCTTCATTGTCTTCTACTACAGCAAAAACAATATCTTGGGATTTTAACTGCTCAAAATATTTCTTTAAGTTAGATTCCGAAATATAATTTTTCTCCTTAAACTTTTGACAAATTTCTTGACTACGAATAGCGACAAATCCTCGTAATTCTTGACGACTCCTTTCTTCAAAATAAAGCTTTTCAAACTTCTCTAAAAATGTCTCAAAATCCATATCCTCATTTTGATAATTTATCTGATTATATTTTGCTGCTAATTTCAAACAAGCCATCAAAGCATTTAAAAGTTTAGCTCCTTTATTAGACCTAAATTTATATTCAGTTGTTTGAAGATTAATAACTAAAGCTTTCATTCCCATCTCCGTAACTTTAATTCTGCCTCGTTTAGGAGACTCCAATAACTTCAACTCACATAAACTCTCACAAACTTGTTTGGCATTGGGGCGACGTTTTTTAGATAAATGATTCCTAACTGTACTTCTAGTTACTGTTCCTTCTGTTGAATAAGCAAACGTATAAAGCAGATAAAGCAATTGTTCAGTAGAAAGCTCTGTCATTATTTCCTCTTCTTAATTTAAAACAAAAATATTTGATCTTTTCCAAACAAATTAGGAATTGAGTATAGACTATTATCTCAGTTTCTTTGAAATACACATTTTTTTGATTTATATATAAAGTTGCTCCTTTCTGACTAACAAATTCAATCATAAGTCAGTAAATTCAATTTTTATATAGCGTTTTTATCTGGAATGTGGAGACCAAGTACGATGAAAAAGGTATGGGGCGAATAGTCAAGGATAGAAAACAAAATTAAAAGTAGCAAACACAAGGATATCAGGTAATTAATCGGCGCGCTTTTGTTCTTATAAAAAACCTCAATCTAGATTTACATCTCAAATAAAAACACTATATATAGATATAACTATTTACTTTACTCAAAAATCATTAGTTAAAAGTAACCCTTGTAGTTATTGTTTTTCAATCATTGACTTACTTTGTACAATTTAGGACTACTTTTAACATTAGTACTCACCTTCCACATCTCATTTTGAGATATAAAAAGTAGCGCAAAAACTAAATAATCACTAAGTATTTATATTGAAAAAAAATCAACCATACTCGTGAGATAATAAAGTTAGACGAAAAAATTTAACACTTAAACTGACAATATTTGCCAGATTGGTAATTTTCATTCCCTCTTGAATCCTGAATTATGACTCTTTCTCTTTTACCGAATAATTAAGGTTTAAAGCCTATCCTTTAAAGGAGAAACAAGAAAAAATTTTCATGATTAGTCAATCCTCTTCTTTTCAAGGAGAAGTAATAATTAATAATTAATAATTAATTGTTGAAACTACCCTTTAAAGCGCAGAATATGACTTAATAATTTCCGACAGTAAAAATTGTTATTTCAGGACTCAATGCTCTGGCAGTAGAAAAAAAATTAAGTATTAATTTCTGCTGTTAGATGCTGACTTTAATGAATTAGACAATCTGGTGATCGCTAAACACTAATCTTCATTCAATATCTGAGTGAAATGCAGTTAATTCTTGGCTAAAATATTCTCCTATTAGTTGGTTAATTTCCCTTAATTCTTCATCTTTAAAAGATTTAATCAATTTTTCTGCTGCCTTTTTAGGATTTTTCGGAACTACTACCCATAGTTCTTCATTCAATTTACCTTCTGGCTGTTGCTCTAACCAATTTTTAACTGCATTTTTTCCTGATTCAGTAATTTGGTAAAAACCTCTCCCACTACTTTTTGATTGTTCCAACCATCCTAAATGTTCCCATCTTTTTCTCCATAATTGAGCAGTACTATGAGCATAATCTAAAATCTCCCCTATTTTCGGTGCATTTAAAGCTTGATTATCCGGGCAAGCTTCCACAAGTTTAGAGAATTTATGAAAATAATTTGATGGATTTCCTAAATCTTTAACCGGGTCTTCCGGTGTATCAACTGTGTTTGTTCCAGTTGATTCTAAACTGCTAATTAATTCTTCAATTTCTTTAGCTTCACAACCTAATCCATAAGGTGGTTGAGCACGACATAATTCTTCATAGCTATTAAATGGTTTTCCTTGCTCATCAAGTAATTGTTGATAAGCCGCTGGCTGTTTCATTAATTCACGCCATGCCTTTAATTGTTCCTCATTAACAACTACATCTTTTTTCAGAACAGATTGTAGTTTTAACTTAATAGCAAGTGCCCATTGGGGTGTGCCAGGAGTTGTGCTAATTCCTCCTGCTTTTCCTAAAGTTTCATAATCCATTTTTCCCTGCATAGCAAAGGATATAGTTTTCAAAGTTGTCTAAAATAAGTTTTGATTTTTTTACCATTTTATTGTTTATTAACTCATGCCTTAATAGGATTATTTTAGGGTAAGAATTTTTTCTTCTCACCCCTGAGAGCTAACTAAAATGGTATTAGTAGGTATATTTGCTTGAACATCAAATTTGTCAGCTTTTTTATACCTCCTATTTGTATATTTTAGATTGTAGATTCACTAAGTCAACTATTGCAGAGACAATTCTATCTAAAATGGAGTTTTGAGGACTCCCGGTATAATCTCCGATTCACCTCCCGGTGAATCGCGACCAAAATAAAAACAGATACTGAGCAAGACTAGCAAGAGTCTAACTTAACATCACACTCAGATAGAATTATGTTTTAACTTTCCTGGCGGGAAGTCCCGCGCTCTCCCGCAGGGGAGCGGAGGGATGGGAAAGCCAGGGCCTGGATTCGGATACCTTCATAAGCTAAACGTTCACAAGCCCTTGACAAGCTAGCTACATTTTGTTATTCTCAAGTTCAAAACAGGGGGAGGACATCACCTCTGTCTAAACAGCGGTCAGGGTTTCCCAGACTGAAGAATCCCGCGTTTTCCCGTAAGGGCAACGTCGGGAGTATGTCAATGTGAATATGCTCACACTTAAAAGTTACTGTGGCCTTTGCAGATCGTAGAAAAATTTGACGCTCGTCGGTGTACTGTCGGGGGGTTGTTTTCAAGCTAGATAAGTGCCACTCAAGCAGTAACCCTAAATCGTGAGGTTTAGGAATCCCTCGTTTTAACGAACTCAGAAGTCAGAAGTCAGAAGCGAGTGTGTAATTCTGAGGTCTCCTACGGGACGCCTACTGTGCGGAAGTAATTCCGCACACAGCCCCTCCAGAATATAAGACACACTTCATTTCAGTCAGAAGTTAACCCATCCCTAACCTCTCCGGTGGAGAGGAAGTAGGGGATTTGATCCCCACTCCAAAAATGTTTCGCCTTAAAAGGCGGGGTTTTAGACCCCATTATTTTGATAATCAAGCTATTTAACGAGGGAGGATGTCAATAATAACTTCTTTGTAATATCAACTCTTTAGCCAACTTTATTGCTGCTTTCATACTCGTCGCATCAGCAATACCCTGACCCGCAATATCAAAAGCTGTACCATGGTCAGGAGAAGTACGAACAAACGGTAAACCAATCGTAGTATTCACTGCTAAATCAAAAGCCATTAACTTAACTGGAATTAAGCCTTGGTCATGATACAGCGCCAAATAAGCATCATAAGTTTTAGCTGCTAAACCTAGCCAAGCTTGACCTGGTTTGACCCACATCGTATCCGGTGGCACTGGCCCATCTAACTGTATGTCCGGTCGGCGATCGCGTTGTTTGTCCAACCAAGGAATAAGCCAATCTTGCTCTTCTGTTCCTAATTGTCCATTTTCTCCGCTATGAGGATTTAAACCAGCAACAGCAATTTTTGGCCGAGAAATCCCAAAATCTTTTTGTAAACTTTCTATAAGCAATTCTAATTTCCAACTCAGCAACTCTGGCGTTAAAACTTTTGGGACTTGACATAATGGTATATGTGTGGTTGCTAGAAGGGAACGAAGTACAAAATCACTATGGGGCGATCGCGCAAAAAATAGCATTCCAAAATTTTTTACCCTTGCTTTTTCTGCTAAAAGTTCAGTTTGACCAGGGTATTTATGACCAGCCATCTGCCAGCAAGTTTTGGAAATAGGAGCAGTAACAATACCTTGAAATTTTCCGGCTAAAGTCTGATAAATAGCTGTTTCCAGGAAACAAAAGCTAGCTTCCCCACTCACAGCATTACCTTTGCCGAGAAAGATATTTTCTAATTTTCCATTAAACTCTACATCTAAAATTTTTAAATTTTCCCATTTGACAAGTAATTGTTGCGATTTAGTTTTTTGCGAGAGTTGAGATAGTTTTTGATAGGTTTGTTGCAAAATGCGATGACTGCCTATAATTGTCAAGTCACAATTTTCTGTAACAGTCGGGTCTGCTAAAGCCTTAAGAATTATTTCTGGTCCTATACCCCCAGGGTCTCCAACTGTCACTGCTAAACGAGGATTTATATTTTCTACTTCTGTTGTTGGTATTTTCATATTAGACATCTCCAATCATAAAAAATCAAATCAATTATCTCGTAGAAATTATCAATTCTTTGCCCCTACTTCCTACTACTCCCTCTTTTCCGAAGGGGTGTATTTATTGCGTTAAAGAATACTTATGACTTTAGTCTGGGGAGAAGTCAAAATGTCTTAAAATATATATCACAAATTACATAGGAGTGTTTTAAGAATATGAGTGGCGAGATTTTCAATGCAGCTATTTTGTCTTTTTCTGTGATTCTGATTGGTTTAGCAGGAGGTTTCCTATTACTTAAATTGCAAGGAGGCGAATAATCAAATTTCCCCATGTTTAAAGTAGTATGACCCCTTAGCTGACTGAGCTTTATACAACAGGAGCATTTCCTCATTGATTTTTATCTAGTGGGGAATGCCTATGGTGGTATAGCACTACGCATTTACGCATTTAGGTTAGGACATTGGTAGATCCTATTTGCGGAGCATTGACCTAGGAAAAATTCCGTCAGGGATTACTTTTGACTTTTGACTTGCGCTATATTTACTTTCTATTAATCTTATGGTATCTTAAACAGATTAATAAAGATAAACTCAAACGTATTTAACTCAAAATATTAAGTTTTGTAAAAAAATGAGAGAAGTTTGATAGAGTGATAAAGAATCTTTAATATAATTAATAAACTGTTTATGAAACTATTAATCGTAGGGGCTACTGGTACTCTTGGTAGACAAATAGTGCGTTGTGCCCTAAACGAAGGATATGAAGTACGCTGCTTAATCAGAAGCTACAGTAGAGCATCTTTTTTAAAAGAGTGGGGGGCTGAACTAATAGGAGGAAATCTCTGTAAGCCTAAAACTCTACTACCAGCTTTGGAAGGAGTTGATGCAGTGATTGATGCTGCAACTGCCAGACCCACAGACTCTCTGAGTATTAAACAGGTAGACTGGGAAGGAAAAGTATCGCTGATTCAAGCTCTAGTAGCTAAAGGTGTAGAACGTTTCATATTTTTCTCCTTTTTAAATGCAGAGAAATACCCCCAAGTCCCTCTCCTAGAAATTAAGCGATGTACAGAACTTTTTATTGCTGAATCTGGCTTAAAATACACGATATTAAAGCCCTGTGGTTTTTTACAGGGATTAATTGGCCAATATGCAGTGCCAATTTTAGATAAGCAAGCAGTTTGGGTTCCCGGTCAAGGAACAGCCATTGCATATATGGATACTCAAGATATTGCTAAGTTTGCTGTCCGTGCTCTTTCAGTTCCCGAAACAGAAAATCAAAGCTTTCCCATAGTAGGTCCCCGTGCTTGGGATGCTAGTGAAATTATTCGGATGTGTGAAAGACTGTCTGGAGAAAAAGCAAAAGTAACTCGTACAAATATTAACTTATTGCGTATATTTCGTCAGCTTACTAGGTCATTTCAATGGGGTTGGAATGTCTCAGATAGACTAGCTTTTGCAGAAGTATTAGCCAACAGTCAGCCTTTAACAGCTTCAATGGATGATGTTTATCCTGTATTTGGCATTAATCCTGAAGAAATAACCACACTAGAATCTTATCTGCAAGAATACTATAGTCGGATTATGAAAAAGTTAAAGGAAATAGAGTATGAGCAAGCAAAACTAGGAAAATCAACTTCTAAGAATAAACCTTTCTTTTTCTAAAGTTTCTAACCACCCTGAACTAGATTTTTTCGAGTGTCAAAAATAGGAATCATTTATAACGATGCCAAACCAATAGCTTGTCGCATAACTAATGAGTTAAAAGACAAGCTGACAGCTTATGGCTATGATATTCACATCAATAATGGATCGGGAGGAATTTTAGGTTATCCCAGCCTAGAACGTCCTTTATGTCATACTTCTATAGACCAATTAGTTCCCTCTGGCTTTACCAAAGACATGACATTTGCTGTGGTCTTAGGAGGGGATGGTACAGTCTTATCTGCATTTCGTCAAGTAGCACCTTCCCATATTCCAGTATTGACCGTCAATACAGGTCACATGGGTTTCTTAACTGAGACTTTTGTCAATCAGTTATATCCAGCTATCGAACAGGTATTAGCAGGAAACTATGAAGTAGAAGAACGGACAATGCTAGAAGTACGTCTGTTCCGAGATAATGAGTTATTATGGGAAGCTCTGTGTCTAAATGAAATGGTTTTACATCGGGAACCTATGACCTGTATGTGCCATTTTGAAATTCAAATTGGTCGGCACGCTCCTATAGATATTGCCGCAGACGGTATTATTATTTCTACTCCTACTGGTTCTACTGCTTATTCTTTATCAGCAGGTGGTCCTGTTATTACTCCCGGAGTTCCCGTTTTGGAGCTTTCACCTATTTGTCCCCATTCTCTAGCATCCCGTGCTTTGGTTTTTGCTGATACTGAACCAGTAACTGTTTTCCCTGCTAGTCCAAATCGTATGATGATGGTTGTAGATGGTAATGGAGGATGTTATGTCTTGCCAGAGGACCGAGTACGAGTGAAACAATCACATTATAAAGCACGTTTCATTCGACTCAAACCACCAGAATTTTTTCATGTTCTGCGCGAGAAATTGGGATGGGGACTACCGCACATTGCCAAGCCAACTTCTGTGGAATTGCCTTAAATTAGCCTGGTGGTTATTTTTCACAATTCTGACTGCTAGATTAACTTCAATATACCAGGATTATATGAGAGGGTCTTAGTATGACTACCTTAACTATAGATCGAGAGCGTTCAGTCTTACTAATAGAAACTGATGAAATTCTCGCCCAGTATGTGAGTTTGGATCTAGAAGAGTCAGGCTATCATCCAGTTGTAGCTACTAACTCTACTGCGGGTCTTCACAAGGCAATAGAACTTAAACCTGCTTTGATTGTAATTGACCGAATGTTGGCTGGTGAGTCTGGACTATCATTGTGCAGTCATCTGAGGAAAATGGGTAATAATATGCCTATATTATTATTGATGGCTCGCGACCAAGTTGATGACCGAGTTGCTTGTCTGGAGTCTGGAGCTGATGACTATTTTCTCAAACCTTATCGCAGTGATGAATTCTTAAAATTAGTCCGTTTTTATTTACAACCCACTACAGCAGAAAAAGACCAATTGAGATTTGGGAATTTAATTTTAGAGTTTGCTAGTCGGAGGGTCTTGTGTCATGGTCGTAGTATTGAGCTGACTATGAAGGAATTTGAGTTATTAAGGTTTTTAATGGAGCATCCTCGCGAAGTATTGAGTCGGGAACAGATTTTGGAAAATGTTTGGGGTTATGATTTTTTGGGTGAGTCTAATGTAATTGAGGTATATATTAGATATCTACGCCTGAAAATTGAACGAGAAGGTGAGAAGCGATTAATTCAGACAGTCCGTGGTATTGGATATGTTTTGAGGGAAACTTAAAGTCTTTGAATTAATTTGTCGAGTTCAAATTTATTTGAATTAAAGCTACACTAATTGTTTCTTAATGCGAAGAATAACATTAGTCATGCACAGATAAACTATTTACCGAATAATTAATAATTAATAATTAATAATTAATAATTAAATAATTCGCGCCTTGAAGCCGACCCTTTTAAGGGGAAAAAAGCGGTTGAGGGATGGCGAGGTCTTTTCGCCATATCCAATCGACCAAGAGAAGAAATAATATTTCCTTATATTCAATTCCGTAGCGGTTAAAACCGGAGGTAATTATCAATTATCAATTATCAATTATCAATTAATGAATTCTTCCTCACAGGAGTGCGCATTCCCTCACAGGAGTCAGCATTGCACAAGCGAGGTGGTGTCGTCGCGGGGTCTGACCACTTGCGTCTGTCGCCGACGCGGGGTCGCACCGCTTTTTCCTTACCTTCATGCTTACAATACCGATGCTACCGGACATGATATAAAACATACATAGAATATCTGAGAAATTATTAATTATGGGTCGTAAAATTGGTTCACTTAAGTCTGGAATAATCTTATTTCTGTTGCTTTGCTGTTTGCTACAAATAATATTTGTTCAAGTTTTTAATACTCCAGCACAAGCTAAAAATATATCAGATTCTCAGATATATCCACAAGGCCAAATTTTACCAATTACGGCAAAAGCTCATATATCTAATCAGATAATTAATTTAGAGGTGGCGAAAACTCCTCAAGAGAAAGCGATAGGTTTAATGTACAGGACTAAACTTGCTGATGACCGAGGAATGCTATTCTCTTTTGACCCACCTCGGAAAGTTAGCTTTTGGATGAAAAATTGCCAAATATCTCTTGATATTATATTTATAAACTCTGGTATAGTTCAGGCGATCGCTGAAAATGTCCCTCCTTGTTTAGCCGACCCTTGCCCTACTTATGGACCTGATGTGTTAGTCGATCAAGTAATTGAACTTCGGGGAAGACGTGCAAAGGAATTAGGTTTGAAAGTAGGAGACCGAATAATGATTACAAAAATTTAGGGCAGTCGGTGCAACAGTCATTTCAGTTATTAGTTATCAGTTATCAGTTATCAATACCTCTGCAATAAGGAGACTTGACATTAGGAATATGCTCTTTTTTTTATCCTCTAAAAAGGGGAAGCTTTAGACCACAATTTTTTGGTAATGGTATTGATTGAACTGAGGACAAATTACCTAATAATGTCAGTTACGATCGTCTCAGCTCCAATTAAAAGAAAGAGGATATATTTAGGTTTCTTCCCCACTCCCCTACTCCCCTACTCCCCTACTCCCCTACTCCCCCACTCCCCTACTCCCCTACTCCCCTACTCCCTTTTGTACAACAAGCTAAAAGATCGCGAAATTATGAATTATCTTGACAAAACCTAATAAAACTTTTGATTATTTTACCTACTATATATTTACACTACAGTTTTAGTTTGCTATATTAGTAAACTAGACATTGTTGAGATGGATTCAAAATATTGTTAACCTAAAAGTTCAGAATATATATTCTCAAATTTTTCATGGTTTGTAATGCTGCCATTCTATTCATCGGAAATAAACAAAAATAAATCAAGTTTCGCAAGCTGTAAGAGAAATATTTTGACAATATTGATAATGTTGAACTGTTGATTAGTATTACTTTGACCAAGAAGGTATGGAAGATATAGAAAAATTTGTCTTGCTAAGAGTGTGTTTTTGCTTTGCTTGATTTGATTCTGTTGATTGGTGTGAGGATAATCATATTTTGTGCTAGGAGTGAAAATTTAGCTGTATATTTTTGTGCATTTACTTACGCATAAAAGATTGTTTGTATTGTGAATAAAAATACATACAAATACTAAAAGTAGTTATTTTGTCAAAAATTGACTCGACCAAGGTTAGCCTCCTAAGTAGTAATAGTTTGAAAAAACGCAACTACATACTTAGATCCTGTGTCTACAATGTTTATATCTTTTGGCTAGAGTAGAGAATTCAATAGAAAGTTTTCTGTAATGTTGATATCTATAGTGAATTTTTTTTTACCCTTAATATGTATACATTTTGAGTAATTATAATTTCACTAAATATTTATAGAAATTAATAGCTAGCTTTTGCGGAATAGCATAGGCAACTTATGTAGATTCAAACCAAGCTATTCTCAAAATTTAGTAAGCTGTTGTGCATTTAAATCACTTATTTTTTGTGTGCCTAATGTCGCTACGCAGAAGTTAAAAGTCATGCATTTAAAAGCGAGTGCGTAATTCTGAGGAAGTCTCAGAATGTAAGACGCACATCTGACAGTCAATCATTTTTGATTTGTAATTGTTTTAGGATTTTGTAACTGGTCAGTTATTTCCGCCATCCTGCACTAATTAAAAAGGACAACCCCTATAATTTCTGACTTCTGACTTCTGAATCATGACTTATGACTTGCTGATAATAAGAAGTATTTAAAATACGTCTTAGCTTATAGACCAGAAGTACCATATTTAGTTTTACTCTAAATTTTTTGAAAAAATGCAGAGTTTAGTAAACAGATAAAAAACTGGCATATCCTAGTCTATCGAAAAAAATTCTTGCTTGATGATAGTAAATAACTATCGATAATATCCAAAAAAAATCTTAATTTTATTGACATGATAATTCTCTTAAATATGTGACTCTATATATTCTCTTGAAAACAAGAGTTGCAAAGAGAATGGTATCTGAAAAATAGGAGGTAAATAAAAATGACACCAAATAATTATGCTCGCTTTATCCATTTCTTGAAAGATGAATTATCTATTTCTTCAGCTTCTATAGCAGTTGCAGAAAGAGCTAGTATTAGTTCAACATTAGTAGATCGTAAACCAGACTTTAGTGCTTTTCCAATGATTTTATGGCAATATGGTTTAGTTACTCTAGAGCAGTTGGATAAAATATTTGATTGGCTAGAAACTACTTATTGATTTCAACTAAATGCCAGAATAATGTAAGCATTCCGTAATAAATGCTGCGCAAACAGCCGTCAACTATCAGCTATCAGCTATTGTTTTGAGCTTGATTTAAACCCTATATTAAGGGTTCTTATTAAGCCAAAATTCAGTCATAATTAAATCTTACAAAAGCAGGTTTCTTTAACCTTAAAGTCTATATTGATTTAAACACTTTCTTCAGGAGGGAGTCTTATTGCCCTAAGCTGACAGCTAATAGCTGAATACTTACAGAATACTTACATAATAATTACTAGAAATAATCAATTTAACTCTAGTTCAGAACTCAATTTAAAATCAAACTTAAAATCTATTCTATTATTAAACCTTGAAAATAAAGGTTCTTCAATATGTAGCTAGCGTTAGATTATCAAAATAATTGGGTCGTGTCACCCCACCTTTTAAGGCGAACAATTTTTGGAGAGTTGCTCACGCATCCCCTACTTCCCCTCCCCTCCTGGGAGGGGTTAGGGGTGGGTTGGGAGGGGTTAGGGGTGGGTTAACTTCTGAGTGTCTTGAGCGTTTCTTACATTCTGAGGAGGCCTCAGAATTACACACTCGCTTCTGACTTCTGACTTCTGACTTCTGACTTCGTTAATGGGGTGGGGGCGGTTTCATCTAATTGGTTAAGACTAATTAATTTAACGTGGAACCCCCCCTACTATTGCAACATTTTAGATGGTGATATGCTCCCACACTAAGCTGAAGCTATAGTGTAAGCTCTCTCGTTTCGCAGTCCCGGTCCCCCGTCGGACAAGCGCGTGCTTTAAGGACGTCTGGGCCCTGCCGCCCTATTTTTTATATTTATTGCTGCATTTCCTACGGAATGCTACGCAAACAAGTCGCGGTCAATCACAACACAGCAATGGGGACAAGAATGAGTTCGTATGTTTAATTCTTTGGGGACTTTTTCACCGCAATTGGCGGGTCAGCTAAATTATGACTCTGCTAAAACTCTAGAAGCAGCAGCTACACCTGCTCCTGGAGTAAAAGCTTCATATCCCAACTCTCGCAAAGCAACTTCTAATGCAGAGATAGCGGTGAGAATATCCCGTTCGCTGACAAAACCCAAATGTCCAATACGGAAAATTTTCCCTTTCAAGTGGTTTTGTCCACCAGCTAAAGCAATATCAAAACGCTTATTTACAATAGTCCGTATTTTTTCTGCGTCTACTTCTGCTGGAGGAGCAACTGCCGTAATAGCAGGACTAGCTACTGCATCTGGTCCCAATAGGGGCAACCCTAAAGCTTTGACTGCTGCACGAGTTGCACTCATTAAACGTTGATGCCGAGCAAATATATTTTCTAATCCTTCATCCTGCATCATTCTAAGTGTAGCTTGCAAGGCAAAGAATAAATTTACTGGTGGGGTAAAAGGTGTAGTATTTTTAGCTCCATCTTTACGATACTTACCCAAGTCAAGATAGTAACGTGGTAATTTGGCCGTTTCATATGCAGTCCAAGCTTTAGCACCTACTGCTACAAAAGCTAAACCAGGGGGTATCATATAACCTTTCTGAGAACCTGAAGCAACAACATCAAGACCCAATTCATCTATTGGTATATTGACTGCCCCAATACTGGTGACGGCATCTACTATAATTAATGCTTCGCCATGAGCTTTAACATAACTATTAATAGTTTCTAGGTCGTTGAGAACACCTGTAGAAGTTTCACTATGGGTGATAATGACTGCCTTGATTTTTTTCTCTTTATCTGCTTCTAGTTGTTCACGAAATTTTTCTGAGTCCAGAGGTTGGCCCCATTCTGCTGTGATTTTTTCTACTTGGAGGCCATAGGCGGTAGCTACTTCTGCCCAGCGATCGCCAAATTTACCATTACATCCACATAGTACGCGATCGCCTGGACTGAGAAAGTTAATGATACCTGCTTCCATGGCCCCAGTTCCACTAGATGCTAAAATTAGGACATCATTTTTTGTTTGATGTAGCCATTTGAGGTTTTCTGTCACCTCTGCCATAATTTTGGAAAAGTCACTACTTCTATGGCCGATTGGATGTTTGGCCATAGCTAGTAAGGCTGTTTCTGGTACTGGAGTAGGTCCGGGAATCATTAACATTAGTTTGTCATTCATGATTTCTATTCCTTATGTTTTGTTTTACTTGAGTTAGTTTATATGTTTATTGATTGAGAAGCATTTTATTGAAAAAACTTATTTTTTCTTTAAGATTCCCACCTAAGAAAGTTTTAGTTATTTTAGGAGTTATTTAATTTTAATTATTTTTGTTTGAGGAAATTTTTGATTTTTCTTTCTATAGAGTTTACATTTTAGATATTAAGGGATTATTCAATAGTTGAAGCAACTATTTATCTGGTAAAAGTTAGGAATTAAAACTAATTACAAAGTTTTTGTTGTTAAAGTAATGATTTTGAATAGTTTCACAAATGAGCGCCGAAATACTAACTGCATTAACTTCTCGTAATCATTCCCAAAAACTTTACATTGAGCAAATTTATAAATCGTGAAATCCCTAAGAATGGTATTAGTTAGGTAGACTAAATTAATAATTGATAATTACTTCTTCCTTTGAGATAGAGGATTGATACCAAAGAGGAAACTGTATCATTCCCAAAAACTTTACATTGAGCAAATCCATAAATTGTGAAATACCTAAGAATGGTATTAGTTAGGTAGACTAATACTAATTTAATAAGTGTTTTTTACAAATGGTAGAATTCATTAATTGATAATGGATAATGGATAATTGATAATTACCTCTGGTTAAAACCGAGAGGATTGAATATAAGGAATATTTTCTTTTCTCTTGGTCGATTGGATATGGCGAGGAGACCTCGCCATATCCAATCGACCGCTTTTTTCCCTTAAAAGGGGAGGCTTTAAACCTGAATTATTTAATTATTAATTATTAATTATTCGGTAAAAATATATCCCATATTCCGCACGTCAAGAGCATAACATTAAAAGTAGTATATGAAACCGTAGCTTGGTAAGTATTTATACTATGCAAATCATCTTAATTACTTTTTTTGTTCATCAAATTCTGAGTAAATAATTAAGCATAAATACTTGCTATACATGATTACTTAATCACGGCAGCTATGATTTTTTTCTAAAATTCTGTCTCCTGTCTCCTGTCTCCTGACTCCTTCTTCCATACCACATTTTGTCGTGCGGAATGTAGGATATTATAGATATAACTATCTAAAATGAATTAGATAAGCTCTTTTTAAGGATCTCCGATCTAGATGCACCTTTTTATAGCATTCTTTTTTTAAACTGGTATAAATTAATAATTGATAATTACTTCTTCCTTTGAGATAGAGGATTGATACCAAAGAAGTAACTGTGTCATTCCCAAAAACTTTACATTGAGCAAATCTATAAATCGTGACATCCCTAAGAATGGTATTAGTTAGGGTTTGCGTATTGGAAGTCTTATGGGTAAGGGTAGGAGACAGGAGACAGGAGAAATGGGAATTATAGAGGAGGTAGGAGGAAGAATAATCCCTTGATTATTCTGCGCAACTATAAGCCTAAAATGCGCTCTTTTTTGAAGCATTACGACCATTAAGCTTGGACTTTTTTTAACTAAAAAATGCGCTCAACCTTTATATGTCAATGCTTTTAGATTTAATCAGCAAACCCTAGTTAGTTAGACTAAATTAATAATTGATAATTACTTCTTTTAATTAATGAATGATTGTTAATTTTATTCTAGGTCTTATAGTGAAGTTATTAATTGCCAATTCTACCTTTGGATTTTCAAAAGTCTTAGATATTAATTTTTGAGTATTATCAAATTCATAAATACCTTTTTTTTGCTTGTTCTAATGCACTTAATATTTATTTTTCTGTTTCATTGAGAGACCATTGATATTCAATTGGTAAATTTGCTTGCTTGCAACTTTCTTCAAATTGTTTTTGTAGTGCTAAAGCTTTTCTCACAGTTACAATAAGTTCCCGTACTTTTTCGTGCTGCTTTGTATTATAGTCTACTGCTAAAATCGTCTTTTTTTCTAATAACTGAAGTAGCAGTTCATAATGAATACGGGAGGGAACTGGTATTGCTTCCATAGTTTTATTTATAACGGTTTACAGATTGGTTAATTATCCTATGCGATAATTTAAACAACAATATAGAAATCAGAGAACTACTGGATTAGTAATTATTCTTGAAGAAGGAACAAAGAAAAAGTTATGGGGATTAAAACCCCAACTAATTGTAGACACCATGGTTGAAACTAGGGTATTAAACCCATAAGGGAAAAGATAATTAATATGAACATAAATAACTATAGCCATTCTAGATAGAATATGAACATTAGCTAGATATCAAGAGAAGTAACCATCAGTATTTAGATAACTAACATTTGTTCAAAACTTATTTAGGACAGCTATATATAGTTTATGTGGTTTAAGCAAATAAGATTTGATTTTCATCTTAATACCAACTTCCCCAGATAAAGCGAATATAAATCCTCTTTGAAATTGCATTTCTCTCGGTTTAAATATATAGTCATTTAACTTTAGATTGAGACAAAGCTTTCTTGCTCTGAGGGAGTTTCAGACGAAAAAACTTCTCATTTTTAAGTTAAACTTCTATAAATCACTTGCTGAATACTGAATTACTGTTTGCGGAGCATTCCGTCAGGAAACCCTTTTTCAAACAAGAGGACTGACTAAAAAGATTTTTTCCTCCTTTCAAGTTTCCAGGAGAGGGTTGAAAATTTAATTATTCAGTAATTTTTTTGATAACTCTATCATCTACAGTTTTTATCTGAAAAATTGTCAAGATATAATCTAAATCTAAAACCCTATATCTTTACCAGTTTTAGTTAACCTGTTTATCTTTAAATAACTGTAGCAGTGCTGCACCAGGGTCTGCTTTTTTCATCAGAGACTCACCTATTAAAACAGCATCCACACCAGCATTTTTAACAATGTTTACATCTTGAAATCCATGTATCCCTGATTCACTTACTACTAAAATTCCAAGTTTTTGTAACTCTTTATTCCTAGCTTCCATTAATTTACAAGTTGTTTGTAAATCTACTGAAAAATCTGCTAAATTGCGATTATTTATACCGACCAATTTAACTCCTTCTATTGTCAATACCCGGTCTAACTCTGTTAAACTATGAACCTCAACTAAAGCAGTCATTCCTAAAGCATTAACTATCTTAATAAAATACTTTAAATCTTGGTCTGATAAAATTGCCGCAATTAGTAGTACAGCATCAGCTCCATATAAACGAGCAAGATATATTTGATATGGATAAATCAGGAAGTCTTTACACAGTAGTGGTAAGTCAACATTTTTCCTAATATTTGACAAATATTCGAAGCTACCTTGAAAGAATTTTTTATCTGTCAAAACCGAAATACAAGTTGCACCATTTTGTTGATATGCTTTAGCTATGGCAACTGGTTCAAAATCTTCTCTAATTATCCCTTTACTAGGAGAAGCTTTTTTAACTTCAGCAATTACAGCAGGTTGAGTTTTTCCTGTTGATAAGGCAGCTAAAAAATCCAGAGGAGCAGACATTGAGTTGATTTTCTTTTTTAACTCAACTAATGGTTGTTTATCCCGCAGATAATCTACCTCTTTTTCTTTATACCAAACAATTTCTTCCAGAATATTTTGAGGTTTTGAGTTTGGCAAAGAAACTTCATAACGTAAACTACCCATTTCTACAGCTGAAGTTGGCGGTCGGCGACGAATTTGCATTATATTTTTCTTGATAATTTCCTAGTTTTGGTAGTGTTAAATAAGTATTGAAGAAGGCAGAAGGCAGAAGGTCTAATTGCTTATGGATAGCCAACGAATTGCCACTTCCTTTCTTATCAGCTCAAACAATTTTAAACACCCCCGTTGACAGTTTAGGGCTAATTCTTTGTCATCAGAGAATACTTACAACTCTATATTTTTGCTTAGGAGCCATGTAAAAATAAGTTGTACAAATTTTATCTAGGATAAATCGTGAAATATAGCTTCCATCAAAAAAACTGTTCAGGTTATTTTTACACGAGTCCTTAACTAATTCTAGCAAAATGTACAATATCTCAAAGGATACAATTTTTCTAAGCGTGAGTAAGCATTCAGCTATCAGCTTTTTCAAGAATCAAACAAATACTAAGGTTAGCGGACAGAAATATTTCATTTCCTGCGGAATGCTGCGCAAACAGAACTTTTAATTCTCCTTGACAACTAATTCCTTCTTCCAAGATAATGAGTTAATAACTCATAGCTGATAGCTGATAGCTGACGGCTGAATGCTTACAAGCGTGACAATAAATTAACCCTTCGTTGACGGTGGGGTATTAAACCCGCAAAATCAAAGATGATTTTTGAAGCTTAATTCCTGAAAATTCAAGGAATATACTAACCAATATCCTTACATCTTTAGGACTACCCTAATCTTTAATAATGATTCTTTTTGTAGTCTTCAGATTTTCAAGATTCGGTAGTATAGCACCTCTTAATTTGCTGAAGTTACAGTTAGTAAGTTTCAATGCAAAATTCAATCCTGAGAAATCAAAAAATGATGACTGAATACTAAATTGCTATATCAGTTATGGAGACTAAATATAACAATTTTCTTGAAATTAATAACTATAACAAAGAACGAGTTGGTTAGGATTTATGCTGATGATAAACTGTAAGACAGGGAAACATTTTTCCTACTGTTCCCCATTCCCTGTTACCGAATAATTAAGGTAAAAATCCTCTGCTTTAAAGGAGAAACAAGCGGTCGTTTGCTTTTGCTTCGCAAAACTGGCGTAACGCAACGCTGACGCGTTTCGCGACAGCGGAACGGAGTTCTCTGTTCGGAGCGCACCCGTTGGGTGGGATGGCTCCGAAACCTGCGCTGTCCGACCATCGACCAAGAGAGAAAAAAATTTCCTTTTATTCAATCCTCTTCCTTTTAGGGAGAGGTAATTATCAATTATCCATGATCAATTATCCATTATTAAACTGTTCCCTACTCTAACTAACAGTTGCTCGTTTAAATGCCTCATCCAAAACTTCTGACAAAGTAGGATGAGTATGTACATTAAAAGATAACTGATTAACAGATTGCTTTTGAGCCATAGCATTTGCTGCTTCTTGAATTAAATCCGACGCATGAAGGCCAATAATATGTACTCCTAATAATTCTCCTGTATCTTGACGATAAATCACTTTAGCAATGCCATCTGTTTCTCCTTCAGCAATTGCTTTTGAATTACCCTTAAAATAAGTTCTTACACTGGCCACTTCAAACCCTTGCTCTTTACCTAAATCTTTAGCTGCTGTTTCAGTCATACCAACATAGCTAATTTCTGGATGAGTAAAAGCAGCCGCCGGAATACTAAGATAATCTACATCTCGATGACGACCACAAATATTTTCTACCACTGTTATACCTTGAGCTGAAGCTGTATGGGCTAACATCATTTTTCCAGTAGCATCACCGATCGCCCATAAATTAGGCACTGGCTCACCACTTGACAAAACAGCCATTTTATCATTTACTGGTATAAAACCTCGGCGGTCAGTCTCTACACCGACATAATCTAGTCCCAAATTTTTTGTGTAGGGAATGCGACCTGTAGCAACTAAACAAGCATCTACTTCCAAAACCTCTTCTACTTCCTTAGTTTTAGCATCAGCTAGTTCAATAATTACCGGAGATCCAGGTGTCACCTTCATAGCTAACTTACCAACCTTAGTTTCAATATCTCTGGATTGAATTAGAACTCTTTGTGCAATTTTTGCTATATCTTCGTCGAAAGTAGGCATTAATCTATCTAATGCCTCAATCATAGTAATTTCAGATCCAAGGGCAGTATAGATATCAGAAAACTCCAGTCCAATATAACCACTACCAACAATTGCTACCCAGGGTGGCAACCAATCTAGTTTCAAAGCATCATCACTGGTAAAAACTGTTTTACCATCTAATTCTATTCCAGGAGGAACAAATGGAATAGAGCCAGGGGCAAGTATAATATCTTTAGCAGTAAAGTATTCTTCTCCCTTCTCTGTCTTGACCATAACTTTTTGTTGACCTGCCATTTGCCCCCAGCCTTTAATCAAATCTATACCTAGACGTTTCAGACTGTTGGTCATGTCACCTCTAATTTTGTCAACAATGTTACTAGCATGAGAAGCTATAACTTCTCGGTCGTAAGCTACATTATCTAATTGAATACCCAGAGTTTTTAAGTGGTGAGTATCCCGTAACTCTCGAACTTTACCAGATGCTGCTAAGAGCGCCTTGGATGGTATACAACCTCGATTAACACAAGTCCCACCCATTTCCGCTGCTTCTACAATAGCTGTTTTTAGGCCACAACTTGTGGCGTGTAATGCCGCACCATGTCCACCAACACCTGCGCCGATAATTATTAAGTCGTAATCAAATTCTTGAGTCATCTGTTGTTTTTAAAACCTGTTTGTATGTTTGCAAAAACTATAATATTTGAAATTGTAGGGACTTAGCTAAATATTTTATGTGAAGTTCTCTCCCGTTCAATAAGAGCGATTATAACGGGAGTTTCTCAAACAAAGAAATTTCTTGCGAGTGCTGGTGCAACGCTACGCGAACATAGGCCGATCAATATCTAAGCCTCCACAAGCAGACAAGATGATACCCACCTCGTTTAAACCTTTATTTAAAATGTTAATTGCTGCATTCTCGTCCCTATCCAAAACTGTTTTACATTTAGGGCAAGAATGAGTTCTAACTGATAAAGTTAATGGTACTTTATGACCACAATTACTGCAATGCATGTGATGTATTGTGAGGATTAACTTTAATCATATGAACACCTTAAATAATTAATAATTAATAATTAATAATTAATAATTAAAGAATTATATCAAATCCAGTAGCATCGGTGTTATTTAATCTTTAAAGATAAGAGTCTATATTGTCGGGGGAATGGCCATTTGCCCTTACCGATTGTATGACGATCAACAGAATTATACTACTCCGAAGCCAACGGATTTTATCTCATTCATTATTCATTATTCATTATTTATTATTCATTATTCATTATTCATTATTCATTGTTAATTATTTTCCTACATCATAAATTGATTTTGATAGTTTCGTGTTTCTAGATAAACCTCTAATGTTTAGATCTTCCACAGCAATTAAGTCATATTCTTTAACTAATTTATGAGCAGTTTTTAAGTGAAAATCTTCTCTTTGTCTAGCAATATGTTGATGTAGTCTAGCTATTCTATTTTGCGCCGCCCTCCAGTTGTTAGACCCAACTTCTTTTCTAGCTATTTTTCTTTGCTTTCTTGCTAAATTAGATTGAGATTTTCTATAAAATTTAGGTACAGAAACAGTCTTACCAGTATTAGTAGTCAAAAACTCTTTTAACCCTACATCAATACCTACAGCAGTTTTGATATTTTCTGTAGGAATTAGATTAGGAACTGATTTATCTTCCAAACTAAAACTTACATAATAACCATCAGCGTCTTGAGTGCGTCTTACATTCTGGGGTTTCCCCAGAATTACGCACTCGCCTTTTTGGTTATAGTTGCAGTTTTAATCGTAAACCCATCTGGAATTGGTCTATGAACTATGACTGGAATAGCACCAAACCTCGTACTAATTATTTGTTTTCCATCAAATTTAATTGCTGCTTTGGGATGATTAACTCTACTGAAACAAAATGACTTTAACTTTCCTGATTTTTTAAATCTTGGTCGTCCTCCACGTTTACCTTTTTTGTCAGGTATTAGCCTTTCATGTCGGCTAAGAGCCGAAACGTTTCCAAGCTTTATCTAGTCTTTGTAAGTTAATTTGTTGAACTTCGTATGGATATTTCTTTGTAGTCAGGAAATAACTGTTTTGTCTGTAAGAGTGCTGATTGCTGAAAATAATAATCTGGCAACTTTTGAATTTCGCCAATAGGACATGAAATTAATAGAGTTGTCGCTAAATAAAGGGAAAAAATCGCTCTAACCTAGACATATCAATAATTTTAAGCATTTTAGCCAACCAATAGCTACAATCCTTACAGAACAAGGTTTTTGGAGATTTTTTAAGTTATAAAGCGACAAGTCTAATGAACAAGGGTCAACTTGACATCTAGTTCTATTTAACCAATCTAGTCTTTGGCCTAAAGCATAATTGTAATGCCTTCGTAATAGTTCTAGCCAATAATCAATTTTGACTGACTGTTCACAAGTGGGCTGAGTTTTGTAGCAATGAGTAATTATCATAATTTTATACTACTCTTTAGTGCTAGATTTAAACAGCAATCGACACCCTTTTAATTTACAGCTCGGCAATTCCCCTCCCGTTAAATCGCAGATTATAACGGGAGACCCAGAGACCCTATCAAGTTGGGATTTGTTTGAACTTAATTTGCTCTAGATCCCAGATTAACTTAATTCTTGACCAAAATAAACTGCAATAATTAACTTGAAAGCACAAGGAGCGAGAAAATTAAGTACATAATCCATATTGGGAAACTATTCATTCGTGTCTGTACGAGCTAGCCTTGCATACAGACATTACTTCACTTAGTCTTTTTTTTGCTGCGACAAACAAAACTTTTATAGCAGGGAACAGGGAACAGTTGGAAACACATTTTCTAGTCTAAGATTGGTTATTAGTCTATGTCCTAACCAATTCTTTCTTAGCTATATGTTTATGATATAATGAGCTTAAAAAAATAAATCTCATTATTTCAGATAAAATACTGAAATCTATAAGTATGTCAGTTTATCTTACTATTTATAGCGGTTTTCACAAAGGTAAACTACAAAACTTCGTTCTCTGCCTTATGCCTTTAAGCCAAAATCTCTGTACTCTATGAAACATGAAAACTGCTATAGATAATGATCTTATTTGATTAAAAATGGTTTATATAAACTTAATTTAGATACATTTTGAATGATAGATAGCTAAAAATAACTTAAAATATTCATTGATTGCAGAGCAAATTTAAAAGCTCAAGAAAGGTAGTCAAAATTAATAATCCGATCGCTCTAGAACAAAAATTTTCAAAAGCCCCAAATTATCAAAATATTAGCTATTAATTAGGGCTTGCTGATTAATTCTAAAAGTATTGACTGATATTATTTTTAGCGTTTTAGAGTTTAAAAAAGTACCATATTTTAGGTAGAAAAAGCTCAAAAAGTTAGTATCTTAGGATGATTATGGCAGAAAAATTGAGAGACAATTCTTAACTCCTACCTCTTCTAAATTCCCATTTCTTCTGTCTCCCCCTCCTGGGAGGGGTTAGGGGTGGGTTGTCTCCTGTCTCCTACAAAGAGCAAAAAGACTTTCCATACGCAAACCCTAATTAATAATATAGAGCAGATTTAACTTTTGCTCCGGGAAAATACTAGAAATAAAATATCTAGACTCCTGCTGTTTGTATGCCTATAATTTATATAAAAATAAGTTGAACTGTTAACAAGAAGATCACAAGGACAGAAATTAATATGGATAAAAAAGATATTCGTAGTCAGGCTGCAAAAACATTTGTTGAGAGCTTTGAAAAACAATTGGATAACTCTCTTCAGGAACCCAACCATGAAAAGTCTAATTCCCCTCTTCCAGAGACTGAAGAGTCCAATCAAAAATTTAGTTTATCAGAGTTAGAGGAAGCGATCGCCGATATAGACCAATATATGGAGACAAATCATCAAAGCCAACCATTATCGGAAGCGGATTCAGAATAATATAATAACCTATCCCACTATTTTTCACAGGCTAATTTGTTAAATTAAAATGTGTCTGAAAAGTTTAATCTTTAGTTTTTAACTATCAAAATCTTTAGGGTTTTTAGCAAAAATCTTATTACTGGGATAAGTGAATAATGTACTAATTTGATTGAGATTGACGTTGACGTTGAACTTCATACAAAATTACCGCTGTACAGACAGCAACGTTCAAAGATTCTACTTCATTACCCAAAGGAATCTTGACAGAATAATCAGCCAACTCAAGTAAATCTTGTGAAATACCAGACCCCTCATTTCCTAGGATTATTAATGTCGGTTTTCGTAAGTCAATTTGCCAATAATTTATAGTTGAATTCGGTACTGTTGCTACAATTTGCAAACCTTGATTTTGTAACCTTAATACCTCAGCCTTTAAATTTTCAGAAATTGCCATAGGCAACTTAAACCATACCCCTGCGGAAGCTCTAACTACTTTAGGATGATATAAGTCCACACTATCTGCACTTAACCACAAACCATCTACATCTGTGGCTGTAGCTGTCCTTATAATAGTACCAAAGTTACCAGGGTCTTGCAGTTTGTCCAAAGCAATTCCCAAACTAGCAATTCTGACAGAATTTGTTGACTTTTGTGGTGCTATAGCTATTATTCCATCAGGATTAATTGTAGTACTAAGAGATTTCAAAACTCTTTCACTTACCAATTCTATCCTTTGAGCTTTTTGAGATAATAATTCCCACAAAGATTGATGTCTTTCTTGCCATTCAGGCGTACAACATACAGTTAAAAGAGGATAACTTTTGTGGCAAGCTTCTTCTAAGATATGAGTTCCTTCTAATAAAAATAACTGCCTCTCCTTTCTTCCTTTAGATTGATGAAGCTTACGGATTTCCTTTACTAAAGGATTTTGTACACTGGTCAGCACTACTTATAATTTATTTTTTATCTAGTATTACTTATTTTATTTGAGGGGTGAAACACGAGCAGGATATTGTGATTTTCCTGCCTATGAGATTTTGATAACTAATCAACAAATGCTGCATATACCTAGTGCAGGATGGCAGAAATAACTAACCAGTTACAAAATTCTAAAAGCCTTACCAATCAATACTTTTGAATTTTGAATTTTGACTTCCGCGTAGCGACACTAGATAATGCGGAACCCGGGACTTGAACCCGGAAGTCCTTGCGAACACTAGAACCTGAATCTAGCGCGTCTACCAATTCCGCCAGTTCCGCTAAATCACAATTTTTTATTGTTGCCGATCTACTCCAATTTGTCAATCACTTTAAATTAAGTTTTTTTACTACCATATTTTTGATAACTAAAAATAATAGATATTCAAAATTATCTTTGTAATTTTTAATCTTTTCAATTGTTACAAAAATTAATTAAATGCTGATTATTGAGAATATTCTCATTTATTTTTACCTATTTACGTTGTTTGGTTGATTTGGTATAATATAAACATCAATCTAAAATCTTGCAGAGCATTTTGACTTCACACAAATTAGGCGTATTAAAGTCTTATTCCACCGTTAACTTTAACTGTATAAATGGTTATTTCAGTGGCAGTAAATGGTTTTTTTTAGTTTATGAAACTTAACACTTTTTCCTACACTATTTGACTAAATAAATTTTTGATGATATTTAACATTAAATTCAATCATAAATGTTGAAAGAGGACTCCCGTTATAATCGCGAGATTTAACGCTCAGAGTGTCAATTTGAATTACGAATATATATAGCTACGGTCTTCAGAAATCAACTCAACAGTTCTAAAAGCCGATTTATTTTCAGAGCTTAGTTTACAACTGATTCCTCAGCCTTAGCATAATTTTGACCATGCAGAGCCAATTTTTTCTAACTTAATGACCCTATCAACTATAAGGAACTGGCGATCGCTATTTTATAGCCATATCTATTGAGTATAAAAGGAATTATCTTTTACCAGAAAAGAAATAAGATGGCGAATAAACTTAGAAAAGTTAGTAGTATCTAAATCATCTTTAATAGTAGACTATTTCATCACCCAAAGAGTATTTTTAAAATATTAACTATTAACTTTAGCACCCAAATATTTAGTTTGAGACTTGATAAGCCTGGAAATATAAGCTAATTTTTATTCGCCTGAATGGTGGAAAATTCCTGTTCAAAAAAATAATCTAGTTTTTTTTTAGTTATAGGTTTGGAAAAAAGATAATTCCGTATTTCAAGCATCTTGCTTTCCTACGGAATGCTGCGCAAACAGCGAGAGGTACTGATAACTGATAACTGATAACTGAAATGAGCCTTGGCTAATTAATGAAACATGATATTAGTATATCTAAAGAATTATCAACCAAAATTCATTTTGATTAACAAATAGATTATATATGCAATAGTATAGTCATTTCAGTTTAGATTGAGACAAGCATTTTTTGCCTTAAAAGACTTTCAGACGAAAAAGTGTTTCATTATTATTTTAAATTACTACTATATAATATATAATTAATTCTCGAACCGATTTATATATAGAGTAGTAGAAATCAAAGAGATAGAATGAAGATAATTTAAAAAAAAACTATCTATTCAAATTGTTGAAAAACTTATCTTAGATATTGATATAAATCTAATGGTTATATTCTTAATGATGTTCAATATGTGTGATTTTAAAACTGAATTGTTACTTAGGGATTGCTGATTAATTCTAAAACTATTGACAAGTAATGGTTTGAAGCTTATTTGATTCCCAAAAAGTGCACTTGTTTTAGTCTAAAACCCTCAAAAAGTTAGTATAAAAGGCAAACTAAGGACAGAAAAATTGAGGGACAATTCTTACTCCTACCTCCTATAAATTCGCCGTTTATCCTGACTCCTAACTCCTAACTTCTGCCCCTACCACTCATACTTTATTCAGCAAACCCTACTTAAATCAGGGAATACTTCTCGCACAGCAGGATGAACCAAAAAATGGTCTTTAACATTCAAACCCTTAGCCAAGACCGGATTTTTTTCTAAAGCTTCACTCCCATAATTAGCTAACTGTAATACATAGGACAAAGTACTGTTATTCAGAGCTTGAGTAGCTGTCCAGGGAACTGCTCCAGGCATATTAGGCACTCCATAATGTAGAACTCCCGATTCCACATAGGTAGGATTTGTATGAGAAGTTGAACGTAGAGTTTCCACACAACCACCTTGATCTACAGCTACATCAATAATCACAGACCCAGGACGCATCTGCTCTACCAAAGCTTTAGTAACTAACACTGGAGAACGACGACCAGGAACTAGAACTGCCCCTACAAGTAAATCGGAATCTACAATAGCTGCTTCTATAGCAGAAGAATTACTGTATAACAAATCCACTCTAGAACCAAATAGAGTCTCTAAATAAGCCAACCTATCCACATTTATATCAAAAATTTGAACCCTTGCGCCCAAACCAACAGCAATTTTCGCTGCTTCTGTACCAACAACCCCACCCCCCAGAATCATCACTTTACCAGGCATAACACCAGGAACTCCCCCCAATAGCAAACCTCTACCTCCCTGTTGCCTTTCCAAAAATCTCGCCCCAAACTGCACAGAAAGACGTCCAGCTATTATACTCATGGGAGTTAACAAAGGTAACTTATGGTCAGGTAGCTCTACTGTTTCGTAGGCGATCGCCGTCACCCCACTTTCAATCAACCTTTCAGTTAGCTTCCGATCGGCAGCCAAATGTAGATAAGTAAACAGGATTTGTCCTGACTTGAGAAATTGGTATTCTGATGATAAAGGTTCTTTTACCTTCACGATCATTTCGCAATTCCAAACCTCTCCAGCATTTTGTAAAATTTTGGCCTTTGCTTGGATATAATCTTCATCAGTAAAGCCTGCACCCAAACCTGCTCCTGTTTCGATGAAAACCTGGTGACCAGCTTCAGTACATACCCTGACACTTGCAGGAGTTAGTCCTACTCGAAATTCTAGATCCTTAATTTCCTTGGGAATACCTATCTCCATTCACCACCTCTATATTTTGTAGTCGAAAGTATAACCTTATTCTGACTACTTTAAATCTAACTCAAAATTAGTTACAGCAGTTATCGAATCTTGGAGGTACAAAGTTTTATTGCCCTAGGGAACAGGGAACAGGGAACAGGGAACAGGGAACAGGAAACAATACAAGAATGTATTACAAGTGTACCTCAGTGCTGTGTAAGTAACTAGAGTTTGCTGAATAAAATTGTCATAAATACCTATAAAGACTTCCAGGGTTAAATATTGCTGAAAAAGTTCAAGGTTTTTGGCTATTGTAGTCTCAAAATTCTCATACTTTTCCCCTGACTATCAGAAAATTTGGCTGTAGCAGATAGTCTCAACTGTTGCCTTTTGGAGATGTTCCCTATTGCCTATCATCACCATCAGACTTTTTCAGCAAACCCTAACTATTATAAAGCAGGAAATATTTTATCACCTATTACACCAATACAGTTCAGTACTATGCAACGCCAAAATTTAGGCGTACCATGTACAGATAAGTTAGCCAATATACTGCTACACCAGAAAATTCTGAACTGCCGTTTAATGACAAATTATCGCCAGGAAATAGCTGGATAATCATGAAAATTTTAATTTATTGGGAGTAAATTCAAGATGAATATAATCTTAATTTCTCTGCTGAAATAGGAGTATCTACCCGATAAGGATATGCTTTTTTTATACAAGATAAATTGGGATAAATTTTATGATTCAGGATATTTAAAAGTGCAAGTATAAGCATTGAAAAACCGCAGAGTTTATTATCCATAATTCAGTTGATCAACAATCTATTCAGCCTTTTAAAAGATGCTTTTTTTCTCTTAATTGTGCTTCTTTTACTCCTAAAATGTTTTCCCTTTCTTTTTCATCAGCCAAATTTATACTTGAGTCACTAACAAGCTTCATTAATTGATAATGGATAATTGATAATTACCTCGGGTTTTAACCGTTACGGAATTGAATATCAGGAGATATTATTTCTTCTCTTGGTCGATGGTCGGACAGCTCCGAGACCTCGCCATCTCTCGACCGCTTTTTTTCCCTTAAAAGGGAAGGCTTCAAGGCGCGAATTATTTAATTATTAATTATTAATAATTAATAATTAAATAATTCGGTAAAAAAATTCTCATCCGCTTTACTTGAATAATTTTGCAACACTATTAGACATCTCTAATAATAAAAAATATGATCAATTACCCCACAGAAATTATCAATTATTTCCCCCTACTCCCTACTCCCTCTTTTAGAGGAGGTGTCTATTCTGATTTTTTCAGCAGACCCCAATTATTCCGGAGACATCTAATTTTTTTTGGCAACATATATTAAGAAATAGGATTTGTCAACCCCTAGACATATGCTAACTTTCCAGTAAAATCAGAAGCAAAAATTAAAATTAATAATTAGGTCATTGAGGGAGGACAGAGCCATCAATCAACCATCAAATTCAAAAGAGAATCCAAAATCATCCCCTATCAACCAATCAATACTGAAAATTTGTGGTCCATCTCATCTCAAAGGAAACATAAATATCAGTGGTGCCAAAAATTCTGCCTTAGCTGCGATGGCAGGAACATTACTTTGTTCGGGCACTTGTCGGTTAAACCAAGTTCCCTCTCTGGCAGATATTAATAGAATGGGACAAGTTTTATCTGCATTGGGAGCAAAGTTAGAACAGAATGGTAATACTTTAGATGTTGATGCGAGTAATGTAGATACTGCGGAAGCTCCTTATGAATTAGTTAGACAGTTACGGGCCAGCTTTTTTGTCATTGGTCCTATTCTGGCGAGACTAGGAGTAGCTCGCGTACCATTACCAGGTGGATGTGCTATTGGTGCTAGACCTGTGGATCTTCATGTTCGAGGTTTACAAGATTTAGGAGCAGAAGTTCATATTGAGCATGGTATAGTCAACGCCTATATTACTGGTAGTAAAAAAAAGTTACAAGGAGCAAAAATATATCTTGACTATCCTAGTGTTGGAGCTACTGAAACATTAATGATGGCAGCTACCTTGGCTGAGGGAGAAACCATAATTGAAAATGCAGCTCAAGAACCAGAGGTAGTAGACCTAGCTAATTTATGTATAGCGATGGGAGCTAATATTATTGGTGCTGGCACAAAGAGCGTAGTTATATCTGGAGTCCCCAAACTACATTCTGTAGATTACACCATTATACCTGACAGAATAGAAGCTGGGACATTTTTAATCGCTGGTGCAATTACTAATTCAGACATAACTATTTCACCAGTTGTTCCTCAACATTTGAGTGCAGTTATTTCTAAACTCCAGTCAGTAGGGGTAAAAATCATACAAGAAGTACCTGGTAGTTTACATGTTCTGCCTAGCAAAAACCTTATAGCTACTGATATTGAGACTCAGCCATATCCTGGTTTTCCCACAGATATGCAAGCTCCTTTTATGGCCTTGCTAAGTGTTTGTTCTGGTAGTAGTTCTGTTACAGAGACAGTATTTGAGAATCGTATGCGTCATGTTTCAGAGCTAAATAGGATGGGTGCTAATATTAGGGTGAAAGGAAATCATGCCATTGTAGAAGGTGTGTCCAAACTTTCAGCAGCTCCAGTAATTGGTACAGATCTTAGAGCTTCTGCTGCTTTGGTATTAGCAGCATTGGCCGCAGAAGGAGAAACTACTTTTCAAGGTCTACAACACTTAGACCGAGGGTACGAAAAACTAGAGATTAAACTTCAAAAGTTGGGAGCACAGTTACAAAGAATAGATATAGCTACAGAACATGAAATATTGCAGACTTCTGTCTAAGTTTATTGAATTTTTCATAAAAGGAATAGCTTTAAACTAATGGTCTGTTTAATTAATTTTGATGGGTTAAGTACATGATCGAATTATGAAAAATAAGTGATTGTGACAATTTATAATCTTATTGAAACTAACAAAATGGACTATTAGGTAGTTTATTTCTTTTGGTCATCCTCAAAAAATAAGGATGTGTTGTAGTTGTAAATGCAGTACTAGATAGCTCTTATGTTATTCTCCAATTTTTTAGAGTATAATTAAGTATTTTTCACATATCGATATATTGGGTGCATCTTAATGCATGAATAAAGCCAAAAATTTATCGCTTTTAGGCAACAGGCAACAGCTCCGAAAGGCAACAGGGAATATATAGGAAAAAAGTATTTTTGCAAATATTGAGATGCACCCGATATATTTTTGTATCAAGCTACATACAATAAATAACTCTATTAAGTCTGGGTCTCACTGCGCGAGATGAAATGCAGTATCATTGCTTCAATAAATAACCAATTTTAACTACTTTATACCAAATAGAAATGAAGCTGCATAGAATAATATTTCAAGCATAATTGACCGCAGGTAAGCCTAAATAAAGATAGATCGATTTAATGAATTTCATCATTAGACTTCTTGCAGAAGTCAGGGAATAGGGAATAGGCAATAGGGAGGTAAAATAGTTGATTTCAGATATTGAATTGATGTAATAAAAACTTTTGCAAGAAGTCTATTCTATGCAACCTCATATAAAACTGGTATTAGGACTACCAATTTTTGTTAGAAATGTAGAAATCTGTATAATTTTTTCAATAGTTACCAAGTGCTGGCAAACTTCAGCATTCAATATCAATACTTCTGATAACTTAACTTATCTTAGATAGAATTATCTGCTTGAGTTTATCTTTTGAGAAAGTACGTTATAATTACTTTTTTAATAGACATCTCCAATAATCAAAAAAAAATTAATTATCGCACAGAAATTATCGATTATTTCTACCTACTTCCTACTCCCTACTACCTCTTTTATGGATATATCTAATGGTGTTGCACAGTGAGGAATTATTTGAGATTTTTGATGAACAATATTTTGAATTTTAAAATTGCTGTAATGATTAATCTTAGTTTTTTTTAGTCAAAGTCTCAACTAATTTTTGGCAATATAATTCCATAATTTGCCACCCCTTTTTAATAGTGCATCATACTAATTTGAAAAAATAATGTTAAAAATAATAAGGGTAGTAAGGACGAATAGTCATTCATTTTATAGGAGATGTTCCTTTGACTAATAAGATAAGTTATGACCTCATAAATGGCATCAAAGCTATTCATTATGACTCCTAAAAAATACCCTAGCTATTTGTCGCAAACATTTATCAAGTTTGTATAACTCTAGAATATCTAGTTATTTGCTTTACCTTTCTGTTGATGAAATTTACTTACTAAAAAAACAAGCGTTTTTAAATGATTTGCCGTAGCGATGAATACATATATTTAATAATGTAGACATTTTTTTCTCTAGATTTTAATCATCAAGTTATTAACTTCTATGAACATTAAATTTATCTACTTGATAGTGAAAGTAGTTAATTTTAATAGACATCTGGTGATAATCAAAAAAAAAATCAATTATCGCATATAAATTATCAATTATTTTCCCCTACTCCCTACTCCCTACTCCCTACTCCCTCTTTGTCCGGAAATAACTAATATGCATACAGAATATTCGGTGGTATATGATGTACAAAGATTAACGATAAAGTACGGGTATATTTCGCGCCACAGAAGTACCTCATTTATGATAAAAGATGCTGTATATATTTAAGTTTTTAAAGCTTTTAATATCCTTTTTGAATAAATCAACTACACCAAATTATTTGAAGTAGAACATGGTAAATTTTGAGCGCTATGTATCAAATTATAAATTAGCTCAAAAGTTGATATTCATTACCTTTAGGATTTTTTTGATTAAAAATGTAACCTCTTTTTTTTAGCTTGCTCTACTTAATATTAAACTTAAACTAAATTTAGTTAATTTTTTGGGTGACATAAAAATAAATAACTAAAAAATCAAACTTTCCTTAACATTGAAACAGAAATTATTTTTCTCAAATTGTGCTAAAATAACAGTCACTATAGTTACTATTAACAAAATATGGCTTTGGCAACAATACCCTTAATTGGCTTAAAAGCAGATAATTTTCGGCATCCATTAGACTTAGAAGCAACCAATACTATCAAACAACTACCTGGCGTAGATTTATTAGTGAGACAATTATTAGGACCATTAGGAGAGCAATTTTTCTACATGGAAAATATTGCATCCAGTGTATTAGTAGGCAAAGATCAATTACCACATTTATACAAAATACTATTAGATGCTTGTCACACACTTGATTTAGAACCACCACAATTATATGTTCGTCAACATCCTGTTCCCAATGCTTATACATTTGCCATGCGAGGTAAGCAACCTTTCATTGTTGTTCATACATCTTTGATAGAATTACTGAACCTAGAAGAAATTCAAGCAGTATTAGGTCACGAACTAGGACATCTTAAATGTGAACATGGAGTATACCTCACTTTAGGTAATTTAATCGTACTAGCTGCTGGACAAATTTCCACATGGGGTGCTATTATAGCTCAAAGTATACAAAATCAAATATTAGAATGGGTAAGGTGTGCAGAATTTACTTGCGATCGCGCAGCTCTATTAGCAACACAAAACCCAAAAGTAGTAGCATCAGTTCTGATGAAGTTGGCAGGTGGTTCTCCGAGTATATCTGCTCAACTTAATGTTGATGCTTTTTTAGCCCAGGCAAGAGCTTACAAAGAATTTAGTCATACTGAACTGGGTGAAGTTTTAAGGCAACTTCAAACAGCTCAACTAACTCATCCATTACCTGTATTGCGTGCTAGAGAAATTGATAAATGGTCAAGTAGTCAAAAATATCAGGATCTCTTGCAAAATTTGACAAAAAGTGATTATAATAATCAAAGTAAGGGCGGGTGGCGAAATTGGTAGACGCACCACACTCAAAATGTGGCGACTTCGGTCGTGAGAGTTCGAGTCTCTCTCTGCCCACTTATACTAAAGTGAGGTTATATTTGTACATATGGCACAACGATTAAAAAGATGGGAGTCTCCTCGTTACCAGGGAAGAAATATTAAGGGAAGAGGAGGAACTGCTAGATTAAGGCAAGTCAAAAAGCAACAACAGCTACTAAGAAAAAATATAAAAAATCAGGAAAATGGGAACCATGGTTCCCATTTTTTATTTTTTTTGTAACACAAACATTTGATCGAATTTGACAGATAATCATTCTAGGCAGTAAAACTTTTTCTCAACTTCTAACCCTCCTTAATTCTTACTGAAATACAAAATGTCTTGTATGCTGCTATTGCTTTAGACTCTTCATACATATAGCAGTACTTTCTTTGTCGTTTGACCATAAATTTAAGTGAAAAGGGAGTAGGGAAAATGAAATGATCATAGATATCTGATTTTTAGCTCTTATAAAGGATTCACTTAAATAAAGATATTATCCTATTCAATTTTGTTTTCAGGTTTGCGTTTTATTTTTGGCTCTTCAGTATTAAATGGGAGCAAAAAGCCACCTAAAACCACCAATGAAATACCCAAACCAAGTCCTCCAAAAATATTACCGATCAGAAGTTTATCTAAAATAATTTTAAAGTCTTTACTTGGTAAACTCAAGCCTATAGAATTAGCGTACTTAATCAAAGCAAGCTTACTAAGTAACGAATCTTCAAATAAACTATAACCAGATTTATAGCATTCTACATAATGGTCTAGTAAGGCAATATTCTCATAAATAAGGAATATTCTTAACCTTAATCAAAAAAGCCACGAATATTAAAAGCTTGACTAATTTTGATCGAAGATGAGGAATTATTGCCAATTATGTAATTTAAGGAAGATGATTTTTCTTTCTATTTAGAATTGGCAGTTGTGGACGAGAAGAATTAGGCGGTAGATAATATTCTGGAACAGGAGTAGAGCGATCAAGATGAGAACGCTGTAACAACCAGAAACGTAATATGATAGCTACTCCTACTGTACCCATCCCCAGGAAAAACAGAGGCCAACTTGCCCCTAAACCACCAATGACAGCATCAACCGATCCTATTGTCACAAAAAAACTGGCTAAAGGATCCTTTCTATAGGCAGCCTTCAAGAACTTTGGCCATAAAGCGTTGATCATAAGCATAATTTGATAAAGTTTAAATCTACTCGTAAGTTTCTTAGATTAAAGGGATTCAGTCGGTAGTCCAATTAATTCCCTTAATATTCTTATAGATATTAATAACTAACTATACTGCCATATTAAACTTTAAATCAGTAAATTAGTTTTGATTTTTCTTACATATTCAATATTTAGCAATTCATTAATACAAAATTATAATAACTTGGTATTTTCCCCAAAGTAAACTTCATATATTGATATTGTATTGATATTGTCAAGGTCGAAAGTGGATTAATTGCTACAAAAAACTAATTCCCAGTCTAGGAATAGTTGAGATTAATGTAGTATAGTTGCAAGCTAAATAGAAATTGTTGGTAAGTTCTTGACAATATTAGGCTTACCAACAATATACTTCTACTATATTCTTATTATATATAGATAGATAGACCTTTGTATGGATTTAATCTCTATTATATATAGTTGCCAGTAGCCCTCTCTATAATTTAGGTATAACTAAAACTTTAATTGAGACCTAACCAAGATAGTAAACCTTCTCCAGTCAAGTATTCAATTGCCAGAGTTAATACAAAGCCAATCATAGCTGCTCTACCATTCAGACGTTCTGAATATTGGTTAAAACCGAATTTTGGTTCATTCAGATTAGGTTTCGTAGTCGGTTGTGGTTGTGTCATAATCAATAGGTCTCAAATTTAATAACGTTTACAAATAGAGTTGTTTATTTACAATTCTTAAATATATTTTAAAAGGAGTTGACCTAGAGTCAAGCACATTGTCAAAATTCGATCCAATATCCCCAGAAAGTCCCCCTGTAATCCTTAATTCAGAATCTTATGGGAATATCAGTCCACATTTTTCATATTGCTCAAATGTCGGCATAAATGCTACAGTCTTAAATATACTTAGGCCACTGGTCTATATATTGTCAGCGCCAGTCTCTCATTGGGGGCACTCCAATAACCTGTTGGCTTGTCTTTAGGAGCGCGCCTTTAGATCAGACAAGATTAATCTGGTCATGTCCAGGGCGAGAAACAAAAACCACCCATAGCGTTTTCTCTCAAACGCAACGTCGTGAGTATATCAAAGTATTGACAATAAATAAGCACAAATATGTCAAACTTATCAGACCTACCAACTGCAGTTAAACAAGTAGCTAATGCACTCCGGTTCGGCGGATGGACTTGCTTTTGGGTACAACTTGTATTGGGGGTAATTTCAGGCTTCATCTTTTTATTTGCTGTTGTCACCTTACCTGGTCAAAAAAATCAAGGAGGTACAGGAGGCGGCCTATTTTTTGCGGTTTGTGGGCTTTTGGTGTTGGGATTTAGTATTTACCTTGCATTCCGTTACACTCGTTTGGCAAAAAAATTACAATCGCCTACACCTTCTTTAAGGCCAAGCAGGGCAGATACAATTCAACAAGTAAAAAGGACTTTAATTACTAGCTTGGTTGGGATGACCCTAAGTTTATTAGGAGCAGAAGCAATTGGAGGTATTTTATTAGGAAAATCATTCGTTAGTGGCTCTTTTATGTTTAACCCTACAGAACTAGGAGAATTTACAGTAGATATTTTTATAGTATTGGGTAATACTCATATAATTGTGGCTCATTTTATCGGAATTGTCGTAGGACTATTTTTACTTGATCGGGTTTACAAGTAGTCATTAAAATTGTATTTTCAAACTATCTTCAAGAATTATCTGAGAAAAAAAGTTGATCTATTCAGTTATGGTTTGATAGAATTGCACTTTCGATTGTACTTTAACTGAATTATTAATTTGTAGTCAATTAATATCAAATCCGTTTAATTCGGTATAAAAACATTCTCTATCTTCACCATTAGCAAATCTTGATAAATTTTTTCCCTCCTGACTCCTGACTCCTGAGAACTGACTCCTACTTCAAAAGATTTTATACCGATGCTACCGGATTTGATATAATATATCTATAACATTAATGACTATGTTAAATGTCCAAAAAACTATTTCGCAATAGATAGGACAAAGGTTACTCGTTAGAAAAATTTGCCAGAAAAAGAAGAAACTTAAATATTCGGAAACTTGTACAAAAAACAAAAATTAGATCGTATAGTAGACTGACACACCTAAAACTGTGCAATAGATTTTTGTTTCTAGGTGTCTTTTTCTCCCTATCTCCCCATCTCCCCATCTCCCCATCTAACGCACCATTTTAGCTGTGTCAGTCCAGTAGGGTGCGTTACTACGCAATGCACTATCCCACAGCAGGCGGCGTGTGACAGCACACTTACCATTTCTGGAGTAATGGTAAGTGTGCTGTCACAAACCTTACTTAATCTTTTGTTTACAAACAGCCTCTTAAATCTTCGCACTTCTTATATCCGGAATCAACACTAAATTCCAGAATAAATTACTTAGATTACTCCTATTCAGTATAAATAAAACTAAAACCCTAACAATGGAATTAAAACCTACATCTGGCTATAGTTTTTCTGGGCATATTCCTATAGAAATTGGTCAAGATAATTGGCGATCGCTACTGAGTAATATTGAAGCTGAAACTTATACTCGCCAAGTTTATAGTGTAATGTTGACTGACATAAAAACTTCTCTAGAAGAAGCAGTAGCTCAAACCGAAGCTCAAATCAAAGTGTTAGGACTAGAAACAATAAAACTCAGCCTAAAAAACTTGACTAGAACATTAATACCAGAAAAAAAAGCATCTTCAGCAGCTCCAATTAACTCTCATTCTCACAATATGAATGAGCATAAAGAAAGTATGAATTACCAACAAATGAATCAGGAAAAGTTAACCCAAAATCACCAAAATCAACCTCAAACACACATGAGTACTAACCTAAATACTACCGTAGAATCAGAAATTACTACTGAATCAGCCTTAGTATCCATAGATTCCAACAATACAGAAACTCATCTCCCAGAAAATAATCAAAACTTCCTAGAAGAGTTACAACCACAAAATAATCGACGAAAACGGCGAAAAAAACTCACAAAAGCAGAAAAAGCAGCCTTATTAGTTCAAGAAAAAAATACATACCTACAGCAACTAGGGGAAAAACTACAAAAAGCACGAAAAATGCGTTGTTTATCCATGAAACAAATTCATAAACAAACCTTCGTACCCCTTCATTATCTAGAAGCCATAGAAAAAGGCCAAACAGACGAACTACCAGAAGATGTATATCTTCGAGGATTCATCTTTCGTATTGGTAACGCTTTAGGATTTGATGGAGTAGCTTTAGCAGAAGCTTTACCTATGTCCGATCCACTTCAAGGCTTAATGCCATCTTGGTCTAACTCCAATAATGGCATGGGATTAGGTCTACATCCCATTCATCTATATATAGGTTATACAGCTTTAATGGCCGGTGCAGTAGGTGGACTAAATTGGATGTCTCAACAACCAAGTCCAGGAGCAAATCTTACTCCAGATAAATTAGAAACTCCTGATTCAGTTGCTCACTCAGATAAACATTTAGAAACTACTCAAACACCAGGATTAAAATCTACTAAAGGTAGTGTAGTTGTTGGTTCCGATTTTGCTCCACCAGAAACAATGATTTGAAGAAGGAGTTCAATAATTAATAATTAATAATTAATAATTAATAATTAATAATTAATAATTAATTAGGGCTTGCTGATTAAATCTAAAACCATTGACATATGCTGTTAACATTTGATTACAAGGTTATCCCTATGTACTACTGTGTCAGATCCTGTATAGCCTAAAATATCAGGTATATCTTCTGAGCGACAACCCAGAATTTGTTGCAATTCAGTATTGCTGTAGTTGACAAGTCCCCTAGCTATTTCCCCACCTTCTTCATCGCATAGTTCTACAGCATCCGATGGATAAAACTCTCCTTCTACTTGAGTAATACCAGCAGCTAGTAGAGATTTACCAGATTCAGCAATTGCTTGAACTGCACCCATGTCCAGATATAGCTTGCCCGCAGGTACTAAAATATTGGCAATCCAATGTTTGCGGGCATTTACTGGTTGTGGTTGAGGTTCAAACTGAGTCCCAATAGATTCTCCATTCAGGATTTTTTGTATATTCTCCGGTATTTGGCCATCAGTAATAACGGTTCGCACTCCTGCTGCTGTGGCAATTTTGGCAGCTTCAATTTTCGTAATCATTCCACCTGTTCCCCGTCCACTAACAGAATCTCCAGTTTCAACTTGAAATTCTTCGAGTTGTTCCATTCGCTCTACTAAAGTAATAGGTAAAGCGTCTGGATTATTTCTAGGGTCGGCAGAATATAACTTGTCAACGTCGGTTAATATAAATAACCAATCAGCCTCTACTAGACCAGCAACTAAAGCTGATAGAGTATCGTTGTCCCCGAATTTAAGTTCTTCCACAGCAGTAGTGTCATTTTCATTCACAATTGGGACTACATCCATTCGTAACAATTGTTGAAATGTATTGTAAGCATTGACATAGCTACTACGTCGTGAAAGCTCGCTCCTAGTAAGTAATATTTGGGCCATTGTTTGTCGCAAAGATGTAAACAAGTCTTCGTAAACTCGCATTAGTCTTCCTTGACCCACTGCTGCTACTGCTTGCTTCATGGCAATATTACGAGGTTTTTCAGTTAGTCCTAGGCGATCGCAACCTACACCAACTGCTCCAGAAGAAACTAAAACTACTCGATGTCCCTGAGAACGTAGATTGGCAATAGTCTCGATCAAGCTAGCAATTGTGGATAAGGCCAAATTTCCCGATTCAGAACGAGTCAGACTGGAAGTGCCTATTTTAATTACTATTGTTGTCATCGACAAATATTGAACTAATTTTTGATTGCTTCGACTCTTAGAAATTACCTCAAAATTAGAAAACACCAAACCCTTAATAAACAAGAGATTGGTGTTTTCGGAATTTTATATTTAAGGCCTTTATATTTGCTAGCCTCAATTTAATTTTTATTGAATATAATTATTTCATAGAGTTTTAGTAAATTCGGAAAATCGTAATATTTTCTTTAGATTTGAGTATGATTTTCAGATATAGTGATAGTTATACTGGTTTTGAGTTGTCAGATATTGGAAACTTTTAGGGAACAGGGAACAGGAAACAGGGAACAGAGAAGAAGAAAAAATTGCTATATTCTATACTTTTAAGGAACATCTCAATTCTCACAACTGATTCCTGATTTCTATATTAGTATTTCAATTATCTCCAATTCCCGATTATCAAAATAATTTGGTCGCGCAACCTCGCCTTAATTGGCGTGCATATTTTTGGAGGATTGCTAATTTAATTTCTGACTTCTGACTTCTGACTTTTGACTTCAGCTATAGCACTACCCCCAGTCAGCAAATATAAGATAAATTTGCAAAGGCTGAACAAAAAAACCTATTACTTTACTCTAATTAGGTGTGGTGGAGGAGAATCTAGGAGTGCTAAATAGAATGTCTAAAGTATATTCATCCGTTTTTACTAAACATGGTCAACCAGAATCTCTTCGTGTAGGAGTTATTGGGGTTGGTAATATGGGACAGCATCATACCCGTGTCCTAAATTTGCTCAAAGATACAGAATTAGTTGGTGTAGCAGATATTAATGTGGAAAGAGGACTCGATACCGCTAGTAAATATCGAGTTCGTTTTTTTGAGGATTATAAAGACCTTTTACCTCATGTTGATGCTGTATGTGTAGCAGTTCCCACCCTTCAGCATTATGCTGTGGGAATGACTTGCTTAGAAGCAGGAGTCCATGTCTTAATGGAAAAGCCTATTGCTGCTAGTATCGCCGAGGCCGAATTTTTGGTAAATACTGCTGCTGAAACTAAGCAAATTTTACAAGTGGGTCACATAGAAAGGTTTAATCCTGCTTTTCAAGAACTGAGTAAAGTCCTCAAAACTGAAGATTTATTGGCTTTAGAAGCTCATCGGATGAGTCCTTATTCTCATCGAGCTAATGATGTGTCTGTAGTTTTGGACTTAATGATCCATGATATTGATTTGTTATTAGATTTAGTTGCTTCTCCAGTTGTCAAATTAACTGCTAGTGGAAGTAGTGTTTCTAGTTCTGGAAATTTAGATTATGTGACAGCTACTCTTGGTTTTGCCAATGGTATTGTAGCGACTTTAACTGCTAGTAAGGTGACACATAAAAAATTACGTTCTATTGTTGCTCACTGTAAAAATTCTTTGACAGAAGCAGATTTTCTGAACAATGAAATTCTGATTCACCGTCAAACAACAGCAGATTATGTGACTGATTATGGTCAGGTTCTTTATCGTCAGGATGGTTTAATTGAAAAGGTTTATACTAGCAATATTGAGCCTCTTCATGCGGAGTTAGAGCATTTTATTCATTGTGTGGGTGGAGGAAATCAACCTTCAGTTGGAGGAGAACAAGCTCTTAAGGCATTGCGGTTAGCTAGTTTGATTGAGAAAATTGCTTTTGATGGTTTAGATTGGCATTTAGAAGATTCAGAGTGTGATTTGTTGAGTAGTTCTATGTTAAAAGTAGGTTAATAAAGAAGGAAGAAGGAAGAAGAAAAAATATTAGCGGTCAGCTTTGAGGAATTAGTAGTTTTAGGATTTGAGTAATATTGAGTCGCTAGTAAGTAGCTAATTTATTTCCGACTTAATTATGTTAAATCTTTCAACTCTGATTCCTCTTTTAAGGGCAATTAAATTAATAGCTGATAGCTGACAGCTAACACCTAAATGCTTACGAAAATTCAACCAAATGTGGAACTATTCCAGCCCCACATCGAACCTTTAGCATCAGAAAATTCTATATAAATTCGATTTTTTGGTACGCCTAAAGCCTGATTAATTTGTTGACAAAAATCTTGACTTATCCCTTTTGTTTGCTGAGAATTCATATTACCAATACTCTTAATTTCCATGTAGCAGACAGGTTCATCACTACTACCACCAAAAGTCATGGGAATATCTGATTCAAAAGTAGTCATTACATAAGATTCTGGTTTACCAAAATGCTTCGCCATAGCAGAAGAAAGGTTTTTTAAGAGGCTGTCAATTTTATCTTTTTCTGGTTTAGAAACAGAAGTTTGAACTTTAATTAATGGCATAATTCAATTAATAATTAACTATTGAATAAGGAAGAAGGAAGAAGAAAGAAGGAAGAAGGAAGGAGGAAATGTAGATGAGTCTATCGACAGTTAGCACTTCTGTAATCTTAAGAAGCTCATCTAACAGTTCCATACTATAGAAAACCTACTGGAATTACTTTTCCTACATATTAAGTATGAAATATGATTGCCTTCCTCTAGAATACCAATAATTTTACATTCGATATAACCAGGGGTATTAGAAGTAATTAGGCAACCAATTTCTCTTGCTATAATAGCTCAAAGTAACGAGATTAAAGTGGTACTTGAGCAATGGCAAAAAAATATATTCTGAAAAGTATAGCTAAAGGATTTTCGAGGTTTGCTGGACCTCTGGGCGCTCTAGTCCAGATTTAGAAGAAAATCTTCCTTTTCTGATTGAACCATATAGGGAACAGTTAGAAGCAAGTGGGTTGATTACTAACGAAGTTTTAGCTGATGCACTTTATGATTGTTATCAGACGGATGCCCGACTTTTTTTAGCACATATTTCTGCTGATTTTCCTGTGGGATAACTTCGTATTTATGAGGCTTTACCAGTTATTATTTTTGACTTTTTAACTAGATGTTATGGTCAGGAATTAAAGCAAAAAGCTCAAATATTTAATGGTTTAAGTAAAAAAATCCAGGTAGTAAACCTTTAAAGGTAAAAAGCTTGATGCTTCAAGAACAAGTGATTAATAAAATAGGGGGATGAAAAAAGATTTATGGATAGTGAATTTCAAAAGGTTCTAGACGAGATTAGAAAACGAATAGGTAAAGATAAAGATATTGAAGATATTAAGGGGGAAATTATTGAGAATCTTATAATAGTTTATCAAAAATCTCCATCTTTGTTTATATATCATCTAGAAAAAGGAGGATTTGATATTGGCAACTTTAAGATAAACCCATCTTTGCAAGTAATTGTATCTGATTTTTTAAGTCAATGTAATGGTTTAAATATAGACGAATTATATAAAATTTTTAGTAAATTACATCAGCAAAACCAAGGTCTAATAATATTAAAAGAGATAAAAAAAACACTAGAAAAAACTAAGAACAAACAGTCGAAACTGTTTATTTGGATTGGAAATGATGAAATTGGAATTGTTAACAAAAAATGGGCTTTCAATCCTTCCCTTCGCCTTCCTCCAGGTCGAATTATTGCTTTGAATGGAGAACCAGGCATTCAAGCTAAAATTCTTGGACCAGGACTACATTTTGGATATTCTTCTTTGCAGTATACCATTACTAAAGTAACAGTTATCACCATTAGTCGAGAAGAAATTGGATTAGTAGAAGCTAAGGATGGTCATCCTCTTGAATCAGGACAAAACTTTGCAAAAGTAGTTGATTGTAATAACTTTCAAGATATCAAAGCTTTTTTTGATAATGGAGGTCAAATCGGCAAACAACGAGCAATTTTAACCAATGGTACTTATCGAATTAATACAGAAATGTTTAGCTGTCGCAAAGTTCCAGTTACTAGAATTGAAGCTCATAAAATAGGTTTAGTAGAAGCACAAGATGGCTCTCCTTGAAAACCTGGTAAGAATTTTGGTCAAATAGTTAATTGTAAGTATTTTCAGGATGTGCAAGCGTTCTTTGATAATGGAGGTCAAATTGGTAAACAAATAGATTTTTACCGCCAGGAACTTACAAAATTAATACTGACATATTTAAGATTATTCCAGTCGAACAATTGCAAATTGGAACAGAATAAATAGGGTTAGTAGAAGCTAAAGATGGAGTTTATTTAAAACCAGGAGAAAGCTTTGGGAAAGTGGTTGATTGTGATGACTTTCAGGATGGAAGTGAGTTTATCCAAAAAGGAGGTCAAAAGGGTAAGCAACGTGGTATTTTAACGGAAGGAACCTATCGAATTAACACTGAATTATTTAGGGTTCGTACAGTTCCTATTACTTATATTTCTTCTGAAGAAATTGGGTTAGTGGAAACTGAAGATGGAAAACCTCTAGAACAGGGAGAAAATTTGGCGAGGAAAGTAGATTGTAATAATTTTCAAGATGCACAAGCTTTTTTTGATAATGGGGGTCAAGCGGGTAAACAACTTGCTACTCTAAGAGCAGGTAAATACTACATTAATACGGATATATTTAAGATTAAAAAAGTTTCTGTTACGAGAATTAGTTCTGGAGAAATTGGGTTAGTAGAAGCAAAATATCGAAAGTATCTAGAACAGGGAAAAAACTTTGCTAATAAAGTAGATTGTAATAATTTTCAAGATACACAAGCCTTTTTTGATAATGGAGGACAAGCGGGTAAACAGCTTGCTATTTTAGAAACAGGAACCTACTACATTAACCCTGAAATATTCAACATTCGTACAGTTCCCATTATTAGGATCCCTAAAGGAGAAATAGGACTGGTAATTGCCAACGAAGGAGCTTCTAAGTCTTATGAACAAACATTAGGTAAGGTGGTGGAATGTTACAACTTTCAAGATGCTGAAGCATTTCTGAAAAATGGAGGACAAAAAGGTAAGCAATGCAAGCTCAATCAATTTATTAGAGGTATCTAAGGTTGCCTCGTCCTCAAATCGTATACTTACTTTCATTAAAAAATTTCCTTATTTGTTAAAATCAAGACTTAGGCAGTACCACTATAATATGGTTTATTTTTACCAGAATAACGCTGGAATTATGCACCATGTAACAGGACTTACGCAGTACCGCTATTTATGGTGTATTTTTGGTAATTATTTCAGATATTTACATTACCTAAATAACACGGCAGCATGAAAGCCATCGTCTTTTCAGCGATGGATGAAAGGCAACTCGTCGGATTTTAATCCGAAGTATTTTATTTTACCGAAAAGCGACGTTGAAGCTCCCCCGTGTTTGAACCGGGACATGAAAACCAGGGAGTTGTTTGGACTAGACAATTTTAGTTGCCCTCTGTTACTATAATAGACAATAACTTTTCGGTCTGCCCGTTTCCAATGTACTCTTGTCAGAAAGTTTTAGTAAATAAAAATTTTGAATTAATTGCTATCTTAAAATTCTTGTGCGAAGAATCTCACAAGCTAACTAACATAGGAATATATTATGGCAGACAATTATATTTTAAGTCTCACAAAACCCTGGGTAAGTATGACGCAAGAATTAGTCTATAAAAACAACTATCACTATAAAGTTTTATATTCGCTCTTCAGCACAACAAATATTGATAACTGTAGCTGAATCATTTAGGTCTTATTATAGTCTAATTAAAGCTTATAGTTCAGGTAAAATATCAGACAAACCAAGGATTCCTAACTACAGAAAAAAAGGATGAATGGGTACAGTTATTTACCCCAAGCAAGCATTAAAACTCAGAGGTACTCTAATTTGATTACCATTAGGCAATACCTGTAAACGCTGGTTTGGTTTGGATTGCTTTTTAATTCCAATGCCTAGTATAAGAGCATTTTCTACTCTCAAAGAACTGAGAATATTACCGAGAAATAGATGTTTTTATTGGGAATTTGTTTATGAAAAATAAGTAATAGTTAAACCTCTATTAAATCAAGAAAATGTCTTAGGAATAGACCATGGTGTAAATAATTGGTTGACCTGTGTATCCAATGTCGGTACTAGCTTAATTGTAGATGGGAAACACCCACCCCTATCCCCTCCCGGGAGGGGAACTAAAGGGGTGGGTTGGTACAACAAACAAATATCAACTCTTAAAGAAAATCAACCGACTGGATTTTGGTCAAATAAACTAGCTGCCATTACAGAAAAGCGTAACCGCCAAATCCGATTTGGGTATAAATAAAGCAGCCAAAATAGTCATTAATCATTGTTTAAAAAATTCTATTGGTACAATTGTTTTTGGTTGGAATAAAGGTCAGAAAAATCAAATAGATAATGGTCATAAAAAGAATTCAGAATTTGTACCAATTCCTACAGCTAGACTCAAAGAAAGAATAGCTCAATTATGCTCTGAATATGGAATAATATTTATAGAAACAGAAGAAAGTTATACAAGTATAGCTTCATTTTTAGATGGTGACGATCTGCCTATTTATGGTGAGAAACCCAATGATTGGAAACCATCAGGAAAAAGAATAAAGCGATGCAGCGCCGCCAAAGGGGGTTTCCCCCATGAGCGACTGCATCAAGACAGCGTGGTTTGTATAGAACAGGCAATAATTGGTGTGTGAATGCAGACTGTAATGGGGCTGCAAATATAATCGCGAAAGTAAGCAGAAAGCTAAGGTTAAACTTAAGCCGACTGTGTAGGGGCACCGCGGAAATTGTCCCCAGAGAGTGTATCTTTGGTCAGCGCTCGAAAAAACGAAGCAACATGGATTTATCCTGTTGCGTAGTATCTGCTTAGAATCCCCGTGACTGACCTCCGGGGAGTATTCAAAATTGGTAACTTTGCGAGGGGAAAAAGACCATATCGACAAAACTAACAACACGAGGACTAAATATCTAGGAAAGCGATCGCCACTTCTATAATCAAAGGCCATAGCTCAGGGTTTGGATCTAGCAAAGATTGTCCAAATTCCTACCCATGATAACTGTAGATAGGAACAGAAGAGCCACCAGAAGTTGATGAACTAATCCAACTAAGTTTCTGGCCTTATGCTCCCCAGCAGTAGTTTTAAGATAAGTAAACACAAAAAAGCTAATTGCTACATATAACAACTAACCACCATAATTCCAACCTGTGCTTTCTAACAATAGAGGGTCTCCCTCACGATGTACACCTGCAGCAATTACTTCTCCTACATATACAGTATGGTCGCCTTCTTCCACAGCACCAACAACTTTACATTCCACATAACCAAGAGTATCTGAAATAATTGGACACCCAGTTTCTCCCAGATAAAATTCTATATCCTCAAACTTATTTCCCACACGACGTTGAGGTTTGAAAAATTGTTGAGCTAAATCTTTTTGTCCTGCGGCTAAAAAGCTCAGGGAAAATACTCCACTAGCCTTAATCATGGCATGGGATTTAGAATCTTTATTTACACAATTAACAATTAGGGGAGGCGCAAAAGATGCTTGCATTACCCAACTGGCTGTAAAACCATTAACTTCCTCACCATCTTTAACGCCACAGATGTATAATCCGTGAGGAATCTTACGCAATATTGTTTTCTTCGCCTGTTCGTCTAACAAAATTTTACCTAAATATTATGAATGAAGTTTACATTTGATATTTTAACAAAACTTAACCCATTGTATAGCAGGTAACAGTTCATTAATTGATAATTGATAATTGATAATTACCTCGGGTTTTAACCGTTACGGAATAGAATATCAGGAAATATTATTTCTTCTCTTGGTCCATTGGATATGGCGCAGGTTTCGGAGCCATCCCACCCTTCGGGAAGCTGCGCTAACGACAGCTTTTTTCCCCTTGAAAGGGAAGGCTAATAAAGCTGAATTATTTAATTAATAATTATTAATTATTAATTTTTCGGTAAAGGCAACAGTGAGAAAAGAATTTCTCTGTCTAAGATTCATCATCAACATAAGTCCTAACCAACTCGTTCCTTGCTATAGTCAAGTATAAAAATTTAACTAAAAATAGAAAAATATACAGCACATTTTGCGTTATAATTATTAATTTTGCTTGCGAAGTTAAAAAAAAACTAATATTTTAATGATGTTTTCCCTAGACAATTTTTTCAAGAAATTAACTCATCAAAAAATTTGGCGTTTCATAGCAGTAGCATCAATAATTGCCACCTTAGCGATCGCCTGCAACAATACCCAAACCACCAGAAACTCAGAAACACCAACCATCCCTGAACCAGGTACCCTCGTTTGGGGACGCTACAGCGACTCCGACACCCTCGACCCCCACAAATCTACATCACCATTATCTAGAGAAATAATCGATCAAATCTACGACACACTTTTGGCCTTCGATAACCAAGGTAAAATCCAAGCAAACCTAGCCAAAGAATGGTCAGTCAGCGATAACGGTCAAGAATATACCTTTAAACTCAACGAAAATATCAAATGCCATGACGGCACAACCTTTGATGCTAAAGCGGTCAAATTTACCATCGACAGAGCGATCGACCCTGAGACAGAAAACAATACAAAAGAAAGTTGGGGACCAATAGAAACTGTTGAAGTTGTGGACGACCTCACAGTTACAGTCAAAATGTCTCAAGCTTTTAGTCCCTTTCTCCGCTTTCTTGCCGATCCTTACTCCAGCATGATATGCCCTTCTGCAATTCAAACCTATAACAATAAATTTGGCATAGAAGGAACAATAGGTACAGGTCCATTCAAATTTACTAAGTGGACTCAAGGGGAACAACTTGTACTGGAGGCTAACCCAGAATACAAAAATTATGGGCGACAGGTAGAAAATTCTGGTACACCTTACATCAAAAAATTGATAATTAAAACTATGCCAGAAGGGGAAGCGCGTTTAGCAGCACTCGAGTCTGGAGAAATTCATTTAACTGAACCTCCATTAGAAGAAATTTCTGCTCTTGAGGAAGACTCAAAATTTAAACTTTATACTGCTGAGAATAGTGGTCAAATAGTATTTTTAGAGTTTGTTATTTCCCGACCACCCTTTGATGATGAGAGAGCAAGACAGGCGGTAACTTATGCAATAGACCCCAAAAAAGCAACTGAGGAAGTATTTGCAGGTTTAGTTAAACCTTCCGAATGCGCGGTCGCAGATGTGATGTTTCCCAGTGATGAAAAACTTTGTTCAGAGTTTAGTATTAAACCAGACCCAGAAGAAGCAAAAAGTCTATTAGAGGAACTTGGTTATAGTGAGGATAAACCATTAGAAATAACTCTTTTAACTTGGAAAGGAGGAAACCGTCAAAAAGTAATAGAAAACTTTCAAGCTCAACTAGAAGAAGTGGGAATAAAAACTAAGTTAGAAACAATGGATATTGGCACTCTGAATGCCAGAATCAAACAGGAAAATAGTCAAACAGAAGGTAATGGTGTTATTGATATGATGGGGTGGTCTTGGTATGACCCGGATTTTCTTTATACATTGTGGCATTCTCCTGGTTGGATGGGGGGTTATCACAGTGATGAACTGGATACATTACTCACAGAAATGCGAACTACTACTAACTTAGAAGAACGACAAGAAAAGGTGATAGAAGTTCAGAAATATTTGCTTGAAAATGCAGTGATGATGCCACTTTATAGTCCTGGTTGGATGTGGAGTTATGTTAGTAGTTCAGAGGTGGAAGGTTTTGAGATAGGTGCTTTTAATCGACCTTTATTTAATGATGTAAAATTGTCTAATACTATAGAAGAAAAAGAAGCAGTTGAGTCTCCTGCAAGTTCTGAAAAAGAAGAATCAGAGCAACCAGTTACTACAGAAGAAAGTCAACAGGGTAAAGAGTCTATTTCTTCACCAAAAAATGAACAAGAAGTAGAAGTTTCTCCCTCTCCTGAAAATGAGTAATTAAGTCTTGAAGAAGAAAGAAGGAAAAAGGAAGAAGAAAAAAGTGAATGGGGATAGTCTTCTTAAGTAGGGTTTACTGATTAATTATCAAACCATTTACAGGTAAAAGTTTGAGCTTTCTTGGATTCCCAAAAAGTGTGCTTATTTTAGTCTAAAACCCTCAAAAAGTTAACATGAAAGGCAAACCTTCGGACAGAAAAATTGAGGGACAATTCTTACTTCTACCTCCTCTAAATTCTCTATTTATCCTGACTCCTGAGGACTGACTCCTACCCCTACCACTCATACTTTCCATAGGCAAACCCTAAGTAAAATGTGTTTGAAAAGCTTAATTTTTCCTTTTTAAATCTCAAAATATGTAAGCATTCAGCTATTAGCATTCAGCTATCAGCTTTTGAACATATTCAAGAAATTACTAAGGTTAGCTGAAGACATTTTTTTTATAAGTTTTAATTATCCTTGGAGACTAATCCTCTTTTGAGCTGATAATGAGCTAATAACTCATAGCTGATAGCTGATAGCTGACGGCTGAATGCTTACCAAAATATTTAGGATTTTTAGCAAAAATATTGTTGCTGGGATAGGTTCATGTTTTTGATTCATATTTAGAGGTATATTTTTGTAGTTGAGCGGGAAAATAATCCTTAAAATCTGCCCTTTTAGTTGTGCAAATTAATTATCTGGTTTATAAAATGGAGGCAAAATTTTGCTTTATTTACAATTAGATGAAGGTATCCAAGAAATAATTAAAAAGTATGCTCCTGCTTTGACTACCATAGGTGTAGATTTTTTGAATTCAGAAGTAGAAGAAGCAATTTACCGAATAATTAAGTTTTAAAGCCTCTCCTTTTAAGGAGAAAAAAGCGGTCGAGGGATGGCGATATTCGGAGCGGCTCTGATAAGAGCGGGTCTCCTCGCCATATCTAATCGACCAAGAGAAGAAAAATTTTTCCTTTTAGTCAATCCTCTTCTTTTCAAGGAGAGGTAATTGTTAATTATTAATTATTAATTATTAATTATTAATTATTAATTGTTGAATACTGTTCTCAAGATTTGGAAGATGCTTTGAGGACTACGATCTCTTATTGGCATTGGAAAAAAAGTAATGGAGAAGATTTTGATGCACCAAATAATTTTTTAATTAAAGCACTTAAAGAAAATTGGCATCCTTACAAATGGGATGATAAATGGATGGAAAATCAAATGTTTAAAAGTGAAGGAATGAAGTGGTGGGATGAAGCTGAAGTTTACTAGGGAAAAGATAAGCGGAATTATCTAGTAGTTAATCTTCAAGAAACAATTATAGGAACAAGAGCGACAATAATTTTTAGGAGTGGAAGAAGTATTGATTTGCGGAAAGTTAGTAGGATGACTTGGGAAAAGTTACTAGAATATGCAGAAGGAGGCTATAAAAAACTGTGCTAAATAATAAAAATTTATCTGAATAATTTTACAGTGAAGTTGTTTGGGAAGTTTGCTAATTACACATTACAAATTACTGAATAATTACAGCGCTTTTCACCTGAGTAGACAACAAGGTCAGCCATCTATTGTGGAATTCGCAGCCCTCGTTTCACCTACCACCTACCACCTAAATTTTTAACTGTGGTTTACCCATCTAAAAAACTGCTGTAAGCTTTAAAGCCTCTCCTTTAAAAGAGAAACAAGCGATCGAGGGATGGCGTTAGCAGAGTGGCTAGAGTGGCTCTGATCAGAGTGGGTCTCCTCCCTAGCCGACCATCGACCAACAGAAGAAAAAATTTTTTTTTTGAGTCAATCTTCTTGTTTTCAAGGAGAGTTCATTAATTGATAATTGATAATGGATAATTGATAATTACAAGAAGGTTAAAACCGTTACGGAATTGAATATCAGGAAATATTATTTCTTCACAGGAGTCGATTGGATATGGCGCAGGTTTCCTCGCCATCTCTCGACCGCTTTTTTCCCCTTAAAAGGGGAGGCTTTAAACCAGAATTATTTAATTATTAATTATTAATAATTAATAATTACCGAATTATTAATTATTAGGGCTTGCTGATTAAATCTAAAAGCATTGACATCATGTCCGTTGGTATAGTCCCGTGTAAAAGTTGGGGAAATATCTACCGCCATATAAGTAAAATTTTTCCTTTTCTTAAAGCTTCTTCCTTCTTCCAACTTCGGTCTTCCTTACCTTCTCTATACAAGACCGATGCTACCGGACATGATATGACATATAAAGACAAGTGCCTTTTTGGGAACGAAAAAAGTGCGCCTGTTTCAGCTCTTCACGCTCATGCTAGAAGCGTATTTTAGGCGCATAGTTGGGCAGAACAATCTTGGGACAAAACGCCCGCTCCTACCTCCTCTACATTCCCCGTTCCTCCCCTCCTGGGAGGGGTCAGGGGTGGGTTGTCTCCTGTCTTCCCCTCCCAGGAGGGGAGGGGGAGGGGCTAGGGGTGGGTTGGTCGGGGCCCGCAGGTGGGTTTTCTCCTGTCTCCTGTCTCCTGTCTCCTGTCTCCTGTCTCCTGTCTCCTACCCCTACTAAAAAACTTTTTCAGCAAACCCTATTTAAACTTGTCCATGTCTTGGATAAGTAGCTACAAATACTTAAATAATTAAAAATTATCAAAAATTAAGTTAAGCATTAGTTATTTAAAATAAAATTAGCAAAATTAGTTCAACATCCCTTTTTCGGGTGTAATTTAGGGCGAAAAAAGATGCGATCGCACCTCTATTTCCTGCCACTCTAGAAAAAGCTGAAAGTATTGATAGATAAACAATATAGCCTTGATTGCTCAAAAGTAAAATTTAGTGTATTTTGGAATTAAGAATTTGGCTATGCCTAGAAGCTTAATAAAATGATTTGATCTCAATACAATTTCTATTTTGCCGATCTAGTTCTATTCAATGTAAAGATCAAATGCTGGAATATCCCAAGATTTTTTCCCACTCTCATTGTTCATTCCTCCTTTCTCCCAAGTACTATAACTCTAAGCGCAACTCAGAAGTCAGGACTCAGAGGGCGTAAAGTAATCCCTGGCTGAGTTTTTTCTGTTCAAATGCTTTCCTACGGGATGCTACGCAAATGCAAAGATGATCGATCAATGTCAGCGCCCTATTTACCGAATTATTAATTATTAATAATTAAATAATTCGCGCTTTGAAGCCTCTCCTTGATCGGGGAAAAAAGAAATAATATTTCCTGATATTCAATTCCGTAGCGGTTTTAACCTTCTTGTAATTATCAATTATCCATTATCAATTATCAATTAATGAAGTAGTATTATAACTACTGAATTATACGATAACTAATTATCCTGATAGCTATATAACACCTAATTCTGTGCCACTTCACATAAAATTGGTATAACACCCAACACCTACCACCTACCACCTACCACCTACCACCTACCACCTAAAACCTATATTCTGTGCCACTTCACATAAAATTGGTATAAAGTTGTTTAATTAAGTTTGCTAATTACAAATTACAAATTACCCACCTGCACTTGAAAACTCAATTAAATCAGGAGCTAGAATAACTTCTAACTCCTCAATGAGGGAAGTTTACAAGTAATTAGACTAATCATCCTTGGGGCCAAAAACCATCTGTACTATCATTTGTTTTCCGTCTGGTTGATGATAGCGATCAGCCCAATGTCTAATGATTTCGTCTAACTCTTCTTTAGCTTGTTCATAGCGATCGGGAGAAATATCAAACTCCTCCAAAATACGCATTACCTTGTTGTTTTGTTCTGCCCAATCCCTCATCAGACGGAAATAACGAGCTGTCTCTTCGACCATTATATAAGTGCGTTCCTCCTCATCTTCTGGGGAATAAGAAGAACGAGTGAGAGCATAAAAAGGCATTCCCCAAGGAGAATCTATCTTAGTTACCGTACCAGAATAAATCAAGCGACGTTTAATATGTTCTGCTAAAGCTTCACTCAGAGGCATTCGGCGTTCTAGTGGTAAATCTTCTTGAGACCGCCTGTGTAAAAACTCAATTAATTCCATAAACTGAAAAGAATTAATCAATTTGGCATCAGGCATATTTGGAGGAAGTTTTCTTTCAGTATATCGCTTTTCCTCAGTAGTAAGATTGTTACCTGGAACCCTTGATTGCCCAGGAGTCCAAGGATATTGTTCGAGCCACACATAGGGAAACTGAATCAAATAGCGAGGTTTTTGAGAACCCAACATTTTTAGTAGTTTGCCTTCATTGAGTGCTTTTTCTACTTCTTGCACGATCACTTTAACCCGTTTAGGCTCTATGTGATGCAAATGTCCTGTCATGCGAAGATTTTCACCTTGTTCCACATAGGTCATATAAATCGCACATTTAGCAGCAGTTGCAGCTGCATCCAAGAAAGCTCCATGACGATGCCCGCTCGTCCTCATGGCACTAAACGCTAAATATAACATAATCTGATCCATAGCACTGGGGCTAAGGCTATTAATCAGATCGGTATCATTTTTCATTACAATCCCCAAAATAACAAAAACTTAAGAGGCATAGTATTATCCTCTATTAAAAATATGCTGACCATGATGATACTTCAATCATAGAAAGCCAGCCAAATATAACTCTTATACCAAGCAAGTATATGTCTTTGAGACTTTTTGTATTTGGCGTAAGAGCAGGCACGCAAATTAAGCGTGCGAATAGATTGTTATCTTAGTAGATTTTTACACCCTGTGTACTTTTGACTGACATACATATTTATATCAATATAACATAAAAAAGTACCATTGATCCCACTTATAGCAGTAGTATCAATGGTTATTAAAGTTAATAACGCATTTAGATTTTATGTTCTCTGTTACAAGTTAAGGGTCTAAAGTTATATAGTTTAAATCCCCAACAGCTTACTATGATATTGAATAATAAAATTCTCTCGTTAATTAACAAGAGAATTGTTTACAATTTTTCAGATAGTTAATATTATCAAACCAAAGCCTCAAGTAACTTTAACAAATCTCTAATTAAGAATTAAAACTTAATACAGCAAGAGACATTTTGATCGGCTTTAGCGTCCACTACCACGATGAGGACATTTTTCACTATCAGTTCCAGAAGTACAAATTGTATTGACAAAAGCTCGTATGCTTCTCTTTCTGACATGATCTTTATGAGTTTTAGTTCTAGCAGATCCTCTATAAAATGTAGAAGAGAACGCTACTTCATTTTCAATGATTAAAGCTTTGCTACTAGGAGCATTACCTAGTAATAATAAAAAAGAAAAAATAATCGCTGTATAACTTTGCATAGGTCAAATCCGTGTGAGAGTGTCTATTCTCTGATACAGACCTTGAAGATAAAATCAGGATAGTTAGCCAATAAATTATGAATTTAATTTGATTTTATACCTATTTTTAGCACTGAAATTTTCACCAATAATTGTGGTAAATAAGTAATACTAGAATTGCAAAAAGGGGGGTTTTGTAAAAGATGTTAAAGCGGGTTGACGAATAGAAGCGGATTTTAAATTAAGACCTAAATTAATTCTACAGATTATGAAAGAACAAAAACAACGCTTCAACTACCTACCCATTATTATCCGGTTTAGATCGCCCTCATCAGTAAATAAAACTATGAAAAGGTTGGTGGCCTAAAAATTTATTTGTTTTTGTCAAAAAATTTAGTTACATGAATATTGCTTAAGTACTAATTCACAAATTCCGGTAAAATGTAAAATTAGTCAAAACTCACAAAAATCAAGTTAAAATGGAAAAAGGTTTTATTCTTTGGTTTACAGGCTTAAGTGGAGCTGGGAAAACAACTATCAGTAAGGTTGTGGCAGAAAAATTAAGAGAAAGAGGTCGTAAAGTAGAGATATTGGATGGAGATATAGTTAGAGAAAATTTATCAAAAGGGTTGACTTTTAGCAAAGAAGACCGAGATATAAATGTGCGGAGAATTGGATTTGTAGCTCATCTGCTCAGTCGTAACGGAGTAGTGGCAATTACTGCAGCAATAAGTCCCTACAAAGAAATACGCAATCAAATTAGGGAAATGGATGAAAATTTTATAGAAGTTTATATAAATGCACCTTTAGCAGTATGTGAAACACGGGATGTAAAAGGATTATATGCCAAAGCTAGGGCAGGAGAAATTAAAAATTTTACTGGTATTGATGACCCTTACGAGGCACCAGAAAATCCAGAAATTATTTGTTGCACAGATAAAGAAACATTAGAAGAAAGCGTAGCTCATATAATTAGTAGTTTAGAAAAATCAGGTCATTTGGCGTAAAAAAAATAGGGAGCATTGACTTAACCAACAAATAACGATATTATCGTTCATTAATTGATTATGGATAATTGATAATTATCTCTGGTTAAAACCACTCTTGATTGAATATAAGGAATATTTTCTTTTTTTTTCCCTTAAAAGGGGAGGCTTCAAGGCGCGAATTATTTAATTATTAATTATTAATTATTAATTATTAATTATTCGGTAATAATACATATTATTTTCTTGTATCAATCTGCATGAAATCCATCAGAACAAAGCTCAAACTAAATAACAAATAGAAGACCCTCTTGGCTCAACACGCAGGTTATTCAAGATGGGTTTATAACTGGGGTTTAAGTCTATGGAATGCAGCTTATACAGATGGTTACAAATCAAATGCTCGCTCTCTAAGAGAAGTTTTTACCAACCACACAAAACCTCTTTATCCTTGGATGAAAAACCTCTCATCTACAGGACCTACGCAACGGTCTAATTATAGTAGTTACGTCAGGAATAATGACCAAATCATACACTATATGTAGCGGTACTGCGTAAGTCCTGATCTAGAGTCTATCAATACGCTTTGATCAGCTTGGGTGAAGCATTTAAAAGATTTTTTTCCTGCGGAATGCTTCGCAAACAAGGGTTAGGTAAATATCCCAGGTTTAACAAAAAAGGTAAACCTAAAAAACATCAGGAGAAAGTTAGCCAGGCGGATTTATCCCCTGGTTGAATAACGACACGCGAGTTTCAATCCGTAGTAAAAATCTGCTATTCTAGCGGAATAAGGAACAAGGTTTGTCGCCATGACAAGAACGCTAGTTGGCGTGAGATTCTGGAGGTCAGAAAACAGGGACTTAATTTCCTACGACGGCTGTTAGCTCCGCATTCGGGACCGAAAAGCAAGTAATGCAGCTAGAGCAGCGAGAAGATTGCTCCAACATTTTGAGTAAAACCACTCGTGAAAGCTAACCAAAAAAAATGTAAGCTCACAGCTAAATAATGGTCTATGCTGAGGAATGTAGAAGTCTGTTGACAGGCTTGAATAAAACGCGGATTTATCCCATTTTCGGTGGATTTTCCACAGAATCCAGGGTGTTTTAACCCCTGGAGATGTCAAATGATTCGTTCACAATAGATAACTTTGGAAAACCAATAGAATTAAACGGATGGAATCATAGATTACCTTTTATTGGTGTTGTAAAAACCTATCAACCAATTGAAGCAACTACCAAAAAAATAACCATTAGTAGATAAGGAGACCATTTCTACTTAAGTTTAGCTTTTGAATTTACCCCGACTCCAACACCTAAAACTAATGAAATAGTAGGTGTAAACTTAGGAATAAAAACATTAGCAACTCTGAGTAATGGGGAAGTATTTGAAAGTGTCAAATCTTACCGCACCACTGAAGCCAAACTATCCAGACAACAATACCTGAACCGCCATAAAATAATTAGGTTCAGCTAACTGGAAAAAAGCACAAATAAAAATAGCAAAATTACATAGAAGAGTAGCTAACATTCGCAAAGACACACTGGACAAATTAACAACATACGCAAGCCAAAAACCATGACAGTGTAGTAATTGAAGATATGAATGTGAGTGGAATGCTCTTGAACCACAAGCTAGTAAAATCAAGCAGATAGTAGTTTTATGAGTTTAGACGACCGCTAGAATATAAGTGCCAATAGTATGGTAGTAAGCTAGTAATAAAGGAATCCCGCGCTGTCTCGCGTATAGCAGCGTCGGGAGGATGTCAAGTCCAACAGATGCCATTAAATCAGAGGACTTATGATTGTCCAGAATTTGGGTTGTCAATAGACCGCGACTTAAATGCGTCAATTAATTTAAAAAAGCGAGTGCTAATTGGCGAGGTTTCCTACGGCGCTTTTAAAGTGCGGAAATAGTTCCGCACACAGCCCCTCCAAAATGTAAGACGCACTCAAAAGATGCGGTAGACTTGACCGTCAATACCTGTGGACGGAGTGCTGCTGACAGTTACGTAAGAAACAGGAAGTAAACATCAATTCGTCACTGTTTGTGATATGTTGTATCAGTTTTATGAAGCAGATTCAGCAATGAGGCAAAATAAATCTAGAGATGGGAAAGATCACATTTTGCTAATAATATCTTTATCCAAAAATCTAAGTTATGGAATAATAGTTTTATTATGCAATTCTTGGGGATTGGCATATTCTGCACAAGCTCAACCCCTCTCTCAAAAATTTCAGAAAGCACCAACAAATTCAACTTTACCAAAACTCACAGAACCTTGGCCTCAAGGTACAGAAGCAAAACCACCTCTGCTTGCTCCAGCACCAGAACCAATATCTATTCCTGAACCAGAAACTCCTTTACCAGACTCAACAGCATATACACTTGGCAGTGGCGATCGCGTTCAAATAGATATCTTCAACATACCAGAATACAGTGGAGAAAATGGCCAACATCAAGTACAAATTGATGGGACTCTTAATTTGCCATTGGTAGGTAATGTCTCGGTTGAGGGAAAGACTTTAGATGAAGCAAAAGAATTAATTCAAGAAAAATACGGGGAATATCTACAAATATCTATAGTTAATCTCAATCTCTTAGCAGCACGTCCATTAAAAATAGCGATCGCTGGAGAGGTCCAACATCCAGGTTCATATACTATTTCTCCTATTGTTGATGGAGGGGATGATGTTCAAGGTGGGACTCAATTACCTACAGTGACTAAAGCATTACAGGTTGCAGGTGGAGTGACAACTTCAGCAGATGTTAGGCAAATCAAAATTCGTCGTACCCAACTAAATTCTCCAGAGCAAGTCATTAGTATTAACTTATGGGAATTACTGCAAGATGGTAACTTGCGCCAAGATATTGCTCTGCGGGATGGGGATACTTTATTTGTTCCTAGTATTACTGAAGTTAATCCAGTAGAGTCTGCTCAATTAGTAAATGCTAATTTTGCTGGTACTAATACTCAACCTCTCAATATTGCAGTGGTGGGAGAGGTGGCACGACCTGGTCCATATATATTAGAAACAGGTATTGACCAGAGTCAAGTTTCAGCTACAGAGGAAAATTCAGATTCTACGGAAGCAGATAATAATGTTTCATCTGCTCAAAATACTAAGTTGCATACTGTTACTAAAGCAATTAAAATGGCAGGGGGTATTACTCCATCTGCGGATATTCGACAAATTAGGGTGCGCCGACTAACTCGCGCTGGTACAGAACAAATTATTAAGGTAGACCTTTGGCAACTTCTGCAAGATGGAGATTTAAACCAGGACTTAGTTTTAGAGTCAGGAGATACAATTTATGTGCCAGTAGCAGATGAAGTTAATTTGGATGAATTAGCGGAAGTTACTGCATCAAGTTTTTCTCCTGGTAATCTAAAAATTAATCTGATTGGAGAAGTTGTTAACCCTGGGATAATTTCTATGGTTCCGAATAGTACGCTTAATCAAGCTTTATTAGCGGCAGGGGGTTTTAACCAGGGAAGAGCTGAAACTGAAGAAGTGGAGCTTATTCGTCTTAATCCAAATGGTACTGTTACTCGTCGTCAGGTACAGGTAGATTTTTCTGCGGAAGTTAATGAGGAAACTAATCCTACTTTACTTAATAATGATGTGATTTTAGTTGGTCGTTCTGGTCGGGCGGCTTTGAGTGATAATGTTAGGGGTGTTTTAGCTCCTTTTAGTCCTATCAATAGAATTTTAGGGGTATTTTTAGATATTTTTGATTAAGGAAGAAGGAAGAAGGAAAAGGCAAGAAGGAAGAAGTTTTAGTTATATACGAGATAAGGAAGAAGGAAAAAGTTTTAGTTATCTATGGAGAGAAGGAAGGAAGAAGGAAAAAATTTTAGTTATCTAGGAGAAAAGGAAGAAAGAAGAAGGCTTTAGTTATTGGTATTTCTGCATAGTAATGCTATATAAGGAACAAGGAATGCTTGGCGCGGGAGCAAGATGCTCCCACTGCTGTAGGTGGAATGGTCATTTTGCCCGTTCCTTCCCGTTCCTTATATTTTCCCGTTTCCACTATTTTCAACAAATTTATTTATTTAAGTAAAATGTGGCTGAAAAGCTGAATTTTTCGCTTTGAACTATCAAAATATTTAGGGTTTTTAGCAAAAATATTATTAGCAGGATAGGTTATTGAGTCATACTAAATGTATCAGAAAAGGAACAAGGGATGTTTGTCACGGGAGCAAGATACTCCCACTGCTGTACGTGGAATGGTCATCTTGCCCGTTCCTTATATTTTCCCGTTTCCACTATTTTCAACAAATTTATTTATTTAAGTAAAATGTGGCTGAAAAGCTGAATTTTTCGCTTTGAACTATCAAAATATTTAGGGTTTTTAGCAAAAATATTATTAGCAGGATAGGTTATTGAGTCATACTAAATGTATCAGAAAAGGAACAAGGGATGTTTGGCACGGGAGCAAGATGCTCCCACTGCTGTACGTGGAATGGTCATCTTGCCCGTTCCTTATATTTTCCCGTTTCCACTATTTTCAACAAACTTATTTATTTAAGTAAAATGTGGCTGAAAAGCTGAATTTTTCGCTTTGAACTATCAAAATATTTAGGGTTTTTAGCAAAAATATTATTAGTTATCTAGGAGAGATAGATGAGGTACAAATATAAATGGTAAAGTCTTTGTAGTGCGGGCATCTTACCCGCGACTGGTGTACCTCATTTTGCTTAAGCTTTATTGATTATATATAGCAGAGAAAGAGTTGATTAGGACATAAACTGATTATTCAATGAAGATATATAGTAATTGCAGGTCTGCCATAGGATATTCTTAAATTTATCTTGCTTCATTCACAGTAATAACTTTATTTTTAACTTTTAACCTTATAGATATGGAACCAGAAAAAAACTCTCAATTATCTTTATATAATAATCACGGTAAACTCTTAAATCAGAGGGAAAATTTAACTCATAATCAATATATTTATGAAGCTGAATTTCATCAACTAGAGGAAAAACTATCTCCAAAAGAAAATAAGATTTGGAACTTAGTATGTCATCGTTTTTTCTTGATTTTTACTGTAGCAACTGCCACAACAACAGGAGCATATTTCTGGACTTTAAATCAGATTCCTGTATATCAGGGAAAATTTCAAATATTAGTTGAACCAGTTACAATTACTAATTCAGTTAATTATCAATTAGGCACAGAACCACAAAAATTAACTACAAATTCTCAAGAAAGTTGGGAACAACAAGCAGCTAAAATTATTTATGGTACAGGACAAGAGAAAATAACTTCATATCGCAACCCAAATATTCAACAAAATCAAGAATCAGATAATTATGGCTTAGATTATCAATCTCAAATTCAAGTCTTAAAAAGTCCGCAATTTATGCTGCCAATAATTGCAGATATACAAAAAGAATATCCAGAAATTAATTATAATTCTTTGTTTCAAAAACCAGAGAGGCAAATTTTTAGTCAGGAGAAACTGAAAATTCAAAGATTAGACAATACAAAAATTATAGAAGTTAGTTATCAAGATTCGGACTCGAAAAAAATCAAGTTTGTATTAGAGAAATTAGCCGCAGCTTACACTGAATATGGTCAAAATGACCAGAAAACTAATACGGATAAAGGATTGGATTTTATTGAAGAACAAATTTCAAAAAATCAACAAAAAATCAAAAATTTACGACAGGAATCACTGCAACTACAGCAAGAATATCTGTTTATTAACCCAGAACTCAAAAGTCAAGAAATAGCAGCAGAAAGTAATCAAATTCAATCACAAAAACTAGAGAATAAAATATTACTAGACCAACAGCGATCGCTCTATGCCATGTTACAGAGTCAGTTGGGAATTAATCCTGAAGAAGCTTTGATTGCTTCAGCTTTAAGTCAAGCAGCAAGATATCAATCATTACTAAATCAATTACAGGAAGTAGAAACAACAATTGCTCTAGAATCAGCTCGGTTTAAAGAAAAAGCACCTCAAATTCAAGCTTTATATCAACAACGAGAAAAATTACTACCTTTATTAAATCAAGAAGCAGAAAAAGTTATTGGTAGAGATATAGAAGAAGTAAGTAAAAAAGCTTTAGCTTTTCAAGACTCAGTTCGCTTAGAGTTAATTCATAAAATGATCTTGGCTGCTAATCAAATTGAAGTTCTCGAAGTCCGGAGTAAAGTATTAGATGAAGCAGAGGCAAAATTAAATGAATATATTGCCAAAATGCCAGAAGTAGTAGGGAGTTATCAAGAAATTCAGCAAGAATTAAAAAATTCAAATAATATACTCAAAGATTTATTAGAAAAACAACAACAATTACAGATAGAAGTAGTATTTGAAAAAGTACAACCTTGGGAATTAATCGCACCACCAGAATTGCTGAAAACTCAAAATGGTCAGTTAGTAACAGTCTCTCCAAATATGATATTAAATCTTGCCCTGGGAGGAGTAACAGGATTAGTATTAGGAATATTATTAGCTAAATTAGGAGAAGGATTTCAACAAGACGTTTTTCAAACACCAAAAGAAGTCAAAAAATCTATTGGTTTGCCATTGTTAGGCATAATTCCTATACATGAACAAAGAAATTGGATGAACGACGAATTAAAAGAAAATAACAGTTCATCCTTAGTATTATATCCCTCAGCTTTTCAAGAAGCTTTCCGCACTTTAAATGCTAATATTCGCCTCCTAAATATAGAAAATCCCATTCATTCTTTTGTAATTAGTTCCGCAACACCAGGAGATGGTAAATCTACAGTAGCAGCTCATTTGGCCAGAGCAGCAGCCGCTATGGGTCAACGGGTACTATTAATAGATGGCGACCTACGTTGTCCACAGATTCATAATATGATGGGACTTTCTAATCAACAGGGTTTGAGTAGTATAATTGCCGATGGTGTCCCAATAGAAACAGCAATTCAGCGATCGCCCGTGGATGAAAATCTGTTTGTATTAACATCTGGCCCAATTCCGCCAGACCCGACGAAAATATTGTCCTCAAGGCAAATGCACCAATTAATTCAAGATGCAGCTACAACTTTTGACTTAGTTATTTGTGACACAGCACCATTATTGGGTCGAGCAGATGCTAGTTTATTATCAGCTTGTACCAATGGGTTAATGTTAGTAGTAGGATTAGGTAAGACAGAGCGAGAAGCTTTAAATTTAGCTCTAGATGATTTGAGTATGGCAGGAGTACCGATGTTGGGAATAGTTGGTAATGGCGATCAAGCTGATTCTTATTATCAGCGATATTATGATTATGATTATATTCAGTCACGTTAATGAAGAAATGAAGTAGTTTTACTGACTATCTCAAAAATACTAAAGACTTACTTTTTTAATAGTTTATTTGTAGAGAAAATTACAACAGATTGTACTTGAGTAAGGTACACTAATAGCGGGCAAGATGCCCGCACTTGCATTCATTCAATTGTTAATCTCTGTACTTCATATACTTGGAATCTGCTGTATCTTGATATTCTGTAGAAGATAAAGAATATATTCTAAATGTAGAGAAGGTGAAAAATTTTCCAAATATTTTGGAACTTCTGCCAAAATATACAACTTTATTGTTAGTTCTTTAAGCAGATATTATTAAGAAAATTAAGCTAATTATTGAGGGATAGAAAAGTTAGTAATTAACCTAGATAATAGTATTGCCTAGTTTAATAGTAGAACACAATTTATCAAATAAATTGTTCAGTTTAGTCTGAAAAAAAATCAAAGATTCGCTTAATCTATATACCCTCCTGACCATAGTAAATATAATCCAATTGTAAATGCTGAACAGTCTTATATCGCAGTCGAAGGAAAGCTTAGAAGATATCAAAAGCTTAAAACTCAGACAACGCAAGAAAGAATTATGAAGTATTAAAAGTGAGATTTACCTGTTCCAAAAAAATTCATCCCTTGATTCAGCAACCCCCACAGTTTTTTCCACTCCCCCACTCCCCCACTCCCCATCACCCCATCACCCCATCACCCCATCACCCCATCACCCCATCACCCAAGCGGACTTAAACTACAACGATATACTTTGCAAATGACTACGAGGGTTGAAAGTACGATTAGCTTTAATTTTTTCGTAGCACTCTTTTTCCATACCACTAATATCTTTAGGGACAGCAATAGTAACCCGTACTAACTGGTCAGTACGTCCCCCTGACTTAGCTTTTGGCCATCCCTTACCTCGTAACCGTAAAGACTGACCGGAACGAATACCCGCAGGAATATTAACATTAACCATACCATCAGGAGTTGGTACTTCAATAGATGTACCCAAGACAGCTTCATCAGGAGTTATTGGTACTTCACAAAGTAAGTTCTCTCCGTCAAACTGGAAAAAAGAATGAGACTGAATTTCTACCTTCAGATACAAATCTCCTCTTTTCTTAGTGTATGGATCTAATTGACCTCTACCTTTAACTCGAATTTTACTTCCTGGTTTAACCCCTGGAGGAATAGAAACTTCTCCACTACCCACACGTTTCTGTGTTCCTCGGAAAGCTTCTGAAAAAGTAAGAGTAATATCAGCCTCTAAATTCACAGAAGCTCCTGACTGACGATTTTCAAAATTAGAAAAACCATCAAATCCATTATTAAATCCCCCTGGCCACCCTGTATTAGTCTTGTAGGTATAAGTTTGTCGTCCACCAGGATTACTACCTGGAGTTCCACCACGCCCTAATAAGGTATTGATAAAATCCTCAAAACTGGCATACTGACTAAAATCGAAACCTCCAAAATCTACAGTAGTACCACCAGTACCTCCAGGCCATCCGCCACTTGTGGAACCTACTTGATTCCAGTATTGACCAAATTGGTCATATTTTTTGCGTTTTTCTGGGTCTGATAAAACTTCATAAGCTTCATTAACTTCTTTAAAACGAGCTTCTGCTTTCTTGTCACCCGGGTTCATATCTGGGTGATACTTCCTCGCTAATTTACGATAAGCTTTTTTTATTTCTTCGGAAGTAGCGCTTTTAGTTAAACCTAAGATTGAATAATAGTCTTTAAAATCAGTTGTAGCCATTTATCTATCTCCCCATTTTAATATTTTTCAGATCAATGTGAATGTAATATATGATTGCTTAATGATTAATTATAAGAAAACTATCAATAACAAATGTCAAGCGTTAACAGTCAAAAGTAATATACATATAGATACAGCAAATTTCATCTTGGTGAGGCACAACCATAGCGCGCAAGATACCCCTATTGCGGGCAAGATGCCCACATTGTATAAATTCCCTGGTTAACATCTGTACTTCATATACTTGGAATCTTCTGTATATCTGGTTTCAAGTGTTTTTTTGATTTTTCAGATGCAATATTGATAAATTCAGATAAGATCGTTATACTTTCTCCAGTAGAAGTTAGTTTCAACCTATATCCAGGTTGGCAACATTTTTTATAAAAAAACTACTGCCACATATTAATAACTAATCAATCAGGCTGAATTTTAATGTTTGACTTTACTTTTTTCAAGTTATCAAGGTTTAACATTTATTTAAGTTCGGTTTTTCCTGAAAGAGTAATAGCAATTTCCGTACTTTATTTTATAGTTTAGCTATCAGCACTCAGCTACCATCTATCAGCTTGAGTTAAAATTATTACCTGTAATATCTTGACGTTTAATGACTGTCCTAAAACTTTTTTGTAGTGCTATAAATTCAAATTAAAAGTTAATTATTCATCATCACAAGTACCAGAATCAAGATTTATTTTTAGTTGTGATTTTGCGATTAATTTAATGAATATTGTATGTAGAGAGAATCTCATTTTAACAATTAATAATTAACAATTATCTTTCCTGAAAAGAAGAGGATTAACTAAAAAATTTGGTAGTCCTGCATAGTAATGGTATACAGGAAAAAGGGATACCTGGGATGGGAGCAAGATGCTCCCACTGCTGTTCCTCGTAACAAAAATAATAACAATGCACGACCATTACAATGCACCACCACCAAAAATTTTTTTCCTTTTTTCGATGCGCAGAGGCTTTAAACCTTAATTATATCAAATCTCTTTGATTAGAGATAAAAAAATATCCAATCTTCATAACTAAACTCATCTTTGTGATTCTCTCTCCTCCCGTACTTAGAAAAAATACTTAAACCTTGCCATAACAAGAATTATATGAAAAAAGCTAATGCACAGTTTTAGCTGTGTCAGTCTACTACGCGCTCTAATATTTATTTGATCAACACTCTCCAATCTAAAGTGCAAAAAAACCTCTTCTCTTGTTTCTTATATTTTGTGGCGATAACAATAATTTTCAACCCCTACCTTATTTAGTAATTCGTTTCACTATATCTAATCCTTCTTCACAACTTGGAGGAGCATCTGTTAACTGCCGATACATTTTCATGATTACTTCTTCAGGAACTTGACGCTGTCGTTGCCGATTTCTTCTTAAGCATAATTCTAATGATTTGTCAAGCCATAAACCAGTTAGATGGGTAAATCCACTTTCCTTTGCCAAGTCAATTACTTGTCGTCGTTGCCGACGTTGGGCATTTGTAGCGTCATATATGGCCAAAGATGTCTGACGTACAGCTTGGTAAAATTTTTGCTCTACTTGCTGCCATACTTGGAGCCAAGGTCCTTGAATTGCTTCATCACCAAATAACTGAGCCCGGATAGCATCAGTAGAAATTAATTGACACTGAGGATATCTAGTAACTATTTTCCTTGCTAGAGTGGATTTGCCACTAGCTGGAAGTCCAATAAGAATAATTAGTCTGGTCATAAACTAGCAAACCCTATGTAGTGGTTAGCAGCATTTACTAATAACCGCCAACCAACTAACCACTACAACTCAAACACTGACTAGATCACTGTCCCATCGGGGATAATGGCATTCTTCAGGACAACAACAATACCGCTACGAATGATAAATCCTTCATCCTCACGTTGAGCTTCCTCTATACGATCTTTATTAATAATCTGGACATTGCGACCAATGCGGGCATTCTTATCAACGATCGCCCCACGAATAGTCGTTTCAGCACCGATACCCAATGGGACAATACCCTTTTGTAGCCCAGATTTACGTTCTGCAAAAGGTTCATAGTAATCTGCACCCATCAGTAGAGAGTCTTCAATTATACAACCAGCTTCAACTCGCGATCGCAATCCTAAAACACAATGGTCAATTCGGCATTGTTTAAGAATACAACCTTCTCCGACAATTGACTCTGTAATCTGGCAATCTAAAAGTTTACTTGGTGGTAAATACCGGGAACGAGTATAAATAGGAGCTTTTTCATCATAGAAGCTAAAAGGTGGTTGAGGCTGTTGAGTCAGGGCTAAATTAGCTTCATAGAATGACTTAATTGTCCCAATATCTTCCCAATAACCTTCAAATGGGTAAGCTTGAAGATTATAATCTTTGGCTGAATTAGGCAAAATTTCTTTACCAAAATCTGTATGGTCTGGAGATTTATCTAGGAGGTCAATTAGAACTTGTTTATTAAAAACATAAATCCCCATTGATGCAATGTAGGGTTGTTCTTTAGCGACTTCTGGACTAACTCCTAAAACAGAAGTATCCACTGCCATAATTTTTAGATCGTCCCCTTTCGGTTTTTCGCTAAACTCAATAATCCGACCTGATTCATTGATTTTCATTAAACCAAAATCAGACGCCCTTGCTTCATCAATGGGTAAAACAGAAAGAGTAACATCTGCCTTTGTTTCAATATGACGTTGGACAAACTCCCGATAGTCCATGCGGTAGAGATGGTCTCCGGAGAGAATTAGGTAATAGTCAATATCCCACTCTTTGAACAACCATATATATTTACGGACAGCATCTGCTGTTCCTTGGAACCACTCTGGATTATCTTTAGTTTGTTGAGCTGCGAGAACTTCGACAAAACCTTCACTGAAACCAGGGAAGTTATAGGCACGAGTAATATGACGGTTTAGAGAAGCTGAGTTGAATTGGGTCAGAACATAGATTTTCTCGATGTCTGAGTTGATGCAGTTACTGATGGGAATATCTATCAACCGATATTTCCCTGCTAGGGGTACTGCTGGTTTGGCCCGCAGTTTTGTTAATGGATAGAGACGGGTACCTGCGCCACCGCCTAGAATTATACTTAGTACGTTTTTCACGGTTGAACCTCACTGCCAACAATATTGTCATTCTCAGTGTCCAACGGTAGGGGATCATTGGCAAGGGGGTAGATTTTATGAAGTCAGAAGTCGGAAGTCAGAAGTCAGAAGTTAGAAGGCACGAAGTAATCCCTGGCTAAGTTTGAGCATTTATAAATGTTCGCGCCCTATTTTCGTGGTGTTATATGTAGATATGGTTAGGTTAAATTTTGGTTATGGGTGGGCGATCGCTAATTATTGTCCTTTTTCAAGTTAACCCTCGCACCACTAAAAACTAAATTTTTTTATAAATCCAGAAGTGCAGTGAGAGTTGGCAGGTAAGTTTTGAGAGTTGTTGCTAGTTTGCTAGTGTCTGTCACTGCTGCTGTTAGACCTTTGAGAGCATTCAAAGCCATGGAACAAAGTTTTCGCAGGCGCTCCCCTGATGTTTTTTTGCCTTCTTCTGCTATGGTTTCTACAGCTTCAAGAGCTTCCTTTTTTTGAGCTTCTGATAGTACAGAGTCGCCATTAATTGATTCTTGCAAGGCAGTTAAAATAGTTGCTAAATCTTCGCCTTTTTCTGTTTTAATATCCTGGAGTTGTTGGATAGTATTGTTAATCTGACCGTTGAGATTTACCCATGACATATGATCAGAATTTGTGATATTAACGCCACTCAGATTAACATTTCCAGATGTGGTTTTATCCCCACTAACTAAATCTCCACTTACTGTAGGATTTTCATTTTTATTTTCCATAATTTCTACCTTTTCTGAAGGGTTTAATAATATATTAGCTTTATTACCTTGAATTGATAATTCATTATAATAATTATTTGTAATACTTTGATGAATTGCTGGTTTGTCTGCGGTTGGTGAAACACCGATTTGTGCGAGAACTATATTCTCATCTTTTTGTTCTATTTTCCAGCGACTTTTATTGATTCCTTGATATTTATTTGCTGTTTTATCTATAGCAGTACCCAGAGCTTTCCAACCGCCAAAATCAAAATCGTGTAAAAGTACATCTACAGTTTCTTGAAGTTCATCTATCCATTGTTCAAATTCACCATCTTGAAATTCTCCACTGTCTGGTTTAGGTTCTAAAAAACCGTGTTTGCCTTGTTTAATATAAATTATTTTACAAGTAACATCTTTAAAGGAAGTACGACTATTTATACTCCAATCTTCTATACAGGTTTCTGTTAGATTGGCTCCGGAAAAATCTACATCTAATACTTGAGCTTTAGATAAATTTGCTCCTTCTAAATTAGCATCTGTTAAGTCTGCACCATTTAGGTTTGCTCCTATGAGAATAGCTCCTGCTAAATTTGCTCCTTTCAAGTTAGCACCACTAAGATTTGCTCCAGTATAATCTTTGCCAGCGCCATCCTCGGGATTTGTTAATAGTTTTCTGACATGGGGTTTTTCCAAAATTGTATCTTGTAGTCTAGATAATTCTAACCCTGTAACATTTTTAAAACTAGCACGGGTTAATATAGCTTTTCTAAAATCTGTATGGGGCAAATGTGAATTATCAAAACAAGCATCTGTTAAATCAACACCGTAAAAAGATGTTCCACCTGTGGCGGATAAAAATATAGCTATTTTTTTTATCCATGCAAATTGTGGGGAACCTCTAATAGCTTTTTTGCCAATAATATAACCTGCGATAATTATAGCTATTATTAAGATGCTTATGGCAACTTTCTCTAGTGAAACTTTTTCATACTTAGTTAAAAATATAGCTGCAAAGATGACACTAGCTAAAGTTAAAAATTGACTTAAAGTTCCACTGGTAGTATATACAGTAGTTATCAGTAATGCAATAATTGTTGTGCCTAAATATGCTAGAGTAATACTAAATCCAAGAAATGGCAGCGATCGAATTATTATATTAGTTCCTTTTTCACTGACAAACCAGAATATATTGGGAACAACGGTCAATATAAAAATTATAGAAATGCCAACTTTTTTAAAACCATTAATTACTATATAATATAGGGAAAAAAGATAAGGTATTGAAGTTATTAAGATAGCTTCCTTTGTATTTATATTAAAATTACCTATCTTTTGTAGCTCTCTGAAAATTTGACTTGCCACAAAACCAGAAATTAGAGGTATCAAACTTGATAAAATACCTACCAATACTCCCCATAGTGTTATTAGTAATTTATGGATGTTTTTATGTCCTGCTGATGCATTACTAAATTCTTTATTTTGAATACTACCCTTAAAAGTAATACTGCGAATATTCCTTGAGTCACACTTATTCATTTACTTAATTCAGGGGTATTTTTGATTAACAACCAAATCCCACATATCTACACCATACATCTCTGTATTGCCAAAATGAATGATAGATCTCGCTGTTATCGTCACTAATACTGTTATCGTCACTAATAAAAGATACGTCTATGTACTCATTTCTCAGAATCTCTATAAATTCTGCTGAAGTGCCTGTCTCTTTAATAAAGTGAGCTTCATTTTGATATTTTTTTTTGATATAAAAGTCTATGTCAAACTTAAATAGAGGTAAATCTACTTCTATTTTCTTCAGAGTATTGATATTACAATCTAAAGCACTACAAATTTTGTCAAGTTGTTTCTTAGTAGATGGCTCTTTTAATTTTTCTTTACTTATAGGTTGGGTGCTATAAAAAGTTAATACTGATACATCTACTCCAGATTTTTGACTCAACTCTTTCAACTTTTCAGATACATTACTACCTGGATACAACTCCTTTAGCCTGTATAATATCTTAAGTTGAATTGCTCCCTTTTCAATACTTTGTGGCTCATACTCATTATTAGAAATAATCATAGTTTTTGGCGCATATGCACCCTCAAACCATCTTGTCGGAAATTCTTCTATCCAATCTTCTGTAGGGTTCTTTGGATAAGATTCAACTTTAACTTCTTCTATCGTACTATTTTGCTCCTTTAATTGTAGAGCTTTTTTTGTCAGTTTTAGCCATGTCATAGTTATCTATCCTCAGACTAATTAATATACTCATTATACTCAGCTTAAAAATAGAAATAGAAGATATCTTTACAGAATTTTACAAGAAATTCACTATCTGATAACTTTGAGTAGAACAACCTAACTCAAACATTTATTCATGCAAATTCAAACACCAGAATGGGTAAAACACGCCGTATTTTACCAAATATTCCCAGACCGTTTTGCTAAAGGTCAAGCACCTACCCAAACCAGAAAAGGAATAGACAAAGGTTATTATCCTTCTACCCTAGAACCTTGGGATGAACCTCCTACTCCCCAAGGTTACAAAGGAGGAAACCTCTGGGGTGTCATCGAACAACTTGACTATATTCAAGACCTGGGTGTCACTGCTATTTATTTCACCCCTATTTTTCAATCAGCTTGTAACCATCGTTATCATACCCATGACTATTACCGAGTCGATCCAATTTTAGGAGGTAATGAAGCTTTAAGAGTATTGATAGATACTGCTCACGATCGCAATATTAAAGTCGTTCTGGATGGAGTTTTCAACCATGCTAGTCGGGGTCTCTATTTCTTCAACGATATCTTAGAAAATGGTCCCCACTCACCCTGGTTAAATTGGTTCAAAGTTGAAGACTGGCCTCTTTCTGCTTACGATGGTAGTTTACCTGCTAATTATGTGGGATGGATAGGCAACCGTGCTTTACCTGTATTCAATCACGATAACCCAGAAGTGAAAGAATATATTATGCAAGTAGGGGAATATTGGTTAGAATTTGGCATTGATGGTTGGCGGTTGGATGTGCCATTTGAAGTTAAGACTCCTGGGTTTTGGCAAGAATTTCGCGATCGCGTCAAAGCTATTAACCCAGAAGCGTATATTGTTGGTGAAGTCTGGAGTGACTGCGTGCAATGGTTGGATGGCACTCAGTTTGATGGAGTGATGAATTATTTGTTTACTGGTCCGACTATTGCTTTTACAGCGGGCGATCGCGTGGATATTGACCAAGTTAAAGGTTGTGACTATTCAGCTTACCCAGCTATATCTGCTGTTGAATATGGTCAAAAAATGCAGGAGTTGCTACAACTTTATCCGTGGGAAATTGAACTAACTCAACTCAATTTATTAGACAGTCACGATACAGCTAGAGTTTTAAGTATTGCTCAAGGAGATCAAGCAAGTGTTGAGTTAGCGACTCTGTTGTTAATGACTTTTCCCGGCGCACCTAGTATTTATTATGGTGATGAAGTAGGTTTACCAGGGAAGTTAGACCCTGACTCTCGTCGTGCTTTTCCTACTACTGAAAAATGGGATACTCAAGTTCTGGAATATCATAAAAAGTTAATTGCTATTAGAAATCAATATTCAGCTTTGCGTACTGGTAGTTATGAGGTTTTATTTGCAGAGGGAAATATTTATGTATTTGCCCGTATTTTAGGAGATGAGGAAATTATTGTAACTATTAATAGTGGTACGGAAGCAGCAAATGTCAATGTTTCTGTTACTCAGTTTAATTCTCGACCTAGTAAAATTGTTTATGGTAGTTGTGAATTTTTATGGCAAGAAGAATCTACTGAATTAGAATTAAATTTACTCCCTAGAAAAGGCTGTATTTTAGTTAATAATTAATCGTATTATAGATTCACAAAAATAGTTAATTAGGGCTTGCTGATTAAATCTCAAAGTTTTTACAGATCAAGGTAAGTGCCTTTTTAGGGGTTGCACAGCGACGAATGATTTGAGATTTTTGATTGAATTGGATTGTGGATTAATCAATTGCTATAATCATTAATATTAGGTTTTTTTTAGTCAAAGTCTAAACTAATTTTTGGCAATATCATTCCATAATGTGCAACCCCCAAAAATCACTTTCTCGTAAAACTAAAGCCTCAAATAACTATCAAAAAGCTAGGTTAAAAGTAGCCAGGATACACGCAAAAATTAAAGATTCAAGGCTTGATTATACCCATAAGCGCGCCTACTCAATTAATCAGAGAAAATCAAACTGTTGTAGTTGAGGACTTGGCAATAAAAAACATGGTCAAAAACCATAACCCACCCCCATCCCCTCCCGGGAGGGAAGCAAGAGGGGTGGGTAGTGATGCTAGCTGGGGAGAAATAGTCAGGCAATTAGAGTACAAGGCTCAATGGTATGGACGGGAATTAATCAAGATTGATAGATATTTTCCTAGTTCTAAGCGTTGCTCTAGTTGTGGTCATGTAGTAGAAAAATTACCTCTAAATATTAGAGAGTGGGATTGCCCTGAATGTAGTAGTCACCATGACAGGGACATCAACGCAAGTATAAACATTTTGGCTGCGGGAGGAGCAGTGTCAGTCTGTGGAGCGCGCTTTTAGACCATCTGAGAGTAAATCTCGGAAGGCTGGTGCTAAGAAACAGAAAGCCCCTAACAGTGATACTAGGGAATCGGTGCGCTGTCTCGTAGAGCAGCGTCGGGAGGATGTCAACAAAAGTAATTCTACGCTTGGAAGGTGTTCATTAATTGATAATTGATATTGGAAAAAACCGAAGTTGGAAGAAGGAAGAAGCTTTAAGAGAAGGAAAAACCATTAATGGCGCTAGATATTTCCCCAACTTGATACACGCTCCGATACCAACGGACATGATATCAGACATTTATGAAAGTATTTTTAGCTTGAAAACGAGTGGCTCCACCTTCAATTAGTGAGAAAATAATAATAGATAAATAAAATAGAGAAATAGTCAGGATGCAAACTAAACAAAAACTTATCCTACCAAAAATGGGCTGTGGTACATGGGCATGGGGCAACCGCCTCCTCTGGGGATATGATCAAAGTATGGATAATGAGTTGGAAAATGTCTTTAATCTTTGTGTTGCTAATGGTGTGACTTTATTTGATACAGGGGACTCCTACGGTACAGGGAAATTAAACGGACGTAGTGAAATGCTATTGGGGCAGTTTTCCCAAGCATACACAGGTGCAAATCAAGATAGTATTTGTATTGCGACAAAACTTGCTGCTTATCCCTGGCGATGGGGTCGCCAAGCAATGATTTCTGCTGGCGAAGCATCGGCCCAACGCCTCGGAAAAAATGTCGATTTGGTGCAGATGCACTGGTCTACAGCAAATTATTTACCCTGGCAGGAATGGGGGCTTTTAGATGGTTTGGCTGACTTGTATGAACAAGGCAAGGTGAAGGGTGTGGGACTATCGAACTATGGGCCTAAACGGTTGATGAAAGTGTATGAAAGACTTCGCGATCGCCATATTCCTATAACTACTCTACAGGTTCAATATTCCCTATTATCAACCTATCCTGTGACAGAATTAGGAGTAAAAGAAATCTGTGATGATTTGGGAATTAAATTAATTGCATATAGTCCTTTAGCATTGGGAATATTAACAGGAAAATATTCAGAAAATGGTTCTGTTCCTCAAGGTATTCGAGGTTTTTTATTTAAGCAAATATTACCAGGAGTTCGCCCTCTATTATCATGTTTGGAAGCAGTGGCAAAGTCAAGAAATAAAACGATGTCGCAAGTAGCAATTAACTGGTGTATTTGTAAAGGTACAATTCCTATTCCGGGGGCAAAAAATCTAGCACAGGCAGAACAAAATATTGGTGCATTGGGTTGGGAATTAGATTCTGGTGAAGTTGCGGAACTGGATAATGCTGCGACGAGTACGGATAAGAAAATGGTACAAAATATTTTTCAGACTAAGTGATATGGCAGAAGAAAAAAGGAAGAAGGAAGAAGGAAGAAGGAAGAAAGAAGAAGGCTTAAAATTTGGAAAAAATGTAAATTTCCTGTAGATATTCACCCTTGGTTTTACACAAACTATACCAGCAGACATGATATTACTGCTTCAAACCATATCAATTTTTGTGTCAATATTTAATACTTCTATGGTATTTACCGAATTATTAATTATTAATCATTAAATGATTCTGGTTTAAAGCCTCCCCTTTTAAGGGGAAAATAAAGAAATAATATCTCCTTATATTCAATTCCGTAACGGTTAAAACCCGAGGTAATTATCAATTATCCATTATCCATTAATGAAAGCACTTTTTGGGAAGCATGAGGTACACTTTCAAAGTTAATCTTTTTTCCCCTACTCCCTACTCCCTACTCCCTAAAGTGACTTTGTTGCATGAAAGTAGCGATAGAACATTCATTCGGCAGTTATATCACTTTGTTTGGCAATAATGACTATTTATCTATTGGACAATAGTTATTGTTCTGGTGATAAGCGTACGCTTTATTTGGCAATAATGACTATTTATCTATTGGACAATAGTTATTGTTCTGGTGATGAGCGATAACTTTTGATGAGCGTACGCTTTATTTGGCAAAAAAGCCCTATTTATCTATTGGACAATAGTTATTGTTCTGGTGATGAGCGTACGCTTTGTTTGGTAACAAAACCCTATTTATCTATTGGACAATAGTTATTGTTCTGGTGATGAGCGTACGCTTTGTTTGGTAACAAAACCCTATTTATCTATTGGACAATAGTTATTGTTCTGGTGATGAACGTACGCTTTGTTTGGTAACAAAACCCTATTTATCTATTGGACAATAGTTATTGTTCTGGTGATGAGTGATCGCTTTGTTTGGTAACAAAACCCTATTTATCTATTGGACAATAGTTATTGTTCTGGTGATGAGCGTACGCTTTATTTGGCAATAATGACTATTTATCTATTGGACAATAGTTATTGTTCTGGTGATGAGCGTACGCTTTGTTTGGTAACAAAACCCATCTGAAAGATCGAGAGCAGGAGTAGACTGCGCTTTAACATGATGAACAGCTATCAAATCTCTAACGCGATTAATACTGATATGAAACTGGTAAAGCGCAGACTGCATTTGAAGTTAAATTAATGATTTTATCGGCTAGAGTTGAAAAATCATCTCTAAAATTAGAAGATGATTTTAAGGTATCTTCTAAAACTATTCCTTGTTGATAAATTTGCTCTTTTGTTAATGCAAAAACAGGTGTTTGAAAGTTCTGAGATATGGCAATAAGACTATTAAAATCAGACATTTGAGTTAAACAATAGTCATTCATATTTTGAGAAGAATAAACTTCATTTGGTAATAACATATTTTGTTCTTTTAATGATGGAACTAATTCTTCTGAAACAGCTTTTTGAATTCTATCTATCCATTCCTGAAAATTAGCAGAAGGTTTTTTCTTTTTGATTCGATAGTTTTGGATAATTGTTCCTAAAAAAAGAGGTGTTACTTTTGGAAAAGGATAAGTAGCTTCTTTCAAAACTTTTAAGTCACTAGCTTTTTCTGCCCAAATATGCCAAAATGGCATTATTCTAGCTAGTGAATCAATTGCCATTATAGAAAAAAAGTCAGGAACTGTAGGCACAATAAAAAAATCGCTAGTCATCAGTAAGTTCTGATTTACTGAACTTAAGCTAGGATTCATATCAATTAAAATATAGTCGGCAGAAAATTTTTCTGCTGTTTTTTCAAATAAATAGGAAATTGAACCGGGAAGGTTTTGAAGAGTTTGAATAGAACCACTTAATTCTTGAGCTATTCCTAGAGTTACCTCATATTCAGCTAATCCTACATGACCAGGTAGCAGAAATAAACCATCTTGTTGTTCAATGGAAATACAATTAACCGCTTCTACTAATCTTGGCTGAGACTCGAATGCAGGTGCTAAAGCAGATTTAATATCTTAGTTTTTACTGTAAATTTCTTCCAATTCTTGTTTACTAGAAAACCCCAATATCATACCTGTTAAATTGCATTGTGGGTCTGTATCTACTAGGATTACTCTTTTTCCCTTCGATGCTAACATCCAACCCAAATTAAATGTTGTTGTTGTTTTACTAACCCCACCTTTATGGTTGAAAATGGCAATTTTTAGAACCATTTTTATCAACCTAACCTGATACAATAAACTGTAAAATATGCACAAATAAACTAATAACTAAAAACCCCAAAGTAGCAATAATAATAACAAATAAAATTAAACCGCACAACAGCAAAAAAATAAACCAGCGATCGGCACTTTTACTAACTTTAGGAGACTCTAAATGAGCCTCCAAAATATCCATATTTTTAGAATTTGCCTTCCAAGCAACATCAAACAAATCTCCAAAAACAGGCACAATTCCTGCCAAAGAATCAAATACAATATTAGAAGACATTCGCATCAGAGTTTCCCTGGGCAAACCCATCATTGCTGCTGAAAATACAATATAAACAGAAATAAGTCCTCCTAAAAAATCACCACCTCCAGGAATTAATCCCAGAAGTGGGTCAATACCAACGCCATAAGAAGTACCAGGAACGCGAACAGCATTATCAAGTAAATCGCTAATTTTACGCAGTTGTCTGACCTTAGCTGCTTGAGAGCGATCGCCAGGAGTAGTAGGAGATGGTTTTGCCATTGGAAGTATGTGATTCAACAATTAATAATTAATAATTAATAATTAATAATTACCGAATAATTAATTATTAATTATTAAATAATTCTCCTTTAAAGCCTCTCCTTTAAACCTTAATTATTCGGTAAAATTCAATAAACGCGTAAATTAGTAGGGTGTAACATCACTCACACCCTACATCTCATTACACTTTATAGTTATAGACTACTTAGCTTTTAGTTTCAGTAAAGTCAGCATCAATTACATCATCTCCACCAGCAGAACTTGAGGAAGACTCAGCAGCACCATCACCATTAGGAGGAGGAGGAGTTGCTCCATCAGGAGAACCTTGTTGATAAATATTACTGCTCACAGTGTAGAGAGCTTGTTGTAACTCAGTAGTTAGAGACTGAATACGTTCGTCATCTTCTTGAGAAACAGCATCACGCAAATCCTTAATCAACCCTTCAATCTTAGTCTTATCAGCTTCAGGAACCTTATCTCCCAACTCCTGAATTTGCTTCTCAGCTTGATATGCTAAAGAGTCTGCTTGGTTTTTGCGGTCAATTTTTTCACGACGCTCTTGGTCAGCAGCAGCATTAGCTTCTGCTTCTTTCACCATCCGCTCAACTTCAGAATCTGGTAAAGTGGAAGCACCTGTAATACTGATAGACTGTTCCTTACCAGTACCTTTATCTTTCGCAGCTACATTCAGAATACCATTAGCATCAATATCGAAGGTAACTTCAATTTGAGGTACGCCACGAGGTGCTGCGGGGATACCATCTAGACGGAAAGTTCCTAAACTCTTGTTGTCGTTAGACATTTCCCGCTCGCCCTGCAGTACATGAATTTCTACGTTTGTCTGACCATCTACAGCAGTTGAGAACACTTCTGACTTTTTGGTAGGGATAGTTGTGTTACGAGGAATAATTTTGGTCATTACGCCTCCCAAAGTTTCTACACCCAGAGATAGAGGAGTAACATCTAACAAGAGAATGTCTTTAACTTCACCCGCTAATACACCTGCTTGAATTGCAGCACCAACAGCTACCACTTCATCAGGGTTAACGCTTTGGTTTGGATCTTTGCCGAGGACTTTCTTAACAATATCATGGACTGCGGGAATCCGAGTAGAACCACCAACTAATACCACTTCATCAATGGCGCTTTTATCTAACTTAGCATCTCTAATTGCGTTTTCTACAGGAATGCGACAGCGGTCGATCAGGTCAGCACAGAGTTCTTCAAATTTACCTCTAGTTAAGGTGGTATCTAAGTGCTTAGGTCCATCTTGGGTAGCGGTAATAAATGGCAGGTTAATCTCTGTCTGAGTAACGCTAGAAAGTTCAATCTTAGCTTTTTCTGCTGCTTCTGTTAAACGTTGCAGTGCTTGCTTATCTTTCCGTAGGTCTATTCCTTCTGCTGTTTCAAATTCCTTAGCGAGGAAATCAACAATTTTCTTATCAAAGTCGTCACCACCAAGGTGTGTATCGCCGGAAGTCGCTAATACTTCAAATACACCATCACCTACTTCTAGAATGGAAACGTCAAATGTACCACCACCAAGGTCAAATACTAAGATAGTTTCATTACTTTTCTTATCTAACCCATAAGCTAGAGAAGCTGCTGTAGGTTCGTTGATGATTCGCAATACTTCTACACCAGCAATTCTACCTGCATCTTTGGTTGCCTGTCTTTGGGAGTCGTTGAAATAAGCTGGTACGGTAATTACTGCTTGTGTTACTGTTTCGTTAAGATATTTACTAGCATCATCAACCAGTTTACGCAGAACCTGGGCTGAAATTTCTTCAGGGGCAAATTGTTTTTCTAATGCTGGGCAATCTAATTTAACGTTACCATTAACATTGAGTACTTTATAGGAAACTTCTGTAGTCTCATTAGTCACTTCATCAAATCTACGCCCGATGAACCGCTTTACTGAATAGAAGGTATTTTGGGTGTTCATCACCGCTTGACGTTTGGCGATTTGTCCTACGAGTTGTTCTCCTTTTTTACCATAGGCAACTACAGAAGGGGTTGTACGGAAACCTTCTGCATTAGCAATTACTGTGGGTTTACCACCTTCCATAACTGCAACGCAGGAGTTTGTTGTACCTAAGTCAATTCCGACTACTTTTGCCATAAGAGTTTTTTGGCTCCAATTACTACAAAAATTTTTACTTTTTGTCAACCCTAGTTTTTCAGGTTGAGTTAAGGACTAATATTTAAGCCTTCTGGATTTAGTCCAGGGCCTGTCCATTTTTTATACAGTCTTTAAGATTAAGTTACTTATATCTATACTGCGATTATTTAGACAATTCCATGAAGGCGTGTTTACCGAACATCAGGGAATATTGGACTTTGAGGAACTTTTATAATTTTGCTCCTTTACTCTTTCTAATTTACGCTCCTTGAGGGCTTTGTTGCCATTGTGGCAAACCGTAAGTTATGTGTTGTGTTTGCCGTCTAGCGATCGCTTCTTCGATAGTTCAATTAAAAAAAAGAATGCGAGAAAACGGAAAGCTGTTCAACAATTAATAATTAATAATTAATAATTAATAATTAGGGTTTGCGTATGGAAAGTATTTTGGTAGAGGTAGAAGTCAGAACTCAGGATTCAGGATAAATGATAATTCTAGAGGAGGTATAATTCAACAATTAATAATTAATAATTGCCTCTCCTTGAAAAGAAGAGGATTTACTCAAAGGAATTTTTTTCTTGATTATCCCCTTAAAAGGGGAGGCTTTAAACCACAATTTCTCGGTAATAATTGTCCTTAGATTTTTCTGCCTTTGTCTGCCCAAAATGTTAACTTTTTGACCTTGAGCAACCGAAAAGCTGGAACTTTTTTCAACCTAAAACAACTCAAATATTGATCTATCAATGCTTTGATATTTAATCAGCAAGCCCTACTTAACTGAACTGTATTGAAGTATAATGGTAGAAGCTATCTATTTAGCTCTTTTCCTTCTTTGTTTTGTTCCTTAGCTTCCTGAATTACTACTCCCTAAAACAAACGAATTTTGACTTCTTTGTAAATGTGCAAAAACTTACTATCTAGCTGATTTATAGAACCCCCGATCGTATCTTCATAAATTTAGTAAGGAGACAGGAGACAGCTATACTGGAGACAGGAGACAACCCACCCCTCGCCCCTCCCAGGAGGGGAAGAAGAAAAAGGGAAGATATGGGGAGAAATAATACACAAAATTCAACACACCAACAGAAGATTTTCGGTCAAAATTGATGCGCGAAAAGACTTGAATACCATAATTATATAGATCTCAAATGGGTTCTATAAAATATAAAAAATTCAACTGTTGATAAAGCAGAGAAATCATTGGCAAATCAACTCCCGACTCTTTTGCCATCTGCAAAGGATGTAAGCATTCAGCGGTCAGCTATTAGCCATCAGCTATTGCTTTTAGTTGACGATAAAAGCTTTATTAATTGTCTTACTACAAAAGTTGGCTCCCTTGCCCTAAAAGTCTATATTAATTTCAACACTGTCCTATATGAGAGAGTTTTGTTGCTGTTAAAGCAGTTCTAACCCAGGAGTTTAACTGACAGCTAATAGCTATTTGCGCAGCATTCCGCAGGAAATTCTTACCAAATGATTACCCACAATTGCTTCAATTTATAAAGGTTTTTTCCTATCATAATCTAGTTTCATACTGGTTAAATAAGGTTTCATTTTCTCTGTATGGTCGAGCATTTTTTGGATAAAGCGACTATCTATATATTCGCCCGCAACTCTTTGCTCCTGCTGTGAATTCCCACATTAATTTTTCTACTAAAAACCGCGTATCTGTATTAGCCATAATTTCATTTCTTCTGGCATTTAATACTACGGAAAGACCATTATAGCGCTGTGCGCAGGCAACAGGCAACAGCGGTGCGACCCCGCGACGACGCCAGTCGCAAGGGAATGCGCACCAAGAGAGGCAACAGGCAACAGGCAACCCACCCCTCGCCCCTCCCCCTCCCAGGAGGGGAATAAAAAAACTGATAATATAAGACTTTTAGCTATTTGGCACCTCCTGCAATTTGTAAATATACCAGCGCTCATTGCTATAACTGAAATGACTTATCAAAATAATATGGGTCTAAAACCCCGCCTTTTAAGGCGATCGGGTTTTTGGAGCGAAGCTCAAATCCCCTACTTCCCCTCCCAGGAGGGGAGGGGGAGGGGCGAGAGGTGGGTTAACTTCTGACTTCTGACTTTTGACTTCTGACTTCGTTAACCCCATCCATTTTTTCTTCCTTCTTCCTTCTTCCTTCTTCCTTCTTCCTTCTTCCTTCTTCAATACAGTTTAATATTTAATCACAGTTGCTCCCCAAGAAAACCCAGAAGCGCTACTGGCTAAAACTACTAAATTACCAGGCTTTATTTTCTCTAACTCCATAGTTTTAGCTAAACAAAATAAAGTATCTGCTCCTCCAAAATGACCGCTTTCTTTCATAGAAATAAATGTATTTTTTTCGCTTAATTTCAGAGATTCAAGCAGTGATAAAAAGACACTTTTTTTGATTTGATTACTAAATAAAAAGTCTATTTTTTCTATAGAAAAACCACTTTTTTGCAATGCAGTTATTATAACTTTTTTATAATTTTTTAAATAAATTTCCGATAAAATTTTGTCTAATTTTTCACTTTCTTCTACTTTAACATAATTAAGTTCTAAGTCAATATTTTCACCTTTTACAGGCAACTTAGTACCGCCCAAAGGTACTCGAATAAAATCAGCTAATCTCCCATCAGTCATGCCATAATAGGAGAGAATTTTGTTACTAGACTCTCCTTTTTTTAACAGCGCGGCGGCTGCACCGTCGGAGAAAGTAAGCATGAAACTTATATTTTTATCCGAGTAATTAAGCAACTGGGATAATTTCTCGCTACAAACAACTAAAGCATAATTTAAGCTCGAATCTGCCAGCAGCATATTTCGGCAAATATGAATGCCTAAATTGCCACCGTTGCAAAAATTTCTAACTTCAAAAGCATGAGCATTTTCAGCACCAATAGCAGCTTGAATTTTGGCTGCGGGAGACCAAAATCTGTAATCGTAATCTCCCCCACCACAATAAACAATTAAATCTATTTTTTCTGGTTGAATTTGAGCTTTCTCGATCGCCGATATTGCTGCTTTAATTCCCATATCGCTAGGATGCTCGTCTTCAGCAGCAATGGGTTTTTTTTCCATGCCTAATTTTTCTGTCAAAACCCACAGGGGAATATCTGCTAGTTTAGCGATCGCTTCGCTAGTCATAACTCCTGAAGGAATATAATAACCAATTGTTGTAATACCGACTGTTTCATTATTTTTTTCGTTTTCAATCATACAGTTTCTATTCTTTAGTCAAACATTTCAAAATTATAGAGGGAGTAGGGAGTAGGAAGTAGGGAGTAGGGGGAAATAATTGATAATTTATGTGTGATAATTGAATAGAGGGAGTAGGGAGTAGGGAGTAGGGAGTAGGGAGTAGGGGGAAATAATTGATAGTTTCTGTGTGATAATTGATTTAATTTTTTATTATCGGAGATGTCTATTAGACATCTCATTTAAAGCCTTTTAATCACGCTTATTATTCGTAATATTCTTTTTTCAAAATGGTATTATAGTCCAATATGGTTCACAATAGTACCAAAACTCATAAGGTATGGAAGATGGAAGCATGATTGGTATCTCTTCAGATTACAGAACTGCAAAAAAAATCCCTCTTCCTTCTTTCTTCTTCCTTCTTCATAAAAATTGATTAATTTGCTTACCGAAAAATTGTGGTTTAAAGCCTCCCCTTTTAAGGGGATAATAATGAATTTTTTTCATTATTAGTCAATCCTCTCCTTGAAAAGAAGAGGTAATTATTAATTATTCATTATTAATTGTTGAATCATCCTCAGAATTTATAGAATTTATTTCTGTAGGAAGAGTTAAAGTCACGATGCTGAAAAGATTAAGACTGCGATAACCATCAGATATAATATCTGCATATTCTTTAGAATAAAAAGGACCGCTATTATAAGCAAATCCTTCTCCTACTTCATATCTTGTTAATTCTGGTAGTGAAGTACTCACTACTTGAATCTGCCGTTCGTTTTGTGGCGCTACTATTACATGATATCTAGCAGCATTTGACTCTTGACTAATGTATTCAGAAAGTAAGCCATCTAATTCTCCCATAATTAGCCTTTCTTTTTCTGAAACTTCTTCATCAATATTCACCAGAGCATTGATAATATCTTTTAATTCTGATACTTGTTTCTGTGGTGGAGAAGTTGCCAAATAATCATTGACATCCTGACGTAAATTTATCAAATTTACAGAAGCATCTGTGATTCTATTTGTTGTTAAATTATCCCAGGAAAAATTAATACCCCAATGGTCGGCAAATGATTGAATAAACTCTTTTTCTCTGGGGTCAATTACTTCATCAATCATAGCTACCTGACTTAAAATACTGATGATTTTTTTAGCTCCCGAAGGTTTTAAAAATGACTTGGCTAAATCTCCAGCTTCTTTTCTTTCAAAATTAAGAGCTTCTTTGATTAAAGTCCAGAAACCTTTTTTTCTTTCTCCTGGTACCCATAATGACATTCCTACAAAAATATAGAACAATGCCAAACCATTAAATAATATGTTGTCTATAAAACCTACATATTCTCCAGTGAAAAGAGAGTTAATTGCAAAAATAGTTCCAATAGTAAAAGAAAGTAGATTACCACTAACAGATTGACTTTCTGCAACTACACGCTCATGTTTTCGCTTCCAGACTGGATTCATTGTTAAGTAGACTTCTGCGAGAGAAAATCCTATGGATAAAAAAGCTAACACAGATATTATTTTCTGAAAAGTTTCCATGATACTGCTCCAAAATGTAATAATAATTTAGAAATTTACAACCAGAGAATACATAATGTACATATTACAATATGGTTGATATTTGGTCATTATATAACTGCTATGAGGTTAGGCACAGACAGGTTATAGATAAAATTAATTTACCACAATTTCCAGAATCAATATAATAGTAAGCATTCAGCTATTAGCTGTCAGCTTTTCCTGCGGAATGCTGCGCAAACAGCAACAAGACTCTCTCCTTAAGGAAAGTGTTTAAATTAAATAAATCTAAATAGATTTAAGGGCCAGACAGCCAACTTTTATAGATAAGATAATTAATAAAGCTTTTATCGTAAACTAAAAGTAATAGCTGATAGCTGATAGCTGATGGCTGACGGCTGAATGCTTACATATAATATAATTAATTATCTTAAAAATTATCTGTAATTAACTATGACCGAAAAACTTTGGTCTCAAGCTTCGCCCTCTTAAGGGGATAAAAAAAGAGAATATTCCTTATGTAAAACCTCCTTATTGCAGAGGTAATGATAACTGATAACTCATAACTGATAACTGATAACTGAAATGACTGTTCTATCTCCTGAATTAAAACAAAAATTAGCTACTCCACTCAAAATTGGTAATTTTGAAGTTAAAAGTCGCGTACTTCAATCACCATTATCAGGAGTAACAGATTTAGTATTTCGTCGTCTAGTACGTCGTCATGCTCCAGAGTCAATGATGTATACCGAGATGGTCAACGCCACAGGATTACATTATGTGAAAGAATTACCTCAAATCATGGAGGTTGATAATAATGAGCGACCTATTAGTATTCAATTATTTGATTGTCGCCCTGACTTCTTAGCAGAAGCAGCACAAATGGCAGTAGAAGAAGGAGCTGATACTGTTGATATTAATATGGGTTGTCCTGTTAATAAAATAACCAAAAATGGCGGTGGTTCTTCATTATTAAGACAACCAGAATTAGCTGGAGAAATTGTTAGTAAAGTCGTAAAAGCTGTGCCTGTTCCTGTTACTGTAAAAACAAGAATTGGTTGGAATAATCAAGAAATTAATATCCTCGAATTTGCTAAAAGAATGGAAGATGCTGGTGCTCAAATGTTGACTTTACATGGTCGTACTCGTTCCCAAGGATATAATGGCCCGGCAAGATGGGAGTGGATTAAAAAAGTTAAGGAAATACTTTCTATTCCAGTTATTGCTAATGGGGATATTTTTTCTGTGGATGCTGCAATACGTTGTTTGGAAGAAACTGGTGCTGATGGGGTAATGTGTTCTCGTGGTACTTTGGGTTATCCTTTTTTGGTAGGAGAAATTGATTATTTCTTGAAAAATGGTGCAGAAAAAGTAGCGCCTACTGCAGTAGAAAAACTGGAATGTGCTAAAGAACATTTACAAGCACTATGGGAATATAAAGGCGATCGCGGTATTCGTCAAGCCCGCAAACACATGACTTGGTATGCTAAGGGTTTTCCTGGAGCGGGGGAGTTGCGGGGTCAATTGGCAAAAGTGGAAACGGTGGAACAAGGTTGTGATTTGATTGACAAGGTAATTGAAAATTTGGTAGTCCTCCATAGTAATGGTAAATAGGAATAAGCAATGCCTAGTGCGGGCATCCTCGAAGCGGGTCAGGGCATCCTCGAAGCAAGGGAGCAAGATGCTCCCACTACTGTGTCTGGTAACAAAAATAATTACAATGCACCACCACCGAAAATTTATAGTATGAGGAGGTTAACATTCCTATTTGATGTCTCCTAAGAGTAATAATTACGAACCACAACTGCCAAAGTCTGGGCTACAATCTAATTCACAGCTACCACAATCTAATTCTGGAAAATCACAGCTATCACAATTACAGTCTGGCAAAGCAGACTCACAGCTTTCTTCCGCTACATCACCGCAACAATTAATGAACTCAGAACCTTGTTTTTTTTTGGATTTCTTTTCGTGACTAACTGCTTGTAACTTCAAAATCTGATTAGCCTCTTTACAAGCTTTAAACCTTTGACGTGCAGCTTGAATAGCTGTTGATAAATCTTGCTCAATAAACATACGCTTTATATATTGAGAACAAGATTCATCATTGTACAATATTCTATGGGCACAAGAAAATCCTTTTCTCGGCGAAATGTACTGTTGATATCCGTCAATCAAAGCAACAGCAATTTTATTCATAATAAAGAAGATATTAATTCAGGCCAATTTATACTACAAAGATTCAATCCTTATTTCCTAATACATACCTCTCTTGCCTATTTTTATTAATTAGGGCTTGCTGATTAAATGTAAAAACATTGACTTATGAAGGTTTTAGCATTTTTTAGTTAAAAAAGTCCAAACTTTTAGGTCGTAATGGTTCAAAAAATTAGCATATTAGGCGCATAGTTGCGCAGAATAATCTCTTGATTATTCTTCCTCCTACCTCCTAATTAATTCCCCGTTCCTCCTGTCTCCTGTCTCCCCCTCCCCTCCTGGGAGGGGTTAGGGGTGGGTTGGGAGGGGGAGGGGCGAGGGGTGGGTTGTCTCCTGTCTCCTACCCTTACCCATAAGACTTTTGAGCGCAAACCCTAATTACAGAAGTCCATTTTCAGAAAAAGTATCAAAGTATTAAGGTCTGTTGCAATTTCTTCACATACCCTCAGAGAATCAACCATGACACCCAAGTCCGTGATACCATCCCAATTTGTAAGTATAAAAAAAAGATTGGGAGAAGACCTTTGACTCTAAGAGTTGCTGTAGTTGGTTCTGGCCCAGCAGGTTCATCTGCTGCTGAAACTTTAGTAAAAGCAGGTATTGAAACTTATTTATTTGAACGTAAACTAGATAATGCTAAACCTTGCGGTGGAGCTATTCCTCTGTGTATGGTGAGTGAATTTGACCTACCACCAGAAATTATCGATCGCCGCGTTAGAAATATGAAAATGATATCTCCCTCTAATGTTGAGGTGGATATCCATATACGAAAACAAGATGAATATATAGGTATGTGCCGTCGGGAAGTTTTAGATGGCTTCCTGAGAGACCGAGCAGCTTCTCTTGGAGCTAACCTGATTAATGGCACGGTTTATAAGCTGGATATTCCTTCTAATGATAGAGACCCTTACACTCTTCATTACTCTGACCATTCAGAAGGTAATGTCCAAGGGATAGCTAAGACCTTAAAAGTAGATTTAGTTATTGGAGCTGATGGGGCCAACTCCCGTATAGCTAAGGCCATTGATGCTGGAGATTATAATTACGCGATCGCTTTCCAAGAGCGTATTCGTCTCCCCGAGCATCTCATGGGATATTATGAAGACCTAGCAGAGATGTATGTAGGTGATGATGTTTCCCCAGATTTCTATGCTTGGGTATTCCCCAAACATGACCACGTTGCTGTGGGTACTGGCACAATGAAACCTAACCAGGCCAGAATTAAACAGTTACAAGCAGGTATTCGCGCTCGTGCTGCAAAGCGTCTGGAAGGTGGAGAGATTATTAAGGTAGAAGCTCACCCAATTCCTGAACATCCTCGTCCTCGTCGAGTTCGTGGTAGAGTTGCTCTAGTGGGAGATGCTGCTGGTACTGTAACTAAGTCTTCTGGTGAAGGTATTTATTTTGCTGCTAAGTCTGCTCGGATGTGTGCTGAAACTATTGTGGAGACTTCTAATAATGGTGCGACTATTCCCACTGAAGCAGATTTAAAACTTTATCTGAAGCGGTGGGATAAGAAGTATGGCATGACTTATACAGTATTAGATATTTTACAGAGAGTATTCTATCGTTCTGATGCTACTCGCGAAGCTTTTGTAGAAATGTGTGCTGATATGGATGTGCAGAAGCTAACTTTTGATAGTTATTTGTACAAGACTGTCGTACCTGCTAATCCTTTAGTTCAGATGAAGATTACTGCTAAAACTATTGGTAGTCTTCTCCGGGGTAATGCTTTAGCACCTTAGTACCGCTACGCGGAAGTTAAAAGTCAAAAGTTAAAAGCAAGTGCGTAATTCTGAGGAAACCTCAGAATGTAAGACGGACTCAAGACAGTCAATCATTTTTGATTTGTAATTTTTTAGGATTTTGTAACCAGTTATTTCCGTCATCCTGCACTAGATGTGTTAAAGTCCAAAGTTAATTAAGTTAATATTAAAGTCCTGCGGAATATTGCTGCGGGATTTTAATATTAATATGTAGAGTGTTTTGCATACAAGTTAAATATTCTACTAACAACTAAAAAATATGGGGCTGTGGCTCAGATGGATAGAGCAAGCGCCTCCTGAAGTATCGGGCACCATGTGAGGAAACTCCGTGAGTGAATGTGGTCAAATTCAAGGAAGCCTAAGTCTATTATTTTGTAGATATGGTAATCTTGATCCAAGCTTTACCTAATTATTGGTGAAGAAGGTGCAGAGACTAGAGTTTTAAGGGGAAATAAAATTCTGCTTAAACTAGGCCACCACCTAAAGCTATTTTGGAGCTATGGTGAAGGGATAGTCCAGAGAGTGGGGAAACTCACACAAATCTGAAGCGCTAGGTCGCGCGTTCGAATCGCGCCAGTCCCGTTAAATAAGCAGTCAGCAGTCAGCAGTCAGCAGTCAGCAGTCATGAGAAATGTTTAGAAGGGGATTTTAACCCCTCAGCTTCCGGTTTAGAAACCGGGGATTTCAATCCAAGCTTAAAAAGCTGATAGCTGAATGCTAAAAGCTAATAGCTAGTTAAAAAATTTAATCATTACTGAAAAATTGTGGTTCCCTTTTAAGGGGATAATAAAGAAAAATTTTCCTTTTAGTGGGACTTACACATTTTCTGGGCTGAAAAATGCTTGTTTGCGCAGCATTCCGCAGGAAAAGTCAGTCTAGGCAAGGGAATTACGTCAAAGCCCTAAAAATAGCTAGAACCCTTGGTAATAAAGGAATTATACCTTTTCGACGTAAAAGCCTCTAGCTGTCTATATTTGAGCCTATTTTTTGCTGCTTTTTTGTGTAAGTCCCGTTAGTCAATCCTATCCGTTTTATAGCAATGAGCGCTGGTATATTTACAAATTGCAGTAGGGGCAAAATAGCTAAAAGTCTTATCTTATCGGCAATTTATTCCCCCTGTTGCCTGCGCACAGCGCTATAAAGGAGAGGTAATTATTAATTATTAATTATTAATTATTAATTGTTGAACTATGACTTCTTTTAGCGATGCTCGGCAATATGCTCCCGCAACTGAACGCAACCGCTCATTTATCTTGGAAGTGCTACAGCGAGTTTTGCCTCCAACGGGAAATATTTTAGAAATTGCTAGTGGTACGGGAGAACATTCTGTTTTCTTTTCTCCACACCTGCAACCTCGTCAGTGGTTTCCTTCTGACCCTAACCCAATGTTGCGCGATAGTATTGTAGCTTGGCAACAACATAGTCCGTCAGATAATTTGCATTCTCCTCTTGATATTGATGTGCGAGAGTCGGTTTGGGCGGTGGAAAAAGAAGGTATTGAGATTGCTGCTATTGTCAATATTAATATGATTCATATTAGTCCCTGGTCAACTTGTTTGGGATTAATGGCAGGTGCGCGGCGTTTGTTACCGAAGGATGGGGTGCTGTATTTGTACGGTCCATACAAACAAGGTGGGGAACATACTACACCAAGTAACCAGAGTTTTGATGAGTCTTTGCGTTCTCAAGATCCTGAGTGGGGAGTGAGAAATTTAGAGGATGTTATCGCAGTAGCGGAGAAGGAGGGGTTAAGGTTTGTGGAGATGGTAGAAATGCCTGCAAATAATTTGTCTGTGATTTTCCATAAAAACTGGCGTTGCTGATTTGAGGTATGATATCATGTCCGGGTGAAGAGCGCGAGCAAAAAAATTTCTCCTTCTATTCGGGGTTTCTTCTTCTTTCTTCCCTCCTGACTCCTAAGTAATATTAAATCCGGTAGCATCGGTGTAATTAGATGGGGGACCCACCCCTAGCTCCTCCCCCTCCCAGGAGGGGAAAATTGAGAAATATTTGGTAATGGTTGAAAATGGAACATTTTTTTATACCGAATTAAACGGATTTGATATAATTAGGATTAATATTATAGAATCAATTTGGTATCTTTTCTTGAAATACAAAAGTTTCAGGAAAGCCATTTTAAGGAGCCTAAAAACTATAAGGGTTCAGGAAACCGAAAAATTATGAAAAATGACTGCCAGAGTCATAAAACCCATTTATTTCAGCACTTTACCACTAGGCAAAAAGAGCTTTAATCTGAGGCAGTAATATTTGAAAAGCTTGACCGCGATGAGAGAGCGATCGCTTCATTTCAGCAGACATTTCCGCAAAAGTCTTTTCTTGTGAAGGAACATAAAAAATGGGGTCGTAACCAAACCCACCATTGCCACGGAGACTATATAGAATTTCTCCACGGCAAATTCCCTCTGTTTCTAATGCAATTGTGCCATCAGGTCTAGCAATGACAAGAGCGCAGACAAACTGTGCCTGACGATTAGAATTATCTGCCAATTCTGTTAATACTCGCTCTATTTGTTCAGCAACAGTAGGAGCATAACGAGCAGAATAAATACCTGGTCTGCCATCCAAAGCATCTACTGCCAATCCCGAATCATCAGCGATCGCCCATTTTCCAGTAGCTTTTGCCACTTCAGTTGCTTTGAGGCGAGCATTAGCTAGAAAAGTTTCCCCAGTTTCCTCAACTTCTAAATCTTTTGGTTTTAGTTGTAATTGTAAATTTAAATCTGCTAGATATTCCTGTATTTCTTGAATTTTCCCCGGATTACCGGTAGCGACAACTAGCAATTTAGGAGTAGTTTCTGCGGAAATAACGTTTGTCATTTTTTCATATAAATATTTATTTACTCTTAAATAGAATACCACGTTTCTCAACTCTAAGCAGACTAAAGCACCCGCACCAAAAACCTAAAATTGGCGTTAGTTAAAGATAAGCTGAGTTAACCATAGTTGTAGATAGGTTTAATAAAATAGGAGAGTAGATAGAGTAGTAATTTAATCATCTATGCAATATTCAGAGTGAACTAGCAAATATATTTCCCTACTGTGTTAATATTATTTTCCAAGGGTATTTCATTAATTGATAATTGATAATGGATAATTGATAATTACCTCTGGTTAAAACTGTTACGGAATTGAATATCAGGAAATATTATTTCTTCACAGGAGTCGATTGGATATGGCTCCGAGACCTCGCCATCTCTCGACCGCTTTTTTCCCCTTAAAAGGGGAGGCTTCAAGGCGCGAATTATTTAATTATTAATTATTAATTATTCGGTAAATACCTTAAATATAGTTTTAAATCTTCAATTCATTAAACCAAGTATTATATGTTCCGAAAATTCTTTTCTCCTAAGAGAAAATACAAAGTTAGTCTAACAATTTTTGGGTTAATTATTTCCCTAATTATTCTGCTTAGTTTTAATTCTGAAAAAATCCTTTCTGAAGACATAAATGTAAGTCTGAAAGATAGATACAATATGAGTTCTAATATCACTAAATCGGAAAAAGTTATGAAAATGGAACAAAGGCTAGAAAAAGAATTTGAGGATTATTTTGATCGAGAAATTTCAGAAGTTTCAAAAGCGGGTAATGACATTGCTCAAAAATTGTTAGAAATTAGCCAAAAAAGTAATATAAGACCTGCTGTATTTTGGGCAATTCCTGAATCTGAACATTTACATTTAGTTTTAATTTCTCCTGGAAAAAAACCTTTAGTTCAAGATATTGACTCCCTCAAACGCGAAAGCCTTATTCGTAAAGTCAAATTATTTAATAATGAAATTACTAATCCTCAGACGCTGTTCACAGATTCTTACTTAAGTCTGGCTCAACAACTTTATCAATGGATAGTTGAACCCTTTGAAGCAAATCTCCAAGAAGAAAAAATAGACACAATATTGTTTTGTTTAGGAGCAGGTTTGCGTACTCTACCAATAGCCGCATTACATGATGGAAAACAATTTTTAGTAGAGAAATATAGCCTAGCAATTATTCCTGCATTTAATTTAATTGATTCCAATTATACTCCCATTCAAAAAGCCAGAATTTTGGCAATGGGTGCTTCAGAATTTCCGACCCAAAGTCCTTTACCTGCGGTTCCAATTGAACTATCAACAATTGTTGATAAAAACCTCATAGAAAATATCTCAACTAAAAATCTTTCTAGAGGTTGGCCTGGAAAATTATTTCTTAATCAGGACTTCACCTTAAAAAACTTAAAAAATCAACTTTCTTCTCAATCTTTTAATATTATTCACTTAGCAACTCATGCAGAATTTAAACCCGGAAAACCCGAACAGTCTTATATTCAACTTTGGAATACTCAGCTCCATTTAGACGAAATTAAAGAGATTAATTGGAATGACCCTCCGGCTGAATTATTAGTTTTAAGTGCTTGTAAAACAGCTGTGGGAGATCGAGATGTGGAGTTAGGGTTTGCTGGATTAGCTTTACAAGCGGGGGTTCAATCTGCATTAGCAAGTTTATGGTATGTTAATGATCTTGGGACTTTGGCTTTAATGAGTGAATTTTATGAACAGTTAAAAACAGCATCAACTAAGGCTGAAACAATTAGACAAGCTCAAATTAGAATGATTCATGGAGATGTGTATTTAGCTAGGGAAAAATTGAAATTTTCTAGAGGAGAAATTCTTTTACCTCAGAGTTTACAAATCTTGGGAGAAACAGATTTTTCTCATCCTTTTTATTGGTCAGGATTTACTCTTATTAGTAGTCCTTGGTAATTTTTTTTCATGGTCTTTGATAATTTCAAATAATTTCAAAAACGAATCATACAATCCCAAGTAAATCGCCGAAATTTAGATAGTTAATTAAAGGTTTTAATGATAGATATTGGCAATTATTTTAATCCTTGTTATCGCAACTAAGCATCTGATCAAATTACATTATTGTCTGATAATTCTATTACTAGCTGTTGTATGAACGTCGATCAATAATCTCTGAATATATTATCTGACAAATAGTCTCTAATAGATCGACGATCGCTAAAATTAATAAATGATGTAATGTACTTCTGGCTATAATTCGGCATATTCTAAATATAAGTCTATAAAATGATCTTGGGACTTTGGCTTTAATGAGTGAATTTTATGAACAGTTAAAAACAGCATCAACTAAGGCTGAAACAATTAGACAAGCTCAAATTAAAATGATTCATGGAGATGTGTATTTAGCCAGGGAAAAATTGAAATTTTCTAGAGGAGAAATTCTTTTACCTCAGAGTTTACAAATCTTGGGAGAAACAGATTTTTCTCATCCTTTTTATTGGTCAGGATTTACTCTTATTAGTAGTCCTTGGTAATTTTTTTTCATGGTCTTTGATAATTTCAAATAATTTCAAAAACGAATCATACAATCCCAAGTAAATCGCCGAAATTTAGATAGTTAATTAAAGGTTTTAATGATAGATATTGGCAATTATTTTAATCCTTGTTATCGCAACTAAGCATCTGATCAAATTACATTATTGTCTGATAATTCTATTACTAGCTGTTGTATGAACGTCGATCAATAATCTCTGAATACATTATCTGACAAATAGTCTCTAATAGATCGACGATCGCTAAAATTAATAAATGATGTAATGTACTTCTGGCTATAATTCGGCATATTCTAAATATAGGTTTATAACAGGAAATCCTTCAGTCAAATTAGAACTATACCTATGGTAGGAGGAAAAAGACTAAGGTTGAGAGTCGGTCTGGAGATAGTGGCCAAATTTAAGCATCACAAACAGCAGTTATACCAATTTAATCAATATTTGCTACAAATAAATAGTTATATTTATAAGTATTCAACCGGACATGATATTAGGTGTCGGACTATGGCCTTTATGCTCCGACGGCTGTTTTGGGACTTGAAGAAAAATTGTTATAGATTGAACCAAATTAACTTTTAACTTACTAAAGTAAAGATATTATAATGTCTTTGTTCTAAATAGTTGAGAAGTGTAAAACTATACTCATCAAGAAATAATATTAATTCTAGTAGCTTTGGAATTCGTTATGGCGGGTTTGAAATATAAATAATTTGGTGTGAAAATTTTCATCCCAGTTATGAAACTTGCCTCAACCTTTTTAATAATTTCAATGTTAACTGAAACAATATAATTGGTAACCTGACATTAGTGATAAATTATGGATAGTTTAAAAGGACGCAATTTATTAAGTTTAGCAGATTTGAGTTCTGATGAATTAAAAGAAATTTTACAACTGGCAGCCCAACTTAAATCAGGTAAAATAAATCTCAAATGTAATAAAGTATTGGGGCTATTATTTTCTAAAGCTTCGACACGAACTAGGGTAAGTTTTACCGTGGCAATGTATCAATTGGGAGGTCAAGTTATTGATTTGAATCCTAATGTTACTCAAGTTAGTCGTGGGGAACCTTTGGTTGACACTGCTAGAGTTTTAGACCGATATTTAGATATTTTAGCTATTCGGACTTTTGAGCAAAAAGATTTAGAAACTTTTGCAAGTTATACTCAAATTCCTGTCATTAATGCTCTGACAGATAGGGAACATCCTTGTCAGGTAATGGCTGATTTATTGACGATTCAAGAATGTTTTGGCAAGCTAGATGGATTAACTTTAAGTTATTTTGGTGATGGTAATAATATGGCAAATTCTTTACTGTTAGGTTGTGCAATGGTAGGGATGAATGTCAGGATAGCAACTCCATCAAGTTATCTACCAAATTTGGAAATTGTGGAGCAAGCAAAGACTATTAGTAATGGTAAGAGTGAAGTGATAGTTACTGAAGATCCCCAAGTGGCAGTTAAGGGCGCTCAGGTGCTTTATACTGATGTTTGGGCAAGTATGGGACAAGAAGAGGAAGCTAATAGTCGGATACCTATTTTTCAGCCCTATCAGGTAAATGAAAAGTTGCTAGAAAGTGCAGCAGATGATGTGATAGTGTTGCATTGTTTACCAGCTCATCGGGATGAAGAAATTACTGATGAAGTGATAGAAGGAGAGCGATCGCGAGTTTGGGATCAAGCAGAAAACCGGATGCACGCTCAAAAAGCTTTATTAGTAAGTCTTTTGGGTAGTGATTAGAGTTTACCCACTTGTAAAGTAGTAGGGACTTTCAGGGTTGCTGAAACGCGTGTATGATATTAATCTTAATTGCTTAGGAGTCAACCCACCCTTAACCCCTCCCCCTCCCCCTCCCAGGAGGGGAATGTAGGGATTAGGGGAGATTGAAGGCTTGAAGTATAGTTATAAACATATACTATATAACCGGATTCTATATAAGTCCTGTTATACTTAATCATCTGGAAATGGTATCAGTCATACTCCACCCTTCAATTTATATTATATTTAGATTGTAAGTGATTATCCGGACATGATATTACCACTAAAAAATTTGAAAATAAACTAGGGAAAGATTATCTTTAGATAGTATTTGAGCTTCTGTTTTTACCCCTATACATTGTTGTCTCGATCAAGATAGAAATAAGCAGCTTTATCTTGATGGTTTAAATTAATAATTTCCTGAAATATTTGAGTAGCTTGCTCCATTTGCTGAGAGTAATAACTAATAACTCCTGCTTCAAATAATGTTTTAGTTTGTTTTTTAAGTTCGATTATTTCTGGGGGGTCTGCATCAAATAATTCAAATAAAGACACGACATCTTTTTTCCCCTTGACGTTAACTTGACCAAGAAATCTGTAGTTATATTTTGTATAATCTTTAAGCTCAAGAAAGGTTTTTTGACTAATAATTAAAGAAGCACCATATACTTTAGTTAAATCTTGCAGGCGAGAAGCTAAATTTACAGCATCGCTAATGACAGTAGTATCCATTCTGTTTGTACCACCCACTGTTCCTAACATTAAGGAACCTGTATTAATTCCGATACCAATAGTAATAGGTGATTTCTGATATTTATTACGAATAATATTGTATCGATTAAGTTCTAAAAGCATCCCTAAAGCAGCTTGGACGGCATCATCAGGACACCGACCAAATAGTGCCATAATGGCATCACCAATATATTTATCAATAAAACCATAATTAGCAGTAATTAATGGTTCCATACGAGAAAGATAAGCATTAATAAATTTAAAATTTTCTGCTAAAGTCATGCTTTCTGAAAGAGTAGTAAAAGCACGAATATCAGAAAATAAAATTGACATTTTTTTTTGTACAGATTCACCCAAAGAAACTTCTACAATACTTTCATGTCCTAAAAACCGGAGAAACTGTTTCGGAACAAACCGACTATAACTTTGATTAAGTTTAGATAATTCAATATTTTTGAGTTCTAATTGTTGAGTAAATTGAATTCTTTCTGCTTCTGCTTTTTTTCTTTCTGTAATATCTTGAAAAGTGGCGATCGCATAGATTAGTTGACCAGTATCATCAAAAATTGGACTTGCTGATACTTCTACAGGTATTATTCTTTCTCCTTGACGAATTTCCATATTATCGACTGTAGAATTTTGCCCTTTCAAGGCTATGAAAATTGGCTGTTGTTCAACGGGGTAAAATTGTTCTGTTCCTGCTAAGTAAATTTGATAAATTTTAGGAATTTGCTCCGGAGTAGTTTCAGCTACTATCCCTTTACCAAAAATATTTTTTGCAGCTTGATTAGTATAGAAAGGTTTACCATCAGCATCAACTACAAATACTCCTACTGGCAAAGTTTCTAAGAATTTTTCTAGTCTTTTTTCACTTTCATATAACTGTTGAGCTGCTTCTATTAAATGTTCCTGTTTTAGTGCATCTTTTAACTGTTGAACATGATTTATAGTTTTGTTAATTGTAATTTCTAAATCATCTAAATTTATGGGTTTAGTTAAAAAATCAAATGCTCCTAAGTTCATCGCTTTTCTCACAAGAGTCAGATCGCTAGAAGCAGAAATAACTACTGTTTTAAGTGTAGGATGATGAATATCAGAAAGAGTAGATAGTAGAGTAATACCATCCATTTCTGGCATGGTAATATCAGTCAATATCATATCTATATCTGGTTCAGATTGTAACTTTTCCAAAGCTTTTAAACCGTTAGAAGCAAAAATAAATTGGAGGTTTTTTTTCCTAATTCTTTTTCTAAATTTTTGGTTTATGATTGATTGAAAGGATGGTTCATCATCCACAACCAGTATTTTTGCTCGCATAACTTCATTTAAGTTGGAATTAATTATTGTATTACCAATATAGTCACAAAACTAAGTGGGATACATTTAATTTTACCATATTTTAGCTGCTGCAATTAAATTAGTAGCTTGCGAACTATTAACAGGTCTAGAAAAGAAATATCCTTGTCCATATTTACACTTAAGTTGTCTCAGCAAAGCCAGTTGAGTAGATGTTTCTACACCTTCAGCAATGACATCTATTTCTAAACTTTTTGCCATACTAATAATTGCTTTAGTAATCTCCAAATTTTCTGGTTCAGTATCCATTGTCATCACGAAAGAACGGTCAATTTTTAAAGTATCAATAGGAAAATTTCGCAGGCGACTTAATGAAGAATAACCAGTACCAAAATCGTCAATATTTAACTGTATATTCATCCCTTTTAGGTCTGATAATATTCCCATAACATTCTTCTCATTTTCCATAATTGTAGTTTCAGTAATTTCTAATCTGAGACTATGATAATCTAAGTCAGTACCAGATAATATTTCATCAATTTGTTCTACCAGTTGAGCTTGAGAAAATTGTTTACCAGAAAGATTAACACTAATAGTTAAAGGCTGGATAGAAAATTGTTTTTGCCAATCATAAGTTTGTTTACAAGCTTGTTCTAGTGTCCACCAACCAATGGGTACAATTAATCCTGTTTCTTCTGCGATAGGAATAAACTCATTTGGAGAAATTATTCCTCGCTGGGGATGTTTCCATCTTAGTAATGCTTCAAAGCCACAAAGTAAACCTGTTTCTAACAAAATAATTGGTTGATAATATAATTCTAATTCATTAAATTTTAAGGCTTGTCGAAGGTCTATTTCTAACTTAAGTTGTGCTAAATTATCGGCATACATTGATGGATTAAATACTTCGTAACGAGCTTTTCCTAGAGTTTTAGCACGATACATAGCTGTATCTGCATCTCTGAGAATATCTGTAGGATTTTGATAATCTTGGTTGGGGAAAGCAATACCAATACTTGCGCTGGTATAAACTTCTTGATTATTTATTTTAAATGATAATTGTAGCAATTTTTGAATTCTTTTGGCTATATATTTAGCATTCTCTTCAGATTGAATATATTCTAATAATATCGCAAATTCATCTCCTCCCATTCTAGCTACAGTATCATCATAACGCATATCTTCTGTGAGTCTATTTGCAACTTCAATAATTAGCTGGTCTCCAGCTAAATGCCCTAAGCTATCATTAACCTTTTTAAACCTATCTAAATCTATAAAAATAACTGCAAATTTATATTGATGAGACCTCTTGTATCTAGAAAAAGCATGAGATAATCTATCCATAAACAATGCCCTATTAGGTAATTTAGTTAAGGAATCATGAAAAGCATCATGGAGTAATTTTTCTTCTGCTATTTTTATTTCTGTAATATTATGACAATTAACTACTATTCCTGTTATATCATCATCCAAAATCAAGTTGGTAAATACTGCTTCAAATATTTGTAATTCTTGCCGTTTATTTATGATTTTAAGTTCATTAATATACTGTTTTTCTAATGGATTATTAACTATTTTTTGCAATATATGTTTGATTAATTGACGGTCGTTAGCATGAATAATGTTGAAAATTGATATATTCAAATTATTGTGATTAAAATCATCTAAAAATCTTTGGGCTGATGGGCTAGAATAAATAACTTTTCCATTAGGATTTAAAATCATTATTAGATCTAAAGAATTTTCAATTAATGCTCTAAATCTTTTTTCACTTTTGCGCAATGTTTGTTGTTTTAATAGTTCTGCATGAGCTTTTTCTGCTAACTTTTTCTGCTCTCGTGCTTCTTTTTCCTGTTGCACAGCTTTGAGTGTTTTACTTAGAGTAATTTCTAAATCATGTAAATCTAAGGGTTTAGTTAAAAAATCAAAAGCCCCTAAATTCATAGCTTTTCTGATAGTTTTAAAATCTCCATAAGCAGAAATAATGACTGTTTTAATTGTTTTATTTGGTTTTTCTGAGAGCTTTGTCAATAAAGTTATTCCATCCATTTTAGGCATATTAATATCAGTAAGCATTAGATCGATATCAGTTTCATTTTCAAGGGCTTCTAAAGCTTCTATACCATTATGAACAAACACGAACTTGATTTTTTTTTGCATAATTTGCTTCCGGAATTTTTGGCAAATTAATGATTGTAGATCTGGTTCGTCATCAACTACAAGTATTTTTGATAACATGATTTTTAGGATTTATTTTTTGTACTATAATTCGAGTATTTTTTGTTTAATTTCTTCAAAATTAATTGGTTTGACTAGATAGTCATCTGTACCATATTCTTTGGCAATTTTGTAGTGTTCATCATAGCCGTGGGCAGTTAACATAAAAACTTTTATTTTCTTGTATTTTTCTTTAATTTTTTTGAGCATTTCTAAGCCATTTATTGTAGGTAAATTAATATCAGATATAATTAAATCTATGGAATCATTTTCTTGAGAATCTAGGTATGATAGTACCTCAATTGCTGAGATAAAAAAAATAAATTTGAGAGAACCTGATTTAATTTCTTTTCTAAATTTTTTACTGAATAAATACTCCAGGTCTGGCTCATTGTCTACAATTATTATTCTTTTCATTTAACTAATTTTAAGAAAGTAATAATATTATCTACATAGTAAGCTCATTATTTTGTAAATTATTACTTGCGTAGATACTCTCTTACAATGATACCATAAGTGAGTTAAGATTTTTAGAATATTTTTCACTATCAATATCTATAAACAAAGGTTTAATACCAAATTAATATCAAGTTGCATAGAATAATATTTTAATCAGAGTTGACTGTAAATTGAGACAGACAAGTTAATAAATTTCATAATTCTTTACAGCCCGGCATAAAACTGGTATAAAATCATTTCATACTTTTAAAACTGTTTTCCTGCTGAGTAGTATATTAATAAGTACCTACACAAAATTAATTATATATTTTGAACTCAAATTAATTAGAACATCTTCTAATGCTTTTACTAAATTCAAATAGCCCCCATAAATAGCAGGGCTGTTTGATTCTAAACTGTGCCATTTTATATATTGATGAAACCATGTTATTTCAAGCTTTAGGAAATTTATCTTTTGCTGTCTGAAAATCAATAAATTCATGGGTGCATCTCATATTTGCAAAAATACTTTTTGCCTATATATTCCCTATTCCCTATTCCCTATTTCCTATTACCAGATGAGCTTTTGCCTAAAAGAGATAAATTTTGGCTTTATTCAAAATTGAGATACACCTAAATTAATTGCCAAAATCTAGAATGAAATGACTCTGCATAAATAGTGGATTATAACCATTTATATTTGATAAATTTCCACAATATTTTATTTGATTTAATTGTAGTGAATAAGTAGGTAATTTCAGTTATCAGTCATCAGTTATCGTAAGCATTCAGCCGTCAGCTATCAGCACTTCCCTGCGGGATGCTACGCAAAAAGCTATTGCTTTTAGTTGACGATAAAAGCTTTATTAATTCTCTACAAAAGTTGGCTCCCTTGCCCTTAAAGTCTATATTAATTTAAACACTATCCTATATGGGAGAGTCTTGTTGCTGATAACTGACAGCTAATATAGCAATATGATTTGAGTTGTGAGATATTGGAAACTTTTAGGCAACAGGCAACAGGCAACAGGCAACAGAGAAAAACGTATCAGATGAATGTAATAATTGCTATATTCTGTACTTTTAAGGAACACTTAAATTCTCACAACTGATTCCTGATTGCTATAGCTGAATGCTTACCAGTTATCAGTTATCAGTACCTCTGCAATAAGGAGGCTTTACATAAGGAAGATGCTCTTTTTTATCCCCTTAAAAGGGGAGGATTTAGACCACATTTTTTCGGCAAAAAGAATATTTTTTATCATTATTATTCTATTTATTTTTGTCGCTTTAAAGTTTTTTATTATGGTTGATAGAATCATTATTTATTACTAATATTATTTTTTTATAGGGTTTCACTGAATTTACCGAATAATGAATAATTAATAATGAATAATTAATAATTAAATAATTCTGGTTTAAAGCCTCCCCTTTTAAGGGGAAAAAAAGCGGTCGTGCAGCTTCCCGTAGGGTGGGATGGCGAGGTTTCCTCGCTGTCCGACCATCGACCAAGAAAAGAAAATATTCCTTATATTCAATTCCGTAACGGTTAAAACCCGAGGTAATTATAAATTATCCATTATCCATTATCAATTAATGAATTACTTACTAAGAAGCTTGACAGAGAAAAACCCTAATATTTTGCTGACTTTGGATCAAACAAAATTAGATATAAATAAATAATATCAACAGTAAATTTATCTACAAAAATCTATGATATTCTTAAACTTGAAACTATGTGCTCAAAAAACAGTCACAAACACACAGATTCCTAATTAAACACAAATTTATGGAACTAATTGATTGGCTAATTGTTTTAATATATCTCATCTTAACAATGTGGATGGGACTATATCTTTCTCGCAAAGGTTCAAAAAGTTTAGCAGACTTCTTTGTTTCTGGGCGATCGCTTCCTTGGTGGTTAGCTGGCACAAGTATGGCAGCTACAACTTTCTCTATAGATACTCCTCTCTATATTACTGGAGTTGTAGCTAACCGAGGAATTGCTGGTAATTGGGAATGGTGGATTTTTGGTATTTCCCATGTAATAATGATTTATATTTTTGCCAGAATGTGGCGACGTTCCGAAGTTATTACTGATGCAGAATTAACTGAACTTCGTTACGGTGGAAATATGGCTGCTATTCTCCGAGGAGTTAAAGCTTTTATATTTGCTATTCCCATGAATTGTATTGCCATTGGTTATGCTATGTTGGCGATGGTTAAAGTTGTCGAAGCATTAGAAATTTGGCAAAATTTAGGCATTGATGCTAGTGAAAATAATCTCAAATTACTAAGCGTTATTGGTGTAAGTATTTTTGTATTAATTTATGCTGGTTTATCCGGTTTATGGGGAGTAGTTGCCACAGACTTTTTCCAATTTTTCTTAGCACTATTTGGAGCAATTATTGTCGCTTTTTTTGCTGTTAATAGTGTGGGTGGCATCCAAGAATTAATTACAAAAGTTCCTGAAGTAATGCCAGACAAAGATATTTTATCCCTTTCACCTTTAACTATTGGTAAAAAAGGCGATGCTTTGATTAGTTTTAGTAAAACAGCAGGCATAACAGCCAGTACATTTTTTGCCTATATTGCCCTTCAATGGTGGTCTTGGCGACGAAGTGATGGAGGTGGAGAATTTGTACAAAGATTTGCCGCAGCTAAAAATGAAACAGAAGCAGAAAAAGCAGCCTGGTTATTTAATATCATGCACTATGTTATTAGAACTTGGCCTTGGATTTTAGTAGCTCTAGCATCCATTGTAATTTACCCTAATTTAGAAGACCGAGAATTGGGTTATCCCAAATTAATGATTGACTTTCTTTCCCCAGGAATTTTAGGTATAGTTGTTGCCTCTTTAGTCGCCGCATTTATGAGTACAGTTTCTACCTCAATTAACTGGGGAGCTTCTTTTATTACTAACGATCTATATAGAAGATTTATTAAACCCGATGCTACTCAACCACAATTAGTTTTGGTAGGGCGACTTTCCTCTTTATTAGTAACAGTTTTAGGAGCAATTGCCGCATTTTTAGCAACAGATGTAGCTACAGTATTTAGATTAGTAATAGCCATCGGTACAGGTTCAGGATTAGTGTTAATTTTACGTTGGTTTTGGTGTCGGGTGAATGCAGCAGCAGAATTAACTGCTATTGTCGCTAGTTTTTTCGTAGGGATGACAACAAGTTTAGTTCCTGCTTTGAAAATTGAAGACTTTGGTTTGCGAATTATGTTTATAACTGCCACCGTAACATCACTCTGGGTAGCAGCAATGTTTCTAACCCCACAAGAGTCTGATGCAACTTTAGAAGAATTTTATCGACGAACACTTCCCGGTGGCCCTGGTTGGAAACTGCAAAGGATGAAAACAGGTTTATCTCCAGCACAGGATTTAGGAAAAGATTTACAAAAAGTACTAGCATCTATACTATTATTATTTGGGGCACTTTTGGCAACTGGTGGCTTTCTGTTGCTGAAGCCAAACATTGGCTGGATATTCCTAATTATTGGAGTTCTCGGTTGGGTTTGGTTGCGACAGCTCAATAAATCGAAAATTTTGCCAATGCCAAGACCAGGATTAGATGATGACGATTTTGTCTAGGGAGTCCTCAGGAGTCAACCCACCCCTAACCCCTCCGGTGGAGGGGAAGGGAAGTCAGCAGTCAGGAGTCAGGAGGAAAGAAACAACAGGAGGAGAAGGAGAAAGTTTTTGTTGCTCCGCGACAGGTCAAGCGCAGTATTCCGCACCGAAAACGTGGAGCACGGAACGGAGTTCTATCGCGCTATTATCCGGATATGGCATTAGTCAGCAGCAGAAACTTAAATATATTCTCTTTCTTCCTTCCACCAAAAAATTTGGGTCTGAAGTCACCTTTAATAAGAGGATAAAGAGCGGTCGATCTTCGGAGCTTCCCGTAGGGTGGGATGGCGAGGAAATCTGCGCCATATCAATAAGACCAATAGAAAAGAAGATTCAGTATTTTCGTAGCTTCCTGATTGCAGAAGTACTGATAACTGATAACTGATAACTGATAACTGAAATAACTCCCCTCTCTATCTATGAAAAAAAGGTCATCACTCGTTTTCTAACTTGTACCTTATTTAATACTTAACAAAAACCATGCAAATTTTTCGTCAATATATTGCTCCATTCATAGTCGTAGTCATATTTTTAATCGCTATGGTAGCAGTCAGCGCTCGTATCTTTTTACCAGGGGATCTAGCAGCACCCGCTCCCACAGAAGAATTAAGTTCTCCTCAAGAAGAGGCAATGCTATCCACACCCAATGTTCATTTCTGGTAATATTCAGTGGTTAGCAAGTTAATTCCAAATTACCAACTTCGTAAGGGTTCCGGTCTAGACAGAGCAATGCTGGTTAAATTTATGCATCGCACTTATCAAGAACTTTTCCCAGAGCAAAATTTTAGCCATCTAGCCAAAACCGTCGATCGCTACTTATCAACTCAAACTCCTATTTGGTGGGTTGAGGTCATAGATAAACCTGTAACTTCACCAATAGGTTGTCTGTGGTTGGGGAATGCCATAGACCAAGTAGAAGGCGATCGGGTAACTCACATATTTCTGTTGTATGTGTCCCCACCCCATCGACGACTTGGTATCGGTTCAGCTTTAGTTACCCATGCAGAAAATTGGGCAAAAGCTAGGGGCGATCGGCAAATTGGTTTGCAGGTATTTGTCTCAAATCAACCCGCTCTTAATCTTTACCACAAGTTAGGTTTTCAGTCTGAGTCTATGTTGATGGTAAAATCTTTAAACGAAGGAAAAGGTAAGAATATCGGAAGAGAAAATTGAAAATTTCTAGGGACGTTGTATGCAACGTCTCTACTCTCACTTACTATAACAGTCGAAGGAAAGGTTAGAGCAGATCAAAAGCTTAAAGCTCAGACAAAGCAATATTTTTCCTTCTTCCTTCCTCCTTCTTCCTTCTTCCTTCTGCTATACCAATAATATGAGGATGCAATCTGATGAATCAATCTCCCGTAAAGCTGCCAAAGTGGTTACGCAACGGTCTGATGTTTCCACTATTTTTTCTCAATGGTTGGCTGTTTGTACTTTTTGTTAACTATCTACAACCGATGGTTAGCATTTTCTTCCTATCAGTAATTCTGGCAATTTTGCTAGATTATCCCATGCAGTTTTTGCAGAGACGAAGGTTGCCCAGAATTTGGAGCTTGACAATCGTTTTATTGGTAGGTCTGTTACTCATTATTTGCTTAAGCTTGTTAATCATACCAGCACTAATTAAACAAATTGTAGATTTCATTGATTTTCTACCGAAATCTCTAGCATCAGCTTCAGGATTAGTAAATATTATTTCCGATTTACCTATATCTGACCAACTGGGGATAGATTTGACTCAGTTTGAGCAAGAATTAACTCAACGACTAACAGGCATTTTGCAATCTTTGTTTAGTGGAGTATTAGGGCTATTTTTGGGAGGTCTAAATAGCGGACTTACCCTATTTTTTATCCTGGTGTTGACTATTTTTCTACTCATTGGTGGTGAAACTGCTTGGAATGGAGCAATGAATTGGTTTTCTCCCTGGTGGCAAAATCATCTTAGAAGTAACGTACCGGTGAAACTAAGGCGATTTATTGGTGGTCAGGTAATGATTTCTGTGGGTTTTAGCTTTGTCTTGGCCGTAATATTTATCCTCATTGGCGTCCCTCTAGGATTAATGTTTGGGTTTTTAATTGGTATGGCTAGTCTGCTTCCTTTTATGGGAGCGGTCGCGCAGGTTTCTGTCAGTGTATTTCTCATGCTTCAGGATGTGGGAATTGGTCTTCAGGTATTTTTCATTGCTCTGATTTTAGGGCAGATAGTAGATAGTATTGTTGTGCCAAAGGTGATGGAGGATCTGGTCGGGGTAAATCCCATCTGGCTATTATTTGCTGTGTTTCTCGGAAGCAAGTTAGGAGGTTTTGTCGGAATTTTATTAGCCGTTCCTGTTGCTAGTATTATTAAGGATATTGTTGACGATATGTTGGGGATTACTGAAACAAAGGAGCAACTAGAATCAGTAACTGTTGCTGTACCTGAAGAAGAAGTAGATCCTGATACTAACTCTGATTTATAAGCTATTCAGCATTTATAGCAGAAGGAACAAGGAACAAGGAACAAGGAACAAGGAACAAGGAACAAGGAACAAGGAACAAGGAACAAGGAACAAGGAACAAGGAACAAGGAACAAGGAACAAGGAACAAGGAAGAAGGAACAAGGAACAAGGAAGAAGGAACAAGGAAAAATCTGGCGTTGTTTCAGTTTGAAGCTTTTGATATGTCCACGCTCTTTCCTTCGACTGCTATAGAGCATCAGGACTTACGCAAATTGACCTTTAAACCACTATCTGTAGGGGCAAATGGTATTTGCGTTCCGCAAAGCTCCGAATGACGTCCTCGCTATATACACAGTCTCTGCGTAAGTCCTGAGCATTTATAGTAGAAGGAACAAGGAAGAAGGAAAAATCTGGCGTTGTTTCAGTTTGAAGCTTTTGATATGTCCACGCTCTTTCCTTCGACTGCTATAGACCACATGATAAACTTGACATACTCCCGACGTTGCCCTTACGGGACAACGCGGGATTCTTCAGTCTGGGAAACCCTGACCGCTGTTTAGACAGAGGTGATGTCCTCCCCCTGTGTTGAACTGGAGAATAACAAAATGTAGCTAGCTTGTCAAGGGCTTGTGAACGTTTAGCTTATGAAGGTATCCGAATCCTGGCCCTGGCTTTCCCATACGACGCTCCCCTGCGGGAGAGCGCGGGACTTCCCGCCAGGAAACTTAAAATCAGAATAAAATCTATTTCAAATCACTTTCAAATAAGTCCACTTAATCCTATAGATTTACCCACTATATTCATAATGACTGAGGAAAATGACACCAACCAAGTAACAACTGATTCGGAACAGTTTCATCAACCGACTGAAGATACAAAAAAAGACTCTTGGAAAAATCGTATTGCTGAAGCTTGGAATGATACCAGCAACCGTGTAATGAAACTATTACCCGTAGACCGAGCAGCACAAACATTAGTAGAATGGTTTAGCGTTGATGAAGCCAAAGTAGCAGAAATATTAACAAAAGTGCGCGCAGAACTTCCCACCACCGAAGCACTATTAATAGGTAAACCCCAAGCAGGTAAAAGTTCCATTGTACGAGCTTTAACAGGAGTTTCCCCAGAAATAGTCGGTCAAGGATTTCGCCCTCATACCCAACATACCGAACGTTATGCTTATCCCTCGGACGATTTGCCCTTATTGATTTTCACTGATACTGTGGGGTTGGGAGATGTCAAACAGGAAACACCAGTTATTATTGACGAACTCCTGGGAGAGTTACAGCAAGAAAGTAACCGCGCTAGAATTTTGATTTTGACCGTAAAAATCAATGATTTTGCTACCGATACATTACGACAGATAGCAGAACAGTTGCGACAAAAATATCCAAATATTCCCTGTCTTTTAGCAGTAACTTGTCTCCATGAAGTTTATCCTAACCCTACTGACGACCATCCCGAATATCCTCCAGAATATGAAGAAATAAACCGTGCTTTTGTTGCTATTCAGGAAGACTTTGGGAAGTTGAGCGATCGCTCTGTACTGATAGATTTTACCCTAGAAGAGGATGACTACAATCCTGTATTTTATGGTTTAGAAGCCTTTCGAGATAGTTTAGCAGAATTACTTCCAGAAGCAGAAGCACGAACAATTTATCAATTATTAGACGAACAAGCAAGCAAACAACTGGGCAATATTTATCGAGATGTGGGGCGACGTTATATTTTATCATTTACTATTATGGTAGCTACCACAGCAGCAGTACCTCTACCTTTTGCCACAATGCCAGTATTAACAGCTTTGCAAGTGTCCATGGTAGGTTTATTAGGAAATTTGTATGGGCAAACAATATCCCCATCTCAAGCAGGAGGAGTTGTTAGTGTTATTGGAGGAGGTTTTGTTGCTCAAGCAGTGGGGAGGGAGTTGATTAAATTTGTGCCTGGGTTCGGGAGCGCGATCGCAGCTTCTTGGGCTGCTGCATATACTTGGGCATTAGGTGAAAGTGCTTGTGTTTATTTCGGAGATTTGATGGGAGGGAAAAAGCCAGACCCAGAAAAAATTCAAGGTGTGATGCAGGAGGCGTTTGAGTCAGCGAAAGAGAGGTTTAAGAATTAATTAATAATTAATAATTAATAATTAATAATTAATAATTAGGGTTTACTGATTAATTCTCAAATACTTTCCTTCTGTCTTTCCTTCTTTCTTCTTCCTTCTTGATATAATTTAGTATGTCCTAAAAGACCAAGAACTGTAGATATCATGCCAAACAATCCTTTCTTTCCTGCTGGCCCTGTACCTCCAGAATATTTCATCGGGCGAAAATCTGAACTTCGATTTGCTTTCGATCTAATTACTAAGAATTTACACGGTGCTTTTTATGGTAGCCCTGGTATGGGGAAGTCATCACTTCTCTATCTTCTAACTTACTCTGAAATTTGGCAAGAGCAAGGACAAGACTACTCAAAGTCCTTGATTGTTTATCTCAACTGTACTAATATCAATCCTTTCACACCCTATGCTTTTTGGCAGGAAGTCTTAATTTTGTTGAAAGAAGAAGTTGAGGATAACGATGAATTAAAAGCTGTTATTGATGAGGTCTTGGAAGGAGATACTATTGAGAAAACGGATATCCGTCAGATACTTAGGAAAATTGGCAAGCAGGATAAAGATAAATTCCTGCTGCTACTAATTGATGATTATGATTCTGCTCTCAAAACGAATACCGAATATACAGAAATTGAGATGCTGACATTCCTCAGCGAGTTTCGTAATCTGGCAGTAGATCCAAAACTAGGGCGACATCTGCGGACTATTGTAACTACTTTCAGGCGATTGAACGAACTCGGACCAACACTTCCTCTAAGCGGCTCACCTTGGTACAATCACTATATCTTCCAACCAATAAAACCTTTCTCAAAGGCTGAAGTTTTGGAGGAATTTTTCACCTCTACTTCTCCTCGTTTCATTAGAATTAAACAGAGTTTGCAAGAAGGTATTTTGAAAATTACTGATGGGCATCCACAACTACTTCAAAATGCAGGATATCTGCTATATGAAAGGCTTCAGGATGGAGAAATACCCGATCTTGAGACTTTTATTAAAGACTTTCAAGGTCGAACAGAACAAATCTTCGATAACATTTGGCAATTATCCACAGATGAGGAGCAAATCCTGTTAATTCTAATAGCGTTGTCTCGTTTAGAGGGTAATCTGGGTAAAAAAAGTTTTGCTTTGAGAGGTATTGACAATATTTTTAGTCAGAAAGAAAGGGAGTTAATAGATTTAGAGGAACGGGGGATAATTAAGAAAACGCAAGAGGACTGGAAAACTGTTTATGAATTTACTTCTTCTATGATGGAATGGTGGGTACTCAGGGAAATTGAAAACAGTGATGAAACAGAACTCAAGAAGCGAGAGAAAGTATTTCTCAGGTTAATGAGTCGCGAGCAGGTAGAGGGGGTAACTCAAGTCTTCAAACAGGTATGGAAGTATCGAAAGGCAGTCGAGTCATTTGTTAATATAATAAGCAGGTTTTTAGGCAATCCCACCTGAGAATCAAATGATAGTAGGAAGGAAGTGATGTTATGACTGCTTCAATTACTGAACAAGATAATCCTTATATTATAGGTGTTCCGATTCACAAACCGGAATCTTTTTTCGGACGAGAAGACCTCTTTCGGTTTATTGAGGATAATTTGAAGCAGAATGCCAAAGTGATTTTGCTCCATGGTCAGCGGCGTATTGGTAAGTCCTCGGTATTGTTGCAAGTTCATAACTTTGTCCAGCTAGAACAGTTTTTCTTTGTTTTCCTGTCTCTGGAAGGCAAAAGCAGGAAATCAGTTAGTGATGTTCTGTATGAAATTGCCTCAGAAATTCTGGAATATTTGGAGGATGAATTTGAGCTGCAAGTTGATGGGATTAGGATTCTATCTAAAAAGGATTTACAGAAAGAACAAGAGCTTTTTTCTGAAGTTTTCTTAAGGCAAGTTTTTGAAGTAATAGATGGCAAAAATTTAGTTCTTTTATTAGATGAATTTGATGTTTTAGGCGAACACTCTCAAGATACAGCCAGCACTCACTTGTTTCCCTATTTAAAATCTCTTGTTGATGAGCAAGAACAGCTTTTTATCATTCCAGTTGTAGGACGACGGCTTGATGATATGCCGAATTTACTGGGTTTGTTCCATCAAGCACCTAATCTGAGAATTGGTTTGTTGCGAGAGAAAAATGCCAAGAGATTGATTATTGAACCAGCTAAGGGTGTTTTAGAATATCAACCTGATGCTATTCAGGCGATTCTGGAGCTATCAGCAGGGCATCCTTATTTTACCCAAGTAATATGTTTTGCACTCTTTTTCAAAGCCAGAGAAGAAGGGCGATCGATTGTGACTCGTGGAAATGTAGAAAGTATTGTCGATAAAGCGATCGAGAATGCTGAAGCTGGATTAGCATGGTTTTATGATGGACTTCCTATCCCGGAACGAGTTGTATTCTCAGCGGTAGCAGAAGCTCAACAAATAGCTACTGGAAAAGCAGAGTTTGTTGTGGAAGACCCATTGACGGTGCTGAGAAAGTATGGAGTTATCCAGACAAAATCGTTGATTCAGGCAGGAGAAAGATTAAAGGAATGGGGTTTCTTGAATTTGCTGAAAGTTTCAGAACCTCCCAAAAAAGCTTCCGCATACACAGTGAAAATCGAATTAGTCCGCCGTTGGTTATTAAAGCGACATCCTCTAAAGCAAGAAATACGGGAATTATGGGAATCGCACATCCCAAGAATTGTCAACTACTTCGATTTGCGTGAAGATTTCAAGTTAGAACCTGTTGAGTCTGCGGATACATCTGTTGATGAAAATCTCCCTTGTCCTTATCAGGGTTTCCATCATTTCGGTCCGAATGAAGCTGAGTTTTTCTTTGGGCGCGAGGTATTTGTAAAAAGACTATTTGCTGCAACTAATACCCGTAATTTTATAGCTTTGCTGGGTGAGTCAGGAAGCGGAAAATCTTCGGTGGTTTTAGCGGGACTGGTGCCTAAACTGCAACAAGAAGGTAACTGGCTGTTCACTTACTTCCGTCCTGGTTCCGACCCTTTCCTTGCTTTTGCACAAGCACTAATTCCACTTTTTGGAACAGAATTAGGTGATACTGAACAAATAATGCAAGCTAGGCAATTAGCTCAATCCTTTGTTAGCGGTTCCGTTTTGCTTAAAGATGTTTTTTCCCAAATAAAAAAAAATTACCCCAATTATCAGGTACTTGTGATCGCTGACCAGTTTGAAGAACTCTATACCCTTTGTAGCGATGAACCAACCCATCAGAAATTTCTTGATACCCTCTTAAACCCCTTTCAGTCTGAGGAAAAGTCTACTTTATCAACGGTGTTAGTCGCCACCCTACGAACCGATTTTTTAGGAAATGCTCTTTCCTATCCACCCTTAGCGGATATCTTGCAAAAAGGCTATTTATTACTACGTCCAATGAAGTTAGAGGAACTAAGAGAAGTTATTGAAAAACCAGCTCAAAACTTAGGAGTCAGCTTTGAACAAGGACTGGTGCAGAGAATTTTTAATGATGTTCAACAAAAACCGGGAAATTTACCCCTACCCCTATTAGAATTTACCCTCATGGAACTATGGAAAAACCTTACCCAGAACGAATTAACTCACAATGCTTATGAAGAGATAGGGGAAATCTCTGGGGTGTTAACTCGCTATGCTGATGAAAAGTATTATCAACTTAGCAAACAGGAAAAAGAAGTAGTTCATCACATTTTTTTGCAGTTAGTGAGTCCTGGTGAAGGAACTGAGGACACACGACGACAAGCAACCAAAGAAGAATTCCAGGAAAGTGATTGGAAGTTAGTCAAAAAGTTAGCTGATGATCGGTTAGTAGCGATCAATAGATCTTTTATCGCTGGACAACAGCAGGAAACTGTCGAGGTTATCCATGAGGCTCTGATTCGCAACTGGGATCAACTTAGACAGTGGATGGAAACTGACCGAGAATTTAGAATATGGCAAGAGCGACTACGAATAGCGGTACGTCTATGGCAAGAGACGGGACGAGAGAAAGAGGCATTGTTACGAGGTGTGCTGCTTGCAGAGGCAGAAGATTTGCTGCAGGAACGTCCAGAAAAACTGAATCTATTGGAGCAAGAATTTATCGAACTAAGCATTGAGTGGAGAAAGCGCCAAAAATTAGAAAAACAAAGAAAAAAATCTACTATACCATCTATTTTAATTTTTTTGCTTACTCTCTTGGTATCTATAACTGTACCAATAACAATCTGGTTTCAAATTCAACGGTCACAGATTGCAGAAATTCGTGCCCGCAGTGCTAGTGGAGAGGCTCTTTTTGCCTCAAATAGTCAGTTAGAGGGGTTGATAGCCAGTTTACGCTCAGGGAAAGAACTCAAGCTATTACCTAGAAATAATACTGAGTTAAACAATGAGGTGATCGAAACCTTACAAAAAGTAGTTGATGAAATCAAAGAACAAAACCGCTTCCAAGGAAATCAAGGTTCAGTGACCAGCGTCAATTTTAGCCCCGATGGTAAATTGCTGGTTAGTGTAGGAGAAAATGGCACGGTTAACTTATGGAATTTGGAAGGCAAACTGTTACGCTCATTAATAGGAAATCAAGGTTCGATCACTAGCCTTACTGTTACTCGCTATGGCAGTCTCTTAGCTAGTGCAGGAACAAATGGCACGGTTGACTTACGGACTTGGGAAGGCAAACTGTTATACTCATTCAGAGGAAATCAAGGTTCGGCCACTAGCATTACTTTTAGTCCCGATGGCAACCTCTTAGCTAGTGCAGGAGAAAATGGCACGGTTAACTTATGGAATTTGGAAGGCAAACTGTTATACTCATTCGGAAGAAATCAAGGTTCGGTCACTAGCGTTGCTTTTAGTCCCGATGGTAAATTACTGGCTAGTGCAGGAGAAAATGGCATGGTTAAATTATGGAATTTGGAAGGTAAACTATTACGCTCATTTATAGGAAGTCAAGGTTTAGTAACTAGCATTAGTTTTAGCCCTGATGGTAGATTACTAGCTATTGGAAGAAAAAAGGGTACTGTCTACTTGTGGAATTTACAGGGTGTGCAGGAGCAAGTATTTAATGTTCCCAAAGGTGCAGTTAATAGCGTTCATTTTAGCCCTGATGGCACATTATTGGCTACTGCTGGAGCAGACGGCACCGCACGCTTGTGGGATTTGAACAGCCGTCAGCAGTTAGAGGAATTCCAAGTACCTGAAGGAGCGATCAACACTATTAGTTTTAGTCCTGATGGCAACTTACTCGCAACTGGTGGAGAAGATGGTACTATCCGTTTATGGAACTTGCAGAAGCAGCAGCCACCTACATCTACAGCAAATCAAGACTTAGATGAACTGCTAGTCCGTGGTTGCAACTGGGTGCGAGACTATCTAGAAAATAACCCCGAAGTTAATGAGAGCGATAAAACTCTTTGTAACGATATCATTGATAATTGATAATTTATGGATAATAATTTTGAAAAAAAAGGCGTTGCATAAATGCGGGATGATTTTAATCGTTTTGTGGAAGTAGAATGGGAATCTTGCCCGTTCTTTATATTTTCGGATAGGTAGGATACCCACTCCACTTAATACTCATACCAAATACGCTTTGAGAGCTGACCGCTGACTGCTGACTGCTGACTGCTATTTTAAACTTTCTGTTGATATATAACGTTCGGTAAACAACATAGTCTCAATGTCACCCACCATAGGTAAGACATCAGAGGACTTAAAAAATCATCATCATCTAGCAAACCATGAACCATGCGGTTTCTCAAATTAGAGCCTGAATTTTCAACAAGTAAACCTCTAAGGTCAAAAATTGTGTCTTCGTCGAAAATATCAGCCATCTCAGGGAAGTAAAGAATTTTGTTCAAGTTATATTCATTTTGAATTCCTTTATCCTCATAGCTCGAAGGTAATGCACCTTGTTTCCAAAGTAGATAACGGATGGCATTTTCAATTTGGGGAATGAGGATGTGGGTAGATGTGTAGAAATCTCCAGTTAAACCAGCAAGTAATCCTTTTGCAAACAAATATTTTCTCTTGGGTGGTACAAAAGGGTTATTTGAAACAATGGGAAAAAAGTCTTTAATTTCTACAGAATGTTCTAAATTTATTTGTTCTCTGGCTGGATCTATCAATACTTGGGCTTGAATACTTTGGTAGGATGCACTTGTATGATACATTTCAAACTCCATTGCGGCTTTGAGTTCTTCAAATTGTGTAGTTTCCACTTTTTGTCTATCTACAACTTTACCATTCTGATTTATTTTCTCTTTTTTCATCAGAGGAAACACAGGAAAATCATAAACTATCTGCTCTATTTGTTTTTTAAGTTGAGAGACTTCTGTAAAATTTGTTGATAAAGCTAAGGAAAAAAGAGCATCCTCTAATTTTTCACCTCTAACAATTGCTCTAGCTTTTTCTACTGCTTCTGTAAAGTCAACAGTATCGGAATAGTTAGTAATCCATTTTTTCTTAGATTTTTCTTGATATTGAAGTAAAAGTTTATGAGCTTCTTCCGCTCTTGCTTTTGCCACTACAGTCTCTTCTTTTGTGCCAGGAATATTTCTAAAGGCTTCAATAGCTTTCTGAAGATTCTTTGATGCTGCTAAATAAAAAATTTGATTGTTTTTTAGGGCTTTTTTTACCTGTTTAAAATAGGTGTCAGCAGCAAGCATTAAAGCCGCACGTTCGTTTTCTCTATCCTTTTCTATTTGATGCCATTTTGCTTTGATTTCCCAATAATTTCTTGCTCTATCCCAATCATAGGATGATTCTGATAGAAGGGCAGCTTTTTTAGCTAGAGCAGCATATTTTTTGGGGCAGCCAAGTTTGTTTTTTTGCAAAAGTTCCATTAGTTTTGCTGATAACCAAAGAGGGTCTTCTCCTTGGTAGCGTTCGAGAACTTTTTCTATATGTTCAACTACTTTTTCAACTTGATAGTTGATTTTTTTTGCTAGTTGAAATGCTCTTTCTATTCGATCATAGCAACCGATCCATTTTGTAGGAATTCCTAATTTTATGGCAGTAAAATCTTCTAATTCTATAGCAGATTTTATGTAAGCATTAATTGCAAGTTTAGCCATCGAATAGTTACGTTGTTTGCTCCAAAGAATATTTGCAACTCTTGCCTGAAGTTCGGAGTCTGATATTTCAGGTGCAATTTCAACCAGAAAGTTTAGATGTTCGTCTGTCAAGTTGATTTTAGCAAAGTCTTCTTCGTTTAATTGTCGGTGAGTTCTCCTAATATCAACGAGAGTGACTTTTGCTAATATTTTAAATATAGTTTGTTCCCTAATATTTCCTACTTCTTCTGCTTCCTGTGCTTTTTGACAAAAGCCTTTAATGTAGGCAAAACATTCTTTTTTTTCACTAGCATTAACCACATCCTGCCAGCCGGATTTGATAAAATCTTTCTTGGTAATATATAGCATATTCTTACTTTTATTCTATATTTTTATTAGTTAGACTGCAAATTATATTTGATAATTTTAAACAAAATATCCGAGAAGTTTGATTTTTTTTTATTTATGGAATCAAGTTAATCAAAAGGCACTTTTAACACATACCTTATATAGCAATCCTAAATCATTCGTGAATAGCAATAGCCTCAAACTTAGATACAGCAATAATATTTATGGAGAAATTTTAAAAATCATTTCATACTGCTATACCAAATCATAAAATACCTGTAACAATCCCGAATTGTAATTTTTAATTTCTTTAAACTTTAGTTTTGTCTCCAGATTTTTATCTTTAACAATCAAAGGAATGCCATCCCCTAAAATAATTGGATGAATTGCCAAAATTAACTCATCAAGAAAACCATGCTTGATAAAATATTGAATTATTTTTGCACCGCCAACTAGCCAAATATCATTACCACTAGATTGACGGAGATTATGAACAAAATCTCCTAAATTTTTTCCAATAAATTCTACATTTTCATCTCTTTCACCGTGGCGAGTTTTAGAAAAGACAAAACTCTGTTTTCCAGTATATGGATATTCTCCAAATTCTAGAATTTGTTCATAAGTTTTCCGACCCATTAATACAGTCCCCACCTCAGCAAAAAAATCATCATATCCGTAATTTTGGTCAGTAAATAACCAATCAACTTTTCCCGATATTCTGGCAATATATCCATCCAGACTAGCAGCAATAAATAACCTAACTTTTCTCATTATATTTAATAATTTTTATTCAAAAACATAGAATATTATTTATAGCAGTAAACAGCGGTGCGACCCCACATCGGCGACAAACCTAAGCGGTCGGAACCCGGTGTTTTGCTCTGCAAAATGTTTGCGGAGCATTCCGATAGGAAAGCGTGCAAGAGCGGGTTTTCTTGCCATGGGAATGCCGACCAACAGAAGTAACATTGGGAAAAATATTTTCCTATCTAAAGCGCATCATCAGCAGAAGTCAAGCACCAACTCATTCCTTGCTATAAAAATAATTAATCTATATCAAACAAAATCAAAATGATAGAGAACATTCCATTCAAAATTTTATGAATTCTTAAAATAATTGTAGTAAGTATAATCCCCTACAATAGTAGTATTTTCAATACTCCTCTTTAAATAGACTAATTGAGTATTATAAAGTATTAGATATTTAAGGTTAGAGTCAAGACTTTTACTCATATTTTTTGATAGTTATAGTATTCTTCAAAGTTTTGCTAAACTGTATAGCATTAAAGAAGGAATCAGGAAGGAGGAATCAGGAAGGAGGAAAAAGTGGATGGGGATAGTCAACGTTCTGTCACTCCGTTTCTTATAACCCTAACCAATTGTAAACACCCCCGTTGACGGCGAGGTATTAAACCCAAAAGAAAAAGATAAACGTCTTGATAGCATCAAAAACCTTGCTATAGCCAAGAACAACTCTCTGATAACAACAGTGGGAAAAATATTTCCCTGTCTAAGGTACATTATCAGTCGATATCCGAACCAACTCTTTCTTTGCTATATAATTTAATTTTATATTTCTAAATACAATTTGTTGACATGGTATAAATGTTTAATAACTTTTGTTATTTTGATAGTTACTTTTGATAAATAGTTTGAATCAATTATTATATCAAGGGTGAAAAAAGAATTCTATAAATTCTATACTTAGGTGAAACTTCAATTATTAAGTAATAACATAAGTGGCGGAATGACATTTTTGATGATTATTAGCTAGTAGCGTATTAATTATTCTTATGTTTACTTCTCCTCCACTCCCCTACTACCCCACCCCCTCCTACGGATAAAAAAATTATTTATAACTGGCACTAATAATTGTTTTAATTACATTCAAAATCAAAGAAATATCATCTAATATTCCATGACCAAAAAATAAGGTCTCAAGCCTCCCCTTGGCTGCGCCGCGAGCTACCGCTCTACAAGGGGATGAAAAAGCGGTCGATCTTCGGAGCGCACCCGTTGGGTGGGATAGTGAGGAAACCTGTGCCATATCCAATCGACCAAGAGAAAATAAAGTTCAATATTTCAAGCCTCTAACTTTCCTACGGAATGCTGCACAAACAGGCAGAGGTACTGAAGTCCGCAGTTGCTCCACAGGAGGCTAACTGATAACTTATAACTGATAACTTATAACTGAAATGACATATTTACATTTAGAAAATATTACTAAAAGCTTCGGAAATTTTTTCGCTAACGATAATATTAGTATTTCTATTGCAGCAGGTTCTGTCCACGCTATTCTAGGAGAAAATGGTGCAGGAAAAACCACATTAATGAACATATTATCCGGATTATATCAACCAAACTATGGTCAAATTTATCTTCTAGATAAACTGATAAAAATTTCCTCGCCGAGTGTAGCAATAAATTATGGTATTGGCATGATTCATCAGCATTTTATGTTAGTCCCAACATTAACAGTCGGTAAAAAAACATTGATGCCGTAGGTTGGGTTAAGCGCAAGCTCAACCCTACAAAGAGCAAGTAATTAGATAAATAGTGTGGGGATAATCCTGACTAAGTAGCGATCGCCAATTACTATAACCAAGAGTTGGATAAATGCCAACCTTCAAGCAGTTTGACAGACAAAGAATGGGTTATTATTGAACCATCCCATTAGTTATCTATTTTAGATTATAACAAGTGGAGACTTTGTAGATTGGGTTTTATTACCTCAGACCAACCGATAAATACAGAGAATTGATGATCTACAAAACTATAACGTCTTAGTTTTTGTATATAATCTTTTAGTTTAGATTATAGCAAGTTTTTATTGAAAATGAATTTATACTTAGGGCTTGATTTTGGCACTTCGGGAGCGCGTGCAGTGGTTATTGACTCTAACTTTCAAGTTAAAGCACACACACAGTATGTTTGGGAAAATTCTCAGGAAAATAAATTTCCTCATGTTTGGCAAATGGCTTTGTTTAATCTAATTTCTGATATTCCCCAAGAAATGCGAGGGGATATTCGAGCGATCGCTATTGATGGTACTTCGGCAACAGTATTATTGTGTGATGGTGATGGTAAACCTGTGAGCGAAGCGCTTCTTTACAATGATAGTAGGGGAGTGGCAATGATGGATAAGTTAAGAAGTATTGCTCCTGCTAATCATCCTGTTATTAGTGCTACTTCTAGTTTGGCAAAGTTGTTGTGGTTAATTGAAAATATTTCTGTGTCAAATAAAAGCTATTATTTTTTGCATCAAGCTGACTGGTTAGGGTTTTTGCTTCATGGAAAACTAGGAGTTAGTGACTATAACAATGTCTTGAAACTGGGTTATGATGTTGCCAATTTATCTTATCCAGACTGGTTGACTGATTTTGTTAATTCTGAAATAGGGGGAAATATTCTTTTACCTGAAGTCGTCACACCAGGTTCGATAGTGGGAAATATTACTGTAGAAGTTGTGGATAGTCTTGGTTTGTCTCCCGAATGTTTTGTCTGTGGCGGTACAACAGATAGCATTGCTGCTTTTATTGCTAGTGGTGCTAATACTCCGGGAGAGGCCGTAACTTCTTTGGGTTCGACTCTGGTGTTAAAACTGTTGAGTCGCACTAGGGTTGATGATGCTAAATATGGCATTTATAGTCATCGTCTGGGAGATTTGTGGTTGGTCGGTGGTGCTTCTAATACTGGAGGTGCTGTTTTACGACATTTTTTTACTGATGCTGAGTTGTCAAGTTTGAGTAGTCAAATAGACCCTAATGCTGAAAGTGGGTTAGATTATTATCCCTTGCTACAAAAGGGCGATCGCTTTCCGATCAATGACCCAGAATTACTGCCACGATTAGCGCCTAAACCAGAAAATTCTGTGCAGTTTCTTCATGGTTTGCTTGAAGGTATTGCCAAAATTGAATTACGAGGCTATAAATTGTTGCAAGCATTAAGCGCAGCTACACTCACAAATGTCTATACTGCTGGGGGCGGCGCTAAAAATCCTACTTTTACAGCGATTCGGGGACGGTATTTACAAGTACCTATTACGAAAGCTGTTTATGTAGATGCAGCTTATGGTAGTGCTGTTTTGGCAAGTCGTCAGTTTATCGTACAATAGTTTTGAAATTTTTAACCGACCCACAAAAGCGCTCGCCTTGGGAAATGGAATTTTACTTACACAGAGGGTGGTTTGAGTCTTTTGCCTGATTATAGCAATAGAATAGATAAATCAAAAAAAACTCCAACGTTATAGTTTTTCCACGGGGTTCTTATTTATCTATTGTACAATAGTTTTGAGATTTTTAACGGACCCACAAAAGCGCTCGCCCTGGGTTACATAGGGTTTGCGTATGGAAAGTCTTTTTATTGAGGTAGGGAGTAGGTAGTAGTTAAGAGTCAGGAGAAATGGGAGTTATAGAGAAGGTGGTCGTTCATTATAGCAAAAGTGATTTTTCTGCTATGGTCACCCCTTCAAGCTAAAAAAGGCTAAAACCAATATCAGTCAATGCTTTGAGATTTAATCAGCAAGCCCTACAGAATTTTTACACCGAGGGTCAATTAAGGTTTTTGTTTGACTCTAGCAATAGAATAGAGCCATCAAAAAAACTCCAACGTTATAGTTTTTCCACGGAGTTCTAATTTATCTATTGTACAATAGTTTTGAAATTTTTAACTGAGCTTGATTAGCGATCGTTTTGGGCAATGGAATTATTGCACCGAAGGTCAATTAAGGTTTTTGTTTGACTCTAGCAATAGAATAGAGCCATCAAAAAAACTCCAACGTTATAGTTTTTCCACGGAGTTCTAATTTATCTATTGTACAATAGTTTTGAAATTTTTAACCGAGCTTGATTAGCGATCGCCCTGGGCTACAGAATTCTTACACCGACGGTCAATTAAGGTTGTTTTTTGACTCTAGCAATAGAATAGAGCCATCAAAAAAACTCCAACGTTATAGTTTTTCCACGGAGTTCTGATTTATCTATTGTACAATAGTTTTGAAATTTTTAACTGAGCTTGATTAGCGATCGTCTTAGGCAATGGAATTATTGCACCGAAGGTTACTTCAAGCTTTTGCTAGACTCTAGCAATAGAATAGAGCCATCAAAAAAACTCCAACGTTATAGTTTTTCCACGGAGTTCTGATTTATTTATTGCACAATAGTTTTGAAATTTTTAACTGAGCTTGATTAGCGATCGTCTTAGGCAATGGAATTATTGCACCGAAGGTTACTTCAAGCTTTTGCCAGACTCTAGCAATAGAATAGAGCCATCAAAAAAACTCCAACGTTATAGTTTTTCCACGGAGTTCTAATTTATCTATTGTACAATAGTTTTGAAATTTTTAACCGAGCGGACATGATATAACATGGTCATAACCTACACTAGAAAAGACCGTAATTTATCTTCATATTTTAGGAAGGTCTTGCTAAGATTTAAGTCCAGGTACTTATTGCTAAAGTTTGTACTTTTACAAGTTGATCAGGAAAGTATTGATAGATTATTTATTAATAATTAAATTAGAATTTATAGTATTTTATTAGGGCTTATTAGTTATTTATACTTATTGGTTTATCTTTAAGAATTGTTGAGAAAATGCTGGCTATATTAGGTCAGGATCAATTTTAAGCTTCAAATTCACCCATCTGGGTGAGGCAAAAATTACCTGAATGAATGGGTTACTTTTTGAGTAATTTTAGGAGATAATAAAAAGTATCGAGTTGAGATGAACTTTATGAATAATGTTGTACTTTGCGAAAACAACAAACTCGTTGCTCAGGTTGCTAAATTAAGTGGAATGAATTCTATTGAAGCAGCAGAATCATTATCCGCACTTGAAAGATTTACTACTGCAGATTTTCGTAAAATTAGACGGGCAGATAAAGAAGGAAAAAACGAAGGGAATGTTAAAATTCTTAACAATTTCATGCACAAAATGCCCACTTATGATGGTGATATTTATCGGGGTATGTCTTTTAGTGAAAAATCAATAAAATCTTTTATTAAACAATTAAAACCCCATGGAGATTATACTTTAGATTCGGTCACTAGTTTTACTTCCGATCCAAAAATTGCTGAGACTTATTCTGGTCATTGTTACCAAGTAGTGATTCGGGTAAAGCACAATCATTCGGGAGTGTCTATTAGTGATTTTTCTGCAATGTATAGTGAGAGAGAAGTATTGGTTCCTAAAGGTACTAAATATGAGGTAACTAATGTGCCTAAAGAAGTTAAAGCAGGGGAAGTTAATTATATTGACCTAGAAGAAATTTCTCTTGAAGGGAATAATTTTGAACATAATTAACCTCTAAATAAATAGGCAGAATCAATTAGCTAAGGTAGTAAGGTTTGGCGAAAAGCCTGGCACGATAGATATGGCAATTTGACGAAAAAGAGTATGGAACTACGGCAGATTAGGAATTTTGCTGGGGGGGTATTCGTCTGCTGATGTCAGGTTTCTCTTGATAAGAGAGCCTTTTTTCATCCCCTTAAAAGGGGAGGCTTTGGACCTCATTTTTTGGTAAATATAGGAGTGTATTATACCAATTTGAAAAAAGAATGGGCGTTGCTGATTCTGGGTATGATTTGGTAATTTTGTATTTTTGATTTTGTATTTTGGATGGTTTAAACTACTTGTTAATATTAACTGTTCCCTGTTCCCTGTTCCCTGTTTCCTGTTCCCTATTCCCTATAAACCTACTTTCATATCTTTATACTTTTTAACAAAAAACTAAAGATTAGCTATAAATTATTGAACTGGCAAGAAAATAGTCATAATTTCTCCTTTGGTTGGTCGTTGTCGCACTACTAATTTTCCTCCCATTGCTTGAAAAAGATTTTTAGTCACCTTTAAATTTAAACTAAGATTACCTGTTTCTGGTTGAAACATTAATAAAGGACCGATAGATTTAAAGGGTGTTTTTGTGCAACTGGTAAAAGGTGAGTGACTTTTTCCACCCATATTAGAATCAGATTTAAGCTGCAATTTTAATTGACTTCCAGCTAACATTACTTCCACCTGCATAAGACTGCCAGGAGGTAAATTTCGTGAAAAATTTTCAATCAAATTTCCTAATACTTGGTCGAGCATAATAGGGTCACTAACAACTGTTGGCATATTAGGAGGTAAAATAACTTTTAAAGTGTGATTTCTTTGAGTTGCTTTTTGTTGCCAACGAGGTATACTATTTTGAAAGACTTGAGCTAGAGGAATAGTTGTTAATTGTAGGTATGAATGTTTTTCTTTTAATAGTTGCTGAGTTTCTAATTCTGTTGCTCTAAAAATTAGATTAAAGCGGTCTATTTGAGAAGTACATTCAGCCTCAATCATTTGTAAACGCTTTTTTATTACTTCTTGATTGAGATTAGGACGCTTTAATAATAGGCGAGTTAAAGTCTGAATTGTTGCTAAAGGAGTTTTGACTTCATGGGCGATCGCTTGCAATAATTCTACATCAGGAGATTTGAAATTTTCAATAGTAGATTTTAGTGATAAAGTCGTTTTCTGATTGTTTTGACTTTTGTCATAAGTATTGACTTCTAATTTTTCATTTTTACTATCTACTGTTGGTAAATTATCTAATAATAAATGGCTAAATTTCATAACTATTTTATAGTCTGGTTCACGGAGTGGAAATTTATCAAACACGCCGTCTAAAATTGCTAAATTTTGAGAATATTGATCGATATTTTTTTGATTTTTATCGGATTTTTTAGAATAAAAATGGGTAGGTAATACTATTCGTTGACGTAAGATAATCCACGCTCTTTCAACTACTTCTGGGTCAAAAGAAAATAGAAAAGCAGGTGTATTATTTATATTTTTTCCTAAGACCATAACCAAACTAAATTCAGCAGTTAAAACCAAACAAAACTGCTCATTTGTTATTGGGTCTTTGGTTGATAAAGGTAGTATTGGTATAAAATCATAAAAGGAATTTATACTATCTGCTGCTGGTAATAGAGGCAAACTTTGTCTTCTGAAAATGGATAACCAGTCTGAATTTTCCTGTATTTTACTGGTAAAAACTGAAGTATAAAAATCATTAGTTAAAGCAGGATTTGTTAAGATAGGAGTAGGACTAGATAATACTAATCCACGATATGATTTGACATCAGAGAATAACGAATTAGGAGTAAATTTTTTGGAATTGCCGATTGAATCTCTCTCATTTAATGAATAAATAGTTTTTGTCATCTCTTGATTTTTCAAATCTTGAGAACCAGACTTTTTTGATGAAATTTCCAATAGTTGATTAACAGTAGCGATCGCACTATACCATTCCTTTTGAGCCTTTAAATACAAATCTTGATTTCTCTGTCTCATAGAAGGAGAAGAATTTTCTTTTGCCAGTTCCATTGTTTTTGTAGGCAAATCATCACTTGACATTTCTTGGGCAAAAATGTCACTTACAGTTGGTAATATATAGTTATAGTTGTCCATTTTTTTCATAAAATAAATAACCTTAATCTATTAATTGATAAATTTAAACTTTCACAGAAACTTTAACTAGCTTTGCTAAAAAAAATAGTAAAATAAAATGCAAAACTGTCAACCTTTTTTTTGTCTTATATCTTAAATTTTGTGTACTAAGTTTTATACCACTCGAAGGAAAGGTGTTTGACAGATCAAAAGCTTAAAACTCAGACAACGTAAGATTTTGCCTTCTTCCTTCTTCCTTCTTCCTTCTGCTATATACCCAAGAATAAAAAATTGGATAATATTTAATTAATGGGAAAATTGCTCCTCTTCCTTAGTTATATTGAAGCATTCCCCGATTAGTTGTCCAAAAAATAAGTAAACCATTAATACTTAGGGTATCGGTATTTATCCACTACTGATGTTGGTAGAACCGAACTAAATAACCGCAATCTCCGCTTATGATGATCAAAGTCAATAATTTGATTGTTGAATTAATAGAAAACTTTAACTAATACCAATTCAGTTGAAAGATTTCACAAATAATTTCGCTTCTGATGATGTGAAATAATTATTTGAAATTACTATAGTTAGTGTCAAAGTTTTTAGTCCTTATATTTAGCAATAGATATCATATAGCACTACGCAATTAGGGTGCGGACAATACTAAATGCTGAAAGTAAGTCATAGATGACTTTTGATTTTTTATTTTTGACTTTTGACTTCTAACAACCTGTACAATCTTTTTGAACTTATCAAAACCTCTAATGCCTGTATTATTGACTGATGCCAAAAATATATTATCCGACTTGCTCGCTAATTATAGTTCTCAAGTAGATTATTTGGCCATTCGCCTAGAAGAATCTCAAGGAACAGATATTCTGTTGCGAGGCAACAAAATAGAAACCCTAAGCGAAGGTCTTTCCATAGGTGGTCAAGTTCGAGCTTGTTACCGAGGAGGTTGGGGTTTTGCCAGCTTTAATCAACTCTCAACCTTGAAAGACAGAATAGAAGAGGCGATCGCTGTGGCTAAATTGATTGGAGAAGAAGAAACAATCCTAGCTCCCATCCCCATAATTCAAGCAACTCATGCGGTTCATCTCATAGGGACAGATCCACGTCATATATCTTTGGCCAACAAAAAAGAACTATGCGAACATTATGGCCAAATATTGCGGAGTGTTGATCGTCGAATTACCACTGTATCTGTGCGTTATGGGGACAGTACCCAAAAAGTAATTCTCGCTACTTCCGAAGGCACTATGCTAGAACAATCTTGGGTAGATATGGAAATACGCTTTGCTGCCACTGCTAGAGATGGGGAAACCGTACAAACAGGTAGGGAAACTACTGGTTCCCGCAAAGCTTATGAAGATTTAACTAATTTAGATAATTATGTTCGTAGTGCTGCGGAAAGAGCTGTGAATTCTCTAGCTTTGCCAATTGTTCAAGGTAATACTTACACTGTAGTTATTGACCCAATTCTCACAGGTCTATTTGTTCACGAAGCTTTTGGTCATCTCTCGGAAGCAGATATGGTCTACGAAAATCCTGATTTATTGGAAGTGATGACAATTGGTCGGAGGTTTGGTCCAGAAAATTTACAAATATTTGATGGTGCTAAGGTGTCGCCTTTGCTAAATACTAATGTAGAAGAAGAAGTACATCGGGGTAGTTATATATATGATGATGAAGGTACTCCAGCAACTACTACCCAGTTGATTCAAGATGGTGTTTTGGTAGGACGTTTACATTCACGGGAGACTGCGGGAAAATTAGGAGAAGCACCTACGGGTAATGCACGTTGTCTTGATTATCATTATCCACCTATAGTCAGGATGACTAATACTTGGATAGCACCAGGAAATACTCCTGCTTCAGATTTATTTGCTGATATTAAGGAGGGAGTTTATGCTCGCAACTGGTTGGGTGGGATGACTAATGGGGAAATGTTTACTTTTAGTGCTGGGGAAGCTTGGATGATTAGAAATGGTAAGTTAGCTGAACCTGTGCGGGATGTGACTCTTTCTGGAAATGTGTTTGAGACTTTGGGTGATATTGAGGCGATCGGCGATGATTTTTTTTGGGATGAGTCTGGTGGTTGTGGTAAGGGTGGGCAAGATGGTTTACCTGTAGGTTGTGGCGGGCCGAGTTTGCGTATTCAGAATGTTGTTATCGGTGGAGATGTTACTTTGGAATCTTGAAAAAGAAAGAGGGAAAAAGGGTTCCAGCCATTTTTAGGGCATTGACGTAATTCTCCGATCTAGACTGACTTTTCCTAGGTCATGCTATGCAAACAGGCATTTTTCGACTATATTTAATATTCATTTTACAAACACTCTCTGGTGGTGGTGCATAGTAATGGCAAAGGAAGCACCGGGTGTGTGGGGAGATGGGAAGTGTGGGAGAAATTCAAAAAAATATATCCTCACCGTGCGACCCATAGGGAAGTAATCTCAAATCCTAATTTTTCGTACCTCATGCGTAAGTCCTGATTCAATTAAAAAAAAGGGTAATACTAATAAATTATGTGATTCCTGTCTGCTGCCCTAAACTTGAAAACTCTCATCAAAATTAAACCTTTTTCACACCTTTTTCAGATACTTTGATTTTTTGGCTTTTTCCCGGTTAAGTGTTCCCTATTCTCTTCTGATATAATTAATAATTATAGTCAAGCTAAAAGTCAAATAATTTATCTAAAATTATGCCACCAACTCAATTCTTCCCTAATACACCAGTTCCTCCAGAAAAGTTTGTCGGCAGAACATCTGAACTTTACACAATTTTTGACCAAATTAATAATCGTGGTCATGCAGCTATTTATGGTAGTTATGGCATGGGTAAGTCATGTTTACTAAACTATATAAAATCTCGTAATTTTTGGGAAGAGAAAGGATTAGATTATTCAGAAGCTTTGATTGTTTATCACAACTGCGAGGGTTTATTTACGCCAAATAGTTTTTGGCAAGAAGTCTTAAAAGAGTTAAAAAATGAAGCTGAAGGTGATGCAGATTTACAAGGTAAAATTAATACTCTATTAAAAGAAGAAATAATAGAAATAAGAGACATACGGCAGATACTTAGACATATTGGGGAAAAAGATAAATTTTTATTATTACTATTAGATGACTATCATGGAATACTTCGTACACAACAGGAGTATGACTATGAAAAATCTAGAGAAATGCAGACATTTTTAAGTGGTTTGCGTAACCTAGCAGTTCATAGTACAGAAGGTCAATATTTCTCAACAGTTGTTGCTGCATTCCGAAAGTTAGATGAGTTAGGCCCGGAACTTCCTCGTGGTGGTTCTCCTTGGTATAATCATTATCTATATATAGACTTAAAACCTTTTAGTCAAAAGGATATTGATAATTATTTTTTTAACCCGGATGAGCATTTCTTAATTTCAATTCCTGACAATATTCAGAAAGAAGCAGTGTTAGAAATGACTGGCGGATATCCCATATTACTTCAACACGCAGGTCATATATTTTCTAAATCTGAGCGAGATATTGATATTAATACTTTTAAAGCAAGATTTAAAAATCAAACTGAACAGATATTTAAGAATATATGGAGAGATTTGAATGAAAATGAGAAAAAAATTTTACTTTTGATTGTTATTAAGAATGCACAAGGTGAGTTAAGGGGAGAGCGTTATTTTGTTGATGATATCGATAAAGTATTTGGCAATAATAAAAATCTACTGAAAGCTTTGCAGCAACAAGGAGTTATCTATGAAATTTCAGAGCAGGATAAATATAATTTTTATTCTTCTTTAATGCAAGATTTAGTTGTTCAAGAATTTGCTGAAAGTATTTCAGACCCTAAACAGCGTAAAATATTGTTTGACAATTTTGGACTCAAGATTACTGCTCAACAGCTAGAGCAAGTAAAAGAAAATGCATCACTTTTCCTGAAAATTGGACGACCTATTATGAGAATATTGTCGGGGTTTATACCTTTAAATAAATCAGACGAAAAATAGTAGTGCAAACCTAATCGAATATAGTTATTAAAGATGCAAAAATCAATCACTTGGATTAAAAATCCTTACACTATAGGTCGCCCAATTTATGCTCCAGAGTACTTATATGGACGTGAAACAATTGTAAATTTTATTAGAGAGAAACTTACTTCTAGAGCAAAGGTAATTGTACTACACGGACAGAGACGTATTGGTATGACTTCCTATATGAATTATATTTCTCGGTCTGTTAGTATAGATGGGTTTATCTTTGTTCCACTTTCTCTAGAAGAGAAACATCATTATTCTTTGGATGAAATATTGTATGACTTTGCTAGGGATATAGTTGATTGGTTGGGAATATCGAGAAGCACGATAGCTATTCCTAGTCAGGAGGATTTAAAAGTAGAGCCACAAGAATTTTTTGATATTTTTTTAAAACAGATTTACCATAGATTAGAAGGCAAAAATATAGTTCTACTTCTAGATGAATTTGATGTTCTGTGGGATGATAATTGTACGGAAATTAACCCATTTATCAACTTCTTAACTTCACTAATTAATAGAGAGGAAAAATTATTTATTATTCTGTTTTTAGGAATACGAGGAGATAGCCTAGAATATATTAGTTATTTATTTGGTGGAGAAGTACCTCACCAAGAATTAGGATTACTAAATAAGTCTAATACTGAAAATTTAATTACTAAGATTGCTAAGGGAATTCTTGAATATGAACCTGAAGCAATTGAGGCAATTTTGGAATTGGCAGGCGGACATCCTTACTATACTCAACTACTATGTTTTAATTTATTTCAACAGGCTAGAAATCTAGACCGATGGAATGTAACTCATCAGGATGTAGAAGGAATTATAGATGAATCTTTAGAAAAAGGTGAGGCTGCTTTTGTATCTCCTCTAGGAATTTTATCTGCTAGAGAAAAACTAATTCTATCCGCAGTAGCTGAAGCTCAAAAAATAGCTACAAAATCTTCTCAATCAAATATAGTTAATCCATTAGCGATCTTAGAAAGGCATCATGGAAAGCTTACACAAAAAATGAAAAAAGAATTAACTAAAGCAGCAGAACATTTAGTGGATTTAGGGTTTTTGCAAAAAATAGGAGAACAAGAATTAGGAAAAAACGTAATTCCTATTTATAAAGTAAAAATTGAATTACTTCGACTTTGGTTATTAAAGAGACTTTCATTAGAAACAGAAATAGAGAAAATAAATGAATTATTTCCTCAAAAGTCTTTTCTCAAACAAATTTGGCATAGTGGCCTTAGAAGATGGACGCGATCGCATAATAATTAAACAACCAGAAATATTAAGTTAATAAGGTTATAATCGTGGTTTAGATGGTTGTAAATTTTATAAAATTGGCCTTTTTATACAAGATACTAAAATGTTTGCTACTTATGTATGCCCTTTGTATGCCCTTGAAAAACTTTTCTTTATTCTGAAAAAAGACTATAGTAATCAAGTGTTTTGTGTTAATAAAAATCATCTGTAGCATTAATTTTATATTTCATATTTACTTGATTGATAGTCTCTAAAATTGTATAGAAATTTTTTATTTTCAATGAACACAAGTAATAATGATTTTACGCTAAATCCTTATATTTTTGGCAAACCAATTTATAAAATAGAGCAGCTATATGGCAGAGAAGAAACTTTTAGGCAAATAGAAAATAATTTAAAAACTAATATCAAGATAACTTTGTTGCACGTCCAGCGACGTATTGGAAAAACTTCATTGATAACTTGTCTACCTCAATTTTTCACTGAGGAGCAAAATGGTTTTAAGTTTGTCACTTTTTCATTTCAAAGCTACAAACATAAGCCAAGAACTGAAATATTAGATCATCTTGCTGATGATATTGCTGGTACTATTGGTGGACTTCCCAAAGAAGTAAGAGAATTAGCCGATAATGAATACAACTTTTTTCAACTTTTTTTGCCAAAAATTATCAATGAATATTTATCAGGTAAAAAGCTAGTTCTTCTCCTAGATGAGTTTGATGTTTTAGGAGAGGATGAAACAATATCTACTCCTGGAAAATACTTATTTGATTGGTTAGAACAAGTTGTTAATCAGGAAGAAAAACTATTTAGTATTCTGGTTTTTGGTAGACCGTTAACGGATATAATCTATCTGGAAAAATTCTTAGAAAAATTAAAAAAAGGAGATCGAAAGCCTATAGAAGTTGGTTTGCTGGATAAGGAAAGTACACAAAATCTGATTATTAAGCCAGCTAAAGAAAAAAATATAGAATATGAATCAGATGCAATTAATGCTATTTGGCATCTATCAGCAGGTCATCCTTCCCTAACACAACTACTATGCTTTTATATTTTTAATAATTCAAGGGAAAAAGGAATAAAAAAGGTATTTCACGATCATATAGACTTAATTTTAGATGAAGCAATAGAAGGAGGCGAGGCTGTATTAAAAGGCTTTCTAGAACCTTTGAAAGACAATGAAAAGTTGTTTTTTCGTGCAGTAGCAGTAGCCCAAAATGAAGTGGGAGAAAACCGACTAAAGACCAATATAAAAAATTGGCAGTCTGTAGGAAAACGTTTAGTTAAATATGGCTTTTTAGAAGAACAAGAAGATCCAATAGCTTATAAAATCAAAGTTGAATTAGTCCGACATTGGCTGGTAAAAAACTATCCCTTATCTGATGAGGAAAGACTGCAGATGGAGAAAATTCCTGAAAAAGATGAAAATCTACCTAAAATAAATAACAACCACAAAATGCCTACAGAAAAGGGAGACAATAATTCTCAAGGACCTAATCAAATAGCAAAATTTTTATCTCTGTTTGTGGTGAGTTTAATTATAGTTATTCCTGGAATATACTCATTATCTCGGATTCGTAACTCAAGCAATTCTATAGCTTCTAGGTCAGAATGTTCTAGATTTTTACAAGAAATAAATGTAGCTTTAGGAGATGCAAAAGAGCGATCGCAAGTCATCGAAAAAGTCAGAAGTGAATGGTCTAGAAAAGAAGAAAGTTTAGATTTACAATGTCCATATAATTATGAATTAGACAGAAAATATAATGAATTGCTCTACCATTATGGGTGGAATCAAATAAATATTGGAGAATATGATAAAACCATAGAATCTTTCTGTGAAATTACTGAAGAATACGAAAAATTTAGAGAAGTTGAAAATATATTATCAGAATGGATATTCTCAGAGCAAAAATTGTCTGTGGAAAATCAAGAAAAGGTGATTGGAGCAGTAATTGAGCAAAATCAATCGGGAAAAAATTGTCTTGCCTATTCCTTTATAAGTGAAAGAAATAAAAATAGATTATTTGAGCAACAACAGAAATTATCTGAGCAAAAAAAACAAGCAAGAAATGAATCTTTATACCAACAAGCACAAGAGCGCATCAAGAGTTTTGAATTTGACAAAGCTGTAGAAGCATACTGTCAGATATCAGAAGATTATGAAAATTTTCCAGATATTCAAACACAATTACAAGGTTGGTTATCTGGCGCTTCTAATTTATATGATGATGAAATAGAGAAAGTAAGGGAGAAACTAACTCAATTAAGAAATAACTGTCCAGGATCTCCTCTTAAATAATAAACTAATACAAACTATATTTAGGTGTCTATAGGATTTTCCCAAAAACCATCACTTCCATTTATTTCTTCTTTTGGCGTTACTCTAATTCCTTGTCTAGCTATCTTATGAATATTTTCTAATAAATTTCCTGTGTTAGATAACTGTCTACCATTGCCAATTATCAGATCGAAACTATATAACATTATCCCAATAACTACCCAGACGATCCAACTAAGAAGCAAAGTAACAAAAAAAACAATTAACCATCCTAATATTTGAGACCCTAGCTGGCCTAAAACATTATAATTATCCTTATATACTTCAGTACCTTTGAGACTCCAAAATACCGCTACAGTACCCCACCACCCGCAAAAAAGATGAACGGGAATAGCTCCTACCGGATCGTCAATTTTTAAAGACCTTAAAAGTATGCTACCCCCAGTAACAATTCCTCCGCTAACAGCACCTATAAGAATAGCAATAGGAACATCGATATAAGCAGAAGAAGCTGTTACTCCAACTAAGCCACCTAAGATACCGTTAATAAGTGATGAAAGTTCGGGTTTTCCAGTTTCTGGATTATTTTCAAATATTTGAGACCATAAGGCAGTGATGGGAGTAGAAAGTATGGCAACTATACCACCTGTTGCTGCGGACATAATAGTAGTTATAACGATATGACCAACATTTTGTAGCTCAGATGTGGAACCACCATTAAAACCCAACCAACCTAACCAAAGTATGAGACACCCTAGAGTAGCAGATGTCAAGTTGCTCGGATAAGTAAAGTAATTTTGTTCCTCAAATTGACGAGGTAATGTTTCCCGTGGTACATTACTATCTAAATCTTCTTGTGGGTCATATCTAAAGCAATTCCATCTGGGTTTAAGTAACATAGCACCCACTAAAGCAGCAGTTCCTCCTACAGTATGAACAACAGTAGACCCTGCAAAATCTTTAAACTTAAATGCTTGTTTGAGCCAACCATATTCTGACCATACCCAATGACCAACTATAGGATATAGAAATCCTACCAATATAAAACTAAACCAGAAAAATGCCCAAAACCTAATCCTTTCTGCCACTGCTCCAGAAACAATAGTAGCTGCAGTGCCAGCAAATGCTAATTGAAAGAAAAATAGAGATGCTATAGAACGTTTGGGAAACTGGCGCTGCAAACAAGAAAATCCTTCTTCAGGGAAACCTAGCGGATTATCATCTTTTGGCAGTATAATAAATTGTGACTTTTGCTCAAACCGATTATATTCCCTTGCAGGAGAAAAATCCCCCAGATAACTGACTATTTTTTGGTCATAAGGAAAACCTTCCCTACAAGGAGGATGATCTGACCCATCGCCAAACATTAAACCAAAACCAAACATCCAAAAGGCGATCGCTGCCACACAAAAAACAATTAAGTTTTTCGCCAAGACATTCACAGAATTATTGCTACGACATAAACCCGCTTCCAATAAAGCAAAACCAGCGTTCATAAAAAATACTAGAGCGCCAGCTAATAACAGCCAGATATTTTCTACTGCAGCAAAGTTATTGGCACTATCACCACCATTAGCTAAAGCTCTTTGGCAACTTATCAAAACTACAATAGTTGCCAAAAATAAACAGACATACCTAAAACGTGAGAACCAGTTTTTATTAGTCATTTCAGTTATCAGTTATCAGTTATCGGTTATTAGTCTACCTCCTAATTCAGTAGGAGGTTTGAAATCCCAAATTTCCTTTATTAATGGTTGGTATTATAGCTGACATGAGGAAAAAGTTTTGGATGTTCGAGATTGCTTTACTTACGGAATGCTGCACAAACCTTCCACTCCGTTCCAGTCGCAATGACCTACAATAACTAAATTATTAGAATTTAATACCAGAAATTACTTCTGACTTCTAACTTCTGACTTCTGACTTCAGGTTGCCATCCAAACTAGAAAGCTCAAAATCTGCTCAACGGGTGGCAATGGATAATCTGTTAAATCAATTGTTACTGTTTGTTCTTCTAGTTTAAGAAATCGCCAAACTGTACCACTTGTCACTGTACCGTAGATAGTAGAAATTGGTTGCTGTTTCTGTTGATTAAAGCGTTGAGCTGCTACCATTTCTGCTAAACATTGTCCAAGAGCTGGTTTAAGGTCTTCTTTTTTCGCTTCAACTAATACCACCGCAGGAGCTTTAATATACAATTGTTCTGGAGAACGACTAATTAAAAAGTCAACATACCCAGTAAGATCGACTTCTGGTTGTACCGCAAATTCTTCACCCGAGAAAACACTTATTTTTCCTTTGAGCTGACGTTTGACTTCCAATAATACTGGATTAATAATACCTTCAGAACGAGCTTTTTCACTACCGACAGCGATCGCCCAAGGTACTGTTTCTTTCAGGATATCTTTGAGTAAAGCAGTAGGATTAATTCGAGAAACGTCTGGCACAAAGCGATCGCCTTCTATGATAGTTAGTTGAAAATCTTCTACAACTTTACTGAGGGTAAATTTACTATAGGGCATAATTTTTGAGGAGTCAGGAGTCAGGAGTCAGGAGTCAGGAAGAAAGAGAAGGAAGGAGAAAGGAACAGGAGAAGAAAAGCTTTTATATCACTAATTATCCGGGCATCATATTACTCGTCAACTAACTAAAGATTTTAGCCTTTCAAGTTTAGACAAATATTCAGATTATCATAGCATTCTATTAGCAAATTTAGCACAATTTTTCTAGAAATCATTGCTTTGAATTAGTTTGTTAAATCCTATGATTTTTTTGACAAATATCAAAAAATATGGTAATTAAATATGAAAATCTAGAGGAAATAACTAATGAAAATTGGATTTTTAGGTACGGGTTTAATGGGTCTGCCAATGGCTCAAAAACTCTTAGAAGCTAATCATATTGTAACTGCTTATAATCGTACTCAATCAAAATTAGAACCTTTACAAAATGCAGGTGCTAAAATTGCTAATTCTCCGGCAGAAGCTATTCAAAATTCTGAATGTTTGATTTTGATGTTGACAAATTATACGGCTATTAAAGATGTACTTTTATCTGATAGTTCAAAAGCGGAATTATCGGGTCGAACAGTCATTCAAATGGGAACTATTTCCCCTACTGAAAGTAAAGAAATTAGAGATGAAGTTGTTGCTTGTGGCGGTGAATATTTAGAAGCTCCTGTTTTGGGCAGTATTCCTCAAGTAAAATCTGGTAGTTTAATTGTTATGGTGGGAGCTTCACTAGAACAATATGAAAAATGGTGTGGTTTATTCAAGATATTTAGTCCGGAACCATTACATATTGGTGCCGTAGGTAGTGGTGCTGCAATTAAGTTGGCAATGAATCAATTAATTGGTTCTTTAACAACTGCTTTTGCTCTGAGTTTAGGGTTGATAGTTCGGGAAGGAATAGATGTAGATTTGTTTATGCAAATTGTTCGAGATAGTGCTTTATATGCTCCAACATTTGATAAAAAGTTACAACGAATGTTAGATAGAAATTATGAAAATCCTAATTTTCCAGCCAAACATTTATTGAAGGATACTAACATATTTATTAATGCGGCAGAATCAGCAGGACTTGATGTGAGTATTCAAGAAGGAGTGCGTAAAGTTTTGGAGAAAACTATTGAATTAGGTTTATCAGATGTGGATTATTCTGCTTTATTTTCGGCAGTTAATCCAGATAACTAGAATATTTTCTCTTTTGATCGGCACGTTCTTCTAAAATGATGAAAAAAATTACCCTTCATTGTGGCGTTGCTGATTTGATGTATGAAGTTCAATTAGTGGCAAGCTTTCACCGCTCAACTAAACTTACTCAAACTTACTCAAAAGCCTGAAAACTCAGTTGTTCGTAGTGGATCGACCACCACAGGGTTAAACGGCAAACCCTTTATTCCTTGGTCTAAGACATCAGGAATTACTTTTCTAATTATATTAAATGACCCATTTACATCTGCATTTAATAATTTATTTTCCCTGGTTTTATACAGTCCTCTTGTTACTCTTTTTCCACTAAATGTCGGTTTTTGTTCTCCATATTTAGGCAAATCATCCCCATCTAAACAGCTTGATTGAGATGTATAGGATTCTTCGGTAATTATTACTTTTATTCCTCTTAGTTGGGCTTTATACCTTAACATCTCTATTAACCTATAGTGAGGGATATTCACAAACTGTTGATTGTTCTTTTTCCCTAATTTTATTTCTTGTTTCCAATTCTGATTATGCCCAATAATTAAGGTTCCTATTTGATGGTTGATACACCAGTCTATTACTCTTTTACTTGCTGTATGGAGATAGTTTTCTACTCGACAATTTAGTTTGTAAGTTAATTTTTTTAACCGATGAGAATTACTTTTATTCTGACTATTTAATTGAGATTGTAAACAAGAGCGCTGTTTATTATAAAAGGTGTTAATTGCTTTTAATGGTCTGCCTTTAATCAATAGAGGTGCAGTTCCTGTTTGATTTGTCGTTACAGCTATTAAGTTATTTACCCCTAAATCTACTCCTGCTATTTGTTTATTTTCTGTTGTTTCCTCCGCTTTTTCATATACTATTTCTATTATGTAACAGCTACTTTTGGGGATAATTCTGGTTTCTATTATTTCTGTCTGTGAAGTGGGGATTTTTATTTCACTCATGGATAAGTGACAAATCCCTTTTTTTAAGGCTTTCTTATAAATTGATTCATCTGGATAGGGCAGAATATTTCTGCCTTTTGTCTTATGTTTGTATTTGGGAATTTTTGGTTTCCCTAAAAATTTATTTGGCTGTTTTTTCCACTCTCTTAAGGCTGAAAAATAACTACTCCAAGCTGAATCTAATCTCCTGATTATTTGCTTACTTACTTTGGTAGGTAAAGCTTGATAATCGTCGCTTTTAGATACCTTGTGATACAGTTCATTAAAATTTAATTTCTTTTTGTTTTCAAAGAAATATTGGCGATAATGGTAATTGGCTAAATTGAACAGATTTTTTGACAAAAAAGCCTTGTGGTCACAAGCTGACCACAAATAATGCGATTTGGTAATAACATGACGTTCAACTAGCTTCATACCTTAATTGTAACTGATAACGACTCAATGGATAAACAGCTAAACAAACTTACTCATTTTAGTTTGATAGCTATAACTATGAGTAAGTTTGATGAACTTTAGATAAGTTTTCCCCTTCTGTATTTACCCCCATTTTTAGTTGAATAAAAAGTCATGCGTAGGGGCGAGTTCCACCCAATAATTACATTCTATCACGATTTTTTGGGCGATGCAAGAGCAAATACCTTGCCGTTTTTTTTGGAGCTTCACAAGATGCAGATGAATCATCCGTATATCCGTGACCAAATCCTTGTCTAGCAACGCCTTAATTCTATTCTCCTAAAATCTGATTTCGATCGCTAGCTCCCAAACCCAACCTATTACCATTAATCTGAGGAGTAATCACAGCAGGTACTTCAGTAACTCCCCAAAGACTTACCAATTGCTGTAAAAATTTATCCTGCTCCACCCGTGTTGCTTCCCAGTAAGGACTGCGGTTAATCATCGTAAACCAAACCAAACCCTGTTCGCGGGTAGGAATAACTCCAGCCAAAGCAATCACATCATTGAGAGTACCAGTTTTCACCGCCGAACCCTGGGGAATATTCCGAGACTGGTCTACTAAAGTTCCCCGGTCATAACCAGATACCGGAAACAAGTCAGCAATAACCCACTCAGAAGTTTGAAGATACCGTTGAATAGCAATTAACATTGCACTTACTGCTCTTGGAGAAATTTTATTTTCCACTCCCAACCCAGAACCATTAATTAACTGAATTTCTGCTTGAGGCACTCCCGCAGTCCAGGCAGCTTTTTGTTGAACAACTTTTACTCCACCCAAATTACTAGCTATTATTTCAGCCAACTTATTGTTACTTTCCACATTCATAGTTTTGAGAATATAGATAAGTGGCAAAGACTTGTGTCGAATGATTGGAATTTCTGTAGATACAGATTTTTGGGATATTACAGAACCAGCGATCGCCACTTTTGGCAGAGGTGTTCCTGGTGGCATTTGGTTGTAGATATTTCTCACATTATTAGACCAAGTGGCTGAATTAATACCTTCTCGCAATAATTGGCCTGCAACTATGGGGTTAGTCCGATAGTTCATCCAGAAATCACCCACTACAATCAAATTACCTGTGACTTGATTAATTCCCAATTTTTGGATGGTGTTCCCCAGGGCGATCGCTTCTTCCCAGACAAAAAATGGGTTATTACCGCCATTAATTACTAAATCTCCTCGCAATATTCCATTTGTAATTGGTCCTGTGGTGCTGATGGAGGTTTCAAATTGATGTTGAGGTCCCCAAGTTTCTAGGGCGGCTAAGGATGTGGCGATTTTTGTTAAGGAAGCACCAGGAATGGGAACTGTACCTTCGTGGCTATGCAAAAGTTTGAATTCTGACTGTATCCATATACCCTGAGCATCGGAAGTTAGTAATCTCTTGGCTGCCAAACCTCTCAAATATTCATCTACTTCTATAGTTAATATTTGATCGGAATTTTCAGGTGAAATTAATTGAGGTAGACCTGCTTGCCATTTCATTATCGTTAGAGTATTTTGCCCAATAGTTTGTATACCTGCCATTTCTAGCCATAGAGATATAATTCCATAGCTGAACAAATCCCACATAAATCAATTCAATTTTTTTCAAGTTTTTCTATCATAGTGGACTTCAATCATATATAGCGCTGTGCGCAGGCAACAGGCAACAGGCAACAGGCAACAGGAGGAATAAAAGACCTATAGTATAAGACTTTTAGCTATTGGACAGTTCTTGTAATTTGTAAATATGCCAGCGCACATTCCTATATATCCCACATTCCGCACTTCATCATACAAAGATTATGTTTTTAGGGGATAGGAAACAGAAAATTTATTGCTCTGGAGCTTGGCTAATTATTGAATCAAAAATAGAAAATTTATTCATTACTGTTCTGACATACGCAATAGTAAGGTCTCAAACACCTGGCAATTATGAATTTGAAGACCTCTACTGAGGAGGCAGAAAATTTATTGTTCGGGAGCTTGGCTAATTATTGAATCAAAAATAGAAAATTTATTCATTACTGTTCTGACATACGCAATAGTAAGGTCTCAAACACCTGGCAATTATGAATTTGAAGACCTCTACTGAGGAGGCAGAAAATTTATTGTTCGGGAGCTTGGCTAATTATTGAATCAAAAATAGAAAATTTATTCATTACTGTTCTGACATACGCAATAGTAAGACATCAAACACCTGGCAATGATTAATTTGAATACTCCTACTGATGAAACAGAAAATTTATTGCTGAGGAGCTTGACTAATTATTGAATCAAAAATAGAAAATTTATTCATTACTGTTCTGACATACGCAATAGTAAGACATCAAACACCTGGCAATGATTAATTTGAAGACTCCTACTAAGGAAACAGAAAATTTATTGCTGAGGAGCCGAACTTAATTATTGAATTAAAAATAGAAAATTTATTCATTACTGTTTTGACATACGCAATAGTAAGACATCAAACACCTGCCAATGATTAATTTGAAGACTCCTACTGAGGAAACAGAAAATTCATTGCTGAGGAGCCGAACTTAATTATTGAATTAAAAATAGAAAATTTATTCATTACTGTTTTGTCATACGCAATAGTAAGGTCTCAAACACCTGGCAATGATTAATTTGGAGTTTCCGATTGAGTCAGCAGAAAGTTGATTGCTCTGGAAGTGGTGTAATTATTGAATCAAAAACCGAAAATTTATTCATTACTGTTTTGTCATACGCAATAGTAAGACATCAAACACCTGGCAATGATTAATTTGAATACTCCTACTGATGAAACAGAAAATTGATTGCTGAGGAGCTTGACTAATTATTGAATTAAAAATAGAAAATTTATTCATTACTGTTTTGTCATACGCAATAGTAAGACATCAAACACCTGGCAATGATTAATTTGGAGTTTCCGATTGAGTCAGCAGAAAGTTGATTGCTCTGGAAGTGGTGTAATTATTGAATCAAAAACCGAAAATTTATTCATTACTGTTTTGTCATACGCAATAGTAAGACATCAAACACCTGGCAATGATTAATTTGAATACTCCTACTGATGAAACAGAAAATTGATTGCTGAGGAGCTTGACTAATTATTGAATCAAAAATAGAAAATTTATTCATTACTGTTTTGTCATACGCAACAGTAAGACATCAAACACCTGGCAATGATTAATTTGAATACTCCTACTGATGAAACAGAAAATTGATTGCTGAGGAGCTTGACTAATTATTGAATCAAAAACCGAAAATTTATTCATTACTGTTTTGTCATACGCAACAGTAAGACATCAAACACCTGGCAATGATTAATTTGGAGTTTCCGATTGAGGAAAAAGTATTATTTTTTACTTTAATTACTGAAAAAAGAAGGATTAAAGATTTACAAAATTTTACTGAATTATTTGCTAAACTTGTTTATTGAATATGCTAAGTTCTGAAAATGAGCAAAATTTCTATAGGGAAAGCCGCAGAACTACTTGGAGTAGCAGAAAGTACTCTAAGAAGATGGGAACGTGAAGGCAAAATTCAATCAGAAAGAACTAAAAATGGACATCGCCGATATGACGTTACCACTCTTCTGGGACTAAGAGCTGGAGAACGTAAAACTATTGGTTATGCTTGTATTTCTAATTCTGAGCGAACAGCTGATTTAGATAGACAAATTATGGTACTAGAAGCCTACTGTAATAATCAGGGTTGGCTAGTAGAAATTATCCGAGATTTAGGTTCCGGAATCAATTATAGAAAACGGGGGTTAGTAAGATTAATCAAAATGATCTGCTCAGAAAAAGTAGAGCGTTTAGTCTTAACAAATAAAGACCGTTTAGTAAGATTTGGTTCGGAACTAATATTTACAATTTGTGAGATTTTTGGCACAGAAATTGTGATTATCAATCACTTGTCTGAATCCACAGAAGAAGAAGATTTGGGTACAGATATCTTAGAAATAATCAAAGTTTTTAGTGCTAGGTTATATGGTAGCCGTAGCCAAAAGAATAAAAAAATAGTCGAAAAATTGCAAGAGGCAGCTAATCAAATAAATTGATAATTATTAAGTCAAAATTTCTCAGTAATCAAGACTTCTGTCAATGGACTCGGAAAGCTGTATCTTTTGTGTGTTTATAGAAAATATTTTTTTGCTGTTATAAATTGAATTAATGTCCGAGAGAGTAATTTTTCAAAAGTCACTCATTTAAAAAGCTTTTCCTGACGGAATGCTCCGCAAACAGATGCCTAATTATATGCACAAATTTTTCGGCTGATAGCTGTTAACGTAGTTCCTCCGTAGGAGGCTAGCTAATAGCTGATAGCTATTAAAAGTAAATAAATATCAATTAACTGATAAAATCTTGAAGGTTTCTCTAACTTGGGTCAATGGTAATAAAACCTACACGAATCGCAATCGACGCTATGGGTGGGGACTACGCCCCATCAGAAATTGTTGAGGGAGCAATACAAGCACAAGAAACTCATGGTGTAAAAGTATTGTTAGTTGGGAACCCTCAACAAATCAAAGCCTGTATTAATCACAAGTCAAATCAACCTTTGCCAGAAATAGTCCCCGCAGAGGAAATTGTGGAAATGCACGAAGAACCTTTGACTGCCATTAGACGTAAGTCCAAAGCATCAATTAATGTGGCGATGAACTTAGTTAAGCAAAAAGAGGCTGATGCTGTGGTGTCTGCAGGTCATTCAGGAGCAGCCATGGCCTCCGCGTTACTACGTTTGGGACGACTATCAGGAATTGATCGCCCTGCAATTGGGGCAGTTTTGCCAACTATGGTTCCTAAAAAACCAGTGCTGATTCTTGATGTTGGGGCGAATGTAGACTGCCGTCCTAAATTTTTAGAACAGTTTGCAGTTATGGGGACAATTTATAGTGAATATGTCCTGGGGACTACTGAACCAAAAGTGGGTCTACTGAATATTGGGGAAGAACCATCAAAAGGAAATGATTTAGCAGTAAGGACTCATCAAATACTGCAAGAAAATAATCAAATTAAGTTTATCGGTAATGCAGAAGGTCGGGATGTTTTATCTGGCAGTTTTGATGTGATAGTCTGTGATGGGTTTGCCGGAAATGTGTTATTAAAATTTGCTGAGGCAGTGGGTGATGCTGTATTGCAAATGATGAGAGAAGAATTAACGCCAGGACTGAGTGGGAAAATAGGTACTGCAATATTACGACCTAATTTAAAACGAATGAAACAAAGAATAGACCATGTAGAACATGGAGGTGGATTACTATTAGGAGTAGGCGGGATTTGTATTATTAGTCATGGTTCTTCTAAGGCTCTCACTATATCTAATGCTATTCGTTCAGCAAGAGAGGCAGTAGAAAATCGAGTAATTGAACGAATTAATTCTAACTATGTACTAGAAAATAATAAATCAATAGTCAGCAATCAGTAATTTTTTTAGAAATTTTAGACTGATTAACTGTGATTATGAAGTCAGCAAAATTATTGAGCAAAAAAATGTAGTAGATAGAATCAATCATAAATTTCAAATAAGTCAAAAAATAGCAAAATTTGAAACAAGGAAGTTCAGATTGAAGAAGGCAGCTATGCTGAAGGCAGAAGGCAAAAGGAAAAATTGCTTATGGGTAGTCTTCGACACGCCACTCTGTCTCTATATAACCCCAAACAATTTTCAGCACCCCCGTTGACGGTGGGGTATTCAACCGACATAAAGATAAATAGTGTTTCAGAATGGTTAGTAGAAACCATTAACGTTCTCCCCGACCTAAAGGCACAGGGATTCCTACCTAGCGTGAGCTTCCTCGGTGGGTTGACGTCTCATAGGTTGCTGCACCCACCCCTCTTGCTTCCCTCCCGGGAGGGGATGGGGGTGGATTAAGCTGGCCTCCACGTCCCCGCACGAGTCTCGGAATGTCCTCCCGCGACTTACCAAAAATTCTTGTGGATGTAAATTTTGTGCTTTCAAGTTTAAACTGCTCATTGACCTGAAAGCTTCCCAAGTTTAGCTCTCAACTGAAGAGGTTTCGACCTAATCTTCTTTTCTACAGTATTTATGAGACAAGGCGGGTGTTCAAACCAATTTCATCATAACATAGAAAGTCGCCCGCTTATGGGCGAGGCTTTAAACCCAATTTTTCGGTAATTAGTCACGTTCAAACCAATAAGAGCTTAAAAACTGACAGATGACAAATATCGGTATTGCCATTACAGGAAGCGGTTCAGCTACGCCAAAAGTCTCCCTAAGTAACCAAGAGTTATCCCAAATAGTAGAGACTTCTGACGAATGGATCGGCACTCGTACAGGAATTCGTAATCGACGACTGGCAGATACAACAGAATCATTATGTACCCTCGCGACTAAAGCGTCTCTAGCAGCGATCGCTCAAACGAACATTACTCCTGCAGATATTGACCTCATAATTTTGGCCACATCTACCGCAGATGATTTATTTGGCACTGCCAGTCAAATTCAAGCAGAATTGGGTGCTCAGAAAGCAGTGGCCTTTGACCTGACTGCTGCTTGTTCTGGATTTTTATTTGGTCTAGTCACAGGAGCACAATTTATCCGTACAGGAGTGTATCAGAATGTTTTGCTGATTGGGGCAGATATTTTGTCCCGATGGGTAGACTGGGAAGATAGAAGCACTTGTGTGTTATTTGGAGATGGTGCTGGTGCTGTGATTTTACAAGCTTCAGAACAAGACCGACTCTTTGGATTTGAACTTCGCAGTGATGGTAGTCAAAATAATTGTTTAAATCTTTCTTATCAACCTCAAGTAAAACAAATAATTGAGGGAGTAACTGTTAGTCAAGGTACTTATCAACCAGTCACTATGAATGGGAAAGAAGTCTATCGTTTTGCGGTTCAAAAAGTTCCTGAAGTGATAGAAAAAGCATTATTTAAAGCTAATATGAGTACTGAGAAAATTGACTGGTTATTATTACATCAAGCTAATCAAAGAATTCTTGATTCTGTTGCTAGTAGACTCAAAATTCCATCAGAAAAAGTTATTAGTAATCTCGAAAATTATGGCAATACTTCTGCGGCTTCTATACCTATAGCTTTAGATGAAGCTGTTAGAGAGGGTAAAGTTAAACCGGGAGATATTATTGCTGCTTCTGGTTTTGGAGCAGGGTTAACTTGGGGAGCAGCAATTTTTGAATGGGGAATTTCAATAATTAATAATTAATAATTAATAATTAATAATTACCCCTCCTTTAAAACGGAATTGATTGACTAATCATGAAAATTTTTCTTCTCTTGGTCGATTGGATATGGCCAGGAACCCCGAAGAGTAACAGAGCCGCTCTAAATGCTGCCATCTCACTCTACGGGAAGCTCCGAATATCGACCGTTTTTATCATCTTAAAAGAGGAGGCTTTCAAGCACAATTTTTCGGTAATTGAGTCGAAGTTCAAATAGACCTTTCCACCAAAAGAGGGAGTAGGGAGTAGGGGGAAATAATTGATTATTTATGTGCGATAATTGATTTGATTTGTAAGCATTTCCTGCGGACTGCTGCGCAAACAGCCGTCAGCTATCAGCTATCAGCTATTGCTTTTAGTTTTAGATAAAAGCTTTACTAATTGAGGCAGAATTTATACTTAACTATAAAAGCTGGCTAAAACAGTCTATATGAATTAAAATCCCCTCATGAGAGCTGACAGCTAATAGCTGAATGCTTACTTTGATTTTTTATGACCACCAGATGTCTAATGTAATTTAAGCGAAAACGCATTGATGATTTTATACTCTCTATTTCCTTTCACAAAATTGGGATATATAGCAGAAGGAAGAAGGAAGAAGAAAGAAAGAAAAGTCTTACATTGTCTGAGTTTTAAACTTTTTAAATGTCCTAATTATTCCTTCGACTACTATATACTTTCAAGGCTGAATAACTGACAACTTTTAGACATAAATCATAGTCAAAATTATCATATTAAAATGACAAAAACAGCATGGGTTTTTCCAGGGCAAGGTTCTCAAAAAATTGGTATGGGAATAGATTTATTAGACTTGCCTGCTGCTCAAGCAAAATTTAAGCGAGCTAACGAAATTTTAGGTTGGTCTATAACAGAAATTTGTGAAACCCAAAAAGAAAAATTATCTCAAACTCTTTATACTCAACCCTGTTTATATGTAGTAGAAAGCTTATTAGCAGATGAAATGTTTGCTAATTATTTTCAACCAGATATTGTTGCAGGTCATAGTTTAGGAGAATATGTTGCTCTCTATGTTGCTGGAGTATTCGATTTTGAGACAGGACTAAAATTAGTTAAAAAACGTGCCGAATTTATGAATAATGCTACAGGTGGAGAGATGGCAGCTTTAATGGGATTCGATCGAAAACAGCTTGAAGATGAACTTCAGCAAACCGCAGATGTTGTTCTAGCAAATGATAATAATTCAGGTCAAGTTGTCATATCTGGTACACCAGAAGCAGTCGCAACTTTACTCAGCAAAATTAAAGTTAAACGTGAAGTTAAATTAAATGTTTCTGGGGCGTTTCATTCTCACTTAATGAAGTCGGCATCTATAGAATTTCAACAAGTATTAGAATCAGTAAAATTTGCTGATGCAAAATTCCCCATAATTTCCAATTTTGAGCCAATTGCTACTACAGATGCAGCTACTATAAAAAAACGTCTTGCTCAACAAATGACAAATGGCGTGCGGTGGCGCGAAACATCTTTAGAGATGGGAAAAGAAGAAGTAGAAAAAGTCATAGAAATTGGGCCGGGAAAAGTTCTCACAGGTATAATTAAACGAACTTGCCCAGATTTTCAATTAGCAAATGTAAATAGCTTAAAGGATATTAAAGCTCAAGTTAAAAGTTGAAAGTCAAAAGTTAAAGAATAGGCTCAATGTTTTGATTATTTCTAGTCAAAAATGTAGGTAGATAGTTTGAGATTATTTTTGATTTGTTTGTAGTTTTGCTCTAGCCCTTACAATACTTAGTATTATTGCTAAAGCAAAACTTACGAAGTCTATTATTATAACTGTTCTACCGATAGTTTAGCTCCCCTGGAAGGTGCACATGATATTACCGAATTATTAATTATTAATTATTAATAATTAAATAATTCTGGTTTAAAGCCTCCCCCTTTTAAGGGGAAAAAAGCGGTCTTTAGCGCAGTTTTCCGAAGGGTGGGATGGGGAGGTATCGGAGCCATATCCAATCGACCAAGAGAAGAAATAATATCTCCTGATATTCAATTCCGTAACAGTTTTAACCAGAGGTAATTATCAATTATCCATTATCCATTATCCATTAATGAAACAAACGATACCAGCGGATAGGATATGACACATAATTTGGGATTTTTATATAACAATCCTATTTAAATTTTGAATTGTGAGACATAACATAAAGAGCAAGGAAGAAGGAAAAATCTTACGTTGCCTGATTTTTAAGCTTTTGATTTTTCCTAACCTTTTCTTCGACTACTGTATCCTCAACTGTTAGGGAATAGGTAATAGAGAATAAGGAGTAGAAAACATCGAAACAATAAATCAAATTATCAGGAAGGATTAAGGATTTCTAGAACTATAAATTCTTGGGTTATATCCTATTTCAGGTCGGAAATCATTTTTTTGCTCAAATGGAATATCCTGTATGTGTATTTTTATTCCTCTTACTGTTCGTAACATTCTTGTTTCAAATTGGTATTACTCTATAAAACCAAGTCAAACAATCATGGCTAAAAATAATACACCACCAGTAATTGTTTTTATACTATTATTTTGGCGTTGCACAGTGACGAATGATTTTATATTTTTGATGAACAAGATTTTGGATTTGATAATTGCTAGAATAATTAATTAATGGTTTTTTTTAGTCAAAGTCTAAACTAATTTTTGGCAATATCATTCTATAATGTGCAACCCCATTATTTTTTCTACTATCTGGAGGAGGATACTGGTTTTTATTAAATCAAAATAAATTAGATACTAACAATGATATTGTTAATAATCCATCAGCAAAATTAAGCATCGCTGAAGCAGCGAATCAAATAATCTCTAATCTGGATGCTTCTCTACCAAATCCCAATATATTAGCAATGGATGGTAGCGTGACGATGGTTAAATTAATCAAGCTGATGGAAAATGCTTATGAACAAAAATATCCTAATATTCCAATAACTTCTGGAGTACCTGAAGGTAGACCAAATGGCTCTAATCAAGGCATCAAAAATTTACGAGAAAATAGAGTACAAATAGCAGCAATATCTCGTACTTTACTACCAGAAGAGAGCCTTCAAAGAAACATTAAATTAATTCCTATTGCTCAAGATGCTTTAGCAATAGTAGTCGGAATTAATAATCCCTAAAAAGGAAGCTTAACATTAGACCAACTCAAAGATATTTATCAAGGAAAAATAATCAATTGGTCAGAAGTTGGTGGTGATGATTTGCCGATAAAAGTTATCAACCGTTCTCCCAAAAGTGGCAGCTACAATTTCTTTCAAGATGTTGTCTTATTAGGAGAATCTTTTGCTCCAGATAGTTCAAACTTTATTACATATCAAACAGATGTAACAACTCCAATTTTACGAGAATTGAACAATAATGGAATTAGCTATACCACAGTAGCTCAGGCAAAAAATCAAACCACCGTTAGAATCATACCAATAAACGGAATTTCACCTGTAGATCAAACTACTCCTAATAATGATAATTATCCTCTGAGTCGTAGTGTATTTTTAGCAGTACCAAATCAAACAATTTTAGCGGTAAAAAAATTTCTAGAGTTAGCCTGATCAACCAAAGGTCAACAACTTGTACAACAGGCAGATTTTATACCTTTAAAATAAATGCACTTTCCTTCATCTCTCCACTTCTGCAGTAAGCATTTCTTGCGGAATGCTGCGCAAACAACTATTAGCGGTCAGCTCTCGGTTTTTTAATAAATAAAGTAATACCAATTTGATAAATATTTGCTACAAATAGCTAGGGTATTTCTTCATTAATTGATAATGGATAATGGATAATTGATAATTACCTCTGGTTAAAACCGTTATTGATTGAAAATAAGGAAATATTATTTCTTCTCTTGGTTGATTGGATATGGAGAGGTTTCTTCGCCATCCCTCAACCGCTTTTTTCCCCTTAAAAGAGGAGGCTTCAAGGCGCGAATTATTTAATTATTAATTATTAATTATTCGGTAATAATTCAGCAATTATGAATTCAGGAGTCAGAATCTATTGATTTAATACCATGTTTGATATTGTCAATTATCTTTATTCATCAAATAGACTTTCAGATAAAGTAAAGTATGCGGGATAGTGCTTATTATTCGTAACATTCTTTTTTCATGCATGGTACTATATTAAATCCGGGTAAATTGGACATAAAAAAATATCCAACTGTCATAACTACTAAGTAAAAGTTATTATCTCTCCTCCTGACTCCTGATTCCTAGAGACTACCAACCTATAACTGTTTAACCTGATTTGATATTATGATGATGAACTAACTTAATCTAAAATCAAGGTCATATCTTGTGGCTAGAAATCGTGAACCAGTCAAGAACTTAATTCTTTATCACTTATTCAAATGGTCAGTAGTATTTCCTATACTTAAGTTTTATTTTCGGAATAATATTTATGGTACAGAAAATGTCCCACAACAAGGACCACTTGTCATCGTTAGTAATCATGCCAGCGACTTAGACCCTCTAATAGTTTCTGCTTGTATGAAAAGACCTGTTGCTTATATGGCAAAAGAAGAATTATTTGAAGTACCCATTTTCAAGCAGATTATTACATTATACGGAGCATATCCAGTTAAAAGAGGAGCGGCAGACCGGAGTGCTATTCGTTCAGCACTCAATAGTTTAGAACAGGGGTGGGCAGTAGGTATCTTTTTACAAGGGACTAGGACTTCTGATGGTAAAATTACAGAACCAAAATTGGGGGCGACTTTAATTGCGGCAAAGGCAAAAGTACCATTATTACCAGTTTCTATCTGTGGTAGTCATGCAGTGAAACGTCAAGGTTTGATGGCTAATCCTGTGCCAATAACTGTCAGAATTGGGGAGCTAATACCACCTCCAGAGTCAACTAAGAAAGAACAGCTAGAATTAATAAGTCAAAAATGTGCAGATATAATTAACAAAATGCACGATTTAGGACGTTGATATGTTGAGTTTAGTTAAAATTAGTTAAAAAAGAAATGCCGGATATTAGAGAACAATTGGCCGAAAATTTGGATGTAGCTGAATGGAATTGGTTAGTACCCCATGTAAAACGTGATGCTGTAGTAATTGTCGGCAAAAACTTAGATTTATTAGATGTGGGAGTAGCGATCGCTTCTGATAATACATCTTCTGTGCAAGACTGGATTAGCCGAGAACTTATTTATAAGCCCTCAGCCGAACAGTTGTCAATTTGGAATAGTAATGATCGTAAAAAATTTAATGCTTTGATAGTACAACCTTTTGTTTTGGTACAAGAATCTGATGCTACTCAAGAAGATAATGGAGCTACCAGTCCTGCACCAGTATAACCAGTAGTCACCCACAAAATCGCTCTAATGCCATCTCTAATAACTTTTTCAATGGGTTCGGGCGATCGCCCAGAAGGTACAGGCATTGGCTCAAAACTAATGCCCCTACTACCCAACACAATTTCCCCGATAACTTGAGCGCGACGCATATGGTCATCAGAAGTAACTAGATAAACACTTGTAATACCGTGAGATTTTAATTTATCTACCATTGTAGTAAAATTAGTTACAGTGTCTACCGCACTATAGTCTAAATGTAAGCGAGTTTGTGAAATACCACTCTTAGAGAATAACCAGTCAGCATATTCCGGGTTAGTGCCAGAAGACACCCAAATATCAAGGTGAGGATGTTGGCGAGCAAATTCTGCCGCAAAAACTTCTCTTTCTATCGCCCCACCAAGTACAAATAAAGCTTGAGGAGTTTCTAAACTACCTGCAAACTGTTGATAACTAATCCAAAAAGTTAATATAAATCCTAGTAGAAACCAGAAAATGCGGGAAATCTTCAATCCTTTGTATGATTTTTTACTTGAAACAACCCTCAACACCATATCTTTAACATAAAAAACCATCTGTAGTGTTACAGATGGAAGTAGATTCTATCAAATAAATATTCAGATAGTATTATTTACCATCCGGAGTAGGCGATTACAAAAGATTTTTTGAAGAAATAACAATCTCTTGCTGACAATTGATGAGGAGTTTTGTGCCAAAGTGTAGTAGAAGGAAGGACCGAAGTTGGAAAAATCTTGTATTGTCTGAACTTTAAGCTTTTGATATATCCGCGCTCTTTCCTTTGAATGCTATAATTCTGCATATTTATCAAAATAATTAGGGCTTGCTGAAAAAGTCTTTTAGTAGGGGTAGGAGACAACCCACCCCAGGAGGGGAAGACAGGAGACAGCTATACTGGAGAAATGGGAATTGTAGAGGAGGTAGTCGAAAAAATTGTCCCAATATTGTTCTGCCATAATTGCCCCAAAATACTAGCATGCATGAGCTTGAGCGACCGAAAAGCTTACACTTTTTAAAGGCAAAAAAAGGCAGCAAACCAATATCAGTCAATGCTTTGATATTTAATCAGCAAGCCCTAATTAGGTCTAATACCAATTACCAAAAGTCATGCCATACTTAGGTGACACTTCAATTATTAAATAATTAATACAGGAGTATGGAACCTTTTTGATAATTATTCGTCAGTTCCTGTTAATGATTCTTATGTTTACTACTCCCCCACTCTCCCGCTCACTCAAGAAAATGTAGAAAAATTTTTGAGAAATGGTCTAAAATTCTGTATTGGCGAAATATTTTTTAGGTTTCTAAGAACGGTTGCTAAATCCACGTTACAAAAATAACTAACTTCTGAGTTCTGAGTTCTGACTTCGTTAACAGCCTCTTCACTGACCCAACATACCTTATAGGATAGTGTTGGACTTCTCAATAATATCAGTTAAAATCGGAGCGGCGGGATTTGAACCCACGACCCCCACTACCCCAAAGTGGTGCGCTACCAAGCTGCGCTACGCCCCGACAACCATTCATATACTATAACACCATATTACACTTTTGCAATTAATTATTATATTTTGAGAAAGATATTTTTTATATATTTATAATAGTTATAGCATTTAAGGTTGCGGACATATCAAAAGCTTAAAACTCAGACAACGCAAGATTTTTCTCTCTTACTCCTTCCCTCTTCCTTCTTCCTTCTTCCCTCTTCCTTCTCCTATGTGAGTTAAAAAACTTTTAGCATTTGTGCTGCTTGGACTAAACCAGGAACAGCTTGTACAGGCCATTTTCCTTCTGCCCTGCGCCCTTGATTTAAAATGAACTGAACAGTATAACTTTCTGGAAACCCTTCTACCTGCATCCAGAGCAAATCACTTTCAGCTTCGCAGACTATTCTCTCTTCATCCATCAACTCATCTGACATCTGGTTTATAGCTTTATTTAACTGGTCTAATAATCTGCAAAAATCCTCAAGTTCTCCTTCTGTCAGTTCTATTGACCACTCATTCCCAGCAACTAAACCCTTAAATTTTTCTGCTTCAGGATTCAACCCTAACCGCCAACCAGCTCCACTTTTGACTATTCGTCCCATTTTTTTATAGCCTTAGCAAATCTGCATCTCCCGGTTGAGGAACAATTGGCGGTCTAGGACCTGAGCGTCCAGAATTATTCCCCCGATCTACTTCTGGTATTGATGGAGGGTTAGGATCGCCACTAAAAATATTCACTAATCTATTAACTAAAGTTTCCCTTTGAGAGCGATTTAGACTTTTAATAGCTTCACGATCGCCCTCCATTGGATTTTCTGTTAAAGAATCGTTTCCTGGATATACCGATGATTGTAGATAATCATTCGCCCCAAGATAATCTGCTAATGTCAATTTCCAGTCAAACCGATAATTGGGAGCACGGCCTTTCACATATAGATGATACCGAATTAAACGTGACACTAGAGTTTCTTCAGTATCTACTTCCCCCGTTTCCTGAGATATGTAATTATTTTCTAATGGCAAATCTGGTATCTTCTCATAGACAAATGGCCATACCTCTGTTGGTCTAACCCGGCGTTGGACAATTTTAATTGAGTCTTCAAAATTTTCTTGGTCTGTAACTGTTTCTAAAATAGAATGAGCAGAAGGGCTGACTGTAATTGCAATAGAAGAAAATAAAGCTTCTATACTAGCCCAAACTACTAATGTTACGATTGTAATCTTGAAATATTTGAGCCACCGCTTCTTACTCATGGCTATGATCAAATAACTACTACTGTATTTACCTATACTAGGCTACTACTTACCAGATGTGAGCTAGACATTTATGGAGGGGATGATAGCGAACGAAGCTTTCAGCCAAGCCAACTAAAGTTAGCCCAGAATATCAAGCTGACTAAAGTTGGCCCGAAATATGATATAATTCTAGAAGTTAGAATCAATTAATGAGAAACCCCAGCATTGGAAACCGTCCGGAAAAAGAACTAAGGGAGGTTTGTATAGAACTGCAATTGACATCCTCCCGACGCTGCACTTGCGTTACAGCGCGGGATTCCTAACCATCGCTGATTAGGCCTTTCTGCTTCAATGCACCAGCCTCCAAGGTCGAGCCTCTTTTCGGTCTTACAGTCGCTCCACAGACTGACACTGCTAGTCCAGCAGCCAGATTTTAAGTCTAACACACTATTGAAAAAACCGCAAAATTGATTGGTTTTCCCATCCCTCCGCTCCCCTTCGGGAGAGCGCGGGTCTTCAACCAACGTTGAGATAACTGGTATGTCAATGCCGACTGTAACAAGCAGTCAACGTCATCCGAAAAGTAGTCACAACCCTGAGTATGCTGAGAACTGCAAATCTTAGTAGAGTGAGTAGGGGCGCTTTGAGTAGTCCCCAGAGAATAAAGCTCTGGTCAGTTAATAGAAATATCGGAAGACGTAGCTAGCTCTCGTCTGAAGACATGCTTTTAGAATCCCCTTGCTTCAGCTATGGGAGTACTCAAATCACTAATTATTTCTGGCTGCATCAATTCATCGGACATTTCAACTACAGCACGGATAACAGGTTTCATTAATTGTTCATCCATATTATCAAAATCTTCATAACGACGGCGTTTAGCACGATTAGCTACTTGTACCACAACGCGATAACGATTAGAGGCAGCTTTAATCAGCTCTTCAGACCTACGACTTAGTTCTGCGGAATCAATACTAGATTGCTTTTCTATGTGCATAAATTTTATTAGCCTGTTAGTTATCGGTCATCTTTTATCAGTCACATTTGGAATAAAATGCTGCTATAATAATAACATTTTTTCTATAATAAGTACATAGATGAAGTAGAGATTATTAGTGGTTAGGCCAAATTATCTGACTACTCATATAAAATCCAATTATCAAAGATAATTTGTTAGGATATTAGGATTCAGATTAAACCTCCTCCTCATTTCCCCTAAATCCTATCTCCAGCATCTGCACAATTGTGATACCCTATCAACCGGATTTAGTATCATATATATGATATTTTTTATCAAAATAATTGGGTCGCGCCACCCCGCCTTTTAAGGCGAAATATTTTTGGAGCGAAGCTCAAATCCCCTACTTCCCCTCCACCGGAGGGGTTAGGGATGGTTTGACTTATGACTTACGACTTATGACTTCTGACTTCGTTAATCTCTTTTCACCAAATTAGGTGGTCAATGGTAATATTTTTAGTTAAAATTCAATCAATCTTAATAAATTTATACTAATATTATCAATTTTGATTGCTTATGTTATTATCTACCCCTTCGACTGTAAAGCACTTTTCTCAGACTCATCATCATCCCCTAAAAATAGTTGCTTTGGGAGACAGTTTAGTTTATGGTTTTGGCGATCATGAAGGTGGTGGATGGGTAGAGAGATTACGAAGGCAATGGATGTTGCCAGACAGTGCTGGTCATGTACTGTACAATCTTGGAGTTCGGGGAAACCGTGTTTTACAAGTAGAACAACGCTTGGAAGATGAGTTTCACCATCGTGGAGAATTAAGAAATCGTCAACCAGATATTATTATTCTTTCGGTTGGGGTAAATGATTCTGCCAGAGTCCAAAGAGCAAATGGACGTTACTATACTGATTTTTCCAAATTTAAAACAATTTTAGATAATTTATTGGATACATCAAAACAACTTTGTCCTGTACTATTTGTGGGAATGGTTCCTGTTAATTTGGAGAGAATGCCTTTTCAAGATTGTTTATATTATAGTCATGAGGATCAATTTATATATAAAGAAGCGACTCGGTTGGCTTGTTTAAAGCGAAAAATTCCTTATTTAGATGTGTTTGAAAAATGGTTAAGTCGGGGCGAAAATTGGTGGAAATTCCGTCTTTGTGCAGATGGCATTCATCCTAATGTCGCAGGTTATAAAGCTTTATTAGAAGATGTATTAGACTGGGAATATCTGAATTTATTAACTAGCTAAGAACTAAGCATTCAGCAGTCAGCTATCAGCTATCAGCTTTATTACCTTTAAGTAGCCGTGTAAAAACAGTTTTTTTGATGGAAGCTATATTTCAAAATATATCCCAGATAAAATTTGTACAACTTATTCTTACCGAAGAATTAATAATTAAATAATTAAATAATTCGCGCCTTGAAGCCTCCCCTTTCAAGGGGAAAAAAATAAATTTTTTCCTTATTGGTCAATCCTCTCCCTTTTAGGGAGAGGTAATTATCCATTATTTATTAATGAAATGGCTTCTAAATAAGTATTGCCAATTATCCTTTGTGTTAATTTTGAATGATTAATTATTAACTAAATCCAATAAACTCTAAACATTGATTCATTAGCACAATTTTTGAACTAAATTTCAAACTTCCTTCTTCCTTCAAGCAAAATATGAATCAAGAAAGCTGGTTAAAAATATTACAAAAAAATCGAATAATCGCTGTTATTCGTGCCTCAGAAATCAAGGTGGGTAGGAAAATGGCAAAAGCAGTTGCTGCTGGTGGTATACGCATAATAGAAATTACTTGGAACAGTCATCAAGCATCAGAATTAATTACTTTACTCCGCTCTGAATTACCCACTTGTATAATTGGCACAGGTACATTATTAACCATAGAAGAGTTACAAAAAGCACTCAAAATTGGTTGCCAATTTATCTTTACGCCACATACTAACCCTGCTATGATTCAAACAGCAAAAATAGCAGCAGTTCCAATTATTCCCGGCGCTCTTTCTCCTACAGAAATAGTTACTGCTTGGCAGGCAGGAGCTAGCTGTGTTAAAATATATCCTATTTCATCAGTAGGAGGCGCAACTTATATCACAAGTTTGCAAGGACCTTTAGGAGAAATTCCTCTAATTCCCACTGGTGGAGTTACCTTAGAAAATGCTAAAGAATTCATCAAAGCAGGAGCAATTGCTGTAGGTTTATCAGGGAAACTCTTTCCCAAAGATTTAATAATTGCTCAAAATTGGGAAGCGATCGCAAGACTTGCTCAGGCTCTCCTTAGAGAACTTTCAACTAACAATTGAATCTGAAAATTAATCAAAATAATCTACTTCTAAATCACACCTTAACGAAGTCAGAAGTCAGAAGTCCCCAAGTCAGAAGTCAGAAGTTAACCCACCCCTCGCCCCTCCCCAACCCACCCCTCGCCCCTCCCCAACCCACCCCTCGCCCCTCCCAGGAGGGGAAGTAGGGGATTTGAGCAACTCTCCAAAAATATTGCGCCTTAAAAGGCGGGGTTTTAGACCTAATATTATTTTGATAATTTTATTTTAATTAGGTATAAAATATGAAAAACTTAGTTAGTAAAAAATGGTATCAAGTTGGTAAAATATGTGCTGCTACAGCACTAACTATTACAACTTTTTTCTCTTGGTCAATACCAACCAAAGCTAGTGGATGGGAAAATGTAATTGCCACGAGAATGTTAGAATTACAACAATCAGCGGAACGTTGGATTTCAATTGACTTATCAACCCAAAGATTAATTGCCTGGGAAGGAAATAAAGCAGTTTATGCAGTGGTAGTTTCCACAGGTAAAGCATCAACCCCTACTCGCTTAGGTACTTTCAGAGTACAGACAAAATATCGCACTACCAGAATGACTGGACCTGGTTACGATGTGCCCGACGTTCCTTATACTATGTATTATGATGGGGGAATGGCAATTCATGGTGCTTACTGGCATAATATGTTTGGTACCCCAGTTAGTCACGGTTGTACGAATGTAGCAGTAAATCACGCCAAATGGTTATTTGACTGGGCATCAGTGGGGACACCTGTAGTAGTACATGAGTGAAGGAAAAAAGGGTGTTGCTGAATAAATGTTATGATTTCACAGGAGTCAGAAGTCAGGAGTCAGGAGTCAGGAGTTAGGAGTTAGGAGTTAGTAGGTAGAAAAGAGTTTTTTGGTGACTTTAGAGTCAGAAATACGTACAATTCCAACTATTGTTTTGGTTGAAAATTTACCACTAATTGAATTTCAGGCGTTGCTGATTCTGGGTATGATGCAAGCCCCCCTAACCCCCCAAAATTGGGGGGAATAAAACTCTAAAAATCCCCCAATTTTATCCCCCTCCCGTCCCCCTTGGAAATCCCCCTCCCGTCCCCCTTGGGAAGGGGGAAGCCAGAGGATGCTTCGCTTTTGAACGATGGGGGATGCGCGGGGGCTTGACCAAAAGCAAATAATCGCGCATTCATACTTCAATTCAGCAACGCCGAATTTTATACATCAAATCAGCAACGCCGAAAAAAATAACAAAAAAAATATATGCGTATTCTCGCCATCGGAGATATTCACGGTCATTCCAGAGCATTTGATACATTAATTGCAGCAGTTAAACCACGGTTAGAAGACGTTATTATTACTCTTGGTGACTATGTGGATAGAGGTCCAGATTCTCAAGGAGTGATTAATCGATTAATTGCGCTCCATGAAACTGGGCAACTTGTAGCCTTGCGTGGCAACCATGAATTAATGATGATGAGGTCTCGTGATTGTTCGCAATATGAAGCTCGCTGGCATAATTCTGGTGGCAAGGAGACTTTAGCTTCTTATTCAAAATCTGGTAAATCTCAACGAAAACATATTCCAGACGAACATTGGCATTTCCTTGATAATATCTGTGTAGACTGGTGGGAGTCAGAGGAACATTTTTTTGTTCATGCAAATGCTGCTCCCGGTCTATCTCTGAATGAACAGTCAGAGTACAAACTTTTCTGGGAAAAGTTGGATAACCCCATGCCTCACTTTTCTGGAAAAACAATGATTTGTGGTCACACGAGTCAAAAAAGTGGTAAACCTCTGAATGTTGGTCACACTATTTGTATTGATACCAGAGTTTATGATGAGGGTTGGTTGACTTGTTTGGATGTTAGTAGTGGTAAGGTTTGGCAGGCAAATAAAAAAGGTAAGTTGAAAACAGCGTTAATAGATGATTTTGCAACTCGTCAAATTAAGTAATATCATTTTCGGTTGAATATTTATAGAACCCCCGATCGTATCTTCATAAATATTAAATTTTTTTAGCTAGGAGACAGGATACAGGAGACAGGAGGGAAGAGGAGTCAGTTATGGGAGCCGTCGGTAGGGCGACGTACAGTCCTCAGGAGTCGGGAGGGAAGAAGGAGTTTTAAGGTATTAAGAGGGAGAAAGTTTTTTTGTAACGCTCTTATCTGGACATAATATAATTCAACAAAACTGGGAAAAATCAAAGTCGATACTGCCCAAATACATCTCTAGCAGCACGGTGCAAAAGTGAATGAGTGTAAACTAACGAATTCATATCCTTTGTATATCCCCCTCCAATAACGGAAGCAACCGGATAACCTGCTGCCATACAGGTACTCAATACTTGCATCTCGCGCCGAAATATACCTGTATTTGTCAAAGCTAACTTTCCCAAAGCATCATGGATATGAGTATCAACTCCAGCATCATACAACACTAAATCTGGCTTTACTTGTGACAGCAAATCTGGTAGATATCCCGCTAAAGTCTGTAAATAGTGGTCGTCATCCATTCCCTCTGGTAAGGGTACATCTAAATCGCTAGTTTGTTTTCTGCTAGGAAAATTGATACTGCAGTGCATAGAAAATGTAAATACAGTATGGTCATTTTGAAATATCCAAGCAGTGCCATCTCCTTGATGTACGTCTAAATCTACAATCAGGATTTTTTGAGCTAATTCTAGTTTTTGGATAACACGAGCAGCGATCGCTAGGTCGTTAAAAATACAAAACCCAGACCCATAACTGGGAAACGCGTGATGAGTACCGCCAGCGGTATTACAAGCTAAACCATGTTTGAGTGCCAACTGCGCCGTTAATACAGCACCACCCACAGCAATACAAGTTCGATTTGCTAATGCTTCACTCCAAGGCAACCCGATCCGTCTTTGTGCTTTTGGGTCTAAAGTGCCGTTACAATATCCTTCTATATAGTCGCGATCGTGAACTAATTCTATCCATTCCAAAGGTGGCAGTTGTGGAATAAAAAAATGCGATTTTTCTGTCACCCCATCCTCTAGTAACATTTCATAAAGTAGTTGAAATTTTGCCATGGGAAAGCGATGACCGGGTGGCATCGCTGCAACATAATTAGGATGATAAATAATTGGTAAATTCATAAAAGGAAGGAGGTACTGATAACTGATAACTGATAACTGATAACTGATAACTGAAAAGACTTGCCTAGTGATTCATAACACAGCCTCAGAGTTAGATAGAGTTATTATATTTATATAATTACCATAATTACTAACTCTAGAGCAATGACCATCCAACTCCCGGGTTATCAAATCAAACAAAAGCTATACGAAGGAACTCGTACCTTAGTTTATCGAGGAATTCGAGCAACAGACTCTCAAACAGTCGTGCTCAAATTTATGCGTAACGAATATCCCACTTTTAACGAACTGCTACAGTTCCGTAACCAATATACTATTACCAAAAACCTCAATCTACCAGGAGTAGTCAAATCCTTAAGTTTAGAAAACTATGGCAATGGTTATGCTTTAGTCATGGAAGACAATGGAGCCATATCTCTAGACAAATATGAATCATTAGACTTAGAAACTTGTTTAAAAATAGCCATTCAATTAGCAGAGATTTTACATAAACTATATCAAAATCGAGTTATTCATAAAGATATTAAACCAGCAAATATACTGATTCATCCTCAAACTCAACAAGTAAAATTAATAGATTTTAGTATTGCTTCAGTGCTGCCTTTTGAAACTACTGAAATTCAAAATCCTAACCTTTTAGAAGGAACTTTAGCCTATATTTCCCCAGAGCAAACTGGACGAATGAATAGAGGAATAGACTATCGCAGCGACTTTTATTCACTGGGTGTCATGTTTTTTGAGATGCTCAACAGAAAATTACCATTTGATACCACTGATCCAATGGAATTAATACATTGTCATTTGACGAAAACTCCTCAAATGATTGATTCCCAAATCCCGACTCCCTTAGTTAATATTATTTGCAAATTGATGGCTAAAAATGCCGAAGACCGCTATCAGAATGCTTTGGGTTTAAAATACGACCTAGAAAAATGTCTCGAGCAATGGGAAAAGGTGGGAAAAATTGAGACTTTTAAGTTGGGAGAGCGAGATATAAGTGATCGCTTTCTAATTCCCGAAAAACTGTATGGCAGGGAAGCAGAAGTTCAACAGTTATTAGCAGCATTTGTTCGCGTAGCGTCTCCGCAGGAGAAACGAGTAGCATCGGGCAAAACAGAGCTAATATTGGTGGCAGGTTTCTCTGGGATTGGAAAAACCGTGGTTGTCAACGAAGTTCACAAACCCATTGTCAGGCAAAGGGGTTATTTCATCAAAGGGAAATTTGACCAGTTTAATCGCAATATTCCTTTCTCTGCATTAGTGCAATCTCTGCGAGATTTAATGAGGCAAATCTTGAGTGAAAGTGATACTCAACTACAACAATGGAAAGATCAAATCCTGAATGCAGTGGGAGAAAATGGACAGGTAATTATTGAGGTAATTCCGGAGTTAGAAAAAATTATTGGCAAGCAACCTGTTGTAACAGAATTATCAGGAAGCGCTGCCCAAAATCGTTTTAATTTGCTGTTTGGCAAGTTTATTCAAGTTTTCACCACCAAGGAGCATCCTTTAGTAATATTCTTAGATGATTTACAATGGGCAGATTCAGCTTCTCTAAATTTGATAAAACTGTTGATGGGTGAAGCTTCTAATTCTTATTTGCTGATGATAGGAGCATATCGGGATAATGAGGTATTTCCTGCCCATCCGTTAATGTTAACCCTGGATGAGATGGGGAAAGCAGAGGCAACGATTAACACTATTACTTTAGCACCTTTGTCTGAAATAAATATTAATCATTTGGTAGCGGATACCCTCAGTTGCGATCGGGAGGTGGCTAAACCATTAACAGAGTTGGTGTATCAGAAGACGAAGGGAAATCCGTTTTTTACAACTCAGTTTCTGTTGGGTTTGCATGGGGATGAATTGATTAATTTTAATTTTGAACTGGGGTATTGGGAGTGCTATCTTACTGAGGTAAAGCAACAGGCGATTACTGATGATGTGGTGAAGTTTATGGCCGGGAGGTTGCAGAAATTGCCGAGGGAAACTCAAGATGTGCTGAAACTAGCTGCTTGTATTGGTAATCAGTTTGATTTAGAGACTTTGGCAGTAGTAAGCGAACAGTCTCAGATGGAAGTGGCAAGTAGTTTGTGGGTAGCATTGCAAGAGGGATTAGTATTACCGAAAAGCGAGACTTACAAATTTTTTCAGGGAAGTAACCAGGAGGAAAAAGCATCGGTTGAGAATATCTCAGTCGGGTATAAGTTTCTGCACGACCGCGTTCAACAAGCTGCTTATTCTTTGATTTCTGAAGAACTAAAACAATTAACCCATCTCAAAGTTGGACGATTATTACTCAAGAGTATCCCCGAATCTCAGATAGAAGAAAAAATATTTGCAATCGTCAATCAACTCAATCAAGGTAGTGAAATCCTCGAAACCAAAAATGAGAAAGAAAGTCTAGCACAACTCAATTTAATCGCTGGAAAGAAAGCCAAGCTTTCAACAGCATTTGCCACAGCTTTGGAATACGGAAAAATGGGAATTCAATTGCTCTCAAAAAAAAGATGGCAGGAACAATACGATCTTTCCTTAAAATTGTATCAACTGTCAGCAGAAGCTGCCTACAGTAGTGGAGAGTTTGAATGTGCTGAAAACTTGATTCAATCGGCGGTATCATTTGCCAAAACGCCTCTGGAAAAGACCCGGTTCTACCAAATTCAAATGGATATTCACGTTGCTCAAAAAAACTCTGCTGAGGCAATTGCAGTGGGTCGAAAACTATTAAGCTCCCTGGGTGTGGAACTACCAAAATCAATTGCGCCAGAAGAGGTACAACAGGAGTTTTCTAAATTGCCAGCATTGATGCCAGAAGGAGGAACCCAAGCCTTATTAGCATTACCCACCACAACAGACCCGACCGTCATTGCAGTGATGCAAACCCTCGTCAAACTCGCGGTGCCAATTTTCACCACGAGTCCGGAATTATTTCCCTTACTTCCCATTAATAACATCAAACAAACTTTAAAATATGGAACAACTTCTGTCTCTGCTGTAAGCTATGCTCATTACAGTATGTTGTTGCACAGTATTTTTAACGACTTGGAAGCTAGTTACCAATTTGGGGAATTAGCCTTGCAACTCCTGCCTCGCTTTAACAACCCAGCCATGGATACTCATGTTTGGTGTATTGCCGCCGGTTCGACCCATCATTGGAAAATTCATCTCAAACAACTTTTACCCTTTTTCCAGAAAGGCGTTGAAGCAGGTCTAGAATCAGGTGACTTGAATATTGCTGCACAAAATTATGTGCATGGGTCTTATATGACATATTTATTGGGAACGGCGTTACCAGAAGCTCAACAACAAATCGGAATTCGCACAGATGCTATCCGACAATTAAAACAGGAAACTTTCCTCAGTCATTGTGAAATTTTTAGGCAATGCGTTCTAAATTTATTGAACTCATCAGAAGACCCAGGCAATTTGACTGGAGAAGCTTTGAATGAGGAAGAACTGATCGCGAATTCCCAGGCAACTCAGGATACGATTGGTCTATTTTATTTGTATTCTTGCAAGCTTCAGCTTTACTATTTGTTCAATCGCTACAATCTCGCACTAACCTGCGTTAATTTGGCAATCGCTAATAGCGCCATGGCTGGCAGCTACGCCTTCATTCCAGTCATACAGCTTTACGGAGCACTCACGCGTTTAGCACTGTACCCTTCCTTGACAGATCGTGAGCGTCAGGAGATTAGCATTGCTATCGAAAAATTCCAATTTTGGAGCAGCCACGGCCCGATGAACTTTCAGCATAAATATGTTCTTCTAAAAGCCGAGCAACATCGTGTATTAGGACAGAAAGCAGAAGCCATTGAGCTATACGATTGTGCCATTGCCGGAGCCAAAGAAAACGAATATATCCAAGAAGAAGCACTCGCCAACGAACTCGCAGCTAAATTTTACCTCGACTGGGGTAAAGAAAAAGTTGCTGCTAGCTATATGCAAGAAGCCTACTACTGCTACGCCCGTTGGGGCGCAAAGGCCAAAATCAATGACTTAGAACAACGCTATCCTAGCCTCCTCAGTTCCATTCTCGAACGGCAAAAACTAAGTTTCCTCAACAGTAACACGAACGCAACTCTAACGACGGGAACAATCTCCGACACCACAACAGGTACAGGAGAAATATTAGACTTGGCTACCCTAATGAAAGCATCCCGCACCCTTTCACAGGATATATCTTTAGAAGGAGCGATCGCTAATTTAATGCAAGTAGTTATGGAAAATGCTGGTGCAGAAAATGTAGCCTTGATGCTATTTCAACAACAAATCTTAATGCTCACAGCTATCCTTACTTCCAAGGGTGTTTGCCAAGTCGGTCCCATTCCAGTAGAAGCCAGTTATTCAATACCCTTGAGTATTATCAACCAAGTTAAGCACAATAAAAAGCCTCTAGTTATCTATAATGCCAGTGATGAAACTGCTTATGCAGGAGATACTTATATCCAAAAGCACCAACCTGAGTCTGTTTTATGCCTACCGTTATTAGACCGCGGTCAAATGATTGGTATTCTCTATCTTGAAAACAATCAAGTGACAGGAGCGTTTACCAGCGAGCGGGTGGAAATTCTCAATTTACTTTGCTCTCAAGCTGCTATATCTTTAGAAAATGCCTTATTGTACCAACAAGCTCAACAAGCGGTCGCCGATCTACAACAAGCACAGTTGCAATTGGTACAAAAGGAGAAAATGGCAGCATTAGGAGACTTGATGGCAGGAGTTGCTCATGAAATTAATAACCCCCTCGGTTTTATGGGAGGTAATGTCAGTATTATTCAAGACTATCTGGCTGATGTTTTTGCCATTATTGAGTATTATCAACAAGAGCTACCGCACCCCAGTCCCGAATTCACTGAAAAAATAGAGGAACTAGAACTGGAATTTCTCAGGGAAGACTTACCCAAGACTATTGCATCTATGGAAACAGGGATAAAACGCATTGGTGAAATCAGTAACTCTTTACGAATTTTTAGTCGCACCGATACCGAAACTAAAAGCGGTCTCGATCTACATGATAGTCTGGACAGCACTCTGTTAATCTTGAAATATCGCCTCAAAGCTAATGAAAACAGACCAGGAATTGAGACGGTAAAAAATTATGGAGATTTGCCCAAGGTTGAGTGTTATCCAGGGCAATTGAATCAAGTATTTATGAATATTTTAGCTAATGCAATTGACGCATTAGATGAAGCAAGTGAAGGCAAAAATTACGCTGAAATTGAAGCCAATAATAATTGCATTACTATTAGTACGAAATTAAGTACCGATAAAAATATGGCGGTGGTGGAAATTGCCGATAATGGTCCGGGAATGAGCGAAAAAGTGCGTTCAAAAATATTTGAGCAGGGGTTTACAACTAAAGGGGTGGGCAAAGGAACAGGTTTAGGTATGGCGATCGCGTGGCAAATTATCGTAGAAAAACATAGCGGGACAATAACTTGTAGGTCAGAATTAGAGAAAGGCACAGAATTTATGATTTCTCTTCCTTTGATTTAAAATGATATCATGTTTGATAGCATCGGCATTGTAAGTGCGAAGGTAAGGAAGAGGGAAGAAGGAACAGAGAAGAAAAAAACTTAAATTTCCTGTAGATATTCACTCGCTCACTATCCTGTTTTTTTTTTAATGTTAAACGCTCAAAAAAATTAGTCACTTTTTTTCCTCTTATTTCAATTTAATTCACTTTTATACTATAATATTATTATCATAAAAAGTTACGCACGGACACTAAATCGAGTGAGGATGCCATTCGGCAGCTCTACGGAACGCAAATGCCATTCGCCCCTACATATGTGGTTTTCAAGGGAGTTGCATGCGTAATATCATGTCCGTTGGTATCGTTTGTGTAAAAGTTAGTGTAGATATTTACAGGAAATTTAAGTTTTTTTTCTTACTCTTAAGCCTTCCTGACTGTTGCTTTCCGGAGCTGTTGCCTGTTGCCTACCTTTGCTATACAATACCGATGCTACCGGACATGATATAAGTCCTGATAACTTAAATTCATACTCACTTAACTAAAACCATCTAATCTATATATGCAGCTTAAAACTATTTGGCAATTAGGTAGTAATAACCCAGAAAATCCCGATAATCTAGACACTATTCGTCAATGGTGGGCAGCCATAGCTGACAAAGAAATCACCTGGCGACAGCGACTTATTCCTGCTAGTGGAGATATTACAGAACTTGATTGGGAACCTCAAAGATTTGATGAAATATTTGAGATAGCTAAACCAGAAATTCGCGGTATTACTCTTTATTGGCAAAAACCAAACTCAACGACAGAAAGTAATACAACTGTTCAAAAACTAGAATTACACCATACTCGTCAGGAATTATATATTTTTCCTAAATCTCAACAACAACTGGTAATTAGAGTTGCATTGCCAGAAGTAAAATATCAAAGAATTGAAATTAATAATCCCGAAATTTTAGTCGAAGAAAATAGTATCTTATTTCAGGATGCAACTCAGTTATTAGAAGTACAAATTAAACTAACACCCGAACAGTTAAATCAATTGAAGGAAAAACTTAAATCAAATGACTAATCATACCCATGAAATTATCGATGTACAGCAAACTACCTGTTGTATAGTTGGTGGTGGACCAGCAGGAGTTGTCTTAGGATTATTGTTAGCGCGTCAAGGTATCTCAGTCACTCTCCTGGAATTACATCAAGACTTCGATCGCGACTTTAGAGGAGATACCATTCATCCTTCCGTAATGGAAATAATGGCACAAATCGGTTTAGCTGACCGTTTGTTAGAGTTACCCCATTCCAAAGCTCGCACACTCAAGTTAAATTCTCCCAATGGTGACATTGCTCTGACTGACTTCAGTCGCTTAAAAACTCCATATCCCTATATTACTATCCTCCCACAAGCCAAATTTTTAGATTTTATCGCTACTGAAGCGCAACAGTATCCCAATTTTAATTTAATCATGGGTGCAAATGTACAGGAAATCATCAAAGAGGATGGAGTAGTGCGTGGGGTGCGTTATCGCGGCCATGGAGGTTGGCACGAAGTTCGAGCATTATTAACAGTGGGAGCAGATGGTCGTTTCTCCCGAATGCGTCAGTTAGCAGGTTTTGAACCGATTAAAACTTCCCCACCAATGGATGTAATGTGGTTTCGTTTGCCACGCAAGTCAGAGGAACCTAATGGTTTATCAGGTCGTGTAGGTAATGGCAAGATGGTAGTTTTGCTCGATCGCTCAGATTTCTGGCAAGTAGCTTATATGATTTCTAAGGGTGCTTTTGCAAAACTGCGCACTGCTGGTATAGATTTTTTGCGAAAATCTTTGGTTGAGTTAGTGCCAGAATTTAGCGATCGCTCCCATCTACTTGAAGATTGGTCTAATATTGCTTTTCTATCTGTAGAGTCGAGTCGTCTTCCTAAATGGTATCTACCGGGTTTACTGCTCATCGGTGATGCTGCTCATGTTATGTCACCTATGGGTGGAGTCGGGATTAACTATGCTATTCAAGATGCAGTTGTGGCAACAAATATTCTCAGCGAACCGCTAAAACGTGGGAGTTGGCATTTGTGGGATTTGGCTGAAGTCCAGCGTCAACGAGAGTTTCCCACTAGAGTGATTCAATGGTTTCAGGGGTTAGCTCAAAAACGGATCGTTGCTCGTGCGCTGAATCAAAATCAGCAGTTTACTGTTCCTGCTTTTTTGCGGTTGCCGATACTGCGGGATATTCTAGCACGGTTGATTGCATTTGGCATTGCACCTGTACGTTTGAATAGTTGAATTTAATCATTAGATTATTTGAGTGGAAGCTTTTGAACATATTCAAGCAACGGCGTTGCTGATTCTGGGTATGATGCAAGCCCCCCTAACCCCCCAATTTTGGGGGGAATAAAACTCTAAAAGTCCCCCTTTAATCCCCCTCCTGTCCCCCTTATCATGGGGATCAATTAAATCCTACTAATTTACAAGGTAGAGCATCCAGTACTAAGAAAGATCAAGGACAGTGGTTAAACGATCAAGATTGGCTACAAGCAGAAAAATTAATGCCAAAGTATTATGGGTACTATGTCATTTCAGTTATCAGTTATCAGTTATCAGTTATCAGTACCGACCGCTAAATCCAGAGCCTTGAAACACTGAAGTTTATCTTTTTTATCCTCTTGAAAGGGGAGGCTTGAAACCTTCTTTTTTGGTCATTAAATTTAATTGTCTTATTGGTAGAGTTTATCATGGTGATGGGAGGATTACTGAAAATGTAGTTTATGCGGAAATTGGCAGAAATTCAGATGGAACAATTAAGTATGCTTATCCTATTGTTGAGCCTAAAATAAACTATAAATAAGAGGTAAAAATGAATAAAATTAAGCAATTTTAACTAAGATTAGGTCATAAAAATATAGAAAATTTTACTACTCCTCCTGATGATCCTTTAGGGGAGTTATCTGACTTTTAATTAGGGTTAAGGAAGTTTTGTTATGAGTTTAATCGTCAAGTTATTGTAGAAATTGGCAAAACTAAGTTTAAGGTATTTTTAGACCCTGATATTTGTATCTTATTGGAGGATAGATTCACTGAACAAATAGGAGAGTTAGAACGGGATAAAATCATGGGTTTATATTTCGTTGAAAGTTATTGGTGTCGAATAAAATTTGTTCCTGTTGATACGCAAATTAAATGTTATTTAAAAGAGTTTAATTATTATCATCAGCAATCATTAAAGGCTAAAGTCTTTATCTGTAAATATGTTGATAATTAATCAGCAAGCCCTAATTATTTTTTATGTCCTATCAAATGATTAAATTGAATGTGATTTGGAGAGCTAATTTTTAACATATTTTCTGGAGTATCGTGAATATCATCTTTAGATTTAGATCGTGTTGGTTTCTTATTAACTGTGATATTTTTAATACTGACAAAACGGTATTTGTAATTATCAAGAAAATCTCCTTTCTCCCAAAATGATTTACCAATTGCTTGACAATATTCAACAAAACACTGCGCCCCTTTTAGTTGCTGGATAATCTCTTTCTCTTTAGATGTCTTTTTTCCTCGCTTCATTTCAATAAAGACGATGAATTTTCCTTTTTCGATAATATTGGCAATAATGGCAAAATCCGCACGTTTGCATTCACCGCGATTTCCCAGGAAAATTGTAGTTGGTGCGCTAAAAGTATCTACCTTAATTACAATAACTTCATCATCATTCGGCATTCCACGAATAGTTACGGTATAGTTATCAGAAACTTCTATGAGCTTGACAATCTTCTTCTGATGTTCAGATTCTAATGCTACTGTAGCTTCCGGTTGAATCATCTTTTTAAGGATAACAATATCCGAATCAACCATCAATCTTCACCCCAGGCGATCGCTTCCTGAATTCGATTCATATCTTCAATAGTTGTATCAAAACTACGAGCTTCAATACCCATTTCGGGGTCAATATTTGCTAGGGTAAGAGTTTTGCCCTTAGTTTTTCTTTTATTACCTTCTAGTTGAATAGATTTTTCTTCAGCAATATACACTTTAATCTTTTCAGCAGATATTAATTCTTCAGTTTGATAACCCTCTTCCTCAGCAATGCGTTTAAGATGAGGTTTATCGTGATTCAGCATAATTAGCGTATTCAATTCTTTGATAATGTAATCACTATGAGTAGTAATAAAAACCTTGATTCCCAGATTAATAAGTCGAGCAAATAGTCTGGCAACACGACGCTGGTTTTCAGGATGTAGGTTTAATTCTGGTTCGTCTACCATGAGTAAGTCGCCAGGTTGAGCTTCGTGTTTTAGATAAAAACCAATATCTAGTAAAGAACGCACAGCGCTAGAACTTTCAAGCATAGAAAGTTTTGGAGGTCGTTTCCCTTGTTTTGGCAAATAATAAAGTTGGTCACTGGAAGTAACTGTATACTCACCTCCAATAATATCGGCGAAATCATCCAAAACTTCAGGATGGTCATTATAAAGAAAACTACGTTTTTTGGAAATTGTCTCTAGTTTCCGTGTAAACTCTACATTTTGTTCAACTGGAAGTGGATAATCTTGATATCCTCTAAATAAAAGCTTTCTGGGATCGATCTTATAACCTGCCTGACCTATTTCTTCAAGCAAACGGTTGCGGGCAAAATTTAACTCTTTGCGAAAAATAGCAGCACCTGTTCTTTCTGCACTAGCGATGAAAGGTTTAGGAAAAAGTTGAGAAAAAATAACTTCTTTGAGAGTCTCTGTAATAATAAATTGAAGGGTATCAGTAGAAATTTTCACTTCTTTTTGTTCAGCTAAAAGAGTCAAAACTAATTCCGTACTATCATCATTTTTAGTCAGTGAAAAAAGTTCTGCACCTGGCAAACTGATTTTCTGCTCAAATTTCCTATTCAAATTAATATCATTTATATCAACAATGACATCAAATTTCGTTTTTTTGAATCGTTCAGGTGCTGCTGCAAAAACATTTGGTAATTGCTCAGTATATTTTTGACAACCTTTAGTAACTATTTTTTGAGTCTGTTTGATATATTCTTGTATATCAATACTAATTACACCTTCAGTTAGTAACTCCTGAATTTTATCGTCGATATCAATAGTCAGTATATCTTCCCAAGTAGACAAAAATCCAAATAAGGCATAAGTAGCATAAGTCTTGCCAGTATTGTTACCTCCACAAATAATTGTCAGATCGGCAACAGTAAATTCAGCTTGCTTTAATACGCCAAGATTTTGGATTTTAATTTTCATTCCTGATAATGCTTTATAATTCCTTGTATCTGTCTCAATAGTTAAATTTTAATGATTTGATGGTCTGAGTAATACAACTTTCCCATCTGGTAAATTAATATTTTCAGCTAATTTATACAGAAAATATAGTTGAAAATACCTAATATCTTCAGGACTTACGGACGAGGCACAAAAAAGTAGCATTTGAGATTGCTTCCCTGGCGGTCGCAATGACGGAAATACTTTCTACTGCCTAAGTCCTAATCTTCTTGCCTAAATCATCACAATTCACCACTACTGAATATACTTCCACTCCTTAAAAGTAGCAGCTTGACCACATTGTTGTTGATTTTCATCTAAAAGATTCCAGATGATAAAATCAGAAACTTGTATCCGTTTACCACTTCGAGAAATGCGTACACCTCCAACATTACTGACATAACCATTACTGGTTACTTCATGAAGTATTCGCAAGCGTTCTTCTTGTTCCATTGATTCAGCAGAATACCTTGATGGCATTTGAGTTAATTGTTCCCAATCTACTTCCCATAACTCTAGAGCTTTCCGATTACCATAGTTATAAATTGGGTCTGATTCCATACCATGAGAAAAAACTATAAATGGAGCTTCCCACAATGCTTGAGCTATAAATTCCGGTGTTCCATCTACACCCAGTAGAGATTTACCAGTCCAATATTTATAGCTCCATAACAGCCTTTGAGTATGGCGAATTATAGTTTCTTGTTTCCAGGGATATAAGATATTTTGACTCATTGATAATTTTTCAACAGTTAATCATCAAGAATTCTATCTTGATTTTCTACCTTTTAAATTAGATTGCTCTTAAAATTTTACCTGTTAATTTGAATCAATGATTTATCTTGCCTTGTAATAAGGATGTACATCAATGCTACAACCACCATCTACATAAAGAATTTGCCCAGTAATATAACCTGCCTCTTCTGAAAAGAAAAACCCAATAGCTGCTGCTACTTCCGAAGGTTTACCAGCACGCCTCATTGGTATCCCACTAATTAAGCGCTTTTCCTCTTCACTTCCGGTTGGAAAAATGCGCCTACCAATTTCTGTTTCTATTCTCCCAGGCGCAACAACATTAACAGTTATCCCACTTGACACTAACTCCAAAGCCCAAGTGCGAGCCAAACTAATCATTCCAGCTTTTGCTATTGTATAACTGGTGCGGTCTTGCGCTCCCAAAGCAGCGATACTGGAAATATTAACAATACGACCCCACTTTTTCGCCTTCATTAATGGCACCACTGCTTGCACAGTTTGGATCGCAACACGCAAATTTAAGTCAATAACTGCATCGAAATTATCTAGTGTTATTTCTTCTAGTAGCTCTGGATGTGCTATTCCTACATTATTTACCACTCCATCAAAAGCATACTGCTTAGTTAAATTAGCCAGAGTTTCTGTTGTAGCATCGCGATCGCTCAGATCGACTGTAAAAAATTCACCAGGAAAGGGTTTTTCTGGAACGTGACGTGCTAGGCCAATTACTAGGTGTCCTTTTTTGGCCAGATATTCTGCTGTAGAGAAACCTATTCCCCGACTTGCACCAGTAATTAGGGTTATATGCTGTTGTGTCATTTTATTTGAGACTTAGAGGTTGTCTAAGAAGTCCTTTATGCTCATCACTCGCCCCCGCGCATCCCCCAATTTTGGGGGACTTTTAGATGCAAATTGACTCTTGTTCCCCCCAAAGTTGGCTTGCTCGGGGGGCAAAATTCAGTGTCCAAGCCCCCGCGCATCCCCCAAAATTGGGGGACTTTTAGACGCAAATTGACTCTTGTTCCCCCCAAAGTTGGCTTGCTCGGGGGGCAAAATTCAGTATCAAAAAACTTTTCAGATATCCTCTTAAATAATAGCTCTAATATTAATAAATTGATATATTTTGGCAACTTTAGATCGACTTTTAATCAAAAGCCAACCCAGGGAAATATATCATAGATAACTAAAACCTCCTTCTTACTTCTTCCTTTCTTCTGGTATAAATTAATTGCTCGAACCCTGGCTTTTTCTATCAAAAATCAAATGAATATTATAGATAAAAAAATTAAAACATTAGTAGATTTATTACAAAACAGAGCTATCGAAAACCCCAAACAAATAGCTTATACCTTTTTAGTAGACGGAGAAACAGACACAATTAGCCTCACCTATCAACAACTAGAACAACATTCACGAGCGATCGCTGCCTATCTCCAATCAGTATGTCCACCAGGAGAACGTGCTTTACTCATCTATCAACCGGGACTAGAGTATATTAGCGCCTTTTTTGGATGTCTTTATGCTGGAATTATCGCAGTTCCCGCTTATCCCCCTAGACCAAATCGCTCCCTGGCCCGCATTCAAACAATTATTAAAGATACAGAGGCCAAAGTAGCTCTAACAACTAAATCTATCATCTCCACCCTAGAACGTCGTGCCTCAGAAACCCCAGAATTGAATAATTTAGGTTGGTTAGCCACTGACCATATTTCAGACAATTTTGCAGAAAAATGGCTTGAACCTAATATCAACGAAAATACCCTTGCCTTCCTCCAATATACCTCCGGTTCCACAGCCACACCAAAAGGAGTAATGATTACTCACCAAAACCTTTTGCATAACTCAAGTATGATTCATCGATGTTTTGGACATTCTGTAGAAAGCAAAGGAGTAATCTGGCTGCCTCCTTACCACGATATGGGTTTAATTGGTGGGATAGTGCAACCCTTATATGGAGCATTTCCAGTAGTTTTAATGTCTCCGTTAATGTTTCTGCAAAGTCCAGTGCGCTGGCTACAAGCTATTTCTCAACATCAAGGGACTACCAGTGGCGGACCTAACTTTGCTTACGATCTGTGTGTCCGTAAAATTAAGGCCGAACAGATTCAAAATTTGGACTTAAGTAGTTGGGAAGTGGCATTTAATGGTGCTGAACCTATTAGTGCTGAAGTGTTAGAAAGATTTGCCAAAACTTTTGAAGTTTGTGGTTTCCGTCGAGAAGCTTTTTATCCTTGTTACGGGATGGCAGAAGCTACCCTCATAATTTCTGGAGGCGATAAACTTGCCCCACCAATTCAAACTACTATTGCGACTAACGCATTAGAACAAAATCAGATTATTTCAGCTACTTCAGAAACTGAAGCAACAAAAACATTAGTTGGTTGCGGTCAAACTTTACCAGACCAACAGATTAAAATTGTCCATCCAGAAAAATTAACTCTCTGTACCGAGGGTGAAGTTGGAGAAATTTGGGTATCGGGGCCAAGTATTGCTGAGGGTTATTGGCGCAAACCAGAGGAAACAAAGCAAACTTTTGAAGCTTGTATCAGAGATGCTCTGCCACAAAAACCATTTATGAGAACTGGAGATTTAGGGTTTCTGGAGGGTGGGGAATTATTTGTGACGGGTCGTCTGAAGGATGTGATTATTATTAATGGTCGGAATCACTATCCCCAAGATATTGAATGGACAGTTGAGCAAAGTCATCCCATGATTAGACCAGGTTGTGTGGCCGGGTTTTCAGTAGAGGTTGCAGGGGAAGAACATTTAGTGGTGGTGGCTGAGGTGGAACGTAATTTTCGGGAAGTTGGTCGGCGTAATGGCAATCTCTTGACGGAAAGTTCCAATTCTTCTCAGGATTTAATCAAATCTATCCAACGAGTTATATCAAGAAATCACGACTTACAGACTTATCAGGTATTATTGCTCAAACCAGGAGCTATTCCTAAGACTTCTAGTGGTAAAATTCAGCGCTATGCCTGTCGTGATGGCTTTTTGGCAGGAACTTTAAAGGTATTTAACTTTTAATTCTAACTTTTGACTTGCCCGTAAAGCTATTATAAATGCTCAAAGTTAGTCAGGGATTATACCATTTCTCAAAAAGAATTATATGTCTGATTGGGTGAGAAAGTGTGGGAAGTATGGGAGGTGTAGGGAGAGAAAAAGTAGGGAAAATCTATACTAACCAACTAATAATTGTCAAAAACAAACTTTTAATCTTGTTAAGTATTTGACTGTTGAAGTATAGCATTACTTTTGGTAATTGGTATTACTTCTAACTGTTGACTTCTAACTTCTAACTGTTGACTTTTAACTTTTGACTTGATTTAACTTCTAACTTCTAACTGTTGACTGTTGACTTTTGACTTTTGACTTGATTTAACTTCTAACTTTTGACTTTTGACTTGATTTAACTTCTGACTTCTGACTTCTGACTTCTGACTTCCCCATAGCTCCTTCTTCCTACTTCGTATAAGATAATGGCACATAACCATCATGGCTTCCCCAGTGTTTTTTTGGGGTGGTCAATAAGTTAAAATAGTTGGCTATTTCAGGTAATTGTCACAAGTCAAAATCTCATCCAAGTAATTCGGAAACTGGATTTCTGATTTTTTAGAGGATATCTGAAAAGTTGTTTAATACTGAATTTTGCCCCCCTATCCCCCCAATTCTGGGGGGAATAAGAATCCATTAGCTGGTAAAAGTCCCCCAATGCGCGGGGGATGCGCGGGGGCGAGTGATGTAGCATAAGAGACTTCTCAGACAACCTCTTAGAGGGATTTTTGACCCCAATATATGCTATTCCCTATAAGCTACTAGAAAAAACTGAGTTATGAGCAATTTTAACGTGGTGCAGGAGTGAACAATGAAACTGTTGAACCAGCTTACGAATGAGAAAGACAGCCAACATCTGTCTTTAGTAAAAAACGATCCAGACCCTGCTTTGCAAGTCCCACAATTATCTCCATCTATAGAAACTATTAAGTCCTGGTTGGTATCCCAATTGGCCGAAAGACTAGAACTTGATATCCATGAGATAGATATTGAGCGGGATTTTATTGATTATGGTCTTAACTCAATTGAAGTGGTCAATCTTTCTGGAGAACTAGAAAATCTTCTCGGTCGGCGACTTCCTCCGACTCTATTATTGGATTATCCCACTATTGAAGCTTTAGCTGAATATTTAGTGGAAGATACCACCCAGGATACAGGGCCAAATATTCACAAAAAATTAGAAGATGAGGCTGAGGTCTCAACTTCTAATCCAACTATTGAAACTGAAGAAATTCCTTTAGAGTATTATAACTTTGACCTGTACCCAGAATATCTGCAACTGCAAAAGCAAATGGCAGAAATTAATGCTACAGGTATTGGTAATCCGTTTTTTATACCTCAAGAACGGATTAATAATAATACCACAGTTATCGGTGGTAGGGAATTGGTTAATTATGCGACCTACAATTATTTAGGTATGTGTGGCGACCCTTTAGTATCTAATGCTGCGAAGGAAGCTATCGATCGCTATGGGACTTCTGTTTCTGCCAGTAGGTTATTATCAGGAGAAAAGCCATTACATCAGGAATTGGAAAGAGAAATTGCTGATTTTATCGGCGTAGAAGATAGTATTGTTTATGTTGGGGGTCATGCGACTAATGTAACTACTATTAGTCATTTGTTCGGACAAAATGATTTAATTCTCCATGACTCTTTGAGCCATAATAGTATTTTCCAAGGTTGTTTATTATCGGGAGCAACTATTATTGCTTTTCCTCATAATGACTGGCAAGCTTTGGATAGGTTATTGAGCGATCGCCGTCATCGTTATAAACGGATACTTATTGCTATAGAAGGTGTGTATAGTACAGATGGTGATATTCCAGATTTACCGAAATTTATTGAGATTAAACAACGTTACAAAGCTTTTCTGATGGTAGATGAGGCTCATTCTATCGGTACCATTGGCAAGTATGGTCGGGGTATTAGTGAGTATTTTGGGGTTAACCCCAATGATATCGATCTATGGATGGGTACTTTAAGTAAATCTTTTGCTAGTTGTGGTGGTTATATTGCTGGTAGCAAAGCATTAGTAGAATATCTTAAATATACTTCTCCAGGATTTGTCTATAGTGTAGGTATTTCCCCACCAGATGCAGCATCAGTATTAGCAGCTATTCGTCTGTTGAAGGCGGAACCGGAAAGGGTAGCACAACTGCAAGAAAGGTCTCGACTATTTTTGGAGTGCGCTCGCGAACGAGGTTTGAATACTGGTATGAGTAAAGATTCTCCAGTGATACCTATTATTGTGGGTGAGTCTATTAAGTCTGTACTATTATCCCAAAATTTATTTAAGCGAGGGATTAATGTACCGTTTATGTTTTATCCGTCTGTGCCACATAATGCAGCTCGACTGCGCTTTTTTATAACTTGTAATCATACAGAGGAGCAAATTCGCTTCACTGTAGATGCTCTTGCGGAAGAGCTGAGGAATATGGATATTTAGTAGCAAACTGATGGCTAATATCATGTCTAGATAATTTAGACATAAGACTGTAGGTTGGGTTGAGCTAAGTGCGAAACCCAACAAAAACCTACATGATGTTGGGTTTATCCTAACGGATAAGCTGGCGCTAACATTCTTCAACTCAACCTACCAAATTTCATTTTTTATTATGAGCATTCAAGCTGACATGATATAATAGCTAGTTATCAAGGATACAATTAACTATTAGCTATTCGGATTGAAGAATGAAAGTTATAGCACTACGCAAATACGTCATTGAAACTGGTACAAGCTGAAAATCTTCTGTCATAAACTTTTACCGAAATATTATGGTTTAAAGCCTCCCCTTTTAAGGGGATAATAAATAAAAATTTTCATAATTAGTCAATCCTCTCCTTGAAAAGAAGAGGTAATTCTAAATTCTAAATTCTAAATTCTAAATTCTTGAACTTTTGCCTTCCGCATAGCGATATATTTAGCAAAGTAGTTTAGGAATATTTTGCTCTCGATCTGTTGGCTCAAATTGTTGATTGTTTTTGATAATCTGCGCCAATATTTTTGCCATAATATCGGGTTGAAACAGAATTTTTGGAGGTTGAGTCAGTTGCATGACTACTATATATTTCTGATAAACTTCCGGGTACTCTACTGAAAGCCGCAATACCTGGTCTAAATATTGCTGTATTAATCTTGTCATCCAGTCTGGTTTGGCACCTTCTGTACCTGGCCAACGTAAGTCTTCCGCAGTTGCCATTAACCAAGGGACAGAATTTACTTGAGCAAGTTGCTTCTGGAAATACTTGCTGAAACCTTTAAGACTGGGATTACTTTGCAAGCACTGATCGAGAGCGACCGCTCCTAAAGCAGCTACAGTCATACCTTGACCATAAACAGGATTGAAGCAACATACTGCATCACCTATAGCAATAATACCATCTGGTAGTCTTGATAATTTATCGTAATGACTGAGGCGATTTTCCGTACGTCGGTAGCTATAAACTGGGGAAATGGGTTGAGCATCTTTAATAAATTCGTAGACAATGGGATTTCGCAAACTACGGGCAAATTCTAGAAAACCAACTTCATCAGTAGGAGGATAATCTTTGTTGATACCATAAAGAGTAGTCACCCAAAAATTGTTTTCCACCGAATAAATTATCCCCGCACGTTGATCATTGGGTGGCTTTGTTGCTACTGCTAATACTTTCCAATCTGTCTGAAAACCCTCTGGACACTTATACCATCGACTACTATAGCCCAAAAAAGAATTTATTACTGTTTCTTCCGGAGCTTGATAACCTAAAGCAGTTAACCATTTAGGTAGAGAGGAATTTCGCCCACTAGCATCAACAACTAAGTCAGCAGTTAAATCTTGTTCGTGAGAATTTGACTTTATTCGTACTCCTGTCACTCTGGAGTTATTAACGTTGCTGAGTAAGTTTTTTACCTGAGTGCTTTCTAGGAATTGCACGCTGTAATTAGCAGTTAATTGACGGCGTATTGACCACTCTAATAGATGGCGACTACAAAGACAACTTTTTATATCGGAACGAAACCGAGGTTGCCAACCAAATAAATTATACCAGGGAAATTCTGCTGCCCAATCAATTTTTAGGGAACCTGCAGTTTCCAAATCTTTGACTAAACCAGGAAACAGTTGCTCTAAAATTTGTTGACCTTTGGATAATAGTACATGGACATGATGACTTTGAGGTACTCCATGCCGAAATTGGGGATATTCGGGAAAGCGATCGCGTTCTACTATTGTTACTTGCTGAAAATGGTTTGTTAATATTCGCCCTGCTAATAACCCTGCGATACTACCACCAATTACAATTGCATGGTTACCTTTTGTAGGTTGTTGCTGTGAAATATTGATTTTGTCTGAGTAGATCATTATTTTTTTATAAAATTTAAGAATTTACAGTACCAAAGAAATTTTGAAATTACCTCTACTTTTCTCTAATTTCTTCCCTCCTGACTACTTAGGGTTTGCTGAAAAAGTCTTTTTTAAGGAGTAGGGGACCCACCCCTTTTCCCCTCCCAGGAGGGGGAGGGGAAAAGGGGAGTAGGGGAGTAGGGGAGAATTTTTTTGCCCAACTCTTCTAAAAATGCTAACTTTTTGAGCATGAAGAGCTGAAAACCATGTACTTTTTCAATGCTTAAAAAGGCTAAAACCTTTATCTGGTAATTATTTTAGATTTAATCATCAAATCATGCTTACTCCTAAGTAATGAAGATTAATATCATACACTCATTCACCAAAACCCACAAAATTTTTCCTTCTTCCGTCTTTCTTGTTCCTTCTTCCTTCTAAATTATCTCATCATTTTGCAGAACCTGATTTTTAACTCTTGTTGGTAAAGATAGAAAACTCCAGGCAGATTTTTCTTCAATTTCATTAGTTGGTGGAGCAAGCACAATTAAACCATCAGGAATACACTTAATTTCAACTGGAGTAGTACCAATAATTTCACCGTCAAGTACAACTTTTTGCGGTGGTTCTGTACTAACTTTTACCTGCTTTGTTCGCAAACCAATAGTATCTTGATGTTGAGCAGGAGTTTTAAATATGCCTGACCCGAACATTCTAACTACAGTATTAACAGCTTGCAGTCTACTATTGGAGGTAATAATCATTACTTCTAATAAACCATCATTCATAATCACTTCTCCCAAACCTTGAGCTAAAACTGATGTGGGTGGAGCTGCATTGGCAATAGTTATTGCACCTGCTTCAAAGGTTTTGGTAACACCATCAATTTCTATTTCAACATCAAAAAGTTGTTGTTCGTTTAGTTGCTGCCAACCTGCCATCACATAAGCAAGCACTCCCCAACGGTTTTTAGCTTCTCGATCTGCTCTCTCTACAGTTTCTGCTTCATACCCCACTCCTGCTAATAAAACCATGGTACGCTCATTACACTGACCAACATCTATTGTACGAATTTTGCCTGCTAAGATAATATCACAAGCACTTCTAATTGGTGTAATGCTGGGAATTCCTAAAGCCATACCAAAAGCATTGGCAGTACCTCTAGGAATTACACCCAAAGGAATACCAGTATTTACTAATTCTCCAGCAACGGCAGAAACAGTGCCATCACCGCCAGAAGCAATAATGATATCTGCTTGTTTAGCGATCGCTACTTTTGTCAATTCTTCTGCTGTTTGTTTTATAGTGGTTTCGTGTATATGTAAATGTAGATGAGGTTCGAGAAGTGACTTAATTAATAATAATTCTTGTTGAGCATTGCCTTGACCAGATACAGGGTTGAATATGAGGTGGGCAACAGTAGCTTGAATGAAACTATGAATAATTGCTTCAGCAGTGGCAATATTAATCGCAATGGGAACATTATGCACCTGACAAATACGCAGTAATAATTTGAGGTCTGGTTCATAAGATTGAGAAAATAAGTAGTCTACTAAACAGATAACAGCAATAATATTTCCTGTGGCTATTTCTGCTGCTATTTGAGCATCTCCTCCCAAGGAAATTGGTAATACAGAGTTTATTTCTATAGCTGCTTCTTGTAAAAGATATTGAGCAGTGTCTTCTGGGGCAATTAATTTATAGCGAGATAGCACAACTTGATGTTGTTTGACAAATTCAACTAAGTTGTCTTTTTTACTGTCATAAGCAAGTAAAGCAATGGTGTTTGTCATTTCAGTTACCAGTTATCAGTTATCAGTATCTCTTGCAATAAGGAGGCTTGAAATCTGGAATATTCTCTTTCTCTTGGTCGATTTGATAAGTTGTTTCTCCTAATGTTGTTTAATGTTTTCTGGTCAAAAAATTTGAAAGGAAATTTAAACTCGAATTTCTCCTTGTTCAGTTCCGAAGTTAATTTTAGTTCCCATTACCATAGTAACACCACCTCCAGGGTCAAAATCTTTCATGTTATTATTAGCTGTTGTCACCACGCATTTTGCAGTGGTTAGATTTTTCAGTCCGTTCTACTAAACTTACCCAAACTTACCCATACACGATTGCATGAGCTTTGGAGCTAGCTTCCTGTTTCACAGAAGACCACCGACCGCAGTCTGCAACTTATCTTCTCCACAGGCTTAAAATCGCTTGGAACTCAAGCTACTGATTCACATAGTTTTTCAGGTTGACAGCAGCATTAAAATCTCTGTCAGTTTCAAAACCCCAAAGGCTAGAATTTTTAGGATTTCTAACTACCTCTGCTACTGGTGCTGAAAAATCATATTTTTTCCCATCGTCTACATGATAAAGTTTACTTGTTCTTTTGGCTCGAACAGGTAAGTCCTGATAGTTTTTTTGAGGCATTTATAGCAGTCGAAGCAAAAGGCGCAGACATTACTAAATGCTGTTTGCGGAGCATTGACCTAGGAAAAGCTTAGTAATAGATAACTTCTGACTTCAGCTATATTTGCCCTCTAACAGAGCCAAAATTAATTTGAGTACCTGTTGCTAGCTTTAAAGTTCGAGTAGGTTCAATATTTTTAGACTCACCATTAGCCATAATAGCAACCCAAGTTTGATTAGATAAATTTTGTAATCCTAATATATTAGGGTCTTTGGGATTAGGATTAACTTTTGCCACGATCCCATTATTTGATTGAGAGGTTAAACCAGAAATATCTCTTTCATTTAGTTGAGTATTATGGTTCAGGGTAATTACCCGACCATTAATATTCAAAGAAAAACTGCTTCTTGATGAAAGTGGAGGCATTTTTATCGGTGAGTCAGATAAAGTGGAAGTTGTTGCTTCTGAACCACAAACCGTTACTTTTGCCCGACCTACATCTATTTGGTATCCTGGTCGAACACTTCGCTTGCTACCTGCTTCCACATCTTCACAGAAAATGTTTCCTCCATCAAACTGGAATTTAAAAGCAACAGAGGGAGTCTCCGGAATATAAACGATACATAGTTCGGGATTACTACCCACAGTTACAGTTTCTTTTCCCAGATTCACCGTCTTAATTTCTTTTGGACCATAACTAATTTCCAGCCATGCTTTGCGAAATAGAACTTCTGTAATCACAATCATTATACCAATACAGAATCCTAATATGGCAGCACCTATTAATCTACCTGCTAGATCGCCAAAAGCTCCAGCGATAGAGAGAAAGGCGATCGCTCCTAGAACACCGCCAACTGCTCCACCAACTAAGGCTCGTTTTCCCTGTAAGTTAGGAATAAAGAATGCCATACCAAAAGCTAATAATGCTCCCAATATTCCCCAGGCAATGCTCCTACCTATAATTGCAACATCTGCCATTCCTCCATAAAATAATTCTCCCATTCCTCCTGCGACTAAACCTGCTGCCAAACTACCTGCAACTCCAGCAGTTCCTTGTAAAAAGTTGAGAGAGCTGCCTAAATAGCGTTTTTGTCCTGTGGTTAGAGCAATAAATGTACCAATAGCTAGTAAGGCAGTCCACAAGCTAGTAGCAAGGATCAAAGAAGTCTTTTGGTCTTTGGAAACTTCTTGTGTTCCAATTGCAGAAGCAATTTTTTCTCCGATTGCTGGTAAAATTTTGTCAAAGTTTTGCCGAGCAGCAGCAGTATTAGCGAGGGAAAAAATTTCACCACTAATTTCTGTTTGTAATGGTTGGAATATTGAACGGTCTTCATCGGTAATTACTAGATGAAGTTGGTCTATTCCTTGGTCTAGCACCAATTTTTCTGCTGCTGCTATAGAGGAAGTCTCTTTATCTGGTATTTTGGGTGGAGCATCAGTAATTAAAAGAATAGCTTTGGTGGCATCATCTCGAAATGGTTGTCTTGCTCCTAATACTAAAGCATCAAGACTACTCTCTTCGTTATCTCCTCCATAAACCATTCCTATTTGACCTACTTTGGTTTGAAAGCTATTTGTATCTTTGGTGAATGGTTCTCCTGCAAAAGAAAGAATCTGGGGTTCTTCTCCCTCAAAGCGATCGCCAAAAGCTATTAATCCTACTTGTGCATCTAGCTCTCTTGAGTTTAAAGTAGAGACAAAGTTCCTGATGCCATTTTTAACCCCATTGATTTCCCCTTCCATACTGCTAGTAACGTCTAATACAAATAAAACATCAACTTGCTGAAGTGTAGGAGTTGGCAGAATAAATGCCAGTAATAATTCACCAATAATTGCACCTATTAAGCAACCAAAGGCTGCTAAAATTCCGAATATTAAAATCTTTTTTAAGGCTGCTATTTTTTGATACATGATTCATATTTCCTTGATAATACAAATTCATTTTTTCTGATTTAGGATTTCACAAAACTTGATGTTATACCAAGCGTGAAAAAAGAATGTTACAAATAGTTTCAAACTTTATTTGAAACAGCCCTGTCCTTGGATAGGGGATGAACAAAATCAACATCCGTATTTCAATCCCAATGGTTTAGGCAGAGATACTGATAACTAATAACTAAAATGACCCATACTTTTAATTCCTTGAAACCTCTCAATTGCTTTTGTCTTTTTTAAAGGTTAATGAAGCTGATAGCTGACGGCTGAATACTTACAAATTTAATTATACTCCAGTTCAAAGGTGCGGTATCCCATAGAAATTTGTTTGCACCATTTACTAATGATAAAGTCTATTTTAGTGCTGTAAACATTTCCTGATACTTTTCTTTCCAAGGAAGCTTTAAACTTGTTATATTCTTGCTTACTATTTTTATTAAAAAATCCTTGTGGATTATCAAAATAATATGGGTCTAAAACCCCGCCTTTTAAGGCGTAATATTTTTGGAGCGGGGCTTAAATCCCCGTTACAAAAATAACTTCTGACTTCCCCTCCTGGGAGGGGGAGGGGCGAGGGGTGGGTTGACTTCTGACTTCTGACTTCGTTAACTTCCTCCTTCTCAGTCAAATCAATAGAATAAGACCAAATTTTATTCCCGGCGTTACTGAAACTTAAAATTAATGTGTACTGAATTAATCCCACCTTATCATGTTCAGGATAGGGATTAATATTACCTAAATCTGGTGAATAAATACCCAAAACAAACGCCCAAGATTCAACTGCCCAAATAGATGCTTCTTCTGCAATAGCACGTTTATTTTGAATTCGTTTAGCAAGCTGTTTCAGTAACAGTTCTAAAGGAATAACTCTGGCATTTTTTTGCAACTCATCTATAACTTGCTCTTCCAGTGCAACAACAAGTGCCGAGATTTCCTTTGGATATTCTCCACACAAATCTGATAGAACAGCTTGACATTTTTTTGCTTCCTTGTACCAGGTTATCCCCTCTTGTTGAATCAATTGATAAAGTGTTTGACGAGGTATGTTATTCATCGCCATATTTAATTCAGTTTAAATGAATCTAAAAATTTTTCTACTGCTCCTGGAATTTCGTTTTCAATTTCACTTGCGCCAATCATATACAACCTTCGTTCTGCTAAATAAACTCTGAATGTAATAGTTTCTACATCATTTATTAGTACAAATTCTCTCCCTGAAAATCTTTCTGAATTGTAGGAATAATCCCTGCTCAATTTAAAATTTTTAACATCAACAATTTTGTTTTGCACTCTTGCTAATATATCTTGTTGATCAGTCAATTGTTTACTATTTAAAACGTCGGAATAAGCAACTACAAATCTTGCTGATTCGGGATGACTTGCAAATACTTTAAAATTAATCTTTCCATTCTCAGTTTCAATAATTTCTCTCTCGGCCGTCATTCCACCTGTAGGCATCCAAATGGTAAAATCGCCTTCTCTAAAAATAAATTTTTGCCATTCTATCTGCCCAGATTCAATCGTTAATACAGATTGGGGTTTTTGTGTTTCGAGCTGTTTCATTTCCTGCTCTATCTGTAGTCGTCCTTTCTCAAAAAAGTCTGGACGGTTATTCAAGGAAAAACGAGTTTGTTTGCCTATAGTTTGCCTAGAATTATATAATTTCAAGTTCCAATTACTACAGCCAGTATTGAAAACAGCTATGATTGTGATTAAGAATAAATTAAGAATTGAAGATTTTCTTAAGGGAACAGGAATAATATTTTGATACTTTTGATCTATTTTGGAATTTTTCATAGTTCGTTCATTTAGAATGGCTATATTTACATTATACTTAATCTTAACTATGTTAGAATAACTCAAGTTTTTACTTATACAAAATTATTGGGATTTCACCTTGTCAAAAAAAACTTTTAAATCAAAACATCCTTTTTTACGTTTGCTCAACTACGGAAGTAGTTATCGTATTCAAATTTGGCAAGCTACTATCTGCTCGATTTTAAATAAAATTTTCGACCTGGCACCTCCAGTTTTAATTGGGGCAGCAGTTGATGTTGTTGTGAAACAAAAGGATTCTCTGATTGCTCAATGGGGAATTCAAGATATTTTTGGACAACTTCTAATTTTAACATTTCTGAGTTTAATTGTTTGGGGACTAGAATCAATTTTTCAATATGCTTATGAGCGACTTTGGCGCAGTTTAGCTCAGAATATTCAGCACGATCTACGTATTGAAGCTTATAGTCATTTACAAGATTTAGAGTTAGCCTATTTTGAAGAACGCAGCACAGGCAATTTAATGGCAATTTTAAATGATGATATTAATCAGTTAGAAAGATTTTTGGATGTAGGAGCAAATGAAATAATTCAAGTGTTAGTAACAGTTACAATTATTGGCGGTGCTTTTTTTGTTTTAGCTCCTAGTGTAGCTTGGTGGGCAGTTTTACCAATGCCATTTATTATTTGGGGTTCAATTTGGTTTCAAAAATTTTTAGTCCCTCGTTATGCTGAAGTTCGAGAAAGGGTCAGTTTATTAAACGGACAATTATCTAATAATCTTTCAGGAATTACTACTATTAAAAGTTTCACAGCAGAAGCTTATGAAGTAGGAAGAATTACTCGAGAAAGTGAAGGTTATAAAATCAGTAATAGACGAGCGATCGCTTTTTCTGCTGCTTTTGTTCCTTTGATTAGAATTATAATTTTTATCGGTTTTATCGCAACTTTATTATTAGGTGGATTAGAGGCAGTTGCTGGTAGATTAGCTGTAGGTACTTACAGTGTCATGGTATTTTTAACTCAACGATTATTATGGCCTTTAACTCGCTTAGGACAAACTCTTGATTTATATCAACGAAGTATGGCTTCTACTAATCGGGTGATGAATTTATTGGATACTCCGATTACTATTTCTCCGGGAAGTATTGCTTTGTCTGTTGAGTCAGTTAAGGGAGAATTAGAGTTAGAAAATGTCACTTTTGCCTATGGAAAAAATTCACCTGTTGTGAAAAATATTTCTCTCAAAATTCCTGCTGGAAAAACTATTGGAATTGTCGGTTCAACAGGTTCGGGAAAAAGCACGATAGTCAAATTATTACTGCGGTTTTATGAAGTACAAGCAGGTAGAATTACTCTCGATGGTATAGAAATAAATCAGATTAATTTACAAGATTTACGGCGAGCAATAGGTTTAGTTAGTCAGGATGTATTTTTGTTTCACGGAACTGTGGCTGAAAATATTAATTATGGTTCTTTTGATGCGACTTTGCCAGAAATTATTGCCGCAGCTAAAATTGCTGAAGCGGATGATTTTATTAATAAGTTACCTCATGGTTATGATACTATTGTTGGGGAAAGAGGACAGAAATTATCAGGGGGTCAAAGACAGCGAATTGCTATTGCTAGAGCTGTGTTGAAAAATCCTCCTATTTTAATACTTGATGAGGCAACTTCAGCAGTGGATAATGAAACTGAAGCAGCTATTCAAAAATCTTTAGAAAAAATTACTCAAAATCGGACAACTATTGCTATTGCTCATCGTCTTTCTACTATCAGAAATGCCGATTGTATTTATGTTATGGAATCTGGCAAAATAGTTGAGTTTGGTCGCCATGAAGATTTATTAGAAAGTGCGGGAATTTATGCTGGTTTATGGCGGGTACAATCTGGTTTAAAGTAAGGAAGGATTCAACAATTAATAATTAATAATTAATAATTAATAATTACCTCTCCTTGAAAAGAAAAGGATTGACTAAAAGGAAAATTTTTTCTTCTCTTGGTCAATTGGATATGGCGAGGAAACCTCACCATCCCACCCTACGGGAAGCTACGCAACGACTGCTTTTTTATCCTTTAAAGCCTCTCCTTTAAACCTTAATTATTTGGTAAGAAGTAAGAAGGAAGAAATAATAAGGAAGGCAGAAGTGAAATATATTGAAAAAATTCTAATACCAAATCCAGGCATAGGTAGTGATAATTTAATCAGTTGTTTATACCTAAAGTTCAACAATTGAGATTTAGCACCTAAGCGATCGCCAGCAATGGAAGAAAAACCTAGGTTAATAAAAAAAGGAAAATAGTTTTGGTATTAATGGAACAAATATACCCTAAGAAAAAATTACTATTTGATAATTTATGAAAATATTATTGTTTCCTCAGCTTTTATTAATAAATTTAAGGTACTTACCTGAAAAAAAGGAAGAAGGAAGAAGTAAGAAAGAAGAAGTAAGAAGGAAGAAGTAAGAAGGAAGGCAGAAGTGAAATATATTGAAAAAATCCTAATACCAAATCCAGGCATAGGTAGTGATAATTTAATCAGTTGTTTATACCTAAAGTTCAACAATTGAGATTTAGCACCTAGACGATCGCCAGTAATGGAAGAAAAACCTAGGTTAATAAAAAAAGGAAAATAGTTTTGGTATTAATGGAACAAATATACCCTAAGAAAAAATTACTATTTGATAATTTATGAAACTATTATTGTTTCCTCAGCTTTTATTAATAAATTTAAGGTACTTACCTGAAAAAAAGGAAGAAGGAAGAAGTAAGAAGGAAGAAGTAAGAAGGAAGGCAGAAGTGAAATATATTGAAAAAATCCTAATACCAAATCTAGGCATAGGTAGTGATAATTTAATCAGTTGTTTATACCTAAAGTTCAACAATTGAGATTTCGCACCTAGATGATCGCCAGCAATGGAAGAAAAACCTAGGTTAATAAAAAAAGGAAAATAGTTTTGGTATTAATGGAACAAATATACCCTAAGAAAAAATTACTATTTGATAATTTATGAAACTATTATTGTTTCCTCAGCTTTTATTAATAAATTTAAGGTATTTACCTGAAAAAATTGATTTTTATAAATTAATGGTGGTCAAAATTTTAGTCTTAGACTACAAAATTCTTTGGTTACTACTAGACCTCTGCAAAAATGAAGCTGAAAGTATTGTAAAATCAGAGTAAAAATTTAGTTTATGGAGATGTTTCCTGGTAACAAATATTTATCCATTTATCCTAAAAAAATTGAACTTAAAATTTAACTATGAATAGATTAAATACTAACCCACCTAATAAAGACAAAAATAATTGGCAACATCAGTTAGATAAGTTTGTGAAATCTCATCAAAAAGAATTAGCTGCTTTAGCATGGGGTCTACATTTGGAAAAGGGAGAAACTGATGAGACAATTGGAATTGATTTAAAAGAAACACCAAAATTTGTATATTGTCCGAAAGCATCTATAGAAACATTAAATCGCAATGTTGATGGTAAAATTCAGGAAATATTAGGTTTGATAGATGGTTATAAACCAGAATTAGAAGTATTAATGATTGCTATTGGTGATGGTCAAATAAAATTAGTTTATTTTCAACCAGAAATATCTCCACCTAATTGTTTTGAACAACTGGGTCAGGACGTTGATACTTTATTGGAAATATTAGAAACAGGAATGACTGAATGTATTAAGCGATAAAGAAGCACTCAGCAGTCAGCAATCAGCATTTTTTTGAGACTCTCTTGTTTGCAGAGCATTCCGGAATGGAAAGGAGATTTCAACTCCTCCTCAACCATTCGCAGGGATTTTTCCCAGAGCTATAATAGCTGATAACTGATAACTAAAAGCTGATAACTGATAACTGATAACTGATAACTGATAAGTCCTACCTTTCCCGATGTACCCATTTTAGATTTAATTCCTAGTTTAGTTAAGCAAGCATTCACTATAGGTAGCAGTAAAATGCTAAGAGAATTTAGAAGAACAATGAGTTATATCATGTCCGGTTGAACAGTTATAAATAAATAATGACGGAGGAGACAGGAGACAGGAGACAGGAGACAGGAGGAAAGAGGGAAGGAAGAAAGAAGAACAGGAGAAGAAGGAGAAAGTTTTTTTATCACGCTCTTATCCGGACATCATATTAGATTGAAGATGGGGAGATGGGGAGATGGGGAGATGGGGAGATGGGAACCCACCCCTGACCACTCCCAGGAGGGGAATTTGGGGGGATGGGGAGATGGGGAGATGAGGAGATAGAGACACCTAGAAACAAAAATCTATTGCACAGTTTTGGGTGCGACACTCCACTACAAATTTTGCACTAAAAGCTGATAGCTAGTTAAAAAATAACATCATCATTAAACTCAAACTCTTCATTTTCCTCTGGTTCTTCTATACCAATATTACTATTTTTAAACTCAACAATTTGAGAATCAATAGATAAATTAGAAGACTCAGATATTGTAGATATATCGGTTTTATCTACTGATTTAAGTAACTCTATATCTATTATTTCTCCCTGAAAAAAATTAACTATTCGGCGAGTGGCAACTGGTACAGTCTGTCTTTCTTTTTCCGCATATTTTTTCTTTTCAACCTCATCATCCCAATTTTTTTGTTGAGATAAAGAAATTTTCGACTCATCTTTGTTTGCTTTTTCAGAGTTTATTGTATTAGCTGGAAGTGTTTTTTTTTCTGGATCATATTCTACAATTTCATCCTGATAATTAGAGGTTTCTTGATGTTTTTCATGGTTAGTTATATTTCTTTCTCTTTTGCTATTATGGGGATAAATATTTCCACTAACACTTTGATTTTTTTCCTTGATATTTGTTACTTCTACTTTAACTTTTATCGCGGTCTTAAAAACCTTCTCAAACCCAGCTTCAATACTAGCAACTCTAGAAATTACCATTTTTTGCCATTTATCAGAACTAACACCAATACGCGCTACTTGATTTTTAAACTCTAATAATTTAACTTGTGGCTGGGATTGACGTAGTAGAGATTGGCTACTTAGTTTAATTTCAGCAAGTACCCTTTGCCAAATTTCTTCTAAATTCTGTTCTTCAGGATTAATATTAACCCCTTCAGAACTAACTAAATTTTCCTCATTTTTTGGTGCAGCAGGAATTTCTTGTACCTCCGATATTTTTCTTTCAGGAGGTTGAGAAATAGGTGGTTGTAATTTTGCTTCAGGTACAGTTTTTTGAGTAGCTTTAACTGGAATATTTTTACTTATTTCTTTGGTTACTTGTCTTTGAGGTACCTGTTCAACTATTTCCCTCGAACTTGCCAATGCAGCAGGCAATAATCCTAATAAAGTTACCTCTAACCATAAACGAGGTTGAGTAGTATTTTTAATTTGTACTTCAGATGTTTGTAAATGTTTTTGACCAGCTAAAATAGTACTAATATCCCATGCTTGAGAAACTTGACAAAGTTGTTCCCAAGTAGGTTTTGTCAAAGCCACCAAATTTCCATTTGTCGGTGCCGTTTTTGCTATTAATAAATCTCGGTAAAATCCTGCTAAATTTTGCAATACAATAATAGGTTCTCGACCCCGGTCCATTATTTGACGAGTACATTCCAAAACATCCGTAGAATTATCAGAGGCGATCGCTTCCAAAAGTGCCATTAAATCTCGCTCAGGTACCGCCCCTACCAAGTCCCATACTCGTTCAACTGTAATCTCACCTGCCAATAAACTCAACTGGTCTAACAAACTTTCTGCGTCTCGTAGTCCACCCTGAGCAATTTGAGCTATCATTTGGACAGCTTCAGTAGTAATGTCAATTTTTTCTTCCGTAGCAATTTTTTGCAAGTGTCCTACCATCGCTTCTAGAGGAATTCTACGAAAGTCAAACCTTTGGCAACGAGAGATAATAGTCGGTAAAACTCTCTGAGGGTCTGTGGTTGCCAGAATAAAAACTACTCGGTTTGGTGGTTCTTCCAAAGTTTTGAGCAGAGCATTAAAAGCTGACACAGATAACATATGGACTTCATCTACCACATATACCTTATAACGACATTGAACCGGTGCAAACTGGGACCTTTCAATCAATTCCCGAATGTTGTCCACACCAGTATTGCTAGCAGCATCAATTTCTATGACATCCAGAGTTGACCCTTTTGTGATACCCATACAAACATCACAAGTACCGCAGGGATGTGGGGTAGGGTGGTCATGGGAAAGACAGTTAAGAGATTTGGCAAAAATTCTGGCGCTGGAAGTTTTCCCTGTACCTCTCGGTCCTGTAAATAGATATGCTGGAGCTACTCGTTCCGTATGTATAGCATTGGTCAGAGTTTGGGCGATCGCTTCCTGACCCACTAAGTCAGCAAAAGTCTGAGGACGATATTTGTGATGGAGAGGTTTGTAGGCCACAATTCAGAAATAAGAATGATTCCGTATGTTCTAGTTTGATGAAAGTAATAAGCAATACCAATTTATTACTTTTGTCAGTATTTATATTTAAGGGTTTGATTATATTTTAGTTATATTGTCTATAAAAGTTTATTCTTTCACAAAAGTTTTAACAATTTATGTATTTTCCCTAATTTATATGAAGTATAATATCTACTATTATAGAGTAGTAGCTCAAAGATTCTAAATATCTTACTTAATTTTTATGAATAAATTAATACAGGTCTAATTTATAACATGATTTCTAACTGATGAGCTAATTGTTAGAAAAATAGTTTGAATAGCCTTTATTTTTTGAGTAATTTAGAAAAAGGTCTAACTTAATTTAGAATCGGCTATCAATTTCTATGAGGTGAGAAAATTAGCTGATGTAGAATTTATTTTTGATTACTTAGATAACCAATCTTTACTTTATAGGTCATAAAACAAAAAAAAATCTAGATTTTATATGAGACTTTGTACATAAGATAAGTCAAAATAAAGTGCATAACTCTGAGGTCTTATCAGAATTCAAGACAGCCTGAAAACAGACAAAAGCAAGATAAATTTATGATTTATGTTCTGTAATTTATTGTGTATTCAATTTATCAAGCTCTTTACTATAGTTGTAACCGTAGTGATTTTAAACCAATTTATAATTTTCCGGCTAATCAATAGTCTCAATTATTTTCTACAAGTATAACCATCATGCATTTATCCTGAAAACATTAACTCCCTGATTTTCACTTTAAATTTCTGTAAATTAATTGTCAAATTTTGTGTAGAACCTATGTTAACACCAATTACTATTGTGGAACCAAGGTTAGCCCAGGCCTCACCAGCACCAGAAGTAACTTTGCCAAAATCAGAATATATTTGGATGGGTGCATCTGGATTACTATTATTATTGCTGATTATTATGAGTATATTCCACCAAGTAAAAATGAAGCAATTTAGTAAAAAACTTACTGTGGAGGAGTTTAGGAATAAAGACCTGCAAAAAAAATATAAATTGGCTGTAGCAACTATCTCAAAAATGGAAAAAAATCCTGACTTAATCCATTCGCGAGAGTTTAATTTAGACTACTTAAGAATGCGGATGGCAGAGGAAGTTTTTCACTTTGCTATTGTCAATCAAATTAAGGTAAAAGTTAAACAACAAATTAGTATTGCATTGCGTCCTACTCAATTAGCAGCAGGAGAAAAAGGCAATCCAAGTGGGCGACAAATTGATTCTATGTTTGATGTAGAATATGATACTGGAGAAATAGGTAAAGATCTTAAAAAGAGAGTATTATTTCGGGTGTCAGTCAAACTGACAAAATTACCAACTCAAGCAACTTCTCAAACTATTAATCAAATTATTGATTGTTTAGAAACCTACCTTAGTCCTAGTGACGATCATGATAATTGGACTCCTACTATTCAAGGTCGAATTGTACATATTGATTGGGATCAAAAAGCAAAACCAACACCAATGTTGGTACTAGAACAATCTAATGATGGAGTTCTATTTCGTACTAAGCGACCAACAGCAAGGAATGCTAGTCCACCTCCACCTCCACCTCCATCCAAATCAACTGTAGGTCAAAGAAATGCTACTAAAGGAGCAACAACGCAACTATCTACAAAAGGGAGAACAAAGGGTGCAATTAAAAATAATGCTAAAAATACTAAAATTCGGAAATAATTTAAAGTCAGGAAGAGAGATGCTTCATCAAAGGTCTCTACAATCTTTCATATATATTTAACACCATGTCCGGATGATTAAGTATAATAGAAATTTTATCCTTCCAGATTGAAAGGAATATCCCAAATTTCTGCTTCGTTTCCAGTGTTCCCTCTTCAATTTACACCTACCACCTCAGAACTTTATTCTCACTAATTAAGCGGATATGATATAATAAGTTAAAAAAAACTATTTGCAATTTATTTGATAATCATTAATCAGGACTATCAAATAATACAGTTGTCAAATAATAATCTGTCCATTCAGGCCCAAAAGCTTTTTCCAAAACTCGGCGGGTTTTGTCGTTTTGTCTCTGCTGACTAGAGTAATGGCGTTGAGCTTTAAGAATCTCCAGTTGTTGTTCTGGGGTAACAGGTGTTTGGGCGATCGCTTGTTGGCAATGTATTTCTAGGTAAGATTCCACTATAGATAGAAATTTTTGTTCTTCATCTGAATCAGTAGGTCGTATGAATAGACAAAATTCTGAAAATATGTCGCCCCATTCAGGGAGTTGGCGAGGATAAGAAAATTCTTTTATTGGTGAGCTTTTAAGTTGGTAATTATAGACTTGTGGTAGTTTTCTATCTTCATTGAGGGGTGATAGATCCACTACCGCTGCACTTATTTGGCCTTTTCCTCCCACTAAATCTGTGCCAAATATAGGCAGGGCATAACTTGTTCTAGGAAACATTACACAGTGTAATATATCTAGGCTTTGTCCTACTTTGGCCAGTTCCAGATGTAGCTTGCGGAACTGGGGGGTTTGATAGCATTTATTTTCTATTGTTAATTTTTCCCCTTCGAGGCGACCTTCTACATACCCTAGTTCTGCGGGTAGGTAATATGGTTGTAAGTCTAGGTAACGTTGCCATACTGCTTCTATGGTATCTGCTAGTTGCCGTACTAAGGGGTGTTGTTGTTCTCGTAGTGATGGAATTGATGTTTGTAACATTATAGTTATAGCCTAGTTAGTCGTTATTTTACTATATTAGCTTTTTTAGATTTTAGATACTTAACTTAATTAGTAGTTTGCATATTAATTAGAATCCCACAATTCTACCTCATTGTCTCAATAAAAATCAGAAATCGAAAGGAGAAATTATTATAAATACAAAGTGAGGTGAAAATTGATGGTGAACTTGGGAAGTATTTTCTTGTTTTCTGAATACTGCGATCGCTGTTTAGCATATAACGGTGTTCAAAGTTATTAATTTTTCAATTCTTAATATGATTGATTGTCACTTTCCTAAATACTAAATTATCTCCTAATCAGAGTTTTACTTAGATTTTAATTATATAGTAAATATGACTAAAATTTAACCTATATTTACAATCTTCAAGGTATTGAAAAGCTATTCAGTGAAGTTTCGTTAAATTAACTTGCATAGTTGATTGATAGTGCTAAATTAAAAACATGAGGAAGCAAAGAGGCTTCTTTAGCAGATGTCAAAAGTTCAAATAATAACTTAGGAGGTAACAAAAAACTGTTTAACCTGCTCATCATCTGTTCGTTTAGATTCCAACAGCAACCAACGGTGGTTGATATTTCCTCAAATATTTGTAGGGGAGCAATGAATTAAAATTTTTGAAAATTCTAACTCTATTTAATATTGAATAATGTAGAGGAAATTACTCAGCCAAGGAGGTAAAAAAAAGCTGTTAAATTTTAAGTTAATCTCAATACAAAGTCGGAATAACACCCATCTAGAAAGCGAATACTTCCTAAAATTTTGGGATTAGTACAGTGAATTGAAGACTGTGCATCCAAGACCTAAAGAGGAAAAAAGGAAGTAATAAAGTGAGTATAGGTGGGTGTTATTGTTTGAAAAGATTGACTTCAAAACATAAAGTAAAGTTTCGTTAAATTGTCTTGTAATTGTTAGTAAAAGTGTTAAATTAGTAATTGAAGCAATAAAGCTTCAAACATTAACAACCTCATCTTCTTTGCTCAAAAAGTTAGAACTTAATACTTAGTGTTAAGGTTTTGACCGAGAAGCAGGTTGTTGTCAACCTTAAATAGTTAATTAAGTAGTTGACATTCAAAATAAGGAGGAAAAACAATACCGTTAAGTCTAGTTATCTGTGTGATTCAACAACAGCAACTTCTTTTGCAGAAGCTGATAATTCCTCAAGTTGTAATAGTAAGGAAGTAAAGATTGCTCAAGTTGAGATTTGAGTTAAACTTCATTTCAAATTCATTAAAACAGAGGAAATAATTTCAGGAACTCAGGAGGTTACAACGCTGTTAAGTCTACGAAAATCTGTCTCCTTAAATAATCAAAAACAACGCCAAAATAGAAAACTAATACTTCCTTAAATGGTAAAAGGGGAGCGATGTGACTAAGATTTATTTTATGACTTAGTGCAACTCCAGAAATAATCCATAAATTGAAGGAAGTCACTGAGTGAGTAAGACTGAGGCGTTGTTTTTGTTTTGGGAAAAAATTAAGTAGGGTTTGCGCTCAAAAGTCTTTTAGTAGGGGTAGGAGACAGGAGACAGGAGACAGGAGACAGGAGACAGGAGACAGGAGACAACCCACCCCTCACCCTTCCCCCTCCCAGGAGGGGAGAAATGGGAATGAGGGAGGAGGTAGAAGTAAGAATTGTAAGGGTGATTTTTCTGCCCAACTTTTGCCTAAAATACTAACTTTTTGAGCGTTTTAGACTGAAACAGGGGCACTGCAATTCGATCCCAAAGAGGCTAAAGTCTTTATATGTCAATGCTTTTAGATTTAATCAGCAAGTCCTAAGTAGCTATTAGGAAAAAGTAATAGCAGTGAGGGAGCAAGATGCTCCCACTACCGTGTTTGGTAACAAAAATAACTACAATGCACCACCACCGAAAAAAATTTTGATATGTAGGGGCGAATTGTATTCGCTCTCGCTATATGTAGAGTCTCTGCGTAAGTCCTGACTATATAATAACATTTGTGCATTTTAGTCAGTGTAATTATGAGCAAAAGTAAAAGTAAACCTAAACCTTGGGATGAAAATTGGGAAAAACTTGAAGATATTGGTAGTGGTGGTCAAGGCAAAACTTTGCGAGTCAAACCTAAAAATGATTCATCTCTTTCTGGCAAATATGTACTTAAAATACTTCATAAGCAAAATGATTATGAAAGACGTGCAAGAATGCACAGAGAGGTAACTAATATTGGAACTTTGGAAAATCCCGGAATACCTAAATTAATTGATTCAAACTCAAAATGTTTTAAGGAAGATATTCCTCTCTACATGGTGACTGAATTGATAGAAGGAAGTACATTAGAGGACTTTGTAGCAGAAGGTGTAATGAATGTATTTGATGCTGTACGTTTTACACTCAAATTATTAGATATTCTTGAATATTGTCATCAAAGAGATATAGTTCATCGAGATATTAAGCCCGATAATATTATTATTAGAAACCATGATATTACTACACCTGTATTAATAGACTTTGGTCTTTCTTTTAACAAAGAAGATGATACAAGTTTAACACCTACAGGACAGGATATAGGAAATAGATTTCTTGTGCTTCCAGAGCATAAACGAGAAAGTGGTTTACAAAGAGACGAACGGTCTGACATAACACAAGTTTGTGGCATTTTATTTTTTGTTATAACAGGAAAAGCACCTCGTCATCTTTATGATGAAAAAGGAAATAAACCACATCAGAATCAGAGGCAAGAAATTCAACAAAATCTATCAATCTTACCCCAACACATACTATCTAAAATCAATAGAGTTTTTGATAGAGCTTTTGAATATAGAATAGATTATCGTTGGCAATATATTCCTGCACTTAGAAAGACTTTAGTAAATATTGTAGAATCAGAAAATCAAGACCCTAATCAAACTGAAGTTTTATTAGAACAGATTAGATACAAAGTATCAAGTAATGTAGAAAAGAAGTTATTTCAAGATATTTCTTATAAAATTATTAGTGAAGTTTTTAAGATTGTTGAGCGTATAGTCCCAGAGATTAGTTCTGATTTTTATATTGCAGATAAAGGAAGAGCAGATACATCACGCATATACCACGACTGGGAAAATTTCAGATTTAGATATACATCTGTAGGTATGTTTTATGGAGGGGGTATTAACGTATCTTATGATTTTTTAAATGAATTCTTTTCTCCCGCATTTGAAGGGTACTTAACAGGAAATGAAGTAATTTTGCTAGGAATTATCAATCCTTCTGATAAAATTACAGGAAGTTCAGATGAAGAAAAAATTGAATTACTACGAACTTCTTTAAATGGTGAACCTGATTTTACTGATTTTGATGAACGTCTCAAAGATTTCTATGTCGAAGGGATTCATCGTGTCATGTGAATTACTAGAAAAATTAGTCAATAAAAATTATTATATTTGAACAAAAAATAGTCTTTTTGATTGTGCTTTCAGTAGGAATTATAGCAAGTATTTTTATGAGTGTCGGCAAAAAAAATGGGAGTATAAATATGTTAGTAATTGGCATTAGTTTAATGGTGTTAAATATTATTTATTTATTAGCTTTTGCCTATGAAATAGTTGAAAATTTCTTAAAAACTTTACCAAAGTAGCAGCAGGACGAAATCATAATACTTTTTCTACAGTGTCTACAACTACAATAGATGATTTCGAGTAAGAGTTTAGCATCCTCTACTGGCAACTAAATTGAAGTGAGGTTATTCAACCTGATTGAATTTTATACCAATTGATAAATCAATGATATTGAGATTTTTAAATGCAGTTGAACTTGTTTAACACTATGGGGAAATAGAAGCTCCCTAATACCAATTACCATGGATTAATGCTTAACTTAAGTAGCACTTCAATTATTAAGTAATTAACAGTATAGTGTTTTCATTTGAAATGCGGAAACATAGTCCTATTAAAAGGGTAAAAGATATGGAGGTAGCAGGGAACATTCAATAATGGATAATGGATAATGGATAATTGATAATTATATCTCCCTAAAAGGAAGAGGATTGAATAAAAGGAAAATATTTTCTTGTTTCTCCTTTAAAGGAGAGTATTTTCACCTTAATTATCAAGATAGAGAAAACAGCATTAAATAGTAGTTTTCCACAATAATTAATGGATACTCAAGACAGTATTTTTTGATTAGAAAAAAACTCAATCTAGATTTACATCTCATTTGAAAATACTATAGCTTTATCATCTTGTTAATAATTAGCACCCTGGTTAGCATTAATTATTCTGATGTTTACTTCTCCCCCACTCCCCTACTCCCTCACTACTCCACTCCCCTACTCCCCCACTCCCCTGCTCAAGATACGGGTTGAAAAGTTTTTGAGAAATGATATAACACCAGAGAAATAAATTGATAAATCAGCTTTTAGCGATTTGTTAATAATTAGCACCCTGGTTAGTATTAATTATTCTGATGTTTACTTCTCCTCCACTCCCCTACTCCCTCACTCCCCTACTCCCTTACTCAAGATACGGGTTGAAAAGTTTCTCACAAATGATATAACACCAGAGAAATAAATTGATAAATCAGCTTTTAGCGATTTGTTAATAATTAGCACCCTAGTTAGCATTAATTATTCTGATGTTTACTTCTCCCCCACTCCCCTACTCCCTCACTCCTCCACTCCCCTACTCCCCCACTCCCCTGCTCAAGATACGGGTTGAAAAGTTTTTGAGAAATGATATAACACCAGAGAAATAAATTGATAAATCAGCTTTTAGCGATTTGTTAATAATTAGCACCCTGGTTAGTATTAATTATTCTGATGTTTACTTCTCCTCCACTCCCCTACTCCCTCACTCCCCTACTCCCTTACTCAAGATACGGGTTGAAAAGTTTCTCACAAATGATATAACACCAGATAAATTTATTTATAAATCAACTTTTAGCGATTTGTTAATAATTAGCACCCTGGTTAGTATTAATTATTCTGATGTTTACTTCTCCTCCGCTCCCCTACTCCCTCACTCCCCTACTCCCTTACTCAAGATACGGGTTGAAAAGTTCCTGAGAAATGATATAACACCAGATAAATTTATTTATAAATCAACTTTTAGCGATTTGTTAATAATTAGCACCCTGGTTAGCATTAATTATTCTGATGTTTACTTCTCCCCTACTCCCTCACTCTCCCACTCCCCTACTCAAGATACGGGTTGAAAAGTTTCTCACAAATGATATAACACCAGATAAATTTATTTATAAATCAGCTTTTAGCCATTTGTTAATAATTAGCACCCTGGTTAGTATTAATTATTCTGATGTTTACTTCTCCTCCACTCCCCTACTCCCCTGCTCAAGATACGGGTTGAAAAGTTTCTGATAAATGATATAACACCAGAGAAATAAATTTATAAATCAGCTTTTAGCGATCGCTACCTCCTAGAAAATTTATATATAGTGTCAACAATAAATTAATCACACCAAATATAGAAAAAATTAGATTAAATCTACCTTATGAAACTCAATAATTTATATTTGTAGATAAAAACTTAAGCACAATAGTTATTTTTTTGTGCTAATGTAAAATGTGAAAAATCTAACCAGACTAATATAGTTGTTGTCTAATAAATAACGTAGAAAAGAAAGCAAAAACTAGGTTCAATAATTGATAATTGATAATGGATAATTGATAATTACCTCTCCCTAAAACGGAATTGATTGAATAAAAGGAAAATTTTTTCTCTCTTGGTATGATGGATATGGCGCAGGTTTCCTCGCCATCCCATCCTACGGGAAAGCTGCGCTAACAAGCGCTTGTTTCTCCTTGCTTATGAGAGGATTTTTTACCTTAATTATTCGGTGAATGAACATCAACTAAATTAGTTAGAACAAAACTCGGTGAAACATTAGTTTAGTAAAATTTGACAACTAAAAGTGCGATAACAAAATGATTCCTCAAAAATTGAAACTAAAAAATTTCCTCAGTTATCAGGAAGCAACTCTAGATTTTACAGGTTTGCATACTGCCTGTATTTGCGGACCAAATGGTGCGGGAAAATCTTCTCTACTAGAAGCGATCGCCTGGTCGGTATGGGGAAATAGTCGCGCCGCTACTGAAGATGATATTATCAGTCTGGGAGAAAAGGAAGTACGAGTAGACTTCACTTTTAGCAGCAACGGTAATATCTATCGTGTTATTCGTGGTCGTCGTCGGGGAAGTTCAGCTACTTTAGAATTTCAAATTAGCACTGGTTCCCGGTTTAAAAGTCTTACCCAAAAAGGTGTGCGTGCAACCCAACAAACTATTATCCAACATCTCAAACTCGACTACGACACATTCGTGAATTCAGCATATCTGCGTCAAGGTAGAGCAGATGAATTTATGCTCAAACGTCCTAATGAACGGAAAGAAATTCTTGCCAACCTCCTCAAACTTGACCAATATGACACCCTGGGAGAAAAAGCAAAAGATACTGCTCGACAATTTAAAGCGAAAGTGGAATTACTCGAACAGACCTTAGAAGTAAACCAAAAACAACTCGAACAAAAAGAAGCGATCGCCCAACAACAGACTCACCTTCAAACTACCTTTACTCAACTCCAGCAACAACAAGAATGTGATAAAGAACGACTCAAACAACTGCATACTCAACAAAACCATCGTCTAACTTGGGAAAAGCTACTTCACGGACAACAACAACAATATGACAAACTGGTGCAAGAATGTTATCGCCTCCAACAGGAATTCAAAACTACCCAACAACAACAAGACGAACTATTAGCAGTTTTGGAACAGGAAAATGAAATTAAAGCTGGATATGCTCATTTCCAAAACTTGCAAACTACCGAAGAAAGTTTATCTGCAAAATTTAGAACTCATCAAAATGCTCTGAACCAACGTCAACAACTCCAGGAAAAACAACGTCAACAACTGCAAGAAGTACAAAACAAAATTCAGCAACATCAAGCACAGTTAAATTCTCTCAAACAGCAGGAACAAGAAAATTTAGATATTTTGAGTAAGCGTGCTGATATTGAAACTGCTCTGGAACAACTGCAAACTGCCAGAACAAAATTAAATGAACTAGATAAGTTACAAGTGGAAGTTACCCCACTACAGCAACAACGCCAAAAATTACAAACTGAACTCGAAAGGGAACAAGCACGTTTGAGCGCTCGTTTGGAAGAACTCAATTCTAGAGTGCAGCAACTCAGAAAAACTCAACGGCAAAAGCAACCTCAATTACAAGCAGCATTACAGGAAGTAGTAGAAGAAATTTCTACATTAGATAATAAGCGAGTTTATCTGCGACGGGTACAGGAGAAGGGACAGGAAAGACATCATTTTCTCGAACGTTTAGTTCGTAATAAAAAAGACTATGAAACTAGACTGACAGAGTTAGACCAAAAGTTGAAATTATTAAATAAAGGTACCGATAATATTGAAATAGGAGTGACAGAGTACCCACCTTGTCCATTATGCAACCGTCCCTTGGATGAACATCACTGGAATTTAGTCGTGGACAAACATCAAGATCAGCAAAAGGAAATTAGAGATTTATTATGGGTGGCACGGGAACAACTAGCTATTTCTGAGCGGGAAATTCAGGTTTTGAGAACGGAATATCGGCAAATAGAGGGAGAGTTAGCTAAATATGATGAGTTGCGGGAATGTCGAGGTAGTTTACAAGCGCAGTTGGATAATATTGGCAAAGATGAAACTTTGTTGCAAGAGTTAGTAAGGGAAGTGGAGCAGGTAGAGCGATCGCTACAAACGGGAGATTTTGCAGTTAATTTATATGCTGAACTTAGCATTTTAGAGGAAAAAATTAAACAGCTTAATTATGATGACCGGAGTCATAGTTTAGCGAGACAAGAAGAGAAGAAATTAAGGTGGGCAGAAATTAAATATGGGCAGATTAAAGATGCGGAGACAAAGCTAGGGAAAATTCGCGTTCATCTGCCAGAAATTGAAGAGCAAATAGTTAATTTAAAACAGGAGTTGGAGCAGCAAAAACAAACTTCTCATGTACAACAGCAAATTATTGCGATTGAGAGAGAAATTGCTGAAATTGGATATGATTTAGAAGCACATAATTGTGTGAGGTCTGAATTGAGAAAAACACAATTTTGGTTAACTCGTGTCGAAAAATTATGTCAGGCTCAAAAACAATATCCCCACCTACTAAAACGAATTAATGAATTGAAAGAAGTTATAGAAAATCAACAACAAGATTTAGCAGGAATTAAAAGCCAGATTTTTACTTTAAATCAACAGTTAGAACAAACTCCTGATGCAGATGAAAAGATTCTATTTTTAGATAAAAAAATTCAGGACCGTCGTCGGCAGTTAGATGAACAGTTGGGAAGTTTAGGAAAAGTGCAACAACAGTTACAACATTTAGAGAAATTGAAAGTTCAAACCAGCGAACAATTGGAACAATTAAAAACTGCTAAACGGCAATATCGAATTTATCAAGAATTATCTTTAGCTTTTGGAAAAAAAGGTATTCAGGCGCTAATGATTGAAAATATTTTGCCACAATTAGAAGCCGAAACAAATCAGATTTTAGCAAGATTAAGTGGTAATCAATTACACATTCAATTTGTGACTCAAAAAGCTACAAAAGGCAGTAAAAAAAATAGTAAATGGATAGATACTTTGGATATTTTAATTGCAGATACTCAAGGAACAAGACCTTATGAAACTTATTCCGGAGGAGAGGCTTTTCGAGTTAACTTTGCCATTCGTTTAGCATTATCAAAATTATTAGCACAACGTTCTGGAACTGCATTACAACTGCTAATTATTGATGAAGGTTTTGGCACTCAAGATGCTGAAGGATGCGACAGATTAATTGCAGCTATTAACGCCATTTCCTCTGATTTTTCCTGTATTTTAACCGTGACTCATATTCCTCATTTTAAAGAAGCTTTTCAGGCGCGAATTGAAGTGAGTAAAACCCCTCAAGGTTCTCAAATTATGTTATCTGTTTGATATTTATTAGGGAGTAGGGAGTGGGCGATCGGTAGTTTAGGTACGAAAACTTATGCTAAGACCACTTGAGCTGCTGCAAGAATCCTTAAACCCTGATTAATTCGTAGATACTGCACTTGTAAAGTTTATGGACTGTGAAATTTGCCTAAAATTTTAGCGCCTCAAATTCAATTATAGTAATAGTTTCAGCCAAGCGCGTACAAATTAGTTCCATCCCACATTCCGCACGACAAGATGTAGTATAAAAATCAGCAGGAAAATTTGTAGTTTGGCAAGTATTTATACTCTAAAAATATCTCTATTTAACTTTCTCCCAAGTCAAATCCTCAAGAATTAAGTAAGTATCAATACTCACTTAATTCTTCACTATTATGACTTTCTCCTGAATTCTGTCTCCTGACTCCTGACTCCTGACTCCTCATTCCGTAATACATTCTGTCGTGCGGAATGTAGGTTCCATTACTACCGATCGCCCTTTTACAATAAAAAACGAGGTCAAGGAACCTCGCTTTTCGTGGTAGAGCTAAGTTGGCAATCTGTTGAATGATAGTTTCATAACTTGACTTTTAATGATTACACCAACTATTTAAATTTGTACAATAGCTACTGTGTTATGTTAACCCTGATTTTTAAAATAGTAACTAGCTATTTTATTCACCAATATTGCCTGTGGTCCAATAATCAAAGGTATAGCCTTTATTATTCTAGATTTAGTAACAGGGGTTGCAAATATTAAACCACCAACCAAAAACGACACAGATGCACTGAAAAGCTGTAAAGCTATTTTAGCGTACATTTCCCTAATTTTCTCTTCATTAATCCCCTTCTCCTCATTTATCTCCTCTAGTATTTCAAAATTTTCTGGGGATAATGAATTTTCAGAAATGTGATTGACAGTTCTATTTTGATGTTGATATTCATCTCGTTCACTTAACTTTCTTAGTATTCCTGTCAATTCTGCGGGAGTTAACTCTTTTTCAGAAATGTGACTACTATTGTCGTTTACCGGGTTATTCTGTTCTTGGTTTCCACTCATAATATTAGGTAATTCTGGTTTTATAAACCTCCTAACCTAAGCAAGCAGAAAAGTATCATCGTAAAACTACTTCTTTTACTGATTTTTTATCAGCATTCATAATTAAAATAGTACCACCTTCAATTATTTCTTTGCGAAAGTAGTTCTCGGTTGCAATAGCTTTACGAACTGCCTCATTTTGAGTAATGCCTTGAGAAGTAGCCAGATACTCTAACATTTCAGCTACTTCTCCAGGCAAGCTCACAGACATCCGCTTATTTATAGTTGGAGGGTTGACAGCTTGATTTCTTTTTTTCATGATTTCACATATTGAAACGATAGAGGGGATAGAAAGGTTTAAATCCTCTCCCAAAACAATTATCCCAATTGCTTTAAGTGAGGAGTTATACCAGATCCTTAGTTTTGTTCCTTCTTGACAATCTTCCCTAAACTTTCTAAAGGTAAAGGGAAGAAGAAAATTTGTTTCTTCTTCAACATCTTCCCTAAACTTTCTAAAGGGAAGAAGAAAAAAGGTGAGCAAAACTCTTTTGGTACTTTCATTTAATCATTCCTTTATTGTATTTTTCTATACAGCATTTTTTGTTGTTAGGAGGTACACAATCGTCGGACAAGATGACCGCACTACAAGACTTTCATCATTTGTCCTGTACATCATTTCAGTGAAATATGCTGTAATACTTAACATCTTAACATCTTAAAAATATCACCGTAGTGGTATAAAAAGGGTGGATAGCCGAACCAAATAAGTACCAAATTGGTGCTTATTTGAATCTAAACCAATTAAACCTATCTAAAAATAGTAGGCTGAAACTCTTATATCGAGACGATTTCATTTCCAGATTGCCCCTGGTGACAGCTTTACTACTTTCCCCAACAACAGATTAGGGCAATCAGTAGTAATGGAACTAATTTGTACGCGCTTGGCTGAAACTATTACTATAATTGAATTTGAGGCGCTAAAATTTTAGGTAAATTTCACAGTCTATAAACTTCACAAGTGCAGTATCTACGAATTAATCAGGGTTTAAGGATTCTTGCAGCAGCTCAAGTGGTCAAGCGCGTAGGTTTTCGTACCGAAACTACTGATCGCCCAATATCTCATAAATCATTCCTGATTGCTATACCATATTAATTGAGGAGGTAGTATGATGTGATTAGGGTTTATTTAGATACCAGTGTTTATAATCGTCCTTTTGATGACCAAACACAGAAAAAAATCGCCTTAGAAACTGAAGCAGTTAAACTCATTTTTCAAATGATAGAGGAAAAATCAATTATTCTAGTTAGTTCCGAAGCATTAGAATTAGAGAATAGAAAAAACCCTTATTTATTACAAAAATTGATAATGAGTCGTTATCTACAGAAAGCAACCCTCTATCAACCCCTTAACCTAGCCATTAAAGAGAGAGCAAATGAACTTACCCAACAAGGAATCAAACAATTTGATGCTTATCATGTTGCTTGTGCAGAAATCATACAAGCTGATTATTTTCTCACCTGCGATAAAAGACTGATTAGTCGTTGCCAAAACCTTTCTTTAAAAACCCTAAATCCTGTTAACTTCATCTTAGATGTATGTGATGAAAACGAACCTAACCCATAACGATCAAATTATCCAAGAAGCGTTATTAATCCTCTTTAATCAATTAGAAACTGCTAAGTTTTTAGATATTGTTACCACTTTAAACTTAGGAAATCAAGGGGATTATGTGAAACTTAAAGAGCAATTATTTAAAAATGAAACCATTGATAGCATTTATGAAGAAGCTATGAAAGAACGAGAAAATAAAGATATACATGAACAAACTCAAACAACACCCCCAAATGATAAAGAATTAATTGAAAAAGTCTTACTTATTTTACAAAAGCAATTACCTCCTATTGATTTTAGGCGCTTTGTAGCAACCTTTAATCTAGGAAAAGGTGATTATTAATTATTAATTATTAATTATTAATTGTTATGTCCCGTATCAGAGCACCTAAACTACCCCAAAATTATCCCTGGCTAAATACAGACAAACCCCTATCCCTCGAATCTCTAAAAGGACGAGTGGTTATCCTGGACTTCTGGACTTACTGTTGTATCAATTGCCTCCACGTTCTACCAGACCTAAAATTCCTAGAACAAAAATATCCAGATAGTCTGACTATTATCGGTGTCCACTCAGCAAAATTCGAGAATGAAAAAGAATTGGAAAATGTCCGACAAGCTATCCTCCGCTACGACATTGGACATCCTGTTTTAGTGGACAGTGGTTCGAGAGTTTGGCAACAATATGCTGTTCGTGCATGGCCGACTTTCAAAATTATTGATCCAGAAGGGTATATAGTGGGGTCTGTTTCTGGTGAAGGTAAACGTGATTTCTTGGATGAAATTATTGGTAAGTTGATAGAAGAACATCAAGACAAAGGTACTATTAATTTTAGTGAAGTTAGCTCAATTCTAGAAAAGCAAAAGCAACCTTTGACTACACCTTTAGCTTTTCCGGGTAAAGTTCTCGCTGATAGTGATACTAATCAATTATTTGTCGCTGACTCAGGACATCATCGTATTGTTGTTAGTACTCTTGAGGGAGAAGTTTTGCACATTATTGGTACTGGTAAAGCAGGATTAATTAATGGTTCATTTTCTGAAGCTCAATTTTTTGCTCCCCAAGGTATGACTTTTGATGCCAAGAATCAAGTTTTATATGTTGCCGATACAGAAAATCATGCTTTACGCAAAATTGATTTTAGAACTCAGCAGGTCGAAACTATTGCAGGTACTGGAGAAAAAAGTTATCAAATTTCACCTCATAGTGGAGTTGCTAGAGAAACTAGACTTAATTCACCTTGGGATGTGGACAAAGTGGGCGATCGCATCTTTATTGCTATGGCAGGTTCCCATCAAATTTGGCTGTTGCAACTTGATACTGGGATAATTAGCACTTATGGGGGAACTGGTGCAGAAGCTTGTTTAGATGGCTCTCTAACAAAATCTGCTTTTGCTCAACCTAGCGGTATTAGTACGGATGGCAATGAATTATTTGTGGCGGATAGTGAAGTTAGCTCTATTCGGGCAGTAGGTATTAATGACCATCCCCAAGTGCGGACTATTTGTGGTAGTGGAGGACTATTTGGCTTTGGCGACAAAGATGGCCGAGGTTCAGAAGTTTTGCTACAACATTGTTTGGGAATAGAATATACCCAAAATTATGTCTGGGTTGCTGATACCTATAATCACAAAATTAAGCGGGTAGAATATCACGCAGGTTTATGCCTTACCATGTTGGGAGATGGCACAGCAGGTCATCAAGATGGACAAGGTATTAACTGTAAATTTTTTGAGCCATCAGGATTAAGTGCGATCGCGCAACATTTATTTATTGCAGATACAAATAATTGTATGATCCGCAAAGTTGAGCTAGATACCTTGGAAGTCACAACCGTAAATTTTCCAGGTTTGTGCGCTCCTGATGTCTGTTTATAGCACAAGGAAGAAGCAAGAAGGAAGAAGCAAGAAGGAAAAATCTTACGTTGTCTGAGTTTTAAGCTTTTAATCTTTGTGATTTCCTAACTGACTCCTAAAGACTTAACCATGTTTAACCGGATTCAATATCATGTCTGGATAAGAGCGTGACAAAAAAACTTTCTCATACCTTAAAACCCCCTCTTCTTCCCTCCTGAGTTCTGAGTTTTGATATCATGTCCGGTAACATTGTTAGTAGACCTCTCTAAAAAAGAGGGAGTAGGGATTAGGTAGGCACGTTGCATGCAACGTCCGTACAGAGTAGGGGGAAAGAATTGATGATTTTTGCGTGATAATTGATTTTATTTTTGATGCTCACCAGATGTCTAGTGTATAAAATAAGGTAGCAATGGGAAAAAACCTTCTGTCTTCTGCCTTCCTTCCACCAGACATAATATTACTACCAAATGCCACAAAAATCTAATATCATGTCCGGTTAAACAGTGATAAATAAATAACTACGGAGTCCTCAGGAGTCAACCCACCCCTCGCCCCTCCCCCTCCCAACCCACCCCTAACCCCTCCCAGGAGGGGAGGGGAAGTCAGTCCTCAGGAGGAAAGAGGGAAGAAAGAAGAAGAACTGGAGTTGAAGGAGAAAGTTTTTTTATAACTAATTATCCGGACATGATATAACATTTAAAATCTAGAATTAGCACCTTCCAACAACTTAAGAATTTTTTCCACATCATTAAATTCCCCAACAATTCTCCGCACAGGTAGAGGCCAAACCCTAATCAGGGTAGGAGTCGCAGTAATTTGATCTGCTTCAGCTTGTTCCGGATGTTGCAACACATCTATTACCTTTAAAGTATAAGGATGAGAAAGAGACTGTTCTAATATTTGGTGCAGGTTCTTCAGAGTCCGCTCAGTCCCAATATTGTTACCCGATACAAATAAGCGGAGAACATACCCTTGAACTTGTGGTTTTTCTAGTTGTAGGTCGAGACTGGAGGTCAAAAATTCCTCTGGAGTTGAGTCCAGATTAGCCTCTTGCTGCTCAAGATGTACAACAAGGTCATGATTTTCCCAGAGTTGAGAAAACTGGTCGTAATAAGTAGCAATTACCATTGGATTACAAAATTCCTCTGACCAAGGAGCAGGTTGCCAAATTAAGTTATCCGTCTTAAAAATGGCATTAAGTAATATTTGATATCTTAAGACTGGAGCATAAGCTTCAGCAGAAACTTGGACTTCTTGAGTACGATGGTCTAGCCATTTATCAATAGTTGCAGTGTATCCTGGTATTAAGAAATGAGGTGGTTCTGATAACCCCAATATCTCTTGTAGCTCTACACATAGGTGTAGATGCCATCGATTTTGTTTACTTGGGTCTATACAATAAATTAAATCCCCCCCAGGTGTAAACAAAGCAATACCTTTGAACAACAGGGGGAATTTTTCTGGAGCTGGTTTCAAGAAAATCAATTAGGATCGACTACAGACTTTTGAGTTTTTACATTAAACTCGACTGCTTAAAGCATTAGCTTAACTTAAAACTTTACCGTTAATTTATTTTACTCTAGTTCATCCTGAGAGCTTAAAATTTAAAACTTCACAATCTTTTTAAATTCTACCTCGTAACATCTGAGCCATTTCATTTGGGTAAGGAGATTGATCTATTGCTGTTTCTTCTGTAATTCGACCCTCTTGGTAAAGCTCAAACAAAGACCTATTCATGGTAGTCATACCTTCATAAGTATCTTTGAGCATAATTTGGTTAATTTCTTCATACTGGTCTTTAATAATATATTCCTTAATTACATCAGTATTAATCAAAATGTCATGGAAAGCTGCCCGCTTACCATCAGTAGTTTTGCACAACAACTGAGCAATAATTGCTACCAGAATTTCTGAAAGAGCTAATTTAATCGCCGGTTGTTCCTCAGCAGAAAACATATCCAGAATACGAGTCAGAGTCTTGATGGCGCTGTTGGTGTGCAATGTTCCCATCACCAAGTGTCCTGTAGAAGCAGCTTTAATCGCTATTCCCACCGTTTCCTTATCTCGAATTTCCCCTACTAACATTAAGTCAGGGTCTTGACGGAGAGCACCTTTAAGAGCATTGAAAAATTTTAGAGTATGTCTACCTACTTCCCGGTGCTTGATCAAACATTTTCGGCTTTCATGGACAAATTCTACAGGGTCTTCGATCGTGATTACATGATAAGGAAAAGTATTGTTCATATAATCAATCATCGCCGCCATGGTGGTAGACTTACCAGAACCTGTAGGTCCGGTCACCAAAATTAACCCTTTATGGTAATGGCAGACTTTTTTAAAGACTTCTGGCAATTTAAGTTGCTCCATAGTCAGGATTTTAGACCCAATCAGTCGTAAAACCATCCCTGGACCAGCAAGAGAGTCAAACAAGCTAATCCTAATCCGTACAAAACCTAAGTCCGCAGCACCATCAAAGTCAAGATTTTCTTGGAATGCACGAATTTCTTCATCTGTAAGAATTTCTCGCAACCAAAACATAAAGGTGTTCAAGTCAGTTTCTGGATATTCAAGCGGTAGAAGGTCTCCACGTTTGCGGAACCGTGGTATTTCTTTGACCCCTACATGAACATCTGAAACACCTTCTTCATTAGCTCGCCGGACAATATCTGTTAGCGGTATTTGTCCAGAACCCAGTTGTGGGCCACCAGAAGTTGCTATTTGAGCTACTGGTGCAGTTTCCGTTGGAGGAATCAGTTGTTGAGAAACAGATGTTGATGATACTGAAGGATCGGAAGAAGGTGGAGGAGATGTTGGCGGTTTTCTTGCTGCTGGTGGACTAGGTGGAGCTGGGGGACGTGGTAAACCACGGCCTCCAGGAGGACGGGGAGCTGGGGGACGAGGTGGTGGTGTTTGTGTCATAGTTGCATTACCTTGCTGAATTAGGATATTGCAGTCAACAAATATATTCTAATTCTAATAGCAAGTCAAAATGGGTAGTATTTAAAATATTTAATTATTTTTTGGATACCGACAACATTAGCCTGAAAAAGGTTTATTGTCTACTTAAATTTACTGTTAAGTATTGATTTTTGAAGTTGCTATTACCAGAGCATTATTTGAATTTTTAATACTTCAATAATTATCAGTAAATTCAGTTTAATTCCTAATTATTGGCTGTCAAATAATTGTATTATTTATCTTTTCCCTTATGGGTTTAATATCCCACCATCACTCGCGGTGCAAATACTGTTGGTGGGGTGATAATGTCCATAAACTGCATTCTCCTGTACGTCGCCAATCCGACGGCTCCCCTACCTGAGTTCTGACTCCTGACTTCTTCTTCCAACCTGATTTTTTAAAATTTCACTTAATTACAATTTTGTCGGATTTTGATATTGATACCATTTCTCAATCTCAAGTTCTTAATTATACATCCATCTTCAGATACTTCTATTCTATTTTTTAGATATTTATTAGGAGGTTGATTTTGCAGTTTAGTCGATTTAGGCTTGTTCAGTTTGAATTTATTGTTTGCTTCATTATCTGAGAATTTTTGATTTTGAGTGTAATTTTTTGACAAAGAAGGATACTCAAAAGATATGATTAAAAATATAGGTATAAAAGAAATAAAACCGAGTTGTTTGAATAATGAAATAGTCATACTACCTCTTTCTTAAATCTGCTACTATAAATGTTAGGTTACTCGATCGACAGACTCAAAATATCAATAGCTTTGAGTAATAATTATAAGCTAGAGTATATACTTAGCCCAAATAAAAAGCTGTATTTATATAGAGTACCTTAACTATCTTTTCACCAGGTTGGGACTATTGAGAAACAGAGGCCGGATAAGTAGGCAATTTTTGTATACATCACTAACAACTTTTATAATACATCCCATAAAAAAACAGACTCTTGTTGAAAATTTTTGTGAGATATTGTCAATTAACTCAGTATTTAAAGATGTTATTTATCAGTCATCAGTTAAAAGTTAATATTTTTAACAGGTTTGTTTAATACCCCCACGTTTATGTTGGAAAAGTGCGTGGTGCACCTTTGTGGTAGGTCGCTCATTTTCTATCATACACCTGAATTGTGCAGTTCCTCCCCAGGAGACTAACTAAATAATTGTTAATTGATTCAAATGGTAGCTACAACAACAAATCAAGATTTTCCTAAATGTTGTTCTATTTTGTCTTGCTTGATTACTATGTTTCATCAATTTGCCTATCCCCTCACATCTATTTTAGATTTACTTTCTCATCATCCCTTACTTATATATCAAATCTAACAAATCCAATTTCGGTAAATATATAATTTTCCCAAAAATACGCGATGTGTATGATACATTTCTAGATTCCGTTCTACTAAACTTACCCAAACTTACCCATACATGGTTGCATGAGCTTTGGAGATAGCTTCCTGCGCGTGCTGACGCAATGCTGCGCAAACACTGAAGACCACTGACCGCAGTCTGCAAGCTTATCTTCGAGAGCAGGCTTAAATTCGCTTGAAACTCAAGCTATAGATCATTGTCTAGCTGTGAGCTTACCTTTTTTTGTAGCTCTATCCATAAACTTTTTGATCAAGGTAAAAATTTAATCTTTTTTTCCTTCTGGTTGCTGATATCGATTGTTAAGTAAGTATATCTAAGAACAAATTACAACAAAAATTTTATCTTCTCACTCCTCTATTGCAAGATATAGCGTAAATATTGTTTGTAATTATTTTTATTGATTAACAATATATATAATAGGTTATATGATGTCCGCTTAATTAGCCTTAAAAAAACTTTTTTCTACCCTATCCTTCTTGACTCTCTTATTTTCCCTGTACCCTACTCACTTAATTTATAAACATAAAACTGCATATCTGATTAATTATCAGTAATAATCTATCAAAGATAAATAATTAAAGGTTTGAAGTAAATTAATACACTGATAAAAACCGATTTAGAGGTATGTTAGGATTACAGGTATAGTGAAAATATCAAAAAAAGGAGATATCTTTGATTATGGGGAGGCAAAATATCAAGCTTTGGGGACTTTTGGCTTTAGCTACATCCCCAATTATTGTAACTTTTTCAGGTGTGCAGTTAGCACAAGCACAGTCAACCGCAGAATTGCTGATTAGTATAGAATTTCCTTCTGGGCCACAAAGGGAAAGCTCAGGAGAAACAAGAGGTGGGGGTACTCGCGCTCCAGAATCCTACTGTACTCCTGGTCAAACCAAATTGACAGCTTTAATGCCTGGAGATAATGTCGGAACAACAGTTGCTGATAATCCCAAATTTTTCGTGTATGTTCCCGAACACGAAGCAAAGTCAGCACAATTTGAAATAACAGATAAATCAGGTAAGAGCATCTATGTAACAAAATTAGATATTTCCGAGACTTCTGGTATTGTCAAACTTGCCCTGCCAAAAAATGTAAGTTTGACAACTAATAAAGAATATACTTGGAGATTTGCTATGATTTGCGATGAATGGGATTACAGTGCTAACGAATCTGTTGAAGGAATTGTCAAAAAAGTAGAAATCAGTTCAGACTTAGAAAATAGCTTAAAAAATGCTAGTCTCCTCGAACAAGCAGAGATATATGCAAAAGCCAAGATTTGGAATGAAACGATCGCTACCGTGGCCGAGTTACGCAATTCTAACCCGACAGAGTGGGAAGAATTACTCACATCAGTTGGATTACAAGAGATTGCTTCTGAACCCTTTGCACCCTGCTGTCAAGTAGAAGAATAAATTAAATTAGCATTGAAATAGCTGTCAGTAACTAAGTTGAGTCTGGTACACTACTATCACATTGATTTTATGGTAAAGGCGGGTAAATAATAATTAATAATTAATAATTAATAATTAATAATTAATAGTTAGGGCTTACTGATTAATTATCAAAACATTGATAAATAAAGGTTTTAGCCTTCTGATATTCCCAAAAAGTGCGCTGGTTTTAGTCTAAAACTTTCAAAAAGGAGCGCATTTTGGGCAAATCAGGAACAGAAAAATTTAGGGACAAAACGCCCGCTCCTACCTCCTCTAAATTCCCCGTTCCTCCTGTCTCCTGTCTCCTGTATTCCCCTCCTGGGAGGGGCGAGGGGTGGGTTGTCTCCTACCCCTACTAAAAGACTTTTTCAGCACACCCTAATTATTAATTGTTGAACCACCCTCAAAAACTTTTAATTTCTACAAAGCAGCTAACACAAATGTTATGGAATAAATGCCAAAATTTTTTTTCTCAGTGGTATGGCGTATGGATTACCGCCCCGAGCGTCACAGGGTTAGTAATCCTACTACGTTTTCTTGGCTTACTACAAGCTTGGGAATGGGCAACTTATGACCAATATATGCGATGGCGGCCTTTGGAGAGTCCAGACAATCGTATCGTCATTGTAGGTATTAATGAAGATGATGTCAGAGCAGTCGGGCAACCAATTTTTCCTGACGCTATTTATGCTAAATTGCTGAATAAATTAAAAGCAATGGAGCCAAAAGTCATTGGTTTAGACATTTATCGAGACTTACCTGTAGAACCTGGCCATCAGAAATTAGTGGAAGTATTCAAGTCTACCCCCAACTTGGTAGGGATTAAAAAAGTAGTGGGGGAAAGGCAAAATGACGTAATAGAAGCACCACCAGCTCTGGAAGCGAATAACCAGGCAGGGGCTAATGATGTAAAGGTAGACCCAGATAAAAAAATTCGACGAGGTTATTTATATGTCACGCTGCAAAACGGAGAAAATGTCTGGAGTTTTGCTTCTCATATTGCTTTGCGTTACTTAGATACTTTTGAGATTAGTCTTGAGAAAATTGATGGTGACAAATTTCAGCTAGGAAAGACAATAATAGAGCCATTTGAAGCCAACGATGGTGGTTATATCAGGGCAGATGCAGGTGGTTATCTAATGCTTTTAAATTACCGGGGTCCGAGTCGCCACTTTGATATTGTGTCCATGATGGATATTCTCGAAGACAGAGTGCCACCTGAATGGGGTCGCGATCGCATCATCTTGATTGGAGCAGTTAGTGAAGGGTTTAATGATTTATTTTCTACTCCCCACAGTAGTAACTTAATTAAAACTCTAGAACCAATGAGTGGGGTAGAAGTTCATGCTAATCTAATCAGTCAACTAATTAGTTCTGCTATTAGTGGTCGTTCTCTGATTCAGATTTGGGCAGAACCTCTTGAGTGGGCATGGATTTTATTCTGGTCTTTAGTGGGGGCAGCGACAACCTGGAAATGGCGTACTGCTGGTGGTGTTAGCTATTTTTCTATTTGGAAAGTATTGACAATGTTCGCTGCAGGTATAGTTTTATTCGCTAGTACCTATACTGCTTTTGTCTGGAATTTTTGGTTGCCAGTAATTCCAGCGTTTTTAGGTATGAGTATGTCAGCAGTTACAATTACAGCTTATATTGCTCGTACTGCACAAGATATTCGCAAAACTTTTGGTCGTTATTTAACTGATGAAGTAGTGGCTACTTTATTAGAAAGTCCTGAAGGATTAAAGTTAGGAGGCGAACGTAGAAACATCACAATTTTAACTTCTGATTTAAGAGGGTTTACTGCCACATCAGAACGTATAACACCAGAAGAAGTTGTGAAAATTCTTAACTTTTATTTGGGATATATGGCAGATGTAATTACTAAGTATCAGGGAACTATTGATGAGTTTATGGGGGATGGAATTTTGGTTTTATTTGGTGCCCCAATAACTAGAGAAGACGACCCGGTAAGAGCTATTGCTTGTGCGATTGATATGCAATTAGCAATGGAACCTGTCAATAAACAGATGAAAGAATGGGGTTTACCACCATTAGAAATGGGAATTGGTATTAATACTGGAGAGGTTGTTGTTGGTAATATTGGCTCTGATAAACGGACAAAATATGGTGTGGTAGGCAGTCAGGTAAATTTAACTTATCGGATTGAATCTTATACTACAGGTGGTCAAATTTTAATTTCTGAGACAACCTTAAAAAATGTGGGACCAATAATTAAAATTAATGATGAAAAAGAAGTAATGCCAAAAGGAGTTAAACAACCAATTACTATTTATGATGTTGCTGGTATTGAGGGTAAATATAATTTATTTTTGACAAAAGAAGAAGAACATTATCTACCACTTCAAGAACCAATATCTTTACATTATGTAGTTTTAGATGGTAAAAATGTCGGTGATAGTTTGCAAAAAGGAAGTTTAATCAAACTATCAGAAAAAGAAGCAGAAATTCAGGGTATGCAAGCACGAGATGATCTGCCACCAGCTTTGATTAATATTAAGCTTAATTTTATCTGGGATGGAGTAGAAAGTGAGGATGTTTATGGCAAGGTTTTAGAGAAAAAAGCAGGAAATGGAAATTTTTATATTCATTTTACGGCTAAACCTCCAGATGTTTCTGCTAAATTAGAAGCTTTGTATGAATCGCTGCAAAATTAGTGGTTAATTTTTAGTAGTATTAAGTATGAATATTTGGTATAATGTCATTTTAGGTAAAACACTGCTTTGTTACACAAAAGATGACTATAAATAATAAAGATAGGTAATATATGTTAGATATGTTAGAAGTCACAAAAAAAGCACCAAGTCATCAAAAAACAGCAAGTGTAATTATACCGGCCCGAAACGAAACTGGTACTATAGAAGATTGCATTACTCAAATGCCAAAACTAGGTAAACACACAGAAATTATATTTATTGAGAGTAATTCCTCAGACAATACTTGGGAAGAAATCAAGAGAGTTAAGAGCTTGTATAAGGAGGAATGGGATATCAAAATATGTCAGAATAATGGTAAAGGAAAAGGTGATGCTGTTCGTCAGGGTTTTAATATGGCAACAGGTGATGTTCTGATTATTCTAGATTCTGACTTAACTGTTCAACCAAAAGAATTAACCAAATTTTTCGAGGCGATCGCTTCAGGTAATTGCCAATTAGCGAATGGATCGCGACTCACTCATTCAGTATCATTGAAAACGATGCCATTGCTCAATCAACTTGCTAATCGCTTTTTTGCTAAACTACTATCAATCGTATTGGGAGTCGAAATTAAAGATTCTCTTTGTGGAACTAAAGCTATTAGCAAAGAAAACTATCTCCAGATAGTTGCTAATTGGCAAAACTTTGGTAAATACGATCCTTTTGGGGATTTTGATTTGCTCATTGGGTGCAAAAAATTTGGCTTAACTATTCAGGATATTCCTGTAGAATATTTACCAAGAACTTATGGGAAATCAAATCTTAAACATATCCAAGGCGGTTTCCAACTTTTAAAAATGATTTTATATACTGCTTTAGAGGTTAAAAGGTGAACAATTAATGCAATTTTTTCAGAAATTTTTATATTTATCTATAGCCTAGTTAATAATACTGGTTTACTAAGAAATCTATAGACTTGATTTTCTCTAAAAGCTGATAGCTGTTTGCATTTGCGTAGCATGACCTAAGAAAGTATTCCGGAACGGAAATGCTAAAAACTAATAGCTATTTAAGTAGGACTTGCTGATTAAATCTCCCGCGTATTGAAAGATAAAGGCAAGTGCCTTTTTGGGTTGGAGAAAGTACCAGCTTTTCAGTGGAAAGAGCTGCAAAAAGCTAGTATTTTGGGCTGATTATGGCAGAAAAATCTATGGACAGTTTTTCCAACGACTTCCTCTATAATTCCCATTTCTCCTGTACATCGCTAATCCGACGGCTCCCTTACCTGATATCAAATCCGGTTGAATAGTACTTATATATAGTTTGGGCAGTAGGGGAGATTGAATATTGAAGTCTTATCGAGAATTATGAACACATATTATCAAAATAATATGGGTCTAAAACCCCGCCTTTTAAGGCGCAATATTTTTGGAGCGAAGCTCAAATCCCCTACTTCCCCTCCACGGTCGGGGTTAGGGGTGGGTTAACTTCTGACTTCTGACTTCGTTAAATCACCAGATTCTATATCATCCAAAAATTTCAATAACTATAACGTTGTAGTTAAGGGTCTGACCCCTCAGAATAACTACAACGTTGCAGTTAAGGGTCTGACCCCTCAGAATAACTACAACGTTGCAGTTAAGGGTCAAACCCCTCAGAATAACTACAACGTTGCAGTTAAGGGTCAGACCCCTCATTTAGTCTCCAAAGCCTCATATAAAATCAGGTTAAACACTTAATTATATATTTGAGGGGGATGGGAAGATAGGATATAGGAGGAGATTGGATATTGAAGTCTAGATAAAATTATGAACATATAGTTATATAACCAGACTCTATAGAACCCCTAACCGTATCTTTCCACGTGGGATGTACTTTTGGCTGTGGTTCTCAGTCTGAGCGAGCCAGTGGAAATTCAGGAACTAGAATAGCGGAAAAAGCGGATGCGACCCCGCGACGGTTAGTCACACTTGGTAGCGCACCAAGTAGGTATAAAAATGCTCCCTACTCCCCTACTCCCCTACTCCCCTACTCCCCTACTCCTCCTCTATTTTTAAATAGATCCCAAATGGATTCTATATGACTCCTGACTCCTACCCTTACCAAAAGATTTTATTCAGCAAACCCTAAGTTGTAATATTTTGGTGTCACTAATGCAGATAAATGACCAAATTCCCATACCTGAACAGCCACGACCCATAGTAATTATCGGTGCTGGTGGCATTGTATCCGATGCTCACCTACCAGCATATCAGATCGCTGGTTTTAAGGTAGCAGGAATTATTGATATCAAGCAGGAGAAAGCAGTCTCGCTGGCTGAGAAATTTTCCATCCCCAAAGTTTACGCCAGTGTTGAACAAGCTGTAACCCATGCTCCAGCAAACGCAGTCTTCGATATCGCTGTACCAGCTTCAGCTTTGCTGGAACTGCTGCCCAAGTTTCCGCGAGGAGCTGGGATATTGATCCAAAAGCCCATGGGCGAGGATCTAGCTCAGGCACGTCAGTTGTTAAGCATCTGTCGCGAACGGGAGTACACTGCGGCGATTAATTTTCAGTTGCGCACAGCACCGCCTGTGATAGCAGCCCGCAACCTGATAGAAGAAGGTTGCCTGGGCGAGCTTCTCGATATTGAGATGCGGGTTACAGTTGACACCCCTTGGCATTTATGGGACTTCTTTGAAAAGTGCCAGCGGGTAGAAATTCTTTACCACAGCATCCACTATATCGACCTCATCCGCTCATTCTTGGGAAACCCCAAGGGGGTTTACGCAAAAACAGTAAAGCATCCCGATCTGATGAAGATAGCGTCAGTGCGCACAACCTTAATGTTGGACTATGGGGAGTTTGTGCGGGCTACCATTAACACTAACCATGCTCATAAATTTGGTCTGAAACATCAGGAATCATATTTGAAATTCGAGGGTACCCAAGGAGCCATCAAGATCCGCCTGGGGGTGATGATGGATTATCCCAAGGGAACTAGCGATGAATTTGAAGTTTGCCTGTTGCAGGGGGAAGAGGAAGCGGGGTGGCAAAGCTACGATATTCGGGGGTCGTGGTTCCCAGAAGCCTTCATTGGTTCCATGTCCAGCCTGATGCGCAAGTTGGAAGACCCATCTCGCCCCTTGCCTACTTCGGTGGAAGATGCCTTCGTCACCATGTCCTGCGTCGAAGCAGCCTACCAGTCCAGCGAAGGAGGTGGCGTTCCTCTTCAGTGAAGTCAAAATTCAAAAGTCAAAATTCAAAAGTAAGATTTTATATCATGTCCGGTAGCATCGGTATTGTAAGCGTGAAGGTAAGGAAGACCGAAGTTGGGAGAAGGAAGAAGCTTTAAGAGAAGGAAAAACCATTAATGGCGCTAGATATTTCCCCAACTTTATACACAAACGCGCCCCAACGGACATGATATTATAGATTCAAATACCGTTTCACGGAAGTCAAAATTCGTAGGGGCGAATGGCCATTCGCCCATACAAAAGTCAAAAGTAAGATTTTATAGACTCAGAACTTTGACACTACAGCTACTTCAGGAAATAATTTCACATATTTAAAGTGAATTGGTATAACGTGCCATTGGAGAAAAATATTGAAAGGCTTAACCGAAAAAGCGGGTCTGAAGCCTTCCCCTTTCAGGGAGACTTTTGCTAAGATTTCTGTAGGATGATGTTAATTAACGAATGGTAATTTTACCAAAAAATAAGGTTTAAAGCTTCCCCTTTTAAGGGGATGAAAAAATTAAGTTTCCGTATTTCAAACCTCTGGGTTTCCTAGGTCATGCTGCGCAAACAGCCAGAGGTACTGATAACTGATAACTGATAACTGAAATGACATGGTGAGACTTGCAACTGAGAAAAAAATCACAATTGCCCGATTTATTAGTAATTTGATTGTTGGGGTTAGAGCAATCTTTGGGCTTTCATCAATTACTAAAGTATATCGTCGAGGTTTACATTGGTCTCTTGATTTAAAAGAGGGTATAGACCTTGCTATTTATTTAGGAGTTTACGAGCCAGAAACAATCAAGGAACTAAAGCGTATTATCAAGCCGGGAGATGTTGTTGTGGATATCGGTGCAAACATCGGCGCACTAACCCTTCCCTTAGCTGAATATGTGGGAGTTGATGGATGTGTTATTGCTTTTGAACCCACCTCATGGGCCTATGGTAAGTTACAGAATAATTTATCTTTAAATCCTCATTTGCTCAATCGGGTTAGGACTGAGCAGATGATGTTACTAGAGGAGGAAAAAGAACTGCCATCTTTTGTGTATTCGAGTTGGAATCTGTCGGCGAGCGAGGACAAATTGACGCACCCACAACACAAAGGAAGATTAATGACTACTGATGGGGGTCAAGGGATATCACTGGATGGATATTTCGAGAAGCATCCCCACAAGAAAGTCGATCTGATTAAGTTAGATGTGGATGGCTATGAACTAGCTGTTCTTAAAGGTGCAAGGAAGCTTCTTTTACGAGATTCCCCCAAGATAATTCTTGAGATGGCTCGTCAGAATGAGGAAGAGGAAAAACAATTAGAGAAATTGCTTGCTGAGTTAAAAGATGCTCAATATCGATTAGTACATTTAACTGCTAAATATCCAATTCTGATGACAAAGGAGGCGATCAAAAAATTATGTCCTCCGGGTGGAAGTATAAATGTTCTGGCACTTCCCCAATAACGAAGTCAGAAGTCAGAAGTCAGAAGTCAACCCACCCCTCGCCCCTCCCCCTCCCAGGAGGGGAAGTAGAGGATGCGTGAGCAACTCTCCAAAAATATTTCGCCTTAAAAGACGGGTTCATTAATTGATAATTGATAATGGATAATTGATAATTACCTCGGGTTTTAACCTTTACGGAATTGAATATAAGGAAGTATTATTTCTTTTATCTTGGTCGATGGTCGGACAGCGAGGAGACCTCGCCATCCCACCCTTCGGGAAGCTCCGCTAACGACCGCTTTTTCCCCTTAAAAAAGGAGGCTTCAAGGCGCGAATTATTGAATTATTAATTATTAATTATTCGGTAAGCTAAGACACATTTAAAATGTGCCTTAGCAAGTCAGAAGTTTAGAAGTCAGAAGTCAGAATTAATAGGGATTATACTTTATATTAGGTACACAACAAATAAGTGGTTTAAATGCACAACAGCTGATTAGACCCAATTATTTTGATAAGACTATTTTTGCTTGGTAATTTAAACAGGAAATCTGATGGATATTTTGGGGATAGAAAAACTACTATACTTGATTTTTGTCATTACCATCGTTTTAGTGACTCTATGTTCTCTGGCAAGTTATTTAGGGAAGTTTCATTTTCTGCTCGAACTAACCTGCCATTTTAAAATCCAATATACATTTCTTAGCTTGTTGGGGATATCGTTTTTTTTATGGGTTGGCAATTCTCTCTGGTTGCTGATTAGTTTATTCTGCCTGACGATTAATTTGTTAGAAGTAATCCCGTTTTATATTTCCCGAAATATAATCAAAGATGGGAGCGTTCAAAAAATCAGATTTTTGGAAGCGAATGTCTTCTATATGAACCAACAGTATAAGCGATTAATCTCTGAAGTCAAAGAAGAAAATCCCGATGTAGCCATATTTATAGAAGTGACTGATGCTTGGGCAGAAAAATTAGAACTTTTACAACAAGATTATTCTTATTCGGTGATTCATCAAGATCCACAAATTGCTTTCGGTAAAAATATAAATTTGGGAATAGCAGTTTATAGCAAGATACCTCTAAAAAATACATCGATACAAGATTTAGGAGGAGGAAGAAAAACCATAAGTACCCAAGTTGAGATTCAGGGAAAAACTCTCTCAATATTAGCAACCCATCCTACTTGGAGTATTGGAAAATATAAGTTTAATTTGAGGAATAAACAACTATCAGAAATTGCCAGTTATGTAGCAAGTCAGAAAAGCTCAATTGTAGTCATTGGGGATTTGAATATAACGATGTGGTCTCCATATTACAAAGAGTTGATTCGTAATTCTGGACTGTATAATGCACGAACAGGCTTTGGTATGATTCCTACTTGGCCAAGCTTCATCCCCTTATTATCTATTCCAATAGACCATTGTTTGGTAAGTCAAGATATTAGGGTTGTCAAAATAAAAAGTGGTAAAAATATAGGTTCAGATCATTTACCTTTAATTACAGATTTAATAATTACTGGTAACTGATAATTGATAACTGATAACTGATAACTGATAACTGAAATAACTATGGTGCATCCAAAAGAAATATACGATTTGTTGTTAGATTATGGCAACACTAATACTCCTATCAAAGAAATATTAATTGGTTTAACCTGGACTCTGTGTGAAACTGAAAGTATTGGTTTATGTATGAGTCCGGGTACAGTGACACGCACATTACCTTGGTCGGGAACTCTGGTTAATAAACCTCTCAAAGAGTTGGCATCCTGGTTGCACTCTTGGAATAGTTTTGAGGCAACGGTGGGAATGGCAGCTATTAATGCAGAAATAAATGGGCGATCGCCACTTCCTGCTCAAGGAGAATCATTATCTCCTTATGGACCGGGAAATTTGGCAGTATTTGAATATTTTCTACCAATGATTCGAGGGAAAAAAGTAGCTATTATTGGTAGGTATCCTAGGTTGTCTCGTTATGAAAATGAGATGGAAATGACTGTCATCGAAAGGCAACCAGGAGCGGATGATTTTCCAGATCAAGCATCGGAGTATTTATTGCCAGAGGCGGAATGGGTGTTTTTGACAGCGACTTCTATTGCTAATAAGACTTTTCCTCGTTTGGTGGAATTGGCAAAAAATTCTCAGTTAGTTTTGATGGGTCCGACTATGCCTTGGTTGGCTGATTTTAAACAATTTGGGATTGATTATTTGGCGGGAGTAACTGTTAGTAATTCCCAAGCTTTAAGACAAACTGTTGCTGAAGGTGGAGGGGTAAGAATTTTTGAAACAGGCGTTCAATATCATGTGTTGAAGTTGTAATATAGCAGGGAAAAGTAGACATCTCCAAAAATAAAAAATAAAATCAACTATCGTACATAACTTATCATTTATTTCCCCTCCTGGGAGGGGGAGGGGCGAGGGGTGGGTTCCCTATTCCCTATTTCCTCTTTTCTGGAGATGTCTAATGAAAAAAAAATCGGACTGTGTTTAATTCATCATCAGTCTATGTTTTTAGCAATTCGTTCTTTGCTGTAGGAAAAAGTTATTCGTAAGCATTCAGCCAGCCTCCTAGGTCGGAACTGCGAACTTCAGCTATTGCTTTTAATTTTAGATAAAAGCTTTACTAATTAGGGTTTGCTGAAAAAGTCTTTTAGTAGGGGTAGGAGACAGGAGACAGGAGGTAAGCATTCAGCGGTCAGCTATCAGCTATCAGCTATGAGTTATTTCATTATCGTACCGAAGGAGGAATTAGTCTCCAAGGAGTGAAATATGTTTGCTCCGCATTCAGACCGAAAGAAAAAGATTATCCGCTAACCTTAGTAATTGCTTGAATGTTTTCATGCATCTGTTTGCGTAGCATTCTGTAGGAAATGCTAATAGCTGAATGCTTACGACAGGAGGAACGAGGAATTATAGAGGAGGTAGTCGGAAAAATTGCCCCTCAATTTTTCTGCTATAATCATCCTAAAATACTAGCTTCTTGAGCTTTTTCCACCGAAAAGCTGGCACTTTTTTTCAACCCAAAAACGCTAAAGCTAATATTCAGTCAATACACGCGAAAATTAATCAGCAAGCCCTAATTAAGTCATAATTTATACTTACTATAAAAGCTGGCCTTAAAGTCTATATTCATTCAAAACCCCATCCTTTTCCTGAGAGCTGACAGCTAATAGCTGTTTGCGCAGCATTCCGCAGGAAATGCTTACAGTTATTCGACATAAATTTTAGGTTCATAAACTAAATTTCCGGCTATATAAGTAGCTTTAACTACTCGTTCATCTCCCAAAATAATCAGGGTAAATAATTCATCAATAATGTCAGTTAATGAATTAGGATTATTTCGATAATTACGCAACTTTAACAACGGAGTTACTCTGGTATCTAGCACAACTAAATCTGCTTCTTTTCCTACATCAAAATTGCCAATTTTCTGTTACCGAGATAGAGATTTTGCTCCTCCTAAAGTAGCCAGATAAAAAGCTTTTAAAGAAGATAAATTTTGCCCTTGTAATTGAGAGATTTTATAAGCATCGTTCATAGTTTGAAATATTGAAAAGCTAGTGCCACCTCCCACATCTGTACCTAAACCAACTTTCACTGGAGTTTGTTGAGATTTTGCTGTGTGTAGTTGGAATAAACCGCTGCCTAAAAATAGATTTGAAGTCGGACAAAATGCAATGGTTGAACCTGCTTGTGAGAGTCGATTAAATTCAGAATCACTGAGATAAATACCGTGGGCAAAAATTGATTTATTACTAACTAAATCAAACTTTTAATAAACATCTAAGTAGTCTTTACTATTAGGAAAAAGTTGGGCAACTTTCTCAGTTTCAGATTTTTGTTCAGATAAATGTGTATGTACATAAACATCTGGAAATTCTTTTTTGAGAACTCCAGCTAGATGTAGTTGTTCGGGAGTAGAAGTAATGGCAAATCTCGGAGTAATAGCGTATAGAAGTCTACCTTTACCATGCCATTTTTTAATCAAATTTTTGCTATCTTCGTAGCTAGTTTCTGGGGTATCCAATAAATAATCTGGAGCATTTCGGTCTATAAGCATTTTACCAGCAATTATCCGCATATTTCATAGTTCCGCTGCTTCAAATAAGGCATCAACTGACTGAGGATAAACTGTGGTTAAAACTAAGGCACTTGTCGTGCCATTTTTTAGTAGTTGGTCGAGAAAAAAGGATGCTATTTGTTGAGCATAGGTTTTATCTTTAAATTTTCCTTCTACTGGGAAAGTATATTTATCTAACCATTCTAAAAGTTGTTTGCTAGAGGAGGCAATTATTTCTGTTTGGGGATAATGGATATGAATATCGATAAATCCTGGTAAAATTAGCATTCCTGGATAAGAAGTAATAGGAATTTCAGGATATTTAGGCTTTAATTTATCGTAGCTTCCTAGTTCTTGAATTATGCCTCCGGAGATAATCATTAAACCATCATGGATATAACGAATGGTTTCTAATTCTGGGTAGTAAAACGGATCTGCAACAAAATCTATAAATGAACCTCTGATTGCTGAAATGTTAATATTTTGATTCATTTTTATCCGATATTTTGGTAAGAGTATATTTAATAATTAATAATTAATAATTAATAATTAATAATCTAGACAGTGCAAAATTCTTGGAATAACTATTGCTAGCTAAGGCTTTCAGGGATCTCAAGGTTAGAAATTCTACATTAAGAACTGTAGGTGCTGTAAGCCTTTTCCAGTAATACTTTCAGTCTTTAAAAGAAATCATTTTTCTGAAAAATTTTGTACTCTCCAGTTAATAATTAATTATTAATTGTTGAAAAATCTAGACCTTTGGTTTCCGACCATATATATAGAAAGTCGTAATGTCATTCCAAATACCTTGGTCAGTTTGTAAGGATTTTAATTCATTTTCAAACTCTAATTTAGCTTGATTCAATTCCTCTGTTGAAAGCTTTGATAAAGGGTGAGGATATTGTCCGGGTGCAGGATGAGATTTTCCAGCCCACATTTTTTTTGCTGACTCTAAACTAATATAATTACCATCTTTTTCAACTTTAATTTCAATTAACTCAAAACTCGCTTTTTGAAGTAAATTTTTACATTTTTCTACCGTTCCAGTTGGCTGACTCATCAAATATGAAATACCATATTTTTTCAGAATATTTTGTGTAATAACTCCACCAACAAACGCAGTTTCAGCAAAAGCTTGAATTCCCAGAATTCCTCCAGGTTTGAGAAATTTACGCCACAGAAGTAGAGACTTAACTAGATCGGAGATCCAAATAAATGCAGATGCACAAAAAATCCGCTCAAAATGATTTGCAGGAAAATCAATATTTTCAGCATCAGCTAGTAAAAATTCTAGATTATTTAGACCGAAAATATTCGCTTTTTTTTGGGATTTAGTAATCATTCCAGGTGCAATATCAATCCCAATTACTTTACCTGAACTGCCCACTAATTTAGCTGCGGCAATTGCACAATGACCTGTTCCTGTAGCAATATCTAAAATTTTTTGACCAGTATCTACTTGCCCATATTCAACTAAACGATTAGCAATTCTCCAGTGCCAATCACTATTATCATATTTATCGCTTCTGCGAGTATATAAATCTGCTATTTCTTGTTTGTAATTATTTAAGTTAAGTTGATGCATTAAACATTTTTCCAAAGGAATATTTTGCCAAAAAAGACTATTTTTTGTTCGATTTATTTATTATAGCAGTCGAAGGAAAGGGCGCGGACAGAACGACAGCTTAAAACTCAGACAACGTAAAATTTTTCCTTCTTTCTTCTTCCTTCTTTCTTCTTCCTTCTGCTATAATATTTAGGATAGTATTCAGCTATGATGGCTGAACCTTGCTCAAAACATTTAATTCACTATGGGTTAACAATCGTGGGATTCAAAATTGGTTTATTGGGATTAGGTACAGTCGGTATAGGGACAGCAAAAATTTTGCTATCTCCAGAAGGTCGTCATCCCTTAATTCAGGAATTGGAAATACAGCGAGTGGGAGTGCGCGATATCTCCAAAACCAGAGATATTAATCTACCTCCAGATATTTTAACAACAGATTTAGAAGCGATCGCTACTGACCCACACATAGATATTATAGTAGAACTGATCGGTGGGTTGGAACCGGCAAGAAGCCTGATCCTCAAAGCTATTACCCATGGCAAACACGTCGTCACCGCCAACAAAGCTGTTATCTCTCGCTATGGCCCAGAAATTTTTGCAGCAGCGAATGAAAAAGGTGTTTACGTCATGTTAGAAGCAGCAGTGGGTGGCGGTATTCCTGTTATTCAACCCCTCAAAGAATCTTTGGGAGTTAATCGCATTCATTCGGTTATCGGTATCATTAACGGGACAACCAACTACATCCTCACCAGAATGCAAAAAGAGGGAGCAGACTTTGCAGATGTTCTTGCCGATGCTCAAAAATTAGGTTATGCAGAAGCTGACCCCACAGCAGATGTAGAAGGGTTAGATGCCAAAGATAAAATCGCAATTTTGGCTTCTCTCGCTTTTGGCGGTTTAATTAAATTAGAAGATATTCATTGCGAAGGTATTCGTCAAGTAACGGCAGCTGATATTGCCTATGCTGACAGACTAGACTTTGTCATCAAATTATTAGCGATCGCCAAACGCCACCCCAACAATACCAACCCCAACACAGACGAATTACAACTGAGAGTACATCCTACCCTCGTTCCTAAAACTCATCCCCTCGCGAGTATTAATGATGTTTATAACGCCATTCTGGTAGAAGGAGAACCTATTGGACAAGTAATGTTTTTCGGTCCTGGTGCAGGTTCAGGTCCCACAGCGAGTGCAGTTGTTTCCGACATTATGAGTATTGCTGCTATTCTACAAACAGAAACCGAACCTATTCCTCACCCATTGTTAAGTTGCACCCATCAACACTATTGTGAAACAGCATCAATGGCAGAACTTGTTACCAGATTTTATGCTAGGTTTCTGACAAAAGATAACCCTGGTGTTATTGGTAAACTGGGTACTTGTTTTGGCAACCATGATGTCAGTTTAGAATCTGTGGTACAAACAGGAATGAGCGATCTACTTGCAGAAATAGTTGTTGTCACCCATGATGTAAAAGAAGGCAACTTCCGACAAGCATTAGAAGAAATTCAATCATTAGATGCGATCGATAGTATTCCCAGTGTATTGAGGGTGTTGTAGAAATAAAAAAAATTAGATGGTAATTAAACTACAAAAAGTCCTGTAAACTTACTACTTATTTGGCTCAAAACCACAACCCACCCCCATCCCTTCCTGGGAGGTAGGGCTAATTCTTTGCCACTAGAGAAAAATTGATGGGGAGATGGGTAGATGGAGACCCACCCCTCGCCCCTCCCCCTCCCAGGAGTATAATACCAAAATTGATAAATGCTTGCTACAAATAGTTAGGCTATTTCTTAGGAGTCAGTCCTCAGGAGTCGTATAGACATCTCCAAAAATCAAAAATCAAATCAATTCTTATCCATAAATTATCAATTATTTCTTTCTGTTGCCTGTTGCCTATTGCCTCTTTTCTGGAGATGTCTTATGGGAATGGCTTCAATACCATTTTTTAGGGCGTTATCTTTTTCTCTTGGTGCGCGTTACCTCTCTTGGTCAGCATTCCGCAAGGGAGCTTGCGTCGTCGCGGGGTCTGACCACTTGCGACTATCGTCGTCGCGGGGTCGCACCGCTTTGTCAAAGGGACAGCTCCTGTAAAGTATTTTTATCGCTCTTACTATTCGTAACATTCTTTTTTCACGCTTGGTATAACTATACCAATATTTTATGAAATTGCTATTACCAAAAAAGCATAACCTCCACAATAATTAACAAAATTTCATAAAATTTTCTGAACATAGCTTACTATAATGAAGAATGTAAAATTTATCCACTCTGTAAGTCTCACTTATGATTTCTATAAGTAAGCTTGTTGGGCTTTCCAAGGAAAATAGGACAGCCAACAGCTCCAGTAAAGAGGGTCTGATACCAGATATGATTGACCCAACGGGTCACACTGGTGGCAGCAATTCAAGGTGCTTTAAGTGTTTCAAATCGATCGCTTTAAGCCTAATATTTATACTTTTCTCATTTTCACCTACTTGGCCGTTCTGGGGAAATACACCAGCAATGGCAGTACCAGCTATCAGCCAAGAATTAGGGACAATTCCGGGAGAGTTTGCGGTGAATGGGAACGGAGGCGCAACCTATTCTGTTTCCATAGAAGTCCCTCCAGGAATTAATGGAGTACAGCCAAATTTATCTTTGGTCTATAACAACCAACAGCAGAATGGCCTATTGGGAATGGATTGGCAGCTAGCAGGACTGTCGGCGATCGCGCGGTGCGGTAAAACCATAGCCACCGATGGGACCAAAGGAGGAGTGAACTTCGATAGCGAGGATCGCTTCTGTTGGGACGGACAGCGTTTAATAGCGGTCAATGGTGAATATGGGGCCGACGGTACGGAATATCGAACGGAACGGGAAACATGGGCAAAGGTGGTTTCCCATACAGTTGATGGCAAAAACGGGCCGCGATGGTTTAGCCTCACGACTAAAGATGGTCATCAACTAGAATTTGGCAATACAGAAGACTCAAAGATCTTAGCAGCAGAAGATCGAGAGGATGAAGCAGTGCGAGTCTGGGCGCTAAATCAGATGAGCGATCGCAATGGTAACATTGTCGAAGCTAGCTATCAAATAGACGCTCAAGAACCAAGCACTCGAGTGAAAAGGAGTATAAGCACGACATTTCTAGGGTATTTTCCCACGGAAATTCGCTACACGGGAAACTCAAACTCGGGAGTTGCTCCTCAGCGATTGGTGAAGTTTGACTACGAAGACCGCGATGACAAGATTATCGTGTATGCAGGAGGCTCGAAAGCAGAAACTACAAGACGACTGGCACATATAAAAACCTACGTTGATCTGGATGGAGACGGGAGCAACCTAGCAGCAGCAACCAACTTAGTGAAGGATTATCACCTGATTTACGAATACGGTCCGGGAACCAATTTCAGTCGCTTAATCGACCTACAAGAATGCGATTCCGCAGGAGCGTGTCTACCAGCAACCAAGTTAACCTATCAGGATGGAGAACTGGCATTTAGTGAATCAAGTAAATGGAACGATGACTTTGGAAACATATCGACCCACCCTTGGCAATGGAATGCGGGGGACTATATCCGCTTGATGGCTGATGTCGATGGGGATGGTCGCGAAGATATCGTTGGTTTTGGAGAGGATGGAGTTTATGTATCTCCGTCCAATGGAATAGATTTCGATGAATCCCAAAAGTGGATTAGCGAGTTTGGTCGTGGCAACAGAAACATCAACCAGAGGGGGTGGTTAATCAATGAGAATCCCCGCTTGATGGCAGATGTTGATGGGGACGGTCTCTCAGATATCGTGGGTTTTGCAGACAATGGAGTGTATATCTCTCGGTCTAATGGAATAGGATTTGATTCAGCCGAGATTTGGATTAATGAGTTTGGTGTCCTCAATAACAATATCAACAATGATGGCTGGACTACGGACAAGCATATACGCCTGATGGCAGATATCGATGGGGACGGTCGCTCGGACGTGATCGGTTTTGGCAATAATGGAATATATGTGTCTCAGTCTAATGGAGAGGGATTCGATCCAGCGCAAGAGTGGATCGACGATTTTGGCTATAGAAATTATAGTGGCAGCAACAATAATGAAGGATGGCTCATAGGCAAGTATCCGCGCACCATGGCCGATGCCAATGGAGATGGTTTATTAGATGTGGTGGGTTTTGGTTACGATGGAGTCTATGTAGCGCTATCCGATGGAGAGAGTTTCCAGAAAGATGAGGGAGCCAGACGGTGGATTAATTATTTTGGCTGGAATGGTCCTGCGGGGGGATGGAACGACGAGAATTATATACGCACAATGTCTGATGTGAATGGAGATGGTCTCTCAGACATCGTGGGTTTTGGTCGAGATGGTGTTGAAGTGTCTCTGTCCGATGGAATAATTTTCAATCCGCAGAGTTTATGGATTAATTATTTTGGTTCTAATGGCCCCGCTGGGGGATGGACTACAAAAGATGATTTGCGCATGATGGCAGATGTCAACGGCGATAGTTTCTCAGACATAGTTGGTTTTGGAAATCAAGGCGTTGAAGTGTCTCTGTCCGATGGAGCGGTCACTTTTGGTCCCTACGATACCTGGATTGATGATTTTACTTCAGAGGGTCCGACTGGAGAATGGACGACAACAAATAGTATTCGCATGATGGCCGATAGTGATGGAGATGGACAAGCGGATGTGGTCGGCTTTGGAAACGAGGGAGTCTATGTCTCTCTATCCAAAGACAAAAGCGATCTGATCACAAAGATTGTCAATGGTCTTGGGGAAGTCATTAGCATTGAGTACGCTCCCCTGACAGACAGTAATGTTTATACCAAAGGAACTGGAGCGGTCTATCCAAAAGTCGATATCCAAACCCCTATTTATGTCGTATCGAAACACGAAATTGCGGAATCGGAAACGAATCCAGTCAATACCTTTACCTACCAACACCAGTATGAAGGGGCAAAAATAGACCGCCATCGCGGTTGGCTAGGATTTGAGAAAACAACCTTGGTTGACGTTCAAAATCAGACGCAAACGACGACAAACTATCATACGGACTTCCCTCTGTTGGGATTGGTTAGCGGTCGCGAAATTCAAGACATCCAAGCCGATCAATTATTGGGTAAAATGTCTTCAGACTACGAGTATTCAAAGGATGCAGACGGAATTTATAAATTCTGGCAAACTGACGTAACAATGGAAAGCTATACTGCGGGTAATTATAACTACACCCTCAAGCGGTCCTACGAGTACGATGACAATTATCAAAATGCGGTCGCTATCTCTGATTTAGGAGATATAGACGATCCCAATGACAACGCTTACACCTGTTTGGCCTACGCTGAAGGCACGGGAGAGGAGTGGTGGAAGAGCTTTTTCCCAAGCAACCAAAAAACCATTCAAAGTTCGGCAGAGGATTGTGGGAACTTCAGTAACTGGAACGCGGCAACAGACCTGCGTTGGGAGCAATTCAGTTATGACGATCTGATGAATTTAACTGGTCATAGCAACTGGCAGGATAAAAGCAGTCCGGATACAACCCAAGGGAAATGGCTGAATACGACCATGAGCTATGATGTTTACGGTAATGTCATTACCTTGACAGATTCTTCAAACAATACTAGCAGCATTAGTTACGACAGTACTTATCACACGTTTCCTGCACGACACGAAACTCCAGCAACGAGCAATGGCAGTTTGGTGGTAAGCACGGAATACGAGCCGAAATTTGGTATTAAAACCAAAATCATCGATGCTAACGGGAATACGGCTATGCTGATTCCAGACAGTGGGCTCGATGGATTCGGTCGAGTATTGGAAGTTCGAGGCATCAAACCAGACAGCAGCGATTTAGTTACTCTGAGCAAAAGCGAGTTGTTAGACGGAGAAAACGGACTTTCCATCAAAACTTGGTATCGAACTCAGTGGGAGGGTCAAGACACTCCAGACGATACTTGGCTTTGGGAAGAAGAATATATCGACGGATTGGGGCGGACTTATAAAAGTGAAGGGAAAGGCCATGACGGCAAGACGATCGCGAGCAAGCAAGAATTTAACTCGGTCGGACAAGTTGGAAAGGAATTCCTCCCCTACTACACTGGCGATGTGGAAAACTTCTTTGCATACGAATACGACGTTCGCGGCAATGTCATAGAAACCACTAATCCGGTGAATGCAATCGCTCGCTCGGACTACGACAGCTTGGGTGACGCTCGCAACATTACTTTTTTCTATCCCGATCCTAGCGATGCTCCGGATGGAAATAATTTAGTTGATGCGCTGGTCAAAAATACGTCTCGTGGTTGGGAGAAGGAGAAAATAGCACCTGATGAGAGTAGTGCCTCCTATTCCTACGACCGCCTCGGGCAAGCGATCGGTATAACCGATCCCCTCGGACAAGAGACAACTATGGTTTACAACTCCTTGGGGCAAGTAATCTCGGAAACGACCAGAGAAACGGGAACAAACCAATACTTCTACAACGATAACGGTAAAGTTACCAGTCAAATTGATGCCAAAGGTCAGAAAATCAGCTTAGAGTACGATGCTTTGGGTCGCGTCATTGAGAAAGAGGTTTACGACCAGGAAAGCGACTCTACTCCGACAACAACCATCGTCTATGAGTACGACGATCCGAGCGTAGAGAATGGGAAAGGAGCGCTGACGAAAATCGTTATAGCTGAAGCTACCTATACGTTTTCTTACGACAATCGCGGTCAGCTTAAACAAGAAAAGGTAGCGATCGACACTGATGGGAATGGAAGTCAGGAAACCTACATCAGTCAATATACCTACGATGCAGCGGGTCGTCCCAATAACGTCACTTACCCCGACGGCGCGATAGTTCGCTATACCTACAATGAAGGTGGAGAACTGTCTGAAGTAGCCCTCAAAGATACAGGGGAAAATGACTTTACAGCTTATGCCACCTACGAAGAATACAATGCCCTCGGAGGGATTGGCAAGGTTACTTACAATCCCAACTTAGTTGAGTCGAACTACACCTACGATGCCCTCGGACGGATTGCTACCAGTAAGACGACGAAAGCGGCTCAGACCTACTTCGACTTCAGCTACACTTGGAATAAAGCTGATAAACTTCTCGCCATTTCTGACAATGCTAGCAAAGGACTCAACCAGAACTTTGGTTACAATATTGTCGGACGATTGAGCAGTGCAAACGGCGACCCCTACGAAGACCTGAGCTACGAATACGATGTTGCTGGTAATATCACCAAACGCAACGACACCACCTACGAGTACAAACCCGATAAGAAACACCAACTTGCGGATGCAACTTACGATGATAACGGCAATACAACGCAGGACGGGTCTTGGACTTACACTTACGACGCTCAAGACCAGTTGCTCAAAGTAGACCGGGAAACTTCGGGCACCGTTAACGAATTCACCTATGATGACTCTGGCGATCGCTTGAGCAAAATAGAATCGGATGGAACGGTAACTTATTATGTAGCTCCTCTCTACGAGGTAGTGCGTAATGCCGACAGTTCTCAAGTCCACACCAAATATATCGTCGGTCCTCAAGGGGCGATCGCGGCTATCTCTAAAGATGGAGACGATGTTAACCTCATCGCTGCTATCAAGGGCAACAGCACCAATCTCGAAGCCGAACTTTACGACCCCCATTCTTGGACAGGGTTGGCGCAATTCTTATCTGCAAAGTTCAACCAACTAGCCTTCAGCAATAATGTGGCGCAAATTCTTGTTGCTTGGGTCTTGGTAGCTTGGTTATTATGCGCCCTGTGGATTTGGATGTATCGCTTCTGGCGCTCTGCTTCGAGGGAGAGTTGGACAGGTAAAAGTCGAGCAATGGTGGCGCAAATCTCCGTCACGATGGGTTGGATCACACCAGAAACAGCCGAAGACTGGATAGCTCCCCAAGCAAAAGGCTGGCTACTGCAAACCGGGCATCGTCCTATCTCCTTTGCTTTAGCTCTGATTTCCTTTTCCTCAGTCAGTTTGAGCGGGCCGAATTTGCTCGCAGAATTGACACCCGCAGATAGCGGCGGTGGTTATCCCATAGCGGGACAAGTGCTCTACTTCCACTACGACCAATTGGGTAGTACAACTTTGGTCACCGACGCGAATGCTAATATCGTCAGCCAAGTTAACTACGAACCTTATGGGGCGATAGCAGACTCCAGTACGGGTGAAGATAATTTCCGACCGAAATTTACGGGCAAGGAATACGACAGCAATAGCGAGTTGTACTATTTTGGGTCGCGTTACTACGATGCCAATTTAGGGCGCTTCCTCACCCCAGACCCGGCAAGTCAATACTTTAGTCCTTACGTTTATGGTAACGGCGATCCTCTTAGTGGGATTGACCCTAATGGCCAAGAGTTCGTGACTTTGACCATTATTGTCATCGGGGCGACAGTAGGTGCTTACATGGGTGGTGCCACTGTTAACGACAGTTTTAACCCGGCCAGTTGGGATTGGAGTTCTGGTAAAACTTGGGGCGGTGTTGTCGGTGGTGCGGCTCTTGGTGGTGCTTCGGCAGGGGTAGGAATTGCTGCCGGGGGCGCGATCGCTGCTGCCGGTCTGAGCACTACCGCTACGGCGGCTGCAAATATGGCCCTCGCTGGGGGTATCATGGGTACGATGAATGCATCCTTTACCGCGATGGGAGGGGGTGACGCCGGCGATGTGGCGGCAGCTTTTGGGATTGGTTTTGGCACGGGTGCGTTATTTGCAGCTCCATACATAGGTCCGGTTGTCACTGCTCTTGATACGGGTTACAACGCTGTCCTCACTATTACCGATCCTTCTGTGGAAAATGGCATTCAGTTAGGAATGGATATTCTGTCCTTAGGGATAGATGCGGGAACGCGACTGAAGAAAGGGGGCAAACAGTATGCCGAAGTCGGTGGTTGTGCTTCGTTTGTCGCTGGCACTGAGGTTGCTACTGCTGAAGGAGAAAAGGCTATTGAAGAAGTTGCCGTCGGCGATACCGTCCTTGCTTATAACGAGAAGACTGGTGAGGAAGGAGAGTATCCCGTCACGCACTTGTTTACTCGGATAGCGCCCGAGTCGATAGTTGTGACGGTGGGAGAAGAGGTTATAGCTACGACTCCAGAACACGAGTTTTATACCGCTAACGGTTGGGTCGAGGCTGAAGACCTCCAGATTGGTGAGACCTTAGTTCGGCTTGGCGGAAAAGTAGCTACTGTTACTGATTTAGAGTCTCGCCCAGACAGTACGCGGGTTTATAACTTCGAGGTTGATGAGGCGCATACTTATTATGTGTCTGGCAATCGTGTACTCGTACATAATATGATGAAAGCATGTGCTAATTTGTTAAAACCTCCTACTCAAGAGTACACTCATATGGCCATAGATAAAAATGATTCAGGGTTAAATACATTGCGTAAATCTTTGAACGAAAACGGCTTACAAACAGCAGAACGTAGGAATATTAAGCTGTCTGAAGGCAGTGAAAAACTAAGACATCACCAGCACGTTTTTATGTGGGATAGTTCAGAAAAAGGAATGAAAGGTGCAGATGGTATTGAGTCAAGGGGAGGGGCAGTAAGAGTCAGAATTAGAAAGCAAGGATTAAACACATCAACTTTAAAGGGTGATAACATGGGACAATTGGGTGGAAAATCTACAAATGGGGCATGGGCTTATGAGGGAGATATTCCACGAAAATATTTATTTATCGAAGGAATAGATACTAAAACGACGCCGGGTTATCAGAGCTGGCTCGAGGGAAAAGGTTGGCTATACGGTCATGAAGCGTGGTGGCATGGGTAGCGAGCATCTTCATGCAGAAATTGCTGCTATCAGAGATGCTTTTAACAAAAATACTCAAGTTGATTTTCCGCAAAACCAAAACTAGGAGTGACTTTCGCCAGCATTTTATTCCTCGCTGGCACTGTTCTCCTTTTCCCTGCCCCAACGTTGAGCTTCACTCAGTACCCCACCGGGCTCTCGCCAATGGGTCATAAGTGGCTCGCTCGTTTAGTCGCCGTCGAATTGCTTGGCGGCGATCCAATCATGCAACCAGAACGAGATCCTGAGAAAGTCTTGGACTCAAGGAAAGCAAAAAATATCGACCTTGTTAAGCCAATCATAGACTTCGTGGCAGTTGTCCCAAGGATCGCGTCGAGGGAAGGGAGGGACTGATTTTCAATAAAAGTAGTCCCCAGAAAATTTTCTGCATTACTTTTGCAATAGGTCTAATTTTAGGGTATGCTAATCTTAATGCAGCGTTAGCCTTCTCCCAATATAAGGAAGTCCATTCAATTTACTAGAGTGGCTGCATCCGAAGTTACGCCTGCGGACTAGAAGGGGACTCCTCCCTAGATTGAAGCAGGAAGCGATCGCCAAGACCGGCCTTACCAAGATTTGCCAAGGTTGGTCGGAATTGTTTAAGTATTGTGCGACAGTATTGCAAATCTTTAAATTTGCGTACTTCAAGTTGAATTTTACTCAGGAGAAATAGTTTATGTTTGTCAGCTTGACAAGCTTTGCAAAGCAGATGTTTCAGCTAAAAAAAGTCATTGGCGTAATTTCTTGCGTCGCTTTGATGACATTCTCAGTTTTCTTTACTGTCCAGCCTTCTGCTCTAGCTCAGTGTAATGGCACTGGTTACGTTACAGGTGGCGACACCGTTTACTTACAAGACCAGGGCGATATCTATACAGGAAAGTCTTACTCGGGCGTCCGATATTACTACCCGACAGTAACACCAGACTACCCAGTGGCAGGAAAATTTGAAATCCAAGGAACTGGCGGTCCGGTCTATGATGGCCAAAACATTCAACTTCAAACTTTAGATAAAGATGGTTGGGATCCAGGTTGGCTTCATCGCGATCTGCTCGGAGCATTTGCAGACAGCACCGAGCTTTACTACTGGGAAGACTACGGCGCTAAAACCGACTGGCGCATCGAGCGACCTAGTAATTTCAGTGAAGAACCGATTAAATACGGTGAGAACGTTTACGTAATTAACCGTGATTATAATGAATTCATGACCCCAACTGATAGCGGTTATTTAACCACAGAACCAAACGTTCACCTTTGGACTTTTCTTGAATATTGCGAGTAGTTAAAGTCTTAAGGTTGCGCGATCGCAAGATTACCTTGCATTGAATTAATGCGCGAGCGGGATGCGTTAGCATGAAGCTAACGCATCTTTTTTTTGTTAATGTGTTACATCCCACATTCCGCACGTCAAGAGCGTAACATTAAAAGTAGTATAAAAATCTGTAGCTTAGTAAGTATTTATACTATGCAAATCATCTCAATTACTTTTTTCGTTCATTAAATTCCGAGTAAATAATTAAGCATCAATACTTACTTAATTGTTGGTTTGATCGCGATAGCTATGATTTTCTTCTAAAATTCTGTCTCCAGTATAGCTGTCTCCTGTCTCCTTCTTCAATACTACATTTTGAAGTGCGGAATGTAGGTTATATCATGTCCGCTTGAATACTTAGGGTTTGCTGATTATAGCGGTTTTCAAATTGATGAACCACATCGCCATAACTAAAACCCTGTAGGGACGCCCTTATGCAACGTCCCTACTGTGGTCTACTGAAATGAAAAGCGCTGTAAATCTAAAAACCCTGATCGTTCAACTATTACTCTTCACTCATAATTTTAGGAACTTTAAAAAAGTCTCCATCTTGCTCTGGAGCGCAAGAGAGAATTTCTTCTCTATTTGGAAACTTTTCCAAATCATCATCACGAGTGATATTACTAACATCAATTGCCCTAGTAGTAGGAGCTACTTTCTCTGTATTTAATTCACTTAACTGCTCGAAATAATCCAAAATACTACTTAACTGAGTCGTAAATTTTTCTTCTTCTTCTGAGTTAAGTTTTAATCTAGCTAAATGTGCAACTTTACGCACTTGTTCGCTGTCAATCATTAGTAATTTTTCCTCTTTTCAAAACTCTAAAATTAACTACATTTAGAAAAATACATCTTTAGTTGACCGCCCAGTAATTTTCAACCAATTTTGAGCTTCAATATAATTATTAGGAGCTAAACTTATTGCCTGTTTCCAATATTCCGCTGCTTTATCAAACCAACCATTTGCTTCTTCTGATGAACCTTTTTCTTTTGCCTGTTCTCCTCTGTAGTGTAAAATCACAGCAATATTATTTAAAGCTTGAGGCATTCTTGGATTATTTTCTAAAGCTTGATGATAGTATTCTAATGCTTGATCATGTTCGCCATTACTAGCATGAATTAAACCTATATTATAAAGAATATAACTCCGGTCATTAGGGTCATTTTCTAAGTTCAAAGCTTCATAATAATTGTCTAATGCTTCAGCATATTCACCATCACCCTGTGCGGACATTCCATCACGATAATAAGCAAAAGCCTCTTTAGCTTGATTATTTGTTGGTAGCAGCTTCAAAATCAAATCTGCCATGACCGTAAATGATTTGTCAATGAAGTTATCATTTCGTTGAGTTCTGGGCATATTACAACTCTATATTAATTATTGAGTACATAATATAGAGTAGAGCAATTCTGGGTAAGTTGCATATACTTTGTTCACAAAAATTATCGGCCAAAAATATTATACCAAGCGTGATAAGTGTTTGCTGCATTTTCTTGAGTAAGGGAGTAGAGGAATAAGTGAACTGTTCTTTTTATTCTGTAGTAGAGTAGAAGAATTTGCAGCAGTTTTTCTTATACCAAATTGATAAATTTTGCTACAAATAGTTAGGATATTTCTTAGGAGTTAGGAGTCAGAAGTCAAGAGTCAGAATGAATAACTTTAATAGCAGTTTTTAGGTATTAATTTATCTTTTTAGTCCAAGAGCCATCTCCTATAAAGTCTTTTAATTACACAAATTATTTGTAAAATTATTTTTTCAAATTGGTATGATTATGAATTATTTTTCAGAAGGTTTTCGTAAAATAGGCTTTGGTTTTGCAGAAGGTTTAGGGATATCTGAAATATCGCAATTCTCAACTAATTTACTAATTATTAAAACTTGTTCATTTGTTAAACATTTAGGGTCTTGCTGTAACATCTGTGTTAGTTCTTGAAAACCGTGTAATACAGGCACAGAACAATTAGTTGTGCCAATCCATTTTGCTACAGGAAAAACAACAGGAGCAAATATAAAATTTTCAGGGAAACCAGAAACTTGAGGAATAATCCAATTTTCAAACATTTTTTTGTGATACATACTTTGAGAAGTAGGGCTATTTTCTAAGGGAACCTACTTTGCTCCTTCTCGTCTTTTCCATTTATCTTGATTAGCAGAAAATGAACCTTTCCAAGTTTTTACTTCTACTAAAAAAGCACCTGCATTGCCAATAATTAAAAGGTCTATTTCTGTAAGATTTCTAGATTTTGTGGGAATTAAAGCATTTTTAAACATTACCCAATTGTCAGGTAGTGACATGAGTAATAATGATAAAAAAGTCTCGCCTAAGTTGCCTTTAATTTGGTTTCTAAATTGTTTAAATTGAAAAAAACCAGCGCCAATTTCTCCAAATAAACCACCCCCTAAATCTTGTTTTACTTCTTGTCTATTGTTAGAAATTTTTTCCTGAATTTTTGCTTGAAAAGCTTGTTGTAGTGATGGAGATTGTTTTAAAATTCTCATGATTTTTTATTTATGGCTTGCTGATTAAATCTAAAAGCATTGACATATAAAAACAAGTGCCTTTTTGAGGTAGAAAAAAGTACCTGTTTTTCAGTCTAAAACGCTCAAAAAGTTAGTATTTTAGGCTCATAGTTGGGCAGAAAAATCCCAAATTGACAATTCTTACTCCTACCTCCTCCCTCATTCCCATTTCTCCCCTCCTGGGAGGGGTTGTCTCCTGTCTTCCCCTCCTGGGAGGGGCTAGGGGTGGGTTGTCTCCCGTCTCCTGACTCCTAATTAAGTTTTAGACACAGAATCGCAGTTTGCCAAATACCACCGCCACGGTAACTCAGTCCCTTTTGTAATGCCAATACGAGTTGTTTGTACTATTTGCAAATCTCCCTGAAATTGACTCGTGCGATGTTCCAACCATATAGGTTCCCCCACTCGCAAAGGTGAACCATTCAAACTAAGGTCAATATCAAGTAAACGACAAAGCTTACCTGGGCCAGCAGCAAGACGAGAAAATTTAGGTTTTGATTTTTGTTTTGGGATATATTCCCATAACCAATCTGGGACAGACTCCAATTGTAAAGCTCTAATTAAGACAACACTAGGAACCCCATCTGCATCTGTCACAATATTTAAACAGTGGTACATTCCGTAAATGAAGTAAACGTAGCTCATTCCTGGAGGACCAAACATCACGGCATTTCGTGGGGTACGACTGCGATAAGCGTGACAAGCAGGGTCTCCTGGTGCATAAGCTTCGGTTTCTACGATGGTGCTACGGATAATTTTGTCGTTGGACATCCGTCGCACTAAAGTACAGCCTACTAAATCTGGGGCAACTTCGGGAGATGGGCGTTCCAGCCAAGTATTGTCTATAATTTCATTTGTTTGAGTTAAATTCATATAAAGGAGCTTGTCATTATGGATATCAAATTAATTTTAATTGGATTAACTGTGTTGTTTACTGTTGGTTGTCTATTCTTTGGCACTAAGAATGGATTTTATGATACTGATGATTATCATGGAAATGGTTGTGCCCACTAAGTAGGCGATCGCGGTAGCGATAGAATGTTTTAATTTTTCAATTTTTGATAATTTCTGGTATTTCTTGGGCAGAATAGTAGTCTGTCCAAGAATTTCTATTTTTCACCAATTTCTAATTAGAGGCTGTCTGAGAAGTCTCATTTACTATATCCAAGCCCCCGCGCATCCCCCAATTTTGGGGGACTTAATGAAGCAAATTGAATCTTGTTCCCCCCAAAGTTGAGAGGCTAGGGGGGCAAAATTCAGTATCAAACAACTTTTCAGATATCCTCTTAAAGGAATAATCTTGGGTTTAGTCAATGTCCCCGCGCATCCCCCAATATTGGGGGACTTAATGAAGCAAATTGACTCTTATTCCCCCCAAAGTTGGGGGGCTAGGGGGGCAAAATTCAGTATCAAATTTTTTAAATTTTAATTATACCAATCATCAAAAAAGAATGCTACAAAAAAAAGGCTGAAAATTATGCCTAAAAATAACCACTCCAATACTAGAATTTAGCTATTTCGATTGTTTTGCCTTTTGTTCTGATTTGTTTATTACTTCTTCCCTCTTCCCTCTTCCCTCTTACTTCTTCCCTCTTCCTTCTTCCTTCTTACTTTTTCCTTACTGATACTATAACTAAATATTATTAATAATAATGAAATTATCCACACCAGCAGAAACAGACCTAGTGCTAATAGGGGGTGGTCATAGCCACGCGATCGCTATTAAAAATTTTGCGATGAACCCTATACCAGGAGTAAGATTAACCCTAATTACAGATGTATATCATACTCCCTATTCTGGAATGCTACCTGGATATGTGGCAGGTTTATATACCTTCGACCAATGTCATATTGACCTGCGTCCCCTCGCCAAATTTGCCGGAGCTAGGATATTTGTAGACCGCGCTATTGGTTTAGACCTGGAGAAAAATCTGGTAATTTGCGCTAACCGTTCACCTGTAAATTTTGATGTACTATCTATTGATATTGGCAGTACTCCCGCTAGTTTAACTGTTCCGGGAGCAAGAGAGTATAGTATTCCCGTTAAACCCATATCAAAATTTCTCACCTATTGGCATCAGATAACCACAACAGTTGCTCAGTCACCAGAACAAAAAATCTGTATCGGAATAGTTGGAGGTGGTGTCGGGGGTGTGGAGTTAGCATTTGCAGTGCAAAGTCATCTCCACAACATTTATCAAAATGCTAGACAACCTACTAATAATCTGGAGTTGCATCTGTTTCATCGAGGTACAAGACTATTACCTGAACGCCATCGTTGGGTGGGAAAGCAAGTTGAGAAAATTCTGAAAAGTCGCGGTGTGGTATTGCATTTAGAAGAAAATGTTACTGGGGTGAAAAGTCAGGATGGGCAAGACAGTGATTTTGCCACTGATGGGCAAGACAGTGATTTTGTCACTGATGAGCAAGACAGTGATTTTGCCACTGATGCACGGATGAATGAGCGGAAAACCCAAGACAAGGATGGGCAAGACAGTGATTTTGCCACTGATGAGCAAGACAGTGATTTTGCCACTGATGCACGGATGAATGAGCGGAAAATGCAAGACAAGGATGGGCAAGACAGTGATTTTGCCACTGATGAGCAAGACAGTGATTTTGCCACGGATACACGGATGAATGAGCGGAAAATTCAAGATTTTGCACCCAAAATTATTGAGTGTAATTCGGGATTACAAATAGAATGCGATATTCTGTTCTGGGTAACTCAAGCATCTGCTGCACCTTGGTTACAAACAGCGGGGTTAGCAACAGACGCCAGTGGTTTTATTTTAGTCAATGACAAACTACAATCAATTTCTCATCCACAAGTTTTTGCTGCGGGAGATGTGGCAACAATGGTTAACCATTCACGACCAAAAGCTGGTGTTTTTGCAGTACGACAAGGAAAACCGTTATTGGAAAATTTACAACGCGCTCTCCAGAAAAAACCCCTAAAGTCATTTATACCTCAGAAAAAATTCCTGATTTTAATTGGTACTGGAGACCAACGAGCGATCGCTTCTCGTGGCAAAATTGGATTTGGTCCTGAGTCTTTACTTTGGCGTTGGAAAGACCACATTGACCGGAAATTTATGGATAAGTTTACTAACCTGAAGATGGAAGGTAGAAGCTATTCCTCTTCTTGGAAAGGGAAGGGTAGAAAGAGGAAAGATTCCGAAATTATGCACTGTGCTGGTTGTGGAGCAAAAGTAGGCAGTAAGGTTTTGGAGAAGGTGCTGCACCGTATTCAACAGCAAACACAGAGGGATGATATTTTGATTGGTATGAATACCCCTGATGATGCTGCAGTAGTTAGGGTGCCAACAGATAAGGTGATGGTGCAGACTATTGATTATTTTCCGGCATTGGTGGATGACCCTTATTTATTGGGAAAGATAGCGACTAATCACTGTTTGAGCGATTTATTTGCCATGGGAGCAACACCTCAAAGTGCTTTAGCGATCGCTACTATTCCTTATGCTTCATCCACTCAACAAGAGAATGATTTATATCAATTGTTATTGGGAGCAACGGAAATTCTTAATCAAGCAGGTGCTGTTTTGATGGGGGGTCATACAACTGAGGAAGCAGAATTAGCTTTCGGTCTTACCTGCAATGGTTTAGCATTTTCGGAGAAACTATTGTACAACAAAGGGATGCAGTCGGGAGATGTGTTGATATTGACGAAAGCGTTGGGGACGGGGGTGTTATTTGCTGCTGATATGCGTTTGCGGGCAAAGGGACGTTGGATTGAAAGTGCAATTGAATCAATGTTGGTTTCAAATCAGAATGCTGCCAAATTGTTATTGGAATACGGTGCGACTGCTTGTACGGATGTAACGGGATTTGGATTAGTAGGACATTTGCTGGAAATGGTAAAAGCTTCTCAAGTTGCTGTGGAGTTGGAAATAGAGGCGATTTCTGTGTTGCCAGGAGTGGCAGAAATTTTGCAGCAAGGTATTTTTAGTTCGCTGTATCCGGAAAATTTGAGGATGTCTGCATCTATTCAAAATTCAGACCAGGTAAGTAGTCATATTCTTTATCCATTGTTGTTTGACCCACAGACTTCTGGTGGGTTGCTTGCTGCTGTACCTGGGGAGTCAGCGACTGCTTGTTTGCAGGCGTTACAACAGGAATATTCTGAAAGTAGAATTATTGGTAGAGTAGTAATGTTGGATACGGGAGTACTGCCAATTAAGATTTGTTAGTAGGGGAGTAGGGGAGTAGGGAAGTGTGGGAAGTGTGGGAGGTGTGGGAAGTGTGGGAGGGAAGTAAACATACAATAGTAGGGGCGAGTTCCGCGTTAAGTTAATGGTGTCAACCACGACTGGGTAAACTCGCCCCCACCTCAATAATCTAATGCATAAAATTAGATGTGTCAGTCCACTACTGGACTACAATTTTTTTAACATCAGGAATTTACAGAAATCAAACTGTAGATATACAAATATAGCAATGAGCGCTGGTATATTTACAAATTGCAGGAGGGGCCAAATAGCTAAAAGTCTTATATTATCGTTTTTTATTCCCCTCCTGGGAGGGGTTAGGGGTGGGTTGCCTGTTGCCTGTTGCCTGTTGCCTGTTGCCTGCGCATAGCGCTATATATTGTGCAAAAATTAAAGGAAGAAATATTAACTATGGCAAGTAAACTCTGGCAGAAGATTCGGCGAGTTCTCAACACAGAAATAGAATTGAATTTATCGGAAACTGTTAAAGGTGGGGTTGAGTCTGGTAAGGCGGTTTTGGAAATAGCAAAAGCTCTACAAGAAAATAAGGATGCTAAAGAATTAAAACCTTTTATTGAAAATATTGATTCTGTTTTGGATGTGTTAAATTCTCCCCTGGGAAAAGTTGCCGGAGCGGGTTTACCTTTTTTGCCTATTGCAACTGGAATTATTGCTTTTATTGTTTATAAAACTGGCAAGGAACCAACTTTAGAAGATGCGGTGCAGTTGGTGGCTCAGGTGGCTTATTTAGAAAGTATGAGACAATTCTTTATAGATTTTCCAGAAATTCAAGATAAGTTGATAGAAATTGAGGCTTCAGAGTCGGTTAAAAAACAGATCAATAAGTTGGATGAAGATATTGATTTTAATGACCGATATGCTAAGGATACTTTGATTTGTTTTTATGATTCACCTTTGAGAAAAAAGTTTGATGAGATTTTATTTGCTCGTTTGAAAGAATCTGGTTTAGCTGAAAATAAAGCCAAAATTGTTGCCGAAAGAATCTCTCGCAGTACCCACCGTTATATGAAAGAAGCAGTGGTAGAGGTGAAAGACAATGCTAATAAATTAGCCGGAATTTATGGGGATGGGTGGCAGAAAGATTTGGAAATTTATGGCAGTATTGATAAATATTTGGAGAAGAATATTGCCACTAAACCACAAGAAAAAGTATTTGATGAAAAATTCACTTTTCGACAAATTTATGTGCCACTTGAAGTAAAAACTGTTAACTCTAATGGAGAAGTTGAACAAACAGCAACACCCCAGAATATTGAGGAGTGGGCAAAAACAATTTTGTTGGATGAAAACAAAGACAAACAAGTGTTATTTATTCAAGCAGGACCGGGAAGAGGAAAAAGTGTATTTTGCCGAATGTTTGCCGACTGGGTACGTCAGGAATTACATCCTATATATACTCCGATTTTAATTCGGTTACGGGATATAAGAAATTTTGCTGCAAATATTGATGAAACTTTAGCTGATGTAGTAGGTTGGGATTTTATTAAGACTGATAGTGGTTGGTTGACAGACCACAATACTCGATTTCTGTTTTTGCTCGATGGGTTTGATGAATTATTGTTGGAACGTGGCGCTAGTAATGAGTTGAAAGTATTTTTAGACCAGGTGGCACAGTTTCAGAAACAGGCAGCAGAAAATAACGAACGCGGTCATCGGGTTTTAATTACTGGTAGACCTTTGGCACTTTATGGCATTGAAAGGTTGATGCCTCCTAATTTAGAACGGGTAAGTATTTTGCCTATGGGTGACGAAATTCAGCAACAGTGGTTTGAGAAGTGGCAGACTATTGTTGCACAAGAGGAAACAGAAAAGTTCCGGGAATTTTTGCAGAGTCAAGAATGTCCGAAGCAGGTTCAGGAATTGGCAAGAGAACCACTTTTGTTGTATTTGCTTGCTGCAATGCACCGGGATAAGCAGTTAAAAGTAGAGATGTTTGCTAATGCTGATGTTGGTGGAGCGAAAGTTTTGATTTATGAGCAAGCATTGGAATGGGTACTGGAAAAACAGCGAGTAGAAGATGGCAGAAATCTTAATCCGGAAATTACAAAGTTGGGCCCGGAAGATTTAGAAATTTTGTTAGCAGAAGCAGGGTTATGTGTGGTGCAGTCTGGAGGAGAATATGCTGCAATAAAAATGATAGAAGACCGACTGCTGAAACAGGGATATAAAGAGTTGCAGAATTTAATTAAAAAAGCTAGGCAAGATGAACGAGAGGATGGATTGAAAAATGCTTTAGCTGCCTTTTATTTGAAGTCGGCAGCAAAGGCAGAAAATTCGGTGGAGTTTTTCCACAAGAGTTTTGGTGAGTTTCTCTGTGCAAAACGGATGGTGGAAAGTCTGGAGGATTTGACGGAGAAAACTGGGAAGCGACGTAAGACTTATGTGGTGTCTGATGAGGAATTTGAGTGGCGGGTTTACGATCTTTTTGGTTATGACAGTTTGACAGCGGAAGTTGTCGAATATTTAATGGCGTTGTTGGTGAAAAGTCAGGTTGAGTTGGTGGTGTTGTTTGAGCGGTTGCATGGGTTTTATTTAGACTGGTGTGATGGGAAGTTTATTGAGGAGAGGGAGGAAGTTTTACCTCAGAAAAAGGCAAGGCAGTTGTGGCAGTGGGGTATTGAGTCTGGGCAACGTCAGGTGGATATTTATACGGGGTTGAATGTAATGATCTTGTTGTTTAAGTTGCATCGTTATGGGAGGTCTCAGGAGAAATTGCAGGAGAAGTTGCATTTTCATCCTTGTGGTAAACCTGATAGTGAAGATTTTGATCGAACAAGACTATTGAGGATTATTGGTTATAGCGAGTGTCTTGAGGTTGTTGCTTTTTTGAAAATATTAGGTGGTTTTCTCAGTGGTGCCGACCTCAGTGGTGTCTACCTCATTCGTGCTGACCTCAGTGGTACCGACCTCAGTGGTGCCGACTTCAGTGGTGCCGACCTCAGTGGTGCTGACCTCAAAGGTGCAAATCTCAGAGGTGCCGACCTCAATGATGCCGACCTCATTAGTGCCGACTTCAGTGGTGCCGACCTCAGTGGTGCTGACCTCAAAGGTGCAAATCTCAGAGGTGCCGACCTCAATGATGCCGACCTCATTAGTGCCGACCTCATTAGTGCCGATCTCAGTGGTGTCTACCTCAGAGGTGCAAACCTCAGTGGTGCAAACCTCAGTGGTGCCGACCTCATTGATGCCTACCTCAGTGATGCCGACCTCAGTAATATCAAATGGAATAATCAAACCATCTGGTTAAATACTATTAATTTACATGAAGCAAGAGAAGTTCCAGAAGACCTACAACAAAATCCAGAATTTGCTGCAGCAGTTGCTCAGTCGGAAGGAGCTTGTCAACAACAACAGTAAATTTTAAAGTAGTAAATTTTGTAGTAGACTGACACAGTAGTAGTAAATTTTGTAGGGTGCGTTAGACGGCTTAAATTCAGACTATGAAAGGGATTTAACAATCCGTCGTAACGCACCATTTTATTTGTGTCGGTCTACTACTTTGCGGTGCGTTACGCTCCGCTAACACACCCTACTGGACTATTCTAATTATCCATTATGAAAAGCGCTGTAAAACTCAGACAAAGCAATATTTTTCCTTCTAACTCCCCCCTTTCAAAGGGGGGTTGGGGGGGATACCTTCTTCCTTCACTAACCTTCCAAATACAAAAAATGTAATCTCCCAAAATAATCACCAGCAACAATAGTTCTTCCATCCGGTGCAACTGCGCAACGTTTGAATCCACTACTTCCGATGAAAGTAGCGATCGCCTTCTTAGTTTTTAAATCCCACAATTTCAAAGTCTTATCTTCCGAAGCAGAGATAGCTCGACTATTTGCTAATCCTACAACATCTAATACAGTTCCTTCATGACCTCTAAACACACCAACTTGATCACCTGTTTCCAACTCCCAAACTCTCACATCATAATCATAAGAACTTGAAATAACATACTTATTATCAGGAGTCACTGCCACAGAATTAACGAAGCCAACATTACCAGTCAAAACCAAAACTCTTTCTTCTGTTTCTAAATCCCAAACCATAACATTTGTATCGTGAGCACCTGAAATAACATACTTACCATCAGGACTTATTGCTATACAAGATACCTCCTCTTCATGACCTCCTAAATAGCCAACTTCTTGCTTTAATTTTAAATCCCAAATCTTCATTCCACGGTTTCCCCAATATCCAGAAATAAGAGCTTCACCTTCTGGGGTTAATACCATAAAATTTCCTAAATCTAAAGGGGATAAAAAAGCAAATGTTTCTTGTTGAGTTCTGGGATTACGACATTTCATTTTTCTGATTTCAGTACTAGGTTCTGTACTGCTAAAACCAATAAATATCTGTTTACTATCTGGAGTTATTGCAAAACAATGTACTACTTGAAAGCCTTCTATTTCTATATTACAAACTTCAGAAAAATTTGTTAAATCCCACACTTTTAATCTAAAGTCACAAGCAGCAGAAATTGCCCATTTACCATTAGGAGCAATAGCAACAGCATTGACCTCTTCTGGATGACCAATAGGAGTATAATTTACCCGATTTTTTTCCCAAACTTTTGTTAAATCCCAAACTTTTATACTAGCCTCAGAACCACAAGAAATTGCCAGTTTACCATCTTTTGTAATGACAATATCATTTACATAACGACGATGGTCTCTAAAAGTAGCAATTTCTTTTCCTGTTTCTAAATCCCACACTTTAATTGTTGAATCACCGGATGCAGAAACTAAGTGTTTACCATCAGGAGTTACTGCTACAGATTCAACTACACTATCATGACCAGATAATTGAAATATTTGTTCTCCTGTTTTTATATCCCAAACATAAATCCAACCGAACAAGAACTCCCATTCTCCATCAAGGTCGTATCCAATAACTCGCTTTCCATCTGGTGTAACTGCTGCTCCTTCAACTTCTGCAGTATGACCTTTAAGTGTCTTAATTAATTTCCTTGTTTTTCGATTCCAAACTTTGATAGTTTTGTCAAAGGAAGCTGAAATTATTTTTTTTCCATCCTGTGTAATTGTGACAGATTTTACTTCTGCTTTATGAGCTTTAATAGAGTGAAGAAGTTCCCCTGTTTCTAGATTCCAGATTTTAATAGTACCATCATCAGAACTAGAAATTAATTCTTTTTCGTCTGGTGTAAGAACTACTGAAGTTACTGGTCCACAATGTAGATTTAGGGTCATTATTGGTTTTTTTTCAATTAAATCCCAAACTTTTATTGTTTCATCTGCTGAGGCTGAAATAAGTAGTTTTCCATCAGATGTTACTGCTAATGATGTGACTTCTTTTTTATGACCAGTGAGAGTAAATATTTCTTTTCCTGTTTCCAGATTCCACACTTTAATTTGATTATCTCTAGCACCAGAAATTATGTATTGATTATCCGTTGTAACTACTACAGCATTGATAATTGCTGTATGACCTTTGATAGTACGAATTAATTCTGTATCGGGGGGTGCGAAAGTAGGAACTAAAGGGCGTAACCAAGCAGTTCTTCTACTTTTTTTTGCCCGTTCTAATAAGTTTTTAATATCTGGATTTTCAATACCTACTAAACGACTCCAAAGTTGTTCTATTAGTTGTTTTTTATCTTGTTTTATAATATCTTCTGATAGACGAATTACTCCTTGAATTAATCTCAAAGTCTCTATTTGTTGAGCAGTTATATCTGAAGGTTTTGCAGGGTGTAATAATGAGTTATAATCCTCTATTAATATCTGGAGGTCATCCACAGCAATTTTAGCTTTAATAAAATCAAAATCTATTAAATATTGATATAACTGTTGGAAATCTCCAGCTTCTAATAACTCCCCAACTTTCATTTGAACAGCAGTTTTTTTATTTTCGGCAGGAATACTTTTCAACCAGTTACGGACTTCACTCATTTATTACACTCCTCTAGAACAGTTATCAGTTATCAGTTACAGCGTTTCCCGTTGTTATGAGGTACAAAATTTTAGGTTTGAGGGAACACTTAACTGGGAACAGGGAACAGAAAAGAATCAAAACAACTGTACCTCATAGCTTCGGAAACTACTGTATCAGTTATCAGTCAAAATTAAAAAATCAGGCGTTGGTGAATTTAGCTATGATTTTCGTACTTAGGGGGTAGGTAGGGACGTTGCATGCAACGTCCGTAAAGATTAGTTCGTTCCTTCCTTTTGAACAAAAATGCTGACCAAGAAAGGGAACGCGCACCAAGCAGGTTTAAATTTGCTCCCATCTCCCCACATTCTCCTCCTGAGTCCCCTCCTGGGAGTTTCCCACATTCCCCTCCTGGGAGGGGCTAGGGGTGGGTTCCCACACTCCCCAATCCCCTCCTGGGAGGGGCTAGGGGTGGGTTCCCACACTATCCCTCTGTTTTTCAATAGATCTCAAATGCTTTCTATAAACCGGAAGGTGCGCGGAGAAGTTTAAATCTCCTGCTAAAAATTTACTCCTGAGTGCTAACTGCTGATTGCTGATTGCTTATTTAACTTCAGTATCTGTGCTGTCATTTCTAAACTTTCCTCATATAAAACATCCCTTCCCCAACGTTGTAACTGTTGCGCCATCAACGCTTCTGCCTTCTGATCGGTTAATGCTGTCACCTGCTCCGTCAGACAAGACTGCGCCTTACCGCCAGATTCTAAACGCATACAACCAGTAGTTTCAGAACACAAAATTGTACAACAATTAATATCAGCATCAGCATTAGTCGAGCCCAAACGCACACCGACTAAGTCTCCAGGAATCTCACCAAAGTCAGCAGTAGGAATAGCTGCTAATTCGGCAACAATTTCTTGATTATTTTGCCCATAAAATTTTATATGAGTAAGATCATAGTCACCACCCACTTCTGCATAAGAAACTGGTTTCCAATTAAGACGACTAGCAAACCAACCTAAAAACATTAGTGCTTGAGCAGCATTTCCTTTTTCATAGTCAAGTGTAATAGTATCAACTTCCCATAAAGCTGCCCTTCGTTGGGGAGGGTCAAAAGTAGCAGCAGTTAACTCTTGCCAAGCTGAAAGACGATGCCAGTTGAGATCGGCAATATAGGTTTCGTTATCAATCAATTCCTGCATCTTTAAAAACTCTGATTCTGGATCGGAAAAGTAGCAGGAGTCCATAATTATGCAATTACTGGTCTCACACAAACTCTGAAATAATTCCTGCTCTGTGTTGGGAGTTGCTTTCCACCATACAAATTTAGGTAGATCGGGAATCATTAATGATGTTACTGTTTCACCTACCCTTTCCATTGCTGATTTTGTTCCCCGTAGGGTGACGTACTCACTACAAACTAGGTTTGAGGTATTTTGCTTCTGAATTGGGCAGTAAGCAGATACTTGAGCTGTTACTCCTGTATCTTCTTCCCCAATATTTGGGCACAGAGTAACGATACGACAGGGGTTTTGAGTTGCGATCGCGTCTGCTAAACTAAATCCTCTAACATTAATATTTGTGACTTGTTGTCGGTCTCCTGGTTGTTTGGCAAATTCCTCGCGCAATTTAGCTAGGGTGTTGGGGTCTACTCTACCCGTGATTGGTAGTTGATATGTCTTTTGTGCATTTCTAATTCCATCCCTGGTTTGTGGCCCATGAATGCCATCAATGGGGCCTTCGTAGAATCCTAATCCTCCCAGCAATTGTTGAAATTCTTCTGGTTCGTAAATTACCATGCTAAAGGTAGCAGCTCTGGTAGCAATGGGTGCTGCTTTTCCTCCATTTTGACTAAGCCAAATTTTACTTAATTCTTCTTCTATTTCTCCTAGAGAAATATCTTTTGGTTGTTGTAAGGCAACAATTGGTGTAGTCATTTTTTTGTTTGTCCTTAAGTGTTAATTTTTGTTTATGAGATATTGAATAATTTAATCGGGCTAACTACTGAAGTCAAATAATTGGACAATATTATACACAATTATACATTCTTTGTGGTACACTATAATCATAGAATATTTACCTAATTTCTGTGATTATAATTGTAGGCGATCGCTATTGTTGAGCTAAGTTAGATTGGACTATAGATTGACTATCCCACTGACATCAATCCTGATAATTAGTTATTCTAAGTCATTGCGACTGTAACGGGGTGGAAGGAAGCAATCTCAAGGGTTGTACGATATTGCTTCCTATTGTTGCAATGACGACTTTTCAGTCTAATTATATATGACATCAAGAGGCGAATTTTTAGGTAAAAACTCTAGGACTACCATTCCAAACAAAACAATTATTCTAGCAACAGAAACAGCATTTATGATAAACTTTAACCGTTTTTTAAACTACAATGTCTCAGTTTTAAACAAATTCATTTTTATTAAATTATTTTAGAGTCATAAATTTTCGGGTTTCCATTAATCAGTCTCATGTTGTAGATCACCGTTACAGTTTTCAAATAACTATTACTTCTGTCAATTGAACCGTCTGAATGGTAAAGGGTGATATCTTCCGTTATCTTTACTTTAATTTCTGCTGTATTACCAGATAAAACAAACTCCTCAACTTCAATCGTGTAAGGTTTATAGCGATAGTATGCACCATTGCTTTGCAACCAATTTCTTGTACCAACTGCCTTTTGATAAAACTCGCTAGTGGCTATTTCAGCAAGAATTTGACTATTATAGGGTGGAGCAAAGGTTACTTTTTTTGCTTCTAAGTATTTCTGAATCAAATTAACAGCTTTCTCCCGTGAGATAGATGCTTCTAGTGGTAGCTGAGATGATGTAGGTGTTGGTTCTATTACAAAAATCTGATTGAGTTGTTGATTTTGATAGTTACTTAAAACCAAACCAGCTAAGTTCAATACTCCAATTACACCGCTAATGATAGCTGCCGTTCGCCAATTTAAACTCGACAGTCGTTGCGGAGGAGGGGGAGTAGGAGTTAGAATAGCATGAGGAAAGCGTTTAAGCTCCTTCTCTAGCTTTAAGTCAATATATGCACCAACTTCATTCTGAACATTATCTTTGACAAATTTAGTTAAGTCAGCAACCCGATAATTAGTCGTATTACCTTGACTTTGAACAAACTTAGTAACGTATTTCTGAACTATTTTCTCTATTTCATTCTCTAGAAAATCTTGACTATGCAAAACTGTAGAATTTTCCCTCTTTTTCCCTTTAGCAATCCAAATTTTTTTCTCAGCTCTATCAAGAGAAAAAGCTGAACGTTGCACAAAATTTGAGTATTGTTCTTCTGTTTCTAATTTATGATTAATATAACTAACAATATCTTCAACATAAATTTTTCCATCATTTGTTCCTTTTCCATCAAGACTCGTTTCAATACCCGTGCAAAAAATCTCAGTGAACACTCCAGACGAACCATCCGGTAGTTCTTTACTTTGTTGAGTCTCTAGAGACGAAGCAATAATAGTAATTCCTTGAGGAATATCATATTTTATAGAATTCAACATATTATCACCTAAACTTTTGCTTCCTTCAAGAGCAGCTCCACTATGGCAAGCATCAAGAATAATAATGGCACGTCTAACTCCTGCCAAGTCTAACTCATTCATTAAATTTTTGAACGGATACCACTCTGAATTATCTAACCCCATTTTTAGACAATACAGATTATTCCTAATATCTCCATGTCCTGAAAAGTAGAAGACTAGCTGAGTTTTGATATTCCAACCTTTGAGAGTAGACCTCAAAATTTTTTCAAAGCTGCCTCTACTTTCACAGTCGTATACTGCTGTAGATCCACTATCTAGACACATCCCCTTTTGTGGATCTGTCAGAATAGAGTAAACTCTGGAAACATCTTGCTTTCCTCCTTTGAGTTCTTCACCAGTTAAGGAATTCAAGACTAAAGCAATTCTTTTTGGAAGGTCTTCTGACATTGTTCTTTACTGATGTTTTGATATTTGAACTTCGATATATTCATACTTAGGGAAAGATTGAGACTTCAGTAGAGATATCATTTCTTGAATTTCTTGTGTTGATGAACTTTCAAGCAATAAAGTTTCTTTCCGAGCTGGACTATGAAAAGTGATAGATAAAGAATACTTAGGTCTTTTTGATTGCCAGTATTGGAACACAGAGATTAAAGTTTGAATAGTAGCTACCGCCAATGAGACGATCGCTATTGCTATTGCTAAACCACCATCTTTATCTCCAGATTCTGGCTTTTTTTCTTCAATTTCTACAGACAGGTCGCAGTCTTTCCTAATAAGATTAGCAAGTTCGTTCAAACTTTTAGAATCATCATTAGTAGTATTTCCTTCTAACTTAATATAAGCTTTCATATAATAATTACTCAGTTTAAGCAGATTTTAAATTTACACAATACAATAGTAGTAAAATTATACTAGCACAATTTTACTACTGTAAAGACTAAAGCCATAAACATCGGTTTTGCCGATTTATATAATCCTTTTGTATCCCTGTTGCCTGTTAGCTAATTAGACATTTTCAATCATAAAAAATCAAATTAATTATCGTACATAAACTATCAATTATTTTGTAAGCATTCAGCAGTAAGCTATTAACTATCGGAGGAGTTCATTAATTGATAATTGATAATGGATAATTGATAATTACCTCGGGTTTTAACCGCTACGGAATTGAATATAAGGAAATACTATTTCTTCTCTTGGCCGATGGTCGGACAGCGAGGAGACCTCGCCATCTCTCGACCGCTTTTTCCCCTTAAAAGGGGAGGCTTCAAGGCGCGAATTATTTAATTATTAATTATTATAATTATTCGGTAAAAGTAATTGAGAAATGCAATTGAGAAATTTGGATAGAATTAAAACTTACTGTAAAATTATGCTTTTTTTAAGATTATAAGAAATTATTCATTATTTGCTGATAGCTGACTGCTAAGAGCTGTTTGCGCAGCATTCCGCAGAAAATGCTTACATTATTTCCCCTACTTCCTACTCCCTAATCCTTCTTTTCTTAGGAAAAATTCTCTCAGAGATTACTTTTAATTTTTGACTTGTACATAACGCTATTTTCTGTCTTTCCTAGAAATTAAAGCTACTAAATTATCAATATAACGGCTAGCTTCCATTGGCATTACTTCCATACCATGGAGTACTTTTTGATTCAGAATAAAATATACTAAAGAACCGACAAAAATTCTAGCTGTTGCTTCTGGATCGTCAAGGTTTAATTCTTGATGTTCTTGCAAATATTTTGTCAGAATTTCTACTGCTGGTTTCGCTATTTGAGTTAAAAATAATTTGGATAAATCTGGATATTTTCCTGACTCAGCAATAATTAATCTAACAAATTCTAAATATTCAGTATCATTAATATTTTCTGTGAGTAATCTATCCGCTAAGTTGCGCAATACTTGTTCTGGTTCTCCTTCAAGTGGTTGTGACCAGACAAAGTTAAATTTTTTGGTAGCTACTCGCTTGACTAAAGCTTTGAATAATCCTTCTTTATCTGTGAAATGACTATATAGTGTCTGCTTCGATACCCCTGCTGCTTTGGCTACTTTGTCCATACTGGTACAAGCATAACCATTCTTGAGAAATTCTGGTATTGCTCCTCTTAATATTTGTTCTGCTTTGCCGACAGCACCCTGGCCGTGTTTTTTCAGCCTCTTGATTTTGGTCATTAACTTTTTTCCTTGAGATTTTTTTTCTTTCTGAGTTGACATTATCAAACTTGTAGTTATATATTATAAATATAATCAAACTATACGGTCTAGTCTAACTATAGAATTAGTAATATGAGTATAATTTGCATCTCCATATTGGCAAGCACAATCGTCTTATCTGACACAATTATTAACGGTAAACTACAAGTCTCAAAGAGGTTATTCAACTGGATAGAAAAAGTTAGCGATCGCTCTCACAAAGAAGGAAATTTTACTGCTAAGTCAGAATAATGTTGGTAGTAGTATTTAAGTATCAAAATTTTCACTACTGATGGCTAATATTAGTAAAGGAGGATAAATTAGCCATTAGTATTTTTATTGGAGAAACTTCCCAAAGAGTTTTCTAGAGGTCATTTCAGTTATCAGTTATCAGTTATCAGTTATCAGTTGTCAAGATGGAGAAGTTATGTATGTTTGAAAACTCTTCAATAATTAGTAATTCTTCTGAAATTATGGGAGGCACTCTTTCAGTTATCAGTTATCAGTTATCAGTTATCAGTTGTCAAGATGGAGAAGTTATGTATGTTTAAAAACTCTTCAATAATTAGTACATCTCCTGAAATTATGGGAGGCACTCTTTCAGTTATCAGTTATCAGTTGTCAGTTGTCAAGATGGAGAAGTTATGTATGTTTAAAAACTCTTCAATAATTAGTACATCTCCTGAAATTATGGGAGGCACCCCAGTTTTTGCTGGTACGAGAGTGCCAGTAGAAACACTTTTTGACTATTGAAAAGCAGGAGAGTCTATTGATGATTTTCTTGATGGTTTTCCTAGCGTTACTCAAGAACAAGTGATTGAATTATTAGAAGAAATAGGAAAATAAATTATTTGTATAGTGGCATAGAATGAAAATTATTTTGGATGAATGTATAGCTCTTCAATAATTGATAATTGATAATTACCTCTCCCTAAAAGGAAGAGGATTGAATAAAAGGAAAATATTTTCTTGTTTCTCCTTCTTGCTCTTGCAGAAACACAATTTGATGTGTTTATTACAGTTGACCGCAACTTATCATTTCAGTTTAATTTACCACAGTTCAATATTGCAGTAATTGTTTTACCGAATAATTAATAATTAATAATTAATAATTAAATAATTCTGGTTTAAAGCCTCCCCTTTTAAGGGGAAAAAGCGGTTGAGGGATGGCGAGGTCCCCTCGCCATATCCAATCAACCAAGACAGCGGTCGTAGCGCAGCTTCCCGTAGGGTGGGATGGCGAGGTCTCCTCGCCATATCCAATCGACCAAGAGAAAAGAAATAATATTTCCTTATATTCAATCCTCTCGGTTTTAACCAGAGGTAATTATCAATTATCAATTATCCATTATCAATTAATGAAAAGTACCTTCAAATCGTTTAGTAGATTTGAAAATTTTAATGCCAAAAGTAATAGATGTTCTAGCTACAGTATCTAAAGGAGAAGCTAGGATTATTAGTTTATAGAAGTAGAATTTTAATAAAAAATTTTAGTTATTTTCATATTTACCCTTTAGGATTCAGAAAAAGTTAAAACAACTTTTGTAATAAATTTTTCAATTTTTTTGTTAGTTTGTTTATACTCCCCTTTTCCATCTACTAAATATTGAGGTACTTTTATATTCATTGCTAAACTAAAACCGTTCTCAATTTGTGAAAATAAGTTTAAATTTTGTTCAAAGCTTAACATTAGGTTATTCTTTTCACGATTTTTAACTAGAAAATTAATATCATTGTCTTGAGACAAAAAGTTTTCAGAAATATATTGTTTAGCTGATTCTATATCTGGTAAAGATCCTTTAAATTCTGCTGATATCTTGTAGAGTTCTTTTTCTACACTTTTAGTAAAAGAATCTCCACTTATATTCAACAAGTTAAGTAAACTGCTAAAACTAGATTTCAAATTAAAATCTTTATTAGACTCAAACTCTCGATCTTTTTGATTAATCAATTCAACTTTTTTCGCACCTAAGTAACCAGCAACTATTGTATAGTGTTGCCATTTTGTGAAAATAACTTCAGTCTTAATTTTTTCTGCATCAAATTTCAAATAATCCTAACGATTATAGGCATTTTGAATAAGAATATTCCCAGACTCAATCAAACCTTTTTGTTGTAAGAGTTGTAAAAAAGTTTGACTACTTTCATCATATAAATCAATAGATTCTTCTACGATACACAACCCATTTTTGGTTTTATTAGTATTTTTAATTAAAATTGAATCTCTTAATTTTCTATAAACTGGATCGTACTTAATTCTCTCAGGCATACCTGTAGGTAAAACTAAAATAACTTGACGTTCACCTGGATTATCAACTGGAATATTTGCTTCATATCCATAAGGAAAAGAATGTTCTTCTGTCATATATCTCCTTTATTTATCTTCTATTAGCAACATAATAACGTTATTTATAGAAATTAACAATCCTACTAAAATTAACTCCATTTCACTAAAAAAGTATTTGATGATTATTAAGGTTAGTATTACAGGAGTAAAAATTTTTATTAATAGTTTACCTATGCGTAAAAATTTTCTTTTGTCTTGATTTTTATAATAAATCTTACGCAAATTAAACTCTATGGTTTCTAACTGATTTTCTTGAATTGGTTGTTCAATTTTTTTAGCAAAGTCTTGAATTTTGTTCAGGATTTCAAAAACCCAGTCTTCAAAGTAGTAATTTAAAGATGATGCAGGTAATTTCCCTTTAATGCCTATTTTTGCCGGGCGTTTAGTTGCATCTAACTTATTAGTCATAGCTTCAATATAAAAGTCTAAATTACTAGATAAAATATTTATTTGATTTTCTGTAACTTCCGCAATTCCAGCAACATTTAATTTATCAATACTTTTAATTACTTCTTGACCTTCTATACTATCCGAGTCAACAGTTCTGGTATTTTTGACAATATAAATAGGAACATTTTTATTGTAATTTACAATATAAAAATACAAATCAGTAGTCATGTTTCTTGTGAGATTAAGGATTTAAGTATTCCGTGAACTAATTCAGTGGCAAATTTTTGAGAAACGAGAGTTCCAGTGACCCATTTGATTTCTGTTTTTGGAAAATATAGACCACCAGTAATATCTGTAAAACGATCCCTAAAATATCTGTGATAATCTTTTTGATTACTTAAATAATCAGATACAGTTTTTTCATTATCAATTTCACCAAAATAATTACCAACTATAATTAACTTTGAGAATGAATTTCTTTGCCAGAAATTCAAGTCTCTTTGCCATTGGCTAATATTAGCAAAATCTAGTTCAAGAGCAGCTCTATATTTTCTTATTACATCATTGTCTTGAGTACCACCAATATCAAGTATTAAATCACTTCTAACAACATAAATAATACAATAGCTCTGATTAAAAGTATCTTTTTTCAAAGCATAGAGGTCGCGTTGACCACCTACATCAAAAAAATTTCTTAATTTAATAATTGATTCTTTTGAATTTTCAAATTTTATTTCTATATATATTGTTTTTTGGTTTTTTCTGGAGCTTGTACTCCCAATACCATGCTTTAATTGATGGGTAAGAATAAAGTTATATAACACAGATTTTCCGCAATTATCAACCCCTAAAATTCCCACATCAATGCCAGATAAATTAATATCTATTCTGTTAAAAAATGAATTTTTATCTCTTAATATTGTATGCCATTTCATATATATATTCACTATTTTGAGATAGTAAGCAAGGAATTTATGAAATTTGTTTAGACTATATTTAGTTGGTAATTACATAGCTAGTTTTTAGTAGCAATTGTAACGTCTATAGCTGTAACGTACAGGACGACTATAGTGATAACTACGGTAGTTGATAACTAACAGGGCGACAATAATAACGTTGAGAACGACTATAACCGTAACAATCATCGAAATTATGACCACCATTAATAGTGACAGATTCTTCTGAAGAAATTTCAGTAAATAGTTGATTATTTTTTGTTTCTTGCATGAAGATTTTCCTCAAGTTTTTACATTATAGATTCCAACAGTTAAGTATTGTTCATGAGCGGGTAATATCCGGATAACTATCTACTCCCTCTTTTCTGGATATTCTTAATAGATTCCAACAGTTAAGTATTCTTCATGAGCAGGTAATATCCGGATAACTATCTACTCCCTCTTTTCTGGATATTCTTAATAGATTCCAACAGTTAAGTATTGTTCATGAGCGGGTAATATCCGGATAACTATCTACTCCCTCTTTTCTGGATATTCTTAATAGATTCCAACAGTTAAGTATTGTTCATGAGCGGGTAATATCCGGATAACTATCTACTCCCTCTTTTCTGGATATTCTTAATAGATTCCAACAGTTAAGTATTCTTCATGAGCAGGTAATATATAGATTCCAACAGTTAACTATTGTTCATGAGCAGGTAATATCCGGATAACTATCTACTCCCTCTTTTCTGGATATTCTTAATAGATTCCATAAGAGTTATATTTAAAAGTGGGATTAAAGTATTGGAGTAAAATATTTTTTTGCAGCAGAATAATCAGCACTATAGGATAGTACTTCACTACTTTATCGCTACTATAAAGTTAAAATTAATTGTGCTTTAATTCATAGATATATAGACAAAAAAATACTTTAGTAGTAGCCTTTTATATTCCCTTTGTAGTAACTAGAATTATAACGTTGGTAGTTAGAATAGTAGCGGTTCTCACCATAATAACTACGAGGACAAAGTTGAAAGCCTAAAAAATTACGGCGATGTAGAAGTAAAAATTCAGTTCAAAGGTTGATAAACCACATAACTATCACCATAATTTTTCACAAAACCTCGACTCTTCATTACTTGTTCAAATAATTCAGTAGACAAACTATTTTCTACAGACCAAACACCCGGTTTATGCAATTTTCCAGACAAAATTAACTCACCAATACTACCAGCACCAATACCTGTAACAGTTGCAGTATCTTTATGTATAATTGACGAGCAAAAATCAGCTTTCTTCTCTGACTTTTTACCAATAACTTTCGCTTGAATTGCTACACCAGTACCACTATATTTATCTGTGACTTGAGTCATTTTATAACTGACTTGAGACATAAATTCTATTACCCCTGAATTCTTTAACCAACTAACAGGAAATAAATGAGCAGTCATCCAAGTTAGATGATTATAAAAGTCAGGAAAAGAACCAAACTTTGTAGTTACAGTTTGTACGGGAAAAGAAGTCGGCAAAGTCAAAGATTCTGGCAGATCAAACCAGTAAACTCCAATTTTTCCGTAGGGTTTAGAAAAATCAATAACTTGGCGATCGCTATAAGGTTTAACAAATTCCCACTTGTTATTTTTCCACACCTCAAAATGATTTTGTAAACCTAAAAAAGTAGTCCGCATAACTGTCACTCCCGCTCCACCCGAACCACCTACGACATAACTTAAATGAATTTCTTCTGGTTCATCAAATTGTTCTACTGATTGACGAGCTAAACTATTAGAAATTCCAGGAAAAATCCCTGTATTAATAATTGCAGTAACTCCAGCTTGTTTGGCAGCTTCAGAATATTCTAAAGCTTTACGAGTAAATCCTCGATAGTCACTAACATCCACATAATTAATACCTGCTTCAATGCAATTTTTCAGAACATTAGTATCGCGATGATGAAATGGACCTGCACAGTGAATAACTAAACTTCCAGCAGATTTACTATAAGAATGAATAATATTTTTCACTCCTTCTTTATCTGCTAAATCTAAAGTTAAATATTTAGCTCCGGAAATAGGAATTTTTTTGATATTTACTTCTGGTTTACGTCCGGTAATCGTAATTTCTGAGTTGGTATAAGTAGCTAAATCTCTAGCAACACTACTACCAATTCTGCCATATCCACCGATGATTAAAACTTGGTTTGTCATCTTTAGTTAATTGATGTTTAATTGAATCAAAAGTAGTAAGCATTCAGCATTCAGCAGTCAGCTATCAGCCATTAGTTATTAAATCATTGTATGCTAGATAGTAAATTAGTATGGACAGATGAAGTGAAAACTAAAAGTATAAATAAAAGCTAATACCTAAGCAGTGCTTCTTATAAAAGAGCTGTTATACCAAATTGAAATGAAGCTGCATCGAATAATATTTAAAGCATAATTGACCGCAGTTCATTAATGGATAATTGATAATGGATAATTGATAATTACCTCTGGTTAAAACCGCTCTTGATTGAATATAAGGAATATTGTCTTTTTTCCCCGATTAAGGGGAGGCTTTAAACCAGAATTATTTAATTGTTAATTATTAATTATTCGGTAAGCGTAGATAAAGATAGATCGATTTAATGAATTTCATCATTCTATGCAACCTCATATAAAACTGGTATTAGTCAACTAATAGTTATGACCGCTAATACCTGTTTGCGCAGCATTCCGCAGGAAATACTTACAAAAAGTATGCTAATTTTTGAGGAATCCAATTAATCAGTTGGATTAATTTTTCAATAGTAACTCTGTGAAATTATCTCCTTCATTTTCTGGTTTAAGATACAAGGTGCAAATTCGCTCGACATCATCTGGAGAAACTTGATTATTCTCACACCAAAGCTCAAGACAAATATTACTTAGAGTTTCTATTTCATCGTAATTAACATTAGCTGTTGGGGTATTTTCATCACAAGCAATTTTATTTAAGACTGTGACAATTTCAGGCTCAGTCAAATTATTAGTATTAGAGTTGTAAAAAATACCATGATATTTGTTTTGATGAAACAGTACCATATAAAGTAAAGGTTCTTTATCTGAAGATAATTTACTACTAATTAAATCATCTGCCAAAGTCTCAGCATAATCTCGATTTTGCTGTAGTTTTGCAGTATGTTGATAATAAGGAGAAATTTCTCCTTTAGGAACTTCTAAATTTGCCAGAGCATTCAAATCTATTTCTCCAGATTTATTTGTGGGTTGAGATGCCATTTCTGAAAAGTTTATTTCTTGGGTTTCTTCCGCAGTTAAAACAGGCGAATCCATTACTTTTTCTGATTCGTAATGACGAGACATTAAATTTTCCCATCGCTGTTGAATTTCTACTAATTCATAATTAATTGTACTTACTTGATGTTGATTAATAAGTTTTGGTACAAAAGTGTAAATTTCCACGCTACGAGGCAAATGCCAAAAGCGTAAAATTCTTCCCGCTCTTTGCACTGGTTTAATAGGAGTCCAGTCAATATCGTAGTTAATTACTACTGAAGCATCTTGCATATTTACACCTACACCATGAGTATCTGTAGAAATAAAAATGTCATAAGTTTCTGAATATTGATTAGTTTTTTTATTGGCAATAGGAGCAAATTGGTTAATCATATCTTCAATTTCTCGACTATCTTTCATCTTGAATTTTTTTTTGAATTTTTCCTCGGTTTCACTTTTTTCAATAGTGGCTGCAATCTTTAAATCAGGAAATTTTAATTTTAGTGTTTGAAACAAATAAACTACAGTTGGTCTTCTCTCAGAAAAGATGATAACTTTTTGCTCATTTTTTAATACTTTTTCAAGAATTTTTGATAAAGCTATAATTTTATGATCGTTGCTGTAATTGAATTTTTTTAGCTTAGTAATGATTGGTTTTAAAAATGCTGCTCGTTGTGGACGAGAAAATATAAAATCTAGCTTCTCAAGTTCATAACTATTTTCCCCTCCTGGAGTATCAGCAATACTTTCTAGGATGTCTTGAAGTGCTAAAGGAGAACTTGCCCAAGAAATTTTAACTAATTGATTAAATAGGTATTTAGACAGATGGTTTCCCGTAACTTCAAAATATCCTTGGGTTATAGCTTCAGTTAATTCTGCTTCAAAAATCAGTTGAAAATTGATAGTATGAAGAACCATATTAGGAATATAACGTTTTTCATCACTGAAGTTAATATAAGTTCCTTGCTCATCTTTTTGACCATAACATTGAGCAACGTGAGAAGTTGTTAATTGACTGACTACTGGCAGTTTTATAAATTCGTCTGTGCTTTCAACAGACCAAATTTTGACATTTTCAGTTTCTTGAGGAAATAAATATTTCTGGTCTGGCAAAACACTCAAAAAATGTTCAAATTCATGAGGATTATTAGCTTTATGAGGTAGCAGATAAAGTTGATTATTAATATTATCAATATCTGTACCATAGGGAGAACCTGTCATAAGTAAAACTTTAGCATTACCTTTTTTTACTAATTCTCTCAGTCTAGTAAAAGCTGTTCGTTCAGAAGGATTTTTTCTCCTATTAGACAGGTCTTTTTTAAAGCGATTTCTAAATTCGTGACTCTCATCAATAATTAATAACCAACTTTGCTGTTCAACCACTTCTAAAATGTCTGTAAATTCTTTGAGTTTATGCCGAGCATATTTCATTTCTTTATCAAATATTTTTTGCACAAAAAATTCATAAGGAAGTGCAGCTTCTCGCATTTCTTTTCGCCAGTTACTCTCAACAGCTTTTGGTGCAATAATCATTACATTATCAATCAAATCTTCTTCTTTTAAATGTATAGCTACATGAACAGCAACAACTGTTTTTCCTAATCCAGTTGATGCAACTATCATTGAACCATTAAAGTCTCGCATTTGCCGTAATGTTTGGGCAATCATATAATTTTGATAAGAAACTGGTTTCTTTGTATAACAAGTTTTAGGAGGTTGTTTATTTTCAAAAGCGGACACTAACATGGTTTTCAGATAAATATCCCAAGGTGTATCAAACTCTAACCATTTCAATAAAATATCTAGAAGTTCTTGAGTTAAATCTTGAGCATTAATAAAGTAATTGTCAAATTCTCTAGCTAAAGCAGCAATTTCAATTTTATTCTTAATAATATTCCCACCTTCAACCTGTTCCAAAAGACCTTTTCCTGTCAGATTTGAAGAGGTTTGAATTGCTGCTTCTCCATCGGAAATATAAAGTTTGTTGTGATGGTCTGCTGCTCTAGCATCAACAATTTCAAATTCCTGAGATTGTATTTTTTCTACAAGGTCAATAACTGCTTTTCTTCTATCTTTATCTAATCCTGTCCGTAAATCTCGCATTATTTCCTGAACTAAAGCCATTCTTGCTCTTTGTTCTCCTGGATCATCTAAACCAACTAAAAGAAAGGTTTGTTTACCTTTAGTATAACGACGGATTAAATTCCATCCTTTGATAGTAAAAAAACCTGTAGCAATCCGAATTTTATTTTTAGCTTTTTCTAGCCATTCACTAATGTATTGAAATGATTTACCAGGTTCAAACCAACTTAAACGTTTTCTGTTCATTTTTAAACCTTTAGTCTTCGCATTGTCATATTTTTTATAGTAGTAAATTTTTTGCTTATAACAATAATTTTGGTTTTTTTACTCACCCTACAAACTACAATATTATGATGATTTTTAACAGTCATCTTCTTAAACAACGTATTCTGAAAAAGGCGTAAATTTTGTTTCCTTCCCTACTTCCTTTATTAAAGGTGCTGGGGAAAAGGAAGCAGTAACAATAAATTTTGTTTTCTTTGCTAGATTATTATAGGAGTTTTCACAAAAGTAGACTACAAAACTTCTGACCTCTACCCTGAGCATAAGTGCTTTTAAGCCAAAATCTCTGTATTCTAAAAACTGCTATAAATAGCTTTAACAGAGGTTAATAATAGCTATCTAACACACCCTAAACAAATCCATTTTAATTATCAAAAACAAATGTTGTAATATTTTGGTAATTTTGAATATAATTCAAATTGACTTAAATTTAATAAATCTAATTTTAACAGTTAATTATGTTTCGCCTATTTGGTACAGCAATTGGTATTTTTGTTGTTGGTATCTCCACCTATTGGGGAGCATTAGATTTTATGCAGTTAGCTAAAACCAATCAACAACTTGCAGAATCTGCTTTTGAATTATCAGATAGAGAATTTCAGTATTTATTAAGTAGAGAAAAAACTCACCGGATTAATGTTGGTTTTGAAGGAACTTGGATATTGATGGGAATAGGAATTATTTTGCTGAGTAATCAAAATCCAAGATAATTCAACAATTAATAATTAACAATTAATAATTATGGTTTAAAGCCTCCCCTTTTAAGGGGAAAAAAGCGGTCGAGAGATGGATGGGTTTCCTAACCATATCCAATCGACCAAGAGAAGAAATAATATTTCCTGATATTCAATCAAGGACGGTTTTAACCTTCTTGTAATTATCAATTATCCATTATCAATTATCAATTAATGAACTCGTAGCTAAACCAAAGCAGGCTAATTGAATCATATAATTATCTTCTGGATCGAAGCTTTGATTTACTATAGAATTATCAGGTATCAGAAGCAACTGAGAAATTTGTAGTGGTTAGCCAATATACCTTAATACTATACACATATTTTTTCCTGTGAGTGATTATTAATTATTCGCTCAAGTTTAAACATGATTATCAAATTATCATACAACTCACAGGTTAAACAGGTTTTTAAGCAACTTTATTTTTGAACTTGAACTACTTGCAGACTACCACCAGCATATAAAACAGGTTTAGGTGAATTAGTATAGGTTAAAATAAACCCTACTTCTTTCAATAATCCCAATATATCTGTATTAATAAAATTCCAAGAAGTTTCAGTTTCAAATAACCATAAAAAGATGGCAAACCCAGGCCAAAAAAGAATATTTACCGGACGATGAAAATCAACAAAAGTAAAAATTCCACCTGGTTTAAGAATGCGGTAAACTTCTTGCATAATTTGCCGTAATTGTTCAGAATTCATCTCATGTAAAGCAGCGCTCGTATGTACTAAATCAAATTGATTACTTGAGAATGGCATATCCTCAGCAAATGCCTCTACATATTTAGCCAATGGTACATTTTTTTTAGCTCTATTTATTGATAGTGGAGAAGCATCTAATCCTGTAACATTTTGGGAATATTTAACCAGAAAATTAGTCCCTTGACCACTACCACAACAAAGGTCAAGTATTTTAGTATTTTGCTCAATAGTTAAACCCTTTAAAGCTAGTTGACGAAAGTTAGTTTCTCCACCAACACTAATAGCTGCTAAACGGGAAATACCGTCATATAACCATTGATATTTATAGCTCCAGTCTCTTAAAATTGTTGCCATAAGATTAATAAGTCAAAAGTTAAAAATTAAAAGTCAAAAGTTAAAAGTCAAAAGTGTATAAATTTTATCAAAATAATTGGGTCGCGCAACCCTACCTTGACTGGAGAAATATTTTTGGAGACTTGCTCAAATCCCCGTTACAAAAATAACTTCTGACTTCCCCTCCTGGGAGGGGGAGGGGCGAGGGGTGGGTTGACTTCTGACTTCTGACTTCGTTAATTTTGGGCTAGTAGTTGACTCTTTATTCCTTGGAAAATATACTTAAGAAAATATTAATATGTTAAATTTAGTAACAAATATTAAAATTGGAGCCTAATTAATACTATGAGTCGTGTTGGAGTTTTATTACTTAATTTAGGCGGGCCAGAACAACTAGAAGATGTCCGTCCCTTTCTATTCAACTTATTTTCTGACCCAGAAATTATTCGTTTGCCCTTTCCTTGGTTACAGAAACCTTTGGCATGGTTCATTTCCACTATGCGTTTTCAAAAGTCCCAGGACAATTATAAAGAAATTGGCGGTGGTTCTCCATTAAGATCGATTACTGAACAGCAAGCTCTGGCGATCGAAAAACAGTTAGAAGAAAAAGGATTAACAGCTCAAACTTATATAGGAATGCGTTACTGGCATCCTTTTACAGAAGAAGCTCTGGCTAGAATTAAGCGTGACCAAATAGAAAAGTTAGTAATTCTGCCACTTTATCCTCAATATTCTATCAGCACTAGCGGTTCTAGCTTTAGATTACTTGATCAACTCTGGCAAAAAGACCCAGAATTACAGAACACTGAATATACCGTTATTCCCTCTTGGTATCAACGACCAGGATATATTCAGGCCATGGCAGAATTAATTGCTCAAGAATTAGATAACTGTTCAAACTCAGAACAAGTGCATATCTTTTTCAGTGCTCATGGTGTACCAGTTAGCTACGTTGAAGAAGCAGGAGACCCTTATCAGGCAGAAATTGAAGACTGTGTGGATAAGATTATGAAAGCTTTAAATCGTTCTAACCCTCATACCTTAGCTTATCAAAGTCGGGTAGGTCCTGTGGAATGGTTGAAACCTTACACCGAAGAAGCTATTCAAGAATTGGCGAGTGGTGGGGTTAAAGATTTATTAGTAGTTCCCATCAGCTTTGTTTCCGAACATATCGAGACTCTGCAAGAAATTGATATGGAATATCGTGAGGTGGCAGAAGAAGCTGGAATTAGTAACTTTTACCGAGTACCTGCTCTAAATACCCATCCAGTATTTATCAATGATTTAGCAGATTTAGTTGTTGAAGCTCTAGATGGTCCTACTCGTCACTTTTCTGATGCCATCCAGATGAAAAAAATTATCAAAATGTATCCCCAAGAAAAATGGCAGTGGGGTTTGACTACCACCGCAGAAGTATGGAATGGACGGTTGGCAATGCTTGGCTTTATGGCTTTGTTGTTGGAGTTGATTACTGGTCATGGCCCCTTACACTTGGCTGGCTTACTTTAGAAGAGGGACATTTGGCATCTAGCGATGCCCTTTCTTTAATCTTTTACTCTTATATCTTTAAAATATATCTTTGCAGAAGAACACCACTTTTTTGTCTTTAATGTCCTTTATACCAGCCATACCAATCTTGATAGCTACGAATTGCTAGCCATAATAATAGTAAGGCAATTAATCCTCCCTGTTGGGGTGCGTCAAAGGCAAAAATTACCAGGCAAATACACAGAATATCTTGGACTAACAACATCCAGATAGGCAAACCACGCCATCTATAAAACCATCCTACCTGAACGAGTTGTAGCACTAAGGCAAGTAAACCACCAACTACTCCCATCACGATCGTTAACCAGTCTTCTAAATTAGTAGCTTTAGCGATCGCCATACTCATAATTGCTCCTACTATTGGACTGAATAAAAGTTGAATTAAATTTAGAATGCGTTGACCTAACAGCTTTTTTGAGGCAAATATTTCAAATAAAGACCAACTAACTAAAACTCCCACTACTATTTGCGGGGAAATATTGGACAGCACAGGTACTTTCGACCATAAATCATTTTGCCATAAACCGATTAATAGTAACGGTAAGGCTATTCTGATACCTGCTGCTGCTGATGCAGACAAAGCTGCTAGGACTTCTACCATAAACGACAAAACAGAGTATTACTACTATTATTATCTATTTTAGTGTTCAGTTGCTGATGTCCGGGAAGAATATCTAGATTCAGGTATTTCACCCTTTTCAAGTAATATTTGAGGATAATTTTTCTGATATTTTTGACTGATAATTTTATAGATATCTGTGCAGGATTTGTGAAAAAAAACTGAAGTAACAGAAATTGATGAATTGATGAACTGATGACTTATGTGGGAAAAAAAATAAAAAGTGGTGATCGACAGTGGTCAACCATTTTTAACCATAAATTATACCAATTACCATGAATTAATGCCATACTTAGATAACAGTTCAGTTATTAAGTAATTAACACAGATAGAATAACTTTTTTGCTAATTAGTAGCCCAGTTAATGTTAATTATTCTTATGTTTACTTATCCACCACTCCCCTACTACCAGGTTCAATAAAATGTAGAAAAATTTTTGATAAATGCTATTATTAGGATGGGTTACGGTGAGACCGTTGAGGAAAAATTTTTAAGCAATTATGGTCTCGTATTCCAGGCGGAAAATCCTTTTTTTCTGTTATACCAATTTAATAAATGTTCGTTACAAATGGTAGGGAAGTTGCATACAACGTCCGTACGAAAGAAGGAAGAGGGAAGAAGGAAGAAGAATTAAAATTTTAAAAAAAAGGGGAAAACAATAGAAATAAATATCTAAAATGAACTGGAGCAGCTATTTTTAAACATATCTGAACGAAGTCTACCTTTTTGTAGCATTCTTTTTTAAAATTGGTATTACTGAATACCAGTGATTAGATTGATTCTATCAGCCTATGTAGCCAAAATTAATATAAATTTTGGTATAATAATGTCGAAAACTTAATAAAATCAAATTAAATTGAATTTGTATTCCTTAGTTTTGAGCTACCAAAAAGTAGGAGTTTTGAATGAACAGTACAACAATTTTAAATGAAAGTTTTATTAAAGTCAGAGGCAAACGTTTCCACTATCTCTGGTTGCGTGACAATTGCTTGAATCCTAAATCTCGTAATCCAGATACTTTTCGGAGAATTTATGATTATACAGAGAATCCACAACCAAAGCCATTATATGTGGAATTAAATGAAGAAGAATTGATTATTGATTGGGATGAAAAGCCTTCTCATCGCAGTATATATCCTATTTCCTGGCTGATGAAATATGCTTACGACCCAGATCCAAAGCAAATCTGCAACGAACCAAAACTTGTATTATGGGATAGATGTTGGTTCGATAAGCATCCAATAGAGAGACACGACATTCATTCATGTCCACAATTAGTGTGGATGGACGAACTTTGTGCCTTGGGATTTACCTTACTCAGTAATATAAGTATTTAGGAAATGGAATCTTTTCTCACAAAATCTATTGGACCAATCAATGGTACATTTGAGATAGTTAGTGATGTTAAACCTACTCCAGATGCTAAAGATTTGGGCGATTTAATGACAGGTCCACAGGTATTGCCTCACAATGCTCAAAACTATAAATTGAGCAAGTTCTTGATGGTGTTTTTCTATTGCGTCGAACATAACGCTAAAGGTGGCGAATCAATACTGGTTGATGGTTTTCGGGTTTGTGAAGACTTTCGTCAAAAATATCCTGAATACTTCAAAATTTTGAGCGAAACCCCGATTGTTTTTCATACATTTGACCCCCAGAATAATTATTATTTTTCTGATACTGCTCCGATTATTCAATTAGATACACAAGGTAATATATATCGCATCTGCTTTAACGAAAAAAACTGCGAACGAACTATCCCATTTGAGAAGATAGAAAGTTTTTATCAAGCTTACTCAATCTTCTATCACTATATGAAAAATCCAGCATATCAGTACCGCTTCCGTCTCAATGATGGGGACTGTTTGCTAATACATAATGTGAGGATAATGCATGGACGGACAGCATTCGATCCTAGATCGGGAATTAGACATCTTAAAGCAGGATTTGTAGATTGGGACTACTTTATAGCGCGGCGTAACTTCTATCAAAGCAAGCATTTATAGAACCCCTAAGCGTATCTTCATAAATATTAAGTTTTTTGAGCTAGGAGACAGGAGACAGCAGACAGGAGACAGGAGGTAAGAGGGTAGAGGGTAGATGTGGGGAGAAATAATATAAAAAATTCAACACTCCTTCAGATGATTGTTCCTCTTTACTTCTTCTTCTTTTTTCCCTCCTGACTTCTGACTCCTAAGTAATTAAGATTAATATCATACACGCGCTTTACCAACGCCGTTATTCTTTATTTGGCGTTAGTAATTTGAGGTATGATACCATGTCCGGATAAGAGCGCGATAGAACTCCGTGACCTTTACGCGACCAAAAAACTTTCTCCTTCTACTCCTATTTCTTCTGTCTTTCTTCCCTCCTGACTCCTGACTCCTGACTTCTGACTCCTGACTCCTAAAGAATTAAGACTAATATCATACACGCGCTTTACCAACGCCCTTTATTTTTCTTAATCATTACAGTGAATCAAGAGATTTATGATCGAAATACCAACATAATTTTATTCATCAAAATAGGTATTTATGTCAGATTCTTTATTTGCTGATGCTAGTCTCAGGTTAGAAAAAGCATTAAAATATGTCTCTCTTTCTGAGGATACAAAAGAGCGTCTCAAACATCCGAAAGCTAGTTTAATAGTATCAATTCCTGTCCGGATGGATGATGGTTCGTTACGAGTTTTTCAAGGTTATCGAGTTCGTTATGATGATACTAGAGGACCGACAAAAGGTGGTATTCGTTATCATCCAAATGTCTCTATTGATGAGGTAACATCTCTCGCATTTTGGATGACTTTTAAATGTGCAGTTGTGAGTTTACCTTTTGGTGGAGCGAAGGGTGGAATTACTGTTAATCCTAAAGAGTTATCTCGGATGGAGTTGGAACGTTTGAGTAGGGGATATATTGACGCGATCGCTGATTTTATCGGTCCTGATGTGGATATTCCCGCACCTGATATGTACACTAACCCGATGATTATGGGTTGGATGATGGATGAGTATAGTATTATTCGTAGACAATTAATTCCGGCAGTTATTACGGGTAAACCTGTTACTATCGGTGGTAGTTTGGGCAGAAATACGGCAACATCAATGGGTGCTTTTTTTACTATTGAAACTATCATGCCAAAGTTTGGATATATTCCGGAAAAAACTACAGTTGCAGTACAAGGTTTTGGTAATGTAGGAGCATTTTTGGCAGAGTTACTTTGTCAAGCTGGTTATAAGGTAGTTGCGGTTAGTGATTCTCAGGGTGGTATTTATTCTTCAAAGGGTTTAGATATTCCTAGTATTCGAAAATATAAGGAGTCTAATAAGGGTATTCAAGCTGTTTATTGTCAAGGTAGTGTTTGTAATATTGTTGAGCATCAAATTTTGACTAATAAAGAACTTTTAGCTTTAGATGTTGATATATTAATTCCTGCTGCTTTGGAGAATCAAATTACTGAGGAAAGTGTCAAAGATATTAAAGCAAAATTTATCTTTGAAGCTGCAAATGGTCCGACTACTTCTGCTGCAGATATAATTTTAGAAGACCGTGGAATTTATGTATTTCCTGATATTTTGGTTAATGCTGGTGGTGTGACTGTAAGTTATTTTGAGTGGGTACAAAATCGGAGTGGTTTGTATTGGACTTTGGATGAGATTAATCAACGCTTGAAAGAAAAAATGTTGGCAGAAACAGAACAAATTTGGCAAATATCTCAACGGTTTTCTATTTCAATGCGAACTGCTGCTTATGTACATGGGTTAAATAGATTAGGGGAGGCAATTAATGCTAAGGGAACTAGGTCGTATTATATGAAGGATTAATCTATACCGAGAATTTGAGACCATGTGTGGGGTGGATAGGGAGATGAGGAGATGGGGAGATGGGGAGATGGGGGGATGGGGAGTGTGGGAGAAATTAAAAAATATATATTCTCACCATTACCATGCAGGACTACCACATACAGTAGGGGTTAACGGCCGTTACCCCTACACATGGTGTATTATTTCGTATGTGTGCGTAATATCATGTCCGGATAAGAGCGTGATCAAAAAACTTTCTCCTTCTTCATTCTTTCTACCCTCCTGTCTCCTGACTCCTTCGTCGTTTATTTATAACTGTTCAACCGGACATGATATAAGTCCTGGTGATCAAAAAACTTTCTCCTTCTTCTCCTGTTCTTCCTCTTCCTTCTTTCTTCCCTCCTGACTCCTGAGGACTGACTCCTCCTTGGTATAATAGACTTGTCCGGTAGCATCGGTCTTGTATAGAGAAGGTAAGGAAGACCGAAGTTGGAAGAAGCTTTAAGAAAAGGAAAAATTTTACTTATATGGCGGTAGATATTTCCCCAACTTTTACGCGGGACTATACCAACGGATATGGTATAACTACGCCAGACAGCGCCAACTCATCAACAATTTACAGCACTTTTGAGGAAGCGTGAGGTACAGCTATAAGACTATTTATTCCTATATTCCCAGATGAGCTGTTGCCAGATGAGCTGTTGCCTGTTGCCTAAAGCAATAAAACTTTGTACCTCATCAACTAGAAAACTGCTGTAACTTTTTTACCCTAATTTCAATCTCCACCAATCTTCTAATAAGGTATACAAAACAGGAACTACGATTAAACTCAACAAAGTAGAAGTAATTAACCCTCCAATAATTGCCACAGCTAGAGGTTGTCGTAATTCTGCTCCTGCTCCTAATCCCAAAGCGATCGGCAACATTCCTAAAACTGTCGAACTTGTCGTCATTAAAATGGGTCGCAGTCGCACTAAACCAGTTTGCAAAATAGCTTGTCTACGGTCTAACCCTGACTGACGCAGTTGATTAATATAATCCATCAATAACAAAGCATTTTTATCCAGTAAACCCAGGAGAAAAATTAGACCGAGCAGGGAAATAACACCAAAATCACTCTGAGTAAATAATAATCCTAACATTGCTCCCACAATAGACAAAGGCAAACACAAACCTACTACCAAGGGTTCTAAAAATCTACCAAAAAGTAACACTAAGACTGTCAACATACATACAACAGAGAAACCTAAAGTCACAAAAAAACTACTAAAGACTTCCCCTATTCTCAAAGAATCCCCACCTAAGTCTAACTTGACACCAGGAGGTAAAATTGGTTGAGCTATTTCTACTGCTAAATCTATAGCATTCCCTAGTCCTAAACCATCAGAGAGATTCGCTGTAATATAGATAACCTGCTTTTGAGCGCGGTGAGTTATTTCCATAGGGTTATCGAAATTATTATACTGAGGCGCAATAGTTAAATCGACAAATCCTGGTATTTTGGCAATTTGAGTTTGAATTTTTTGAGCAGTGTTGTAGATAATTTCTAGATTATCTCCTAATAGCATTATCTCAAAAGGTTTTCCAGCTCCAGTCTCAACAAATGGGATATCCTCAACGCTAACACTAATATTTTTTAACTCAGATAAAGCATTACGAGTTTGTTCTTGTATTTGAGCAGTAGTGAGCGATCGCTCTTTTTTGAGTTTTACATATATTTTACCATGATTTGGCTCACCCTGGAAACCTGCAATACTAAAGACTGATTCTACCTCTGGGAAGGATAAAACAATTTCCTCTATCTGTTGCGCTACTCTACGAGATTTTCTTAATAAGATTCTAGTGGGAGATTTGGTTATATCGCTAATCCAATTAAATGCTCCTTCAGGAAAAATTGAGTTATTGGAAGGTGCTTGAGTTGTTTGGGGAGAGAGAGTATTTTCAGTATTACTAACAAAATTAGGTAGAGGGTAAGTGTAGGTAATATTGAATTCTCCTCGGTCTAGTTGTGGTACTAATCCTTTAGGGATTAGAGGAATCATTGCCACACCAAGGATGAAACTGAGTAAAGCTATTGCTATGACAATTTTTCGATGGTCTAGAGACCAGTTAAGTAATTTTTGGTATTGATTGGATAAAGTGTTCTCCCACTTTTGTGTTTGATTGAATAAACTCTCTAGTTTCAAATAACTTTTGACTTCATCATAATTTCCTTCTAACTCCTGACTTCTGACTTCATCATAATTTCCTTCTAACTTCTGACCTCTAATTGGTGTTTGATTGAATAAACCATCTTGTTTGAGATTAATTTTAACTTCATTATTATTTTTTTCTAACTCCTCATTTTTGACTTCAAACTGCAATTTTCTGCCTTTTGAATTCTGAGGTTTAACTTGATTATTATTATTTTTTTCTAACTCCTTATTTTTCACTTCAAACTGCAATTTTCTGTCTTCTGAATTCTGAGGTTTAACTTGATTATTATTATTTTTTTCTAACTCCTCATTTTTGACTTCAAACTGCAATTTTCTGCCTTTTGAATTCTGAGGTTTAACTTGATTATTATTATTTTTTTCTAACTCCTCATTTTTGACTTCAAACTGCAATTTTCTGCCTTTTGAATTCTGAGGTTTAACTTGATTATTATTATTTCCTTCTAACTCCTTATTTTTGACTTCAAACTGCAATTTTCTGCCTTCTGAATTCTGAGTTTTAACTTCTTTTAACCACCACACTGCTAATACTGGGGATAAAGTGCGGGCAACTAATAAAGAAATTAATACTGCTGCGGAAACTGTTAAACCAAAGGGTTGAAAGAACTGACCAAGGGTATCCCCCATCAAAGCGACTGGGAGAAATACTGCAGCAATAGTGCAGGTAGAAGCAACAACGGTTAAACCTATTTCATCAGTACCATTGATGGCCGCTTGTTTGGGAGTTTCTCCTGCTTGGAGATGTCTGGCAATATTCTCCACATCTACAATAGCATCATCAACAATTATTCCAATTATTATTGCTAAGGCGAGGAGGGTAATAGTTTCTAGGTTAAATCCAAATATTGCCATGACAATACAAGTACCTAATAGAGAAATAGGTATTGCTAAAGCTGTAATTATGGTGGCTGAAAAATTCCGTAAAAATGGAAAAATGACTGCTACTGCTAGAATAATTGCTAATAATAAAGCATCGATAGTCGCTTGGGTTGCTTCCTGAATATAGTCTGCTTGAGTTTCTGCTAAGACGAGTTTTATTTCTGGCAAGTCAGACTGCATTTTTGCTACAGTTTCTTCTACTTTACTTACTGCTTCTAAAGTATTAGCATCAGCACGTTTTACTACTTGGAAAGCTATAGCATTTTTATTATTGAAACTGACTAAAGTTGGGAAAGTGTTAGGGAGTGATGTGTCAGTGTCTTTTTGTTTTAAGGAAGCATCACCAAGTAGGTTGACTTTTAAAACTTCCGGTAATTCTGAAATAGTAGGGATAATTTGATTTTGAGCAATGGTAGTTAATTCCCTGAGAGTTTTACTGTCACTAACAATGGTGTAGCTAATTGCTGCTGACTCATTGAGGTCAAGACTGATTATGTCTAAATTAGTTTCTGGAGGGAGAGGTACTTGTTTGAGTGCAGTTTCCACATCTGCTGTTGCTGATGTTAAATTGCTTAGGGTGGTAAAAGCTATGTTGATGACTGCTTGACCTGGATATGTTGAGGAGCGCAGTTCATACATCCCTTTTGTTTCGAGCATTTTTACAGCTTTTTCTATCGGAGTTGTAATTTGCGTTTCTGTTTCGATAGTATTGTCAAAATTTGCTGTTGCTTGTACTACCACTACTGGAAAACTGACTTCTGGAAATAAGCCATATTTGAGACTACTAAAGGCAAAAAAACCTGCTATTACTACACTTAACCAAAAACAAATGGTTAACCATGGTTGAGCGATCGCCCATCTGGAAATATTCCAGCGTTGTCGTAGATTTTTTGCTGTAGATTGTTTCATTTTTGGGCGTTGCTGAATTAGTGTGTCATATTAATCTTAAATTACTTAGGAGTCAGGAGTCAGTCCTCAGGAGTCAGGAGGGAATAAAGAAGGAGAAAATTTTTGCTCACCCTCTTATCCGGACATGATATCATACCTCAAATCAGCAACGCCAAAAATCCTATTAGCCAATCTTAATAATTTTTTGATAATTTTCACCAGAGATACAGCGCTTCCCGTTGCCCGTGAGGTACACCCCGAAGATGGCTAGATTACCTCACTACAATATTTTCATCATTTACCCTGTACCTCATTTGCCCGAAATATGCTGTAAGTATTAATTTTTGAATTACCGAAAAATTTTGGTTTAAAGCCTCCCCTTTTAAGGGGATAATAAAGAAAAATTTTCATTATTAGTCAATCCTCTCCTTGAAAAGAATAGGTAATTATTAATTATTAATTATTAATTATTAATTGTGGAACATATATCACCTAATCTATCAACTCTTCAGCACAAATCTCTCCAACTTCTATTAATTCTTCTGGCGTTTCCTCTTTTGCGGCTTTGTTCATTAATTTCTGAAATTCTTCTAAGGTATATTTAGATTGAAACTGATTCAGGGTACAATCACATAGTGTTTCAGCTTGTTCTGTTGATAATCCTTTTGTCACAGCATTAATTTTACAACTTGCTTGATAAGCTTCTGTAAAATCTTGAGGATATTCGTTTTGAGATAGTAATTTGGGAGTTTGACTTTTTGCTTCACTCACCAGTAAACTACAGTAAGCTATACTTATCAATATTAATAAAAAAGTAGTAATTAAAGATTGTTGTTGGCAGGTAATTTTCATTACTAATAATTAGTTTTTTGTTAGACCGATAGGAGATTAGACAACAGAAAATTAAGACAGAAAAGAGAGTATAGTTTATCTTTTTATTTTGGGTTTAATACCCAGCCGTCTACACGGTGTTTACAATTGGTTGGGGTTATAATATCATGTCCGTTTGAATACTTATACTTTGGTGGAAGGAAGACAGAGGGTAAAAGGCAGAAGGGTTTCTTCCAATTGTGACTTAATTCTATACACGCTCCGATGCTAGCGGATATGATATAAGACACTTAAGTGGCGTGTCGAAGAGTATTCCCATCCACTTTTTTCTGATTGTTTCTTCCTTCTTCAAGATAATTACTTAAGCTAAGTTTTGCAGAAAATATTTGATAATTAGGAAACAATTTTTTGATGTTTTATGTATGTTAAGTAAGCTAGATAAATTATTGATTTTCTTTTTATTTTGGGTTTAATACCCCGCTGTCTACACAGTGTTTACAATTAGTTGGGGTTTGAGTCCCCATCCACTTTTTCCTCCTTCCTTCTTCCTTCTTCAATGCTGTATAATTATCTATAAAATTACGACTTTTTAGAATTAATTTTAATTAGAAAAAGGGGGAGGTTATTGGGTAATATAAAAAATGAAATATTTCTCAACTATCTTAACCTCATCCCTAAATTATAGTCATTAGCACTAAGCTATTAGCCCTTAAATTTTTTTCTCAATATTAAGTTTTTTCTCAATATTAAGAAAAAATCAAGCCTAGTTAATTTCATTAATGGATAATTGATAATTACCTCTCCCTTTTAGAGAGAGGATTGACAAATAAGGAAAAAATTTATTCTCTTGTTCGATTGGATATGGCGCAGGTTTCGGAGCCATCCCACCCTACGGGAAGCTGCGCTAACGACCGCTTTTTTCCCCTTGAAAGGGGAGACTTTTAACCCGAATTGTTTAATTATTTAATTATTTAATTATTAATTATTCGGTAATTAATCAATATGCAAAACCCTATTATATTGTCAATTTCTCTTTTTATTTTGGGTTGAAGATACCGCCGTATACAGGGTTTTTACAATTACTTGGGATTTGTAGACACGAAGTGGCAGGTCCTTGACTGTCCCCATACTTTTTCCTTTTTGCTTCTTGCTTCTTCAATACTTAATCTAACCAAATTTCCCACCAAGAGCCAGACTTAGATTCCGATGACTTTACCTCTTTAATGCTGTTAATTTTTTCTCCTTTATGAATCTTATCTGCCGCTTGTTTACTTGCCTCTTCTTTACTTCCTGCTTCGACCATTATATCCCTACGATTAAGAGTTACGCGGTATTTCATATTTTTTTTACCTCATATAATCTACAATTCAACTATTATATCTCTACGATTAAGACTGACACGATATTTCATATTTTTTTTACCTCGTAATAATCTACAATACGAACTTTACCGAATAATTAACTAATTAATAATTAAATAATTCGCGCCTTGACGCCTCCCCTTTTAAGGGGAAAAAAGCGGTCGAGAGATGGCGAGGTCTCGGAGCTGTCCGACCATCGACCAAGAGAAGAAATAATATTTCTTTATATTCAATTCCGTAGCGGTTTTAACCAGAGGTAATTATCAATTATCCATTATCAATTATCCATTAATGAACATAATTTTATAACATCATATAGATAAACCGGATTTATGTCACCAAAAACCCGGTTTTCCAATTTTTGTAAGTTTTTTCTCTGATTTTTTTCTATATCTGAGATAGGGGTAGATTTAGGCAGAAATATTTCTGTTAAGTGGAACATTCTTGATCTATAAATATACCCCTATAGTTTTTTATCTTTTCTTTTGCGGGTTAAATACCCCACCGTCAATGGGAGTACTTAAAATTTCTTGGAGTTATAAGACATGGAGTGGGGTGTCGAAAACTATCCATAAGTAATTATTTTCTCTTCAGCATAGCTGCCTTCTTCAAGAGAATAATCATCTGGACATGATGTTAAACAGGTTTAGTTAAGTTAGAACAATAACTATCATTTACTACCAAGGAATTAATATTTATAGGCTCCATATCTGATGATTCTGGCATCCACCTATTTGTAGGATGAAATACTACTTTTTTACAAACAACCTGAGTATTACTTAAAGACGCATAATCCCAAGTAAAAATTTCTGGGTCTCTAATATTTGCATTAGCGGGCACTTTAACTAATGCACTTAGCAAGACTAATTCCAGGGTTATCAAAGCAACAATTGCGTATTTTAACATACGACCTCCTAAGCTGATTTTGTGAATAATTAATTTTCAGATAATAGTTTGATTATCATTTAGATTATCTCATAATTTTTCTGAGAGTGTCAAGTCAGTTATCAGTTATCAGTTATCAGTTTTCAGGAGAGAATAAAGAAGAATGACAGAAGCAAGAAAAAAGAAAGAATCAAGGGGAAGAAAAGGAGGAAGTTTTTTTGATCACTAATTATCCGGACATGATATTACTGAATAATTAAGGTTTAAAGACTCTTATTTGAAGAACAAATAAAAACAAAAAATATTTTCGCTAGTCCTATCCGTTTTCAGGAAAGGTAATTATTAATTGTTGAATTTTAACTTTTAAATTCCCTGCCCACACATACCCACGCACCCCAAAAATAACGTGCTTGTAAAGGATGATTTTGTGCTTCCCATTGTGGCAATAATTCAGGAGATTTATTTTGCAAATTTGCTCGAATTTCTTGGATAATTTTTTTACCTGTGGGTAAAGCTTCTAATTCTGTTCTTGTGATTTTTTTGATATAAAGTTGTGCCTCTTGTAAAGCTTGTTGACTGGATAAATTTTTCTGCTGCATATTAGCAAGAAAGCGGCTCATTAATAGAATCGAAACTTGAGCTGGAACAGACCACAAACTCATAATTAAAAGTCTAGCTCCCGCTGCGGTAAATGCACTGCGTAATCCTTTGACTCCTTCTCCAATTTTCACATCTCCGACTGCTGTTTCACAGGCAACTAAAATGATTAATTCATTTGCCCATAAATCCAAACCTGCTACATCTAAAGCAAATAGAATTCCTAACTCTGCTTCTGGGGGAATTTCTCCTCCGAAAAGCCAAGTATTTGCTCCTGCTAATGCTAATCCAGAACGCCATAATGGATTTCTTTCAGCTTTGATTTGATGTAAACGAAAACCCGATCCAATAAACTCCCCCCTTTCTAAAACTGGTTGAGGGGAATTATCAAACTCTCCCCTTTCTAAGGGGGGTTGGGGGGGATAATCTTGTTTTAAAAAGAAACCATGAGTTGCCAAAACTAATTTTTTCGGGCATTTACTATTTGTTAAATGAGTTTTTAAGGCATCATTTTGTAATAGAGGTTTGACTTGAAATTCGGCAGCAACAGCTTCGGCAATTTCTCTAGTCATAGGAACAGGTAAAAATGGTTTTTTATCCTCTTGTCCGAAAGTTTCGATAATTTCACCTTTCAGGGAATTTAAGTTAATAGATAAGTCTGTTTTTTTCTGTAGAGTTGTGGGGATTTCTAAGCCCCCCTTACTAAGGGAAGTTGGGGGAATTTCTAAGCCTTCTTTACTAAGAGAAATTGGTGGAATTTCTAATCCCCCCTTATTAAGGGGAGTTGGAGGAATTTCTACAGACAAATCAAAATTCGGATCAGCAATAACTAAAGATTCAGATGCGCTACGTTATGGCTGATTTTTATGTCGTAATAAATCCCTACCTGCTGTTAAATAGGTAATTTTATATTTATCAATAAATAAGGGATTATTTTCTCCATCTACAGGTAAAATTCCAAACGGAATAAGAGTTAATTTGCCGTCGGGACAAATAAATAATTGTTCGCCTTGTAAGTATTCTTTTAGAGGTTGAAAAACTGTCGTTGTTAATTCAACAAATGGATTTGATGGTTTAGATATTCCTAGTTTGACTTTTTTCGTAGCCAAACCCATATTTTCTAGATTTACTGGAGAAATAGCTTGACGCACCAGACTAATTAAATTATCAATTTTTTCCGCTGCTCCTAAGTCAATCATCTGCACTTTTTCTGGTTCTTTAGCAGGTAAGATAAAGGCAAGATAACGGGGTGTTTGAAATTCCTTGGTAGTAAAGTCATAGACAGGAAAATAAGCAAATTCAATTAAGGTACTATTTTCCGGTAATTCTAAAGCAATAGCTTGGCGATCTACTAATTGATTTTCTAAGTTCATTTCTGGTACTTCAGCAGAGAGCTTTTTTTGTAAAGTTTCGACTTCAACATATAGTTCATTCAGGAGTTTTTTATTAGCTTCGAGACGAGATGAATTTTTGGGTAAGTAAAGAGAAGACTGCAAATTAACAATTTGTTTCCACAGAGAACGATATTTTTCAAAAGAGTCTTGGAGGTGGGGGTAGCGATCGCTATTCATTGCTGCATTGAAAGCTGCATCAGCGGCGTTACTGATGGCTTTACGTTTTAAGACTAAGTGGTAATTTTTCGATAACAATAACTGACAATAGGTTCAAAAGTTGTAACCGATAATTTTCTTCGGTAAACTGCTGTTTGACTCGATTAATTAATACGGTTACTCTCTCCAAAAATTGTTTCTTCCTCGCTACAACTAATTGAACAATCTGTACTCCTAAAGGAGTTGTTTCACTCACTTCTAATTCATTCAAATAGATGCGCTTTACAAGGGGAGAATCTAATAAGGGTTGCACAGATTCTCTTTGTCTTTCTGTCGGTTCCATACTACGACTTTTAAATATAATCATAGCACGCCACCTTAAGTCCGGTTCGTTGTCTCTAAGATAGGTAAAAATTTCGGAGAATAAACGTAAATAAATTTTGCTGTCTTTTTGAAATTGTACCTCCTTCATTAATTAATAATGGATAATGGATAATGGATAATGAAAACTGTCCCTAATTATTAATTATTAATTATTAATTATTAATTATTAATTATTAAGGTTTTCTGGTAATTCTCCCCACAACTGAAAGAAGGTTTCAGGTAAGTCTTGGAAAATTCGATAAAATATATGGTCGGTTTTCATTTTGTATTAAGTTGAGTGAGAAACTAAGTTTCTCAGAAATTTAGGCTGTAATTAAATATTTATATCGCATCAATTGACAATTATTTTTATTGACATGATTCAACAAACTTGCCAGATGTTCTGTTTGTAATTCTAATGGCTTATCTTCAGGTTTAGGTAGCCAATCTAACTGGGGTTTTTCTTGACTAAAAATGGCGATAATTTCTTCATATCCAATGGGTGGTTGAACAATAAAAGGATCGTGTTTATCTTTAGGTAAAATCAATGTTCCCCAAGACATAGGAAAAGTCGGACTTAAAAAAGAAGGAGCAATACAATAAATTTCCCCAGAAGCAAATTTTTCAGTCACAATTAAATAGCCAGAATTATTCAGTCTAAATTGATAATTAATTTTACTCCCAACTGAAAATGATGGGCAATTAGTTTGTGGGTTTGGATTCCATTGACTATTACCTATTCCTAGATGAGACGCATTAATTTCAGAGGTAGATTCTTCAATAGAAATATTGCTACTATCTTCTGATGAGTCAGTTTTTTCAATGGAAATATTCGTATCATCTTCTGATTTTTTCCATAATGCTTGCCAAATTTCGCTCATAGTAATCCTCCAGATTTTCTCGTATGATTATTTATTTTTGTCGTACTATTTCTAGTGAAACATCGGAATTATTTTCAGCTTGATTCAATAATTCTTGCCAAAGCTCAGTAGTTTTTTTAGGCGCAATATTTTTTATATATTCAGGAAAAATTTCTGTCTCTAACCATTTTCTAACACCTTGCCTAGTTTTCTGATATTTTCCATTGGTATTATTCTTGTCTTTGCAATTAAAACCATGTCTTATTAAAGCTGGATAGATTGTGTCACTCCAACAATCTTTCAGGGTATTCTCCGAAAATCCATAGTCATTTTTTAATTTACCCTTTAACTCTTTCGAGTATTTTCGTTCATTTTCTGATAGTAATCTTTCTTTAAAAGCAATTGCATCGTTACCATACAAATGCAATTCCTTTACCATTTGATCGAGAAATTGACTTTCCCAGTGTTCATAAGATTTATTCATAGGTATCAGTATTGGTGAAGTTATTTTGAGCAAAATATAACAAATGTATTTATTTAGCGTCAATAGTTATCTACAAAAATCTATATTTTTCTATATAATTCTCTTTGTATCTATACATATTTATCAAAATAATAGTAAGCATTCAGCCGTCAGCTATTAGCTATCAGCTATTAATATTGGGAAAGGTAAAAGCCACCTTTGAAATCGAGTTTGAATCAAAAGTTACTGTCAAAGTCTCCAGACCCAACCTGAGAAGTAATTATTCATTATTAATTGCTGATAGCTGACTGCTAATAGCTGAATGCTTACAAATAATATGGGTCTAAAACCCTGCCTTTTAAGGTGCAATATTTTTGGAGAGTTGCTCAAAATACCCGTTACAAAAATAACTTCTGACTTCTGATTTATGACTTCTTACTTCGTTAACCTATCCAGTTGTTAATCTAAAAAATTCGATTTTTATCTACACCATTATTAAATAAATTTAGCTAGCATTTATTCAGAGAGTAAAAATCTCTAAGCACCTAGAAAATCAAACAAAAAATAGACAGGAGAAAACTATTATGCAAGTTTTGTCTCAAGAGCAAATTGAGCTGCTGAAAAAACAGGCAATTGAAATTTTCGTTAAAGCTGCAAATGCAACATTTATTGTCGTTGTGATTATTAGTAAAATTGGTATTGCTAAAATTTCATTGATTAATGTTGTGTTCAATATTAATTTAAAAACTAATGTAGTTAAACCTTGTACGATGACTGTTGAAAAAGTTGTTGTGAAAGGAAATAAAGATGAATTATGGTTTGATTATTGGCCTAGGATTGGGAAGTCTGAATCAGCAGATAGATGATTTATTGAAGAGCTATAAATATAAGTAATTCAGCGACTAAAACTATCAATTTTCTGCTCCCTACTCCCTAGATTTTTTATTGTGGTCATTCAAAGATATTTGATATAAGTACAGGAAAAAAACTTGCAAAAATGCAGGTGAAAAAGATTTCAGATAATATCAAGTATCGTTAATTGGACAAGGGTAAAAATGTTCTTCTCCCTACTCCCTACTCCCTACTCCCTACTCCCTCTTTTCCAGAGAGGTCTAATACCTACTATTAATTCTATCTCTAGCAGCTACTCCTAAAAAATATTCTATAGGTTGATCTGAATTAGAAACAACTACAAATTGATAATAACCAGAAGTTAGAGTTTTACCCCTCCATCGATTTATATTTCGATCTTCTACTAATGCTGTAGACCTACCACGATCCTTTCCAGGAGAATAAATAGATAAGAAAACCTCTGGAGTATTAGCTCGTAACCTAATGCGTAAAAATTGGTCTGCTTGTATCCATGCTAAATAAATTTTACCTTCTCCTGGTTGTAAATTACCATTCACAACTTCTCTAAATGAACCTCGTGTAAAACTAATTTCTTCTAAGGATTTTCTACTTTGTAAACCTTTCATTGTGTCGGTAGCGATCGCTTGCCAAATTTGACCCATGGGTAAACCAATAATATTTTTTCCACGGGGTTGTTCTGAGAATAAATAAAAAAATCGAGCATCGGTCAAATCATTAAAAGCTCTACTACTAATATTTAATCTACTAAGTTGAGATTTCCATCGATAAATATCATCTTTACTATAGTTTCCTAATCTACGACGAGCATCTAAACTTAGTGTTTCTAGTTTGTTAAGTAATTGGTTTGCTATTTCATACCACCGCCACTTCCATAATTTATCTTCTGAACTTTCATCACTTAAAGTCTGCCCTTTTTTTTGAGGATATTTAGCGTAGAAAAAGTCATCTACTAAGGGGAAAAAGAAAGACTCTTCAATGCCCGATTTTTTGAGGCGATCGCTCAGTTCTTGGGGTTTTTCATTGACAATTTTTTCTTTTTGATTAGATTTGTATTCTAACCACAAATTACCAGCTACCCAACCTATTCCTCCCATACTAAATATTGTTATTAATACTAATAAAATTGTTGACAAAATTGAAAATTTTTGAGTTTTATTAGTCGTAACTGGAATTCGAGAAACTGGTGTTGTTGTCACATTAGAGATTTGATCTGCGGTAATAGGTGGAGTGGAGATAACATTTGGCGCTGCTTGGGTAGGTGCTAAGTCAGTGCTAGAAGCAACATTTTCAATAGCTGCTATCACTTGACTAACTGTGGAATAGCGATCGCTTGGTTTAGGAGCTAACATTTTGTCTAGCACGTTACCTAAATTTGGACTAATGCTAATTTTCTTGCGCCAGTTAAAGGTTAAATTGTGAGGATCTATCAAAAAAGAGGGTTCTTTTCCTGTCAGTAAAACTAAGACTGTCGCTGCTAAAGCGTATAGGTCGCTGTTAGCATTTATCATTCCTAGTCGCATTTGTTCGTCTGGTGCATATCCGACTTTTCCCAACCTTGTTGCTTGGAGCGAAATACCATGAGCATATTCGGATACTACTTTTGTTGCTGTTTCTTTGACTCCACCAAAATCTATTAATATTGGCAGTTTATCGGAGCTTCGCAGAATAATATTATCTGGGGAAATGTCGCGGTGAATAACTCCCAAATTATGAATATATTCTAAGACTGGTAATATCTGTAGTAAAAATTTTGTTACTTCTGTTTCGCTAAAAAAAGTGCCTTGACGTTTGCGGTTTTCTAGCAAAGCACGATAAGTTTTACCCTCTACATAATCTTGTACTAAAAATAGATATCCTTCTCCATCTAATTTAAAGCGAAACATTTCTCGAAACCCAGGAATTTGTGGATGTCGCAATTTATAAAGTACACCTGCTTCTCTTTCAAATAATTCTTGGGATTTTTGCAAAGCATAACTACCTTGTACTTGGGGGGCAAATTCTTTGAGTACACAGGGTTCTTGGAAACGATGGTTATCTTCTGCGAGGTAGGTGCGTCCAAATCCACCATGTCCCAATTGTTTGACTATTTTATAGCGGTTAGTGAGTATAAGTCCGGGATATATAGGGTTATTCATAAACAGGGATTATGGTTAGTTTGGGTCTAAGTTAGGGTTATTTCATTATATATATTGGGTTCCTACCGTTACAAAAATCGAAATTATAAATTTAGGAGCAAAAAAGTCTGGGAAAAATTAATTACGTTAATCATCGGAGATTTTAGAGATTTTAATTAATATATTATCTACATATACGAGCTGATGATGTGACTGTGATAGCGGTCTTAACTAATTACCTTAACTACTGGAATTTTGATCGATAAAGAATTCAGGGGTGTTAGTAAATGAGAGTATTATTTTGAAATTAGGAAGTGAGATGAAGCTCTAAATAATAGTGAATTATATCAAGTCCGCTGAGAATTTAGAGATTAATACTTTCATTAATTGATAATGGATAATTAACTCTGGTTAAAACCGTTCTTGATTGAAGATCACGAAATTTTGTTGATTTTTTTTCTCTTTTAAAGGAGAGAGAGGCTTTAAACCAAATTGATTAATTATCAATTATCCATTATCAATTATCCATTATCCATTGGGTAACGACCTTTTTGGAATTTGGTATAAGATTTTATTAAGTTTACTATTTCTTCTCTCGTATTACATTAAGTCGCAAAATGCTGTAAATGTTATAATTTTCAAGAGTGAAAGATTATATTTTGGATAAACAAAAATTTATGACGAAAGTTGATATCTGGAAAAATCGGAAATATTATAAATTTTTTGCAGCAGCTACTTACAGTATTATTTTCACAATTACATTAACAGTAGCTTTTGTTCTTGCCAATATAATTTTTCCTTATCCTAACATTCCTAATTATCCTAGTTATGTTAGTCTTAAGTTAAAAAATTTTGCCGAACACAAAGATGAATATAATGCTATTTTTATCGGTCCTAGTACAACTTTTCACGGTATAGTACCTAATTTATTTGATAAATTAATGGCAGAACAAAACGTTGAAATAAAATCTTTTAACTTAGGATTTGGTGGAGCAACAGTACCAGAAATAGACTTTTATTTAAGAACAATTCTTGCTTTAAAACCTGCTAATTTAAAGTGGTTATTTATAGAATACCAAGATAGTTTGTATGAGCACCTCAGTAATGCAGATTCTGCCAGAAGTATATATTGGCATACTCCCAAGGAAACTATCTTAGCTTTAGGTATAACGTTGGAACAAGAAAAACCCTTGCGAAAACAGTTTTCTACTGTTTATGGTAACTTAAAAAGTCTATTCTATAGAACTTTATGGATGGGTAGATTTTCTGATTTTTGGTCAGAAAAAGTCTTAGGTTCTAACTTAGTTGAATTTATAAAACAACCATACTCCAAACTGTTGATACAAGAATCTGGATATTCTGCTTCAGATGGGAAAAAAACACCTGGTAAAACTGAGATTAGTCATCGACAAAAATTTGTAAATAATTTAGATAGTTATTATCAAAGGGTAGATAAATTGAAGCAAAGGAACACTGCATCAATTAATTTATCCAAAACTTATAGCTTGAAGGTTCTCAAAAATATGTGCGACCGCATTGAGGAACAAGGAATGAAGCCAATTCTTTTTATATCTCCAACTTTGGAATATCAAGAACCAACAGCAATCGAATTGTATAAACGGTACAATAAATCGGTAGTTTTTGCTTTCAACAATCCCGAAATTTTTCCTACTTTATATCAAGTTGAAAGTAGATGGGGTTTCGCGCACCTAAATGACAGAGGTGCAAGGGAATTTACTCGTTTTATGGCAGAACAATTTGCTAAATATCTTGAAACAAAAAAATCAGGAATCTATCCTTTTTAAAGAAGTCAGAAGTCAGAAGTTATTTTTGTAATATCATGTCCGAATAATCAGTGATGAAAAAACTTATCATGAGTGCTTAAACAGTAAATCTCTCTATTTTCCCTGCTCCCCTACTCCCCTACTACCTTAATAATAAGTATTCAACCGGACATGATATAACAGGGATTTTAGCAAGGTTCCAAAAATATTTCGTCTTATAGCAATTCCCAAAAATAATGCTATACTTCCAATGCGACTTCAGTTATTAAGTAATAATAATAATTCAGTAATGTTTGCATTCGATTATCGGCATTAATCCAAAATATCTTATTTCTTTAAACCCTACTCCCTACTCCCTACTCCCTACTCCCAAGGAAATGTAGAAAAGTTTTTGAGAAATGGTATTAAAAGGTGGGGTTGCGCGACCCAATCCTGTTTGATAAACATTTGAAATGATTTTTACTGAATTTCGCTTCCTGTTTTTCTTACTTACCGAAAAATTAATAATTAATAATTGTTAATTAAATAATAATGGTATAATTTTAAAGAGTAATAGATTATATATTGGATAGACAAAAATTTATGACGAAAGTTGATATCTGGAAAAATCGGTAATATTATAAATTTTTGGCAGCAGTTACTTACAGTATTATTTTCATAATTACATTAATAGTAGTTTTTGTTCTTGCCAATATAATTTTTCCTTATCCTAACATTCCTAATTATGGTAATGATGTTAGTTTAAAGCTAAAATACTTTGCCGAACACAAAGATGAATATAATGCTATATTTCTCGGTCCTAGTACAACTTATAACGGTATAGTACCTCATTTATTTGATAAATTAATGGCAGAACAAAACGTAGAAATTAAATCTTTTAACTTAGCATTTAGTGGAGCAACAGTAGCAGAGATAAATTTTTATCTAAAAAAAATAATTGCTTTAAAACCGGCTAATTTAAAGTGGTTATTTATAGAATACTACGATTATTTAATTGAAGAGCTACGTGATGCAGATTCTTTCAGAAGTATATATTGGCATACTCCCAAGCAAACTATCTTAGCTTTAGGTATAACATTGGAACAAGAAAAACCCTTGCGAAAAAAGTTTTTGACTACTTATGGTAATTTAAAAAGTCTATTCTATAGAATTTTATGGATGGGTAGATTTTCTGATTTTTGGTCAGAAAAAGTCTTAGGTTCTAACTTAGTTGAATTTATCAAAAAACCATACTCTAGACTTTTGATACAAGAATCTGGATATTCTGCTTTAGATGGGGAAAAAAAACTTGGTAAAAGTTGGATTCGTCGTCGGCAAAAATTTGTAAATAATTTAGATAGTTATTATCAAAGGTTAGATAAATTGAAGCAAAGGAACACTGCATCAATTAATTTCTTTAAAACTTATAGCTTGAAGGTTCTCAAGAATATGTGCGACCGCATTGAGGAACAGGGAATTAAGCCTATTATTTTTATATCTCCAACTTTGGAATATCAAGAACCAACAGCAATCGAATTGTATAAACAGCACAATAAATCGGTGGTTTTTGCTTTAGACAATCCCGAAACTTTCCCTACTTTATATCAATTTGAAAGCAGATGGGATTTCGCACACCTAAATGACAGAGGTGCAAGGGAATTTACTCGTTTTATGGCAGAACAATTTGCTAAATATCTTGAAACAAAAAAATTAGGAATTTATCCTTTTTAACGACGTCATATCAAATCCGGTTGAATACTTATTATATGAGATGGGGGGATGGGGAAATGGGGGGATGGGGGGATGGGGAGATGGGGACCCACCCCTAACCCCTCCCAGGAGGGGAATATCGAGAAATATTTGGTAATGGTTGAAGATGGAACATTTTTTTATACTGAATTAAACGGATTTGATATAAAATATCATTTCTAACTTTTAACTTCTAACTTTTAACTTTTAACTTTTGACTTTAGTGAATGGGGAGATTTAAGGCGAGAAAGTGTGGATAGAATTATAAACATATACTGTATAACCGGATTCTATATCAGAAGTCAGAAGTTATTTTTGTAATGCAGATTTGAGCAAACCTCCAAAAATATTTCGCCTTAAAAGGTGGGGTTGCGCGACCCAATCCTGTTTGATAAACATTTGATAAACATTAGAAATGATTTTTACTGAATTTCGCTTCCTGTTTTTCTTCCTTACAGTTTTCTGTATCTATTGGACATTAAGGGAACACCAACATCGTAAAATTTGGTTACTCATTTGCAGCTATCTTTTTTATGCCGCTTGGAATTGGCGCTTCTTATCTTTAATGTTAGCTTCCACAGTCATCGATTATGTCGTTGGTTTGATGATATCTAGACCTATAATTGATGATGCTAATCCAGATTGGGAAACTAAGGAAACTTATAGGACAAAAAACTTTGATTGGAACAACTTTGCGTCCAAACCTATAGACTCGCGACAACGCCAACTATGGCTAGTATTAAGTTTAATAGGCAATCTTGGTATCTTAGGAATTTTTAAGTACTATAACTTTTTCACTGATTCAGCCGCTAATTTTCTCAATTTTCTCGGTTTACCTATAAGTTTTCCGATTCTACAAATTATTCTACCTGTAGGAATTAGCTTTTATACCTTTCAAACCCTCAGCTACTCTTTAGATATTTACCGAGGTAAACTCAAACCAACTAAAAACTTTTGGGATTTTGCCTTATTTGTCAGCTTTTTCCCCCAATTGGTTGCTGGACCTATTGTTCGTGCAGCCATCTTTTTACCTCAGTTATTAACACCGAAAAAATTTAGTCAAGTGGAGGTTAGGAGTTGTTTGATGCTGTTTCTGGTAGGATATTTTAAGAAAGCCTGTATCGCAGATAATCTTTCTATTATAGTCGATAAGTATTTTGCTAATCCAGAGATTTATACAGTAGCGAGTGCTTGGATAGGTGTAATCTCTTTGACTATCCAAGTTTACTGTGACTTTTCTGGATATTCAGATATGGCGATCGCCTCTGCTGGTTTACTAGGCTATAAATTACCTTTAAATTTCAACTTTCCTTACTTTGCCAGTAACATCACGGAACTTTGGAAACGCTGGCATATTACTATGTCTAGTTGGTTCCGAGACTATCTTTATATTCCTTTGATGAGAAGGCGGGAAAAAAAAGATAGAACCAGTATATTCTCTTATAGCAATCTTATCTATACTATGCTGGTAACGGGACTATGGCATGGTGCAGCTTGGCACTTTGTGATTTGGGGAGGACTAAATGGTATAGCTTTAGCGGTACATAAAGAATGGTCAATACGGGTATCTCCCTACAAGAAATTACTACCTGTGAGAAATGCTCTAGGTATTCCTTTAACGTTTTACTGGTTTTCTGCTTCTGGAATCTTTTTTCGCAGTGAAGATTTTTTGAGTGGCTTAACTATTGTCAAATCTTTTGTCTTGTTTAATTCTCCTGGTACTGAAAACTTAGGACTTCAAGCTGGATGGATGTTTATACCTTTAGTATTGCTACATTGGGCAGCATACAAAAACTGGTTTACTAACTGGTGGCGTATAATTCCCAATTGGAGTTTTGCAGCTATTTATGGAGTTTGTGTTTCTGCTATTTTACCTTTGGTTAGAGTTGCTCATCAACCTTTTATCTACTTCCAATTCTAAGATATTTCTTAGGAGTAAGAAGTCGTATGGGAATGGCTTTAATACCATTTTTTAGGGCGTAAATTATCTTTTTCTGTTAGTGCGCTATGCTGCTCTGAGTTTAGCAAAAGTATAAAAGCCAATATCTGAACATTTCTGATATCTCATTTTGTGAAGCATATATAAAGCTAGTTATATCTTAATTTGTGATTTATTCCTACAATCAAAAAATCTAGATTACATACATTCTAAAAAATCAACTTTTTTTCCTATTTTTTATTTATTATGTTTTTCTTTACCTCTTCCCTATTCCCCGACTTCTGAAATAAGTCTAATTTTCTGGATTTGTAATTTCTCCCATAAACAAAATAGTGCCAGAATTATTATCTCTAATTGCACAGAAGAAGGGACGATTAACAAACATATCTAAACTTGTTTCTATTTCCATAGAAAGTGGTACTGGCATAACTATACTGGTAGCTGCTGCTGCTTCTGTTCCTTTTTCATTTACTTCCACAAATGTTTTATGTTTAATTTCATTAATATATAACTCTGATGTAATAGAACACATTCCCGAAAAATCTGCTGTCTTTCTGTCAAAAGCTATTTCCATTCCCAAAGTTTTTAGTATGTCATTGATGCTAACTTCATATTCATTTTTAAATTTGGGTAGAGTTAATGTGATTTTTTGAGATTCAAACTTTAGCATCCAATTTTCCCAATTTTCTTCATTTAAAGTTTGATGGAATTTTTCTAATCCTATTTCTTCTTTGGGGAGAAAGACATACATACTGACGCGACCTTCTCCGTAAGGTAAACTAATGGCTTGAAAAGTTTGATTTTCATAATATGAATATTGGGATAATTGCAACATCGTTGGATGTTGTTTTTCCATTCCATTAGATAGATAAAAAGGTCGATCTTTGGTATCAAAATCATCAAATTCTTTTTGCCAGTTTCCTTGAAAGTAAATAGCATTTAACAATACCATAACTGAATCACGAGCTAGTGTTTCAATTATTCGCTCGATTTTGCCTTTGGTATTGTCTTTTATCCAATTATTGATTATTTCTGGAGTTTTCGGATTATCAAAGTCAATTTCCCTTACTTGACTGTGATAAATGTCTTGGTTTATCTGTAGAAAGTTTTGCTCAAAAGGTATTCCGATTTTAGTCCAGATTGAGTTAGAAATATTTAACTTAATGTCGGAATTTAAACTATCTAATAAATTTCCTAATTCTTGATTTGCTTGATTTATTTCCTCTAAATTCATTTCCTGAAAGTTTAAAGTTTTAGCCATAGATTTTTGAGTTTCTCCCCGAGCGCCGTTATAGGTCATTGACAGAGCGATCGCTATGCTAATTGGCGAGATAAAAAGATTTTCATTTGGCTGGAATTTTTTAATTTCTGAAAATAGTTGAAAGGCAAATTTGTTATTGGCAGAAACTAATTTTTCAATCATGTCTATATCTCCGATTTTGGCTAATATAATCATACCAAATTCAAATAATTATCTACTATTTTGCTGCTCTGAGTTTAGTAAGAGTATGAAAGACAATATCTGAAAATTTCTGATTTCTCATTTTGTGAAACATATTGAATTATTACGGATGTCGCAATATTCATTTCATTTTACCGAAAAATCGTGGGTATGCGCCTCCCCTTTTAAGGGGATAAAAAGCGGTCGAGAGATGGCGAGGTTTCCTCGCCATATCTAATCGACCAAGACAAAAGAGAATTCCGTATTTTCTTGCCTCCTTATTGCAGAGGTACTGAAGTACGCAGTTCCTCCGGAGGAGGCGTGCCTGATAACTGTTAACGTTTGCGTAGCATTCCGTAGGAAAGTTCCTCCGGAGGAGGCTAACTGAAATGACCAAGCTTCAGAGCATGAGACAAATATTTTCCTGTTTTCTCTGGGGTTAAAAACATGGAAATCAACATCATTTCTGTTCCAGTTTCATTCACTTCAACGAATGTTTTATGTTTAACTTCAGTAATTTGCAAAAATACTTTTTTCCTATAGAACCCCTAACCGTATCTTTTCCGTCCAAGGTTATGCTAAGTAGCAATACGGCTAACTCCACGCTCTGCGAACGCCAATTATCATAAACAAAAGTTTGGTAAATCCTATATTAAAGCAGTTTGACAGATAAAGAATGGATTCTATAGAAAATATACTTCCTGTTTTCTCCTCTGAAAAGCTTTATCTGTCAGCTTTTTAAGGTTTAATAATTGGTTAAAAAAACATTTGTATAAATTAAGCTTATAAAATATTGTCAAATATATTTGGAATTTAAACTAAATTTTCCCAAAAAAGTTTAAATGAGCTATTTAGGGGGAAAAATGGGGATAATTTGAGTGCAAACGGGCATTTCTTGGCCATTTGTTAAAAGTCTTGATATATAAGAAATATAGGGTGGTTGATTGTGAAGAAATTTTCGTGTATTTTTGAGGTAAGTAATTCGCTCTGCGTAGGTGCTTATTAAAATGAAAAGAGAATTAGTGAGTGGAAGTGCGTTCACGCTAGCGTAACGTAGTTTGATCGCGTAGCGGAACGGAATTCTATCGCGCAAACGTAACGTACTTCTATCAATTTGGATATCGGTACTTTGGCAAAAAATATGTTCGGTTTTAAATTTTGGCAAACCTAAATTAACTTTGCAAGAAGCAAACTTTTGCATCCATTTTTTCCAGTTTTTCTCATTTAAAGTTCTATAAAATTTCTCTAAACCTACTTTTTCCCTGGGAAGAAATATATACATACTTAAACTACTTTCTCCGTATGGCAAACTTATTGCTTGGAAATCTTTATTTTCATAATATAAATGTCTTGATGACTGAAACATAATTGGATGTTGTTTTTTAGTTCCATTAGGCAAATAAAAAGGCATTTCTTGAGTATAATATTCTGAAAATTCTTCTCGCTAATTAGCTTTAAAATAAATAGCATTTAACAACACCATGACACAATAAGGTGAAAGTGGTGCTTTAAGAATTTCCTCTATCTTGCCTTGAGTCTTATCTTTTACCCAATTATTGATGGTTTCTATACTTAGAGTTTCTTCGACTTGACTCTGATAAAATTCTTGGTTTATTTGCAAAAAACTCTGATAAAAATGTACTCCTGGTCGAACCCAGATTGAGTTAGCAATATATAATTTAATCTCAGGATTTAAACTCTCCAACAAATTTCCTAATTGTTGATTTGCTTGATTGATTTCCTCTAAGCTCATTCCCTAAAAGTTTAATGTTTTAGCCATAGCATTTTGAGTTTTTCCCCGAGCGCCGTTATAGGTCATTGATAGAGCGATCGCTATACTACTGGGTGAGATAAAAATATTTTCATTTGTCTGGGATTTTTGAATTGCAGAAACTAATTTTTCAATCATGTCTATATCTCTGATTTTGGCTAATACAATCATACCAAATTCAAATAATTATCTACTATTTTGCTGCTCTGAGTTTAGTAAAAGAATGAAAGTCAATATCTGAAACTGAAAATTTATGATTATTCATTTTGTGAAGCATATTTAATTATTACGGATGTCACAATAGTAATTTTATTTTACTAACTAAGCTTCAGAGAATGAGACAAATCTTTTCCTACTCCAGGATTAAAAATATGGAAATCAACATCATTTCTATGGGTGCATCTCAATATTTGCAAAAATACTTTTTTCCTATTCCCTGTTCCCTGTTCCCTGTTCCCTAAAAGCGATAAATTTTAGGCTTTATTAAAAATTGAGATGCACCCTAATTTTCTGGATTTGTAATTTCTCCCATAAAAAGAATGGTGCCAGAATCATCATCTCTAATTGTTAAAAAGAAGGGGCGATCGACTAACATATCAACAGGTATTTCTGCACTTCTTGCTCTCATAGTTATACTGGTAGTCGCTCCCGCTTCTGTTCCTGCTTCATTAACTTCCACAAATGTTTTATGTTTAATTTCATCTATATATAACTCTGGTGGAATAGGACGCATCCCAGAAAAATCAGCATTATTTTTGTTAAAAGCTATCTCCATTCCTAAAGATTTCAACGCATCATTTAGAGTAATTTCATATTCGGTTTTAAATTTTGGCAAGCCTAGATTTACTTTACAATAGTCAAATTGCAGCATCCAATTTTCCCAGTTTTCCTCATTTAAAATTTGATAAAATCTGTCTAATCCTACTTTTTCTTTGGGAAGGAATATATACATACTTACTCGTCCTTCTCCATAGGGTAAACTCACTGCCTGAAATTCTTCATCTTCGTAATATAAATATCTAGATGATTGAAACATTATTGGATGTTGCTTTTCTGTTCCATTCGGTAGATAAAAAGGTTGTTCTTTTGTGGAATCTTCTGCAAATTTTTGCTCCCAATTGCCTTGAAAATAAATAGCATTTAACAATACCATCACTGTATTAGGTTCGAGTTTTTCAATGATTTTATCAATTTTACCCTTAGTAATATCGTTGACCCAATTGTTGATAATTTCAGGACTTCTAGGATGATCGAAGTCTATTTCACTCACCTTGCTATGATAAAAATTTTGATTTCTTTGCATAAATGTTGGCTCAAAAGACATTCCTTTTTTCGTCCAGATTGAATTAGCAATATCTAATTTAATATCTGGATTTAAACTATTTAATAAAATGCCTAATTCTTTGTTTGCCTGATTAACTTCTTCTAAACTCATTCCCTGAAAATTTAACGCTTTAGCCATAGCATCTCTAGTTTTTCCTTCGGCACCGTTGTAGGTCATTGATAGAGCGATCGCTATACTGCTCGGAGAGATAAAAATATTTTTATTTGATTGTGATTTTTGAATTTCTGAAAATAGTTGAAAGGCAAATCTATTATTAGCGGAAACTAATTTTATACTGATGTTCATATCTTCTATTTTAGCGAATATTTTCTGTCGGGAATTTGTATGATTATCAGTATAAAATTCCCGACTCCTTGACTTTACTGCAACTCCAGGCAAATTATAGATACTAATAATGATAATTATAGCCATAGTCCCTAGAGACATTTTTGCCGAAATGGCATAACATTTATTTAAAAGTTCTTTGAACATTTTCTTACCTTTACTGGAGTCAATAACTAACAATGACAATCGATCTAATTTTCAACGGTGCTAACTTATTTGTATTACCATTTTGGGCATTAATAATATTTTTGCCTAACTGGAAAGTTACTCGCAAAATCATGGAATCTTTTATTCCGTTCGTATTATTAGCCTTCCTTTATCTTTACTTACTTATTAGTAGTATTACCCCTGAATCTGCTGCTGCTTTATCCAACCCTACTTTGCCTGATATTGCTAAATTCTTTGGAGAAGAATCAGCAGCAGCAACAGGATGGATTCATTTTCTTGTCATGGATTTATTTGTCGGTCGTTGGATTTATTGGGAAGGACAACGTACTGGTGTTTGGACTGTCCACTCAATAATTCTTTGTTTGTTTGCCGGACCTTTTGGCTTATTATCTCATATTTTAACCTATTGGATTAGTCAAAAACTATTCGGTAATTCTACAGAGGATAAAACTTCAACACCGACTGTAGAACAAGTTTCAACAATTAATAATTAATTATTAATTATTACCTCTCCTTGAAAACGGATAGGATTGACTCAAAGGAAATTTTTTTTTCTCTAAAATTTAGGGGGTGTATTTAATAGACATCTCTAAAAAAGAGGGAATAGGGAACAGTGAACAGTGAACAGGGAGAAATAATTGATAATTTATGGATGATAATTGATTCTATTTTGTATTTTTACCGAAGAATTAATAATTAAATAATTCAGGTTTAAACCCTCCCCTTGAAACGGGAAAAAAGCGGTCGTTAGCGGAGCGCACCCGTTGGGTGGGATGGCTCCGAAACCTGCGCCATATCCAATCGACCAAGAGAATAAATTTTTTCCTTTTAGTCAATCCTATCCCTTTTAGGGAGAGGTAATTATCCATTATCCATTAATGAATAGATGTCTAATAGTTTGTTGATTTGATCGATTCTTAATTAATCTTCAGTAGTTTCTCAGACCTGACTAATATTTTGAGGGTTAAATAAATAATTATTGGATTTGAGATTTGAAAGAGTTTGAAGATGTGGAGTTGCTTTTCTGGGATATTCCCCACTAATTAATAGTACTTAAAAATCGTATTTTTTTTGATATTAAAGCTATTTCTTAATCTGTTTTTAATAGATAAGATAGTTTTACTGTGAATCATCTTTTCTGTGCCGGGTTTAATACCCCACTGTCAATGGTTTACAAGGGTAGTGCTACTACGCAGAAGTTAAAAGCGAGTGCGTAATTCTGAGGTTTCCTACGGGGTGTATAAAGTGCGGAAATAGTTCCACACACAGCCCCTCCAGAATGTAAGACGCACTCAAGACAGTCAAAATTTACAAAGTCAATCATTTTTGATTTGTAATTGTTTTAGAATTTTGTAACTTGTCAGTTATTTCCGCAATCTTGTAGTAGGTTTTTACCTTTGATATACAAGAGTGTGGGGGGTGTGGAGAGAGAGAAGTTTTGAGCAATTTATTGTATAAATAAAGTACATTTTTGTGGAAATTTTATACTGAATAAAAGTTATTACTCACCTCTTTGTTAAAAACCTACTTCTGTAAAACCCTCAATGGAGGTGCTTAAAATTGTCTGGAGTTATAAGACTAAGAAACGAAGTGGCCTCTTGTTGACTATCCATAAGTAAATTTTCCCTTCTTCCTTCTTCCTTCTTCCTTCTTTCTTCTTTTCATTTCCCATTTTTATAGAGGTAAAATTATGACAGTTGAATATGATATTGTGATTATTGGTGGTGGTTCGGGGGGTTTAGTTGTAGCTTCTGCTGCTGCTCAACTTAAGGCTAAAGTAGCATTAGTAGAACGCGACCGTCTTGGTGGTGATTGTTTGTGGTTTGGTTGTGTTCCTAGTAAGTCTTTAATTCATGCTTCTCGTGTTGCTTATCAAGTAAAAAATGCTTCTAGGTTTGGCATTTATACTCAACCTCCAGAGATTGAATTTGCTAAGGCAACTGGTCATGTTCAACAAGTAATAGATAATATTCAACCACATGATTCGCCAGAAAGATTTAGGGGTTTGGGTGTTGAAGTTATCTTTGGAGAAGGTAAGTTTATAGACCGCAAAACTTTTGAAGTTGATGGTAAAAAATTAACTGCCAGAGCTTTTGTTATTTCTACGGGTTCTAGACCTGCAATTCCATCTGTAGAGGGGTTAAAATCTGCTGGTTTTCTAACAAATGAAAAGGTATTTTCTCTACAAGAAAGACCAAATTCTTTGGCAATAATTGGCGCTGGTCCTATTGGTTGTGAGTTGGGTCAAGCTTTTTCTCGCCTTGGTAGTGAGGTAACTATTATCTCTAGTAGAAGTCATATTTTACCGAAAGAAGAACCGGAAGCTGCTCAAGTTGTACAGGAACAATTTGAGTCGGAAGGTATTAATATTTTGAAGGAAGTTAGGGCAGAAAAAGTAGAGGTTGTGGATGGGAAAAAAGTAATTACGGCAGGTGGAAAAAATATTAGAGTTGATGAGATTTTAGTTGCTGGTGGTAGGTTGCCTAATGTAGAATCTTTGAATTTAGATGCTGCTGGTGTGGAGGTAGGAAAGCAGGGAATTATTGTTAATGAAAAGTTGCAAACTACTAATTCTAAAATTTATGCTTGTGGTGATGTAATTGGTGGTTATCAGTTTACTCATGTAGCAGGTCATGAAGCGGTTGTAGCTTTAACAAATGCGTTATTTTTTCCGATTAGTAAAGCTAATTATAGGGTTATTCCTTGGGCAACTTTTACTGACCCAGAATTGGCAAGGGTGGGGTTAACAGAACAGCAGGCAAGAGAACGTTATGGAGATGATGTTTGTGTATTGAAGCAGCCTTTTTCTGGTGTAGACCGCGCTCAAGCTGAGGCAGCTACAACTGGATTTGGTAAGATTATTACTAAGGGAAATGGGGAAATTTTAGGGGCACATTTAGTTGGTATTTCTGCTGGGGAATTAATCCATGAAATTGTTCTGGCAATGTCGAATAAGTTACCTGTTTATGCTTTGACTGGAATTCATATTTATCCAACTTTATCTGAGGTAAATAGTAAGGCAGGTTTGTTGTTGAAAAAACAGAAATATGCCAATAATTTATGGCAGCAGAATATGTTAGAGAAGTTCTTTAATTGGAGGCGATCGTTTTAAACGAAGGAAGAGGTTAAATAATTTAGAATTTAGAATTTAGAATTTAGAATTACCTCTTCTTAATTAATGGAGAGGCTTTATACCTGAATTTTTCAGTAAATTTAAAAGCAATTGTAGTGGCGTGACACAGCTAAAAATGTGCATTAGAAAATGGGGGGGTGGGGGATTGAGATGAGGGAGTGGTGAGGTGATTATCAAAAATAAGAGTGCACTATTTTAGGCGTGTCAGTCTAGTAGGGTGCGTTGCAACGCACCTTATAACTTATAAGTAAATTCATAGAGTGGGCAAATAATAATTTTTTGGTAGTCCTGCTTGCTTAATGGTAGATAGGAATAAAAAATTATTGGTATGGGAGCAAGATGCTAAGGTGTTTCGTAACAAAAATAATTACAATGTACGACCAATGAAAATATCATCACCACCAATTTTTTTATCTTAATTAGGACTTACACATTACAAGGTATTTTCGTCATTGCGACCCACAGGAAAGCAATCTCAAATCCTAGTTTTTCGTGCCTCATGCGTAAGTCCTGTAATATTAAACTCTAGTTGCAACGCACCTTAACTGAGGTACAGTTGTTTTTCTTCTTTTTTATTCCCTACTCCCTACTCCCTACTCCCTAAAGCAAAGGAATTTTGTACCTCACCAGCATGGGAATTGCTATAACTATTCAAATGAAAATTACTTATCTTTATTACTCGCCCAACTTTGATATGCTACGAACAAAAATAAAATTCCAAAAAGTAATATAAATATACCATATTCTCGAATTAAACTTTCTGAACTATCATCAATTTCTGCCGTTTCTAATCCTAATTTGCGTTGCAAAGACTTCAAAATTCCATAAAGTTTCTGGGAAAGATTCATTAAAACAAACGGGATATACTTCATCTTTGGGTATAGATGTAAACGACTATTCAATCATTATTGCTCAAATATACAGTTATGCAAAGATGATTATTAATTTGTTTAGTATTAGATTGGAATGTGACTTAGATATAGTTAATGAGAAATTGACTTTACTGACTAATAGCAGAAAATGCAGCCCAATAAAAAGGTTCTTCAAAAGGTTGTTCATCTAGGTCAAACCATAATAGATATTCAGATAGATGGGTTACACTAGCTGCACTCATTAGATGATTATTTTTAATCCATTCCTGTAATTCTTTTGTAGTGCTATCTCGTAACCAAATTTGAGCTTTATTGAGAGCAGCTGAAACAGTAAAATTTTGATGAAGGTTTTGATAAAATTTAATCATTAGTAAAGCAGCATATAGATCGTCAGGAATCCACAAATTACTAACAACATTAGAACTTCCTGCATAAATAAAACTGCTAGGAAAACTAATATATTCGTCACTAAGATCCCTAAAATCTGTTAATCCGGTTTCACAAGTTGATAGAGTAACTAAACGACATTTACTCAAGTTAACCTCAAAGACTTCAGCTAAAGTCAAATTTTCGGTTTTAGTTTCAGCATTAGCTAATAATAGGGATGATTCTAAAGGATAATTTATATTAAAATAACCATGACATGAAAAATGAAGGCAGTTAACTGATGAAAAGTCATTATAAGTTTTGAAGGCGGTTTTGGTTGCTTTTTCTTTTGCTAAAATTTCAGCAGAATCAAAATACGAACTAATTGTTTCTACTTCTAAGTCAGTGTAAATTAAGTCTTCCGTAGGATTTTGAATAGCAAATAACTTTTCAAAGTTAGGATGTTGCTGATTTTTAATCAGTTGCAATAATCTACAACTAGGGGAATAAGTTACTTCATAACGATCTAATAAATAACTACCATCATTTAAGATAAAAGCATGAATTGGTAATAAGTGTAAAAAGCGATGGGGAATTAAGATAATTTTCTGGCATTGTTGAGGAATATGGGAAATAATTTCATCTAAATTCAGAATTTGAGTAAAATTTCTTAGATAAAACGATAATTCACTTATCCACTTTTGTTTATCGGAGTAGTAAAGATTCAGATCTTCATTTATAGGAGCAACAAATTCATCGAAAGCGCGTTTATCTTGAAATAGAAAATTTTTGTTAACTGGTATTTCGTAGACAACGTAAATTTCTCTACTATTAATTGCTTGTTGTTCTACATCTCCTTTGGGAAAACCTTCCCTTTCAATTTTTAGACTGTTTATATCAGCAAAATGAAATTGTAAAATTTGGGGGAAGTTAAAATCATCTCTAAATCTTTCCCTTTGCCAATTTAGATGACCTAATAAGCGTGATATCGAACCTTTTTCGTGATAAATTTTCGGTTTTTCTAAGGTACGTTTAATATAATCTTCCAAAGCTAAAGACTTTTCAATACCGCTAATAAATAAGACATTAATTGGATTATCTTTAACCTTCTCTGCAATCAAGTCATATAAATTATCAATAGAATGTTCTAATTTTAAAACCTCAATTTTTTTGCCTGGAATATCTTGCTTAACTTTGCTAATAATCAAACTTTCTTGTACAGGAGAACACTTGACAAATAAAATGCCAAAACCTTCACGCTAAGATAAATCACGTTTCAGGGTCAAATAAATTTCTTGTTCATCTGGTCTAAATTTTTCTATGCGACTGACTAAGTTATTACTCATTAGAAATTAATCTATTTAGTGCCGATTGAAACTCAGATGTTCCTTCAATTAAAGGATGAATATCATACCAACGTACAGGATTACCTTCTGTATTAAAATCTCGATATTCCAATACACAGCGACGGAACAATAAGCTGCGGTATTCCTCATTATGATCGATATTTTTTGAACGATAAACTTTTGCCAACTTATCCCATTCTTCATAATTAACTGCATTTCGATAAGTGCCATCTCTAGCATCGCTAATAGCACGATTAACTGCTTTTCTATTTATCGGAAAATCGTCTACTTGACGCATTGCAGACTGCATTAATAACATCAAATCTCGGAAATGACCGCCAGTCATCTGACAAAGTTTTATCCGAGTTTCTGAATTATCAAAAATTTGAGTATCAATATCAATTCTAGGGTCAACCAAATGAACCCTTTTTTCAATAGTTTCTAACTAATATCAAATCCAGATGATTAGTTATTGTAAGTCATTGCGACTGGAACGGAGTGGAAGGAAGTAATCTCAGAGGTTATGGTAGATTGCTTCCTATCGTCGTAATGACCACTTTTCAGCAGGATTTTATACAAAATAATGAGGCACAAATCTACTTAAATCTTGAGTCACAATTTCCCTATCTTCCCTAACACAAATACCAGCCGCTTCTCCACCAATAACCCAAGCACCAACTACAGGATAATAACCATCAAAATTCGGCAATTGATAATAGGATTGATAAATTAAAGGTTCATCTTCATATATTCCTTCCGTTTGATATTCTCTATCTCCAAAATAAACAGTAATATTTCCACCTTCCCTCGAAAAAACAGGTTTACTCAGATAGGGATGAGATAATTTGACCGAATCAAAATAAGCAGGCAATAAATTAGGATGGTCTGGAAAAAATTCCCAAAGAATAGGCAGAATAGCTTTATTACTCCAAATTAATTTCCAAGCAGGTTCGATTAAATTCATCGGTTCTAATAATAGATATTTCCCGAAATTTTCCCGCATCATCCATTCCCAAGGATACAACTTGAATAAATGACGAATAATTTGATTATCCAAGTCGCAAAAAACTTCTAAATCTTCACTCCAACCAATATCATCAATATAAATATGTTGAGTATTTAATCCTGCTTGAATTGCCAAATCTCGCAAATATTCAACAGTTCCCAAATCTTCCAAAGTCTCTCTTTCACAACTGAAATATAAAGTCTCCCCTGCCAAACCATTCATTTCCACAAAAGCAGCTAATAACTTTTCATGCACAGAATTAAATTGATCCGCTTCAGGAAACATTTCCTCCAACCAAGTCCACTGCACTACCGCAGTTTCCAAAAGCGCAGTTGGCGTATCAGCATTGTATTCCAATAACTTCGGTGGGTTGATGCCATCATAAGCAAAGTCAAAACGACCATAAAGACTGGGGTCATCCCGTTCCCAAGAGTGGCGACATAATTCCGCAAACTGTTCCGGAACAGATAATTGAGAAAAACGGTTTTCGTGAATAATGCGCTCTGCCGCTTCAATATATAATTCTTGTAGAGTTTGAGTTGCTGCTTCTAATTCATTTATTTGTGAAGTAGTGAAATAGTAACAAGCAGTCTCATCCCAGTATGGTTCCCCGTACATATTATAAAAATGAAAACCAACCGCTTCACATTTCTGCTGCCAGTTGGCACGAGGTTCAATATTTATCCGTTTCATTTGTTACTTTATTTTTTGAATTTTAATTTAAGATTTCATAGCAGTCGAAGCAAAGGAGGCAGACATATCAAAAGCTTAAAACTCAGACAACGCAAAGTTTTTCCTTCTTCCTTCTTCCTTCTTCCTTCTTCCTTCTTCCTTCTTCCTTCTTCCTTCTTCCTTCTTTCTTCTGCTATATCAACCTTTGCCACCACCTCTACCCCCAAAACTACTACCACCTCTACCACCTCTACTACCAAAACCACCTCTAGTGACTCTACCAACAGAAGTTGTAGACCTTCCCGAAGGACTTTTGAGAATACCTGCATTACTGGGAACTGGTTGATAGCTACTATTAATATTTCGATAAAAGTATCTACCACTAGACCTAGACCGATAGTAGTAGGGACCATAATAATACCCAGGTGGATAACTGCCATCGGTTATCAGTTCGCATTTTTCAACTCCTCCCCATTCCCTACGACAGTCTTCGAGACTTTTATAGATTTCCCGATGCTTATGAGATGTGCAAGCTGTTAGGGAAATTGAAGAGATTAATACTAAGGAAATAATGATAGTTCTCTTAATTTTTCTTGTCTCAGTCATGGACTTAGAATGATTACTGCTTTTTCCACGATAGCTGCTCAATCTGAAAAATCCTTCAATTTGTAAATTTGGTTTACATAAGCGATCGCCTTAACGAAGTCAGAAGTCAAAAGTCAGAAGTCAGAAGTTAGAAAGTCAGAATTGATAATATTTATTTTTTCTGAGAGTAAAACTATTTATGGCTACAATCAAATAGCAGGTTGTGACTAAAAAATAAGGTCTAAGCCTATCCTTTTAAAGGAATGAAAAGAATAAACTTCAGTATATCAAGCTGGATGCTTTCCTAGGTCATGTTGCGCAAACAGTACTTGGTGCTGATAACTGATAACTGATAACTGATAACTGAATCGGAGGAAGTCCAAAATTTATACTCGACCTTTAGCCAGATTAATTGAACAATTACAAATGTTGCCCGGAGTTGGCCCGAAGACAGCACAACGTCTGGCACTACATATTATTAAGCGCCCGGAAGCGGAAATTCAAGCTTTAGCTCAAGCATTGGTTGATGCGAGGAAAAAAGTGGGTTTATGTGAGAAATGTTTCCATTTATCTGCTGAACCTATTTGTGAAATTTGTCGTAACCCTCAGCGAGACAAGGAAGTTATTTGTGTGGTTTCTGACTCCCGCGACCTTATTGCTTTGGAGAAAACACGAGAATATAAGGGTGAATATCATGTCTTGGGGGGAGTCATTTCGCCGATGGATGGTATTGGTCCAGAACAGTTGACTATTCAAGCTTTGGTGCGGCGAGTTAGTCAGGGAAATATTCAGGAAGTGATTATTGCTATTAGTCCGAGTGTGGAAGGAGAGACTACTACTTTATATGTCGGTCAGTTGTTGAGACCTTTTACAAAAGTGACGCGCATTGCTTTTGGTTTGCCTATGGGAGGAGATTTAGAATATGCTGACCAGGTGACTTTGGCGCGTGCGTTGGAGGGAAGGCGGGAATTGGAGTAGGAAGTCAGAAGTCAGAAGTCAGAAGTTAGAAGTTATTAGAAAGTTAAAAGTCAAAAGTCAAAAGTTAGAAGTTATTAGAAAGTTAAAAATTAAAAGTCAAAAATTATTAGAAACGGGACTTACGCAAATCAACCTTGAAAATACCATATGTAGGTATGTAGGGGCGAATGGCATTGGCTAACGCCAAGCTCCGCTAACGCCCTCTCTATATGTAGAGTCTCTGCGTAAGTCCTGAGAAAGTCAAAAGTCAAAATTAGTTGAGCAATAATTTTGTAAACGTTAGGATAAAAATTTATGAATGCTTATAAAAAATATGTAGTAATTGATAATCCTCAGCAGTTAGTTTTATCAGATTTACCATTTGCAGCAGGTCAAAAAGTGGAAGTTATTATTTTAGCTGAAGAGGATAATGAAGTTGATAGTCAATTAGAAGAATTACGTCAAAAAATTGATAGTGCAACTGAGCAAATTTTGGCAGGAAATGTGACTGATGGTGAATTGGTTTTTGAGCAGTTACAAGCTAGATTAAGGAATGAATATGGATTAGATTAATGGCAAGGTATCAATTTTCTGAGGATGCAATTAAAGATATTAATAAAATTTGTGATTATCTTGCTAAAAATAATCCTCGTTCAGCTAGTAATCTATTTGATGCGATTCGCCAAAAATGTAAGTTATTTGGTAATTTTCCGAATATAGGGAAATCCTATGCACAAATTAGACCTAATTTACCGAAAAATTGTGGTTTAAAGCCTCCCCTTTTAAGGGGATAATCAAAAAATTTTCATTATTAGTCAATTCTCTTCTTTTCAAGGATAGGTAATTATTCATTATTCATTATTCATTATTCATTGTTGAAGAGGGTTTTTAGTCAGAGATTATATTATCTTTTATTATCCTTATGATGAAGGTATTGTTATTGTTCGGATTGTTAGTGGTTATCGTAATTTAGACACATTATTTAGTGAGGATAGTAATATCTAGAAAATATAATTCATTTTGTTTATACAGGACTACGAAATTTTTATTGACTGAAAGTATGATTTTCTAGAATTCATCATAAACTTAACTCTTACCAAGAAGTTCAAGGTATCGTTCCATTGCTATTCTTAATACCGAACTACTATAAACAGCAGGTTTCCTCAAAATTTCTTCTAGTAATGTACGCCACATAAAATGCTTTTCTGAATCCATTGGAATTTCCTTTAGAAACTTATTCCAAGCTTTTTCCTCTGCTTCTGTTTTTGGATGTTGTAAATTATTCAAAATCAAATGTTGATATTGCTTCTCTTCGATAGGATAATCTGGAAAAGATAGAAGTGTTATACCAATTAGACGGTCTTTCGTTTTTTCTTTGTGAATAAATTCTATTCCTAAACTGAAATCTATAGGAATATCTGGGAAAAATTGTCTTTTTGTTTCTATTGAACGATTAGATGAATCCCTGATTGCTTTGAAAATCAATGCGCTGCCAACACGAACTGATTTATTGCTATGAGTCAGCAATGGTGTAAATCTAGAAATATATTTTTCATCAGGTTTAATAAAAGATTCATATATGGCTACTATGTCTATTTCGATTGGGTTATATAGTGGTTTATATCTGTCTACTTCGATTAGCTTATATAGTGGTAATGTAGTAAACAAATTAGGTGCTAAATCTAAGATATTAGCATCATGTTTAAGCAGCTTTAGGAATAAAGTTATACCTAAACTAGCAGGAGGAAAAGGGTAAGATTCAGAATACTTTTCAAGAAATAATTCAAGAATTTGACGTGCATACTCTATAACTTCTGAAGAATATGACCAAATACCTATAAATATTAACCATAAATTTTTATATGGCTTTTCTCTATTTTGTATTGCTTTTTCAACAATAGTTAGCATTTTTTGTAGTTGCTCTGGAGGATATTCTAAGTCTGGGTTTAATGAGTAAAATGCGAGATATGCTTCTACTAATTCATATAATCTAACTCCTATTTTTCTAGCAGTAGAAGTTAGTTGAGGAAAAAAATCATCTAATCCTACTGATGTTAGTAAGGCAATAATAAGTCGTTGTTTTTCTTGATCATTATCTTTATCTAAAAATTCTTTAATTACTTTATCTATTTCTTCAGCAATAGATATTTGAGTAGAACCATCCAAATAATCTAAAAAATTGGCAAATTTATCTTGTTGATTAGTATTTACCTTAATAGCTAAGGTTAAGAGACACCAAGAATACTCTAGAAATCCTAAAATAGACCATAATCTATCAAAATAGTCTGGTAAGGGTGAATTATCTTTAAGAAAATTCCCAAATAACTCTATATTTTGTTTATCTAGCTGATTAAATAACCAAAAAACTATCCAAAGTATTAGTTTCACTGGTAAAATAAAATCATTATTTTGTAGTAGTCGAGCAACACTATCTATTGTTTCACTAGGAATATCTGAAATATATGAAGTTTTACTTGGTTTGATTAATATCTGAACACCATGTAAAACATTGCCTTTGATTTCTTCTTTAAAGGGTTTATTTCGGCAATAGCTAGCTATTATTAGCAAAAAATCTGGCAATAAAATCAATTGATCTGCTAATACTTGAGGTTGTGTAAATTCCCAACTTAGTTTTTCTGAGCGATGTGAATCATTTCGCCAATTTTCAATAATTACCTCTGCAAGTTTTTCAGATTGACTTTTATCAAGCGACCAACACCTTAATAGTTCATTTTTATCATCTCTAGATAAAAATTTAATTACTATATCTTCATTCTCTATCCAGTACAACCAATAATTTTCTAAACGTTTTGCTATCCATAGGGAGTCAGGTATATAAGATAAAGCAAGCTTGAAAGCAGATAAAATTAGGTTCTTTTCTTCAGTCTCAAGAAGTGCATCTACTTTTTCTTTAAGAAAATCTTCTTGTGGAAAATATTTACCATAAATATCTAAAGCATTTTCCCAACAACTCTCTGGAAAATTTTTACCGTTAAATTTACTTTCTAAAATTCTCCGTAAAAGATCATTTTTATCTGATTGAGATAACTGTTTTGTATAATAACTTAACTGATAAATTTGGCTCCTTGTAAGTCCTGTATCTAAAACTTCTAAACCGTAATCAATTAAATCATATTGGAAATTACGATATTGGGATTTACTTAAAGAACCATCTGCTACTACCTCTAAAGCAAACCAAGCACCAGGTCTTAAAAAATGATTTTGATTGTGATTTTTATCTTCCACAGGTCTGTCTAACGGACGACAAACTTGTGTCAAAATTTTCTCAGAATCATCTCCTAATTCTCTAACAATTCTACCTGCTAAAAATAAACAAACATATCGCCAATGTTCAGAATCAACTGCTGCAATTTTTTCCTTCAAATTTTCAAACTTATTACCTTTTCTAAAGAGATAGACAGCAGCAAAAAACTCTTGAAAAGACCTAATTTCAAAGCCAAATAGTCCTGGTTGTGGTTCAACAATCAAAACTAATCTATCTTGAGCATCCTTCACAAATTCCTCAATTTTATTATTAATATCTTTTTTGGATGAATAGTCATCGTTCTCTCGTAATACTTTCTTAATTGCTGCTCTAAATTCATCTTGTGTTAAAAGAGACTGAGCATTAATATTAGAAGTATCAGAAGTATTAGGAGAAGCGTATTTGTGTAACAAATAACCCAAGTAAGAATGAACATTAAGCAGAATTTGGTCATCACTCTTAATTAAGTTTTTGTCTTTACTTTTTTCTCGCTTTAGTATGGTATTCCAATATTCATTAAATAAAGTTTCTCTTTCCCCTGGAGGTCTGCCACCATTTTTAATAATCAGTAAAATAATAGTTACTTGCAAGGGAGTTGTTAACAATTTAGAAATTCTCTCATCTTGCCCACATTCTTGGAGAATATCAATTATTCTTATTTGTTCTCCATCATCAATTTCTCTAGTTTTTACCCATTTTAGAGCATATTCTGTTACCTGATATGGAATAAGCTCCAATAATCTCAAATGACGAAATATTTGAGGATCGAACTGTTGTTTATACATATTAGGACGAGAAGTCACTACTACTTTTAAATCAACTTTTATATCTTCTGCCCAGTCTAAAAAAGTATAAATTTCTTCGACCATTTGCTGTTGTAAACGACCATCGGAAATTTCATCTAATCCATCCAAAATTAACAAGCATTCTTTCTTTTTAAAAATATCTTGTATAGTAGCAGCAAATATTTCTCCTGGTCTTTCTATAATTTTACCCATTTCTGTAGCTAGGTAATTTTCTAAACTAGAAGATTCTGGTTTATTTGATAACCATTGAGCAAAATACTTCAAGATTACTCGAAAGGGAATACGTTTAATTTTTATATTTTCAGTAAATTCATATTCTTTACCTTTATGTTTAGCTCTATGTACTTGAGCTAGTTGTTGCCCTAAAGTAGATTTACCTTGACCTGGACCCCCAATAATTACAACTTTATTGTACTTTTTTTCTTCTTGTGTGAAGTATTCCATAGCCGGAATATAATTTCTGTTTATAAATAAATCATCTTCAACAGTGAATTTTCCCCTAGTTTCAGTAGCTATTTCATTACACGGTGCAAGAAAAAGATCGATAAATACTTTTTGGAGATTAGTACGCTTATCACCTGTTTCTGGTTCACCTGCTTGATCTAATTCTGCAAATTGATCCTTTCTAAATAATTTAGAAATATAACTGTCAATATTTTCTTTCAGAATAGGGTCTAATTCTCTATTAATTTGTTGTTTTTGATTACTAGAATTATGTTTTTCAGTTTTGCTTTCCTTTTGGTCTTTCTGATTTTCCCAAACTAACCCTAAATTTGTTAGGTTTTCTGACATTTTATGAGAATTCCAAAGAGCGAATGTCAAAGCTCTAGTACCTTTACTTTTTTGACTAGGTGTACTATCTTCTGTCACAATTCCTAATTCTTTTAGGTAGTTTATAGTATCCTGAATCTCATTCTTTCGTTTATCAGTTTTTGAACCAGATTTATATTTAGATGGTCTTTCTTGATTTAATAGACCAGCAAGCTCTCTTAAATTTGTTCTGATAAAAAGTTTAGGGCGATCGCTATCTCTATATCTATCTTTCCACTCAGTAAATAATTCCTTTTGCTGATTATTACTATGACTGTAATTTATGAGAAATTCGATTAATTTTTTTGCTCGTTTGAGAGGTTCCTCACCCCAGTTACCTGTTCTTGCCATAGATTTTATTTAATTAGAATTATTTGAAGTTTGGGTCAGAGCTATTTTATTGTAGTAAAACGCATTGGAGGTATGAGAATATCGAACCACCAATAACCACCAAAGAGTTAATTCAACTCTTCTAATTGTAGTTTCTCCCCACACTTTGCAGACCCAGGTCGTGATAGATAATAATATCAAGTCTCATAAATTTGCCTAGGGTAAAAATGTTCAACTCTAGAGAGAGAATATTTTTTCCCTTTGTTATGGGGAGCAAACAAATTTCCTCTTGTTCCCTACTCCCTATTCCCTACTGCCTAAATTTTTCCGAAGTGGTTATTTAAAGAGACATGATATAAAACAGTCCTGATACTAATTCACTTTCAAGATGTCACAAATAGTTTCAAACTTTAAAAGTGAAATAATTTCCTGAAATTACTGTAAAACCAAAGTTTTGTAGCTCTATAAAATCCTACTTTTGACTTTTGACTTTTAACTTCCGTGAAACGAAACGGTATGATACCAATTCCCAAAAGTAGTGCTATACTTGGCTAAAACTTCAGTTATCAAGTAATTAATACAGGTTTAATAACTTATTTCCTAATTATTAGCCAGTTCATGCTAATTATTCCGGTGTTTGTCTCTCCCCCACTCCCCCACTCCCTTACTCCCCTACTTAAGAAAGTATAGAAAAGTTTTTGAGAAATGGTATGAGTTTGGGTGGTTTGGGGTAGGTACAAGCTAACCCAAACTGAAATTCCTAATCATTTTAAGTAATTGAAAAAAAGGTTTGGGTTACTCCCAAGCTATCCTCAAGCTGAATACTTTATTGTAATAGATTTATAGGTAAATAATTGCATCCCTTGCCTTGGGGTAGTATCTACCTTTTATGGTAGAGATGTAATTTCAAGAAAGAAGAAAAATGAAGAATACCAATTATCAGAAACGTTTACCTAGAGGTTATGGAAAGCATAGGAAAAAAAATAAAACTCAAATAACTGCTTCTATTATTTTGGAAATAATTGAAGTAGGAGCAGTGCTTATCACCTTATCTACAGTCACTTTATCTTTAACACTTCTACTTACTCCTTTAGCTATGTTTTGCATATTCTACAAGTACAGAATTTTTGAATTAATTAATTAAATAATAAGAGTCGAGAGTCATCTCTAAGATGGTAAGCATTATGCTTACCTAAGAGGACTTAGAGGATATCTGAAAAGTTGTTTAATACTGAATTTTGCCCCCCTAACCCCCCAATTCTGGGGGGAATTAAGAATTCATTAGTTGGTAAAAGTCCCCCTTTATTAATCCCCCTCCCGTCCCCCTTGGAAATCCCCCTCCCGTCCCCCTTAGAAAGGGGGAAGCCAGAGGATGCTTCGCTTTTGAACGATGGGAGGCCAGAAGATGCTGCGCTTTTTGTTAAATGGGGGATGCGCGGGGGCTTTGTGGTTCTTCAATTATTCTTATTTCTATTCAATTTTTCAAGCTTTTGTAGAAAATAACTTTCTCGATATCCCCCCAATTGTCTCGATAATTCTAAACCTCTTTGAAAAGATGACATTGCCAAAGGAAAAGCTTGTAATTGTGCATAAACTTGACCCATACGGTCATAAGTTTCCATCATCCCATAAACATTAACAAACTGTTGATCCATCAATAATTGCACTTTATATATTTCAATTGCTGCCTCCTTTTCATCCTGAGAAAGATAGAGCGCTGCCAACTTTTCTAAAGCATCACTAGCACTTATAAATCGTTGAATTGATTGAGCAATATCATAAGCTTCTTGATAGTATTGACTGGCAAGACTAAGTTTTCCAAGCTCCTCATAATCTCCAGCAATAGATATTTTTATATCTGGAACTTCTGTGATAATTTGTTGACCTTCGTAAAAATTCACCAATCTTTCTTTAGCTGTAATTGCTTGTAGAGGTTTTCCCGCTTGATTATAAATAAAAGCTAACTTTTCGATAGTATCTACTTTTTCAAAATTAGTAGTTAAAGCAGGATCTATTGTTTCTTCATTAGTAGATGTTTCTAACTCACTCTGCTGCTGAACCTCCAATAATTCTTCATAGGCGATCGCTGCATTATCATAATCTAGCCAATTCAAATATATCTCCCCCATAGCTGTCAAAGCTAGTTTCAGAGTCGCAACATCCTCTAGCTCCCTAGCTTCAGCAATAACTTGCTGATAAACTTGAACTGCTGGATCTTTTGCTCTAACAGTATTAAATGCAGAACCTAATGCTTGCAACAATTCTATATTCACAGGTTCTTGTTCTTGAATTTCTGGTTGTAAGGTTTCCAGTCGTTTTGTTATCCACTGCACCTGTAATTTTTGACTATTATTCCATGCTATTTCTGCCACTCGTTCCAAAGCTGCTAACTCTTCTGCTTGACCAAGATAACGTCGCAAACGAAGTTCTCTATTCCAGGTATCAAAAGCTTTAGTTGTTTCTCCCCCCGCAAATAATGCTGCTGCTTCAGCGTTAAGTCGGTCGAGTTCTTGAGAAAGTTCTTCTCGTTTGTCCCCGGTAACAGTTCCTGTCGTAGGAGGTTCTGGCAAAAGTGGGTCTGGTTCGCTGCTTTCTAAAGGATTAGGGGAAAATTGATTGGGAGGTTCTAATTCTTGTTCTGCATCTGTTTGACGTTGAGAGATAATATTTACAGCATTTTTTCTGAGAGTAGATTCGGAAAATTCAGGAGTTTTTGCTAAACAATAGCTTGAAAAAAAGAGGTAAAAACAACTGCTAGTTAGAACTAAGTTTTGAATTTTGAGCATTTTAATTAGATTGTAAATGGTTAACTTTGACGACAATTTTATGTTAGGTCTTAGGTGTTAAGGTCTTACTGACTCCTGACTCCTGTGAAATCATACATTTATTCAACAACGCCCTTATTTAAAATAATAAATTAAATTATCAATCATTCTCATCCTCAGAAGCTCTCGAAAAAATTGCCAGGGAAAAAGTTGCATTCAAACAAAAATTCTGATATTCTGAAGATTATAAAATGTATAAGGGGTTGTTCGCCCCTACGCATGACTTTTTATTCAACGCAAAAAATAAAGAAGCTGATTCCCCTTCAAAAGCTCTCGAAAAAATTGCCAGGGAAAAAGTTGCATTCAAACAAAAATTCTGATATTCTGAAGATTATAAAATGTATAAGGGGTTGTTCGCCCCTACGCATGACTTTTTATTCAACGCAAAAAATAAAGAAGCTGATTCCCCTTTAAAAGCTCTCGAAAAAATTGCCAGGGAAATAGTTGCATTCAAACAAAAACTCTGATATTCTGAAGATTATAAAATGTATAAGGGGCTGCTCGCCCCTACGCATGATTTTTTATTCAACGCAAAAAATAAAGAAGTAGAAGCTGACTCGCCTCTTGCCAATAATATGACGAAAAAATTAGGTTTCAAGCATCTCTATTACAGGAAGTACTGATAACTGATAACTGATAACTGATAACTGAAATGACCATCACCCTCAAACTATTCGCAGTCTACCAAGAAGCCTATGGAGTCTCCGAACTCCAACTCACCCTTTCCCCAGGAACCACCGCCTCCCAACTTTTAGAACAGATCGTCACCCAACACCCCGAACTAGAGCAGTGGCGAAAAGTCACCAAATTTGGCATTAACTTCAACTTTGCTCCACCCGAAACCATCCTTCAAGACGGCGATGAAGTAGTCCTCATTCCTCCAGTTAGTGGAGGAGTAGGGGATTCAACAATTAATAATTAATAATTAATAATTAATAATTAATAATTACCTCTTCTTTTCAAGGAGAGGATTGACTCAAAGGAAAAATTTTTCTTTTTTCTCCTTGAAAGGAGAGGCTTTAAACCTTAATTATTCGGTAAGGGAGTGGGGGAGTAGGGGAGTACAGGAGATAGGCAAACCTGGAGTGGAAAAAACTGTGAGTAGGAAACAAACCGAAATACATTCTCTTTCTTTTACAAGATTTACGCATAACCACCATAGATAGTAGGGGTTAACATCGGTTTTTTATTTCCCCTGTTGCCTGTTGCCTGCGCACAGCGCTATAGGTAATTTGTCCCAAATTTCATCAATACCATTACGGTTGCAGGACTGCCAATTATTTTAGATTTTAGATATTTTTTTTAGAAAATATAATTTCTTTGGTATATGGTATTAAACCACTTACCTCTAGAAAGCTTTTCACTATAAAATGCTACATTTATTCAAATAAATCCAATATAGCAGAAGAAAAAATAAAAAAGAAAGAAGGAATAAGGAAAAGTATTACTTTGTCTGAGTTTTAAGCTCTCGATCTGTCTGTGTCTTTTGCTTCCATTACTATAACATTATTCACATTTAATACTAAATTAAATAGAAAAAAATAGAAAAAATATGACAGAATAAATTTGTTTTTATTCTGAAAATTAGTAATATAGCGTTTTGCAGTAAGCGTGAGTTAAACCTATTTTTATTTGTTTGATATTCCCTTTTCCCTAAAAAAACTAATTTTTAACTCGCCAGCATGGAAATTGCTATATTGACAAATAAAATATTAGTAAATATTGGATTCAAAACTATAATAAATTAAAACAAAATAGCTATAAAAATTATTAATTATCAGTTTAATTATAATAAATAAGCTACTTATATTACTCCTCCAATAGCTACATTAAAATCAACTACTAAATTAGTAAAATTACCTGCCAAAGCAGAAGGTCTATCTGTTGCAATTAATAATCAAAAAAATAGGATAAAATTAATCCCGACTATTTTTATCGGGTATAGTTGACGGTAATTTTTACCCATGCTAGTATTTCAAAAAGTGCAGAATAGTTAATAGTTCTTAGTTAAAAGTAGGGAGTAAAGAATATGACCCAGGCCACAAATATCGATAGTCAAATCCACAGTCAAAATACAGCAATAGAAACACTCAAGTGCAAAGAATGTGGTGAAGAATACCCACTAGAAGCCAAACATATATGCGAAGATGTATGCTTTGGCCCCCTAGAAGTAAAGTATGACTATGAAAAAATCCGTCAAACAGTGAGCCGGGCAACAATCGAAGCAGGTCCTAACTCTATATGGCGTTATCGTCAATTCCTACCAGTAGCAACAGATAACGTAATAGATGTAGGAACAGGTATGACCCCCCTACTAAAATCAGAACGTTTAGCCCGTCGCCTGGGTCTAAAAAATCTCTACATCAAAAATGACGCAGTAAATATGCCTACCCTCAGCTTCAAAGATAGGGTAGTATCAGTAGCCCTAAGTCGGGCCAGAGAATTAGGCTTCTCCACAGTATCCTGTGCCAGTACAGGCAACCTAGCAAACTCCACCGCAGCGATCGCAGCCAAAGCAGGATTAGAGTGTTGTGTATTTATCCCCTCCGACCTAGAAGCAGGCAAAATTCTCGGCACCCTAATTTACAATCCAACAGTTATGGCAGTCAAAGGTAACTACGACCAAGTAAACCGCCTCTGTTGCGAAGTTGCCAATACCTACGGTTGGGGATTTGTCAATATTAACCTCCGTCCCTACTACTCAGAAGGTTCAAAAACTTTAGGCTTTGAAGTCGCCGAACAACTAGGATGGCAACTACCAGACCATATCGTTGCTCCCATCGCCTCCGGTTCCCTCTACACTAAAATTTATAAAGGGTTCCAAGAATTTGTCAAAGTAGGCTTAGTAGAAGATAAAGCAGTTCGTTTTAGTGGAGCGCAAGCTGAAGGTTGTTCCCCAGTAGCTCAAGCATTCAGAGAAGGTCGTGATTTTATCACCCCAGTTAAACCTAATACTATTGCCAAATCAATCGCGATTGGCAACCCCGCAGATGGTATCTACGCATTAGAAGTAGCTCGCAAAACAAACGGTAATATCGAATCTGTCACCGATACTGAAGTTATTGAAGGCATGAAGTTATTGGCAGAAACAGAAGGCATCTTCACCGAAACAGCAGGTGGTACAACCATTGCAGTCTTGAAAAAATTAGCAGAAGCAGGCAAAATCGATCCTGAAGAAACTACCGTTGCTTATATTACAGGTAACGGCTTAAAGACACAAGAAGCAGTACAAGGTTATATCGGCGAACCTCTAACAATAGATGCAAAGTTAGACAGTTTCGAGCGAGCTTGGGAACGTGCTCAAACATTAGAGCGTCTTGATTGGGAGCAAGTTTTGGTTTAACCAACTTCACCTCAAAGAAAGAATATTCTTTGGTAGTCCTGCATAGTCATGGTATAGAACCCCTAAACGGATCTATTTAAAAACAGAGGAGGAGATGGGGGGATGGGGGGATGGGGAGATGGGGAGATGGGGAGATGAGAGTATTTTTCTACTTGCTTGGTGCACTATCGGGCGGCGGGGGGTCGCATCCGCTTTTTCCCCTATTCTCGTTCCTGAATTTCCACTGGCTTGCTCAGACTGAGGACTGCTACCAAAAGCGAATACAGCGTACAAAGATACCACTCAGGGGTTTTGAAACTGACAGAGATTTTAATGCTGCTGTCAACTTGAAAAACTATGTGTATAAGTAGCTTGAGTCAAGAGCGAGTTTAAGCCTGTGGAGAGAATAAGTTACAGACTACGGTCAGTGGTTCTCACAGAAGCAGGAAGCTAGCTCCAAAACCCTATTGGGTAAATTTTGGTAAGTTTAGTAGAACGGTTCTATACAAGGAACAAGGGATGCTAGGCACGGGAACAAGATGCTTCCACTGTTCTCATAACAAAAATAATGCAATGCACGACCATGACAATGCACCACCACCTATTTTTTTTAGGTTAGAGGTTTGTTGAACAAACTCCTATATACAGCAGATTCGGTCGTGTATGAAGTACAGATACTAACAATTAAATGTTCCCAGTGCTGGCATCTTGCCCACGATTAATGTAACTAAGCAAGATGGAATCTGCTGTATCTTCCAATCATTAATAGTGGGTTAGGAAAAATAATTTTTTTCTTAAAAAAGTTACAGTTTTTCTGGGCACACCATTACAATGAAAATTTGCAAATTAAAGTATTAGCTATAGAACCTAGATTAATTAATTATGGCAGTTACAGTTTTAATTCCTACCCCACTGCAAAAATTTACTGAAAATAAAGCAAAAGATAAAGCAAAAATTGAAATTGAATGTGGCGGTGGCAATATTTCCGAACTAATAGATTCTCTAGAAACAGACTATCCCGGAATCAAAAAAAGTCTCTGTGATGACCAAGGGGAACCCCGAAGATTTTTAAATTTTTATGTCAACAGTGAAGATATCCGGTTTTTAGAGGGAACAAAAACATCTCTACAAGATGGAGATGAAGTGAGCATTGTTCCTGCTGTTGCTGGTGGTTAAATAAGTATGGTTAAAGTAGCAATATGGCTGATGCTACCGTCTGTGATCGCATCCACAAAAAAATCTCTCCAATTCAGCTTCTAGATTGTTTCTTATATCAACCAAATAATCTTGAATATTTACCCCGTCTAGCAATAATGCTTGATTTGATTTAAACTCAGTCCAGGCTGTGAGATAATATTTCTAATTATAGAAATAACTTGGAGATTTAATATGGTGCAGGGTAATATATGGATTCCAATTGCAGTCGTTGTAGTAGGCTTTGTTGCTGCTGTTACTATCGGTTCAATTGCTTGGTATAATTCTAAGCGTCCTCCTGGTTGGGAGGATGCACAACGTCCTGACTATGTTCCTAAAGTTAATGAGGATAAAGATAGTTAAAAGCATAACAACATAACTTAAGATTAGAAGCTACTCTAACTGGGAAGAGATTATGTTTTAGAGTAGCTTCTATCTAACCTGAAGTATTATTTCATTTCTGAACTTGTTTGATAAAGAAGCCAAATTGTCAAGGAAATTGTATACTTTGTAGTCAATTCCTGCTTTATTTTCAACCTCACTCCATCAATTTTGCTCTTGCATTAAATAGATTTTAAAGATTAACAGCTATTTATTCTTCATCCCACTAGGAAACTGTTCAATCTTAGCTATACCATAGAATGTAATGTCATCTCTTCCGACCCGTAATCGGTCTACTCGCAGTTGAGTATTTTCTAAAGCAAATTTATCTAAATCCAGTAAATTATTAACATGATCTATTAAAGATTTACCTAAATCTACTGACTCTTGATTACCATTATATTTAACATTAACAAATTTGATTTTACGTCTATCTTCCACTTCAACGTTAGCAGTGAAATCAACATCTATAGGTTGATTTGGATTTCCTACCCCGATTTGAGTTTTAAGTCTGAGGGCTCGATCTTCAGTGATAGTCATTTGAGTATTTTGGAAATGTAGGGATTGTCCCTGATATTTGAGCCTTTGCAGTTTCTCTACCACAAATGGTGTATTGAAAGAAGTGGTCAAGTCAGACTCAGTTAATACAGTCCTCAAAGTGGCCTGGATCGGCTGCCTTAATTTGACTTTACCAGTAAAAATAGCACTAAAGTCTATTGAGACAGCTTGCAGGTAAAGCTCCATAACTTCAATCCGAAGGCCATTGTACATCCGCATTCCTTTGCCAATAAAATCAAACCCATCCAGACTACCCTGTAAAAGTTTGGCCACTGGTTCAGCGCGGACATTGGCTTCGACTTTATCAGAGCTTTTAAACAGAGCTGCTATTGCTGCTCCTGCTGCCTTGCTCACTAGGCGATCGCCACTTTGATTTTGCATTGGTACATTGGTAAACAACGCAGTCACCATAATTTTTCAATGTTTGCCTTCATTGATATCCTAACAGTTTGATAAAGAATTGTAAAGTTTACTTGTACTTATGTACTTAATAAGCATTACTTTCCATCTACTTAGGGTTTGCGCTTCACTAGTCTTTTAGTAGGGGTAGGAGACAGGAGACAACCCACCCCTAGCCCCTCCCCCTCCCAGGAGGGAAGACAGGAGACAGGAGAAACGGGGAGTGAGCGAGGAGGTAGAAGTAATATCATGTCCGGTTGAATACTTATAAATAAATGACGGAGGAGTCAGGAGTCAACCCACCCTTCGCCCCTCCCCCTCCCCTCCTGGGAGGGGAAGTCAGGAGTCAGGAGGAAAGAAAGAAGAAGAAAGAAAAAACAGGAGGAAAAGGAGAAAGTTTTTTTATCACTAATTATCCGGACATGATATAATACAATTTATCAAAAACTTTTCTACACTTTGTTGAGCAGGGGACCCACCCCTAGCCCCTCCCCCGACCGTGGAAGGGAAATAGGGGAGTGGGGGAGTGGGGGAGAAGCAAACATATGGACTGAGACAGGGGAATGGGGCGAGTTCATCTCAATTTAATGTTGAGCAATTAATTTAACGCCGAACCCGCTCCTACTATTGTCACATTTTAGATGTGTAATTCCACTACGCAAATCAAACTTTTAGCAATTGACTGAATCAAGGGGTGTACCTTGCAGACAAGCATCTGTGAGTAGAGCACCATTGAAGTCAGCCCGATCGACTATAGCACAGAGCAAATTAGCCCGTTGTAAATTTGTGCCCCGGAGTATGGCCCCAGTAAAATTAGCTTCTTCTAAATCTGCTTGGGATAAATCTGCACCAGATAAATTAGCACTACTAAATTCTGCTTGAAATAGAATAGTTCTAGTGAAGTTCACACCTCGTAGGTCGGCCCCACGAAAATCAGCCCCACTTAATTCTAAACTATTCAATACAGCTCCATTTAAGAAAGCACCTGCAAAGCTAGCTCCTCTAACTTGGGCATCCATAAAAATAGTACCCCGTAGGTCAGCATTACGAAAGTCTGCCTCTCTCAAATCTGCACCAGTGAAGTCTGCCCCACGCAGGTTAGCTCTCAATTGTGCTTTCTGTAGATTAGCTCCAGCAAAATTAACTCCAATCAAGTTAGCTTGGTAGAAGTCTGCTTCTGAAAGCTGGGTTCCTGCTAAATCTACACCAGGGAGATGAGCATTTGCTAAATGTTTGATTTTGCCTACTCGAATGGCTGCAATATCTAGAGATGTTGATTGATTCATAATATAGGTCTTAGGTTTTAGGTCTTAGGTTTTAGGTCTTAGGTTTTAGGTCTTAGTTTGAGGTCTTAGGTTTTAGGTTTTAGGTGAATAACCTACGAGCTATAATATTCTTCAAGATCCTGATGGTTGAATTTTCAACCCAATTGCCTCGAATAGTATTAAATTATGTATGAGGTGAGGCGGTACACTTTTCTTATCTACAACCTACTACCTGCTAACTTCAGAGTATAAATTATTAATAGACATCTCCAATAATAAAAAATAAAATCAATTATCCCAAAGAAATTATCAATTTTTCCCCTCCACCGGAGGGGTTATATCATGTCCGGATAATAGCGTGATCAAAAAACCTTTTCCCTTCTAACCTTTTCTTTCCTTCTGCCTCCTGCCTCCTGCCTTCTGCCTTACCTTCTCCAAAGTATAAGTATTCAACCGGACATGATATTAGGGGTGGGTTCCCTACTCCCTACTCCCTACTGCCTCTTTTCTGGAGATGTCTAATTATTAATTATTAATTATTAATTATTAATTGTTGAACTCCCTCTTTTAATGTACTGATGTCTTTGATGTAACTACTTCCTCTAACCAAACGTTGGGAAGTTGACTTGGTCTTTGAGGTAATTGCATTAGACCCATTTCAGTTAATCGAATGACATTGCTGAGAGATTCTACTAGAATAGGGTCAAAATATGTACCACTGTGATTGATACATTTTTCTAAAGCTTCTCCCAAACTAAGAGCTATTCTTTTACCTCGTGGTTGTATTAACTCTTGGAAGTAAGAAATTAACCCTAGAATTCGAGATTCTACGGGTATTTCGTCTTCTCTGAGACCGTCTGGTTTACCACTACCATCCCAATGTTCTAAATGATGAGTCACAATTTTAGTTATAGGTGCTAACTCTGGCATCGCTGTTAATAATTGACCACCAAGTACGCTCCTTTCCTGCCAAAAAGTTAAAGTTGCATCATCTAATTCATCTGGTGTTTGAGTAAATACTTCCTTTGGTGCTGATGCTAACCCCACTCGAAACAATAATCCTGCTAACCGCAAACGTCGCAACTGCAAAGTAGGTAAATCTAACATTTGACCAAGAGTTTCAGATAAAGCTGCTACTTGCAAAGAAGCAATAGGGTTAGTCCGATCGCGTTCATCTACTTTCTGCGCCATTCGTAAAAAGGCTTGCAATTTATTAGCATTTAGGTTGCGACTAACTCGTAATGCTTGACCTTCTAACTCCCAAAGCTCCCGGGTTTGACGATTCATCGCAATCATCTGCTGTTGGGAAGTTTGCAGATAAGAAACTATTCGAGATACCACGTTAGTCATATCTGTAGGTGGTACATCTTTGATAGTTAGAATTTCTTGATGTTGTTTTTGAATGGTGTCTGCTAAGGCAGGATCGTAGGGGCGACATCTTTCTATGAGAATTTCTGCGGCTTTAGCTACTAAAGTTTTATCAAAAGTCCATAAACCGTAAAATTTTCTTTCTACATCTACAGTGGGTTGACCATTGAGTACATATTCATCTTCTGATAGTTCATGGCAAAGTACCATAGCTCTGTAACTTGGAGCTAGGATAATTAGATTCCATTCATTAACTAAACTATCCGTGGTTTTTAAATTAATTAAAGAAACATTTTCTAGCTGACTTGTAGGATGTTTGGATAACCCACTATCTAGTACTGCACTAATAACAATGTGACGGCTAGATTGTGCTATTTCTTGATAACGATCTGCTTCTTGTAAATACCATTTCCCTTTTTGAAATGTTACCAAAACTAATGGTTTTTCTTCTGCATTTTTAGTGTTGGTTTGTAATATGTGGTCTTCTAAAGCATGGCATAAAGCTACCAATGTATTTTTGAAATAAACTCCATAACTAGAGGGAAGTTTTCCTTCCGGACTAGCTTCTTTAAGTTGATTTAAAGTTGCTTCTGGATTCATTTTATTAAATGATGATTATTTTATATATTTGTATTTTATCTTTTAGCTACCTTGATTATTAAAGCGATCGCTTCTTGTATTTATACATACTATGATAATTTTGTCAAGCATTATCGTGTTTTTATGGGTCTAAAAAAGTGGTAAAATATATCCGAATATAATAGAGGTATACAACTATGGCAGTTTATCAAGACAGGGAAGCATTTATTCCTTATTCTAGAAAAGATGTTATAGAACTTTGTATTCAAGATGGTAAGTTACCAGAAAGCTCTTTACAAAAGTTTAGAAATTTTTGTTCTATTCTGCTGGCTTATTATCATTTTAAATTACATAAAACACTGGAGATATTAAAGGAAAATTATGCTCCATTTAATCCAGATGCTAATACTAAATATATTGCCTCTCACTCTGCATCACAACTAGCAATGATGAAAACTCAAGTTGTTCAGAGTTTTGAGAAAATTCTAGAACAAGGAAATTTTTTTCCCATATCTCGGCCTAGTTTAGAACGTGCTTTTCAGGAAACTTCGTTAATTGAACTGAAGACAGATATCAATTTTGATGATTTTGAAGAGATGATATGTTACTGTCGAGGAGATATATATAAGACAATAAAAGTTAAGAAATTTTTTTTCCGCAAAATTGAAAAAAAAATTGATATTTTTGAAAGGGTTGCTTTATTAATTAAGTGCCAAAATACAAAGGATACTGATGGTTCAGAAAACGATGGGGAAGAATCTCATCTAAGTCCTAAAAAAATCTATATTTCTCTCTATAAAAATATTCCTAAAAATGATATAGAATTTCTATTTCCCAATGTTAAAGTTAGTATGACTTTGAAAGACCGTCTAATGCTAGTAGTACCTGGTATTGGTGCAGCAGTACCGATTGTCCTGAGAATTGTACCGCAACTTTTACTAATTATCGGTGTAATTGTTTTTCTAGTTCTCGGTCCGTCTTATGTAGAAAAATTGAACTTGAGAGCTAATCCGGAAGATGTGAGGAATATAACAGGAGTTTTATTGGCTTCATCATCTCTATTAATAACTTTAGGAGGATTTTGTTTCAAGCAGTATAGTAAATATAAAACTAAACAGATTAAGTTTCAAAAACAGGTAACAGACACTTTATTTTTCAAGAATATTGCTAATAATGCAGGTGTATTTCAAACTTTAATTGATGATGCAGAAGAAGAAGAATGTAAGGAAATTATTTTAGTTTACTATCACTTATTGACAAGCAATACATATCTAACTCCAGAACAATTAGATAACAAAATTGAAGCCTGGATGGAGCAAAAATTTGATACAAAAATTGACTTTGATATCAAAGGACCATTGAATAATCTCGCAAAAATTCAGGGCAAAATTGTCAGATATGGTGAAGATGAGGATGAGATTTCAGAGATACCATTATTAACCTATGATGACAATGGTTGTTGTCGAGTATTACCCTTAGATGATGCGAAACAATTAATAGATTATATCTGGGATAATGCGTTTCATTATGCTTAAAGAAATAGGAAATTTAGAAGTAGAAAATTGTTCAAGAATTAAGAATTAAGAATTAAGAATTAAGAATTAAGAATTTATAATTCTCAAACTCAGTCAGATATTACTTTTGACTTTTGACTTTTGACTTTTGAATTGCGCGTTTTGATATACTGCTGAGTACCACTGAAATTTCATATATTAAATATACCACTACGGATTTAAGTTAGGACATTTATAAATTCTCAAACTCAGTCAGATATTACTTTTGACTTCTGACTTTTGAATTGTGCGTAGCGCTATAATTACCAAATCAATCTGGAGGAACTATGTCAGAAAAATTGACTCTTCTGCCCCATGAATATCCAGACACTACTAATATGATTCTTGAGGATGATACTCCCTTAGATAGCTTTATTAATGAAAAACAACAGTGTCTCCTCACAACTATATTTTATAGCGGTGCAGAAATACCTATAAATGCTCCTTTTATCGTTGCTGCTAATGTGGTTTTATTTTCTTATGTCGGAGATTCAGGAATTGTACCTGATGTGTTTTTAAGTTTGAATATTCCTGGTGGCGAACAATGGTGGAAACGTAATGTTCGTTCTTATTTATTCTGGGAATTTGGCAAATCTCCGGATATAGTAATTGAAATTGTTTCTCCCACTCCAGGCAATGAATTAGGAAGTAAATTGACAAGCTATGCACAATTACGAATTCCTTATTATGTTGTCTACGATCCATTGCAAAAACTAAGTGAAACTGTACTGCAAGTATTTCAACTTTATGGTAGTTCTTATATTCCGAAAAATGCTTGGTTTGCTGATGTAAATTTAGGATTAACTCTTTGGAATGGTGTGTTTGAAAATCTGAATGGTACTTGGTTACTTTGGTGTAATGAGTCGGGAAATGTAATTAAAACAGGAGATGAATTAGCAGCAGAAAAAAATCTGCAAATATCCCAAAAGGATGCTGAGATATCCCAAAAGGATGTTGAAATATCTCAAAAAGATGTTCAAATTAAACAGGCGTTATTATTAGCAATTGAAATGGGATTGAAACTCAAGTTTCGTGATGAATATGTGGGGATATTATCTGAGATTTCCCAAATAGACGATCTGAAATTGTTAGAGGCGTTAGCGGAGCTTTGCGTCAGCGATCGCTTCTCAAATTCCCCAGATTTCTTCAATGGATGAATTGCGAAAATTATATTCTGAATAGCTCAAAAATTGGGTGCATATTTTGTCAATTATACCACATAACTAACCGTAATGGACTATTAATCTTTTTAGCTATTGGACAGTTCCTGCAATTTGTACATAAGCCAGCGGATATTGCTATATAGCAATGTGCGCTGGCATATTTACACATTATTTTTTGTACATCTTTTCACTTACTGCACTTTGAGCTGGACATTGTAAATACCTGAGCGCTCATTGCTATAACTGAATTAGTAGTCTCTCATTTTTATATAGAGGTAATTTATGGAAGCTGGTTTAGTAGGTTTAGCAGGTTGGGGATTATCAAAAATTGCCGACTCTTTGTGGAATAATGCCTGGAAAAAAGCGGGCGATCGCCTAACTAAAACTTTGAATAAAACAGATATAGAAAAGGCTATTGAAGCTGGAGAAAAGGCTGTGAAGGAATGGGAAAAAGAACTCTTGCCTCAACAGCTTTTATTTTAT
>JAAHGF010000019.1:35472-194370 GCA_010672585.1 Okeania sp. SIO1I7 | reverse complement strand
ATGCTGTTGGCTGGGCTGCTGACAGCTACGGTCAGGAAGTTACAGCCTTCTAGATAAGAACTGGCTAACCCGTGGGTATACCAGGATGTGACAAAGGTGGTTCCAGTTAACCATGCTCCAATGGCCAGGAAGGCACATGGGAACAATAGTACACCAGACCAGCCTACAAATACGAAGCGATCGCGTTTCAGCCAGTCATCCAGGACATCAAATGGTCCTCTTTGACTCTGCGGCCGTCCGACTGCTACAGTCATAACTACTTTTATATCCTCTTGCTTTTATCTACATACTCCCGACGTTGCGCTTACGCGACACCGCAGGATTCTTCAACTCGCAAAGGAGTCGCTGTTTATACAGAGGTGATGCCCTACCCCTGTTTTTTCTATGTTCCGTTCTACTAAACTTACCCAAACGACCCATACACGTTCGCATAGGTTTTGGAGCTAGCTTCCTGCTTCTGTGAGAACCACTGACCGCAGTCTGTAACTTATTCTCTCCACAGGCTTAAATTCGCTTGGAACTCAAGCTACTTATACACATAGTTTTTCAGGTTGACAGCAGCATTAAAATCTCTATCAGCCTCAAAACCACATTCACTACACTCATAAGTCCTCAAGTGCAATGGCATTTTCTGTTGATGTCCACAGTTTGAACTTATGTGAGAACTTGGATAATACCTATCCCCTTCGGGAGAGTGCGGGACTTCCCGCTGTTTTTATTAAAAAGTTTGCTTCTTTAAGCAAGTTAACATAAGTATATATATATTTAATAAATTTTGCAATTATCTTTTTCAGTAGCTTAAATAAATTTAAGCTTTTCTTTATATTTTAGATAATAATATATTTTGGCTCTAAAAAATTTTATAGCAGGGAACAGGGAACACCTGAACAGGGAACAGTGGGAAAAGCTTTACAGTTCATCATTAACTATAAGTCAAATACCAACTCGTTCCTTGCTATAAAATGGAAAATTATGTAATAGGATGAGGATTTATGACTACTCAAACTTTGATAGGCGATCGCTTACTGCGTAAAGAAATTATAGGGTCTCGTCGTCTCAGTAATTACTTCTGGGCTGTAATTGTTAGTATGGGAGGTATTGGTTTCCTCTTGTCAGGGATATCTAGTTATCTCAAAGTTAATCTATTATTTGTTGCTGACCCTAGCCAACTTAATTTCTTACCCCAGGGAATAGCTATGGGATTTTATGGTGTGCTTGGTTCCGTCTATGGACTTTTTTTGTGGTTAACTATTATTTGGGACATTGGTGGTGGCTATAATGAGTATAACCAAGAAAAAGGCCAGGTGATGATTTTTCGCTGGGGATTTCCCGGTAAGAATCGTAAAGTAGAATTTACTTGTCCTATTGAAAATGTGCAATCTATTAAAGTAGATATTAAAGAAGGTCTCAATCCCCGTAGAGCTATATATCTTCGTCTCAAAGACAGTCGGCAAATTCCTCTTACCCGTGTAGGTCAACCATTGGCCTTGTCAGAATTAGAAAATGAAGCGGCTCAACTGGCTAAGTTTCTTCAAGTCCCTTTGGAAGGGCTGTAGTAGAAGTCAGAAGTCAGAAGTCAGAAGTTAGATTTTATCGACTAAGAACTTTGATAAGACGATAGTTTCGGGCAATTATTTGACATTTTTAAAGTTGGAAACTATTTTTGACCGAAAAATTTTGGTCAATAGACTCCCCCTTTTAAGAGGATAAAAAAAGAGAATATTCCTTATGTTAATCCCAATGCTTTCCTAGGTCATGCTGCGCAAACAGCTAGAGGTACTGATAACTGATAACTGAAATGACATCCCTAAAGTGAATTGGTATTAGAAGTTTAGAAGTAATCTTTGACTAGACATAGGCGTGTAAATAAACTTGCCCTTTATTTGCTATAAACTAGAGTGTAATAACTCAAAAAATCATTGTTTTTTTTCTAAAAACATCTTCCCTGTTCACTGTTCTTTATTCCCTATTCCCTACTTGTATAAAAAGTCTATATCTTTTTTACGGAAGAATTAATTAAGGTTTAAAACCTCTCCTTTCAAGGAGAAACAAGAAAAAAATTTCCTTTGAGTCAATCCTCTTCTTTTCAAGGAGAGGTAATTATTAATGATTAATTATTAATTAGGGTTTGCTGAATAAAGTCTTTTTGCTAGGGTAGGAGACAGGAGACAGGAGACAGGAGACAGGAGAAATGGCTTGGGAGCGAGGAGGTAGAAGTAAGAATTATCAGAGTGATTTTTCGGCTTTTGCTTCGGTGAAAATCCTCACTTTTTTCACCTAAGCTACCGAAAAGCTCATACTTTTTAAAGGCATAAAAAGCCTAAAAGCAATATCAGTTAATGCTTTGATATTTAATCAGTAAGCCCTAGTTATTAATTGTTGAACAGATGTCTACTGAGTTTGAACATTTAAAAATATCCGCATGAAATGTGTAGCGTTGTGTCAGTCAAACAAGAATCTCCCATTATAGTTTTTAATTTATAGCAATGTGCGCTGGCTTATGTACAAATTGCAGGAATTGTCCAATAGCTAAAAGTCTTATCTTATCAACTTTTTATTCCCTCTATTGCCTGTTGCCTGTTGCCTGCGCGCAGCGCTATAACGATGAGAGTCTCAAAAAATCAACATTGAATTGTGAGTGAAAATGCAAAGAAAAATCAGCCAGTGGTTATTGTCATTAATCATAGTAGTAACTTTGTTGGTGACAGGATGTACTGCCACCTCTGTTCCTAATACGGAAGTTTCGACCCTATCAAGTCAAACAACATTAGATGCTAAGTACAGCAGTTTACCTAAGCTCAACGGTAAAGCAACAGTGGTGATGACTGTGAATTCCTCTCCTATTACCATAGAAGTCGATGGTACAAATGCTCCAATCACAGCAGGTAACTTTATTGATTTAGTTCAAAAAGGAGTTTATGATGGGCTAGCATTTCACCGAGTGGTGCGCGAACCTCAACCTTTTGTGGTTCAGGGTGGCGACCCTCAAAGTAAAAACCTCAATATCCCCTTAAATAATTTAGGTACAGGAGGTTTTATAGACCCCACAACCTCTAGCGAACGTTACATTCCTCTGGAAATTAAACCTCAAGATGCTTCTGAACCAGTTTACAGTAACACTTTAGAAGAAGCTGGTATTGGACAGCCACCTGTTTTGCCTCATACAAGAGGTGCAGTAGCAATGGCTCGCTCTCAATTTCCTGACTCTGCTTCATCCCAATTTTATTTTACTTTAACCGACCTGCCATTCTTGAATGGTAACTATGCGGTATTTGGTTATGTCACACAAGGGATGAAAGAAGTTGTCGATAATATTGAAGCAGGCGATCGCATTGAGTCAGCTAAAGTTGTTGAAGGTCTGGAAAATTTAACTATACCAAATAGCAGCGAATCTTAACGAAGTCAGAAGTCAGAAGTCAGAAGTCAGAAGTTAACCCACCCCTCGCCCCTCCCCCTCCCAGGAGGGGAAGTAGGGGATTTGAGCTTCTCTCCAAAAATATTTCGCCATTTCCCGGCGGGGTTTTAGACCCTTATGATTTTGATAACTTAATTGTGGAAGTTGTAGTTACGGGTATCAGTCTCACTTCTGCCTTGGGGAACCTCGATAGAAGTTGGAAAAAACTGTTGGAGGGTAAGTCTGCTATTGAGTTATATCAACCTTTTGCAGAATTACCTCCCCTACCTTTGGGTTTAATAAATTTTCAACCTGTTAATTTAACTCAGTTAACTAAGGAAGTTGTAGAAACTGCTATCAAATCTTCAGGTTTAACACTGCCCCTACCTGAATGTGGTGTAGTCATAGGTTCTAGTCGTGGCTATCAAGGAATGCTAGAAAAGTTGGCAAAAAAGCAGCTTATTGGAGATAGTCAGCAAAATGATCTGGAAAAAGATGGCACTTCATTTATCGATCTTTTGCCCCATCAACCTGCTATTCTCACTGCGAGTCAGATAGGTGCAAAAGGGACTGTGTTGGCTCCGATGGCTGCTTGTGCGACGGGGATATGGGCGATCGCTCGTGCTGTGGAGTTAATAGAAACGGGTCAATGTCAACAGGCGATCGCGGGTGCTGTGGAATCTCCCATTACACCTCTGACCATAGCAGGATTTCGGAAAATGGGAGCTTTGGCTCAAACAGGTGCTTATCCTTTTGACCGCTGTCGGGAGGGGTTGGTTTTGGGGGAAGGAGCGGCTGTTTTGGTATTAGAGTCTGCTGAATTTGCACGGCAAAGATCAGCTAAAATTTATGGTCAAATTCGGGGTTTTGGTTTGACAAATGATGCAAGTCATGGTAACGCACCGGATTTAAGTGGAAAAAGTGCAATGTTAGCGATCGCTCAATGTTTGGAAAGAAGCGGTTTATCTGCGGAAGATATTGACTATGTTCATGCTCACGGGACGGCAACTCAATTAAACGATCGCCACGAAGCTAATTTAATTGAGCAAATTTTTCCCCAGGGAGTGGCAGTTAGTTCGACAAAGGGAGCGACAGGTCATACGTTGGGAGCATCTGGAGTATTGGGAGCAGCATTTTGTTTGATGGCGATCGAACATCAGATTTTACCTCCCTGTGTGGGATTAAATGAGGCAGAATTTGATTTAGACTTGGTTAGGTATGCTCGTAAGTCTCAGGTAGAAAATGTTTTATGTTTGAGTTTTGGGTTTGGTGGGCAAAATGCGGCGTTAGTATTGAGTGGGGTATAATATCATGGCCGAATAAACACTAACTTAGGACTTACGCATGAACGCTATTGGTAGGGTGCGTTAGCGCTAGCGTAACTGATGGTTATGAAATTGTGCAGACTTTTCAAAGTGGTGAAACTGTGACAATTCAAGCTTTGCCTAATGTCACTTTTACTGTTGATGAAATATTGGGAAATTGATAGAAATTTTCAACATTAATTACTCAATAATATCTGAATTTATTCTATTAAAAAGTATTAGTAAAAAAAACTTTTATCTAAAACTAAAAAATAGGTGAACGCTTAATACAATTATTCTCAAGGAGTTAATAATGGCTGTAGAATTATTACGACAACTATTTACTGTAGACCAGTATTATAAAATGCTGGAAGCAGGAATTTTAACTGAAAATAAACGAGTAGAACTAATCCGAGGAGAAATTATCAAAATGTCCCCTATTGGTGTTCGTCACGCAGATTGTGTGAAACGTCTTGCCGAACTTTTCATTTTGGGTTTAGGAAAGACTGTTACTGTGGGAATTCAAGATCCTGTAAGATTGAATAATAATTCTGAACCACAACCAGATATAAGTTTGCTGCAACGACGGCAAGGTGTTCGTCAGACTCAACATCCTCAACCAGAAAATGTATTTCTCCTCATAGAAGTTTCAGATACAACAATTAAATATGACCGAGAAGTAAAAGTTCCCTTATATGCTGAGAATAATATTGTTGAAGTTTGGTTGGTAAATTTGACTGAAGAATGTCTGGAAGTTTACCGACAACCTACTGCGAATGGTTATGAAATTATGCAGACTTTTCAATGTGGTGAAACTGTGACTATTCAAGCTTTGCCTGATGTAACTTTTACTGTTGATGAAATATTGGAAGATTAACAGAAATTTTCAATCAGAATATGTAGCTAACTCCTATCGACAGGCAATTATGTTGTCTCCTCGCACATCCTTGTATCACTATAATTTAGGAGAAGTTCTATTAAAGTTGGGAAAGACAAACTACGCTATTAATGCTTACTGTTATGCTGTTTATCTTAATCTTAAATCAACTCTATAGGACCAAGGTTTAAAGGTTGCTTTGTCACAAGCGAGACAGTTAAATTAGTCTGTAGAGTATTATCTAATTCTGACTCTTGTATGGGCGAATAGCTATTCGCCCCTACGACTCCTTACTTAACCCTATTCAAATAATAAATATGCAAAAACAAACAGTTACTTTAGAAATTCCAGAAACAATTTATTAACGTTTAGCTAACACTGCCAGAGGAATGCAATGTTCTGTTGAAGATATAGTAATTCATACTCTAAAAGTAGGAATACCTCCTAGTTATGAGGATATTCCAGAGGAGTTTAGAGTAGATATTGCTGGATTAGATAGACTAGATGATGATAGTTTGTGGCGTATTAGCCACAGTCAAAAAACAGAGGCAGAGATGAAACAATATAATAGTTTACTTGAGGCTAATTCTAGTCGATAATTAACAGAATGGGAAAAATTAAAGTTAAGCAAAATGCGACGGGAAGCTGATTTATTTATGTTGAAAAAAGCGCAGGCGGCACCTTTACTTCAATGGCGGGGATATAAAGTTTATCCTCTTAATTAATCGACGAAAAATCAAGAATTGTGTCTTCTTACATTTCCCAAACTCTACGACTTCAGATAGCAGAAAGCGATCGCCACTCTTGTTGTTATTGTTTAACCAGTTAAATAAATAGTGGTATTCCCATGACATACGACCACATTTATCCTCTTTCAAAAGGTGGAGAAACTAGCTTTGAAAATGTTTGTTTGGCTTGTCAAAACTGCAATGAATTTAAAGTTAATATGATTGAAGTTATCGATCCTTTAACTGGAGAAAAAGTATCTTTATTGAATCCACGTCAACAGGAATGGTCGCATCATTTTCAATGGAGTTCTGACGGGACAAAAATTGAAGGTATAACCGCTGTTGGTCGAGCTACAGTTACAGCTTTAAGAACTAATAATCCGTTCTAGTTGCTGCTAGAAAACATTGGGTAGCTTTTGGTTGGCATACTCCTTTAGATTAGACCTTTTCAGCAATCAAAAATAATATCAATTATTATCTATTAAGTTATCAATTACTTCTCTCTATTTCCTCTTTTCTGAAGATGTCTATTATTTTTTATAAAGGACAAGTAGGAACAATTTTGATGGCATACGATAATTAGGAAACCCCATAACCTTCCGCTAAAGTATCGAAACCAGAAACTTCACCTTTAACAGTCTGGTATACCAACTTCCCACTGCCCAAACCCCGTCCAGGAAAACCAGAAATATAAATCGGACTAAGTATTTTCAAACTTTCGGAGTTACCTATTTTTAAAGGTGGATAATTACATTTTTTTCCTTCTGGCTGAAAAGTAACTAAAGCTAAATCTATACTATAAGAAAAGGAAGTCTTTCTATATTAGCTATCCGCCAGCTTTTCCTATCTTTAGCAGTTTCGACGAAATTTTGTCATTTTCCTTTCAAAACATGAGCTGCGGTTAGTACACTACAGACTCCTGGTTTTCCAGGTACAAAAAAACCAGTTCCATGGCCAGATTTATTGCTAATAATGACAATACTAGATTTGATTTTTTCGGGTGAAACAGAACAATTTGTTAAAGCGAGGGAGAGTAAAGTTAGACTAAAGATGCGAGGTAGAATTTTCATTTTATACAAACTCGGTTTCTATACTTTTTTGATACTACTGGATTGTTTAATCTAATAGAATAAACCTAACATTAGTAAGGTTTTGTTTTGTTGGGTTTCACTCCGTACCGCTACGCGGAAGCAAGCTACAACCCAACCTACATTTTTAGGCTTGTCGGTCTACTACAAATTTTACTATTAGATTTATTGCTTGCTTGAGTTCAATATTTAGGATATCCACTATTTTTTCATGCAAAATTAGTTCCTAAAAATCTCTCGATCGCTCAACTGTAAATTTGGCTCTAATTCTGAATATTCACCTAATTTATATTGTCTTTGTTTAATTAATTTCTCTAATCTCTTAACACGCTTTTCTCCAGCAGGATGACTAGAAAAAAAGTCCCAGCTTAATTTTTCTTGTTCTTTAAAGTTCTTAAAAAAATCCGTTGCTCCTGTCACATGACCATAGGTTTCATTTAATAGCATTAATCCGAATTCATCTGCTTGATATTCTTGAGACTGAGAATAGCGAGTATTACTAATAGTTTCGATAACAACTCCAACACTATTAGCTAAAGTCGCATTATCTCCAAAAATACTAGCGACCGCAACTCGAATAACTAAGGTTTTTCCTAAACTCCGAAGATGATCTCTATTGGCAAAATGTCCTAATTCATGCCCTAAAATCATCATCAATTCATTTTCTGATTTAACTTCTTTCACTAACCCTTCAAAAATACCAATAATATCTCCAGGAATGGCAAAAGCGTTAACGTTTTTTTCAGGAATATAGATTACTCGATAATCTCTTTTTTCTGATAATTTATTATCTAGTTTAGACTCCAAACGATCTAAGAGGTTATTTAAGATTTCTTGTTGAGGAGAATCTTTGGCTTTTTGTTCGTAAACCGGAACAATCAATGCTCCTAATTTTTGTTCCCAACCAATAGGAATCTGAGTAATTGCCCAACCAACTAACATCGATACAAAGCTAATTATTATGACAATAATTGCTGTAAAAATTCCTAATATAATTAAAAGTTGACGATTAGTTGGTGGGGGATTGCGATCGCTCATAAATTTGATTAATAATTAAGGAGTCAGTCCTCAGGAGTCAGGAGTCAGAATAAATAGGAATTATAGAGGAGTTATACCATTTATCAAAAAGAATACTATGTATGATTGGGTGGGAAAGTGTGGGAAGTTGGTTCGTGTGGGGAGGGGTTAAAAGTAGGAAAAATCTATACTAACCGACTAATAATTGTCAAAAAAATACTTTGAATCTTGGTAAATATTTAACGGTTGAAGTATAACTAAAGTATAGCATTGCTTTTGGGAATTGGTATTAGTCATAAAAATTTTCCCTGGATTTTTCTGCCATAATCATCCCAAAATACTAACTTTTTTACCTTTTTTAACCAAAAATGCTAAAGCTTTTATCTATCAATACTTTGATAATTAATCAGCCAATCTTAATCACTACTCTTGGTAGGACGGAAAGGATTTAAAAAATTTAATAGGGGATAAATTGCGCGACTTTGAATCCATAAACTGCCTTGACCACTAAACCGACAAACCAATCCTTCACCCCCTAAAATTCCTGTTTTTAAACCTTTAAATGATAAACCTCCAATCATCTCGACATTATAGTTTAGGGTATCTTCAAAAGCCACAACATAACTGGTATCTACTACATAATTTTCTTCCACAGGAATTTCTAAAATACCCCCATAGGAACTAAACCAAAAATCCCCCCTTCCAGTAGCTCTTAATAAAAACAAAGATTCTCCACTAAAAAAGCCTTTAAATCCTTGAAATTTGGTATCTATTTCTACAGTATCACTACAGGCAACAAACCCTGATGATTGAACCAATAAACCACAACGATTCTCTATATAATAATGTTGAATATCTCCGGGGACACCAGGGGAAATATAGAGTTTTCCTGACTGGTTTTGAGCGGTAAATTCACTAATAAATAGGGATTCACCGCCCAACATTCTACCGACTCCTTTCATTAAGCCACCTTTGACCTTAGATTGCATTTTTATTGAGGTATCCATGGCTGCCATTGCGGAGGCTTCTACTAATACTTTTTGCTCCGGACGTAAATCAATAATTAATGAAGCATAAGCTGGAGAATGTTCAATTTTATAAGCAATTTCTGACATATACAGTCATCCTATTTTATTGGTAAATACTAAAGTTTAAAACAGAGAATCGGGAAGGTTATTTCAGTTATCAGTTATCAGTTATCAGTTATCATTAAAAAAAATAATTAAGAGGTTGTCTGAAAAGTCCCATTTGCTATATTCAAGCCCCCTAAATCCCCCAAAATTGGGGGACTTTTATCAGCAAATTGACTCTTGTTCCCCCCAAAGTTGGGGGGCTAGGGGGGCAAAATTCAGTATCAAAAAACTTTTCAGATATCCTCTAATTATACCAGTTTGATAAATGTTCATTACAAATGGTAGAATTCATTAATGGATAATTGATAATGGATAATTGATAATGGATAATTACCTCTGCCTAAAAGGGAGAGGATTGACTAAAAGGAAAAGATTTATTTTTTTCCCCTTGAAAGGGGAGGCTTCAAGGCGCAAATTATCTAATTATTTAATTGTTTAATTATTAATTATTTCGGTAAGAAAGAAGGAAGAGGGAAGAAGGAAGAAGGATTAAATTTTGAAAAAAAGGGGAAAACAATAGAAATAAATATCTAAAATGAACTGGAGGAGATATTTTTAAGCATATCCGAGCGAGGTCTACCTTTTTGTAGCATTCTTTTTTCAAATTGGTATTAGGTCTTGCAATTAAATATCAAAGCATTGACAGATAAATAATAAAGCCTTTTTTAGATAGAAAAAAACGCCTGATTTTCAGTATATTACGCTCAAAAAGTTATCATAAAAGGCAGAATAATTGCAGAAAAATCACTCTAACAAAATATCTGACTATCTCCTCTATAATTCTCCGTTCCTCCTAACTACTCTCTACTCCCTCGCTCCCCTACTCTCTACTCCCTCGCTCCCCTACTCCCCTACTCTCTACTCCCTCGCTCCCCTACTCCCCTACTCCCCTACTCCCCTACTCCCTTACTCCCTTACTCGCTAAAAATAAGTAAACCCTAATTATCTAGGAGGCAATTGAGAACCGATAACAGATCCAAAACTCCCTGGGTTATGAGTTTGACAATAAACCTTGCCTTGACCTTGGAAACGACAGACAAAACCTTCACCGCCAAAAAATGCTCCCAACCAACTAGAATTAGCTTTATCAATACGAAAATCTAAACTTCTTTCAAAGGCAACAATATGACCAGTATCCACAATATAATCACCATCACCGTTAACATCTATTTCATAAATTCCTCCAAAAGAAGTTAAAATTACCGGACCATAACCCGTAACACTTAACCAAAAAATAGATTCTCCTGAGAATAAAGATTTCATCCCTTGAAACCCTAAATCAAGGTCTACATTGTTAGCAGAAGCAAGATAGGAAGCTGATTGGACGACTAATTCTTGACCCTTCATTTCATAAACTAGGATATCTCCCATGAATTTAGGGGCAAGAAAAACTTGACCGTCGGGGGTAGGGGAACGAAAAACACTTAAAAAGAGAGATTCACCCCCTAACATTCGTTTCAATCCTCCCATAATTCCCCCTCCTTTTCCTTGTCTGAGAGTAGTACTACTATTAACAAACCCACTCATAGCAACCATAGACCCCGCTTGGGCAATGATTTCTTCCCCTGCATTTAAGCTAACTTTGGCGATCGCATTATCGGGTTGATGTATTAGTTGAATATCCATGATTTTTTGAACTTTTTAACTAGCTATCAGGTTCTATAACTTGGGTTTACCCCGGTTTATATCAACCGGAAGGTGCGTGGAGGGGTAACAGAAACCCTTCTAAACCTCTATTGCTGATTGCTGACGGCTGATTGCTGATTGCTTATTTTTAACGGACTTTGGGACTTAAGAATCGAACTAAACCCGCAATACTACGAGATTGCAAATAAATAACACCATTCCCTTTGAGTCGGTTAACTAATCCTTCTCCAGAAGTGACCGAACTAATTAAGCCACCTGATAACCCAACACTCATTTTAATATTGGAACTGTAAGCTACTAAATGGCTATTATCAACAATAAATTCCCCAGCAATATCTTGCTTACTCAATCCCCCATAGGCCCCAAAAAAAACTGTTCCTTGGCCACTTACTTTTAACTTAAATAACCCTTCTCCTGTAAACCAACTGGCAAACCCTGCCCACCTTACTCCTAGCTTAACTTTAGGGCTACTTGCAATGTAAGCCCCTGGTTGAAAACATAGCTCATTTCCCGTTAATTCTAAACATTCAATATCCCCAATAATGGATTGGGTTAACGTAATATTTAAAGGTTGGGAAGTCTTGTTCTCAAAGACATTAACAAATAGGGATTCACCCCCGAAAAATTTTCTTAATAAAGCTGAGAAAAAGCCCCCAGAAAACTTTGTTTTTATGGACAAGCGACCATCCATGCTGGTCATGGCTCCCGCTTCGGCTATAATACTATCACCAGGATCTAAGGTGATGAAAATAGCAGCAAAGGCTGGTTTATATCTGATGTCATATTTCACTGCTGACACATAGTAATAGTTGCTTTATATATTATTACCATAAAATATGATTTTTTGACCTTAATTTTCTATTAGACATCTCCAAAAATCAACAATAAAATCAAATGTCTGTACAATAAATTCATATAATTAATTATTCTCAAGGAGTCTGTAATGTCTGTACAATTATTGCGACGACTATTTACTGTAGACCAGTATTATAAAATGCTGGAAGCAGGAGTATTTAATGAAAATGAACGAGTAGAATTAATCAGAGGAGAAATTATCACAATGTCCCCTATGGGTATTTATCACGCAGTTTGTGTGGATATTCTTAACCGACTGTTTTTTTTACGTTTACCAACAACTGTTACTGTGAGAGTTCAAAATCCTATAAGATTGAACGATAATTCGGAACCACAACCAGATATAAGTTTGCTGCAAGGACAACCAAGTTTCTATCGGACTCAGCATCCTCAACCAGAAAATATATTTCTCGTCATTGAAGTGTCAGATACAACAATTAAATATGACAGAGAAGTAAAAGTTCCTTTATATGCTGAGAATAATATTGTTGAAGTTTGGTTGGTGAATCTGACTGAAAAATGTCTGGAAGTTTACCGACAACCTACAGCGAATGGTTATGAGATTGTGCAGACTTTTCAAAGGGGTGAAACTGTGACAATTCAAGCTTTCCCTCATGTAACTTTTACTGTTGATGAAATATTGGGAGATTAACAGAAATTTTCAGTTAGAATATTTAGAGTAAATATAATTTTTCAACCCATACAAATTCATAGGATTATTCTCAAGGAGTTAATAATGGCTGTAGAATTATTGCGACAACTATTTACCGTAGACCAGTATTATAAAATGCAAGATGCAGGAGTACTTACTGGAAATGAACGAGTAGAACTAATCAGAGGAGAAATTATCAAAATGTCTCCTATGGGTATTCGTCACCCCGCTTGTGTGAAATGTCTTGCCGAACTTTTCATTTTGCGTTTAGCACAAACTGTTACTGTGGGAATTCAAGATCCTGTAAGATTGAATAATACTTCTGAACCACAACCAGATGTAAGTTTGTTGCAACGACGACCAGATTTTTATCGGACTCAACAACCTCAACCAGAAAATGTATTTCTCCTTATAGAGGTGTCAGATACAACAATCAAATATGACCGAGAAGTAAAAGTTCCCTTATATGCTGAGAATAATATTGTTGAAGTTTGGTTGGTAAATCTGACTGAAGAATGTCTGGAAGTTTACCGACAACCTAAAGGAAATGGTTATGAAATTGTGCAGACTTTTCAAAAGGGTGAAACTGTGACAATTCAAGCTTTCCCTAATGTAACTTTTACTGTTGATGAAATATTGGGAGATTAACAGAAACTTTCACCCTAATTATTAATTATTAATTGCTAACCCCTCCCTAATTTGCTCTTTCCCATAAACGCTTAATTTCTGTCAACACCTCCGCGTTAGGAGTGGAGATAGTTTGCACCCCAGGATTCATTTTGACACCAGGGATATTTTGACTCCAGGGACTATTTGGTACACTCTGCAAATCAAAACTCTGGTCTACAGGACGAAAACCATACTGTACAAATAGTTTCTGCTGTTCTGGTTGTCTGAGAAAATCAATAAATTTTCTGGCTGCGTCAACCATACCACTACTAACATCGCGCCTAGCGATCGCTGCTGTGGAAACTGTTTCAATGGTAGGATTGAGATAATAAATTTGATATGGTTGCCCTTGAGTAGTGCGAGACTGTTCCCATCGATGCAAGGCAATACTTTCATATACTGTTGCTATATCTGCATCATTTTCACCTTTGGCAATAAATTCTTGTAATAAAATATCGGTCGAACGTGGAGGCAAATAAACTGAACGCTTGACTAAACTAAACAAAGATTTGACTGAGGAATTATTTAAACTTTGACTGGTGAGAGTTGCTCTTCCGATTTCTGATTTTGCCCATAAACTTAATGTTAATTGACCGCTATTGGAGCGAGTAGGATTAGTAGTGAGAAAATCAAAACTACCCCACTGTGGTTTACCTCCAATTTTTTCCCAATTTCCAACTTCCATTGCTTGAGCAATTTTTCGCCAACTAAATTGATTATTAGGAAATAAAACTTGACCGCGTTCCGGCCAAGCGATCGCTACTAATATTGTTTTGGCAATTGGTTGTGGTTTGTCATAAAAAGGTTCGCTATTATTTTGTGCCTTCCATCTTGTTTCTAATTCTTCCAAAATTTCTCTATTAGCTGGAATTAAAACTGTGGGAGTAAAATCATTTTGGTCATCAACATATTTATTAATAATATCTTGGGAGCCTTGATATTTGAGTTCTAAATTAATCTGGGGATATTTTTGTTCAAATTTAGTTTCTAATTCAGGAAGAATTTCTTGTAGTTCGGTGCCACTAACAACTACAATATTTTTTGAGATTTCTGGGAGTGGAATATATGTTAAACCCAGGGATGCTAAAATAATTGCTAAAGATGTAATTAGGGATTTTTTTTTGTTAGTAGGTTTCATAGTTTTTTTAGTTTGATTATAGAATTTTTCAGGTCAATGAAGCATATTAAAAAAGCAGTCAGCACTCAGCAGTCAGCAGTAAATGTTTAGAGGATATCTAAAAAGTTTTTGATACTGAATTTTGCCCCCCTGGCCCCCCAAAATTGGGGGGAACAAGAGTCTATTTGCTTCTAAAAGTCCCCCAAAATTGGGGGATTTAGGGGGCTGAAAAGTTTTTTGATACTGAATTTTGCCCCCCTGGCCCCCCAAAATTGGGGGGAACAAGAGTCAATTTACTTCTAAAAGTCCCCCAAAATTGGGGGATTTAGGGGGCTGAAAAGTTTTTTGATACTGAATTTTGCCCCCCTGGCCCCCCAAAATTGGGGGGAACAAGAGTCAATTTACTTCTAAAAGTACCCCAAAATTGGGGGATTTAGGGGGCTGAAAAGTTTTTTGATACTGAATTTTGCCCCCCTGGCCCCCCAAAATTGGGGGGAACAAGAGTCTATTTGCTTCTAAAAGTCCCCCAAAATTGGGGGATTTAGGGGTCTGAAAAGTTTTTTGATACTGAATTTTGCCCCCCTGGCCCCCCAAAATTGGGGGGAACAAGAGTCAATTTACTTCTAAAAGTCCCCCAAAATTGGGGGATTTAGGGGGCTTAAATCCAGAGCTGCTAAAAGCTGTTAACGCAGTTCCTCTGCAAGAGGCTAGCTGTTTGCGGAGCATTCTGTCAGGAAATGCTAAAAGCTAATAGCTAGTTAAGAAATCAATATTTTCTTGAAAACTGCGAAGTTCTTGAGATAGTGCCTGCAATTCTTGTTGTTGTTGATAATTACTTAAATCAGCCATTCTCAGTTTATTTTGCATTTGTTGTAAAACACCAGCCGACTCTTGAATCATAGTAGAAAGACTAATAACTTGTGCTTGTCTAGCATCTTGCCCTTGATTTGCTAGTTGAATATTTCGCTGCAAACTTGTTGCTAATTTAGTTAATTGTTCTCTGGCAATACCTCTACTACTAGACATTTTTGCTTCAACTTCATTTAATTGTCTCTGGAGTTCAGAAGTGGATAATAAAGAATCATCTCCTTGTAAACGTTTTACCATTTTGTCAACTTTTATCGGCAGTTCGTAGGAGCGATCGCAAGCATATTGTACAAATCCTAATAGTTCCATTTCTGGAGTTCCAGTCAGAAGTTTTCCAGCTTCTTGGCGCAGATTATTTGCTTTTTCTGCTAATAAATTTGCCTGCTGTTTTACAGATTCTATTTCTTTAACTAAAGCTGGATTTTTTAGTTGTATTGATTCAGATTTTGGGGAATTTAATAATGTTGCTCCAGCCGTGGAAATTATGGCTGCAGTTGGTAACGTAATTATGCTAGGTAAACCTGCAAATCTGACTCCTACAATTAAAGTAATGCCACCAATTAAAATGGTAAGGGGATGATAAAGTGGGTTGACTAACTTCATAATTTAGTAAGCATTTAGCTATCAGTTATCAGCTATCAGCTATTAATTCATTGCTTTTTAGCAGGAATTAGTATTGATAGATTTAAGGACAATTCAAAGTATGGGAAAAAACTGACCTTGACCTAGTTTGATTCCTTCCTTCTTTCCTTCCTTCCTTCTTTCCTTCCTTCCTTCTTTCCTTCCTTCCTTCTTTCCTTCTTTCCTTCTTACTTCTTTCCTTCTTCCTTCTTCCTTCTTCCTTTAAAATTCCACTTGTAAATCTAACATTAATTTAGAAATAGTTTCTGGGTTGCCCTTGCGATAATAACCAGCATTTAATTCCGCAATTTTTTCCAAAACATCAGAATTAAACTCTCCTTCTTTACCATATCCAACTGTGAATAAAGCAATTCTTTGGTCAGAATTAAAACCACTTTTTTGTAATTCATTTTTTAACTGATTTAACTGAATTTGAGAACCAGAATCTTCCCCATCAGTTAAAATTAATATGGCATTAATAGCTTGATTTCTAAGATTTTGCTGTAACCAGTTACGAGCATAAAGGGTAGCATCATATAACATTGTGCCACCTTCAGCTTTCAAATTACTAATAAATTGTAGACCGCGATCGCGTCCTTCTGGAGTTCCATCAACTACCACTGGAGGCCGAATTTCACTATCAAAATCAATCAGAGCAATTTGGTTATTAGGCCCTAGACTATTAATATAAGTTTGTAAAGTATTCTGAACAGCAGGTAATTTTGCCCCCTGCATCGAACCTGAAGAATCAACTAATACTACAACTAAGGAAGGCTTTTTAGCATACACCTGCCAAGATTTTAACATAGCTTCTACTACCTTTGGTTTTGGTGGACGGTAGGAGTCATATTTAGCATTGGGGTCAACTCCAAAAGCCGCACTAATCTTCGCACCGAGAGGAATACCAGGTACAGCAGGCCGTAATCCTAAATCAGTAGCAATTTTTTGGACTTCTGGCGATCGCAAATATGCAATAATTTCTGTAGCAGCAGCTTTTTCTACCTCGCTTACCCATGGCGCATTAGCTACAATTGCTCTCATATTAGAAGTAAAAGTTGCTTCGGGATAAACTGCCCTGTATTTTGGTTGCCCTGGTTGCCGATGGGTATTAGCAGCAATTACTGAAGACTCATAAACTGAACCAATAGATGCCCAAAACGGCCCATTTTTGACCATTGATTTCGCTAGGGAACTGGTTGACTTACCGTAGCGAGTAATTTTACTTTGAATTTGTTGTACCTGATTTTGATAGCGGGTTACATCTGCCACTGTCATATTTTCTGGCCGTTTGTCAGATACTGATGCAAATTGAGATACAAGGGTTTGTAAACCAGAATTGGAGCGAGTGGGGGCGGTGTGAACGTAATAAATAGGAGTTGGTGGTGCAGAAGAGTTGATGTCGCGATGGGTTTTTGCTGTCACTAGAGGTTTAAATAAATCATCAACATTTTCTATAGCGTTGGCAATGTCTTCTTGTGCCATAAATACCATCGGACTATTTGTTAACATTGGTGCATCTGTAATTTCTGGAATATAGTTTTGTCCAGGAAATAATTGCTCCATTCGATACTTCAATTGAGCATGATAAATCTCACCATCCACAGAAATAATTGTGGGAAATTGAGGTGCATCAGCAGATAATATTCCGGTTTGAAATTGTTCTGCAAAAGACATGACTGTGGTAACTACATCCCCACTACCTTTAGCATCACAACTTATATAATAAGAAGTACCATCATTCAGTTTTGGTTGTTGTTGATTGAAACCTTCTGCTGCTCGTTCGCAAAAGTCTCCCAAAGCACTTCCCATTAATAGTTTAATTTCCAGACCTTGATTTTTTGTGGTACTGGTATTTTCTGTTGTTGCACAAGCAGTTAACAGCATTAAGAGATAAATGCTCAGATATTTAATTTTTTGATTCTTTTTAGTAATCATAATTGGTGAATTTACGTTATCAATACTAAGTGTTAAAAATAGGTTTACAGCACTTTTGAGGATAGTGAGGTATAATTATTAAACTATTTATTTCTGTATTCTTTGTTCCCTGTTCCCTGTTCCCTAGAGCAATAAACTTTGTAACTCATCAACTAGATAGCTGCTGTAAAGACATTAAAAGTAAGGATTCAGGCGATCGCTCCATCAAAAAAAAAGTGGTCTATCCCAAATACTTACAGCAAATTTCATTAGGCGTGAAGTATATCCTTCGCGCGCAAGATCCCTTATTACGAATATCTTAGCGTTAATATTTGTAACTCTTATGTGAGGAATCTACTGTAAGCTATACTGAATGCCAAAGATCAGCAATAATTACAAAAAACAAAAGATTTTACAGGAGATATCCCTTTGATAAAAAAGATAATTTCTGACTTAGAAAAAAATAGTATTGAAACCATTCATTTTGACTCCTACCCTTACCAAATAATTAAGGTTTAAATCCTATCCGTTTTCAAGAAGAGGTAATAATTAATTATGTAAGTATTTCCTGCGGAATGCTGCGCAAACAGCTATTAGCAGTCAGCTAGCCTCCTCCGGAAGAACTACGTTAACAGCAATTAGTAATAAATAATTACTTCTAGGGTTTAGCCAGGGGACATTGTCAGCAACTTTTTATTCTTTCTCAATTTCAAAGGTTGCTTTTACCTTCCCTAAAATTAATAGCTGATGGCTAATATCTGACGGCTGAATGCTTACTTAATTATTAATTATTGAATTCATCCTATTCAAACAATAAAAATGCAAAAACAAACAGTTACTTTAGAAATTCCAGAAGAAATTTATCAACGTTTGGCTAACACTGCCAGAGGAATGAAATGCTCTCTTGAAGATATAGTAATTCATACTTTAAAGGTAGGAATTCCTCCTAGTTATGATGATATTCCAGAGGAATTCCAAGTGGATATTGCTGGATTAGATAGACTGGATGATGATAGTTTGTGGCGTATTACCAGCAGCAAAAAAACAGCAGCAGAGATGAAACAATACAATAGTTTACTTGAGGCTAATTCTAGTAGAGAATTAACAGAAAAGGAACAATTAGAGTTAAGCAAGATGCGGTGGGAAGCAGATTTATTTATGTTGAGAAAAGCACAGGCAGCAGCGTTACTTCACTGGCGGGGATATAAAGTGCATTCTCGTTAGATTTAGAAACTGTCATCTCAATTAATCTATGAACAATCAAGAATTATGTCTTCTTACATTTCCGAAAGTCTGAGAGTTAGGATATCAGAAAGCGATCGCCACTCTTGTTGTTATTGCTTAACCAGCGAAATAAATAGTGGCATTCGTATGACATACGACCACATTTACCCCATTTCAAAAGGTGGGAAAACAAGCTTTGAAAATGTTTGTTTAGCTTGTCAAAGCTGCAATGAATTCAAAGGTAATATAATTGAAGCGATTGATCCTTTGACTGGAGAAAAAGTATTTTTATTCAATCCACGTCAACAGGAATGGTTGCACCATTTTCAATGGAGTTATGATGGGAAAAAAATGGAAGGTATAACCGCTGTTGGTAGAGCCACAATTATAGCTTTAAGAACTAATAATCCAGTTATAGTTGCTGCTAGAAAACGTTGGGTAGCTGTTGGTTGGCATCCTCCTTTAGATTGACCTTTTCAAAAGTAAAAAATAATATCAATTATTATCTATAAGTCATCAATTACTTCTACCTATTTTTTGTTTTCTGAAGATATCTATTAATAAACAGCAAAATCAGTAATTTTACGTCGCTCAATTGTTTTGAAAGCAAGTACAATTTGCTGATGAGGTATACCTAATCGCAGACTGGAATTATGACTATTTTCCTTACTGGACTAATCTGTACATCCGTGACCAAATCTGTGTCTGCATTTGACAGTATTATGATAATAATCGCGGGCTGACATTATGACTATTTTCCTTACTGGACTAATCCGTACATCCGTGACCAAATCTGTGTTTGCATTTGACAGTATTATGATAATAATCGCGGGCTGACATTATGACTATTTTTCTTACAAAGAAGGAAGAAGTTAGGAGGAAGATAGAAGTTGGTATGAGTATAATTAAAAACTTTAGTTGTTGGTATAAAGCCCACTTAAAACAAATTATGTATTACATCGCACTACGTGTCTTGGAATACTGCGTTCTTGTTTTCAATCCCACATTTTTAAACGTGTATTCTTTTTCCTTCTTCCTTCTTCCTTCGTGAATGGACTAATCCGTACATCCGTGGCCAAATCTGTGTCTGCAAATGCAATCTAAAATTCAAACCTTACCTAAAGAAGTTGTCAATTTAATTGCCGCTGGAGAAGTTATTGATTCTTTAGCAGCAGTAGTACGAGAATTAGTAGAAAATTCTCTTGATGCTGGTGCAACTCGCATCATAATTTCTATTATTTCTGAACAGTGGCGAGTGCAAATTTCTGACAATGGTATGGGTATGAATTTAGCTAATTTAAAACAAGCGGCTAATCCTCATAGTACGAGCAAAATTACTAATCTTCAAGACCTAACAAAAATTACCAGTTTGGGGTTTCGTGGAGAAGCACTTCATAGTTTAGCTAATCTCTCAACTTTAGAAATATTAAGTCGTCCTAAGTCGCCTCTTTTAGAGAATGAAAATGAAGGTTGGCGTGTTGTTTATAACGAGCAAGGAAAGGCTGTTGAAGTTGAAAGAGTTGCTGTTGCTCCTGGTACTATTGTTAAGGTTTCTAATCTTTTTGGAAAATGGCCTGTACGTCGTCAAGGAATGCCTTCTTCGGCACAACAAATGCGAGGTATACAATTAGTTATTCAGCAAATAGCGCTTTGTTATCCTGATGTTACTTGGCAAATTTGGCAGGGTAGTAAATTATGGATACAAATTAGTCCTGGTGCTACGGCAAAACAAATTTTGCCTCAAATTTTATCGACGGTAAGATTGAGCGATTTACAGTATATTCAACAAGAAATTGATGAACAAGAAGCAGAAGAATTAAATCTCAAAAAATCAAATTTTTCCCAATATCAAGATTCTCAATTTTTGGATAGACAATCATTAGAATTAGTCTTAGGTTTGCCAGATAGATGTCATCGGAGACGACCTGATTGGGTGAAAATAGCTATCAATGGAAGAGTGGTAAAAGTGCCAGAATTAGAACAAAAAATTATTAGTTCTTTGGCACGGACTTGCCCTCGCGATCGCTATCCTATATGTTTTATTCATTTCCAAATTTTTCCTCATCAAATAAATTGGAATCGTCATCCGGCAAAAACAGAAGTTTATCTTCATAATCTCAGTTTTTGGCAACAACAAATCGAGCTAGCAATTGCTAAGGAATTACAATTTAGTATGGAAGTAATGCCAGAATTTCCTTTATCAGAAAGAGTGGAAAAAATATTAAAAGTATCTGAAAATACAGGGAATTATCAAACTCGTCGGTCGATACAAGTTTCTCCAGATAATACAGCAGAAAAAAATCAAGAATTCGGATTGATAGAACTTAAGGCGATCGCTCAATTACACAATACTTATATAGTGGCTGAACATCCGAGTGGTATTTGGTTGATTGAGCAACATATTGCCCATGAAAGAGTTTTATATGAAAAATTATGTGATGCTTGGGAAATAATTTCTTTAGAGCCACCAATTATTTTGCATAATTTATCTTCTAGTCAAATAGAACAACTTCAACGCTTAAATATAGAAGTAGAAATTTTTGGAGACTTTCTTTGGGCAGCTCGTACTGCTCCGGCAATTTTAGCTAAAAGAAATGACTGTGCTGAAGCTTTAATTGAACTGAGTAATGGTGGTGATTTAGAATCTGCGAAAGTAGCTACTTCTTGTCGAAGTGCTATTAGAAATGGAACTCCTTTAAGTCTGTCAGAAATGCAAAATTTATTAAATCAATGGCGACTTACTCGTAACCCTCGTACTTGTCCTCATGGCAGACCAATTTATTTATCTTTAGAAGAATCAGCTTTAGCTCGTTTCTTTCGCCGACATTGGGTAATTGGAAAAAGTCATGGAATTTGAAGGAAGAAGGAAGTTTTCAACAATTAATTATTAATTATTAATAATTAATAATTACCTCTCTTTGAAAAAAAGAGGAACGTTTTCGACAATTTATTCAAAATATAGGATTTTGAAGCCATCTTGATTCGTTTGAGCATAAATATCTAAACCATGACTAGGATCGTTACCATCAATATAAAATTGTAAAATTCCTTGAGTGGGAAAATTCTCTAACAGAGGCATTTCTGAAAAGTTAAGTTGTGCTAAAAATTTTAAATATTCACCCTTTTTATTAGTTGGATAATCAATTGTCCGAGGTAAATAGGGAAGTCCTCCAAATTTACTTTCCCACCATTGGTTAGAATTAGGTTTAATGGTATTATACCAATTTGATAAATGTTTGTTACAAATGGTAGGGACGTTGCATAGTCCGTACGAAAGAAGGAAGAGGGAAGAAGGAAGAAGGGGAAATTTTTGAAAAAAAGGGAAAAACGATAGAAATAACTATCTAAAATGAACTGGAGCAGCTATTTTTAAGCATATTCGATCAATATCTACCTTTTTGTAGTATTCTTTTTTTTAATTGGTATTAGTGATCGCTTCATGGTATGGTTCTAACGCCTCGGGTAAATTTAGATCGAGTGACCATTTCATAATTCGGTAGTCCTGTAGATGTAGTAATAAAATTATGCTTTTAATTATGACAACTGATAACTAATAATATCATGTCCGGTTGAACAGTTATAAAATAAATAACGACGGAGGAGGACTGAGTCAGTCATCAGGAGTCAGGAGGGAAGAAAGAAGAAGGAAGAGGAAGAAAAGGATAAGAAAGAGAAAGTTTTTTTATCACGCTATTATCCGGACATAATATAACTGATAACTGAAATTACTAGGTACTAATATGAATTATTCAGAATATCGACAGTTATTTTATTCAGAAATTAATCAACCTGATGAAAAAATAGATTTAGCTAAAGCTGCTCTTTATTTGGCTTTAGAATACGAACTAAAATTTGACCCCGATGAATATCTAAATGCTCTAGATACCATGGCAGATGAAGTTCGAGAAAAACTACCAGAAACACTTTACCCTCTACAAATTATTAAAACTATTAATAACTATCTCTATGATGACTTAGGTTTTGCTGGAAATACAATTGACTATTACGATCCACAGAATAGTTTTCTGAATCAAGTAATAGAAAGACGCACTGGTATTCCAATTACTTTATCCCTAATTTATCTAGAAATTGCTAATAGAATTAATTTTCCGATGGTTGGTATTGGAATGCCAGGACATTTTTTAATTCGACCTGATTTTGAAGAAGCTGGTATATATGTAGATGCCTTTAATAGAGGTGAAATTCTTTTTCCTCAAGATTGTCAAGAAAGATTGGCCAGTATTTATGGTCGAGCAGTAGAGCTACAATCTCAGTTTTTAGCAAAGGTAAGTAAAAAACAATTTTTAGCACGAATGTTGACAAATCTTAAAGGAATTTATTTGAACCGAAATGAGGGGTTAAAAGCTATTGCAGCTATCGACCGGATTTTATTATTATTTCCTAATGCAATTGTAGAAAAGCGAGACCGAGGCGTATTATATTATCAGTTAAACTTTTGGGAAGAAGCTCGCCAAGATTTAGAGAGTTATCTAGTAAATCTTCCTCAAGCAGAGGATGCAGAGATAATTAGACAATTACTGGCTAGTATGAGTCAAGATTTATAACTGAATATGGCAAATTTGGGGAACCCGATATCTCATATTTCAGACCTTATATACAAGAGTGAAAATACATTGAACAAATGTAATTATTAATTTTTGAGGAATAGCAGAATGAAAAATATTTTAAATTCAGGGGAGTCGAACAATAAATCAAAAAAGTTTGGTGATTTTAGGCAAGGAATATCAAAGTTTTTCTACCTTTGTTTTGCTGGATTTTTGGTAATTATTAGTAGTGTTTTAATCTTTACCGCTCAACCAGCAGATGCTATAGATGAAATTAAAATTACCTATGACGGTTTGAATATACCCATAGCTATTGCCGATCTAGTAACTTTTGCTGAGACAGGAGAACAGTCTGAGCAATTAAAGTCACTGTTTTTAACTGCAAATGCTACTCAAGAAAATATTGATACAGTTCGGGAAATTTTAAATTATAAATTAGAGGTTGAAGCTGATTTTGTAAATACATTATTAGAATCGCGTTATGGCAAAATTGGTGTGGAAGAATTTAGTCGTTATTTTTCTCCAGATAGTAACGTATCTCAAGTAACTAACGATATTATTGATACAGTTAATCGAATGATTAGTGATGGAGAAATATCATTTTTAGAAATGGTGCAAGAGTTTAAATGGACAGATAAAATTGTAATTGATGCTAAAGGTATTGAAACATTTTTTGTAGAGACTATTGATTTGGCGAAAAGAGGACTAGATTTTCTCAAAGCCCAGCCACAGGTACAAAAATTATTCTGCGAGTAGTCTGCATGGAAGGAAGAAGGAAGAAGGAAGAAGGAAGAAAGCAGAAGGAAAAATTTGGGTTGCCTGAGTTTTAAGCTTTTGATACGTCAAATATAGCAATAGTGACTGCTATAATTATTAATTTTTGAGAACCAATTTGTTGTGAGAAAATTTGAGGATTTAAACCCAAGATTTGCCTAGGAAGTAAGAATAGAAAATTGAACGTTAGCAATTGACTTTTCCTCTTCTTCTTTTTTCTTATTCTTGTAGAAAATTCCAAGATATGAAACACAAATATCAGTAATTTAAAGGGGTATTTTTTTGATTATAACTACTGGAATAAATGATTCAGGTGCAGATAAAAAATAAGAAGTACCTGCACCTAAATTGTCTATTTATTTATTGAGAGTTTGCTGATTAAATCTAAAAGCATTGACATATAAAGACAAGTGCCTTTTTGGGGTTGAAAAAAGTGCCTTGTATCACGTCTAAAATGCTCAAAAAGGAGCGTATTTTAGACAAGAGTTGGGGAGAACAATCTAGGGACAATTCTTACTCCTATCTCCTCTAAATTCCCCGTTCCTCCTGTCTCCTGTCTCCTGTCTCCTACCCCAGCAAAAAGACTTTCCATACCCAAACCCTATCTATAGTATTGTTCTTCTGCTACTCTCTTCAAACGTCGCAGTTGAGCTTCCATATCTGCCTTTGTCCATGAAGCAGCAAACTTATTAAAACCGAATTTAATTACAGGATTAGGTATCTCAAATTCAAAACGATTTAATAAACAAGTACCTTCAGCTTCTGGTTGACATTCCCAGCGATCGCGACCTCGAAAAAAGCCCTTAAATTCCCAGACAATTAAACCAGGTTCTCGTTCTGCCACAACACTATCCAAAGAGGGATATAAAAAGGGAATATTTATGATAAATCTACTACGACTTCCCACAAATGTATCCCATTTGCCCACAGGTTCACAACGTAACATTGGATTTAACCACTTGTGCATGAGAATGTTATTAGTAATACAATCCTCTACAATAGTGGCACTGGCACGAATTAAAATAGATTGCTCAAAAACTTGACTAAATGACATAGTTACCTTCAAGCTATAAGGCATATATTGGTAATCTCATTAGGTTGCTAATTTAAAGGTCACATTAACCCAAGAAAACCATGAATGGCACTTGGCAAATTATTACACAATCAATCAATGAGCCAATTCAGGCTAATTTAATGTTAGCCTCAAATATTTTGGCACAAACTGAAGCAAATCCCTTAAATCAATTGTCCCAAAATATGACTCAAATCAGAATTTGGGACACAATTGGAGCAATTGCAATTCTAGTTATTGGCTGGATAGTGGCTTCGATTATTTCCGGCATAGTTGGAAAAATATTCAAAAAGACAAATATCGATAACAAAATTGCTAGTTGGGTAACAGCTAGTCCGGAACAAGCTCAGAACCTACCCGTGGAGAAATGGATCTCCTCTTTGGTTTTCTGGATCATTATGATCTTTGTTCTGATAGCCTTTTTCGATAAACTAAACCTCACAGCAGTTTCTGAACCTCTCAATGCCTTCCTGACCGAAATAACTAGCTTCTTACCTAATATAGCGGCTGCCCTAATTTGGCTAGGTATTGCCTGGTTAGTGGCAACTATAGCTAAATTAGCAGTTAGCAGAGGATTGAAGACATTTGGTTTAGATGACCGTCTCAACCAGGAAGTTAGTGATGGACAAACAGAAAATCAAGTAGAAATTAGCGATACTATTGCTAATGCTATCTATTGGTTGATTTTCTTGCTATTCTTGCCCGTAATCCTGGAAGCTTTGCAACTACAGATTGCTCTACAACCTGTTCAGAACATGGTTGACCAAATCTTGCAATCTCTTCCCAGAATTCTCAAGGCTGTTATTCTGGCTGGAGTAGGTTGGTTACTTGCTACTGTAGTTAAGAAAGTTGTTACTAATCTTCTGGCTGCTACAGGTGTAGACCAAATGGGTAGTAGGTTTGGTATGAGTCAAACCACTGGCAGTCAAAATCTTTCTTCAATTATCGGCACAGTTGTTTATGTATTGATTTTGATTCCTGTAGCGATCGCTGCTCTGAGCGCTCTGGATATTGAGGCCATTACTACTCCAGCAGTGGCGATGCTCAATGATATTCTGACGTTTATCCCGAAAATCTTTGCTGCTGCTGTGATTTTGGTAGTTGCTTATTTTGTTGGTAGATTTGTTAGTGATTTAATTACCAGTCTTCTGACTAGCGTTGGTTTCAATAACCTCTTCAATTGGCTTGGTTTAAGTTCAACCCCGCCATCTACACGACCAGCTTCTGACCCAAATGCTACTGTAATTCAGGGTGAAACCGGTACTCCTGGAACTACACCTACTGCGCGGACCCCTTCAGAAATTGCTGGTATTGTAGCTTTTGTGGGCATTATCCTTTTTGCCACAGTTTCAGCTACCCAGATTATGGAGTTGGAGGCTCTGACCTTAATTGTCAATGTTGTAATTTTTATTGGTGGTCGGGTTCTTTATGGTTTAGTAGTATTGGCTATAGGTCTATACTTGGCTAACGTTGCTTATAATTTAATTACCAGCTCCGGTAATTCTCAAGCTCGACTTTTGGGCCAGTTAGCTCGAATTGGGATTATTGTATTAGTCTCAGCTATGGCTTTGCAACAAATGGGTATTGCTCCCAGTATTGTGAATCTAGCTTTCGGACTTTTCATGGGAGCAATGGCAGTAGCTATTGCTTTAGCTTTTGGTTTAGGAGGACGAGATATTGCTTCTTCTAAGATTCAAGAATGGTTAGAACAGTTCAAAAATAAGAATTAATATTCTTTAAGAGTTCTAGCAAAATTTTTGATTTGGGAGAATGGGAAATTCAAAAATTCTATAACCCGTTCTCCCTATGTTTAAAGTTGAACTATATCTACTACAAAGTCACAAAAATATTTAATCAATCATCCCAAAAATTTATAGACAACTGATAACCTTTTAGAATTTGTTTAGAATTTGTTCTGTAGACTTTTTACTATCTCCTACTTTCCCATGTATAGCATTACGCATTCTTATAGCAAAATCGGATTTCGTATGATATAATTTATTTGATATACTTTTCATGTCGCGTCGTCAAAATAAATAGTTTATACAAAAACTAAAACGATCTAGTTTTTATGACTAAAGAAGTTCGTACAACAGAAGCAGCATTTTTACTTAACATCTCCACAGGTAGGCTGCGGATACTACTCCAACAAAACAGAGTTTTAGGAGCCTACAAAGTCAAAAGATTGTGGATGATTCCTCTTAACAGTAGAGGAGTGCCAGAAATTACACCTGGTCGTCGAGGTCCTGAAGGAACTTGGAATAAGGCTGAACGTACAGGCAATACCTTTATCCATGTTCTACGAAAAACTATTGACTATAACCGAGACAATAAAACTTCTCATCCAGCAATTGCTGTGAAAGTAGGAGGTAAGAAAGAGTATTGCCATGCTCTAAAAATTAACGGACCTTGCCAAATAGTTTATCAGCCTCATCAACCGAACAATAGTCAAGCAGGCGGATCCCGTCTGTGGATTGAGGTCGAGTCGCAACATCGAGTAGAACGAATTTATTTTTCCAGAGGGGATTATGGTCCGCCTCCGGAAGTTAAGGAACAGAGGCAAAAGTTTAAACAAAAGAGGAAAGAAAAAAAGCAAAAGTCTTCTCAGAAGAAGTGTTCGAGAAAATTACAGAAGTCAAAAGTCATGCATTAAGATTTTATAGGCTCAAAACTTTGACACTACAGTAATTTCAGGAAATTCTTTCACGTTACTGTATAGGATAAGTAGTATAGGCTCAGTTAATGAAATTGCTATTAACTAAAAAATATGACAAGAAAATGGAGAGAGTATGGGCCAAGATTTCTTGAGAAAGGAGCTGTGGCATTAGCCTTGACAGGGGTAGGGAGTGCTGTAATGGGAACTTCAGTAATAGCAGGTCCTGCTGCTCCTGTAGTTCTAGGTTTTGGAGGAATAATTACAGCAGGGTCATTTTTGTGGACAGTACTAGCTGGAGTTCAAGCTATCCCGGAAAGTATTAAAAAAGCAGTAGATGAAATTGGTAAATACAAATCGATAGATGAGTTAGATGAAATGGAACCTATTCCTTTAAAGCTAGGTTTTATTGGAAGAAGCCGTGTTGGTAAAAGTAGTTTATTAAATCTTTTTTGTGAAATACCTCAAGATAAGGAAAAATCAGGCAAAAATAAACAAGGAGATAGTACTGAAGTATTATATGCTTATATTCATTCAATTTTTTATGAAAAACAGGGTGGAAATAGTCAAATTTTAGCTGTTATTGATGGTAGTGGTGGTGGAAATAAAAAAAGAGACTATCAATTATTTGACATTGCAAAACATGCAGATATTCTTTGTATAATACTAGATCATACTTCTCAAGGATACGATTTGGGAACTAAAAAAGTGCATCCCTAACGACCAAAAAGTTAGGATTTTGGGTAGATAAGCGCAGAAAGACCAAGGGATAATTATTCTGGCTACCTCCTCTGTAATTCCCACTTGTCTTGAGTTCTGACTCCTCTCCTTACCAAAAGACTTATTCAGCAAACCCTAATTACATATCCTAATTAATTCTCTGTTCCCTGTTCCCTATTCCTTATTCCCTGCATTGATTTTGACTGAAATCTTTGATTTTCAACTTATTAATTAACTCTTCCTTAATACGACTCATAATTGAAGTTTCATCCAGAGATTCTAAAATATGACTCACTACAGCTTTCGGACCTTCTTCTCCCCAAGATGCACCATTAGCAAGATAAGTTTTGGTTACTTGTCCAATTCCATAAGATGATAAACCTCCTACTGCTGCTTGAGTCACTGCTACAGACAAATAAGGCGCTAAAGACAACCCACCAGTAGCAGGTGCAGCTAAACCCAATAATCCTTTCACAGAACTTAGCCCCAGATTAGCCAATAATTCACTAGCTGTAATGCCACCCATACTAATAGCTATCTTTTGCAGTAAATCTATTGCTCCACTTTGGCTCATTTGAATTCCATACAACTTTGATAAAGTCAATATCATAGCCACATCAATTACAGCTCCACTCAGAATATCTAATATAGTTACAGGATTAAGAGCGATCGCCATTGCTTTGGCCATTACAGCTTTCCAGATTACTTGATTAGCACTTTGTTCGCGAATTTCTATTTTCCGATGCACCAACTGCTCATTGACATTATCAGCGTAGAGCATACTATTGAGAGCTACCAGAGATTTACCTTCTTGGTCTAAAATTTCTAATATTTTTAGTTTTAAATCTTCTATCTGGGGTTCCCCGCGCTCCATCTGTACCGCAATATTACCGTCGGGTTGTCGTAATGCCTTAGCTACAAGTGGGTAAGCTGCTGCCATAACTATTTCGTTGGGAGATAGTAGCTCACGGACTCGCTCATCTCGAATTTTATTGTATATAGCTAGTCTATCTGCCTCTGGATACTGGTCTATTTTATTAAATACCAACAAAATTGGTTTACCAGCATCTCGTAATTGGGAAAGAGCTTCATATTCTACTTGGGTAATATCTCCTGCCACAATAAACAAGAGTAAGTCTGCTTGCTTTGCCACCTGTCTGGCCATTAGTTCGCGAGTTTCTCCGTCTACTTCATCAATACCAGGAGTATCGATAAGTTCAATTTGGGATATTCTGTAAGAAACTAGAGAGGTATCAGATGAGGATTCTGTTTCTTCTAAGTTATCTGTCCCTAATTGCCATTGCTTGATTTCTGTAGTTTTAGTAACACCATGAATTGGACCTGTTTCAAATACTTTTTCACCTAACAAAGCATTGAGAACTGAAGATTTACCTCTTCCTACCATACCGAATACGGCAATATGTATAGAAGCTTTTTCCAGTTTTTCTAACATTGATTCTAAACCAGAAATTTCTGAGTCTAATCCTGTTCTTTCTTCGGGAGTTAAATCTATATTATCTACGATTTCTTTTAAAACATCTTTAGCGTTGCGAATGTTAAGTTCTGCTTGAATATCTGCAAAGCTTAATATTGTATTGTCTAGTTCTCGATCTAGATTCATGTTTGGATGGTTTTCATTTAATAACTAATACTCTATTCTAGTTTTGTAGAATAACTTCAATAAAAATAATTGCTTCTACCTATTTCACCTGACTATTAAATATACAATTAATTGGCCTTGACTACTTAGATAATCTATAAAGATTTATTCTGCACTCTTGTATGATAAGTCTTATTTTACGTCTTATTTTTTAATTATAAATTGTTGGAGTGATAGGATAAGAGCGATCGATAAGACTCAACAATTGTTTAGTAGATATCTCCAGAAAATAAATTTGGCCTTGATTGAGCATAAGTCAAGAGAAGTATAAGTTCCTCACAAAATTATTTTCCGTACCGTTTCCCTAGAAATATCTTCCCTGTTCTCTACTATGCAAAAAGTGGATATCTTTAATTCGGAGATATCTAGTGATTTAGTTGTTCTTCATAAATAGTAACTTTATTTAATGTTCAAGGAAAATTGAGAAACATCCTAGCTATTACTTAATATATATAGTTGCTTTCATTCACTATAAAATATAACTATTTCTGCAACTTATTAGAGCTGATTTATAAAGTAAATATTAAGGCGCTGAATTAGTTGCTCTACTTAGCTTTCAGGATTTTTGCCAAGTAAATTTATAATTGCTAAAAGCTAGGTAATATAAGACTTTTGGGGAAGTTTACAAATCAGCTCTTAAACTTTCGGCATATCTATAACTTTTACTGGAGTCTACATTTGTTAAAACTGCTAGAGTCTAATGTAGTCTAAATTTATGGTAATTTATCTCAACGTTGGTTGAAGACCCGCGCTCTCCCGCAGGGGAGCGGAGAGATGGGAAAACCAATCAATGTTGCGGTTTTACAAATAGTCTGTTAAAATGTAAATGTGGAAAAGTAAACAATAGATGGTTGAAAAAGCGTACAAATTTAGGTTTTACCCTACTCCAGAACAGGAAAGTCTGTTGCGGAGGACTTTGGGTTGTGTACGCTTGGTCTACAATAAAGCTTTAGCACAAAGGACTCAAGCTTGGTATGAGAAACAAGAACGGGTAGGGTATAAGCAAACTTCTGCTATGCTTACCAACTGGAAAAAGCAGAAAGATTTAGATTTTCTTACAGAAGTAAGTAGTGTACCATTACAGCAAGGTTTGAGACATTTACAGAGTGCCTTCTCTAATTTTTTTAGTGGGCGTGCTAAATACCCAAACTTCAAGAAAAAACGGAATGGTGGTAGTGCTGAGTTCACAAAATCAGCATTTAAGTGGAAAGATGGTCAAGTCTATCTAGCCAAATGTGTTGAACCATTACCTATAAGATGGAGTAGGCAACTACCACAAAACTGTGTACCAACCACAATAACTGTAAAACTTGACCCTTCTGGCAGATGGTCTATATCTTTGAGAGTCAGCGACACTAGAAATTTAAAAATCAAACCAGTACTGAAACAAATAGGTATTGACTTAGGAATTACCAGTTTACTAACTACAAATGATGGAGAAAAAATTGCCAATCCAAAAAATCTTCAGAAATTACATAAAAAATTGAGGTTAGCAGGGAAGTCTCTCATCTAGAAAAACTAAGGTATCTAATAACTATCAAAAAGCTAGGCTGAAATTAGCTAGGATACACGCAAAAATCAAAGATTCAAGGCTTGACTATACCCACAAGCTAACTACTCAGCTAATCAAAGAAAACCAAACGATAGTAGTTGAGGATTTAGCGGTACAAAACATGGTTAAAAAGCGGTGCGACCCCGCGTCGCCGTCAGGCGCAAGGGAATGCTGACCAAGAGAGGGAACGCGCACCAAGAGACCATAAGTTAGCAAGGGCAATAAGTGACGCCAACTGGGGGGAATTAGTCAGACAATTAGAATACAAAGCTGAATGGTATGGGCGGGAATTAATTAAGATTGATAGATATTTTCCTAGTTCTAAACGTTGCTCTAATTGTGGACACACAGTAGAAAAATTACCTCTAAGTATTAGAGAGTGGGATTGTCCAGAGTGTGCAGCTCACCATGACAGGGACATAAATGCTGCAATTAACATTTTGGCTGCGGGACTCGCAGTGTCAGTCTGTGGAGCGACTGTAAGACCTGAAGGGAGTAAATCTCGGAAGGCGGGTGCTATGAAACAGAAAGCCCCTAACAGTGATGTTAAGGAATCCCGCGCTGTCTAGTAGAGCAGCGTCGGGAGGATGTCAAATTAGACATTACTAACATAGTATAAAATACTCGCTAAAGCTCTATAAAATTTATTTCAACACTTCACTTCTATAATATTCGCGCTCTAGGAAAATTAGAGTTTTGATAACTTTTACGATATCTACAAAACTTCTATACTAAATTATCTAAACTATCAATTAGCCTATAAAGTAAATTTTTTGCTTTAATAAAATCGTTTTTGACGTCGTGCTGCTACTGCCTTTCTCTTTCGTTTTTCCTGAGAAGTTTCAAAGTACCGACGTTTTTTTAAATCTGCAAGGATACCTGCTCTAGAAACCTGACGCTTGAATCGCCGGAGGGCCGACTCTATACCTTCATTTTCACCTAGTAACACTTGGGTCATTACTGTTTTCTTCTTGTCTTTCCTGAACCTATGCTTAGTATTAGTATTTAGCTACCCACAGCTACAAGCTCAGGGATTATCTGATTATTTAATATTTATAATACGATAGCTAAATTAAGCAGCATATTTAATCTTTTAATGTTTATTATATTTTCGATTTATTTTATATATGTATGTGAAGTATAAGTCCACCAGATAAATGATTTTGGAAAACTTTACTCTGAGCTTTGTTTTAACATAAGAATATTATTCCTAACATTAACTTCATTTATCCTATGATTTCGGAAGCTTTAACAGTTTTTAGTACTCCCCGGGTTTAAATAGTTTCTATAAATTGGAGGGTCCGTGGAGGAATTGAAATCTCTTGCTAAACATTGACTGCTGACTGCTGACTACTGATTGCTTATTTAAAATGTTCTAACGAATGAAGGATAAATCAACTCTACCAAAGTTAGTACTTAAAGCAACGTGCATATTTTCTAGAGCTTTCACTAACCACATAACAGTTTCTCTAGTATGTGATTCGTAATGGTTAAATAGTATAGAAAATCGTTTTTCTAAGTATGGTTTAACTCTATAGCAGACCAAAACTATTTTCAGTAAAAGGCCAATTGTTTTTATTGGACCCAGGTTAGCCATTAGATTCAGAAATAGAAAGTGTTGTGGTTTTTGGGTGCTTTGTACAATTAGAAATCCTAACATTTGATTACAAGTTCTCATCAGCAAAAAGTCATTAAACTGTTTGTCATTACTGTGAGACATAGTATTTTTTAGCTGCTTATATAGTTTATCTTGAAACTGATGCTTAATAGATTTGGAATCTACATCAAAAGATGTACTTAAGTATTCATAGAAGCTTTCTTTAAAAGAACCATAGGATTGAGGTTGTCTAACATGGGTTAGAAAACTTTTTGCATTATCTCGATAGTTATTACCATTTTCAACTTTACCTACAAATTGTTTAATTGCTGATAATACTTCCCGATCACTCAAAAGAGTAGGATTTTGAATATTGTTGATGCCTTCCCAACTAGATGCTGTCAAGTTTGAAAGCGCAGTTCCTCTTTCAGAGGCAGTGGTTACTACTCTCTGTCTAATTTTATGAGTTACATATTTGGATAAGTCTATTTCAAATTTTCTCTGTTTCTGTCGTTGAATTTTTCTGATAACTTGTTGGTGTTCATAACTACTATCTGGGGTAACTAAACAATGTTGGTATAGGTAAGGATAGCGTGGAATTAGAGTTCTTAAAGGTTGAGCTAGAGCACTATTAGTGTTTCTGCAACTTCCTGTTTGTTGGTTGACTAATTCTGTTAAGCGTTTTAAGGAGAGATATTGCTCGCTTCTTGTGAATGCTTGAACCAGTTCTAATAATTTTTTACTATTACGAGAACCGTAGTAGTGGCGACGTGCTTGTTGATTTTCAACTCGCTCAAAAAGCTTCATTAATTCTACTAAAACATCCTTTTTATAGTTGTAGGGTTGTTTTCTATTAATAACTATATGACAGCAGCGATTTAAGATAAAATTAAATTCTTCTTCAATTTCTGGCAATGTTGTAATTCTGTCTAGTGCTTGAGATATTTCTCTGTCAGGATATCCAGAACCATTAATAAATAACATTCTAAATCTTTCAATTACTTCTGTTGAAGACTCTAGGTCTATCAATTGGATAAAATGGTTATAAATATCTTGCTCATCTTGAGATTTGTATTTGTTATATTCGTCCATAAGGTTTTTCATTTGCTCTATTTCCCACTTACTTTAAGATTTTTATATTCCAAAGCTAGTCTGACGATTAATTAACATCTCTAGTTTTGATCGAACTTTATATTTAATTCCAAATTTAGGTTGATATTTACTTGACTATACTAAATATAATTTGTATCTATAACTTAGTATTAATAACCCTTAGATATGCTATATCTAACATCGGTATTCTAAAGTTTACTAAAACCCATAATTTTCATTATCTTAAAAATTTACTGAATTTGTGTGAAGTTTCAGTAAAGATTTTGCTTAATTGAAAACTCTCCTCCATTGATCTACTTTTATTTTACTGAGTTATGGGTAGCATCTACTTTCAACTCCGTACAAATTTTTTGTAACTTATTGTAATATACATAAGATAGTCTAAATTTTTTTGATCTTTGCTCAACAAAGTTTTAGTTATTTTGTCTTATATCGGCTCTAAATTATGACAAAGTTTACCAAACTTAAAAAGATGTTTTTTTCTGTTGAGAATTATTTACACTTTTAATTTTTTATTGGTTGCCCAATTAGCTCCCAAAAAATAAATTGACTTCAACAATAACAAATACTCTAATATAATTATTACACATCTTTGAGTAGGACTACCAATATTTATGGTCTGTCAGATTACCTTATCTCAATTAACTGAAATCTTGACTGCTACAACAGTTACAAATTTTCAGATTCCGGAAAAAACATTAATTACAGGCATTAATACAGACACTCGTAACTTACAATCTGGTGAAGGATTTGTGGCATTACGAGGGGAAAAGTTTGATGGCCATAAATTTGTGAGGCAGGCAATGGAAAAAGGTGCTTCTTGCGTCATTGTTGAGGAAGAATATATCTTAAATAATAAAGTTACACAACAGTCAAATAGCGTACCTATATTACAAGTAGAAAATACTTTAGAAGCTTACCAAAAAATTGCTCGTTGGTGGCGAGATAGGTTTGCTATTCCTGTAATTGCGGTCACAGGTTCAGTTGGTAAAACTACTACTAAGGAATTAATTGCTAAAGTCTTGGCTATTCAGGGTCAAGTTCTGAAAACTGAAGCTAACTATAATAATGAAATAGGTGTGCCTAAAACTCTACTAAGACTTTCCTCTGATGATAATTATGCTGTGGTGGAAATGGCAATGCGAGGACCAGGGGAAATAGCAGAATTAACACATATTGCTAATCCGACAATTGGCTTAATTACTAATGTTGGTACTGCTCATATTGGTCGTTTGGGTTCTGTTGAAGCGATCGCTGAAGCTAAGTGTGAATTACTTGCGGAAATGTCTTCTAATAGTATTGCTATTTTGAATTATGATAACCGACGATTAATGGAAACTGCTGCTAAGTTTTGGTCTGGAGAAACTTTTACTTATGGTTTACAAGGTGGTGATTTACAGGGAAAATTAATTGATTCTCAAACTATAAATGTTGCAGGTTTGGATTTACCTTTACCTTTGCCGGGATTTCATAATGCTTCTAATTATTTGGCAGCATTGGCTGTTTTTAAGGTAATTCATGGTCAAAGTATTTCTACTAAAAATCTCTTGCAACCTTTGATTAATAATTTATCGATTGAATTGCCTGAAGGTAGGGCAAGAAGATACAATTTAGATAATGATCTTGTAATTTTAGATGAAACTTATAATGCTGGATTAGAGTCGATGATTGCTGCTCTGAATTTATTAGTTGAAACTCCGGGAAAACGTCATGTTGCTGTGTTAGGAACTATGAAAGAATTAGGAGATAAATCGGTATTATTTCATCAACAAGTTGGTAATGTTGTGCGAGATTTGAAGATTGATGGTTTATTTATTTTGGCAGATTTTGAAGAAGCACAGGCTATGGCTATTGGTGCTGCTGGTTTGCAATTTATAGAAGTAGAAAATATTAGTTCTAATGATGTTCATCAGAAATTAGCAACACATTTGCAGGAGTTTTTACAACCAGGCGATCGTGTTCTTTTTAAGGCTTCTCATTCTGTGGAGTTAAATAAAGTTGTTGAGATTTTAATTAATAAGTAATGTACCAATATGAAACTTTGTAGCACTGGCATATTGTCAGTATTTCCTGCGGAATGCTGCGCAAACAGCAGTCAGCTATCAGCGCTTCCCTACGGGATGCTACGCAAACAACTATTAACTTATTATCCTAGAAGGAGAATTCAAAATTACCTTTGCTTCCGCATTCCGCACTGAAAGAAAAAGGTAACAAGCTAACTTTAGTAAGTTATTATGTTCAAAAGCTAAATGCTTTTTGTGCACCATTCCGCAGGAAATGCTTACCAGGCATTTTGTCTTTCACGGGTGTATTTTACTAATATGAAATACCCTGCGATATTCAATTCATTTTTGTCTTTAAATTCATTAAATATGAAACTTTGTAGCGTAGACATTTTGTCTTTCACGGGTATATATGACCAATATGAAATACTCTGCAATATTAAATCCATATTTGCCCTTAACTTTATGACATTGCCATTAAATTTTCTATGATAAACTAGACCTCTTCAGAAAAGGTTATAAAACCTTGATTCCAGGGTAGCAAAATTGTGGTTTTTGTAGAGGTTTACTTAAGAAGCAGACCAATTATATAAGGTAAAGCATTATTAGAAATAACACTTGTATTACCACAATTATTGTGTCAGTTCGTTTGAATGTGTCGTCATATTTTTTGTAATTTATATTTGACATTGCAACTCCAGTACCATAAGAACCTCCAATTATTGTATAAAAACGTAAAATATCTTCTGGAATATCAAAAATAGAATAGTTATCGAAGTAACACATGATAAAAGTTATCGTGTTGATGTGAAAATAATAAATAAATATTGCCATTTTTCATATCTATTAATTTCTCGCTAAACGTAACTAAGTTTTCCTTTCTTGAGTTCTATTTCTCTACCTATAATCTTATTCCTTTCGTAATTATCTTCATTAGATCTTTCATTAAGAGCAAATGGATTTTTTCTTGCTTCTTCATGCCATATCTGATTTTCTATTTGTGTTTTTTCGGAGATAAGTGAAGAAAGCTCAAATTTTAATTTTGTAAGTCATTCATTTTGCTTTTTGTATTTTGGTTACGACAAATATATAATATTATTGGACTATTATTTTGATGTTTAAATATCCCTGTCTGGGCAGATTTTAAGAAAAATTATACTATTTCAATAACAGATGTATAAATACTTCAAAATAATGCTCTTTGTAAAATGCTAGTGCAGGATGGCGGAAATAACTGACCAGTTACAAAATCCCAAAACAATTACAAATCAAAAATGATTGACTGTCAGATGTGCGTCTTACATTCTGAGGAAGACTCAGAATTACGCACTCGCTTTTAAATGCATGACTTTTAATATCAAATCCGTTTAATTCGGCACGCAAAAAATGTTCCATATTCAACCATTACCAAATATTTCTCGATCTCCTCACCTCCCCATCTCCCCATCTCCCCATCCCCCCATCCCCCCATCCCCCCATCTAATTACACCGATGCTACCGGATTTGATATAACTTCCGGGTAGCGACACTAGAGCTTCACCCCTTACCCCCGAAAGTTGGCGGCTGCAGCAGGCCAGTTTTCATTGGCGCGGGCAATATTGCCTGGAATATCGCGTTCCCAGCGATCGCGAACCCTTAAACTGAAATTGAGATATAGCCTCCCTTCGACAATACTCCAGGCTTGAGGAACAATAGGAGCTGTGTATCCATTGGCAACGGCAAAAGCACAGAAACCACCATACTGCGGAGCATATTGCTCTGGGGAAGCTGCAAACAAGTCGCGATTTTTGGCACTGGAAAACCACCAGTTGACTCCCATCCACTTGTGAGTAAATTGTTTATTTCCTTGGACAGGTTTACCTACTTGAAAATACGCAACTGGGTCAGTACCTCGAATGGCAACTCCGTTTTCCGCAAAAATTGGCTCTGTGACATTGGCGATTTGAGATTCATCAGCCTTGTTGGAGGATACGGCAATAGCAGGCGATACAGAATCGGTGGATAGTTCCACTGATGAGTATGGGAAATCTTTTGTTTGTAGGGAAGCACACCCTATGACCAACCCGAAACTAACTAAAGACAGGACAAAATATCGACGTTTCATTTAACTTTTTCTCAAAAGGATTTTGGGATTGCAGGATCAACATCCTTAACTTAGGCTAGTCAACTGAGCAAACGGTGAGAAATTCCTGTTTAAACCTGAATTATTTAATTAGGGCTTGCTGATTAAATCTAAAAGCATTGACAGATAAAAGTTTTAGCATTTTTTAGTTAGAAAAAGTCCAAGCTTTTAGGTCGTAATGGTTCAAAAAATTAGCATTTTAGGCCAGAGTTGGGCAGAAAAATCAAGGGAAAATTCTTACTCCTACTTCCTCGCTCATTCCCATTTCTCCTGTCTTCCCCTCCTGGGAGGGAGAGGTGGCGAGGGGTGGGTTGTCTCCTGTCTCCTGTCTCCTACCCTCACCCATAAGACTTTTTCAGCAAACCCTAATTATTCGGTAACTTCTAGCTTCTAACTTCTGACTTGTAACTTCTGACTTCAGCTATAATCTCCACCAGAACCATATTGCCATTGTTCAATCCAACGGCGATAATAATATTTCACCAGAGGAATTTTTGTCACTAAAAACCCCATCATATTTCCTATAGGATATAATAAACTAAAAATTCCCAAATTAAAATAATGTCTCATCCAATTTAATAAATTTCCGATGCCAACTTGAGGAATAATTTTAATGACTAAACCTGGTTGCTTTAAAGAAGTCATAAATAAAGTTTGTGCTAAAGCAGGAAACTGCACGACATCTTGCAGAAAAGGTTTAAGTACAAATTCCCCTAATCTATCCATCACCTGAAATACACCTGCCAATAGTTGATTAATTTGATTTGGTTCAACTTTTTGGTCTACCCCTACACTCATAGAACGTTGAAACAACCAAGTGACTGATATACTAGGCTGATAAGGTTGCAAAAGTGCTAAAGCATTTGCAGAAAGATTGTCAGTTTGGAGAGCTTCATCAATACCCCCGGTTAGACGTTTCAAGTGACGCACCATAGCTCCAAAACCGCCAAAACTTAGAGGAGACTGACTCCCGCTACTATCTCCCACTGGCAAAATACGATTCCAAGGAGTTTGAAGAGGACTTTGACGATAACAAGGAAAAAAACCAAACAGGGCACGTTGGAATGTAAGTTGACTAAGCTCCACTTTTTGATATTCAGGCAATAAGCGGAGATATTCTTCAAAGAATGATTCTAGGGAAATTCTATCTGGATGAGCATCTAAATAGGTAAATAGATAAGTAGTTCGTCCATCTCTAGCAGGAAATGCTTCCCAAAAGTATTGACATTGGTTTTGTATAGGAGTGAATGAGGCAAAAATGTCTCCTGTATCGTTTTTTGGGTATCCAGTGGCACAGGTACCAACTACTAGACAGACAGCATCAGGTTTTTTGCCTTGGCGTGCTTGTTTAACAATAGGAGAAAAATGCCCCATTGCATCCAGGAGCAGTCGAGCTTTGAATGATTGGCCATTACTAACCTGGATATTTATCCCATCTGGATGAATGGTTGCTGCTTCGTAAGCTGTGTTTTCAAATAGTTGACCACCTGCTTCAAGGAAACGCTGTTTGAGAGTTTCTAGGAGGTACACTGGATCTACACCTATATTGAGGACATCTTTTACCCAAATGTCCTTGCTCTCTGGAAAGCTAATTCGGGCAGGGTTATATTCAGTGGCGATCGCTGTTTCTAATTCTTCTGAGGAGAGAAGATTTAATTCTATAAATGTTTCTAGTTCTTTGCGGGATATGTTCCATTCTTGTTTTCTACCTTTGAGGATACCTCGTTCTAACAGAGCTACCCGCCAACCTTTTTTTACTAAGGTTGCTCCAATAAGTATACCTAGAGTTCCACCACAAATTACTACATCCCAGTCTAAAGTGTTTAATAATTTAGTTTCTTTTCTAACGGTAGTAGGAATAGAAATATTGTCTTCTCGAAGGTTTTGCCAAACCTGGTCAGCTTTCCGCAGACCTTGTAGAGGAGTTCCCGGAATTTGCGAGAGGACTTGTTCTGTTAAGGACATAATTTTTTGATTAATTTTTGCCGTAATTATTTTATTGCTGATTTTTAAATATTCATTCAAATTATAAGTAATTTTGGCGTTGCTTATTTGAGGTATGAAATTCAACTTTGGGTAAATTTTCAGCCAAAATAATAGTGCAAATTATAGCTATTTCCTCCTATTTAGTCTCCGAAAAACTTCTTTATAACTAATGACTCATTCCTCCTGACTCCTATGAAATCATACATTTATTCAGCAACGCCGTAATTTTATATAGCAATTATATTGTAATTGTAATCTTTGTAGTGAGTTTCAATAATTACAAAACAGATTTTTAGTTTAGAAGGATTTTTTAGTAATTTGAAGTATTATAAGATTTTGCTTAACTATGATTTAATATAACTATAACCATTTTTATTAATTGGTGAAGATGGCGTTGCACAGTGACGAATGATTTTTGATTGAATTGGATTTTTAATTTGATAATTGCTAGAATTATTAATATTAGGTTTTTTTTAGTCAAACTCTAAACTAATTTTTGGCAATATTATTCCATAATTTGCCACCTCGTTAAGATAATTATATTTATACTATAGCAATCCTAAATTGGTTGTGACAATTTTTATAATAGCTAATTTGAACTGAAAACCTTTAAAATTATGAATCCTGACTCCTGAATCCTGTTGTGGCGAATGGCCATTCGCCACAACCACGAAAATATTACAAGTTAAATAGGGTTGCTATATTTATGATTATTTTTAATAATTATTCAATTTTATCTAAGGTAACTTATAACATTTCTCGGCGTTGGTAAATTAGTGTGTGATATTCATCTTAATTCTTTAGGAGTCAACCCACCCCTAACCCCTCCCCTCCTGGGAGGGGAAGCACCGAGTCAGGAGGAGAAAGTTTTTTGGTGGCGTAAAGGTAACGGAGTTCTATCGCGCTGTTATCCGTTAGCGCAGCTCCCCTGGAAGGGGAACATGATATCATACCTCAAATCACCAACGCCCATTTCTTCAAAGTAATACTATAGTTGATAACTATTGCCTCTACTTCTGATCGGGATTATTTCAGATATTTCCACCTAAATCTCGAAGTAAATTCAACCCTATTGTTGTTATTTTTACCCACTTAACTTTTAAATAGATGTAAAGAAACTCAATTTTTTTTCCATTGTACACCTAATTTAATTAGATTATCTCATCATTACTATCTTATAACTGAGAGTAAATAACAGTTTCAATCCTAAGACAATTCTGTTTTTTCTAATCGCTCTTAACTTACTTAAAGCCGATCAAAATTCTGCCTGACAAAGTTAAAAATAGGTTCATCAATATTTAGGTATTTTTGAAGAGAAAAATATTCAAAATTGTCAACTTGTCTTTCAAATTCTATTTGCTGCCAAAAACTAGGTTTCAAATACTGTAGATGACTCTAGTTTTTTGCAGCATTTTGGAATATCTAGATGATGATAATCGCAGATTTTAGAGACCATTACGATTATTACAAAATTTATCTATTCTTCCTCATTATTTTCATCTTCTTTTTCTACTTCTAGATTAATCTGCCTAAGATGAATATGTTTATGCCCTAACTGGATAATAAATTCATCCCCTGGTTTTAATCCCATTTCTTGTGTATAGTTAGCGCCTATTACTAACTGTCCATTTCTATGAACACAAGCACGGTAAGTAGCAGCACGCCCTCTTCCATCTTTAACATTGTTATCATCTAGATTTAGCCCCTTTGCCTGTAAAACTGCATCGTAGAATTTAGCAAGATTTACTCGTTTCTGCTTATCTTTTGTAGTTGAATAATATCCGCAAGCAATAGCAGTATCTTTCTTTGACTTGTGCGAGAGTTCTTTTACTTTCTTCAACAATGCTTTACCAGTCAGTGGAGTATTTGATTGTTCTGAAGTATGTAATTTTTCTGTTGTTGTTTTAGCCATTTTCTCCATCTACTTAAAATATTCTCTCATAAACTTTAACACTTACATCGTCTAATATCAAGGCTCTTTAAGCTTTTATTTAAGGATATTATCTAATCTCAACTCTAGTGGAGCAACCACCCCTTAAAATCAGACAGTTTAAGATGTCAAAAAAACTAATGATTAATAGCTGATGTACTACTTACCAAATAATTAAGGTTTCAAGCTTCTGATTTAAAGAACAAATAAATTCAAAAAATTATGCTCACCAATCTTATCCGTTTTCAGGAGAGGTAATTGTTAATTATTAATAGTTGACTGTTTGATTAATTTTGCCTTTGTATAATTTGTGATTCAAATAATTCAAATTGATTTTTTCCCCAGCAACATATCCAAAAGAAAAACCTAAATCGCTATTAACAGCAGTGGATTTCTGAACTTTACATTTTACACCTTCTTGCTTTAAATATACTTGAATAGCTATAGAGTATTTTTCAAACATTGAGCGCACAACTATAGCAGATGCCGAATTTTTATCGTCACTACCAGCGATACCTTTTTCCTCCATGTATTTTCGTCTGTGCTCTAATCTTTGTCTTAATCTAGTTGCACAACCAACTCGAAAAGCATTAATAAAAGTTCTTCCTTTACCCCTATGTTGTTTTACTAAACTGTCAACTACAGCAGTTAAATATTCATAAAGGGACTTAGAAACTGTAATATTAGTTCCTGTTCCTACTAATCTCATTTCACCAGTGTAAGTTGAACGCATTGCTTGACATCCATTAGCATTAGCAATTCCTGCTAAAATCCACATTTTCCAGGTTACATAACGACCTGTTTTATCAATAATACCCTTAGTAATATCTTCATCTTTCTCTTGTCCTAAGTCTGCTACGGATAAATTATGTTGAGCTAATAATTCTGCTGCTTTTTCAGCAGCTAATGCAGCTTCATGTTCATTAGGTGAATTGGCAAGAGCTAGGAGTTTACTAATCTTTTCCAGGAGATTTTTATTGACCATTTCTCTCAGCTTATTTCTAATGCTTGATTATAATTTTTTTATTATGCGAGTATACTTATTCAATATAATATCTAGTAAATATTATGGTTTGTTTCAGAATATAGTAGTTCCCAAAAAGCGTGAGGTAAAAAATTCGTTTTTTTTAGGGAGTAGGGAGTTGTAATTCGGGAAACAGGGAATATAAAAGAAGTAAAACAACTGCACCTAAGTAACTTGAGAAACGCTATAATTTTTTTTGATCATGTTAAATTTTTCATAATTATTTCGTAGTGAGTATAATATAGATTATTATAGGAATTATCTTTAGATGTAATACCAAGCGTAATAAGTGTTTGTTACCAATAGTATTAACAAGGAAGAAGAAAGGGGGAAGACCGAAGTTGGAATAAACAAATCATAAAAAAGGAAAAACAATCTAAATAGGTGGCTTATAGGATTGGATGATTTATTTTTAGGAAGAATTTGCAGCCTTTTGTTTGTAGCATTCTTTTTTTAAATTGGTATAATCCTATATCATAGATTTGTCACTAATATCTCAATATATAGATAGATGGAAAAATCGCTCAAATTAAGATACAGCAGTAATTATATGAGTTTTTTTCAACAGATAGTTAAAATTTTTACATGACAAGAGTTTACCAGTTTTTTTAGTTATCAAGCAACAACTCTAATCAAAGTTTCTCAAACTATGAATAAATTTATTAAATTACAAAATTCTATGGCTTTATAACTATGGAACTTTGTAAAATGTATTTTAGTACAATTCAAAAACTGCTATTTTAGTATACTGTTCAAAACAGTGTTTGATTAAATGAGATATATTCAATCTATTGCCTATTTTTTGTCCTATAAATCCCTATTTTTTATCTCATCCCACTGATAAAAGCTATAAACTAGATTTAATTTTACTTAGATCAATGCTGGATTACTTACAACATTATATTTCCCGATCTTTTTCAGAAATCTATAGTAAATTTTACCCAGAAAAGTTTTTGATGATATAAAAGCTGAAAGATAATTTCCTTCCAGCTTAACCTTATATCAACTAATTCTAACAGATAAAATCGATATCATTTAAACTTAGTCAGCATTTTTTCGATACCATTCTATTGTATTCTTCAGTCCTTGCTTAAAATCTACATTAGCAATAAAACCAAACTTTTCTTTTGCTTTTTGTGTATCCAAACATCTTCTAGGTTGACCATTTGGTTTATCGGTCTCCCAAATTATTTCTCCTTGAAATTCCATTAAATCACAAATTAACTCTACTAAATCGCGAATCTTTACTTCATAATTAGTTCCTAAATTAATAGGTTCAGATTCATTATAAAATTGAGTTGCCATAACAATTCCCCTCGCCGCATCTGTAGAGTATAAAAATTCACGACTAGGACTACCATCACCCCAAACAGGTAATTCTTTATCTCCTCTAACTTGTGCTTCATGCACTTTCCTAATCAAAGCAGGAATAACATGGGAACTCTTTGGATTAAAATTATCTTCAGGTCCATATAAATTAACAGGTAGTAAATAAACTCCATTAAAACCGTATTGTTGACGATAAGCTTCCAATTGAACTAAAAGAGCTTTCTTAGCAATACCATAAGGAGCATTAGTTTCTTCTGGATAACCAATCCAAAGGTCTTCTTCTTTAAATGGAACAGGAGTAAATTTAGGATAAGCACATATTGTACCCACACAAACAAATTTTTCTACACCTGCTTTATAAGCAGAATCAATTAATTGAACCCCCATCATTAGATTGTCATAAAATAACTCAGCAGGTTTTTCTTGATTCAAACCAATACCACCTACATGAGCAGCAAGATGAATTACAATATCTTGTCCATCAACTACTTTTTGGCAAGCTTCTAAAGTACAAAGGTCATAATCACGCGATCGCGGTATAGTAATCTGATTAGGATTAGCTCCTGCTTGATGAAGTTGATCTACAACTTGGCGTCCCAGAAAACCCGATCCACCTGTCACCAGAATTTTTTTGTTTTCTAACTCTAATTTAGTCATAAAAAATCTCCGAGATTGATATTCATCAGACATTAAGTCTAAGGTCTAGGGAATTAGAATCAGTCAGTTCAGAAAAACAAGCGATGCAATATTATCTCTCAGAAATTAGACTGATATTGAAGTCATAGTAAAAATCCCCTATTTGAAAGTAGAGGAATGTAATTTATATCTTGCTTATTTTCTATTATCAAGTTTGCCAGTCTTTTGACATTTATAGTAGTTCAATTTAATTTGTCATATTTTCCTGAAAATTTAGGGTTTGTATGAAATATTTTTGCAGCTTATCAGAACCTTATTGGTAACATCAAAGTTGATTACATCCCTAATATTCAGAGATATCAAACTATCTATAATTCCTACAGGCAATTCAGTATCTTATATCAAATACCTGGTTTCATTTCACATCAACTTAAAAGCATTAAAAGTCATTATTCCAAGTAGTGTAATTTTCTGTCATCCTAATTAATTAGCGGGCTAACCCTAAACTTTTGAGTGCATTCCTATTGTTTTAATTAGGGATGTTTATCTATAATTATTAACTACTTTAACTCAGATTTACTTTATAGATACACCCCATAATTTTTTTCACTTGATCGGCTAATTTTCAAGCATCAAGTTTTTTGCCTACTTGTATTTAGATAATGCAAAAAAAAATCAGCTAAAGAACTATCACTTTAGAATAATTAAGGATTGACTTCAAAAGTTTAACCGTAATTTAGGTCAAAAATTTTAATCAAACCCACTACCAACCATATTAGATTTTTCCAAAGCTTTAATATCAGAATCAACCATCAAATGTACCAACTCTGTAAACGTAACAGATGGTTGCCAACCCAATTTTTCTTTTGCTTTTGTACAATCACCAATCAATAAATCTACTTCTGCAGGACGTAAATAACGAGGGTCAAACTCCACATAATCCTGCCAATTTAGATTAACATGAGTAAATGCTATTTCTAGAAATTCCTTAATAGAATGAGTTTCATTAGTAGCAATCACATAATCATCAGGTTGCTCCTGTTGTAACATCATCCACATAGCTCTGACATAATCCTTTGCATATCCCCAATCTCGTTTAGAATCTAGATTACCAAGATAGAGTTTCTTCTGTTTACCTGCGACAATTCTAGCTACAGCACGAGTAATTTTGCGAGTTACAAAAGTTTCCCCCCGACGTGGACTTTCATGGTTAAATAATATGCCATTACAAGCAAAGAGATTGTATGATTCTCTGTAATTTAGTGTTTGCCAATGGGCATAAACTTTAGCACAAGAATAAGGACTACGAGGATAAAAAGGCGTAGTTTCTTTCTGGGGTACTTCCTGAACTTTGCCAAACATTTCAGAAGAACCAGCTTGATAGAAACGGACTTCAATTCCAGTACGATATTGATAGTCTCGAATTGCTTCGAGTAAACGTAGAGCACCCATTGCTACTGTATCTACAGTATATTCTGGAGAATCAAAGCTCACTCTCACATGGGACTGGGCTCCCAAATTATATATTTCTACTGGTCTAACCTCTTCAAGAATGCGACGTATAGTAGTTCCATCAGTTAAATCTCCATAATGCAGAAATAAACTAACATGAGGATTATGAGGGTCTTGATATATATGGTCTATTCTATTTGTATTGAAGCTAGAACTACGTCTAATAATACCATGAACCTCATAGTCCTTATCTAACAAAAATTCGCTCAAGTATGAACCATCTTGACCTGTAATACCAGTAATTAGCGCTCGTTTCTTTTCAGTCATTGGAGTTAATATTTACAAGGTAATAAATTGCCATGGGAATGTCCATAAGAATTAGTTCAATCGCTACAGTGCAAAAGCAATAAATATATATTTATTTTTTTTGCTTAATAGTAGGGTTATAACCTCTAGCATTCCCAGATGTCTAGACTAACCTAAAACTGTTCTCATAACCAAGAGTTCTGAGTTAATATTCATCAACTTGACTCCTGTAAAAATACTATTTCTCTGAAGCAACTAAACAAATTTTATTTAAACTTATCAATTTGGGTTAGAAATATAATAGTTGGAAAAATACTATCAACCTCTAACCCAGTAATAACTTCAGTTGATTTTCAATCACTTAGTCATTCAAGATAAGCCTTAGTAAGCTCCATTGTTTTTTGGGAAAACAACAATACCAATTGTTTTAAACATGATCCATATATCTATCCAAAAATTTCTGAAGTTTACATAAAAAAGGTCAATTTGAACTCTCTTAGGATAGGGAATATCATTTCGACCAGAAACTTGCCATAAACCTGTAATTCCTGGTTTGATTGTCAAAATTTTATCCATGTGATGACCGTATTTTGGTAGTTCTTCAACCACTAATGGCCTAGGTCCTACTACGCTCATATCACCTTTCAAAACATTCCAAAATTGGGGAAATTCATCTAAACTCGTCACCCTAAGAAATTTACCTATCCATGTAATTCTAGGGTCATGTTTTAATTTAAAACTTTCTTGAAATTCTTGGCGCAGATGAGGAGATGTTTCCATAATTTCTCCTAACATCTCATCTGCATTTTTCACCATAGTTCTAAACTTCAAACAACGGAAAAGCTTTCGATTTTTACCCACTCTTTCTTGAACATAAAAAACAGATCCTGGTGAGCTAAAAACAATTAGTAAAGCTATAAACAGATAAACGGGGGCCAACAATATGAGAACCGACAGAGAAAACAGGATATCAAATAATCGTTTATAACATCCTACCTCTAGGCCCTCTAGAAATCGACTGTTTTGTCTATCTCTGGGGAGGAAAGGTTGAAAACTTCGTCCTGTAAACCCTCTAATTACCTTGCCAGAGATGAATTGGCTATCGGCAGTCATCTTACTCCTTCACTTCACACCACACACAGTCCTGATCATAAAGCTTATAGCGAAATAGAGGGCAAATTTAGTTACGAAAAAGATGACTAATTTTGAAAAAGGACAATTATTTCCCTCTCGCTTCAGATTCTTCCGTACCTCTATTGATAAATTTTATACAAATCAAAGATTTGTTTTAATCTCAAGATTAACTATGAGGATTATGATCGTCCCATATTTGAGATACCTATCCTATCTCAAATAGTCATATTCTTAATAGAAGGCTATACCACCAGTCAATCGGAAATTATAAATAGTCAGTAGTCAAAACTGCAAGTTCAATCTATTGCAACATGAAAGTATAGCAGTACGTTCTTTGGTTAAGACAATAAATTTGAGCGATCGGGGTAGTAGGGAGTTGAAAATAGGCAGTAGGGAGTAGGGAGTAGGGAGTAGGGGGCAAAGAATTGATGAATAAGAGTGCAATAATTGATTTGATCATTGGGAATGTCTATTGATGTTCTTAAATATCGGGAGATGGGGAGATAGTAAATATGGGGGAAAATTTCCACCTTTTTCCCCTATTCTATTTCTCAATATCCTGAATTCTTTACCTAATAATTAAGGTTTAAAGCCTCTCCTTTCAAGGAGAAACAAGAAAATTTTTTCCTTTGAGTCAATCAAAAATAATCAATTCTTTCCCCCTGCTCCCTACTCCCTACTCCCTCTTTTCCGCAGAAGTCTAATGTGATTTTCTACATCTGGCATACATAATTATTCAACGACTTATAGGTCAAACACTAACAGTCGTAGAATTAGCAGTATCAATAATTATATTCTCAATTGCCTCAGCAGATAAACTAGGATTAGCTTGTTTAATTAAAGCTGCGACACCTGCAACATGTGGTGTTGCCATAGAAGTCCCAGCAAAGAAACTGTATAAGTTACCTGTTATTGAAGGAGCTACAGGTCCATAAATATCTCCTGCATCTTCAGGAAAACCATCTCCTCCTGGGGCCACGACATAATCCAGTCCACTACCAGCTTTATTAGAAAAAGAAGAAAACTTGGCATTTCGATCTACTGACCCAACTGCAATTCCATATTCATTAGCTAATCTTGCTGGATAATCAGGACTGCTTAAACTACCATTACCTGCAGCAGAAACAAATACAACACCTTGATCGGCAGCATAACGAATAGCATCAAGTTCGTTCCTAACTAAATTTCTCCCACCAGAACTAAAGTTAATTACATCTGCTCCATTGTCAACAGCATAGAGAATAGCTGATATTCCATCGCTAACTCTACCGACTCCTTCATCATTTAGTACCCGGAGAGACATAATTTTAGCATTTGGAGCTACTCCAGTTGTTCCTACTCCATCTCTCTTCGCAGCAATTGTACCTGCGATATGAGTTCCATGACTTTCTTCATCCCTTGGGTCATTATCATTATTGACAAAATCCCAACCCCAGGTATCGTCTATATAACCATTGTCATCATCATCAATACCATTGTTGGGAATTTCACCGCTATTGCTCCACATTTGGCCCGTTAATTCCGGATGGGTATTATCTACACCACTATCAATGACAGCTACCACAATACCTTCTCCCTGAAAACCTTGATTCCAAACTTCTGGTGCTTTGACTAAGTCTAGTCCCCACTGATTTCCGCCAATATCTGGAATATCTGGAAAATTGGCCACTCCAATAGCACTGGCCACTGCTGCTGAGGCATCAACTAAACCATATCCAAAAGTACTGTTAAAGCTTGACTGTATAGAACTAGCTGTTTGTGGAACTTCATTTATACTTATACTATCCCCAAAAATTAAGCGACTTTCTACAAGTTGTGTGTCAGATATTGCTTTAATTCTTGCTAAGATTAAACCATTTGTCTGAACCTGAATTAATGTATCCCCCGATAAAGAATCTGCTGTTAATAAGATGTCATTTTCTGTTAAGTTTTCTGGTATTTTAATGCTGTCAAAATTAGCATCAAAATCATCAATAATATCTGCCGTATCTATATCATTATTTTGAGGTTCTCGCAGCACAAATGTGTCATTGCCAACTCCTCCAATTAACGTATCTTTTCCTAAGTCTCCAGAAATTAGATCGTTACCATCTTCACCTAATAAAAGATCGTTTTCTTTACCCCCAAAAATTGTATCGTTACCAATTTCTCCATAAATTGTATCGTTACCAATTTCTCCATAAATTAGATCGTTACCTTGATTCGCATAAATCAAATCATTATCTCTACCTCCTCGTAAAGTATCAGAACCTTCCCCACCAAATATGTTATCGTTGCCTTTATTACCATTAATTAGTTCAGGATTGGATGAGCCTATTACTGTATCATTACCATCTAGAGCTTGTAGACCTTCTGGGTATGGAGCCAATAAATTTACAGGTACAACAAAGTTATTAGAATTGTTATCTAATAAATAAGAAAAACCATCAGAACTAGGACCAATCATCGCATTCTTTTCTTGATACTGATTTTTAGTATAGACGCACTTTATTAATTTTTGGTTAAATAATATTTTCTCTTTATTTTCGATTACTTAAATTTCATTAAATCCCAGGAAATTAATTATTTGGCTTTGAAAAGTTGTCAAAGTTGTTTTTTCTGATTATTCCTATTCATTAGGAGTCTTATTAATTCCTCTCTTAATTATTTTTCATTTCATAGTTTATAGCGCTGTGCGCAGGCAACAGGTAGTATGGGAAATAAATTGCCGTTTGCGCAGCATCTCCGTTGGAATCATATAAGACTTTTAGCTATGGGGCATCTCCTGCAATTTGTAAATATACCAGCGCACACTGCTATAGCTTTTTGATAATTCTTTTTATTGCCTCTTTGCTTAACTCAATTTCCAATTTATTTTGAATTTCAACCATCACTTTATTGAGACTTTTTGATTCAGATTTTATCATCTATTTTCTCTGATTTTCTCACCTAAATTCCGCACTTAAAAGCTTACTGTAAAGAGCAAATCGTCAGTAGTCAGTAGGGAATGATGCTGGCTAATTATCTGATTCTATCAAGTATTTATGCTTAATTTATTCAATTTAATTTTGTTCCCGTATCAGTTAAATTATGATGATTTATAGAGTATAAATAGTGAACCATCCACTGATGTTTTTGGTACTTTGTTATGTGATAAATTGACGTTCATAATCTGAGTTTTCAAATCAGATTTCTCTTTTAATGCCCAGTTTTTTTCTATTATATAGAATCCGGTTATACAGTATATTTTTATAATTAGGGCTTGCTGATTAATTATCAAACCATTGACAAGTAAAGGTTTGAGCCTTCTTAGATTCCCCAAAAGTACGTTTGTTTTAGTCTAAAACCTTCAAAAAGGCACGCATAAAAGGCAAACCTTCGGACAGAAAAATTGAGGGAAAATTGTTACTCCTACCTCCTCGCTCCCGACACATTTCTCCTGTCTCCCCCTCCCCTCCTGGGAGGGGTTAGGGGTGGGTTGTCTCCTGTCTCCTGTCTCCTACCTCTACTAAAAGACTTCCATAAGCAAACCCTAATTATATCCAAACTTCAAGCCTCCCCATCTCCCCATCTCCCCATCTAACACACTATTTTAGCTGTGTCACTCCAGTAGGTTTTGAACGAGAAGTTAGTAAAACTGTTCTAAATAACCTCAAAAGCTCTTTAACAAGCCATTAAAGAAAGTGAAATTAAATTTATCCAGAAAAATGCTGGGGGACCTAGTGTTTGCTTTAGTTGTGTATAATTTCTAAAGTTAAATAGTAAATAAGGAAAGCTGACAAGGACTAAATGAGAGACGGTGTTGAGACGATCGCCCATAATTTAATATTCCTTGCTTGTGTTTAGGAGTACCATAACCTTTGTTATTTGTCAAGTCATAAACAGGATACTTTTTTGCCAAACGTATAATCAATGTATCTCGCCAAACTTTAGCCACAATACTTGCAGCAGCGATCGCCAAACACTTACTATCTCCCTTAACAATGACCTTCTGAGGTATAGACAAGTCTTTAATTTGCTGATTCCCATCAACCAAAACCAAATTTGGCCGATATTTTAACCTAAGAACAGCCCGCTTCATAGCCAATAAAGAAGCTTGTAAAATATTCAAACGGTCAATCTCGCGCACGGAAGCTATACCAATTTTACAATCTAAAGCTATTCCTTGAATCTCACTAGCCAAACGACTACGACGCTTTTTTGTTAATTTTTTACTATCTGTTACTTCTCCTCCCTGATAAAGGGAAGCTATAGGGGATGGCAAATCATCCAATTCTGGCAAAATTACTGCTGCTGCCACTACAGGTCCGAATAATGCTCCACGCCCTACTTCATCCACACCCGCAGTGAAAGGTAAAGAAGTAGAGTCAATTATATCAATAGGGTATACCATTTATATCAATTTGATAAATATTTGTGACACATTCTATAGCGCTTTCAGTCCGGAATGTTGGCGCAAACGCGCAGGCAACAGTCAATAGGGGGAATAAAAAACCGTTTGCGACATTTCGCAGGAATAGTATCAGACTTTTAGATACTGGGTAGTTCCTGTAATTTGTAAATACACCAGCGTACACTGCTATAGTTAAAAAGTAGATTGTTCGCCAGTAGGGCTTGACAATCAAGCCCTTACAGAACCTAGATTATAGATAAATATAAATTCTGGGCAGTCCTGCAACCCTAATGGTATTGATTGAACTGGGGACAAATTACCTCAGATCCAATTAAAAGAAAGAGGATGTATTTCAGTTTTTCCACTCCAGGTGCCCTACTCCCCTACTCCCCTACTCCCCTACTCCCCCACTCCCCTACTCCCCCACTCCCTATACCATTACAGTTGCACCACTAGCAAATTCTATTTATTCTTCTGTGGTTGCTGAAGAACGACGGCGACGGCGTCGAATCGGCCCTGAGTCATCAGAATCATTGCTATCTGAACTTAGATCGACATCTGAATCACTCAATTCTGCCTCGTACTGACCATGTTCATCTTCACTATCAAAATTAATTTGATCCTCTTCCTCTAAAGACATTGATGAGTCAACCTCCTCTAATTGTGGATCTTCATCGTCATTCTCCTCTTCGTACTCTACTACTGACTCAAGCTCAACATCTTCTTTTTTTTCTGTTGTTTCTCTAACACTATTCTCCCCAGGTTCCTGAATAGAAATAATTACTGATTTAGGATTTTTGACCGTTCCCTCTTCTAAAAGTGTGATTGGAGAAATACCCATCAAAGCATACACATCTTGCTCATCAGGCGTCATTTCTACTTTCACTATCTCTGGAGGTTCAGTAATAGGTCTAATTATCTCTCTTCCCGGGCGTCGATTAGGTGTTGTTAGTGGATATCCTTCTGAAAGCATAGGATATTCCATATCTGTGCCCATTTCTCTTTCTTGCAATTCTAATGATTCATCTTGCATTGTTTCACCGACTCCTACTCGTCGCCGTCGTCGCCGTCGGTTAGATTCTTGATAACTAGGGTGATTCAACAATTCTAAATCTGAGGAATGAGTAGTAGACTCTACTTCTTGATATCCTTGTGTAGTCTCCCCAGTAGAAGTTTGAGTTGCTGTTACCAAAGTTGGAGGAGCAATAGTTGGTCTCATAGTTTCTTCGACCTCTGGGGTACGACTAACCAAAGGCAAATTAACTTCCTCCATGGGAATTTCTGATTCCCCTGGTAAACGAACTAAATGTCCTAATCCATTACAGCTAGGACAAGTGTGACCAAAAAGTTCATATACATTTTGACCTTGGCGTTTACGAGTCAACTCAACTAACCCCAGTTCTGATAATTGGGCTATTTGAGGTCTGGCTTTATCAGCTTTAAGAACTTGATTAAAGTGTTCAAGAACTTGCAATTGGTCTCGCCGTGAGTCCATATCAATAAAGTCCACAATAATCACCCCAGCAATATTACGCAGGCGTAGCTGACGGGCTATTTCTGTGGCTGCTTCACAATTTGTCCAAAGTACTGTTTCGCGAGCTGTAGCGGAGCGTGTGAAAGAACCGGAGTTGACATCTATCACAGTTAGTGCTTCAGTCGGTTGGATAATAATGTAACCACCAGATGGCAAGTCTACTCTAGGTCTAAGAGCTTCTCGAATGGCTGCATTAACCCGGAAATATTCTAGGATAGGGATACGATCGCTATGATAGTCGATTAAAACTTGTAGTGGTTTGCCTCCGCTCCAGTTAAGCAGGTGTTTTTTGACTCGCTTTACTGATTCATTTAAGTCCACTACAATTCGATTTACATCTGTGCTATACATATCTCGCAGCACTCGTTGAATAAAGTCACTATCACGATTTAGTAGTGCGGGTGCTCTATTGGAGTTGCCCTCCATTTGGACTGTTTCCCACTGTTTCTGCAATAGTTCTAAATCTTCTAGAATGGCGTCTTCTTCCATCCCTTCTGCTTCGGTACGGACTAAGAGTCCCATTCCTGCTGGTTTGATTAAAATTGCTAATGCTCTGAGGCGATTTCTTTCACTTTCAGAACGAATACGTCGGGATAGGTTAACACCCCGTCCATAAGGCATTAGGACTAAATAGCGGCCTGGTAGAGTTATGTTGCCTGTTAGGCGTGGTCCTTTTGTACCAGTGGGTTCTTTCATCACTTGTACTAGGACTTTTTGTTGGGGTGTCAGTAGTTCTGTAATTGCACCGGAAGACCGTTTTAATCTTAATGGCCCTAAATCGCTAACATGAATAAATCCGTTGCGCTCTGGGTCTCCAATGTTTACAAATGCTGCATCTATCCCTGGTAGTACATTTTCTACAACTCCTAGATATATATCACTAACTTGATGGCTACCTGTAGCAACGACAAGTTCTTGTATTTGGTCTTCAGAAAATACCGCAGCAATTCTATGTTGCTCGGCAATTATTATTTGCTTTGGCATTCAATTCCCTCAATTGCTTAATAAAAATGTGGCGCTATAGATTAAGTCACCTTTGGTGTTATTTAGGTTATTTGTAATCTTGAATATTAACTGCAATACTTGTGTGAACTTTTCTTCTTTTTTTTGATCGTGCTTGGTCTGGTTTTGAGTAGTTTATGCTTCAGTTTACTCTTACCAATTTGAATAGTTTCACCAAGTTATTATATATTACGTTATTTTCAATTATTCACACTAAATTCAATCCATTTTTTTTACAAATCTTCATTTTTCAATCTGTTTTATTAAATAGTTGAAACTATTTAATTTTTTAGGCACTTACAATTAGGTAAATTAAATTTTATCGTCAGGATACGTTATCACAACTAATCAAGTTGTAATATTTAACTTCCATTGGATATCTTTAATTTACGAAATTTGATTTTTACTCTATTTTTGCTCTAAATATACACCGTCTTAATACCAATTTAATAAATTTTGCTACACTTTCTTGAGTAGGAAAGTAGAGGAGTAAGGGAGTGGGGGAGAAGTAAAAATGTGAATTATTCACATCAACTTGCTAATAAAGCTCAAAGAAGTAATTCTACTTGTGTTATTTACTTAATAGTTGAAGTTTGACACAAGTATAGCATTATTTTTTCATGCTTGGTATTACTTAGGTAATTAATATCTGGTTTATGCAATCTTTCAATGTAAGTATTCAGCCGTCAGTCATCAGCAATCAGCTATTGTTTTTGGTTTTAGATAATAGTTTATTAATTAACGCCAAATTAGAGCTTACTACACTCATCTGAGTCTTATTGCTCATAGCTGTTTGCGCAGCATTCCGCAGTAAATGCTTACTTTTCAATAGATTACTTTCTGAGCTGTTTATACCTTAAATTATTACCATGGTTTTAGTTTAATATTTATTAGATAAACAGCGTCGTCAATTATTATTTGAGCCACAATTTGACATTTTTTTGTCAAAGTTTTGACATCTACATAGCTGATAGCTGATGGCTGACTGCTGAATGCTTACTTTAATTTATATCACTTCAAAAACAACTTTTTCCGGTGAATATGCAGTAATTCAAATTCCTGTTTGCTTACTTGTTCCAGCATATAAATTATATGTTGTGGTCGTAGTAAAGTTCCATCATTCTGATAACTTCCCACATAACGAATAATGCCATCTGTTTTAACATCCCATTTCGTTTCTAAAGAAAAAATATCAGTGGTTGGATACTCTATAAACTCCAACTCAAATAAGCGATCGCGTAAGTTAATAACTTTTACTTTACCCGATTTTGTGGTTTGTTCCCACAGAATTGATTCACTATTATTAATTGCCTCTACCCACTCTTGCCAATTTAGCTTTTCTTGTGTTGTTTGATTGTAGAAATCTTTTGTTAAATTTTCTGAAGATTCAGCTATTTTCCGGACCTTCAAAATATATTCTGCTTTCTCCAATATCTGAGATACAGAAGGACTCTTTACCTCTACTTCTTCAACCTTATATATAGGTATATCTTTTGGTAAAGCAGATCCCAGTTTATTTTGAAATGTTACCACATCCATTCGTTCTGTCAACTCAAAATCCACAATTTCCCCTGTGCTAGTTGTTCCTAAAGACAAAGCACTAGCCGGAATAATTCGTGGACTTGGATGATATCCTCCTGTAAAAGCAATAGGTATAGAGCTGCGACGAACTGCACGAGCGAATAGTCGAGCTAAATCTAGATGACTAACCAAAGCCATTTCTCCCAACTTACCTAGCCAAACTCGTAGACGTTGTACCTTATTCTGGTTTGGCACAAATTGACCATCAAATTCTGGAATAGGCAAAGGCGGAACTACAATATTATGACCTAAATCGGGACCACATACACCACAATGAGAACAAGTTGCAAAAAAGCAGTCCGGAACAGTTATTGCTGCTAAAGCTCTATGCAAATCTTCTTTTAGCCAATTTTTATTAATTCCAGTCTCTATATGGTCCCAAGGTAGAGGTTGGTCAAGTAGAGATGATAAGTTTTGAGCGGAAGTAATTTCAGTAGAATTTTCTGTATTTTTAAATACATTCCACTCACCATTTTCTACTTGGCGATATTTCCAACTCAAGTCTGATTCTGCAATAGCTTCACTCCATGCAGCAAAAGCTTTATCCAAACTTTCCCACCAAGAGTCCATTCCTGCTCCTCGTTCCCAAGCACGGCGAATTACAGATGCTAGACGGCGATCGCCCCTACCTAGAAAGTCTTCCATTGCTGAGATACGAACATCGGTATAATTTACCTTTACACCTTTCATTCTTCTAAATTCTGCCTTTAGTAATTCTTGCTTACGTTCAAATTCAGCTACTGAGACAGAATGCCACTGAAAAGGTGTATGAGGTTTTGGAGTCAAGTTGGAAATTGTCAGAGTCACCTGTAGTTTCTTCCGACCTTTAGTTCTGCACTCTTGTTGTAACCAATTAACTGTTTCTGCAATACCTAATACATCCGCATCAGTTTCACCAGGTAAACCAATCATAAAATAGAGCTTAACCTTATCCCAACCTTGTTCATAAGCGGTTTTGACTCCTCGCAAAAGTTCTTCATTTGTCAACCCCTTATTGATAATGTCCCGCATTCTTTGGGTGCCTGCTTCTGGTGCAAAGGTCAGACTACTTTGCCTCGTACCACCAATAATATTGGCAATATTTTCATCAAATCTATCAACTCGTTGACTTGGTAAAGATAGAGAAATATTTTCATCTTTGAGGCGGTTTCTAATTTCAGTGCCCACTGCTGGCAATGCCAGATAATCAGAACAACTTAGGGAAAGTAAAGAAAACTCATTATGTCCAGTAGCTCTCAAACCCTTTTCGATAGTATCTACTATTTCTTCTGGGTCTACATCTCTTGCTGGTCGAGTCAACATACCTGGTTGACAAAAGCGACATCCTCTGGTACAGCCACGTCGTACTTCTATTACCAGTCGGTCATGGACTGTTTCTACATAAGGAACTAAACCTATAGAATAAGCTGGCATGGGAGCGGCCACTCGGCGCAATATTTTTTCTGGCACATCCTTACTAATGGGGAATACAGAGCCATCTTTAGCCATTTGATAAAATTGTGGCACATACACCCCGGGAATTTGGGCTAAATCTAACAATAATTCTTCTCTAGTTAATCCATTAGTTTTCCCTTGCTCAACTATTAGTCCAATTTCTGGCAGTAACTCTTCTCCATCTCCTAAAGCAATAAAGTCAAAAAAGTCTGCATAAGGTTCTGGGTTTGAAGTTGCTGTTTGACCACCTGCAAAAATTAAGGGATAGGTTTGTTGTGCTTGAGGAGAGTGGGACGTTAATTGTCGTTCTTGCCAAGTTAGGGGAATACCTGCCAAACTTAGCATTTCTAAAATATTTGTGGCTCCTAATTCATAACTGAGGCTAAATCCTAAAATATCAAACTCAGTGAGCGATCGCCTTGATTCAACAGCAAATAGTGGGGTATCTGTAACTCGTAATTTTTGTGCTAAGTCTGGAGCTGGTAAATATGCGCGGTCGCATAGTTGTCTTGGTTGAGAGTTTAAGATGTTATAAAGAATTATATGTCCTAAATTAGAAGCTCCTACTTCATAAACTTCTGGATAGGTTAGTACCCAGTGGACTTGAGCGTCGTCCCAAGGTTTATGGAAAGCTCCTAACTCATTACCAAGGTAACGAGCAGGTTTTAAGATTTCTGATGTTAGTAAATTCTCTACTGCTACTGCCACTATTTGTACCTAATTTGTATTTTCTGGACATACATATTTTGGCGTTGCTGAAGCGCGTGTATGATATTAATCGCGCATTACTTAGGAGTCAACCAACCCCTACTGCTCCCAAGAGGGGAATAACCGAGTCAGGAGGGAATAAAGAAGAAGAAACAGTAGTAGAAGGAGGAAGTTTTTTACTCGTGCTCTTATCCTGACATAATATCGTACCTCAAATCAGCAATGCCCATATTTCAAGATAGCATCAAAAACTGATACCGTGAAATTCTGATCCACGACGACAAGTTACTCCTAATTTATAGTCCAAATGATTAATATCACTGTCTTATCTGGGATTGGATCACCTACAAGAGTAAGCATTTAGCAGAGAATTTAATTATGTAGGGTTTTTCTATTAGCAATGGAACCAAAATGTATGATTCGGAAACTTGTATCTAAAGCTCTTTATTTTCGCAGACTGACTCCTGAAATAGAAAATCAAATCAATTTAGAGTTGACACGACTTGGCTATATTTCTGATGTAGATTATGAAGCATTAGAATTATTAATGGAGGAGATGGATGCAGGCAGAGTTCAGCTTGTTCCCAGTATATAAACTGCAAATCATTTTAATTTTATTATGGTTGAAAATTTCAGATGTTTAACTGATATCTAACATCTATCAATTGTTGGTATTTGGTATATTATGTAAGTCTTTGATAAATAGCCTTGGTCTTTGAAAAATAAATGCTTTAATGGGTACAATTATTTAGTTGATTGTGTCTGAATCTAGTGAGTTAGTTGAATTATGATTATATTTTTTGTTAGGGTGCATAAATCTGAATTTTCTGTATGATTTTGATATTTTATCTAGATTTTTTGAAGCAGATTTGTTTGATTTGGTTGGAGATAAATTTAATAGGCCCAAGTGAAGTTTATTAGATTTAGATTTAGATTTAGATTTTGAGTGTTGATTATTTATTTATTCTTTTCAGGTTTTCTTCTCTACATCATTAACACAAAATAGCTAGTACTGCTACGCGGAAGTTAAAAGTTATGCATTGAAAAGCGCGTGCTAATTACTGAGGAAAACTCATAATGTAAGACGCACTCAAGACAGTCAAAAATCTTGATTTGGGTGTTGCTGAGTGGTAATTATTTTTAGATTAAGTATCAATGTAAAATATAAGTTTTTTCTTAGTTGAATAAAAAGTCATGCGTAGGGGCGAGTTACCCCCAATGATTAAATTGTATCATAATTTTTTTGGCGATGCAAGGGGAAAAACTTTGCCATTTTTTTAGAGCTTCACAAAATGCAGATGAATCATCCCTGTATCCGTGGCCTAATCCTTGTCTGGCAACAAGGATTTTTTTGAGGATGCAAGAGGAAATACCTTGCCATTTTTTTTGAAGCTTCACAAGATGATGATTTTTCTTTGGTTTGTGAGTATAGGGTTGGCAGAGCAAGTGCGGTAGCTACATCTCTTCTAATAGAAGTACCATGAGTAAATATATGAATCTGTTGATGGGGCGGGCAAATTTGGCGATCGCTATCTCTTCACCTTCGAGCTTCACAGGATGATGATTTTTTTTTTCTGCTTTGATGGTGTGAGTTTTCCTTCTATATGTATTCAGTGGCGAAATGCTATTTTTGGGTTGAATAAAAAGTCATGCGTAGGGGCGAGTTACTCCCAATGATTAAATTGTATCATAATTTTTTTGGCGATGCAAGGGGAAAAACTTTGCCATTTTTTTTAGAGCTTCACAAAATGCAGATGAATCATCCCTGTATCCGTGGCCTAATCCTTGTCTGGCAACAAGGATTTTTTTGAGGATGCAAGAGGAAATACCTTGCCATTTTTTTTGAGCTTCACAAGATGATGATTTTTCTCTGCTTTGATGGTGTGAGTTTTCCTTCTATATGTATTCAGTGGCGAAATGCTATTTTTGGGTTGAATAAAAAGTCATGCGTAGGGGCGAGTTACTCCCAATGATTCAATTGTATCATAATTTTTTTGGCGATGCAAGGGGAAAACTTTGCCATTTTTTTTAGAGCTTCACAGAATGCAGATAAATCATCCCTGGGACCGTGGCCTAATCCTTGTCTGGCAACAACTTTTCCCACAAGGAAAAAAATGTTTAATCACTTTGAACTTTAGTCAAATTGAATAATCCCTAACTCACAGTCGATGTGTTGGTGAAATTATCAAGATATTAACAACTAGAATAATTCACTATTAAATAGCTTTTAGCTAACATCTTGGGTAGGCATTTATTTGAAATTGTATTGTTCTTGGTTTCAGTAAAAGAAATATAAGTTGTTTGCGGAGCATCCCGTGAGAAAATACTGAATACTAAATGCTGAATTGCTAAAAGCTTTGAGTAGATAATAATTTTTGAGACCGGGATTTTCACTAAAGCTACAAGGAAAAAAATCCGAAATTTTTCAATTTTTACTTTTGACTTGGAAAAACTCCTGACTTCTTTTTAATTTGATAATATACACTTTTTTATTGTAGATTAATTTAGTTAAGGAGTCTATAGAAACTACTATGCAGCTTGCCAAAAGGTTAGAACGAATACCACCTTATCTCTTTGCCGAAATTGACCGTAAACGGAATGAATTAATTGAAAGAGGAGTTGACATCATCAATTTGGGTGTAGGAGATCCAGACCAACCAACACCAAAACATATTATTCAGGCAATGCGTGAAGCAATTCAAGACTCTACCAATCATCATTATCCTCCCTACAAAGGTATAAAGGAATATAGACAAGCAGCAGCAGATTGGATGAAACGTCGGTTTGCCATTGAAGATTTAAATCCAGAAACAGAAGTAATTTCTTCAATAGGTTCTAAAGAGTCAATTCACAATACTTTCCTAGCTTTTGTAAACCCAGGGGATTATACCATAATTCCTGACCCTGGTTATCCAGTTTATCGCACCTCAACAATTTTTGCGGAGGGTCAACCCTATCTAATGCAGCTTCAGACTGAAAATTGGTTGCCAAATTTAAAGACTATTCCTCAAGAAGTGGCTCAAAAAGCAAAATTGTTGTGGGTGAACTATCCTAATAATCCCACTGGTGCGACAGCTACTTTAGATTTTTTTGAGGAATTAGTAAACTTTTGTCGCCATTATGACATATTACTATGTCACGACCATGCTTATTCTGAAATGGCTTATGAAGGTTATAAACCTCCTAGTGTATTACAAATTCCTGGTGCAAAAGATGTAGCAATTGAATTTCATAGTTTATCTAAGTCTTACAATATGACAGGATGGCGGATTGGTTTTGTAGTAGGAAATAGTTTGGGAATTAAGGGATTAAGTCAAGTTAAATCTAATGTAGATTCTGGAGTATTTAAAGCAATTCAAAAAGCGGCGGTCGCTGCATTTTCTACTACTGAAGAAAAGTTGCAAAGTTTAGTAGCTATTTACCAAAAACGAAGAGATATTTTAATTGAAGGTTTACAATCTTTAGGGTGGCCGATTAAACCGAATTTAGCAAGTTTATATGTATGGGTTCCTGTTCCCAAAAATTACACATCTCAAGAATTTGTTAACTTATTGCTAGATAAATGTGGGATTATCGTGCCTCCTGGGAATGGATATGGTGTATGTGGAGAAGGATTTTTTCGTATTGCTTTAACAGTAGAAGAAGAGCGGATTTCTGCAGCATTAAAAAGGATGAAAGATGCAGGGATTAGTTATCAATCTTATGCAAATCTTCGGGGATTAAAGAAGTAAGCTGGGAATTAGTTCATGGCATTAGATAAGGAAGAAGGAAGAAGGAAGAGGGAGGAAGGTTATTAAGCAAGAAAAAAACTTAAATTTCCTGTAGATATTCAGCAAAGAATAAGGTCTAAAGCCTCCCCTTGAAAGGGGATAAAAAAAATCAAGTTCAATATTTCAATCCCAATACTTTCCTATCTCAGCTCTTCGGGGATTAAAGAAGTAAGCTGGGAATTAGTTCATGGCATTAGATAAGGAAGAAGGAAGAAGGAAGAGGGAGGAAGGTTATTAAGCAAGAAAAAAACTTAAATTTCCTGTAGATATTCAGCAAAGAATAAGGTCTAAAGCCTCCCCTTGAAAGGGGATAAAAAAAATCAAGTTCAATATTTCAATCCCAATACTTTCCTATCTCAGCAAAAATAAGGGATTTCTAGGGGTGGACTCAATTTTGAATAAACCCAAAAAATTATCGCTTTTAGGCAACAGGCAACAGCTCATCTGGCAACAGGGAATAGGGAATAAATATATGGGAAAAAAGTATTTTTGCAAATATGAGATGCACCCATTTATAGAAGTTTTCATGTTTCATAGAATACAGATATTTTGGCTTAAAGGCAGGAGACAGAGAGCAAAAGTTTTGTAGTCTACTTTTGTGAAAACCGCGATAAATGAAAATAGACTTTAAAGCCGACTTTGGCAGTAAGATGTAATTCTAACTCAATGAGTAAAGCTTTTATCTAAAACTAAAGCTAAAAGTAATAGCTGACGGCTGAATTCTTACATTAATTGTCACAATGGAAAGACTCTATAGCAATTATAAATAGGTTGTAAAAACTCAAAAAATAGATAAAAAGTCTGAAGCTCTTACTCTTTTTGCGTTTTTCAACATTAATTTTTTACATAACCAAAATAGGACGACTATAATCATAGCTACAAATTTAAAAATTTCATTCTGTTAATCTAACTAATTTGAATTAAAAATTTTGTCAGTAGGCTCAAATTATGGAAAATCAGACATCAGAAAATATTTTTAACTCCGCAAAGAAAAATTATCAAAAAGGAAATTTAAAATTAGCGGCAAAAATCTGCCACAAAATCTTAGAAAGAGATGGAGAAAATTCGCGGTCTCTACATTTATTAGGAGTTATTGCTGGTGTAGAGGGGCAACCAAAAGAAGCAATTTCTTACCTAACTCAAGCTGTGCAACTAAATCCAAATAATCCTGAAATTCATAGTAATTTGGGACTGGCACTGAAGGATAACCAGCAAGTTGAAACAGCGATTAAACATTATCAAAAAGCCATTGAACTTAAACTAAATTATGCCGAACCATATAACGGTTTAGGCAACATTTTTTTAGAACAAGGAAAATTTGCAGCAGCCATTACACATTATCAAAAAGCCATTGAACTTAAACTAAATTATGCCGAACCATATAATGGTTTAGGTAAAATATTTTTAGAGCTAGGAAGACTGGTGGAATCTCAAAAATATTATCAACAAGCTCTTAAATTAGACAAAAATCATGCAAATGCTCACTTTGGTTTGGCAGTTATTTTACTTAAACAGGGAAATTTTATTCAAGGATTTTCTGAATATGAATGGCGCTGGCAAAAGAAAGGTTTTAGAACTCGTAATTTCTCTCAACCTTTGTGGGATGGCTCAAGTTTTCAGGGCAAAACTTTGTTAGTTTATACTGAGCAAGGTTTAGGAGATTCTATTCAATTTATCCGCTATATTTATCTGGTGAAAAAATTAGGAGGGCGTGTAATTGTTGAACTTAATCAAGCTGGGTTGAAATTATTATTTAGTACTATCTCAGGAATTGATAAATTATTTGTTATAGGTGAAAAATTACCAGATTTTGATTTACAAATTCCATTGATGAGTCTACCTAGAATTTTTGGTACTACTCTAGAAACTATACCTGCTAAAATTCCTTATTTATCTATTCCTAAATCTACCCATTTTCAGATTCCACCTGCTCCAGAAAAAAATCTCAAAGTAGGGATATGTTGGCAAACAAGTAGTAATACTAAAACCAGTAAAAAACGTTCTTGCCCAGTTCAATATTTAGAGGAAATTCTAAGTATAGGTAAAGCTAATTTTTATATTTTACAAAAGGAGGTACTGCCAGCAGATTTAGAATGGCTGAACTCTCAGACTCAAATACATAATTTAGGTTCATTTTTTAATGATTTAGCTGATACTGCCACAGTTATCCAACAACTAGATTTAGTAATTACAATAGATACAGTTATTTGTCACTTAGCAGGAGCATTAGGTAAACCAGTTTGGGTAATATTAAATTTTGATTCTGATTGGCGATGGATGTTAGATAGAAATGATAGTCCTTGGTATCCCACAGCACGATTATTTAGACAGACAAAAATTGGAGATTGGGATAGTTTATTCATTGAGGTAAAACAGGCATTAATTGAACTTTTATAATCTCAGCATAATTCACAATATTTACCAGCAAATTTTGACATTGTATATCAATATTATCAACAAAATAATTTAGGATAAGGAGAAAAAATATGCAGTCTAATACTTGCAGAAAAACCTCAATATTTTCAGGTACTACATTTATTTTATTAGCTGTACTAGAAAATTTAGCAGGTCGAAATGAAGTAGCAATTCAGCTTTTAAATCAAGTTATTAATCTACAGCCTAACTTTAGCGAGGCTTATTCAAACTTAGCCAAACTTATGGAAAAAGAAGGTCGTTTAGAAGAGGCGATCGCTCATTGCCAAAAAGCTATTTCTCTGCAACCTGATGATAGTAGTAACTACTCAAATTTAGAAAATATTCTGAAAAATGAAGAACGTTTAGAAGAATTGAACTAGAGCCAGATTCTCCTACTTCTCATCTAAATTTAAGCTTCGTTTTGCTACTTATTGGAGACTTCAAGTCAGGTTTTCAAGAATATAATTGGCGTTGGCAAGCTGAAGAATATCCATCTTTAATACAACCAGAAAAACTTTGGGATGGTTCTAATTTAAAAGATAAAATAATCCTACTTCATGCCGAACAAGGGTATGGCGATACAATTCAATTTATTCGTTATCTTCCTCTAGTTAAGAAACAGGGAGGACAGATAATTTTAGCTTGTCAGAAACCTTTAATTAGATTGCTGGAAAAAAATCCAGAAATTGAATAATGTCTACAAGAAGAAGTAAATTTTATCAGTTTTGATGTTCATGCTCCATTGTTAGAATTGCCTCGTATTTTTGGTACTACTTTAGATAATATTCCTCCACCAATTCAGAATTTAAACATACCTGATATTCACTCGATAAAATTAGAATCTCCAGAGAGAAATTCTTTGAAAGTTGGTATTGTTTGGAAGACCAACCCGCATCATACAAGTGCAACTAAACGTTCTTGTAAGTTAACAGATTTTCAATCAATTTTAGACATAGCAGGAATAACTTTTTATAGTCTCCAAAAAGAGCCTGGAGTAGATATTCAATTATTAAAAACATTGCCTATATTAGATTTAAGTAGTCAGTTAAATGACTTTGCTGATACGGCGGGAATTATTACTCAACTTGACTTAGTAATTACTGTTGATACAGCAGTGGCACATTTGGCAGGAACATTAGGTAAACCTTTGATGCTTACAATAATTGGGCAAATATTGAGGAAGCACAAGGTAATTTACTCGCAGCCAAAAATCTCTATCAAAAAGCTCTTGAATTAAATTCGGAACATATTCATGCTCACTTTGCTTTAGCATTTATTTTACTTAAGCAGGGAGATTTTATTCAAGGATTTTCACAATATGAATGGCGCTTGCAAAGAAAAGATTTAATCCGTAATTTTTCTCAACCTTTGCGGGATGGCTCAGATTTTCAGGGCAAAAATTTGTTAGTTTACACCGAACAAGGTTTAGGAGATTCTATTCAATTTATCCGCTATCTTCCTTTGGTGAAAAAGTTAGGAGGGCGAGTAATTGTTGAATATAATCAACCAGGGTTGAGATTATTATTTACCACTATTTCAGGAATTGATGAATTATTTTTTAAAGGTGAAAGTTTGCCAGATTTCGATATATATGCTCCATTAATGAACTTACCTCGAATATTTAGAACTACTTTGGAAACTATACCTGCTGAAATTCCTTATTTATCTGTACCAAAATCAATCAATTTTCCCATTCCACTTGCTCCAGAAAAAAATCTCAAAGTGGGAATATGTTGGCAAACAAATAGTACCAACAAAAATAGTCACGAACGCTCTTGCTCAGTTCAACATTTACAAGAAATTATAAGTATAGATACAGCTAATTTTTACATTTTACAAAAAGAAGTCTCTTCTACAGATTTAGAATGGCTTAACTCTCAAACTAAAATTTATAATAATGGTACATCTTTTAATGACCTAGCTGATACAGCAGCAGCGATAAAACAATTAGATTTAGTAATTACAATAGATACAGTTATTGCTCACTTAGCAGGAGCATTAGGTAAACCAGTTTGGGTAATGTTAAATTTTGATTCTGAGTGGCGCTGGTTAACAGACCGGGAAGATAGTCCTTGGTATCCCACAATGAGATTATTTAGACAGCCAAAAATAGGAGATTGGGAAAGTGTATCTAAACAAGTTAAAGACAGCTTGGAAAATTTGCTAAATAATAATTCTACAACCAATAAAACTTCTGAAATAAAAGCTATTAAATTCCCAGAAGAAGCCATTAAAAAAGCTTTAGCACAATATAAATCTGCCAAACATCAAAAAAACACAACTTTATCTACCTTCATAACTTCTCAAAAAAATATACAAACTAAAACTTCTACTTTTGAAATAATGAAAATAATTGCTATTTGCTGGCCACTAAACCCTATGACTGGTTGGGGTATTTATGGCATTAATCTTACTCTCCAATTACTTAAAAACCCAGAATATCAACCCCTATTATTAACACCTCCTTCTATTCAACCTGGAATGTTAAATCCTCTACATCAAGCTTTACTAAATCCAGCTTTTGATGCTCAGAAAAATTTGCAAAATCAACTCAAAAATCACCAAGACAAAAAGATTAAACTCAACTTACCAATATTACAAGCTTTAGGTAGTAACTTTTCCGCAAGTAATAATATTGTAGGAACCAAAAATATTGGAATTATTTTCTCAGAAAATACTCAATTTACCTCAGAACAAATTAATCGCTCTAAAGCTTATGATTTGATTATTACCGGATCTACCTGGAATACCAAAATTCTAGAAAATAATAGCATCAAACCCGTACAAAAAGTTTTACAAGGCATTGACCAAACAATTTTTCATCCCGCACCTAAATCTAATATTTTTAGCGATCGCTTTGTTATTTTTTCTGGTGGAAAGCTAGAATATCGCAAAGGCCAAGATATTGTCATAGCAGCTTTTAAAATATTCCAAAAACGTTATCCAGAAGCACTATTAATTACAGCTTGGCATAACTTTTGGCCTCAATTCATGGTAGGAATTGAACAAACTGGAAATGTTGTAGGATTACCGAAAATTAGTCAAAATAAACGTTTACAAATTACTAAATGGTTGCTAGAAAATGACATTCCTAGCAATGCAGTTATTGATGTTGGTCCGATTCCTAATTATATGGCAGGACAAATATTACGAGAAGCTGATGTAGCTGTATTTACAAATCGCTGCGAAGGCGGTACAAATCTGGTTGCAATGGAAAGTCTTGCCTGTGGTATCCCGACAATTATTTCTGCTAATACTGGGCATTTAGATATTATTAATAACTCTCATTGTTATCCCTTACATAATCAAAAATCTGTCAAACCTACCCCACAGTTTCCAGGTGTAGATGGTTGGGGAGAATCTGATGTTGAAGAAGTAGTAGAAATGTTAGAAAAGGTTTATTTTGATCGAGAAGATGCTCAACTTCGGAGTAAAACTGCTGTTAATTTTATGCAAGATTTGACTTGGGAAAAACAAATTCAACGTCTTCTCATTGTTCTGCAAAATTTAATTTAATAGTAAGCATTCAGCTATCAGCTATCAGCTATCAGCTATTAATTTATTGCCTTTATAGGAGGAATTAGTATTGATAGATTTAAAGAGAATTCAAAGTATTGGATAAAAATTAACCTTGACCTTAGCAGTGTATATTCATTATTTATGAAACAGCTACAAGCTGACTGCGAGCTAAGAGAAGAAAAAATTTTCCCTATGGCATAAGTCCTCTTCTATTCAAGGAGAGGTAATTATTAATTATTAATTGTTGAAGATATCTTTTAATTGAGCGCCATAATCCTATAACTGCCAAATATTTTTAGGGTTTCTGTATAGGTTTTCAACTCCTCTATTGCTATCTTGATAAAATCATCATTATTCTTAGCTTCTATATCAATAAAAAATAAATAATCCCCTAGCGATCGCTTCGTAGGACGAGACTCTATTCTACTCATATTAATTCCCTTTTTAGCAAATACTTGTAATGGCTTCACTAAAGCACCTGGTACATTTGCAGGCACACTGAAACCTAGAGAAATAAAAACAGAATTTCCCGGTTGATTTATCCTATTAATTATTAGTTTTAAATCAGAATTATCTATTTCCGTACATCCTTCCTTCAATACCCAAAAACGAGTACAATTGTCAGGATAATCATTAATTGGATAAGCCAATATAGGTAATTGATAAAGTTGAGCCGCTCTTTGAGAAGCGATCGCTGCAGCACTCCTATCCTTACCTAAATGTCGCAATGCTTCTGCAGTAGAATTATCCGGAATTTGCTGGACTTGTGGCAAAAATCTTTCTAACCAACCTTGACATTGAGCTAAAGCTTGTGGATGAGAATAAACTGTTTTAATCTCCTCAAAACTATCAGCTAATGATATTAATCCATGAGAAATAGGCAAAACTAATGCTGTTTGAATCTCTAAAGAGTCCAATTGCCAAAGTGTATCCAGAGTAACAGTAACACTCCCTTCAATAGAATTTTCTACAGGTACAACTGCCAAATTAACTTCCCCTTGAGAAACTGCCCATAAAGTTTGAGCAATACTAGGATATGGACACAGAAAAGATTTTTGACCAAACTGACTCAGTTTATTAGTAAATGCCACTGCTGCTGTCTCGGCATTAGTACCAGCAGGGCCAAGATGTGCAATTGATATGGTCATTTCAGTTATCAGTTATCAGTTATCAGTTATCAGGACCTCTGCAATAAGGAGGCTTGAAATATAGAATATCCTTTTTTCTATTGGTCGATTAGATATGGCGAGGAAACCTCACCATCTCTCGACCGCTTTTTATCCCCTTAAAAGGGCAGGACTAATTCTTTGTCGTCAGAGAATATTTACAACTCCAGGACTTACGCATTTTCATGGTTAAAACACTATATATACCATAGTGCTATAGTTTTTATCTACTATATATAGTGTCTTTGCGTAACTCCTGAACTCTATATTTTTGGTTAACTAATCCTAGCAAGATGTACGAAATTTCAAAGGATACAATTTTTCTCAGCGTGACAATAAATTGACCCTCTATGCTTTACCCACATCTTTCTTAAGATAAAACTTGACAAAATAGACGAGTTATACATAAGTCTTGGTTCAGCTTTTTCGGGAGAAAAAATGTATGGAAAAATACTTTTTTTTTGACAACTCCAGTAGTTTTACTTAGCTACTATGATTTTTTCTCCTTTCTCCCCTGCTCCCTGCTCCCGTTCCCCTCCTGGGAGGGGGAGGGGCGAGGGGTTGGTCCCACAAGGGTTTCAAGACTTATGGGTAAGGGATAGCTTAAAAGGGGAGGTTATTGACCAAAATTTTTCGGTCATAGAATCTCAATTTTATTTTAGATTTTAGATTAAACCCAATTTCTATAAAATTGAATAAGTTACACTTCGTAAAATTAAGTTATATTTCTTCAACCAGTTCTCATCCATCAACCATTATGATTACTAGAATTACTCAATTTTACCTAAATCCCCTGCTGGTGAATGACTAAACTTGAGTAAATACTTCAGTATGATCCAAGTCACATGAATAAATGTGAAGATTTCATAAAATTTAGGTATTAAAATATTTATTTTTTATTTATTTTTTATACAAATAATGATTACTAGATTTACCGCATCCCAATCTGTAAATATTCCCGTAGTTGAGCAACAAGTTCCTATTCATCATTATCTTCGTCAACCGAAGCGCCTAGTCAATGCTTTAGTAGATCCAACAAGATTGGAACAATTAGACAAAAATAGCTTCCGCCTCAAAATGCGTCCACTACACTTTATGATGTTAACTATTCAGCCAACTGTAGATATACGGGTTTGGGCAAGTTCTAATGGCACAATTTACTTAAAGTCAGAGGGTTGTGAAATTCGTGGCGTAGAATATATTAATCAGCGTTTTGCCCTCAATCTAGTTGGTATTCTCCAAACCTACCAAATTAAAGGAGTTACTCATCTCAAAGGCAATGCAGATTTAGAAGTTAAGGTAGAATTACCCCCTCCATTATGGTTAACACCTCTACCAGTTTTAGAAACAACTGGTAATGGTTTACTGAAAAGTGTATTAATGACAATTAAGCAAAGATTGACCCATCAACTATTAGCTGATTATCAAAAATGGGCTTGCGATGAAGCTGAAATATTAACAAATAGTAAACAAGGTTCAGTTTTATCTCCTGGTAGTCAAGCTGTTTAATTTATACCAATTCACTTTAAAAATAAATTACTGTAGCATCAAAATTTTGAGCTTCTATAAAATCTTAATGAATAACTTTTGACTTTTGAATTTTGACTTTTGAATTCCGTGAAACGGTATTTAGTTCTCTCCACTCAAGCTTGACGGAAATTGTTACAATACTTAATATACTCTCATATAATATCGTTAATAGTTTTAATAAAAATTACTTACTTCTACTAGCTACTATGTATAATAATTTTTTTGCATCTCAATCTGTCAATATACCTGTTCCAGAGCAGTCTATAAGTATTCACAGTTATTTAAGTCAGCCACAACGTATTGTAGAAGTTCTAGCAGACCCTAATTGTATAGATAAATTAACTAACGATACATATCGTTTAAAAATGAAGCCTCTCAAATTCTTTATGTTGAAAATTGAACCAATTATCGACATGAAAATTGTGACAACTTCTGAAGGAGTAGTCAAATTAAAGTCTGTTGGTTGTAAACTTAAAGGGATTGAAATGATTAATGAACATTTTCAATTAAATCTCAATGGTACAATGCAGCCCACCAAAATTCATAAGAAAACTATTTTAGAGGGAAAAGTAGAGTTAGCCTTACAAATATTTTTGCCTGCTCCCTTCAATAAAATTCCCAAATCAATTTTGCTATCTACAGGTAATAATTTATTAGGTAGTATTTTGCTCAAAATGAAGAAAGGATTGATGAATAAATTATTATTAGACTATAGCAACTGGGCAAATTCAGAAGAGAGGAATTTACTAGCTGCTTAGTTAAATAAAAAAGTACGGCGTTGCTGAATAGCGTGTATAATATTAATCTTAATTGCTTAGGAGTCAGGAGTCAGGAGTCAGGAGTCAGGAGTCAGGAGTCAGGAGGAAACAAGAAGAAAGAGGAATTGAAGAAGAAAGTTTTTTGTTTAGCTGGCGCACAACGCACGTTTACACTACGCGACAGTTCAAACGCAGCATTCCGTACCGAAAACCCGGAGTGCGGAACAGATATCTATCGTGCTCTTATCCGGACATGATATCATACCTCAAATAACCAACGCCAAAAGTACTTTATGACATTGTCACAAAGCTTATGGAAAAATTAGACTTAGGAAGTGAGTCAGAAACTACAATTATAGCTATTTTTAGTCAGCATGAGTGAAAACTTCTACCTTCTGCCTTTAAGCGAAAATCTCTGTATTCTATGAAACATGAAAACTGCTATAAGTAGCTTCCTAATTCCCACTACCAATTATTGAGCTATATATTCTATTAATAACTTTCTCTAAACAAACACCTTGAATCTACAACATCATTGCTAGAGTTTATTTTAAAGTATCTTTCAGAACAGTTCTCGCTGCAAGATGATTCCTAGTAGATGTGAGAATTTCTACTTCTCTTTCTAACCTAGTAGCAGTATCTTGCATCTCCAAAAGAGCTTGCTGTTCAGTTGCTACTCCATAGAGATTGCTAGCCACCCAATATGACAATTCTTTTGGTAAACTAGGAATATCAGTTGGTAACTCTATACTCTGATCCATAAGTTTACCGGAAAGATGAACTACATCTTTTAGCAAAGCTTCAACTTGATTTGCTAACTCTCCAAGAGTATTTTCTGAAGAATCATCTTCTATCCACTCAACTAAACCAACTAGATAAGGTTTTTCTCTAATTGTGTCTAAAACTCTAAATCTTTGCTCACCTACTGTCAAAATCTTCATCCGATCGTCAGGTAAGCGTTGGTAGTTCTCAATTTTAGCGCAACACCCAGTGGCCACAACTCGGTCTTGAGTAGAATCCCACATCAAAATTCCAAATCTACTATCGCTTTCTAGAACTGTATTCATCATAATTCTATAGCGAAATTCAAAGATGTGTAGTGGTAGAGGTCTACCTGGAAATAATACTACTTCTGGTAGTGGAAATAGGGGAAGTTCTCGAACAGCTACAGAAGAGGATGCCATCTTTCATCATTAAAATAAAGTTTTGCTTCTTAATACTTCTTATACTTTAGCTGATTTTTCTATTCTTTAGATATCTATGGGCTTACTAATTTTTGATTTTTGGGAATTTTTACATATAGCAGGGAACAGGGAACAGTAGGAAAAGCATTTCTCTGTCTTATCGTTCATCAGCAGTCTATGTCAAATACCAACTCGTTCCTTGGTATAAATATCAAGATAATTTGGAATTTTGGTAAAAAAATTGTATTGCTGAACATCAAACGCCAAACATTATAGTGTCTTAGAATTCCTATTCATATAAATCAAAAAAACTTTAAGTTACCGAAAAGCGACGTTGAAGACCCTCGTGTTTTAACCGGGGGATGAAAACAAGGGAGTGGCTTAAACTAGACAACTTTAGTTATCCTGTGCTATTATTATCGACAAAAAGTAAGGATAACGCTAGGCATTGGCCTTAGCATACTCTGTAGGGGAACTTTTACTTGTCCCCAAAGGAATATCTTTGGTCAGCTAAGAATAGACTAAGCAACACGGATTTATCCTGTTGCGTAGTATCTACTTAGAATCCCCGTGACTTGAGTCTGGGAAATAGTCAACAATATATTAATATAAGTCCGAACCATAACTTGAGGCCATGGGTTCGTTAAATAATTCTAGACTAGAAACTACCCATGGACTAACTTTGCTATAACTTCACTTCAATATCTACCCCTGCGGGTAAGTCAAGCTTCATCAGAGCATCAATTGTTTTTGATGAAGGTTGATAAATATCTATAATTCTACGATGTGTCCTAGTTTCAAAGTGTTCTCGTGAATCTTTATCAACGTGAGGCGATCGCAATAGACAATAAATGCGTCGTTTTGTGGGCAAAGGTATTGGCCCAATTGCTGTAGCTCCCGTTCTATTTGCCGTATCTACAATTTTTTCACAAGATGTATCTAGTAAACGGCGGTCAAATGCCTTCAGACGAATACGAATTTTTTGCTGTTGAATTGTGGCCATTTATCTTTAATTTTCTAGGTTCAGATTTTTTAGTTTTCAATTATAAATTGCTAGTTTTCTTAACCAGCAATAGACTTTAATGAAGTCAGAAGCCAGAAGTTATTTTTATAACGGAAATGTTTAAAGATAGCTTATCCAAAATGTACAAAAAGGTAGATATAAACTCAATATAGTTAAAAATAGCTGCTCTAATTCATTTTAGATAGTCATCTCTATCGGTTTCTCCTTTTTTTTTTCAATCTCTACCCTTCTTCCCTCTTCCCTCTTCCTTCTTCCTTCATTAATAAGCAGCAGAAAAGCAAATATCAATTTACATAAGTACTTTTCTGCCACTTAATGTTTGAGGAAATTGTCCTACTCTATAATCTTAGAAACAACACCAGCGCCAATAGTTCTACCACCTTCACGAATAGCAAAACGCATACCTTGCTCAATTGCCACAGGGTTGATTAGTAGAACTGTCATTTTAATCCGGTCACCAGGCATTACCATTTCTGCGGCACTGCCATCATCAGCAGTAAAAGACTCAATAGCACCAGTCACATCTGTTGTCCGGATGTAGAATTGAGGACGATAGTTAGGGAAGAAAGGTGTATGACGACCTCCTTCTTCTTTTTTCAGAACATATACTTCCGATTCAAATTTTTTGTGGGGAGTAATAGAACCTGGTTTAGCTAAAACCATGCCACGTTGAATATCATCTTTCTGCATACCACGCAGTAGTAATCCCACATTATCACCCGCCATTCCTTCATCCAGAATTTTCTGGAACATTTCCACACCTGTAACTGTGGTACTACGAGTATCTTTGATACCTACCAATTCCACAGTTTCACCTACTTTGACCTTACCACGCTCAATCCGGCCTGTAGCTACAGTACCACGACCAGTAATAGAGAATACGTCCTCTACCGCCATTAGGAATGGCTTATCAACATCACGTTCTGGTGTCGGAATATACCCATCAACTTCATCCATCAGAGCGAGAATTTTATCTACCCATTCATTTTCACCCTTTCCTATGCTTGGGTTAGCTGTTAATGCTTCTACTGCCTGTAAAGCAGAACCAGCAGCGATGGGAATATTATCTCCATCAAAATCATAGTCACTTAAAAGTTCCCGAACTTCCAGTTCCACCAGTTCCAAAAGTTCCTCATCATCAACCATATCTTGCTTGTTGAGGAAAACAACTATATTAGGAACCCCTACCTGCTTGGCCAATAGAATATGTTCGCGAGTTTGGGGCATTGGACCATCAGCAGCAGAAACTACTAGAATTGCACCGTCCATTTGAGCTGCACCTGTAATCATATTTTTTACATAGTCAGCGTGTCCAGGACAATCAACGTGAGCATAGTGACGCCCTTCTGTTTCATACTCTACATGAGCAGTATTAATTGTGATACCCCGTGCTTTCTCTTCTGGAGCTGCATCAATATCAGCATAATTCCTTGCCTTAGCTTTTCCTTGCGCTGCTAGACTCATGGTAATTGCAGCAGTCAAAGTTGTCTTACCGTGGTCAACGTGGCCAATAGTTCCAATATTGACGTGAGGCTTATTTCTTTCAAATTTTGCGCGTGCCATTAATTACTTGTTCCTTTTTTCCGTTGTTAATTCCGTTTACCTTAAAGAAGCAGTCAGCAGTCAGCTTTCAGCCATCAGCAGGATTTTGAATTTAGAATTAAAGGTAAATTTACCAATTCTGAATTCTATTACAATCCGGGAGGTTAGCTTAATACTAAAAGCTAACAGCTAGTTAAATCAGGAAACGGATGCACTGACTAACTAATAATAGATAAATTTTGAAAACTCTGCTTATCCCTTCACCAATGGATCATTGATAATTGATAATTTATCCACAGAGGTTTAAAGCCTCTCCTTAATTCAGGAGAAAAAAGCGGTCGAGGGATGGCGTTTTGCTCCGCAACATATAAAGCGGAGCGGCTCTGATAAGAGCAGGTCTCCTCGCTGGCCTCCAATCGACCAAGAGAAGAAATAAAATTTCTTTTATATTTAATCCTCTCGGTTTTAACCAGAGGTAATTATCCATTATTCATTATCCATTATCAATTAATGAACTAATTTTTGTTAGCTTTTGTTTTAGACAATTGCTTACTTTTTCAGTAAATTGCAAGTTTTTATCTAGTTATCAGTGACTTGATTTTCACATTATCCAACCCAAAGCCAATATTTTAACCTAAAAAACACACAATTTTCCAAATTATTAAACATATCCTCTGCTTTTAGCAATGATAGTCTCAGCCACATTACGAGGCACTTCCTCATAATTACTAAATTCCATCGAAAACATACCACGACCTTGAGTCTTTGACCTCATATCAGTAGCATAACCAAACATTTCTGCCAAAGGAACCTTTGCCGTTACTTTAGCCACACTTGATTCTAACTCTTGATTCTCTATTTGTCCTCTTCTAGAGTTCAGGTCTCCAATAATATTACCAATAAAATCTTCAGGTACTTCTACCTCTACTTTCATCATCGGCTCTAATAACACAGGTGAAGCCTTAGTAACACCTTCCCTTATTGCCATAGAGCCAGCAATTTTAAAAGCCATTTCTGAAGAATCCACATCATGGTAAGATCCGTCTACCAGAGTAGCCTTAACATCTATTAATGGATAACCAGCCAAAACACCTGCTTCACAAGCTTCTTTCATTCCTTGCTCTGCTGGACTAATAAATTCTTTAGGTACTGTCCCTCCCACAATTTCAGAGACAAACTCAAAGCCACTACCTAGCTCTCCTGGTTCCAGTGCTACAACCACATGGCCATACTGACCCTTGCCACCACTTTGACGGATAAATTTACCCTCTGCCTCAACCTTTTGGCGAATAGTCTCTCGGTAAGCTACCTGTGGTTGACCCACATTAGCTTCCACCTTATATTCCCGAAGCATTCTATCTACCAAGATTTCCAGATGCAGTTCGCCCATACCAGCAATTACAGTTTGATTGGTTTCTGGATCGACACTAACTCGGAATGTAGGGTCTTCATCAGAAAGAGCCTGAAGAGCCTTAGACAATTGTTCCATATCTTGTTTGGTTTTCGGTTCCACAGCCACAGATATAACTGGATCAGGGACATAAAGAGACTCTAGGAGAATTGGATTTGCGCTATCACAAACCGTATCTCCTGTCAAGGTATGTTTCATACCTACAACTGCCCCCAAATCTCCTGCCAACAGTTCATCTACATCTATTTTTTCATCAGCTTTGAGAACAATTAGACGAGAAATTCTTTCTTTCTTATCTTTAGTAGAATTTAGAATATAACTACCTTTAGCAAGGACTCCTGAATATACTCGGAGAAAGGTGAGACGGCCATAAGTATCTGACATAATTTTGAATGCCAGAGCTGATAGAGGTGCCTCATCATCTGAGGGTCTGGTATCCAACTCCCCATTTGGTAGGGTTCCTTGAATTGCTGGAACTTCTGTAGGAGCTGGTAAATAATTTACTACTGCATCCAATAAAAGCTGAACCCCTTTGTTTTTGAAAGCAGAACCACAGAGCATAGGTACAATTGTACCTGCAATTGTCCCTTGACGTAGAGCTTTACGAATTTCCTCTTCTGTTAGTTCCTCACCTTCAAGGTACTTTTCTGTCAAAGTATCATCAGTTTCCGCTACTGACTCAACTAATTTCAGGCGATATTCTTGAGCTAACTCTTCTACTTCTGCTGGAATTTCCGTTTTTTGAATATCTGTTCCCAGGTCATTGGTGTAGATAAAAGCTTTCATCCCCACCAAATCTACAATTCCCCTAAATTCATTTTCACTACCGATAGGAATTTGAATAGGAACTGCATTAGCTCGGAGGCGATCGCGAACTTGCTCGTATACCTTGAAGAAGTTAGCCCCTGTCCGGTCCATCTTATTCACAAAGGCCATACGAGGGACATGGTAACGGTCAGCCTGACGCCAGACAGTTTCTGATTGAGGCTGTACTCCTCCTACCGAGCAGAATACAGCTATTATTCCATCCAGAACCCTCATAGAACGTTCTACTTCTATTGTGAAGTCTACGTGTCCTGGAGTATCGATAATATTAATTTGATGGTCTAACCACTTAGTGCTAATAGCAGCCGCAGTAATAGTAATTCCGCGTTCTCGCTCTTGAGCCATCCAGTCGGTAACTGCGGTCCCATCGTGAACTTCCCCCATTTTATGTACTATACCGGAATAAAATAGGATTCTCTCTGTTGTTGTTGTCTTACCTGCATCTATATGAGCTGCGATACCGATATTTCGCACGCGCTCAAGTGGCATAGTACGTCCCACAGTTACCTCCTTTATCTGTACTTCAGATTTTTACGCTTAATTAAAATTCTATAATTTTGGGTACAAGTGGCGTTGTTCTTTATTCGTTTTAACTAGCTGTCAGCTATTAGCTATCAGCTATCAGCCTAAAAAGGTAGTGCATAGATAATGGTAGTCGTTTAATTTCAGGAGGGGTTTAAATCCCCTTTCCTCCGGAATGATCCACAAATGCGCAAAGCTGACTGCTGAATGCTGAAATGCTGATTGCTTTTTAATAACGATAGTGAGCAAAAGCCTTATTTGCTTCTGCCATTCTATGAGTTTCTTCTCGCTTACGAACTGCACTACCTGTTTCGTTAGCTGCATCCATTAACTCATTGGCTAATTTCATGGCCATTGTTTTTCCTCCTCTAGCTCTAGAATATTGCACCAACCAACGCAGAGCTAGGCTAGTTCCACGATCTGAGCGGACTTCCATTGGCACTTGGTATGTTGCACCACCCACACGACGGGCCTTAACTTCTACTAAAGGAGTCACATTCCGGACTGCTTTTTCAAATAGTTCTAAAGGGTCTGAATCTGTTCTTTCTTCAATAGTTTTAAACGCATCGTAGACGATATTAAAGGCTAAAGATTTTTTACCGTGACGCATTATGCGTCGTACCATCATACTGACTAATCGACTATTATACTGTGCATCTGGAGGAACAGGACGTCTTTGAACAACTCTACGACGAGACATATTATCACAACCAATAAACTAAACTTTAATTGACACTCTTACCGTAAAATAAGAGCGATTATAACGGGAGATTCTTGTTTTACATCTCGGGCAAGATAACAAATCAAACAAGATAGATACAAAATTCAATATCTATTACATACTGATTTTAGCTAATGTTTTCTTGAATTTTGCATTCTATTAACTTAAGCTTTAGGCTTTTTTGCCCCATACTTAGAACGACTTTGTTTACGATCTTTAACTCCTGCGGTATCTAATGTGCCCCGAATAATGTGATATCTCACACCAGGCAGGTCTTTAACCCTACCACCTCTAATCATAACTACAGAGTGTTCTTGTAGGTTATGACCAATACCAGGAATATAGGCAGTTACTTCAAAGCCTGAAGTTAGACGTACCCTAGCCACCTTACGGAGAGCTGAGTTAGGCTTTTTTGGTGTAGTGGTGTATACTCTTGTGCATACTCCACGACGTTGAGGGCAACTTTTAAGAGCCGGAGATTTAGTTTTCTTTTGAGTTTCTTGACGAGCTGAACGAATTAGTTGTTGAATTGTTGGCATGAGTTATGAGTAACAGTTTTTCTTGTGATTCTTCTTCATCCCCTCGCTAAAAAAGATAATACTTTTGGGCGAGCTTACTTAGAAAATTTGTTCCCAATTTTGTTCCTAATAATTTATTTAAAAAGCGTTTCGGTCCGGAATGCTCCGCAAACAGCTTATCAGCGTTTAGCAGTCAGCTTTGTGCAAAGGTGATACGCGACCCCTCCTAAAATTAAACGACAAGCTTAGAAGAAGTCAGGTATTTAAACCAAAGCTTTTAGTGTGCTGAAAGCTGAATGCTGATAGCTAGTTAAAGAAGAAGTATATTTTGGTAAATTACTTTTATCTTTAAAAAAATATCCACTTTATCAATTAGCCTCTTTAACTATTAGGAATAAATTACCGTTGCGCCATAGGAACCTTTGGTGCAACGGCCTATTTTTCAGTAAGTTTAGGGAAATTATCAAAACATTAATTTTTGGTTTTGTCCCTAGCCATTCTAGAAAAACTTTACAAACAATCTTTAATTATAGGTTAGTGATACACTTTTGTCAACATCAAATCGAAAAGGAATTTCCACAACCACAGGTAGCTTTAGCATTAGGGTTGTTAAATCGAAAGCCTCCACCCATCAGGTCCTCAGAATAGTCCAAGGTTAATCCATTCAGGTAGTTTAGTTGTTGAGAGTCAACTACGACTTTAACTTTCCCACAGTCATAAACTCGGTCGTTACTAGCTAACTGTTCGTCAAACTCCATTATGTAATAGAAACTACAGCAGCCACCAGATTTAAACTTCAAACGAAATAAGGCATTTGGGTTTTGGTATTTAGACCTAAGACGAATAATTTCTTGGACTGCTGCTTCGCTCAAGTTAATCATTCACAAATTTCACAAATTTTTTTTGCTTACCAGTTAAATTAGGACTTTGTGCGGGCATAATCATCTTGAAAACGAACAATATCATCCTCTCCAAGATACTCTCCATTTTGTACTTCAATCAATACTAAAGGAATAACTCCTGGATTCTCTAAGCGATGAGAAGTACATTGAGGTACATAGGTAGATTGATTGTTTTGCAGAATTTCTTCTTTGTCTCCACAGACAACCTTAGCAGTTCCTGAAACAACAATCCAATGCTCGCTACGATGGTAGTGCATTTGTAGACTAAGTCTATGTCCTGGTTTGACTTCTATCCGTTTGATTTTGTATCCAAGTCCATCTTCTAAAACTGTGAACGATCCCCAAGGACGTTCAGTGGTAGGCAGTCCTTTTAATGCAGAAGGTATAGACAATTTAGGAGTTTGGGCTACTTCTTTAACTTGTACCATTTTTTGGCAGTCTCCAAAAAAATAAAATACTAAATACTTATGGTTATGTTTAATCTCCTGAACTCAGAGATTATTAGAGACTATATCTCTAGAATCTGGTACACAAATAATTCTCTCACCTAGTATTTCTAGAGGTTCAGGCTCAAGAAAAATAGTCTAGGGGTCAAGTCAAATTAGATACCATATAAACCATAGCAAAATTACCCCTATTACTGTCACCCCCTATTCAAGCTTTTTGAATATCTATATCAAATCTTCATATATCTATAGTTCATAAGTTCATAAAAATATAGTCACATAAGACATATCCTTCGGAGCGCAGGTGTTACCTTGACGCTCGTGTTAGCGTAGCTCCTCCGTTTGCGCAGCATGACCTAGGAAAGGAGGCACTACAACACCACGCCAGTTGCGTGACTGTCGGGAGCAAATCTACTGGAATGACACACCTAATAATTGGGTCGCGCCACCCCACCTTTTAAGGCGAAATATTTTTGGTTCCTTGCTCAAATCCTCCAAAAATAACTTCTGACTTCGTTAATGGGGCGGGGGCGGGTTCATCTAATAATTTGTAACGCCATTAATTTAACGTGAAACCCGCCCCTACTATTGCCACATTTTAGGTGCGTCACGCCACTACACTCAATCCCGATCAAAATATTATTCTTTCTATCTATAGCAACTTCGAGCTTCACACATTGATTTATGCTATTGAATCTGGTATCATAATTAACTACCTGCTGAAAAATTATACTATGCTGTGTGTATGCAGAAGGCCACAATGGTAGAAGTAAGGCCGAATTTTAGAGATATGTCCATACATAAATCAATCTGATTTTTTTTAGATTTTAGATAAATCTATTAAGAGTGAAAAATTAAAAAATATATAAGCCTACTCGATCTAATAAACACTGGACTATAATTAAGTAAAACAATTCTAACTATAATGATGAGCTATAAGCGATAAGCATGAAAGCAAGATTCAAGCTCATACTCATATTAGGTTGAAACATAATTGGGAAAGATCGCACTATAAATTTAAATCAATCGACAAATAAGAAATTAGCGTGAGCTGCGTGTTTCATAATACATCAGTTGAGTATAACTTAGAGTATTTTTTGTATCATAATTATTTTCAAGCAATCGTTAAGATAGTTGATAAAATAGCAAAAACAGTGGTGTTGTAGGTTTTCGTGGTTGATAATATAGCGAGCTATTTTTGTAAAATCTTATATCTTTGTAAAGAAAATGAGGAAAACACGAAATACTATACCAATACCAAAGTAATCAACCTTCAAACAATATTAAAATTTCACTCAATTATGTGGTTTGTTTTGTAGTGTATTTATCCCAAGCAAGTAGCAATAGGATGAGATGAACACTTATATCAAGGGTGAAACCCTCACTTAAAGTTTACAATATTATGAGTAAATTAAACATGGATCAAATTAGTAACGATTCTCAACACAAACAAATCTCCGCGCCCATAAATCTAAAAGTCAACAAAGAAACTTATAACGGCCAAAGATGGCTAGTAGAAGAACGAGATGCTTGTGGGGTAGGTTTCATTGCTCATCCATCAGGAAAAAAGAGTCATGAAATTATTATGAAAGCTTTACCTGCTCTCACCTGCTTAGAACATCGTGGTGGCTGTAGTGCGGACCAAGACTCAGGAGATGGAGCAGGTTTAATGAGTCAAATTCCGTGGAAATTATTATCTGAAAATTTGGAGTTAGATCCTGAACGCTGTGGGGTGGCAATGATATTTTTACCCCAAACAGAAGATAAGGCAGCACAGGCACGCCAAATAATTGAAAAAGTAATTACTAAAGAAGGTTTAAAAGTGGTTGGTTGGAGAGTTGTACCAGTCAGACCAGAAGTATTAGGAGCACAAGCACGAGCAAATCAACCAAAAATTGAACAGCTAATTGTAACTTCAGAAACATTGCAAGGTGATGATTTAGAACGATCGCTCTACTTAATACGGCGTAATATTGGTTGTGCTTTAGAAGCAGAGGATTTTATTTGGGGAGTAGATGCTTATATTTGTTCTTTCTCCAGTCGCACTATTGTATACAAAGGAATGGTGCGATCTGCTGTTTTGGGAGAATTTTACACAGATCTGCAAAACCCAACCTACGAGAGCGCCTTTGCAGTTTACCACCGACGCTTCAGCACAAATACAATGCCTCGATGGCCTCTGGCTCAACCGATGCGTTTGCTTGGTCACAATGGAGAAATTAATACTCTATTGGGAAATATTAACTGGATGAAAGCTCGGGAGTCTAGTCTAAGTTCATCGACTTGGGGAGCGCGATTAAATGAGTTAACACCCTTTGTAGATGCTGACAGTAGTGATTCGGCAAATCTAGACAACGTGATGGAATTAATTGTACGTTCCGGGCGATCGCCAATGGAAACATTGATGATTATGGTGCCGGAAGCATACAGAAATCAACCGGACTTGTCAGAGCATCCAGAAATTGTTGATTTTTATGAATATTACAGTGGTTTGCAGGAAGCTTGGGATGGTCCGGCATTATTGGTGTTTAGTGATGGCAAACAGGTAGGAGCAGCTCTAGACCGGAATGGTTTGCGACCAGCGCGTTATTGCATTACAAATAACGACCTAATAATTGTGGCATCTGAAGCAGGAGTTGTCGAAATACCAGAGGCAGAAATAGTCGAAAAAGGTCGCCTCGGACCCGGACAAATGATTGCTGTAGATTTAGCTACTAATGAAATTCTGAAAAATTGGGAGATTAAAAAACGTATTAGTAAGCAGTTTCCTTTGGGAGAATGGTTACAACAAAGAAAGCAGATAACAAGGCAACCTTTTGTTAGTAATACTCAGTTGGATTCGCAAACTTTGCTGAGGTCACAAACAGCTTTTGGCTATAGTTTAGAAGACCTAGATATGGTAATTTCTGATATGGCAAATCTAGGGAAAGAACCAACATTTTGTATGGGAGATGACATTCCTCTGGCAGTGCTTTCTCAAAAGCCTCATTTGCTTTATGACTATTTTAAGCAAAGATTTGCTCAAGTGACAAATCCTCCTATAGATCCTCTTCGGGAAGGTATGGTAATGTCACTAAATATGCTGCTAGGTAAGCGTGGTAACTTATTAGAAATTAACCCAGAAAATGCACGTTTATTAAAGATAGAATCACCACTATTAAATGAAGCAGAATTAAGGGAAGTTTACGAGTCAGAATTTGCTACAGAAACTTTATCTACTGTCTTTCCTCTAGTTAATGGGCCAGAAGGATTACAAACAGCAGTAAATAATTTGTGCGAACAAGCAGCAACAGCAGTTAAAAATGGTCAGGAAATTATTATTTTATCTGACAAAATTGAGGGAGGAATTAATGCTGAGTTGGCTTATATTCCTCCTTTAGTAGCTGTGGGCGCAGTTCACCATCATTTGATAAAAGAACAATTACGAATGAAGGCATCTTTGGTGGTAGAAACAGCTCAATGTTGGAGTACCCATCATTTTGCTTGTTTGATTGGTTATGGAGCTAGTGCAGTTCATCCTTATTTAGCATTAGAATCTGTGCGTTCTTGGTGGTCGAACTCAACAGTTCAAAAACAAATGGAACGGGGTAAGATTGCAAAAATTACTATCGAAGAAGCTCAAAAAAATTATCGCAAAGCAATAGAAGCGGGACTGTTGAAAATTCTCTCTAAAATGGGAATTTCTTTGTTGTCTTCTTATCAGGGCGCACAGATTTTTGAGGCGATCGGTATTGGTGGAGATTTGTTGGAACTTGCTTTCCGAGGAACTACTTCTCGGGTTGGTGGTTTAACAGTAGTAGAGTTAGCACAAGAGATGATCGCTTTCCACAGTCGGGCGTTCCCAGAATTGAATATTAAAAAGTTGGAGAATTATGGGTTTGTGCAATATCGCCCCACTGGGGAATATCACATGAATAGTCCGGAGATGTCGAAAGCACTCCATAAAGCGGTTGCTACTTTTAATAACAGTGGCATCTTGCCTGTGACAAATGGCAATGGTAAACAGCAAGAAAAATCGGGGTACGACCACTATGAAGTTTACCGAAAATATTTGCAAGGGCGACCTATAACTGCTTTACGGGATTTGTTGGATTTTAATAGCGATCGCTCTCCCATTCCTGTAGAAGAAGTGGAACCCGTAGCAGAAATAATGAAACGTTTCTGTACTGGTGGAATGTCTCTGGGGTCGCTGTCACGGGAAGCTCATGAGACTTTAGCGATCGCTATGAACCGGATAGGAGGTAAGTCTAATTCTGGCGAAGGTGGAGAAGACCCCACAAGGTTTAAGGTATTGGATGATGTTAATGGTCAAGGTTTGTCTACCTTGTTACCTCATCTCAAGGGATTACAAAATGGTGACACCGCTTCTTCTGCAATTAAACAGGTTGCTTCTGGTCGGTTTGGCGTGACTCCAGAATATCTGATGAATGCCAAACAGATAGAAATTAAAGTTGCTCAGGGTGCAAAACCAGGTGAAGGCGGTCAGTTACCTGGTAAAAAGGTAAGTAACTACATTGCCACACTCCGTCGTTCTAAAGCAGGAGTTACGTTGATTTCACCCCCTCCTCACCATGATATTTATTCTATTGAGGATTTAGCACAGTTAATTTTTGACCTCCACCAAATTAATCCTAATGCTGGTGTGTCGGTGAAGTTGGTAGCAGAAATTGGTATTGGTACGATCGCTGCTGGTGTAGCTAAAGCAAATGCTGACGTGATTCAAATTTCTGGTCACGATGGCGGTACAGGTGCTTCCCCTTTAAGTTCAATTAAACACGCAGGTAGTCCTTGGGAGTTGGGTTTGAGCGAGGTACATCGAGTGTTGATGGACAATCAGTTACGCGACCGGGTAACTCTCAGAGTTGATGGCGGTCTGAAGACTGGTTGGGATGTACTCATGGCGGCCTTAATGGGAGCAGAAGAATATGGTTTTGGCTCTATTGCTATGATTGCTGAAGGTTGTATCATGGCAAGAATTTGTCATACCAATAGTTGCCCGGTGGGTGTGGCAACTCAGCAGGAAAAGTTGCGTAAGAAATTTACTGGGGTGCCAGAAAATGTGGTTAATTTCTTCTGGTTTATTGCTGAGGAAGTACGGAGTATTTTGGCAAAGTTAGGTTATCGCTCTCTGAGTGAAGTGATGGGTCGTGCTGACTTGCTGAAAGTACGGGAAAATGTACAGTTAACGAAAACAGCAGCTTTAAATTTAGATTGTTTGCTCAAGTTGCCAGATACTCGTAGTGACCGGGGTTGGTTGAACCATGGAACTGTTCACAGCAATGGTTCTGTGTTAGATGATGTGCTGCTGGAAGACCGGGAAATTCAAGCGGCAATTGGCAACCAGGGAAGTGTGAGTAAGACAATAAAGTTAGTTAATACTGACCGTACTGTGGGAGCAAGGTTGGCAGGAGCGATCGCTGCTCGTTATGGCAATACTGGTTTTGAAGGGCAAATTAATCTGATGTTTAATGGTAGTGCTGGTCAGAGCTTTGGCGCTTTCAACTTGCCAGGAATGACTTTAACATTACGAGGTGATGCGAATGATTATGTTGGTAAGGGAATGCACGGTGGAGAGATTATTATTAAGCCACCTGCCAAAACAGGTTACGACCCGGCAACAAATGTAATTATTGGCAATACTTGTTTGTATGGTGCTACTGGTGGAATTTTGTTTGCAAATGGTCAAGCAGGAGAACGTTTTGCTGTCCGGAACTCTATGGGTAAGGCAGTTATTGAAGGTGCTGGCGACCATGCTTGTGAATATATGACTGGTGGTGTTATTGTTTGTTTGGGTAAGACAGGTCGGAATGTCGGCGCTGGTATGACTGGGGGAATTGCTTATTTCTTGGATGAGGATGGTGATTTTCCAGCTAGGGTGAATAATGAAATCGTTTCTATTCAGCGTGTTTGTACGCCAGAAGGTGAGGCGCAGTTGCAGGATTTGATTTCATTACACGTCGATCGGACTGGAAGTGAGAAGGCGAAAATTATTTTGGCGAGTTGGTCTGAATATTTGCCGAAGTTTTATCAAGTTGTGCCTCCTTCTGAAGCGGAGACACCACAAGCAAGTGTTGGTGCTGAAGAGAAGGTTGCTGTGAAGGTTTAGGAGATTGAGTTTAAACTGAAGGTTCGGTATTGAATAATTGTAGGGGCGATGAATAGCGATCGCCTCTTTTTTGATCGAGACTAAGGACAAAATATCGTGGAATATTCCAAAGAAATACCAGAAAATTTGAGAAATGTTTGGGGAAAACGACAGAAACAGAATAATTGGACAAAATAGGAAGAGCGATCGCTTTACTGAACAATTGTAAATATTAAAAATAATAATGAGTGAGGTTGGCCAGAAAAGAAACTCTTATTTCAGGAATGTTCTGGGACAAGGGACGAAATATTAGGGAGTGATAATGATCCGTATCGCTTAAGCGATCGCTTTTTGGCTAAAATTGGGAAAACTGGAGCATTGACTTAATCAGAGAATAACGATATAATAATGTGCGAAAAAGCATACTTTATATACAGGCTGCACTCACCCATATATGAAATCCATTAGAACAAAGCTGAAACTTAATAATAAACAGAAAACTCTGATGGCTCAACACGCAGGCTATTCACGCTGGTGTTATAACTGGGGTTTAAGTTTGTGGAATGCTGCATACATTGATGGTTACAAACCCAATCCTCGTAAGCTTAGAGAAGTATTTACTAATCACACAAAACCACTTTATCCTTGGATGAAAAACTTATCATCTAAAGTTTATCAATATGCTTTTATTAACTTGGGTGAAGCATTTAAAAGGTTTTTTCAGGGTCTAGGTAAATATCCAAGATTTAAGAAGAAAGGTAAGTCTGATTCCTTCACAATTGATAATTGTGGAAAACCAATAGAATTAAATGGTTGGTGTCATAAATTACCTTTTATTGGCTGGGTAAAAACTTATGAACCAATTGAAGCCACTACTCAAAAAATCACTATTAGCAGGCAAGCTGGTGATTGGTACTTGAGTTTAGCTTTTGAATGTACTCCTACTTCCACGCCCAAAACAACTAATGTCGTAGGTGTAGATTTAGGAGTAAAAACCTTAGCTACTTTAAGTGATGGGAAAGTCTTTAAAAGTGTAAAGTCATACCGTAAGTTTGAAGCGAAGCTTTCGAGACTACAATACCTTAATCGCAATAAAAACATTGGTTCAGCTAACTGGAAAAAAGCACAATTAAAGATAGCTAGGCTGCATAGACGAGTAGCCAACATCCGCAAAGATGCACTTCATAAATTAACAACATACTTAGCCAAAAACCACGGCAGTGTAGTAATTGAAGATTTGAATGTTCGCGGTATGTTAGCTAACCACAAGCTAGCCAAATCAATTAGTAGACAGTGCTTTTATGAGTTTAGACGACAGCTAGAGTATAAGTGTCAATGGTACGGCTGTGAATTAGTAGTAGTAGACAGATTTTTTCCATCTTCTAAGACTTGCTCTAGTTGTGGTCATGTTCAAGATATGCCATTAAATCTAAGAACTTTTGAGTGCCCTGATTGTGGCATATCTATAGACCGCGATTTGAACGCAAGTATTAATTTAAAAAATGCGGTCGGCTTGACCGTTGATGCCTGTGGACGGAGTGCTGCCGACAGTTCCGGTGGAAGCAGGAAGTAAACATTAAAATGTAACTCATTATGACGTTTTATATCGGTTTTATGAAGCAGGTTGCAGAAACTGGCGCAAGGATATGAGAAAGTATTGGAGCGGGAGCCTGAAAATGTGAATGCTTTGGAAGGTTTGGTTAAAGTGCGGTTGGAGATGGGGGATAAAGAAGGGGCGATCGAGTCTTTGGAGAAATTGGTGGGGTTGTATCCGGAGAGGGAGGATTATAAAGTGGTGTTGGAGCAGGTGAGGTTGGAGGTTGGAGAAAAGGGAGAATAATTATCCTAACCACCAGTAAAATACTTCCCCTATTTACCGCGAGTAAAATACTTCCCCTATTTACCGCTAGCAAGATGCTCGCACTATTTGTTGATAAAAATCTTCAAGACTCTTGACACAAGTTCGGTCATCAAATAGATAATTATGACGCAAACTCATGCGGTGAGAAATCTCATTTCGCCAAGTGGGTTCTAAACCTAATTTAACAGCAATATCAATATATTCTGCTTCATTTTTAGCAATAGTATCTGTGACTCCCAACATTTTTAAGAAGCTGTCTGCATGACGACCGCGCATAAATTCTCCAGGACAAGTTACTATGGGTAAATTACAAGCGATCGCTTCTAAAGATGTATTACCTCCAGACCAAGTAAAAGTATCTAAAAAGATATCTGAAAGTAAATTTAACATCAAATAATCTGACCTTTCTGGAATCTTCAAATGAACACAATAATCTTCACTATTTAGCCCCTTAGAAGCAAAGATTTTTTCTAGGCGAGGTATTAATATAGTACCTCTAAGAAAAACAAATTTTGCTTGGGGAACCCGCAAAGCTATTTCCGGGAAAATATAATCGTATTGAGGCAAATATTTAAACGGTGCTTGACAGCAAAAATAAATTACTCCATCTTCGGGTAGTTGGAATTTTCTATCCCCCCTAACCCCCCTTGGAAAGGGGGGAACTGCCCTTTTTTTTGTCAGGTTGGGAATGTCTTTAGGTTTAGGATAAGCCACCCCAATATTAGGTAATTTAACTAAAGTTTCTGAGTAATGTTCTTGAGCATTTTCTGGTTCCATTAACTGGCTGGATATAAAATAATCAATAGTAGGTAATCCCGTAGTTACTGGATGTCCCCAGGCGGTACATTGTATGGGTGCTAACCGCAAAGCTGCTGTTTGCATTGTTGGTGGGTCCATACCTATTTCTGGATAGATGAGAATATGTAATTTATCATTTAATATCTGTTGACAAACTTCTGGTAAATTGCCAGGAATATGATAAAATTTATGACTATATTGACGGAATTTTTCTGTGATTAAATCGGGAGAATTACCAGTGTAATAACAGTAAATTTCAAAAGTTTCGCGGTCAGCATAACGCAACCAACCTGTCAACCACAAAGTGCCACTATAGGAATGTAAATAATTGGAAATATAGCCGATGCGGATTTTATTTTCAACAGGTGGTATTGATAATGGTTTAATCCACTCTGGATAATTAGCCCCCATAATTTTGTGGAGAAAATTACCATAAGTAATTTGAGAGTCTCTAACATTATGAGCTTGATATGCCAAGTAAAAATTGGTAATTCTGCTAGTACCTAAAATAGCATTTTGTTTGGATTCAGCAGTTTCTAAATTGGTGGTTTGTATGAGTTTTTGTAGTTCTACTTCAAATCTTTGGCGGTAAAAGCTAATTGATTCTTGGGTATGGTAAATAATAGGAACTATTAAATGTTTTAGGATTTTAAAAATATAATCTTTTGGCAAGTTTTGCAAAGCTTTTTCTGCCTGAGATATGGCTTGTTCAGTTTTGCCACTTTGTAACAACATCATAATTAAAGTAAAATGTAGCTGTCCTGAATTAGGGCATATTTTCGTACCTTCTTGGAGAATATTTATAGCTGCTTGTTTTTGGTCTAGTTGTTGATAACATTCTGAGAGAAAAAGATAGATTTGAACTTCTGTTTGTTTGAGTTCTAAATATTGACGATATTCTTTAATTGCTGCTTCATATTTGCCTAATTGTTGAAGCCTTCGCCCCCAGTTTAATAATGTGGGAGCAGGATTGTTTTTTACGGCTTTAGCAATGTTGAGATTATTGGCAATATCTGGATTTTGGGGATTAATCTGTAGTGCTTTTTCGTAATTAGCGATCGCCTCTTCAGCCCGATTTTGTTCAAGCATCAGATTACCTAAATTAAGATAGCTACCCCAATGATTGGGGTTAATAGAAATGGCTTGACGATAAATAGTTTCGGCTTGCTCAAATTCACCCTTTGTCTTGAGGATATTGCCTAAATTATTATAAGCATCAATGAAGTTAGTATCTAGTTTAATTGCTTGTTGATAAGAGGCGATCGCTTGTTCTATTTGACTAATTTTTTCTAATCCTAAACCCAGATAGTAATATCCATAACTTGATGGTTCTATTTCTAAAGATTTAGATATGCCTGAAATAGACTTTTGATAATTTTCTGTTTGATAATAAAGCACTCCTAATTGTAACCAAACCAAAGGATTATTAGGTTGCCATAATAATAATTCTTGATATTTTTTTTCTGCTAGTTGCCATTGCTGTTGTTGGTGTAAATATATTGCTTCTTCATAGAATAATTGCCAAGATGATTCTACTTCCCATTTTTGTAGATTAGAAATAGCTGTAACGACATTTTTTTGACGGCTATTAATAATTGTAGATGGTGAATAATTATGATTTCTCTGACTGTCAAAACTTAAGAGTTGAATTCCATTGCCAAATAAGTGATTTATTTGTGCAAAATTTGGTAAATCTGATAATATTTTGTATTCAGGAAAACTAGCCATTAAATCCCAATAAGCTTGCTGTACTAGACTTTTATTAGCATTATTAATAACCACTAATGCTTCCTTGGCTAAAAAAGGCTTAATTAACATTAATCCTAACAGTACAGAGCGATAGTCAGGAGAGCCATTATAGAAATAGACACCAATATTATTTTCTGTTTCTACATCTCGTAATTCTAATAAAAATTCTTCAAAATCTTGGTCACAAAAAAAGACCTGTGATTCGAGGTTAAATAGTTGTAAATTTTCTAATAGTTCTTGTTGTAGCTCTCCAGTAGAATCAAAATTAGAAAAGTTATTAACTGCATAGGCCATTTTTTCAGGGTGTGTCGATAATGCTCCGATTAAAGTTAGACCTTGGGTAGTACCTATTTCACAGTAAATCTCATCTGTTTCTGTGTGTTCTACAGCATGGTTAAGTAGCTGCATGAGGTTGAGGGTGTTGATGTTGGGTTCAGGGGTTAGTATTTTTGGCCATTGGTCTGATTTGAGTTGAAGAGAGTTGTTGCCCCAGTTTTGGTATAGAGTGGGAAGTTGTTGGATAAATTGTTGGTAGTCCATTTGGGTCAGTTGGTTGGGGTTGTGGGATTATTATAGAGGTTGCTTGAGTGAGGGGCGATCGCTTTTGTAGGCAAATGGGGAAGAATTGAGGATATTGGGTTTTTAATCTTTAGGCAATAAAAGAGGACTTAACTTTTTTACTTTTTTCGTTCATCAAATTCCGAGTAAACAATTAAGCATAAATACTTGCTTGATTGTTTACTCAATCACAGCAGCTATGATTTTCTTCTAAATTCTGACTCTTGAGTTCTGAGGACTGACTTCTTCTTCTATGCTACATTTTGTGGTGCGGAATGTGGGTTAATAGTAGTGATAAGCTAGATTTTCCAATGTTTTTTTAATTTTTGATTTATAGAAAATAAAGAAGGTGAAATTGTTTATGAAACCCTTTAATGAACTACCACAATATTATCGTCATCTACGTCAAGAAATCGTGTCAGTTGTGCCATCAGATGCGCTAAAGATTTTAGATGTAGGTTGTGGAGCAGGAGTTTTAGGTCAAGCGTTAAAACAACAAGATAAAAGGCGTTTTGTTGTAGGAATAGAGCTAAATCAGGAGGCTATTTATCACGCACAATATAATCTTGATGCTGCGTATCAAACAGATATAGAAAAGTTTGATGCCCCATTTGAAAAAGGAGAATTCGATTGTATTATATTTGCAGATATTCTCGAACATCTAATTGATCCTTGGAAGTTAATGAGCGAATACTGTGACTTTCTGAAGCCTGAAGGAACAGTAATAGCCAGTATTCCTAATATTCGCAACTTACCACTAATCAAAAATTTAGCTGAAGAAGGTTCTTGGGAATATCAAACTGAAGGTATTCTCGATCAAACACACCTGCGATTTTTTACTAAAAAAGAATTTATTTCGCTTCTTAACCAGGCTCAGGTTGTATGTGAGTCAGTAACTTATCTAGGAGGACAACAATTTTATCAACTACATCAAGGCAAAATTCAGGATATCCGTTTAGGTAACCTCATTATCAAAGAAGTTCCATACGAAACTTTTAGAGAGTTATTTGCAAATCAGATTCTTTTTGTAGGTACTTATCGTCCTGAAGATAGCAATAAAGCCAATAAATTTAATAAACAATATAATGCTACTATAATTGTTCCTTGGTGGGATCATGGAGAGCTATTAGAACTATGGGAAACCAATATAAAAAATATTCAAGAAAGTGAAATAATTTTTATTGATAATGGTAGTGGTTTAAAAACAAAGCAAGCTTTAAAAGAGTTTTGTCAAAAATACGATATAAAACTGATCCGAAATGAGAAAAATTTGGGATTTGCTACAGCAAATAACCAAGGTATTGAGATAGCAACAGGAGATTATATTCTCCACTTGAATAATGACGTAGAAATTTTAAAACCATATGTAAAAAACTTATGCAAACTAGCAGGACAAGGTTTAGCTGGCCCAGGTTATGTACAAAGTGAATTGGGTGAATTATATGTCGAAGGTTGGGCATTGTGCATCAAAAAATCGTTATTACAAGCAATTGGAGGGTGGTCTGAAGATTATGGGTTAGGTTACTGGGATGATGTGGATTTATGTCATAAGGCTAGACTAGCTGGCTACTCAATTACAGCTGTTCCTGATATAAAAAGCTATATCCGTCACTTGACAAATACTACAGGTCGAGATGGACGAATAGATCAACTAGCTTTGCACGCTCGTAATCGACAAATTTATATCCAAAAGTATTACTCATCATCTCCCAAAATTATTATTGATGGTGTATTTTTCCAACTTTACAGCACGGGAATTGCTCGCGTGTGGCGATCGCTCCTCGAACAATGGACAAAAACAGAATTTGCTACCCATATAATTGTACTTGATCGCGCCAACACTTCCCCCAAAATACCAGGCATTAGGTATCGTCAAATTCCAGCATATAACTACGACAACACCGATGCTGACAAGCAAATGCTCCAACAAGTCTGCGACGAAGAAGGAGCAGATTTATTCATCTCCACTTACTACACAACTCCCATATCAACACCCTCAGTATTTATGGCTTATGATATGATTCCGGAAGTATTGGGGGCAAATTTCAATGAACCCATGTGGCGAGAAAAACATCACGCTATTAGTCATGCTTCTTCCTACATCTCGATATCAGAAAGTACCGCTAGCGATCTAGTCAAGTTTTTCCCAGATATTAAAGATGAAGTTACTGTAGCTCATTGCGGTGTTTCTCCCATTTTTACTCCAGCTACGGCAACAGAAATAAGCACCTTTAAATATAAATACGGTATCAGCAAACCCTATTTTCTTTTGGTAGGTGCTGGTGGTAACTATAAAAACGCTATTTTATTTTTCCGAGCTTTTTCGCAACTTCACAGTATACAAGGATTTGAAATAGTCTGCACGGGTAGTGGTATCACTCTAGCTAACGAATACAGAGAATATGCTACTGGCACTGTCGTACATTCACTGATACTCAGCGATGAGGAACTAAAAGTCGCTTATTCTGGTGCAGTGGCTTTAGTTTATCCTTCTTTATACGAAGGTTTTGGGATGCCCATCGCCGAAGCATTAGCTTGTGGTTGTCCGGTCATTACTTGTGCCAATGCTTCTATTCCTGAAGTTGCAGGGGAAACTGCTATATATGTTGATGCTAATGATGTTGATGGTTTAACGGATGCGTTGTGTGAAGTGCAAAAGCCAAAAGTGCGTAACTCCTTAATTGCTGCTGGTTTGGTACAAGTTAAAAAGTTCTCTTGGGGTAAAATGGCTGATATTATGAGTTCGACTTTAATAAAGGCAACTTTAGAGCGTTTAAGTCTCAAGGATGTCAATTTAATTATATTCCCAGATTGGTCGCAACCAGTAGAAACAGTGGGATTAGAATTACAAGAAGCAATTAAAAGTCTGGTGACTCATCCAGATAGAGCTAAGGTGACTCTATTAGTAGATAACAGCAATATTTCTGCTGAAGAGGCAGATTTAATTTTATCTAGTGTGGCAATGAACTTGTTAATGGAGGAAGAATTAGAGGTAGATGAGGGACCAGAAATTGTTTTAGTTGGGGAGTTGAGTCAAATACAGTGGTCTGCTTTAATTCCTCAATTGCAAGGTTGGATTAAGTTGGAACATGAGAATGAAGAGGCAATTACACAACTTAAAAATATTGCTTCTGTTCAAATCAAAGAAGTTTAAAATAGCTAAAATGTTTAATTCCAAAACAGCACGCGCTTTTGATAATCAAAGTCTTTATTTGTCAGTAGTGATACCTGTTTATAATGAAGAATCAACTATAGCAACTGTGGTTGACTTAGTTATGAATTTGCCTAACCTCTTAGAAGTAGCGATAGTGGATGATGGTTCAACAGATAAAACTCCAGAAATTATCCAACAGCTAGCTCAAAAGTATCCAAAAGTAGCTGTAGTCGTTTCTGAACGCAATGCAGGCAAAACAAATGCTCTGAAAAAAGGATTTCTCAACACAAAAGGTGATATTGTCGTAGTTCAAGATGCCGATCTAGAATACGACCCCCGAGAAATTCCCGAGTTAATCCAACCACTTGTGGAAGGTAAATCTGGTGCAGTTTATGGTTCTCGCTTTTTAGTCCGTCGAGCAGCAAGAGTACTCTATTTTCATCACTTTTTAGCAAATCAATTTTTAACATTTTTATCTAACTTATTCACAAATTTGAATATGACAGATATAGAGACTGGATACAAAGCTTTCCGGGGTGAAATTATCCGTAATATGGTAATTAAATCTGACGGCTTTGGCTTTGAAATTGAAGTTACTGCTAAAATAGCTAAATTAGCTCGGGTAGGTTTACCAGTTTATGAAGTGCCTATAAGCTATTATGGGCGAACCTATGCAGAAGGCAAAAAGATAGGTTTGAAAGATGGTTTAGCTGCTTTGTGGTATATTTTTCGCTTCAACTTATTTTGTAACTTAAAATCATCTTTTTATCGACTTCCTGAATTGATAGAGAATTATTGCAAGGAAAATCCATTAAAATCAATGAAATAATACGCACAAATATTTCCATTAAAAGGAGTAAATCATGGCTGTTGCACTAATTTTTGTATCTCTCGTGGCAACTTTTATAGGCTTGACGGTGAGCAATTATCAAACTAATGGTTTCAGAAGAGCTTTTTTGAAAACGTCAATTCTTCACGGATTAATTATTGCCGTTACAACTGAGTTTTTGAGCTTAGGAAAATCTTTAACATTTGCATCCCTTGTTTTTGTCTGGGCCGCAATAGCTGCCATTAATTCCGGTTGTGCAATTTTTTTAATTTATAGAAATAGAAGTTATTTAAGCTCATACTCTATTTGCCAACAAATTAAGAGTAGTTTTAAAAATCAAAATTTAGCTAACAAAGTTGCAGTTATAGCAATTATTATAATTTTGAGTATTTGTCTAGTGACGGCATTAATAGCACCTCCAAATAATTATGACTCTTTAACTTATCATATACCAAGAGTCATGTATTGGATTCAACATCAAAGCGTAGCTCATTATCCAACCCATAATCTACGTCAAATTGCTTTTCCGCCTGGTGCAGGCTACATAATCACTCATTTACAAATTCTTGCTGGTAGCGATCGCTTTGCTAATTGCCTTCAGTGGTGGGGATTTTTAGGTAGTATTATCGGAACATCTTTGATTGCCAAAAATGTTGCTGGCATTCACACTCAAGCTATAACAGCTTTAGTTTGTGCTAGTATTCCGATGGCTATTATGCAATCTACTACCCCCCAAACCGATCTTATAGTTTCATTTTGGTTAGTATGCTTCGCATATTTTATATTTCAAAACGATAATTATTCTCCAAAAGATATTTTTTGGTTGTCTACATCTCTGGGTTTAGCCATACTAACTAAACCAACAGCAGTTATATTTGGCATCCCCTTGTTGGTAGTTTTTGGTATTCGTACTCTGATAAATAGATTTAAAAACATTAATCGACTGTCTAAAGCTCTGGTTGGTAGTGCGATCGCAACCTTGACAATTTTTATACTCAGTTTAATATTATCCTTGCCATTTTACTATCGTAATTTCCAAGTATTTGGAAATATTATTGGAACTGATACAGGCACTATAAATACAATCTTTGGCTTAAGTCAGTTCACCTCAAATTTACTCAGAAATTTAGCCTTAAACGTGCCGTTTACATTTTTTTGGCAGTGGGTTGAGGCTATCCATAACAACATTCTGAATCTAGATACTAACGCTTTAGAAACTACTTTTTTTGGTGGAAGAGTATTTTTCTCAAAATCCGCATGGACAATGGTAATTCCAGATGAAGATGTTGTTGGTAGTCCCATCCATTTGGGATTATTATTGTTAGCTATTTTGACTTTACTGGCTGTCATAATTTTACGCAAAAACCAGAAATTATTTAGCTTACTAGAACTAACAATAGGAAACTTGACAGGCTTTATTTTATTTTGTCTTTTATTAAAATGGCAACCTTGGGCAAATCGTTTATTACTTCCTTATTTTATTCTCAGCGCTCCAGTTGTTGGTTACTTCATTAATTCCTGCTTGTCTATTAGTATGCAGCGAGTGTTATCAGTTGTACTAGCATTTGTAGCCATTATTTATAGCTTGATTCCCATGCGTCATCCTCTAGTTTCATATAGGATATTCTACCAAAATCAAATATATATTAGATCGGAGTCAATTTTGTCTTTAAAACGAGAAGAAATTTATTTTTTTGCTGCTTCTGATTCCTATCAGTCTTTAAACAATATTCTAAACTTAATGATTGAAAAACAATGTTCTTCACTAGGTTTAGATACGGGAAGTAACGATCCGGAGTATTTGCTTTGGGTCTTGGTGAAAAGTAAGGGTTTAGAAAAAAAATTTACAATTCACCATGTCAATGTTAAAAATGAGTCTCGAAAAAAAGAATCTGACTCTTATAATCCAGATGTATGTCTAGTTATTACAAAATAAATAAAATCTATTAACACTTCCCAAGTATTTATATCCTCAAATAGGAATTTTTCATTATTATTAAATTAATATGCAAATTACTACAACTAAGACGCTATCAACAAATCAATGCAGTTTTCCTGGTTTAATATATTTTTATCTATCCCACGAACAAGCTTATGAGCATTTAATGATTAATATAGCTGATGGACTGAAAATGCTGGGAGTTCCATTTTATGCTAATTTTAACAACTGGAAAACTGGATATGATTCTGAATCATATCTTTTTAATTATGACTCTCGCGTGAATCATTGGGATTGTCCATTTGTAGTTTTAAGTAATCACTGGCTTCAATACAATCAAAGGTTACCTGAAAGTTTCTTCGACCCGAAAAGAAAATATGTAACGGTTTATTTGGATGATATAGATGGTCCAAGTTATTTATCCTATTTTCCATTATTGGAAAATTTTGATTTCATCCTGAGAACGGGTTGTAATAGCGTCTATCAATATCCCGATAATGTTGTACCTTGGGTATTTGGCATTTCTAATCGTATCCTCCAAGACACTCAAGAAATTTGTAAATTTGATGCTAGAGAAAAAAAATTATTAATCAACTATAGAGTCAAACATGACGTATTATTATTATTTGGCATAGATGCCTCACTCAAAATTCCAGGACTACAGAGAACAGATTACATACAAGATAATAAATTGGTTAGATATAAGGTAGACTTCCCGTTAAGAAAAATTGCTGATGAAGGTTTTTACTCCTTAATTCAAAACATTTTCAAACTAGACTTTTCAACTGAAAAATTTGATAGATCGCCAGAAGATAATTATCACTATTTGTTATGGCAAAAAACTGGTAAACGGCATCATCCTGCATATTATCAAAGATTAACAAAATCTGCTGCTTGTGCAACTTTTGGAGGTTGTGTAGTTCCAAATAACAATGGTCAAAAATTTCATGCTGAATGGTGGGATAGTTGGAGATTTTGGGAGTCTTTAGCTGCTGGATGTGTGACGTTTCATATTGATTTTGATAAGTATGGTGTTAATTTACCAGTGATGCCGGAAAATTGGAAACACTATATCGGTATAGATTTAGACGACATGCAGGCAACAGTTGATCGCCTTGTGGAGGAACCAGAAATTTTAGAAAGAATCTCCATTGCAGGTAGAGAGTGGGCAATTGAAAATTATTCACCAGTTCCCACCGCCTTGCGTTTTCTGGAGATAGTTAGCGATAAGCAAAACACGAAAACTAGAGGGGGAATTTTAGGACACTTTGTTACCCAGAGCTTGTCTTTTTCGCTAACAGAAGTTAATTTAATCACATTCCCAGACTGGTCGCAACCAGAAGAAATGGTGGGATTAGAATTACAAGAAGTAATTAAAAGTCTGCTGACTCATCCAGATAAAAGTAAAATAACTCTCTTGGTAGATAACAGCAATATTTCTGCTGAAGATGCAGATTTAATTTTGTCTAGCGTAGCGATGAATTTGTTAATGGAGGAAGAGTTAGAGGTAGATGAAGGGCCAGAAATTATTTTAGTTGGTGAGTTGAGTCAAATGCAGTGGTCAGCTTTAATTCCTCAGTTGCAAGGGCGAATTAAGTTGAAAGATGAAAATCAGGAGGCAAAAGCTCAACTCAAAGCAGAAAATATTCCTGTAATTGAACTCAATAGCTTGCCAGAAAAAATCCATAGTTTTCAGACCAAAGAATAGGAGGTTGACCGTGCAGAGTATTCAATTAAAAGTTCATATAGATTCCGATGGTATCATATCAAACTTTTGACTTTTTTTGTCAAATGTTTGTAGTGCGGGCATCTTGCCCGCGACAGGTGTACCTCACCAAAGTATAATCTGCTGTAAAGAATTTCCTTGCTGAAATTCTTACTTTTAACTTTTGATTTTTGACTTTTGACTTTCCTTTTGAAGACTTGATGAATGTACATAATGTTTAAAGTCTCTGCACCAACCATAGTTAGGAGCATTACTCCACCCGGACTGCACACAACTTGCATCAATACCTTCAACAAGTGCAAATTCCCTCGTGTTGTAGATAACACGATATTTGCCTGGCCAACCAATCACAATTACAATATCATTGGCCTGAATCTCCGTATGCTTCATCAATTTCTTCTGGTGTAGCTTGTCTAACTGTACCGTCGCGCTCTTCAATAAGCCATGTGCCTTTGTCGTCTTGGTAAACTCGGCGACCATCTGTAGTGTATCCGTATGCCATGATTTTATGTGATATTCAATTAATTGTTCAATGGTTGTGAAAAAACCTTTCAGCTTTATATCTTCCTCTGGTCTAGTATTTGTAATTTCTTTTATCAGAGGCTGTGATAAATTGCTCCTGCTACAACTATCTAAAGAGTGTCTAGCTAAAAGGCAGTGTGTGTTATTTTCTGCCAGCACAATATAGCCAGACTGCCATACTCCATAGTTATTCAATTCAACTGTTTTAGCCATTTATTTATCCTGTAATTATCCGATAACCTCACATTAATTTTCACAGTAATTTTAACACTAGCGATCGCTTCTACCTAACCTAACTCCCACCTTTAATATACCTCTGCCACATTTGCTCGTAAGCCTTTTCCATCTCACGGGTAAACTGTTTTGCATTCCACAATGGAGCGGTTTGCCTTGATTTTCTTAACTTCCAGGATATTTCCTGACGTAATTTTTCATCTTTCCCTAATCTGATTCCCCACTCGACATATTCTTCATCACTCCAAGCAATACCTTCAGTGATACCAGCATTCATCATCATTGTATAGCTGTTGCGGGCAGCGAATTGTTGACCTACTCGCGTTACCATGGGAATGCACATCCACAAAGTTTCCATTGTTGTTGTTGCGCCGTTGTAGGGGTAGGTGTCGAGTACAACATCTGCAATAGCTAAATTTGCTCTGTGGATTTGAGAAGTAGGAACCATAGGCATATGTCGCAAGCGATCTGGATTAACTCCAATTTCTGCTGCTATCTCAGCAAAATAAGCTTGAACTGATTCAGAATTAGTGACTAAATCTTTAATCAAAAAGTAGCTATTAGGAACTTCTTTAAGAATCTGCATTTGTATATATGCAGTACTAGAGTTATGCTTGTAACCAGTCTGGGCACTAAGATAAATTACTGCATCGCTAGGAATATCCAGGATATCACGACGCACAGTTGATATACCTACCTCAAACCCATCTACTGCAATGTATGTTTGAGGTAATCTCCAAATGGTTTCGCTGTAATAATCCTGTGCATTTTCTGGTAAAACGTAGGGATCGGCAATAAAATAATCTATTGATGGCAACTCAGAAGCATCCCAACCTAGCCAGGTAATTTGAACAGGTGCGTGTTTAATTGACATTATTTCACAGGAAACATCAAGAGTAATGCTATCAAGATCGACTAAAATATCAAGTTTGTCTTCATATATTCTATCGATAATTTCATGGGAACCAGGAGAGAACTGATGTGCTTGATCAACTTGCTCGACGTACCAATTCTGCAAAATATCGTTTCTGCCTTTGGAATTTATTAAATAAGCATATACTTCAAACTTATCTCGATTACGATAATGAAACAACCATCTCGCTAACCAACCTACAGAATGAGTTTTCAGACAATGTGAAAGATATCCAATTTTTAAAGTTTTGGTAACTGGGTTAATATTTTGAATGTGTGGATACTGCTCTCTCAAACGTTCTAATTTACTTCGACCATACCGTAAAATATTTTTTTGACATATTTGAGCTACCTGTTGATTAAGATATTTGTTAGTTTCGGGGTCATCCCTAACGTATGGAAAGAAGAAAGGAGTGCTAAATAAGCGCATGGTAGTTGCTTGAGTCAAGTCCATTGGTTGCAACTCAAATAAAGAAGTTAATAGAGACTTCTGACGCTCTAAAAATAGATTTACCTGTTGTGAATTACCATGAGCACCATATATTAAACCTCGCAAAATCATGTAATTAGCATATATTTTATCGGGCAAATTATCTGACAAAGAATAATTTTTTTTAGCTACTTCAATTCCTCTATCAGTTTCACCTGCGTTTTGATAAACAGTAGCTAATTCTATTAATACATCTGTATTATCAGGTTCCAATTCTAAACCTAGCTCCGCAAATTTAGCAGATACATTAGGTTGATACATTAAAACCGACACTCGAAAAGCAGTTTGTAGTAAAATTTTTATAAAAGTTTTGTTGTTCTTGACATGAGAAATACAAGCTTTTGCTAGCTTCAATGAGTAAGAGTCTAGAGGATTATAATTTAATACTTGCCTTAATGTTTCCATTAAAGTTTCAGAATCGATATCAACTTTTATATCTGATTCTAGAAGCTCGATCGCCCCGTAAGAAATTATTTCATCGCTATTGTAATTTTCTAATTTTATACTTAATTGGATGAGGTAAAGTAAATTGATCAGATTAGTTGGACTTATTTCTCGTATATGCTGACGAATTGCCCAAGCAACAGTATGGTCTTGAAGTTGTTCTTGTCGCTTTGCTTCGGTATCTAGCACTCCTAATAGGTCTGCTGTCCATTCTTCTACCTCCACATCAGTTCCATCAGTCATGGCAAACAGCCAAGTAGTTTGTGCTTCTTCTTCTTTACCATCGAGCAATAATAATAATCCTAGATTCCAGTAATAATACTTTTGCTCTGGTTCATCTTCTATGGCGGTTTCATATAATTTTATTGCTTCAAAATAGTTACCTTTTAACAGAGCTTTATGAGCTTGTTCATGCCAATCAATAGCTTTAACATTAGATGAATACATAATAGTTTATTTTAAATATAAAAACTAAATTAATCAAATTTACAAATAATACAAACTTTTGTCTTATTAGAAGGGGAAGTGTTAATATTTAATTGGTTACTTTCAAAAAGCTACTATTCCAAATGTTAGTTTTACATTTTTGATCAAAACTTCCATCAAAAACAGTGACTACAGACTTTTATATACAAGGTCTTCCATGTAAATGTGGTACAGGAATTTTAGTAGATTGGCGCAACAAAAATTAAACCATTATCTATACTTCAAAAACTATTTTAAAATCTATTGCCACTGTACTTCATAAACCACCGAATACGGTGTATTTGAGTTAGTGCTAGAAACAAAATTAAGCCTACATTAGTAAACAAAATTCCTTTTCTTCAAGGTAGCAATTGTGCCGTAATCTAGAGTAAATTATTCCCCGAACCCTAAGCAATATTAGTTAATTATCAAAGAAAATCACCATCAGCTACAGAGTAAATAGAGAAGTTATTTCTCTTTCCGAAAACTGATGGTGATTTAATTTCTTTCTCAGACAAATTAGTATTTAGTTATTCAACTAGATCTGCATCATCACCACATTCGTCATCCCCAGCATCCATTGCTGTAATTTCACCAGGTCCAGTAGTTTCACAAAGAAGGGAAGTAGTTGTAGTATCTCCACCAGCAGTAAGCAAATAGACTGAACCTCCATAAGACCTCAGGGCAGCTGTGTTAATTCCTTGACCATGGCACACACCTCCATCCAGACCTGACTGAGTACACTCATAGGTATAATTGGTAGTTTGAGTTTTGATACCTACTCCTAAGGCAACTATATCGGTCGAGAAAGTTGTTTTTTCAGCGTAAAAAGCTTGTTGAGCTTTGTTCATTGAACCAATATATGTCTTAGCTTCAGACTGCTTCGCTTTATTAGCTTGGTTCAAGAAAGAAGGCAGCGCAATAGCAGACAAAATTCCGATAATGATAATAACCACCAACAATTCAATCAGGGTAAAACCCTCTTCTTTTCTCTTCTTAGCAACGTGCTGTAAGAACTTAGCTTTAAATTCAGTTTTCATGTTTTCTCCTATAAGAATTTGGACAAATAAAATTTATCTCCTGAATCTAACTTACCCAGTTTCGGATACCTTCATATCATCCTGACTGAAATTTTTTTCAGAGACATCTAAAATACTGTTTCACATAAGTCAAAAGTCATCAATCAAATGTCAAAAGCAATTGATTTTTACTATGTCATTGCCACTGGAACGGGTTGGAAAGAAGCAATCTTCAGGTTATTCAATCAAAATTATTTAAATCTCCCCTTAGTCCCCAGGGTCTATTTATTGTCACCAGAGAAAAAAGGAAAAGGGGGGAGAGGGGGAAGAGGGGGAAGCACAGGAACTCAAAAAAATATAGGGTTGTAAATATTCTAGCTACGACAAAGAATTAGCCCTGCCCTTGATAAGGGGGATTGGGGGGATCTAACGTTCCAAAAGCACATATAGAAAAGGGTCTAAAGTATCCAATAATTCCTTAACTTCCTTCCCTGCTCTCTCCTGGCCCACAGATTCCAGAGTAATCGGGTCTAATGGTCTAATTTTAAGCCATCTTTCCACCAAAGATTCAACAGTACAGACACCATCCCATAAAGGCAGGAGACAAACAGCAATACTACTATCTATATGGATAGGTGCTAAAGTGGGCAACTTTACATAATTGCTAATCTCGAAAGGTTTATGGTTATTGACACAGTTAATCAAATCCTCCCTACCTTGAGAGTTTTGTAACTGAGGATGGAGGTGTACTTTGGCCTTTTGCCAATCAGAGTTAATCCATTCTGAAACAGTTACAAAAGATTGACCTTGTTGGGGATGACCACACCAAAAATCTAGTAAACGGTGTATAGGTTGTAATAGCTCAAATAAATGTAGTCGCTCCTCCACAGAAATCTCTGGCAAACTCATTCCTAAAAAAGCTGGCAAATCATCCTCATTTTTAAACAAATCCATAATTTCCCAATGTCGCCAATTAACCATACTGATAAATTCCAAATCGACATTTTTCAAAGCAGCAAATACCTGTGGTATGGTAAAACCTTTATCTCCCAATAATAGATAATTACTCAGTATCCATTCTTCATCTTTTGCTTCCTCTGGCCTCCAAACTTGCCGTTTAAGTATGATTGAATCTTTTAAAGCTGCCAAAGTTTCCCTGGCTAGATCCATTTCCATTTCTCCAGGATTTTCATTCATTAACCCCATTATTTTAAAGACTTCCTGTACTCTAAAATAGTCATAACGCCCTAGTGAATTATGGAGATTTGTTCTAATAATTCCATCCGGTTTTAAAACAGATTTCATTGCCTGCAAACCTACTACTATATCTGGCAATAAATAAAGCACTTCATCACAATTAATATAGTCAAATTCTAAACCTAAATTTGGCAATTCTTCTATGGGCAATACATGAAATTCAGCATTATCAAAACCATGATATTGCAGACGTTTACGAGCTAATTCTACAGATTTTTCTGAAATATCAATACCAACTATTTTCGCCCCTGGATTTGCTTCTGCTAATACTAATGCTTTATAACCACTGCCACATCCTGCATCTAAAATTACTTTACCTTCTGTTTCTATGACTTTTTGATTTCTCAGATAATATGGTGTGACTAGATTATGAATAAAAAGTGATTCATAGTCATCTTTAGGAGATTTTTCTACAGGTATTCTAGGATAAGTTACTACATCAAATTGTTGACGAATTTTTGCTTGTAGTTCTGATTCTTGATAGTTCATAATTGTTTGATTGGTAGTGCTGAGTTATAAATATACCTATTCTGTATAATTATGAGTAGATTAAATTTTGATTGAGATAAGTGTTGATCGTAACATCGTAATATGAATAATCAAATAACTTTCATTCTCAAAGTTCTAATTCTCTCTGCTGGACTTTCCCTCTCGATCAAATATGCTGGCCCCTATCTTTCCATTCCCTCCACAGCAACCAACGCCATTATTGCTGTACTCACACCTCCAATAGTTGTAGGGATATTATTGGGGTGGCGACTTTGGGGACAAGTTCAGAATCTGGAATGAGAAGGACAGAAACCGAGTTTGTTAGGAAATTTCAGAGAAATTTTAGAAAAGCAAGAAAATTTGATGACCAGATTCCCTTATGACCAATTTGCTAAACAATATTTAGGGTTTGCGTATGGAAAGTCTTTTTGCTCTTTGTAGGAGACAACCCACCCCTCGCCCCTCCCCCTCCCAGGAGGGGGAGACAGGAGACAGGATCAAACCCACCCCTCGCCCCTCCCAGGAGGGGAAGACAGGAGACGGGATCAAACCCACCCCTAACCCCTCCCAACCCACCCCTAACCTCTCCCAACCCACCCCTAACCCCTCCCAGGAGGGGAGGGGAGAAATGGGAATGAGCGAAGAGGTAGGAGCTAAGTTTTGTCCCAAGATTGTTCTGCCATAATCATCCTAAGATACTAGGATGCATGAGCTTTTTCTACCGAAAACAGGCGCACTTTTTTCAACTCTAAAACGCTAAAACCTTTATATGTCAATACTTTTAGAATTAATCAGCAAACCCTATTTAGAAGAATTACTATCAACTATTGGTGAAGTAAAAGCACCTCGTGAAGTGCGAGGAGAAGCTAGGCAAATAGATGTTTTGTTTTCACCACAACCAGAACTTCAAGGAAACCCAGAAGCATTAGAATTATTAGGTCGTTTCGCCACAACAACTGCTTTATTTGAACCTTGCCGAAATCCTGTAACTCCTGATTAGATTTGTAGTTTTCTGCTGAAATTACTAGAAGTGAGGGGAGAATTTCAAAGAGATGCGAAGCGCAATAATAGTCGTATTTAGATCAAACTAAACTTTATGGAGTTAGCTTTTTCCTTCTTCCCTTGAACAAAGAAAGTTAATTTTGAAACCACATTAAGTGTCACAATTAAGTATCGCAAAAAATATTATTTCCTGATGAGAACAATTGCTGAAATTAACGACAAAATTATCAACAAAAAAGCCATTGTATCCACAATAACAGAAATAAAAACTAGAGTTGCTGAAACCAGTATTACCCAAGTAGCAAAAGAAGTTGATGTAATTACCACCGGGACTTTTGAGCAAATGGAGTCCTCTGGAGCCATCATTAATCTAGGACATACCGACCCACCAATTAAAATTCGCTCCTGCTGGTTAGATGGTATTTCTGCTTATTCGGGCTTTGGGGCTGTAGATTTATATATTGGCGCTACTCAAATACCTGAAGATAATGAAGAATCTAAAGAAAGAGGTGGTGGTCATGTAATTGAAGACCTAATTGCAGGTAAACCTGTCCATCTTAGAGCAATTGGTCAAGTAACAGATTGTTATCCCAGAGCTACCTTTGAAACTACAATTACCCGTGAAACAATTAACCAGTTTTATTTATTCAATCCACGAAATCTATATCAAAATTTTATAGTTGGTGTGAACGGTGGCGATCGCCCTCTATTTACCTATCTTGGCCCTCTAATGCCAAATTTAGGTAATGCAGTTTATTCTAATACTGGTGCTATCTCTCCGCTATTCAATGACCCAGACTTACAAGTAATTGGTCTTGGTACCCGCATATTTTTGGGCGGCGGTATTGGATATATAACTTGGGAAGGTACTCAACACTTTCCTTTACAAAAACGTTTACCTAATCGTACTCCCATTGGACCTGCTGCTACTTTGGCCTTAATTGGAGACGCTAAACAAATGCAATCTAAATGGGTGCGTGGCTGCTATTTCAAAAATCATGGTCCCTCAATTATGTTGGGTGTGGGCATTCCTTTACCTGTTTTGAATGAGAAAGTAGTAGCTAACTGTGCTATTCAAGACCAAGATATTGTGGCACCAGTAGTAGATTTTTCTATTCCCCGTCGGGTGCGTCCAACTTTTGGTTTAGTTAGTTATGCTCAACTCAAGTCTGGTCGTATAAAAATAGAGGGCAAACTTGTTAGAAGTGCCCCTCTTGCCAGTATTTTCCTTTCTCATCAAATTGCTTTAGAGTTAAAACAATGGATTGAAGCGGGAGAATTTACTCTAACTGAATCAGTTGCTCCAATTCCTATGAATAGAACTTTTTTACCATTTCTAGAAAGTTAATTTTGATTCAAGAAGGAAGAAGGAAGAAGACTTTAGTTATCTAGGAGAGAAGGAAAGAAGGAAGAAGGAAAAAGCGATTTAGGACTGAGTTTGTTGGAAAAATTGGATGGGGATAGTCAACGACCTGCAATTTCGTGTCTTATAAACCCAATCAATTGTCAACACCTTGTAGAAGGTGGGTTATTAGACCCTTTATGGGTAAGGATATAGAGTTAAGAGAGTTTTTTGATTAGTGTAGTACAGAAGTTAGGAGTCAGAATGGTACGGGTCAGAATAGTTTGGAGAAATTTACCGAAATAATTAATGATTAAACAATTAAATAATTAGATAATTCAGGTTTAAAGCCTCCCCTTTCAAGGGGAAAAAAATAAATCTTTTCCTTAAGCGTCAATCCTCTCCCTAAAAGGGAGAGGTAATTATCAATTATCAATTATCAATTATCCATTAATGAATTACTACTGTTATTTCGTGTTGAATTTTGTCTACTTATTTATTAAGTTTGCTATAGGCTATAAGCACTCAACCAACATTAATTTTATACTTCTGATTACTAAGGTATATTTTGTGTTCCCTACTCTGTACTTACAAATATTAAACTAATTTGTCATAGGTTTGCTATAGGGGATAAGTAGTAAAGCCACATTAATTTTATACTTCTGATTACTAAGGTATATTTTCTGTGCCCTACTACCTACTCCCTAATTACAAATATTAAATTAATTTGGCATAGGTACTTAATATTAAAGATATTGATAATTTAGTTAGATACTCCTTTCTTTCCTTTTTCCCAAGTATGCTTATGATGATAAAATTCTCACAACTTTGTCGTTCAAAACTCTAAACAAAACAAAAACAAATTATCCTACTCATCTGCATTTTTCTTTTTTTTAGTAGGTTTAGGAATCGGCTCTTTTCTAGTTGGAGCTGAATTTGCCGAATTATAACTCTGGGAAGTAGGTCTGCGAGAATAATTACTTCTTCTATTATCATTAAATGTTTTTCGACCTTTAAATGGAGGCTTACGACGATTATTAACAAATAGACTACCTATATCATTAGCATATTGAACGACAAGAAATGTATCCTGCCTTTGAATATGTAAATCCCAGAAACGATTCAGTGGGCGATCGCCTAAATTCCCCTTGAGTTTCAGTTTGAAAAACCTGGGAGTATCTTCATCTTTGCGAGGAGATTGTTTAACTCTAACTATTATATATTCTTCTTCTTGAGATTGATAAATTACTTCTCCTCGTATGGAAAAATAACCATCATTTAAGCTTAATAAACTATCTGTTTGAGTTTCATCATCAGTAACAATAGTAGTTTGTTGAGAATTATCTATATCTTCTGATGCTTGTGGTATTTCTTCACTTTGATTATCTTCAGCAGTGGGAGAAATAGTCAAAGAAGAAATAACATTATCTTGTTTTTCATCTTTTGATTGAGTATTTTTAATTTTTCTGAGGGTTTCTGGTTCCCATACCCCCATAATTTGAATATGTAGGTCATCATTTTCTTGTCTAGTACGAGGATAAACAACCCACAGATGTTCTTCCTCTAGGTCTAGATGATTTTTTAATAGACTCATTACCCGACCTAACAATACAGCATCTATTTCTGAACCATCTGGAGTTTGTAAATTGCCCCGTGTAAATTGTTCTGTAGAAGGTTGATAACGACCTCGAACTAAACCTATAGCTCGATACTGTTTTGGTTCGCTTGGGGGAGCAATTGGATGTTGTCGCACAATGGTATTATCTTGATTAGGAGTATCAATTTCATTTCGATCTAAATCTTTATATTCCGAAGAATTTAATGGCTGATTATCTGTCACAGTTAAAGTATCAATATTTCTATCATTTTCTTTGGCCATCTCTTTACCTGAAGATTTATTAGTTGATTTTACAAAGCCCTCATCAACTTGACCATGAATTGGTATAGAGAGGCTTTCCTTACCATCTGCTTCGTGAATAGCTGCCTCACTAGGGTGGGCCTGGTGAGATGTTATAGAATTATTTGTCTTTTGGGAGTTATTAATAGAAGAATTCATAAAAAATTCCTAGGGGCAGAGATACATCCCTTATTATGGGAATTATAGAAAAATACTATATTAGAAGTCTCAGTCTTAGGTCAGTCAATAATTAGTTTAAATGCCCAGATATCCAACGATAACATAGTTATTTTTGCCTGAGTTGTTGATATCGCTCAAGATTTAGACTAAAATCGGACTTAATTAACCTAGGCTGGAACTCTAAGATATATTATGAAAACTTTAGGTTTCTTTGAGCAACTGCTCAAGCAAGACCTAAAGCCATAATTTTTGATTTTCATCGGGTAGTCCGAGCAACTTTTATTTCAGCCTACTTGAAAAAATTTAGTATCAGGTAGGATGATTAACCTTACTATTGTTATTAATCCAATTATATTGTTGATTAATCCGTAAATTTTCAATAATTCTTTAATTAACTTAGCTTGTTCGTTTAGTATATCGTAGGAAATGAAAAAAAATTGGACATATCCATAATAAATAAATTGTGGAAATATTTGATAGCTTGCTACAATAACAAAAGCAATAACTAAGCTAATGTAATTGAATTATCATTAATTCTCCGTCTTGAAATCCTGTAAAAAACTTTTAAGAGTAGGTTGCCTAGAAAAGTAGTTCAGAAATCCATTAACCTGAAAATATCCCGAAAATAATTGAATAGAGTAGCAAAGTTTTAAAATTCATCAAAAGCTTTTATTAGGTGGAATTACCACAGATTTTCAGCCAGTGGAGAAAATTTAGCTAAATCAACGAACTTTTATCAAAAAATGAAGTGATTGCTTATGAAAACTTAAATATTAAAGGACTAGCTAAAACTCATTTGAGTAAATCAATCAATGATGCGATTTGGGGGACAATTCCTAACTATTCTTGCTATCAAAGCTGAGAAAGCTGGGCAGAAAACAATAGCTGCGAATCCCAATGGTACAAGCCAAGATTGCTCAAATTGTGGTGAAAAGGTTTCAAAAAAATTATCAGATAGAGTTCATTCCTGTCCGCATTGTGGCATTGTGATGTGTCGTGATCAAAATGCTGCCAGAAATGTAAAACACAGGGCGGTAGGGCATTCCGTCCTTAAAGCTCGTGGAGTCCGACGGGGTACCGGGATTGAGAAACGAGAAGCCCACACAATGCGCGTCAGCTTAGTGTGGGAGTATGTCACAAGGTAAATAAGTTCAGTAGAACCGAATTTAATCTCATGGTAGATAAACGTCGTGGTTTTTTGATGGCAGTGGTGGTGTTGATCATAATTGCTTTTTTAGGATTTTCTCTATCTCCTTTATTAGGGGGACTATTAGAGGCCAATCAAAATAATGGTCAATCCACTCCTTCTTCAACTCAGACTCCTGTAGCAGATCGAGAAGCAGATTTACTGGCACAAGCACGGGGTTATGAGTTAGTTTTACAAAGGGAACCAGATAATCAAACTGCACTACAAGGACTTTTACAAGTTAAGTTGGAGTTAATTCAGTCAGGGAAGGGTAATATTGAGGAGGTTATACCTCCATTAGAAAAATTGTCTGAACTAAATCCTGGTAATACAGATTATAATGTACTGCTGGCTCAAGCGAAGACATACACGGGCGATCGTGAAGGTGCTGCTCAAATCTATCGTTCCCTTCTGACAGCTAAACCTGGAAATTTAAAAGCTTTGCAGGGTTTGGTTAATTTGTTGTTACAACAGGAGCGCCCGGAAGCTGCTATTGGTTTATTACAGGATACACTAAAAGCTGCTCCTGTTGCAAATCAAGTGGAAGCTGGCAGTATTGATGTGGTTTCAGTGCAGTTGATTTTGGGGCAGGTTTATGCAGAGCAAAAACGCTACGATGAGGCGATCGCTGTTTATGATGAAGCAATTAAGGGCAATGCTGAAGATTTTCGGCCTGTTTTAGCTAAGGCAATTATGCTCAGGGAGCAAGGTAATAATGAAGCTGCTCAAGAGCTTTTTAATCTGGCAATAGATTTAGCTCCTGCGGGATTTAAAGATCAAATTAAGCGGGAAGTTTCAGCTAATTCTGATTCTGAAGCACAAGGATCTCCAGAATCAAATTCTACTGAAACTCAGGTAGAAGAGTCAGAAAATAATTAGATGAGCATTAGCTCCAAATTAGTTAAATTCAAATATTAAACAATTTTTGACTTCAAAGATGTTTTTAATATATTTAACTCTGATAATTTATCAGGGTCTTTTTTTTGCAAGTAAATAGCTGATACTAATTAAGCTTACTCCCAATAATGTACCTGGATCTATTAGTGGTTGAGAGCTTTCTTGATGAGGATTAAGACTATATTTCAAATTTCCTACCTTTGCCATCATCAAGTCTGTTTGGCTGTAAGTGTAAATAAACTTTAATTTTAAATTACTTTTTTGTAACAGTAAAATCATAAGTTTTGTAACTGCTATTGCCTCATTATTAGCTTTATTAGCTTTTGAGTTAATAACATCATCAATTACAGTTGTAGGTTCTATTTTAATATCTGTTTGAGTTGCCTGAGCGGTTAAAAAAAATTCTGAGGCATTATTAGTTGCCTGTGCTGAATTTATATTGATCGTGCTGCAGCTAAGAATAGTACTAATAGTTATAGAGGTTATTTTTATAAAAGGGTTTCTCATTTCAGTATATTCCACAATACTTAATGAATATTTTTCAGCATAGAGACCTGTTCTAATTAAACTTTTGTGAATTAATTAACTCACAAATCCTTCTGGATCAACTTATAAGAACTTTTTCTCTCAACAGTATTATTACTGATGTGCCACATTTACAGTATAAGCTTTGTATCAACCTACGTACTGATAAAATAACGGATAAGTAATGATTTAGATCACTGACAAAATAACTTTTTTATAGGTGTTTCTCCGTAATTAAGGATTTCATGTTTGTAAGCTTTAAGTAGATATACAGAAGTGTAGAGCTATTGAATTTAGTAGTGGGACTTACACAACTTTAATGAGCTAAATTTAGACTATGATGCTTTTTTGATAAGCATTTTATATCAATACACAAAATCGCTATCATTGGGACTCCTATCAACTTTTACCAGTCCATTATTATTGCTGCTGCTAGTAAAATCCATGTGATAGATGAGTTACATAGGATTAATATCATGTCTCATTAAATAACTGTAATAAACAATCTTTACCCAACCTCGTTGGGATGTTGTATGCAACCTCCCTACATTGCAGTGATTAATGTTACTTGATATAAAAAATCCGATCATCAGTGAGGTACATCTGTGGTGGGCAAGATACCCACACTTTATCATTAATATTTGTACCTCATATACCACAGAATCTGTCTTCAACAATGAATAATGAATAATGAATAATGAATAATTACCTCTCCTTGAAAAGAAGAGGATTGACAAAGAGATGAAAATTTTTCTTTATTATCCCCTTAAAAGGGGAGGCTTTAAACCACAATTTTTCGGTAATTTTTTTCTTATAAATAGTTTAAATATTCAAGAGTTTAATCATAATGATCGACCTTAACAACTTTCAGAAATCGCCATACCAAAAAACTCTAAATTTCCTGCTAGTTAGCTTCATTATTTTTGAAATTTTATTAGTTCTAATTTATCTTGGCAGTATCTTGATTAGAGGTAAATCCTATCCCCTATTTGATATGAACGGTCAAATGACTATTTCTTCTCTCTTACAAGCATTACATTTATTGATAATTGGATTGATACCTTTGATATTACTTTTCAAAGAATGGCATTCTCAAATTTCCCCTTCTAATTGGTTTAAATTAACCTTTGCTATGCTCTTAATTTACGGCGCTATTGATGAAGTGTTTAAAATTCATCTACAACTAAAAAACTGGATTCCTTGGTTAGGCGAACGTGGTTGGCTGCAAATATATATAATTATTTTTATTATGCCTTTGATTCTCTTTTACTCAGACTTACAATTCTTGTGGCGTTCCTATCGTCGAGAAACTTTTTTAGCATTACTAGGAATGCTGATTTTTGCCATTGGAGGATTTGGAGCTGAAATTTTTAAAGATATTGCTCAACCTTTGCTCAGTTTATTATTTACACAAGATTTTTTAATGAGTTTTATTGAAAAAATTCGCATTGCTTTTGAAGAATTTTTTGAACTAATTGGTGAAAATTTAATTGCCTATGGATTTTTACTTTTTCTGGGCAAAAGACTAGATAAAAATCAGCAAATGATTAGCCAAGAAGTCGCAAATACTCAACCTTAATACAAACATCCATTGCTAAATTTAAACCTGCATCTAATGCTTTATTTGCTGACTGCCAATCTTTAACACCTAGCTGAGTCCAAATAGTTTTGGCATGAATAGCGATCGCTGAATCTACTATTTCTGGTAAATATTCAGAACGGCGGAAAACATTAACAATATCCACAGGTTCAGGAATATCTATTAAAGCAGCATAACTAGGTTGACCATCAATTTCTTGAACCACTGGATTAACAGGATAAACTTTATAACCTACCTCTCGTAAAAATCTAGCAATTTGATAGCTAGTACGAATTGGTTGATCGGAATGACCCACCACGGCAATGATTTTAGAATTTGTTAGTATCTCTCGCTTGAGACGATCGTTAGTATTCAAATTTACCATGATTTTTTCGATAAGCAATATACTCTAAATAGTACAAGATTATGATACGATATAAATTAATTTTTTATCCAAAACTTATAATATTTTGATAATTAGTTATGACGAGATTTAGTAGTGAGTATTCACGTTCAATTTCCGCAAAACTGTCTTTTGTTTAACTTAGGTATTAGATAAATTTTTCTCATCTACAGCATCAGACCTACAAACACTATTGAAACTGTTGACAATTACCATTTAATTATTACCAATTACCAACAATAATGAACAAACCAATTAATATCTTTGAGTATGGATCTTTGGCAATACAACATTTATCTCAAATGGCACAAGATTATTATGCTAGTGGCGCATGGGATGAAATTACTTTGCAAGATAATCGTACTGCTTATGAACGATATAAACTACGACCTCGAATGTTAGTAAATGTTAGCCAGCGAAATTTAACTACAAAAATTTTGGGACAGGATATTAAAATGCCAATTTTAATCGCCCCTATGGCCTTTCAATGTTTAGCACATCCAGAAGGAGAACTAGCAACAGCAAGAGTAGCAGCGGATTTAGGTACAATAATGGTATTAAGTACTATGTCCACTAAAAGTTTAGAAGATGTGGCATTAGCTCCAAATGTGCCAAAAAATTTTTGGTTTCAACTTTATGTACATCGCGACCGTGCTCTAACCCGTGCTTTAGTAGAAAGAGCTGAAGCTGCAGGTTATCAAGCATTGTGTTTGACAGTTGATGCGCCAATTTTGGGCATAAGAGAACGCGATCGCCGAAATAAGTTTACTTTACCATCTGACATGGAATTAGCTAATTTAAAGTCGATGGCAAATTTAGAAATTCCTCAAACAGAAGATGAGTCTGGGTTATTTGCTTATGTTGCCAATCAACTAGATCCAGCTCTTACCTGGAGAGATATAGAGTGGTTGCAGTCATTGACATCATTACCTATAGTAGTTAAAGGAATTTTGCGGGAAGATGATGCCATTCGAGCAGTAGAACATGGGGCAAAAGGAATTATTGTTTCTAATCATGGAGGTCGGCAATTAGATGGAGCGATCGCTACTCTTGATGCTCTCCCAGAAGTAGTTGCAGCAGTGGGACATCAAGTTGATGTACTGATGGATGGAGGTATACGTCGCGGTACAGATATTCTCAAAGCATTAGCATTAGGGGCAAAAGCTGTTTTAATTGGGCGTCCGGTTTTGTGGGGACTAGCAGTGGATGGAGAAGCAGGGGCGGGTCATTTGTTGGATTTATTGCGCGATGAATTAGAAGTGGCAATGGCATTGAGTGGCTGTGCTAAGATAGAAGATATAGATTCTAGTTTAGTTCGTTATATTTAAAATAAAGAAGGAAGAAGGAAGAAGGAAGAAGGAAGAAGGAAAAAGTGGATGGGGACTCTAACCCCAAACAATTGTAAACACCGCAAGTGACGGCGGGGTATTAAACCCAAAAGAAAAAGATCAAAATTTCAGGTTTATTCATCTAATTGGGTGAAGTTTTCTATAGGTAAGAATTCTGTAATTGAGTCAGATATAAAGTTCAAATAAGGTTGTTTATTTAGATGGAAAGTAAAAAAATGAACAAATCTAAAACTATTAATAATCCCAAAGTATATGAAACTAAAAATACAGGTATGGCTTACCTTTTATGGTGTTCTGGTTTTTTAGGTATTTGCGGATTACATAGATTTTATTCTGGGAAATATGTAACTGGTAGTTTGTGGTTAGCTACTGCGGGTTTATTAGGAATTGGTCAATTGTTTGATGTCTTCTTTATTCCTGGAATGGTAGAACAGAAAAATCTCAAAAATTTCAAGAAACAATTAGATTCTGGGGATATATATAATTACTTTTCTCAAGAACAAATAGTGAGAATGTTAGAAACTAATCCCCCAAAATCAGACACACAAATTATTCTTCAACTCGCTAAGGAAAATCCAGATGGAATTTCAATAGCAGATTGTATCATTGCTACAAATAAAACAGTACCAGAAATGAAAGAACTGTTAAAAAAATTATATAAAGAGGGCTTATTGGAAATGGATAATCACCCCGAAACAGGAGCTGTTATTTATAAAGTATTTTAAATTTTTAGATTGTTTAAGTTGAGCTTATTTCTTAAATCTCTAATATGATGTTCCCTTGAATACTTATAAATCAGGGAGTAGTTCATTAATTGATAATGGATAATTGATAATTGATAATTACCTCTGGTTAAAACCGCTACGGAATTGAATATCAGGAAATATTATTTCTTCTCTTGCTCGATTGGATATGGCTCCGAGACCTCGCCATCCCACCCAACGGGTGCGCTGCGCTAACGACCGCTGTCTTGCTCGATTGGATATGGCTCCGAGACCTCGCCATCCCACCCAACGGGTGCGCTGCGCTAACGACCGCTTTTTTCCCCTTAAAAGGGGAGGCTTCAAGGCGCGAATTATTTAATTATTAATTATTAATTATTAATAATTCGGTAATTTCAGTTATCAGTTATCAGTTAGCTTCATAAGGTAAATAACTAACAAGATATCTTTACTTCATACAAATAATTGCTATTATTGTTTTTGGCGTGCGATAAAAGGTTAATCAATTGAGCTATAATTAAACCTTAATATGAAAGTCGGCTTCCTTGACTTTAAAGTTTATATTCATTTAAACGCTGTCCTTAAGTGGATAGTCTTATTGCTGAGAGCTGACAGCTAATAGTTGTTTGCGCAGCATTCCGCAGGAAATGCTTACATTCCCTATTTCCTAGCGCGTAGCGCTATATACATATATAATTGTTGTAAAAATCCACAATGACTCAAACAGAAATAAACACAATTACCGTTGCTAAAAAAGCATTTGATAAATTTACTCATGGTTTAGCAACTGGAGAATGGGAAGCATTTTTGGATATGCTTACTGATGACTTTACCTTTTGGTTTCCCGTAGGAAAATTTCATGGTTTAAACGAAGGAAAAGACCGCGCTAGAGAATTTTTTCAGTATGTTTCTGAAGCTTATAGTGAAGGACTTTTAATTACTTCTTTAGACAATATTACTAGCAACAAAACAACAGTAGTATTTGAATTTCGGGATGAAGGTCCGATGTGGGGAAAAGCTTATAAAAATCGAGTAGCAGTTTCTTTTGATGTGAGAGGGGATAAAATTTGTTCCTACCGAGAATATTTAGGTAGTGATGGTAAGTCGAATTAATTTTTTGAAGAAGGAAGAAGGAAGAAGGAAGAAGGAAGAAAGAAGAAGGAAGAAGGAAGAAAGAAGAAGGAGGAAGGAGAAAGGGAAAGAAAGAAGGAAAAGAAAGGTTTAAAGGGAGAAGGTTTTTTTGTCACGCTATTATTCGGAGATGATATTTTCAACAATTAATAATTAATAATTGCCTCTCCTTGAATAAGAAAAGGATTGACTAAAAGGAAAACTTTTTCTTGTTTCTCCTTTAAAGGAGAGGCTTTAAATCTTAATTATTCGGTAAATAATCAGGGAGGAGTCAGGAATCAAAAGGAGGAAGAATCCAATTATATAGTATATGTTTATAACTCTATAATTACTTCAATATTTAATCTCCCCTACTCCCCTACTCCCCTACTCCCCTACTCCCCTACTCCCCTACTCCCACACTCCCCTACTTCCCCATTCCCTATCTAAATTTCTGAAAAATCCTTTTTCTTTTCTACTAATAATGCTTTAGCTTTTGCCTGAATTTTCCCATGATAAACTACTCCTTCATAAGCATAACGATTATAACCACTATTAACAATTAACTCCTCTAAATAACGTACCCTTTCTGCTGTCTCTGGATGAGTAGATAACCAAGCAATAATACCTCTATCTTCTGTGTCTTTATTCAGAGTATTCATCAAATTTCTAACCCCATCTGCTGCATAATCTGCTGATACTAAAATTCGCGTTCCTAGTACATCTGCTTGGCGTTCCATTTCTCTACTATAGTTAAGTACAATTAAATTACTAACTACACCACCCGCATAAGGAATATATTGAGTAACGCTACTAATTAAATTACCTTCAGACATTAACTGAAATCCATGAGATAATACAGTATGAGCTAGTTCGTGAGCAAGTAAACCTGCTAATTCTGCTTCAGAATTTGTTTTAACTATTGCTCCTAAATTAATAAATATTTGCCCACCAGGTAAAGCAAAAGCATTAAGGTTTTCATCATTGATTATATAAAACTGATATTCAAACTCGTCTCTACCAGTCATTTTTGCAAGTTTTTGCCCCATAGTATCAACATATTCAAGAATTGTTTCATCTTCAACCATAGGTAAACTTTTAGTGGCAGATTTTGCTAAATTTTTGCCAATTCTTGATTCTCCTCGGAGCATTAATGCTGTTGTTTGAACTGCATTCATAGCAGCAAATGGATTACCAGTTAGAGCTACTCCTAAAGCACCAGTTACAACATTAGCAATTGTATTTCCTCTTAATTTTGATTTGAGCTGAGACTGAAATTTTTTTCTGTAGGTTTCTGCTAATTGATTAAATTCATCAACTTGGGAATGTTCGGGATTCATTAAAGCAAATTGTTGGGCAGATAAAGTTGCTTCTAACCATTTTTTTTCATTTGCTAGGGCAGTAATTTGAGCTTTCATTAATTCTGGTTCGTTAGGATATAAATTCGCTGCTTGATGTAATATTTCTAAGGCTAATTCTGTTTGTTCATCAGCTTTTAATACTTCTGCAAGTTTAATATGAGCTGGAATAAATTCAGGATATTCTTTGACTAATAATTCTAAAGCTACAAATATTTGAGTTTCTAGATTTTTGGCTAACCCTTCTTGTACTTGTCGCCAATAAACTTGAGCTGTTACTGGTAATTTTGTGGGTTCATAAATTGCTTTAGGACGATTAATTTTAGCTTCAATATCTTCAGAAAATGGTTCTTTTACTTCTCGGTAAAGTTTTTCGGCCGCTACTTTTTCTCCTGCTAAATAAAGTCTGTCTGCTTCAGCTAATTTTTGCTCTGCTGTTTCTGGCTGAAAATTCGTAGGAAATATTTTTACTGACGGAGGTTTTTGAGGTTGATTTTCTAGAGTATTTGTTTCTGCTAAAGCTAAGTTTTGCAGGGAAAATAAGCTAATTATAATTGTCAAATAATTTAGTAAAAGTTTCATAATAGGGAATAGTTCAACAATTAATAATGAATAATTAATAATGAATAATTAATAATGAATAATTAGGGCTTGCTGAATAAAGCTAAAAGTTAGGATAGCTAAGGTAATGGAGCTTTTTATATTCAATTTATCTCCTAGTTTATGGCTCTTATTGGCATCAATTTACTGAAATTTTCTGCTGAAATTCAAGAAAATTTCTTCACATAAAATGGCCGAAACTGTTGTCTGTGCTCCCATCTCCGCGTCCCCGCGTCTCCACGTCCCCGTGTCCTACCCCACCAACCAATTTTTTCAGCAGACCCTAATTAATAATTACCTCTCCTTGAAAAGAAGAAGATTGACTAATCATGAAAATTTTTCTTTACTATCCCCTTAAAAGGGGAAGCTTTAAACCACAATTTTTCGGTAATAGGCAACAGGCAACAGGGAACGGAAAGATGGTAAATTAGGAATAGGAATAAGTATTTCACTTTATGCCTATTATCGTTAAAAATATTACCGAATAATTAAGATTAAATATCAAACTCGGTTATATAGCTGTCGCACTCTATGCTTCTATTCAATGCAGGCATAAAATAAAGCCTTACCAATCAATACTTTTGACTGTCTTGAGTGTGTCTTACATTTTTAGGAAACCTCAGAATTACACACTCGATGCATGACTTTTGGCTTTTGACTTCCGTGAAACGGTATAACTAGATTCTATATAACAACTAACTCCTTCTGAAAATTGGTATAAAAACAGTTCCATCTTCAGTTATTGCCAAATATTTCTCAGTTCTCTTCCTTCCTCGCCTCCTGACTCCTGACTCCTGACTCCTGACTCCTTCTTCTTATTTCTTCAATAAACTTTTTACAGTATCTAACACATTTTCTTCAACATAAGGTTTTGTTAAGTAAGCACAATTTTTAACTAATTTTTCAATTGGTACGCCCATTCTTGATGCTCCCCGAGAAGTCATAAAAACTATTGGTAAATTTTGTAACTTAGAATCTCTTCTAATTTTCAAAGCTAACTCTTGACCATCCATCTTCGGCATTTCTATATTTAATAAAATCAAATCAATGTGTAAATTATTTTGCAATTTATTCCAAGCTTCTAAGCCATCTTTTGCTACTTCTAGCTGATAGCCAGCTTTGATAAAAGTCATACTCAAAAGTTCACGAATAGTAATAGAATCATCCACAATTAGAATAGTCTCAGGCTTCACGCTTCTGTTGAAAATATTATTGACTGTTTCTAACACTTTTTCCTCAGCAAAAGGTTTGTTCAAATAACAACAATAATTAAATTCTTCCTGAATTTCTTTCTGCTTATTTCTAGGTATACTACGATTAGTCAAAATAGCGATTAATATATTTTTCAACTTAGAATCATTTCGGATTTTTTTAGTTAGTTCATAACCATCCATTCTTGGCATTTCTAGATCTAATAAAATTAAGTCAATGTGTAAATTATTTTGTAATTTTTCCCAAGCTTCTACTCCATTTCTAGCAATTTCTACCTCATAACCAGCATTAGTAAAAGTCGTACTCAAAAGTTGACGAACAATAATAGAATCATCAACAATTAGAATAGTATAAGATTTCAACCATTGACGACTGCACCCATCACTCCGGTCGATAACTGCCTCTTGCAAAGCTCCCACTGAAAATTTGGCTCCTACTAAATTAGCACCTCTAAGATCGGCATCGGCAAATACTGCTCCCTCACAGTTAGCATTCCGTAGATCGGCACCCCTGAGATTAGCACCTTGAAAATTCAAACCCTGCAAATTTAAACCACTGAGCACGCAATTAGAAAAATCATTATCTCCCACTTCCAACCTTTTGCGAATTCCCTCTTGCCATAGCTTTCTCATCACACCCTTCTGAGCAAACCCACCCGTCAAATAACGTAACTTGCCATCACATTCTATACCGTGAAGATTACCCCCAGCATCATACCAGTTAAGCCAAGGTAACAACCCCTCTGGAGAACTCAGGGTAAAATTTTCACCCTCCTGATAAGCATCTTCACCTTGAGAATAACCGCGTCCTACACAACTGATAAAATTTTCCTCTACCTTCGCCTCATCCTGAGTAAATAATGTCTGCCAAATTCTTTCCTGCACGCTGAAACCAAAATGCCCACAAGAATATACCATCCAAAGTAAATCAATTGTTTGTAAATCTAGTAAAGGTAGTTTATTAATAAATTTCCAATTGAGGCAACCAGGAAGATAACCATAAAATGAAGAAGAAGGAAACTCCTGTTGATGAATACTGTGAAACATTGTCTGATAATATTGCAGCAAGTCAGTGAGTTCGTAAAATCTATCTGGTTGAGTATTTTTGTTAATTGTCTTCAAAATTTCCCGAATTTCCCTAACACCTTTGTGTACTTCTACTCTCAGGGCAATTTCACAAAACAAGCGGAAAGTTTCCCAGTCTGCTTTTTGCCATTGAGATGCTGCTAATAAATCTCGCAACTTCCGGTAATTAACCCCTAGTGCTGAACGCAATTCTAGATCGGTAACAGATTTTTTGTCAGGGTTAAACATCACATCTTTGGGACGTTGCCAGATTTTTTCCATAATTTGAGCGATCGCTTCTGCCACAGTTTCCGATGAAATATAGCCTTCCCCTAACTTTTGCCACAACTGGAAAGGTATATAATAAGGACGAGACATTTTTTGATAAAGTTCCTTAGCAAAACCTCCCGTTACTCCCACCGGAATCACCACTGCACCTGCTGCCATTGCAGTTTCTGCCTCCTGTTTAGCTCCAGGCCCACCTTCAATAAGTATATATATTGATGCCATCTGAGCCAGAATTTCTCGGCGCTCAGATAAGGTTTTGCCTCCATACAAATTTACACCATATTCCCACAGTTCAAATCCAGCAGGTTGAATATGGTAAACTGGGGCAAATTTATTTTGCTGTTGACACTCTCGCCAGAAACTCAGGGAGACTGCTTCGGGTACCCCCATAACTCCACCCGTCAACAGAGCTAAATTTTCTAATGTTGCCAGTTGTCTACCAGTAGCTTTGCATATTGCCTCCGTAGTCACACCCCAAAAGGAAGTACTGCCAATAATAGCGACTCTACGCTGACATTCAATTTGAGCAACTAAACTTTTCGCAATTTGGGCTTGAGTTTGTTCGGAGAAAGTGGGAGAAGTTATATCAGTTGGTAGATGTACTTGATATTGTTCGTAATCATCTGACTCGCGACAGACAAAAATTATTTTCCAGGGGAGAGAGTTGTGTTGTAAAAATTTCACCACTTCTGTCATGGCTATTTTTGCAGCCCAATCTCTGGGAAACCCGCGCATTCCAGTGCTGATACAGGGAAAAGCGAGAGTATTAATTTGATTTTTTGCTGCTACCTCCAGACAGTTATGATAACATTGAGCTAACTGTTGACTAGAGGTTTGGCTGTTAGTTTTATCCCAAACTGGGGCACAAGTGTGAATGATGTATGAAGCCTGGAGTTGATAGCCTTTAGTGATTTTAGCTTCACTGATATCGAGCCATTCTATTTGTCTGGTTGCACTTGTTAGTGCTTCTCCTGCTGCTTGATGAATTTTGGTACATAGTCCGTAACTGCGGAGATTATTGTTAGTTGGATTAACAATTGCCTCTACTTGCTGAGAAATAATATCACCTTGAGTAATGGTGATACGTTCACTCCATTGTAGATTTTCTGCAGGAATATGACAATTTTTACCTAAAATATTCATTAATTTATTTAAAATTGGTATATATAATATATTTAGGACTTACGTAGTACAACGTATTTTCCTCCGAAGCGACCGACACCGGAAGCAATCTCAAATCCTAATTTTTCGTACCTGATGCGTAAGTCCTGATATTATAATAATTATTATACATAAGTTCTCTCCTATTTATGGATGTAGGTAGGTTATAGAAGTGGTCTAATCAGCAATATATCTTGAGTATTATGGGCGGTAAATGTTTCAGGTTAGAGATAAGTAGATACATCCAGTAAATAAATAACTCTTTTCTCTAACTCTTGTAGGGAACTTTTTTAAACCTCTATACATGATTTTTCACGCTTATGTCTAGTGTATTTTTTCTTCCCAAGGCCGATGCTTCTCGTTTCCTATATTTTACCAGGAGTGAAATTATAGCAGTTTTCATTTCGGTAGACTACAGTAGAGTAGGGAAAAAAGGTTGAAATTTGCCCCCTACTCCCTACTCCCTTTCAAGTAAACAATTCGGGATGCTTGGAATCTCTGTCGCGAATAGCCCAGGTCTGAAAAGCTACTCGTGTGGCTTTAACCGCTGTTACGCTACGCATAGCTTGTTCGACCTCTGAATGAGCCGTACCTTACTTGGTGCGAACTGCCCGAACCGTTTCCAGTTGTGGTCATATACGCTGATATTTTTGGACTTGGCTGTCTGGGTATAGCTACCTACCCAACCAATCACAGTTTCACCAGACTTGGTAGCCATAACTCGATCGCCACAGCGCACACCAAATGGGGTAATGGTTCCACCCTTACGCTTGCGTTTTCCTCCCTTGTCAGCGTTGTCAAAATGCAATGCTCTACGAAAGTATTCAGGTCTAGCGATCGTCCTGAATGTTGCAGAGGTAATGGTGACAGACCCAATCCATGTGTGCAAGTCGTAGCCAATCTTGGGTACCAGTCCAAACCTAATGAACTCTGTAGCAGCTAGGGCTATGCCATCTACTGCATGAGACTCTGGTGTTTGAGCCTTCTTGTCTGTGATTATTGTCAGTCCCAAATGCTTCCGGATTTGACTGGTACCATTGCCATTTTCCTGGCAACCTAAGACGGTCTTGACTGGTGCAATAGACTCCAATTGCTTCATCGCCCATTTCTGCCCACAGTTCAATAATTGATAATTACCTCTCCCTAAAAGGAAGAGGATTGAATAAAAGGAAAATTTTTTCTTGTTTCTCCACAGCGAGTGAGAGGATTTTTACCTTAATTATTCGGTAATCCAGACTAGGGAAATATCTGGTGTGCGTATTAGGCTTGGTCTAACCACCTCTTAGTTGGGTATTGGGCTACCCAATAGCATCCTTGAGAGCATTCTGAGTCATAGCAGCGATCGCTTGATCTGTCGCCTTAGGTAAATGATAATACTTACCCCCTGCTTGCTTCGCCAACTCCTTGGCAAACCCAGTCGAAACAAACTTATTCTCAGTATCAATCATCAATAACTGAATCCCCAAACCCCGAACTTTACCAGCAATTTCCAACAACTCCTCCTTAATATTCGGCTTCTCATCATCCAATATCGGTTCACCCAACGAACGCGCCAACGGAATATTACCCCGCCCATCTGTAATAGCCACAATTACCACCTGCCCAACATCACCAGACTGCTTGGCATTCACACCCACTCTCACCGCCTGAGTCAAACCATGGGCCAAAGGCGAACCCCCACCACAAGGCATCTTTTCCAAACGTCGTCGCGCTGTAGTTATCGAACGAGTAGGCGGTAACAAAACCTCCGCTTGTTCCCCCCGAAAAGGAATCAACGACACCTGGTCCCGACTCTGATAAGCTTCCGTCAACAACTGCATCACCGCTCCCTTCGCCGACTGCATCCTATTTAACGCCATCGAACCCGAAGCATCAACCACAAACACCACCAAAGCACCAGCCTTTCTGGCCAAACGCTTTGCTCGCATATCAATAGGTTCCACAATCACTTTACGATTTGGCTGACGTTCGCGGCGAGACTTCTGATAAGGAGCAGCAGCTCGCAAAGTCGCATCAACCGCAATACGTCGGACCTGACCCTTGGGCAACATTGGCTTCACATAACGCCCCCGGTCTTCAGAAAAAATCACACTCCGACTACCAGACTTACCTTGACGGTTTGCTGTTTGAGCAAACATCAGCACACTATCATCCAGCACCACTCCCTCCGGGTCAAACAAAAATTCTTCAGGAATACTTGCCTCTTCTTCCTCTGGAGGTTCCGGGTTTTCCTCGTCCTCATCCTCATCCTCCTCTTGCTCATCTTGAGACTGGTCTTCTGGTGGGGGTGGTGGTGGAGGTGGGGGTTGTTGCTCCTCTTCTGGAGGAGTTGGCACTATTGTTGCCCGTGGCACAATAACTAATTCCACGGCCCGACGCAAGTCATCGGCATTAATTGTTGTCCGTCCATCCACTGCTGCTGATGCTTTGGCTACTCGCACGGCAAAAAGTTCTGCCCTATGTCCTTGCACACCTCCACGAATTGCTTCTTCTACTAAATATTGGATTTGTTCGTTAGTGATGGTGACATCTTTTATCCATTCCCTAGCCAAAAGAATCTGAGTTTTGAGATTATCTATATCTTCTGCATATCGTTCGAGAAATGCTTGGGGAGATTTAGCATAAGCTAAAGCTTGTTCTACTGCCTCCACCCTTTGGTCTAAACCTAAAACCATATCTGCTGAGAGGGCGATCGCTATTCTATCCAGCAAATGTTCTCGCAGTGGCCCTTCTTCTGGATTATAGGTAGCAATAAATAGAGGTTGACAAGGATGTTGAAAACTAATGCCTTCTCGTTCTATTTGATTTCGTCCTTCTGTGAGGACTGTGAGTAATAAATTGGCAATATTGTCGTCCAGCAGATTAATTTCGTCTACATATAATACTCCTCGGTGAGCTGATGCTAATAATCCTGGTTGAAAAACTGTTTCTCCCTGTTTGACTGATTTTTCTACATCTACCGAACCTAATAATCTATCCTCTGTTACTCCTAGAGGAACTTGAATAAAAGGTGCGGGTATAACTTCAGTGGGAATTTCTACTGATGTGGGGTCGCCATACTGCTCTAATAGTTGGTTGTCCCATTCTTCGGGATAGTTAGGATTACAGTTACTAATAGACCCTTGAACAATTTCAATGGGAGGCAGGAGTAAATGTAGCGCTCTGGCCATTACCGATTTGGCAGTACCACGACGGCCAGCAATGGCAACTCCTCCTAATCCCGGATCGACGGCTGCTAACAATAGGGCTAGTTTGATTGCTTCTTGTCCGACTACGGCAGCTAAAGGAAAGTTGATGATGGTGGGAGGGTTTACTACAGGCATAGTTTAAATAGTTTGACTCTTGATTTTTAGGATATCAAATTAACGAAGTCAGAAGTCAGAAGTCAGAAGTCAGAAGTTAACCCACCCCTCCCAGGAGGGGAAGTAGGGGATGTGTGAGCCACTCTCCAAAAACCCGAGCGCCAATCAAGGCGGGGTTGCGCGACCCAATTATTTTGATAATGGGACATATTTTTCTATGACGGTTGGCGATCGCGGTAGCCCTGCCCTTTTAAGGGGAAAAAAAGCGGTCGTTAGCGACAGCGGAACGGAGTTCTCTCTTCGCAGCTTTCCCGTAGGGTGGGATGGCTCCGAAACCTGCGCTGTCCGACCATCGACCAAGAAAAGAAAATATTCCTTATATTCAATTCCGTAGCGGTTAAAACCCGAGGTAATTATCAATTATCCATGATCCATTATCAATTAATGAATTCTATCCCAAAAGGACATACCCCCTGCAAAGATACCATAAGGGTTCTATATCTTCTTCTTTTCAAGTTACACTTTAATTAAAATATATAGCTGTACACTTGATTTTTTTACTATTTAAAATAAACTTTTACTACACATTATCAATGCTTATTTGTATCATAATAAAAAAAAATATATAAATGAGGGGTTTTACCCCTTAAGGGCGTTATACTACGTTTAGTAGATGCACCCTGATAGTTATTTGTCCCTTGGTCAATTTTGGCAAAGGGGCTTTTTTTTTGATGATATGGGTGCTTACTTTAATGAAACTTATGTTTTGTTCGATTTATGATATTTTTTTTAAATTATTGAAATAGTGGGTTTTGCCCCTTATGGGTGTTATACTACGTTTAGTAGATGCACCCTGATAGTTATTTGTCCCTTGGTCAAGATTGACAAAGGGGCTTTTATTTTTTAGCTAATCAAAATACTCAAGTTTTTGCTACATATTCAAAAAGAAGTAGTCAGGAGACAGGAGACAGGAGACAGGAGAAAAGAAGAAGTTAAGATTTTTCCTGCTACATTTTGAAGTGCGGAATTGTAGGTTACACAGCCTCTAAGAGACTGTTTGCTTTTGTAAAGTAAAGCATTGGCTAAGCCTAGTGCAGGATGACAGAAATAACTAACCAGTTACAAAATCCTAAAAGCCTTACCAATCAAAAATGATTGACTGTCTTGAGTGTGTCTTACATTCTGAGGGGACCTCAGAATTACGCACTCGCTTTTGACTTTTGACTTCCGCGTAGCGACACTAGCAGCAGCTATATCGCCCTTTAAACTGTAAAAACTTAGTTATTTATCCTAGACTTTGCAGTCTGCAATACCCAATTTCCTTGGGGGTCATTTCAGTTATCGGCGATCGGTACCTCTGCAATAAGGAGGCTTGACATCAGGAATATACTCTTTTTTATCCCCTTAAAAGACGAGGCTTTAGACCACAATTTTTCGGTAAAAATACTTCATAATTCTTTACAAACAACCTCTGACTCTAAAAAAACCGCTTTATGCTCAAAAGTCAAAAAACGGCTTTAGGATAATTGTTATCTTTTCTTTTGCGGGTTTAATACCCCGTTTACACAGTGCTAAATTTGTTTGGGGTTTGTAGAGACGGAGTGGCGTGTCGAAGACTATCAATTAGCAATTTTCCCTTCTGCCTTCTGCCTTCTGCCTTTTGCCTTTTGCCTTCTTCAAATTGTTTAATGGAGCATATGGGAGTTGAACCCATGTCCAAAATGGCTATTTACTCTTCGCTCATTCACAGGTTTAGCTCTTGTTAACCCTCAGAGCCGGGACCATCCATTATCCCGGATGGCGGGATTCTCTAGTAAAGTCTTAACCAGCAGCTGACCAGAGGCAGTTTACCAGTGCATCCGTTGGGGTTAGGTCTGCAATCCTTAACGGAGTCAAACTACAGACGCTCGAACCTATAAGAGGTATTTTCGCAATTAAGCTACAGCTACTTGCTTACGAGCAAAAGGTACAATGTTGTTTGCACTTATTATTTTTTGAGCCCGGGATTTGCGAGAGAAGACTCACTCTCGACCTGAATCACAAAGTAGATTTCACCACCCTGTCGAAACCGTTAATGCCCCGTGTTATTCTTTTTATATTACACAATTATTTTCATTATGACAACTTTTGAATTTAGAATTTAGAATTTAGAATTTAGAATTCAGGAGTCATTTAGATATCTCTAGACAAAGAGGGAACAGAGAACAGAGAACAGAGAACAGAGAACAGGGGGGAATAATTGATGATATATGGATAATAATTGATTTTATTTTTGATTTTTACCAGATGTCTAATAATTACTTCAATCTCCCCTACTCCCTACTCCCCTACTCCCCTACTCCCTACTCCCTAATCCCTAATCCCTCTTAATGTAAATCATCTTCCCACACACCAATATAGACAAGATCATTCCTACTACGCTCAATTAGACCTTCAAGATTACCTGTTTTAAACTCGTAGCGATTAATTTTACGGTTTCGCACATCCTGCAGTCCTTGCTTAATTTCTGGAGTAATTCTCCAATTCAACATACCACTGAAAGCGGTTCTTACCATTAGGTTATCTATACTATCTGCCACAGACAACTCAGTTTGTCGTAAGCGACGAGAGTCCCGATCGTATAGATAACCTAGACTAACTTTATTAGGAAGTAAATCATAAATCACAGCCCTAGTATTAGGCCAATAACCACGCTCTTTAACTTTTGTAGGTTTTCCCAATAATTCTATTACTTTACTTTCTAAGGTGCCTGGAGGTAAACCACGAATAATCGGCAACCGATCCCTAATAGTAGAATTATCAATAGGGTCGGAAGGAATATTATCTGGCAGTATTAAATCTATAGGTATATCAGGAACTGAATCTTGGGGAGGTTGAACCGGAGTTGGAGTTGGAGTTGGAGTTAGTATTGGAGTTGGAGTTGGAGTTAGTACTGGAGTTGGCTCAACTGTAGGTGGTATGGGTGTAGGTTTTTCAACTGGAGGTGAAGGAGTAGGGGTTGGTCTAACAATAGGAGGAACAGGAGTAGGGGTTGGAGGTGGAGATGGTGATGGGGTAGGAGTAAAATTGGGCAATTGCTCCGTATCATTAGACTTTGGAGATGGTGTAGGAGGTGCAGTTGGTTTTGATATAGGAGTTTGAGCAATATCTGATGGTCTAACGGTGGGAGATGGTGCGGGAGTTTGAACTATAGGTGGCGTGTCAGAGGGCTGAGAATTTAACAATATTGCTGCTAATGTTCCTACTGTGAAAGTAGCGATCGCTCCGGGTATACCCCACATCAATATTCTTTTAGGTCTTTGTGTAGGAGGAATATTTGTAGTAGCAATTTTTCCATTTCCCAGATTATGAGCTGGATGCTGTTGAGGTACAACCTGGATAGTTGAATGTAAATTAGTTGTGCTAGAATTTGATAACAATTTTATCCATTCCTCCACAATTGTAGGTCGGTGTTGAATATCCATTGCCATACCTTCTAGCACTGCTTGATTAACAGTACCACTTAGTTGAGGCTGTAACTCCCTGGGAGCAGGGATTTCTTGTTGCGCTCTACTCATTGCTGGTATTGGCAGTCGTGCTGTTAATAAAGTATAGAGAGTTGCAGCTAAACCATATACATCTGTTGCTGCGGTACGTTTTCCTTGAACAAAATACTGTTCCGGAGGAGCATAACCATCAGAAACCAAATTAGTGTGAACCTGAGTTTTACCAGCAATAAATTCCCGTGCAATACCAAAGTCAATTAAGATTGCATCCTCAGTACCCTGACGTAGCATAATATTTTGGGGTTTAACATCTCGGTGGAGTAAGTTATTTTGATGCACCACCATCAAAGCATTCCCTACCTGACGAATATAATGCACAGCGATCGCCTCTGGTAGAGGTTGTCCACCAGATACAACTTCTGCTAAAGTTTTACCCGGAATATAGTCCATCACCATGTAAGGTTGACTATCTTCTACAAAAAAATCACTGACTCTGACAATATTAGGGTGGACACACAAAGCGAGTCTTCTTGCCTCATCCTGAAACTTCCTTTGAAATTCCTGAAAGTTGGGATGTTGACATAGAGACTCATTGAGAGTCTTAATCACTACGGGTTGTCCTAAATAATTATGAGTAGCCTTGATAGTAATACCAAAACCTCCCCTTCCTAATTCTTGTTCTAATGTATATTTGCCCCCTTGTAAGTTTCTTAACATTTTCATTTTTATTCCCCAATTTCTCTTGATCTTAGTGAATTACAGCAGTTTTCATTTTAGTATTAGGGGCGTTCCATAGAAGGTCCTAACTACAGTTGTGGTACACAAGTGTGTGGTTTATCTATCTGATATCAAATCCAGTAGCGTTGGTGTTATTCAGTGTTAAAGAGTAGGAGCGAATGGCCATTCGCCCCTACGCATTGTATGATGATTGAGCAAATTATATTACTCTCAAGCCAACAGATTTGATATGAAAACGACTATAAGCTAGTTAATATGTAGGAGTTTAGCTTTAGACAGTAGTCAGAATTTTCTTCTGACTTCTGAAAAGACAACTCATTGTGCTGAATACTAAATAGTATCCTAACTTCTACTACTTCTCAGGGTGCTTCAATTACGAACTATTAGTTTGAATTTTAGGTGCTGGTGATTTGAGATATGATATCATGTCCAGATAAGAGTGCGATAGAACTCCATTCCGCGCTCCGCGTTAACCTGCGTTATGCGCCAGCTAAACAAAAAACTTTCTCCTTCTAGTCGGGGTTTCTTCTTCTTTGTTCCCTCCTGACTCATTCCTCCTGCTTCCTGGGAGGGGACCGTGGGTGGGTTTACTCCTAAGTAGGGCTTGCTGATTAAATCTAAAAGTATTTACAGATAAAGATTTTAGCCTTTTTGGGGTCGAATTGCAGTGCCTGGTTTTCAGCTATTGATGCTCATGCTAGGAGCGTATTTTAGGCGCATAGTTGGGCAGAACAATCTTGGGACAAAACGCCCGCTCCTACCTCCTCGCTCCCGACCCTTTTCTCCCCTCCTGGGAGGGGGAGGGGCGAGGGGTGGGTTGTCTTCCCCTCCCCTCCACGGTCGGGGGAGGGGCGAGGGGTGGGTTGGTCGGGCCCCGCGGGTGGGTTGTCTCCTACCCTCACCCATAAGACGAGTGAAGCGCAAACCCTAAGTAATTAAGATTAATATCATATACTAATTCAGCAACGCCGAATTTTAATTATGACTTTGAAGATACTTTGCCTTAGTAATGGTCATGGGGAAGACGCGATCGCAGTTCAAATTTTACATGAATTACAAAAATATCCTCTTCCTCCTAGTCTTGCTGCCTTACCTATAGTTGGGGAAGGATACGCTTATACCAAAGTATCTCGTCTCTCAATTATTGGTCCCCGACAAAGAATGCCTTCTGGCGGGTTTATCTATATGGATAGGCAACAGTTATGGCAAGATGTCAAAGGTGGTTTATTAAAAATGACCTTTACTCAACTCAAGGCATTAAAATATTGGGTAAGTTCCGAAACTAAATTAGGTCATCAAGTAGTTATCTTTGCAGTTGGTGATATTGTACCTTTATTATTTGCTTGGTTGAGTGGAGCACCTTATGCTTTTTTAGGAACTGCTAAATCAGAATATTTGATACGAGATGAAACTGGGAAACTTCCGTCCAAGTATTGGGTAGAAAGTTTTCAGCATTGGTCAGGTTCGGTTTACTTTCCTTGGGAATGTTGGTTAATGAGTCGGAGTAAGTGTAGAGCGGTACTTGCTAGAGACGATCTAACAGCACAAATACTCAGAAAAAAGTCAATTCGAGCTTATTATGTGGGAAACCCCATGATGGATGGTGTAGAGTTTTCCAACTCTCTGCTGTCAATAGACCATTCTGATGCAGAAATGCAGCGCCAAGTGACGATTACTTTATTGCCTGGATCTCGTTCTCCAGAAGCTTATGCGAATTGGGAAATTATGATTCAAGCGGTTGTAGGGTTACTCGAAACTTTTCCACAGCAAAAATTTTTGTTTCTGGGGGCGATCGCTCCTAACTTAAGCTTAGAACCTTTTATTACACTCCTCAAGTCTAATCATTGGCAGGTTGAACAAGAGATGAGAACTGATACTCAAAACAGTATTTTACAACTGCCAGTCGATCGTCCTGTACCAACCTTTTTTTCTGGAAAGGGGAGTATTCAGTTTCCTGTTAAATTAACTTCTCAGAATAAAAATGCTAGTCTGATTTTAGACCGACAAGCTTTTCCAGAGTTTGTGCATCGGGGAAATTTAGCTATTGCTATGGCAGGTACTGCTACGGAACAATTTGTTGGTCTGGGGAAACCAGCGATCGCTATTCCTGGCAATGGCCCTCAATTCACTTCTGCTTTTGCGGAAGCTCAAAGTCGTCTTTTAGGAATTTCTGTGACTTTGGTCAAGCATCCCAGAGAAGTTGCAGATGCAGTTAAGTCTCTGCTAAATGATTCACAGCGACTACAATTAATTGCTAAAAATGGGGTTCAGAGAATGGGTAAACCGGGTGCAGCTCAGAGAATTGCTGATTTTTTAATGCAGTTGAAATGGATGTAGTTCAACAATTAATAATTAATAATTAATAATTAATAATACCAATTTTATGAATGTTTGCTACAAATAGTTAGGCTATTTCTTAGGAGTCAACCCACTCCCAGGAGGGGAAGTCAGGAGGACCGAGTCACACGGGAATAGCTTCAATACCAGTTTTGAGCTAGTAAATTCTATTTTTCTCTTGGTGCGCATTCCCTCTCTTGGTCAGCGTTCCCGAAAAGGAGTGCGCGTTCCGCAAGCGAGCTGTCGTCGTCGCGGGGTCGCACCGCTTTGTCAAAGGGAGACCTCCTGTAAAGTCTTTTTCTCATGCTTATTATTCGTAACATTCTTTTTTCTAGCATGGTATAATATCATGTCCGTTGGTATCGGAGCGTGTATCAAGTTGGGGAAATATCTAGCGCTATATAGAACCCATTTGAGGTCTATATAATTATGGTAGTCAAGTCTTTTCGCCCATCAATTTTGACCGAAAATCTTGGTGTTGGTGTGTTGAATTTTTTGTATGATCACGAACCCACATCTCTCCTCTTCCCTTTTCCCTCTTCCCTCTTCCCTCTTCCCTCTTCCCTCTTCCCTCTTCCCTCTTCTCTCTTCTCTCTTCTCTCTTCCCTCTTACCTCCTGTCTCCTGTCTCCTGTCTCCTGACTCCTAGCTAAAAAAACTTGATATTTATGAAGATACCAAATGGGTTCTATAAGGTTTTTCCTTCTCTTAAAGCTTCTTCCAACTTCGGTCTTCCTTACCTTCTCTATACAATACCAATGCTACCGGAGATGATATAATTAGGGCGTGACCGATCTAATCTAAAAGCATTGACATATAAAGACAAGTGCCTTTTTGGGGTCAAAAAACAGTTTAAGATTAATCCATAATTATTATTCATTCCTAGCTCTCAGATCCGGTTTTATCTGTTCCCTAAAAGCATAAAACTTTGTACCTCCAAGACTCGAAAACTGATGTAAAGATTCAACCGGATATTATATTACTAGAGTCAAAAAAAATTAAAGACTTTTCCTTTTTTTTATTATGTTTTTCTCAACAACTGTGATAAATTTTACCAAATAATTAAGGTTTAAAGCCTCTCCTTTAAAGGAGAAAAGCGGTCGATCTTCGGAGCTTCCCTTAGGGTGGAATGGCGTTTTGCTCCACAACATGAAAAGCGGAGCGGCTCTGTCACTCTTTGGGTCTCCTCCCTGGCCTTCAATCTACCAAGAGACAAAGAAAAAATTTTCGGTAGTGCGTCAATCCTATCCGTTTTCGAGGATAGGTAATTGTTAATTATTAATTATTAATTATTAATTGTTGAATACCTTTTTGAGTTTTGTTAATTTTGATGAACGTAGGATGAAATAAATTAATTTACTGATATCTTTTATAGTGGCAAAGTTTGGTAAAATCTTAGAAATATGTAGATATATCTGCAAAAATATAAGTTATCAAAAACCTGCTGAATTAATCTTACCAAAGGAGAAAAATATGCCAATTCCACAAATTTACAATCGCGATGTTTTTATTTTGATAGACCGTAGTGGTTCCATGACAATATCTGATGCTACTACAGGAAACAAAAATCGTTGGCAATATCTTCAAGAAACTGTACAAGGTCATGTATTTGAAATTCTGTCCGAACAAGATGATGATTATGGCATAATTTGTGATGAGTTAACTTTATATTTTTTCAATCGAAATCAACAACCGACTAAAACTATTTATCTCAGAGATGCTGCTCAAGTACAAGCTGCTTTTAAAGAAAATAAACCTGGCGGTGCGACTTATATTGCTCCTACTTTAAATGAGGCAGTATCTCAATGGTTTTCTAATAGAACTGATGATAAAGGTGCTTTTATAATTATCTATACTGATGGTCAAATTGATGATAGTAAAGAATTTATTAATGTTATTGGAAAAACTTGTTCTAATATCAATAGTCAAGATGAGATTAAAATTTTAATGATTGGTGTAGGTAGTGATATTGAGACAGAGGGAGCAATAGATTTTTATTTAGGAATTGATTTGAATGCTAATAAATTTCAATCTAGACGAGGAGAAGATTGTAATATCTTTATTTTTGATTTAATAGATGAGGTGATGGATGAGGGTATTATTGCTGCTCTTGAACGTCAACTTGAGGGAGACCCAAGAAAAGGATTAGGTGGTTGGATAAAAGAAAGATATCCAGGTTTATATGGTAAATATTTTGCTTCTTAATATTAGGAAGGAAGAAGGAAGAAGGAAGAAGAAAAATATTTATGAATTTAATTCCTTACTATTGATTGTGCGAAGATGTTTTCTAAGCACAGTCTAAATTAGAGTATTTTTCTTCTTTACTTTCTTCTAAATACTAACTACTGACTATTGACTTATTCTGATATTTATAAACTTGTGCAGTATTTGTAAAAAAAACTAAGTTTATAGATAAAATTATGAAATTTTTACCCCTGTTATCTAATGCTAGAATGATGTGAATATTTGCTACAAAACTATGAAGAGGATTGCTATAAATTTCTCAGTTAATTTGATATTAATTCCTACATTTCTTACCTTTTAGATAAAATTTATATTGTGTTTTAAATCACATAGTATCTATAGTATAAATCACATGAAATCAAGAAGATAAATCACCGCTATTTCAGTAAAAGTACGGAAAAATAGAATTGTCGATTTTATTCTCATCCGAAATGTTATGTATTAATACTGAAGCATAATATAGTAGTTAATTAATTAGGGCTTGCTGATTAAATATCAAAGCATTGACTGATATTGGTAAGTGCGTTTTTTGGTTTAAAAAAGTGCGCCTGTTTTCAGCTCAAAAAGCCCATGCATGCTAGTATTTTGGGATGATTATGGCAGAAAAATCACTCTGACAATAATTCCTCCTACCTCCTCTATTATTCCCATTTATCCTGTCTTTCCCTCCACCGGAGGGGTCAGGGGTGGGTTGTCTCCTGTCTCCTACCCTCACCCATAAGACTTTTTCAGCAAGCCCTAATTATGTCAAAGTGTGCTGAAATACTTATTTGTAATTCTATGGTAGAAAAGCCGATCGCTCCATAATCAATTTTCTAAATTAAGTAATTACCCTCACCGGATTCATCAGCATATCTATTGAAAGATTTGTTAATCTTTATCAAGAATAAATATCGGCTCAAAATTCATGCAAGCTAATAATATAAATCAACCAATGAACAAAGAAAAGTTAGAGCAGTTGAATGCATTAACTAAAATAATGATTGTCAGTTTTTTGTGGCATGGTTCTGGTTTAATGAAATCCAGTCAACCTACAGAAACTGAACAAAATCCTACAAAGCAATCTCAGACAGATGAAAAAAACTATCCCAACCAAAAATAATCATCATGTCAGTATTTTCTGGCGGTTGTATGTTATATCATGTTCGGTTGAATACTTATAAATAACTGTTGTGAGTCCTCAGGAGTCTACCCACCCCTAACCCCTCCCCTCCTGGGAGGGGAAGTCAGTCCTCAGGAGGGAAGAAAGGAGGAATACATAGAAAATATTGGAGAAAAGTATTGATAATTTCAGTATTTCTTTGGTACTGTCGGTACCCGGAGTCCTTAAATTTTATTATAACTGACCCGTCCGAACATGATGTTACTACTGTGAAAAAATAAGTTGCTCCTGGTGTTTTTGCCCGACGATATTCCATAAAGTTAAAATTAGTTTTGTAGGTTGGGTTGAGGTTACGAAACCCAACATCATTATTTTTGTTTTTTGAGATGGTGCGATCGCTAACCAAAAATAAAACTATTATCTTGGTTTTTGTTGTGTTGCGCTGTCACTTTTTCCTGACGGAATGCTCCGCAAACATATCGCGCAGCGCTACCTACTTCTGATTTGGTCAACTATTTTGTTGGGTTTCGTTCCTCAACCCAACCTACTTGTTATATCATGTCCGGTTGAACAGTTATAAATAAACGACTAAGGAGTCAGGAGTCTACCCACCCCTAACCCCTCCCAGGAGGGGAAGTCAGGAGTCAGTAGGGAAGAAAGAAGAAGTAAAGAGAAGCTTTTTTTTATCACTAATTATCCGGACATGAGATTACATTATCTTGGTTTGTGTTGGGTTCGCTGTCGCTTAACCCAAGCTACTCACACCTTCAATATCCTCATCCGCTACCTCATACAACTCCCGCAATTTCTCCAACTTCTCTTCATCTGCTTGCCAAAAACCGCGTCCGTTCGCTTCCAACATCCGCCCAATAATATTCCGAAACGCTTCTGGGTTTGCCTCCCGTAATTTCTGCGCCATCTCTGCATCCAAAGCATAAGTGTCGGCGGCACCATCATAAACCCAATTATCCGCAAAATTAGCGGTGCCACCCCAACCTATCAATGCGGTCATTCGTTGGGAAATCTCGTAAGCTCCCCCACTACCTTGATTTGCCATTGCTTCTGCCCATTTTGGATTCAATAATTTCGTGCGATATTCCATCCGCAACAAGTCTTCTAATTTTCGGGGGGTGGTATCTTTGGAGAAACTTTCGACGAAACTCGCACTTACTTTTTTACCCCGTTGTTTTTCTGCTGCTAATTTTAACCCACCAGTATTAGCATAATATTCCTGAATATCTGTCAAACCATACTCCACCGAATCAATTTCTTGCACGATGCGATCGCAACCTTTTAACAACTCTTGCAAAATTTCTGGTCGTGCTTGACCTTTGTCCTGACGACCGTAACTGAAGACATTTCGTCCTTGCCAAGTATCACCCAACTCATCCCCTGACTCCCAGTTACCATCGACAACTCGGTCGTTTACTAAGGAACCAAAATCACCAGCGGGATTGGAAAATAACCGTGCCGAAACATTTTCTATACCTTGCGCTTGTAGTGCTAAAGCGTGTTTGCGGATAAAATTCTGTTCTACGGGTTCGTCTGCGGTTGCTGCTCGTTGGAATAGATCGTCTAATAATTCAATGATATTGACAAAACTATCTCGGAAAATTCCAGATAAATTTCCTAAAATATCGATGCGGGGATGACCGACTTCAGCTAAAGTCTTTAATTCATAACGAACGATTCTACCTGTACCTTCTTTTACTGGTTCAGCACCTACTAATTCTAATAAAATTCCGATTGATTCACCGCGAGTTTTAATAGCATCTAAACCCCATAACATTACTGCCACAGTTTCGGGATAATTATTATTTTCTTCCAGATGTTGATTAATAATTTTATTGGCAATTTCTCGTCCTCTTTCATAAGCAGCAGGAGAAGGCATTCGATAGGGGTCTAAAGCATGAATATTTCGACCAGTTGGCAAAACTCCCGGACCATCTCTTAATAAATCTCCTCCTGGAGCAGCGGGAATATATTCTCCATTTAATCCGCGCAAAAGATTAGTCAGTTCGTCAGTATTTTGCATCAATAAATCCCGAATATTTACAGCATCTTGATTAACAGAATAATCCGTATATCCGTGCCCCAAATCCGAGTCTAGCTTATCAGAATTTTGCACCAACAAATCCCGCATATTTCCCACGTCTTTATTAACTCTATCATCCGTATATCCGTGCCCCAAATCCGTGTCGAGATATCCGTGCCCCAAATCCGAGTCTAGCCCTGCGATTTCTTCCCCAAAATAAGCCTCCAAATAAGATTTTAATTCCTCCTGATTCGGAACTTCTCCCAAAGTATGCAAACCAGAAGAAAATAATCTTTGTTCTACTACCTGCAAATATTCGTAAATTTCGACAAAATAGGGATTAACTACATCTGCACTAAACATCCGAGCATTTTCTGGAGTAAATTCAATCCCTAATTTTTTGCCATACTCAAACGGACAATCTGAATTTAAACCAGTATCAATAATCTTCTTAAAAATCGGTTCCCGCAACCCCGAATTTTTTTGTGGTTCTTCCCGATATTCAGAAATTAATTCTCGCAAACTGACTAATTCTTTATATAAACCTGCCCGACCATAAGGAGGAATATTATGAGAAATTAATACTCCATAACCCCGACGTTTTGCCAACATAGATTCGGAAGGATTATTAGCAGCATATATATATAGATGTGGCATATTTCCTAACAGAATATCTGACCAAGAATAGCCAGTATTTCCCAAGGGTGAACCGGGCAACCATTCCACAGTTCCGTGCATTCCAAAGTGAACAACTGCATCAGCTTGAAATTCATTTTGGAGCCATTTATAAAAAGCAGCATATTGGGGATGGGGGGTTAAATCTCTTTCAAACATTAGGCGCATGGGGTCGCCAGAAATTCCCAGGGGGGGTTGTACTCCTAGCCAAATATTTCCTAATTTAATTCCGCCAATATGGAAATTTTCACCATCGGTTTTTATACCCGTGCGGGTGAGATTTCCCCATTGTTTTTCCATGCGAGTTGTTGATAGATAACCTAACCATTTTTCTAGGGTTTTAATATTGATTTGGTTGTTATCCCCCCTCATTCCCGGAAGGTCTTGGTTTCGATCCCCCCTCGTTCCCCCCTTCCCAAGGGGGGAGGAAGAAGAAGAGGAGTGGGTTTTATCCTTGTTAAAGGGAGAGGAAGAAGAATAAATTTCGTCTGCTTCTTTAATTTGACGAATAAGTTCTTCCCCATCTTCGGGAATTTCCCCAACGTCGTAACCTTCCTCTTTCAGAGCGTGGAGGAATTTCAGGAGAGAACGCGGCACATTTAATAAAGCTGCTGTACCTGTAGCACCATAACCGGGAGGAAAACCATAGAGGATAACAGCTATTTTTCTTTCTGCGGGCGCTTTCTGACGCAGTTTTATCCAATTTTTGACTCTACCCGTGAGACGTTTCACTCTTTCGGGAATTAAATAAATATCTTCTCCCACCAAACCACCCAGGGGAACAGGATCGATCGCTCCATCTAATTCTGGCAGTGCATATAAAACTACACTTTGCAAACCTCCCACACCTTGGCGCGTCCAAGAATGGATGTCTTGAATAAGTAGGGGTGCTGCCACAAAATAAGGTACATTTTTCGCAGTGAGGATGCGTTGGGAAACTTCCACCTGTCGTCCTGCTTCCATGGAACCCGCAGGACCCCCCACCAATGGAAAACCAATAGTTGAAACCACTGCATCAACTTTCACTGCTTCGGGAGATAAGGAAAGTATTGGTTTAACAGAATCATACTTCTGACTTCTAACTTCCAACTTTTGCCTTTTAACTTTTAACTTTTGACTTTCAACAGAATCATACTTCTGACTTCTAACTTTTAACTTTTGACTTGCAACAGAATCATACTTTTGACTTTCATCTAACTTCTGACTTCTGACTTCTGACTTCTGACTTTCCCACGCGCTGGTCATCCAGTCTCTGACAGCGACATGACCTTCGACTCCGTTAATAAATACAGGTAGAGGTGTTAAACCTGCTTCTTCAAATTTACGGATAAGTTGAGGAATGTATGGTTGTTTAGTAATGACGTGTTTGCGGTAGAGCAAAATTCCTACAACTGGAGTGGGAGAAGTTTGCTTCTGTTGGCGATACCATTCCAGATATTTTTTGGGAGACTCAAAATAACCCTGGTAGTCTGGATGTAGCAAACCCATATTGGGAGTTTCCACTGGTGGGGGAATTTCTCCAACTTTTAAATCTAAATATTTTTCTGCCAACACCCAACACATGGCAGCCACATTTTCTGTACCACCTGCATTCCAATAACCGTAAATTATCAACCAGTTGCGGAGGTCTTGCACTTTTTTCACTGGTACAAATTTGAGTAATTTCGGACCTGTTTTCAGGAAACTGATATAACCTGCAAGTTTGTCTTCCTCTCTCCCACTGGAAAATTTGCTGAGAATAAATTTGACTGGTTTTGGCATTCCTTTCGGTTGGTCGCCAATAATAAATTTTCCCAATTTTGTTAATGCCATCAATTCCAGTGCTGACTCAAAAACAAGACGGATGGGAATATGTTGTACTCTTTCGCGCAACCATAACACCTGGTCGTAGTCAAACAGCAGACTGCCGAAAAAAACATCAGCATTTTCCAGAGCAGTAGCGACAGTTTCTGGTTCTTGGGAAAGAGCGCGATCGCTAAATACTTGGATATCTAAATCTGAACATTGGGAAGTTGCCAGTTGAGCTGCTTGACGGTATAAACCAGTGTTAAAAGATTCAAAACCTGCGATTAAGACAATGCGTTTCATGGCCTAATTTTTTATAAAAGTTACTGTACTATTAGGGTAACGGAAAAAGACTAATTATTGTCGCTATGTTTTAGGACTGCTATATTATTTTCATAAGTGATAATTTTTTCGGCCTTTAACAATATTTTCAATGTAAATCAAAGATAATGATTACTATTAATTTAAAACCGGAAATTGAAGCTCAGATTAGAGAGAAAGCTAAGTTACAAGACTTATCAGTTGAAAAATATATTGAAAGTTTAATAGAAAAAGAAATTATTGATGTTCGAGGCGATCGACAATCTGAAGTGTCTATTGACGAGTGGGAAAACAAATTATTCAAGTTCATTAATGCACCTCTTAATTCTCGTATCTCTCCTCTACCGGATGAAGCAATTAGTAGGGAAAATACAGCGGATTCCACTTTGTGAGGTATATCCATCGCGGGCAAGATGCCCGCACTTGCATTCATTTAATTGTTAATATCTGTACTTCATGTACTTGGAATCTGCTGTATTTATACAAGGGAAGATGAAAATTTATGACTTAGCAGTTATGCCTTGTTCATTATTACTGATTTAACGTAACTTTCATTACTATTTTTAAATTCTTCCCATAAATCAAACAAGCGTTGTAAAGCGTCTCTTTCATCTACAGAATGAAACAGGATTAGACTTGCCCATGATTGAGTTGTTTCTATTTTATATCTCTCCCGTAACCATAACAAAAACTCTTCAAATTGTTGGTCTTTTTCCGATCTGGGTAATCCTAGTTGATTTCTTGCTAGATCGTAACCGTAATAGAAAGACTGAAAATCAAAGATTGAGTACCTACTTAAATAGAGAGTTGGTCTTTTTTTTATTTCGGGTAAAAGGTCAGAAAAATTAAGCATAGTAACTGTTATTGTGTTTTTACTAAAATTGTTCTTTGTTAATTAAATTCAGTTGATTGCCAGGAATAACAACTAAATCTTGGAACCATTGGTCTATTGGTTTTCCTTGATTGTAAATATTATCAAAAACTTTTTCTACTCCTATATTAATTGCAATTCCTTCGTGGAATCCATTGGTGGCAATTTGTTGATTTGTGCCATCATCATAGATAATTCCTTGTAATCCGTATGGAGAAAAAGTCTCAACTCTAATATGTCTGCCTTGAATGTTCTGAGATTTTAAATATGATTTAATAGCAGCAGCACATTGCGAGCAAGTTCCTATGTCGTATTGTTTGGCGATCGCTTGAATTTGTTGGATTTGAATGGCACTAATTTTTTCTCCTTCATTGGTCATATTTTTCAACTTTTTATTTTGATCGTCGTTTGTTCATTTTTCTCACTAAGGATAGTTTTATTTTACACAAATTTAAGGATTTTTTAACTATTTTACTTCTTTACTTCCTCTTAATCATTCCCACACTTTATTAATACACTATCAATTAAACCTACCTATAAAGTTATAATAACTAAAATAGCAGAACTATTATCTGTCAATCCTTTCTTCCTAAATTATTCAAGTCAAAATATAATGATAAATCCGAAAAATCCTTTTACTGTAGGTCAACCAGTTCCCCCAGAACGTTTTGTAGGGCACGAGTATGAAATTAATAGCACTTTTGATCAAATAGCTAATCGTGGTCATGTGGCAATTTGGGGAAGTCCAGGTATGGGCAAATCTTCTTTGCTAGAGTATTTAAAGTCTCCTGAAGTTTGGCAGAAACGTGGGTTCGATCCATCTGAATTTATTATTGTTGATTTCAGTTGTGTAAATATCGAACCTTTCCTACCTTCTAAATTTTGGCGAGAAATTCTAAGTTTACTGGCTGAAAAAATTAAAAAAGATACCTCTTTCTATTCAGAAATTAATACATTTTTGGCTAAACCAGAAGTAAATAAAGATGATTTTAGCCAAGTATTAAGACTGATAGGAGAACAAAATAAACACTTAGTTTTGCTGGTAGATGATTATCATATTGTTATGCGTTAAAACTCTAAATATAAAGCAAAAAATGTAGAGATTTTTTTAAGTGAATGCCGTAATTTAGCAAATGATTCAGGGGGGCAAAATATGTCAATGATTGTTACCTCATTGCGACGTTTAGATGAAATAGGTCCTACTCTAACACCAGAAAAATCTCCTTGGTTTAATCATTATTTCTTTTTACCACTGGAGCGATTTACGGAGCAGGAAGTGATAAATATTTTAAGTGGACTGCCAATGACACCTGAGTTACGCGATGGGATTCAAGAAGTAGCTGGCAGTAACCCTACTTTGTTACAAAATGCAGGATTTATTTTGTACAATAAATTACAGTCTCAGAAACCCTCTGATGTTGAGACATTTACTAAAGATTTTTTAACAGCAACGAGACATTTTTTTCAGAAAATATGGCAGCTTTCAACTGAAGAAGAACAAGCTATTTTAATACTTATTGCTTTATCTCGTTTAAAAGGTCGTTTGCCAGAAACAAAGAAGCGTTATGACTTGGGTAATATTGATATAATTTTTAGCCAAAAAGAGCAAAAATTAAATGATTTAGAGGAACGTGGCATAATTATCTTTAATAAAACTGAAAAGAAAACAACTTACTCTTTTGCTTCATCTTTGATGGAATGGTGGGTAATTCAGGAAATTAAGAATAGTAATGATGAAGAACTTGAAAAGCGTAAGAAAATATTTCTCAATCTGATGAGTAAGAAGCAATTAGAGAGGGTTAAAAAAGTGATTGGATTTTTGTGGGAAAATAGAGATGATGTAGCACCTGTAATAAAATGGATTCCTAGGCTAGTAAACGTTTTACAGGCTGTTTTTTAGTCAATGGTTACAGGGTAAATGGTGAAAATCTTGCAGCAAAATTTTGTAGTGGACTGTTTCATCTGAAATGATGCAATAGATGTAGGTTGGGTTGAGGGACCGAAACCCAACAACAATCTTTCTCCCCTACTCCCCTACTCCCGTACGGACGTTACATGCAACGTCCCTACCCTAATGCACAGTTTTAGCTCAAACAGTCCATTAGGGTGCGTTAGACGGCTAAGATTTAGACTATGAAAGGCATTTAACAACCCGTGGTAACGCACCATTTTAATTGTGTCGGTCTAACAAGCTAGTTTAAAATTAATATGATATCTTCAACTAATCGAAAAAATCCCTATATCATTGGTCGTCCAATTTATGAAAAGGAATTATTTTTTGGTAGAGACAATCTGTTTAACTTTATAGATGCTAACTTGAACAATAATGAAGATGTTATCTTGTTACATGGTCAACGTAGAATAGGTAAGTCATCTGTTTTATATCAAATTCCTAATTTTGTGGGAGGAGATAAGTTTGTTTTTGTTTACTTCGATCTTCAAGATAAAGCTAGGTTAACTCTTGCAGAAGTATTGGAAAATTTAGCTACAGAAATAATTAGAAAGGTTGAGCTAAAACAAGATAATATAAAGCCACCTTTAAAGACAGATTTAGAAGCAAATAGTGAGATTTTTTCTGAAAAATTTTTACCTCAAGTATTTGAAAATTTAGGCGATCGAAATTTAGTTTTGTTACTGGATGAATTTGATGTCTTGAGCAATGATAATCCGACATCAGCAATAGAAGATTTTTTTCCCTACTTAGGGTCTATTATTTCAAATCATCAGCAACTTTTCATTATTCCAGTTGTAGGAAGGCGACTGGATGATATGAAGAACCTACTCAATTTATTTCGGAGAGCGCCAAATCAAGAAATTGGTTTGTTAGATGACAAAAGTGCTGCCCAGTTGATTGCCAAACCTGCTGAGGGAGTGCTGGAATATGGAGAGGATGCGATCGCAGCCATATTAGAACTTTCCGCAGGTCATCCCTATTTTACACAAGTAATCTGTTTTCAAGTTTTCCAGCAGGTAGAAGCAGAAAATAATTGGCAGGTGAGGAGCGCAAATGTGAATAATATTGTTGTAGATAGAGCAATTAAAAGTGCTGAAGGTGGGTTAACATGGTTTCGGGATAGACTGCCAGTACCGGAGCGAGTGATATTCTCAGCAGTAGCAGAAGCTCAAAGGATAGCAGCTATGAAACCTACTCAAGTTGTGAAGGAACCATTGACACTGTTGAAAGAGTATGGAGTTGTGCCTACAGAATCTCTGTTTCAAGCAGCAGATCGATTAGTTGAATGGGGTGTCTTAGATACGCTAGAGAGTTCAGAGTTACCTTTGGAGAAGGTTCCTAGATATAGACTAAAAATTGAATTAGTTCGTCGTTGGCTATTGAAACGATATTCTCTGAGAGGAGAAGTACAGGAACTGGAGAATCTGAGTTCAGAAGCTAGTCATATTTATAAATTAGCGACAGAGTTGCGACAAACATTAGTTACGCTGACGAGTGTCATTGCTATTTACGAGCAGGTTTTGGAAATCAACCCCAACCATTTCAAGGTTTTATTTGATTTGGCAGAAGCATATCTGGTGCTTGAAGACTTTGGCAAGGCAATCGAATTTTACCAACGAGGATATCAAGTTAATCCAATCCTGGCTGAGGATGGGTTAGTGGAATCGCTTTTAGGTTACGGGCAAAAGTTGATGGAGCAAAGAAAGTGGGAAATAGCTAAGGAACAGTTTGAAAAAGTATTAAATCTCGATCCTGACAACACATTAGCACAGGAAAGATTGATAGAAATTAAGCAACCTCCAAAGAGAAAGATAGAGAGAAATCCTTTCACTATTGGTCAGCCAGTTGCCCCAGAACGTTTTGTGGGGCGGGAAAATCTAATCGCAACCGCGTTTGACCAAATATACAATCGCAGTAATTTGGCTATTTGGGGTGCCCCTGGTATGGGAAAGACTTCTTTCCTTAACCTGCTGACATCTGAGCAAGTTTGGCACTCACAAGATATAGATCCATCTACAGCGGTAATTGTTTATCTAAATTGTCTAGAAATTACGCCTTTCATGGCTGCTAGTTTTTGGCGCAGGATTATTTACTTAATTAGAGAAAAAACTGAAGATGATTCTGTCTTACAAAATATAATTCTAGAATTACTAAAAAAGCCTAAATCAACCAAAGATCACCTGCGCTATATTTTGAAAAAATTAGGTCAGCAAAATAAATTTTTAGTGCTACTTTTAGATGATTATGATGCTACTCTTAACTCCCACTCTCAGTATACTGAAACTGATATAGAAGTGTTTTTGACTGAATGTCGTAATTTGGCGCATCACTCGGAAGAAAGAAAGTACCTCTCAATGATTGTGACTTCATTGCGACGCCTGAATGAAAAAGGTTTTAGTCTTACAACAGATGGATCTCCTTGGTACAATCATTTTGGATTTCAACGATTAACGCCACTTAATGACAAGGAAATAGGGATGTTGCTTAGTGGAATGTCAATGACAGGAGAAATACGAGAGGGAATTGAAGAAATTGCAGGTGGAAATCCAGCTTTACTGCAAAATGCCGGGTTTATTTTGTACAACACAATACGCTCTGGAGAAACTATTAGTGCTGAGGTATTTGCTAGAGATTTTTTTGCAGCAACAAAACATTTTTTTCAAGATACATGGCAACTTGCTAATCCATTAGAGCAAGAGTTATTAATGTTAATAGCACTGTATAATTTGAAAGATCGCGTACAAAAAATACGCTATGATTTGAGTGACATTAGTGTTGTTTTCAATCATAAAGAACGAGAATTAATGGATTTAGAAGAACGATGTGTGATTAAACGAACTGTAGAAAACACAAACTATTCATTTACTTCGGCAATAATGGAGTGGTGGGTAATTAGAGAAATTGAAAATTATAATGCAGAAACATTTAAACATAGAGAGAAACTATTTCTCTATTTTATGAGTCGTCAACAAGCAGAACAAGTAATAAACGTGATTAATTATTTGTCAAAAAATAAAGAAGCTACAAAATCTATCGTGAAATGGGTGGGTAAGCTAGCAGCATACTTAGTATAATCTTTTTAATTCATTAATTTAGATTAGGATATTTTTCCTTTGCTTACCAAAAGACTTTTTCAGCAAATCCTATGTATAGCGATACAACGAAACCCAACATTATCAATTACCTTAAAAATCAAAAATGACAGTTGAAATCACACTCAATTTACCAGAAAGTATTGTCGAATCAGCTCAACGTTTGGGAAATGCAACGAGAGTGAGATGTTCCTGGGGTTTTGATTGATGCTTTATTACTGTTGTTATCAGGACTTACGCAACGGCACTAATTATAGTAGTTACATCAGCAATAATGACCAAGTTATACGCTCTATGTAGCAGTACTGCGTAAGTCCTGGTTATCTACAAATGTAATTTCTAAGCTAGAATAAAATTTGTTGAGCTAGTATTGGGTTTTGTGGCACAACCTAGCTAGAATTAATTAAATGTTGAGTGAGGATAAACCAATTAACCCAACTAATAAACAAGCCCAAGCGTGCCTGAGAGTTTGTCAAATGTTGTCTAACAGTTACAAAGATATTCACCTATTTCGTTTTGATGAAAAATTGGGAAATGTCTTTATTCTGGCAGGTGACGATATCCAAATTATGATTCCTCCGAGTGGAGAATGGTATTTTTTATGAAACCTAATTTTGAAGAAATGACTAAAGCTGAATTAAAAGCTTACGTTTTAGAACACCGAGACGATATCGAAGCAATTCGATTGCTATTTCGTATTCCACCAGGAATGGAAGTTAAACGATATCCTCCTGTTTGTACTGAAGAAGGTGTACCAATTCCAGAAAATATTCGTATTATGGAACAGGCAATTCAGGAGAGAGTGGCGCGAGATAATGGTTAGAGTGATCGCTAATATAAGATAATACAGAATATATTGTATAATTAAACGTCATATCAAAACCCTGTAGGGGCGAACGGCCGTTTGCTTCGCATAACTATCGTTAACGCCCTTACGAGATTAAAAGGTAATTAAATTGGCAATTATAATTAACACCATAAAAACTCTAAAAACAAATAAATTCAACTATTTCCTACTAAGCATCTCAATTTTAATAGGTACTATTCTCCGCTACAATTTTTGGGCAAACAAACCCGCTGACTCCATAGAAATATCCACTTTAGGTTACAGTCTCGGTCATAATTTTCTTGACATCCCCCTAGATAAAGTCATCACTTGGCAACAACTCCTCTCACCCCTGCGCTTCGACGCAACAATTCCCTACAGCGACGTCATTCACAACCTCATGACCGAAAGCACTCATCCCCCTCTATACTTTCTGCTGACTCATTTTTGGCTAAAAATATTTACCCCAGATGGAGAAATAGTATCATTAGCAGTAGGGCGATCGCTCAGTGCTTTGTTTGGTGTATTAGCTATTCCGGCAATATTTGCCCTTGGTTGTTTTGCCTTTCGCTCTCAGATAGTGGGACAAATAGCTGCTGCACTGATGGCGCTTTCTCCCTACGGCATTTATGTTGCCCAAGAAGCTCGTCATTATACCCTAACTATTCTCTGGATAATCATTTCTCTAGCTTTTCTCATCCAAGCAATACGTTGTATTCAACAGCAAAAAAAATTACCTTTATGGTTAGGATGTTTCTGGATAATAATTAATAGTTTAGGCATTGCCACCCACTATTTTTTTGCATTGACTCTCGCTGCGGAAGGCTTAGTTATGGGTTGGTTTTTGCTCAGAGATATCAAACAATTTTCTCAACGTTATTGGTGTCACATTTATATTGTTGGGTTGGGGAGTTTGGTCGGTTGTTTGGTGTGGTTGCCAGCAGTGATAGGTATTTCGGGCAATGACTTGACGAGTTGGATCGATACCAGTTATGACCTAGATGAAATCTGGCAACCTATCTTGCGTTTATTTGTATGGGGAATAACAATGATATTTATGTTGCCAGTGGAGGGAACAAGTACTTTTATTAGCATCCTTTCTGGCGTGATAATGTTGTTAGTTTTAGTCTGGATTTTTCCTAGTTTATGGGGGGGATGGAAAGTAGCGATCGCTTCTCCATCAACAGGTCTTTCTCTTCAAATATTAGGAGCATTTTTAGGGTTTGCTATCCTACTATTTTTATTTGTAATTTACGGTTTAGGAAAAGATATATCTTTGGTTGCTCGTTATGGCTTTGTTTATTTCCCTGTAGTTTTATTATTGTTGGGGTCAAGTATGGCTAATTGTTGGCAAAATAATATTGACGAGAAAAAAACAAGAAACAAACTGTTTAAAAATATTCCCAATTTTTTCAGAGCAACAGGCAAAAAAGTTGTAGTCATAATATTAATAATGGGATTGTGTGGAGCCTTAAGTGTAGTCACAAATTATGCCTATCAAAAATCACGACGAGCCGACTTATTAGCCCAAGTCATTCAAACAAAATCTCAAGCCCCAATATTGATTGCCATGAGTTATAAAACTCACTCAGAAATTCGTGCTTTAATGGCTATTGGTTTATATTTTAAACGTTGGGAAAAACAGACTAATTTACCAACAGAAACATTAGAATTTATTCTGGCAAAAAAACAAGAAAATTCAGCATTATTACCAGATTCAACAATTGCTAAAATCTTGAAAGAAAAGGCCAGACCTCTAGATTTATGGGCAGTGAATTTAGAAGTAAATAAAAATGATTTAGAGAAATTAAACTGTTGGGAGAATCCCGATAATTTACCCAAAGTTAATTATAGTTATGAACTATATAATTGTCGGTAAAGCCCCCGCGCATCCCCCAAAATTGGGGGACTTTTAGAAACAAATTGACTCTTGTTCCCCCCAAAGTTGGGGGGTTAGGGGGGCAAAATTCAGTATCAAAAAACTTTTCAGATGGGCAGTGAATTTAGAAGTAAATAAAAATGATTTAGAGAAATTAAACTGTTGGGAGAATCCCGATAATTTACCCAAAGTTAATTATAGTTATGAACTATATAGGAGTTTTCTAGTTTCATAGATTTATGTTGATAATGACTAGAAAAAGCATACAACATTAGAAATCTCTAGAAAAGAGGGAGTAGGGAGTAGCTGGTAGGAAAGTTGTATGCAACGTCCGTAGGTTTATGGGGAAATAATTGATAATTTATGTATGATAATTGATTTTATTTTTGATTATTCGGAGATGTTTCTGGTAAATTATCAACCAAGTCAATGCTCTATTTCTGTCGGTGGTATTTCTGTATTATTTTTTTGCCTCAACTTTCGATGCAAAGTTTTGACCCCTGATAATAATAACCCAATTACTACAAAGACGAGGAAAGCTGCGAACACTGGTACAGAAATCGCCAAAATTGACAACACCGAGGAACTTAATAACTCCATTGTGGAAACTCCAGGATTTGCAAATCCTCCGGTGAGAGTCGTAGATGCTAATCTGGTCACATCTGTTAAACCTTGCACTGTTCCCGCTGCACCCCCTCCCACGACCGCAGCAATCGTCCACTGTAACATTGGACTCATGTCACTGACAAATGAACTTGTAATGATTGTACCTGCGATGACTGCTGTTGGAGTGGCGACAATATCTAGTAGTTCATCTACCCAAGGAATATAGTAAGCTGCAACTTCTAAAAATGCACCAACTCCTAAAGCTATTGTTGCTTGTGGGGTGCCCATCCAGGCAAAATCAGAAGACAGTTGTAAATTTCCTGACTGTGCTGCAATACTCATGACTAAAGGAGGTACAAATATGCGAAAACCACAAGCTGCACTTAAACCTACACCTAGACAAATACCTAATAAAGTTTCCATAATTTTATTCCTAATTTTTCCTCATAAAAACTGTTTATTTTGCTAGTGACTATTTAATAATTATTCATTACTTCAATCTTTTATCTGCTGATTGCAGATGTATAAATATATATTATCAAGATTGACAAGTTATATTTTAATATTAATGTTTAAAACTATTTTTGGGGTTGCTGAAGTGTGTGTATGATATTAATCTTAATTCTTTAGGAGTCAACCCACCCCTCGCCCCTCCCCCTCCCAGGAGGGGAGGGGAACGACTGAGTCAGGAGGGAAGAAATAAGAAGAAAGAGTAGTAGGAGAAAAAGTTTTTTGTTCGTGCTCTTATCTGGACATGATATCATATCAAATCCGGTAGCATCGGTATAAAATCTTTTGAAGTAGGAGTCAGGAGGACAAAGTCAGGAGGACCGAGTCAGGAGGGAAAAAATTTATCAGGACTTACGCATGCTTGACCTTGAAAACACCATATGTAGGGGCAAATGGCATTTGCCCTTACCAATTGTATGAAGATCAACAGAATTATATTACTCCGAAGCCAACGGATTTGATATCATACCTCTTTTCACCAACGCCCTATTTTTAAATTAAATATAAATACCATATTGTTCAAGATGCTGAGGTACGGTTTTATAGCAGAAGAAAGAAGGCTTTAGTTATCTAGGAGAGAAAGAAAAATCTGGTTTTTTCTAAGTTTTAAGCTTTTGATATGTCAAATACAGTAATGGCGACTGCTATACATTAATTTTTATTTCCTCTTCCCTGTTGCCTATTACCTCATAATTTTCATCTCATGCTGTATAAATAATCATCCTAACTGTTTTCTTTGGATATCAGTCAAGATGATAAAAATTTGACATAGAATTTTAAATATGATATACACATATAATCTTTGTTGAGCGACTACAAATATGATAATATCAAGAATTTGAAAATAAATATTGACATAAAATAATATATATGATATAATATAAAATAACTATAATCAAGCTCTTTGATGATAGTGATAGCTATGATTAAGCGCGATCGCTAATTATCTTAGACCTGGGTAAAGTTTTGCTTGACTTGAATCTTTGAATAACTAGAGAAAAATGGCGTTGCTGAATTGAAGTATGAATGCGCGATTGTTTGTTTCTGGTCAAGCCCCCTAAATCCCCCATCTTTCAAAAGCGAAGCATCTTCTGGCTTCCCCCTTTCCAAGGGGGACGGGAGGGGGATAAAAAGGGGGACTTTTAGAGTTTGATTCCCCCCAAAATTGGGGGGCTAGGGGGGCAAAATCATACCCAGAATCAGCAACACCAGAAAAATAAGCAATTATTCTCAAAAACTACAACTATATATTCAGAAAACACAAAAAAATGTTTCTTATAAATTTAGCAAACTCAAAAAAATAAAAATAATAACGCTTTTAATCGCAATATATTAGACTTGTCACTTGATTAGGTCGAAAATTGCTAAAAGCAGCGACAACTCTATTAAAGACTCAACATATTAACATAAATTAATTGTGGAGACAGACGATAATGATAGGGCATTCATTAGAAATAGACGATCTAAAAAAAATTAATAGCTCGAAAAAAATACTAGCCTTGTTTAACAAACTTAGCTATAATTTTGAACTGGAAAATTTAGAGATTGAACAGCTAGAATTACCAACTTCTTGCAGTGCATCTATTGATAATGTTTACAAAATTCATAGCGATGAAGAAGGTAGTTTAGAAATATTTTTGTTGGAGTTGCTACAAGCAGAATTTAAAACAAACCGTAAACTTCAAGAAAAAATAATAACTATTTCTCAAAGTCTTCCTAAAAGCAAAAAAAAAAATTACTCATTTGTACAAAAAACTATCATCAGTTAGTAATAGTTGCTCTTCAGACAATAGAAAATATAAATATTAAAATTAAATGGTGGTTAATTGATTGTAAAAGTCCTACTTATTATGATACCTACTGGCTAGAAAATATCACCCAAAATGATTGGGAATCTACAGAAGAATTTACCAATAAAGAGCCTGTTGAACGTAGCTACGACCAAGATATAGAACCTCCAATCGCAACATTTACAGAAGATTCCATTCAACTTTATTACAAAGAAATTAATAAAATACCTCGCTTGCGTCCTGAGGAAGAAATCAATTTAGCTCATCAAATTGATGAATTATTAGCTTTAGAACAAATTCGTGAAAATTTAGAGAAAAAACTCAAGCGATCGCCTAATGAAACAGAATGGGCAACAGCTGTAAAAATGAGTATACCAGAATTGCGCAATCGCCTCCAGCAAGGTAGACAGGCAAAAAATCAAATGGTGACAGCTAACCTGCGACTGGTGACATCAATTGCCAAACGATATCAAAACCGTGGATTAGACTTCCAAGATTTAATCCAAGAAGGTAGTTTAGGATTAATTCGTGCCACAGAAAAATTTGACCATACAAAAGGCTATAAATTTTCTACTTATGGTATTTGGTGGATTAGACAAGCTATTACTAGAGCTATCTGTGACTATTCTCGCATCATTCGCTTACCAGTTTATCTCTATGAAACGATTTCCCAAATTAAGAAAACAGTTAAACAGATGTCAATGGAACGTTGTCTCTTAACTGCGGAAGAAGTCGCTACACGTATGGAAATGACCACAGAGAAATTACGATTTATTGTAGAATGCGCTCAAGAAATGTTATCTTTAGAAATTCCTATAGGCAAAGGAGAAAATAACATCTATAAGGAAGCGATCGAATTTGATGGAGAAACACCAGCAAAATATGTCTTTGAAAATTGCCTACAAGAAGACGTAGAAACTGTTCTCAACACTTTAACTGAACGAGAAAGAAATGTGTTACGAATGCGATTTGGTTTGGATGATGGTCAAGAAAAAACCCTGAAAGAAATCGGTGATGCTTTTAATTTAACCAGAGAAAGAATTAGACAAATAGAAGCTAAGGCGTTGAAAAAGTTGGAAGACCCAAAACGTAATCGTATTTTGCGAGAATATCTTCGTTAGAAAATAATGCGCTGTCAGTCTAGTGGTCTTTCAATAATGAATAATGAATAATGAATAATGAATAATTACCTCTCCTTGAAAAGAAGAGGATTGACTAATCATGAAAATTTTTATTTATTATCCCCTTAAAAGGGGAGGCTTTAAACCACAATTTTTCGGTCAAGATAGTTTTGAGGGGTAACATTACCCAAAAAACATTACCAAAAAATCACAGTTAAAAAAATTGGTAGTCCTATAGATGTAGTAATATTTATAAGTAAGATTATGTCCGGATAATTAGTGATAGAACTCCGTTCCGCTCACGCGACCAAAAAACTTTCTCCTTTTCTTCCTCTTTTTTCTTGCTTCTTCCTTCTTTGTTCCTTCTTTCTTCCCTCCTGATATCATGTCCGTTGGTATAGTCCCGTGTAAAAGTTGGGGAAATATCTACCGCCATATAAGTAAAATTTTTCCTTTTCTTAAAGCTTCTTCCTTCTTCCAACTTCGGTCTTCCTTACCTTCTCTATACAAGACCGATGCTACCGGACATAATATGACTCGGTCCTCCTGACTCCTGAGGACTCCATCATTTATTTATAACTATTCAACCGGACATGATATAAATCCCTTTCACCTTCAGAAACAAAACTACAAAAATCACTACTTGTACACCACTACCCAAAAACTGACATATAGAAATTAAAAAAATATCCTGAAGCTGCACTTCACTTCAAGAAGAATAGACTATACATCACAAGATAGTTAAATAAATGAACATAAATTTATACTAGCTTGTCGATCTAATTAACTCTGAGAAAAAAATCATGCAAGACACTCAAAACAACGAACTATTCTCCGATATTTCCACTGAAGAATCTGCTACTATTAATGGTGGTTGTGGTTGTGATGGTTACGGTCGCGGTCGCCGTGTAAGTTATTATGGCTACGATCGCTCTCGCTACTACCATGATGGGTATGGATACGGTCGCTCTGTAAGCTATGGTTACCGTCGTAGTCGCTATGGTTATGGTGGATATCGTGGTCGTGGTTGCTACTAAAAGCTATTTCATTAATGGATAATTTATAATGGATAATTGATAATCACCTCTGGTTAAAACCGTATTGAATATAAGGAAATATCCTAGCACTTTTTTTCCCTTTAAAAGGGTTGGCTTTAAACCAGAATTATTTAATTATTAATTATTAATTATTCGGTAATGGTGGAATTATAACTTTGATTAATATTTAATCAAATGAGGCATCCATAGTTTTATGGGTGCTTTTTCTGATTTGCTCCCTAGTCAACAGAAGTAGTTATTTGGGATGAAATAAATCGTCAGTATAGTTATTTTTCATTTTTAATTTAAATCATTATGTTAGATATAGTACCAGTACCAATATTACCAAAAGCATCTAGCGATAGCGAAATAAATAATGTTAATAAATATCCATTAATTCTCCAGCAAAGTGAAGAAGATTGTGGGGCTGCTTGTTTGGCTTCTATTGCTAAATATCATGGTCGTAATTTAACAATAAATCGTATTAGAGAAACTATCGGTACTAATCAACAAGGAACCACATTATTAGGTTTAAAACAAGGTGCAGATACTATTGGTTTTAATGCTAGGTCTGTCAAAGCAAATCCAGGAATTTTAGACCAAATTGAAAGTGCCCCTTTACCAGCAATTATCCATTGGCAAGGCTATCATTGGGTGGTTTTGTATGGTAAACAAGGAGATAAATATATTATTGCTGATCCTGCTCTGGGAGTTCGTTTTTTATCAAAAAAAGAATTAGCTGAAGCCTGGGGAGATTGGGTTTGTTTATTATTAGAACCTGACCCAAAACGCTTCTTTTCTGAAGCTGATGAAAAAGTCAGTAATATTAGCAGATGGCTCAGACGAGTTTGGTATTATCGTCAAATTCTTCTTCAAGTTTTTCTGCTGAATATTGTTTTGGGTTTGCTTTCTATTGCTTCTCCTTTTTTAGTACAAATTCTGACTGATGATGTGCTAGTTCGGGGCGATTTTCAGTTACTTACCAGTGTGGTAATTGCTGTGATTGTGATGAATGTTTTTAGCAGTTGTTTGGAATTAGTTCAATCTAATATGATTGCTCATTTTGCCCAACGTTTAGAATTAGGGTTAGTGATGGAATTTGGGCGAAAAATTTTACGTTTACCATTGAAGTATTATGAGACGCGACGTAGCGGTGAAATTGTTAGTAGGTTGACGGATATTAAAGAAATTAATCAGTTGGTTTCTCAAGTAATTGTCAGTTTGCCCAGTCAATTTTTTATTGCTTTGGTTTCTTTGACTGTGATGTGTATTTACAGTTTTTCTCTGAGTATAGTTGCTGTTTTTATGGCGGTAATTATGACTTTATCCACTATTGCTTTGTTGCCGATATTGCAGCAAAAAACTAGAAGTTTATTTGCTTTAGAGGCAGAAAATCAGGGTGTCTTAGTAGAGACTTTTAAGGGGGCAATGACTCTCAAAACTACCTCTAGCGCTCCTCAATTTTGGGAGGAATTTCAAGGGAGGTTTGGTAAGTTGGCTAACTTGAGTTTTAGAACTACTCAGATTGGGATTGTGAATGATACTTTTTCGGGTTTAGTTAGTAATATTGCTAATATTTTTCTCTTGTGGTTTGGCAGTAACTTAGTCATCGCCGAACAATTAAGTATCGGTCAGTTATTGGCTTTTATTACTATGAATCAATATGTGTCAACTTTGGTTACTACTTTAGTAGGATTGATGGATGAATTGACCAGAGTTCAGACTGCTACGAAACGACTTTCTGAAGTAATTGATTATCCGCCAGAAACAGATGAAACTCATCAAAAACCCAATGTTAAAATTAGTCCTAAAGCCGATATTATTTGTTCAAATATTAGTTTCCACTACGCTGGGAGAATTGATTTATTAGAAAATTTCTCTGTGAAATTTCCTGGTGGTAAATCTATTGCTTTAATTGGTGAATCTGGTTGTGGTAAAAGTACATTGGCAAAATTAATTGCTGGTTTGTATCCGGTGCAGTCTGGTAATATTCAGGTTGGGATTTATAATCTGCAAGATTTAGATATAGATTCTTTTAGAAAACAGGTAGTATTAGTTCCTCAAGATGCTCATTTTTGGAGTCGTTCGATTATTGAAAATTTTCAATTAGCAGTACCTGGAGTAACTTTTGAACAAATCGTTAAAGCTTGTCAAATTTCTGGAGCAGATGAATTTATTAGTCGTTTACCTGATAAATATCAAACAGTTTTAGGGGAATTTGGAGCAAATATTTCTGGCGGACAAAGGCAACGTCTGGCAATAGCAAGAGCTATGGTTAATGACCCTGCTGTATTAATTTTAGATGAATCAACTTCTGGTTTAGATCCTGTGAGTGAAGCCGAAGTTTTGGAGAATTTATTGTTGCATCGTCGTGGTAAAACAACAATTTTTATTAGTCATAGACCAAGGGTAATTAGTCGGGCTGAATGGATTGTTTTATTAGATAATGGTAAGTTAGAATTGCAAGGTTCTGTAGCTTCTCTACGGGCAAAACATGGCAATCATTTAGATTTTTTAAACTCTTAAATTTATCAAAATAACATGGGTATAAAACCTCGCCTTTTAAGGCGCAATATTTTTGGAGAGTTGCTCACCCCGTTACAAAAATAACTTCTGACTTCTGACTTCTGACTTCGTTAAAGTCATTCTAGTTAAGATTGAGATAAGGGTTTCTTGCCTTGAAAGAGTTTCAGCCGAAAAAGTGTTTCAGTCTTATTCAGAATGGCTATAGTTGTCAGCGGCTTTGTTGCATGAAAGTATATAACTGCGACTAGACTCCCGAGATGTACTTCATGCGGAAACTGCTGTAACTATTGGACAATAGTTAAATCAAACATATCCGCAAAACTTAGCGATCGCTTCCTCTAACTGTATATAAATCAAAATAACTATTGGACAATAGTTAAATCAAACATATCCGCAAAACTTAGCGATCGCTTCCTCTAACTGTATATAAATCAAAATAACTATTGGACAATAGTTAAATCAAACATATCCGCAAAACTCAGCGATCGCTTCCTCTAACTGTATATAAATCAAATAACTATTGGACAATAGTTAAATCAAACATATCCGCAAAACTCAGCGATCGCTTCCTCTAACTGTATATAAATCAAATAACTATTGGACAATAGTTAAATCAAACATATCCGCAAAACTCAGCG
>JAAHGF010000019.1:0-35462 GCA_010672585.1 Okeania sp. SIO1I7 | reverse complement strand
AAATAACTATTGGACAATAGTTAAATCAAACATATCCGCAAAACTCAGCGATCGCTTCCTCTAACTGTATATAAATCAAATAACTATTGGACAATAGTTAAATCAAACATATCCGCAAAACTCAGCGATCGCTTCCTCTAACTGTATATAAATCAAAATAACTATTGGACAATAGTTAAATCAAACATATCCGCAAAACTCAGCGATCGCTTCCTCTAACTGTATATAAATCAAATAACTATTGGACAATAGTTAAATCAAACATATCCGCAAAACTCAGCGATATAGCTACCGCTAGGCTCCGCCAACGCTTGAGTAAGGGACTAGCAAAAAAATAGCTTACCAGATCGTCTTTTGTGCAACAAAGCTGTTGTCAGCCTAAAAATTTAGGTTGGGTTGAGCGGTAGTATAGCTGAAGTCAGAAGCCAGAAGTTAAATTCGCAGCAATGTCGGTGAGTGTATTAGCAAACAGATCCGCAAAAATGGCCATCGAAAGCATAACCAAAACTACATTTGTGTCCAATGTGGTCCCTAGGCAAGTTGATTTTTATGATTCACCTGGACATAGTCGAATGGGTTAAAGCTCTATCTCTAAAAATGTACGTCAATGGTATGGGTTTCCAGATTAGTCGATTTACTTGTGTACTTCCTGCTTGATTCATCTTTGAAATTACCTAAATAATATCAAATCCGTTTAATTCGGTATAAAAAAATGCTCCATCTTCAACCATTACCAAATATTTCTCAAGCTCTCCTACTCCCCTACTCCCCTACTCCCCTACTCCCCTACTCCCCTACTCCCCATCTAAATTACCAACGCCTAAATTCTTTCTTAATTTTCTGTTCCGGCTCAATGTAATTATGTAAACTTAATTGAGTAATTTGCTGCTTTCCATATCTCAATCTTAAGATGATGAAACTCTCCAACTCCTTTCTTCGTAAATTGCGTTTTTTGCTGCTGTTATTGGTGGCGTTATTGGCAGTAAATTTGGGTCATGTTCAAGCTTCTGAGAAGTCACCACCCGAAGACTGGCAACTCCAGGGAACGTTGGCGTCGTTGGATGATTCTGACCCTGATGTTTGGGGTGAGGCTATGAAGAAAATTTCTGAGTATGACCTTAAGTCTCCTGTTGAGATACCCTCAGAGCGGATAGAACAAATTGGAAAATTGTTGAGGAATGAAGATTCTGAGGTCCGTAGTGCAGCAGCATGGGCAGTGGGTAATCTGGGGTCGGAGGCTAAACAATTTATACCCCAGTTGCTACAGTTGTTCAGGGATGAAAATTGGCGTGTCGTTATTGCAGCAGCAACAGCAGTGGGTAATCTGGAGTCCGAAGCTCAAGAATTGATTCCCCAGTTGCAGCAGTTGTTGACGAATAAATATTGGCGTGTCCGTGCTGCTGCAGTAACAGCAGTGGGTAATCTGGGGTCAGAGGCTAAAGAATTGATTCCCCAGTTGCAGCAGTTGTTGAGCGATGAAAATTTGGAAGTCCGTCGTGCAGCAACAATAGCAGTGGGTAATCTGGGGTCAGAGGCTAAAGAATTGATTCCCCAGTTGCAGCAGTTATTGAGGGAGAAAAATTCAAATATCCGTTACGCAGCAGTAACAGCAGTGGGTGAGATGGGATGGGAGGCCACAGAATTTATTCCCCAGTTGCAACAGTTATTGAGGGAGAAAAATTCAAATATCCGTTACGCAGCAGTAACAGCAGTGGGTGAGATGGGATGGGAGGCCACAGAATTCATTCCCCAGTTGCAGCAGTTGTTGAGGGATAAAAATTGGCGTGTCCGTGCTGCAGCAGTAAGAGTTGTGAGTGAGATGGGATGGGAGGCTAAAGAATTGATTCCTCAGTTGGAGCAGTTGTTCAGCGATGAAGATTCGGATGTCCGTAGAGCAGCAGCATGGGCAGTGGGTGAGATGGAGTCCGAGACTGCTAAAGAGTTTATTCCCGAATTGCGGCAGTTGTTCAAAGATAAAAATGGGCGTGTCCGTGCTGCCACAGCAAGAGCAGTGGGTAATCTGGGATGGGAGGCTAAAGAATTGATTCCTCAGTTGCAACAGTTGTTGAGCGATGAAGATTCGGATGTCCGTAGAGCAGCAGCAACGGCAGTGGGTAATCTGGAGTCGGAGGCTAAACAATTGATTCCTCAGTTGCAACAGTTGTTGAGCGATGAAGATTCGGATGTCCGTAGAGCAGCAGCAACGGCAGTGGGTAATTTGGGATCGGAGGCTAAACAATTGATTCCCCAATTGTTGGATTTGTTGAGGGATGAAGATTCGGAGGTTCGTGAAGCAACAGCAAAAGCACTAGGTCAGATGGGCAAATTTAATACTCAGCAGATTTTACAAATTTTGAATGCAACTCATAGAAACAGAGATCAAAAAGCAGGACTTCGTTTTCTTGCTTACTTTACCAGTGGAGGAGAATCTGATACGGTTACCTTAATTCAATGGTTGGGTTCACCAAAACGATATCCCGATCTAATAGATAATTTTGGTGAGGAACAATCTATTAGTAGGGAAGAGGGCAAAAAAGTTTTAGAGATTTTTGCTGATGCTTGGGAAGAAAGCGAATCCATAGAATTAGAACAAGTAAGGGACTTACGTTCTGAATTGAAAGCACAGATTAATAAAGTGTTTAAAAATGTGAATTGGCAACCAGAAGATATTGCCTTACTGAAGAGACACTACGACAATCTTCAAGATGAAGACATCAAAGCTAAAATAGATGCTTTGGAAGGAATACAATGATTCTCGGCGTTGCTGAATTGCAGTATGAATGTGCGATTGTTTGGTTCTGATAAAGCCCCCTAAATCCCCCAAAATTGGGGGACTTTTAGAGTTTTCTTCCCTCCAATTTTGGCTTGCTAGGAGGGCTTGCATCATACCCAGAATCAGGCGTTGCTGATTCTCTTACCTGTGGAAAATTTATTCCTTGTTTGTAGTTGCACTTCAGCGCCAAATATATCTAGGAAGGCAGGAAACCTAGCAGGAATGCTCCGCGAACACCGTGATTAGCAATTACAATTGTCTACTTTATTGTTAAGTTGGCGGAAATTTTTTCCTGAAGATATTATTCTGTCGTTGCCAGTGGAACAAAGTGGAACGAAGCAATCTCAGTCAAGAGTTATAATAACAGTAGGTTGGGTTAAGCGACAGCACAACCCAACAATTTATCATCTTTGTTGGGCTTCATACCTGCTACTAGACGACTTTCTGAAGTAATTGATTATCCACGTTAAATTCAGTTATCAGCAAAATTTGTGAGGACTAAAAATTCATGATTGAAACTATTCAAGCTGAAAAAATTAACCTTTTGGATTTAAAGTTAAAGTTTGGTTTAGAACGGACTAACGATGGGGATTTTTTTCAGGAATGGCAAGAAAATTTGCCGGAACTGACAGATTTAGAAATGGCTGCTATGGATGAAGTCAAAGAGGAATATTTGCATTTATCTCAATATCCATTGTTAGAATTTGTTGTGAAATTAGTCGTTTTATCTCCATTGTTGAAGTGGGCGGGTTTTTATCAAAATAATATGGGTCTAAAACCCCGCCTTTTAAGGCGAAATATTTTTGGATCGGGGCTTAAATCCCCGTTACAAAAATAACTTCTGACTTCCCCTCCTGGGAGGGGGAGGGGCGAGGGGTGGGTTGACTTCTGACTTCTGACTTCGTTAACGCCATCCTTTTTTTATTACTGGTGAAAAGGAGGTAAAAATTAGCTCGGAAGATGAGGCAACAATTATTACTGGTAGGCTAGACCTTTTAGTTTTTACTGGGGAGATGGGGAGATGGGGAGATGGGGAGATGGGGAAATAAAGACACCTAGAAATAAAAATCTATTGCACAGTTTTAGCTGCGTCAGTCTACTACTGGACCGACACTAAAGCTGAATCCTAAAGTCTGTGGCAGTTCTTTACCATACAGGATCATCTCCTTGAAGTTCCTCTGTTTTATTTTTAAGAATATTATCTTGTAAGCGTAGCTCACTAAGACTGGTAAAACTTCTCAGGATTGGTTCCAAACAATGTTTAGCATCTTGATATCCTTGTTGTTTGAGTTGGCTAATTCGTTCTGAACTAAAATCTAACATACTGGTAATATCTCCAGCAATTAGAGCTTGATTTTTATTTAAAGATTGAGTAGGGCGAATTTCTATAATTGCTTGTTCTGGGAAATCATGACGATTCCAGGTAACAGCATTTTCAAGATGAATAACAATTGCATGAGTACAACCCTCTTTTGATAAAGCACCTAAAGGTACATTATCCCCTAAAGCTCCATCAACGAAATATTTCCCATTTATTTCTCGTGGAGGGAATGCAAAAGGAATGGCAGCACTTGCTAGTAATAAATTGTAAAGTAACTCATCATCTCCGCAGTCTTGAACCCTTAACCATTTTGCTGACGTTCCTGCTAAAACTGTAAGCATTCCTAGCAAATGATCGTAATTTATGCCAGGAATTTTTAAGGCTGGAAAAACGGCAACCCAAAGTTCTTTACCACTTCGTATCGCAGCAGGTTTCACTGCTTCCTTGAGTAACTTCTCAACTGTATCAGGATTAAATAAAGATACTTTATTTCGATCTAAACCTATTCCTCCAGGATTTAAGTGCAAGACTTTTTCTGAACCTAGTTTATCCCATAAAATATTCAGTTGCTCTACTGCTACTGAGAAATCTGGGTATGATGCAATAACTGCTCCATTCAAAGCACCAATGCTAGTACCTGCAATGATATGAGGAGCAAAGTTAATTTCAGCTAAGTAGCGCAAAGCTCCTGCTTCATAAGCTCCTTTTGCACCACCACCAGCAAGCACTAGACCAATTTTATGTTCTGAGTCTTTATCAGAGGAACTAATTGTTAAAGCTTTATCGGAAAAATCAGGAGATAATGATTTATTCATAGTTTCGGACTCCTAGATAAAATGGTAATACTATCATTGGCAATCTCTTGAATATTTTGACGGACAAAGTCTCGAATGTCTGTGGTGTAATCTAACTTGGTAACTTGAGAACGACAAATCTCAATTGCAGATTCTGCTGGTTTTTCAGGACGAACTTGCCCTGGTAAACTTGCTAATTCTAAAGTAGTTCCTAATGTGAAATGATAGGGCATTTCAACCAGTCTTTCTCTTGGTAAAGAGCGAATTTCTAGCAACCCCATTGCCAAATCTAAATCTGTTGACTGTAATTGTTGCCATGCTAGATCGTATAGTTGATAAAGATCAAAAAAGTTATCTGGTAAATGTTGGCTTTCTGCAATAATTTTATTGCCTAATAAGTCTCGGAAATATTCAGTATCACCAGACTCAATTTCATATATAGCTACAGAACTGCTAAATACTTGTCTTACCAAAAAAACTACTTGAAACACCCAAGGTAGCTGAGTATAAGTTTCTTTTGCAGACCATGAACTGAAAATCCGATCAAAATCATCTTTTGCTGCACTTTTTATTTCTAGTTTTTTAAGACGGCTTTCTAATTGATCGACCCGTCCATGAATCTCCTTTACCAGTTGATTAAATTCTTCACCAAAAGCAATTAGTTTTTGTTGATGGTCTAGTAATTCCTGTCGATGATTTATTATTGCATTTCGAGCTTCTAGAAGTGAAGTTTGAGTTGTATATAAAGCAACTTTACTAACAGTAACTGAATCTGTTAATTCAAGTACCCATTTATGTAAAGCTTCTTGACCTGCAACTAAATTTCCTTCTAGTAGCATCTGACGCTTAAAATCACTCCCTGTTAGGTTATCAAGCAGTTTACCAAAAAAGCCTTGACTTTTACGATAATTAACTAATCCACGACTAATTTGAATACCATTAACTAGGTCAACTAAAGTTTTATCGCTAACCAAGGGAACTCTACGTTGTAATCTCTCGAAGGATTCCATTTGATGACTCCTAAATTTCTAAAATTTTAGATTAAATCTATCCATAACTACCCAGTTATATTCTTAAGTTTCAGAAGTATTAAATTCTCTCTTTTAAAAAGATTTGGGCGGCAATATTTTCTGAACTCTATCCAGATAATTCTCACACTTGCGTATTTGCTTAGTTGAATTTTCAACTATAGAATCCAACTTTTCTTTGAGTTCTTCCCGTTCATCAATAGATAGAGCTTGATCGGACTGTGCATTTTCAAAACTTTTTCTATATCCTGAAAGATATTCGTTTAGGGAATCAAAATAACTATCAATTTCCTTTTGTATATCTTTATCAAGATAATTGCGCGTATTTTCCTGTATATTGTTAATATTTTGATTAAGTGATTGATTGACTTGTTTAACTAAATCTTGAAGTACAACCTCATAATAGTTTTTAGATTGTTTTGCTGCTACTTGTGTACCCATTGGGACTAACCAAAAGGTAAACCAACGTCTGCGTTTTTCGGTTGTTGTGTATTCTCTTATTTGGACTTTACTATTAGTTTTAATTTCGATTTCTCCAGAAGCTTCTGTGCGAAATTCTGGAAATGAAAAAGGCTCTAATTTTAGATTAAAATCTTGCCCTAATCGATTTGTAGCACTTTCAACTATAGGGTTTGTTTTTGTCTCTAAACTATCTTGTAATTTGGTGTAGGATGACTGAACTTTTTCCTCAAATAATTCTCTAAATTTTGTAACTTCATTTTCTATTAAATTTCTACAGTAATCAACAGCTCCTTGTACAAACTTATCAGCCTTGTCCTTTGAATAAAATCCTACAACTCCTTTTGATTTGTGAGATAAGGGATTTGAAATATTGTCTGGCATTGGTAATATATTTTTAGAAAATATTTCTCTTGCCTTACGGTCTAGTTGTTGAAGAAAATAACCACGATCATAATCTTTTTGAATAAACTTTTCTTTAATAGTTAATTTAATGTCTTCATGTATCATTGGGAGTATATAATCAAGATATTTATTAATCTCATCTTTTACATCTTTAACAGTTGTCAATTCCTCTTTTACTTTTTCTACATTCTCTATATCTTCTTTTAATCGCTGAATCTCAGTTTGTAGCTTTTGAGTATCTTCTGAAATAGCTCTTTTGCGAAGATTTGATTCATCTTTTATTTTAACTAAAATACCATAAATATGATTCAATTCTTTTTCGATAGCTAAAGGTGCAGCTTTTGTCATTAATGCATTAATGGCATTATCAATAAAAGCACCAAATTTTGATTTTCCCCAAATTCTATTGGCTTTCTGTTTTAAAAGTTCTAGATCAGCACTTTCTAATTCTTCCTCCCAGTCAATACCAAAACTTTCTTCGGCTAATAATCTGACAGTATTTTGCTTTTTTAACTCTTCTAAAGAAAAACTATTGTCATTGATAATCTTGAAAAAAGATGCAGCAGAAAATGCACGCCTTGCTGATATCTCAAATACAGTATCTTTAGCTCTAGATGAATCTATTCCAAACTCTGAGACAACAAAATTTTGTATATCTTCTGGAGACATATCGCCTCTTCTACGTTGATCGACTTTATTCACTAAAATATACAAGCTGTCTTGATTACCTTGAATGTCAATAATACTTTGAACTTCCTCCTTGACATTTTCTGCTGCTTCATTTTCGAGTTGAGTAAAATCTAAGACAACCAATATAATAGAACTTCTTTTTAATTGCTCCCGTACAACTCCTAAAAGAGGAGAGTTATCACCTGCTTCATTAGGACCAGGAGTATCAATAATAACAAGCTCGCCTAAATGTTCCCTCTGTTTCAACTTTTGTGCTTGGAAAAAAGGTGTGTTTATACAAGGAATGGTAGAAAGGATCTGTAGGGGATTTAATTGCACAGACAACAAATTACAAAGGCGAATTATATCATTTAGCTCTAATAATTTGGTTCTAATAAATTTTTGTTCAGTTATTTTATTGCCTGCAAAAAGATTACCTTCTGAAAAATTTCTTTTTTCAATCCTCTCTAGCACTTTATGCAAATGAGGGTACTTATATATTATTGCCTTAGCTTTTTCTACACTACCTATTTCTTTGATCTTATTTTGAATCGCTGAAACTGCTTGTGCAAAAATTATCTTAATTTCATCTGAAACAAATAGTTCAGGTCGATCTAAACTTGAGTCTAAAATAATTTCTGTCGGTACTGTTGTCATTGCTGCATTACGACTAGGGATTATTTCCTCACCCACAATTGCATTAACAATGCTAGATTTTCCAGCTTTCATGGGAGCTACAATTGTCATCCGAAGTTTTAGATGCTCAACATTTTTCTTTGCATTGTCAATGTCTAATTTTGACTGCTTCAGAAAATCTAATATTGGCTCCCGATCTTCTTTTGATAGCTTTTCTGAAGTAGCAATTAACTCTACATTTTGAAATACGTCACTTATCTCAGAAAGAAAATTAATTACGTCCTTTTGAAAACTATAAATATTAGGTTGTAAGCTTGAATAATTCATTTCTTTAATTTTCTACTTACTTAGTTTTACTTAGTTAAAATTAATTAGGACTTACGCAGATACGCTATATATAGCCCTTAAAACTATTGTCCAATAGAATTTACACTCTATAAATAGTGCCTTTGCGTAAGTCCTGTTAATACTAAAAACTCAGCGATCGCCAGGATTATATTTTAACAAATCTCACAATAATGCTGGCAACTATTATTTGTATATTTGTAAAATGAATTAACAATTTTTAATAATTACGAGATTAATGAAAAATTTACCGAAAAATTAAAAATTGGCGTTGCTGAATTGAAGTATGAATGCGCGATTGTTTGCTTCTGGTCAAGCCCCCTAAATCCCCCAAAATTGGGGGACTTTTAGAGTTTTATTCCCCCCAAAATTGGGGGGCTAGGGGGGGCAAAATCATACCTAGAATCAGCAACGCCAAAAAATTAATAAGTATTAATTAAATAATTCAGCTAATTCCGCCTCCCCTTGGCTGCGCCGCGAGCTGTGGCTCTACAAGGGGAAAAAAGTGCTAGGATATTTCCTTTTAGTAACTTGACTACAAATAATATTAATAATTTATCAAAATATTTTGTAGCCAAGTTAGTTTAAATATCTTCAGTTATCTAATTATTATTAGCCGAATTAGCTATTTAATGTAGAGATGTTCCATGGAATGTTCCTATAATGGTTTGAGAAAAGGATAATATTATAAGAAATCTCAAAGGATATAATTTTTCTGTGAACCAAGAATTCTGATTTCAGGAGAATCTTCATACCTGAATGCCCAAGACTATGTCAATGTATGTCAACTTTATTTCCTAAATGCTACTATTAATAAAAAAAGACTAGCTATTTGGCCTCTTCATCCTCACTTAATTTTCGGTTACGGCTCTCCTCACTAGGCACTTCTACTTTTACGACGCTAAATTAGTTACAGTAAACAAAAATTTACATTAGTTTCTATTTATGGCCTAATCGTGGTTTAAAACTAGGTATAGCAAGGAAGGAGTTGTTTAGGACTTATTCTAATCATGAACCTTACCCAAGGAACTGTTTTTCCTACTGTTCCCCGTTCCCTGTTCCCTGTTCCCTGCTATAACCATTAAACTACAGGAGGGACATATCCCCTGTAACTATCATAAGTAAGGAAAAGTAACCATGTTTGAACGTTTTACAGAGCAATCAATCAAAGTGATTATGTTGGCCCAGGAAGAAGCCCGTCGCCTTGGACATAACTTTGTGGGTACAGAGCAAATCCTCCTGGGTTTGATTAGTGAAGGTACAGGTATTGCGGCTAAAGTTCTCAAAGAATATGATGTAAATCTCAAAGATGCTCGGAACGAAGTCGAACAAATAATTGGCCGTGGGTCTGGGTTTACTCCTGCAGAAATTCCTTTTACTCCTAGGGTAAAACGGATGTTGGAAGTATCCTTGGAAGAAGCAAGAAAACTAGACCATAACTATATCGGTACAGAACATTTGCTACTGGCATTGTTGCAAGATTCTGAAGGAGTCGCTGCTAAAGTATTGGACAATTTGGGAGTTGATAGAAGCAAAATTCGGACTCAGATAATTCGCTCCCTTGGAGAAGTTGCTGCAGTTTCTCCTGGAAGCTCTAATTCTGGGAATAAGAAAGCTGTAACTCTAGAGGAATTTGGTACAGACCTGACAAAATTAGCAGCAGAGGGTAAAATCGACCCAGTTGTTGGCCGGGAAAAAGAAATTGAACGGATGATTCAAATCTTGGGCCGGAGAACAAAAAATAATCCTGTCCTTCTTGGCGAACCAGGGGTCGGAAAAACAGCGATCGCTGAGGGATTAGCTCAACGTATCGTTAACCAAGATGTTCCGGATCTTCTGCAAAATAAACAGGTGGTAAGTCTGAATATCGGTTCCTTAATTGCTGGTACTAGGTTCCGAGGAGAATTTGAGGAACGACTGAAAAAGATTATGGATGAAGTCCGCTCTAATGGCAATATTATCCTGGTAATTGATGAAATTCATACCGTTGTGGGTGCTGGTGCCATAGAAGGTAGTATGGATGCTGCTAATATTCTCAAACCAGCTTTGGCCAGAGGTGAAGTACAGTGTATTGGGGCGACTACTCTGGATGAATATCGCAAGCATATTGAACGGGATGCTGCTCTCGAACGTCGTTTCCAACCTGTGAAAGTGGGCGAACCTAGTGTGGAGGAAACAATTGAAATTCTGTATGGTGTACGCTCTGCTTACGAACAACACCACAAGTTAATTATTTCTGATGAAGCTTTGACCGCAGCAGCTAAATTATCAGACCAATATATTAGTGATCGCTTCTTACCAGATAAAGCAATTGATTTGATAGACGAAGCAGGATCTCGTGTTAGGGTCAAAAACTCTATGCTTTCACCAGAGTTGAAGGATATGAGGCGAGAAATCTCACAAGTGACAAAAGATAAAGAAGAAGCTATTCGCGCACAAGATTTTGAGCAAGCTAGTCAATTGCGCGATCGCGAACTGGAAATTCAAGCACAGATTGAACAGAGCGATACCGATAGACAAGAAGAAAAAACCAAGGTTACTCCTGTGGTGACAGAAGATGATATTGCTCATATTGTTGCATCTTGGACGGGAGTACCTGTAAGTAAGTTGACAGAATCTGAATCTGAGAAACTGCTACACATGGAAGACACTCTGCACCAACGTCTCATTGGTCAAGAAGATGCAGTTAAAGCAGTATCTCGTGCCTTGCGTCGTGCTCGTGTTGGTCTGAAGAACCCCAACCGACCCATTGCTAGTTTCATCTTCTCCGGTCCAACTGGTGTTGGTAAGACCGAACTGACAAAAGCATTAGCTGCTTATTTCTTCGGTTCTGAGGAAGCCATGATTCGACTAGATATGTCAGAATACATGGAACGTCATACAGTTTCTAAACTAATTGGTTCACCTCCAGGATTTGTTGGTTATGATGAAGGTGGACAACTTACTGAAGCAGTTCGTCGTCGCCCTTATACCGTGGTACTATTTGATGAGATTGAAAAAGCTCATCCAGATGTATTTAATCTCTTGTTGCAAGTCTTGGAGGATGGTCGTCTCACTGATGCTAAAGGACGGGTAGTCAGCTTCAAAAATACCTTAATCATTATGACTTCTAATATTGGTTCCAAGGTCATTGAAAAAGGTGGCGGTGGTTTAGGTTTTGAGTTTGCTGAGGATAAAGAAGAAGCTCAATATAACCGTATCCGCAATTTAGTCAATGAGGAACTCAAGCAGTATTTCCGCCCAGAATTTCTCAACCGACTGGATGAAATTATTGTCTTCCGTCAGTTGAATAAGGATGAGGTTAAAGAAATTGCAGAAATTATGCTGCGGGAAGTATTCAGTCGTTTGGGCGAACGAAATATGACTCTAACACTCAGTGACAGTTTTAAGGAGCGCTTAATTAAGGATGGATTTGACCCTAGTTATGGTGCCAGACCCCTGCGTCGTGCAATTATGCATTTGTTAGAGGATGCTTTGGCAGAAGCATTATTAGCTGGTCAAATTCAGAATGGTGAAAATGTTTATGTAGATTTAGATGAAAATGGAGAGGTAAAAGTTACATCTGCTGGAGCTGCTAAAGAACAACTTCCAGAATTTGCTTATAGCAAATCTTAAAATAGCAGTCAGTATCTTAGCACCTCAGCGGTCAGCTCTCAAGGTGTATGATGGGGGTAGGACATCGAACCCGACGATTTTAGCTGTTTGCGTAGCATCCCGCAGGGAAGCGCTGATAGCTTGTTAACCTCTAGGGATGTTCCATGGAACTTCACTTAATCTACTGTATAGCAGTCGAAGGAAAGGTTAGGACAGATCGAAAGCTTAAAAATTAGACAACGCAATATTTTTTCTTGGCGTTGCTGATTCTGTGTATGATGCAAGCCCCCCGAGCAAGCCAAATTTGGGGGGAATAAAACTCTAAAAGTTCCCCTTTATTAATCCCCCTCCCGTCCCCCTTGGAAATCCCCCTCCCGTCCCCCTTGGAAATCCCTCTCCCGTCCCCCTTGGAAATCCCTCTCCCGTCCCCCTTGGAAATCCCTCTCCCGTCCCCCTTGGAAATCCCTCTCCCGTCCCCCTTGGGAAGGGGGAAGCCAGAGGATGCTTCGCTTTTGAACGATGGGGAAGCCAGAGGATGCTTCGCTTTTGAACGATGGGGAAGCCAGAGGATGCTTCGCTTTTGAACGATGGGAAGCCAAAGGATGCTGCGCTTTTTGTTGAACGGGGGATGCGCGGGGGCGAAGGCGAGAACCAAAAAATCGCACATTCATACTTCAATTCAGCAACGCCTTTTTCTTCTTCCTCCTTCTTCCTTCTGCCTTCTGCTATGCAGAACTATTGCAGCGTGAAATTAATTCCATCACTTCCGAACGACTCAACTTTTCTTGCCCCATAGTTAAAATATCCAGAGTAGCATGAGCAAGAGTCAGAGGAATTTGGCAAAAATTTCGAGCAGGTCCTGGAGGAAGAGAGTTAGTATAAGAGTCAGCTAATAAAAGATTACGTTGGGCATAAGTTTGCATATCTTCGGCAGTCCAATTATCAGGAAAAAAATCTACGCCCCTGACTAAATCTTCTGTATGGTTGCGGAGAATATTCACCGCCTGTAGACCTCGCCCAAACCCAATTGCTTCAGTACGATTAGTCTTAGTATTATCGTACCAACTCCATAAATCGGAAAGTAATAGTCCCACTGCACCAGCCACACTAAAAGTATAGCGGTCTAAATCTGATTCTGTGTGAATTGCCCAATTATTTTCAGCCCAATAAGCCATCCGGTCTGCCATTGCTGCAGTTACATCCCAAATCCTGGGCGCTATTGTCTCTGAAGCCAATATTGCCCATTCTCCTACTCTTTGAGTTACTTCTGGTAGGTGAGTAATATTAAAGTCTAACTTGGCTGAAAAATTTTGGAAACTTGAATGGTCAACTCCTTCCTGTAAAAGTAAACTAATCTTTCGCAACAATTTTGCCTTTGTAAAGCTATCTAAATCTGGATGATCCTCAATTTCATCAATGGCACGCATACAAAGATAGGCCGATGTAACTGCCTCTTTTAGCCCAGATGGTAATTCACTAATAGGAATATAAAAAGTACGACTTGTTTCTTTTAGTATACATAAGGCATCTTTATCTTCAGGTCTATTCATATTATTCAACTCCTCACGGCCATTTTTGGTTTAATGTATTAGTTTAATGCTCAACACTAGATAGTTGGGGCATTCCTGAAACTTAATTACAATAAACTGCCAGTTTACTATAACCCTAGTGAAGTAGTCAGTAGCAATACCGTTTCACGGAAGTTATAAGTCAAAAGTCAAAAGTCAAAATTAAGATTTTATTAAGTGTCAGTCCAGTAGGGTGAGTTATATTTAATTAACGCACCATCTAGATTTGAATTTTCGGTGTGTTACGCTGATGATTTCACATTTGGATAGGTTATCAAAATTTTGCGCAGGAAATCTGAGATTATTTTGCTAGCGAAACTTCCGACTCAAGTGCGACCTGGTGGCGCTTCGTTCCGACTTATTGCCACAACCTGCGGGGTCGAACCGCTATTCCCTATTTCCTATTCCCTGTTCCTTGTTCCCTATTCCCTGCCATAGCCATAACTTAATTAGTGCTTGCTGATTAAATCTAAAAGCATTGATAGTTCAACAATGAATAATGAATAATGAATAATGAATAATTACCTCTCCTTGAAAAGAAGAGGATTGACTAAAAGGATAATTTTTTCTTTTTTCTCCTTTAAAGGAGAGGCTTTAAACCTTAATTATTCGGTAAAGGTTTGAGCCTTATTTAATTCCCAAGGGGTGCGCTTATTTTAGTCTAAAACCCTCATGCATGTTAGTATAAAAGGCAAACCTTCGGACAGAAAAATTGAGGAACAAAACTTAGCTCCTACCTCCTCGCTCATTCTCATTTCTCATTTCTCCTGTCTCCTAACACTACCAAAAAGCTTTATTCAGCAAACCCTAATTACTCATCATTTTTTCTAGAAAAGGAAGTCCAAAGGCAATAACAATACTAACCGCTAAACCAACAAAAGCTTTGAAAGCGTCACTAAAAATAATCTTACCTACATCTTTCATTTCACGGTTTTGGAAATTGTGAGCTATTGCTATTTCTCTTCCTGCTAAAAGACCTATAAATACCCAAGTTGTACTCATCGGCATTTTGCTCAATTCCTTAAATAATAATAAGATTAATCCATAAATAAAATCTACAATTGTTGCCGAACGAATATCTTGAGTATTAGTTTTACTGGTAACTATATGTTGAATTGCACCACCATTTCTGTAAAAGATAATTGCGTGTAAAATTAACATCACAAACATGGAAAAAAATAGCATTGAAGCATCAAGATTTCGTGGCAAGTATGCAAAGATATTTGCCAAGTCTTGAATTAACCATTGGCTCCACAAAAATGCTGTTGATGACCACTGCAAAATCACCCAATGAATGGGTGGTTCTTCGTCTGTTGTACTGAGAAAATTCTCTTCTAAAGCTTTAGTAATGAATTTATAAATAAGTATAGCTGTGACAAAAGCTAACCCATAGCCACAAAATGATTTAGTCAACATACTGGTAAGATTACTAGGGGCAAAAACTGTGAGAATTAGAAAAGTGGTGCTAACAGGAATTCCCCAATTTGTTAAAAATAGAAGTACGAAAGGAGGAACTATATAAATCCAACTAAAATTTTCAGGAAAAGGAAATTCTGCCAAACGCCCATAAGCTACATCTCCATCATTAGTAATCCAGCCATAGAAAAAAACTCCTAACAAAACGGAGCAAACAAACAGCCATAATACCCACCAAGGACGCTGAGAATTAGAACTTAAAAATGTGCCAAGGGTTTGCATCGCATCGTTAGCTACAATCGAATATGATGCTAATAGAAACCCAACCAACATAAATATATATTGACTGTTCATATTTTAGGGAGTAGGGAGTATTTAATAATTAACAATTAACAATTAATAATTAATAATTATAGCAATCATCATATTGGTGAGGTACAAAATTAGTTTTTTTTAGGGAGTAGGGAGTAGTAATTCGAGAAACAGGGGATAGAAAAAAATAAAAACAACTGTATCTCACTAACTTGAGAAACACTAAATATATAATATAGCAATCAGGAATTAGTTATGAGAATTGATATGTTCCTTAAAAGAATAGAATATAGCAACTATTATTTTTATATGATACGTTTTTTTCTTCTTCTCTGTTCCCTGTTACCAGACCCTAGAAGCACAAGAATAACGAACTTAAATTGTCCACTAAAAATAATAAAGCTGATAGCTGATAGTTGACCGCTGAATGCTTACGTTAAAGTTAACAATAGATTAAATTTTTGGCAAAATCTTGAGAAGATTATCTAATTAAATTATCGTCTATAGTGTCTCTATAAAAATATTAATATATAGTAATATAAAGATTTAGTAAGATAAATAAAGTGTGTTGTATTCAAACTGCTATCCTCGTTATTATCTAGAGATATTAATAAACTAGAAACTTAATAAAAAATTAGATTTTTCCGGAGGCTCATATATGGTTTTATTAAAAACTATTTGGCAAAATGCTCTAACAGCCACAGTTGCAGCAGTTACTCTTTCACTTGCCACTGTTGGTGAAGCGATCGCCCAAACTATTGAAGGTGCCGGAGCATCATTCCCCGCTCCTTTGTATGAGCGTTACTTTCAACAACTAAAAGAAGATACAGGAATTACAGTAAATTACAATTCCGTGGGTAGTGGCAAAGGTATTGAGAGTTTTATTGCAGATACAGTTGACTTTGCAGGTACAGATGCGCCACCAGTTGCAGCAGAAATAGAGCAAATGCCAAAAGGAGTAGTTATGGTACCTACCGCAGGAGGTGCTGTAGCAGTAGTTTATAATTTGCCCGGAGTAAGCGAACTCAAACTATCTCAGTCAGTATTGCCAGATATCTTTGCAGGTAAAATCACTAAATGGAACGATCGCCGAATTGCTCAGGACAACCCAGGAGTTGACCTACCTGACTTACCTATTCAAACTGTGGTAAGAGCTGATGGTAGTGGTACAACTTTCATTTTCTCCAGGCATTTGAGTGCTGCCAGTCCAACTTTTAGTCGAGAAGTGGGTGCATCCAGAAAACCTGATTGGCCAAAAAATCCCCTGGAAGGTGACAAAAATGATGGAGTAGCTGCTTTAGTGAAAGAAACTGAAGGAGCGATCGGCTATGTACAGGATACTTTTGCTCGTCAAAACAACTTGTCAACAGCAATGCTGGAAAACCTACAGGGTCGGTTTGTCGAACCTACTCTGGAAGAGGCGAATATTGCATTATCCGGACTAAGATTTTATCAAGACTTTACTCCTGCTAACGAAGCTAACCCTGATGATGGATACCCCATAGTTGGAGTTACTTGGCTATTAATTAAGGCAAATTATGAGACTTCAGCTCAAGCAACTGCAGTTAAGAAAATGGTCAATTGGGTTTTGAAGGAAGGTCAAAATTTGAACAATACTCTTGAGTATACCCGTGTTCCAGAGGCTATAGGAGCAAAAATTATGGAGAAAGTTGAAAGTCAAGTAGCAAGTAATTGAAAAAAACAGAAGGCATCCCCCCAACTTCCCTTTGAAAGTATCCCCCCCAACCCCCCTTTGAAAGGGGGGAGAAGAAGGGAAAATTGCTTATGGATAGTCTTCGATACGCCTCTCGGTGTCTTATAACCCCAAATAATTTTCAGCATTGAACGGAACTATTTTAAAATGATGGAATCACTAAATGTATTAGGTGAAAAGCTAGAAGTTTGCTGTACTTCTCCCATGACTGGATTTTATCGGGATGGGTTTTGTCAGACTGGACCATCAGATTTTGGTTCCCACGTTATTTGTGCAGCAGTGACAGCAGAATTTTTGGAATTTACCAAACGTCGTGGTAATGATTTGAGTACACCTAGACCAGAATATTCTTTTCCTGGTTTAAAACCGGGCGATCGCTGGTGTTTGTGTGCGTCTCGTTGGAAAGAAGCTCTAGATTCTGGAGTTGCACCACCAGTAGTTTTGTCAGCAACTCATCAAAAAGCTTTAGAAGTTGTGCCTTTGGAGGTTCTACAGGAACACGCGCTTTCAATAATTGATAATTGTTAATTATTAATTATTAATTATTAATTATTAATTATCAATTACCTCTCCTTGAAAACAGATAGGATTGACTCAAAGGAAAATCTTTTCTTGCTTCTTGTTTAAAGGAGAGGATTTTTACCTTAATTATTCGGTAAGTTGAAAAAGGTGGTTAGTACTGATAACTAATAACTAAAAAAACTTCTGACTTCTGAGTTCTTGCTTCTGACTTCTGACTTCCAAAAAGGGGTTGACAATTTGTATACTTAAGGTTAGTATAAAAAGTAAGGGGATTGGTATAAAGAACCTTTACAAATGAATAGCAGTAACTTTTTAATCTTTTCTAGTATTTTAGGAGTGGTTAAGAGGTTGTTTTTCATCTTTGCATGGTACCCCATCGACGCGCCTCCCAGAATCGCTGAAACCCTGAACTTTTCGTTGACCCGCGTCGATGCCATGCTAGGAGAGGGTTTGAGGGTCGTCATTTTGGCAAAAATTGCTTTGTTGATTTTTTTATCAAAGGGGCGCGTCGATTTGGGGGTCTGAAAGCTTTGTTCTGTCGTGGTTCCAAAACCGAACTCTCTAGTGCTTCCTTTGAAGCGGAATTAATGGAAACATTGTTGAATGTTAATTTATTCCACTGGCAAGGCAAATGCTCTAGTGCTTCCTTTGAAGCGGAATTAATGGAAACGATTTCTCGGGTTTCTATCCGCTCTCCCTCTAGGAGGGACTCTAGTGCTTCCTTTGAAGCGGAATTAATGGAAACATCCATAGGAAAGCCCTCGCCTTCCTTTTGTATGATAACTATCTCTAGTGCTTCCTTTGAAGCGGAATTAATGGAAACAATCTCCCCTGTGTTTTTATCCCAAGCGATGGTGGCCAAAGAAACTCTAGTGCTTCCTTTGAAGCGGAATTAATGGAAACAAAATTGGTAGCCCTTCAAAATGAAGAGCTATTAACTCTAGTGCTTCCTTTGAAGCGGAATTAATGGAAACACAATTAAGAGTTGGCAGTGTTCACCTTTGACCACAATTTGCTCTAGTGCTTCGTCTGAAGCGGAATTATCAGTTATAAAAAAACTTTCTCCCTTCTAACTCCCCCCTTTCAAAGGGGGGTTAGGGGGGATGCCTTCTGCCTTCCTGACTCCAAAGTGTAAGTATTCAACCGGACATAATATTACAACTGCACCTGACTATCCTCAAAAGTGCTGTAAGACTCAGACAACGTAAGATTCCCTTCTGCCTTCTGCCTTCTGCCTTCTTCTGTCTTCCGCCATCAAACCATACTCTAAACTTTCAACAACCGCCTGATAAGAAGCATCCAAAATATTAAAAGAAACCCCTAAAGTCGTCCACCGTTGCTGACCATTACTAGACTCAATTAATACCCTAGTTTTAGCAGAAGTACCAGCTCTACCATCCAAAATTCTCACTTTATAATCAGTCAAATAAAAATTAGCGATCGCTGGATAAAAATTTTCTAAAGCTTTCCGCAAAGCAGCATCCAAAGCAGAAACCGGACCATTTCCTTCAGCAGCTTCCAAAATATCCTGACCATTAACAGTAACCTTCACCGTCGCCAGAGAATTACTAAATTCTTCACCATCCTTATCCAAGTGTACCTGAAAACCCTTAATTTCAAAGAAATGCTGTCTTTGCTTCAAAGCTTTTCGCATCAATAACTCAAAACTAGCTTCTGCTCCCTCAAACTGATATCCCTCATTTTCTAACTCCTTTAATTTATCCAGAATTTGCCGACAAGCAGGGTTTTGGCGGTCTAGCTCGATACCAAAACTTTTTGCCTTTGCTAACACATTACTTAAACCCGCTTGGTCAGAAATCACAATGCGACGACTATTACCTATCTGTTGCGGTTGAATATGTTCATAAGTCAGAGGGTTGCGCTCCACTGCCGACACATGAATACCACCCTTATGAGCAAAAGCAGACAAACCCACAAACGGCGCGTGGTCATCAGGAGCAAGATTAACAATTTCACTAATAAAGCGACTGGTTTGAGTCAGTTTTTCCAGTTGTTGTGCTTGAATGCAATCATAACCCAACTTAATTTGTAAATTAGGAATCAAAGTACAAAGGTTCGCATTACCGCAACGTTCCCCATAACCGTTGATAGTTCCTTGTACCATCTCCGCTCCTTCTCGGACAGCAGACAAAGCATTAGCAACAGCAGTACCCGAATCATTATGAGTGTGAATGCCTAATTTTGCAGTGGGCAACGCTTGGGAAACATCTACTACTATCTGAGTAACTTCGTGGGGAAGAGTACCGCCATTGGTATCACAGAGAACTAACCATTCCGCACCAGCATTAGTTGCAGCAGCTAAAGTTTGCAAAGCATAATCGGGATTATTTTTGTAACCATCAAACCAATGTTCCGCATCATAGATAACCTGACGACCTTGACTGCGGAGATAGGAAATGGTATCTGCAATCATTGCCAAATTCTCTTCCAGAGTAGTTTTCAACCCCTCAACAACGTGCAAGTCCCAAGATTTGCCAAAAATTGTCACCCACCGCGTACCAGCAGATAAAATAGGTTGCAGAGTGGTATCAGACGCTGCCTGTTTTCCGGGGCGGCGAGTGGAACAAAATGCTACTACTTCTGCTTGAGTGAGGGGTTGTTCTTTTAGTTGCCAGAAAAATTGTACGTCTTTAGGATTTGCACCTGGCCAACCTCCTTCAATAAAAGGAACCCCTAAGCTATCGAGTTGGTGGGCGATGCGTAGTTTGTCTTCTAGGGATAAGGATAGTCCTTCTCGTTGGGCACCATCGCGTAGGGTTGTATCGTAAATCCAGAGTTTTTTCATTATTAGTAGGGATGTTAGAAATTCAGAGAATTATTCAACTTAATTTAAACTTTATAATTAATCCTACTTTTTCACTAATTTTTAACTTTATCTTTTAACTTTTAACTGCTAACATAGATAACTATATAGGTCAAGATTATGAAATAATTTGTTATGGTTAAGATTCAGGCTCAAGGTAAAACTATAACTTGCGAGTATGGTGCAAATCTGCGTCAGGTTTTACTGAAAAATGGTGTTGATGTCTATAACGGCAATGCTTCAATTATTAACTGTCGTAGTATTGGTACTTGTGGCACTTGTGCAGTGGAAATAGAAGGAGAAGTTTCTCCACTTCAATGGCGAGAAAAAGCCAGACTTTCTGTACCTCCTCATTCCCCTAATTCTTCTAAACGTTTATCTTGTCAAGTACAAGTTTTAGGAGATATCAAAGTAACTAAATATAATGGTTTCTGGGGGCAAGGTTCCGAAATTGTTTGGACTCCTGAAAGATAGAATAAAGCTTGAAAAAAATTACTAAAAATATCTGCCAAAAACGGACAGACTAGGGATAAAAGTTTCATACTTTTGAGCTATTTTTTGGTTTTTTACAAATGATTTGGGATTATTCTCAGAGAATAAAAACATAGAAAAAATATTATTTATAGCAACCGCCAGGTTGATGTTTGATAATTAGAGCATCTTGCTCGCGTCTTAAGGAAGTCAGAAGTCAGTAGGGGTGCCATTCATCAGCTATGAGTCAGCAAACGGCCGAAAGCTTGCGCATAACTATCGTTAACGCCTGTACAGAAGTGATTTTTGTAACGGGGATTTGAGCAACTCTCCAAAAATATTTGGCCTTAAAAGGCGGGGTTTTAGACCCATATTATTTTGATAAATCATCATAATTATCCGATTTCCTAACTATAGTGGCGACTGTTATGTCTTTGAATAAAACCAAAGTATAAAACTCAAAAAGTGTTGCCAATAATCATCCATAAATCCATATAAAAAAATCTTATAGCATCCTTCTTCACTACTCCTTATTTAGAAAATGAATCAATCAAGCAATATCCTAATAATTGGTGGCGGCATTATTGGTCTATCAATAGCAATAGAACTAACATTACGAGGAGCTAAAGTAACAGTTATTAGCCGTGATTTTCAGCAAACAGCGACAAATGCTGCTGCTGGAATGTTAGCTCCTCAAGCAGAAGCTATTCCCCCTGGTGAAATGTTAGATTTATGTTTAAAAAGTAGGGCATTATATCCAGAATGGATAAACAAAATAGAATCAATTAGTGGTATAGAAACTGGCTATTGGCCTTGTGGAATTTTAGCCCCAGTTTATGCAGAAAAAGACAGAGAAAGTTATAGTTTACAACACCTAAATTATCAATGGTTAAATCAAGCAGAAATTCATCAATATCAACCAGGATTAAGTCTAGAGGTAATTGGTGGTTGGTCTTACCCTGAAGATGGGCAAGTAGATAATCGTTATTTGTACAATTCAACTATTGCAGCAGCTAAAGAATTAAAAATAGATATTATTGAAGGAGTTGTGATAGAAATAATTCGTCAAAAAGGTAAAATTCAAAGCATCAAAACATCAATAGGTGAGTTACAAGCAGAACATTATGTATTAGCGACAGGTGCATGGTCTCAGGAGTTATTACCAATTCCTGTATTTCCGAGAAAGGGGCAAATGTTGTCGTTAAAAATTCCTTCAGATATAGCTAGAGAAAATCTACCTTTACAGCAAGTTTTATTTGGTACAGAAAGTTATATTGTGCCGCGCCAAGATGGAAGAATAGTTATCGGTGCAACAAATGAAAAAGTTGGATTTACAGAGGGAAATACAGCAGCAGGAATTTCAATACTACTTGGAAATGCAATTCGGTTATATCCAATTTTAAAAGATTACAAAATATTAGAATTTTGGTGGGGTTTTCGTCCTGATACTCCTGATGAAATGCCAATATTAGGAACAAGTAATTATGATAATTTGACCATTGCTACTGGGCATTATCGGAATGGAATTTTATTAACACCTGTAACAGCAATGTTAATAGCTGATTTGATTTGGGATAATAAATCCGATCTGTTATTAGATGCTTTTAATTATTCTAGGTTTGTTGATAATTGATAATTATTTTGCCCCCCTAGCCCCCCAATTCTGGGGGGAACAAGAATCCATTAGCTGGTAAAAGTCCGCCAATTTTGGGGGATTTAAGGGGCTTTAATGAGGATATCTGAAAAGTTGTTTAATACTGAATTTTGCCCCCCTAGCCCCCCAATTCTGGGGGGAATAAGAGTCAATTTGCATCTAAAAGTCCCCCAATTTTGGGGGATTTAGGGGGCTTTAAAGTCCCCCAATTCTGGGGGGAATAAGAGTCAATTTGCATCTAAAAGTCCCCCAATTTTGGGGGATTTAGGGGGCTTTTATATAGCAATGACCTCTGGTTAAATTTGAAATAATAAAGAAGTTGGAAATAGTATTGTGGGAATTTAAAAATGAATAATTGGAAAAAATATCTAACGACTACTGCTTGTGCTTTTCTATGTCTATTAGAACTTAAAATAGTTGCTCAAGCTATTACTACTGAAACAAGTATTAGAGCAATTCCCAAATATCAATTGGCTCAAACTCCTGTTGGTTATTGTACAGTAGGAAATCTAACTGATTCACCTCTAAATGTTCGAGAAAAACCAGATGGAGAAATAATTGGTACTTTGGAAAGTGGTACAGTAGTTGCTCTTGGAGTTACTGATGGTAGTGAAGGTGAAAATTGGACAAGAATTATTACTCCCATAGAAGGTTATGTGTCGGCAAAATACCTCAAAGATTGTCAATATAAGTATTAACTTAATTATGATGAGAAGCGCCTCAAGCTTAACTAGCTATCAGCTATTAGCTAGCCTCCTGTGGAGAAACTACGTTAACAGTTATCAGCCTAAAAGTTTGTGCTTATGTAATGGTATCTGTTTGCGGAGCATTCCGTCAGGAAACGCTTTTTAAATAACCTTTCTTCACAAAATATTTTTGTATTGACTCATTGATAATTATGATTCTAACTGATATTCTTCTGGATAATCTTGAATAGATATTTATGGATATTCCCTAACAATTTTTTGATTGTTTTCAACATAAAAATATTTTGTTATTCTCTGAATATATTCCCGCTCATAACCAAGTGGTTTTTGAGTATCATTAACTATTAATCTGTACAGTAGTCCTCCTCCATTCAAAAGATACTTATTTTTGGTCTTAACAATCGATTTAATCTTATTAATCGCTCTTGTTCTGTGAAGTTTATTAGTATCCAATTTTTCATTGACTCTATCAGATAAAATGTTGCTGTCAAAACCCTCCAATTTTTCTTCTAGGATATTTTCTAACTGAGCAATCACATCTTGGCAATTTTCGCGAAACTTTTCGTATAGAAAAACATGAACTTTAGGAAAGTTTTCTTGATAAAGTTTGATTAATTCGTAATAACATAAATCAATTAAATTGATATTAGGAGATAGATAATTGTAATATCGAGTATTTTTATTCCATCTAAATTTATTGATGGATAAATCATATTGATAGTCATCGTAGGTATATTCTTTTTTAGAATACCTAATAAATTCTTCAATCTTTCCTGTATAACCCATTTTTACTTTTTGATTATAGCTAGACACAAGCAAAGATTGCTGACCTCTGAGAAAAAGGATAATTTCTGCTTGAGGAAATACTTCTTTGAGTCTTCTAACGATTAGACTTCTATTAATAGTAAATTGAGTCCCACACAATATCTCGTCAGAAATAAGTCTTTTTGATGCCGTTATTTTTCCTATTTCTTTTTTGATTTCTTCTGAGTCATAATAACAATCATCGGCATATTGTAATTTATTAAAAGCCTTACTTTGTTGAGTATATGGCCTACTAATTAAGGTTATATTACTGAGTTTAGGAAAAATTTTATCCTGTAAAAAAGTTGTTGCTGTCTTAGGCAAACCTACATGAATAAAAGTTTTTGTCATTCTAGAGCCTATTTAACAATAAGTAGTTTTTCTTCAAATACTATACAATAACGTAAACATTTCCTACCGAATGCTGCGCAAACAGCCGTCAGCTATTAGCTAGCCTCCTAGGTCGGAACTGCGGACTTCAGCTATTAATTTTAGGCCCGCGTCAAAGCAACCTTTTAAATTGAAAAAGAATAAAAAGTTACTGCCATGGGTCTCAGGACAAAACCTTAGAAATAATTATTCATTCTAGGGCGTGTCATCATTTAAATCCCAGACCCCTGTCACGGATAAGTTTTGAGCGGTTGTGACTGCCGAGGCACTCACGGCATGAAATTCAGTCATTGCATGGCACCTAGAGCTAATTGATGACACGCCCTAATTGCTGATAGCTGACTGCTGATAGCTGAATGCTTACACAATAACTTTATGCTCAATACATTTTAAATAACCAAATTATTGATTTTATTGCACCAGAAGAAAGAATTTTCCAACTCATCTCATACCACTTCAGTGATTAGTTTAATCCGATATTTACAAGCTGATATAATTAGATGATTATAGAATATTCTCCAAAGATAAATTTAGTCAAGTGGAAAACAAAAGCAGTGCGACTGCTACATAGATCAATATATAGTTATCCTAGATAAGTAGAACATGGTAAATTTTGGGCGCTATTTATCAAGTTGTAAATTAGCTCAAAAGTTTATATTCAGTGCTTTTAGGGTTTTTTTTATTAAAAATGCAACGTCTTTTTTTAGCCTGCTCTACTTAGAATATGAACATTAGCTAGATATTAACAGAAGTAACCCTCGATATTTAGATGTTCAAAACCTATTTAGGACAGCTATAGTTGCTTGGTATTGATGGACATGACAAAGTCCAGATTATTTTTCCGGATGAATCAGCAATGCTGTGTAAATATAGCTTTCATTAAAATTATTTACTGCCCGTTTCACAACTTGCATAACCCTTGAAAGCTCAGAAATATATCATCTTAGACAACAAGAAAAACTCTAAGCTAAAAATTATTAGGAGTTAGAAAATGGCACAAATTAATAGTAGACCCCAAAAGCGGTCTGATAGTAGTACAAAAGTAGTAATGTTTGCAGTTTCTCACCAGACTATGAAAAGTATGTACTGACAAATATTTCTACTTCTATATAATTACTCTTAAATTCAAAGGTTAACCCACAACAGCAATGAAAATACCGATAATTTTAGGTAAATAATGTATGAAATATTATTCTAAATACATATAGCAACGGTCTGGTTCGTATTTGACAATTAGTACGAGCATCTTGCTCGTGTTATGAATCATCATAATTACCCGATATTCTAACTATTGTGGCGACTGCTATAACTATAATTTCATCCCATACATTTGATAATTACCAATAAATACGATAATTTTAGGTAAATAATGTATGAAATATTCTTCTGAATACATATAGCAACGGTCTGGTTGGTGTTGGACAATTAGTACGAACATCTTGCTGATGTTATGAATCATCATGATTACTCAATATCCTAACTATTGTGGCGACTGCTATAACTATAATTTCATCCCATACATTTGATAATTACCAATAAATACGATGAGGCTTCATCACATTTATTAGTGACAATATCAATTTAACGTCTAAGTATTATGGCTCAATTTTCAAGGTTACTTAATATCTGCAATTTATCGTAATTAATTATCCGGAATAGACCTTTGATATTTTGAATCTATTTATTGGGAGTAATTAATTTCAAATTATTCAAAATGTTAGTCTAGCATTTATCAAGTTACTGAGGTACAGTTGTTTTTCTTCTTTTCTACTCCCTACTCCCTACTCCCTACTCCCTACTCCCTACTCCCGTGCAACAAAATAACTTTGTACAGAAATACCTCTTGGAAATTGCTATAGTTGCTTTTTCTGATTGAATTGAGCAATTAATAACTAGCATAAAAAAAATCGGCTTTGTACAGTGACAAATAATTAGAGATTCTCGACCGAAAGGATTTTGAATTAATCAATTGCTAGAATTATATTAATATTAGGTTTTTTTAGCCAAAGTCTAAACAAATTTTGGGCAATATTGTCCCATAATGTACAACCCCAAAAAATCTAATTTTCAATATTTTTCTCAGTAATATATCCTAGATTTGATGTAATCATTTAGCCTAGTAATTCTATAGTTATTATTTCTAAAAAATTATATTAAGATTATTGTCACTAGAAAAAAATAACTGCTGTAAGTCCTGTCTACAATGCTACCCATTAAAGTGAGGAAATGAATAGAAGCTGAAACCCTTTTGTATTCTCTCCCCTCTTGCCTATTGCCTGTTGAATTTTGCCTTGCGCGTAGCGCTATATAACCGAGAAAAAAATATCACTTAAATCAAATTTAGTAACTAAAGGAGAAACTATTGTGGATACAGCACCAGTTGCTAACTACTTAGGTTTATTAGCATTAGTATGCTATATAATTACCCTACTACCAAGCATTTTGAGAATAGTGTTTCCGAGCACAAAAAAAACAGAATTTCCTAAATTATTGCTGAAGTATCGTCGTCAAATAGGTGTAATTGCTTTTCTATTTGCTTTTGGTCATGGAATGTTGCTAGTGAGCAAGAGAAACTTTGATTTTTTTGATATCCAAACTTATTGGATCTATATACAAGGAGTCGTAACTTTCATTATTTTCACACTACTAACAATTACTTCCAATGATTGGAGTATCAAAAGAATGAAAAAAAATTGGAAGAAATTACATGAACTGACTTATCTAGCAATGTTCCTTTTAGTCTGGCACGTCATAGACAAAATGTGGGGTCATTGGAGCTACCTCACCCCATTCGGAATGCTCGGAATAACAGGTATAACTATTTTATTTATTGCCAGAAGATGGATAGAGCGGAGAAAAAAACTGACAAAAACTAAGAGTACAAATTAAGGCAGAAGGGAAAATTGCTGATGGATAGTCAACGATCGCCCACTCCGTGTCTTATAGCAACTGATAACTGATATGACGCTAAGGTATTATACCATTTCTCAAAAACTTTTCTACACTTTGTTGAGCAGAGGACCCACCCCTCGCCCCTCCCCCGACCGTGGAGGGGAAGCAAACATCAGAATAATTAACATTAACGCAAGCTGAAATTAGCATACAAAGTGATTTTGCTTGTACCTATCAGTTGACAACTGAAGTATTGCCCAAGTATAGCAATAATCCATGGGAATTGGTATTAAACCCACCACAGATAAAGATAAACAGTAATTTTAATTTTTTTCAACAACAGGACTTACCCAAATTTACCTTGAAAGCACCATCTGTAGCGGCGTTTTGCTCCGCAACATATAAAGCGGATCTCTACGTTAGCAAATGGCATTGGCGTTCCGCCAAGCTCCCAATTGCGCCCTCACTGGATTTAGTGTCCGTGGGTAAGTCCTGAACAAGTAATCATCAATAGTAGGAGTAAAATTTATGCTAGCTCAACCCAACCGCCGAAAATATTCTACAGTAATAGCAGCAACTACTTTAGCAGCTATTGGTGGACTGTGGTCCTGGCGATCGCTATCAATATCGACCAAAAACTTTGTCCGACCATCCGAGCAAAAAACTCTACCCTCTCTAACCCTTTCAGGACATAAAGGATGGGTGTACGCAGTGGCTATGAGTCCAGATGGAAAAACTCTTGCCAGTAGTAGTTATGATGGTGTAATTAAAATTTGGAATTTAACCAATGGTAAATTGCTCCATACTATCAATGCTCACGCAGATGCGATCGAATCTCTTGCTATCAGTCCAGATGGTAAAATTCTTGCCAGTGGTAGTTGGGATAACCGCATTAAACTTTGGAATATTGCAAATGGAAGTCCGCTCCAGACTCTCGAAGGTCATACCGATGATGTGAAAGCTATAGCTATAAGTTCTGATGGAAAAACCCTTGCTAGTGGTAGTTATGATGGTGTAATTAAAATTTGGAATCTTAATACTGGTTCTGTTGAGGGTAGTTTTCAACATTCAGCTCCTGTCACATCTCTAGTTTTGAGCAAGGATGGAGAGATGCTTGCTAGTGGAGGTAAAAATGGTCAAATCAAAACCTGGCAATTGAATACAGGTAAACAACTCCACTCCCTGGCAGCACATAAAAACACAATTTGGGCGATCGCTTTTAGTCCTGATGGAAAAACTCTTGCTAGCGGTAGTCAAGACCGAAAAATTAAGTTATGGCAGATGGAAACTGGTCAACTACAATGCACTCTAGAAGGACACGACAAAGCAGTTTTGTCTGTTGCTTTTAGTCCCGATAGCAAAACTCTTGCTAGTAGTAGTTACGACAAAAATATTCATCTGTGGAAACTAGATACAGAAGAATTATTAGAAACATTTACAGATCATTCTAAAGCTGTTTGGTCAGTAAAATTTAATCCTGATGGACAAACTCTTGCCAGTGGGAGTGCTGATGGAACGATCAAATTGTGGTCTGTATCTGACTTTAGTAGTAACGATTTAGAGAATACAACTCCCCAATCTATTGCGAAAGAGGAAACAGAAATTATATCTGTTTCAGAGATTACTGATATAGCTGAGTTAGAAGAGTTAAACCAAAAGTTATATGACCAAATTGACCAAAGTTGGCGACAGACTCCAATATGGTATGAAGATTTAGTGTTTGAGGTAAAAGTTAATGGGGATGGAGCGATCACTAGCTTAGAACCGATGAATGAACCCGCACAATATTATAGTCAACACACACCTTTACCCAAGTTGTTAAATACTGCTAATTCTGAAGTTAAGAGTCAGAGACAGTCTTTTGCAATATTCCGGGTAGTTATGACACCAAGGGGGGTACTTGAGGTTAGTCCTTGGAGTGGTTGGTTAAACAAGCAGTCAGCGGTCAGCGATCAGTAGACTTTTTGTGAGACTCCCTCGTTTGCAGAGCATTTCAGAACAGAAAGGAGATTTCAACTCCTCAACAACTATCCGACTGATAAGAAGTCATATCAAATCTGGCTAATTGCACATAGAATCTGGTTATACAATAGACATCTCCAATAATAAAAAATCAAATCAATTATCGCAGTCTTATTGATCAATTCTTTCCCCCTAATATCAAATCCGGTAGCATCGGTGTAATTAGATGGGGAGTAGGGGAGTAGGGGAGTAGGGGAGTAGGGAAATGGGGACCCACCCCTCGCTCCTCCCAGGAGGGGAAAATCGAGAAATATTTGGTAATGGTTGAAGATGGAACATTTTTTTATACCGAATTAAATGGATTTGATATAAGACCTAGGGACTTTGAATACAAAGTCCCTACCTACTGCGTACTCCCTATGAGTGCAGGAGATGTCTAAGAGGCTGTTTGTTCTATAATTACTTCAATATTTATGGCTTGCTGAATAAAGCTAAAAATCAGGATATATAAAGCTATTGAGCTTTTTATATTCAATTTATCTCCTAGTTTATGGCTCTTATTTGTCTCAAAATACTGACATTTTCTGCTGAAATTCAAGAAAATTTCTTCATATAAAATGGCCTAAACCGTTGCCTGTTCCCCCACAAATCGACCCGTCTCCGCGTCTCCGTGTCCTACCCTCACTCCCCCACTCCCCCACTCCCCCACTCCCCTACTCCCCTACTCCTCACATTCCTCACACTTCCTTGGAGGAACTGGGTCATAACCACCAGGATGAAAAGGATGACAACGTAAAATTCGCATAATTGCCATTCTACTACCTTTAAAAATCCCAAATCTTTCTATCGCTTCCATTGCATATTCTGAGCAAGTGGGTTGAAAACGACAGGATGGAGGTAATATTGGTGAAATGAAGATTTTGTAGCCTTTAATTAATTTAATTAGTAATACTTTCATACCTTATAATCCCGCATTAGCAAAATATTTTTGGAGGGTTGCTCAAAATCCCCGTGAAAAATAACTTCTGACTTTTGACTTCTGAATTTTGACTTCGTTGATTGGGTCTAAAATCCCGCATTAGCAAAATATTTTTGGAGGGTTGCTCAAAATCCCCGTGAAAATAACTTCTGACTTTTGACTTCTGACTTCTGAGTTTAAAATTTCATTGTCTCTTTTTTCGTCAAACACATAGCAATCCCCTTTTCATAGTAAGCCGCCTCATTAATAAAAACTGGCCATGTAGGAGTTTCTTCCTCATAATAAATTGTTTCACCATTAAAGGTTAAAAAAATTGGCTCACCTGGAGTTAATTGTTGATAATCTCTCCCTTGTAACTCAGGATGAATCATTGCCGTTATTTCTCCATCTTCAGTCTTAGGATAATCCACAATTTTGAGATGTTTATAGACTGTAATATCTCTATTAATTAGATTCAATTTACCTTCATTGAAGTTTTCGATAAAATCTAAACTTGCCTGAACTAATCTTTCTGTTTTCTGAAATAAATCTGCTTTGAGAGTACCTTGAGCGATGGGACCTACTTCAATAGTAAAACCTAATTCACAAATAGAATTTATCAAAGCATTATCTTCTCTTAGATTAATCAAGCTATAAACTTTAACATCTGGCTCAACTGAACTTAAATAAGCAGCTATTTTGAGGTTAAAGGGATGATTATTCACTAAAACTATGGTTAATCCCATGTTAGCAGTGGTAGTATGCAAATCCAAGATCAAATCAAATTTAGGATTACCTTTAGGTCCTAGAATTTGATTAATAAACTTTGCTCTAGTTTCTTCATAGTTAGTCTTGTTTGGATTTTCTAAATCCTGGAGTTTAAAGCAACGATTTAAGTCAGTATCAACGTATCTTCTAACCAGTTCAAATGCTTGAGGATTAGCAAATAATGTTTGAGTTTCAAAATTAGTTCTACTAATCAAGTCAGGAAATTTTTCAAACTTTTTAATAAGATATATACCTGTAAATTCATTACCGTGAGTACCCCCAACAATTGCCACTTTATTAATTTTTTCCATTTTGATAAATTCCCACCAGAAATATAATTAATTAGGGTTTGCGCTCAAAAGTCTTTTAGTAGGGGTAGGAAACAGGAGACAGGAGACAGGAGACAACCCACCCCTCGCCCCTCCCCCTCCCAGGAGGGGAGAAATGGGAATGAGTAAGGAGGTAGGAGTAAGAATTGTCCCAAAATTGTTTTGCCCAACTATGAGCCTAAAATACGCTCCATGCATGAGCATCAACAGCTGAAAACCAGGTACTTTTGAAAGGCCCCAAAAAGGCACTTATCTTTATCTATCAATGCTTTTAGATTTAATCAGCAAGCCCTAATTACGGACATAATATTACTTATTATTATACCAATTCTCAAAAGTCTGTAAAAAAAATATAGTGTAGCGAAGTGGTCATAAAATTGATATTATTCAGCAGATGAGCGAAATTAAATCAGGACTTACGCAAAAGACAAAATTATACACCATTTGTAGGGGTTAACAGCCGTTAACCCATACCATAATATCAAGTCTCATTAATTAGCCATAATAAAAATCTTTTCTCTGATAAATTTCCCCTTGTCCCCTGTTCCCTGTTCCTTCAATTTTTTATTGTGGGTATTCAAAAAGACATGATATAAGTGGTGGTTATGTGTAATACCAATTTGATAAATGTTTGCTACAAATAGTTAGGCTATTTCTTAGGAGTTAACCCACCCCTCGCCCCTCCCCCTCCCAGGAGGGGAAGTCAGGAGTCCTATGGGAATTGCTTCAATACCAGTTTTTAGGTCGTAAATTCTCTTTTTTATCAAATGGATATTTCCTGTAAAATCTTTTTATTGCACTTATTATACCAATTTGATAAATGTTTGTTACAAATGGTAGAAGTAAGAAAGAAGGAAGAGGGAAGAAGGAAGAAGGGATAAATATTGAAAAAAATGGGAAAACGATATAAATAGCTATCTAAAATGAACTGAAGTAGCCATTTTTAAGAATATCCTATCGATATCTACCTTTTTGTAGCATTCTTTTTTAAAATTGGTATTATTCGTAACATTCTTTGTTCAAATTGGTATAAATTCTGTAAATGCAAAATACACCGCTCTTGTAAATTTTCCCCAATCATTTTCAACTATTCAACTATTCCCCTGCCTCCTATTCGCAATTAACTTGAACAAAGCAATTTACCAAATATTTAATAATCAAAACAATAATAATTATTCGTTATTCAATTCAGTATCTTCTAAAATTAATTCTGACTCTTCAGAAACTATATTAGGTTGATTTTTATAAAAAGTCTCTAGACTATGGCGATCGCCTACATAACGCCAATGCCAAGGTTCATAACCAATATCTTTTTCATCATCAGCAGGTATCATTTCAAAGCTAAAATAAGCAGCATAATTTTGTAGCCATTGAAAAGCTGCTGTCTTTTCAAATTCCACATTTTGGTTAGTTGCTGGTGCATTACCATCTCCAATATCAACAGCATAACCTGTTACATATTCTCCATAACTTAAAGGTGAAATTTGATTTATATTATTTGCATAATTATCTTCAATATTATTAGTATTGCTTGCCCAATCTTTTAATTCAGACTTAGACTGAAATCCTCTCAAAACTACTAAATTAATACCATCATTTCTAGCAGCATTAAGCATTTTTTGAAAATTTTTAGCTGCATTTATTTGCAATATAATATCACTATCAGAAGTTATATACTCTAATTCCATTTCTGATACTTGCGAGTAAGGAAAATCTAATAAAGTATCTTTTTTTAGTTCATTTATCGGAGTTTCATTCGCAGAAGATTTAGCTATAGTATTTGCATTATCAACTTCAGTTTGAGTTGATGAAGCATTAACTTGATTGACATTAGATTGAAATTGTAATCCCAGACTAACTGCTCCCACAACTATAACTATTCCTATCCAACCCCATATCCATTTTTGGCTTTGAGACTGAGTTGAGATAATTTCTTCATCCTTTTGAGGGTCTCGTACTGCTTCGGGAATTTCATCCACAACAGTTTCTTGGACTAATGATAAATTTTCTGACAGACTTTCGTTGTGCAAAGTTCGACTCCTGCTAGTGAATTTCAAAGTCGTTTCTTACTTTACTCAGTAAAAACTTAAAAGTAAACAAAATTAGACCTTAGCATAAGGAAATAATCTTCTCTGGGTAAAGGCCACAGTTACCCTATGGACTAAGTTAGTAGAAAGTTTTACGTCAAAAATGGAATCATTAACTAACAAGGTTTATAGCAATTTTCTTGACTTAATTCCCTTGCCAATATACAGTGATATATAAATAGGTAAATAAAATTATTTGTATTTGTGTGTAAATTTATTTGCGTTATTTTCGTTCCTCGATTATGGCTCTACCACAGAGCCATCAAATAATGTACAATGAATAATGAATTATGTCCAGGTACTTAATTAACCATTCTTTGGCCATAAAGTGTCTTAAGTAACATTAGTTGAGGGGGATACTATACTTGTAGACTATTACTAATGTAAATCAATGATTGACAATATCCAAGGTTAATTCATATGATCAATGTTCTGAAAAGTCCACAAGTCATATAAAATCCGGTTATACAGTTATCGCACTTTCTACTTCCATTCAATGGAGACATAAAATGCTGGAATATCCCCAGATAATTCCCACTTGATTCCTCCGATCATACGATAACTAATGACCCGGATACTATATCAAAAACAATAAAACGGAGAATCTTATGCCAAAATCAAAAAGAAGTGGCACCTCTTGGAGAAAATCAAATTCACGTATTGATGGAGGAGGAGGTATTGATGGAGGGGGTCGTATTCCCATTGAGCTAACAGAAGCCACGCCAACCACTTTAACCCCAGAGTCCCTCAAGGCTCAACTCAATAATATTGGCTTAGACTGTGCTGAACTCTCTGATCAAAACCTAAAAAAATAACGGGAGGAAGTTAGCCAGGCGGATTTATCCCCTGGTTGAATAACGACACGCGGGTTTCAACCCGGAGTAAAAGCCTGGTATACTAGAGGAATAAGGAACAAGGTTTGTCGCCATGACCTTTAGCTAGGGCGGTGAAATTCCGGCGGCCAGGAGGCGGGGACTTGATTTCCTACGACGGCTGTTAGCTCCGCATTCGGCACCGAAAAGCAAGTAGGCAGCTAAAGCAGCGAGAAGATTGCTCCAACCAGCGCGAGTAAAACCACTCGTGAAAGCTAACAAAAAAAAGTAAACTCACAGCTAGATTTCGGTCTAAGCCGAGGAGTTTAGGAGTCTGTTGACAGGCTTAAGCAAATGTGGATTTATCCCATTTGCGGTAGATTTACTACAGAATCCAGGGTGTTTCAACCCCTGGAGATGTCAACTGCAGCAATATATCCAAGAAGTCAGATCGAAATTACCTCGTGGCACAGTGCAAACATTTGCCATTACTAAGCCAGTCAAGGGTTCACCTTTAGCCTACCAAGAAGTCGCAACGGGAAACTGGACAATCAGCAACCTTTCCCTGGGTTACGGCCCTAATCTCCAGATTATTCAAGATAGGGAGCACTTCATCTGGCTCTATGAGAATAGCGCCACCAACGGGTTTACTGGAGTTCTTGAAGAGGACACCCAACCGTATCAGGGAAAATACAGTAACGCTGAAGCGATACAGGAATTATTTATTCAGTCAGCTGTCCTAGCATCGTCATCTTTGGTAACAGGGCTAGATCCAGCATCATCAGAGGCAATGCTAAACGATGTAATTGCTCCACTGACAGAGGAGCAATTAACCGAGGACTATGATCAACAAGACACTCGAACCCTCTTTTTAATACAGAACTATAATGCTCAAGAAAACACGGGCGATGCAGTTGGTGTGCTAGTTATAGATTGGCATTTGATCATTAAGGACTACGAGCAAAAAGATAAAGACGGTGGCGACCTGCATGATACTTGGCTTAAACTCAAATGTAGAGCGGTAACTTATGAGAGTACATCGCTCCTATGTACACATTTTCATCAAGTCGCCTGTTACTTTAAGAGCTGATTTATAAAGTAAATCTAAAGAAAGTTAAGTTATAAGTGAATATAGTGTTATTCTTTACTATACTTGCTCCATTTTATAACTAATGAGTCGTCTACCTGCGATCGCCAACCCTCAACGTCAACCATACCCAAGTGATATGAGTGACTCAGAATGGCAAA
>JAAHGF010000018.1 GCA_010672585.1 Okeania sp. SIO1I7 | reverse complement strand
AACAAAGCTTTTGTAAGTCATTGCGTTTGACATCTTTATTATCCATCCAATAGCGCAAACAACTGTTTCTGATGAATTGACCTGTGAGAATCATTTCATCTAAAACTTTGTACTGATTTTGACTGCCCTTTAATTTGGCCTCAATTACTAGCAAAGCAAAGATATGATTAATTCCTCGACTACATTGATTGTTATAGCTAAATTCACCCAAAATGTCTACTGGATAAACTATTAATATTTGTGTATAATTATGACATCGTTTGCGTTTGCGCAGCATCCCGTAGGGAAGCATGACCTAGGAAATCATAATTATACACGCATCATTCATCCAGACACGCTCATCTCGCGATTATAGTGCTGGCCTTCTGATGGGTTTAGGTAAAATTAATTTGATAAGATATTATTAATGTTTAAGAGTCAAAAAAAGTATATTTTTGTCCATTGACAAGGAAGATAAATTTTAAGATTCCCTTAACCTTTTAATAATGAATTATCTATACAAGTATAGCAGCCTGAAAGTAGTGTTAAGTTAGATATCGTTTCAAGTTAAAGTTGAGAAAAATAATCATCAACTGAAAAAAAGGGGAAAAAATAATGTTACAAATACCTCAACAAACAACAGATCCAACCTATGATATTCTGAGGGCGGAGCGACAACCCCTAACCTCAATATTTGCCCCAGAAAATGTGGCGGTAATTGGTGCTACAGAAAGAGTCGGCAGTGTCGGGCGCACAATTCTCTGGAATCTACTCAGCAATCCTTTTGGAGGCACAATTTTTCCAGTTAATCCCAAGCGTCATAGTGTGCTAGGCATTCCAGCTTATCCAAATATTAAAGCCATACCAGAACCAGTAGACTTAGCGATCGTTGCCATACCCGCACCAATGGTCCCTGATGCAATACGTGAATGTGTAGAAGTAGGCATAAAAGGCGCGATCGTGGTCTCAGCCGGATTCAAAGAAATTGGACCAGCAGGCATAGAATTAGAACGACAAATCATGGCAACAGCTAGGGGAAAAATGCGGATTATCGGCCCTAACTGTCTAGGCTTAATGAATCCTCATAGTGGACTCAATGCCACCTTTGCTAGCACAATGGCTAACCCTGGTAACGTTGGTTTCATTAGTCAGAGTGGGGCATTCTGTACGGCCGTTCTCGACTGGAGTTTCCCTGAAAACGTCGGCTTCAGTGCATTTATCTCCATCGGTTCCATGCTAGATGTAGATTGGGGCGACCTCATTTATTATCTCGGTGATGATCCCCACACCAAGAGTATTGTAATTTATATGGAATCCATTGGCAATGCGCGATCATTCCTGTCTGCTGCTAGGGAAGTAGCGTTAACCAAGCCAATAATAGTAATTAAAGCAGGTCAAACCGAGGCCGCTGCCAAAGCGGCTGCTTCTCATACAGGTTCCCTCACAGGTAGTGATGAAGTTCTCAATGCTGCTTTCCGTCGCTGTGGAGTATTGCGGGTGAATCGCATCTCTGAACTATTTAATATGGCAGAAGTGATGGCAAAACAGCCACGGTTGCCGAAAGGACCGAAACTGACAATTATTACTAATGCTGGAGGACCAGGAGTGTTGGCTACCGATGCCCTGATTGCTACTGGTGGAGAACTTGCCCCTCTGGCAGAAGAAACAATTGCTCAACTAAATGAATTTCTCCCCACCCACTGGAGTCATGCTAACCCTATTGATATCCTTGGTGATGCTGACCCAGAGCGCTATCGCAAAACTTTAGAAGTAGCAGTTAAAGATCCGAACACCGACGGTTTGCTGGTAATTTTGACTCCTCAAGCTATGACAGATCCCACTCAAACTGCAGAACAGTTGAAACATTATGCTCAAACTGCTAAAAAACCAGTATTAGCAAGTTGGATGGGAGGGGATGAGGTAACGACAGGTGAAACTATTCTCAATCGTGCTAGTATCTCCACTTATCGTTATCCAGATTCTGCTGCCAAGCTCTTTAACTTTATGTGGCAGTACAGTTATAATTTGCAGGGTATTTATGAAACCCCATTGCTAGCACAAGAACAAGAAAGCGGTCCAAACTGTTCTATAGTTCAGCAAATTATCAAAATAGCTCAGGATGCAGGCAGAAATATTCTGACAGAATCAGAATCAAAACAAATTTTAGCTGCTTATGGTATTCCCATCGTGCAGACCTTGGTTGCCAAAACTGAAGCAGAAGCAGTGGAACGTGCTAATATAATTGGTTATCCAGTGGTGTTGAAACTGTTGTCTGAGACAATCACCCATAAAACTGATGTGGATGGTGTGCAGTTAAATCTCAAAGATGCAGAAGCAGTGAAATGGGCGTATCAAAATATTCAAACATCTGTAACTGAGAAAGTGGGGTCTGAGCATTTCCTAGGGGTGACGGTACAACCAATGTTAAGTTTAGACCGTGGCTATGAGTTGATTATTGGTAGCAGTATTGACCCACAATTTGGTCCGGTGTTGCTATTTGGTACAGGTGGGCAGTTGGTAGAGGTGTTTAAAGACCGGGCAATAGCATTACCTCCTCTGAATACAACTCTCGCCCGTCGCATGATAGAACAAACAAAAATCTATCAAGCTCTCAAAGGTGTTCGGGGGCGTAAAGCTGTGGATATGGCAGCTTTGGAAAAGCTAATGGTGAAATTTAGTCAGTTGGTGGTAGAGCAACCTTGGATCAAGGAAATAGATATTAATCCACTGTTGGCTTCTTCGGAACGTTTAATTGCTCTGGATGCACGGGTAGTTCTCCATGACAAGAGTGTGGGTGTAGAACAATTGCCATCGCCAGCTATTCGCCCGTATCCGACTCAATATATCAAACCTTGGCAAATGAAAAATGGTGCTGAGGTAACTATTCGTCCTATTCGTCCAGAGGATGAACCGTTAATTGTTCAGTTCCACAAAACATTGTCTGAGGAAAGTGTGTATTTTCGTTATTTTAACTTTCTCAAATTAAGTAGGCGCATTGCTCACGAACGGTTAACTAGGATTTGCTTTATTGATTATAATCGGGAAATGGCATTAGTAGCGGATTATAAAAATCCGGAAACAGGAAACCATGAGATTTTAGGAGCAGGTCGCTTGAGTAAGTTACATGGGGTAAATGAAGCAGAATTTTCCATGTTAGTGAGCGACCCCTATCAACGTCAGGGGTTAGGGACGGAATTGTTATTGCGACTGGTGCAAATTGGTCGAGATGAGCAGTTAGAAGGAATTGTTGCGACAATTTTAGCTGAGAATATAGCTATGCAAAGAGTTTGTGAGAAAGTGGGTTTTCAATTGCAACGTAATGCTGATTTAGTAGAGGGGAAATTGACAATTTCTGATTAATAGAACTTACACACATACCATCATTTTGCCCCCCCGGCCCCCCAACCTTGGGGGGAGTAAATCTGGTTCCCCCCAGATTTGGTGGGTTAGGGGGGCGAGTGCGTAAGTCCTGATTAAGTAGCACTTAGCGATCGGCGATCGGCATCCGTCCTTATTGTATTAGCACCACATTCTATATCAAGTTTAGGAGGTGTAGAAGGATCTGTGAACCTTGTGTCGTCAAAACGGTTTTGAACAGATTCTGATTTAATTTGAAATTCGTTATTAACTAATCCTGTGGTATTTAAATATTTTTCTAGCGATGCCATTAGTTCAGCACATAAACCAGTAGCTTCTTGCTGTTCAGTGTTTTCAGAACTTACTGGAAAGTGTCCATTGCTATAACCCCAATTTAAGATATTTTCATTGTTTATTTTATTCAGGATTCTGGAGGAGTTATTTGTACTAGATGTAGATTGCTGTGCAATTACAGAAGGATTTGCAAAAAATATGCTTCCAGTGGCAATGATAAATGGTACCACGGTGATTTTTTTTGACAAAGTATATTTATTTGATTTTTTGGTATTAGGTTGGGAATGAAATGAATCAAGGTTGATTAATCCGATCCGAGCAAGAGATGAGAATATACTGTAGAACATAATTAGTGAAAATGTGTAAATAAATGAGTATGATATAATAGGGTAATCGGTAGTTTCGGTGCGAAAACCTACGCGCTTGACCACTTGAGCTGCTTTAAGAATCCTTTAAACCGTGATTAATTCGTAGAACATCACTTGTGAAGTTTATGGACTGTGAAATTCACCTGAAATTTCACCTAGCACGTCAAATCTAACTATAGCAAGAGTTTCAGCCTTAGCGTACAAATTAGTTTCATAACTACAGATCGCCCAATCCGAAGTAAAGGCGTTAGCGACAGCTTTGCGTTAGCAAAAGGCTATTTACCCCTATAGATAGTGTATAATTTATTGACATCTGCAATAATAAATCAAATCAATATATTGCACAGAAATTATCAATTATTTTCCCTATTCCCTATTCCCTATTCCCTTTCAGGATAAATACATGACTGAATTTGAAACCAGTGACTCACTATTGCCTTTACCTGTGACGCCTTCAGAAGAAAATACCTTTGCTCATTACACAATGGTCTGTAGACTACCGGGTGTCATCGAACGAGTTATCAAAGACAATAATTTTCCCCCAACTATTGTCCAACAGTTAGAGTCTCTAACTGTAGATTTATTTGAGGGATGGGTACGACCCCCGATCGATGACAAAGGACCAGATGTAGCAGCTTGGACATCCTACTTAGAGTCTTTTGAAGGCAGAAGTTGGTTTGATTTACCGTTTTATTTTGCTGAGGCTTATTTTTTCCGACGTTTGTTGGAGGCAACGGATTATTTTGTGCCTGGAATTTGGCAAGGAATAGACCCTTTTGGTTATCAAAAACGCTTAAGTTTAGAAAAATCAATGGCTGCTATCCGTGAAATAGGCGATCGCATCAATGGTTTAAATACTGCTCTACCACAACAACAGAGTTATCAAATTTGTCTCACAGCTCTGTTACAAACTGCTTTGTGGGGTAATCAAGCTGATTTGAGTTTATGGCCAGTTGAAACAGAAGACCGGACTACTAGAGACCTTCAACAACAACAATCTCACATATTAGTAGATGATACTTACAATTTAATCGACTATTTAAGTCATATTCAGGGTCAGCGGATAGATTTAATTATAGATAATGCAGGTTTTGAGTTAGTTTGCGATTTTTTTCTGGTAGACTTCCTGTTATCTACTCAAACTGCCAATATTGTTTACTTGCATTTGAAAGCACATCCAACTTTTGTCTCTGATGCTATGAGTCAAGATGTCTTTTACACTCTAGAAATCTTAGCTAATGATGCCTCAGAAAATTTACAAATGTTGGCAGCTCGCTTACAAGAATATATTAGTACTGGTCGCTTAATTTGCCGAGATGACTTTTTTTGGAATGCGCCACTAGCTTTTTGGGAAATGTCTGAGTCTGTGAGAAAGGAATTAGCTAAGGCAAGTCTGGTTTTGATTAAGGGTGATGCTAACTATCGGCGTATCTTGGGCGATCGCCACTGGTTATTTACTACCCCTTTGTCAGATATTGCTTATTATTTTCCTACACCATTTGTAGCTTTGCGTACCTTAAAGTCAGAAGTAGCAACTAGCTTAGAACCTGATCAAATCGAAATATTAAATGAAGAAGATCCTCTATGGTTAACAAATGGTCAGTGGGGTGTGATTCAGTTTGTCATGCCTTGAAGAAGGAAGAAGGAAGAAGGAAGAAGGAAGAAGGCAGAAAGAAGGCAGAAGGGAAGAAAAGGTTAAAAGGGATAAAGTTTTTTTTATCACTGATTATATAATCCTAAGAGGTTGTCTGAGAAGTCCTATTTGCTACATCACTCGCCCCCGCGCATCCCCCAAAATTGGGGGACTAGAGCAAGCAAATTGACTCTTGTTCCCCCCAAAGTTGGCTTGCTCGGGGGGCAAAATTCAGTATCAAAAAACTTTTCAGATATCCTCTAATACCAATTTTATGAATGTTTGCTACAAATGGTAGAAGCAAGAAAGAAGGAATAGGGAAGAAGGAAGAAGGGGTAAATATGGAAAAAAAGGGGGTAATGATAGAAATAACTATCTAAAATGAACTGAAGCAGTTATTTTTAAGCATATCCGATCAATATCTACCTTTTTGTAACATTCTTTTTTCAAATTGGTATAAAACCTTTTTACAGTTTGCTATTCCCTGGCGCTATAAATTGATAAGTTTGAATGTGATTATTTCCTAATAGTTTAGATTGAACCTAATGACCTGTCCAATATAAAATGAAAGATTGACTAGCTCAAAAAAAGTAAAAAATGAAACTGGCAGCAAGAGTCGGCAAAGTACCACCTTCCCTAACCTTAGTTATCTCGGCTAAAGCTAAAGCAATGCAAGCTGAGGGAATAGATGTATGTAGTTTTAGTGCCGGGGAACCTGACTTTGATACCCCGGAGCATATCAAAGCAGCAGCCCAAAAAGCACTGGATGCTGGTAAGACAAAATATGGCCCAGCGGCAGGAGAACCTAAACTCAGAGAAGCGATCGCCCAAAAGTTATCTAGAGAAAATGGCCTAAACTACAAAGCAGAAAATATCATTGTCACTAATGGGGGGAAACATTCTCTGTTTAATCTGATGTTGGCACTGATTGAACCTGGAGATGAAGTAATTATTCCTGCACCCTACTGGTTAAGTTATCCAGAAATGGTCAAACTTATGGGTGGAGAGCCAGTAATTTTGCCTACTGATGCTCAGACAAATTACAAAGTTACACCAGAGCAACTACGTCAAGCTATTACTAGCAAAACAAAATTATTCGTTCTTAACTCTCCTTCTAATCCAACTGGGATGGTTTATAGTCCAGCAGAAGTTAAAGCATTAGCAGAAGTAATAGTAGAAAAAGATATCTTAGTAGTTTCTGATGAAATTTATGAGAAGATTATTTATGATGATATTCAACATCTCAGTATTGGGGCAGTCAGCTCAGATGTTTTGAACAAAACTATTATTAGTAGTGGATTTGCTAAAGCATACTCTATGACGGGTTGGCGTATAGGATATTTGGCCGCACCTGTGGAATTGATTAACGCTACAGCCAAAATTCAAAGTCATAGTACCTCGAATGTTTGTACTTTTGCTCAGTATGGAGCGATCGCTGCATTGGAGTCATCTCAAGACTGTGTGGAAAAAATGCGTCAAGCTTTTGCTAAACGTCGGCAGGTAATTTATGATTTACTGAATGCTATACCGGGATTTATTTGTAGTAAACCTGAAGGAGCTTTTTATATGTTTGTCAATATTAGTAAAATTTCTAGCAGTTCCCTAGAATTTTGTAATGCTTTATTAGCGGAGCAAAACGTGGCTGTTATTCCTGGTATTGCTTTCGGTGCAGATGACCATATTAGGATATCTTACGCTACTGACTTAGCAACTATAGAAAAAGGGATGGCAAGGTTGGATAAGTTTGTGCGATCGCACAGCTAGTTCTTGAGTGGGGGAGTGTTCAACAATTAATAATTAATAATTAATAATTAATAATTAGAGCTTGCTGATTAAATCTCAAAGCATTGACAGATAAAGGTATTAGCATTTTTTAGCTTAAAAAAAGTACCTGGTTTTCAGCCATTGATGCTCAAAAAGGAGGGCATTTCAGGGTGGCTATGGCAAAAAAATCACTCTTGCTATTAATGAACGACTACCTTCTCTATAACTCCCATTTCTCGTAACTCTTAACTACTCCCTACTCCCTTTTTCTCCTCCTGGGAGGAGTTAGGGGTGGGTTCCTACTCCCTACCTTAACAAAAAGACTTTCCATACGCAAACCCTAATTAACATTAACTGAGCTGCTAATTAGCAAAAAAGTTATTCTACCTCTGTTAATTACTTAATAGCTGAAGTGTTACCTAAGCATAGCATTAATGGATGGGAATTGGTATCAGCAACAAGCTAGAAGTCGGAAATTTAAATCCAAGCTTTTAGCGCGCTGAATGCTGTTTGCGGAGCATTCCGTAGGAAATGCTGAAATGCTGTTTGCAGAGCATTCCGGTACGGAAAATACTGATAGCTAGTTAATGGTGAATTTCAAAACTTTGAAGTCCTTCAGGTTGTTCATATTTGATAGTCACATCATTGACAATAGCTGATTTAGGACCTCTATAACACCAGTTAATAATTTTTTCCACAGCTTGATTACTACCCTCAAAAACAGCTTCTACTTTTCCATCAGGTAGATTTTTCACCCAACCACTGACATTTATATTAACTGCCATTTCTAATGTGGAGAATCGATATCCGACTCCCTGAACTTTTCCAGAAATCAAAACATGAGCACGAGTAGGAGTTAGAGATGTTGACTGGTTTTCCTTTATCATTTTGTATTGATTATATATAAAATATCTATAGCCTATGGTACTATGAAACTCAACATAAATTCAGTTTCTAGGAGTGTCATTTGGTAAGCATTTCCTGCGGAATGCTGCGCAAACAGCAGTCAGCATTCAGCTATCAGCTATTAATTTATTATCCTAGAAGGATAATTCAAAATTATGTTTGCGGAGCATTCCGTGGGAAATGCTAATAGCTGAATGCTTACGTCATTTATAGGTACTCTTCATTAATGGATAATGGATAATTGATAATGGATAATTACCTCTCCCTTTTAGGGAGAGGATTGACGAAAAGGAAAAGATTTATTTTTTTCCCCTTGAAAGGGGAGGCTTTAAACCTGAATTATCTAATTATTTAATTGTTTAATTATTAATTATTTCGGTAAGAGAAACTAAGTGGTAGTTAAAATTATGCTTATAACATCATTTATAGTAGTTACAGTTGTCAGTGTAATGCTAGGGATAGGTTGTGCTTACTGGCTATTTGAAAAGCGGTTAAAAAAACAAGTGAAAAGTTATGAAAAACAATTACGAGAAACCCATGAACAAATCTATGACCTTCAGCAAGCACAACAAGAAGAAATTAAATTATTAAATACAGATTATCAAGAGAGAATTAAACAAAAAGAAGAACTTGAAGAACAACTCATACATAGCTTAGAAGAAATACAAGAAAATATTGCTCTTGCCCACATAAGACATCAAAATGAAATGCAGCAATTAGAGGTAGATTATCAACAAAAAAAACAAGAAGAAATTCAAGCTTTTGAAGTAAAATATCATAAAAAAATGATAGAAAAAGTCAACTCTGAAAAACAATTACATAAACAAAACAAAGAATTGCAAGAGCAAATTCAATTAATACAAGCAGAACAGATAAAAAATTTAGAATCGGCTGAAGCTAAATCACAAGAAAAAATTCGAGAATTGACAGATAAATATTCTCATCAGATAGTAGATTTAGAGCAAGAACATCGACTCAAGAAACAAAAAATAAACAATTTTTGGCAAGTCAAATATCACAAGAGATTTCAAGAGTTATCAGAAACTCATCAGCAAAAAATTCAAGATATTACCAGTTATTTAGAAGACAAACATCAACAAAAAATTGTTAACTTAAAGAAGTCTCACGAACAAAAACTTAGGAAAACTATTAAATCTTTAGAAACAAAGTATCAAAGTAGGCTCCAAATTAAAATCAAAGAATTAGAAGAAATTCATCAAGAATCTATGTTAGAAACAATAGGAACTATGACTACTCAACATCAAAATCAGCTTCAGCAAAAACTCAAGGAATTAAAACAAAAATATGATACTGAGCTTCAAGCAACAATTAAATCTCTTAAAGCCAAGCATCAACGTCAAATTAAAGAACTTATGCAGTAATATTATGTCCGGTTGAACAGTTATAAATAAACGACGTAGGAGTCAGGACTCAGGAGGAAATAAAGAAGAATAAAGAAGAGGAGAAGGAGAAAGTTTTTTTATCACTAATTATCTGGACATGATATTAATAGCTGATAGCTGATAGCTGACTGCTGTTTGCGCAGCATTCCGCAGGAAATGCTTACCTCCCTCGGTCATTACCACTACCAATTTCCTTACCGAAAAATTGTGGTTTCAAGCCTCCCCTTTTAAGGGGATAATAAAGAAAAATTTTCATCTCTTTGTCAATCCTCTTCTTTCAAGGAGAGGTAATTATTCATTATTCATTATTCATTATTCATTATTCATTATTCATTATTCATTATTCATTATTCATTGTTGAACGATCGACTCTCAAGGTCTTAACTTTTGAATAAAATTTAAAGTGTCTTGATAAGATTGAATTCTACCGCCTTGTTGATAAAGTTCTGCTGCTTTTTCTAAGTCTTTTATTGCTTTTTGAAGTTGTTTATTTGCTCTGGCTATATCTGCCATTTTTTGATAAATAAGACTATTTTGATAAAAAACATGAGCACGATTATAATAGGCATCAGCATAGCCTGGATTTAGTTCAATTGCTTTAGTATAATCTTTAATTGGATTTGAATTTCGTGTTATTTCGTGAGGATTAACTAACAAACTCCGAGCAATACCCATATTAAAATATATTTCTGGAGTATTATTAGGTTGCTTTTTTAAAGCACGATTAAAATTAGCGATCGCCTCCCAAGCATCCCCTTGATCCAAATAACTTATACCTCTAAAATATAAAGCTTCAGCGCTCTGAGGATTAATTGTTGAAACAGGAGAGCTAACGGTAGGAGTATCATCCAAAACTAGGTCTGAAGGATTAATACCAGCATCAGATAATCTTCTGATAAAACTATTAATAGGAACCGCAGCATTAAACCCTGTTTTAATTGGTGCTACATCTCCAGAATTAGTTTGAGCAAAACCAAATTCTCCTTGTCCATGAATACCAATAACGCGACCATCAGAATCAAACACTGGACCCCCACTCATCCCACTCCAAGTAACAGCTTGATAACGCAAAGTATAACCCTCGGGACGACTTTTAGGGCGACTGGTTACTAATCCTGGAGATAATTCTGACGCTCTTTCAGTGCTAAATAAACCGCCAGTAGCAGGATAACCAAATACATATATTTGAGAACCAATAACTGATTGTTCAGAATTACCTAAAGTTGCCACTGGATATGTTTCTGTAGCTTCAAATTTAAGTATGGCTAAATCTGGTTCTTCATCAGTTGTCTGTAAACTGACTACCTCTATTACTGAATAGTCTTTTTCTAGATTGGTTCTAATACTATATTTAATAGTAGAATCTTCTACTACATGATTAACAGTGAGAACAGTATAAATATTACCATTTTTAGCAATAATAACACCCGACCCATCACCTAAGTTACTATTGATTTGCACTGTAATTGGTATAGCAATTTCTGCTACTTCTTGAGCAGTTTTAGCATTTGCTGCCATCGAAATATTAATAACAATTGCTGCTACTGTAGCAGTACCTAATAAATAACTATTGAGAGAATTAAAACGAGACCAAATCATAATTTTACGATCCTATAATTTAGATAAGATGAATATTAGATGACTATTTACTACAAATGACGTAAATTAAATAAATTTGTTCTCCATCTTGAAACAGAGTATATAATTTATCAGCAAAATCTACCAATTGATCTTGACTACCATTTAATGTAGTAATCAATACAGAATTTGTAAAAAATTCAAAAATAGAGAATAAAATCTGAAATTATGACCACTATTCTCTTATTTTCTCATCCTAAAGTCCCAATAAATTTTCTACACAATCACGCCGAGAATAGCTCTGCATAGCAATTATTTTTAATTTAGCTATGCTATTCTAAAGGAGAAAATGTATCATAACAAAAAACATTATCTCTCAGTAAATATGCACAGAAAACTCACAAAAATAACTTAAAATCTTGACAAAAACTTTATCTATTTGACCTAAATCTTAATGAAAATTTCATCCAAAATTAAAATTTATTGTTTATCATAAAAATATGAATAAAAATATGAATATTGACTAGGTAGAAACAAATGTCGCCTAACTAAAATTAATTTAGGATTTGATAATATCAATCCGAGAAACATTATTCTGTAAAATTTTTGAACAAATTAAACAATTACCTCAGGAAAAATAACAATGGCTAATATAAACCACAAATTCAGCTCTACCAGCGCAAGTCTAAACTCTGGTTGTGCCATTATTAATGACAGCAATCAGAGAAATACTATTAAATACGATTTTGAGGTATCTCCTCATCGTGGACCTGCTGCCGGGAATAACTATTACGGTTCTTTCAGTTTTAATGGCTCGAAATTAACTGGCAGAGGTATAGACTTTATAAAACTTGATAACTTTGACTTCAGTTTTTTAAGTGTTGACTATAGCAACGCTGATTTATTATTTGCAGAAGCTGTATTTATAAATGGCAACTTCCTAGGATTAATTGCAAGTAGCGAAGAGTTTTCTTTTGTTTCTGGATTTTTAGATTTATCTGAAGCATATTTTGCCTATGATATTAACTCTAATTTTGGAGCTGCAGATGTAACATTCTCTTTAAGACAAGTTACTGATGATAATTTTGAAACTGTATGTACTTCTGAAGCTAGTTTTTTCATGGGAGCATTGACTTAAATTTTGGGATAACGGTCTAATTTATGAAGCAGTATTTCTGTTGCCTATATCTAAATAGACAGGACTTACGCATGAGGAACGATGGAGGAGTCAGGAGTCAGGAGTCAGGAGTCAACCCACCCCTAGCCCCTCCCAGGAGGGGAAAAAGAAGAAGAAATCAGGAGGAGAAGGAGAAAGTTTTTTGATCGCGTGAGCGGAACGGAGTTCTATCACTAATTATCCGGACATGATATAAGTCCTAATAGAATTCAATTTTGCCTGTGAACTAAAATTTACAATCTGACACTAAAGCGATCGCCTCTTCTAGATTAAACCAATAGACATCTCCAGAAATTAGGTTTTTACCGAAAAATTGGGTTTAAAGCCTCGCCCTTGTAGGGCGACTTTTTATTTTATTTGCAAGTGAATGGAATATATGCTACAGTGTTTTTAGTTGCCGGGGGGCACTCGGAAACTCTAAACGGACGTGGAGGAAAGCGTTAGACTACCGCCAAGGAAGCAGTACCCTGTGAAGCGCGATAGCTATGCGAAGCAAAGCGTCAACCCACCGAGGAGCTACGGCTCAGTAGGAATCCCCGCGCCTTTAGGCCGGGGAGGATGTCAACTATAGCAGGTAATACCAATTTGATAAATATTTGCTACAAATAGCTAGGATATTTCTTAGGAGTCAACGCACCCGCGGGCCTCTCCCAACCCACCCCTAACCCCTCCCCTCCTGGGAGGGGAAGTCAGGAGTCAGGAGTCGTACGGGAATGGCTTTCATACCATTTTTTAGGGTGTAAATCATCTTTTTTTTCAAAGGCACATTTCTTGTAAAGTCTTTTTATTGCTCTTACTATTCGTAACATTCTTTTTTCACGCTTGGTATAATAGCACCAAAAAACAACAGTGGGAAAAAAATTTTCTTGTCTAAAGTCGCTCATCAGTCTATTTCCTAACCAACTATTTCCCGTGATATAGACAAGATAACTTTTTTAGATTCTTTTTCAGCGATGTCTAGTGAATATTGTTCTTCTGTCGGTATACCTCACTTATATTATCTATCATCTCCAGATAATTAGGGTTTGCTGATTAAATTTAAAAGCATTGACATATAAATAAAGGTTGAGCGCATTTTTTAGTTAAAAAAAGTCTAACCTTTTAGGTCGTAATGGTTCAAAAAATTAGCATTTTAGGCCCATAGTTGCGCAGAATAATCCCTTGATTATTCTTCCTCCTACCTCCTCTATAATTCCCATTTCTCCCCTCCTGGGAGGGGGAGGGGCGAGGGGTGGGTTGTCTCCTGTCTCCTGTCTCCTATCTCCTATCTCCTGTCTCCTACCCTTACCCATTAATTATTCTTCTTCATCACTTCTAATACTGCCGTCTGGCATGGTTGTATTATCAAAAATTACTCCATCTAACTTAGCATTTTCTAAATTGGCATTAGTTAAATTGGCATTAGTTAAATCTGCATAGCTTAAGTCAGCATTCTCTAAATTAGCATTAGTAAAATCTGTATCGCTCAAGTCTGTCTCACTCAAATTTGCACCACTTAAATTGGCATTACTAAAATTAGCAGAATTTATTTCTTGCTCGGATAAATTTATATTACTTAAATCTTTGCCACTCAGATCGCTGCCTTCACTAATAAATATTAATCCTGCTTCATTAAGGTCAATTTCTGGTGGTATATTTTGTGGATCTAAGTACCAAGCATTCTGAAAATTAACATTAGTATAGTTAGCTTGACTCCAACCAGACAGAGCTTTAATCTGAGCATGACTGAGGTCAGCATTACTCAGATTTGAACCCTGAATATAAACATCATAAAAACTTGTGTGACTGAGATTGACATTGTTCAAGTTACAGCTATCAAAAGTAACTTCGCTTAATTGAGCATGACTAATATTTGCATCAGTCAAATTACAGCTATAAAAAGTTGATTGAAAGCCCCCCATTTGAGTTAAATTAGCATTAGTAAAATTGGAATCATCTATGGTGCTATGGTCATAACTTGTATCTGTTAAATCTGCATTGGTTAAATCTAGATTTTGCCAAGATATTCCTTCTAAGTTAACGTGACTGAGATTAGCATTTCTGAAAGTAGTATTTTCTACTTCCGTACTAACTAACTGAGCATTACTTAAATTAGCATTATCTAAATTCACATTTTGCAATTTTGCTCCTTCGAGGTTGGCAGAACTGAGATTAATTTCCTCTAGAGAAATATTGCTTAATTTCAGATATTCAAATTTCACACCAGAAAAATCTCTTTCTCCACCTTGATAACGTTGGATTAATTCATCGCTATTCATAATTTTTTCTCCAGTAGTAACCGACAAAATAATATTATATAGCAGAAGGAAGAAGGAAGAAGGAAGAGGGAAGAGGGAGGAGGGAAAATATTGCTTTGTGTGAGTTTTAAGCTTTCTATTTGTCCGCGCCCTTTCCTTGGAATGAGGTAGAAAAAACTAGGATTGAAGATTGCTTCCCTATGGGTCGCAATGAGGAAAATACGTTTTCAACAATGAATAATGAATAATGAATAATGAATAATTACCTCTCCTTGAAAAGAAGAGGATTGACAAAGAGATGAAAATTTTTCTTTATTATCCCCTTAAAAGGGGAGGCTTTAAACCACAATTTTTCGGTAATACTTAAGTCCTAATTTATTTGATAAATACTCTCTTTTATCAAATCCGGTTAAACAGTATACCTACCATATAAAACTTTCTTCAAAAATAAAAAACAGTCCGTAACGTACCAGTAAAAATCGTACCATTACTCTTTTGATTACTAGGGTCAAAAACAACTTGCAAAACAGGAGAAATCTGAATATTATCGTTCACCGCTACCAGAAGGAAGAAGGAAGAGGGAAGAAGGAAGAAGGAAAAATATTGGTTTGTCTGAGTTTTAAGCTTTTGATCTGTCCTAACTCTCCACCTACCACCTACCACCTACAACTTTCTTCAAAAATAAAAAACAGTCCGTAATGTACCAGTAAAAATAGTGCCATTACTCTTTTGATTACTAGGGTCAAAAACAACTTGCAAAACAGGAGAAATTTGAATATTATCGTTCACCGCATAATTATAAAAAACTTCCAAATTTGTCTGAGTTGAATTACCAATTTCATCCACAACAAAAGGCTGTCCAACTGCAACTCCCAAGCGATCGCCTTCTTGTAAAACATCTAATCCAGAAAGACCTGCCATCCAATAATTCGGATTAATATCTCCAAAATCTGTATCGTCATAGCTGCTATAACCATAGCGACCAAAAACAGCAAACTTGCCAGAAAAACCCCACTCAAAATTCACTCCCACCGCATCAAAATTGCGAGCAAAAACTTTTCCTCCACTATAAAGTAAACGTAGACTAAATCTAGAGGAAGGATTATATTCAAACTCCACCATTCCTTGATGAAAACCAAATAGACCCCGGGAACCCCTGCCATCAGAATAGAGTAGTGATGTAAACACAGAAACTGGCAACGGACCTTGACCATTTTGGGAAGGGTTAGCTGAGTCTGGGGCAATGTATAAAGCACGAAGATTGAAAGCACTGCCACCAGGATTCCATTCTAATATTGCTCCACCACCAACGCCATTCACAGGAAATGCAACGTAGTTATAAACTAAGTTTTCTGTGGAAAAGTCGCGAAAACTTAAATCAGCATAACTATTATTATCTATATAATCCAATGCTTCAATTAACGGTCCGATAGATAGAGACAAATTTTCGATGACCTGAAAACTGTAGAATGCTCTCCCAATGCCAAACTCGTCATTTCGTGGGGGACGTTTAGAGAAATCTAGAATACTACCAAAGTTGGGTTCGAGTATAGCTGTAGCGTTATCAATAAAGCCATTACTACCAGTATCAACCCGTAGTTTTAATAAGTCTGTACCGCGAAAACTGGTATCAAAATCGAAAACTGCTCGATATAGAAACGTAGCTTGAGGATTTTCGTCTGCAAGCTCTATTCCATTGGGGTCAATGAGGCGATCGCCATCAAACCCACCAGCATTCACGGCAAAAATTGTCTGACCGTTTAATTTGGTAGTAGTGGAAAACTGCTGTGCTTCTAAAGCATCTACTCGATTTTCTAAACCCTCAGTGCGTGCTTTCAGGTTAGCTATTTCTACCTGAAAATCTTGTATAAGTTTTTCGATAACTATCAGGTCGTCTTGTTGAATTAATTCTGCTTGATTTTCTGCCAGGAAACTTTCAATAGTTTGCCAACAAGTATTTACAGCTGCGGCAAATTCATATCTGGTGATGGGACGGTTGCCTCGGTAAGTATTATCGGGATAACCGGAGAGACAGTCGTAGCGATCGCGTAAACTTATTAATGCTTCATAGGCCCAGTCGGAGGGTAAAATATCATTTAGTTGGTAAACAGGTATTTGTTGAGTAATAGGGTCATTAGATTTAGAATTACTAAATTCTTCAGTATACTTTTGAATTTCTCCCATCAACTCCTGTTTTTCTTCTGTGGCCAGACTACGACGAGTGCTTAAACATGACAAATTGATTAAAATCAAGCTAATAAGGATACATATTTTACGATGATTATTTTTTTTATCAATACCATGAATTTTCAATATTTGCAAAACATTTCTCCCTAAAAGTAGTTTATTTTGATGTCAGATTTTATCATTAATATCATGTCTTTTTAGGTTTTAATCGTATGAAACTACGTCGAATTGGATGGGTTTCTTGAAGATAAAGCTTAGGCTTAATTTAGGTGCGACAAGCCGATCCGCGCCTTGATTAACATCAAAAAAAGTCGGTGGTGGTGCATTGTAATGGTCGTGCATTGCATTATTTTTGTTACAAGGTACGGCAGTGGGAGCATCTTGCTCCCGTGTCAAGCTTTGTCATCTGCCAAGTCATCCGCCAAGCCAAGAAATAAATTTCTTGGCTCACAACAGAAGTCATCTAAAGATGACTTTTGAACCTTTCTTTCCCTTCTGCCTTTTGCCCTCTGCCCTCTGTCTTCTGCCTTCTGCATAGCAATGTCCCATTTTGAACCTTTCTTTCCCTTCTGCCTTCTGCCTTCTTCCTTCTTCCTTCTTCCTTCTTCCTTCTTACTTCCCTTTGCAATTATTTCAAACGTATGTTTTAATTAAAATAAATCAAACGATTGTTTTAAATGTCCATTTAAATCTAACTTAAAGGAGCAGTCAGCGGTCAGCAGTCAGCGGTCAGCTTTGCGCATTTGCGGAGCATTCCGGTACAGAAATGCTAAAAGCTGATAGGCTATTTAACAAAAATTTTATAATCTCTACTTAAGCTAAATTTTAAAGCAATGAAAGAGAAAAATTTGCTAGACTCTAAACCCCATGAAATTAATGGCAAAGTGGAAATCTTAACTGAAAAGATGGAAACTTTACCAATTCAGTCAGAAGTTACTAATTTCAAGCCTAAAGTCAAGAATAGAAAATTTCTTCGCGTTGGCCTCGTGTTACTTACTTTAGGAATAGCTTTTGGCGGTCTAAAATTTATTCAGGAGCGGAATATTTCTGCCAAACCAAACTTAGAAACCACTCTTCCTAATATCCTATCCGTTCAAGCTATCCCCATTAAATTAGTAAATTCCTATTCGGTTTCCCAAAGTTACACAGGAATTGTAGAAGCCAAAAGAACCAGTGAATTAGGTTTTGAACAATCTGGTTTACTCACATCTATATATATAGAAGAAGGAGAAGAAGTAACTAAAGGAACAGTTATCGCTCAACTGGACACTAGCCAAACAAAAGCTCAAAAAGCAGTATTAATAGCACAGAAAGATAGAGCGATCGCCACTCTCAAAGAACTAGAAAATGGAGCAAGGCCAGAAGTAATTGCAGCCACCCGTGCATCCCTGGCCCAAGAACAAGCAAAATTACGGGAGTTGCAAACCGGACCGAGACCAGAAGTAATAGCAGCGACTCGCGCATCCCTACTCCAAGAACAAGCAAAATTACAGGAGTTGCAAACCGGACCGAGACCAGAAGTAATAGCAGCGACTCGCGCATCCCTACTCCAAGAACAAGCAAAATTACAGGAATTGCAAACCGGAGCGCGTATTGAAGATATTGAAGTTGCTCGTTCGGGAGTTTTGGACTTAGAAGAACAATTAAATCTCGCTCGCCTTCAGGAGAAACGACGTGAAGAACTTTATACCGAAGGAGCAATTTCTCAGGAGCAGTTTGACGAAGCTTCAACCCAAGCAGATACTTTACAAGCAAGACTGGAGCAAGCAAAGAGCGAACTAGAGAAACTGGAAACAGGAACTCGTAGGGAACAAGTAGAAGCTCAACAAGCGCGGGTACGTCAGGCGCAAAGTCAGTTAGACGAACTTATTGCCGGAACTCGCAGCGAACAAATAGAAGCTCAACGAGCTAGGGTAAGTCAGGTGCAAAGTCAGTTAGACGAACTTATTGCCGGAACTCGCAGCGAACAAATAGAAGCTCAACGAGCTAGGGTGGGTCAGGTGCAAAGTCAGTTAGACGAACTTATTGCTGGAACTCGCAGCGAACAAATAGAGGCTCAACAAGCAGAAATTAGACGTTTCGAGGCACAAATTTCTGAAATTGATGTTGTTCTGAGAAAGAGTACTCTATTTGCACCTTTTTCCGGTACTGTTTCAGTCCGACATTTAGATGAAGGAGTTGTGGTTAATGCTGGTCAGGGTGTTGTGCGTTTGGTTGAGGGTGGTGAAAGGAAAGTTAGAGTTGGGGTGCCACCAGCGAATACTTCCAGTCTGAGAGTTGGCAGTCAGCAGGAGGTTAGGGTGGGAGAGAGAATTTATAATGCAAGAGTGCTGTCGATATTACCGGAAGTAGATTCTATGACTCGGACGCAAACTGTGATTTTGGCACTACCTCAAAGTATTGCTCCTGGTACTGTTGTTCGTCTGGGATTAAATCAGACTTATGAGATGGAAGGATATTGGTTGCCTACTTCTGCTTTAGTTTGGGGAGAGCGGGGGTTGTTGGCAAGTTATGCTCTTGTACCGCCTTCGCAATCAGATTTGGATTTACCTGCGGGAACTTATCAGACTGAAAAACGAATGGTTGAGGTGTTGCATACGGAGGGAGACCGGAGTCTGGTGCGGGGAGTGTTGCAACCGGGAGATTTGATTGTGACTAATGGAACTAATCAATTAACACCAGGACAGTTAGTACGCTTTAATGCAACAAATATTATGCCAAATTCAGGTGTGACCCGCTAGGGATGATTTCAGATAGATATTCGGAAGTATAACTATCTCTTGTGTTACCCTATAAACTAAAAGCAAATTATGAGGTGAATTGTGATGACATCTTCCACAACACCAGAAATTATCTATCCAGAAAGTGACGGTTTACCTTTGGCTGATAATACTGTTCAATTCCGTTTAATTACTATTATTGTTTGGGGTTTAGCTGACCTCTATAAAGACGACCCAAATGTTTTCGTTGCCGGAGACTTATTTTGGTATCCTCAATACAGACAACCTTGGGTAAAACAAGCTCCCGATGCCATGGTAGTTTTCGGTCGTCCTCCAGGCGATCGCCGTTCCTACAAACAATGGGAAGAAGATAATATTCCTCCCCAAGTTGTATTTGAAATAGCTTCTCCTAGTAATAGTATTACGGAGTTGGAAGGAACAAAATTAGAATTTTATACTCAATTCGGAGTAGAAGAATACTATGTTTATAATCCAGATACAGGCAGGTTAAAAGGTTGGTTGCGTTCGGGAAAAATTTTAACTCCCATAAAATTAATGGAGGGTTGGGTTAGTCCCCGCTTAGGAGTTCGCTTTGAAAAAGAAGGTAAAGAATTACAATTGTATCGGCCTGATGGAGAGCGTTTTGTTACTCCGATAGAAATACGGGCACAGAGGGAACAAGAGCGTCAACGTGCTGAAATTGCTGAAGAGGAACGAAAGACTATTGCTCAACAGCAGTTAGCAGCTATTCCTAAATTATTGGCTATGGGTTTGACTACCGCCCAAGTTGCTGAGGCTCTTTCTTTGCCTTTGGATACCGTGGAACAGTTTGTCGATCCAAGCAGTTAAAGAAACCTGAGTTTGTAGGTTGGGTTGACATAGGGAAACCCAAAAAAAAGATCGTCCTGCTCGCGTAATGGTATACAGCAAAAAAGAATATCTAGTATGGGAGCAAGATGCTCCCACTATTCTGGTAACAAATATTGCTGGACAATTCACGAACATTACAATGTAGCACCACCAAGAGTTGTAATTGTTGGGTTGCGCTGTCGCTTAACCCAACCTACTGGATAGTGCATATCTTTTTTTTAACAGGAAGTATATTAATATGAAATTTTCTAGTTGCTAAGAAAGGGGTAATATCTATGGTTTCTCCGATACGATGGTTGTCTATTCTGAGTGTTAATAGTCTGATGTTATTTAATGTCGGTTTTTCTGTATTAATGTTGCCAAGTATTTTGAATAACGGAGAAGTTATTGCTCAGACAGACCCCAATGCTGAGGCAGAAAGATTATTGAATCAGGGATATGAACTATTTAAGCAAGGTACAGGAGAATCTCGGAGGCAAGCTATAGCTAAATGGGAAGAGGCACTATTACTATTTAGGAAAACGGGGAACCTGGGTGAGGAAGGACTTACACTTCTTGGTCTTGGTCGTGTCTACAGTGACTTAGGAAAAAAACAGAAAGCACTCAATTACTACCAGCAAGCTTTACCTATACTTCAGCAAGTAGGCAATAAGGATGGGGAAGCAGCCACTCTCAATAATCTTGGCTTTGTCTACGATAGTTTAGGAGAAAAACAAAAAGCTCTCAATTACTACAATCAAGCATTACCTCTAAGACGGCAAGTAGGGGATAAAGGTGGGGAAGCACGAACTCTCAATAATCTTGGCGGTCTCTACCATAGCTTAGGAGAAAAACAGAAAGCCCTCAATTACTACAATCAAGCATTACCTCTAAGACGGCAAGTAGGGGATAAAGGTGGGGAAGCACGAACTCTCAATAATCTTGGCGCTGTCTACGATAACTTAGGAGAAAAACAGAAAGCTCTCAATTACTACCAGCAAGCTTTACCTATACTTCAGCAAGTAGGTGATAAAGGTACGGAAGCAACCACTCTCAGTAATATTTCTGCTGTCTACGATAACTTAGGAGAAAAACAAAAAGCACTCAATTACTTACAGCAAGCTTTACCTCTCAAACGGCAAGTAGGGGATAAAGGTGGGGAAGCACGAACTCTCAATAATATTGGCCGTGTCTACGATAGCTTAGGAGAAAAACAAAAAGCACTCAATTACTACCAGCAAGCTTTACCTATACTTCAGCAAGTAGGTGATAAAGGTACGGAAGCAACCACTCTCAATAATATCGCTCGGCTCAAAGCTAGCCAAGGCAAACTCACCGAAAGCCTAACTATCATAGAAAAATCCCTAAAAATAATCGAAGACCTCCGTACCAAAGTTGCTAGTCCAGAAATCCGTGCCTCCTACTTCGCCACTGTCCAGAATAGATATCAATTCTACATCAACTTACTCATGCAACTGCACCAACAAAACCCCAACAAAGGCTATGACTCCAAAGCTTTTCACGCCAGCGAACGCAGTCGCGCTCGTACCCTCATCGAACTCCTCAATGAAGCCAGTGTAGATATCCGCCAAGGAATAGATCCCCAACTCGCATCAGCAGAAAGAAAACTCCAACAACAACTCAACACCATCGAAACCCAACGCATCAAACTCCTCAGTGGAGAATACACTCCCAAACAAAAAGCCAACATCGAACAAACAAGAGACCAACTCATAGATGAATACGACAAACTCCGCGCCAAAATTCGGATCGCAAGCCCAAATTATGCAGCCCTAACCCAACCTCAACCCCTCACTTTCAAAGAAGTTCAACAACAGGTATTAGATAAGGACACCTTACTCCTACAATATTCTCTGGGAAAAGAAAGCAGCTATTTGTGGGCAGTCACCAAAGACAGCATCAACAGCTATCAACTCCCTCCCCAAGCAGAAATTAAAAATGCTGCTATAGAGTTGATGGTAAGAATAACAAGTCCACAGGAACGCAATGATATTACAAAAATTGATAGTGCTGCTGATGCTCTGACAGAAATTCTGCTCAAACCAGTTGCCGATAAATTAAACAAAAAACGTTTATTAATAGTTGCTGATCGCTTCTTACAAGAAATTCCTTTTTCTGCCTTATCAATACCAAATACCGATGGAGAAAGTGATGGTTATCAACCTTTAATAGTTAACCACGAAATAGTACATCTGCCTTCAGCTACTACTATTGCCAACATCCGCAACGGTACAAAATCTCGGAAACTTGCTCCAAAAAAAGTGGCTATTATTGCCGATCCAGTATTTAGCCCGGAAGATAGTAGACTCATTTCAGTGAACAGTGATCAGTTATCAGTTATCAGTGGTAAAACTACTACAGCATCTACGTCAGAAAACCGCAGTCGAGCTTTTCCCCTAGAGGCACAACAATTAGACAGAGCAGCTAGAGATGTTGGTATTAGGTGGGATAGACTTCCTGCTACTCGCACTGAAGCAAAAGCAATTATGGCTTTAATACCAGAGTCAGAACGCACTCAAGCTTTTGATTTCCAAGCTAACCGAGAAAAAGCAACCAGTCAGGAATTAGGCAAATATCAGATTGTACATTTTGCCACTCATGGTTTTGCTAATGGTAGGCAACCAGAATTATCAGGGGTTATCATGTCGTTAGTAGATAAAAATGGTAACTGGCAAAACGGTTTCCTGCGACTGAATGATATTTTCAATCTGAATTTGCCAGCAGAATTAGTAGTATTAAGTGCGTGTCAAACAGCTAAGGGGAAAGATATTAAAGGAGAAGGTTTGGTAGGGTTGACAAGGGGATTTATGTATGCAGGAGCAAAACGGGTGGTAGGTTCGTTGTGGGTTGTGGATGATGTTGCAACGGCAGATTTGATGTCGCAGTTTTATCAGGGGATGTTGGAGCAGGGGTTATCGCCTGTGGAAGCGTTGCGGGCAGCGCAATTGCAGATGTGGGAGGGTGGGATAAGTCCGTATTATTGGGGAGCATTTATATTACAGGGGGAGTGGGAATGATATCAAATTCGGTGGCATTGGTGTAATTAGATAGAGAGTGTGGGGAGGGTGGGAGGTGTGGTAAGCACAGGACTACCAAAAAATATAGGGTTGTCATTCTCTGACGACTACTTTGTAGGTTGGGTTGACGTAAGGAAACCCAACAAACAACAAAGATGTTTCATTAATTGATAATGGATAATGGATAATGGATAATTACCTCTGGTTAAAACCGAGAGGATTGAGAATAAGGAAATATTATTTTTTTTTCCCCTTAAAAGGGGAGGCTTTAAACCAGAATTATTTAATTATTAATTATTAATTATTAATTGTTAATTGTAATTGTTGGGTTGCGCTGTCGCTTAACCCAACCTACTAGATACTGATAACTGATAACTGAAAATGACTACCTTATTTTATCGAAACTTTAGATTATTAATTCTGGCAATACTGGTAATTCTCACCTGGGGAATTTCAGCTTTTTTCACGTTGCCACGACTTGAAGACCCTGAATTAGTTTCTCGCGTGGCGGTCGTAACAACTTTTTTACCTGGAGCTGATGCTGAACGAGTTGAAGCTTTAGTTACAGAAAAAATAGAAGAAGAATTATCTGAAATTGAGGAAATTAAAAGCTACGAATCAGACTCTAGGGCGGGTAGTTCAATTATCAATATTGAATTGTTAGATTCTGTTGAAGAGGCTGATGCTGATGCAATTTGGTTAAGAATTAGAGAGCGATTAAATAGAGCTGCTCCTGAATTACCTGTCGGTGCAAGTCCGCCACGACTAGAAGAGGTTGAAATTAAGGCTTATGCTTTGATTGCAGCTTTAATTTGGGAACAAGATAGCGAACCTAATTATGCAATTGTCAATCGTTTATCTGAATTATTGAAAGATGAATTGTTGGGATTATCGGGAACGGAAAAAATCGATATTTTTGGCAAGCAAGATGAAGAAATTGTAGTAGAAATTGACCAGACTCAGTTAGCTAGTATTGGGCTAACACCTGAACAATTATCAATACAAATTCAACAGAGCGATGCTAAGGTTTCAGCAGGTTTACTACGCGGCCAAAATAATGATTTACTATTAGAAATAGAATCAGATTTAGATTCTTTAGAAAGGATTCGGAGTATTCCAATTAACTTTAGTGAACAAGGACAATTTGCTCTACTTGGCGATATTGCCGAAGTGAAGAAAACTATTATTAACCCCCCCAGAGAATTAACTTTAATTAATGGTCGTCCTGCTGCTGCGTTAGGGGTATTTGTAGAATCAGATTATCAAATAGACCTTTGGGCAAAAACAGCAGAAGCAGAAATTGATAAATTCCGTGAACAACTAGGCACAGGTCTGAAGCTAGAGATTATTTTTAATCAAAGTAATTATATTGAAAACCGTCTAGACAGTCTGATTTTCAATTTGTTTATTAGTGGATTTCTGGTATTTGCAATTACAGTCTTTTTAATGGGTTGGAAATCTGCAATTGTTGTTGGTTTAGCCCTACCTTTATCAACTTGTATGGTTCTAGGTTCGATGGGATTGTTAGATATACCTCTACATCAAATGTCAATAACTGGAATAATTGTAGCTTTAGGGCTATTAATTGATACAGCAATTATTGTTGTTGATGAAGTTAGTCAAGGTGTAGCTTCAGGTTTAAAATCGGAAGTGGCAATTACTAAAGCAATTCATCATTTATTTATGCCTTTAATGGCATCAACTTTAACTACAGCTCTGGCATTTTTACCCATTGCAATTATGCCTGGTCCTTCAGGAGAATTTGTTGGTAGTATCGGTATTAGTGTGATTTTAGCTGTGCTTTCTTCACTATTAATATCAATTACAATCAGTTCGGCAATAACTGCAAAGTTATACCACAATCCCGGTCGTAATTCCTGGCAAAAAACTAAACAGCAATGGTGGAAAACGGGATTTTCAAATTCTTATTTAACTGAAATTTATCAACTAAGTTTACGCAGTGTATATAGTGCTCCTTTGTTAGGAATATTATTAGGTTTAATTTTACCAATAACTGGTATAGTTCAGCTAGGAACTCTGCCCCAACAATTCTTTCCGCAAGTAGATAGAGACCAAGTACAAATTGAATTAGAATTACCTGCTCTCACCTCAATTGAAAAAACAAGAAATACTGCTCTACAAGTCCGAGAATTAATTTTACAATACCCAGAAATTGATGAATTACAATGGTTTTTAGCCCGTAGTGCACCCAAGTATTACTATAACTTAAAAGTAGGTAAAGAACGATATCTCAATTATGCTCAAGGATTTTTGCAGCTAAATACGATCGCTAAACCAGAATTAGTAAACAAAATTCAAGCAGAAGTCGATCGCGCATTTCCTGAAGCTCAAATTTTGGTGCGGCTATTGGAACAGGGACCTCCTTTTGATGCACCAGTAGAACTACGAATTTATGGTCCCAACTTAGAGGAGCTACAACAAATAGGAGAACAAGCAAGAGCGCTATTAGCTCAAACTCCGAAGGTAACTCATACCCGCAGCACCTTAAACGACGTTCGACCTCAACTAAAATTGCTAGTGGATGAAGAAGAGATTCGTTTAGCAGGACTCGACCGCGCTGCTGTTTCGCAACAGTTAGATACTTTACTAGAGGGAAATTTGGGAGGTTCTATTCTCGAAGGTGTTGAAGAATTACCAGTGCGGGTGCGAGTGTCAAATACTCAAAGAGGAGACTTTAGCCAAATTAAATCCCTAGATTTACAACCGACTGGTTCCAGTCTCAATCAAAATCGTCTGAATGCAACAGACACAATACCTCTATCAGCTTTAGCAGAAGTAGAATTAGAGCCACAATTTTCAGTCATTAGAAGACGTAACGGCAGACGAGTAAACTCCATTCAAGGTTTTATCGCTGCTGGTGTTTTACCTTCAGAAGTTCTGACAAAATGGCAGCAAAAGTTAAATGATTCAGGTTTTGAAATACCATCTGGGTATTGGTCTGAAGCTGCTGGAGAGGCAGAACAACAAGGGAATGCTCAAGGAAATCTTTTCTCAACTCTGCCAGTTATATTAGTGTTATCAGCCTCAATTTTGGTGTTATCTTTAAATTCATTTCGAGCAGCTTCCATCATTGGTTTAGTTGCTATTTGTGCCGTAGGATTAGGATTCTTTAGTTTATGGTTATTTGGCTATCCCTTTGGATTTATGAGTCTGATTGGCACATTTGGTTTAGTGGGAATTGCCATTAATGACTCAGTTGTAGTTATGGCTGCTATCCTGGAAGACCCAGAAGCATCTCAAGGCAACCGTCGAGCTACCCTAAAAGTAGTTCTACGTTCAACTCGTCATGTAATTGCTACAACCTTAACCACAATGATTGGGTTTGTTCCCTTATTGTTAGGAGGTGGTAGTTTTTGGCCTCCTCTAGCTGTGGCGATCGCAGGTGGTGTTGGGGGTTCAACACTTGTTGCTCTTTATCTTGTTCCTTGTTCGTATTTACTTCTGGCTAATTTTGGTAGAAGTAATAATTGATAATTGATAATTAGATGTAGTAGCTCGTCTAAACTAAAATTGTGAGTAATACCCAACGCTAGAATCCCCCCCAACCCCCCTGAGAGGTCTATATTTTCTAAAATTTACCCACATTTTCAAGCTAGACGAGCTAGTAGGTTGGGTTTGAGCTTCCTCAACTCAACCGACATCTAATACATATTGGTGTTTTTCTAATGGCAAAGTACGCCATTTATTGAGTAATATTTGTTCGTTTGGATTCTATATAATACCAATTTGAAAAAAGAATGTTACAAATAATAAGGAGTATTAAAATAATTTATAGGAAATATCTATTGGATGAAAAAGATAAATTACTATATAAAAAATGGTGTAAAACTTATTTATTCTGTCTCCTGACTCCTGTCTCCCCCTCCCCTCCTGGGAGGGGTTAGGGGTGGGTTGGGAGGGGGAGGGGCGAGGGGTGGGTTGACTCCTAAGCAGTAACCTAAATATTTGTAGCAAAGATTTATCAAACTGGTATAACTCATCTATCAACACGAAATAAGAAGTCATAATTTATATCAAGGCATTTTTTATAAGTTTTCTTTAAGACAATCAAAATACTTCTTTTTTCTTACTCTCTCGACTGTATATTGATATCGAATATTTCTGTTAAGTAACTGGTAACATTCCTTTGAATCAAAACCTAGTTCCATCAAAAAGCAAGCTTGCAAAATGAAAGAAAGTAATTCTATTAACTCAGGTAATTCTTCTAATTTAGCTGATTTTTCATGTTTCTTTTCATTATCGTGAACAAAATCGTTTCTCGTTGCTGTAATTTTAGCACAAAACAATTCTTTCTTCTGATCATTAATTTGCTGAATCTCATTAATTTGCTGAATCAAGGTATGAAAATAAAAATTGAGCAGTCTGAAATATTCCTTATTCAAGAGTTCAGCAACTGCTAAAAAATACAAATCATACCCAAAATTATCAACGCTAATTAATTGATTGGTTACGTATGGTATTAATTTAGTTAAATCTATTAACCTTGGTTTTAGTTTTAAGCCATAATTTTTCTTCTCAAATTTGTCTTTTGCCCATTTTTTATATTCCTCATTAGAAAGACTATTTAGACAATCTAGAACTGCATTTAGACGCTGATTTTCAGATTCATCATCTGGCAAATTTGTTTTGTCTGTTCGACGACGACGATGATCAGATTCCGCAGCTTGAACAAGATTTAGAAATTTATTTTCTAAGTATATATCTGGTTTGTATCTGATACTGAAGAATAAATTAAAAATACTAGCTAATTTTTCCCAAGAATCAAACCATCTTTCCAGAGTCGAGGGAAGGTTATCAATGTCAGATATAGAGAAGAGCATTTCATGTTGAAAAAGTAATCTGTCTTGCTCTTTTCTTTCAGGATAGTAGGTATTATAAATAGCTTCTATAGGAAATTGTTCTTTCTTGTAAGGAGTGTTTTCTATATCTACATTTACATCACCGTCATAGGAATAAAATTCTAATTTAGTAATGGAGTTTGCTCTATCAGTTGCAAAAGTTAGAAAGTTATTTAGAGGACGTATGAATTTAGAGTCAAAATCTTTAACTGAAAGTTTTTCATTTGGTTTAATTATTAATGAGGCATATTGTTTAAAGTCAATACTTTCAAGTTTATTTGGCTCGAAAAATTGATAAATGACAGAAAATTTTCCATATTTTTCTATTTCTACTTCAATATTTTCAGGAACAGTATATACAAATCTTAATTCTTTGAACTTATTATTGTTATTGTCTTGAAAATCTTTTTCTCGCTTAATTTTAGGCAATTCACTCCAGTCAGATAAATAACTATACTGTACGTTAGCTTTATGAAACAATATTTTGTCTCGGCTAGTAAAATGTCTGCCAATCAAAGCAAGGTCTGAGATATATTCTTGACTTTAAAAACCTGATGAACTTATTGTTGAAAAACAATTCAGACTACCACACAAAGTAATAATCTTTCTATCTGCAAATCCTAAAATAATTGGAACATTTGATTCCAATTCTCCAATAAATGAATCTCTAAGTCGCAGTTTAATTCCTTCATCATGTGTAAATGTCAGAGTACCAGCTATTTTTTTATCTTGCTCTGAGGGCAACCACCAATATCCTGAATATTCTATATTTTCCATTTTTCAACCTCTAATAATTAAGTATTACTAAGACTCAACTTTTTAACACTATCCCCTAATTTTTTAATTTCGCGCATAGCTTAAATAATAACATTAATTTTCGACACTGGTTGCGTTCTATTTGGTTCCTTGTTGTTATTTACTTCTGGCGAATTTTGGCAAAAGTAATCAAGGAGTCGAGTCGGAAGTGTAGGAAATGTTGGGAGGGTGGGAAGTTTGTCGAAGTAGCAGGAGCAAGATGCTCCCAGTTTTCCCTAGATTCCTAACTACCACCAAAATATTACAACTAAAATAGAATTGCTATATATATTCTCTCTATCCTTATTTTCTGGTATCTATTTCATGGTTTTATGTCTTTAATAAATTCTAAAAATTGCTTTGGAGTTAAAATAGGAATTCCTTCAAATGGATTCAATTCTAATAAGTCTTTATCTCCTGTTATAATATGAGTGGCTTGGCCATTAAGAGCAACGTCTAAAAATTTATCATCTTTTGGATCTCTACATTTATTGACGATTTCAGATACTAAAATCTGTTCTGATTCTAGCTTAATCTTTGCCAGAAATTGAGAACGAATATCTAGGGGAATATATTTATCAAATTTTGAACGAGTCAAGACTTCTTGTAATTCTTGAAATGTTACATCAGAAAATAAAATAGGTAAGCATTCAGCTATTAGCCGTCAGCTATCAGCAATAAGACCCTGTATTTAAGGACAGGGTTTAAATGAATATAGGCTTTAGAGCTGACTTTTGTAGTAAGATTTTTCGCTTCTCAATTAAATATTGTTTTTATCACTAACTAAAAGCAATAGCTGATAGCTGATAGCTGACGGCTGAATGCTTACTAAAATAGTACCAATTTTTCTTGCTTCTTTAAAAGCAATGTCAGGAAGAGATGATTCAATCAAAATACTACTGACTAAAATATTGGTATCAATAACTAATCGTAGTTTATTCATCTTCCAGTATTTGGTCTAAAATTTCTTGTGTTAATCCATTTGCTTTAGCTTGTTCCTGCATTTCTTGTATAATTTGTGCTAAAGATTTCTCTTGTATAATTGATTTAAGCAAATCATTAACAATTGTTTGGATTTTTTGCTGTTTTTCTGGTTCTGCTTCTCGGTAAGCTTTGGCAATTTCAGGGTCAACTTGAATCGTAATATTTTCCATGATAAATTAAAATTAATTAACCTATGTTTATTCTAGCGATTGAAAGTTATTTCTGTTTTAGAAGATAAGTCCGATCTGCCACTTGAACCCATTCCAACTGATTTAGGTAATTTTTGAGTTTTTTTAGTAAGATAATCGGTGATTAATTCTTGGATAATTTCAGGAATAGATTTTCCTGTTTGAGTAGCTAATTTTTGTAGATTAGCTTCAGTTTCTTCTGGCAAATAAATCGTTGTTGATTTCATTAGTAAGATTATCAATAAAAACAAATACTTTAATTATAGATCATTATTGAACACCATCTTCAATTATCCTAATTTCTTCCTCTGTTAACCGATACAATTGTAGGGTTTGGGACACCAAACCCTACATTTTTCGGCTTTGGTGATTTGAGGTATTATATCATGTCCGGTAGCATCGGTATTGTATAGCAAAGGTAGGGAACAGGGAACAGGGAGGAATACTTAAGAGCAAGAAAAAAAACTTAAATTTCCTATAGATATTCACCTTTGAATTTACACAAACGATACCAGCGGACATAATATTATTTCTTGTCCGGATAAGAGAAGAGTACAAACAAAAAACTTTCTTCCTCTACTATTCTTTCTTCTTCTTTCTTTCCTCCTGACTCCTGTACGGGCGAGCAGAAAAACTGATAACTGTTAACTCTTAACTGATAACTGAAATGGCTACCTTATTTTATCGGAACTTGCGATTATTAATACTAACCATACTAATTATTGTGGTCTGGGGAGTATCATCTTTTTTAACATTGCCACGACTTGAAGATCCAGAATTAACCTCCCGCTTTGCAGTCATCACAACTTTTTGGCCGGGAGCTGATGCGGAACAAATAGAAACATTAATCACAGAAAAAATAGAAGAACAACTATCTGAAATAGAAGAAATTAAAACTACAAATTCAACCTCTAAAGTAGGAAGTTCAACTATTAGTATTGAATTATTAGATTCAGTTAAGAAAGCAAAGGTGGACACAGCTTGGCTAAAAATTAGAGACAAATTAAATCAAGTTACTCCCCAATTACCTGCTCGTACAAGTCAGCCACGATTAGAAGAACTTGAAGCTAGAGCTTATACCATGATTACTGCTTTAACTTGGGAACAAGATACAAAGCCAAATTATGCGATTCTTACCCGTTTATCTGAATCATTAAAAGATAAATTATTAGCATTACCAGGAACAGAAAAAATCGCTGAAATTGGTAATCCTCAAGAAGAAATAGTAGTAGAAATTGATGCCGCTCAATTAGCTAGTATTGGTCTCACCGCTCAACAATTATCAGCACAAATTCAACAAAGTGATGCTAAAGTTTCTTCCGGTCAATTTCGTAGCCAAAATAATGATTTACTTCTAGAAGTTGATTCAGATTTAGATTCCCTAGAGCGGATTAGAAATATTCCAATTAACTTTAGTAACCAAGGGCAATTTACTCAACTTGGAGACATTGCTAAAGTGAGAAAAACAATTGCTGAACCAGCAAATGAACTAGCATTAATTAATGGTCATCCTGCTTCTGCTTTAGCTGTATTTGTCAAATCAGATTATCAAATAGACCTCTGGGCAAAATCAGCAGAAGCAGCCATAGAAAAATTCCGGCAAGAGCTTGGTCAAGGTCTAAAACTTGAGATAATTTTTAATCAAAATAATTATATTCAAGCTCGTTTCAACAGTCTGATGTTAAACCTGTTAGTGACTGGAATGCTGGTATTTGGAATTACAGTATTTTTAATGGGTTGGAAATCCGCAACTGTTGTGAGTTTAGCATTACCTTTATCAAGCTGTATGGTTTTAGGGATGATGAAGCTTCTGAATGTTTCTGTAAATCAAACCTCAATAATTGGATTAATTGTAGCTTTAGGATTATTGATTGATACAGCAATTATTGTTGTTGATAGAATTACTAAAAATATGGTTTCTGGATTGAGCGCTGAAACTGCTATTAATGATGCAGTTAATCATTTATTCCTGCCATTAACAGCATCAACTTTAACTACAGCTCTAGCATTTTTACCAGTTGTTTTAATGTCTGGTCCTGGTGGAGAATTTGCTGGTGGTATTGGCATTAGTGTAATTTTAGCTGTTATTTCTTCTTTAATATTTTCTCTAACCATAGGTTCTGGTGTAGCAGGCAAACTATATCATATCTATCATTATTATTCGCATTATATTCAACGAAAATGGTGGCAAACTGGGTTTGCAAATCCCTCTTTAACTAAACTTTACAAAGTCAGTCTACGAAGTGTATTTAGCAGTCCATGGTTAGGAATATTATTAGGTTTAATTTTACCGATAACTGGTTTCATTCAAGTCAGAACTCTCCCCCGACAATTCTTTCCTCCAGCAGAAAGAAATCAACTGCAAATAGAATTAGAATTACCTGCTTTAAGCTCCATTGAAAAAACAAAAAATACGGCTATAAAAGTCAGAAACCTAATGTTAAAACATCCAGAATTTGAAGAAATACAGTGGTTTTTAGGACGTAGTTCCCCTCGGTATTTCTACAACTTAGCATCAGGTAGACAAGACTCAAATTACGCTCAAGGAATTTTACAGTTAAATTTAATAGCTAAACCAGAATTTGTTAATGTACTCCAAGCAGAAGTTGATACTAAATTTCCTGACGCTCAAGTTTTGATTAGACAATTAGAACAAGGACCCCCCTTTGATGCACCAGTAGAAATGAGAATTTATGGTCCTAACTTAAATCGTCTACAAGAATTAGGACAACAAGCAAGAACCCTATTATCTCAAGTCCCTAAAGTAACTCACACCCGCGACACTTTAAGCGAACTTCGACCCCAACTACAACTACAAGTGAATGAGGAAGAAGTTCGTTTAGCAGGATTAGATCATGCTACTGTTGCACAACAGTTGGAGATGTTACTGGAGGGAAATTTAGGAGGATCAATAATTGAAGATACGGAAGAAATACCAGTGCGGGTGCGAGTATCAAATACTCAACGGGGAGACATTAGTCAAATTACATCTCTAGACTTACAACCGACTGGTTCCAGTTTAAATCAAAACCGATTTAGTGCAACTAACACAATACCCCTGTCAGCTTTAGCAAAAGTAGAATTAAAGCCAGAATTTTCTCTTATTAAAAGACGTAATGGCAGACGGGTAAACTTGATTCAAGGTTTTATTGCTGCTGGAGTTTTACCTTCTGAAGTTTTGCATAAGTGGCAACAAAAGTTGAATGATTCAAACTTTGAGTTACCATCCGGGTATTGGTTGGAAGTTGCTGGAGAGTCAGAAAAACAAGGTGAAACTGAAGCAAATTTGTTTGCTACGGTGCCTCTAGTGTTGTTGTTAGCAACTTCAATTTTAGTTTTATCCTTAAATTCTTTCCGAGCAACTGCCATTATTGGTGGAGTTGCTATTTGTGCTATTGGTTTAGGATTTTTCAGTTTATGGTTATTTGGTTATCCCTTTGGTTTTATGAGTCTGATCGGAACATTTGGTTTAGTGGGAGTTGCCATTAATGACTCAGTAGTAGTTTTAGCTGCCATCCTGGAAGACCCCAAAGCATCTACAGGCAACCGTCGAGCTATGCGTCAAGTCGTTATGGGTTCCACTCGTCATGTAGTTGCCACAACCTTAACTACAATGATCGGGTTTGTTCCTTTATTGGTACAAGGTGGTCTTTTTTGGCCACCTCTAGCTATAGCGATCGCTGGTGGTGTTGGTGGTTCAACACTCGTTGCTCTCTATCTTGTTCCCTGTTCGTATTTATTTATGGCTAATTTTGGTAGAAGTAATAAGGAGTAGTGTGGGAAGTGTGTGGAGAGTGGGAAGTTTGGGGAAATAGCGGGAGCAAGATGCTCCTTGACGTAAGCATTTCCTGCGGAATGCTGCGCAAACAGCAGTCAGCTATCAGCTATCAGCTATCAGCTATTAATTTTGAGGAAGGTAAAAATAATTGAGAAATTGAGACAGAATAAAAGTTACTGTTAAAGTCCCCTTCCTAAACCTCAGAAGTAATGAATAATTAGGGTTTACTGAAAAAGTCTTTTTGCTGGGGTAGGAAACAGGAGACAGGAGACAGGAGACAGGAGACAGGAGAAATGGGAATGAGCGAGGAGTTAGGAGCTAAGTTTTGTCTCTCAATTTTTCTGCCATAATCATCCCAAAATACTAGCTTTATGCAGCTCTTGCCACCGAAAAGCTGGTACTTTTTTCAACCCGAAAATGCTAAAACCTTTATCTGTCAATACTTTTAGAATTAATCAGCAAGCCCTAATTACTAATTGCTGTTTGCGCAGCATTCCGCAGGAAATGCTTACCTATTGACCACTATAATTTACTTCTTACTTCTTACTTCTTACTTTTGACTTCTTACTTTTGACTTTTGACTTTTGAATTCCGCGTAGCGGCACTGACTCCTAATTAATTTAGCACATTAATAATCTCTTCTGGGTCAAGACGTTGTGTATAATCTGGGTTAACAAAAGCATGAATAATTGTACCATCTGAGGCAATTACATAAGTCGCAGGAATTGGTAATTCAAAACTTTCATCACCGTTGTAAGTTGGTAAGTCAACGCCAAAACTTTGATATATTGGGCGTAATTCTTCAGGCATTTGAAATACTAAACCAAATTCTTTAGCAACTTGATTTCCCCGGTCGCTTAATACTTCAAAAGTTAATTCGTTTTTCTCTGTTGTGGAAAGAGAATTGTCTGGTGTTTCTGGAGAAATTGCGATTAATTTTGCCCCTAATTCTGTGATTTGTGGCAAATACTTTTGTAAACCTCTTAATTCCATATTGCAATAAGGGCACCATCCGCCACGATAAAAGGAAATTACTACAGGACTTTCTACAAGTAATGAATTTAATTCTACTATTTTACCTACTGCGTTTGGCAAGCTAAAGTTAGGAACTTTTTCCCCTAATTTTAAGCTATTGTCAACAATATCAGAGTTAGCTAAATTAACTACAGCTTTATTCATTTTTGCCTTTGCATCTTCTGGTAGTTGGGCTTGTATTTTAGCTTGGAGTTCTTGTAAGTTTTTGGTTAATTCCATGGGATTTTCTCCTATTTTTTAGAATGATTGTTCCAATTAAGGCAAAAAAAATGAGCAGTAAGTAAATTAATCTATAGCAAAAAACAAGTTGTTTAGGATATAGACTGATGATGAACCTCAAACAGGAAAATGTTTTTCTCCCTATTCCCTGTTACCGAATAATTAAGGTTTAAAGCCTCTCATAAGCAAGGAGAAGCAAGAAAAAATTTTCCTTTGAATCAATCCTATCCGTTTTCAAGGAGAGGTAATTAATAATTAATAATTAATAATTAATAATTAATAATTAATAATTAATTATTGAACTGTTCCCTGTTATAAAACAGAAAGAGCCATTTTAGCTATATCTTGTAATGCTTTTGGGTCAGGATTAACTTTAGAAATAACTCGTAAACCTTGTAAGCAACAAGTAAGAAATCTGGCTACGGTAGTGCAGTTATGTTTCTGACTAATTTCACCTTTTTCTTGAGCTGTAGTTAAAGCTTTTGTAAGTGCATTTTCAATTTGTTGGATCTTGGCAGCAATTTGTTTAGCACTGTCTGGGTTATTCCCACCAAGCTCAACAGCAGTGTTTGTAATTAAGCAGCCTTTACGGTCTTCATCTGTTACGGCAGAATCAATCATACCATAAAAGATATCTACAATAGTTTGTTTAGAAGCATCATCAGCTTCTAATTTACTAATCATCGGTGATACAAGTCTAGAGTCGTAATAGGCGATCGCTTCGTGAAACAGAGATTGCTTATCGCCAAAAGTATCATAAAGACTGCCTCGGTTGATACCCATCTTATCAACTAAGGTTTGTATGGAAGTCCCCTCATAGCCATAACACCAGAAGGTTTGCATTGCCTTCATTAATACTTCATCTCTGTTGAACTCTTTCTGTCTACCCATCACCTTTGACTTGAACTGCTGATATTTTTAAGATAGCAATTCTGGAATGATTAGTCAAGTATCAAGAATTTAGAATTTAGAATTTAGAATTTAGAATTACCTCTTCTTTTCAAGGAGAGGATTGGGTTAAAAGGAATTTTTTTCTTCTCTTGGTCGATTGGATATGGCGAGGAGACCCGCTCTTATCAGAGCCGCTCCGAATTGCGCCATCCCTCAACAGCTTTTTTATCTATGAATGGAGAGGTTTTATACCAAATTGATAAATGTTTGCTACAAATAATTTTCTGGATGTTAGGTGGTAGGTGGTAGGTGTTAGGTACTAGGTACTAGGTGCTAGGTGCTAGGTTTTAGGTGGATTATTAGTTATTTACTAGCCAGTTTATTCGTAACATTCTTTTTTCAAATTGGTATTATACCTTAATTTTTCGGTAAAATCTAGAATCTAAAAAAGTTGATTCCTATCGACCAAGAGAAAAGAAACAATATTTCCTTATATTCAATTCCGTAACGGTTAAAACCCGAGGTAATTATCAATTATCAATTAATAAATACTCCCCATCTCCCCACACTCCCCCACTCCCCTACTCCCCTACTCCCCCACTCCCCTACTCCCTTACTCCTAACTGAGCAAAGTCCGCAGCATCTAATGGAGGAATGCTAGTTAAGGCCAGATTTTCTGCTACATGGTTAGGAGATTTCATGCCAACTAAGGCCGAAGATAAACCAGGGACACTGCGAGTAAATTGGAGAGCGCGTACTGCATCTGTTTTTAGGTTTTCGCCAAGGCCATGAATGATGTTTTGGGGAAGCTGCATGAGATTTTTAGCTTGGGCGATGGACGCACTGGCGATCGCATTAATACCCAATTGGTTTGCTGCGGTAATAGCAGGTAAAATTTTGTCATCTACAGCTTGAGTGGGAGTGCTAACTGCTTCTTGCATTGTCAAGTTTACTGGCAGTTGAATAAATTGAAAGCGATCGCCTTTTCCACCTGCTATTTGTTGGGCAATAGATTTTGCTTTAGCTAAGTCTATGTGTTTTGCATCTGTTGGTGGCACTCGAAAACCTTGCCAAGTAGCTATTCCATAAGTAGTTATTTTGCCAGCATCAGCAGCTTTTTCTAACACTGCAAAAACAGCTTTCAGACGACGATAAAATTCATCTGGAGGAATAATTCCCAATTGAGTTTCTGGATTATGTAAATAATAAATATCAATGGTTTCCACTCCCAAATTTATCAAGCTGCGCTCTAGTTGGTCTTGAATATATTCTGGGTGCATGCAGTGAATTCCTGTATTGTTGCTTTTCCTAAAATCACTATTTTATTCCTTAATTTTTTTCAGTTCTTAATATCTTGAATACTGTTTTGCATTTATTAAACGCCAAAATTTAAGTCTGTTGGGAAATTGCAACTTGGTTAAACAATATAAACTACTCTTCAAAGTCAACCCATTGATAGTTAAATGCTGTAATCTCTTTAGCACATACGATTTCGATTCTAGTACGGGCCGAGTCATTTAATACAGTACTATAGTGACTTTGATTTTTTCTAGAGTTTCCTTTAGCTCTTGGGAGACTAAGCTTCTCGGGTAAACCTAGTTTATCCGTAATTATTTCTAAGTCATTGTTTAAATTTTCGTAATTTCCAACAAAATCTACAACTATTTTATCGTTGATTGTATAGTTATTCCAGTTTGACAAATGCTTAATCGGGGCTGAATTTAAATAGTCTTCAATTTTCGGTCTAGACTCGGGTGTATTCGACCGTGTACTCCAGTAATAATTACTAATAGCTTTATCAAAAGGGTTTCTCTCAAAGCAAAATTTGAAGTAGCTTTTCCATACTTCCTCACCAACAAGTTTTTTGACTGAAGAAGCCTCTATATGATTGAAAAATTGCTTACGTTTTCCTGTTTTTAGAAGTTTCAACCAATCCATTCGATTATAAAAACGAAGAGGTATATTATAGTTTTGTGGGCCCCTAAAGCCTAATTCTTGTCGCTTAATCTCGTCCTCTTTAGTAATTTTTGTAATTATATCATTACTATCACAAAATTTGGAAAGTGCAATTTCAATACTCGTACCAGCCGTTTTTCGTGTTTTGAGAAAGATAAATTTGTATTTATGGTTAATAAGCATAAATCAAGCGATCTACGAATTTATAGTATTTTAATTATAATAAATTAGAGCTGATTTATCAACTTAAATAAAACCCTTATGTTACCTAACTCTCAGGGATTTACAGCACTTTTTAAGATGGCGAGGTACAGTTCAATATTAATCTCTATCTCCTCTTCCCTCTTCCCTACTCCCTATTGATCCAGAATTTTGTACCTCATCAACTCCAAAACTGCTGTAAGTGTTATTAAGTTATAACTTCCAAAACCCTTATATTGGAAAGACTTCAGCCTCTTACAGCGGTTTTCATTTGGGTAGACCACATTAGGGGCGCCATTCGGAGCTTTGCGCTAGCAAATGGCCATTCGCCCCTACACAATTTTTGCTTGTGAAGATGTGGTTTATCAATTTGAAAAGCCCTGTAATATTTACTTTATAAATCAGCTCTTAGAGGTAGTTTTCTAAGTCCAATCATTACCTCTTTTAATAGACATCTCCAATAATAAAAAATAAAATCAATTATCCCACAGAAATTATCAATTCTTTCCTCCTACTGACTACTGCCTACTGCCTACTGCCTACTGCCTCTTTTCTGGAGATGTCTAATATTCATCAGCTCGTATTACCAATAATACTCTAGTAGTTTTATTGATATCTTCTGGTGCATCTGAGAGCATAATCATACTTGTATCTAGATAGTCAATTTTCCAAACGTATTCTACATCATCCATTATAACTTTACCCCCATTATGTTCGCCTTTAGGATCGTTTTCTGACGTAAAATTAGAAAAATCTTGAATTTCTTTAAATAGTTGTTTTTGCTTTTTTCTGGGTAATGCTAATACTTGCCTACTCATTTTGTAATCTCCTAAACTTTTATCCCCATTTCTAAAGCGATCGTTTAACTTAGCTATTGTTGTTTTTTTAACCTGTTCTTCTGTTGTTCTATTCCACAATTCTTGAGCAGAATATACTAAAGAATTGAATTTATCAAAGACACTTCTATCCCAAGATGAAACTGATTCAATTTTTGCTATTAAACTTGACCAATTTATTTGATTCTCAATTTTGATGGCTCTTTCTGGCTGAGGTTTATCTTCTATTAACAGTAGAGTTAAATATGGCATTTTTTGCAGTTTATATAGAGGAGAAGGTAAAATATCTCCACCATAATGATTAATCCAGATGTGATAAATATAATCATTTCCAGATAACTTGAAAAGTACATATAGTGGTGCAACAAATATAGAACCTACTTTTGTGATAAAAACTCCTGCTTTAGCAGTCACCTTTACAGAACTTTCTAAACTCCAACTTTTCCCTGGAGATACTTTTAATAAAAATAATGGTTCATAATCTGTTGTTAACCCTTTTCCTGTAGACAGAGGTAAAAAAATTTGATCTTTTCCAGAACGAGAATTAGTCGAAATCCAATTCCAAGTTGACGTACCGACTGGAGACTGACTAAATACCTTCAAAAAATCATCTGGTTGAGATTCAGGGAGTTGTTTACGTTGATTTAAGAGTTGTTTATTTCTACTCATTTTTTCTGTAATAGTTTGATTTTAAAGATTTTTTTAAGTTTCTAGATTTTTATAGTTAACATTAACTGTGCCTTAATTTTTATACTTTGATTGGCACAAGAATTCAACCATAGAATAGCAACTTACCTCTTAAATTTTATAATAGCTTAACTACAGGAGAAAGAAGAAAGTAGAAAAATTAATTAAGATTTCAGTTTATTTTGCCTACTATAGCAATCCTATTTCAATTGTAATATTTCTGTGGTAGTTAGGAGTCAGTCCTCAGGAGTCAGAATTTTCAAGGTTTTTAGTCAACCTTAACTAAAAATTTTCACAAATCATTTAGGATTACTATAGATTTTACTATGACCGTAAGCATTCAGCTATTAGCAGTCAGCGCTTCCCTACGGAATGCTACACAAACAGCAATGAAAATGAACCTAAATAGCTCAAGGAACGCTGATGCTTTTGCTTTTTCCCAGACTTTTAATTCTTTCTCAACCTCAATCCTAATCCCTCCTCCAAATGCAATAAACTAGGAACGCTGAAAGCTGACAGTTGTTTGCGCAGCATTCCGCAGGAAATGCTTACCTATGACCAGTTTTATACCTGACTCTATCTTGAGTTGTTTGGCCAGAATTTCCTGTGGATTAATTTAGTTTAAGTAGTAAAATTTTTTCTGAGTGTAGGTGTTAAGTATTACGCAGTCGATGGTATATGAAAAATATGAAAATTTTGGAAAAATATGGGTTCAAATTTATTTGGTTGATTTAGGTCAGTAACATAACTTAAAACTTGATATTTTTATGCATAGCTAAAACTTATAACTACAATTTCATTTAATCATTTATAAATCATGGTATTTATTAATTGATTTGATGATTATTTGCATATAAATATTTTTAACTTATTTGTTTGATATATAATTTTTGATAAACTAAGATGAAAAAGTTTTTTGCTAAAGATAATTGTCAAAAACTTACTGGGATAAGTTTGAAGCTACTTTGATTCAAGGTGGTAATACTTTGAGTGGAAATATATTAGATGATAGTTATTTAGGCAAAGCGGCGTTGGTAATAATTAATCATTAATGATTAATTATTAATTATTACCTCTCCTTGAAAAGAAGAGGATTGACGTGGTAGGGAAAATTTTTTCTCTCTTGGTCGATGGTCGGACAGCGCAGGTTTCGGAGCCATCCCACCCTACGGGAAAGCTGCGCTAACGACCGCTTGTTTCTCCTTTAAAGGAGAGGATTTTTTACCTTAATTATTCGGTAAGATGATTTCCTAGTAAGGGTAACACCCCTTGCCTACTCTGGTTAGGTATTCGGAGCTATCACAGGAGGATTACCCTTAAAGTTTCATCTCTTGATTTACCAACGCCAAACTTTCTCCTTCTATTCCTCTTTCTTCTTTCTTCCCTCCTGACTCCTGAGATCATATTCGGTAGCATCGGTCTTGTATAGAGAAGGTAAGGAAGAAGGAAGAAGGAAGAAGCTTTAAGAAAAGGACAAATTTTACTTATATGGCGGTAGATATTTCCCCAACTTTTACACGGGACTATACCAACGGACATGATATGACTCCTGAATCCTGACTCCTCAGTAACTAAGATTAATATCATACCCGCGCTTTACCAACGTCAAATTAAGCTCTTTCCAGGTATAAAATTTCCATGAATTCTTTGTGGTATTTTTTTTGATACAAATATTTATATAATTTGTCGTTATTCAATATTAGTGACTAAAGTCACATAATTAAAATGATATCATCACTTCGTTAGTTAATTAATTTTTGTTTAATATTATATAATTACTACAACAGCATTAGTTCAAACTACTAAATATATGGAGCAGCTATATAAAAAAACAACTTCTCTATATATACACAATGAGGATAATTGTAGAAAATGCTCAATAAAAGAATTTTGTTAGTAGAAGATAATCCTACGGATAAGAAGATTATTTCTTATTCTCTTATACAACTAGGATTAAAAGTAATAGAAGCTAATGATGGTGTCGAAGCCATAGAAAAAATTTATTGTGAAAAACCTGATTTAGTGCTTCTAGACATTATGATACCAAAATTAAGCGGCTATGCTGTATGTACTCAAATTAAGTCCGATCCTCAAATACAGAAGATTCCTGTCATTTTTTGCACTAGCAAGAATGATGAAAGTGACTACCATGAAGCAATGAAATATGGTGCAGATGGCTATCTTACTAAACCTTTCAAACATTCTGAAATTTTAGCTATGATTGTAGAGTTAGGAATGGCTCAAACAGAAATATGTGAAAAGAAATATATACCTACTTTAAAAAAAGGTTGTATCAGATTGATAACTCTTCCACACAAGAATTACACGAATCAATTTGCTTAAATTTTCAACCCTAACCGGACATGATATGAGAATAATGATTGATATTTTTAGACATAGGTTTGAAAAAGAATGCAGAGAAGTTCGATAGAACTTCCCTATAAGTGTTCGATCAAAGGTTTATTTATTATGATAATTCAGTAGTCAACCTGAGATAATATTATGCCTCAACTGCCATACTTTTGATTTTTAATTCTTCAGAATTAATCTCCATTGGCGATTTCCACAAACGATCGCCCTGTACCAAAGTATGTACTCTCCAACGATCGGCAGTTTGAGGATAATCGCTACGATAATGTCCACCTCTGCTTTCAGTCCGCCATGCAGCACTTTTGAGAATTAAATATCCTAGATCCAAAAGATTGAGCGTTTCTGTAACCATGCGCAACTGTTGTTCAGCAGCAGTCGAGGTTAACTCTATCATCTGGTTAGGTAATAGATTTGCTAAAAATTGAACTACATCCAAATCTGCCAAACTTTCTCGCCAATTATTAATTTTATGTAGCGCCATATCTAACAACTCTCCTTCACGAGAGATACCCGTACTTTCCCACATTAAACTCGGTAACATTTGGCGAATCAATTCTATCTTTTCCATATCCCTACTCCAATTAAAGTCTACTTGCGACACCTCAGAATTAGGCGCAACTAAATTTGGCTGAATTTCAATGCGAGATAGTTGAGAAGCAAATACCAAACATTCCAACAAAGAATTACTCGCCAAACGATTTGCTCCATGAACCCCTGTACTTGCCGTTTCCCCAACCGCATATAGTCCACCAATTGAGGTTTGACTCATTAAGTCACAAGCAATTCCACCCATCCAATAATGAGCAGCAGGAGCAACCGGAACAGGTTCTTGAAAAACATCAATACCCCATTGTTTGCAGACATTGATGATATTGGGGAAGCGATAACGAATGCGGTCGGGAGCAATAGGTCGCAAATCTAAATAAACATGAGCTTGGGTGAGGTCATCTGCAGTTTTTTGCAAGTGATGAAAAATAGCTCTACTGACAACATCTCTTGGTGCTAACTCTCCAGCAGGATGATATTCAAAGGCAAAGCGGTTTCCGCGAGCGTCAATTAGATGCGCTCCTTCTCCCCGCACAGCTTCACTAATTAAAAAATGAGGAGCGCCTGGTTTAGTTAAAGCAGTAGGATGAAATTGGAAAAATTCCAAATCTCGTAAAATAGCTCCCGCACGCCAAGCTATTGCGACTCCATCCCCTGTACTCACTTTCGGGTTAGTTGTTTGAGCAAACATTTGACCGCCTCCACCTGTTGCCAGTACAACTACAGAAGATTTTAACCACTGAATTTTATTTTGATGGAGAAGACTGATACCTTGAACACGATTTTTTTGTGGAGTCAGCCATAAATTTAATGCTACTGCCTGAGAAATAACTTGAATGTTTTGACGTTCCAAAACTTTTTCTGTAAGTGTCTCGATGATGGCTCGACCTGTAGTATCAGCGGAATGAAGTACGCGAGGATGTGAGTGGGCAGCTTCTAAGGTCATTGCCAGTTTTTCTCCTTTACGGTCAAAAGCAACACCCATTTCTACTAGATGAGCGATCGCTTCACCTGCATTCTCAACCATGAATTTTACGGCTTCGGGGTCACACAAACCTGCACCAGCTTTGAGGGTATCTTCTAGGTGTAAGTTCGGGTTGTCTGACGAGTCAATAGCAGCAGCAATACCTCCCTGAGCGCAGTTACTCGATCCCATATTTATGACATCCTTAGTAACTAAACCAACTCTAAGATGAGTAGGTAAACAAAGGGTTGCATAAAGTCCTGCTGCACCCGAACCGACTACTATAATATCGAAGTAGGGAGAAATATTTGGAGATTTTAATCTTGGCATTCGTATAAAGTTATGTTTTGATTTAGAATAAATCACTGTACAATTTTTTTGAGCAAAGCTTTTCTATGGGCAATTTCAGATATAGCAAAGTGCGCTGGTATGTTTACATCTTACATACTTGCTACTAATGTAGTATTCATAAAAGCATTGGAAATAGGGCGTTGCTGAATTGAAGTATGAATGTGCGATTGTTTGATTTTGATCAAGCCCCCTAAATCCCCCAAAATTGGGGGACTTTTAGAGTTTTATTCCCCCCAAAATTGGGGGGCTAGGGGGGCAAAATCATACCCAGAATCAGCAACGCCGGAAATAGTAGTAGGATTTTGTATTACATTTAATACATTAGTAATATGTAAATATGTGAGCGATCATTGCTATACATATTTATAGATAGCAATAGACTATCCCCTGTAATTAAGAGGGGACAAGAAGAATGTTTGCTCATTGTCTACAGATTAGAAAGATTATAATTGCTTTATCCAGATTTAGCTACTTTTTTACAATTTTTTCGGTTACTAACCAAAAATTGTTTAGAGTAATTTATATTCGGAGGTTATTATGTTTCGGTTTTACTTTTGAGCTTTTAATTCTAAAATACCATTTTTATCAATATTTGCTACAAATACTTAGGGTATTTTTAGTAGTCAGTTAGGGGACCTATCGGATTGGCGACGTACATTACTCAGGAGAAATAAAGTTATGGTGATTGTAAAGTATGAAAAAAAATCCTCATATATATTATTTTTCCTATCTCCATCATCCTATCTCTAAAAATTATTTAGTAACATAGCTTTTCAGTATTTGTAAAATTATTTTTTCAACCTGGTATAACTTCTTCCTTCCTTTATCTTCTATCAATATGTATGATGCCTCTTCTGTTAAGTTTTAGACGACATTTTCTTCGACATTTATGGACAACTGTGGACAAAATGTATAGGTGTAACTATCTTTTTTATGTACAACTTTTAATTTGCTCATATTCACACTTTTAGCTTTTTGTCCTGGCACTGTGAAATTAAAACTATTTGATTTTGACCGAGGATTAACTCTACTTACTTCCCCTGTTTCAATATTCAACGCGTTCGTCTCCACTATTCAACCTTTTATGGGTTTTAGTGGGTTGTACCTTATGGGGTATCCATATTTATTTACCGCTGCTTTCTGTCTACCTCCTTATTAGTATTCCTTTTCAGTAAAGTGTTCCTCGATTATGTTGGCTTGGCTTGTTAATACTCTCAACACTATCGGTACAAAACCTACTTCCGATTGGCGCACTTTAACGCTGTCCTTAATTTAGAGCGACCAGTATATATGCTGGATATCACATATTGTGGTCGTGACCAGCCAACGTAGTCACTTAAGACTTAATCTGCAACCTTTGAGAGACAACCTTAGAAATGTCTAGGGTTGCCTAGGTTTTTCAAAGGTGTATATAGTTTACGTTAAATGTTTGGATTTTACTATTCAAATCAATTTCTGTAATTAGGGAAATATTCCACCGTTCTTAGAAACCTATGATTATCTATATAAATCTATGATTTTCTCTAAATAACCTGTTCTATTCCTGCTTCGCTCCTGGCAACGTCGGCGTTATCCAGTCCACAGGCTGTCACGGTCGAACTGACCGCCATAGCTAAATTTAACGCTGCATTTCCTACGGAATGCTACGCAAACAAGTCTCGATCACAACTGAAATTGCAGTGTTCGCAATTAAATACTCTCTCTGACAAAGACAGAGACTCTTTAACAGTTCCACACCTACTGCAAGTCTTAGAACTAGGGAACCATCTATCAACAATAATTAGCTCAGAACCGTATAACTCACACTTGTAATCTAACTGTCTGCGAAACTCATAAAAACCCATGTCAGCAACTGCCTTAGCTAGTTTTGGCTCGGCCATCATTCCTGATACATTAAGGTCTTCTATTACTATTTGACTGTGGTTTTTAGCCAAATAAGTAGTCAGTTTATGCAATGTATCTTTTCTGATGTTTGCTATTGTGTTGTGTAATTGAGCTATTTTGAGTTGTGCTTTCTTCCAGTTATTGGAAAACTTGGTTTTATGTCTGTTAAGGTATTGCAGTCGGGATAATTTAGATTCTAACTTTTTGTAAGATTTAGCCCCTTCAAATATCTCGCCAGTTGAGAGTGTAGCTAAAGTTTTGACACCTAAATCTACACCAACTACATCTGCTGATTTCTCAGTAATTATGGTTGTTGTCTCTACTTTGAAACTGATAAACCAACGGTCCGCTTTTCTGTTAATAGTTACAGATTTAGGGATAACATTATCTGGTAATATTTCATAAGTTTTAACCCATCCAATTCTTGGTAATTTTATGTGATTAAAGCTTACCGATATTGAGCCATCTAAAGTGTTTGCGTAGCATTCCGCAGGAAAACTATCGTCTTTACCTTTTTTCTTAAATTTAGGTTGACCAGACACTTTACTAAAGCAACGCTTCCAAGCATTTGATAAATACCTCAAAGCGTATTGAGGCGCTGTTTTAGATACTTCATAATACCAGCAGTTTTTGGGTTTAACCATTGCTATTAAAAGTTTATGCAGGTCGATTGCGGTAGGAAATTTCAGTTTACTACCTGGATTATTAGAATTGTGATTAAGAATGTTCCTAGTTAACCACAGTCCCCAATTATAGGCATGGCGAGCTACACCAGCGTGTTTAGCCAGCAATGTTTTTTGCTGGTTATTCGGATGTAGTTCAGTATGATATCCAAGTAGCATAAACAGATAATCCCAGATTTTTATAGATAATACCAGATTTTAGCCAACAGTTACAAGCCCTCAAATACTCAGACTTTATCCAAACTCATCGCCAATTTTCCAGAAGAAAAACTTAATATCAAACCTTTGTTAACCCCATCTGACGCTCCCATTTTCCTTTGATTGTCTGATAGTCATTGTAATATTCTTCTGGATTAAATCCTGGCAAAATTTCATAAACATCTATTTCTTGCCATAGAGGTTTTAAACTTTCAATGACTGGCATAGATTGAGCCACAATTTTTTCGGGTTTTAACCAATATTGCTTTTCTTCAACTGTTACATTGGGGCGTAACTTATTTTCATTCCCTGTATCTGTGGTACTAACATTTATAAAACGTCCCCGAATTAATCCTTTCCAATCTTCTGACTTAGCTAAGTCTTTGATATATTTGCGTAAGGTATCCTTAGCATAAGTATAAGACCGCCAGAATGGAATTTTGTATCGATCGCTGATGGAACCAAAACCACAAAGCGCGAGGGTTGTTTTCCGCCCGCGCTGATGTTCTTCATTAAGTTTTTTGACTAAGGGGTTGACAACATTCACAAAAGTATGGTAGTTAGATGAGAACACTTCATCATCTATCTTATGGCGATCGTGATTGAGGTGAGGTAAAGATTCTAAGTCTTCATATTTGAACTTACCAACACCATGTACTAAGATTAAATCAGAAACTTGACTGATATCTAACTGTTCGATCGCTTCCCTTGTCCCTTTCTCATCCAAAAGGTCAACTTTAAATTGTATAACTTTGGTGCTTTCTAGCTTGCTTCGGGAAAGAGCAACACATTTTGTATTGTTCTGTTGTACAAAATGTTTGACATAGCAAGCTCCCACAGCGCCACTTGCACCCGTTACTATTGCCATTCGAGTGTTCATAAATTTTTTTTCCTCTATATTTCGTATTTTGCTGCTGTTAGGGAGGTTATCCTGATTTTCTCAACAAAACTTCTAATTCTCCTACTTTCCTTGAAAAAAGCAGGAGTTGAGTTTAGCTAGGAAAATTCAATATTTTGAATTTAAAAGTTAATTAGTCTCTAGGTTGATAGTAGAAGCGATAAATGCTCCACGTTCGGCCATTGTATATAATCCAACATGGTGAGATACTTTCTGTGGATGAATAGCAGTTTTGGGTAAACCCTCTTTTGCTGCCATTTCTGCTGTCAGATCGAAGGTAGCACAACCTTTATCGTATACAGCCACATCTTTTAAAGTAGGCACTAAACCATGGTTGCGAACCGACAGAATAGTTACAACAAAATCCATCACACAAATATCTGTGCATATTCCTACCACAACGAGGGCTTCAAGTTTGTACTCATTTATCCACTTCAACAATACATTACGTTGGGTCTCAACGTCAATAGAACCGATAAATCCATTAATACAATCCTTGGGAACTAATGTTGCTAAGGGGTTATCGTGTAACCATTTCAGTTCTGGGACAAGTTCTTCTTCTCCTGTTCCCTTTTCACAATGAGGGGGATAAGGGGGTTCTGGTTTCCCTGGTTCATGGGTATCTAAAAATGCTAAAACTGGCCAACCTCGTTCAACAAAAGTTCTGGCTAGGCGATCGCTCTCGGAGACCATTGTCGCAATTTGTTCGTCTGGTGCTTGGGGAGCTAATGGGCCAAAGCCAACTGTGCAAAAACCATTAAGTACATCTACTACAACTAATCCGGTGGAGCGATCGGCAATAACATAAGGCTGTGGATCAACAGGTAAAGCAGCTTGAATAGTTGCTAAGGCAGTATCGAGAGTTGCTAGAGTTGTTGTCATATTTATCTTAATCCTTATTTTTTTAAAATATTTTCTGCCCAAATTGCATCAGTTTTTGATCAAGCAGGAATAATTTTTTGTTGGTAGTCAATGATTAAATCATACCGTCCTTGGTCATAAACTTGATGTAAAATACTTTGTAAATCTAGAATAATTTCTGAATCTTCTGGACGTAGAGGTAAAGTAAAAACAGGAATCATATCTTGAATGTTAAAAGCATAGAGATGTGCTTGAGGACGTTGATTACTAGGACTGACTAAAATGCAATAGTCACGTTCTATATTCTGATTTAAAGTAATCATTGAATTTCCTTGACGTAGCAAATCTATTTCTACAAAATTTGTGTAGCTACTTAAAATATGCTGGCGTTTTTTTTCGTATTTTATTCGACCTTCTGCTCCATAAAACTGATACAAAGCGTTACATAACGTAACAACTTGATGTTTACTTCCTGCTTCTACTGAGGCCGTCGGCGGTTACTCATCCACAGGCATTGACGGTCAAGCCAACCGCATTTCTCAAATTAATACTGGCGTTTAAATCTCAAAATGTATTATATATTTATTATTTGATTAAGTCAATGCTCTTTTTTGAGTTGACGACTGTATTTTCAATTCCTAGAGAAAACTATCTCATTATACTGCTTTATAACGTAAATTGTTAACTAAGTTAATGCTCTACACATAGAGATGTTTGTATTGATGAAAGCGTTGTCGCGCCTGCAAAAAATCCCAAGAAACACAGGCTATTTCCAGATGTCGATTACCTGCAAAAGCTTTCCGTCCATGCATAATTCTAGAGTCATTCATCAATAGTAGGTCTCCCGGTTCTAGACTAAAGCAGTATTCATAAACTGGATTTTTTATATATTGAAAGAAGGTTGTATAAGCTGCATAAAATTCCTCCATTTGGTCAAATGGTAATTTCCAAGTGTAGCTGTGAGAGTTGGCAAAGTTGATTCTAGTCACTTTTCCATATTCATCCAATTCTAATATAGGCTGAGTTCGGGAATAAAAGTATTGCCATTGTTTGTACAACTGTTTGAACTGGACGGGGGTTTGAGTCAAAATCTGAAAATAATCGGGATGTTCCTGACGAAAGTCATTCACAACTCGAAAACCATCTATTATCAGCGATTCCCCACCAGAAGCACTATTTTGCACACAATACAAGCTCGTGAGTAAAGGGGGAGTATGCCAATAAGTATAGTCAGTATGGAAACTCATAGCATTACCAGTCTCTGCTAAATCCTTTCCTTCATTAGTAGTCTTTGATGGTGCGAACAATCCGTAATCACTGCTGTAGATTGGTCCAATGGATTCTACTGTAGCCTGCAAATCCTTAGCTGCTATATTATGCAATACAGTAAATCCAAAAGTAAAAAGCTGCTCGATCCACAATTCGGGATTGGATGAAAGAGCTTCCTGCAACTTGGATATATTTGCTTCGATCCAAGCTTTATCCCATAAAATTTCCTGGTTCTGAGAATTAGATTCAGAGTGTTCATTTCCATTATCCTGCTCTGCGTCATCGTAAGCGTGACTCAGCAACCAAGATATTGAGAATGTACTTTTGTGAGGAGGATCTTCGTTCCAAATGATAGTTAGTTCCCCATCTTTCTGTTCTACAGATAACGGTTCAGGGAATGAAGTATCCTTAATTTCATATAGTTTCTGAAAAGAAGTGGGATGGCGACATTTGGGACATAAGCAATTATCCCGCAACCAAATATAGTGAAAACGTTTGCCTTCGACTTCAAGAAAAGTCTTATTTAAAACTGCTGTACTGTTCATGGAAAACTCCTATTTTTTAGTTGTTCAAAATCAAGAAATACAAATTAATTTAATTTTTGACATTCATCTATCAGAATTTCCATCAATTTTGGTGGCATACGCTGATAAGATAAATCTAATTGCTGGTATTTTTTCCACAACTTTTGATATTCACCTTTATCTAAACGTGCTTCTTGAATATAGCAATTAATTGCTTTCCCAGTAAATCCTTTTTCCAGACATTTTTCTAAAGCAAGTTTTGTCTCTTCTATTTCACCTACACATTCAAAAGCATTATGAGCTTCTAGCCCCATTAGTTGTCGATAATAAAGCTGTAGATCGGGTCGATCAAAAAGATTTTCCTTGTTTAAAACTTGTTCAATTTCATTTGCCTGTTCTGGAGTTAGATAAGCCATATAGGACAAATAAACATAAGCACATTTAGGACAAGATTTACACCAAGGAGGCTTAGTATTACAAGAGTAAACTAATTTTAAATCGCCTTTTTTAACTTTTTGAGCTAAAATTCGATATACTAATATATCAGAACATGGTTTTAGTAAACTAAAAACTACTAAATTACTGATAAATTCTTGTTGAATATACTCTTCATAAACCTCTTCACACTCGGTACTTTTACACCAAGCGTGATTAATATTTTGATTCCCTACTTTCACTTGCTCACTATCAGCACTTTTTTCATTGCCATAACATAATTGTGTATATTTCTCTTGAAGAATAATAGGCAGAATCCCAAACATCCCATAAGCTAAAGGTAAGTCTTCATAATTTCTAATATCAGAAATTTCTAAATTTTCTACGCCATGAAGTTTAGCTGCTGGAGAATTTAGGAATGACTCAATAATATACTGACGGTGAATTTTTTGCGGTGGATTTTCGAGTTTATAAAGATGTTGTTCGTGCATTTCAAACAACTTTTCTGGATTGGCATGGGTATGTAGATTAATACTGAAACTATCAAAAGGAATATGATTATCGTCTAACATCCGAGCCATTAATAGACTATCTTTTCCACCACCATTACAAACAAGTAAGGGAGTTTTTCCAGGAACTATAGTTACTGCTGACTTTTCCACAGGAGCAATATCCTGATGAATAATTTTTGCTCCTTGATAATCTAAATTACCTGTTTCATAACGCCACTGTCCTAAACATTGTTCTACGCTTAAATCCCAAATATTTTGTAGATTACTTGTCCAATATTTACTATATTTTCCTAAGTCAAGGTGAGTCGGTTTTAGACTTAATATCTTTAATCCATGAAATAACAAGATATGGAAATAAATTTTTTCCATGTATTCTTGAGTATATTCTGACTCTAGCTGATGAAAGTCAACTGTTGAATACCAAAGAGTAGTTGTAAAAGTTATTTCGTTGTACTGGTAAAGCAAGGTCAAATTATGTTTTGACCTAGTACAATCAACAAGTTTTAAGGCAATATCCATTACTAATATTCTCAACCTTTGATAATATTTTGTTTATTAATATTGAGTACAACTTTACCAAAGAAACCTTTAGTTTGAAAAAATTGTTGAGCTTCCTTAATTTCAGACAGAGGAAACACTTTAGCAACTAAAGGTTTTAATAGACCTTTTTCCAAATATCTAACTAATCTTTGAAACACATCTGATTCTAAGCGCGTTGCTCCAATCATCTCTAAATCTTTGTAAATCAAATCTCGCAAATCTAGAGTAACTATTGGATTACCAATTGCTCCACAGGAAACATATCTTCCTCTTGGTTCTAGAGATTTAATCATCAAATTAAAATAATCTCCTCCCACAACATCTAAAGCAACAGTAATTTGATGTCGCTCTAAATTAACAGCTAATTTATCATCTCGTTGATAGACAAAATCAGCACCTAAATCTTTGGCAAAAGTTTCTTTATTAGCTCCAACAATCGCAATAACTTTAGCACCTCTAATTTTACTTAATTGAATTAAAGCACTACCTACACCACCAGAAGCTCCTAGAATTACAACAGTATCTTCTGCTCCAATTCTTCCTTTTGTCAACATATTTTCTGCTGTGGAATAAGCACAGGGAAATGTAGCCAGTTCAAGATCAGAAAGTGAAGAATTAATCGGATAAACATTAGTCACGGGAACTACTGTATATTCAGCAAAACCTCCATCTAATTCACTGCCAATATATTGATAATTATTCCCATCCTCACTCCGAATCCAACTATCAACTATTACTCTTTGCTGGAGAAATTTGGCATCTACATTTTCCCCAATTTCTATTACTTTGCCAACAATATCAGCACCTTGTATTCGAGGAAAGTCTGTACCATGTTGTGTCCAGCAAGATGTATTATGAGGATTGTTTTCCTTTGTATCTTGCAGAATAGCTTGAAAATTATCCTCCGCAGCATACCAACCCGTGCGAGTATTAATATCTGTATTATTGACAGAACAAGCTCCTACTTTTATCAACACTTCTCCCGGTTTTGGGGTTGGTTTAGGAATTTGGGTATAGACCAGTTTTTCTGGTCCACCAAATCCAGTAAGAATAACCGCATTAATTAAATCAGTCATTTCAGTTATCAGTTATCAGTTATCAGCAGTACCTCTAGTTGTTTGCGCAGCATTCCGGAGGAAAGCCAGAGGCTTGAAATGCTGAAGTTTATTTTTCGGTAATTTTTTTCTCTTATTTACAAATTCCTTCAGCAATTAACAATTAATAAAAAAATTATTTTTTCCCCTTAAAAGGGCAGAGTTTTAACCTGAATTATTAATTATTAATTATTAATTATTAATTATTCCGTAACCTAGTCCGCACCTTCATTAAAATCTCTCCCAGGCGATTTTTCCCACTCCCATCTTTACCACATCCCCAATAATAGTCGTAAGGAGCATCTTCTATTATCAGTTCATCTCCTGTATCCAGAAGTATTTGCCCAATATCTTGATGAGTTTGAAATTTACAAAGTAGACCTCGCTCCATCACATCATCTTTAATTTCCTCCCAGTCTTTACGGAGGGGACGACTACGCTCTCGTCCCATTTTAGCTGCATCTGCCGGAGTTTTGGCCAATCTAATTTCTTCTAGGTGTTCAGTCCCCACAAATTTTTGGGCTTGGAAATAATGCTCTAAAGTTGGCCACCATAACCCATCTAATTCAAAACCGTGGGGGGAAAAGTTCGATAAACAACCATAAGGCTCATCTAGTTGACTATAAAAGTAAATGGTCATCAATTATTCTCCAACAAACGGAAGTGTAAAATCCCCCATTGCATATATCCTTGTTCGTAACGTTCGATCCAAGGTTGAATACTATTTAAAGTTTTATCGACAAATGCTGTTGAAGTCAATTTCACCACTTCATTGTACCTTTTCTGTACTTCTTCCTCAAAACGTCGATAATGGATCGGCACATTTTGAGAAAGGTCAATAAAGTTTAGTTCTTCAAAACCTAACTCTTTTGCGGTTTGACTGTAAAAACGATAAGATGCCATATCGTTAATTCTCAGACGGTCAAAAGCAGATTGTAATGTTCCCGGAGGACAAGTTTCGCTTTGCATGAGGTCGGTAAAAATTAATTCACCCCCTGGTTTTAAGACTCTTTTAATTTCTTGGAAAACTAGACGGCGATCGCCACTATGCACAATGGCATCCTGAGACCAAACTATATCAAAGGAGTTATCTGGATAGGAGATATCTTCAAAACTCCCTTGAGTAACTTCTACCAAGTGGCTTAAGTTTTGTTCTTGATTAAGTTGACTGTTGCGTTGATTTTGCAACTGGCTTAAGTTGAGACAACAGACGGAACAGCCATAAGTTTTGGCCAAATACCTGGCTGCCCCTCCATATCCAGCTCCCAGGTCAATGACCCGTGAATTTTTGTCTATTTTTTCCAGAGTTTGGGCGATGGTTTCTACGGTACGCAGGGACGCATCGTGAATTGCTTCGTCTGGTTGGTTGTAGATGCCATAATGAATATGTTCCCCTCCCCAGATGGCCGCATACATTCTGTCGGTTTCGTTGCCATCATAATATTGTTGGGCAATTTTTACTGCTTCTGTCATTTATCCTCTATCTATAACTTTGGCCTAATTCAATGAAAATTCTAACATCTTTTGAATAGGTTTCAATGCTGCTACTCGCGTCTCTTCAGGGAGCGTTATTTCAGGTGTCTGATTTTTCATTGCCAGATACAGTTTTTCCAAAGTACTCTGTATTTATAGCAATGAGCGCTGGTATATTTACAAATTGCAGTAGAGGCCAAATAGCTAAAAGTCTTATATTATCAGCAATTTCTTCCCCTCCTGGGAGGGGCGAGGGGTGGGTTGCCAGATGAGCTGTTGCCTGTTGCCTGCGCACAGCGCTATATAGGTGGGAGCTACTCTGCCAGTAATTCTGGTAAGCATTTCCTGCGGAATGCTGGGCAAACAGCTATTAGCGGTCAGCTGTCAAGGTCAGTTTTTTTCCAATACTTTATAATTATCCTTAAATTTTTTGATACTAATTCCTGCCCTCAAGGCAGTGAATTAATAGCTGATAGCTGATAGTTGAAGGCTATTTGCGCAGCATTCCGTAGGAAATGCTTACTAATTTTGAATGAAATTTCAGTAAAAATATGCAATCTGTTATACCTCCAAACATAATATTAGACAACTTATTAAAAAATTGGCTGCTAGAAGATATTGGCAGGGGCGATCGCGCTACTGCTGGCTTATTTTCAGCAGACCAAATAATTCCAGGTGCAGGTTATTGGTTGGTCAAGGAGTCAGGAGTTATTGCCGGGTTGCCTATGGCAGCTAGGGTATTTCAACTTTTGGATGAAAAGGCCAACTTTGTACCTACTGTTACAGAGGGGGAATGGTGCGAGTCGGGTACTGTCATAGCTAAATTAGATGGGCCTTTAGATAGTTTATTGACTGGGGAAAGGGTGGCCCTAAATCTGGGGATGCGTTTGAGTGGGATAGCGACTATGACTCGTAAATATGCAGATAAAATTGCCGATCTGTCGGTGCAACTGGTTGATACTCGCAAGACAACTCCAGGATTGAGAATTTTAGAAAAATATGCAACTCAAGTTGGTGGGGCGAAAAATCATCGGATGGGTTTGGATGATGCGGTGATGATTAAAGATAATCATATTGCTGCTGCTGGAGGTATTGGGGAAGCGATCGTTAAAGTCAGAGAAACAATACCTTATCCTTTAAATATTGAAGTGGAGACAGAAACATTGGCAGAAGTAGAAACTGCTTTGGAGTATCAGGCAGATATTATTATGCTGGATAATATGTCTGTTGAAGTGATGAAACAAGCAGTTAAAATGATTAGGCAAAATAATAGTCGTATTAAAATTGAAGCTTCAGGAAATATTACTTTAGAAACTATTAGAAATGTGGCTCAAACAGGTGTCGATTATATTTCTACTAGCGCTCCTATTACTAGGTCAACTTGGTTGGATTTAAGTATGAAAATAGAGAATAACATTACAAATTGAATAGTTACACTTTGGAGGAGGTACTGGACTGTTTCAGCTAAAATAGTGCAATAGCAAATTTTTAAGAGATAACTTCCTCTAGTTACAATTAGTTACAATGACAAATCTAATGTACCATTTTAGATGAAACGGTCCACTACAAGCTCTGCGATCGCACTTACTTTTATTATTCCACAATAATCCCACAGCGATCGCTCATTTTTCTGTTCACTTACCTATTCAAATTGTTAATTTTTTGTACAATTCCACTGCACAACTGAGCAAAACTTTAAACTTAAAGAAGTATAGACCACATAATTATCTGGCAAAGTTGAACCAAGAGTTGAATAACATTAGGGTGTGCGTGAAAAAATCTTGTCTATAAATAAAGGTCGATTTCATAAAGGCTCCTGAAAAGTCTGATTTAAATGTTAATACTAATTTAAAAATAAACATTATGGCCCTCAGAGCATCTCCACAGGGACTAAAAATAGTGGAGCAGGCTAGAAAACAGAAAAACTGGACAAAAGCTGCTCCTCAATGGCTAAAGGCTGCTTATACCTCTGAAGCAACCTTAAGAAGGTTTTGGCGTGGAGAACCCATTAAACAAAAAACTTTTCAAGATATTTGCCAAGCTGTAAATGTTAATTGGCAAGAAATAGTCGAACAAAGCAAACCTACAGTACCAGACTCCAATTTTGTTGGCCGAGAAGAGGCCATTAATGGTGTTAATCAGCTCATCGCCCAAGGGGCTAAATTGATTCTCATTCAAGGGGAAGGGGGCATAGGTAAAACTACTTTGGCCCGCTACTTTTTTGAGACTCAAGGGTTTGATTTGACAATCAAATTGCATATTGCGATGGAAAAGGAAAATATCATCTCGGTGGAGTTGGTAATAGAGGAATGGTTACAATGCTATTTTGGAGAAGAACCAGGAAGAGAATTTGGCATTACTTTAGATCGGTTACGACGTAAGCTCCGAAATAGTACACAAAAGATTGGCATACTTATCGATCGCCTCGATCCAGCGCTGCAAAGAGGTCGTTTTGTGCCTCAACATCGCTGCTACGCAGAATTATTGAGGATGCTAGCAAACCCAAATTTAAACTCTGTCACTCTGATCACCAGTCGCGAACAATTATCTGAACCTGCTGTTATGGTGGAAATTTATCGTTTGGCAGGGTTGAGTGAGGCCGCTTGGGAAGATTTTTTTTGCAGTCACCAGGTAGAGACAGATACTGCTGCTTTAAAGGAAATGCACTGCGCTTACGGTGGTAATGCGGAAGCAATGTGTATTCTTGCTAATGACATCCGCCTCGATTTTGAGGGGAATTTGCAGACTTATTGGCAAGAAAACCGCCACGACTTGCTTGTCGATCCGACCTTAGAAAACTTGATTGAAGGGCAGTTTGACAAACTCCAGGACGATCGTCCCCGAGCTGCTCGACTCCTTTTTCGTTTAGGGTGTTACCGCTATCAAGAAATTCCTATTTTACCCAAAGCAGCACTTTTATGTTTGTTGTGGGATGTGCCAATATCTCGTCGAGAAAGGGTCATTAAAGCTTTACGCGATCGCGCTTTAATTGAGTGGTGTGAGGGTGGTTATTATCTCCATCCGGTAATGCAGGCTAAAGCTAGGGAAAGGTTGAAGGGGGAATTTAGGGATAATATTGGGGGTAAGTTGGAGGCAGTAGAAACAGGTAAGGAAGAGTTTCAGGAGTGGTTATTAGCTAACCGCGCTGCTGCCCAATTTTATCTTGAAGTCTATGAAGTTGAGTCGGAAATAACTCAGAAATATGTCTTTGAGGCTATTGAGCATTTAGCAACTATTGGAGATTTTGAGGAATGTTGTAACGTTTTATTATATAAGATTTTAGCAGCAGATAAAATTGAAAATCTTCGTGGTACAGCTAACCTCTGGAATAATATGTCGCGGTTTATTATTAGCAGCGAAAAAATTATCGATCGCTTATCTGGAATACAAAGAGCGCTTATTCTTATTCCTCTGGGAACAATTTATTCGGAAGTGGGCAAAAATAGTCAAGCACTAAATATTAGCGAACAAATTATTGCTATTACTAGGGAAAAAGATGGGTCAGATGAAAAAATTTGTTTTGCTCGGATGTCTGCTTATTCAATAGCAGGTAAAGCTTATCGTTATCTAGGAAATTTACATAAGGCTGAAGCTGCTTGTCAACAAGCTAATAAAATTGCTTCAAAGTCTGGTAAAAACTATTGGCAAGCCCTAGCTTTTTATGGTTTAGGAGCAGTTTATCTGGAAAAAGATAGACCTAGGAAAGCTTTGCGTCATTTTTTTGGTGCAGCAATTTATGCTAAACTCGGTGGCATTACTCAAGAGTTGAAAGGGGATATGAAAAAGCTCTTTGGATTACTATTTAATCCCAGTAATGACCAAATAGCTGAAGTTCAAAAATTCTTTCAAAAATATAATCAGAATGAGCGAGAAGACCGGATTAAAAAGTTTAATATTCTCTGGAATATTGCTAGATGTTTTAATGCGATGAAATCTTTTGAAGTGGCTAAGAATATTTTAGATTTAGCTCAAAAATTACTCGAGCCAGAAGATAATAATCAACAATGTTTATTGGCTTTAGAGTTGGCAATTTATTACTCTGCCAAAAAGCAAATACAAGTAGCACAAGAATGTTATGAAAAAGCGTTAGATTTATCTGTCAATCAAGGTGAAAAATGGTCAATAGCTTATCCGCTAAAATGTTATGCTCATTGGCTTTATACTCAAGGTAAATATTCGGAAGCTCTGGCAAAATATAAACATTTAGAAGAGTTACTGCAAGAAACTGAGTTTTACTCTATGCAAGCTTATAATTACTATTATCTGGGTCTAAGTATTTTACAGGTTCATCCTGAACAACAGCAACAAGCTCACAAATATCTGAAAAAAGCAAAAAAGATTGCTAAAGAGGTAGAATTAGTATTGTCTGAAAGAGAATAGGGAATAGGGAATAGGGAACAGGAAACAGGGAACAGGGAATAGGCAACACGCAACAGGCAACAGGGAAGATATTTTCAGACAAAAGGTACGAAACATGATTGATTTGATAAATTTTACCGATTCTTTATAAAAAGAGGTAATTAGGGCTTGCTGATTCAATCTAAAAGTATTTACAGATAAAGGTTTTAGCCTTTTTTATATCGAAAAAAGTGCCTGGTTTTCAGCTCTTCACGCTCAAAAAGTATCGTATTTTAGGTGCATAGTTAGGCAGAAAAATCATTCTTACAATTCTTACTCCTACCTCCTCGCTCATTCCCTTTTCTCCTGTCTTCCCCTCCCCTCCTGGGAGGGGGAGGGGCGAGGGGTGGGTTGTCTCCTGTCTCCTACCCTCACCTATAAGGCTTTTTCAGCAAACCCTAATTATTAATTATTAATTATTAATTATTAATTGTTGAAAACCTTCCTTCTTATCCCAATTTCCAAAGTTTAACAGTTTGATCGAAACTACCACTAGCTAAAATTTTTCCATCAGGACTAAATGCAACGGAATTAACCCACCGGGAATGCCCTTTTATAGTACGTAAAAGTTTTCCTGTTTCTAGATGCCAAATTTTGATATTATGGTCGCTACTTGCACTAACTAAAGTTTGACTATCTGGACTAATAACTACAGAATTAACATCATTAGTATGACTACTTAAAGTGCGTAAAAGCTTTCCTGTTTCTAGCTGCCAAATTTTAATATTTTTATCGCTACTACCACTGGCTATTTTTTCTCCATCAGGACTGACAGTCACAGATAAAATTCTGCCATGATGACCGACTAATGTGTAAATTTCTGTTCCAGTTTCCAGATTCCAAGTTTTAATATTATTGTGACTTCCTGTGACTAATATTTTCCCATTCGGACTAATATCAACTGCATAAATACTATCAGAATGACCGCGAAAAGTATGTAGCATTTTACCTGTAGGTATATGCCAAATTTTAATGGAATCATCGCTACTACCACTCACTAATTTTTCTCCATCAGGACTAATAGCAATAGAAGTAACTCGCATAAAATGACTTTGCAAAGTTAGTTCTGTTTCTGTTGCTAAATACCAAATTTTTATCGTCCCATCATAACTACCACTAGCTAATATATTTCCATCTTGGCTGAGGGCGATCGCTACTACATCATTAGTATGACCTTCAATTATGCCTAATTCTTCTCTTGTTTCTAAATTCCAAACTTGAATAGTACCATTACCATTACCACAAGCTAAAATTTGCCCATCTTGACTAATAACTACAGAATAAACTTTTTCTGAATCTGTATTAAAAGTATCTTCTAAGGAAATTCCATTGGGCAGACTTAATTTTAAATATTTGGGATGAATCCGAAAATAACCAACAAAATGACTGCCTCCTATAGCAAGGATGAAAATTATTCCACCTACTAGAAATTTGCCTTTATTTTTAGAGAAAAAATTATCTAGATTGTCAGATATAATTTCGTTTGACTGTTCTGGAGGCAGTAAATCTGTATTAAATTGCTTGGGCAAATGACTAATAATTTGAGTTACACCCAATCCTAGAAATAAAATTGCACTACCTAATAATAATTTGCTTTTTAGTGGATGATATTTTTTTGGTATTAAAGATTGAGATAGATCATCTTTTATCTTGCTCAACTTATGCAGAATAGTCTGATGATTTTGAGGATATTGTTGTGAAATTAAGTCATCAATAAAATCTACTAATTTTGGGGATATTTGAGAAACTTTATCTCGCCAATTTAAGGTCTTAGTATCAGAATTTAAGAATGTAGATCCAGGCTGACCAGTTAACAAGTAAATAAACATATATCCGAGAGCCACAAAATCAGATTGTGCTGACTGTAGTTCTAGAGAAAAATTTGTTAATGTTAATTGCCCATTGGGACGGAGAATAATATTACTAGGTTGAAGATTTTGATAGAAAAATTGTTTTTCCTGTAATAAGTCTAAAATTTCTATGAGTTGAGTTAACCATTCAACAGCTAATTCTTGATTAATTGGTAAATTGTTTTTTTCCAACCAAGTTTGTAGATTTTCTCCAGCAACTTTTTCTATAGCTAAACAGTGTAATTTTTGATTACTGTTTCTCGGTATAAATGTAAAATAACTACCAGGCTTTACTTGAGGAATTCCAGGATGATTCAGTTGCGCTAATATCTTGGCTTGTTGTTGAAATTGAGAGACAAGTTCAGGACTATTTATATGCAATACTTTGAGAATTTCTGTAGTTTCTTCTGTTTTAACTTCATAAATAATTCCCCAGTCAAGAACCCTAAGTTTTTTGATAGCTTGATATTGTCCTTCAATTAATAATTTGGAGCCACAAGCTTTACAATATAAAGAATTATTCTGATTTTCTGGGGAGAGGCAATTAGGATTAATACAGTAGCTCATAATAGCTGTCTAATTCAGTAGAGCTTTTTAGGTGTTTGAAAATTGAGTCAAGCTTAATGATTAAGCTAAGACGCATTTATTTTGAGAATAGTAAAAATAACAAATAAAACATTTTTAACTACTATTACTATTTTTCAAGTTAATATCTATAGTAGGGAACAGTAGGAAAAATATTTCCTCTGATTCGGAGCATCATCAGTCTATGTCCTAACCTACCTGTCTATTGCTATATAATTCACAATTTAAATGTACAATAATTTAGGGAATGACCAAGATAAAGAGATAAATGTTTTAAAGCTTAAATAGCCAATGGGACTTTAAACTTATCTAACTATAATATTTGTCTACGTTATATTTAGTATTTATATAAAATATTTTATCGGGTAATCAAAATTTTTGCCAAGTTACATCAATTTTTTGTGACATATTCAGTAGACATCTCCATAAAAGAGGGAACAGGGAACAGGGAGAAATAATTAGACCTCTCCGCAAACTAATATCATGTCCGGATAAGAGCGTGATAAAAAACTTTCTCCTTCAACTCCAGTTCTTCTTCTTCCTTCCCTCTTTCCTCCTGACTCGGTTCTTCCCCTCCTGGGAGGGGTAAGGGGTGGGTTGACTCCTGAGGACTCCGTCATTATTTATTTATAACTGTTCAACCGGACATGATATAAGTTTTTGTCTAGCTATGACAAGGGTTTGAGATTAGTTATCGGAGAGGTATATTGATCATTTATGGATAATAATTGATTTTCTTTTGGATTTTTGGAGATGTTTAGTGGCAACTCAGAAACTAAATAGTCAACTTATAGTCTAACTTCTAATTAAAATTATACCTAACCTAAGCAATCAGCCACTTTAGGCATTAACTCAAACTTATTATAGTATCGTAGTATAGTACTTTTGAATCGTTAGTTTCACTTCAGTGCATTCTACATTATGCTGCGCACACCATAATATTTGTAAAATAGTAGTTTTGTAGGTAAAGTTTAAATAATTTGACAATCCTTAACTAACACCAGCTATGATCGAACTAAACTATATTTATCTATCTACCTATTCTGTAAAAGTTGCCTCTGAAAACTCCTAAGAGAACATCATGGCCCATTACAAATCCATCTTTTATATCATTACATCGTTGACTTTCCTCTGCTCTTTTCTGACCCCGAGTAGAGCTATCGTTGATGATTACAGTACAGGAGAATTAAATAATCGTAGCTTTACAGAGGCAGACAATTTACAATCAACCAATCAAATTAATTATCCAGTATCAGTAGCCAAATCTTCATTTCCTCTGCATATTGCTCAAGATACTGATTCACAGACCAACAAAAAAAAATCTAAATCCTCGGACTCAAAAGTTCCGAAACCTGTTCGTATCATACTCAAGGCTCTAGGAGGACGAAAAGCACTGTTTATTTTAAGCATAACATCAGTTCTTGTCACTGGTACAGCGGTATTTGTCCTACTTAAGCTTTTTGACGATCATCAGCCTAAAGACTCAGACCCAGAAGACTTACAACCTCAAGATCGAATACCAGAAACAAATTCAACTGATTTAGAGACTAACGATTCTGAACTCCCTCCTCCTAGATGGCCTACATACCTAGAAAACTCTTCCTTGGCCAATCAAAACGATTCTTTAGATTCTTTTGTCCCCTCATTACAGGAGTCTGGAGAAAATACTCCTGTAGAAATTTCAAAACATAGTTTACAACCTCATAATCATGATTTAGATGTTAAATCTGAAAAATTTTCTACAGTTGAGAGTGAAGAAAATAATCACTATGAGCAACCAGAAACTAAAGTGAATTTATCACAAGCAAATAACAAAAATTCTGCAGTTGAAGACTATCCAGAAACTAAAGTGGATTTATCACAAGCAAATAACGAACATTCTACAGTTGAAGATTCTAGAGATATTACTCTGCCAAATAACTATCCTTTACCAGCAGTTAATATTGTTGAAGAATTAATTAGTGAGCTACAAAATTTTGACCCGAAAAAACGGCATCATGCTATTTGGGAATTAGGACAAAGAGGAGATTCTAGAGCTGTTCAACCATTAGTTAATTTACTGATAGATTCTGATTCTAAACAGCAAAGTTTGATTTTAGCAACTCTCTCAGAAATAGGAACTAAAACATTAAAACCAATGAATAGAGCTTTAGCTATGTCAATACAAAATGACAATGCAGAAGTCAGAAAAAATGCTATCCGAGATTTAACTCGAATTTATGAGTTAGTCATTCAAACAACTAGCTTATTGCAACAAGCAGAATATGACCCAGACCCAGAAGTTGAAAAAACAGCAAAATGGGCTTTAGAACAGTTAAATAGAATTCGTCCAAGGTAAGTTTAATAATTAATAATTAATAATTAATAATTAATAATTAGGGCTTATTGATTAACTCTCAAAGAATTAACAAGTAAAAGTTTTAGCCTTTTTAGCTTGCAGAAAGGTGTAATACCAATTCCCATGCATTATTGCTATACTGTGGCAATACTTCAGTTGTCAATTAATCAACACAAGTAAAATCACTTTGCATACTAATTTCAGCTTGCGTTAATGTTAATTATTCTTATGTTTGCTTCTCCCTGTACGGACGCCCTTATGCAACGTCCCTACTACTCCCCTGCTCAACAAAATGTAGAAAAATTTTTGAGAAATGGTATAACTTTTTCAGCTTGAGGAAGCAAAAAGTTAGAGTTTTAGGCTGACTATTGCAGAAAAATCAAGGGATAAAATATTCAACTACTTCCTCTAAATTCCCCATTCCTCCTGTTTGCAGAGCATTCCGTAGGAAATTATGACTCCTGACTCCTGAGGACTCCCTATTTACCATCAGACTTATTCAGCAAACTCTATTTATGTTTCCACAAAAATTGTACAAAAGTAATGTATCAAGTGGACTGTGTTGAACTTAAAAATTAGGATTATAATAGAGTATTTATAATTCTAAATTAGAGAGGGGCCACATTTTTGTGGCTAGGAATGCCTATCGAAACCATCTACGGAAATCTTCAAGGTCTAAAATCTAGCCAACTCAAACAACTGCAACGGTTGTACCATCAGCGATTACCAAGCGATTGCCTAACTACCTCAGAATTTGCCCAAAGAGTCGCCTCAATCAGCAAAGAAGTTGGCCAACCAGTCTGCGCTTATATCAATCGTAGAGGAAAAATTATCCGGGTGGGAATTGGCACACCCCACCAAACCCAAATCCCTCCTCTAGAATTACCCCGTTACGGTGCAAGTCGCCTTAGTGGTATTCGTTGCATTGCTACTAACCTGAAACCAGAAGTGCCTTCAGAAGCTGCTCTGACTGCAATGGTGATTCAACGACTTGATGCTCTTGTGGTGCTTACCCTAACAGGTGAAGGATTTAAACGCAAGGGGGGTGGAGCTACTGGTTACATTAAACAAGCTTATTTAGCTCACTTGTTGCCCACTCAAACAGATCGTACAGATAGCAATATCCAAGAATTGCCGTTTTGGACGGTATCACCCCCTCTCAGTCTGGATATGCTTGCTAAACAAGACTTTATTGACTTGATTGATGGATTAGAAGCAGAATTTCAAAGAGAATTTATTGCTCAAGAAGTTGATTCTGACCAAGATAAAGTTCTGTTGGTGGGGCTAAAAACAGACAAAATGAAGGATAGGGAATTTGAAGATGGGTTAGCAGAATTAGCTAGACTGGTTAATACTGCTGGAGGTCTGGTATTAAAGACAATGCAACAGAAGCGATCGCAACCTCATCCTCAAACTGTGGTGGGAGAGGGTAAAGTCCAAGAAATTGCTCTGACTGTTCAAACTGTGGGAGCTAATTTAGTTGTGTTTGACCGTGACCTTTCTCCTGCTCAAGTTCGTAACCTAGAAACTAAGGTTGGTGTGAGAGTTGTAGATCGTACTGAAGTTATTCTCGATATTTTTGCCCAACGCGCTCAGTCTCGTGCCGGAAAATTACAGGTCGAACTTGCTCAACTGGAATACACTATCCCGCGTCTAACAGGTCGAGGTGAGGCAATGTCTCGTCTTGGTGGTGGTATTGGTACTAGAGGACCTGGTGAAACTAAGTTAGAAACAGAACGTCGGGCAATTAATGCTCGAATATCTCGGTTACAGAAAGAGGTAAATCAGTTACAAGCACACCGCACCCGTCTACGTCAACATCGTCAAAGTCAAGAAGTACCAACGATAGCAATAGTTGGATACACTAATGCTGGCAAGTCTACATTACTGAATACACTTACTAAATCAGAAGTTTATGCTGCAGACCAATTGTTTGCAACTCTAGACCCTACTTCTCGTCGTCTGATTATTCCTGATGCAGTTACGGGTAAGCGAATTCCGATTGTGATAACTGACACAGTGGGATTTATTCACGAACTGCCACCTACCCTAATTGATGCTTTTCGGGCAACCCTCGAAGAGGTGACAGAAGCAGATGCTTTACTTCATGTTGTCGATCTGTCTCATCCTGCTTGGCAAAGTCAAATACGTTCTGTGATGACTATTTTGGCAGAAATGCCAGAAACACCAGGACCTGCTTTAGTTGCTTTTAACAAGATTGATGAAGTAGATGGAGATACTTTAAGATTTGCTCACGAAGAATATCCGATGGCAGTATTTATTTCTGCGGCTAAAGCTCTCGGTCTAGAAACTTTGCGTCAACGACTAGCACAACTTATTGATTATGTTATTGCTTCATAATCAACCACCTATAATGTAGGGAATTTCCAATGGAACTTCCCTACCGATTGATGAGTTGTACAATTTTCTTTCTATATTCACATAAACAACACCAGGACTATGTAAAGTCACCAGCTACTTGCATAATTGAGATTGGTGCAAATTCATTATAAAATGGTGGTAAATGCATAATAACTGAACGTAACTCTTTGATAGTCCCTTCATGCGGAGGATAATAATACTGGAAATTAGCTGGAAATATCTTAGGAACCTTTCCTTCTAGAGTCGAACCATAAGCTCCCAATGTCATTATTGCTTTCGTACTATTAGGACTAGGTGCGTAGAGAAATACAAATGTTCCATATTTAGGATAAGTTAGGTATTTGTTTGGAGCTTCTACTTTTTTTGGATCGTTCACATACATCTTTGTCAATTCAAAACGAATTATTGCATAATTTTGAGTTACATTCATAAATGCCGTGTGAACGGGACTTTCATCAGTATCTGCCAAGCAAAGAATAACGTTGCCAAATTGATCGAGCAGTGCAACAGAGTTTTGAGCTTTTGGCTCGGACTCCTTTACTTTTTTGAGAATCTGAAATAGTTCTTCGCCCGGAAGACGAGGATTAGAGATTTTTACCTTGAATGCATCTGGATATATCTCTCGATACTTCACTTTGATTAATGATTCTTCAGGTAAATAATAGGGATCTAATAGATTTTTATCCGCATCAGGGCCCGCATCATAGCTATCTGCACGAACAGACTCTAGCCCCGCACGAAAAATACTATCACAGCCCATTAGCCTTTGCACACTAATAGATGTATTTCGCAAAGCTACATTAGGGCTACCTTTATAGGATCTTACATATTCACTAGGACCACCATCTTTATTTTCACTAGCATAATAGCCAAACTTGGATTTCGCTAAGTCACGCAAGCTTTCAGGCAAAGTTTGAAAATTGAAATCTTCGTCCCAGTTGATGCCTGCATAATCATCTATTGCAATCACGCCCACATTAAAGCCCGCAGTTAATAAAGCGCCCGTACACATAACACAGGGATCGAGTGTTGTGATAATTGTAAGTTCCTCCGGTTCCGGCAAGTTGAATTTGGTTTTATTTTCGTAATACCAGTAAACAAGCTGAGTTTCGCCGTGGGCTGTAGGATCATAAGTAAAAACGTTATTAGTATCTGAATCAGTCCTTAAAAGTTTTTTTAAGACATTGTTATGTAACTTATGAATCACACGACCTGTAGCATTTTCAACTATAGCGCCTCCAACGGCAAAAGTACCTTGTGCTGCAGCCGATAGTGCTTGGTTTAAAACAATAGATGCTGCTTCATCTGCATTTTGAACAACAGAGCCTTCAGAGTTAACTACATCTTGTGGCTCGGATTGAGACATGATAATTTATTATTTTGTTAAACAGCTAATATTCTATTTTATCAGGTTTTAGATACTGGAAGCCATCGAATTATACAAAAGCGCCTTGGTTTTTGTCCATTTATTCAGCAGATGAGGCAAATAAACTTATCCAGCCAAAAATATAGCGCTGTGCGCAGGCAACAGGCAACAGCTCCGGAAGGCAACAGGGAACCCACCCCTCGCCCCTCCCCCTCCCAGGAGGGGAATAAAAAAACGATAATATAAGACTTTTAGCTATTTGGCCCCTCCTGCAATTTGTAAATATACCAGCGCTCATTGCTATATCTAAAATCTAAAAATATTCCTAAACAGCACCAAACAGCAAGTTAATATTAAGATTGACTAATAGATATTGCAGCTCAAGAATTATATGTCTCCTAACGTAGAAATTTACACCTGGTCAAGTTGTCCGTTTTGCATCCGTGCAAAAGCTCTTTTAGATAGAAAACAAGTAAGCTATCAGGAATACGCAATAGATGGCGATGATGTAGAGCGGGAAAATATGGCCGCCAGAGCAAATGGCCGTCGTTCTTTGCCCCAAATTTTTATAAATGACCAACATATTGGTGGTTGTGATGATTTATACGAACTAGAAACTGAAGGGAAACTAGATAAACTCCTACAAACATAGCGTCGGTTTTGGCAACAAAAAAACTTTACTAGAATTTATGCTTTTAGAGGGGTAAATATTTTTTGAAGATGATTATTTTCCCCTACTTAATGAGTAAAAATATTTTGAACTAATTAATAAAAAAAAGATGAAATTTGCATTCATCATAGACCCCATAGAACGACTAAACCCAGTTCACGATAGTACCGTTGCACTGATGGAAGCTGCTCAAGAATTTGGTCACGAAGTCTGGATAACGGAAGTTAATCAATTAAGTACTATTGATAGTAAAGCCTGGGCAACTCTCAAGCGGGCACATTTAATGCCAGTTGAAAGGGTAGAAAATCATTGGGTTGCTAGTAACCCTTGGTATGACTTAGGGAAAGCGATGCTACAACCATTGGAGTCCATGGATGTTGTGTTTATGCGCAAAGACCCACCTGTAACAATTCCTTATGTCTATGCTACTTATATTTTAGACTATATTAATCCAGAAAAAACTTTAGTTATAAATTCTCCTCAAGGGTTACGCGCTGCTAATGAAAAAATGTATGCTTTGCAATTTAAAAAGGTAATTCCAGAGACAATTGTTAGTCAAGAAAAAGAGGTAATTAGAAACTTTTTAGAGTCACAAGGAGCGGCAGTTTTAAAACCTTTAGGAGGAAAAGCTGGAGAGGGAATTTTATTTTTAGAACCGAGCGATCGCAATTTTAATTCTCTGATAGAAATTAGTACAAAACAAGGTCAAGAACCTGTGATGATTCAGAGTTATTTACCAGCAGCAAAAGAAGGAGATAAGCGAATTATTATGCTTAATGGTAAGTCTATTGGAGCAGTAAATCGGATTCCTACTGGTAAAGAATTTAGAGGAAATATGGCAGTAGGTGGGCGAGTTGCTCAGACAGAAATTACGGAACGAGAATCTGAAATTTGTGAGTATTTAGCACCTAAATTAATAGCAGATGGTTTATATTTTGTTGGTATAGATGTAATTGGTGGTTATCTGACAGAAGTAAATGTTACGAGTCCGACAGGAATTAGGGAAATTGATTTACTGGATAATGTTAATTTGGGTAAACAAGTAATAGAATGGATAATTAATAAAAAATAATAAGGGAGGAGTCATTTCAGTTATCAGTTATCAGTTATCAGTTATCAGTACCTTTGCCTGTTTGCGCAGCATTCCGTAGAAAAGTCAGAGGCTTGAAATATTGAACTTTATTTTCTCTTGGTCGATTGGATATGGCGCAGGTTTCCTCGCAATCTCTCGACCGCTTTTTCATCCTCTTGAAAGGGGAGGCTTAAGACCTTATTTTTTGGTCAGGAGGAAAGAATAAGGAGTTATAAGATATAAGGATAAAAAAGTTTTTTGAGCGCTAATTATTTGACATGATATGACTTCTTCCTTTCTATATGGAAATTTATATTTATCCTTTTTGCTTTTTCCCTCTTACTTATTCTTATATAGAAATTTATATTTAATCCTTCTTCCTTCTTCCCTTTTACTTCTTCCTTATTCCCTCTTACTTCTAATAAATAACAATTATGAATAAAACTATTGGTGTCGCAGTTGTCGGCACAGGATTTGGTCAAAAAGTACATATACCAGGCTTACAAGAACATCACAAAACCCAAGTATTAGCTGTCTATAACCCAGATTTAGAAAAAGCTAAATCAATTGCATTAAAGCATAATATTCCTCATGCTTATAACACTATAGAAGAAATTATTTCTATACCTGAAATTACGGCAATAACAATTTCTACCCCACCATTTTTACACTATGAAATGGCAAAAAAAGTATTATCCGCAGGCAAACATTTATTGTTAGAAAAACCCACAACTTTAACAGTAGAAGAAGCCCAAGAATTATATCAGATTGCTACTAATAATAGATGTGTAGCAACTATGGATTTTGAATTTCGTTATGTTCCTGCTTGGCAACTATTTGCAGAAATTTTAGCTGATGGATATGTAGGGGATAAACGACTAATAAAAATTGATTGGTTAGCATCAAGTCGTGCTAATCCAAATCGTCCTTGGAATTGGTATGCTCAAAAAGATAAAGGTGGTGGTGCATTAGGAGCGATCGCTTCTCATTCTTTTGATTATATTCACTGGTTATTTGGACCTGCGAAAAAACTTTGGGGACAACTGAATACTTCAATTAAAACTCGTCCTGACCCCACAGCAGATAACCAATTAAAATCGGTAGATGCAGATGATACTTGCAATATTATGCTAGAGTTAGGATATGGTACTCCTTGTCAAATTTGTATTAGTTCTGTCACCTATCAAGGACGTGGTCATTGGGTAGAAGTTTATGGTAGTAAAGGTACATTAATTATAGGTAGCGATAATCAAAAAGATTATGTACATGGGTTTAAAGTTTGGGGTTCTCAAAATGGGGAGAATTTAGCAGAAATAAAAATTCCCGACAGGTTAGAATTTCCTCAAGTTTATCCTGATGGTAGAATTGCACCTTTTATTCGAGTAGTTGATAATTGGGTAAAAGCAATAGAGGTAGGAAAATCTGTAGTTCCATCTCTGAGAGAAGGTGTTTATTCTCAGTTATTAATGGATTTAACCCATGAATCTAATATGACAGGTACTTGGGTAAATGTGCCAGATTTAGATAAATTACTGGAAAATAGTAGTAGCTTGTAACTGAATTTAGATGAGAAAAATGCCTTGAAGAAGGAGTCAGGAAGGAAGAGAATTTAGAAAGATTTGGCAATGACGCTCAGATGGAACATTTTTTTATACCGAATTAAGCAGATTTGATATAAACACCTTTTTCCTTCTTCCTTCTACTATAACTGATAACTAATAATATTAGCTATCTCTCAGGCGTTGGTGAATGCCTAATGCTTTTGTCTCAAATATCTATGAAAAAACTATAATTGTACCGTTCATAAATATTTAAGGACATTACCTAATCACCAACCCCATCTCTCATCGCTGGTGCAGTTGCCAAACTGACTGCTGCCTTTTGCATAACTTCTATATCTGACTTTGACCAAGAGCGTGCATTCTGACATTGATGAGCAACTAGCAGTCCCCATAACCTTCTAGAATTAAGAACAGGTACGACTAAATTAGCTTTAACCTTTATACTACGGAGAAAATCTCGATGGCAAGGATGTATTGCTTCTAATTCGATATCTTCAATAGCTCGGACTCTTCCCTCTTGATACATAGCAGCATATTCATCATTAAAACATTCATCAGCTCCTGTTGAACCATAAATTGATAGTTCCTCATCGCTCAAAGACTCAAATGTTACCTGTCCTTTCCACTGACGATAAAAATAATATAATAGTACTCTTTCTGCTTGAATATAGCCTCTAATATCGTCAAGAGTTTCTTGGATAAAAGTGTTCCGAGCTACATTTTTAGCAAGACGTTTTGTTAGTTTTTCTAAATCTAGGTCAGTATGAGACATATTAGGGCGATCGTTACAGTCTTTATTGTTATTATTAGCCATGCTCTGCATCAGTTAACTTAATAATTTTTCAAGCTTATATCATGTCCGGATAAGAGCGTGATAAAAAACTTTCTCCTTCAACTCCAGTTCTTCTTCTTCCTTACCTCTTTCCTCCTGAGGACTGACTTCCCCTCCCCTCCCACTCCCAGGAGGGGCGAGGGGTGGGTTGACTCCTGAGGACTCCGTCGTTATTTATTTATAACTGTTCAACCGGACATGATATTAGAGAGTATTTTTCAACAATTAATAGTTAATAATTACCTCTCCTTGAAAACGGATAGGATTGACTCAAAGGAAAAATTTTTCTCTATTGGTCGATTGGATATGGCTCCGAGACCTCGCCATCCCACCCTACGGGAAGCTGCGAAGAGAGAACTCCGTTCCGCTGTCGCGAAACGCGACAGCGTTGCGTTACGCCAGTTTTGCGAAGCAAAAGCAAACGACCGCTTGTTTCTCCTTGTAGAGCGACAGCTCGCGGCGCAGCCAAGGAGAGGCTTTAAACCTTAATTATTCGGTAAAATAAATATTAAATCACGTCGTAGACCGACACAGCTAAAATAGTGCATTAGATTTATATTGTAACTAATTGTAATTATAGGAAGTTATCTCTTAAAAATTTGCTATTGCACTATTTTAGTTGAAACAATCCAGTAGTAGACTAACACATCTAAAACTGTGCACTCTTATTTTTGTTTCTAGGTGTCTTGATCTCCCCATCCCCCCATCTCCCCATCTCCCCATCTCCCCATCTCCCCATCTCCCCATCTCCCCATCTCCCCATCCCCCCATCCCCCATCTAATGCACCATTTAAGGTGTGTCAGTCCACTAGAATAGTTCAAGTCTTGGTCCAACTTTGCCAGACAATGTTGTCCATAGTACTTAAAATAAGAGATTTTACTTAGTTGTCCAGTGAAATTGAACACAAAGTGAACAATTTGAATCAGTAAATGAACGGATAAGTGAACAAAAAGGTGAGCGATCGCCGTGGAATTACTGTGCAATTATAAATAGTTAGGATGTCAAAGTTACTTAATACCAATTAAGTGTGAGGCTTCACCAAATTCTCAAATTATATTTGTTGTGAACCCATTACCTGGAGTTATATCTCACCGATAAAACTTACAAACTAAATTATAGGTCTACCCGCAAGGCTGAACAATATAGATATCGTCCTTGCATAAGTCCTGAAATAGCAAACTAAATTAATACACCAAAGAGTCAGTTATGAAAAAATCCCATTTCTTACCAGCAATTGGACTTGCAGCCACATTAGTTAGTTTACCAAGTATAAGTATTGCTCAAGAAACAACAGTCCCAATTTCTTTTGATTGGGATTGGGAGATAGTAATTCAACCTACTCCCACAGATCCTGAGCCATTCCCTATCCCGTTAAACCTCTGGGGAGCTACAACAATTAACTTTGAAGTACCTACTGGCTTAGATCTAGGTACACAAGAAAATCCCTTACCTGTCCCGATGGGTGAATCCTTCAGAATTCCTACTGAAATTGTATCGATGAACCTGGAAGGTACCAGTCCCACCTTCGGCGACGTAGTTCTGCGTCAAAGTGCGACTCAGCCATCGGAGGGTGCAATTGAGAACCTGACAAATGTTGATGGAAATCTTACAGCTAGCAGTTTCTTCGACGTAGCTTTCGAGTTGGAGTTTGATGATCCGTCGAACCCTGGAGAGCGAATAACACTATTCACAGCAGATCCAGTTCGTGTAGGTATGGATTTTACTGTTGCTGACGAAATTGCTGCACTTGATTCTTTTTGGATTCCTACCTGGATCTGGAGCGAGTTTACCGCTAATACACCAGAATTGGTTGATGAGTTCGGCGTACCTTGGGATACCGTTATTAGTATTCACGGACATCGGACAACTCCAGAACCTATGTCTACTCTAGGTCTATTGGCTTTCGGTGCTCTAGGTGCAGGCTCAACTATTCTCCGCAAAAAGTAGTAACACCAATCAACAAGCAAAACTACAGAAATAATTATCCGCAAGCGCTCCTCCGGAGGGGGTTTTGAAACTGACAGAGATTTTAATGCTGCTGTAAACCTGAAAAACTATGTGTATAAGTAGCTTGAGTTCCAAGCGATTTTAAGCCTGTGGAGAAGATAAGTTACAGACTGCGGTCAGTGGTCTTCTGTGTTTGCGCAGCATTGCGTCAGCAAAGCAGGAAGCTAGCTCCAAAGCCTATGCGATAGCTTACGCTTAACCGGAGGTTATCATGTATGGGTAAGTTTGGGTAAGTTTAGTAGAACGGAACTTGATATTAGTGAATTGAGGAATAAAGGTGAGTTTTTAATAATGGATCGTTAGTATCGGGAAAACGATGGCGCTTCATTATTGAGGGCTGCTCTTTCCACAAAAACAGTTTGAAAATATCTGAACAAATTGTCGAAAACATTGAACAATTTAAATCAGTAAATGAACAGATAGATGAACAGAAAGGTGAGCGATCGCTGCGGGATAAATTCTGTATTATGAATAATATCTTGAATTTTGAAACTTAATCTCACTATAAAAAATCAGCTTAAAACTTTTTGTATCTGAATTTCCCTCGTACAAATGTATTAGAAAAATCTGAAATCCTTTTAAAACTTTTTGTATCTGAATTTCCCTCGTACAAATGTATTAGAAAAATCTGAAATCCTTTTAAAACTTTTTGTATCTGAATTTCCCTCGTACAAATGTATTAGAAAAATCTGAAATCCTTATCAACCTTATGATACAGCGATCCCTTTTTTTTTGTATAGCCTGTGAATTTGTAACATTTATTAATGGAGAATCACAAGGAGTATCTGCTAAAATATAGCCATGTATCTCGACTAACTGAACCACAACAAAAAGCATTAGATTTATTAGATAATTTAAGAATTCCTACAAGATTGTACCCAATAAATGTAGATAAAAAATCGAACGTATCTTTTGCACAGCATACATTGTACCGTTTTATCAAAGGGGGAGAAGTTCAGTTGTATAAGTTTTATCAATTAGGAGATTGTTTATATGACCCAGATTTTAACTAAATCTAACCTAGATAAGCACACAAAACAAAGTCTTTACTCCGCAACCTCCCCAAAGTCTAAGCCTTTACAACTCTGGGTGAAGTTACGCCAACGCTTACTGGGAATTTCCACCGCAGAAGCAACCGTTGCCCGACGGGGGTTTAAAACGAATAGTCCTCGTATTCAACAGCGATTAGAAACCATCGGCAAAACTTTTTTGCAGGGCTACCATGCAGCCATTAGTAATACCAGGCTAGAATCCCTAATTCCTCACCTCAACACCGTGGAAGCTGAGTGGCGAGGCTTTGCCTATGAAGGCGCAGGGATGGGACTTGCCTTACTTGATGGGCTGACTCCTTGGAAACGAAACCGCTTGCAGCAGTTCTTGGCAGATGCTGGAGGTAAGCATATTTATATGGTGTATGTAGGAATGGGATGGGCTTTAGCTCGCCTTCCTTGGGGTATCAATAGATATCTCAAAGACATGGGGGAAAAAAATCAATTTCCCGATCCCTTAGTTGGTTGGCTGGCGCTAGATGGCTACGGTTTTCACCAAGGATATTTTTACTGGCGTCAATACGTCGAGGGAATAGCAATTCCCAAAAAACTGTCTGGTTATGCCTATAGTGCCTTTGATCAAGGTTTGGGTAGGAGTCTCTGGTTCGTTTATGGAGCAGATATTAACCTCATTACCCAAGCTATCCAAAATTTCCCTCCCAACAGGCGGGCAGATTTGTGGAGTGGTGTGGGGTTGGCTTGCACCTACGCAGGTGGTGTAAGGAAGGAAGTAGTACAATACCTATCCACCGCAGCAGGAACTTATTTACCCCAACTATGTCAGGGAGCAGCCTTTGCTGCCAAGGCACGTCTGAGGGCTGAAAACCTTACGAATCATACAGAGATGGCTTGTCAAGTTTTGTGTGGTATTAGTGCTGAGGTAGCGGCTGAGATTACCGACAAGGCTTTAGAAAATTTGCCCTATAACCAAAGAAAACCAGCTTATGAAATCTGGCGACAACGAATTCAAGCTCACTTTGCAATAGAAGAATTAATTGTTAATTATTAATAATAAATTCTTACCTCTCCTGGAAAACGGATTATAATTGACTAAGTAATAAAATTTTTTTCTTCTCTTGGTCGATTGGATATGGCGAGGAGACCCGAAGAGTGACAGAGCCGCTTTCCTAGCGGAATGCTATCGCCAATCCTTTATATATTGCGGAGCAAAACGCTATCCCACCCTACGGGAAGCTCCGAAGAGAGAACTCCGTTCCGCTGTCGCGATCGACCGCTTGTTTCTCCTTTAAAGGAGAGGCTTTAAACCTTAATTATTCGGTAACAGCATGATAGGATTAGTTCATTTTATGCGACATCAGAGCAAAAGACTGGTGGCGATTGTCCTGATTATGGGTTTATTCTGGTTAACCCGTCTCCCAGCTTTATCAGTTAGTGAAAAGGCAGCGATCGCCTCCCGATTTAATTTCACTTCCTTCCCCTTGCCAGAATTAGCTGGAGGAACTCCCAAATATTTACGTTCAGTTCATCCTAGTTTAGAACGTCATTCAGCTTGGATTTCTGCAGTGGGAGCTTCTATTGCCCTGAATGACATCGACGGCGATCGCTTGTCTAACGATGCTTGTTATGTAGACACACGGACAGATAGAGCGATCGTTTCCCCAGTACCAGGGACGGGAGAGCGTTATCAACCCTTTGAATTAAAGCCGACAAATCTTCCCTACGATGCCTCAACTATGGCACCAATGGGCTGTCTTCCTGGGGATTTGAATGAAGATGGGTTGATGGATCTTCTCGTTTATTACTGGGGAAGAACTCCGGTGGCATTTTTGCGTCAAAGAAGTGAGACAGTTGCTTACAATGCAATAGATTCTGGTAACTCAGTCTACACACTTAACTATGTTCCTCAAGAAATAATCCCAAATCTCAAATCTCAAATTCCAAATCAACCCGAACGTTGGTATACCAATGCCGCTACCTTTTCTGACTTGGATGGCGACGGACACAACGATCTAATTATTGGGAACTACTTCCAGGATGGGGCAGAAATTATCAACCCCAATGCCACTGGTACTGAAGAAATGCAGCATTCTATGACTCGTGCTTATAACGGCGGGAAGAATCGCATTCTCCTGTGGGCAGGGGCAACGAAATCAACCGTCCATTTCCAAGAAGCTGAGGGAGTTTTAGACAATAACGTTGCCCATGGTTGGACGCTGGCAGTGGGAACAGCAGATTTAGATGGAGATCTTCTGCCGGAAATCTACTTATCTAATGATTTTGGTCCCGATCGACTATTACACAATCTTTCTCAACCAGGAAAACTACAATTTGCACTTTTGGAAGGTCAGAAGGGTTTAACTACCCCTAATTCTAAAGTGTTAGGACATGATAGCTTTAAAGGTATGGGGATTGATTTCGGCGATATTAACCAAGATGGTTTACTCGATCTCTATGTGAGTAATATTGCTAATGAATATGCCTTAGAAGAAAGTCATTTTCTCTTTGTTAGCACAGGAGAATTGGATAAGATGAATCGAGGTATTGCTCCATACATTGACCGCAGCGAACCTTTAGGTTTATCTCGTAGTGGCTGGGGTTGGGATACCAAGTTTGGCGATTTTGATAATGATGGAGTGCTAGAAGCAGTACAGGCGACAGGATTTAGGAAAGGGAAGATTGATCGTTGGCCAGAGTTACAGGAATTAGCGATCGCTAATGATGAAGTGCTGAAATCTCCTGGTAGTTGGTTTCACTTTCAATCTGGAGATGATTTAAGTGGGCATCAGCATAATCCTTTCTATGTCAGTGATGCTAATGGTCGCTATTACGATATTGCCAAGGAATTAGGTTTAGATAATCCTTTTGTAACTCGTGGTATTGCGACAGCGGACGTAGATGGAGATGGAGATTTAGATTTTGCAGTAGCTAATCAGTGGGAAGATTCCTATTTCTATCGTAATGACAGTCCTCATCCAGGAGCATTTTTGGGGCTGAAACTATGGCAAACCTCAAATATTTCTCAATCAACTGAAAATCAGTCATCCAAAATCGGCAAGAATTTAGTTTTTCCCGCGATCGGGGCAACCGCTACGGTTAACCTCCCCGACGGGCGTCAGTTAGTTGCCCAGGTAGACGGCGGGAATGGGCATTCGGGGGCGAGGAGTCCTGAACTGCACTTCGGTTTAGGTCAAATACAGGATGAAACCCCCTTACCAGTGGACTTGCAGTGGCGCGATACAGAAGGGCAAGTCCACCGAGAAAGTTTGTTGTTATTACCTGGTGGCCATCAAGTGCTACTAGGTGAGGCGGCAAAACCTCTTTCTGGCCTGAGCTAGGAAGAAAAAAAGCTCCTCACAGGAGCTTCATCAAATCAAATTTACAGGAGTATTATAGGTGAATATTTTTAAATCATCAAGATTGGTAACTCGTAGTCTAATTGGAGCTTTGGGATTAAGTGCGATCGCTCTTTTTGGTGTCGTAGCTCCTGCAGCAGCAGAAGCAGATTGTGGACCCGGGGAGGGTTGGGTTAATAATTGTGAGGCTGGAACCGATCATTTTTCAAACAGTTGGATCAATATTCACTTGTGGTGGGATATTCCCGCACTGGAGGGAATAGTTGGCGATCTGCCCGATGATTTCTCAATGGAAGACTGGATTATGGTCAAAGGTCCTGTATGGGTAGAGCGAGAAGCAGGGGAAAATAATGTTATCAACACTACTCTATCCCATACACTCTCAGGAAATCATGACTTTTTCGGGCCACTTACTCTGGAGACAACAGGAACGGGTCAAATTACAGAAGTAGAGCCTGGTCTTGCAGATAGCTTCTTTGAAGTTGATTTCACACTTAATGGTATGTTCGGAGGCAAGACCACGATAATAGCAGATCGTCTATTGAAAGGTGTATCTCCAGATGCTCCCAGTGTACTTCCAGGAGTTTTTCCTAACCCTTCTAACCCTACAGGATGTCCTAGTACTGATTCAGTCAATGCTGCAGTTATCTATTGTAATACCGATCCGACAACTCTATTTTATTTTGGCGCTGATGGAGAGTATGGGGGTGGAGATGACATTGTGGTAGGTACTATACATAGTGAAGAACACATAATTCATATTCCTGAACCTTCCATGGTACTAGCATCCATTTTCGGACTGGGTGCAATGTTGGGATTGAAGAGAAAGAAAGAATCTGACAGCTAAGTAAATAGGTAAAGTGCTGTAGGTTTGGTTAAGCAATAAATGCAACCCAACATCCTAATCCTTAGCAATGTTGGGTTCATCCCAGGAAACCCAACCTACCTCTACTACAGTTCGCCTCCCCGATGGGCGTTATCAAGTTTATCAAGAAAGTTTATTGTTACCTGGTGGGCATCAAGTGCTACTAGGTGAGGTGGCAAAACCTCTTTCTGGCCTGAGCTAGGAAGAAAAAAGCTCCTCACAGGAGCTTCATCAAATCAAATTTACAGGAGTATTATAACGTGAATATCTTTAAATCATCAAGGTTGGTAAGTCGTAGTCTAATTGGAGCTGTGGGATTAAGTGCGATCGCGCTTTTAGGTAGTCCAGAGGCAGTAAAAGCAGCGGACATAGTATGTCTTCCAGGGGTCGATTGGGTTAATAATTGTGATAGTGGGATTGATATGTTTGCTTCAACCCTTGATTTGAATGTGAACTTAGATTTAGATGGGGACGGAATACCGGAAACACCAGTCACATTAGAGGCTTCAAGTGGAAGTTCAAAAACGACACAAGTTTGGCGAGGAGACCCAATGAACGGGACGCTCCAAACAGAAATCTCCCTTTTCCTAACGGGCACTTCTCCTTTTGGTGACTTCCAGATTATAGCAGGCGATGGTAACCCTAATGGTATTAATGATGGACCCTTGTACTCGGAAGGACAAATTACTCAACGAGTAGATGATCCAAACACTCCTGAAGATGAATCAGTTTTCGCTGATAGCTTCTTTGATGTTCTGTTTGAAATTCAAGGACTTCCAGGGGGACCAATACGCAACCAGAGTCCTATCCGCATGATGGGAGCTCGAGGTCTTGCTGGATTGACAGAGGAGGGTCCTGTAGGTTTGCCACACGGACCATTTGAATCTTCTGATCCAGACTGTAAGGAATTTACATTCGTGACAGTCGAGTATTGTTATATAAGTAACACAGAAGTATTTCAAGACCAAGATGGTGATGGAACTTTTGAAACGCGCGTAGGAATAACATTGAGTGAACAACACATTCCTGAACCTATCCCCGAACCATCAGCTACTGTATCTCTTGCCTTGTTCGGACTCGCAGGAATATGGCGTTTGAAGAAAAAGCATTCTCTTAAGTAAGACTATTCTGTAATTTTGTAGGTTGGGTTAAGCAACAAGCGCAACCCAACACCTCAACCCCGATCAATATTGGGTTTCCTGGGGGCAACCTAACCTACCGTCTACTTAAGTTTAGGTCAAATTCAGGATGAAACCCCTTTACCAGTGGACTTGCAGTGGCGCGATACAGAAGGGCAAGTCTATCTGTGAAAGTTTGTTGTTACCTGGTTGGTATCAAGTGCTGCTAGGTGATGCAGCAAAACCTCTTTCTGGCTTGAGCTAGGAAGAAAAAAGCTCCTCACAGGAGCTTCATCAAATCAAATTTACAGGAGTATTATCAGGTGAATATTTTTAAATTATCAAGATTGTTAAGTCGTAGTCTAATTGGAGCTGTGGGATTAAGTGCTAGTGCGATGGCGCTTTTGGCAGTTACGCAGTCATCTAATGCAGCAACTGTCAATCCAGGTTTAGATTATGTCTTTACTCCTACTGGTAGTGCTACGTTTTTCTTCGATGACCCGATCGACATCGGTTTTGTAACTTTTAAAGGATTGCCAATTGATTCAAGCACTTTAGGTATTACCGATACCATCATAAGGCGAACCGATCCAGTTAGCGAACCTAGTGGTGATACTCCGATAATTATCGAAGACCTCTCTTTAGTCAGCGTAGAAGCAGTTGGAGGAAAGGATGTTTTCGTCGGACTTGATCCTAATATGCAATCTGGTGGAGAGATGACTATTCGTCATGATGAATCTGGAGATGGCGGGACTTGGGATTCATTTTTTGATATCAATGGCATAGCGATTATTGCTGATGCAGGAACCCTGAACCCTACAGGTCCAGATTTTATTAAAAATTTAATCGCAGGTTGTCCAAGTGCTTCCTATGAATGTCAACCTTTTCAGAAAGGAACTTTTATTGCGAGTAATGAACCGTGGAGTATGACTCCTGGTTCTGATAATTTTGTCGGACCAGAATCTAGCAATTTCTTCCTAACAGCACCTGTTATCCATGACGCAGGGGACGGAACCATTCATATTGTAGAACCAACTCCTGTTCCTGAACCATCGGCGACTTTAGCTCTTACCTTGTTCGCACTCGCAGGAACATGGGGTTTGAAGAAAAAACAATCCTTTAAGTAAGACGGTTATGTAATTCTGTAGGTTTGGTTAAGCAAAAAACGCAACCCAACATCCTAATCTTTAACAATGTTGGGTTTCCTGGAATGAACCAAACCTACCAAGACCTCTGTGCATCTCGAACCCAGACCATAATCCTCATCGAACAACCTTTGTTTCAAATTATCACTTGAACTAAATGAGTAAAGATACCTCCCACCAACCCAAACGCATAGCAGGGTTACGCCGCTTTGCCATAGCAATTACCTTCCTCAATATCTTAGGACATACTGTATTAGGATTTGAACAATCTTGGGCGCAACCAGTAGTTGCTCTAGTAACCGCTTACAGTGTCGAACTCCTACTAGAAACTATTGATGCTAGGATTAATCGACAGCAACCCCGTTTTATCGGCAGTTTCAGCAATTTTATCGACTTTTTGCTTTCTGCTCATATTACTGCTTTAGCTGTGGCAATGCTGCTGTATGCTAATGAGCGATTATTCCCTATTGCCTTTGCAACCGCTGTCGCTATTGGTTCAAAAGCAATTTTTCGCCTTCCTGAAGGAAAACGACATTTCTTCAACCCTTCTAATTTTGGTATTACGATTACCTTGCTCTTGTTTCCTTGGGTCGGTATTGCTCCCCCCTATCAATTTACAGAAAATTTAAGCGGTTGGGGAGATTGGATTTTACCTGTACTGATTGTTTGTACCGGAACTTTTCTCAACGCTCGCTTTACCAGAAAACTGCCATTGATTGCAGGATGGATGGGAGGTTTTTTCCTCCAAGCAGCATTGAGGAGTTATGTTTTTGAAACGCCTCTTATACCTGCCTTACTGCCAATGACAGGAGTTGCTTTTGTACTTTTCACCTTTTATATGGTCACCGATCCAGGTACAACCCCGAGAAAACCTTTAGACCAAGTGTTTTTTGGAGCATCAGTCGCTGCTGTTTATGGCTTGTTAATGGTCTGTCATATTGTATTTGGACTGTTCTTTGCTCTGACAATTGTTTGTACTTTGAGAGGGTTGAATTTTTATACTCAGACTTGGATTAATCAGATGTCCATAACTAAGATTCTTGTACCAGCACCAATCGCAGTGAGTTATCAAAAATCTAGCCAAAGTTAAAAAGCATTTCCTGACGGAATGCTCCGCATATTGGAGGAAGGAAGGCAGAAGGCAGAAGGCAGAAGGCAGAAGGAAAAGAAAGGTTTAAAGGGAGAAGGTTTTTTATAACTAATTATCCGGAGATGATATAAGTCCTAAATAAATAATACCAGTTTGATAAATTTTTGCTACGAATCTCTGTGATGTTTACTTCCCCTCCTGGGAGGGGTTAGGGGTGGGTTCTCGGACGTTGCATGCAACGTCCCTACCCAAAAATGTAGAAAAGTTTTTGAGAAATGGTATTCCCTACTCCCTACTCCCTACTCCCTATTCCCTATTCCCTATTCCCTATAAAAACCTATCTCTGTGATGTTTACTTCTCCTCCTGGGAGGGGTTAGGGGTGGGTTCTCGGACGTTGTATGCAACGTCTACCCAAAAATGTAGAAAAGTTTTTGAGAAATGGTATTCCCTGTTCCCTACTCCCTACTCCCTATTCCCTACTCCCTATAAAAACCTATAAAAAGAGAGATTGAATTATGAAACCTGCTATTGCTATTGTCGGAATGGCTTGTCGGTATCCAGATGCGCGTTCGCCTATCGAACTCTGGGAGAATGTTTTGGCACAACGTCGTGCTTTTCGCCGCATTCCAACCGAAAGATTATCTTTAGATGATTATTTTTCTGCCGATAAAAGTACTCCTGATTGCACCTATGGAGCAGAAGCTGCTCTGATTGAGGGTTACGAATTTGACCGCGTTGATTTTCGTGTAGTCGGTAGCACCTTTCGTTCGGCAGATTTAGTTCACTGGCTGGCATTAGATATTGCTGCCCAAGCTTTAGCTGATGCTGGATTTGCTGAAGGAGAAAATTTACCCCGCGAAACTACAGGAGTTTTACTGGGAAATACCCTTACTGGAGAATTTTCAAGAGCTAATTCTTTACGTTTGCGTTGGCCTTATGTGCGCAGAGTTGTGGAAACGCAACTAATAGAGCAGGGAGTCTCCTTAGAAGAACGTCTTGCTTTCTTCAAAGATTTAGAAAGCAAATATAAAGAACCATTCCCAGAGATTGGTGAAGAATCTTTAGCCGGGAATTTGTCTAATACTATAGCAGGCAGAATCTGTAATCATTTTGACCTCAAAGGGGGAGGTTATAGCATTGATGGGGCTTGTAGTTCTTCCTTACTAGCTATTGCTAATGCCTGTTCTGCTTTAATGACAGAAGATTTAGATGTGGCGATCGCTGGTGGGGTAGATTTAAGTTTAGACCCATTCGAGTTAGTGGGATTTGCCAAAGTAGGAGCATTAGCTACCCAAGAAATGCGGGTCTATGATGCTCATTCTGCTGGTTTTATTCCAGGGGAAGGCTGTGGGTTTGTGGTATTAATGCGCTACGAAGATGCAATAGTACAGCAGCGACGTATTTACAGTGTCATTCGTGGTTGGGGTATCTCTTCTGATGGCAATGGTGGCATTACCAGGCCCGAAGTTGAAGGTCAGTTATTGGCAATTAAACGTGCCTATCGTCGAGCAGGGTTTGGCATTGACACATTAGGGTATTTTGAGGGACACGGTACTGGTACTAGCGTTGGTGATGCTACGGAACTGCAAGTATTATCTCGTGCCCGTTTGGAAGCAGAGGCATCATTGTATCCGGCTGCAATTAGTTCTATTAAGGCAAATATCGGTCATACAAAAGCTGCGGCAGGAATAGCAGGAATTATCAAAGCTACCATGGCACTCCACAATCAAATAGTTCCGCCGACTACTGGTTGCGACCAACCTCATCCCGCACTGGAGGTTGAAAACCCGCCCCTGGAAGTCCTGAAAGAGGGTAAAGCTTGGTCAGAAGATGTACCTCTGCGGGCTGGGGTAAGTGCAATGGGTTTTGGTGGTATTAATACTCATATTGTCCTAGAAGGAAACTCTAGCATTCGTCGTCACAAGCTAACACCTAAAGAACGCCAACTTATAACGACACCTCAAGATGCTGAACTCATTTTACTGGCAGCGAAAAATACGGAAGAGTTAGAGCAAAAAGTTAAGCATCTTTTAGAAATAGCTCCCAGATTATCAAGAGCTGAAGTAGGAGATTTAGCTGCGGAATTAGCAAGCAACTTAGATATTAGTTTACCTGTACGCGCTGCTATTGTTGCTAGTCATCCCCAAGAGTTGACCACTCACTTAGAAACCCTCCTCAATAAAATTCACAATTCACAATTCAAAATTCACAATTCATCAGGTGTCTTTTTAGGGATAGATGGAAAAAATCCACGAATTGGTTTTCTTTTCCCTGGACAAGCTTCTCCTGTATATCTTAATGCTGGGGTGTGGTCTCGTCGTTTTCCGTTCTTACAAGAATTATATGCTAAGGCTAATTTACCAACAGTAGAAGATACTAAGTCAACAGCGATCGCTCAACCAGCAATTGTTACCTCATCTACGGTAGGTTTACGAGTATTAAACCAACTGGGTATCGTCGCTGATGTTGCTGTCGGTCACAGTTTAGGAGAATTAAGTGCTTTACATTGGGCTGGAATTTTCGATGAAACTGCCTTGGTTCGCATTGCCAAGATGCGGGGTAAAGTTATGGCAGAACTGGGCAACTCCACAGGGAAAATGGCAAGTATTGGTGCAGGGGAACAAGAAGTTAAAGCACTGCTGAATGGTCGAGTAGTTGCCATAGCTGGATTGAATTCACCCTATCAAACAATTGTCTCAGGGGAACCAATAGGAATCAGTAACATAGTAGCAAAAGCACAAGCTAAAGGATTGAAAACCTTTACTTTACCAGTGTCTCATGCTTTCCACTCGCCTCTAGTCGCTGCAGTAGCACAACCTTTCGCAGATTATCTTGCACAGGAAGATTTTCATCCCTTACAAGGTAAAGTTGTCTCAACCATTACAGGTACTTACTTAGAAGAAACAGCCGATTTACGATCGCTATTGGTGCAACAAGTAACCTTACCTGTGCAGTTTATGGAAGCTGTTACTACAGCAGCTCAAGATTTAGATTTATTTATTGAAGTCGGTCCGGGACAAATTTTAAGTAGGTTAGTCAGTGACTTGGTAGATGTTCCTGCAATATCCTTAGATGCGAGTGGTAATTCTCTTAAAGGTTTATTAAAAGCTGCCGCTGCCGCTTTTACTTTGGGAGTTCCCATTAACCATCAAGCTTTATTTGCGGGACGTTTTACCCGACCATTTAATTTAGATTGGCATCCTCAATTTTTCGTTAATCCCTGTGAGTTAGCTCCTGTTTCTCAGTCAACAGGGGATAGGCAACAGGCAACAGGGAACAGGGAACAGGGAAATATTAAAACCTCAAGTTATGAGCGTTTGGAGTATAACAGTCGAGCAGAAATAGATAGTCCTCAAAAATTAACTGTTATTAATAGCTCATCCAAAATTGACTGCGTTCGCCAACTGGTTGCTCAACGAACAGAACTTCCTGTTGCCAGTATTTTAGATAACCATCGACTATTGAGCGATTTGCATCTCAATTCCATAACCGTCAGTCAATTAGTAGTTGAAGCTGCCCGCAGTTTAAATTTATCTCCTCCCATAGCACCAACAGATTATGCAGATGCCACAGTTGCTGACATTGCCCAAGCATTAGAAGAACTTTCTAGTATTGGTGAAACTCACTCCGTTGAACAACTGCCTTCAGGAGTAGATTCCTGGATACGGACATTTACTGTTGAGTTAGTAGAGTCACCTTTAGAAGTCAAAAGTCAAAATACGAAGTCAAAAGTTAAAACTCAAAAGTCAAAAGTTAAAACTCAAGACATTGATTCTGATTTGCCTCTAGAACTCAAAAGTCAAAATACGAAGTCAAAAGTTAAAACTCAAAAGTCAAAAGTTAAAACTCAAGACATTGATTCTGATTTGCCTCTAGAACTCAAAAGTCAAAAAAGTCAAAATACGAAGTCAAAAGTTAAAACTCAAGACATTGATTCTGATTTGCCTCTAGAACTCAAAAGTCAAAATTCCAATTGGCAAGTTATTGCTCCTGCTAACTATTCTTTAAATCTTCCGTTATCAGAAGCATTTAGTCAGCTTGAAGGTAATGGTGTTATCATTGGTCTTCCTCCAACATTAAATATTGAAGAACAGATTGAGCTTTTATTAACAGGAGCTAAAAATTTATTAGCTAAAGCAGAAGAGGAAAAATCAAAGCAACATAGTTTTGTCTTAATACAACATGGTAGTGGTGGAGCATCCTTTGCTCGGACATTCTATCTAGAAAATCCCAAGATTAGAACTTGTGTAATTGATGTTCCCATAGATAGTCCTCAAGCAGTTGAGTGGATTATTAATGAAGTCTCTTCAACCTCTAGTTATTCTGAATCCTATTATGATGTTGAAGGAAAAAGGCGATCGCCTGTTCTCCGTTTGTTAGCTATTCCTTCAGAGGAAAACAACGAATTAACCCTAAATTCAGAAGATATCTTATTAGTTACAGGGGGTGGTAAGGGAATTGCTGCCGAATGTGCCTTATCTATCGCTCAAGAAACGGGAGTTCGTCTAGCATTGTTGGGACGTTCTCAACCCGAAACTGATGCCGAATTAGCAACTAATCTCAACCGGATGACTAATGCTGGTATTCAGGTGAAATACTTATCAGTCGATGTTACCGATAGTGAAGCAGTGAAAAGTGCAGTAAACCAAATCGAAACAGATTGGGGTAACATCACCGCTATTATCCACGGTGCGGGAGTCAATAAACCGAAACTAATTAAAAATCTCGATCGCCAAGACTGCTTAGATACTTTAGCACCTAAAGTTCATGGTCTACAAAACCTATTCGCAGCAATTAATTCCGAGTATCTGAGACTATCAGTTACTTTTGGTTCAATTATTGCCCGGACGGGTTTACCAGGAGAAGCAGATTACGCTCTCGCTAATGAATGGCTCGCTCGTATGACAGAACAATTTCAAGCCCAAAACCCCCACTGTCGCTTTCTGAATTTAGATTGGTCAGTTTGGTCTGGAGCAGGAATGGGAGAACGTTTAGGTCGAATCGATACTTTGATGCAACAAGGGATTACACCAATTCCCCCAGAGCGAGGAATTACTATTCTGCGTCGTCTGATAGCTCAATCGTTACCAACCACTTCTGTTGTTGTAACAGGTCGCTTTGGAGAACCTCCCACCCTCAAAATTGAACAGCCAGAACTTCCTTTCAGTCGGTTCCTGGAACAAACTAGAGTTTATTATCCTGGAGTAGAGTTAGTAGTAGATGCAGAACTCTCAACAACCAGTGACCCTTACCTAGATGATCACGTTTACCAAGGAGAACGAATTTTTCCTGGGGTGATGGGACTGGAAGCTATGGCGCAGGTAGCAATGGCATTACATCCTTTAATAAGTGGGGAGAATATACTCAAAGTCCCCCTTGCAAAGGGGGATTTAGGGGGATATATTAGTTTGAAACCAGACTCTAGGGGAAATCAACCTTCCGAGTCAGATATCTATCCCCCCCAACCCCCCTTAGTAAGGGGGGAGAATGTAGCCAAAGTTCCTCTTGCCAAGGGGGATAAAAAATCATTCATATTTGAAAACATTCAGTTTAATCGACCAGTTGTCGTTCCTGAAGGTGAAACACTAAAAATACGTCTTGCTGCTTTAGTCCAAGAGTCGGGCAAAGTGGAAGTGGTACTGCGGAGTGAGCAAACAGCATTTAGCGTCGATCATTTCCGAGCAACCCTAATTCAGTCAACAGTTAACAGTCAAAAATCAACTGTTGTCAATCAAAATATTAAATCTGAAAGCCACAATGGTCTCGATCCGAAGAAAGATTTATATGGTGAATTACTTTTCCATCAAGGTCGTTTTCAAAGGATACAAGGTTATCGTCATCTGAAAGCAACCGAATGTCTTGCCGAGATCAAAACCGATGCTACAACGCCCTGGTTTAGTCGCTATCTCCCCCAAGATTTAATTTTAGGAGATGCGGGGGCGAGGGATGCTGCAATTCATGCTTTACAAGCTTGTGTTCCTCATGCCACAATTTTACCCATTGGAGTAGAAAGCATGATAATTCATTCTGTGAATTCAGCAGGAAATCAGTTTGTATCAGCAAAAGAACGTCAGCATATTGGCGATCGCTATATTTATGATTTGACCATCTTTGATGAAACAGGAAGAGTTTTAGAACAGTGGAAAAGTTTGGAATTACAAGTGATTCAGCATCGAGATACTCAAGAACCTTGGAATGCTGTATTACTCCCTACTTATCTAGAACGTCGCATTCAGGAAGTTATCCCTGATGCAGATTTAACTATTGTTGTGGATCGAGATGCAACGGTTGAAAAAAGGGTAAGGAGCGATCGTAACCTGTTGAGAATTTCCTACGGAATGCTCCGCAAACAGAATTTCCTCCGGAATGCTCCGCAAACAGAATTCAGAACTCAGAATTTATATCGTCGCCCTGATGGGAAACCGGAATTGGGCAACGGACAGGCGGTATCTGTTTCCCATGCGGGAGATTTAACCCTAGTTGTAGCGGGTTCTGAAGGTTGTGATGTAGAACCTGTGGTAGCCAGGAATGAGCTAGTTTGGGGCGATTTATTGGGTGTGAGGCGGTTGGATTTAGCCAAGGTTGTTGCTCAGGAGACAGGGCAAGAATTGGATGTAACGGCAACTCAGATTTGGTGTACCAGTGAGTGTCTCAAGAAAGCGGGAATGGTGGCGGATGCTCCTTTGTTGTTAATGAACAATTCTTCTCTATCTCCAAATGAAATAGTTTGGCTGGAGTCTGGGGAAAAGGCGATCGCTACTTTTGTTCTCTCGGTGCGGGAGGTTGAGCAACCGTTGGTGTTTGCTGTGTTGACCGGTAAGGAAGAGGTGATGGAGAGCGATCGGATCTTGGCAGAAGTGCGATCAATTAATTAAGTTGAAATCACATTTTCTTTAACTCAAAGAGAAAAGAGATCGACAGCAAGAAAACAAAACAAGCCTAAAAGTATTTTTAATAATCGTTCACAGGAGGAACAAATGCAACAATTAAATCCGAACCTAATGTTTAAATTAACAATCCCAAAACTTGGAATAATTATCCGTGGTTGTAGTTATGCTTTGGCAAGCTCAACAATGTTATTTTTGCCCACGAAGTCTTATGGAATACCAAACCAACATTTGAATCCTCATCCCGATACTCCTCCGAAAATAAGCTGGCAGCAACAGCCTGGAATACCCGATAACATTAATCACCTGCACATAGAAGATGTTAACATTTCCGTTATTAGTGACCTTGGGTTTGAGCATGATGGTGGAGAGTGGGTTGCTGATTCAGTATGGGACGATCGATTTTACCGATTTTCAGATACTAACTTGGATGAATATAACGATCTATGGGATCGTTTTGGTCATGGTTATATAGATCCTTCTTTTAAACCTCGGTATTTATTTGGTAGTGATGTCCCAGATTTAGCTCAAGAACTTGTTACTGAGGCAATGTTAACATGGAATACTCGTGCTAAACAAGAAGGTGAACAGAAACGTACTGCACCAGATGGTACTCCCCTCAAAACTAGCGTGATTTTTGAAAAAGTTATGTCTGGAGCTCATGAGTTGGTGGTAGATTTTATGGAAGGATTTGAAGAAATCAGAGATGCTGTAGGTGAATGGATTGTATCTGATGCACAAAGTACAATGCTGCCTGGTGTCGATCCACTTACTTTGATGTTTGAGGCAACACCAACCAGTCAATTTTGGGTAAGCAATCCAGGTTGGCACATTAGTGTAGATGGACTTCCTCTTAATGACCCAATGAAAGTTTTTCAGGAGACAACGGCCCTATTTGATACAACATGGTCATTCGACAAAGTGCCAGATATCCTTCATGATGATGTGGATTTTGATTATCTTCGTGTATCTGATGGTATGCAATTTGAAGGTACTGAACAAGCATTTATGGATCTTAATCTCATGGTCGAAGATTCATGGGGAGGGTTTGTCTTAGACGCTGCCAGTACCTTTGATATCTATGAAGCTGATTTCTTCTCAGTTGCTCTTCATGAATGGGGTCATGTCATTGGATTATTGCATTCTAATGACGGAATTATGGCAAGTGATGCTCCGTTTACTATGAATCAACTTAGTCAAATTATTGATGATGACAATGCATTTGGTGCGGCAGCTTTGTATTCAATTCCAGTCCCAGAACCCAGTTCAATCATAGGACTCTTCGCCATTGGTGGACTCGGATTAATGGGACTTCGCAAGAAACGTTAATAACTTAACGTAGGGTGAGCAACGCCCACCCTATTGCTATATTTGTAGGTCTAGAAAATAGAGGCGATGAATCTCACTCACTTCTAGTTCATGGGAACGCCAAGACAAGAAACTAATCACAAAAAAGTTTCTAACAATCAGCAAATGTGACCTTCAAAACTATACTGCAAAGAAAAAGCAGCTAAATCGTTTTGATATTCTTCTGTCCAAGTATCACTTTCATCTATTACCATAACTTTTTTTTCAGCTAAATTATTTAAAATAAGAGAAGCTAAATAAAGTTGCTCATGGGCAGACAAATTATTAACAATTTTTTGATAAAATTCTTGTATTTCTGCCTCTGTTTTTAACATAACTTTTTATGATCAGGACTTACGCAGTACTACTATATGCAGTGTATAGGTAGGTCATTACTCAAGATATAGCCACTATAATTAGTGCTGTTGCGTAAGTCCTGATGATTATAAGTACCATCCTGATTATATCAACAACAACGATCAATATCAAAAAAGGATAATTCATCAAAGATGAGACTGTTGAATTTGTTCGCCTATGCAGCCGCACTCGCGCAGGGAGACCGCCTGTTTACGATTTTCCCAAAATGATCGATCTGATTTCACTGTTTTCTTTATATTTCAGAATTTGAAGCATTTATCTGGAATATTGCCATAGGCAGATGGAAAGCGAAAACCTGATTACTGGAAAAAGTGGAAATTAGACGAATAACTGCTACATTATAAATTAGGTAATTTTTTGAGCTACATCTGCTAAATAATCAAAATGTCTCCCATATTTCATAATAATTGAAAATGAGCCTTGATAATCAATAACTCCTGTCATAACTGCCTTTGCTGCTCCAATTTCTTTATTAAGAAATTTCTCCCAATTTTCCTCTGGTGCTGAAAAAATAGGTAAACTTTCATCAATAGTTTCTATTACATTTACCTCACTAATATCTCCTTGTTCATCCCAATTTAAACAAACAGAAATCTCTATGCCATCAGTTAAACAAAAAATCACCTTACCCAATTTTTTTAACTTATGTTTAAATTCTGATTGCTCATTCCATGCTTGCTGATATAATAACCACCAATCTCTTGAAAAACGAATTATATTTGATGTATCCTGAGTCATCAATAAAACCCTCTCATTTAACGAAGTCAGAAGTCAGAAGTCAGAAGTCAGAAGTTAACCCACCCCCTAACCCCTCCCAGGAGGGGAAGTAGCGGATTTGACCCCCGCTCCAACTTAATTGATTATATGATAACAAGTGTGACTTTGGTCATGATCAACTAATCTTATCAAGACAGAAAAGTTTGAAAAACCATGAAAACTTATGAATATCAGCACATAGTCAGCTTTGAAGAAACTAACCTCGTTGGCAATGTTTACTACGCTAACTATGTTCGTTGGCAAGGTCGTTGTCGTGAAATGTTCTTGCGGGATCATGCTCCTGAAGTGTTGGCTGAACTATCAGAAGGTCTGGCCCTGGCTACTGTCAGCGTTTCCTGCGAATACTACTCGGAACTTTTTGCTTTCGATCAAGTCGCAATTCGGATGCGCTTAAAATCAGTCACACAAAATAGAATCACTATGCTGTTTGAATACTGGCGAATTACCGACAAAGGTGAAGAAATGGTTGCTAAAGGGGAACAGCAGACAGCTAGCATGAGACGAGAGGGAGAAAAAACTGTACCAACTCCTATTCCTACTGCTATTAAGGAAGCATTAGAACTATATAGTTAAATAGCAGTCAGCAGTCAGCGGTTAGCGGTCAGCATTAGGACTTTTTTACCCTCAGGAGGGGATTTCAGCTCATCTTGAACCATCCGGCGTAATAGTTACCGAGGATTTAACCCAGAGCTGCTAAAAGCTGATGGCTGAATGCTATAGCACTAAGCATTAAGGCGAGTATAGGACATGAATAGAAACTAAAACCCTTTTGTCTTCCCCTATTGCCTGTTGCCTGTTGCCTGTTGCCTGTTGCCTTGCCCATAGCGCTATAAAAGCTGATATCTAGTGAAAAGTAATATGAAAGTTATCCCACCTCTTCCCATGTCCAAACGTGTAATTGTTTTGGCGATCGCTACTGGTACTTGGATGGCCTGGTTAATCATTCTTGGCTATCAAGAAGCTTTTTCCCATCTTATTAGTAATTGGCAAATTGCCTTGACGATGCTATTTGGCTCGATGATTGCTGGGGGAACCAGTATCGGTGGGGGTGCTGTTGCTTTTCCTGTATTCACTAAGCTTTTACACATCTCTCCCCATGAAGCTAAAGTATTTTCCCTAGCTATTCAAAGTGTTGGCATGAGCGCGGCCTCTTTAGCCATTTGTTTAACGGGTATCCGAGTGGAGTGGCGAGTTATCCGTTGGGGGAGTTTGGGGGGTTTATTCGGCATTTTTATCGGATTAGGTTATTTAGCACCTGTATTACCCCCAGATGTTCTCAAGATGTCTTTCACTATTATGTTAACTAGCTTTGCCATTACCTTATTTACCTTAAATCAAAATATGAGGCAATGCCATTTATTCATCCCTTCCTGGCAGTTTCAAGAACAAGGAATATTATTCCTGGCTGGATTTTTCGGTGGCATAATGAGTGGTTTAGTGGGCAATGGGATTGATATTGTTGTCTTTTCTGTGATGGTTCTACTATGGCGGATAAGCGAAAAAGTTGCTACCCCTACTTCAGTTATTCTGATGGCTATTAATGCGATCGCCGGATTTATTCTACAGATTTTTGTCTTTAACGATTTTACTGAGACTGTACAAAGTTACTGGTTAGCTGCTATTCCTATTGTCGTTGTTGGAGCTCCTTTAGGAGCAATGTTTTGTAGTCTGTTGCAGAGGGAAGTTATTGCCAACATACTTATTTTCTTGATTATTATAGAAATGATTACCTCTATTTTTCTGATTCCTTTACGACCTTTAGTTTTATATTCTAGCTTTATTTCTTTGATTCTATTTTCCTGTTTAAATTACTGGATGTATCGGGGCACAATTTATATGAAGCAGGTAGGGAGTAGGGGAGTAGGGGAGTAGGGGAGTAGGGGAGTGGGGGAGTGGGGGAGTAGGGGAGTGGCTCACAGGGATTATGGCACGGATACACGGATACGTTAGGGGAGTGGGGGAGTGGGGGAGTGGCTCACAGGGATTATGGCACGGATACACGGATACGTTAGGGGAGTGGGGGAGTTTGGGGAGTAGGGGAGTAATTATAGAATTATCAACATATATTATATAACCGGATTCTATATTAAAACTTAATTCTTAATAATTAATTATCAGACTTTTTATGACTATTTCTTTTACCCTTTTTCATCTATATACTATTATCCTTAAATAGGGCTTGCTGATTAAATCTAAAAGCATTGACATATAAAGACAAGTGCCTTTTTGGGGCTTTTAAAAAGTGCCTTGTATCACGTCTAAAACGCTCAAAAAGTTAGTATTTTAGGCGCATAGTTGGGCAGAAAAATCTTGGGACAATTCTTACTCCTATCTCCTCTAAATTCCCTGTTCCTCCTGTCTTCCCCTCCTGGGAGGGGTTAGGGGTGGGTTGTCTCCTACCTCAGCAAAAAGACTTTCCATACGCAAACCCTAAATAGGAAGATGACTACTTTATTTTATCGGAATTTTCGGTTATTAATACTGGCAACACTAATAATTATCACTTGGGGAGTATCATCATTTTTTACATTGCCACGATTAGAAGACCCTGAATTAGTTGCCCGAATTGCGATTGTGAAAACTTTTTTGCCAGGTGCTGATGCTGAACGAATTGAAGCGTTAGTCACAGAAAAAATAGAAGTAGAATTATCTGAAATAGAAGAAATAAAGAGCTATGATTCGAGTTCTAGAGCAGGAAGTTCTATTATTAATATTGAACTCTTAGATTCAGTTGAAGAAACAGACGCTGATATAATTTGGTTAAGAATTAGAGAACGGTTAAATCAAGCTGCAAGTCAATTACCTGCTGGTACAAGTAAACCAAGATTAGAGAAACTTGAAGTTAAAGCTTATGCGATGATTACTGCTTTAATTTGGGAACAAGATACTAAGCCTAATTATGCAATTCTTACTCGTTTATCTGAATTGCTGAAAGATGAATTATTAGCATTGCCTGGAACAGAAAAAGTTGAAAGTTTTGGCAATCCTCAGGAAGAAATTGCTGTAGAAATTGATGCTGTTCAGTTGGCTAGTATCGGTTTAACTCCTCAAGAATTATCAGCACAAATTCAACAGAGTGATGCTAAGGTTTCAGCAGGTCAATTTCGTGGTCGAAATAATGATTTACTCTTGGAAGTTAATTCAGATCTAGATTCCCTGGAACGGATTCGGAGTATTCCAATTAGCTTTAGTAATCAAGGGCAATTTACTAGACTTGGTGACATTGCTAAAGTTAGAAAAACAATTGCTCAACCACCAAATGAATTAGCATTAATTAATGGTCATCCTGCTTCTGCTTTAGCTATATTTGTGGAATCAGATTATCAAATAGACCTATGGGCAAAAACGGCGGAATCTGCGATAGAAAAGTTTCGTCAAGAGCTTGGTAAAGGTCTGAAGCTTGAGATTATTTTTAATCAAAGTAATTATCTTGAAATCCGTTTAAAAAGTTTGATTTTGAACCTATTAATGAGTGGGATACTGGTTTTTGGAATTACTGTATTTTTAATGGGTTTCAAATCTGCTATTGTTGTTGGTTTAGCACTTCCTTTATCTACTTGTATGGTGTTAGGAATGATGGGATTGCTAGATGTTCCTCTACATCAAATGTCAATAACTGGATTAATCGTAGCGTTAGGATTATTGATTGATACAGCAATTATTGTTGTTGATGAAGTTACTAAAGGTATAGTTTCAGGATTAAAACCAGAAGCTGCTATTACTCAAGCAAGTCATCATTTATTTATGCCATTAACGGCATCAACTTTAACTACGGCTCTGGCATTTGTGCCAGTTGTATTACTTCCTGGTCCGACTGGAGAATTTGTTGGTGCTTTAGGTATTAGTGTAATTTTAGCTGTTATTTCTTCATTATTATTATCTCTAACAATAGGTTCCGCTTTGGCAGGAAAATTATACCAGAATTCTTATTATAGTCTTGGGCAATATCCTCAACAAAAATGGTGGGAAAAAGGGTTTACAAATTCCTATTTAACTCGAGTTTATAAACGGAGTTTACGCAGTATATTTCGCACTCCCTGGTTAGGAATATTATTAGGCATAATTTTACCAATTATTGGTTTAGTTCAAGTCAGTTCTCTCCCACAACAGTTCTTTCCTCCGGTAGAGAGAGACCAACTAAAAATAGAATTAGAATTACCAGCTTTAACTTCAATTGAAAAAACAAAAAATACGGCACAAGCAGTCAGAAATCTAATGTTAAATCATCCAGAAATCCAGGAATTACAATGGTTTTTAGGACGTAGTTCTCCTCGATATTTCTACAACTTAACGTCTGGAAAACAACGATACGCAAATTATGCTGAAGGATTTTTACAGTTAAATTCGATTGCTAACCCAGAATTTGTTAATGCACTCCAAGCTGAAGTTGATACCGCATTTCCTGAAGCTCAAGTTTTGATTCGACAATTGGAACAGGGACCTCCTTTTGACGCACCAGTAGAAATGAGAATTTATGGTCCTAATTTAAAGCGTTTACAACAATTAGGAGAACAAGCAAGAAGTCTGTTAGTTAAAATCCCTAAAGTAACTCACACCCGCGACACTTTAAGCGAAATTCGACCCCAACTGCAACTACAAGTAAAAGAACAAGAAGTTCGTTTAGCTGGATTAGACCGCGCTAATATTTCGCAACAGTTAGAAACTTTACTAGAGGGGAATTTAGGAGGGTCAATTCTTGAAGATACTGAAGAGTTACCAGTGCGGGTGCGAGTGTCAAATGCTCAAAGGGGAGATTTTAGCAAAATTACATCCTTAGACTTACAACCCACTGTCTCCAATTTAAATCGAAATAGTTTCAGTTCAACTAACACAATACCTGTTTTAGCTTTAGCAGAAGTAGAATTACAGCCAGAATTTTCAGTTATTAGAAGACGTAATGGCAGACGAGTAAATTCGATTCAAGGTTTTATTGCTTCTGGGGTTTTACCTTCCGAAGTCATGACAGAATGGCAGCAACTGTTAAATGATTCAAGCTTTGAGTTACCATCTGGTTACTGGTCTGAAATTGCTGGAGAGTCAGAAAAGCAAGGTGATGCTCAAGCAGGTCTTTTCTCAACCGTACCAGTTATATTTCTGTTAGCATCCTCAATTTTAGTACTATCGTTAAATTCCTTCCGAGCAACTGCCATTATTGGAATAGTCGCTATTTCTGCTATTGGTTTAGGATTTTTCAGTTTATGGTTATTTGGCTACCCCTTTGGTTTTATGAGTCTCATCGGTACATTTGGTTTAGTGGGAATTGCCATTAATGATTCAGTAGTAGTTTTGGCTGCCATCCTCGAAGACCCCCAAGCATCTACAGGTAACCGTCTAGCTATTCGCCAAGTCGTTATGGGTTCCACTCGTCATGTAGTTGCCACAACTTTAACCACAATGATTGGGTTTGTTCCGTTGTTGGTACAAGGTGGTGAGTTTTGGCCTCCTTTAGCCATAGCGATCGCTGGTGGTGTTGGTGGTTCGACACTTATTGCTCTTTACCTTGTTCCCTGTGCGTACTTGCTTATCTTTAGGCTTTGATTTTTCTTTAATGGCGATCGCCCAACTACTAATACTAAATCTGGTGCGCGAAAAGAGATTTATTGTGAAGGTAAGGCAGAAGGCAGAAGGGTTAGAAGGATTTGGATAAATTAGCTTTTCATAACCGGATTTGGTATAATAATATTTCTCAAAAACTTTTCTACCCGTATCTTGAGCGGGGTAGTAGGTTCGTTAACGATAGTTATGCGCAAGCAAACGGCTGTTTGCCCCTACAGAAAATATAAATAATTTAGGTGGTGGTGCATAGTAATGGTAAAGGAAGCACTGGGAGTGTGGAGAGATGGGGAGTGTGGGAGAAATTAAAAAAATATATATCCTCACCATTACCATGCAGGACAACCAGAAAATCAAATCAGTAAAGCTATTATGACTCTGCTGCAATTACTCTCAAATTTATGTCTAAATCATAATAAACTCCGTGTCCAGCATACAGAAAATCAATAGTCTCTATATACAAAATTCTGTAAACAAGGAGCTTTATTTGCATTGATAATACAGCTGGGCCGAATGGAACTAAATAAACTTTTTTCCAAGGCTTTGATTTAAGTTTTTGAGCTACTTTAATTAGAATTTGATTAAACTCTGTTTCCACAGTTTCTTTAGAACTAAAATCAAGAGTTCCTCGTGAAGCAACATAAATTTCACCATGATTATGTGTAGGTGAATTAGGGTGAATACCTTCATTAACTATTATGGTTAAAACATCTTCTCCTGTTTTCCCCTCCTGGGAGGGGTTAGGGGTGGGTTGTCTCCTGTCTCCTGTCTCCTACCCCTACTAAAAGACTTTTTCAGCAAACCCTAATTTATAATTTGTCCTGGCAGCCAATCTTCATCAAGTATTTGTTCTAGAGTATAAGGGTTAATTTCTGGTAATTTCAGTTCTGATTTAACTTGAGCAATTTTTCTAGCTTTACCATAAAGATAATCTAGTCTATCAACTAAATAATTCCGTAAATTTGTTGTGAGTTTTAGTTCCAACTGAGTCCGAAATGTTAAAATTTCTGTCTGCCAATGTCTAGAATTATCATCTCTTTCCTTTTCCCAATATTGATAAAAGAGAAGATGTTGAATAATTAAAATCACGAAACTTTCAACTGCGCTTTTTTCACTTCTACCCAAGGCTTCTAACTCTGCAATTAAATTATCATAATCTATTTGCTTTAATTGACGATTATTTAGCAGTTTAATCATCTTTTCTAACCACTCAAAATAATCAGCCTCATAAAGTAAATTTAAATCAGTAACTTGATTATTCATATTTTATTTTTGTATTTTATCAACTCCCGCTAAACTATTAAAAAACGTCTAACGGGAAGACCTATAGAATTCTAGATTAACTTAACAGCACGCAAGCCAAACATTAAAACTGTAGCTACACCTAAACCACCAACAAACAATACAACGAAAGCAATAATTCCATCAACAGTCATTAACTTTTCTCCAAAATGGCGAATAAAACTATAAAATTAAGTCTAATATTTAATGTTCAAAATAGCAAAGTCTGAAATTATCCATGGCATCCATCACGGTTCAACTACCCTCCAAATCCTATGAAATAGCGATCGCTCCTGGCAACCTGGACCAACTTGGCCAAAAAATGCAACCCCTCCACTTGGGCAAAAAGGTCTTGCTGGTCTCCAACCCAGAAATATTTGCTCATTATGGCTCTAGAGCGATCGCTTCTCTCCAACAAGCGAGTTTTGATGTTTCTCACTGCACCCTCCCTGCTGGAGAACAATACAAAAACTTTCAAACCCTAAACAATATTTACGATGCAGCTTTAGCACACCGTATGGAACGGTCTTCGACAATGGTCGCTCTGGGGGGTGGAGTAGTTGGCGATATGACTGGGTTTGCAGCAGCGACTTGGTTGCGAGGTTTGAATGTAGTGCAAGTTCCCACTTCTCTATTAGCAATGGTGGATGCTGCTATTGGGGGAAAAACGGGAGTCAATCATCCCCAAGGTAAAAATCTCATCGGTGCTTTCCACCAACCACGTCTGGTATTAATTGACCCGGAAGTATTGAAAACTTTACCGGTGCGTGAGTTTCGGGGTGGAATGGCAGAAGTTATTAAATATGGAACTATCTGGGATGCGGAATTATTTGCCAAGATGGAGAATAGTCAGAAGCTTGATGAAATTAATCATCTCACGCCAGGATTATTAGAAGAAATCTTGATTAGGTCTTGCCAAAGTAAAGCTGATGTGGTAAGCAAAGATGAAAAAGAATCGGGATTAAGGGCAATTTTGAATTACGGTCATACTATTGGTCATGCTGTGGAAAGTTTGACTGGTTATACTATGGTGACTCATGGTGAAGCAGTGGCTATTGGCATGGTGGCTGCGAGTCGGTTGGCGGTGGAGTTGGGGATGTGGGATGAACAGAGCGATCACCGTCAGTTAGCTTTGATAGAAAAAGCTAGTTTACCGACAAGGTTGCCCAGTGGATTGGATATTGAGGAAATTTTGGTTTCTTTGCAGACGGATAAAAAGGTTAAAGCGGGTAAAGTTAGGTTTGTTTTACCGACTGGGGTGGGTGTGGTCAAAATTACAGACCAGGTTAGTGCAGATGTATTAAGGGGAGTATTGGCGGGAATGGGTTAATGAAGTCAGAAGTCAGAAGTTAGAAGTCAGAAGTTGGAAGTTAATTAGCTATCAGCTTGAGCGCATTTCCTGACGGAATGCTCCGCAAACAGCTAGCCTTCTACACAGGAACTGCGGACTTAAGCTTTTAGCAGCTCTGGGTTAAAATCCCCAATTTCTATCTATAAGCTGGATGGTTGAATCGGGGTTAAAGTCCCCTTTAGGTCTGGAATGCTCCGCAAACTAGAGTGTAAAAAAATCTAAATACCACGAATTGATAGGCTTAAAAATAACCGCATCTTGTCTGCTCTAAAACTACTAATTCATTAAACTATAAAGTTGCAGCTACAGTAGCTATTTGCGCTGAAAAAGTAAAGATTGAAAAACGAAGTGCTGGGCGATTTGTCTGAGCAAGTAATGTTTTAAATACAGAAGAATTAACAGAGTCATAAATCCTCTCTAAATACAAAGAGTAATAGTGGGTAAAACGGGGGTTTAGCTTTCTCAAAGACTCGATGTTTTTAACTGATAGTGTTTTTCTTAAATCTCCAAAACGAATTGAAGCTTTGGGATTAATTATGGGTTTTTGTTTGGAGCGTTTATACCCTTGGAGGCGGAATGTGGGTTAAATTATTGCTGTGAGTATATTTGAGAATGTCTGTGCCAGTAATGGCAACTACTATATATTCCTAATATTCCTAGAGCATAACTTAATAGATAAAGCTTAGGAATTAAGAAAATTTGGCTAATCATAATTAATACAATTATTGGGAGATTTGAGTTCTTAAAAGTAGAATTAATTCGTGTCGATAGAGTTTTGTCATAGATGAAAATTATTGCCTTGTTTAAGATATTCTCGAAAGACTGGAGAAAGTTGAAACATTTTTTTATTTTGAGGATTTGTTCGTAAAATATATCGTCTGGATAAAGATTGTAAACCATTAATCAAATCTGTCGATGGTAAGGATAAATGTTCTTTTAAAGTCTCTATGGAAAATTCTTGGTTTTGTTGACTCATTTCCAGAATAATTTTTTGTTCGACCTTAGATAATTTATCGAATAATGAATTAAATATATCTTTCAAATCTTCTGTTAAAATCAATTCGTCCCCATTGACAAAACTTAAAACATCACCTTGAAATACATCTTTAATTAAATCGGCTATATTCTGTAAATATAAAGGATTTCCTTCATAGAGTTTGATTAAGGTAGACCAAGATTCAGGATTCTCTAAATCTTGATGATTCAAAAGTTCTGTCTCGTATAAACCTGTTAACTCTAAAATTTTAATTGGGTATAATTCTTCATTTAAAGATTTCATTTCTTGAGATTTCTCTTGACTGACTAAAATTAAACAACTTTGATGTTCAATCTCAGTCATCATTTTCAAGAATGTTTTGTAATCTCTATATTCTGGTTTATACTGTCCTGCTAATTGTTTTTCTGTAAAAATATTCTGAACGTCATCCAAGACAATTAAGCATTTTTTCTGGCGTAAAATATCAAACAACTTTCCCCAGGTTTGTTCATTAAGACTTACACAATCATTTACCAGAGAAAAATTATTGAATATTTCAGTTAAAAGCAAATTTAACGGTTGAGGAAATCTTAAACTTTTCCACATCAAGACATCAAAAGATTTACTGTTTAGATCGACAAATCTTTTCACTAAAGTTGTTTTACCCATTCCACTTAATCCTAAAACACTAATCAAACGAGCTTTTTGTAAAAATATCCAATCATCGATAATTTTCAGCTCTTCGTTTCTGCCATAAAAAAAATTAATTTTAGGTGCTATTCCTAAATCTTCATAGCAGGATTTAGGTTCAACTTTATTTTCAATATCTGGTTGTTGTTGTGGTTCCTCAGATATCGGCGAACAGAAATTAAAACTATGGTGATGATAATTAAATAAATTAATAAATGGTGAATTTATAAATAATCTTTCTATCGTTGAACGAAAATTATTTTTATTAACATCTTCCCCTAACTGCTCCGATAAAATTTGCCATAATCTATAACCCACATCCCTAACTCGACTCTCACTGCGATGACATTCTTCTCCAATTTGACTATAACTTTTACCTTGCCAGACTCCTTGAATAACTACCTGTTGAAGATCGTCTAAGTGTTTACCAGTTTTCGAGAAAACTAACCGATCTGCTAATTGTAATACCTCTGCAATAGTCATAAACTCCGGATATAGTTAAGTTTCAGGTATTATAGCTTGATTTTACACGGCAATTTACGATATTTTCAGACTTTAATATTAATATTCATCTAGAAAACATAAGATTTAATAGGATATTTTACGTTAGCTGTGCCTAAAGATAAAAGATTATACTGAAAGGACAGTTAAGCTAAATTCATCTATTAAAATTGCTTTTATGTATAGCGTAAATAAATTCAATATTGTCAAGATATTTGTTTTAGTCGGGGTAATTCTTTCCTCCTCATCATGTGAAAGTATTGCAAATATGCAAAGTGAGAAGAAAGAGCAAGAACTTTTGAAAAAAGTAGAGTTGGCATCAGCAATTTATTATTGTGAAGATGAAAAACCTTATCCTAGTAACGAGACTGACGAGGATTATCAAAGGAGACGAAATAGAATTGAGGCTGAACGCCAAAACTTAGAACTTACTGAAATTAGAGCCAAGCAAGGAGGTTTAACAGAGGAAGCAATTCAAGAAGCTAGGGATGCTGGGGAAGCTAAAGGTCGTCGATATATTGCTCAGAAGATCGCCAGTAACAATTACAACATATATTGCAAAGGTTCTTATACTTTCACCGGGGAAGACTAAGTATAATCCATAAAATAATAGGAAAATAGTCAATTACAGTTAGGTTTCTCTTCTGCATAAGAAAGAAAACTAATCCTTACAAATATGCTTAAGTCATAACCAAAAATATTAAATTGTGTAGGTTGGGTTGAGGAAGCGAAACCCAACATTTTTATAACACAACATTTTTATAATTTTTGTTAGGTTATACCATTTTCAAAAAATATTGCTACATTGGCTATTCAAGGTATTAGGTGTTAGGTGGTAGGTGGTAGGTATAATAAATAAAAAGTGAATATTTTTCAATTCCGTTAAGCATCTATATTTTACTGTAACAATCTTTCTTGAATTTGGCATTACTTCTATGGATAAGTCTTGCTAAAAGTTTATTTTAAGCAACGGATGATTTTTAACTCTTAAAAGATTTGTCTTCTCGTTGAACAGTTAGAACCAAAAATCTTAAATTGTGTAAGTTTGGTTGAAGAAGCAAAACCTAACTTTTTTCTACTTTTTGTAAGGTTAATGTGAATAAGCCTTCCTAAAACTTTGTTCTTAACAACTGATGATTCTTAATTCTTAAAAATTTTGTTTCTCAGCCAGGTTTTTTCAGTGGCGCAGAAATAATTTTTCTACCACTAACAGCTTGTTTTTTTATCTCCAACTATAAGCTTGTAAATTATCATCAAAATATTTAGGGCTTGCTGATTAAATCTAAAAGTATTTATAGATAAAGATTTTAGCCTTTTTAAGTATCAAAAAATGCGAGGTTTTAAGTGATAATGGTTCAAAAATGAGCGAATTTTGGTCAAGATTTGGGCAGAAAAATTATTCTGACAATTCTTACTCCTACATCCTCGCTAATTCCCATTTCTCCTGTCTCCTGTCTCCTGTCTCCTCAAACCCTATTTAGCAGATTCTTCTCGGTATTTATAAATTCCTGCTAATACTTCATCATTATATACAGTTTTACCCACAAATCTAATACCCCATATTTTACTCAACAATCAATCAGAATAAGTATTTTCAATTATATAAATTAAAATGCCAAACAAAGATTCCAAATTCCCAATAAAATACTCACTTATATCAATCTCAACTTGATTTTCTGTCAACCTTAAAAACTTCCAATTACTCCCTGTTGTAACAATTCCATAAATACAAGAAATTTGATTATTTTTTTGTTGGTTAAACAACTGAGCTGCCACCATTTCCGCAATACACTGAGCTAGTCGAGATTTAAGAGCTGATTTATAAAGTAAATATTAAGAGGCTAAACTTCTTACAGGACAAAGGTTTTAGCGATTGTGGTCCGGCAAGCCATAAATTCCTGAAACCTAGATAGCATAAGAGTTTTAGTTCAGTTTATAAATCAGCTCTAATATTATCGTTTTTTGCCTCAACAATTATCACCACAGGAGCAGTTACCTCTAGCTGCTTTGGAGAATAACTAATTATAAAATCACATCTTCCCGTTAGTCCCTTACTTTTATCCACATTAAACTCTGTGCCAGAAAAAAAACTAATTTGGCGGTTAAAGTATTTTCTGAGTTCCACAATAATTGGAGAAATAATCAATTCTGTTTGCGGAGCATTCCGTCAGGAAACGAGCTTTTTCTGTATCAATTTCTAATGCCAAAGGAATATTTTCAGCCAAAATTTCTCTCAATAAAGCACTAGGATTTACAGATTTTATAGACTTAAATAATTCCACTCGTTCCTGAAGTATCAAATTAAATTCAAACTCTAATTGTGAGAGAGTAAATTCGCTGTAAGACATATTCTCAGAGGGAAGGAAGAAGGAACAAGGAACAAAGAACAAGTAATACCAAATTGATAAATTTTTGCTACAAATAGCTAGGATATTTCTGAGGAGTCAACCCACCCCTAACTCCTCCCAGGAGGGGAAGTCAGGAGTCAGGAGTCAGAATGAATGGCTTTAATAGTAGTTTTTAGACTGATTTCCTATCTTATAAAAATTAATCTGTCAATAGCTATGATTACTTAAGCATTTATACTTATCTAAAATTTGTTTTTTTGAAATTATCTAACCAGACAAAAAATGTGAATATTGGAGATGATATGAACGTAAATACTAGGTTGTAGCTTTATTAAATGCAGGATTTTTTACTTTTAAACACAACATTAGCACAATATATTATGTACAATTTATGATACCAAATCGCTGAAATAACGCAAGTGCGTGAAATATTTTGTAATAATTTGGGGAAAATCGTATCTTGTTTGATTAAAATAAATAATTTTAAATATTGAAAAAAATAAGTTAAACTTATAATTAATCCCTCTTGTCTAATTTTTAATTTGAAACTACTTTTGGATAATTAGCGATCGCATTCCTGACAAAAAAGAGAATATTGCCTGAAATTCTTGTAGAGATGTTCCATGGAGCATCCCTACATTATTACTTATATAGAACCCCTGAGTGGGAGCTTTGCACGCGGTATATGCTTTTGGTTGCAGTCCTCAGTCATCATAAGTTGTGGAAATTCAGGAACGAGAATAGGGGAAAAAGCTAATGCGACCCCGCGCCACCCGATAGCGTAAGTAGGTAGAAAAATTCTCTCATCTCCCCATCTCCCCATCCCCCCATCTCCTCCTCTATTTTTAAATAGATACCAAATGGGTTCTATATATTGCCTATTGACAATTTCAACAATCACTGGCTTCCTGACTCACTGACGCATTCGCCTCAGTCGCTTGCCACAACTTAAAAAGTAACAATTCAATCCGATCGCTCAACGCAGTAATAAAAATCCCATTCTCATATTCTGGATCTACTGTTATCCAAGTTCCTCCTAAGCTAACTTCCACAAACTCATCATCAGCAACACAAAGGGCAATATCTTCTCCACCTTCTTTTTGTACAGCCATCTCCAACATCGACAACTCAGGTAAATTTACAGGTAGTAAAAAAGCTGCAGAACTTGGTTCAACTACAATTTTTTGACCAACTCGCATAGCCAAGATTACCCGCAGTGCTATCAACTGTTCGGGAGATTGAGCCAAACGCTCTATATAAAAGCCAGATTCAGTATAAGTTAACTTTAGCATTCCCCGTGGTCTCTCCTTTTTTAATTGGAAGAGCTTCGGATGTTATTGAGTAATTAATCTATAACTCAAAACTCAAAACTCTTTGCAGTTATTGAAATTAATTTTGTTCGCAAAATCTGGCGCAAATACCGCTTCACGGAAGTTAAAAGTCAAAAGTCAAAAGTAAGATTTTATAGACTCCAAACTTTACTTAAAAGTCAAAAGTCAAAAGTCAAAAGTCAAAAATAAGATTTTATAGACTCCAAACTTTACTTAAAAGTCAAAAGTAAGATTTTATAGACTCCAAACTTTTATCCCACAGTAATTTCAGGAAATTATTTCACATATATAATTTGAAACTATTTTTGACATCTTTAAAGTGAATTGGTATTGGTATCGGATCATTATTTTGACTGTTTTCTGCTCAAAATAACGACATCAAAATTTAGCTCTAGTTACTTTCTAGAACTAACGAAACTTATAGACAACTTTTTAGGTCTGCTTCACTAACAAAATAAGACCTTCTAAACCTCGTGTTGTCGTTCGCGCCAGAACTGTTCAGCAAATGCAATAGTCGGATGTATTGGTGTTTTCGGTTGGTGTGATAATTTCATCCCTGCCTCAGTAGGAGTACGATTACCTTTCATTGCATTGCACCTTTCGCAAGCTGTAACTACATTATCCCAACTATGTTTACCACCCCTAGACCGAGGAATAACATGATCTAAGGTGAGACGTTTAGTAGTCCCGCAATATTGGCAACGGTGATGATCCCTCTTTAACACTTCCCTGCGGTTGACTGGGGGGACTTTCCACACCCGTTCTTGGGAGGCCATCGTTAGGCGAATTTGTTCGGGCACATATAAGACCAAACTAGGAGAACGCACAGGCCAGCCACTACCATTATCAAAATTTAGAGGTTCAGCTTTGCCAGTCACCAGCAGAGCGATCGCCCGCTTGATATTAATGCGGGTCATGGGTAAGTAGTTCTGAGAAAATACGACTACAGATTGGTTTAATACTTGAGTCATGCTGGTCACTGCTTTACCTCCTAAATTTTAGATTTTAGATTTTTTATAGCAACTGGTTTTTCAATTAACTAGCTATTAGTTATTAGCACTTCAGCACTTCAGCCTAAAAATTTGCACATATAATTAGGTATCTGTTTGAGCAGTCTGCGCCAAGCTGACCGCTGACTGCTGAACTGCTTAATGCTTTTTAATTGTCCGAATTAAAAAATTAATTTTATTTTTCTATTTCCTGGTCTTATTTAAAACCAACAACCCCTGCTTCTATTTCTTCGGAAGCGGGGGCTAGAAAAAAGATATTTATACCTTTTAGTCTGAATTATGTACAGATTTTTTTGGTCTGTACCTCCCGCTTCTAAGAAATTGATTTGACCTAATATTTGGCCGTTCAATTTGAAAAATATGATTAAATTTTTCGAGTAGCTCCAAACCTCCATAATCAATGCCAAAGTCATTTCCATCACATAATATTGTTCCCAACATCAGCCATGAAATAACCCTACAACCTTCAAATAGGTTGTTTTTTGACTGATCGATGGCTTGAATAAATGAATGGTTCACAGGAAAGCTCTCAAAAAGTTGGGGTTTCAAATCTAACCTTTTTTATACTACACTAATATTACAGAGATGTCTACCTAAAAATTTTAAGGAGAAAAAAAATCATGTACACAATTCCCAGAACTTCAACTACTGATATGGAAGTTACTAGCATCCGTTTGGAAAGGGAGTTAAAGGATAGATTGAAAAGACTAGCCAATAATAAAGGCTATCAAGCTTTGATTCGAGATATCCTCTGGAACTATGTCCAGCAAAAGTCTGGAGATTATCGGCCACAGTTTTCCCATTCAGATATTCGAGCTAGTCTACCTGCAACGGCTCAACAGGAGGAACGATGTGTGCTTACTGGCAAAGTGATACGAGCAAATGAATCGATGTTATTAGGACTTACGAATAATGGTGATATGGTGCCCCTCAGTATAGATAGTATGGAAGATTAAATTTATTTTATATTGGTGATGGGCAATGGGCAATTGAGAAGTATAGAAGATGACGACGCCCAATTTTATTTATTTGTCTGCTAGCCCATCACCTGCTATTTCAGTTATCAGTTATCAGTTATCAGTACCTCTGCAATAAGGAGGCTTGACATCAGGGATATTCTTTTTTTTCTCTTAAAAGGGGAGGCTTTAGACCCAATTTTTCAGTAAGTAGGGAGTAGGCAGCAGGGAATAGGGAGAAAGAGTTAATTTGTCAATAGCTACAATTACTTAAACACTTATACCTATATAAAATTTGTTTTTTTGAAGTTATCCATCCTAGCTAAAAATCTAGATAATGAGACTGATACTTAACGTAAATACTGAATTACAGTCTTTTAAAGATAGGAGTTTTTAATTTTAGGTAGAAAAAAGCCATGATATCTTATGTACAAAATATGATACCAAATTTCTGAAATAACGCAAATAGGTAAAATATTTTGTAATGATTTGGTGAAAATCGGAGCTGGTTTTATAGGAATAAATAATTTTAATGACTGAATTAATAAATTAAATTTATGCTTTTGTTGATGATTAGCGATCGCATCTCCTGAAAGAAAGTTAACATTTTGGTAGTACTGGTGAGAGATGTTTAAAGAATTTAGGGCTTATAACGTTTCACGGAAGTCAGAAGTCAAAAGTCAGAAATAAATTAGCTATCTTTAGTCATCTTTAGATGACTTCTGCTTTGAGCCAAGAAATTTACTTCTTGGCGGATGAATTGAGTTGTATGCCATCTTTGTTCATATTGAAATAATTTGACAAAATTGCATATATATGGTGATAGCAAACTTACTGTTTAATGAACTTAATGGACGAAGAAAGGTTACAAGCTTACATTTCCCTAATTCAAGAATTGCTGAATTGCCCCAGTGGGGAAGAAGCGGAAATTCTCAACAGACACCCGGAACTTATAGATGAGGGTTTGGTGCAGGTGTGCAGGCAAGTAGTGGAACATTTGCAGCGGGAAGGGCAAGAAAACCAGGCGCAATTTCTACAGCATTTGGCACAACAATTGGCAGAGTTGCTTAATCTCCAGTCTCCCGGTGGTGGGGTAGCTCCAAAAAAGGCGACACCTGAAGAATATTTGAGATTTTTGATGGAGGTTTTGCAAGCTGAGGTTGACAGTAATAGTGACCCTGGGGTTGTCTATCCACTTCTAGCAAAAAATCAAGATAAACTCGACTTGACTTTTGCAGAGGTTCTCAAAGAGTGGTTTGAGTCAAAGCTTGACCCTGATAATTCTGAGAGAAACCAATTTCTGGCACAAATTCTTAATGATTTTGCTGTTAATATTTTTAACTTTCCTTTAGGCAACGGAGCAAATAATCTGGAAATAGCTATCGCCTGCTACAAAGAAGTTTTACAAGTTTTAACTCTAGAAGCTTTTCCCCAAGACTGGGCAATGACTCAAAATAATTTGGGTCTGGCTTACGGTAACCGCATTAGAGGAGAGCGTTCAGAAAATCTGGAAATAGCGATCGCCTTCTACCAAGAAGCTTTACAAGTCTATACCTGTGAAGCTTTTCCTCAAGACTGGGCAATGACTCAAAATAATCTGGGGAATGCATACTCAGAACGCATCAGAGGAGAGGAATCAGAGAACCTGGAGAAAGCTATCGCTTGCTACAAAGCAGCTTTACAAGTCCGTAGCCGTGAAGTTTTTCCCCAAGACTGGGCAATGACTCAAAACAATCTGGGAGAAGCTTATCGTACTCGCATTAGGGGAGAGCGTTCAGAGAATGTAGAGAAAGCCATTGCCTGCTATGAAGCAGCTTTACAAATTCGGACTCGTGAAGCTTTTCCCCAAGATTGGGCACTGACTCAAAATAATCTGGGTATGGCCTATAATGACCGCATTAGAGGAGAGCATTCAGAGAATGTGGAGAAAGCCATCGCCTGCTATGAAGCAGCTTTACAAATTCGGACTCGTGAAGCTTTTCCTCAAGACTGGGCAATGACTCAAAACAATCTGGGTATTGTCTACAATGACCGCATTAGAGGAGAGCGTTCAGAGAATGTGGAGAAAGCCATCACCTGCTATGAAGCAGCTTTACAAGTCTATACCTGTGAAGCTTTTCCCCAAGACTGGGCAATGACTCAAAATAATCTGGGACAAGCCTATCGTACTCGCATTAGGGGAGAGCATTCAGAAAATGTGGAGAAAGCCATCGCCTGCTATGAAGCAGCTTTACAAGTCTATACCCTAGAAGCTTTTCCCCAAAACTGGGCAGCAACCCAAAACAATTTGGGTATTACCTACAATGACCGCATTAGAGGAGAGCGTTCAGAGAATGTGGAGATGGCCATCACCTGCTATGAAGCAGCTTTACAAGTTCGTACTCGTGAAGCTTTTCCTCAAGAGTGGGCAATGGCTCAAAATAATCTGGGTATTGCTTACTCAAACCGCATCAAAGGAGAGCAGTCAGAGAATATAGAAATAGCTATTGCCTACTACGAAGCAGCTTTGCAAGTCCGTACCCGTGAAGCTTTTCCCCTAGACTGGGCAACAACTCAAAATAATTTGGGGAATGCCTACAATGACCGCATCCAGGGAGAGCGTTCAGAGAATGTGGAGATGGCAATCGCCTACCACAAAGCAGTTTTACAAGTTCGTCGGACTCGTGAAACTTTCCCCCAAGAATGGGCAAGAACTCAAAATAATCTGGGGAATACCTACCGTAACCGCATCCAGGGAGAGCGTTCAGAGAATGTGGAGATGGCGATTGCCTACTACAAGGCAGCTTTACAAGTCCGTACCCGTGAAACTTTTCCCCAAGAGTGGGCAACAACTCAAAATAATCTGGGTATTGCTTACTGGAACCGTATCAAAGGAGAAAAGTCAGAAAATATGGAGAGGGCGATTGCCTGCTACAAGGCAGCTTTACAAGTCCGTACCCGTGAAGCTTTTCCCCAAGAATGGGCAAGAACTCAAAATAATTTGGGTCTTGCCTACTCAGACTGCATCCAAGGAGAGCAATGGGAGAATATGGAAATAGCTATTACTTACTACAAAGCAGCTTTACAAGTCTTAACTCTAGAAGCTTTTCCCCAAGAGTGGGCAACAACTCAAAATAATTTAGGAAATGCTTACGAAAACCGCATTCAAGGAGAGCAATGGGAGAATATGGAACAAGCGATTGACTGCTACCAAGCAGCATTACAAGTCCATACCCCTGACTTTTTCCCTCTCGACTGCCTCCGAACAGGTCGCAACCTGGGCAACCTGGGCATTGATATGGAAAACTGGGAAATTGCTATCTCTGGTTACAACCAAGCTATCCTTGGTGTAGAGCAAAGTCGCTATTGGGCAGTCTCCGAACTTACTAAAAGGGAAATTATAGAAAATAACCTAATCATTTATGAAAAAATGGTGCAAGCGTGCATCAAGCATCAAGACTATCGCCAAGCTATCCTCACTGTTGAGCGTAGTAAATCTCAAACATTAATCGAACTCCTCAACAGTGCCAACCTCTATCCCAAAAATGCCACCGATGACCAAAAACAAAGCATCAGCGAATTACGTCGCCAAATCGCCTCCTACCAACAACAACTTATGGATAGTAGGCAACAGGCAACAGGCAACAGGCAAGAATTAATAGGAGGAGGTTTGGCAGGAGAAAGAGGAGAAAATTTTTCTTACGTACCCGAAGCCAACATCCGCACCCAACTCCAAACTGCCAATCAAAAATTCCAACAACTTCTAGAAGAAATTGGCGACTCAGACTTCACCCTTACCCAACAAGTTACCCCCCAACTGCCAGACTTCAGCCACCTGCTCGGCTCCGAAACTGCCATCCTGGAATGGTATCTCCCAGCTAATAATGAATCTAACTTTTATCTTTTCTTGATTACTCCTACCCCAGACAAAAATTTCCAAATTCACCCCTTCACTTTCACACCCGAAGACTATCAGCAACTCCAAAAAGCCATTCGAGATTACCGCAGCGACTATGGCGAAACCACCTGGGAAAGCCAACTAGAAAAATATTTACAAATCCTCAGCCAAGCCTTGCACCTACCAAAAATACTTTTGCAACTTACCAATTATCAACGATTAATTCTAATTCCACATCGGGAACTCCACCTAATTCCTTTTCACGCTCTTCCCATTTCCGATAGTGAAAGCCAACTTCTAGGGGATAAATTTCTTGTGCAATATGCTCCTAGTTGCCAAATTTTGAATAATCTTTCTCAACGACCCCCTCTCGACCCCCATTCGCCTCCTTTCTTCGCCATTCAAAACCCTACACAAGACCTTACTTATGCAGATTTAGAAGTGGAGCAGTTGTGCCGTCAGTTCGACCCGCAACAAATTCTCGTTCTTCCCCATGACAAAGCTACTAAAACTGCCCTCAACCAACAAAAAACCAGGAATTTCTTGGGTCAGACTACCTATATCCATTTTTCCTGTCACGGAGAGTTCGATGAGGAATTTCCCCGCAACTCTTATCTCCGTCTAGCAAATCGGGAAAAACTGACATTTCTCGATATCTTCGAGAATCTAGATATCCCTAACTGTCGCCTTTTAATCCTTTCTGCCTGCAAAATGGGTTTAGTAGAAACTCCTCCTACTGATGACTATGTAGGTTTAGCCAGTGCTTTTTTTTATGCAGGAACCCGGACAGTTGTAGGTAGTTTGTGGGAAGCTGATGATTTGGCTGCTGCCTTGTTGATGATTCGCTTGTATCTGGAGCTACCAAAGTTTGGTTCAGTGGTAGAGGCATTACGCGAAGCTCAATATTGGTTACGGAATGTTTCCTGTGAGAAGGTTTTGGCTTGGTTGCGGGATGGTCTGAAACTGAGTGAAGATTCTTTAGAAGAATGCGAGTTATACTTAGAGTTATATGATGACGACCGCCCCTTTGCAAATCCTATATATTGGTCAGCATTTACAGCGATCGGGATATAAGGCGAAGAAATATAATGGCGTTGCTGGTTTTTGGTATAAATAAATGGGTAAAAATTATAGACCCTATTGAGAACCTAGTCAAGTCATATAGTCATTTAGTAACAGTTATATAATTGATAATTATGTCTGATGTAGATATCAATTGGAGTGAAAATAAACAATGGCAGTTCCACAAACCGAAGAAATTATCCGTAAATTCATCAGTATTCTGAACCAAGAAAGTAAAAAACCAGATAGCCAGATTTTTCCTGAAAGTGCTTGGCAAAAATTAGAAGACTTGAAAAAAAATTTAGAGCAAACAAATGACGAACCAAAAAATATCTATTTAACAATTACTAAATGGTGTAAGGAAAACCAGTACACAACTATTACAAGCGCCTTAAGAAGTGTAAGGCAAGACCCAATAAAAGATAACGAAGACCCACCACCTCCCGACCCCAGAGACCAACCAATTACAAATATTTCCCTACGCACGGCAATTGATGACGCCCAAGAAAACCGTCAACAATTAATAATTAATAATGAATAATTAATAATTAACAATTATCTCTCCTTGAAAAGAAGAGGATTGATGCTTAAGGAAAAATTTTTCTCCTTTAAAAGAAAGGCTTTAAACCTTAATTATTCGCTAATAACCAGTAAGAATTAAGCCTTCATTTGTCAGCGGTGAGCAGAGTTAACTCAGATTAAATAAATGCTTACCGAATTATTAATTATTAATCATTAATCATTAAATAATTCTGGTTTAAAGCCTCCCCTTTTAAGGGGAAAAAAAGCGGTCGAGGGATGGCGAGGTCTCCTCGCCATATCCAATCGACCAAGAGAAGAAATAATATCTCCTGATATTCAATTCCGTAGCGGTTTTAACCAGAGGTAATTATCAATTATCAATTATCCATTATCAATTAATGAATTCTTTTATTCAACAGCTATTCCCAAAGCCTAACCATAACCCATAAGCTGAATGCTGATAGCTGAATGCTGATAGCTGAATGCTTACAATAACCAACCTCCAGAATTAGAATGAATATCAATCAAGAATTTATTTATGCTCCTAATATTCGCTTGTTTACCTATCATTTAAAAACGGTAAATTTGACGAATTACCAAAAATTTGAACTAAAAATTACAGACATTCAAACCTTCTATCAAAACCTCTTAGATTATTATCACGCATTAGACCAAAACCAGAATCCATCAAAATTAAAATTACGCTCTGATTTCTCCGAATTCCTCAACTCAGGTCTACCGAATTTAGACTTAATTTATCATCCTCAAGGCAGAGGTAGCCAAAGAATTACTCTGGCAAATCACTCCCCATACAAAGGATTTATTTATCCTCAATTTCTCAATGATACATATAGTTTTTATCTCACCATTTATCATCCCCAAAATCCAGGAAAAGACAAAGTTCCCTTTGCCGATTTATCTCAATTAAAACCGCCCCGTCAGTTTTTTTCAGGAATTAATCACAACTCAGACCAAAAATTACAAAAAACACAAAAAAAAGCCTTTTGGGGAAGCACAATAATGTTAAGCGGTTTTCTCCCAGAAAAACCCGAAACTCCCGCAGAATTAAAACCTCTTGCTGACCGTTACTTACAAAATTTTCTTAATCTCGAAAACCTCGAAGATGCACCACCCTTTTATACCAGTGGCGAACTTCTAGATGGCTATATTTACGAATATCAAAACCCCAATAATTATCATCCCTACGGACATATAATTATCCTATTCATCTTTGGCGAAATTACCACAGAAAAACTCAACAAAATTCAATGGGATTTACCAGAACTATTTTTGTACCATCACAAAAATAAGCAAAACTTTGCCGATAGCAAAAAAGAATATAAAACTGCCCTAGAAGACATCAAAAAAATCGAAGATATTATTCAAAAATTTCCAGTTTATCTTCCTACTATTGAAGAAGAAAAATTGAGAATTGAGAGTGCAGAGTCAAAAGCAATATTAGCCACTTCCAACTCCGTAGAAATATTGCATAAAACTTCCCTACCTATTCCCAACTCCTCCACCCTTTCAGACCAACAATTAAAAAACCTCAAACAACAAATCAAAAATCTGCTAGACCTCTCCCTCAAAAATTCCCAATACCTCCGCAGTTTAGGAAACTTTCAAAACACAATAGATATTAACCGTGAAAACTATCTCAACAAAATTAACCGCCTAGAAAAATTAACCCAAAGCCAACTAAATATTTGGCAAGATTATGCCAACCTAGACTTTCAACGCTTCCAACGACAAATTCAAGCAGACCTAACCTATCTCCATCAAGGCTCACTTTTACTAGATCGAGCGATCACTACTATTCGCGGTTTAGTACAAATAGACCAAGCAGAACGAGACCAACAACGACAAAAAGCTGAACAACTACTGCAAGACAACATTCAAGCCATCGGTCTAGGGGTAGGAACAGGAGCCATTCTTGCTTCAAGCTTTGGTTTAGTCACCCAACCTGCTACCTGGCCATGGCAAAAAAACCATAGCTTACTTCCCCATCCTTTTCCCGCTGCGGTTGTGGTTAGTAGTTTGACGGCTTTACTGGTATGGCAATTGACAAAAAATCATTTAAAGAAAAAGCGCAGCTTAAAGTAGGGTAGACAAATTTTACTTGATTTTCGGCAAGTCTTTATTGGTCTACAGAAATTAGAACTGATTTGCTATTCGCTCAAAACACTCTGACCCAAGACAAAGGATAATACTTATTAAAAATTAAAAATCAGAAATAAAAAAACATATTCATTACTATTGTGACATACGCAATAGTAGAGTCAAACCTATTTGAATTCTAAACTTGGAGTCATTTGCGCTCTCATCAAACTACTCTGAGCAGTCAGCCAACAAAAATCACTTTAGTTATTAAAAATCAGAAATAAAAAATATATTCATTACTATTGTGACATACGCAATAGTAGAGTCAAACCTATTTGAATTCTAAACTTGGAGTCATTTGCGCTCTCATCAAACTACTCTGAGCAGTCAGCCAACAAAAATCACTCTAGTTATTAAAAATCAGAAATAAAAAATATATTCATTACTATTGTGACATACGCAATAGTAGAGTCAAACCTATTTGAATTCTGAACTTGGAGTCATTTGCGCTCTCATCAAACTACTCTGAGTAGTCAGCCAACAAAAATCACTATTGACATCCTTCTACATGGCAAGAATATTTATTTTGTAATACAAAAACAATATAAGCAATATATAGAGCGATCGCCTAGAGAAAAAGCTATAAAAAAAAGTTTTGGGAGTCTTCTTATATAACTTTTGATATCATGTCCGTTGGTATAGTCCCGTGTAAAAGTTGGGGAAATATCTACCGCCATATAAGTAAAATTTTTCCTTTTCTTAAAGCTTCTTCCTTCTTCCAACTTCGGTCTTTCTTACCTTCTCTATACAAGAACGATGCTACCGGACATGATATAACTTTGAAATTGTGATTTAATTAGAATGGATAGAAAAACAGTAGTGGACTGTTTCATCTTAAAATATTGCAATAGCAAATTTTTAAGAGATAACTTCCTCTAGTTAAAATTAGTTACATAGAATATTCAGTCAAAAGTTACTATTAGTTATTTTCTGATTAATACTTTAACTACTAATAAAATTCTTTCAAGTTGAGATAATTGATGAGTTAATTCCACCTTGAATATACACTCCATCAGACATGATCTTATCTGAAAGATATACAGTATGATAAAACATGGTAAAAATAAAATTAATATGCTGCACTTAATTCCGAAACTTTTCATAACAATTCTTTTATTATCTGTATTTTCCTTGAGTAACCCATCAAATTTAATGGCAGCCACTCAACCACAAAATATCACTCCTACTCAATTAGAAGAATTAAACAATCTATTTGATCGAGCCTTAAGTGCCAGTAATAATGGTGATTTTGCCAACGCCGAACAATTATGGACTCAAATCTTAGAACAATATCCTGATAATCCAGCAATTTGGAGCAATAGGGGTAATATCAGACTTAGCCAAAATAAAATAGAAGAGGCAATGTATGATTATCAAAAAGCAATAGAAATTTTTCCTAATGCTCCCGACCCTTATCTAAATCGTGGTATTGCTTATGAAAGGCTCAACAAATGGTCAGAAGCGATCGCTGATTATAATCAAGTTATAGAATTAGACCCCGAAGATCCAATAGCCTACAATAACCGCGGCAATGCTGAAGCGGGACTAGGAAAATGGGAAAAAGCGACTGAAGATTACAAAAAAGCCTCTGAATTAGCTCCTGAATATGCCTTTGCTCGTGCCAATTATTCTCTAGCTCTCTACCAAATTGGACAAACTCAGGAAGCAGTAAAAACCATAAAAAGCCTGGTTCGTAAATATCCTAACTTTGCTGATATGCGGGCTGCCTTAACTGCTTGTCTCTGGGAACAAGGCAAAAAAGGAGAAGCGGAAAGTAACTGGGTTGCTGCTGTAGGATTAGACCCCCGGTATAAAGACCTTGATTGGGTAGCTAATATTCGTCGTTGGCCTCCTACATTAGTTAATAGTTTGGAGAAATTTATCATAATAGAATAATTATAATTAGAGCTGCATAGTAGAGCTTGAGCAAAAAAGATAGATATTTCCTGTGCTAAAGCCCTACTACAAACAAAAACTTTTTTATAACTTAATTATCTGGCAATAGTGTAGGAGGAACACTAAATTTCCCAGACATTTGTCTGGGAATGTATAGTAGTCGTCAGGGTAGTTAGAACATTCTCAAACCGATACTATTTTGCTAACATTTGCTAACAATGCACAGCAAGTGAAACCTGCTGAGGAGGTATCTCCTGATGTGTACAAGAAAACCTGTAGACTCTTTTCAACACTTACGTCGCCTTGGTTATGGGCTAAACAGAAGTTTTAACTGATGGGGAGTTTGAGGGGCTATAAGTGCCGCGCTCTATCTGAAAGATGAGCGTCGGGATACATGGACCCCTCAAGCAGATTTTTTCCGGGATTGACCGGAAAAATCACCCAACAGTATAGATATAGAGCTATAGAGTAATCATTCTGTGTTAGAATTTTTGTATGACTCTAACCATCAACTATCGCTATCGACTTCACCCCGACCCCATCCAAGAGCAAACTATGCTCCATTGGTTGGAAATATCTCGCAAACTGTACAACTATGCCTTGCGGGAAATCAAGGATTGGGTGAATGCCCGTAAGTGTAGTTTGAACTATTGTTCCCTATCAAAAGAATACATCATCCCAGCTAACAAGTCTTTTCCAACCTACTACAACCAGCAAAACGCACTGCCCCTGGCCAAAAAAGCATTCCCAGAACTCACAGAAGTTCCCTCTCAAGTTCTGCAAACTACAATTCGTAGATTGCACGATGGTTGGAATTATTTCCAGCAAAGAGGTTATGGCTTTCCTCGCTTCAAGAAGTTGGGCCAAATGAAGTCCATGCTGTTTCCTCAATTTAAAACTAACCCCATTACAGGTAGGCAGATTTCTCTGCCCAAGATTGGAATTATACCCATTAACTTGCACCGACCAATTCCAGAAGGTTTTGTAGTCAAGCAAGCAAGGGTATTAAGGAAGGCAGATAGGTGGTTCGTAGTACTCAAGCTCCAGTCTGAGGTATCGAGACCAGAAGCTCAACCTCACGGAGAAGCGATAGGTATAGATTTGGGTTTGGAGAAGTTTTTGACAACCTCAGATAGAGAGTTTATTGGCAGACCCCGATTTTTGACATCCTTGTATCGCGAGTTGGAATTACTGCAACGCAAGTATGGCAGAACGAAAAAGGGTTCTAAAAATCAGGAGAAAGTGAGGTTGCAGGTAGCCAGATTTCACAATCACATTGCAAATGTGCGCAAAGATTGGCAGTTCAAACAAGCTAACCATCTTTGTAGCAAAGAGGGTATTGGGATGGTGTTTGTTGAGGATTTAAACTTGAAAGCCATGTCCAGAGGAATGTTGAGAAAGCACACTCTGGATGCAGCTTTCGGACAGTTCCTGAACCTGCTGGAATGGGTAGCCAAGAAACATCAAATTTATTTTGCTCGTGTCAATCCTGATGGAACATCTCAAACTTGTCCTAAATGTGGAACACATACGGGAAAGAAAGAACTCTGGGAACGGAGACATAGATGTAGTGAATGTGGATACGAGACAGACAGAGATCATGCAGCATCAGAAGTAATCAGATTGCGTGGTCTAGAAAAATTGAGTACCCAGGGACTCTGGGGAATAGAAAACGCCTATGCAGTCGGTCTGCCGGGGACGGAGGCAACTCCGTCTAGGTCAGAGGCGAAACCTCGTAGGGAGAAAAACTAGGAATGCCAAACTGTGAGGTTTGGAAGCCCGCGCCGTACCGTCAGATCGGCGTCGGGAGGATGTCACTTACTTAACCATACTAGGGGTAACTTATCAGGATAGCGGTTACATAGTGGTCTGGTTTTGCACCACAAACTGCTCTGTTTGTCACATTTTAGCATAGTCTATACAACTAGACCATTATAACCATATCAATCTATTAACTATTGTTAATAGATATTGATAAATCAACAATAGTTAATTAACCTTCAAATTGAGTTACATCCAAAATTTAACTTCTAAATTCTGAATTATAAATTCTAAATTCCTATTGCGGTAACCAGCCTGCGCTAAGAAGTATAGTTAAACCCATAAAAAGTACAGAAAAAGTCCAAGTAATCCTATTCAAAGTTATCTCTGCACTCTTGCTGCTAGTAAACAATTGAGCTTGTCCACCAATACCACCAATTCCATCACCTTTGGGGCTGTGTAACAATACAAATACAACAATACCTATAGCCGATATAATCCAGATAATTTCCGCAAGTTGAACAACATTCATAGTTTTTAATTCGTTAAAAAATCCAATAATTTCACTGATCTTGAGTTGGGTATGTACGATACTTAAATCTAGCTTTCATAATCTGAGCTTTTAATTAGGGCTTGCTGATTAATTCTAAAAGTATTGACTGATATTGGTTTTAGCGTTCTAGAGTTGAAAAAATTACCAGCTTTTAGGTGGCAAGAGCTGCATAAAGCTAGTATTTTGGTATGATTATGGCAGAAAAATTGAGAGACAATTCTTAACTCCTACCTCCTCCCTCATTCCCATTTATCCTGTCTCCTGTCTCCTGTATCCTACCCCAGGAAAAAGACTTTACTTAGCGCAAACCCTAATTATTAAAATTTACCATAACATACTTATTGAAAAAAATAACTAAAAAGTCGCCCTAGAAGGGCGAGGCGTAACTACCCAAATTTTTGGTTATAAAAAGAAAAATTTTCCTTTGAGTCAATCCTATCCGTTTTAAAGGAGAGGTAATTATTAATTATTAATTATTAATTATTAATTATTAATTGTTGAACTGCCTCCTGTCTGCCTGACTGACTACAAACCTACTCGCACAGGAGTACGATTTTGTTGAATATCATATCCGGCATTTTCAATTATTGACCTTCCAGTCATCTCAGGGGGCTGAGGCAACTGTAAAATTTCCAAAATAGTTGGTGCTACATCTGCTAAACACCCATCCTGTCGCAAAGGTACTCCAGTGCCATGACCAGGAATTTTTCGTCCTTCTCCTTCTATGAGTATAAATGGCACAGGATTTGTCGTGTGAGCTGTCCAAGGACTTCCTTGTTCATCGCACATATATTCAGCATTACCATGGTCAGCAATAATTATTGCTGTGCCACCTACTTTACTAATACTATCTAAAAGTTGTCCTAAACAATGGTCAACTGTTTTAACTGCATTTACTGCCGCATCCATAACCCCAGTATGACCTACCATGTCAGGGTTAGCATAGTTAATCACAATTAGAGAATAGATTTGTTTTTCCACAGCAGCGATCGCTACTTCTGTCACTTCTTCTGCTGACATTTCTGGTGCTTCATCATAATGAGCTACCATTGGACTTTGAATCAATTCTCGGTCTTCTCCTTCAAATGGTTGTTCTAAACCTCCATTGAAAAAGTAAGTTACATGAGCATATTTTTCAGTTTCAGCAGTGCGGAGTTGACGGAGACCATGCTGAGAAATTACTTCTCCGAGAATATTATTTAAATTTTGAGGCTTAAAAGCCACTAAGACGGGTAAACTAGGGTCATATTGAGTAAAAGTTAAAAATGTCAATGGTTGAATTGGTTGGCGCTCAAACCCATTAAAATCTGGATCTACAAAAGCTTGAGTCAATTGACGAGCACGATCTGGACGAAAATTAAAGAATATTACTCCATCTCCTGGTTCTATAGCTCCAGGGGATACTCTAACTGGGATAACAAATTCATCTGTTATACCCTCAGTATAACATTGTTGTAGTAAATCAGAAGCAGAACAACCAACTCCATAACCATCTTTGGTGATCACTTCATAAGCTTTTTGAATTCTATCCCATCGTTTATCCCGGTCCATTGCATAGTAACGACCGCTAATAGTTGCAATTCGTCCTACATCACTTTGTTTAATGTGATATTCTATTTGTTTGAGTACCTGGACTCCTGATTTTGGATTTGTATCACGTCCATCAGTAATAGCATGAATACAAACATCAGAAATTCCTTTTGCTTTAGCCATATCTAGTAAACCTAATAAGTGGTTTACATGAGAATGAACTCCTCCAGGGGAACATAAACCCACTAAATGTAGTTTGGAATTACGCTCACTAATATCTTGACAACATTTAACTATGTCTTGATTTTGAGCAATTGACCCATCTTCTACTGCATCAGATATTCTTACCAACTCCTGGGGTACAATTCTCCCCGCACCAATATTTAAGTGACCGACCTCCGAGTTACCCATTTGACCTTCTGGCAAACCTACTGCTTTGCCCGAAGCTTGAATCAAAGTTCTAGGATATGCTTGCCAAAGGCTATCAATTATAGGTGTTTCACCAACAGCAATGGCATTTCCTTCTTTTTGTTCTCGATAACCCCAACCATCTAGAATAATTAGTACAACCGGAGATATAGAAACTGTTCCCATGATTTTTTACCTTTTATACCTAATCTCGGTTCTATAATGACTAAATTCAACATACTACAATTAAGTAGATTTTTATCTAAATTAATATCTACTTAAACTATGTGAGTAGACCAGTATTACCAGTTATCAAGTTAACAGTTAATATTTTTAACAGATTCGTAATTGACCCCAACTATTGAGCGGTCGCTCATCAGTTAACTGTTTCCAACTCCAATTGATAGGAAAAATGGAACCGGAACTCAACTAATACCCATTAAGATTTGAGATTTTAGAGTGTCTATTTGTTGTTTCCCCAAATATTATTTTCTTGGTCTCAATTGGGAGCTACAATTTAAACGTTTAACCATTTACAAACCATTTACCGAAAAATTGTGGGTATGCGCCTCCCCTTTTAAGGGGATAATAAATAAAAATTTTCATAATGAGTCAATCCTCTTCTTTTCAAGGAGAGGTAATAATTAATAATTAATAATTAATAATTAATAATTAATAATTAATAATTAATAATAGCTGTTACCTGATAACTGATTTTAATACCAAATTAATATAAAGTTGCATAGAACAATATTTTAATCAGGCGTTGCCTGTACATTAAAGAAGGACTTGTTAATAAATTTCATAATTATGTGCCATCTAACACCCAATACCTACCACCGCGCCACCTAAAAACTAATTTTATGCAGCCTCACATAAAATTGGTATACAGCGGTTTTCATTTGGGTAGACTACAGTAGGGACATTCCATGTAACGTCCCTACAAAGTTTTGCTTGTGAAGATGTGGTTCATCAATTTGAAAAGCGCTGTAAGTATGAAACTCCCCCGCAATGTAAGTTTTGAGCAAAAAATAAGAGTGCAAATCATACCTATTTCACAATTAATACCAAATCCGGTTATCAAAAGTCTGTTTTTCGCTCTTCCTCTCTAACCCTTCAGCATAGGTGTCCTCAGCATAGCTGCAGAGCCTTCATAATAACGGTTATTTTGATCGCCGGATTTAGTATAATATTAGCTTTACGTTATAGTTATTGAAGTTCGATTGAAAAACGTAAAAATATGGTACTCCCTGTACCAGCGATGGTATTTTTAACCTTAAACTATTGTAAAATTTATCAACATAAACAAAATTTAAAATGAACAAAAAAGTCTTATATTTCATCAGCATAGGAATATTAGCTACCTGGATACTTAGAGGTGAATCTGTAGCATTTAATGATGAAGATATGCAACTAATGGAATTATCAGATTCTGCCAGTTTTTCTAACCAAATTCTAGCTCAAGTTCCAGATTCTCCATCTCCTGATTCACAATCAGAATCGACTATTCCATCAGCAGAAATTCCAGAAAAGTCCAATACAGTTGCTAACTTGATCCAATCTACCGACCCAGAGGAAAGAGAAAAAGTTTTACAGCAAAACTTAGGAAATGATCTAGATGATACTACAATTCAACCTTCTGAAACAATATCTGTTCCCAGAGGTAGAGACCCATTTTCTGTTGTTCCTGAAATACCAGTACCAGAATTAGCACCTGAAGAATCTTCCGTAGCCCAATTGCCAGAAATACAAGGCCAACAACTACCTGGTCTACCTACCCTTCCTGAAACTACTGCCCCCACTACTTGGCGACAAAACGTTAGAAGGATAGTGCCTAGTGATGATAGTCTAATTGTTGCTCAACAAAGACGAAGAAGACCATTACCTAATACTTCACCATTTGAACAAAATACAAATTCATTTGTAGAACATGGTTGTTAACTTGATCCCAAACGTAGTATGATTTTGCTAAATTTTTGCTACCCTTGACAATATTAGGCTTTTCGGAACTAGCAATGCGTAAATTTTTACTAATATTAGGAGCTGGGTTATTATCTTTGTGGATAAGTGGATGTGAATCTCTACCATTTTTGAACAGAGGAAACAGTTCTACTGCCAATACTCCAGAATCTTCTCCTACTCCCATAGACCCTCCTGAATCTCCTTCTCCAATTCTTGCTGTTGACGAACCTTTCCCATCTCCTGATGTTCCCCAAAAGTCAGATACAGCAAAAGATTTAATTAGGTCTACAGACCCGAATGAAAGAACAAAATCTCTCCAACAAGAAGTTCAAACTCAAACACCCACTTCTATTTCCAGTATTCCAGACACCAGAGATCCCTTCTCAAATTTACCAACTATTCCAGTACCAAGTCGCAGATCAAATCAAACAGGAGATTCTATATCTACCCAACTTCCAGAATTAGATAGTCAACAAGTACCAAATATTCCAACTCTACCAGAAACCAAATCCCCTTCTTCTTGGAGGGAACCAGAGTTAACTGTAAGCAGAACAAACCAAGGGACAGACTCAAACCAAGTTGCTCAACAAAAAAATTCACAACAGCCATCTGCTACAAACAGACAAAATTCAAGTTCAGCTCAATCTCCCTCTCCATCAAGGCAAACAATAACTCCATCAAGGCAAACGGCCAACAGTAGGCCACCACGAAATACAAACAAACAAGCAGCATCAGGAAACAATACTCAGTCAGGGAAAAATAGTAACACCACAGTTGCGGCTCATCCTCAAGGTACTACACAACAATCACAATCTCAAGAGCCACCACCTCCACCAAAACCCCCAGAGTTGCCCAGTTCATCTACTCAACAAGTACCAGGTTTACCAGAACTGCCAATAGGTTCAACCCCACCTCCTCAGTGGCGAGGGCCAGGTTTTCCACCACCACCACCACCGCCGCCACCACCACCACCACCTCCTCCTCCTCCTCCAGATACTACTATCGCTGATGGTATAGAAGTTAGTGGAGTTGTACAAGTAGGACATCAAAAGCAAATCATTGTGAAGGTTCCTACAGAACCTACAAGTAGATATGTGAAAATTGGACAACGACTAGCTAATGGTAAGGTATTGGTAAAGCGAGTAGACTTTAAGACAGGAGCTGACCCAGTCGTCGTGTTTGAGCAAAGTGGTGTGGAAATTCAAAAAGAGGTAGGAAGTCAGCCAACAACTGAGGAGTAATAAAAAATAAATTATCCTAATTTTTTAGACTCGCTCTACTTATTAATTTGGCTGTGTCCCTATGAACGGACTTCATAATTTCTAATGCAGTTGTTGCTAGACAAGGATTTAGCCACGGATATATGGATGATTAATCTGCATTCTATGAAGCTCAAAAAAAACGGCAAGGCTTTCCCCTTGCATCCCCAAAAAAAATTATGATAGTATGTAATCATCTGCCTCTATTCGTACCTACACATGACTTTTTATTCAACTAAAAAAACAACATATCGTCACAGAATATTATATATAGAAGAGATACTCATACCATCAAAACAGAGAAAAGTTATCATCCTGTGAAGCTTTATGATCAAGAAGTGGCTACAGAAGAAATTTTTCACCCCATCAACACATCCATATATTTAGGGCTTGCTGAAAAAGTCTTATGGGTGAGGGTAGGAGACAGGAGACAGGAGACAACCCATCCCTGACCCCTCAGGTGGAGGGGAAGACAGGAGAAATGGGAATTATAGAGGAGGTAGGAGGAATTATTGTCAGAGTGATTTTTCTGCCATAATCATCCCAAAATACTAGCATGCATGGGCTTTTTGACCTGAAAATAGGCGCACTTTTTCAAGGCCAAAAAACGCACTTACCAATATCAGTCAATGCTTTGATATTTAATCAGCAAGTCCTATTTACTTATGCAGAAGCGTACGCTATTATACACAACCAAAGAAAAATCATCATCTTGTGAAGCTCAAAAAAAACGGCAAGGTATTTCCCCTTGCATCCCCAAAAAAAATTATGATAGTATGTAATGATTGGGTGCATACTGCCCATAAGCATGACTTTTTATTCAACTAAAGAGATAGCATTTCGCCACTGAATACATATAGAAGGGATACTCACACCATCAAAGCAGAGAAAAGTTATCATCCTGTGAAGGACTCTAATTAAAGGAGTGGCGACAGGAAAAATTTTTACCCCATAACATATTTACTCATGTAGAAGCGATGTAGCTACCGCACTTGCTCCGCCAACGCTATTATTCACAACCAAAGAAAAATCATCATCTTGTGAAGCTCAAAAAAAACGGCAAGGTATTTCCCCTTGCATCCCCAAAAAAAATTATGATAGTATGTAATTATTGGTTGCATACTGGCCATAGTAATGATTTTTTATTCAACTAAAGAAATAGCATTTCGTGACTGAATATATGGTGTTGCTGATTAGTAATGATCTATAACTCCACAGTTCTGTGGAACTCTATATAATAATGGAATCAAAAAATAATAGAAACTGTTTAAATTAATAAATAGGCTTGATATTGGCCATGATGCTATCAATAAAACAACTAAAAATAGCAATATTAACAGCTTCTTGCCTGGGATACACAATTTTGATGTGGCATCCTCAGTCCTTAATGGCACAAGAACAAACAGAAGCACCTTTTTGCGAAGGAAACCCTCCTACTGGCAGAGTTAAATGCAATTATCCCAATGGAGATAATTATGCTGGAGATTTTGTCAATGGAAGACCAGAAGGAAGTGGTGTATATGTTTATGCTAATCGTAATCGCTACGAAGGACAATTTCGGAATGGTCTGCCTAATGGACAGGGTACTTTTATCTTCTCTAATGATTCCAGAATTACAGGAGTATTCCAAAATGGACAGATTAGGTCAGGTACAATTATTTTCGCCAATGGCGATCGCTTTGTGGGAGATTTTAACTTGGTGGAGAATCTCTCTAGTAGTGTGATTAGTAGTCAGCCTACTGGTCAAGGTCAATTTATTTACGCTAGTGGCGATCGCTATGAGGGAGATTTCTTTGCTGGTGTTCCTTTTGGTCCAGGAGTATTTACTCGTGCCGATGGTATACGGTGTCAAGGAGATTTTTATAATTCACAACTAGATGGCAAAGGAAGTTGTACATATCCTAATGGAATTCGTTATGAAGGAGAGTTAAGAGGAGGAATACCTCATGGTGTTGGGATTATTATAGATGCTGAAGGAAAACGATTTCCTGGAGTATTTCGTAATGGTCAAAGGCAAGAAGAAACACAATAGTAAATATTACTACATAGATTATATAGATGAAAAATTCTCCATTTAGAATTTAGGATGGAGGTGAAGGAATAATAAAGCTTTTTTGGTATTAAGTCACTAATAGTAGAAAAGGCAAAGCTCGTCTAAAAGCTATTTCATTAATTGATAATGGATAATGAATAATGGATAATTACCTCTGGTTAAAACTGAGAGGATTGAATATAAGGAAATCTGATTTCTTCTCTTGGTCAATTGGAGGCCAGCGAGGAGAACTCGCCATCCTTCGACCGCTTTTTTATCCTTAAAAGGATAGACTTTAAACCTAGATTCGATTAATTATCAATTATCAATTATCCATTATACATTGGTAATATTCAGGGCTTTTCGATAGTGTTGTGAAAAAACATATCCTCTCGCTTAAACACTAAATATCTCTACTTTTTGCTGACTGATTTATAAGTATTTAAACGGAAATTGTATAACTAACAATGTAGATATAACAGGCGATGTAGCTAAAAGTTTTCTGTATGTAAAAAATAGCTCAAAAATCAACCCCTTTATTTATAGTTTCAGAAAGCACGAAACTTGAATTTGTAAGACTTAGTTAACACTATGAATTTGAGAAGATAAAAGAATTATAAGTTGAATGAGGAAATAATTTTATACATTCAAATAATTCACTAATATCAAGTCTCATTAATTAGCAATAATAAAAATTATATAGCTGTTGAAGCGAGCATATTTTTTCTGTGGGGAATGCGGAACAAACAAATTTCCCCTTGTTCCCTATTGCCTAAATTTTACCATTCTCTCAATATCAACAAGAACTCATAGCTTAAATTACAATTGGTATATAAATCTGAAAAAGAATAAAATCTAGAAATATTTAATTGCCCAGAGCAAACAAATTAAAAAAACATGACAGCAAGCACCTCTACTTCCTTTGGAAACCAACAGTTTCCCTTTAATTTTGCCCCCCAACCTACACAAGATAGTGATTTTCTCCAACAATTAGAATTTATTCCTGGCTTAAAAGAAATATTGACAATTAGACAAGTTCATGCTCTGGAACATGCTACAGTTTGGGTACTGAGTGAATTAGCAAACTCAGGAAATTCAACATCCTCTGACGAATCAATTGGAGGAATGTCTACACCACAAGGATTTTACCTTTATGGTTCAGTAAATCCATCTCAATTAGACCAAGCAGTAGAAGTAGCATTACAGCGAATTACTTCTGGAGAATGGGACTTGGCAGTACATCCTAGATGTGGCACAAATTTATCAGTGGCAATGACTCTCACTCTAGGATTGGCTCTAGGTATAAATACACTTATGCCTAGGAAACCAATTGAGCAACTCTTAGGTTTTGGCATTGCAGCGACAGCAGCGTTCCAAGTAGCACCAGAGCTAGGCAATTTAGCCCAAAAATATTTAACAACCGCTATTCCTTTCAATTTAAGAGTGGTAAATATTTCTGTAACTCAAGATTTATGGGGTCGTCCAGCTCATTTTGTTCAGGTATCCTGGCTCAACTAATTGCAACAAAACTTAAAAAAATCTCAGACTTAAAAGATATAGGATGAGAGGAAAGTTTTACCATTCTTAACTTTAAGGGAAAAAAAATTCATGGTTCAACGTGGTTCTAAAGTTCGGATTTTACGCAAAGAATCCTACTGGTATAATGAGATTGGTACAGTTGCTTCCGTTGACAAAAGTGGCATCAAGTATCCTGTTATTGTTCGCTTTGACAAAGTAAATTACACAGGTTTTAGTGGTAGTGCAGCTGGCGTTAACACTAATAACTTTGGTACCGAAGAAGTAGTAGAGGTAGAAGCTCCTAAAGGTAAAAAGAGTTAGCCTCAAACTATTCTTTGAACCCAGAGTTATAGCAAAACCTCAGTTGAGCAATTCTAATTAAATAAACAAAAATAGGCCAAAACTGCCTCAGATCGATGCTTAACTAGAAAAAATTTCTACAGTGTCTATAATAATAATTAATACTGTAAAAATTATAGTTAAGACTGTGCCAGAACTGCCAGAAGTAGAAATAGTAAAACGAGGTCTCAATCAACTGACTCTCAATAAAAAAATAGTGGGTGGGGAAGTGTTATTAGAACGCACAGTTGCCCACCCAATTTCTGTGGGTGATTTTTTGGGCGGTTTGCAGGGAAAAGCGATCACGGGGTGGCATAGACGAGGTAAATATTTACTTGCCCAACTCTACAAGTGGGATACAAAAACTCCAAAACTTACACAGCTTAAAGAAAAGCAAGATGGTTGGCTAGGGGTGCATTTACGAATGACAGGCCAACTATTATGGGTAAAACCAGAAGAAAGTCTACATAAACATACGCGAGTGAGAATATTTTTTGGCGATCGCTCTTCAGGAAGTGAAGGTCATCCTACCGATGAATTAAGATTTGTAGACCAACGCACTTTTGGCCAGATGTGGGGAGTACCACCCGCAACAGAAATATCTCACATTATTACTGGTCTGAAAAAACTGGGTCCAGAACCATTTTCTCCTGAATTTTGCCTAGAATATCTTACCAACAAACTTGACAAAAGACACAGAGCAATTAAAACAGCCCTTTTAGACCAGACAACAATTGCTGGGTTGGGTAATATTTATGCTGATGAAGCGCTATTTCTCAGTGGTATTAGACCAACAACTCTGTGCAAAGATTTGACGGAAACTCAAATAGAACAACTGCATATAGCTATACTCAAAGTATTACAAAACTCTATAGATGCAGGTGGTACAACATTCAGCAACTTCTTAAATGTTAAGGGAGTTAATGGCAATTATGGTGGTGTAGCTTGGGTTTATAATCGTGCTGGTCAACCATGTCGAATTTGTGATACTTCTTTAGAGAAAATTAAACTTGCGGGTCGGTCTACTCATTTTTGTCCTCAATGCCAACTTGATTCGGCAAGTAGTCTGCCGTTATAATCGAGCCATTTAACGGGAGGGGAATTGCCGAGAGAAAATTAAACAGGTGTCCATTGCTGTTCAAATCTAGTGCTTAAAGAGTAGTAGAAAAATTATGATAATTACTCATTGCTACAAAATTAAGCCCACTCCTGAACAGTCAGTCAAAATTGATTATTGGCTAGAACTGTTACGAAGGCATTACAATTATGCGTGATAGCCAAAGACTAGATTGGTTAAATAGAAGTAGATGTCAAGTTGACCGTTGCTCACTAATTTCATGCCCTATTGGTGAAATTTCTAGTAGGCCAGATTATTATTTTCAACAATCAGCACTTAAACAGACAAAACAGTTGTTTCCTGACTACAAAGAAATATCCATACGAGGTTCAACAAATTAACTTACAAAGACTAGATAAAGCTTGGAAACGTTGGCTAATACCCGATCAATCTGGTAGCGGTGTTCATGTAAGTAGGGGCGAATGGCCATTCGCCCGTACATCCTCACAATACATCACAAAATTGTAGTAATTTTTGTCAAAAAGTATCTAAAACTTTATCAGTTAGAACTCACTCTTGTCCTAAATGTAAAACAGTTTTAGATAGAGATGAAAATGCAGCAATTAACATATTAAATAAAGCATTAAACGAGGTGGGTATAATCTTGTGTGCTTGTGGAGGCTTAGGCATTAGTCAGCCTGGGAAACAAGAAACTTCTTTGTTTGAGAAGCTCCCGTTATAATCGGTCGATTTAACAGGAGAGAACTTCACCAAGGGTAGTAGAAGTTCAGAGTTGTCTGCTCCTATTTAATCTCCCTACTATAAGACCAGATTTTGGCAACCACCTATCAATATTTTTCGGTAACTGTTAGGTTCAACGTCGGGTTATTCACTCCCATTCCGTATTAGAATTTCAACAGAAAATACAAGGGATAGAAATCATATATGGCAAACATTAAAAAAGGTAGTGTAGTTCGTGTTGTGCGAGAAAAACTTGAAAATAGCTTAGAGGCCAAAGCTAGTGACACAAGGTTTCCTCCCTATATATTTGATAGTCAGGGAGAAGTTGTTGATACAAAAGGAGATTACGCTTTTGTCAAATTCGGCAAAGTACCAACTCCGAATATCTGGTTACGACTAGATCAGTTAGAAGAATTCAAGTAGAAATAATTCCAACAAGTCTATTAGTAAAAAGGTTTTGATGGTCTTTAATTTGAGTGGAATTTGAATACCTATACTTTTTCCACCAGCATATAGACTCTATTGTAGAAAATGGGAATTACCAATTTTGGTCTTTCCTTCTGCCCAGTTTTTTTGAGTAAAATTTCCTAGAAGCTTTAAATACATAAAAGACAGAGGTCTTCTAAAAATTTTAACAGGAGACCTCTGCTGATTATTTTGCCAAAATTATAACGCACCAAATTAAGCAAAGAATTCTATAAATTATGCTTCTGTTATTGGTATTTGCTATGTTCAATAGCAGTTTTCACATAGGATAGACTACAGTAGCTAAAGCATTATCCTACTCCCTACTCCCAGCCCAAAAGAATTTTATAGCCTACTTAAATGAAAAGTGTTGTAATTATTTTAGCAGGAAAGTTAGACAGTACCCTGACCAAAATATTGTTAAAATCAAAATCAACTTTTACCTTGTAGTGTCTATCTTCAAGAGCAATATAGTTTAGAAAATATTTTTTTATAAGTTCCTTGTTTGTTAGGAAGTAAGGTAGTCAGAAAAGTATTAGAGGTAAACTTGACAAACGCAGAACATTCTGCATTGATTAATTGTGAACAGAAAATGCGTCAAAGTATAGAGATGACAAAAAAATGCTGAATATTTAGCTTTCTCTGTCTAAAAGCATTTCTGATTGTTCATAAAAAATAAGCTATTAGAGTATTTTCTGATAGCTCAATATTAACTTAAAATTGCTCAATCATTTAATTGGTCGTGGGTGGGTTTAAGAAACTAAAATAGGAGTCTACCCAATGGCGTTTATTGATGGTTTCATAAAAATAAGGGAATCTGGAGATGTCAACAGAAAATCATAATTTAGAAGCAGAAACAAATATCAATTTAGAGTCTGCTCAAGAAAGTTTTGGAGAAGAAAGTGTTGAGGATGTAAATAAAACTCGTTTGCTACTTACTTTATGGGATTTAGGGGGAGAAGGAGAAACGGCAATAGGAGTAAAAAAAAGTGAATTAACTACCAGAGTTAAAAGGAAAAAATACGGTAAAAAAATAGGTAAATATCAAGGAGTATATGAGGAGTTAGAAAAATCAGGAGCAATTAGAATTGAGATAAAAAATAGAGCAGTATTAGTTTTTATTACAGATATAGGTAAGGAAATGTTGGGAAAGGGTTTACAAAATCCTGATTTTAATTTTGAAGGAACTGTAGTAGCGGCGAGGTTAGCAAATACGCTTTTGAGATGGATACGAGACATAGGTAATCATAGAAATTTGAAAATGGAGATAGAAACAACGGTAATTTCTGAAGGGAAGGTACATGAAGAAGAATAATAATAAATTGATAGAAGTAATGTTATAGCGATGGGATGGAACAATTTTACGCGCGCTGTATTTCTGACCGAATAGGGAAAATTATAGATATCTTTATATGAATCAGATTTGGTATGAATTAGTAAGTATAAATATTTGAATAACATTATTTATGATAATTATGAAATTTATTAACTTTTGAATAGACTGAACAGGAACATTTACCGATCTAGTTGCTAAAGTTACCGAAGAATTAATAATTAAATAATTCAGGTTTAAAGCCTCCCCTTTCAAGGGGAAAAAAGCGGTCGTTAGCGGAGCTTCCCGAAGGGTGGGATGGCGATCTTCGGAGCGGCTCTGTCAAGAGCGGGTTTCCTCGCCATATCCAATCGACCAAGAGAATAAATTTTTTCCTTAAGCGTCAATCCTCTCCCTAAAAGGAAGAGGTAATTATCCATTATCCATTATCCATTAATGAAGGATGGTCATTTCAGTTATCAGTTGTAAAATTATGATTCATAAACTACTATCAGAAAATGTAGACTGCCTCCCTAATATGTTTAGCTCAGACAAATTATTTTTGGTGAGTGGAAGAGACGATAAAACTGTTAAAATTTTGCAATTATAGCTTTTATCCCTTGAATGAGATACAAGATTTGCGGTTTTAACTAACAGAAAAGAAAATCCAGTCTACTTCAACTACATAAGTAGGGTTTGCTGATTAAATCTAAAAGCATTGACATATAAATAATTTAGCCTTTTTTTTGACGAAAAAAAGGCCTGGTTTTCAGTCTAATACGCTCAAAAATGAGCGTATTTTAGCCAAGAGTTGGGCAGAAAAATCAAGAGATAATTGTTACTCCTACCTCCTCTAAATTCCCCGTTCTCCCCTCCTGGGAGGGGGAGGGGCGAGGGGTGGGTTGTCTCCTTTCTCCTGTCTCCTGTCTCCTACCCCTACTAAAAGACTTTTTCAGCAAACCCTAAGTATAGGTATAACTCTAAATATCCTGTTATAAACCACTGAAATTTATTAAATTCTAAATTAATATGACTAACACATCTATTACTAACAACTCTTGGCAATTTTGGATAGACCGTGGAGGTACGTTTACTGACATAGTTGCTAAAGCTCCGGACGGTCAAATTATTATTCATAAACTATTATCAGAAAATCCCGATCGCTACGAAGATGCTCCAGTACAAGGAATTCGTGAAATATTAGGAATTCCTCAACATCAAGCAATTTCTTCTGAAGAAATAGAAGTGATTAAAATGGGTACTACTGTCGCTACAAATGCTTTATTAGAAAGGAAGGGCGACCGTACAGTTTTAGTTATTACGAAGGGTTTTAAAGATGCTCTAAGAGTTGGTTATCAAAACCGACCAAATATTTTTGCTAGAGAAATTATTTTGCCGGAAATGTTGTATGAAAAAGTTATTGAAGTTGAGGAACGTTATACAGCGAAGGGGGAAGAAATAATTCCACTTCAAACAACGGAGTTAACTATTGAACTTCAAGAAGTTTATGCAGCAGGAATTAGAAGTTGTGCCATTGTTTTAATGCACGGTTATCGCTACCCGAAGCATGAGCAAAAAATCAAAGAAATTGCTCAAGAAATCGGATTTACTCAAATATCTGTATCTCACGAAGTTAGCCCTTTAATGAAATTAGTTAGTCGGGGAGATACTACTGTTGTTGATGCTTATTTATCACCAATTTTACTAAGATATGTCAATCAAGTTAGTAATTCTTTGAACTGCTTTGAAGATTTAGAAACAGAGAATATATCTTCTCTCCAAAATTCCTCTGAACCTAGTTTTGAAAGAAGGGAAATAGGTGGTGAAGCAGGAGGAGGAGAAGAGAGTAAAAAAGATTTAACTTTAACTTTTGGAAAAGGTCTTTTAAATAGTCGCAATATTTCAGAAAGACAGGCAGTTAAATTAATGTTTATGCAGTCAAATGGCGGTTTAACAGATGCTCAAAAATTTCAAGGTAAAGATAGTATTTTATCTGGACCTGCTGGTGGAATTGTTGGAGCAGTTCAAACAAGTAAAATGGCTGGTTTTCATAAGATAATTAGTTTTGATATGGGTGGTACTTCTACTGATGTTGCTCATTACGCTGGAGCAGAAAATAAAACAATAGAATACGAGCGAGAATTTGAAACAGAAATTGCAGGGGTAAGGCTACAAACTCCGATGATGTCGATACATACTGTGGCTGCTGGTGGAGGTTCAATTTTATTTTTTGATGGTGCTCGTTATCGTGTCGGACCTGAATCTGCTGGTGCAAATCCTGGTCCGGCTGCTTATGGAAAAGGCGGACCTTTGACAGTGACAGATTGTAATGTAATGGTAGGAAAAATACAGCCAGAATTTTTTCCGAAAGTCTTTGGGAAAGATGGAAATTTACCTTTAAATTTGGAGATTGTTAGAGAAAAGTTTACTCAGTTAGCAGCAGAAATAGGTAATAGTAAAAAACCAGAAGAAGTAGCTAGTGGATATTTAGCTATAGCTGTGGAAAAAATGGCAAATGCGATTAAGAAAATCTCTTTGGAAAAAGGTTATGATGTTTCAGAATATACTCTTTGTTGTTTTGGTGGAGCTGGGGGTCAACACGCTTGTTTAATTGCTGATGCTTTGGGAATGAAACAAATATTTATTCATCCTTATGCCGGAGTTTTATCAGCTTATGGCATGGGATTGGCAGATATTCGAGTTATGAAAGAAAAGGCAGTTGAAAAAATACTAACTCCAGAATTATTGCCAGAAATAAAACAAATTTTAGCCACACTAGAAACTGAAGCCAAACAAGAAATAAACTCCAATCAAAATCAAATATCCTTATCGAAAATTCACATCAAATATCAAGGCAGCGACTCAACATTAATCGTAGACTTTGCCGAAAATATCTCCATAATGAAATCCGAATTTGAAACAGCCCATCAACAAAGATACGGATTTATCATGGCAGAAAAATATTTAATAGTTGAAGCAGTTTCCCTCGAACTTATTCAACAAATGGAAACCCCAGAAGAAACAGAAAATTCTCCCACTCAAAAAACTGCCATAACTCCAATTACAAAAACAAAAATCTACACCGCCGGAAAATGGCAAGATACACCTATTTATCTACGAGAAAACTTACAACCAGGAACAACAATTAATAGCCCCGCCTTAATCATAGAAAAAACCGGAACAAATATTATTGAACCAGGATGGCAAGCAGAATTAACCCTCAAAAATTACCTCGTATTAACCAAAATCAAAACCACAGAAAAATCTCTAGAACCAACCACAAAATCTCAAACAAAAATTCCAACATCAGCAGACCCCGTAATGCTAGAAATATTTAATAACCTATTTCGAGCGATCGCCGAACAAATGGGAATTACATTACAAAAAACTGGCTCCTCAGTAAACATCAAAGAAAGACTAGACTTTTCCTGCGCTATCTTCGACAAAGACGGTCAATTAGTTGCCAATGCACCTCACATTCCTATACATTTAGGCTCCATGAGTGAAAGTGTTAATGCCGTAATTTCTGACAAAAAAGATATCCTCAAACCAGGAGACGTTTATGTTTTAAATAATCCCTATAATGGCGGTACCCATTTACCAGACATAACAGTTATTACCCCCGTATTTCCACTTCTACAAAAACCAAAAAATGCTTCTGTTATTGACAAGCATGATTTACAAAACAAGAACAATAATACTTTTCCTGAAACTAATTCCAGTGAAGAAAGTTTATCCAATACAAATATTGGTTTAGGCGATAAATATATTACTCAAAAGTTGAAGTCTGTACAATTTCCTAGCAATGAAAAATTAATTTGGCAGAATCAGACAAATATTTTTCCTGAAACTAATTCAACTGAAGAAACTTTATCCGATACAAATATTGGTTTAGGCGATAAATCTATTACTCAAAAGTTGAAGTCTGTACAGCTTTCTGGCAATGAAAAATTAATTTGGGAGAATCAGACAAATATTTTTCCTGAAACTAATTCAACTGAAGAAACTTTATCCGATACAAATATTGGTTTAGGCGATAAATCTATTACTCAAAAGTTGAAGTCTGTACAATTTCCTGGCAATGAAAAATTAATTTGGCAGAATCAGACAAATATTTTTCCTGAAACTAATACCAGTGAAGAAACTTTCTCCAATACAAATATTGCTTTAGGCGATAAATCTATTACTCAAAAAAAGATTGCTTTAGACGATAAATCTATTACTCAAAAATTAAAATCTTTACAATTTCCTAGCAATGAAAAATTAATTTGGGAGAATCAGACAAATATTTTTCCTGAAACTAATTCAACTGAAGAAACTTTCTCCAATACAAATATTGCTTTAGGCGATAAATCTATTACTCAAAAAAAGATTGCTTTAGACGATAAATCTATCACTCAAAAATTAAAATCTGTACAGCTTCCTGACAATGAAAAATTAATTTGGGAAAATCAGACAAATATTTTTCCTGAAACTAATACCAGTGAAGAAACTTTCTCCAATACAAATATTGGTTTAGACGATAAATCTATTACTCAAAAGTTGAAGTCTGTACAATTTCCTGGCAATGAAAAATTAATTTGGCAGAATCAGACAAATACTGTTGCTGAAATTAATACCAGTGAAGAAACTTTCTCCAATACAAATATTGCTTTAGGCGATAAATCTATTACTCAAAAAAAGATTGCTTTAGACGATAAATCTATTATTCAAAAATTAAAATCTTTACAATTTCCTAGCAATGAAAAATTAATTTGGGAGAATCAGACAAATATTTTTCCTGAAACTAATACCAGTGAAGAAACTTTCTCCAATACAAATATTGCTTTAGGCGATAAATCTATTACTCAAAAAAAGATTGCTTTAGACGATAAATCTATCACTCAAAAATTAAAATCTGTACAGCTTCCTGACAATGAAAAATTAATTTGGGAAAATCAGACAAATATTTTTCCTGAAACTAATTCCACTGAAGAAACTTTATCCAATACAAAAATTACTTTAGACGATAAATCTATTACTCAAAAATTAAAATCTGTACAATTTCCTAGCAATGAAAAATTAATTTGGGAAAATCAGACAAATAGTTTTCCTGAAACTAATTCCACTGAAGAAACTTTATCCAATACAAAAATTACTTTAGACGATAAATCTATCACTCAAAAATTAAAATCTGTAAACCCTCCTGCCAATGAAAATATTATCTCTAAAAATCAAACAACTACTTCCCTAACCCCCCCTGAAAAGACAGAAAAAAGAGAAACTCCCATATTTTATGTAGCCTCCCGCGGTCATCATGCAGATATTGGAGGAATTACCCCCGGTTCCATGCCACCCCATAGTAAAACAGTAGAAGAAGAAGGAATATTAATAGATAACTTCCAACTCGTCAAAAACGGAAAATTTCAAGAAACAGAAATATTAAAAATCCTTACCTCAGGCAAATATCCTGCCAGAAACACCAGCCAAAATATCGCCGACCTCCAAGCGCAAATAGCAGCAAATGAAAAAGGTACACAAGAACTTCAGAAAATGACAGAAAAATATGGCTTAGAAACCGTACAAACTTACATGAAATTCGTTCAATATAACGCCGAAACATCAGTACGCCAAGCCATAAAAAAACTCTCTTCATCACTCAACAAACAAAATTCCACATCCACCTTCGATGACGGCAATAAAATTCAAGTTTCTGTCAGTATCGACAAAAAAAATCTCAGTGCCAAAATAGACTTTACAGGAACATCTCCCCAACTTCCCACAAACTTCAATGCACCAACCGCAGTATGTAAAGCAGCAGTATTATATGTCTTTCGTACCCTAGTTGATGATGATATTCCCCTAAATGCAGGTTGCCTCAAACCATTAGAAATTATTATCCCCGAAGGTAGTATGTTAGACCCCAAATATCCCGCAGCTATTGTCGCTGGAAATGTCGAAACTTCTCAAACCATCGCCGATACTTTATACAATGCCTTAGGAATAATGGCATCCTCCCAAGGAACAATGAATAACTTCACCTTTGGCAATAGTAAATATCAATATTATGAAACTATTTGTGGAGGTTCCGGTGCAGGTATTAACTTTCATGGCACCGACGCAGTACATACTCACATGACCAACTCCCGGTTAACCGACCCCGAAGTTTTGGAATGGCGGTTTCCGGTATTGTTAGAAAATTTTGCCATTCGTTCCGGGAGTGGAGGGGAAGGTTTATATAAAGGTGGCAATGGAGTAATTCGGAAGATACGTTTCTTAGAGCAGATGACCGCCGGGATATTATCAGGTCATCGGGTTGTTTCTCCCCCTGGTTTGAATGGTGGGGGTGATGGTTTAGTAGGAAGAAATTATGTCGAACGCAGTGATGGGAAAATTGAAGAATTGGGGAGTACCGCCACTGTGGAGATGAATGTGGGTGATGTATTTGTGATTGAAACTCCTGGTGGTGGGGGAGTAGGAAAGTTGTAGGGTACGTTTCATGTCGCACAGCGTTAGCGGAGCTTTGCGTCAGCAAAACGCACCTTACTATTACATTTACCGAATAATTAGGGCTTGCTGATTAAATCAGGACTTACGCAAGGGCACTATGTATAGAGTTAAATAACTATTGGACAATAGTTTTGAACGCTATATATACCGTATCTGCGTAAGTCCTATAAATATCAAAGCATTGACTGATATTGGTTGTAGCATTTTTGGGTCTAAAAAAGTGCCAGCTTTTCAGTGGAAAGAGCTGCATAAAGCTAGTATTTTGGGACGATTATGGCAGAAAAATCACTCTGACAATTTTTCCGACTACCTCCTCTATAATTCCCATTTATCCTGAGTTCTGACTCCTACCCCTACCCCTACCAAAAGACTTTCCATACGCAAACCCTAATTAAGGTTTAAAACCTCTCCTTTAAAGGAAAAAAAAGAAAAGATTTTCACGCTCCGCGTCAATCTTCTTCTTTTCAAGGAGTTGAACGAATCTTTAAAATCAAGAGAAAAATTCAAAGGAGGAATATTTTTTTATGACCAAACTCACATATAGCGTTTATCAGGCACGCCCGTGTACAGTTGTCTTTTTCTTCCCAAAAACCTAGAATTTTATACCTCACGATTTGTGGAAATTGCCATATCAGCGATCGCCTTTCTCAGAAATAGGCCATTAAATTAGAGATAACTGCTTATACCAAATCCGGTTATCAAAAACACTTTTTTTAATTCCTCTCTAACCCTTCTGCTTTCTGTCCCTTGCCTTCCCTTGATCATAAAGTTTATGCCTAAAGCAGATTTAGTATTAGTTATTTTTGCCTATTGACTTTATTTGCTAAATCTAAGTTAATTTGAATATTATTTAGATAATTAATATAGAAAATTAAAACTAAGACGTTATAGTTATGAGTGTAGAGTATGCAACTACAACAGAAGCAGCTTTTTTACTAAATATTTCCACAGGTAGATTAAGAACTCTACTGAATCAAAATCGTGTTAGAGGTGCAAGAAAAATCAAAAGACTTTGGCAGATTCCATTAAACAAACGGGGAATGCCAGAAATTGCACCAGGTCGCCGTGGTCCTGAAGGTACTTGGAACAAGAATCAACGTACAGGCAATACCTTTATTCATGTTCTGCGAAAGACCATTGACTATAACCGAGACAATGGAACTTCTCATCCAGCAGTTGCCGTAAAAGTAGGAGAAAAAAAAAATTATTGCCACGCTCTGAAAATTAACGGACCTTGCCAAATCGTTTATCAACCTCATCAACCCAATAGAAGTCAAGCCGGGGGAGCACGTCTGTGGATAGAAGTAGAACCACAACATATAGTAGAGCGAGTATACTTCAGTGATGGAGATTATGGTCCGCCACCGGAAGTAGTTGAGCAGCGGGCAAAAAGTAAGAAGTCAAAAAATACAAGGAAACAACAGAAGCACTCAGATAAATACAGGACTTACGCAAAAGAAGAAGTTATACAACATTTGTAGGGGTTAACGGCCGTTAACCCATACCATAAGTAGTAGTTATGCGTAAATCCTCACATAATTTGCTTCAAAGGGAGCATTTATGCAGCATCAGAATTATTCCTTTAGTATCTCCAAGAATTCAAATTTTGGGTGATACAGGTTTGTGGTTATCTGAAAATACTGAGCAACCTACTAATATTTATAGTACTTTTTATTTATCGGACAAATTGAGGTGAAGAATCTGAGTTAAAACTCAGACAAAGCCAGATTTTTCGCTTCCTCAGTGCTTCCTTATGCTATACCACCTAAGTAAAAAAAACTAAGGGACTCTTAGTTAATTGCTCACCCAATATTAGGTAAGTAACAAACTGAGAGTCCCACAGTTCTAGAATTAAAGAAGTTTTAAAGCAAGATTTCTATAATCCTGCCTAAATCCCTATTTACTAGGATAAGGAGTTGATTGCATAGTCTAGGAGAGCATTGTACTCTACCAAAGCTTGCTTAGACATATCGCGATCGGAGCAACCACGATTACGAGCAAAGCTTAAAGCTTCAACGTAAGGTGCAGTAGGTAAGTTCAGAGCACGATAAACTTCACGCTGACCAGCAATTCCCCACTCATCAAGAGGACCAGTTCCACCAACTACTAAGCAGTAGCTGACTAAGCGCAGATAGTGCTTGACATCGCGAAGACACTTACCCTTAAAAGTTTCTGTGGAGTTAGCTTGACCAGGATCATTCAAGTAAGGATACTTCTTGATGCAAGCATCATAGGCTTCTTTAGCAACTGCATCAAGATTGCCTGCTAGCTTTTCAGCTGCTTCTAGACGAGCTGCAGAGCGCTGGATAGAACCTTGTACTGATTCTAGATCGGAGCTGCTAGGAAAACGACCGGCTGCATCAGCAGAGGCAACTACTGTAGTAATAACTGATTTCATGTCTTTATTCTCTTTTCTGTTTGACTTTGTTAGATTTTGGTATTGAAACTTACTTGGCCTTGGCTAATCGTAACAACTGAAAAGCCAATAACTAGATACCTTGAAAGGTCTAGTATGATGAGACTGTTTGAGAGTAATTAGCTTAGAGCAGTAATTACTGTATCAAAATAGCTACTTGCTTCAGAAACTAAGCTCTCGCAACGATCTTCTACTACAGGAGCTCCCATGATGCGTTTTTTATCTCCTGCAAATTTATCACTAGGCTGATCTTTGATGTGAGCTGCAGCTTGAGCTTTCATGATCTGAACAGCGCGAACTGTAGATGTAGCAGGAACACCTAATGCAGTGTAGGTTTCTTTTAAACCATTTAAGCAACGATCGTTGAGAACAGAAGCATCACCAGCAAGTAGTGCGTAGGTAACATAGCGTAGGATGATTTCACCATCACGCAAGCAAGCAGCCATACGACGGTTAGGATAGCAGTTTCCACCAGCTTGGATTAATCCCTGGTTTTCACAGATCATTCCAGCAATAGCATCAGATACCATGCAGCTTGCGTTACTAGCAATGGCGTTTACTGCATCAAGACGTCTGTTGCCTTGAGCAATAAATTCTTTGAGCTTATCTAGTTCTCCACTACCAATAACAGAAGTTGAGGCATCTGCTGCAACTACAGCTCTCGAAAAAGCATCTAACATTGAGATCTCCTTAAAAATTGATTTTTTGTAACCTTGATTTGAAGTTTCTAATAAGAAGGTCTCTTTTGTCTCGCTTTCTGAGGAAGAAAGTAATAATTCGTAAACAAGTAAATATTTGTTACAATTTTCCAGCCAATTAGCTAATGTAGTGTCCAGAAGCTACGATCAAAACCAAATATTTATATATAGGCAGAAGGAAGAAAGAAGAAGGAAGAAGGAAAAATATTGCGTTGTCTGAGTTTTAAGCTTTTGATCTGTCCGCACCCTTTCCTTTGACTGCTATAAATGTCAAAATGTTAATCAATAATTACGCTCACCGAAAAATTTAGGTCTAAAGCCTCCTCTTTTAAGAGGATAAAAAGCTGTCGTCAGCGTAGCTTCCTGTAGTGGCATGACACACCTTAAATTGTGTATTAGAAAAAAATGGTCAAACCTTGCCTAAACCCTAATTATAGGAAAAAATCTAATCCACAGTTTTAGCTGTGTCACGCCAGTAGGGTGGGATGGCGAGGAGACCTCGCCATATCCAACTAAAAGCTATGTGTGATAGGTATGGGTTAACTTACACTGAACTTGAGGAGTCTTATACTTCCAAGGCTAGTTTTTTAGACAGAGATAAAATACCTGTTTACAATGCTGATAACCTGACTGAATAAGATACTGAAGTCCACACTTCTGACCTTAGGAGGCTAACAGTTATCAGTTAGCGTAGCTCCGACCTTATTAGGCTAACTGAAATTACCCTAGTCATTTGGTGATGAATATGGCTACCGTGCTAGCTAGTTTCTCAGGGAACTGATAAATTTGGTGATGTATTGAGCGACTGCAAGACTAGAAAGAGGGAAGAATCTTGGAAGTATTTGCTATGTTTCACTTCGTGACATGAAAAGTCAACTCTGATTAGAATATTATTCTATGCAACTTCTAAATAGACATAGGCGCGATAATCAAAAATAGGCGTTGGTAAAGCGCGTGCATAATATTAATCTTAATTACTTAGGAGTCAGGAGAACCGAGTCAGGAGGGAAGAAAGAAGAAGAAAGAAGAAGAAAGAGGAATAGAAGGAGAAAGTTTTTCGGGGAGCGTAAACGTAATGGAGTTCTATGGCGCTCTTATCCGGAGATGATATCATACCTCAAATTACCAACGCCCAAAAATAAAATCAATTATCGCGAAAAATTATTAATTCTTTCCCCCTACTCTGTAGGTAGGGACTTTGCATACAAAGTCCCTACCTACTGCCTCTTTTCGGGAGAGGTCTAATGAATTTAGTATTACGACCCAGCGTTATTAAGTAACCTGATAATATCTTGATAACCATTAAATTCTGCGAGCATTAAAGCCGTACAACCGCCTTGATTTTTATCATTTAAATTAGCACCATAATCAATTAATAGTTTTACAGCTTCAGCATGACCTTGATATGCTGCCCACATTAAAGCTGTTGCTTCATTATCATCTCTAAGATTAATATCAGCTCCTTTTTCTAAGAGTATTTTTAATGTTTCAACATCGCCTTGATATGCTGCTTTCATCATTGGAGTAGAGCCACCTTGAGCAGGAATATTAACATCTACCCCTACATCTAACAAAACATTAATAATTTCTTGATGTTTTTGCCATATTGCTAAAGTTAAAGCTGTTTCTCCAAGATGTTTACTATTCAATAAATATGTCAAATTTTGCTTTTCTATTTTGTTCAATAAAATTGAGACAATATCTGTATAGCCATGAAAAATTGCTCCAAATAAAGGAGTATCACCTGCTTGATTTTTAGTAACAATTTCTGCCCCATAATTTAACAGTAGTTTAACCATTTCAGTATGATTTTCTACTACAGCAAAACTTAAAGCTGTTTCTCCTTCTAAATCTTGAGAATTAACATCAGCATGAGCATCCAATAAAGTAGAAGCGATCGCTACATTTCCTTCTGCAGCAGCAGCCATCAAAGCTGTACCACCATTTCTACTTTTAATATTTACATTTGCCCCTGCTTCTAACAAAACTTTTACTACTTCTAAATGACCTAGATCGGCAGCTAAAATGAGTGGATTCTCTCCATCTTTGTCTTTAAAATTAATATCAGCACCAGCTTTTAATAGAGTATTTACAGCAGGTAAATCGCCTGTTTCTGCTGCTTGCATTAACCATGTTTTACCTTGTAAATTTCTAGTATTTACATTCACACCATGATTAATCAAAATTTCTCTCATTTCTGCATAATTACTATCAGCAACTACAGATAAAGTAGACTCATCTACCCTTGCCCCAGCATCTAGCAAGACCTTAACTAAATCTTGATAACCTTGACTCGTGGCTAAACCCAAGGCTGTATCATGGTCTTTATCCACCACGTTAACATCAGCTCCAGCAGCAATTAATTGATTGGCCACTCCGATATAACCATTCATGGCAGCAACCATGAGTGGAGAACTACCATCATCATTTTTGGCATTGACATCAGCACCCCTACTTAACAAAAGTTCTACTATTTCCGTCCGTCCATGAGCTGCAGCTAACATCAAAGCTGTAGCACCCAATTTTTTTCTTATATAGTTGACATCAGCACCTTTATCTAGTAGTAAAGAGGCAATTTGAGTGTAGCCCTTTTCTGCGGCCACCATTAAAGCTGTTGTACCATCTAGAGCTTGAGCATTAGCATCAATATTTTGAGCAAGCAAGGTACATACTTGAGCAAAATTAGCATTTTTAACAGCCTGGACTAAGAAGATTTCTTCTTTTTGCGAAGCCATACCGACAACCATAATCTACGTTTTTAAGATCGCATAAGATTAACTTGCTGTTATGCTAAGTTTTATGAAGTTTTTTGAATAATCCCAGAGAGAAGATAAATTATGGATCTGCCAATTCCAGAATCTATTAAACCATGGCTCAATTTTTTTCATCCCGCTATTATGTGGATACTATTGGCCTTGACAATTTACGCCTTATATCTCGGTATCAAAGTTCGTAATAGTAGAACTGCTACAGATACAGAAAAGAAAAAAGAATTTGCTAAATTTAAAATCAAACATCACCAAGTTGGCTCCTTTCTCTTAGCTTTTTTGGTTTTAGGGTCTCTTGGTGGAATGGCAGTCACTTATATCAATAATGGAAAATTATTTTTTGGCCCTCATCTCTTAGCCGGGTTAGGCATGACAGGAGCGATCGCTATCTCTGCGTCTTTAACTCCTTTTATGCAGAAAGGCCAAGATTGGGCTCGCTACAGTCATATTGTTCTTAATGTGTCAATTCTTGGTCTTTTTAGCTGGCAAGCGGTAACGGGAGTCGAAATTCTGTTAAGGATTATTAGCAAGATGTAAAAGATGGGAATTAATCAGGGGATTAAATTTTTCCCTGATTTTCAGGTTCCATATCTTTACTTGCATTTTCTTGGTTTGGGAAATGGCAAGTTATGAGTGGTATGAAAATCTATTTGAGTTTTGTGACTCAAGCATTTAGATACTTGTTGTACTACTTTAAGTAATAAACTATCGCCAGTTTTCTGAATCAAACTAGGGGACATTTTCTGAATAAACTGGGGAAATTTTACACCTACGGTCAAATCTAAATCCCATTTTGCACCAGTCATTATAGGAGGCAGTCCTAACTTTTCAATCTCCTGATGACTAAAAAACTGCTCTGTGGGTAACTCTAGCAACTTCATTTCTGATTGAAAGTTTACCTGATATCCGGGAGGTGTATAATTAGGCACTGGGATAGTTCTAATTTTATATATTCCTGCGGAGTCTGGTGGTACTAATTCCAGACCTATTCTAGCTTCAACCTGGTATCCAAAAGAACCAAATTTTCCAATCAACAAATCATAGCCATTTTCTCCAAGAGGCTCAACTTTCATCGGATGAGCGCATTGACAAAACCAACTTCTATGAGACGCAAAGTGCTTTGCTACAGTATCTACATCTGCATATAATTTCATGCAGTCATTGTATTTTGTCTTAAACCAGGTAGTTGAGCTAGTTTCCGATACGTCTGTTTCTGTTGCACTTGCATAGAAATCACTAACCAAGTTTTTGTCCATCTCTAAAGTTTGATGTCCTGCCAAGTTGTGATCCATGATTCATTCTCCTGTGTATATATATATACACTATATTCAATATTTTGAGGATTTCCAAATTGCTATCTAGTTTATACAAAGAATTTATATTTATAGCAGGGAACAAGGAACAAGGAACAAGGAACAGAAGGAACAGTGGGAAAAACATTTCCCCTGATTCGGATCATCATCAACATAAGTCCACGCCCTACCTGTCTATTGCTATATCTTTAAAGTAGAGAGTTAGTAATTGAAGAAGGAGTCAGGAGACAAAGTTAAGTTTGTTGGAGATACTCTTGCGCGTCTGTAATTTTAGACACTATTAAAATTAAATCAAGATGATCGGGATTTGAAAACCCAAATGGCCTCTTAACTAGAGACACAGAGCTATCCCAATACCCTATATATAATTCTCTTCTGACTACTGACTACTGACTTGCAGTCAAAAACTGTTAAAATTTATAACTTTAATATAGATTGAAAAATGAAAGTATTTGTTGCTGGAGCAACTGGCCAAACAGGTCGTCGGATTGTACAAGAGTTAGTAAGACGAGATATTCCTGTAAAAGCTCTGGTTCGTGACTTAGAAATAGCTAAAGAAATTTTGCCTCCAGAAGCAGAGTTGGTAATAGGGGATGTCCTGAATTCTCAAAGTCTCCATGCTGCTATTGAAGATAGCACAGTACTTTTATGTGCTACGGGTGCTAAACCTAGTTTTGACTTTACTGGCCCATATAAAGTGGATTATGTGGGAACTAAAAATTTAGTGGATGTTGCTAAACAGAAGGGTATTGAACGTTTTATTTTAGTTTCATCCCTATGTGTGTCTCGATTTTTTCATCCCCTAAATTTATTCTGGCTAATTTTATTCTGGAAGAAGCAAGCTGAAGGATATATTCAGAAAAGTGGTCTTAATTATACTATTGTTCGCCCTGGCGGTCTAAAAAATGATGATAATCAATTTCCTATTGTTATGGAATCTGCCGATCGCTTATTTGAAGGTAGTATTCCTCGAACTAAAGTAGCACAAGTTTCTGTTGAGGCGATATTTCAATCAGCAGCTTGTAATAAAATTGTGGAAATTGTTACTGAGGCAGAAGCACCAGAAAAATCTTGGGAAGAGCTATTCAAAATAATTAATAATTAATAATTAATAATTAATAATTAATAATTATTACCTCTTCTTGAAAACGGACAGGATTGACTGAAAGGAAATTTTTTCTTCTCTTGGTCGATTGGATATGGTGCAGGTTTCGGAGCCATCCCACCCTACGGGAAGCTGCAATGAGAGGCTTTAAACCTCAATTATTTGCTAAAAGCAATTGAAAAATTGAGAGAGAATTCAAAGTTACTAGCAAGTTCATTAATGGATAATGGATAGTTACCTCTGGTTAAAACCGAGAGGATTGGATATAAGGAAATATTATTTCTTCTCTTGGTCGATTGGATATGGCTCCGAGACCTCGCCATCCCACCCTACGGGAAGCTTTCCTTACGGAATGCTATCGCAAACGCTAACGACCGCTTTTTTCCCCTTAAAAGGGGGAGGCTTCAAAGCGCGAATTATTTAATTATTAATTATTAATTATTAATTATTAATTATTCGGTACACTCCTTCAACCTTAGAAGGAATTATTCATTATTTTCTGTTTGCGTAGCATCCCGCAGGGAAGTGCTGACTGCTAAGAGCTGTTTGTGCATCATTCCGCAGGAAATGCTTACGGTAATAAGTCAAGATAATTTTAAAGTTATGGCATAGCACATTTTAGAATTATTTCAATATAGTAATTGTTGTAAAAAAATCAGCTATTGTACTTAAAAAAAAAGGGGGAGCGCGACTTTTTAATAATTAGGTTAAACTAGAGGTTTATTAGGAAACTTTACTGCATGAAATTTATTGTAGAAAGCTGTCAAAAAAATGTTTAGAAAATCCCTATTTGATTATTTGGATGTATAGAGTTAAACCTCAGATGATCAGAACAAAGAAGTCAAGACCTTTTCATGCTCGTTTTATGTTGTTCAAACGCTTAATTTTTATATTTATAGTTATCATCTCTTTTGTTTCTTTTTTCCGAACTTTTAAGGGAGGTTTAAACATAACTAAACAGGAAATAACTAAATTAATTTCCCCTAATAAATATAATTACAATAATGGCAAAAAATGGCCTCAGCTAGCAATGAAAGGTGGAGATCCTTATATTCGTGCATTAATGCGAACTATTTCAGCTAGCGAATCTAATTATCCTCGACCTTATCATGTTGTTTATACAGGTAAAAATGTATCTAATCTGAGTAAACATCCAGACTGGTGTATTACTATCGTTTCTGGTCCGAATAAAGGAAATTGTACCACTGCAGCTGGACGATATCAAATGTTAACAAATACTTGGCATCTCATGGCAAAACGTTATCATCCACAACGTGGCAGGTTTATGTTTTGGGAATCTTACAGTTTTGAACCAAAATATCAAGATGCTGTTGTACATGGTTGGTTAAGCGATCGCAAATATTGGAAAGCAGATATTCCTGGGTTATTAAGAAGGGGAAAATTAGACCGAGTTTTGCGGTTATTATCTGGAACATGGACGAGTTTAGGATATGGAATTGAAACTAATTCTATGAGTAAGAATTTACCAAGAGTATATCGGGAAGTTTTGGAGAATGAATTAAGTCTTTCAAGGGATAATTTTTATCAAAAAAATGAACAATCTTTGATAGTTGAATATTTTCCTAAAGATGTTGACAATGGAGTGGTTGAAAAAGCTTTAAGAACTTTAGATTATCAGTTAATACTTCAACCAACTGTAGTAGCGGATATGCCTAGTAATTCAATTTGGTTTGGTTCAGCAGTCAGCATAAAAGAAGTTAAGTTAGTAGCAGAAAAATTAATTAGTTCAGGTGTGAATATTAAAGCTATTCGGCCTTTTAATAAAAAAGTAGAATTCTCTGATTTATTGATTCGAGTAGGAGCTGACCCAGAGGTAAAAAATAGACCGTCTTTAACCTTAGAGGATGTTCGGGAAAAATATAGTTTTACTAGAGATTATTAATTCAAGAATTAATAATTAATCATTACCTCTGTTGAAAGTTAATAGGATTGGTGAAAAGTTTTTTTTTGATTTATATCATGTCCGGTAGCATCGGTATTGTATAGAGAAGGTAAGGAAGACCGAAGTTGGAAGAAGAAAGAAGCTTTAAGAGAAGGAAAAACCTTATATGGCGCTAGATATTTCCCAAACTTTATACACAAACGCGCCCCAACGGACATGATATTATTTATTCTTTAAGAAGCCAGGCTTTTATAGTTTCAAAAAAATAAAAATGGTATGATGCAAATTCGCTGTTTAAAAATTTAATCAACGTAAAAAGTGTTAAAAAAGAGTATTTTAAGATGAAAACGAATACAAAGAGTACCGCAAAGTATATTAACAAATAGATAAAAAACAACAGCAATTTCCTTAACTATGGTCACGAAAAAAAATATTCAAAGTAATATAAAAGTAATATAGTCGATCAAACTTTCACAATAAGAATTATGATTATTATATTGTTTTCTTTATTAAGAATGCCTTTAATGGAAAATATTTTATCAGTAATTCTTCGTGATGAACCTAAAACGTAAGCATTTCCTACGGAATTCTGCGCAAACAGCTATTAGCTGTCAGCTATCAGCAACAATACTCTCTCCTTAAAGACAGTGTTTAAATTAATATAGACTTTAAGGGCAAAGAAGCAAACTTTTCTAGTAAGACAATTAAATATTGCTTTGATCGTAAACTAAAAGCAATAGCTGATAGCTGATAGCTGACGACTGAATGCTTACCCTAAAACTCCTAACGGAATTGAAAATAGAAGTAAATAAAAACATAAATTAGTTCCTTAAACCAAAATTATTTTAGCATCAAAAATGTTTTCTATAGTAATAATTTAAAGAGGGAAAAGTAGATATTAAATTAATATATCTACTCCTCATCCCTACTAAAATATTACAACTTAAATCATATTTTTTGCTTTAGCCTGAATCAATAAATCTGAATCATTAACAAACAACTCAGCAACTTTATTATCTCCTAACTGTTTTAAAGCCAATAAACAAGCATATTTCAAGTAAAAAATTCTTGTATTACTGATAGTTTCTCTAACTAAAGGTATCCCCCGCTCATCTCCTAAATTTGCCAGAGCAAGTGCAGCAGCACCACGAGATTTCTGAAACTGAGGCGCTGTGTTGTGCAGTGCTTCTACCAACAAATCATAAGCATCAACATATTTCAGCCAACCTAAAAGTTTAACTACATGATAGTGAGCGCCATAATCATTATGAGCGCTTTCGGCAAAGGTTGCCATTAACGCTGCACCTGCAACTTCTGGATCGACTTGTTGCAAAAGAGTTTTGCCAGCTAAATAACACCTACCAAAATCTGTACTATATAACTCTTTAATCACAAACTCTAAAGCTGGAGCTTGGTCATATTCATGGACTAATTCTAAATCATTGGGATGGTCACGAATGACTGAATCTAAAAAGGGTTCGATTTGAGCAAAGTTAATATCACCTGTAGGAATACCTGCTTGTGCTAGGAGTCTAATTCCCCGGAGACGAAAAACAATAGAAACTGGGCATTTAGCAATATTAGGAATAGATGGATAATATTTAGTATCGATTAGGTCTTGAATACAACCCCTTCTAGCATTAACATTTGAGTGTTCTAAAAATTCTACCACTTTTGTCATCTGGGAATAATCCCCTGTTAAACGACAAACAGTAGCGATCGCCGCACTAGCAATAGGTTCGTCATCAGATGCTGTAAATTTTTGAATCTTATTTATCGCAGGTTTATAGTCAAATTTTCCTAACACCTGAATAATCAAACGATAACTTTGACCTGGTTTTTCCAACAACTGAGCAATTTCTACAAGAATTTCTCGATCTTCAGTTCCTATTTCACCAATTGCCCAGACAGCATTTTCTACAGTGTAACAATCTTCGTCACTTAAGCAAGCTCTAATTGCAGGTAGTGCTGATACAGCATTTAAACGTCCCAATGTTTCGATCGCTTTACGTCTAGCAATTTTATGTTCTAGAATTGGATTTGTATCTTGTAGAGTTTTGATTAGAACATTGATTGAACGAACGCTTGGAAAGTTAACTAAATGACTTGCTGCAATATAGCGATCAGACTTATCTTCTAATTCTTCGAGTGGTGTTTCTAATAAAGCAATTGCTTTTTCTTCACTTAATCCAGGAAATAAATTGAAAAAACGCTTATCCATTTTCTCTAGTGCTAATTACAATCAACAATTAGTTTATTGAATAGATCGTACAGCAGTTTGCGACAGAAGCATAGACTGAAAGCTTTCAACTTCAGATCCATTATGTGGAACGATCGCCTAAAATTATTTTTAATGGCGTTGCTGATTTTGAGTATGATTTGATAATTTTGTATTTTGGATGGTTTGAACTACTTGTTAATATTAACTGTTCCCTGTTCCCTGTTCCCTCCATACCTATAAACCTACTTTCATACCTTAATTTAGCAATGCCTTTTTAATTAATTAAAGTTTAACTACTCATACTGCCTTACTTTTGACTTTATAACTTATGAAAAGGAATCAATTAAATAATCTAGATAAACCCAAAATTCTACTAAAGCTTGGGGAGACATATCTCTCGGGGAACAAGCACGATTACGTGTATATTGAAGTGCACTAACATAAGGCGCAGTAGGTAAATTGAAGGTCCGGTAAACTTCGCGCTGGCCAGTAATAGCCCAATCATCCAGAGGAGCAGTACTACCAACTACTAGACAATAATTAATTAGTCTCAAATAATGACTTAGGTCGCGGTCACATTTTTCTATCTTAATTTGAGAATCACAAGGTCCGCCAGGTTTAGTAAGATCGGGGTACTTTCTAAATACCCATTCACTAGCTTCTTTTGTAACAGCATCAATACGAGTAGCTAGCTTTTCTGCTGCTTCCATACGAGCATAAGTACGTTGTAGACCGCCTCGAATGCACTCTAGATCGGAGTAGTTAGGAAAACGTTCTGCCATGTCAGCAGCAGTAATTACAGTTGAAATAAATGACTTCATTATTTTTTTTATAGCAAATGAAGCAAAAATTAGGAGAGAATAAATGAATAGTAAATAGAAAAAAACGAGATAAACTACAGCTATAATTTTTCTCATCACCTAATCTATACTTCAACTCCTTCTAAAGCTTTTGTAGAAACATTCTATCAAAATACCTCATTTTTTATAGATTAAATAAAATAATAGTTTCTCTGAAATATCATATGCTTATTTCATTAATTGATAATGGATAATTGATAATTACCTCTGGTTAAAACCGTTACGGAATTGAATATCAGGAGATATTATTTCTTCTCTTGGTCGATGGTCGGACAGCGCAGGTTTCGGAGCCATCCCACCCTACGGGAAGCTGCGAAGAGAGAACTCCGTTCCGCTGACGCGAAACGCGACAGCGTTGCGAAGCAAACGACCGCTGTCTTGGTCGATTGGATATGGCGAGGTCCCCTCGCCATCCCTCGACCGCTTTTTTTCCCCTTAAAAGGGGAGGCTTCAAGGCGCGAATTATTTAATAATTAATAATTAATAATTCGGTAAAACAACTAACCAATCATGTTATTGTTTGTAATTTCATCTACCATAAAATCAATAAATATAGCCATAAAATCAATCAATATAGTGTTTTATTATGAAATAAATTTAAATTTCAGTTTTTTGACAGAAATAGTCGGCCTAGACATTGATTTTTAACAAAATTAATATTCTGAATAATCTCTTAGATTAATTTCCATCAAGCTCTTATTCAGAGGTTATGTGTTCATAAAAATTCTCCAAGTTATTTTGAGAAAGTTGTTTTTTTAAAACCTTTAGTTTTTCATACTCTCTATAAACTAAAGCATATAGAGATTTCTCATAAAAATATTTTATGCAAATTTGTCAAGCAATCAAGGAAAAAAGTAATAAAAATTAACTTGAACGACCACTTACATCTGTCGCACCCTGTGGGGTCACACTGCTGTTCCCTTTGACAAAAATTGGATATATGGTTTAAATACAAAACACCTTATTATATCAAGTTAGGTGTACAGAAACTATAAAGCGCGGACATAATAATATTATTAAAAATAATAATAAAGTTTTATTACTTTGTTTCTCATAAATGGGATTTTAAACTGCTAGTGCTTTATATACTTAATCAGTGACTATATTTAAGTCATATATTTTAGAATTAGCTTTACTAAGGAGAATTCAATGCTTGACGCTTTTTCCAGAGCCGTAACTAGCGCTGACGCGGGTGGTAAATTTGTTGGTGGTGACGATCTAGCAGCTTTAAAGGGATTTATTGCTGATGGTAACAAACGTCTAGATGCAGTTAACTCCATTGCTAGTAACGCTAGCTGTATTGTTACTGACTCTGTTGCTGGAATCTGTTGCGAAAGCCCTGGTTTAACTTCACCAGGTGGTGGTGTTTACACCAACCGGAAAATGGCAGCTTGCCTACGGGATGGGGAAATTATCCTTCGTTATATCACCTATGCTCTGTTAACTGGAGACGCTTCTATTCTCACAGACCGCTGCCTCAATGGCCTTAAAGAAACCTATGCTGCTCTAGGAGTACCCACAGGTAATACAGTTCGCGCTGTTGAAATTATGAAAGCTTGTGCTGTTGCCCACATCAGTAACACGAACACTGAAGCTCAGGCAGGAAGCAAATACAAAAAGATTGATGTGACTGAAGGCGACTGCGCTACTTTGGTCGCTGAGTGTTCTGGCTACTTTGATGCAGTTGTTGCTGCTATCAGCTAAGATTAGCCAGGTATAGAGCCATTCAAGCCAATAAATTAAAATTTTGACCAAATCTATCTTTGAGAATAGGAGAAACATTCAATTATGAAATCAGTTTTAAGTACAACTGTTGCATCTGCTGATCTAGCAGGTCGTTTTCCCAGTGGTTCCGATTTAGAATCAGTACAAGGTGGCTTACAGCGCTCTGCTGCTAGACTCGAAGCAGCAGAAAAGTTAGCAAGCAATTATGATGCTGTAGCTCAAGAAGCTGTTGATGCTATTTATAGCAAGTTTCCTAGCGGCAGTGGTCGGGATATGGATGCTGAAACTCAAAAAGGTAAGTGCAAGCGGGATATCATTCACTACTTGCGCTTAATTAATTACTGTCTAATTGTTGGTGGTACAGGTCCTCTTGATGAATGGGGAATTGCTGGAGGACGGGAAGTATACCGCGCTCTTGGAATTGGTACTGATACTTACGTTACTGGGTTGAACTACCTTCGGAATCGGGGTTGCGCTCCTCGCGATCTGTCTCCTCAAGCCTTAGGGGAATACAATGGATATCTTGATTACTTAATCAATTCCATGTCCTAATACTCTTTCTTGAAAGTATTGCGATCAAAGGTTAGCTGAATCGCCGAGACATAATATGCAGATTTGCTGGATGAATCGGCGGCAAATTGAATAGGTTCGATGCCCATTCAATTTGCATGCTATCCCAGCAGAAGCTTTTGCCCTGGTTGAAAAACTTGTATTATTATCTTGCTATCACTCCGGAAATTTTCCACTATGCGCACTGCCTACCAATATAAATTAAAGCCCAACTCATACCAAATAGCCACAATAGAAATGTGGTTGGAATTGTTGCGTCGGCAGTACAACTATAGGTTAGGGGAGCGGTTCTCGTGGTGGTCAGAAAATCGCTGTCCGGTTAACGCTTGCCCCTTGGTGATGCCAATTCCTCAACTCAGAGATAATCCAGATTATTACTCTCAAAAACGAGATTTGGTCAATACTAAAGACAAGTTTCCTTCCTACAAGCTAATTCATTCTCAGGTTTTACAGGATTGCATAAAACGGGTAAAACTTACCTTTGATAGATGGTTGAAAGCAGACAAAAATGGACAGAAATTAGGGAAACCAAGGTTTAAGGGGAAAGGACGTTATCGCAGTTTTACTTATCCTCAAATAAAACTTGACTGCATAGAAGAAAATCAAATTAATTTGCCCAAAATAGGAAAGGTAAAGTTAATTCAGCATCGTCCAATACCAGAAGGGTTTATCATTAAAACTGTGACGATTAGTCGTAAAGCAGATGGTTATTATGTGACTTTATCCCTAGAAGACAAATCAGTTCCAGCTTTAATAACTGAAGTTAAACCTACATTAAAAAACACTCTAGGAATTGATATGGGGTTGAAGGAGTTCTTAGTAACAAGTGAAGGAGAATCTGTCCCCATACCCCAATACTATCGAAAATCTCAGCAGCGATTAAAGACTCTACATAAACGTTTATCTCGTAAAAAGAAAGGTAGCAAAAGATGGTTAAAGGCGGTTAAAGCTGTAGCAAAACAACATAAAAAAGTTGCTGATAAACGTAAAGACTTTCACTTCAAAACAGCCAATCAATTGTTATTAAAAGCTGAAGTTATAGCCCATGAAAACTTAAACATTAAAGGGCAAGCATTGACTCGTTTGAGTAAATCAATTAACGATGCAGGATGGGGACAATTCCTGTCTATTTTAAATGTCAAAGCTGAAAATGCTGGACAGAAAACTATAGCAGTAAACCCCAAAAATACCAGCCAAGATTGCTCAAATTGTGGTGAAAAAGTCGATAAAGAATTAAACATACGAACTCATTCTTGTCCGCATTGCGGTATTGTCATAGACCGCGACTGGAATGCAGCGATAAATATAAAAAATAGGGCGGCAGGGCATTCCGTCCTTAAAGCTCGTGGAGCCCGATGCAATGGCAGGGCTACGAAACGAGAAGCCCACACTATAGCGCCAGCTTAGTGTGGGAGTATGTCACCTAACTACTTCTACTGCAGGCTAACTACCCTGCCTTAACAGCGAAAATAATTTTTAAGAAGAATATCAACATCAGGTCTTTAGAAAATAAAGTAATGGGAAAATTAAGCACATCAGCAACTCTAGGTTTGGATGCCTTTGAAGTTGACCCACTAGAACTCCGTCCTAATACTACAGAAGGAGAGCTAGAACAGATCATCAGGGCAGTTTATAAGCAGGTACTAGGAAATCAGTATCTCATGGAAGGCGATCGCCTCTCTAGTGCTGAGTCTCTACTCCGTAATGGCGATATTACAGTTCGTGAATTTGTTCGGAGTGTGGCTCAATCAAGTCTTTATCAATCACTCTTTTTTCATTCTTCGTCTCAGTACCGCTTTATTGAATTAAATTTTAAGCATCTATTAGGTCGTCCTCCTCAAGGGCAGGAGGAAATTTCTGAGCACGTTCAGATTTATAACGAACAAGGGTACGAAACCGAGATTAACTCGTACATTGATAGTGACGAGTATATTCAAAATTTTGGCGATAATACTGTACCCTATCCACGCAGTATTCGTTCAGTTGTTGGGCTGAAAAACGAAGCGTTCAACCGGATGTTTTCTCTATTACGTGGCTCTGCAACTAACGATAGCGATAAACGCGCCCAATTAATTTCTTCGGTGGCTGCTAATTTACCAACTCCTATAAAGCCACTGGCAATCGGCAATGGAGCTTCTTATGGTAATACAGAAAAGCGCTTCACAATAGCATTTTCTACCTCTCGATCTCCTGCTAGATTGGGCAAGCTCAGTCGTCAAGAATGCGTAGTCAACTACAGCCAAATGTCTAAGATACTTCAAAACATCCAGAAAACAGGCGGAAAAATTATCAGTATTAGCGAAGTCGCTTAATGTCTTTCGTTTTTTTAACTTAATCCCGACGGTGTACTGCGTAAGTCTTACAGCTCGGTTTTTTTTAGCTTGACCGTCGAGAAGCCTGCGCGCGAAATTTTTAATTTGGTGTGAGATGAATCGACGGCATGAGCCTTGAGAACGGACACTGAACGGCCACTTGACACAAAATCTGATTGCATAATTAGTTGTCATTTGTCAAAACTGGTGTGACAATAAAAGCAGACACTAAATTAAAGCAGATATGCGAACCGCTTACCAGTACCAGCTACTGCCCAATAAAGAACAAACCGCAGTAATAGAGTATAAAGAGCGAGGGATGCGGTCGGGCAAGACCCGTGAATGCCTGTGGATGAGTAGCCGCCGACGGTCTGGTAGGGACGTTGCATGCAACGTCCCTACAGCAGGAAGTAAACATTAAAATCTCACGCTATGTGACGTTTTATGAAGGAAAAGGACGTTATCGAAAAATTAGTGAACCCCAAAAATACTAGCCAAGACTACTTAAATTGTGGCGAAAAAGTCCCTAAAGAATTAAAAATACGAACTCATTTTTGTCCTCATTGTGGTATTGTAATAGATTGCGACTTGTTTGCGTTTGCGCAGCATCCCGTAGGGAAGCATGACCTAGGAAATGCAGCGATAAATATAAAAAATAGGCCGGCAGGACCCAGACGTCCTTAAAGCTCGCGCGTGCCCGACGGAATACCGGGGCTGCGAAACGAGAAGCCCACACTAAGCTGACGCTATAGTGTGGGAGATTTTACTCCCCATAATTATGAATCAATAATAGTTTTCTTATGTCTCCAGAAGAAACAGATGCTTTTCTAGCAGAGGCCAGAAAAGAAGTAGTCCAACAAACCTTTGACCCCAATGACAGTCAACGCCTAAAACTTATGGTAGAGTGTCTGGGAGATTCGCGGGGAATGGTGCGCTTAGGCTTTGCTGAGACCCTCGGACAAATTGGCAAACCAGCTACTCCTTTCTTGATAGAGGCTCTCGGAAATCACCCCGATCCTGTAGTACGCAGAGCTAGCGCCAAAACCCTCACCCTGATTGCCGACCCAGAAACAGTTTCTCCCTTAGTCCATGCTCTCCTCAATGATGAAGATACAGTAGTTAAAGGATCGTCAGTTGGCGCTCTTGCTCGGATAGGAGAAGCTGCTGCCCCTGTTTTATTAGAAATTTTAGGGTCTACAGAATATCCAGAAAGCACCAAAGGTCATGCTGCTTGGGCATTGGCATTTATTGGGCCTGAAGCCAAAGAGCATTTGTATCGGGAAATTAATTCTGAAAAAGTGGCAGTTAGGTCTGCAGTGGTAGGAGCGATCGCCAAAATTGCCCAAGATTCGGGAGAAGAAGAGGCCATCAATATTTTGATAACTGCCCTGGGAGATGCGTCTGAAGAGGTACGCACTGAAGCAGCAGCAGTTTTGGGAAATTTAGCTTACAAACCAGCAGTTCCCAGTCTAATTGAATTACTGAATCATCCTACTAGCGGTGAGACTCGCAAGGCAGCAGCTTTGTCCTTAATGAAAATCCGTTCCCATAATGCTTTAGAACCCTTGCGAGCAGCATGGGAACAAGAGTCAGACGAAGATATTAAGAAAATTATCAAATTGGCAATTACTCAATTAGAGAGACAACCTCCAGAAAACGATTAGGAATAAATAAGCTATTAGATAACCTTAATCTGGCTGAAGCACAGAGCTTTAGCCAGATTAAGGTTAACTTAACTAGGATTAGATTTAAACTTCAACATATCCACCCGAGATTCAGCACTGTTAGCAGTTTCCTGTACATAGGTATCAGCAGATTTATCATTTTTGAATTTGCTTAATATTTTTCTAGAGCGATCGTCATCAATAGAACTAACAGCATTAAGAATCGCTACTGCCAAAGCTGGATTATCAGTCCCATCAAGAACCTCTAGCAAGCTATCTAAAGCAGGCTTGCCAATAACCCCTAATGCCATTGCAGAAGCAATGTAAACAACAGGATTTGCGTCATTGAGTCCTTTTTTTAAACCCTCAATTCCATCAGAGGGGAAGGGAACATTCTTGTGGTTGGTAGCTACCTGAGCTAAAGCCTTAGCACAACTGCCTCTAATAGTTGAATTATCACTGTTGAGCAATGAATCTACTAGAGATGGTACTGTATCTATCCCGATAGCTCCGAGTACCTTAACTGCTGCCCGTCGATAGACGGTATCTTCTTCTGCCAAAACTTCCATCAAGTTAGGAATGGTAGTTTCATCACAAGTTTCGACTATTTCCCACATTGCTCGGTCGCGCAAGTGAGGGTTAGGGTGTTTTAGTTTCTCAAATAAAGAGGATTGTGTCACTTCAGTTATCAGTTATCAGTTATCAGTTAGCCTCATAAGGTCGGAGCTACGCTTTTTCCTATGTCATGCTCCGCTTTCCATGTCGCGTCGCTTTAACAGAGTTGTGCGCTAGCAAAACAGTAGATCCTTTAATAGGAAGGCTACGAAAATACGGAATTTTCTTTTTTTATCCCCTGAAAAGAGGAGGCTTGAGATCTTAATTTGTTGGTCATAGGTTTATGAGTAGTTTAACAAATTATCAGCATACCTTTCGGTGTTTTTGTCCAACTGTTGGATAAATTCTATATTTGTATCTAGCTTTCATTATTATCGTTTTCAACTAACAATTATGGGTATTAAATCAAATAAAAAGTCGCCCTAATAAGGACGAGGCTTCAGACCCACTTTTTCGGTGAACTCCTAAAGACAACAAATATTTAATTCAGGTTAAATAAGGATCTAATTTCTCGATTAGCTGTTTTTTGGTCATAGCTCCTTCATCGGACAGTAATAATTCTTGATTCTGAAATAGTCTAAAGGCAGGGACTCCTTCAACTTGATATTGCTTCACAATTTTAGACTTAGGATCGACTTCCATTTTCACTACTTTGAGGCGATCGCTATATTCAGTGGCCACTTTTTCCACTGAAGGAGACATCAACCTACATGGGCCACACCAAGTGGCCCAAAAATAAGCTAATACAAGTTTTTCTGACTTGAGGACTTCAGTTTCAAACTGAGAATCATTAATGACAATAACGTTACTACTCACGTTTTTTCCGTTCCATAATTTGCTGACATTTTTTCACAAATATTGTGGCTACTTATTTTATCAGAATTTGAGTAGGTCAAACTAAATATTTAAGATAACTGAAGCTATAGCAATATGAAATGGTTCGTACAAAAAATGGGTAACTTTAAGGCAGGAGGCAGGAAGCAGATGATAGAAGGGAACAGAGAAGCAGGAAGCTTTTCAGAAGTCCAGGAATTTTACAAATGATTTAGGATTGCTATATTGATTGACATACTCCCGGCGCTGAATTAAAAATTACAGCGCGGGATTCTCACAAACAGTAATTCGTAAATTTCCCAAACCATCGCTTTCCCTACATCAATCTTTAATTTAGACTTATGTCTTTAATGTATTGACTAATGACTATAATTTGTCTGCAATAAAACTTTACATCCCACATTCCGTACAAAGCCCTAAGCTGATCCCTGGCTCTGATAGACTTTAACACTGGGAGAGCTAAATAAAAAAGTTTTCCTCAGAATTTGGGAGGATAAAAATTCGTGGATAATGTAATTGGTTTAGAAATTATCGAAGTAGTAGAGCAAGCAGCGATCGCCTCTGCTCGTTGGATGGGAAAAGGTGAGAAAAATACCGCAGACGAAGTAGCTGTAGAAGCTATGCGGGAGCGGATGAACAAAATTCATATGCGGGGTCGCATCGTTATTGGAGAAGGAGAGCGAGATGAAGCCCCCATGCTCTACATTGGCGAAGAAGTAGGAATTTGTACTCAGCCTGATGCTAAAAACTTCTGTAACCCAGAGGAATTAGTTGAGATTGACATTGCAGTGGACCCTTGTGAAGGGACAAACCTAGTTGCCTACGGTCAAAATGGTTCAATGGCAGTATTAGCTATTTCTGAGAAAGGGGGTCTATTGGCGGCACCAGATGTCTATATGAAAAAATTAGCTGCACCAGCAGTAGCCAAAAATCATGTAGATATTAATAAATCTGCTACTGAAAATCTCAAGATTATTTCAGAATGTATGGAGCGTTCTGTTGAGGAGTTAGTCGTTGTAGTGATGGATCGTCCACGTCACAAAGAGCTAATCAATGAAATTCGTCAAGCTGGTGCCAGAGTCCGTCTGATTAGTGATGGTGATGTCTCGGCAGCTATTTCTTGTGCATTTGCAGGTACAAATATCCATGCTTTGATGGGTATTGGTGCAGCGCCAGAGGGAGTAATCTCAGCAGCAGCGATGCGTGCTTTAGGAGGCCATTTCCAAGGACAACTGATTTATGACCCAGCTATTGTCAAAACTGGTTTAATTGGAGAAAGCAAAGAAGATAACATAGCTCGACTCAAAGAAATGGGTGTCGAAGATCCAGACAAAGTTTATAATGCTGAAGATTTAGCCTCTGGGGAAACAGTGCTATTTGCCGCTTGTGGTATTACTCCTGGTACTCTAATGGAGGGAGTCCGCTTCTTCCCTCATGGTGCTCGTACCCAAAGTTTAGTTATTTCTTCTCAGTCAAAAACTGCTCGGTTCGTAGATACTGTGCATATGTTCGGAGAATCGAAATCACTGCAACTTAAATAGAAATAGTATTGGGTAAATGGGAAATTTAGGAAATATTCAAGTTAAAGAATGACCTGCAAAAAATTAATATCAAGTGGTCATAATTAATTTCCTTGTCTCAATAGGAATGGCTTAGGAATGATTAACTAGCTATTATTATTAGCTATTAGCATTTCCTAGGTCATACTCTGAAAACGGGTATCAGCTAACAGGGTTGAATTACTACCCCGATTGAAAAAGATTTGTAGTGCGGGAGTTTAGAATTAACTAGGTTGCAGTTTTCGGCTATCAACAATTAGTGAGTTGCTATCTAATACTATTAGGAACGTTAATAATTGGGCATAATGAGCCATTGGAAACAATATATTAATCTAGGGAAAAAACAATCAACAGTTTGTTAACATACCTCATTATAGATTAATAGAAATGTTAACTTATAATACTCAGATTAATTGGTATAAAAGTAATAATTACCGAAGCATCCTGTACATCACAATCAAGTTCTTTAGATAGAGATGAATTACCAAAGTATGGTGAGTTAAAACCGATATTTAAAGGAAAAAGAATAGCGATTGTGGATTGTATAAAACAGGAGATAATAAGTTATTAAATGCTGATGAATTTGGGGCATTTAATATTATTATAAAAGTAATTCCCGATGTTTTTGGGGAATAAAGGGTTTGCCGTTTAACCTTGTAGTGCTTGAGCCACTTGCGTTTGACTAGACTTTTAGACCTTTGAGTAAGTTTAGTTGAGCGGTAGGTTTTCAATTAAATATTTTTAGATGAAAAAATTTTAGTCGTCATTTATTAAACCTGCCTCCTTTTTTTGAATAATTTTTGATTAGATGCGGAAATGAGATAAATTTCTCCTATATACCTCATCTTTTTAATTTACAGCGTATTCGGTGGTTTATGAAGTACAGCAGGGAGTAGGAAAAAATACAGTTTTTCCAGTCCTGAGTATTTTGAAGCTTTCATTATTTGGACTCTTTAACTACTGTGGCAAATTTACATGGAATCTGCTTTCATCAATTGATAGTGGATAATGAATAATGGATAATTACCTCTGGTTAAAACCGCTCTTGATTGAATATAAGGAAATCTGATTTCTTCTCTTGGTCGATGGTCGGACAGCGAGGAGACCCGCTCTTATCAAAGCCACTCTGCTAACGCCATCCCACCCTACGGGAAGCTGCGCTAACGACCGCTTTTTCTCCTTAAAAGGAGAGGCTTTAAACCGAATGGATTAATTATCAATTATCAATTGTCAATTATCAATTGTCATTAACCAGCTATCATCTCTGAACTTAAAAGTATTACTTTTCTAAGTATTTAACCATTAGATAAAAAAAATCCTATGTTATGTCAAAATGTATAATTTTGAAGTGATTAAAATCTCTTTTCAAACCATCAAATTTTTATAGCTATTTTCCTATAATTATGGGAAAATTATCAATACTGAATTCTGTCTACAAATAACGACCAAATAACAAAAAAATTATATGAATATCGCAGTTGTAGGACTTAGTCACAAAACAGCACCCGTTGAAGTTCGAGAAAAATTAAGTATTCCAGAAACACAAATAGAAAATGCCATTACTCAATTATGTGGTGGAACTTATACCCAAGAAGTTGGCATTCTTAGTACCTGTAATCGTTTAGAAATTTATGTAGTTACTAATGAAATGCAGCCTGGTATTCGAGAAGTAACTCAGTTTCTTTCTGACTCTAGTAAAATACCTTTAAATTTACTCCGTCCTCACCTATTTATGTTGCTCCATGAAGATTCTATTATGCACTTAATGCGAGTTGCGGCTGGATTAGATAGTTTGGTATTAGGTGAAGGACAGATTTTAGCTCAGGTTAAACAAACTCATAAACTCGGACAACAATATAAGGGTATTGGGCGGATTCTTAATCGTTTATTTAAGCAAGCTGTAACTGCTGGAAAAAGGGTGAGGACGGAAACAAGTATTGGTACTGGTGCTGTTTCTATTAGTTCTGCAGCAGTAGAGTTAGCTCAGATGAAATTAGAGGATTTATCTAATTACCGAGTGGCTATTGTTGGTGCTGGTAAAATGTCAAAATTACTGGTGCAACATTTATTAGCTAAAGGTGCAAATAATATATCAATTATTAATCGTTCTATCGGACGCGCTCAGGATTTAGCAAATAGTTTTAAAGATGCAAATATAAATGTTTATTCTATGTCAGAAATGGATCGGGTTATTGCTAATTCTGACTTAGTATTTACTAGCACTGGTGCAACTCAACCAATTTTAGATAAGGCTAAATTAGAAGGAATTTTAGCTCCTAATCAATCTTTAATGTTGGTGGATATTTCTGTTCCTCGTAATATTGCTACTGATGTGAGTGAATTGCCAAATGTTCGTTGTTTTAATGTGGATGATTTAAAGGCTGTTGTTGCTCAAAATCAAGAAAGTCGTCGGCAAATGGCGATGGAGGCTGAGGTTTTATTGGAGGAAGAGGTAGAAGCTTTTGATGTTTGGTGGAGAAGTTTAGAGACGGTTCCTACTATTAATTCTTTACGACAAAAAATAGAGACTATTCGGGAGCAGGAATTAGAAAAGGCTTTATCTCGTTTAGGCTCAGAATTTGCGGAAAAACATCAAGAGGTAATTGAGGCTTTGACTAGGGGTATTGTGAATAAGATTTTGCATGACCCGATGGTGCAGTTACGGGCACAACAGGATATTGAGGCGAGACGTCATGCGATGCAGACTTTACAACTTTTGTTTAATTTGGAGTCAGAAATTAGTTCTGGGAAAGTTGTTTAGTTGAAGTTTTTGGGTGTTGGTGAATTGGTAATTTTTTGATTTGAAATTTCTATAAAATCTAAGAAAAAACTATAGTTAAAAGTTTCATAATAGTGAAGATTAATTACCTCATCACCAGTACCCTTGACGAGGTCAGGAGTCAAAAGTATTATTACATATAATGAAAGATAAAAATAAGCCGTTAAGCCTGATAACTTATGACTGCCCATCGTGTGGCTTGTCAGTGGATAGAGATTTGAACGCAAGTATCAATTTAAGGAATGCGGTCGGCTTGACCGTAAATGCCTGTGGATGAGCAACCACCGACGGCCTCAGTAGAAGCAGGCAGTAAACATAAAAATGTAACTTGTTATGACGTTTTATATCGGTTTTATGAAGCAGAAGATCATCAGCAAAAGCTTGATGAAGCAGGTTATCTCAACAGTAAGATTTTTTTAGGTTTGTGGTTGGATGCAAAAGGTTTGCTTGATGTCAGATGCAGAAAGTTTTGGCAGTTTTGCAGCATGGTCGGTCTTGAGTCGCAGCAACATCGGCAGTTTGTGGAAAGGTATACTATTCAATTTAATAGCCTACGGCTCAAAATTAAAAATCAGCTAGATTCTTAATTAAATATGTGTTGATTTTTACAATAAAAATTAAATAAAAAATAGCAATGGAACAAGTTAATTATCAACAATTAAAAGCACAAATAACTACAATTTTAAATATAAATCCCGATATAAAAATTTATGGTTTAGATGAGGAAGAGGAAGTAGAAAAACACGATAGTAGAAGCATTGATAAAAATCTTTTGTCTGATGAGTGTTTAAGAGCTTATTATTGGGCAATAAATTATCTCAGTCAATGTAGATATAAAAAAATCTCATTTAGAAGCGCAATAAATGTTTTACAATTAAGTCAAGATATTAGTAACTGGAGTAGTACAGAAATACCTGAAGGTGTGGTAATAGTAGCCTTGAAGAGGTTAAATAAAAAATTCTACAAATATCAAGGTGATATAGTTACTAATGTAGCTACAAAACAAAAACTCTACGACTTCAAAAAATCAAAATCTGAGTTTTACTGGAAATCAAACATTGTGAAATACTCCTCACTTAAAGACGAAATGGAGTTAGTTTTAAAAGAACATCAAGGGTTATGCACTAATGGAATGTGGGCTAGTCTTGAGTATAGGGATAGGGAAAGCCTTTGTGAGCCTATTGGTTTAAAACAATACTATTGGTCAAAAGCTTGGTTGAGTAATTGTATATTTATAAAAAGTTTCACCATGGGTTCCTATGGATTGAAACATTATGCAGAAAACTGGGCAAGAAACTACATCTGTAATGGCGCTCTAATTGCAGCAGCTATACATAAGGGAATTGACTACAAACCTCTTGATGGACTCAATGTTTTACTACCCATTTCTCAGAAAACTTTTGGGAAAAAAGTTGATGCCTGTGGAACAGTTACCGACTATAATACTTTTTATAATGGAGCCGTTCCAGAATCTATTCAATTTGTTTAGTCATCTATTAAAATTAAAAGTTATTAGCCAGGAAACTTAACCAGGACTTACGCAAAGACACTATATATAGCGTATACTAAATAGAGCGATCGCTGAAAAATTTATAGCGATCGCTTCAAGAAAATTACCATTATAAAGATATTGCTAAATTTAATTTTTCAGGAAAAATTTATGATATTTCTTATCCTATATTTGGCTTCCCAGGAAAAAAATTAAACTCTGAATATTATAGGTTAGTATATTGATTTAACTATAAAAACTTGGAATTATCAGATCAATAAGAAAACTATTTTTCAGAAAAAAAATAGCCAGTAAAATCACACTCTTCTTGCTCAAAAAATTTATGTCATATATAACAACTAAAGATTTAAAAATATTCTCCAAAAGAGACAAATAACGGGATGATGTAATATAGCAAAATTTACCCGCAATTTAGTTTGTATTAAAGATTAATCAAAAATCACCTAATTTAGTAATTTGAGAAAAAAGATATTAGTTGATGATGCAGAAAATTTGACAGCTTAAACAGAAATGCTAATTAATTCCTCAATATTTTTCTTATTGATTTTCCACATCTCCTCTTCTTCCCAAATCCATCTACTGTCAACCCGCTCCACTGTGCCATCAAGATTAAACACTGTCGCCGTTGCCAAAGTCTCAATCCATACAGTTGCTCCACAAGTATGAGGTTTTTCTGGTCGATAAACAATCCGACAAGGACCGTGAATCTCCACTTCGTGACCTTTACTCAAAATCTCAGAGCCACGTTGAGCAGAAAGTACATATTCACATTTGGCTTGAGGATCGACCTTTTTGAGCTTTCGATTTTTCTCTATATTAGGCCGATTAAAATGAACAGTATTTTTACCGCAGTGGCGATGAGGAGACCAATTGGGTTTAGGGCCACGTTTTCTACCAGAGACTCTTGGTTTTCCTTTGTACAGAGGAATTCCCCAAGTCCGACCATTTATTTTCCGAGCGCCTTGAATCCGACCTTCTTTGAGCAAAACTCGAACTCGTTGAGTAGAAATACTTAATAGAGAAGATGCTTCAGTAGTTCCAACAAACATGATTTTTAACTATTGCGTATAGCAGAATAATACAAAAATTACAAAATCATACATCTAGGGTGCTTTAGATAAAAAATTTTCCCTAGTCTATTTTTTTAGAGAGAATATTCTTAGCAAGAGTTTGTAAGTTTATAGATTCGCCTGTGGCTAGGCAATAAAACGAAGTTCCTCTGCAAGAGGCTAGCTGATAGCTAGTTAATCGGCAAGTTCTAAATACTCATTTTTTTCAGATTTGCAGTGGTAATGTACAAACTTTCTTGATTGGAAGTTTAACAAAAAAATATCAACTCTCCATAGTTGGAGGTTGCGCTGGAATAGCAGCAATAATTGCATCAATCACCTTAGCAATAGGCAATATTTGCATTCCTAAATCCGGCGTTTGTTGACCTTTAGGAATAATTGCTCTCTTAAAACCTAACTTCGCAGCCTCTCTCAACCTTAATTCCAACTGAGATACAGGTCGCACCTGACCACCTAAACCAACCTCTCCCAGCAAAATAATCCTGGGGTCAACTACCCGGTCGCGAAAACTAGCCACCACAGCAATAGCAATCCCCAGGTCTGCGGCAGGCTCTTCCACACTCAAACCCCCCACAGTCGCCACATAAGTATCCAACTTTGATAAAGGAATACCTACCCGTTTTTCCAACACTGCCAAAATCTGTTGCAACCTACCACTATCAATTCCAGTAGTAGAACGTCGAGGCGCACCATGACTCGCTGGGCTAACCAATGCCTGAATCTCTACAACTATTGGGCGAGTACCCTCCATAGAAACAACTGTAGAAGTTCCCGACGAATACTCATCCCTACTTCCTAAAAATAACTCTGAGGGATTTAATATCTCTTTTAAACCATTGGCCACCATTTCAAAGACTCCAATTTCGTGAGTAGCGCCGAAACGATTTTTCATAGAGCGCAACAGACGATGGGAGGCAAAGCGATCGCCCTCAAAATACAAAACCGTATCTACCAAATGTTCTAAAACACGGGGACCTGCCAAAGCACCATCTTTAGTTACATGACCAACTATTAATAAAGTAATATTTTCCCGCTTTGCTACCTGCATCAAAGCCGAAGTACATTCCCTCACCTGAGCAACGGAACCAGGAGCGGAAGTTAGCGAAGCAAAATAAATTGTTTGAATACTGTCAATTACAGCAAGATATGGTTTGAGAGATTCCAACTCTCTTAAAATTACTTCTAAATCTGTTTCTGGCAATAAAAATAAATTTTCGTGAGAATCTGTATCTGTAGTGGAATCTTTTATAGATTCAGGATTGTCATTGCTTTTTTGACCTTCATTGGAGGATAAATCTTCATCCATCTCAACATTTGAAACATTATCCTTATCCTCTTCCTCTACTTCTACTTCATTGAAATTAACAATTAAACGTTGCGAACGTAATTTCACCTGTTGTCCAGACTCTTCTGCCGATACATATAAAACTCGACATCTACTAGACAACTGATTAGCCACTTGTAATAAAAGAGTAGATTTACCAATACCAGGTTCTCCACCAATCAAAACCAAGGAACCAGGAACAATTCCACCACCAAGCACTCGGTCTAACTCTTCAAATCCAGAAGGCATTCTGGACAAACTTTGGTCAGAAATCTGGGATAATAGAAAAGATGCCCTTGGTTGACCAGAAGACTTATCTGATTCAGATGCTTGAGTGCCAATGCCAATATCAGTCAGTCCCAATCTTTGTAGAGGGTTTGTCGTTGGTTCTTCTATGACTTCCTGTATTGAATCCCAACTGTTACAGTTTGTACATTTGCCTTGGAATTTAGGGTACTCCTTGGCACATACTCCACAAACATACTTTATTTTCTGTTTTGGCATCTCTTAAAATAATTTAATATTCACTCGCAAATATAAAAAAGCCTAAAGTTTCACTCATCCTAAGCTAAGAAGTAATCCATAATGGTAATTTCTGTTGTCCTGTTTGATGATAGAGTTAAGAAAATTAATATCAAAGAGTCTTGAAAGAGCTCGAGCCACTATAATTTCTAATTTAGCGGTGAGATGGGGCGTATAAACTGCGCGGGAAACCCACGCAGACAGCCCCTAATGAATTTCAACATATCTATATAATAATTGAGCGGAGCGCGAATCATCCAGTATCAGTTATAATATAGTTATTAACATTTTATTTTTCAACCTTTGATTACTTTAACTTACCAGTACAAGCTCAACCCAACTCAGCAACAAGAAATAGAGATTAATCATATTCTTGATGTTTGTAAGAGTATGTACAATTATGCTTTGAGAGAGCGAAAAGACTGGTCAAGTGCGAGAAAATCACCAATTACAATTAATAGCTGTTCAATTGTTTCTGAATATATTATTCCTACTGAGACACCTTATCCTAGTTACAATCATCAAGCCAAAAACCTCACAATAGCTAAAAAAACTTATCCTAGATTAAAGTCAGTTAATGCTCAAGTTTTACAACAAACTTTAAAGACTCTAGATAGAGCTTTTTGTGGTCTGAAATCTCAGGGTAAAGGTTTTCCAAGATTTAAGAAAAAGCTGAGAAGTTTTGTTTTTCCTGCAATGCTGAAAAATTCCTTAGGCAATAATAGAGTTAAACTGCCTCAGCTAGGTTGGATTAAGATTAAACAAAGTAGGCCATATCCAGATGGTTTTCAAGCTAAACAAGCTAGGATAGTCAAAAAAGCAACTGGTTATTATTTGATGATTACTTTTACTTCATCTGAGGGCGTTGGTAATTTGAGGTATGATACCATGTCCGGATCAGAGCGCGATAGAAGTCCATGACCTTTACCCAAACAAAAAACTTTCTCCTTCTATTCCTCTTTCTTCCCTCCTGAGGACTGAGGACTGAGGACTGACTCCTAAGTAATTAAGATTAATATCATACACGCGCTTTACCAACGCCCATCTGAGTTAGTGCCAGATAATCCAGTAGGTAAAAAGTCATTAGGAATAGATGCAGGTATAGAAAGTTTTGTAGCTACTTCAACTGGAAAGTTAATCAAATCTCCTAAGTTTTTATTCAGCCAACTACGCGAGCTTAAATTGGCGAGCCCCGCGCCGCCTCCAGGCGCAAGGGAACGCGCGAGCTTACTGCAAAGAAGACTTAAGAAAAAAAAGAAGGGGTCAAATAATTGGTTAAAACTTCAGAAGTGGAGATGGTCTGACAGGGGTGCAACTCAGTTTATTTGATTTGTTGCCAAGCTTACGAATCTGCCAGACAAGAATCTCCCGTTATAATCACCAGATTTAACGGTGAGAGTGTCAAAAATCTAAATGAAGGAGTGTTAGGAAAAGTGGAAAATCATAAAGAAAAAATATTGGTTGTTGATGATGAGGCAAGTATCCGTCGTATTTTAGAAACTCGACTGTCAATGATTGGCTATGATGTTGTTACTGCTGCTGACGGGGAAGAAGCTTTGGATACTTTTCGCAATGCAGACCCCGATTTGGTGGTATTAGATGTGATGATGCCAAAATTAGATGGTTATGGTGTATGTCAAGAGTTACGGAAAGAGTCAGATATTCCTATAATTATGCTAACTGCTTTGGGAGATGTTGCAGATAGAATTACAGGTTTAGAGTTAGGTGCTGATGATTATGTAGTGAAGCCTTTTTCTCCAAAAGAATTAGAAGCAAGAATTCGTTCTGTATTACGTCGAGTAGAGAAAAATGAGGGTAATGGTATTCCTAGTTCTGGTGTTATCCAAGTTAGCACTATTAGAATTGATACTAATAAACGTCAGGTTTACAAGGGTGATGAAAGGATTAGACTAACTGGTATGGAGTTTAGTTTGTTGGAGTTGTTGGTAAGTCGTTCTGGAGAACCTTTTTCCCGGTCTGAGATTTTGCAGGAAGTTTGGGGTTATACTCCAGAGCGCCATGTAGATACGCGGGTAGTGGATGTTCATATTTCTAGGCTAAGGGCTAAGTTAGAAGAAGATCCAAGTAATCCAGAATTGATTTTAACTGCGCGGGGTACTGGTTATTTATTTCAACGTATTATTGAGCCTGGTGAAGTTGGTTGAAATATAGTTACAGTCAAATCAAAGGCTAAAAAATTGGTAGTCCTAAAGATTTAAGGGTATTAGTTGCTACATCCCTATTAATTATAAGAAGGTAGACAATAAAAATTATTACTTGTTTAGCACTACTAAAAAATCCTAGTTATTCAGTAATTTTAAAAATTGGCTGATCGGTATCTAAATTTATCTTTTTCTTTACGGGTCTAATACTAATTCCTCAAAATAATGCTATTTTTATTGAACACTTCAGTTCTTAAGTAATGATAATTGTTCATTAATTTTTTTAGCAATTATTTGTATGAAGTCAAGAGTTCTTATTCGTCATTTACCGAATAATTAAGGTTGAAAGCCTCTCCTTTAAAGGAGAAAAAAGCGGTCGATATTCGCAGCTTCCCGTAGGGTGGGATGGCGAGGTCTCGAAGCCATATCCAATCGACCAAGAGAAGAAAAAATTTTCACGCTCCGCGTCAATCCTCTCCTTGAAAAGAAGAGTTCATTAATTGATAATTGATAATGGATAATTGATAATTACCTCTGGTTAAAACCGTCCTTGATTGAATATCAGGAAATATTATTTCTTTTTTCCCCTTAAAAGGGGAGGCTTCAAGGCGCAAATTATTAATTGTTGAACTACTTCCTACTCCTGCTTTCAAGAAGATGTAGCAAAAATGCGCGATATTTGGTATAAGATTCCACACTTCAACTGCTGTGTCTACAATTGGTTGGAGTTATCAGACACAAAGTGGCTTGTCAAAGACTATCCCCATCCACTTTTTCCTTCTTTTTTCTTCCTTCTTCCTTCTTAAAGAAATTTAATGAGTTAAATTAATTATAGCTGTAAAAATTTATGTCGAGACTATATAGCAATCAGGAATCAGTTGTGAGAATTGAGGTGTTCCTTAAAAGGATAGAATATAGCAGTTATCATATTCAGATGATAGATTTTTTTCTTCTTCTCTGTTCCCTGTTCTCTAAAATTTGCCAATATCTCACAACTTAAATCATATTCCTATATATTCATATTTCTCAAATATAAACACTATATTTAAACCCTATTTATTTGGTAATTTATTCTTTAAAATATGAATCAATCAGACCAAAATCAAGTCTTACGAATGCTACCTATAATAGTAGGAGGATTAGGTGGAACTTTACTCATGGTTAATCGATTTTTCACCCCTAATCTTTTAGCTTCCCAAGCTCGTTCTGATGTAGTGGGGGTAATTTTAAGTGCTTTTTTGATTTTGACTGGTTTACTTTGGCAACAGATACAACCACGTTCTCCTGATACTGTTGAATTAATTGGTGAATCAGGGTTTGAACTATTGCCAGAATTATCTGACATAGCAAAAAATGAACTTGCCTGGGCTTCTAGTTTATTATTAACTAATACAGTTACTAAAACTATTATTATTTGGTATCAAAACAAAGTCTTATTAAAAAGAGGAATTTTACCATCTCACTCACAAGTGGAACCGGGAGCTATTTTTAAGCAAGTTTTGAATAAACAAAAACCTATTTATTTAGTAGATTTAAAAGTCTATCCAGGTCGTATTGAATTTAATTATTTACCAGAAAATACTCAAGGTGTCATTTGTCAACCTATTGGTCAGAATGGTGTAATTATCTTAGGTGCAAATTCCCCTCGCAGCTATACGAAACAAGATGAGAATTGGATTTCAGGAATAGCAGATAAATTGACAGATACTTTGTTGAGAGAAATTAACTAGAATCAATAATATGGGTTATTTTTTTTGATTTTAATTAATATGTTAATGGTAATTATTTATTGGCTTCTTCTAATAGTTATGTTGGTCGGTGTTGCTGGTGCTGTAATTCCAGGTTTGCCCGGTTCTAGTTTGATTTTAGCAGCGATTTTAGTTTGGAGCTTTATTCAAAATTTTACTGGAGTGGGTTGGGTGTTAGGAATGGCGATCGCTGTTCTGGTTTTGAGTAGTTTGATAGATTTTCTCGCGACTTATTGGGGAGCAAAACAGTCTGGTGCTAGTAAATGGGGACAAATAGGTTGTTTCGTTGGTCTTGCATTGGGTTTTTTTGGTCTATTACCTGCTTTACCATTTGGCGGACCTTTATTAGGGATGTTGATTGGACCTTTTTTCGGAGCAGTTGTTGGAGAATTTTTATATCGGAAAGATTTAGAGTTTACTCAGAGGGCTAAATTATCTGTAAAAGCTGGAATAGGTATAGTGGTCGGCACAGTTGTGGGAAATATAATTCAAGGAATTTTAGCGATCGCCACTGTGATAGTTTTTCTTGTTTCAACTTGGCCGACCATTAACAGTTAGTAGTTAAAAAGAATAAACTTTGCCAGTGGGAGAAATATAAACTGATTTATGGTCAGTTGCTTCTGAACCTGGTTTGACTCTAACTGTAACTGTATTACCTTCTGCACTATATTCATAAGTAAGTAAACTGTCATTATATATGTTTACTGTGCCATAACCGTCAGGTATACTTTGTAAGTCAACTCTGATATTTTTACTTTTTCCTGCGGGCAAAATTCTTTCTACCTCTGGAATTAAGTTATAGTTGAGAGCTTTTCCAGTCTGATTTAAAATCTTTAGTGTAATTGGTTGTTTTGAATCTGCTGCTTGAGCTTCTGGTTGCCAATATCCAGGTACATAAGTAGGAGCATTTTGAGATAAAACTTCTTTGGGATAAATTATGAAGCTTGAAGTTATTAATAATGTTGTGATTAGAGCAAATTTTTTCATTTTTCCTCTTGTTGTACTGTACAAAAAATCTAATACTTAATAATCCAAAATTTTTGCTTCGGTTATTTTTGAGGTAGTCTTAACAGCAATTTTTGAGATGCTAAGGTACTGCTTAAATAATATTTCTGTTACCAGAGCGAGTATTCCCTAAATTCTTGACACTTTGTAATTCCAAGACTCGAAAACCGCTATTTATGAGATAACTTTAATAGCAATTTTTGATATGCTAAGGTACTGTTTAAAATCTCTCTGTTTCCAGAGTAAGTATTCCCTAAATTCTGAAAATTTTGTACCTCCAAGACTCTAAAACTAATGGATATAATAAATAATAGTTGTGCAAAATAAATTTTATTGTTGAAATTAGCAAAAGGGGGACGGCAGAATATGTAATTAATTTTGTCTCACTACTTAGCAATCTTAAATGCTTTATCAAACATCTACCTAGACAATTTTTCAGCATTGCCAGAAAGACAAAGCTTCTCAACTTTTTATTGCAGCGAGGAAAAACTTTACCAAGAGATTTAATCTCAGAAAAAGCTCTATCTAAAGTATTTAGGGCTTGCTGATTAAATCTAAAAGCATTGACATATAAAGACTTTAGCCTTTTAGGGGTCGAATTGCAGTACCTGGTTTTTAGCTCTTGATGCTCAAATTTGAGCGTATTTTAGGCTCATAGTTGGGCAGAAAAATCACTCTTACAAAACGCCCGCTCCTACCTCTTCGCTCATTCCTATTTCTCCTGTCTCCTGTCTCCTGTCTCCTGTCTCCTGTCTCCTGTCTCCTGTCTCCTGTCTCCTACAAAGAGCAAAAAGACTTTCCATACGCAAACCCTATTTAAAATTTGTGGTTAGACTTGAGCATTAACTGACTTTAATCTGGGATTAGTTTTCCCACGCCATTGTTAAGTTTTTTGCTTGATAATTGTAATTACAATCAGCTGCATCAGTAGAGACTTTGAAAGTCTTATTTCTGTTGCTGCTTTTCTAGTCCCTAATTATCAGAAATTTTACCTACAATTCAAATAAAATTTCTATATAGCAGTCGAAGTAAAGATGAGAATATATCAAAAGCTGAAAATTCAGACAACGCTAGATTTTTCCTTCTACCTTCTGCTATAAAAGTAGTAACCTTGAAAACTCTACGACTAGACTAACTAATTGAGAATTAGGATAGTAGCTAGAAAAGACTACTTGCAGAAAATAGAAGAGCTAGTAGCAAATCATCAAGAAATATTACTAATTACCAATAACCAATTTAAGAATTTGCATAAACTTTCTGATAATAAGCCTGATATTCTTCAGATAATAATGGCTCCCACCAATTTCGGTTATTCAAAAACCATTCTACGGTCTGACGTAACCCCTCTTCAACAGTTACTGAAGGTTGCCAACCTAACTCAGTTTTAATCTTTGTGGCATCAATAGCATAACGTCGGTCATGTCCTGGTCTATCCTTAACAAAAGTAATTAACTTTTCACAAGGTTGCACTGGTAAATCAGTTGTTAACTCATCCATAATTTGACACAACATTCGCACCAAATCAATATTTTTCACCTCATTATTTCCACCAATATTATAAGTTTCTCCAGGTTTACCTTTGTGAATTACCGTATCTAATGCTCGACAATGATCTATCACATACAACCAATCTCTAATATTTTGCCCATCACCATAAACTGGCAATTGTTTTCCTAATAACATATTGATGCACATCAGAGGAATTAACTTCTCAGGAAAATGATACGGTCCGTAGTTATTAGAACAATTAGTAATAACTGTCGGGATACCATAAGTATGATAATAAGCTCTAGCCAGATGGTCACTTCCTGCTTTCGATGCAGAATAGGGACTATTTGGCGCATAAGGTGTGGTTTCTGTAAAGGCAGAATTTTCTGAGCTTAAGCTACCGTAGACTTCATCAGTCGAAACATGGAGAAATATACACCTACGATCTGGATTTTGAGCAACAGTGGGATAATGACTTCTGAACGCCTCTAACAAGGTAAAAGTACCCACAACATTAGTTTGCACAAAAGCTGCGGGGCCAAGAATAGACCGATCCACATGAGATTCTGCTGCAAAGTGGGCTACTGTATCTATATCCTCTTCCTGGAGTAACCTATCTACTAATGAGCGATCGCAAATATCTCCCTGGACAAAACGGAAATTTGGCAACTCTAGTAAATCAGCTAAAGTTTTCTTGTTACCAGCGTAAGTCAGAGCATCCAATACAACTACTCGATGATTCGGATAGGTTTCACACCAATAGTGGACAAAGTTAGAACCAATAAATCCAGCACCCCCGGTTACCAATAATCTACTTTCCATAATTTTCATCTCCTGAGAGCTTGCAGTTAAGTACTTAATGCAAAATTAATTTAACATTTTGTCGAGCTATGTATGGAAAAAGAAGTCGAATGTAGTGACCTAAGGCAGGTATCCAAACTTGTCGAAGTCTATTTTAAATTGCGAATATATATAGCTACGGTCTTCAGGGGTCAACTCAACATTTCTAGAAGCCGATTTATTTTCAAATTTTAGTTTACAACTTATTCCTAAATCTTGGCATAATTTCGGCCATTCAGACTCAATTTCTTCTAACTTAATGACCCGATCAACTATAAGGTTCTGGCGATCGCGGTCTGATAGCCATGTCCATTGACTGCGAAAGGGATTACTGTTGACAAGAATAGGGTGGCGAATAAACTCAGAAAAGTTGGCAGTATCTAAATAAGCTTTTATTGTAGGCCATTTCAGTACCCAGAGAGTATTTTGAAAGTATTTGACATTAACTTGAGCACCAAAATATTTAATTTGAGATTTAATGCGCCGAGGAATGAATATCAGCTAATGTTTGTTTGCCTGAATGGTGCAAAATTCCTGTGCCAAAAAAGCTAGATAATTTTTTTTCGTTATAGGTATAGATAGAAACAATTCTGCGATAAGGATTTCTGACAATACCAAATTTGAAAAATTGCTCCCACTTTTCCTGTCCGACTAAATCTTGGATTTCTATGTCTAAGGAATGTTTACTCACCCCAAATTGTTTTTGATATATCTGTAGTAATGGTACTTAGACATTTTTTGGTAGGAAAAATGCGTCAAAGTCAGTCAAGAGTTGGGAATTACGTCAAAGCCTTAAAAATGGCTATAACCCTTGGTAACTCAGGGTTTATGCATTTTCGACGTAAAAGCCTCTGCCCATCTATATTTATTTGAGCCTATTTTCTGCCTTTATTTTGTGTAAGTCCCAGTAATTTATCACCATATTTAGTTCCACCTATAACAATGTCGTTATACTTCAGACGTTCTTCTAGAGATAGTGCTACGCTAGTTCCTCCATTTTTAGGAATATGGATAAAGATGAATTTATCATTCTCAGAAATAATCATTTGGCTAATCTCTATCGACTATAAATTTTAGTAAGCTAAGAATCATTTAGATTCTATATTTCCTGATTCGGTGTTCCCTTTTATAAAAATTGGATATATGGTTTAAATGCAAAACAGCTTAACATCTAAGGGATTATCAGTCAAAATTTATTCTGATAAGTAGTAATATGATTGAATTTAGCTGATATTTTTGGTGTGAGGACAAATAATTTTGAGTCAACAGGAAATTTTAACACGAGCAAAACAAGGAGACCCTCAAGCGATCGCTTTTCTCATAAATCAAGCATTAACAACTATCGGAGTTAAAGCTAGGGTTAGTATTCAGAAAAATAATCTGCATCTTTTACTGGAAAGCTCTCAACTTCCAGATCGCCAAGCTTGTATTAGAGTAGTTCATCAAGGAATGCAGCGCCTCAACGCATCATCGATTGATTTTGTCAATATTTACGGGCGAAGATTAGGTCACACCATCCCTGAGTGGACAGAAGTTATAGAATTATACAGACCTAGTATATATCATCCAGCCGGAGTAGGGACAATTTGGTGGCAGTCAGAAAATACAAATTCTTCCCAAAAATCTCTTGAACCTACTCTACCTTCCCTATTTCAACAGGTAGAATTAAATGCTCCAGAAATAGTTAAGACTAACTCAGAGTTCGGTAAAAGTGAGGAGAAAAATGTAGATTTTTCTCCAGTTAATCTCAAGGGATCTGTGAGAAAAATAAATAGTCGCTCTAGGAAAAAAAAAATCTTTTCTTCCTCTGATACTTCTTGGCAATTTTTACCTCAGAAAAATCAAGCTCTTTGGCTATTAGTAAGTACTATTGGTATAGCATTAATTCCTGTATCAAATTTAGTTTTCAATTCTAATAATTACAAGCTACCTGAAATTATTTCAAATATTTCTCTACCGCAACAAAAACTTCAGTCAAGCTCTTCAACAGTAGAAGTTAGCCAGTCGGCAGTATCAACAGTAGATACTCCTCAAATTGTACAAACTCAAAATCAACTTAATTTATCAGAGGTTTCAGAGTTTGTTTTATCATCTATTAAATCTCCAATTAATCCTGATACTAGAATTACTATTAAAGCAGTGGGGGATATTATTCCCGGTACTAATTATCCTAAGAATAAGTTACACCCGAAAAAACAAGAGTTATTTGCATCAGTAAAACCTCTATTACAGGATGCAGATATTGTTTTTGGAAATTTTGAAAGTACCTTAACGAGTTATCCGAGAAGTGGCAAAAAAATGGGGAGTGGTAGGGTATTTGCTTTTAGAACACCACCGAATTATAGATATTTGTTGAAAGATGCTGGCTTTGATGTTTTGAGTGTGGCGAATAATCATTCTTTCGATTTTTTAAAGCAAGGATTTGAAGATACAATTGCTAATATTCAAAATGCTGGTATGCAAGCTGTCGGGAAAAAGGGAAAAGAAGGAATTGTTTATCGTCAAGTTAAAGGGATTAATATAGCGTTTATTGCTTTTAGTAATTATAGTTATCATAATTCTATGCTTGACTTGGAATCTGCAAAAAAACTTGTCCGAGAAGCAGATGAAAATGCAGATATTATTGTTATTTCTGTTCATGCAGGTGCAGAGGGAACTAGGGCGTTAAGAATTAAGAATAAGACTGAATATTTTTTTGGTGAAAATCGAGGTAATAAAATTTTATTTTCCCATACATTAATAGATGAAGGTGCAGATTTAATTTTGGCTCATGGTCCTCATGTGCCTAGAGCAATGGAGGTTTATCAAGGGAAGTTAATTGCTTATTCTCTTGGTAATTTTATGGGATATCGCACTTTGTCTAGTAAGGCTCAGTTGGGATATTCTTTGGTATTAGAAGTAGATATTAATCCTAGAGGGGATTTTGTTTCGGGTAAAATTTTGCCTGTTCATTTGAATAGTAAGGGTATTCCTTATCCTGATAAGTATGGTCGGAGTATTAAGTTAATTAGGCAGCTTACAAAAAAAGATTTTCCGAAGACAATTTTAGAAATTGATGGGGAAGGGAAGTTAAAAGTTAAAGGTTAAAAATTGAGATAATAACTGGTACTGCTGTACAATACCTATACAATTCCGGCAAAACTCGGTAAAACCTGGTAATGCAAGTCTTAGATGTTTGCTTCTTGCTTCAACCTGGGAGGCCGCCCTCGTCCAGTTCACAAGCGTAAATTCGGGTACAGCCTACCCTATTTTTTTGATTAACTTCCCCATACTGAGATAACACCATTGCCGCATTCAAGTCCCGGTCTATTCTCATTCCACAGTGAGGACAGTTAAAAGTACGGTCTTTTAACTTTAATTCTTGATGAATTTTACCGCAACTATGACAAGTTTTAGAAGATGGAAACCACTGGTCAGCTAGCACTATAGTTCCACCAGAAGCAACGATTTTGGTTGTCAATCGTTCCCTAAATTGATAAAATCCTTGGCGGGCTATAGACGCTGCCAACTTACCATTTTTCATCATCCCAAAAACATTTAAACTCTCTAAGCAGACGTGCTTAATTTGACTCACTAATTTTGTAGTAGCTTTCTCTATGAAATCTCTGCGCACGTTCTTCACGCGACTATGATAGTTAGCGAGTTTTTTGTAGTATTTAATCGCATTTTTTGAAGGTGGTTTATCTTTATCTCCTAGTTGTTTATTGCGGTTGCGCCATTGAAACTTAGCAATTTTTAATTGTTCTAGTTTAATAGAGTCTGGGAGACTTATAACTTCATTTTCTCTCTTTTTTTGGTTTGCTATACTGGCAAATTGTTTGACCCCAACATCTATACCAAAAGTTTCGTATTGTCGCTCATCTAATAGGGGATGAACTGGCAACAAAGACGCTTCAATACTAAAACTAACAAACCATTTTTCCCCTGTTCTACTAATAGTAAAAGTCTGACTTGCTGTGGAGTAAGGTATTGATTCCCATAATCGAAAAGTTCCTAATGTTGGTATTTTAATTTTCTTACCAGGGTTAACTGTAACTTTTCCATTACCGTCATAAACAGTAAAAGATTGTCTGTCTTTTTTCCTTTTCAACTTAGGATATTTACTGATTCCTTCTTTATACCGTTTAAATGCTTCACCTAGATGTTGAAAAGCACTTTGGTAAATGCGAGACGAATAATTATTTGTCCAGGCATATTCTGGTTGCTTTTTGACATAGTTAGTAAAGACTTTTTTAGCTTCTAAAATGCGTAATGTGTAACTCAAGCTAACTTTCTGACCACGTTTGTTAACTTTGGTCATGGCAGAAGTTCCATTAACCATATTGAGGCCATAGTTGTAAACGAAACGGGCATAACCAGCACATTGAGCCATAAACGATCGCTCTTGGTTATTGAGTTTTAATTCAAATTTTTTGGCGTACAATCAAATCACCTCCAAGCATATTGTCAACTATTTTTTTGACTTAGCCAAAAAAATCCCCTTTTTTTTCAGTTATTGCCGGAAATTCCCATAGATATTGATACTAGCAATCAGCTCCTTCTAGGAAAATTCCTCAAGATGAGCGATCGCCTTTTAGTAGGAAATTTTAGTTGAATAAAAAGTCATGCGTAGGGGCGAACGACTCCTTATAGTTATTATGATATCACAAAAATTGTGGGGATGGAACTGAAAATACTTTGAGGCACGTTTTTTTAGGATCTTCACAGAATGAAGAGGTGGGTGGTTTTGCACTGAGAAGTGATGGAGGGAAAAATAAGTATTTACTGAAAGCTCCACAAGATGTTTCTGGTACTCCTTCTAACAAAATTCCTGAAGATGAGCGATCGCTTTTACTAGGGAAATTTTGTTGAATAAATTGAATCAAATTTCCATTTCTGATTTACTTCTGTTGCGTATGTCGCAATAGAAATTTTTGCTCAGAAAAACAAACTCTTGTGGTGAATTGAATCAAATTTTTATTTCTGATTTTTCTGTTGCGTATGTCGCAATAGGAATTTTTGCTCAGAGAAACAAACTCTCGTGGTGAATTGAATCAAATTTTTATTTCTGATTTTTTCTGTTGCGCTATACGCAATAAGAATTTTTGCTCAGAGAAACAAACTCTCGTGGTGAATTGAATCAAATTTTTATTTCTGATTTTTCTGTGTTGCGAATAAGGCAATAAGAGTTTTTGCTAGTAATTTCTGGTTTCTAGGAGAAATTTGGAGAAGGGTTTGGAGTTGGAGAAATTTAGAGAAGGGTTTGGAGACCAAACCCCTACGTTTCCATCGCCTGAATAATTTTCATTGTTTCGACACTAACAGCACAAACTTTTTGTAGTAGGTCAATGACTGTTTCTTTATAGTCGGCAAAACTATAGGTATTAAATTTTTCAGAGATGGTTTTGTCTCTAGGTTTCTTTTCTTTGTATTGGTCTAATACCCATTCCAAAGCACTGCGGTTTCCGAGGCGATATTCCCAGGCAATTTTGGGAATTTTTTCTAATGTGGTGAGGGTATCTATTAATATTTTGTCTTTGGTTTTGTCTGCTTTAAGTTTTGGTTTTGGAGTCGGTTGGTTGTCTGTGGTTGGTAAGTCGATACGAGTTAATGGGTAAGGTTTAATAGTTTCATAGTTGATGTGTAAGTCGATTAATTTTTTGCCCCATTTTACCCACTGTGTAAAATTTTCATAGAAGGGGAGACGGGGAAATTCTCGTTTGAGGTTTTGTTCGTATTTTTGTCGGTAGATGGGGTGGTGTAAAACGGCGTAGGTGTAGTGGAAAATGTCTAGTTTTTTGATTTTTTTATTGTTGTAATGAGTTTGGAATTTTTCCAGTCCCCAGTCAGTAATATTTTCTTGGCGGTTTCCATTTTCATCGTAGTAATAAAGTGGGAGACATTGAGAGTCACCTGTAAAATGTAAATCAATTATTGAGTTGCTACATAAGCAATGAAAAGGTCTACTCAAAGACAAACCAGAGAAAGATATGACAATATTTGTATTTTTGTAATCTGTATGGTTTTCCAAACTTTCATCTGGAAAAAAATTGAGCTGCTGGCCTGGTAAATCTATAGGTATATAATCTAAATAAAGATATTGAAGACTATAGGGACGATAAGACGCTTTGATTATTTTTGAACTTTTAAACTGCCCTAATTTTTCCTTTCTTAACTTATCTCTTTTAATCCTGCTGCTCCACTTGATTAAATTTCTTTCTTCGAGAAACTTATCTACTACTGGATTAGATTCTTTTCGGATGTCTTTATAGGAATTAAGTTTTTTGTACTCAATCCATCGGTTTACTTCAGAGTTATATTCCTCTATAAAAAATTTAGCCTTAGCTGCCAGGTTACTCAAATCAAAATCATAAACCCATTCATCCCTATTTGTTGATATGCCATTAGAAGATACTTGGAAAATTGATTTTAACTCATCATATTTTTGAGATTTTTTTAATTGTCGAACCGCCACAGGTATCAAATCTTCAAAATTATTATCGGTTAAATTTATCCAGTTATTATTTTTGTCTGGTTGACTATGTTCAAAATCAATCTCACTCAATTTAGTTGCTGCTAAAAACTTTAATTTATCTTTCGCAGTTTCAAACTCTGGACGACAAACATAAAATATTTTGCAAGGTGTATTTGTATGATTATCTTTCTTCACCATAAAACTTATAGCAACACCCGTTTGAATACCAAAAATATTGTGTGTTGTTCCTGATAACTTAGGATTTTTTCTCACATCTCCACCCAAATCAATGAGATAAATATTACTAAACTCTTGAGCAACTAACTTTCTAAATCCATCAAATGTTTTAGCATTTATAAAAGATGAATTAGTAATAAAAGCTAAAGCCCCATTTTGACTCAACCTATCTGTTGCCCACCTAAAAAAACGAGAGTACGGATCATAAACTTTTGTCTTTTGTGCTCTACTTTCTTTAACATAAGTATCTTTAATTCGTTTATCAATTTCAGGATACGCGCGATTCTTATTATTATCATTTTCATTAGCTTGATTTGCATTATAAGGAGGGTTGCCAATAATCACAGAAATCTCACAATCATTTTGCCGTTTAATCCTCTCAGTATTTTCCACGGTCATCGCAAATAAATCTAACTGCTTATACTCAAAGGAACTGTGGTCTAAAGTATCGACAAAACAAATATTATTAAACTCTTCATAACTCCCCATTTTCTGCTGATAAGTATATTCAATATTCAAATTTGCAATGTAATAAGGCAAAATTGCTACCTCATTACAAAAAATCTCATTCTGATACTTATGCTTCAACTTCTTCTTCGGCAAATATTCAATCAACTCCGTCACAAAAGTACCAGTTCCAGTCGCCGGATCAAGAATTTTTACCCCAGAGTCAGCTAATAATTTGCCAAAATGTTTATCCACCAAATAATCAACACTTTCAATCATAAACTTCACAATTTCACTAGGAGTATAAACAATCCCCAATCTATCAGCCCCCAGAGGATTATAAGACTTATAAAAATTCTCATAAACCACCTTCAAAAATTCCTGCTTTTCATGGTGATTATAAATACTCGCAGCCTTTCTTTTAATTACTCCATAATAACGCTCGATAGAACTCAAAGTATTACGTCGGATACTGCCAACAAAAAAAGTATTTAAAACTTCCTCCAACTCCCTCGCAATATTATTCTCCCGGTGAAACTGAGACTCATTAAAAATATTCAGAAAAATATCCTCAGTCAAGATGTGTTGAATAATCATTTCCTGCACATCAAACAAACTAACTTCAGGATTAATCGACTCTCGACAAATAGTCAAAAATTTATCCCTAGCCAAACAAAACCTTTGATTATTCTTCGACTGTTTAGCAATTAAAACTCGTAAACTTTTTAAAATAGTAGGTAAGTCTGCCTGAAAAGTAGTAATAGCCTCGCGAAAATCCTTAACTTCCGGACGAACATAATTAATAAAAGCATTAATAATTCCATCCAAAGCTTCAGCATTTCCCATTGAAACTCTAGAAGTTTCTTGACCTGCTTGAATTAAAACTGCCGTCTGCGAATCCTCAAATAAAATATTATCGTCAGGATAACCTTTCGCTAATTTTTTCTCAATTTCCTCATCTAAAACATCATATTCATCCTTACTTTCCCAAAAACCCCAATCCAGGCGCAAAGCATCCTTAACCGTTCCATCAGGAGTAACCTTTTGACCAGTTTTAGTTTTATAATCCAGTTCCGGAATTAATCGAAAATCTCTAGTTTTGCAATATTCATTTAAGAGATATTGAAAGGCAAACCGAATAGAACTTTCATTCCGAGAACCGCCATATTGAATAATACGTTCAACTTCGCTATAGTATTGATTAATTAATAATTGAGACATAGTTTTAATAAAAGTCGATAGTTGGGAGTCGGGAGTCAGTAGATAGAAAGAAGTTTTCTTCAATGAAGAAAGGTAATTAGATTCTAATGCTAGTCATACCGTTTCACTAAAGTCAAAAATCAAAAGCGAATGTGTAATTCTGAAGTCCCCTCAGAATGTAAGACACACACAAGACAGTCAAAAGTGATATTTTCAGTACTTAAAACCTCTACTCTAAAGTAGTTTAAGCTTATTATTTGACTTCATAAGTTACCAACTCTTTGTGAAATTAGCTATGATACTTAAAATTAACAATGCCCAAAAATTTCTGTAAGTTCTTGTTCAATATACCAGTTTCAAAAAATAAGTATTTTTGTAAAATAAACAGTGTATTTTGAATAGACAAGGAGTAGCCAAAAAGCTACAGACAAATCAAAGTGTAACTCAATAAACATCTCCAGAAAAGAGAGAGTAAGGAGTAGGAGGAAAGAATCGAGCATTTATATGCGATAATTGATTTTATTTTCTATTACTGGAGATGTCTAATAGTAAAAATACAAAAAAAAATTAATGGGGTCTTCAGCTCTTACCTAACTCTTGACTACTAACTAATAGCAATCACTGAATCAGATGTGAGAATTTTATTGCTTCTGTGTTTCCTATTTCCTATTCCCTAAAAATCTACAATATCTCACAATTCAAATAAGATTTCTAAATATTGAAAATTAAAAAATTAATGATTAAAAAAAATATAGAGCGAAAAGTCCTAAATAATGGCATAGTTGTCATCACAACAGAAAATAAGACAGCGGATATTGTCTCAGCCAAAATATTCTTACGAATAGGTAGTCGTTATGAACCCAGAGAACAGGCAGGAATCTCTCACTTATTAGCAGCAGTATTAACCAAAGGGACAGATAAATTATCCTCTCTAGATATCGCCCATAAAGTTGAATCAGTAGGAGCAAGACTAGGTACAGATACAACCACAGATTATTTCTTACTGAGCATAAAAACAGTATCTACAGATTTTGCAGATATATTTCAATTATCAGGAGAAATAATCAGATATCCATCATTTCCAGAAACAGAAATTGAACTAGAAAAACGAATTACTATTCAAAGTATTCGCTCTCAACTAGAACAACCTTTTACCGTAGCATTCTCTCAATTACGAGAAATGATGTATCAAAATCATCCTTATGCTTTATCAACTTTAGGTACAGAAAAAACAGTTTCTCAAATTACCCACGCCAATCTTCAAGAATTTCATCAAACTCACTTCCGTCCAGATAATATAATCATATCCATAGTAGGCAATATTACTAACGCCAAAGCAATTAATTTAGCTGAACAAATATTAGGAGATTGGCAACAACCAGAAACACCCCCAGTAACTTTAAACTTGCCAACTCTAACTCCCCAACCATCAAAAGCAACAACATACCAAGAAACTCAACAATCAATTATTATGCTTGGTTATTTAGCAGCAAATGTTAATAATTCTGACTATGCTCCTCTCAAATTAATTAATACTTATTTGGGCAATGGTTTATCCAGTCGCTTATTTGTTGAACTGAGAGAAAAACGAGGTTTAGCTTATGACGTATCTGCCTTTTATCCTACCCGTATAGATACCTCCAACTTTACAGTTTATATAGGAACTGCTACAGAAAATACAGCGATCGCTAAAGCAGGATTAAGAGAAGAAGTAGAGCGCTTAGTGAATAACCAACTTAGCTCAGAAGAGTTACAAGTCTCCAAAAACAAATTATTAGGTCAATATGCTTTGGGTAAACAAACAAACTCACAAATTGCTCAAATTTTAGGATGGTATGAAATTTTAGGTTTGGGTATGGAATTTGACGCCAAATTTCAAGAAAATCTGACAATGGTAACTACTGTTGAGGCACAAGAAGTTGCTAGTAAGTATTTCATTGAACCCTATATTTCAATTGTTGGATCACAAGAAGATTGAGAGTAAAAATTTATATAATAGTAGTTAAAAAGCGTTTCGGTACGGAAAGGGGATGCGCAACCCCTCCTAAAATTAAACGACAAGCTCACGTGTCGGGGATATTTTACCCAAGCTTGGACGTTCCGGAATGCTCCGCTTGCCAGATACCATTATCTATGCACAAATTTTGAGGCTGATAGCTAATAGCTGATAGCTAGTTAAAAAAAGTCTGTTATTTAAGATAAAATTCAAGCTCTTGATTAGATTGTAATTTTGTGGATTTAATTTTCTTAAAAAATAAATCTTTGTTTTGAAAGAATATTTACTTTTACAAAAAATTTATAATTCATATTTCCGAAGTAAAACAATAGCCAGATACTTACAGTATGCTGTATGTTAATGTAGTTATCAGTTAACAGTTATTTTTTCATACTTTATTCCTAAAAATAAAGTCCTTTGCACGACTAATTTGTACAGTAACAGTATTGAGTAAATAATAAAGTTTTATTTTTATTTATATTTGTTGATTGCTTTGAGCATTGTACCTAATAGTTCTGCAAAGTGTTGTATCTTTTTTTTCCTGTTTTAGTTTCCTTATTTCCTACTTCATGCAGAAAATTATATCTTTGTTCAGAGATTTATATTAGGTATTTTATACAACTATTTTAGACCAAATTCAAGAAAGATTGTTACAGTAAAATATAGATGCTTAACGGAATTGAAAAATCTTCGCTTTTTATGTATTATACCTACCACCTAACACCTAACACCTAACACCTTGAATAGCCAATGTAGCAATATTTTTTGAAAATGATATTAGTAAAATTGATTCCAATTTTATTGCGTCAATTAAACATTCACTAAAACTATTGAATAGATGCTCATCAGTACAAAACAAAAACTCCTGATCAACTCAGTAAAAACTATAGTGCCATACTATAATTTAGTGTTTACAACTAAAAAAATTGTAAGTTCTGGTTAGATTAAGATGATAGATAATATCAAATAGGTGTAATGTTAAGATTAAAAGACTTAATAAACATAGCAGTCAAAATTGGAAAAAATTCAACTTGGGTATTTTGCTTAAGTTTTTTCAGCCTATTAATAATCAATTTAAGTAGGCTAACTACTATGTGGGCACAAATACCTTTAGAAATTAATTCTGTACCCATTTCTATTAATCGACCAATACTCAAAACAGGTAGTCAAGGAGAAGAAGTATCCCAACTACAAGGAGTTTTGAAATTAATGGGATATTATCTTGGGAAAGTCAATGGAATATATTCAGACAGCACTGCAGCAGCAGTTGTTAAATTTCAAGAAGATGTAGGGTTAATCCCAAATGGAATTGTTGACCAAAATACTTGGAATCGTTTATTACCTGCTACCCCAACATCTAACAATGTGACTGAAACTACACTAAAAGATACAGATTCAAGTTGTGAGTGTGCCAAAAATCAAACTTCTGCGACTACTACAACTAATCAGTCCCCAGGCACAATTAATTCAGAAGTAGAAATCTCTAGTAGTATTGATTTACCAACTCTCAAAATTGGCATGAGAGGTAATGCAGTCAGAGGGTTACAACAACGCCTTAAGGCCAAAGGATTTTTAAAGGGAAAAATAGATGGAATATTTGGCCTTCAAACTCAAACTGCTGTTAAGATGGCTCAAAGGAAATATCGACAACAGCAAGATGGAATTGTAGATACCCCTCTATGGATAGCTTTACTACGGTGAAGTACCCCAACTTGCCTCCGGATGAAGTTGAGGCCTCATAACCCTTCTCCAATCTTCGAGCAAGGACGGTTTTATTCGTCTTCGAGGTTTCCCGTTTCATCCACCGATGCCTCCCTAAACATGAGTTTAGCTTGGTCTTACTCAGCGTCACCAGGCAGCAGTCCGCCTCCCGCAGACCGTTTGATTACTTTTGCTTGAAGGGTTTTCCGATTTTACGGGCAGGTCAACATGAACTCCTAGATCCAGCGGTTTTCCTGATTCCCCGATCTCTGATGTTACTGCGGCAAGAGCGTTACCTCTACTTCGGAATCAGCCTGTCTGTTCCATACAGTCGGGTGGGTCAACGACCACTATCAATATAGACTTTTGTGCAAATGAATGTCAACCTAATGTTACACTTTGATAATTGTCTACAGTTGAGTGACTACGTCACATATACAGGCAATTCATCCCCACCTTATAGAAGGGGAATTCTTGCCTGGTCAGGTTAATCAAAAAACTGATGAACTGTGGTAAACTTAACAATGTTAATGTGGAACTTAAAATAAAAACTAGGTGTGCCCAAATCAGAACGTAAAATTCTCCTAGATTTTGAAAAACCTCTAGCAGAATTAGAAAACCGTATAAATCAGATTCGTGAACTAGCTAAAGACTGTAGTAGTGTAGATGTCTCTGAGCAAATTAGCCAACTAGAAGCAAAAGCAACTCAACTACGTCAAGAAATCTTTAATGGTCTTTCTCCCGTACAGAGATTACAGTTAGCTCGCCATCCAAGGCGACCAAGCACTCTGGATTATATCCAAGCTATTTGTGATGAGTGGATTGAGTTACATGGCGATCGCGGTGGTAGTGACGATCCAGCAATAGTAGGGGGCTTGGCCAGGATGGATGGACAGCCAGTTATAATTATTGGTCATCAAAAAGGACGAGATACGAAAGATAATGTAGCTCGTAATTTCGGTATGGCCTCAGCAGGAGGGTATCGCAAAGCAATCAGATTGATGGAACATGGCAATAACTTTGGAATGCCAATCTTGACATTTATCGATACTCCTGGTGCATGGCCAGGCATAGAAGCAGAAAAATTGGGACAAGGAGAAGCGATAGCCTACAACCTACGAGCAATGTTTCATCTGGATGTACCAATAATTTGTACAGTGATTGGAGAAGGTGGTTCAGGTGGGGCATTAGGAATTGGAGTGGGCGATCGCTTACTAATGTTAGAACATTCTGTATATACAGTTGCTAGTCCTGAAGCTTGTGCAGCAATTCTCTGGAAAGATGCAGCTAAAGCTTCTCAAGCAGCAGATGCTTTGAAAATAACCTCCTGGGATTTAAAAAATATCGGAATTATTGATCGTGTCATCCCAGAACCAAATGGTGGCGCTCACGCTAACCCATTACAGGCAGCAGAAAATCTAAAAAAGGCCATAATCAGCAATATAGAAGAATTAACTAGGATAAGCAGTCAGGAACGCCGAAAACAACGTTATCAAAAGTTCCGTTCCATAGGAGTATTTTTGGAAACTTAATAAGTGAAATAGATTTTGTCTTCTGGTCAACCGCTTCGTGGAAGTCAAGAGTCACAAATCATTACCCCATTAATCAAATCAATTGTTATGAATAAAAGCTTGATTTTTAGATGGATGATTCTCTTATCTTTAGTATCCAGTTAATTTTTTTGATTAAATCCACAAGATGAATAAGAAAGACGATTTATTAGTGACTGATTATTTCTACTCAGGGAGTACTCAAAAAAATTATCTACACAATGAAATGTACTGTAATGAAGTGATGAGAATTTAGTATGCTTTTAATAAATTAATTTTAGGTTATACTAGAAATTAAGTTATAGTGTAAACCCTAATTTAAGATAAAGTAAACGGTTATTAAAATAACCTCAGTAGTTTTTTATCTATACCCTAACTAGGGAGAAATTGCTCTCATAACTCTCAAAGATTTTATCAAAATATTAGCAGAAGACCCGCACTATAGCCTAGCTTGGTGTCGTATGGGAATGCTAATCAATAAGAGCGGTTTCACACATAATCTGTTAAAATAAATAAGTCGAAAAGCAAACAGTAGATGGTTGAAAAAGCGTACAAATTTAGGTTATACCCAACTCCAGAACAGGAGAATCTGTTGCGGAGGACATTGGGTTGTGTGCGTTTAATCTACAACAAAGCTTTAGCTGCGAGAACTACTGCATGGTATGAACATAAGGAAAGAGTAAGCTACAAACAAACTTCAGCTATGCTTACTTGTTGGAAAAAACAGGAAGATTTAGATTTCCTCAGTCAAGTAAGTAGTGTACCATTACAGCAAAGTTTGAGGCATTTACAAACTGCTTTTACTAACTTTTTTAGTGGGCGTGCCAAATATCCTAACTTCAAGAAAAAACGTAATGGCGGTAGTGCTGAGTTCACAAAGTCTGCTTTTAAGTGGAAGGATGGTCAAGTATATCTAGCTAAATGTACTGAACCCTTACCCATTAGATGGAGTAGGCAAATACCAAAAAACTGCGTACCAAGCACAATTACAGTTAAGCTTGGCCCATCTGGTAGATGGTCTATATCCTTGAGAGTTAATGACACTAGAGATTTAAAACTGAAGCAAGTCAATAAACAAATAGGTATTAACTTAGGAATTACCAGCTTAGTTACTACCAGTGATGGAGAAAAGGTAGCTAATCCTAAGAATCTCAACAAATTACACAAAAAATTGAGGTTAGCCCAAAAGTCACTTTCTCGTAAAACAAAAGGTTCTAATAACTATCAGAAAGCCAGACTTAAAGTAGCAAAAATTCACGGCAAAATTAAAGATTCAAGACTTGATTACATCCATAAGCTAACTACTCAACTGATTAGAGAAAATCAAACTATTGTGGTTGAGGATTTGGCACTAAAAAATATGCTCAAAAACCATAACCCACCCCCATCCCCTCCCGGGAGGGGAGCAAGAGGGGTGGGTAGTGATCCTAATTGGGGAGAAATAGTCAGGCAATTAGATTATAAGGCTGAGTGGTATGGACGGGAATTAATCAAGATTGACAGGTATTTTCCCAGTTCTAAACGTTGTTCTAATTGTGGTCATATAGTGGATAAATTACCTCTAAATATTAGAGAGTGGGATTGTCCAGAGTGTGCAGCTCGCCATGATCGTGATATCAATGCAAGTATAAATATTTTGGCTGCCGGGCAGGCAGTGTCAGTCTGTGGAGCGACTGTAAGACCTGAAAGGAGTAAATCCCGGAAGGCGGGTGCTATGAAACAGAAAGCCCCTAACAGTGATGTTAAGGAATCCCATGCTGTCACGCAAGTGTAGCGTCGGGAGTATGTCAATGCTAATTAATAACTAAAACTGATTACCGTCAATGAACATAGAGCTGCGTTCTAATCTAAATGGCCTAGCAAAAGTTAGGTCAATATACAACTTGCTTTTTTTTAAATCTGATCCGGATCTATTATGACTCAAACTTTTTCCAACGCTTCCAATAACACAATTAGCGCCAATGGTGCCAAGACTTCTGATGCAGCTACAAATAGTATTTCTCATCGACCTGACCGCAGCTCCTCATCTAATGGTCAACTGATAAGGCAACAACCTCCTGCTGAAGAGACCAATGAAGCAATGATGGAGGCAGTACGGACAATGCTACTATCAGTAGGAGAAAATCCTGAACGAGAAGGATTACTCAAGACTCCTAAGAGGGTTACAGAAGCAATGCGATTCCTCACTAATGGCTATAATCAATCCCTGGAAGAAATTGTCAACAATGCCATTTTTGACGAAGGTCATAACGAAATGGTCTTGGTTAGAGATATCAATCTTTTTAGTCTTTGTGAACATCATATGTTACCATTTATGGGAAAAGCTCATGTAGCTTATATTCCTAATCAAAAAGTAGTAGGTCTTAGTAAGCTAGCTCGGATTGTGGAAATGTATTCTCGTAGATTGCAAGTTCAGGAGCGGCTCAACCGTCAAATTGCTGAGGCAATTCAACAAGTTTTAGAACCAAAAGGTGTTGCAGTTGTCATAGAAGCTACTCATACGTCTATGGTAATGCGAGGAGTACAAAAGCCTGGGTCTTGGACTGTTACCAGTGCCATGCTTGGTTTATTTGAAGAAGACCAGAAAGTTAGAGAGGAATACCTGAGTTTAATTCGCCATCAACCTGCATTCTTTTAGCTAGCTATTAGCTATCAGCTATCAGCTATCAGCCTAAAAATTTGCGCTTAGGTATATGTTTGCGGAGCATTCCGTCAGGAAAAACTTGGGTAAAACATCCTCGACACGCGAGCTTGTAGCTTAATTTTAGGAGGAGTTGCTCATCTCCTTTCCGTTCCAGAATGCTCCACAAACGCGCAAAGCTGACTACTGATTACTGAACTGCTGTTTGCGGCATTCCGCCAGGAAACGCTTTTTAATGGATAGTAACTGAATGTTCTGGGAATAAGGAAGTAACTTTTCTTATTTCCCTCTTCTTTTCGACAATAATTATGTACAGAAAAGTAGGGGAAAAAGCTGAGAGTAAAAGCAAATAATTTGGACACACAGATCTAATATAAAGAGATTAATAGTATGGCTAAACCAATAAAATTTGGAACAGATGGCTGGCGCGGTGTTATAGCTGATGATTTTACTTTTGAACGAGTTTCTTTAGTCGCTCCAATAGCAGCGCGAATTTTAGAGAAAAATTATGCTGGTTCTACGAATAATAGTAAAACAGTAATTGTTGGCTTCGACCGTAGGTTTATGGCTGAAGAATTTGCCCAAGTTGCTGTTGAAGCTGTTCAAAATGCAGGGTTTGATGTGCTGTTAACAGAAACTTATGCTCCTACTCCAGCTTTTAGTTGGGCAGCATTTGAAAAACAAGCTCTTGGGGCAATCGTCATCACTGCTAGTCATAATCCAGGAAAATATTTAGGGTTAAAAGTAAAGGGTGCTTTTGGTGGGTCAGTTCCTCCAGAAATTACACAACAAATAGAAGATTTATTAACAGTTGAAGTAGAAAAAAATAAGCTTCAGGGGAGCAAAATAGAAAGTTTTAATCCTTGGCCGAGTTATTGTGAAACTCTACAAAAAATGGTAGATATTAACAACATTAAGTCTGCTATTAATGAGGGAAAATTAAAAGTTTTTGCAGATGTAATGCACGGTGCTGCTGCTGGAGGGTTGCAAAAAATATTGGGAGTAGAAATTCAAGAGGTGAATGGTAATCGCGATCCCTTGTTTGATGGTGGTGCTCCTGAACCTTTGCCTCGGTATTTGAGTAAACTTTTTAAAGAAATGAAAAGTTATCGAGCAGCAAATCAGGGAAGTTTATCCATTGGATTAGTGTTTGATGGAGATAGCGATCGCATTGCTGCTGTGGATGGTGAGGGTAATTTTCTCAGCTCCCAAATTTTAATTCCTATTCTGATAGAACATCTGACAACTAGGCATGGGTTTAGTGGGGAAGTGGTAAAGACTATTAGCGGTTCCGATTTATTTCCCAAGGTGGCACAATTATATAATATGCCAATTTTTGAAACTCCCATTGGCTATAAATATATTGCAGACCGGATGTTGTCAACTAAGGTGCTTGTGGGTGGAGAAGAGTCTGGGGGTATTGGTTATGGTACTCATATTCCGGAAAGGGATGCTTTATTATCAGCACTCTATTTGTTAGAAGCAGTGGTAATGTCTGGTGAAGATTTAAGTACAATTTACGGCCAACTGCAAGAAAAAACAGGTTTTAGTTCTGTTTATGACAGGATAGATTTACCTTTGCCTAATATGGAGGTGCGATCGCGTTTGTTGGAGCAGTTACAAAATTATCCTTTGACGGAGGTTGCTGGACAAAAAGTGGTTGATTGTTTGACTATAGATGGGTATAAGTTGCGATTGGCTGATGGTCGTTGGTTATTGATTCGGTTTAGTGGTACTGAACCTGTTTTGCGACTTTATTGTGAAGGTGCTGATATGCAGCAGGTTAAGCAGACTTTGGAATGGGCTAAAAATTGGGCTAACAGTATTGCTTGATTTATGCAAAGTGGCAAGTTAATCCTGTAGTTTTGATGTCTAGAACTTTACTGAAGTCAGAACTCAGAACTCAGAAGTCAGAAGTTAAATTCTGGCGTTGCTTAGTGGTAATGATTTTTAGATTAAGTATCAAGGCAAAACATAAGTTGTTCAATTTTATAGCGCTACTTGAATCGGGAATCGGGAATAGTAAACTGTTAAAGGGTTTTCGGTGTTCAAATGCTCCGCTCACAGGGTTTAGAAATGTCAAACACCTTAATGCGTAGCGCTATACCTTAAACTACTTACCATTACATTTGAGCAACTGCTAGACAAGGATTTGGCCACGGATACAGGGATGATTAATCTGCATTCTGTGAAGCTCTAAAAAAACGGCAAGGATTTTCCTCTTGCATCGCCAAAAAAATTGTGATATGATTTAACTATTAGGTGTAACTCGCCCCTACGCATGACTTTTTATTCAACGCTAAAACAGCATTTCGCTACTGAATACATATAGAAGGAATACTCACACCATCAAAGCAGAGAAAATTATCATTCGGCGAAGCACTCCGGAAAGAAGTGGCGACACCGAAAAATTTTCACCCCATCAACACATCCATATATTTACTCATGTAGAAGGGATGTAGCTACTGCACTTGCTCTGCGATCGCTATATTCACAAACCCGAAAAAAATCTCATTCTGTGAAGCTCTAAAAAAACGGCAAGGTATTTCCTCTTGCATCTCCCAAAAAATCGTGATACGATTTAAGCATTGGGTGTAACTTGCCCCTACACATGACTTTTTATTCAACGCCAAAACAGCATTTCGCCACTGAATACATATAGAAGGGAAACTTACACTATCAAAGCAAAAATCTCATCTGGTGAAGCTCCAATAAAACAGCCAGGGGGATTCCCCTTACATCCTCAAAAAAATTGTGATACAATTCAAGTGTTGTGTGTAACTCGCCCAGAGCAAACGCATCTAATTTTTCTAATTCAATATATAGCGTCTAGTGGAACTAAAAAACACTATATTTGTATTTTTGATTCTCAATAAGGAAAAATAAACCCGAGTTATTGCATTAAACCCCCTCTTTATTGACAAGATGCGTTTGTACTGGAAACTTGCCCCTACGCATGACTTTTTATTCAACGCGAAAACAGGATTTCGCCACTAAATATGTAGAAGATCTCACGGGGTGACAAGCTAGCAATAAGGCAGTCATAGAGATAGTTTCAACAAATAAATTGAATAATTTTTCAACTCAATAAAGAAAACTTATTGAGAATGGCTAATGGAGTATCAACGCGTTCGCGAAACGGAACGGATGTTCTGTCACGTTGGCACTCACCTCCATTCTCAGTTGAACAGTAGTTCAACTAAGTTGAGAAATAATATGAAAAAAATTCAACTTTTATTAATTTTTATTCATTGAAATAATTAAATATTAAGTAGTGTATTCATAGCCTTTATTCCCCTTCTATAATATCGTGATTTCTGAGGATTTAGCTTCATTAAATTTTCTACATATTCCCACATAAAATTATCACTTACTGTCCCGAAAAAACTATGTAATCTTAACCAAAAACTACTGTGTCTTCTTTCTTTTCTCCGATATTCATTAGTTCTTGATATATATTCTTGAATATCTCGGTTTTTAATTTTTTGTCCTCTAAAAGAGCTGATCGTGTAGGAAATAGCTATTAATAAAATTAGACTGTTCAGTCTGGTTTCATTGGCGCAATTCTGCTTCTAGGTTATAACCACCACTCTTATAATCTTTAAACATTGCTTCTATCCCCATTCTCTGGCTATAAACTTTTTGAACTTTTTGTGGTGATGATAAATTAGTGAGAATATACCATTTTTCTGAAAAATATTTGTGACGATATTTCTGTTTTTTGTATATCAGTACATGATACATTCCTACTTTCTTAATTTTGGTAATTTTTTGATTTAAAAATAATTTAGCTTCACCGACATTTACTTTTAATTCTGATATTTGAAAATATTTTTTGCCTCTTTTAATCATGGCTGACTTTTTTTTCTCAATGCAAAATACACCTTATACTTTTGATATTTTTTCAGCCAATGTGATAGGAATATACTGTGGAATTCCCGCTCTCCTATAAGAACTATTTTGTTTGTGTTTTTTTAGGAGTTTAAATACTGGGCGCATGACTGCTTGTTGTTCTGCTAAATTACTAGCTCCTTTATGATTTAAAATCTTCCAATATATGGGTAATGCTCTGTTTTTCCAGGCTACAGTAATCATTAATATATTGGTATTTTGCCACTGAGTCCTATCTAAAATTAATACTAATTCTCAGCTAAGAATGAATAAATTTTCGATCATTATTTTAACTAAAGGAAACCAGAATAAAGGTAGGCTTAACTCCTTTATACTCAGAAACCTTTGTATGTGTTTTCGCTTACTTTCTGATTTAATTGGTAGCTGAAAATAGTGGGTTATTTTTGATATTTGTATGGTTTTATATAGAGCTATTAAGCATAATAATATTTGTAATGTTATGACTTGAGATGGACTCAATTTTTGTTATATATGGTCTTGATAAAAACCTAATATATTAACTTTTTATTCTTTTTTGTTTGTAATTATCAATTCTTTTTTACCACATTTTTTTACTGTTTTAAAGCTTATTTTTAAAGAAATAATCAATTTAGCGTAGGATGTAGAATGCTGACGCGATAGAACATCTGTTCCGTTTCGCGATCGCGTTGATACTCCACCAACCATTCTCAATCTGTAATCGTCAAAGCAATTACTGGAAAGCCTTCTGGTCAATTTCGGACCACAAATAATGGGATTTGGTAATAACATGACGTTCAACTAGCTTCATATCTTAATTGTAGCTGATAGTGACTCAATGGATAGATGACTGAACAAACTTACTCATTTTAGTTGGATAGCTATAGTAATGAGTAAGTTTGATGAACTTTAGAGAAGTTTTCACTTTCTGTCTTTACCCCCGCTTTTTAAGGCGCAATATTTTTGGAGAGTTGCTCAAATCCCCTACTTCCCCTCCTGGGAGGGGGAGGGGCGAGGGGTGGGTTAACTTCCGACTTATGACTTCCAACTTCCGACTTATGACTTCGTTAAGTTGATTCACCAACGCCAAAATTTCAAGCTATACTGTAGACGAAAAAATACTTTTCGGGTAAACAACAGTACCCATGCAGTTGCAACGTCAGTTTAGTGGACAAATCGTCACATTAGACACCCAAAACTTGATTGGTGGGGGTGGAGAAGGTCGTATCTATCCTGTGCTACAAGACCCATCCTTAGTGGCCAAAATTTACCACAAACCCACAGATGAAGATGCTGATAAACTAACAGTGATGTTCTCTCACCCACCAGACGCACCGATAGCAGCCGGACATTCAGCGATCGCATGGCCTGTAGACCTACTACACACTATCAACAGTAAACAGCAAATCATCGGTTTTCTCATGCCTCGTGTTTTTAGAGCAGAACCGATACATATATTCTATAATCCTAGAAACCGTCGGGAACAAAAACCCCTCTTCAACTATCGTTATCTTCACCGCACAGCTCGTAACTTAGTCGCAGCAGTTAATGCTCTACACAAAAGTGGATATGCAGTCGGCGATATCAATGAGTCAAATATGCTAGTGACAGATACTGCTTTAGTAACCCTAGTTGATACAGACTCATTTCAAGTGCGCGACCCCTACACTCTAGAAATTTATCGTTGTCCAGTAGGAAAACCAGAATTTACTCCCCCAGAGTTACAAGGTAAAAGTTTCCGGGAAATCGATCGCCTACCAGAACATGATTTATTTGGGGTAGCAGTGTTAATATTTCAGGTTTTGATGGAGGGAACTCACCCCTTTGCTGGAGTTTATCAAGGTAGAGGTGAACCACCCAGTCTTGAAGCTCGAATTCAAGCAGGTCATTTTCCCTACAGTAAAAAGCGAGTTCCCTATCGCCCAACCCCACTTGCCCCAGATTTTAAGATTTTACATCCCAGCATACAACAATTATTTATTGATTGTTTTGAAAAAGGGCATAAATATCCTACGGAGCGCCCAGACACTAAAATTTGGTTGCAGGTTCTACGAGAAGCAGAGGATAATTTGATAATATGTCAAAAAAATCATCAGCATTTGTATAGTAATCATTTAAAATCTTGTCCGTGGTGCGATCGCACAAAAAAATTAAAAGGGCGCGACCCTTTTCCATCAAGGGAAGCAGTACGAAATCAGAAACATCTACAACCAGCTCAACCGAAACAACGAAAATTATTGTCTTTGCGGCAGCAAAAAACTACTAATACTCCCCGAAAACCAGCACCGCCAAAACCCATTATTATAAACAGAAAAATGGGTCAATATCAACCTTTATTAACACCTATTCTGACTAAAACTAAACCCCCATCATTACCAATAATTCCTCTACCAGGCGGTGGAAATGGTATTGCTGGTATTGCTAAAGATGCTATTTGGGGTAGCCTTTGGGGAGTATTGTGTGCAGCAGCAGTAGCAGGTTTAGTATTAGGAATAATTAAAGGCAGCCTTGCAGTTTTTGGTGGTACGATCGTGGGAATATTGTGGGGAGGATTTTTCGCATTAGCTTGGCAATATATTATTCCTGTGGGAATGTCTGGTAGTAGTTTAGGTTTAACTGGAGCATTTTGGGGAGGGTTTATTGCAGTTGCTATTAGTGGTAGTATATATGGAATTAGTAATCGTCTGGAGTCATTCGGGCAAGCAGTTTTATTTGGAGGATTTTTAGGTACTATTTGGGGTGGTATTTGGAGTGCTTTTAAACCACCTTTAACATTGCCTGTGCCTGGAAGAGTTTGGGGAAGACGTGGTTTATTTTTAGGTGCTATTTGGGGTGCTTTCTTAGGAACAGTTATTGGGGCAATTTTAGCTGGTGTTTTTGTGTTTCAGGAAAGTATGAAAGAGAATAGTAATTCTTGGCTGGAGTTATTATCAATATTCATAAGTAGTATGATTCCGGCAATAGGTGTAGGGGCAATGGGTGGGATTATCGGCGGTGCTGTTTTAGGACCAATTTTAGGAGCGCCAACTTTACCTTTATCAAATAAATTATCAGGGATAAGAGGTGCTTTTTTAGGTGGAATTTGGGGTTGTTTTTTAGGAGTAATTATTGGAGTGATTTTAGGTGGTATTTTACCGCAATTTGGGTCGATAGATTTAGTGATAATTATGCGAATTGATGAAGATTTTACTATTATACTTTCAACGATTTTTGGGGCTGGTTTAGGTGCAATTGCTGGCTGTTTTTCTGGAGCAGCTTGGGGAGGTATGGGGAAGTGGTAATTTCAGTTATCAGTTATCAGTTGTCAGGTAAGCATTTCCTGCGGAATGCTGCGCAAACAGCCGTCAGCTATCAGCTATCAGCTATTAATGTTGGGAAAGGTAAAAGTAATTGAAAAAGAATAAAAAGTTACTGCTAAAGTCTCCTTCCCCAACCTTAGAAATAATTATTCATTATTAATTGCTGATAGCTGACTGCTAATGGCTGAATGCTTACGTTGATCGGGAGTCAAATTCTCAGTTAAATATTAAGCATAAATACTTTCTAAATCCTTGACTCCTATTAACCACTACAATTTTCTTCTGACTTTTGACTTTTTATTTTTGACTTTTGACTTATGTTTTTATGCTACATTCTGTTACCTGTTGCATGCTATAACTGCATCCAATAATAGCTCCGCACCAAAACGCACAGGGTCAGTGCAAGGCAAACCAGTTTCTGTTTCCATTTGAGCGATCGCTTCTTTCGCAGCCATTTCATCTAAATGAAAAGTATTCATAGCAATACTAACAACTCGCACTGGTTGCATAGCGCCACCAGCAGCGACCACCATCTCATACAACTCAATTACTTTAGGTAACGGTGGAATCAAAACACTGGGATGATTGCGAATATGAGTTTGATTAGCACGATGCACCAAGATTAAATCCGTGGGTTGAGTACCGCGCAATAGTGGGAGAGTAGCAGTGGAACCAGGATGCAATAGAGAACCTTGGCCTTCAATAATCAGTAAGTCGTGGGTATCGCCAAACTGCATAATCATTTGTTCCACTGCTCCAGCAGCAAAGTCAACTCGTACTGCATCTAAAGCAATACCATTACCAGCAATCATTAAACCTGCTTGACCTGTAGCGAGGAATTTAGAATTGAAACCTCGCTGTTGAGCTGTAGCATTAAGTTCTAAACTGGTAGACATTTTACCGATCGCCATATCAGTACCCACTGTTAAGACTCGGCGACAAGAAAGTGTTCTAGCTTTCCCACTGGCAATAGTTAATCCTTGAGGTTCCTGACGCACATCCCATATCCATTGCGTAGGTCGCAATAGTGGTTGAATTTCTGGATGATTTGCCAGAGAGCTATGCAAACCGTTGACTACTGATAACCCAGAAGTAACTGCTTGTTTGATTTCTCCAAACCATTCATCAGGTAAAGCACCGCCAGAAGGAGCAATACCTATAACTAATACTTCTGGGTCAAAAGCGATTGCTTCGGCAACAGAAGCAACTATTGGTATGTCGCGGGGAATTTTAGTAAGTTCGGGTAATGATTTTCCAGCACATTGGCGATCGATGGCAGCAACTATTTCTGCTTGACTGTAGCGCAATAGTGACAAGCCAGTTTTGCCTGATGGACCCTGGATGCCATTGTGTAGAAGAATTGCTATTTTACTATTTTGAATTTTTGATTGTGTATTTTCTGCAGTCATGGTTTTTTAACGAATAAATTTTCTTTGTAAGTACAAGGTAAACATTTCCCGCGGAATGCTGCGCAAACAGATCTTAGCAGTCAGCACTGAGTGCAAATAATGAATAATTCAGAATCAGGTTGAAGGAGCGTACCTTGGCAGTAACTTTTAATTCTCTCTCAATTTTTCAATTGCTTTGACCTCCTACTCTCATAAATAGCTGATAACGCAGTTCCGACCATAGGAGGCTAGCTGATAGCTGATGGCTGAATGCTTACAGTACAAGTAATAGTTAATAATGAACCTAGAATACAAATAGAGTTCCTTCTCTAACTTAAAATCTGTAAAGGTAATTTACCGAAGAATTAATAATTAAATAATTAAATAATTAAACAATTCAGCTTTATTAGCCTCCCCCTTTCAAGGGGAAAAAAATATTTTTTTTCCTTATTGGTCAATCCTCTTCCTTTTAGGGAGAGGTAATTATCCATTATCCATTATCCATTATCCATTATCCATTATCCATTATCCATTAATGAAAAATCCCTGTATAACCTTAACTATAAGATTTAGTTTAAACTAGCATTCATTGAAAATTGTGTAATAATTTGTTAAAAATATATTTTTAATCAATGTTCCTGACTGTAGGTTTAAAAAGAATAAACCCATGAGTATATATTAATGATATCTATTATTATTTTGCTCATTAGAGATAATTAAATACAAAATTTTCCTCAAAAATTAGTCAAAAATATGCTGTTGTCCATAAGATTTATTACTACAGTAAATTTTACTGCCTTAGCTGTCACAAAGGTCGAAAATACTAATATTTTTAGTACTATTGATGGAATTTTTCAAAAGTTAGTAACCATCCTAGAAAAAATTATTTTTTTTGATATTGCTGGTTTCCCACTAATTGTATTGTGGCTAATTTTAGGAGCAATTTTACTAACATTTCGTATGGGGTTTATTAATATTCGAGGTTTTAAACACGCTATTGATATCGTGAGAGGAAAATATGATTCCCCAGAAAATGAAGGAGAAGTTACTCACTTCCAAGCTCTTGCCACAGCTATTTCTGGCACAGTGGGTATAGGGAATGTGGCAGGTGTAGCGATCGCCATCCAATTAGGGGGACCTGGTGCAGTATTTTGGATGACTATTGGTGGATTATTTGGTATGACCAGCAAATTTACCGAATGTACTCTCGGTCTGAAATACCGAAGAATCAACTCAGATGGTTCTATAGCTGGAGGCCCAATGTACTATTTATCCAAAGGTCTGGCTAATATGGGATTACGTGCAATGGGGCAAGGAATGGCCACTTTATTTGCATTCTTCTGCGGACTATCTACCCTAGTTGGTGCTAGCATTTTCCAGACTAATCAGTCTTACATAGCCGTTTCTAATGTTATACCTGGGTTATCAAGTTGGGTGTATGGTGTGATCGTGGCAATATTAGTAGCGATCGTCATTTTGGGTGGGATGAAACGCATTGGTATAGTTGCGGGTAGTTTAGTACCAACAATGGCAGTTATTTATATTGTTGCTTGTCTGTGGATTTTAGGTATTAATTTTACAGAAATTCTGCCAGCTTTTGGTAAGATTTTCACCGAAGCTTTTTCTCCTTCAGCAGTAGTTGCTGGTGGTTTTGTCACAACATTTTCTATAGGGTTAAGACGGTCAGCTTATTCTAATGAAGCAGGATTAGGTACTGCATCTATTCCCCATGCTTCGGCTAAAACTAATGAACCAATTCGAGAAGGAATAGTGGCTTTATTAGAACCATTTATTGATACAGTTATTATCTGTAATATGACAGCTTTAGTAATTGTAATTACAGGAGTTTATCAAGATTATCGGGAAGGAATTGATGGAGTAAAAATGACTGCTGATGCTTTTGCTTCAGTTTTTAGTTGGTTCCCTTATCTGTTGGCTTTTGCTGTTTTCTTATTTGCTTTTTCAACTATGATTGGTACTGCTTATCAAGGAATAATTTCTTGGAACTATTTATTTGGCATTCAGACAGCTATTATACCTAAAATTATCTATATTTTGGGTGTAATAATTGGTGCTAATGTTAGTGTTGGTGCTGCATTAGATTTTACAGATATGATGCTTTTAGCTATGGCTTTTCCTAATTTAATTGGTTGCTATTTAATGTCAGGTGAAGTTGCATCCGATCTAAGAAATTATATGCTTCGTTTGCAGTCAGGAACAATTTAAACAATGAATAATGAATAATTAATAATGAATAATTAACAATTACTTATCCTTGAAAAGAAGAGGATTGACTCAAAGGAATTTTTTTTCTTGTTTCTCCTTTAAAGGAGAGGCTTTAAAGCTTAATTATTCGGTAATAAATATAGATATAAGTAATGAAATACATCATTAATTAATGCCTATTCTTACCATTTTGACGGATATTTTCCGATTTACATTTTGGTAATAATTCAGGTGAGGGCGATCGCCTAATACTATTTATTCTATTTCACCTTAAAAAAATCATAGCCTAATTCAGCAACGCCAATTATTTATATCTTTAGGGTATAAACTAATATATTTTTATTTGAGATTGTAATATCATGTCCGGATAATTAGTGATAAAAAAACTTTCTCTTTCTTCTTCTTTTTTACCTCCTGACTCCTGACTCCTTCGTCATTTATTTATAACTGTTCAACCGGACATAATATAACGTGTAATTTCTTTTATTCCTCAACTTGATACCCCAATTCTGCTAATTGAATTCGAGACTGTCGCCATTTAGATTGCACTTTTACAAATAATTCCAAATAAACTTTTCCAGCAATTAACTTTTGAATTTGTTGACGTGCTGCACTACCAATAGCTTTTAACATATTCCCGCTTTTACCTATAATAATTCCTTTCTGAGATGAACGTTCAACATGAATAGTAGCAAGAATACGAGTAATAGTTGTTTCCTCTTCTACTCTATCAATAGCGATCGCTACTGAATGAGGTACCTCTTCACGAGTCAACAGTAAAATTTGCTCTCGGATCAATTCCCCCATAATAAAACGTTCTGGTTGGTCAGTTACTAAATCAGGAGGATAATAATAAGGTCCAGCTTCAAGATGTTCAATCAACAAATCTTGTAGTCCTTCTACTCCTTCCCCTGTAAGAGCAGAAAATTTCACTATTTGCCAAGGGTGAGGAGCGATCAATTGATGATAACTAGCTTCTATTTCCCCATTATCTTGAGGTTGTAAGTCTAACTTATTCAAACCTAAAATCACAGGAGTATGTATTTTATTGAGTAAATCTATAATATATCGATCGCCCCCACCAGCTATTACTGACCCATCCACTACCAGCAACACTACATCCACAGATTGGATTGCTACTTTAGCATTTTGAACTAATACTTTGCCCAATTGGTGATGAGGTTTATGAATACCAGGAGTATCAACAAAAATCATCTGCGCTGCTTCTGTAGTCAAAATACCACGCAGACGATTACGAGTAGTTTGAGCAACTGGGGAAGTAATAGCAATTTTTTGCCCTACCAATTGATTCATTAAAGTAGATTTACCAACATTAGGCCGCCCTATTATACCAACAAATCCAGATTTGTATCCCGCAGGTGCTACGGGTATCATACTTGTGGACAATTCCATTTTTGTATTTTTTTAATTTTATATTTTTCAAAAATAACAACTTATTAAGTAAATTTTTTTTGATATCAACTGATAGATACTATACATTTTTCTTGTAGTTATCAGAATATTATCAAAATACAAGGATTAAAGTATATTACGTTGTGTGAGTCTCAAATGACTACATTATCAGTAAAATATTAACTTCAGTGCTTAGTAAGCAATATGGAATTGAGTTGATTGAGACTTAAGAAAGTTATACAAGTATTGCTAGTTTCTTAGATGGCGACTATCTTCCTATGTGGTCAGTTAATAAGATAAAAATGTGAAAGAATTTGGCTAAAGCTGAGTCTTGAAACATATCTTATTAGAATCTCTTGAACTTCAGCCGGAGAGTAGTTAGATTAATCTAATTCATGTAGTAGTACAAAGCTGAATAACTATAGTAGTTGAAGGAAAGGTAAAAATCTCAAAAGCTGAAAACTCAGACGACGCCAGATTTTTTATTCTGCCTTCTGCTATAACAAATATCTTACTTTATTAAGATATGCTGTTGAGTTTTACAGTATTTCGTAAAGTATGATAATTTTGCCTTGTTTGAATTATTCGCCAGTTACTTTTGACTTCTCTTTATTTAAAGAAGTTGATTGATGTAGGTGATCGACAGCATCAAGGGCAAAAACTTTAGAAACTTTAAAGATTCGGCAAACTAACTTGTTAGTTGACATCTGATTAAATTGATCTAGAACTAGGAAAAAAATGAAAAAATTTTCTACATTATTAGGAAGTGTTTGTGCTTTAGTAGTAGCAAATTTACCTTTACCAGCTTTGGCAATACCATCTGATTTCGATTACAAATCTGGATCGGAAGTATATTATCCATTACCAGATTTGTCTATTCCTTACAGAACTTTACCCAGAAAATTTGATTTTCCAATTATTACTGAAGTTGATGTTGATGACAGCATCAGAACTGATTCTCCAATAACTGATGCTTTTGTTAACAACCTACCTCCTATTCCCACTGGAATTACTCTAGATGAGCTGTTGCGTTACAGAGCGGAGTATACTGCTTCTATAGAAGCTTGGGGAGAAGAGGTTACAGAATGTCTGAATAAAAAACCACGATTACTGAGAGTTAGCACAGGCAACCCAGTTATTATTAATGGAGTAGAAGGTACAATAGTTCTCAATGCTAACAATCGTGCTGTTTGTAGGTAAAAAATAATGAATAATGAATAATTAATAATTACCTCTCCTTGGAAAATTTTTTCTTGAAAGGTGAGGCTTTAAATCTTAATTATTGGGTAATGCAAAAAAGAAAGCTTGGCTCTAAATGAAATGAATAGAAACAAGCTTTCTTTATTTTTTTACTTTTTAAAGACAATCATTTAGAAACAAAGAAGGCTGCATAGTCAGAAGTGAAAAGAGAAATGAGGTCAAGTCCTCGGTCTGTTAGTGTGTCTAGGCTGCATACATTACTGCATTTCCACCGAACACCTATAAACGGGTAGTCTTCC
>JAAHGF010000017.1:51534-227434 GCA_010672585.1 Okeania sp. SIO1I7 | reverse complement strand
GTTTTGCTTTCCTTTTTTTTGGCCATTTTTATTGATGTGAGTTGATTGACATTCTGGACATTCCATAATTTTTCTGACTAATTAGCGATCGCGAATTTCTCAAATCATACCTTAATTCACCAACGCCCAGATTTTCAACTACTATGACTTGGTTTTCATCTACTATCCTACGCGATAGTTTGTGCAGAAAATCTTCACGACAGTTAGTTATCTTACGATGAACTCTCGCCACTTTCTTTCTGGCTTTGTTGCGATTTTTAGAGCCTTTTTCCTTTCTAGATAATTGCTGTTGCTTCCTTTTTAAATTTCGTTCATGAAGTTTTAAGAATTTTGGGTTATCGTGCTTTAAGCCATCACTGGTAATCGCGAAGTGAGTTAATCCTACATCAACACCCACTACTTTACCTTCTGTTGTGAATTCTGGTTTTTCTTGAGAATCCTCAAACAATACAGAAGCAAAATATTGATGGGATTGATTTTTAGATACAGTAATAGTTTTGATTTTACCCTCAATAGGTCTATGAATAATAGCCTTAACTTCTCCTATCTTTGGCAGTTTTAAGCCCTGTTTAAGAACTGTAACATTTTGAGGATATTGAATAGACTGCTTGCCATGTTTTGATTTAAACCTAGGATATTTAGTTCGTTTCTCAAAGAAATTGTTAAAAGCAACACCTAGATTTAAACAGACTTGTTGTAAGCACTGAGAATAGGTTAGCTTTAACCATTCATGTTCTTTCTTAAGAGAAGGTATTAGTTTTTTAACTTCATAAGCTGATAATCCTTTACCAGTATTTTTATATGTTTCGTTCATCAAGTTCAAAGAGTAATTCCATAACCAACGACAGTTGCCAAAGCTTTGCTCTAGAAACTGTTTTTGTTGTGTATTTGGATATAACCTGACTTTGACGACTCGTAACATATTAGAGTTAATTGAATTACCTATAAACTATAGTAGCACAATATTCTAAATTCTTGAAGAACTATGATTAAATTCTTGTTGAGCCAATTTTGTTATCTGAGCGATCGCTCTCAAGTTTAGTGAAAGTTTACTTTCTATATTTAACCATAATAAATATTCTATATTACCAGCCGGACCTTGTATAGGAGACCAGGTTAAACCAGAATATCCCCATCCTAAATTCTGAGCGCTATTCCATACTTGAAAAATTGCTTCAGCTTGGTCAGTAGAAGAACGTACCACACCTTTTTTACCTACTCGTTTTTTCCCTACTTCAAACTGAGGTTTTACCAACAATATTGTTTCACGAGGTGGAATAAGTAATTGCCATAAAGCCGGTAAAACTTTAGTTATAGAAATAAAAGAAACATCAACTACTGCTAAATTAGGATATATTTCTGAATTTTCCTGTGCTTGAGAATTTAATATTAACTCCTCACCATATAATTCTATAGGAGTTAAATAACGTAGGTTAGTTCTCTCTTTCAAAACAACTCTTTGGTCATTACGCAAACCCCAGTCAACTTGCCCATATCCCACATCAATACCGTAAACTAATTTAGCCCCTGCTTGTAACAAACAGTCAGTAAACCCACCTGTTGAAATACCTCCATCAAGACATATTCTGCCAGAAATAGGGATAGAAAAATATTCTAATGCTTTGGCAAGTTTATAACCTCCCCTAGAAACATACAAAGACTTTTGCTTAACTTTTATATTCGCCTCATACTCAACTTCAGTACCTGGTTTATCAATTACTTGCTGATTTACCATTACTTCTCCTGCTCTAATCAAAACTTGAGCTTTTTGTCGAGAAGTACATAAATTTTGTTCTACTAATAAAATATCTAATCTTTGTTTAGCCACAAATTTTAATTATTAACTAGCTATCAGCTTTTAGAATTTCCGTTTCGGAATGTTCCGCAAATAGCTACCAGCTTTTTGAGTTGTTACAATCCGCTTCATTAGTGTTAAAAAAAATCAAAAGAATTAAACGGGTGCATCTCAATTTTGAATAAAGCCAAAAATTTATCGCTTCTAGGGAACAGGGAATAGGGAACAGGAAATAGGAAATAGGGAAAAAGTTTTTTTGCAAATATTCAGATGTACCCAATTAAACTGATTACTGAATTCTAAAAAAACTGTAGGGATTTGGTTTCCAAATCCCATTTTTACGCTTGGTAATTATTAATTATTAATTATTAATTATTAATTAATTAAATATCCTTTTCAGCTAACTCACTAATTAAATGGTCGAAGGGTGCTTCTAAGAAAGCACCAGTTTGAATACCTGCCGCTGCCACCTCAGATTTAACAAGTTCCTTAAGAATACCAATTCCAACCAAAGTAGGTCCAATAGGTACTTCTAGAGAATTGTAGGTTTCTCGAAGACCCTGTAAGACCCTTTCATCCAAAACATCCGTGTTACCTGCGACCAAAGCATAAGTAGCATAGCGTAGATAATAATCCATATCCCGCAGACAAGCAGCATAACGACGGGTCGTATAAGCATTACCACCCGGACGAATTAATTCCGGTTGTTGTGCAAACAACGTAATCCCAGCTTGCTTAACCAAACTAGCAGCCATAGAATTAATTACTGTAGCAGCTTTTACTCGCGCAGTACCAGTTTCAAAATAAGACTTTAATTGATCGACAGCATCCCGGTCCAAATAACGACCTTTAGCGTCGTAATTATTTATTAAGCTAGTGATAGTATCCCGCATATAATTATTCTCCCAAAAATTTCTTAAACTTTCTATCTTACCGAATAATTAATAATTAATAATTAATAATTAATAATTCAATAATTCTGGTTTAAAGCCTCCCCTTTTAAAGGGAAAAAAGCGGTTGAGGGATGGCGAGGTCCCCTCGCCATATCCAATCAACCAAGACAGCGGTCGATCTTCAGAGCTTCCCGAAGGTTGGGATGGCGACATTCGGAGCGGGTCTGCAAGAACGGGTCTCCTCGCCATTTCCAATAGACCAAGAGAAGAAATAATATTTCCTGATCTTCAATTCCGTAACGGTTTTAACCAGAGGTAATTATCAATTATCCATTATCAATTATCAATTAATGAACCTACTTTGACATCCTCCCGACGTTGCGCTTACGCGAAAACGTGGAATTCCCTAACATCACTGATAGGGATTTTCTGCTTCATAGCACCCGCCTCCAAGGTCTTCCCCTCTTTTTGGTCTTAAAGTCGCTCCACAGACTGACACTGCTAGCCCAGCAGCCTTATTCTAATTAAGAGTACTATGCTATGGCAAAAACCACAAGATTGATTGGTTTTTCCAGGGTCATGCTGCGCAAACATCCCGACGATCTCTTCCAGGAGAGCGCGGGTCTTCAACCAACGTTGAGTTAACGTGCGTCATAAGTCAGAAGTCAGAAGCGAGTGTGTAATTCTGAGGTTTCCTACGGGGCACCTACTGTGCGGAAGTAATTCCGCAGCCCCTCCAGAATGTAAGACACACATCTGACAGTCAATTTACAATTCTTACTCCTGTCTCCTGTCTCCTGTCTCCTACCCTCACCCATAAGACTTTTTCAGCAAACCCTAGTTATTTATTTCTGCCATCCTGCACTAGCAGAATTATTTGATTAAGGCCAGATTTTTTTGTATCTAACCCACATTCCGCACTTCAATTTGTAACATGAAAATTAGTATAAAATCCGTAGCTTTCTTAAGTATTTATACTATGCAAATCATCTCAACTACTTTTTTCGTTGATCGATCTTCCGAGTAAAAAATTTACGCGTAAATACTTGATCTTATGATTACTCAATCACGGCAGCTATGATTTTCTCCAGAATTGCTGTCTCCTGACTCCTGACTCCTGACTCCTTCTTCTATACTACGTTTTGTTGTGCGGAATGTAGGATCTAATTAGAAAAACTCAAGAATTTTGATTCTTATGATTGGCTGGATGTATTCTGATTAGAACTTTGTTAAGAAAGCCAAAATTTAAGACTGATGTATTTATTCTTATTAAAGCTATTCTTCTTGTCAAGAAAGCCAAAATTTAAAACTTAGGAGCTAATATGGCACAAACAGCCCAAGATGTATTGAACTGGATTAACAATGATGATATTCAAGTGATTGATTTAAAATTCATTGATTTACCTGGTATTTGGCAACATTTAACAGTACACAAAAGTCAAATTGATGAGAGTTCCTTTACAGATGGAGTTGCCTTCGACGGTTCTAGTATCCGTGGTTGGAAAAATATTAACGAGTCAGACATGATGATGGTACTGGATCCAACCACTGCTTGGATTGACCCTTTTATGGCTGAACCAACATTAAGTATAACTTGTAGTATTAAAGAGCCTCGAACTGGTGAATGGTATAGCCGTTGCCCCAGAGTTATATCTCAGAAAGCAGTTGACTATTTAAGATCAACAGGTATTGGCGATACTGCTTTCTTTGGTCCAGAAGCTGAATTCTTTGTATTTGAAGATGCTCGGTTTGACCAAACAGAAAATAAAGCTTATTACTATGTAGACAGTATAGAAGGTCGCTGGAATTCTGGTAGTGAAGAACCAGGTGGTAACAAAGCTTATAAACCTCGCTATAAAGAAGGTTATTTTCCTGTATCTCCCACAGATACAATGCAAGATTTGCGGACAGAAATGCTGTTAACAATGGCCAAGTGTGGAGTTCCCATTGAAAAGCATCACCACGAAGTTGCTACAGGTGGTCAGAATGAATTGGGCTTTAAGTTTGGCACATTGGTAGAAGCTGCAGACAACTTGATGATTTATAAGTATGTCATCAAGAATGTGGGCAAAAAACATGGCAAAACTATTACTTTCATGCCTAAACCTATATTTAACGATAATGGTTCGGGTATGCACTGTCACCAGTCAATCTGGAAAGATGGACAACCTCTATTCTGGGGTGATGGTTATGCCAACTTGAGTAAGACAGCACTTAATTACATTGGTGGTATCCTCAAGCACGCTCCAGCAATTTTGGCATTCTCTAATCCTTCTACTAATTCCTATAAGCGCTTAGTTCCTGGATTTGAAGCTCCGGTAAACTTAGCTTATTCTCAAGGTAACCGCTCTGCTTCTGTTCGGATTCCTTTAAGTGGTACAAATCCCAAGGCCAAACGACTAGAGTTCCGTTGTCCTGATGCTAGTTGTAATCCTTATCTGGCTTTTGCTGCAATGCTTTGTGCTGGTATTGATGGGATTAAGAATGAAATTGACCCTGGCGAATCTTTGGATGTGGATATTTATGACCTCAGTCCTGAAGAGTTAAGCAAGATTCCTTCTACTCCTGGGTCTTTAGAGGGTGCTTTGGAAGCTTTGGAAAAAGACCATGAGTTTTTGACTACTGGTGGGGTATTTACAGAGGACTTGATTCAAACTTGGATTGAGTACAAATTGGATAATGAGGTTAACCCCATGCGTCTACGTCCTCATCCTTATGAGTTTTCTCTATACTACGATTGCTAATTGAATAAGTAGAACTCAGGAGTTAGGAGAAAAGAAGTTTTCTCAGACCTTAAGAAATGAGTATTTTATTACTTACATAATTTAGATAGACTAAGGTTTAATTTATTTAAGCTTTGCTCTTTAATGTCTGTATTTTATTTAATTCTCATTCCAAAGTAAGGACTAGAAATGATTTTTCTAGATAAATGATTCTTGATTTACTTGCCTGGCCTCATAGCAAAAATTAGTAATATTAAACAATAGCGAGTTAGTTTTGATAGCCTCCTTTGCTGGGGGCTATTTTTTTTGAGGGAATGTATTAGGTATGGCACTATACATTAATTCCTCTGTTGCTTCTTGCCTTTTCCTACCAGAATGTTACGCAAATATTGTCAAACGCCAAAGTACTATATAGTCTTTTCTTCAAAATTATAGCAACTGCCATTACTACTTTTAACTTATGGAATATCTAAAACAACAGAATATCAACCTTCTTCCTTCTTCGCTTGTGCAGAGCGTAAAGTGTGGGATAAGTAAGTAGGGCTGGTCAATAATCATCCTATAGCACTTTCAATAATGAATAATGAATAATGAATAATTACCTCTCCTTGAAAGGAAGAGGATTGACAAAGAGATGAAAATTTTTATTTATTATCCCCTGAAAAGGGGAGGCGCATACCCACAATTTTTCGGTAAAAAGTGAGTTTTTCGGATTTTTGTCGGGAAAAAAGTGCAAATTTTTCAGCCTTTAAGACCATAAAAGCCATGATCAGTGGCAGACTTGCACAACAAGATACAGGTACAATTATTCCTTCTACTTCCCACCCTCCCCACACTTCCCACCCTTCCCACACTTCCTTGACGCACTACCCCTTCTTCCTTCTTCCTTCTTCCTTCCTCCTTCTTCCTTCTGCTATATGATAATTGCGTTACAATTCTTAACTAAAACACTCGTAAAATCTATTTAGGCCATCATTATGCCAGATACTATTACAAAACTCACTTATCAAACATTTCAACAAAGTAAAATTTACTTCGCTTTAGCTCACAAACAGATTTCTACTAGGCTAAGAAATTTTGTTTATCCAAACCTTGAATTTAAAACTCAACCTTTGTCTCCTGAAATTCTCCAAAAAATGCAGAAACGCATTGATGAAATTATGGAAAGAGATTTGATAGATGGAGAAAATGGTATTTATCCAGTTAATATCATATTTGATAATCCCTGGTCAGATTTTTTCAGTTATTATCCTAATATTTGGCTAGATATGCCTACAGTCTGGCAGAGAATTAAACAAAAGAAATATCAAGAATTTTCTCCACAAATAGATACTCAAAATTATCCTGCTTATTATTTACAAAATTTTCATTATCAAACAGATGGCTACTTAAGCGATACATCAGCTAATCTCTACGATTTGCAGGTAGAAATTTTATTTAATGGTACTGCCGATGCCATGCGACGACGAATTTTAGCTCCTTTAAAAATGGGATTAAAAAAGTTATTTTCTGGGAAAAATTTAGAGGCGATCGCTCCCCAAAAGTTACGAGTTTTAGATATTGGTTGTGGTACTGGTAGAACTTTAAAGTTTATTCGCGCTACTTTACCAAAGGCTACTCTTTGTGGTGTTGATTTATCGTCGGCTTATTTAAAAAAAGCTCATCAATTATTATCTGAAGAGTTGGGAGAGTTACCTCAACTTTTACAAGGAAATGCTGAGGATTTACCTTTGAGAGATAATTTTTTTCAGGCAACAACTTGTGTTTTTATGTTCCATGAATTACCGCCGATGGTACGTCAAAAAGTAATAGAGGAAGCTTTTCGAGTGACTCAACCTGGGGGTGTTTTTGTGATTTGTGATTCGATTCAGGTTTCTGATGAACCTGATTTTTCGCCAATGTTAAAAAACTTCCCAGCAATGTTCCATGAACCTTATTATCAGAGTTATATTACAGATAATTTAGAGGAACGTTTGGAGAAAGTAGGTTTTATTAATATCGCTACTGAAGTACATTTCGTTAGTAAGTATTGGGTGGGTTATAAACCTGTTGAATAGGAAATGCTTACATTTTGACAATCAATTTTGTCGCATAATTAAGGTTTCAAGTCTCTCCTTTAAAGGAGAAAAAAGAAAAAAATTTCTTTTTAGTCAATCCTCTTCTTTTTTAGTAAGCATTCAGCCGTCAGCATTCAGCTATCAGCTATGAATTATTAACTCATTTCTTACCACATAATTATATGGGTTTACAACTTAAGCGAGTCTTTTTTTTGTACTTCAATACTCCTGTTAAAAATGTAGTAGAAGTTAAAATAAAGTTGACTTCATTCATTAAAAAATAGTCATTTCATTTCGGGAAGCACCAGAATTTGAGGTTTGTGGTGGAAAAAATATCTACCTCCTCTTTCTGTTGCGGATGTCGCAATAGCTATTTCATTTTGTGAAGCACCAAAATTTGAGGTGTGTGATGAGGAAAAATATCTACCTCCTCTTTCTGTTGCGGATGTCGCAATAGTCATTTCATTTTGTGAAGCACTACTTAAAAATATCAAAGAATGAGTTGGATAGGACTTATGCTGAGAATAAACCTTAAGCAGGGAAATATTTTTCCCACAGATGTGTTACCTATTGCCTGTTCCCTGTTCCCTGCTACTAAGACCTCAATGGAAAATGAGAAAATTATTCTATGCTTGCTGACAAAATTAAATAACGCAGTAGTCCCAACCTTGTAAACCATTCAAAAATATTATTTGTTTTCTGATTAGCTGGAGAATCTGAAAAAACAGGAAACTCTTTGAGTATTTTATAAGTTGGTAAAGTATTAAAAGTAATATCTTCTATTTGAAAACTTTTAACACCTATTTTTCTGGCTAAATTTTGATAATTAGTAACAGTGAAAAAATTAACATTGCCATAAGTTTCAGCACCCAAATCTTTAAGAAACAATCTAACTACAGGCTTCAAAAAATTAACTGTGGTAGTAGGAACAAAATCAGACAAAGCAATTTTACCACCAGGTTTTAACACCCTTTTTGCTTCTTGGAAAAAAGCAGAACGACTAGGAAAATGAAAAATGCACTCTACCGCCAAAACCACATCAAAATAATTATCAGGAAAAGGCATTTTAGTAGCATCTCCCTGGACAAATTCAATAGAATTATCACCACAAGCTTGAACTTGTTTTCTAGCTACATTTAATTGCCGTTCATCTATATTTAATCCTGTGATTTTTACCTCAGAATAATTATTATTAATACTGGCAGCTGTACCGCCAAAACCACAACCTACATCTAAGATAGAAATACCATCCTTAATATCAGCAACTTTATAAACCTTTTGTGATAGCTTCTCAGTCGCGGACGCAAAATCTTCAGCAGTATTTTTTGCCCAATTAGGATTTTCCCAATAACCCCAGTGAACATGGTTTCCAAAGATAGTTTTAGTTGCTTCATCTTCTAAATTGGCCAATATTTTGTCAAAATAAGGAAAATTAATTTCTGTTTTGGACATAGTAATAGATTATTAATTGTGGATAGCATTATAGTGGGACTTTAGCAAAAAATGCCTTAAAAATAGTTTTGAACCCTTGTTATGTAATGCTTTAATGTCAAAATAGCCAATTTCTTGATATATCTAGGTTTTCCTGCGGAATGCTACGCAAAGAGCTATTTTTAGTCAGAGTAACGTATTTTCCTTGCTACCGTTGAGTTTGAAGCCATTTTTAGCCGAAAAAATATCAGAGTCCCGATAGCTTTGTTAGTAATTTAACTTTTGAGGGGTTCGGGGAGCGATAAGTCCCGCGCTGTACCTGTGCATGTCAGCGTCGGGATACAACATGGACTCCCCGCGTCGATTGAGGAGTATGCCTACGGCAGGCTACGCCAACGATGCCCCGAAAATCGACACACTATCTATCGGTTCGTACTGAGATGCAAATCTGTTAGAATGTAGCTATGTTGAACTTGACCTACAGCTACCGAATCTATCCAAGTCTTGACCAAAAAAAGCGGGTCTCAAGCCCCGTCCTTCTAGGACGGTTAACCTTAATCACCCTTGCACAAATTAAATTGAACCTGATATACTGATAATATACGCCAGACAAGCTAGCGTCAAAACTATGATAGTATACGAATTTAAAGTCAAAGGAAAACCTCAGCAATATCAAGCCATTGATGAGGCTATCCGTACTGGCCAATTCGTGAGAAATTCATGTCTTCGCTATTGGATGGATAATCGAGGACTAGGCAGGAAACAACTGTATCGATATAACACCGAATTACGTTCGATGTACCCATTCGTTCAAGATTTGAATTCCCATGCTTGTCAGGCGTCTGTAGAACGGTGTTGGTCAGCTATTGCTAGGTTTTTTGACAACTGCAAGAAAAATATCCCTGGGAAAAAGGGATACCCACGATTCAAGAAACATAGCCGCTCTGTTGAATACAAGACATCGGGCTGGAAATTGCTAGACCCCAAACATATTGAATTTACCGACAAAAAAGGTATTGGTAGACTTAAACTGATTGGGACGTGGGACTTAGCATTCTATCCGGTTGAGAAGATTAAGCGAGTGAGACTGGTCAGACGAGAGTCACGGTTATTATTGTCAGTTTTGTATCAGTGTAGATGTTCATGGCTCGACCTTACCCACTAAACGAAATGTCGGTTTAGATGTGGGCTTAAAAGAATTCTACACCGATTCAGATGGTAATACAGAGCCGAACCCCAGATTCTACAGAAAGAGCGAGAAACGGATGAAATTCTATCAGCGTCGTGTTTCTCGCAAACATAAAGGCAGTGCCAACCGCCAGCGCGCCATTAATAAACTGAGTAGAATACACCTCAAAATAAGTAGGCAACGTGAGGAACACGCCAAGAGAGTAGCGCGTTGCGTAGTCCACTCTAACGATGTGGTCGCCTATGTAGACGCGGAGCGGCGCGCCGGAGGCAGATTTGAGGATTAAGAATTTGGTGAAAAACCACTGTCTGGCCAAGTCTATTAATGATGCAGGTTGGTATCAATTCAGGAAATGGGCGCGAGTATTATGGTCATAAATTTGGCAAGGTAACGGTGGCGGTTAATCCAGCATATACCAGTCAAAATTGCTCAAATTGTGGCACAACGGTGAAGAAATCACTATCAACTCGAACTCATGTTTGTCGATGTGGATGTGAGTTAGACCGAGACCACAATGCCGCAATTAATATTCTCAATTCTGCCTTAAGTACGATGGGGCACATCGGAACTAGGATCGATGATCCTAACGCTAGACTCGCTAGACTCGTCATGCTCCGCAAACGGGAGATTCTGGCGCTACTGAGGTTGGAGAAATCCTGTCTCAGCAACCAGGGTCATAGAACGAAGAATCCTCCATGCTTTAGCCGGAGGAGTGTCAACAAGAGGCACAAATGCTGGACTGGTTGGAGCAATGCCGTCGCATCTATAACTACGCATTGGCAGAGCGCAAAGACTGGATCAACTCGCGTAAATGTCCAGTCAATGCTTGCAGTATCAGCTCCGAATACATTATCCCTGCCGACAGGCCCTATCCCGACTACTACAAACAACAGAACGCACTGACCAAAGCCAAAAAGGAGATTCCAAAGCTCAAAGCAGTTTACTCTCAAGTCCTGCAAGAGGCTTTGAAACGACTTGATAAGTCCTTCAAGTTTATGCAAGAGAGAGGGTTTGGATTCCCCCGGTTCAAAAAGTTTGGCCAGTATCGCTCGTTTGTATTTCCGCAGTTCAAATCGAATCCAGTCAACGGATTTGAAATCAAGCTGCCGAAAATTGGAGCCGTGTCTATCAACCTGCATCGACCCATCCCAGAAGGGTTTGAGGTCAAACAAGTTCGGGTGGTGTTCAAAGCGTCGGGATGGTATGCCCAACTGATTCTGCAAATGGATGTATCCGTTCCTGAAACCACGCCGCACGGTAAACCCATTGGTATTGATTTGGGATTGGAGAATTTCTTGGCTATATCGACAGGTGGACTGGTAGAGCGCCCTCGCTTTTTCGTGGATTTGCAAAGCCAGCAACGATTGCTGCAACGCAAATTGAGAAACAAGAAAAAAGGCTCTGCCAACTACCGGAAGACAAGCGCCAAGGTTCGTAAACTGCATGAACACATTCACAACATTCGGCGTGAGTTCCATTTCCTGACGGCTCACAAACTTTGCGACAATGCTGGGATGATCTTTGCTGAGGACTTGAACCTCAAAATGACCAGTCGTGGGATTTTGGCAAAGCATTGCTTGGATGCTGCTTGGGGTAGTTTCCTGGAAATCCTCAAATGGGTGTGCTGGAAGCGTGGAGTCTACTTCGCTAAGGTTGCTCCCAATGGGACAAGTCAGACCTGTCCTCACTGTGGAGCGCATACCGGAAAGAAAGAACTCAGTGAACGAGTGCATCATTGCGAGGAATGCGGATATGTGACGGACCGAGATGTTGCTGCGGCTCAAGTAGTCATGCAGCGAGGTCTTGTATTTGTAGCCGATGGACAGTCGGTGATACTGCCTGTGGAGGAAGGTTGCGTGGATACCCCGATGAAGCAGGAAAAACCAACCGCAAGGAAGGGAAGCCCGCGCTCTACCCGCCATTGGTGAGCGTCGGGAGGATGTCACGATAGGTTCAGGGCTTAAACTGGTGATAGATGATTTTTCTATAGGTATAAACTATGAGTACTAACAACCCTGACACTACTTCTGTGGATAATCCTTCTACCGAAGAAGATAATATAGAAGTAACTGAAAATGAGACCAGTCTCAGCTATATAGAAGAGATTGAAACAATTATTGCCAATATGGCAGAAGATCAAAAAGTAATGGTGGCCAACAATGAAGCAGGCCATTTATGGAAGTTTCAATATGGTAGTGTGGAAGTATATATCAGACTGACTGGAGAAACAGATGATGATACTTTTGATGTCTGGTCTTATGTGCTAAAATTACCAGCAAAAAATGAACCCGAGTTAATGCGTAGATTATTGGAAATGAATTGGTTATCGACTATGGAATCCCATTTTGCTATTGTGGATAATCAAATTGTAATTCTGGCAACTCGTACTGTGGCAGAATTATCTCCAGGAGAAATTTCGCGGGCAATTACTATTGTTGCAACTCTTGCTGATGATAATGATGACGTTTTGGCTGCAGAATTTGGGCAGTAAATGAAGAGAAAAATTATGGGGATATCTCAAAATATCGCAGTCGAAGGAAAGGTTAGGACAGATCAAAAGCTTAAAATTCAAACAAAGCTAGATTTTTGGGTCTTTGGGTCCTTCTTTCTCTTTTAAGATAACTAAAGCCTTCTTAATATAGAATTAGAATAATTACTATAGCAGCGTTGGTGAATCAAGCTATGAAACCTAAATTTTGCCAAATATAAAATGCTTTTCAGTTAATAGTTAGGCAACTGCCATTAAAGCACAATCATAGCTACGCATCACCAACGCAACTATAGCTAAGTCCGAAGCTACTGAAACAGAGTGGAAAGAAGCAATCTCAGGGGTTGCGCGAGATTGCTTCCTGTTGTCGCAATGACCACTTTTCAAACGGGTTCTATATTATATCATGTATGTTGGTTGGTATTGCTTGTATAAACCTAAGCGTGAATATCTAGAAGAAATTTAAGTTTTTTTCACGCTTTTAAGCCTTCCTCCTTCTTCCTTCCTCCTTCTTCCTTCTTCCTTCTTCCTTCTTGAAAAAAAAAGAAAGGGAGATAATTAAAACCTTATTTATTACTTATTTTCGGTTGAATTATAGGTTGGAGTTGTTCGACTAATTCTTTTGAACGTATAACTCTTCCTTCTGGTTTGAGATGATAGTGAGTATCAGCAAACAAGTTAACGTCAGTCCATAAATTTAACTTTTCGTCAGTAATTAGAGGAGCAATTTTACCTAACTCCTCAGCAGTTTTCTCCACATTTTTCACAGTTCTTTCATCTGTACTGGCATAAATAATAGGTAATGATATGACTAAACTTGCTTCTTTAGCTTCTAACTCTTTTTTAAATTGCTTAATTCGTGCAATTGAATGAGGAGTCACGGGTTTTTTAACTGGCATCTCCCACCATTTACTTTTACGTTCCCATGTTTTAGTCGGATCTCCCCAGTCTGTAATAGGATCGGCATAGTAATCTGGAACTTCTACTTGCTTAACTATATCTATAGTAGCTTTTGTCAATTTTCTGAGACTAGGAACACCCAAACCAAAAGTATCTTGAGCAAACTGCTTGGGTGGTACCCCTCCTAACCTTGGTTTTCCGATAGCTACTCCAAAATAAGTAGAGCGATCGCCCAATCCATCTTCATCCAATAACATTAAGTATTCAGGAATTATCAGTACAATATCTCCTGGACGAACTTGCTCCAAAATAGTAGGAAAAATTACATTTAGACCCAAATTACCATCTAAGCCAAAATTAAATACAGGAAAACCAAGTTCTTCTTCCATTAACTGAGAATTGACAGTATAGTGCGCTCCCGAACCACCAACAATTATCAGTCTTTTTGACCCTTCCACCTCCGCTGCTAATGCCACCTTATTGTAGTACATTCCTCGTAACCGACCAATTAAGCCACCATAATAAACATTGTAAAAGAAACCAAGAGACCAAGCAAAACCAGCAATAACCAACCAAGGGATAATTTTTATTGGGTTCTTCATAAAAATAAAAAATAAATCAATTATCGACAACTATATTCTGAGGGAAACGATTTCCCTAGTTTAGTTATCTAGTATAGCTAAATATAGTATTTCTGTGCCATCCCTAATATTTCATAAAGTTAAGGATTTTCACCAATTATAAAATCTTTGAGAAAATTATCAGTCGTTTTAGATAAATGAAGAAAATTATTATGCTATGATGGCTAAAATTATACTTCTTTTTTTCTTCATCTAGGTGCTATATCCATCGCTAAGTACGGAAAGAAAGTAGTAACAATTTAAGCATTCAGCTATTAGCAGTCAGCTCTTCCTAGGTCATGCTGCGCAAACAGCTTTTTAATGAATAAAGCAAATATTGTCTTAACTTCTACTACATTTTTAAACAAAGAATTGAAGCACAAGAACAACAAGCTTAAATTGTCCACTCAAGGTAATAAAGATGATAGCTGACCGCTGTTTGCGGAGCATTCCGTAGGAAATGCTTAGGTAACAACAATGTTATCTTTCCTTCAAATATATTATTCAGTTTGTTTACTTAAGAGGAATACAAGTAATGTTAAAAGAACCATTGTTAAAAACTAAGAATCTTTTGAGAAATGTGAGGAATTACCAGAAGATACCTAATTGGTATTGGGTAGATAAAATTCCTGAGTTAAATATGAGTTTTAATGATGTAGAAGTAGAGCGTGGTTCAGATAAATTATTTCTCAAACCCCTGGATATATATGTTGAAAAGGAGAAATATGATTTTCTACTCGAAAGAAAAGCATTGAATCAAGCAAAATTTCTCAAGAAAAAGTTAAATGCTAAGTTTTCTATAGATAAAAATGATGAATTGATTGTAGAAATAGAAGGAATAAAAGTAAATGTTCAAACAGCAGAAGAACTTTCTATTCTTTGGGAAATTTTTTGGTTAGGAATTTATACTTTTATTTACGACCGCCCCGTAGTTATGCTAGATATTGGTATGAATGTAGGGTTAGCTAGTCTATATTTTGCTAGTCAAGAAAACGTGAAATCAATCTGGGGTTACGAACCATTTAACGTTACCTATCAACAGGCACTACATAACTTTGATTTAAACCCAGATATTTCCCAGAAAATTAAACCATTTAGTTATGGAGTTGCTGATGCAGAAAAAAAAGTAACAGTCGAATTTGACTATGACTTAAGAGGAAGTATTGGAGTTTCAGAAGACCGAACAAATAATAAGCAAAATAAATCTCTCCCGAAAGAAGAGCTGACTTTAAAACCTATTAGTGAAGAGTTAAATTCAATAATTTCTCAGCACCCAGATATGGATATTGTTGCCAAGATTGACTGCGAAGGGTCTGAGTATGAAATCTTTGATTCTTTAGTGGCAAAAGGGCAATTAAATCAGATAAAAATAATTATGATGGAATGGCATAGTAAAGGACCAGATAAATTAGCTGAATATTTGCGTCAAGAAGGCTTTGCAATTTTTTCTCGTCTACCTCGTAGTAGTAATATTGGAGCAATATACGCTGTTAGAGCCTAATTTAGCTGACCCGCCAATTCATCTCACACCAAATTAAAATTATGGTGTGAGATGAATTGGCGGTAAATTAGTGGGACTCTGTAGCGAAACAACACAAAAAGGTAGCCGATAAACGTAAAGACTTTCATTTCAAAACAGCTAATGAATTGTTATCAAAAGCCGAAGTTATCGCCCATGTAGACGCGGAGCGGCGTGCCGGAGGCAAATTTAAACATTAAAGGGCAAGCATTGACTCGTTTGAGTAAATCAATTAATGATGCTGGCTGGGGACAATTTCTAACTATTTTAACTGTCAAAGCCGTTAGCGCAGCTCCTCTGAAAGAGGCAAATGCTGGAGGTGAAAACTATAGCAGTGAACCCCAAAAATACCAGCCAAAATTGCTCAAACTGTGGAAAAAAAGTTCCCAAAAAATTAAACATACGAACTCATTCTTGTCCGCATTGCGGTATTGCGATCGATCGTGATGTGTTTGCGCAGCATTCCGTAGGAAATGCAGCAATAAATATCAAAAATAGGGCGGTAGGGCATTCCGTCCTTAAAGCACGCGCTTGTCCGACGGGGACCGGGACTGCGAAACGAGAAGCCCACACTATACCGCAAGGTTAGTGTGGGAGTATGTCACTCTTATGGAACAACTATCTATCATCTGTTTTGCTCTAATTGTGGAACATTTTTGCCTCGTGATTGAAACTCTGCAATATTAATTAGGGTTTGCTGAAAAAGTCTTTTTAAGGAGTAAGGGAGTAAGGGAGTAGGGGAGTAGAGGAGTAGGGGAGTAATTTTTTTGCCCAACTCTTGCCCAAAATGCATTCCATGTTTAACAGAGGTCTAATAGTTAAAGAAAAATACTCTGCTACCCATTTTCTTAGAGATTAACATAAAGGGGACTAAAGTTCCCCGTGTCGTCTTTTATCCCAGGGTTCAAACCGCTTGGTTTTCATACTCCCATCCTTCCTGGTAAAAACTTTGGCACTAAAGTATATAACAAGTAATCTTTTTACTGAATAAAATTACTCGCTAGACTACCAGGTGACTCTATCGCTTAACTTCTCTAATATGTTAGGTCCAATTCCAGGCACCCGCTCTAGGTCAGCTAAAGATGTAAAAGGTTTATTTTGTCTAGCTTGAATAATCCGCTCTGCTAATTTTGGTCCAACACCAGGTAATGTTTCCAATTCTTTAGCAGTAGCTGTATTGAGATTAATTTTATTGTTAGTATCTATTGTCGGATTTTGAGTTTCTGTTAATAGATCGCCACATTCTTTTTGTTGTTTTTCTACTTTTTTCATCAACCAGGATGGTACACCCAGAGTAGCTGTTTGATAAAGTCTTTGAAATTCACGGTCAAAATGAGCTGCTACTGTGGAATTTTCAATTATCAATAAAGTTTCATCGTTGTTTTTATTAGCTGCTTCAGTCCAATTATGAGAACCAGTTATGACAATCGAATTATCAATAATTCCGAATTTGTGATGCAGGCGATCGCCTGGGGGTAAATTTGGTACTCCTACTGTAAAAATTGGTTTTTCCCAAGTTCGATTATCTGCTTCATATTTACATTTATTAGCCAGGGCAATACCCATCATATCTAACCCTTCACTATAATAACGATAAGCAAAATTCGGATCGATTAAACCTTGAATTAAAACTCCTTTTCGAGATTGATTTTCTAGAGTATTAACTAATTGTTGTGATGAAAATACAAAGAGGGATAAATCAATAGATTTTTGTGCTAATTCTAATGTTTGATTAATTAAACCATTGGTACTTTGCTGCCAAGATTTAGTATTAGAAATAGGAGAAAACTTTACTGCCACTTTCGTATCTCCAATAAATATTTGCCTGACAGGTCTAAATGGTTTTTTCACGCCAAATTTACTATCCTGTTTTCCACCTGGTCCGTCTCCCCATAAGAGATTAAATTCTTCTGTGAATAGTTCAGCTAATTCAGAACTTTCTATTTTTAAAAGATGATTAGCATTTCCTCTACTCATAGATTCTGAAAAATCTCCATGAATACCGCTATTAGTAAAATTAGCTGAAGCAACAATAGTAGTTTGACCATCGACAACTATAAATTTGTGGTGCATAAGGCCACTACCCCTAGAACCATCAGCAGTATCATCAATCAAGGGAACCCCTGCATTAGTTAGCATCATCAGAGCATCATTGCTATTAATTTCATCTTGACTAAGATAACCATCCATGTTAGTATCAGTGAGCTGAAAAAATTCTTTGTAGCGTTCGTGTTCCCGTTCAGATAGTTGAGTTACTTCAAGTTCAGTTAGACTTCCCCAAGAACGATTGTAGGTGTTTTCAATAATTACTCGTACCTTTATCCCTGCTTGATAACGTTCGACCAAAGCTTGAGCAATACCAGGTAAACGTAACTCTTGAATTGCCACATCTACACTAGAAGTAGCATTAGCAATAGTATCAATGATTATGTCCTCAAGATTATCTCCTAACCTAGTTTGTTGGCGAGCTGACTCAGTATAGGTTGAAGCTTGGGACTGATTAAAATAAGCTTCAATTAAGGGGTCTTGTGGTAACTGGGGAAGTTGAGGAACCAACTGCAGATTTATATTTTGACAAGCAGTGAGACTCAGGCCCAATAGTAAAATATAACCAAAGCGTAGTTGAGTAGAAAAAAATAGCACTGATTTGAGAAAAGCCAATAGCCTATGAGTTAGGGTGGGATAGTTCACAAGGGTAGGTTTTTTACTTTCTGGTTCGACTAGACTTGGAGGACAAGGATGACTTGGGTGAAAAAAGCGTAGATATTATAAGTTTGAATATATTTCTGCTTACTTGTCCACTTTTCTGTATACCAAAATCTTAGCAAAAGTCCACCAGAAAGGGCTATGGTTTATAAATATATTTCTTAAGATAAAACTTGACAAAAGATCGCTATTAATTTTATTTATACTTTTGTTATGAGCGATCGCTTCTACTTTAAACATCTATTTCCTTGTAGAGTAAAATTAGAGAAGCAACCATAAGTTTTTGTACTAACACCGTAAAAATAAAACGGAAAATTTGATATTGGGAAATTTGTAACATGGGATTATGCGATCGCCAATCTTCCTAAAATCATCACTACCTTATACTACAATACAAGGTTCGATTTTCCTGATGTAGAGACATTCTTAATTATTAGCATAACTATATGCTAGACAGTATGTTACATCATTAGGGGTAGAGAAAAATTTTTGGTAGTCCTTTGAAGAAAGTGAATGAGACCACCTTTTACCGAAAAAATGGGTTTAAAGTCTCGCCCTTCTAGGGCGACTTTTTCTGCATCAATATTTTTGTTCAAATAATTATTTTATCTGGAAAAATATATGATAAAATAATAGCATATAAACAAAAATATCGCAATGTTAGTAAGAGAGGCCAAGTTATTAAACGGGACTTCAAATCAATATAAATCCTTGGATGAAGCTATCAGAACAGCACAGTTTATTAGAAACAAAGCTGTTAGATACTGGATTGACAACCAAGGAGTAGATAAGTCGCGCTTATACAAACTGAGCAAAGAGTTAGCTAGTGAATTTGCTTTTGCAAACAAATTAAATTCATCAGCTAGACAAGCCTCAGTAGAAGTAGCTTGGACTTCAATTAGTAACTTTTATCGTCGCTGTAAAGAAGGAGCCAAAAAAAAAGGATATCCTAAATTCAAAAAGCATTGTCGGTCTGTAGAATATAAACAATCTGGTTGGAAATTATCAGATGATTGTATGTCTATTACTTTTACTGATAAGTTTAAATCTGGCAAGTTTTCTCTTTATTGTGATTCAGAAACAAGGGAAGATTTATTTAGATTAAAAATTAACCGTGTGAGAATAGTTAGACGTGCAGACGGTTATTATTGTCAATTTTGTTTAGACGTTCAGAGAAAGGAATCAGGAAATTATACTGGCAATGTTATAGGTATTGATTTAGGTTTAAAATACTTCTATAAAGACCAAAACGATCATGCTGTTGTTTATCCTCAATATTTAAGGTTTGCAGAAAAGAAATTAAAACGTCTGCAACGACAGTTAAGTAAAAAGTTTGTTAGGGGCAAAAAGCGGTGCGACCCCGCGTCGCCGACAGGCGCAAGGGAACGCGCACCAAGACAGCCTCAATCAAACAATTACCACAAAGCCAGAAAGAGACTGGGAAAATGTCATTTGAAGGTAAGTAGGCAGCGTAAAGACTGGAGCATTAAGCAAGCCCGGTGCGTAGTAGCATCTAACGATGTTGTCGTCTATGAGGACTTGAAGATACAAAACATGGTCAAAAATCATCATTTGGCAAAGTCAATATCTGATGCAGCGTGGTATCAGTTCACTCAATGGCTGGAATATTATGGAAAAATTTGGGATAAAGCAGTTGTTTCAGTAAATCCCAAATTCACTTCTCAAGATTGTTCTAATTGTCGGCATAGAGTCAAGAAAACTTTGTCAACTCGTACTCATGTTTGCCCTAGTTGTCATGTTGAAATATGTCGTGATACTAACGCAGCACGAAACATCTTGAATCGTGGATTAGAAATAATAGGTATTGAGTGGAATCAAGGTACCGTAGGGCATACGGGAACCTCCTAGTAATAGGGAACGCTTTGGGAGATAACGGCCTCTGCTAATGATGGGCAACTTGGTTTAGTAAGCTGTGTCGGTGAGCAAAGAATCACTTTTTGTGAGAATCCCCGTGCCTAACAACCGGGGAGTATGTCAACTAAACTTCCTTAATATAAGCTATCTGAGTATTAACCGACAAAAAAATACCACGACCTAATCCCTGTTTCCTGAAACCACGTCGGGTGCCAAGGAGACTAACTAAACCATCTTTGCGTTTATTCAACTCATTATTTTCTGGGTGAATCTGACAATCACAAAAAGCAGCATAAACTACCATCAGGCGCAACTACAACTAAACTTAATTCTGACCGATATTTAGGGTCATTGAGTTTATCCTTCACAGACTCAACAGTAATATCTTGATGATTCCAATGGTCAATAAAAGTTTGATTAAACATTTCCGCCCAAACTGCTGCATCTACTTCATTATCTATATGTTTTAGGGTAAAACCTTCTGGAAACTCAGCTTCTGGAATAGGATCAGTAAGCGATCGCTCCATCGTCAAAAAATACCGCTCAATTTCAAAACCACAACTTTCTAATAAACTAATACGTTGGCTATTATCGCCATGAGCACCACACAGCACTTTAACCTTGACATTCCTTTCCCTACCCACTTCCCCCATCAGCTTCTCTCACCACATCAGAATTTGAGCTTCTAAATTATTGCTTTTAGTCTGAGAGTCAACTCGAAACCACAAAATACGGCGTTGGTGAAGCGCGTGTATGATATTAATCTTAATTATTGAGGAGTCAACCCACCCCTCGCCCCTCCCCCGACCGTGGAGGGGAAGGACCGAGGACCGAGTCAGGAGAGAAGAAAGAAGAATAAAGAGGAATATAAGGAGAAAGTTTTTTGTTCGTGCTCTTATCCGGACATGATATCATACCTCTTTTCACCAACGCCCAAAATACCTGCAATATCTGCCCCTATTTCTGGAATTATCAATCCTGCAATAGCCACAACTTGACGGTTGCTATCTTCCCATAAACAAATATCGCGCTGCTTGTCTACAGACGGAATTTCCAATTGCATGAGCATTTCTGCTGGAGACGGCCATTCATGGAATTGATGAGCTGATTCACTACTATTTAGCAATTGAGCGATCGCCTCTAAATCTGTTTCACCTCTATAATGACGGGGTGTTAATGTTTTGATGCTTATAATTACCTGATTTATTTATATAGCACTATAGTTTTTTAACCAACTCATTCTTCAACAGGAGAAAAAGAAAGTTGACAAGGTGAGAAAACTATCTTCTCGCTTCAACAGCAAATATCTCTCTTGTCCCTTGTTTCTTTTGAGGGAAAGGGCGCGGACATATCAAAGGCTTATACCATAGATATATAGCAAACTTTTTGAGATTTGGTATGAAAACTCACACAACACCAAATTTTTCGCTCTTTCTGTCCTTCCTTCTCTCCTAAATAACTAATCACCCTTCTTCCTTCTTCCCTCTTCCTTCTAGTATAAATGGTGTACTAGCATACAAATCTTAATTAATAACTGATATGATAAGATAGTCTGGCCAAAAAAAAGATTAAAAATTAAATTCCATACTCTATGTCTTCTGATGATTCTATCTCAACAACTCCCGCCTCTACACCAGAAGTAAGTACCAACTTACAAGTCAGATTCAAAACAGAGGAAGGAAAACTGTTATTACTCTTGCCACCAGAATTTAATAATGGTGAGATAGAAAGTCCAACTGCTATGACCTGGACAGAAATTTGGCAACAATTCAAGCAACGTCTCAACGCAGGAGAAAGATTTTGGCAGCCAAAAACAGAGGTACAACTCATTGCTTTTGACCGCTTATTAGATACTCGTCAATTACAAGAAATATCTGAAGCTCTTTTAGAAGTAGAGCTAGAATTAACAACAGTTCAAACTTCACGTCGCCAAACTGCTGTAGCAGCAGTCACAGTTGGCTATTCTGTAGAACAAAAATCTGACATTATTACTCTCAACCAAGCTCCTACAGAAAAAGTTCAACCTATGTTTGAACCTTTATATTTACAGATGACCATTCGTTCCGGAGTAGAAATTCGGCATCCTGGTACGGTAGTAATTGTAGGAGATGTTAACCCTGGTGGTTCTGTCATTGCCGATGGAGATATTCTAGTGTGGGGCCGTTTACGAGGAATAGTCCACGCTGGCGCTAAAGGAAATTCTCAAAGTGTAATTATGACTTTACAGATGGAACCAACTATTATCAGAATTGCAGAACAAGTAGCTAGAGGGCCAGAAAAACCACCAGCTCAATTTTATCCTGAAGTTGCTTATGTGATGGACAGAGGCATTCGTATTAGTAGAATGGTGGACTTTGCTAAGATACGCCGTTGAAGAAGGAGTCAGGAGGACCGAGTCAGGAGGACCGAGTCAGTAGGTAGCTCTATCAAGTATTGATGCTTAATTGATTCTCCAGTAGGGTGCGTTAATGAAATGTAACGCACCATCTAGATTTTAATTTTCGGTGTGCTACGCTTATGATTTCACAGGAGTCCAGTAGAAAGGAGTTTTTCAGTGACTTTAGAGTCAGAAATAGGTATAATTCCCACTATTTTTTAGCTGAAAATTTACCACTGGTTGAATTTAATACATCAAATCAGCAACGCACAATAATTTTTTACCCCAACTTTATTCTCTGGTGTCTTGACAAAAGCACAGTTTTAATGTAATAAAAATAAGCTGATATTTCTGAAGTTAATTTCAAATAGCAGATTTTTTAGAGTTTATATAAAAAATTGGGCAATGAAATAATTATGATGCTGTTAGAAGCTCTAAACTTAATCTAAAATACTTAAATAATATCTAAAATACCAAAATAATCTCTAAGTTTTGACTATATACAATATACAATTCCTTATTTTTTAATTTCTAATAGCTTATGAGCAGAATTATTGTTATTACTTCTGGTAAAGGTGGAGTGGGAAAAACTACTTGCACAGCAAACTTGGGCATGGCTTTAGCTCAAAAAGGTAGCCGAGTAGCCGTAGTTGATGCAGATTTCGGATTAAGAAATTTGGATTTACTACTAGGTTTAGAAAACAGAATTGTCTATACGGCAGTGGAGGTTTTAGCAGGAGAATGTCGCCTCGAACAAGCAGTAGTTAGGGATAAAAGACAACCTCGGTTGGCACTTTTACCTGCTGCTCAAAATCGAATGAAAGAAGTAGTTACTCCCCAACAAATGCAGGAGTTAGTCAATCTGTTAATACCAAAATATGACTATATTCTGATTGACTCTCCTGCTGGAATTGAACAAGGTTTTCAGAACGCGATCGCCCCTGCCGAAGAAGCTATAATTGTTACAACCCCAGAAATATCTGCCGTTCGTGACGCGGACAGAGTAATTGGCCTTCTAGAAGCTAACAATGTTAAGAATATCCATCTGATAGTGAATCGGATTAGACCTCAGATGGTCCAAGCTGATGAAATGATGTCAGTACAAGATGTAGAAGAAATTCTTGCTATCCCACTGATGGGAATTATTCCAGATGATGAGAAAGTAATTGTATCTACTAACCGAGGCGAACCTTTAGTATTAGCAGAAAATATTTCTCTAGCAGGGTCAGAATTTGTTAATATTGCCCGTCGTTTAGATGGAGAAAAAGTAGATTTTATTGACTTAGACCCCCCACAAGAAAATTTCTTTACTTGGTTGCGTAAATTATTATCATCTAAAATTGTTTAATGTGGAAAAATTGAAGAAGGAAGAAGTAAGAAGTAAGAAGGAAAAAGTGGATAGGGATAGTCAACGACCTGCCACTTCGTGTCTGATCACCCCAATCAATAGATAGCACCCTGTAGACTGCGGGGTATTAAACCTAAAAGAAAAAGAGCGCAATTTACTGGATAAATAAACTATTTAATTAATAATAAGCTAATGTTAAATGAAATTATAGAAAAACTTTTTTCTAGAAATACTTCTAGTAGTCGTAATGAAGTTAAGCGTCGTTTGAAGCTGGTTATCGCCCACGATCGTGCTGATATAAATCCCGAAATAATTGAGGCAATGAGAAAAGAAATTATGGAAGTAGTATCTCGCTATGTTGAAATAGATGACAGTGATTCAGAATTTTTGTTAGAAAATAATCAAAGAGCTACAGCATTAGTAGCAAATTTGCCTATTAGACGTATTAAAGCTAAGTCAGATATTAACAATAGTTAAATAATCTCAGTTAAGTATCTGTAAAAAATTAATTTCAAATTTGCTTGAAGTAGGAAACAGCTAACAGAAAATATACTCCAAGTTAAATATACAAATAATTTTGTCTACCTGCCTTAGTCTTAGTGGAAAAATCACGGGTCTAATACTATGGTTGAAAAAAGAATGTTCCAAATTATTTGAGTAATTTCTAGACTTTACTTATAATGTCTCTTTGACTAAAAATCAGGCTTCAGTCCAATAAATAAGGAGTTAGGAGTCAGGAGTCAACCCACCCGCAGGTCCCGACCGTGGAGGGGAAGTAGGGGCGGATGGCCATTTGCTAACGCAAGGCTGGCGCTAATACCCCTAAAGAAGTAGGAGGGAAGAAGAAGGAAGAGGAAACAAGAAGAGAAGAAAGTTTTTGATCACTCATTAAACGGACATGATATGAGTGAAAAAAAGTTTTGGAAAAGGACAAGTCATATTCTATATTTTTATGGTGTGCGACAAAGTTAAAGCTAAATTTGAGACATACAAAGCACATGGATGAGGCAATTCGTACTTCTCAGTTAATCCAAAACAAGTGTTTCAGATATTTATTGGATGGATAATCAAAAGGTGAGCAAATACTACTTAAATGAGTATTGCAAAGTATTAGCTAAAGACAATCTGCTGCAGAAAGACTTTTGTCTCCAATATCTAGATTTTACGATAATTGATATTCAAGAATCTCTGTGGGCTAAAATGCCTTCCCTAGATACAAATGCATGGGAAAAATATATTACTGTCCCTTAAAAATAAATCGTAAGCGTAGATGATACTGGAGGTGTAGAAAAATATAAAAAAATAGGAGAATTATGTTGGAATGAATCCGAAAAAATATCAGGTAAAATAATTAAAGTTAAAGGTTTTCCAAAGGATAAGAAAGTTAAGCTCCATACGGGCAACTATTTCTACCAATAGAACAGAATATATTGTAACTAATGACTTAAGTCAATCTTCGATCTGTATGCTGTAGAATTTGAGTCTAAAACTAGATGGAAGATAGAAGAGTTTCACGCCAGAATCAAGCAATTAACAGGCATAGAATTTTGGATTGGGTCCTATTAGTCAAATTCAAAAAAATCATATAGCTTGTGCCATGTTAGTCTGGAATTTTTTAATGCATATTAGCAGTTAAAATAGGAGAAACTATCTATAAAGTCAAAGGTGAATTACTAGGCGTGATTATCTGCTCCAAGAACTGAAGAAGCCCACAATAAAATTCAGGGCTATTTTGACTTTATAGGTATATTTTTACTCTTGTTTAAAAAATGGCAAAAATCTTGAGGCGTTAGCGGAGCTTTGCGTCAGCAATCGCCTAAATTAGTAGAAGCTATATATAGTGTCTTTGCGTAAGTCCTGATCAATTTGAGAAATATTTTCCGATCAAAACACATATAAAAAGATTTATTTTTCAAGATTGACAATAAGAACACAAAATGATACTAGCTTCAGTATTATACAAAAAAGTCCTCAGCAAAATAATTAATATCACCTTTGATGAACCCTTCAGTGATACTCTAAAAAATGACAGTGCAACTTGTTCAGTCGAAAGGCCAAAGTAAAAAGCCCAGATAATTGATGTAGAGCATAGCCTTGAGGCCAACCTCATTTCTACATACATATATTCAAGAATCTCTGTGGGCTAAAATGCCTTTCCTAGATACAAATGCATAGATTGAGCTGGAAGAACCAGTAATCCCACTAGCGTAAGTCTGGGAAAATCCACTTCCTGAAGTTAGTGGAGTATGTCAATCAGCGACTACTACTGGAAGTAAGTGCGATATATTATTTTTCACACTTAAGCAAAACCTCCAGATATTTGGTCAGACCTATATTCTGACAATTGCAGATTATAGAGAACAACAAGCCCACACTAAAAGCAACAGCAAGCTTTCATGCCATAGCAGTGTCAGTGTCGGGTATATTAATTTGGATAGCTAAATAAGCATATAGAATAGATAGAATGGTAAGCACCGCAGAAAAAACAAACGTAGGACAAATCACTCAAATTATCGGTCCAGTTGTAGATGCTAAATTCCCTAGTGGAAACCTTCCAGAAATCTACAATGCCCTAACAATTACAGGTAAAAACGAAGCTGGACAAGATGTTTCCGTAACCTGTGAAGTGCAACAACTTCTGGGTGACAACCAAGTAAGAGCTGTGTCCATGAGTAGCACGGATGGCCTTGTTCGTGGTATGGATGTAATAGACACTGGAGCTGCAATTAGTGTACCTGTAGGCACTGCTACTCTGGGTAGAATATTTAATGTGATTGGGGAACCTGTAGATGAACTAGGCCCAGTGGGAACTGAGGAGAAATCCGCCATTCACCGTGAATCTCCTAAATTTGTAGAGCTCGAAACTAAGCCTTCCGTTTTTGAAACAGGTATTAAAGTTGTAGACCTACTAGCTCCCTATCGTCGTGGTGGAAAAATTGGGTTATTTGGTGGTGCGGGTGTAGGTAAGACCGTTATCATCATGGAATTAATTAATAACATCGCTAAAGCTCACGGTGGAGTATCCGTGTTTGGTGGTGTGGGAGAGCGGACTCGTGAAGGTAATGACCTTTACAATGAAATGATTGAGTCTGGAGTAATTAATCCAAAGAACCTCCCCGACTCTAAAGTGGCCTTGGTTTACGGTCAGATGAACGAACCACCAGGAGCAAGAATGCGTGTAGGTCTATCTGCTCTAACAATGGCTGAATATTTCCGGGATGTTAGTAAGCAAGACGTACTACTTTTCATTGACAATATTTTCCGGTTTGTACAAGCAGGTTCTGAAGTATCTGCACTTCTGGGAAGAATGCCATCTGCTGTGGGATATCAACCTACCTTGGGTACAGAGATGGGTGAATTGCAAGAAAGAATTACATCCACAAAAGAAGGTTCTATTACTTCTATTCAAGCAGTATATGTACCTGCGGATGACTTGACAGATCCTGCACCTGCTACTACCTTTGCTCACCTAGACGCAACTACAGTATTGTCAAGGGGACTTGCTTCTAAAGGTATTTACCCAGCAGTTGACCCCTTAAACTCTACATCTACTATGTTACAACCAAGCGTAGTAGGCGATGACCATTATGGTGTAGCTCGTTCAGTACAATCTACTCTACAAAGGTACAAAGAACTTCAGGATATTATCGCGATCTTAGGTTTGGACGAATTATCTGAAGATGACCGTCTAGTAGTAGCTCGCGCTCGTAAGATAGAGCGTTTCCTATCACAACCTTTCTTTGTAGCTGAAGTATTTACAGGTTCTCCTGGTCAATATGTGAAGCTCGAAGATACTATGAAAGGCTTCAAAATGATTTTATCTGGTGAACTTGATGAGTTACCAGAACAAGCTTTCTACATGGTAGGAGGTATTGACCAAGTAATTGCCAAAGCTGAAAAAATGAAGGCAGAAGCATAGTGTGACTGGCTATGTTGGTGGTTAGTTAGCGAAAAAATGTTGACAGTTGGCTTGTTGGTTATCGATGCTGAGATCGACAGTCAACTAACAACTTAAGTAACTAACACAATTGAAAAAGGCAGAAGGCAGAAGGGTTAATTAATGGATAATTGATAATGGATAATTGATAATTACCTCTGGTTTTAACCGTTACGGAATTGAATGTAAGGAAATATTATTTCTTCTCTTGGTCGATTGGATATGGCGCAGGTTTCGGAGCCATCCCACCCTGCGGGAAGCTACGCTAACGACCGCTTTTTCCCCTTAAAAGGGAAGGCTTTAAACCAGAATTATTTAATTATTAATTATTAATTATTAATTTTTCGGTAAGTCAAAAGGGTATTCATACCTCTCCTGAGTTGGAGCTACTGAACTTTCGTTCAGTGGTGGTCTTAAACCCTTGTTCCATTTGGTCGTAGCAGAGGACAAACAAAAGAAACCTTCAACGTATCTGCTCTCTGCCTTCCCCCGAAAAAATAAGCAAAAAAATATTGACAAATGACATTAACTGTGCGTGTAATATCTCCCGACAAGACAGTTTGGGACTCAGAAGCTGAAGAAGTAATTATACCTAGTACAACAGGTCAATTAGGAATTTTAAGTGGACACGCTTCTATGCTGACCGCTCTTGATATAGGTGTAATGCGAGTTCGTGCTGAAAAAAGTAAAGATTGGGTAGCGATCGCCCTGATGGGTGGTTTTGCTGAAGTAGAAGCAAATGAAGTAACTATACTCATTAATGGCGCTGAAAAAGGGGATACTATTGACAAAGAAGCAGCTCGTATAGCTTACAATGAGGCTGAATCTAGTCTGGAAAAAGCTGAAAACGGCGACCTGCAAGCAAAAATAAAGGCCCAAAAAGCCTTGAAGCGAGCTAGAGCGCGTCTGCAAGCTGCTGGTGGGGTTAACTAAACTAAACTCCTACTTCTGCGAGCAGGGACTGCATTTGTTCTCTAGTCAGTCCCTGTTTAATATAAGTAGGTGATTCTGGATTGTAGGGACTAGCAACTAAATCGATACTAAGAATTTTAGCAGTTTCTGGCAATACAGGTATATCTGGGTCGAAAGCTGTAGGTCTCATTAGAGAACTAGAAAAACCTTTAAAAATAGCTATTTCATCTGGTTCTCCATCAATTTCAACCTTAACTATTAATACTTGATTCGGTTTTTTAATTGTGTATTGTTCCAAACGATGAGAAATGCTATTCATTTCTTTATTGATTGATAAAGCACTCTATATAATATCACTGAATAACTTTCATTAGATAGTTAAATAATTAATTCTTAATTATTTACTCTCCTTAAAAGCCATAGGATTAGCCAGTATTTTTTTCTTTATTTCTTCTTTAAAAAAAAGCCTTTCAACCTTAATTATGCGATAAAGTTTGCTTTATTCTATTGCTTATAGCAAATTCATTTTTACTCAAAGGATTTTCAAGGAGAGGTAATAATTAATAATTAATAATTAATAATTAATAATTAATAATTAATAATTAATTATATTAATTTCCTGTTGCTGATCGTCCTTGTTTCTGTAACTTAACCAAAACAAAATAACAGAGAAAAATTGTATAGATAATTAATCCGGCAAACCCCAAGAAACCAATAAATTCTTGAGGCCAATCTGGATGGAAAATTTGTTTAAATAACCATGGAGGGTCTAGCCAAACATTACAAAATGGATCTTCAAGTAAATCATTTCGGGATTTAAAAGCGCACCCCAAAAAAGGAATTTGAAATAATGCTCCGATTAAATTATAAAATGTAGCAGCCCAACGCCAAGAAGTTAAACTAGCCTTCAGAGGAGAATTTCGTAATTCTCGAATTTCTTCATTCAAATCTACCCAAAACCATAAAGATATCGGAATTAAAATTCGAGCTACTAATGATGTTAAAAAACTGATAGGTACTGCTGCAATCATTAAGTAAACTGTGATTGCCAATAAACTAGAAACTCTCCAATAAGTAATCAACAAACGTTGAATAGATTCAGATTTTTTTACAAATGCCCAAATTAAAATAAACAGGGGTAGTACCACAGTAAATAATACCGCTAGCCTATAGTCCATCCAGACCCAAATCTCTAATCCAGATGTGATGGCTATGGGTAAAAAATTTAACATAATTAGAAACTTATAAAAATAGTAACTTATAAAAAGTTAACTATAATCGTAATTAACTTTAAAAAGTGATTTATGGTATATTTTTTTCAATGATAAGCAACTGAATTAATAAGTTAAATATTTCAGTTGCTTACCAGCCAAGCATTAATATATTTAATTCAATAAACTACGGTCGAATAGCTTATTAAATCAATAAATTGGAGCTAGTTGTCGTGTATTTTACACTCAGCAGCGTCAGGATTTTCACCGCAATAATTTTCAAAGGGAGTTTGAGGCTTCTTTTCCTTTTGATGAGCAGACTCAGCTTGAAGCTCTTCTACTGAATCCCAAGCTGCTGCACATTCCTTGGAATTAGCACCAGAAGCATCACAAATAGCACGAGCTTCTTCGAGTTCTTGCTCAATTTTTTCCTGAATGTTGTTATTAGTCATAGTTTTTTATTCTTAACTTAACTTAACTTAACTTACTACCTACGATTTTTGGTACACAATTCCTAAATATAAAATCAAGGGTTAGAAATTGAAAAATAGGTCAGGTAAAGAGACAAATTAAAATTTTACCTCTTTATCATTTATATATGCTATGAAAGATTCCCAAGCAAATGATCTTGATATTTTAAGATTTGCTGACCAAAAGATCGAACTTTCCAACTGTCTAAATGTCCAGTTTGCTTAACAATACTTAATATACTAACATAACTGAAACGATAACCTGTTTGATAAGTAACATTTATGAAATTAAATTAAAAATATTATGATGATAATCTAAGGGGTTTTATACCAATTATCATACCTAGCAATATTACAAAAATTTGATTGTTAGAAATAGGGAAAATAAAGAATAATACAAATACTGGATTTTGACTTTGATCAAGGTTTTAATATTACCAATAGTCTATTTGCAGCAAAGATTTAGCAGATTTGTATAAAACTCCCTAATAATTATCTGGCAAGGTTAAATAAATTTAATAAAAATTCGTCTATAAAAAATAATTGTATTAAATGTACCAAAAATATTTGATGCTAAAGCCAAAAAATCATAGACAATCCTAGACACATATCGACAAAATGTCTAGGATTATGAAAGAATGCAAATATTGTTGACATCCCGAGATAAGCGATGCTACCTTTAAGTAAGGTAATTCAATGTTAGTAATGGGCAAGTCTCACGGTTTCTTGACAGGTATAGAAGCAAAAATTGAATATCATCCTGCATTTGAGGAACTTGGAGCATTGTATGAATCCTGGAAACGGTCTGGTGTGAACTGGATGCAAACTGAAAAGCTACCAGAATCCTCAGTAGAAAAGCGTCTCCAGAAAAAGTTTAACATTCAATGGGCATGGGCTGATTCAATTGCCACTGAAGCAACTCAATGTTTGAACCAATTAAAAATAGCTAAAAACAACTATATCACTATCACTAAATTAGAGTTACAATTAAGTGCCAAAATAACTGCGACAAAAAAACTCATCACCAAACTAGAAAAAACATTAAAATTAGCAACAAAAAAAGGTTTTCCACACACACAAGCTCGAAATAAATTTCATAATCAATTGCTAGGTTTAAAGAGTAAAATTCAGAAAATAGCTAGTCTGAAACGAAAATTAAAGCAGTTAAAAAATACAGAACGTTTACATATTTGTTTTGGTTATCAGAAATTATTTAATGCTGAACATAATTTAGCAGAAAACGGATATAAAACCCAAGAAGAATGGAGTGATTATTGGAGTAAAAAACGGTCAGGCAGGTTTTTCTGTGTAGGAAAATATCAGCCAGGGGGTGGAACTATGCTCAAAGTTTTCCCATTACAAGAGAATGGATTATATCAATTACAAGTTCAACTACCTAGACCATTACAGGATAAATATGGTCAAAAAATACAGCTAGAATTTAGTGTTTCAGATAGGAATAGCAGATATAGAAGCCCAGATTTAGATTATGCCATAAACAATTTAAAACCAATCACAATTTCTATTTTTCGCAGGGAACATAAACAAGATAATTGGTATGTACATCTTTCTACTTATGTACCAGAAATACCAGTAGTTCATACTAGAAAAAATGGTTGTCTAGGTATTGATTTTAATGCTGATTCAGTTTCGGTTACTTATGTGAAGTGGGATGGGAATATTGAATATTTAAAAGAAATCCCATATAAATGGAAAAATCAAACAACAGGAAAACGACAAGCATCCATGAGAAATATTGTTTGTCAATTTGTGTTATTAGCAGAGTTTTTTGAATGTGCTATTGCCATTGAGTATCTAGATTTCAGTAAGAAAAAAGCTAAGATGAGTGGATATTGTCAAATTTATAATGAGATGCTGATCCTATTGTCTACAGGAATATTTAGAGAAACTATATCGTCACGTTGCAGAAGATTTGGAGTGGAATTAATCAAAGTTAATCCAGCTTTTACTAGCGTAATTGGAATGATTAATTATATGGGTAAATATGGCCTAAATAGTGGCACTACTGCTGCTTTAGTAATTGGCCGTAGAAGCTTAAAATTATCAGAAAAAATACCCAAATGTTTGTTGAGACCAGAGGATGTCAACAAACATGATCGGAGTCATTGGAGACGAGTTGCTAGTTTTATTAAACTACATAGTATCCGGAGGACTCAACTTTTTCAGTGGAGGAAAGCTCTTGAGGGTATCCTAACCCATAGTTTATGGGCGGAACATCAACTTTCTGCGCCAGTACACATTGAAACGGGTGAGTAATGAAATTATGGCGTTGCTGAATTGAAGTATGAATGCGCGATTGTTTGGTTCTCGCCTTCGCCCCCGCGCATCCGCCAAAATTGGGGGACTTTTAGAGTTTTATTCCCCCCAAAATTGGGGGGTTAGGGGGGCTTGCATCATACCCAGAATCAGCAACGCCGAAATTATTTGCAGTCACCGATGGCAAATGTCTAGCGCGTGTCTAGTTTTCAAGAAGGTGAAATATTAACATTAGAAATATATTCACAAGGAGCCTCCATATAGATGCAGTGGTCAAACTCTATATCAACCCGTCCCTCATTAGAAGCAGCAGTTAAAGAAGTAGTAGAAAAAAGTTTAGAATTATTAGGAACTACAGCAGATTTAGGACTGGTATTTATCTCCTCCGCTTTTACCAGTGAATATCCACGACTTATGCCGCTACTGAAAGAATATTTACCAGAAACAGTTATCGTCGGTTGTGGAGGCGGTGGTATAGTTGGTATGAATGATGATGGAAAACCACAAGAACTAGAACACCAAGCAGCTATTAGCCTCAGTTTGGCACATTTGCCAGAAGTCACAGTAACAGCTTTTCACATCTCAGGGGAACAACTACCAGACTTAGACAGTTCTCCCGATGACTGGTGTAATCTCATCGGAGTACCTACCGCAGACAATCCTCAATTTATCATACTCGCTGACCCCTTTTCTGCCAAAATTAATGACTTGCTTCAAGGTCTAGATTATGCTTATCCTAATTCAGCTAAAGTAGGAGGATTAGCTAGTAGTGGCCCGACTGGCAACAATGCAGGACTTTTTTGTGAAGACCGCCTTTGTGAAGAAGGAGCTGTAGGAGTCTCTCTATCTGGCAATATTATTTTAGAAACAATTGTAGCGCAAGGCTGTCGGCCTATTGGTAAACCATATCGTGTTACAGAAGGAGAACGTAATATAGTTTTAGAACTTGAAGAAGTCGTTAGTTCTGACCAAATAGTGGGTGGTATTAAACAATCTCCACTAGAAGCATTACAAGGTTTAGTACAAAATCTCAACGAAAAAGACAGGAAATTAGCAGAAAATTCTCTCTTTGTCGGTATAGTAAGAGACGAATTTCAGCAAAACTTAAAACAGGGAGATTTTCTCATCCGTAATTTAATTGGAGTTGACCCTAAAGCAGGAGCGATCGCCATTGGTGATAGGGTAAGGGCGGGCCAACGAATTCAATTTCATTTACGAGATGCTAATACCTCAGCAGAAGATTTAGAAATTTTACTAGAGCGCTATCAAAGGGAAGTTTCTTTCGAGACTAAATCTACAAATAATGCTGCGGCTTTAATGTTTTCTTGTTTGGGACGAGGAGAGGGACTATATGGTAAACCTAATTTTGATTCTAGATTATTTAGTAGTTATTTGAATATCCCTATCAGTGGCTTTTTCTGTAATGGTGAAATTGGTCCTGTGGGTGGTAGTACATTTTTACATGGTTATACCTCTGTATTTGGTATTTGTCGTCAACCTTCTTGAAGAAGGAAGAAGGAGGAAGTGGATGGGGACTCAAACCTCAACCAATTGTCAATACCCTGTAGATGGCGGGGTATTAAACCCAAAAGAAAAAGATAATGAGGGTTTGCTGAAAAAGTCTTTTAGTAGGGGTGGGAGACAGGAGACAGGAGACAGGAGACAACCCACCCGCGGGCCCCTCCCAGGAGGGGAGAAATGGGAATGAGCGAGGAGGTAGGAGTAAGAATTGTCCCAAGATTGTTCTGCCTTTCTCTGCCCTCAATACAAACTTTTTGAACTTTTTAGACCAAAAAGCTAGCACTTTTTTCGTTATAAAAAGACTAAAACCTTTATCCGTCAATGCTTTGAGATTTAATCAGCAAATCCTAATTCGTCAAAAGTCAAAAGCCAAAAATAATAACTTTTGACTTGACTATCTTGATTGATTTAAAAGATAAAATTATGATTTTTTTTTCAGGAGAGCTGATTATTGGTAAGCATTTCCTGCGGAATGCTGCGCAAACAGCCGTCAGCTATCAGCAATCAGCTATTGCTTTTAGTTTTAGGTAAAAGCTTTACTAATTGAGTCAGAATTTATACTTACTATAAAAGCTGGCTTTAAAGTTTGTTTATATTCATTAAAACCCTCTCATGAGGGCTGAGAGCTGACAGCTAATAGCTGAATTGCTTACTATTATTGCAACAGTAACGTAGCATTATTGTCAATACTATTAGTGGCGCTAAAACTTTCAAAATATTGTCTAGCGTGAGGCGGAAATTCAGGGAAGTTAAACACAGCATCACCACCTGCAATATCTGCCCAAAAATAACGCAGACTAGGAGCAAGTTTTTCTGCTTTTTCTGGTGATAAATTTACAGGAGGATTAGTCAAAAGTTTAAACATAAAGCGAAAGGAGCGATCGCCTAGCCAGTTCCTAGAAACATCACTAAGAGTGGGAAAATTAGGCAAAGAATTAACTCGATGACTTTCAATTTTTAAAGACTGCTGACCACTAGAGTCGGTAGTAAAATTAATAATACGATAAGGATGAGGATAAGTAACTAAAGAACCAGTTGTAATTTCATAAATCCCTTGATATTCAGCAACATCCTGAACATGAAGATGACCAGTAAATATCAGCTTAACTCCAGCAGATTGAAGAATATCTAACAATGCCAACCTATTTTCTAACATATAACGACGACCAAGAGAATTATGAGATTGATCTGGTAAATGTTCAATCACATTATGATGTATCATCACCATCACTAATTCCTCTTTCGTAGTAGTTAAAACCTGTTTCAACCAATCTAATTGTTCTGCTTCTAAACCACCTGTATATTCTTGTTTTCCCGCACTATCAAACTGATTAGAATTAAGCCCAATTATTCGCACTCCAGGCAAAATTTGTTTGGTATAATATAATCGTTCCTGGTAATCAAATCCACAATGGTGATAATAACTAGGAAAATCTGCCAAACCAATAGAATAGTCATTGGTAAATTTTGTCGGTACATCGTGATTACCGGGTACGACATAAACTGGATAAGGAAGTGTAGCTAATTTTTTACTTAACCAGGTATGATTTTCAAGCTCACCATCTTGAGTTAAATCTCCAGGTAATAGTAAAAAATCAATATCTAGCTTACTTAAATTTTCTAATACTACTTCAAAAGCAGGGATACTCACTTCTACCAAATGAAAACGATGTGCTTGTTCAGCAATAGTATTAGGAACTGCAATATGTAAATCACTAGCAACAGCAAATCTAAAATTCAAAGCCATCGAAAAAGTCCTCTGGAAATTAGGCTAAATCAATTATTAATTATTTCTCTAGATTTTCATTATATTTCACAATTAGCGATCGATAAAAGATATGGCCTTGAAGAAGGATGGGGAGATGGGGAGGTGGGGAGATGGGGAGATGGGGAGATGGGGAGATGGGGAGATGGGGAGATAAAGACTCTTTAAAATGTTAAATGAATTTTGTTATAGATACTTAACCTAATAATTATCTACCCTTAAATAAAATATATTTTTTTCCTAACTGTATTACTCGCCGTATTACTTATATATATAAACATAATAAAATGGTTGACGGTGAGAAATTATAACATTAATATAATAAAATATAATAATAATAAGGCAATCTCTAAATCCTAGGTGAAAGCAATGCCAGAAGCGGAACTTCCTGGAAACCAAGACTTACCAGAAACAAATAATCCGGTAAGTAATCAAAAACTGGGCCATTATAATGATGATGTAGAGCAAATCAAACCAGCTCTCGAACCAGAAATACATACATCTGTCCCAGAGGATGAGGATGACGAGTGGGAAACAGTTAATTTTCCTGATTTAATTAGTGTCGATTCAATTCCAGTAGTAGGAAAAGCTTCAACAGAAGCCACAAATTTAGTACCAACCAATCAAAATCAATCTCCCAGAAAGTCCCAGGAAATTTCAGAAATTCAAGTAGGCCCAACAAAATATTCCATCGAAGAGCTAGAATCTACAAATCTCATGGAAGCTCTACATAATTGTAACCGCGAACTGGTAAATCGAGTTACAGACCTAGAAACAACCTTAGAAGAATGTCAAGAAACTCTAGAAAATCAAGAAAAGTTGCTAGAGGAAAGAACTAAAGAATTAGCAGCAACTCAACAACAGGTAACTCGACTATTCTACAAATTAGAACTATGCAATCAAATTATTCAACGTCAGGAAGTTTTAGTTGAGTCTCTAACAGATAAGTGGGATGTGAGTCAGCAACAACAGGCGCAGATGGAACGAGAATGTGCCTTAACAAAACAATCTTATAGCCAACAAGTTTATCATCTCAAAGAATTAGAAAATAGTTGCAAAGAATTGCGGGCAAGACTATACCGTCAGCAGCAGCAAACTCTACAGTTTAAAGCAGCATTAGAAAGATGCTTAGAAATGCCAGGGAAAATGGACGCAGTAGATCTACCAACAGAAATATCTACGACAGAAGCATCTCCAGTAATAGCATCTGAGGATAGCTCTGTATCTGAACCTCAAAAACAAGAAAATCCCTTTGTAAACCTTAACACTACAAAGCTCCCCTTACTAAACTCTGAACCAGTTAAACCTTGGTCTCCACAACCTAAAAATCAACAACAAAAAGAAGCTATCATCAGCAAGAAAGAAAAAAATATTGCCAAAATTAACCTTGGCAAGAAAATAGATTTACCACAAGCTTCAGCAGAACCTGAACAAGTAGAATTATCAGACCAAAATACTCCTCAAAATATTCCTCAAAATGAGTTGCCTCAAGAGGTCAGTGCAAGTCAATTAAATCCTAGTTTACCCTCATTTATTAGAATAAGTGAAGATCCAAGTTATGAATTGATAGATGAAACATCATCAACAATGGCATTAGAAGAGATAGAGTCAGAAGAATATGTAGTTATGGAGGAAAACTATTTAGATGAATATCAAAATCAATCTCAGGAAGTAGAAAAATTAGAAGAAAATAACATAATAGTAGAAGAATATCTAGAAGGTGATACTTCTGAATATGAATCAATAGCAACAGTTAAAAGTGAACGTATATCATGGAATATAGCTACAGGAAAGTGGAATGTTAGTGAGTATAAAGAAGAGCCAGAAAAAGATATAGATGCAGAAGACTTTTTTGAAGTATCAGAGGATGTGCAGCAAGATCGAGAACAGACAACCCCAGCAGTTAGTAAACTGCATCTACCAACTTGGGAACCACTTGTATTTGAACCTGAAGTTATTGAAGAAGATGTGGTATTAGAAGTACCACAAAAACAGCACCTGTCACTAGGAGCAATAGATTTACCCAGCTTTCCTAGAATTCCTATTGACGATCAACCATCAGCAGTGAATGGGTAAAATAAACATCTCCGAAAAAGAATCTATAAACGTCGAACGGGAGGTAGGGAGCAGGGAAAATAGGAAAATTTGCTCTGGAAAATAGCATAGTTTGTTGGAAAGCGCTATTCAATGGACTGTATATAACCTTTCTAGAAGGATTGCTCGAATAGGAATATTTATTTTCTGGAGATGTCGGCATTGGTAATTTGAGGTATGACATCATGTCCGCAGAAGAGCACTATAGAACTCCGTGACCTTTACCCGAACAAAAAACTTTCTCCTTCTATTCCTCTTTCTTCTTCTTTCTTCCCCTCCTGGGAGGGGCTAGGGGTGGGTTGACTCCTGAGGACTGACTCCTGACTCCTAAGTAATTAAGATTAATATCATACACTAATTGACCAACGCCGAGATGTCTAATATAATTTGTCAGAAGCAAGTAATAGACTAGAAAATATTTACTTACATGACAACCGCATCTGGATCGTCAGTAAGACCTGTTCCCCGCACCTCAGTATCACCAGCCCATTCAGAGCCATCAAAAACATTATACCAAAGCCAGCCACTATCTCCTCGGCCTTGGTGAAATACATAGATTTGGTCATTGTATACTACTGCTGATGGACTCGAAGTCATTCCTGTTCTCTTGACCTCAGTATCACCAGCCCATTCAGAGCCATCAAAAACATTATACCAAAGCCAGCCACTATCTCCCCGGCCTTGGTGAAACACATAGATTTGGTCATTGTATACTACTGCGGATGGACCCGCAGTAATTCCTGTTCTCTTGACCTCAGTATCACCAGCCCATTCAGAGCCATCAAAAACATTATACCAAAGCCAGCCACTATCTCCCCGGCCTTGGTGAAACACATAGATTTGGTCATTGTATACCACGGCTGATGGATCAGCAGTCATTCCTGTTCTCTTAACCTCAGTATCACCAGCCCATTCAGAGCCATCAAAAACATTATACCAAAGCCAGCCACTATCTCCCCGGCCTTGGTGAAACACATAGATTTGGTCATTGTATACTACTGCTGATGGACCCTCGCTGATACCTGTGTCGGGTACTTTTTGATCGCCTGCCCATTCAGAACCATCAAAAACATTGTACCAAAGCCAGCCACTATCTTCCATGCCCTGGTGGAACACATAGATTTGATCATTGTATACTACTGCTGATGGACCCGCAGTAATACCTGTATTGGGTACTTTTTGATCGCCAACCCATTCAGAGCCATCAAAGGTATTAGACCAAAGCCATCCATTGTCTCCTCTACCTTCGTGGAATACATAAATGTTACTCATGAGATTATTGTCACCAATTAAATAATTATCCAAACATTATCATACTATTTGACACTCCTCCGGCTAAAGCACGAAGGATTCTTCGTTCTACGACCCTGGTTGCTGAGACAGGATTTCTCCAACCTCAGTAGTGCCAGAATCTCCCGTTTGCGGAGTATGACGAGTCTAGCGAGTCTAGCGTTTGACTCATTGAGCCAAGTTCCGATGTGCCCCATCGTACTTAAGGCAGAATTGAGAATATTAATTGCGGCGTTGTGGTCTCGGTCTAGAACACATCCACATTGACAAACATGAGTTCGAGTTGATAGTGATTTCTTCACTGTTGTTCCACAATTTGAGCAATTTTGGCGCTTTTTAGGCTTGATTAACTGCCACCGTTACCTTGGCAAATTTATGACCAAAATACTCGCGCCCATTTCCTGAATTGATACCAACCTGCATCATTAATAGACTTGGCCAGACAATGGTTTTTCACCAAATTCTTAATCCTCAAATCTGCCTTCGGCGCGCCGCTCCGCGTCTACTTCTATGTGCAATTAACTGGATTTGATATTATAGAGGAGGTAGTCGGAAAAATTGTCAGAGTGATTTTTCTGCCATAATCGTCCCAAAATACTAGCTTTATGCAGCTCTTTGAGCTGAAAAGCTGGAACTTTTTAAAGACCAAAAAATGCTACAACCAATATAAGTCAATGCTTTGATATTTAATCAGCAAGCCCTACTTAAAGCTTCTTGTCAAAAAACTTAGCTTTTGACTTTTAACTTTTGACTTCTCACTTGCACGTCGCGCTATAACTATTTTTCCGAAGAGTTGATTGTAGAAATTAAACTTGTTGCTTTTGTCATATCTAGGGGCTTAGAAAATAAATAACCCTGAGCATATTCACATTTTAACGCTTGTAGTTGAAGAACTTGCTCTACAGTTTCTACTCCCTCAGCTACAACATTTATACCTAAATTATGAGATAAAGTAATAATTGAGCGGATAATTTCTGTGGGGTCAATTGAACCCTCACTTACCAGATTAGCAACGCCTATTCTATTCACAAAAGAACGATCGATTTTCAAAGTATTCATTGGGAAACGGTGTAAATAATTTAAAGAAGAATATCCCGTACCAAAATCATCAATACATAACTCAATATTCCGCGCTCTTAACTGAGACATTTTTTCTGTAACAAACTCATAATTTTCTATTAAAGCACTTTCAGTAATTTCCAGTTTTAAATTACTACCATCAAGCTGAGTTTCTAAGAGAATTTGGTCAATTTGTTCGATTAAATCTGCTTGAGCAAATTGTTTCACAGACAAATTAACACTCATTTTTAAAGGATAACTATTGGAAAATTCATTTTGCCATTGACGTAACTGCCGACAAGCTTCTCTTAATACCCACAAACCAAGAGGTATAATTAACCCTGTTTCCTCTGCCACAGGAATAAATTCAACAGGAGAAATTATACCTAATTCTGGATGTTGCCAACGCACTAGGGCCTCAAAACCAATAATATTGTTTGTAGCGAGGGAAACAATTGGCTGATAGTTAAGCACAAATTGAGATTGAGCGGTAGGTTGATTTTTAATAGCTTGTAGAGCGCTTTGTAAATTGCTCTCCAACTTTAAACGTTTCAGAAGTTGAGTGTGCATAGAGGTACAAAAAATTTGATAACATCCTCTACCTATATCTTTGGCAGATTGCATAGCTATTTCTGCATCTCGTAAAAAATTTTCTGCTGACCCTATAGTCGTGGAGTTGAGAGCAATACCAATACTAGCAGTAATAAATACTTCATTTCCTTCTAAAATAATTGGCGAAGTTAGTTGTTCGTGAATGCGATTAGCAATACAGGTAGCATCACTAATTCCTGAAATATATTCTAGTAAAATTACAAACTCATCTGCACCAAGACGAGCAACTGTATCTCCAGGAGAAACCAATGCTTTGAGTTGTTTTGCGACCGCAATAATCAGTTGATTTCCCATGCTATGACCAAGACTATCATTAACAACTTTAAATCGGTCAAGGTCTATAAATAGGACGGCAAAGGAAAAATTTTGGCGACGTTCCGCATATTTAATTGTTTGCTCTAAACGATCCATAAACAGAGTACGATTAGGAAGATGAGTCAGTGGATCATGTAGTGCATCATGTTTTAATTGTTCTTCAATTAGCTTGCGTTGAGTAATATCATGACTATTAACAATAATACCTGCTACCGCTGGGTCGTGTAAAAGGTTAGTGACAACACCTTCAAAAAAGCACCAAGAACCATTACTATGCTTAACTCTATACTCAATAGGTGGTTGACTAATACCAGGATTTTCAATTGCTTTGTGAAAAGTGTGGGTGATGAGGGATAAATCATCTATATGAATTAGATCGAAAATACCCTGACCAACAGTTTTTTCCGGTATATATCCCAAAACTCTTATTAGTGATGGACTAATATAACGAGAGATTCCGTCAACATCAATAATCAAAATTAAATCGTTAGCATTTTCAATTAGGGCACGAAACTTCACTTCATGATTTCGTAAAGCTTGTTGTGCTTGTTTGCACTCTGTAATATTATGGATAAGCATCATCATAGCTACAAGCTGCTGTTGACTAGCAATAACAGTTTCTTCTACGTGCTTATATTGTGTAATATCTGTATTTGTTCCCATCATTCTGTTCGTTATTCCTTTTTCATTTTGAATAGCAACTCCGCAACAAAAAAACCATCGGTAACTGCCATCTTTATGTTGCATCCTATGTTCGATTTCGTATTTTGGTGTTAGTCCTGCTAAGTGAGCATTTTTTGCTGCCATTACCTGTTCTCGATCTTTCGGGTGCACCAATTGATGCCAATCATCCATCATGTTTCTAATTTCCCAATCTTCATAACCAAGCATTGCTTTCAATATAGGGTCGAGGTAAATTGCATTCGTTTGTAAGTCCCATTCCCAAATTCCCACATGACCTGCTTCAATGGCGAGAGCATAACGTTCCTGACTTTTGCGCAGATGCTCTTCTACTCGCTTGCGTTCAGCGATTTCTATTTGTGCTTGTTGATATAGTTCAGCTTGATGAATGGCAATCGCACAATGGTCAGCAATTGATTTCAATAGAGATAGTTCATTTTCTGTCCATTCTCTTTCTCGATCGCACTGGTCTAGAATAATTCCACCTTGGTAAGCATCCTGATACAACAGCGGTGTAATTAAGACTGAAATCACTTGAAACTCGTCAATAAGATTTTTAACTTCTGAGTCTATGGTTGTATCGAATTTGCTGATTTTTACTTGTTCTCCTGTAGCGAGTAATTCTGAATAATATTGATGAACATCGTAAGAAAAACTTGCTTGACGATCGCATTCAACCGTCATATTATTTAAGTGACAAAGATTAATGTTTTTCTGATAGTCCATCCTGACAATTATACAATGACTAACTTGCAAAACCTCATGTAACTGTTCGACAGTATTTTGCAGGACTTCATCCAGTAATAAAGTATTACGCATTCCTTGAACAATGCGATTAATAATTGCTTCTTGTTGAGCTTGTTGTTGTAACTTGAGAATGGCACGTTGCTGTTCTTTTTTTAACCTAAATTCAGCGATCGCTCGCTCTAAAATAATTGATAAACTCAATAATCTATCTTTGAAAATATAATTATCAACTCCTGCTTTTAAACATTCAAAAGCTTTCTCTTCTTGTAAATCATCTGTGATTAAAATCACAGGAACTTCTTGTCCTGATTTTTGCAGTAATTTCAGCACCTCGAAAATATCAAAATCTGCTAAATAATAATCTGACAATATTGCATCATATACATTATCTTGAAGCAATTTTTGGTATTTTAGTTTGCTGTCTGCAACATTATAGGTAAATTCTACACCATGAGACTTTAAGGTGCGTACTATGAGCGCTAAATCTTCCATCACATCTTCTACAATTAGCAAATTTAGTTCTTTGCTAGATTTTAGTATTTTTTGATACTCGATCTTTTTTCGCTCCACCATATCAAAGTCACTTCAAAAAAATCAGTTTAATTTATTATAATCTATGTTTTATATAGGCTACAACATGAAGTTTTAGAAACATCATTAAATCAGTAGCAGTACTCTTGGGAATAGAGGTATATATAGTTTTGTATTATCAATACAAGTCATAGCATTTTTTTGGCAAATAGTAAAGGCTTCAAAAGTATTTAACGACTGTTATTAGTCCGATAGTTTAGCAACTTTGTTGCTTGAGCCTAACAAAATGAACTTTTCTCATACTACTGTTTAAGTTATAGAATTTTTTGCCATAGTTTAGTTTGAGAAGTATCATACCACTGAATCGAATTCATGCCACACAAAAGTTGCTCTTGAACTATTAGTAATTAACTTTAGCAGCTATATTTTATCTTTATTTTATCTTTAAACAAAGAATAAAAACTTGAAGTAAAAATCAATGATAGAAGGTTAAACACAGGTAAGCATTCAGCCATCAGCTATTGCTTTTAGTTTTAGATAAAAGCTTTACTAATTTAAGCAGAATTTATACTTACTATAAAAGCTAGCTGAAACAGTCTATATTAATTAAAACTCCCTCATAAGAGCTGAGAGCTAACAGCTAATAGCTGTTTGCACAGCATTCCGCAGGAAATGCTTACAGACACAGGTACATGATATAATATCTGTAATAGTATTTATACTAGGCGAAAAATACCTATTTCGATTGAGAAACTAAGTAAAATCTTTGATTAAACATCTGAATAAAAAAGACTATTGTTGACAAATAAAAAAATGAATTTTCAGAGAATCATTACCATAATTATTATTAGTATTTTATCTCTCAAGACTATTAATATCAGAAACTTAATCATTAGTATCACTACCCTAATACCACTAATAACATCACAAGTTGCTCTGAGCTTAACAGAATCAGAAATCAACAAAATAGCAGGAGAAATTACAGTTAGAATTGATGGACCAAACAGAGGTGGTTCAGGTGTAATTGTCGAAAAACAAGGAGATACATATTATATACTTACCAACTGGCACGTTGTCAATAAAGTAGGAGATTATCAAGTACGCACACCCGATGGAGAAATGCATCCAGTTTACTATAGTCTCATTAAACAAGTACCAAATGTAGATTTAGCGGTTGTGCCATTTACCAGTTCTCAAAATTACCCTGTTGCCGAAACAGGAGACCCAACTCAGTTAGTTCAAGGAAAAGCAGTTTTTGTGGGGGGATGGCCACGTTCAGGCAGTAACCTCCAACAACGAATTTTTCTGAGTACACCAGGGGTAGTCAAAGGGCGTCAGCAACCTATCGGTGGTTATAGTTTACTTTATGATAACTTAGTTAGAGCAGGGATGAGTGGCGGACCAGTGCTAGATACAGAAGGTCGTCTAGTCGCTATTAACGGTATTGTCAAGTTGCAAGAAGACTCTGACGCGATCGTATCTGGAGGAATAGAGATTAATACTTTTTGGAGGTGGCGACAACAAGTTTCGTTGCCAACCATTTCTCAACAACCCCAGACTGCTAAAATTACAACCACTCCAACAGAAGCAACAAACCCTGTTTCTACAAAAATATCTACAAAAGAAAATGGCACAGAAACTGCCGTAAATTTTTCTTTGGCAAAGGCAATTTCCAATGAAGTAGGTGGAATAGTGAATTCTGTAGTTGCTTTAAATTCCCATATCATCAGTGGTAGTAGTAACGGGATGATTTCAGTCAGGGATATTAAGAATGGCGAAATCATAGCCACTTGGAAAGCTCACGAAGAATCAATAAATTCAGTGGCAGTAACTCCCAATGAAGAGTTAGTTATCAGTGGTAGTGATGACAAAACCATCAAAATCTGGAAACTACCCAAAAATAAAAATGTCACTGATATTACTCTGGTGCAGACTTTCACAGGACATAACGATGTGGTAGATGCAGTAGCGATCGCTCCTGACGGTGAAATGTTGGTAAGCGGGAGTTGGGATCGAACTATTAAAATTTGGAATTTAAGTACTGGAGAGTCGATCCGAACCTTAGAAGGACATTCTGAGATAATCAATGCGATCGCCATTAGTCCTGACGGTCAATTTCTAGCTAGTGGTAGTAAAGATAATATGATTAAATTATGGAACCTACAAACAGGTCAACTAATTCGTAATATAAATACTAATTCTCTATCAATTTTGTCTGTAGTTTTCAGTCCTGATAGTCAGATATTAGCAAGTAGTAGTAGTGATGGCACGATTAACATTTGGAACTTGCAGACAGATGAATTAATTCATAGCTTAAAAGAACATATAGACGGAGTATGGTCAATAGTCATTACTCCTAATGGTAAAACTTTAATTAGTAGCAGTTGGGATAAAACCATCAAGTTTTGGGAACTGAGTACAGGTAAATTAAAAGGTAGTTTAAACGGACACACCAGTTATATTAGTACAGTAGCAATTAGTCCTGATGGTCAAACAATAATTAGCGGTGGTTGGGACCGGAAGATTAATATTTGGAAACTTCCTTAACTTCAGTCAAAATCAAGGGGTGCATCTCAATGCAAGAATAAAGCCAAAAATTTATAGCTTTTAGGGTACAGGGATTAACGAAGTCAGAAGTCAGAAGTCAGAAGTCAGAAGTTATTTTTGTAATATCAAATCCGGTTAATTGCACATAGAATCTGGTTATATAATATCTGTTTATACTTCTATAATTAATTCAATATTTAATCTCCCCTACTCCCCTACTCCCTACTCCCTCACCCCCCTACCCTCAACTATATAGTAAGTATTCAACCAGATTTGATATAACGGGGATGTGTGAGCAACTCTCCAAAAAAATTTCCCCTTAAAAGGCGGGGTTTTATACCCATATTATTTTGATAATAAAAAAATTTTTTGGCAAATATGAGATGCACCAAAATCAAGTTTAGGTACTTAGAGAATATAAGATAATTCCTGATTTTTACAGATAAATTTTGTAGTGGTAAAATTAAAATATTTCAGTTATGATTGTTCATATATGCTGCTGTAAATAATATTTACAAAAAGCAAAAACTTTCAGAATAAGACTCCCATACAAATGTATGTAAAGCAATATATATAGAACTTACGCACGGACATTAAATCGAGTGAGGGCGTTAGCGGAGCTTGGCGTTAGCCAATGCCATTCGCCCCTACATATAATAAAAAATCAAATCAATTATCACACATAAATTATCAATTCTTTATCCGGCGTTGCTGAATTGAAGTATGAATGCGCGATTGTTTCGTTCTGGTCAAGCCCCCGCGCATCCCCCAAAAATGTGGGACTTTTAGAGTTTTATTTCCCCCCCAAAATTGGGGGGGTTAGGGGGGCAAAAGCAACGCCCTTTATCCCTATTCCCTATTCCCTAAATTCTGCAAGAAGTCTAATGAAAAAAGCCTCTAATTACTGGATTATATCTCTGCTATTAAGCTTAATTATCTGGTTAGGATTACCAAGTCATAGCTATGCTGATAGTCAATCTATTAACACCCAAACTATCCATCTTTTGAATCGTCTAAGTTTTGGTCCTAGACCCGGAGAGATAGAACGAGTTAAATCAATGGGAATTAACAGTTATATTCAGTCTCAACTTCAACCAGAAACCATTAGAGAACCTCAACAATTAACTAATCAACTGTCAACATTAACAACCTTAGACTTAAACCCAGTTCAACTCTATAACAAGTATGGCCCCCTACCTCCCAGAAAACAAAAAAAACTAACTCAAAAACAAAAAGAAGCAAGAATTAATCGAATGAGAATCATTCTGAACGAAGCCAGAAAAGCAAACTTCCTCAGAGCAATATTGAGTAATAGACAACTCCAAGAAGTAATGATTAATTTTTGGTTCAATCACTTCAGTGTTTCTGTAAGTGGAGGAAGACCAATTCGCGTCTGGATAGGTACTTATGAAAGAGATGCAATTAGACCTTATGCACTTGGTAACTTTCGGACTTTATTAGGAGCAACAGCTCATCATCCAGCCATGTTATTCTATTTAGATAATTGGCTAAATACTGCACCTGGAAGTAAAGGTGCTAATAACACATTTAAAGGTTTAAATGAAAATTATGCCCGCGAACTTATGGAACTTCACACTCTCGGAGTAGATGGAGGTTATAAACAACAAGACATAGTAACTTTAGCAAAAATTTTTACTGGGTGGGGAATTATACGTCGAACAGGAGACGGTAGTGGATTTAAGTTTTATCCAGACCGTCACAATAATAGTGACAAAATATTTCTAGGAATACCGATCCAAGGAGGTGGAGTAGAAGAAGGAGAAAAAGCCTTAGATATTCTAGCAAAACATCCATCTACTGCCCGTTTTATTAGCTATAAATTAGCTCAATATTTTGTTGCAGATCGGCCTCCGGGAAATCTAGTTAATCAACTAGCTCAAAGATTTCAAGAAACTAATGGTAATATTCGTTCTGTTTTAGAAACCTTGTTCAACAGTAGTGAATTCTGGAATGAAAACTACTACGACCGCAAATTTAAAACTCCGTACCAATATATTATTTCTGCAGCTAGAGCAACAGGAACTAATAAATTTAGATGGAACCAAATTGCTGGAATGTTATACCAATTAGGAATGCACATTTATGCTTGTGGCACTCCTGATGGTTATAAAAATACTAAAGAAGCATGGTTAAACTCTGATGCAATGATGCGTAGAATTAGCTTTGCCACAAATATCTCCCGTGGTCAGTTAAACCAAGGAAAACCCAAACCGATAAACCGTCAGCAACTTTCTGCAACTTTAGGAAATAATTTTTCTGCTCAAACTCAAGCAATAATTAAAAATAGCCCAAACGATGTACAAGCAGCTTTAATGTTAGGTAGTCCAGAAATGATGTACAAATAAAGATGGAGGAGTCAGGAGTCAACCCACCCCTAGCCCCTCCCCCTCCCAGGAGGGGGACTTAGGAGTCAGGAAGGAAGAAAGAAGAGGAGGAAAAGGAGAAAGTTTTTTGGTCGCGTAAAGGTCATGGAGTTCTATCGCGCTCTTATCCAGACATGATATTAGACATCTCTTCTAAAAGTAGGGAGTAGGAAATCTATCCCTTCCCATAAGTTTTAGAAGTATCGCAGGGTGAGGACCCACCCCTACTCCCAACAACTCTAATAAGTATTCAACTGGATTTAATATTAGAGGTAATATCAAATCAGTTTTATTGGACATAAAAAAATTTTCCAATCGCCATAACTACGCTCATCAAAGTGATTCTTTCTACTCCTGACTCGCTCCGACTGAGTTCCCCTCCTGGGAGGGGGAGGGGCGAGGGGTGGGTTGACTCCTAAAAACTTAACCATTCTATAACTGTTTAACCGGATTTGATATAATATGAAAAGACGTAATTTTTTACAATTTGCTAGCTTACTATCAGCTTCAGGAATAATCTCTGTTGGTAGTCATGGTTGGGTAGCAAAAGGATTAGCTCAAACTAACAACCGTAAACGATTAATAGTTATTTTTCTCCGAGGAGGAGTGGATGGATTAAATGTAGTTATTCCCCACCAAGAATACAATTATTACGATGCACGACCAAACATAGCAATTCCAGCTCCAGGAGAAGCAGAAGGAGCGATCGACTTAGACGGCCAATTTGGCTTACATCCTGCTCTAACAAGTATCATACCCCTCTGGCAAAATCGCAGTTTAGCATTTGTTCACGCCTGCGGTTCAAACAACGACACTCGCTCCCATTTTGATGCTCAATATTATATGGAAACAGGTATTCCAGGCAATAAAAAAATACCCGATGGATGGATGAACCGTTTGTTGGCAAATCTGCCAAAAGATAAACCTACTCAAGCAGTAAACTTAGGAGATATACCACCTCGCATTCTCATGGGTGCAATGCCAGTTGCTAGTCTTCCCACTGGGAGAAAATCAACCCGTAGTTTACCCATAGACCGCCCCAAAATTTATGAAGCATTCGATCGCCTTTATAGCAGCAATGACGAACTTAGTAGAGTGTACCAAGAAGGTCGCCAAGCAAGAGATTTACTGTTAGCTGACTTAGAGCAAGAAATGGAAGCAGCTTCAGCAGGAGCGCCACCTCCCCAGGGTTTTGCTGGTGATGCCAAAAATTTAGCTCAAATTATGGTTGGTGATTCTAAAACACAGTTGGGGTTTCTCGCTCTCGGTAATTGGGATACTCATGTTAACCAAGGAAGCAGTAAAGGTGCTTTAGCAAGAAGACTAAAACCTCTGGGGGAAGGTTTAGTTACTTTAGTTCAGGAGTTGGGTCCGCTTTACTCAGATACTGTGATTTTAGTAATGTCAGAATTTGGTCGTACAGTTAATGAAAATGGTAATAGTGGCACAGATCACGGTCATGGTAATGTGATGTGGGTCTTAGGTGGTGGCGTGCGTGGCGGTCAGGTTTACGGACAATGGCCTGGTTTGGATGAATCAGAATTGTTTCAGAAACGGGATCTAGCGGTGACAACGGACTTCCGGAATGTGATTTCTAGTGTGTTAGAGCAGCATCTTGAGATTGAGCGATCGCAAATAGCACGGATTTTTTCTGGTTATTCCTCCGAGCGGCGTTTGGCTTTGTTGTGAAGTAAGTAATAGTTGATGATTTGGCGGTGAGAGTATTAATTCTTCTTCTGAGGGCGAATGCCATTTGCTAACGCAAAGCTCCGCTAACGCCCCTACATATGGCATTTTCAAGGTAAATTTGCGTAAATCCTGATTATATGGTAGTCATGCTTGCGTAATGGTTTACAGGAAAAAGGAATATCTGGCACGGAAGCAAGATGCTCCCACTGCCGTGCTTCGTAAAAATCAGTTAATATATTTATAGCGCTTTTCAAATTGATGAACCACATCGTCATAACCAAAAACCTGTAGGGGCGAATGGCATTCGCCCTCTTGATTTAGTGTCAGTGCGTAAGTCCTGAGATAGTTACATTCCAGACAACAGCCCGGGCTAAAACTATCTCGCTTGAGCAAAAGCAGCAGCAGCTTCTGGCGAGCCTATATATCTCCAGTGCCAGGGTTCGTAGCTTACCCCTTGTGAATTGTTTGGAGGAAAAGATAACTCAAAACCAAACTTCTGAGCGTGACGGGTTAACCACTGGAAAGCTTTGGTATTTTCAAAATCTATAGTTATATCTTTTTTAGGAAAGTTCCCATCAGTTAAGTCAATGGCAAAACCAGTGTGGTGTTCGCTGTATCCTGGTGGGGCAGAAACTTTGGCTGCGGCTTCAGTTGAACCACGACGTTGAATCTGAGCCTCAAATAGTTCTTCCTGTGCTTCAACAGTACGAAATCCTGAAACAGGTACAAGCCAAACACCTTCGTCTCTTGCGGTATAAATCATATTCATTAGTGCTTTTGCTGCTTCTGGGTGCAGATATTCAAACCTTTGGTATTGCCTAGCGCCATAACTGCTAATAATCACCATCCTGTTCATGTGACCTTGTGGGTATAGAAAGTGACCATAGGCAGTTTCGCTACCAACAAATTTCTGTTCCTCCTTATCCATCTCAGAGTTTTGAGATTTTGGGTTTAGTATTCCAATTTGTCTCGCTGCTTCAGGGAGTCGCGGAAGTAGAGGAGGAGAGTGTTCTGCTTGAGTAGGCGAATTTGGAGCAGGAGACTCTTGAAGCTTTTGAGATAGTTCGGAAGAAGTTTCTGTTACAGGGGTAGCAGGTGCATGAGGCACCACCTGAACTTCAGGAGATGGATTAGGAGAAGGTTCTGTTGCAGTTTGAATATATAAACTTTCAGGTGAAAACTGTAGGATTATTGTTCCCAACAAAACAACTGTTCCAGCAACAGAAACAGCTATTAGGATAAATTTTAACCAGCTTTTTAAACTCAATTTCTCAATTTTAAACAATTTCATTTTTATTAAATTATTTAGAGGCAGAAATTTTCAGGTTTCCATTAATCAGTCTCATGTTGTAGATCACCGTTAAAGTTCTAAAGTTACTACTGCTACCGTCAATTGAACCGTCTGAGTTATAAAGGGTGTAATCTTCTGTGATCCTTACTTTAATTGTTGCTTCGTTACCCTGTGAAACAAATTCCTGAACACTGTCAACCCTTTGTACATTATAACGATAGTATGCACCATTCCTTTGTAACCAATCTATTCCACCAACTGCTTTTTCATAGAACTCGCTAGTGCCTATTTCAGCAAGAATTTGACGATTATAGGGTGGAGCAAACATTACTTTTTTTGCTTCTAAGTATTTCTGAATCAAATTAACAGCTTTCTGCCGTGAAATAGATGGCTTTGGTGATGGCTGCGATGATACAGGTGTTTTAACAGGACTAGGCTTTGGTGGTGCTGGTGATATAGGAGAAGGTTTAGGTGTCGATTCTACTACAACAACTTTATTTTGAGACAAAACCAAGCCAATTAATCCAAATACTCCAATTACACCCCCAATGATAACTGCTGTTCGCCAATCTAAACCAGGAGAAGGTTCTGGTGAGCGAAGCAAAACTGCAGGTGGTGGCGAAGGAGGAGGAGTTGGAGTTGGTGTTGCCTCCGGTGGTGGCGGTTTTTTCTTATCAGTGGGCGGAGATAATATGAGCTTGTCATTCTCCCGAACATCAGCTTCTTCTAATGTCAACCCATCCCCTAATTTTTCACCAGTTCTTTCCAAGATTAGTTGGCAAGGCTGATGCTCTGGAAATCCCAATCGTGTCATTACTGCTTGGCGAATTTCACCTAGTTTTAAATCTGGTGAAACCTCTTCTTGCATTTGTGCCAGATCGCTATCTTGTATTTTAAAGGTTACTTGCATCTTTACTACTACTTTGATGATTTGATAAAAACTTAATAGTGGCTTTTCGCTTTTGATGAACCTTAAAAATGAATTTTAGAGCTTTTACAGAGCATAAGATCCCCAGTTCAAATAGCCCTAATCATTGGTCATTTGCTAACTCATTACACAATACTAATCTTGATCATTTTTTTCCTCAGCTGAAGTGCTTTTATTCTCAGCAGAGTCAAGTTTCTTATTAGGCTCACTAACAGGTAAACCCATCTGTCTGCCAACTTCACGAAGGCTTTTACCCTTTGGTCTTTTACGGTTGAGATTAGTTGTAACTTCTTGTCGGGGTAAATTGGGAACTTCTGACTCAAGCTCTTCAATTCGCTTATTTATAGAATTGATTTCGTCATTTTGTTCTTCATCTCCCAAAAGCATAAGTTTTGATCTTTTCTTACGCAATTTCTTTAATTCTTTAAATGAATCTTCATTTTGGTATGAAGACATTTCTCTTATTTTTTTGCGTTTTTCACGTTGAGCTTCAATAAGCATCTTGATTTCCTCTTCTTTCTGTTGCTCGGACTCAGTAAGTTCACGAGTACAATTGCTTATATTGATTTCTAAACCAAAATAGTCAACAATATTCCCCTTTGCAATCTCATTAATGATTTTTTCTAGAACAGATAAATCTTCAAAGTCTACATACTGTAAATCATCATTATCAAAGGTATTTAACTTAGCATTGAGACTTCTTTCAATAGAGTTTTTTATATCATTTAGGCTAGGTTTTTTGGATTGAAAAGTGTACCAGCTATCTTTTTCAACACCTTTGACTTGAAAATCTCCTTTAAATGTAACTCGTTCACCAGCTCTAAGGGAACGCACCTTAAACCTAAACAGACCTATTTGGCTATCTAAATTTTGGTAACACTCGCTAATCTCTGTATCAAGAGCTTTGGGAACTATAATACTGAGTCGTGCAGAAAAAGGCTTTTCTAGTGCTTGTCTGATTGCCTCAATTAGTTCCTGTTCGATAGATTTTTTTTCGCCCAGTATCTCATCATACTGATAAAATCGCATATAAAACCTTTCTGGTTCAGTTTGAGTCAAACATTGACGTACAGCATTATCAATATAATTCTTCATTAAATCTTTGACATCAAGCTGCTGGTAAAGATAGTCTTTAATCTGTATAAGATTAGTAATTTTAGCAGTGACAAAAACACTAAGCCTGACCTTAACACGAGCATCTTTAGTGAAAAAAGTTCCTTCTGTTTCCAGGTTAAAATTTTCCAACAGTTTCAGTGGTTCTACGTCAGGTCTTGAAACAAGATGATTTATTTGATAACCAATCTCACTAGCAGCCTTATTCATTCTGCCCTTAATTACTTCGGCTATAGATGAAAAGTCTATTAAGACATTGACATATTCTTCTTGTAGAAGCAAAGGTTGGATAATACTTTTTAACTTATCTTCAGCCCAGTTTTCTAGATTAGGAGAATCAGCTAATCTATACTTTCCTATGTCTTCAGGCTTCATGTAAAGTCTATTTTTCACTAAAATTGTCTTAGGATATCCTTCTACTGTACACTCCACATCATAGGAGCGGTTATCCAAAAGTTCAGGCGCAGGAATAGCAGCATTACTTTCTAAAGATAGGTATTTTAACTTGCGACCGTAATTCCATAGAACCTTGTTTAAATGCGTTAACAGTTCATTACGAATATTATTTTTCAAGTCACAGCAAAACCTATGCAGATTTACATTCTTGACAAAGTAATCTTTAACTTCTTCTCTAACTTTATTTACCAATAAGATTTCTCGGCTATGATTTAATACAGCCATTATTTTGTTTGATTCATCAACGATAAGCTCAGTTCCAAGGGATAGCTTTAGCTCATCATTGCAATCTTTGACAAAAACTCCAAATTGGACTGGTGGAGAAATAGGAAAAGGTTTAAGCTCGTTCTCTAACTTTAAGGCAATTCTTATGTCAATATATGCACCAAGTTCATTCTCAACGTTATCTTTGACAGATTTAGTTAAGCTAAAAACCCGATTGTAAAAGTTATAGATAAAATCATTAGTATTACCTTGACTTTGAATAAGCTTAACAATCCATTTCTGAACTATTTTGTCCATTTCATTCTCTAGAGAATCTTCACTATGTAGAGCTTCAGCCATCTTTTCTTCAGAGCCTTGATTGCAGCTAACGCGGTATGTGACGCTCAATTCTACTTCTAGGTCAAAACTTTTAACTTTATAAGTAATTCCATGTTCGCCCGTGTTCATTGGATCGCTATTGTTTGATACTAAGTAAAATACTTGATTTACACCAAACCAAGTTTTTGTATCCCTTGATTTGCCTGTTTTTTTGTCAATAATTACTAACTTTTCTGCTCTGGAATTTTCTTTTATGCTTCCATTTACTGGACGAATAACTTTAGATAAAAAAGAGGAATTTGTCATTTTTTTACTCCTTAATTAAACTACTGATTTCATTTGTGACTTAAACTGCTTATTCAAAAACATAACTACAGTTCGCCTGCGCATACACTGCTTTTTTAGATTAGACTTACCAGATTTTCTAAAAAATTCAGCTTGATTTAGTAAATACTTTGTCAAAATACTCCAGCATTTAAGAAATCTTTTTCTGCATTCTTTTTCAGAATTTTTGGTATAAAAAACTATTTGTTGAATTAAGGTATTAATCAGTTCAATAGCTTCTTGCTCAGGCTCTTTGTTATCTATACCCCATAGAATAATGCACAATTCTGTCAACAACAAAGGAGAGAAATAGCTCGAAAACTCTTCTGCTCCTTTTCTATAAATATCTTTCCAACTATTCAAATTTTTACGTTGATTCTTACGGTCATTAAGAAGCTCGGTAAGGTACTTATGGATAGCATCCTGGAGTTCTGGGTGAAATAACCAAGCAAACAAAACATTTAATTTTTCGTCAATTGAATCACTACTGTATAAAGCTCCTAACAAAGAATACTGAGGCGGAAAGTTGCCGTAGTAGTTTGCATCTAATCTATCAATTGTCTGAACACAATACTCTGGGAGAAGTCGCAGAGCGTATGTATTAGATGGAGAGTACCTATCTAGGGAAGTACCGGGTTCAGGCAACCAGGGTTTGACTTTTTCTAGCGATTCAAAAATGTATAAACCGCTTTGGTTAAGATGATGACACAAGAATTTATATGCTCGGTCTTTTACTTCTACATCACCCCGGTCTAATAGTTGTTTAAACCAGTAGAAACCATCAAATTCGGGATGAGAGAACAACCTTTTGGCTATTTGAAAAACAATACCATAATCTCCTTGTCCAATCAGTCCATTGAAAAAGCTGTCGGCTAGACTATGTAATCTAGGGTAATCTAGCATTTGAGCAATCAAACTTGAGACGCGCCCGTAGATAAACCATTGCTGTTTTGCTGATTCAATTTGCTTAAGTAATCCTTCAAGTAACTCTTCTGCACTTTCTGGATTAATTTCTTGATCTAACGGTACCCAACTTATAATTCTAAAAAGCCAGTCCCTTCCATAAGTGTTAGGGGATATAGTTGCCATATAAACTGATAGAGACATTGCACTAATCGCAACTTTCACCTCTGAGTAGAATAGCAATAACTTAGCTTGTTCAAACTGCTCTGATAAATACAAAGGTCGTTCTCTCTTAAAGTAGTCTTTAAATTTTTCTCTCAACTGTGGGAAAACAAAATCAACAACTTGGGAATCGTCTTCTAAAGTAACCGAACCAATGCAACAATCCGACAAAAGCTGGTCTTTTTTCAGACTCTCATGCCAAATTTCCGTCATCAACTTTTCCTGAGACTCTTTGATAGTTTTTATCTCTCCCTGCTCTGTAGTTATCTGAGATTTGACTTTGATAGTAGTTTTTCTTCCTTCCAGTAAACAGGAAACTACTCTCTCAAAATCATAGGGGCTTAAATTCTCGAAAAATGTGACTGCATAGAGAAGCGTCTGTTCAATTGGTTCAGCACTTTCAAGCAAAGATTTAGGTGAAGCATTCTCAGTATCTTTAATAAACTCAGCAGATTCTCGATCTATAGAGCTTTTCCGCCTGGTAGAATCGTGTTGCCTAAGCTTTTTGTCAATCAAATTTAGCTCATCTTCAAGCTTCTGAAGCTGCTCTAATATTACTTTTTTCTCCTTTTCTAATTTTAACTTCTTTTGTTTAAGGCTCTCTTCTCCTAAAGGATCTATTACAGTTTGAAAGGCATCTATTATTACACCAATTTTTTCCCCTAAAATGTTATATTCTTTATTCTTCTGTTTAATTTCATTATCAACTCTCTCCTTTTTTTTTCTCAGTAACCCTGGAGAATCAATTACGCCCAAAAACTCGTTCTCTTCTTGATACTTATCTTCGACTTGGGGCTCACCTTCTAGTTCGTTTTCTGCTTTACTATTACCACCAAACTCTTGATTAATATCATTATTCTCTTCTAACTTTACCTCTGACTCAGGTTTTTCTTTGGGCTTTTCTTCTATTTGAGGCTCATGTTCGACTTTTTGTTTATCATTGTTATCTGGTTTATTTTTTAAATCATTATTCTCATTTGACTCCTTATCAGAATTATCATTTGAGTTAACCTGTCGGTTAGGTATTTCTTTAACAGGCGGGTTAATTTTATCTTCAATTTTAGGGTCTTCCGACTCTGGATTATTATTTTCAATCATTATTACTAAAACAGAATTTACTTGATAAAATGTGTATTAATTAATTTATAGTTGTGCTAATTTAGCTTCTAACTGTTTTATTTTTTCCTCTAATGAATTTCGCTCTTTCTCAAATTTCAGTTTTCTCTGTTTCAAACTCTCTTCTTCTAAAACATCTATTACATTATCAAGCCGTTCTACTATTACATTTATTTTTCTGGTCAAGCCATCAGATTCTTTTTTAGTAGTCTCTATATCCTTTTGTATGCGTTCTATTTTTCCGGAATTAGGATTATATTTAATTGTCTCAACTGAAGGAACATCATGCTTGTGCTGGATTTCTAGAAATATTTTCAATAATTTGCTAATCTCATCATAGCTATCCAAATTTTCAAGAGTCACAAACTGAATCTCTTTTAAATAATTAAGTTTACTAGGAAGATTATCAATGCTAGCTCCAGGTAAACGTATAGGGACAATTCTAGGACTTTCCCTTCTACTACTTATATAACGGTTGTGTAAATAGTCTATTTCCGCATCTTGCCAAGGCCCCACACCATTTGTTCCTAGAAAGAAGAAAGCTACCTTGGTTTGATCGAGCGCTTCGTAAAGCTCTTGTTTCCAATGTGCTCCACCGACAAACTGCCCTTCATCTAGCCAAGTTTTTACACCACCCCTTTCTAGCTTTTGTGCTATAATTCTAATACTTTCCTTATCAGAACTATTATGAGAAAGAAAAACATCAAATTCTTTTTGTTCAGTCATTTATAAACTCCTTTTTTTCAATTTTCTACACCAGCAACTTGAGCCAGAGCTTGAGCATACTTATTTAGCTCATTTCCCAAAACCTTTAGTTCCTTTCGCAGTTCAGGCTCTTCTGACCACTGTAGCTCATGTTCTTTAGAACTAACGCCATCGGGTCTCTGAGTTTCCCAAACTTCCAAACTAGGATGCCACCTAGTTAAAAAAGGCCGTAACCCTTGGTTGAGAACAGCGATCGCGATACCACCAACTGAATTATATGAAGCACCAACACCAGGACCTGCTTCTTTCAAAATTTCACGAGTGGTTTCAAATAAACTATAGAGAGAGTCTAAAGCTTCTCTAAAAATGCCCTCCTCTTGCCCTAATGGTTGTATCGAAATGCGTGTTACCAGTTCAACATAGAGTGACCAGGCCGCATGACGTTCTGTTTGGTCTGCCTCCCACTCAGCAGACCCCAGGCCAAAAGGAAGGCTAACTGAAACTTTTTTTAAAACAGCCGGGTCTCGTTCCATTGAATTTTCTCCATCACCATATCTACTAAGCCTTGGTTAGCCATCTTCCAATAAGTTAAGCCTAGTTAGCTAAAATTTTTAATACTATTGTAGTACTTTAATAATACGACTGTCAAGATGAAAGCCATAAACACCCATAATATTTAGAGAAGAACATTTTTATTATACTTAAATCATCCAGACTTGATATAATTCATCTTTTTCCTAGTTTGACTATGCAGAACACAAAAAACTCCAAGAACCCGACAAGACTCTCCAACTTTTTTATCACCACCCCCCTGAATTATCAGTATAATTTGCCAAAATATCTATAAACTCATCAGCACTCACAATCGGAATTATTACTTCTGCCTTAATATTCAGCAGGTCAGTATCACCTGAAATAATAAAATCAGCATTCGCTAATTTAGCACAGGCAATAATTTGGTCATCATCTGGGTCAGAAATTACAACTTTTTCAACTTCTGCAACTTCTACAACTTCTACCCAAGAAATCCAACTATTAACCACTTCTTGGGGACTAGACTCTAACAAAGCTAATCTCCCTGAAAATTTAGGACGCTGTAGAACGTCTAACAATTCTTCTAGCATCGCTTCAGAAGTGTAAACTTCAACTTTACCCGATCGCACTAATTCTAAAACCTCAAAAGGTTTCCCTCGCCAAAATAGTCCAGAAATCACAGTATTGGTATCTAAGATAATTCGCATTAACTTCAGTTAGCTTTACGCTTCTCCTGCCTATAAGACTTAATTTCTGCTTGAATTTCTTCCTCAGAAATAGGATCAATTTCATTAAGTTGATGAAGACGATCGCAGATTTCAAAAAAATGTGAGTCTGACTTATGATTAACTCCTTGATTTGCCTTAATCATATCCTCAACAGCAGACTTTTCCACCCGTTTGAGGATAATAGTATCTTCCTCTTGCCACAAGAGAAATTCATCCCCTGGTTGTAACTGAGACCGAATTTCTGAGGGTAACTCTAACTGCCCATTTGTTGTTACTTGAATCACGGTTTTTGATGTCATTTTTTTTACTCCTAATTTTGCTAATTTCTAGGAACTTTATCTCCAATAAGTTAAGCCTAGTTAGCCAAAATTTTTAATATTATTGTAGTACTTTAATAATACGACTGTCAAGATGAAAGCCATAAACATCCATAATATTTAGAGGGGAACATTTTTATTATACTTAATCATCCAGACTTGATATAATTCATCTATCAGGTTTGCGAGGATGACGGGCAAAAAAGGTGAGAATTAAAATCAAAATTACCAATATCAAACAACCATAAAGACCAGGTTGATAAGAACCCAATTTATCTTTAAATATAGCTAAAAAAGAAGGTCCTATGGCACTAGCTATGACCAGAATCATCATCTGAAAACCAGAAATAGAACCTAAATAAGCTCTACCAAAAAAACGCGGTAAAGCCACTGCGGATAAAGTACCAAAACATCCCGAACTAATGCCAAATCCGACAATAGTTAATACCCGAAATAACGGCACGCCAAGATTAGCAATAGAAGCAACACCTATTGCCTGACTAACCATCATCACCATGAATAAATATTTGATATTAACTCGGTCTGCAGCCACCCCCATCAAATAACCAACAATTGTAGATACAACCGCCTGGGGTAAAAATATACTCACTGTCTGTACTTGGGATAATCCAAATTCGGCACCAATATCAACGATATGAAAAGTGATACCTGTAACTATCAAAGACTGAGAAGATAATACTAATGTCACCACCCAAAACATAATTGTGCGGATGGCTTCAGCGCGGGTAAAATCTTGCAAGTTGTTTTCAGATGAGTTTTCTACTTCAACTGTAGGTGTTTGTACTTCTCCATCCATTAATAAACCGCATTCTTCAGGAAGATCGCGATAAAATGTCCATCCTATTAAACCCATACCAATACCAACAACTGCTGCCATAGTTAGCCAAGCATTTCGCCAACCTAAAGTATTAATCAATGAACTGGAAACTATGGGTGCAATAGAAAACCCAAAAACCATGAATAAACCATTAAGACCAGAAACAAAACCCCGACGACGGTTAAACCATTTACCGATAGTTGTACGACTGGTCATGGTTAACATACCTTGGCCGGAAAAACGCAAGCAGACAAAACCTAATATCAGCATTAATAGCGCTATAGTTGAATTGGGAATTCTAGGAAATGCGTTACTGATGAGAGTAGTTAGGCGATCGCTAAAACTGAGATAACACAAAGTTAAAGCTAAACCTACCGATGCACCAACAACAGTGACTCGCGCCCCAAAACGGTCTAGCAATATTCCGCCATAAGGCAATAGTAAACCACTGGTCAAAGTACCAAAAAAATAAGCATTACTCAGTTGTAAGCGTGACAGACCAGTAGCAGCTAGTAAATAGTCAGTGAAAGCACTCATGCCAATAGTTTGACCGGGTATGCTCATTATTACCCCAATGGTGCAAACAATTAAAATTATCCAGCCATAAAAAAACGGGAAATTTTTAGGAGTGAAAGGATAGTTAGGATGTAACAGATTTTTGGGAGTAATTTTAAGCATGGTTAAATTAGGGAAAAGGGAATAGGGAATAGGGAACAGGTAGGGACGTTGCATGCAACGTCCCTACAGATTATTTCATTTATGGGTTGTTCGGGAGCAAGTTAAAGTCATATTATTCAATCTTCTTCCTTTTAGGGAGAGGTAATTATCAATTATCAATTATCAATTATTTCTTCCTATTCCCTCTTTTGGTGGAGATGTCTAATATAAATGTTCAACTACAATAACTAATATTAATCTGTTGGCACAGGAATATTGTCAAAAGTGTATGGTGATACCTGAATATGTTGAAAACTTGCCCGAGTATATTGACAATTCTAAAGCTGCCAGAATAGATATAAGTTATCTGCCAAATTTTATATATTGTTAAGCGTGTTAAACAACCAAGAGATTATCTCCAAATTATCAACTATCAAAAGTACCATTGTCCCCATTACCTTAGCTATTTTAGTAGGTTTTATATTCGACTGGCTAAACTTTCCTGTCGGTTGGTTACTTGGGCCAATGATTGCCGGAATTATCTATGCGATCGCTCAAGGTACTCCCCAACCATTACCGAGAGTAATAATGATGATTGGCAAGGCAATAATTGCTATTGCTATAGCATTTCGTTTTTCTCCAGAAACAATTTTTTTAATTAGCACTTACGCTATTCCTGTAGTGGGGTGTATTCTGATTACTGCTGCCTTAAGTATGTTTAAAGGCTATCTGTTGTCGCTGTGGAGTGGAGTTAGTCGATCCACAGGTTTTCTGGCATCTATTCCTGGCGGCGCTTCTGCTATTGTTGCTATGAGTGAAGAGCTAGGTGCAGATGCAATTGCTGTTGCTATCCTTCAGTATTTGCGATTGTTATTAGTGGTATTTATTATGCCAACTGCTGCTATATTCATTTCTCCAGCTATTGACCAGACTCAAACTACAACTTTATTGGAATCAGGTAAAACAAGCATACCCATGTTTGGGAATTTATTAGTAATAGCAGGATGTTGTGGTTTAGGAATTTGGGGCGGAAAATTATTACGTTTGCCTTCCTCTGCTTTTTTAGGTAGTTTTGCAGTTGGGTTAACTACTTTGTGGGGAGCGCCATATAAATTACAAGTTCCTCAATGGTTATTTGCAGTTGGACTCCTGCTAGTAGGAATTTCTATAGGCGTTCAGTTTGACTGGCAAAATGCTCGTAAATTGTGGAAAGCTATTTTAATTGATATCGGACTGGTAATAGTGTTAATTATCGGTTTCTTTGGAGTAGGGTATGAATTTTATAATTTAACAGAGGTAGACTTAATTACTTCTGTGTTAAGTTTCACTCCAGGGGGAATAGAAGCCATGATCGCAACTGTTAATGAGTTGGGTGGTGATACTGGTTTAGTATTGGCAATTCAACTTACTCGAACGTTAACTATTATCTTAGTTGGACCAGGGTTGACAACTCTGATAGTTAAAAGAATGAAAAGCTCTAGTGTTATATCAAAGAGGAGTCAGGTAGGGGAGCCATCGGATTGGCGACATACAGGAGTTAGGAGTCAGGAGTAATATAAAATCCGGTAGCTCCCAGGAGGGGTTAGGGGTGGGGACCCACCTCCCCATCTCCCCCTCCTGGGAGGGGTTAGGGGTGGGTCCCCATCTCCCCATCTCCCCATCTCCCCATCTGGCCATCCCCCCATCCCCCCATCTCCTCCTCTGTTTTTAAATAGATCCGTTTAGGGGTTCTATATAACCGGATTCTATATAACAACAATAATTACAATCCACCACCACCCACACATAGCAATATCAAGACTTACGCAAAGATACTAAGTGTTGGCAATTCAACTTACTTGAATGTTAACTATTATCTTATTTTGACCTGGGTAATTAACTGTTAAACTTAAACTGTAGAAAATAGTTGTCAAATGTAGAAAAGTATTGTAATATCAAAAAATTAATAGAAAGCCTAAATTTAGGCAGTGAATGATTTTGACCATGATAGTAGTCACAGGTGACTACAGCAAAATTTGAGGGTTAGTGCACAATTGATTGTTGTTGACAGACATATAATTAGACGAACACATAACTTTTGGCGGGTGTGTGATGAGTTAGCTTTTAAGTCAAAAAACCTGTATAACTTGGCTAACTATCACTGTAGTCAGTATTTTTTCACGACAGGTAAAAGTCTCGATCTAACTAAACTGTACCACGCGACCAAAGATAGCGATGCCTATAGATCATTACCAACTATAGCAATGAGCGCTGGTGTATTTACATACTACTATTGTATTTAACATAGTACAAAGCCCTGCTACATGACAGATATTTTTCACAAACCATGCGATCGCGTCTACATTAAAGTTTGCTAGACTCGCGCCTTTGACTTTGATTTAACAGACACAGGACTTACGCAAATACACTATATATAGCAATGTGCGCTGGCATATTTACACATTATTTTTTGTACATCTTTTCACTTACTGCACTTTGAGCTAGACATTGTAAATACCTGAGCGCTCATTGCTATAAAGTATCAAAACAAATAATCAAATGCTTGGTTGCCACTTGGCGTGGTTATTTTCAGGCAATCAAAGAATGGTCAAAACATCCAGGGAAGTTTTTAGGTAAACCTAAAATACCAAAGTATAAAAATAAAACTCAAGGTAGGAATGTAGTTATATATTCAAAGGAATCAGTCTATAGAGCAAGTCTAAAAGAGGGTATTTGTCACTTATCCATGAGTAAAATCAAAATACCTGTAGTTGTGGATACTGTGATTGAAGTGAGGATAGTACCTGCTACTAGCTGCTATATAATTGAAGTAGTGTATGAAAAAACTCTTCAGCCACAAGTAGACTCAACATATGTAGCCGGAATAGACTTAGGGATTGACAGTAAGGTAGCTCTATCTACAAACAAGCCTGGTGTTAAGCCTATGCTTGTTAACGGGAAGCCACTAAAAAGTGTTAATCAGCTTTACAACAAGCGAAAAGCTGAAGTACCAAAGTCATCTCAAAGGCAACAGAAAAACTAGCCGTAAGATTGAAGCGTTAACCTATCACCGAAATCGTTTTGTCGAGAATTATCTGCATAACACCAGTAAATTAGTGGCCCTTGTATTTAACCATAAATAATATTGGTACTGTAGTCATAGGAAAAAATGATAACTGGAAACAAGGTGCAAATATCGGCAAAAAAAACAACCAAAATTTTACTCAAATACCTCACGGTAAGTTAATTCAACAGATAACTTATAAGTGTCAACTGGCTGGGGTAAAAGTCATTGAAATGGAAGAAAGTTACACCAGTAAAACATCTGCTATTGACTTAGAAAAACCTTGTAAGCATAGAACTTATGTAGGCAAGCGAGTCAAACGTGGTTTATTTAGAAGTGCAACTGGCCAAGTGATTAATGCCGATGTCAATGGCAGTCTTCAAATATAAGATAAGAAATTCCCAGGAGCATTTACTGTTGAGGGAATAGTGAGTTGCGCCGAGAGCGCCAGTATTGGTTAATCCAATATCAAGATAAAAGCTGTTACAATTTTCTACAGTTTTTTTCGTACGGTTGACGACTATTATATTTAATCAATATCGAAGGTTCTAATATTATATCGGAATAGGAAAATTAGGCTGTTCGGTTTAGTGGCATGAACAGGAGGATCGTTGCTACAATCTCTAGAAGAAAAATACGATGATATTTTGACTAAAAAGATTATCGTTGCCTAATTTTTCTGTTTACTTAAAATCAATATTATAACTGCAGAAGTTTTTTATGAAAGCTAATAGATTAGAGTCTTACAGTATAACAGCTCTGACTGTAATTTTAGGGATATTGGCTACAACTCCCGCCAAATCTCAACCCATAACCCCCTCAAACGATGGCACAGGTACAACCGTCAATCAAAACGGCAATCAATTTAATATTCAAGGTGGCACTCATAATGGGACTAACCTCTTCCACAGTTTTGACCAATTCAATCTTCACTCCGGTCAAACAGCTAACTTCTTAACCACTCCAGATACTCGCAACATTCTGGGTAGAATTACGGGTGGAGACCCTTCTATAATTAACGGTCTCATCCAAGTCATCGGTGGTAACTCTAACCTCTTCCTGATGAACCCCGTAGGCATAATGTTTGGCCCCAATGCTAGCCTTAATGTCCCTGCCTCATTCAGCGTTACCACTGCCACAGGTATAGGTTTTAACAGTAATAATTTCTGGTTTCAAGCTATGGGAACGAATGATTATGCCAACCTAGTAGGAGACCCTAGTGGCTATAGATTTAATATATCAAACCCAGGCGCTATAGTTAACGAAGGAAACCTCAGTTTAAACTCAGGGGAAAATCTCACTTTGTTGGGTGGCACGGTTATCAACACGGGGCAACTCTCCACAGCAGGTGGTAACGTTACGATCGCAGCAGTAGAAGGAGGTAGTACCCTGAGAATATCCCAACCAGGACATTTATTAAGTTTGGAAGTGGGTTCAACAACAGCGAATGGGGAAGATATGTCTGGTATAACCCCCTTATCTTTGCCCGAACTGTTAACAGGTGGAGAAATAACTCAGGCCACATCTATGACTGTGAATGAAAATGGTGATGTGGTGTTGATAGATTCAAATACAATAATTTCTGGTACTACAGGAGATGCGATCGCTTCTGGAGATATAGATGTATCAATAACTCCCCCCCTTTCAAAGGGGGGTCAGGGGGGATATAATTTTGGTGGACAATTTAATGTGTTAGGCGATCGCGTAGCAATTATCGATGCCAATATTAATGCTGATGGTCTCAATGGAGGGGGAAGAGTATTAATTGGAGGTGATTTTCAAGGTAGTGGAATAGTACCCAATTCTCAGCAAACATTTGTTAACAATAACTCCTTTATTTCCGCTGACGCTACCACAAATGGTGACGGCGGTCAAGTAATAATTTGGTCAGATGGCATAACTAATTTTGCTGGAAATATTAGTGCCAGAGGAGGAAATTTTTCTGGTGATGGAGGGTTTGTTGAAGTATCTGGAAAACAACAATTAATATTTGATGGAAATGTCGATGTTAGTGCTGCATTTGGCAACCCAGGAACAATATTATTAGACCCAGAAAATATCACAGTGGGAGAGTCAGAAAATACTGAAAGTTCAGAAACAGAAATAGTAGATAATAATTCGGAAATTGCATCTGGTGAAAATACTGAAAGTTCAGAAACAGAAACAGTAGATAATAATTCAGAAGTGGCATCTGGTGAAAATTCAGAAAATTCAGAAACCACAGAAAATATTGAGAATTCAGAAATAGCAGAAAATACTGAAAGTTCTGAAACAGAAACAGTAGATAATAATTCGGAAGTGCCATCTGGTGAAAATTCAGAAACCACAGAAAATGTTGAGAATTCAGAAATAGCAGAAAATACAAATTCCGAGACAGAAGTTACTTCTACAGAAAATGCTGATAACTCAGAAACAATAGAAATAGAAACACCAATAGACCCTTTTGCTCAAGATGAAAATTATGATGTCACAATTTCCGCAGAAAATATTGGGGAATTATCAGGAGATATAATTTTATTTGCCGACAACGATATAACAATTAATGAAAAGATAGAAACTACGGAATCTGTAGAATTAAAAGCTGGACGAAGTATTAATATAAATGCCGATATTGACACATCAATTGGTAATGGAAATATTGAATTACTTGGTAATAATGATGAAATGAATATTGCTAACCGGAGTGCTGGAGCAGCATCAATCAATCAACTAGATGGAACAACATTAAATGCTGGAAGTGGCATCATTAATATTCAGTTAGGAAACTTAGGAGAAGTAGGGGATATAAATCTGGCAAATTTAACAACAACAGGGCAAATTTTAGTTAATGCCAATGGTGGAAATATTGCCAGAGTTTCTGATAGTTCAATTATTAATGCAGGTAGTGTTTTATTTGAAACAAAAGACAGTGGTGGAATAGGTTTAGTAGGTACGCCTTTGCAGTTGAATGTAGAAAATTTAGAAGCGGTTTCTGGTAGTGGTGGAGCATTTTTTGATGTGTTGGGAGATGTGAATATTGGTGATGTGAGTGAGGATGTAAATGGTATTGTTACTGCTGGTGGAGATATAGAAATTCAGAGTGCAGGAAATGTGACTTTAACAGAAAGCATTTCTACTTTGGAACAAGATGCTCCCACTTCGGAGCAAGATGCTCCCACTTCGGAGCAAGATGCTCCTACTTCGGAACAAGATGCTCCCACTATAGAAAATAATTCTGAGGTGGTATCTAGAGAAAATACAGAAATTGATAGTCGTACAGGTGGTGCAATTAATATTGAAGCTACGGGAGATATTGTTGCTACAGGTAGTGGAATTAGTGGGGAAAGTGTTTTTCTATCTGGGATGAATATTACGATCAATGATGAATTCGATGAAACTTCTGGGGATGGGAATGTTCAGTTGTTAGCGATAAACGATATAACTGTTGAGGATATAGCAGATGATGTCTTGGAATTTCTGCCTGGAATAGGAGAGATAGAATTTCGTGCAGATGTGGATGAGGATGGAATTGGTGCTGTGACAATGTTGGATAATCTGCCAGATGTTGGCAGCAACCAGGATACCTTTGAAAATGGTGCGGATACTATTAAGACCAATGGGCGAAATTTGAATATTGCTGGTGCTAGTATTAGTTTGGGTAATGTTGATACTTCTTGGTTCCCAAGCGGGGACTTGCTGGCAACTATAGATGTAGATGAGGAGGGAGTGATACCATCAGAAGAAGAGGATAAGAGTGGAGTAATATCAGCAGAATCTATCTCTGGAGATATTCTTACAGATTCGTCTATCAATCGGGATGGGGGTAATGTTAATATTGAGGCAGTAGGGGATATTACTACGGCAGAGATTATTACGAATTCTGGTGAGTTTTTTGTTGTATTTGAAGGAGAACAGGGAAACGGTGGTAGTGGCAATGCTGGTCAGATTAACATAGAAAGCACTACAGGTTCAATTGATACCACGGCCGGATCGCTTTTTGCTCGTTCATTTTTCGGGGATGGGGGTGCTATTTCTCTGGTTGCAGAGGGCGACATTGCTACAAAATCTATCTCGAATGATGGCGAATCAGGAAATGGAGGTGCTATATCACTACAAGCAGGGGGTAATATAACTACAGAAGACCTTAATTCCTATTCCTTATTAAATGATGGCGAATCAGGGAATGGCGGTAATATTTCTCTGGTTGCAGGGGGTAATATAACTACAGAAAGCCTCAATTCCTATTCCTTATTAAATGATGGCGAATCAGGGGATGGCGGGACTATTTCTCTGGTTGCAGAGGGTAATATAACTACAGAAAACATCAATTCCTCTTCTTTATCAAATGATGGCAATTCAGGGGATGGGGGTACTATTTCTCTGGAAGCAGGGGGCGATATAACTACAGAAAACCTCAAGACCTCTTCTTTATCAAATGATGTCAATTCAGGGGATGGGGGTACTATTTCTCTGGAAGCAGGGGGCGATATAACTACAGAAAACCTCAATTCCTCTTCTTTAAATGATGGTGCATCAGGGGATGGGGCTGCTATTTCTCTGGAAGCAGGGGGCGATATAACTACAGAAGACCTCAATTCCTATTCTTTCTCAAATGATGGCAATTCAGGGGATGGAGGTACTATTTCTCTGGAAGCAGAGGGCGATATCGCTACAGCAGACCTCAATTCCTATTCTTTCTCAAATGATGGCAATTCAGGGAATGGAGGTGCTATTTTTCTCAATGCAGAAACGATAAAATTTAATCAACCAGAATCTGGAAACACAGAACAACTGCAAATAAATACATTCTCAGTCGGAACAAACAACTCCGAAAAAGGTGGAGACGTTAACATTACCACCAACAACCTCAGCAATGCAGAAATACTCACACTATCTACCAACTCAGAATCAGGACAGGTAACAATAGAAAATAAATCACAAGGAAATCTTCTACTGAATGATTTATCCATCATCACCAGTAAACAAGTAACTATACAGTTACCTGGGGAACTAATAGAAGTAGACGTAGGCAGCACAGAAGGTCAATCAGGAAACGTCAATATCTTCAGTGCAGGCAATCTCAACCTCAACAACGTCACCATTGAAAGTGACACCAAAGGAGACCAACCCGCTGGAAACGTCTACATCGATAGCCAAAAAAACATCACACTCGACAACACTGAGTTCTTCAGTATCACCAACGCTGAAGGAGACGCTGGCAACATCACCCTTGTAACTCCCCGAAACATCAAACTAACCAACAACAGCCAACTCCGAGCAAGTACAGAAGGTACAGGCAACGCAGGCAGTATCGACATCCAAGCAAACAAGCTCAACCTAGAGCAAGGTACTAGCTTAATCACAGAAACTTATGCAGCAGGCACCCCAGGAGATATCACCATCAAAGCCAACACTGTAGATATTGGTCAAGATGCCCAAATCAGTGCCACAGCAGTATTAGGCGCAACCAGCACCGGAGACGGAGGCAATATTACCATCAACACCAACGAACTTAATATCACAGGAAAACTCGGAATATTCGCCGAAACTGAAGCATCAGCGAACGCTGGCACCCTTACCCTTAGTCCCTACGAAGACAACCCAGACCTCAATATCAATTTCAGCAACGACGGTTTCATTTCTGCCTCTACCTCCTCCACAGGTAATGGAGGCAATATTAATCTCAATGCTCCAGAAAGCATAGATATTTCTGGAAAAGGATTCATCGCTGTAGAAACTTCAGACAAAGGAAACGCAGGCACCATCAATATTGAAACCCAAAACCTCACTCTCTCAGATGGAGTAGCCATATCAGCTTCTACCACAGACAAAGGAAATGCTGGAGCGATCGAGATCGACACCGAAGAATTCACCCTGGAAACAGGAACAAGTTTAACGACAGAAACCAATAATCAAGGAAAAGCTGGAGATATAGAAATCAACACCAGAAAACTAACCATAGGAGAAGATGCTCAAATTAGTGCCACAGCAAGAGAAGGAGCAACTAATACCGAAGCGGGAGGCAACATTACCATTAATGCTACAGACTTACTAATCTCAGGCCAACTCGGAATATTTGCCGAAACAGCAGGAGAAACCCCCGCAGGTACTCTTACCCTTAAACCCTATAGGAGAGGGGAGCAGGGGAGTAGGGGAGTAGGGGAGCAGGGGAGCGGGGGAGTAGGGGAGCAGGGGAGTAGAGAAAATCGTTCCGCTCGCTTTGACCCTGACCTCAATATTACCTTTAGCGAAAATGGCTTTATTTCTGCCCGCACTACTTCCAGTGGAGATGGAGGCAATATCAATATTTCGGCTCCAGAAAACATAAATATTTCAGGGGAAGGCAGAATAACAGTTGAAACAGAAGACAGGGGAAACGCAGGCATGATCAATATCGAAACAGAAAACCTCACCATAGCGGAAAACACTACTATATCCGCAGCTACTTCTGATAGTGGAGACGGAGGCAGCATCAACATCAATTCCAGTGAAAGCTTTCAACTCGAAGGTCAAATTATTACGGAAACTACGGGAACTGGAGACGGAGGAAAAATCACTATTAATACAGGGGAACTCTCAGCCGAAAATAGTACCATCTCAGCTAAAAGCACTGATGTAGGAAACCCAGGCGCAATAGAAATCATTGGTCAAGAAAATATCACCACAGGTATTATCCAATCTTCTGCTTCAGAATCAAAAGAAGCTGCTGACGGAGGTGACATTACCATTACCAGTGAACAGGGAGAAATCAATGCTACTCAACCCATCCAATCATTTTCAGAAAATGGTAACGCTGGAGATGTAACCCTGAGTGCGAAAACAGATGTGACTACTAATACCATCAGTTCCCACGGAGAACAACAGGGCGGTCAAATTACCATCATCACAGAAACAGGAAACATAGACACCAGCAATGGATTTTTGGCAAACTATTCTGGGGAGGGAACTGGAGGCAACGTCACCCTAGAAGCATCCGCAGGAAACATCACGACCAGTGACATTTACTCCTTTGCCGATGCAGACGGCGGTCAAATTCTCTTAAAAGCAGGAGGTGACATCAATATCACCGAAAATAGTAATGTTATTTCTGCATCCGAACCCGCAACTACATCGGATACAGAAAACCCAGGCAAAGGGGGAGATATTATTCTAGAAGCAGGTGGCAACATTAATACCACAGCAGCAAGAATATATTCCGGTGCAGATGAAGGCGATACAGGTATAATAGATATTGTTGCGGATAACGCAATAGAAGTAGGTCAAATAGACCTGGCATCAGGTTTTGTCAGAGAAGAAAGATCGGTATTTAACAATTTCACCCTCATACCTAGACCCCAAGGAGAAGCCACCCAAGGAGTAGCAGGAAATATTAGTATTACTAGCAACAACGGCACAATAGACACCTCTGCTGGAGTAATAAATTCTCGTTCCCCTGACGGCACTGGAGACATTAAGCTCAATGCCAGAGAAAATATTACCGTAGGCAAACTAGAAGCTAGCGCTCTCAACGAAACCAAAGCAACCACAGGGGGAAATGTTGAAATCATCAGCGAAAACGGCGAAGTCAATTCGACCCAAGCAATAGAAACATTTTCAGAACAAGGTACAGCTGGGAATGTGAATATTCAAGCTGAAGGTTCAGTTAATCTAGAAAATATTCTATCCCAGGGAAGGGAGCGTGGGGGTGATATTACTATTGACACTCGCAGCGAAAACAGCATGGATGTTCAAGGAGAATTAAACACTTTTTCTACAGAGGGTATTGGTGGGGATGTCACTCTCACATCTCGAGGTAATATCAGTATTAACGGCATTCGTTCGGAAGGGATACAACAGGGAGGTGACATTACATTGGAGAGTGAAATAGGGGAGATTAGTGCAACGGGAGACATTACTTCTTTCTCAGAGGAAGGCAGAGGAGGAAGTATTGAGATTGATGCCCCAGAAAGTGTGAATCTGGAAAATGTCTTATCCTTTGGTGCCACTGAAAGTGGTGATTTGAGAATTCAAAGTCAGATAGCAACAGTGAATACAGGGAATGTGACAACTCAAGCACCGGACGGCCCCAGTGGTGAAGTTATTATTAATGGCAGTCAAATAACTACAGGAAACTTAAGTTCTTTGGGTACGGTCAGTTCAGGTATTATTCAACTAGAAGCAACTGATGGCTCCATTACTACTTTGGACTTAGAATCTATTGCTTCAGAGGGAGAAGCAGGTGGTATCGATCTAGATGCAACAGGAGATATCAGCACTGAAGACCAAACTGTAATTTCTGGAGATGGAGATGCCAATATTGATATTGATGCTGGAGGAGATGTTTCCGTAGGTAATCAAGAGGCGATCGCCAATCAAGGAGACGCTAATATTGATATTCAGGCAGGTGGGGAGATCAGCGTCGAGAATCAAACTACACAGGCAAATCAAGGTGATGCTAATATCAATGTTCAACCAGGTGGTAATATTAGCGTCGAGACTCAAACTGTACAGGTCAATCAACCAGGTGGTAATATTAGCGCCGAGACTCAAACTGTACAGGTCAATCAAACAGGTGGTAATGTTCCTGTAGAAGAGCAAACAACTGTTTCCATAGGTGGGAATCCAACTATTAATAATACCCCAGACAATACCAATACCGGAGAACAAATAGCGATCGCCCCAGAGGCAATAGAAACAATTACGAATATTGATAGTAGCGACACTATTATACCAGAAAATACCACTGATAACCAGATTATCCCAGTAGAAAATCTCAATGATTCAACAGAGATTCCAGTAACCACCGCAACTGAAACCACTGACATCCAGACTGATAATAATCAATCCCAGTCAATATTACCGCAAATATCAAACAATAGCAGTTTTTTCACCCTGACCGCTCCCACTAACTATAACCAAACAACCAATGCTGGCACTGCTCAAGAGCAAACAGAAGCATCTATCAACCATACAACTGACACCCAAAAAATCTTAAAAACAATTAATCCTGTTAATACCAAATCTCTAATAACAGCCACAGCTTCAGACCAAGTAGTAACAATGCTAGAACGAAACAGTCTCCAGGAATACTCAGATTTCCTGGGAGCAGATTTGGAGGAAAAATTAATTTCTACACAAAGCGTCCGAGAAATATTAAGCGACATGGCAAATCAAACCGGAAAAGAATCTGCCATTGTTTATATTAATGTCTATCCAGAACAATTACAAATAATCTTATATACCAAAGAAGGTCAACCAATCATCAAAACCATTCCCGAAGTCAACCGCGAACAAATCATGAAAGTTGCCCTAGAATTACGAATAAAAGTTACAACTCCGGCCAACCAAGATAATGATAGTTATCTATCATCAGCACAAAAATTATACAATTGGCTCATTGCACCCATAGCATCGGAACTAGAAGCAGCCAATATTGATACCTTACTATTCAGTATGGATGAAGGTTTGCGCACTTTAGCCGTAGCAGCATTACACGATGGCGAACAATTCCTGATCGAAAAATATAGCCTGAGTTTAATTCCCAGTGTAAGTTTAATGGATACCAACTACCAACCGCTCCAAGATACTCAGGTGTTAGCAATGGGAGCAAGTGAGTTTATTGCTCACAATTCCTTGCCAGGAGTACCTATCGAACTAGAAATTGTTTCCCAAGAACTATGGCAGGGTAGTATGTTTCTCAATGAAGATTTTACTCTTAATAATTTAATTACTCAAAGAGAAAATTATCCTTATCCGATTATTCATTTAGCTACTCATGCTGATTTTAGACCGGGAAAAATTAGTAATTCTTACATTCAGTTGTGGGGTGAAGAACAAATAAAATTAGACCAAATTAGGGAGTTGGGTTGGAATGAGTCTTCTGTCGAATTGTTAGTATTATCAGCTTGTCGCACCGCCTTTGGGGACAAAGATGCCGAATTAGGATTTGCGGGATTAGCAATAGCAGCAGGAGTAAAGTCAGCTTTAGCTAGTATTTGGTATGTCAATGATCGAGCTACCTTGGCATTAATGACTGAGTTTTATAGTCATTTGAATCAGACTAATATTAAGGCGGAAGCTGTAAGACAGGCGCAGTTAGCAATGTTGCGTGGGGATGTGGTGATTAAGGGAAATCAGATTAGGAGAATTGGAGAGCGTGGGTCAGTAGAGTTACCATCGGTACTTGGGGAAATGAGGAATCGAAAATTATCTCATCCTTATCATTGGGCAGGGTTTACGATGGTGGGTAGTCCTTGGTAAGGAGTGATGGGGTGATGGGGTGATGGGGTGATGTGGTGATGGGGTGATGGGGTGATGGGGAGGCAAATTTCCACCTTTTTCCCTATTCTTTTTCTGGTGTTGGTGAAAAGAGGTATGATATCATGTCCGGATAAGAGCGCGAACAAAAAACTTTCTCCTTATATTCCTCTTTCTTCCCTCCTGACTCGGTCCGACTGACTTCCCCTCCCCCTCCGGTGGAGGGGCGAGGGGTGGGTTGACTCCTCAATAATTAAGATTAATATCATACACGCGCTTCACCAACGCCCTTTTTCTCTAGCTCCTGATATCAAATCCGTTTTATTGAACATATTTAATAAAAAAATTCTCCAATCGTCATAACTACGCTCATATTTGTGATTCTCTCTCCTGCTACCGGATATGAGATTATACCTAGATTTTTGACTTTCCTATAGAGCTATCAATTAAAGTAGATAATGCCTGTTGAGCATAATTAGCACCTCCAGAAAACCCTTCAATAGTAGCCATCAAGCTTGCCCCTCCAATCAGAAGTAAATATTGTTGGGAAAATGATTCTGCATCTGTTACTCCAACTTCTTCAGCTAAGTGCTTAATTTGCATCCGAATAGACTCTCTGACTCCTACCGAAACATCATGGGCCGGATGAGAAGCATCAGCTATTTCTAGTACAGCATTGATAAAAGGACAACCACGAAAATTTGGGCTAGCATACCACTCTCGTAAGATATCAAAAGTTGCGAGTAATCTCTCCTTCGCAGTATTACCGCGATCGCGTACTGCCATTTCAAACCAGTTTAACCATTCTGTTGCCCTGTGTTTCATTACTGCTTCTATTAGTTCGTCTTTCGATGTGAAATGCCGATAAAGAGTTCTTTTGGCCACACCGCTAGTGGCAATAATCTCATTAATGCCCACATTTTGAATGCCCTTTTGATAAAAAAGTTGGGACGCAGTTTCTAAAATTTGCTGGCGAGGATGATTAGAGGATTTCATTTTAAATAAAAGTAGACAAACTTGTCTTCATAGATATATACTATCAAAAAAATAGGTAGACAGAATTGTCTACCTAACTATTGAATTAGATATTTAACCAATGGAATTTACCATTCATACCCTAAAAACAGCATCAGAAGACTCTAAACAAGCATTAGTTCATGCTCAACAAACTTTTAGTTTTATCCCTAATTTAGAAGGAGTTTTGGCCGAAGCTCCAGCTTTATTAAAAGCCTCAGTGACGTTATGGGATTTATTTGAGACGACAAGTTTTACGGCGGTTGAGCAGCAGGTGATTTATCTAACAGCAAACTATGAGAATGGCTGTGATTACTGTATGGCAGCCCATTCTGGATTAGCTAAAATGATGGGAATCTCTAAAGAAAACCTTGAAGCTCTCAGAAATGGAACGCCAATGCCAGATATAAAATTACAAGCATTACGTCGTTTTACTCAACAAATGGTACAAGCTCGTGGCTGGGTTGAAGATAGTGAAATTGATGCATTTATGAGAGCTGGATATACTAAACAGCAGGTATTAGAAGTAATTCTAGGCATTGCTATTAAGGTCATGCACAACTACACTAATCACATTGCAAAAACACCTTTGGATAAGCAATTCCAACCAAATTTTTGGTCAAAACCAAATACACAGAAATTGGGCTTTGGTGAATTTAGCTATGATTTTCGTGCTTAGTGGTACTTAAACATTTTGGCGTTGCTGATTCTGGGTATGATGCAAGCCCCCCTATCCCCCCAATGCGTGGGGGGAATAAAACTCTCAAAGTCCCCCTTGGAATCCCCCTCCCGTCCCCCGCAGGATCGGGGGAAGCCAGAGGATGCTTCGCTTTTGAACGATGGGGGATGCGCGGGGGCGAAGGCGAGAACCAAACAATCGCGCATTCATACTTCAATTCAGCAACGCCAACATTTTATAGTCGTAAAAATGCCTGGAAGTCAGTCTACTCCGTTTTAAGGAATGGAGTTAACTGGAAAGGTGAAAAGTACATTTTTGCGAGGTAATATCATGTCCGGTAGCATCGGAGCGTGTATAAAATTTAGGTGACACTCTTGAGAAAACCTTCTGCCTCCAGCTCCCGCTGCCTTCTGCCTTCCTTCCACCAAAGTCTAATTATTCAACCGGACATGATATGACTCCTGACTTCCCCTCCTGGGAGAGGAAATAGGGCAGTGGGGGAGTAGATCCACCCCTAACCCCGACCGTGGAGGGCAGGGTCTATTTATTGTCACGCGAGCGAAAAATTGATGGGGGGATGGGGAGATGGAGACCCACCCCTAGCCCCTCCCCCTCCCAGGAGGGGAATTTGGGGAGATGGGGGGATGGGGAGATGGGAGATGGAGATATTTGTATATTTGCACAATTAAATGTACTTCATATTAATATTCTCCCCAGGCAATGAATTAGCCCTGCTCCCAGGAGGGGAAGCAAACATCAGAATAATTAACATTAACGCAAGCTGAAATTAGCATGCAAAGTGATTTTGCTTGTACCTATCAGTTGACAACTGAAGTATTGCCCAAGTATAGCAATAATGCATGGGAATTGATATAACTTAAGTAGTTTCTGGAATTGGAAATTTTTCCCCTCTTAAATAAGCATCAAAATACTTCTTAAAATACAAAATACTTGTCACATTCGGTTCATCACTTTCATCAGGAGCAAACTCATAAATTGGCAATTTTTCTCTCACCAACTTCACTAAATTAGGATGAAGTTCTTCAAATGATTCTACCATAGAAATAGTAGTTTCAAATCTTAATCGAGCTGGATGACCATAACCTAATTTCATCCAAGGCATCCACGGACAATCTCTCGCCCACTCAGAAGGAGGTATTTCTGTTACCCCTGGTCGAGCCACACTAGAGGTAAAATATTCTACTCCTTTAAACTTTTCTCCAGGGCAATAATCTCGATATTTACTTTCTTTTGCCAAAGGATGAGGATATTCTAAAGGAATTTCTATAACTTTTTTCACATATCCAGAATTCTCAGGAATTACAATTTTTTTTGGTGAGACAAAACCCTGTACCATGCGGTTAGCAATATGTACGACAGGAACTTCTTTTACTCCTTCTCTAGGTCGCCAATAGTGCAATACTTCTTGAGTAGATGAGTCGCAAAATAAACATATTTCCCGATTAATTCTATGTCCGGCTTCCCCATATTCTGGATGTGGTTTAAGAAATACTTTTGTGGCATTCATCCCAATAATAGAAAACAACTTTTCTTGAGGTTTTCCAGGTGATTCTATCCACCAAACTTCTCCACCCCAATTATAGTAAAGTTGTTTACCATGATTCTCTCTATAAAAATTTAAATTATCAAATTCATAGTCATTAAAATATTCACCCATGATTAACTCCAGCTTTCTATAATTTATTTTTGTAGTAATTGATAATTACGTAAGCATTTCCTACGGAATGCTCCGCAAACAGCTGTCAGCTATCAGCTATTGCTTTTAATTTTAGATAAAAGCTTTACTAATTGAGTCAGAATTTATACTTACTATAAAAGCTGGCTGAAACAGTCTATATTCATTAAAATCCCCTTCTTTTGCTGAGAGCTGACAGCTAATAGCTGATAGCTTACAAATTAGCTCTGAATTATAACTTTCTCTTTCACATTTAAAGTATGTCTAAAAAGTTAGACGAAAAAACACAAAAATCAAGCTGATAACTGATAACTGACTGCTAATTGCTATATTATTATAGACAAAAAATTATATCAGCAAACGAATGGTCAATCTTACCAAAAAACTACTTGAAGCAAAAGACTGGGTTAAAGTGCGTGCTAGTACCGACGCTCAACAATCTTTTCTGACTTGGCAGGGTTCGGTTTATGCCTTTATTCCTGGGGAACCAAAACAGCATTTGTTCCAAATAGTAGGGATGAGTGTGGCCAGATGTATTCCGAGGTCAGAGGGAGGTTGGGATTTTACTTCTAGGGAACTAACCTTTTATCTTGACCCCGAAACAGGGGAAAAGTTGGATATTTGGAAAAATCCCTGGACGGATGAAGTTTTGCCTGTAGTTCATGTGGCCAATAATCCAGTACAGGGGTTGTTTAAAAGACCAATGCCTGCATTAGTTGATGAGGAGTTGACTACTTATAAGTTTGACCTATTTTCTAACTATCCCAACCCCCTCGCTGACGAGCCAAAGTTTGCTGAATATAGTCCTCAACCTCTTTATCAAGCTAGCGAATTGTTTAAGTTGACAGTACCCACGGCAGATTTACAAAATCCTGACACAACTTCTGTATCTAAGGTAATGTTGGCATGGGATAGAATAGGTCCTTGGGTGCCGTGGATGAAAATGGGCGATCGCTCTGGTAATCTAATTTATAGTGCTTGGGGTGGGAAGGTGGCTGGTGTTGCAGAATTACCCCAGTTAATTCAGGATGAAATGAATACTCGCGTTCCGTTGTTTAAAAATGCAGCTAAATCTATTTTGGATAAGGATGATGTGACTTCTTGGATTTATTTTAAGCAAAATTTTGATGCCTATTTGAAAGGAGAAAAGTTTCCAATTTTTGCGCCGGAAGTTGAATAATAGCAATTGAAGAATACAAGCTAGTAAATAACCTAGCCTGAATTCTAATTAATATTTATTAAAATATATTATTAGCCACTATTAACTTATGGCAAATTCAAAAAAGGTCGTTACAGTATTAATTTCTAGACTTCCACTAGCAGACCAAACAACTGTAGTAATATTCGATCAAATTGGTGTTAGTGAAGTTGAAATAATTTGAACAATTTCTCTAAGTTGCTTAGAGTTAAGAGATTCGATTAGCTTATCTGCTACTTTCTGAGGATTATGACGTGGTATAGTTAGCCATAGACTACTATTTTTGTTAAAAGATGACTCTGTTTCTAACCACTCTTTTAGGATTTTTATTCCCCGATCTGTGATTTGATAATAACCGCGTTTTTTGATAGCTAATGGCTCTATCCATCCTAAGTCTAACCATCTTTTTCTCCAAATATTTGCTGTACTTTGGGAAACCTTTAATATTTTTGCAATTTTGACCGTATTGATTGGCTGATTATCTGGACAAGCATTAACTACTTGAGAAAATCTTTGAAAATATCCTTCTGGTTTACCTGGATATTTAGGTGGGGGATCTTCTACTTCCTGCCCTCTAGCAATACCTAATTCTAGCTCCTGAATAACTTGGTCAAGTTCTGATGGAACGCAACCTAATCCAAAAGGTGGTTTAGCTTTGCAGAATTGTTCATAAGTTTTAAACGCTTTTCCCCGTTCATTGACAAGTTGGCGATATCCAGCCTGTTTTTTCATCAAGTTACGCCATGCTTTCAATTGGCGAGCATTGAAAGTAATATCATTTAAGACCGACTGCATCTCTAATCTAACAGCGATCGCCCAAGGACGCGAACCTGGTGTTGCGTTTAAATTACCAGCATTGCCTAGGGTTTCGATATGAGATTTTAATTGTTCATTGGATATCTGTCTTGTAGCCATCTCCAAACCCTCCTTAATTCTTCAAATGTCATTTCTTTACGAGACTTACGAAAAAAGTTAAAAATTTCTTTATTTATGGCTTTATGTTCTAGCTTACTTATGGCTGTATAACGACGCACATAATTTTCGATTTTGTCTCTGATTATTTTTTCCTCTTCACTAGGCGTTAAAATTTCTTTTGTAGTAATAATTTGCTCGGAATCTGTTTCTCCTGTTGTCTGGTTATAAGCATCTAAAAAGCGCTTCATTTGTATGGTACTTCCAGCAACCCCAGCCTCCTGCATAGCTGATTGAATTTTAGCTGTTTCAACATAATCAATAGTTTCACCACTACTTAAATCGGAAGCTCTAGAGCGCGTTAAATTAGAATTTAATGGAATATTATAATTATCTGAATTTTTGCTACTTTTACTATTATCTTTTTCTCCATTTTTCCCATTATTCCTATCATATTGCTCTTGTTCTTTTTCCCTAATAATAGATTGTTGTTGAGCTATGATTTTTGCCATACAATCACGGGCTGGCTGGTCATCAGGCATAAAAATTAAACCAGTTTTTTTTAAATCCTTAGCTTCTCTATCTACTCTAGCTGCTCTTGCCCAACATTGCTCTAACCAAGGTGTACTTCTAATATGAGTTAAACAGGCAATATGAGTAATTGCTGGAACATCAAGTCCTTCATAAGCCATTGCCACTGTCACCAAAATATCAACTGCTTTCCCATCTCCCTCTTTATATTCTTTCTTAAATTTTTTTATATCTGCTTGGGCTTTTTTTGAATCATCACTTGTAGCTATTACAGCTTTTATTCCTAAATCATTCAACCACTTCAAATATTCCTTAGCTGTTGATATTAATGGTGCAAGAACCAACATTTTCGCTCGTGAATTAATCTGTTTGTAAGATTTCCAACTATCAGTACATTGAGTTAGTAGCTGACGAGCATATCCTGTCTTCAGTGCTGTGCTAAGTGCTATACCTGTATAATCTCCCGCTTCTGCTAGACTATCTACAGAACGCCGTTCTCCTTTTTTATCTACCCATTCTGCATCTCCATCACCCCACTCAAAATGAAGAGGAACGATCGCCTCCTCTCTCAACGCTTCACTTCTTGTGTAACGAATAACTCGTATATCTTCACTATCAAACAGATCGGGAGTCATACCATCAGTAGTTTGTCTATAAGGCATAAAAGCTATTTGCTTCTTATCCCCTCTTTCAGCAGTTCCAGTTACCATAATCACTAAAACTGCCCGATCTACTAATGGTTGTAAAGCTTTATGCCAGGAACCACCTTCTTCGACATGATGAAACTCGTCCAAAACCAAAATATAGCGATGACACTGAAATTCTTGTGCATGAAGATTTGAGTTAGCTACTATTGCTTGATAGGTAGCAGCATAACCTGATGTTCCTTTGGAAGGGTTTGGTTCATTGTTATTCGCCCTAATTTTATGTTCATATCCCAACTGTTCTCTAAAATACGGAGATACAAAATTTTCTTCTGCTTGCTTTTGCAGATTAACTCGTGGGACTATCCAACAAATTTTGTCTGCAATAGTTCCTTGAAAATTTCCTCCACCTGGAGAGGGAATCAAATTTGCAGCAGCAATAATTGGAATCAAGCTTTTACCACCCGTTCTACTAAACTTACCCAAACTTACCCATACACGTTCGCATAGGTTTTGGAGCTAGCTTCCTGTTTCTGTGAGAACCACTGACCGCAGTCTGTAACTTATTCTCTCCACAGGCTTAAAATCGCTTGGAACTCAAGCTACTGATTCACATAGTTTTTCAGGTTGACAGCAGCGTTAAAATCTCTATCAGCTTCAAAACTGCACTCACTACACTCATAAGTTCTCAAGTGCAATGGAATTTTCTGTTTATGCCCACAGTTTGAACATATTTGAGAACTTGGATAAAATCTATCCGCTATTACTAATTTACTGCCGTACCATTCACATTTGTATGTAAGCTGACGCTTAAATTCATAAAATCCACAGTCTGCTATGGCACTTGCTAGTTTATGGTTTTTCAACATTCCACTCACGTTTAAATCCTCAATTACTATGGTGCTGTGGTTTTTAGCTAACCATGTTGTGAGTTTATGTAGTGCATCTGCTCTGATATCAGCGACTTTTTTGTGAAGTTTTGCTAGTTTTTTTACTGCTTTGCGTCTGTTTTTGGAACCAATAACTTTTTTGCTGACTGCACGTTGATGACGAACTAATCTTTTTTTTGCTTTTCTGTAGGCTTTGACGTTAGCAAATTTACTGCCATCAGAACAGGTTGCTAAAGTATTTATGCCTATATCTACGCCAATAGTTTCTCCAACTTTTTCTGTTGGAGCTGATTCAATATCATATTTAAAACTGATGTACCAATTATCTGCTCTTTTGGATATTCTGACATTTTTTACTCTGCAATTCGGTAAGATTTCATAAGTTTTTACTACTCCTATTCTGGGTAATTGTATGTAGTTTCCTTGGAAAATCTTAATACTTCCTTCTAAGTAAAAGCTGTCTTTTCTACCTTTTTTCTTAAATTTTGGGAATCCACGGCTCGGAATAGTTAGAAAGTTTTTAAATGCCCTCTCTAAGTCTCTTAATGCTTGTTGAGGGGCACACTTTGATACTTCATAGTACCAGGGATTAATTGATTTGACTTCGGCTACTAAACGTTTATGCAGGGTGATGGCGCTTGGGCGTTTTTTAGTTTCTTCGTACTCTTTTATACAGGTTGCTAATCCCCAGTTATAAGCATGACGAGCAACACCAGCGTGTTTGGCAAGTATGGTTTTTTGGTAATTGTTAACTTTTAATTTGGTCTTAATTGATAGCATTTGAACACGCACACCATGAAAAAAAAGTTATTGATAATTTAGGATGAGTTTAATTTATGATAGCAGATAACCAGCAGATTTTCAAGATTTATTAAGATTTGTTCAACTTTGTCTAATTATTTGCGTTCAGTAGTTAGCCCCAGGCGTAACTACCATGACAACCTTTCTAATTTTTTCCCCTGCCTGGATACGTTTACATATTTGTAGAAATTGTTCTTGATGATGCCTAAGTTTAATAGACTCTGTAGATTGGGGAAATAAACTTAGTTGCCTTCCTGTTGCCATGCTTTTGTTCTCCTCAGCAGTTTTTTCATAATGACATTTAGGGCATAGTGCCTGCATTTCGTGGACATTGGTTCTGTTAGTCTCGGCCCACCGCTCTATATGATCTGCGTGCCAATTTGTAGGTAGATCGCATCCACATTTCTGGCACTTACCATTAGCCGCATACCAAAGGGCTGCTCGTAGGCGTTTTGAGCGAAGAAATCGGCTTTGATTGGACATCTAGAGAGATTAATTGAGCTTACATAGCGGACATAACTGTACCTAAAGTTAAGTTTAGCTTGATTTGATTTTTTAGTCAATATTAAAAGTTATATAAAATAAAACTATACTTAGTATACTATAATACAGTGTATCCTGGTTTTTTTGGGCTATGACTTCTAACATTTTGGTAGTTGAAGATGAGGCAAAACTAGCTCAATTTATCGAGCTAGAACTTAAATATGAAGGTTATCAAGTAACGGTGGCTAATGATGGGTTCGCCGGCATAACAATGGCACGAGAAATTAAGCCAGATTTGATAATTCTTGACTGGATGTTACCTGGTATATCGGGGTTAGAATTATGTCGTCGTTTGCGAACTACTGGCGATAAAGTACCAATTATTCTATTAACAGCTAAGGATGATGTGAGCGATCGCGTAGCTGGTTTAGATGCAGGGGCAGATGATTATGTTTTAAAGCCTTTTAGTGTGGAAGAATTATTAGCTAGAGTTAGGGCACATCTCAGACGTACTCAAGAACCTAATCCCGATTTATTAATGTTTGAAGACCTGAGTTTAAATAGAAGTACCAGGGAGGTTTATCGGGATAATAGGGCAATTGAATTAACAGCAAAAGAATTTGATTTATTGGAATATTTAATGGCTCATCCTCGACAAGTTTTGACAAGAGATAGAATATTAGAAACTGTTTGGGGTTATGATTTTATGGGGGATTCAAATATTATTGAAGTTTATATTCGTTACTTACGTTTGAAGTTAGAATCTAATGAAGAAAAAAGGTTAATTCAAACTGTGCGAGGGGTGGGTTATGTTTTGCGGGAATAATTTAGGAATAAGGAAAAATATTATCTGGATAAATGTTTTTCCCACTATTAATTATTAATAGTTAAACTATTCCTTACCGAATAATTAATAATTAATAATTAGGGCTTGCTGATTAAAGATCAAAACTGTATTGATTTATATTTGAATGTAAGCAAAACTATTCTTGCTTCTCATTCCAAATAATAAACCGATCCCTTCCTTCTTCTTTAGCTTGGTATAATCCTCTATCTGCAAACTTAATCAATTGTTCAGGATAACTTTGATCCTTAGGAATAGTACTTGCAATTCCCATACTTAGGGTGACATAGGAGTTATTCAAAGAGGTTTTGTGAGGTATCTTCAGAGAATGAATATCATTCATAATGATAGTTGCGACTCTGCTTGCTTCAAAACTATTTACTCCTGGTAAAACAATCGCAAACTCTTCCCCACCATACCTCGCAGCAAATTCTCCACAACGCTTAACACTACTATCCAAAACTTGGGCAACAGCACAAAGGCAATTATCTCCTGCTACATGACCGTAGGTATCATTGTATTTCTTGAAATAATCAACATCACAAAGAATCAACGATAAGGGTCGTTGTTGTTGTTGCATTCGTCGCCACTCTTGCTGAAGAAGTATATTAAACTGACGCCTATTTATCAGTTGGGTCAACCCATCAATGGCAGCTAAATGATTGAGAACTGCTGTTCTTTCCAAAACTTTCTGTTCTAGCTCTTGATTAATTTTACGAAAGCGTCCAATAACTAAAATTAAACCTGAAATTGCTAGAGCAATGATCATCATCAAGACAGTATAAATTACTTTTAATCCATCTTCAGCTATCAGGATAACATTATCAACAGGCTGAGTAATTTCTACGATGCCACGCACTTGTCCAACTTTCCAGTCTTTTCTAGGACTACTTCGCAGTGTATTATGACAAGCTACACAACTTGGCTCCATGAGGACAGCTTCTGTGTAGCGAAACGAGAGGCGATCGCCAAATTGCTCTTTTCGATAAAAGGAAGCTTGTGGATGCTCTTTCAGGTAAGTTAGTGCATCCCATTCAAACTTATCTTGAGGTCCTCCTGTTAATTGTCGATTAGGAAATGGATACTCGCTGTAAAGTCTAAACAATATACCCTTTGATTCATCACTGAGGCGCTCCCCAAGTTCGATAGTATAGGTAGCAGGATTAGGAATACCTCCTTTGACAGTATGGTATTCGGGTATGGCCAAGACACCATCCATTGACTTTACCCGATCGACAACATTCTTGCTGTAGAGTACTCTAGCTTCATTCAAGGTTTTGACAGCCACTTTTGCATAGTGCATTGCTTGAGAATCTACTAAATTAATCGAGAGGTAGTAGGTTCCTACTAAAGCTATACTAAAACCTAAACAGAGTAAAGTTACAAGAATAATAATCACACGCATATAGAGCAGTTGATACAGTACTTTGCAAAGCTTGAATAATTTCCATTTTATAGCTGTTATCATTTATGTGATATTAATCAAGTCAAATATAGTAAAGAAATAGTTGCTTAGGAGAATATTCATTAATTGATAATTGATAGTGGATAATTGATAATTACCTCGGGTTTTAACTGTTACGGGATTGAATATAAGGAAATATTATTTCTTCTCTTGGTCGATTGGATATGGTTAGGAAACCCATCCATCCCACCCTTTGGGAAGCTCCGAATATCCACCGCTTTTTTCCCTTAAAAGGGGAGGCTTTAAACCAGAATTAGGGTTTGCTGAAAAAGTCTTTTAGTAGGGGTAGGAGACAGGAGACAACCCACCCCTCGCCCCTCCCCCTCCCAGGAGGGGAGGGGAAGACAGGAGACAGGAGAAATGCGAATTATAGAGGAGGTAGTCGGAAAAATTGTCCCAAGATTGTTCTGCCATAATCGTCCAAAAATACTAGCTTTATGCAGCTCTTTCCACCGAAAAGCTGGCACTTTTTCAGGCAAAAAAATGCTAAAACCTTTATCTGTAAATGCTTTGATATTTAATCAGCAAGCCCGAATTATTTAATTATTAATTATTAATTATTAATTATTAATTATTCGGTTTCCCTGCTATTATAGCAAATTCATGCATAGGTAGTTATATCTTTAAATTTGTGATTTATTCCTACAATAAAAAATTATCAATTCCATAAATTATAAAAATCAAACATTTTCCCTCTTTTTTGGTCGTATTTTTATCAAAATAATTTGGTCTAATACTAATTCCTAAAAGCAACGCTATACTTAGCTAAGATTTCAGTTATTAATTAATCAAAACAGTTATAATCACATTTTTGCTAAAAATAGCCAAGTTAATGTTAATTATTCTTACTTTTTACTTCTCCCTGTAGGGACGTTGCATAAGGGCGTTCCTACCCTACTCCCCTGCTCAACAAAATGTAGAAAAGTTTTTGATAAATGTTATAAAACCCCGCCTTTTAAGGCGAAATATTTTTGGAGAGTTGCTCAAATCCCCGTTACCGAAAAATTCAGGTATAAAGCCTCTCTATTCATGGATAAAAAAGCGGTCGAGGGATGGCGAGGTCTCCTCGCCATATCCAATCGACCAAGAGAAGAAAAAAAATCTTTTTATCCAATCCTCTTATTTATAAGAAGAGGTAATTCTAAATTATTGAAAAAAATAACTTCTGTACGTCGCCCTACCGACAGCTCCCCTATCTGACTTCTGACTTTGTTAATTCGGGTGCATCTCATAGCAAGCAAAAATACTTTTTTCTTATCTATTCCCTGTTGCCAGATGAGCTGTTGCCTGTTGCCTAAAAGCGATAAATTTTTGGCTTTATTCAAAATTGAGATACACCCGTTAATTCCCTGTTCCCTATTTTCTGAAAATGTCTATGAATGACAATATTAAGATGATATTAATTTCTCTTCAAAAATAACATAACCCTAAAAATTTACCCGATAATTATTGTGCAATAAAAATTGTTATATTAGCTAAATAAATTATGTTACCTAAGCCAAATAAAATCTGGAACCCGGAAATTTGGGCAAGTTGGAAACCCTTCGGTATTGGCGAACAATACCCCAATAACTACTGGGAATTAATACGCGCAACAATTGAAAATCTCGACCAACTCCCCTACGCTTGGGAAATTCTCAATAAAGGAGTCTGTGACGGGTGTTCCCTCGGTACTACTGGGATGAAAGACTGGACACTCGATGGCTTTCATTTATGTAATGTCCGTCTGCGACTATTGCGCCTTAATACCATGGCCGCTTTTAACCCAGAAATACTGGCAGATGTTTCTCAACTACAAAAAAAAAGTAGTGCAGAATTACGAGAAATGGGACGACTGCCTTACCCCATGCGTCGCGACAAAGGAGACAAAGGGTTTCGGCGAATTAGTTGGGATGAAGCTTTAGAAGTAATTAGCGATCGCCTCAAAAATACTTATCCAGACCGTCTGGGTTTCTACCTCACCAGTCGCGGCACTGTAAATGAAACTTATTATGTGGCCCAAAAAGCTGCACGGGCGATGGGCACTAATAACATTGATAATGCGGCCCGCATTTGTCATTCCCCTAGTACCGGAGCGCTCAAAACTACTATTGGTGCTGCTGCTACTACTTGTTCTTACAAAGACTGGATAGGTACAGATTTATTAGTATTTATCGGTTCTAACGTAGCAAATAATCAACCTGTTACTGTTAAATATTTACACTGGGCAAAAAAAGCAGGTACAAAAATTGTAGTTATTAACACTTACCGGGAACCAGGAATGGAACGTTATTGGGTACCGTCTATTCCTGAAAGTGCTTTATTTGGTACTAAGTTTGCCGAAGATTTCTTTTTAGTTAATGTCAATGGTGATTTGGCTTTCCTGAATGGCACTATTAAACATCTCATTGCTAATGATTGGATAGATAAATTTTTTATCGATAATTATACGAATCAATTTGAAGAATTAAAAGCTTCATTAGATGTTCAATCTTGGGAAGAATTAGAACGCTTTTCTGGAAGCACCCGCGACGAAATGTATGCCTTTGCCAAAATGGTAAAAGAAGCAGAAAAAGCAGTATTTGTTTGGAGTATGGGTATTACTCAACATGAGTGTGGGGAAGATAATGTCAGAGCTATTATTAATTTAGCTTTAACTAAAGGTTTTGTAGGTAGAGAAGGCTGTGGTTTAATGCCAATTCGGGGTCATTCTGGGGTGCAAGGAGGAGCAGAAATGGGATGCTATTCTACGGTGTTTCCTGGAGGGAGAAAGATTAACCAAGAAAATGCTGAAGTTATGAGTAATTTTTGGGGTTTTTCTGTGCCTAATTCTCCTGGTTTAATTGCTTCGGAAATGATTGATAATGCTGCGGAAGGAAAGTTAGATGTTTTGTTTTCTGTAGGGGGAAATTTTTTAGAAGTTTTGCCAGATCCAGATTATGTAGAAGCTGCTATAAAACGATTGCCTTTGAGAATACATCAGGATATTGTTTGTTCTAATCAAATGTTGGTTGAACCGGGAGAAACGGTAATATTATTACCTGCGACGACTCGTTATGAAATTCCGGGAGGGGTAACAGAAACAACTACGGAAAGAAGGGTGATTTTTAGCCCGGAAATTCCCGGACCGAGAATTGGAGAAGCTCGCCCGGAATGGGAAGTTTTTATGGATTTGGCAAAGTTAGTACGTCCTGATTTGGCAAATCAATTAGAGTTTGAAAATACTTCAGAAATTCGTCAGGAAATTGCTTTAGTAATTCCGCAATATTCGGGAATTCAGCATTTAAAAGAACCAGGAGATAATTTTCAATATGGTGGTTCTCATTTATGTTTTGGTTGGAATTTTCCCACACCGGATAGTAAGGCTAATTTTTCAATACTTTCTCTGCCTCAAGAAGAGTTAAAAGAAGGATATTTTTTAGTGGCGACTCGTAGAGGTAAGCAGTTTAATAGTATGGTGCAGTCAAGTAAGGATGCTATTACTGGAGCTATGCGAGAAGCAGTTTTAATTAATCCTATTGATGCAGAAAATTTGAGTTTAAAAGATGGGGATAAAGTATTGTTGAAAAATGATTTGGGAGAGTTTCAAGGAAGAATTTATTTAGCTCCGATGAAGCCAGGTAATTTACAAGTACATTGGCCGGAAGGAAACGTGTTATTAGATAAGAGTAAACGTTCTATTGAAGGTGTGCCTGATTATAATGCTTTAGTCTGTTTAGAAAAGTTAGATTAGTTTGAAGTTTTGAGAATATTCAGTAAATTTGAGTTTAAAAGATGGGGATAAAGTACTGTTGAAAAATGATTTGGGTGAGTTTCAAAGAAGAGTTTATTTAGCTCCTATGAAACCAGGTAATTTACCGAATACTTAAGGTTTAAAGCCTCTCGTTTCAAGGAGAAACAAGAAAATTTTTTCCTTTGAGTCAATCCTCTTCTTTTTAAGGAAAGGAAATAATTAATTATTAATTGTTTAAAAGTACACTAGCCGGAAGGAAATGTGTTATTAGATAAGGGTAAAAGTTCTATTGAAGCTGTGCCTGATTATAATACTTTGGTCTGTTTAAAAAAAGTTAGATTAGATTGAAGTTTTGGAGATATTGAGTAAATTTGAGTTGAAAAAATTGGGATAAGGTACTGTTGCAAAATGATTTGGCTGAGTTTCAAGTAAGAGTTTATTTAGCTCCGATAAAACCAGGTAATTTACAAGTAAATTTGCCGGAGAGAAATGTGTTATTAGATAAGGGTAAACGTTCTATTGAAGCTGTGCCTGATTTTAAAGAAGTCAGAAGTTATTTTTGTAACGGGGATTTGAGCTTCGCTCCAAAAATATTTCACTTTAAAAGGCGGGGTTTTAGACCCAATTATTTTGATAATGCTTTGGTCTGTTTAGAAAAGTTAGATTAGGTTAAAGTTTTGAAGATATTGAGTGGGTGAAAAGATGGAAAATTTTTGATTCAAGGAGATTACTGATTTTTGAGTAATACTAAATTTCACGCATTCTTGCTACATCTTCTTGAAAGTAGGGAGTAGGTAGCAGGAAAGAAAGAATATAGTTTTTCTAATCCTGAGTATTTTGTTAAGTAAGCTTTTATTATTTGAACTCTGAACTACTGTGCCACATTTACCGAATAATTAACTAATTAATAATTAAATAATTCGCGCCTTGAAGCCTCCCCTTTTAAAGGAAAAAAAGCGGTCGTTTGCGGAGCATTCCGTAGGATGGGATGGCGAGGTCTCCTCGCCATATCCAATCGACTCCTGTGAAGAAATAATATTTCCTTATATTCAATCAAGAATGGTTTTAACCAGAGGTAATTATCAATTATCCATTATCAATTATCCATTAATGAAATGGAATCTACTGTATCTTCCAAAGAGAAGTGATTTTTATTGATTAATTGTTAATTTAAGAATAAATTTATATACAAACTTTCCTGTTAAATAGAGTTATATCATGTCCTTTGAAAAACGCGATAGAACTCCCTTACGTTTACGCACTAAAAAACTTTATTTTCTTCTTCCTTCTTTGTTTCCTCCTGACTCCTCCAAAGAATGGTTTTTTCACCCCACCAATACCTTCACCAAACTGAATATAAACCTGCCCAAATAAAGAAGTTTCTACAGGAAAACCATATTCATAAGTCGCACCTCCAATACCTCCACCTGTTCCTTCAATAGCAAAACAACTATGATCAACATTCCGATAAATAATTCCATATTGAGGACCGAATCTACAAGTATTTTTAGCTGTTCTTTTTACTTCTGGTGGACAAGGTTATTTCAGTTATCAGTTATCAGTTATTAGTTATTAATTATTAGTCATTAACCTCTGGAATAAGGAAGTTTGACATCAGGAATATTCTTTTTTTTATCCCCTTAAAAAGGAAGGCTTTGGACCACAATTTTTCGGTCAATTTTTTGGGCATTAGTAGGGTATAACAAACAACTTACCCCCATAACTGCCAAAATAATAAAGTATAGAGAAACCCGCTTTCGATGATTCATAAATTTTATTTTTAATTATGCCCTCTATCATTATAAAATATTCATAGTTAGCCTCCAGGTATTATCAAAATAATTGGGTCTAAAAAACCGCCCTTTAAGTTAAGGCGAAATATTTTTGGGGAGTTGCTCACGCATCCCCGTTACAAAAATAACTTCTGACTTCTGACTTTGTTAATACTTAGGCATTATCTAGAAAATCTCAAAATGAAAATCTAAAAACTCAAGGTTGAAAATTAAACTAATAACTTAAGTTTACTGACAACTGATAATTTAAATGACTGATTAATATTCTTTCAATAAACTTTCAAACAACAATCTAGTGGGATAAAAAAGCTAAAATGACAGAATTCTGGAATCAAGTTTTAAACTTCGCAGAAACAACAACTTTTCGAGTAGGAAATCAATTATTAAAAGACTTCGGAAATGTTACAGCAGATGAAAAAGCTGACGGTAGTTTAATTACTAAATCCGATAAATGGGCAGATAGAGAAATTAGAGAAGCGATCGCTCGTACTTTTCCCACTCATGGAATCTTAACAGAAGAAACTCAACAGATATTTCCTAGTAATGAATGGTGTTGGATTATTGACCCCTTAGATGCTACAACAAACTTTGCTCAAGGTATACCAATTTGGGGAACTTCTATCGCATTATTGTATCAAGGTATTCCCATATTTGGCTATATACATTTGCCTCCATTAAACCAATCTTATTATGGTTTTTATTATCAAGAAAACCAGACTTATTTATCTAACCCACCTATCATCAGAGCATTTTTAAATCATCAACCAATTCAACCAAATCAAGACAAAATTAATAGTAATCATTTATTTAATCTTTGTTCCCGAAGTACCAAAATTTTACCTCAAATTCCCACAAAAATTAGAATGTTAGGCATAGCAAGTTATAACTTTTTACTTGTTGCTTGTGGTGCATCTATTGCAGGAGTTGAAGCTACACCTAGAATTTGGGATATTGCAGGATCTTGGGTAATAGCAAAAGCTGCAGGTGCAGTATGGATACCATTAGAATCTACAGATATTTTTCCTTTAAAAATTGGCAAAGATTATTCGAGTCATCCCTTTCCTACTTTGGTTGTCGGAAATCAACAATTAGTGTCATATTTTTTGCCTTTAGTACAACCTTTAAGGAAGAAGTAAGAAGGAAGAAGGAAGAAGGAAGAAGGAAGAGGGAGGAAGGTTGATTACTGATATTCCGTTGTTTTAGATATTCCAGAAATCAAGAGTAGTAATGGCAGTTGCTATATACAGCAGTTTTCGAGTTGATAAAGTACAAACTTTTATGTTTTTAGGCAACTCTGAACAGAGAATAAAAAATGAATAAAAATTATAAATTAGTCTTAAACTGTACCTCACGCTTCCTGAAATTTGCTGTAATTAATAATCAACCCTCATTCCAACAATATAGAAGGAAAAATCGTTGAACTGATTAATGCTAAATCATACCAAAATACTCCATATTGCCAATTATATTAAATCCGTTTAATTGCACATATATCCAAATTAGACTGATATAGAATAGGGAATATTCAACAATTAATAATGGTAAGCATTCAGCTATTAGCCGTCAGCTATCAGCAACAAGAGTGTTTCTTTTAAGGACAGTGTTTAAACTAAAATAGACTTTAAGGGCAAAGGAGGCAACTTTTGTCGTAAGACAATTAATAAAGCTTTTCTCCTAAACTAAAAGCAATAGCTGATAGCTGATGGCTGACGGCTGAATGCTTACTAATAATGAATAATGAATAATGAATAATTACCTCTCCTTGAAAGAAGAGGATTGACAAAGAGATGAAAATTTTTCTTCTCTTGGTCGATTGGATATGGCGAGGAGACCTCGCCATCCCTCGACCGCTTATTATCCCCTTAAAAGGGGAGGCGCATACCCACAATTTTTCGGTAAAATTTATAGCAAGACTAAACGTTTAAAGATTGAGTATCCTCTATTGACTCCTAATATCATGTCTCATTAAATAACTGTAATAAACAATCTTTGCTCAACCTGGTAGAGACGTTGCATGCAACGTTCCTACATTACGGTTAATTAATGTTACTTGATTATGACTTTTGACTACTTCTTCAAAGGAAATATTTAACAATTAATAATTAATAATTACCTTTCCTTCAAAAGAAGAGGATTAACTCAAAGGAAAAATTTTTTCTTCTCTTGGTCGATTGGATATGGCGAGGAGACCGTTCCCTCCGGGACGCTACGCGAACGCCATCCCATCCTAACGGACTGCTCCGCAAACGACCGCTTTTTTCCCCTTAAAAGGGGAGACTTTAAACCACAATTTATCGGTAAAATTTCTAGCAATATTAAACGTTTAAAGGTTGAGCATCCTCTACTTATTCCTAACTCCTAACTCCTGACTCCTGACTCCTGACTCCTTCTTCTGACCCACTCAACAATTCCATCTGCTAATACCTTTGCTAACTTCTTTTGTTCTTGAGAATTCATAATCCATTCAAATTCATAAGGATTAATCATAAATCCTAACTCTAACAATACAGAAGGAGCTATTGTCGGACGAGCTAAAGCTAAATTATTCCAAAATACCCCATAAGAAGGTCGGTCTAATTTTTCCACTAAATAATTATGTAAAAAGACTGCCAAACTATGAGCTTGAGAATGATACCAAAAAGTACCAATTCCCTGAATTTTTAGCGCATCACCAGAATCAGGTAAAGCATTATAATGAACCGAAAGTGCTAAATCTGGAACTTGTTGATTAATCATTTCCACGCGATCTTTAGGATATAAATCCTCTTCTGCTTTTCGTGTCATATATACTGAAGCACCCCGTGCAATTAACTCATCCTGTAATAACTTCGACACAATTAATGTCACATTTTTTTCCGGATAACCAGTCGGACCTCTTGCACCTAAATCATTCTCACTGCCATGTCCAGCATCAATCAAAATTTTCATTCCAGTCAAAGGTTTATTAATAAAATTAATCCCACTATTTACCGCTGGAGGATGTCGCAAAGTTAATCGCAAAATTGTACCAACATATTCTAATTTATAACCCCATTGTTGCTCTGTTTTTAAATAAAATTTATACCTAACTCCCTGCTCATTTTGCACTGTTGAAGTCAAGATTGGTTGCCAGTCTAATCGCTCAATTAAAGGGTCATCATCTAAACGAATAGTATCAGTTTGAGCAGTCGTATTATGCAGAATTAAAGTTAAATAACCATCGCCTTGTTCCACTGTTACTGGTACCGGTACTTGCAAAGGAAATCTGATTTCTGTTGCACCTTGAACTTGACGAGCAATAGCACCCCGAATTACCGAACGTGGTGGAGCAGCATCTGTAAATATCCTAGTCTCATCAGCTTTTATCCACCCACCATAGTCAAGACGTAAATAATCTCCTTCCTTCCCTGTAATCAAAGCTTTTGTGCCTTTTGGCAAAGGCGTCAAACGAGAATAAGTGGTACTCGGTCCAGTTCTGGCCACACCCTCTTCTACTGTTACCTCCGCCACCTCAAATGTAGTGGGAGAAAGAATAGTCACTTTCCCCGGTGCTTTTTGAGTAACAGTTTGACCACTCACACTCAGTTTAAATTCAGGTTGACCTAAATCTCCAGATTTTTCCGCTTTAGCACAACCTTGATAATATTCTCCCGCAGAAGGAATTGGTTGATTTTCTCCTGTTAATACTGCCAAATTTCCTGGTAAATTTACTACTTGAGATTGGGAAAGTAAGGGAATAGTTTGTTCAGCTAATAACACAGAAATATTAGCATTTGGAGGAGCGATCGCCTGAAAACAAATTAATTCTCCTGGCATTCTGGAAATATCTTTTGTTGGAGTCAAAGAGTCTTGACCAAAAGCTATTCCCACTGGTAAAGGTGGTTGGTTTGAATTGCGTGTTATTGTTAATATAATTTCCTGGTCTTGATGACGCACAGTAAATATATTTTTCCCTATTTGTAATGGAAAACTAGGAGCAAAATGACCTGATTTACTACGCTCATTAATTGCTTTTCCATTAACAGTAACCTCTGCTTCTGGAGAAGCTGTACCAATTAGAAAAATTCTATCTGAAGTAGTTTTGTGGTTTGCGGAAGGATAGGCAATAAATAGAGATTTTTTTGTGGTTTCTTCCGAGAGTTGAAGTGGATTTTCATCTCCATTGTTGTGTGACATGGCAAGAGGGCAAATACTTGTTATTACTCCTAAAAATACCATTAATCCTAGAGTTGATGAGCCAATCTTTTGACTAATTGCTTTAAGATTGGTAATTTTTTTTATCATTATTAGTAATTGATGAAAATTGCTAATATTATTTTGTTGTATTTTTGATGATTTATATTCTTTCATTGAACAAAATATAATCTTACTCAAGTTGATCTGAACAGTGATTTTAATGCCATTTAAAATATTTATGTAGCTAATCTTTATTTCTGCCAAAGTAGTAATTATAAAAATATCGACTTGACTTTACGTTTTTATGTTTAAATCTTCATAGTTGCCGAATAATTAAGATTTAAAGCCTCTTCTTTCAAGAATAAATAAAAGTCAAAAAAAAAATTAGTCAATCCTATTCTTTTTAAAGAGAAGTAATTATTAATTTTTAAATTATCCTCCTGATTTTTGTCAACAGTTTTATCTAATTTTCCGCAATTATGAATAATTGATCGACAAAATTAAAACAGATAAAAAGTTTAAAATCTTACCCATATTGTTTTTTTCTAGGATATTTTCTACATAACTCCAATAGGACTGCTATCTGTTATCCAATATACTTATACCCTAGCCCAATGTCACTATAGAAATATTTAAAAATAGCCTAACTTCTAATGATAACATGAAAAGCACAGTACCTCTAGAGATATAACTAAATCTATTTCATATTCAGACAATTTAATTTATTTAAGAGGTTGAGCAAAATAAATCTTGACATATTGTTATATATTGTTATGTATTATTGACAAAAACCAGAGTAATTACTACAATCATACATAAATAAAATAGACAATATATATTATTTCAGATTATTAGTAGCCCAATTAACTAATCAGAGCTAGTTATTCTGGCAATTCGCTAACTTTTAAATCTGTCTGAGAAGTCAAGGTATTAGTCTATTTTTCGATAAAAACATAGTTTTCAATTAAATCATATCTATTTAAAATTATGACAAATAAACCAGAAACAAAACAAGCCTACGAAGCTAAAACCAAAGCTCAACTTGATAAACTTAATGCTCAAATTGATGAAATGAAAGCCAAAGCTAAACAAGCTAAAGCTGATGTTGCGATTAATTATTACAAAAAAATAGAAGAATTGTCTACTAAGCGTGATGCAGTCAAAACGAAATTTAAGGAGCTACAAAACTCAAGCGAACAAGCATGGGGAGATGTAAAAGTTGGTTTTGAAAAGGCTTGGAATGATTTGCATGGAGCATTTGATAGTGCAGTTTCTAAGTTTAAATAACTGATAGATAGTAGCTCAAACTAAGCGGAGAGTATTTTTGACTACCCCCCGGACTAAAGTCACGGGGATTTTTAATATATACGTATATATGTTAAATTAATTTAAGTAGAGCAAGCTAAAAAAAAGACGTTGCATTTTTAATCAAAAAAACCCTAAAGGCAATGAATATAAACTTTTGAGTAATTTACAATTTGATACATAGCGCCCAAAATTTACCATGTTCTACTTAACATTTAGTAGAGTTAGAAATAATATCATGTCCGTTGAATAGCGTGATAAAAAACTTTCTTCTCCTCTACCTTCTTCTTCCCTCCTGACTCCTGATATAGAATCTGGTTATATAGTATATGTTGATAATTCTATAATTACTTCAAGCCTTCAATCTCCCCATCTCCCCACTTCCCCATCTCCCCATCTCCCCCAACCATAGAGCGCGGGTATAAATGCTAACATTTGGATAAATAGGGTTTGCTGATTAAATCTAAAAGCATTGACATATAAAGGTTGAGCGCATTTTTTAGTTAAAAAAAGTACCAGCTTTTCGGTGGCAAGAGCTGCATAAAGCTAGTATTTTGGGATGATTATGGCAGAAAAATTGAGAGACAATTCTTAACTCCTACCTCCTCGCTCCCGACCCTTTTCTCCTGTCTCCTGTCTCCTACAAAGAGCAAAAAGACTTTCCATACGCAAACCCTAAATAATTTTTCCTACCCACTTAATTAGGAAAAATTGAAAACTCCTGAGTTAAAACCCAGGAGAATAAAAACGACATATTTCCAAACCTCTCAATCTATTCAGTAGAGAATTAAACTATTCAACAGCATTACTTATTAGTTGTATAGGTGCATTTCTCCAGAGTTGGTCTAGTCTATTACCTGGCATCGTTAAGTACAAAACATCACCAGAATTCAGAGTCGCATTTAACAATTCCCAACCATGAATTTCTCGACCGTTGCTTTCTATATACAAGGGTACAAAATCAGCACTGCTAGCTGCTTGTTGAACAATTTTCCCACAAAAAGGATGCCCCGGTGTAATTAAGGTGGCTAATGCTACCCACAAACTATCTGCTGTAATTCCATTACCAAGAATTCTACCACCAATGGCTGCTGCTGCAAAAGCAGGGGAAGCTAATTCTGTGGGACTAAGCACAGACTCAAACTCAAAAACCTGTTGTACCATTAGAGCTAAGTGTGGGTCTTGACTTCTTACTACAACTGGCATTTTAGGAACAAGTCCTTTGGCACTCAGAGCAATCTCTAAATTAACAATATCATTACCAGTTACAGCTAAAAGTGCTTCAGCTTTTTCAATATTGGCAACTTCTAGGGTCGTAGATAAACTTGCATCTCCCTCAATCACAGGAATTTTCATAGACCTGGCACTATTGAGAAATCGACAGTTAGGGTTACGCTCTACCACTACTACTTCATACCCACTATTAATCAGTTGCTGGGCAATATGTAAACCAATGCCACCAAACCCACAGATAATATAATGCTGTTTTAGTGGTATGCGGGCAGCATCCCAATACTCTTGGAAGCGAGTACCTAATACAAAATCATTCAGGAGCGCATAACAAATACCGACGATCGCCGTTCCTACAAGCATCATTATCGAAGTAAATATTTTGATACTACCTGGTGCTTGTTCGGCTATTTTTTCATTTCCTCCTGCTCCTGTAATCATCCCAACTGTAAAATAGAGAGAATCAACAAAGCTGTTATTCAGATTTATACTAATATAAGTAATAGTGCAGAATAAAACAGTTACTAACAGAGCCAAGTTGAGAACTACTGCTGATTTACTGTGTCGCTGAAATTGCCTGAGTCTGCTAAATACCTTGAATAAGTAATAAACTAAATTTTGTCTGCGAGTTCGCACTTTTGGTTTGCTGGAAATAATCAGACGATCTCCTACCCGTAACTCCCGCTCTTCTACTACTGCAGAGACTAAATCTATTGGATTTGCCACTGGTATATAGTAGATCAACATTAGAGAGCGATCATCCCACAAAGAACTCAGTTTACGACCTTTCCAAGGATGATTCTGACCGATAAATTCTTCTCGCATTGGCCAAGTCTGATTATATATGTGTAGCTGGCCAATAGCATGATTTCCTAGAGCTGCAAAAGCAAACACCGGAGCTGCTAAAGCTGACACACTCATTGTTGTATGGTCGGTTAGAGTGTGATCTAGGCGATCGCCCAAACTTGTATTAAATAGACGATTGATAATCCGAATTTTCGGATTGAGAATTCTTGCTAACATTAAGACGGCCAAATTAACAGACTCATCTTTCCCTGCTAAAACCAGAGTATGAGCGCTTTGAATGCCTGCTGCCAATAAGGTAGATGCTGAACGAAAGTTGCCGACAATAATCTCTGTACCCTCTCCACGGAGTGGGCGATCGCTTATGCCAACAACTGTTGCACCCTGTTGTCTTAATAGACGGAATATTTTGTAGCCGGTACGACCCAAGCCACAGACTATTATTCTAGGTTTCATTAGATCGGGAAACTTATTAAAGTAATGTTAAGAAGTCATCTTTTAGTTTGTACTATAAACTATCATTTATTATTTATACTAAAAAAAATGTAACTTACAACACTGTTTTTTTGCTGATATTTATCTTTGATTTTTGTCAATAGTCATTCTTTTGATTGATTTATCTTGATTTTTTGACACAAAAATTAATGTTGCTTTTTAATTTTTATTAATCATTCATTTTTGACTATCATTATTTTTTTTTAGTTAGTTACACAAATCAGTTTAAATTCCAGCTATTTTTCCAACTAATTAACTTTCTTATTATAACAAAAAAAGAACAAATATGTCAAAGTAATAGTGATTTTTCATCAAGGCAAAAAAAACTTTTGAATGATTATTCTTCTTTGAAAAATATAGTGTATAATTGCCATCAAAAGTTATGCAAATCATTAAAGTATATAAGTAGCTGATATAAGGCCTTTTTTTGTAATTTACAAAATATTCTGGAAAAAGGCTATAGAAGCTAATAATTAAAAATTGCTATCTAAAAATATATTTCAGATAGAGGTAGCAAAACTTATTGTTTAATCTAACTTTTATTTGATAGAATTTTAGATAAATAACTATAAATTTAATGCGCTTTATTTTACTATTTCTCCATAATTAAGCAATAAATTTAGATTCTCTCTATCTTGACAATCTTGATTTAGGTAAAACTTGTAAATGAACCACAGACCTACTAAATAATCAAATTTATCTTCTATTGTAATAGTAGTCAAAACCATTATTTTGTGAGTATTTTCTCGCCAATAAATTAACTGCAAGACTAACACCTATCTAGAGAAAATACATTGATTTTTAGTAATTAGAGACTGTGTTTTTATCCACAAGATTAAGAGTGATAGCTGAATGTATGGAATAGCAATGACGATCACAGTTGCTATATATTTTCAATAGGAAATCAACAAAGTAGATAGAGATAAATATAGCGTAGAGTTTATAGCACTTTTCAAATTTATGAACCACATTGCCATAACCAAAACCCAGTAGGGACGTTGCATAAGGGCGTCCCTACTATAGTCTACTAACAACGTACAGTAACAGACCTTGAAAGTAAGACTCAATTAGAAAAATCAAAAAACATACAAGTGATAGGCGAGTGCTAATTGTCATATTAAGATTTGTCCTATAGCAGAAGGAAGAAGGGACAAGGCCTTTAGTTATCTAGGCGATTAGTTATCTACCAGAGAAGGAAAAGGCTTGCGTTGTCTGAGTTTTAAGCTTTTGATATGTCCACACCCTTTCCTTCGACTGCTATATCATATTCATTCTTAATTACTGAGTAATCCTAAATATGTAAAGATATTGATTAGTATAGCAATGAGCGCTGGTATATTTACAAATTGCAGGAAAGGCTAAATAGCTAAAAGTCTTATATTATCGGCAATTTATTCCCCTCCTGGGAGGGGCGAGGGGTGGGTTGCCAGATGAGCTGTTGCTTTCCGGAGCTGTTGCCAGCGCACAGCGCTATAAATTCTTTTCATGTTCAGGAGATAAGCGGTAAAAATTATTACTTATTTACCTCTAACAATTGATGATATAAAGAGTAAGGTTGCAGATAATTACTGAATACATATTCTCCTATACCTAAAAACAAAGTATTTTTCGATCAGTAATTATCCAAACATGATATAAAAACAAATAATTGAGAAATTTTAGACTTTCAAAAGTAATTAGAGTAAGCATAGATTGCCATGATCGAAGTTAAAGATATTAGCGAACAAGGACTTTTAAAGGTATTACACCGTTTTTGTCCCACAGAGGTTGTTGGGGATGATGCTGCTATTATGCCAATTCAACCCAACAAATCATTAGTAGTCACAACAGATACACTCGTCGATGGAGTACATTTTAGCGATCGCACCACTTCCCCTGAAGATGTCGGTTGGCGTAGTGCTGCTGCCAACTTATCCGACCTCGCAGCAATGGGTGCATTCCCTATTGGTATTACGATCGCTCTTGGTCTGACTGGAGATACTCCCGTTGCTTGGGTTGAAAAACTTTACCAAGGAATTTCTGAATGCTTACAACCATACAATACTCCTATAGTCGGTGGAGACATTGTGCGATCACCCATCTGTACTATCTCAATTACTGCTTTCGGACAAATTGAACCTTTACAGACTATTCTTCGTTCAAATTGCCAATCCCAAAACGCGATCGTTATTACTGGAGTACATGGAGCATCAAAAGCTGGGTTAGAATTATTACTGCATCCAGAATTAGGTAAATTTCTCACAGAAGCAGAACGTTCTTCCTTAATATTAGCTCACCAACGCCCTCAACCAAGGCTCGATATTTTAACAAATTTATGGAATTGCTTATCTTTAAATAGTTCTAATAGTGTAGAGAAAAACCAAAACTCGGTCTTAGTAGGAGGAATGGACAGTAGTGATGGGCTAGCAGATGCGATCGTTCAGATGTGTCAAGCATCTCAGGTCGGAGCTAGGATCGAACGCAATCAAATTCCCATTCCTTCTTCTTTAACTAAACTCGTCTCACCCGAACAAGCATTAAAGTGGGCACTCTATGGAGGAGAAGATTTCGAGCTAGTTTTATGCTTACCTCCAATTTGTGGCCAAGAATTAGTCAAAAAAATTGGAGTCGGTGCAGCCATAATAGGTACAACCACAGACGACACCGACATCTTATTAATAGATAGCCAAGGAATTTACCCAAACGAGCAACTTACACTTAGCCAGGGATTTCAACATTTTTGAAAAAGTTATTTATCTTGCGTTTTTAATTCAATTGTCAGACAATCAAAACTCAAACAAACTAAGCAGGCCACTTCTGTGCCACAGTTTCAGCCAAGTCTACAACACGCTGACTATAACCCCATTCATTATCATACCAAGCAATAACTTTCACTATATCGCCACCCATAACCATTGTCAGACTAGCATCTACAATGGAAGATGAATCATTACCACGAAAATCACTAGAAACCAAAGGTAGATCGCAGTATTCAATGATACCCTTCATTGGTCCATTAGCAGCTTCTTGTATAATTTCGTTAACTTGTTCAGTAAAAGTATTTTTCTCAACTTGAGCTACAAGGTCTACAACAGAAACGTTAGGAGTAGGTACCCGCATAGCAATACCATTTAACTTACCTTTCATTTCTGGAATTACCAGAGCTACTGCTTTAGCTGCACCTGTAGAAGTTGGCACAATATTTACAGCCGCTGCTCTGGCCCGCCGTACATCTCTGTGACTAGCATCCAAAATACGTTGGTCGCCAGTGTAACTATGAGTTGTAGTCATTGTACCTTTAATAATGCCAAAGTTGTCATTTATAACTTTGACTACTGGAGCTAGACAGTTGGTTGTACAACTAGCATTACTGACAATATCGTAATCATCATGCTCATAATCTTGATGATTAACTCCTACCACAAAAGTACCAACTTTTCCACCTTTACCAGGAGCAGTAATTAAAACCTTTTTTGCTCCAGCTTGTAAATGCTTTGAGGCTCCTTCTTCAGTTACAAATACACCTGTAGCCTCAATAATTAGATCGACATTCCAGTCTGCCCATGGTAAATTTAAAGGATTACGGTCAGATACACACTTAATTGTTTTACCATTAACTGTGATGGAATTTTCATCCGAACTAATATCTACACCCTTTAATGTGCCCAACATTGAATCGTACCTTAGCAGGTGAGCATTGGTTTTGGGGTCGGAAGTATCATTGATAGCAACAACATCAAGTTGGCTATCTGTACGAGTGAGCCAGCAACGTAAAAAATTTCGTCCAATCCGTCCAAAACCATTTATAGCAACTCTAATCACTTTTTACCTCCTAACAACAGCAATAATCATGTATAATTAAAGTTTTTGACAGTTTTACAAACTGAATTAATCCAGTTTCAGTTTTAACTAGCTATCAGCTATCAGCATTTCAGCTAGCCTCCTGGGTCGTAACTTCGGACTTCAGCTTTTTGACCTTGGGTTATACCCAGGCAACTAATGCGCCGGATGGTTGAGTCGGGGTTGAAATCCCCGACTAGGGCGTAAAAAAGTCAATCATGCTGACCGCTGACCGCTGACTGCTGACTGCTATTTAATTGAGCCAGTCCCCGTGCTGCCCCACCGGGTGCTTTTTGGTAGTTCCAGATATTGATTTCAGCCTTAAACTCTGCCGTACCTTCATCTCAGAACCCTAACTTTTTCAGCAACGATCTGAATTTTAGAAAGGAGAGCTTAAAAGAAAATTAATCTTGACCATCATCATACAGCAAAATGGTAATTTGGTAATTTTTTTGTAGGTTCATTACGATCCCTGCCCATCAATAGAGTCAACTACTGGTTTGAATTTAAGTTTTTGTTCACAGCTTGTTGTATAAAGGAACCTATATGGATGGGGTATGGAACTTGTGAGGATTTTTTTTGTCAAAAGTCAAAATCATAAAAGTCAAAAGTCAAAATTGAAGTAGAAAAATTTTTCTGCTCCACTAATCAATCCTGGGACAGTTTACAGCGGTTTTCATTTGGGTAGACCTTGTAGGGACGTTCTATGGAACGTCCCTACAAGGTTTTGCTTGTGAAGATGTAGTTCATCAATGAGCAAAAGTTTTGTAAGTAGTAAGGAAATATAGAAGCTCATAAAAAACTTTTGTTAAATAGTTTTATCGTAAGTTATTCATAACAAATTTTGTTGGCTCAATAGTCTATGCTTGAGTGCTAACTATATGGGTGATTTTTACCAAAACATTGCTGCTCAATTTAAGTAAGTCAGAGTTAGCAATTCATTAGTTATTGGACAGCAAATTACTAACTAATAACTAATGCTTGAATAGCAATCTAAACTATGAATGATAATTAATAATTTATTTTGTCTAGTTAAGTTCTATAAATACTTATTCTTTTGTGAAAAATCCTGATGATTTATCCTTGATCAGTTTTCTAGGAATGTCCGGAAAAAGACTGGCCAGTGGGTAAAGATTTGATAGAAAACAAACTAATTGCAAGTAATAGAGCTTATTAACTAAGCTAACCAGTATTTTTGGTAAATTACTGCTAGACTCTATCTAAAAAAAAAAAATCCTGGTATGATATCGCGTGTTACGGGCGCAGTGTGGTGTATAAGGAGCAATTAATGTCTAAAAATGTTGATTTCAGTGGTAGGCCGTTTCATTTTATTGGTATTGGAGGCATCGGAATGTCAGCTCTGGCTTACATTTTAGCCAAACGAAATTTACCAACTTATGGATCGGATCTAAAATCAAGCCATATAACAAAGCGCTTGCAAGCAATAGGAACCCATATATTTTGGTGTCAAGATGCTAAAAATTTAGAATTATTTCAACAAATTTCTCAACAGAAAAATTTATCTCCGTCAAAAGACTCAAGCTTAAATTTCTCCTCCATCGATCTCCGTCTAAATGCAGAAGCATTAATGACGAAAAAGCACAATGGTAGGATGGAGGATAACCAAGAAATTTCGGAGCTGCCACAAGTAATTTGTTCAACAGCAATTAATAAAACGAACTCTGAGTATAAAGCCGCAATTGCACTAGGATGTCCTATTTTACATCGCTCGGATCTATTGGCAGCTCTAATTCAAGATTATCAAAGTATAGCTGTAGCAGGAACCCATGGCAAAACTACAACTAGCAGTCTCATTGGATTTATGCTTCTAGAAACTGGTTTAGACCCCACCATTGTGATTGGTGGAGAAGTAGATGCTTGGGAAGGTAATGCTCGTTTAGGAGAGAGTCCTTATCTAGTAGCAGAAGCAGATGAATCAGATGGCTCTCTGGTTAAATTATCTGCACACATTGGTGTAGTAACAAATATTGAATTAGACCATCCAGATCATTATGAAAGTTTAGATCAGGTAGTAGAAACTTTCAAGGTATTTAAAGAAAATTGTCAAACTTTGGTAGGTTGTATAGATTGTTCTACAGTTAAAAAGTTGCTCCAGCCGACTATTAGCTATAGCCTTAAATCAGATAATAATGCAGATTATACAGTCGATTGTGTAAATTATCAATCTAATGTTACCTTGGCTCGTGTTTGGGAGCGAGGCCAAATTCTGGGAGAGTTACAGTTGGGGTTATTGGGTAAACATAACTTAAGTAATGCTTTAGCTGCTGTAGCAGTAGGGAGATTAATAGGTTTAGAATTTGCTGCTATAGCTCAGGCGATCGCTAAATTTGAAGGTGCTCATCGTCGATTTGAACACCGTGGAGAGTGCAATGGTATTGTATTTATTGATGATTATGCTCACCATCCTAGTGAAGTTAGCGCCACTTTAGCCGCAGCTAACTTACGAAAAAACAGTCAAAAAGTGACTACAAAATCTCACATATCTAAAACCAGTTTATCTTTTACAAAACAAAATAACTCATTACCGATCCAAAGAGTTGTTGCTATATTCCAACCTCATCGTCATAGTCGTACTCAAGCTTTTGTTTCAGAGTTTGCTAAATCATTTAATGATGCTGATATGGTGATTGTTACTGATATCTACAGTGCAGGAGAATCACCATTGGGTAAAATTAATGGCCAACAAGTAGCAGAAGCAATTTCTGATTATCATCAACAGGTTTACTATCAGTCATCTTTAGAATCAGTAAGTAAATTTTTACATGAAGTCTTAAGACCAGGGGATCTGGCAATATTTCTTAGTGCTGGCAACCTAAATAAAATTATTCCGGAGGTTATGGCATATTATCAAAAACCTCACTATCAGGTTGTATCTAGTGAAACAGCTTAATAGAAAAACATTCAGTTGAGTTAGCTAACTCTTAAACACGAACGATCTTTCAATTACGATAATTCAAGTATTAGTTATGACCATGACTCTCTCTTATCACATAGCTAGTTCAGCTCAAAGGCCACAATATAAACCTATTCCACTACTTGGAACAGACTGTGTAATTAGGTCTAATGTTCCTTTAGCTCCTCTGACTTCTTTCCGAGTTGGAGGACCTGCTGAATGGTATGTTACACCAAAAAAATTAGATCAATTACAAGCAAGTTTTCAGTTTGCTCACTCTGAAGGACTACCTATTACTCTGCTAGGAGGAGGTTCCAATATGTTAGTGAGTGATAGTGGTTTACCAGGATTAGTTATTAGTAGTCGTAACCTCCGTCACATTAACTTTGGACAAGAAACAGGTCTTCTCACTGTAGGTGCTGGTGAATCATTGCCACGTATTGCTTGGAAGGCAGCAAGAATGGGTTGGCAAGGTTTGGAGTGGGTGGTTGGTATCCCTGGTACTGTTGGTGGTGCTGTAGTAATGAATGCTGGGGCACAAGGTAAATGTATAGCTGATATATTAGTTAATGCCCATGTTATGTTACCTGATGGTCAGATAGAAATTCTGTCTCCTCAAGATTTGGAATACAGCTATCGTCATTCTAGCCTACAAGGTAAGTCTATTTTGGTGGCTCAAGCTACTTTTCAGTTACAACCAGGGGAAAATCCTGCTTTGGTGACCGCTATAACTTCTGAAAATTTTAACAAGCGAAAGACTAGCCAACCTTATCATTTACCTAGTTGTGGAAGTGTTTTTCGCAATCCTGGGCCACAAGCTGCTGGTTGGTTAATTGAACAAACTGGACTTAAGGGTTATCAAATAGGCATGGCCCAAGTCGCTCACCGTCATGCAAACTTTATTCTTAATTGTGGAGGAGCTACAGCTAGTGATATTTTCCAATTGATATATCATGTTCAAGAACAGGTGGAAAAGCAATGGTCTTTTTTATTAAAGCCAGAGGTAAAAATGATCGGAGATTTTTCAGGAGCAGCAACTTTCTAATACCAGTACACTCAACCTGTGCTTCTAGTTAGTTAAACAATCTAGTCAAGTACAAATTAGGTACACAAAATGGATAAATCAACTTTAGATACCGAGTTTTTCTGTTAATTATTCAGATTTCTAACTACAAGTAAATTACTATCAGGTTTCAATTAGTAATAGTCACTAAAATTGGCAGAATTTTCAGATTCCCCACCTTCTGAATTAATTACTAGATTTTAGAGGCAGTCGATGGTCTATAAGCAGCTTTTAACTACTAATATTATTGCCAATTATGGTATTGGGAAATCTTTAATAAATTAGGGCTGGAAATGGCAGGTTCGTCAAATTATTAATTTAATTAGGTACTAAAAATCTATTGCAGTGTTATGATTTTTATGTAAAGATGCCATGATGTTATAGATAAGGTAGGTGCACATTTTTATAGGCTCCTACTAAAGCACAAAATCTAACTAGATTCTGTATAAATATATTGAGAATCTAGAATAATTAAAATATGTGCTGCATAAATTATTAGGTCTCTAATGATTTAATGGCAACAAACAGATACAAATAAGACTTACCATAGAAGAGTAATAATTATGTCACAATCAGGAAAAGGCTTTGGCTTCGGGTTAGGTAAAATGAAAGAACTAACTGATGCTTTTAAAAAAGCTCAACAGGTTCAAGAAGGAGCGAAAAAACTCCAAGAAGACCTAGATAAATTAGAGGTTGAAGGGGTAGCAGGTGGTGGTTTAGTTAAGGTTTTTTTGAGTGGAAACCAAGAACCACGGCGAGTAGAAATTTCACCTGATGCACTAGGAGAAGGAGCAGAAGTAATTTCTGAATTGGTAACAGTAGCAATGCAAGACGCTTATAGTAAGTCTACTGCTACTATGCGCGAGCGTATGGAAGATTTGACAGGCGGTTTAAATATACCTGGATTAACTGGATGATAGTTTAAGTCTTAATAGCTAGGGCAGGTTTAAGTTAACAACCAATGTATCGTAATACTAACAACTAACCTGTATCCTAGTTTTAATTATATTTATAGGATTGTCAGAATACTACTTTTAAAGTAATCGCTTCAATAATGTAGATTAATTTTCATTTTTAACTTATTGATCATTACCGATTTTTGATTAATTTATGGAATATAAATTATTATTTGTTTGTCTTGGTAATATCTGCCGTTCTCCATCAGCAGAAAATATTATGAATCATCTGATAGAAAAAGCTAATTTGAGCAGTCGTATAGTTTGTGATTCTGCTGGTACAGGAGGTTATCATATAGGTAGTCCACCTGATTCTAGGATGACTTATGCAGCTAAGATGAGAGGAATTACTCTTAAAGGTGCAGCTCGTAAATTTCAAGTAGAAGATTTTGATAATTTTGACTTAATCTTAACAATGGATAAGGATAATTATCAGGATGTACTGCGTTTAGATACTGCTGGTAAATATCAGGATAAAGTAAAATTAATGTGCGACTTTTGTAGGTATTTTGATGTGCAGGAAGTTCCCGATCCTTATTATGGTGGTCAGGATGGATTTGACTATGTAATTGAAATACTTTTAGATGCTTGTGAGGGACTATTAGACTATATTATTAATCAAAAAAAAATAGAGATAGATGAGAGCTAAGTTAGTCTTAATTTTTGACAAAAAAAATCAACTATAACTAACTAAATTTCAAATTAATTAGGGCTTACCGAATAATTAATAATTAATAATTAATAATTAATAATTAATAATTAAATAATTCGCGCTTTGAAGCCGACCCTTTTAAGGGGAAAAAAAGCGGTCGTTAGCGCAGCTTCCCGAAGGGTGGGATGGCTAGGAAACCTCGCCATATCCAATCGACCAAGAAAAGAAAATATTCCTTATATTCAATTCCGTAGCGGTTAAAACCCGAGGTAATTATCCATTATCAATTAATGAACGATCTAATCTCAAAGTCTTTATAGATAAAGGTAAGTGCATTTTTAAGTATCAAAAAGTTCGAGGTTTTAAGTGGTAATTGTTCAATTAGGAGCGGATTTTGATCAAGATTTGGGCAGAAAAATTAAGGGACAAAACGCCCGCTCCTACCTCCTGTAAATTCCCATTTCTCCTGTCTTCCCCTCCCCTCCTGGGAGGGGTTAGGGGCGAGGGGTGGGTTGTCTCCTGTCTCCTACCTCTACTAAAAGACTTCCATAAGCAAACCCTAATTAGTCAAGTAATTTTCCATTGTAAAACGAACTAATTCAGCTCGATTATTAGTATTAGTTTTTCTAAATAAACTGCTGACATATTTTTCAATAGTTCTATGGCTTAAATGTAGGCGATCGCCAATTTGAACATTAGAAAGACCATTAAGTAAAAGACTCAAAACTTGTTGTTCTCGCTCGGTCAAACTAATCTGAGCATTGGCAATAACTGACTGAGATACTGCTTCTGAATAATGTGATTTAGATAGCTTTTCTGTCTTAGAATATTGATTAAATGTAGGTGAAGCTTGGGCAATAAGAGCAGACCGCTCCAACAAAGACCGAACTATTGCTCCTAACTCTGGTAATTCAAAAGGTTTTGGTAAGTAAATATCACACCCCAAATTATAGCCTTTTACTCTTTCTTCTGTACTTGTACGAGCAGTTAAAAAAATTACAGGCAATAAACGAAAAATTGGACGCGATCGAACCTGTCGTACCAATTCATAACCATCCATTTCTGGCATGGCAATATCAGTAATCATCAGATGTGGCCGAGATTTCTCTAATAAATCCAAAGCTTGTTGACCATTTTCAGCTTTGATTACCCAGTAACCTGAAATCTCCAGGTAATCACCAACACATAAACGAGTTCCCAAATCATCATCAACTACAAGAATTGTTAAGGGCATTGTTTAATGGGAATAGGGAAGTAAATTAACATGAGAAGCAGGGAAATTCCCAGAGTATAAAAACTAATTTTTGTGCTTGTGAAATGCTCGTGGCCAGAAAATTAGGTCAAAAGTCTCCCCTTTAAAGATATTTTTTAATCAGGAACTTATGAAAAGCTTGTGGGGAGCAGGGGAGAAGGGAGAAAGAGTATATTAGGTAGGCAGAACTACTTAAGTTATCAAAAAAATGTATTTTTCAATGCACTTTTTCTCCTTTTCTCCTGAAAAAGCCTCTCCAAGACTTAAACATAACTTGTCTATTTTGTCAAGTTTTTTGTTAATAAATTTGTTTATAAAGCATAGCCTTTAAAGGGGGATAAAAAAGAGAAAACTAAGTATTTTCTTGACTCTCTATTGCAAGAGGTACTTTTAACTGATAACGCAGTTCCTCTATAAGAGGCTAACCCAGTTCCTCCCTAGGAAGCTAACTCAGATCACACTGACCCTGGGTATACAGCTCAGGTTTCTCAAGTTCGGAATTTAGGTGGGTATTTCTTCCCAATGCAACTGAATAATTATATTAGGCCAGAAAAGCACCCATAAACTGACTTTACAGACTATTTCCATTACCCAGAGTCCTTGAGTTACTGCGCTCTCTAGTCCACAAATAAAAACTATATCTGCTGCTGCACAATCTCGATGAGTCCAATAAGCACCTCTAATGCTTGAGGCAAAATCACTATCTATAGATACTACTGATAGCTTACAGTTAAATTAGCTGGTTGCCCAACATTTCCATGAAAAACAATATTCTGTTGGTTAGCTGCCAAATGGCGTAAAATCTTGTAGATGATTTCTATTTTGTCATCAGCACTTACTTTTTGGGCAATTTCTGCTAAAGATAGGGGAGAATCTTCTTGCTTGAGGACATTTACTACCTGTTGCTGTAACTCTAGCACTGTGGCGGCAGCTTTTTTACCTGCTTCTACTCCTGGTTGGTGATAGGCATTAATATTAACTAGAGAGCCATAAAAACTAACAGCTCTCTCATAAAGAGCAATTAAAGCTCCTACATTTTTAGGATTAACTTTAGGTATTGTAACTGTAATAGAATCTCGCTGATTTTCATACAGTGCTTGTCTAGTACCTTGGAGAAAACCAGATAAGTAGTCACCAGAAGTTACTCCAGGTTCTACTTCGGGAGAAATACCTTGACGATCTTCTAGGACTTCGATGAAGGTAGTAAAGAAATTAGGTACACCATCACGCAACTGTTGGACATAAGCGTGTTGATCTGTGGAGCCTTTATTACCATAAACTGCAATACCTTGATTGACTATATTACCATCTAGGTCTTTTTCTTTGCCTAAAGATTCCATGACCAACTGCTGTAAATAACGGCTGAACATTGACAAACTGTCTTTGTAGGGGAGAACTACCATATCTTTTTCCCCTCGTCCGTTACCTACGGCGTACCAACTCAAGGCTAATAAAGCAGAGGGGTTGCCTTTAATATCATGTTTGCGAGTGGCTATGTCCATTTCTTTTGCCCCCTCTAGCATAGCCTGGATATCAATTCCTTGCAATGCTGCTGGTAGTAAACCAACGGAGGATAATTCAGAAGTACGTCCCCCTACCCAGTCTGCCATGGGGGTAATATTTAGCCATCCTTCAGATTTGGCAATTTTACCTAGTTTACTATCGGGGGTGGTAGTTGCGACGGCGTGGGGAGCAAAGTCTAGATTTTGAGCAGCATAAGCTGCTTTGACTTCCATCATACCGTTGCGAGGTTCTGGCGTACCACCTGACTTGGAGATGACTATGACTAGGGTGCTGTTGAGGCGGTCTTTGAGGTTGTAGAGTATGTGGTCGATACCTGCAGGGTCGGTATTATCGATGAAATGTATTTGCATTGGTGGGTCATTTGGACTCAGAGCTTCGGCTACAAATTGAGGACCGAGAGCTGAACCACCAATACCAATGGACAGAATATCTGTAAATTTGGGGGCATTGGGAGGTTTGATTTCTCCACTATGGACTTTCTTGGCAAAAGTCTCAATCTGTTCGATAGTCTGGACAATTTCTTGTTTGATTTCGGGGGTGGGCGCAAGTTCCGGGGCTCTCAGCCAGTAGTGGCCAACCATCCGGTTTTCGTCTGGGTTGGCGATCGCTCCTTTTTCTAATGCTTCTATATCTTGGAAAGCTTTTTCAAATTTAGGCTTGATTGTTTCTAGAAAAGAATCGTCAAATTTAATGCGACTTATATCAACATAAAAGTTTAATCCTTCGTGGTAATAAAGCCAGTTAATATAGCGTTGCCAAAGTGCTTTTGAGTCCATAAAAATTACTGTATTTTTTGTTTTTTTTAGTCGGCTACCTATAGTTTAGAAGACTAAATTTGTGGCTTTGGTAAAATACGGATAAATTTAAGAATTTGACCTGTTACTTCTATTCCAATCAGATATTTGTCCACAGTAAATCTGTAGAAAATAGTACTTGTTCCAAGTTGTCGTAATTCTGGTAGTTCTTGTAAGTAATTTATTTGACTGAATTTGAGAAAAACAAAATCATATATTTTTTGGTAGGCAGCAGTTTCTAAAGTTTTGAGGTCTTCGACAAAAGACCTAGCATAACGCACTTCTAGGTTCACAATAATATGGTTTTTTTCTATACCTTATTTATTTTTATTAGTTATTTTTAGTTTGACTATCTTCTCGGTCAAAGTCTAATATTTGTATAGTTTCTTCTTTGGTTAAGATATCTCCTGGTTTGTGAGTTTTTTTAGATTGTTGAATAGCTTTTAACATGAAGCTATCATAATAAAGTGTTTGTAAATATTCCCAACTTATTTCTAGGTCTACATCAGACATTCTACCTATTAGAGAGTACAACTTACTTTTGAGAAAGTTAATTCTTTTTGAATTGACCATATATTTATCCTGATTTTATTGTGTTCTATTTTACTCAAAAATTGATATTTTTCGGGGTTTAATAATGTAAGCATTTAGCCGTCAGCTATTAGCTATTGCTTTTAATTTAGGATAAAAGCTTTATTAATTGTGTGAGTACAAAAGTTAGCTCCCTTGCCTTGAAAGTCAGTTGTTAATTTAAACACTGTCCTGAGGGAGGGAGAGAGTCTTGTTGCTGTTAACGCAGTTCCTCCGCAGGAGGCTAGCTGACTGCTAATAGCTGTTTGCGTTTGCGTAGCATCCCGTAGGGAAGCATTCCGTAGGAAATACTTACTTAATAATTTTTTTTTAGTTACTGAAGTTGCGTTTAAATCGTGGGTCAAAGTGATGTTTCTTTTTTTGATTACATTTACTACAGAGGGTTTGTAGATTACTAATATCATTACTACCACCACTAGCTAGGGGGATAATATGGTCTATGGTAAGTTGTGTTTCTTTAGTAGTTTTACCACAACTTTTACAATGGTAATTGTCGCGCTCGAATACATATTTTCTGACTGCTAAAGGGATTTTTATTCGGGGAGTTTTGTTCATAATTTATTTCTGATTAAATCTCTAATTTTTGTTAATTATGCATGATTATATCACCAGTTAATAATTTATCAAAATACTAACATTATTTTACTGTGGATATTCAGTGATCATAAATCTTTAAGCATAATGTTTGATCGATTGAATAATGCCAGCAAAATATACTTATAAGAATACAGTTAAAATGCTTTCATGAAAGATGGGTGGACTATTCTAGGCGCTTTTTACTTTCTACAATATTGAAGATACGGATGTCTTGACGGCTCTATTTTCAGAAAAGGTATTATTTGTCAATCAAAAAACTTCAAAAATTAATAATTAATAATTACATCTCCTGAAATATAGATAGGATTGTTCAACGGGATTTTTTGCTTTTTTAAGTCAGAGGCTTGATACGAAATTCATTTCTAAGCTGCATAGAATAATATATTAATCAGAGTTGATTGTAGATCGAGATAGACAAGTTAATAAATTTCATAATTCTGTGCTACTTCACATAAAATTGGTATAATACCAACACCTAAGACCTACGACCTACGAGTGATTAGTAAGGGGAAAAAGCTGAAGTATACTCATGTTTATATTGAGATTAAAAATAAAAATATTTACATAGAAGCAGATTTTACTGAAGAAGCAATAGCTCATAAGTTAATCACACTTAATATGATTAAAAATGATATTATTTTGGCTTTTAAAGCTCCAGATATGAGAAAATTTACCGAATTATTAATAATTAATAATTAATAATTAATAATTAAATAATTCGTGCCTTGAAGCCGACCCTTTTAAGGGGGAAAAAGCGGTCGTTTGCTTTTGCTTCGCAAAACTGGCGTAACGCAACGCTGACGCGAAACGCGACAGCGGAACGGAGTTCTCTCTTCGGAGCTTCCCGGAGGGTGGGATGGCTCCGAAACCTGCGCCATATCCAATCGACCAAGAAAAGAAAATATTCCTTATACTCAATTCCGTAGCGGTTAAAACCCGAGGTAATTATCAATTATCCATTATCCATTATCAATTAATGAATGAGTTTACTATGACTTGAATTTTAATTGGAAAAATTTACTCCTATAGAAAGTTTTGAAGTGTGCCTTTCAGGAGATAATATAATCATGTAAACTCAATAATTTTTTGCTATGTCTTCAGACAAAACTTCCACACCTGCATCAACTACTGGAGCAGATGCTGTGGATGAGGCGATCGCTAAAGGAATAGATTTAGATGGTTCTGTTATACCATCAGAAAAGCTCGACCTTTATCACAAGGTAATGGCATTAGAAGGTCAACGAAAACGTAGTGGAGTTAGTAATACAATGCGGTCTCGTATTGTGCGTATTGGGGCGAAGCATATTTCCCAGGAAGAGTTAAATCAAATGTTGAAAGATGCAGATTTTGCTCCACTTAAAGAGAAAGAAATTGCTTTTTATTATGGTGGGAAATAAAAATATTTTTTTGTGAGTATTTTAGTGTTTTTATTTCAGGGTTTGATAATTGTTATATCTAAATTTTGAATCCTGACAGGAGGGGGAAGCATTCGGAAAGAAAATCTAGAGTTTATACTTTTAGTTACTGCCTGAATGTTAGCCCCTACAGATGGGTAAACAGAAGATTTTCTCTCTATCCAAAATTATTCTGACAAAGGTTTATCAAAGTCTGTTTATTTTTGGTATTACACCAATTTGCAAAAAGACTGTTGCGAATAATAAGTGTGATTAAAAGACTTTATCGGAGATTTCTCTTTGAGGAACAAAGATAATTTACCACCTAAAAAATGGAATGGAAGCCATTAATTCTGACTCCTGTAAGGGCAAAGGGTGGTTTGCCCATACCACTGACTCCTAATAAATAGCCTAGTTATTTGTAGTAAACATTTATCGCGCTTGATATTAGCGATCGCTCTGGAGAAACAAATATTTATAGCCACTATCTGACTAAGTTAAAAATAATTGACTTTTTGGATAAATTTTGGGTTGTTAAATCATGGATAAAATGTCAGAAGTATTATCAATAAATGAAATTTTACAATCATTTGCATTTTATAGTTAGGCTAGGTATCTACTAGGGATTAAAATTCATGGCGAATAGAAAAAAGTGTTCCAAAAAGTGAAACAAAATTAGTCTCTTAAAATAGATTTCAGCCATTAGCCAATAAATTTATTTCTTCGCGGGAGAATATTCTTTGCTCGGCAACTAATTTTCCTCATTAAATTTTTGACGTAAATCATCTAGTGGAGATTCTGGTTCGATATATTCGGAATTTTCGTTGTTAGAGATTTTATCTATTTCTTCTGCCTCTATATAAAATTCGACATTAATCTTAACTCGGAATTTTCCTTTTTTCCATTTATCAGAACCGATGTTCAAAATTTCACAGTCTATGCCACTATCAAACAATCTTGCATAAGGTTCATTTATATGCAGGTGGTTTAATAATTATATCGGGTATTTATATGCGGTTTTTCATCAATTTTTGGTCTAGTTGATATCCCATATTATTGTCAAATGATTGAATTAATCCCTGTTTGAAAATACCTATTTTTTATGTATTATCTCCAAAATAAATAACATCATAGAAAAAGTTCCTTCATCATAAAAACGGGGACTTTCTCGGACAAACCTGTCACATTCTATCCGCGCTGCACTTATTAATGCCGTAGTAACTGCTTTTTCTACCTCCTTTAAATGTTGTTCAATACCTCCATCATTCCCCAACAAACGATAAAGTTGCCGATAATATTCTGACTTGCGGACTCGGTCAATTAAACTTTGGAAAAATCCACTTACCACTGACTGGGTAGAGTCAACTAAAATATCCTCCAATTGATTCGCTAAATAATAAAGTGCTTCGACCAAAACTGCTAATAAAGGTGCCGTTGCATTCCGTGGATGATTAATAGTTGCCCGACTATAAGCAGCTTCTACAGAAAAAGTATCTAACAGTTCATCTAAGCGACGAATCATCCGAGATTGGAGTTGATTAAAATCCGCTTCAAAACCATCACATTTATTTGTAACTAGCAAATTTACTTCCTCAGAAATATGCTCGCTAAACTCCTCCCCCACTTCCTGAAGTTGAGAATTTAACAATGATAATTCCTGGATTTTCATTGCCTCTATTTCCTGGGGTTGACTCGCCAAGTTTTGTTGAGTAGCTAAATAATTTTTCTGTAATTGAATACAGATATTTTGCAAATCGTCTGCCAAATTTGCAAATAATTGTGGGCGTTTTTCCTCCTTCAGATACCGAGTAACTCCATCCCTAAATTCTTCTATTCCACTATCTTTTATTAATTGTTCGATTAAAGGTTTACCCCACTCCTCTAAAATCCTGACATAATTTTTATTAGGTGACTCAAAACCATTAATACTTACCCGAAAATTACTAGGAAGTTTGCGAGAAGTGCCACAATAATTATTAAAAGCATAGACAAACTGTGGCGTTTCCTCCTCCTCATCTAAACCTTTAACACTATTAGCAAATATACTATCTAAACCAAAGCGATCGCTACCGTTTGTCTCTAGGATTAAACTGCTATAAAAACCTAACAACCCACTGGTTTTATAAATTCTTTCCGTATCCCGAAAATCAGAAATAATCAAACTTTCTAATCGTTGTCTGAGTTGAGAATTGTACCAAGTTTCATCAATACGATTAAACACATAAAAAACCCGGTCTCTAATTCCAGGATTTTCTCGCATTTTTTCCAGTAATTCTGTTTCTTCAGTTGTCATATCTCCCGCAGCAGCAGCTTTTAAAACACAAACAACCGCAGAAGTTTCTGGGTTTTCTATTTTGTCATAAGTAATCTGAGCATCTTTCTCGACTGGCGCATCAATTCCTGGGGTGTCAATAATCACATTTCCATCTTCTAAAAGAGGATGATGACAATAATATTCCACCCGCTTCAACACAGCACTATTCATCCCCCGTCGCGCATAACTTGCTGCTTCTTTCAGGTTAGAAAAATTAAACTGCTCCATAGAATAAATAGCATTTTCAGCAGAATAAATACATTCTTTATTCGCCTCAAAACCATCTACTAATAATTTCAATGCTTTTGCTTGTTTAGCCCGCTCCGATTTATTTTCGCCACCTTCATTTTTAATAATTGCATCGCATTGTTCCCGGATAATTTCGATTACTTCTGGTTGTTGAATTTTAGCACTGGGGTCTAAACCTAATTCCTTTCGTAAAATTGCTACTTGTTCTTGAATTTCTTCCCCGCTTAAAAATGTTAAAACTACTCGTTCTTTTTCAGGTTCGGCATATTCTATATAACATTCTGTTCCTGTAGCGTGACCTTCTGCACTATAAAGTAATTCTCTCCCTAATAAAGCATTAATTAACATCGATTTACCCGCACTAAATGCTCCGGCAAATACTATCTCAAACTTGGGAGAAATTACTTTATTTAAAGAAGAACGGACTGCTGTTGTATCTTGTTGTCTAAGAGTGGGTTCTTGATGCAATAATTTCAGTAAATTTTCTACCTGATCTTGTAAGTCTTGACATTGAGTAGGAATTCTGTTCATTCTGTTCATTTTGTCTTGATGATTTGAGCAAGTATTTGTGATTTTATTATTGATTATTTGTTTCTACACAACAATAGTATTTTCACCGATTAATATTTCACTTGAATCAGGACAAAACTGTAATTTTAGGGATAAATTAAAAAAAATAATTAGACTTATCCGAAAAAGAATAGACTTTTTGCAGAAGTAGGCAACAGGGAAGAAAATTTATGAAAAAAGGTACAAAAAATTATCTACATCTGTAGTTTCCACTTCTATGTTTAAAGGAAGAGGGAAGAGGGAAAAATAAGGAAGGCTTAAGAGCAAGAAAAAAACTTAAATTTCCAGATATTTACCCTTGGGTTTACACAAACGTGCCCCAACGGACATGATATTAAAAGTTAATTGTTTGAAAATAAGTTTTAGATGGTATTTGACAGGTTTAGTTTTCTTTTTTTTACCGAATAATTAAGGTTTAAAGCCTCTCGTTGGTTGCGCTGCGAGCTGTCGTTCTATGAGGACGAGACTTAAACTTTGATGGATTGTGTTTATAAACTTCGTTTGCTGCTAAAAAGCTTTTCTAGTTTCTCTCTATTATCATCAAGATTTGCTGAGAGACTTTAGCTGGCATTGCTTGATAGTCTGATTGAGTAGAGAGTGTCTTTTGTAAGTAATAATAGGATAGATTTGTTTTTTCAAATATCCAAGACTGACGAACTAAATAATTAGCATAATTATAGAGATTTTTAGACAAAAAACACAGTCGGTCAATTTCAGGATAAAACCGATGATTTTTTGTATGGGATATGTCTCTCAACTAATCTCATAAATCAAGGAGTTAAAATTATTTTAGGATTCGAGTGTTGAGGAATTTTGATTATGTTTATTTAGCCTTAAATTTTAAACCTACTTGATTGTACTATTAAACTTATGGTCTTTGAGTTATTAAATTTTGTCAAATCTTTAGTAGCTCTTTTGTACAAATTAACGAAGATATTTGACATTGTTTGACTACATAAGACTAGATTTATGTACAACGTTTATTATACCAACTTCATCAAATATTATTGCTACAGTCACGACACAGGGAAAACTTAACTGGGAACAGAGAAATAAAAACATAATAAAAAATGGGATTTAGATTTTTTTGATTGTAGGAATAGAACGCAAATTAAGATGTAACTACCTTTTTTGAATTTGCTATGTTCAATAATGAATAATGAATAATGAATAATGAATAATTACCTCTTCTTTTCAAGGAGAGGATTGACAAAGAGATGAAAATTTTTATTTATTATCCCCTTAAAAGGGGAGGCTTTAAACCACAATTTTTCGGTAACAAACACTTATCAAGTTGCTATAATCGCCAAAATTTTAGTTAATTATTGCTGTAAAAATAGCTCGATATTGACAAAAATATTATTTATTAACAAGCCAAAATATACCAGGGAATAGGGAATAGGGAACAGAAAACAATAGGAAAAGTATTTACCTTTCTCAAGATCGTTATCAGTCTATATCCTAATCACTATGGCTATTGTTTTACAGCAGTTTTGGAGTTTATGAGATACAAAATTTTAGGACTTTAGGGAGTAGGGAAAAAAAGATTAATCTTAAAACTTTACCCCACGCTTCCTAAAAAGTGCTGTAAGTAGTAGAACAATCAAAGATGGCAAAAATTAGCTAATTATTGCTGTAAAAATAGCTCGATATTGATAAAAAAATATTTATTAAAAAGCCATAATACTGTTATATTTGATAGAGAAATTGTAAGTATTATGGCATCTATGAAAATCAAAATGTACGACCTAGTGGGCACAGAAAATAACAGAGCTTTTAGCCCTTACTACTGGAGAACTCGTATGGCTCTAGCCCATAAACAACTGGAAGTAGAAAGAATACCTTGGCACTTTACTGAAAAAGAAACAATCGCTTTCTCAGGTCAAGAAAAAGTACCAGTAATTGTTGATGGCGATCAAGTAGTTTTTGACTCTTGGAATATTGCCAACTACTTAGAGAAAAGCTATCCAAATCAACCCTCTTTATTCGGCTGTTCCCAAGCAAAATATCAGACTTTATTTATCAAAAATTGGGATGAAAAAGTTTTGACTCCAGCCTTACTACCAATGCTAATCTACAACGTATTTGAACATATAGATGCCAAAGATAAAGCTTATTTTCGAGAAACTCGCGAACAAAAATTAGGCAAACCACTAGAAGAATTTAAGGAAGTAAAACAATCTCAAATTGAGCATTTTAGAACCATCCTCTCTCCTTTAAGAGAAACTTTAAATCAGCAGCCTTTCTTAGCAGGACAAAAACCAAACTTTGCCGATTACATTATATTTGCTAGGTTTCAATTTGCCCGTTCTATTTCCCCCATAAAATTATTAGAAATCAACGATTCTGTTAATATGTGGCGCGAAAAAATGCTCGATTTATTTAACAGTCTGGCACGTCAAAGTATTGGTTACAATTAACTAAATATCAGCTATTAGTTAGTCTCCTAGGTCGGAACTACCTTAACAACTATCAGCCTAAAAATTTGCGCATATAATTAGAGCTTACTGATTAAATCTAAAAGTATTGACTGATATTGATTTTAGCATTTTAGAGTTGAAAAAAGTACCAGCTTTTCGGTGGAAAGAGCTGCAAAAAGCTAGTATTTTGGGATGATTATGGCAGAAAAATTGAGAGACAAAACGCCCGCTCCTACCTCCTCGCTCCCGACCCTTTTCTCCCCTCCTGGGAGGGGCGAGGGGTGGGTTGTCTCCTGTCTCCTACAAAGAGCAAAAAGACTTTCCATATGCAAACCCTAATTAGGGCTTACTGATTAAATCTAAAAGTATTTACAGATAAAGGTAAGTGCCTTTTTGGGGCATTTAAAAAGTGCAAAATTTTCAGCTATTAATGCTCATGCGTGTTAATATTTTAGGCTCATAGTTAAGCAGAAAAATCCCAAATTGACAATTGTTACTCCTACCTCCTAACTCGTACCCATTTCTCCTGTCTCCTGTCTCCTACCCTCACCCATAAGACTTTTTCAGCAAACCCTAATTAGGTATCTATTTGCGGAGCATTCCGGAACGGAAAAGCTTGGGTTTAAATCTCCGACTTCTATTAAATTGCTTAATTTTAGGAAAGTTTAAATCCCCTTATAAAAAGCTAACTGCTGATTGCTGAAGTGCTGAAGTGCTGTTTGCGCAGCATTCCCCCAGGAAATACTTTGTAATAGCAAACTCAAGAAAAATTGGAGCTTTTTTAAACTATGACTATCGACTTATATTACTGGTCAACTCCTAATGGCTGGAAAATTTCTATTATGTTAGAAGAAACAGAAACTCCCTATAACTTAATTCCAGTTAATATTACCGCCGGAGACCAATTTCAGCCAGAATATCTGAAAATTAGCCCTAACAATAAAATGCCAGCCATTGTTGACCCCAATGGACCCAATGGCAACCCTATTTCTATCTTCGAGTCAGGAGCTATTTTGCTTTATTTAGCTGAAAAAACAAGTCGCTTTATTCCCAATAACCCAAGCGATCGCTACACAGTAATTCAGTGGCTAATGTTTCAAATGGGAGGTGTTGGCCCAATGTTAGGGCAAGCTCATCATTTTCGTCAATATGCACCGGAAAAAATTCCCTATGCAATTGAAAGATACACCAATGAAGCATCCCGTTTGTATGGAGTATTAAATCGACAATTATCTCAAGTAGAATATGTCGCGGGAGATTATTCTATTGCCGATATGGCAATATATCCTTGGATAGTACCCTATGAAAAACAAGGGCAAAATTTATCAGACTTTCCTCATTTAAAGCGATGGTTTGAAACTATTAGTCAGCGACCCGCAGTGAGTCGTGGTTTAGCAGTTTTAAGTGAGAGTCGGACAAAGAAGTTTGATGAAAAAGCAAGGGAAAATCTTTTCGGCACTCGTCAGTTTCAGCAGTAATTAATTATTAGTTTTTATAGGGTAGTTCAACAATTAATAATTAATAATTAGGGCTTGCTGATTAAAGATAAAAGCATTAACAGGTAAAGGTTTTAGCTTTTTTTTCGCTGTAAGGGGGTACAGCTTTTTAAGCTTGAGCGACCAAAAAGTTAGGATTTTGGGCATAATAATTGCAGAAAAATCAAGGGATAAAATATCTGACTAACTCCTCTAAATTCCCCATTCCTCCTGACTCCTAACTTCTGACTCCTACCTCATACCAAAATACTTTTTCAGCACACCCTAATTACCTCTCCTTGAAAACGGATAGGATTAACGCGGTAGGGAAAATTTTTTCTTTTTTCTCCTTTACAAGGAAAGGCTTTAAGCCTTAATTATTCGGTAAAGATTTACTTACCTTACTGTCGCGTCTTAGCTAAAATTCTGGGTAGACTAATTATCAAAAATATCTCAAATCAAGTCAAGATTTTGAAGCTTTGGTTTATCCAACAAATTAACTTAGATGCCATACTACCTAGTTTTTATCGTAGAACGTGGCACACTATTGTTTAATATTTTTACCAGTTCAATTTCATGGCTAGTTCTAAAGAAGAAGTATTTAACTTTGAGATAGTTACTGTCAACGACTCTGGCAAAATAATCAACCAGATCCAGGGAGATACCAGGCAAAAAATAGAAGATTTAGGTAACGGTACTAAATTAGAAATGGTTTATATTCCAGGAGGAAGTTTTCTCATGGGGTCCCCGGAAAATGAAGCAGAAAGAGACAGTGATGAAAGCCCTCAACATTCAGTCACCCTTCAACCTTTTTATATGAGTAAATATCCCATTACTCAAAACCAATATCAAACCATTATGGGAGAAAACCCTTCTCACTTTAAAGGAGGAAACCGCCCAGTAGAAACCGTGAACTGGTACAACGCTACAGAATTTTGTCAAAAGCTATCTGAGAAAACTGACAAAATTTACACACTGCCCAGTGAAAGTCAGTGGGAATATGCCTGTCGTGCTGGGACAATAACTCCCTTCTATTTTGGGGAAACTATAACGTCTGACTTAGTTAATTACCACGGCAACTATCCTTACGGCGATGCTCCTCAAGGAAAATATCGAGGAGGAACAACAGATGTAGGAATTTTTCCTCCCAATGCCTTTGGTTTATACGATATGCATGGCAATGTCTGGGAATGGTGTCTAGATGTTTGGCACGATAATTATAATGGTGCTCCTACTGATGGAAGTAGTTGGGAAATTAAAGGAGATACTAATACAAGATTGCTTCGTGGCGGTTGCTGGTGCAGCTTTTCTTGGTATTGCCGGAGTGCCTGGCGTGACAGCGAATATGCCGACCAGTGCTACTACGTTAGGGGTTTTCGGATTGTCTGGTCTCCGGTGGTGGTTTCTGCCTTTCGTTCCTAGTATTCTTCCCGTCTTTTCAGTTATCAATTATTAGTAGGGGGTTGAGAATTTATTACTCTACCTCAACGCTACCTAAAAATACTACAGAGCCATAGCTCCTCAGCTAGGTTATCTAAGTCACCACCCACATACCACAAAACACTCAGTCTATCAACCTACCGAAAAATGAGGAGAAAAAAATTAGTCATTCATCGTCAAATAAATTCAGGCGATCGCCTCTAAAAACAACGACACGATAGGTATTTGCAGCCTCAAAATTCTTTTAAGCAATACTTACCCTTGGATTTTTCTACCATTTAGAGTATCACACAACCGAGTAAAAGCGTTAAAAATATTGAAACTTCGTTAGCTGATTGGGAAAACTTTTCTCCAATTTTGTCAGAGGTTGATGACAAAATTAAAAATTTTCAAACTAAAATACTAAAACCTATAACTAAAACTTACATACCAGCCTAATTTTGAGACGTAGCAGTTTTTTTGATTTACTCATCAAAATTTTTAGGTAAGTGGGAAACCAACTTCTTTTACAGCACTTTTTAGGAAGCGTGAGGTACAGTTTATTAATTCGGGCGTTGCCTTCCGGAGCTGTTGCCTAAAATCCTAAAATTTTGTACCTTACTAACTCCGAAACTGCTGTAAGGGCTGGAGAGACAAGATACCTGTTTATCTCAACGTTGGCCCTTGACCCGCGCTCTCCCGCAGGGGAGCACAGAGATGGGAAAACCAATCAATAAGAGCGGTTTTACAGATAATCTGTTAACATACAAATATTGCTCTGGCCAAAAATCAAGGTGAAGATTGCTGTAACTGTTTAATCAAGTCGCCGAGGGGCACTCGGAGAAGTTAAACGGACACGGAGGAAGTGTTAGACAGGCAAAGCCAGCATTTTCCAGTGAGGTGTCAACCCGCCCTGAATCTTTCAAGTGGCTTAGTCTGTTTGATTGATGGATGGGAATCGGTGCGCTGTATCGTAGAGCAGCGTCGGGAGGATGTCAAATGCCGATAATTCAACTGAATATAGTTTTAGTGGTAAGCGAGTTAACGGGACTTTAGCAAAAAAAGCCTTAAACTCTTGCTATGTAATACTTTAACGTCAAAATAGCTTATTTGTTGATATATCTAGGTTTTCCTGGGTCATGCTACCCAAAGAGCAATTTTTAGCCTGAGTTTCGTATTTTCCTTGCTACTGTTGAGTTTGAAGCCATTTTCACCGTCAAAAATATCAAAGTCTCGTTAAGCCTGGTTTGTACACAATTCTGAATTCTTTTCCAAAACTTCCTTCCGCTTCAAAAAAAATCATTCTAAATAATAGACAAGTAATAGAAAGATTGCCTGATCGCTTCCTACTTCCTAACTTCCTATGAGTATATATAGTCAAAATATCTAACTTTGTCATTTTATGAAGCTCAAAAAAAATCAGAGGATAATGAGGTTGCATCCGCTCAAAAACTGCGATAGGATATATATATTGGGAGTTACTCGCCCCTACGCATGACTTTTTATTCAACTTAAAAAGTGAAACAGATTCTATGGACTCCTGTTTAAATTTAAGTCGAACCTTGTCATTTTATGAAGCTCAAAAAAAATCAAAGGATAATAAGGTTGCATCCGCTCAAAAACCGCGATAGGATATATATATTGGGAGTTACTCGTCCCTGCCCATGACTTTTTATTCAACTTGAGAATAATAAGACACATGAAAAAGAGTGATCAATCTTCAAACCAACCGCACAGCTAAAACTCAAATTAAACAGGCAAATCCTTCCTCGGCTTAAACTTCTCAACCTCCCGTAACTTCTGATAAATCTCCAACTCCTCCTGAGTTGGCTCCTTCGGAGTCACAATCTTAATCTCAACCAACTGGTCCCCACGCTCACCCCTCCCATCAGGATACCCCTTACTCGCAAGCCGCAAACGTTGACCAGAAAAAACCCCCGCCGGCAACTTCATCTTCACCCAACCATCCAAAGTCGGCACCTCAATATCCCCACCCAAAACAGCCTCCACAGGAGTAATAGGCAACTCACAAAAAATATCCGGTCCCTCCAACTGATAAAAATCATGAGGAGCGATCGTAATCTTCAAATACAAATCTCCCCCACCCAGACCTTGATTTTTCAGACGAATTCTTTGACCATTAACCATAGCCATCGGCATATTCACCTCTATCGAACGCCCATCCTCCAAACGTATTTTTTCAACCCCTCCCACATAAGCCTTTTCCAAAGGTAAAGTTAATCTAGCCTCAATATCCTTTTTTACTTCCCGTTCTGTAGCTTTATAAGTATTCTTTTTCTGACCAGGACGATAAACATTAGAAGCCTGAGTTTTTGGAATTGTCGAAGCAACTGGAGTTCTAACTTCACGGCGACGACCCAATAGTTGGTCTACAAAAGTATTAAAATCTGAAAAATCACTAACATCTGAATCTTTTTCATTTTTACGCCCATTTTCATCACGATTATCCCAATTCCTAAAATCAGGCACTCGTATCCCCACTCTGCCCCCAATTCCTTTAGGTTTCCAATATCGAATAAACTTATCGTATTCTGCTCGTTTTTCTATATCCGATAAAATATCATAAGCTTCATTAATATCTTTAAATTTTTCTTCTGACTCCTTATCACCAGGATTCACATCTGGATGAAACTGTCGTGCCAGTCTCCTATATGCTTTCTTAATTTCATCCACCGAAGCATCTTTAGAAACATCTAAAATCTGATAATAATTCCGAAAATTTTGCATCTGCTAACTTAAACTTATAAGTTTTAACTATAAATATTTTCTATAAATCTTTGAGGCAAAATGGTAGGATATTTGAGAATTCTTAACTTTCTCACTTTTAGAGAAAAATCATAGAAAGTCACCAATTTACTCAGGACATTCTCCAATCTTCATCACTCATTCACAGCAATAAAATCAAAAGTGATTTTAGCTATATCTTGTAACTAAGTACCAAACTATCTCCCTTAAAATCTAAAATAGTTATAGCCAATCATCATCATCATTCCAATCATCACTCTGATAATAACGATTTGGTCTAGTCGGTCTGTTATAACTGACTCGATCAGGAGGCCGACGATCTATCCTATTATCATAATCATAGCGTTCCTTGCGCTTGCGGTCCTCTCCAGAGATACTCCGACGCACAGATCCAAAGAAATCATCATCCTCTGAATCAGAGGTATAAATTGACACTTCACGATTCAGGTCATACAGAGCATCTTGTAAATCAACTCCTACCTGATCAATACCCCGCTCATCATCCCTCTCCAGGCTATCCCTTAGTTCTCTAATCAACATCTCAATCCGTTGACGACTCCTAGCAGCAAATTGCATACCATAATCTAAGGCCACTTCTCGGAGTTGTCGTTCAGCTTGAAAGGCCAAAGCCTCCGCACGATTGCGCTTTTCTACTTGCTCCCTTCTAAGTCGGTCTGTCTCAGCAAATTTTTCAGCATCCCGAATCATCTGATTAATTTCTTGCTGAGTCAAAGTCGATGCCCCTTGAATCGTAATACTTTGAGCCCGACCTGTAGTTTTGTCCATTGCAGTCACCTGCAAAATACCATTAGCATCAATATCAAAAGCTACTTGTACCTGTGGCACACCCCGTGGTGCAGGAGGAATACCCGTAAGCTTAAATTTTCCCAGAGACTTATTCTCCGCCGCAATTTCTCGTTCTCCCTGAATAACATGAATCTCAACAACAGTCTGGTTATTTTCTGAAGTAGAAAAAATATCAGAACGTCGTACTGGGATAGTAGTATTCCGGGGAATAAGTTTTTTCATCACCCCACCAATAGTTTCCAAGCCAAAAGATAATGGGGAGACATCCAACAGTAGAACATCTCGTACATCACCAGCTAAAATTCCGGCCTGAATAGCAGCTCCCACAGCCACAACTTCATCAGGATTAACCCCTTGATTTGGTTCCCTATCTATAAGAGAGTAAACTAAATCTTGGACAAAAGGAATCCGAGTTGAACCACCCACCAATACTACTTCATCAATCATAGAAGGACTAATACCCGCATCTTTTAATGCCATTTTGACAGGGCGTCCAATTCTGGGAATTAAATCCCCACAAAGTCCTTCAAATTGAGACCTAGTCAGTCTAGTTTCTAAATGTTTAGGACCCTCTTGTGTGGCCGTAATAAAGGGTAGGTTAATCTCAGTCACTCCGACCCCAGATAATTCTATCTTAGCTTTCTCCGCAGCCTCCATCAGCCGTTGTAACGCCTGGCGATCGCTTGTTCTTAAATCTATTCCTTCTGTCTCTAGAAATTGTTCTGCCAACCAATTTACTATTCGTTGGTCAAAGTCATTACCCCCTAATTGGGTATCTCCACTCGTGGACTTAACTTCAAATACTCCATCTCCCACCTCTAATATTGATACATCAAATGTACCTCCACCCAAGTCGAAGACCAAAATCACCTGATTCTCTGTATTCTCTAACCCATAAGCCAAAGATGCAGCCGTTGGTTCATTCAGAATTCTTTTAACTTCTAAACCTGCAATTGTCCCTGCATCACGAGTGGCCTGTCTTTGGGAATCATTAAAATAGGCTGGTACGGTAATTACTGCTCCTGTCACTTCTTCTCCCAGATAGCGACTTGCTTCATCTGCCAACTTCCGCAATATCATTGCTGAGACTTCTTCCGGAGCAAAATCTCGTTTCATCCGAGGACATTTAATTTTGACATTGCCATATTCATCTCGACGAATTGTATAGGGAACCCGCTTTGACTCTGGAGATAGTTCAGAGTATTTACGTCCAATGTATCGTTTAACCCCGTAGAAAGTGTTCTGAGGGTTCAGAACAGTTTGTCTTCTGGCCATTTGTCCGACTATTCGTTCTCCTTCCTTAGTGAAGCCAACTACAGATGGAGTTGTCCGCATTCCTTCTGAATTAGCTATCACTATCGGTTTTCCGCCTTCCATGACGGAGACTACGGAGTTTGTTGTACCCAGGTCTATACCGACTACTTTGCCCATGGCTTAGTTTTCTCTATTCTGTCCTTTTATTGATTATTCTATCTTTTCAAACTTCTCAAGCTTTGAGGATAGCCGATACTATTTTGCTAAATTTGTTAACAATGCACAACAAGATTAACCTGCTGAGGGGGTATCTCCCAATGTGGTAGAAAAATTTTCTACCACGATGCATGATCAAAATTCCACGCGGGACCTAAAGGTCACGATCGAGGCGAAAACCATCATTACCAATAACAACTTTTTTACCACCTAAATTATTCAGAATTTCACCAGTCCAGCTAACGGTTTTGCTAGTATAAGCTTCTGAAACATCTAAAACAGCTTTGTTATACTCAGCAGCTTTATGTTTCAAGAAAAGCTCAAATCTGTAATGTGCCCAATTCAGCATTTGTCTAACTGACTTACTTCTGAGTTTTCTACTTGATTTGATTATCATCTGAGAAACTTCAAAAGTTGGAAGTAAAATTACATCAAAGTTTTGGACTAGAAACAAAGCTGTTTTATGGTGCACCTCCGAAATAAGATTTCTAATTTTTAACCTCATTCGATTAGCTGCTTTTTTCATTCGTTGCTTGGTTTTAGATTTAGCTTGACTCAATCTAGAGATTAAATCATCTAAGTAGTAGCAAAGTCTTTGAACTTTACCAATATCACCGGAACCTATCCAACCAAAACTATTCTCAGAAAATAATGTCAGAAAATTTCTCACACCAGGGTCCAATGCCACAACTCGACCTTGATTCTCCAGATTGTACTTTGGTAAATCCACTGGCAAACAAAGATAATATTGACCCTGCTGTACAACTATTCTGCAATCCCCGAAAGATTCTGGTAATGGCTCAGAAAATCTAATTTGGCCTAGTTTAGTATGATAAATACCTTTAGATGAGACTGCCGACTTAGGTATGTAGCAAGACTGAATCGGGTTTTTACGAGATTTGAATTTGACCTGTTGTCGTTGCCCTGTCTTAGAATACTTAACTTTCGCTTCTCTCACTGCTATACAAGCATCACGAACAGCAATAGATTTTATCTGGTAAGGGACAAGCTTTGCCCACTCAGGTAAATTATTCAGGATACCACCTTTGATTGCTTTCCAATTAGCTTTGGTATCAGGTTGCATTAGATATTCAACAGTGCGGTTATAGGTAAACCTAGCCACACCTATCCATTGCCTGAGTAATTGTCTTTGTTCACGGCTGGGGTAAATCCGAATCTTCTTTGATTTTTTGTTTGTACTTTCTGAGTCCGTGGACTCTACAGGAAAAAATGTGGATGATAGAGAGAACATCGGCGACCATTTCTGATTCTGGACAGAATACAGTTTTGTCGAGAACCAGGATTTTTCCACCGTTTTGTTCGACCAAATACTGTATAAGCTCGAATCCAAATCTGGTAAGTCTGTCCCTACAGGTAACAACAATTGTGAGCTGATCCCCTCGCAAGAGTCTGTCCAGTATGGCTCTAAGACCTTTTCGTTTGAAGTTGAGTCCACTGCCGATGTCTTTGATAACTTCAGCTTCTGGGTACTGGTTTTGCATGAACTCAACTTGTCTATTGAGGTCGTCTTTTTGTTTTGAGGATGAGACTCGGCAATAGCAAATAAAGGAAGCTCTAGTTGCACCCCTGATGTAGGATTGGGCATTGTACAGTCTTTGCCCTGCCTCATTTTTGATGATTTCGATTTTGCCTTCATCTGCATACTTACGTAATGTATTAGGATGCAAGCCAAGTATTTCTACGGCTTTCCTCAGTGGAACATAACCCATAATGCTATATGAACATATAGGAGCTTATGTGAACAAATGTTAGCAAATCAAGAATAGTTAGTCAACCTTACTGTCTGCCTATAAACTTAAAAATGGACTAAGGTTAATTTTTGTTAGAGGTACAACTACGATTGAGACTTCCTTGCTAAAACCCTCACATTTTATTGAACTTATAGGGTTTGTATTATGCTCTCTACCTCCTTATTTCTTAACTTGGCCTTTTTTTTAGATTAATAAATTTAATTTTTTTTTAGCGATCGCCTCTGACCCTTAGTCTGCTAATCTTAATCTGTTATTGATATTCAAAAGCAAATTTAAGTATATATTTTTAATTTTTATTAAGATACTTAGATTATATTACTTATTTTGCTGTAACATTACCACACTTGTATACTTTTTGTCAAAAGTATATGTAGCAAAAATTGAGACAAATGGAATTAAAAATAACAAATGAGATGTTGCTGAAATTTGTAACAACTTGTAAAGTAATAATAATAAAAAATAAGTAAATTTAATTTAAAGAGGTTTTTACCAAGTAAATGCGAGTTGCGATCGCGGGAGCGGGACTAGCCGGTCTTTCCTGTGCCAAATATCTAACAGACATGGGTCATACTCCAATAGTCCTAGAAAGAAGGGACGTCCTTGGAGGAAAGGTAGCAGCCTGGAAAGACGAGGAAGGAGACTGGTACGAAACCGGTCTACATATATTTTTTGGAGCCTATCCAAATATGTTGCAGCTATTCAAAGAACTAAATATAGAAGATAGACTGCAATGGAAACAGCACACAATGATTTTTAATCAGCCAGAAAAACCAGGAACATACTCTAGATTTGATTTTCCTGACATTCCAGCACCTTTGAATGGAGTAGTGGCTATTCTCCGCAATAATGATATGCTAACCTGGCCAGAAAAAATTAGATTTGGCATAGGTCTGATTCCAGCTATGCTTCAAGGCCAGGAATATGTGGAAAAAATGGACAGATACACCTTCTCAGAATGGTTGAAAAAACAGAATGTTCCTCCCAGGGTAGAGAAAGAAGTATTCATCGCCATGTCAAAAGCATTGAACTTTATTGGGCCAGAGGAAATATCCTCAACTGTAATTCTCACAGCTCTAAACCGTTTTCTCCAAGAAAAAAATGGCTCTAAAATGGCCTTTTTAGATGGTTCGCCGACAGAGCGATTATGTCAACCTCTGGTAGATTATATTACTAAGGGAGGTGGAGAAGTAGAGTTAAATGCACCGATAAAGGAATTTTTACTGAACGATGATGGTAAAGTCAGTGGATTTCTAATCAGAGGATTAAATGGAGCTGAAGATCGAGTCATAACTGCTGATGCTTATGTATCAGCAATGCCAGTCGATCCCCTAAAAACAATGTTACCCAAACCGTGGCAGCAGATGGAATACTTCCAAAAGCTCAATGGTCTTGAAGGTGTACCAGTAATTAATCTACATCTATGGTTTGATCGCAAACTCACAGATATAGACCACTTACTATTTTCACGCTCACCTTTACTAAGTGTCTATGCAGACATGAGTAACACCTGTCGCGAATATGCTAATCCTGATCGTTCCATGTTGGAATTAGTATTAGCACCCGCCAAAGATTGGATTTCTAAATCCGACCAAGAAATAATCGCAGCGACAATGGCAGAGTTGGAAAAATTATTTCCCCATCACTTTACAGGAAATTCTCCAGCTAAGTTGTTGAAATCTCACGTTGTCAAAACCCCCCGCTCTGTATATAAAGCTACCTCCGGTCGCCAAGATTGTCGCCCTTCCCAAGTAACACCAATTGCAAATTTCTTCCTGACAGGAGACTATACTATGCAGCGCTATCTAGCTAGCATGGAAGGAGCTGTACTTTCTGGAAAGCTGACAGCGCAGGCAATTACTAAGGCAAGTTCCGCTAACGCTTCTACTCACCTTGAATCTCATGCAAACCTGCAACCAACAACTCCAAAGCCAGCAAAGAATGCTGCAACGGTCTAAATTTTCTCAGCGCATGACTCGTTCATCCCTGGTATCACTAGAAGAGTCTTATGAGCTGTGTCGTCAAGTCACAGCTACCCATTCTAAAACTTTTTACATGGGTACTCAGTTAATGCCAGAAGCTAAACGTAAGGCGATATGGGCAATATATGTCTGGTGTCGTCGTACAGATGAGCTGGTCGATGGACCCATGTCAAGTTCTACAACTACAGAAACTCTCCAAGAGTGGGAAAAACATCTGGAATCTATCTTTGCTGGCTATCCGCTAGAAGATACAGATGTAGCTTTGGTAGATACCCTATCCAGATTTCCTTTAGACATACAACCATTTCGAGATATGATCGCGGGTCAGCAAATGGATCTGTACCGCAGTCGCTACGAAACATTTAAGGAACTGGAACTTTACTGTTATCGAGTAGCAGGTACAGTTGGTTTAATGACTATGCCAGTTATGGGAGTGGTTCAATCGAGTTTGACTGCTCCCTGGAATAGAAACCAACAGATGAAATCTCCCACATCAGAGGCGATCGCTTTGGGAATTGCCAATCAACTTACCAATATTTTACGAGATGTAGGAGAAGATGCTCGTCGGGGTAGGATTTATCTTCCTCTAGAAGAATTAGCTTTGTTTGATTATACCGAAGAAGATTTATTGAATGGTGTAATCGATCAACGCTGGCGAGAATTAATGAAGTTTCAGATTAACAGAGCACGAAAGTTTTTTGTTGATGCAGAAAAAGGTATTAGGCGTTTGAATCCTGATATTCGTTGGCCTGTTTGGTCAGCTTCCATGCTTTACAGTAAAATTTTAGATGCTATTGAGCGCAATCAATATGATGTGTTCAACCGTCGAGCTTACGTTTCTACCCCTCGAAAGTTAGTATGTTTACCCATAGCATTACTTAGATCGAAAGTGTTATAAGTTTTTATTTTGAGGAGGACCGAGTCAGGAGGACCGAGTCAGGAGGGAAGAAAGAAGAAGAGGAGGAAAAGGAGAAAGTTTTTTTATCACTAATTATCCAGACACGATAAAATAATGCTATACTTCCGATGCGACTTCAGTTATTAAGTAATAATAATGCTTCAGTAATGTTTGCATGCGATTATCGGCATTAAACTAAAATATCTTATGTCTTTTAACCCTACTCCCTACTCCCTACTCCTTACTCTCTACTCTCAAGCAGATGTAGCAAGAATGCGCGATAAATTGTATGACTAATCAACTGAAATCTTTCTTATCTTAGTCAAAAATTAAACTATAAAAGGAGCCTTTGATTTAATAAATAAATCAAAGGCTTCAAAGTTACTGTATAAACTTAAGATTTTATGGTAGGCGTGCTGTCACACACTCTACTTAATCTTTTGTTTACAAACAGTCTCTTAATTGTTTGTTTGGCGTTGGTGATTTTAGGTATGATATCATGTTGGATTGACATCCTCCCGACGCTGCACTTGCGTGACAGCGCGGGATTCCTAACCATCGCGCTCTTAGGTCTTTCTGCTTCAATGCACCAGCCTCCAAGGTCGAGCCTCTTTTCGGTCTTACGGTCGCTCCACAGACTGAAACTGCTAGCCCAGCAGCCATATTTCTAAGTCTAACACACTATTAACGAAACCGCAAAATTGATTGGTTTTCCCATGCGACGCTCCCCTTCGGGAGAGCGCGGGTCTTCAACCAACGTTGAGATAAGAGCGGGATAGAACTCCGTTCCGCGCTCCGAGTTAACGTTTGCGCCCTTCATAAGTTTAGGGCAGCTTCGACCCAGGATATAGGATGCGTTGTGCACAAGCAAACAAAAAACTTTCTCCTTCTATTCCTCCTTCAATTTTCTTCCCTTGACCCGGTCCTCCCAACCCACCCCTAACCCCTCCCAGGAGGGGAGGGGGAGGTTGGGAGGGCCCCGCGGGTGGGTTGACTCCTAAGTAATTAAGATGAATATCATACACGCGCTTCAGCAACACCGTTTGTTTTCTTAAGAATTAGTAGTAGCTGCTAAACGCTGCTTCAACTCTGCTAAGGCATCTGCCCAACGAGGGTCTGGCTGAACTGCATCATTTCCGCTAGAATTAGGAGTACTACTGGTAGTCTTAGATCCTCCTTTATCCTTTTCACGACGAGACTTTTTAATCTTGCCACTGCTTTTGTTAGCTGGTTTTGACTCATCCTCAGTCTTTTCTGACTCGCTCTTATTCTTAGAGCGGGGCAAAGCTTTTTCAATTTTTAACGGACTTTCTTTAAACTGATAACCATTGTACTTTTCAATAATTTGGTCAGCTTGTTCATCATTTTTGACTGTTACAAAGCCAAAACCACGACATTTACCAGTTTTACGGTCTGTGATCAATTTAGCGGTAACACTATCACCTTCTTGGGCAAAAACTTCTTGCAGTTCTTGACGTTCCATTACTTCTTTAGGTAGATTACCTATATACAAACGAATTGACATACTAATTTCCTCCAGACTTTGACTTGCTTAATTACAATAAAACAAAAACTTTGTTAACTGAGATTGACTGAACACAAACAAAAGAAGAGGGCGCTCAAAAAAAACTGCTCTTGACTCTGAAGTGCAAAAAACCTGAAACAAATATTACTATTTACCTTAATAAAAAGTGAAATGATATCCCATTTTCCAATTTGGTTAACTTTAGCAGATAATCTGATTTTATCAGGTTGTTTTTAAACTTTATTAGTCACCACTCAGCAAACAAGGCTATAGGTCTTGCTAAATTACTTCTTTATTGATATTGATTTGCTAAACGCTTATAACCCTAATTTATCAATATAACTTTAAAGCCTGCTAAATTCAAGCAAACCAATTACTACATAGTATATTTATTTTTAGTATACTCCCTACTGTTAAAGACTAACTATTAACTATAATATTTGCGTTATTTTCTTAGCAAACCGGAAATGTTCATATCAGATATTTGATTTTTTAACAGACAATATTGTGTCTTACCAGTATAAACTTATCATAACCATAAGTCAATAATCTACATATTTTTGCAAAATTTGGCTACTAATATTTTTTTTCCAAAAAATTTGGTTTAAAGCCCTATCCTAAAAGAAAAGCTCTATATTATTATCAAGGATAGCTTGTATTTTGTGAGTGTTTCATTAAGATTAAAATAGGATTGATATACATAAATCCAAAATCTTACACTAAAAGATACATCAATATTTATCGATCATGGCAATCAAGAAAAACATACTTGAGATATTTTTAATATAGGAGTTGTCTGTTCAAAATGAGATGCACTAGCGCTAACGCTAAAAAGCTAGAGAAGAAATGACGTTACATTTTCATGGAATGATGAGGATAGAACTCAAGCTTAGGAAAAGACAGATTAAATTAGAATAATCGCACAATCGCACATAATACCGCAAATATGCAAAGTCAAGAAAAATCAAACAGATAAACTATTAAACAATCTCCAATTCTAAGACCGCGAAGTTTCTTAATTTAAAAAAAACAGCCGAAAGATTTAGCTGGCATTAATTACTGTGTTGGGAGATTGACACTTACCATACAAGAAGTTTAGCCGACAATGAGTTTTTGAGCTTTATTACTAATTAACAAAACTATACTTAATATTAAATAGCATAAGTTTATATCTTTAAAAAGATGTAATATCTCTACAAGTTAATATAAACCTACATCCTGAAGTTCTGCAAAATTATGAAGTTACTTTAATTAAGCAAACTTAATTCATACACAAATTTAACACTGTTTGTTTAATAGTGCAAGCTTTCTTTACATAATCTGATAATTAAAACCTGCCTACATATATCATATAAACTCCCCATATAGAAAAAATACAAGCTACGACCGTTGACCAGACTGGATGGCCATTATTAATAGTTTGACCATTATCAGTTTTTAAGTTATCGATATCTATCCAAGGAATAGCCCCTCTCCTCAACCAACCAGTAACAGTTATAGACTTACCAACAAGACTGCCAGGATTAGTTAGTCCAGGCCACAAGTTACCAATAGGACCTAATTGAGAAGAATAATGTAACTTTATCAGTCCTTCTGTTGTTTGTAGAATCAAATCTTGTCCCAACAAATTACTTATCCCACTCTTGCCGAGCAGTTGGCCTTTTAACTGAATTGGCTGACTATCTAATGGCAAAGCTTCTGGGTCGGTTAGCAATTTTAGCAAATTAGGATGTTGCCAAATTTTAGCTGGTTTAATATCGGGAAAAAAGTGATTAATTCTAATCAAAATACCAATACTAAAACCTATAGCTAAAGAGCCAACTAAAATCGAAATATCTCCCAATAACCAATCCAGTCTCCAAAGACCAACAGCAGATGAAATTCCACCTATTAACCAAAGTAAGCTAGCAAAAAGTAGACCTATTAACATTCCGAAAAAAGGCGCTCCCTGAAGTAAAAGTTTTTGTAAATCAAAACTTGGTGGAGTTAAATACTTCCCTTGTTGATTCCTACTTAACTGATTTTTTTCAATTGTATTAGCATTGATATTTTCTAAATTTATCTCAGTCTCTAGCTTCCAAAATTTAGCATATAATTCTAACATTTTCAACCGATTGCCAAGCAAAGGATGAGTATCATTAATTGCCAACCAATTACGATATGGGTTAGTAATATCCCTGTTAAAAATTGATGCAAAATTACTATCTGAACAAATACTACCAATAGTAATAGTTTGATTTATTCCGACTGGCATTAATAGTTCAAAACTTTCTAATAAATTTCTAATTTTGCCTTGATTTTGTATATCATTAGCCATTCCAATTGTGATTTTAAGAATAGCTCGTGTCAGACCATTAGGATTTCCTGTTAAGTTACAAGCTAGGCGATCGCTATAATAGACTCTTCGACGAGATAACCATAAAATAGGCAATTTTAGCAACCGATATAAGCCATAACTAAGGGTGGAAATTATTGCAGTGAATGCTCTAAAACCGGATACTAAAATAGGTAAACAAGATTTGATTAATTCTGGTAAAAAATCGGGTAATCTGTGGTCTACAAAATCTAATAACCAATCAGCACAAAAGGTTAATTGCCAATAAATTGTGTAGGGAATTTGAAGTATCAAAGTAGCTATAGACATTAACAAAAAATCTCCATTTTTAACATGACTAATTTCCCTGGCATAAATAGTGGCAATTTCATCTTCTGCTAATTTATCTAACAATCCCTGACTAACAACTATTCTAAATTTGAAAAAACGAGGTAAGCATCCATAACTGAATGCTATGGGAACATCTATTGGCAAAATATTCAGTTTAATTCCTCGTATTTTTCGTTTTTGGCAAAAGCTACGGAGTAGTTTATTGGCTTCTTTACTGTAATTAATTAGAGTTGTTGTTGGTAAGTTTTGGAGACCATAACCAAGAATTAATAATCCATCAATTAACCAGGGAGAGAAGATAAATAATACTGTCAGAAAAATTATAAAATTTCGAGTTGGGTCTCGGTAAAAAATTTGAATCGGTTGGAAATAAGGCAGCCAAACTAGGAAATCATTAGTAAGGTCTAAACTCAATTTTAATATAGTCAGACTTAGCCAATATAGACTAGCACTCACAACTATTTTTTCTAGCCAAAAAAGAGTTAAGTTAGGAGATTTAAGTTGACGACCTCCTTTTGCTCTTTCAGCTTCACGCCATATTATTTTTGGTGAGCGATCGCCTGTATCTGTAGCAATATCTGTTGATTTTTTATGGGGTTGATTTGAGGGTTTTGAATTGGAGTTATTAATTTCAGTTGATAAAGGTTGTGTTTGATTTTTTTCTGTATCTATATCATTTTGATTTGACTGAGGATGTTCTACAAAATCTGAGGGTTGACTAGAATTTTTTACCGAGTTATTGATGTTCGATAAATTAATTTTTTTTTGAGATTGTTTTTGATTATTTTTTGCCGAGGCATTTTGTTCTGAAGTGGAATTAAATGGAACAAACCCTGTTTTAATTTTTTGTTGTTTTGGGGGAGGTAATGGTGGAGGTTTAGGAGCAGGAATAGTTAATTTTTTAGGATTTTTTGGTGGATATTGCTTTAATAATTCTTTGAGATGACGATGAGCAAAAGTTTGAATTTCATCATTAGATATTTTTGTTAAATTGCGGCACAGGGTAATGGCTTTATCTATTTGCTTAGTTCGTTCATAAGCTACTATTAAACCCATCTTTGCTTTTAACTTTTGCTTCAGGGGCTCTTGTTGAGAAATTATTTCTAGATGAGCGATCGCCTGTGGATAATTTTGTTGTTTAAGAGCAAGTAAGCCAGCTTTTAGGGATGGTTTTTCCGGTACAGAATCACCTGTAGCACAGGATTTATTATTTATCATTTTAATTTTTGATATTAATCATTTGGGATAACTAATTAGGGTTTGCTGAAAAAGTATTTTAGTAGGGGTAGGAGACAGGAGAAATGGGAATGAGCCAGGAGGTAGCATTCATTAATTGATAATTGATAATTACAAGAAGGTTAAAACCGTTACGGAATTGAATATAAGGAAATATTATTTCTTCTCTTGGTTGATTGGATATGGCGAGGGGACTAGCTCTTGACAGAGCCGCTCCGCTAACGCCATCCCTCAACCGCTTTTTTCCCTTTAAAAGGGGAGGCTTTAAACCAGAATTATTTAATTATTAATTATTAATTATTCGGTAATAATTTTCCTTTAATTTTTCTGTTCAATTCTTGCCTAAAATACTAACTTTTTGAGCGTTTTAGACTGAAATAGGCGCACTACAATTCGACAAAAAAAAGCCTAAAGTATTTATATATAAATGCTTTTAGATTTAGTCAAAAAGCCCTAATTAGTCACCTACAAAAAGTAGAAGCACTTTGCCCATTTATAGCAATTTGCGCTGGCTTATGTACAAATTACAATAACTTTCCAATAGCTGAAAGTCTTATATTATCAGTTTTTTATTCCCCCTGTTGCCAGATGAGCTGTTGCCTGTTGCCTGCGCACAGCGCTATATTATTTTCATGTCTTTCTTTAATTTGAAATTTGACTTAAAATTTGCTGGCTCTACTCACTCTTTTTTAGTAAGCATTTTCTTTCCGAAGGAAAGCTAACATAAATGGAATGCTGCCTCTTATACTAAGGGTGGAAAAAGAATGCCTTTCTTAGGTGGGAAAATTATTAAGTAATTAATACAGGCGGAATGATCTTTTTGATAATTATTAACCACTTAATATGTTAATTATTTATCAGGAAAGGCAGAGTTCAAGAGGCACTCATGCTGTTTGCGCAGCATTCCGTAGTAAAGAGAATTCTGACTCACAGTCAAGGAGGTTATCTACAATTGGTTGGGCTTAGAAACCCCATCCAATTGTTCTTTCTGCCTTCTATTTTCTGCCTTCGTTCATAAATATTCACGCCTTTTTCGTTTTCATTATTCCCAATTTTCCCAGTAATCGACCTAAGTAATGTTTCCAGGTATAAGGTTTAAAGACAATACATCTTTTCAAATGAGGAATCCAAACTCTATGTTTATTACCATTTAAGTTAATTAAATAAGCAATATTTTCTATATTCCGGGAATTACCATGGAGAATTTTAACTGGTTCGGCAAAGGCACTAATAAAACAAAATCTAGCATTCCATTCGCTAGGTAAAGGGTACATTCTTGAAGAGGAATTTAGTAAAACTTGGGTGAAAGATGTTTGGTCACTTTCTCGCAAATTACTATTAGATAAAAGCTTACTTGTATAGAGGTCAATCCATTCTTTAAACAACCTATCATTTGCTTCATTTTTTTGAAAAATAATTACCCCTGTATTTAATGGTTTACAAGGCACTTTTTGACCTGATTCTAAAATTGGATAGTAAGTATCAACTGGAGCAGGAACTAGGGCAAGATCGAAATATTCTAAGATGTCAAATCCATTTTCACAGTCACTGGCGAAAAAAGTATCTGTATCAGCAAAGATAGTTTTTTCATAAGGTGATAAAAAATATAAATGTTTGACCTTAAATAATAATCCTTCATTTCTACAGGTTACTTGCTCATCTACTCGAATAATTTGGTCGAATAAATCTTTATCTTCAGGGTCTTGATTACAAGCTAGAGAGATTTTTATAGATGGATTAATATTTTTTAAACTTTTAGCAGAGTCGCAAGCTTCATCAACATATTTTTTGCCCGCAGCAACGTAAAAAACGCCAGAATTTGAGTTAGTCATTAGCTTATAACCTAATTTAATTTGATTCAAATATACATTATGTGAATACTTTTCCGGGTCGCCCTCAATAAGCAGTATTTTTTAGAGTTGATATGTAAGCATTCAGCATTCAGCTATTGCTTTGTAGTCGGTAAAAGCAATTAATCAATTGAGGCAAAATTCAACTTGATGTTGCTGAGTGGTCATAATTTTTAGATGAAGTATCAACGCAAAACATCAGTTTTTCAATTTTACCTTCAGCTATTTACCATTACATTTAAGCAACGCCTTAAACTTTACTATCAAAGCACACTCCCTTGACCTTTATATGTAAGCATTCAGCATTCAGTATTCAGCTATTGCTTTGTAGTCGGTAAAAGCCATTGATAAATTGAGGTCAAATTCAATAGTAATAGATGACCGTTAATAGCTGAATGCTTACGTTTATATCCCGATAAATAAAGGTACTTACCAAACAATATTACTACTGTCTAATTGTATAAGTTAACATCTTGCATTAAGCTAATTAGGGTTTGCTGAAAAAGTCTTTTAGTAGGGGTATAAGACAACCCACCCCTAACCCCTCCTAGGAGGGGAAGACAGGAGATAGGAGACAGGAGTTAGGGTAATTATAGAGGAGGTAGGAGTAAGAATTTTCCCTAGAATTTTCTGCCCAACTCTTGCCCAAAATGCCCTCCTTTTTGACCTTGAGCAACCGAAAAGTTGGCACTTTTTTCAACCTAAAATATCTAAAACCCTTATCTATCAATGCTTTGAGTTTTAATCAGCAAGCCCTAATTAAAAAACACTTAAAATCAAAACAAATTAACTTCAAATAATATTACTAATTTTGGCAATTAGACACTACTTATATATAGTACACTTTTTCAAAGTTCTGTATAGCTATATTTCTGCATTACAGGCTGGCAAATTACATTTATTTTCTGTATTTCTTCAGCATTTAGTTTTCCCTGTAAATTGCTAGCTCTCGTTGTATTAATAGGTCTGTCAGTCCTGGTTCCTCCTGCCAAAGATTTACTAGGATTTTTTTGATAAAAATTCAGTAAATCATCGCTCCATTCAATTTCCAAAAAATTAGTTATTTTCGCTAATGTTTCTTTTTGATTTTGGATAAGCTCTTCATATTTAAACTCTAAAACATCAAATCCATGACTCTTGAGCAAAATCGGATATTGATTTTTATATAACCAATAAATCCCAGCTAATTCAATTTTAGATAATTTAGGTAGATGCCAACTTTCTAACTCTTTACCAAAAAAAGGTTTGAGCCTTTCTATTTCTTTTATAACACATCGATCAATCCAATCTCCTTCTGAATTAACTAGATTTAACATCGAAGAAATAGCGCTATGAGGATTTCTAATCGGCCATAGTATTTTTGAATTAGGATAAAATTTTTTTAAGAAATCTAGTTTATGAGAATGCTCTAGTATCTTAAAACATAAATAATGATGGTTAATCTTATTAATAGCTAGTCTTTGAGCTGAAGGAAAAGGATATGGACTAGGAAATTCTGTTTCGTCTACACAAGTAATTTGAGGATGTGCATTAAGAATGGATAGTAACAAAGTTGTACCACTTCTTTGACAGCCAAAAATAAAAAATAAATTCCCAGAAAATACTGGGCTAAAGTATCTTAAAGTAATTAAATTTCTGAGATGATACTTAAATTTTGAAATCATATTTAGATTATTAATCAAGCAAAATTTATTGTATATTTTATGGTCAGGTTAAGTAGGTAGGCAAAATTATTTTTAGCTCTACTACTCAAGTATACAAGTATATTTTTTGTTCCAGACTCCCAACTCCTTTATACCAATTTCATAAAATATTGCTACAGTAACGATGCATGGAACACCGGATATGGGATCTGGGAACAGGAAGAGAAAAACATTTTGTCATGGTGTACAAACGAGTGCAGCCATCGGCGGTGTTTACAATACAATTGGTTGGAATTATAAGACACGAAATAGCAATCGTTGACTGTCCACATCCACTTTTTCTTCCTTCTTCAATACTTAGAGTAAAGCCAAAAACAGAAGGTTTAAAGAAACTTGAAAACGACAACTTTCTATCGGCAGATTTAACATGAGAATAATTGTGAACATTAAAAGTTCATAATTAAATTAGCGCCAAAATCAAAAAAAGCTATCCTCTATCTTTATTTAATTTTAAGTATTTGGGTCAGATGGAAAAACCTATCAATCTTGAAGGATAATAATTTCCGAAAATTACTTAAAAAATCCTATTCTCAATAGAACCTGGATAGTTCTCAATTAACCAATAAATGTCCCACTATCGCCACTTCTTCTAATACCAAAAACACGAATTTTTTTGTTTTGTCTATGGTTTTCTATTGTCATATTAAATCCTGTTGATTAATCTAGTTGACTTTAACTTTAAATAACGTCTTAAATAATCTTTCCTCTTTGTAAATTGAGAGTCAGACTGCCACTTATCATAAGCTGGAAAAGCAAAATTATTGAAAAAATCTATCCATTGTTCTTTGACTGATTCAGGAGTAAATTCTTGACCTCTGTCAAATCCATTTGTAATCATTTTTAGATATAATTCAGGATTTTTTTTTAGTTTTTTTACTGCTGTGATAGCTTCATCAAGAGATTTAATTATCAGAAAATCTAGCTCAGATTTTCTACAAGCCATAAAAGATGATTCAGGAGTAAGAATTGCTGGAACACCAGCTCTCCAACAATTTATTAATTTACTAGCTGGTTTATTGTTGTAAGGATTTCCATCAAAAGTTCGCACTGCAACTACAGCATCAATATTGGTGTAATCATTCCATTTATTTCGATCAAAAATTGGCAACCATTTGCAGTTTAACTCTTCCAAAGCTTGAATCCATTTGTCTGATTTTAGTTGTTCATCCAATTGACTTCTCGTACCCATAAAAGCTACATTCTCTATAAGAGAACCACGATTTTTATCTCTTGGGATTAATTGAGGCTGTGGCCACATAGGTATATAGTAAGGATTCCAAATAGAGTTTTGATTATTTTCCAAATCATAAGGATTTTGTACAATGTGTAAATGTGCGCTAGAGTGATACTCTCTATCACCTTTAGCACAAATCAACATTACTTTATCGAAATATTTATAGCTATTACCCAAAGAGTCTCTGTCAGCCAACAAAATCCCCTCTTCAGGAATACTATCAACAAATTGACAGTTATAAATTTCTTGTAATCTTAGATACGTTCTAAGAATCCAACTATTAAAATTGTTTCTAAGACCTAACCATTCATCAGGATTCATCTGTAGAAACTCTGAAGAGATTGGTTTTGGTGAATAAAAATAGATGGTTTTCATATTAGTAATAATTGATAATAAACAGAAAGGAAGTATGATTACTGATGCTTAACCCTGATATTATTTTTGATACTTATGCATTTCTTTCAACATTTTTCGATCTAGAGGACTTCTCCAAGAATAATATGAAACTCCTGTTCTAGACCATCGCATTAAATCGCTGAATAAATCTTTAGGTGTTTGCCAAAATGTAGGTAAGCTAGTTTCAGTTTTTTGTTCAGATAGTAAGCGTATCCATGATTCACAAATAACATTAAAAGAAAATTTGCTTCTCACAAAATCTCCAGCAAGTTTTCCATTTTTTGAAACTATTTCCATATTAGACAAACCATCAAGAATTAGTTCTCCTAATGCTTCTGGTTTCTTGTCAGTTGCTAATGACTTAAAATTTCCCCTATAAACTGTTTCTTGAAGTCCACCTGTGGCAACTGAAAAAACAGTCTTATTACAAGCTTGTGCTTCCACAGCAGAAACACAAAATGTTTCTTTAGAATACCAGGATGGATTGACAATCACTGCCCAAGATTGATTGATTGCCTGCTGGAGTTCTTTTGGAGTCAAACCTCCTAAAAAATTAGGTTGATAATCTTTAGGTAAACTTTCCATCCAAGGTTTAATATAATCAGACTCAAATTTTTTATCTGCAACTCCAATATCACCTAATTTTATCTTGGGTTTATGAAGATGAATACTACCAGCAATAGATAATTCCAAATCTACTTGATTAGATGCTAAATAAGACCATATATCCATTAATTCAATAAAGCCTTTTCCAGAACTAATAGCACCTATAAACAATAATTTTTTTTCCGAACTTTCAGAACTGTAATTGTATAAGTTGGAGTCATAAGAGTTGTAAACTACCCCTACTTTTTGATGCCATTGTGGAACAGTTCTGAAGAAATTAGCGCAATCTATAGATGGACAGACAACATAATAACCACCCACTTTTAGGAAGGTATAAACTAGAGCAAAATTACTATAAAGATGTAACCAAAGCACTGTTTTATCTAGGGCTTTATTGCCAAAAGTTAATGAATGACCATTCCAATGTGATTGATGAACAATTAGATAATCAAAATTTTTATGATCGACATTTTCATGTTTAATGCAGGGAAATTTAGAACACGATATATCAGTATTAGTGCTTAAACAAATATCAAATCCGGCTTCATTTAACATATATGCTAATCTAATAATCGATCCAATTGTTCCAGAAAGTGGAAAATTTCCTTCTAATGCTTGATCGATTGATTCACAATACTCTTCCAATTTGGTTGTTTGATTTGCCGTAGATACTAAAATTTTCATTGTGCTTTGATGTTTGGTAGTAATTATTTTGTGCAATTTTTCCGATCGTATCAGCTATAACTAAATTTAGAATTAATGCACTACTGAATAAATTATAAATTATTAATACTTAATGTTTATATATAGTGGCATCAAACACAACTATATATGATTCTTCTAAATACTAGCCCATTAACTCATAAACTATAGTATGGATAATTTTTTTTCTTTTAACACCAAATCAAAAACAGCTATTCTCCTTATATTAGAATTAGAAAAAACTTGTTGAAATTACTTTATGACCCTGAAACTATACAACACCCTGACTCGTCGCCAAGAAAATTTTGAATCCCTAGAACCAGGCAAAGTTAAAATGTACTGCTGTGGTGTTACAGTATACGACTACTGCCATTTGGGCCATGCTCGTTCGTATATTGCCTGGGACACAATACGTCGATATCTAATGTGGCGGGGCTATCAGGTACGATATGTGCAAAATTTTACTGATATAGATGATAAAATCCTGAATCGGGCCAGAGAAACAGGTACTTCTATGGAGTCTGTGGCCGAACGCTTCACTGAGACTTATTTTGAGGATATGAAACGGTTGAATGTGCTAGAAGCGGATGAATATCCTCGGGCAACCCAGACAATAGATGGAATTCAGCAGTTAATCAACGACCTGGAAAAAAAAGGTTTTGCTTATTCTGCGGGAGGGGATGTCTATTATCAGGTGCGGGAATTTACCGAATATGGGAAATTATCTGGCCGTCGTTTGGAGGAAATGCAAGCTGGTGCAAGTGGTAGAGTTGAAGGAGAAAATTTAGAGACCTCTAAAAAGAAAGACCCATTTGATTTTGCCTTATGGAAAGCAGCAAAACCGGGGGAACCTGCGTGGAATTCTCCCTGGGGAAAAGGAAGACCAGGTTGGCATATTGAATGTTCGGCAATGGTGCGAGAGTGTTTAGGAGAGACTATTGATATTCATGGTGGTGGGGCGGACTTAATTTTTCCTCACCATGAAAATGAAGTGGCCCAGTCGGAAGCAGTAACTGGAAAGTCTTTGGCTAAATATTGGTTACATAATGGCTTTGTCACAATTAATGGGGAAAAAATGTCAAAGTCCCTTGGTAATTTTACCACGATTCGGGATTTATTAGACAAGCCTGTAGACCCAATGGCTGTAAGAATGTTTGTTTTGACTGCCCAATATCGAAAACCTATTGATTTTACCTCTGAGGCGATCGCTTCTGCTGAAAATGGTTGGAATACGATTAAGGAAGGTATATTATTTGCTTATCAATATGGTTCTCAGTTGGGATGGGAAACGCCAGAAAAAGTATTATCTGAAAAGACAAATTTATTAACTTCTCAAGTTGAACAATTTCAGAAAGCAATGGATGATGATATTAATACTCCTGGTGCTTTAGCTGTTTTATTTGAGTTAGCTAAGGAGTTACGTCGAGAGGGTAATATATTAGTACATGAAGGTCAAACTGAAACATCTTTAGAGAAATTACAAAAACAATGGATAACTCTTGTAAAGTTGTCACAAGTATTAGGTTTAGAATTTCAACCAAATGCAGAAATTAATGGTGAAGTTGGAGGTTTAAGTGATGCTGAAATTGAGTCTTTAATTCAGCAACGTTTAGCAGCAAAAAAAGCCAAGAATTATTCTGAAGCAGACCGCATTAGAGATGAACTACAAAACCAAGGTATTAAACTAATAGACCAACCTGGTGGTGTAACACGTTGGCATCGAAATTAGTTAATTTACCTAAGCATTCAGCGGTCAGCGGTCAGCTATCAGCTTTATTACCTTTAGTGGACAATTTAAGCTTGTTGTTCTTGTGCTTCAATTCTTTCTTCAAAAATGTAGTAGAAGTTAAGCAAATACTTGGTTCATTCATTAAAAAACTGAGAGCTGACTGCTAATAGCTGAATGCTTACTAATTTACAGTGTATTCGGTGGTTTATAAAGTACAGTAGGGAGCAGGGAGTAGGGAGTAGGGAGTAGGGAATAGTAGGGACTTTGCACGCAACGTCCATACAGAGTATAGAGTAGGAAAGAATATAGTTTTTCCCGTCCTGAGTATTGTGTTAAATAAGTTTTCATTATTTGGACTCTCAACTACTGTGCCATATTTACATGAGAGTTCTTGCAAAAGTGTGAATTAAATCAATTCAAGATTATGAGGTCAACAATTCCCTATTCCCTATTCCCTATTCCCTATTCCCTATTCCCTATTCCCTATTCCCTACTCCCTATGAATGTCAAATTTTCACTCGACAAATTATTAATATGAAACCCGAACAAAGGATTTCTATTTCCCTATCTAATATAGTGTTAATTATTAGTAGTTTTTTACTACTAATTTTGCTATGGCAAGTGCGGAGTCTCATCGTACTTTTAATGGTTGCAGTAGTTTTAGCTGCATCAATTTCACCATTAGTAAACATCACAGAAAAAATGAAATTACCTCGTTGGTTAGGGGTAATCATTGTTTATTTAACCCTCATTTCTGGATTGATAAGTATAGCTTTAACTATTGGTCCACCAGTATTCGATCAAATTGAAAGACTTTTACGACAATTACCACTATTTTCTGAGAGTATTGGGGAGAATATTGAAGATTTTATTAGTTCCTTAATTCAAAGTCCTCCTGATTGGATTAATCAACTTTTTGATACTAAATCTGTCACCAGTTGGGTAATTCGTTCTAGTCAACAATTATTACTACGTTCTTATAGTTTAACTAAAGGTGTATTGGGAGGAGTAGTTAGTTTAATATTAGCTTTATTTATTTCAGGCTATATGTTAGCAGATAGCAAAACTTTGATTACTGGTTTAGTAAAACTTTTCCCTCAACCTTGGGATACAAGACTGGAAAATCAAGTTTTTCCTGTTACTCAAAGAATGGGAAGTTATATTAGGGGACGTATCATAGTTTCTGCCATTTTAGGTATAGCAACTACTACTGGTTTAGGATTTTTAGGATTGCAAGATTTTTCCCTCGGTTTAGGAGCAATAGCTTCTGTTACAAACTTAATACCTTTTATTGGTCCAATTTTAGGTGCTATCCCGGCTTTAATTGTGGCTATTGCTAAAGGTGGATGGTTGTTTTTGTGGGTAATAATTTTGTACTATGTTATCCAAAATGTGGAAACTTATGTACTCGATCCTTTACTGGTTGGTTCTTCTGTTGGAGTACATCCTTTATATCAATTATTATCAGTTTTAGTGGGGATTCAGTTATTAGGAATTATCGGCGCTTTGATTATTCCACCTTGGTTCGCTGGTAGTGCTGCTTTGGTAGAAAATTTATATTTAAAACCTAAATTAGAAGCAGAAAATATGCAACCCCTAGTTACAAACAATGGCGATCAGAATTCACCACCCGTGACTTCTTGATTTTAGTTTTGAGGTGTTATTACAGAAGGAAGAAGGAATAATGAATAATGAATAATGAATAATGAAGAAGGAAGAAGGCGTTTAGTTATTTATAGCAATCCTAAATCATTTGTGATAATTTTATTGCTTCGGTGTTTCTCCCATACCTATTCCCGAATTCCCTATTTCCTAAAATCTACAATATCTCACAAATCAAATAAAATTGCTATAGTATAGCGTTTTTATTTGATTTGTAAATTATAGATGGAGTTTTTTTCTTAGAAAAAAAGCGGTTTCTCGATAGCTTTATATTCTTGTGATTCCTACTATTTAATGCTGTTTTCTCTCCTTGCCTATTCCTTCCATAACTCCATAGCTTTTTCAGAGCACTTGGTTTCCACATACCAGATAAAAACGCTATATTACTTTGGGGATTTAAAATTCATAAATTGGTAGTGCTAAACAAGTAATAATTTTTGAAGTTTAGCTCCTGAAAATTAAATTCAAGGAATATACTAATCAATACCCTTACATCTTTAGGACTTATAAAATTAGCTCTTGCTATACCAGCACTCCTCGTAGCAGTTGTGCAGAAAATATCTGAGAATTAGTAGCTCCTTGAATTGGAATAAGACTTTCAGACTTTTTACGCAGAGTAAGAAAGTTTTACAAATCATTTAGGATTACTATATAATTGAGCGACTATAGTAATTTCAAATAAGAATGAAACACTTTTTAGGCTGAAAGTCTTTCAAGGCAAGAAATGCTTGTCTCAATCTAAACTTAAATGACTATATATTATATTTTGTTTGCCATATCGTCTTAAACATATTTATGAAGATAGTCAAGATTATCAATCCACATATTTTAGGTGTAGCAAGCAATATAATATAAAAATAGCAAATATTGACAAAGATGTGGTCAAGAAAGTATTTTGCTCTCTGGATAATTATCTATAGTTCTATATTTTGATAACAAGAAAGCTCTTAACTAGGGAAAATCAGGGGTAATAAATAGTTTTTGGTATCCTTCTCCCACAGACAAAAAAATGTAACTCTGTTAAAAGAAATTTTGAGGGAGGTGGAATGCCAATATTATTTCACAAAGAAGGAAAAAAATGGTTAAGATTCTCTTAGTTGAAGACAATGAAATGAACCGGGATATGTTGTCTAGGCGTCTCATGCGTAGAGGTTTTGAGGTAATTATTGCTGTTGATGGAATTGAAGGTGTCGAGATGTCTAAATCAAAATCACCAGATTTAATTTTAATGGATATGAGTTTGCCAGTTTTAGATGGTTGGCAAGCAGCAAAAAAAATTAAAGATAACTCAGAAACTAGCCATATTCCAATAATAGCAATGACCGCCCACGCTATGGCAGGAGACCGAGAAAAATGTATTGCTGCTGGATGCAATGATTATGATACAAAACCAGTAGAACTTCCCAGACTATTAGACAAGATCAAAAATCTTACAGGTAAAGAACCAAGGAAATGAAGCATGACCAGGGAAAGATACTGGTTGTAGATGATAATCAAGTCAACCGAGAGCTTTTAGTACGACGACTTAAACGAGAAGGCCATTTAGTCACTGCTGCGACTAATGGGTTTCAAGCTCTAGAAATAATACAATCCCAACCGTTTGATTTGGTACTACTAGATATTATGATGCCACAGATGAACGGTTATGAAGTCCTTGAAACTCTCAAGTCTGACCCTAAACTACGGCATATTGCAGTAATTATGATTTCAGCGGTGGACGATATTGATAGTATAGTCCGTTGTATCGAATTGGGAGCAGAAGATTATTTGTCCAAGCCTTTTAACCCTACACTGCTAAAGGCGAGAATTAATGCTTGTTTAGAGAAGAAAGTACTTCGGGATCAGGAACAAGCTTATTTAAAGCAACTAGCTGAGGAAAAACAAAAGTCGGAAAGGTTACTATTAAATATTTTACCTGAAGCAATTGCCCAACGCTTAAAACAGGGAGAGGAAACTATCGCCGATAGCTTTAGCCAAGTAACAGTTTTATTTGCAGATTTGGTAGGTTTTACCAAAATATCGGCCAACTTATCTCCTGCCGAATTGGTAGAGTTACTCAATAGAATTTTTTCTGCTTTTGATGAATTGGCAGAAAAATATGGACTAGAGAAAATCAAAACTATTGGTGATGCCTACATGATAGTTGGTGGACTACCAGTTCCAAAAGAGGACCATGCAGAGGCGATCGCAGATATGGCCCTTGATATGTTAACCCAAATCCAGGAGATTTCTATAAAAGAAGGTAAATCTTTACAAATTCGTATTGGTATTAATACAGGAGCAGTAGAAGCTGGAGTTATTGGGACAAAAAAATTTGCTTATGACCTTTGGGGCGATACAGTAAATACAGCCCACCGGATGGAGTCTCACGGTATTCCGGGTGTGATTCAAGTTGCCCAGGCCACTTATGATTGTTTGGCCGACAAATACAGATTTGAGGATCGAGGAATAATTGATATTAAAGGTAAGGGTAATATGAGGACTTATATACTTTTGGGTAGAAAGGAGTGAAAGGGAGTAGGGGAGTGGGGGAGTAGGGGAGTGGGGGAGTAGTAAAAACATCAATAATTAACACGCTACTAGCTAATAATTATCAAAAAGGTTATTCAACTCCTGTTAATTACTTAATAATTGAAGTATCTCCTAGAATATAGCATTAAGGCATGATAATTACTAATACTAAGTACTAAGTAGAGCAGGCAAAAAGAAAGACGTTGCATTTTTAATCAAAAAACCTCTAAAAGCAATGAATATCAAATTTTGAGTTAATTGACAATTTGATACATAGCGCTCAAAATTTACCATGTTCTACTTATTAATTGGCAATTAAGATTAACAGTAGTTCGTGACTTTTAGGTATAGCAGTCGAAGGAAAGGTTAGGACAGATCGACAGCTTAAAACTCAGACAACGTAAAATTTTTCCTTCTTCCTTCTTTCTTATTCCTTCTGCTATAACAGGAAACAGAAATTAAGATTAAACTTTACTTTCTGACTATTTAAGAAATACTATCAAAAATTGAGCAGGTTACTAATTACTAGCGACTAATTAATATAAAATATAATTGTCAACCAAAAAATAAACTAGAAAACTAGAAAAAATGTTATCAACTACAGAAATACTGATTGGCGCTAAATGGTTTGGTATTGCTACTATTGGATTTTTTCTCCTAACAATTATTGGCTTTATTTCTAAATGGGGATTTAGATTTAGATTAGTCGGAGTAACAGGTTTTATGGGGGTGCTAACTGCTGGTTTATTTGGTTTGAGTTTAGGATTATTTACTCGTGTAGAAGTTCCGGGATCTGTTCCATATTCATTGGTTTATGATAATGGGGGAAATCAAACAGTAATAGCTGTTTCTCCTAACATTACAGAATCAGAATTAACAGCAACAATAAAGCAAGCTGCTGGAGATTTATTTTCTCCTGGTCGTCTGGGTACTGGAGGTAAATTAACTATTAGAATTAGAACAATTATTCATCCAGAAGTGGGAGTTTCAGAACCACTTTATTTAGGGGAAGTAAAACGTTCTCTTACTCAACGGGAAGATGAAAATCTAGATATTAAAATATTTCCAGAAATTTTGGCAAAATTAGAAAGTTATCAGAGTCAAAATGTGGAAAGTGAGGGTTAAAAAGTAGGGCAGTAGGGGCGAATGGCATTCGCCCTTACAGCAGTAGGGGAGTGGGAGGTAGAGGAGTAGTAAAAACATCAATAATTAACACGCTACTAGCTAATAATTATTAAAAAGGTTATTCAACCCTTGTTAATTACTTATCTCCATGAAGTTGCACTTAATATAAAGATAAGAATAGTCAGTGTAATAAGGTCTGAGCAACAATTATTAAGCGCATTGTTACAGAGAAATGGTATTAGGAAAGATCGACAGCTTAAAACTCAGGCAACGTAAGATTTTGCCTTCTTTATTCTTGCTTCTTTATTCTTGCTTCTTATTTCTTATTTCTTCCCTCTTCCCTCTTCCCTCTTCCTTCTTCCTTCTTCCTTCTACTAACTTCAGGAGATTTTTAACAGATGGTAAAACAGGGAGATTTATTAAAAAGATTATTTAATGCTTTTAAGCCTTTTGAACCTTTGAAACCTGGTAGTCCTGTATATGTTGATTGTCGGGAAGTTCGTGGGGATGGAGATGTTATTATAGATTTAGCTGAAAATATTAAGTTATCTGATAATAATACTTATCAACTTTATGCCGGACATCGAGGTGCGGGTAAATCAACGGAACTTTTACGACTCAAAGAACACCTGGAAAATAACGGATATTTTATTGTTTATTTCGCTGCTGATGAACAGGATATTAATCCAGAAGATACGGAATATGCTGATATTTTGTTGGCTTGTACTAGGCATTTATTAGAACATTTGAAAGATGCTAATCCTAAGCCTCTACTTGATTGGTTAAAAGGGCGGTGGGGAGATTTAAAAGATTTGGCAACTACGGAAATTTCTTTGGAAAGTTTGGCGGTTGAATCACAAATTAATCAGTACGCTAAACTTACAGCAAATATTAGAGCGGAACCGACTTTAAGGAGAAAAATTAGAGACAAAATTAATCTTTATACTGAGAGTTTAATTGAGGCTCTGAATAGTTTTATTCGTGATGGTAAAAATAAACTTGGTTCTGGTTCTGAACTGGTAATCATTGCTGATAGTTTAGACCGAATTGTACCAATTGTTCAGCCGGACGGACGTAGTAATCACGATGAAATTTTTGTAGACCGCAGCGCTCAATTGAAGGGATTAGATTGTCATACAATTTATACGATTCCTATTTCAATGGTCTATTCTAATCAGGCGCCAAATCTCAAAGTTGAATATGACGATCCACAGGTTTTACCAATGATTATGGTGGAGACTCCGGAGGGAGAAGTTTACGATTTGGGAGTTGCTACAATTAGGGAAATTATTGATAGAAGAGTTAGTGAAGTTAATCCAGATTTATGTTTAGAAAGGGATGTTTTTGAAAGTCGAGAAGTTTTAGATAGACTTTGCTTAATGAGTGGGGGTCATGTCCGGGATTTAATGTTATTAATGCAAAGTGTAATTAAACGTGCTGGAGGTAAATTACCGATTTCTGCCAAAGTGGTACAAAGAGCTATTACGGAAGCAAGACTTCCTTATAAAAGATCGATTCAACAGGAAGAATGGCAAATATTAGTTGATGTTTTTCGTTCTAAAAGTATATTAAATAATCAGCAACACCGGGATTTATTGTTTAATCGTTGTTTGCTGGAATATACTTTCTTGGATGAGGAGGGAGAGAAGCAAACTTGGTATGATGTTCATCCTTTAATTAAAGGAGTTCGTGAATTTAAGGAGTTATTGGAATGAAGCTTTAAAGAAGTCAGGAGTCAGATTTATATCCCCCCTAACCCCCCTTAATAAGGGGGGGACTGTTTATGCTTAAAAAAGTTGGAACTGTTTAATAAAGGGGCAGTTTCAAAGTCCCCCTTTTCAAGGGGGATTTAGGGGGATCGTAAATGTACTTCATATTTATGAGAAATGCGATGCTCAAATAAATTAATTTTTACCCACCAGAGCATTTTTCATCACAGGATTTATCGAATTTAATTTATAGGGGGGAAGTTTCAAAGTCTCCCTTTTCAAGGGGGATTTAGGGGGTTCATCAATGTACTTCATCTTGATGAGAAATGTGATACTCAAATAAATTAATTTTTACCCACCAGAGCATTTTTCATCACAGGATTTATCGAATTTAATTTATAGGGAGAAGGTTTCAAAGTCCCCCTTTTCAAGGGGGATTTAGGGGGTTCATAAATGTACTTCATATTTATGAGAAATGCGATGCTCAAATAAATTAATTTTTATCCACGAGAGAATTTTTCATAACAGGATTTATCGAATTTATAGCGGTTTTTACAAAAGTAGATTACAAAACTTCTGCCTTCTGCTTTTAAGCCAAAATCTCTATATTTCATGTTAATGAAAACTACTATAAGGAGTTACTGCAATGAAGAGAGAAAAAGCTGTTTGGGAAGAAGATGTACAGTCAACTTTTGCAGAGGAATATCAAGACCTATTGAATGTTGTCAGATTTATTGAAGGTTTTGGTTTATTGTTTGTAGAATGTTCGCCTCCACAGGGAACGGAAATTATTGAAAAAATTCGGCAGGATATTCCTCAAGAAAGGGTAGATGTTTTGCGTTTGGATAAGACTACTTATAATTTTTATAGTTTGGTAAAAGATTTGCCAAATTTAGCAGAGATTGATGTTTTGTTTGTGACTGGTTTGGAATATTCTCTCTATCAATATGAGGAGGAAATGAAAGAAAGGGGTTTGGATAGTAATGAGATTATTTCTATTAGTAGAAGGGGAGTACCTCCTGTTTTGATTAATTTGAATCAGCAGCGAGAAAGATTTAGGGATGATTTTGATATTTGCTTTGTGTTTCTGTTACCAAGGTTTGCTGTAGATTACTTGATTAAACGTGCCCCAGATTTTTTTGATTGGCGTTCTGGGTTATTTCTTTTTCCTATAAATGAGGAATATGTACGACAGGAATCTTTAGATGTTTGTGCAAAAGAATTAGATGATTATATAGAGCTTACTCGGCAACAACGTAAGTATGAATGGTGCAGAATTAAAAGTTTGCTTGATGATGAGAGACTTCCTGTTGAACAAAAAGCTAGTTTGTTAGTTAGGAAGGCTTTTTTGGATAGAAAGTTTCAGCACAATGAAGAAGCAATATTAGCTTGTGATGAAGCATTAAAGATTCAAGCCAATAATTATGAAGTTTGGAATAATAAAGGCGTTGCATTAAAAAATTTAGAAAGATATGAACAGGCAGTTGCTGCTTATGAAAAAGCTCTAGAAATTAAACCAGACTATTATTATGCTTGGAATAATAAAGGTGATGCACTGAGAAATTTAGAAAGATATGAGCAGGCAATTGTTGCTTATGAAAAAGCTCTAGAAATTAAACCAGATTATCATTATGCTTGGAGAAATAAAGGCATTGCACTATTTTATTTAGAAAGATATGAACAGGCGATCGCTGCTTATGAAAAAGCTTTAGAAATTAAACCAGATTATCATTATGCTTGGAAGAATAAAGGCATTGCACTGTTTTGTTTAGAAAGATATGAACAGGCGATCACTACTTTTGAAAAAGCTCTAGAAATTAAACCAGATTATCATTATGCTTGGTCTTGTAAAGGTAATACCTTTTTACAATTAAAATTGTATCAGCAAGCAATAGCTGCTTATGAAAAAGCTCTAGAAATTAAACCAGATTATCATTATGCTTGGTCTGGTAAAGGTAATACCTTTTTAAAATTAAAATTGTATCAGCAAGCAATAGCTGCTTATGAAAAAGCTCTAGAAATTAAACCGAACCGTGAATACTTTATTAGTAACCTTGGTTTAATTAAATATGAAATGGGAAAGATAGATGAAGCTATAAAAAACTGGGAAGCTGCCATTAAAATAAATAACCAATTTGTAGAACCTCCATTAGCAATAGGAGTAGCACTATACAAAAAAGGTGAAAATTCAGCAGGTTTAACAATGGCAGAAACAGTATTAAAATTAGACAAAAGTTGGGGAAACTTGCAACGGCTCAAAAAAGAACTTTGGGGCGATAAACTATTAGCAGATGCAGAAAAATTATTAGAAAATCCTCAGATAAAAACCTTACTTTCTCAGACAGTTGAAGAAGAAAGAAGCAAAGAAGAAAAAATGGATGGAGACTCAAACTCCAATCAATTATAAACATCCTGTAGACGGCGGGGAATTAAACCTAAAAGAAAAAGATAAAAAATCCAATCAAATTAACAGACCAAAATTATTTGACTGATAACTGATAACTGATAACTGATAACTGAAATTTGCCCCCCTAGCCCCCCAAAATTGGGGGGACAAGAGTAAATTTGCTTCTAAAAGTCCCCCAATTTTGGGGGATTTAGGGGGCTTAGATGTAGCATATTGGACTTCTCAGATAACCTCTAAGCCTTAATTATTCAGTAAATTATAGATAACAAGCGATCGCCACAGAAAAAATTCACCCCAAACTCATCAAGAAAAAATAATATTTCTCTCTCCTTCCCTTCTCAGATATAGCCTTTCTCACACTAAATTTCTATTTGATCAAAATAATATGGGTCGTGCCACCCCACCTTTTAAGGCGAAATATTTCTGGAGAGTTGCTCAAATACCCTACTTCCCCTCCTGGGAGGGGCGAGGGGTGGGTAGGGAGGGGCGGGGGTGGGTTAACTTCTGACTTCTGACTTTTGACTTCTGACTTCTTTAATCCCTGTTCCCTAGCGCCTAGCACTATAAAACTCACAGCCTCACTATATCAAACATAGAACAATAGCCAAAATTTGCATATACTTAAGTAGAATTAACTACGATACTCCTTATTATTGACTAAATATAATACCCCACCAAATAAGCAAAAAGATTAAATAAACGTTAGATTAATAACATCATCTAGTCATTATGTCAACCCTCAGTCCTTGTGAACCAAAATATCTAGAACTCAAAAACAGTCTCATCCAAATACGAGACCTAGAAGACGCCGCCTCCGTACTAAACTGGGACCAAACCACCTATATGCCTACCGGAGGAACTTCTGCCAGAGGACGACAAATAGCCACCCTCAAAGAACTTGCCCATGAAAAATTTACTAACCCATCCATAGGTCAACTCCTCGAAGACCTCCGACCTTACGAACAAAACCTCCCCTACGACTCCACCGAAGCTAGCTTGATCCGTGTTACTCGCCGAGACTACGAGCGCGCCATCCGAGTCCCTTCAGAATTTATGGCCAAATTTTGCCAACATCAAGCTACCGCCTACGAAGCATGGGTCAAAGCCAAATCTCTCAAAAACTTTTCCCTAGTACAACCATATTTAGAAAAAACATTAGACCTAAGTCAAGAACTAGCCTACTTTTTCCCCCACAAACATATTGCCGATCCTCTCATTGACTTTGTAGACGAAGGCATAACAGTATCCATACTTCGCCCTCTCTTTCGCGAACTACGCCAAAAATTATTGCCCATAGTTGAAGCCATTACCTCCGGCCCACCTGTTGATGATTTGTACCTCCACCAATATTACCCAAAAGAACAACAACTCAAATTTGGACGTACTGTTATAGAACGTATTGGGTTCGACTTTCAAAGAGGTAGACAAGACGAAACACCCCACCCCTTTACTTCTAGCTTTTCCATTGGCGATGTTCGTATTACCACTCGCGTGTATGAAAATAACTGTACCGAAGCTCTATTTAGTACAGTCCACGAAGTAGGTCATGCTCTCTATGAACAAGGTATTGCTCTGGAATTAGAGGGAACACCCCTTGCGGAAGGAACTTCCAGCGGTATCCATGAAAGTCAATCTCGATTATGGGAAAATATGGTGGGACGTAGTCGAGGCTTTTGGGAATGTTTTTATCCCCAACTACAGGGTATTTTTCTTAAACAACTTAGTTGTGTTTCTGTTTCAGAATTTTATCAGGCTGTGAATAAGGTTGTTAAGTCACCCATTCGTACTGATGCTGACGAAGTAACCTACAATCTTCATGTAATGATTCGATTCGATCTAGAATTGGCCATGTTAGAAGGGAAGTTAGCTGTTTGTGACCTTCCTGAAGCCTGGAATGAACGCTACAGAAAAGATTTAGGTATAGTTCCCGCTAATGATAGTGAGGGAGTAATGCAAGATGTGCATTGGTATGGTGAAATGATTGGGGGAATGTTTCAAGGCTATACTTTAGGTAATTTAATTGCTGCTCAAATTTATGAAACTGCAGTGAAATCTAATCCAGAAATTACTGTTGCTATTGAACAAGGTAATTTTACTCTTTTACATCAATGGTTAAAGCATAATATTTATCAACATGGTCGCAAATATACTGCTAATGAACTAATTGATAGAGTAATAGGTAAACCTTTAAGTATTGACCCTTTTATTCGTTACATTCAAAATAAATATAGTGACATCTATTCTCTTAAATTAGCTCTTGTTGCTTGAGGGAAAGCAAATTTAAAACAAGGAATTAAAGTTAAAATTATTGGGTGCATCTCAGTTTTGAAGAAAGCAAAAAAATTTATCGCTTTTAGGGAACAGGGAACAGGGAATAGGAAAAAAGTATTTTTTTCATTAATGGATAATGGATAATGGATAATTGATAATTACCTCGGGTTTTAACCGTTACGGAATTGAATATAAGGAAGTATTATTTCTTCTCTTGGTCGATTGGATATGGCGAGGAGACCTCGCCATCTCTCGACCGCTTTTTTCCCCTTAAAAGGGGACGCTTTAAACCAGAATTATTTAATTATTAATTATTAATTATTCGGTAAATAGTGAGATACATCCCAATCTATAGCAGAAGGAAGATGGAAGATGGAAGAACGTCAGATTTTTCCTTCTCTGGTAGATAACTAAATGTCTTTTTCCCTCTTCTTGCTACAGCTTAAAACTCAGAAAACGCCAGGTTTTTCCTTCTCTGGTAGATATACCTGATTCTATCAGAGGTCATTTCAGTTATCAGTTATCAGTTATCAGTACCTCTGGAATAAGGAGGCAAGAAAATACGGAATCTTCTTTTCTCTTGGTCAATTGGATATGGTTAGGAAACCCATCCATCCCACCCTACGGGAAGCTGGGCTAACGACCGCTTTTTATCCTCTTAAAAGAGGAGGCGTAACTACCCAAATTTTCTGGTGAGGCACACCCGTTCCGGACAATATGTCGGCGCTGGGAATGTTTAATTGTTAATATCTGTACTTTTTATGAGACCGCATCTGCTGTAACTAAATGCCTTCTTCCCTCTTCCTTCTTCCTACAAAGATGTTAATATTAATTATACAGATGATTAAATTTTTAGTCCCGCTCAATTTCAGCTAAAACTAGAACTGCAAACATCAGCAAAGTTATTGAAGAGAGAGCCTAGATTTTTCAGCAAAAATAAGTAATCACCACAATAATATTTATTATTATGCGTATGCGTACTATTACTACTCTATTAAGTTTAGTAGCCTTGTTTACCTTTACTCAAGGCAAAGCTGTTGCCTCCAACAAAACAGAATCTACAGAATCTTTAGTAACAGAAAAAGAAGAAGATTTAACTCGCAAGTCTAATTTAGAGACTTCCACTGCTGGAGAAAAAGATACTAACAAAATTCAACTGTGGCAAAGACAGAAAAATCACAACTTTCGGATACCCTTTATTGGTGGAAATATCAGATTTTTAGGTAAACCTGCTCAACGTGAACTATTCTCCAAACCATTCTATTCCGGTGTACCTCAAAAACAGAAAAATCAAAAGAATATATCACAGGGTTCTCGAGGTGCAGAAGTCTGGGCAGTACAAAGACGTTTGCAAGCTAGAGGTTTTGACCCTGGAGCTGTAGATAGTGTGTTTGGTACTCGCACCAGAGAAGCAGTAAAAGCTTTTCAAAAGTCTGTAGGCTTAAGTGTAACAGGTATAGTTAATGAAGCTACTTGGACATCTCTGGCTAAACCTTCATTTGCCTCTCGTCCACAAACTCAAAGAGAAAAACCATCAATCTCAAAGCAAAACCCACCCATCCAAATAGAAAAGATATTAGCAAAAGGAGACAAGGGGTCTAAAGTTAAAACTTTACAAATGCGTCTAGAAACAATGGGTTTTAATCCAGGTCCAATTGATGGGGTCTTTGGCAAAAAAACCACAGGAGCAGTTAAAGCATTTCAAAAATATAAGGGAATTAAGGTTAATGGGGTAGTAGATAGAAAGACTTGGGAAGCTTTCAGTCAGAAGTAAAAGACTTAAACTTTTGCTTTCTTGGAATAGACTGGCTATCTAACCATAATTTATCAAAAATATGTCAACTTTATATAAAGCGATCGGCGAAAAAGTAAAAATTGCTGATTGCTTTGTTTTATCTATGAATTTATTAAGTAGGTAGTTCAACAATTAATAATTAATAATTAATAATTAATAATTAATAATTAATAATTAATAATTACCTCGAGAGTGAAAACGGATAGGATTAACTAATAAAATGATTTTTTTCTGTTTTTCCTTGATGCCTAGAAGCTTTAAGTCTTAATTATTGGATAAAAATTTTTTTATTCTAGCAAAAATTCGCGTATTATCTCCCTCTATTTCCTATTACTTCAAACATCTAATTTTCTATTCATATATCAAATGTAAATACTATTTTAGGCAAAAAATATGATATGCTGATATAAAAATATAATAAACCATACTGGAAAATAGCAATTATACCAACCAACTAACTCTCATACCAAGAATTCTATCTTCTTAAAAATTATAGATGTAATTCACTTGAGAATTAAGTTGAATCAAGTGAAAAATTATCCACAAATTTATATATTTATAGATTTCAAATATTTTGCTTTGCCAAACCTCAAATATTTGCTACATTAAATAGCCATTAACCCCAAGGCTTCCTCTTCAAAACCAACAAAATAAAAGTCTAAGAACCGAAGCCATGCATCGAAAATCCATTTTAGGGATTATTTTATTCTTGCTGACCCTAGCATTAACTATTTTACATGGGTCACTAATAGATAAATATATACAAAATAATCAATTATCAAATCAGATAAAAGAAGGTACAATACAGCAAACTTATAATTTAGACTTAGAAAATTCTTGCTTTGATATATCCCCAGAATTTCAGTTTATAGAACCCCAAAATTTCCATAATACTCAAACTGTTATTCCTAGAAAAAATCAACCCAGACTGAAAAAGATATCAACTTCCCCACCTCAACCTACCTACGAAGCTATTGATATTTTGTGGATATTACTTTGCTCTGGGTTAGTATTTATCATGCAGCCTGGATTTATGTGTTTAGAGTCAGGACTCACCAGGTCAAAAAATAGCATTAACGTTGCAATTAAAAACTTAACTGATTTTGGTATTTCAGTTACCTGTTTTTGGAGTTTTGGATTTGCCTTCATGTTTGGGGCTTCATCTTCTGGAATAATTGGCCATAGTAAATTTTTCCTGGCAACCGATCTACAAGCTTTTGACGCGGCCTTCTTTTTATTTCAAGTAATGTTCTGTGGTACAGCTACGACTATCGTTTCTGGTGCAGTAGCTGAACGGATGAAGTATTCCTCCTATCTATTTGTCGCCTCCCTAGTTTCAGGTTTGGTCTATCCCATATTTGGTCATTGGGTTTGGAATGGAGCTGATATTGGTATATTAACAGGTTGGCTTGGACATAATGGTTTTGTTGACTTTGCAGGTTCGAGTGTTGTCCATAGTATTGGTGGGTGGGTGTCTCTGGCAACTTTATTAGTTATTGGTCCTCGAACAGGTAGATTTCCTCCTGGTCGTCCACCAGAAAAAATTCATGGTTCTAATTTACCCCTATCAGTTTTGGGGGCAATGCTGATTTGGTTTGGTTGGTTTGGGTTTAATGGTGGAAGTACCTTGGCATTAAACGAACAAGTAGCAGGTATTATTGTCAATACTATTCTTGCTAGTGCAGCAGGAATGATTATTACTCTTGGTATTACTTGGTATATCAGGGGAATACCCAGTGTTGAGGGACTAATTAATGGCACTCTTTCTGGTTTAGTTGGCATTACAGCAGCTTGTCATGCTGTTACAGCTTTTTCTGCTATTTTGATTGGTATTATTGCTGCCATAGTCACTATGTTGGTAGAGCAAGCTTTAGAAAAAATTCGTGTCGATGATGCTGTTGGAGCTATTCCAGTTCACCTTGGTGCAGGTATTTGGGGAACATTAGCAGTAGCTTTTTTTGGAAAGGCAGAGGTTTTAGATACTGGTCTTAGTTTTAGTCAACAATTGACAGTTCAGCTATTAGGAATTTTGGCAGCTTTTCTATTAGGGTTTTGTTTGGTATATCCAATTTTATTCATTGCAAATAAACTTTATTTATTCCGAGTTTCAGAAGCGGATGAAAATATCGGTTTAAATGTTTCGGAGCATCAAGCGAAAACAGAAATATTAGACTTATTTAGGGTAATGGATTCTCAAGCTCGTACACAAGATTTAAGTTTGAGAGTACCTGTAGAACCTTTTACAGAAGTAGGTCAAATTGCCGAGCGCTACAATCAGGTAATGGATGCTTTGGAGGAAGTTACTGCGAGAAATGATGCCATTATTAAAGTGGCTACAGATGCAATTATTACTTTTACTAAACCAGAGCTAGAAATTATTAGTATAAATCCTAGTGGTGAGAAAATTTTTGCCTACAAAAATCAAGATTTAGTAGGGAAGCCTATTTATCAAATATTTGACTTTACTATTAATCCATTAACTCTGGAAAAAATGGATGCCGATTATTTATTAATGGCACCAGAAGAATTAATAGGAGAATCATTAAAACTATGGGTGAATCCCAACTTTATTGGCTATTCTACTCAGGAATTTATAGATTATTTTTATGTATTTGATTTACAAGATATTCAACCGGAAAATTGGCAATTTCCCTTTCCTAGCTTTTTGCATTTACTAGAGGAGAATTTAGTAGATAGTCAAACAGAGTCGGAGCCACAAAAAAAAATTAATAAACAAATCAAATATATAGAATTAATGATATCTAAAATTGCTTATAGTGGAAACCTTTATGAATTAGTTGGTATCCGTGCAGATGGTTCCTTATTTCCGATGGAAATTGCAGTTAGAGAAGCAAAATTTAATCAAAAAACTTTTTACACAGGAACTTTTAGAGATATTACAGATAGAAAGGAATCAGAAATAAAACTCAAGGAAAATGAGCAAAGATTTCGGAGTTTATCGAGAGCTACCTTTGAAGGAATTATTATCCATGAACAAGAAAAAATTATGGATACAAATATCGCTGCTGCTAATATGTTTGGATATGAATTATCAGAAATAGTGGGTATGAGTGGATGGGAATTAATCGCTCCAGAATACCATGACTTAGTAGTTGAAAAAATGACTTCTGGTTCAGAAAAAGCCTATGAAGTAATTGGGGTTAGAAAAGATGGTTCAACTTTTCCTTTGGAAGTTGAGTCTAAGGTTTTTTTATACAGAGGTAATCAAAATGGAGTGGCAGCTTTAAGAGATATTACTGAGCGAAAATTAGCAGAGGCAGCATTACGAGAAAGTGAGGAAAGATTTAGAGCAGTAATGGAACAAGCAGCAGATGCTTTTATTATTCACGATTTAGAAGGAAAAATTATTGATGTAAATCAAAGTACCTGTAAAAGTTTGGGATATTCTCGTCAAGAACTATTGAATTTATATGTAGAAGATATTGAAGAAAATTTTGCCTCTCAAGGGTTTCCTAAAAAATGGAAAAATTTGATTATTGGCAGACCAATTACTATAGAGGGAATTCATCGTCGCAAAAATCGTACAACTTTTCCAGTAGAGATACGTTTAGGTTTATTAAAAGCAGGCAATGGCAAATTAATCTTGGCTCTTTGTCGTGATATAACTGAACGTAAAAAAGCAGAAACAGCTTTGCTTCTAGAACAGGAAAAGTCAGAAAAATTGTTGTTAAATATTCTGCCGAAACCTATTGCTGATAGATTGAAAGAAGGTGATAGTACAATTGCAGAAGGATTTGCAGAAGTTACAGTTTTATTTGCAGATTTAGTAGGGTTTACTGAGTTAGCAGGTCGTGCAACTCCTCAAAGATTAGTTTATTGGTTAAATGAGATTTTTTCCAGGTTTGATTTACTAGCAGAAAAATATGGTTTGGAGAAAATTAAAACTATTGGAGATGCTTATATGGTTGTGGGTGGGTTGCCAGAACCAATGGAAAATCATGCTGAGGCGATCGCTCTAATGGCTATAGATATGTTGCAGGAAGTAGCCCATTTTGCTGATCAACAGGAACAAAACTTTAATATTCGTATTGGTATAAATACTGGCCCAGTCGTCGCTGGTGTTATTGGACGTAAAAAATTTATATACGATTTATGGGGTGATACTGTGAATATTGCTAGTCGTATGGAGTCTCATGGTATACCAGGTGTTATCCAAGTGACAGAAGATACCTATCAGATTTTACAGCACAAATTTTTATTTGCGGAGCGGGGATTGATTGATATTAAGGGCAAAGGTTATATGAAGGCTTATATTTTGCGGGAGAAAAAAAAGTTATAGCAAGGAAAGAGTTGCTTAGGACAGAGATTGATAATGAACCACAGACGCCAGAAATGCTTTTTCCACTGTTCCCTGTTCCCTCCTTTATAGAACCCCTAAGTGTATCTTTAAATTTTCTCTTTTTTGTCAGTCAGGCGATCGCCAATCATCCAAAAGTAGTTTCACCCCTCAAAATTAGACAATTCGGGAAAACTATAGATTGAACTTATCACCTCAGTAATTAAAATTATTTATTTTAATCAAACAAGTTCCGATTTTCCCCAAATTATTACAAAATATTTCACGCACTTGCGTTATTTCAGGCATTTGGTATCATAGTTTGTACATAAAGTATTGTGCCAATATTGTGTTTAAAAGTAAAATATTCTGGATTGAATCAAGCTACAAGCAAGTATTTACGTTAATATCACCCAGAATATTTACATTTTTGGCATTAGTGAATAATCTCAAAACGATAAATTTTAGACAAGCAGAAATGCTTAAAGTTTTTATGGCTATTGACAGAGAACAAGTTAATAGAGTAATAAGTTGCGACAGGCTTTTATAGTCCTAAGTTCATAATTTTTCAGTTTCCAGCAACCCTTATAGTTGTTAGGCTGGGTGAAAACGGCTTTCTGTCAGCCTTTGTATTTCAAGAAAAGAACCCATTTGGGTTCTATAATAAAAAATTGTCAGTCATTGTAAAAATTTCTGATTTGTGTGTTATATTAAAATTATGCGGATGTGGCGGAATTGGTAGACGCGCTAGATTTAGGTTCTAGTTTCTTCGGAAGTGGGGGTTCAAGTCCCTTCATCCGCATTTAATTTAAGAAGTAAGAAGGAAGAAGTAAGAAGGAAAAAGGCAGAAGGCTGAAAAGTCTGAAAAAAAACTTAGATTTCCTCATGTTTAATCTAAGTTGAGAAAAACGAAGCTGCTAATTAATTATAGAAAATTCAGGTACAGAAATAACTCTACGTCACTTTCTAGAAATATCAGACTTAAGACACAGTTAAAGGCATTCCATTATCACTAGATTTGAGCTTCAACAAAAAAGGAACAGCTTTCTTTACCCAAGAATGCACAGGAGTACAGGACTTTGCTGCCTCCCCAAAACAAATGTTTAACATCTCAGTATGAATAACTCCAGGGTTCAAAGGAATAGCGGCCATTCCTGACGGTAACTCTTGGGCTAAAGTACGGGTCAAACCCTCAATTGCCCATTTTGAAGCACAATAAGGTCCCATTTGTGGAGAACTAGAACGTCCCCACCCAGAACTAAAATTAACAATTATTCCACTCTTTCTAGAAATCATAGCAGGGAGAAAATGACGCATCACATTTGCCACACCCTTAATATTAATATCAATTAATTGTGAAAATTCCTCACTATCAACTTCCCAAACAGACCCTGGTTGATTAATTATAGCGGCATTATTTATTAATAAAATCTGGCGGTGAATAATTACCTAATGTTTTAGTTGCCCACTCTCGCACAGATTTTTCATCTGCTACATTCACACAAGTAAACTGATGTGGATTACTATATTTAGTAGTTAATTTATCAACAGCAGATGCAGAACGAGCACAACCGATAATAGTATGACCTAACCTAATAAATTCATCAGTCATAGCTTTACCTAAACCACGGCTAATCCCTGTAATAACAATGACCTTTTTCATCAGTTATATATATTTTTTACTTAACTATTATTATAATTAAAATCTGTTCTAATTAAAGAAGGAAGAATTCATTAATTGATAATGGATAATGGATAATTGATAATTACCTCTGGTTAAAACCGTTAAGGAATTGAACATAAGGAAATATTATTTCTTCTTTTGGGCGATTGGATATGCTTAGGAAACCCATCCATCCCACCCTTCGGGAAGCTCCGAATATCGACCGCTTTTTTACCCTTAAAAGGGGAGGCTTTAAACCAGAGTTATTCAATTATTAATTATTAATTATTCGGTAAGAAGGAAGAAGTAAGAAGCAAGAAGGAAAAATGTATAGGGATAGTCTTCTACACGCCACTTCCTGTCTACAAACCCCAACCAATTGCAAACACAGTGTAGACAGCGGTTCAACAATTAATCATTAACAATTACCTCTCCTTGAAAAGAAGAGGATTGAATAAAAGGAATTTTTGTTCTTTTTTTTTCTTTAAAGGAGAGGCTTTAAACCTTAATTATTCGGTAATTAAACCCAAAATAAAGGGTGCATTTCAATTTTGAACAAAGCCAAAATTTTATCGCTTTTAGGCAACAGAACCGAAAGGCAACAAGCAACAGGGAATAGATAAGAAAAAAGTATTTTTGCAAATATTGAGATGCACCCAAAATAAAAATATAACAATAATAAAACCCGGTCATAATTTAATAATGTTAGCCATTGACAAACAAAAATTAGCAGCTTGGGTAGAAACAGCATTAACTCAAACAAAACTAGGTGATTTACCTACTTATATTCCTTCACTTGCTGAAGCAAACCCTAATGATTTTGCCATAGTTTTACAAAGTATTGAAAATCAGATTATCTCATTAGGTAATGTAGAAATAAAATTGCCTCTAATGAGTACAATTAAACCTTTTTTGCTGTTGTATTTATTATGTGAATTTGGCAGTGATTTTGTATTTAAAAGAGTAGGAATAGAACCTTCAGAAAAGCCTTTCAATTCTTTAGAACAACTGGAAATTGATGGTGGATGGCCAAGAAATCCAATGATTAATAGTGGAGCGATCGCTTTATCATCGTTACTACCAGGAAGTACTTCTCAAGAGCGCTGTGAAAATTTTTGTTCTTGGCTGAACGAGTATGGAAAATGTCAATTATTTTTAGATACAAATATGTTAGCTTCTGTTAGGTCTTTACCTAATCAGAATAATCAAGCTATAGCTGAAAAATTGGTAGAAGCGGGTTATATTCAAGACTCGAAAATTGCTCTAGATACTTATAATCAAATCTGTTGTTTATCTGGCACAATCTTTGATTTAGCTAATCTAGGAATGTTGTTAGTAAAATATCCTAATTCTGAATGGAAAAAACACTGTTGTACAGTTAAAGCACTAATGACTACTTGTGGTTTGTATGAAGCATCAAGTTGTTATGCTGTAAAAATAGGAATTCCAATTAAGTCTAGTGTAAGTGGAATTGTTTTGGGAATAGTTCCTAGTGCAGGAATAATTGTTTGTTATAGTCCTCCTCTAGATAAACAAGGAAATTCTGTAGTAGGTTTATTTCTTTTAGAACTAATTTCTCAAAATGTACATTTAAGTGTCTTTTGCTAAAAAAAGGTAAGCATTCCGCAGAAAAGAAAAAGGTCACTAGCTAACCTTAATAGTCCTGTAAGTTCATGCATCTGTTTGCGTAGCATGACAAACGGAAATGCTGAATACTTATAGCTGAATTTATAGCAATGCACTCTGGCATATTTACACATTATTTTTGTATATCTTTTCGCTTACTGCACTTAATAGCTCTAAGTTGTAAATACCTGAGCGCGCATTGCTATACAAAAAATAAGGTCTTATACCAATTTGATAAATGTTTGCTACATTTTCGCATTGCGGGGGAGTAGGGGAGAATTCAACAATTAATAATGAATAATGAATAATGAATAATTACCTCTCCTTGAAAGAAGAGGATTGACAAAGAGATGAAAATTGTTCTTTATTATCCCCTTAAAAGGGGAGGAACATACCCACAATTTTGCGGTAAAAATAAGCATAATTAACAATAACTAGCTAATAATTATCAAAAAAGTTATTCAGTCTGTGTTAATTACTTAATAATTGAAGTACAACTTAAGTATAGTATTCTTTTTTAAAATTGCTATTAAGCCTCCCCTTTTAAGGAGATAGAAAAGAAAATCCGACACTTCAACCCTCCCTATTTTAGAAGAAAGGTACGAATAATTGATAACTGAATTGACAGTAAGTTTTATCGAATATATCGTGCAGTTAGGCGGGTAAATTATTATTGTCTAAAACCCTAAGTTTGATCTCTCATTGAACTGAAAAAGACTATATATAAAAATCCTCAATTATTTGTGATAATTTAATTGCTTAAGTGTTTCTCATTCCCTATTCCCTAATTCCCTAAAATCTACAATATCTCACAACTCAAATAAGATTGCTGTATATCGACCAAGTTACTCCAACAACCCCGATCTAGAAAGGTGAAAAAGCTTATAGCTAAGGTGCTAATTGCTGTGTATAACTTATCTAGGCTTGAAAAGTTCATCTTGAGTCGCTCCCTACGTTCATTTTTTCAACAATAAAAACTCTCCAATTATCTTCCTTTGTTTCCTATTCCCTCAAGCATTTAATTCACTGTTAATATTTTAAATCTAAATGTTGAAGTAATCTCTGCTTAATTGATTAACTGTCAATATTTTGAGCAATTTATCGGCAAATCTAAGTGGTACAAAATTTATAAGAATTAGACTTAGATTCTATTTCTGGGGATAAAATTCTCACACAACCTTGCTTATAAATAAACTGGTCGCTATAGCTATATTTGTTCTTGACATTTGCAATGATATTAAACCTAGCCATTATTGCCATTAACTCATATTTTTTTACAGGTTTGCTAATATAACCATTAGCCCCTTGTTTCATTGCCCAATATACATCAACTTCTTCATTTTTACTAGAGCAAAAAATTACAGGTATATTCATTATTGTAGGCTCTGATTTAATTTGACGACAAACTGAATAGCCATTCATTTTTGGCATAATAATGTCTAAAAGCACTAAATCAGGACTTTCTAGTTTGATTTTTTCTAGTGCTTCTAAACCATTACTTGCCAGTATAATATTTAATCCCATTTTGGCAAGAATGTGTGAACCTAGTTTTCTGACAATTGCGCAGTCATCTACTATTAATACAGTTTTTTTTATCATGATTATATAGTGAAGCTAATGTATAGTTACCGAACTTAATTGAAGTGTAGATTTAGCACCCATGAATTGGGTTATTTAATACCAGTTTCAAAAAATATTGCTACAAAGTATAGGGTTGCTAGTAGTCAGTAGTTAGGAGCCATGGATTCATACTATTTCTCTTAATATAAGACTAAAATGCCTCTATCATTTACTTAACAGAGTTCTGTCAACTAGATAATTGTGTTTCGACAGACAGCCATTTCTACATTTGCTTCCTGTCATCTGAGCAAGTTTATTAACAGTTTTGTACTCATTCTACTGTAACTATCTTTTTGAAATTTGGTATAATACTTGGATTCCTGACTGTTTTCCCAATTGCAGGAGGTTAAATTAATCAATTCAGTTAATAATGAAATTTTCAACCAAGAGAATATTAAAATTATTAACCTAGTATCATAATTTTTTGGTAGAGCATAAAATTGTATTTACCTGTAATTATAATACACATTATAAGTAGAATATCAGAAGTTTTACCGAAATTTGTGAAGTTATGGTGAAGTTTTCATAGCGAGGAGTTAATTAGCTAGAAAAAATTGAGTATTGAGGCAAAAATTCAAAGTAGTTATACCAATTACCAAAAATAATGCTATACTTAAGTCCAACTTCAATACTTAAGTAATTCCTAGAATTTCATAGCAATTCCTAATCAGGGTAGTTACCTTATCTCCTCAAATTCTATACACCGCTTTTTACTTTGATTTTTTTGAGTATAAGTTTACTCAAGCAGGATTGGTATGAGATTTGAAAATTGTTTCAGCTTTTGTGGTGTGTAAGTCCGGATATAATATCTAATTAAATTTAAAATCAAAAATACTCTCTGTTAAATACATCAAGTTCTCAAGCTTTAGGAAGAAACAAAACAATTAAATTGAGGTGAAAATCACAGTAAGTATTCAGCATTTAGCTATTAGAAGTAAGCCATAAAAATGAAAGACGAATTTAGCACATTAGTCCATATAATTCTTGACTAAAAAATGTAGAGGTTGCCCGATAGGTAGTATCTAGTTTGATGTATAGCAGTGGAAGCAAAGGGCGCGGACATATCAAAAGCTTAAAACTCAGACAACGCCAGATTTTTTCTTTTCCCCTAGATAATTAAACACCTTCTTCCTTCTGCTATAGCACTACGTATTTTGGTATTTGACAATAAATTTTAGTGTAAGTATTTCCTCCGGAATGCTGCGCAAACAGCAGTCATACATCAGCTATTAGCTATTAGCTATTTGTGATTAACTCATTATCATACTAGAAGGGAATTATCCACCAAGGAGAATTAAAATTCATTAATGAAATTGGCTATAACCTAACCTCAGTTATTGCTTGAATATGTTCATGCATCTGATTGCTATTTGCGGAGAATTCCGTAAGAAATGCTTACATTTTAGTTGAACCTATCCCACTAATAATATTTTTGCTAAAAACCCTAAATATTTTGATAATTAAAAGCGAAAAATCAAGCTTTTCAAGCATATTTTACTTAAATAAATAAGTTTGTTGAAAATAGTGGAATAGGTTCTTGTAACCCACATTAAGTAATTAGACCTTTTTGATAATTAGCACCCCAATAGCGTGTTAATTATTTAGGGTTTGCTGAAAAAGTCTTTTAGTAGGGGTAGGAGGCAGGAGCTAAGTTTTGTCCCAAGATTGTTCTGCTCAACTATAGGCCTAAAATACGCTCCTTTTTGAGCGTTTTAGACTGAAACAGGCGCACTTTTTCCAAGCCCAAAAAGGCACTTGTCTTTATATGTCAATACTTTGAGATTTAATCAGCAAGCCCTATTTATATTTTTACTACGACGGGGGAAAGAATTGATGAATAAAAGTGCAATAATTGATTTTATTTTTGATGATTGGAGATGTCTATTTATGTACTTAAATATTAGGAGATGGGGAGATGGTTCTTCTGGGGGAAAATTTCCACCTTTTTCCCTATTCTATTTCTCGCTCTCCTAACTCCTGACCCCTGATACCAATTCCCAAAACTGTTGCTATACTTGAGAAGTACTTCAGTTGTCAACTAATTAACACAAGAAAAATCACTTTGCATGCTAATTTCAACTTGCGTTAATGTTAATTAGGGTTTGCGTATGGAAAGTCTTTTGTCGAGGTAGGAGACAGGAGACAGGAGACAGGAGACAACCCACCCGCGGGACCCTCCCAGGAGGGGAGAAATGGTTCGGGAGCGAGGAGGTAGGAGCGGGCGTTTTGTCCCTCAATTTTTCTTTCCTTAGTTTGACTTTTATGCTAACTTTTTGAGGGTTTTAGATTAAAAACAGCGCACCCCTTGGGAATCAAAGAAGACTCAAACCTTTACTTGTCAATGGTTTGATCATTAATCAGCAAGCCCTAATTATTCTTATGTTTGCTTCCCCTCCTGGGAGGGGGAGGGGCGAGGGGTGGGTCTACTCCCCCACTCCCCCACTCCCCTATTCAACAAAATGTAGAAAAGTTTTTGAGAAATGGTATGACTCCTTTGTCAAAAACCTGCACCACCTACAAAGATACTAAATGGGTTCTATAAATTACATTCTTTCTAAAACAGAAATTCCGAGCAAAGATAATCCCAACTTTAGAGTTCTAGCGGTCAAGTCACATAATAATAATCTAGAAGTACGCAAAGGTTCTTCTGAGGTTAAAACTGGGCAATTCTCAAAAAATTGATTAAATTTTCCACTCAATTCATATAAGTATTCACAAAGACGATTAGGCAATAATTCAACAGCTACCATATCTAATACTTCATTCAATAACAATAGATGTTTTCCTAACACCAACTCTTGCTCATCTTTCAAGATAATTTTGCCATCCTCTCTTAATTTTTCAAACTCAATTTCTCCCTTCCGAGCAATTCCTTTAACCCGCACATAAGCATACAATAAATAAGGAGCAGTATTCCCATTTAAAGCCAACATTTTATCGAAACTAAAAACATAATTACTATTCCTATTTTGACTCAAATCTGCATACTTAACCGCACTCAAACCAACAACTTCAGATACTTTTTGAATAAACTCATCACTCTCAGAACGATTCTCCTCTTCCAGCCTCTTTTCCAAATCATTCCGCGCCCGATTTATAGCCTCATCTAATAAATCTTTTAATCTCACAGTTTCCCCAGAACGAGTCTTTAACTTCTTCCCATCTTCTCCTAATACCAAACCAAAAGAAACATGAACAACTTCCACATTTTCTGGAATCCAACCAGCACGTTTTGCCACTTGCCAAACTTGAGAAAAATGATTAGCTTGACCAGCATCCGTAACGTAAATTAATCGCTTTGCACCCTCTTTTTCAATCCGATGACATAAAGCAGCTAAATCAGTAGTTGCATAATTATAACCACCATCAGATTTTTGTACAATTAACGGTAAACGCTCACCTTCCTTATTAGTAAATCCCTCCAAAAATACACATTGAGCACCATCATTCTCTTCCAATAAACTTAACTTATTTAATTCTTCCACAACCCCAGGCAACATAGAATTATAAAAAGATTCTCCACGCTCATTTAACTCAATATCAAGTAAGTCATAAATAACCTGAAATTCCCGGCGAGATTGATTACATAAAAGTTGCCAAGCATAACGACTATCCTCAGCACCAGCTTGCAAATTTACTACTTCTTCTCTCGATTTTTCCTTAAAATCTTCATCTTCATCAAACCTTTTTTTTGCCTGTCGATAAAAAGCAACTAAATCTCCTATATCCAAAACATCAGCAGTTTTTAAAGCTTCCGGAAAAGCTTCTCGTAAATAAGTAATTAACATTCCAAACTGAGTACCCCAGTCTCCCACATGATTTAACCTAAGTACATCATGTCCCTGAAATTCTAGAACCCTTGCCAAAGAATCTCCAATAATTGTTGAACGTAAATGTCCAACGTGCATTTCTTTCGCAATATTGGGACTAGAAAAATCAATAACAACTCGCTGCGGATTTTTTGTAGGGGAAATATTAAGTCGTTCATCTTTGATAATCTGTTGTAAATGAACTTCTATATATTCTGGTTTAAGGGTAATATTTATAAAGCCTGGTCCAGCAATTTCTGGAGGGTGACACATATCATTAATATCGAGCTTTTCGATAATTTGAGTAGCGATCGCTCTTGGTTTATTCTTTAATTTCTTAGCCAAAGACATTGCTATGTTACATTGATAATCTCCAAATTTGGGATTACTAGCTGGAACAACCATTGGATCTGTATTGGCTAAATCTTGACCAAAAGCAGCAATTATAGCTTTGTCAAATTTACTTTTTAGTTGTTCAAGAGTAGAGTTAATCATTATATTTAATGTTGAAGATTTTAAACTTTTATAGATAAAAACTTTCTGTTGTGGAAAAAAGTACTGATATCTGATAAACTCGTTCTGAATATTTAAGTAGGTAGGTAAGATTATTTGTAGATTTACTACTCATACAAAATATGCCAGACTAGGGTGATTTTCAAAAAAATTGAAATTTAGGTGATTAGGAGGATAATAACTAGATTTAGTATTCAGATATATTTTCTGTTCCCAGATTTAGTTATTTTATACCTTGATTAAATGTTAAATTAATTTGGCACAGATACTAATCTAATCCAATTAATTTTTCTTGGCAGTCAGCATCTCAACTGTAGCATAAGTGTAGTGTTTAAATCTATATGGATTCTGGATGTGTAATCTCCAAATTTAACTTTAAATATTGAGATTAGCAATAATTATCTGATAGTTTTGTGATTTTAATAATAAGTATAAAAAAATGATCGACAGATAATTTTAAGAAATGTTAAAATTATTGACAATCATACTTGAGGACATTAATTATGTTATCTAAGCCAACTTTTGACGATCATTCCCTAAGTGAATCTTTCTATCAAGCACTAATTAATCTCTTCTATGAATCTTTAAGTCTTTCCACTCAATCCTTATTAGGTGAGTGTAGTTTTGGCTTTGCTCCCGACTCTCTAGGAGTCAAAACTTTTTTTATTATCGCTCCTTCTATATTGGAAGCAGATCGACTAATTCAAGATATTGACAGTCTCAAAAATCGAGTAATGTCTTTAATGGGAGGAGTAGGAAAACTTGCTATTTGTGTAAATCCATTGAAAGAAACAGAGGGGACTAATTCTCAAAATCATGAAGAGGAAAAATTTAGAGATTGTGTTGATGAAGCCAGAGAATTTTCACCACAGTATATGATGTGTAAAATTTTTCCTATAGATTTATCGAATCAAAATCTAGACTAATTTTTCCATCTAGTTAGATACTTTTGATATCTAAAACTTTTCAAATATTGTTTTTAGTTCAACCTCCGAAATAACTTTACCAGAAGGATTTTTAACTTTAACTTTGCCGTCGAAATAGTTAGTACCTTCATAGTTTCTACCTTCATTGTAGTAATGTGGTAACAAGATATATCTTCCCTGATAGAGAGTTTGATCGGAGGTAATCGTAAATTCTAAATCTTGATTATAAGTATTCTTTGTATACTGTAAATGTAATCTAGTGATAAATGCTTGTTCGTGATTCATACCCAACTCATTCAACTCTTGAGAATCTAACGGTATTGTATTACACGGGTCACAAAAACCTGTATCCCAAGCATATTCTATAACTGCAATTTCTTTGTTTGTAGCTTGAATAGTTGAAGTCAACAATTCTCGATAAAATTCGCCAAATTTTGACTCTATATTTAGTGGCACATCAAAATTACTAGGAATCACCACATTTTCATAATTACTAACTTCAGCACGACCAGTTTTACTCAAAAAATAAACGACGATATTCTGAGTATCCTCTGAGTTAATTTTTCCTAATTGAAAAGGTAACATAATCTGAGGATAATTCTTGACAGTAAACTGAAGAGGTCTTAAATTTTGAAAACCTAGTTTTTCTTGTGCTTCTAAGTTAACCCTTACCACAAAAAAGAAAAGTTTCTTATTAATATAAGGTTGCAAATATTTAGCAGCACCTCGAGGAATTTTATACTGATTTTTCCTTAACCAACTTTCCAAAGAATTAGACTCTGTTGCACTTAAAATAACAATATCATATTCTCCCACTGTAAAATTTTCAAGAACAGTTACATTTTGGCGGGGTATAACTACATTTGAATCTCCCCCACCTCTAGCACCACCTCTAGGACCATTACCATCAAAAAAATCATATACAACTAATCTAGGAGCAGTAAAATCATCTAAGCGTTGAAAAAGTTTTGGTGAAATAACTCTTACATCTTGCTTTTTTAGCACAACTGGTACTGGTAAAATCAGAGCAAACTCTTCAGGTTCCCCCTTATAATCAAAAGCTAAACTGTAAGTTGTTTGATTATCTTGATGAGCGATCGCCACTTGTGAGCGGTTATTAAACATTTCAGCATCAACTTTTGCCACAAAAAAGCCACAAAAACTTCTAACTTTTTTGACATCTATAGACATACAAACTAATATTAAGCTTCCTACTATAGATAATTTGATAATTTTTTTTAGCCTGAGTTTTAAAAACATACTATCAACAATTAATAATTAATAATTAATAATTAATAATTACCTCTTATTTTCAAGGAGAGGATTGATTCAAAGGCATTTTTTTTTCTTGTTTATCCTTTAAAGGAGAGGCTTGAAACCTTAATTATTCGGCAAATAAATATAGGAATTTTAAAATTAGTAAGATACACAATTTTCGGATATTAGAGAACAGGGAAAAACGGCAAAGATAGAAACTAATATTCAGCGTCCAACTCTAGATAATTTAGTGACTTTTTTCAGTATGACTTAGTAGAATATATTAGCCAAGAAATATTAATCTAGCTTCACATACTTTTGACATCAAACAGTCATAGTTTCCATTTCAAATTTTTCCTCTCCCCAAAAATCAGGAAGTTTTCCAACTATTTTTCACCTCCCTTCTCTAGAGATAGAAACTAATATCCAGCTCCCCAAAAATCATAAAATTTTCCAACTACTTTTCACCTCTCTAAAGATAGAAACTAATATTCAGCTTCCAACTCTAGAAAATTTAGTGATTTTTTTCAGTATGACTGAAGAATATATTAGCCAAAAAATATTAATCTAGCTTCAGATTCTTTTGACATCAAACAGTCATAGTTTCCATTTCAAATTTTTCCTCTCCCCAAAAATCAGGAAGTTTTCCAACTATTTTTCACCTCCCTTCTCTAGAGATAGAAACTAATATCCAGCTCCCCAAAAATCATAAAATTTTCCAACTACTTTTCACCTCTCTAAAGATAGAAACTAATATTCAGCTTCCAACTCTAGAAAATTTAGTGATTTTTTTCAGTATGACTGAAGAATATATTAGCCAA
>JAAHGF010000017.1:0-51434 GCA_010672585.1 Okeania sp. SIO1I7 | reverse complement strand
GCTCCCCAAAAATCATAAAATTTTCCAACTACTTTTCACCTCTCTAAAGATAGAAACTAATATTCAGCTTCCAACTCTAGAAAATTTAGTGATTTTTTTCAGTATGACTGAAGAATATATTAGCCAAGAAATATTAATCTAGCTTCACATACTTTTGACATCAAACAGTCATAGTTTCCATTTCAAATTTTTCCTCTCCCCAAAAATCATAAAATTTCCCAACTATTTTTCACCTCTCTAAAGACAGAAACTAATATTCAGCTTCCAACTCTAGAAAATTTAGTGATTTTTGTCAGTATGACTGAAGAATATATTAGCCAAGAAATATTAATCTAGCTTCACATACTTTTGACATCAAACAGTCATAGTTTCCATTTCAAATTTTTCCTCTCCCCCAAAAATCGGCAAATTTCAAGAGTATTTTGGATAAAATAACACCCACTAAATCTTTTCAAGTTGCATAATTCCATATCCTAATATTCTTCATAAATTTATAACTTGTAGCAACCTGAAAATTATCTATTTTATATAAAAATAAGGAATCAGTTATGATAATTGAGGCATTTTTTGAAAGCATAGAATATGCCAGTTATCATATTCATATATACTCGTTTTTTTATTCTTCCCTGTTCCCTGTTCCCTACTTTTGGAGAATAACTATATTTTAGTCAACATTGTTAGAGGATTTTTTTCTGGTTAATAGTTGTATATGATTCAGTATTCCCTCCAACCTACTACCTATTCTTTTTTTTAGATTTACTTAACTATATCAGTCTCTTAATTATCTAGTAGAGAAGGTTAATTATTGACATTTTATTGTTTCAGTTACTCCATTACTCAAGAGTAATAAAACCATAAATGAAGAAAATCCTGATTAAACTCAAGAAATGCTAAATCAGACTTAACATTAACTACGATAATACTAAAATCTAGAAATCAAAACCTAGAACAAACCTAAAATGGTACAACTAACACCTAATCCTTCATTTAGTCTAACAATTCGCCTCGAAACTCCTAACCGCACCGGAATGTTGGCCAGCGTTACCCAAGCCATCGCATCAGAAGGAGGCAATATAGGCCACATTAACTTACTAGAGCAAAGTCGCCAAATTACACTCAGAGAAATTACAGTTGATGCTTATAGTACCGAACACGCCGAGAAAATTGTCCAAGCAGTTAAAGCATTAACAGAAATAAAAGTAGTCGATGTCTACGACCGCACCTTCAATTTACATCGTGGTGGTAAAATAGCAGTTCAAGGTAAAATACCACTAAAGTCTCAATCTGACCTATCAATGGCCTATACCCCAGGAGTAGGCAGAATATCCAAAGCAATTGCAGAAGACCCCGAACAAATCTATAAACTCACCATTAAACAAAATACAGTAGCCATTGTTACAGATGGTAGTGCAGTTTTAGGATTAGGTAATCTAGGCCCAGGAGGAGCTTTACCAGTAATGGAAGGTAAGGCAATGCTATTTAAAGAATTTGCTGGAGTAGATGCTTTTCCGGTCTGTCTCGCTACTCAAGACACTGATGCTATTATCGAAACAGTTAAAAATATTGCTCCTGTATTTGGAGGAGTAAACTTAGAAGATATTGCTGCCCCCCGTTGTTTTGAAATAGAAGCCAAACTACGCCAAATATTAGACATTCCAGTATTTCACGATGACCAACATGGTACTGCAATAGTTAGTTTAGCTGCATTGATTAATGCTTTAAAGTTGGTCAAAAAATCTATAGAAGATATTCGTATTGTAATTAATGGAGCTGGTGCTGCAGGAATAGCGATCGCTCGTTTGTTACGCAAAGCAGGGACCAATAAAATTTGCTTATGTGACTCTAAAGGTATAGTATCAAAAGGTCGTGCAGGTTTAAACCCAGAAAAACAAGAATTTGCTGTTGAGTCTTCAGGTACTCTAGCAGATGCTTTGGTAGACGCTGATGTATTTTTAGGTGTAAGTGCTCCAGGAGTTGTTACCCCAGAAATGGTCCGTTCTATGGCTAAAGACCCTATAGTATTTGCTATGGCTAATCCTATTCCAGAAATACAGCCAGAGTTAGTTACAGGAGATGTAGCAGTCATGGCCACAGGCCGCAGTGATTACCCAAATCAAATTAATAATGTTTTGGCATTTCCCGGCATATTTCGCGGTGCCTTAGACTGTCGGGCCACTACTCTCACATCTACAATGTATTTAGAAGCTGCTAGAGCGATCGCCTCATTAGTCAAAACTTCAGACCTAGACAAAGAAAATATTATTCCTTCGGTCTTTGATACTAGGGTAGCTACTGCTGTTGCAGGTGCAGTTGCTCATGCTGCTCGTCAAGAAGGAGTTACCATTTAAAAGCTTTTGGATTTTTGAAATATGAATATCTTACAGCGCTTTTCATTTAAGTAGACCACAAAATTATTTTTGTGTAGGGAGTAGGGAGTAGGGAGTAGAAAAATACTTTTGAGTTGTCCTTACTAACTGTAGTCTATCTATGTCAAAAGCGCTATAAAAAGTAAACATATCGCTATCTGTATCTGTGCCAAATAGTGAATAGTGAGGCTCTAGGGCCTCATTTTTATTAAAAATTATTTTGATTATCCTTTTTTAGAAAGTTACCAATAAAGTGTTATAGCAGGGAACAGGGAACAGTAGGAAAAACATCTCCCTGTCTAGATCTGATTATCAGCATAAGTCCTCACCTATCTATCTATTGGTATATTTATCAAAAAATTAAATATTATAGAACAGTTTCAAACCTAACCTAATCTGAAAAAATATAAAATATATAAAAACAAATAAATCATCAATGGCAACTACAAAATATATCCGTCGGAAAACTCGCAAAGTTTCAATATTTGAAAGAATCATGGCACTTTTAGTCCTAGTAAATTTTATTCTAGTGCTATTTAACATGACCTATATTACCTTTCGTGATTTTTATTTTGAGCAGATCCCAATGCTCACAAAAATATATGACCCAATAAAAGGAATTGAACCTAACAGAGATACAGAAAAATATTTAACTCACCTTCAAGATTTGAAAAAGACAATTCCTCAAGGTACTGATTCTTTAATAGTACAAGAAGAGTTGGCAGAATTACGAGAACTTAGTGCAGAAATGATCGATCAAAATCCTTTTGCAGTTGCCAACAAAAGTGGCTCTTTAGAAAAAATAAAAAATCGGATTAGAGACCGAATTCCTAATCCCGAAGATTCAGCCAAAGAATCATTTACAACCTTCTGGAGTGAACAATATTTAACACAAAATGAATTAACTGAAGAACTGAAATGGTTTGAAACAGAAATACAACCATTAATTGCTGAAAACTATTATCGTGGCATCGGTGAAAGTGGAGGACTAGCTGATTATTTTGGCATAATTGACTTCCCATTCATCATCATATTTGGTATTGAATTTCTAGCCAGAACATTCTTAATTAGTCGCCGTTATCCTAGCGTAAATTGGCTAGAAGCAACCTTATGGCGTTGGTATGACATTTTTCTACTATTACCATTTCTACAGATTTTACGGATAATTCCTGTAACAATTCGCCTCAATGATGCTCAAATTATTAACCTTGAAACAATTAGGGCACAAGCTAGCCGAGGTTTTCTTGCTTCTATTGCTCAAGAACTAACAGAAGTAGTAATAATGCAAGTAATTAATCAGGTGCAAAAAGATGTCAAAACAGGAGAATTAGCAAAGCAAATATTTTCCTCTCAACAAAAAACTTATATCGATCTAAATAACATTAATGAAATCGAAGCGATCGCTACTAGATTAGTACAAGTAACTGTTTGTAAAGTCATACCTCAATTACAACCAGATATAGAAGCTTTAATCCGTTACAATGTAGAAAAAATAGTAGAAGAATCACCAGCTTTTCAGAGATTTCAGCAAATACCAGGAGTAGAAAACTTAGCAAACCAACTATCAGAAAGATTAATCAAAGAATTATCCAATCTTGCTACCGAAGGACCGCAAAATGCTTATGAAACAATTAAAATAGCAATGGCAGATCCAGTAGGAACAAAATTATCTAACCAGCTAGTTCAAAACTTCGGTCAAGCACTAAGTACAGAATTACAACAAGAACACACATTAGAAGAACTTCAATCCTTAGTATCAGCCCTTCTTGAAGAAGTAAAAATTAACTATGTGATGCGGATGAGTGACGAAGATATCGAAAAAATTTTAGAGCAAACCAGACAACTACAGCTTAAAGCTAATCAACCCCAAAATAATATAAACTAATACCGTTTCACGGAAGTCAAAAGTCAAAATTTAAAAGTTAAAAGTAAGATTTAATAGACAGAAAACTTTGACGTTTCAATACTTTCAACGGATTATTTTACATAATAACTTTGAAACTATTTGTGACATCCTTAAAAGTGAAACGGCATAACAAAATTAATTGCAATCGGAGAAAAAATCAACTTGCTGATCAATAAAAAATATGATATAAATAATTACTAACAGTTTAATAGAACTAATAAGTAGGGAAAACCTATCCCAATTTAAACTTCTATAATAAAGATTGTAAACAAATATAGTCAGATATAGTTAAATATAGTCTTTTGTCTCCAGAAATCTGGGCGACTATTGAGATAATTTAACTTTTGCTTGCTAGAGCTAAAAAACATAGACTATCCAAGACTTATATCTACAAAATTTCCATGTTTTTACGCCATTAATTTGTGTTATTATCACTTATGTCTGCTAAGACCAGAGGATTTTAGCAACAATTATGGAGTGTTTTGCACTCGACTTTTCATAAGGATGAAAACCCCAGAGGGAATCCTAAACTCAATGTGTTTGAGCGGAACATCAGCCTTCTTTGCCAGTATACTTATGGACGGGTGAGCCGGAAAATCGCTTTTAGTCACCGATGAAGAGCGTGTCTAGGATTGTCTGGATTTTTAGAAGGTGTAAAGGATTTAAGTTAATGTTAACAGTTGTTAACAGGGAGTGGGTGAAGCCCACTTTTTTTGTTGCATTTGTCCTATGAGTCATCCATTAATACCACAAATCATCAAATTTGCTACCCCTATTGCCGAGTCCTTAGGATTGGAATTAGTAGGAGCAGTATTTCATACAAATCAGCATCCTCCAGTGCTGCGTTTGGACATTCGGAACCTTCATCAAGACACAGGTTTAGATGATTGTGAACGGATGAGCTATGCCATAGAAGAACCACTAGACGCAGCAAATATCATTTCTGAACCATATCTACTAGAAATATCCAGTCCTGGTATTTCTAAATTTTTGGATAATGACCGAGATTTTATTGCCTTTAAAGGGTTTAGCGTTACTGTTAATACCTCCGAACCCTATAAAGGTAAAAATCAATGGACGGGACAACTGGTTGGTCGCGATCAAACAGCAATTTACATTAACCAAAAAGGACGACAAGTAACTATTCCACGCTCTCTAATTATAACTGTTGAATTACAGGAAGGAAAGTAATTAAAAGAGACTAGAAAATATCAAAGGACAAATATTAATTACGGTCTTAAATTTCTTGTTTGATTGCTTGTCAGATTTAGACTTCTTTGAAGAAGGTTGTAGTTAAAAAAATTACCGTGCCATCTCACAATAAACATTAACTTCGGCCTCCTTCTTTACTTGTTGTTTCAATTCTCAAAGTCTCAACTCTCGAAAAAACAAAAAATACTTCACTTGAATACCTAAATTATTAACATCCTAATCTCACAAGGATGAAAAACACTCGCCTCGAAGCACAAAAATTTAGAAAAATAGAGGATAAAAAATTATGTCAATGGTCAATTTGCCTGGGCTTAAAGATATGATCGAAGGTATTAGTAAAGAGCGCAATTTACCAAAACAGGCAGTTCAAACTGCTTTACGTGAAGCTCTATTAAAAGGATATGAACGCTACCGACGCACTCAACGTCTAGATGGAATTCATTTCACAGATGATTACTTTGACAACTTTGAAGTAGAGTTGGATGTAGAAGAAGAAGGATTTCGGGTGTTGGCCACTAAAACCATAGTTGAAGAAGTAACCAATCAAGACCACCACATAGCTCTGCAAGAAGTTATAGAAGTAGCTCCAGAGGCCCAGTTAAATGATACCGTATTCTTAGACGTCACACCAGAACAAAATGAATTTGGTCGCATGGCCGCTATCCAGACCAAACAAGTATTAGCTCAAAAACTACGGGACCAGCAGCGCAAGATGATTCAAGAAGAATTTCAAGATTTAGAAGGCGAAGTTCTTCAAGCCAAAGTCCTAAGATTTGAAAGACAATCAATTATATTATCTGCAAGTAGTGGTTTTGGTAGACCAGAAGTAGAAGCTGAACTACCTAAGCGAGAACAATTACCCAACGATAACTACCGTGCTAATGCCACATTCAAAGTTTATCTCAAGCGAGTATGTGAAGGCTCAACTCGTGGGCCTCAATTACTCGTGTCCAGAGCTGATGCTGGTTTAGTAGTTTATTTATTTGCCAATGAAGTCCCAGAAATTGAAGATGAGATAGTCAGAATTGTAGCAGTAGCCAGGGAAGCAAATCCACCATCCCGATATGTTGGCCCTCGGACTAAAATTGCAGTTGATACTCTAGAAAGAGATGTAGATCCTGTCGGAGCGTGCATTGGCGCTAGGGGGTCGAGAATTCAGGTAGTTGTGAATGAACTGAGGGGAGAAAAAATAGATGTGATTCGCTGGTCTCCAGATCCTGCAACTTATATTTCCAATTCTCTTAGTCCAGCTAGAGTAGACGAAGTTCGTTTAATTGATCCAGAGGAAAGGAGAGCCCATATTTTGGTATCTGAGGATCAACTTAGTTTGGCTATAGGTAAGGAAGGACAAAATGTGCGTCTGGCCGCTCGCCTAACTGGCTGGAAAATTGATATTAAGGACACTGATAAATACGATCATGCTGAAGAAGATAGCAAAATTGCAGCGGAAGTTTCTCATCGACAAGCATTAGCTGAACAAGAAGAAGCTGAACAAGCATTAGCTGAACAGGAAGAAGCTAAACAAGCATTAGCTGAACAAGAAGAAAACGATACTGAGGAATTAGAGTTAGAGAGTACAGATTTTGACGATACTGAGGAATTAGAGTTAGAGAGTACAGATTTTGACGATCCAGATAATTATTCTGAAGTTGATGAAGCTGAATATCCTGTGGAATTAACTTAAATATTAAGGATTATAATTTCAGAGATACAGTTAATTATTTACAATTAAAATCATTTCGGTTTGCCAGTTCAAAAAGCACTTCTTCATAGATTTGTATGGTATTAAAAAAAATCAAACTTTAATACCAAATTCATTTCTAAGTTGCATAGAATAATATTTTAATCAGAGTTGACTGTAGATGAAGACAGACAAGTTAATAAATCAGGACTTACGCAAATTCACCTGGAAAACGGCATATGTAGGGGCGTTAACGATAGTTATGCCAAGCAAATGCCATTTGCGTTCCGCAGAGCTGCCAAATTGCGCCCTCACTCGATTTGGTGTCCGTGCGTAAGTCCTGTAAATTTTATAATTCTGTGCAGCTTCACATAAAATTGGTATAAAACCTAAAACCTAAAACCTAATTCTGTGCAACATCACATAAAATTAGTATAAGTTGTTAACTATTGCTAATTAAGAAGTTATCTAGATTTTGCTATACTAGGGGCGATCGATGTTTGTTTGTTAAAAATACTTAGGGTGTTTATAGTGGTCAGTAGTCACCAAGGTAGGTCTTATACCATTTCTCAAAAACTTTTCTACATTTTCTTGAGCAGGATAGTAGGGGAGTGGGGAAGTAAACCCACCCCTCGCCCCTCCCCCTCTCAGGAGGGGAAGTAAACATAAGAATAATTAACATTAACTTGACTCAAATTAACAAAAAAATTATTCTACCTATTTTAATCACTTAATAACTGAAGTGTTACCTAAGTATAGTATTAATGCATGGGAATTGGTATTAAGCATTTCTGGGAATGAGGCTTGATTTTTAGCTCTTTGATACATGATGGGTAAAGTTCTTACTTCACTTTGATTATTTGTATAGCACAAGGAAGAAGGAAAGACCGAAAGACCGAAAAATTTTGCGTTGTCTGAGTTTTAAGCTTTTGATATATCCGAGTCCTTTCCTTCGAGTGCTATCACATTCTTGATGAAAATTGGTCTTGTACCAATTTTCATAATTAACTTATCCGCAAACCGCTATGATTACAATTCATTTAATCTACTATCATAGAATTAAATAATTAAAAGCTTTTATTCAGATAAACTGTTGACTTTAGATTGATAAAAGTAACTCCTCTTAGTATTAATTTATGCAATAATTTCTTGGCATATATCAAAATTAGAGATTTTCAGCAAAATGTCATTATGTTTAATTAATCAATGGGATTTAATGAAGATTAAAATAAATAACTTTTATGATTCTGATATCAAATCCGTCTAATTGCACATAATATCAAATTGAGACCAATAGGTCATAGGGAATAATAAAATTTCTAGCAATACTAAACGTTTAAGAGTTTAGCATCCCCTACTAACTACTAACTACTAACTACTAATACCAAATTCATTTCTAAGTTGCATAGAATAATATTTTAATTACAGTTGACTGTAAATCGAGATAGACAAGTTAATAAATTTCATAATTCCGTGCCACCGCGCCACCCAATACCTAACACCATTAGGTGTGCAACCTCACATAAAATTGGTATAACTACTGACTTTTGATATAATTTTAAATGTGAAACATCAGAGAATCAAAATTTTTAAGTAAAAACATTAAGAAAAATATCTATAAATATATTAGTTAATATTTGCCAATTTCTTCTGAAAAAAAATAACAACTAATTGAGTAAAATTTTAATTAACGAAAAAGTAAAAATGAAGCCAAATTACCGTCGGTGTGTTAGTTGTAAAAAACTTGCTCCTAAAGAAGATTTTTTGCGAGTTATTCGTCTTAAAAAATATTCTACCATTAAATTAGATCAAGGAGAAGGACGTTCAGCCTACATTTGTCCACAAACAGAATGTTTTCAAATTGCTCGTAAAAAGAATAAATTAGGCCGTTCACTTAAAACTTATGTATCACCAGAAATATATCAAGCATTATGGCAAAGATTGAAAGATTCTTCATCCAAAAATACACAAAATGACCGCTGAAAATTTCGTAGAACAGAATAATATTTGCATTATCCATAAACGAACTCTAAATTACTAAATAAATCAAATACCACAATTAATTTTGTGTATCTTCTCTAGCAGTTAGATATTTCATGTCTAAATTAATATATGCCTATAAGTTACTAAACTATAGTGCATTTTAATTTGAGATAGCTGAACCTCTTGTGAAACAGTATGCCCATTTTCAAACTAAATGCTGAATAGCTTAAGACAGCATTCAGACCACAGAAAAATTATAAATCCTGCTAAGATAGAGATTCCAAGGACAATAAATGTCTGAGGAAACTTAAATTATGATTGAAATAAATATATCTATAAAGTCAAACCCTTGACTTAAGTACCATAAAGATTATATGTATAAAAAATAACAAATTTTTATGAATAAAATTACTTAAAAATTTAAACTCATATGTATAAATTTTAACCTATCACCAAAAGATCAAGTCTAGTTAATAAATGGAGCAAGTAGACTTTCAGGGAACTACTCTGAAATACTCATTTCTCCAATCTAAATAGTGATGGGTTTTAACTAAAAATATAAACTTAATCAAGACAGTAGCTAAAAAGTTCATAAACTCAAAGCAGTAAAAATAAAAAAAAAGCTTTTAAGTAGCTAAACTGAGCCTAAAGCTAGTATGATTGTAGTGTAGTCGTTAAATCAACATTATGACAATGTAAAACTATAGATTTGTAAAAAAGAGGGTAGAGTGGATGAACAACGGAAAAGTAAGAATTTACGAATTATCAAAGGAATTGAATTTGGATAACAAAGATATATTAGCAGTTTGTGAACAACTCAACATATCTGTAAAGAGTCACAGTAGTACTATTACAGAACCAGAAGCAGAACTAATCCGCAAAACAGCAGAAAGCTTACCCCACTCTCCCAGTAGGTCTGCTGTTACAGAAAAAAGTAACTCTCAAAATCAAGAGTCAACTTCTAATAACGAGGGTAAAAAACAGCAGATATTAGAAATACGCAAACCAAGACCAAAATCATTAGAAGAAAGATCTAAACTCAAAAATCAAACCCAAACCAATAATAATAACGTTCAATTAGTGGCAACTCCTCCAAAACCTCCAGCAGCAGAAGCATTAGACCGGCAAATTCAACCTATTAGTAAACCAAGACCAAACCTATCTCCAAAGCTAGAGGGAGAAAAAGGTAAATCTGTATCAGAAGTAGATAAAAACTCTACAGATATAGGTCTGGACATATCATTAGAAAACACTGTCACGGAAGTCCCCCAGTTAGTAGGACCACCTGTAAGACCAGCACCTCCTAGCAGAAATCGAAATCTACAAAGTCCCTCTACAACAAAGCCTAGTCCAAAAAATAAGAAAATAAAGCCGGAAGGTAAAAAAAGAAAAGATAGAGAAGAAAAACCTTCTCAAAAACCTGCAATTATTAATAAAAAGGAAAACAAAGATACTTCTCAAAAAGAAAGTGTAAAACTAGCTATTCCAGGCCCTGAAACTTCAAGTCAGTCAAAACAAAAACATCGAGATAGACCTACGGTTAAAGCAAAGCAAGTTCAAGAATTACCAAAACCTCAGCTTGCACCAAAACCGAGACTAAAAACATCAGTTGATTCTCCAACAGAGACAGATATTGATTTAGATATAACAGAAGAAAAAGAGCCAGAAGAAAAAGTAATAGAATTAGATTATAATGAGGTAGAAAAACCAAGACGAAAAATAATATCCCCAACTAAGCCTTCATCAGCGAAATTAAAGAAAGGTCCAACTTGGGAAGAAGAAGAAGAAGATCCAAGCGAAATTTCTCAGAAAAATGCAAAAGCTAGTGCAAAAGCTAAACGTCTTCGCCCAAAACCACTGCTGGAAGATGATGATGAAGATTTAGAAGAACTTTTAAATAAGCCAGAACCAGTAACAATGAGCTTATCTTTAGCTCGCCCACCAAAACCAAACAGTAGTCCTGGCAAAACTAAGTCCAATTCTGGTAACAACGCTCCCAGCATCAAAAAGAAATCTAGTAAATCACAGCAATCTGCCAAGTCTGAAATTGCTGAACAAAATCAATCTGTTGAAGCTAAACCTTTAGAAAAGCTAGTAATCAATTCGAGCATGACAGTTCAAGAATTAGCAACAGCTTTGGCAGTAGCAGAAACAGAAATTATTAAAAGACTGTTTATTAAAGGTATAGCAGTCAATATTACAGAAAGCTTAGATATTGCCACCATAGAAATGGTAGCAGAAGAAGAAGGAATTCCTGTAGAAGCCCTAGAAGAAGAATCAGCAGCGAAGAAAACCACTGAAATGCTAGAAGATGCCGATCTAGAAAAGCTGGAACGTCGTCCACCAGTAGTAACAATTATGGGACACGTCGATCATGGAAAAACCAGTCTTCTAGATTCAATCCGTGCAACTAAGGTAGCAGCAGGGGAAGCAGGCGGTATTACTCAACATATTGGAGCTTATCATGTTGATGTTGAACATGAAGGCAAGATGCAACAAGTAGTATTCTTAGATACTCCTGGTCACGAAGCTTTCACTGCAATGCGAGCAAGAGGAACAAGAGTTACAGATGTGGCAGTGCTAGTTGTGGCAGCAGATGATGGGGTACAACCACAGACGATAGAAGCTATTAGCCATGCGAAAGCTGCGGGAGTACCACTTATAGTAGCAATTAACAAGGTCGATAAAGAAGAAGCCAACCCAGATCGTGTTAAGCAAGAACTGATGGAACATGGCTTAGTTCCTGAAGAATGGGGTGGTGACGCTATTATGGTTCCAGTTAGTGCGCTCCAGAAACAGAATCTGGATAGTTTACTAGAAATGATTCTGTTAGTGTCCGAGGTAGAAGACTTACAAGCTAATCCAGAACGTTTGGCCAAAGGCACGATAATTGAAGCTCACTTGGATAAAGCTAGAGGACCAGTAGCTAGTTTGTTAGTACAAAATGGGACTTTGAAAGTAGGAGATATTGTAGTTGCTGGTTCTGTCTACGGAAAAGTGCGGGCAATGATTGACGACCGAGGCAACCGGGTAGAAAAAGCGAGTCCATCCTTTGCAGTAGAAGTTCTTGGTCTCAGAGATGTGCCTCAAGCTGGCGATGAGTTTGATGTGTTTGAAAACGAAAAAGATGCTTCATCAATTGCTACAGACAGAGCAGATGCTCAAAGAGAATCTCGTATTATGCGTAGAACGACTCTTGGCGCTGTTTCAGCTCGTGCCCAAGCAGGAGACCTCAAAGAACTAAACTTGATACTCAAAGCAGATGTTCAAGGTTCTCTTGAAGCTATTGTTGCAGCTCTGCGACAACTACCTCAAAGAGAGGTCCAACTAAGACTATTATTCTCTGGAGCGGGAGAAGTAACAGAAACAGATATTGATTTAGCAGCTGCTAGTGAAGCTGTGATTATTGGCTTTAATACAACGATGGCATCAGGAGCACGTCAAGCAGCGGATGCCGCAGGAGTAGATGTGCGGGAATACAACGTCATATACAAACTCTTGGATGATATTCAAGGAGCAATGGAAGGTCTATTAGACCCTGAGTTAGTAGAGGAGCCATTAGGTGAAGTAGAAGTACGTGCTGTGTTTACGATTAATCGTGGTGCTGTGGCAGGTTGCTATGTACTTTCTGGCAAGGTTATCCGTAACTGTAAGGTGCGAGTACGTCGCAAAGGAGAAGTTATTCACCAAGGTATACTGGACTCACTAAGGCGTATTAAGGATGATGTCAAAGAAGTCAACGCAGGTTATGAATGTGGTATTAGCTTAGACAACTTTAGTAATTGGGCTGAAGGTGATATAGTTGAAAGCTACCAAATGGTAACTAAGCGCCGAAAACTGTCTGTTTAAAATACCCATTATTAGCCAGAAGTAATATCCCTCTTTTGTAACTCTCTGGTTTTTTCTATTATTTGAACTTCCACCGAAAGAAGCTATAGAACCCAAATGGGTTCTATTTAAAAATAGAGTGGCAGATGGGTGGATGGGGAGATGGGGTATATTGAATTATTTTCAATTTGCCTCTATCCCAGGGACGACTCTATGCTTCAAAATTGTCATCAAGGTCAAGATACCACTGATGGGTTCTATAACAAGAAATACAAAGTTTGACGATCAAATTTTGGCAATTTCATACCTCTCAGGAATTTCTAGAAAGAAAAAAGCTGGCGATCGCCTGATATACAAAAGCTCTATAATTTAGAAATTACCGAATAATTAATAATTAATAATTAATAATTAAATAATTCGCGCCTTGAAGCCTCCCCTTTTAAGCTATCCCTGATAAGGAACTCCTGAAAACCTTGTGGGTAGAAGGGGAGAAGGGAGCAGGGGAGAAGGGAGAAATAGTCAATAAAGCTTGGCAAAACTACTTAACTTATCCAAATTAATGTACTTTTAAATACATTTTTTCTCAGGAAAAAGCCTTTTGAAGACTTCAACATAATTTGTCTATAATGTCAAGTGTTATGTTAAGAAAGATGTTTATAAAGCATAGCCTTTTAAAGGGAAAAAAAGCGGTCGTTTGCTTCGCAACGCTGACGCGAAACGCGACAGCGGAACGGAGTTCTCTCTTCGGAGCTTCCCGTAGGGTGGGATGGCGAGGTCTCCTCGCGGGGTGACCATCGACCAAGAGAAGAAAATAATATTTCCTGATATTCAATTCTGTAACGGTTAAAACCCGAGGTAATTATCAATTATCCATGCTCAATTATCAATTAATGAAAAGAGTTTTCGGAGAGTTACAAAAAAGGGTTATATCAAGTCACATTAATTAACCCGCATATAGGGATTTTGTATGGAATATCCCTATGGGTTAAGAAAAGCAATGTTTATTACAATTGTTGAATAAGACATGATATTACTAGCAAATAATTTGAGAAATAGGTTGGCATTAAACCTACCTATCTTAATGTTTAAATAAATTAAAGATGAGGTGTTGCTGATGTGTGGGTATGATTTGTATTTTTGTGTGATTGCTAAACTATATGAATGACAAATATTTGAGATTCTTCCATTTTTATTTTCATACCTTGATTCAGCAACTCCAAAGATTATACCTAAAAGTCAAGATTTGATGACATATATAGTCCTAGACTAATACCTGGTTTGTGAATAGTAAGCTATCTTTAAAGAAGTAGAAGCTGTAAATCTCAGGAACTTTATCATTAACTCAGGTAAGTATTATGAATAAATTTAATGTTACCTCTTGGAATAATAATTCAGCCAAAGTAATTACAAAAAATGAATCAGAATCTCGAATGTGGGATGGTTTGAAGCAAGCGATCGCTGTAAGTTCAGGTTTTCAGAGATGGCAATTAGAGCGTCAGATGAATGAAGGTCAGCAGCAAAATATATCCTTAGATCGGCAAGTTAGTATATATTTACGGGAAACTCTAGAAACACTAGCTTATTAATAACAGTAGTCTATATTACAAATCTTCTTTTTCGTTTTTTACAGTAGTTTTTGACTTGATGAGATACAAAGTTTCATTACTTTTAAAGACAGGGAATTGATAGTAAGATTAAGCCGTATCTTAAACCATCCCAAAAAGTGCTGTAATTTTACCAGAATTCTGAGAACAACTCAAATTACAAAACGCCTAGTTCTAATATATTTAGAACTAGGCGTTTTGCTTTTAAAAAAGGTTTTTTATATTTAGGGCCTTTATGTGAACTGACCCCACTTAAATATTTAAGGTCTTTATTTTTAGCTGACCTCAATTTATACTCATGTACTATTTAATAGCAACTTGACAGGGATCGGCGATTTCGTAATGTTTTCTTTATTTTTTTGTATTTTTATCGCAAAATATATATCAATACTACACAATTTAAACTTTTGTTATTTAGACGAAGAGGATCGATTACTGGCCTTTTGCTCCAAACGAAACAGGAAAATCATCAGGACTACAATTCCGACTTGTAAAGCAAAATTAGGGAAAGCAGAACCGATATTCTGGCCTGCAATAATTTTTGCTAAAAAAATAAAAGCTCCGATGAAACCAGAAGCTCCGAAAGCTATGTATATAAATTGTCGTAGTCCTCGATAAGGTGCATCCAGTTCACCTTTGAGGCGAGCATATTTTTCTGGGCTAAGTTTAGTTTGAGAGGAGTTATTATTTGAGTTTGGAGTTGACATAGTGTTTTATACCAATTTGATAAATATTTGCTACAAATAACTAGGTTATTTCTTAGGAGTCAGGACTCAGGACTCAGGATGAAAGTGGGAATTATCTGGGGATATTCCAGCATTTTATATTCGCATTGAATTAAAGTAGAAAGTGCGATAACTGTATAACCGGATTTGATCAAAATCATAAGGGTCGCGCAACCCTGCCTTTTAAGGCGAAATATTTTTGGAGCGAAGCTCAAATCCCCTACTTGCCCTCCACGGTCGGAGTCCGCGGGTGGGTTAACTTCTGACTGTAATGAAGTGTGTCTTACATTCTGGAGGGGCTGTGTACGGAATTACTTCCGCACAGTAGGGCCCCCGTAGGAGACCTCAGAATTACACACTCGCTTCTGACTTCTGACTTCTGACTTAGTTAAATCACTACTGGATTTATACCTTTTTGACCTAAAAACTTCTCCCTATATATATATAAGTACTTTTTTTGCCTGATTTTTGTCTAAGTCCTATTAGTAGTTGGTAGTTGGTAGTTAATATTTATAAAACCGAATCAATTCCAGCCAAATATTTACAACTTACTCAATGAATAAAAACCTCTATATTAGAAGTATTAACAATAATTTTTCACTTACCTTTGTAGCAACAACAATATTGTCTGAAGTAAACCAACCACAACACCTAGAATACCTCCCAAATTAACAATAGCTTGCAACTCATTTTTGACAATTACATTGACAGCTACTTCCAAGTCTTCAGGAGAAGTACCCTTAACACGGTCAATAATTACTTGGTCAATATTTAAAATTGGAATTGCTTGAGCCACAATATTTTCTAAATCCCGCTCTAAATAACGTTCTAAAACCAAAGCTAATTCTTGACTCACCAACTCTAGAGAACTATTCATTATTGATGAAGCTTGTAAGCGATTAATAATTAAATCGGCAATATGTTCCCAATCTATAGATAAACTTAAACCTTGGATTAAATCAGCACCGCGTTCTTGCAAGTATAGACGTACACTATCTCGCATTGTATTTCTTAACTGGCGTACCGTAGAAACAGGTAAATTTTGCATTGAGAGATTTTGTAACCATTCCTGAATTCTTTCTCTAACACCTAATGCTCTAATTAATTCTTTTAAGCGTTGATTAGTTAATTCTCTCTCATCTAAACAAAAAGTTCTTAATCTAATTAAAGTATTACGTAGTCCGAACAAATTAGCTACTACCCAATAAGTACCACTAGCTTTTTCGCGAAAACCTTCATCAATAATTGAAATATTTTGATCTGTGAGAAAATCAATTAAGGTCTGCCTTAATATATCTGGTGGTAGTACAACTTTAAGCAACCAATCTGATAGTTGAATTGCCTGCATTTCTGTTAGCTGAAACTCTAGCAATACTTGGTCAAAAATTTGGTTGAGTTGAGCTTCCAAAAAGTCTTCTCTTTTTGCCCAAACTTTGAGAAGTCTTGGTAAAGATTGACCTAATAGATCCCGTAGGATATTTGCTAGAATTTTAGCAGTTTTCTTACTTGTATCGATTTTAAATTGTTCTAAAGACATTTGTAGCAGCCAAAGAATAGCTGCCTCCATTCGCTCCGTTTCCAACAAACGACGTGCTAAATTCTGCAACTCTGAAGGAGTTAACAAAGAACCCATTATAGTATCAGCAACTCGCTTTGCTAAACGTTCTTGGTTAGCAGGAATTAAGCCAGGAGTAAAGGGTAGCTTTTGCCCAAAAGTATAGTAAGGACGATAGGGGCGAAATAGCATTTTAATCGCTATATCATTAGTGAAATACCCAATAATTCCACCTGCGATTGGTGGTACAAAATAAAGCCAGATATTAGACAACTTTAATTATTTCAGACTATCTACTTTTGAAAAAACTAATAACAACTATAAGATTATAAGTTGACAAAATTATTTTGTAATTACTAATATTCCCATCATACCCCCAGCAATAGGGTAATGTTTGGCATTGACAAATCCTGCTTGATATGCTATTTCAACTTGCTCTATCCCAGTGGGAAATTTTGTCAGACTTGGACTAATATAAGCATATTCCTTAGTTAACTCCAAATTACGAGCCACAGGAACTACTATTGTATCCAGATACCACTGTTGAAAACTTCTTACTAAAGAAGCACTAGGGCGGTGCATATCCAGAATCGCTGCCTTAGAATTGGGCTTAAGGACTCGATATAACTCTTGTAAACAATGAGGAATATCCAAGACATTACGCAAGCCATATCCCATGGTAGCACAATCGAAATAATTATCGGCAAAGGGCAAATTCAAAGCATCTGCTTCTACCCAATTAATAGGACTAACCTGACCAAATAAAGGTGATTTGCGGTTACGAGCGATCGCCAATTGTTGTACAGAAAAATCTAGTCCATACACTAGACCTTGACTACCCGCACATTTGGCCAGCATCCAAGCCAAATCTCCACTACCACAACATAAATCCAAGCAGGTATCACCATCATTAGCTTCGCTCCACATTACAGCCATTTGCTTCCAGATTTTATGTAGTCCCAGACTGAGTGCATCGTTAAGTTGGTCATAAACTGGGGCAATTCTGTTAAATATGGCCTGAACCTCTGTGGAGTTATTAATCATAAGTAGCAGTTTTAATTTTTACATCTTTATAGTAAGTTTATAGATACTTTTGCTTAATGGCATGAAACAGCTATGCTAAGTGCAGAAGTTATCTCAACGTTGGCCCTTGACACGCGCTCTCCCGTTGGCGGAGGATGGTGGCGGCAGCTATTAGGGGAGCGGAGAGATGGGAAAACCAATCAATCTTGCGGTTCTTACAAGGGTATGCTATCCTAAATAGAATTAGGCTGCTGGGCTAGCAGTTTCAGTCTGTGGAGCGACCGTAAGACCAGAAAGAGGTTTGGCCTTGGAGGCAGGTGCTACGTTAGCGCAGCTCCTCTGTCAAGAGGAAGCACAAAGTCCTGAATCGCGAGGTTTAGGAATCCTGCGCTGTCTCGTGAGAGCAGCGTCGGGAGGATGTCAACGGAATACAAATATTTGGTCTACGTGACATACTCCCACACTATAGGGTCAGCTTAGTGTAAGCTCTCTAGTTTCGCAGTCCTGCTACTGCATCGGACAAGCGCGTGCTTTAAGGACGGGATACCCCGCCCTATTTTTGATATTTATTGCTGCATTTCCTACGGAATGCTTCCCTCACGAAGTGACCGATCGTTGACTATTCAGAAGCAATTTTTCCTTCTGCCTTCTGCCTTCTGCCTTCTTCAAAGTATGCCTGAAGCTATGCAAAACTATTCAAAACCAATGCGAGTAGTTGAGTACAGATATTAATTGTATCAAGTTTTTCTGGACGTATCTTACTGGGTTGTTGCCATTGTAAGGATATCAAGGCCACAAGTTTTTGCCGATAGGAAATTGGAATGACAATATGAGTATTTATTCCTGAAGTTTGATAATTTGCCACATTAGAAAGCTCAGTATCTGCTGATACATCCATCACCGCTTGTAACTTTTGAGAGGCGATCGCTTCAATTGCGAGAGGATCGTTAGCCAACCAATTGTCCACTTGGCCTACATTACTGCTAACTCCTTGAATCGAAGTTAGAGCATTATCTTCAATCAATTGCAAAATACATACATCAGAAGAAAAAGCCTCGCTGTAGACAGACGCAATTTTCTCTAAAGCTTGCTCTATTGTCTCAGAATTTTGAGAGATATTAATCACATTGCTCAATAATTCCAATTGAGTTTGAGCTTTTAGCAATTCTTCAGTACGTTGATTCAAAAGTTCATAAGTGTGTGCCGCCTTTTGTACAACTTTTTTTAGTTCATTAGGGTCCCAAGGTTTAGTAATATACTTATATACTTGTCCAGAATTAATTGCTTCCACCAAATCTTCAATATCAGTAAATCCTGTGAGAATAATTCTGATAGTATTAGGAAATTCGGGCAACGTTTTACTTAAGAACTCTGTACCCTTCATTTCTGGCATTCTTTGATCGGAGATAATGACAGCCACCTCTCCCTCTGATGCCAAAATTTCTAAAGCCTGAATCCCACTTTCAGCTTTTAGTACACTAAAATCTCGTCTGAAGGTGCGGTAGAGCAAGTCCAAGTTATCTGGTTCATCATCCACCACTAGCATTTTAGGCTTTTTTCTTTTAGTTAAGCTCATCAGTTGGCTTTTTATGCTATCTAACTGTTGAGGAATTGCTTCCATTCAAACAAACCTCTGCAATTGTAACCCGAAAGTAACATAATACTAATTCAATTTTCGACATCTTCCCCATACTTTTAAAACTTATTTATGCCAAGGATAGGTTAAACACAAAGCTGATGTAATTGGATGCTTAAGAGTTTCCTCTTAATTTTATGATCTTATCCAGTCTTAACTAGGCCAGGCTTAACGAAGTCAGAAGTCAGAAGTCAACCCACCCCTAACCCCTCCCAGGAGGGGAAGTCAGAAGTTAACCCACCCCTCGCCCCTCCCCCTCCCAGGAGGGGAACTAGGGGATTTAAGCCCCGCTCCAAAAATATTGCGCCTTAAAAGGCGGGGTTTTAGACCCATATTATTTTGATAAGAAAAGCCCAACTTTCATCAGAAGCAATTTGTTTAATGTCCACTTAGTGGCATAATATTAACAGATTGTGGTGTTGTTTTGCGAATAGGCATTATCCATGAAATACTACTACTTTAACTACATTATCATCTAACAACCGTCTATCTTAAAAGTTGTCAGCATTCAACCGAAACCTTGTATAGCCAAAAATTAGGTGTTGCTGAAATGTAATGGTAAGTAGCTGAAGGTAAAATTGAAAAACTTATGTTTTGCGTTGATACTTAATTTAAAAATCATTACCATTCAGCAACGCCAAAAATTGTTCCACTTGATTTTTGGTCTTATATCCCAGAAATAAATTAACTTATGGCCTTATATCCCTAGCTGATATATTTTTAGGTAGCATGGTCAAAGGCTTATCCATTCATTTAAAACAAAAAAAGTGCGCCCTCAACTATGATCGAAACACCAGAAAATTCCCCCAACTCTCAAGAAAAATCAACAAACCCAGTAGAGATAGAAAACTTAATTGGTTTGCTACGTCGCAAAGAAAATAATTGGGTAGAGTGGGGACAAGCTTGTGCAAAACTACAAAAAGCTGGATATACTTCTCAGCAAATATTTGAAGCAACAGGATTTGAACCTGTACAGCAAAATCAGGTGATAGTAGGATCTCAAGTATACACAAGTATTGTCAATGCCAAAACCGAAAAAAATGTGGAGTTGCAAAGTGGAACAGATTTTTTATCACGCTTTGAGAGATCGGGCAGTGATATTCTTTACGAATTGAGAATTTTAACTCAAGAGCAAAGAGTTATAGCAACTGAGTTTATAGTTGAGCATAATCTTGATGTTGATGATGCTAAAGACTTAGCAAAGGCCATTAAGGAATTTGCTCGGATGAAAACTATACCAGAAGGATTTTCCGATCGCCCTGGAGATATAGTAGCTTATCAATGTTGGAAACTAGCTAGGCAGCAAAATGACTTACAGCAACGGTCTCGTCTCATTGCTAAAGGTCTTAAATTGGCTGATTCTCAAACAGCTAGAAAACAACTTGAACAATTACTAACTGATTTTACTATTGTTTCTCAGAGACCAGCACCCCGTCTGCCAATTTATCGAATGGAGTCAGAAGAAGAGCTACCCCGTGTTTTACCAGTGGTGGGAAAATTACCCCTTAACACGGAAGATTTAAAAGCTGTCCCTCTAGTTGAGGAAGTGGGGTCTCATGGAATAGTGAAGTTTTCTGGTGGAGCAGGTGCTTGGGTAGGGATACCTGGATGGCGAGTTGTCATGCAAGCAGAAGATCCTGTGGCAGTGATTGAAGATAGCGATCGCTTGCCTACTCCAATACCAGGAGCAACTGAGGAAGTTTTGTTAATTATTGATAGGTCTCAACGTGAATGGTATGAGGATGGTTATTTTATCATAGACCAAGCTGGGAAGATAGAGATGCAGTGCTTTGATGAATTACCTAATATACCTTTACTTGGAAGGGTTTTGCTAGTATTAAGACCTAAAAAGATTCTTGATCAAGAATTTGTGAAAGACCTTTTACAATTTGAGGAATAATAGTTCACTGAAAGGGAGTGGGGAGATGGGGAGATGGGGAGATGGGGAGGCACACAAGGATTTGCCACGGATACACGGATATAGGGATTAATGATGGGGAGATGGGGAGATGGTGAAGAAGGAGACAAATTTCTGCCTTTTTCCCTATTCTATATTCTCTAGCTCCTGACTCGGTTCTCCTGATGACTTACTCCTTTGCCAAAAACCCGTACTGCGGTCTAATATTCCAAATTGTTTCTATAGAAGAGTAGAAAAAAAGAATAAATTTTTGCTCCTGCTTACTTCTTTCTTTATGCACAAATTATGAGCAAAACAACAGATAAAAAGTTTACTCCTCCTCTGATGAATTTACCTTTGGTAGATTCGCCATTTTTTGAAGAAATTTTTAGCCAGTTAACTTTAGACAAAGAAACAAAAAAACTTGTCAAACAATTTGCCGAACAAGGATATATAATCATCGACGACTTAGGCATAGAAAATATTGCAGAAACTACAGACAGAATAGTTAAAGACTTAACTCCTATATATGGAGACAAAGGCAAAGTAGAATCAGCTTGGATTTATCACGACCGAATTCAGGATGCTTGGACATTCAATCAAGATGTAAAAGAAATTGCCACTTCTCCCAAAATTCTTAACCTATTAAAAATACTTTATCAGCGAGAACCAATCCCATTTCAAACCTTAAATTTTAAGTTTGGTACTCAACAATCTACTCATAGTGATAGTATACATTTTAGTTCAATGCCAGCTAGATTTATGTGTGGAGTTTGGATCGCTCTTGAAGATATAGATGCAAATAATGGTCCGCTACATTATTATCCTGGCAGTCATAAATTACCAATGTTTGATTTAAACGACTTAGGAATTACAGGTAGTTATCAAAATAAACCTTATGATGTTTATCCTATATATGAAGAGTTTTTACAGTCATTAATTGAACATAATGGTTTAAAAAAAGTAGAACTTTATGTTAAGAAAGGGCAAGCTTTAATTTGGGCGGCAAATTTACTACATGGAGGTAGTCTAGTTTTAGATAAAAACCGCACCAGATATAGTCAAGTAACACATTATTATTTCTCTGATTGTATGTATTATATTCCTTTACTTTCAGATCCATTTTTACATAGAATTCATCTGAAAGAAGTGAGAAATATTATGACAGAAAAAGTCGTCGATCATATTTATAATGGAGAGAAAATTGAAGTTAATCCCGAACAGTATGAAATAGAAAGATTAAAATATCAACTGTTACAATTTCAGGAGGAGTTAGAAAAATTACGACCTATGGCAATGGAATCTCAGGATGAACTGACTGTATTAAAACCTCAACTTCAAACAGTTGAGTCAGAATTAGAAAAGTTACGCAGTCAATTATATGATTATCAAACAAAATTTCAATTATCAGAAACTCAAAATCAGTCAATTGAGACAGAATTAAAAAGACTAAGAACTCAGTTATATCAATCTGAATTATAGTAAGCATTTCCTGCGGAATGCAGAGCTAACAGCAGTCAGCTATTAGCTATTAGCTTATTATTTTAGAAGGAGAATTCAAAATTATGTTTGTGCAGCATTCCGCAGAAAAGAAAAAGTAACAATCTAACCTTAGTAGTCTTTCTTGTATGTTCATGCATCTGTTTGCGTAGCATGACAAACGGAAATGTTGTTTGCGGAGCATTCCGTAGGAAATGCTAATAGCTGAATGCTTACAATCTATCGAATATTCTGTAAACAATAGACATCTCCAAAAATCAAAAATTAAATCAATTATCGTACAGAAATTATCAATTATTTCCCCCTATTCCCTATTCCCTATTCCCTATTCCCTCTCTTCTGGAGATGTCTAATACTGTCTGTTAAAAAACTCAGTTTTATGATTAAAATCAATCAACTTTAGAACCATAAAACTGGGTTAAATAAATTTCCTAAATTCGCACAAAATTACCGTTAATATAGGAGCGATCGCTCGGTTCTAAATAACCTAAATTATTCATCTTCAGTATAATTTTCTCCTTACTTTCAGCAACTGCTTCTAAGTCAGTTAGACATTCAACTTCAGGATGAAGAGGTACTTCATAAGGTAAGTCAATGCCAGTAAATTCTTTAATTTTTCCAGCTCTAGCAAGTTGATAAAGTCCTTTTTTGTCTCGTGCTTCGCAAACTTTTAAAGGTGCATTAACATATACTTCCATAAAATTGCCAATTCTTTTTCTCACCTCAGCTCGAACTTGATTATAAGGAGAAATAGCAGATACTAAAACAATTACACCATTACGAGTTAAAAGATGAGCTAAAAAACCAATTCTGCGGATATTTTCATCTCGGTCAACTTTACTAAAACCCAAACTTTTACCAAGGTCTTGACGAACAACAGTACTATCAAGAACTTCTACCGTATAACCAAGCGATCGCAACTCTTCTGCAACAGCTAAACTCAGAGTAGTCTTACCAGCACAGCTTAAACCAGTAAACCACACTGTTACACCATTTTGATTAATTTTTTCCATTCACAACATACCTATAAAAAACAAAGTTTAAATCCCAAATAAAAATAGGGATTTTAGGAATTTAAAGTTTCATCATTTTCTTGACTTGAAATGCTTACTATGATATCATAAATATTTAGCTTGCTACAAGTTAAAATAGTGTAAAATTTAACATCTCAATCAGTTATCAAAGCCATATTGAAATAGTAAAAATTATTTGAAATTCCTCATAGCATCGCCAATTTAATCTCTGCAATTTAACTCATATAAATGGAAAATATCAGACATCTTCGTAGTTGGTTACGCATATCTCGTCAACCTCAGTATCGTTGGCTTTGGTTTGTAGCAGCAGCACTGATCTATATAAGTATTCTCCTGTTTCCAATAGCAGGAATAGAAAAAGAAGCAAAAGGAGCTTTAGCAGTATTTGGGGTAACAGCTTTTCTGTGGGCAACTAATACCTTACCAGTAGCAGTCACAGGCTTAATGGTCTTATTTTTAATCCCCCTAAGTGGTAGTATGTCTGCCACAGAAACTTATGCTTATTTCGGCAACAAAGCAGTATTTTTTGTATTAGGAGCATTTATTTTAGCTAGTCCTATTCAACGTTCGGGACTGAGTACCCGTCTAGCATTAACAGTAGTTTCCCGTTTTGGCAATACCCAGAATACTTTAATTGCCTCTATTTTAATTCTTTCAGCCGTAATGTCTTTTGTGATTAGTTCCTACGCTGTTACGGCAATGTTATTTCCAGTAGTGATAGAAGTTATACAAGCAGCAGGAGCTAGACCCGGTGGACGTTTTGGACTAGCAGCATTCTTAGCTTTAGGGTGGGGTTGCGGTATTGGTGGTATTGCAACTTTACTTGGAGGTGCCAGAGCACCACTAGCATTAGGAGTTCTTCGCAGCACCACTAATGGAGAATACGATGTCAGTTTTGTGGAATGGTTTATTTGGTCTATTCCTTTAGTCGTATTACTGTTGACAGTAGCTTATGTAATCTTACTCCAAATAGGAAAAGGCACAGTTGTGTCTTTACCAAACGCTCTAAAATTTCTCAAAATTAGGTCAAAAAGTCTGGGAGGAATTTCAGCAAGAGAAATTGGTACATTAGTATTAGTGACAGGGATAGTTTTATTGTGGATTTTTCGAGGAACAGTTTGGGGTCTAGATACAATAGCTTTCTTTGGGGTGATGTGTAGCTTCATTTTTGGGTTAGCAAGTTGGCAAGAAGTAGAAGAAGATGTTAACTGGGGTATTTTTTTGATGTATGGTAGTGCTATTGCTCTAAGTGCGGTGTTAAGAGATACGGGGGCAGCACAAGCATTAGCAGAGAGCTTATTGGGATCGTGGATTAATTCTGGTTTAATTTGTTTTGTGGCAATGGTTCTGATTATTACTATCTTGACAGAAGGGATGAGTAATGCTGCTGCTGTGGCAGTTTTGATGCCAGTTGGACTTGCTTTAGCAGCTAAATATGGCATAGACCCTAGAGCAATGACATTGGGTATTACTTTGCCATCAGGTTTGGCTTTTCTGTTGCCAGTCAGTACCCCGGTAATGGCCATTATTATTGGTAGTGGTTATGTGTCGCCTGCTGAAGCTTTTAAGCGTGGCTTATTGCTAAAATTGGTGGGGACTTTGATATTCTTGGCAATGGCGAAATTTTATTGGCCTTTGTTTGGGTTGGGAGTTTGAATAATTAATAATTAATAATTAATAATTAATAATTAATAACTGGAGAGTACAAAGTTATTCCCAAGAACAATTAGCATTGAAAGCTGAAAGAATTGCCGTAAAAGCCTTACAGTATTTACAGTTCTGAATAAAGAGTTTTTAACCTTTAGATTGCTGAAAGCCTTAGCTAGCAATATTTATTTCAAGAACTTTGCACTGTCTAGTTAATAATTAATAATTACCTCTTCTTGAAAAGAAGAGGATTGACTCAGAGGAAAATTTTTTCTTGTTTCTCCTTTAAAGGAGAGGCTTTAAACCTTAATTATTTGGTAAGATATGAATACTTGGTTGGTGGTTGCAAATCCCTATGCTTACGATAAAGCAATGGGGAAAGGAATTTCAGAAGCTCAACAAAATCAAGCTAAATTGAGAGTTGTGTTTTTTATTAATAATAATTCAATTAATGATGTTATTGGGGAACTGGGGCAAACTGGTTGGTTAGGGTCTAATCCTTTGCATAAACTTCAAAACTCTATGTTGGATGGTTATCGTGCTCTAGCTAATGATGTGTTGAAACGGGTCAAACGTAAAGCTAAAGAAAAAGAAGTAGAATTAGATATTCAGGAAGTAATAGAAAGACCTAGTTTAGAGGAATATTTGTTTGAGCTTGTAGAGCAAGATACAGTAAAAATTATTGTTGCTGGTCCTCAGTTACTTACTGCCAAAATTGGCAATTTACCAAGTATAGCAGAGTATATTGAGGAAGATTAGGAACAATTAATAATTAATAATTAATAATTAATAATTAACAATTACTTCTTCTTTTCAAGGAGAGGATTGACTAAAAGAAAAATTTTTTCTTGTTCCTCCTTTAAAAGAGAGGCTTTAAACCTTAATTATTCGGTCAATAATACTATATTCAAATAATCAGTTATATCAGAAGGAAGAAGGAAAAATCTGGCGTTGTTTTAGTTTGAAGTTTTTGAGATGTCTGCACCCTTTACTTCAACTGCTATATCAAAAAACATAGCTTCTTGCTGATGAATAATCTCCCTCCGGATTTTCTATTACTCACTATTTTAGATAAACTTATTTATCTGAATTGAGCGACAAAATATATATTTTTCTGTTTTTTTTCCTGATTCCTCGCATACACACAATCTTGACGAAAGAAGTGAATCTGATGGTACAAGTTAAACATAAATTTCAAAGTTTTGAAGAATATTTGTCATACAGTAATAATTCAGAAAAACTCTGTGAATTATTTAATGGTTAATTAATTGAAATGCCTCCAGAATCAGGTTTAAATGTTGAAATTGCTACTTTCTTGTTGCTGAGATTTGCCTTACTTTTAGGTCATCGTCGAGTACGGGGTCAAGGATTAGAATTAGAGGTTAGAGGTGAGCCGAAAAACCGCTATCCCGATCTGACTATAATCCGAGAAGAACATATTCAACAATTATTACAGCGGAATACAATTCGCTTTTCGATGTCTCCTCCTTTATTAGTTGTTGAAGTTGTTATTCCTGGAGAAATACAAAGAGAGAGAGACTATATTGCTAAGAGAATTCAATATCAAGATTGTGGTATTCCTGAATATTGGATTGTTGACCCTGAAACTAAAACTATCCTAATATTAGAATTAATAGGCGAAAATTATACAGAAGTCGGTAGTTTTTCTGGTAATGATTTAGTATTATCTCCTGGATTTAGAACGCTTAATTTGAAAGTTTCTGAAGTTTTTGATGGTTGAATAAGGAAGAAGGAAGAAGGAGGAAGGAGGCTCAATTAATAGCTCATAGCTGATAGCTGAATAGCTGACCGTTGAATGCTTACCGAATAATTAAGGTTTAAAGCCTTTCCTTTAAAGGAGAAAGCGGTTTTCACAAAGGTAGACTACAGTAAAAATTATAGATATACCTAAAGTTTAATAAACTACAGAAATAGTTGTATTCTATGTTAATGAAAACTGCTGTAAGCATCAATCATCTTCTTTTCAAGGAGAGGTAATTAGGGTTTGCGTATGGAAAGTCTTTTGGTCGGGGTAGGAGTCAACCCACCCCTAACCCCTCCCAGGAGGGGAACTCAGGAGTCAGAATAAATGGGAATTATAGAGGAGGTCGTCGAAAAAATTGTCCCTTGATTTTTCTGCCATAATCTTCCCAAAATACTAGCTTTTTGCAGCTATTTCCACTGAAGAACTGACAGTTTTTTAGACCAAAAAATGCTACAACCAATATCAATCAATGCTTTGATATTTAATCAGCAAACCCTAATTATTAATAATTAATTATTAATTATTAATTATTAATTATTAAGCCCCCATCCCCGAATATTGTTTTAACCCCTTTCGCCACAACCAACGATTTAATCCCAAAAATATCGCACCCCAACCAAACATTATCAATAACCCACGCCCAATATCCACAGGCAATCCCACTAAGATAGAAGCAGGAAAATAAACTATATAAGGAAAAGGAGTCCATAATGCTATTTGAGACACTGATTCTGGAAACACTTCTAATGGAGCTGTTATTCCCGATAAAAACATATTAGGCAAAAACCAAAGCTGCTCAAGCGCGCTAGCTCTTTCTATCCAAAAGGCAAACAAAGACATTGTATATTGAATTAAAAATCGTAATGCAAATGCTATTACTACTACAACTAAAAATAATAAAAAATCGCTCAAATTTGGCAACCAAAATATCCGGGGATATAGAACAAAAAATAATAATATTAAACCTAAAACGAAAGGTCCTCTAGCAAGTCTTTCTCCAATATGACCAAATAAATGATGCCACACCGGATCTATCGGTTGTAATAATTTAGGAGATAATTTCCCTTGAACTACTTCTTTTTCAAAATCCCAAATCACCCAAACAGGTGTTATTGAGCGGACAATAAATACAGCTAAGAAATAATGAGAAAACTGCGATTTATCTAATGCAAATTCACCTGCTACTGAAGCTTTTACCCAGACTCCCATCATAATAAAAGGCAAAGAAGATGACAACATCCATAAGAAGAGTTCGGCTCTATATTCTAACATATAGGCGTAATAAGTAGATAGAAAAACTTTAGCAATTTTGATGATTTTTTTCATAGTTTTTAATGGTTGAAGAAGGAAGAAGGAAGAAGGAAGAAGGAAGAAGGAAAAATCTTATGAGTACTATATTAGCCACAAGCCCAACCAAATGCTACCTGATTTTTATGATGTTTGCACTGAGTAATATGACCACAACCAGAATCCCCAAACATAAAAGGTAAATTATCCTCAGAATCAACCTGAAAAACTAATCTCATTCTTTCACCACAAATCGGACAATTAGGATATTCTATTCCCTGAACCCATAGAGGCCAACCTGCTAATTTATCTCCTTCAATGGGGAAATTATCGATAAATAATTCATCTAAATTAAAATCTAATTCTACACCAAGTTCTGCTGCTTCTTCATAATTAGGATAATCTTCTAGATATTGCCAATCGAGGATTAATTTAGGAGGAAAAAATTCTTGTTTTTCAGGGATTTTTACATCTTGTGCTTCTATTTCTGGCTGAACAATTCTAATTAAATGAATGTCAGAAAATGGTTCCCATCCTTCATAATCGCAATCACAAAGTAGTTCTTCATTAGTGCAATAAAACATCTGTAAAATACCACTACCAAATTCATTTTTTAATGCTTCTGGTAAGGTATTAAGGTTTAGCTGAAGAAAGAATTGTAAAGGATTTTGGCAATGAGGACATTTCGGCCATTGTTCGTTTTTTGCTAACCAAGGTTTACCAGCAAATTTAGAAGCAGTTAAATCTCCATCTCCATCAATAGTTATTGGTTTCCAAGCTAGACGTTTAAGAGATTGAATATTTGGGGGAATATTAGTCATAATATTTATTTGTGGAAGAAATTAATCAATTGTTTGGAAGATAGTAATTAATCGAAAAAATTGAACGTTTCAGATTATTTATTACATTAGTTCATAAATTAGTAATTTAGCGATCGCCTCACAAGCTAAACCAAGAAAATGCTAACTGATGTTTATGATTTTGACATTGAGTAATATGGCCGTGAGCTGTTCTACAACCTATAAAAGGGGAATTACCTTCTGAATAAAGTTGAAAAACTAATTCCATTCTTTCACCACAAATCGGACAATTAGGATACTCTATGTTTTGTTCCCAAAAAGGCCAGCCTACTAATTTATCTCCTTCTATTGGATTTTTTTCTAGATATGAGTAGTATTCATCAAAACTTAGTTCAATACCTATTTTCTCCGCTTCTTCAAAATCAGGATAATCCTCTAATTGTTGCCAAGCAACGATTAGTTTTGGTTGAGAAATATCTTCAATTTCAGAAATTCATACATCTTGTGCTTCTGCTTCTGGCTGAATAATTCTGAAAAAATGAATATCTGAAAATGCCTCCCCTCCTTGATAATCTACTTCGCAAACCTCGTCTCCATATACATTCATATATGTGCAATAAAACATTTGTAAAATTCCACTGCCAAACTTATTTTGTAATGATTCTGGTAATTGATTTAAGTTTAGCTGAACAAAGAATTCTAAAGGATTCTGACAATGAGGACATTTCGGCCATTCTTCATTTTTTCCTAACCAAGGTTTACCCGCAAATTTAGAAGCAGTTAAATCCCCATCGCCTTCAATAGTTATTGGTTTCCAAGCGTGACGTTTATAGGGTTGAATTTCTGAGGGAATATTAGTCATAATTATTTAGTAAAAACTACCTTGACGATCGTGGCAATCTTTGGCATCAATAACTGTTAAATTAGAATATTACTACCTTTAAGAAAGATTTTGCCTACAGCTAAAAATACTCTTTCTTAAAAAAGTTGAATTATTTCATTACTATCTCGCTTTAACTATTACCAAAAAATTGTGGTTTAAAGCCTCCCCTTTTAAGGGGATAATAAAGAAAAATTTTCATTATTAGTCAATCCTCTCCTTGAAAAGAAGAGATAATTATTCATTATTCATTATTCATTATTAATTGTTGAATGCTGGTACATATATTTGGTGCTAAAGCGCAACTACAAACTTAATATAATTCAGAAATTTTCCAATTTTTGAATGCATGACTTTTGAATGCATGACTTCAACTATACTTTCCCTGCACGAAAAACTCTACCAATGACCTCCTCAATAGGTGGGTCAGTCACCGTTAAATCTTGCACTTCTAATTCTGCCAAAATCTGAGCTACAGTTGCCGTTAAATTTTCCCGCCGTACCAACAAATGTACTGACTGACCTTCCAACATTTCCACCTCCCCATAATTAGATAAATGTTGCTCAAAATTATCTACATCCGTAGACACAGGATTAAGTAACTCTATTTGTACCTCTCGATAAGGAGCAAAGCGATCGAGTAAACCATCTAAACTGCCATCATAAATTAACTGACCTTGATATATCAATAACACGCGCTTACACAAAGCCGTAATATCAGCCATATAATGACTCGTCAACAATACAGTTGCCTGATAACGTTGATTATATTCTTGTAAAAACTCCCGCACTGCTACTTGTGCATTTACATCTAAACCTAAAGTTGGTTCATCCAAAAATAAAACTTTCGGTTGATGCAACAAGGCCGCCATCAACTCTGCCTTCATCCGTTCCCCCAGAGATAATTTTCTGACTGGTTGCTTCAACTTTCCCTCTAGGGACAACATTTCTGTTAATTCCATCAACCGACTATAATACTCTTTATCAGAAAGACCGTAAACAGCAGCATTAATTTTCAGGGAATCTAACACTGGTAAATCCCAGATTAACTGTTGTTTTTGCCCCATGACTAAAGTAATTTGCTCTAAAAATTTTCTCTTGCGTTCAAAGGGGACATAATTTGCCACCTTAACTATACCCTGAGACGGATGAATTAAACCTGTAAGCATTTTCAGAGTAGTAGTTTTACCAGCACCGTTAGGTCCGAGAAATCCTACGACTTCCCCTGGGTCTATTTCAAATGTAATATCTTCAACTGCCTTAACATATTGGTAGTTGCGACGTATAAAATGACGTAGTGTTCCCTTAATTCCTGGTTCTTTGATGGCTACTGGGTAGGTTTTGCTCAGATTTTTAGCGAGTATAATAGACATAACTTTTGAATATTAATTTGAGTTACAGACAACATTTGACATAAGAACAGCAAAAAATTTAGCATATTTTAGGAGGTATACTAAGCTATGGTACTTACTCAAGATTTTTCAGGCTCTTTTCCTCGTTTATTGGGAACAAGCGATGATGATAATGAGATTCTCACAGTAGAGCAATCTACTTCTTTTCCTGGGGGAGTATTAGCTCTCAGTGGTGATGATATCATTACTGGTTCATCTGTCAATGACTTAATTTTTGGTGGTAGAGGAGAAGATGAGTTATTTGGAGGGGGTGGTAATGATAGCTTGTATGGTAACAAGGATACAGATTTTCTCAATGGTGGTTTTGGTGATGACATATTATATGGAGGTAAGGGTGCCGATCTATTAAATGGTGGAGAGGGTAATGATACTCTTATTGGTGATGCTGGTGTTGGTATTTATCAAGGTGGTTTGGGAAGTGATGTATATGTTTTCAGAACGGAGTTAGCAGGAATAACACAAGATTTAAGTAATGTTATTTCTTTAATTCCAGGAATTCCCAGTAGTGTTGAATTGCCTAATGCAATTATTACTGATTTTAACTCTTCTGAAGATATTATTGGATTGACTGGAGGGATGACAAAATCCGATCTGATATTTGAAGATTTTAACAGTTTTGAAGAGTTTGGGACTAATGCCAATTTGGTTTTACCATTTGTCAGTGATGAAGTCGAACTGTTAACCAAAGCAGGTCTTTCAGTACAGGATTTAGATCCAAATAATGATGGTGTTTTAGAAGGTACTGCGATTAAAATGAGTGGTACAAATCAAATGTTAGGATATGTTTTGAACACAAGTTCCGCAGAGATAGCAGCTTTGCCAGAGTCACAGTTTATTAGTGTTAATTTTTAACTTTCCTGGCGGGAAGTCCCGCGCTCTCCCGCAGGGGAGCGTCGTATGGGAAAGCCAGGGCCTGGATTCGGATACCTTCATAAGCTAAACGTTCACAAGCCCTTGACAAGCTAGCTACATTTTGTTATTCTCAAGTTCAAAACAGGGGGAGGACATCACCTCTGTCTAAACAGCGGTCAGGGTTTCCCAGACTGAAGAATCCCGCGTTGTCCCGTAAGGGCAACGTCGGGAGTATGTCAAGGAAATAGATAAAGAATTTAGGGATGTTTCATGGAACGTCCCAAACCTACATTCCACTCAGGTCGCGGAGCAAAGCGGAAAGCTTCTACGTTAGCAAATGACCATTTGCTGGCGCATAACTATCGTTAACGCCCCTGTGGTCTAACGAAATTAAAACCGCTGTAAGCGATCATCCGAAAATGATATAATATAATGTAGATGGGTAAATATTACGAAATTTACCCACCCTATTACTTAAGAATATAATTTAGCTACAGAAACAGTAAGCTCTCCGTTATTATCATCAGGATAAGTATCAACAAACAAGGCATACAAAGTAGTCCTTTCCAGGACCTCTAACGTTAGTGTTTCGTGGTACCCATTCAAAGTTGACCAGGTTTGCTCAACCGGAATATTTGTCTTTTTATTCTTCACTTTTCCACCAAAAATCCAAAGTAAAACAAATGGTTCACCAGAGGGACAGATATTAGAACCGTAACAAAATGTACCACTTTTAATCCGCACAATATAAATCCCTGGTTCAAGGGTTTCAGAGACTGCTGTTTCTTGCATTCCCTTAATTTGTGCATCATTTAGTGAGTAGCAATTGTTACGACTATGGACAACAAGATGCTGAATTTCACAGTCACCAGGGGTGATGTTGCTTGTTGCGATCGCTGTTTCTTCTTTGCTTCCCGATCTTTGAGAGATTAAGTCTGCACCAATAGTTGCTTCACCAGGAAGAATTGTTCCTACTGCCTCAAGATTGTCAGTTTTAGTCAAAACAGTTATTCGCAGTGGGTTAGAACGAGCAATCCTTAGCCACTGCAAATTATCAGTGACATAACCAATCTCTGCTAAATAATCAACATAACTAAGAGAACTAACATGGATAGGTATTTCTTTTTTCTGGATAGACTCCTCACAATCGTATTGTTGTATCTTTTGAGCTTTTTGTGAGTCTATATCAATATCTGTAACATCATAAATCCGCAACTGGTATTGTTGTCCACCTTGTTGTTTGGCTGCATCTTTAGCAGCTTGAGAAACTACTAAATGAACACAAGCACTCTGACGATCGTGAGGCACTATAGTAATCCAACTAGATTTCAATGCTTCCTCTGGAATCGTTGCTGTAGTGGGAGTTGTGTCTAACTGTGTACTTTTTACTTCATCACTGTCTACAGTCAAATTAGGTACAGGCATCCGGATACGGTTAGAACGAGCCAATTTTAGCCATTCATCCTCATCGGTGACATAGCCTATTTCTGCCTGATAATCGCGGTCACTAACAAAAACAGGTACCTGCCTTTGCTGAGTAGATTCCTCACAATCATAGGCTTGTACATTGTATGCTGGCTGTGTATCCAAGTCAATACCTGTAACATCATAAATTCGCAACTGGTATTGTTCTCCCCCCTGTTCTTTGATTGCATTTTTCACAGTTTGAGGAACTTCCCAAGCTACCATCATATTCTCTGCATTCTCAGGAGTAATAGTAATTTTACACGGAGGTAATACCCATTTTACTGGTGTTTTACCTAATATTTCTGGTTCTTTTGCTACATTTATATTTTCATCTACACGATATTCTGATATCCGAACTCGGTTAGAGCGAGCCAATGGTAGCCATTGATCATCATCAGTAGCATAGCCTATTTCTGCTTGATATTCGCAATCATCTAGTAAATTTCCTACTTGCCACTGCTGATTTGACTCTTCAGAATCATAATACCTTGTACTGTGAGCTGGTTGTGATTCTAAGTCAATATTTGTGACATCATAAACCCGCAGTTGATATTGTTTACCTCCATATAATTTAGCTGCATCTTTGTCTGCTTCTGGAACTGACCAAGTTGCTGATGCACTTTTACTATGATGGGATTTCAGATTGATTTTACTATTTAGTTCCCGTTTTCGATTTGCCCATGCTGCTAATAACCCTGCTCCTCCTAATCCTAATGCTATTTCCCCTATTCCGATGCCATCTGTTGGAGTTGTTTGATTTTCATCAACGGTCGTTGTGTCTGTTTCTGTTGTGTCTACCTCTGATTCTGGTACTGATATTCCTATACTTGGATTTTCATCTACGGTCGTGACAGTTTCTGGTCTTGATATCCTGAGTTTTTCTGAACGAGCTAACTTTAACCACTGACCATCATCTGTTACATAACCTATTTCTGCCTGATATTCATGTTCTGCTTCTAGAGAGTCTAGTTGTTTGTCTGTGGTTGATTCTGATAAATCATACTGCTGCACACTTTGAGCTGGTTGTGATTCTAAGTCTATGTCTGTGACGTCATAAACTCGTAGTTGATATTGTTTACCTCCTAGTGATTTGGCTGCATCTTTGTCTGCTTTTGGTACTGACCAAGTTGCTAATCCACTTTGATTTGGTTGTGCTGTGAGATTAATTTCACTATTTTTGTCTCGATTTGCCCATGCTGCTAATAATCCTGCTCCTGCTAATCCTAATCCTAATCCAGTGCCATCTGTTGGAGTTGTTTGATTTTCATCAACTGGTGTTGTTCCTGTCTCTGTTGTGTCTACCTCTGATTCTGGTGTTGATATTCCTATACTTGGATTTTCATCCACGGTCGTAGCAGTTTCTAAATCTGTTTGTGCTAAATCATCTCCACGCCTTCTCTGTAGTCCCCAAATCAAAGCTCCTAGTAAAGGAATTCCTAACAACAAAAGGAGCCACCAAGGGAATCCTTCTTTTTCTATTTCCTGGTTTGCATCATTTGGTAGTAGTGTTGTCTCAGTTTGAGCAGAACTAGATGAATCTACTACCTCTGAAGAGTTTGCTTCATTAACTGTGGAAGTATTTGGACTGGGTGCGGTTACTACTGTCCCCGGAACTGCTGAATCCGCTTCTGATGAGTTTGCTGCTGTCTCAGTTTGAGTATCTGAATTGGTTGTAGTTGCTACTCCAGCAGAAATAGCAGAATCTGTTTCCCCTGAATCCACCTCTGCTGAATTTTCTGCTGTCTCAGTTTGAGTATCTGGACTGGATTGATTTGTTGCTGTTTCTGGAGCAGTATCTGAATTAGTTGTAGTTGCTACTCCAGCAGAAATAACAGAAGCTGTTTCCCCTTCTTTATCTACTGCTGCTATAACTTCTTGACCAACTTTAGAAGTAACCAAACCCATAAATGCTAGAACTTCTGGAGGAGCAGCATCTTTATTATAAATATAGTTACGAGGTTGAGAATATGGGTAACGAGGATCGTTCGGTAGGGTTTTGTGCATCTCAATAATCCGAACATCTTCTTTGTTCAGGACTTGGTCGGCGATCGCGTAACTAATTCCATCTTTACCAAGTTCTTTTACGACTGCTGCTGTATCATCCTGAGATACCTGAGTAGCGTTACTTCCTGTCTGAAATGGAGTTTGTTTAAACACATCATAACTTTTAAGAGCTTCCCTGGTATCACTAAACTCTGGGCGATCTATAAAGCGAATTGGGACTTGAGAACCACCTATTTCTGACCAGTTTGTGATTTCTCCTCGGAGTATTTTGGCAAATTGATCGAATGAGAGATTTTCTGAAAATGGATTTTCAGGACCAACTATCACAGCAATTTTGCCACGCTCAATAGGAACTTCAACTAATCCTTGGTCTTTTTCCCGAGCAGTTAATGGACGTCCTATTGCGGCTATATCTGTTTCTCCTTTTCGGAGTGCTTCTAATACTTCACTGGAATCACCTGCTGCTAGTTCAACTTGAGCGTCTGGAAATTTTTTTTCGTAACGCTGTTTTAGCGATCGATTAATGACTGTCATACTATTAGAGCCATATAATCTTATTTTTGTACCACTTGGCAAGGATTCAGGTAATGAGTAGACAGTATTTGAGTTAACAGATTGAGCTATATTAATGTTATTTAAAGCAGATAAATTAGAAGCAGCTAAGGGCTTCGGAGTAGTAGTTAAGGTTAGTAATATTGCTGAAATTTGAACTAATTTTTTGGTAGAGGAAGACATTTTTTTCTGGCTTCTAGGTTTACAAAATATGGTTTTATTTTTGAGGTTTCGGCTTTAACTTTGACTATTAATTTCGGTAGTCCTGTAGATGTAGTGATATTTATAATTAAATCCCTTTCACTGTCAGAAACAAAACTACAAAAATCACTACTTTTACACCATTACCTTAATTTTCTATCAGCCATTAGTTTTTTACTAATGAATTGACGGTTTAAGGCTAAATTATTTATGAGTAATATAGATAAGCTAAAATTTACTGTTATTCGCTATTAGTAAACAGTAACAAAACTCTAGTATTTTTTTAATTTCTTCTCCTTGTTTGACAGAAAAATTACTTCACATTTTTACTATCGAAATTGTCAATTCTCCTTGATTATCATCAATATAACTATCGAAGAAAAAAGCACAAAGATTTGTTGTTTGTAGTACTTCTAAAGTTAATGTATCGTCATCACCATTCAAAGTTGACCAAGTAGCTTCAACTTCCAAGTTTGTTTTTTTATTGATAAACTTACCACCATAAATCCACAACATAACCATGGGTTCACCAATGTTATTTGCGTCATTTTTATATCCAAATGAACCACTACGGATTCTGATTACATAGATTCCTGGTTCTAATTTTGTCGAAACTGCTGTTTCTTCCTGAATCTGTCGCATAGCTTCAGCATCAAGAACATAGCAGTTTTTTTTATTGTCAATCTTTAGATCCGTAACTGTACAACCTTCCATATTCTTTTTTCTTTCCTACTAAATTTTCTAGTATTCTTAACTAAGGCCACTGCTAGTATGAATTTTCTAATCGATACAAGTACAAGTGTCCAAAAATTCATAATAGGCAAAAGGGCTACTTTAAGTCAAAGAATTACCTTGCGAACGGGCTCAATAGTTAGTTTACACCGTGAGACTAGATTCGGCGATCGCTCATCACTATACTTATTATTTTATCGGAGTAATAGCAATTTCAGATGAGGCTGTACAGAATTATGAAATTCATTAATTTATCCTTCTTTAATCTGCATTAACCTACAGTCAATTATTCTTGCAATATTAATTAGGACTTGCTGATTAAATCTAAAAGCATTGACTGATATTGGTTTTAGCATTTTTGGGTCTAAAAAAGTACCAGCTTTTCAGCAGAAGAAGCTCATGCATGCTAGTATTTTGGGACGATTATGGCAGAAAAATCACTCTGACAATAATTCCTCCTACCTCCTCTATAAATCCCATTTCTCCTGTCTTCCCCTCCCCTCCTGGGAGGGGTTAGGGGTGGGTTGGGAGGGGCTAGGGGTGGGTTTTCTCCTGTCTCCTGTCTTCCCCTCCACCGGAGGGGTTAGGGGTGGGTTGTCTCCTGTCTCCTACCCCGACTAAAAGACTTCCATAAGCAAACCCTAATTATATGCAGCTTCGCATTGAATTGGTATTACATAGTAGATGTCCATCTACTAATTGTCTAGACAAATAAAAATATTAAGTAATGTTGCCAGATTTGAAATTTTGCGTTAACTTATATTACATAAGCTTGAAATCAAACGAGGTTAATGATTATGGAAAATCAAGAGAAAAAAATAGGCTTCACCGACTTTGCAGAAGCTTGGAATGGTCGCCTGGCAATGTTAGGCTTTGTCATTGGTGTTGCCACTGAATATTTAACAGGTCAAGGTATCCTTTCTCAACTTGGCTTAATGTAACCAATTGTTCTTTCTCAATAACTTTTCTGTTGTATTTACAATTTTTAACTACACTAATTTAGAGGTTAATCATCATGGAAACTCAAGAGCAAAAGCTAGGTTTTACCAAATTTGCAGAAACTTGGAACGGTCGCCTGGCAATGTTAGGCTTTATCATTGGTGTAGCTACTGAATACTTAACAGGTCAAAGTATTCTTTCTCAAATTGGTCTAATGTAATTCAAAGCTACAAAACAATTAAAAATTGCCAACAAAAAGTTTTTTCTTTCAGAATAGTTAGTGTCAGAAAATTGATATTCCAGTCTTCAGATACTAACTAATAAAACTCTGGCAAAGTTAAAGGGGTTGAAAATTTTCAACCCCTTTTTCAGTAGCAGTTTAAATCGAAGGAAGTTGATTAAGTTTTTTTTTGACTGAATCAACTATTACTTACAGGACTTACGCAGGGACTCTACATATAGCTAATGCTAATGCTAATTTTGCCCCTACAGATGGTGCTTTAAAGGTCAATTTGTGTAAGTCCTGACTTAATTTCTTCTTACTTCCTTTAGATATTTAACTTAATGTACAATTGAAGTGTTTAACTCTTCAGAAGAGTTAGAGGATATTCCACTACTTTCAGGTAATTCAAGATCCTGAACAGGGTTACGAGCTTCTATTAAATTGATAGCTCGACTTACACTTTCTGGTAAAATTACCACCAGGCCACCAGAAGAGGCACGATCTAAGGCTGTATTAATAGCCGTTGTCTCATCTAGAATTGATTCATAACTAGCTTTTGAATCAGAATCTTGAGCTTGATTTAAAAACTGCTTCACACCTTGAGAAATTAGATCCGCAGCACTTCCTCTAGGTCTTCCTCTAGTGTCGTCGTCCTCTTTGACAATAATTTCATCAAAAATGTCTGCTGCTAGTTCACCCAGAGAAACAAAGTCTTCATCACGGCGGTCGCCAGGCCCACCAATTACACCAATCCGTTTTCCTGGCCAATTTCTGACAAATCCACCCAATGCTTCATAGCTAGCAGGATTATGAGCATAGTCCACCAGAGCATGATAATCACCCATATTAAACATATTCATTCGACCTGGTGTTTGATTCACCGAAGCCACAAAGGTTGACAAACCTTCTCGAATATGCTCTATTTTCACCCCTTGAGCAAAAGCTGCCAAACAAGCTGCAAGAGCATTCGCAATCATAAATGGGGCCTTACCTGCCATTGTGATTGGCACATTAATTGCTTTTTCAATCCTTAAAGTCCAATCTCCTTTGAGAATTGAAATATAACCATTCTCATAAACTGCTGCCAAACCTCCAGATTCTGTATGTTTCACCAAAAGTTGATTATTTGGTTCCATTGAAAAATAAGCAACTTGAGCTTTGACTTTCTCCGCCATTGCAGCAACCAATGGATCGTCAGCATTCAAAATGGCATATCCTTTAGGCATTACTGACTCAGCAACTACACTTTTGAGTTGAGCTAGTTGTTCTACAGTATCTATATCTCCAATACCCAAGTGGTCGGCAGCTACATTTAAGACTATTCCTACATCACAAGCTGAAAAACCCAATCCTGAACGCAGAAGACCACCCCGTGCTGTTTCTAAGACTGCAACTTCTACAGTTGGGTCTGAGAGTATTAAATGGGCACTTTGAGGTCCAGTATTATCTCCTGATTCTGCTAGATATTCACCAAGATAAGTACCATCAGTGGTAGTATAGCCCACTACTTTTCCAGTCTGCTTCATTATGTGAGCTAGCAAGCGTGTAGTAGTGGTCTTACCATTAGTCCCAGTAATTGAAAATATTGGTATTCTGCCATTTTTAGACCCATGGAACAGCATATCTATTACTGCTCCGGCCACATTTCTAGGAAGACCCCGACTAGGAGCGACATGCATCCGGAAACCAGGTGCAGCGTTAACTTCTACTATGACTCCTTCTACTTCTCGCAAAGGTTTAGAGATATCTTCAGTAACTACATCTATACCCGCTATATCTAGACCTATGATCTTCGCAGCTCTGGAAAATAACCAGACATTTTCTGGATGTATTTCATCAGTACGGTCTACTGCTATACCTCCAGTACTGAGGTTAGCTGTTGCTCTTAAAAAGCAAATTTCTCCTTTTTTTGGTATTGAATCAATGCTATACCCTTGTCTTTCCAGAATCGCCAGAGCAGCTTTGTCCACTTTGATTCTAGTCAGAACGTTATCATGTCCATCCCCTCTTTGAGGATCTTTGTTAGTTTCTTCAATCAGTTTTGCCACCGTAGACTTACCATCTCCCACTACATGGGCAGGAACTCGTTCGGCCACAGCTACAACTTTACCATTTACTACCAATACTCGGTGGTCTTTGCCTGTATAGTAACGTTCTACAATTACTGTTTTTGTTTTGGAAGCCTTGCTAGCTAAATCGTAAGCTTCTTCAGCCTCTTCCCAGTTTCTCACATCAATAGTAATTCCACGGCCATGATTTCCATCTAGTGGCTTAATTACAATGGGATAGCCTCCGACATCTTCAATGGCATCTTGAAGGTCTTCAAAGTAGCGAATAACTGTACCACGAGGTACTGGTATTCCAGAATCTTTGAGAATGGTTTTTGTACCTTCTTTATCACAAGCAAGCTCTACACCAAGAATCCCTGTTTGATTACTTAGGGTGGCCTGAATTCTTTTTTGATTTATACCATAGCCAAGCTGAATCATAAATCTGGCTCCTAGTTGAGTCCAGGGAATACCTCTCGCTTCTGCTTCTTTGACTATAGCTTCTGTACTTGGCCCTAAAGATGCCTGACTTTTGAATTCTTTCAGGTCTTCTAAATCTTGCTGTAATTCGGTTGCAGGATATGTACCTGTCTCAACAATACTTTGGCAAAGTCTCACTGCTGCTCGTGCAGCATAGCGGCCTGCTTGTTCGTTTTCATATTCTATTACTACCTGAAATATTCCAGGAGTCGATGTTTCCCTTGTCCTACCAAAAGCAACTGGCATTTGGGCGAGTTGTTGAAGTTCTAGGGCAACGTGTTCTATGACATGGCCTATTAGTGTCCCTTTTTCAACGCGACTGAGAAAACCGCCCCTGACCCCAGGGGAACAATAGTGCTCTACAAGACTTGGTAGTACCTTGATTAATCCTTTGTAGAAGCCAGGAAGATCGGATGTATATCTTTCGTATAGGTCTTCTAAGTCTAGACGCATAACCACCAGTTTATGCCGGCGGATGCTCCAGTAGTTTGGACCGCGTAATGTCTGGAGTTTGAGGATTTTCATAGGAGGATTTGAAGGTTATGCTCAGAATCTACAGAAGCAATGGCGGTTTTATTTTGAATTTCAGCTCACACCATTTGCTAAACTGTTTAATACAAATTTTTTTTCAGGCTGCACTAATCCTTTCTCCATCTTGAAAAATATATGATAAGTTTATTTATCAGTTTTTTTGATAATCCTTTGATGGTAGAAGAATTTGGGCTTTCTATTTTGTTCTACAAAAAATACATTCAGTTCAGTTTAAAATTAGACTTTCTGTCCACTTAACTACATAAGTTACTAATCTACCAGAACACATTAGTCACGAACTGAGTAAATTATCAGAAATTATTTTAATCAAGAGGCGTAATTGTTTCAGACAGCCCTGGTTTCATGGTATGGGAATGGAAATCATAGCCATCGCCGTGGCACATTATATGTACTCTCAAATTTGATAGACTCAAAGGATCTGCTACACCTACTTTTGTAGCATTAGTGTATGAGATTTCTGTAGTATCTATAATTGTTACTGTGCCTTTACCCATTACTTTAATTTGACTATTTCCTTCAAATAATGCACAGGTATCTTCATCTATGCCTATACCTATTTTGTCTGGGTGGGTAGCGATCGCGCTCAACAAACGGGCCATACGATTTCGATTATGAAAGTGTTGGTCTACAATTAGGTCTGGTAATATACCCAAGCCAGTTGTCAAATCAACTAAGGACTTATTGGGGGATGAGCCACTACCACCACTTGCTATCATTTGGTGTCCCATTACAGCTGCTCCTGCACTTGTTCCAGCTAGAGCAATTTTTCCTTCTATAGCACGACTTCTTATTTTGTCCATCAAAGGTGTCTCAGCCAGTAGGGCACAAAGACGCAGTTGGTCTCCACCTGTCATAAATACTCCGGTACAATCTTCTAAGGATTCTAACCATCTTGGGTCTTCTCCCTGATACCTTTCCCGGATATCAAATATCTTGAGACCTACAGCACCCATTTCTTCAAACACCTTGCGGTATCTATCTCCTTGAGCCGCTGGTTCTCTTGAAGCAGAAGGGATCACTGCTAGCTTGGCATTTACTCCCCCTGCACGATTAAAAAAAGTTTGTAGAATCTCTTTTCCATGAACTTTATCTTCCGCCCCTCCAATTACCATAATAGTTGTTTTTGTGGGACGTAATGTATCTAGTTCTGAAGCTTGAGACTCTAACTCTATCATTTTATTAGTCTTGGACAGCAGGTACACATTCAATTTCAATAATTTCAATAATCTGTTATAATACTAGACTATCTTATAACCTTGCAAGTCCCCAGCTAACTATTGAATTTTTCAACAAACAAACATTTTATTTAGTTCAGAATCTAAATTTTAATTGGCTGGATGAACTTGCAAACTTGTAGCATAGTCTAAAGATTAATCTCAACAATTTCTAATTCTAAATTTTTCAAGAAACTCTAGTATACTTTTAATTTCTGTGCAATTTGATGTTATCACTCTGTTTCCAGACTTTTTTACAACACCCCTAAGTTCAGGTTTGTTAGGGAAAGCTCTTGATAAAGAGATTGCCAAGGTTAATCTAGTCAATCCTCGGGATTATACCACAGACAAATATAATAAGGTTGATGATGAATCTTATGGTGGAGGAGTAGGAATGGTGTTAAAACCAGAGCCTATATTTGCTGCTGTAGAGTCATTAATAACTAGACCGCGACGAGAAGTTATTCTCTTAACTCCCCAAGGAGAAACAATGTGTCAACAGCTCTTTAAGGAGTTAGTTATAGACTATGACCAACTTATTTTGATTTGTGGTCATTATGAAGGTATTGATGAAAGAGTACAATATTTAGTTACTAGAGAAGTATCTCTAGGAGATTTTGTCCTTACAGGTGGAGAAATACCAGCTTTAGCTTTAATTAATGGTGTAGTTAGGTTACTTCCAGGAACGGTAGGTAAAGCTGAGTCATTAGTTAACGAAAGTTTTGAATCTGGATTACTTGACTATCCTCATTATACTCGACCATCTAATTTTCGTGGTTGGAAAGTACCAGAAGTTTTGTTATCTGGAAATCATGCTAAAATAGCAGAATGGCGTTATCAACAACAAATTCAAAGAACAAAATCTCGTCGCCCAGACTTGATAAAAAATGATGATAATCTGATCTAAATAATGGTTTTTCAGCTTCTTTTTTATTAAGTATGTATGAAAATTAATTTAATATTTAGTAGCAGTAATTAAGTTAGCCAAAGACTTTCATTATTTTGAATATTACTTCAGTAAAGCAAATGTGGTATTAATATCATGTCCGGTTGAATAGTTACACTTTGGAGGAAGGAAGGCAGAGGGAAAAGAAAGGTTAAAAGGTAGAAGGTTTTTTTGATCACTGATTCTCCGGACATAATATAAGTAGTTAATATACAAATAATTTCACCTAGTGCAGGATGGCAGAAATAACTAAGCAGTTACCGAATAATTAAGGTTTAAAGCCTCTCCTTGGCTGCGTCGCGAGCTGTTGCTCTACAAGGAGAAACAAGCGGTCTATCTTCGCAGCTTCCCGAAGATCGACCGCTTTTTTCCCCTTAAAAGGGTAGGCTTCAAGGCGCGAATTATTTAATTATTAATTATTAATTATTAATTATTAATTATTAATTATTCGGTAATTAGGGTTTGCGTATGGAAAGTCTTTTTCCTGGGGTAGGAGACAGGAGAAATGGGAATGAGGGAGTAGGTAGGAGTTAAGAATTGTCTCTCAATTTTTCTGCCATAATCATCCCAAAATACTAGCTTTATCCAGCTATTGCCACCGAAAAGCTGGTACTTTTTTTAACTCTATAACGCTAAGACCAATATCAGTCAATACTTTTAGAATTAATCAGCAAGCCCTAATTATTAATTATTAATTATTAATTGTTGAAAAAATCCTAAAAGCTTTACCAATCAATATTTTTGACTTTTAACTTCCGCGTAGCAGCACTAGAAACCAATTTAATTAATTAGTACCTGAATCTTTTGTGAAAAATAATAGTTGACTTTCATTAATATAACTCAAGTTTATTAAGTATTTTTTGATCATTTTTGAACAATAGATAAATTATCTTGTCGATCGATAATTTTCACAATTCCGTCATTTCTTAAGTTTCCAATATATTCTAATAAATCATTTTTCAGTACTTCTGGCTCTACCTGCTCTTGTTGTAAAAGATCCTCATAAGCCTCTTGAATCGACCCAGAACCTATTAAAGCAAATAACATTTTAGCTGCCATATCATCCAAAATAAAATCTTCACCTTCTTGTTGAGAGTTAACTAAAAAAATTTCTCCCTCATCTTCTGCTAAAAAAAAATTATCCGTTAATAGCACTTGTTGAGTTAATATAATCTCCACAACTTACCTCTACTGACAATAAAATTAATAAAAAAAAGTAGTTTTGTACAATCAAGATATACTATACAATAATTTGATAAAAACTACTATTTAAGGTATTAAGTTAGAAAAATGAATCTTCGCATAGGTAATGGCTACGATATCCATAAATTAGGACCTGGAAGACCTCTAATACTTGGAGGAGTCAAAATTAACCATGAAATGGGATTACTTGGTCATAGCGATGCGGATGTTCTGACCCATGCAATTATGGATGCAATGCTGGGTGCCGTGAGCTTGGGTGATATTGGCCATTTTTTCCCTCCAAGCGATCCACAATGGGCTGGAGCTGATAGTATAAAATTGTTGAATCGTGTCAATCATTTAGTTAAGGCTCGCTGCTGGCAAGTTAGTAATATTGACTCAGTAGTAGTAGCAGAACGTCCTAAACTCAAACCACATATTAAAGAAATGCGATCGCGCCTTGCTGCTGCTTTAGAACTACAAGCAGATCAAGTCAGCATAAAAGCTACTACTAATGAAAAATTAGGTCCTGTAGGTCGAGAAGAAGGTATTGCTGCTTATGCTGTAGTTTTGCTCAATAAATATGAAGGATAATCAGAAAGTAGAAGTCGAACATCTCAAACTAGGAAAACTTCAGATCATAGCTTGGCATCAATGCCTAAAGTTCATCATCAGCATAAGTCAAACACCAACTCGTTCCTTGGTATAGTAGGGAGCAGGCAACAGGGTGTAGTGGAAAAAAACTGTTCCTTGTTGAAGGTTCATCATCAGTATCAGTCCTCATCAACTTTTTCGCGTGCTATAACAGATATCAAAGTTGATATAAAATAGTATCTTCTAAATTTGCCATAATCTCACTGTTCCATCCTCACTCCCAGTTGCTATCAATTTACTGTCAGGACTAAAAGCAATAGCCATCACAGTATCTGTATGTCCAGCCAATGCCTTAATTTCTTTGGCTGATTTTGTATCCCATAACTTGACAATACCATCTCTATCTCCAGAAGCGAGAAACTGACTATCAGGACTAATTGCCAGACTCTCTACTGGATTGTTATGTCCTTCTAAAACTGTAACTTCATCCTGAGATACCATATTCCATAAATGCACTTGCTCGCAACTGCTAAAGATCAGAAATTTACCATTGTTACTAATCACAACATTACTTATGCAATTAATACGAACCTCCAAAATCTTGATTTCTTTCTCAGAAGCAATATCCCACAACCTCACAGTACCATCGTCGCTACCAGAGGCCAGAAACTTACCGTCAGAACTAAAAACAACACTTTGAATATAGTTTATATGTCCGAAAAAACTTTTGACTACTTGCTTTGATGCAATTTCCCATAAATTTAGATGATGTTCTGAATTAATAAACGCTACTAATTTTAGGTCTGGACTGATAGCAATGATTTTCGGGCAACTATTTCGCGGTATCTGAATATAGGTTTCCGATCGATTTCCCCACAAGCAAATCTGATTAAAGTTACCATCAGAAATCTGACTACTGCCAAACACAAAACAATAATCATCTGAATTAGATGCAACTGTTTGTACCCACTCCATATCTGAGACTATTGTTTCGATCTTTTCTCCAGAAAGGATATTCCATAATTGGACTTGATTTCGACTGACAATAGCTAGAAATTTTCCATCAGAACTAAAAGCCACTTTTTTGATGAAAAAATTTGTTTGAGTTTCCAGCACTGTCATCGTTTTTCCCGATGGAATTTCTAAAATATTTACTCGATCGTAACTGCTAGCAGCCAAAAATTCACTATTAGGACTAAAGGCTATACTACCAATGTAATTAGGATGACCGGGTAATGTGACTATGTTTCTTTGTGATGCCAACTCCCAGATTTGATTATCTGCAGCTAGGAGGCGACTGTCAGAGGTAATAGCAGCATTGTTATGCCATGAGTCGAGAAATTTTGACTCGGTTTGTGCTACCATATCCCATATTTGTAAACCATTACTCCCGCAAACAATTAATTTGTCGTCTGGACTGGAAAATACAGAATTAGAGGGAAAGTCTGTTTCCCCTGCCATGATTTTTACTTGAGTTGCGGATGCTATTTCCCAGACTATAACATCACCTATATCTATAAATGTAGCTGCTAGAAATTTACTATCGGCAGTGATCGCTACACTCACTACTTCTAATTCTTCTTCACAATAAGATAATTGTATTGCTGGAGTTTCTGTTGTCGATGTTAAATTCCAAAACCTGACAGTACTTTTATTATCTCCACAGGCAAGAAATTGACCTTGAGAACTAATGGCAATACAAGTTATTGTTATATCATCGTCAGTTTGTATTTGTAGTTGTCGCAAAAGTTGCCTTTGGCGTAAATCCCAAATATAAATTTTTTGACCCCAACCTAATGCTAGTGTTGTACCATCGTGACTTATTGTGCCACATTTTGCCGGGGAGTCGATATCCCACAGTCGTTGCCAATTATTGATTTGGTATAAGCTCGTACCACCACTGGCGCAGATTACTAATAAATCGTTATTTAGGAATTGAATTTTGTAGATATGTCCCAAGGCTATTCGTTGAGTAATTCCTGCTTCTTTTAAGCTAGGTAAAACTACTTGCAATTGATTGGAGTGAGTGTACATTTTCAGCAGCTAAATATAGGGGGATATAAGAGAAATATTATCTCAATTTTCAATTTAGCAAAGTTTTGGGCCACTCAAGAGTTTTATAGCGCAAGGCAACAGGCAACAGTGGAAAGAGTATTTCTCTGTCTTATGGTTCATCATTAATCTATTCCCCTATTTCCCCTCCTGGGAGGGGTTAGGGGTGGGTTAACTTCTGCCTTCTGCCTTCTGCCTTCTGCCTTTTTAATTTTGACTTCTGACTTCGTTAAAGCAGTCGCCATTATTGTATTTGATATCTCCAGGACTTACGCACGGATACTAAACCAAGTGAGGGCGAATGCCATTCGCCCCTACATAACGCCAGATTTTTCTTTCTTGCAACTTTGGTCTTTCCTGGTGCTTTTTGTTGATTCGGTCTTTCGGTGTTTCGGTAGTGGGAAAAACTATAACGTCTTAGTTTTTGGTTTGAGACATACTCAGAATATAGGGTAATATTTTTGTTGATTCGAGCTTTGGTCTTTCGGTAGTGGGAAAAACTATAACGTCTTAGTTTTTGGTTTGAGACATACTCAGAATATAGGGCAATATTTTTGTTGATTCGGTCTTTCGGTGTTTCGGTAGTGGGAAAAACTATAACGTCTTAGTTTTTGGTTTGAGACAGACTCAGAATATAAGGTAATATTTTTACGGAACCTTAATTAGGGAGCAGGGGAGTGGGGGAGCAGGGGAGTGGGGGAGTAGGGGAGTAGGGGAGTGGGGGAGTAGGGGAGTAGGGGAGTGGGGGAGTGGGGGAGTGGGGGAGTAGGGGAGATAAAGAAAGATTTGGCAATGGCACTTAGATGGAACATTTTTTTATACGGAATTAAACGGATTTGATATAAAAAGCTCATGCTTATGAGCATTTGAAAATTCTTCTAACTATCTCCTCTACAATTCCTATTTCTCCTGACTCCTACTCTTACAAAAAGACTTTTGAGCGCAAACCCTAATTCTATTACCGAAAAATTGTGGTCTAAAGCTTCCCTTTTTAAAGGTATAAAAAAGAGAGAGAATATTCCAGATTTCAAGCCTCCTTATTGCAGAGGTACTGATAACTGATAACTGATAACTGATAACTGATAACTATCTCCTCTACAATTCCTATTTCTCCTGACTCCTACTCTTACAAAAAGACTTTTGAGCGCAAACTCTAATTCTATTACCGAAAAATTGTGGTCTAATACCAATTTGAAAAAAGAATGTTACGAATAGTAAGAGCGATAAAAAGACTTTACAGGAGATGTCTCTTTGACAAAAAATATAATTTACGCCCTAAAAAATGGTATTAAAGTCATTCATTATCACTCCATACTCCAGACTCCTGACTCCTAAGAAATACCCTAGATATTTGTAGCAAACATTTATCAATTTGGTATAAAGCTTCCCTTTTTAAAGGTATAAAAAAAGAGAGAGAATATTCCAGATTTCAAGCCTCCTTATTGCAAAGGTACTGATAACTGATAACTGATAACTGATAACTGAAATGGCTTTTTCCTAATTTTTAACTAAAGCTGGAATTAATTTTTCTACTGTCAAAGCAGATAAAAAACCAAGGGTATAGGGTTCTTCACTAATAGCTACAGCATAAGAGGAGTTTAAATAATCTAAATAATCAGAGTTATTCTCTAGATATGTCTGAAAAAATGCCAAACTAAAAGCATCAATATAAGATTTAATTACTGGGGAACTGGCACTAACTAACTGATTTAAAGAGTCATCATCTACAGATTCTACGTTTTGAATTTCAGTAATATTAAAATCTAGATGTTTTGCTCCTTTTGTCAACATAAAATATTTCTCTGTTACTGGCAACCAAGTAAATGGATAAACTTGTTCTATTACTACGGGGGTTAATTGGTCTTCACTACCAGCAACCCACAAAATCGGTATATTAATATGACTTAAACCAGACTTACCAAATATACTGCTATTTACTGGGTCCATAATTAATACTGACTTAATTCTTTTATCTCGTAAATCATAATTTTTTTGAGGTAATTCTAAAGCACGACATTGTAAAAACAGGGAAGGATTTAAAGATTTAATTTGGGGTAAACAATCTTGTTTTAGTTGTGCAAAATTAATTTTTGCTCCTGCTAAAGCTAATGTTGTATAAGCACCAAAAGATTGACCTGCCATGCCGACATTTTTTAGATTTAGTTTTCCTTGATATTGAAGTTTATTGCGACGTTCCAGTTCATCTAATAAATAGGTAATATCTAGGGGTCTATTAATAAATTCTCTGAGTTGAAATATTTCTGTTTCTTTTCCTTCTAGAAAAGCTTGAAAATGATTAAAGTCACTGCCTGGATGTTGTATTTTTGCCACGGCAAAACCATGAGAGGCTAAATGTATGGCTAAATGTTGCCATTGACTAAGTTTTGCTGCTAAACCAGGGGAAAGAATAATTACTGGAATAGTTTGAGTTTGTATTTGGTTAGATGGTAAATAAAGATTAACTAGAAATTGGCGGTTACGACTTTTATCGTTGAGATTTAGAGTTTCTTGATAGAAGGAAATATTGCCTGGTTGACGTAAGTCTGGCAATGTGGAAAAATCTATTTTTTCTTCTGCAGAAGCAGCAGTTAATGTAATTTTTTTAACTTCTGTAAGTAACTTTTCTGTATCTTCAAGTAAGGCAGAAAATTCTCGATTTACTGCCAGAATTTTCCGAATATTAAACTGTACTTCTCCTGGAAAGTTTTGCAAAATATTTATAGGTGTAAAATCTTGAGATTCCGCAGTTTTAATTAAAGCCTCTCTCAGAGCGATCGCTCCATTATTTCTACTTTGAGTTTGAATGATTTCTCCTAAATATTGAAGTAATTTTTCTCCCATAGGGGAATACAAACCTTGAGAAAGTTGCATGGGATTAATCTTCAGATTAAATTGGAGTACATTTCTCAATTTTTGCTGATTTTCTGCATCGAGCAATAAGAAATATAACTTTAAATCATCTTCAACTTTACCTGTTTCAGCATAAGTCTCTAAAGCGGTTAGAGATACAGAAATTTTCAGAAAACCGTAATTAAAATGAATCTGTTCTGCTGCTTTTGCCGAGAAATTTACTAGCACAAGGGATGTAGTTACTAAGACGAGGGACAGTAGCCATAAAAACATCCTTTTTTTAGTTTTTCTCTGACGCTTTATGGGAAAATTAGGCTGAATTTTGCTACTCATTTATAACAATTTTCAAAAGTAATGCTTGACTTAGATAATACTTAGGTTATTAAGTAATTAACACAGTTGGAAAAATTTTTTTGTTAATTAGCAGCTCATTTAATGTTAATTTAAACCCCGTATTTAAGGGCAGTTTCTTATGTTAATTCCCCTCCTGGGAGGGGTTAGGGGTGGGTTTCCTCCCTGTACGGACTTTGAATAAAAAGTACCTACCCATTCTTCCTCCTGGGAAGGATTAGGGATGAGTTCCCTGCTCAATAAAATGTAGAAAATTTTTTTAGAAATGGTATTACTTTTTCTGATTCACGCAATAATCTAGATTCTCTAACTGATAAGGAAACAAATTTTTGAACCATTTTTCATCAATGGATTGAGATTTATCACCATCAATAAAAGAGTTAAGTTGATTTTGCCATTCTGGGTCATTATTGGGAATAATCATCCCATAAAAATCACAGGTTAAAGGTTTTTC
>JAAHGF010000016.1:10881-236095 GCA_010672585.1 Okeania sp. SIO1I7 | reverse complement strand
AAAAGTTTATGTAAGTCAATTGCAGTAGGAAACTTAAGTTTGCTGTCTGGATTATTGGAATTGTGATTAAGGATGTTTCTAGTTAGCCATAATCCCCAATTCCAGGCGTGACGAGCTACACCAGCGTATTTAGCTAGTAAGGTTATTTGCTGATTATTCGGATGTAGTTCAGTTTTAAATCCAAGTAACATAAAACAGATAATCCCAGATTTTTATAGATAATACCAGATTTTAGCCAACAGTTACAAGCCCTCCAAACTCTTAAAGTGGGGTAAATTTTTCAGTTTTTTTGATTAATTTTGGATCGGTATCGGTTCCACTTGTGTACGCATTTCACCATGAAAAAGGACGCTGATACCTAAACCCCGATATCCTTTCTTGACAAAACCCCACTCTTGATAAACTTTAGCCTTTTGTCGCAGATGAGTTGCTATGTCTTTATTACCTGAAATTGTTGTGAAGGTAAAACTAAATCATCCCAAGTTGCAGATATGTCAATTCGTTGAGCTAAACCTTCTAATTGAGGCCGAGCTTGAGAACGACAGAGATTCCAAAGTTGCTCAAACTCTGGATCAGAAGAAATGCTACCTAATTCTAGTTGGGAAGGAACAGAACAATTTTCAGTTTCAGCTTTAAGCTTTGAATTTTGAATTTTAAATTGTTGACAGACTGCTTGAATAGTTGTATTGCTGAGATTAAATTGAGATACTAATTTACTAATCTGGACTGGGAATTTGTTTGCATTTAGACCAAGATTGCTTACCCAAATGTCTGTTTGTTCTTGGTAATTAAGTTGAGGTATATCAAAAGTAATAAAGTGATTATGTTGAGCTTGTAAATGTATCAGGACTTACGCAAAGACACTATGTATAGAGTCCAGTAACTATTGGACAATAGTTACAAGTACTATATATAGCATATCTGCGTAAGTCCTATGTATAACACAATTTAGCCAAAGCTGAATTAGGTGGTATCATGTCGGACGGTAAAAGTTGTAAACTTTTATTTTCCAATTTATTTTCTAGATATTGACGAATATAATTAGTGGTGTTTATTGACATACTCCCGACGTTGCCCTTACGGGACAACGCGGGATTCTTCAGTCTGGGAAACCCTGACCGCTGTTTAGACAGAGGTGATGTCCTCCCCCTGTTTTGAACTTGAGAATAACAAAATGTAGCTAGCTTGTCAAGGGCTTGTGAACGTTTAGCTTATGAAGGTATCCGAATCCTGGCCCTGGCTTTCCCATCCCTCCGCTCCCCTGCGGGAGAGCGCGGGACTTCCCGCCAGGAAAGTTAATGTGGTTAAGTTTTCTTGATTGCAGTTACAGACAGGAGAAATTTTCATTTTATAAACAGAACTTACGCAAAGACATTATATATAGTGTATGGTAAATAGAGCGATCGCTGACGCAAAGCTCCGCTAACGCTACAAAATTTTAAGCGATCGCCTCAAGACAAGTACCATTGTTAAAACCAGGGTAAAAAATACTTATCAAATAAAAATAATTTTGTTTAGCGGAGCCTAGCGGCAGCTATATCGCCTGATGGTCTGCGATCATAACTTCTTGCCTCTGAGGCTAATACACTATTTTAGGAAAATTCTCCAAACCTTAGTCATAGCAAGAATTATACTCAAAAATTTAATACATCATTTTCAGCTTGACGCGCTACTACTGGACTGACTAAAAATATACCAAATGGGTTCTATAAATAAATGACGGAGGAGTCAGGAGTCAGAAGGTAGAAAAATGCTCCCCCACTCCCCCACTCCCCTACTCCTCTACTCCCCTACTCCCTATATCTCGATCGCTTAAACTATTTACTGTAGCAGCTACATCAATACCAGTAGTTTGCTTTAACTCCTCAAGAAAAGCAGCCATTTTTGTCGCATTGCTTCCACCTTGAGCATTAATTACGGTAACATTATCCACATCAACTTCTGGCACAGTAGATACCATAATCTTCAGCAACTCTTCCAACTTCTGATATAGAAAAACTTCTCGTGCATTTGCACCAGCAGCTTTCCAAGATTCTGCCAACTTCTTAATACCCTCTGCTTGTGCCTTTCCTGGTTCGACAATAGCAGCAGCATCTCCCTTAGCACTAGCGATCGCTCGCTTACATTCAGCTTCTGCGGGGGCAACTACATCTGCCTGTAACTGTTGTTCTACTTGCTTAATACGCTCATTCTGCACTGCTACTTCAGCTTGAGTACGCGCTACTTCTGACCCAATATCAGCCTCCGCTTCCGCTACCACTGCTTGCCGTTTTGTCACCGCATCTTGAATGCGTCTTTCAGCTTCTGCACGAGCTACAGCAATTTTAGTGTCAATCTGTTTGAAAGAAGTATTTTTTTTGTTTTCTGATTCTCGAATAATTGATTCTGCCTGAGTTTTTGCTTCAGCAATACGAGAATCTCGTAACAATTCAGCTTGTTGTTTTCGACCAATAGAATCAAGATATCCTACATCATCAGCAATATTCTGAATTTGTAGAGTATCCAAAACTAAACCTAATTTTTCTAGGTCGTCTTCTGCTTCCTCCAGTAAACTTTTGGCAAAAGCAATTTTGTCTTCATTGACTTGTTCTGGTGTCAGAGAAGCTAACACACCACGCAAATTTCCTTCTAGAGTTTCCTGGGCTAATTTTTCAATTTCCTGGCGAGTTTTCCCTAGTAGGCGCTCGATCGCATTGTGAATAGTAGGTTCTTCACCAGCAATTTTGATATTTGCCACACTCTCGACTGTGAGAGGAATACCACCTTTAGAATAAGAATTATTAACCTTAAGTTCAATAATCATATTACTCAAGTCCATGCGGAACGCTTGTTCTAACAGAGGGACGCGAATGCTACTACCTCCCTTGACGAGACGATATCCAACTTTTTTATCGCTGTCTCCTACACGGTGACGACTTCCAGAAAAAATTAGGACTTCACTTGGCTGACAAATGTAATAAAGGTTGCGAATGACAAAGACACCTGCACCAGTACCAAGACCGAAAACTGCCAGTAATGCTAATACTATTTCCATGATTTTTTTGACTCCATAATTTTAGTTATTTAAGAAGGAAGAGGGAAGAAGGAAGAAGGAAGAGGAGGACAAGGATACAAGGGAGAAAAAAGCGTAGATATTATGAGTTTGAATGTTCCTTGTTTCTGCTTCCAAGTCCACTTTCCCCCTTTGTCTACTTTGTTTGACCCACGTTATCTCTTGATTATCAAAAACATACTCGTAAGGTAGGGAGTAGGGCAAAAAAATATACTTGTGTGCTTGATATAGAATCCGGTTATATAGTATATGTTTATAACTATACTTCAAGTCTTTAATCTCCCCTACTCCCCTACTCCCCTCCTGGGAGGGGGAGGGGCTAGGGATGGGTCCCTACTCCCCTACTCCCCTACTCCCATTGCTGAAATTACCTGTGACATCAACGCCAAGGGTTTGATTAACATTTTTGAGGAACTGGCGGAAGATTTCAGGATAAGCGTTCACCAAACTAGCGATCGACTTGCCATCTCCACTATCAATAACTTTGATATTTTCCAATTTAACTTGTTCGGTTACCTTAGCAGACTCGCGCAAAATCATACTAATTTGTTGTAAGTAGAATAACTCCGCAGCATCTTTACCAGTCTCTTGCCAAACCTGGGAAAGCATATCGTTAACTAAAGCTTCAGCTTGAGCATTTTCTGAAACAGAAGCAGCATTTCCTTTTGCTATGAGTTCTTTTGCTTGCCGTTGTGCTTCTGCTGGCAATACTTCATCTGCTTCTAAACGCAACCGCTCTAACTCAGCGCGGACTGTTTGCAATAATTGTTCTGCTCTTGCCCTTGCTTCTTTAGCTGCTGCTTTGGTTCGTTCTTCTTCCGAACGAGCTTTCTGATCCCATTCTGCTCTGATTTTGCGGAGTTCGTTTTCTTTCTGGACGATAAATGTTTCTGACTGAGTTTTGGCAATTTCTGACTGTCGTTGGCAGTCAGCTTCTATTTGCTCTGCTTCTGCTTTGGCGTTAGACTCAGCTATTTCTGCATCTCGGCGAATCATGGCAATTTGTTTGCGACCGATGGAGTTTAGGTAGTCTACGTCATCGGAAACGCTTTGAATTTTCAGGATGTCGAGTTGCAAGCCCAATTTTGCTAAGTCGCGACTCACGTCTTCAGCAATACGTTCGGCGAATTGAAGGCGGTCTTCGTTGAGTTGTTCAGGGGTCAGGGTGGCGACTACACCCCGTAAGTTTCCTTCTAGAGTTTCTCTTGCTACACGGGTAATTTCTGAGCGGTCGCGGTCGAGAAATCTTTCTATAGCATTGCCTACTATTTTGGGGTCATTGGAAACTTTGATATTGGCGATCGCTTGAATATTTAGTGGAGTACCGCCTTTGGAGTAAGCATTCCGGACTTCCACAGGTACTGGCATGGTGCGTAGGTCCATTGTTTTGGTTGTTTCTAGAATTGGAATGGGAATTGCTCTACCACCAAAGATTACGCGATAACCAACTGTTTCCCCTTCTTTTGTCCGCCGTTTCCGACCGGATAAAATTAGTATTTCATTGGGTTTACAAATTTGTATGAATGTGTTGATAAACCAGATTAATACTATCACTCCAAATATAGATACAGCGATGGGTAAACTTGTAGAAATTTTTCCTGTAAAATTCTGAATTGGCTCCTTTTGTATGACAGGAGGAATTTGTGCTATTTCTACAGTAGTTAATTCGGCTTGATTTGATTCAAAATTTTTACTTTTCATTAGTTAAGTTTCCTCATTTATTTTTGTGAAATATAGTATTTTTCATGTAGTAGTACGGAAGTTTTATATAATATCATGTCCATTTAAAGAATGATAAAAACTTTCTTCTCTTCTTCCTTCTTCTTCCCTCCTGACTCGGTCGTTCCCCTCCTGGGAGGGGGAGGGGCTAGGGGTGGGTTGACTCCTGAGGACTCCGTCATTATTAATTATTTCTGATTATTCCTGGTGTTGAAAAGATGATTTGGAAATTACCCACACCTGATTATTTTCTGTGCCAATAATAAATACTTGTTCTCCCTTAGTAAATTCTTTAGATTCTTCTGTTGTACGGGCAATTAATTCGATGTTAGATCCTTTAACATTTAGACTAACTTTACCTCTACTATGAGTATCAAATGGAATTTCCACAGTGCAGGGTAGACCTAAAAAATCTTGAGGACTGACAAGACTATTTATGACTTGGTTTTGTCGAAAAATAGACAACAATAATACTATTAAAATCCCACCAAATATTCCTACTCCCACTGAAATATAGGCTAACATTAAAAGTTGATTTTTCATGCCAATTTATTCATATCGCAACTATATTTAATACCAAGCGTGAAAAAAGAATGTTACAAATAAACTGGCTAGTAAATAATTAATAATTAATAATTTACCGAATAATTAAGGTTTAAAGCCTCTCACTCGCTGTGGAGAAACAAGCGGTCGTTTGCTTTTGCTTCGCAAAACTGGCGTAACGCAACGCTGACGCGTTTCGCGACAGCGGAACGGAGTTCTCTCTTCGCAGCTTTCCCGTAGGGTGGGATGGCGAGGTCTCGGAGCTGTCCTCCAATCGACCAAGAGAGAAAAAATTTTCCTTTTATTCAATCCTCTTCCTTTTGGGGAGAGGTAATTATCAATTATCAATTATCAATTATCAATTATTGAACAGGCCACCTAGTAAAGTTATTTGTAGCAAACATTTATTAATTTGGTATAAGTTGTGCAGAAAATCTCTTGAAATTGGGGAATTGGGAAATAGTAATAGAGGATAGCTTAAAAATATTAAGATTCATCCTCTGATGTTTTATCTAGATAATTTTCTGATACTACCCATACTCTATTATTTTCTATTCCCACGATAAATGCTTTTTCTCCTCTAGTAAATTCCCTAGATTCTTCAGTAAAAGCCATCAATTCTAAAACAGAATTTTTCACATTTAATCTAATTTTTCCTCTACTATTTTTATCAAAAGGAATCTCCACAATTCCAGAAAGACCTACAAGGTCGCCACTACGCACCAAGCTATCAGCTTGACGGTTTTTTAAGGTATATAATACCCATGCCATAATTGTGCCACATAAAATACCAACAATTATAGAAATAATGGCAATTATTGTTGGTGAAAGAGTGGAAGAAATATAGGATAACAAAATTCCAGTTAGCCCAAAGAAACAACTACCAAAAGTCCAAAATTTGAGGCTGAATAATGGTAGCCATAATCTTCGGCGACGCTGATATATTGAAGTATTAACTTGTCTACTTGATTGGTCCGTAATTTCTAAGTCTGGGTCAAAGTCTTGGTCAAAATCTACACCATCTAGACCCGCAAAGGCGGAGAGTGCCACAAATGCTCCACCAATAATTAGACAGAAAAAATAAGCTGATTCCATAGGTTGTCCTTCATAATTTTTAACAGCTTCTTGGTCTATTTATATTCTGGCAAATTAGTTTCCCATTCAGCCTATTTGTAAAAAAAATTTGTGTTTGACAAGAATACTACTTTGTATAGCAATTCTATTTCAGTTGCAGGTAAAAATATTTTTGAATTTAGAGAAAAGGGGTAAAACCAAATTGATAAATGCTTGCTACAAATAGCTAGGCTATTTCTTAGAAGTCAGAAGTCAGAATAAATAGGTTTAATACCATTTTTGATGTCGCAAATTATCTTTTTCGTCAAATATATATTTTATATCAAATATTTTAATGGTGATGATTATTCGTAACATTATTTTTTTGAAATGGTATAAAACCTTCAGGGTTTTTATATATCCTTAGATTTTTTTCTTCTTTCCTTCCCTCTTCATTAATTGTTTCGTTAATTCCCAAAATATTGATTGTAAAAATTTAGTTTAATCATAAACTAACTTTTGTGTCAATAATGGTAATAATATTTGCGGTCGTTTCAGTTGCTGGGGTTATTTTTATTTTTGCCCATAGTAATTACTGTGGTTACTGTTAAGTATTCCTGGTTTCAATATTTAGAGTCTCCATTCAAAGAATAGGGAAGAAGGAAGAAGCAATAAGGAAGAATTCATTAATTGATAATGGATAATTGATAATTACAAGAAGGTTAAAACCGCTACGGAATTGAATATAAGGAAATATTATTTCTTCTCTTGGTCGATTGGATATGGCGAGGAGACCTCGCCATCCCACCCTGCGGGAAGCTACGCTAACGACCGCTTTTTTCCCCTTAAAAGGGGAGGATTTTTACCAGAATTATTTAATTATTAATTATTAATTATTAATTATTCGGTAAGAAGGAAGAAGCAAGAAAGATAAATAGGAGTTACGCAGTAGAACGTATTTCTGTCATTGCGACCCACAGGGAAGCAATCTCAAACACTACTTTTTCGTGCCTTGTGCGTAAGTCCTGATCAAATTGATTTTTCCGAAATTTATTAACAGTTTGATGTAGTTCAAGTTACCCGAAATTTTATCGGAAATAAAGAGGAACCTAATGATTTAATTGATGCCAAATTTCGCCAATATTTTTAAAATAAAAAACAGACTATGAAACAACTATATTGATTGATTTATGGAAAGCAAAAAAAAATGATTGTTTCAGAATATCTATATATTCCCATTGTGCCTGAATTAACTAAATACTATATACTAAAAATACTGAGGCGCGTGAGGAAATAAAATATGGCAATACAACTTCCCTTGTCCCAAACTAACTCAGAAATAGTTTATCCAGATAGTGATGGACAACCTATGGCAGATAATACAATTCAATTTCGTTGGATTACAGTTATTCATTACAATTTAGCTTGGTTATTTGCAGATAATACTGAAGTTTTTGTGGCAGGAGATTTACTTTGGTATCCGCTAGAAGGGAATAATAAATTACGACAAGCACCAGATATCATGGTGGTTTTTGGAGTGTCAAAAGGAGACCGGGGTTCTTATCAACAATGGAAAGAAAATAATATTGTTCCACAAGTAGTATTTGAGATTCTTTCTCCGGGAAATAAACCCAAAGAAATGGAGCGCAAATTATTATTTTATGACCGCTATGGAGTAGAAGAATATTATTTATATGACCCGCAAAAAAATAGTTTAACGGGATGGTTACGTTCGGAACTTTTCCTGGAAAGAATTGATGAAATAAATGGTTTTGTTTCTCCTAAATTAGGAATTAGGTTTGAGTTAACAACAGAAACACTAATGTTGTACCGTCCTGATGACCAACCGTTTACAGATTATATGGAAGTGCAGCAACAACTTGAGGTGGTAGAAAAAGAACTTCAACAGGAACGTCAAGAGAAGGAAATTGTTCAAGAACGTGCCAAACGTTTAGAACAATTATTACGAGAAGCGGGGATAGATCCCGAAACCAATGGATAGGTTTAATTTTTAGAAGTGGAATGGTGCGTTACGTTACCACTAATGCACCCTGAATAATGTGAGGAAATAAAATATGGCAATACAACTTCCCTTGTCCCAAACTAACTCAGAAATAGTTTATCCAGATAGTGATGGACAACCTATGGCAGATAATACAATTCAATTTCGTTGGATTACAATTATTCATTACAATTTAGCTTGGTTATTTGCAGATAATACTGAAGTTTTTGTGGCAGGAGATTTACTTTGGTATCCGCTAGAAGGGAATAATAAATTACGACAAGCACCAGATATCATGGTGGTTTTTGGAGTGTCAAAAGGAGACCGGGGTTCTTATCAGCAATGGAAAGAAAATAATATTGTTCCACAAGTAGTATTTGAGATTCTTTCTCCGGGAAATACACCCAAAGAAATGGAGCGCAAATTATTATTTTATGACCGCTATGGAGTAGAAGAAGATTATTTATATGACCCGCAAAAAAATAGTTTAACGGGATGGTTACGTTCGGAACTTTTCCTGGAAAGAATTGATGAAATAAATGACTTTGTTTCACCTCGGTTGGGTATTAGATTTGAGTTAACAGCAGAAACACTAATATTGTACCGTCCTGATGACCAACCATTTACAGATTATATTGAAGTGCAGCAACAATTGGAGGCAACAGAAAATCGTGCTTTAGAAGCAGAAAGTCGTGCCACTGTTGCTGAAGAACAACTTCAACAGGAACGCCAAGAGAAGGAAATTGCTCAAGAACGTGCCAAACGTTTAGAACAATTATTACGAGAAACGGGTATCGATCCAGAAAGTAATGGATAGGTTGAATTTTTAGAGAAAATAGACGTTCGCGGAGCGTTGCGTCAGCAGTATCGCTAAATAATTTTTAGGAGTACATTTTATGAAAATTAAAAAATTTCTGAATCTGACTTTTTACAGTATCTTTTGGGTCTGGAATGTGACATTTTTGGGAGCTGTCTATTTCTGGATTTTGCCAACTATTGGATGGTCTTTAATTGAAGATACTTTCTCTGGTTTAATTCCCAGTCAATTTTTAATTACTTTCATTGGAATAGTAGCAATTCCCACTATTTTTACTATCATTGGTGGATGGCGTTTTCGGAAACAACCTCTGCAATTAATTCGTTTATTTTATGGGGTTGAAGCTCCTCTATTTTTACTCTGTCTTTTACGTTTATTCGTACTGCGAGAACTTACTCAAGCTAGCACTTTAATTTTAGCCACAATTTTCATTAGTATTATCGCTTTTGGTCTGGAAATATTACATGGTTATGCTAATCAAAATAAGTTAGTATCATGGCTACAAATGTTTGCCCATACCCTAATGTTATTAACTGGTTTATATGTGGGAGTATTACTACTATTTTATGCTGTGCCAGTATCCGTAATCTTAGTACGAGAATTTTTCTCATTTTACTGGCTTCGAGGAATTATTTCTGAGTTAACTTACTCTCCTGGCTATGTATTTACATTCCTCTTCTTTTTATTTGTATTAGCTTTAACAACAACTTTATTTGTGTTTATGCCTTCAACATTAGCCAGTTTGTACGTTCATTCTGGACAAAAAATACTCAGAAAATTTGCTAATCAACATGGTCATCAACGTACATTTCAGGGAATTATTGCAGTAATAACTGCCTGGATGATTCTGTTTGTTTCATTTCAACAACAACCCCAAGTTGTAGCTTTTCAAATGTTAGATTTACCAGTCAGAAATGAAGGCGATCGCCAAGAACTTTTAGCTAATTCTAATTTAATTAAAGATGGATTAGTTAATGCCTATTTATCCTCATATCGTTATCTCGGTACGGCTGCCCAAAGTAACCAAATTAGAATTATGTATAGAAGCACATTTGGTTTACCAGAATTTATCAATCAATCATTACAAAATTACTTCAATCATCTAATTTCACCATTCTTATATCAAGGCTCTTCTAAAGATAAAGAAAAAGCCGGAAAACTATATAGTCAATTTTTCGATACTCCCATCCAAAAAGGAGAACAAAAAACAATTCTTAAAGCCATCCAGTCAACAGCAAATCGAGATGAAGTTAAGGCTGGATTATTAAATATTGGACAACAAAAAGTCTGGCTAAAAGAACAAGAAATTACAGTAACAGAACATGGAGACTGGGCAGATATAGAACTATATGAAATTTATGAAAATCAAACTTTTGAACCTCAAGAAATACTCTATTATTTTACCCTTCCAGAAAATGCAGTAATTACAGGTATTTGGTTAGGCGATACCGACAACTTAGAAAAACGTTTTCCTTTCAAAGTTTCCCCCCGTGGTGCAGCTCAAAAAGTCTACACTTCCCAAGTACGACGAGAGCGACCCGTTGACCCCGCACTTCTAGAAAAAGTCGGACCCAGACAATATCGTTTACGAGCATTTCCCGTACCAGCAAAATTGTCCGCAACTCAACGAGAAGAAAACCCCGAACAACCCACTCAAATGCACCTGTGGTTAACTTATCAAGTAATGGCACAAAACAATAGTTGGGCATTACCCCAGTTAACAGAGAAACGCAACATATATTGGAATAAAGACACTCAACGAATGTACAACGCTGAGTTTGTCAGACATGATCAAGAAACATGGTTGCCACCCACCGTACCAGCGATCGCCGAACAAACTCCCCGACAACATCAGGTAAATTTCCCTAACAACTACAGTATTTCTGCTCAACCCCTAGAAACACCAGAGGAATTTTTAGTAGAAAGCGGACGCTTTGCAGTGGTACTTGATACTTCTTATAGTATGAAAGCTCAAACCAAAGAACTCAAAAAGACAATTAACTCCCTGCTGGAAAATGGTTTTGGAGATCTGAGTTTTGGCAATGGTGATGCTGACTTATATCTGACTAATGTTACACTGCCACCCGAACGTATTGACGATATTAGTCAGTTTGATGTAGAGAAAGTCACATTTTTCGGTACACTCCAATACAAAGAAATGCTGCAACAGTATCTCCAGTTACGAGGTGACACTCGCTACAAAGGAGTAATATTAGTCAGCGATGAAGGTAGTTATGAATTATCTAAAAACAACAAAGAGATGCCAAATTTATCTGCACCTTTGTGGATGTTGCATTTAGGTACGATGCCACCTGCTTATGATGATGCCACATTAAAATTGATTCAACAAAGTGGAGGTGGAGTAGCGACAAAACTTCCCGAAGTCTTCCAACAAGTGACCGCAAAATCAAATTTCGGAGATTCTGTTGTCAGTGTTGCCGATGGTTACGCTTGGTTCCTGGAGAAAAAATCTCCTGATGAAACAACTGAGGATAATTTTGCACCTCTGGCAGCACAACAGTTAGCAGCTCAACAGTTAGTTTTGGGGTTGAGTAAACAAATGAACTTGGAAACCCTCGATGAATTAGATACTATTCACGCGATCGCCAAAACCTATAAAATAGTTACACCTTATTCTTCCATGATCGTCTTAGTTAACGACGAACAACGGGAAGCTCTCAGACGCGCAGAAGCAGCAGCAGACCGTTTTAACCGCAAAGTTGAGGATGGTAAAGAGCAGTTAACCGATCCCAATAACCCGTTGCAGAATGTAAGTGTACCCGAACCTGGTATGGTATGGGGAATGGTGGTAATGGGAATAGGGTTATGGGTAAGTCAAAACAAGTTAAAAGTTAAAAGTCAAAAGTCAAAAGTCAAAAGTAATTTCTGACAACTGATAGCTATAGGCATTCTAAAATCAGGTTGTAAAATTTTATTGTAGGGGTTTGGTCTCCAAACCCAAGTCCAGTAGGGTGTGTTAGCGTTTGCGCAGCATATCGAATCCCTTCGCCACCCCTCCGAGCAAGATTTTGTCCGGGTGCAAATCCACCTTTAAATCCGCCATCACCCGATGATTAGATGCCTTTGCCCTGCCATAAGGCTCATCTAGTTGACTATAAAAGTAAATGGTCATCAATTATTCTCCAGCAAACGAAAGTGTAAAATCCCCCATTGCATACATTATTACTCGTGCTTTAGAAAAAGCAGTATTTGTAGGTTGGGTTGAGGTAACGTTAGCGGAGCTTATCCGTAGGATAAACCCAACACATCAACGAGTTGGGCTTCACTGTCATTCAACCCAACCTACTTTTATCCAGTTCAACTATTTTTGAGCAACTCAGCATAGATATCATCCTCAGTTAAAAATCAGAAACCGGAGGAACTTCACCTCCATTAATCCAATTTATCATCAAATAAGGATGAACCAAATGAAAAGAGTGATCGCCAGACCTATAAATCCCATGACGTTGTGGAATAATTACCCTTAAATCCTTAACCATAAAATCCCGAAAATTCGCCGTCACCAAAGCAGTTGCACCACCAGCAACAGCAGTTTCCAAAACATGGCGATCGTCCCAATCCTCAATCGGTATAACTCCCGTTCCTCCCAAAGTTAATTGCGTCCTTAATTGAGCATAACTGCGAATTACCTCAACATAAAAAACCGCATCATCCCGCAAAATTTGAAGTTCCGAGCGATTTTCCAGAACCTCTTGCAACCTATTCAACATCCCCCAAGAGATGACTAGCTCGACTTTTCGCCCCAAACAACTGCCCTGACGAACTATGTCTACCAAGGTTTGACAAGAAGTCCCCTCCCTTCCCTTCACGGAAGCTAACAGGGCAGCACACCAAATATTCAAATCCAAGCATAACCTTAAAGTCTCAGTCATCTTGAGTTAGCTCAACCGCAGCATTGAGAATATCGTCCTCAGTTACCAAAGAATCTAACCACTCCCGATCTAACTGCGGTTTAATTTTGTCTATAGCTTCATGGTACTGACTTTCCAAAATAGCCTGGGCGAGAATATTAGCCATCTCAACTTTTTCTGCACCCGAAACAACGTTACTGTTTAACCAGACAGAAGGTGGCAGCAGGGAGCAAAATTCGATGGCTAATTTAGCAATTTGAGAAGGAGACAAATTCTGTTTTTTGGATAAAACATCAATTTTTTTTAAAGTTTTATTATCTAGATTAATTGGCAGAGTTTCCATTTCAATATTTTTATTTTAATAATGTCTAGGTTAAATTATAATCTATAGTATTTGTAGGTTTGGTTAAGGTAAAAAAAACCAACATAAACGGAAAACGTAAAGGTATTGTTTGGTTTTACTGTAGTTATACCCAACCTACTTTTATCGAGTTCAACACTTCCCAAAAGCTTTCTTGGCTTCAACCAAACTATCAATAGCGACTGATAACCAATAACTAATAACTGAAATAGTCAAGGAGAGACTTTAAACCTTTCGGGGTTAATTATCAATTATCCATTATAAACTATCTGCCCATTCGCGCACCCGACTATGGGCTACTGAAACCCCCTGACGACCATAATCCTCAAGGGCTAATTTACTTTGCTCAACCATTTCCTCTTCGGTCAAAGATATAAAATTTAACGTTGAATCTATCTCTGCGTAATCTAGTAATTCTTCTGTTTTTTGATGGGATTCATTTATCAGTAATTCCTCAAAATATTCTAAATTACCAGATGAATTTACTAGCCATTTTCGGAGCAGATTTTTAACTTGCTCTCCCGGTAGTAGCTCCAGGCGTTCTAATATTTTTTGTCTGAGATTATTTGCTGTCATAAATATCCAGATTAAATTATAATTTATAGTCTACCATAAATCATAGAAATTATAGGAAATATATAACCATGACATTTATCAGCCCTAAAACCGACTTTGCCTTTAAAAAAATCTTTGGTTCTGTTCACAGTCAAAAAATCCTCATTAGCTTTCTCAATGCCATAGTTTATAACAATCAAAATGTTATTCAATCTCTCAAAATAATTAACCCCTATAACCCTGGAGTTACTAACAATATCAAAGATACTTATTTTGATGTCAAAGCACTTTTAGATAATAATTCCACCGTCGTTATTAAAATGCAAGCATTGAAGATAGATGATTTTGAAAAACCACAAATTTATAACTTAGCTAAAGCTTATGGAAATCAATTAGATAAAACGCAGGGTTATATGATGTTGCAACCTTTTATAGCGTTAACAATCGCCGATTTTGTTTTATTTGAGGATATTGATAAAATGATTACTAAATTCAGATTTAAAGAAGAGAAAGAATCGATTTATTACGAAGATGAATTAACATTAATGTTTGTAGAATTACCCAAATTTAACAAGAAATTATTAGAATTAGAAAGCCTCAGCGATAAATGGATATACTTTATTAAATCCGCTCCAAATTTAGAAGTAATTCCAGAATCATTGGAAGAAGTATCAGAAATAGAAGCAGCATTAAAGATAGCAAATCGAGCCAACTTAAACAATAAAGAATTAGAGGAAGTAGAGCAACAGGAAAAGTTGATGAGAGATCAACAAGGACAAATTAGTTTCGCGAGAAACGAAGGACGAGAAGAAGGAATTGGTATTGGAAGGGAACAAGGAATTGGAATTGGAGTAGTGAAACAAATTTTACGTCAAGTTCGCCGAAAATTTGGGGAAATATCTCCAGAAGTCCAGACTCAGATAGAGAAATTATCTTTGGAAAAATTAGATATTTTAGGTGAAGAAATTTTTGATTTAGCAACAATAGCAGACTTGGAAAACTGGCTAGCTAATAATTGATAATTGATAATTGATAATGAAAGAGTTGTTGAAATCTCTAGCTTTCTATCTCACTCTCTATACTAGCTAGGAGTGAGTAACACTATTTACTGTAAATAGTTTTTGAAAAAAGAAAGTGCTAGGATATTTCCTTATATTCAATTCCCTCACGGTTTTAACCAGAGGTAATTAATTATCCATTATCCATTAGACCTCTCCAGAAAAGAGGGAACAGGGAACAGGGAACAGGGAACAGGGACCCACCCCTAACCCCTCCCAGGAGGGGGAATAATTGATAATTTCTGGATAAGAATAGATTTTATTTTTGATTTTTGGAGATGTCTATTAATAAACCAATCTACCTTGATCAAGTTCAACACTTCCCAAAAGCGATCGCCTGATTATTCAGTATCGAGCATTAATTTAACTATTGTCCAATAGTTAGCAGAGCAAACTCACAAAGTAGCGATCGCCTGATTATTCAGTATCAAGCATTAATTTAACTATTGTCCAATAGTTAGCAGAGCAAACTCACAAAGTAGCGATCGCCTGATTATTCAGTATCGAGCATTAATTTAACTATTGTCCAATAGTTAGCAGAGCAAACTCACAAAGTAGCGATCGCCTGATTATTCAGTATCGAGCATTAATTTAACTATTGTCCAATAGTTAGCAGAGCAAACTCACAAAGTAGTGATCGCTTGATTATTCAGTTTTGAGCATTAATTTAACTATTGTCCAATAGTTAAGGGAGGAAACTCACAAAGTAGCGATCGCCTGATTATTCAGTTGATTACTCAGTTTTGATAATTCATTTAACTATTGTCCAATAGTTACAGCAGATTCCAAGTATATGAAGTACAGATATTAATAATTAAATGTTCCCAGTCCGAGCATCTTGCTCGCGAGGAAGCATCTTGCTCACGCGGGTGTACCTCACCAAAGTGGAATCCGCTGTAACAGAGGAAACTCACAAAGTAGCGATCGCCCGATTATTCAGTTTTGAGCATTAATTTAACTATTGTCCAATAGTTAAGGGAGCAAACTCACAAAGTAGCGATCGCCTAATTATTCAGTTTTGAGCATTAATTTAACTATTGTCCAATAGTTAAGGGAGCAAACTCACAAAGTAGCGATCGCCTGATTATTCAGTTTTGATAATTCATATCAAATCCGGTTAAATAACCTCACAATCAATAGCTTAAAATCCTGATTACAAGGTTATTGGCTCTATGTGCAATTAGGCGGATTTGATATCATTCAACTATTGTCCAATAGTTTCAGTTTTGCCTCACTTGCCAACCTACGGTATTATGACTAAATAATATTCAGATTACTTTTAACTTTTAACTTTTAACTTTTGAATTTTAACTTTTGAATTTTGAATTTTTACTTTTAACTTATTATGTTAACTCCAGGAAAAATTTTAAAAGAACGTTACCAACTACAAAAACAATTAGGTCATGTTGTAGCAGGTCGTAAAACTTGGCTAGCATTTGACTCCCAGTCACAAGAACAAGTAACTATCAAAATGTTAGCTTATAGCCCGGAAATGTTAGGGCAAGAATTAAATTTATTTGAGGCAGAAGCCCAAATATTACAAGCCCTAAATCATCCTCGCATCCCTAATTATCGCGATTATTTTTTATTATATAAAGAAGCTGATGCAGGTTTATCATGGTTTGCATTAGTACAAGATTATATTCCTGGTTTTTCCCTCCAAGAATTATTAGATAGAGAGAAAAATTTTACAGAAGAAGATGTGAATAAAATTGCCAAAGAAGTATTAGAAATTATGATTTACCTCCATGAACTAGAGCCTCCCGTTTTGCATCGAGATATTAAACCAAGTAACTTAATTATGGGTGCAGACCAACAAGTTTATCTAGTAGATTTTGGCGGTGTCCAATCTCAAGGTAATCCTAATGGAGCAACTTTTACTGTTGTAGGAACTATCGGTTATGCACCTCTAGAGCAATTTTGGGGTAGAGCAGTTCCAGCTTCAGATTTATATGCTTTAGGAACAACTTTAATTCATTTACTAACTGGAATTATCCCCGCAGATTTACCACAAAAAAATTATCAGATTCAATTTACTGACAAAGTTGATATTAGCCATAGTTTAGCAACATGGATTAATAAAATCACAGAAATGGATTTGGAAAGACGTTTTAAAAATGCTCGTGAAGCATTAGTCAGCCTCGAATCAGAAGCTAAATCTCAATCCAGATTGCAACCAAGATTTGTCTCTGCCAAAAAAACTGTAAATTTCAGCAGTATTATTAGTATTAATAAATCTTCAGATATGATAGAAATATATACTCATGCTCCTAGTTTGAGAGAACTAAAAAAATCTGGAATTGTTGGTGGAGCGCTTTGTATATTTTTTGGTTTACTGCTAACTAATCCAATTTATGGAATATTATTTTTTATCATTATTTTTGTAGGAATATATATATTATTTGGAGAAAAGAATTATATTTATATTGACCGTAATAATTTTCAGCTAGAACGACATTTATTTAATTTTGTTTACGGAAAATGTCAGGGAAATACTAGAGATATTTTACAGGTATTATCATCTAAATTTGAATCTGGTTATCAAGTGATAATTCAATCTCAAATAGATAAATGTCAACTCGAACGAGCGATGAATGCAAAAGATAGCACGCGGTTAGCTCAGGAAATTAATCAATGGTTAAATCAAAAACCAGATTGAAGAAGGAAGTTAATAATTAATAATTAATAATTAATAATTAATAATTAATAATTAGGGCTAGCTGAATAAAATTGTAATCAATACCAGTTCAGACTTCCAGGGTTAAATATTGCTGAAAAAGTGTAAGGTTTTTGGCTCAATTAGTCTTAAAATGCTAATATTTTTTCCCTGACAATGCCGAAAATTTGGCCGTAGCAGATAGTCTAAACTGTTGCCTTTCGGAGCTGTTGCCTGTTGCCTATCATCACTATCAGACTTTTGAGCGCAAACCCTAATTAATAATGGCTTTGTTGCATGAAAGTAGCGATCGCAGCAAATCCCTCTCTTAACTACTAGAATATTTGGCGTTGGTGAATCAAACTATGAATTAAGATATTTGGGCGAACTGTAATCAAGATTGAATCATAAATAGCCCTTTCGCTACTTGCTCCTGAACAACCTCATAAATGAACTAATCTCTACGGACGTTGCATGATGCAGCGTCCCTACCTATTCCCTATTCCCAGTTGCCTGTTGCCTAAGCACGAAAATCATAGCTAAATTCACCAACGCCGAATATTTATAACAAACATTGATCGCACCTGCTATTATACTATTGGTCTGTCAAGATAGTTTTGAGAGTTAGCATTACCCAAAAATACATCCATAAAATCACAGTTACAACAATCTATACATCGTTTCAAAGTTTACAGACTACTATAGTGCAGATTTGAATTTTTTTTTAAAAGTTTATTGACAATTACTAGAATTATAATATTGCGATATAATCTTATTGCAAATTATTATTAATAGTGATTATAAAACTTATGTATTTATTCAAGCGGTACACAGCCATTGGAATAGTAGGAGTTGTGGGAATCAGCCTTTCGATCATCGCTACCTTCATGGTTCACCGCTGGGAAGTTGCTAAAGATAGACAGCGGTTTGAACAACAATCTATGGTATTAGTCGGTGAGTTGCAAAGGCAATTGGATAGCTATATCCAACTAACCAGATCGGTTGGAGCATTATTTAATACAGCTAAAATAATCACTAAGCAAGAATTTCAAGAATTTTCTAGTTCCCTATTACCATATTACAACGGTTTGTTAGGATTAGGTTGGACTGAAAAAGTAGATGCTCAGGAACGCCAGACTTATCAGCAAAAGTTACAAACCCAAGGAATAATTAATTTTCAGATTCGCGAGTATGATTCAACAGGAAACCATGTTGTGGCAGGGGATAGACCTGTTTACTTCCCCACAACCTACTTTGAACCCTTGGATCGATGGCAAGATTATATTAGTTGGGACGCAGTATCCGATCCGAAACGTTTGCGGACTATCAAAAAAGCAGAACGTCTTGGTGTGAGTGTGAGTACGCCTTTAGTGCAGTTAGAAAATGGCAAACCAGGTTTTGTGCTTTACTCTCCAGTATTCACTTCTAATAACCTAAATGCACAAAATTCCCTTGACAGTAAACAACTTAATTCCCAGACAAAATTTCAAGGAGTAGTATTTGGTCTTTTTGAACTTCAGACTTTCATAGAAAAAGCAGTAGCTCATCTCGATCTCAATGGACTAGATTTCTATCTATATAGTTTGCCAGAAGATCAGTTAGACTCAGCTTTAAACAAAACAGCAATCACAGCCACTGAATTTTTCCTAATTGCTTATAAAGCGGATACCGAAACTCTCACAAAATCCGCTCAAGTTGCTAAATTGGACATTCTTGATAGTCCTATGATTCAATCGTCAAACCCCTGTCATTACAATAATGAATGGCAATTATGCATCCGTTCTCTTAATCTAGCGCGACAGGAACTTTCCCTGCTAGTCTTACCTTCTGCCAAACGTTATATTTACAGTTGGCGGCCTGCAACAGTTCTAGCATTTGGGTTATTAGCGACCGGATGTTTAATGATGTATTTATTAATCTCCAAGCAAACAATGTTGAAAGTTGAGAATAAAAATCGTGAGTTAAAGCAATTATTGCAACAGCTAAAACAGACCCAATTACAATTGGTACAAACTGAAAAAATGTCTAGTTTAGGGCGGTTGGTAGCGGGTGTTGCCCATGAAATTAATAATCCGGTCAATTTTATTACAGGAAATATTCAATATGCTAGCAAATATTGCCAAGATTTGTTGTATTTGCTTGACCTCTATCAAACCGAATATCCTGTACCTACTCCAGATATTGAAGCAGTCATTGAAGAAATTGAGCTAGATTTTATTGCCCAAGATTTACCCAATTTATTAAATTCTATGAAAGTTGGGGGTGAACGTATACAAGAAATTGTTTTATCTCTGCGTAAATTTTCCCGCTTAGATCAATCAGTAGTTAAGAATGTAGATATTCACACGGGTATTGAAAGTACATTGATGATCCTAGATCATCGACTCAAAGCTCACTTTGATCGCCCTGAAATTACCCTCAAGAAAGACTACGGTAATATACCTTTGATTACATGTCATGCGGGTCAATTGAATCAGGTATTTATGAATATTTTGAGCAATGCGATCGATGCCTTACAAGATTCCATGGCAGTAGGCAAGTTCAAAGAGCGATCGCCCATGATTTTCATTAAAACAGCTCAAGTTGATGCCGAATGGATTACGATCCAAATTGCCGATAATGGTCCTGGTATTGCACCAGATATTCAAACTCGCTTATTCGATCCATTTTTTACAACTAAACCAGTTGGTAAAGGAACAGGATTAAGACTTTCAATTAGTTATCAAATTGTGAGAGAAAAACATGGAGGTTATTTAATATGTTCATCTGAAGAGGGAAAGAATACAGAGTTTATCATTAAGTTGCCGATCGCCATCAATTATTAAAAGTATTTTGAGAAGACTGCTAGCGTTGGTGATTTTCGCTATGATGGTTTGAGTCGTATCCACACTTTATCGTTTGTGTAAACCTAAGTGTGAATATCTAGAGGAAATTTAATAGCGGTACTTGATCATTAATAATAGACATCTCCAAAAATCAAAAATAATATGAAATATAAAAAAGAATGCTACGGATAATTTAGCTGGTTAAAAAACTTTACCCAGAAATATCGATTTGACTAAAAACAGAGTTTTACTCTAATAAATGATAACATAAGCTATTCCTACTGACTCCTGAGGACTGACTTCTTAAAACAGCAGTGCGTATTTGTAGCAAAAATTTGATATTTCATATAAAATCAATTATTGTAGATAAATCATCCATTATTTCCCCCCTACTCCCTGCTCCCTACTCCCTCTTTTCTGGAGATGTCTAATGACAATGCACAACCATTAATGACAATACACAACCACCAAAACATTAACTGTTAACTGATGTTAAGAGCAAAAAATTTTAGTTTCTTTTGACAAAAAATGAATTATGAGGTATAATATAGTATTAATCGTATCTATATGCATCACAAATGCAGATAGATATTGATTTAATTATACATAATTTAAATTCCCAAAAGTTTCTAGAAGTGACTGCTAACGTTAATGCTATTACCCCACTGGAGCTAAAGTCTGCCATTATTAGAGAACCATTGATTGTATCACCTGATACGCTGGTCATAGATGTCATTGTCAAAATGAGTGGTGTGCGATTGTGCTTTAACACGACAAGAATACTGAACAGTAAACTAGATAAACTCTACTTAGAAGCACTGTCAAGCTGTGTGATAGTGGTGGAAGATGGCCAGGTAATAGGTACGATCTCAGAGAGAGATATAGTACGTCTAAGTCTCCAGCAGCAATCCTTCGATTGTTTAGAGGCACGACAAGTGATGCTACCTCCTGTCGTCACTATGCGCGAGTCTGAATTCACCGATTTGTTTTTTGCGATGAACTTCCTCCAGCAAAATCATATTCGTCATTTACCTATCTTGGACGATCAGAAACAACTCGTGGGAATTGTCACTAAGGAAACACTAAAAGAAATCTGCCAACCAATGGATTTGTTACGGTTGCGTCAGGTGGCCGATGTGATGAACCGTGATGTGATTTGTGCTACCCCAGATAACTCAATGCTGGAGATTGCTCAACAGATGGTAGATCGCTGCGTTAGTTACATCGTGATTGTAGAAGCAAGAGAAAGTCCTCAGATACCCTGGAAAATTCCGGTGGGGATAATAACCTATCGGGATCTGGTACAGTTTCAGGCATTAGGCTTGAATCTAGAATCCTGCACTGCTGAAACAGTAATGAGTAAGCCAGTTTTTGCAGTTAAGCAAGAAGATACACTCTCTAAAGTGCAGCAGATAATGGATCGGCATTTAATCCATCAGCTAGTAGCGGTGGGAGAGCAAGGAGAGCTATTGGGTATTGTCTCCCAGAGCAATCTGCTCGCAACACTTAACCCCCGAGAACTATACAATTTAGCAAAGATTCTGGAAAAAAAGGTAAAACGCTTAGAAGCAGAGAAAGTGGCTTTGCTAAAAAGTCGCATCATTGAACTAGAGCAACAAGTGGAAACTAGATATGCAGCTCTCCAAGCTAAAGCCCAACGGGAAAAGTTAGTTTTAGAACTAGCTATGCAAATCAGATCGTCTCTGAGCTTACAAAAGATGTTAGATACAACTGTGGAGCAAGTGCGACTGCTGCTAGATTGCGACCGCGTTAATATTTGGCAGTTTGAAGATGACTGGCAAAGCATTGTTGTGGCAGAATCTACTGAATCGTCACTATCCCTTGTAGGCGAACGGATAGATAACAACTGGTTCAAGCAACAGCCAAGTCATATCTATTCCATGGACTGGGTTAGCATAGTGTCAGATATTTATACGACAAAAATGTCAGACTCTGAGAGAGAAATGCTCATCCGCTTACAGACACGAGCTAAAATATGGGTGCCACTGCTGTGTGGGAATGAGTTGTGGGGCTGGCTTAATGTCACCGAAAGTCATTATCCTCGTGAGTGGCAACCGGAAGATGTAGAACTACTGCAAGCATTATCAATACAACTAGCAGTTGCTATTCAGCAAGCAGTTACATACGAGCAATTGCAGGTAAAACTTCAAGAACAAAAGCAATCACAAGCCCGTCTGCAAGAGAGCGAGCAACGCTACTCTAGTCTAGTTAAAGCGTCTCCCGTGGGAATTTTTCATACTGACACCATAGGCAACTGCATCTATGTCAATGAGCGCTGGTGTGAAATTGCTGGACTTTCTAGAGAGGCAGCCATGGGAAAGGGATGGCAAGAAGGTCTACACCCTGATGACCGCAACCGAGTAGTGGCAGAATGGGAGCAATGCGTCCAAGAAAACCGTCAAGTTAAGATTGAATATTCTTTGCAACGTCCTGATGGTGAGACAGTTTATGTTTATGCACAGTCAGTTGTGCAACGGGATACCAAAGGCCAAATAATTGGCTATGTGGGCACAATTACTGATATTAGCGATCGCAAGAAAATTGAACTAGCTCTGCAAAAAAGTGAAGCACGATACCGCAAGCTAATAGAGACAGCAAATGAAGGAATATGGATCATAGATGCCGAGAACAAAACCAGCTTTGTTAATCTCAAAATGGCTGAAATGTTAGGCTATAATATAGATGAAATGCTCGGCAAATCTCTTTTTGATTTCATGGATAGCTCGGGCATTGCTATTGCCAACCAAAATTTAGAGTATCGCCGTCAAGGAATTGCCGAACAACACGACTTTAAATTTCAGCACAAAAATGGAAGCGATGTATGGACAATAGTTTCTACGAACCCAATTTTAGATGAATTGGGAAATTATGTTGGAGCACTCGGCATGATTGCAGATATTAGCGCCCGCAAGCAAGCTGAAATTCGTCTGCAAGAGAGCGAACAACGCTACGCATCTCTGGCCATGGCAGCTCCGGTTGGAATTTTTCGCACTGATACGATGGGAAGTTGCACATACATCAACGATCGCTACTCTCAAATCAGTGGAATATCTGCAGACATGGCGATGAAAGATGGATGGCGAAAAATCATACACCCCGAAGATCGTGACTGGGTTGTTAGTGAATGGCATAAATTTGTTTTAGAGATTAGTCAATTCCGGCTTGAATGTCGCTTGCTGCAACCAGATGGTACGATAAATTGGGTCTACGCAAAGGCAGTTGCTGAACGAAATGCTGATGGAACAGTAGTCGGATATGTGGGCACTATCACAGATATTAGCGAGCGCAAAAAAGCTGAAACTGCTTTAAGGAATAGCGAGCAGCGATTCCGCAACCTTTTTGAATTAACTCCTAAAATTGCGGTCCAAGTATACGACCGCCACCGCCAGATAATTTACTGGAATAATGCTAGTGAGGACCTTTATGGATATACAAAAACAGAGGCGATCGGTCATAAACTTGAAGATTTGATTATTCCTCCAGAAATGAGGGAGTGGGCGATCAATCTTATAGATGGTTTTTTTGCCAAAGGAGAGCCAATATCAGCAGGGGAATTAAACTTTATATGCAAAGATGCTTCTAGAGTTACAGTCTTCTCTAACCACATCATCATGACTAATTCTGAAGGCGAGCCAGAAATGTATTGTGTGGATATTGACATTAGCGAGCGCAAAAAAGCGGAAATCGCTCTACAAAACTTGATTGAGGGTACTGCTGCTACCACTGGCAAGGACTTTTTCCCAGCCTTAGCAAGACACATTGCAGAAGCTCTAAATGTCTCCTATGTCATCGTAACTGAACGGGTTGACGATATGCTTCATGCCTTAGCTTTTTGGGCAAATGGTTCCTTGCAACCAAGCTTTTCCTATCATCCAGCAAAAACTCCATGTGAACGAACATTGCAAGACGGAAAATATTATTGCAAATACTTCGTGCAACAAGAGTTTCCTGAAGATTTAGATTTGGTAGAAATGGCAGTAGAAAGTTATCTGGGCATTGCCTTACGAGATAGTAATGGCAAGGCAATTGGCGATTTGTGTCTCCTCAATCAGCAGCCGATTTCAGACCCAGAGCGAGCCGAACAAATTCTGCGGGTTTTTGCATCTCGTGCTTCCGCAGAGTTGGAACGTCAACGGGCAACAACATTACTAGAAGAACTTAATCAAAAACTAGAAACTAAAGTCAAAGAGCGCACAGCCAAACTACAGGAGCGAGAAACCCGCTATCGTGCCCTAATGGATGGAGCTAGCGATGCTATTTTGTTGGCAGATCGGCAAGGAAATCTACTGGAAGCTAACCATAAATTTGAAGAACTGTTGGGCTACACTTGTACAGAAATAACCTCTATGCACTTCACTCAGCTACACCGACCAGAAGAATTACCGCAAAGCATTGCAGCATTTGAGGATGTAGCTAATCAAAAGTCTTCCCAAATCTTGGATATTAATTTTCTCCGCAAAGATGGTAATATAGTTCCTGTTGACGTTTCAGCTTCTGTAATTGATATTAACGGTGAAAAAATCATCCAGAATATTTTGCGAGATATCAGCGAACGCAAAGCAGCAGAAAAAGCTCTAATGATGACCCAGTCAGCAGTAGATTTGGCGGCAGATGGAGTATTTTTTGTGCGTTCAGATGGCAGCTTTTATTCTGTTAATCAAGCAGCTTGTTCGATGTTAGGATATAGCACAGAAGAACTACTGAATCTTTCGGTTTTTGACATTGACTCCGATTTTTCCCCTGACTATTGGATTGAACATTGGCAAAATGTCAAGCAAAGAAAGAACTTCACCATTGAATCTCGACATCAAGCCAAAGATGGTCACATCTATCCGGTTGAAGTTAGTATTAATTACCTACAACTTTATGGTGAAGAATACAGCTTTGCTTTTGTCAAAGACATCAGCGAACGCAAAGCAGCAGAAAAAGCCCTCATGATGACCCAGTCAGCAGTAGACTTTGCTGCAGATGGAGTATTTTTTGTGCGTTCAGATGGCAGTTTTTATTATGTTAATCAAGCATCCTGCTCAATGTTGGGCTACAACCGAGAAGAACTACTGAACCTATCAGTGTTTGACATTAACCCTAATATGTCCCCTGACTGTTGGATTGAACATTGGCAAGATGTCAAGCAAAGAAAGAACTTCACCATTGAATCTCGACATCAAGCCAAAGATGGTCACATCTATCCGGTTGAAGTTAGTATTAATTACCTACAACTTTATGGTGAAGAATACAGCTTTGCTTTTGTCAAAGATATCAGCGAGCGTAAGCAGGCAGAAAACGCCCTACGTCAATCTCAAGAATTCTTACAAACTGTGCTTAATGTATTACCACTTTACGTTTTTTGGAAAGATAGACAATTGCTATATTTAGGATGTAATCAAAACTTTGCTGAAGTAGCAGGTTTGTCTAACTCAGAAGCAATTATTGGCAAAACTGATTATGACCTACCCTGGAAGAATACAGAGGCAACCGCTTATCGTGCTGACGACCTGGAAGTCATGGAGTCTGGTGTGGCAAAACTTGGGATGATCGAATCCCAGTTACAAGCTGATGGTAGTCAAAGATGTATCGAAACCCACAAAGTTCCTCTATATAGTCTAGATGGGGAAATTATCGGCGTGTTAGGAGTGTATTTGGATATTACTACTCGCAAACAAGCAGAATCAGTCCTGAAACAACAACTTGCTGCCATTGAAGCAGCAATTGATGGCATAGCCATTCTCCAAGGAAACAGTTACCTCTATGTCAACCAAGCTCATGTGAATTTGTTTGGCTACCAAAGCGCGGCCGAAATTGTAGGCCAACCCTGGAGCGTTTTTTATTCTCCAGAAGAGAACCAAAGGTTTGAGCAGGAAATTTTTCCACTATTAGAGCACGGTCGTTCCTGGCAAGGAGAAGCTATCGGTACTCGCAAAGATGGCTCTACCTTTACCGAAGGTCTATCACTAACCCTAACAGAGGATGGGTTATTAATCTGTGTATGTCGCGATATTACAGAACGCAAACGAGCTGAAGAACAACTGTCTAAAAGTGAGGCAGCATTAGTTGAGGCACAACGAGTTGCTCATATTGGGAATTGGGAGTTTGATGTCAAAACTCAAAAACTTACCTGGTCAAAAGAACTTTTTCGGATGTTTGGACTCGACCCAAATCAACCAGAACCTCCTTATGCAGAATATCTCCAAATCATTCATCCTGATGACCTCAATCTACTGGAACAGCAGGTAGAATCAGCAATAGCTAATGGAACTCCTTACACAATTGACTATCGAATTGTCTGTGCTGATGGCTCCATTCGCTACCATGAGGGACGTGCAGAAATTGAACGAAATGCTAAGGGACAAGTAATTCGCCTGTTTGGCACAGCCTTAGATATTACCGAACGCAAGCAAGCAGAAGATCATCTACGGGAGTTGTCTACTCGCCTAAATCTGGCAGTAGAGTCTGCCGGTATCGGCATTTGGGATTTTGATATTATACAAAACATTCTGATCTGGGATAAACGAATGTATGAACTATATGGCATAACCCCAGGTAGTTTTACTAATGTCCGTGAAGCGTGGCTTAACACATTACATCCTGACGATCGCGCCATGGTAGAAACTGCTTCTATGCAAGCTTGGCGTGGCGATAAAGACTATAATACAGAATTTCGAGTCATTCATCCCGACGGTTCTACCCATTTCATTAAAGCTAGTGCTCTAGTGCAACGTAACCTCCAAGGAGAAGCTCAAAGGATGATCGGGATTAACTATGACATCACCGAACAGAAACAAGCAGAAGCAACACTAAAACAAACCAACGAGGAACTTGCCCGCGCCACTCGCCTCAAGGACGAATTCCTGGCCAGTATGAGCCACGAACTCCGTACCCCCCTCAACGCCATCTTAGGTATGAGCGAGGCGCTCCAAGAGGAAGTGTTTGGTACGATAAATGAGCAACAACTCAAAGCATTACAAACTATTGAAGACAGTGGTTCTCATTTGCTAGAGTTAATTAATGATATTCTCGATGTCGCAAAAATTGAATCAGGTCGTATAGAACTTGACTATACCCAAGTTTCAATCTATCATCTTTGTCAATCTAGTATAACCTTTGTTAAACAACTAGCACTGAAAAAACGTATCCAGCTAGAAACTAGACTACCACAAAATTTGCCCGTTCTATTAGTCGATGAGCGACGTATCCGCCAAGCCTTGATTAATCTACTCAATAATGCCGTCAAATTTACTCCAAATGGGGGACGTATCACTCTCAGTGTTAACCTGAAACAGAGCCCGTTGAACCCAGATGTTTCCGATTTTCCCTGGCCAAACTATATCCAAATTGCCGTCATTGATACAGGTATCGGCATCACTCTAGAGAATCTCAAAAAATTATTTCAGCCCTTTATTCAAATTGATAGTGCTCTGAATCGTGAATATAATGGGACAGGTTTAGGGTTGGCATTGGTGAAGCGTATTGTCGATCTTCATGGTGGACAGGTTGGAGTTACCAGTGAAGTCGGGGTTGGCAGTTGCTTTACCATGGATATTCCTTACTCTACTACTGTACCTGGCTTTGTAGAATCAGAAACTCATCCTGAAGCTACGATCAAACCTAGCCAGTCAGAAGAGAATATATCCCCGTTAATACTACTAGCAGAAGACAATGAAGCAAATATCATTACGGTTTCAAGCTACTTGAGAGCCAAAAATTATCGCCTGATTGTGGCAAAAAGTGGAGAGGAGGCAATTGCCCTTGCCCAGTCAGAAAACCCTGAGTTGATTCTAATGGACATTCAAATGCCTGGAATGGATGGGTTAGAAGCCATAAAACATATCCGTCACGATCCAAACTTGGTAGATATTCCGATAGTTGCCCTTACTGCTTTAGCCATGGAAGGCGATCGCGAAGATTGCCTAGCTGCCGGAGCCAATAATTACTTAAGCAAACCCATTAAAATGAAAAAATTAGCAAATACTATTCAAGAACTGTTAAATGCCAAAAAAAAAAGAGGATAACTGATGAAGAAACTATCCATAGTCAATCAAAGCCACTCACCCGAAAAAAACACCACACTCAATAATCATTCTAATACCTGACCTCATATCATGTCCGGTAGCATCGGTGTCATGAGATGGGGACCCACCCCTCGCCCCTCCCCCTCCCAGGAGGGGAATTTGGGGAGATGGGGAGATGGGGACCCACCCCTCGCCCCTCCCCCTCCCAGGAGGGGAAAATCAAGAAATATTTGGTAATGGTTGAAGATGGAACATTTTTTTATACCGAACCCGAACGGATTTGAGATCAGGAGAGAAAACAGTTATAAAGATTTGGCAATGGTGAAGATGGACAATATTTTTATACCTACAGGACTTACGCATGAGGTACGAAAAACTAGGACTTGAGATTGCTTCCCTATCGGTCGCTTCGGACGGAAATACGTTCTACTGCGTAATATCATGTCCCGATAATCAGTGATCAAAAAACTTTATCCCTTCTAACCTTTTCTTCCCTTCAGCTCCCGCTGCCTTCCTTCCACTAAAGTATAAGTATTCAAGCGGACATGATATAAGTCCTAACCTAATTAAACAGATTTGATATCATACCAAATCCTGTTTAGCTAGACCACAAATAATTCAACTACAATCCTGTCTATTGCTATAATTCCCACTTTGATCCTTCCTTTCTACTGACTCCTGACTCTTTTCTACTGACTCCTGACTCCTCAATCAATAGGATAACTAATTATTTGGATACTATATGAAAATCATTACTTGTTTACTACTACCAAATTAATAAAACTAATAAGACTAATCTTAATTGTTAATCATTATATCTTGATGAAAGGTATAAATTCTACTAAATTAAATATTCATGTCTGTCACTCATCAACCCAATCACTTATCGCCTAGCGATCGCCTTTTACAGGGAATTGCAATTGCCACTAATCGCCTATTGACTGTCAAAGACTACCATGAGTCAGTCCAGGAATCCCTAAATGCCCTTGGGCCAGTTATGGATGTTGATCGGATCTATATTTTCCAAAATCATCTTCATCCTGAGACTGGGGAAGCTGCTAGTAGTCAACGTTGGGAGTGGGTAGCTAAGGGTGTGCAGCCAGAAATTGACAATCCCAAGCTGCAAAACCTTCTCTATCCAGAAATTCTGCCCCGTTGGTATTATACTCTTTCCCAAGAACAGCCAATTTTAGGTATAATAAGAGATTTTCCAGAAGTAGAAAGATTGCTGCTACAACCCCAAGGAATTCTATCCATCCTGGTAGTGCCTATTTTTATTCGGGACTACTTCTGGGGATTTACCGGGTTTGATGACTGTCACCAAGAGCGTCAATGGGATGATAGTACAAAAGCAGCACTAATGGCGATCGCTGGAAGTATTGGTGGCGCAATTTCCCAGTGGCAAACTGAAGCTAACCTCAAGCAACTCAACGAAACTCTGGAGCTGCGAGTTAAAACCCGTACTGCTGAACTTGAGCAGGCAAAGGAAACTGCTGAAGCTGCTAACCATGCTAAGAGTCAATTTCTGGCTAATATGAGCCATGAACTTCGTACACCACTCAATGGAATTTTGGGCTATGCTCAGATCCTCAATCGTTCTAAAGAATTAGGGGAAAAAGAGCGCCATGGTGTTCAAATCATTCATCAGTGTGGCTCTCATTTGCTAACCTTGATTAATGACATATTAGACTTGTCCAAGATAGAAGCTGGCAAACTGGAACTTCATCTGAAAGAGATTCACTTTCCTTCTTTCTTGCAAGGAATTGTAGAAATCTGTCGTGTCCAGTCTGACAAAAAAGGACTTAACTTGATTTATCAGCCTGATGCCAATCTTCCCACAGGGGCGATCGCGGATGAAAAACGACTGCTACAAGTGCTGATCAACCTCCTTGGTAATGCTATTAAGTTTACAGAAAAAGGGAGTATTACTTTCAAAGTTAAAACTGTAAAACTATCAGACCAAACTATAGAAAATGGTATTGTCAGGATTGGGTTTCAAGTTGAAGATACAGGAGTTGGTATTGCTACTTCCAATCTGGAAAATATATTCCAATCCTTCGAGCAAGTTGGAGACAAAAAACGTCAATCAGAAGGTACAGGCTTAGGTTTGACAATTAGTAAAAGAATTGTTGAGCTGATGGGTGGCAAGATTAAAGTCTTGAGCCAACTGGGGGTAGGTAGTATTTTCAATTTTGAGGTAGATTTGCAGACTGCTGATAACTGGACACAACAGATTTCGGCGAGCAATGGGCAGCAAATTATTGGCTATGAAGGAGTGCTTCGCCATCTGCTTGTTGTAGATGACCGATGGGAAAATCGCTCAGTTTTGGTAGAGTTGCTAGAGCCACTTGGGTTTAAGCTAACTGAGGCAGAAAATGGTCAAGAAGCATTAACCAAAGCTAAACAACAAACATTCGATCTGATTATAACTGATATACAGATGCCTGTAATGAATGGCTTTGAAATGCTAAAACAGTTACGCAACGATAATGCCCTGAAACATATAAAAGTAATTATTTCATCTGCTTCTGTATCAGATATGGATCGACAAATGAGCTTAGATGCAGGAGGTGATGATTTTTTACCCAAACCTGTAAATGCTGAGGAGATATTCTCTCTACTTACTAACCATCTACAAGTGACTTGGAAATATCAAACAATTAAGTCAGTCTCAACTTCTGCTATCATCTTGAGTGATAGTCCCGAAATAGTTGCACCGCCATTAGAGGATTTACAAATTCTATTTGAGTTGGCCCAGGATGGCTTACTGCTCAAGCTAGTAAAAATGGCTGAAAAAATTGGGCAAAAGAGCGATCGCTATCTGCCCTTTACCCAGCAAATTTCACAACTGGCAAAGCAATTTCAAACAGAAAAAATTGAAATATTAATTCAAAAGCACCTTAATTATAAGCAGTATCTAAACTCTCCCAAGCCATGAATCAAGAATTAGCAAAACAAACAGGGATTATTTTAATCGTTGATGATATAATAGCCAATTTAGATATCCTTTCAGAAACACTCAGTGCAGTAGGATATGATGTGGCGATTGCCAACAGTGGAAAACGAGCGCTTAAACAACTAGAGCGAAAATTACCAGATTTAATTTTATTAGACATCACAATGCCTGACATGGATGGCTTTGAAATCTGTAAAAAACTCAAATCCAATCATAGGACTTACAATATCCCTGTAATTTTTATCACAGCTTTATCAGATACAGAAAGCAAAATTAAAGGTTTTGAGCTAGGGGCAATAGATTATATTACTAAGCCATTTCAAGAGCAAGAAGTCCTCGCCAGAGTTAAAACTCATTTGCAGTTAAGAAGGCTGACTCAAAACTTAGAACAAGAAGTTGCCCTAAAGGTCCTTTCGTTAGAGCAAGCAAAGCAAACTGCCGAAACAGCAAACAGGGCGAAGAACCAATTTCTCGCCAACATGAGCCATGAACTCCGCACTCCCCTAAACGCAATTCTCGGAATAGCAGAGGGCCTGCAAGAGGGGATATTTGGCAGTATTAATGAGCAACAAATGAAAGCTATACAAACGATGGAGAGCAGTGGAAGCCATCTTTTAGAACTCATTAATGACATTCTGGATATTGCCAAAATTGAATCGGGTCAGCTAGAGCTAAACTTTACACTCACGACAGTTTCTTCTCTGTGCCAAGCTAGTCTAGCCTTCATCAAACAACTTGCTGAAAAGAAATGCATTCAACTAGAAATGAAACTGCCTCAACACCTGCCTGAGTTATTCGTGGATGAACGACGCATCCGCCAAGTCTTAATCAACCTACTCAATAATGCTATCAAATTTACCCCAGATGGAGGATGTATTTCCTTGGAAGTCCAGGTCAATCGCCAGCAGTTCAACCCAGAGACTAGGAATTTCCAAAAATTCCTACGAATTGCTGTTATTGACACTGGCATTGGCATTGCTCCACAAAACCTCAAAAAACTATTTCAGCCTTTTGTCCAAATTGATAGTTCCCTGAATCGCCACTATCAAGGGACAGGTTTAGGACTTGCCTTAGTGAAACGTATTGTTGAACATCACGGTGGGCAAGTGGGAGTCACCAGTGAGATAGGGGTCGGTAGTTGCTTCACCATCGATCTTCCTTATACTGTGACAACAGAAACCTCCGACGAATTTGAAGTGTATCCTAAAGCTAGCACTAAACCTAATCAGTCTCAACAGCAAACGTCTCCATTAATTATGCTGGCAGAAGATAACAAGGTAAGTATCAGTACAGTTTCGAGCTATCTGAGAGCCAAAGGCTATCGAATTCTCCTGGCTAAGAATGGAGAGGAAGCAATTACCCTCGCTCAGTTGGAAAACCCCGATCTGATTCTGATGGACATTTCAATGCCAAAGATAGATGGCCTTAAGGCTATAGAGCAGATTCGCCGTATTCCTGACCTGGTCGATGTGCCGATAGTTGCACTGACTGCTCTAGCGATGGTAGGCGATCGAGAACGTTGTCTGGCTGCTGGAGCTAATGATTATCTCAGCAAACCTGTTAAACTAAAACAGTTGGCAAACACGATTCAAAAACTTTTAAAAACAAAATAAATGAATTTACCGTCTATTTTAGTTATTGATGATGAACCCAACAATTTTGATGTGATTGAAGCTCTTTTGAGCGACCAAGACTATGAATTGTATTATGCTGCCAGTGGTGAAGAGGGGATCGCTAACCTAGAAACCTACAACCCAGACCTGATTTTACTTGATGTGATGATGCCGGGAATTGATGGTATTGAAGTTTGTCGGCAAATTAAAGCTACGTCAGTATGGCAAGCTGTTCCAATTATTATGATAACGGCATTAAGTGCAAAGTCGGACCTGGCAAATTGTCTAAATGCTGGAGCTGACGATTTCATTAGTAAACCTGTTAATGCAATTGAACTGAGGGCAAGAGTTAGCTCCATGCTACGAATTAAGTACCAGTATGATAACCTGCAAACTATGCTCAAATTACGGGAAGACATGGTAAAAATGGTTGTTCACGATTTACGAAATCCTTTGACTATTGTCTTGTTTGGCTTAGAACTTTTGAAAAATCCTAATTATCCTCAAGATAAGCAAAACCTTAAACTAAATCAAGTTTATTCGTCAGCACAAACATTACAAGTATTAATTGATGATTTATTAAAAATGGCTTTACTAGAATCTGGTCAAATTCGTCTCAATTGCACAAGGGTCGATCTATGCAGTCTGATCGAGTCTGCTATCTCAAATTTTGAAGCGATCGCCGAGCAAAAAAATCAGTCCCTATTTAGTCAACTCCCAGAAGTTATCTGTAAAAAAGTTGCTATTGATGTTACTTTGTATCATAGAGTATTGGATAACCTCATCTCAAATGCTATTAAGTTTTCCCCACATAACAGTCAAGTTATCGTGAGTTTAGAATTACTCAAATCTGGAGATTACAAAATTCAGGTGCTAGATTCAGGTCCTGGCGTTCCAGAAAAATTGCGACAAAAGATTTTTGAGAAATACGAGATTGGAACTATGATGTCTGGTGTCTCCCAAATAGGATTGGGTTTAGCCTTTTGCAAAATGGTTGTTGAAGCACATGGAGACAAAATTTGTGTGAGAAATAACCAACCACAAGGGGCAATCTTTGAAATAATTCTGAAATCTAATGAAGAAAGAGTAGGCAATGAAGAAGAAAATGCAATATATCCGGTCTCTTTCTCCTCGGTGGAAAATACTTGACATTTTATCGATCGGTAATTATCCTAACTGAATATAATACTATAGTAATTTCAGGCGTTGCTGAATTGAAGTATGAATGTGCGATTGTTTGGTTCTCGCCTTCGCCCCCGCGCATCCCCCATCCTTCAAATGCGCAGCATCCTCTGGCTTTCCATCCTTCAAATGCGCAGCATCCTCTGGCTTTCCCATCGTTCAAAAGCGAAGCATCCTCTGGCTTCCCCATCGTTCAAAAGCGAAGCATCCTCTGGCTTCCCCATCGTTCAAAAGCGAAGCATCCTCTGGCTTCCCCCTTCCCAAGGGGGACGGGAGGGGGATTTCCAAGGGGGACGGGAGGGGGATTTCCAAGGGGGATGGGAGGGGGATTTCCAAGGGGGACGGGAGGGGGATTTCCAAGGAGGACGGGAGGGGGATTTCCAAGGGGGACGGGAGGGGGATTTCCAAGGGGGACGGGAGGGGGATTAAGGGGGACTTTTAGAGTTTTATCCCCCCAATTTTGGGGGGCTAGAGGGGCTTGCATCATACCCAGAATCAGCAACGCCTAATTTCATTTGAGTTGCGTAAAAAACCTGGTTGCTTTTAGGCAAAAGGCAACAGATCCGGAAAGCAACAGCGGTGCAAACCCGCGACGACACCAGCTCGCTTGCGGTCGGAACCAGGCGTTAGCGGAGTGGCTCTGTCAAGAGCTGGTTTCCTCGCCATGGGAATGCCGACCAAGAGAGGGAATGCGCACTCCTGTGAGGCAATAAGTAAGAAGGTTTGCCGGACTTTTTACTGTTAGTAAATAACTAACTCTTGTTTGACATCTTATTTGAAAACGCTATATGTTGGAATTATCAGTTATAGTTAATAACATTTTCAAACAAAGAATGTTATATCATGTCCGGATAAGAGTGTGATAGAACTCCGTTCCGCTTACGCGACCAAAAAACTCTCTCCTTCTTCTCCTGTTCTTCCTCTTCCTTCCTGACTCCTGACTCCTGAGGACTCGGTCGTTATTTATTTTATAACTGTTCAACCAGGCATGAAATTAGGAATAATTTGGGCATTCAAAAGAATCTACAGGAGATATCTCTTTGACTAAAAAGATAAGTTCCGACCTCAAAAATGATATCGAAGCCATTTATCTTGACTCGGTAACTCCTAATACCAAGCGTGATAAATAGGGTTTGCTGAAAAAGTCTTTTTAAGGAGTAGGGGAGTAGAGAGTAATTAGGAGAAACAAGGAATTATAGAGGAGATAGTCGGATATATTTGTCAGAGTGATTTTTTTGCTATTATTTCATAAAGCAATGAATTTATTTGAGCTATTACCAATTACCAAATTTCCCCAAAATGATTGATTACATTCGCAACGGCGAAGAAATTTACCGCAAATCTTTTGCCATGATTCGCTCCGAAGTTAACCTAGAAAGATTTTCTCAGGATTTAGCTCATGTTGCAGTTAGACTGATTCACGCCTGCGGTATGACAGATATTGTAGAAGATTTAGTCGCTTCCGCAGATGCAGTACAAATAGGACGTGCTGCGTTAATTGATGGTGCGCCAATTCTTTGTGATTCTCAAATGGTAGCTAACGGAATTATACGTCATCGGTTGCCAGCTAACAATGAAGTGATTTGCACTCTTAATCATCCAGAAGTGCCTGAGATAGCTAGACGAATTAACAATACTCGCTCTGCAACAGCGATAGAATTATGGAAATCTATGAGCAATAATTCTGTTGTTGCCATTGGTAATGCACCGACGGCACTGTTTCACTTACTAGAAATGCTGGATGAGGGAATGGCAAAACCTGCTCTAATTTTAGGCTTTCCTGTGGGATTTGTGGGTGCAGCAGAATCAAAAGCTGAACTGGCAGCAAATAGTCGAGGAGTTCCATTTATTACTCTCCATGGAAGACGTGGAGGTAGCGCGATCGCAGCTGCGGCAGTGAATGCTTTAGCAAAGGAGAGCGAGCTATGATATCAAATGAGGAGTAGGGGAGTGGGGGAGTAGGGGAGTGGGGGAGTAGGGGAGATGGAACATTTTTTTATACCGAATTATATCATGTCCGGATAATATAGCAATGTGTGCTGGCATATTTACAAATTGCAGGAGGTATCCAATAGCTAAAATCTTATATTATTCCAACGGAGATGCTGCGCAAACAGCTTTTTATCCCCCCAAATGAGCTGTTGCCTGCGCGCAGCGCTATAAGTGATAAAAAAATTTTCTTCCTTCTAGCCTTTTGTTCCCTTCTGCCTTCCTTCCTGCAAGGTGCAAGTATTCAACCAGACATGATATTAAGTGGATTTGATATGACAAAATTAGGACGACTTTATGGATTAGGTATTGGACCTGGCGACCCAGAGTTGCTGACTTTGAAAGCACACCGCATTTTGACTACTGTTCCGGTAATTGCTTACCCTATTTCTGAAAATGGAAAGGCTTTAGCACGGGCGATCGTCTCGGACTTTATTCGTCCCGACCAGATAGAAATTTCTATGTCTTTACCGTTTGATGTCAAGCGATCGTCACAACCTTATTATGATATAGCTGCTGAAAAGATTGCCGAACATCTAAAAGTAGGTACAGATGTGGCTGTGTTGTGTGAAGGGGAACCAATGCTTTATGGCTCATTTATGTATCTTTTTCAGCGACTTTACAGACAGTTTCCTACTGAAATTGTACCAGGAATTTCTTCCACAATGGCAAGTGCTGCCATGCTGGGTGTGCCAATTACTTATGGCAATGATGTGTTGAGCATTATACCTGCTACTTTGGATGAAATTACTTTGAGCGATCGCCTTGCTGTTGTTGATGCAGCGGTTATTATCAAATTAGGGAGGCATTTTACCAAAGTCCGTAGGGTTATCGATCGCTTAGAGTTATTGCATAGGGCGCTTTATATTGAAAGGGCAACTCAATCAAATCAGCGAATTGTTGACATTACTGAGGTTGAGCAAGGGGATGTTCCTTATTGGTCTTTGATTTTGATTCCCAGTCAAATGGAGTAGGGGAGTGTGGGAAGGGTGGGGAGATGGGGAGATGGGGAGATCGAAAAAGATTTGGTAATGGTGTTGAGATAGAACATTGGTAGTCCCAATAGTAATGGTATACAAGAAAAAGGAATACCTGGCACGGGAGCAAGATGCTCCCACTGCTGTGCCTCGTAACAAAAATAATGACGATGCACGACCATTACAATGCACCACCACCAGAACATTTAGGGATGGCGCCATTCGGAGCTTGGCGTTATCCAATACCATTCTCCCCTACAAATAGTGGTTTCAAAGTCAATTTGCGTAAGTCCTGGTTATATTATGTCCATTTAATTCGCGATCAAACACTTTCTTCTCCTCTTCCTTCTTCCTTCTTCCTTCTGCTATAAAATTGAATGGGCAAAAATAGCAGCTTGAGTACGATCGCGTAAATTTAACCTCCTGAGAATATTAGTGATATGATTTTTGACAGTCTTCTCAGAAATATAGAGAGTTTTTGCTATTTCTCGGTTATTTGCACCAGAAGCAATTAACTTTAAAATTTCTTGTTCTCTTGGTGTTAATTCTTGCCAATTTTGAGGAAGGTTACTAACAGGAATTGCCATTTGAGAAATAGCTTTTTTACCTATACCGGGTCCTAGTTGTGTATAACCTTTAAATACAGCTTGAATTGCCTGACCTAATTCTTCTGAGGGTGTGTCTTTTAGTAAATATCCTGCTGCTCCATATTTCAATGCTTGAGTGACATATCGATCGTCATCAAATGTAGTTAATATTAATATTTTTACTTCTGGGAAACGCTGACAAATTTCTTTAGTTGCTGCTACTCCATCCATTATTGGCATTCGCACATCCATTAAAACTACATCTGGCTGTAGATTTTCTATTTGATTTATTGCCATTTCTCCATTTTCGGCCTCTCCTACTATTTGTAAATAATTTTCTAACTTTAATAAAGCTTTTAATCCACGCCGGATTAAGTTTTCATCATCTACTAATAATACTTTAATCATAATTTATACCAATTCACAAATAATAAATATATACTCTTCAGCTATTAACTGTTTCACAAATAATAAATATACACTCTAAAGTCAAGGTAAGTTTTTTCCAAGACTTTTAATTTTACTTAAATATATCAATACTAATTTCTGATATAAAGGCAATAAATTAATAACTGATAGCTGATAGCTGACGGCTGTTTGCGCAGCATTCCGCAGGAAATGCTTACATTTAGTTTATATGAATAAAGGGAAAATTAGCAATTATTTTACATCCTGTATTAGGAGAGGTAAGAATCTCGAATTTACCTCCTAATGCTAAGGCACGTTCTTCCATTCCCTGCAAACCAAAACCAGTAGTATTTTGGTTTAAATTAAATCCTTTGCCATTATCTTGAATAATTAAATGTAAGTTTTTTGTGGTAAAAATATTAATTTCTACAGTGGTTGCTTCGGCATATTTATAAATATTAGTTAATGCTTCTTGTACTATACGATAAACAGCAATTTTTAATTCATTATCAGGAGAATAATTGAGATTTATATTGCTTGTAGGTAAAATACCAGTAGATTTATGAAAATCTGCTATTAAAGTAGCGATCGCTGATTCTAAAGATTGATTTTCCCACCAGTTAGACCGTAGAGCTGCTACTGACTGACGTACTTCATTTAATGCTTTTGAGCCTAGTTGTTTAGCATCTGCTAAAAATTCTATTGATTCTTGTGGTTCTGATTTTCTCAGCTTCCAAGCTGCTTCTAAACTAACATTTAAAACTGTTAAATAATGCCCTAGAGAATCGTGAATTTCTCGGGCAATCCGATTTCGTTCTTCTAGAGCAGCAATGTTTTCTATTTTTAGGGCATATTGTCGTAGTTTTTCATTGGCAATTGCTAATTGTTCTCGACTTTTTCGTTCTGACATTATTGCTTTTACTAATAATTGTAAGAAAACTATTACCAATCCAAATAAAATTATTGAACTTAATAGAACTAAGATAAATCTTTCTCTAGCAAATAATGGTAATCTTGTCAGTTTGTGTAATCTTTGAATTTGGAGAAATGTAAATAAAGAAAAAACAAATATATTAATAATTAAATTTTGTTTTCTTTCAAAGATAAAACAATCTCGAATTACCAAAATTATACATAATATTGGAGATAGACGCAAATTACTCAGGAATGACATTAAAATAATTAAACCAATTTCGACAGTAGTATAAATAATTTTCTTTGAGCGGGATTTATTGATAGGTAAAAATAATCCCATCAGGCTAAATATTAGCAGGAGAAAAAGATTGATAGAGAGTGAATTGGAAACTTCTGTTGTGTGAATATGTCGTATTTTTCGCCGACCACCATAGAGAGGAAAATTCAAAGTTTCACTCATGGCAATAATCATCAGCAAAATCCATTCTAAGTAGAGTAAAAAACGGATTGGATGTTTAGTTATTTTTGGAAAAATATTCATAATTTAATTATATATCTATTTATATAGTTATATATAATAGTATTAGTTAGTAGTTTAGGAGCGTAATCTTACAGTAGCATGATTTGTTTTGTATGAAATGAAATTATAGTCACTCTAAATATTTTGTAAAAAATCAAAAAAATATACATAAAGCAGGAATTTTATTAAAACCTTAAAATAAGTAAATTTGGGGACAAATTTAATTATAGCAGTCGCAGGAAAAGTTAGGAAATATCAAAAGCTTAAAACTCAAACAACGTAATATTTTTCCTTCTTCCTTCTTCCTTCTTCCTTCTTCCTTCTTCCTTCTTCCTCCTTCCTTGTTAGGACTAAAGTCCTAGATCAAATTAGGACTTTCAGCTCTAGTTGTTTATGAGCGATCGCCTGTAGGATGAAGACAGTAAACACCTCATACATGGAGTTGTAAATAAATCTAATGAAACGTCAATCTTTCTCTCTATTATTATTTGGCATCGTTGCCACCATTCTATTTGCTAATCCTTTAAAAGTTAATGCCCATCCTAAAAATTTGAATCTGACTCCTGAACAAAAAACTCAATGGGAAGAAATTCGATCGCAAAGCAAAGCTCAAATACAAAATATTCTGACTCCCGAACAGCAGCAACAGCTCCAAACTTTAACTTCACAAGGTCAACGCCCCCGCAGAGCAATGAAAGAGTTAAATCTCTCTGAAGAGCAAAAAACTCAGATGCGCGAAATTATGCAGTCATCTCGCGAGCAAATGGCGAATATTTTAACTGAAGAACAACAAGAGCAGTTTCGTCAACAGATACAAAGACGAGGACAAAAACAATAATTGACATACTCCCGACGCTACTCTACGAGACAGCGCGGGATTCTTCAGCCAGAGAAACCCTGACCACAGTTTTAACAGAGGTGATGTCCTCCCTCTGTGTTGATAACAATCCTACCCACCCCTATCCCCTCCGGTGGAGGCAGGGTCTATTTATTGTCACGCGAGCGAAAAATTGATGGGGGGATGGGGAGATGGGGAGATGGGGACGCTCCCCTACGGGAGAGGGCGGGTCAAGGGCCAACGTTGAGATAAAAATATCAGGACTTACGCATTAGCTACGAAAAACTAGGATTTGAGATGGCTTCCCTGTGAGTGGCTTCGGACGAAAATGCGTCATACTACGTAAGTCCTAATATATTTGATAAATGATAAAATAAAAAAATTTATCTGCTATAAAATATATTAAATGAGTAAAACTTCTATTCGCTCTGCTCTAATAACTAAAGTAATTCCCGACTCCATTGGTGCCGAAATTGGTTTTGAACCAGGAGATGCGATCGCCAGTATCAATGGACAACAACCACGAGACTTGATCGACTATCAATATATTTGTGCTGACGAATATCTAGAAATAGAAGTCATCGATGCTAAAGGCAAAACTCACCACATCGAAATTGAAAAAGACTACGATGAAGACTTGGGTTTAGAGTTTTCTACCGCTCTGTTCGACGGTTTGATTCAATGTAATAACCGTTGTCCGTTTTGCTTCATCGACCAACAACCACCAGGTAAACGAGAAACTCTCTATTTAAAAGATGATGACTATCGTCTTAGTTTCCTCTACGGTTCATACCTGACTTTAACTAACCTTCCCCAACGGGAGTGGGAGAGAATAGAACAAATGCGACTTTCACCACTCTATGTTTCTGTTCATGCTACTGAACCAGAATTGAGATCGCGCCTACTGAAAAATTCTAGAGCAGGTAAAATACTCGAACAAATTCAGTGGTTTCAAGAACGGCGACTGCAAATACACGCTCAAGTTGTAGTTTGTCCGGGAATTAATGATGGTATTCATCTGGAACGCACATTATTAGATTTAGCAAATTTTCATACTGGGGAAATTCCGGCAGTAGCATCTGTGGCAGTTGTACCAGTAGGTTTAACTCGCTTTCGTCCTAGCTCAGATGAACTAATTCCCGTCACTACTGAAAAAGCGGAGGAAGTTATAGACCAAGTGCAAGAAATTCAAGCCAAACTGAGACAGACATCTGGGACTAATTGTATCTGGTTGGCTGACGAATGGTTTTTGATTGGCCGTCGAGAATTGCCCCCTGCTTCAGAATATGAAGATTATCCTCAAATTGGCAATGGAGTTGGTTCAATTCGGCAGTTCATATCACAATTTGAAGCTGCTGTCAAAGAAATTTTAGATAACCACATTTGTTTGAGCACCCAGAGAAGATTAACCTGGGTAGTAGGAAATGCAGTAGAGAAAGCATTTGCAGCGATCGCCGAGCGACTCAATCAAATTGAAGGACTGGAAGTAAATATGGTAGCCTTATCAAGCAACTATTGGGGACAAAGTATTAGCGTCACTGGATTATTAACAGGCCAAGATTTGCTAGAGGGTTTACAGGGGCGAGACTTAGGGGAAGGAATTATTTTACCCTCAGTCATGCTCAAACCAGGAGATAATCTATTTTTGGATGATATGACCCTAGAAGAATTAGCAGAGCGACTGAAGAAACCTATTTGGCCAGTGGCAGGAGTAGAAGAACTAATTTTGACTGCTGTGGGCGATCGCTGATTGAATTTTCAACTTTTGACTTTGGCAAAGCAGTTGACCTGTTAGTTTAAAATATCAGTTGGACTTGGAGACGAATAAAAAAATCCATGAGTGTTTTTCGTAATGTATTGGTAGTAGGAGCGATCGGAGTAGTTATTTCAAATGCGGGACAGGGGTCTACGGCCCCACCACCTATGCACTCCCAAGGTAATACTCCTAAAGATTTTATTTTAGACCCAGAAGAGGTCAAAGAAAAATCTATTGAGGTAACAGAAACTCAAGAAGTCAAGTCAGATACTGATTCTTTAGAAGATATTACTCAATTAAGACCTCAAGGCAGTTTATTAGAAAAGTTAAATTCAAATTCTTATTCTCCTTCATTAGGTACAAAAGTACCATCAATAAGGCACTCAGAAGTCAATATCGATAAACAATTACCTCAGTCAAAGCCTAATCAAGAGATTATTTCTTCCTTCAAAAAGATTGAAAATATATACAAAAATACAGGTAGTTTATTGACAGAACTAAAGTCCCATAGAAAGGGAGAAAGTATTTCGTCTTCAGAATTACCATTTAAACAAAATATTAATCGCAATTTTGCAGCTAACAAGAATCAAAATTTTAATGTAGACTCGAAAAATTTGGCTGAATTAGGGAATTCAAATTCTAGTTTATTAGATTTATTACAGTCAAAGTCTGGCAATTCTGAGGTAGAAACGGAAATTAATTCTGGTAATGAAACCGAATTTGAACAGTCAGTTACTCTGGCTGGTAAAGGTGCTGAAAAAGTTGATGTAGAATCGAAAAATTTGGATGAATTAGAGGAATCAAATTCTAGTTTATTAGATTTATTACAGTCAAATTCAGGCAATTCTCTCAGAGCAGCAGAAATTAATCCTGGTAATGAAACCGAATTTGAACAGTCAATTACTTTGGCTGGTGAAGGTGCTGAAAAAGTTGATGTAGAATCGAAAAATTTGGATGAATTAGAGGAATCAAATTCTAGTTTATTAGATTTATTACAGTCAAAGTCTGGCAATTCTCCCAGAGCAGCAGAAATTAATCCTGGTAATGAAACCGATTTTCAACAGTCAATTACTTTGGCTGGTAAAAGTGCTGAAAAAGTTGATGTAGACTCGAAAAATTTGGCTCAGTTAGAAAAATCAAATTCTAGTTTATTAGATTTATTACAATCAAATTCAGGCAATTCTGAGGTGGCAACTGAAATTAATTCTGGCAATGAAGCAGAATTTGAACAGTCAATTACTTTGGCTGGTAAAGGTGCTGAAAAAGTTGATGTAGAATCGAAAAATTTGGATGAATTAGAGAAATCAAATTCTAGTTTATTAGACTTATTACAGCCCAAATCAAGTAATTCTGAGGTGGCAAATGAAGTTAATCCTGGTCATGGAACAGAGTTTCAACAGTCAATTACTTTGGCTGGTAAAGGTGCTGAAAAAACTGATGTAGAATCGAAAAATTTAGCTGAATTAGGGAATTCAAATTCTAGTTTATTAGATTTATTACAGTCAAATTCTGGCAATTCTCTCAGAGCAGCAGAAATTAATCCTGGTAATGAAACCGAATTTGAACAGTCAATTACTTTGGCTGGTGAAGGTGCTGAAAAAGTTGATGTAGAATCGAAAAATTTGGATGAATTAGAGGAATCAAATTCTAGTTTATTAGATTTATTACAGTCAAATTCTGGCAATTCTGAGGTGGCAAATGAAATTAATCCTGGTAATGAAGCAGAATTTGAACAGTCAATTACTTTGGCTGGTAAAGGTGCTGAAAAAGTTGATATAGATTCAAAAAATTTGGCTGAATTAGAGAAATCAAATTCTAGTTTATTAGATTTATTACAGTCAAAGTCTGGTAATTCTCCCAGAGCAGCAGAAATTAATCCTGGTAATGAAACCGATTTTCAACAGTCAATTACTCTGGCTAATAAAGGTGCTGAAAAAACTGATGTAGATTCAAAAAAATTTGCTGAATTAGAGAAATCAAATTCTAGTTTATTAGACTTATTACAGTCAAAGTCTGGCAATTATGAGGTAGAAAAGGAAATTAATCCTGGTAATGAAGCAGAATTTGAACAGTCAATTACTTTGGCTGGTAAAGGTGCTGAAAAAGTTGATGTAGATTCAAAAAATTTGGCTCAGTTAGAAAAATCAAATTCTAGTTTATTGGATTTATTACAGTCAAAGTCTGGCAATTATGAGGTAGAAAAGGAAATTAATCCTGGTAATGAAGCAGAATTTGAACAGTCAATTACTTTGGCTGGTAAAGGTGCTGAAAAAACTGATGTAGAATCGAAAAATTTAGCTGAATTAGGGAATTCAAATTCGAGTTTATTAGATTTATTACAATCAAATTCAGGCAATTCTCCCAGAGCAGCAGAAATTAATCCTGGCAATGAAGCAGAATTTGAACAGTCAATTACTTTGGCTGGTAAAGGTGCTGAAAAAGCTGATGTAGACTCGAAAAATTTGGCTCAGTTAGAAAAATCAAATTCTAGTTTATTAGATTTATTACAATCAAAGTCTGGCAATTCTGAGGTGGCAACTGAAATTAATTCTGGTAATGAAACCGAATTTGAACAGTCAATTACTTTGGCTGGTAAAGGTGCTGAAAAAACTGATGTAGATTCAAAAAAATTTGCTGAATTAGGGAATTCAAATTCTAGTTTATTAGATTTATTACAGCCCAAATCAAGTAATTCTGAGGTGGCAAATGAAGTTAATCCTGGTCATGGAACAGAGTTTCAACAGTCAATTACTTTGGCTGGTAAAGGTGCTGAAAAAACTGATGTAGAATCGAAAAATTTAGCTGAATTAGGGAATTCAAATTCTAGTTTATTGGATTTATTACAGTCAAATTCAGGCAATTCTCCCAGAGCAGCAGAAATTAATCCTGGTAATGAAACCGAATTTCAACAGTCAATTACTCTGGCTGGTAAAGGTGCTGAAAAAACTGATATAGACTCGAAAAATTTAGCTGAATTAGGGAATTCAAATTCTAGTTTATTAGATTTATTACAGACCAAATCAAGTAATTCTGAGGTGGCAACTGAAGTTAATTCTGTCAACGAAACAAATAATCCCAAAACAACATCGGAAAGAAATTCAATTCTAGGAAATTCTTACCGAGTAATGACAAGCATAAATCGAGCACCAATAATGGAAACAGTCAATGACTTAGCACAGACTGAAACCCAAGCATTAGGCTTAACTAATCCCCTAAGATTACCCGGTAGAAATAACCGAAATTCAGCCACAACTATTTATAATCCACCTACTTTTGGCAATACTTCAACACAGAAAAAATCAGCCCAGATAACCACAGGTCTCAATCAAACTCCAAGCAGCAATACAGTTCCTAATTTAGCCAGAATAGAAAATCAAAAACCTTCATCAAGAAATAGTGGCTTTATCATTGTTCAACAAACAACAGAAAATTTTCCTCCACCAGTACCAAACGGAACCTTGCAAACAAATCCTCCCCCTCAAATTCTACCAAAATCTTCCAACCCATTAAACTTTCCAATTACCCCCGATGAAGTACAGATAGAAGAAACAATACCAATTACTTTAGAACAAGCCATTGATTTAGCCAGACGCAATAATCCAGAAATAGAAATTGCTCAATTAGAAGTAGAAAGAAGTAGAGCAAGTATGCGAGAGGCTCAAGCCGCTTTGTGGCCCAGCCTAACTTTTGAATCAGCCCTACAACGTACAGAAAGTGCTAGTGGTGATTTGCAAGCTAAAGCTCAACAACGACTTGCAGAAAGTAGGGGTACAGAGTTTATAGACACAGATATTCAAAATTTCCCAGTCACGACTTTTGATAATACATTTCGATTTGACTATGACCTTGGCCTTGGTAAAGCTCGTTCTGCTAGAATTGGAATTGCTAGAGAGCAAATGCACCTCCGAGAACTAGAGTTAGAAAGAGTTTCGGAACAATTGCGCTTTGATGTATCTGACGAATACTACGATCTACAGGAAGCAGATGGACGAGTCAGAATTGGGGAAGCTGCTGTGGCCAACGCTAGAAAAAGTTTAGAAGATGCAGAAGCATTAGAAAGAGCTGGAGTCGGAACTAGGTTTGATGTACTGCAAGCTCAAGTAACATTGTCAAACGAACAACAAAACCTCACAAACGCATTTCGAGACCAGCGTACTGCTCAACGTCGCTTAGTGGAAAGATTAAATATAAGTCAGTTAATCAATTTAACGGCGGCTGACCCAATTGAACCAGCAGGGTCTTGGCCTTTATCTTTAGATGAAACAATTGTGTCTGCTTTTCAAAACCGAGCTGAGTTAGAACAGCAGTTGGTACAGAGAGACTTAAGCGATGAGCAACGAAAATTAGCTCTCTCAGCCATCAGGCCAAGCTTAAATTTCTTTGCCAGTTACAATGTGTTGGCGTTAACTACTGATAACTTAAGTCCTTTTGCAGCCAGGGGTTGGGCTGATGGAACTACAGTAGGATTCAACTTTAGATGGAATTTCTTTGATGGTGGTGCAGCTAGGGCGGCTGCTAGACAGAGTATTCTAGATCAAGATATTGCAGAAAATCGGTTTGAGCAAGTTAGAAATCAGGTTCGTCGTGAAGTTGAACAAGCCTTTTTTGGTTTGGAAGCCAGCTTTGAGAATATTTCTACAGCAGAATTAGGCGTGGAACAGGCGAAAGAGGCTTTACGTTTGGCACGATTAAGATTTCAAGCAGGTGTGGGAACTCAGTTAGAAGTAATTAATGCTGAGACAGACTTGACCAGAGCAGAGAATAATTTGTTAACTGCAATTATTGACTATAACCGTTCTTTGTCGGAGCTACAGCGAGCTGTTAGTAATCTTCCTGGTGGAGATTTGTCGGATACTCCTTGAAGAAGGAAGAAGGAAGAAGGAAGAAGGAAGAGGGAAGAAGGAAGAGGGAAGAGGGAAAAATATTGGGTGGTGGTGCATAGTAATGGTAGAGAGTGTGTAGGGACCCACCCCTAGCCCCTCCCCCTCCCTGGAGGGGAATGTGGGGAGTGTGATCAGAAATTAAAAAATATATATCTTTACACGTTAGCGAGCAGGACAACCAAATATTACTTTCTCTGAGTTTTATAGTGGCTTTTTCTTCTGTTTTCTTCCAACAGAACATCTTATATAAGATCAGGCTATACAATTAACGCACTTTCTACTTCCATTCAATGCAGACATAAAATGCCGGAATATCCCCAGATAATTCCCACTCTCATCCTTATATTCCTACTGACTCTTGACTCCTGGGTCCTGACTCCTGACTCCTAGCTAAGTTATTTATGAGTATTCAACCGAATATGATATTAAACTTCTCAACATTAGTTAACATTTTTTTAGAATTACCAATCTCAATATAAGTTAATAATTCATAATGGCCAACATCAAATTTGAACAAGAAAACCAGGAAATAATTGCTGCTGATGGAGCGAATTTAAGAATCAAGGCTCTAGAAAACCGTGTTGACCTCTACACCTTTACAGGCAAAATGATGAATTGCGGAGGCTATGGACAATGTGGCACCTGTGTTGTAGAAGTTGTCGAAGGTCTAGAAAATCTTTCACCCCGCACTCCAGTAGAAGAACAAAAGTTAAAGAAGAAGCCCCCTTCTTATAGATTAGCTTGTCAAACCATGGTTAACGGTCCTGTAACTATCAAAACAAAACCAAAGCGCAAATAGCAAATAATGGTATTCTTAACCTTGTGGTTTTTTCAATTCAAGGTGGGTTAATCATGGCAGTTAATGATTTAGGCTTTGTGGCAACCATTTTGTTCATATTTGTGCCAGCCGTTTTCTTAATCATTTTGTATATTCAAACTGGCAACAACGAAAGCTAAATTAGCAGTTTACACATTCAGAGTAGGAGCATAATTTAAAAAATTGTCCTCCTACTTTGCTGTTTTTGTGTAATTAGGGTTTGCTGAAAAAGTCTTATGGGTAAGGGTAGGAGACAGGAGACAGGAGACAGGAGACAGGAGACAGGAGGAACGGGGAATTATAGAGGAGGTAGGAGGAAGAATAATCCCTTGATTATTCTGCACAACTCTTACCTAAAATGCGCTCTTTTTTGAACCATTACGACCTAAAAGCTTGGACTTTTTTTAACTAAAAAATGCCCTCAACCTTTATATGTCAATGCTTTTAGATTAGATAGGTAAACCCTAATTAGCACTTGCTGAATAAAGCTAAAAGTCAGGATAGCTGAGGTAATGGAGCTTTTTATATTCAGTTTATCTCCTAGTTATTTGCTCTTATCTGGCTCAAAATACCGAAATTTTCTGCTGAAATTCAAGAAAATTTCTTCACATATAAATGGCCGAAACCGTTGCCTCTTCCCCTCATCTCGGCGTCCCCGCGTCCCCGTGTCCTACCCCCACCAACCAATTTTTTCAGCAGACCCTAACTAGCACTCTGGCGAGCTAACAATACAGGACAATTGGCATAAACCCGCACATAGTCCGATAGAGAATTTCCTAATAGTCGATCGAGGTCCACAAGATTCTTAGCACTGGATGGACGGCGGTCTGGTGAACCTAATATCAATAGGTCTACATTCAAATCCTGGGAAATTTTACAAATTTCAGGACCAGGTTTTCCACTTGCAGCAACACAGCGATATTTAATACCCATTTTTTTTGCTTCTGCTGCAGCTTCAGCTACAACAGGGTCTTTTTCTGCATCGGCAGTATAATCTTGCATTGATTTTCCACTGGGGTCTTTCTTCACGTGGCTCAAAATTAATTGTCCCCCAGGAATTTGATTCACTAAGGAAATAGCCAACTGTAGAGAACTTTTTCCTCCTTTTGATGAGTCTAAAGCAACCATCACATTTCTAATTTTTTTGACGTAGATATCGTCTTTCACCAGTAACATTGGATGAGAAGTTAACTGGAAAACATATTGACTAACTGAATTTTCTAGAATAGCTTGCAGTTTGCCTAAGCCCCGGGAACCCATAATAATTAGTTCAGATTGTTCTTCATCAGCTACTTGACAAACTATATCCTTGGGGTCTCCTTGTTTGAGTCGGGGATTGACTTTTTTTGGATCTATGTTTAAAGATTGGACAGCTTCTGCCAGAATTTTTCCACCTTCTTCTAATTTAGCAGACATACCTTCTGCACTAGCTTGAGGGGGGACAACGTGCAAGACAGTCACAGATGCTACTTGGAAGTAGGGGATTTCTATCAACATATTGAGCATCTGCTCGCATAGTCCCCGACCAGCAACAGCTAGCAAAATTTTATTTATCATATTTTAGTTGAGTGAATCACCGAATAATAACTTGTAAAACTAGCATAAATCTCCCGCACCCATGATAACTTTGAGAAATGTAGCGTTTTAGCAAATTTTGTAAAGTGGCCTCATCAGAACAATCTCAATCTCAGTTACCCACAAGTGCGATTCAAAATCAATCTACTCAGAAATCAGAAGCTTGGTTTGAATATATAGTCCGAGTTCATCCTCACCACACTGACTATGCTGGTGTTGTTTGGCATGGAACTTATATTTCCTGGATGGAGGAGGCACGAATAGAAAGTTTGCGTTCTATGGGTATTGAGTATGCTGAGTTGGTTAATCTTGGTTGTGATTTACCAGTGGTAGAACTTTCAGTACGTTATCATCAAGCAGTAAAGTTGGGGATGGTAGTTGCAGTGAGGAGTCGGATGACAAATACTGAAGGAGTCAGACTAGACTGGGATTACCAAATTCAGTCTTTGGATGGTAAAGAATTATATGTTACAGCTAAAGTAACGTTAGTAACTGTTGACCGAGAAAAAGGTAAAATTATGCGTCGTTTACCTCCAAAAGTAGAAGCAGCTTTAACTAAGCTTTATTAATAGTTGAGATTGATTTTTTATGATTATTATTAGAGAGATAATAGAGGGATTAAATTTGCAATTAGCTCCAAATTTAGCAGCTACTAATAAATTTAAACACTTTTTTACTGTTATAGGATTAAAATTTTAATATATAGCATTTCTCAGGTTACTGAAGTATAGTTTTTTTTCTTATTTTTATTCCCTATTTCCTGAATTATATTATGTCCGGATAATCAGTGATTAAAAAAGCTTCAAAGGGAGAAGGTTTTTTTCCCTTTTGCCCTCAGCTCCCGCTGCCTTCTACCTTACTTCCACCAAAGTCTAATTATTCAACCGGACATGATATTACTGCTCCTTACTCTCTACTTCCTAAAAATTAAGAATTTTGTACCTCACACTTCTCTGTCAAAATATACTTAATCATAAATGAAAAATTTTGAAATTTTCCCCAAAATTCAAAGATTTAAAATTCGACTAGATGACTGGTTTTTAGCAAAAGAAATTATCAAAGGTCAAGATAAGTATCAAAAATTTATTGTTCTAACTCGTGCCAGAACCGGTTCAAATTTTTTAATGAGCTTATTACAGTCTCATCCTAAAATCCGTGCATTTGAAGAAGTTTTTACAGAACAAAAAAGGAAAATTCATTGGGGTTACGCAAAGTATCCTCGGTCTTCTAAAGTTCTGAAAATTAGGGAAGAACAGCCAAGAAAATTCATAGATGAAGTTGTCTTTCGTAAATTTCCTCCCTCTGTCTCAGCCGTAGGTTTTAAATTATTTTATTATCAGGCTCAATCTTCAGAACTACAAAAGATATGGCAATATTTAAAGGAAAATAAAGAAATCAAAATTATTCATTTAAAAAGAGATAATTTACTCAAGGTATGCTTATCCTCTCATCTGGCAAAAATTACCAATCAATGGATTTTGAAGGATGAAAAATATCGACATAATTATGCACCAGTTCAACTAAATTATGATGATTGCCTGAAACTTTTTGAAGAAACTAAAAAATGGGAAGAGGAGTATGATAGCTTTTTTAACGAACATCAAAAAATTGAAGTAATTTATGAAAATTTAGTACAAAAAACTCTGCAAGAAACTAAGCCAATACAGCAATTTTTGGGAGTTACACCACAAAGATTATATTCATTAACGCTCAAGCAAAATAAAGGTACATTGCCTGAAATAATTTCTAACTACTATGAGCTAAAAGAAAAATTTGAAGGTTCTCCTTGGAGCAAGTTTTTTACTGAATAACTGAAGTTTTTTGAATAAACAGTTAAGCGATCGCCATCGTCACACTATTTCCTATGGAAAATCTCCTATTTGAAAAAAGAATGCTACAAAAAGGTAGAGTTTGATCGGATATGCTTAAAAATAGCTGCTTCAGTTCATTTTAGATAGTTATCCCTATTGTTTTTCCCTTTTTTTCAATATTTACCGAAATAATTAATAATTAAACAATTAAATAATTAGATAATTCGCGCCTTGAAGTCTCCCCTTTCAAGGGGAAAAAAGCGGTCGAGGGATGGCGAGGTCCCCTCGCCATATCCAATCGACCAAGACAGCGGTCGTTAGCGCAGCTTCCCGTAAGGTGGGATGGCGAGGTTTCCTCGCTGTCCGACCATCGACCAAGAGAATAAATCTTTTCCTTAAGCGTCAATCCTCTCCCTAAAAGGGAGAGGTAATTATCCATTATCAATTATCCATTAATGAACCTTTCTTTCTTCTACCATTTGTAACAAACATTTATCAAATTGATATTAGGTGTGCCACTCCACTACTAGAGAATAAATTAAGCATTAATACTTGATAGAGCTACCTACTGACTTCTGACTTCTGACTTCTGACTCCTGACTCCTGACTCCCGTGAAATCATACCATTTATTCAGCAACCCCCTTATTCTTTCCCTTTCCAGAATTTAAAAGCTTCACAGCAGAACCATCCTTCAACTTTTGCACCCCTGAAACAATCAACTTATCACCAGGTTGTAAACCAGATACCACCTCAGTCACATCACCCTTAACCAAACCTAACTCAATTATTTGGCGTTTTGCTTTCTGCTCCTCACCCGCTCCCTCCAACAAATACACAAACCTTTCTTCTCCTAGAAAACCTACCGCCGTCATTGGTACAACCACAGTTTGGCGTCTATCCCAAATCACATTTACCCGCACAAACTGACCATCTTTTAACTTTCCAGCACTATTCTCCACATCTGCTTTAACTAAAATAGTTTGAGAGTCACTACTAACAGTAGGAGAAATAAAACTAACCTTCCCCATTCCCAGAGCTTTCCCCTCTGAACTCTTAATCTCCACAGGTAAACCCAATTTTAAATCTCCTCGTCGCTCTAAAGGAATTGGTAAATTAATTTCTAATACTTGATTTGCCGTCACAGTAGTAATAGTGTCATCATCAGTAACAAAATCTCCAATTTTCACAATCATATTCCCCACAATTCCAGCAAAAGGAGCTACAACTACCGTATCCTGTAACTCCACCTCTAAACTCTCTACCTCTGCTTGTGCTGCTGCTACCTCTGCGGTGGCCTGAGCAATTTCTTCGGGACGAGTGCCATTTTGCAACTCTTCTAAATTACTACGAGCTTCAGCCACTTCCGCTTCTGCTCTGGCAATTTCTTCGGGACGAGTACCATTTTGCAACTCCTCTAAATTACTACGAGCTTCAGCCACCTCCGCTTCTGCTCTGGCAATTTCTTCGGGACGAGTACCATTTTCTAACCTTCTCAATACTTGGCGTTGTTGTTCGACCGCTGCTTCTAATGTCTCAATTGTAGATTCTCGATTTCTTTCCAACTGGGTCACTCGTCTTTTTGCTTCTTCTACTCTTGCTTTAGCTGCCTTCTCTTGTTTGAAAATTTCCTGAAACGTTAATTCAGCGATCGCTCCTTCATCTCTCAAATTTTGATTTCGCTTTACTTGTTCACTAGCTAAGTCTAATTCTGCTTGTTGTACTTCTATTTGCGCCTTAGCTTGAGCAATTTCTTCTAACATACTACCTGACTTGGCATTGGCCAGTCGTGCTTCTGCCTCTTGTAGTTGTGCTTTGGCCTGGGCAATTTCTTCATTACGAGTACCTGCTCGTAGTTCGGCTAAACTTGCTTGAGATTGATTAAGACGGGCCCGGGCTGCGGCAATTTGTTCTGGCCTTGCTCCGGTTTTCAGTTCTGCTAAACGTGCTTGAGATTGATTGAGACGCGCTCTAGATGCTGCAATTTGTTCTGGCCTTGCTCCGGTTTTCAGTTCTGCTAAACGTGCTTGAGTTTGCCGGAGGTTTGCTTTAGTTCTTCTTAAGTTGGCTTCCACATTATCACTTTTGAGTTTAGCGATCGCCTGCCCTTTGGATATAAAGGTTCCTTCCTGGGCCAAAATTTCTATTACTCTACCATCTATTTCTGGTCTAATTCTAACTGAGCGTTTGGCTTCGAGAGTCCCGACAAATTCTGAGGTTTCTTGGAGGGAGGCAGTTTCTATTGGTATGGCTTTAACTAGGGTACTTCGTCGTCTACCTGGAGCTGCTGTTGATGGTTTATTGGCTGTTTCGCTGTTTTGAGACTGCCACCATTGCCCTCCTAAAAATCCTATTCCGAGGGTGGTAATAATTACTGTGGCCCAAAGTACGCCAGAAAAATTCTGTTTGTCAGGTTGAAAATGTTCCGGAACAGTTTTTGTCTGGTCTTTATATAATTCTATTTTGGTATTCTCCTGGATCTTTTCTGGTGGTTTAGTTTTGTCTTTAATTGCTGAGTTTGATGAGTTTAGATTTGACATTTATTTAACCTTTATTGTTTATTCTTTTGACTAATTATTTCTGGTAAGCATTTCCTAGGTCATGCTGCGCAAACAGCCGTCAGCTATTAGCTAGCCTCCTATGGTCGGAACTGCGGACTTCAGCTATTAATTTTGGAGAAGGTAAAAGCAATTTAGAAATTGATAAAAAATAAAAAGTTACTGTCAAAGCACTCTTCCTACACCTTAGAAGTAATTATTCATTACTAATTGCTGTTAACGCAGTTCCTCCGGAGGAGGCTAGCTGACTGCTAATAGCTAAATGCTTACTATTTTTGTAGTTAATATAGAGTTAAAATGAGTTTTTTTTTGCTCAATCGGGTTCAAAATTTATCAGTTATAATTCTTTTACTCATTATTCCCTCAGCCATTGCATTTCTGTATTTAGCATTAATTTTGCTCGATTACAAGCAGAATATTGATAGGGGTCTCGTGGCAAATTTTCATATTTTTGACTATCTAAATATTCTTGACGTAGTTGACAAACTATTAAACGATTCTCAATCAGTTTTACTCGTTCAGTAGGTTCTAAATCACTGAAAAAGAAAAATTTAATCAGAAATATAGAGCGACCTTTTACCGAATAATTAAGGTAAAAATCCTCTGCTTTAAAGGAGAAAAAGCGGTCGTTAGTGTAGCTTTCCGAAGGGTGGGATGGCGAGGTCTCGGAGCCATATCCGATCAATCAATAGAAGAAAAAAATTTTCTTTTTGCGTCAATACTCTCCTTGAAAAGAAGAGGTAATTGTTAATTATTAATTATTAATTATTCATTATTAATTGTTGAAGGCCTCCCCTGGTTCTTCTGTAACTACAAAAACATAACCCCGCTCTTCTAATCGTTTCAGCAAAGGATATATAGCACCATAGTTGATACTAATACAGCTACTCATAAATAACTCTAGCTGTTGCTTTAAACGATAGCCGTGCAGAGGTTTCTTTTGTAGTAAACCGAGGGCAGATAACTCAAGCATTTATATCAGTCTGATATATTTGTTTATTTTTTAATTATATTTCAATTAATTTTATCTGACGAAATAAAAATTAAAAAATCTTCAACTTATATTTTATGCCCTGTGAGTTGCGTAGGGGAACCATCATTTCAGTTATCATTTAACAGTTAGCCTCATAAGGTCAGAACTGCGGATTTCAATACCTCTTGCAATAAGGAGGCTAGGAAAATACGGAATCTTCTTTTGTCTTGGTCTCATAGATATGGCGAGGAAACCCTCTACATTTAGAGGCGCTTCACGGTCCGCCATCCCACCCTACCAGAAACTTCAAAAATCGACCGCTTTTTATCCTCTTAAAAGAGGAGGCTTCAGACCAAAATTTTTCTGTCAGATTGGCAGTGCATAGAAGTCATAAGTCAGAATGGTTGAAATACTAAAATTTTTTGCTACAAATACCCATGGCTGTTTCCAGGACTCAGGCAGCCAAAAGCACATAGCGCGGGCCTAATATTCCAAATGGGTTTTATAGAACCCCCGATCGTATCTTCATAAATTTAGCAAGGAGACAGGAGACAGCTATACTGGAGACAGGAGACAACCCACCCCTCGCCCCTCCCCCGACCGTGGAGGGGAAGGGGAAAGGGGCACGCGGGTGGGTTCCCCATCACCCCATCTCCCCATCAACGCAAACCCGCACAAATAAACCCACTCCAATATTCGGGATGCTCGAATGGATGCTCTTGTTCACACACTGCTTTTAATCGTATATCTCTAGTTCCCGATATCCGCTCTTCCAACCGCACCCGCTTCTCATATTCTGCCTGCAACTGTTGATACTCTGGAGCATTTTCCGCACAACCATCGCGCTTTTGTTTTGCTGCCGCTGTCTTCTGAGATGCTAGCTGTAATTTTTCATTCAGCAACTGCTCTAAGTCTTGATAATATTCCCTCTCAAACTCCTTCCCTGTTAAATGCCGTAAATCTTGTTGAGCTTTTTGCAAGGCTTGGGGACGATTCAAACCTGCTTTTCGTTTTTGATGATAAAATAACGAAAACAATGATGTTGCTAAGTCATCTACTGCCCACAAAGAGCTAATTACACCCCTGGCACCAGCACATAAAAAACCTGTATTTAAGGTCATGGTATCATCGGTGATTTCTGTGGTTCCGAGATTGGTTTCGCAGCACGAGAGGAATACTTCGTCTAAGTCGGGGAAGCGGAAGGCGGGAGATAATAAGTCGCTCAATGTAATCCTGCCATCAGCTAAAATTAAGGCAGACTCCAGACTGTTGTCGAAGCGAGATTTGGCGTGATGACTGGATAATAATCCTTGTACTTGCTTTAATAGTTGTTTGTAGGTGCTGACGGTGGCTGTGGTGCCTTGGAGATATTTATCCGTGGCAACGTTATATATTTGTGCGACTTTTTGAGCTTCAAAACTGCTGCATGGCAAGTCTTCTTGGGTATCTTCGACGATGCCATAAGCGGGGGTTTGGGTGGATATGGGCGGACGTTGGGTGCAGAAGTCGAGGGTTTGGCAGCTAGACTGGGTGCGGATCAGGAATTTATCGCCGAGATATTGGTTATCTGCTAGGGGTAAGGCAGCGAAGGGGATTTGATGTAAGTACAAGTGTGGTATGATAATTAATTCTTGGATGCCTGTTAATTTCTCTACTAATTTATCTAACTGCAATCGCTGACTAATTTCTTTGAGATTTGATGGCATTTGTTTATCCCATTTATAGGTTGACATTAGTTGGTTGTATAACTGGTCAAATTCTGATTCGTCTACAGACTTGCTAGTGCCATCTTTGAATAGTACCACTACTTCATCTATTTCCGGTTCTACATCCTCAACTATGCTGACATTGCACTTTAACAACTTCGCTGCTGCTATGTTCGATAGAGGTTGGCGATCACTTTCAGGTAGAGAATACCAAGTATAAGACTGGAACCACTTTTCCTCCAACCACCCTTGCAACTCATCAAAACCTTGTCCGCAACGATGCAAATCTACGCGATCGCCAATTAGCACAAAAGCATAAGTGTCTTCTTTTGTGCTAAAAAAGCTGACAATAGCAGTAGTAGCACTATCCCGCACCAGATTTTGCAATTGGGTAAATTTCAGGGGAGTGACAGCCAAACCTTCTGCTAATACTCGGTCTAATTTGCGGATTTGGCGGTACTTTTCCTGTTTTTTTGCTTCTAAGGCGGTAATGCTATCATTCTTTTTCTCCCCGGAAGGTTTGATTTGTCTGGAGTTGGCAGCATCAACCATTTCTTGGTTGTAGTTGCGAGCTTCATTGTTAAATCGCAAGTTGTCTAGCTGTCGTTCTATCTGTTCGTATTGCTGCCATAGCTTGGCGACTTCTGGGGATGCTTCTCCTTTAGAATAGACAACATCTTTGCTATACATTAAATCCACTAGCTGACGGTTGCGATATTGTTCAGCATATGTTAAGGCTTCGGCGTATTGCCCAGTATTGACAAAACATTGGATGGTGTTGGCATAGACATTGATGGCTTTTTCCAGGATTTCTTGGCGGCGATCGTCCGTTCGTCCTCCCGTTCTTAATATTTCTGTTGCTTCTATGGCTTTGGTGTAAGCTGCGATCGCATTGGCCCAGTTGCCTTGAGTAAATTCTAGGTAGCCTAAATTTTCAGCCATCATGGCACATTCTACAGGCATTGTTTTGGGATTCACAATCTTGATGCTTTCTTGGCAGTAAGCGATCGCCCGTTCGTATTGTCCCAGGGAACGGTAAGCACCACCCAAATTACCCAAACAATTTGCTTCTCCTTGACGGTCTTTGATTTCTCGCAAAATTTCTAAAGACTGTTCATGGAACTTAATCGCCCGTTCGTATTGCTCCAGGGAGTAGCAAGCATTACCCAAACTACCTAAAGAATTTGCTTCTCCTTTACGGTCTTTAATTTCTCTGGCAATTTCTAAAGACTTTTCATAGAGCTTAATCGCCTGTTCGTATTGCCCCAGGGAGTAGCGAGCATTACCCAAATTACCCAAAGAATATGCTTCTCCTTGACGATCTTTGATTTTTTGCTTAATAGCTAAAGACTCTTGGAGGTACTTAATCGCTAGTTCGTATTGCCCCAGGGAGTAGCAAGCATTACCCAAATTATGCAAAGAAATTGCTCTTATTTGACGGTCTTTGATTTTTCGGGCAATTTCTAAAGACTGTTTATGGAGATCTAGCGCCTGTTCGTATTGCCCCAGGGAATGGTAAGCAAGACCCAAATTATTCAGAGAATTTGCTTCTCCTTGACAGTCTTTGATTTTTTGCTTAATAGCTAAAGACTGTTTATGGAATTCAATCGCCTGTTCGTATTGCCCCAGAGAATGGTAAGCAATACCCAACTTATTCAAAGAAGATGCTTCTCCTAGACGGTCTTTGATTTCTCTGGTAATTTCTAAAGATTGTTTCTGGAATTCAATCGCCTGTTCGTATTGCCCCAGGGAACGGTAAATAGTACCCAAATTATGTAAAGAACTTGCTTCTTCTTGACGGTCTTTGATTTCTCTGGCAACTTCTAAAGACTGTTTATGGAACTCGATCGCTTGTTCGTATTGTCCCAGGGAATAGTAAGCATTACCCAAATTACACAAGGAATTTGCTTCTTTTTGACGGTCCTTGATTTCTCTGGCAATTTTTAAATGCTGTTGGAAGAACTCGATCGCCCGTTCGTCTTGCCCGAGGTAACCGTAAGCAATACCCAAATAATTCAAAGAAGTAAATTCTTTTTGACGGTCTTTGATTTCTCTGGCAATTTTTAAAGACTGTTGCTGGAGTTCAATCCCCCGTTCGTATTGTTTCAGGGAATGGTAAGCAATGCCCAAACTACCCAAAGAATATGCTTCTCCTTTACGGTCTTTGATTTCTCTAGCAATTTCTAAAGACTGTTGGAAGCACTCTATCCCCCGTTCGTATTGCCCCAGAGAATAGTAAGCAATACCCAAATTACCCAAAGAAATTGCTTCTTTTTGACGGTCTCTGATTTCTCTAGCAATTTTTAAAGACTGTTGGAAGCACTCTATCCCCCGTTCGTATTGCCCGAGGGAACCGTAAGCAATACCCAAATGATTCAAAGACTTTGCTTCTCCTTGGCGGTCTTTGATTTCACAATAGATGCTGAGAGTCTGTTGCAAACATTGGAGAGCGGGAGGAAATAGATTTATTTCATACCACCTAATACCTATTTGCAACAAAATATCAGCGGTCTCCTTTCTTCTTGTGGGAGGCATTTGGGAACTGCCGAGAAACTCCCCCAGTTGCAGGATGAGATTCAACAAAACGTTGGCAGCATTGAGATTGTTATTATCCGCGAAGTATTGTGCTACCTCCGCCATAACTTTTAACAACCTTGGCACAATTAATTGTTGATTTTTATTTAAAACTTGGTTAACTTCTTCCCAATTATTACGGAAAAGTAGTTGCTTGATTAAGCCGATAAATTCTTCTTCCATAATTAATTATTCCCAATATCCCCGTCGTTTCTTATATAATAGACTAAATTTATTTGAACTCTAATTTCGTATTTGAACATATGTATAATACTTTACTCGCCCTATTGCTAGCTCTTAAAAACTTGGAAACTCCTCTGAGCGAAAACGAGCGGAATAAATTAGTAGATATTGGCAAAAATCTGAAAGAAAACCCTAATGACCAATACGTTATCAAAAAGGAATTGATCGGCATTCTTAAAGCCAATGATACCCTAAAACAATTATATCAGGAGGCCAAAGTCAAATTAGATACTGTCGATCGCCCAATTTCCTCCGACTTGCTACCCACAGACGCAGAATTAGAAAATTTCCTGCCTTTAGAAAATAAGGGTGGAAAGCGCGTCTATTTTGAGGGTGAACCCGATCACGAAAGTAAGGAAATCCTCAATGCAGTCTATAGTGTTCTTAGCACTCCAGAACCAGAAGTAATTGCCAAAAAACTCACCGGCCTTGAAAAACTCTGGCAATTTCTCAACCAGCCTATTTTAAAAAATGACTAGAAAACTTAGGATTTTAAGCTTCCTACTGCGTAAGCATTCAGTTGATAGCTGACGGCTGAATGCTTACGAAATAACTGATAACTGATATGACTGATAACTGATATGACTGATAACTGATAACTGAAATGGCTGACCTCATCTATCCAAACCTATTTCTATTTCTTTACGACCTCCGAGAAAGTTTAGGAGAAAGCAAAAAAGACTTTAAAAAAAACCGCAAAATATTTGCCTCAAAATTACCTGAGCATCTGCGCAATTCCCTATTCAAACTCGACGGCGTAATAGAAACGGAATACCTCGAACTTTTGACACAAAGAATCGAGTATTTTCGCGACGATCTTCCCGACGAAGGCTATTATTATCCAGTCCGACTAAATGATACTTATGGACTACTAATAGCCACTTCCTTTCCTAACAATAAAACTCGTCATCCCACCAACAGCATCGCCCAACTAAAAAACAAAATCGAAGCCAAACTCAAAGATTCATCGGGCAAAATTCAAACAGGTAATCTCGGAGAAACTTGGTTAGTTTTAGCCGAATTAGCTAACAACAAAAACCCAGAAGAAATCGCCAAACAATGCTGTCAAACATTAAATCTTGACTTCGACTGGGAAAAAGATTTGCAAGGTCAAGGAAAACTCTTAGGAGGAAAAACCTTTGAATTACGACAATACGGCATTACCATGTCAGAAAACATAGATTTTTTCTCACCACCAACTATTGAAAAAATCCAGACAAATAATCATCTGATAATTTCTCTCTATCCCAACGAACAAACAGCCAAAAAAGCAGCAGAATTTAATTTTGATTTGCTCCGTTTACTTTGTTACCGCCACAAAGTTTTTTGGGCTTATGCTCAGAGTCGCTATCTGAAAGAATTACTCAAAAAATCTGCCATAAAAATTCAACAATATATCCAAGAAATCCAGAAATATCAAAACCCTAGTTCAAATCTCAAACCACTACAGAAAATATTAGTAAAATCTCAAACTACATTATCTAACTATTCAATTAATTTAGGCTATTTCGACAGTCAAATCCGCACCATAGAAATTAATCTGCTCAACTACCAAAGACGCCTAGATAGAATCAGAGAAAAAGCCACATCAAAAGCCCTGGAAAATCTCTTACCTGAAAACATCCCCACTCCAATTTCCCAACTTTCCAAACTCACAATAAATGGAGAAGATATTTCATCAATATTAGCTCGTTTGATAACCACCCCCGGAGTCACAACCGACCTCAAATTTCTCGAAAAATTCCCTCAAGAAATAACCGAAAAATATCTGCTGCAAATGCAAAAAGACTATGCCAATCTCAGCCCCAATTTAAAACTATTAGAAGACCTAATAAACTCCATTCGTGGCATCACAGAAATAGAACAAGCAGAGAGCGATCGCCACTTTCAAGAACTTGTCGCTATTATCGGTGTGGGATTAGGTGCAGGTGCCAGCGTTGCCTCCATTTCTGGTCACTTTCCCTATGTCACCAAGTATACCAAAGCTAGTGAGCATTCAGTAGGCAAGTTTCTGTCTAAATATTCAGTACCCGAACCCTGGTTAGCACCAGGAATTTCAATTATATTGAGTTTGTTTGCCAGCGTTATTGGTATAGTGGGAGTTAAACTATGGTGGTACATAGCAAAAAAATGGGAGCAACGTTCTCGGTGATGACTGAAAATATTAGAGTAGGAACGTTGTATGCAAGAAAGTAGGAACGTTGGATGCAACGTCCCTACAAATGTTGGGTTTCACTTGTTGTCTATGAAAACATTCTCAAATCAGATCCAATAAAAAGATTAAACCACTACCCTAGAAACAGGTTCAAAACACAACACCATAAACTGTTCTGGTTGCAGACCCAATGATTCATAAGTACGCCCATTACGGTCACAAAACTCAACCTCAAACGCACTTCCATCACCAAGAATTTCTACTATCGTGCCTACCTGTCCGCGATATAAACTAACTTCAGGTAAGTCTTCTGTTAGAGCTACTACGTCTAATAATTTGATTATCTGATTCATTTATCAATAAAAAAAACGGTTTAAATTTAGGGTGGCATTGCGGAGCAATATTGTTTTCTATTTTATCTACTAATAATAGCATAAATAAAGATAAATATCGCCCCACAAATCCCCATTTAATTAATGCTCAAAAACATCTTTATACTGCAATAAATCTAATCCCACAAATACGGGTAAACATTCAAAACACTGTTGTGCTAATTCCCACCTTTCCTCACGTTTCAACATTTTAATTAACTTCTCCCTGACACTCAATAAATACCGCACATCATTAGCAGCATAACTCAATTGTTTCTCTGTTAAATTCTCGGAATTTCCCCAATCAGAACTTTGAGCAGATTTATCTAACTCTACTTTTTCTAACTCCATTACCAAGTCTTTTAAACCATGTTTACCTGTATAAGTTCGTGCTAATTTACTAGCAATTTTGGTACAGAAAATCGGGGAGACTTTAATATCTAAATGATGCTGCAACATTGCTACATCAAATCTAGCAAAATGAAATACTTTAACTATTTCTGTTGCCTCCATTAATTGTTTTAAATTAGGTGCTTCTTGCTGCCCTTTTTCAATCCGAATTGCTGTAACTCTGCCTTGAGAATTGCATAACTGGACTAAACATAAGCGATCGCGCCCAGGCAACAAACCCATGGTCTCTGTATCCACTGCAATACTATCAGTTTGCAAATAATCAGATAATATGGCCTCCGTTAAATCGCGATCGCATACTTGAAAATCATTCATTATTCACCTGATAATTACTAATATTTTTTAGACTGAACAATTATATCAAATTTGCTTACTTTTGCGTCATTCCAGTAGTCCAGTAGGGTGTGTTAGCAAAGCGTAACGCACCAGACACACTTAAATGTTGCTACAAAAAAATCAGTCAAACCTTCCTATAACAAGAGTTATACCAAAAAATCTAATGCACACTTTTAGCAGTGTCAGTCTACTACCACTAGACTTTGGGATGGTGCGTTACCAAATAATTAATAATTAATAATTAATAATTAATAATTAAATAATTCTGGTTTAAAGCCTCCCCTTTTCAAGGGAAAAAAAGTGCTAGGATATTTCCTTATATTCAATTCCGTAACGGTTTTAAGCAGAGGTAATTATCAATTAATGAATAACGCACCCTACTGGACTAATTTATGGGCACAGAATAATATAGTAAATTAGCTTAAAAATTATCTTTCATTACTAAAATTTTCTCTGCCACATTTTGAGCAACAGGCATTACGGATAACCTATTTCCTTTCTTAGTAACTAACAATTCATCTGGGCTAAATTCTTGTTTCAAAATAGCCAAAGATATTAACTGAGGAAACTCTTCTACAAACTCCACAGAAACAGTTTGCCACCGAGGCGTATCAGGAGTAGATTTGGGGTCATAATATTTGCTTTTTTGGTCAAATTGAGTAGGGTCAGCAATGCCACTTTCTAATATTTTTACTAATCCAATAATGCCAGGAGGTACAGTATTAGAATGATAGAAAAATGCTAAATCTCCTTGATTCATTTGTCGCAAAAAATTCCGAGCTTGATAATTTCTAACTCCATCCCAAATACAAGTTTTTTCATGTTTCATATCTGAGATACTGTAAGTTTTTGGTTCTGATTTTATTAGCCAATATTTCATTATGTATTTAAAAATGGTATATTATTATTTGAATACTTAAATACAAATACTACTATCAAAAGTATAGTAGAGCAAGCTAAGTCAAATAATAACAATCAACTAGCGATCGCTAACCTTATCTAGAAATATAAAATATACCTTTTCCGACAAAACATGAGCAAAACCCAAACCCAACTACCAACAGACGCTTGGATAACAGCAACTTGGGAAGAATACATCCAAATTCTTGAAGACCCAAGTTATGAAAAAGCCAAAATTTACTACCACAAAGGAAAACTCAGAATAGAAATGTCACCACTAGGAAATGACCACGCTAAAGACCATGCAGTTATTATGGGCGCAATTGTTTTATTTGCTACCACTAAAAATATTGCTATGAATGGTAGAGATAACTGTACCTACCGCAAAACTGGATGTCGAGCAGCTCAACCTGATGCTTCCTATTACATTGGGGAAAATGCTGATGTCATTCCTTGGGGAAATTCTTTTATTGACCTGGATATTTATCCTCCACCAACTCTGGTTATCGAAGTTGCTAATACTTCTCTTCCTGATGATATAGGGAAAAAACGTTTGCTTTATGAAGCACTGAATATTGCTGAATATTGGATAGTTGATGTGCAGAATGTAGAAATTATTGCCTTTGCTATTGCTAACGGTGGCAGTAGAAAAATCGATCAGTCTCAAGTTTTGCCTGGTTTAGACATTTCTTTATTAGAGGAAGCACTTCAGCGTACTCGTCAAACAAATCAAACTCAAGTTTATGCTTGGTTATTAGAGCAGTTTCAATCTTAGAAGGGAATAGGGTTTAATAATTAATAATTAATAATTAATAATTACCTCTTATTTTCAAGGAGAGAATTGACGCGGAGCGTGAAAATTTGTTCTTCTCTTGGTCGATTGGATATGGCTAAAAGACCTCGCCATCCCACCCTACGGGATGCTACGCTTTTTCCTTCGGAATGCTTCCCTACGGGATGCTGCGCAAACGCAAACATGTCGCGTAGCGTTAAAGTTGTGCGCCAGCAAAACGACCGCTTTTTTCTCCTTTAAAGGAGAGACTTTAAACCTTAATTAGGGTTTGCTGAAAAAGTCTTTTATATAGAATCCGGTTATATAGTATATGTTGATAATTCTATAATTGCTTCAATATTTAATCTCCCCCACTCCCCTACTCCCAACTATACAATAACTATTCAACCGGATTCTATATTAGTAGGGGTAGGAGACAAACCACCCCTAACCCCTCCCAGGAGGATAAGAAAGGAGACAGGAAACAGGATAAATGGGAATGAGAGAGGAGGTAGAATTCAACAATGAATAATGAATAATGAATAATGAATAATTACCTCTCCTTGAAAAGAAGAGGATTGACAAAGAGATGAAAATTTTTCTTTATTATCCCCTTAAAAGGGGAGGCTTTAAACCAGAATTATTTAATTATTAATTATTAATTATTAATAATTCGGTAAGAATTGTAAGAATGATTTTTCTGCCCAACTATGCGCATAAAATACTAACTTTTTGAGAGTTTTAGACGTGATACCAGGTACTTTTTTCAACCCCAAAAAGCTCAAAGTCTTTATATGTCAATGCTTTTATATTTATTCAGCAAACCCTAATTATTAATTATTAATTATTAATTATTAATTATTAGATAATATCTTTCCGTTTTTGAAACCAAATAGTAAAGCCTAAATAAATCAGCGAATGTAAACATAAAGCTCCCCAACTTATCCCTAGGTTTCCCCAGTTAAGGTTGTAAACATCTGAAGGTTCAAATGGCAAAGGAACGGTACTTCCATCTGGTAATTTAGTTGCTTCTGGTACCATATTATTCACATTTACAAGTGCTCCATAAGCAGCTACAGACCAACGACTTAACATTAGCCAAGAAAATTTACTAGCTATACCAGTCATTTCAAATAAAACACCAGAAAAAATAATTTGAGGTAGCAATATTAAGGGTAAAGCACTATTAGCTTGAGAACCATTTTTTACAATTGATGAAATCATTAATCCCAAACTCATACAACTTATTAATGTTAAAAAAGTCGTAATACTAACTCCTATCGGCCATGAAATTAATTCTGGCTGTGGATTTTCAAATCCCAATATCACTACTAATACTACTAATAGAGTTTGCAGAGTTGCTAATAATCCTAAAACTGTTAATTTTGAACTGAGATAAGCAAATAATCCTAAGTTAACTAATCTTTCCCGAATATAAATAGCTGATTCTTTGACTATTTCTTGTAGGGAACTAGACAGACCAACCCATAAACAAGCGCAGGTAAATACAAATAATACTCGCAAAGCTAAAGGAGCTAAAGTAGGTTCTGGGTCGTCAATTAATGGATTTTTATCTCTAACTGCAAATAAAATTAAACTAATACCTATAGGGGCAGTAAATAAAGCTAATCCTAAGTTAATGGGGTCGCGAATAGTTAATTTAAAATATCGTTGAATTAAAATAAAAAGTTGTTTCCCAAAAGAAGCAGGTTGTTTTTTGGGGGGTAAATTAGTAGGAGGTTTTAAATTATCGATACTGAGATGATTGGCAATATAACGTCGATAATATTCTGATTGACGAAAGTTATTTACCCATTCATTTATATTTTCATCACTGGTTTCTAGTTCGTTATAAATATCAGCAAAGTCACCAGTATTGACAGAGAAAAAAGTCATAGCTTCTCTGGAAGAACCAAAGTAACATAAACGCCCTCCTCTACCTAAAAAAACTACTCGGTCGCAAATTCTAATATTAGCTGTGGCATGGGTAACTAAGATAATTGTTCGTCCTTGATTTGCCAACTTTCTTAATAGTTGCATCATTTTTTTATCTAATCCTGGGTCGAGTCCTGATGTCGGTTCATCTAAGAAAAATAATTTGGGGTCTGCTAATAATTCCACACCAATACTTACCCTTTTTCTCTGCCCCCCACTTAACTGACTAACTAATACATTTTTCCTCTCCTTCATCTCTATTTGTTCTAGAGTTTTTTCGACTACTTCCTTAATATTAATATCCGGCGGTAATCGCAATTTTGCTGCATAATTTAAAACCTCCAATACTGTTAATTCTCGATGAATAATATCATCTTGAGGAACATAACCAATTTGAGTCCGATAGATATTAAAATTATTCCTTAAATCTTCACCATTAATATAAACTTTGCCTTTGGTTGTAGGGTCTATTCCTAATAATGTTCGCATCAAAGTTGATTTACCAGTGCCACTACCTCCCACCAACGCTACAAACTGTCCTGGTTCAATCGCAAAGGAAATATCATTCAGTAAAACTCGTGTTTTTCCTCGTTGGTCTCTGACTATTCTAAATAGGCGATCGGCATCAATACGAATTTGATTTCCACGGTCAAAAACTTCTAAGCGATCGCCACGTCTAATTAGAGTAAAAGGTCCTATTTTGACGACCGCTCCTTCAGTCAAAACAATAGAGTTTTTAACTCGCACCCCATTGACAAAAACGCCATTGGTACTATAGTCGAGTAAAACGTAATTACCCTGACCATTAGGTTCAATGGTGGCATGACTACGAGAAACAATGGGAGCATCCAATTCCAGAGTGGCATCAGGATCGCGACCAAGTAAGACTGATCGATCTTTTAAAGATATTGAACTCGTTTTTGGTAAAGATGCTATAGTTATGGGATTATTAGGATCGAAATATTTCAACAATATTTGGTTTTGGGGGTCGAGACCAATTTTGATTTCCATACCATTCTCTAGAATATGACCTTCAGATGGAGTGATGCGAGTACGGTCTAGAAATAATCCATTGGTACTTGCTCGATGACCGTCACCATCATAAATATAGTAGCGATCATCAATTTTCCGAATGGTGGCGTGGTAACTAGATATGACTAACCAACCTGAAGGTACTACAAGATCGGCGTGGAGGCGATCGCGTCCTAATATATGATTGTCTTGTTTAAGTTCAAGAGTAATAGTCTGGCCTTGATTATTCAATTCTATATAAGGATTATTACTTATTAAAAGAGTTGGCTGCCCTGTTTTTTTAGTCATACTTTAAGATTAGATTTTAGATTCTCTTGCACAAATTGACAAAAACTATTTATATTTAATCAGAAGTGGGTCATTTCAGTTATCAGTTATCAGTTATCAGTTATCAGTACCTCCGGCTAAAGTCAGAGGCAAGAAAATACTGAAGTTTACTTTTTTCATCCTCTTGAAAAGGGGAAGCTAAAGACCCTATTTTTTGGTCATAAATTCTAACTTAATCTACAATTTAGTATGTTAATTTTAGCATAAAAGAGACTATTATTTTGGGAAAAATGTATTGCCAAATCAACTACATTATTTTTGTAAAAAAATCTAATAAAAAAAAATAAAAGTATCAATATTTGATTATTTTTTTATATAGCAGTCGAAGGAAAGGGCGCGGACATATCAAAAGCTTAAAACTCAGAAAACGCCAGATTTTTCGGCTGCATCTCAATGCATGAATAAAGCCAAAAATTTATCGTTTTTAGGCAACAGCTCCGAAAGGCAACAGGCAACAGGTAATAGGGAATATATAGGAAAAAAGTATTTTTGTAAATATGACATGCACCCGATTATTTCTTCTGCGTAGATAACTAAAATATTCTTCTTTCTTCCTTCTTCTTTCTTCCCTTTTCTTCCCTCTTCCTTCTTCCCTCTTCCTTCTTCCCTCTTACTTCTTGCTTCTGACTTCTGCGTAGATAACTAAAATATTCTTCTTTCTTCCCTGTTCCTTCTTCCCTCTTACTTCTTGCTTCTGACTTCTGCGTAGATAACTAAAATATTCTTCTTTCTTCCTTCTTCCTTCTTCCCTCTTACTTCTGCGTAGATAACTAAAATATTCTTCTTTCTTCCCTGTTCCTTCTTCCTTCTTCCTTCTTCCTTCTGCTATACAAACTGCTAAAATACAAGACTGAGTTAATCAGACTATAATCTCTAGGTATTACTGTAATAATTGAAGATGAAACTAATGCTAAAAAAAATTTCTATAACTACTATATGTATGGCGTTATCTTTAGCTGGATGTAGATCGCCTGAACCAGAAATAACATCTCCTTCTCCTGAAACCACACCTTCCCCAAAAGTATCCATTGAAATTCCGGAAAAACCCTTAACATTACCTCCAGATAATCCAGAAACAATAGCCTCTAATCAAGTAAAAACATATCTAAATAGACTAGCTAGTCAAGGATTTTCTCAACAAAATCAAGGAATATGGATACAATCAAATGATACTTTATTAGCAAATCATCAAGGTACAATTCCTTTACCAGCAGCTTCAATTACTAAAGTTGCAACCTCTTTAGTTGCCTTAACAACTTTTAATCCCGACCATCAATTTATTACCTTAATTTCTACAACTGGAAAAATTGAAAATGGAGTATTAAATGGAGATTTAGTCATTCAAGGAGGAGAAGACCCATTTTTTGTTTGGGAAGAAGCGATCGCTATTGGTAATTTATTAAATAAAATTGGAATTCAAAGAGTTACTGGCAATCTAATTATTACTGGCAAATTTTACATGAATTTTGAATCTAATCCTCAGACTGCTGGTAATTTATTGAAACAAGGATTGAATAGTCAAATTTGGTCTTCAGAAGTTTTAAATCAATATCAAACTTTGCCTCCAGGTACAGCAAAACCGCAACTAATAATTGATGGAATTGTAGAAGTTTTTCCTACTCCTCCTGAAAATATTAAACTATTAGTTAGACATTATTCTTTTCCCATGGCTGAACTGGTGAAAAAGATGAATCAATATAGTAATAATTTAATGGCAGATATGTTAGCTGAAGCTGTAGGAGGCTATCAAATAGTTGCGGAAAAAGCAGCTCAATTTGTCGGAATACCAAAAGAGGAAATTACATTAATTAATGGTTCTGGTTTAGGAGAAGAAAATCGCATTTCTCCCCGTGCTGCTACTGGAATGTTTCTAGCAATAGATAAATATCTTCAGCAATACAATATGAATGTGGCAGATGTGTTTGTTATTGTGGGTAAAGATAAAGGTATTTTAGATGAACGTAAGCAACTCCCAAATTTAGCAGTAGTTAAGTCTGGAACTCTAAATTATGTTAGTGCTTTAGCAGGTGCTTTACCAACAAAAGAACAGGGAATTGTTTGGTTTACAATTCTGAATAAAGGAGCTAGTGTAACTGAGTTACGCAACCAGCAAGAAATTTTCCTTAAAGATGTTTTAAATAACTGGGGTTCTGTTGATTTATCGCCACCAGAATTAACAGTTAATCCTGATAGAAAAACTAAAACTTCTCGCAATTCTCTTGAGTAGGGGAGTGGGGGAGTAGGGGAGCGGGGGAGTGGGGGAGTAGGGGAGCGGGGGAGTAAAACTCAGACAAAAAACATCTTCAGAAATTAAGTTTTAGCTTCGGAGTTACAAGGGTTTAATGCCAATTCCTAAAAGTAACGCTATACTTGGGTAAGACTTCAGTTATTAACTAATTGAAACAGGCATAATCACTTTTTCGCTAATAATAGCCCAGTTAATGTTAATTATTCTGACTTTTGACTTCTCCCTCACTCCCCTACTCCCCCACATCCCTACTCCTCGGATGTTTCAACAACCAGGGATGAGGATTATTTATTACTTTTACTAAAATGCTGATAATTTCGTCATAAGTTGTTGAAAGCTTTTGCCCTGTTTCTACATCTAAATATTGACATTTCACAGCAAAATCAAGCCATGTTTGTGTTTCTGCAGCTTCTGCTTCACAATCATTTAATTTAGCAACAAAGGCTAGCTCATATCTACGTTTTCGCCAAGCTTCAGCCAGATTAGCACAAACAGAACGTGACGAACGTCTAATTTGGTCAGTTAAAGAATACCTTTCTTCTATCGGAAATTTTTTAGATAATTCAAAAATTTGCATAGCTCCAACAAAAGCTTTCTGATAAACCTTTAAATCTTTATGACTTTGAACCAACCCATTGTTCACTCTAATTTTCTCCTCACTACAACTTTATTTTACTATTAATTCTCCTAATCCCCCGCTCCCTACTCCCCCACTCCTCACTCCCCCACTCCCTACTCCCCTACTCCCCCACTCCCCTACTCTAACCCCGTGGATCGACAGGTCGCGCCACTAAAATACCAATGGCACTTTCCACATTCCAAATGTATCTTTCTAAATCATAAGCAACAGTTACTTTTCCCGCAGGAGAAGCATGAATAATACCAATATTACCATCATAATTACGATAAACTAAACCAGTATGAGTCACATCTAAGCCATTAATTTCTGTTGCTACGGCGACAATATCTCCAGATTTTAACTGAGAATAAACGCTACTAATTTTATAGTAAGGAATATAGTTAATTTTCAGCTTACTAATACTATCTTCCATATTAACAATACATTGATAATTAGCATCATTACTAGCAATTTGTGGATACTCCCATCTATTTTTACTCATAAAAAATAATGGCTTCTTAACTTTCTCTCCACCTAATTCAACACCAATATCTGTGATATTATTCCGCCTCTGGTTATCAGCAATCCATTCAGAAAAATAATGCAAACGACTACAATACCCATTCATTTTACCATTCCAATAACGCTGATTTTTAATATTATTAACAAAGGTCAAATAAGAATAATCTTCTACTGCTATCCCCCTAGCCATTCCCAACACAGTTTCTACAAATAAAACACAATCAAATCCATCTAAACTAATAACTAAAGACTCTTGATTCGACTGGTCTAATAATCCAGCCTTGTAGGGAGTACCAATAAAATAATCAGCGATCGCCTGCATAATTTCTGCCATCGGACGTTGAGAAAGATTTTGTTTTCTAGCATATTCCATCACTGGTTTAAACTGAGGATCTTCAGGAATATTATTGGCTGATGGTTTATTAACCCCTTTGTCTCCAACACTTTTATTTAAGTGAACATCAATTACTGGTCTTGTCGGAGGTTGAGAAGGACCTACAGGTGCTTCTTTTAAAATATTTTGCCTTGATAAAGTAGATGATTTTAATGAATTTTCCTCATCAATATCTAGAGATTTTAAAATACTATCATCAAATTGAATTAGACGAAAATTAGATAGTTTTTCTGAAGCAGATAATTGTGAATTAATATGTTTTTTATTGTCAGATTTAATTTGGCGATTATCCCGATTATTAGCAAAATATTTAGTCTGTAGATTAACACCCTTTTGAGCAGCATTAATCTTATTTACAATAGATAAAATCCCTGTATAGCTGCCAGTAATTGCTACTGTCAAAATAATTAACTTTAATAATTTTCTCATTTTTTGATAAGGATTCTTAGCTATTCAACAATTGATAATGAATAATGAATAATCGATAATTACCTCTCCTTGAAAGAAGAGGATTGAGAGGTTGTCTGGGAAGTCCATTTGCTACATCTAAGCCCCCTAAATCCCCCAATTTTGGGGGACTTTTAGAAGCAAATTGACTCTTTTCCCCCCAAAGTTGGCTTGCTCGGGGGGCAAATTTCAGTATCAAAAAACTTTTCAGATATCCTCTGAACTTAAGGAAAATATTTTCTTTTTATTTTCTTCATAAATGAAGAGGTCTTAGACCAAATTAAGCAATTATCAATTATCAATTATCAATTATCCATTGATAAGTATGTTATCCTGAATTAAAACAAATGGGTAATAATTCCTGATGTGAAACCGACACTTTTGAACAATCGCTATCAAGTTATACAAGCACTCAGTAGTGGTGGGTTCGGAGAAACCTTTTTAGCTCAAGATACCCAAATGCCATCTGGTCGCTACTGTGTAATTAAGCAACTTAAAGTAGTTACAAATAATCCCGAAATTTACCAACAGGTATTGCAACGTTTCCAACGAGAGGCGGCCATTCTGGAAGAATTAGGGGAGATTAATAGCCAAATACCCAAGTTGTATGCTTATTTTAGTGATACAGCAGGTCAATTTTACCTGGTACAGGAATGGATAAAGGGAGTAACTCTAGGGAAAAAAGTAAAAACTACAGGTCCAATGACAGATGGTGATGTTCAGAAAATTCTGATTAGTTTACTATCGGTTATTAATTATATACATAGTAGAAATATTATTCATCGAGATATTAAACCGGAAAATATTATTTTGCGCCAACAGGATGACTTGCCAGTTTTAATAGATTTTGGGGCAGTAAAAGATTCTATTAGTACAGCAATTAATTCTCAAAATACGACACCTATTTCTATTATGATTGGTACTCCTGGATATATGGCTTTTGAACAAGCAGCGGGACGACCAGTTTATGCTAGCGATTTATATAGTTTAGGGTTAACAGCTATTTTTCTACTAACAGGAAGAGTTCCCCAAGATTTAGAAATGGATTTACAAACAGGGAGGATTACTTGGCAAAAATATACCAGTAATTTAACTTCTAAATTAGCAGAAATTTTAGACAGAGCAATTCAACCTAATATTAGCGATCGCTTTGCTACATCTACAGAAATGTTAAATGCTTTAGAGTCTGATTCAACTCAGGTTTTTAGTAATGAAAAAACTCAGTCATCTTTATCTTTAGTAGTCATCAATAATCCTGAAAAAACGACAACTTTAAATTCACCTTTAGACCAAAGTCTAGACCACCCTTCAACTCAATTATCTATTAATCACAAAACTTGGCAGAAAGCAGTGATTATTAGTGGTGTTATTGGCAGTTGTTTTTTGAGTAGTATTTTGCTCAAAAATGTCTTAAGTAAATCTCCCCAAACTGGCTCAGAAATACCAAAATTTCCTACACCACCCACCACCGAATTAGTAACATCAATTTCTCAACAACAAGCTGAAGAATTAATCCAGAATTGGTTAAAAGCAAAAAAAGAAATATTTGCTCCTCCATACAACCGCAAACTTGCTGCTGAATTGACAACAGGAAAGGTTTATGATAATATAGTAGCCTCTGATGGAGCGATCGCTTGGTTAAAAGAAAACAATGCTTACTATCAGTATAAAATGCAAAAAATAGATAGTATTGAATATTTTTCTACTCAAGGAAATCAAGCAACTATTCAAGTTAAAGTTACTGAAAAATATCAACTATTTAAGAATGATAAATTAGACGCTACCAGGTCAGGATCTGCCCAACTAACAGTTATTTATAACTTGATATTTATAGATGGGAAATGGAAAATAGCTACTTCTCAGATTATTTAGAAAAATACTCATCCAATTTTGTTAAAGTTTCTTTCTTTCCTCCTGACCCCAAAGACACATATAGTGTTTTGATCTGGAATGTGGAAACCAAGTGCTATGAAATAGGGAATAGGGAATAGTAAAGGGGGGTAAACAGCATTAAATAGTAATAAATACAAGGATATAATAGACTCAAAACAGCACTTTTTTTATTAGAAAAAACATCAATCTATATTTACATCTCATTTGAAAACATTATAGAGCAAAAGAATATTTTTTCTTGCTCAAACCCCATTAATTGATTGATTATTTTCTTCTTTCGTAACTTTGAAATAAATACTGGGATGCTATGAACAAAACGATTTTAAATAACCGTTATCGCATCATCAACACATTAGCAAGTGGAGGATTTGGCGAAACATTTCTTGCCCAAGACACTCAAATGCCCTCCGGTCGTCTATGCGTGATTAAACAACTTAAACCCATAGTAAATAATCCTCAAATTTATCAAATCGTACAAGACAGATTTCAAAGAGAAGCAGCAATTTTAGAAGAACTAGGGGAAACAAATAATCAGATTCCTCGATTATACGCATACTTTACAGAAAACGGAAAATTTTATCTAGTACAAGAATGGATAGAAGGAGAAACTCTCACAAAAAAATTACAAACCGAAGGATTATTTAATGAAGATTCTGTACGACAAATTCTCATAAATTTACTCCCAGTTTTAGACTACATTCACAGTAAAAGAATTATCCATAGAGATATAAAACCAGGCAATATAATCTGGCAAGAAAAAGATGATTTACCAGTATTAATCGACTTTGGAGCAGTAAAAGAATTAATGGGAACAACATTAAATTCTCAAGGCAATCCTTCTCGCTCCATAATAATAGGTACTCCAGGATTTATGCCACCAGAACAAGCAGCAGGACATCCAGTTTATGCCAGCGATTTATACAGTTTAGGACTAACAATAATTTATTTATTAACCGGAAAAAATCCCCGCCAATTACCAACAAATTCTCAGTGGGAAAATTTAGCTACAAATATAACTCCCCAACTAGCAGAAACTTTAAATAAAATTATTCAAGCCAACCCAAGCGATCGCTACTCCACCGCAGCAGAAATGCTCCATTCCCTAAAATTCGGCCCCACTGCTATGATTCCCACAGTACCTTCTCCACCACCTCCCATCCTTCTACCTCTATCAGAAGCATCTCCCACTCCAGCACCAACCTCAGTCACCTTACCTCCATCAGAAACTTTAAGCTCTTCTCAATCTGTAGTTTCTCACCCCCCAGTCCCCAAAAAAACTCATCAGATGGGAGACTGGTTAAAAGCAGTTATTACAGGTAGTATAATTGGCAGTTTTATTCTTATTGGCATTGTTTTAAGTCATATATTTCCCTCAATAATTAACTCAATTTTCCCAAAAAAGTCTCAAGAAAATATTGATATATCAACCACAAATATCAATCCAGAAAAAACAACTACTCCATCACCAAAATCGACAACTTCACCACAGTCTCAAACACCTAAAACTCCTCTAGTCAATTCAATCTCAGAAATAGAAGCAAAAAAATTAATTGAAACTTGGCTAGAAGCAAAAGGAAAAATGTTTTCCCCTCCATACAATAGCCAAATTGCCAAGGAGTTAACTACAGGATATTTTTATGAAAAAACAGCCGGAATAAATGGTTCAATCAATTGGTTAAAAAGCAACAAAGCTTACTACAAATATGGCATACAAAGACTTGAGTCAGTAGAACAATTTTTCGCCGACCGAGATATTGCAACTATCAAAGTTAGAATTACTGAAGAATATAGTCTTTATCGTAATGGCAAAATTGACCCCAGTGAAACAGACTTCAAAACTTTAACCATTATTTATAACTTAAAATTAGTAGACGGTCAGTGGAAAATATCTAACTCTCGCACACTTTGAAATAGCAGTCAGCGGTCAGCAGTCAGCTATCAGCTTCTCTGGCCTTTATAATGGGGGATACTCAAGACAAGCCACTCTACGTCTACAAAACCTCATTAACAGGCACCACTAATTTTTCAAATAAGCGTGGGGGACACCGAACTCTTAGATTTTTAGCTGTTAACGCAGTTCCTCTGCAAGAGACTAGCTAAATGCTGTTTGCGGAGCATTCCGGAACGGAAAAACTAATAGCTAATTAAATAGTCAGATAAAATTCAAATTACAGCAGTTTTGGAGTTATAGTTTATACCAATTTTAAAAAAGAATGCTACAAAAAGATAGATATTGATCGAATATGCTTAAAAATAACTGCTCCAGTTTATTTGAGATAGTTATATCTATATTTTTTTCCCTTGTTTTCAATATTTTCCCCTTGTTACTTCTTTCTTACCTCTACCATTTGTAACAAACATTTATCAAATTGGTATTATGAATTTTTGGCGTAAATTACAACTATTGATAATTACATTAACTATAGCGATAATAGTCGTAATATCTGGCTTAGTAACTATGAATTTTTTTCTACCCAACTCCATAATAAATTCTGTTCCTGCCTTAAAAAAAAATCCTAAATCTCTAACAAAAACCGAAGCAATACAATCAATTACCACTCATCAAATAACTAATAGTAAACCATTATTAAAACACTTCCCCTATCAAGAGACTAATTCAAAAAAACTGACCATAATTGCCAGTTATGGCATCGGAGAATATCAGAGATTTGAACAACTTAATCAAGAAGCTGCTAGAGAATTAATGAAATTAATATACACTGCCAGAAACGAAGGAATTTGGATCGTTGTAATTTCAGGATTTAGAACTATTAAACAGCAACAAATATTGTGGGATGCTCAAGTAGAAAAATCAGGTTCAGAAGAAAAAGCTGCCCAATTTAATGCACCTCCAGGATATAGCGAACATCATACAGGTTATGCTGTAGATTTAGGAGATGGTAAATTTCCTAATCTAGATTTAACCCAAGAATTTGAAAATACAACAGCCTTTAAATGGCTCAAAATTCATGCCAAAGAATATGGATTTGAAATCTCATTTCCCGTAAATAATTCCCAAGGTATAAGTTATGAACCCTGGCATTGGCGATTTATAAAATCATCTTCATCAAAAGCCGTATTTGCTAATGCTAAAAATTATGATTTTTAATTTTTTCAGTATCCTTAATTATCCTGAATTTAAAATCTCAAATTCATGCCATGTTGTAAGCATTCAGCTATTAGCAGTCAGCTATCAGCAATTAGTAATGAATAATTACTTCTAGGATTTAGCCAGGGGACTTGTCAGCAACTTTTTATTCTTTCTCAATTTCAAAGGTTGCTTTTACCTTCCCTAAAATTAATAGCTGATAGCTAATAGCTGACGGCTGAATGCTTACATAATAACTAATGGCCTTGAATTTAATTTCCCAGCCATAGTTGAAAATTTAGCACTATTTATAGTACAGTCCTGGAAACTAATCAAATTATTACTACTGCTGTGACACAGCTAAAATAGTTCATTATTGTAGGGTGTACCATTACGGCTAAAATATTAAGCTGTGGAAAGTATTTAACAATCCGTCGCCGGGCAGCATTTTAGCTGTGTCAGTCCACTACTTATATTTCTCAGATATTATTCAAATGCACGCAGAAAAGTTACCACCTCAAACATTTCATCGAGTCCGTCCACCATCTCGGGTAGCCAAGAAACGTCCAATTAAAATACGTCGGCGAGTTAAAACTAAAAGTACAAAACTAACATTATCCCAGTTAAAATATAAAAATATCCTCATATTAGTCGCCATATTAATGACCGCAAGCTGGGTTATTACCCTACCTTTCAGAGGTCGCACAGCTTCACCCACAGCTCAACCTTCTCCTCAAACCCCTATATCACCTACCCTTGTACCACCCTATGTACGCCCAGTTCCTCAACAAACTCCCGAAGACTTAGGATTTGCCTACAATGTTCGCAGACAACCCCCTCTACGTTATAATCCTCAACTACAGGAAATAGTTGATGAATTGGTTAAAATTTCTGAAGAAAAAGGGCTACCAACAGAACCCTTATCTATTAGTTTAATAGATGTTAGTAACCAAGATATTCATACATTTGCTGGATATCAAAGCCAAGAAGTGAGATATCCTGCTAGTGTCTCTAAATTATTTTGGATGGCTGCATTTTATGGAGCAGTAAAAAAAGGTTTAGTTGAAGATGAATCTAAGTTTAATGAAGACTTGAGAGCAATGATGCAGAAGTCTCATAACGATTCTGCCAGTAAAATTTTAGATGCAATTACTGATACTAAATCAGGGAAAACATTAGAAGGAAAAGAATTAGAAAAGTGGTTAGAAAAAAGAAAATCAGTCAATGATTTTTTCCATAAAGCAGGTTATAAAAATTTAATAGTTAGCACAAAAAATTATCCTCGATATTCTCCTAGTCAAGAAGGTCCAGTAGGTCGCGATCGCCAACTAAGGAAGAAAGATGGTAAGTTTCTCAGAAATTTGATTTCTACCGATCAAGCTGCCAGACTAATATATGAAATATACACCAGGCAGGCAGTTTCACGCAAATACAGCACTAGAATGGCTTATTTGTTAACTAGAGATTTAAGACCCGAAGCATGGCAAAATGACCCCTACAATGGAATCAAAGGTTTTATCGGCGAATCTTTACCTGCCAAGATTTATTTTGGTTCTAAAGTTGGCTTCACTACCAAACATCGTATGGATGTAGCATTTGTGAGAACTTTGGATGATAAGGCTATTTATATTCTGGCGATCTTTGCAGAAGATCCTGCTTATGCTAGAGATGAAAAAATATTCCCCAAACTGTCTCGTCATGTTTACGACCGCATGATGGTATTGAATAGCCAATAAATGAATAAAGCAAATATTTTGCTGTTTACCTATTGATATCAAATTTGTATCATTGCACACAGATGCAATTACCTCATCGTCAGAATGCCAGTTATTATTAGCGAGATTAGGCGTTGGTGAAAAGAGGTATGATATCTGTCCGGATAAGAGCGCGATAGAACTCTGTTCCGCTTACCCAACCAAAAAACTTTCTCCTTATACTCGGGGTTTCTTCTTCTTTCTTTCCCTTCTGAGGACTAGGAAGTTAATTCCCCGTCTCCTGTCCACCGGAATTTCACCGCAAAGCGCGGTCATATCATGGCGACAAACCTTGTTCCTTATTCCGCTAGTATAGCAGATTTTTACTTCGCTTTATTACCGAAAAATTGTGGGTATGCGCCTCCCCTTTTAAGGGGATAATAAATAAAAATTTTCATGATTAGTCAATCCTATCCGTTTTCAAGGAGAGGTAATTATTCATTATTCATTATTCATTATTCATTATTGAACCGCGTGTCGTTATTCAACCAGCCGTTAAAACTGGCGCTGCGTACTTCCTCCCGACGCTTTTTAGGTTTACTACAGATGATTGATAGGGAGATAGCAATATAGCATATATGGCTAAATTTTTCTGAATTCTGAATATATATATTATATAATCTTATGTTACAAATTATAATAAAATCAAATAGGAATACTTCTGAGCAATATCACATTACTTGCTTTTTTTCAAGTAGTAAAACTTGTAAAAATTGACTTGAATAAAAAAATCTCACTATTGATTTTTAATTATTTAGTTTTACTTATAATACCTTGTCAAAAGTAAGTGTGTTAAACTATAAATCTAGAAGGTAACTTCCCCAAAAGCACAAAAAATCCACGAATCGGTAAAAGTGAGAATCGGGGAGTTAATTCCTAGAAGAATTTAAAAAAATTAAGAGGTATTATGAGCCAAAAGGTTATGCACCAGATGGAAAAATTTCAGCGTCAGGTGAGTTCCCTCGTAGAATCTAATATAATCAAGCCAACAGATAGTATCTGGAAAATAGCCCTACTTTTTGGGGATAAGTGGCCTTATTGGAAAAAGCAACTTCAAGACTTTGATTTTTCTATGCAAGATCCAATAGGTGAAATTTTGGTTGTAGAGGTGTGGGAAGAAGATTAGTCTATTTTCCTAATCAAATTAAGACTGATTAGGTTGAATAATTCTTGAGTTTAAGCGATAGAAATTGGTAGAATGTAGTCGATTAGCCCTAACATCTAGGCAATAAGACTGAAAGTATAGAATAATTAGGCGATCGCACTACAAAATAAAACAAAAATAAAACAAAACTTTTTGCTTTCTAAGGCTGTAATCAGGAAAATAAATTGATACCAAAGTAACTGAAGACAGGTTGATTAGGATTTATTAGAAAAAAAATCTGCTAGTTGTTAAATTCAGAACGACTCATCTCAAGTTAAGTTGATCATAAACTTTCGGTAAGTGGGAAACCAGTCAGTTGCTTCCTAGGTCTGAGCTACGCTATCAAAGGATGGATGGAAACTAGGCTAACGATTTTAACTTTTAATCGCGCACATTGCAAATTTTGAATATTTTCGCTATAATGTGCGGAATCAAAAGCAACCTGAATGGGTTTACCCGGGACAAACTAGGGGTTGCGCATCCCCTTTCCGTTCCGGAATGCTCCGCTTTCCGCGCAAAACTGACCGCTGATTGCTGAACTGCTGTTTGCACAGCATTCCGCCAGGAAACGCTTTTGAAAAATCCACGCGGTCGATCCTACGGAGTTTCAACCCCATAAACATAATTGCTCACTTTTGAGCGCGTACTATGTGGTTAGAGTACAACTTTCGCTTGTCAACTTACCAAACAAACTCAGTCAATTCTTTGAGCTTAACTCTGAGTTGGTTAATTGAATAAACATCTAAATACATTTGTTTTTTTTCAGAAGTTTTTTTTAATATCTCTACCAATACTCAAAAACCCTTGTACATACTGAGATATTTCAATACCGATGATGTGCATTAAAGGCAATCTTTTAAAGCATCTGCCAGTTCTGGAGCAGTTTGATAGCGATCGCCAGGTAATGGTTGGGTAACTTTTTCAATCACCTTCCTTAGTTTTGGTGTAATAGTGGGAACGCTTTCAATATAAAACCGATAACCATCACCACGATTATCATAGAAGTGCCTTGGACTTTGAGCAGTTAACAAAAAGATCGAGGTTGCACCCACCGCATATAGATCGGATTGAGTCAAAGGTTGTCCGCGGTCTTGTTCGGGGGCGCTATAACCTTCTGCGCCGATCCGTGTACCCAGAGGTGTTCCAATCTCTTTGACTGCCCCAAAATCTAGAACTATGATCCGATTATCGCGACGACGCACTAGAAGATTAGCAGGTTTAATATCCCGGTGAATCAGTGGAGGATCTTGTGAGTGAATATATTCTAGAACCTCGCAAGTCTGAATCATCCACTTAATTGCCTGTTCTGGCAACACCGGTCCTTGTAAAGAAATACGTTTTTCCAAATCCTGACCATGAATCATTTCCATAGCTAAATATTTCTTGTCTTCTTCCACAAAAAAGTCGAAAAACTTAGGAATTCCTGAATGATTTAATGATTTCAGGATTTTAGCTTCTCGTTCAAATAATTCTTGAGCTTTGCGGATCTGAGCCATATCAGCATTCATTTCTTTTAATACCACCAAAGCTGCTGCTGGTGAAGCACCTACCTGTAAACTATTGCGCTCCCGATCCCAAGCTAAATAGGTAGTACCCATGCCACCTTGACCCAATATCCGTAATACTTGATACTGACGGATACTGCGTTCAACTTTAACTGGTTGACCACAATAAATACAAAATAAATTTCCTGGTGGGTTATCACTAGCTCGGGGACAACATTGTTGAGGAACATTAGCAGCAGATGGAACCTGAATCTGAAACTTTAAAATCGGGCCGCCTCTGGCTAACTGAATCAGGAAACCATCAGAAATAATTCCCTGAGACATTAAAACTCCATTAACAAAAGTTCCATTTGTACCTTGACTAACTAATCGCCAAATATTTCCAGATTGGGACTTTGGTATTTTGTGTAGTTCCAGATGATATCGTGAAACTAAACTATCAGATAAAACAACCTGATTATCCACAGAGCGACCAATCTTAATTATTGATTCACTCTGAAAGTCCCAATTTTTTAAAGGAGTATTTTTTTGAGGGTCTAGGAGGGTTAACCTAATCACAATTTCTAAAGTAGGGAGTAGGGAGTAGATTTCTTCTGCTTACTATTTTAAAATCAGCATCATTTCTGTAAATTACCTACACAGATGCATCTACTTTCTGTGTAGGCTTCTGATGCCTTTTGAAGGCGGTCAGAACTTCCGAGCGAAGTTGTGCTTTTTTCCAGTTAGCAGAGCCAACCCTTTACTATTGTAATGGTATAGACTGGGCACTGTTGAAATAATTATTTGGATCCCACTGTTGCTTTGTACTTTTTAACCGATCAAGATTCTCCAGAAAATAAAGATGCATTGCTCCTTCAAGTCCCACAATGTCATTTAAATCTGAATCCGGATAATTGTAATAACAACCATCCACATTAGAGGATGAATCATGATTGGGATCGGGAACACATCCATATTCCTTATAGATATCAGTATAAAAATCACGAATCCACTTCAAACATACAGAGGCATTCTTTTCTTCTGACCAATAGGATTGATATTGCAACTTGAAGATGGAGTCTCGTTGGGGAATCGGTGTAGCTGTTGAGTCAAAGGTATTGATTTTACCACCATAAGAGTCAATCTGCAAAAGGCTTTGGTTTAAGGCTAAGTTATCAGGCTCTTTGGTTAAATGCTTGAAAATTATCTCAACATCTTCGTTGGAGAAATTTTTACGCATATAAGCAGATTTGTATTTTCCGTATTGATTTGGTCCTGATAAATTGAGTGTCTGTGTTGCTTCATAGTAAGTGTACAAATTATCGTTCGATTCCATACAGTACGGCAAATATGCTCCATAACCAATTATGGGCTTTCTCGGAATATTATGAGGAAGAATATCTCTTAATTCTTTCGACAGTCTTTTCATTGATTGATCGTGCAGGTCGTAACTGACTTCGTCTTTATCAATTGCTGTCTGAATTGTTAAATTAATTTCTTCAGCAGACTGATGATTGAGCTTTAACAATCCAAATTGATTCCAGTTATCCTCTCTTCTGGAAAAGTCAGCGAACCATGAGAGAAGCATGCCAAGCTCTTGAACACGTACATCAGTCCAGTCAAAACTATATGCAGATATATAAGCTTTTGCGGGGGCTTCAGGAAGTTCCCTAAAGAAGTATTTAGTGATGACACCAAAATTTCCGCCGCCTCCACCACATTGAGCCCAGAACAAATCCTGTTCAGCACCTGTGGATTCCTTTGAAACGTAAATTGTGTGAGCGGGTTTACTATTTGTTTCCTTTACGACTAATTCCACACCCGTAAGCCAATCGACTGTTAAACCATGGAGCCTGGAAAGCAGACCATACCCACCTCCGCTTATGTGACCACCCAGTCCCACAGAATAACAGGAACCACTCGGCAAAACTTTGCCAAACGTGTTAAATAAAGTAGTGAATGACGACCAATTACTTCCACCTGAACCTAAGTAATAACCCTTCTGAGGATCTAAGCCAACATCATTCAAACTTGTAATGTCAATAATTGCTTTTGTCTCTTCATTAAATACAAAATTTTCATAGCAATGTCCACCACTTTTTATTTTTACATTTCCACCATACAAAGATATGGCTTCTTCTAAAGCTATTTCAACATCCCTTGTTGTTTGACATAAATAAACGACTTCACAATTAGATGCAAACCAACGCCTGTTAAATCCTTGAAGAAAGCTCTGGAATTGGGGGAAACCTTGGTTTACCTCAAATTTTTTCATAAATCATTATCTCCTAATTAATAACCACGTTTCTGATATTCTTCGTAAGTGGTATCGTCATAATCGCTAGCACCTACCTCTAAATAATTCTGCCAAAAATAGGGTGTTTCGCCTCGTTGAACCATGTGATAAGTCCATTGAGCAGTAAGTAGCCAAAGTACAAGATCGCCAGACAAACCACTAACAGGACAAACCTTATCGTCAAATCCTGTAATTTCTAGAACTCCGCCACCATCACCACTATAAGTATTTATTGCATCATCCACATAATCCGATAGCTGATTACCTAGATGCCCCTCTGCAAATGGACCAAACGCTACTGTATAAGCACCTATTTCTTTCGCATGCTGAGCTACTTTTATTTCCTCACTATTATCTGGAGAGATTGCCCCAATCAAAACAATATCAATGTTCTTCAACTCTTTGCAATACATTTCGTATGGTTCAGCAATCATTGTCCCCGCTGCTACTTTGTAGGCATCGTTTACAAACATGTTCTTTGTTGTTTCGTAGATCTTGCCTTCTTGCGGATGACCATAAACAAGAAGTCTGGGCTTTTGATCTCGCGGTGTTTCATTCTTATATCTTAGTATCTGATCTGTCCACCTTTGGGCTATTACATTGATTTTAGTGAATTCATTCTCTTTAATTTGTTCAAAGCTTCTGAGAACCTGATTAAGATATTCCTTCACAATCTCAACACCTTTGTCAGCTCCGCTAGTTTCAATTTGTTTACAAAGAGATGCAGTACAAGCCCAATAAACAAGAAACTGAGAAATACCGCTTGATGAAAGAATTCTAAATTGCTCAATATCTGGAGTCGAGATAAGTCCGCAATCCCAAGGACAGCCACTATCAATCACAAAGTCGGAAACATCTTCAATTGAAGTCAGCATTTTAACAGGAACTAAAGCACCGACCGGTGTTTTATAAAATTTGACGTAGCTATTGGTTATGCCAACAGTATAAACACCACGCACTCTTGCTTCATTAGGTCCGACTTCTGGTATGGTAGATTTATCAGGGTTAACAAGGGATGGTCCATTCGTTAAAAGAAAATCTCCCTCATTCATCATCTTGTAGTCTGCGGCTATATTTCTGTCTGCACGTTGAGGTAGTACAAACGGTTGACCGGGGATACCAGGACTTGCAGCAAACATTGCAAAGTGTCCTACCAGTACATGTGAATAAATTTTTCCACCGGAACTTTTCGTCCTGTACGCCTGACTCATTGCTTCACAAATATTCGTTATTTGCTTGTCAAGGATATATTGAACTATTTCTATGATTCCATCATAGTACTGCGACATATAAGTATCATCAAACATGGACAACTTCCTTAATTCTCCTAATTATTCGTCATTGTGCAATGCCAATTATTGAGTGTCAAATTCTGGCTAGTTCCTGGATAGATACGTATATTTCATAGGCGATAAAATTTTAATATACACCGATATAGTAAAATGCACAATATTAAAGTATATAGAAAATCAGACCACACCCCATGGTTAAGGATGAAGCTAATCTTGTTGTGGCTTGACTAAAGCACGGATAACAATTGCTGTAATGTTATCGTGACCATTATACTGATTTGCCAAATTAATTAACTGGTTGACACCAAACTCTAAATTAGCTTGTTTGTCTAAAAGAGGTTCGAGGAGATTTTTCCAACTATTTTGCAGAAACTCATTATCTGTTAAACCATCAGATGCCAGAATTAACAGACTGTCCTCATCAAGATCGAAAAATTGCACATCAGGTCTGACAAAATTTTCATCTCGCGGTCCTAAAGCTTGAGTTAATTGATAAGCATCTGGGCGACCATAAGCTATTTCCGGTTCAACTCCACGATTAATTTCTCTTTGCCCTACTTCATGATCTAGAGTAACCTGCTCTAAACCTCCCTGACGAGAGAGACGATACAAACGACTATCACCAACATGAGCTACAGCTACTTTTGTATCGTAAATCATTGCCATTACTAAAGTAGTACCCATCCGACTACTGCCAGAGCGGACTTCTTGTTGATTAATCTCGTAGATTACTTTGTTTGCCTGTATAATTGCCTCGCGAATTATTTCTTCGGAGGGCAAACCTACAGACCAACTACTTTCAACTTTAAAGTATTGTTTAATAGTGTCTACTGCTACTTGACTCGCTATTTCTCCGCTAGCGTGTCCTCCCATACCATCGCAGAGCACATAAAGTCCTTTAGCTTGAATAATTTTTTCGGTGGGTGTTTCTTGGTTTTCTATCTGAGTTTGAATTCCAAAAGAATCTTCATTATGGTCTCGTTGACTGCCTACATCACTTTTACCAGCACTTTCCAAATTTACCAACTGTATCGGCAAAAGTTCAGTGTCTTGAGTTTCTATATTTTCTACTATCTGTGGGGAAGTATCATCAGTTTGCAAAACTGTAGGTGCTGATGTAGGAGGTGGTTGGGGTTGTAAGTTATCTTTAGTAGTCATGAGATACGATCGCAATTGTTCAATGGTTTGTATTTGACCATCCCGCCAATCTTGCATTAAAGCTGTTATCCAACCAAACTGTGTCCGTTGAGACTGCTCAAATAACGATTGCCAGAATTTTATTAAATCTTGGAGATTTTGAGTTTCACCAGGTTTTGAGTACAGACGTTGCAACTTGATATTATTATTGTCTGTTTGACTTACCCGCAGATTTTCATATTTCAGTATACTTTGGCAACAATGCCATGGTGCTAGAGTTACCCAAAGTTCGGTCATTTGTTGCAACCAGGATAGAATTTGTAGTTGGGAAAGGTGTTCGCTTGCCCAAAGGTCTACTAATAATGGCAAACTACTGTAGTCTGCCACAAGTAATATTTCTTCGTTTTGCGACCGCCAACTATCTTGAACAGTAGGAAAGTGTTGAGGTAGTTGGGAATATAATGCTACATAAGGTTCAGCAATGGTGGGAATAATCAATGCTTCTATCTCCGTTGTTTCTCCCTGTTGGTTTGAGGTAGGGAATTGACTTTCTTGATTTTGGTAACCTGATAATTCATTCTCTTGAGAGCTAGAAGTGGGCGGTCTAAAATTACCGGAGTTATTTCGCAACCAAGCTTTGAGGGGTGTTTGTTCTAGTGGGTTACAGTCTAGTACTTGCACTACTACTATTTCACTTTGGTTTTTTGGTGGTATAGTTTCTAATAGTTGGTAGCGCTGTTGGGAATCTAAATATTGTTCTGATGCAGTGGAGGAATTTTCTAGATCGTCATTTGGATTTGAGGATAATTTATTCTCTGTGTTTGCTGCTTCAGACATTGGACTGAGGATGTCTGCGGTAATTGATTCAGAATTATCTAACTCCTCTAATTTTTGGCATGGATCGTCAGTTTCTGGTAAAGTATCTTCTAATTCTACTTCTTCTACTTCGGCAGCAGATTGTAGATCGACTTCTATTTTCGCCTCCAAAAGTTCGGAGAATTCTAAAATTTCTTCGGCTTCTTCTATAATCATATCTGCTGCTGACTCCGCCGAATCTTTGGCCAGGGGACTTGCTCCGCTGATTACTTCTTCTTGCCCCATTTCCTGGAGATTAATTTCAGGTGAGTTGGGGAGCAGAGCTTCTGTTTGAGTAATTATAATTGCTTTCCAGACTTGGGCTATATCAGCACCACAGTTGTGACATTTTTGAGCGCTCAAGTCTACTTGTATTCCACATTGATGACAATTTTTGTGGGTTAGGGATGTACCACATTTTTCACAGAATTTATTCTGGTTCGGGTTTTCAAACTCACATTCGGGACAGATGAGCATAATAGAGAATAATGAATAATGAATAATGAATAATTAATAATTAATAATTAATAATTAATAATTAATAATTACCTCTCCTTGAAAAAAAGAGGATTGACAAAGAGATGAAAATTTTTCTTTATTATCCCCTTAAGAGGCTATGCTTTATAAACATCTTTCTTAACATAAAAATTGACAAAATATACAAGTTATGTATTATAAATCTGGTGAAAAAGATATAGGTTTTTTGCAGGAGTAGGCAACAGGCAACAGGCAACAGGTAAGATATTTTTACGCGCGAAGGCACGAAAAAAGATTTTTTAGGGTGAATTTTTCCTATCCTTAGCCTACTCTAATTAAAATATTTATTTTCTGGAGATGTCTATTGGTATTGGGGCGACTTTTTTAGGAGAAAGGTGTATTGAAAAATACATTTTTTTGAGAACTGTAGACAAAATTTTTGCCCCCCACACTCCCCCCATCTCCCCATCTAATGTGTGTCAGTCCACTATTGCAGGATGGCAGAAATAACTAACCAGTTACAAAATCCTAAGAACCTTACCAATTAATACTTTTGACTGTCTTGAGTGCGTCTTACATTCTGAGGGGACATCAGAATTACGCACTAGCTTTTGACTTCCGCGTAGCGACACTAGAAGGGAATAGAGATAGTAGTATCTTCTAAGATTGTCTGAGCTGCGATCGCTTCTATTGTTTTTAATGGTACTTCACAAAAGTATTTTTGCCGAAATTGTTCTTCTGATATTGCTGCTAGGAATTTTCCGATTATTTGGGATTGAGTTTCTGATTTTTGGTTTTTGATTTGATTTTGAGTTATGTAAAAAGCTTGGTCTTTATACTTGACATTAAAACATAAATATTGTAATACTTGAAAACCTAATTTAAGGGTAGTATCACCAATACCTAATTTTTTTAGGAGTTGATAACGGGTGACAGGTTTAACTGTACGACTGAGATATTTCGCAATACCCAGAAGTTTTTGCCAGATATCTATGGGAGGGACAATGGAAGGTTGTGAGTAGGCGATCGCCAATTTTTTTTGTTGATTTATTGCTCGTCGGAACCAGATTCGCAATTCGTTCCAGCTAGTGGGACATTCTTTGAGAAGAATAAAGTCTTTTTGGCTATTAATTCTTATTTCTTCTAGATTATCGATTCTCTGAGTATTACGCCAGTCCCAAATCCAATCTACAAGGTTTGATGCTTTAATTTGAGTATTTTGGAGTGATGGTTGTACGGCAATAAGTCTGACTTCATAACGTTTTTTATAAGCATTGAAGTCTAGCTCTACCAAAGCATCACATATTTCTTCGGGAATTTCATCTTTATAATGACCCCACCAGACACCAGGGAACCCCTCCTCCCCAGACTCATCCCAAATTTCAAAGTCTGTTTTGATATATTGAACTTTTTTTCCGTTTAAATCTTTTTGATTTCTGTGCCAAACATTACTAAACCAACAGTTTTGGAGCAAAAGTTTAGGGACGGGGTTGCCCATACCACAGGGTTCTAAAAGTTTAAGTTCCTGAAATAAATCTCTACCCAACTCAGAGACGGTAACAATTAAATCTACTTCTATTGTTGAAGTCTGGTTAAGGGTCGCTCCTAATGTTTGTCCTAATAATTGATTAATCGCATCTGTAAATATGGGGATATTTTCTACTGGTAGGCTTAGACCAGCAGCAAAAGGATGGCCTCCAAATTGATGTAACAAATGTTCCTGATGTTTAACTAACTGGTATAGGTCTATTTGACCAAAGGAACGAGCGGAACCACGAGCTAATAATGGTTCCTCGGAGCTTTTGACCGCCTCAGTTTCCTCGGTCAACAAAATAGTGGGACGGTTGTATTCTTGAGCTATTTGACCTGCTACTAATCCTAACACACCTACAGGCCATTGAGGGTCTGTGAGAACTATGACGTTAGTGGTAGAAAGGTCTAATTTTGTCAATTTTTGGGTAACGTCTCGAACTACTTCTTTTTGTAGGGATTTGCGCCTAGAGTTGGCCAGTTCGGTTTCTATAGCTAATTTTTGACAATGTTGGGGGTCACGACTGGTGAGCAATTCTACACAAAAGCTGGCATCTCCGATGATTCTACTGACAGCGTTAATTCGAGGTCCAATACCAAAGGAAATATCTGTGGGGCGATCGCCTGTTTTTTTACATAATTCTAATAGTTTGGCGACTCCTGGTCTGGTGGTTTTGTTGAGTTGTGTACTTAATTTTTCAATTCCTATTTGTGCTAAATACCGAGATTCTCCTGTTAGTTGAACTAGGTCGGCAATTAAACCAATGGCTACTAAATCTAATAATTCTTTTAAGGGTAGTTTAGGTATTTCTGGATGAGTTAAATAAAGTGCTTCTATTAATTTATAAGCTACTCCAACTCCGGAGAGATTATATAGGGTATGAGAGGGAGATAAATAACGAGGATTAATAATAGCTAATAATGGCGGACGTTGAGGGGGTAGAGTGTGATGGTCGGTGACAATTATATCTATTTCCTGGTTATTTGCATATTCTATTTCGGCAATATTTGTACTACCTGTATCGCAGGTTATTATTAAACTATAATTGGCTTTTGCTAACTGTTCAATTCCAGCACAATTCAAACCATGAGATTCTGTAAATCTGTTAGGAATGTAATAAGTTAATTGATGATTTTTATGAAAAAATTCTCCTAATCCATCCCAAAGTACAGATGTTGAAGTAATGCCATCAGCATCAAAGTCTCCCCAGATAGCAATTTTTTCTTGATTGTTTTTAGCGTCAATAATTCTTTCTATAGCTTTGTTGATTTCGATGCCAAATTCAAAGGGGTTTGTTGGTTGATATTGTTTTGGGTCTAAAAAACCTGCTAATTTTTGAGTATCTTTAATTCCACGCTGCCATAATAATTGTGGCAGATATTTTACAGATAATTTTGGCGCATAATTTTTGACAAGTTCAACAAATGAATTAGGAGGATTATCAGAGGCATGAATTTGCCAATAATTTCTTGTTTCAGACATCTTTAATAAATTTAATTTATCGTCACTAGACTGTCATTATGTGTCAGGTTTTAAGTTACCGAATAATTAAGGTTTAAAGCCTCTCCTTTAAATGAGAAACAAGCTGTCGTTGCTTCCCGTAGGGTGGGAATGCTATCGACCAAGAGAAGAAAAAATTTTCCTTTGAGTCAATCCTCTCCTTGAAAAGAAGAGGTAATTATACCAATTACCAAAAGTAATGCTATACTTAGGTAACACTTCAGTTATTAAGTAATTAAACTATCCTAATAAATTTTTTGCTAATTTGAGTCAATTTAATATTAATTATTATTATTTTTATTTCTCCCCCACTTCCCCACTCCCCTACTCAAGAAAATGTAGAAAAGTTTTTGATAAATGGTATTATTAATTAGGGTTTGCTGAAAAAGTCTTTTGGTGAGGGGAGGAGTCAGGAGTCAGTCGGACCGAGTCAGGAGAAATGCTAATTATAGAGGAGATAGTTGGATGTTTTGTCCCTTGATTTTTCTGCCCAACTCTTGCCCAAAATGCTCACTTTTTGAGTTTGAGAGACTGATTCCCAGGCACTTTTTTCGACCATAAAAAGACTAAAGCCTTTATCTGTCAATGCTTTGAGATTTAATCAGCAAACCCTAATTATTAATTATTAATTATTAATTATTAATTATTAATTATTAATTATTATTTGTCCCTTGATTTTTCTGCCCAACTCTTGCCCAAAATGCTCACTTTTTGAGTTTGAGACACTGATTCCCAGGCACTTTTTTCGAGCAGAAAAAGACTAAAGCCTTTATCTGTCAATGCTTTGAGATTTAATCAGCAAACCCTAATTATTAATTATTAATTATTAATTATTAATTATTAATTATTAATTATTATTTGTCCCTTGATTTTTCTGCCCAACTCTTGCCCAAAATGCTCACTTTTTGAGTTTGAGACACTGATTCCCAGGCACTTTTTTCGACCAGAAAAAGACTAAAGCCTTTATCTGTCAATGCTTTGAGATTTAATCAGCAAACCCTAATTATTAATTATTAATTATTAATTATTAATTATTAATTATTATTTGTCCCTTGATTTTTCTGCACAACTCTTGCCCAAAATGCTCACTTTTTGAGCTTGAGAGACTGATTCCCAGGCACTTTTTTCGACCAGAAAAAGACTAAAGCTTTTATCTGTCAATGCTTTGATATTTAATCAGCAAACCCTAATTATTAATTATTAATTATTAATTATTAATTGTTGAATACCTTCTTCAATCAAATAATTCTTCATAGGTAAATTGTTCTTTGACAAAAGGAACTTTGACAGTAAATATTGAGCCTTTATTAACTTCACTTACTACACAAATATCCCCACCCATCATTTTACAAAAGTGACGACTAATAGCTAAACCCAAACCAGTACCTCCATATTTGCGTGTTGTTGAATTGTCAGCTTGAGTAAATGGCTGAAATAAAATATTCATTTGATTTTCTGATATACCTATACCAGTATCAGCAACACTTAAAATCAACATTTTCTTAGAGGCAAATTCTTCATTTTGAACAGTAAAATCCTCATCATTGCTAATGATTTTAACTTTCAAAACAATGTTGCCATTTTCTGTAAACTTAGCTGCATTGCTCAGAAGATTTAAAATCACTTGGCGCATTTTATTAGGGTCAGCTACTATGAATTCCTGATTATCTTCGCAGATGATTTCTAATGTATTACTATTTTGCTCAATTAATGGTTGAATAGTAGCTACAACATTTTCAATTAATGCCATTATCTTGAAACTTTCCAAGTGAACATCCATTTTACCTGCTTCAATTTTTGAAAGGTCGAGAATATCATTTATTATTGTTAATAAATGCCTTCCCGCAGTATGAATATTATCAAGGTCGTGAACAAAGTCTTCATAACCTAAATCCCGGACATCTTCTAATAAAATTTCACTATAGCCAATAATCGCGTTTAATGGTGTTCGTAATTCATGACTCATATTTGCGAGAAATATACTTTTTGCTCGGTTTGCTGCTTCTGCTTCATCTTTTTCTTGTTTTAAACGTTTATTTTCTTTGAGTTGTCGAACATTTTCTAATGTTTTTTTAATCGTAATTTCTAAATCTTCAAAATCTATAGGTTTAGTCAAGAAATCAAAAGCACCTCTATTCATTGCCGACCTGATTTTTTCCATATCGTCATAAGCAGAAATAATTACTGCTTTAATATCAGGATATTTATCTTGAAGATTATCTAATAAAGTTAATCCATCCATTAAAGGCATATTAATATCCGTTAATACGATATCTATACTCAATTCTTCTGACAATATTTCTAATGCTTCTACACCATCTCTAGCAAAAATAAACTCTAGTTCTTTTTGTTTGATTTTTTTTCTAAAGTTACGGATGATCAGTGATTCAAAATCAGGCTCATCATCTACAACAAGTATTTTTGATGACATAATATTTTAACTAATAAGCCGATTACTTGAAATTTGTCAATTACTTATAATAAATAATCATAAATATTATAAAGCTTCTTATGCCGATGAGGTGAGGTATGTTATACATCGAATTATGCTTCTTGTATTGACTTAGAATAAACTACAAAGGAGTAAACTTTAACTATTACTCTATTTTCGAGTCCTTTTTCCTAAAGTCCCAAATTTTCACCCAATCTCTCATTCAATTGACAAAAGCTGCAATAAGTTACAATGAGTATGACTTAGGTATCACTTCCACACAAACTTTTTGATTTTGAGATAATAATCAAGCCTTTTTTCTCTCTTAAATCTTAAACTTCTCAAGAAATATTGCTTTCTTTTTTCCTTATATTATATCAAATTCGACATTAGAGCTATACTGGGAGTATCTTAACTAAAGAGAGTAATAATTATTATATTTTACCAAGAAAGAATTTCTATAATGACTGGAGCAATTTTTAAGCTCATACTAAATCCGGTTTATAGAGTATCCTTTTATGTAGATGGGGAGACAGGGTGTAGGAGAGATGAGGAGAGGTTTGAATCTTACATCCTATAAAATATCTTTAATAACCGGATTTGGTATCATCTCTATGGACTTGTATCTAAAATTTAATTCGATAATTTTCAGCTAAATTGATATTTCTGGAATACTATCTATACTTAATATTAAGTCAGCAGAAACAACTGTATAATTAATATCTACTTCTTTGTCCTGAACTTTTAGAAAACGCTGACAACGATTAATAAATTGACAAGAATGACAACTCTCAATCTGCTGAACTTGAGGAAATTCTTCACCCTTTTCCTGATAATTTTTCAACCAATTAGTTAACCGATATAATATTTGCTTTAAATCTCGTTCAGTTTTTTTGTGTGCTTCTTGATTATAAGAAAATTTTAGTTTTGCAGGTAACTTTTGACTTTTTGGTTCGATAAACCAATAGATCATCGAAACTGCTTCTGGCAAATATTTGCTAGTTTCAACTAGAGTGTAAAGATATAAGCGTGTTTGCCAATTTTGAGCTAACTTTGTTTGATTTTGAGGAAAGCTATAAGTTTTCCAATCAAAAATTTGTGCTTTTTGAATATCAGCAATCAATAAATCGTAAATAACTGTCAATATATAACCATTAAAATTAATACTACGACTATATTCAGCTTGACGTAAAATTATATTATCTTGAGTTTCAGGATTTAATATTTCTGGTGCTGCTTGAAAAAAAATTTCAAAACAGTACTGCATTTCTTGATTTTCTAACATTAAAGATTCTATTGGTAATCCTAGTTCTCTTTGCTGCATTAATAAGTGAAACTGACTACCCCAATTTAGTCTTTCTTGTTCTGCTGGTGTTGTTGGTACGCTCAGATTATCAAGATAGAAATGTTGGAATTTACGGGGACAAGTTGTGAGTAGATTCAGGTGTTGTTGAGAGAGTCTATATTTTGCCATTAGCAATATCATGTCCGGTTGAAATTAGGGAGGAGTCAGGACTCAGGACTAGGACTCAGGACTCAGGAGTCAGAAGCTAGGAAGGAAGAATAGGAAGTTTTAAGGTATAAGGAGGAGAAAGTTTTTTTGTCACTAAATTATTTGGACATGATCTAATGTTAAATCAGGAAAATATTTTTCGAGTCATTCCACAATATTAAAGGCAAGTAAGAAGAATGTCTCAACAACCAGATTCTATATAAAACCCTGATCACTACTAAATTTATACCTTGTTGACCTAAAAACCTATGTAGGGTTTGCGCTTCACTAGTCTTTTAGTAGGGGTAGGAGACAACCCACCCGTGGGGCCCTCCCAGTAGAGGAGGGGAAGACAGGAGAAAGGGGGAATGAGCGAGGAGTTAGGAGCGGGCGTTTTGTCCCAAGATTGTTCTGCCCAACTATGAGCCTAAAATACGCTCCTAGCATGAGCGTTTTATACTGAAACAGGCGCACTGCAATTCGACCCCAAAAATCCTAAAGTCTTTATATGTCAATGCTTTTAGATTTAATCAGCAAGCCCTATATATGTATAGATTTAAGGACTTTTAACAGGATTTTTGTCTAATACCAAGCGTGAAAAAAGAATGCTTAATTTAAGTGACACTTCAATTATTAAGTAATTAACACAGACTGAATATTTTTTTTGATAATTAGCACGCCAGTTATTGTGAATTATTCTTATTTTTACCTCTCCCTGTACGGACGTTCCATAAGGGCGTCCCTACTCACTCCCCTATTTCCCCTCCTGGGAGGGGTTAGGGGTGGGTCCCCCGCAATGCGAAAATGTAGTAAACATTTATCAAATTGGTATAAGTCCCACTAACTTCTTTGTCAATCAGGAAAAAAATCCAGATACAAGTATGAGCATTATTTATAATTGCTATCATTTTAACTTCTTTAAACTTGTCTATTTCTTGGATAAGTAGCTACAAATACTTAAATAATTAAAATTTATAAAAAATTAAATTAATCATTAGTTATTTAAAATCAAATTAGCAAAATTAGTTCAACATCCCTTTTTAGGGTGTAATTTAGGGCGAAAAAAGATGCGATCGCACCTCTATTTCTTAACCATTTAGAAAAAGCTGAAAATATTGATAGATAAGCAATACAGCCTTAATTGCTCAAAAGTAAAATTTAGTGTATTTTGGAGTTAAGGATCTGGCTATGCCTAGAAGCTTAATAAAATGATTTGGGGCAATGTGATTTCTTTTTTGTTGATCTAGTTCCATTCAATGCAAAGATCGAATGCTGGAATATCCCAAGATTTTTTTCCCAACCTCATCCTTCCTTTCTCCCTCTTTCTTCTTTCTTCCTTACCTTCGCTATACAATTCTATATTTCTTATACTAAATTCATGGCTTTGTTGCATAGAATAAAACTTTAATCAGAGTTGACTGTAGAGCATAGCAGAAATACTTAGGGTTTGCGCTCAAAAGTCTTATGGGTAAGGGTAGGAGAGAACCCACCCGCAGGCCCCGACCGTGGAGGGCAGGGTCTATTTATTGTCACGCGAGCGAAAAATTGATGGGGGGATGGGAACCCACCCCTAGCCCCTCCCAGGAGGGGAATTTGGGGGGATGGCCAGATGGGAGATGGAGATATTTGTATATTTGCACAATTAAATGTACTTCATATTAATATTCTCCCCAGGCAATGAATTAGCCCTGCCGGTGGAGGGGAAGACAGGAGACAGGAGACAGGAGAAACGGGAAATGAGCGAGGAGGTAGTCTGAAAAATTGAGGGACAATTTTTCTGCCATAATCATCCCAAAATAGTAGCAGGCATGAGCTTTTTCCATTCCAAAGCTGGTACTTTTTTCAACCAAAAAACGCTCAAGCCAATAACAGTCAATACTTTGATAATTAATCAGCAAGCCCTACTTAATTATTTATATCATGTCCGGTAGCATTGGAGCGTGTATAGAATCTAAGTCACAATTGGAAGAAATCCTTCTGCCTCGAGCATAGCTGCCCTCTGCCTTCCTTCAACCAAAGTATAAGTATTCAAGCGGACATGATATTCTTTTATTGACCACCATGATTTTCTTCTAACTCTTGACTCCTGATTCTGTTGAGCCTCACATAAAGTTGGTATTAGTTATTTCTTTTTGTTTCTGCTCTATTATTATTTCTGCTGAATTTAGCATCTTGAAAAGAATTACCAAGACCCTGAAAAATACCTCTTCCAATTAAACCAATACCACGCCCAACTACCTGAGTAAGTAAATAAACAATTCCACTACCAATAAAAGAAACAGTTGCACGAACACCAGGAGCTATTGCATCACGAGTTTCTAGAAGTAATGTTACGGTAAGTGGAATTCCTGAAAGTTTTGCTAATTCGTGTCTACGGGGTGAATAAATAGCCATTTTTTTAATGCCAGTTTCATTCAAAACAAACAAAGAAAAATTACTCTCAAAAATTGCTTTTGGTTCCCCTACATATTGTTCTATACGATATCTCCAAGATAAACTATTACGGAATTTTTCAATGTCTCGTGTTGATAATAACTGCAGACTATAAAAATCTTGTTTAATTTCTTCAACATCGGCAAAATTATTTAATAAAGGGTACATCACAGCATTAGCAATTGAAATTAATAAATTTTGCAATAACCCTTCAGAAAGTTGCATAGCTTCAGGAGTACCTACAGCACAAGATTTATTATCGACTACTAAAGGAACTTGAAATAATAAATACTCTATTAATTCTTCAACTAAAGGAATTTTATTCAGAATAAATTCATGCACATTCTCTACATCATTTAACAATACTGGCATCACTTCTAATCTAATTTTTTCTGCAAAATAACCGAGAGTCATTGTTCTACTACTTATTTCTACTTGATAGTATTTACTAAAAAAAACTTGGGTCGTAACTTCCCACAAATTACTGATAATCTCATTTCTTTTTTCTGGTATTTCTTCTAGCAAAATAGGAGTAATACGCAGTTCATCAAGAATATCTTCAAATTTACATAAAGCTATATATATTAATTCTTGCTTCTTAGCACCCCGCAAGATATCTATTTCCATTGGTAATTTACTAAGATTAATTAAATTAGAATTTAATTTAGAGATTGTTGCTTCAAATATTGCTGTTTGTACATTTATTTCTTCAGTAGGAGTCTGAGAAATAACTTCTGATTTTTTTGTTGCTACAATTTGCTCATTAGTATTCACTGGATTAGATTTTTTATTGAAATTTAACCCTGTAAGATATTGCAGTTTTGAGTCAAAAAAACTATCTCTATTTACATATTTTTCTGGCTGTTTTGGCAGATTAAAAGAACGAGGTAATAATTGATTAACTATCCATCTAGCAGTTAGTAATTCTCGACGTTGCCCAGAATTAATCGCTACATTAAGTACAGAAGTTAAATTATTTCGGTCTAATTTTTTTACACTTTCATCTAGTTGAGAAGTGATTTCTGCAAGAGACAAATCTATCTGTTTTAGTCCCGAATTACAAACATTGTAACGAAGAGTTTTGAAAAAGTTTGCTGTTTGAACTTTTAGATCTGAAGTTGTCACTTTGCCATAATTTTCTGGCACATCTTCTCTAAGAGAACTATTTACCCAATAAGACTGACCATTTGCAACTTGTCGAATAATAGTTTCTAACTTAGAAATACTTATTCCTTTAGGGCAGTATCCACTAACACCTAATTCTTGCATTAATGCTAATAATGCAGTGTCTTGTAGGGATGTTAATAATAATATTAATAATTGAGGATATGAAGTTTTTAGCTCTTTACAAAAGTCGATTCCAGAAGTTTTAATATCCTGTGTAGTTTGAGTGGATGAATTCTGGGTTTCTATGTCTAAAATTATCAAAAAATTTTTTTCTTGTTTGATCAAATTTTGAATAATTTTTATAGCTTCTGCTCCTACCTCTGCCTCACCTACTATTTCAATGTCTGAAAACTGCTCGCAAGCAAATTTTAACCCCATCCTAAAGATAGGATCGTTATCAATGAGCAGCAATTGTAATGCTGATTCACCATTCATAAATTGATTTGGAATTGAGATATTTAAGGGCACTACTAAGTAAAATTGTGACTTTTAGTAGTCAGTATAAATATAAATACTAAAAGCTCCCTTGCCTTATACCAGATATAATATTTAGAGATAATTTTATCTCTATTTTTGTTGATTTAAATAAATCTTGATTAACTTTCTACTCCAGACTTCATTCTTTGTTCAGCAAAGCCTATTTAAAAAGATATTTCTACATATACCAGAACTTACACATTTAGGCTAGATAAAATTTTCCCTGCTTGTGTTTCCCCTCTAGCGGAAACTATTTTTTTTGAGTTTAAATGCCTAACTGATAAATATTGATTGGCTCATCATTCTTGCAGTAAATATGCATCTGAACTTGAGGCAGGAGCAGGAGCAGGAGCAGGAGCTGGTGCTGGTGAATAAGACCTTTGTGGGGCTGGTGAATAATATTGTGGGCTAGGTGCTGGTGAATAATATTGTGGACTAGGTGCTGGTGAATAATATTGTGGACTAGGTGCTGGTGAATAATATTGTGGACTAGGTGCTGGTGAATAAGACCTCTGTGGGGCTGGTGAATAATATTGTGGACTAGGTGCTGGTGAATAATATTGTGGACTAGGTGCTGGAGCAGGTTGGTACTGTCGCTGTCTGCGAGCTTCTTCCGCTTGTTGTGCTGCCCATATAGCATCTCGTTCAGATACCCATTTAGATATAGCACCTTGAGCTTCATAATAGAGAGCGCGACCATAGCCAATTTGATAAGCTGTATTAATCGCAGCAGTAAGACGGCCTTGCTCGGCTAGACCATAAGCTTGATTGAGAATTGGTCGGTCTTGGGCAATTTGTAGCTCTGTGCTCCACTTATAAATTTCATCCTGAGCTTCTTCGTACAAAGCACGACCACTTTCTATTTCATACGCCACATCAATAGCCTGTCCAAGCTTTCCTTCTTTTGCTAAGACTCTAGCTTCTGCTAATAATGGTGAATCTTCAATAATTTGTACTCGCTTATTCCACTCAGCTATTAGAGTCTGAGCTTCTATTCTCAGGGGACGCTCCAAAGCAACATAACTAGCTTGTTTAATCGCTGAATTATAACTATCCACAGTTTCTTGTTTTGCTAGCTGTTTCGCTAAGACAACATAAGGTTGGTCTTCTATCTTCAGAAGGTCTTTGCGCCATTTAGCAATTAAAGTTTGGGCCTGGATGCGCTTTGGTTGTTCCAGGCCAACCATTTTAGCTTGGTCTATAGCTAACTTTAATGTTGCAGGTTGACCAACACTGGCGATCGCTTTGGCTAGCTGAATATGAGCTAGGTCATCTAACTGTTTTTGCAGCTGTTGAATTTGAGTTTGGGCTTGTTGATAATAGGGGCTATTAGAAGTAATTTGAGCTGCTGCTGCTTTTCCTTCTGCTAGAGCTACCATATTACCAACTTCAGACCCTTCCATAGATTGATTCCATGTTGCTGCTTTAGCATGGCCTAGTAAAATTAAATCTTTGCCCTCTTTTTTCAGTTTGTAGTCAGAAGGAATATACTCAATGGCCGCGATCGCTCCTTTGAGGTCTTTTTCTTCTATACGTCTAGTTGCTATTTCGATTAAACTACGACTCCACTTTTGAATATCTTTCTCAGCTCTGTCCCGAATATAAAGGTTTGGGTCTATTTTTCTAGCTAGAGCGATCGCTTCTCCATACTCATTTGCTGTTTCCCGATAAATTAGATAGCGAGCATCTTTTAAGATTTGCCAACCTTTTTTTTCTAAGGCCATGCGCTCTAATATTTCTCTAAACTTAACACTTTGCCAGTGAACATTATCTAGTTTTGACATTGCTAGGGAATAAGCGGAGGCTTTTTTCCAGTCCATAGCTTTCATGGCTTGTTCCGCTTGGTCATAAAGAGATTGACCTTCTGCCCATTGTTTTTTCCAACCTGCGACTGCCTCTTCTACCCTAGAATAAGCTGGACTGCTTTCAGGAATTTTCGCTACTGTATCTAGAGCTGCTTGTAAGTCACCCTCTCTAATATTTTGATTAGCAACGGCGATAATTAATTTTGTCCATTCTCCCGTCATTTGTTGACCTAGTTGATAGAGAGGATGTTCTTCTGGCCAACTTTCTACTAAAGCTAGAGCTGTTTCCAACTGTTTTAGGTCTCTGGACTCAGCAGCTTTGTGGGCACAATATAATCGTTCTCCATCTGCTGATAATGGAGAAATTTGTTGGCAGTTTGGTTGGGGTGGGTTAACCAGTAACCATAAAAGTGCTGCACCACCTGTTATCCCAAAACCTGCTGCAACACTCCACCAAATTAGTTGCCATCCCCAATAACTTTTTGGTTTTCTATTTGGTTTTGCAGTTGTTGATATTTGGGAATCTTTTTCTGGTTTAACTTCTGAAGTATTGTTTAGTTCTTTATCTAAAGTTTGTGAGGTAGAAGTAATAGTATCTGTTAATTCTTTTTTGACTAGGGAAGTACTACCATAGCCATTTTCTCCATTTTTAGAAGAGCTATGGGAAACCACCAATTTTTGTTGTTGTGAAATTTTTTTTGATGACATAGTTAATTTTACTGCGCTAATTGTACTAACTGTTAAGCAGGTGAAAATATTTTTTTCAACTAATACTGTATTTAGCTTTTTTCATTACCTAGGATATTTTTCATCCCTCCGAAGGAAAATTTTAACTTTTAGCTTTAGCTTGACCTATAATTATTAAATATTGAAGGTTTATTAGCTCCAACTAACATATAAGATATGCAATTTTATTGTACATATAGCAATTAGGAATCAGATGTGAGAATTGAGGTGTTCCTTTGAACTATAGAATATAGTAGTTATCTTATTCTTATGTATTCTATATTCGTTTTTTTCTTCCCAGCTCCGGTGCTCCCTAAAAGTCTCCAATATCTCACAACTAAAATCATATTGCTATATGTCTAAATACCATCCATGAAAAATAAAAAGGTGTTTAAATAAGCAAGTGTAATTAAAAGACGCGTACAAGAGATTTCCCTTTGAAAAAAATACAAAAAAGAGAATTTCCGGTCTAAAAACTGCTATTGAAGCCATTATTCTGACTCGGTCCTCCTGACAAGCGTGACTCCTCATAAATAGCCTAGTGTCGCTACGCGGAAGTTAAAAGTCAATCATTTTTGATTTGTAATTTTTTAGGATTTTGTAACTGGTCAGTTATTTCCGCCATGCTGCACTAGTCATTTGTAGCAAACATTTATCACCCTTGTTATTACACATTTCAGCACATTGACTAAATTGTTCATTTCACCCAAACTTCAGCCAAAAGTCTTGATTTTAGCAAATTTATTTAATATTTTATCTGGGCATTTTCTTGACTATTGGATAACCTGAAAATAATTTAGGTGAGTAGCTTTAAATTAAAGCATTTTTAGTTTTTTGGATCGATTCAGATATGGTAGATGTTGATTATAAATGATACTTAATTTTATGGCTAATGAGATTTAGGTCTATTCGAGTTAATTTACTGATACTTCTCAGTCAAATAACCTTTTATTTTCTAATCTTTTATCGTTCTACTGCCAAAATTATGGCTGTAGTGACCATAAAAGTCTATACGATAATCAGTAATTTTAACTCCTATCTGTGTTTCTATTTGCTCAAGCAACTCTTGAGGCAATTCTACATAAACATCCATAATTTGTCCCGTATCTAAGCAGTTAATATGAGAGTGAGACTCACTTTTATGGCCATATAAGCAACCATCAGCACGTTCAATACATTCAATAATTCCCTCTTTTGATAGAAATTCAAGATTTTGATACACAGAAGTATGACCAATTTCTTTACCTTGGAGATTTAATCGATGGTATATTTCTCTAGCTGATAGATGTTTTTTCTCTTGCCACAAAATTTCTAGTATATATCGACGCTGACGACTCAGGCGCATTCCCTTAGCCTTACAATAATTTAGAGCATCTTCTAATGAGGAAATTTGTTTCACAGCGCCAACCTTTCTCCAAATCAATTGCAAATTATTCTATAGCAATTAGCACTGAAAGGTATCAACCGTCAGTTTTGCTATTTGTGAGAAAAATTATAGGCTTGTTATTATATCAGACAATAGGCAGTAGGGAATAACGGGAAATGTTTTTCCCATTATTCAGTTCATCATCAGCATAAGTCCTAACTATCCCGTTTTTTGCCATACCACCGAGCAACATCAAAAAGGCTATCTAGGCAGAATTTCTTTGTCAGGGGAATTTGAATCAACTTGCTTCCTAATCCAAATATCAAAACCTTAAAACTCAGACAAAGCAAAATTTTTCCTTCTCTCCTAGATAACTAAACACCTTCTTCCCTCTTCCCTCTTCCCTCTTCCTTCTGTTATATAGAAATACATTAATAATTATTTATACCTGATAAAGATGGCAATTACGATCGCCCTTAATACCGAACACTTCCATAACTTAGATGTATCTCCAGTTCAAAGTGTCATATCTCAACTGCTGAGTGAAGGAGCGATCGCCTCTTCTGAACAGCAGCTAAATTTTACTATTAACTATAATCGCGACCCCCAAGACCCACGAGAACTTTCAGAAATTCCAGAAGTACGTTTATGGTTTATTCGTTTGGACAGTCTTTATCCTTGGTTGCCATTTTTGCTCAACTGGAAAGAGGGTGAATTAGCTCGTTATACTGCTATGCTTGTACCTCACCAATTTCATCGCACTGAAGGTGTCCAATATAACCCAGAAGCGTTAGAAATATTTTTGATGCAAAAAATTTTTGTCTTAAGAAAATGGCTACATCAACAAGGTATTTCTAGCAAATCTAGATTAATGTCCATGTCTCAAATGTTAGGTTATGACTTAGCAGAAGAATTTTTTAGCTCAATTCCAGAAGAAGATTAGGTGGTGGGGATGGGGAGATGGGGGGATGGGGAGATGGGGAGATGGGGAGATGGGGGGGATGGGGGGATGGGGAAATTAAAAAATATATATCCTCACCATTACCATGCAGGACTACCGAATATTAATACCTATAGATATGGCAGTATGCTCTGTTAGCAAATAAATTGAAGTTGAGGTTACAGCGGTGCAACCTTGCGGACCAAACATCCGCTAAGGAACGCCCACCAAAATAGGCCACAGACAAAAGAGAAATGTCAAACACCTGGGCATTGCTGAGGAGCGGGATGAATATCAGTGGGGTGGGTATCCTGCCTGCGGTGAAAATATCAGGAACGGGAAAATATCAGGAACGGGCAAGATGCCCATTCCACATGGGAGTGCTAGACCACTTCGACCCAGACAGAAAACTTAGGGTTAGAGAAAATTTTTGTGAAGCAAAGACTGCCTGACAACAAGATGCTTACCCTTAAAAAAATGATCCTACTGATTGCTGAATGCTGACCGCTGACCGCTTCTTCACCCTTCTCCACCCCAAATTTTATTTAAAACTTCTTGGGGTGAAATATCGCTCATTTTACCAGTAGGAGACTTGACCGCAATTACCCGATCGCTCTTGGGTAATAATTTTTCAGGGTTAGTTGGACCAAATAAACCAATAGTATATGTCCCAACTGCAACTGCTAAGTGCATAGGAGCACTATCAGTACATAGCATTAAATTAGCAGCAGCGATAATAGCCGCCAATTTACCTATATCCCCAGGCATCACTACTTTGACATCTGGACACAATTGAGTAATTTCATTGACCCAAGTTCCATCCTCAGGACCTTTGACTACCACTACTGGTAAATTAGGTTGCTTCTGCTGTAGTTCTGTAATAATCTCCTGCCAATAATTGGTAGGGTAGATTTTATCAATACCTTTCATCTGAGCTAGTTCGCTAGAACCGCCATGAATCAGAACATACCCACTTTCCGATACTCCTAAAAATTTTTGTTCAGCTTCTGCCCAATCAATATCTGCTTTAGGTACATTGATAGATAGTCCAGGGAAAGGTGTGACAACATCCATTCCTGGCAATAAATCATGGTACATCTGAGCTGCATATTGTTCAGTTTTCAGGGGTATAGGGTTCGTGAGAAAGATTGCCCCATTACCTGCATAACCTACCCGTTGAGGAATTCCTGTTAACCACAGCAAAAGGCCAACTGTCCAACGTTGTCCAAGAGAAATTACTGCTTCGTATTCGCGATCGCGCATAATACCTAACAAGTTTCCCCAGTCAGCGAGACTATTGGCATCTTTGAAGTCATAGGCCAAGACATCCTGTACGGACTTACAGACTCGGTATGCACCCTTTGAGCGAGGTTCTACAATTACATCAATTTGAGATTCTGGATAAGATTTTTTCAGGTCATCCAGAGTAGGAAAGAATAAGATTTGGTCGCCAATTCCACCAGGGACAAGGGCTAGTATTCTCATATTTAAGGAATTTAGCTTAATTATTAGTTGAACACAATACCAACCATATCTTACGATTCTGATTGGGGGTTATTTCTTTAGTAGACATTCAATTTTTACCACTATATTGAATTATTCAGAATTATTCATTAGAAACCTAAAACACAAAATTAAATGTATTTATTGATTCCTGCTGCTGGTATGGGGCGACGCATGGGAAGCCAACGGAACAAGCTTTTGCTGACTCTATTGGGTAAATCTTTGCTCAGTTGGACCCTTGAGGCTGCTTTCAAATCTCGTTATATTAATTGGATTGGTATTATTGGCCAACCTGTTGATTTTCCAGATTTTCAAAAGATGATTTCTGGTTTGTCTACTAATAAGTCTATAGAGTTGATTGAGGGAGGATCGACTCGTCAGGAGTCTGTTTATAAGGGTTTACAGGCTTTGCCCCCAGAGGCGGAACAGGTGTTAATTCACGATGGGGCAAGGTGTTTGGCTACTCCGGAACTATTGGATCGGTGTGCGGAAGAGATTCTAAAGTGTCCTGGTTTAATTGCTGCTGTGCCAGTTAAGGACACGATTAAGGTTGTTGATTCGTCGGGTTTAATTCAGGATACACCAGATCGTCGCAATTTATGGGCTGCTCAGACACCTCAAGGTTTTGAGGTGAAGTTATTGAAGGAGTGTCATGAAAGGGGGCGTCAGTTGGGTTGGGAAGTTACTGATGATGCTGCTTTGTTTGAAAAATGTGGTTTGCCTGTAAAGGTTGTTGCGGGGGAGGAGACTAATCTTAAGGTGACAACTCCTGTGGATTTAAGAGTAGCAGAGTTTATTTTGATGGAGACATTGAAAAAGTAAGGCGTTGTTCAGAAATTAATAATTAATAATTAATTATTACCGAAATATTGTGCTTTAAAGGCTCCCCTTTTAAGGGGATAATAAATAAAAATTTTCATGATTAGTCAATCCTCTTCTATTAAAGAAGAGGTAATTATAAATTATAAATTATAAATTATAAATTATAAATTATAAATTCTTGAACTCTTCCTAAAAGGGAGGGGTGTTCTGCCAGGTATCATTCCGGTTAGAAGTTGCTGTATCTGTGCAATTTGTGCCTTGAGGGTTTCAACTTCAGTCTGAGTTTCTGTCAGTTTTTCAGTAATGTAAGATTGGCTAGGTGAAGTAATAATGTAGGGTTACATCAGTATCTATGCTGTCAACCTAACTTGTTGTTCTACAGACTAATTTGTCTATTGATTATGAAGATTTTTTGTAAAAAAATATAGTAGTTTAACTTAAAAATGAGACGTTTTTTCGTCTGAAACTCCGTAAGCATTCAGCAGTCAGCTATCAGCTATCAGCTTGATCATCTTTAAAGGAGAAAAAAGCAATTTTATCAAAGCTTCAGAGTACGAATGAATTTCTGGTTGAGAATGTAGTAGAAATTAAACGAATGCTTGCTTCATTCATTCAAAAGCTTATAGCTGACCGCTAATAGCTGAATGCGAGCGCATTCCGCAGGAAATGCTTACGAAATTCCCTCATAACAAGAAAGCTTTGTCTCAATCTAAAGTTAAATGACTATATTTGCAAAATGTGATAGTTCTGCTGTAGAGATAGAATCTTAATTTAATTTTGATCATCCTACTACTGGAGTTGTCACGCATCGCCTAATTATTGAGAGGTTGTCTATCTCTTAGTTTCAAGTTTTGTATTAATATTAAACCTTTCTGAATTCGTAGTTTTATTTTTATGGAAATTCTTCTTTCTCTACTTTTGTTATTCTTACTATTACCTATTTATATGATAGTAATCCGATGGATTTTTGGTATTAATCTAATTGTTGATCGCTTAGAAAAAATCCAATTATCTCTTGAAAGGATTAGAAAAGAAAATGAGTCAACTAAAATTAAATATGACCGAATCATAAGCCAGCAAGAAAAAATTATTAATCTAAACGCAGAGAGAAATAATCGGCAAGCTGAAATGATTGATTTATTGAAATAAACTAAAAATAATGAATCAGATATAGCTTAAAACTCAGACAACTCAGATTTTTTCTTCTCTCCTAAATAACTAAAGGACTTCTTCTTTCTTTCTTCTGCTATAAAAATAATTATTTACTAAGTAATACTTCGATTTAGCTAATATCTTTTATAGTAGTCGAAGAAAAAGGAGTGGACATATCAAGAGCTTAAAACTCAGACAAAGCACGATTTTTCCCGATATCTTAGATGACTAATACCTTCTTACTTCTTACTTCTACTATATCTTTAATTATTTGGGATAAAAGCTAGTATTCAACAATTAATAATTAATAATTAATAATTAACAATTACCTCTCCTTTAAAACGGATAGGATTGACTAATAATGAAAATTTTGTCTTGTTTCCCCTTTAAATAAAGGAGAGGCTTTAAACCTTAATTATTCGGTAAAGTTAGAGTTTATAGCGTTTCTTAAACTAATGAAATATACCTATCTTTAATTTCTATTCGTAAGCATTTCCTGCGGACTGCTGCGCAAACAGCTATTAGCTGTCATCTATCAGCAATAAGACCCTGTGCTTAAGGACAGAGTTTAAATGAATATAGACTTTGGAGTTAACTTTTGTAGTCAGATTTTTCGTTTCTCAATTAATAAAACTTTTATTACCTACTAAAAGAAATAGCTGATAGCTGACGGCTGAATGCTTACTTCTATTCTATTCCCTATTCCCTGCTATAAATGAATAAACAACAAGTATCACCAATTAATAATATTTGGCTATTTATGATAGTTTCAGCTACAGTTATAGCAGCATATAATGGTAGGATGACAGAAATAACTGAAGCATCATTTGAATCTGTAAAAAATGCTGTTACTTTAGCCATCGGATTAATTGGTAGTATGGCATTATGGTTAGGCATAATTCAAGTAGTTGAAACAGCAGGAGGAATGATTGTAATTGCTCGTTTAATTCGTCCTATAATGGTGAAACTTTTTCCCGATATACCTGCATCTCACTCTGCAATGTCTGCCATTATTTTGAATATAGCTGCTAATGCTTTAGGGTTAGGAAATGCTGCGACACCAATGGGTTTAAAAGCGATGGTAGAAATGGATAAATTAAACCCGGAAAAGGGAACTGCTACAGATGCTATGTGTTTATTTTTAGCTATTAATACTTCTTCAGTTACGATTATTCCTATTAGTGTAATAACTGTTCGAGCTAGTGCTGGTGTTAATAACCCTGGAGATGTTATTTTACCTACAATTTTTGCTACTTGTTTTTCTACAATTACGGCTATTTTAGCAGCAAAGTTTTTTGCACGTCGGCAATCTATGCCTAGTTTAAATCAACCTATTTCGTCAGCATATTTAGACCGGAATGATTTATTAGAAGGCGAGACAAACAAATCTGAATTAACTCCACCTAACAAAATTGGAAAATTAATTTTTGCTAGTTTAATCGGTGCTTTTTTTGGTGCGGTAATTTATCGCTTAAATCTCAAAGGCATAACCTATATTTTTAGTTTTGCTTTTCTAGAGAGTTTGTCTAATTGGTTATTGCCAATATTAATTTGTTCCTTTCTACTTTTTGGCTATTTTCGAGGAGTTAAAGTTTATGAAAAAATGACGGAAGGAGCAAAAGCAGGATTTGAAGTTGCCGTCAGAATAATTCCTTTTATGGTGGCAATTTTTGTCGCTATTGGAATGTTTAGAGCTAGTGGCGCTCTAGATATTTTGGCTGTAATTTTATCGCCTATAACTAATTTAATTGGAATGCCGACTGAAGCACTACCTATGGCGTTGATTAGACCTTTATCTGGTAGTGGTGCTTTTGGTATTATGTCGGAAATAGTCACAAATGAACCCAATAGTTTTCTTTCTTATTTAGTATCAACTATGCAGGGTTCTACTGAGACTACTTTTTATGTATTGGCTGTTTATTTTGGTAGTGTCGGAATTAAAAAAACTAGATATGCTTTACCTGCCGCTTTATGTGCTGATGTAGCAGGAATTTTAGCTTCTCTTGTCGTTTGTCGGATAATTTTTTGATGATTAAACAACCATTGAAGAAGGAAGAAGGAAGAAGGAAGAAAAAATGGATGGGGACTCAAACCCTAACCAATTGTCAGAACCCTGTAGACCGTGGGATATTAAACCCAAAATAAAATGATAATTTCAATTGAAATTTTATTTCTAATCTTATATTAGACATCTTCAGAAAAGAGGAAGTAGGTAATAGGGAGTAGGTGGAAATAATGAATAATTTCTGTATGATAATTAATTTAATTTTTTATGATCGGAGATGTCTATTTATGAAATATAGCAATAGACAGGTAGATTAGGACTCAATTAGGTTCAATTAAGGATTTTTTTTGGCAGTTCTGTCATCTGAAGAGCTACTCTAGTCGGATGATGTTTTGATGATTAAACAAGCAATAATATCAATTAAAATTTTATTTCCAATCTTATGTTAGACATCTCTATAAAAGAGGAAGTAGGTAGTAGGGAGTAGGTGGAAAGAATTAATAATTTCTGTAGGATAATTAATTTTATTTTTTATGATCGGAGATGTCTATTTAAATTTAAAATCATTGACATATAAAAACTTTAGCCTTTTTGGGAACGAAAAAAGTGCGCCTGTTTCAGCTCTTCACGCTCAAAAAGGAGCGTATTTTAGGCTCATAGTTGGGCAGAACAATCTTGGGACAAAACTTAGCTCTTACCTCCTCGCTCATTGGCATTTATCCTGTCTTCCCCTCCTGGGAGGGGGAGGGGGAGGGGTTAGGGGTGGGTTGTCTCCTGTCTCCTATCCCTTCCCTACTAAAAGACTTTTGAGCGCAAACCCTAATTAAGGATTTTTTTTGGCAGTTCTGTTATCTGAAGAGCTACTCTCATGGTTCGAGACTTTATGAGTTTTGGTCTTATCTGTTTGCGCAGCATTCCGCAGGAAACCGTATTTGGTTAGGAATTGTGTGGATGATAAGCTGAATAAGGGGAAATATTTTTTCCACTATTCCCTGCTATAAAAAAAGGAGAAATCAAAAATATCAGATTTTTCATCTGAAGTAAATTATGGCAATTTTCACAAATATAGTAATTTCAAATAAGAATGAAATACTGTTGAGGCTAAATGTATTTATAGGGAATAAAAACTTTTATAAATCTCAACTGAAATGACTATAATTATACAAACAGCGAATTTTCTATATATATGATTATTTTCCTTGATTTATTCTTCCTTTTTACTTCTTTACTCTGGCTACAAAATCTGAAGTCAATTATGGCAATTTTCACAAATGTAGTAATTTAATATAACAATGAAACACTGTTTTTGCTGAATGTATTTATAGGGAATAAAAACTTTTATAAATCTCAACTGAAATGACTATAATTATACAAACAGCGAATTATCAACTGATGGATATAATGAGTTGCTATAAAATCCAATCTTCTACCTATATCTATCATTATTTCCTTTTATTTATTCTTCCATCTGCAAATTTCAATTCTTCCTTATTACCGAATAATTAAGGCTTAAAGCCTCTCCTTTAAAGGATAAAAAAGCGGTTGTTAGCGCAGCTTCCCGTAGGGTGGGATGGCGATGTCTCCTCGCCATATCCAATCGACCAAGAGAAGAAAAAATTTTCCTTTTAGTCAATCCTTTCCTTGAAAAGAAGAGGTCATTATTAATTATTAATTATTAATTATTAATTGTTGAACGTACCTTGCGAAACAAGGAAATTATTGGTATTCTAATTAAAGTCCTAATTTTACAGAAAAACTCTATGAAAGCAGTCACTATTAATCGTTATGGTTCTATAGATGTCTTAGAATATTCAGATATTAACCAACCTCAAATTACACCCAATCAATTATTAGTAAAAATTCACGCTACAAGCGTTAATCCTGTCGATTGGAAAATTCGACAAGGGCAACTACAATTATTATCAGGTTTTAACTTTCCTATTATTTTAGGTTCTGACTTATCTGGAGTCGTATTAGAAGTAGGAGAACAAGTAGAAAATTTTGAACCAGGAGATGAAATTTATACATTTATTAATCCATTAACAGGAGGTGCTTATGCTGAATATATTGCTTTACCTGCAAATACTGCGGCATTAAAACCAAAAAATATGACTCATTCTCAAGCAGCAACAGTTCCAGTTGCAGGTTTAACAGCTTTTCAAGGATTACTTGATTTAGGTCAAATTAGACCAGGACAAAAAGTATTAATTAATGGTGCTTCTGGTGGAGTTGGTATCTTTGCCGTACAAATTGCCAAAGCAATGAAAGCTGAAGTAATAGGTGTTTGTAGTAGTAACAATATTACCCTAGTAGAAAGTTTAGGAGCAAGTCGGGTTATTGACTATAATCAAATTGATTTTACTAAAGAATTAGAGCAGTACGATATTATTTTTGATGCTGTGGCTAAAGAAACTTTTTCTAGTTGTGAAAATGTCTTGAAACCAGAAGGAATTTATATATCTACTCTGCCAACTGTAGACAATTTACCTCCTACTTTCTTAAGCTTATTTGTGCCTGGTAAAAAATCTAAATTAATTCTTGCCCAACCAAACCCCCGTGACTTAAATGCTCTGCGAGAATTCATTGAAGATGGATTAGTTAAATCAATTATTGGCCGTACATATAAATTAGAAGAAATAGCAGAAGCTCATGCTTATAGTGAAATGGGTCATGCTGTAGGAAAAATTTCTATTACAACTGAAGAAACGAGTTTAGTTGACTAATTTTTTCTACTATTACTATAGATAATTTAGACAATTAATAATTAATAATTAATAATTAATAATTAATAATTATTGCTCTACTGATTAAATCTAAAAATCTTTATAGATAAAGGTAAGTGCCTTTTTAAGTATCAAAAAGTTTGAGGTTTTAAGTGGTAATTCTTCAATTAGGAGCGGATTTTGGTCAAGATTTGGGCATAAAAATTAAGTGACAAAACGCCCGCTCCTACCTCCTGTAAATTCCCATTTCTCCTGTCTCCTGTCTCCTGTCTCCTGTCTCCTACCTCTACTAAAAGACTTCCATAAGCAAACCCTAATTACCTCTCCTTGAAAACGGATAGGATTAACTAAAAGGAAAATTTTTCTTCTCTTGGTAGATTGGATATAGCGAGGTTTCCTCGCCATCCCATCCTACGGAATGCTCCGCAAACGACCGCTTTTCTCCTTTAAAGGAGAAGCTTTAAACTTAATTATTCGGTAAGACATTGCTATGTCGATTAAAAATGAATTTCTAGAAATAGAAACTGCTCCAGGAATAGAAATATACAATCTTACTCCTCAAATTATTGATGTTTTAAATGCTAGTGGTATAAAAAATGGGCAAGTAATTGTATTTTCTCGACACACAACTACAGCTTTAGCTATTAATGAAAATGAGGAAAGATTAATAACAGACCTAAAAGTATATCTGAGAAAGTTAGCGCCAGAATCTGACAAATATCTCCATAATGATTTGCACCTGCGAGATGTTCCTCCCGATGAACCTATTAATGCTCATTCTCATCTTATGGCAATGACTTTAAATAATAGTGAAGTTATTCCTATTGTGGATGGAAAATTAGCTTTAGGGACTTGGCAGTCAGTATTATTTTTTGAATTAGACGGACCTAGAAAACGAAATATATTAGTACAAGTTAGTGGAGAAGGGAATAGGGAATAGGGAGTAGGAAAGAGAGATAAATGTTGAACTGTACCTCACCATCTTAAAAAGTGCTGTAAAATGTGAGGACTTTGAGCAAACAAGGGCTAAAAAATATCTGAAAATTATTTTTCCTACTTATTCGTTTAAATCTACATTCCCCTTAACTCCTGACTCCTACAAAAATACTTTTTCAGCAAACCCTAAATAATTGGTAATAGGGTAAGAAAAGCTCACTAGAAAACTTAACAGTAATTTTGGAGTTACAGTCATTTCAGTTTAGATTGATACAAGCATTTATTGCCTTGGAATACTTTCAGCGGAAAAAGTGCTTCATTCTTATTTGAAATTACTATATCAATTATATAAAAAGTCTCTAAAAAATCCTAATTATGACTAAAGAATGGCACGGTAGTCTGAATTTAATTTATGGCAAGCAAAACAATCATACTCAAATTCTGGCAAGTAAAAATCAAGCACCATTAAAAATACAAAGACCTTTGACTGAAGTAAATTTTTCAAGTCAAAATTTTGCTTGAATTATTTCGAGTTGGGTATGACACTAAGCCACATTTTTCCACAAGAACTAAAATTGACTATCCCACAATAATGATGAGAATATTCTCTCTATATTTATGGATATAGCAGTCGAAGGAAAGGGAGCGGACAAATCAAAAGCTTAAAACTCAGACAACGTAAGATTTTTCCTTCTTCCTTCTTTCTTATTTCTTCTTCCTTCTCCTATATAAAAAGTCTCTAAAAAAAATCCTAATTATGACTAAAGAATGGCACGGTAGTCTGAATTTAATTTATGGCAAGCAAAACAATCATACTCAAATTCTGGCAAGTAAAAATCAAGCACCATTAAAAATACAAAGACCTTTTTATCCAGAAGGAAATGAAGTTTGTCATAGTGTAATTTTACATACTGCTGGTGGTGTTGTTGGAGGCGATCGCCTTTCTATTAATATCGAATTACAACCAACTACCCATGCTTTAATTACTACTGCTGCTGCTAGTAAAATTTATCGTAGTAATGGTCAGTTTGCTCAACAAAATATTAGTATTAAACTTGATAGTGAGTCTTGTTTAGAATGGTTCCCTCAACCAACAATACTTTTTAATGGTGCTGAGTATCGGCAAGATTTAAAAGTACATTTAGGAGTAGAAGCAAGTTGGATGAGTTGGGAAATTATTAGATTTGGCAGAAGTGCTAGAGGAGAGAAATTTTTAACAGGAAATTGGCGTTCGTATACTGAGGTTTGGCAAGAAAATTATCCGATCTGGATAGATAGACAATGCTTAAAAGGTGGGTCGGAAATGGTTAATAGTATCTTGGGTTTAGCCGATAATTCTGTAGTTGGAAGTTTCATTTTTGTTGGGCAACCTGTTACGTCAGAGGTAGTTACAAAAGTTCGTGGTTTGTGGCAAAGTTTAGGTATTGATATGTCTGGTGAAACAGGTGTTACTCGTATTCCTAAAGGGATGATTTGTCGCTATTGTGGGAAGTCAATAATTAATGTGAAAAATTGGTTTAATTTGGTTTGGCATTATCTCCGTATTTTTTATTTAAGAAGACCTAGTTGTTCTCCGCGAGTTTGGTCTTAGTTAATAAGCGTTTAGCACTCAGCATTCAGCATTCAGCTATTAACTTATTATCTTAGAAGGAGAATTCAAAATTATGTTTATGCGACATTCCGCAGTCAAGAAAAAGATAACAAACTAACCTTATATTTGAGGGTTGAGATGGATAGCCATCTCCAGAGTCTTGTTTTCTGGTAGCGTTCAGAATGATTTTTGAGCTCAATCAAGATAACTATAACTTTTTCATGGCATTTTACCAGCTATTTGTCAGAGTAGAGATTAACTTTTAGCCAAATGAGTTTTCCAATATTTGAGGGTTGAGATGGATAGCCATCTCCAGAGTCTTGTTTTCTGGTAGCGTTCAGAATGATTTTTGAGCTCAATCAAGATAACTATAACTTTTTCATGGCATTTTACCAGCTATTTGTCAGAGTAGAGATTAACTTTTAGCCAAATGAATTTTCCAATATTTGAGGGTTGAGATGGATAGCCATCTCTTGAGTCTTGTTTTCTGGTGGCGTTCAGAATGATTTCTGTTCTCAATCAAGATAACTATAACTTTTTCATGGCATTTTACCAGTTATTTGTCAGAGTAGAGATTAACTTTATAGCCAAATGAATTTTCCAATATTTGAGGGTTGAGATGGATAGCCATCTCCTGTGTTTCCTGGTGGCGTTCAGAATGAGTTAGTTAGTCAACAAGAATGACTATAACTTTTTCATTGCATTTTAGCAGCTATTTGTCAGAGCAGAGATTAACTTTTAGGCAAAGTTGAAAACTGACAACCTCAAATCTACAAATGACTTTTCTTAGCAATAGGCATCCGCCAACCAGTGCCAAAAGCTCGATCACTAATTTTCAACCCAGGGGGTGCTTGTCTACGTTTAAATTCTGCCCGCATCACTAACTTTATAACCTTATTTACTACCTCAGAATCATGTCCTGCTGCAATAATTTCTGCCAAAGACTCACACTTTTCTACTAAGCGGTATAAAATATCATCCAAAACTTCATAAGATGGTAAAGAGTCCTCATCTTTTTGACCTTCTTTCAACTCAGCACTAGGAGCTTTAGTCAGAATATTTTCTGGAATAATATTTTGCTGTTCAGTAATTAGTAAATTTTTGGCTCCATAGAAATTTTGATTATTATTAACTGCCTGTTGATTCAACCACCGACACAGAGAATAAACACGAGTTTTCGGCACATCAGAAATTACTGCTAATCCACCATTCATATCACCATAAAGAGTGCAATAACCGACCGCCATTTCTGACTTATTACCCGTGGATAAAAGCAAATGACCAAACTTATTAGAAATTGCCATTAATAAATTGCCACGAATCCGAGATTGAATATTTTCTTCAGCAATGCCAAAATTTGTACCCGCAAATAAATCTTGCAAACTATTGTCATAACTTTTCATTAAATCTCCAATAGGAATAACTTGTTTAGCAATACCCAAATTTTCCGCTAATTCCAAAGCATCTTTAACAGAATGATCGGAACTATAAGGAGAAGGCATCAAAATAGTAAAAACATTTTCTTTACCTAAAGCAGCAGTAGCGATCGCTGCAACTAAAGCCGAATCTATTCCCCCACTTAAACCAAGAACAACTTTAGAAAAACCACATTTACGCAGATAATCTTTTACCCCTAACACCAAAGCAGACCAAATTTCTTTATCCTCACTTTCTGCTAAATATAGACTTTCAAAATTAGTCACAATCAAGTCTTTTTTTGCTGGATTAAATTCAACAACTGCCAAATTTTCTTCAAAAGCACTAGCACGATAGATTGCATTACCAATCTTATTAAAAACCACACTACAACCATCAAAAATCAAATCGTCATTACCGCCTACCTGATTAACATAAATAATTGGTATTTGATAACGATTCGTACTATGTTCTAACATTGCCTCTCGTAATTTTTGCTTTCCTACTCGATATGGAGAAGCAGACATATTTACGACAAAATCAACTTGATTTTCTGCTAATTCTTTCATTGGGTCACAAGCATAATTTCGCCTTCCCCAAAATTCAGCATCATTCCATAAATCTTCGCAAATAGTCACGCCAATTTTAGCTAAAGATTCTGAGCTTTTTCCATAAATTTCTAACATGAAAAAATCGCTAGTTTTACCAGGTTCAAAATATCGTTGCTCATCAAATACATCATAAGTAGGCAAAAGCCTTTTATGAAAGATTTGTTTAACTTTTCCATTACCTAATAAAGCAGCAGTATTAAATAATGATTTTCCTCCTGTTTCATTACCTTGAGAATTAAAAGTTACAGTTCCCACTAAAACGGCTATTTCTGATGGTAAATTTTTGGCTAACTCTTCTAACTCTGCAGCAGCAGCTTCAATTAAACTAGGATAAATTAATAAATCTCGTGGTGGATAACCTATTAGAGATAATTCTGAAGTAATCATCAATTTGGCATCTAAATTTTCAGCTTTTTGTGCAGCTTCTAAAATTAATTTGGCATTGCCTGTAATATCACCAATAATAGGGTTAAGTTGAGCAATTGCAATTTTCATAATTTTCGATTATTTCTACAATAAATATATTCATCCTAACTGTAACAGAAAAACCTGTTGAGAGGCGATCGCCACCTCTAGTTCTCAAGTTCAGTAGGGTGCATTTTCGGATCATAGCCGATATATTTGCGGAGCATTCCGTCAGAAAAAATGAAATCTAACGCACCGTCTATTCCAAATATTTATACTATCCCAAATATTACTATCCCAAATATAGCAATATGATTTGAGTTGTGAGATATTGGAGACTTTTGTTTGAGGTATAGAGGGAATAGGGAATAGGTATGGAGGGAAAAAACGAATATATAAGAATAAGAAAACTACTATATTCTATGCTTTAAAGGAAAATCTCAATTCTCACATCTGATTCCTGATTGCTATATTACTATCCCAAATATTTCGATGCGTTACCGAATAATTAAATAATTAAATAATTAAATAATTCAGCTTTATTAGCCTCCCCTTTCAAGGGGGAAAAAGCGGTCGTTAGCGGAGCTTCCCGAAGGGTGGGATGGCTCCGAAACCTGCACCATATCCATGAGACCAAGAGAATAAATTTTTTCCTTAAGGATCAATCCTCTCCTTAAAAGGGAAAGGTAATTATCAATTATCCATTATCAATTATCCATTAATAAAGCTACTAGACTCTAAGCAAACTAATTAAAATACCGAAAATTTTCGATAAATTATTGATAGAATATTCCTCCAAATCTACAGTTATAGTTTCGGACTCTAGCTCTAAAAATTGCCAAACTGTTCCCGTTGTCACAACACCATAAATTTTATTAATATTGTTGCCTTTTCTTTGATTAAAAATTTGAGCAGCTAGCATCTCTGCAATACATTGAGAAAAACCAGATTTCAGATTATCGTTTTTGGCTTCTACCAAAGCAAAAACTGGCGCTTCAATCACAAGTTGTCTGGTAGAACGACTAATAATAAAATCACAAAAACCATTTAAACCTTGGTCGGAATTAACGTTAAATTCTATTCCTGAAAAAATGCTAATTTGATTATTTAGTTGTTTCTTTACTTCTACTAATATTGGTGCAACAATTAACTCAGAACGTGCTTTTTCTGAACCAATAGCAACTGCTAAAGGTATATAATCTTGGAAAAGTTCTTGTAATATTTTACTAGGTACAACTTCTGGTAAATTGTTGAATTCACCCCGAAATTCGACTAAATTTAGATTAAAATTTGTTAGTAGTTCATCTAAATTAAATTTACTGTCAGACATTTTTCAATAATTAACAATTAATAATTAATAATTAATAATTACCTCTTCTTATTAAATAAGAGGATTGGCTAAAAGGAATCAAGAAACTTGGTTTCTCAATTATAAGCATTCAGCTCTTAGCAGTCAGCTATATCGCAAATAATGGATAATTATTTCTAAGGTTAAAGACCTTAATTTGGCAGTAACTTTTAATTCTCTCTCAATTGAGAAATTGCTTTTACCTCTTCCTCTTATTTTTCTCCCATTAGTAGCTGATAGCTAATAGCTGATGGCTGTTTGTGCAGCATTCCGGAGGAAATACTTACTCTGAGTTTGTCTGCGTAACTCCTGATTATACAGCAAATTACAAGTATCTGAAGTACAAATATTCATAATTAAATCTTCTCAGTGCGAGCATCTTGCTCATGTGGGTGTACCTCACTGAAGTGGAATCCGCTGTATTATAAAATAACACCTACCTTACAAATAATATTAATTACTAACTGGAAAACCAATCATTTCTAAAATTTTAGATAAGTTGGAAAAGCGATCGCTCTTTTTCTTGACAAAAAGAGGTAATTATTAATTATTAATTGTTAATTATTCATTATTGACATAAACTATTACCACTTATTATTTGAATAATCTCATTTTTAGGACAATCACAAAATGGAAATTAAAGCAGCAGTAGCTTTTGAAGCTCGTAAACCATTAAGTATAGAAACCGTTAATTTAGAAAGCCCAAAAACTGGCTTAGTTTAACACCCCAGAATGTCGTCAGTGTGAGTATTGTCTAAGCATGAAAACCAATTTATGTCAAGCAATTCGTACTACTCAAGGTCGTGGTGTAATGCCAAATGGTACAAGTAGATTCTCATTAAATGGTGAAATGATTCATCATTATATGGGTACTTCAACCTTTGCAAACTATACAGTATTACCTGAAATTTACGTAGCAAAAATTCGCAAAGATGCTCCTTTTGATAAAGTTTGTTATATCGGTTGTGGAGTAACAACTGGCATTGGAGCTGTTATTAATACAGCAAAAGTTGAAGCTGGTGCAAAAGTAATTGTATTTGGTTTAGGTGGCATTGGTTTAAATGTAATTCAAGGTGCCAGAATGGTGGGTGCTGATATGATTGTTGGGGTGGATATTAATTCTAGTAAACGTGAATTAGCGGAAAAATTTGGCATGACACATTTTGTTAATTCTAGGGAAGTAGAAGGTGATTTAGTTCCTTATTTAGTTGATTTAACAAAAGGTGGTGCTGACTATACTTTTGAATATATTGGTAATGTTAATGTGATGCGTCAAGCTTTAGAATCTTGTCATAAAGGTTGGGGTGTTAGTGTAATTATTGGTGTAGCTGGTGCGGGACAAGAAATTAGTACTCGTCCGTTTCAGTTAGTAACAGGAAGGGTGTGGAAAGGTACAGCTTTTGGAGGTGCGAGGGGTCGTACAGATGTGCCGAAAATTGTTGATTGGTATATGGAAGGAAAGATTAATATTAATGATTTGATTACTCATGTTATGCCAGTAGAAAGAATTAATGAAGCTTTTGATTTGATGCACGAGGGTAAGTCTATTAGGAGTGTTGTAACTTTTTAAAGTAGAAAAAATAGCTGATTTATCAAGACAATATAAATAAAATATTAAACTAAGAATTGTTTAGATTTTATCTCCTTTATTGACTATTGCCTTTTAGAAAAAATGAATATATACCATACTGCAAGTTGATAAGGTACAAACGATCCAATCATAATTTTAATGAGTAAATATTGTGATTCTATTGCTCTTATTGGCATCAATTTACTGAAATTTTCTGCTGAAATTCAAGAAAATTTCTTCAGATAAAATGGCCCAAACCGTTGCCTGTTCCCCCCAATCGACTTGTCCCCATGTCCTACCCCCACCAACCAATTTTTTTCAGCAGACCCAATTTATTGGTGAGATACCAAACCAAGTAGCTGCTATAATGGTAATAGTTTATACTGTAGTGTAGTAGCTGACAGTGTGTCGCTTAATGAATCGTAAAGTAACAAATCAAATAGCTTTGAGGAGGTAAAAAGTGGAAGAAACAAAACTAAGCTTTTTCTCTACCGAGGAAAATCAAGCATGGCAAGAGATTCCTGGATGGCTATTACCATCAACAGCAGAAGAACTTTATAGGTGTGCTTCATTAGCAAATCCAAACGGCTTTGTTGTGGAGATTGGTAGTTTTTCAGGAAAATCAACCGTATGTATTGCATCTGCTCTAAAGAAGAATAGGCATGAGAATAAGATGCCACAGATGGCAGCAATAGATATCATGTTTCAGCCTGGTTTTAGAGATTATTTAGCATTATTTGGAGTATCTGATTATATTAACGTCATCAAAAAACCCAGTTTAGCTGCGGCAGAGAAATGGAATCAACCAATTTCCTTTATTTATATTGATGGACACCATGGTAAAGCACATGCCTATGCTGATTTGATGGTGTGGGATACCTTTATAATGCCAGGTGGAATTGTCGCTCTTGATGATACTGCAGGCTTTTTCTTAGGGCCAAGTTTACAAGTTCAGGCAGCTATTCAAACAGGTGCCTATGACTTAATCTCTGACATAGGAGGTGTAACTTTCCTGAAGAAAAAGAAGGCCCTCTTACCATTCATTAGCGACTTTCCACTCTCAGAAGGTTCACTAAGAGCTTATGTAGATTATGTTAGTGCTTGGTTAGGAGCTATGGATCTAGCTTTCGAGTTACCACAACTACCTCCTCCTAGCCAAAATAAGATACCTCCTAAGCAAAACAAAGACTTTGTGAAAATAATTGGTAGGAAAGTATTGGATACTAGTCTCAGACAGATACTGCATTCCATTACCAAGAAAAAAGCATCTCGAAAACAAATAAATCAAACTCAGACTCCTTCTAGTATCGATCATACTGATGAAGCATTATCTATTCCTAATAAGTTAAAAAAACCTTATCAGATTCTTAAATGGCTAGAAGTGGAGCATCAGAATGACGAAGTTATTGAAAATACTGTTTTATATCTGAACGCCTGTCTAGAAATTCGTCTTAATCATATAGCCAATGCTATTAAAAAACTTGAAATACTTTCTGAGCTAGATGAGTCATTAAAATTTATAAACTATAATATTAGTATCCAGCAATTATCTGTCTTGCGTCTTGCTCAGTCTCACGATCTTCAGGGTAATAGAGACATTGCGAAAGAAAAATATCAAGTCTTAATAAAGGAAAGTACTGTTCCTGAAATTCGGCATCAAGCAGAACTCGGTTTATCTAAATCTTTTCAACTATCAGCCACAAATAGAAACAAATTACTAAGAGAATATAATGCCGAACTGAGGAAATATAAAACTATGTATGAAGTCTGAGACTAATTTAATCAGTTTTTCTATGAGGCGTTGCTGTTGCCAAACCAGTTTTGCCAGAGCTTCTTTGGACAGTAGCTCTAAATCTTTTCGGTCTTTTGAGATATCTGGTGGCTTAAATTTCATTTCTTATCAGTAATACAGACCTTTCCTTTTTGTCAACCCCTACACCTGAATGCTTACTCTCAAATATTTGCAAAAATACTTTTTTTCCTATATATTCCCTGTTGCCTGTTCCCTGTTGCCTAAAAGCAAAAGATTTATGGCTTTATTCAAAATTGAAATGCACCCTTAATTTTCAGCTTGAGCTAATTTTTAAATAGGGCTTGCTGATTAAATCTAAAAGCATTGACAGATAAAGACTTTCGCTTTTTTGAGGTCGAAAAAAGTGCGTCTATTTCAGTCTAAAACGCTCAAAAAGGAGCGTATTTTAGGCGCATAGTTGGGCAGAAAAATTATTCTGAGAGTTCTTACTCCTACCTCCTTGCTCATTCCCATTTCTCCTGTCTCCTGTCTCCTGTCTCCTACTCCTACTAAAAGACTTTTTCAGCAAACCCTAAATATTTTTTCGTTCGTACCTAATTAAATTAAATCCTTCACTTTCTAATGGAGGCTGAAAATATTTAGTAATAGCGTCAAATTCTTCTTCTGAAGTAAATGGTTCTCCATTCGATTTATCTTTGCTTCTTTCTTTCAGTTGACGCTTACAAATTTCATCACTCGCATCAATGAAGTGAAGAATATGTGACACATTTACCTGCTCAAAAATAGCACGAAACCAATTACGTTGAGCTGGGGTATTTCCGGGAAAATCTAGCACTACAGATATACCATGAGAAAGTAGTAACTTAATATGTTCTGACATTATATTTTTCAGACGACTCGAATATTTTATATACCCAAAAATATCGGTTATTTCTTCTGGATAAAGTTGGGAAAGCCAATTGTCTTCTTCTAAAAGAATAGCATTGTGTTTCTCTGATAAATGTTTTGCTAAAGTGGATTTTCCAGCAGCCATTTTTCCACAAAAAAAATGTAATTTTATATCTTTATCCATTATTTTATCTAATACCAATTTGATAAATTTTTGCTACAAATGACTAGGTTATTTCTTAGGAGTCAACCCACCCCTAACCCCTCCCCTCCTGGGAGGGGAAGTCAGGAGTCAGGAGTCCTATGGGAATAGCTTTTATACCATTTTTGATCTCGTAAATCATCTTTTTAGTTAAAGGGATATCTCCTGTCAATTCTTTTGATTGCTCTTATTATTTATAACATTCTTTTTTCACAAAGGTGTAATAAGGAAAAAGTAAAAGGGAAAGAGAAAAAACTGTAGGATTTTTGTCATCTCAATCCCATTTTTACGGTCAGTTTTAAGACAAAATCTTGTTATAGCATTTGGAAAAATAGCTGCTATGAAATAATCCTGTCTATGTCATTTCAGTTGCTTCAGCTAAATCTAGTTGTGGTTGATTTTTAGATTCTTGGGAATTTTCCACAGAAGTAGGCGATCGCTCTCTATCTGGAAAAATATTAATATTATTAGCTGTGAGATTAGTATGACAATATCCTGAAATAATAGGTGATGAAAAATTCTGGTTTTTTATCTTTTCACAAATACCTTTAAAATTAGTCTTGCTAATTTTTTCACCTAATATTAATGAGAGAAGATTCCATAATTCTTGCCCGACATTTTTAACATGACTTTCACTAAAACCACTATCCTTAGCAATATCTGAATATGTCTTACTCTCTATAGCACCTTTTAATACATTTTTTTGTAAATATTCTAAATGTTTTCCGGTTTTAGCAAAGACTAAATTATCTACTAATTCTAAGACTTCCGTACTATTCATAAATCAATTAATATTCAATCCGCTTCTAATAGACCATTTACCTAAATTGCTAGTAAGCATTTCCTGCGGAATGCTGCACAAACAGCTATTACCTGTCAGTTAGCCTCCTCCGGAGGAACTGCGGACTTCAGCAACAAGACTCTCTCATATAGGACAGTGTTTAAATTAACAACTGACTTTAATAGCAAGGGAGCCAACTTTTCTAGTAAGACAATTAATAAAGCTTTTTTCAGACAAGGATATTTCTCAAAAATAACTAGAAGTTATCCTCAAACAAATCAACAATTCTTACTTGACAATTATAGATAAAATTAAAATGACAGAAGAAGAAAATCTAGCAGACAAGTTTGGTAAATTATTTAAGACTGTTAAAAATGCAGGGGAAAAAATATCACAAGCATGGCAGGAAAACTTTGTCTATATTGACAGCTTTAATAGTATTGAGAAGGAAACTTTAAATTGGGATTTGCTGGAGGAAGATATTAAAAATATCCACACAATAATTGAACAAGATGGATACTCTGTTTTAGGAAGTCATCTTATCCTTGATAACGAAAAAGACTTGATGGAAATTAAAACTTATAGCCAAAAAGGAGAAAAAAGTTTTGTGAATACTGTAAGTGCTACAGTCAAAAAAGTCAGAAATATTCCTGCGGATATTCTAGATGAAATTGAAAGTAAAAGTCGCGTTGAATTAAGTTGGAAATCTGATGATTAATTTGACTTTTATTTAATATGAAATTCCCTTAAAAAATTGTCATTACAAAGGTCGGAAAGCAATCCCAAATTCATAGAGATTGCTTCCTTCAACAAAGTGCATTGAAAAATACATTATTTTTGATAACTGAAGTAGTTTTGCCTACCTACTATACTTTTTACCGAATAATTAAGGTTTAAATCTTCTCCTTTAAAAGAGAAACAAGAAAAGATTTTCCTTTTATTCAATCCTCTTCCTTTGAGAGAGAAGTAATTATCAATTATCAATTATCAATTATTGAACCTACTTCCTATTCAAAACATTCAAACAAAGAATTCTTTATTTCTATATAAATTATTTTGATTTAATAAAGGTAATTTTAAAGCCTCAATCCAATCTATCAACTGAAAATCTGTTTCTAAATCAGAATTATCATCTTTAAATGCAGTAATTAAAACCCGATCAACCGCTTGAGCAATAAAACTTTCAACTAACCAATCATAAGTCAGAGCTAAATCTCGGTCAAACTCCAAAAAAATTGCCCCTACTAAAGCCTCAAACATTTGAGCTAAAATTTTATTCTGCTCACTTTTATGCTTCCATTTATAACTTTTTCCCAATAGAGAAAACTGCTTCAAATTTAACTCCTTAGCAAACTCAGCAACCATTTTTCTGCTCACAATATCACTTTCAATAATAGTAATAGTTGCTCCACCTAAATAAGAAAAATTATCTGATAAATAGTTACTAACAATCCTACAAAAAACTACATAACCTAAATTAGCCAAACCTTGATGCTCTAATGCTCTTTGTTTTTGTTCCGGCCTAATAATATTCGTCCCATCGTAAATATGATTTGGATGAGTTAGAGCAATCTCTAATAACTCTGGATGCTGAAAGTCAGATAAAGAAATACTCCCGACGTAGCGCTTGGCGATCGCTTCCTTGGCAGCTTTGATATTTAAACCCATAATATTATCTGTAACCCTTTGACATACTCCCCGACCTAAAGGTGCGGTGATTCTCACAAAAAGTGATTCTTTGCTCATCGACACAGCTTACTCAATCAAGTTGCCCATCATTAGCAGAGGCCGTTATCTCCCAAAGCGTTCCCTATTACTAGGAGGTTTCTGAATGCCCTTCAGTACCTTGATTCCACTCAACACCTATTATTTCTAATCCACGGCTCAAGATATTTCGTGCTGCGTTAGTATCACGACATATTTCAACATGACAGTTAGGGCAAACATGAGTACGAGTTGACAAAGTTTTCTTGACTCTGTGCCCACAATTAGAACAATCAGTAGAAGTGAATTTCGGATTTACGGAGACAACCGCTTTGTCCCAAATTTTTCCATAATATTCTAGCCATTGAGTGAATTGATACCACGCAGCGTCAGATATCGACTTTGCCAAATTATGGTTTTTGACCATGTTTTGTATCTTCAGGTCTTCATAGACTACAACATCGTTAGATGCTACTACGCACCGAGCTTGTTTAATAGCCCAGTCTTTACGCTGTCTACTAACCTTTGGGCGAGGCTTTAAACCCATGTTTTCGGTAAAAATTGGAATATAATTAATAAGTACTACAATCTATCACTAACAAATTACAGAATAGTTAATAATTTCACCATATTTGCTCAATAAAAGAGTGATTTGCTGTTACTACAGCTAAGGTCATTTCAGTTATCAGTTATCAGTTATCAGTCAAGACTAACAATTTTTCTAGTAGCTATGAGTAGCAGTATTTAGGTAAGCATTTCCTAAAATATAAACATCTAGCCACATAGATAAATGAAAATTATTCCAGTGCTATGAAAATTTTAGATTAATCGTAATAATTGTGAACTATTAACTTCTCGCTTAAATATTCTAATTAATTTTACCTACTGAACACTTTTTAATATTCAGCAATTAACAATTAATAATTACCTCTTCTTAAAACGGATAGAATTGACTAAAAGGATTTTTTTTATTTTATCCCCTTAAAATGCCCGGCTTCAAGGCGTGAATTGTTGAATGAATAATTATTAACTATCAACTCTTAATTATTAATTATTAATTATTCATTATGTTGTAATAGTCGTGCATTGCATTATTTTTGTTACGAGGTACGGCAGTGGGAGCATCTTGCTCCCATACCAAGTATCCCTTGTTCCTTGTATATCATTACTATGCAGGACTACCAATTATTCAACCACACTTACCACCTGTTACAAATTAAAAATAATCTATCCTTCTTCCTGATTAAATTATGTCTACAGAACTCAAACTGGTTAAAGAACATCAATGCTTTGGTGGCAAAGTTAGCTATTATTTTCACTCATCTTCAACCTGTAATATTGAGATGCGTTTTTCAATTTATATCCCTCAAAAAGCCAAATCAAAACCATTACCAGTATTGTATTTTCTTTCTGGTTTAACCTGTACTGAAGAAAACTTTATGGCTAAAGCTGGGGCACAACAATTTGCTGCCAAATATGGATTAATTCTAGTCGTGCCAGATACCAGTCCGCGCAATACTGGCATTAAAAATGAAAACGATAATTGGGATTTTGGTACAGGTGCAGGATTTTATGTTGATGCCACATTAGAACCTTGGAAAAAGCATTATCAAATGTATAGTTACGTTGTGAAAGAATTACCAGAACTCATAGCTAAAAAATTTCCAATTCAGCCAGATAAACAAAGTATTCTCGGTCATTCCATGGGAGGTCACGGAGCATTAATTTGTGCTATAAAAAATCCGACAAAATATCAATCTATTTCTGCATTTTCTCCAATTGCAGCACCAATGCGTTGTCCTTGGGGTGAAAAAGCTTTTAGCAATTATTTAGGTGAAAATCAAGAAAACTGGCGTGATTATGATGCTAGTGAATTAATCTTAAATTATGGTTATGATCGTCCGATTTTAATTGATATAGGAACTGCCGACCCCTTTTTATCTCAAAAACAATTGTTACCAGAAGTATTTGAAGAAGCTTGTCAAAAAAAAGGAGTAAATCTAACTTTAAGAATGCAAAAAAATTACGATCATAGCTATTATTTTATTGCATCTTTTATAGAAGAACATATAAGATATCATGCAGAAGCTTTGAATTGAATAAGGAAGAAGGAAGAAGGAAAAAGGAAGAAGGAAGAGGTGGATGGGGACTCAAACTCCAACCAATTATAAACACCCCTGTTGACCAAAAAATAAGGTCTGAATCTACCCCTTTCAGCGGGATAAAAAAAAATCAAGTTAAATATTTGAATCCCAATACTTTCCTGCGGAATGCTGCGCAAACAGACAGAGGTACTGATAACTGATAACTGATAACTGATAAGTGGAATGATGGTGGGGTATTTAACCCATAAAGAAAAAGATAAATAATTAGGGCTTGCTGAAAAAGTCTTATGGATGAGGGTAGGAGTCAGGAAATAAGAGAATGGAAGTAAGGAAAAAATTAGATAATGTAGAAATTATTTATTCCTTACTTTCAATTCTTCAATTTTATTTATCAAAATAATATGGGTTTAAAACTCCGTCTTTTAAGGCGAAATATTTTTGGAGAGTTGCCCACGCATCCCCGTTACAAAAATAACTTCTGACTTCTGACTTCTAACTTCGTTAATAAAGCCCGATATGGAGATAATATAACTCCAGAAATTTCAACCCAGACTTCAATAAGTATCAACAAACAAGACTTTTTTGCTTGTACGTTGCAAATTAGAAATAAGTTGCTAAACTGACCGAAGAATTAAGGTTTAAAGCCTCTCCTTTAAAGGAGGAAAAAGAAAAAATTTTCCTTTTAGTCAATCCTCTTCTTTTTAAGGAGAGGTCATTTCAGTTATCAGTTATCAGTTATCAGTATCTCTGCAATAAGGAGGCTACGAAAATACGGAATTGTCTTTTTTTTATCCCTTTAAAAGGGGAGGCTTTAGACCACAATTTATCGGTAATTATTAATTATTAATTATTAATTGTTGAACACTCCCCTATTCTTAGCTCACTGAGGATAACTGAATAGGTTATTAATTACAATGAACTAGAATCTAAACTTTGAGCTTGTCCATCTGTCTGAGGCAAATGTAGTCCGCACTCCTGCTTAAGACCATGAAAACGAGTATCCCGTTCATTCTCATCTTCCACAGTCAAGGGACGACTAGAATGCCAATCTCCCACAGTAGTGTAACCCAAATCGAAAAATGGATGATAGGGCAAATCGTAAGCAGTCAAATATTGGTATATATCCCTGGCATTCCAACTTAATATAGGTAAAATCTTATATATTCCCGATTGCTGACCAATACGGTTAAGACCCTTGCGGTGGTCAGTTTGGTCTTTTCGTAGGCCAGCTAGCCAAGCTTTAGCACCTAACTCTTTTAATGCTCTCTGCATGGGTTCTACCTTCCGAAGTTGGTCATAGCGGTTAAGAGCATCAGCATTATTCTCAGCCCACAGTCGGCCATGTAGAGCTTCCATTCTAGCTGGACTAATTGAAGATTGATATACTTTAAGATTAAGTCTCAGTCGTTTGGTCAATTCTTCAGCAAATCTATAAGTTTCGGCGGGTAAATATCCTGTATCAATCCAAATAACAGGAATATTAGGTACAACGGTTGTCACCAGATGTAACATAACAGCAGCCTGGATACCAAAACTGGTACTCATAACTAAACCTTCTCCAAAGGTTGCATATCCCCACTTAACCAAAGTATGAGCATCTGCTTGGGCAAGTTCCTGGTTGACAACCTCAAGATCCAATTTTGGTGGATATGTAAAATTTTGTTGATTGTATTGTCCATTTTTGTTGACTGTGATGAGACTCTGTTGTGACATAGTTATTACCAATCAAATTAGCATCAGACTTTAAACGTTAATCATACGTTGTCAGCAATCTTCAATGGGAGATTATTTATACTGTTTTATAAATCCAGATTACCTTATGTTACAAAAAGCTTTTTTATGTTATAATATACTATCGTAATTTAGCGTTATGGTGACATACTCCCACACTAAGCTTGCGCTATAGTGTGGGCTTCTCGTTTCGCAGTCCCGGTATCCCGTCGGACTCCACGAGCTTTAAGGACGGAATGCCCTGCCGCCCTATTTTTGATATTTATTGCTGCATTTCCTACGGAATGCTGCGCAAACAAGTCGCGGTCTATGACAATACCGCAGTGTGGGCAAGAATGAGTTCGTATGTTTAATTCTTTCGGAACTTTTTTACCGCAATTTGAGCAATCTTGGCTAGTATTTTGAGGATTCACAGCTATAGTTTTCTGCCCAGCATTTCCGGCTTTGACAGTCAAAATAGACAGGAATTGACCCCATCCAGCATCATTAATTGATTTACTCAAACGAGTCTTTGCTAGCCCTTTAATATTTAAGTTTGGGCAATAACTTCAGCTTTTAATAACAAATCATTGGCTGTTTTAAAATGAAAATATTTACGTTTATCTGCAACCTTTTTATGTTGTTTAGCTACAGCTATAAGAGCTTTTAAACATCTTTTACTACCTTTCTTTTTACGAGATAAACGTTTTTGCAAAGTCTTTAATCGCTGCTGATATTTTCGATAGTATTGAGGGATGGGGACTGATTCTCCTTCACTTGTTACTAAAAATTCCTTCAACCCCATATAGATTCCCAGAGTGTTTTTGAATGTAGGTTCAACTTTACTTGTTAAAGCTGGAACTGATTTTTATTCTAGGGATAAAGTTACATAATAACCGTCAGCTTTACGACTAATTGTTACTGTTTAAGAGTGAAAACCATCAGGTAACGGCCGATGTTGAATCAACTTTATCTTGCCTATTTTTGGCAAATTAATTTGATTTTCTTCAATACAGTTTTGTTTGATTTGAGGATAAGTAAGACTACGATAACGCCCTTTTCCTTTAAACCTTGGTTTTCCTAATTTATGTCCATTTTTGTCTGCCTTAAACCATCTATCAAAGGCAAGTTTTACCCGTTTTATGCAATCCTGTAATACTTGAGAATGAATCAGTTTGTAGTCAGGAAACTTGTCTTTGGTATTGACCAAATCTTTTTTTTGAGAGTAATATTCTGGATTATCTCTTAGTTGAGGAATTGGCGTTACTAAAGGGCAAGCGTTAACTGGACAACGATTTTCTGACCACCATGAGAATCTTTCACCCAAGCGATAGTTGTACTGCCGACGCAACAATTCCAACCACATTTCTATTGTGGCTAACTGTTCTTTATTTGGTCTTAATTTGTATTGGTAAGCAGTGCGCATGGTGGAAAGTTTCTGGGGTTATTGCAATATCATAATACAAGTTTTTCAACTAGGGCGAAGGCTTTTGCTAGGATAGCATACAAATTGAATGGGCATCGAACCCATTCAATTTGCTGCCGATTCATCTCACGCCATAATCTGTGATTTGGCGTGAGATGAATCGGCGATCTAGCTAAAACTTATTTGTGGCGTAGATATCAATACAAATTAGTTTCCAGGGGCGTTTTGACTATTCCTACCCAGAGATGTATCTGGGTGACAGTTAAGAAGAAACGAGAAATGTGTATCGATCCAGTTCTGTAGCATCTGCTGAGAATTTATGTTTCTAAGAAAACGCCGAAGAAGTCAAAGAAAAACACTGTAGCTTAGACCAACCCCCTTCACTCAAAGATTAAAACTTTTTTTGAAGTGAATAAACTGCCTCTAATTACAGGGCATTTCATTTATTTGAGTAAACTATAAAATTATTTTAGGTTACGGAGCAGAGAGCAAGAGAATGCTTAGGCCACTGGAGTTTTTCTATAGCTAAGAAAAAATTGGTTAGGACATAGACTAATATACATCTCCAGTCTTGACGAAGTCAGAAGTCAGAAGTCAACCCACCCCTCGCCCCTAACCCCTCCCAGGAGGGGAGGGGAAATAGGGGATTTGAGCTTCGCTCCAAAAATATTGCGCCAGTCAAGGCGAGGTTGCGCGACCCATGTGATTTTGATCAAAAATCAAATTAATTATCGCACATAAATTATCAATTCTTCCCCTCCTGGGAGGGGGAGGGGCGAGGGGTGGGTTCCCTACTCCCTACTCCCTGAAAAAAAAAGACCAACTTTGTCAAGCAGGTCTAAGTAAAAATTATTTTCCGTTGTTATTTCTGCGAGATTTAACAAGCAAGCAGCTACGCATTCCCAAGTTCGCAGCGATTTGCGGGTTATATATCTCACAATGTCTATATCACTAATTGTAACAAACTATTGAGCAATTTCTATAAAAAATTTTAATTTTGAACCCCAATTACTTGTGCAATATGGGTTTCAGCCCTTTGTGGTTTACCCCAAAAAACCTGTTCTTGCTTATATACAACCATACCAGGTTTAGCACCCTTGGGTTTATAAACAAACTTAGGTTTAGTATAAATAACTGGGACCATTTCGCTCTGACGGGCACGACTATAAAAGGCACTAATATCTGCAACAAACTGTAAATCAACTTCATCTGGTATTGCACCAGCATCCAGTCGCAACAAAACATGACTACCAGGAATTTCTTGAGTATGAAACCACAAATCATAATCTCCCGCCACCCGAAAAGTTAACAAATCATTTTGACGATTATTACGGCCAACCAATAATTCAAATCCACTGGGAGTTTCGTAACGGTAAAATTCTGTATCCTTTTTATTATCTTGGTGATGTTCTGGAGCTTTAAGATAAGCTTGTTGAATTAACTCATCCCGAATTTCTTCGAGAGTGCGTAAATCTTCCGGAGTTTGGTAACTATCTAACTGACACAAAAAAGCTTCCACTTGCTCCAAATAATCAATTTCTGCTTGGACTGCCGCTAAAAGTGGTTCAACTGCTAGACGTGCCCGTTTCAACTTTTGGTGCTTTTTATAAAGACTTTGGGCATTTTGCACCGCATTTTTCTCTGGGTCTAACTTAATGACCATCGGTTCCCCCGTTTCAAAGTCAGAGAGAGTAATAGCCTTCATCCCCGGTCGCCATTCGTGGAGGTTGGCCATAAGTAAATCAGCTTGCGATCGCAAAAATTCTGCCCCATCCGACTGGTCTAAACGTTCCGTAAAAGTATCAGCCTTTAACTGTAACTTAGCCGTAATATTTTTAAGTTTTTGGCTAATTTGATGATATAGTTGACTAAACTCTTGCTGATTCAGCTGTCCAGTATAATAATCATTCAGTAATTCCTGGACAGTATCAACAGATTCTACACTTAACCAACCCGTTACAGTGTATCCATTTCCTGTCCAACCAGGATAAAATTTGGAATCCTCCAGATTTTTCAACCATTCTTGCCAACTTTTAAATAATTTTTGCCAGTCCGAAGCACTAAGGTCATTAGTAGACTTTTGAGAGTCTAGTCCTGAAGCTTCAATCATTGGCTGTACTAAAGCCTTACTGAGGCCACGGTAATTTTTAATTAAATTTCGCCACAATACACCAGGTATTAAACTAATCCTTTCTTGCCATTGCTTTTGCGTTTCTTGCAAACTAGGAATAGGGTTAGTCAGAGAAGGGGGAAGTTCATAAGGTTGACCAGTTTGAATTTGACGCAGACTAGACTGTTGACTATTCACTTGATGGGCACAGGTAACAACAAGATTATCCGCAGTGGTCAGAATAACATTGCTGTATTTGGTCATAACTTCCACATAAAGATGCTTTATGGGTGCTTCTCCAGGACGTTTCGCAAATTGGAAGTCCAGTACCCTCTCCCAAGGAGAAACTTCAACAATAGCTATTAAAGCTAGTCCCCCTAGCTGGTTTCGTAATTGTTGACTAAAAGTAAAAGTATCAGGGGCGCGAGGTGGAGGGTCGCTGATACAAATACGGGCCCCTTGGGGATGCCAGGAAATGTCCAACCAACCACGTTTTTTAAGAGTTCGCAGAGCAATGGCAATAGTAAAGCGATCGCGCTGATATACCTGCTCTAAACGTGCTGGTAGCCATTGGGCACATAGTTCAGAACATGAAGCAATGAGAGTCGTATAGTCAACAGGTTGCACAGTTAGCTTTAAGTTAAAAATTAAAAGTGAAAAAACTTATAATATAAATTTAGTGTTTAAAAACAGGATTTTTTATTTTTCAGGCGACAATCTTTAAATAATTTTTTTGGCTTTTTTCATGTAAATTTAGAGACTTATAATATCAAGTTTAGTTGACAAATAAAAATTAATTATTTTCCCTTCTTCTCTGCTCTCAATAAAAATATTTATTATAAACACCAATTATTTGATTCAGTAGGTTTGAGAATTATTCAGAACTAGAAATATTTATTAGTTCTATAATGACATATTTAAACTTGACGTAAAAGCCTGATTTAATGAATAAAGATTTTTATGTATTTTCTTCTTATAGCAGATTCCTCCCATAATAATTACAGAGATTAACAATTAAATGTTCCCAGTGCGGGCATTTTTCCCGCTTCGGGGTATATCTCACCCTTGGTGGAATCTGCTGTACATAGTAGTCTAAGGAAAAGACTTGGAAAATCAAAAGCTTAAACTCAAACAACGCAAAATTTGTCCTTCTTTCTGTGTAACTATTCAGGTCCTGGGGTTGACAAATAATCATATCTATGTGTCGATCACTTTCCAGAAACCTTTTAGTCTCATTTATAGACTATTTAGTACTCTTAGATACAGTTTTCAGTTTTGAAACACTGAGTACGCACAAAATCAAGAATAATGCAACCCCAAGACCTGAATGCTTTTCCTTCTTCCTTCTTCTTTCTTCCTGCTGCTATAACTGAAAAACTTTGTATATATAAGTTGCATAGTATATCATGGATATCCAGTTAATTAATATTGGTTTTGGTAATATAGTTTCTGCGAATAGGGTCGTTGCAATTGTTAGTCCAGAGTCTGCCCCGATCAAGCGAATGATTAGCGATGGCAAGGAAAGAGGCCAATTAATTGATGCTACTTATGGTCGCCGTACCAGGGCAGTGATTATTACAGATTCTAATCATATTATTCTTTCGGCAATCCAGCCTGAAACAGTGGCACATCGATTTATATTTAACAATAACAATAAGGACAGTTAATTGTAGTAATTAATGTTTAATTTTCCAGAATTTGTTATTAATAACTAAAAGTTTAGTTATACTCGCTTGTACTGCGATAAAAATTTATGGAAACTGGTAAATTAATTGTTTTAACAGGACCTAGTGGTGTAGGTAAGGGGACTTTGGTAAAATCTCTTCTACAACGTCATCCAGAATTAGTTTTATCTATTTCTATGACTACCCGCTGTCCTCGACCTGGAGAAGTAGAAGGAGAAAGCTATTATTTTGTAGACCGCGATAAATTTCAACAAATGATTGAAACTCAAGATTTATTAGAATGGGCTGAGTTTGCAGGTAATTTTTATGGTACGCCACGTCTGCCAGTTATTGAAAATATTAAACAAGGTAAATTAGTACTATTGGAGATTGAGGTACAAGGGGCAAGACAAATTAGACAGACTTTTCCAGAAGCATTGCGTATTTTTATTTTACCTCCTTCTATGACTGAATTGGAAAAAAGATTGCGGGGTAGGGGACATGATTCGGAAGAGGCGATCGTCAAGCGTCTAGAAAGGGCAACTAAAGAGGTGGAAGCGGCAGAAGAGTTTGATGTACAACTGATGAATGATAACTTGGAAATGGCTTTACAAAGTTTGGAGAAAGTATTATTTGACTGAAATTATAAGGAGTAATTCAACAATTAATAATTAATAATTAATAATTAATAATTACCTCTCCTTTAAAAGAAGAGAATTGACTAAAATATTTTTTTTTATCCTTTAAAGGAGAGGCTTTAAATCTTAATTATTCGGTACATAACGAATAAGATATATTTACTTCATATAAATAATTGCTAAAAAATTACTGAGCCTGATTTATTATTTAATAGCTGAAGTTTTCAATAAAAAAAGCATTATTTGTAAGCATTCAGCCATCAGCTAGCCTCTTTCAGAGGAACTGCGTTAACAGCTATCAGCTATGAGTTGTTAGCTCATTATCAGCTCAAAATAGGAATTAGTCTCCAAGGAGAATTAAAACTTATAAAAAAAATGTCTTCAGCTAACCTTAGTAATTTCTTGAATATGTTCATGTATCTGTTTGCGCAGCATGACCTAGGAAATGCTAAATGCTGAATGCTGAATGCTTACCATTATTTTAAGGAATTGCTATAGTTTCCAAGAAGCGTGAGGTTCAAAATTCATCATAATTTTTTTTACTCTGATTATAGCAGTCGAAAGAAAGGTTAGGACAGATAGACAACTTCAAACTCAGACAAAGCAATATTTTTCCTTCTTGCTTCTTGCTTCTTGCTTCTTGCTTTTTCCTTTTTCCTTCTACTATATCTTTAATTCTTTGCTAACAATATTTTTTGTGTCTTCTTTACTATCTACAAATATGATATGATTTACAATTGTTAATATTTGTGGTTAAACAAAATGTACATTCATACTTTTTTTGATTTTCCTGTCTACACAGTCATTCAGTTAACGTTATTTTTCTCCATTATCTTGGGAGTTATTTTTAAAGATATGTTGGAGTATAAATTAACACTATGGCTGAAAAACAAAGTCTCTCAAAAGCAAATAGGTTATCAAACACCTAATCTTATTACTGCTTATTTGAGCATGACTTTATTTATCTTTTTGTGTGTATCAGCTAGTCTTTCTATCTTTAATATTGTTGAATGGTTATCTATTGTCATAGGTGCAATAGTCGTGTTTCCAACTGCCTTGTTGATCTGGGTACAATTAGGGTCAATGTTTGAGTTGGTTGAATCTAAGGGAATAGCATCTATTAATATTGAAGAATATATGCCTGAAGAAAAAAAAATTAAATCAGGAGAAAATTCTCATCAGTAATTACTAATATTTTGGAGCAAAGTTTGATGACAATTAATCAAAAAAATGCTGCAAATTAAGTTGAATAAAATTACTATCAATAGTAGTACCCAAAAAATATATTGGCTGAGTAGAACTAAAATATGAAAAGTACAATGTGGTTGCTATATTTTTAGTAATTTTTTTATAGATATTCTAGATATATAGAGTCATTTTTTAGAAAAAACAAGTTGCTATAAAAAGAAAATCTGAAAGCCTTATACATAAAAAAATTCTCTCTAAGTCTTTATAATTTAGAACTTGATGACTATATTACTCATACTAAAATATTAGAACCAAAATCTAGGGTTGCTATATTGCTTTGAACCAAAGATTAAGATTAAGTTGCGAATTAGTAAACTTATTTTCTGGTAAGTGCAACAGAGGCTATATCTAGGTATTTTTAATGAAAGTAATACAAATAGTTTGCCTGTTCATCTCAATCGCAATATAAAGTAAAATTACTTGCCAAAAATAAACGTTGATGGTAAGCTCCTGATGAGGTTGTTATAAAAATAACCAATCAATTAATCAATGTCCAGTTAAGCCTGTGAAAACAGATTTTAACTTAGACACTTAGACAAAATTTGGTGAGGTAGTCATGCGTCTTCCAAAATATACAAACTTGGCAAGTGGTTGCTTGTCAATATTAATTACATTTGGAACAATTTATCCGGCGATCGCTGCTCCTGAAAATGAGAAAGTTGCCCAAAGGGAAAGAATTAGGGCAGGGGGAGCAAATCAAATGGAGATTGTTGGTTATGTTAAAGGTATTATCGGTAATGTAGTCACAATTTTAGTAGATGAAGAAGCAGAATTAGGCATTCCTGGCATTGCACCTAATGATGGTGAACCTACTTATGTCACAATTCCTGAAGAGGAACGTGGTCAACTACGAACTCTATTTTTTTCTCCTAGACATACAATGGAAATAGCAGGTCTAGTACCTGGAATGCGGGTCTATGCAATTGTGGGCAAAAAGAATGATGACCCTGAAGACCCTTGTGGTTGTATAGACTTTTTTAAAGTCATCCCAGATTATAATTATGAACGGGTAGAAGTTCAGTTGCCAACATACAATTTCCAGGGTCCTCCTATTATAGAGTTTCCACCACTTCAGCCACCTCCTCCTATTACGCGGCCACCACAACCACCTCCTCCTGTCAGAGGATTATGGTAATGTGAGAAAATAAAAAAACTCTATAATTAGGTCTGTAATGCCACTATATTAAGATTTAGTGGCATTATTTATTTTAGTGTAATAGAGGCCGATTGAACTCAAGACCCTTCTCCAAGGTATAGCACAAGTAACAGGGAAGAGAGAAGAAGGAATAAGAAAACATCTTGCGTTGCCTGAGTTTTAAGCTTTTGATATGTCCACGTCCTTTGCTTCGACTGCAATAACTCCCAAGGCAATACCTATCACTTTTTTTATACCAAATTCATTTCTAAGTTGCATAGAATAATATCTTAATCAGAGTTGACTGTAGATAGAGACAGACAAGTTAATAAATTTCATAATTCTGTGCCACCTCACATAAAATTGGTATTACACCTACCACCTAACACTTAACACCTACCACCTATCACCTACCTACCTACCAACTAATTTGGTATTACAGATTTTAGTCAACAGTTGTTAACCCTTCATCTCTAACAGAACTAATCAATATGTAATTTATAATAGAGTCTTGGATAGAGGAAAAAATTAGGAGGTAAGTTTTAGGCTTGTTTAATATCAAGTGTATTAAACTATATTTTACCTAATCTGGGGATAATTATTATTCCGGACTTCACATAAAAAATAGTGCTATTTGAAAACAAACTTAGTAATCAGTTTAGTCCATATCCTATATTGATTGTCTAGTCAAAGAGATTTTATGAAGCAATAACTAATAAAAGCAACGGTAAACTAGCTGAATCAAAATATTTACTATTATATAAACTTAGGAGTTTTTAGCTACAGCTCAAGCGATGGCTTTATTTCTTATCTAGTTGATTAATAATAAAAATATATCCGTAAAAATATAGGGGATAGCTTTTATGCTATAGCTAAATATCAATAAAGTTATGAATTTTGATTTATCTATCTATTTTGCCTCAAATTTTTGTTGTATCATAGAATTTACAACTTTTGACACTGAATATTTTTGATGATAAATTCATCTATTATCAACAAGACTACCTAACCGAAAGACATACTATATCCCACTATAAAATGAAACTAGAATCACATCAGTTTATTCGCTATTTTGCACCTGAGCAAGCTGCACAAATTTCCCAGATTGCTATTATTAAAAAATTCAATCCCCGAGAGGTTATTTTTGAAGAAGGTGATGATTCAGATTCTTTATTTTTAGTTCTAGAAGGTGAAGTAGAAGTTAGTAAAAGGAGTGGTGAAGGTAATAATTATGTTGTGATTACATCTGTTCAATCTAATGGTTATTTGGGAGAGTTAGGGATTATAGATAGAAAGCCAAGAAGTGCTAGGGTAGTTACATCTCAGGAAACAGTTTTGGCGAAAATTTACTATGAATCCATAACAGAGATATTAGCTAATACAAAAGGAGATATCGTCTTACAAATATTGAGTTTTTTATCTCAAAGATTGCGAACTGTGACGACTGATTATGTCAATCAATTAGCTTATAAGGAAAAAATGACTTTGATTGGAGAGATGGTAAATACTATTATTCATGATTTTAGAAGTCCTTTCACTGGTATTCAATTATCAAGTTCAATGTTAAAAGAACTTCATCCCGATCAAGAGAGTCAAGAATGGTGCGATCTAATTTCAATGCAAGTTCAGAGAATGTTAAATATGGCAGAAGAAGTCCTTGCTTTTTCTCAGGGGAATACAACATTATATTGTCAGTTAATTGATATTGCTAAACTCTTACAAAATTTTGCCAAATTAAACCAGGTTTATATTGATTTTGCTTCTGTAGAATTGATAGTTTCTGTTGAAGAGGGTTTAATCATAAATGCTGATGAAAATAAAATTAATCGTGCCCTACAAAATTTATTATCTAATGCTGTAGAAGCTCTGGATCAATCTGAAGGCAAAATAGAAATTAGAGCTAGAAGAAAAGATCGATTAGTTGAAATTACTTTTTCAGATAATGGTCCTGGTATTCCTCAAGAAATTCAGAATAAATTATTTGAAGCTTTTGTAAGTTATGGAAAACAGGGTGGTATTGGATTGGGAACTGCTATTGTTAAGACAATTATTGATGCCCATCATGGGAAGATTTTTTTTGAATCAAGTCCATCTACTGGTACAACTTTTTACCTTCATTTTCCCATAGCTGAAGTAGATTGAATTGGATGCATCTTAATTTTGAATAAAGCCAAAAAATTATCGCTTTTAGGCAACAGGCAACAGCTCATCTGGCAACAGGGAATATATAAGAAAATTAGTATTTTTGCAAATATGAAATGCACTCATTGAATTCGGCAAAAATAAATTTAAATATTCACTGGTAATTTCAGTTATCAGTTATCAGTTATCAGTTATCAGTACCTCTGTAATAAGGAGGCTTGACCTTGGCGAATATGCTCTTTTTTTATCCCCTTAAAAGGGGAGGCGCATACCCACAGTTTTTCGGTAATATTTTAATTTTTAACTTTTGATTTAAAACGGAGTAGGCAGTAGGGAGTAGGGAGTAGGGAGTAGGGAATAAAAAAGAAAAAAACAACTGTTCCTCAGTAACTTCAGAAACTCTATATTTGAATTTTTAACTTTTGATTTAAAACAGAGTAGGGAGTAAGGAGTAGGGAGTAGGGAGTAGGGAGTAGGGAGTAGGGAATAAAAAAGAAAAAAACAACTGTTACTCAGTAACTTCAGAAATGCTATATTTTAATTTTTAACTTTTGATTTAAAACAGAGTAGGGAGTAGGGAATAAAAAAAACAACTGTTACTCAGTAACTTGATAAACGCTATATTTTAATTTTTAACTTTTTATTTAAAACAAGGTGACTGACGATTTCAATAACAATTTGCCTCCATATACTGATATTAAAACGAATATAAAGAATACAGAAATTGGCTTATCATTGGCAAGTTTAAGAGAAAAAGCAATTCAACAAATTCGTTCTAATTTACGGCCTGGGCAACAACAAATGGCTGACTGGCAAGGAGGACCTTTAGCAGTTTCAGCAGTTCCTGGAGCAGGAAAATCTTATGGTATGGCAGCAGCAGCAGCTTTAGCGATCGCTGGTTATCAGTTACATAGTAATCGTCAATTAATTGTTGTTACTTTTACCCGTTCTGCAGCTAGTAATATTAAAGTTAAAATTCGCGAATATTTAAAGGAATTATCTTTACCTCAAGGCAGTTTTGTTGTTCATACTTTACATGGTTTGGCTTTGAGTATTGCCCTACGTCATCCTGAATTATCTGAGTTAGATTTAGAAAATACTACTTTAATCCTTCCCACTCCAAGTAACAGAATAACTCGCACTTGTGTAGAAAATTGGATTGCAAATAATCCCAGACATTATCAACTTTTAATTGAAGGAGTTCAATTTGATGGAGAAGAAACTGAACGTTTAAGAAGGCAGTCAGTTTTACGCACTGAAGTATTACCTCAATTAGCTTGGAAAGCAATTCAACAAGCAAAAAGTTCTGGTCTTAAACCAGAAGATTTATGGCAATTACGAGACAAAATTAATGACCATTATCAAGTTGTGAGTATTGCAGCTAATTTATATCAAATCTATCAGGAAATATTGAGGGAAAATCAATTAATTGACTACGATGAAATGATTTTAGCAGCGTTGCGGGTATTAGAAAATGAAGGTGCTAGAAAAATGTGGCAAAATCAAGTTTTTGCAGTCTTTGAAGATGAAGCTCAAGATTCTACGCCTTTGCAAACTAAACTTTTAAAAAAACTGGCTAATTCAAGTGAAAATGATGATGGTAATTCAGAAGATAATGGGATTTCTCAAGAACAGAAATTATCACAATTAAATCATCTCAACCTCATGCGTGTTGGAGACCCAAACCAAGCAATTAATTCCACATTTACTCCAGCAGATCCAATAGATTTTCGGCAATTTTGTGAAGACTGCGAACAATTAAATAAGTTGGCGACTATGGAACAAGCAGGTCGTAGTTGTCAAAAAATTATAGATGCAGCTAATTATGTGTTGAAATGGGTAAATAATTCAGAATTAACCGGAATAGAAAAACCTTTTCGAGACCAAAATATTCACCCGGCAAATAATAATCCTCCAGCTACTGGTGGTGGTTTAGAAATATATGAACCTCGGGATATTTACCAAACGCTTGAGTTGATGGGTAAACGCATAATTAATTTATTTAAAGAAAATCCAAAAGGTAATTTTGCTGTATTAGTAAGGGAAAATAAACAAGGTAGATTTATTACAGATACTTTTTCTAATCCTGGAAAATATGGAATAGATATTGATTTAGGCAAACAAAATATTTCAATACATGATGTTTCTCAAGGGGCACGTCACTCTCAAATTCCAGCAGAAATATTGGCATTAATGCAATTTATTGACCGCCCTCATTCTCCAGATTATTTAAAATCTGCTTTGAAAGTTTTGGGCGATAGACACTTAATTCCTAAGCAAGATTATAATGTTTTTGCTTCTGTACCAGAACAGTTTCTTTACCCAGGACCTCTAGATCCTTATCAATCAGAAAAGGTGCGTAAATGTCGTGATTTTTGTCGTACTTTACTTAGGGCAAAATCAGAATTACCTTTGTATCAATTAATTTCTTTTCTTGCTTTAGCTTTAAATTATCAACAGTCAGATTTAGCAACTGCGGATAAGTTAGCAGAAAGAGTTGCTAAACAAACTTTTGATAATAGTTCGATGAATTCTATATTAGAAGTTTTAAGTGAAATTGTAGGTTCTGAGAGATTTGAACCTGTTGAAGTGGATGAAGATGCAGAGAAAAATTATACTCGCCCTCAGCAACTTACTATTATTACTATGCATAAAGCTAAGGGTTTAGATTGGGATTATGTGTTTTTACCTTTTTTACATGAAAATATAATTCCTGGTAATTTACGAGTTTTACCACAGGTGAATTTTTTAGGAGAATTTGACTTAGCTGAAGTTGCAAGGGCGCAAATTCGTGCCAGTTTACAAGGGCAAGATTTACCAGATATTTCTACTGCTTGGAAACAAGCAGGATATCTGAAAACGGCAGAGGAATTTCGGTTACTATATGTTGCTATGACTAGAGCAAAACGTTTGTTGTGGATGTCTGCTGCTAAGTTAGCTCCTTTTACTTGGAATAAACCAGACAATTTACAGGAGCAAAAACCTTGTCCAGTTTTGCCTGTATTGAAGACTGAGTTTCCTGATAGTTTCAGATAAATTTAAAAGCATCAAAACAGAGTTTCACTATAGTATCGCAGAAGAAGGAAGAAGGAAGAAGGAAGAAGGAAGAAGGAAAAATCTTACCGAAAAATTGTGGGTATGCGCCTCCCCTTTTAAGGGGATAAAAAAGAGGATATTCCTTATGTCAAATCTCCTTATTGCAGAGGTACTGTTAACGCAGTTCCTCCGACAGGAGGCTAACTGATAACTGATAACTGATAACTGAAATGACATTGTCTGAGTTTTAAGCTTTTTATCTGTCCTAACCTTTCCTGAGACTGCTATAATTCGTGCCTCATATCATGTCTGGTTGAATAGTTATTGTGTAACATTCAGCCGTCAGCTATTAGCTATCAGCCATTAATTTTGAGTCCACGTAAAAGCAACCTTTGAAATGGAAAAAATAATAAAAATTTACGGCCAAAGTATCTGGACAAAACCTTATAAGTAAAGTAATTATTCATTACTAATTGCTGATAGCTGACTGCTGATAGCTGAATGCTTACGTTATTGTATAGTTGGGAGTAGGGGAGTAGGGGAGATTAAAGTAATTATAAAATTATAAACATATACTATATAACTGGATTCTATATCACATAAATTCTGGATAAATATTTATAGTTATTTATAGTTTCTGCAATTAAATATAGATTAAAAGTTTTCCTTTTTCCCTGGTTAACTTTTATAAAAAAAAATTAAAATTTATTGCTTTTGGGAGAAAATATCAAAAAATTACCGAATAATTAAGGTTTAAAGCCTCTCCTTTGAAAGATAAACAAGCAAAAATTTTCCTTTGAGTCAATCCTCTTCTTTTCAAGGAGAGGTAATTATTAATTATTCATTATTCATTATTCATTATTGACTATCTTACTCTTACCGTAAATGCTAGATTTTCTCAATCATACATCTAAAGGTAAGCGTTCACAAAATTATAAATAAAATATATCAACTGACCATATATAAACAAAGGAAGTAGTAATATTTAATATAGTTGATTTTACATTGAGAATAAAAACCCTATTTCCAAAATTATATTGACAAAGCAGATAGTATATGTGAGAATCTTTTCAACTTCTAAAATAGAAGGGATCAATAAATTATTGATGAGATAGGCTTTTTTAATACATTATGCGTACTTACTTAACTCACAGTCCTGAATTAAGTAAGACGATAAAAGATTTGAGTAGTTATACTTCAATTTAACTCAAAAAACAAATTTCTGTAAGTATTAATTACTATCAAATATCAAGTTTATTATCCTGGAAATTTATCCCATAATTAACCCATAATTTTTATAGTGATTTTAATCACATTAAAACCAGATAAGGGGTCACATACTCTATGGGAAAAATAGAAGATGATAATAGAAGGTAAGAGAAGCTAGGAAAAAGAATAACTTCTCTCTCCATAAAAACAATTTACTCTAATTTATTTACTGAAAAGTTATGTACAGCCCCCTAATTAAAAAAGTTATAGCTAAAGCTTGTAATGTTAGTATTGATGAATGTGTAGAAGTTCAGAGATTAAAACTAGAAGTTCAAAGATTAACCCAGGAAAATCAAGAACTAACAGAACAATCACAACAATATCAAAAAGAAAATCAAGAACTGCAAAATAAACTAAATCAACTGAGAATGCAGTTAGTAACTCTCTCAGAACATTCTCCCCCTCTAAACCCCTCTTTATCTGCTAATTTAATATCTTCAAAAGAATCAACCAAAACAACAGTTATTTTAGTTGATTCCCCAAGTCCAGAACTAGAAGAAGATCGAGGTAAACCTGTAGAACTGCTAAATCAATTACCAAATGGTATGTGGCACGTTAAAGTTGAATCAGGAATTCAAGTTATCCTCAAACCAGAAGCTCTAAAAGTTCTAGCATAGTTTTCTTATTGAAGAAGGAAGAAGGAAGAAGGAAGAGGGAAGAAGGAAGAAGGAAGAAGGCAGAAGGCAGAAGGCAGAAGGCAGAAGGCAGAAGGCAGAAGGCAGAAGGGAAAATTGCTTATGGATAGTCTTCGACACGCCACTTCGTGTCTACAAACCACAAACAATTTTAAGTACAGTTTAGACAGTGGGAAATTAAACCCACTCCAGAAAAGATAATATTCTGAAATGGTGAAAAATTTCTAATACCATTTCTCCATGAAGTTGCACTTAATATAAAGATGAGAATAGTCAGTTTAATAAGGTCTGAGCAATAATTATTAAGCGCATTGTTACAGAGAAATGGTATTAAGATACTTTTATGTAGAGGTAGTTTGAAATAAAGGCATAAATTCAGCCCACGAAAATACTTATTTCTAATATAATTAGCCTCTACTCTAAACACAGCGTATTTCATATTAGTAAGGTACACTAATCGCGGGCAAGATGCCCGCACTACGAACACTTTACCATTTATATTTGTACCTCATTTACCTGAAATATGCTGTATCTTGATAAATAGATAACTGAACTTGATATTACCTATTGAATTTCTGAAAATCAGGTGATACTTTAGATACAAAAAATTTAGTAAACTTTTAATTATTTAAGTGATATATGACAATTTTTGGAAAGGTAATAAAGAATAACTGAAGAGAAAAAAATACTCTACCTCATTAATATGAGAGCCTGTATAAGACAAAGAAATAGATTCTTATAGCAGTAGAAAGAAAGATTAGTAGGAAATATAAAAAAAAATCAAACTTAAAAACGCAAGATTTTTCCTTATCTCCTAGATAACTAAAACCTTCTTCTTCCTTATGCAATCAAAACTCCAACAATTCGACCTCTCTATTTAACATAAAAAATGCTCGACTCAATAAGCCGAACATTTCTTACTTTTACTGAATCAAAAGAATTAAAACTAATTATTTTGCGACAAAGAAAAACTTGGTTGACTAGCTACTGAATTAGTTTCAACAGTCTGAACTAGAACCGAATTCAACATAGGAGTTTTAACAATAGCATCGTTAGCCAAAGTAAACAAAGGATTAGATAAAATTCCAGCTAAAGACGTTGCTAAAACAGACAAAATCAACCCTACTTGTAAAGGACGCATACCCGAAATATCCCAACGAATAGGAGGATAATTTTTAATCACATCCGACATTTCCTGCGGTTCTTTTACCACCATCATTTTCACCACACGAATGTAGTAGTAAATAGAAGCAACACTGGTAATTAATCCTAACAAAACTAACCAATATAATCCAGCTTGCCAACCTGCCCAAAACAAATAAATCTTCCCAAAGAAACCTGCTAGTGGAGGAATACCACCTAAAGAAAGCAAACAAAGACTCAACCCTAAAGTTAATAACGGGTCTTTTTGATATAACCCTGCATATTCACTAATTTGGTCTGTACCTGTACGGAGAGAAAATAGAATCACACAGGTAAAACCACCCAAATTCATAAACAAGTAAATTAGCAGATAAAATATCATACTAGCGTAACCAGCTTCAGTATCGGCTAAAAGGCCAATCATAATAAAACCCGCTTGTCCAATAGATGAGTAAGCAAGTAGACGTTTCATACTGGTTTGGGCCAGAGCAACCACATTACCCAATACCATACTCAACACAGCAAGAGCAGTAAATACAAAATGCCACTGTTCCGAAACTAAAGGGAAAGCAGTAACCAAAAGACGAATAGCTAAAGCAAAACCAGCCGCTTTAGAACCCACTGAGAGAAAGGCCACAACTGGAGTAGGAGAACCTTCATATACGTCCGGAGTCCATTGGTGAAAAGGGACAGCAGAAATTTTGAAAGAAATACCAGCGATCGCGAATACTAAGGCAATAACTAGAGCTAGTGAAACACCGCCACTCGATCCATCAGCAAGACTAGAGGCGATCGCTGTTAACCGAGTTTCTCCACCAGACAAACCATAGAGAAGGGAGATGCCATAGAGAAAAACAGCCGAACTTGCAGCGCCAATGAGTAAATATTTTAATGCTGCTTCATTGGAGCGGGGGTCACGTTTTGTATAACCAGTTAATAAATAAGAGGAGATACTCAGGGTTTCCAGAGAAACAAAAATCATCACCAACTCATCTGCTCCAGAAAGGAACATTGCCCCCAAAGTAGCAGTGAGCAGAATACAAATAAATTCTCCTAGTGGAGTCCCAGTTTGTTCTATGTATGCCACCGACATCAATATAGTGGTAATTGCACACAGAGCAATAATACCTCTAAATACTACACTGAGGGCATCAGCATTAAAGCCTCCCAAAAAACCGATGGTATTTGTACTGTCCCATTGAGTATATAAGGCCACAATAGCGATCGATAGACCTAGTATGGCTGCGTAGGGAGTCCATTTAGCAGAAGTACGTCCTACTATGAGGTCTCCAACCAGAACTACAAGTAGGGTAATTATAACTATTGCTTCTGGAAGGATAGTGCCTGCGTTAAGCTGGGCCGCAATGTTAGAGAAATCTATCATGTTAGATAATTTGAAATTTTTTGTGTAACTAACTAAGAATTTTGACTAATTAATAATCCTTTACAGTACAGGATTGTAGCGTGTTTCCAGAGATTTTTTGGTTTTTTATTAGGTGAAGCAGAAAAAACCAAATTTTTAAGAAGGAAGAAGCAAGAAGGAAGGAAGGAAGAAGGAAGGAAGAAAAAATGGATGGGTACTCAAACCCCAACCAATTCACCGTGTAGACGGCCAGGGCTAATTCTTTGTCGTCAGAGAATATTTACAACTCCAGAAATTATGCATTTTTATGGTAAAAACACTATATATACCATAGTGCTATAGTTTTATCTACTATATGTAGTTTCTTTACGTAAGTCCTGAACTCTATATTTTTGGTTAACTAATCTTAGCAAGATGTACGAGATTTCAAAGGATACAATTTTTCTCAGCGTGACAATAAATTGACCTTACTCCTCTACTCCCCTACTCCCCCACTCCCTTTTTCTCAGCGTGACAATAAATTCACCCTGGTGTAGACGGCGGGGTATTAAACCCAAAACAAAAAGATAAAATTTAACTTCTAAGGCTTAATTAATATTTAGTATGACACTGCAAAGTCTACTTAATAAAATTTAATGAACTAGGAGACACTATTGTTAAGGGATAAAAAAAAAGATGATTTTCAAGCTCTTCAGTTAACTATATAGCTTATTGCTGATGGTTTACACATCCATTAATCATAAATACTTTCAGGCATTTTATTCAAAAGATTCACTCAGAATATTTGTGAATGACTCTACAAGACATAGCCTACTAAAACAAACTTTGCTTGGTGTCTACTAGCTAATAATAACTGATAATAACTGACAGTTTTCATTAACTGGACTGGTGGATTTTTTCTAGCTGTGCTAAATTAAAAATGTAAGTCATATAATAAAAGAGGAAAAAAAAATGTCCATGATGAACAAAAATTCACCAAAAAGCCTAGTTAAATTAAATGAAGTTCATAAAGTCAATATAGAAAAAAGATTAGCTCATCGTCTGGAAGCAGCTAGAGCTAAGGGAAATCAAAATTTAGTGAAAGCTCTGGAATCTGAGAGACAACTACTGAACTAAATAAGTTTCTTTGAAGCCTAATTTAGTTATTTAATAGTGGTTTTTCCTCATGTCGCTCGATTATTTTAAAGCCCGGTATCCTTAAGATACCGAGTTTGATAGTTTTAGTAATTTTTGTTCTCTAGATAATTATTTTCTCAACTGCCAAAGCATAGCAAAACATATCATAACTTTTTCAAATTGGAATCAATAGTCTGGATGGTTTGGATAAGTTTTGCTGTAGTAACTTTGCTTTAAATTTTATCTACACTATGCAAGAAAATTTTGAAGAAGGTGTAGATTGTAGGTATCTTAGAGAAAGATTTAGTTAAGACATAGATTGGTAGTGAATTTTAGAGGAAAAAAAAGTTTTCCCACCGTTGTCTGTTGTCTTCAATAATTAAGAGTTGACAAAGTAACTTAATTAATTTTTAAGGTTCTAGGCCATAAAAGTCATACATAACCTATTTAAGACCTATTGAATAAAGATATAGTGAAGTAGGGAGTATTTTTCAACCTTTTTCTCATATTCTTTCGCTCCATATCCTGACTCCTGGTAAAAAAACGCGGGTCGCGGACAAAGATACCAAATGGGTTCTATAACATCTACAACCTAACACCTACAACCTAAAACCTACAGCTTAACACATACAACCTACCACCTTCTTCAAGCAATTTCTCGAACTATTGGCTGGCCATCCTGAAGTTCTCCCACTAATATTACATCTGCAACCCCTACAAATAAACCATTTTCCAAGACACCAGGAATATTATTTAAACTTTTTTCTAATTCAGCAGGGTTATCAATAGAATTAAACTTAACATCAATCACCAGATTACCCTCGTCCGTAACTACAGGTCCAGCTTTCTTCACACCCATCCGAAGTTCTGGTTGACCACCAAGTTTTTCAATTGCCCGAATTACAGGAGTTATTGCCATAGGTATAACTTCTACGGGAAGCAAAAAAGTAGAACCCAACCTATCTACTAACTTAGAACTATCCACCACTACAATAAACTGTTCTGCCAAACAGTCCACAATTTTTTCACGGGTATGAGCTGCTCCACCACCCTTGATCAGATTTTTCTGTGGGTCAACTTCATCAGCACCATCAATGGCAATATCCATGTGGTCAATTTCATCGAGGGTCGTTAATGGTACACCATACTGTTTAGCTAATACGTTTGACTGAAAGGAGGTAGGGATACCTTTAATATCTTTGAGTTGGCCACTTTGTAGGCGTTCTCCCAAAAACTGAATCATATAGGCAGCGGTCGATCCTGTGCCTAACCCCACTATCATTCCAGACTTTACTCGGTCAGCAGCAGCTTTGCCGACTTGCTGTTTCATTAATTTTATGGGGTCTTGTTCTGTGACCATAGTCTATACTCCTTATCTTAGATCAAATAAAATTACAAACACTGTTTAACTTTACCGTTATAAGGGTTCGTAGAGAAAATGTTACCTGAAAATTATTTCAAGACAGCCAATAAACTTAAAGATTCTGGACAACTTTATACAGCGATGGTTGCTTATCAAAAAGTTTTAACTATTAAACCAGACTATGTTGAAGCTTACAAGAAGTTAGCTGAAGTATATTTGCTACAAGGTGATTTTGATGCAGCGATCGCTTGTTGTCAAGAAGCAGTTAAAATTCAACCAGATTTTGCTTCTGTTTATTTGACTTTAGGGAATATTTTTCAATGTCAAAATTTGTTTGAACAGGCAATTAATACTTATAATCAGGCGTTAAAGATTAAACCTGATTTTGCGCAAGTATATGCGAATATTGGCAGTGTTTATTATAAACAGAGGGAGTTTAATTTAGCTATTTTTAATTATCAAAAAGCCTTAGATATTAATCCTAATTTGGCATATGTGCAGTTGATGTTGGGAAATGTACTTTCTCGAATAGGAGAATTTGATCGGGCAGTTTATTGTTATCAAAAGTTGCTGCAAATTGAACCAGAAGAGGCTAAAGCTTACTGCAAGTTAGCAGAGGTATTTGCTCTGTATACAAATCTTGAACCAGCTTTTGATTATTATCAAAAATCTTTATCTATTCAACCAAATTATCGGGAAGCTTTTGTCAAGTTATATAAGTTGCTAAGACCTGGAACTACTGAAGGTCAATTGGAGGAATTATTCACTGAATGGCAAAAATTAGTAGGGGAAAATAATCAGAATATAAAGGAATATGTTGATTCAGTAATTCAGGTTGAAGAAGGAAGAAGGAAGAAGGAAGAAGGAAGAAGGAAGAAGTGGATGGGGACTCAAACTCCAACTAATTGTAAATACCCTGTAGACGAGGGGGTATTAAACTCAAAAGAAAAAGATAAATCAAGTCAATATATAGAACAGGAAAAATTCACTTTCGAGCCAAATCAAGAAATTATTGAGTCTGATGAGAAAAATGAAATTCAAGCTACTCATTTAAATCTAATTCCAGAGCAAAAATTTGAGAGGAACGAGAATAATACCGAGAATTTGCCCGGTCTAAATCAAAGAGAGAAAAATTTTGAGAAATTCAGTCAAAGTAAGACCTTTGAAAACCAAGAATTAGAAACAGAATTTCCCAAAAAACTCTTAAAATATCCCGCAGCAGAAACTTATAGAAATCAAGCCAATACTGCTCTCGAACAAGGAGATTTAACAGTAGCGATCGCTTGCTGTAAAGAAGCTTTAAAAATTCAACCGGATTATGCTCCATGTTATGTAACTTTAGGAAATGCTTTTTACAGACAAAATAGTTTATCAGCAGCTTTACGTTCTTATCATCGGGCATTAGAAATTGAGCCAGAAGTTGCAGAAGTTTATGGAAATGTGGGTAGTGTATATTTGCAGTTAGGTCAATATAAACAAGCGCTGTTTTATTATCAAAAGGCTGTTGATTTAAAACCTGGTTTGGCTGGTATTTATTGGAATATTGGTAAACTATTTCAATATTTAGGAAAAGTTGATGAAGCTCTGGAAGCTTGGGAAAAAGCATTAGAAATTCAACCAGATATAGTAGAGGCAGATTTTCACTTTAAATTAGGCAATACCCTAGTAAAACTAGATAGAATTAACGACGCAGTTAGAAGTTATCAAAGAGCTATTAATCTCCAACCAGATTATACCGAAGCTTATAGTAATCTAGCTAATATTTTAGGTAAACAAGGAGATAGAGAAACAGCAGCAAAATATTATCAGAAAGCATTAAATATTAATCCAGAACTCAAACACTTGCATGAAAAACTAGCTAATAATTTATTGCTGAAAGGAGACTACGAACAAGCAATTTATCATTATCAAATAGCCATTAAATATAATCCTAACTCCTATGATGCTTATGCAAACTTAGGAACAGCACTTTCCAATAAAGGATTATTAGAATCAGCACTAGAAAAATATCATCAAGCATTAGAACTTAAACCAAACTGGGCAGAAGTATATTCTCGCATCGGACATATTATTAAACAAGAAAAAATGGAAGAAGCGATCGCTTTATTTGAAAAAGCTATCGAAGTTAAACCACAATTTGTTGAAGCTCATCAACAATTATGTGATTTACTCAGTCATACAACTAAACTTGCCCATGCTAGAAAAGCAGCCGATAATTTTTGTAATTCTTGTGGAGAAATAGCTCCTATTCTTTCAGGTACTGCCTTTTTATTCGCCTACTTTCAATCAGGAGTAAGTGACGTAGCAAACTCCAAACTTTCAGAAGTAGAAAAATTTTCTTATCAAAACTGTGAAACCTTCAGCGAACTAGAAATAAAACTACTCTATGAAATTTTCTTATTTGCCGTACCTCACCTCCGGGATAACTTAGAAGGAAACGCTAAATTTTACAAATTAATAGCCAAACAATATTATCAAAATAGAGTCAAAAACTATCAAACTCCAAAAACTCATATTTCTAATTCCCAACCCCTAAAAATAGGATTCCTTTCCAAACATTTTCGTCGTCATTCTGTAGGTTGGTGTAGCGAAGCCTTAATTCGAGAATTATCTCAAATCACACCTCACATTCATCTATATATTACAGGTCCGTTGAAGCGAGATGATATTACTCAAAAATTTGAACAAATGTCTGTCAAAACCTATTGGCCGAAAAAATATCCTAATGGGTTTCCATCCTACGAAGAAATTGTTGAACAAATATTAGAAGACAAGTTAGATGTAGTAGTAGATTTAGATTCAATGACATTGCCAGTAAATGTACATATTATCCATGAAAAACCTGCGCCAGTCTGTGTTTCTTGGCTAGGTTTTGATGCACCCTATATTTCTGAAAATAATTATTTTTTATGTGACTCGTATACTCACCCTGAAGGAAGGGAAAAATATTATTTAGAAAAGTTAGTTAGATTACCAGAAACATCTGTAGCTGTGGGTGGGTTTGATAGTCATTTGCTTGATAGAAATACTGCGAGAAATAGTATCGGTATTGACTCAAATAAAATGGTTTATTTGTGTATAGCACCAGGGCGAAAAACTAACCCAGAAATGGTACGCGCTCAACTAAAAATTTTGCAACATACACCAGAAAGTATATTAATTCGTAAAGGTCAAGGAGATGTAGATGTAATTTATCAAACTTATCGTCAAGAATCTGAAAATTTAGGAGTAGACTTTAATCGAATTATCTTTTTAGGGCAAACTCAAACAGAAGAAGAACATCGAGCAATTTATCAGATAGCAGATGTTTTATTAGATTCTTATCCCTACAATGGAGGTACTCATAATTTAGAAGCTTTATGGGCAAACTTACCAATAATAACTAGAGCTGGAGAACAATATTTATCTAGGATGGGTTACTCATTTTTGCAGAATGTAAATTTGGATATAGGAGTAGCTTGGAGTTGGGAAGAATATACAGAATGGGGAATTAAATTAGGTAAAGACTTAGGTTTAAGAAATTCAGTGCGGGAGCATTTGCAAAATTCAAAAAATCCAGATAATTTAGCACCTTTATGGAATCCTAAAAAATTGGCAAAACAGATGTATCAGGTATTTGTTGAACTCAGAAATAAGTAGGGTTTGCGCTCAAAATTCTTTTAGTAGGGGTAGGAGACAGAAGACAGAAGACAGGAGACAGGAGACAGGAGACAACCCACCCCTCGCCCCTCCCCCTCCCAACCCACCCCTAACCCCTCCCAGGAGGGGAGGGGAGAAATTGGAATGAGCAAGGAGGTAGGAGTAACAATTGTAAGAATGATTTTTCTGCCCAACTATGAGCCTAAAATACACTCCTTTTTGAGCATGAAGAGCTGAAAAATTTGCACTGCAATTCGACCCCAAAAAGGCACTTGTCTTTATATATCAATGCTTTTAGATTAGATCGGTAAGCCCTAAGTAACAAGGAAGATGGAAAAGGTAGATGAGGAATTGGCTGAACTTTAGGAAAATTAATCACAGGAATTGAAATGATTTACCCTTAATTCTGGGAAAGCTGACAGAAAAAAGATAATAGGGAACATAAAAATTAAATACCTTTTAGCCTATCTTGTGTATTCTGGTAGAGAAGAAAACCTGAAAATAGTTCTTACGATTGAGTTATGAGATTTTAGATGGAGCTTTGAGGTATTACCCCCTAACTGAAGTGACTATTTATTCAACTCAAACGTCTTAGTTGTGGGATATATATTTGGACTTAAACTATAACGTCTTAGTTATTAGATTTTAGATAATTGTCTGGATAGAACTTCCTTTGACTGATGATTTACTTTGACCTAACTATAACGTCTTAGTTATCAGATTTTAGATCGAGCTGTGAGCGATCGCCTCTATGACTAACTATATATTTGGACTTAAACTATAACGTCTTAGTTATTAGATTAAATATTGGTCAGAGCGATCGCCTCCTGAGGTGACTATTGTTTAACTCAAGCGTCTTAGTTAAATTTTGACTAGAACTTCTGACTCAGGTGGGTAAATACCACTTAATCTATAGTTAAAATTCATCACTCAATATTATTACTTTTCAAAATTCAACTTACTGCCAACTTTTCATAACTTTTCTAATAGACGAACATACTCTTTAGCAGTCTCTCTCCAAGTCCAATGAGAAAAGCGTTGATCTACTTCTTCAGCAGACAAATTACTCTTAGGATGTAGAATAAATTTCTCCATACAATTTGTTAAAGCATCCACATCACCCACAGGGAAAAAATCTACCATATCTCCACATTTATAAAGCTCTACCTGCTCTCGAAAAACTTCTAAATCTGACACAATAGCAGGTATTCCTCTAACAACTGACTCTGATAAAGCTAAACCAAAACCTTCATACTTAGAAGGAAAAACTACACAGGAACATTTCCGATACCATTTTTCTACCTCTTCATCGGAACAATATCCTAACCCCTCAAAATATTCCTGCATTATATTCTGATTATTCTGAGATATTTCCTGACATTGATTCAAATAATCAATATACTCTTGACTATTAGTTTGCTGAGATAAACTAATATTTCCAGCAATCAAATTATCCGTTTCTTTACCAATCAAAACTATTTTAAACTTCAATTTTTTTTGAGCAAGCTTAATACCAGCTTTTAACAGAGTTAAGTGGTCTTTATAAACACCAAAAGAAGAAGGCAAATAAAATATTGGTAATTCATCATTAGATTCATAGGAATTTTCTGCTAAATCCAATAATCTTTGTGAAGCATTTGACTTAGTTGGAAAACCTGATATTGGTACAGCTTTTATTTTGTCACTAAATTCAGGAAAAACCGAGAGAATATCCTTTCGTGTTTTTTCAGAAATAGTAAAAACAATATTGACCTTTTTCAACCATTCTAATAAGCTTAAATCGTATTCTTTAACATAAGATTCTGGATAAGTTAGTGGTGAAAATCTCCAGAACATATCATGGGTGATCATTGCTAAAGGAATATCAAGATTGGGTGGATTTAATCTATTAGCTAGAAAGTACAAACAATGACTAGCTTGATAACGACTAGCTAAATATTTGATACTAAACTCAGTCTGATATTTACGACGGAGACGTTTAAAAAAAATTTTAACTTTTTGTGCCTTAACATTAGCTGACAAAGATGAAAACTTATTAATTAAAGAAAGTATTCGAGATTGTAAAGATTTAGGAGGTAATATAAATGATTCGTATTTAATTATTGGAGATTGAGGCAACTTTTCTTGAAAATGAGGAATATCTTTTTTTGGCAAAATTAATATTATTTCCTCTACTTCGTCAATTTCAATCCATTCTTCTACCGTTCCACAAATTACCCGTTCTATTCCACCTTTACGATAAAATTCTATAGGAAGTATAAGTTTCATAGTTGCTCCAAAATTTACTATTTTTTCTCTTTCTATAGCAATTCCCAAAAAGCGTGAGGTACAAAATTTTAGGTTTGAGGGAACACCGGATCTGGGAACAGGGAATAGGCAATAAAAAGACAAAAATATAACTGTACCTCACGACCTTGGGAAACGCTATATCAATTACTAACTAAACTAATGATTGTTCATATAGTAAAAATATTTTTTACCGAATAATTATAGCTTTACAGCAGAAGAAAGAAGAAGGAAGAATAAAGAAGGAAAAACCTGGCATTGTCTGAATTTTAAGCTTTTGATATATCCTAATTTTTCCTTCGACTGCCATATATGGTAGGAACTTAGAACTTTATTCCACAAGGTAGCGCATCTTCTACTTTACTCATTCGAGCAAAAAAAAATTAACCTAATAATTAAAGTTTAAAGCTTCTATACAAGTGCGACATTAACTGTAAACCTACAGGGAAAAACAAAGAAAAAATCCTTTTAATTAATCCTCCTCTTTTATTATTTTCAGAAAAGGTAATTATTAATTGTTGAATACTAAAGTTTGAATAATCTCAAATAATTAGCAAGTCATTTCAGTCTGACTGCTGAATCCTCTTCTGTTTATAAAATATATGTACTGCTTACTACTTTACTAAAGAATAAGCTAGATATTTTTTAGCTAATTTTCAATACCAACTAAATATATAACCTAGTGCAAGATGGCGGAAATAACTGACCAGTTACAAAATCCTAAAACAATTACAAGGGTGCATCTCAATTTTAAATAAAGCCAAAAATTTATCGCTTTTAGGCAACAGCTCCGAAAGGCAACAGCGGTCAGACCCCGCGACGACGTCAGTCGCAAGGGAACGCTGACCAAGAGAGGCAACAGGAAATAGATAGGAAAAAAGTATTTTTGCAAATATGTGAGATATACCCAACTACAAATCAATACTTTTGACTTTTAACTTCCACGTAGCGGCACTAGAGTTTATTTCAGTCAGACTTAATCAATATTTTTCAACCACAATGGTGCTACCTGCTCCCAAATTTCATTCTTGACAGATTCTTGGATTTTTCCCCTCATATCTTCTAACTCTTGAGGATTTTTTAAAAGTTCTACTACTCTATAAGCTAAAGCTTCTTGAGTTTCCTTTACCTGGGGATCACCATCCACTTTTATACAATAATCTTTTTCCTTAATTGCTGCATAATTAGTAGTGACAGGAACACATCCTACCATCGCTGATTCCCGCAATGAAATACAATCTATTTCTTCATAAGCACACCCATAATAATGGATAGCTGAAGTAGACTTTTCGTACATTAATTGATTATGACCTATAATACCATGTTCTATTACTCCTGGCTGCTCCATTAATTCCATCATTTTCTGCTTCCAAGGAATTAATTCTTCTCCACTGTCACGCCTCGTCCACCCATAATAAATATGAAGTTCTGCTTCAGAAATTTCTCTTTTTATGATTTGCCATCCCCACATTAACATAAATTCTAAGCCTCGATAGTACCTGGAAGCGTATACTAATCTATATGGTTTTTTTTCGTTTTTACTCAATTCAAAAACATTAGAATCAGCACCATTATTAATAACTATGAATTTATCATCAGGTATGTCTGGTAATAAATTACGCTGGTAATAACTTTTGACAAAAATTTTATGATACCTTGCTAAATATATAGGATCAAATGTAATTATATCGTGCCAGTCAAACCAGATTCTTTTCGCCTTAGCGTAAGAAGGTAACATCTTAGGATGTCGCCACATAATCAAAGTTTCAAAAGTATCATACCAGTTAACTTTGTTATAGTTAATATACTTAACTCCTCCATAAATACCCTCTTTATCTTCACAATTAGTGAAAATTGTCACATCATAACCTTGCTTGACCCATTCTCTAGTTAAAAAAAATACTGCAGTATCTGAACCACTTGCACCCTTAGTTTTAATATCAGATTCTAATACCAAAAACCGCTTTCCTAGATAATATACAATTGATTTTTCCGGCCATTTTTTAGCCGTTAATTTTTTGGTTAAGTCTTTAGTAAAAGGAATTTGAGATTTAATCCACTTTTTGACAGTTCCGCTCATACACTGTTTGCTCCCACAAAAGTTATGTTAAACTTTTAGCTAGGGTATTCCAGACACCAATAGCTATATTTTTGCTCTTAAATAACACTAAGTAGACTATTTTCTCCTAGCAGTATATAATTTACCAGATTTTTATGCAGCTAAGTCTGTTTGATTGATGGATGGGAATCCCGTGCTGTCTTGTAGAGCAGCGTCGGGAGGATGTTAAAGATAGTACTCTAACCTAATAGTGGCGATCGCCTTGACTATGACTAATATCAAAGATAGTGGGCTGATTCATTTTACTTTCATATAGCATACTTTATTTGGGCAGCAAAAACAAAATGCTTTTAAAAGAGTTATTGAATAAAATCAAGTCAAAGTGGCTTAAGTTTCAGCAGAAACTAAATCCCAAAACTTGGCAAAAACGCTCAATTGTTTATTACACTGGTCATACTTCTTATGAATGGACACCTGAAAATCTGAAAGTGGGTATCGGTGGTTCAGAAAGTGCGATTATTTTCCTGGCTAGAGAATGGTCTAAACTAGGTTATAAAGTTACTGTTTATAATAATTGTGGTTCTCTGGGTAAGATTTATGATGGAGTGGAATATATTCACTATTCTCAGTTTAATCCCTATGACAAATTTGATACCTTAATTATTTGGCGTTATCCCTGGAGACTCGATCTGAAAACTAAAGCTAACAGGATTTTTCTAGACCTACATGAAGTTCTATTGCCAGAACAAGTAACTCCACAAAAGTTGGCTAAATTTGACAAAATATTTGTTAAATCTCAATACCATCGTAGTTTATTGCCAGAAATTCCAGACAGTAAAATCGCTATAATTACTAATGGTGCAGATGCAGCTTATTTTGAATATAGTAGCCTCCCAAAAGAGCCATATAAAATCATATATGCTTCTAATTATATTAGAGGGTTAGAAAGAATGTTACTTTGGGGATGGCCGATAATTAAAAAAGAAGTTACCGAAGCACATTTAGATATTTATTATGGTTGGCCGACTTTAGATGAAACTCAACCAGAAAATCGGGAATGGAAAGCTAAAATGATAGAGTTAATGCAGCAACCTGGAGTGAGCGAACATGGGAGAATAGGAGTAGATAAGTTAATAGAAGAAAAAGCTACTTCTGCCATTCATTATTATGGGTGTACTTTCCAAGAAATTGATTGTATTTCTGTGAGAGAATCAGCTATGGTAGGTTGTGTACCGGTAACTACAGATTATGCTGCTTTGAGTGAAAAAGATTACTGTATTAGAGTTGCAGGAAATCCTTGTGACAAAGATATACATAAATCCATTGCTTATCAAATTGTTGAGCTGTTAAAAAATCAAGAAAAATTGGCTGAAATACGTCAGAAAAATCAAGGGTTAGTTCAAAAAGAGACATGGGATAATATTGCTTGTTTGTGGTTGAATTACACTACTCAATGATGTCTAATTTTTTGGAGGTCTAGGAAATATATTAGTTTGACTAGCAATATAGTTAGTGGTTAGCCATGGAAGTGATTTTAACATCATAATTTCTTGTCTCTATAATGCCCCTCTGTTTTTACTTTCATCCCAAAGCTTTCTTGATTAAAGAGGCTAGATGAATAGTAAAATTTTAACATTCAATAAATGTAGCGGTTCTAATTAATAGTTAATACTAAAATATTATAGTCAAGTAGAGAGCCAAAATATGAATCTGGAAAATGTTAATTCCCAAGAGCGTAAAATTTGTTTTTGTACCCTAGCTTTAGGAGAAAAGTATTGTAAATTTGCTATGGATTTAGCGCAAGATTTAGAAAAATACTCTCCCGATAAACAGCTATTAATTTTGACTGATAAACCGTCCTTTTTTCAGTATCAAAAAAATGTTGTAACTTTTAAACATCAGCCTCGCAGCGTCTATAAATTTTATGACAAAATTTATGTAATTGAGAAAGCATTATCTATCTTTGAATCTTGTGTTTTCTTAGATTCAGATGTCCGAATAGTAGATCGTGTTCCTCAAGATTTAGAGGTGCTACCAGGAATAACAGCAGATAGTTGTTTTAGTATTCACAAGCTCTACAATAATATGTGCAAAAAAGGAGAAACAGCAGACCGCAACTGGGAAATTACATCTGCTGTAGCCAATAAATTGAATATTAATTTAGATGATGTAAAATTTGTCTGGGAATACCTATTTTTGATTAAGAAAAGTTCTCAAACTGAAGAATTTATTCAACTTTGGAAAAAAATTGGTTCTTTCTTAGAACTAAATGGCAGAACTTATGGAAGTGAAGGAGAAGCAATGGGTTTAGCAGCAGCTAAACTAAACATTCCAGTTAATTATGATTATGCCAAGCAAATTCCTTTTTTCAAAAAGAGAGTAGAAGTGTACAAAATTTCACAGGGTAAGGCTAAACGTGAAGATAAATTATCTTACTTAGAAAGATATTATAAACTGAAATATCCTCAAAAACATATTGTTTATAAAGCTTTAGATCGAGTTCAAGGAAAAGTAGGAGTATTTATCCGCTCATTGCGATTAAAATTAGAAACTTTGAGAGATTTTGATTTTTACTATAGATGATTTTTAATCACTAGATATTTGCTATAGGATTAAACATTTCAGCTTAGATAGATTGATAATTTTGTTTAGTATATGGCATTAAGTAATCAGCAAGTCTCCTAAGTAAAAAATAGGTTATCCACTTGAGTGAAAACTATTAACTCTAAAATCACCATAGTTAAAGGAGAGATTAAATTTTTACTGGAAAAAACTACTCAGCAAATTTAAACAATAAGGAATAATTTTACCCACAATAACAATAACTCAAGATTTACTGTTACTAATTACTCCGAAAAATAGAATATTTGACCTCAAGTATAAGTAGTTAATAGATGTTGAAAATCTAGGTAAATATAGGCGATAATTTGCTATAAATTCTGTCTTCCTTTCTATTAACTAGCTATTAGCTTTTAGCATTTCCTGAGGGAATGCTCCGCAAACAGCTAGACTCTTGCAGAGGAACTGCCTATGCACAGAGGAGCTATCCTACGGAATGCTTCGCAAACGCTTTTCATGTCGCGCAGCGAAACGTTAACAGCTTTTAGCAGCTCTGGGTTTAAATCCCCGGTTTCTATAAACCGGAAAGTTTAGGAGGGGTTTAAATCCCCTCCTAAACGTTTACTGCTGATTGCTGACTGCTGACCGCTTTTTAATTACTAATTAATAGTATAAAAATAATTAAAATTAGAATAAAATTATGTTATTTAATTCAGCTATATTTATTTTTATATTTTTACCTATTTCTTTACTAGGATTCTTTTTCCTAGCTAACCAAGGTTTTAAATTTGTCAGCATAACTTGGCTATTATTAACATCCTTATTTTTTTACGGCTATTGGAAACCAGCTTACCTAATACTATTATTAGTTTCTATTTTGGTAAACTATGGTTTTGGTAGTGCAATTAATAATAGCAAACCAGGTAGTAAACGAGCAAAAATATTACTCATTTTTGGTATTGTCATCAACTTAGCATTAATTGGATATTACAAGTACGCAGGTTTTTTACTCAAATCTGTTAACTCCATATTTAATATTGACTTACCAATTCCTGAAATTATCCTACCTCTAGCTATTTCCTTTTATACATTTACTCAAATTGCTTACCTAGTTGATACATACAGTCAAGAATGTGAAAAATACGATTTCCGAAAATACAGTTTATTTGTAACATTTTTCCCTCAACTAATTGCTGGGCCTATTTTACGCCACAATGAATTAATTCCTGAATTAAATCAAACTTCTACCTTTAAGTTTTCTCATAAAAATATAGCAATGGGATTAACTCTATTTGTCTTAGGATTATCCAAGAAAATGTTAATCGCAGATACTCTTTCACCTTGGGTAGCAGAAGTTTTTAATAATGCTAATCAAGTTAGTTTCATCGAAGCATGGGTAGGAGCATTATGCTATACATTCCAGCTATATTTTGATTTTTCTGGTTACTCCGATATGGCAGTTGGTTTAGGATGGATGTTTAATATTCATCTACCAATTAATTTTAATTCTCCCTATAAAGCTCAATCAATTTCTGATTTTTGGCGGCGTTGGCATATTACTCTCTCTAATTTTTTGAGAGATTACCTTTATATACCATTAGGAGGTAATCGTAAAGGCAAAATACGTCGTCATATTAACCTACTTATTACTATGTTACTGGGAGGATTATGGCATGGAGCAGGCTGGACTTTTGTAGTTTGGGGTGGTTTGCATGGAATGTATTTAGTAATTAATCATCAGTGGAGACAGTTCAATCTAAAAATTCCTTCTTTTTTGTCATGGTTAATTACTTTTTTAGCAGTGGTTTTTAGTTGGGTATTATTTAGAGCTAGTAACTTCAAGGATGCCATAACATTACTGCAAACAATGGTAGGAATAAACGGCATAATTTTACCAGGTAGATTCGAGGGAATTTTATCTTGGTTAATGCCATTAGGGGTTAAATTTGAAGGTCAAGGAATATTATCTGCTTTACCTAATCTTCCTGGAGATAACCCGACAAGTTTAGGCATAAATTTAATATTTATTAGTGTGCTTTTAGTAGTTGTAACTTACTTTCCTAATACTATGGAATTGATGGATAAATTTTCTCCTACAAAGAAATGGGCATTAGCAATTTCTGTATTGGGAGTTACTTGTTTAATTTCACTCAATAGAGTTACTGAATTTCTGTATTTTCAATTTTAGAAACACGATGAATACTTATCAACGCTTTAATTATTGGTTAGTGGGATTAGCTTCAAGTTTATCCTTATTAGTATTAGGGTTAAATTGGTTTATCAATCCCTATGGAGTAACTAATAGCCCTAAAGTCAAAGGCGTGAATTGGTATAAACCAGCAACATCTGACAATACAAGATTATATAAAGCAGTCGCTCTTACCCGTCAAAATGCCAAAACAATTCTCCTTGGAGCTTCTAGGATAGAAACTGGAATTAATCCAGATTATTCTGGGTTAAAACAATATCAACCAGTTTACAACCTTGGGTTAGCAGGAGCAACTATATATGAGCAAAGGCGTTATCTTGAATATGCAATTTCTAATCAACCAAACTTAGAAATGGTAATCTTAGGAATTGATTTTTGGTTAATTGCTGAGTCCCAAAAAACTAAGCCCGGTTTTAGTGAAGCTAGACTCGAAAATCAAAGACTTAATTTCATAGATTTTGTGCAAATTAATTATTCCTTGAATACTTTAATTGAAAGTAAAGATGCTCTGATTGAGAACTTCAATGATAAAGTATATCAGTACCATAATGAAAATGGGTTAATAGTTAATAGAAATCAGTATGGAATTTATGCCAAGTCTTTTACAGAGTTTTTAGCCGGTCAGGTGAATAAAGAAAATTACCAAATCAGTCAACTTGCATTAGATAATCTCAGGCTAATTAAAGAAATTTGTCAAGAAAACAAAATTAAACTTATTGTATTTATTACTCCTCCTCATGCCACTCAGATAGAAGGTCTTTACATGGCTGGATTTGGTGATGTTATTGAACAAATGAAGCGGGAGATTGTAGAAATTATGCCTGTTTGGGATTTTTATGGTTATAACAGCATTACCACTGAACCGATTGATAATGTAACAAATTATTGGGATAGTTCACATTATCGTCTTGAAGTTGGAGATTTGATTTTGAATCGAATTTTAGGTTACCAAGAAGAAACTGTACCCTCAGATTTTGGGGTTATGATTACTCCAGATAATATTGAATCTGAATTAGCAAAAATGCGGGAAAACAGAGATAGCTGGCGTAAGCAAGATACTAAAACAATAGAATATTTACAAAATTTGGTAAAGTAGTAACTAATTAATCCAGGAAATAACTTGGAAATGAAAAAGAAAGAAGTTGATATGACAGACTTTACACCTATTTATTTTTATATTCCTGAATCTGACTGGCGAGATGATATACCGGAGCGTCCAGGTATTTTTTGGGATAGTTTTGGCCAAGGAATATTTAGTTGGACAGTACAAACCTATCTCTATCTCAAAGCAGATGGTTTTCCGTGTGAGTTAGTAAAAAATATACCAAATGAAGGAATTGTTATAGCTCATCGAGATTCTTTTCCATATAAGCTTAGACCTACAGAAAAAGTATTAATGATATGTATTAAACCAGATAGAAATCCTCATCCTTATGCTCAGTTACAGATTGTACAAAATCGTAAAGATAGTAATTCTAAAAATTCTTATTATATGCCTCATTGGATACAACCAGGATTAATTCCCCGTAATCCAGAAAGAGGCGATCGCTTTGAGAATATTGGTTATTTTGGTATTAGTTATAATTTAGCACCAGAATTAAAGGCTGCTTCTTGGTCAAAACAATTAGAAGAGTTAGGGTTAAATTGGGAAATTATCCCTAAAAATCGCTGGCATGATTATAGTAATATTGATGCTATTGTGGCTGTTCGTAATTTTCAACAGCAAGATTATACTGATAAACCAGCTACTAAACTTTACAATGCTTGGCACGCTGGAGTACCTGCAATTTTAGCAAAAGAATCAGCTTTTCAGGCAGAAAGGAAAAATGAGTTGGACTATTTTGAGGTTAGTTCTATTGAGGATACTATTAGTGTGTTGAAGCGTCTGAAAGATGATCCTCAATTATGTCAAAAAATTAGAGAAAATGGTAAATGTCGATCACAGGAAACTGCCCCTCACAATACTGTTAAACAATGGCATGATTTTCTAAAAGAAGTTGCTATACCTGAATACAAGCGTTGGTGTAACTTATCGTCTTGGAGACAATTTATCTATTTACAAAAATGTTTTTTGAATATTAAAGTTAATGCCTTAAAAAACCGTATTTCTGGTTTCCGATAATCTGGAAAAATCACATCAAAAAAGCAATTAAAGACGCTTTGTATTTTTCTCAAAACTCTAGTAACTATTGATTTATTTTTAGTCCATTTATAAAGTTCCGTGATTTAATAATAATTGGTGTGATAAAGTCTCAAACTATATCAATTGAAAATAATTATTGCTATTGATTAGCGTTTATTACAAAATTCATTAATCTGAAATATATGAACATACCAGAAAATAACAGCAGTAATTTTTGCTTTTGTACTTTAGCTTTAGGCGGTAGTTATTGTAAATTTCCCCTTGACTTAGCTAAAGACTTGGGAAAATATGCTCCTCAGAAAAAAAATTATTATTTTTACAAATAACCCTAAACATTAGCTAATAGCTGACGGCTGAATGCTTACTTAAAAAATACTCCACACCAACCAATTGATTGACCTTGTTCATATTTCAGTGCAGAGTACATAAAATTAAATCTCCTTTGATAATTTTTAATTCCACTCAAAAGGCTTATTAACTTCTCCCGCAATACTCTCAAATATTTCTAGTTTTTCTGGCGATAACTCTCTCTGCCAACGTAAATCTAACTTGATAGTAAGATCCATATTTTTATAATAATCACCATGAATTTTTTGTTCTGCTTCATTTTCTATTTCTTGCCCTTTATAACGACGAATTAAAGAATAAGTACCATAATTACCAGAAACATCATGATGATCGTATTTCCAATATTCTATCATGGAGGGAACAAATTCTATACCAGCAAAATTACAAATATTTTCAACAGTTTGATGAGGATTACTTGCTAATTGTTCATAAGCAATTTCAATTTTTTTCTCAGGGTTAAATTTTTCAAAAAAATCATTCCTTAGTTTTGTTTTTTCTACCCATTCTGTTGCCGCCCTAGCCATACCCCAATGAGGATATTTTCTGAGATATGAGTTGACAACTGCTCTACCATCACGGACTAAATAAATTAGATATGCTCCTACTCTTCCTGATGTAAACTCTTTTGCTGTAATTCTCTTTCCAATCCAAGGATAAGATTTACTGGAATCTATAATAAGACTTTTATTGTTTAGCTTAGAGAACATAAAAGAATAAGGATTAAAAACTCCATCTGTTTTGAAAATTTCTCTGATTGTTTTTTCTATTTTCAAAGGAACATATTTATTTAATCGGGTATTCCCTAGTACATTTGCTAACTGGTGAAGACCTTCTTGACCAAAAGTATTTTCCCAAAAATCAGATGTCATATTAACACAATCAATTGGTGTTTTATTACGATAACCAATAGGAAGACCCACTAATTCACCAGCCGAAAAACAGTCTGGATGACTTCCTAAAATTAGTGATAAAAGACTAGAGCCGGAATGACCAGCTGACATAATAAATATGACTTTTTTGTGCATCAGTAATTATTCCTATCAAAAAGAGTAAACAAAAATAATTGATTATTTTAGATACAAAGTATAAAAGTATATTATATTATTATTACATAGAATTATTGATATAATCAATAGCAGTAATTAAAATTTATTTTTATGGCCAAATAATAGGGCTTCCAGCTTATCCTTTTAGGGGGATTAAAGAAGTAAACTTCAGTATTTCAATGCTCCTACTTGATTTAGCGGTTGTTGTCTTGCTCATTTTTGTTTAAAAATTTCTGATTGTTATTTCTCAATATTCTACCTTATTTTCTTTTTTTATTTTTTGGCCATCACCTCTTTAATTGCTTTTGTAAGCATATATTTGTTGATTTTTCAATGGGTAACTCCTATAATAGTTAAAAAACTAAATGCTATGCTAAAAGAATTAGAAAGAATAAACAAAAAAATCTATCAAGGTCAGCGTTTGTTAAAAGATAATCTTAAAGATTTTATCATCATACTTACTCAGCAAAATATACTTTCCAAGATAGTTAATCAGAAAGAAATTCGTATCATAGGTATGAGGCGTACCGGCAATCATGCAATTATTAACTGGATTCAAAATCAACATACTGGTAAAGTGGAATTTTGGAATAATTTAAAAGTTGATAGAAATGCTGATCGTCAAAGGTATGAAAATCTTAAGGATAACTATCCATTTGTAGAAAAAGATTGTTTTATTCGTAGTTATGAAGATTATGATTTAAAAAAAATAAAAAATTGGAGATTTGAGAGTAAACATGACCTATATTTTGGCAAAAGTGCTCTTAGATATGATGTACTTATTCTTAGAGACCCTTTTAACTTGTTTGCAAGTAGATTAAAGCATAGATTGAATATAGAAAACAGAGAAAACAGTTTAGAAATATCTTCTGTTTATGGAAATAATTTTTTATTAGTAAGATCTCTCCATCAAACTCTTGGTGATTTATGGGTTAATTATGCGAAAGAGTATTTAGGAGAGACAAATTATCTCGGACACAACAAAATTTGTATAAATTACAATCAATGGTTTACTGATGTTGATTATCGTAAGCAAATTGCTGATAAACTGCAAATGAAATTTTCTGATGAAGGTATAAATCAAGTGAGCGGTGTTGGTAGAGGTAGTTCATTTGAGGGGGTAAACTTTGATGGGAATGCAAACTCCATGGATGTTTTAAATCGATGGCAAAAAGTATCTAATAATCCTAGATATCATGAGCTTTTTAGTAATCAAGAAATATTTAAGTATTCAGAAAAGATATTTGGTTATATTCCAGGTACAGAATCTTTGAAAGTTAAATAATTTTAGTATTATTTATCAAAAATCTACTTTTGTCTGAAGGTTCTACTTAATTGTAAATTTGGTTTGGATTTAGCTAAATACAAAGAGTTGATAGCTAAATGTTTACCTTGAATTTAATGTGTGAAAAGCAGAGTACATAAATTAAATCTCCTTACTTTTAGATTTACCAAGATTTACTCATATTTATTTATTGATAATTATATCTCTTGCTACTAGAGTACATCTAACCAATTAATTGACAATTAAATTGAACATAAACATAATTGTTGATATAATTAGTACCAGTAATTCAAATTGATTTTTTGATGACCAAAAAATTAGGTCTCAAGGTTCTGGCTTCAACCAGAGGTATTCATAATTAATAACTAATAACTGAAATGACCAACGGTATATATACTGTAGCAAATGATGTTGTCTTCGATCAACTGGTCGCTTTACTCAATAGTATTGAGGTTAATGTTGGTACTGATACTCCAGTTTGTGTTATGGCTTATGACGATCGCACGGAAAAAGTCCAAGCAGAAATAGAAAAACATAAAAATGTCCAATTTTTAGACAATCCAGAAATATTTGCCCCCTGGGAAGAATTTTCTTACCAAGCTTGGAAAGGTCATCCAAATGCTTTAAATATGTGGGCAGAAAAAGGGATTAAGGGAGTAAATCGAATTGGCATGAATCGTAGATATTGTGGCTTCGATCCTCAAGCTCCTTTTGAAAAGTTTATGTATTTTGATGCAGATATTCTGGTATTAAATTCTGTTGAATATATTTTTGACCAGTTAGATAAGGATGATTTTGTTGTCTATGATTTTCAGTATAAGGACCCTTCCCATATTTTTAATTTAGAGTCGTCTAAACTGTTTGATGTTTTTCCAGAGTCACGGATTAAATCTGAAATTTTTTGTGCGGGATTTTATGCAGGAAAAAGGGGTTTATTTTCTGAATCACAAAGGGATTTTTTAGTAGAAAAGCTTAACTCTGGAGAAGGAGAAATTTTATATACTTCCGCTCCCAACCAATCTTTACTCAACTATATGAAAATGCGATTGGATATTCCTGTTTATAACTTTGGTCTTGATTTACCACCAGAAAAAAGAACAGGTTGTTCTGTAACATCGCCTCATTTTGAAGAAAGGGATAATGTACTATATGATAAAGGAGAAAGACTGACATATCTTCATTATATTGGAGTTTCTTCTAAAAGATTTGCTAGGCTTTGTCAGGGAGAAAATTTAGATTTTCCTTATAGAGATATTTTTCTCCACTATCGTTATCTCCATGAACCAGATAAAAGACCAAAATTTACTGGCAAACCAGAACCTTATAATCCGCCAGTAAACATAATGACTAAAATCTTCAAAAAACTGGGTTTAAATAGTTAAATAAAAAAAAGATAAAAGAAATTTATATGGTAGATAAGAAACAGGAAAACGCTCAAACTATCCATTTGTGGAAAACTGTTAAATTTCTGATGATGATTTCTCGAAAATAACTAAAATTTACTGGTTAGTTAAAATTTGAGAATATGCCAGTAAATATAATGATGAAAATCTGCAAAAAATTGGAGAGAAATAACTAAGGAAAAAAAAAGATAAAAAGCACTTATTTATGTTGTCTATGTTGTCGTCAACTACTGGGCGATCGCTAAAATTATCCATTTGTGGATGTTCAATTTCTGATAATTGATTCCCGAAAATAACTAAAATATACAGGGTAACTAGAATCCGATAATCCACCAGTAAATGTAATGACTAAAATCTGCCAAAAACAGGGTTAAAATAGCGAAGGAAAAAAGATGAAAGGCATTTATATTATTGCTAACTACTGGGCGGTCACTAAAATTATCCATTTGTGGAAAACTGTTAAATTTCTGATGATGATTTCTCGAAAATAACTAAAATTTACTGGTTAGTTAAAATTTGAGAATATGCCAGTCAATATAATGATGAAAATCTGCAAAAAAATGGAGAGAAAGAACTAAGGAAAAAAAAGATAAAAAGCATTTATTTATGTTGTCTATTTTGTCGTCAACTACTGGGCGATCGCTAAAATCATCCATTTGTGGAAAACTGTTTAATTTCTGATGATTTATTCCCGAAAATCGCTAAAATAGGGCAACTATAACCCGATAATCCCCCAGTAAATCTAATGACTAAAATCTGCCAAAAACAGAGTGAAAATAGCTAAGGAAAAAAGATGAAAGGCATTTATATTATTGCTAACTATTGGGCGATCGCTCAAGCAATCCATTTTTAGAAAAGTCTTATATTTCTTATTCCTGAATAATTTATTTCAGAAAATAGCTAAAATTGACTGGTAAACTAAAATTCTAGAATCTGCCAGTAAATATTAATAATGAAAATCAGCAAAAAATCCGGTATAAATAACTAAGGAAAAAAAAGATAAAAAGCATTTATTTATATGGTCGTCAACTACTCGCCGAAGGCTTAGACTAACTCTCTGTGGAAAAGTTTTATATTTATGATTATTTTTTCCCGAAAGAACAAAACTTATAGGCAAATTAAAAACTGAGAATCTGCCAGTAAATATAATCAGTAAAATCTGCTAAAAACTGCATGAAAAAAATCATAGAAACAAGATGAAATAAATTTTTTGATGATTCTTTTCCCCTAAAAAAAATCAAAATTTACATAAAAATAAATATCTGAGAATTTTCCAGTAAATATAATAACTAAAATCTGCCAAAACTAGGTGGAAATAACTAAGGAAAAAACTATGAAAGGAATTTATATTGTCGCCAATGATAAAGTGCTTGATAATACGATCGCTCTGCTGAAAAGTATTCGATTATATGATACTGATACTCCAATTATCATGATTCCTTTTGATGAAAATTATCAGCAGGTAGCAGAAATAGTTACGAGTAAATATGGTGTAGAAATTTATCCAGATTTAGAATTTGTAGATAATCTTTGCAACAAACTATATAACATTTTTGGTCAAGGCTTTTTTAATACTCCTAACAAACAAAAAAAACAAGCTTGTTGGTTCGGACCGTTCGATGAATTTCTCTATATTGATGTTGATATTGTTGTCTTTGAAAAAATTGCTGATAATCTCAAATATCTGGAAGATTATGATTTTTTGTGTTGCGACTATCAATATTTAAGTGGGATAAAAAATGTCTTTACATCCAAAGTTTTAGAAGATAAAATCTTCACTGAAGAACAACTTCAAGATGTATTTAATAGCGGGTGGTGGGCGTCAAAGAAAAACCTGTTTACAGAAAATGAATTATATGAAACCTTTGCCGAATGTGCTGCCAATACCGAATATTTTGACTTTTCTGAAAAAACCACAGACCAGCCAATTTTCAACTATATAGTATTAAAACATATTTCTCGGCGATTGAATCTAGTTAGACGGCCAGAAGGTAAAGGTCCAGGAAGTTGGGCAGGTAGTCCCCATTTTCAACAGGAAGGCGATCGCTTGATTGACCCCAAAGTAGGTAAACCTGTACAATATTTACATTGGGCAGGTTTTAGGATTGAACCAGGATGCCCTTATTGGGATATTTGGGAGAATTATCGATATCTGGGCGAAGCTAAACCTACTTACTATCCTCAAAAAACTGAGACTAAAAAAAGTTTAGGACAAAGATTTATTGATAAAGTCAAAAATATAGCCAGGCAAATTAAGAAAAGTGGTAGTGGTACATAGTAACGGTAGAAGAAGTAGGGGAGTAGGGGAGTAGGGGAGTAGGGGAGACCTGGAGTAGAAAAAGTTGTGAGTAGGAAAAAAATCGAAATACATCCTCTTTCTTTATAATTGGAGCTGAGGTAATTACAGCTGACATCATTCGGTAATTTGTCCCCATTTCAACCTATACCATTACGGTTCCAGGACTGCCAAAAAAGTTAAACCTAATGGTCAGAATGTTTGACACTGATTTAGTGATTATTAGGGGGAAGGAAAAGTTGATTTGATTTTTCTGAGTTTTGATTTTTGAACAACTCAAGAATCTAGTCTAGTAAACCTAAAAAAGTTAAATGAAAAGGCAAAACTAGGATTTTTGAGAAGTATATATGGATGATTAGGAAAAAATAAAATTACATTCCTCAAATAAATTAATTTCCATTTCCGTAAACATATTCCTCCCAATCAAAAAGGTAAAACTTATTTTAAGCATATCTGCTCGAGATGTACTTTTTATAGCATTCTTTTTTTCAACTGGTTTAATTCGGAAAACAGGGAATATATAGTAGTTTAACTTAAAAATGAGACGTTTTTTCGTCTGAAACTCCCTCATAGCAAGAAAGCTTTGTCTCAATCTAAAGTTAAATGACTATAAAATAAGAAAAACAACTTTACCTCAGTAACTTGAGAAACGCTATATCAAGCTTCAAAGATACTTATTTTGTTTTTAAGGGTTTTGAGAGATTTTGAATTTTATGATTGTATTGTTAGTATTTTTAACTAACGAGTAATACCAATTTTATGAATGTTTGCTACAAATAGTTAGGCTATTTCTTAGGAGTCAGGAGTCACACGGGAATAGCTTCAATACCAGTTTTGAGCTAGGAAATTCTATTTTTCTCTTGGTGCGCATTCCCTCTCTTGGTCAGCGTTCCCGAAAAGGAGTGCGCGTTCCGCAAGCGAGCTGTCGTCGTCGCGGGGTCGCACCGCAAGCGAGCTGGCGTCGTCGCGGGGTCGCACCGCTTTGTCAAAGGGAGACCTCCTGTAAAGTCTTTTTCTCATGCTTATTATTCGAACACATTCTTTTTTCATGCATGGTATAAAGTGTTTACTCAGCACCTTACTCTATAAAGCTTTTTTCAGACAATAAATAAAAATCTAACTATAGAGAGACTTCACCCATTTCCACTCTCTTTGCAACCCCTCTTTCAGAGAAACTTGAGGTTGATAACCCAAAATTTTCTGTGCTTTAGAAACATCAGCGCTTGTATGACGAGCATCTCCCCTCGCTTTTTCCACAAAATTTTTCTTAATAGGACGCCCTACTATTTCCTCCATCATATTAATAACTTCTGCTAATACAACCCGACTACCTCCACCAATATTAAATACCTCACCCACTGCTTCTGGTACTGTACCTGCTAATAAGTTAGCTGCTACTGCATCACTTACAAAAGTAAAGTCTCTAGTTTGCTGACCATCTCCATAAATAGAAATTGGTTCATCTTCTAAAATCCATTTAAAGAATTTATGAAAGGCCATATCAGGTCGTTGCCGGGGACCGTAGACTGTAAAGTAGCGTAAATATACACAGGGTACGCCAAAATTCTGATGATACAGCTTACCTAATCGTTCTGCGGCTAACTTAGTAATTCCATAAGGAGATACTGGTTGAGGACAAATAGTTTCTGGGGTGGGGAAAGTTTCAGCATTGCCATATACAGAAGAAGTAGAAGCATAAACCAATCTTTTCAAATTAGGAGCATCTTTAGCCGCTTCTAGAATTATTTGAGTAGCATTAATATTACGTTCTGTATAAGCACGAAAACCTTCACCCCAACTAGCACGAACACCTGCTTGGGCAGCTTGATGATAAACTATATCTATATCTGCTAATAACTCTGACCAATTTAAAGATTGAATATCATTTTCTATTAGTTGGAAAGCGGAATTGTCTTTAAATTGAGAAATATTCTGACGTTTCAAAACAGGGTCATAGTAATCATTAAATTGATCGATGCCTATTACTTTTTCTCCTTGATTTAAAAGAGTTTCCGCTAAATGAGACCCAATAAACCCACCTACTCCGGTTACAATAATATTACTCATTTTTTCCTATATTCAAGTGGCTATTTTTTGCTGAAAGCGGGAGTCAATTTATCCTGATGTTGAAAAAAATTAACTCTCTTCTGTTATGCTCTGTTCCATCTTATCTAAAATTTTAGTAAGCTGAATCCAGACAACTACTCCAGTTGCTACAGTTAAAGGCAAACAAATAGAATAGGCAACCAAGTTAGTAAATCCAAATAACTGTAAACTTGAGGATAAAAATATTAATGCACCAATAGCAATACCTATATATGGAAGCTGTAATGTTAATCCTCTCATACTAACTATATTACAAGTAGAAGGATTTGCTGACCAATCTTGAACCAGTTGCTTAATTAATTTGGCAAATACTATTCCTGAAGATAAACTCATGAATAAACCAACTGCGATTAAAAAATAGGGAGGTTGAGGAGGACTATACACAAATATTTCCTTGATTTATATTAATTAATTATTTATTTTAGGGATATATACTACTTAATTATAGAATTCTTTATCTAAGAAGTATTTTTTTGATTTTATATATAATGGTCTAGTGCTAAAGTATTAACAGGTACAGGAATATTTAAATTATGGGCTTTTTCAATATAATTTTCTATTCGTTCTTGACAATATGATAAACTGATATCTTGTTCGCTAATATATTTTTTCTTGTTCTTTCTCTGATTGATTTTCTGACCAAACATTTTTTTAGTTTCATCAGTTGAAGTAATATTTAGTTGCTCAAAAAGTGATTCAACATTAGTAAAATTATTTAAAGCTTCTAAACGTACTTCATAGGTATTTATCTCTGGATATTCTTGCTGAAATCTCTTTGCCCTAGCTTCTATATCAATTAAATAGGCTATAGATAAATCCCATTGATCTAAGTTTCTATCGACATCAATGCAGGGAATAGCAGCAGTAACAGCATTAGGACTAGACATCCAAAACTTCCAATGTCGATTTCTCTCAGAAAAATATCCTAATTCAATAAAACTTTTCAATACCTTTGGTAAATAGCGACGCATAATAATAACTTTTACTTTGGGAAATTCCTGAACAACAACATCAAAAAAAGTTTTAATAAACATATGGTTGGTTTCACAGTATATCTTGTCATCAGGAAGTTGCAAAAGTGTATCTTTAATAGCAGCATTTTTCAACTTTCTTTTTGAAAAAGATGTTGTATAGTTAGATGTATTAATCATTTTTAAATACTGGTGCGTCATAGAAGGTTTTGGTTCGTGATAACTAATAACTTCTTCAGCAGTTCCCAAAAGTTCTGATAAATAATTAGAACCAGAGCGCCCAGAATTAATACAAAAAATCAGTTGATGATTAAGAATTTTATTGCTATTAATGAAATGCTGAACTTTTTGAACAATTCTTGTTTTACTCCGAATTTTACTAAAAAATGAGTTTTGTTTAGCTATGTCCTTAATATTTTTCATTCTCTTTCATTGTTTTTGTGTCTTTTTAATACTTAAATAAAGCAGATTATATAGCAGTAAATTCTTTGATTAGGACAATAAATCTGGGTTGTTTGCGCAGCATTCCTCTAGGAAAAGCAACAGGCAACAGGTAAAAAAAGAATGTCCTAATCTTAAAGCAAAAGCATTGTGCTATACACAAAGAATTCATTGATTTATACTAATTTCAATTATCTATTTAGTAATAGATACTACTGAATTACAGAACTACTTATTAGAAAAGTGTTTTCATTGCCCTCAAAATCTTACTTTACTAGAATTAAAAAATTAATTTTTATCTGTAATTCAGCAATATCAAGACATTAATTAATTAATTCTCTTTTTGAGCAATAATAATTCAAGTATAAGAGTCATTGAATTACAAATTTACAGAATATTTTAGGGAAAAATTATGACTACTTATTCCTGATTTTCCTGATGATTTATCTACAAAAGAAACTCTTCAATTCTGACTCCTGACTCCTGACTCCTGACTCCTCACTTGAAAATTTGTCATTGCCATTACAGAAGGCAAAATTGCAGTAGCTCTCTGTGTAGAAAATTCAGCTAGAGCACCTAAAGCAATATCAAACAAACGACTTGGTTGAAAGTCATCTTGAATTAAACCCCATAAACGACTAACTTCTTCTGTGTGAATTCGGTCGTCTTCTACCATTGCTAGAATCAATTTTTTTCGGAGAAATTCACCCTCTTCGCTCAAAAGATATTGTAAACCTAATTGAGCAGTAGGTAGTATATCAAAATTTTGGTCTGTCTGAGCTATGCCAATCAAATTTTCTAACCTTTGCCACTGAAACTTTCCATCTTTAAACAATACCTCAATTAACCGACGACGTAATGCTGGGGACTCACCTTTTAATAATCTTCTTGCCACATAAGGATAAGCAATATCAACTATTCTGAAATTTGGATTTAGGGAAAGAGCTAAACCCTCTTCAGTAACCAAAGAGCGAATAATTAAGGCAAACTTAGCCGGAACTCGGAATGGATATTCAAACATCAACTCCGAGAACTTATCTGTAATTGTCTTAAAGTTAAAATCCTTAACTTTCTCACCCATAATATTTCCCAGCACTATTTCTAAAGCTGGTACAATTGGCTGAATATCCACATCCGGTGCCAAAAATCCTAGTTTGACAAAATCTTTAGCTAACTCTTGATAATCTTTATTAATCAAATGAATTACTGAGTCAACCAAATTTTCTTTAGTATCCTGCTCAAGTTGATCCATCATGCCAAAGTCAATGTAGGCCATCCGACCATCTTTTAAGGCAAATAAGTTACCGGGATGAGGATCTGCATGAAAAAAGCCAAACTCTAGTAATTGACGTAGACCGCTAGTCACACCTACAGTAATCAGAGTATCAGTATCAAGACCTGCTGCTTTAACTGCTTCAGTATCTAACAATTTCAGGCCATCAATCCATTCCAAGGTCAAAACATGGACGGTAGTATAACGCCAAAATATTGATGGTACTTTCACACTTGGGTCATCGGCAAAATAAGTAGCAAATCTTTCTGCATTTCGTCCTTCATTGATATAGTCAATCTCTTCAAATAGCTTTGTGCCAAATTCATCTACAATCAGAGATAAATCGTGGCCAAGATTGAGAGGCAACCAGGGAGCTAACCAACTTGCTGACCACCGCATTAAGAATAAATCGAGAGTAATAATAGGCAGTAAGTTTGGTCGTTGAACTTTTACTGCTACTACTTCTCCGCTCCGAAGACGTGCCTGATAAACTTGACCCAGACTAGCTGCTGCAACTGGTCTGGGAGAAATTTCGCTATATATATCGTTGATGTTTTGGTCTAACTCTGTCTCTATGATAGAGATTGCTTTCTTATTATCAAAAGGTGGTAACTGGTCTTGTAATTTTGTTAGTTCTTCTAAAAAGTCTTTACGAATTAAATCTGGTCTTGTGGATAATGCTTGGCCTACTTTAATAAATGTTGGTCCTAAGCGAGTTAGGATTTTTCGCAGTTGGGTAGCTCGTTCGGGAGTATCTTCAACTTTGTCATATTGCCATTTATCCCATAATACTCCTAGTAGAAAACTAGCAAAAGACAAAACTATAACGAGAAATCTCCAAATTACTAACCAGGGACGGTAGCGGTAATACTTAGCGATCGCTTCTGGGTCGTACCGTCTTGTTGAATTAAAGTGATTGTCATCCACTTTTAATATTTTCCTCTTAAATTTTATATTTTTTATTTATCGAGTTGAGTTAGAGAAGCACTCAGCACTCAGCTTTGTTCATTTTTTTTAACGTCCGAGAAGGGGATGTGCGACCCTTCCTAAACCATCCCTTGGGGTTGTCGGGAATTTTAACCAAAGCAGCTAAAAGCTGATAGCTAGTTACATATGACTTAAGTCTGTTTGGCTTTTCTCTGGCAAATCGCTATATATAGTGTGGCACTATAGTTTTTGTTTACTATATATAGAGTTTTTCCTCAGTCATTTGAAAAAAGGAGGTGCTATTTATCCTTGGCTTTTCTCTGGCAAATCGCTATATATAGTGTGGCACTATAGTTTTTGTTTACTATATATAGAGTTTTTCCTCAGTCATTTGAAAAAAGGAGGTGCTATTTATCCTTGGCTTTTCTCTGGCAAATCGCTATATATAGTGTGGCACTATAGTTTTTGTTTACTATATATAGAGTTTTGCCTCAGTCATCTGAAAAAAGGAGATGATATTTCACAACAAAAATAACTCAAAGATATTGGCAGTTTCTAAGTAACGGGCAATTGTTACTTTTCTGTATTTAGCTATATTTCTAGAGCTTAGAGCTGAAATTTATCCTTCATCTTTTTGTTGTTATGTTGCACCTTTTTTCTTCTTAACTAATTGGCAGATTTTGAGTGATTCAGAAGGTATAAAAAAATTTATCCCTGCTGTATTAAATTAAATTTTTTTTATTTTTATTAAGTATAGTATACAAAACTACAAATTTCAAAAATAAATTTTAAAGAAATATTAAAGTCAACACTATCAGAACTTATCGAAAAATTCAGGTATAAAGCCTCTCCATTCATGGAGAAAAGCGGTCGAGGGATGGCGATCTTCGGAGCGGCTCTGTCAAGAGCGGGTCTCCTCGCCATATCCAATCGACCAAGATAAGAAAAAAATTCCTTTTAACCCAATCCTTTTCTTTTCAAGGAGAGGTAATTCTAAATTCTAAATTCTAAATTCTAAATTCTAAATTCTTGAAGCATTTTTCCAACAAAAACACTATATATACCATAGTGCTATAGTTTTTATCTGCTATATGTAGTGCCTTGGCGTAATTCCTGACTATCAAAGTTCCTGTAAACAATCCTTCAAAGCAAATATAACTTGTTCTTGTTGTTGAGTAGAAAGTTCAGGAAACATAGGCAAGGACAAAACCTGATGACAAAGTTGTTCTACCACTGGCAACTGACGGAATGCCAAAAATTTGTAAACAGGCTGTAAATGTAAAGGAGTAGGATAGTAAACCATTGAACCTATTCCTTTATTTTGTAACTGAATGCGAACCCAATCGCGCAGAGAACTAGAAAAACGAGACTTTGCTGTAGCTTCTAAATCTTGACTTTTGAGCCTAATCGTGTATTGATTCCAAACACATCTACTACCAGTCAACTCTTGAGGAGGAACTACAGGAGTTATTCCACTCAGAAATTCAAGGTAACGATCTGCTAAATCCCGACGTTGCTCGTTCCAACTATCTAGATAACGCAACTTAACTTGTAGAATTGCAGCTTGTATGGTGTCCAACCGACTATTAATACCGATATGTTCATAAAAATATTTAGCAGACTGTCCATGATTTTTGAGCATCCGTACTTGGTCAGCGATCGCGGAGTTATTAGTAGTTAAAGCGCCACCATCTCCAAAAGCTCCTAAATTTTTAGTAGGAAAAAAACTAAAACAACCAATATCACCAAAACTTCCTACTTTTTTGCCTGACCATTCAGCCCCTGTCGCTTGGGCACAATCTTCTATAACTATTAAATTATGGGAACGAGCGATCGCCATCAACCGGGCCATATCTAATGGTTGACCAAATAAATGTACTGGTAAAATAGCTTTTGTTTTTTCAGTAATTGCTGATTGGAGTTGTTCAATATCTAGGTTAAAAGTCTGGGGGTCAATATCGATAAAAACTGGTGTTGCTCCGACAGAACTTATTGCTTCAGCGGTGGCGAAAAAAGTGAAAGGAGTAGTAATTACTTCATCACCAGGGCCAATATTTACAGCTCGTAAAGCTAGAAATAGAGCATCAGTACCAGAATTACAGGATACACAATGAGATACATCTATATAGTTAGCAAATTGTTGTTCAAATTCATCAACAATAGAGCCACCAATATAGCGACCAGAGCTGAATACTTCTTGGACTCTGCTGTTTATTTCTTCAGCGATTGATTTATACTGTTGTGTTAAATCTAAGGGTGGAACATTAGTCATATTCAGAGTGATAAATTAAAGAATAAAAGGCTAGTAAAATTTCTTGATATGATAACTGACTTAGAAAATCAAGCTACTGTTAACGTGAGTCTTGTAATAGCAATCCTAAATCATTTGTGATAATTTTATTGCTTCGGTGTTTCTCCCATACCTATTCCCTATTTCCTATTTCCTAAAATCTACAATATCTCACAACTCAAATAAGATTGCTAAAATACAATTTTAGCTACAATCTAAAGATAGATATTTTCTAGTATTAACTCAATCAAAACTTTACCGAAAAATTGTGTTCGAAAGTCTTCTATTTTAAGGGAATAAAAAAAAGAATATTCCTGATTTAAATCCCAATGCTTTAGCTAGAGGTACTGATAACTGATAACTGAAATGACTTAATCTATAACTTTAGGTAGTAGTATAATTCTTTTTATCTTTGATATATTTGCATCTAGAATAAATGCTTGAATTTATTGCCAAGACAAGTAAATTTTTAATTTGCCTAAGAGTTTATAATTCAAGAAATTTCAGTTAAGGATTTTTTTTGGTAGTTCTGTAATCTGAAGAGTGGCTCTAATTATTCCATACCTTATGAGTTTTGGTCTGATCTATTTGCGCAGCATTCCGTAGGAAACCGTACTGGTTTATAATTGTCTATTCTTAACTCATAATAGGAGAATACAATGTCAAAATATTTTGTTATTACAGTTGACAATAAAGAAACTGGAAAAAAAGAGAATGCGTATTGGAAAGAAGAAAAATATTACTATGGTAAAAAGTTAATAGAGAGTATGCAAAAGAGATGTGCAGATCGCTTTGGTGGCTTAGTTTTAAAAGTGCTGCCTGATATTCATAATTCAGGTATTGAAAATCCTCCTGAACCGTAAGCATTCAGCTATTAGCGGTCAGCTTTTAGCTGTTTCATAGATAATGTATATACACTACTAAGGTTAAGGTCAATTTTTTTCCAATACTTTATAATTATCCTTAAATTTTTTAATACTAATTCCTGTTCTCAAGGCAATGAATTAATAACTGATAGCTGTTTGCGCAGCATTCCACAGGAAATGCTTACCCTGAATCTGCTGTAGATTATGATGATATGAATGAGGCTATTAACTAATATTAAAGTTCATCCCAAGAATCCTCATATCAGTAATTATAATTCACTATTCCTAGCTAAGTTTTATGGAAATTATAATCTCAGAATATACATTAATATAAATCAGTCATATATCACCAGAAATCATAATACTTCTATTCAGGTTCATTATGATTTTTACTAACTAATATATAATTCAATTTTATTGTGAAGTTGCAAAAAATTATGAAATTTATTAATTTGTCTGTCTTAATCTACAGTCAACTCTGATTAAAATATTATTCTATGCAACTTAATATTAATTTGGTATAAGTAAAAAATATGATTCAATTAACAATTACAGATATAGCTATGGCTTTAGGACTTATTGCTATAGCTATTGGTCTATCAGCTTGGCAAAAATTAGGATTAGAATGGCAACTGTTAATAGCCACAATTCGTACTATTGTACAGTTAATATTTGTTGGCTATGTATTAGAAATAGTATTTGAGAATAAACAACCTTGGTTGGTGGTTGCTATGATTACTATTATGTTAACAGTTGCTTCTATTGTTGCTAGAAATAGAATTAGTAAAAAAATACCTCGATTATTACCTTTAGTTTGGGGTTCGATTTTAACAAGTACAGTTTTAAGTATTAGTTATACCAACTTATTAGTCATTCAACCTGATACTTGGTATGAACCTCAATATTTAATTCCCTTAGTAGGAATAGTATTAGGAAATGCCATGAATACAGCAGCGATCGCTGGAGAAAGACTTGTCAGTACAATTAATTCTAGTCCAGTAGAAATTGAAACTTATTTAAGTTTAGGAGCGACTCCTCAACAGGCAGTTGCTAAATATAGAAAAGATGCTGTTCGTGCTGCATTAATACCTACTTTAAATTTAATGATGGTAGTTGGAATAGTTACGCTTCCTGGTATTGTTACTGGTCAGTTATTAAGTGGTATTAATCCTTTAGATGCTGTGGCATATCAAATATTAATTATATTTCTTTTAGCTTTTGCAAATTTGATTACAAGTTTATTGGTTACTTATAGTTTATGTAGACAATTTTTTAATCAGGATGCACAATTGCAAAATTTATAAAGAAGGAAGAAGTAAGAAGGAAGAGGGAAGAAGGAATAAGAAAGAATAAGAAAGAAGAAAGAAGGAAAGTATATGAGTCTATAGATCGATACTTTATGAGTTTTAGTTTTAATTTCTCTAAGACTAATCTTCAATAATAGTGAGTCCAATATCTATAGCATTTTGATAATAAGTGAAAGCTTCATCTAATTTTCCTTGTTTCTTTAACACTACTCCTAAATGATAGTGAGTCCAGGGAAAATCTGGTTTAATTTTAATAGCTTGATAGTAAGCTTCTATTGCTTCTCCATAAAGATTATTTTCTCGAAAAATACCACCTAGTGTATGATAATAAGCCCAAGATTTTTTGGGATTAATTCCAATTCCTTGAGCATAAGCAATCACAGCTTCCTCTAATTTTCTTTGATTTTGTAGTAGAAATCCTATTTGATTGTAATATTCTTCAGTATAATTTTCTGCTTGTTCTTTTTCTTTGTCTGAAATTGAAATATTGTGATTATTTTGATTTTTATTGCCATAACCTAATAAATCAATAACGTTTGAGTTACATTCACCGATAATTTGCATTTGTTAGGCAGTCAAAAATTCATAATAAGGGCGGTTATCATCTCTGAAAAATCCTTTAGCCTTTGGTAAATACCCATCGAATGGTATATTTAATTTTTGACAGACAAAAGTTAAATCTGAGCGAATATTTTCATACTTACCAATAAAATAAACTGCTACTGTATCGTTAATTGTGTAAATATTCCAATTGTCTTTTAGGAATAAATTAGTATACTTATTCTTCAGCCAATTATCAAAATTAATAGATTTGTTTCGACAGCTATAATAGTAGCGAGATATAGCTCTATCAAAAGGATTTCTTTCAAAACAAAACTTATAGTAACTATCCCAAGTTGAAGGTTCTATAACACTTTGAATTTCTTTAGCAGTGATATGGTTGAAATACTTTTTATATTCATTTCCATGAGCATCAAAATCTAAATAATTTTGTGGCCTTTTCCCCAGAAGTTTTCTAATAGCTTCATCTTCCAAGGAGATAGGAGTAATTACATCATCATCACCACAAAATCTAGATAAAGAAATTTCAACTGATGTGCCAGCAGTTTTTTTGGTTTTCAGGAAAATAAATTTATATCTGTAGGATATGATCATTATGAAAATAGAAAATTAGAAAAATTATCCAATTGAGCGATCGCTTCTGAAATAAATCACCCTGTTTCTACTTTCAAAAAGTAGCAATTTTCTGATATTTAAGACTTTTATCTTCACTAAATTCTCACTCTAAAAGTATGATATTAATTGTTAACATTCCCCTACTCCCCTACTCCCCTGCTCCCTCACTGCCATACTTCAACTATTAGGAATATGAGCAGCAACTTTTAAACCTTGTGGGTGATAAACCTCTAAAGGAATTTTGGTATTATTACTATCCAAAGGGTTTTCTGATAGCTTCATCCTCTAAGGAAATACTCCCCTGGTCTCCTACTCCCCTACTCCCTCACTTCCCTACTTCAACTATTAGGAACATGAGCAGCAACTTTTAAACCTTGTGGGTTATAAACCTCTAAAGGAATCTTGGCATTATTACTAATAGCCTTCAAAGCTATCTGTAAAGTTTTCAAATGTTTTTCTAGTTGATTCAAACTCTTTTCATCTTTATTACTTTTTAAGTCCTGAGCTGTTTTCTTGATTTTATCCACATAACCAGAAGTTAAACGTACAGTAATTAAATCCTTCGTAATACTATATTCGCAAATTTTCGGTGTCCCCTTACAAGTCTTACTTAAATCTTGACGAGCTTTAGCTATAGTATCCAAAAATCTCTGGTTAGCTTGCGCTATTTTGAGAATAGTATCATAAGATTTAATTAAAGGTTTAGCTTTAGAAAAATAACTAGAAGTAGTAGGTACTTCTTCAGCAGAATTTAGAGCATTTTGCCAATATTTCACAGCCTCTTGCCAATTATCTTTTGCCTCAAAAACTTCAGCTTGTTTCGCATAACTAATAGCTTGATTATAATATTCTTCACCAATTTGTTCTATAATTCTACGTTCCTCAGCTAACTGAAGTTTTTGTTCATACTGAGGTAGTAAATTTTCAGCTTCTAAATAGGCAGTTGTTTGTGGTGGAATAGAAGACATTTTATCCAAGGCATCTTCCCAACTTGAATATACACTTTTCCAGCTTTCAGGAAACTGAGCTACTACTTCTCTAGTATTTGCTAACTGAGCTGATTTTTTAGCAGCAATTAGTTTTCGATCTGCTGCTTCTTCTGTTGTTAATCTACCTTTAATCGCCACTAAATATTTACGATATTGCTGTAGTTTATTCTTGGCAAAAGCATAAGCACTACTATCTTCTGGTACTTTTTCTAGTAAAACAATCGCATCTTGCCAAAGTGATTGAATTTTCACCCAATCTTCTACTTTTAGTGGCAACCCTTTACTATTTTGAGCCGCTTTTTGACCTTTATTCAAAGCTTCTCTAATTCCTGCCAAATTTTTAATTTCTGTTTGGTAAGTAGATTTTAAATGCTGTGATTCAAAGTAATGTATTGACCAAAATGGAATCTTTTCTAAACTTTGAGTTGCTTTTTCTAACTTTTCTTGTGCCTCCTTTGGGGCTAGAGAATTTTTAACATTTTTGATTGTTTCTAATGACTGTAGATTTAACTCTTTTGCTGTGGGTATAATCATACATTTTCCAATAACACAGGGTTGAGTTATTGCATAAAAACAGCCTATTAAAATTGTCAAACTTAAACTGGCACTGAGAAATTCTACTTTAGAGAAGGTACTTAAATTAACAGTTGATTTTTGTTCTACATAATTAGAATGTTTTGTTTTTCTTCTGGATTTTTTAGGAGATATATCTAATTTTTCTATATCAAAAGGGTTATCTAAATCATCCAGTAATTTTGAGGTAATCTTAATCTCTGAATTTTGACTATTATCTCCAGGAATATACTCTTTCTCAACATTAGTATTTAGCTCAGACTCTAACTTCATAGATATCTGTTCTAAATTTTTTAAATCAAATGGATTATCTAAAGAATCTAAAAATTCTGGTGTAATTTTTACTCGATCGCCCATATCTCCATCTACCCATCTCGGCAAAAAAGTTAATGTAGACTCTTCTAGCCGACTTTTTGTAAAAAATGAATGATAAGCATAAGGATATATATGACCAATAACATTCAAACAAATACCTACTTTTTCAATAGATTCTAGTTGTTGTTTTTGAACGATACCTTTTAACTCAGAAATTGTTTTTTCTCGATCTATAACTAAATTTGCTGGATGCTCACAAATCACTAATAATGTTCCAGCTTTTAAGTCACATTGAATTTTACAAGCATCATTGAAATTTCTCAAAGATTGCCAGCTTTTTTGTAAATTATCCTCTAATATCTGAGTATTAATATTTCTGATTGCTGTTTTCATTTTCTAGTTAAAAATTTTATTGTTTAATTTGCTAGCTGTATTAATGTAAGTATTTCCTGCGGAATGCTGCGCAAACAGCTATTAGCTCTCAGCCACCAGCTGAGAGCTGAATGCTTACGTATTAATTATTTTAGGTATTATATTTTTGGATGTTGTAATTAAATCAAAAATCCTGAATATGAAATAAATTATTAATAAAACCATTCGGATAAATATTTGCTAAAAATTCCTGTTCCATAGAAACAAATTTTCGTAATATTCTTTTTCAAATTAGTATAATTTGTTGATTATATAAAATCCTGACCATAGGTTTCTTGAAAGCAAACCTGGCTCAAAGAAAGACGTCCACCATATTTTTTAAATGGTTCAGCAGCATAACCCAGAGCTAATAAACAGCAAACATCTACTTGCTCAGGAATATTAAATGCTGCTTTAACTTGAGATGTAATAAATCCTTCCAGAGGACAACTATCAACCCCAAAACTACTAGAAACGAGCATAATTTGAGCTACTGCTAACATTACTTGCCTATTTATCCAAGCTTCCATAGACTCAAAAGAAGGAGGATTTTCAAACATTTTAGGAATTGAATTTCGCATATAATCTGCATAAGTATCATTGATAGCTTCATGCTCTTTGCGCAACTCAATTATAGATTCTATATATTCTGGTTTAGATACATGGCGATCGCCACAACAAATCAGAACTACTGGAGCTTCTTCTACCTGGCGTTGATTAAAAGCACAAGCCTTGAGTCGTTCTTTATTCTCTTGTTTCTTAACCACAATAAAACGCCAAGGTTGTAAATTAAAACCAGAGGGAGCCATCATACCCAGACGTAAAATTTCTTCTAGGATTACATTAGGAATTGAATTTTTACTAAATGCACGAGCAGAACGACGTTTCTCTATAGCTTGCTTTAAGTTAATACTAGGTTCCATAAAGTCAAAATGTAATTTGTAGTTGGATTTTTTGATTTCTGATTGAACTATAGTTTTTCTATTTTACAGCGCTTTTCAGATTGATAAACCACATCGTCATCACCAAAACCCTATAGGGGCAATGGCCATTTGCTGACGTAGAGCTGCCGCTTTATATGTCGCGGAGCGTTAACGGAGTTATGCGACAGCAAAACGCCCCTACTGTGGTCTACCCAAATGAAAACCGCTGTAAGGTGTGAAACTAAGATTGACAGAAAAATGGAATAAGAATAAATTAGGGTTTGCGCTTCACTAGTCTTATGGGTAAGGGTAGGAGACAGGAGACAGGAGACAGGAGACAGGAAGAACAGGGAATGAGCGAGGAGGTAGGAGTAACAATTGTAAGAATGATTTTTCTGCCATAGTCAGGCCAAAATACTAGCTTTTTGAGCGAAATCAAGTGAAACAGGCGCACTTTTTTCACTCCTCAAAATGCTCAAACCTTTATTTATCAAGACTTTGATGATTAATCAGCAAGCCCTAAATTAGGGTTTGCGCTTCACTAGTCTTATGGGTAAGGGTAGGAGACAGGAGACAGGAGACAGGAGAAACAGGGAATGAGCGAGGAGGTAGGAGTAACAATTGTCAATTTGGGATTTTTCTGCCATAGTCAGGCCAAAATACTAGCTTTTTGAGCGAAATCAAGTGAAACAGGCGCACTTTTTTCACTCCTCAAAATGCTCAAACCTTTATGTATCAATACTTTGATAATTAATCAGCAAGCCCTAAATTAGGGTTTGCGCTTCACTAGTCTTATGGGTAAGGGTAGGAGACAGGAGACAACCCACCCGCGGGCCCCTCCCAGGAGGAGAGGGGAAGACAGGAGGAACGGGGAATTATAGAGGAGGTAGGAGAAAGAATAATCAAGGGATTATTCTGCCCAACTATGCGCCTAATATGCGCTCTTTTTTGAACCATTAAAACCTAAAAGCTTGGACTTTTTTTAACTAAAAAATGCGCTCAACCTTTATATGTCAATGCTTTTAGATTTAATCAGCAAGCCCTAAATTATAGATATAGCAATCCTAAATTGGTTGTGACAATTTTTATAGTATTTAATTTAAACTGAAAACTTCTAAAATTATGGCTCCTGACTGCCACTAAAATATTACAAATTAAAAAGGATTGCTATAGAGATTTTTTAGTGCTGCTATATTCAGCAATTATTAAGCTCCACAATATTTATAGCGGTTTTCACTCATGTTGACTACAAAGCTTCTGCCTTTTGCCCTCAGCATAGCTGCCTTTCAGCCAAAATCTCTGTATTCCATGAAACATGAAAACTGCTATAAAAATACCATATAAAGTTATAGCAGCATAAACATTGGAAATAGGGAATAAATTAATATTAATTTTATCTAATTGTTCTTCACCTTACATAATCTTGAGCAGTAACTATACCAAACCCAACTCTCGTTTCAATAAATTAATTGACTCTGTACCAATGTAATTTTCAAAGCATTTAATTTGTGGTGGACGAATAATATCTGCTCTGTTTTTTTGTACGGCAGCTTTAACTTTAGCATGACTAAATCTGTCACAAATAATTACTTCAGCTATCCGCACAATAGCATCAATTTTGTGGGTTTCTTCCTGTTGCGCAGTCATTACATTTATGTCATTTCCGCGCAAGCTGTAAATAATTACTTCTGCAGCTTTTAGTAGACCAGAACTGAGACTAACTATACCAAAGTAACTTCCCTGAGATAAATTATTAACCAACTTAAATTCTTGAGCATAATCATATATATCAATTGGAATGACTCGTACAGATTGAGGAGCAGCTATTTTTTCAGCTTTCCCAATGAAATATCGACTGGTGACAACTGTTCCAGAAGATACTTCATCTATAACTTTACCCAGTTCTTCTAAAGGAACTACTTGCACAGAAATATTAAGAGCTTGTTCCAACTCTTTAGCCATTAACTGTCCAATACCAATATCATTAGAGGGAGCTGTAACTAATACCCTGGCACTACAACGTAGTCGCCAGTCAATCTCAGTGAGGAACATTTCTCTAGCTTCATTCAGACTACAGCCTTGGGACAGTAATTCATCCAAGCCACCCTTGACTATATTGCTGGCATGGGGATACTTTTCATAAATGGGAGACTTTAATCTTGACCCTCCCTCATTTCCTTGTGCTTTAACATAAATACCCGAACCTGCTTGAGCTTCCACAAGACCAATATCTTCAAGTTGACGATATACCTTACTTATAGTGTTGCGATGTAAACCAGTTTGCATCGCAAGTTGTCGGGTACTAGGCAGTCGATGGCCAGGAGGAAACTTTCGGGAAGCTATGGCAAACCGAATTTGATTAAATAATTGGTTTGATGCAGGAATATCACTATCTGTTTTAATCTGAAAATTAACCATAGTAGAAAAAACTGCTGCTCAGAAATAAATTTTCATGTTCTAATTTTAGTTTTTGCTTCGTCAAGAACTCAGTCATATTAAATCTTTTAATTAAATTGATATTAATGGCTTGAGCAATTATTATGTATTCTGAACAATCAACTGGATAGCATCTAGTTTTGAATCAGGATTTAAGTAAACTTTTCCCATCTAAATACTTACAAACTGCGACCTAATAACTTCGGAGTATAGCAACTATATGACAGAATTAAAAATCCGTACAGCTCATATTCAAGTCCTCAACGGAGACCTAGAAATAGCTTCCTATCTAGCACAACCAGTAGAAGAAAATCTATTTCCAGCAGTAGTAGTAATTCAAGAAATATTTGGGGTCAATGCCCATATTCGGGAAGTAACAGAAAAAATTGCCAAGGAAGGTTATGTAGCGATCGCTCCCTCAATCTACCAACGTCAAGCTCCCGGTTTTGAAGTGGGCTATACTGAGGAAAATGTAAAACTTGGCCGCAAGTATAAAGAACAAACCAAAGCTTCAGAACTACTCAGTGACATTCAAGCTACTATAAATTATCTCAAAACCCTACCTACTGTTAAGGTAGACAAGTTTGGTTGTATTGGTTTCTGTTTCGGAGGCCATGTGAGTTATCTGGCAGCAACTTTACCAGAAATTCAAGCAACTGCCTCTTTCTATGGAGCTGGTATTGCCACTGGTACTCCTGGTGATGGTGAACCTACTATTACTCTCACTCCGAAAATTAGTGGTACGATATATTGCTTCTTTGGCACAGAAGATCCTTTAATTCCCATAGAACAGGTAGACCAAATAGAGGCAGAATTACAGAAACATCAAATTAAACATCAAGTATTTCGTTATCCAGCAGACCACGGTTTCTTTTGTGACCATCGTAGTAGTTACAATGCTGAAGCTGCTGCTGATGCTTGGGTTAAGACAAAGGAACTTTTTGGTCAAGAATTGTAAAGAAAAAAGCTATATAAAGTAATAATTTAACTTTTAACTTTTGACTTTTGCTATAGGTTATTTTTCTAACAATGCCCCAAAGATTAGCTATATTGAAGTAGTCTAGTGTTTTTTTTACCGTAATGAATCCCGAATCAAGCAGCTCTCAAGAAAGTAAACAGTCCTTTTCCATGGACGATTTTGCTAAAGCTCTCGAACAACCTCAATATAATTATGAATTTCAAAAAGGACAAATAGTCACTGGAAAAGTATATAGTTATGAATCTGAAGGTATATACATTGATATAGGGGGTAAGTCTTTAGCTCTTTTACCCATTCAAGAAGCTTTCTTGGGAGTAACACAAGATTTATCGGAAGCACTACCATTACAGCTAGAACGGGACTTCCTAATTATCCGCGAGCAAAATGCAGAAGGAGAAGTGCTTCTTTCTATCAAGCAGCTAGAAATTAATCAAATTTGGGAGAATTTGATTGAATTACAAGAAGGTGGTCAGTCTTTCCAAGTTCGAGTAATTGGTACTAATAAAGGTGGGGTGACGGTTGATGTACAATCTTTGCGGGGTTTTATTCCGCGCTCCCATCTTCTGGCAAAGGATAATTTGGAGTCATTGATTGACCAAGTATTGACAGTCAATTTTTTGGAATTAGACCAAGAAAAGAAGAAAATTGTGATGTCTCAGCGTTTGGCTGCTCAATCTGCTGGTTTTAGTAAGTTAGTTGTTGGTCAGTTGGTTGAAGGAAATGTTGTTGGAGTGAAACCTTTTGGGGTTTTTGTAGATTTAGAGGGTTTAACTGGTTTGCTGCATATTACTCAAGTTAGTCAAAAACGGGTTGATTCTTTATCAACAATTTTTGCACAGGGTAATCCGATTAAGGCGCTAATTGTTGATTTAGATGAAGGTCGAAAGCGAATTTCTCTTTCGACTAAGGTGCTAGAAAATTATCCAGGGGAAATGTTGGAAAAAATTGATGAAGTGATGGAGTCGGCGGATGCTCGTGCAGAAAGGGCAAGAAAGGCTTTACCTTAATTACAATAGCAGGGAATAGGGAATAGTTGGAAAAATATTTCGTAGTCTAAGGTTTATCATCAGTCTACGTTCTCACCAGTTCTTTCTTAGCTATAGGTGTAATTTTTCTATTGCTTATCAGGAAGGCTGAATAGGTTTTGGAACTTATTCAGCTATTTTTATATAGCAGGGAATAGGGAACAGTTGGAAAAACATTTTCTAGTCTAAGATTCATCATCAGTCTATGTCTTAACCAATTATTTCTTAGCTATAGTCGAAATTTTTATCAATATGAAATGGCAGGAAAAAAAGTAAAAATCATCAATTTTGTCAAGACAATTTTTCAGCAAATAATTTCAGATATGTATATTATTGATTCATCTAAAACCCCAAAACCTTCGGAAACGGTGAGCGAGTATTTGAGAAGACTGAGGGAAAGTGCCAATATCTCCCAGCAAGATTTAGCGGAAGCTGCTGGTATTCATTTATCAGTTATGTACCAGTTTGAGTAAGGGAAGCTTAAGATAATGGCGTTTCCTGTAACCTTGTCTCATTTATCGTAAATATTTGTTAACAAATGCTCTTTAGGGTAATGGCGTGATTTATACTGAATGAATTCTAAAAACTAAACGCTTATAAGTTACTCACCATTCGCTCATTTTTTAGCGTTGCATAGTGACGAATGATTTTAGATTTTTGATGAACAGGATTTTGGATTAATCAATTGCTAGAATGATTGATATTAGGTTCTTTTTAGTCAAAGTCTAAACTAATTTTTGGCAATATCATTCCATAATGTGAAACCCCCATTTTTTTATTGACTTTATTGACTTATTTAATAAATGCGGTAATTGGTTATTTTGACAAAGCTTTTAGCTATTTGAGAGTCGGTTGAGAAAAAACTTTAGGCGATCATACTGACAACGAAGTGATAGGGTTTTGAGGAATTTTAGTTGGCGATCGCCGTTTTTCAGATTATGTCCACTCAATTCCTTTAAAACTTTGGCCTGATAAAGGCTTTAATCTCTGTTAGTTATAATTTTCTATACTTAAAATTGAGAAGTTATGGTGCAATCCTCCCCTTTAATCAACAAAAACATCACAAAGGAACAAACACACCAGTATTTGTTGACCAGTATGGTTTCGCATCGTGGAACGCCCGTAAGCTTTGCCATGAGACAGGATGGACGCATCTTTTACAGTGTATTGGATATGTCGAATACGGAGCAAAATGCTAATCAAAGCGACGATAATAACGATCAAAACAATGATAAAAATTATTGGTCGAAAGTTAATTTTGAGGATGTTGGTGCAAGCAGGTTGCATTTCCCGTCAGAAATCATGCAGGTTGGGTATGGCGTAGTGCCCAACTTTGTGATTGACAAATACGACAAGACTAATAAGAAGATCATTCATAGTTACAATACAGAGGGAAAACCTCTGGACGAAAATGGTAAGGAACTGTCGGTGCAAGCTATCAAAGACAAAACTGATACCTTCTATTCCAGTACGGCAAGGTTGGGTGCCAAAGCGCCTTTTCAGGTACTCTCAGATGGCAAGTACATTTATTTGTTTCGCCAGTCTATCCCAGGGAATGACCCCAATAATGAAAACCCCGCTATCGTAAACAACACCTTGTTGGTAGATCGTTTCGTCCTCAGCGGAACGACTTTAAAGCTCAGTAGAGAAATACGCTATCAGCGCAGCCGCCACAAAACGGAACCCGAATCCAGAAAAGACACCCTCTCCCCTGTAGATGTGGAAGGCCAACCATTTTATGAGCCTACCCGTGAATTGGTTTTTGCCAATAATTTAGCTAATGGAAATTTTTCTGTGCTGTTGTTACCGGGAGCAGATTCAGAAGAACAGCGCTGGCAGATTTTTACGACTGACGCTGTAACCGGCAAAGTAAATAGCTTCAATATCAGATTTGATTACAGTATTGTGTTCGATACAAGCGACTCCCAAACAGTCGTTAACCAATTCATCGAAAAATATGAGCTTAATGATTGTTTAGTTCCCGAGGTGCAAGGGGAAATTAAGGATGGTCATAAGGACGATCTAATTGCCAAGGCATTATTAAGTAAAAGTCCGTACAATAGAAAAGGGATACCTCAAGATGAGCTGGCTGAGGTGGTTTATATCATCCGCACAGGGGTCGTGAAGGATGATTTTATTCCTGCATCTGTATCTGAATGGCCTTTAATTGAATATGAAGACGATAAGACTACTATTAAAGCAAAATATACGGATCATGGTGTACTTAAACCAGAGTATTCTTTTCAAGAGCCTACAAATACATTAAGACCGCTGTCCGTCTCATATACTCCAACTAATGGCTTGTCATCTTGCTATTACTACCAACAGGAAATGGGTGCTGACAATAAACCCATGAAAAATAAAGCCTGTGTGATGCTGGCTATGGGGATCGAAGATCAAGAGCAAAACAAATACATCGGCATCCTCAATTTTTCTGCAGCTGCCTCTGGCCAGCTTAGTCGCCTAACTACCGATACTGTCGATATGCCGGACATCAACGTTCAGGCACTGGATGAGAATCCCTACAATAAATTAGAAGATATTCCAACCGATGATGCCAATAGAGTAGGATGGCAGTCACCCCAAAAGATGAAGCTTCTCAATATCGACACCAACGGCTTAAGCACCAGTGGAGGGGTGCTTAAGTTTGCCTACACAAGCGCTCCTATTGGCATAAGCGCAGGCTATTCGGATGCTGTTGTAGCAACGGAACCCTATTTGTTTGATGATTCCCTAGGAAGGGTGAATCTTTATTTGAAAGGAAAGGAAGAGAATTTCTTCGTGCTCTACTTTAACCCTACTGGCGGTAAAAGCGTAGAGGTTTCAGATTCCAGCTCAAAGACAGCAGACCCGCCACTGTCTTTGAAATCGCGCCTTGATCGTGACATGACCCTTAATGTGGTTGCGAATGTGCCAAGTGATAGTAATACATGCACCTTAACCATGACATCCCAAGGTGGCGTGGTGGAGCAATGGAATCACCTCCCCAGGCGCTTTTCTCAAATGACCGACATTTTGAATGGTAGCAGCCAGTTGCGCCTGGGAACACTGGAGCCACTGGGAAACACCGGTGCTCCTAGAGCAGCTTATATAAAACCTGATACAGGCAACGGTATCTTTAAGCTCCGTACTACTGTAGACAACAATCTCATGTTCCAGGTTACAAATGGATATGCTGCTCAATTAGCTGATGGTGTCGAACACTCTGTGCCATTGAGTAATTTGTCTGATTACTTGGACAGTAATCCCAAACTGAGTATTGCCAAAAAGCAGTTCTCTTTAGTTAAAACTGCCAATGTAACGGTTAAGGCTGACGTATTTTACAAGTCATACCTGTCTAGCATGGTTACTGATACTGGCGACATAGATAAACTTTGGGGGTATTTGAAGAGCAAAAACTTGATACAAGAGGTGGCTGGAACAACAGACAGAGGAAACTTAAAGTCTGCATCGATGACGGGTACCCAGGCATCTCTGAGTATTTCTATAACCGATGAAGAAATCAACAATTTATCTCTACAATTGCTGCAAGAGGGCAATGAGGCCGATAAAAAAGCCCGACGAGCAAGATTAAAACAATCCCTGATTGCATTGATACTGGATGTGGCAAAAGTCCGTATTATCACCTTTACAGTGCAGGATACCAATGTCCAAAGTGTTGACCGCCTTGAAGCTGGTTTAGAGGTTATGGTTGGGTATGATTATACAAGCCTTTTTACCTGTAACCCGACCAACCTCGGTGGAACCAGTGCACCAGAATGGGAACATTCCAGAAGCTATCTGTTCAACGCTGAGGTCAAGTACGACGCAGATACAGACACAAAAACTGAGATTAGTGATACTTTTAACTATGAATATAATATCAATAACACCATCGGCCAATGGGAGGACTGGAAGGCTAGCCTAGCACTCGAATTTAACCCTGCATCGGCCACCAACGGTGCCCAATTGAACACTGACGATAGCGGCAAACTTGAAGCATTGCAGCCCACAGAAAAAGGCTTGAGTGTGGAAGCTTGGGTTAAGCCATCCAATATTCTTAACAATCCGGGAAGTATTCTTTACTATAAAAAAGGTAGCCAGAATTACTCGTTGGGCATTGAAAAGGATGGTGCTGACAAATATAAATGTGTGGCTACCCTTGGTGATAAAAAATATACGAGCAAAAAGGCGTTTGCCTTTCAATTCAAAGGCAAGGAACAATGGAGGCACCTGGCTTTTACCCATAAGAAATATTGGGGGTATCAACTCAAGAATGAAAACTTAATCAATTGTGGCAATGATAGTTCCTTACAGCTAATTGATGAATTTACCCTGGAGGTACTGGTAAAGATTGATTCCGCAGGTACTCTCCTAGAAAAAACGGGTGAGTACAGCCTATCAATTAATGGTAACAAAGAAGTGGTATTTAACTGGGCAGGTACAAATTACTTATCGGATTACTTATCGGATCATCCCATCAGATTGGAATCATTCAATAAATTTTATAAAATAACTTTGATCCGATCCAAAAACAAACCCCAGACGGAACCAACAAAGGCAGAATACCCCATGACCGGTGGTAATCAGGAAGTAGGAACTGATTCTGGTGAAAAAAAATGGTACGAGGGCAAAAGCCCTGACAAGATAATTCAGGGTATGGCTGAAAAGCAAGACCAGATGGATAATAGCATGAAACTTTCCGAAACAAACATGTTTGGCAATACTGCTGACCAATCCACTGAATACAATCCCAAATACCACCATACCCTCATTGTCACAAAGAGCGATAACAGCACCACAGAATGGACTAGTGCCACTCCCCTGGAAATAGAAAGTGTGGAAGCCTTTAAGGATTTCATAATGGGAGGCGGTGGCTTCACCGGTACTTTCGCCAGTGTTCGCATATGGAATCGCGCACTTTCAACAAGCGAAGCAAAGGTACTAACTATGCCGGAAAACAAGTCAGGGCTGCTATCGCACTGGCGTATAGCGGAAGGAAAAGGCAATTACTTATACGATGATGTGAGTGAAAACCATGGGGTCGCATCCGGGGGAACCTGGAGAGATAGCCCGCAAGCCAATCAGCCTGGACAGTTTCAATTCTATGTGGATGGGTCCCCCCAACCCCACGATACTACCATAGACTCTACTGCACAAGGAGTCGATCAGTTAAGCATAGGAGGCATAAAAAAAGGTGCCAGCAGTTATTCAGATCATTTTCGGGGGACTTTGGAAGAGATCAGAATCTGGAATGTTCCGCGTACTAACGAACAAATTACTGACAATGGCTTTGGAAGGCTGAAAGGTGAGTGGGAACTGTTGCTGGCCAATTACACGTTTGATAAGCCGATCAACCAGACGGATAATAAAGTACAAGATGCCAGTGTGAACAGTGTTCAATTGACAATTCATAATAGTAGTATGCTTAAAGAGGTGCTTTCGACTGCACCCATAGCTACTGAAATCCCTCAAGTCCGATCGGCGCTGACAGGGGTGTTGACTGAATACAACGGTAAAATACGGTCTAGGCCGGCAGTGGTGGAATACGGAGATGTGCAGAAAAATGACGACGGTACTCTGAATGGAATCTTGAAGCGCTGTTATTCTTTCATTGATGCAGGCGGTGCATGGAACCGGATGACTGGTTACAAAGTGGGTAATCTGGTAAGTCAATGGTACGGCCAGGCGCAGTTTGCTCCGCAAGTAATGGGATACCTGGAAGGCCCGCCGCCAGTGCCTGCTGAAAACTTCCCTGTGGGCAAAGATGCTGATGTGGATACCTATGCGTATAAATTGAACAACTCCATCAGTTTCAACCAGGCTGAAGAGGTATCCTATAACTACAGCACTTCAAAGGAGGCTGGTTGGAATGTGGCAGTGGAGAGTGAAGCAACAATGGGTGGCCAAATACAAATAATGGTTGCACCTCTTGGTTTTGGTTTTTCTTTTGGGGCTGAAGTCGGATTTGCATACGGCTCCAACTGGGAAACTTCCGGCAATCGTTCTCAAAGCTACGAGCGTGGAACCAGCATGAATACCGAACGCACATTTGATGCTTCCCTGGCAGGCTATGACAATGGAAAGTCTGGTGCTGAACGGTACTACAAACTTGGCAACACCGGCTACGCCCTGGTTAAGTCAAAAACGGCAGATATTTACCTGCTGCGACTAGAACATAACAATGCATTGGTCACCATTTCCTGGCAGCCTAACCCCGATATTCCCGAAGATGTCAACATAATCCCTTTCCCCATCAATCCGCTTTATACCAAACAAGGCACGTTAGATGGCAAGTTTGGCGAAACGACCGATGACCATTATCCTCAGGCACAGGGCGCTTACGGGCAGTACAGTTATTTCAAACCCCGCGAAGCCTACAAATTGAAAAAGCAGATTGATCGGGAAAAGATGGAACTGAAGGCGTATTTTGAAGATTCATTTGATGTGGCCAAAACCAACGCTCACTTTAATGCAGCAGCGAGTACAACGGGCATTGCACAGCTTGCTGCTTTCTATCCAGTGGCAGGCCCTATGCTGACCTCTGGGTTTAACCAAGTAGCCGGGCAACTAGCGACGCAGGTAGGGTATAACAATACCAATTTAAAGAACGACCTCGCAGACATGGGCAGCCAGCGCAACCTGGCAAATACCTATGTGTGGACAGTGGAAGGTGGTTTTTACGCGGAATCCACCGAAGTGGCGGAAACTCAACAGGAAACCTATTCCAATGAGACCAGCTTATCATTAGGTGGTAATATGGGTGTGGTCTACGAAATTGAGTTCCCAGCGGCTTTTGAGCAAAAAAGCTTATTTTCCAGTGGCTCCAGTTTTACCTTGACCAAATCCAAAACCAAGGAGTCAAGCACTTCTTTTGGCCTGGATGTAAGTGTTGATATTCCTACCTCCCCGCGTTACAAATATGCCGGAAAAGACGGTCGAACCTTAAGCAAAGGATTGATCGGCTCCGGTACAGTCGATGCTTACCGCTTTATGAGTTTCTATTTGGAACCCAAAGGCAAGAATTTCATCGACCTGTATTCTAAGGTCATTGACCCAATATGGCTCGACGAAAGCCCTGACCCTAATGCCCAGGCCTTACGCCAGGCGCGGGGCAACATAGACAAGGCCAAACCTTGCTGGCGCATTATGCACCGGGTAACCTATGTGAGTCGCATCCTGCCAGAGTTCCAGCCTGAGGCACCACCCTCACTGGAAAAATCCATGCGGGCAAATGGTATTGAGAGCAATTATATGCTAATCAAAAAGTTCGAGCCCTACATAGCAAATATTTCAGATGCGGGCACCTTTTTCACTAAAATCGAACAAATTATTGATGCTCAACTGCCTGAATTTGCTCCGTATAAACAGCAGATAAAAAACTACCTGGCACTTTATTTAAATATCGACCAGGCATAACTATAGCATTTCCCAAGAAGCGTGAGGTACATCTCTATCCCTCTAAATCCCCCTTAGAAAGGGGGACTTTGAGGTTAAACAGTATACCTCATAAAAATGAGAAACGCTATATGGAAGTCTAGTAAACTTAACTACAAATCGTACACCTTAACACTTAATAGACCATGGGATTTTACACAAATAACAAAGATAAAAAATCGGGTGATGGGTTAGCCATTACTGAATGGAACGACCTAAGCAACGCTGTTGCGGGTAATTCGGGTTTGACACTTGCTATCAATGCGGCAGATAAGGTTGGTATCGGCACCACGAGTCCGGGGCAAAAACTTGAAGTTGCTGGCGGTAACGCCATCCTCAATAATGTCTTCGTCGGTGACGTCGGACATGGCAAAAATTGGGCCTGCTTCTCCCACAGCGCCGTCGCTACAGATAAAAAATGCTACGCGCTGATGCAAAACCATACTGGTCAGTACACGGTGATCAACAAGAAATCCGGTGATGGATTCATGAGCTTTCGCGTTGACAATGAGGACAAGATGGTTATGCTCGACAACGGAAATCTAGGCATCGGTACGAAGAGTCCTTCTATGAAACTCGAAGTAAGTGGCGATGTAAAAGCGACCAAATTCATCGGTGATGGTTCACAACTGACCAACTTAAGCGTAGGTGCCACAGGCTTAAATCTGGCTACAAAAAGCGATTCCAAAGTTGGTATTGGTACCACGGAACCACAAGCAAAATTAGATGTACATGGTGATCTTGCAATCAGTAATAATCTTTACAGCAATGGATCTATCTTCATCAAGGACGGCCGTTCATTGATATTTGAAAGGTACGATCGTAAAATGTTTTGGAGTATCATCCCATTTCTCAGTTATCCAAACCATCATAGCTTGATGTTTAAGTTCCGCAATCCCATTCCATCGTCGAATTGGGAGGTAGCCGGTTCCCTGACACCCAGAGGGGGTTGGATATCTCCGAGTGATCAGCGCATCAAAAAAGATATTGAGCCTCTTAGCAATGTCTTAGAAGAAGTGATGAAATTGCAGCCAAGATCCTACCGTTGGTTTGATTCTCAGGATAATTCCCGCAAATTTTTGGGTTTTATTGCTCAGGAAGTAGAACAGGTTTTTCCTGATTGTGTCAGTAAGAATGACGACTTAAAAGGTCTTAACTACAACGACTTTGCCGTGATGGCCATTGCCGCTATCAAAGAAGTGAAGCTGGAGTATGACAAACGGATCGCAGCACTTGAGCAGGAACTCGCGGATCTCAAGAAAAAGGTGGATACTGGAGTTTAGACCGACATTCCGCACTTCAGGATGTAACGCATCTAGATTAAGAGATAGGAGGTATCTTGATGCCCAGGTTACCTGAAATCCCGATATGATTTATCGAAAAATTGGGTTTAAAGCCTCCCCTTTTTAGGGGAACTTTTTCGTTGATTTTATTTCCAGGACTTACGCATGAAGGCTTTTGGTAGGGTGTGTTAGCGCGCTTAGTAACGCACCAAGGCTCTATATATAGTGCCTTTGCGTAAGTCCTGATTTCAATAAAATTGAGTGGTCGAGAGAATTACCTGCTTCTCCATCATCAGTATGTATTGGAATCGATCCCCCTGGAATAATCCACAAAAAGTTTCTTAGAGACACAATTAAAATATCGAAAGCAAGCAAATGAAACAACGACTACAACAACGCCTTCAAGAACTTACAGCCGAATTTGAATCGGGTCAAAAAGTATTGACAGAACTCGATGACAAGCGGACTAATGTTCAAAACACTCTACTCCGCATTCAAGGAGCAATTCAGCTTTTGGAAGAAGAACTCGCCAAAGAAAACGAAGATGAAACATCTGTTTCGAGCAATGAGTTAGATACTGAAGCCTTAACTGCAAACAATGGTGCGTGACTAGATTTTTAAAACCCTGGCAATTTCCGGCAAATACTGTGAGAATAGAAAATGAAAACACATGCAGAAAGGAAATGACCAAAAATTATGTAACGCCAGGGGAAGCGACTCGCATCTTGGGAGTCTGTGACAGAACCTTGCGGTACTGGGAAGAGCAAGGAAAAATTACAGCAATCAGAACAGCAGGGGGACAGAGAAGATATGACATCACCACATATACAACTGGGACTACCGGGGATAGGGTTATCATCCTCTATGCCAGAGTCTCGTCAACGAAGCAAAAGGAAGATTTGCAGCGTCAATGTGAATATCTCCAATCCCAATATCCTGATGGAGAGCTTGTCAAAGAAGTTGGAGGAGGACTCAATTACAAACGGAAAAAAATGCTTACCATATTGGAGCGGGTCATGTCAGGAAATGTCAAACGTATTGTGGTCACATATAAAGACAGGCTCGCTAGATTTGGCTTCGATTTGCTCCAGTGGTTTTGTACCAAACACTCTTGCGAAATCGTGGTTCTCCACAAAGTTGAACTCTCTCCCGTTTGCGCAGCATTCCGTTTGCGAAGCATTCCGAAGGAAAGGAAACGAGAAATGGTTGAAGACATCCTTTCAATCCTCCACTGTTTCTCGGCCAGATTGTACGGACTCCATTTGCGCAGCATTCCATAGGAAAAGTATTCATCTCAAATCTCAAAAGATCAGAGTTTACCCAGAAAAAAGTCTCCATCAAATTTGGAAACAGTGGTTAGCAGCAAGTAGATATTGCTTTAATCAAGCTATAGCTAAAATGCGCAAACATGGTTTTATAAAGAGGGAGGAGTCAGGAGTCAGGAGTCAGGAGTCAGAATGGAAGAGGGGTAAAAAGGAGAAAGTTTTTTTATCACTAATTATCCGGACATGATATAACAGCAATGAGTGAACCAATTTTTAATATCAGTTAAAGTAACTTGCTCAATTGCTTCCATTAATGCTATTTTGAGCATTATCTCTAGTACGAGTCGCAACCCCTCGCAAATATTCTTTAATTTTTGAGCAACAATTTTCAATTGGATTAAATTCGGGAGAATTAGGTTGCAAGATATAGCACTTTATATTCCTGCTTCTTCAATTTCTCTTTTTCATTTTAATAAGCACCTACGCAGAGCGACAGACTTGTTATCAATATACATCAAAATTGGCTGGGAAGCAAAAATCCTGTATTTATTGCATATCAAGACTTGTAGCGTTTCTGAAAAGATTGCGAATACAGGGGCGAAATCGCGATTTTTCCCTAAAATTTGGCCCTCGAAAGCTCATTTCAACTTTTTTTGTCAAAATTCGTTTAAATTTTAAATAGGTTAATTAATTAAATATAAATTTAATTAATATATAATTATTTCATAGTCTTATAAATCAGTTATTAGTTATCAGTTATCAGTTGTCAAAAAAGTAATATTTTTCTGTTGAAATATATAAGTTATTATTTGATAATTCAGCTAAATAATCAATTACAATTTCATTATGCTGGTTCTCCTCAACCTTGATTTACTAATAAGAAAATGTGTAAGCATTCAGCTATTAGCGGTCAGCAGTCAGCTTTTTAATGTCAAATTTAAAAACACATTTGCAGTTAATAGCTAAGGTCTTCAAATATGCTTTGAACTATACTTGACTATGGTAATTCAGTCTTTCAATACTGCGATTTTACTTCATTTCCTATGAAGTTAATGGCTGATAGCTGACCGCTGAATGCTTACAAAAATGTTAAACAAGAAGTGAAAAATACTCTATCTCACTAATTTACTGATTATGAAATTTTAGTGCTTAGTAAATCAGGATTGCCTCAATCAGAAACTCTATTAAATGATAATTTTCAGCTTCATCATTAAGCTAGAGACAACATCTTAAAATTCCGAAGCTAGATTGCTTATAACTATTTGTGATAATTTTTATCTAGTGGGGATAGTTTGTTGATAAAACCAAAATTTTTCCTGCCTCTAAATTAGATAAATAATTATAGAAGATGAAACAAGTAAATGTTTTAGGAATTGATGGCGGTGGTACCAAAACAGAAGCCATTTTAATGGATGAAAATTATCAAATTCTTGGTAGTGGCAAAAGCGGTCCGTCAAATTATCAGAGTGTAGGAATTGAAGTAGCAAAAAATTCGATTCAAACAGCTATTACTCAAGCAGTTACTAATAGTAATAGCCATCAACCAATCTCTGGAATTTGTCTTGGTTTAGCAGGAGTGGGAAGACCGGAAGATGTTCGAGTAGTAGAAAATTTGCTCCAAGAAATTATTGCTAATCTTCCGATAAAATGGGCATTACAGCCAAATACAATAATTATATGTAGCGACAGCCCGATCGCTCTGGTCGGTGGTATTGGTCATTCCGTAGGTATTGTCGCTATGGCAGGTACAGGCTCTCAAATATTTGGGCAGAATAGTCAGGGATTAACTAAACGAGTTGGTGGTTGGGGCTATCTGTTGGGAGACGAAGGTAGTGGTTATGATATAGCTATTCGAGGTTTACAAGCAGCTTTGAAAAGTTATGATGGACGTGAATTACCCACAACTCTAATTACAGATTTTCAAGCATATCTGGACCTAACAAATATTGAAGGTCTAATAGAAGTAGTCTATGGTCGTGGATGGGGTCCAACACATATAGCAGCACTTGCTCCTATTGTCTCCGCAGCCGCAGATAAGGGAGATAAGGTTGCTAAGAAAATTATCAACGATGCTGTAGAGGAGTTAAGCATAGCTACAAAAATTGTGATATCTACCTTATTTCAGCCTCACGAAACTTTTGAGGTTGTTACTATTGGAAATGTCTGGAAGAGTATGATTAATTTTCGCGGTCAGTTTGAAGATTCCGTTATAGCGGTCGCTCCTGCTGCGAAAATTATCTGGCCTAGACATCAACCTGCTTATGGTGCAGGAATTTTAGCCTTGAAAGCTATTGCTATGTAGTTCAATAATTGATAATTGATAATGGATAATTGATAATTACCTCTCCCTAAAACGGATAGGATTGAATAAAAGGAAAATTTTTTCTCTCTTGGTCGATTGGATATGGCGAAAAGACCTCGCCATCCCACCCTTCGGGAAACTGCGCTAACGACCGCTTGTTTCTCCTTTAAAGGAGAGGATTTTTACCTTAATTATTCGGTAAAAAACAGGGAATAAAAAATCTTGTTATATAAAAAAATTAACAATTTTCCCTTACCTTAAAAAGGTAAACGCCCTAGGCTATTTCATTCTAAACTGTGGCATTTTATGTATTGACGAAACAACGTTATTTGAAGCTTTAGGAAATTTATTTTTCCCTGTCTGAAAATCAATAAATTCATTGCCAAAATCTAGTGCCGCTACCCGGAAGTCAAAATTCAAAATTCAAAATTATTGATTGGTAAAGCTTTTAGGATTTTGTAACTGGTTAGTTATTTCTGCCATCCTGCACCAGAATGAAATGACCCTGGTAAACCCCTGAGTTAGCACTGCTATATCTAATCAGATATTTATTACACTGCTGAAAATTTTCTATTTGGAGAATATTACCTATGTTTAATTCAAAAACATGGCATTTCGGAACATCTTTATTATTAACTTTAGGTATGACATTAGCCACAGCAACACCCCTAATTTCAAATCCTGCTATGGCTCAATTTTATCGGCGAAGAACGCTTCTTGAGAACCAACAAAGGCAATTTCGTAATAACCAACAAAGTCAATTTCCTAATAACCAACGAAGACAGTTTTCTGTAGCACAAATACCAGCAGGGACACTTATACCTGTCGAATATGAGGAAGCAGAAAAAGTAGTCCTAAGTCCAGATGAATCTATGAGATTAAGGTTAACAGTAGCACAAGATATTCGAGATGTTCAAGGAAGAGTAATCATACCCTTTGGCAGTCTCATAGAAGGTCAACTACAACCTGTTTCAGATGGTACTCAATTTGTTGCCGAACAGTTAATTATCGGTGGCCGCAGAAGGTTTCGTTTTGACGCTATTTCTAGGGTAATTACCGATACTGAAAAAATCACAAAGGGTGCCGATGCTGGAGATATTTTGAAGGGTGCCGCTGTGGGTGGTGCTGCTGCTACTTTACTATCTGGCATTACTGGGGATAAAGTAATTGCCACAGAAAGAGTGTTAGCTGGTGCTGGGTTGGGTGCTTTAGCTGGAGTATTATTGGGTCGGGAAAAAGCAGAGGTGGTCGTGATTTATCCAGAGGAAGATTTGGACTTGAGATTGCGGTCTGATTTTGCATTGCGTTAATTTATATGCAAAATCAAGATTTATAGCAAATATTCATCCAAATGGCATGAGTAGTAGTTATAATAGATTCAATGTGCGTTATCCTTATGCAACTTGATTAAGATCGAGTTCCAATAATTGAGCAATCAAAAAGCCGATCCTATCTATACAGAAGATATCCCTCTATTATTCATTTACTACAGCAGTTTTGGAGTTGATGAGGTACAAAGTTTTACGAGTATAGGTAATAAGGTATAATATCATGTCCGCTTAATAGCGCGATAGAACTCCGTTCCGCTTACGCGACCAAAAACTTCCTTCTTGATTTCCTCCCGACTCCTGACTCCTGAGGACTGACTCCTGACTCCTCCGTCTCTATTTATCTCAACGTTGGTTGAAGACCCCCGCTCTCCCGAAGGGGAGCGTCGCATGGGAAAACCAATCAATTTTGCGGTGTATGCCAATAGTGTGTTAGATTTAAAACTTGGCTGCTGGGCTAGCAGTGTCAGTCTGTGGAGCGACCGTAAGACCGAAAAGAGGCTTGACCTTGGAGGCTGGTGCATTGAAGCAGAAAGACCTAATCAGCGATGGTTAGGAATCCCGCGCTTTCACGCAAGTGCAGCGTCGGGAGGATGTCAATAAGTATTCAATCGGACATAATATAACGTTATCTGTCGGGTACTAAAGTAGATCGTCTAACTGTTCAAAACTTTGAACCTTCAATTTATTCAAAGCAGATTTAGCTGCGGCTTGTTCCGCAGCTTTAATTGATGGTCCCTTACCCATGCCAAGTTTCTTGCCTTTAAACCAAACTTCTGCAAAGAAACGTCCTCGATCGCCATGAATCTTATTAGTTTCCTGAACTTGATAATTTGGCAGTGTTTTGTAATGACCTTGAGTCCATTCTTGGAGAGCTGCTTTATAATTTTGCCTAGCTGGGTCACTGCGAATTTCTGCGATTAAGATTTCAAAGTGAGAGTCTAACCAGGGGCGAATTAATTCTAAGCTATTGGTGCTTAAATAAAGAGCAGCTAAAACAGCTTCAAAAGAATCTGCTATTCGTGACTCTTCCCCAGCTCGATCTCCTGCCGCACTTTTAGATACCAGTAAATAACGACTCCACCCATATTTATTAGCAATTTGTGCTAGAGAGCGATCGCTCACCAAAATAGAACGAATGGCAGCAAATTCTCCTACTGGGTAATTTGAATATTTTTCAAATAGTAACTCGGCAGCTACCAGTCGTACTACTGCATCACCTACAAACTCTAATTGTTCATAGTTATGTGTTGAGGAAACTGTAGAATGGGTTAAAGCCAAATCTAGTAAATTCCATTTTATTGCTGCTTGTTGAGGTATGGATAACTTTTCGATTAGAGATTGAAGTTGCTTTTGGCGAGGATGATATATTTGAGTCATTGTTTGGATGGTTTTGGTCTCTCCCAATTTATTGGTTTACTTTTAGGGTTAAGGAATAGCAAAAACTAAATTATCCAATTTTTGGACTCTCCTACTCCCTACTTCCTGCTTCCTGCTTTGCTAAGTTCAGTGCAATGGAATATTTGTTTCAGTTAAATAACCTATGTATTATTACATAAAGAAAGGTCGAGAAGATATATCGATCTAGGGTCTAAATTACCAACGCCCAGAAAACTTACCAAGGATTACCAATTAATGTAAAAGCTGACCAATAATAAGGGTGGGAAAAAATTTCATCGCCAAACTCTGACAACTCTGGTGGTAGTTGTAACTCTCCCCTAGTTCCACTTAGCTCACCCATATTTATACCTACTTCCCCTCGTATCATTGCAATTTGAGCTTGTCGGAGTGCTTCTGCTCTAAGTAGTGTTTTTTGCAAGTGTTGATAAAATTCTGTCATTAATGCCAATGTTCCAATATCGCTGACATTCCACAAACTTGCTAATGCCGATCTAACTCCTGACTTCACCGTTAATCCCGCAAAACCTAATTCTGCTTGTCTATCTCCCAAAGCAGTGCGACAAGCACTTAAAACTAATAATTCTACTGGAGGGTCATTCAGTTTTAATTTTTCTATTTCATCTAATCCAATTTTTTCATCATTCCAAAACTGTATATAAGACCGTTCTGGTTTTCCTGGTCTAAACTCTGCATGGGTAGCCAAATGAACTATGTCATAAGATTTTTTTTGTCGTTGTTCTTGTAAATTGTTAACCGTAAAATCTTGATTCATCAAAGCATTACCTTGCCATGTAAATCGTGTGATTTTGTTAATTTCTACTGGTACTGCTGGTAAAGGTTCTAGTTCTTTAAATTCTGATGCTCCCATTGCTAATATTTCAGCATTTTTAATTTTATTATAGTTAGTATCTATCAGATTAAATGCGGGAATTCTAGTAAGAGCATACTTTTCTATCAAAAAATTTTTCCCATCATGTAATACTGCCAATGGTAAAGTTCGTAATCCCATCCCTAAACAGAACATAATAGTATCTATTCCCTCCTGTTCTAAAGCTGGCTCTAATGGCTTTACCATCCATTTATGCAACTTTTGTGCTGATTCTAAATATGATTTAGTATTGCGTTTTCTAGGATTTGTAATTTCTACATTTAGCCTTCTAACTGTATTAATTAACTGTGGCTTATCTGCATCAGTAACACTATAAATTTCTGGTTTTTTACCTGGGGTTATTAATATTAGCTGCATTTGTTCTGCTCGTGACCAAATCCAAATAACAGCAGGTTTTGTACCAGTTTGTTGAGATATATTTGAAAGAGTTTCAGCAATATCCTCAGCCGTTACTGAAAAGTCAGCTAGATTTTCATCAAAGTAATTTTCATAGTCTCTTTCCCAATGCTGTTCAACTTGATTTACTGCTTCAATAAAGTCTTTTTGCTCTAAAAATCTATCCCAGTCCTCTTCTTTAACAGCGATTGCTGATTGTTTTACCAGCAGAATATTTAAGATAATGGTACTAAAAAAAATTAAGATAAATAATAAACAAAAAATAATTCTTTTTTTCCATTTCTGATGATACATAATTTTACTCCACAGGTTAGTATTACTGATTCAAATATATTTTTCTATCCCTAGCAATCCTACTTGAGTTGTGCAAAAAATATCTGAGAAGTTAGGAAATATTATTAAACTTTTATTATACTATAAATCTTCTGTTTTGTCAAAAAAAAAATTAAAATTTCGCTTTTGAGTAAACGTGTAAGTTATTTGGTAAATTTCCATAATAGATAGTCAAAATATGAACATGGAATCAAAAATTTGACGTTGTTGAAGTAAGGTATGAAATTCAACTTTAAGTAAATTTCCAGCCAAAATAATAGCGCAAATTATACCTATTTCTTCTTCTAAAGTTACCAAAAAACTCCTTTTTACTTACTGACTCAGTCGTCCTGATTCCTATCAAATAATACATTTATTCAGCAACCCCAAAAAACAGGTAAATTAATGATTAAATTTCTGGTTATTTATTGGTGTTAGTGTTGTGGGAATGGCAACCTCTGGGGCTCACAGTGCTAAAGAAGAAGGCAAGACGGCAGAAGTTATAGCTAAATCCGCATATAATAAAAGGTATTAACTAATAGTATATATATACACCTTTTTTTTAACCCGGATTTGGTATTAGACCAAAGAAGCAGGAAGTTAAGAATTTGCACATACTTGTGGGTGGGAGAAGTTCTGGATTCATGTTAGTGGTTGTTCATTTTATTTTTCGGCGTTGGTAAATGATGGTATGATTTTTCGTAGCCAAATATTGAAAACAGCTTTTTTTCCTTACTATCAATCTTTATTTAATCCAAATTTCATGCCTTATTTTACCAATTCCTATTTTTCTTTTCGGATGAAGAATTATCCCCCCCCTCATGTCAAGAAAAAAATGCCTACTTCATCAAATCTTCATCTATAAATGTAAATTACTATATCAATCAACTTCATCAAATCTTCATGTAACCAGTAAAATACTGACAAATCTTTACTGAATTTTCATAAAACACTAACAATTATTACTTGACATTTTTTAAGAATTTAATTTATTATTAAACAATAAATTTACTATTAAAATAATGCAGCTTAAATCAATGAATAAATTTGTGTCACTCAGCTTTGCTGTAACTGCATCTACTCTAACTATAGGCACTGCACCAGTTTATGCTGCAAATTGCAATTTAGACTTTTCCCAAATGTTTGTTTTTGGGGATAGCCTTTCAGATCCAGGAAATACAAACGGAGTTACTATTAAAAAACCCGATCTTTATTTTGAGGGTAGAGCTTCTAACGGATATGTTTTTGCAGATATTCTAGCAGAATCGTGTTTAGGTTTAGATCCTGTAAATTTTTATCGTCCTGCTCGTGGTGGTGAGTCTTCAGATGGAGCTAATTTTGCTAAAGGTGGAAATAGTAGTGGAGATAGTGGCTTAGGAAAACAACTTAACTCTTTTCTGGGGGATCTTGAAGGTCAGCCAGCTAACTCTAATGCACTGTATACTCTCTGGATAGGTTCTACTGATTATCTTTTCGGTACAAAAAATTATATTGCAGGTAAATCTCCTAATATTGTAGATACAACTGTTGAGAATGTGATCGATGGTATTCGAGATTTATATAATGTAGGCGCTCGTGACTTCCTGATCCCTAACTTGCTATCATTCACAAACTCAGATTTTCATAAAATCCAAGGTATAGATGAAAACATATTCAATCAATTAACAGATGATCATAACCAAGAATTGGAGTTAGCGATCGCTGAGTTTGAGGAAGAGTTTTCTGAAGTGACTATCACATTATTAGATGTTAACTCTACTTTCGATAATATACTTGAAAATCCCGGTGAGTTCGGTTTTACTAATGTAACAGACAGTTGGTTAGAATGCAACAAATTTAAGTGTACTGTTAATCCTGCAGATCCAGATGGAATATCAGATGGATACTTATACTGGGATTACATTCATCCTACAACAAAATTTTATCAGTTAATAGCAAATGAAGCTATATCTGCTCTAAACTCTGAATATAATCAAACTGTTCCTGAATATAATCAAACTGTTCCTGAATATAATCAAGCTGTTCCTGAACCTACTTCTACATTGAGTTTGTTGGGATTAGGTTTAAGTTTCCTGGGGATGTCAGCTTTCAAACAGAAAGATAAACAAAAGCAGAAACAGACAGTATAGCGCTACGCGCAAGGCAAAAGTGGTGAGTGACTGGAAGTGTTGGAGGAGAAATCAGCTATTTTTTGTATGAAAAAGTACATTTTTTTGATGAATAAAAGCGATCGCGTCAGCGCAACGGAGTTCTATCACTCACCCCGAAGGTTAAAAACTTACACTTGTAAGCTCTCCCTCTCCCCTACTCCCCTACTCCCCTACTCCCCTACTCCCCTACTCCCCTGCTTGCCCACTCAATACATAACTTTGCCTGTTCCGCCCAAAAATCAGAACCCCAATAAACAAAACAACTGGTTTCACACAACAATAACGCTCTAGTTTTTTCAGCAGACCCCTGACCAGACTCTACAACCTTGGCATAATCTTGACTCAACTTTTCCACTGCTGCCAATACCTCTTGTCTTAAGTCTCCTTCTTGCCATTGCTGATGACCCCCTATCCACGAACCTCCTGTTGACTTAAGTCTTACCTCTGTCGCTGAACCCTCTGATAAATACGTATCGATATATTGACTTACAGTCAAAAAACCTACATCAGACCAACGCTCACTCTCCCGAAACAGAGGAACAAAAGAATTCTTAAAATATTCAAACATCATCACATTACCATTTTCCCCATCAGAAGTCGGCACTACCAAAGCAGGCGGTTTCATTCCCACTTCTTGTCCACGATATCGCACATCACTAATACAACCATCAGCATTTTGACCGCTTTGCTGTCGAATACCCATATCCGTATCCCTAACCACACAGAGAATACGTTCCGACTCACCACCTGACTCTACCACCAACCAATGCACTCGATTTTCTAACTCTGGCGTACTCCAACCTTCAGGATGTTCCAATGCTGCATTAGGTAAAATAATCCATTCATAACCGCACTTCTTCAATAGACGTATAAACCTCAATGCTTCAGCAGAGTCTCCTGTCATACCCATCTCCGGTAACCAAAACCCTCTTATTCGCGATAGTGCCTCTGTCCCAAATAAATCGGCAAAGACTCGTCGCCATTCCATAATTTGAGCTTCATGGTCTCTTTCAGGAGTGGCCGGAAAATAGCAATGACTATATGCACTACCAGTAAATTCTATTGTGTCTGAATATTCTGTGAGAACTTCTCGCCAGAGACTAATAACATCTCCTACTGGTTCATTATCAACGTGAAGATGAGAAAAAATACCATTGGTCGAAAGCTTGGCCATTTCTTCTAGCAATACCCCAGAGTAATCTACCATCATCCGGGGTTGATGGCCTTCTTGTGTGAGTTGTTTCGCATAACGGGCAGGATTTTTGTATGCTTGAGCAAACCATTGAGCATTCCAATGCTCTTCAGAGTTTTCTTCACCACCAAGCATTTTTTCTAAGTTGCCCTGTAGTTGACCATTATTCCAAATCGGAGGTTGATGAAAATGTAACCAGGGGACAAATATAGACAGAGGATTGGGATTTGACACGTTCTGACACTCTTCCTGGTACTAAACTATTCATGGATTTATTACTTATAGCACTATTAAGAAAAGTTAGGAAAAGTTCTCAAATCTTGAAGCTCGATCGAACTTTTGGGGAGTTTCAGAAGCCAAAGTTCAAATCTACAATTATTAGTTGACCGTCAAAAGCATAGAAACTAACTTTGTGAATTTTCTCGGCATTCACAGTTAATTGAGCATTTGGAGGAATATTTGAATTAGAGTCAAGCAAATTTGAGGCGGACATTTCGTCTTTGGCCAGAAGTTCTTCATTTTTATTATAGGCTGACAAGACTGTTCGGCGAGAACTGGTTACCACTGCACTGACAAACTTGACTGGAGATTTAAAGTAAATTTCTATTAGGCCACTTTTTGGCGCTCCCATTAAGACTTTTACCCCTGGAGGGACTGCAAAAGCAGGGTTTGAGGGTTCGATCACAATTGCATTAGAGAAAGTTAAGCCCCAATTTTTAAACTGATGGTCTACTACTTCAAAGGATTTTAAGTTTTCTAGACCAAGGCGAATACAACTAGGCATTGTTGAGAGTTGTAAGAATTCTAATTCAGTATTTTCATAGCCAGGAGTAGCTACGAATGTATATCCATTGTTGAAATTGTTGACCCTGAAGTTATTAGTTAGAGGATTGATGTTTTGAGTTGTATCAATCGGAAAAGTCTTTAGCATTGGACATCCTTGATAAAGTTGTAACTATGGCGAGACTACGAGGGGTGAGACCCCTCACCATATTATTACTTATAGCTTATTCTTTAGAACTTTGCTTTGATCGGGAAAATATTCATTTTCTTTAGAACTTCACTTTGAGCAAGGGAATTTTCGCTTTGTATTGATGAACTAAGATTTACAATATTTAATCAAGCTGAAAACTCAGACAACGTAATATTTTTCCTTCTTTCTTCTGCTAGCTATATATATATGTAGGTTTATAGCGCTATGCATTAAAGTCAGGACATTTCTAAACCCTCAAACCCTTTAACAATTTACTATTCCCTATTCCCTGTTCCCTGTTCCCTAGAGCAATAAACTTTGTACCTCATCAACGAGATAGCTGCTTTCAATAATGAATTATTAATTATTAATTATTAATTATTAATTATTAATTATTAATTACCTCTTCTTTTCAAGGAGAGGATTGACAAAGAGATGAAAATTTTTATTTATTATCCCCTTAAAAGGGGAGGCACATACCCACAATTTTTCGGTAAGATATGAAAAATTAACCGAGTCTCTGACTAAAACAGTTCTAGAAACTCGGTATCTGGAATTTTTGACCCAATTTTAAGTTTTAAGAATAATTCATTGCTGACAAAACGTTAAGAGATCAAGCCAATTTCACCTTCAATATTAAATTTTTTTTCAGGATGTTCTTTTAAGAACAATTCCACACCTTGTCGTACTTGTTGTCCCCAATAATCTAAACCAACATCATGAAGAATAATTGTTCCTTCTGGTTTAATATAACTAGAAAGTAATGTTAGGTCTTGTTTGACCGCTTCCGTTCTATGATCTGCATCCAGAAATGCTAGATCGAATTTTCCATATTCTTCACAAACTTCTCGACCAATAATTTCTCTATCCTCAAGGTTAATCCCATAATTTACGACTTTATCTAAATCTTCTTTGTTGGGAAAACCGCAAGAAAAAAAACCTCGTTTTAAGGTAAATCTTGTCAAAATATCAAAGTGTTTAAGCACTTTTTCCACAAAATATAAATGAGTTTGTTTATTGTTCATTTCAAATTGTTTAACGCAAAGAAGATTTAGAAGTTCTACAGGAAGATCGGCATCGACACAAACAATTTCGGACTCTGGCAGACACAATCCTAATATAGCAGTGGAAACTCCGACAAATGTGCCAATTTCTAATACCTTTTGAGGATTTTTTTGACGGCTGATATTAATCAATTTTTCTGCATCATCAAGTTTGACTGAAGCATTTTCAATAAATTCTCTTTCAAGTCCTTGTTTACTAAGAAAAGATAATGCTTTTTCTCTTGCTTCTTTGACAGTTATCATGGTTACAGTGGCTTTTTTTTAATATGTAGGATCTTTATATTTTTAGCATATTCTATAGGAGAATAATCTTTAAACTTCAAAAAAATCAATCCTGAAAAGAACAATTAGGATGCTTCAACAATTAATAATTATTAATTATTAATTATTAATTATTAATTATTAATTATTAATTATTAATTACCTCTCCTTGAAAACGGATAGGATTGACGCAAAATGGAAAATTGTTTCTTCTCTTGTTCGATTGGATATGGCGAGGAGACCTCGCCATCCCACCCTACGGGAAGCTACGCTAACAACCACTTTTTTCTCCTTTAAAGGAGAGGCTTTAGAGCTGATTTATAAAGTAAATATTAAGAGGCTGAGTTTCTCGCTATACTTAGGTTTGGCAAATTATCGCTCTGTAGACCCCAAATTCCTGAAAGCTAGGTGATGTAAGACTTTTAACTAAGTTTATAAATCAGCTCTTAAACCTTCATTATTCAGTAAGGAACTTAACTTACTCTCAAATCTAATTTTCCTTGGCATCTCTTTTTTTCCAAAAATCATCACGCATAGTTTGCTCTGATTTTAAGCGAGCAAGTTTTGCTTTTTCTAGGTCTTCATTAAATTTACAAACTATTGCTTGTTCATACTGATAATTCACTATTTCTCCAGGTGTCAAAACAGGTTGTATAAGAGAAACAATTTTAGCTCCAATGGCAGTGTGAATTTTTTCTTGAGTTTGCCCAGAATAACCTCTTCCAGTAACCACATACCAAGCAAACATTTCACAATTATTAGTATGAATATTGTATTTGCCAAACTTGTGTAAATATTCACAAGCTCGCTGTTCTTGTTCAACTGCTAATTCTGCCCCTTTTCCTTGATATTCAATTCCTTGAAGACCCCATCCAATCGAATTTTCAAATTTTCCGTCAGACGAAATCAAATAATGTCTAGCAATTCCAGCAGTTGATTCAATAGCAATACTATAAATTGAGGCATCCATATATTTTATACTCCTTTTATTTATATGTATTTTTTGCCTTCTATGCTATTACAAATTGCTTAATACGTTTAACAAATTAATAAGTTTCTGGTCAACCTAGAGGGATAGCAGAAGCTTTCAACTAAATCTTATTAGCAATAGCCAGACTATTAGAAATAATCCCTCCAACTGCAACATTATTGTTAACTCTAACTTGGATAATGGCTATATTAAATAAGGTGAGCTGATGTGCTTTAAAAAATAGAAATTATCATGTTAGCTAAACGTTCCATTCCTTCTTTAATATCCTCATCAGAAGCAGTTAAACTAATCCGAATACACTCCTGTTTATGAGACCACTCTTCCCGCAAACCAGGGAAAAAAGAACTGCCAGGCACAACAATAACCCCCACTTGCTTCAACTTTTGATAAAGTTCCCAGTCAGTCATTGGTAAATCTTGAAACCATAACCAAGCAAAAATTGCTCCCTCAAAACGATGGAGAAACCAAGGCAAATTTTTTGGTAAAGCTTTTGATAAAGTTGATTCTAAAATCGAAAACTTATTTTTGTAAAAAGGCCGAATTACTTCAGTGGAAATTTCTGCCAAGGCCCCAGAATTAATTGCATCAGTCGCGATCGCTTGTCCATAACGAGGAGAATGAATACACATATTAGTCTGGAAAGCCTGTAAAACCTCAATTATTCTTTCATCCCCAATCGCAATGCCGATTCTTTCTCCAGGAAGTCCAGCTTTCGATAAACTCATACAATGACAGATATTGTCCCCAAATATTGGCTCCATCTCCACAAAATTTAATCCTGGATATGGGGGAGCATAAGCAGCATCCACAAATACTGGCACATCATAAATAGCAGCCCGATCTGCAATTTTCTTGACCTCATCAGCACTAATCACATTACCAGTAGGATTACAGGGGCGCGAGAAAATGACACAACCAGTATTTTCATCAATGACCAGTTGACTAAAATCTGGACAATATTTGAAGCGATGAGACTCAGCATCTATTTCCAGAGTCGGTTTATAAGCAACCACCGCTTCAGGAACTAAACTCACTCCGCCATAACCTGTATAATCTGGACTCAGAGGTAGAACAATTTTTTTCAGAGTTTGGCTGCTCGTATATCCACCAAAAGCATTAGCAGCATAGAAATATATAGACTGAGAACCAGGAGTAATTAAAATATTGCGATCGCTTAAATTCAGGCCATAGCGACGGTTAAAATCATTAACAACTGCATCAATCAACGGTTGATAACCCTGAGATGAACCGTAACGCCCCACAACTTCCCCATATTCTGGACTGGCCAATAATTTTGTGGTACAATCCCGCCACAACTTTTCTAATTCTGGCAAAACCAAGGGATTTCCTGAACTGAAGTTGAGAAACTCCTGTTCCTGGCCTACTTGTAGGGTAGCAATAATATCTGCCATAATTGCCCGCACACCTGTGAGGCGGGACATAGTTGTACCAAATTCACTTAAGGCAGGATTGACCATAGCATCTAATCAAATATAAATATATTGACAATTTTTTAATTGTAGCCAAGAGTAATTCTAGCAGGCAACTTTCCTTCTTCCTTCTTCCTTCTTCCTTCTTCCTTCAAAAATAAATGAACAATAGTATTTGGCAAGCAGATTTTTATCGTCGTCCACTTCAGGATAAACAAGGCCAACAATTATGGGAATTATTAATTTGTACTCCCACTCGTAGCCTAGAATTTACGGCTATTTGTCCCCAGCCAGAAGTTAGTGCCCATTGGGTAGTGGAGCAACTGAGAAAAGTGGGTCAAGGCCAGGAGATACCAGGTACAATTCAAGTATTTCGACCTCAATCTTTGGGTTTAATTGAAACCGCAGCTCAAGTGTTGGGGGTAAAAGTGGAAGCGACTAGACGTACTACTGCTTTAAAACAATGGTTACTGGAGAGAGTGCAACAATATCAGGGAATGGAAACATATACTGGGGAATCTTACGATCCCTTAACATTAGATTCTCCTCCACCTGTACCATTAGCTGAAAATTTTTGGGGCGATCGCTGGAGATTTGCTACATTACCTGCGGGTAATATTAAGGATATTATTGAGCGCCCAATTCCTATTTTGGCAGTACCTGAATTTCTTTTACCCTTAAATTTAGGATTGTCTTCAACACTTCCTATACCAGGGGTTGTTATAGACGGAGGTCGTCAGTCTATGAGATTAGCTAAATGGTTAGAAGCAGCACAACCATATCTTTTAAAGTATATTTCTGGCGATCCTGATGGGTTGATTTTAGAGGCAGGATTAGTAGATCGGTGGGTAGTTGTTACTTTTTCAGACCAGGAAGTGTCACTAGCAGCTCAAGTTTATGAAGAGAGAAAACAATATAGTCAGGGGTTACATTTTCTGTTAGTACAACCAGATGATTCTGGGATGACTTATAGTGGATTTTGGCTTTTACAATAAAAAAAAATGGCGTTGCTGAAGCACGTATATGATATTCATCTTAATTACTGAGGAGTCAGGAGTCAACCCACCCCTCGCCCCTCCCCCTCTCAGGAGGGGAAGTCAGGAGGGAAGAAATAAGAAGAAAGAGTAGTAGAAGAGAAAGTTTTTTGTTCGCGCTCTTATCCGGACATGACATCACATTTCTTTTCACCAACGCCAAAAAAATTAATTTATAGCAGAAGGAAGAAGGAAAAATCTTGCGTTGTCTGAGTTTTAAGCTTTTGATATGTTCTAAAAGTAATGGCGACTGCTATAACTGATGGTCAAGCTAGGAAACATGATTAAAGGTTTTCCAATTGTTTATCTGTATAGGTTGTCACCTAAGGGAAGTCTATTAGACATCTCCAAAAATCAAAAATCAAATCAATTCTTATCCATAAATTATCAATTATTTCTTTCTGTTGCCTGTTGCCTCTTTTCTGGAGATGTCTATTGAAGCTAATTTGAGGAAAAAGTAAGTAATATCATGTCAGTTTAATTGAGACCTGAAAAAAACCGACCCTCTCACTTCAACCGCAAATACAGCATTATTTAAGATGCTGAGGTACAGTTCAACATTACAGTGGTTTTCATTTGGGTAGACCATTGTAGGGACATTCCATGGAATGTCCCTACAAGGTTTTGCTTGTGAATATGTGTGGTCCATCAATTTGAAAAGCGCTGTAATCTATCTTTCCTACTCCCTGCTCCATTCTCCCTGCTTCATTCTTCCTGCTCCCTGCTCCATTCTCCCTTCTCCACTGCTGCCCAAAATAGATTGTACCTCCGGAAAGTTGGAAAGTGCTATATCTGTATTCTCCCTGCTCCTTTGCGAGACCGATAGGTCATAGGAAACAGTAAAATGTCTAGCAATACTAAACGTTTCAGGATTTAGCATCCTCTACTGACTACTAAATTGAATTAAAGTTGTTCAACCGGACTTGATATGATGAGGAATTAGAAGAAAATCATCACGAATTGACTCTAGACTCTGAAGCAACATTCAAAAGTCATAATTTCAGAGAAATTTTAAAAAGTTCATACAATTCCTATTTGACAACACTAATTCGTCCAGCCATTAATTCTTCATAAACTTGTTTAATCTGGTTTTGTTCTGTGATACTTAAAAGATTAGGCAAAAATAATGCTGCTCTTAAAAACTGGCGATCGCTAGCCGAAATTTTACGAGCGGCAAAAATATTACTGACAACTAATTCTAGGGAAGTTGTTTTAGCTTTAGCTTGTGATTTGTTCATTTTTCCTAATAAATCAGATAATTGTCCGACAAAAGAGAAATATTCCAAAAATATTGGCTACCCGCAGAAAATTGAAAAAATATCTGGGTAGGAGAATTGGTTAGTAGAATCAAGAAAGGGCACGACAGAAAATTGATTAATTCTTATTTTCCTACAATATTACAAAAGTATAGTTTGTTTTATGAAAATTTGGTAAAGATTAAGCATTAACATTGAATATTTTGAAAAAATTAATTTTTTTTTATACATTTGGCGATGAAAAAGACTTAGATATATAGTATCTTTAATACTTATGTATTAATGATAAACACTTACTTGACTCTGTGCACTGTTATCTATAGTCCCCTATTGCTAGTTATTTATCTTTATCTGTAATTGGTCTAATACCCCACCCCACTGTGACCTGCGGTGCCAATGCTGTTGGTGGGGTGATACCCCTCACAGGCCGTATTCTCAGTCACTTTTTTCAATAAGTATTTAAACCGATACAATCTCAAATAATTTCACCAGAAATCCGGTAGAATACCTAAAAAATCAAACATATTAGCTAACCTCAGGATGACCAAAGTAAAAATAGGAATTATTGGTGGTAGTGGTCTGTACAAAATGGAGGCACTCACAGATTTGGAGGAGATACGAGTAGATACCCCCTTTGGGTCTCCCTCTGATACTATTATTGTTGGTACTTTAGAAGGAACACGAGTAGCATTTCTCCCCAGACACGATCGCAACCACGCTTTATTACCATCTGAATTACCATTTCGCGCCAATATCTATGGTATGAAAAGTCTAGGTGTGGAATATTTAATCTCTGCTTCTGCAGTTGGTTCTCTCAAAGAAGAAGTCAAACCACTAGACTTAGTAGTAGTAGACCAGTTCATTGACCGGACAAAAGGTCGGATATCTACTTTTTTCGGTGAAGGAATAACAGCACACATTACTTTTGAAAATCCTACTTGTCCTCAACTAGCAAAAATGCTGGCGGATGCTGCGGAAAGTTTAAATTTGCCCGATGTAAATGTGCATCGCACTGGCACTTATTTATGTATGGAAGGGCCAGCTTTTTCCACTAAAGCGGAGTCGAATTTATATCGCAGTTGGGGCGCAACAGTTATCGGGATGACAAACTTACCAGAAGCGAAGTTGGCAAGGGAAGCAGAAATAGCTTATGCAACTTTAGCTTTATCTACAGATTACGATTGTTGGCATGAAGAACATGATAGCGTGACTGTCGATATGGTGATTAATAATTTAAGGAAGAATGTTGTGAATGCCCAAAAAGTTATTCAGGAAACGGTGCGGAGATTGAGTAAAGAACAGTTTGTTTCTGATTCTCATTCAGCTTTGAAAAATGCCATCTTAACTCCTTTGGATAGGGTACCTGCTCAGACTAAGGAGAAGTTGAAATTATTATTGCAGAAGTATATATAGAAATCTCTCAAAAATATGATTTGAGGGCACATTTAGACACCTGATAGTACCAAGCAATGTCTAATCATGTCACTTTTTTCCAATTATTTAACTTCAGTAGTTATAGCAGAAGGAAGAAAGAAGAACCGAAGAATCGAAAGAGCAAAAAATCTGGCGTTGTCTGAATTTTAAAATTTTGATATGTCCGTGCTCTTTCCTTCGACTATAAATAGGATTTGCGCTTCACTAGTCTTATGGGTGAGGGTAGGAGACAACCCACCCCTAACCCCTCCGGTGGAGGGGAAGACAGGAGACAACCCACCCCTAACTCCTCCGGTGGAGGGGAAGACAGAAGAAATGGGTACGCGAGGAGGTAGGAGTAACAACAGAGGAGTCAGATAGGGGAGCCGTCAGATTGGCGACGTACAGGAGTCAGGAGTCAGGAGGAAATAAAGAAGAAGTAAAATAGTGCAAATTATACCTATTAATCACCGAAAAACTCCTTTCTACCTACTCTGCTGACTCAGTCTTCCTGACTCGTTCCTCCTGAGGACTGTAAAATCATACATTTATTCAGCAACGCCTGATTTTCCTTCCAAAAAATTAGGACTCATCAGATGAACCCTATTGTGATTAATATCAGTTACTTTCCTGCTATAACCATGAAGATTTTGATTCTTTGTTTTATGACTTGCTTTTTGCAATTGCTCTTGAGTTTTTTCGTCTAATTTAGTGTTTTGATCTATGAATATGTCAGTTAAGTCAGCATCACTTATATCAGTACACCACAATTGTGCAGCACAAAGATTTGCATTACTGAGATTAGTATTATTTAAACCTGCATGGGACAAGTTAGCACCATTTAGGTTAGCATTACTTAAATCTGCATCACTGAGAATAACTCCACTGAGGTTAGCGTTAGTTAGGTTAGCACCATTTAGGTTAGCATTACTTAAATCTGCATCTGTGAGATTCGCATACGAAAGATTAACATCACTGAGGTTAGCTGAGGATAAATCTACTCCACTGAGGTTAGCACCAGACAAATCAACCTGACCCAGTTCAGCATGATTCAAGTTTGCGTAGGATAGATTAGCAACTGCCAAATCTGCACCTGTTAAATTAGCATTGCTAAGGTTAACATCTGTGAGATTGGCATTATTTAAACAAGCACCACCCAAGTCAACACCACTGAGGTTAGCATCTGTTAGTTTTGCATTCTTGAGATAAATACCACTGAGGTTAGCATCTGTCAGCACTGCATCTTGAAAATTGACAGGATTCAAATCAAGTCGCTTTTGCACTGAAGTAATAGCTGTTTCAATTTTACCAAAAAACTCTGGTTGAGGCAGACTCTCAACACGATTATTCAAAATTTGCAGATTTCTACTAATATGACCAAAGTTACTTTCTAAGGGTGCGATGGCAGCAGCTCTATCTTGTAGCTCCTCAATCGCTGAAACTGCCCAAGGTAAGCGTTGACTAATGATTTCTTTCTGCTGACGTTCTAATGGAGCTAAACGTTGAATGAATTGTTGTAGTTCAGTTGGTATTGACTCTATAGCTTCTTGTAATTTATGCCTTTGTTGCTGAGTTTGCTGCTCTAAGGTTTCCCTTTCAGCGACTAATTTTTGATTCAGCTGTTCTGTTATTACTTCTAATTTCTTTTGTTGTTCCTCAGTTTGAAGATTCAGTTTTTCTTGCAACTGAGATGTTTGACTATCAACTCTATCCACATCTTCTAAGAAGGTTTTCTGAATATCTGTAAGCGCCACTCTTTGTTCTTGTTGTTGCAATTTATCTAGCCGCTTTCTATTAGCTACACTTGCAGATAAGGCCAAAGTTAAAGGTGCTGCTGCGTATATTGCCTGCCCAGAAGTAGCTGAAGCAATGGTTCCTAAAACTGAACCTGCTAGGCAGACATATTCACTTATATCTAACCAGTGTTGCTTGCTCATAATATTTTTTCCCTATTCTCATTTTTATACTACTTTTTTTCTAATTTAGCTAAAGTCTAAAAGACTACTTTCATCCTTCAAACCCTCGTCCCCTGAGAACTATGCTTTAATTTTCTATTTTTTGGAAGAGGTGCTTATATTGGTAATTCAATAGCAGAAATCTTGATAAAATACAATAGTTAGGCTTTACTGAAAAAGTCTTTTGGTGAAAGTGGAAGTCAAGATTCAGGTGTTAAGAAGTTAGCGATCAGAATTTATAAGCCAGTATACATGAGAATTACAGAGTATTTAGAAGGAAAAGTTGTCGGAATTTTTTTCGCCTTTGTCTGTTCAATATCTTCACATTTTGAGCTTTTCGCCTCTACAAGCTTGCACTTTTTGTTTTGAAAAAAGCCTAAAGCATCTACAGATAAAGGTTTTAGACTTCATCAACCAGAGCTGGTTAAAGTTTTCGTGTCACAAGTATTGCAAAAAGTAGTATTTATTATTATACTTTACCTTAAGTATTTAAAGTAAACTTTTTTTAATTATCAACCAAATATTTTATAATTAGGACTTACGCAGATACACTATATATAGCGCTCAAAACTATTGTCCAACAGTTACTTTCCTCTATAAATAGTGCCTTTGCGTAAGTCCTGATAATATCAAATCCGTTTAATTGGACATAAAAAAGTTCTTCAATCGTCATAACTACGCTCATGTTTGTGATTCTCTCTCCTCCTGATATCATGTCCGGTAGCATCGGTATTGTATAGCGAAGGTAAGGAAGAAGGAAGAAGGAAGAAGGAAGAGGGAAGAAGGCTTAAAAGCTTGAAAAAACAAACGTAAATTTTTTGATAGTCCTGCATGGTAATGGTAGGATACATATTCTTTAATTTCTCTCATACTCTCCATCCCCCCATCCCCCCATCTCCCCATCTCCCCATCTAATTACACTGATGCTACCGGATTTGATATGACTTCCCCTCCTGGGAACAGGGCTAATTCATTGTCGCCAGAGAAAAATATTGAGGAGCAGATTCCTCGCATAAGAAGTACAGAAATTAACAATTAAATGAATGCAAGTGCGGGCATCTTGCCCGCGATGGGTGTATCTCACGCTTGGTGGAATCTGCTGTATATTTTTTAATTTCTCCCCTACTCTTCTACTCCCCTACTCCCCCGCTCCCCCACTCCCTTCCGTATCCGTGTATCCGTGCTATAATCGGTGTGAGCCACTCCCCTACTTCCCCGCTCCCCTACTACCAAAAACTACCAAGGACTACCCACAATAGTAAACCCTGCCCAATAATAGGGATGAGATAAATTTTGATTTTCAAACTTTCCTAATTCTGACGGTAATACCACTGCACCACGAGCTGCTGTTCCCCTTAACTGACCTTCTGTAATAACTACCTCTCCTCGTAACATTGCTAACTGTGCTTGTCGTAAAGCTTCTGCTTTAATCTTGGCATTATTTAGTTGGGTGTAAAATTCTGTCATCAATCCTAAGGTGCCTTCATCACTCACATACCACACACTCGCTAAGGCAGACTTTGCTCCTGCTGCGACTGCTAACCCGGCAAAACCTAACTCAGCATTTTTGTCACCAACAGCGGTACGACAAGCTGACAATACTAATAATTCTACTGGTGGATCGTTCCAACCTAATTCCCGTATTTCGTCTAACTGTAGTTGTTGGTTACCCCACAGTTGAATATAGGAATTGCTGGCAGCACCTGGTCGGAATTCTGCATGAGTTGCCAGGTGAACGATGGGATAGGAATAGTTTTGTCGTTGGGTTAGCAGGTTATTACGGGTGAAGTCTTGATTGAGGAATTGACTACCTTGCCACAACTGTTGGGAAATAGTTTCTAACTCGACTGGTACTGCTGGTAAGGAACTTTGAGTAGTGAATTCACTTGCTCCCATTGCTAATACTCTAGTATCTTGAATTGGGCGATAGTTGGTATCCATTAAACTGATACTGGGAATTAAACTGAGGCTATATTTTTCGACGAGGAATTGTTCGCCATCGTGTAATGCTGCTACAGGTAATGTCCGTAGACCTTCATCCATACTGAATAGTAAGGTATCGATATTAGCTGCTTCTAGTTCTGCTGCTATGGGTCTAATGAGCCAATTGTACAATTTTTGTGCTGGTGGCAAGTAGCTTTGAGTAAAGCGACGGGAGGGATTTGTGACTTGAACTCGTAATTGTAGGACAACTTCCATGAGTTGTTGGCGATTAGCTGCCGGAATAGTTTTGAGGATGGGGTCGCTGTCTGATGTATATAATACCAGTTGCAGTTCTTCTTGGTAAGCTGTGACATAGATAATTGCTGAGTTTTTGCCTGTTTCACGGGCAATATCTGTCAGCACTTCCCGGATATTTTTTATGGATGCATTTTGAGTTGATGGGTCTTCTCCAAGGTAGTCGGTAAATTCATTGTTCCGATGTTGCTCTAAGGTTATCAACATCTGGGAGTTAGCAGCAACAGTTAAGGGAGTATTGTTAATAATATTGATGTTTTGTAAAGCTGTTGTGGTGTCGGTATTGATGTTGATTTGTTGGCGATCGCTATTTTTGTTTGGCAGATTAGGATTATTGGTTGTGCTGATGGTACTGTTACTCTGTATTGACTGGATAATGTTGGTGGCGGTTGGATTTGAGATTGGGTTGTTAGGTGGCAAAATGTTATTTGCTGGGGTAGCTGGGGTGATTGGTTGTGGTACTAAGTTTGTTACTGTTGGGGTAGTTGGGGTGATTGGTGTCTGAGGTAATTGTTGTGGCAAGGTATTGTCTATTGGTATTGATGGAGGTGGGCTAATTTGAATGACTTCACCAGTATTAAGTTCTCCTCCTGGTAGGTTAATAATATTTGTTGTATCACCTATTGCTATTTGGTCTTGGGTAGTAATATTACCTGCTGCTTGATTATTAATATTGGCATTACCTTGCTGAGTTGTAGCTATTTGGTCTTGGGTAATATTACCTGCTGCTTGATTATTAATATTGGCATTACCTTGCTGAGTTGTAGCTATTTGGTCTTGGGTAGTAATATTACCTGCTGCTTGATTATTAATATTGGCATTACCTTGCTGAGTTGTAGCTATTTGGTCTTGGGTAATATTACCTGCTGCTTGATTATTAATATTGGCATTACCTTGCTGAGTTGTAGCTATTTGGTCTTGGGTAGTAATATTACCTGCTGCTTGATTATTAATATTGGCATTACCTTGCTGAGTTGTAGCTATTTGGTCTTGGGTAATATTACCTGCTGCTTGATTATTAATATTGGCATTACCTTGCTGAGTGATAGCTATTTGGTCTTGGGTAGTAATATTAGCTCCTGCTTGATTATTAATATTGGCATTACCTTGCTGAGTGATAGCTATTTGGTCTTGGGTAGTAATATTAGCTCCTGCTTGATTATTAATATTGGCATTACCTTGCTGAGTGATAGCTATTTGGTCTTGGGTAGTAATATTGCCTCCTGCTTCGTTATTAATACTGGCATCACCTTGCTGAGTGATAGCAGTTTGGTCTTGGGTAGTAATATTGCCTCCTGCTTCGTTATTAATACTGGCATCACCTTCTTCAGTAGTAGCAGTTTGGTCTTGGGTAGTAATATCACCTCCTGCTTCGTTATTAATACTGGCATCACCTTCTTCAGTAGTAGCAGTTTGGTCTTGGGTAGTAATATCACCTCCTGCTTCGTTATTGATATTACTATCACCAGTAGCACTATCAACAGTTTGGTCTCCAGTTTCAATATCTTCCCCTGCCTGAACATCAATACCTCCAGCATTTCCAGACTCAGAAATAGATTCCAAATCTTCAGTAGTGACCGAACCATCAGCAGCAACAATTTCAACTGTTCCAGCCGCTTCTCCACCTTCAGTGCTAACATTTGCAGTTCTAATATCCCCTTGAGTGCTAAAAGTATTCAGAGTAATATTACCACTGGTGCCATTGGGAGCGCGGGTCTGAATAGTCCCGGTATTAATACTACCGCTATTACTTTCGATACTTACATCTCCACTACCTGCATTACCAAAAGATGCTACGTTATTAATATTGACAACACCACTAGCATTCAATTGAATATTACCCCCAGTACCATTCTCAGCAGCAGAATAAGTAGCAATATGATTAATATTTAGGTCGCCGTTATTCAGGGTTTCGATAGATATTTGACCACCTGTACCGTTAATGGCAGTCGAAAAAATGACACCTGTGTTAATATTGCCGTCATTGTTGATAATATTAACATCTCCACTACTTTCCCCACCAAAAGAACTAATATTGCTAGTGGTAATTTCTCCTTGACCCCGCTGAATAATCACAATATTTCCTCCAGTACCCTCTGGAGCGTAGGAACTCAGGTTGGCGCGTTCCTGCTCGAAGGTAGTCGCAACATCTTCAGAAGAAACATCCGCATCAGTGGGAATATTTGCCTCTTCACCTAAAAATCCCACAGTGGTATCAATATTGCCATTAATTGTTTCCAAAGTAATATTACCACCTCTTGCTCCCGCACCGCTAAAGCTTTCGATCAAACCGGTACGAATATCTCCTGTGGCGTTGAGAATAACATTTCCACCTTCCCCTTCTTGAGAACTAGAGACTAACTCGCCAACACTGGTATCTATTGCGCCATCTGTAGTAGTAATAGATATATTTCCACCTGTACCACTACCTCCGGCAAATGATTCAATATTTGCTGTTTTGATATTGCTATTACCTGTAATAGTCACATCTCCACCATTACCATTACCTTCTGATTCTGAAAAAATGGTTTCTACTAGAATATTACCTGTACCGATAATTTCTACATTACCGCCGTTACCTGTTCTCGAGGAAGAAGCTAACTCACCATTGATAGTGTCAATACTACCTGTTTGACTTTGGAGCAATATATTACCACCACGACCCCTGTTATCCGCGCGGGAGTTAATACCAGCAGTATTAATATCGCCGTTACTGATAACACTAACATTACCTCCATCTCCTTGATTACTATAAGAAATGAGTTCTCCTTGAGTTGTTACATTACCCTCAATACTCTGGATGCTAATATCGCCCCCTGGACTACCTGTTTCTGACTCAACCTGAGACTGAGTAATGGTGGTATTTTCTGTATTGTCTCTTGAGGGTGGAATATTTTCTGGGTCTCCTGCGGAGGAAATGATTTCACTTGTGGTAATATTACCTTTAGCCTCGAGACTAATATCGCCTCCTTCTCCTCGACGAGAAAATGACTCGATGAGTCCTGCTGTAGTATTTATCTCACCTTCAGCTATTAGAGTAATACTACCTCCGGTACCTCCGGTATTTTCTCCAGGATTAAAATTATCTGTTTGTTGTGGGTTTGCCTCTAATATAGATACATCTTCTGACGGGTTATCCTCGTTGTTTGAACCTTGCGGGTTGCCACTTGAGGAAAATATATCACCTGTTGTCAGATCGCCATTACTGGTAATAGTCACATCTCCTGCATCTCCTGAACGTGAAAAAGAAGATAATTCACCATTTGTTGTCTCAATATTTCCATTTGTACTTTCGAGGGTAATATTCCCACCTTGACCATTAGCGTCTGAACGAGAGTCAATATTACCTGTACTCAAATCACCATTACTGGTGATAGTCACATCTCCAGCATCTCCTAATTCTGAAAAAGAAGATAATTCACCACCTGCTGTATCAACATTTCCGGTGAGACTTTCAAGAGTAATTTTGCCACCTTGACCATTAGCGTCTGAACGAGAGTCAATATCACCTGTAGTCAAATTGCCATTACTGGTAATAGTCACATCTCCAGCATTTCCTAATTCTGAAAAAGAAGATATTCCGTCCTCACCGTTGGTTGTATCAATATTTCCATCTGTACTTTCGAGGGTAATATTACCACCCCGACCATTAACATCCGAACGGGAGTTAATATCACTTATTGTTAAATTGC
>JAAHGF010000016.1:0-10781 GCA_010672585.1 Okeania sp. SIO1I7 | reverse complement strand
GAAAAAGAAGATATTCCGTCCTCACCGTTGGTTGTATCAATATTTCCATCTGTACTTTCGAGGGTAATATTACCACCCCGACCATTAACATCCGAACGGGAGTTAATATCACTTATTGTTAAATTGCCACGACTTTTAATAGTTACACTGCCACCATTACCAGAAGTAGCAAAGCTATTTATTTCTGCGGTGGTAGTTACTGCACCTTCGGTACTTTCAATGCTGATATTACCACTGCTGCGCTCATTTATTTCTGTTTGTGTTAGGGGTGTGATATTAGTATTATCTTCGGGGTTACTTGCTTGGGGGTCGCCAGCGGTAGAAAGAATTCGTGCTGTTGTAATGTCACCTTTAGCTTCCAGACTAATATTACCACCCGAACCTTCTCGAGAAAATGACTCTAACTTAGGTTCATCATTAGTATCGCCGGTAGTATCAATAGTTCCTCCTGCTTTGAGGTTAATATCTCCCCCATTACTGCTGCCACTCTCGTTTTGAGATAAATCTTCTGGTTCTTCCGCTTCATCTGTTCCTCGACCTGCGAAAGAAAGAATACTTCCTGTTTTGATATCGCCTTGACTGGTAAGACTCACAGTTCCCGCATTACCCCTACGGGAAGAAGACCTGACTTCACCATCACTGGTATCAATATTTCCATCTGTACTTTCGAGGGTAATATTGCCACCTTGACCATTAGTTGAACGAGAGTCAATATTACCTGTAATCAAATTGCCATTACTTGTGATGGTAACGTTTCCTGCATTTCCTTCCTCAGAAGCAGCGAATATTCCTGCTACATCTTGGTCTGTTCCCAAGGTTTCAATACTACCACCTGTACTTTCAATGGTAATATCTCCACCCTGACCTGCTTGTGTCTGGGAATCAATGTTACCTGTATTAATATCGCTCTGACTCTTAATTGTCACATTTCCAGCATTTCCTGCTTGTGACCTAGACACTATTTCACCAACTGTTGTATCAACACTTCCATTTGTACTTTCGAGGGTAATATTACCACCCCGACCACTACCTTTTGACCGGGAGTTGATACTACCTGTTGCCAAATCACCATTACTGGTGATAGTGACATCTCCAGCATCTCCTAATTCTGAAAAAGAAGATAATTCACTAATTGTATCGTCGTTACTTGTCTCAATATCTTCATCATTTCCGAGTGATGGCACAGAAGCTATTTCACCACCGGTTGTATCAACACTTCCATTTGTACTTTCGAGGGTAATATTCCCACCTTGACCACTACCGTTTGAACGGGAGTCAATATTACCTGTACTCAAATCACCATTACTGGTGATAGTGACATCTCCAGCATCTCCTAATTCTGAAAAAGAAGATAATTCACCACCTGCTGTATCAACATTTCCGGTGAGACTTTCAAGAGTAATTTTCCCACCTTGACCATTAGCGTCTGAACGAGAGTCAATATCACCTGTAGTCAAATTGCCATTACTGGTAATAGTCACATCTCCAGCATTTCCTAATTCGGAAAAAGAAGATATTCCGTCCTCACCGTTGGTTGTATCAATATTTCCATCTGTACTTTCGAGGGTAATATTACCACCCCGACCATTAACATCCGAACGGGAGTTAATATCACTTATTGTTAAATTGCCACGACTTTTAATAGTTACACTGCCACCATTACCAGAAGTAGCAAAGCTATTTATTTCTGCGGTGGTAGTTACTGCACCTTCGGTACTTTCAATGCTGATATTACCACTGCTGCGCTCATTTATTTCTGTTTGTGTTAGGGGTGTGATATTAGTATTATCTTCGGGGTTACTTGCTTGGGGGTCGCCAGCGGTAGAAAGAATTCGTGCTGTTGTAATGTCACCTTTAGCTTCCAGACTAATATTACCACCCGAACCTTCTCGAGAAAATGACTCTAACTTAGGTTCATCATTAGTATCGCCGGTAGTATCAATAGTTCCTCCTGCTTTGAGGTTAATATCTCCCCCATTACTGCTGCCACTCTCGTTTTGAGATAAATCTTCTGGTTCTTCCGCTTCATCTGTTCCTCGACCTGCGAAAGAAAGAATACTTCCTGTTTTGATATCGCCTTGACTGGTAAGACTCACAGTTCCCGCATTACCCCTACGGGAAGAAGACCTGACTTCACCATCACTGGTATCAATATTTCCATCTGTACTTTCGAGGGTAATATTGCCACCTTGACCATTAGTTGAACGAGAGTCAATATTACCTGTAATCAAATTGCCATTACTTGTGATGGTAACGTTTCCTGCATTTCCTTCCTCAGAAGCAGCGAATATTCCTGCTACATCTTGGTCTGTTCCCAAGGTTTCAATACTACCACCTGTACTTTCAATGGTAATATCTCCACCCTGACCTGCTTGTGTCTGGGAATCAATGTTACCTGTATTAATATCGCTCTGACTCTTAATTGTCACATTTCCAGCATTTCCTGCTTGTGACCTAGACACTATTTCACCAACTGTTGTATCAACACTTCCATTTGTACTTTCGAGGGTAATATTACCACCCCGACCACTACCTTTTGACCGGGAGTTGATACTACCTGTTGCCAAATCACCATTACTGGTGATAGTGACATCTCCAGCATCTCCTAATTCTGAAAAAGAAGATAATTCACTAATTGTATCGTCGTTACTTGTCTCAATATCTTCATCATTTCCGAGTGATGGCACAGAAGCTATTTCACCACCGGTTGTATCAACACTTCCATTTGTACTTTCGAGGGTAATATTCCCACCTTGACCACTACCGTTTGAACGGGAGTCAATATTACCTGTACTCAAATCACCATTACTGGTGATAGTGACATCTCCAGCATCTCCTAATTCTGAAAAAGAAGATAATTCACCACTTGTTGTTTCAATATTTCCCCCTGTACTTTCGAGGGTAATATTCCCACCTTGACCACTACCGTTCGAACGGGAGTTAATATTACCTGTATTAATATCGCCCTGACTTTTGATTGTCACATTTCCTGCACTTCCAGTTTCCGACTTAGAAGCTATTTCACTACTCGTTGTATCAACACTTCCAATTACACTTTCGAGAGTAATATTCCCACCTTGACCATTCATTGAATTGGAGTCAATATTACCTGTGGTCAAGTTCCCATTACTGTTGATGGTAATGTTTCCTGCATTTCCTTGCTCAGAAGCAGAAAATATTCCTGCAACTTCCTCATTTCCCATACTGCCAACAGTAATACCCCTAGTATCAACAGTACCATTCGTACTTTCTAGAGTAATATTCCCACCTTGACCATTAATTGAAGTGGAGTCAACATTACCTGTGGTCAAATTACTATCAGCAGTAATGTTAATGTTTCCTGCATCTCCATCAATAGAAGCAGAAAATATTCCTGCTGCTGCTTCTGTGTCAGTTCCAATAGTATCAACAGTACCATTCGTACTTTCAATAGTTATATCTCCACCTTCACCACCACCTGTTTTTGATTCAATACTTTCAGTCTTAATATCTCCAAAAGCTTTGATAGTAATATCTCCAGCATTTCCTGCCTCGCCAACAGTATCTATTTCTGCTGTGATAGTTACTGCCCCTTCTGTGCTTTCAATACTGATATTACCACTATTGCCACTATTCATTTCTCCGGTAGTGTTATTATTTGCAGAGTTGCCTACATCAGGTTCGCCAGCAGTGGAAAAAACTGACCCTGTAGTCAGATCGCCTTTGCTGGTGATGCTGATACTACCTCCATCGCCTAGACGAGAAAATGATTCGATAGTTCCTGCGCTAGTATCAATAATACCTTCTGCTGTCAGGGTAATATCTCCTCCACTACCGTTTGCACTCTGAGTTTGATTAGAGTTAGTGTTATCTGTCTGAAATGGTGATGAATTTGCTAAGTCTCCCTCTGCATCTAATGGTTCCCCTGCGGAAGAAAAGATATCTGCTGTTTTGAGATCGCCATTACTGGTAATACTGACATTTCCCCCATTTCCCCTAACGGAAAAAGAGGCTAATTCTTCACTACTGGTATCAATATTACCACCTGTACTTTCTAGAGTAATATTCCCTCCATTACCACTACCTTCCGAACGAGAGTCAATATAACCTGTTTTGATATTGCCATTACTGGTAATGCCAACATTCCCACCATCGCCATCAAAAGAGGCAGAAAATATTTCACCTGCAGTTGTATCAACTTCACCACCACTATTTATGGTAATATTTCCACCTCTATCATTACCCATGGTAGAAGCATTAATATCTCCTGTTTGAATATTGCCATCAGCAGTGAGCGAAATATCACCACCTGTAGTTGATTCAGAATTTGACTTAAATGTGGTTTGAGTAGTATCAATATTCCCAGTACTAGAAATAGTAATTGTTCCTGGTTGCTGATCGGGAACTGATGTAGATATTTCTTCATTTGCAGTAAAATTTCCATTAATATTTAGTTCAATATTACCGCCATCTCTAGTAGAAATTCCTGTTACTTCTTCGCTAACTCCACCAATGGTTAAATCACTTATTGAGTCAATAAATATTCCTTGTTCCCCTGTCAATACTTCTAAGTTATTTACATCTATCCGCAAAGGTGTTTCAGCTAAACCTATTCCACCAGAATTTTGAGTTTCAAATATTGCTCTATCGGCAGTAATCAAAGAATTAGGAGAAACTTGTCTAATGTTGCCTTGGTTAGCATTAATTAATAGTTGACCAGTAGTAGTTAAATTAGCCAGATTTATGTCGCCATTTGTGCCTAGATTTCCTAGTCTAATTGTAATATCGCCACTACCGGAATTTAATGTTGTACCTTCTCTTTGATTAATCGAACCTGCTCCTTGGTCGCGATTATTAATATTTGCACTATTGTCGTTACCAAATAGAGAAATATTACTATTAGTTTGAGATGTATCTATATCTGCATTTATATTAATATTTCGTCCAGCTTTTAATTCTATTGCATCTGAAGTTTCTATTGGTTCATTAACAGTTATATCATTATCAGCTTGAAGAATTATTTCACCTTCTATTTCTTCTATTTCTTCCACAGAAAATGTGACATTATCATCTTCATTTTCTTCCGTTGACTCGTTACTACTTTCTGATTCTCCTATATTAATATTTTTAGGGTCAAATAAGATTGTTCCTGTTTCTCCAAATGCTGCTGTAACATTGACATTTCCATCATATATTAGTTGTTCTTTTCCTGAGATTTCAACAAACCCTCCATCACCAGAAAATTCTCCGCCTTTAGCACTAATATTCCCCGCAAAATTAGTCGTCTTATCTGACCAAATTATGACTTGACCGCCTTCTCCATTATTAATAGCATCGGCAGAAATAATTGAGTTATTGTTAACAAAAGTTTGCTGAGAATTGGGAACAATTCCATTACCTTGAAAGTCACCTCCGATTAATATTTTGCCCCCTCCATTTTGACCATTGGCACTAATATTAGCATCGATAACTGCTACGCGATCGCCCAATACATTTACCTGTCCCCCAATACTTCCATCGCCCAATAAATTCACCTGTCCCTCAATACTTCCATTAGAGGTATCTGATACATCAATATTACCAGAGGCGATCGCTACTCCTGCTGTATCTGTCAATTCCAAATTACCCTGAGCATTCATAACCACAGATGAGGCATGATGTATGTCACCACCTGTTAATAATTCTGGTAATAAAATCGGTGTAATTGACTGTCCTGATAAATTATTAGAAGTAGGTGATACATCTAAACTCAATAGATGACCTGGTTGAGATATTCTCAATGTATCTCCACCATTAACTGCAGCGATGGTGATATTACCTCCTGCGGTAGATAGTTCACCTGTGTTGATAACCGTACCACCTGCTAAAGTTAAGTCTTTTCCAGGATTTAAACTTAAATTTCCTTCGTTAACTATTGCGCCTGGGTTTGAGACATTAAAATTGTAACCACTGGGGTTGCCTACTAAATTTGAGTAGTCATTTGTTCCCATTGCCTGAAACCAGAAGTTATTACTGTTGAAACCTATACCTGTGGCAGTAGTAACGCTGAAGGAAGCGGGAATATTCAGACTCGCATTAGGGCCAAATATGATTCCGGTGGGGTTCATTAAGAAAAGGTTAGAATTACCACCTATGACTTGAATTAAGCCATTAATTCTAGAAGGGTCTCCACCTGTAATTCTGCCAAGAATATTACGGGTGTCTGGGGTGGAGATGAAGTTGGCGGTTTGACCAGAGTTGAGGTTAAATTTACCAAAGCTGTGAAAGAGGTTAGTGCCATTATGAGTACCGCCTTGAATATTAAATTGGTTGCCATTTTGATTTACGGTAGTTCCTGTACCGTCATTTGCCGGAGTAATAGGTTGACTATGAGCAGGAAGAGCGACTGTTCCTAATAGAGACACGAAGCTTATCAGAGGACAAAGATGTAATGTTATTAGTTTCATATTATGAACTGAGAGTTAACGGTAAAACTCACAAATATAATTATTATTAACTCCAGTATATCTTTTCTCAAATTGAGACACATCCTTAATAATGCGGAAGGGAGATAGGGGGGATGGAGGAGATGGGGAGAGGTTTATAGTTGCATTGATGAACCACATCTTCACAAGCAAAATGTTGTAGGGACGTTCCATGGAACGTCCCTACAGTGGTGGTAGTAGTGCAAAGAAATAATATTTCCTTATATTCAATCAATAACGGTTTTAACCAGGGGTAATTATCAATTATCCATTATCAATTATCCATTAATGACTATTCCTACTTACTAACTAAATTCCAGAAATAACCATCAGGGGCGACAAAAGAAAAACTTTGTTCGCCAAACTCGTTATCAACAATATCTGTAACTTCCGTTGCTGCTGAATTTTTAACTCGGTCAAAATAAAATTTTATATTCTCTACCCGATAAGTATACAAAGACATTCCCAAACAACCTGGTCGCGAATATTCAAAACAACTGTTCAATTTAACTGCTTCAGGAAACCGAATAATATACATTCTGCCAGAGCGTGCCTCCTGCCAATTTATTGAGGAACGTGGGTCGTCAAAAGTTGTAACTATAAACTTTTCCCCCGGTTGCAAATCAAAAATTTGCCTGCCTGCTTCTGAACTTTCATAAGTAGTTTCTGAGTCATCCCGCGTTCGTAACAAACCTAATACATCCTCGTAAAACTTCAATGTTTCTTTGCTATCATCTTGCACCACCATACCTGCATGGGTAAATTGGCTGGTTTTGAAAGTAGAGTTATGATTAATTTTGCCATATTCGGGAACTGTATAATTGAAGCGTTGAAACAATACCTGACGTGTTAATGGTTGCAGTAACATCATTTCCCGCACTCCCACTACCGGATCGATAAACGGGCGACCTTTATCCATTTTGTAAATCATTTCCCACTGAGGAAAAGTATATTTAATTGGCAAACCTGCTAACTGACCATCCTCAGCATGGTTAAGAATATTCAAAACACCTGCAGTTAAGGTTGTCCCCCAACGGTTGCCCAAAACTTTCATTGATGTCATTTCTAAACCTTCATTAGTGGGGTTTTCCCAAGCCATGAGGCGAATAAAACCATGATCTACATCTTGGTGTTCGAGTCGAATTGAGCGCAGATTAGAATTGACTCCATATAAATTTTTCACTGCGGGAGCAGTTAATTCTCCTGTTTGCCCGATGCGATAGCCAAATTGCTGCCAATATTGAATCATTGACAAGGTTTCGGTGATACCTATACAGACTTCGTAAATGCCTTTGATAGTAGGATTTTTTTTCATCATTTTTACCGCTATTTTTCAAGTAGAAACCTTCTATAAAAGAAAGTCTGTTTTTATTCAGAACTTACGCAAAACAGCGATATCTAGTAGGGGCGAATGGCATTTGCCCTCTACAAATAGCGTGTTATCTAAGAATTTGCGTAATTCCTGTTATTAATATAATAATCCTATTTGATTCATGTACAAAATCCCATTATATTTAGAGGATATCTGAAATTTGCCCCCCTAGCCCCCCAATTTTGGGGGGAACAAGAGTCAATTTACTTCTCAAAGTCCCCCAATTTTGAGGACTGAAATTTGCCTCCCTAGCTCCCCAATTTTGGGGGGAACAAGAGTCAATTTACTTCTCAAAGTCCCCCAATTTTGAGGACTGAAATTTGCCTCCCTAGCTCCCCAATTTTGGGGGGAACAAGAGTCAATTTGCATCTCAAAGTCCCCCAATTTTGAGGACTGAAATTTGCCCCCCTAGCCCCCCAACTTTGGGGGGAACAAGAGTCAATTTGCATCTCAAAGTCCCCCAATTTTGGGGGATTTAGGGGGCTTGGACTGATAACTGAATTTACTCTCCCTGACACACCCACGCTCCCCAAAAATAGGGATGAGCTAATGGTTGACTGTCAATTTTAAGATTATTTCCTAACTTTAATTCGGCTAAAATATCGCTACCTAATTTACTTTTTTGTAACTCTCCAACGGTGACATTAATGATATATTGCTGTGCTTTTTTCAATGCTTCCGCACGACCAATACCTGCTTTTAAATAATCTAAAAATTGCTCCATTAATAACATGGTTGCTAATGTTGGTACGCTCCACAAACTCATTATTAATGTTTTACTGCCAGCGACCGCAAATGCACGACGCAACCCGAAAACTCCTTCTCCCGTTTGCACGTCTCCTAACCCGCTTTGACAAGCAATTAAAATCGTTAAGTCTGTTTCCCCGAGGTCAATCCCCGCAATATCTTGAGCAAATACCATAGTTGGGAAATCTGGGGGTAGTTGGCCGCCAGAAAACCAGGTGTTGGCTCCTGTAAAAGCGATCGCCGAACGCATCATGGGGTTTTCGACTTTTGCTTGGTGGCGGTTTGGTTTGAAGCTTTCAAATTCGATGTTATTAACTGGGGATTTTGCTGAAGTGGTGTTTATCTGTTGTTTCACCAGAGAATATATCGCTCCCAACTTTTCTCTGATTTCATTACCACAATCTTCCAAGTTTTGTAACGCTTCAATAATTGCCAGAAACTCTTCATCAAGGAAACCATAATTTTTTGCTAATATTTCTGCTTGTTTTTCCTGGGAACAAAACAGCAACTCTATCAACAAACGCTGATATTCTTTCCTTCTCTGGGAGTAATAACCGTGGGTAGCAACTATCAGCATTTTGGGAGATTTACATTTGAGCAGGCGATCGCCTGTTGCCTCATTTTGCAAGAAAGGTTCGACTCCTAACTGTTGTCCAATAGTTAGGGCAAAATCAGCGGTTGCTTTCACTCGTTCAAATTTTACACTGGCAAGAGTTCCGAACATTTGGCTAACATTCAGACCAAAAACAGCCTTATGTGACTCTGGTTGTGCAATACCTGGATCGTGCTGAGACCAATCAAAATTAGGATCGGCGATAATTAATGGTTCGTTTGCTGTACCCTTAGTTTTGATGCGACGGCGCAATAATTCTCGCCCGACGCTGACATAACTAATGTTGTACTCATCCTGCAATGTTGTTGTCTCATCATCCTCTGGCAATATCTGAAATGGCACCAAGTTTAAATCGCCATCGGGAGCTATTACTAAATGACTGCAACTTGCTAATTTATCCCGCAACTTATCAAAAACTGCCTCTCGTAGTTGCTTACCTGGTTGGGAGTCATAGACATAATGTTTTGCCTTTTTTTTGGTAGAGTTGCGATTCCACATCATCTTTTGTGGTAATGGTAACTCTATTACTGAGTTTCGGTAAGTATAAATTAGGCGATCGATATTTTCTGCCTCCCCTAGATCGATCATTTCTACCTCAGAAGGTTTTCCCTGAGCTAAAACAAACGCCAGATACCGCGCCTCCTGCCAACTATCATTCTGAAAATCAAAGACATCAAACCGCACAAACTCTAACAACTGTCCCCCCTCTGGTAACTCTGAAGCTACTTCACGCCTGTCCCCCATTTGTTCCTGCATAGCAATTTCTGGTATCTCTTGCGCTAACTGTCTTTCTAATTCATTACATTCTTTTTGCAGTTGAGCTAACTGTTGTTTGTGAGCTTCCCGTTTTTCTGGTGGGGGTACTTGATATGTAAATGCTAAAAGTTCCTTACACTTTTCTCGCCACTGTCTAAAAATTTCTTGGAGTTGGGGATAACGATCACTGAAGACTGCTTGGTTTTGAGCAGCAAGAGCAGTTGCAGTTAGAGCTTTCCGTTTGAGGACGAGATTTAATGCTGCTTGTTTTGCTGCTTGGGAGTGGGGGAGATATTGGTAGACTAAGGAGAGGAGACCACCAAGATAAGGTACGACTCGTTGTTGTATACAGGTAATGCGATCGCTGTCAGAACTGGACGCAAAAATTCGCCTAATCGTCATATCTTCGATTTTGTTTGACTTGAGCATCAGTTTCAATGCTTCTTTGGGGCGATCGGTTGCAACTAACAATTCTGCTAGGTATTTGAGGTGGATGGCTAAGTCAGGATGATTTTTTGGCAGTGCAATTTTATCAATTTCTATGGCTTGTCTGTATAAAATTTCTGCCTCATTATATCGTCTTTGAGACTTATATAATTTTCCTTGATTGCTTATAGTGCTAGCAAAGTCTGGATGACTTTCTAGCAAGGCGGTTTTGTAGATTTCTGCAGCTTGCTTGTATAAAATTTCTGCTTCATTGAATCGCCCTTGAGACTCATATAATAGACTTGTCGCTTTATAAGGTAAAGTATAGAGTTAGTAGGGTGTTTGAGATGGGACAATGTTAGATATCAATCGGGTTCTAAAAGAAGACCGCTTATTAAGGGCATTGACTGGACTAAACCGTAAG
>JAAHGF010000015.1:220928-284487 GCA_010672585.1 Okeania sp. SIO1I7 | reverse complement strand
AATTTATAATTATCAAACAGCCATAGAAATCAATCCAAAATTTTCTTGGTCATATTACAACTTAGGAGAAGCACTGAGAAAATTAACCAAGTGTGATGAAGCAATAATTGCTTACCGTCATGCTATAGAGTTAGAAGCAAATAATCATTTATTTCACAGAAGATTAGCAGACGCTTTACAACAAAAAGGTTTATTAGATGAAGCAGTTGCTAGTTATCAAAAAGCCATAGAAATTAATCCAAAATTTTCTTGGTCATATTACAACTTAGGAGAAACACTAAGGAAATTAACCAAGTGGAATGAAGCAATAATTGCTTACCGTCATGCTATAGAGTTAGAAGCAAATAATCATTTATTTCACAGAAGATTAGCAGACGCTTTACAAGAAAAAGGATTATTAGATGAAGCAATTTATAATTATCAAAAAGCCATAGAAATTAATCCCAACTCTTGTTGGCATTATGCAGCATTAGGCAATACTTATGTCCAAAAACAGAATTTTTCTGAAGCAATACCCTGTTTAATTGAAGCATTGAAAATGAAGCCAGACATTGAGAATGTTCACCAAAATATAGCATATATCTTGAAAAAACAAGGTCGTCACAATCAAGCTCGACTCTGGAATTCTCAGCAAAAATTACCCAGAAACTGGCTAGAAAAATTTTTCAATTTAACACAAGATTGGGAAATTACTTCAGATTCCCCACAAACTAATATTACTAAGAAAAAAGTCTCAGAGTCCAGTCATGTAAATCTATCAGCATCTCAAACAATTGAATCACAAATTCATCCAAGTTTTCAAAGCAAAAAAGCAAAATTAGCAGCAACTTTTGTAGCAATAGTCGTAGACGGAAGAGGATGTGTTGATTTAGGAACAACAGCAGTTATTACTTCAGACAATAAATTAGTAAGAGATATTTCCACAGGTTGTGCTGAAATAATGATATCTTCTTCCAAATTACCGCCAGTTTACAACATCAATGGAACCGTAGCTTTTTTACCAGTAAATCTGGGAATAAATAATTATTTCCACTGGATGTTTGATATATTTGTCAGGTTAGACTTGTTACGCAGAAATAATTTTATGCCTATCATAGATAAGTTTGTTTTTACTAACTGTAGTAAAAAGTTTCAAAAAGAGAGCATACAAGCTTTGAAAATACCTCCGGAAAAATTAATAGAAGCTCAGTTGTTTCCCAATATAAAAGCTCGCAAATTAGTGGTTCCTTCACTAATGACTAAACAAGGTAGCATTAGGATAACAAAATGGGGTTGTGATTTTTTAAGAAGTTTATTTTTAAACGCCGAAAATCTTGGTAAATTACCTAGCAAAAAAGAACGTATATATATTAGTCGGAAACTGACACCATACCGGAGAATAGTTAATGAAGAAGAGGTAGTTAGTCTACTGGGAAAGTTTGGTTTTGTTACTGTTACTTTAGAATCAATTTCAGTAGCGGAACAAGCATCACTTATGGCTGGCGCTAAAGTAGTAATTTCTCCTCATGGTGCAGGACTTACAAACCTAGTATTTTGCAGTCCAGGAACTAAAGTAATTGAAATTTTTTCTCCAAAATTTATTAATTCTATATACTGGCAAATTAGTAATATATGTGGCTTGTTACACTACCACTTAATTGGTCAAGATTTTGAAAGTTATAATTCAAATAAAAGTCAGTGGAGACCAGATATTATTGTTAATATTAAACGGCTATTAAAAATTCTAGAGTTAGCAGGAATTTAGTTGAATAATATTATGTCCGGTTGATTACTTATAAATAAAATGACTGAGGAGCCAGGAGTCAGTTCTCAGGAGTCAGGAGGGAAGAAAGAAGCAAGAAATAAGAGGAGGAAAAGGAAGAAGTTTTTTGATCACTAATTAGGGTTTGTATATGGAAAGTCTTTGAATATAGTAGTTATCTTATTCTTATGTATTCGTTTTTTCCCTCCATACCTATTCCCTATTCCCTCCATACTTAAAACAAAAGTCTCCAATATCTCACAACTAAAATCATATTGCTATATAAGCCAATATTAATGAAAATTAGCGACTTTAAAAAGATTAAATAAAATGAATAAAAAAAAATTTGCACTAGATTTATATCAACAGGCAGAATTATATCTAGAACGAGGAAAATTAGAAACATCACACAAGCTATGTAACCAAGTAATAGAGATACAATCAGACTTTTCCCCCGCCTACAATACCTTGGGAAAAGTGCTAGAAACAATGGAAAAATTAGACTTAGCAAAAGAAAATTATCAACAAGCGATCGCCATAAATTCTAACTTAGTAGAAGCTCATATTAATTTAGGTAATTTATCTTCTCAACAACAAGAATGGCAAGCCGCAATTGAGAGTTACGATCGAGCAATTCAGTTAAACCCAAACCAAGCAGAAATTCATCACAAATTAGGAGAAGCATTCTTACAATTAAAAAAATGGGATGAAGCTGTCATTGCATATCAAAAAGCTACAGAACTAAATCCAAAATTTCCCTGGTCTTTCCATAAATTAGGAGAGGCATTCCTGCAATTAAAAAAATGGGATGAAGCTGTCATTGCATATCAAAAAGCTACAGAACTAAATCCAAAATTTCCCTGGTCTTTCCATAAATTAGGAGAGGCATTCCTGCAATTAGAAAAATGGGATGAAGCTGTCATTGCCTACAGCAAATTTATTGAACTAAATCCAGATTTTCCTTGGTCTTACCAAAAATTAGGCACAGCTTTTATGCAGCTAGAAAAATGGGAGGAAGCTGTTAAAGTTTATCGTCGTACTACTGAATTAAAGCCAGATTTATATTTGCCCCACAAAAATTTAGGGGATGCTTTAATGCAATTATCAAAATGCTCCGAAGCAGTAACAACTTATCGCCGAGCAATAGAAATAGAACCTAATATAGATGTGGCTTACTATAATTTAGGTGAAGCTTTAGTCAAACTTGAAAAATGGTCAGAAGCAGTAGCAGTCTACCGTCAAATTATTAAAATCAACCCTAACTCTTATTTGGCTTATAGTAAATTAGCAGCAACATTAGTTAAAATAGCTGAAGTAGAAAAAAACAGAAAAATTGAGATTTATCCAGAAGCGATCGCTTGTTATGAAACCTTAATCAAACTTCAACCAAATCAAAGAGAAAATTATCATCAATTAGCAGATATATTACAAAAACAAGGAAAATTAGAAGCAGTAGTTGATAGTTATATAGAAGCTATAAAATTAAAACCAGACGTACCTTGGTCTTATAACAATATCGGAGAAATTTTAATGAAATTAAAAAGGTGGAATCAAGCAATATTCACCTTTTTAATTTCATTAAATATGGAAAAAAATATGCCTTGGATATATCAGACACTAGGAGAAGCATTCGCACAAATATCCCAAAGTAATTTAGAAGAGAAAATTAACTATTATTGTTCTGCACTTCAAAACGACCGGACAGAGATAATTAATTCTAAATTAGTGCTTCATTTACCGCGAAATCCAGATTTATATCTATATTTAGGAAATTCCCTCAGCAAAAAAGAAAAATATAAAGGGGCAATCATTATTTATAATATGGCTCTGCAACTGAAAGTAAATGACCAAGAAATTACAAATCAACTTCAGAAAACTTTAGAGAAAAAATTAGAGTTAGAACTAGAAGTAGAAAGATGTCGTAAAACTATCGAACAAAACCCAAAATCTTCTAAATATTACTATGATTTAGCCATAGCTCTGACTCGACAAGAAGAATTAGAACAAGCAAGTCTAGCTTTCCTCAAAGCCATCAAGTTAAACCCAGAAATTAACTGGTCTTATAATCGTTTCTGGAATTACTTAAAACAGTCCGATAAGCTTGATGAAGTAGTAAGTTTTTACCATCAAATTATTCAAAAGAAACCACACTCCGTTTTATCTCACTTAAACCTAGGAGAAGTTCTCAGTGAGCAAGGTAAAATTGACGCAGCAGTTGCCTCTTATCGTACTGCTTGTTACGAGCAAACTTTAAAATCTCATCCCAATTTCGTGAAAAAATATTGGCATCAAGAACAAGTAACAAATCCTAACTTTATAATTATTGGCACTGGCAAAAGTGGCACTACTTCTCTATATAACTATCTCACTCAACATCCCCAAGTTTTACCTGCCATTAAAAAAGAAATATATTTTTGGTCGAGACATTTTGACAAAGGAATAAATTGGTACTTAGCTCATTTTCCTCCCATTCCAAAAGGAACAAAATTTATAACAGGAGAAGCAACTCCTACCTATATTAATAGTTGGCAGACCCCGACACGACTATTTAGTATTTTCCCCAAAATAAAGTTGATTATAATTTTGCGAAACCCAGTAGATAGAGCAATTTCTCACTATTATCACGAAGTCAGATCGAAGATGGAAAATAAATCTTTATCAGAAGCAATATATTTCCAGTTAGAGAGACTTCAGCAAATGTCTGAATCTACTCTTGAGCAAGCTTACTGGAATCATATCTCTTACTATATAAGTTATGGAGTTTATGTAGAATTTATCAAAAAATGGATGACTATTTTTCCCAGAAAACAATTCCTCATTTTGAGAAGCGAAGACTTTTATCAAGACCCAGCAACTATCATGGAAAAAGTTTTTAACTTTCTAGATTTACCTAAACATCAACTCAAAAATTATCAGAAATTAAATTCTGGCTCTTATCCTACTCTTCCCCAATCAATTCACCAGAGTCTAAGTAATTATTTTCAACCCTATAATCAAAAACTTGAAGCATATTTAGGTATGAAGTTTAATTGGGAATAATGTAAGCATTCAGCTGTCAGCCATCAGCTATCAGCTATTGCTTTTAGTTTAGGATAAAAGCTTTATTAATTGTCTTACTGCAAAAGTGGCCTCCCTTGCCTTTAAACTTAAATGTAAACATTCAGCCATCAGCTATTGCTTTTAGTTTTAGATAAAAGCTTTACTAATTGAGTCAGAATTTATACTTACTATAAAAGCTGACTTTAAAGCCTATATTCATTAAAACCCCCTCATAATAACTGAGAGCTGACAGCTAATAGCTGAATGCTTACTCTCCTTTAAACAGGCAGAGGTACTGATAACTGATAACTGATAACTGAAATGACACCTCTAGAATTATGTTCTCAAATACAGACTTACAAATAATAGTATTACAAAACCAAAAACAGGCAGAAACTTATATATCCCAAGGTCAAATAGAACAAGCGATCGCCTGTTATGAAAAAATTATAGAACTTCAACCTGAACATTGGGGAATTTACCAAAAATTGGGAGATATTTACCTGCAACAAGGAAATTTTTCACAGGCTATTACTATTTACCAAAATGCCATTCAACTTAATCCTAATTTTTCCTGGTTTCATCACAAATTAGGAGAAGCTTTAATGCAACTTCAACAGTGGGGAAAAGCTGTCACAGCATATCAACGTGCTATAGAACTTAACCCTGATTTTTCTTGGTCATATCAGAAACTAGGAGAGAGCTTTATTCAACTATCAAAATGGGATTTAGCAACTACAGCATTTAGACAAACAATTAAACTGAATCCTGATTTTTATTTGTCTTACGAAAAATTAGGAGAAGCACTGACTCAACAAGATAATTTACATGAAGCGGTAACTGCCTACCAAAAAGCTATAAAAATTAATCCTAATTCCTACTGGTCTCACAATAAATTAGGAGAAACTTTAATTAAATTAGCTAAATTAGACCAAGCTGAGACTACTCTGCAAAAAGCCATAGAAATTAATCCCAATATTTACTCTGCTCACCATAATTTAGGAGAAGTTTTATTTAAACAACAAAGAGAAACAGAAGCCATTGCCAAATATCATCAAGCCATCAAAATTAATCCTAATTCTTATTGGTCTCATAACTCATTAGCAGATACTTTAGTAAAATTAGAAAATTGGGAAGAAGCCATAGCAGTATACCGTCGTGCCATAGAAATTAATCCTAACTATTATTGGTCTTATAATTCATTAGGAGATGTTCTAGAAATCACAGGAAAATCAGACCAAGCAATTACCAGTTACTTAAAAGCAATAGAACTTAATCCAGAAATAGATAGACCTCATTTATGTTTATGGAATTTGTTTCTCAAACAAGATAAATGGGAAAAAACAGAAAATATCTACCGCCAAGAAATTGAAAAAAATCCTCATAACTATTGGCTATGGAATTATCTAGGAAATACCCTAGTAAAACAACAAAGATTAGATGAAGCGATCACCTCTTATCAAAGAGCTATTTCTATTCAACCTAATATTTCGGAAATTTATCAATTTTTAGGAGATGCTTTTATTCAACAACAAAAGTGGGATGAAGCTGCTATTGTTTATCTGCGCGCTGTGGAACTTAACCCTGAATTATCCTGGTCAAATTATAATTTATGGCACACTTTAGAACGCTGCGGAAAATTAGATGAAGTAGTCAATTTATACCGACAATTTATTCAGCAAAATCCAGATTCATATTTGTCCTATATAAATCTCGGAGAAATTCTGACAAAACAGAATCAAATAGATGAAGCAATTATTTGTTACCAAACTGCTTGTTACCAACAAACTTTAAAATCTTACCCCTCCCTTTACCAAAAACAGTTGAATTTGACAGATATTCAAAATCCTAACTTTCTAATTATTGGAGTAGGAAAAGGAGGAACTACCTCCTTATTTAGTTATCTCATCCAACATCCTCAAATTTTATCCCCTGTTGTCAAAGAAATAAATTTTTGGTCGATGAATTTTGACAAAGGAATAAATTGGTATCTCTCTCATTTTCCTGCCATTCCAAACCATCAAAATTTAATCACTGGAGAAGCAAGTCCTAGTTATTTAGGAAATTGGGAAGCACCAGACAGAATATTTAATTACTTTCCCAAAATCAAATTAATCATTATGTTGAGAAACCCTGTAGATAGAGCTATTTCTCACTACTATCATTGGCGAAGGATAAATAGAGAAAATCGTTCTTTAGAAACAGCATTAAATCAAGAATTAGAAAATTGGCAAATTATTTATAAAAATTCTCCCTTAGACACCAATTATTGGCATCATGAATTATATTATTTAGGCACTGGAATATACATAGATTTTATCCACAATTGGATGAGAATATTTCCGAAAGAACAAATTCTAATTTTGCCCACAGAAGAATTTTATCAAACTCCAACAACCATTATGAAACGAGTATTTAATTTTCTCGGTCTGCCAAATTATAAAGTTCCCGACTATAAGAAATTAAATTTAGGTTCCTATCCCCCTATCAGTAAATCACTGCATCAAAAATTGACCAACTTCTTTCGACCTCATAATCAAAAATTAGAAGAATATTTAGAGGTGATATTTAACTGGGAAAATTGAGATGGATGACTCAGAGTTAGGAGAAAAATTTCGATAAAAACAGTGGGGTAAAGTTCTTAATTTATCCCACAACTATGATTGAAGGAGTATTTGATTTTCTGAATTTGCTAAACTATCAAATTTCCAACTAGATTCGGCAAGGGGTCTCCCATTATAATCTCTGATTTAACGGGAGGGGAATTGCCGACAGCTTGCTTTGTGGAGGTGTCGATTGATTTTCAAATATAGCAGTAAAGAGTAGTATAAGAATTATGATAATTACTCATTGCTACAAAATTAAGCCTACTTCTGAACAATCAGCCAAAATTGATTATTGGCTAGAGCTGTTAAGGAGGCATTGGAATTATGCCCTAGGGCAAAGGTTAGACTGGTTCAATAGAACCAGGTGTCAAATGGACCGATGCTCAATAGTATCATGCCCTATTGGTGAGATTTCTAGCAAACCAGATTATTATTTTCAGCAGTCAGCACTTAAACAAACAAAAATTCTCTTTCCTGATTACAAAGAAATTTATTCCGAAGTTCAGCAAATCAACTTACAAAGACTAGATAAAGCTTGGAAACGTTGGTTAATACCTGATAAAACCGGTAAACGTGGAGGACGACCAAAATTCAAAAAATCAGGAAAGTTAAGGTCTTTCTGTTTTAGTAGAGTTAATCATTCTAAAGCAGCAGTTAAATTTGATGGTAAGCAAATTATTATTAGTAGGTTGGGTACTATTCCCGTAATATTTCATAGACCTATTCCAGAAGGTTGGACAATTAAAACTGCAACTATAACCAAAAAAGCTGATGGCTATTATGTAAGTTTTAGCCTGGAAGATAAGTCAGTTCCTAATCTAATTCCTACAGAGAACATCAAAACTGCTGTAGGTATTGATGTAGGATTAAAAGAATTTTTAACTACTAATACTGGTGAGACTGTTTCTGTTCCTAAATTTTATAGAAAGTCTCAATCTAATTTAGCAAGAAAGCAAAGAAAAGTATGTAGAAAAGAAATTGGGTCAAATAACTGGAAAAAGGCTCAAAATAGAATAGCTAAATTACATCAACATATTGCTAGACAAAGAGAAGATTTTCATTATAAAACTGCTCATACATTAGTTAAAGAGTATGATTTAATTGCTGTAGAAGACCTTAATATAAAAGGTTTAGCTAAAAATACTAAACTCTCAAAATCAATTTACGATGTAGCTTGGGGAGCTTTTATTGAAAAATTGAATGCAGTGGCGGTCAAACGCGGTGTTCATGTGATTAAAGTTAATCCTCACAATACATCACAAAATTGTAGTAATTGTGGTCAAAAAGTACCTAAAACTTTATCAGTGAGAACTCATTCTTGTCCTAAATGTGGAACAGTTTTAGATAGGGACGAGAATGCAGCAATCAACATATTAAATAAAGCATTAAACGAGGTGGGTATCATCTTGTCTGCTTGTGGAGGCTTAGACGTTAGTCAGCCTGTGAGGCAAGAAACTTCTGAAATTTGGATTCAATTATCTCTGTTTTAGAAGCCCCGTTATAATCTCTGATTTAACGGGAGAGAACTTCACAAATTGAGATATTTCTCTCAAGCTGAAATTCACAACTTAGAATCAGACTTAATATATGAAATTTAACTAGGAAACTAGATATAGATGACTAAAATTCCTCAATTAGAATCAAACTTATATATGACATTTAATTGGGAAACTTAGAGATGAATTACTACGAATTAGGAGAAAAATTTCTCGAACAACAACAGTGGGATAAAGCCGTTAATGCCTACCATCAAGCAATAAAGCTTAACCCAAATTTTTCTTGGTCTTACTATAAATTAGGACAAGCTTTGACTAAACTACAAAAGTGGGATGAAGCTATTACAGCTTACCGTCAAGCCATCAAACTAAATCCTGATTTTCCCTGGTCTTACCATAACTTAGGAAATGCCCTAATTAAACTAGAAAAATACTCAGAAGCTGTGGTTGCTTACCGTCAAATTATTAAAATTAATCCTGATAGTTATTGGGATTACAATAAATTAGGAGAAGCACTGGTTAATGTTGGAGAATTTGAGCAAGCCATTGTTTCTTATCAAACAGCAATTCAACTCAAACCAGAACTTAAAGGTACTCATCAAAAATTAGCAGATATTCTCTTTCAAATTGGTAAACTAGAAGCAGCAGAAATAGCATATCGTCAAGCAATAAAACTAAATCCAGAAGTAGTTTGGTATCGCCAATGTCTGGGAGATGTTTTACTTAAACAAAAAAAATTAGATGAAGCGATCGCTACTTATTTGGAGGTTGCTCAAGTTAGACCGGATTTACCTTGGATGCACCTACAGTTAGGAGATGCTTTTGCCCAACTTTCTCAATCAAATTTAGATGAAACTATCAATTATTATTGTCAAGCTATTAAAAATACAGACCAATATCCTATTTATCAAAAAGCACTATATCTCATCAGAGAAAATCCAGAACTATACCTAAAATTAGGAACAGCTTTAGCACAAGCAAATCAGATTTATGGAGCCATCATTATCTATTATATGTTGCGAGAAATATTCCCTAGTAAATATCAAATAGATATCTTTCGGGAATTAGAGAAAATATTACGGCAAAAAATTCAACTAGAACAAGATTTAAACTCATATTATGCTGCTGTGGAAACTAAACGAGATAGCCAATCTTACTATTATCTAGGATTAGCTTTAACCCAACAACAAAAATGGTTGGAAGCTTCCATTGCCTATCATCGTGCCATAGAAATTAATCCTGATTTTGCTTGGTGGTCTGATACTCGTCTCTGGGAAACTTTTGAAAAACTAGGCAAACTTGAGGAGACAGTAAATTTATTTCAGAAACTGATTGAAAATCAAAATAATTCAGTTTCCACTTACCTAAACTTAGCAGAAGCTTTAACTCAAGTAGACAGAATTAATGAAGCGATAAAATATTATCAAACAGCCTCTAAAAATTATATTTATAAAACCCATCCCACCTTTGTTAACCAACACTGGAATTCAGAAAAATTATCCGAAGCCAACTTTCTAATTATTGGAGTAGGCAAAGGAGGAACCACCTCTCTTTATAGCTATATAACTCAACATCCCCAAGTCTTACCTGCCATCAAAAAAGAAATACATTTTTGGTCTTTCAATTTCCATAGAGGTATAGATTGGTATCAAGCACATTTCCCTCCCATTTCAGAGTCAAAAAAATTTCTAACTGGAGAAGCAAGTACTACCTATTTTGATGCTCAATATGCTCCCTGTAGAATCTTTCATTTTTTTCCCAAAACCAAGCTAATTCTGATTATGAGAAATCCTGTCGATCGAGCAATTTCTCATTACTATCATCAAGTACGTTTAAATAAAGAATTTCGTTCTTGTGAAGTAGCTATTAACTCTCAACTTGAAAAACTCAGCAAAATTTCTCATCCTAATTATTGGAATTTTGCAGGAGATTATATAGCTTCTGGGGTATATGTAGAATTCCTCAAGAAATGGTTGGCTATTTTCCCTAGAGAACAATTACTAATTTTGAAAAGTGAATACTTTTATCGTGACTCGGCAACTACCATGAAGCAAGTTTTCGACTTTCTAGATTTGCCAGATTATCAAATACCAGACTATCCAAAATTAAATGCTGGTTCTTATTCTTCTATTAGTGAATCACTTCGACAAAAATTAAATGATTATTTTCAACCTCATAATCAGCGTTTAGAAACATTTTTGGGGATGAAATTTAATTGGTAGAAAGTAAGCTATCAGCCGTCAGCTATCAGCTATCAGCTTTTTAATAAATGAAATAAAAAAAATAGAATATTCCATATTTCAAACCTCCTTATTGCAGAGGTACTTTTGTACTTGTTCAAAATTTGTTTTTTTTGAGGTTATATCTCTCGGCTGAAAATTGGCAGATTTGAGGTGCTATTAACGAAAATACTGGGTTGTAGCCTTGTATTGAAGAGTCTCTTCTTAGGTTTAAGCACAACATTGGCACAATACCTGATGTACAAACTATGTACCAAATCGCTGAAACAACGCAAGCTCGTGAAATATTTTGTAATAATTTGGGGAAAATTAGGGTACTTTGATTTAGATAAATAATATTAAAAGCTGATTTGATTAGTCAAAGCTATATCGAGCGATCGCGATTTAGTTCTATTTTTGAAAGTTACTTTGCAATGTTCTGAAAAAGTAAAACGAAAAGTAGTAATAGTTTTCTGATTATTTGGTTATACTATAATTCTTTGGAGCGATCGCTCTATTTCTGGATTTTTTCGTTTTGAGTAAATCGAGAAAAGTCTATCAAGAAAGATTTAGGTAGGGGAACTCTCTGATTGGCGACGTACAGAATTGAGATGAAAATTATTTAAGACTGGCAGATAAGTCAGTGGAAAAAGAAGGAGTTAGTAAGTGAAAATTTTCCTGAACTTTCCTGTATATTACTCAACCTATGCCTCCCACATTCTCCCTATATGAATTCTTAGTTCAAGAAAACATTGCCAATTTTGGAGTTGGATTTTGATTGAGATTTTGCTGGAATTAAAGGATGTTTATAACTAGAGACTTGCTGTGTTGCGTTTTTGTATTTCAGAAATTGGTAATAACAATGTGTTTTCTATTTCTTGTCTAACTTCTCGGCTGACATAACAATCACTGTTGAGGCAATTAAAAAGTAATGCATTGGCATAATAATAATCCCTCAAGGTAAAACGCTGCTCATAGTTAAAGTGCCAATCGTGACAAATATTGCCATATTTAATTATTAATTTTCTTAATTTATCACTATAAGCTTGACCATTAGTTTTCAACCACTCATTAAATTTTTCCATTGACTGGTTAAAATCTGGTACTTCAGATTTTAGTTTTAATAATTCTTGCTTAAATTCTAAGTCTATTGGATAGTCAATAATACTATCAATTATATTTTTTGTTCCAGGATTGGGCTGAGAAGGTATTTTTACCGAAGCTAACAATGTATATAATTCTATATCGCCCATAAAGCTAGAGCGTTTTAACTTTTTTTCAAACATCAAATCGTTCCAAAAAATACTCGTCTTCTTAAAACTATCTATAAACTCTTGATGAAGATATCCAAGATTCCTAAGCTCAGATTCTTCAGTTAATTTTGAAGCTTTATCTAGGAAAAAAAATTGAACACTATAGAAACATTCAATGAAAAAGAATGCAACTCGAATATACAAAGGTTTTACCGAAACATCACAGATAAGAGACTTTTCATTTACCCATCTCAAAAAACCCTGCAATTTTTCATCTCCACTTAAAATCCCATCTACCTTTTCCTTCATTAACAACAACAAACCATCAGCATTAGAAGACATTCCAACAGCCAATAAAAATACCTCTTGCCAACGATAGTCAGTGAGATGACTAACTAAACCTTTCAACGCCTCCTCCGAAGAATTTTTACCAATAACAATTTCCCTAGCAGTAAAATATTCGTGAAAAGTCAAATGGGAAAAAGAATAAACACTTTTAGCACGTTCAACTAATAACCCATGCTGAGATTCTATAGAACGCAAAACCACTTCACTATCCACCTGTAAAGCTTCCTCATCAGTATTAGCTCCAGGCAAATTACAAATATAATCAGTGATATATTTCTCAGCTACTTTCTGTTTAAAGAAAAGCTCTCCATTCTCAAAAGTAATCCAAGCAATTTTACTTAATAAATCTTCCTTCCGTTGAGGCGATAATTTCCCATAAACTTGATGACGTTGAATTCCACGCTTGGCATCCCATTTTTTTAAAAGTGCATCTAATCCTTCCTTATATAACTCAGAACGATTTGCCGGAAAATCTCCAGACTCCTCAAATTCCAAACATAAAAGAGTCAATAATAAAGGATTTGTCGCTAGCTCCAAAACTCTCTTATTTTCTCGTGCCTGTTCCAGAAAATATTCAGGTTTAACAGACTTATTTTCAAACCAATTATTAGCAAACTTCGATATTTGTTCATCATCAAAATCAGCAACCTCAACCTCAGTGAACTTATCAAACGTATATTCTCTCGCTGCTATTCGACAAGTAATAATAAAATGATTAGCTGGATATCGATCGGAAAAATCACGAATTTTCCTAATAACACCCTCCACATTTACCTCCCTCACCTCATCCAAACCATCAAATAAAATTATTGCCCTGCCTTCCCTAATTATTTCTTGTAAAGAACTTTCTTGTCTCGGCAAACTTGGCAAAAATTCCTGATGAATATATTCTAAAATTCCCTGTTTATCCGCAACTTCAGCAAAATCTCTCAGAGTCAAAAATATAGGTAAATAGTCAGATAAAAAATTCCCTTCTATACATTGAATAGCTATATATTTTAAAAAAGTAGTTTTACCCGCTCCTGGGTTCCCCCAAATCATTAACTTCCGATATTTTTCTACTGCCTCAATTCCTGGAAATCTTTTCTCTGTAATTTTTCCAAATACCCAACCTTCCAACTTTCCAGATTCACATTCTTGCAATAATTCATTAATTGATTTACGTCGGCGTGCCGTAATTTTTTCTAGGATGTTCACATGAGTATAAATATCATTTAACCCAATGGGTTGAGTCATATCAAAAATCCGCATTGTGCCACATCGGTCGCGGATAATAGACTCAATAATTTCCCGTACTTTTAGGTCCAAATTATTGATATTCTTCGACTCTATCTCAGCAACTTCTTCTATAGTCAAACCCAATTCAGAGCAAATAGATTCAAAAATTTCACAAGAAATTCGATTTCTCTTCAGAAAACTAGAAATAGTTTGACGGGAACATCCAACTCTAGTTGCTAAACCCTGTTGTTTCCACCCCAAACGTTTCAGAGCATTTTTAACTTTTTGAACGCCCTCCTCAGATGCTCTAAGCGATCTACCCATAACTGAAAAAATCAACTTTTACAACTTTGACAAACTTTAACATAACTCTGACTTTTACTTAGACTAAGTACCTTAAATTCTGGTTCATGCTGTTAATAGTAGAGTTAAAAATTATTTCTATGAATAATCAAATCTTATCCAACCAAAAAATCAAAGAGCAAGAACAATCAAATACTGAAATTTGTTCTACATGGCCTTGCGTAGCTGACCGAACTATAAATTTTATCGTTGTGCATCGAGAAGCTGGTTTGTTAATTTCTAGCGCTGTTGGTTTGTCTATTATTATTTATGTAGGTACAATTTCAGCAGTCAAATTAATCAAAGCTATTGGGAAGTAATAACAAAGAAGGCTAAATTATTGATATTTCCTTGTTTCTCCTACAAAGTGTGTAGTGATTTTTGCAGTTAAGCTCCTTGGCGATCGCTCATTTTTCATTACACTAAGCACCAAAAAAAGGTTGGATTTCTCATTGCACATGAAAAAAAATGGTGATAGTATAAGTGTTATTGGGGTTTGTTCGCCCCTACGCATGACTTTTTATTCAACACAAAAAAAGCAGCTCATAATCAACACAGTAAAATGGAAAAGCGATCGCTAATCGTAATATAGATGAGTAAAATTCGACCCTCACCACTCATCTCGTTATTCCCAGACACCAAAGTTTGAACCCACAACTGTCATTACACGAAGCACCAAAAATTTAGGATTTTTCATTGCACATGAGAAAAAACGGTGATATTATAAGTATAGTTAGGTATCGCTCGCCCCTACGCATGACTTTTTGTTCAACGCAAAAAAAGCAGCTCACCATCAACACACTAATATGGAAAAGCGATCGCTAAATAGATGACTAAAACTCGACCCTCGCCACTCATCTGGTCATTCCCAAGCACCCAAGTTTGAAGCCACAAACTTCATTACACAAAGCCCCAGAAAAAAATGCAGGATTTCTCATTGCACCTGGGAAAAAATGATGATAGTCTAAGTATAGTTGGGGGTTGTTCGTCCCTACGCATGACTTTTTGTTCAACGCAAAAAGCAGCCCATAATCAAAACAGTAATATAGAAAAGCGATCGCCAAATATAATCACCAAAATTCGACCCTCGCCACTCATTTCGTCATTCCCAGACACCTAAGTTTGAAGCCACAATTTTCATTGCAAAAAGCACCAGGAAAAATGCAGGATTTCTCATTGCACCTGGGAAAAAATGATGATAGTCTAAGTATAGTTGGGGGTTGTTCGTCCCTACGCATGACTTTTTATTCAACGCAAAAAAAGCAGCCCATAATCAAAACAGTAAAATGGAAAAGCGATCGCTAAATCCTTAATTAAAATCAAGGCATGTAGTTAATTATCCCTGAATATAACTATCAATAACTTTCACAATATTAACCCCCATTAATTTCACATAATCATCCATATATTTAGTACCAGGAGTAAGAACTGGTAAATTTTTTCTGTAAGTAGGCAGCCAAAATTCACTATTAATACTCCAATTTTTAACAGTACTTTGATAATTTTCCAGATAATTTTGAATCAAATACTCATAGACAAATTGTTTTCTAACACTTCGACTTTTAACTTCCTCTCGGTTTCCTGGGTTCAGATAATAATCAAAGTTGGCATATTTAATATCAATCACCTGAATAGAGATTTTATTCATAATTTTATTTAGGAAATTACTAAAGCTTTGATTGATTTCTTTGAGAGAGCGGAGTCTATCTTTATCCCGAAAGAGAGACAGATAAAATATGTTGTCTTTAAGGAGATATTCAGACCCCAAAACATAATCAATAAACCGTTGAAAAAATCTATCGGCAGATAATATGCCAAATTTAAGAGCTAGATAAAATATGTGATTCAAATTTTCCATCATTTGTAGTTGTTCGAGACTAAAGTCATCTAAAATTTCCCAATAAGAATAAAACTGATTTGGCAAGGAGTTAACTATCAGTGTATCTCCCTCAAGTTTGCAGAATTTAGCCAACTCGTTAAAAGTATGGTTTTCTAGTTCTGGGTTTTGATTAAGAAGGGCAATTTTTAATTGATATTTATTGCATTTGAAGGTTGTGTAATAATATAAGTCATTCCAATTTTTAACTTTTTCAATTTTATATGAAGTTGTAGGTGGGATTAAATTTGGAAGTGTGGAGTTTGAGCGATTATTTTTAGTATTAAATGAAATAATTACAGCATCGGGAAAAATATCTTTGCCGTTGACATGAAAAATCTTACTCAAATCAATAATTCTATTTTTGTAATTCAAATGAGCAATTATTTCTGAAGCAATATATCGGCTATTCAGATAACAGACAAAACATGGATTTGTGTATCTGAGCAGATAAGTTAAACACATTCCCTCCCAAACACTATGAAAATTATTAAATCCCCATATTTTGCCATCTTCTACATCATCCAATTCCCCAAATAAAAATTTCTCAACTGCATCATAAAAATCCCAATAATCTATATCTTTTAACGCTGTATAGTTATCAATTGTTTCTAAAGCATCCCTCAAAGTATTGATGATTAAGGAAAAATGGTCTTCGCTAAACAGACTATATTCATACCCAATATACTTTTGCCGAAACCTAGCAGATAGAGCAGAAATTTCTGGATTAACATTTTCGCCTAATTTTTGTTTAATCTCAGTAAATATATAACAATACATTGCCACAATATCAGAAGCTTCATAAGATATTTGTTGGCGAGGTATATCAATAGAGTCAATAAAAATAGCACCATTATTCAGGAAAGTAGATTTGTGAAGATAACGATGAATTTTACTATAGTCTATAGTTTCAGATTTACTAAGACGAGAGACAAGTGCTAATATTTTCAACTCATCGTAGACATCTAAAATATTATCTAAGGCATCAAGTTTGCTATAAAAAATACTTTCTTGATTATCGTTTATGATAACTTCTTTTCCTGCTTCCTGTTTTAATACACCATCGCGGTCATTAATTTTGATATTTTTCTGCAAATATCCTTTTTCTTGATAAATATTTTGCACAATTTTCAGAACTTTATAGAGCTTGAAAAATAATTCACATTTAAAGTCAAATTTATTAAGATTCGGGTCATTTTGAGTGAATCCTTTAGGTAAATGAAAGATTAACTGACCTCCCTTTTTTTCAATGCCGACAAAAGAATATTTAGTGTTAACTCTAGGCTTTAATTCGGCAAAATTTATCATTTTTATGAGGAAGGAAGAAAGTGTTTAGTTATCTAGGAGAGAGGGAAGTAAGGAAGAATTCATTAATTGATAATTGATAATGGATAATTGATAATTACCTCTGGTTAAAACCGTTACAGAATTGAATATAAGGAAATATTATTTCTTCTCTTGGTCGATTGGATATGGTTAGGAAACCCATCCATCCCACCCTACGGGAAGCTGCGCTAACGACCACTTTTTTCCCCTTAAAAGGGGAGGCTTTAAACCTGAATTATTTAATTATTAATTATTAATTATTCGGTAAACTAGGGCAATAAATTTAGAGACTAATATTAAACTCAGATAATTAGTGATTATAAAACCAAAACATTAATTTCTTCTTCGCTTCTTAATTTATCCACAACAAAACCACCGACTGCCAAAATATCAAACTAAGCAAAAACTCCTATTGCGACATACGCAACAAAACCACCGACTACCAAAATATCAAACTAAGCAAAAACTCCTATTGCGACATACGCAACAAAACCACCGACTACCAAAATATCAAACTAAGCAAAAACTCCTATTGCGACATACGCAACAAAGCCACTAGACCTCTCCTAAAAATAAATAGCGGTCTAATAATCAAAAATCTTATTTTGGTCTAGAAATTATGAGCAGTATATTAGAACATATCCACAGTCATCCTCAATTCGATCACAACGTTTACTGAGAATTAAGTATGAATAAAAAGAAAAATTATTAGATACAAGCAATAAAACTACACGAACAACGGCAAGAGTTAGTATCAACAAAAAATATAAGAATTATTGCACCTGGCAGTAGTAGAGCGCCATGATTATCCCCATCAGAGCAAATCATTTTCACTTTAATTTATTGAATAAATTTGACAACATTTCAACTACCTTTAAATTCAATTCAGAGAAGTTTCAACAATTAATAATTAGGGTTTGCTGAAAAAGTATGAGTGGTAAGGATAGGAGTCAGAATCCAGAATCCAGAATTTCCTACGGAATGCTCCGCAAACAGAAGGAATGGGAATTATAGAGGAGTTAGTCAGAATAATCGTCCCTTGATTTTCTGCCCAACTCTTGCCCAAAATGCGCTCCTTTTTGACGATGAAGAGCTGAAAAGCAGGTACTTTTTCCAGACATAAAAAGACTAAAACCTTTATATATCAATTTTTTGAGATTTATTCAGCAAACCCTAATTAATAATTAATAATTACCTCTCCTTGAAAAGAAGAGGATTGACTCAAAGGAAAATTTTTTTCTTTTTCTCCTTAAAATGGGAGGCTTTAAACCACAATTTATCGATAAAACTACTGCCAACGATATCTTTAATTACTGGTTTCTAATAATTGGGTAATTGTTACCACCAAATCTCCTAAAACAGGTCATTTCAGTTATCAGTTATCAGTTGTAAAAAAACTCAAGCGATCGAGAAAATTTTAAAGAAATTACGAGCAAATTAAGTAACAATTTTTATAATACTAAATCTGGTTGAAAATCTTACCGAAAAATTAAGCTATAAAGCCTCTCCATTCATGGATAAAAAAGCGGTCTCCGGATGGCGAGGTCTCCTCGCCATATCCAATCGACCAAGAGAAGAAAAAAATTCCTTTTAACCCAATCCTCTTCTTTTCAAGGAGAGGTAATTCTGAATTCTGAATTCTAAATTCTAAATTCTAAATTCTAAATTCTAAATTCTAAATTATTGAACTCTATGCTTTTCTCTTCTGCCTTTTCCTGCATTAAATATCCTCTATAAACAGCCAAAAATAAAATCAGTTAAAAAGTCAACCATTCACAAGAAATAATCGCATCAATAAAATCATCAGATAAAGCAATAAAATCAGAATATGTAATTAATTTAATACTTTGTTTATCTCCTTTTGATAATAAATCTTCCAAAGGTATTCTATCTCTAGGAAATACACTATCCCACAGATAAAACATTAACTTATTTTCTATAGATTCTTTAGTAACTTGATTATCTTCAGACTTCAAAAACCAAACCCCAATTTGTTTATCTTCAATGCGGCGAATTAGATGATGATTTACCTTAATAAAATCATTCAACTTATTCACAAAAGAAACCCATTTCTCATCCCTACCCTCAATCGCTATATCTTTAATTTTTTCTATTCCATAACCAGGCACATCCACATATTCCCAATCCCATCTCCGTTTGAAAGCACTATCTAAATAATAAATCGACTCATCCGAAGTATTAATCGTAGCAATAATCGATAAATTTCTAGGAATAGAAATTCTCTGACTTGTCAAATTTTCTAAGACCCTTAAACCATCCTGATTATTACTCATTTCTAAATTCATCTTTGTCATCTTACAAAAAACATCAAAATTACTTCCATCCACTTGTATATTTTTATCAGTTGTTTGAGCATCATACCCCATCGAACCTAACAAAGCCACTATTTCTAACTCTGATAAATTGACATCATAAGTTGACCAATTATCTGTTTCTCTATCTAATAATTGAAAAATCGGACCGAATATAGCAGCAGCATTACCTCGGTTTAATTCATCAATTACTAATAGCACATTCTCATTACTATTATTAATTAAATTTTTGTAAGCTAATCCTAATGCTCGTAAAAAATGACCTTGATAAAATTTATATATAACCGAACTGCCGATAGTTTGTGGCAATAATTTTCCGACAAAATCAGCATAAGTATATTCAGGATGAAAGACTGTTTTAATTGTGTTTTCTAATGATTTTGTTTGTTCATGCCATTTAATTCCCAACGAATTAGTTGCTATCTCTCGCACTTTATAACTTTTGCCTGTACCTGGACTGCCAAATAAAATTTTTTGAATAGGTTTAGCAGTTATATTTTCGTTGTGCATAAAATATCTTGGAATATCTTGAAATTAGGAAAAATGGGTCATTTCAGTTATCAGTTATCAGTAACAATTTCATACTTTTTATCTATATGCTTGAATTTTTGACAAATTATTTAACACTACTATCTTTTTGAGTATTTATTATTTAGAATAAACTTTGAGTAATTATATATAGCAATATGACTTGAGTTGTGAGATATTGCTAACTTTTAGGGAACAGGGAACAGGGAATAGAGAAGAAGAAAAAAAACAAATTATATGAATATAATAATTGCTATATTCTATACTTTTAAGGAACATCTCAATTCTCACAACTAGATTCCTGATTTATAGTAATAATCATCGCGATATAGCGACCAGAAATAAGCTTTGAATAAACGTTAGTTTAAGAAAGTACATCCAAAACTTAGTTAGTTCAACTTTTATTTATATATTTTTACTAAGTAGTCAAAGAAAATGAATTGTATATTTGATAGTCAGTTTAAATAGTTAGGAAAAATTATTTTTATATTGACTGCTCAAATACAAAAGTATATTTTATTTCCTATTCCCTATTCCCTATTCCCTATTCCCTATTCCCTAATAGTAATAATTTCAAATTTTTAACAAAATTATTTCTAACTAAAATTTGACAAAAAATAATAACGGTGCGTCACTGCGCACCGCCAGTTATGATTTATATAGCGCCTCATCAGTATGAAAATTGCTATAAATATAATCTAACTCAAAAAATAATCAGGCTAAAGATTGACGCATTGGAGTACGGCCGTAAGGATGTCCCTTATAACTAATTACAATTTGATGAGCTAACCATAAATCTAAACACCGACGCATTAATAGGTAGCGATCGCGCCAAAGTTGATGGCACTTTTCCGTAGATGGGCAGTCAATCACCATTACTACCCTAGACCCAACTAACTCGCGGTTTAACTGACAACTGTCTAAATCTATAGGACTCTGAGTCTGAAACCGTTCAATTGCGATAGATTCTATATTATTCATCTAAAATACTTCAGTAATTTGTAAACCCTTAGCTTTAGCTAGGGGATAAATAAAGATAGGCAGCCGAAATGATAATGCTATAGGTCGGTACTATGTCAAAGGTACTGGCTTAACCCACTATGCCTGTTTAACCATTGAGTTCTAGAGGATGGCACTGGCAGAGCATCTCAAAATAGGAACTTTAACACTGACCTATAACTTAAACTGCAAAGGTCTAAGGTTAGTCAGGTGCTGGCTGGCAAAGACTTCGAGCAGTCTGTCCAAGTCTTTGAACTTTAGTCCTTGGGTTCCTGACTACAATATCTTTATTAATTATAAAATAAATATAAAGAACTTTGGGAATAATGTAAAGCAGAAATTTGTGTAATTTATAGTTTTCTTGCTGTCAAAATAGATACTATTTATTCAGACAAAAGTTAAAAATAAAAAGTCAAAAGTTTTTATTTACTGATAACTGATACATTTTATTTCGGATAAAATGCTTAAAAGTCATTATAGATAAGGTAAAAAAAAGTCTATCGCTGAAATTAAAGTTACTCACAATGCATCAGCTTCCGATCGACGTTATCCTAATATTTAGATATATTAAATTGTCCCTATAGGTAAAACAAACATCAATCCAATCATTGGGAGGCCCCGTGTTATCTAGCCTGACAGCAACTAATTCTCGCCGAGCTGAAATAGTCGAAATTGTCTTCCGTAATGGTTGGGGCTACATGAAAACCCTTCTGACAGGGGGCAAAACTGGCGAACCAGACATACCAACACCAGAAGTTCTACGCAATATTCTGGTAGATTTAGGCCCAGTATATGTAAAACTCGGCCAGCTACTCAGTACCCGTCCAGACCTATTACCAGCAGACTATATTGACACCTTGTCAAGTTTGCAGGCCAATGTACCAGCAGTACCTTGGTCAGAAGTGGAAATCTTAATTCGTCAACAGTTATCCCAACCTCTAGAAGAAATATTTAGAGATATTAATACTGAGTGTGTAGCAGCGGGTTCCATCGCTCAAACTTATAAAGCGACCTTAAAAGACGGTACAGAAGTAGCTCTAAAAGTTCAACGTCCAGGTATTGACAGAATAATTGACAAAGACACATCCCTGCTAAAAAGTTTAGCTGAATTAGTCTCATTTACAGATTTTGGCAATGACTACGATATAGTTTCTCTTGCGGAAGAGTTTAGTGTTGCTCTGAAAGCTGAACTTGATTTCACTAAGGAAGCTGGTTATACCGATGAACTACGTCGAGACTTATCTACCAGTAAGTGGTTTGACCCCAAGCAAATAATGCTTCCGAAAGTATATTGGGAACTAACAACTCCGAAAATATTAGTTCTCGAATGGCTAAATGGTAAACCTATCTTATCAGCGAAGGTCAAAGGCATTAACAATAATGGGGATGTAGATGCAGAAAAGCAAGCACTCTCCACATTATTATGTCGTGCTTTCTTTCAACAGTTTTATATCAATGGTTTTTTTCACGCTGATCCTCATCCTGGGAACATATTTTATCTGGAAGATGGACGTATTGCTCTACTAGACTGTGGAATGGTTGGTCGCCTCGATCCACGCAGTCAGCAGAATTTAACGGAATTATTATTAGCGATCGTCGATCTAGATGCTCAAAGATGTACTCAGTTAACTCTACAAATGGCAGAAGTTGCTCAACCACCAAACTTAGCTAAGGTGGAAAATGAGTATAGCAAGATGCTGCGTAAATATTATAATCTGAGTTTGGCTGAAATCAATTTTTCTGAAGTTTTTTATGACATATTACAATTGTGTCGTAATAACAGAATTAAGTTGCCGAGTAATTTGGGTTTGTATTCCAAAACTTTAGCAAATTTGGAAGGTGTAGCTCGTAGTTTCTATCCTCAACTTAATCTTTTGGATGAGATTAAGCCATTAATGACGGATCTATTTCGGCGACAGTTATTAGGGGAAGACCCGGTTCAAACATTATTAAGAACAGCTATTGATGTGAAGAATTTGTCTTTGGAGTCGCCTCGTCAACTAGATTTACTTCTAGATAGAGTGACTTCTGAAACATTGAAGTGGAATTTGACTTTAAAGGATATTGAACCTTTGGCTATTAGTGTAGATAAGTCAGCTAATAGACTATCTTTTAGTGTTGTTGTAGGTTCATTAATTATTGGTGCTGCTATTGTAACTGCGGGTTCTCAAAGTAGTCAGTTATCTGTGTTAAGTGAAGCTTTATTTGCAGTAGCAAGTTTTCTTGGGTTGTGGTTAATTATTAGTATTCTTCGTTCTGGTCGTTGGAGAGAGTAAATACAGTTATTAGTTATCAGTTATCAGTTATCAGTTATCAGCAGTAGCAAGTTTTCTTGGGTTGTGGTTAATTATTAGTACTCTTCGTTCTGGTCGTTAGCGAGAGTAAATACAGTTATCAGTTATCAGTTATCAGCAATAGCAAGTTTTCTTGGGTTGTGGTTAATTATTAGTACTCTTCGTTCTGGTCGTTGACGAGATTAAGATTGTTGAATAAAGTTGTAGGTTTTAAATTTTAGGTTCAATTGAATGGAGATTTAACTAAGATTGTACAAAGCCAAGAAAAACTACTAATTTACATGAGCGAGTTTTCTAATTATCCTCTAATTAGACTCGCTCTTATTAGACATCTCCAATAATCAAAAATAAAATCAATTATCATACATAAATCATTAATTATTTCCCCCTACTCCCTACTCCCTACTTCCTACTCCCTCATTTGGTGGAGATGTCTATTTATATTTATGCTTGAAATTAGTGACTTGGCACAGTTATAATATAAGGTTGATTTATATGAAATTTTTAGAGGTAGATAATGGTTAACATTTCCGCAGTAGACTTATTTTGCGGAGCGGGTGGTCTAACTCACGGTCTCCGAAAAGCTGGTCTTCGTGTAAATGTTGGTTATGATATTGACCCTGTATGTGAGTTTCCTTACAAGTATAATAACAAAGCTGAGTTTATACTCAAAAGTGTTGAAGAGATTAAGGGTGTTGATTTAGTAAAGCATTTTCCAGAAGACCATATTAAAGTTATCGCTGGATGCGCTCCGTGCCAACCATTTTCTAATTATTCAAGACGTTACAGCGATCGCGCCAGCGGAAGGTCGTTCTATCACTCTTCAAAATGGAAACTTCTTGATGATTTTGCTCGTATTGTTAAGGAATGTATGCCAGATATTGTGACTATGGAAAATGTGCCACAGTTACAACAACACGAAGTTTTTGAGAAATTTATTATTAAACTCAAAAGGTTAAAATATTTTATCACCTTCTATGAGGTTAACTGCCAAGATTACGGTGTACCTCAAACTCGTAGACGGTTAGTATTTTTTGCCTCGAAGTTTGGCGAGATTGATCTAATTCCTCCTACTCACGATCGCGATAATTATGAAACTGTAAGAAAGACTATTTATCATCTAGAACCTCTGAAGACTGGTGAATCATCCAAAACTGACCCACTTCATCAATGCAGTAAACTTTCAGCGCTCAATCTCCGTCGTATCCGTGCTTCTAAACCAGGGGGAAGTTGGCGAGATTGGCCAGAAGATTTGATTGCTAAATGTCATACTAAGAGTAGTGGTAAGTCATATTCATCAGTTTACGGTAGGATGGAGTGGGATAGTCCAGGTCCAACTATAACGACTCAGTGCTTTGGTTTTGGCAATGGTCGATTTGGACACCCCAAACAAGATAGGGCAATATCTCTGAGGGAAGCGGCATTATTGCAAACTTTCCCTGAAAAATACCAATTTTTTCCTCCTAATGAATCATTTGCTTTTACCAAAATAGGGCGTTTGATTGGAAATGCTGTTCCTGTAAAGTTAGGTGAGGTGGTGGGTAAAAGTATTCTCAATCATATTCAGCAAAGAAGTTAGGGAATATTTGTTGAGTCTAAATATTCTCTATTATTTATATAAATTTCAATATTTTCGATAATTTGCCTCAGATATTTTACTACTTTATTTTTAATTTCTATTAGTTCGTCAGCACTTTTATCTTTTCCTACCTCGGCAAAAGATTTAATGCCATGAGCTAAATTATTTAAGGAAACTGAATTCTTGCCAACTTGAAAAAATACCAATTTTTTTACTGCTACTTAACCTGTTGTTTTTACCCATATAGGAAGTTTGATTGTAAATGCTGTTTCAGCAAAGAAGTTAGGGAATATTTGTTGAGTCTAAATACTCCTGATTATCTATATATATTTCAATATTTTCGAGAATCTGCCTCAGATATTTTACTACTTTATTTTTAATTTCTATTAGTTCGTCAGCACTTTTCTCCTTTCCTACCTCAGCAAAAGATTTAATGCCATGTGCTAAATCATTTCTGTTATCCTTTACTGTCAATAAATCACTACTATCAGTTTTTGTTTTTGCAGAAAATCCATATTCCTTAGCTGTTGTTTTAATCTTTTGAGCATCTATATTTCCCGAAAATAGTTCTTCTTTATTAAATCCAGCCTTAATAATATCAAGAGAGATATCTACAATTTTTTGAAAAACTTTATCGGGATTTCTTCGCTTTAGATTATGCAGAACAATTTTCTTTAATTCCGGTCTAATTTTGTCGAAGGGTATACCTTGACTTTGCAGTTCATCAAATATGGCTTCAATAGCATTTCTCATGGTGGATTCTACTAAATTGTAAAGCAGTAAAAAAGTACTTGCTTTCAGAGTTTTTATTAACTCAGAATCAATTTCCTTAATTTTTTGTTTTCCGTTACCTTCCATTGCCAATTTAATAGTTCCTTGCTCTAAATTCTTGAGGAAAAAAAAATACTTACTTACTTCTTTAGAGCGTTCCTTAAAATCTTGAAATAATATGCTTGTCATTATTTAGCTAATAGTTGGTCGCGCACATATTCAATCCGTCGAATAACTTTCGGTCTAGAATTGCTAGAATCAGAGGTAGTATATTCTTTAAATTCTGGTGAATTTAGCCATTCCATTGATTTTGGTTTAAGGTTTTTCCTTTTTCTTAAAGCAAGTGCAGTACCTACAGAAATTGCCTCAAATCTAATTCTGGGAACTGATTTATTGTTTTTACCTTTCCTAAATCCATAAGGAAAATGCTTTTCTACAAAATCTAGCATTGATTCAAATTCACCTTCCATTTTATCTCGGTCAAAATTACCATCCTTGTTGTTTTTTTCTAAGTAATCATTTAAGAATAAATTTACTTGTTCTCCAAAATTCTGATAATTATTTAGATATGCGAAAAAACGCAACACAAATTCTTGAGGTTCGCGCCTCTTAACCAGAGCTTCAGAAAACGGACATAACTTTCTAAATTTGGTATTTTCTGATAATTGATCGATAAAATTAAGAAAAGGTCCGCGTTGTATACCTCTACGTTTTTCCATATCGTTTAAAACAATACTACCAGTATTAATTCTTTCAAACATATCTCGTCGTACTTCCTCATCCGCTTTTTCTGTTAGTTGAATCATCCGAATTGTAGTTCTATTGAAACGTCTTTGACGAGCAAGTGGTAAATCTGCAAAAGTGAAATTATTAAGCTTTTCTAATTTTTTTAATCCTTCTAAAGTCAGTTCATTATTAGAGAATATAGATAAAGCTCGGATGCGCTGTGTACCATCTACTATTTCTAAACGTCCTAAATCATTTTCTCGCTCATAAATATCAGCAACAAATATAGGAGGTATTGGTAATCCTAGAAGTACAGATTCAATAAATTTTGACTGCCTTTTTTCTTCCCAAATCATCTCTCTTTGATAATCAGGAATAAATAACTCATTAGTATCATCATCTCTTCCTTCCATATATTTCTGAACAATAACTTCTACTGGATACTCTTTCGTTTGATAATCAACAGGTTTTTGTTTTTCCCTAATCTCAGCTTCAGCAGCCTCTTTTTGTGCGTTAGTTATTCTTGGTTTACTGTTAGTAGCTTTCGACTTTGGTGGCATATTTTTGTTTTAAGTAGTTTGTTTAAAGCGAAAAGTATATTATAACAGTCAAAGGAAAGGTTAAGACCTATCAAAAGTTTAAAACTCAGACAACATCAGATTTTTCCTTCTCTCCTAGATAACTAAACACTTTCCTTCTTGCTTTTATCCTAGATAACTAAACACTTTCCTTCTTGCTTTTATCCTAGATAACTAAACACTTTCCTTCTTGCTTTTATCCTAGATAACTAAACACTTTCCTTCTTGCTTTTATCCTAGATAACTAAACACTTTCCTTCTTGCTTTTATCCTAGATAACTAAACACTTTCCTTCTTGCTTTTATCCTAGATAACGAAACACTTTCCTTCTTGCTTCTCTCCTATTGACAGGACAGGAATCTACTATTGTTATTCTTTGATATCTATAGCAAGCTAGAATATATGATAGAAATAATTCTAAAAATTAAGCAATAAAATTATGACAAACCCACAAAACCAAATTACCCAAACTTATGCTCAAGACGATGCCCAACAAATTCTGCAAATTGCCCTAGCACGTCGCTCTGAAGGAGGGGAACTAACCAGAGCACAAGTATTAGAAATTGCTCATGAGATGGGTATTTCTCCAGAAGACTTAGCAGCAGCAGAACAAGAATGGCTTTCCCACCGGAGTGAGTTTCAGGAAAAACAAGTTTTTAATCAAGTTCGTAGAGAAAAATTCAAGCAAAGTTTGATTAAATATGGCATTGTAAATTCATTTTTACTGTTGCTGAATTTAGTAACTGCTCATACTCTTTCCTGGTCTTTACCAATTTTATTATTGTGGGGATTATGGTTAGCTTTAGATGCCTGGAAAACTTTTCAAATTGAAGGAGAAGAATATGAACAAGCTTTTCAAAGATGGCGTTTGAAAAAACAATTAGGTCAATCTTTTGGCTCTTTAGCAAATAAAATATTAAAAAATTTACAGTCTTGAAAAGAAATGGAGATACTTCCTAAATTATAGATAGGAAATATCAGGTTTATTTGATTAATTAAAACCAGGAAAAATCACTCCTAATTCCTTACCTAACAAATAAGCGATCGCTCACTTAAATTACTTAAATTATTGAAAAAGCGAACACCTATTATATCAAGTATATCAAGTCCGGTAAATATGCTACATTTTGTGGTGCGGAATGTGGGTTGTAAGTATAACAAAGTTTTGAGTATAGTAGTCGAAGGAAAAAGCACGGACAGATCAAAAGGATAAAACTCAAACAACACAAGATTTTTCCTTCTTCCTTCTTCCTTCTTCCTTCTTCCTTCAAAATCAACAGAAACGATCGCCCACCTCAGTAATTAAGAGAGCGATCACGTCAAATTTATTACTAATTTTTTGACAAAATAGCCAATATTAAACTGATGATTTACGCATCCAAAATAGACACAACAATTTCACCAGAATTATCTTCTTCATAAACATCCAGTAACAAAGCACTAACCGTAATTGTCTCTTTAACTTCCAATGTAATCGTATCATCATATCCATTTAAAGAAGACCATGTAGCTGAAGTTTCAACATTTGTCTTCAAGTTAACAAATTTTCCACCATATATCCAGAGCAACACAAATGGTTCAGCACTCATACCACTACCATAGCTAAATGCTCCACTCTTAATCCGCAAAACATACATACCAGGTTCTAAACTTGCAGATGCAGCCTCTTTCTGGAGGTTTTCCATCCATGCTTTGTCTACTAATAAACAGTTCTTCTTACTATCAACAGTCAAGTTTTTCATGTTATTATCTCCTATTTGGTTAGATTGTGTATCAAATTTTGGCCTGTTTTAAACAGATTCAATTGAGCTTACCTGCCACTATTATTAATGGAGTAAGTATCAGTAATAATATCACAATACAGCCTGTAGGAAAATAACAAATTTAATTAGTTAGATATTTATCAACTAAACTATTTTAAACATCTATATTTTGCTCAAAATTTCATCCTTCATCTTTGAAATCTGACTCCCAATTAGCTAGATAAGCAATGATAATAGCTTCTATAAAAATAGATAATTAAAACACCCTTAGTAATGAAATTCCATAGAAAAAAATTAGACTAAAATCGTAAGCATTTCCTACAGAATGCTGCGCAAACAGCTATTAGCTGTCAGCTATTAGCAACAAGATTCTCTCCTTGTTTAAATTAAAATAGACTTTAAGGACAAGGGAAGCAACTTTTGTAGTAAGAAAATTAATAAAGCTTTTATCCTAAACTAAAAGTAATAGCTGATAGCTGATGGCTGACTGCTGAATGCTTACTTAAAATCTTTCAATTTTTCGCGCTTCATCTGATAATTTTGCTTCCTTTTGACCAATAATTCTTGCCCTACCATTGAACAAACCAATAGGAGTATCAAACAACTCTACCAATTCTGCCTTACCTGATATTATTTTCATCGTTGTTAGAGGCAACTCTTTTAATAACCATCTACTCAAACGATAAACATATTCCTTTGTTTTCAACTCTCGCATTAAATCAACACCATGGAGTTCATGCAAATATTTATTTGACTTTCCATACCTACGCCATTGACTTTGTAAATCTTTCCAAGTTGAACGATGACGATGTTTAACTACTGCATTTTCTACAAACTTAAACTGATAAGATGTTTCTCGTAAAATACGCCAACAAATATCAGCATCTCCACCCGTTGTTAAGTAAGGGCGAAATAATCCTACCTCTACAAATGCTTGCTTTCTAATTGCTAAATTAGCAGTTTGACCATAAGGACAAAATGAATTAGCCAAAGTATGTTTTTGAGAAAGAGTATCTTGTTTATCTGCATATTTCTCTAATAAACTATCCCCAGGTAAAGCAAGTATTTCTCCCACGACAATACCAATATTAGAGTCAGAAAATGGCTGAATTAAATTTTCTAACCATTGAGGTTGAGGACGACAGTCACCATCAGTGAAAGCAAATATCTCGCTACTAGCAGCACGAATACCAGCATTGCGAGCAGCATAGGAACTTTGAATTTTATTTTCAGTAACTAGACAAATTTTAATTTGACTTGACCGTGCTGCTGCTTCAATTACTGACTTACTGCGATCGCCACTATTATTATCCACAAGTAAATACTCTACTTGGTCAGCAGGATAGGTTTGCGACCGCAGACATTCTATCAAGTCTGGCAAATCTTTCTCACCATTATAAATTGGTACAATTACCGAAACTTTTGTCATGATCGGTTTTTCAATTAATAATTTATATCATGTCCGGATAATTAGACATCTTTAGAAAAGAGGGAACAGGTAACAATCTGGCAACAGGCAACCCACCCGCGGGGGGCCTCCCAGAAGGGGAATAATTGATAATTTATGGATAATAATTGATTTTATTTTTGATTTTTACCAAATAATTAATAATTAATAATTAAATAATTCGCTCCTTGAAGCCTCCCCTTTTAAGGGGAAAAAAGCGGTCGAGGGATGGCGAGGTCCCCTCGCCATATCCAATCGACCAAGACAGCGGTCGTTTGCTTTTGCTTCGCAAAACTGGCGTAACGCAACGCTGACGCGAAACGCGACAGCGGAACGGAGTTCTCTCTTCGGAGCGCACCCGTTGGGTGGGATGGCGAGGTCTTTTCGCTGTCCGACCATCGACCAAGAGAAGAAATAATATCTCCTGATATTCAATTCCATAACGGTTAAAACCCGAGGTAATTATCAATTATCAATTATCCATTATCAATTAATGAACAGATGTCTATTAGTGATAAAAAAAACTTTCTCCTTTTCCCGGTCTTCTTTCTTCCCTCCTGACTCCTAACTCCTGAGGACTGACTCCTTTTTTTTAAAATAAACACAAGCTAGCCAAAATTGCACTAACTGAGTAAAAACATCCCACCACTTGAGTTTCCGACCAACCAGATAATTCTAAATGATGATGAAAAGGAGCCATTTTAAATAAGCGCTTACCTACACCATCTGGTCTTTTTGTTGCCTTGTAATAACCCACTTGAGCAATAACCGAAAGAGTTTCTATTAAAAAAATCACACTAAGAATTAATAATATCCATAAAGTATTAGTTAGTAGAGCAACTGCAGCTAAACTTCCACCCAAAGCTAACGACCCTGTATCACCCATAAACACCTTAGCAGGATTGCGGTTATGAGCAACAAAACCGAGACAACTACCACTCATACAAGCACAAAAAATCATTAACTCCGGAGCAGTAGGAGCTAAATAAGCAGCTAACCCTAAAAAAGCAACTGCTCCCAAACCTCCCATCAAACCATCAACGCCATCCGTAAGATTTGTCGCATTACTTTCTGCAACTAAAACAAAACCTGCCAGAGGCCAAAATAGTAACCCTAAAGATAATTGTAGACCAAATGGTAAAGCAATATTAGTAACTGTACTAGGTTGACTCCATGCTAGCCATCCACAAAATAGCATTGCAAAACCCACCTGCAAAGCCAATTTCATTTTCGGAGATATTCCCTTATTAGACTTACGTTGCAAAATTCTCCAATCATCCAGCAAACCAATAAAACCGTAAGCTAGGGTCATTGCGGATACTGCCATGACATCTGGATGAAATTTAGATAATAACAGGGCGATCGCTACTCCTACTGGTACAAAAAATATGCCTCCCATAGTTGGAGTACCTGCTTTTTGTAGATGAGCTTGGGGGCCATCCTCCCGGATTATTTGTCCAGCTTTAAGTCTTCTCAGCATGGGTATAACCCAATACCCCAAACTTGCAGTTGCTAGACCACATAGAATTAGAGGTAAGCTCAGAGATTCTATACCGATAATTCGATTAGCCATGCTGTCTAAAATTAGGGCAAAAGAGCTTAATCCTAAACCCAGACCCAAGAATAAATTTTCTCCCGATAAAGCAATAGATTTGCGAAAAATTAGCTTATTTTGCATAAAAAATCTCCTCCACACACACTTTTTGATACTTTAGGTTTGATTAAATAATTATCAAATTCAACTTTTAACTGAATAGCTTTTTGGTAATTAATTATTAATTATTAATTATTAATTATTAATTATTAAAAATATCTATTCACCAGAGTCATCGGCATTTCCTTCTAAAACATCATCATCACTAAAATTGTCATCTACAGCTATCAATTCTGAGATTTCCTCTTCCTCTTCTAGATAATTGTCTGATTCTGCAGGATCTCTAGGTAACATTCTGCCTGATGTTTCTAACCAGTCCACTATAGATGAGTCCCGTTGGGTAGGAATTACATCTGCCGGTTCATGGCGAGGTATTAGAAGCAGGGAAGGGTTGTAAACTAGAACTGGTTGTGACTGAGATTGGTTATTTCTACGACTAATAACTCCTACTTGTTTTTCTACTGGTTGTTCTACCTTTGCCTCCACCATACTTGGTGACACAACCTGTAGTTGTGGATTTACTGTCTCCTGTACCGTAGTATTCTGTGGCACTACAGGTTGTGGATTTACTGTCTCCTGTACCGTAGTATTCTGTGGCACTACAGGTTGTGGATTTACTGTCTCCTGTACCGTAGTATTCTGTGGCACTACAGGTTGTGGATTTACTGTCTCCTGCACCGTAGTATTCTGTGGCACTACAGGTTGTGGATTTACTGTCTCCTGCACCGTAGTATTCTGTGGTACTACAGGTTGTGGATTTACTGTCTCCTGCACCGTAGTATTCTGTGGCACTACAGGTTGTGGATTTACTGTCTCCTGTACCGTAGTATTCTGTGGCACTACAGGTTGTGGATTTACTGTCTCCTGTACCGTAGTATTCTGTGGCACTACAGGTTGTGGATTTACTGTCTCCTGTACCGTAGTATTCTGTGGCACTACAGGTTGTGGATTTACTGTCTCCTGTACCGTAGTATTCTGTGGCACTACAGGTTGTGGATTTACTGTCTCCTGTACCGTAGTATTCTGTGGCACTACAGGTTGTGGATTTACTGTTTCCTGTACCGTAGTATTCTGTGGCACTACAGGTTGTGACGGGTTGTTTGTTTGTTGTTTTTCTTCCATATATCCTCAGTCAAGGAATTTTAGTAAGTTTATCCTAATATCTTTAGATTTACTCATCTCCTCTATCCGGTCTATTGGATTTTAGGGGATTTTGTTTGAAATTTGCCAGCAAATAATATATATAAATGTTTTTCCTGTCCTTGTTTAACAGATTAGATGAATTTACTTGCATCAAATCTTGAAAAAGTAGTCAGTAGTCAATAAATGAGTGAGAATGCGGTGGATGGAAATGATAACCCCACCAAATCCCATTGGCACCCCCTGTAATATCATGTCCGGAGCATTCCTCATTACACAGGGCAAATCTTCCTATTCTCACTATTATCCCCGCTCCCTACTCTCTTACTTATTTATAAGTATTCAACCGGAAATGATATAAAGTGAGGTATTAAACCCATCCCCACCAGGGATAAGAGAACTTAAGAGGTTTAGTAAAGAAGCAAGATGGATAATGTTGCACCTAAAAATAATCTAAAATATAAAATTTTTAGATTCATTCAAACAAAGTAAAATCAATCCCAGTCGTAAGCTTATCTAAATTTTTTGCTACTATTAAGGATATCGTTAAAATTGCTTAAGACCCGGATACCCTAAGAATGTTTTTGAAATTTTCTTCTTCTGCAATATAAAGAAAATTGTCAGCTTAGAATCAACGCAGATTGACAATAAACAAGAATTATGATTTATAAATCCAGATTAATAGAGACACTTACAGGCAAAAATCGTGGTTTACTAGCAAATAAATATGACCAACAAGTAATTCTAGCAGCGATCGCTCAAGTAGAAGATTATAATCCAAACCCTTGTCCCTTAGAAGCAAAAGAACTATTAAATGGCAATTGGCGATTACTTTATACTACCAGTCAAGAATTACTACGCATTGATAGTTTTCCTTTCCTGAAACTAGGGGAGATTTATCAATGTATCCGAGTCCAAGATACAGCAGTCTATAATATTGCTGAAGTATCTGGTTTGCCTTTTTTAGAAGGAATAGTTAGTGTTGTTGCTCAGTTTGAAGCTGTGTCCGAAAAGCGAGTAAATGTTAAATTTAATCGTTCAATTTTAGGTTTACAGAGTTTAATAGGTTATCAATCACCTAATAAATTAATTGCCGAAATAGAATCAGGAAAAAAATTTACTGCTGTTGATTTTAATATACAAAACCGAGAACAAAAGGGATGGTTAGATATTACATATTTAGATGAAGATTTACGCATTGGAAGAGGCAATCAAGGCAATGTATTTGTACTAACTAAAGTTTAAGGTAATATACTAACTAATTTTTGTTAATTATGAATAATACAGTGCAAATACCTAACAATTATTTTTACTTTATTGATAATTTATTAATCATTTTTAATAATCAAGTCCACTAGAAATTATGTCAAGAAGAAAAGCATTCTAAAATAGTCTCTAAAATTATTTTTCTGCCTCTTAATACCAATCATCAAAAAGAATGCTATGAACAGGAAATTGGCAAATTATGTAGATCGAGAGTTTCTCCAATCTTAATTTGTTACTTAATCTCTATCATTAGTTTCTTTTTTTTCTCTCTTCTCTCTTCTTTGCCATTACTCGCTAAAACTGGTAAAAGTTATTGTTACGAATAAAGGTATATTGAAACATAATTAATTAGAACTCTTCTATTAGAGAACTTAAGCGCTGCAATAAAGGATCTGCATCCGTTTTTGATTCTTTAACAGATAAATCTTCTTCTGTTGGTTTAGTAGGAGTTAATTCTTCTAAATCTTCTTGAGCTGATTTAGTAATAGGTATTTCTATCTGTGACAACTCTGCCTTAAAAGTCTCCATAACTTCGATTAATTTAGCATCTAAATTCACTTGGATTTGAGTCAACTGTTGATGCAATTGATTCAAGTGTTTTTTCAACTCATTTTCATTAGATTGAACTGTGTTATTAGGTGTCTTCAATTCTTCAGAAACCAATTTTGTTTCTAACTCAGAAAAATGTTTTGTAAGCTTCTCATAAATTCGGTGTTCTAACCGTTGTAAATTTGACGCAGATTGAGCTAATTCTGTCGATGATGAAGATACATCCAAAAATTGCCATAGAGCTTGTTTACAAAGATTGCTAAAAGTTCGATATTTGTGAGAATTTAACTCTTTTTCTATAGCTGCCAATAATTGCCTATCTGCTGCCTCTTCGGTAAAAAAGACATCTTTTTTCTGATTTTTTTCCCAAAGCATCAGGTAATATTTATGTTAATTTAACACGGGGACAGAGAAAATTTATTTTCTACTGTACCCCCGTTATTTTTTACTTCCAGACCTAGAAAAACTACACAGGAACTCAGTGCTATACTCAATTATCAACTGGATTTTAGCACCTGGGGCCATGTAAAATTGCTTAGATTGTACAACCTCAAATATGTTTGTAATGTTAACTAGCTATCAGCTATCAGCCTAAAAAGGCAGTGCATAGATAATGGTATCTGTTTGCGGAGCATTCCGGAACGTCCAAGCTTGGGTTGCTCATCCCCTTAACGCAAAGCTGTTTGCGTAGCATGACCTAGGAAACGCTGATTGCTGAAATGCTGTTTGCGGAGCATTCCGTCAGAAAATGCTTTTTAAAACTTATCTAGATATTGCTAGTTGAGCCTCTCCATAAATATATTGTCCCAGAGCATTTGCCTCTCTAGGTGGTTGAGCTAAATGAGCATTGAGACCTGCCTCCTGTAATAACCTTTCCAAATCTTCCTGGAAAAAATCTGCACCACCGCCAGTCATAACAACATCTGTCACCCTTTCTGGTAGCCACTTAATCAAACGGTCACAGAGTTTAGCCGCAAAAACCTTACGCAACTCAGGGACCACACCATCAAGATTAATCGGTTTTGTCGCTCCTCTGGGACGATAGGAACGCTGGCCTTCTGGTTTATGGACTGCTTCTAGCAAATACAAAGACTGAGCATCTGCTCCCTCAATCTTAGAAGCAACATCTTCATAAAATTGGCTCATGGCAAAAGGTTCACTCTTAGAAGCAGCTCTAGCAAACCGAAAACGGTCTACCATTAAGAAATCTGTAGTTTGATGGCCAATATCAACAACAGCAAGAGATAGTTTGGGTAACTCTGGCTGAAATTCCTTGCCATTGTTAGCTTCACACCATAACAAGCTACCATATCCCTCTGGCATGACCCAAACCTTATTAATTCTAATTTCGATAGGTTCGCTACCTCGATAAGACATTTTATGAGGACATTGTAATTGACTAACAATCTGTTCCTTTTCCTTTTCAAATTGCTCTTGGGAATAAAATGGTAAACCCATCACAACTGAAAATTCGCCCTTGAGCTGAAAATAACCAGCACAGGCCAAAATTTTAATGAGAGCATCCTCGACTTTGGACTTGGCAAAAGAGCGTTCATCACCGAATAGATTGGCCCCGAAATCAGCAGCCAACTGACCTACAGCATATCCAGAGCCTTGATATTCTAGCCACATATCTAATAGTGGGTCTGTAGGTTTAGACTCAAAATTACCCGATCTGACTTGTTCTAAACTTAATTGTTTGACATTAGCTGGAATAAAAACTACACCATTTGGAGTCCGACTAACACAAGCTTTACTAGCTGTCCGTCCTAAGTCCACACTAAGGATTGTTTTTTGACCGACACTAGGTGATTTCTGGGTCAGCATTGCTGCTGCTGCTGGCTTTTTAATAACCATTAGGCTGTATTACCTCACTAAACTTTTAAATCAAAATACTGCCGTTGTTAAAAATCCTAAGTTTATAGATGAATTAAGACCTACGGCATTAAGCGAATAAAATCGCTGAATAAAATTAACATAGAAGGTAGAGGTACAGTACCTTCAGAATTTCCATGTCAAGATGGAGAATACACACTCTGTACTTTTACACCTTCACTTCTGTAGTAGGGGGAGATTCCCATATCAGGTGTGAGACCTTCTTCTATATGAAAAGTGGAGATTTTCAGACTTCCTCCAGATAGCTTTTTGGTCAAACCTGTTCTTTTGAGCCGAGGACATATAGCTAACTAAATATAATATTAGATATTAGTCCGATCAAAATTATGATTAAAGCTTCGTTTCACGAAGCTCCCTTCATTAATTAAACAAGTTAATGACACTTTGCAGAAATTGTTATAAGAATTTCTAAGTTAATTAAAATAACTTTCCATGAACTTAGCATCTTAAGTTAAAAATCTTTAGCACATACAAAAGAAAAGGAAGAGGAAAAAAGTTGATTTTTTGACCGTGCCTCACTTCACTTCTTAGGTTAGTGAAACCTCTAGGGAACTAGAGTAATCCCCTACTTCTGACAAAATTACTTAATTCATTTAGGGATTTAATAGGGATTTAACCTTAAATTAATACTTCCTTCTTAATATTCTTGATAATACCCTTCACTTATTTTCTCATCAAAACAGAGAATTTCAGTATTCTATCCTCAATATATATGTTGCTAACCCTAGCCTCAGATTACTTACATTGGGGATAACTCTACAGGAATTTCTAGTCCCCTAATTTATTTGTTTCAATGCCAGGAGATTTGTTCTGGAAGTCCAAGTAGTTGCCCTAATGTCTATTGTTAAGTTACATTTAGTTAAGATTATGAGTATTTCTTGGCAGCTGGACTAGCGGTGTCAGTGCCAGTAGCTGATGGGAGAATCCCAAGACCGCCCTAGCTTACCTATGGAGCAAACCTTTAGACCTGAAATGGTCTACCCCAAAGAAGGCAGATGCATTCTCAGCCTTTGCCTAACATTCAGTAGGAAAGCTCCTCTGGAAGAGGCCACAGAAACCCAAATAGTAATACTTGGGACTCTCCGCTTTTAATCAAACTAGGTGGGTAAAGATGTCAAGAGTGTAAAAAATCACACTATCTATTTCAATTCAATTTTACTAAAAGAGGCCAATAATTTATGAAAATTTCTTGGAGAACAATTGTACTTTGGAGCTTACCAGCTCTAGTCATCGGTTTTTTTGTCTGGCAAGGAGCATTTTCTCCAACAGTAGCAAACATGGGTAGCAATACCGCCAGTACCCGAATGAGCTATGGTCGATTCTTGGACTACTTACAAGCGGAACGAATTACAAGCGTAGACCTTTATGAAGGTGGCCGTACAGCTATTGTTGAAGCAGTCGATCCAGAACTAGATAATCGGGTCCAACGATTACGAGTAGATTTACCAGCCAATTCCCCAGACCTAATTTCTCGTCTGCGAGAAGCAAATATCAGCTTTGACAGTCATCCTCCACGCAATGAAGGGGCGATATGGGGCTTATTAGGGAATTTGGTTTTCCCAGTTTTATTGATTGTCGGTCTATTTTTCCTCTTCCGTCGCTCCAGTAATGTTCCTGGTGGCCCTGGACAAGCAATGAATTTTGGTAAGTCTAAGGCCCGCTTCTCCATGGAGGCGAAGACAGGTGTACTGTTTGATGATGTGGCTGGAGTTGATGAGGCCAAGGAAGAATTACAAGAGGTTGTGACTTTCTTGAAAAAACCAGAAAGATTTACTGCGGTGGGAGCGCGAATTCCTAAAGGTGTGCTGTTGGTTGGCCCTCCGGGAACTGGTAAAACTTTGTTGGCCAAGGCGATCGCTGGTGAAGCTGGTGTTCCATTTTTCAGTATTTCTGGTTCGGAATTTGTGGAAATGTTTGTGGGTGTGGGTGCTTCCCGCGTTCGCGACTTATTCAAAAAAGCTAAGGAAAATGCTCCCTGTATTATCTTTATTGATGAAATTGATGCGGTGGGTAGACAACGTGGTGCTGGTATCGGTGGTGGTAATGATGAAAGGGAACAAACTCTTAACCAGTTGTTGACAGAGATGGATGGTTTTGAGGGTAACACTGGTATCATTATTATTGCTGCTACTAACCGCCCTGATGTATTAGATTCTGCATTATTACGTCCAGGTAGGTTTGACCGTCAAGTTGGTGTTGATGCTCCAGATATTAAAGGTCGTTTGTCAATTCTGGAAGTTCACGCTCGCAACAAAAAGATCAGTGAAGAAGTATCTCTAGATGCGATCGCTCGTCGTACTCCTGGTTTTACAGGTGCAGATTTGGCTAACTTGTTGAATGAAGCTGCAATTCTCACTGCTCGTCGTCGTAAAGAAGCAATTACTATGCCGGAAATTGATGATGCTGTAGACCGGGTTGTCGCAGGTATGGAAGGAACTCCACTCATGGATGGTAAGAGCAAGCGATTAATTGGTTATCACGAAATTGGTCATGCGATTGTTGGTACTTTGATCAAAGACCATGACCCAGTGCAAAAAGTCACTTTGATTCCCCGTGGTCAAGCTCGTGGTCTCACCTGGTTTATGCCTAGTGAAGACCAAGGTTTAATCTCCAGGTCACAAATTTTGGCTCGTATTACTGGTGCTCTTGGTGGTCGCGCTGCTGAGAAAGTTATTTTTGGTGATGCTGAGGTGACAACTGGTGCTGGTAATGACCTCCAACAGGTTACAGGGATGGCACGTCAAATGGTGACTCGTTATGGTATGTCCGATCTCGGTCCGATGTCTCTGGAAACTCAACAAAGTGAGGTGTTTTTGGGTCGCGACCTAATGACTCGTTCAGAATATTCCGATGAGATCGCTTCTCGTATTGACGATCAAGTTCGCACTATTGTTGAACATTGTTATGAACACGCTTGTAATATAATGCGTGATCACCGGGTTGTTATAGATCGTTTAGTTGATTTGCTCATTGAGAAAGAAACTATTGATGGTGATGAGTTCCGACAAATTGTGGCTGAGTACACTAATGTTCCAGAAAAAGAAACTTATGTTCCAATCATGTAATTAAAGAAGCACTTCAGCGGTCAGCTATCAGCGGTCAGCAAGATTATTTTTTTAACCTTTAGAAGGGGTTAAACCTCTTCTAAACAATTCTGCTTATAGAAGCAGCGGACTTTAAGAGCTGCTAAAAGCTGATAGCTAGTAGTTAAGTTTCTGGATTTTAATTTAACAGAACTTACGCACTCAAGCAGGTTTCTGTTTGGTAGACAAAAGTAGGGACGTTCCATGGAACGTCCCTACAAATTTTTGGTTGTGATGACATGATTCACCAATCTGGAAAATGTTGTCAGAAGATGAAAAAAATAAACTTCAGCGTTTCTAGTCTCTGGTTTTATATATAAAACAGTTGAAAATTTGTCATTGCGACGATAGGAAGCAATCTCCTAAACCCCTGAGATTGCTTTCTTCTAATCTGTGACTGTGGCAATGGCTTGGATATAGTAATTATCTGGATTTTATACTACGATCTCTATAGGCCACTACCTATTGGTTTAATGGGAGGAGCTATGGTGGGGGTTGGCACTTCAAATGACGCATTATTCAAGAAGTAGTATCCAGTATTCATTAAGCGAGAGAGATTTGAATTGCTAGCTTCTACTGGGCATCGATCCTTAACAATCTTAGCATAGTTCAAAGCCGATTCCAGCACCGATTTTGGTGGAGGAACAAGTGGATAATTGGTTATCTGAGTTTGATAAATATTTTCATTTATAGCAGAAAGCCGTTGTGACACGATACGTACTGCATTATAGCAGGTCATAGCGTGAGCGTTGCTAGAAAAAAGAACAGTGCCTGCTGTTAGTAGAGCCGGGGCTAATAAATTTTTGAGTTTGTCCATAAATATTTTTGACAAGTTAGGTTAATCTTGCATTATAATTTTATTCTAAAATAACTGTTATTTTTATTTGCGTTAATAACTGCAAGAGTTGCTTAACACAAATAATTTGGTATTAGAGCTAAGTTGATTTTATTTATTTCCTTGGACAGATAAAATCCTCTCTTTCTAACTTCTTCCTGGTAACTTTTTACTTCTAACTAATAACAAATAAACCATGACAAATTACTCAGAATATCAACAACGACGCGAACAATTAATGGCAAAAATTGGCAATGGTACAGCTATATTTAGAAGTGCGCCAATGGCTGTCATGCACAATGATGTAGAATATGCGTATCGTCAAGATAGTGATTTTTTTTATTTAACAGGTTTTAATGAACCGGAGGCAGTAGCAGTTATTGCACCACACCATGAAGAACATAAATTTATTTTGTTTGTCCGACCAAAAGACCCGGAAAAAGAAACTTGGAGTGGTTATCGTACTGGTGTGGAAGCTGCTAAGGAATTATATGGTGCTGATGAGACTTTTCCTATTAATGAATTGAATGAAAAATTGCCTGGATATTTGAAAAAGGCAGATAAAATTTACTATCGTTTGGGACGCGATCGCCACTTTAATGATACAATTCTTCGACATTGGCAAAATTTGATTCGGGTCTATCCGAAAACTGGTACAGGACCGATCGCTATTCAAGATGTGGGGACAGTTTTGCATCCGATGCGTTTGCTGAAAAGTACTGCGGAATTAGAACAAATGCGCAAAGCTGCTGATATTGCTGTTGATGCTCATAATTATGCAATGAAGTTTGCCAAAGCGGGGCAGTTTGAATATCAAATTCAAGCTGAAATAGAGTATATTTTTTCTCGTAATGGAGCGACTCCTGCTTATCCTTCTATTGTTGCTTCTGGTGCTAATTCTTGCATTCTTCATTACATAGAAAATAATCGGCAAATGCAAGAAAATGATTTGTTGTTAATTGATGCTGGAGCTGCCTACAATTATTATAATTCTGATATTACTCGGACTTTTCCTATCAGTGGAAAATTTACACCGGAACAAAAGATTATTTATGAGTTGGTTTTAAGAGCGCAACAAGCAGCAATTGCTGAAGTAAAACCAGGAAATCCTTATAAACAATTTCACGATACAGCAGTACGAGTATTAGTGGAAGGTTTGATTGATTTAAAATTGTTAAAAGGTAATATTGACGAAATAATTGAAAAGGAAAAATATAAGCATTTATATATGCACAGAACTGGACATTGGTTAGGTTTGGATGTACATGATGTGGGTGTTTATCAGTGGGGAGAAAACCCTCAAAATTTACAACCGGGGCAAGTTTTAACTGTGGAACCTGGTATTTATATAGGTCCGAATATTAAACCAGTTGAAGGGCAACCAGAAGTAGATGAACGTTGGCGTGGAATTGGAGTGAGAATTGAGGATGATGTTTTAGTTACCGCAGAAGGAAATGAAGTATTAACTGCAGGAGTTCCAAAATTAGTTGAGGAATTAGAAGATTAAATTTGTCTTCTTTTACTTAATAGACATCTCCTCCAAAAGAGGGAGTAGTAGGGACGTTGTATGCAACGTCCCTACAGAGTAGGCGGAAATAATTAATGATTTATGTACGAAAATTAATTTGATTTTTTATTCTTGGAGATGTCTAGTGAAAAAATAGTCAATTAATATCATGTCCGGTTAAATAGTTATAAATAATAAGGGAGTCCTCAGGAGTCTACCCACCCGCGGGTCTATCCCAGGAAGGGAAGTCAGGAGTCAGGAGGGAAAAAGAAGGAAAAAGAGGAAAAAGTTTTTTTCATCACTAAAAACAGCATTTAGCTAGAGCGCTAAAAAAAATCAAGGATTTAAATCCGTTCTTAGAAACCTATGATTATCTATATAAATCTATGATTTTCTATAAATAATCTGTTCTATTCTTGCTTCAATCTGGCAACGTCGGCGTTATCCAGTCCACAAGCTGTCACGGTCGTTTGCTTCGCAACGCTGGCGCGAAACGCGTTAGCGTTGCGGAGCTAACTGACCGCCATAGCTAAATTTAACGCTCCATTTAAGTCTCGTTCGCGCTAGCGTTGCGGAGCAATCACAGCTAAAATTGCAGTGTTCACAGTTGAATACACGCTCCGATAAAGACAGAGACTCTTTAACAGTTCCACACCTACTGCAAGTTTTAGAACTAGGAAACCATCTATCAACAATGATTAACTTAGAACCATATAACTCACACTTGTACTCTAACTGTCTTCTGAATTCATAAAAACCCATGTCGCCAACAGCCTTAGCTAGCTTGTGATTTGCCATCATTCCTGATACATTTAAGTCTTCTATTACTATCTGGCTGTGGTTTTTAGCCAAGTAAGTAGTTAGCTTGTGCAATGTATCCTTTCTGATATTAGCTATTTTCCTATGTAGTTTAGCTATCTTGAGTTGAGCCTTCTTCCAATTGCTAGAGAACTTAGTTTGATGTCGGTTCAGATATTGCAACCGAGAAAGTTTTGCTTCTAACTTTCTATAAGACTTAGCGCCAACAAAAACTTCACCAGTGGATAAGGTCGCTAGAGATTTTATACCTAAATCTACACCAACTACATCCACTGATTTCTCAGTATTTTGAGGTATAGTTTCTACCTTAAAGCTCACAAACCAACAGCTTGCTTTTCTACTAATAGTTACAGACTTGGGGTTAATATTATCAGGTAAGAACTCAAAAGTTTTTACCCATCCAATTCTAGGTAGTTTTATACGATTAAAATCTACTGTAATTGAGCCATCTAAAGTAAAACTATCATCTCTACCTTTCTTCTTGAATTTAGGTTGACCAGACACTTTGCTGAATCTTCGTTTCCAAGCGTCTAATAAATACCTCAAAGCATCCATACGGAGCGCATTTAGAAACTTCATAGTACCAATAGTTATTAGGTTTAACCATTGCTACCAATAGTTTATGCAAATCAATCGCAGTCGGAAATTTAAGTTTACCTGAAGGATTGTTGGAATTGTGATTAAGGATGTTTCTAGTTAGCCATAATCCCCAATTCCAGGCGTGCCTTGCAACACCAGCGTGTTTAGCCAGTAAGGTTTTCTGCTGATTATTCGGATGTAGTTCAGTTTTAAATCCAAGTAGCATAAAACAGATAATCCCATATTTTTATAGATAATACCAGATTTTAGCCAACAGTTACTAACCCCCACTATATTTGAAAAAATTAGTGGTGCACCTTTTATGGGGGATTCAAACCCCCATTATACAGGCAACTAGAAGCTGATTGCTAATAGCTGAGTGCTGAGTGCTACCTCAATATTGAGGCACAGAAGAATCTATTTCCTGACTCCAGGCAGTAATTCCACCTTTGAGATTAGTACCCTCAATACCAGCCTCCTTCAGAATACCTAACGCTTTAGCCGATCGCCCACCCATTTTACAATGAGCAATTAAGCGATGACCATTCATTAATTCCTTAACCTTTGTCACACCATCACCCTGCTCAATGTCTGGCAACGGCACTAACACAGACCCAGGAATCTGAGCAATTTCATATTCGTGCGGGTTCCGCACGTCAACTAAGACAAAATCATCTGCCCCACTATCCAATAATTGCTTCAAATCTTGAACCGTCATTTCTGGAATAGCCATCTTATTTTCTGTCTCCTGTGCTTTAGCTTGAGGAATGCCACAAAACTGCTCATAATCAATCAACTTTTCAATCACTGGTCGTACTGGATTAGGACGCAGTTTCAATTCCCGGAAAGTCATATCCAAGGAATTATAAAGTAACAATCTACCACTGAGAGTTGTACCTTGACCCAAAACAATTTTGATAGTTTCTGTCGCTTGGATAACTCCAATCATTCCCGGCAAAATTCCTAAAACACCACCCTCTGCACAGGAAGGTACCATTCCTGGAGGCGGGGGTTCGGGGTAGAGGTCGCGGTAGTTAGGTCCACCTTCATAATTAAAGACAGTTGCCTGACCTTCAAAACGGAAAATTGAACCATAGACATTAGGTTTATTCAGAAGAACACAAGCATCATTAACCAAGTAACGAGTCGGGAAATTATCAGTACCATCGACAACTACATCATAGGATTTAAGAATGTCGAGGGCATTTTCTGAACTTAGCCTGGTCTCGTAAAGGTCAACTTGACAGTGGGGGTTAATTTCGTGAATCCGATTTTTGGCAGACTCAATTTTTGGCTTACCTACCCAAGATGTTCCATGAATAACCTGTCGTTGCAGGTTGGAATGATCCACAATATCAAAATCTACAATTCCAATATTTCCAATTCCTGCTGCTGCTAGATATAACAATAGTGGGGAACCAAGACCGCCAGTACCAATACATAGAACACTGGCTGCCTTAAGACGTTTCTGACCATCTAATCCTACTTCCGGTAAAATTAAATGGCGCGAATAACGTTGATACTCTTCTGTATTTAACTGGACTTGTTCCAGATTCGGATTTAACATGACAATTTCGGCCTAGATATTTTTCTAGTAGATAGTATTGTTTGACAAGTATGGTTAATATTTTGCCAAAATTATCTAAATTAAACCTGCAATACATCAAGTTGCCTATCTTTTAATTATTTCTTCTGATTGAAATTGATGGTTGTGGTCAAGAGACCAACAGAGAAAGTCAATAGTTTTGCCTTTTTGGACGGATAGAATGATATAGGAATATTCTGGCCAGGCGTAGGTACGGTCAAATTCTGAAGGGATGGCTGAATGGTCTGGGTGAGAATGATAGATACCAATGATGGAGAGGTAGCGTTCTCTTCCATATTTCATTGCTTTCAGCATTAGTTCTGGGGGGATTGCATATCTTCGTTCTTCTGTAAAATCTTTTTGTTCCGGCCAATATTCATCTGCTTCTGTTTGCCAGGCATTTTCAGCAGGCCAGACTTCCATGACTGTTTTTGTCTGTTGGTTTTGCCTACCTAATATTAGACCGCAACATTCATTTGGGTAAGCTGTTTCTGCATGGGTGGAAATTTTTTGGAAGTGATTGGGGGGCAGTATTAGGGGCATTTGTTTTGGAAAGTAGGCAATAGTAAAGTAAGAAGAAAAAAAGGGAAAACAGAAACTATAACTAAAATCTAGTTTTGAGTTTCATCATCTTTAAATAAAATAATAGGATTATTATCCTTTTTTAGATTCATTAAGTGCCCACTTTTTCAGGTCGTAAGCCTCTAACAATCTTAGAGATTCTCTGCCATCCAGAAGGCAATAATACCTTGGATTGGAAGGCTGTGTTGCAAAAATTTTCAACATTTCGATAACTGAGGATGTAATGTCGTGACAGTGTTGAACAATCAATATGTCAACTGGTTCTTTAGCCAGCCTAATAATTTGGTCTCCATTCTTACCCAAGTGTTTAATAGTCATTGGAGTGAACTTAGCGGGTCCTTTTAGTAAAAATGCTGCTCTAAGACGTTTCCCTTGGTAGTGTAGATGGGAAGTTGTAAAGTCTGAAGTTTCGCCACCCCAGTCTTTAGGGGTAGACTCCGAGAGAATTTTCCCCAAGGCAGCCTTAAAAAGACTTTCTTTAATCTGCTTCATTTCCTTAAAGTCCTCAGGCATATCTTGTTCTTTTACTTTCGAGAATTCATCAAAGTCTTCAATATAGAGATTGTAAAAGTCGCTGTATAAAGTCCAAGACGGTTCACCTGTTTCAATATCCTGTATGTAAGGAAAGCCTATTACTAGAGGATGAAAGATCAATTTATTATCTTTTGAGGCAAAATATTCAGCTATTACGGCAAAATTACCACCGCATTCGAGTTCTGCTTTTAATGTACTTGCTGTTACATGACCTAAAGTTATATGTAATTCTAAAGTTAATTCACTTCCTTCAAATGCTTCAGGCTCTAAAACAATACGGTCATTTTCACCCTTTTCATATATTTTCTGACAAGGTTTAAGCTTAACGATTGAGCAGAAAAGCCTACCACGTTTTTCCAGAAGAATCTCTTCAAGAGTCTTAATTTCATTTACCCTACAGAATTCGATCAATATTCTTGTGTATATCTGGTCAATTAACACTCTTTTATGCCATTCAGGGGTGGTTGGTGGTATTGACCTAATTTCTTGATTAATAATTCTCGAACCTTGTTCTTGTAAAATTGTTAGTATCTTTCGGTGATGCACAAAACCTGGGTCTACAATTAACTTTTCCCTTGACATCTAATCTCTTCCTATATAAATCAATACTGGAAAATCAAAAATTATTTACCAAGTGAAATCCTCTATGGTTTAATGGTAAATAGTTATCCGAGTTTATCTTTGATATGCTCCGAAACTGTATAGCAATTATCTTAAGTTGAGATTTTGGGTAATTATAAAATCTCCTACTAAGATTACTATTAAAGTCAATACTAGAAAATCAAATATTTCCAAATTCAATCCTTTGTGGTTTGATGGTAAGTGGTTATCCAGTTTATCCTTAATATGTTCCGAAACAGTTTATGACAGATACAAATACTGAACCAGATAAAGTTGGTACAACAGAAGCAGCATTTCTTCTAAATATTTCTACTGCTAGACTCAGGTTACTTTTGAGGCAAGGTCGTCTCAAAGGAGCCAGAAAAGTTAAACGGTTCTGGATAATTCCCTTAAATAGTCGGGGAATGCCAGAAATTACCCCTGGTAGTCGAGGCCCTCAAGGAACTTGGAATAAAGGATTTCGTACAGGCAATACTTTTATCCATGTGCTACGAAGAGAAATTGACTATAACCGAGACAACGGCACATCAAAACCCGCCATATCTGTGAAACAAGGAGGCAAAAACCATCGCTGCCACGAAGTAGAAATTCTGGGAAATTGCAAAATCGTCTATCGACCTCATAAACCTAACAGAAGTCAAGCAGGTGGTGCCCGCTTGTGGATTGAGGTAGAGCCTGATGTTGAAATTATTCGCAAATATTTCGCAGATGTAGAACTGGAGGAAGACAAACCTCAAGATTTTGGTTAGCTCTAAATCTGATTTTTTAGCTTAACTGGATTTTTCTCCTCATAATCTATAGTATTCGGTGTTGGCTTCTTTGATTTTTAGGCTGACATTGCAGATTGTTATGGAAATAATTCCGATATTTGTGGCAGTGCTAACCCTCCTCAAAATTATTTTTTTAGTTAGGCGAGCGATCGCCTCTATCTATCATATTTTTCTAGCAATTTTTCTCCCCCAACCTTATAAATCATAAGTATATAGATGGGATGGCTACCTTTACCTGAAAATTTTCGGCGTCAAAAACTATTCTGGAGTTTTCTGTAATTCCGATTTTCCTTTGCCAGAATTGCTTCTTCTAGATACTGGCAAAATTTGAAGTTGTAAGTATTAAAAAAACTCTAATCCGAGGTTGAATCTAATCAAAAAAACCTACCGACCTAAGTAAAGACTTAGCCAAATAATAAACAACTGGAATAGACACAGCATTTCCGAATTGTTTCTTAGCAATATTCTCCCTACTATGCGCTCTAAACCAACTAGGAAAACCTTGTAACTTCCCACAGTCTTTTGCAGTTATATACCTATACTTTTTCTGCCGACAAATTTCCTTGATAAATAAAGACTTATACTCCTCTGGAGTTTCCGCATTAATAGAAACCGTAGCTATACAATCTTTTGTACCTGTAGCAGTTAAGGTCGGCACAATCTCAGAATGAGGTAAAAACATTCTATATATGCCATTAATTCCCGATGAATTTTTAGAGTTGACAAATTCATAACCCTGTTTTTCAACATAACGAATAATTTTCTTCTCCACCAAATTATTCAACTCTTGAATTTGCAAATTATCTATTAATTCAGACAAATCTGCTAAAGATAAAGGATTACCATCTTTTTTACCGTACTTTTTTTTGCGTCTATTTTTGAGAATAGTTTCACAAATCAACTTTTCCCTTTTAGTTGTCTGGATAATATCCCAAGAATGAATAGTTGTATGACCATTTCTCGTATCACAAAAAACAAAAAAATCATTCAACTCATCATTTTTCTGAAATTTATTTCTAGAGACTGGAATACTACCATTAAACAAAACATCTGGTGATAATTTTGCCTTTTGAATATCAAAATTAGCCTGGAGACCATCAATAACTTGAAAAAGTTTAGTTTGAATATTCAATGGTTCGGGAAAATGGAAATTATCTATATCTAAATCTTTCCTAATCCCGACAATAAAAACTCGTTCTCTATTTTGAGGCAATCCAAAATCAGCAGAATTAAGTAATTTGTAATAGACACGATAACCAATCTTTTCAAACTGCTGAATAATTAATTCAAATGACTTTTGATTAACCGGACTAATTAACCCTCTAACATTTTCAAAGATAAAAGCTTCAGGTTGATTTTCCTCCACAACTCTTATAGTATCAAACCAAAGTTTTCCTCTATGATCGTCAAAACCTCTTAATTTTCCAGCTACAGACCAAGGTTGACAAGGAACTCCACCAACTATCAGATTGACTTGCCAAGGCAGCTTAGAAACTTTAGTAATATCTCCCAGATATTTTTCATCATTATTGATATATCCATTCAGAAAGTTTTGCTGATAAACCTTCATCGCATCAGAGTTAATTTCTGAATATCCTAAACATTTACCTCCTAATTCTTCTAGAGGAATTCTAAATCCGCCAATCCCAGCAAATAAATCTATAAAAGTGAAGCGATGTTCATATATTTGTAAATTAATAGGTTTCTCAAGATTAAAAAAGCTTAATTGAGTTGAAGAATTAATTATTTGACCAGACATAAGTCAATTTTTCTGATTATTACTAGGATTAGCATCATAGCAATTATCTTCAGTTGAGATTTTGAATAATTGTAAAATTTTCCACTAAGATTACGATTATTAAGTCAATACTGAAAAATCAAGTATTGCCAAACTAAATCCTTTGTAGTTTGATGGTAAATAATTATTTAGTTCATCCTTTATATATTCCGAAACAGTATAGCTATGATCTTAAATTGAGATTTTGGGTAATTGTGAAATTTCCTACTAAGATTACTATTAAAGTCAATACTGAAAAATCAAATATTGCCAAATTCAATCCTTTGTGGTTTGATGGTAAATGGTTATCCAGTTTAAGTTATTTAGTTTATACTTTATATATTCCGAAACAGTTTATGACAGATACAAATACTGAACCAGATAAAGTTGGTACAACAGAAGCAGCATTTCTTCTAAATATTTCTACTGCTAGACTCAGGTTACTTTTGAGGCAAGGTCGTCTCAAAGGAGCCAGAAAAGTTAAACGGTTCTGGATAATTCCCTTAAATAGTCGGGGAATGCCAGAAATTACCCCTGGTCGTCGAGGTCCTCAAGGTACTTGGAATAAAGGATTCCGTACAGGCAATACTTTTATCCATGTGCTGCGCAAAGAAATTGACTATAACCGAGACCACGGTACATCTTTACCAGCAATATCTGTCAAACAAGGAGGCAAAAACCATCGCTGCCACGAAGTAGAAATTCTGGGAAATTGCAAAATCGTCTATCGACCTCATAAACCTAACAGAAGTCAAGCAGGTGGCGCTCGTCTGTGGATTGAGACAGAGCCTGAAGTTGAAATTATTCGTAAGTTTTTCCAAGACGTAGAACTGGAGGAAGACAAACCTCAAGGCTTTGGTTAGCTTTGACTCTGGTTTTTTAGCTTAACTAGATTTGTCTCCGTATATATATAGTGTTCGGTGTTGGCTTCTTTGATTTTTAGGCTGACATTGCAGATTGTTATGAAAATAATTCCGATATTTGTGGCAGTGCCAAACTTCCTCAAAATTATTTTTTGAGAGTAGGTGAGCGATCGCTTCTATAAATTTAGATTGACAATTTTTCACTCAATAGTAAAACTACAAACATTACGGATAATTAATTGATTTTTTTCTTCAATCAAATTTCCACTACAAATAATTAGACTTTGGTTCAGATTAGCTTCAAAAGCTTTTTTATAGTCTGCACGATTTAACTCAATTACTATTTCTGATTCTTGTGTCTTTTCCTTGATGGATGTAATGATAGTTACTCGTCCTTTTTGATCTTCTTCTCCCCATTCAAGTTTGATAACTTTTCCTTCAACCTTATCTAGAGATTCTGTCTCAGATGGTTCTTTAAAAAGTGGAGATAATTTTCTTGATTCTCTCTACTATGGGCTCTAAACCAACTAGGAAAACCTTGTAACTTCCCACAGTCTTTTGCAGTTATATACCTATACTTTTTCTGCCGATAAATTTCCTTGATAAATAAAGACTTATACTCCTCTGGAGTTTCCTCATTAATCGATACCGTAGCTATAAAATCTTTTGTACCTGTAGCAGTTAAGGTCAGCACAATCTCAGAATGAGGTAAAAATATTCTATATATGCCATTAATTCCCGATGAATTTTTATAATTGACAAATTCATAACCCTGTTCCGCAATATAACGAATAATTTTCTTCTCCACCAAATTATGTAACTCTTGAATTTGCAAATTATCTATTAACTCAGATAAATTTTTAAAATATAAAGGATTACCATTTTTTTTGCCGAATAATTAATAATTAAATAATTAAATAATTAAATAATTCGGGTTAAAGGCCTCCCCTTTTAAGGGAAAAAATTTATTTTTTTTCCTTATTTGTCAATCCTCTCCCTTTTAGGGAGAGGTAATTATCAATTATCCATTAATGAACGTACTTTTTTTCCGTCTATTTTTGAGAATAGTTTCACAAATCAACCTTTCTCTTTTAGTTGTCTTGATAAGCTCCCAAGAATGAATAGTTGTATGACCATTTCTCGTATCACAAAAAACAAAAAAATCATTCAATTCATCATTTTTATGAAATCTATTTCTAGATACTGGAATACTACCATTAAACAAAATATCTGGCGATAATTTTACCTTTTGAATATCAAAATCACCCTGGAGACCATCAATAACTTGAAAGTGAAACGATGCTCATATATTTGTAAATTAATAGATTTTTCAATATTAAAAAGATTTAATTATTTTGGAGAATTAATAATCTGACCAGGCATAAGTCAATTTTTCTGATTACTAGGATTAGCATCATAGCAATTATCTTATATCATGTTCGGACGGGTCAGTTATAATAAAATTTAAGGACTCCGGGTAGCGACAGTACCAAAGAAATACTGAAATTATCAATGCTTTTCTCCAATATTTTCTATGTATTCCTCCTTTCTTCCCTCCTGAGGACTGAGGACTGAGGACTGACTTCTCACAACAGTTATTTATAAGTATTCAACCGAACATGATATTAGTTGAGATGTTGAGGAGTTGCACATATTGTCTATCAACCTTACTGCTATGAATAAATACTGATCAATACTGAAAAATCAAAAATTATTGCCAAACTAAATTTTTTGGTAGTCCTGTAAAGGAGGTATAGCGACAGGAGTTGTTTCTTTGACCTTCACAGAGCTTCGACGTCAAATCATTATTGGTTGACAAGTATTATAGTCTAATTTTGCTTATTAAGTTGTGTAAGTCCCAATAGAAAGATTAAATAATACTTTACGTGGCTAGAATTTCTAACTTAGTCAGGAAAACTTTATTTTTTTCTAATTTTTTAGAAAATCATTTGGGTGCGTAGCACATATTTTATTCTTGATTATAATCAAGCGTTGGCAGAGCAAGTGCGGCAGCTAATCGCTAGCTATATCGCTTCACCGTAATTTTATCACTATATCTACAGGACTACCTGTATGACTAAATGAATTTCTTGCTTTTGCTCCTACGAATTGTTTATACATGAATCATCAATATAAACTTGATTTCTACCAGCATTTTTAGCATTGTATAGAGCTATATCTGCTGCTTCTAGCAATATTTTAGGATTAGAGTCAGTAGAGCAGTAACTATTTGCCACTCCTAAACTACTTGTTACAAACTTACTCACTGCCGAAGCTGTATGGGGAATTCTTAAAGCTTCAATTTGTGTTCTAATATTTTCTGCAACTTTCAGCGCTCCTTCTATGGAAGTATTTGGCAGTACAACCACAAACTCTTCTCCCCCATATCGAGCGACAAAATCTCCTGGTCGTTTCACTGCAGCACTAATCGTTTGAGCTACCTGTTGCAAACATTTGTCTCCCTGCTGATGGCCGTAAGTATCGTTGTAGGGTTTAAAATAATCTATATCCACCATAATTATTGACATAGAAGTATTCTCCCGTGTTGATCTTTTCCATTCTTGGTCTAGTTTTTCTTCAAAGTGGCGACGGTTACAAATTCCTGTCAAACCATCAATATAAGCTATTTCCTTTAATTCTTGATTTAGTTTTTCTAAACGATGATAAAGTTGAGCTTGTTGAATAGCGATCGCTATTTGAGTTGCCAAGCGCCTCAATAGATCGGTGTCTGAGATTCGCCATTGTCGTTTATGAGTACATTGATGAGCTACTATTAATCCCCATGCAGTAGTTTCTGAACCTTGTTTTTCCCCTTCTTGATTAATTAAAATTGGCAATACCATACTTGCTTTGACTTGAAACTGTTTGAGTAGATCGGCATGGCATTTGTTTACATCTGGGTTTTCAATATCTTCTATTATACTAATATAACCTTGTTTATACCGTTCTATAATATCTGTATTTGGGAAACATGGATCGTCAATAATTTTACCTAAAATTGGACTGCTACCTGCTGCTACAGATTCTTTTTCTACGATGCCTTTTCCTTCTTCCAAAAAACGATAAATTAAGACGCGGTCGCACTCCAAAAAAAACCGTACTGACTCTACTGTAGTCTCTAATATTTCATCCAAATTTAAAGATCGATGAATTCGGTCTAGAATGAGTCCTAATAAATGCTCTTTTTGTCTAAGTTCCTGCACAGCTAACTCTGCTTTTTTGCGCTCTGTAATATCTAGCACTGTGCCGAATATGCCTATAGGTTCTGAGTTATTATCTACGACTAAAGTAGCCTGAGTATAAATATACCTTAATGTACCATCTGGTCGAATGATTTGATATTCACATTCACAACTTTCTGCCTTTTCTAAGATTAAAATCGCATTTTTCTCCCATAATTGTTGGCTTTCGAGAGTAAATATTTCAAGCCATTCTGAATAAGTTGGTTCTGGTCTGTTAGGGTTGAGACCAAAAATGCGAAATACTTCATCTGACCAAGTTATTTTTTGCGTCTTTAAGTCATATTCCCAGTTCCCTAAATGAGCAATTTTTTGTGCTTCTTGTAGCTTTGCTTTGCTTTCTTTTAAAGCGTTTAAACTTTGGTTCTTCTCAAGTGTATAGCGAATTATTCGATTTAATGTATATTCGTTAATTTCTGATTTATTCAAGTAATCTGCTACTCCTTTATTCATTAAATCCATCTCTAATTCTTGATTTTCTGTATCTGTGAGTAATACGATTGGGGTTTGGCAACCTAGATTAATTGCGGTTTTCATTATTTCTAATCCTTTTGTTTCTCCGAAGTTATAGTCAAGCAAACAAATATCATGTTGATTTTTTTTCATTACTGTTAATCCTGTTTCGTAAGTCTTTTCCCAGTCTAGTAATATTTTTGGTGATTCTACCTGTGACAGTAAGTCATATACCAGAAGAAAATTGTCTTGATTATCTTCTATTAAAAGGACTTTAATTATATCTTTATTCATCGAAAAAAATTAGTTTTTACAAAATTTTTTTTTTACAATATGAGTATTTAAAAGCTAATAAAAAATCAGATTTTATCTGGCCTAGAAGACTGGAAAAAGTCGCAGGTTGAGTTTCAGTAATACCAGCAAGACCAATTAAGCTGGTTCTTGTGGTAGCAAATATAATTTGCTTGAGGTCTTTAATAATCATTGTTTTACTTTTAACTGCGGACTTTACTTTTTATATTATCTGCTTTTTTTCTAGTTACTATGGTGACTTATGAATTAAGTTACTGGTGATTTTTTGATATTCATAAAGTGAGTCATTGAACTTTAATCAGGTGAGTTAGTCAATTAATGTCAAGTGAAGTAGATGAGTAAACTTTTGTGATCAGCATCATATTCTTCTCTATCTTGACTATTTTTTATTTTTTATTTTTTGATTTTATAGATATGATTATGGGCATTTTCTTTGTGTCAAGTAAAATATTCGGTTCTCTTTGATATGAAATATGACAACCTTTTGTTTGTAAAGTTTTATGTGCAGGACTTACGCAAAAGACGAAATTATACACCATTTGTAGGGGGTTGACGGCCGTGTACAGGGGAACGGCCGTTTGCTAGCGCATAACTATCGTTAACGCCCCTACTATATGTAGTGATTATTTAGCAATAAATTGTTGCTATAGAGTTTTATATAGCAGAAGGAAGAAGGGGTTTAGTTATCTAGGAGAGAAGACTTTAGTTATTTAGGAGAGAAGGAAGAAGGAAAAATCTTGCTTTGTCTGAGTTTTAAGCTTTTGATATACAAAATACAGTAATGACAACTGCTATATATAGCAGTACGTTTTTTGGAGTTTGACAATAAATGGTGGTTGTAAGGGAGTAGAGATTAGAGAAATGTCCTAATATTATGTCCGGATGATTAAGTATAATAAAAATGTTCTATTGAAGCGATATTGAAGGAATATACCAAATTTCTACCCCATTTCCAGTGTTCTCACTTGAATTTTTAGTTAGACCACAAATAATTCAACTACAATTCATATATATCAAGCTTTTTTCAATAATAAATTGTGGTCTATAGTAATCGGATTTGGTATAAGTAATTAACACAGGTAGAATAACCTTTTTGCTAATTAGCAGCTCAGTTAATGTTAATTATTCTTATGTTTACTATTCTCCTACTCCCCTACTTCCCCTCCTGGGAGGGGGAGGGGTGAGGGGTGGGTCTGCTACTCAAGAAAATGTAGAAAAGTTTTTAATAAATGGTATAAATTATTTGGCAAGGAGGAGAGCTAGGGAGACTGAAGAGGAGTTTTTATAATGCTTAATTAAAAGGACTCAATATTTCTAATTTTGGTTTCTGGAAGTACCAAAAGTCAAATTCCATCTGCTTGAACGTGATAAATATATTAGTTGGAGCTAATAACTATACTGCGATAATGTGCTTCACTTTAGTGTAGTAAAGTCTTTACGCATAATATTCAACTATTTACTTTACTGTTGCAGTTCTTAATATTTGCTATTTCTATATCCACACTGTGCATAAATAAATTCTGCTACAGGCAAGTATCAAAATACTTAATTGTCAGAAGATAATAAAGAAAAGAAAAATTCCTTCGTTGAACAGAAATTAGCATCAGAGAGATAGAGTAATAAGCAATGACAATCAAATCATTTGATCTGATAATTAAGGCTAACTAAATTAGATTAATAGATAGCATTATCTATTTAAGCATAATATTATAATATCCAAAATAGCAATTGATGGTTGGATATGTATTAATATCCAAGTTTAATAATTGCCCAGAACTAACTACCCAAAAATTCTTTAACTATTGTGACTGTTCAGACTGTGTTGGCAAACAAATCAGATTATCATTCTGGATAAATATTAAGCCTTGCTGACGTAATTTACCCATTAGACGAGTTACAGTTACACGGGTTGAACCAATAGCACTGCCAATTTGAGCATGGGTCAAAGGCCAAGGCAAATAATAACCACTTGTTACTTCTGGTTTATCTTGGGCGATCCATGGTTCCCCATATTCTTCAATTAATAGCGTCAGAAATCCGAATAATCTGTCAATAGTGCGACGTTGACCTAAGGTACTTAGCCACAGAAGCTTCCGTTGATGTTGGTATCTAAAGGCATCTAGGACTTCTCTACGAAAGTGAGGCCAATTATCTAAGTCATGCCAATACATCCAAAGCACAGTTGTTTGCTCTGCATGAGCATAAGCTTGAAGTGTAAATGGTGACTGAGCTATCAGTTCAAATGGTTGACCAGCACCAACAAATCCAAGGAAAGCTTCGTCTGAAATATTACTCGTTTTTGACTTGCTAGACTTATTGCGACTGGCACTAATGTGGGCATTACCTACTAAACGAATTGACCCTTTTTGTACTAGATACAGCAAACCTGGACGGGCAGGAATACGTTCATCTTTGCTAAAAGCTCTACTACGGTAGTGTTCTTCTGCCCAATCTATAATTAGTTGCCAAGTAAGAAATGGCCTACTGCTAGGTGCGGAAGTGCTGCTGGGTTCCATATTCAGTGACATTTCTGGTAGGTCTGGATGTGATGATAGTTGCATTAGTACTTTACTTTTAGTAATAATTGGCCTGAAGTTTAAATGATTTTGGTAAAAGGAATAGAAGCAGATTTTTATCTTTCTGCTTATACCAGTTTTATCCTTAGTTTCAGTGTAGCAAAAAATACATATAATTCTGAATATTCAAGAGAAATTTTATTTATTTGAGGTGGTAATAATATTGAAAAAATTATCATTCAAGTGTAATTTTATACAGATTTTACAAAAAGCTATAAATTTATACCAGGAGCAATGGAAATTGTCTTGCAGGTATGAAAAGACATTAAAAGTTTGGGAAAAGAAGGAAGTAATTCCAATTAATCAAACTATAAATAATGGAGCAATTGTATACAAGTCAGCGATCGCTTTGAAATTAGCTTCGGTTTGCCAACAACCAGCGATATATATTGCGACTGAGTTAGTTAAATATTGTAGAGAAATAGTTAATACTGACACTAATAAATATACAGAAAATTTTGAGTTTGAGGTAATTTCATCTGGGATAATTTACTTTTATTTAACTGATTTGAGTATCGCTAACTGGTTACATTATCTAACTTCTTTTCCCCTAATTTTTGAGCAACAAGAATTAAGGGTTGGTGTTGACTATAAGTCTTATGAAACTACAAATTTGTTTCCAATTCAGTATAGTCATGCTCGTTGTTGTTCGTTATTGCGGATGGGTATACGCGATCGCCTAATTAATCTTACTGCCACGGATGCAGATACCAGCGGTCAATTTTTGCTGTTCCAAATTTCTCAACCTATATCCTGGCAAGAACCGAATGGGCAATTACAATTTTTAGATAATGCTGAATATCAATTAATTGCTCAAATTGCTTCTACTCTAGATCGTATCTATTGTGTTTCTAGCAGCAAAAAACCTATAAATTGGCAAAAAGTAGCTGATGCTATCAGTGTAGCTTTTCAAAATTTTTACAGTCATTGTCGTATTTGGGGTGAGGTGAAGGTGAAAAAACCGCAGTTAGCACAAGCTAGATTAGGTTTAGTTTTGGTAACTCAGTCTGTACTTAGATTTTTATTAGAAGAAAGGTTAGGTGGGGAAGCACCTGTAGAGCTTTAATTTTGGTGTTACAATGTTTGACTGTATTTAACTTCCACGGCGGGAAGTCCCGCGCTCTTCCGAAGGGGAGCGTCCTATGGGAAAGCCGGGCTAGCGTGTGCGGTTTTCCTATAGTTCCGTTTGCTATAGCTATTGACAATTATATACACAGCCATTATAATACCAAGTGTAGAAATCCTGCTAGATTCTGCCATGCTACTGAAATATAAGTACAAGCTCAAACCACAGAAAACCCAAGAGGTGATTATATCTAATTGGTTGTCCATGGCGAGAAAGCAATATAATTACCGTTTAGCTGAAAGGTTAAACTGGTTTGAAGCTACGCGCACACCAGTAAACTCTTGTCCTCTTAATGTTTCAGTAGTACCATTAGAGCGGATTTATCAAAACATTCCTGAATTTAGAATACAAACACGAGATGGCAGAAAAAAAGACAGTAATGGTAATCCACTAACTAGAAAAGGTGACAAACATCCCAACATAATAAATGGTTATGTAGTTTGGGAAACAGTACAGTTAGCAGACCTAGGGAAAACTAAAAAACTATTCCCTGAATACAAGTCCATGCACTCCCAGGTATTGCAAGATGTGATCCAGCGCGTACAAACTACGATGGATAACTTTACCAAACCTGATAAAAACGGTAAAACCAGTGGTAGACCTAAATTCAAGGGGAAACATTACTATAATTCCTTCAGCTATCCTCAGTTATCCAATACCAACATTATCAAAAATGCCAATGGTCGGTATTGTGTAAATTTACCAAAGATTGGCTTAGTCCCTTTAGTATACAATCGCTCAATACCATTAGGATTCAAGGTTAAGGCAGGTACAGTCATCGGTGAAGCAGACGGATGGTATATTAGCTTCACCATAGAAGATAAGACAGTGCCTGTAGAGGTTGCAGAAATTCAACCAAGCCTCGATAACTCAAAAGGTATAGATCTAGGACTGTTGCACTATGCTGTTACATCTGATGGGGAATTTGTAGAAGTTCCTAAATTTTTCAGGCTCTGTGAGCGTCGCTTGTCTAAACTACAGGTGAGATTGGCTAAGAAACAAAAGCATTCAAAACCTTGGAAAATTCTCAAACGTAAAATAGCAAAACTTCATCAATTAATAGCTAGACAGCGTGTGGATTGGCAATTCAAACTTGCTTATCATTTGTTTAGTGATGTAAGCGTGATATTTTTAGAAGACCTACAGATAGCGAATTTAGTCCGACGTTGCAAAGCTAAATTAGGAGATAATGGTCAGTTCTTACCAAACGGCCAATCTGCAAAGTCAGGACTGAATAAGTCTTTACAAGATGCAGCTTTTGGTCAATTCATCCAAGTTTTAGAGTATGTGGCTTGGAAACTGGGTAAACGAGTTATCAAAGTAGACCCAAAAGGTACGTCTCAATATTGTTGGGAGTGCTTGAGAAAAGTTTCTAAAAGCTTATCACAGCGCTGGCATTCTTGTCCACATTTAGGACAAGAACTAGACAGAGACTATAACTCACCCACCCCTCTAGCTCCCCTCCCGGGAGGGGATGGGGGTGGGTTGGATTGTTATCAACACAGGAGGAGGACATCACTTCTGTTAAAACAGCGGTCAGGGTTTCCCAGGCTGAAGAATCCCGCGTTGTCCCGTAAGGGCAACGTCGGGAGTATGTCAAAATAAAACTAAGACGTATGAGTTATATCGTAATTTATGACGGCAACTGCAATTTATGTGTAACGTTGGTGCAGGTATTGGAAAGTATAGATAAAGGTGAGCTATTTGAGTACATTCCGATGCAAGATTTAGAAAAACTCAATCAATTTGGTATTACTGCTAAAGATTGCGAAATGGGTATGATTTTAATTGATGGTAATGCACCGGAATGTCGATGGCAAGGTAGTGATGCAGCGGAAGAAATAGGGCGACTTTTGCCTGTGGGGGATGTTTTTGTGGCAGCATATCGCGGTTTACCAGGAGCAAAATGGATGGGCGATCGCTTTTATGAGCAGATTCGAGATAATCGTTATACAATATTTGGTAAGCGTTCTACTACTTATAATTCACCCTATCCGTTCGGTTGTAAAGCTTCTTTCTCTGAGTAGAAAAAAAGTGAGTTTGCTAGATGGAGTGCCTGAGTTAAAACATAAAAGTAGAACAACCTCCCATTCATGACTATGAAGGCTAGTCCAAAAAATAAATCTGACAACTATTGACAATAATTTTATATCTTTGCTATACTTTGGAATATAGGATAGAATATTAGTATCTATAGTCTGTTGTTGGCTGCTGTCTCATCGGTGGTAGATGTATATACTCACTTGTATATCTCAATTTGTAATTAATCTTTAGTACAGGTAGGTGTTTGTAAGTAGGTAGTTTAGGAGACTAAATGCTTATAAGCATCTAGGTTTACTAAGAATTAGCTATAAATCGAGATACACGAGTCAGTATATATATTTACCATTGATGAGACATTAGCTGAAGCTAGTACCACTTAATATAGTGCTTATTTAGTTTGAGTAATGCTCATTTTATGAAATTCCCTGTAGAAAAATATCCCAATATTATTAGTGAGCCAACAGTGACATTAGTTGTCACTCTTGACTTCTATTTTTTGGGAAGTTTCTATCAAGATAGGGGAGTTTTTTTGAGTAATTCACTATTTCACTATTAGTGATAGATATCTGATGTTCCGATGCTGTTGTGTAAATTCATTGGAACAAAAAAATGAAAAGTAAAGTTTTCTCTATCTCACTATATTAGGATTATCAAAACGTTCGTATTAATAACAGTTTCAATCCTTATTTTGCGCGATATGTTCAAACTTTTGCCAACTTACATGGTAGCTTATCTAGCCAAAGAGTATATAGCAATTGGCGAGAGGAAAATCAAAGTAATGAACAACGTTTATACGAACTAGGTTTTGACTGTATTGATATTCCTACAACAGAAAAACAGAGTGTCGATCGAAAATTAATAGCTGACTGTGAAAAAGAACTTAATTCTACTCCATCTACTGACATTTTAATTTTAATTACTGGAGATGGAGACTATAAAAATATTGTTCTTCAATGGCAAGATAAAGATAAAAAAGTCATCATTTTTGCTAACTCAAAGAATGCCAATCAAAAATTACTTAGTGTTGCTGAAGAATATTATTTTGTAGATCAAAAGCTACCCGAATTATTTGAAGTAAAAACTAGGCTTATACAAATGGCATAATTAGGATTTTCCATTTAATTTGGCGCAATTTGTAAATAAACTTCAGAGAGGTTATGATTCCATAAAATCTACGACTTAGTTGTTTCAAGTGCAACAATAGTCGTGGTAATAGTCTTTATCCTCCTGGTTGGGAACAAGGAAAATGTTTTTAGGTAAAGTCTAAATATAGAAACCCAGTTTCTTTTCTATCTTAGAAAGGGAAATTAACTGGGTTTTCGATAAAACTTACCTATTTATTAGTTTATAGTTCAAATTTAATTAAGTACTATTAACCAAAGATTAGTCGAGAAAATTAAAAAAATTAGTTGATATAATTTTATAAAAAATGTAGGAGTAGACTTGAGATGACTATCCATAATAAGCACGAGATAATTGGTAAAGCTTTGAATATTTTGAGTAAGAATTTATATCCATATATAGAAGATGTAATCAAGGAATTTCATCAAGACAATTGGTTAAAAGTAGTACAAGAGACATTAAAGGATGAAATCAGACAGGTCAAAAAGAAGAAAAGCATAGAAAAAGCTTTAATTGAAGATGTATCTCTACAACTAAAATTAATCAAGAAGCAGTGGGATAAAGTATTTAAAATCAAACTAGATAAAGCATTTTTCCTAATAGTAGAAGAACTCATAGAAGTCAGAAATGACTGGGCACATGGCTCTCAATTTTCTGTAGATGACACCTATCGATATCTTGATAATATTACTCGAATTCTTAAAATTATCAATGCAGAGGAAGTGAAGGAAGTAGAGAAAGAAAAGCAAGAAGTATTACGACTTTTATCTCAACAACAATTTCGTGGTGAAACTCCTCATAGTTATTCTGTTTCTGAAGAAGAAGAAAGACAAATTAGAGAACAATTAAACGAATTACTGGAAAAAATTTCTTTCCAAGATGCTTCTCTTTTACAACTTGCTTTAATCCACCGGACTTATCTTTATGAAAATCCTACAGAAGTAAGCGAAGATAATAATCGTTTAGAATTTCTTGGTGATGCTTTGCTAAATTTTCTTAGTGGCGAGTATCTATATCGTAAATACCCAAAAATGAAAGAAGGTGACATGACTCAAAAACGTTCCAGTTTAGTGGATAATCAACAATTAGCAAAATTTGCCATAGATTTAAACCTCGGACAATTTATTTTGCTAAGTAAGGGTGAAGAATTACAGGGAGGGCGTGAAAATTATTCATTACTTAGTGATACTTTTGAAGCAGTTATTGGTGCTTATTATATTGATTCTGGTATTGAGGCAGTTCGCAATTTTATAGAACCAATTTTTGCTAAAGCTCTGGAAAAATCTGTTGATTTAGAGCCTGAAAATGAATCTCTTAATATTGAAAACCCTAAAGGTTTATTTCAAGAATTTATATTAAAAAATGGTACAGATGTGCCAAGATATAAAACTGAAAAATGTGGTGGTTCTGACCATGAACCAAGTTTTATATCTCGGGTATTTGTAGCTAATAGACTGTATGGCGAAGGTCAAGGAGGGAGTAAAAAAGAGGCTGAAAAACGCGCTGCTGAAAACGCACTATCTAAGTTGAGACAAAGAAGATTAATATAGATAAAGCAGTTTTCGAGTCTTGGAGGTACAAATTTTTATGCTTTTAGAGAATAGGGAATACTGGGTCTGAGAATAGGCAATAAGAATTATAGATTAATTTTTAACTGTAGCTAACTGTCCTAAAATTTGCTTGCTGTAAATACAGCATATTTGGCAATTAATCTGGTACAACTGATACGGCAAATATTTTTTTCCTATTCGCTCTTCCCTACTCCCTAAAATCATCAACATAAGTACTTCTAGAGAGTAGTAAACTACTATAAGTAGGAGGGTTTAATTATGCATCAAATCGTGATGGAAATTCAAAACTTAGAAAATTTCTGGAAAACTTCTTGCTGGCTTAATTTTCAGACTGTTGCAGATGAAATAATTTTTCCAGACAATGATTTAGTAGATACTAAAGCTAAATTTCAACAGTGGGCATTAGAAGAAATTAAAAAAATTCCTAGATATGAATCTAATAAATGTGGTGGTTCAGACGATAAACCTATTTTTTTGTCTGAAGTATTTGTGGATAATATAAAGTATGGTCAAGGTGAAGGTTGTAGTAAAAAAAAGGCAGAAAAACTTGCTGCTGAAAATGCCCTAGCTAAATT
>JAAHGF010000015.1:115722-220828 GCA_010672585.1 Okeania sp. SIO1I7 | reverse complement strand
GTGGTTCAGACGATAAACCTATTTTTTTGTCTGAAGTATTTGTGGATAATATAAAGTATGGTCAAGGTGAAGGTTGTAGTAAAAAAAAGGCAGAAAAACTTGCTGCTGAAAATGCCCTAGCTAAATTGAAACAAGAAGGATTAATATAGACGAATCTCAAGAAATGTAAGATTGGCAAATGACAAAGAAACTACCTGAATTTAAAAATCCTGAACTTTTAAAACAAGCTCTAACCCATCGCTCTTTTTTAAACGAAAATCCTGGAGAAGAAGATAACGAAAGTCTCGAATTTTTGGGGGATGCTGTGTTAGGTTTCCTAGTAGGAGAATTACTCTATAGACGTTATAAAGAAGAATATGATTTAAAACCTAAAGAACTTACTCGTCTCCGTTCACTTTTAGTAGATGAAAAACAATTGGCAAAATTTGCAGCTCAACTAGAAATAGGTGAATTAATGCGGCTTGGTAAGGGAGCAGAAAAAGATGGAGGTCGTCAAAACCCGGCTTTACTTAGTGACACTTTTGAAGCAATAATTGGAGCCTTTTTTCTAGACTCAAATTTGACGAAAGTTCGTCCTTTTGTGAAAAAACTTTTTCAACCTGTTGCAGATGAAATAATTTTTCCAGACAATGATTTAGTAGATACTAAAGCTAAATTTCAAGAGTGGGCATTAGAAGAAATTAAAAAAATTCCTAGATATGAATCTAATAAATGTAGTGGTTCAGACGATAAACCTATTTTTTTGTCTGAAGTATTTGTGGATAATATAAAGTATGGTCAAGGTGAAGGTTGTAGTAAAAAAAAGGCAGAAAAACTTGCTGCTGAAAATGCCCTAGCTAAATTGAAACAAGAAGGATTAATATAGACGAATCTCAAGAAATGTAAGATTGGCAAATGACAAAGAAACTACCTGAATTTAAAAATCCTGAACTTTTAAAACAAGCTCTAACCCATCGCTCTTTTTTAAACGAAAATCCTGGAGAAGAAGATAACGAAAGTCTCGAATTTTTGGGGGATGCTGTGTTAGGTTTCCTAGTAGGAGAATTACTCTATAGACGTTATAAAGAAGAATATGATTTAAAACCTAAAGAACTTACTCGTCTCCGTTCACTTTTAGTAGATGAAAAACAATTGGCAAAATTTGCAGCTCAACTAGAAATAGGTGAATTAATGCGTCTTGGTAAGGGAGCAGAAAAAGATGGAGGTCGTCAAAACCCGGCTTTACTTAGTGACACTTTTGAAGCAATAATTGGAGCCTTTTTTCTAGACTCAACTTTGAAAAAAGTTCGCCCTTTTGTGAAAAAACTTTTTCAACCCGTTGCAGATGAAATAATTTTTCCAGATTCAGAAAATGATGTACAAACAAATGATTTAGTAGATACTAAAGGTAAATTTCAACAGTGGGCATTGGCAAAATTTGGAGAAAATCCTAAATATGAATCTAATAATGGAGAAGGTCCAGACCATGCCAAAATATTCACTGCTGAAGTTAGGGTTAAGGGAAAGTTATATGGTGTTGGAAAAGGTCATCGTAAACAAGAAGCTGAAAAACGGGCGGCAGAAAAAGCTCTGAGAAAAGTAGGATTAATTTGAAGAAAAAATTAGGGCAAAAAAACAAAATTGGTGGTGGTGCATTGTATAGCAGAAGAAAGAAGCAAGAAGGAAGAAGGAAGAAGGAAGAAGGAAAAGTATTATGTTGTCTGAGTTTTAAGCTTTTGATCTGTCCGCGCTCTTTGCTTCGACTGCTATGATAGATATTTGGCGGAAAAAAATAGACCTTTTACTGAAGTAGGCAACAGGGAATAAAATTTCTGAAAAAAAACACACAAAATGATCTATATGTATAATTTCCACTCCTATGTCTAATGGTCGTCTATTAAACATCTGGTGAAAAAGAATAGACTTTTTGCAGAAGTAGGAAAAAGGGAAGAAAATTTCTGAAAAAAAAACACAAAAAATAATCTATGTGTGTAATTTCCACTCCTATGTCTAATGGTCGTCTATTAAACATCTGGTGAAAAAGAATAGACTTTTTGCAGAAGTAGGAAAAAGGGAAGAAAATTTCTGAAAAAAGACACAAAAAATAATCTATGTGTGTAATTTCCACTCCTATCTCTATTGTAATTATTTTCTCAAGGGAAATGGCAGTGGGAGCATCTTGCTCCCTTGCACTTGCGTTATTCTTTCCCATTTACTATTACTATGCACGACTATCAAAAAATGGTGTTGGTGAAGAGCGTGTATGATATTAATCTTAACTACTTAGGAGTCAGGAGTCAGGAGTCAGGAGGAAAGAAAGAAGAAGAAAGAGAAAGTTTTTTGGTCGCGTAAAGGTCACGGAGTTCTATCGAGTTCTTATCCGGACACAATATCATACCTCTTTTAAGCAACGCCAAAAAATTTACCCCTATCTGTAATTAGACATCTCCTCCAAAAGAGAGAATAGAGAACACCGGAACAGGGAACCCACCCCTAGCCCCTCCCCCTCCCAGGAGGGGAATAATTGATAATTTATGGATAAGAATTGATTTTATTTTTGATTTTCACTCCTATGTCTATCAAGTTAAGCAACTGCTTGACGCCCTTCAGTTTGACCAAACCGAATATAATGTTCTAACCCATTGATAAAGGAACCATTTGCCACTGCATCAGCAATTTCTGGGTAAGTAGTCAGATAAAATTCTTCATCAAAAGCAAACTGAGGCGATCGCCCTTCTAAAAAGCCAAATTCTAACCAATGTTCAAACCCGTTACTAAATACACCATTTGCCACAGCATCTGCTACAGCGGAATTTTCTAGCAAGTAAAGACTTTCGTTGAAACTGCTAGGAATATTTGGAGAGGGAATATTTGGAGGTTGACTATTAGAGTTTAGTTTGGCAACAAAAATATCGTTCGCTGTACTACTACCACCTGGAATAAATTCAGGAAAAGCAGTGGAGTTGCTGGAACCAACAATATAAGCATTACCAACTTCATCTACTGCAATATCATTGCCAAATATACCCAAATTATTGTTGGTCTCAAAGGAAATTGAATATTCTATCGTTCCACCATCGTTAGATATTTTACTGACAAAAGCATCGGCAAAGTTATCGTTACCAATAATATAAGTATTGCCAACCGTATCAATATCAAGACCTTCGATAGACTCAAAATTCGCTCCACCTAAATAAGTCGCATATCCAACAGAGCGATCGCTATTCACTTTAATCAAAATTCCATCACTTTCACCCCCACCAAAATTATCTTGCAAAGCATTAACAGTGGGAAATTCTCCAACTGGGGGTACTACTGCATCACCTCCGATAATTTGACTACCGGAAGATCCTCCTACATAAATGTTGCCCACTTCATCTACGGCAATGCTATTACCAGTATCTCCATCTACCGCACCATAGTAAGTGGAAAAAATTAGGTCGCTACCGTCACTATTAAGTTGGGTAATGAATATATCTCGGTCTCCACCTAGAGAATTTTGTACTGCATTTTCAGTAGGAAAGTCAACGGAGCGAGTATCACCAGTTATGTAAGCATTGCCACTACTATCTATAGTAATATCGTTACTTACCTCCGTATCATTTCCACCAAATAAAGTTGAGTAGATTAATTCACTACCGTCGGTAGATATTTTACTGACAAAAGCATCACGATTAAATTCACTAATTAAAGTATTTTGTAGGGCATTTTCTGTAGTAGGAAAGTCGCCAATACCAGTAAGAGGGACGATGGGAAAACGGAGTAAAGCACCCGTATCTCCGGTTATATAAACATTGCCATTATCATCTAAAGCAATACCACTACTAAAATCGTTATCTTGCCCACCTAAATAAGTAGAATACTCAATATTAGTACCATCATCAGATAGTTTAACCACAAAAGCATCCCCTGAAAATTCACCGCCACCATAAGTATTTTGTAGAGCATTTACTGTCGGGAAGTCAACAGAATTAGTATTACCTGTGACATAGATATCTCCACTTTCATCTACTTCAATATCTGTACCAAAATCATCACCACTTCCACCTATATATGTAGAATAAATCAGAGTTCCATCAGGAGAATATTTAGCAACAACAGCATCGCCAGAACCAAATTCATTACCTCCAGCAAAACTATTTTGTACAGCATTTGCAGTTACTGGAAAATCTATAGAATTGGTACTACCCGTAATGTAAATATTGCCTTCTTCGTCGGTAGTTATACCTCGTCCATCTTCAAAACTGCTGCCTCCTAAAAGGTCAGAAAATTCTATAGTTGGGTTATTATTTGAGGGAATTTGGGGACCGAAATTTAACCCTGGATTATTAATCAAAACTATATCATTAGTTTCTGGGAAATTTTCCACTGGAGTAATTACCTCTGGAGAAACTTCTGATGGTGGTGGCGGTGGAAAATCTATGTTTGCTGATATTATCTCTGGAGAAACTTCTGATGGTGGTGGCGGTGGAAAATCTGGACGTGTTAATGTTGTCTGCGACTCTTCAATTAGAAAGTTTAATTCATCCATAATTAGCACCAAATTAAATTCAAAATTTACTGGGAAATTATTTTTTTTGTTATTATACAATAATTCTTCCTTAATACATGGCTAATTAGTCAGCATTATTGCCGATTATTTTATCTAAATATTAGATATAGCAATTCTCAAAAAGCGTGACGTAAAAAAGGGCGCATCTCATATTTACAAAAATACTTTTTTCCTATTGTCTATTGCCTATTCCCTGTTCCCTAAAAGCGATAAATTTTTGGCTTTCTTCAAAACTGAGATGCACCCGTACAAAATTCCTTTGTTTTAGGGAGTAATTCAATAATTGATAATGGATAATTGATAATTGATAATTACCTTTCCCTAAAAGGAAGAGGATTGAATAAAAGGAAAATTTTTTCTCTCTTGGTCGATTGGATATGGCTCCGAGACCTCGCCATCCCTCGACCGCTTGTTTCTCCTTTAAAGGAGAGGCTTTAAACCTTAATTATTCACTAATAGAAAAGAAGAAAAACAATTTTACCTCAGTAACTTGAAAAACACTATATTATTCAATTTTATCTCTAAACACTTACAGCACTTTTTAGGAAGCGTGAGGTACAGTTAAATATTAATTTCTATCCCCTCTTTCCTATTCCCTATTCCCTACTCCCAAGATTTACATCATCCACTAGAAAACTGCTGTAAGCATTAATCATTGATTTTTTTCTTTTGAACCTATCCAACTATTTTTAACAAGTTTATTTGTTTAAGTAAAATTTGTTTGAAAAGCTTAATTTTTCGGCGTTGGTAATTTGAAGCATGAAATCAGTAATTTAGGTAAATTAAGGGCGTTGCTGAATGATAATGATTTTTAGATTACAACAGTTTTGGAGTTGATGAGGTACAAAATTTTAGGACTTTAGGGAGTAGCGGTGCGACCCCGCGTCGGCGTCAGACGCAAGGGAATGCGCACCAAGAGAGGGAGTATGGAAAAAAGAGTAATTTTAAAACTGTACCTCACGCTTCCTAGAAAGTGCTGTAAGTATCAACGCAAAACATAAGTTTTTCAATTTTACCTTCAGCTACTGGGACTTACACAAAATAAAGTAATTAAATAGCCTCAAATATATATAGGTAGAGAGTTTCACGTCAAAAAGGTATAAATCCTTAACTGCCAAGGGTTCCAGGCATTTTTAGGTAATTGACGTAATTCCCTTACCTAGACTTACTTTCGGGCATTTTTTTACCATAAAATGTCTAAGTACCACTACTTACCATTACATTTCAGCAACGCCAAATTAAGAGTAATTCATTGAATGGCAAAATTAGATATTGTCTTTATTTAGATTGACCGAAAAGCACTTTTATTTCTTCAGTTAATGTTAATTATTCTTATGTTTATTTCTCCCTCACTCCCCTACTCCCCTACTCCCCTACTCCCCTACTCCCTACTCCCTCTTTTCTAGAGATTTCCAAAGGATAAATCTCTGCACTACTAGCTGACCATTCCCACATAGAACCAGAATAATTTTTCACCTTAAATCCCAAATCTGTCAATACAGAAGTAGACCAAGCAGAACGTACACCACCCGTACAATAAGTAACAATAATTTTATCTTTTGTAATTCCCTTTTCTGTCAACATTTCTAAAATTTTATCCCGCGATAATAACATCCCATTATTATCTAACCAATACTTAAAATAGAGATTAATTGCTCCAGGAATATGACCACCACGTTGTTCTCCATAGGGTGTTTTTCTAGCATATTCTTGTGGTTCTCTAGTATCAATAATTATCAGATTATCTTTTTCTAAACTTGTTTTTAATTCATTCTGACTAATATGCCAATTTTTATTCCGATTAACAACAAAATCTCCTCTAGGTGGAGAATTATTTTTCGTAAACTTAATTGTAGGAAAACCCTCTTTAACTAAAGCAGCAAAACCTCCATCGACTAAAAAGGATTTTTGATGACCTAAAGTGCGTAACATCCAAACTATTCTGCCATCTTCTCCCCAACCATTTATGGTATTGCCAAATACTATTACTGGTTTGTGATTAAAAATTCCTATAGCTTGTAATTTTTCTGTCAAAATTTTGTCATCTGTAAGTAATTTTCCTTTAAATGGAGATTGAGACTGAGAAAATTCTTTCCAGCTTATACAAGTTGCATTTAACAAACGTTGAACATTAAATATTTTACAAGAACGAGCATCTAAAATTGTTGCTCCTTGTGCAACTAATTCCCTAGCTTGAGCAGAGCTAATTATCCATTTATTTTTAATTATTTGTTGGGGAGATTTATGAATTACAAATTGAGAATCAATAGATTGATTTTTGATTATATTGGTAGTTTTAATAAAACTGGATATCGCCAATGTAGAAATTAATCCTAAGAGCATTAATCCTACCACTGCAATAATTTTAACTGTACTTAAATTGAGGCGATTAAACATATAGCAGTTTCCTCGTCGATCGGGTACATTTTGGCAGTAGAAACCAGGGAAAAAAGAGTAGGGAATAGGGAGTAGATATTATAGAATTTACACCCTTGGTAGACCATAGAAGTTCCATAAAAATACAAGGATTTTTCTTCTTATACTAATTACCAAAAATCACGCTATACGTAAGCATTCAGCCGTCAGCTATCAGCTATCAGCTTCATTAGCTTGAATTGTATGGGTTAAAAACTCAAAACAAGTCTTTCTGGTGCTTCAATTTATGGGTAGAAAATGTAGTATAAGTTAAACAAATTTTTACTTCATTCATTTTTATTGTTGAATGCGAGCGCATTCCGCACCGAAGAGCTGACTGCTAATAGCTGTTTCGCAGCATTCCGTAGGAAATGCTTACCGCTATACCTGGGTGACACTTCAATTATTAAATAATAATTAATAGATACCTCTGAAAAAGAGGGAGTAGGGAGTAGGGAGAAATAACTGATAATGTAAGCATTCAGCCGTCAGCTATCAGCTATCAGCTATTGTTTTTAGTTTACGATCAAAGCTTTATTAATTATCCTACTAGAAAAGTTTGCTCCCTTGCCCTTAAAATCTATATTAATTTAAACACTGTCTTTTAAAGAGAGAGTCTTGTTGCTGAGAGCTGAAAGCTAATAGCTGTTTGCGCAGCATTCCGCAGGAAATGCTTACCTGATAATTTCTGTGCGATAATTGATTTTATTTTTGATTATAACCAGATGTTTAATACAGACTGAATCACCTTTTTAATAATTATGAATCAGTTCGTCTTAATTATTCTGATGTTTACCGAATAATTTAGGTTTAAAGCCTCTCCTTTTAAGGGGATAATAAAGAAAAATTTTCATGATTAGTCAATCCTCTTCTTTTCAAGGAGAGATAATTATTAATTATTAATTATTAATTATTAATTATTAATTATTGAATTCTTCCCTTTTTTAATCCTAAATCAACAGCAACTTTATGAGCACAAGCGAAACCAGAAAATGCCACAGCATTTAAACCTTGACCAGGAAATGTACTATCTCCAACACAATATAAACCAGGTATTGCAGTACGATTAAATGGCATTGCTAATAGACCTTGTAATTTACGACGAGGAATAGGTCCATAAGTACCATCTTCACGATTTAAAAATCTTTGATGGGAACGAGCTGTTCCTACTTCCATATAATCTAAACCAGCATCTAAACCAGGAAAAATATTTTCTAATCTATCAATAACTCTCCCCGCAGCTTCCTCTTTTTTTGCTTCATATTCTTTGATACTTAATCCTTGCCAATCTTCTATATAACAAGGTGTAAAACTATGAACTATATGATAACCTTCTGGCGCTAAACCTGGGTCTAAAAGTGTAGGAATAGAGACAAAAATTGTACCTTCTGATTCCTCCATTTTCTCCCAATTTTCTAAGAGAATATGATGACATTCTGTACCTTCTGGAAATACAGAAGCTTCAACTCCTAAATGTAAACTTAAAAAACTTGGTGACTTTTGATAATTACTGCGCCATTTTTTCTCACTTGGCGGTATATTTTCTGCTGGAATTAATTTACCAAAAGTATCCCATCTCGTCGCATTAGAAATAACCCGTTTACCTCGATAAACCTTTCCATTAGTTAACTTCACTCCTACCGCTTTTCCATTTTCAATAATAATTTTTTGAACCCGAGATTTATATCTAATTTCTCCCCCTGTTTTCTCCAAACCTTCTACCAATTTTTGAGAAATTTTACCCACACCACCTTTAGGATAATTAATACCACCATAATGCCGGTCGGAAAACACCATTCCGGCATTAATCATTGGAGTTAAATCTGCTGGCACTACTGACCAACAATAACATTCCATATCAATAAACTTTAATAATTTTGTATCGCTAATATATCGACGTGCAACATCACCTACATTTTGAGGCAAATACTTCAATAAACCCAGACAAGAACCAGGATTTTGAAAAAATGATTTGGAAAGATATTTTAATTCTTCTAAAGATAGTAACTCCATAGAATTCAGATAATTAAAGACTTTCCAACATTCATCATAAAATTGACGAATTCCTTTTTTTTCATGGGGAAATATTTGAGTTAATTCTTTGAGAAACTTTTCATATTCTTGGTAAACTTTTAACTCTAAATTATCTGGTAAATGATAATGTATTTGTACAGGGTCAGGAATTGTTTCTATGTTAACATTTACCGCATCTAAAGCACGAGTCAGTAAATTTGTTGTACCTTTTTTGCCAAAACCAAATATCATTGATGCACCAACATCAAATGTGTATCCCTCCCTTTCAAAGTAACCGGAACTACCACCAGGAATAGTATAACTTTCTAATACTATAACCTTGCCTCCTTTAGCTGCAAGTTGAGTAGCTGTAACTAAACCACCAATACCAGAACCGATAACTATTGCATCATATTCAAGTATTGGAGGAAATTTGTCAGTTAATGACTGAGATGCAGGAGAAATTGTCATAGTAACACCTTTGAAAATTTGCTAGATTTCAGTGTAGCGCTTATGATGTTAATAGTGTTTGATTTGAGTCAATCAAAGTTTAATAGTGGCGTGACACAGCTAAAATAGTGGATCAGATGGGGAGATGGGGAGATGGGGAGATGGGGAGATGGGGACCCACCCCTCGCCCCTCCCCCTCCCAGGAGGGGAATGTGGGGGGATGGGGAGATGGGGAGATAAAGACACCTAGAAACAAAAATCTATTACACAGTTTTAGGCGTGTCACGCCAGTAGATACAGCATATTTCTGGCAAATGAGGTACAGGGTAAATGATGAAAATATTGTATTGCAGGCATCTTGCACGCTTCGGGGTGTACCTCACGGGCAACGGAAAGCGCTGTATAATAAACCCATTGCATAAATGTGGGATGATTTTAATAGTTTTGTGGAATGAGCATCTTGCCCATTCCTGATATTTTCACCCCACCATCATCCGCCATTTCTATAAACTTCTTGGGGTGTTATTTCCCATCCACTTTTTCTTTCTCTGCTAGATAACTAAAACTTTATTCCTTCTTCCTTCTTTTCATATAATAGTTTAAGATTAATAAATTGGTATTTTATTGGAATTCTGCGATCGTGACCAAAAAATAAGGTCTGAAGCCTCCCCATTTCGAAGGGATAAAAAAGCGGTCGAGGAGTGGCGAGGAAACCTGCGTCATATCCAATCTATCAAGAGAAATAAAGTTCAATATTTCAAACCTCTGACTGTAACTAGAGGTACTGATAACTGATAACTGATAACTGATAACTGAAATGACTATGCAACTTCGTGTTTATGTCCCACCTCATCCTTTAGTAAAACATTGGTTAGGTGTAGCTCGTGACATAAATACACCCTCTGCTTTATTTCGCTCTGCAATGACAGAATTAGGTCGATGGTTAACCTATGAAGCAATTCGAGATTGGTTACCAATAATAGAAACAACAGTACAAACTCCTTTAGCTGAATGTCCTGCTACTTTTGTTAATCCTCAAATCCCTGTCGTAGTAATACCAATTCTCCGAGCTGGTCTAGGATTATTAGAAGGAGCGCAAACTGTTTTACCATTGGCATCCATCTATCATCTGGGAATAGTTAGAAATGAAGAAACTCTCGAACCTAGCTGTTATTTGAATAAACTACCTCCCCAGTTTCCCCCTAGTGTTAAGGTTTTGATTTGCGACCCAATGTTAGCTACTGGTGGCACAATTATGCAGGCGATGACTGAATTAACTGAGCGTGGGGTTGATGTTGCTTCAGTCAGAATAATTTCTGTAGTAGCAGCTCCTCCTGCTCTACAAAAGTTAAGTACCACTTATCCTAACTTGGTTATCTATACAGCAACTATTGACGAGGTTGTTAATGATGTCGGCTACATTATACCAGGTCTTGGCGATGCTGGCGATCGAACTTTTGGTACTTAGTTAGGGTTTGTGTATGGAAAGTATGAGTGGTAGGGGTAGGGGTAGGAGTCAGTCCTCAGGAGTCAACCCACCCGCGGGCTCCTCCGGTGGAGGGGAAGTCAGGATAAATGGGAATTATAGAGGAGGTAGTCGGAAAAACTGTCCCTTGATTTTTCTGCCATAATCGTCCCAAAATATTAGCTTTTTATATTAGCTTTTTGCAGCTCTTTCCACCGAAAAGCTGACACTTTTTTAGACAAAAAATTCTACAACCCTTATCTGTCAATGCTTTGATATTTAATCAGCAAGCCCTAGTTATATCAAATCCGGTGGGGTTGCATATAGAATCTGGTTATGTCATAGACATCTCCAACTATTAACGAAGTCAAAAGTCAGAAGTTAACCTACCTCTAGCCTTTCCCCCTCCCAGGAGGGGAAGTAGGGTATTTGAGCAACTCTCCAAAAATATTTCGCCTTAAAAGGTGGGGTTGCGCGACCCAATTATTTTGATAAAAAATCAAATCAATTATCGCACTCTTATTTATCAGTTCTTTCCCTCTACTCCCTCTTTTGGAGGAGATGTTTAATATCTGTTTATAATTCTATAATTACTTCAATATTTCATCTCCCCTACTCCCCTACTCCCCTACTCCCCTCTTCCCCTCCCAGGAGGGGGAGGTGCTAGGGGTGGGTATCCTACTCCCAACTATATAAATAATACCGGATTTGATCTTACTGGCCACTTGAAGCAAATCAAAATTAATTGATTATTGAGATTCTATTAAAAATATGCTATTTTTGAAGATAGAAGTTAATATAAATGATTAGCTATTTGCTAAATATGAGTAATAGAGATGGTTTTGCAAGTGGTTTGATTGCAGGAGCAGCAGTCGGTGGCCTGGTCGGTGGATTATTGGGAATTTTAGTAGGAGCAAGGGTGTCTAATGATGCAGATGAAGCAGAAAATTTATTAGAGACTCAAGAAGATACTGAAAAACAAAAAGCCATAAAAGAATCAGAAATTATAGAAGAGACTCGTCAAAGTTTGGAAGGTAAAATAGCCCAGTTGAATCAAGCAATTGATGAAGTGCGCCAACAAATAAATGGTGTTAATGGAAACTTGGCAAAGACTGGGCGATCGCTCTCTGAAGAATCCTCAAATTATTAATTGTTATGGAATAGATTTTAGAGATAACTTATAATGAGAGGTTAGCTACACAAAACTGTGCTAAACTATACCTTAAAATCTATATAATTTCTTGTAGTATCAGAATAATAAAACTTATGAATGCCTCCATAGGACTATTAGCCCAAACTTTAGGAACATTTGTACAAATATATTTAATTTTAATGTTCATTAGGATCTTATTAAGTTGGTTTCCTAATATTAACTGGTACGATCCACCATTTTCTGTATTGAGTCAGTTGACAGATCCTTATCTAAATATATTTCGTTCTATTATTCCACCCTTGGGAGGGATAGACTTTTCTCCCATAATCGCTATATTTGCTCTCCAGTTTGTTGCTCAAATTTTAACTGGATTACTAAATGGCTTGGTGCCTTATTAGTATCTATCAAATAGTTTTCTCTCATTTAAAAAAAACTTTGAGGCAGATTGAAAAAAGATATTAATTCTTATTAAAACTCAACCTGCCTTCAATAATTAAAACCCATCAAATTCTTCTATAGTTTGCCATCGAACTTTATGAGAAAAGCCAGATGATTTAAACTGTTTAAGTTTCAATGGAGTAGGCAGATTTGCTGGTATGGAAACTCTGATTTCAAAATCAGTGACACCTGGGGGGACTTCTTCAATTGACCCAAGTCTGGTACGATTTTGCATAACATTATTGTTATCAGCATCATAAATACGTCCATACACATCAGCATCATATAAAGTTTTATCAGAAGCATTTTTGGCTTTACCACCGATAATAAAACAGTTAGCTGTCATACTAGAGCCACTGGAAATCATTCCTTTTTCTAAGCTAGCTGGACATTCTTTGTATTCCAGGTCGTATAGCTGGACTGGAATTGCGGCCAAAGCAGGGCTATTCCAGAGCCAAGCGACTATGGCAATAAGGGTAGATATAATAATATTTGCAAAAAATGGCGCTCTCATATAATAAAAATTTAGACTGATAATTATAAATAACTCTAGCTTATTTTCTTAAAAGGTTATCAAAAAAATTGAGTCTAGTGAAACTAAGCAGCTCAAGTAACCCTTGAGTATATTAGATATCTCCGGTCATAAAAAATCAAATCAATTATCACACTATATAAATCAATTCTTTCCCCCTACTCACCTATTCCCTCTTTTCTAGAGATGTCTATTGGGTATAGTCGGTCTTAATAATTTGCATTTATGTAACGTTGTGTAGCAAAAAACCTTAACAGACTATTGCTATCTTTTTTCTGCCTTCTGCCAGTCAGGTCTCAAATTTTTTGCCCCTCGCAAATAGGTATGAACAATTTTTTGGGCCTGATTTTCTGGCATATTCACATGAATCAAAAATCTGATACAACGTTCTAAACTACCTTCAACGTGCATCTGCTGCACATCTAATAAAGGTACATTATTCCAGTTGGGACGTTGGCGAGCGATCGCAGCAGGGAAAATAGCATCTAAGTCACGAGTTACAGAGAAAGTCGTACTAATAATTTGGCCTGGATCTATTTGATTATGGTCTTCTAGTTCATCTAATAGTTCCGTTACTGCCTCTTGAATGGCTTCTTTTGAGTTTTCTGAGACAGTAGTTGCCCCACGAATTGCTTGAACTCGCCACACCACGCCAAAGTCCTCCAAATCAACAATTTTATTATTTGAATTTAAGGTCGATACAGCCACAAAGGTAAACCATTAGTAGAGGTTTCAAATTCTACCCAGCTTTGAGCTGCCGATAGTTTTGATGATACCTGATTATTGCCCAAAACTCGACTTACTAAAGATTTTGGTTTTTCGAGGGTACAACTTTCGGTCTTCTCTGGGTCTAATTTGACCAGTTCACAAAGCCATTTACGGGCATCTTCTTCAGTACCTAAACGGTCAACCACACCTAATTCTAATGCCTGTTCTCCTGTAAAAATTCGGCCATCTGCAAAACTTCTAACAGTTTCTAAAGCTAAATTTCGCGCCTCAGCCACTATTTTGACAAACTGCTGATAACTATTATCAATCAAGTCTTGGAGAATTTGCTTTTCTGGGTCTGTCATTTCTCGGTCGAAGGCCAATATATCTTTGTATGGGCCAGATTTTACTACTTTAAAAGAAACCCCTACCCTTTCCAAAAGACGCTCTATATTGTTGCCCCGCAAAATCACCCCAATACTACCTGTAATTGTCCCAGGATTAGACACAATATGTTGAGAACCCATGCCTATATACACACCCCCAGAGGCTGAAATATTGCCGAAGCTAGATACAATTTTGACTTTATCTTGCAAATTTTTCAGGGCATTGTAAATTTCGTGAGAGTCAGCAACAGTACCTCCTGGACTATCAATTCTCAGTAACAGACCAGGGAATTTTCTTTCTTCTACCGTTTTCAGTGCTTCTAAAACTCTTTTTCTGGTGTCGCTCGCGATAACACCATTAATTTCAATTCGGGCAATTTGTTTACGATACCGAGGCTTAAATGGCCAAATCATACTTTTATTCAGTCAAAAGTCAAATTTAATTATAGCACAAATTATTGGAATTTATTTATTAACATATTAAACTTAAATTGTCAATTCAGATAATATTTAATGAATATTTTGAAATTTTGCTTTATTATTAATTCAATAAATTTAATAATGGATACTTCTATGAAAAAATGTTACAATTTGTAAATAACATTTTAATTTTATATAAAATAATGACCAAAAAATAGGGTCAACAGCCTCCCCTTAGCTGTGCCACTAGCTGTCGCTCTACAAGGGGAAGAAAAAATTAAACTTCAGTATTTCGGTGCCTCTGACTTTCCTGCGGAATGCTGCGCAAACAGCGGTCGGTACTGATAACTGATGACTGATAACTGATAACTGAAATGACTATGCAGCTAAAACTGACTCACTCAAAACTCCCTTTTGCACCACTTTTACTAATTGCTCCCTTTTTCTTCTGGGGAACTGCAATGGTAGCGATGAAAGGTGTTATTCCTCAGACAACACCATTCTTTATGGCAGCAATGCGTATATTGCCAGCAGGTATATTATTGTTACTGGTAGGAATGATTCAGGGAAGACCTCAACCACAAGGAAAAATAGCTTGGTTGTGGATTTTATTATTTGCCTTAGTAGATGGTGCTTTGTTTCAGGGGTTTTTGGCTCAAGGGTTAGTCAGAACTGGTGCTGGTTTGGGTTCGGTGATGATTGACTCCCAACCTCTGGCAGTCGCTATTTTATCATTGTGGTTATTTCAAGAGAGAATTAGATTTTGGGGTTGGTTGGGGTTAGGTATTGGTGTTTTTGGTATTAGTTTAATTGGTTTGCCTGATGAATGGATCGGGAGTTTGCTGCATCCAGAAACAATAGAAGCGTCTCTGGGAATAGATGCACTGTTTCAAAGTGGAGAATGGTTAATGTTATTAGCATCTCTATCTATGGCAGTAGGAACAGTATTAGTGCGTTGGGTTTGCAAATATAGTGACCCAGTTATGGCAACTGGTTGGCATTTGATTTTAGGTGGTGTTCCATTACTTGCTATTTCAGCAGGGTTTGAGTCTGGACAGTGGGTAAATATTGATGGGTATGGTTGGATAGCGATGGGTTATGCGACTATTTTCGGCAGCGCGATCGCCTATGGTTTATTCTTTTATTTTGCTTCTTCTGGAAATCTTACCAGTTTAAGTGCTTTAACTTTTCTAACTCCAATTTTTGCTTTATTGTTTGGTAATTTCTTTTTAGGAGAAGTTTTAAGTCCGCTACAGTCAGTGGGAGTGGGTTTAACTTTAGTTAGTATTTATCTGATTAATCAACGGGATGTATTAGCTGAGAAGTTGAAATTGAGGAGTTCAAAACAAGAAGATGTTTCAAATACCACTACAGGCAAATTATTGAAACAGTCTCAACAGCAACCAGTTGAAATGAAGGTGCAAGTTGGTGTTGAAATATCAGAGTAATTTAACTAACAGAAAATTGGTAATCCTGCATAGTAATGGTAGATTGGGAGTAAAAACCTAGCACGGGAGCAATATTTTCCCATAGAATATATAGCAATCAGGAATCAGTTGTGAGAATTGAAGTGTTCCTTAAAAGTACAGAGTATAGCAATTATTACATTCATATGATACGTTTTTTTCTTCTTCTTTGTTGCCTGTTGCCTTTCGGAGCTGTTGCCTAAAAATTTCCAATATCTCACAACTAAAATCATATTGCTATAGTGTATTTTTGGTGATTATTTCAGATATTTACCAGAAAATTGGGTTTCAAGCCTCGCCCATAAGCCGGTGACTTTCTATCTATATAGAATTATTAAAGATAGTATTGTATAACCAAATTCTATATTAAGAAAAGATATTATTAGACATACAGCAATTTTCATTTGGGTAGACTATAGGACGTTCCATGGAACGTCCCTACAACCTTTTGCTTGTGAAGATGTGGTTCATCAATTTGAAAAGCGCTGTAAAGTACATTAATTTATTTTGATCAATAAGAAATCACAATGAGAGATGTCTTCTTTGGATTAGCTTTGCAATATGACACAGGTAGTATGCCAGCTGTCGCACTCAACAAGAATGGTACTGCCCTCGAAGTTCACAAGAACGAGGCAGGCTTCAGTCTTTACTATCGCGTTGGGACCTTGAAGAAAGCCACTGTCAACTGGGGACCGAGTACCCAGTACGATAACGGTACCACACCCCGCTGCGCTATAAATGGGACAAACGTAGCTGTTGAAGTTCACAAGAACCAACTTGGCTCCACGCTCTACTACCGCGTCGGGAGAATTGAAGGAAATCAAGTCAACTGGGGCGGCTCAAGAGACTACGACAGCGGCATAGAACCGGCGGTTGCGCTCAACGACAACAATATCGTGGTCGAAGTCCACAAGACGCAGTCTTCCTTGAGCAACAAGCTCTACTACCACGTCGGGCGGGTAAACGGGAACAACGTCGATTGGGGCCCAAGCTATGACTACGATAGCGGCTCGACACCGCAAGTTGCACTCAACAATAGTGGTGTCGTAGTCGAGGTTCACAAATCCCAGAGTCAATCTACGGTCTGGTACCATGTCGGCCAGGTCAACGGCAATAATATCGATTTCGGGAGCAGTCAACAGTTCGGCTCGGGAGCGAGTCCCAGCGTCGCATTGACCAATGGCGGAGATGCAATCGTGACCTGGGTTTCGGATAATAAATTGATGCAGCGTGTTGGGCGCGTTAATGGGAAGAGTATTTCGTGGAATAATGATGGGGTTGAGTACGATGATGGCCTAAATCCCTCTGTGGCCGTGGCAAACGATATGTCGATCCAGGTTCACCCCACTGAAACAGCCCTATTCGGACTCTGGTACTCGACTTCGATCCTGACGAACCGTGCGTCGTGGATGCAGGATCGTCTTGAAACGCTAGGCAACATACCCTTATCTGGCCTCGTGCTTCCCGCTTCTCACGATTCAGGGATGTACCTGTACGGTATAGCCATCCTCGGCAAGACCCAGAATCTGTCGATCTACGGCCAACTCAGCTACGGCGTGCGCTGGTTCGACCTGCGACCCAAGTGGACTGGCAGCAAGTTTGTCATCCACCACGGACCGATAACAGGACCCGATTTGTCAGAAGTGTTGGACGACATCAAGCGTTTCGCAAATGAAGGACATCGGGAGCTGGCGATTTTGAAGTTTTCACATTTCGACAATATCGACGACAACACCTATGTCCAGTTGGCAAATCAAATCGAAACTGCCCTCGGCCCCTGGCTAGTAAAGACAATACCAGGGGGGAAACGCTTGGCCGATGTGACATTGAATGAGTATGTAAAAAATGGTCCTGCCCTTCTTGTACTGGTAGATGGGAATTATGCGGTGAAGAATCGCAGGCCGGGGTTCTGGGTATACCGGGATTGGGATGCCTCTGACCCAGCCGTGGGTGAACTGCGGGTGTTTGACCAGTACTCCAATACGACTGATTTCGACAAGATGAAGGAGGATCAGTTCGCCAAGTTCAATAACTACAATGGTAAGTGCAAGAACGACCCCAGTGTACCCTGTGACCTATTTTTGTTGTCATGGACACTTACACCGCCGACCGCTGTCTGGTCGTTCTCGAAGGTCGCCAATCGAAATCTTGGGCTGGCCATGACCGAACTTAGAGTCCCTAATGGATATGGTCAGATTGTAAATATGCTTTATGTGGACTATGTTGAGTACGCCCGCGTTACCGATGTCGCCCTCTTCCAAAACGGCCAGCCTTTCTCATAGCGCGATCGCTCTTGTAGTTGACCTACACACCTTAAATGTTACATTAGAAAAAAAACGCTCAAATCTTGCTATAATATAAAATTCGGTAGCATCTGTGTAATTAGATTCTTATGATGAGGAGTGTGGGAAGTGTGGGAAGTGTGGGGAGATGGAGAGGTAGGGAGATGGGGCGATCGAGAAATATTTGGTAATTGTTGAAGATGGAACATTTTTTACGTGCCGAATTAAACGGATTTGATATAAACAAGAACTATACGAAAAAAGCTAATGCACTATTTTAGCTGAAACACCAGAATAACTAATATCATGTTCGGTAGAACAGTTATAATTAGGCTCGTAGTTTTGCTCTAGCCCTAATAGTAAGTATTTTAGAGGCTCAAGCCCAACTACAAACAAAAATTTTATCTCAACGTTTGGTTGAAGACCCGCGCTCTCCCGAAGGGGAGCGTCGGGATGTTTGCGCAGCATTCCGCAGGAAAAACCAATCAATCTTGCGGTTTTTACACATAGTATGCTATCCTAAATAGGATTAGGCTGCTGGGCTAGTAGTGTCAGTCTGTGGAGCGACCGTAAGACCAGAAAGAGGCTTGGCCTCGGAGGCAGGTGCTACGTTAGCGCAGCTCCTCTGTCAAGAGGAAGCAGAAAGTCCTGAGCCGCGAGGTTTAGGAATCCCGCGTTGTCGCGCCATGCGCAACGTCGGGAGGATGTCAATATAAGTAATTATCCAAACATGATATAATACCTTCTTTATATTCCGTTCTCAAATTATGGCTTTTTGTAATATAGTATCTGCAACTCTCAGAGCATTAGCTGCAATAGTCAGAGCTGGACTAACACCCAAAGCATTCGGCATAAAACCACCATCTACAACAAAGACATTTTCATGGTCATGTAAACGACAGTCTTCATCAAGCACAGATGTATTTGGATCTTTACCAAAGCGAGTTGTACCTACCTGATGAGACGTATGAATATCATCTTTATGTCCCATCGCCCCAAAACATAATACCGCTCCTGCTGACCGAAATACCTGCTTTAACTTAGTCATGTAATACCGAGAACGGAAAACATCATAGGAATGAAATTTGTGGAACAGACGAATTTTCCCATCCTTACCAACTTCTATCCGATTTTCCTCTTGGGGTAAATCTTCTACAATACCAGTTATTACTAACATCCGCTTCAACAGAAATTCGGCAATGGGTTGAGGAATTGGCACAGGAAAATTTTCTTGTAGAGAAAGAAGTCCGGGAATAGGTACAGTTTGAGCTAACCCTAACTTATGTGGAAATTCTTTAGAACCAAGATAGAGGTCTGTAAACCCTAACTGTTTAATAAATTTATCCGCCCCACCAGTAGATTGTTTGAATAATCCCGCCACTAAAGCACCACAATGATACATATAATTCCGTCCTAGTTGTCCGCTACGCCCTGTTAAACCAGATTTCATCAGAATAACTGGACTACCCAATGCTCCAGCAGACAGAATATAAATTTTGGCAGTGAGTTCCTCCACTTTGCCAGTTTTGCGACAATGAAGGCGAATAGCAGTAACTTTTTGACTGGTATTAGTAACCAAATATTCTGCTTCTGTCAGAGTTTGAACTTTGAGGTTATAATTAAGAGTTGCCTGATCAATAGTACGCATCACTGTAGAAGCACGAGATTCATTGGGACAGTAGAAACCAGGACATTTAGAACAACGTAGACAAGTATCGAAGTTTATACCGAAGGCAAGATGAAATGGAGTTAGTCCCGCAGCTTTTATACCTTTTTCTAATTGTTGGTTAATTGGTTCGAGTGGTGGAACTGTGGCCGGATAACCATTACTTGGCGTACCAATATTCAGCATTTTGTGTGGTTTATCTCCGGCGACATTAAATAAAGCTTCTGCCTGGTCGAAGTAGGGAGCCATATCATCATAGGCGATTGGCCAATCCCATAGATGACGGGGTAGCCATTGGTCATAAAATTTACCAGGATGGAAATCATAGGGACTTGGGCGCATGAGTACCCCTCCATATAGAGATGTACCACCACCTAATATTCCTGCAATGTGAAGTTGAGCGCTACGTCCATTTACTTGAATTTGGCGATCGTCAAAAGCTTCCTTATTAATCAGCATTCGTTGCTCATCTTGAAAAGCTTCAACATCACTAAATCTAGGGCCACGTTCCACTAGGAGAACTCGTTTACCAGCTTTTGCTAGAGTATGGGCAATTGTTCCTCCCCCTGCACCACTGCCAATAATTATTGCGTCAAAATCGTAACCCACTACTCTCTCCAAATATATTTTTTTAGTTTTGTTTTTAATTAAATAAACTTAAGTATAAGTTACCTAAAATATATGAATAATTTCTCATTAATTTTTTGTTATTTGAGATACAAAACACTTTTTATCTATAACAAAAATGGGAGCCATTTCAGTTATCAGTTATCAGTTATCAGTACCTCTGCAATAAAGAGGCTTGACATAAAGAATATGTTATTTTTTTATCCCCTTAAAAGGGGAGGCTTTAGACCACAATTTTTAGGTAAATATTATTAGTAATTATTAGTATAAAAGAGCTGAAAATTTAAAGTTTACCTCTAGAAAAAAAATAGCGATCGCCTTACTTAACCTCTGAATTTTAAAAAAATACTATCGAGTTTATAATTTAGTTGAGGGCATCAATCAATAATAAAGTAAAATTATAGCTATTATGCCTATTATTGGTTTGGAAGAAAATAAAAATTCTTACCGTAGTAACAGAATAGTTAGGCAAATTTGTCTTGCTCAGTTTGACAAACAAATAAGGTCAATAGCCTTCCCTTGGCTGCGCCGCGAGCTACCGCTCTACAAGGGGATGAAAAAGCGATGGCAAGGTCTCCTCGCCATATCCAATCAACCAAGAAAAAATAAAGTTCAATATTTCAAGTTTCTGAATTTAACTAGAGGTACTGATAACTGATAACTGAAATGAGTGGTTTAGTTTATGGCAGTCGAAGGAAAGGTTAGGGGATATCGAGAGCTTAAAACTCAGACAACACAATATTTTTCCTTCTTCCTTCTTCCTTCTTCCTTCTTCCTTCTTCAACTTTAAACTTTCTCTTTTTCACGTTCCTGTGCAAACAATTTTTCTAAACGGTCTGCCCAATTTTTCTGATTAATATTGGCATCTTGAATATAAGGAGAAATTGCGATTAACTTCATAAATAATTCATTAAAAACTGAAAGTGGAAAACGCATTGGTCTCATTATGTCTAAGAATAAAACTGCACGGACACCATCAGTTTCATTCCAAGCTTCATGGGGAAAAGAATCATCAAACATCATACTTTTTCCTTCTTCCCAATGACGGGTTTCATCACCCACCCGAATGCGACATTTTTCTTTTGGTTCAGGTACTTTTAATGCCAATAAATAACGAACAACTCCTTTGTAGGGACCTCGATGTTCGGGAATATGTTTACCAGGTAATAAAATAGAAAAGAATGCTGTTTTCATCCCCGGAATTTTTTCAATTAAACGAGTTGTTTCTGGGCATCTTTGACAATTTTTTTCTGATTTAATACCATACCCATACATAAAAAATGTTTTCCACAAATCATCAGGGCTAGTATAATCAGCTTGGTCTGGAGAAATGTCTTGGAAATTTGGTAAACTATCTCGGTATTTGAGGAGTTCATCTAATTCTTTCCGAATCAATACCCAATTTGCTTCTACCTCAGTGGTCCAGTCAAATTGTTTAGAATCAAAAAATGCTGTATCACCAATCAAGGAATATTTAGGAATTAACTTTTCATAATATCCAAGAAGTTTAACTCCAATACCATATATTAATATTCTCCTAAATTTTGCCCTGATTGTTTCTAAAGAGAGATTCACCATAGATTTTTTTCGCTTGAATTTAAGCTGTTTAGATAGTTTTTATGGAACCAGTCCAAGTTAATATAGTACACAAATTCATATTTTGGAAGTCGAGAATAATTAAAACATTTTAAAAAAATTGTCTATGGCACTACGTCTTTTGGTATCCATTCTGAGAAACCTACGATTATCTACATATGTTTGATTCTGGTCAAGCCCCCGCGCATCCCCCAATTTTGGGGGACTTTTAGAGTTTTATTCCCCCCAATTTTGGGGGGCTAGGGGGGCAAAATCATATCCAGAATCAGCAACGCCAGATTTTGTAATGAAACAATTAGGTAGATTTTTTCAGGTTACAGAAACAACGGATTTTAAAAAGTTTTTTTTAGATATTGATAAAATAGAAAAATATCCTATAACTTTCGTAAGCTGACATAAAAAATGATCGAGTAGAGGGAGAAATTTTTAAGTTAATTTGATTGAATTCCAAACATAGAAAAATTATACAATTGATATTTCCAACAGAATCAGTTGAAAATCCAGATATCTTTAAGTTTATAGAAACTAATGAAAAATCCCAATACAAAATATGATTTTCTAATTGTAGGTAGCGGCATCTTTGGTATTACTGCTGTTGTAGAATTAGCCAAAAGAAAGTATAAAGTGGCAGTTATTAACCCAGATACCATTCCCCATCATCTAGCAGCTTCTACTGATATTACTAAAGTTGTCCGTATGGAATATGGTACTGATAAAGAATATTTCCGCATGGCAGAAATATGTATTGACCGCTGGAAAGAATGGAATGATTTTTTTGGGGAGGAATTATATCACGAAGTAGGTTTTTTAATGTTGTGTAAAGATAAAATAGAAAGCGATCGCCACAGCTTTGAAAAATTTAGTTACCAAAATCTCGTTGAAAGTGGTTATTCTCCAGATAGAATGAATGCTGCAAGTATTAAAGAACGTTTTCCAATGGTGAATAACTCGGTTTACATAGATGCTAATTTTAATCCGAAAGCAGGTTATGTAGAATCTTCACTGGTAGTAGAAAAACTAACTGAGTATGCTTGTTCTTTAGGTGTTGAAATTTACCAAGGGCAAACCGCAGAAAGTTTTATTATAGAAAACGGGAAGCTACAAGGAGTCAAAACTAGAGAGGGAAATACTTTTCAATGCGGTCATGCGCTGGTAGCAGCAGGTGCGAATACTCCCTATCTTTTGCCAGAACTACAACCTTACATGAAAACGACTGGTCATCCTGTTTTTTGGTTAAAACCTCAAAACCCTAAATACTTTTCGTCGCCATATTTGAGTGTTTTTGCAGCCGATATTTCTAATTCTGGTTGGTATGGTTTTCCTTTTTTGCCTAAATATGGTGTTGTCAAGATAGCTAAACATTCTAGTGGTGTACCTCTTCATCCCGAAAATAGCGATCGCCGAATTAAGGATGATGAGGTAGAAAAGATGCGGTCTTTTCTGAAGATAACTTTCCCGGAATTGGTAGATGCACCTTTGGTGTATACTCGTAGATGTTTATATACTGATACCCTTGACGGACACTTCTGGATAGATAACCATCCAGAAATTAAAGGTCTTTCTGTGAGTAGTGGTGGCAGTGGTCATGGATTTAAAATGGCACCTTTATTAGGGGAAATAGCAGCAGATATTGTGGAAGGGAAATCACATCAATTTTCTCAAAGGTTTAGATGGCGACATTTAACACCTGACACCATTCAAGCTGAAGAAGCTAGAGGTTCTGAAATTTAGGCGTTACATAGAGTGCGGGATGAATTTGTGGGTGTGGGGGGTGTGGGGAGTGTGGGGAGTGTGGGAGGAGTTATAGAGAAAGAGGAAGTACAAAAATTCATCCCTTGGTTCAGCAAAACCGAAATTTAGTGCCACTTTGGGTTCATAAACTTAAAACTACAAATTTTCAAATCCTGAAAAAATTGTCAAATAGCGGAATATTATGAGTAAAAAAGTTTGAAGCTGAATATAGTAGTGAGAAATTGCCCAAGCGATCGCTACCAAATTCATTACCTTTGACACCAGTACCGGATATTGTGGCGGAGTTAGGAAAATTAAAGCAGTCTCATCAATACTTAATTGGTTTTGCTGCACAGACTGGAGATATTGTTGCGCCTGCTTTGGAGAAATTACGAGTTAAAAATTTAGATGCTATTGTTGCTAACCCTATCGATCGCGAAGGTGCGGGTTTTGGCAGTAATACAAATCAGGGAATTTTTCTGGATGCAGAAGGTAGGCAGTTAGATATTCCCTCTTGTAGTAAATTAGAGATGGCGCATCGTTTGTGGGATTTTGTTTTGGAGCGGTATGCGGTAAATAGATGACAAAAGTGGACAATAAGTTTATTCTCTAACATTAGCCTAAATAATTGTTTGCAAAAGTAGTGATTTACTGTTACGATATATATCGGGAGTTATAGTCATAATATTGTTTGTAATGAAACAAGGAGAAATTTATCAGAAACCGACAACTAAACAACTTCAGAATCAGTTCGGAGAAAGTCAAAACTTTACTGGTCTGACATCTATATATAACCCTAATTCAAGAACACAACTACAATATTGGTGTGGATGAGGGGTTTGAGTAGCAACCGATGAAGAAATCGGGTCTATTCCCCTGATTATTGTGTTTCAAATCAGGAAATTTCGTAGATAAATCTGGTTTCTGTTTAATTAGTTATTGAGGAATTAATTATGTTTGAACTTTTTGCAAGTCTGCTGATAACACAACGGATGGTAGAATGGTATCCCGTAGGAGCTAACCGTAAAGCCACAACATCAATAAACACGAACACAATTGAATACCTGGGCGATAATTTGTGGGGAGCAGAAATATTAAAGCAATACGACCAGGAAGACGAAGATGGAATGAGAGAACTCTATATGGGTGTGCAAATTGATTGTAATACTCGCAGATTTCTTCCTATAGTAATCAGACGAATAACTGCTACAGGTCAAGTTATTGTGGAAACAACACTAGAAGGAAATGGGTTTATATCTCCAATAGGTTCAGAAAAAGGAATTTTGACAATATGCGATCGCTAATCAAATCAACAGTTAAAAGTAATATCAAATCCACGGTCATTGCGACGAGAGGAAGCAATCTCAGGGGTGTCACGAGATTGATTCCTTCCACTCCGTTCCAGTCGCAATGACTTACTTGGGTATAGTAGTTATCCGGATTTGATATAATAACCCAACACAAAACCATTCAAATTGGAATTTGGTTAGGTTTCACTATCGTTCTACCCAACCTACTTGACTGCATAAGTCCTGCTGATAACTGATAACTGATAACTGATTAATTTCCCCCACCAGCTTTTCAAGCAATAGCTTGACTCGGTTGAGGATCGGGTAACTTCAGGGGAACTAAACCTGCTCCCAACACAAACAACATTGATACCCACAGACAACAGACTAAACCAAATATCTGATAAACTAATCCAGATCAAACTGTACCAGCAAGACGACCACCAGAATTAGCCATATAATAGAAGCCAAAATTTGACATACTCCCGACGTTGCGCATAGCGCGACAACGCGGGATTCTTACATTATGAAAAAAAATGAGCGCTGTTTTAACAGAGGTGATGTCCTCCCCCTGTGTTGATGTTGATCATAACATGCATACCTCCTAGCTTGTCAAGGATATAGGAAGGTTTTATTTGTGGAGGTATCCGACTGTTGGCCCTGGCTTTCCCATCCCTCCGCTCCCCTGACCGAGAGCGCGGGACTTCCCGCCAGGGAAGTTAAAGCTACTTTGTCATCATCTGTAAATGCCAATACCAGGTAGGTAGGAATGAACCGCAGAATTAAAAGTAAACACTACACCAAACAACATCAAACCACTAACAATAACCCAATTAGCAGGTAAACCTAATTGTAACGCAATAGCGATCGCGCCGGGAATACCAGTTAATGTAAACGTCCAAAATTGAATAGTTTTTGATTGTGGTGGCTAACCGGAACCAAATTTTTGTATAAGTGTTGGTGCTAAAAATCTTGCAAAAATTTACTTTGAGCTTCTCGTAAATCAATTTCTGGATTTACACTCAAAATTTTCTCCATGGCATCACTGTAGGTTAACCCAGAAACAATTAAATACGCAGCAATAGCTGTACCTGTTCGTCTTCTACCACTGGTGCAATGAATCGCAACTCCATTTCCCTGATTATTTTGAGCATCAATAAAATCCTGTAATTGCTGAACCTGTTCTCGACTTGGAGGGATGCCGCCTTTAGTCGGTAACCACAGATGAGGTAAGTTAGCTTGTTGGTACAATTCCAGATTAGAAGGGTCATCCATCACCGAGACTATTGACCTCACACCTAATGTTTGTAATTCTGGCAATTCTTCTGCCAAAGGTTTGCGGACTCCCGCAAGTTTATCTGGAATTACCCACCATAAATTTTCTGCTATCGGTTGAATTGTTTTTTCTTCCATAGTTAATTTCCTTCCTTTTTTTTACGCTCACTATAACGATCTGTCAAATAATCAACCTGATCTCGCAATAATAATGTAAACCTGTATAATTCCTCCATAACATCAACAACGCGATCGCGATAAGCTGAATCTTTCATAGTTCCATCTTCATTAAATTCCTGATAAGCTTTCGCTACAGAAGACTGATTCGGAATAGTAAACATTCGCATCCATCTGCCCAAAATTCGTAGGGAATTAACTGCATTAAAAGATTGAGAACCCCCACTCACTTGCATAACTGCCAAAGTTTTTCCTTGAGTTGGACGCACTGAACCAATACTTAAAGGAATCCAGTCAATTTGATTTTTGAGAATACCTGTAATATTACCGTGCATCTCTGGAGAAGACCAGACCTGACCTTCAGACCATTGACTCAATTCTAGCAACTCTTGAACTTTTGGATGAGAATCTTCCACTCGTCCTCGTAAAGGTAAGTCATGGGGATGAAAAAATTTCACTTCCGCCCCCATTTCTGTAATTATCCGAGCAGCTTCTTCTGCTAACAAACGACTGTAGGAACGTTCGCGCAGAGACCCGTATAGGAATAAAATTCTTGGAGGATGGTCAAAATTTGTCATTTCTGAATTCTGTTATCAAAGTGTATGCTTTATTGTGGAATTGGCATCTTGCCCGTTCTGAAAAATTAAGCTTTTTGAACACATTTTACCGAAAAGCGACGTTAAAAATAGTGGGATAAGTTCTTAGACTACTCCCCCACTCCCCCACTCCCCCACTCCCCCACTCCCCCCCCTTCCATATCCGTGTATCCGTGCCATAATCCGTGTGAGCCACTTCCCTACTCTCCAACAAATGGAGTCTCACAACAACGAGGGTCAATTAATGTTGCCTTCTCTGGTTCGCGAGGAAACCAAAAAGCTGTACGTTTGCAAAATTCTACCAACATCAACATTACTGGTACTTCTATTAATACTCCCACTACTGTTGCTAAAGCTGCCCCAGAATTCAAACCAAATAGAGTAACTGAAGTGGCGATCGCTACTTCAAAATGATTACTAGCTCCAATTAAAGCAGCAGGAGCAGCATCTTCATAATGTAATTTCATTTTCAAAGCTGCTACATAAGTAATCAAGAAAATAAAATTAGTCTGGAGAAATAGTGGTACTGCTATTAACAAAATATGAAAAGGATTTTCTACAATTAATTCTCCCTTAAAAGCAAACAATAATACTAAAGTTATCAACAAAGCAGCAGTAGAAACCGGACTTAAATATTTGAGAAACTTACGCTCAAACCATGCTTTTCCTTTATTTTTGAAAATCCAGTAACGACTATACATTCCAGCAGCTAGAGGTAAACCCACATAAATTAGCACCGATAAAACAATAGTTTCCCAAGGCACAGTTAAATTATTAGCTGATAGTAACCACCGTCCGAGTGGAGCATACAAAAACAACATTGTCAAGGAATTAATCGCCACCATTACTAATGTATGTCCCTGGTTGCTGTAGGAAAGATAACCCCACATTAATACCATTGCCGTACAGGGTGCAATACCAAGTAATATTGTTCCAGCAATGTAGGAGTCTGCCAATGCTACTTCTATACCGCGCAATATTTCTGTACCTGTTAATAGTGGACGGAATAACCAACCGAGGAAAATTTGCGCAAACGCTACCATGGTAAAAGGTTTAATTACCCAGTTGACTACTAATGTTAAGATTACAGGTCTGGGAGCGCGAGCTGCATTTCTGGTTTGGGTAAAGTCTATTTTTACCATGATGGGATACATCATAAAAAATAAACAGATCGCAATGGGTATGGATACTTGATAAATGCTCATAGCATCTAATGCACTGGCAACACCAGGAAATATTTTCCCTAGTGCAATACCTGTGAGGATACACAAAGCTACCCAAACAGTGAGATATTTTTCAAAGAAGCTAAGTTGGCCCCCTGCTTGCACCGCAGATGTGTTTACTTGTGATGAATTTGTACTCATAATTTGTTTAATTAATATTCTGTTCGTTTCGTGAGAACTTTGTAAATATTCAGCTTGAATAAGATTGCATTAACTGCGATATCTGGCTTATCGATGGCGTTGAATTGTTTGGCAAGTTTTTTAGTCAAAGGGTAGACTGCTAACGCTACAGACACTAAGCATTACTGTCACTCCAATGATGATTATCTTGCTTCTTGAAATCTCTCAGCAGTATTTTTACAGTTTTGTTCATATTTTTTGTATCTGTATATTTCAAAAAAAATTGATATTTTAGATAAAGCTAGTATAACGAAAAATAGTGGGCGTAAGCACAGACTTACAGATTCCCCCTGCTAGGAGAAAATGTATAGTCATAAGATATTCGTATGTATTTCTCAGTAAAAATATAGGTATTATTTATACATTACTCATAAAATTTAGACTTTTGGTCTCGAATTGGTATACTTGAATTATGGGTATAGTAAAACCCAGTTTGGACGTATAGCTCAGTTGGTTAGAGCACTACCTTGACATGGTAGGGGTCACAGGTTCGAGTCCTGTTACGTCCATCTTCTGTAATCCCTAACAGTAAAAGTAGTCCTCTGACTCACTAAGCTATAGCGTAACAGCAACCAATTTTCTTCTGCCAGTATACTGCCAATTTGGAATAAAAGTGAAAATATTTCCCAAATAAATGGCCACTTAAAAGATAAAATAAGTATTTTTGATAAAATATCTGTAAAATCTAGAAGTTCTGGTATAATTAAGATACTAATCAAAAAGAGCAGTTAGTTTAGAATAAGCTAAAATAATCATGATTAGGGGTTATAGCTCAGTTGGTAGAGCACCTCAATGGCATTGAGGGGGCCAGCGGTTCGAGTCCGCTTAACTCCATCAAGTCCAGACAAGGCTCTCAGCCTTTCCCGCATATCAAACTATCTCTTGTTTAACATAATGTCGGGCAGAAATCTTAACATAAATCATCAATTTAGAGCTAACAAAAAGCAATGAAAAATTAGATAAAAATGGTGAATAATTAACAATAACTATTTGTAATACTATAAAGCCCTTCAACAATTAATAATGAATAATGAATAATGAATAATTACCTCTCCTTGAAAGAAGAGGATTGACAAAGAGATGAAAATTTTTCTTCTCTTGGTCGATTGGATATGGCGAGGAGACCTCGCCATCCCTCGACCGCTTATTATCCCCTTAAAAGGGGAGGCACATACCCACAATTTTTCGGTAAAAAATGATGATCTGGAGGTTCTGGCGATCGCTCCCTAAAAGATAGTTACAGTAAGTGCTTGAGAATTTTTGGAGATGTATATTAGTTGGGTTGTCAGTTTGTGAGTATAGTCAAGCCTTGAATCTTTAATTTTTGCGTGTATCCTGGCTACTTTCAGCCTGGCTTTGTGATAGTTGTTAGAGCCTTTGGTTTTTCTACATAGGGCTTGCTGATTAATTATAAAAGTATTTATATATAAAGGTTTGAGCATTTTTATGGTCGAATTGCAGTGCCCCTGTTTCAGTTGATTTTGCTCAAAAAGCTAGTATTTTAGGCTCATAGTTGGGCAGAAAAATCATTATTACAATTGTTACTCCTACCTCCTCGCTCATTCCCATTTCTCCCCTCCCCTCCTGGGAGGGGTTAGGGGTGGGTTGGGAGGGGGAGGGGCGAGGGGGAGGGTTGTCTCCTGTCTCCTGCCTCCTGTCTCATGTCTCAGCAAAAAGACTTTCCATACGCAAACCCTACATAGAAACTTTTGAGCTAACCTTAGTTTTTTGTGCAACTTATTCAAATTCTTAGGGTTAGTAACTTTTTGACCATCACTTGTAGTTAGTAGGTTGGTGATTCCGCGCGTCAATACCAACTTGTTTGGTTACTGGTGCTTAGCTATTGCTCCGCAATGGGCAGATATTTCATTTTATGTAGCAAAACGTGGTGTAATATCATATCTCTTTAAATACCCACAAATAACATTGATTCGGGAGTAGGGAGTAGGGAGTAGAGAATAGGGGGGCAATTTGATAGATTATCAAGATACAAGATAATTGAGAAGATCATTTTTATTACGTCTCAATTAATGATACTTGATATAACACAATCTATTAATTGAATCTTCATTTCTCCTTTTGAAAGTACTTGGTAATTAATAGGTGACTTATGAGAACTATATTTGATTTTTTGCTTCTACTCTGATCAATTTACCCTGATTATCTGTACGATAAGCCCAGGTATAATTACCATCAGATAAGATAATATACCAACCTTCTACTAATCTTTGCCCACAAAGTTCATTACTATTTGCAAGTCCTAAACAAGTATTAGGCCAAGTTTCTTGACTGACTTGAGTGACTTTGATATTTTCAGGCAAAATACCCGTTTGATTACTTAAATCTTCGCGAACAGCATCAACTATATAATTAGGTATTATTTCGTCACGATCGGCCAATTTTTCCACTCGATATAGAGTAGGTTTACCGATTTTTTTTATTTCATCAAAATTTTGATTAATGGAAGGTTCGCTAACAACAAGTATCTGATTGATAGATTTATTTTTTAGAAAAAAGGGTTGAGATATTTCTGTTTGATCGTCGATTTTAGTCTCTGTGGCAGACTTGATAAGGTTAGCAAATTTATTAGCTGTAGAATTAATTTTAGTGTTTGTTTCTAATTGTTGAGATTGAAGCACTTTTACAGCAGCAATTGCTGTTTCAGTAAGATTGGGATATGCTTCAGCAGCTAATATTCCAGTCAAAATTAATGCTAGTAAAAAAGGATGAGGTGATTTCTTATCAATTCGCTCATTTGGATTTGGTTTATGATTTTTAGAGTTGAATTTCATGGTTAGTGCGCATTTATTATTACTAGATTTACTTGTGATTATTAGTTGGGAAATCAGTCACTTTAGAACTATGAATAGAACTATAGGATTAAATAAAAGTGTAAGTTTTAATTTGATTCTACTACTTGGTTATAGATAACAGCATGATTTTAAAGTTTAGTATTAGTTAAACTTAATTTGTCTATCTGTAATTAATCTCTCATAACTAAAATGAATTTAGTTTGTACCATTTTATCTGATTAGTAACAGAACATACAAATTGACAGTGTTTTACTAAAATAGACTTACAAAAAAGTCAGTTAGTTCCGTAATAATTCGTCATAAAAGCCCTAAAAACCACTATTACTTTATTTCAATTTAATTTGGTGTTTTTCCGGAGAAGAGACATTTTTCAAGAGCTTATGTTAATGAAAGTTTGCTTTGATCTCAATTTTCTGCTTAATTGAAAATATCTGCAACTACCAACAAGATGATATAATGTTGAGCTAGTGAAATTCTAAATTTTTACTGACAAATCAAAATTCTAACTATAATCTCATCATAACTTAAAAGTTTCTACGGATGGATAAAAACATTTTCCTTAGCAGTAGAAAATTAAGTAAGCACAAACAAATTTTGGTGCTATTAACAATTTAGTAAGAGAAGATAATGGAGACCAATATTATGGACCCGTTACTTGAAGGTGGTGCTGCTATACAACAGCGTGATTACACCTTAATCATTGATAAAAGCAAAGATATGTATCTATCTGAGTCTGCCATAGGCAAAAGTCCTTGGGAGTTAATGCAAGACTCGGTAATAAAATTAGCAACTGAATGTGAGAAGCTAGATTTAGATGGACTAACAGTTTACTTATTTTCAGACTATTTTAAACGATATGACCAGGTGACATCTACTGACTTAGTTCATATCTTTCTGGAAAATCAACCTTCGGGTAAAACTAATTTAGCAGATGCTCTTAAGGATGCTATTAATAATTATTTTGAGCGACGTGCATTGAAGACAGCAAAGCCAAATGGGGAAACTATTTTAGTTGTTACGGTAGGTGAGATAGAAGATCCTGATCGAGTCAAGGATATTATAATTTTTGCTGCTAATAATTTGCAACAAGATGAAGAATTGGGTATTTCACTTATTCAAGTAGGAAATAAGCCTGAGGTAACACAGTTTTTTCAATTATTAGATAATGAATTACAAACAATAGGTGCCAAGTTTGATATTTGCAATACTGTGACTATTGAAGACTTGGAAAAAATGAATTTAACTGATGTTTTAATTAATGCTATCTTTGGCTAATATCATGTCAGGTTGAATAGTTATAAATAAACGACCGAGAATTCAGGGCTCAGGACTCAGGAGTCAGGACTCAGGAGTCAGGACTCAGGAGTCAGGAGGGAAGAAAGAAGAAAGAAGAAAGAAAAAATAGGAAGAAAAGGAGAACGTTTTTTTCTCACGCTCTTATCCGGACATAATATAAGATAATTTGTATAGCAGGGAACAGGGAACAGTGGGAAAAATATTTCCCTGTCTAAGGTTTATTATCAGTCTATATCCTAACCAACCCATTCTTTACTATAGCAATTCAAATTTAGTGATCGTCTTTTTGAATTTTCCCCTCTGAAGATTGAAAAGCTGGTTAATATCATGTCTTTAAATCTAGCATGAAGCCTGATATACCATTTATTTACATCTTACAAGATGTAAAATTTGATAAATGTTTGCTACAAATTGTAGAAGAAAGAAAGAAGGAAGAAGTAAGAAGGAAGAGGGGATAAATATTGAAAAAAAGGGAAAACGATAGATATAAATATCTAAAATGAACTGGAGCAGATATTCTTAACCATGTCCGATCAAACTCTACCTTTTTGTATAATTCTTTTTTCAAAGTGGTATAATAGCAAGTATAATAGCAATTTGATAAATGTTTGCTACAAATGATTAGTCTCTTTTTTGTCAAATAGACATATCCTGCACATTTCTTTTAATCACACTTATTATACCAGCACATTCTTTTTTCAAAATGGTATCAAAAGATAATTCAAGACTTTAGGTAACAGGGAAAAGTGCAAAATTTTACAGATTTTTTACTATGGTAAAAAATGATAATCCAGTTTCATAGCTCATCTGGAAATTCCATATCTTCATATCTTACTCATTAATTGTGTCTGATTTGGTAATTGAGCATCTTGAAATTTATGTAGAAGAATTATGTGGCGAAATTCTCAACCATAAATACCGTCCTACTGCCTTTAAATATAACCTGACTGGAAACTGATAATAATCAATGAAAATATTAACGATAATCAGCAAATGAAATAGAAAAGTTAAACCAGTCCAAACTCTCGGTAACCAACACAAAGGAGTACCAGGTATTGGGGGGTAAAAGTAAGCCGTTAATCCTATTAATGTTGTTGGTAATATTACAAATGCAACTGCTAATAACTTAATTAACCAGTTAAATTCTACATTAGGATGATCGACTTTCCAATTTCTACCATTCCACCGCCAACTTAAAGGAGAAGAACTATCCGCTATTTTCAATGATTGCCTTACCAGATCGGCAGTAAAAATATGGTTACAGAAGTTACAAGCAAAAGCATCCATTAAAATCATTGCTGATATATGGCCATGATAACATACAGGACAAGTATAAACTTCTTCTAAACTCAAATCTTTATTGATATTTTGAGAATCACACATAGAATTTGCGAATTTGCCAGTAAAAACTATATGGTATCGCAATTTTCAACACGAACTTCTCAACTTATCTAGAGTCTGTGATAATTCTTAACTTTTTTCTCAGTTATCAAATTAATTAACATCAACAAAACTATGATTGGAATCTCTTGAAATAGCAGTCTTATTTGAGTTGTGAGATATTTTAGACTTTTAGGGAATAGGGAAATAACAAAATCATCACAAATAGTAGCAAATCTCACGCATTTTTGCTACATCTTCTTGAGAGTAAGGAGTAATAGGGATGTTGCATGCAACATCCGTAAGTCCTAGTGTCGCTACACGGAAGTCAAAAGTCAAAAGTCAAAAGTATTGATTGGTAAGGTTTTTAGGATTTTGTAACTGGCTAGTTATTTCTGCCATCCTGCACTAGAGAGTTAGGTAAATAATAAATAATACCATGCATGAAAAAAGAATGTTACGAATAATAAGCATGAGAAAAAGATTTTACAGGAGGTCTCCCTTTGACAAAGCGGTGCGACCCCGCGACGACGACAACTCGCTTGCGGAACGCGCACTCCTTTTCGGGAACGCTGACCAAGAGAGGGAATGCGCACCAAGAGAAAAATAGAATTTCCTAGCTCAAAACTGGTATTGAAGCTATTCCCGTGTGACTCGGTCCTCGGTCCTTCCCCTCCACCGGGGGGGTTAATCGGATTTGAAAAACCTAGACAAAAAAATCCAGAAAGAACGAGCTGAAGTCAACAAGCAACTGCGAACTTTAAAATCTGAAAAATTTGCTTGTATACCAGATGCACAAACAGCAAAAAGAAAGCTGTTAAACAACTTTTTAGACCACGAATTGAAACAAATTAATGTTCAAGAAGTAGAGTCGAAATATGATACAGATTTTCCTTATGAAGTTCAAGTTCAAGTGAACTTAAGAGAGTCAAAAATAGAATTAGAAAAAAAACGAGCAGGCCGATTTATATTGGCAACAAATATCTTAGATAGGATGGAATTAACGAAAGAAGAAATGTTGTCTAAATACAAGGGACAACAATCGGTTGAGAGGGGTTTTAGATTTCTCAAAGACCCTCTGTTTTTAACTGATAGTATCTTTCTTAAATCACCCCATTGAATCGAAGCTTTGGGGTTAATTATGGGTTGATGTTTGTTGGTCTATACGTGATTGTCAACGTCAACTACGCCAAACTTTAAAACGTACTCAATCTACTGTAAAAAATCAATTGGGTCGTCCGACAAATTGACCAACGTTACGTTGGATATTTCAATGTTTTCAGTCGATTCATTTATTGATTAATTCTGGAGTTAAGAGCATATCTAATCTCACTTATGAGCATTTAGAATTATTGAAGTTTTTTCCTCCAACTTGTCAAAGATACTATCTACTCAGTGGAGAAATTTGAGACAAAAACAGGTAGAGCGCAAAAATAATCAACGATTTAATAGTAGTGTAAAACAAAGCCACTTGGCAATTATGAAGAAGAGCTAGTTAAGTGATAGAGGGACTTGGGCAATTTTTGAATATGTCTATTGGTGAGTTCCAGTCACTGATATCATTCTCAAAGGCATTCATGGAGTAACAAGCAAGTTGAAATTCCTTTAGGATAATCTTTTGAGCCAACATCACTCCAGAAAAAATTAGGGTGGGGATGGATCATTAACCTCTTGATTTGCGTTGGCGGAGCCTAGCGGTAGCTATATCGCTTCCTACCCCATACTATAAGTTTAAATACTTATTCAAGTTTTCCCATCTTTATGTACTACATTTTGTCGTGAGGAATGTAGGTTTGATAATTAATCAGCAAGCCCTAATTATTAATTATTAATTATTAATTATTAATTGTTGAATGAACCTTACTTATTACTTAATAACTGAAATCTTCAATAAATATAGTATTATTTTTATGAATTGGTATGATTTAGAATTGCTATATATATAGAGATTAATTGGGTACATCTCAATTTTGAATAAAGCCAAAAATTTATCGCTTTTAGGCAACAGCTTTGGAAAGCAACAGCGGTGCGACCCCCCGACGACCTCAGCTCGCTTGCGGAATGCTGACTCCTTTTCGGGAATGCGCACTCCTGTGAGGCAACAGGGAATAGGGAATAGGAAAAAAGTATTTTTGCAAATATGAGATGCACCCGATTAATTCTCATACAAAATTCATAATAAGTTGCATAGAATAAAAATCTACTCACAGTTGATTGTAGATCAAGAATGATAAATTCTTTAATACAAGAAGAACCAACAAGACCGAAAAAGGAAAAAGTGAATGGCGTTACTAAAAGAAGTCGCTGTTGGTGCTTGAAGAAAAAGATAAATGTATAGCTCTGTATAGCCTTACATAAAATTGGTATTATTATAAATTGTCAAAAATACTCCCCATAAATTATAGATAGTAGCAATTCTGCCGTTGGTGAATCAAGCTATGAAACCTAAATTTTGCCAAATATAAAATGCTTTTCAGTTAATAGCTAGGCCATCGCCATTAAAGCACAATCATAGCCGAAATCACCAACGCCGCAATTCTATATTAGCTCTCATATTTTGTTGAAGCTTGCGTTAACAATTCATAATCTTAGAAAGAATATTTTAAATAACTTTCTTACGAACTAAAATCTTGGTAGAATTTATCTCTTGACATCCTCCCGACGCTGCTCTACGAGACAGCGCGGGATTCCCTGGCATCACTACTAGGGGCTTTCTGTTTCTTAGCACCCGCCTTTCCTACGGAATGCTCCGCAAACGGAGATTTACTCTCCTCGGGTCTTACAGTCGCTCCACAGACTGACACTGCGAGTCCCGCAGCCAAAATGTTTATACTTGCATTTATATCACGGTCATGGTGAGCTGCACACTCTGGACAATCCCACTCTCTAATCTTGAGAGGTAATTTTTCCACTACATGACCACAATTAGAGCAACGTTTTGAACTGGGAAAGTATCTATCAATCTTGATTAATTCCCGTCCATACCATTCAGCTTTGTATTCTAATTGCCTGACTAATTCTCCCCAGTTGGCATCATTTATTGCTCTGGCTAATTTATGGTTTTTGACCATATTCTTTACTGCTAAATCCTCAACTACAACAGTTTGATTTTCTCTGATTAGTTGAGTGGTTAGCTTATGAGTATAATCAAGCCTTGAATCCTTAATTTTGGCGTGTATCCTGGCTACTTTCAGCCTGGCTTTCTGATAATTACTAGACCCCTTGGTTTTCCTAGATAGAGACTTCTGAGCCAACCTCAATTTTTTGTGTAATTTGTTGAGATTCTTGGGATTAGCTACCTTTTCTCCATCACTTGTGGTTAATAGGCTAGTTATTCCTAAGTCAATGCCTACTTGCTTTTTTACTGGTGCAAGGCTCAAATTTCTAGGATCATTCACTCTTAAAGATACAGACCATCTACCAGAGGGTTCAAGCTTCACTGTAATCGTACTTGGTACAGAGTTTTGTGGTAGTTGCCTACTCCATCTTATAGGTAATGGATCAGAACATTTGGCTAGATAGACTTGACCATCCTTCCACTTAAAAGCTGACCTTGTGAACTCAGCACTACCACCATTCCGTTTTTTCTTAAAGTTAGGATATTTAGCGCGTCCACTAAAAAAGTTAGTGAAAGCAATTTGTAGATGTCTCAAACCTTGCTGTAATGGTACGCTGCTGACTTCAGTCAGAAAATCTAGGTCTCCTTGTTTTTTCCAAGCAGTCAACATAGTAGAAGTTTCTTTGTAGCTTACTCTTTCCTTTCGTTCATACCAAGCTTGAGTTCTTGCTGCTAAAGCCAAGTTGTAGATTAGGCGTACACAACCCAAAGTTCTCCGCAACAGGTTTTCCTGTTCAGGAGTTGGGTAAAACCTAAATTTGTATGCTTTTTCAACCATCTACTGTGTATTTTTCAATACTTACATTCTAATATATTATGTGTGAAACCGCAAGATGGATTGGCATTCATCCCGACGCTCCCCTATGGGAGAGCGCGGGTCTTCTGCCAACATTTAGATAAAAAATAAGAAGCTCCAGTATAAGTGAGGTAAATAGTTAAATTGTTCAAACATCAATTATTTAATTCTTTCAACCGTTCCCGACAGCTAATTATTCAATTTATTAGTTTGTTTTGTCTTTGCTGTTTCCTAGTTATTAGTTGTAGTCAACCACAGAATAATCCTAATAACACCTCTACTACAGAAATCAAAACAAATCGTATTACAATTGGTACAACTCTTAAACCTCGTACCGTAGACCCGGCAGATGCCTACGAAGTAATATCTGGTAACTTACTCTATAATTTAGGCGATCGCCTCTATGGTTACAAGTTAGGAACAACGGAACTTGTCCCTCAACTAGCTACAGAAATGCCAAAAATTAGTGAAGATGGCACAGAATATACAATTCCTCTTCGTCAGGGGGTAACATTCCATGACGGTACTCCCTTCAACAGCGAAGCAATGGCCTTTTCTTTAAAACGTTTTATTGAAAATGAAGGTCCACCTTCTTCTTTATTAGCAAATACAGTAGAGTCAGTAGAAGCTACCGGAGAATATCAGTTAACAATAAAGTTAAAAAAACCCTTTGCTGCTTTTACTCCTCTACTAGCATTTTCTGGTCTTTGTGCTGTTTCGCCTCAAGCATATACAACAGATGAAAATAAATTTAAACCTGATACATTTATTGGTACGGGACCATACAAATTAGTTGAGTACGGAACTGATGTTTTACGGTTAGATATATTTGACAATTATTGGGGAGAAAAACCACAAAATCAAGGAGTTGACATTCAAATATTTTCTAGTTCAGCCAATTTATTTAATGCTTTTAAAACAGGTGCTATTGACGTAGCTTATCTATCTCTTGATACTGACCAAATTTCTAACTTAGAACAAGAATCAGAACGTCAAGGTTGGCAAGTAATTTCTACAGATGGCAAGACAGTTAATTATATAGTTTTAAATATTAATTCAGCACCATTAGAGAACAAAGCAGTAAGACAAGCATTAGCAGCTATTGTTGACAGAAATTTGTTAAACAAACGAGTTTTACGAGGGCAAGCTGAACCTATTTATAGTCTAATTCCCAATAAATTTGAAGGTTATAAACCAGTATTTCAAGAAAATTATGGAGATGGAAATTTTGACAAAGCTAAAGAGTTATTAAAACAGGCAGGATATTCTCAAGATAATCCAGCAAAAATAGAAATTTGGTATGCATCTAATTCTACGAAAAGACAATTAGTCGCTAGTACACTCAAAGCATCTGTAGAAGAAAAAATAGAAGGTTTAATGGAATTAGAATTAAATAGCGTAGAAGCAGCAACCGCCTTTAAAAATTTAGATAAAGGACTATATCAAACTTTTATGTTAGATTGGTACGGAGATTTTGTTGACGCTGATAACTATATCCAACCATTTTTAGAATGTACAAAAGGCTCAAAAGAAACAGGTTGCGAAGCAGGAGCTAGCCAATTTCAAGGTTCATTTTATTATAGCGATCGTATCAATCAATTAATAGAACAACAACGTCAAGAACAAAACCCAGAAAAACGCCAAGGTATTTTCATGGAAATTCAAGACTTATTAGGAGAAGACGTTCCTTTTATTCCATTGTGGTTAGATAAAGATTATGTATTTGCTCAGAAAAATATTAATGGAGTGAATTTAGAACCGACTCAGCAATTTCCTTTCTGGACAATTAATAAATCATCATAGCTTCAAGAATTTAGAATTTAGAATGCGCGAATTTAGAATTACCTATCCTTTAAAAGAAGAGGATTGACTCAAAGGAAAATATTTATTTATTATCCACTTAAAAGGGGAGGTTTTAAACAACAATATTTCGGTAAGCATTCAGCTATCAGCTATTGATAAGAGAAGGAGTTCAACAATTAATGATTAGGGTTTGCGCTTCACTAGTCTTTTAGTAGGGGTAGGAGACAACCCACCACTAACCCCTCCGGTGGAGGGGAAGACAGGAGACAGGAGAAATGGGAATGAGCGAGGAGGTAGTAGTAAGAATTGTCAATTTGGGATTTTTCTGCCCAACTATGCGCCTAAAATACTAACTTTTTGAGGGTTTTAGACTGAAAACTAGGCACTTTTTTCGACCCCAAAAAGGCACTTGTCTTTATATATCAATGCTTTTAGATTTAATCAGCAGAGCAATAATTAGGGTTTGCGTATGGAAAGTCTTTTTGCTCAGGTAGGGAATAGGGAATAGGTATGGAGGGAATAGTTAAGAGTCAGAAGTTAGGGGAGTTATAGAGAAGTTGGTCGTTCATAGTAGCAAGAGTGATTTTTCTGCCCCCCTCACCCCAAAATCCTCACTTTTTGAGCATGAAGAGCTAAAAACCTGGTACTTTTTCAAGACCCAAAAAGGCTAAAAGCTTTATCTGTAAATGCTTTTATATTTAATCAGCAGAGCAATAATTAGGGTTTGCGCTTCACTAGTCTTTTTTAAGGAGTAGGGGAGTAGGGGAGCGGGGGAGTAGGGGAGTAGGGGAGTAATTTTTGGGCTACTCTCCTGTCCAAAATGCTGACTTTTTGAGCATAAAGCAGCTCAAAACTAGGTACTTTTTCCAGAAGCTCACTCATGCTAAAACCTTTATCTATAAATGCTTTGAGATTTAATCAGCAAGCCCTAATTAATAATTACCTCTCCTTGAAAAGAAGAGAATTAACTAAAAGGAAAAATTTTTCTTTTTCTCCTTTAAAGGAGAGGCTTTAAACCTTAATTATTCGGTAAAAGCAATTGAAAAATTGAGAGAGAATTAAAAGTTATTGTCAATGTATGCTCCTTCAACATTAGAAGGAATTATTTATGGTTTGCTGTTTGCGTAGCATCTCGCAGGAAAGATCTAAATACTTAAATCATAGCAAAAAGAAGAAGGAATAATAGAGGAAATGAAATAAAGAAAAATAACTGCTTGAGATAGATAGATTCTATAATTGCAAAAGCCTCTTCTAGACATAAAATTTGACTTCTACTTTCTATAGTATTATTTTACTACTACCAAACTGTAATTAAACTCTCTTCCGGGCATTGCACACTGACGAATGATTTTAGATTTTTGATTTGAGAGTTGTTAGAATGATTAATACTAGGTGTTTTTTAGTCACAATCTAAACTAAATTTTGGCAATATCATTCCATAATGTGCAACCCCTCAAATTTTCTTTCCTTCTTCCTTCTTTCTTATCATTTCATAATGTGCAACCCCTCAAATTTCTTCCTTCTTCCTTCTTCCTTCTTCCTTCTTCCTTACCTTAATTAACGTAAAAAACAACTAACCATCCATAACACCAGAAACGTTACCAAAGTAATAAATATTTCTGTGGTTAAACCAGTTGCTAAAGCACTCAATATTCCACCTAAAATCAACCCAAGAATTAAACCCCCAACAGTCAACAATACAGCACGACCAAACTTATTCTCTTTACGATTAAGAAAATAAAGACAACCACCAACTCCCAAAGCCAAAGTAAGTTGCAAAATAGACGGTTGACTAACCCCAGAATAAATACTAATAGCACCTAAAACCACATATATACCAGTAGGCCACAAAATATCAGCCTGACTAGGAGTATCAATTAACTTTTGTAGCCAAGCTGGCCCTTTTTCAGTCAACCCAGGAGTAAAACTATCAGGGACTTTCTTTGTTTGCTTCTCAGGAAACCGAATACGCTCAGGAACCTTAATCTTTCCTTCCTGACGCAACCTTAAACGGTCCATCAAAATCGAATCATAAGCAGCTTCAATATTTTCTATAACCTTTTGATCGCCACTATGCTGCTGCTTCAAACGTTCCTTTGCTGCTTGAATTTCATCAAAAGAAGCATCTTCAGTGAGACCAAGTTGTTGATAATGACTTAAATCGCTCATTGGAATTTATTAATAATCTTTTAAACTATGACAAAGTATTGGATTCTAGTATTTTAATCTTATCTAGTTTTCCAGAAATATGCTTAGTTAACTATACAGATATTTCTACACAAATTATCGAATAATCTCATAAATTAACATAAGTGGTGACTATCAAAAATAGCTTTTAACCTCTGAGATTAATAGGAGGAAAATCAAAAAAAGATGTCGAGAGGCAAAGAATACGACTTTACTTAGGGAAGAATTTAACATTGGTTAGAGAAAAAAGTAATTTTAGCTATAGAGTATTTTCTGCCAAACATTGAAATTACTACTTGATTAATTTATATTGTATCTCTTTTGGCTTTTAAATTTCGACTTTTGACTTAACTCAACCCACTCACTATCCCTGACCATTGCACTTTTTTCTGTTTTTCACGCCGATAAGAAAAAAAGTAATCCGGTTGTTGATAAGTACAATAAGGAGCGATCGCTATCTGTGAATAGCCAATACCCAATTGCTCCAACTGTAAAACATTAACTATAGGCACATCCAAGCGCACCTTTCCCGGTTCAGGATCGGATAAAATTGGCGAATTAGGCAAAAGCTCCAGAAAATGTAAAATCTCCTCAGTATTTGCTTTCTCTATTTGTGGAACAACAGTCGCCCCAACTTCAGTCGCCACATCTTCAGAAACTTGATAAACCTCTCCAGCAATAGCAGGGCCAAGAACAAATAATAAATCGGATAATTGACTACCCTGAGCTTGAAAACTTGCCAATGCTACCGGAACAATTTTAGCGGCCGTGCCACGCCATCCGGCATGAACTGCTGCCACTTGTCCTGTTTTTTTGTCAGCAATCAAAACAGGTACACAGTCAGCACTACAAACCCAAACTGCTTGTTTTGTCGTTTCAGTTATTAAACCATCAGCTTCAGCATAAGTTTTTTCAACATCAGAATTAGGCATCTCTACCTGAGTAGCTTTCCCTGTTGTTAGTACAGTATTGCCATGTACTTGCTTCACACGATATACCTCAGCAGAAGAAGGGAATAGTTCTACTAATTCTCCTGGTGTGCGAGGCCAGAAATGGTGAGTAAAAAAGCCATGAGGCCAATTTTCTAAGAGGCTACAAGTTAGGTAAGATAATCCTTGCCATTTTTGCCAGTGCCAAGTGGCATTATTCTCGCCTAAAATTTCGTAGTATCTATTTAATTTTTGTGAGTCAGAGTCCGCTACAGTCATTTCAGTTATCAGTTATCAGGAAAGGCAGAAGGCAGAAGGCAGAAGGAAATTCTTACTCCTGACCTCAATATAAGTGCCTTCGTTTATTTTGACATTTTTATTCGCTCTACTGCACAGGATTGGAAGTTTACCCAAAGCCAGAGTGCTTCATAGAATGAAATGACTATTGCGACATCCGCAACAAAAGCAGAAGTCACACCTCCAACTTCGAGTGCTTCATAGAATGAAATGACTATTGGGACATTCGCAACAGAAGTAGAACTAATAATTGAGTCATTAGTGGTGCTTCACAGGATGAAATGACTATTGCGGCATCCGCAACAGAAGTAGAACTCACCCACCAACACCGAGTGCTTCACAGAATGAACTGACTATTGCGACATCCGCAACAGAAGTAGAACTCACCCACCAACACCGAGTGCTTCACAGAATGAACTGACTATTGCGACATTCGCAACAGAAGTAGAAGTAATAATTGAGTCATCAGCTCTTGGTGCTTCACAGGATGAAATGACTATTGCGGCATTCGCAACAGAAGCAGAAGTCACACCCCCAACTTTTAGAGCTTCAGAGAATGAACTGACTATTGCGGCATCCGCAACAGAAGTAGAAGTAACATCTCCAACTTCGAGTGCTTCAGACAATGAAATAACTATTGCGGATGTCGCAACAGAAGTAGAACTAATAATTGAGTCATCACCTCCGAGTGCTTCAGACAATGAAATGACTATTGCGGATGTCGCAACAGAAGCAGAAGTCACACCCCCAACTCCGAGTGCTTCACAGGATGAAATGACTATTGCGGCATCCGCAACAAAAGCAGAAGTCACACCCTCAACTCCGAGTGCTTCACAGAATGAAATGACTATTGCGGATGTCGCAACAGAAGTAGAAGGAACATCTCCAACTCCGAGTGCTTCACAGAATGAAATGACTATTGCGGATGTCGCAACAGAAGTAGAACTCACCCACCAACGCCGAGTGCTTCACAGAATGAAATGACTATTGCGGATGTCGCAACAGAAGTAGAACTCACCCACCAACGCCGAGTGCTTCACAGAATGAAATGACTATTGCGGATGTCGCAACAGAAGTAGAACTCACCCACCAACGCCGAGTGCTTCACAGAATGAAAAGAAAGGTTAGGACAGTTCAAAAGTTTAAAACTCAGATAAAGTAAGACTTTTCCTTCTTCCTTCTTTCTTCTTCCTTCTTTACTTCTGCGATAAAGTGTTGATATCTATCAACTTTGACCCAATATTAGGAAAATTGTCAGTAGCAGAATTTAACAAAGAAAAATTTATAGACAGCTTGTCAAATATTCAAGGAGTTTCAGATAAATTCACCGCTTCAACATTCGCTAATCTCCATATTTTTCTGAGTCTCCCCTCAACCAATCAAACTCTTTGGCAGTTAATCGACTCCGGAAACCCATCAAGCATTGTTATTGCCAGTCAACAAACAGCAGGACGTGGTCAATGGGGAAGAAATTGGCAGTCAACTGTCGGTGGCCTATATATGTCAATAGCGATCGCCAAGCAGTGTGAAAGTACTATCGCTCCTAATATCTCTATATCTCAAACTCCTCAGCTAACTTTATCAAGTGCTTGGGGTATAGCCTCTAGTTTGAGGGATTATGGCGTACCAGTTCAAGTCAAGTGGCCCAACGACTTAATTTTAGAACAGAAAAAATTAGGAGGCATCCTAACAGAGACCAGGATACACAAGAAAAAAATTTCTCAAGCAGTCATTGGCGTAGGGATTAATTGGGCTAATTCTCTGCCAGACACAGGAATTAATTTGCAGAGCTATTATGGGAAACAGTCAAAATCGGAAATATTCTCTTTAGAAATGTTAGCTGCTATAGTCTTTCATGGACTAGATTCTGGCATTAAACAACTTTTAGAGTCAGGAATAGAAAGTATCTTACCTTCCTATCAGCAACTACTAATAAATATTGGGCAGCAAGTAGTAGTAGAAAATCGTATTGGCAAAATTGTGGGAGTAACGACTAATGGGGAATTACGGGTCAAGTTTAATCAAGACTCAGCTAGTCCGCTAACTCAGCCTCAAATATCTTCTTCAGAAATTTTCCTAAAACCCGGTACAATCAGTCTGGGTTATGGCCAACCTTTTCCCGGAAGTCAGGAGTGAGGAAGTTCAACAATTAATAATTAATAATTAATAATTAATAATTAATAACTGGAGAGTACAAAGTTCTGCAAAAAAACGATTTGTTTGGAAGACTGAAAGTATTACTGTAAAAGGCTTACAGTACTTACAGCTTTGAATAAAGAGTTTTTAACCTTTAGATCGCTGAAAGCCTTAGCTAGCAATATTTATTCCCAGAACTTTGCACTGTCTAGTTAATAATTACTTCTCCTTGAAAAGAAGAGAATTGACTCAAAGGAAATTTTTGCTTTATTATCCCCTTAAAACTGGAGGCTTTAAACCAAAATTTTTCGGTCAAAATTAGAATAATTAACAATAACTGGGATGCTAATTAGCAAAAAAGTTATTCAGCTAGTGTTAATTACTTATTGAAAAAGGTAGCCTGTTAAACTGTTTAATTGTCAATTTAAAGTAGTAAGTATAGTGTGAGGAAATGATGGTATCAGAGAACGAAAACCTGTCAGTAGAGTCTAAAACTAAATTACAGGAAACAACCGAAAAGCCAAACCAAAATATTATTCAGACCAAACTTCTAACTCATAAGTCTCTTATGCAGCTTGGTTGTTGTCTAGCTAGTCTAGGAATGTTGAGTAGAGGTATAGTTTTAGCGGAGGCAGTTTTAGAAATAGAAGTGTATGATTATGAGCCATCATATCAACCTGCTCCAGTAGATAACTATTATCCCCAAACATCCTATTCGGAACCATCCTATTCACCAGAACCGTATTATTCGGAACCCTACTACGAACCAGCACCTTCATATACACCGGAACCATATTACGAACCCGAACCTTATTATTCTCAACCAGCACCAAGTTATTACGAACCCGAACCATATTATTCTGCTTCACCAAGCTATTCGGAACCATACTATTCAGAACCATACTATTACGAACCAGAACCAGAACCCTATTATTCTCAACCAGCACCAAGTTATTACGAACCAGAACCTTATTATTATTCCCAACCAGCGCCAAGTTATTACGAACCGGAACCATATTATTCCCAACCAGCACCAAGTTATTACGAACCAGAACCTTATTATTATTCCCAACCAGAACCAGAACCGGAACCAGAACCAGACAGCGGTATTTATCTGCCGAAAAATTTGTATGTCGCACCTCCGACGAATACAGGAGTCAACCTATCAAAACAACCAAAATATCAGGAGTTACCACCTCTAACATTACCAAAACCTGAAAAACTTTATTATTATGACGGTTCGACCAACGCTTATATAGATAATACAGAATACAAAACTGGCGCAACAGAAAGTTATGAAGCACCAAGTACAGTAGTTTTCTCCGAACGTTCCACAGATAATATCGCCGAATATCCAACAACTAATAAAAATTGGGGTGCTGTCGCCGAAAATAACAATTGGAGCGCCCCTACTCAGACTAATAACTGGAGTTCTACAACTGCAACCAATAACTGGAGCACTCCTGCTCAGACTAATAACTGGAGCGCTCCTGCTCAAACAGCATCCAACAATTCATGGAGTGCGGAAACTCAACAAAGTTACTATTCTCAAAATAACTATCAAAACTCATCCTACGATAACAACTATTACTCATCCTCCAAAAGTAACTATTACTCCTCCAACAACAGTTATTATTCAGAAACTTCTAGTTATAGTCAAACTAGCTACTACTCTGGTTCATCCTCCAGTCAAAGCAGTTATTACACCAGCACTTCCTATACTCCAAGTCATTACTCAGGGTCGTCACAAGGAGTAGAAGTCGCTGCAGTTTTACCCGCTCAAGTGCAGGGTTTATTTGACAACCCCATTACTCAGTCAGGTTTAGCATATTACAACCGCACCATGCGGCCGCCAGCAGTACCAGGAAATGGTAACACTAGATTAATATTTCCTCTATCTATCCCCGCACCCATCACTTCATTTTTTGGTTGGAGACAACATCCAATATTAGGTTATAAGAAATTTCACACAGGTACAGACTTAGGAGCGCCAACAGGAACCCCAGTAGTTGCAACTTATGCAGGTCAAGTAGCGATCGCTGACTGGTTAGGAGGTTATGGTGTAACTGTGGTGTTAGACCACCAGAAAAAATCATTGGAAACTCTCTACGGTCACTTATCAGAAATTTTTGTGAAACCAGGGGAAGTTGTCAAACAAGGTGAAGTTATTGGTCGAGTTGGTAATACGGGAATGTCTACAGGTCCGCACTTACATTTTGAAATGCGACAGTTAACTAAGGATGGGTGGGTTGCGAAAAACCCAGATACTCATATTCAGTTTGCTTTGGTGAATTTGATGACAGCGTTGAAAGTTACTGAAATACCACCTGTACCGGAAATAAGTATTAATGAGTTGGTGAAACAAACTAAAGAATTAGATTCTGGTGTACCACAACTGCCACCTTTACCACCAGGTTTTGAAGTACCTATTCCTGATTTAGAACCACCAATTTTTGAATTGACAAAAGCTGCGGAAAAATCTGATGAAGAGACAAAAATTAGTTTGAATGAAGAGGAGAAAAAAGTGGTGGAATAGAGTTAGTTGGATAGGGAAAAATTGACAAAACTCCTAGCCCCCTAAATCCCCCAAAATTGAGGGACTTAAAGATAGCAAATAGGCTCTTGTTCCCCCCAAAATTGGGGGGCTAGGGGGGCAAAATTTACAGCCCCCTAAATCCCCCAAAATTGAGGGACTTAAAGATAGCAAATAGGCTCTTGTTCCCCCCAAAATTGGGGGGCTAGGGGGGCAAAATTTACAGCCCCCTAAATCCCCCAAAATTGGGGGACTTTTACCAGCTAATGGATTCTTGTTCCCCCCAGAATTGGGGGATTAGGGGGGCAAATTTCAGTCTCAAAAAACTTTTCAGATATCTTCTGAAAGTTGCTACATCACTCGCCCCCTAAATCCCCCAAAATTGGGGGACTTTCAGAAGTAAATAGACTCTTGTTCCCCCCCAAAATTGGCTTGCTCGGGGGGCAAAATTCAGTCTCAAAAAACTTTTTAGATATCCTCTGAAAGTTGCTACATCACTCGCCCCCTAAATCCCCCAAAATTAGGGTACTTTCAGAAGCAAATTAGACTCTTGTTCCCCCCAAAATTGGCTTGCTCGGGGGGCAAAATTCAGTCTCAAAAAACTTTGTAAGCTCTCCAGAGCTTATCTAAAAATAAAATAAGTTAAAATATAAAAATTATCTCTGGGCAACTACTTAAAAATGTTCAAAACCTTAAGAATCAGACCTAATTATTATTATGAAAGACAATAAAATTTGGATTATTGGCGATGAAACTGCTTCAAAAGTCTCTGGTGAGAAAGATACAGTAGATACTGGATCTAAGTATAGTAATTCGTCAAAAGAATCTACCGAATCTGACCGAAAAAGATTTCAGGTTAAAGCTGAAGATTTGAAACGAGAAATGTCTGAATTTCTCAAAGTTATTGAAGATGTATTTGACCAGACAGATCGAGAAACTTCTAATGTTAAGTTAAAAGAAATTGAATTATCTGTTGAAATTAATGGGGAAGGTCAAGTTACTTTATTTGGTATTGGTGGAAAAGCTGGAAGTAAGGGTGCAATTAAACTAAAATTAGAACGCAAGGAGTCTTAAAGTATGGCAAAAAATTGGGCTATTTGTGTTGGGATTAATAATTATGATAATATGCCAACCCTTCAATATGCTCAGAAAGATGCTGAGTTAATGCGTGATTATTTTCTCCATGAGGCAGGTTTTGAGAAAGTTTATTTATTTACGGATAATTCACCTCCAATTAATGATGCAGGTAAACCTTTTAATTCTCAAGCTACTTATGGAGCGCTCAAAAGATTTTTACGAATAAGATTTAACAAGGAATTTTTATCTCCTGGTGATAATTTTTGGTTCTTTTATAGCGGTCATGGAATGCGTTTTAATGACCGAGATTATTTAATGCCTGCTGATGCTGATCCTCATCCAGATGGAGTAGAAGATACTGCTATTCCCCTTTATTTGGTGACAGAAAGATTGAGGCGATGTGGAGCCGATAATGTAATTTTATTTTTGGATGCTTGTCGCAGTCAAGAAAGTTCAAAGGGTTTGGGTATTGGTGAAGAAAAACAGAAAGGAGTAATTACAATTTTTTCTTGTAGTCCTAATGAAAAGTCTTATGAAATTGAGGATGAAAGGATAAAACAGGGTGCTTTTACTTATGCTTTATTAGAATCTTTAAGAATTCAAGGTGAAGGTAATTGTGCCACTGTTGAAAGATTATATAATCGTTTACGTCATCGAGTTGCTGATCTTAATCGTCAGTTCAGAAAGCCTCGGCAAACTCCCTATGCTATTGTTGAACCTGCTACTAAATATCATTTAATTTTATTAGAAAAGCAGGCAAATTTGAGTGATATTGTCACACTTAAAAATGATGCTTATCGAGCTGAGGTAGAGAAAAATCTTGAATTAGCTAGACAATTATGGGTTCGAGTTAATATGGCTGCTTCCGGTTCAGACATGGAAGCTATTGACGCAATTAGCAGATTGAGTAATCCGATAAATTATTCAAAATCAGGTGGTGAGCAAACATTGAATTTTCAAGGGAAAAAATCACCATTATGGACTCGCATTTTAGCAGTTTCTCCTGCCAATGAAAAAGCTTTAAAAGCTCTGAGAAGAATTTGGCAGAAGCAGGACAATATAAAATTAGGTAGAACTTCTGAAAATTCTAGTGAACAAGAAACAAAATCTACAGGAGATAAAGCTGCTAATTTGAGTTCAAAAGAGACAGATGAAAATTCAAAAAATGATGAAATAGAATTACTTTCTGACAAAAATGTAGACTATACAAAACTCCGTGACTTTCTAGCACATGGGGAATGGAAGGTGGCAGATATGGAAACAGCTCGTTGTATGTTGAAAGTTGCAGGGCGACAAAAGCAAGGATCTCTAGATGTAGAAGATATAGATAATTTTCCTTGTACAGACCTCCGCACAATTGACCAGCTTTGGGTAAAATATAGTGATGGTAAATTTGGCTTTTCTGTGCAGAAGAAAATTTATCAGAGTGTGGGTGGGACAAAAGAGTATAATCGAGAGGTATGGGAAAAGTTTGGAGAGCAAGTAGGATGGAGAAAAGGAGACGAATGGTTGAGCTACGATGAGTTAAATTGGACACGAGATACATTATCGCATTATACGGCGCACCTACCGTCATATGAGGTTATTGTAGAAGAAATGGAAACCCGGCGGCTTTTTGGTGACCCGGCTTCGGCGTTGTTTGGTGGTTGTGGGAGTATCTTCTTTCGCGCAGAGACTTGTAGACTATAACATATAAGCATTTCAGCCGCCTCAGTCAGTTATCAGTTATCAGTTATCAGTGAGTTTAATTAGTCTTGCCCATACACTGGAGAAAGTTCTTTGACAAACTCATAAAAGACTCATAAAGTCCTCAACAGTCAAACCAGAATCTCTAACTATCCCACCCATTGTATAAGCATTAATTGGATTTGCTCTAGGAATAGTAATTATCCGCTCTCCATTACTCATAATAATGTGTTTTCCCTGCCTAACAACTGCAAAACCAGCTTTTTGAAAAGCATTAACCGCCCTTAAGTGCTTAATTCCTGGAATGTTAGGCATAACGACCTTCTACTATTTCTACATAACGTAACTCACCATCTGAATTTAATTCTTCCATATATTCTAAATAAGATTCTATGGCATCTTTAATATTTTCCAATGCCTCAACTTCAGTTTCTCCTTGAGACCAACATCCAGGTAAATAAGGACACCAAACAGCATATCCTTCATCAGTTTGTTTGAGTTTGATTGGGTATCGCATCTTTTTTTCAGTTATCAGTAAGAGATTGAAAGTTTATTGTCATGCTTGAATTATACCAACGTATTTCTCTAACCAAAGACTTCCCAGAATATAACCTAAAAAAAGGTGATATTGCCATGTTAATTGATATAGCAACTCACCCAGAAGAAGGAGAAAATGGTTATGTGTTAGAAGTATTTAATGCCATAGGAAAATCTATTAATGTAATTATTGTGCCTATGTCTGCTGTTGAACCTTTAAAACAGAACGAAATTTTGCACGCGCCCCCGCGCATCCCCCAAAATTGGGGTACTTTTACCAGCTAATGGATTCTTGTCCCCCCCCATAATTGGGGGGTTAGGGGGGCAAAATTCAGTATTAAACTACTTTTAAAACATCCTCTAACATATTGAGGTCAAATAATTATGAAAAGTGAATTAACAAATACCAGATTCAAAACAACAATTCCTACTCTAGAAAATGGCGATCGCTTAACTCGAATTGAGTTTGAAAATCGTTACACTAAGTCAAATGTTAAAAAGGCAGAATTAATTGAGGGAATAGTTTACATGGCATCTCCTTTACGAATTACAAAACATGGTAATCCTCATGCACGAATTATGACTTGGTTAGGTATTTATTGGTCAGCAACTCCTGGTATAGAACTTGGAGATAATTCGACTGTTCGTTTGGATGGAGATAATGAACCTCAACCGGATGCTTTACTGCGAATTGAAAATGATGGGCAGTCAATTATTAGTGAAGATGGTTATGTAGAAGGAGCGCCGGAATTAATAGTAGAAATTGCTGCTAGTACTGTTTCTATTGATGTGCATGAAAAAAAGAAAATCTATCGTCGTAATCAAGTTCAAGAATATCTGGTTTGGCGCGTCGAAGATGGAGAAATTGATTGTTTGAGTTTACAAAAAGGGGAATATGTTCAGCTTCAACCTAATTCCAAGGGAATAATTTGTAGTGAAATTTTTCCTGGTTTATGGTTAGATAAAGCAGCTTTATTAACAGGGAAATTAATTAAAGTAATTGAAGTTGTACAACTGGGGTTAGCTACAGCAGAGCATCAAAATTTTGTGGATAAATTATCATCTTGAAGAAGGAAGAAGGAAGAAGGAAGAAGGAAGAAGGGAAAGAAAAGTTCAAGGGGATAAGGTTTTTTGGTCGCGTGAGCGGAACGGAGTTCTATCACTAATTATCCGGACATGATATAATACCAATTTGAAAAAAGAATGTTACGAATAATAAGTGCAATAAAAAAATTTTGCAGGAAATTTCCCTTTGACAAAAAAGAGAATTTATGACCTAAAAACTGGTATTAAATCTATTCATTCTGACTCCTGACTCCTGACTCCTGACTCCTAAGAAGTACCCTACCTATTTGTAGCAAACATTTATAAAATTGATATAACTGATAACTGAAATGACGATCGACCTTAGACAGGGAAATGTTTTTCCCAATTGTTGCCTGTTCCCTGCTAACATCGATCGCGAAAAAGTTGAAACTAAATAGGACTTGCTGATTAAATCTAAAAGTCTTTATAGATAAAGGTAAGTGCCTTTTTAAGTATCAAAAAGTGCGAGGTTTTAAGTGGTAATGGTTCAATTTAGGAGCGGATTTTGCTCAAGATTTGGGCAGAACAATCTTCGGACAAAACGCCCGCTCCTAGCTCCTCGCTCCCAAGCCATTTCTCCCCTCCTGGGAGGGGGAGGGGCTAGGGGTGGGTTGTCTCCTGTCTCCTGTCTCCTGTCTCCTACCCCTACTAAAAAACTTTTGAGCGCAAACCCTAAACATCGTAATTTCGTGCTTCAGCAGCTTCTGGGTTATCCTCGCAATAGATATCAAAAGCAGTTTTTTCCAGTCTTTCTGCCTTTTGATGAGCAGCTTCAGCTTGTAACTCTTCTACAATATCCCAAGCGGCTGCACATTCTTTAGAAGTAACACCTTTTTGCTCGCAAATACTCCTTGCTTCTTCAATAGCTGCCTCTATTCTCCTTTCAAGCAACACAGATTTTGGTTTCTCCACAAAATCACTCTTGCTTAAAATATCTGTAATTGAAATAATACCAAGTAACGTATCCTTAATTACAGGTGCTCGATGTATACCTGTATTAGCAAATAATCTCGCTACATACTCTACACCTAGATCGGGGTTAACGACAATGCAAGGTTTAGTCATAATTTCATAAACTCGCACTTGTTTAGGGTCTTTACCATAAGCAGCAACCTGATAAACAATATCTGTCTCTGTGATAATACCATAAGCATCTTGATCGTGACGGCGTTCCACAATTAGAGCGCGCAGACAGAGGTCGTTCATTTTCTTTACAGCATCAGCTACCGTTGCCGAACCACGAATTGTTTCAACCTCTGTGGTCATAATATCTTTAGCTTTCATCATCTTGACTTTTCCTCAATAATATGTATTTAGTTATTGATATTTAAGCTACTAATATTTAGCAGCTTTAGTTATTAATTTAAGAGTAAGATAAAAGAGTTATTTAGTCTACAAATTCTACTCCTGTTTCTTCTTCTTTCTTCCCTCCTAACTCCTGAGTTCTGACTTCCCCTCCACGGTCGGGGTTAGGAGTGGGTTGACTCCTAAGCAATAAGGTATTTCAACCCAAGCTGACAGCTAGTCAATATCGGAAAATCCTTTAAAAGTCAATTTCCAGCTAGAATTTTTCTCTTTATTTACCGAAACTTTATTAATAATATCTCCAAAATCTTTTTGTAGTTTTTGAGTAACAGTAATTGGAAAATCTAAATCTATTTCCTGATTTTGTACGATCGCTGCCAACTCAGCAAAATTAACTTTTTGAGTAACTCGTTCTGTAGGTGATAATTTAAAAGTTGAAGTTTCAGAAATATTCTGTGCCTGCATAGCTAATTTTATCCGCTCAAGTATATGACTAATTTCTGAATCTAACAATTTCCATTCATGTAAAATATCTTGATATCTTTGACCTAGTTCATCTAAATTTTCAGTAGTAGGTTCAGAATTATTTTGCTTAATTAATTCTAACAAAGCTAAATGTACTTGAGCTAAATAAACACAGTCCATTTTCGCATATTCTAACTGTTTTTCTGTCAGTGGACGTTGCCCCCAATTACTGCCTTGTATTTCTTTATCTATATTTTTAAAATCAGTTAAATTTTCAACTAATGTCTTCAGTTTTAAATTAGGAATAGGCAAAATATAATAAGGTAATTTTTTAGCTATTTCCCAAGTACAAGTAATATTTTCAGCTTGATTTTTACCCAAAAATTTAATATCAAACCTAGCATTATGAAATACCTTCTCAATGTTAGGTTCAACCATGATTTTATCGATAAAAAAATTAGTTAAATCTGGATGATCTAAAACATCCAAAATATAAACGCGATCGCCAATCAAATCTTGAGAATCAGCCAATACTTGAATCAAAGACAATCTAGGTTTACGAGTATTATAATCAGCAACTTCTGTATCAATCCAAAGCACATTAGCTGTAGTTAATTGTTCAATACATCTTTTAAGATCATTATTCTCTGTCAAATAAAACATATAATTTAATCAAAAAATCTTAAAATTATGGTGTTAAGTATTCAACCAGACATGGTATGAAACCATGGAAATAGATTATTTTATTATATTTTTCCTGAGCTTAAATTCTTATATAGTAAGCAGCAATAATATCTATTTAAGGACAGGTTGTACCATCAGGCATAATTGCTCCCCTCAAATCTGCATCTCGTAGATTAGTTTTATTTAGCTTCGCATCAATCAATACAGCCTTAATTAATATTGCTCCCGTCAGATTTGACCAACTTAAATTAGCCCGAAATAAATTAGCCCCACTCATATTAGCTCCTCGAAAAGTAGTCCAACTAACATTAGCAGTTCGTAGTTTCGCTCCACTTAAATTAGCTTCACTCAAAGTAGCTCCAATAGTAGTAGACTTGCTCAATTCAGCTTCACTCAGATTAGCCCCACTTAACATCGCCCCACTCAGAATACCATTACTCAGATTGGCCTCTTCTAAGATTGACTCATTCATCAAAGCATTTGTTAAATTCGTAGACTCTAAATTTGAGCCATTTAAAATAGCTCTAATCAAATTAACGCGAATCATCGTAGCTGCCGTTAAATTAGCTGCCGTCAAATTAGCCTGACTGAAATTAGCTTCCGTCAGGTTAGCACCTTTTAAATCCGCTTGACTGAAATTAGCTTCCCTAGAATTAGAACCCCGTAGATTAGCCTCACTCAAATTAGCATTAGTTAAGTCAGTTTTCAACAGACTCGCTCCAATCAAATTAGCTTCACTCAATTTAGTCCCATTGAGACAAGCATTCTCTAAATTCACCTCTCTGAGATTAACCCCACATAAGTTAGCACCCATAAGTTTAATATTACGGAAGTTTGCCCTAGTAAAGTTAGCATTACTTAAATCAGCGCCTCTTAAATCTACTTCTACCAGGGTAATACCTTTAAAATTTCTTTCCCCTGCTGCATACTGTTTTAGAAGTTCTTCCGCCTCCATTTGCACCGCCTCAAACTATTTTCTATTTTATATTTTATATTTAAACTAGGACATTACTAACTTACAAAAGTAAATAGAAACCCTATATAGAAGGCATTTGGGATCTATTTAAAAATATAGGAGGAATGTGGGGAGTGTGGGGTTTGGTCTGACCCTACGCTGCATTAATCAAATTTCCTGTATTGCCTCTACTCCAGTTCCGACTCGTAACTCAAAAATTTTTACGCGGGTAAATATCCCATAAGGGTTCTATATACCTAATTAGGGTTTGCGCTCAAAAGTCTTATGGGTAAGGGTAGGAGACAACCCACCCCTAACCCCTCCCAACCCACCCCTAACCCCTCCCAGGAGGGGAGGGGAAGACAGGAGAAATGGCTTGGGAGCGAGGAGGTAGGAGCGGGCGTTTTGTCCCTTAATTTTTCTGTGCTTAGTTTACCTTTTATGCTAACTTTTTGAGGGTTTTAGACTACTTAAGAGCGCACCCCTTGGGAATTCAAGAAGGCTCAAACCTTTACTTGTCAATGCTTTTAGATTTAATCAGCAGAGCAATAATTATTAACTTAGTTAACTAGCTTTTTCTGTGAAACTTTTTGCTTTCCTAATATATTCCGATAAAATACATACACCAAATTAAGGGCCTAATTTTAGTAACTTTATTGTAGATATCTCAAAAACCAGGCTGATCTTCTGAGAAAATCAGAACATAGGTACAACAAAAAAAATACTATGCCAGAGAATGTAAGAAGCCAATTAATCACAAAAGGAGTACAACGTGCTCCTAACCGAGCTATGCTCAGAGCTGTAGGTTTTGAAGATTCAGACTTTACTAAACCGATAGTCGCAGTAGCTAACGCTTATAGCACTATTACCCCCTGCAATATGGGCATCAATGATTTGGCCATGCGAGCTGTAGCAGGAACCAAACAAGCAGGGGCAATGCCACAAATATTTGGCACAATTACCATTAGCGATGGTATTTCTATGGGTACTGAGGGAATGAAATATTCTCTCGTTTCTAGGGATGTTATTGCCGACTCCATCGAAACAGTTTGTAATGGCCAGGCCATGGATGGACTTTTAGCCATTGGCGGTTGTGATAAAAATATGCCTGGAGCAATGATAGCGATCGCTCGAATGAATATTCCGGCGATATTTGTCTATGGTGGTACTATCAAACCAGGTCACTATAATGGGGAAGACTTAACCGTAGTTAGTGCTTTTGAAGCAGTAGGAAAATACAGTGCTGGAAAAATTGATGAAACAGAGCTGAAAGAAATTGAACGTAGAGCTTGTCCTGGTGCTGGGTCTTGTGGGGGAATGTTCACTGCAAATACTATGTCTTCCGCTTTTGAAGCAATGGGTATGAGTCTGATGTATTCATCAACTATGGCGGCTGAAGATGCAGAAAAAGCTGATAGTACCGAGGAGTCTGCCAAAGTTCTAGTAGAGGCTATCCGCAAACAAATTCTACCTCGTCAAATAATTACCCGCAAGGCTATAGAAAACGCAATTTCGGTAATTACTGCAGTTGGGGGTTCCACTAATGCAGTTTTACATTTCTTAGCCATTGCTCATGCTGCTAATGTAGAATTATCTATTGATGATTTTGAAACTATTCGAGCAAGAGTTCCTGTATTGTGTGACCTGAAACCTAGTGGTAGATACGTTACAACAAATTTACATCAAGCGGGTGGTATTCCTTTAGTAATGAAAATGCTCCTCGAACATGACCTACTCCACCCAGATGCTCTAACTATTACAGGTAAAACTATTGGAGAACAGTTAGCAGATATACCTTCTGAACCACCTTCTAACCAAGATGTGATTCGCCCTTGGGATAATCCTATGTATGCTCAAGGACACTTAGCTATTTTAAAAGGAAATCTGGCAACAGAGGGAGCAGTTGCTAAAATTACAGGAGTCAAGAACCCAGAAATAACAGGTCCAGCAAGAGTATTTGAGTCAGAAGAAGCTTGCTTAGAGGCAATATTAGCAGGAAAAATTCAAGCAGGAGATATTATTGTAGTCCGTTATGAAGGACCGAAAGGAGGGCCAGGAATGCGAGAAATGTTGGCACCAACTTCGGCTATTATTGGTGCTGGTTTAGGAGATAAAGTAGGGTTGATTACTGATGGTAGGTTTTCTGGTGGTACTTACGGTATGGTAGTTGGTCATGTAGCTCCAGAAGCAGCAGTAGGTGGCGCGATCGCTCTGATAAAGGAAGGAGATATGATTACTATTGATGCTCACCAGCGTTTGCTACAGTTAAATATTTCTGATGAGGAACTACAACAACGTCGTCAAGCATGGCAACCTCCAGCACCCCGGTATACCAGAGGTGTATTAGCAAAATATGCGAAGTTAGTATCTTCTAGTAGTTTAGGGGCAGTAACTGATGCTGGATTAGGTTAAAAGTCTGGTATAATCAACATCAATTTGCCAGATTTTCCAGTAAAATTAAATAAGCATATTGTAGACATCCTTAAGTTACAGTTTCTATTATTTTGTAGCTTAGGATGTCAATGAATTCTCAAGCAAATTACTGAAAAATTGGGTTAACTAGCTATTAGTTAGAGCGCGCTTCAGCGCTTCAGCCTAAAAATGTAGTGCTATAGATAATGGTATCTGTTTACCGGATTATTAATAATTAATAATTAAATAATTCGCGCCTTGAAGTCTCCCCTTTTAAGGGGAAAAAAGCGGTCGTTAGCGTAGCTTCCCGCAGGGTGGGATGGCTCCGAAACCTGCGCCATATCCAATCGACCAAGAAAAGAAATAATATTTCCTTATGTTCAATTCCGTAGCGGTTAAAACCCGAGGTAATTATCAATTATCCATTATCCATTATCAATTAATGAAGGAGCAGTCTGTCAGAAAAAGTTTGGGTTGCTTATACCCTTTCCGTTCCAGAATGCTCCGCATACGCGCAAAGCTGACTGCTGTTTGCGTAGCATCCCGCAGGGAACTTCTGTTTGCGCAGCATTGCCAGTAAACGCTTTTTTATCAAAATAATTGGGCATAATACCAATTTGATAAATGTTTGTTACAAATGGTAGGGACGTTGCATAAGGGTGTCCCTACGAAAAAAGGAAGAGGAAAGAAGAAAGAAGGTTGAAATCTTGAAAAAAAGGGAAAAACAATATAAATAGCTATCTAAAATGAACTGGGATAGCTATTTTTAAGTATATTCGATAGAAGTCTACCTTTTTGTAGCATTCTTTTTTCAAATTGGTATAATACCCTGCCTTTTAAGGCGAAATATTTTTGGAGGGAGATTTAAGCCTCCTGTTACAAAAATAATTTCTGACTTCTGACTTTTGACTTTTGACTTTTGACTTCGTTAACTCCCTGTTCCCTCCACTTATGAATTATCCACGACCTCCTCGTAACTCTCAAACTCTCTTGGGCAATATTACCCAGATGGTTCAAACTATTCATGCCAATGTTAACTTTTCCCGACTAGCACTGAGACCTAATGCTAAAGTACCCGAACTCTGGATACAGGAAACAGAGAATACTCCAGCTAAAAAATATCCTCTTTTAGGCGATCGCTATTTACTAGGCCGTTCTTCCCAAGCTTGTGATATTGTAATTCGTAATCCCCTGATTAGTAAAATTCATCTGTCTGTCTCTAAAAATACTAATAAATCTAACGCTCCTTATGTAGTTAAAGACGAGAATTCTGCTAATGGTATCTACAATGGGAAAAAACAAGTTTCTCGTATGTCTCTACGTCATGGCGATGTTCTAACTTTAGGACCACCAGTATTAGCTGATACTGTTAAAATTCGATATGTAGACCCTCCTGCTTGGTACATTCAAGGATTCCGTTACGGTATATTTGGCATTTCTGGATTAACCGCTCTAATCAGTTTAATGATTCTACTTGAATGGACAAAATTTCAGGTAGACCCTTTACCTAATCCAATTACTGGCCCAGTAATTGTCTATGCTCGTGATGGACAAACTCCTCTACGTCCCACCTACAGAAATGCACATTATGAATTAGGGCGCATATCTAAATTCTCTAAATATTTACCTGATGCAGTTATTGCTTCTGAAGATAGTCGCTTTTATTGGCATTTCGGCATAGACCCCATCGGAATTACTAGAGCAGTATTGACAAATTTGAGGGCAGATGGTATAAGCCAGGGAGGAAGTACAGTAACTCAACAACTATCGAGAAGTATATTTCGTGACTATGTAGGTACAGAAGATTCTGTTGGTAGGAAAATACGAGAGGCAATAGTATCTTTCAAAATAGAGGCTTTTTATAGTAAAAACGAAATATTATTAAATTATCTGAATAAGGTTTATTTAGGGTTAGATTTATACGGATTTGAAGATGCGTCTAGGTTTTATTTTGGTAAAAGCGCTCAAGATTTAACTTTATCAGAAGCAGCAACATTAGTAGGAATTTTGCCGGCACCTAATACTTTTAATCCCGTAGAAAATTATCAAATAGCTATAGAAAAAAGAGATGGAGTAATTTATCGAATGCTCAGTTTGGGGATGATTGACCAACAAGAAGCAGATAGAGCTAGGCGATCGCGGGTAGAAATTAATCCTAAAGCTATAGAAATTCTCCAGAGTACAATAGGACCTTATTATTATAGTTATGTATTTAGCGAACTGGAAGAATTATTAGGAGAAGATTTAGCTAGAGAAGGAAATTTTGTTGTTCAAACAGCTTTAAATCCTGAAATTCAAACTAAAGCAGAAACAAGTTTAAAAGATGCAATTAATAATGCTGGGTCTTATGCTAATTTTTCCCAAGGTGCTATAGTCACAATAGACTCTCGAAATGGAGAAGTCATTGCCTTGACTGGGGGTGCAGATTATCAACAGAGTCAGTTTAACCGGGCAACTCAAGCACAACGTCAACCAGGATCTACTTTTAAAGTTTTTGCCTATGCTGCTGCTTTGGAAAGAGGGATACCACCAACAAGATTATATTCTTGTAGCTCTATGAGATGGATGGGGCAAACTTACGGAGGTTGTCAACGCAGTGGTGGCAGTACAAATATGTACACTGGAGTAGCACTTTCTGAAAATGTGGTAGCTTTGCGAGTTGCTCAACAAGTGGGTTTAGGTAATGTAGTCAGGATGGCGAAGCGTTTAGGGATTAAATCTAAGTTAGATGCTGTACCAGGATTAATTTTGGGTCAAAATGAAGTTAACGTCTTAGAAATAACTGGTGCTTATGGAGCGATCGCTAATCGTGGAGTAGGAAATCGCCCTCATACTATTAGAAAGATTATTGATAGTAGCGACTGTAGCGATCGTAATAATATTTACACTTGTCGTTGTATTTATTCCTATAATTCAGACCCAAAGTGTGAAAACCCTCAAGGGGATATTCAAGCTAACCGCCAGATTTTACAACCACGAGTAGCAGATACCATGACTCAAATGCTCCAAGGAGTAGTGCAATATGGTACTGGTCGTGGAGCTTCTTTAGGGTTGGATGAAGCAGGTAAAACGGGTACGACTAATAGAGGAGTAGATTTATGGTTTGTTGGTTATATTCCTAACCAAAGTATGGTGACAGGAATTTGGTTAGGAAATGATGATAACTCTCCTACTTATAGCAGTAGTGGACAAGCAGCTCAGTTATGGGGGGATTATATGAAAAAAGTTGTAGGGGAGTAACGAAGTTAGAAGTTGGAAGTCAGAAATTAAATTCTTACTTTCAGGAGTTAGGATAAAAGTTTAATGTAATTTTCAAATACTAATCAGACAATGATGAATTTTGAGAATGTATTTCCACAGGAAAACCATATTTTATTGTAATTAATACAATTTATTCACCAACTCAGAAATTAAATTCTTACTTTCAGTAGTTAGGATAGAAGTTTAATGTAATTTTCAAATACTAATCAGACAAGCACGAGCGATAAATTTTGAGAACTTATTTCCACAGGAAAACCATATTTTCATTTTCTGGCAATTAATACAATTTATTCACCAACTCACCAAGTCACCAAGTCAGAAATTAAATTCTTACTTTCAGGAGTTAGTGAGAATAGAACTTTAATGTAATTTTCAAATACTAATAAAACAAGTATGCTGGGTGAATTTTTAGAACTTATTTTCACAGGAAAACCATATTTTCTTGCCATTAATACAATTTATAAAGCAATAGATAGTAGTCCTGTAGTTAAAGCTTTAGAAAAAGTGGCTCATTGTCAAGTTAGGGCAGCTTTTGAAGCTCTCAAAGAAGAAAAATACTTATCAAGACAAGAAAGCTTATCTATAACGTTAAGTAATTTATATTCTGCCCATCAATGTTGCTATATAGCTAGGGTGGAAAATACTAATCCTTTGAATTATTGTAAGTTATGCGAAGCTGATTATTATATTTGTTGTTTAATCGCATTTATACATTATAAAAAAAAGTCCGATTTAAGGTTAATTGAAAAATATTTATATAATGCTTTTTGTGCTAGAGAAAATACTGTAATTTATGACAATAATTTAGGATTAATAGATAGTGTTGTATCTAAATTTGTATCTGAATTTCTTCTTGTGGCAAGACGGACTACAGATTTAGTTGAATCTACTTCTCGCAAAAGTTTTTTTCAATATTGCCTGGCAATAATTGGTAAGGTAAACTGTTTGGAGACAGAAGAGTCCGATAAAATTTACCAAATAAAAGATAATTCGTGGCATTCCTTATTAAATGAATCTAATAGACGTGCAGCTCTTGGAACTTATTCAATTAGAATTCGCTGTCACAAAATTACAATAAAAGTAGATAAATGCATTTTTTACGTAGGCGAAACGGGTGGTTTTGTCTATTATAGTTTGTATGTACCCATAATAATAGAAGAGAGATATCTATCGATAATTGGAACGGAAAGTTGGTGGGAATTTTTGTGGGGAATATTTAAGAAAAATTATCAAAAAAACGGTGATATAAAATACTTTCTAAGACGAGGCAATAAGAGCATATTAGACTTGATCAATCAAAATAATACTATCAAAAATAAATTAGCTCTTTGTAGAAATAAGTTAGATCGAATTGAAATAAAAGAAGATAGACTTTATTTTTGGACTAATCAATATCAATTCTCTCCCATAAGTGACAGACTACCCGATAATTTATTTTATGCATTTGAGCAGTTAGCAGAATTATTATCAACCCTCTCAGCTAAGGCAAGGTTACGAGGAAGGTGACATATAGATAAAACTTGTTAACGAGTGCTAAATTAGAATTATTAACAAAAAGGAGATATGTTTTTCCTTTCATTCTCCCCCAGTAATCCACCCAAATAATGGTGACAGGTATTTGGTTAGGAAATGATGACAACTCTCCTACTTATAGCAGTAGCGGACAAGCAGCTCAGTTATGGGGAGATTATATGAAAAAAGTTGTGGGTGATTAATTAATTGATAATTGATAATGGATAATTGATAATTACCTCTGGTTAAAACTGTCCTTGATTGAATATAAGGAGATATTATTTCTTCTCTTGGTCGATTGGATATGGTTAGGAAACCCATCCATCCCACCCTACGGGAAGCTACGCTAACGACCGCTTTTTTTTCCCTTAAAAGCGGAGGCTTTAAACCATAATTATTTAGTTATTAATAATTAATAATTAATAATTAGGTAATAATAAAATTGGCGAATTTGTCAAGCGTTATTTCATAATTTGAGCTGAAAACATGAGGTAAAAATGACAGTTAAAAGTAATTTAATATCCCTTTACGAAAATGAATATGAACAATGGTTAGTAGAAACGATTAATCTATTAAAAGAAAACCGATTCAATGAATTAGATAAAGAACATTTAATTGAGGAATTAGAAGAGCAGAGTCGGCGAGAGAAAAAAATAGTTGAAAGGTGTCTCGAACAGATAATCAGACATTTGCTTCTTCTGGAAGATTGGACTGTTGAATATGAGTATAATGTCAATCATTGGCTAGCTGAAATTATGAGTTTTAGAACCAAAATAAATGAAGATTTAACTCAAAATTTACGAAATTATCTACAGGAAAACCAAGCAAAAGTTTATGAAAAAGCATTAAAAGATGTCAGGAAAAAGACAAGATATGAGATAATTTTTCCAGAAAACTGCCCTTATACTCTTGAACAATTATTAGATATAAACTGGCTACCATAAAATAAGTTATTAATTAGGGTTTGCTGATTAAGTCTCAAAGCATCTATATATAAAGATATAAAGCCTTTAGCTTTTTTGGGTTTGAAATATGTCTATCATTCCAATTATTAATCCGACTCAGTCTTATACCTTTGCTGATTATTTTAAATTAAACTCTGAACCAGACAATATTCTATCATACTTTGGCTATGGTTATGAATCGCGATCGCTAAGTTTACCCCAAACCCATCGTCAACTCGAACGCTTAGATAATTTAAAACAACGCTTACAAGAAATTTTACCCTATGTCAGTTTAACTAGCGAAATGGCTAGAAGAGAATTTCTGATTGCTCCTGTTTTGATGGAATTAATTCACTACACTCAAGTCAAAATCAAAGTGGGGTATTCTTTAAAAATTAACGAACAGTTGAAAGGAGAATTAGATTATTTTCTCCAGACCAAAACTCAGTTTCTAGTTATTGAAGCGAAAAATGCAGACTTACAAAAGGGTTTCACACAATTAGCAGTGGAATTAATTGCTGTAGAAAAAGCAGAATTTGCCAACTATTCTTTGTTATATGGTGTAGTTTCAATGGTTGATATTCCCCTGGCGGAAGCACAAGGGATTCTTAAGCAATCCAAAACTGGATTCTTAAAGGCATGATCAAACTGCCTCTACTGACTTCTTTAAGGGAAAACCTTAAAGTTGCCGCTACTTTTTTGAGGATATTAGCTGCCCCATTACAATCGGCATTAACTAACAAACCCTTTTGAGTTTGATAGAGTCCTCGTTGAATTCGCTTGCCTGATGGCTTCCAACTTCCGGGTTTTTCACGCCCTGTTTGGCAAGAAGTCATCATCTAAAAAGCTAGCTTGCGAGGTATACGATTCTTCAGTTTCAATAAACTCTATGCCGTATAATTCGCATAACTGAATAATTTTTTCTTTGAGTTTAGCCGTGGGGATTTGTACAAACTTTTGGTTGTTTTTTGCACCGATATTAATACTATCTTTTTGTCGTTTATTCCAAGCAAAAATTATTCGACTAATTCCATGTTTAAGGCAATGATTAATCACCAATCTTGCTGCTTTGTTAACAGCATCGCGCATTTGTCTATTGCGTTTTTCAGTTATGCACGCTAATTTATTTGACCAAAATCCTTGGGGTTTATTGTCTTTAATTGTAGCTATTTGCTTGTTGTACCAACCCACCCCTATCCCCTCCCGGGAGGGGAACTAAAGGGGTGGGTGTTTACCATCAATAATAAAACTTGTCCCTACATTAGATACACAACTTAACCAATTATCAACCCCATGGTCTATCCCTATAACTTTGGCTTTATCTAGCTGAGGTCGATCGGCTTTTAACTTATAAACCCATTCAACATAAAAACAGCCGTTACGAGGTAAAATTCTAATTTCTCTGATTTCTTTAAACTCAAGATTACTAGGGAAATCTAAGAAAAAACTATCAACTTTAAATGCTGCTTTAACCTTGATTCCCAGAGGTACTTTAACTTGACCATTTTCCAGCTTTAAAGCTTGCGCACGGATAAGTTATGATTCCCATTCCTCCCTTTTTGCGATATTTTGGTAGTTGAGGTTTATCAGTTAATTCTCCTTTGAGATACTTCTGAGAAAGTGCTTGATAAGACTTAAATGCTTCTGCTACACCTCTAAGAGTTTGTTGTGCTGCTTGAGAATACAAAAACTGATAATTACTATTGGACTTTAACTTCTTTTCTAAGTTGTATTTGCCCGGTATCTTGCCCAACTTAAAATACCATTGTCTAGCCAAATAAATCCCGCAATTAATGAGTTTATTTGCCGTGGTACATAAGTATTCTAAAAACGGGATAGTTTCGGGAATTTTAATTAACCCTTGCTGACATCCATACATCTTGATCACCTCCTTCAATAGGATAAGATTATAAGGATAGAAAATGACAAACTTTTAAGGCGATTAAAATCCCCCGTTCGTTTTTCATCCACGCTTTAAAAAGACGTGGCTTTCAAGCTCTCGTCCATCTTTCGTAATATTTGGCAATTTGCTGTTTTGGATACTCAACAAAAACGAGTTATACAAGATACAAATGTATATCGAGTTCCAGCAAACTTGACGGAGTTATTACAGATTATGGTGGGAATTTTAGAAAGTTGATATGTTGTTTACCATTAGACACCTCCAGAAAAGAGGAAGTAGGGAGTAGGTGGAAATAATTGATGAATAAGAGTACGATAATTGATTTATAGCAGTTTTCATTAACATAGAATACAGAGATTTTGGCTTAAAGGCAGAAGGCAGAAGCAATGCAAGTCTACCTTTGTGAAAACCGCTATAATTTTTTGGTTGTCCTGCTCTGGTAATAGTAAAGATATATATTTTTTAATTTCTTCCCACACTTCCCACACTTCCCACACTTCCCACACTTCCTACACTCCCCTACTCCCCTACTCCCCTACTCCCCTACTCCCCTACTCCCTGCTATCTATATAATTACCAGCTAATTCCGATACACTACCCTTTTCAGTCTGAAGTTGCCATTGACCTACTACATTTAAAGAACCTTCCAAAAATTGACTGCGACAAACTCCACGCTGAATCTTACCACTGGTAGTCTTAGGAATACTACCAGTCTTCAACAGATTAATAGCATAAACTTCCACTGTATGTTCCTCAGCAACTGCCTGACGAATAGCCCCAACTACTTCCTCAACATTCAACTTCCGTAAATAACTGCGTTCCACCTCTTGAGCAATTATCAACCGCTCATCATCTTCCGCTTCTATGGAAAAAGCTGCTCCACAACTAGACCGTAAAGCGGGATGACACTTTTCCACTGTCAGCTCAATATCTTGAGGATAACGATACCTACCCCACAAAATCATCACATCTTTAATCCGACCAGTAATAAATAATTCCCCATCTTGTAAAAATCCTAAATCTCCCGTTCGTAAAAAAGGTCCTTTATCTGCCAAAAAAGCATTAAAAGTTCGTTCCGTCTCCTCTAACTGATTCCAATAACCTCTACCTACACCAGCGCCAGATACCCAAATCTCACCAACTTCACCATCTGGACGTGGAGCTAATGATTCTGGGTCAACAATCATAATTTCATCGCCCAACCAAGCAAAACCACAACTAACCACAGCTCTACTTTTTTCACCGCCAACCACAACTCGGTTTTCTGCTAAAGCTTCGGCATCGACATACTTAATAACTGGAGGTTTTGTTTTTGTTGCGCCACTGATAAATAAGGTAGTCTCTGCCATTCCATAGCAAGGATAAAAAGCTTCTGGGCGAAACCCACAAGGTGCAAAAGTCTCGGCAAATCTTTCTAAAGTTGCAGCTCGCACGGGTTCAGCTCCAGAAAATGCGACACTCCAACTACTTAAGTCTAAATTTTTCAGTTGTTTTGGTGTTACTTGCCTAGAAACTAGGTCGTAAGCAAAGTTAGGTCCGCCACTGGTTGTTGCTTTGTATTGAGAAATAGCTTTTAACCAACGTATGGGTTTTTGAATTAAAGCCACGGGTGACATGAGGGTGACGGGAAAACCACCATATAAAGGTTGTATTACTCCACCAATTAATCCCATATCGTGGAACATGGGTAGCCAAATTACGCCCTGACTTTCTGGGGTATGTTCAAATGACTGATAAATAATTTCTGAGTTATGCAATACGTTGCGGTGAGTGACCATTACTCCTTTTGGTTTGCCTGTGGAACCGGAGGTGTATTGGAAAAAGGCGAGGGTGTCTGGGTCTATTTTTGGTTCTATCCATTGGGGTGCTTCAGAAAAATCAATTTTGTCTGTGGCTATCCAGGGTAACTGGTTGAGTTTGGGAGCTAAGTCTGGATTTTTGGCTAATTTTTCTTGAATTTCCCGTAAAAAAGATTCTGTGGTGAGGATAGCTTTTGGTTGGGAAGATTCGACTCTTTCTTGGAGTTTAGCTATAGCGTCGTTGTTGAGGGGAGGGTTACTGGTAACAGCGATCGCTCCTGCACAGATACAGCCAAAAAAACTGGCGATAAATTCTAGTCCGGCGGTGTAGGGATAAACGACTAATATTCGGTCTTCAGGGATGATGATTGATTGGAGGTGAGCAGCGATCGCTCGGACTTGGGTATCTAATTGTTGATAAGTTAAGCTTCCAGACTTGGTTTCTCCATCTGGCAAAAATGTATAAGCAATTTGATTAGGTAGATTTTGTGAGCGATGGTTTAGGACGTCTAGTATTGTTGAGTATTTAGCCATTTGAGGATTTTTTCAGCAGATTAATAATTAGAGTATTGTATTAGTAAGTTTTTCTTGCTTACCACATAGTTGTAAATAGGTCAAATCCCTGTTAGAGGAGCTGAGAAAAATTAGTTCATCATGGTTAAATGAATATGAGGCGATCGCTCATTTAAACAACGGAATTATAGGAATTTCGGGCGTTAAAATTTGATTAGGTAATAAAAGAGCTATAGATTATACAGTAAGTATAGAATATCACATAATTTAAAAATAAGGCTGAAACCATTGAAACTATGTTGACGAGTTTAGAGATTTTTAGGGATTTTTTGTCAGAGGTTGGTGACAATCTTTAAAATTTTCTTTCAAAGAAGCTGAGATTGATAATTAAAACTTTTCATATGTTGATTAGGGAGTCCAGTAGGGTGTGTTGATTAAATGTAACGCACGAGTCTATCCCACTAATATGATTTTTGGGCATTTCACGATTTTTATATCACCTGAATATAAGGTTTAAGAATAGTGGGATAGGTTCAACATCTATCTACAAAAAGAAACTGAAAGATTATTAACCCATAAGTGCGGTGCAACTAGAACTCAAAATATTGTAAAATCATCTATTTTTCTCAACTAAATCGCCTAACGTATCCTACTTTTTTTACTTTTCTAAAAAAAATATATTCGCTGCCAGAGTAAAAGAGAAAAAAATTGAACTTTGATTATTCTAGGCTGTTGATTATATAGTTATTTTTAATAGCTTTGTTTCTCAGTTTAATATTATCGGCAAATAGCCTCTATCCTTTTTTTGGGATATAGGATAGGGGCTAAAAATTATGACTTCAAACTACCTATTCTGGCTCTGACTTTATAGTTTGTAGGTATTGGGAATCATCAATATCTATGCATTTTAAGTTACTCCAAAGATGTTCCCTTATACCTGCTTTTTGATCTTCATAGTAATTGAGGTCTTCTGGCTTTAACAAACCTAAGCTTTCACCCAAAATATAGTCTACCTGAGAAATCCAAAAAGCTACAATTTCATCCTGACTAGCTTGCTCAAGTATTTCACATAATTTTTCTTCTTGTTCCAGATTTAATTCAGCTAAAGAAGCTAATATTGTTTGTAGGTATTGAGAATCATCAATATCTATGCATTTTAAGTTACTCCAAAGATGTTCCCTTATACCTGCTTTTTGATCCTCATAGTAATTGAGGTCTTCTGGATTTAGTAAACCTGAGCTTTTGCCCAAAATATAGTCTACTTCAGAAATCCAAAAAGCTACAATTTCATCCTGACTAGCTTGCTCAAGTATTTCACATAATTTTTCTTCTTGTTCCAGATTTAATTCAGCTAAAGAAGCTAATATGGCATACTCATTAATCAGCTTTTTCAAGCTAGGAATTAAAGTCATTGAAAAGTTTTTCATTTTAGTGTGGAGCAAACTAAAGTCGGGTAGTCGTTCTAGACTACCAACCGCCAAGAACAGTGATTTTTTTATTATTATTTTTCGCGCCATAAGTCTCACCTAATACTTTACATATACTTAGTGAATATTTACTTGTATTTGTGACGAACTGAGAGTGTCACGAAAATAGACAAATGACACTAAGTATATGAGAATGCTAGTCCTAAAAATGTAATGAGATTGCTCAAATAAATAGTTTTAACCTAGAAAATCATTACTTTAGATAGCACTATCAGAGTCAATACACTCAAACTATTAGGAGTAGATGATTTCAGATGAATAAAGAAAGTTTTGATTTAGAGTTTTGCGAATTATTACATCGAAATAGTCGTGAAAGTGATTCATTATTTGTCTATATTCGGATGCGTATAAACCAGTTTAACCTGAATAAATTCTATCAACCAAACGACATTCTTAATGAAGTTTACAAGAGAAGCATTAAGGCTTTGGAAGAAGGAAAAACTATAAACAGTGTCTCAGGGTGGATTCGTGGAACAGCATATAATTATATTAGAGAGCTTAGTAGAAAAAAATCTAAAACAAAAAGCTTTGAAGAGCTTAGTGAAAAAGAATCTAAGTATGTAACCAAAAGCTTTAATTTGCTACAGCAAGATGGAACTCTACAAGATCGGTTTGAACAGGTAAATAATAAAATAGAGCTATTAAATGAAGCTTTAAAAAAGTTAACTCTAGAGGAACAAAAACTTTTAAACTACAAAGAAATTCAAGGTTTATCATGGCAAGAAATTCAGAATTTGGAGGAGTACCAAAGTATTACACCGTCTGCTCTAAGGAAACGAAAAGAAAGGATTATCAAGAAATTGCGCGAATTTTGCCATTCTATAGTAGAGATATAATACAGATATTCCTCTGGAGGTGAAAATCCTCGAAATTTTGAAGTAAGTAATATAGAGAACTTCTATGGAGCGTTTCTATATTACTTCAGAAAAAGCTTATGTAATTTTGAAAGTTTTTGTAGGATTCGTTAATAAAATGCAAGGCTTATAATAAGTAAGTATTGGATTATCATAACGAAGAGCTGTGATATCCCAAGAAATAAAAGAAATTCGCCAAGAATTAGCCGAAGGAAACATTAAATTTGGCTCTGTAGATCAGTTTCTAGAAGAACTCGATCAACCATGAAAATTGCTTAGACACCTAAATCACAACGCTGTTTTGATCTATAACGCCTTTTCAGCAATTAACAATTATTAGGTAAATTGAATTGATAAAATCAAAGACTCTAAATTAATCAAATGGTTTGTTTTAAAATATAGAAATGAGTCAATTGCTATTTGAGTGGGATTGGGAAAAGAATCTGATTAATCAAAAAAAGCACGGTGTTTAATTTGAAGAAGCAAAATCAGTTTTTTATGATGATAATGCCATTCAATTCTGGGATGAACAACACTCTGAGTTAGAGGATAGATTTTTATTACTTGGTATCAGCTCCAAAATGCGAATATTATTGATAGTTCATTGTTATCGAGAACAAGAATCCGTCATCAGAATTATTTCTGCCCGCAAAGCGACTAAAAAAGAAAGTCAACTGTATGGAGGATAAAATTATGAAACCAGAATATGACCTAACTAAGATGAAAAGCCGTCCTAATCCTTATGCCAAAAAACTAAAGCAACAAGTAAATTTATCTTTAGGGATTGAAGTAATAGAATATTTTGAGAAAAAAGCACAATAAAAAGGAATTTCGTATCAACAATTAATTAATTTATACCTTCAAGATTGTGTCAACAGCCAACATGAACTATCTTTTTGAAACAATAGTGCTATGGCAATCTTGTAGATTTATTCGCGGTGAAATGTAACGCACTGCTTTGATAAAAAGTTCAAATTCAAAAGTCAAAAGTCAAAAGTCAAAAGTAAGAATTTAGTTGAACAAACTGTCAGTCTACTTCAAAATTAAAATTCATACGTTTTCTTCTTCTCTGTTGCCTGTTGCCTAAAAGTTTCCAATATCTCACAACTCAAATCTTATGGCTATATTATACCAATTTTCCAAAGTAATGCTATGCTTGAGTAAGACTTCAGTTATTAAGTAATTAACACAAGTCTAATAACTTTTTTGCTAAATTTAGCTAAGTTAATGTTAATTATTCTTATTTTTACTTTTCCTTAACTCCCATACTCCCCTACTCCCCTGCTCAATAAAATGTAGAAAAGTTTTTGATAAATGGTATTATTCAGTTGAAACCCTATTCCCTACTTCCTACTCTCTACTTCCTACTATCAAGAAGATTTTGAAATATGAACAAATCACTTTCACAAATGAGCAATAGAGAACTTCGTCAATATCTTTCAGAAAATCGCAATGATGAAAAAAAATTTCGTCAAGCATTAGAACTATTAATGAGTAAGAAAATGGAAAGTTTTAAGTATCCTCCACCATCAGAAATGGAAAAAGAAGAAATTGAGGCAATTTTTCAAGACAAATTAAATCAGAAATAATAAAGCGATATATATATAAGATAAATTATTAGAGTTAAAAGCTTGTTGTTGTGGCAATCATTTTAGGATAGTATTTTCTTGAAAAATCGATCAAAATATCACAGAAGAAGTTATTATTTTGATTGATATTCTCACTTATTATCGGGTTTATTAATAATTCCTTAGCTTAAGATTTATATTTTTTGCCTTCTTCCTTCTTCCTTCTTCCTTCTTCCTTCTTCCTTCATTTATGAAAATTGCTATTATTGCCTCTGGATTTTTACCTGTATTAGATGGAGTAACTGTCAGTGGTTTTTACCGAGTCCAAAAATTAAGTCAATTCGGACATCAAGTTTTATTGTTTTGCCCAGACTATAGTCCCCTTGCTCATTTGTATCCTAATTGGAAAGATTATACGGGTAATATTTTTCCTGGAGTTCAAGTCATTAATTTACCCAGTACGCCATTCCTAGATTTTGAAAGAAACGTAGGATTTAATACTTATAAAATAGTTTGCCGAGAATTAGAAAAATTTCAGCCAGAAATAATTCATGTAGATGAACCGGAAAGATTATTTTTTGCTTTTTTCCGTTTAGCGGGTATAGAATTTGCTCGACAAAATAATATTCCCTGTGTTTGTACTTTCAGAACTAATTTTTTAGAGTATTTTGAAGATTTTTTACCTTTGCCAAAAGGGATTAACTTGATGTTGAAATTAATCTTTGAAAAAAGTTTTGTCTCTATTTACAATCAATATGATTTAACTTTGGTTTCTAGCAGTGTCACCTATCAAAAAATTGTGAATATGGGTATCGAGAATGTTAAATATACCAATTTTCATGGTTTTGATGTGGAAAAATTTCAGTCAGCAAGAATAACTGCTAATTTTTGGGAATCAAATTATCAAATTCCTAATTTGACCAACAAAGTAACAATAGTATTTTTAGGCAGATTAACCGAAGATAAAGGTTGGAAATTTACCTTAGATGCTTTTACCAAACTTCAGCAATTAGTAAATCTAGAAAATATTGCCATAATAATTGTTGGTGACGGTCCGATGCGCGATGAAATATCAAACAGATTAAGTAAGCTGACAAAAAATGTATATTTATTAGGTAGAGTACCTCCAGAGAATATACCTAATATTTTGAAAAATAGCGATTTTCATGTCACAGCTTCAGAAAAAGAAACCAGAGGTTTAACAGTATTAGAAGCTTTTGCCGCAGGTATTCCAGTAGTTGCTCCTCAAGCAGGAGGAGTCGTGGAAAATATTCAAGATGGATGGAATGGTTTATTATTTACACCAAAAAATCAGGAAAGTTTTTGTGAGAGATTGAAGCTATTAATAGAAGATAGTAATCTACGGATTCAAATGGGTATTTATGCCAAAGAATCTGTTGTTAAATATAGTTGGGATAATGCAGTAGCTAACCTAGTGAAAATTTGGCAAGAGCAAATTCTTCAAGTCTCTTGAAGAAGGAAGAAGGAAGAAGTGGATGTGGAAAGTCAACGACCTACCACTTTGTATACCAATGTGCGCTGGCATATTTACAAATTACAAGAACTGTCCAATAGCTAAAAGCCTTGTATTATAGGTTTTTTATTCCCCCTTCCGGAGCTGTTGCTTTCCGGAGCTGTTGCCTGCGCACAGCGCTATATCTGATAACCCCAAGCAATTGTAATACCATTTCTCTGTAACAATGCGCTTAATAATTCTTACCAAAACCTGAATTTTACTAATAGCTGTGATCTTTTATTAAGCGCAACAAAGCCGAGAATTGGTATAAACACTGCTCATCAGGTGCAGGGTATTAAACCCAAAAGAAAAAGATAAAAATTAGTAACGAAGCATATCAGTCATCAACTTTTGCTTCTTTAATTTGGTGGTGGTGCATTGTAATAGTAGTCTATTGTAATTATTTTGGTCAAGGACAAAAGCAGTAGGAACATCTTGCTCCCTTGCTCATATCTTGCTCCCATGAAGCGCCGTTGTTCATCCCCATCTACTATTACGTTCCGCAGGACTACCTTTAATTTTATTCTAATCTTAAGACAGCCTAATACTGGTTCAATAAGATAAGATCAAAAACTTCATAAACTCTAGTTAAGTTGGTTTTTTTAGCTAAAAAACATCTCATATCAAAAAAAGATAACTATCGGTGCAAAATTAATTTAACATTTGTAAATCTAGTAGAGGAGCTGTTGGATTGGCAACCTATGGAAAAAAATATACTTGTATGTCTTACCAGTGGAACTAAAAATATTTTTTCCTACTGATTTAAGTTAACAATCAAATATACAATTAATTTGCTTTTACTACTTATAGCAATTCTCATACTGAAAAAGAAGAAAAATAGGCATATTTAACTAATAATATTGATGCTTTTTTTGTAGTAAATACTTACCAAATTGGTATGATTACCCTAATTAGGGCTTGCTGATTAAATCTTAAAGCATTTACAGATAAAGGTTTTAGCTTTTTTAGGTCTGAAATACCTTGGTTTTCAGCTCTTGATGCTCAAAAAGGAGCGCATTTCTGACATAGAGTTGGGCAAAAAAAATATTCACCTACTCCCCTTTTCCCCTCCTGGGAGGGGGAGGGGCGAGGGGTGGGTCCCCTACTCCTTAAAAAAGACTTTTTCAGCAAACCCTAATTATAGGTATTTGGAGTAGAGAAAAATCTCAAGGAGAAACTACTTAAAATTTGATATTAACTACAGATAATTGTCTTCAACCCCACCTTAATCTAAATTTACTTGAAAAATTTCCCCAGTTTTTCCCAAAAGTTAACTTTGTATATATGATATGAATTAACTTAAATAACATTCTGATTGTTTTTCTCAAAATAATATGTTGAAAACTCTATAGAATTTTCTATATTTTTTTGTGTCTTTTGCAACAATACTTCTTGGATTCCTTTGAACAATAGTATTACAGAAAATCTGACATCGAACTTACTAATAAAAAGATTAAGACAATATAATCTTTAAGCTACTTAAAAAATATCCAGTTAAAGTAAATAGAGATACTAAGAGATGCTATTAATTAAAAAGCCTAATAAACCAAAGAATTTTAGTTATTAACTTAATTAGGTAACTCTACTTGAATAGCTAGCAGAAAATTAATCGAACAGGTAAAAACGAAATTTTTAATAGCTGTAGCAGTCATCAAAAAAAATCGATAGATTAACACATACTTAATACGATAACTTTAGTCTGTTCAAGTTATAATTAAGTATTAAAAAGTCTACTGAATCAATGCTATTCCATTCTATTTTCATTCCTCTAGCAACTCAAGGTTATGCAAACATTCTTATTTATCTGGTTGGGACAAATTGTTTCCCTATTCGGTTCTAGTCTGAGTGAATTCGCTCTAGCAGTATGGGTTTATCAAACAACAGGTTCAATTACCCATTATGCTCTATTATCCTTATTCATTCATCTACCTAGTCTCTTCATTTCACCATTTGCTGGTGCAATGGTAGACCGCTGGAGTCGTCGCAGGGTAATGATTGTCAGTGACTCAATCACTGGAGTAACAGCATTTGCAGTAATGTTATTGGTCTTCTCCGGGCAACTGCAAGTTTGGCATATCTATATAGCAGTAGGTATTAGTTCCGTCTGCAACGCTTTTCAATGGCCAGCTTATACCTCTGCCATTCCTCAACTTGTACCAGTACAACACCTGAGTCGCGCAAATGGGATGGTACAAGGTGCAATAGCAACAGCAAGAATACTAGGTCCAAGTATAGCTGGATTGTTGATTATTAAAATCCATCTTCACGGAGTATTATTAGTAGACTTTGGTACTTATCTGTTTGGGTTGTTGACTCTATTGAGTATAAAATTCCCGAGAAGAGAAAAGAAAATTACCAGACATAAAACAAGTATTGAAGAGTTGTGGCAGGAAGTTGTTTCAGGTTGGAATTATGTAGTTATACGTTCTGGTTTACGGAAGTTAACTATATTCTTTGGTGTTATTTATCTAAGTGCGGGAGTATTGCAAGTTTTATTCTTGCCAATGGTATTAAGTTTTGCTTCTGAAAAAGAATTAGGAATAGTAATGTCTGTTAGTGGCATTGGAATGTTACTAGGTAGTGTGACAGTCAGTTTATGGGGAGGTACTAAGCGTCGAATAGAAGGAATTTTAATCTTTGCATTTATTCAGGGATTATGTTTATGTTTAGGAGGATTTAAAACTGCTGTAGTATTAGCTGCAATTGGCGGTTTTGGCTATTTATTTTCCAGGGCAGTTATTGTTAGTTTGAATCATACTATTTGGCAACAAAAAGTACCTCAAGATTTACAAGGAAGAGTTTTTGCGTTGCAGAATATGATGGAAAAGTCTTTATTAGTAATTACTCATTTAAGTGCAGCACCTTTAGTGGAGTTTATGTTTAAGCCATTGATGAGTGAAAATGGAATGTTAGCAAGTAGCGTAGGAAGAATTATTGGAGTTGGAGATGGCCGGGGAATGGCTTTATTATTTGTATTGATGGGTCTATTGAATATTGGGGCAGTATTAGTTGCCTATCGTACTCCAGAGTTACGGAGGGTAGAGAGGGAGTTGCCTGATGCCGATCGCTTTGGAGTTGATAATACTGAATCTGATAATACTGCTGCTTGCTAAAGCTGAAAAACATGGACTATAGACAGGAGAAAGGAGACAGGAGACAGGATACAACCCACCCCTAACCCCTCCCCCTCCCAGGAGGGGAAAAACGGGGAATGAGCGAGGAGGGTAGGAGTAAGAATTTTAAGAATGATTTTTCTGCCCAATTATGTGCTTAAAATACTAACTTTGGTAGATTTTTTATCTCAACGTTGGCCCTTGACCCGCGCTCTCCCGCAGGGGAGCGGAGGGATGGGAAAACCAATCAATAAGAGCGGTTTTACAGATAATCTGTTAACATACAAATATTGCTCAGGCCAAAAATCAAGGTTAAGATTGCTGTAACTGTTTAATCAAGTCGCCGAGGGGCACTCGGAGAAGTTAAACGGACACGGAGGAAGTGTTAGACTGGCAATGCCTGCATTTTCCAGTGAGGTGTCAACCCACCCTGAATCTTTCAAGTGGCTTAGTCTGTTTGATTGATGGATGGGAATCGGTGCGCTGTATCGTAGAGCAGCGTCGGGAGGATGTCAATTTCTGGTTGTGACTAGATAAGGAAGACAAGGAAGAAAAAAGCTTAAAAGTAAGACAAGCCAGATTTTTTCCTCTTCCCTCTTCCTTCTGAAAATAAAAGCAATTTTTATCTATATAGGCGTTGGTTAATCAAGCTATGAAACCTAAATTTTGCAAATATAAAATGCTTTTAAGTTAATAGTTAGGCAACTGCCATTAAAGCACAATCATAGCCAAAATCACCAACGCCAAATTATCAATTCTTTATCAAAATAATTGGGTCTAAAACCCCGCCTTTTAAGACGAAATATTGTTGTTAAATCCCCGTTAAAAAAATAACTTCTGACTTCTGACTTCTGACTTCTGACTTCGTTAATCCTCTTCCCTCTTCCTTCTTCCTTATCTTTTATGAATTTTTACCTCAATTCGACGATTACGTTGCCGATTAGTTTTAGAATTATTTTCTACTATAGGACTAGATTCTCCATAACCAATAACCAAAAAACGGTAGCGGTCGCCCATATTTTTTGAGAAATATTCTGTTACTCTTTCTGCTTGCAAAAATGATTTTTCCTGATTAGCCTTAATTTTACCTCGATTATCAGTATGACCAGAAACACTAATTGTCATTTCTGGATAATTTTTCAATTCACTAATTAAATTATCTAAAATTGACCTTCCCTCAGAACGAATTGTATTACTACCAGACTCAAACAAAACATCACTAGGAAGAGTAACCATCATTGTATTTTCACTAAAAACTGGTTGAGAAGGTTTATTTATTACTTGTTTATTCTGACGAGCAGATATAGGCAAAGCTAACTGTTGAGATATTAAGTCCAATCTTGCCTCTAAATTTCCATCCAATTTTCTCAAACCCAGTTGATTTTCTAAATTCCTGGTACGACCAATTAAACTATTTAACTGTGTTTGTAACTCTTGAAGCTCTGTTTGTAGTTCCTTTCTTTGTGCCTCAGTTACTTCAACTTTAGGCATAATAATCTCTGGAGTAGATGCGGGGGTAGACCTTGAGGATTGAGATAACTTTTTCTGAGATACTATACCTCTAACACCACGGAGTAATTTTTCTGCTATGGGTATCTCTTGGGTAGTAGAAGGATATTGAAAAGCGATCGCCATTCCCAAAACCCAGGAAAAACCGCTAGTTACCACCAGCAGTAAAAATCGAAATATTAACGATAGTATTAACAAACCCATTCCCGGAGACCTAGTATTAGGAGTCCGGTCGGGAGAAGATTTACTCACGGTTTTTCCATTCAATGATTATTCTGATTTGATACTACCTCAAAAACTGAATTTGAGAAATAAGACAATATACCGGAGTATAACTTTATCTTTTCTTTTGCGGGTTGAATACCCCACTGTCATTTCAGTTATCAGTTATCAGTTATCAGTTATCAGTACCTCTCTCTGCCTGTTTGCGCAGCATTCCGTAGGAAAGTCCTATACTTTATAAACATCTTTCTTAAGACTAAAATTGCTTGACAAAATAAACAAGTTATGTATTTCTGCTTTAGAGGCTTTTTCCTCAAAAATCATGTATTGAAAAGTAAATTTTTTGGAAAACTTAAGTAGTTTTACTTAGCTAAATTAGCTCTTTCTCTCTTCTCCCCTGCTCCCTACTCACCTGCTCCCCTACTACCCACAAAATTTTCAGAAGTTTTTTATCAAAATAATATGGGTCGCGCAACCCCACCTTTTAAGGCGAAATATTTTTGGAGGGTTGCTCAAACGCCCTACTTCCCCTCCTGGGAGGGACTAGGGGTGGGTTAACTTCTGTCTTCTGCCTTCTTCCTTCTTCCTTCTTCCTTCTTCAATTACCAAGGCTCTACTTCCAATAAACCATTTTCTTGAAACAATACCTTAAACTCAACTATAGATTGATTATTCTCCTCACCTAATGCTTGCTTATTTAGCAAATCTGGCAGAGGAATTTTATCTACCTCATCAGCAGCTGCTGGATTTATAGGTTTATAGCCAATTATAGAACCATCTGAAGCCACTGTCACACGATAAACCAAAGCTTCGTTAATTCCTATTGTCCAAGCGTTATTAATTTTTTCCAAGAGTAAATTCTCTAATCGTTGAATCTCTGCTTGGTCAGTAATTTTGGAACTGGCAGTCAAAGATGTCTCTGAATTTTCTTCAGTCAGCGTCTCCTCAGAAGCATCTACCCCATCCACTTCATCTGATGAATTAATAGTGGCATCCGGTGATGAGTCCAAACCTTCAGGTGTGGGGGTAGGATTAAAACCAGGTTCTGAAGTACTGTTAGGAGATGCCTCCAAATTATCAATACTTTCATTTGACTGTGGTTGAGGATCTCTAGGACGTTGTACTTCTGGAATAGGAACAAAGAATAAGGCCAAGCTAGCTAATGCCAAACCAGACATTCCCACAGCAGCAGGTATAACTTTCTGAGCTACAGGTTCTCCTAATTTTGCCTCTTTTCGAGACACAGGTTTTACTGCTAGAGAGAAACCAGGTAAAGTCAAAGAATCAGCAAAAAACTGGTCCACCGCCTCAACTAAATCAAATAGTTGGACTGTATTTAAATCAACAGTTATTCCAGGTTTTTGCTCTGGAACATTGCCGTCAAAAACTGTCAATCTGTGTAGATTAGTATCTATTTTCTGTAAATGCACCAACTCTTGACTTTCACTTTGATGTCTAGGCAAAGATATTCCACTGAGAAATTCTTGAGCATAGCTACTAACTTGTCTTACCAAGCTTTCAAAAAAATCTCGTCCCCCAGTTAATGATGGTTCTTGACCTTGAATATGACATTCAGCATTAGTCAAAATAGATAATACCTGTCCTTGACTTAAATTAGGACTTCCAGTTTCACTCAAACCTTGCAAAATCAATTTACAGTTAGGCAAACTGTACTGACGTTGAATCGTCATTGCACTTCTGCTCCATAAAAATCACCAGTTGAATACTTATTATATAGTTGGGAGAGATGGGGAGATGGGGACCCACCCCTAACCCCTCCCAGGAGGGGAATGTGGGGAGATGGGGAGATGGGGAGATTGAAGTAATTATAGAATTATGAACATACACTGTATAATTCAGATTCTATATAACTCACAAAAATTGACATTCTCAAATTAATTTAGGAATTAGGCATCTCCACTAATAAAGAATACAGCACTTCCCGTTGCCCGTGAGGTACACCCCGAAGCGGGCAAAATGTCCGCACTACAATATTTTCATCATTATACTCTGTACCTAATAAGCCCGAAATATGCTAATCAATTATCGCACTCTTATTCATCAATTCTTTCCCCCCTACTCCCTACTCCCTACTCCCTCTTTTGGAGGAGATGTCTATTAGATTTGAAGGCATTTTCAACTAACTCACTTCTCCATCAAACAGACTAATCCAAAATCTTTGCATACCTGTTGTACCAGTACAAAATAATAATTTACCCAATAACTCCAATCCTAGTTGATTTAACTTTTCCTCTGAATTGTAAGCCATTACACCAGACCGCCTGGGGTTCATACGACTGCGAAAATGTGCTCTAAACTGTTCTAAATAAAAGGATAATTGTAAATGATTTTCTATAGGTAACTGTTTTTGATTTAACTGCTGGTAGTCAAACAATAGTTTCCGAATCGGAACAGTTAAACGTTTGGCCAAATGACCAGTAATAATCACTAAAGCTTTAGCCTCGTTCAATGTTAATGGACGACGTTGACTATTCAGGCGTAGAGGATTTGTACTACGCAGTCGCCACAAAAAAACCCGATTTGGAATAATCTCTTGTAGCTCTAGGTCTTTGACTACTTTTAACATAACTTCAGCTCCTCCAAGTTGCAAAGCTTCAACTGCCAAAAGAATTAAATCAATTTGGGTTTTAGTTCTACGGGGACACCCACTATCGGGAAGAAGTATATCTGGTAAATTATTCAATATTAATGGTGTGGACGGACTGGGGGCAGTTTTCAATTCCATTACTTTATTTATTGCCAATATTCAATACTTCGCTATACTATTTTGGTGAAAATGTCAATATAACTAAATAGAGTTTGCTTATGGAAGTTTTTTGGTAAGGGGAGGAGTCAGGACTCAGGAGTCAGAAGTCAGGAGTCAGAAGTCAACGCACCCCTCGTCCCTCCCCCTCCCAGGAGGGGAAGTCAGGAGGAACGGGGAATTATAGAGGAGATAGTAGTAAGAATCGTCCCTTGATTTTTCTGCTCAACTCTTGACCAAAATCTGCTCCTAAATTGAACCATTACCACCTAAAACCTCCCACTTTTTGATACTTAAAAAGGCTAAAACCTTTATATGTAAATATTTTTAGATTAGATCGGTAAGTCCTAAATAATATTAATTATGATAAAGAATAATACCCAATTATAAATTTTATACTAAGTCTAAATTAGGATTATTAATCAAGACTTACGCAAAATATAAAATCATACACTATCATTCATTACCCTACTCCCGACTTTTCCCACTGAGGAATTTTTTTGAATTTATCTAATATCTTATAACTTTTGACTTTCTATTTTTAACTTAAATCTATGGACTTAAAAAATTTAATTCGCGAAATTCCCGATTTTCCCAAACCAGGAATTTTATTCCGAGATATTACGACCCTTCTGAGTGATCCAGAAGGTTTACGTTATACTATTGACATTTTGGCAGAAAAATGCTCAGAATTTAAACCAAACTATATAGTGGGTATGGAATCCCGGGGCTTTATTTTTGGTACCCCTTTGGCTTATAAATTGAATGTAGGTTTTGTACCAGTCCGCAAACCGGGAAAATTACCAGCAGCAGTATATTCGGTCACTTACGATTTAGAGTATGGCCAAGATACGCTGGAAATGCACCAAGATGCCATGGCAGTAGGTAGTAGAGTGTTAGTAATTGATGATTTATTAGCTACAGGTGGTACGGCAGCAGCTACAGCTCAATTAACTGAAAAAGCTAACTGTGAATTGGTGGGTTTTGGCTTTGTTATTGAGTTAAAAGACTTGGGTGGGCGTCAGAAATTACCAGAAGTGCCAATTGTTAGTTTGATTGAATACTAATTTCAGTTATCAGTATTTTGCCCCCTAGCCCCCCAACTTTGGGGGGAACAAGAGTCAATTTGCTTCTTTTATTCTTTTGAAATGGGAAATTTGAGACCTTGTTTCTTAGTTAGAATAAACAGGAATAGTCAGGTTAGGAAGTCGGGAGTAGTTCTAATCTAAGAGGATATCTGAAAAGTTTTTTGATACTGAATTTTGCCCCCCTAGCCCCCAAACTTTGGGGGAAAAGTCAATTTGCTTCTATAAAGTCCCCCAAAATTGGGGGATTTAGGGGGCGCAGCAAACATTGACGTATTTCATATTAGTTTGGTGGATAAAAAATTGAAGTATAACAAGCTAAAACAATTAATTGCAAGTGAAACTTTTGCTTATGTTTTCAAGAGATTATTACAAGCAATTTTGACTTTATTTTTAGCATCTGCTTTGTGTTTTGCCATAATTCAGTTAGCTCCAGGTAGTTATATAGATACTTTAAGTCAAAATCCTCAAATTTCTCAGGATACTATTAAACAACTTGAGCAACAGTTTGGTTTAGATAAGTCGCCTTTAGAACAATATTTACGTTGGCTAACACAAATTATTACCAGTGGCAATTTTGGTAGAAGTTTTGTCTTTCAACAACCAGTTGCCGATCTATTATGGGAGCGAATACCTGCAACTTTAGTTTTGTCTATTTCTTCCTTAATAATGACCTGGGCGATCGCTATTCCTCTTGGTATTATTGCTGGAGTTAATCAAAATCGTTTTTTAGACCGTTTTCTCCAATTAATTAGTTACACTGGTCAAGGTTTTCCTAGTTTTATTACTGCTCTATTATTATTATTTTTAGCTCAAAATCTTTCTCCTTTATTACCAGTAGGAGGAATGCAAAGTATTGATTATGATGAGCTATCTTTTGTAGGTAAAATTTTAGATATGGGTTGGCATATGATTCTGCCAACTGTGGCTTTAAGTATTACCAGTTTTGCTGGTTTACAGAGATTAATGCGGGGGCAATTATTGGATGTTTTGCGACAAAATTATATTCAAACGGCAAGAGCTAAAGGTCTTCCAGAGAATCGAGTGATTTATGTTCATGCCTTGAGAAATGCCATTAACCCTTTAATCACATTATTAGGATTTGAATTTGCTAGTTTATTAGGTGGTTCGTTTATTGCTGAATATTTCTTTAATTGGCCTGGTTTAGGAACTTTAATTTTAGAGGCAGTAAGAAATCAGGATTTATATTTAGTTATGGCAAGTTTAATGATGGGTGCTTTGATGTTAATTATTGGTAATTTATTGGCAGATTTGTTGTTGAAAGCTGTAGATCCAAGGATTAAGTTGGAAAATCTGAAGTAGATATTTATTTAAGCATTCAGCGGTCAGCAGTCAGCTATCAGGTATGAGTTATTAACTGAAATTTGCCCCCCTAGCCCCCCAACTTTGGGAGGAACAAGAGTCAATTTCCTTCTAAAAGTCCCCCAAAATTGGGGGATTTAGGGGGCGAGTGATGTAGCATAAGGGACTTATCAGACAACCTTTTACAGCGGTTTTCATGTGGCACAGTAAAGTTATGACAGAAACAATACAAGCAGAACGGGTTACGCTTTATGATTTGATAGATAAATTTAATTTTAAATTGAGTGAAAATCCTGCTTTTTTTAGGGAATGGCAAGATAATTTACCAGAGATTAATGAAAGGGAAAAACAACAATTGCATCGGGTTAAAAATAATTATTTTAATTTAGCGATGCGTCCCATGGTAGAAGATATGTTCAACAATTAATAATTAATAATTAATAATTAATAATTACCTTTTCTTTTTAAGGATAGGTAATTTTCAATAATGAATAATGAATAATTAATAATTACCTCTCCTTGAAAAGAAGAGGATTGACAAAGAGATGAAAATTTTTATTTATTATCCCCTTAAAAGGGGAGGCTTTAAACCACAATTTTTCGGTAAATTCTAAATTCTAAATTCTAAATTATTGAACTCCTTTTTATACTACTGCTGAGAGTTCTATAGAGATTGAAGAGAAGGATAAAGGGTTAATTATTCGGGGTAGAATTGATGTTTTAGTGTTACAAGAACGCTTCTGGGTTTTGGTTATTGAGTCTAAGCGATCGGGGTTTTCTTTAGAGGTAGGTATTCCTCAATGTTTAGCTTATATGTTGGGAAGTCCTCATGTAGATAAGTCTTTGTTTGGACTGGTGACTAATGGTAGTAACTTTATCTTTTTAAAGTTGGTAAAAGGGGAACAGTTTGAGTATGCTTTGTCTGATGAGTTTAGCTTAAGAAGAGGAGATGACTTAGTGACGGTTTTGGCTATTTTAAAGGGGTTGAAAAGGGGAATTTTAAGTTGATTATAATGTAAGCATTTCCTGCGGAATGCTGCGCAAACAGCGGTCAGCTATCAGCTATTAGCTTTATTACCTTATAAAAAAGGAGAAAAAAGCAATTGATAAATATCACAGAATTATAAAGTATGGCTAAAAGCTCATCACTCAACCTTAGCAGTTTATCGAGCCACATTTACATTTCCCTTTACAGACAGAATTTACACAAACTGACTTTTAAACCACCATCTGTAGTGGCTAATGGCATTTGCTAACGCAAAGCTCCGCTAACGCCCTCGTTATATGTGTAGTCTCTGCGTAAGTCCTGATAGAGTTTAAAATGTAGTAGAAATTAAACTAATGCTTACTTCATTCTTTTTAATATTCTTTATTAATGGGAAAACTATCTCTAATTATTAATTATTAATTATTAATTATTAATTATCTTTGTGCTTGGTTAATTCTGAAAAGCACTGTAATAACCAACTTCCTACCTGTGCTTGGTCTTCCGTCCGACTGCGACTTAAAGCAGTTTCCAATATAGCAATATTCAACCCCGATAAAACTAACGATTCTTTAATTCGCTTGCTACCATTATTGTCGATAATAGTAAAAGCAATAATTTCTGCTTTTTGTACATCCACTACCCAATATTCTGCTACTTGTATTTCCTCATAAAGCAACCTTTTTTGACCAATATCATCAGCTAAAGTAGAATCAGCAATTTCTATGACTAAATCTGGTGGTGGTGTGGTCTCAAGATTTGTAATAGCTGTTCCCTGTGGTGCTAACCCCGCACGTTCCCCAATATAATAAGATATATCTGGTTGACATTCTCTGATACCTTTCATCCGATAACTACAGTTATCCAAACTATTGAAAGCCAGACCTTTGATAGTGCAAAAAAGATTTATGGCAAATAGAATAGTAGCATTATCTCTGGAATGGTTAGGTCCTATTGGCATGGTTTCAATTCTGATATACTCATTGTGGTAATAGCATTTAGCTTTTTGATAGGCAGGGTTTTCCGTCATCTCAATAAATTCATCCCAGGTAGCTATTACCCATGTATTTGTTGGTAGTTTTGTTCCTATCATATTCATTAAAATGATATTTTTATCTAATAAATATAAATAACTCATTTTGACAAGTTAATATTATCTAAGGGTAATAATCCTTCATCCACGTCTGGAAATTCTTCATCTAAAGGTTCGAGGGTAGAAAGGGTTTGCAGGAGGGATTTTTTCTTGACAGGAGAAATAATAGCGAAGGGAATGCCATCCTGGATAATAGTTAAGGGTTCACCTGTTTTTTGTGCTTGGTTAATTAAGTTTTGGATGGGTTGGGGAAGTTCTGCAAGGATTATTTGTTTCATCGTTAGTTCTGGAGTTAGGGGTGAAAAATTGTTTCAATTCCTATTTTAGGGATTTTAGGTTTAGGGTTTCCAGAGTATCGCCAAACATGATGAGGAAAAAGTTAGGTTCATTGTTGTTTCAATCCCTAAGTAGGGATTAGGGTTTCCAAAGTTGGCAACACCTGTTGTTAACGTTTTGCAAAATGTTTCAATCCCTAAGTAGGGATTAGGGTTTCCAAAGAGAAGTTGCCGAACTGGCACAACAGTTTGAGGATGATAAGTTTCAATCCCTAAGTAGGGATTAGGGTTTCCAAAGAATTCTTTCTTGGTTCAATAAGATTATTCGTAGAAGTTTCAATCCCTAAGTAGGGATTAGGGTTTCCAAAGGTTCAGATTATGTAAAAAACCATGCCTTAAGTGTTTTTGGTGTTTCAATCCCTAAGTAGGGATTAGGGTTTCCAAAGCGAAATGTGGGTTAATGAGTTTGAATATCCCAAGTGTCAGTTTCAATCCCTAAGTAGGGATTAGGGTTTCCAAAGTGTAAATGCACATTATCAAGGAGAAATCCATGATGTTTCAATCCCTAAGTAGGGATTAGGGTTTCCATCAGTTATCAGTTATCAGTTATCAAAATAATATGGGTCTAAAACCCCGCCTTTTAAGGCGTAATATTTTTGGAGCGTTGCTCTAATCCCCGTTACAAAAATAACTTCTGACTCTCTTGGTGCGCGTTCCCTCTCTTGGTCGGCATTCCCTTGCGACTGGCGTCGTCGCGGGGTCCGACCGCTTGCGACTGGCGTCGTCGCGGGGTCGCACCGCTTCTGACTTCTGACTTCTGACTTCGTTAACAGTCTAGCCTTGAAAAACACTTACATAAGTAGTAAAAAAATTTAGTATCTCAAAACACAAATTACCGAAAAATTGTGATTTAAAGCCTCCACTTTTAAGGGGATAATAAATAAAAATTTTCATGATTAGTCAATCCTATAATTTTCAAGGATAGGTAATTGTTAATTATTAATTATTAATTATTAATTATTCATTATTAATTGTTGAACCATGTTATCCCAAATTTATTATCTACTCCGCTCTAAAGTTGATGGTAGTTATGTTAGTGCCAATCCAGACTCAGATTCGACTGTTAAATTTTTATTATTATTCCAAGAAGACTTTGACGCCCACAGCTACCTCAATACTCACGCTCCAGACTTGAGCGATCGCTTCGCCATTGAATCTATTCCAGCTACTCAGTTAAAAACAATATTAAAAAGGTGGAGTTTCCAAGGAGTCGGAGTAGTTCAAGACCCATTGTTGCCCAGTATAGAATTTCTGATAATTAGTTAAAAAAAGTTGAAATATTTTAGATGTCTTCCCAGGCAAGACTAATAGGGATATTCCATAGAATTTACCTACAGTCTTTTTTGGATGTATATCGGATATACATATAGCTAGCACAAGATATAGAGGCTGAAGTGAAATTTGACACTATATATAAATATAAAAAATCGGGTTACACTCATAGTCTGTCACTTAATTTCCCAAAAATTCTATTTTATAAATGGTACGAGAACTAGAGAGAGTAAATCAGGGTGAATTTCCCGAAACAGCACCTACAGCAAATCCAGTATTTTATCGAACTTATAGCCGTAAAACAGAAAATGGCCGTGAGACTTGGGTAGAAGTATGCGATCGCACAATTAATGGCCTGAGAAAGTTAGGCCAACTTACCCCCGAAGAAACAGACTTACTGTATCGGATGCAAAGTCAACTAAAGGCCATGTCCTCTGGCCGTTGGTTGTGGGTAGGGGGCACAGAATGGATTACACAACCCCAAAATTTTTCGGGGGCCTACAATTGTTCGTCCACAAATATAATGGACTGGCGTGCCTTTGGTCTATTAATGGACTTAGCAATGATGGGTTGCGGTACGGGAGCAGTATTGGAAGGAGATTATATAAATAAACTGCCACCAATTAGAAATCACCTAAATATTATATTGCGGGGTGAAATTGGTTCTACTCCTGCTGAATTACGTCGGGAGTTCACAGAACTAAAATTCGATGGAGACCAGGTAGAAATTTATGTTGGAGACAGTCGTCAAGGTTGGGTCGGTTCATATCAGGCATTGTTAGAATTGTCAACCGACGAGCGATTTTCCGGTGAGGTCAAAGTCATTATTGACTTGAACGATGTTAGACCTGCGGGAGAACAGTTAAAAGGATTTGGTGGTGTTGCCAACCCGGTGAAATTGCCAGAATTGTATCAACGTTGTGGGAATATTTTAAATCAAGCAGTTGGGCGACAATTAAATTCTGTGGAGTGTTGCCTGCTAATTGACGAAGCAGCAGTCACAATTGTCGCCGGCAATATTCGCCGCTGTTTACCTGAAGGTGCTTTAGTACATACAGCATCAGGGTTAGTACCAATTGAAAAAATTCGGATAGGCGATCGCGTATTAACCAGCAAAGGATTTTATCCTGTAACAAATTTCTTCGATCAGGGTACTCAGTCTTTATGTCGAATTCAAACAGAAGACGGATATTTTGAATGTACTGCCGATCATAAAGTTGCCGTGCTGCAAGATTTGTATGGTAACTATAAAATGATAAAAGCTAAAGACTTGCAAGAGGGCGATCGCCTGATTTTTGTGCCTCAAGCAATACCAGGTACTCCCACCGAACTCCCTGAGTTGAAAGGCGTCACTTCCCATGGTGCAAAACCAATAACAGTACCCGCTCTTACCAGTGAAGTTGCTTATTTTCTGGGATATTTGCATGGAGATGGATCGGTTCCCTCCGATGGAACCCGTGTCAGATTTCGAGTACACCAGGATACTCCGGAAATTCTAGAGCGACTGATTAATGTTGCTCAAGAATTTGGCTTGGAAACACATACATTGAGAACCCCAGAACAATGTCAAACCAAAGCTTATGAACTTCAGTTAAATAGCAGCATTCTTAACAAATATCTGTCACAGTTTAAACAGTCATTTAGTTCTATTACGATTCCTGACTGTATTCTGATGGGAACAATAGAAATTCGTCAAGCTTATTTAGCTGGTTTAGCAGACGCAGATGGTTGTCATTCTCAGGGTGTACTCGTAGCTTCAGTTTACCAAGACTTTCTGCGACAGGTGCAAGCATTATACGCATCTTTAGGAATTACTACAAGATTGTGTGGTTCTGTGCGAAAGCGAACAGGAAAATGGGAAGGTGAGTTAGTAACTGTAGGTGAGAGTGCTTTTGAAGCAGTAGAAAAAGTAATGATGACTTACTCTACTCAGTTTCCAGAGCAAAAACGTAAGCGACCTAAATTTTTCCACGATCACGGGTTTCCCAGGGAAATGGCTCAACCTTTAGTGAATACTTTTGATTGGCATAAGCGCAAGCAGATGATGGTTCGCATTGTCAAGAACTTTATCGCCGATGCTACAGATTTGATTCCGGTAAAAGTGAAAAAAGTTGAGATGGATGTGAGAGAAGCATCAACTTATGATATTGAAGTTGCCAGTATCCATGAATTTGTTTGTGAAGGAGTTTTAGTAGCCAACAGTGCGGGTATGAGGCAAGGAAATAGTAGCGATCGCCTCTTTGCTGTAGCGAAGGATAATCTCTGGCGACAAGATGAAAACGGTAACTGGGGAATTGATCCGAAAAGAGATGCTCTGCGAATGGCAAATCACACCCATGTTTTCCATCACAAACCAACATTAGAAGAGTGTGTTGAGGCCGTAAGAAAACAATTTTATTCTGGAGAAGGTGCCATTCAGTGGGCAGGTGAAGCAGTTGCTCGTGCTAATCGCGATCTAGTTTCAACCCCAGGAATAAAGAGAGATTTCTTGAAAGCTTATGGAGAAGATAATGCCAAAAAATGGTTTCAAAAACACTATCCAAATATTAGTAATGATGAACTGGAACATCGGTTAGCAAGATTAGGGTTGAATCCTTGCCATTCTGGGGATACCTTAGTATCTACAGACCAAGGGTTAATTCCGATTCAGGATTTAGTAGGTAAACAGTTTAAAGCATTGGTAGATTTGCGTTCGGTAGGTTTATCTGGTGTGAAATTGACGGATGCGATCGCTTTTGCTACAGGAGTTAAAACTACCTACAAAATTATTCTGACTAATGGAATGCAAATGCGATGTACTGCAGACCATCAAAATTTTACCAGTCGAGGTTGGGTTAGCACTCAAGATTTAACTGATAACGACAATATTTATGTTCAGAGAGGAGCAGGTCATTTTGGCAAAGGTACTATTTCTGTTGCTCAAGCTCAAATGCTTGGTTGGTGGTACGGAGATGGATTTAATGAAGTCAGAAGTAAACCCACCCCTAACCCCTCCCAGGAGGGGAAGTCAGAAGTCAGAAGTTGTTTTGACATGACTCCGAAAGGGTTTGTTTTTAATCAAGATGAGTATGAAACTGCCAACAATATTGTAGGCAAAGCAGTTATTACAGGAAGAGAATATGTAACGACACTGCATAAAGGAGTCTATGAATTTCGCACCCAATCTCCTAAATTAGAAAAGTTTTTTGCTGATTTAGGTATAGTTGGAAAAGAAGAACTTCCTAATAATTTTCTGAGTCAATCTCAGGAAGTTTTAATTGGTTTTTTACAAGGGATTTTTAGTGCAGATGGTTCAGTAGATAAAGATTCCAGAAGAATCAAACTAGCTATGCGTTCGGAAAAATTACTCCAACAAATTCAATTGATTCTCTCTAATTTAGGAATTATTAGTACAGTTCAATTAATTAGGGAAAAAGGTGACAGAGGTGTGCCTTATAGGACTGTTGATGGAACTGAGAAAATAAGCTTAGACCGAGGCAGTTATGGACTATTTATTTCTACCTTTAACTTCGATCTATTTCAACAATTAATTGGCTTTCCACTATGCCCAAGCAAGAATATTAAAGCTGAAAAATGGCTCCTAAAACCATTGCCTAATTATTCTGAATCAACTATTAATTCTAAGTTTACTTCCAAGGTAAAAAAAGTTGAAGAATTTGGAGAGGAAGTTGTTTATGATTTGCACGTTCCTTTAACTAATTCTTTCATTGCTAATGGTTGTTTGACTCACAATTGCGGCGAAATAATTGGGGCCAATTTCCACTGCAACTTGTCAGAGATCCATCTGAATCAAATTGACCCAAATAACCATAAAGAACAGGAGGAAGCTTTTACAGCAGGCGCTCTTTCTGTGGCAACTTTACTTAACCATAAATTCGTCGAACCTCGCTATCGTTATAGTCGAGAATTAGACCCAATTGTGGGAGTATCTTTCACAGGTTTATTTGACTTTTGTGTAAAAGCTTTTGGCATTGAATGGTTGCGTTGGTGGCAAGCAGGTCGTCCCGCAACAATTCAAGGTCTAGAATTTAAAGAACAGGAAGCAGAATATTTGACCCGTTGGCGCGAAATAGTACATCGGGGAGTGTGGGATTATTGCGATCGCCACAACCTCAAACGTCCAAACCGTTGTACAACAGTTCAACCTTCCGGTTGTCTTGACAAAACAGCATTGAGAATATTTAACCAAGGTTTACTCTATGCAGATGAAATAGTAGCACCTGGTAGTGGAGAAACAGTAGGATTAGAATTAACTGTTCGTAATGGAATTAAAGCATCCACAGCGATCGCTAATCAACCACTGGAACTTGTAGAACTCAAACTAGCTAATGGTAGGACATTACGCATGACTCCCAAGCACCGGATGAGCGTCGAAGGTAAGTGGGTATATGCTTGCGATCTTCAACCAGGAATGTTGCTTGACTACAGTATTGGTGAATATCAAAAATCAGAAGATGCTTTACTAATACCCTTGGAGTTAGAAGATTATACCAGGGTAAAACGCGCTCAAACATTAGGTAATAACCGTGGTGTATTAACCAAAGAAATCGTTACTCCTGCAACTATGACTTCAGACCTAGCTTACTTTTTAGGTTGTTTGTTTGGGAATGGTTGCATTTCTGAACACAAATATCGAATTCATTTTTCTCATAGCAGACTTGATGTTTTGCATCGCCTCCAAGAAAAGGGCAAAAAACTATTTGGCATCGCAGGCAATATAAATGACCTTAGTAACGGTCGTTTTGAATTATCCTTTGCTTCTCGACAGTTATTCGACTGGTTGCACTTAAACCAACTTGCAAAAACTGAGAAAAGTCAAGACTTAGACCGGATACCTCTGAGTTTACGTCGTTCCTCACCAGTTACCTTACTATCATTTTTCTGTGGTCTGATAGATACTGATGGATGTGTGCGTCAGGATGGAAAACTATCCATAGATTCAGCTAGCTCTGATTTTATTAGCAACCTACAACAAATAGGAGAAGCGGTCGGACTCTGTTTCAGTATATACCAGAATACCAAAGGAGAGAACTTGCAACCGCAACAGAAGAATATGTGGGGATTATGTCTGAGTCCAATGTTGTCTAATGCTGACGCTTTAGATTATCTCAATAAACAGAGTATCAAATGTCAGGAACAACCCCTACTTCCACCTAAGCGTGTATTCAGTTTTTCACCATACAAAATTGAGTCTGTTAATATTGGAGCAGTGTGTGACTACTCCTATGACTTTGCCATTGAGGGTATAGATGATAACGACTCTTGGTATTGGCAAGGTGCTTTGAAATCACACAATACTAAGTCTTTATTGACAAATGCTGCTCCCGGTTGGCATCCACCTTTTGGTTTGCGGTGGGTGCGACGAATTACTTTTGCCAAAAATGACCCCGTAGCATTAGCTTGTCTTGACTACGGTTATTCTGTAATTCCTGGGCAGTCAAGCAAAGATGAAAATGGAAATTTACTGAACGATCCTTTTGACGATCGCGCGAAAGAATGGTTAGTAGAAATTCCAGTACAGGTATCTTGGATAGATTTACCTGGGGTTGAAGAAATTGCCATTGAGAAGTTCAGTGCTACTGCTATGTTTGACTTTTACATGGGAGTACAACAACATTGGACAACTCATAACAGCAGTAGCACCATCTTATTAACGGAAGCAGAAATCGAACCTTTGGGCAAACGCATTTATGAAGCAATTCGCGATGATGAAGGTTATATTTCCTCAGCGTTGTTAGCGCGGTTTGATGCACCATTCCCTCGGTTGCCATTTGAGCGTATTTCTCAGGAGGAATATGAAAAAATGCAACGGGATGTGTTGCAACGGCGTAAGTCTGATGATTTTTCCCAGTTGATGAATGGTTATGTGTTAGCGAGTGAGTTACCAGAGATGGGACCCCAAGACCCCGCTTGTTCTGGAATGGTTTGTGAGTTAAAAGCTTCTAGTGATACATTGTAATGGTATAATCAGTCGGAGTATCTTGCTCCCGTTCTGATAATTTTGCTCACGGTATAGTCAGTGGGAGCATCTTGCTCCCGCTCTAATATCAAATCCAATTGTAATTATGCAAATATAAGCATCTCCCCCTAAGCACACATTCCCCTCCTGGGAGGGGTGAGGGGTGAGTCCCCATTTCCCCTCCTGGGAGGGGTGAGGGGTGGGTCCCCATTTCCCCTCCTGGGAGGGGTTAGGGGTGGGTCCCCATCTCCCCATCTCCCCATCAATTTTTCTAAGCTTGACAATAAATTGACCCTGCCGGAGGGGGAGGGGTGGGTTGTCTCCAGTATAGCTGTCTCCTACCCTTACCCATAAGACTTTTGAGCGCAAACCCTAATTAAGCATCAATACTTGACTTGCTTGATTGATTACTCAATCACGGCAGCTATGATTTTCTTCAGAATTGCTGTCTCCTGTCTCCTGATATCATGTCCGGATAATAGCGTGATAGAACTCCGTTCCGCTTACGCGACCAAAAAACCTTTTCTCTTCTAACCTTTTCTTTCCTCACAGGAGTCAGCATTCCGCAAGCGAGCTGGCGTCGTCGCAGGGTCTGACCGCTTGCGTCTGACGCCGACGCGGGGTCGCACCGCTTCTGCCTCCTGCCTTCTGCCTTACCTCCTCCAAAGTGTAACTATTCAACCGGACATGATATGACTCGGCCCTCCTGATTCTATACTACATTTTGTGGTGCGAAATGTGGTTTATATCTGAGTGTGATGTTAAGTTAAACTCTTGCTAGTCTTGGTCAGTATCTGTTTTTATTTTGGTCCCGATTCATCTCCCGGTAAATCGGAGATTATACCGGGAGTCCTCAAAGCTCCATTTTAGATAGCAGTCGAAGGAAAGAAGAGGACATATCAAAAGCGGAAAACTCAGACAACGTCAGATTTTTCCTTCTGCCTTCTTCCTTCTTCCTTCTGCTACAGCATCTGTTAAGTTTTAGACAGCATTTTCCTGGACATTTATAGACAATTGTGGACAAAATGTATAGGTATAACCATCTTTATTTATGCACAACTTTTAATTAGACATTGTGGTGTCTATTCCTTTTCAGTAAAGTGTTCCTCGATCGTGTTGGCCAGGCTTGTTCATGCTCTAAACACGCTTCGGTGTTAAACCCACTTCCGATTGGCGCTATTAAACGCTGTCCTTAATTTAGAGCGACCAGCTTATGTGCTGGAGTTCACTTATGGTGGTCCTGACCTGCCAACGTAGTCACTTCAGACTCGATCTGCAACCCTTGAAAGACAACCTTAGAAATGTCCTTTCTTTGGCTAGGTTTTTCAAAGGTGTTAAGAGATAGGCGTTAATTCCTCTTCAAAAAACCAAGTACCTATGTTTTCTTCAAATTCGACCCAAAAGCCAATTCCACTACCGTCTACCATTCTGAATTCCTTTATTGTACCAATTGGATTTTTCTTCAGTTGGTCAATTATAGTTGCGGGTGGTATAGGCTTTTGTTTGATACCTTTTACTTTTACTTTCTGACCTATTTCCATTTTTGTTTACAATGTTCTCCTAGTGGTATGAATCAATCCACAGTTTATATGAAATTAGTGCTAGATCGCAGTTATATCATAAAAGCCAAAAGTCTAAAATGAAAGGTCAAAAGCTAAATTATTGCTGTGACTGAGATTTAAACTCAATAGTCAAGGAGGTAACTAGAGAAAACCTCAAATATTTGCTGTATCTAGGAAACTTTTAAATTCAGCATCTACGGGTGCGGCAGGATTCGAACCTGCGACTCGCGACTTAGAAGGTCGCTACTCTATCCAACTGAGTTACGCACCCAATTTTCAACCATCAGATTGAAATTACTCTTTATTATTCTACGTGACATTATCCCTCGTTATAGCGCTAACTTAACGAGAGCTTCCCTCCTTTACGGAAAAGGGCTTCCTGCTTCTGCTGGTTGAGCATCCTCGCACGCGTCCACAGGCAGCAACGATGAGACCCACTGCCATTTTGTACTGTCCAGTTCTGCACTCACCTAGCTACCTTCAAGATTTTACCGACAAATCGGAAATTGCTAGGACTTCACCAGTTGAACCCCAGAGCTTGAGTTGCCTCGGTTCTGCAATCAGGTGCCTATTATTGCTAATCCTGATGAGATTAATTATAGCATAATTCTTTTTACTTTACTGTAGAGATGAGTTTTTTTGCAGGTGACGATTCCTCTGCCGTTAAATCGGAGATGATAATGGGAGGCCCAGAGCGACATTTAGTTGGCAAATCTCCAAATACGCAAGTCGATCATCGATCTTTAGATTAATTTAAGTACAAGTATCTTAAGAATTGAGAGTAATATTATCCTTAAGGATAATTATTATGTCAAATGACCCCCAAAAAATTAAAAATCTCTAAAATTCTATTTTTGTGATAGTTATTTGATACTCCACGCCCCAAGAGTTTAATTGCCCTAACCTCCGACACAATAGTATTATAAAGTATGGTAAATCTTTCATAATATCTATAACATTAACAATATCAAGTCCACAATTTTAGCTTTTGTTTGAGGGAGTTATATTATTTATAGGGTAGTCCTAAATATGTCAGGATATTTATGAGTACATCCTTATTTATGCTTAGGAGGCAAGTTGTAAAAATTATTACTTGTTTACTACTACCACATATAGATTGAAAAATCGCAAGTTGTATCTCAGCAAAGCATAGCTTAAAACTTTGCTTGCCAAAATACCTATTACTTTTATAGAAAAATATACATAAAATTAAATCTATGCGAGAGGATTCATTAATTATTGGTAAGGATCTGCTAAATGCTTTGAAAGCTGATCAAACCATTCTAACTAGGGAGCTAACTAGGGAAAAAAATAGAAATTTTTTTCAGATCGTGTTTTTAATTGGTGGTCAGGTGTGACAGTCAAACCCTGTGGACTAGGTGGTGCCGACACTTCTAGCTAGAAACAGGAAGTATTTTTCATTAATTGATAATGGATAATGGATAATTGATAATTACCTCGGGTTTTAACCGCTACGGAATTGAATATAAGGAATATTTTCTTTTCTTAGTCGATTGGATATGGCGCAGGTTTCCTCGCCATCCCACCCTTCGGGTGCGCTGCGAAGAGCGACCGCTTTTTTTTTCCCTTAAAAGGGGAGGCTTCAAAGCGCGAATTATTTAATTATTAATTATTAATTATTAATTATTAATTATTCGGTAAACAAATGTTAACAAATCTCAAACAGATTACAATTACCCAATAGTACCCCAGGTAATTATGGGAGTCGAATGTAAAGTGTCATGTTTATTCTGAAAAGGCAAGATGTTGAAATTACAAGTATTCAACACCCAAAAAAGGATCAACAGATCCCTATTCTTAGTTATCAAGGGCAAACTTTTCGCTTAATCAGTCTTTTTAAGGCCGAGCAAGCTGAAGAAGCTAGATCCTTCTGGCGGGATTTAACAGATAATCGTGGTAAAGCTTGTGTTTTACTAGAGGAACCCGATCGATATAGTGTTTGGGGAAAAGTCCGCTTAGAGCAACTTAGTAATGAAGACTCAAAAGATGAGGATGCCATTACTCCTTCCTTTATTCAAGGTTGTTTGTTGCTAGTACAAGCTCTTTACTTTGATGTAGAAGATTTATTAGGTAATCGACAGGCCAAGTCCTTTCATAAGGATTTTACCAAGCTTCTTCAGAACAGAAACTTTCCTAACACTGATTCTCCTGATGCAACTAAAGCTTTATTAACTGTCGATCCTGTGAAAAAATTACCACTACCTTCTTGGCGGGAAGTTCATCTATACACTTTACTGCAAGAAGTCCATCATTTAGGTGAACAATATTTTGGTAATTCCAATTTTGCTGAAGGTATTGATGAAATCTTAGAATCTATGCCTAATTCTGAGAAAACTCAGTTCATGGCTTGGCTAAATCAATTTCCTGAAGGTAAACAATGGGCAGTAAAGTAATTTAAAAAGTTGGCCAGTATCACTTCTGGAGTTAGGTAAAAAATTGATATTAGTCGGTCTAAATCAATTGAAAAGGCAGAAGGCAGAATGCAGAAGGCAGAAGGCAGAAGACAGAAGGGAAAATTGCTTATTGATAGTCAACGAAGGGCTACTTCGTGTCTACAAACCCCAAACAATTTTAATCACCCTCGTTGACGGTGGGGTATTAAACCCGCAAAAGAAAAGATAATAAGTTTGGCATCAGATCGTATTTATCTGTTTAAACAGCATTTAAAATCAAATAGTCTATCAATATCTTCTTTTGTCCAATCTTTATTAATATTAGGTTGAATTCATTAATTTTAATTTGATTGATGAAAAAAAGATATTTATTTAATGTTGATTGGTTAAAAAAACAAAGTAAGTCTATTTTTATCTCCTTGATACCTTTGATAAATCTCAAAAAAAGACTAAAAATGGTGAAAAATGGAGAAAAAATATGTGTCCAAAGTTAAGCTTGATGAGAATATTCCTATGAGCAGCACTTCAGAAAAATCATCTACATCCCTTACTAAGTCCTTATTCTCAGCCCAGACTATTGTAATTACTGGTCTTATTTGGGGTGTACTTGCCCTATTATTTTTTCTTCTGTTTAGTGTGCCTTTACCAGGCGAAGAATTACCTTTTTGGTACTCTGTTGGTACTTACATATTTGAACTGGGAGCTTACTTATTAGCCTCTATAGTTTGCTTGAGAAATTGGCAAAGTCCTCAAATGGTTAGTGGGCGCAATGTATGGATGGGCATTGGTCTAGGATTATTATTCTACTTTATTGCTGGTGTAGTTTTTGGTTGTTGGGAACTACTTTGGGAGCTAGACCCCGATGTTTCACTAGCAGATATTTTCTACATTTTTTCTTACCTGTTCATTGGTTGGGGTATGACTTTAGCTGTCACTTCTAAACGACTAAATCTAGAATTTTGGCAATGGGGAGTTTTAGCTGGAGTAGCAGTTGCAGGGATTGCTTTGGCTATTTGGGTCGCCGATCCTTCATTATTTGGCCTATTATCTATTCCAGATACTTCAGTTTTAGAAGAGGTAGATATAGAAGAAGTATCGGCCAATTTGGCTCCGTCTTGGGTACTAAGTATAGATAGACAGTTAGAACCATTTGCTTATAGCATAAACTTGTTCTATATCATTGCTGATGTATTTTTACTAATTATTGCTACTGCTTTACTTCTAGCTTTTTGGGGTGGACGTTTTTCTCAGTCTTGGCGGATGATTGCTGCTGCTACATTTTCTCTTTACATTGCTGATATGTATTTTAAGTGGTCAGATTCCCGCATTGAAGGAGATTATGAAAGTGGGGGTTTATTAGAGGTATTCTTTGTATTTACTGCGATTTTGTTTGGCATAGGTGCAGTTTTAGAATACGATATCTCCACTCGTTCTCGCCAAAGTAGACGTAGTAGGCGCAGTAGTTCTTAGTCTAAAGTACCTTTTCTAAACCATATATTAGTTTGGTTAAAGATTGGATTTTACGAATGGCTAACAAAACTCCAGGCATATAGCAAGACCTATCTGATGTATCGTGTCGTAAGGTATAAATTTGACCAGGGCCACCGAATATTACTTCTTGATGAGCAATTAAACCAGGTAAGCGTACACTATGAATCCTAATTCCTTCGTCTGCTAAACAACCTCTGGCCCCTTCTATTTTTTCTGTTTCTTGAACATTAGGTATATTATAAGTTTTTCCTAATTCTGATAGCATTTGTGCAGTTTTAATGGCAGTACCACTAGGAGCATCAGCTTTTTGATTGTGGTGTAACTCAATAATTTCTACATGATCGAAATGCTGGGAAGCAGCGATCGCTGCTTGTTGGAGCAAAACCATACCAATAGAGAAATTAGGAATTATCAGTGTACCAATACTGGCTTTTTCTGCAAATTCTGCTAAGTCCTGAATTTGCTCTGGACTAAGACCTGTCGTTCCTACCACTGGTCTAACACCATAAGCAATAGCAGAACGAACATTTTCATAAACACTATCTGGGTGAGTAAAATCAACCATTACAGCAGGTTGTTTTTCCTGGGCGGCCATGACTAACATCCCCTGTAAATCATCAATCACTGGCACTTCTAGTTCTCCACAAGCACACAGTTCGCCAGCATCTTGACCAAGATACTCAGGTTGGCGGTCTATGGCACCAAAAAGAGTCATGTCACTAGCATTTGCTACAGCTTTTATTACTTCACGGCCCATTTTGCCCGCAGCACCATTAACAATTACAGGGGTAGAATTTTGGCTTGTCATAATTTCTATCAATATTTAGATACTAGGAGTAAACATAGGCATTTTAGAGCATTTTATCTATAGCGCTACGCAAATATTGCACAGACATTTGTCTTCTCCGTTCCCTATTCCCTATTCCCTCTTCCCTTTCATATACATAGCTTGCTGATTAAATCTAAAAGCATTGACATATCAAAGACAAGTGCCTTTTTTGGGCCTTTAAAAAGTTCCTGGTTTTCAGCTCTTCATGCTCATGCATGGAGCGTATTTTAGGCCCATAGTTGGGCAGAAAAATCACTCTGACAATTCTTGCTCCTACCTCCTCGCTCCCGACCCTTTTCTCCCCTCCTGGGAGGGGCACGCGGGTGGGTTGTCTCCTGTCTCCTGTCTCCCCCTCCTGGGAGGGGCGAGGGGTGGGTTGTCTCCTACCCCTACTAAAAGACTAGTGAAGCGCAAACCCTACATATAGATAAAAGTACAGTAATAAACTCTAATTGTCCGTCAATGTGCAAAAATAAAAATTAGTAATCAGAATTTAGAGTCTACTGTGAGTCCAATCGCTCAAGCCAATAATACGCTAAATACATCAGTTAAACCAGCCGTCCCAAGAATTCGGGCTGTTTTTCCCTTCACTGCAATTGTCGGCCAGGAAGAAATGAAACTGGCCTTGTTATTAAATGTAATTGACCCCAAAATTGGGGGTGTCATGATTATGGGCGATCGTGGCACAGGTAAATCTACTACTATCCGTGCTTTAGCCGATCTGCTCCCAGAAATTGACATTGTTCTAGACGATCCTTTCAACAGCGATCCTCAAGACCCCGATCTAATGAGTGATGCTGTCCAAGATAAATTGGCACAACAGCAAGAAGTTGCCACAGTGAAAAGAAAAGTCCAAATGGTGGACTTACCATTAGGGGCTACTGAGGACCGGGTATGTGGTACTATTGATATTGAAAAGGCTTTATCAGAAGGGGTCAAAGCTTTTGAACCTGGATTATTAGCTAAGGCAAATCGTGGCATTTTATATGTTGATGAGGTTAATCTTTTAGATGACCATTTGGTTGATGTCTTGCTTGACTCAGCAGCAAGTGGGTGGAATACTGTAGAAAGGGAGGGTATTTCTATTCGTCATCCGGCTCGTTTTGTGCTTGTTGGTTCGGGAAATCCAGAAGAAGGGGAGTTACGACCTCAATTACTGGACAGATTTGGAATGCACGCTGAAATTAGGACTGTTAAGGACCCTTCATTACGAGTTCAAATTGTTGAACAACGTTCAGCTTTTGACCAAAATTCTCAAGAATTTTTATTAAATTACCAAACACAGCAGGAGGAATTACAGGATAAGCTTGTAGGTGCTCAACAAAAGCTGAAGTCAGTGGAAGTTGATTATGATTTACGAGTGAAAATTTCTCAAGTTTGCTCTGAGTTAGATGTGGATGGTTTACGGGGAGATATTGTTACTAACCGTGCAGCAAAAGCTCTAGCTGCTTTTGAAGGTAATACAGAAGTGACGGTGGAAGATATTGGTCGTGTTATTACAATGTGTTTACGGCATCGACTACGAAAAGATCCATTGGAAAGTATTGATTCTGGTGATAAGGTAAAGAAGGTATTTAATCGAGTTTTTGGATTAGTGGAAGAGGAAGCTTAAAGAAGTCAGAAGTCAGAAGGCAGAAGTCAGAAGTTATTTTTGTTACGGGATTTTGAGCAATCTTCCAAAAATATTTCGCTTTAAAAGGCGGGGTTCAACAATTAATAATTAATAATTAATAATTAATAATTAATAAGTAAGTTTAGTTGAGCTGTGAAGAACCCAATTATTTTGATAAATTAATCATTAATCTTCTGAGTTGTAGTTGAATATTTTAGGGAGAAGCAGATTATGTATAAAAGCAAGTTTTTGACAATTAAAACATTTAAGAGTTAATTTTTAATAAAAAACTTGTATAAATGCTTCTCCTAATTTCATCAAAAATAATTTTTAGTTAAATAAATAATATTTCAAAGCGGTAAGAGCGAGTAATTACTTAAAATTTTTCAAAGAAGAAAGAAGGAAGAAGGAAGAAGAAAGAAGGAAGAAGGTGTTTAGTTATCTAGAATAAAAGGAAAAATATTGTTTTGTCTGAGTTTTAGGCTTTTGATATGTCTGCGTCCTTTGCTGCGACTGCTATATTATATTGCTAAGGAATATACAAATTGAGAATTTCAATAATTAATAATTACCTATCATGAAAACAGAATAATTAATATTTGTAGCTCATATAGCACCGAATCTGCTGTAAATTTTCTCTTCAAAAATTATTACTGATTAAATTCAAGATGGAAAAGTTAATTATTGGATTAGATCCAGGTCTAGCAATATTAGGATTTGGAGTAATTAAATGTGTTTATAACTCAAAAACAGACAAGATAGACTCTACTTCTCTGGTTGATTTTGGAGTGATTAAAACCACAAAAAAACAAGAAATGGGCGAGCGTTTAATCACAATTTATGAAGATTTACATACGATATTTAATACCTTTAAACCAGACTTAGCGGCGACAGAGAAACTATTTTTTTATCGTATGGGCAATACAATTTTACTTGCCCAAGCTAGAGGGATTTTAATGTTAGTATTAGCCCAACATGGAATTCCATTAATAGAGTTTACACCTGCACAAATTAAAAAGGCACTAACAAGTTATGGCAATGCAAATAAATCTGATGTGCAACAAGCAGTAGCGAGAGAATTAGATTTAGATGAGATTCCTAAACCAGATGATGCTGCTGATGCTTTAGCAATTGCTTTGGCCGCAAGTTGGTTAAGTTAAATCTAGACTTCTGCTGCTTAGGGTTTGCCTATGGAAAGTCTTTTTGCTCTTTGTAGGAGACAGGAGACAGGAGACGGAATTATAGAGGAGGTAGGAGGAAGAATCATCAGGGGATTATTCTGCGCAACTATAAGCCTAAAATGCTAATTTTTTGAACCATTATAACCTAAAAGCTTGGATTTTTTTAACTAAAAAATGCTAAAACCTTTATATATCAGTACTTTTAGAATTAATCAGCGAGCCCTACTTAACTCTAATATTAAGTAGGTGAGCATATATAAATGCAATATTGGAGTGTGGGTTTTTAGAGCTCGAGTGCGCTGAAGTCAAAGCTTTCGGTTAAACTCGCCCCTACTTGTTGTATTGGTCATAAAAAACATAAATTGTGATCTTTAATACATAATTATATTCTTATTTGTATTACCAATAGTCAATATTATTCAGTCAAAAGTTTCAAGAATATTAATATTTGCTCTGCATTTTATATAAATGTGGGTTAAAGTAAATAAATGTAAAGAAATATGAGATTTTTCTGAACTTTTTTTAATACAAGCATTTACTGTCCACTTTTGAGTTTGAAACTAAACATAAGATGAAAAAAATTTTTTTGAAAAAAATTTATTTATTAATTACAGCAGTTTTCGCGACATTATCAATTTTTGCCCTAACTCCAGGAGTTGCCAACGCTTATGATAATCCTCAGTTACTCCCGGAAGAGCAAACACCAATTATTGACTTAGCAAGAACTTTAACGGACATTCAAGAAGATATATTAGCTAAAGATTTAGAGCAATTTGAAACTGAAACTGGTTGGAAACTGAGGGTTTTGACTCAATTTGACCGTACTCCTGGTAGAGCAGTTAAAGATTTTTGGGAACTTGATAATAAGAGTGTTTTGTTAGTAGCGGACTCCCGTGGTGGTAATATTCTGAACTTTAATGTGGGTCGCGCTCTCTATGAATTTCTACCTCGGACATTTTGGGTGGAGTTACAAACTCGCTACGGTAATCAATTTTTTGTGCGAGACCAAGGTGAGGACCAATCTATTATCCAATCATTAGAGTCTATCAAAACTTGTTTACGTCAAGGTGGTTGTAACGTTGTCCCTGGTTTACCAAGGGAGCAATGGATTTTAACTTTGATTACATCAGCGCTTGGGGGAGTGATTTGTGGTTTTGCAGCTCAACCCCGGAAACCGGACCAAGCTTTTTCTTGGCAGTGGGCGTTAATATTTTCTCCATTGTGGGGCATTTTGTTTATTGCTTTCGGAATTGGCCCAGTAGTGACGAGAACTTCAGATTGGTTGCCATTGACTCGTAATATTGCAGGTTTTCTGATTGGAGCTTTGGTTGCTTATTTGACTCCTTTTATGAGTCAATCTTCTGCTTCTGAAACGTGATAAGAAGGAAGAAGGAAGAAGGAAGAAGGAAGAAGGACTGAAATTGGAAAAAGTGGATGGGAACTCAAACCATAACCAATTGTAAACACCGTGTAGATGGTGGGGTATTAAACCCAAAAGAAAAGGATAAATTTATAAAATATTAGTGGAAAAAACTCAGAGTTAGGGATGTTTTATTTGTGTAAGTATCTCTAGCTCTTTTTTATTGTCTGAAGTTAGTAGAAGGAGGAAGGCTTTAGTTATCTAGGATAGAAGAAAAAATTTTGTGTTGTCTGAGTTTTAAGCTTTTGATATGTCCGCGCCTTTTCCTTTGACTACTATAGTTTTCAGCTACATTTATAGGGGCAAACTTTTACAAAATATTCTGGATAGTTAGTTATTGTATTATTCAGGAGAAAAGAGAAAGAAGAAAGGAAGAATAAGAGTGGGAATTATCTGGGGATATACCGACATTTTTTGTCTGTGTTGAATGGAAGTAGAAAGTGGGATAATTGTATAATCAGATTTCATATAAAATAGAGATAGGACAGAAGGGCGATCGCTACTTTTAAGTTGAGGAAGAATAATTATTTTTATCTGTATTGCTAAAATAGAGAGAAGCGATCGCTACTTGGAGGTTGAGGAATAATATATTATTTTTATCTCTATAAAATTACTGTTGAAAAAATTAATCACACTTCAAAAGAAACTAAAAGAATTAAGTGGTGGTGAGTTTCAAAAATTTGCTGATGTTTACCTTCAAAAAAAATTGAACAGGTCAAGTTGGTTAAATCATGAGGGTCTGCACCTGGAACTAAAAAAAATCAGAAAATGAACTCCAGTTGGCACTTGAGAGTAAAAATTTAATTGCTAAAATAGAGAGAGGCGATCGCTACTTTTAAGTTGAGGAAGAGGAAGAAGATATTATTTTTATCTCTATAAAATTACTATTGAAAAAATTAATCACACTTCAAAATAAACTCAAAGAATGAAGTAGTGGTGAGTTTCAAAAATTTGCTGATGTTTACCTTCAAAAAAAATTGAACAAGTTAAGTAAATTAAATCATTAGGTCTGTATCGGGAACTAAAAAAAATCAGAAAATGAACTCCAGATATTACTTTTTGGCACTTGAGAGTAAAAATTTAATTGCTTAAAATAGAGAGAATAGAGAGAGGCGATCGCTACTTTTAGGTTGAGGAAGAAGATATTATTTTTATCTCTACAAAATTACTATGGCAAAAATTAACCACACTTCAAAATAAACTCAAAGAATTAAGTGGTGATGAGTTTCAAAAATTGGCTGATGTTTACCTTCACAAGAAAATTGAACAAGTTAAGTAAATTAAATCATTAGGTCTGTATCGGGAACTAAAAAAAATCAGAAAATGAACTCCAGATATTACTTTTTGGCACTTGAGAGTAAAAATTTAATTGCTAAAATAGAGATAGTATAGAAGGGCGATCGCTACTTTCAAGTTGAGGAATAATAATTATTTTTATCTCTATAAAATTACTATGTCAAAAATTA
>JAAHGF010000015.1:85781-115622 GCA_010672585.1 Okeania sp. SIO1I7 | reverse complement strand
ACTTTTTGGCACTTGAGAGTAAAAATTTAATTGCTAAAATAGAGATAGTATAGAAGGGCGATCGCTACTTTCAAGTTGAGGAATAATAATTATTTTTATCTCTATAAAATTACTATGTCAAAAATTAATGAAATTCAAAATAAACTCAAAGAATTAAGTGGTGATGAGTTTCAAAAATTGGCTGATGTTTACCTTCACAAGAAAATTGCACAGGTTGAGTAAATTAAATCATTAGGGTCTGTATCGGGAACTAAAAAAATCAGAAAAGGAAGTTCAGATATGACTTTTTGGCACTTGAGAGTAAAAATTTAATTGCTAAAATAGAGATAGTATAGAAGGGCGATCGCTACTTTCAAGTTGAGGAATAATAATTATTTTTATCTCTATAAAATTACTATGTCAAAAATTAATGAAATTCAAAATAAACTCAAAGAATTAAGTGGTGATGAGTTTCAAAAATTGGCTGATGTTTACCTTCACAAGAAAATTGCACAGGTTGAGTAAATTAAATCATTAGGGTCTGTATCGGGAACTAAAAAAAAATCAGAAAAGGAAGTTCAGAAATGACTTTTTGGCACTTGAGAGTAAAAATTTAATTGCTAAAATAGAGATAGTATAGAAGGGCGATCGCTACTTTTAGGTTGAGGAAGAAGATATTATTTTTATCTCTACAAAATTACTATGGCAAAAATTAACCACACTTCAAAATAAACTAAAAGAATTAAGTGGTGGTGAGTTTCAAAAATTTGCTGATGCTTACCTTCAAAAAAAAATTAAACAGGTTAAATCAATTAAATCATTAGGGTCTGTGTCAGGAGCTAACAAAACAAGAACAGGAACTCCAGATACTTTAATTATTCTGGAAAATGGAAAGTATATTTTGGCAGAGTATACAACAGAGGAAAAAGGGGTCTGCAAAAAATTTAAGAAAGACCTCGACAAATGTTTTGATGAAGAAAAGACTGGAGTACTAATAACAGAAATAGAAAAGATTGTTTTATGTCATAATTCTACTCTGACTACAAAAGAAGAAAATTCTCTGAAAGAGGAATGTCAGAATTATGGAGTTGAGCTTGATATATTTGGTATTGACTCTATTTCTTTTGACCTTTATAAAAATTATCCTGGTATTGCTAGAGATTTTCTTGGAGTTGAGGTAGATACTGGTCAAATAGTTGATATTGATGAGTTTATTACTACTTATAATAAAAGAAAAATTGTTGCTCCTCTAGATACAAAGTTTTACTTTCGGGAAAATGAAATAAAGGAAATATTACAAGGACTTGAGGAAAATAATCTAGTTATAGTTTCTGGTAAAGCAGGAGTAGGTAAATCTCGACTTGTTTTAGAGTGTTGTAGGAAATTTGTAGAGAAATATTCTGACTGCAAAGTTAAGTGTATTTTTGATAAAGGAGTCGATCTTTATGAGGATATCCGTGTTTATTTATCAGATGATGGAAGTTATCTAATTTTTTTAGATGATGCTAACCGGGTCAAAAATTTTGAGTATTTTATTCATCTTCTTTTTGATAAACGTGAAAATCAGCAAACTAAAATAATAGCTACGGTTCGTGACTATGCAGTTGAGCAAATTAAAGAAGTAGCGCGTTCTTATGATAATAATTTAGAGCTAGTAACAATTGACTCATTAACAGATAAGCAAATTGAGCAAATAGTTAAAGAAGAATGCAAAATTCAGAATCAATTATATATAGAAAGAATTGTTGATATAGCTCAAGGTAATCCTCGTCTGGCAATAATGACTGTTTTGGTAGTAAAGCGAGAAAAAACTATTCAAAGTATTAACAATGTATCTGATGTTTACGATATATATTATTCTTCAATTAGAGAAGATATTAAAGATTTTAAAGATGAAAGTTTATTGGAAGTTGCTGGTATAGTTGCTTTTTTCCAAGTAGTAGATAAGTCTAACGATGAAATGATGGAAAAGATTCAAACAGCATTCAATATTGACAAGAAAACTTTCTGGGAAGCAGTTCGTAAATTATATAAATTTGAACTTGTAGATATATATGAAAATGAGATTGCCAGAATATCTGACCAGGTTCTAGCTACATATCTGTTTTATCTTACTTTTTTCAAGGAGAAATTGTTGAAATTTTCTGTTCTCTTAGATAATTTCTTTCCTCAGTTTCAATATAATTTTGTTGATGCTCTTAATCCTGTTTTAAGTGCTTTTTATAGTGAGAAGATTATCAAAATACTTACTCTAGAGGTAGACAGAGTTTGGAAAATTTATGAGGAGGCAAGAGATGAGAAGAGTTTAATCCAACTGATGAAACTTTTTTGGTTTTTTAAACAGACAGAAATTATCAGATATGCTAAAAATTGTATTGACAAGATGGAAGTCGAGTCAGTAGATATTTCAACCTTAGATATTCCGTCTAATTCTAATATTCACATTCCACAAGATTCTATTCTTAACTTACTTAGTTTATTTGGTAATTCTGATGAACAAAATTCCCAAAAAATTGCAATAGATTTGCTGTTTAGATATCTGACAAAAAAACCACAAGAACTACCACAGGTCTTTTGCCTTCTTATTGAGGTGTTTGGATTTGAACTTGATTCCTACATAACAAAATTTATTATCCAGTCTACAATTATTGATAAGCTACTAAAAGAAGTAAATGAAGGAAAAAACGAATTATTTGTCAAACTATTTTTTGGTGTAGCTGAAAAATACCTCTATCTTCAATTTAATACTTCTCAGATGAAAAAGAAAGAGTTTAAACTCTATCCATTTTCCCCACAACCTACACCTGAATTACTTGATTTGAGAAAGAAAATTTGGCAGGGAATATTTCAACTTTATCAGATAGATATTTTTGAGAAAGAGGTAATCAATATAATTCATCAATATAGCAAATCATATTCTAAGTTTCCTGTCGGTGAAATTATTAAGCAGGACGCTGTAGAAGTGCTTGACTTTATTGAAACTCAGTTAAATCCTAAAGATTATTATCATTGTCTTATTGTTCAGAAATATTTGGATTTTCTAGAGTCTCGTCAAATTGAGTTTAATAATGAACTAAGAGAACGATTTGTCAATGAAACTTATGAGGTATATAGGATACTTTCAGATAATTGGAATGAGGGAAAAAACTTAAACTTAGACTGGAAAGAATATAAGCAATTTAAGCAAAATCAAATCAAAGAATATTTTGCCAATTACAATTTTAAGGATTATAAGAATTTCTTTGCTAAATGCCATGAGATAAAAGCTGTAACAAAAGAGAAAAACCATTACTCTTCTGAATTTCCCAGTGGTAGAATAGCAGAAGTTATTTTTCTCGCCTGCAAAAATTCAGAACTTTATTTAGTGCTGAAATATTATCTCAATCTTGGCGACCTATTTCAACTTAATCATTTTCCATTAATTGAGAAGTTAATTAAAATTTCTGGAGTTGGAAAAGTTTTTGAATTGCTAAATCAATTTGATTTTGCTTCAAAAAGAAAATGGTTATTTGGATTTTACAACTCACTACCTGAAGATAAAGTTACATCCGATTATTTGGAGCAACTATATCACTTATATCGACAAAGCGAACTTGATGAAATACCACAAAGATTTGACTTTATTCTCAAATATCGTGACTTAGATAAAAATGTGGTTGCTCAGGTAACAGGAATTATTCTGAGTAAAATTAATGAACAGACAAATTATACAAATTTTTTAAGTCCTTTCGATTTTTTATTTAATCCTTACACTCAGGTCAATGAGCTTTTAATTGAATTATTCACAGAAAAACTTGATGTACTAAAACAAGCATATTTCTCAAGTCAAAAAATCAGGGGATACTCGTCTAACTCTGAAGATATATTTACTCGCATTTTTAATGTTGACCAACATTTCATAATTGAATATATTGACTGGGTATATGTTGAGGAAAGAAAGTTCTCAAACTTCCAAGATGACCTAAACTATACATTTCTTTGGCAATCTGAAAATTATCAGGAATTAATCACTCCAGTAATTGAGCATATTTATCAGAAAGAAAAGGAATTATCTAACTCTGGATTTAGTAATACTATCCTCGAAAGAATATTTTTTTTGGAAGTAACAGAAGAAGAGAAACTTATTCTTGAGGATAGACAAAATCAACTGCTAAAAAGTCTGATTGAAAATAGATATACAGATATTGATTTAATGCAATTATTGTTTAGCGTAACTACAACATTTCCCTACGAAAGACGTTATCAATTTATTGATTTATTTTGTCAGCACAATCAAAATTTTGAGGATTTGAAGAAACTTCCCCTAAAACCTCTTATTTGGAATTTGTCTGGGAGTTCTGAACCGACCTATGAAAGTTATGCAAAATATTTTAAATCACTACTGCCAATTTTTAAGACAATAGAACTTCTCAAACACCAGGAATATCTAGAAAAAGAAATTAAGTATTTTCAGAAGTGGATTGAAGATGAAAAAAAGCGTAATTTTATAGAAGACTAATATCATATTCTCCCTCCGGGGGAGCTACGCTAACGGACGGGTCAGTTATAAATAAAACTTAAGAACTGACAGTACCAAATAAATACTGAAATTATCTTTACTTTTGTTCTTTTCGCTGAACCAAGAATTGTTTTTTAAATGAAAATCTCCACAACTTTACCCCAGAGAACATATCAATCTTCTTCCTTAGTAATTTTAATAACATAGGGATAATATTTATTTCTTTGATAAGAACCTACCCAAATTTCATAAGTACCTGAAAACCATTGACCCATAATTCCAGGATTTTTTCCTTCAAAGTCATCATTACACCAACTACCCCCAGGACCTCTAATTACTAAAGTTGTATCTTCACTACTTTTAACTTCAAGTTTCAGGGATTGAAAAAAACCATTTAAAATTAATCTATGATCTGGTTCTCGATCGATAAAACCTACGCAAGGTCCAGTTACCGTGTCATTTCTACCTGTTGTTTCTTTTGCAGATACAGGTCCTCCACTTAATCCTCTAATAATCATTCGGTTTTGAGGAGATTTTGGATAGAGATTTACATCTTCAAATATAGGTGTCAATTGTAAATCTTGGGATAAAACAGGACTGATTTTCTGTATCCCAGCTAATGAAAATAATACTACTAAAAATAATGTTGTTTTTCTTCGTTTATTTTTATTCATTTAGAGCGCTGTTTTCGGATAAAGAAATTCAAAAAAATTATTGGGGGAATTTGAGAGGATATCTGAAAAGTTTTTTGATACTGAATTTTGCCCCCCTATCCCCCCAACAAAGTTAATCCCCCTCCCGTCCCCCTTTCCAAGGGGGAAGCCAGAGGATGCTGCGCTTTTTGTTGAATGGGGAACAAGAGTCAATTTGTTTCTAAAAGTCCCCCAAAATTGGGGGATTTAGGGAGCTTGGATATAGCAAATGGGACTTCTCAGACAACCTCTGAAGCAAACATTATTTCTGGTTTACTTTTATTTTGAATTTCCCCCCATGTTGTTTTCAGTATCTGAAACTATTAGAAGTTTAAGACTTTTTGCCAACAATTTCTGCTTTTAGAGCTTGAATTTTATCTAATAATTCTTGCCGATTAGATTTCCGCAGCAAATAACGGTAAACAAACCATACTGAATATCCCATACCTATCAACTCAAAGCTAATTGATAAAGTAGTAATTCCTTCTAAAGCTTCTAGGAAACCAAGAATTAACCTGAAGGTTAATATGATTAAGATCAGCGAACCAATTACTTTAAGCTGACGTTGATATTTTTGATAGAATTGACTAATGTAATCAGGAAAGTAAGCAAAAGTATCGATCAATTTTTCTTTAATCTTTTGTAGTCGATCGCTCTCTACGGTTTCATTAGTTGTTGTTTCTACAGATGGTTGGTCATCTAAGGTTGAAGTTTCAACTTGAGCAGAAGTTTTTTGTTCTTCGGTTTGCGGTTTCGTAGTAAGAGTTGTTTCTTTTGATGTTTGTTTGTCTACAGCAGGTTTGACCACTTTAGTTTCCCCTGTTGGAGTTGTTGGAACTGTAGGTGTTGCTGTTGCTTGCTTTTCTACAGCAGGTTTTACCCCTTTAGTTTCCCCTGTTGGAGTTGTTGGAACTGTAGGTGTTGCTGTTGCTTGCTTTTCTACAGCAGGTTTTACCCCTTTAGTTTCCCCTGTTGGAGTTGTTGCTTGTGCTTTATCTATAGTTGGTTTAACACTTTGAGACTTATCTACAGGAGTCGTAGGTTGTGTCTGTTTCTCTACAGCAGGTTTGACCGCTTTAGTTTCCCCACTCGGAGTCGTTGCTTGTGCTTTATCTATAGTTGGTTTAACACTTTGAGACTTATCTTCAGGAGTCGTAGGTTGTGTCTGTTTCTCTGCAGTAGGTTTTACTGCTTTAGTTTCCCCACTCGCAGTTGTTGCTTGTGCTTTATCTATAGTTGGTTTAACACTTTGAGACTTATCTACAGGAGTCGTAGGTTGTGTCTGTTTCTCTACAGTAGATTTGACTGCTTTAGCTTCCCCACTCGCAGTTGTTGCTTGTGCTTTATCTATAGTTGGTTTAACACTTTGAGACTTATCTTCAGGAGTCGTAGGTTGTGTCTGTTTCTCTACAGTAGATTTTACCGCTTTAGTTTCCCCACTCGGAGTCGTTGCTTGTGCTTTATCTATAGTTGGTTTAACACTTTTAGATTCACTTGTGGGAGTTGTAGGTTGTTTCTTTTTCTCTACAGTCGGTTCAACAACTTTAGATTTTCCCGTAGGAGTAGTTGTTTGTGTTTTATCTGTAGTTGGTTTAACACTTTGAGACTCACCAGCAAGAGTAATTGATGCTTTTATTTTCTGAGCTTGTTGTTTTGGTGGAACAGACGTTTTTGAAGTTGCTGTTTTTATTTGAGCAAACCCTTTATTACTACTATTAGCAGGAGCATTTACTTTTTTACTTTCTTCAACCTTCTGACCTATAGCTTTTTTGAAGCGTAATATATCAAAACCCCTTTGATGCAGAAGTAACCATGACTGAATTAAATCTGGTCCTTGCATTGCACCAGTTAAAGACGCCCTTAGAGAGCGCATAACAATACCTTTCTTAACACCAATTTCCTGAGTCACCCCTTTAATAATTTTTTGTGCATCACCCACTCGCAGAGGTGCATCAGTATCCATCGCCTCAATAATAGCATTAATAGATTTTACAGCATCTTCTTTCTGCATTTGTGCTGCTGCTTCAGTATCCAGTTCTACAGTGGGGGAGAAGAATAACTGACTCATTTCTACTGCATCTGTGAGACGAGTCAAGCTAGGTCCAATCAATGCTGCCAATTGTTCTAACCAAGGGCGATCGCTCTGTGGGTCTAGTTCATATCCTGCTTTTTGCCAGACAGGAATTAATCTATCAGTCAGTTCTCCTACTGGTAAACTATGTAAATATTGACTATTTATCCAATCCAACTTACCCCAGTCAAACTTAGCCCCTCCTTTATTCACTCTCTCAAAAGTGAACTGTTGAGCTGCTTCTGTCAGAGTAAATATTTCTTGGGTTGAGTCTGGAGGTGTCCACCCAAGCAAACACATATAATTTGCTAGTGCTTCCGGGATGAAACCTAATTCTTTAAAATCAGAAATTGAAGTTACTCCATCTCGTTTTGAAAGTTTGCGTCCTTCTTGATTAAGAATTAGAGGTGTATGAGCAAATTCTGGTACTTTTCCCTCTAGGGCTTCATAAAGTAATATTTGTTTAGCTGTATTAGCAATATGGTCTTCACCACGAATTACATGGGTAATTTCCATATCCATATCATCTACTACCACTGCCATATTGTAGAGGGGTTGTCCTACTGTCTTTCCACTAGCAGCACGAGAGATGACCATATCTCCACCCAAGTCGCTGCCTTTCCAGGTTACTGTCCCTCTCACCTGGTCCTTCCAGGTAATTATTTGGTCATTGTCAATTTTAAACCGAATTACTGGTTGTCTTCCCTCTGCTTCAAAAGCTGCTTGTTGTTCAGGTGTAAGGTCACGGTGGCGGTTGTCGTAGCGCGGTGCTTCCTTTCTCGCTTTCTGAGCTTCCCGCATTTCTTCTAGTTCTGCTGCTGTACAATAGCAGCGATAGGCTAATCCTTTGTCTAGTAATTTTTGAGTAGCTGTTTGATATAATTCTAACCGTTGAGACTGGTAGGATGGCCCTTCATCCCATTCTAATCCTAACCAGGTCAATCCCTCCATAATATTTTCTGTATATTCTGGACGCGATCGCTCTATATCTGTATCTTCTATTCTGAGGATAAATTTTCCTTTCTGGTTTCGGGCAAATAACCAGTTAAATACAGCTGTTCTGGCTGTACCGATATGTAAGTTTCCTGTTGGACTTGGGGCCAGACGAACTCTAACACTCATATCAATTTCTATTTTGTTTTTTTGTTTTTAGATTTTTTCTGTCCATTCTGGTTCAATTTGAGAAAATGTTTATCTTACCAGATTTACCAGAATGATATTAAAATCTATAATTTTGATACTTATCTGATTCCCTACTTTTACCATAAAATATAGAGTTTCACCAAACAGCAGTTACTGTTTGTATCATGTTAAGTATGTTCTGAGGTTTAAGTTGTTTCTTTACGGGACTGACGGGATTCGAACCCGCAACTTCCGCCGTGACAGGGCGGTGCTCTAACCAGTTGAACTACAGTCCCTTATTTTCAAGCCATGTACCATTATGGCGTTTTTCTTTTTCTTTGTCAAGCTTTTCTCTAAATTTTTTTTCTCTTTGTTGTTCTAAGAGCTGAAACCTGAGACTATAGTAAGGTTTTGACGGCATTATTTAGGTCAGATATTAGGGCTGAAACAGAAATCTACTGACTGAATAGTTAAACAGGTAATCTACCCTAAATTAACTATGGCACTATAGTTTTTATTCCACTGCTTTATATGGTTGGTCGGCAAGTTCTATAAATTTCCACATCACTACTGAATAGTTAAACAGGTAATCTACCCTAAATTAACTATGGCACTATAGTTTTTATTCCACTGCTTGATATGGTTGGTCGGCAAGTTCTATAAATTTCCACATCACTACTGAATAGTTAAACAGGTAATCTACCCTAAATTAACTATGGCACTATAGTTTTTATTCCACTGCTTGATATGGTTGGTCGGCAAATTCTATAAATTTCTACATTACTGCTGAATAGTCAAAGTTGTATTCTACCCTAAATTAACTATGGCACTATAGTTTTTATTCCCCTGCTTGATATGGTCGGCAAATTCTATAAATTTCCACATTACTACTGAATAGTCAAAGTTGTATTCTACCCTAAATTAACTATGGCACTATAGTTTTTATTCCCCTGCTTGATATGGTTAATTGGCAAGTTCTATAAATTTCCACATCACTACTGAATAGTCAAAGTTGTATTCTACCCTAAATTAACTATGGCACTATAGTTTTTATTCCGCCTACTGACTGCTGACTAAAGATTAGTGCTAAAAATCAGAATCTGAGTAATTTGTAGAGGGTTAAAATTATTATCGCTAATTAGGATGAGCGATCGCTGACCGTCTGTCAAGTCTGGGCCAAAAGTTATACCTTCAATATTGTCTAAGACTATTTCTAGAGTGCTGAAATCTAAGAGTAATTTTTTTTGCACTGGAGAAATCTCAGTAATTTGATTATTTAAGCCATCAATTTTTTGAATATTATCTGCATCTGATAAATCTATTTGGAAAAGTTTAATTACATTTCCTGTTCCTAGGGAAAAAGACCTTTCTAAACTTAAAAGATGAGTATCATCTAACGCGATTAAATCTACTAAACCATTGGTACTAAAACCACCTACATTATTAGAATTAGTAGCAATAGGTTCTGTGATGTATAGAAATTCTGTTTCTGGCTGACCTTTAGCTAAATCATACCGTATAATTCGACAGTAGCTACCCAGACTAAAAGTGGCTTCTGCACCATCTTGAACTAAAGCATTTTCTGTAGCGGTGAAGAGATATTTTTGACTAGGAGTAATAGTTAAACTTTCAAGTGCCAGATTATTTCTAACTCCACTGTTTGATTGTATGAGAAATTTTTCAGGTATTGGCAAATTTTGTAGTTGTTTACCTGTGAGAGAAAATTCTCTAATAAATGGTTGTATTTGACGTTTTCTATCTCCTTCAGAAGAAATAAATAAAGTCTCTCCTGTAAAAGCAATTCCTTCTGAGTCAATACTCAAAGTGGGAAATGGTTTACCTGTTTCATTTAATAAAGTTGTGACATCTGTAAAAGTTACTGTTTCCTCTGAAATTTCATCTTGCTCTAGGTCAATTTTTAGAGTATAAAATCTAGCTGGTGCTTTGCTACTACGGTCATCAGAAATTGTGTAATAAATTTGTTTTTCTGGATTGTAAGTTATGGCAGAAAGCCCACCAGCTTCTGTATTTTTAAATTCTAATCTTGTGGGAAAGTTTACCTCTCCTAAAAAAGTGATTTTAGGAAGAGTTGCTTGAGTCACTGAATTAATTATTCTGCCTGTAATTACAGCAATAATCAAACAAGTAATTAAGGTTAAAATTAGGTATTTATAAGTTCTATGTTTAAAGATATTCATATATTCTGATAGGGAACAGGGAATAGGGAATAGGGAAAAGAGATTCGTAGCAAAAATTTATCAAAGTGGTAGGATTTTCTATTGATATTGATATAGATAACATAATACTTTCTCACCTTCTTTTTTCTTAATGATGAATAAAGGGAACAGGGAACACCGGAGCTAGGAAAAGAGATTTGTAGCAAACATCTCTCAAACTGATATTATTTACTATTGATATAAATAACACGATCTTTTTTCACTTTATTTTTTCTTGATTATGAATAATTTATTCTTACTTATTTGCCTCTTTGTTAACTTCTTCTGTATTTTTTATTGCTTATTACTTTTTCCTTATTCTAAAATATTGAATAACTGCTTCTTACCGAAAAATTGTGGGTATGCGCCTCCCCTTTTAAGGGGATAATAAATAAAAATTTTCATGATTAGTCAATCCTCTTCTTTTCAAGGAGAGGTAATTATTCATTATTCATTATTCATTATTCATTATTGACTCTTTCCTTGTTAGCTTCTTCCTTATTCCTTCTTGCTTCTTACTCCTTCCTTATTAGCTTCTTGTATCTTCTTTCTTGCTTATTACTTTTTCCTTGTTAACTTCTTCCTTCTTCCTTCTTCCTTCTTAACTTATTCTAAAAATTGTAATAGCCATTCTTTAATATAATAAGTAGCATAACAATCATCTTCATTGTAAATAATAATGGCATCTAATAAAGAGCGATCGCCTGTTTTCAACCATTCTGCATACCAACAAACAGATTGAGCGCCATTAGCTTCGGGGTTCCGCCATTCAAAACCTAACCAACGAGCAATATTTTTGAGGGAATAACTTTCTACAGGTAATATAATAGTTTGAGTAACAACTTGATGAATATCTACAAATCTTTTTAACAATGGTTTCCACAGATAATCTGGAGTGTTATAAAGTTTAGCTAATTTTTTTACAGTTTGAGTTTCATATTCACAAAAGTGATAAATTGGAGCGATAGGATATTTCCAAACTAAGTCTAAAAATTGATACCAAATCAATTCTTCATCTAAAGGATTTTCGGCTAAATGAACATAAAATTTTTTTGTATTTTGGCGTTTATCAACTACTAATACACCATGTAAATAATCTAGATTAATATCTGGTTGAGCTTCAATATCAAAGTATATTTCTACAGGAGCATTAACTAGCTTAGTTGATTTGTAATAATTAACAGGTAAAGTTTCACTATCTATTTCTTCAGCAAATGTTTCATTTCTCAAAATCACTTTATTTTCCCATACAGATTGAGCTTGCTTGACAACTTGTATCCCGATTCCATCAGCAAATTCAGGGTAAACTTCTAAATCATTAGGATTAGTTTGACTCAAAGATTCTAAAGTTGTTAAATTCAAGCTCTTCAACACAGCATATCTATTAGAAGTAACTCCCGGTAAAAGACATAAATGTTTTTGAGTTTCAGCAACAGCATGACAGCTACTATACCAGGTACAAAGATTACATTTTTGACGGGAAATAAAGACTTCTGGTTCTAGAGAATTTTGCAACATATAAATTAACTCAGAAATAGTTTCCTGCATTTGCTCAATTCGCTTTTCTAAATTAACCTTATATAACCCTTTCTTTCGGAGAATCAACCAAGCAGTTTCCGGCCAAACTTCTTGAATACTCGCTAATATTTGAGCATGAAAAGTAGCAACTATTTGATACTCTAATTTCGGACGTTTGCTTAACTTAATATCTGTAGGAATATAAACCCAATCACCAAATCTAGAATATCCAGGCTGTTTAATCAATAAATCTGGATAGCTAACAAAATTAATATTCTGATTTTGTGGAAGTGAGTTAATTGAAGATTGTTGAATAATTAATATTCCCTGATAAATAACATCAATACCTGCTGCCATTAATTCTTCCGTAGCCTTTCCCCCTGCCATTAAATCTCCACGAGGATAATCAGGCTTTTGATAAATATAATTCTTGATAATGCTCGACCTAAATTCCGAACTATCTTTAATTAATTTCAGCAAAAAATCACTAGGAGAATCTTGTTGCGTAAAATCTCCATAGGTATCTAAAAATACTTTTCTAGGACAACGTTGATAAGAAAGTAGCTGAGAATCAGTTATAAACATTAATTATTTAGTTAGTGAGTCAGACACTTTGCTGTACTCAAAAGTCCAAAGTGGCATAACTATATACATATATATATAGTCTAGTCCATTTATTGAATTGAGATAAAATCTAGATATAAAGACCCAGTGTTTTTCATCATCAAACAGTGAAGTATAGAGAAAATTCTCTATAACAATAACTATAAAAAAAATGTCAAAAAAACTACGCAAGCCATATCCAACTCATCGCCTGACAGTACTTTATATTGTCGGACTTAGCGTAATTGCCGGATTATTTATATTTGAACAATTTTTAGTAGAAACATCCCTAAAATATCAGCTTACAAGTTCTCGTGTAATTAACATCGCAGGTCGTCAACGAATGTTGAGTCAAAGACTTAGCAAAGTAGCATTAGCTATCCAGTCTAGCTCTGACTCAGAAGTCAGAAAAAAACGTCAACAGGAACTAGAAGATGTTATCGATATATTCCAAGACTCCCATGAGGGACTACAAAAAGGTGATTCAGACTTAGGATTACCCAGTAATAATAATAGTCCCAAAGTAAAACAAATGTTTGCGGAGGTGGAAGAATATTATCAGGCAATAGTTAAAGCTGCTCAGGGTTTGCTAGTAATCATCAACTCACAGTCAGCACAGGAAGATACTAGCCCTTTTGTAGAAACCATTTTAGAAAATGAGGCCCTTTTTCTCCCACGGATGAATCAAATTGTCTTCCAATATGATGCCGAAGCCCAACAAAAGGTTCAGCAAACCAGGCGAGTCGAAAATTTATTATTAACAGTTGCTATATTACTACTAATATCAGAGGGACTATTTGTATTTAGACCCGCAGTCAACCAACTTCAAGTTTATCTAGAAGAGAAGGCCAAATCTCAAGAACAAACATCCAAAATAGCAGCAGAATTAGAACAAAAAAATCAGGAATTAGATGCGGCCTTAAAGGAAGCTCAATCTATAGCCAAGCTGAAATCAGAATTTATGGCCAACATGAGTCACGAAATACGTACCCCAATGAATGGAGTAATTGGGATGACTGGTTTGCTGCTAGATACTAATCTCAATCCCCAACAACGAAACTTTGTGGAAATTATTCGCAGTAGTGGAGATAACTTGTTAATCATTATTAATGATATTCTCGACTTCTCAAAAATTGATGCCGATAAGTTAGAGTTAGAAAACCAAGCTTTTGACCTCCGAGAATGTGTAGAATCTTGTCTAGATTTGCTAGTGCCTCAAGCTACAGATAAAGCGTTAGACTTAGCCTACATTATAGACGATCATACTCCCTGTAGAATTATGGGTGATGTGACTCGGTTGCGTCAAATTCTGGTAAATTTAGTCAGTAATGCTGTTAAATTTACCAATTCTGGAGAGGTAGTAATAAATGTTACTGCCAAAGAAATTAACTCAGACAATTCTCAATCTCCCACCCACCAAATCCATTTTGCTGTCAGAGATACTGGTATTGGTATTGCACCAGAAGGTTTAAAGCGACTTTTTCAACCTTTTTCTCAAGTAGATTCTTCAACTACTCGTAAATACGGGGGTACAGGTTTAGGCTTAGTTATAAGTAAGAAACTATGTGAAATGATGGGTGGGCAAATATGGGCAGAAAGCAGGGGAAATGTGGCCGGAAATCCCTTGGGGGTGAATCAAAATAATTTTGCTTCTGCAAATGCTGTTGCTGTGGGTTCAACATTTCACTTTACAATCTTAACTACAACTGCTCCTAGCATTCCTAAAGTTTATCAAAATCCTCAGCCTCAACTTAATGGTAAACGAATATTAGTAGTTGATGATAATCCTACTAATCGGCTAATTCTAAAAATACAAAATAAAAAGTGGAATATAATTTCTACAGAGGTAGATAGTGGTGCAAAAGCTTTAGAGTTGCTCAAGAAAGGTAGAAAGTTCGATCTGGCTATTTTAGATATGCAAATGCCGGAAATAGATGGTCTAACTTTAGCCGCTGAAATTCGTAAGCTTCCTCGACTAAAGACACTGCCATTAGTTATGTTAACTTCAGTAGGTTGTCCCAAAGGTGATACAAGAAATTTACAAGCTTGTCTAAATAAACCGATTAAGCCTGATCAGTTATATAACTTACTGATGCAGATTTTTGCTAATCAGGTAGTCAAGGTTAAAAATTCATCTGAGATCAAAATTGATAGCAACCTGGCGCTCAGACTACCTTTAAGAATTTTACTAGCTGAAGATAATGTAGTGAATCAAAAAGTTGCATTGTCGATGTTAGGACGAATGGGTTATCGCCCTGATGTGGTTAGTGATGGATTGGAAGCTTTGATGGCTTTAGAGAGAGTACCCTATGATTTGGTGTTGATGGATGTGCAAATGCCAGAAATGGATGGTTTGGAAGCAACAAAACATATTTGTGACAAATATGGCAATGAGTTAGACAACAGACCTGTGATTGTGGCCATGACTGCAGGAGCGATGGAGGGCGATCGCGAAATTTGTCTACAAACGGGTATGGATGATTATATTAGTAAGCCAGTTAAGGTTGAAGACCTACAGGAAGTGCTGGAAAGTTGGGGAGAAATAATCATAGGTCAAAAAACTCCTACTACACAACTGCAACAGGTCGAAAAAGCTCCCTCTCCACCATCTCCTAAACCAAAGGTAGAGAGGGTTTCTAGTTCTCCTTCTGTGATGGTGGAAGTTATTGAACATATTCGCCAAGAAGTACAGATAGAGGGGGAAGCTGATATAGTAACGGAACTGATCGATTTGTTTTTTGAAGATACTTTACAGCAGTTACTAGCTATTAAAGAGGCGATCGATAATTCTGCCACAGATGCACTAAGAGAAAGTGCTCATGCTTTGAAAGGTAGTTGTGGCAATTTAGGAGTAGTGCGCTTGGCTGAAATCTCTGCAACTTTAGAGCAAAAAGCTAAAGCTGATACTATAACAAAAGCAGAAGCAGAATCTCTTTTAACTCAATTGGAAAATGAGTTTGTTATTGCTAAGTCTATTTTAAAAGAATTACAAGTTTAAATCAAAATTTATGGTATAATTCCCAAGCACTAAATTATTAGATAATCTCCAATATTTTTATGAATCATCATCCTTCTCAATTATCAAATTATCAACAAAAATTTCCGGCTTTAGCTAATAAAATTTATTTTAATTATGGTGGACAAGGACCGATGCCTGAAGTATCTTTACAGGCGATTTATCAGTCTTATCAAGAATTACAAAATATCGGACCTTTTTCAGGAAAAGCTGGAATTTGGGTAGAAAAACAAGTAGCCTCAGTCCGGAGGGTGATCGCTGCTGAGTTAGGAGTTTCTCCAGATACTATTACTTTGACAGAAGATGTTACTGTCGGTTGTAATATTCCACTTTGGGGGATTGATTGGCAAGCAGGAGACCATATATTACTTTCTGACTGCGAACATCCAGGAGTTATTGCTACAATTGAGGAGATTCAAAGACGTTTTAATATAGAAGTTTCTACTTGCCCGATTATGGCAACTTTAAATGAAGGAGACCCTGTAGAAGTTATTGCTAATAATTTACGCTCAAATACTAAATTATTAGTAATTAGCCATATATTGTGGAATACAGGTCAGGTTTTGCCATTAACTGAAATTGTTAAAATGTGTCACACCTTCTCTCCTTCTCCAGTTAAAGTATTAGTTGATGCTGCTCAATCTGTAGGGGTTTTACCTTTAAAATTAGCCGAAACAGAAGTTGATTTTTATGCTTTTACTGGTCATAAATGGTGGTGTGGTCCTGGTGGTTTGGGGGGACTTTATGTAAGTGCTGAAGCTAGGGAACATTTAAGCCCTACTTTTATTGGATGGCGGAGTGTTATTAAAGATAAAAGTGGTAAACCAATTGCTTGGCAACCTAATGGTAAACGTTACGAAATTGCGACTTCTGCTTATCCTTTATCTCCGGCTTTAAACGAGGCGATCGCTCTACATAATCAGTGGGGAACTGCTGAAGAAAGGTATGAAAAAATCAAAGAATTAAGTGCATATTTATGGGAAAATTTAAAGAAAATTCCTGAGATTAATTGTTTGCGAACTGCACCACCAGAAGCAGGATTAGTTTCTTTTCAGTTAACTAATGGTAAGTCTCATCAGCAGTTAGTTGAATATCTAGAAAAACAGGAAATTATGGTACGAACTATTCTCGATCCAGATTGTGTAAGAGCTTGTGTTCATTATTTTACTCAAGAAGCAGAAATTGATAAATTAGTTGCAGAAATTAAAGCTTTTGGGTAACTGCGAACTGAGTAGGGGAGTGGGGGAGTAGGGGAGTGGGGGAGCGGGGGAGTAGGGGAGTGGGGGAGCGGGGGAGTAGGGGAGTGGGGGAGCGGGGGAGTAGGGGAGCGGGGGAGTAGTAAACATATAGCAACCGCCTGGTTGTTGTTTGACAATTAGTGCGAGCATCTTGCTCGCGTTATTAATTATAATAATTACCGAATAATTAACAGGACTTACGCAAAGACACTGTGTATAGAGTCAAGTAACTATTGGACAATAGTTATGAGTACTATATATAGCGTATCTGCGTAAGTCCTAATTAATAATTAATAATGGCTTTGTTGCATGAAAGTATATAGCTGCCGCACTTGCTTGTGCATATCTACTTCATAATGCGCGGAAACTGCTGTAACTATTGGACAATAGATAAATAGGGTTTGCTGATGGAAAGTCTTTTTGCTCTTTGTAGGAGACAGCTATACTGGAGACAACCCACCCCTCGCCCCTCCCCCTCCCAGGAGGGGAGAAATGGGAATGAGCGAAGAGGTAGGAGCGGGCGTTTTGCCCCAAGATTGTTCTGCCCAACTCTTGCCTAAAATACTGACTTTCTGAGCGTGAAGAGCTGAAAACCAGGTACTGCAATTCGACCCTAAAAAGGCGCTTGTCTTTATATATCAATGCTTTTAGATTTAATCAGCAAGCCCTAAATATAACTTCAATGTTTGAGGTAAAAAAAACTGAAACTTTTACCTGTAAAAGCTTTGAGGTTTTATCGGTAGAGTAATAACTATTGGACAATAGTAAAATTAACATCAATAGCCGCCAAATAGAGCGATCGCTTTGTATGCAGATTAATAACTATTGGGCAATAGTAAAATTAACATCAATAGCCGCCAAATAGAGCGATCGCTTTGTATGCAGATTAATAACTATTGGACAATAGTAAAATTAACATCAATAGCCGCCAAATAGAGCGATCGCTTTGTATGCAGATTAATAACTATTGGACAATAGTAAAATTAACATCAATCAGAGCTAAATAGAGCGGTCGCTTTGTATGCAGAGCAATAACTATTGGACAATAGTAAAATTAACATCAATAGCCGCCAAATAGAGCGATCGCTTTGTGTGCGGAGTAATAACTATTGGACAATAGTAAAATTAACATCAATAGCCGCCAAATAGAGCGATCGCTTTGTGTGCGGAGTAATAACTATTGGACAATAGTAAAATTAACATCAATAGTCGCCAAACATAGCGATCGCTTGCCAGTGCAGAGTAATAACTATTGGACAATAGTAAAATTAACATCAATAGTCGCCAAACATAGCGATCGCTTGCCAGTGCAGAGTAATAACTATTGGACAATAGTAAATAGAACATCAAGCCATCCCTTTCATAGAGCGATCGCTTGCCAGTGCAGAGTAATAACTATTGGACAATAGATAAATCACCCCATCAAGCCATCCCTTTCATAGAGCGATCGCTTGCCAGTGCAGAGTAATAACTATTGGACAATAGATAAATCACCCCATCAAGCCATCCCTTTCATAGAGTGATCGCTTGCCAGTGCAGAGTAATAACTATTGGACAATAGATAAATCACCCCATCAAGCCATCCCTTTCATAGAGCGATCGCTTGCCAGTGCAGAGTAATAACTATTGGACAATAGTAAAATTAACATCAATAGCCGCCAAACACAGTGATATAGCTGCGGAATAGATGTTAAGAACGCTACTTTAGGGAAGAGGGTTAACCCTAGATATGGTAGCTCTGTGTAAGTTCTGTTAATATATAATTTAAAATTAAATTTACTTCCGGTTATGGGTGAGACACTATGAGATTTATATTAGGGATCGTCGCTGTTTTAACAATTTGGGTAATGCCAGCAAAAGCACAGATATCAAATACTCAAGTTCAGGCATTAGTTGAAGCACTCCGACTAGCGGCACCGCAAACAGGAACAGAAAATGATGGATTGTATAGCGACTGGCAAATTAAGCCAGATAATATTCCCAGGTGGTCGAGACTTTGCACTGGAGAGGAAATGACTGTAAAAGAGTTTGAGGCAAATACAACGAAAGCAAGGGAAATTTTGGGATGCGTAATGGAAGATATTTTGAAAGAGCAGTATGCTGCTAGTGGTAATGATGAGTCATTAGCAGTGCGTCGAGCAGCAGCATGGTGGATGGCAGGAGATCCGAATCAATATAATCAAGGTGAGATTGGTAGCTATACTGAGAAGGTTTTAGGTTTCTATCAAAAACAGAAATAGTCAGACCGTGTTCAACAATTAATTATTAATTATTAATTATTAATTATTAATTATTAATAATTAGGGTTTGCTGATTAAATCTCAAAGCACTGCTAAATAAAGGTAAGTGCTTTTTTATCATCGAAAAAGTTTGCCTGTTTCAATTCACTTACCCTAACTGAGGAGGCAGGGTTCGAACCTCCATTTTTCCGCTTTCAAAGAGCGGTGCCATACCTTTAGGCGACTGCTCAATAAATACAGCATACTTCAGATCGGTGAGGTACAGAGGAAGTAACAAATATTGCACCAGATGCTAGGGCATTAATTATTAATTATTCATTATTCATTATTCATTGTTATAGCGGTTGTTTTGCCTATGAGTAAATGTTCACATTGACGTTTTTAGCTGTGTCATATCATGTCCGGATAATCAGTGATAAAAAGACCTTTTCCCTTCTAACCTTTTCTTTCCTTCTGCCTTTTCCCCCCGGTGTTATCCCCCTCCCGTCCCCCTTTTTTATCCCCCTCCCGTCCCCCTTGGAAAGGGGGAAGCCAGAGGATGCTTCGCTGTTCAAGGATGGGAAGCCAGATGTTGCTGCGCTTTTTGTTGAATGGGGGGTAGGGGGGATACATAGCTGCCTTACCTCCTCCAAAGTGTAAGTATTCAACCGAACATGATATCAGTCCACTACTGGAATACAATTCTTTTAACATCGGGAATTTACAGAGACTTTATTGTAGATATAAAAATATATTGGGCAATAGAGTTGTCGCTAAATAGAGGAAAAAAATCGCTCTAACCTAGACAGAGCAATCATTCCAAGGCATTTTGATTTTCAATGGCTACAATCCTTATATAACAAATTTTTGGGGATTTTTTAAGTTATAAAGCGACAAGTCTAATATATTGGGCAAAAATTAAAGGCAGAAATATTAACTATGGCAAGTAATTTATTGCAGAAGATTTGGCGAGTTCTCAACACAGAAATAGAATTTAATTTACTGGAATCAGAAACTGTTAAAGGAGGGGTTGAGGGTGGTAAAGCGGTTTTTGAAATAGCAGAAGTTATACAAGAAAATGCTACAGATTTAAGCCTGTTAAAACCCTTTATTAATAATATTGATTCACTTTTGGATGCACTAAATTCTCCTTTGGGACAAGTTGTCAAGGAGGGTTTACCTTTTTTGCCTATTGCAACTGGAATTATTACTTATATTATCAAAAAAACTGGGCATGAACCAACTTTAGAAGATGAAGTACAATTGGTGGCTCAGGCGGCTTATTTAGAAAGTTTACGACAATTTTTAATAGACCATCCTGAAATATCGGAAAAGCTGGAAACTGAAGCTTCAGAAGCAGTACAAAAACAGATCAAAAAATGGGATGAAGAGATTTATTTTAATGACCGAAAAGCTAAGGATACTTTGATTTTTTTCTATGATTCACCGTTGAGAAAAAAGTTTTATGAGATTTTAATTGCTCGTATGAAAGAGTCTGGTTTAGATGATAATATGGCAGAAAATGTCACTGAAATAATTTCTCGCAGTACTCACCGTTATCTGAAAGAAGCAGTGTTGGAGGTGAAAGATGATGCTAAAAAGTTAGCCGGAATATATGGGGGAGGTTGGCAACAAGATTTGGAAATTTATAGCAGTATTGATAAGTATTTGGAGGAGGCGATCGCTGAAAAACCAAAGGAAAAAGTATTTGATGAAAATTTCTCTTTTCAGGATATTTATGTACCACTAGAAGTTAAATCTGTTGACTCTAATGGGAAAGTTGAAGAAACAGCAACACCCCAGAATATTGAGGAGTGGGCAAAAGCAATTTTGCTGGATGAAAAGAAAAATAAACAGGTGTTATTTATTCAGGCAGGACCCGGAAGAGGAAAAAGTGTATTTTGCCGGATGTTTGCTGACTTTGTGCGTCGGGAATTACATCCTATATATACGCCTATTTTAATTCGGTTGCGGGATGTCAGAAATTTTGCAGCAAATATTGATGAGACTTTAGCTAATGCAGTGGGTAGAGATTTTGTTACTAGCGATAGTGGTTGGTTGACAGACCGCAACACTCGATTTTTATTTTTGCTGGATGGGTTTGATGAATTGTTGTTGGAGCGTGGCGCAACTAATGAGTTGAAACCTTTTCTAGAGCAGGTGGCGCAGTTTCAGAAACAGGCAGGAGACAATTCTGAGCGCGGTCATCGAGTTTTGATTACGGGTAGACCTTTGGCACTTTATGGTATTGAAAGGTTGATGCCACAAAATTTAGAGCGGGTGAGTATTTTGCCAATGGATGATGATATTCAGCAACGGTGGTTTGAGAAGTGGCAGACTATTGTTGGGGAAGTGGAAGCAGAAAAGTTTCAGGAGTTTTTGCACAGAGAGCAATGTCCAGAGCAGGTTGAGGAGTTGGCACGGGAGCCACTTTTGTTGTATTTGCTAGCTGCAATGCACCGGGATGGGAAGTTACAGGTAGAGATGTTTGCTGATGCTAATGTTGGTGGAGCCAAAATTCTGATTTATGAGCAAGCGTTGGAGTGGGTACTAGAGAAGCAGCGAATGGAAGAGGGCAGAAATCTTAGTCTGGAAATTACGAAATTGGAGCCAAGAGATTTAGAAATTTTGTTGGCAGAAGCAGGGTTGTGTGTGGTGCAGTCTGGTGGCGAATATGCTGCTATAAAAATGATTGAAGACCGACTTCTGGAGCAGGGATGTCAGGAGTTGAAGGATTTAATTGAGAATGCTCGGCAAAATAAGCGAGAGGATGGATTGAAAAATCCTTTGGCTGCTTTTTATTTGAAGAAGTCGGAAACAGCAAGCAATAATTCAGTGGAGTTTTTTCACAAGAGTTTTGGTGAGTTTCTCTGTGCAAAACGGATGGTAGAAGGTCTGGAAGATTTGACGGAGAAAACTGAAAGACGAGGCCAGGTTAATTATTTTGTGTCTGATAAGGAGTTGGAACGGCAGGTTTACGACCTCTTTGGTTATGGCCGTTTGACTGTGGAGGTTGTGGGCTATTTGATGGCGTTGTTGGTGAAAAGTGAGGTTAAGTTGGAGGTGTTGTTTCAGCGGTTGCATGGGTTTTATCTAGACTGGTGTAAAGGGAAGTTTATTGATGAGATGGAGGAGGCTTTATCTCAGAAGGTGAGGCAGTTGTGGAAGTGGGGCATTAAGTCTGGGCAACGTCAGGTGGATATTTATACAGGGTTGAATGTGATGATTTTGTTGTTTGAGCTGCATAGTTATGGGCAGTCTCAGGAGGAGTTGCGAGAGCAGTTGCATTTTTATCCTTGCGGTCAACCTGATAGTGAAAATTTTGATCAAACAAGACTATTGAGGATGATTGGTTATAGTCAATGTCTCGGGAGTGTCGCTTTTATGGAAATAGTAGGTAGTTTTCTCAATGGTGCCGACCTCAGTGGTGCCGACCTCAGTTTTGCCGACCTCAGTGGTGCCAACCTCAGTGATGCCAACCTCAGAAGTGCCAACCTCAGTGGTGCCAACCTCAGTGGTGTCAAACTCATAGGTGCCAAACTCATAGGTGCCAAACTCATAGGTGCCAACTTCAGTAGCGCCAACCTCAGTGGTGCCAACCTCAGTGGTATTGACCTCAGAAGTGCCGACCTCATAGGTGTCAACCTCAGTAGCGCCAACCTCAGTAGCACCAACCTCATAGGTGCCAAACTCATAGATGCCAAACTCAGTGGTGCCGACCTCAGAAGTGCCAACCTCAGAAGTGCCAACCTCAGTCTTGCCAACCTCAGTGATGCCGACCTCAGTGGTATTGACCTCAGTGCTGCCTACCTCATAGGTGCCGACCTCAGTGATGCCAACCTCAGTGCTGCCTACCTCATAGGTGCCGACCTCAGTGATGCCAACCTCAGTGCTGCCTACCTCATAGGTGCCGACCTCATAGGTGCCGACCTCAGTGATGCCGACCTCAGTGGTGCCAACCTCAGTGGTGCCGACCTCAGTAATATCAAATGGGATAATCAAACCAAGTGGTCAAATACTATCGGTTTACACGAAGCAATAGGAGTTCCAGAAGACCTACAACAAAATCCAGAATTTGCCACAGCAGTCGCTCATTCAGAAGCAGTAAGTCAACAACAAGAGTAATTTTTTTGAAGTAGGGTGAGTGAAATTGTTCTTCCTTATCTTTGCCGAGGAACAATTTGACAACAGCGGTCTATTGTATTGAATCATGCGATCGCTACATCTTGCCTAAATAGGGAGTGGGGAGTTGAGAGTGGGGAGTTGGGAGTTGGGAGTGTGGGAATATAAACAGGACTTACGCAAAGGCACTATGTATAGAGCCTCGCTCAGTTACGCTAGCGCTAACACACCCTACTGGACTGACACGCCTAAAAATGTAGGTTGGGTTGAACGGCAGTGAAACCCAACAAAACCCTGCTAATGTTGGGTTTCGTTCCTCAACCCAACCTACGTCTAATGCACTACATCTTGCCTAAATAGGGAGTGGGGAGTTGGGAGTTGGGAGTGGGGAGTTGGGAATTGGGAGTGTGGGAACGGTGGGAATATAAACAGGACTTACGCAAAGGCACTATGTATAGAGCCTCGCTCAGTTACGCTAGCGCTAACACACCCTACTGGACTGACACGCCTAAAAATGTAGGTTGGGTTGAACGGCAGTGAAACCCAACATTAGCAGGGTTTTGTTGGGTTTCGGTTCCTCAACCCAACCTACGTCTAATGCACCATTTTAGCTGTGTCAGTCCACTACCAATAGCGTTCATGCGTAAGTCCTGATAAAGAAAGATTTGGCAATGGCGCTCAGATGGAACATTTTTTTGTACTGAACCGGAGCGGACTTGATATAATAGAGTTTTATGCTGATTTTCTTCCTTCTTACTTCTTCCTCCTTCCTTCTTCCTTCTTCCCTCTTCCTTCTTACTTCTTCCTTCTTATAGTATGATGGAAAATTGTATTTTTCATCTCAAAAGGAAAGAGTCAAGATGACAGAAACACCGCCCCCAGAACAATCTAAAAATTTGGGCATAGTTAATCAAACACTTATTTTTATTGAAAAAGTTGGCAATAAACTGCCAGATCCCATTACATTATTTTTCTATCTCTCTATAGCAGTAATTTTGATTAGCGCGATCGCTAATTTAGCCAATCTCTCCGTCGTACATCCTGCAACTAAAGAAACTATTCAAGCAGTCTCTCTATTTACTCCTGAAGGTATCCGCAGAATAATTACTGAAGCAGTGAGTAACTTTGTTAATTTCCCTCCCCTGGGTACCGTACTTGTAGCAATGTTAGGGGTAGGAGTTGCAGAGTCTACAGGATTAATTTCTGCTCTATTGCGTCAGGTAGTATTAGTTGCTCCGGCAAAGTTTATTACTCCAGCAATTATTTTTTGTGGTGTAATGTCTAATCTTGCTTCTGATGCTGGATATGTAGTTTTAACCCCTCTTGCTGCTTTAGTATTTTTAGCATATAAACGTCATCCAATAGTAGGTTTAGCTGCTGCTTTTGCTGGAGTTGCTGGAGGTTATAGTGCTAATTTATTAATTGGAACTATCGACCCTTTATTAGCAGGAATTACTGAAAATTCGGCTCAATTAATTAATTCTGAATATACGGTTAATCCAGCAGTAAATTATTATTTTATGGTAGTTTCTACATTCGTTATTACTTTAGTTGGTTGGTATATTACGGATAAAATTGTTGAGCCTCGCTTTGGTAAATATGAAGGGGAAATTAATCAAGAAGAAATTCAAGAATTGACTACTGCTGAACGAAAAGGTTTGCGTTGGGCTGGATATTCTTTATTGGCTTTCGTAGCGCTTTTATTAATATTAGTTTTACCTCCTGAAGGAATTTTACGCGACCCGGAAACTTTTACTATTATTCCTTCTCCTTTTTTCCAGGGAATTGTACCAATAATAATGGTAGGATTTATTCTGCCTGGAATTGTCTATGGAAAAGTCGCTGGTACAATTCAGAGCGATAAAGATATTGCTCAAGGTATGACTCAGGCTATGAGTTTAATGGGTTATTATATTGCTTTATCATTTTTTGCTGCTCAATTTATTGCTTATTTTCGTTGGAGTAATTTAGGTATTATCTTAGCTATTAATGGTGCAAATTTTCTCAAAGCTACTGGTTTTACCGGGCTGCCTTTGCTCATAAGTTTTATCATTGTTAGTGGTTTTATTAATTTATTTATTGGTTCAGCATCAGCTAAATGGAATATTATGGCTCCGGTATTTGTGCCAATGTTAATGTTAGTTGGTTATACACCAGAGTTGACACAAATGGTTTATCGAATTGGAGATTCTACAACTAATATTATTACCCCTCTAATGCCTTATTTTCCAATAATTGTTGCCTTTGCTCAGAGATACGATAAAAATACAGGAATGGGAACCTTAATTGCCACAATGCTGCCTTATTCTTTAGCCTTCCTAATATCTTGGTCAGCTTTATTTATCATCTGGTTTATTTTCGGAATTCCCATTGGACCTGGAGCGGTAATTAGACTTTAAAATAGCACTCAGCGGTCAGCTATCAGCTATCAGCTTCTCAAGGTGTATAATGGGGGATAAAACTTAGTTTTTTTCGTAACTACCTACTTAGCTATCTTTAGTCATCTTTAGATGACTTCTGCTTTCTAGCCAAGAAATTTGTTGCTGATTCTGGGTATGATGCAAGCCCCCCGAGCAAGCCAAAATTGGGGGGAATAAAACTCTAAAAGTCCCCCAAAATTGGGGGGGAATAAAACTCTAAAAGTCCCCCAAAATTGTGGGATTTAGGGGGCTTTACCAGAACCAAAAAATCGCACATTCATACTTCTAATTCAGCAACGCCGAAATTTATTTCTTGACGGATGACATGGCTTTACCTTGAGAAGCTGATAGCTGACCGCTGACTGCTGACTGCTATTTCAAGAAATAGCGATCGCCTCCGACTCATCTACTTCTTTATTTTCTTGAACATCAGAAATATCTTCTACAAATAAATACTGATTATTAATTTCAACTGTGCCAAATAAAGTGGCAAAAGAAACATCAGCAGCATCTCGACCAGTACTAATTTTAATAATGTTTTCCAGTGGTACCAATTTAGTTGGGTCAAACAAATACCAGCGATCGCCTAAATAAGCTTCAAAACAAGCATGAAAATCTGGAGGATTAAGATTATAAGCATAAGCAGAAACAAAACGAGCCGGAATATTTAATGTCCGACAAAAAGCAATTCCTAAATGAGCAAAATCACGACAAACACCCGCCCTTTCCGTAGCAGTATCAAAAGCTGAAGTTTGAGAATTTGTACTACCAAATAAATATTTTACCTTATCATAAATCCAGTCACAAATCATCATTACCCGAGAATAACCAGGGTTTAAATTGCCAAATTCTGATTGTGCTAAACCAAATAATAAATCTGACTGACAATAACGACTAGGATAAAGATAAGCAAGTGTTTCTAAAGGCAATTCAGCAAGTGGAACTTCATAAATCTGATGATAATTGCCATAATAATATGATAATTCTACAGTCGCTTGATAAGAAATTTCTAGTTTACCAATCGGAGCATTAACTCTAATAAATCTATTTTTTTCCGAGCTACTAATATATTCATCTCTTGCAAAAAATGGATTCAACTGTAGTTGTTCTTGTACAATATTTTGACAGTTATTATTAACTACTTGAACATTAAATAGAAAAGTAGTAGGTTGAAAAATAGTGTAATTAAGTTGACAACCAAGTTGGAATTTTTTCATGGTATTTTTTGTACTACTTATGATAGAAATAAATAGGGCTTGCTGATTAAATATAAAAGTATTTACAGATAAAGGAAGGCAATTTTTGTAGTAAGACAGTTAAATATTACTTTGAGCCTAAACTAAAAGCAATAGCTGAAGTTCGCAGTTCCTCCGGAGGAGGATAGCTGATGGCTGACGGCTGTTTGCGCAGAATTCTGGAGGAAATGCTTACCCTCCCAGGAGGGGAAAGACCGAGTCAGGAGTCATCTGGGAATAGCTTTTATATCATTTATTAGGTCTGAATTTATCTTTTTAGTCAAAAGTGCTTCTCCTGCACTTGTCTTTTAATCCCCCAAATTATTTGTAACATTCTTTTTCCAAATTGGTATAACATAAAAAAGGAAGGAGAATTAAGTAGATATAATATACTCTCTCCTTCCAATTGAATAAAATCACACACAAACCTAACCTAAATATCTGAAATCAAAGCTAATAAAAAAATAATGGTTGTAGCATAATTAGTTACACATTAATTTGAGTTTTAAAGTAAATTTTTATCTATTCTTACAACTGTTCTCAGTATATTCAAAAAAATGTAAATTATTTATCACCCGATCGGGTGATAAATAATTCACCCAATTAGGTGATTTAATTTTAAATTAAGTATTTACAACAGTTTTAGCTTTTCTATTATTTGTGTTGTTGTCAGTATAAATACAAGTTTATTAGTTATTTTTAATACAAATTAATCATATAGCAGTCCCCTCCCCCCACTACGCCTTTTTCTAAATTTTCTGGTCAAAAAATGTAGGGACGCTCCATAGAAAGTCCCTACAAGGGTTTCGGAAAAGATTGATTTGTTTGCTAGAAATGTTTACAGGCAGTTAATATCATGTCCGGTTGAACAGTTATAAATAAATAACGACGGAGTCCTCAGGAGTCAGGAGTCAACCCACCCCTAACCCCTCCCAGGAGGGGAGGGGAAGTCAGGAGGAAAGAGGAAAGAGGGAAGGAAGAAGAAGAACAGGAGAAGAAGGAGAAAGTTTTTTATCACTCAAAATGAATTTGGAAGCTGGTTTAAAGTCCACATTTATATATTATATCATGTCCGCTGGTATCGTTTGTGTAAAACTAAGGGTGAATATCTACAGGAAATTTAGGTTTTTTCAAGCTTTTAAGCCTTCTTCCCTCTTCCCTCTTCCTTCTTCCTTCTTCCTTCTTCCTTCTTCCTTACTTCACTATACAATACCGATGCTACCGGACATGATATTAGCTTCAGAGAAAAAGATCGTGCAAAATTAAATTTGAACTAGCCTACATTTATATATCAGCTCTGGAGAAAAAAGTCGTGCAAAATTTCAGCGAAGTAGAAGTGCGGAATGTGGGTTTTATCATTCTTGAATAGTTCTTAAACAGAAAACTCAAGTGGACTTGGTTTGTGAAGATAAAAGCCTTGACCATAATCTATTCCTAAACTACTGACTTTGTTGAGAATTGACTCTGTTTCTATATATTCAGCTATTACTTTTAAATTCATTGCCCTGCCAATATGATGAATACCTTCTACTATTCCTTGAGTGACAGTATCTTTTTCCATCTTCTTAATAAACATCCCGTCTATCTTGAGATAATCTACTGGCAAGTTTGTCAGATAAGAAAGAGAAGACATTCCTTTGCCAAAATCATCTAAAGCAAAACTACAACCAACTTGTTTGAGAGACTGAATAAATTTTGCCGCTTTATCTAAATTAGTAATAGCTATGGTCTCAGTAATCTCAAAACAAATTTTTTGGGGGGGCACTTCAAAATAGGCAAATTGATGTTCGATAAATTCTAAAAAATTGCTATCGTTGATGCTAGCACCAGAAAGATTAACAGTAAAAATACAATCTCGGTCTGAATTATCAATTTTCTGCGAAGACAGGAAATATAGTAGATTTTTTACGACCCAACGGTCAATTCTTGGCATGAGATGATAGCGCTCCGCTAATGGTAGGAAAGCAGCTGGTGAAACAATTTTACCTGAAGGATATCTCAATCTGAGCAAAATTTCATAAAGTCTTGCTTGTACACCTTCATGCAATGGGACAATTGCTTGTGAAAACAGACAAAAACTGTTCTCTCTTAGAGCATCTCGTAGTTGTGTAACTAAATTAATTTCTTGCTGTTGTTTCTCTAGACTTTCCATACATACATAACAAATCTCTATGCGGTTTCTGCCAGAAGTTTTAGCATTGTAGAGAGCAGTATCTGCTGCTTTTAGCAATCTCTCTGGATTAGATGTTTTTGAGCAATTGCTATCTGCAACTCCTAAGCTACTTGTTACCCATTGACTTGTTGCTGAAGCTTGATGAGGAATTTTTAAAGCTTCAATTTCTGTTCTGATATTTTCTGCCACCTTAAGTGCTCCTTCCATGGGGGTATTGGGCAACACAACTACAAACTCTTCTCCACCATATCGAGCGACAAAATCTCCTGGTCGTTTGACTGTCGCTTGAATAGCTTTAGCTACTTGTTGCAAACATTTATCTCCCTGTTGATGGCCATAGGTATCGTTATAAGGTTTAAAGTAGTCTATATCTAACATAATAATTGAGATGAGAGCTTCCTCCCGCGCTAACCTTTTCCATTCTTGTTCAAATTTTTGCTCAAAATGACGACGGTTAAACACTCCTGTTAAATCATCAATATAAGCAATTGCTTCTAATTCTTGATTGAGTTTTTCTAAGCGTTGATAAAGTTGAGCTTGTTGAATAGCGATCGCTGTCTGAGCCGCCAAGCGTCTTAATAAGTCGGTTTCTGATATTTCCCACTCTCTATTTTCTCGACAATGATGAGCTATTAATAACCCCCATACATTAATTTCTGATTTTTCTGTATGATTTTTGTTTTCAGTTTCGTTTGTAATTAAGATAGGTAGCACTATAT
>JAAHGF010000015.1:0-85681 GCA_010672585.1 Okeania sp. SIO1I7 | reverse complement strand
GATATTTCCCACTCTCTATTTTCTCGACAATGATGAGCTATTAATAACCCCCATACATTAATTTCTGATTTTTCTGTATGATTTTTGTTTTCAGTTTCGTTTGTAATTAAGATAGGTAGCACTATATTTGCTTTCACCTGAAATTGTGTCAGCAGTTCTGCATAACATGATTTAATTTTTGATTTATTAATATTACTAATAATACTAAAATAACCTTGTTTGTAACGTTCTAAAATATCGCTGTTGGGAAAACATGGATCAACTATTATCATTCCTAAAAGTGAAAGACAATTTGGTGCTAAAGATTCTTTTTCTACTAGACCATGACCATTTGGTAAGAAACGGTAAATTAGTACCCGGTCACACTGCAAAAATTCTCGCACCGACTCTACTGTCGTTTCTAATATTTCCTCTAAGTTTAAAGATTGATGAATTCTGTCTATTACTATACTTAATAAATGCTCTTGTTTTCTGATTTTTTTGACTTCTAATTCGGCTTGTTGGCGCTTTGTAATATCTAGAATTGTGCCAAATATGCCGATTGATTCTAAGTTACTATTTGTGATTAAAGTCGTCTTAGTATAAAGATATCTCACTGTTCCGTCCGGGCGAATTATTTCATATTCACATTCACACTTTTGTGTTTTCTCTAAGATTAAAGCCATATTTTCAGACCATAATTTTCGACTTTCAGGAAGGAACATTTCGAGGAATTCTGGATAAGTTGGTTGCTTTTGAGTTGAACTCATACCAAAAATCCGAAATACTTCATCAGACCAAGTTATTTTCTGTGTTTTTAAGTCTAATTCCCAGTTTCCTAAATGGGCAATTTTTTGAGCTTCTTGTAGTTTGGCTTGACTTTCTTTAAGGGCAATTAAATGTTTATTTCTTTCAATGACATAGCGAATTACTCGCTCTAATGTATATTCTCGAATTTCTAATTTATTCAAATAATCTGCTGCTCCAATTTTCATCGCCAGTAGGTCTAATTCTCGATCGCCTTGACCTGTGACTAATATAATTGGTGTCTGACAATTTAAGTCTATTGCTGTTTTGAGTAATTCTATTCCGTCTTTTTCTCCTAGACGATAGTCAAGCAAACAAACATCATATTCTCCTGTTTCTATTGCAGCTAATCCTCCTTCATAAGTATTTTCCCAATCCAGAGATATTTTTGGTGATTCTACTTCTGACAAGATGTCATTGATGGCAATAAAATCATCTTGATCATCTTCTATTAGGAGAAGATTAATAATCTGTTTTTCCATGATATAAGTATTTATTTACTAAGTTTTAATTTGAGAATAATATTTAAGTACTAAGTAGAACATGGTAAATTTTGGGCGCTATGTATCAAGTTGTAAATTAGCTCAAAAGTTTATATTCAATGGCTTTAGGGTTTTTTTGATTAAATATGAAACGTCTTTTTTTTAGCCTGCTCTACTTAATACCAATTTTATGTGAAGCTGCATAGAATTCGGTGTTAGGTGTTAGGTGTTATACCAATTTTATGTGAGGCTGCACAGAATGATGAAATTCATTAATTTGTCTGTCTCGATCTACAGTAGACTCTGATTAAAATATTATTCTATGCAACTTTATATTAATTTGATATAATACCAAATTATCGGTGCATTTTTTACTAAAATAAATTGGCTTAAGCTATGTCTGGGAAAGAAATATAACTCAACAGTAAATATACAAATAATTTTGCTTATCTACTTATTTTATCGCTGCTACAGTTCTTTAATACATCACCTAATTATCCATATATTTGTAAGTCTTCAGCTATTATATCATATCTCTTGAAATACCCACAAATAATATCAAATCTGGTTGAATACTTACCGAAAAATTGTGGGTATGTGCCTCCCCTTTTAAGGGGATAATAAGCGGTCGTTTGCGGAGCAGTCCGTTAGGATAGGATGGCGAGGTCTCCTCGCCATATCCAATCGACCAAGAGAAGAAAAATTTTCATCTCTTTGTCAATCCTCTTCTTTCAAGGAGAGGTAATTATTCATTATTCATTATTCATTATTAATTGTTGAAAGCGGTTTTCCTGCACGGTAGACCACAGTAGGGAGGTTCCATGGAACCTCCCTACAGAGTTTTGCTTGTGAAGATGTGGTTCATCAATTTGAAAAGCGCTGTATTATATAGTTGAGAGTAGGGGAGTGGGGGAGTGGGGGAGTAGCTGATTAATTCTAAAAGTATTGACCGAAAAATTGTGGGTATGTGCCTCCCCTTTTAAGGGGATAATAAAAAAAATTTGGCCTTGGTAAAGCGCGTGTATGATATTAATCGCGCATTACTTAGGAGTCAGGAGTCGTAGGGACGATTCGCGTAATTAGGAGCATGACCTTAGGAAATCGCCCGTACAGGAGTCAGGAGGGAAGAAAGAAGGAAGAAAGAGGAATAGAAGGAGAAAGTTTTTTGCTCGGGTAAAGGTCACGGAGTTCTATAGCGCTCTTCTCCGGACATGATATCATACCTCAAATTACCAATGCCAAAAATTTTTCATTATTAGTCAATCCTCTTCTTTTCAAGGAGAGGTAATTATTCATTATTCATTATTCATTATTCATTGTTGAATGATATTGGTTTTAGCGTTTTAGAGTTGAAAAAATTACCAGCTTTTCGGTGGCAAGAGCTGCATAAAGCTAGTATTTTGGGACGATTATGGCAGAAAAATTGAGAGACAAAACGCCCGCTCCTACCTCCTCGCTCCCGATCCATTTCTCCCCTCCTGGGAGGGGTTAGGGGTGGGTTGTCTCCCCCTCCTGGGAGGGGTTAGGGGTGGGTTGTCTCCTGTCTCCTACAAAGAGCAAAAAGACTTTCCATACGCAAACCCTAGTTAATACCTGAATTGCTCAACGCTTACTTCTACTTGTTCTTTCAGTAGATAGGTAGTCATATTTCCTTTTCCCTTAATTGAAATTTCACCTCGCTGTTCAAAGACAAATTTTTCTTTGAGTCGCTGATATATAACAGAGGTAACTTGAATTTCACCATCAATACCACTAGACTCCATTCGAGATGCAATATTTACAGTATCACCCCACAGATCGTAGATAAACTTAGTCTGACCAATAACTCCAGCAACTACAGGTCCGACATGAATACCAATTCGTAGAGTTAGAGATGTCTGTTGTTGAACGCAAATACGATCTAAACAAACTTGCATCTCTAGTGCCATATTAGCGATCGCCTGTAAATGGTCTTCTTGTTGTATTAGCAAACCACCAACTACCATATAAGCATCTCCAATAGTTTTAATTTTTTCCAAACGATACTTTTGAGCTAGTTGGTCAAACTCCGAAAAAATCAAATTCAGAAAATCTACAAGTTCAATGGCAGAAACATTTGAGCAAAATTCAGTAAATCCTACCAAGTCAGCAAATAACACACTCACATCATCAAAACTATCAGCGATTGATCTTGCTCCTGTTTGCAGGCGTTGAGCAATTTTAGCTGGCAAAATATTTAGCAACAATTGTTGCATTTGTTGTTTCTGAAACTTCAAAGCTTCCTGTGCTATTTTCCGCTCGGTAATATTGGAAACAGTACCCTCATAATACAATAATTTTCCCTGAGAATCATTGACAGCGCGAGCATTTTCAGAAATCCAAATTGTATTACCATCTTTGCAATAGACTAAGGACTCAAAATTATGTACTGCATTATCTGCTTTCATTGCCAATATAAATTCTTGCCGTCGGTTTACTACAAAATAAACCTGGCGAGAAATATCTTGAATACTCTTGATTAACTCTTCTGGCGAACTATAACCACACATTTTTGCTAATGCCATATTTGCACTAATAAAACGCCCAGAAGGAGTAGTCTGAAAAATACCATCAACAGCATTTTCTACTATCTCGTGATATAGTTGTTCTGCAATTCTGAGAGATTCTTCTGCTTGCTTACGTTGGACTAGAGAGCCTAATTGAGTAGCTACTGCTTCAATTAATTGCATTACATGAGGCTTCCGAGATAGTAGCTTTTTGTTAAAGAAAATCAAGACTGCTAACACTTTATTTTCTACAATAATTGGCACTCCAAAAGCTGTTTTTAAATCTGTTGTAGCAGCTAATGTTGACTCGGTTGAAAAATCTGCAACCCACTCTGATTTTTGGGATGCAAAAATTCTACCAGGCAAACCATTATTATGACTAAAAGTTAGTTTCATACTCCAATATCTAAATTCAAATAAATCTGGTTCTTGAGGATACCAACCTTGACTATATTCGAGCATATTAGTATTTTGATTCGGAATCCAGGCTTCACTAAAATCCCAATCAATTAATTGACAACAAGACTGAAGAATAATTGTTAATGCAGAATGAAAATTATCTGCATTATTAATAGATTGAGTAGTTTCTAATAAAAATCTGATTTTGGCTTCAGCTCTTTTTCTTTCTGTAATTTCTTGTTGTAAAGATAAATTATTATCTGTTAATTCTTGGTTTAAGCTTTCTACATATTGATAAAGTTGAGCTTGTTGAATAGCGATCGCTGTCTGAGCTGCCAAGCGTCTTAATAAGTCGGTTTCCGATATTTCCCACTCTCTATTTTCTCGACAATGATGAGCTATTAATAACCCCCATACATTAATTTCTGATTTTTCTGTATGATTTTTGTTTTCAGTTTCGTTTGTAATTAAGATAGGTAGCACTATATTTGCTTTCACCTGAAATTGTGTCAGCAGTTCTGCATAACATGATTTAATTTTTGATTTATTAATATTACTAATAATACTAAAATAACCTTGTTTGTAACGTTCTAAAATATCGCTGTTGGGAAAACATGGATCAACTATTATCATTCCTAAAAGTGAAAGACAATTTGGTGCTAAAGATTCTTTTTCTACTAGACCATGACCATTTGGTAAGAAACGGTAAATTAGTACCCGGTCACACTGCAAAAATTCTCGCACCGACTCTACTGTCGTTTCTAATATTTCCTCTAAGTTTAAAGATTGATGAATTCTGTCTATTACTATACTTAATAAATGCTCTTGTTTTCTGATTTTTTTGACTTCTAATTCGGCTTGTTGGCGCTTTGTAATATCTAGAATTGTGCCAAATATGCCGATTGATTCTAAGTTACTATTTGTGATTAAAGTCGTCTTAGTATAAAGATATCTCACTGTTCCGTCCGGGCGAATTATTTCATATTCACATTCACACTTTTGTGTTTTCTCTAAGATTAAAGCCATATTTTCAGACCATAATTTTCGACTTTCAGGAAGGAACATTTCGAGGAATTCTGGATAAGTTGGTTGCTTTTGAGTTGAACTCATACCAAAAATCCGAAATACTTCATCAGACCAAGTTATTTTCTGTGTTTTTAAGTCTAATTCCCAGTTTCCTAAATGGGCAATTTTTTGAGCTTCTTGTAGTTTGGCTTGACTTTCTTTAAGGGCAATTAAATGTTTATTTCTTTCAATGACATAGCGAATTACTCGCTCTAATGTATATTCTCGAATTTCTAATTTATTCAAATAATCTGCTGCTCCAATTTTCATCGCCAGTAGGTCTAATTCTCGATCGCCTTGACCAGTGACTAATATAATTGGTGTCTGACAATTTAAGTCTATTGCTGTTTTGAGTAATTCTATTCCGTCTTTTTCTCCTAGACGATAGTCAAGCAAACAAACATCATATTTTCCTGTTTCTATTGCAGCTAATCCCCCTTCATAAGTATTTTCCCAATCCAGAAATATTTTTGGTGATTCTACTTCTGACAAGATGTCATCAATGATGATAAAATCATCTTCATCATCTTCTATTAGGAGAACATTAATAGTGTATTTTTGCATAAAAGTCTGCTTGATTTTATATACTATGAATCATAGTTATACCCAGGTAAACAATTGTCATCGCAACCAACAGAAATCATCTAATACATATAATTTTCCCAAGAAATACTAGAAGGGAAAATTTCCCCAGTAGATTCAATATTCTCTAGCAGGGAGTTCAACAATTTCAAACCAATATCTACTCAAACTTTGGATGACTGTTATTAATCCCTCAAATGTTACTGGCTTGACAATAAATGAACTAATTCCTAATTGATAAGAAGTATAGATATCTTCTTCTTCTTTAGAAGTAGTTAAAACTACAACAGGAATTAAACGTAAATGAGGGTCAGCTTTAATTTCTTTGATCGCCTCTCGGCCATCTTTTTTGGGCATATTTAAGTCTAACAAAATGATTCCTGGTTCAGGCGAAGTTTTGATGTCTGTATAAGCACCTCGATGATATAAAAAATCTAATAATTCTTCCCCATCTTCAACAATATATAGCTTATTAAGTAATTTACTTTCCTCAAAAGCTTCCATCGCCAGGAGACGATCGTCCTCATCATCTTCAGCCATGAGAATTGGTACTGGTCTTCTATTCAACTTAAGATATGCTCCTTTTGCTTTTCTAAAGTTTGTTTAATGGGCAAAGTAATCACAAAAGTAGTTCCTTGATTGGGGATACTACGAGCAGTAATATTACCGTTATGTCTCTCTACTATTTTACGACATATTGCCAGACCTATGCCAGTACCTTGATATTTTTGCTTGCCATGCAGTCGTTGGAAAGGAGTAAATATTCGGTCTAAATATTTTTCCTCAAAACCTATTCCATTGTCGGATACCATAATTTGAACTTGATTAATTTCCGACTTTAAAATTGCTTCTACCTTGACAATGGGGCAATTTCCTGGTATGTGAAATTTAAGTGCATTGCCAATTAAATTTTGGAACAATTGTCGCATTTGTATTGAGTCGGCCTGAATGGTGAGTAACTCTCCTACTTCCACCTGAGCTTTTGTTTGTTCAATGGGGTTTTCCAAGTCGTCAATAACTTCTGCCACTATTTGAGAAAGGGTTACAGGTAGATAGGGTTGCGCTTTAGTCGTAATGCGTGAGAAGTTTAATAAATCCCTAATTAGAATTTGCATCCTTTTGGCAGCACTCTGCATTCTTTGTAGATAGTCTTGCCCTTTTTCATCTAACACTTCCCCATATTTAATTTTGAGGCGATCGCCAAAAGTCTGAATTTTCCGGAGTGGTTCCTGCAAGTCGTGGGAAGCTACATAAGCAAAGTCCTCTAGTTCTTGGTTACTGATTTTTAGCTTAGTAATCAGTCTTTGCTGTTCAGCTTCATGTTGCTTGCGGGAAGTAATATTTTGAATTTGAGAAATGAAATACAGAGGTTCACCTGATGGATCTTTTACTAGAGAAACACTCAAAATTGTCCAGACAATATTATCTTCCTGATTAATGTATCGCTTCTCTATCGTGTAGAAGTTGATTTTGCCCTCTAAGAGCTGCTGTACAAAAGCAAGGTCAGTAGTTAGATCCTCAGGATGAGTAATTTCTGGGAAGGTTAACTGTATCAATTGAACTTCACTGTAACCCAGCATTACACACAAAGCATGGTTAACCCGGATAAAATTTCCATCTGGTGATACCAGGGCAATACCAATAGGTGCATGATCGAAAGCTAGACGGAAACGTTCTTTTCTTTCTTGCAATATTTTTTCCATCTGTTTGTGTTCGGTGATATCTCTAGTAGTAATAGCAATACCATCTGTTAGAGGAACTACCATATGTTGCAACCAGGAGATATTGGGGGCAAAAAGATTTGTGGAAAACTCTTCTTTGAAAACTTTACCTGTTTCCACAACCTGAACGTATTTTTCCAAGAAACCTCCAGTATCGTTGGTAGGAATTAGTTCAGACAGTCTTTGTCCCAATACTTCTGATTTAGTCATAGAAATGAGTTGTTCGGCACGGGAGTTTAGCTCTACAAAAATAAAATCGACAATACGTCCAGTTTCATCCCGCAGACTATTAAATATAAATAAACTATCTAAACTTGCTTCCGCAGCAGCATAAAATTTAACTTCGCTTTCTCGTAATTGAGTTTCTATACGCTGGCGTTCTACTATTTGTTTGTGTAGTTCCTGATTTGCTTTTTCTAGTTCTTCTGGACTAGGCAATAGTAAAGCTTGAGGTATGAGAATACGGAGTTCAAAAGCTGTAAACAATGAAATTATGGCAGTTATAGCTTTCAAAATTCCTGAAAACCAGTAAGTGGGATGCCACAAAGTCCACACATCTAGAACATGGGTTGTCCCACAAGAAACAATAAAGGCGCTAAATAGCCAGAATATAGAAGGAAAAGGTAAATCTTGTCTTTGCTGGATAAAATAAACCAACATTAAAGGGATAGAGAAGTAAGCAACAGCAATCAGAATATCTGAGATTAAATGCAAGCTAACTAAACTAGGATTCCATAGATAACAGTGTCCATGAGGAATATATTTAAACATATTTTTTGTCAAAGGCAATAGGGAAAAGAAAACAGCGAGAAAGAGATTAATTTTAAAGTGTGCCTGACGATCCTAAAAAGTTATGTATATTTACAGTTGAGCAACTTGAAACTTTTGTCTAGTAAATGCTGACGACTGACTTATATATTTTTTATTTTAAGCTGACCCACATATTGAATTCTACCAATTTGATAAATGTTTGCTACAAATAGCTATGGTATTTTTTAGGAGTCAGGAGTCAGGAGTAAGGAGTCAGAATGAATGTCTTCGATATCATTTATTAGCCCATAAATCATCTTTTTAGTCAAAAGGACATTTACTGAAAAGTCTTTTGATCACCCTTATTATTCGTAACATTCTTTTTTCACACTTGGTATTACAGCACAAAAAATATAGAACCCCTGAGTGGTATCTTTGCAGGGGGTACGTACTTTTGGCTGTAGTCCTCAGTTCTGGTTAAGTCAGGAAATTCAGGAACGAGAATAGGGGAAAAAGCGGATGCGACCCCGCGACGACGACAGCTCGCTTGCGGAACGCGCACTCCTGTGAGGGAACGCGCACCAAGCAGGTTGAAATTTGCTCCCATCTCCCCATCCCCCCATCCCCTCACTTCCCCATCTCTTTTTAAATAGATCTCAAATGGCTTCTATAGAACAGTTATTACCCCTTGTCCCTATATCTCTATTATGCTTTTGCATCTAAAATGCAATAAACGCATTTTAAATATACATTTTATTCATAAAAATATACATTTTGTAATAAAGAATACGAATATTTAATTTAAACTCATTTACATTAGTCAACAACAAATTAATAAAAATTTGACATTAGATGGTGACAACAGATGCAGAATTTTTAAACATTTTGATTTTCTAGTTGTCGGCTCAAAAAAATTAGTAATTGAGTCAATTCAAACATCTTACAGTTAGTTTTCCTAAAATTTATGAGACTGCCTACAAATGAGGATAATATAGATGACTGGCACAGTAGAGCGCCAAGAAAAACTAAATAAATTTGAGAAATTTAAAGCAGAAAAAGATGGTCTGGCAGTGAAAACAGAACTAGAAAAATTTGCCAATATTGGTTGGGAAGCAATAGATAAAACTGACCGCGACCACAGACTAAAATGGTTAGGTGTATTCTTCCGACCAGTAACTCCAGGGAAATTTATGTTGCGGATGCGGATGCCAAATGGATTCATAACCAGTCAACAAATGCGAGTCTTGGCAGAAATAGTCCAACGGTACGGGGAAGACGGTAGCGCCGACATCACCACCAGACAAAACTTGCAATTGCGGGGAATTAGAATAGAAGATATCCCAGAAATATTTCGCCGATTTGAACAAGTAGGTTTAACCACCGTTCAGTCAGGTATGGATAATGTACGCAACATTACAGGTTCCCCAGTAGCTGGAATAGATGCAGACGAACTTTACGATACTCGTGAGTTAGTACAGCAAGTCCAAGACATGATTACTGGCAACAGCAAAGGCAACCCAGAATTTACCAATCTACCACGGAAATTCAATATAGCGATCGCCGGATGTCGTGATAATTCTGTTCATGCGGAAATAAATGATATTGCTTTTGTTCCTGCCTACAAAAACGATAAATTTGGCTTTAATGTTCTAGTTGGTGGCTTTTTCTCGGCCAAACGTTGTGCAGCAGCTATCCCCCTTGATGCTTGGGTAGAACCAAATCAAGTTGTTGCCATCTGTCGAGCTATTCTAGAAGTATTTCGCGATAATGGCTCCCGAGGAAATCGCCAAAAATCAAGGCTAATGTGGCTGATAGATGAGTGGGGTTTAGATGAATTCCGCTCAAAAGTTGAGCAACAAATGGGGCAAACTCTAGAGAAAGAAGCTCCCAAAGACGAAATTATCTGGGAAAAACGGGACCACATCGGGGTTTACAAACAAAAACAACCAGGGTTAAATTATATTGGGTTGCACATTCCGGTTGGTAGGCTATATGCTGACAATATGTTTGACCTGGCTCGTCTAGCTGAGGTTTATGGAAATGGAGAAATTAGGCTTACTGTGGAACAAAATGCTATTATTCCTAATGTTCCTGAGTCTAGAATAGAACCATTCCTTGGAGAACCACTCCTAGAAAAGTTTTCCATTAATCCTCAACCATTAACTCGGGCTGTAGTTTCATGCACGGGGGCACAGTTTTGTAACTTTGCTCTCATTGAAACCAAAAATCGTGCCGTGGCAATGGTAAAGGAACTCGAAGCTGAACTGTCAATGCCAAAACCAGTACGCATTCACTGGACTGGTTGCCCCAATTCTTGTGGACAGCCACAGGTTGCAGATATTGGTTTGATGGGTACTAAAGCCCGCAAAGATGGTAAGATGGTTGAGGGTGTTGACCTGTACATGGGAGGCACAGTTGGCAAAGATGCTAAACTCGGCAGTTGCGTTCAAAAAGGTATTCCCTGTGAAGACCTCAAAGCTATTTTGCGGAATTTGCTAATTGAAAATTTTGGTGCTCAACCAAAGTAAATCGTAAATCTTACAAATAAACACTGGAGAAGCTTAAATAGAGTTTCTCAAATTTACTCTCACAGCCAAAATTTATTTATTAGACTCAAAGTACAATAACAATTAAGGAGAATCTCAACAATGTCTACTACAATTAATGCTTCTAACAATTCACCTGAAACTGCAAAGTCTCTAGGTCTGAAAATTCTATCTGTAGTCGGGTTAACACTATTTGCTGGTTCTTATGTCAATAGTTGGCAGAGTTCTCTAGCAGAATATGCTCAACAACAAGAACAAGAAGCAGAAGAAACAATAGTTGCTACATCCACTACTGATACTCCTACTATTATAGCCAGCGCACCCACATCACAACCTAGTACTGCTCCATCAACTGTTGCTACATCAACTACTAATACTGCTCCTATTGTAGCCAGCACATCAAAACCTACTATTGCTCCATCAACTTCTGTTGTTTCTTCCGCAGTTGATACTACCGAGTCAGTTTCAGCAGTTAATACAGTACCTGTTGCAGAAACTAAAGTAACTATGGCGGCAGTTCCAGAAACTCAAGCAGCACCAAAAATTACTGACTCAAATACTCTTGAGAAATTAAACTCAATGCTGTACAACCAGATCGACCAAGCTTGGAAACAATATCCAACTTTTTCTGAAAATTTAGCCTATCGAGTCACAATGAACTCAGCAGGAATGGTCGCCAAGTATGAACATATCAATAAAGCAGCTTCCGAGTATATTGGAGAAACTCCTTTAGCCAAATTGACTAACTCTAGCACTGCTGATGATAGCAAACCAACAGCAGAATATTTAGTGCTACTAACTCCCAATGGTGTACTTCAAGTTAACCAATGGTTAACCAAATAGATCTTTGGTTTTAGGTAATACATAGTAGGTGTTAGGTAGAAATTTATATATAATTCACTACTAACTAAAAATTGCACTGATGGTGATGAAAGTAAGAAACTTTTTAATGTTAAAGTGCTGAAAAATCTGCAAAATACATAAATTATAATTTTTGCCTACCTACTATGTTATCAGAAAAAAATTGAATTGTTCGCTTTAAACTAACACCTCACTCTGGTACTAATTTAATTCACAAATTTCATAACTGCCTCAGATTATTTTTAGTTAGACTTGTCAGCAAAATTAATCGGCGTTGCTGATTCTGGGTATGATGCAAGCCCCCCTAACCCCCCAAAATTGGGGGGAATAAAACTCTAAAAGTCCCCCAAAATTGGGGGATTTAGGGGGCTTGACCAGAACCAAATAATCGCTCATTCATACTTCAATTCAGCAACGCCAATTAATCTTTGTTTGTGACCTTATATAGCCTTAATAATTGTAATTCAACAGAATAATGTTAACAGAACTTTGGTCTTTTCGGGGCCGTTACCGTATCCTCCATTTAACTTGGTTTGCTTTTTTTCTATCATTTGTTGTTTGGTTTAACTTAGCCCCATTAGCAACATCATTAAAAGCAGACTTTGGTTTAGAAACTTCTCAAATCAGAACTATTGCTATCTGTAACGTTGCACTAACAGTACCTGCCCGAATTATCATTGGGATGTTGTTAGATAAATACGGACCAAGAATTACCTATTCGCTGCTACTAATGTATGCAGCTATTCCCTGTATAGGTTTTGCTCTTGCCCAAAACTTCAGCCAGTTAGTTATCAGTCGTCTAGCACTGAGTATTGTCGGTGCTGGTTTTGTGATTGGCATTCGCATGGTCGCTGAATGGTTTCCTCCTAAAGAAATAGGTTTGGCGGAAGGTATTTATGGCGGTTGGGGTAACTTTGGTTCTGCTGCTTCTGCTTTTACCCTTCCGACTGTAGCTGCTGTGTTAACTTTTAGTGGCGGTGAGATATTGAACTGGCGGTTATCCATCGCTCTGACAGGTATTATAGCTGCACTTTATGGTGCGTTTTATTTCTTCAATGTTCAAGATACTCCTCCTGGTAAGGTATATAAAAAACCTAAGCGTGCCACAGGTTTAGAAGTTACAACCCAGAAAGATTTTATCTTCCTAATTTTGATGAATCTTCCTTTAACAGGAGTTCTTTGTTTACTAGCTTGGCGGTTGAGTAAAGTTGGTTTCCTATCTCAAGGTCAACTTTATATTGTCTGGCTATTACTCTTCGGTTTGTACGCTTTCCAAACTTATAACTGTTGGGCAGCTAATAAAGAATTGATAGCAGGAGAGAAGCGTTATCCTCCTGCTGACCGCTATCAGTTTTCCCAAGTAGCAATTTTAGAACTTACTTATTTTGTTAACTTTGGTTCTGAGTTAGCAGTAGTTTCGATGCTTCCTGCTTTCTTTGAAAATACTTTTGGCCTAGATAAAGCCGTGGCAGGGATGATAGCAGCTAGCTATGCTTTTATGAACTTGGCATCTCGTCCTGGTGGTGGTTTAATTTCAGACAAACTTGGTAGTCGTAAGTTGACAATGACAGTATTGACTGCTGGGATGGGAGTTGGTTATCTCACATTTGGTCGTGTAACTGGAGGTTGGTGGCTACCTATTGCTGTGTTACTTACTATGATGTGTTCTTTCTTTGTGCAAGCGGCTGAAGGTTCTACTTTTGCTATAGTTCCTTTAATTAAGCGCCGAGTTACAGGTCAAATTGCTGGTAATGTTGGTGCTTATGGTAACGTAGGTGCGGTAGTTTATCTGACTACGTTTAGTTTATTGCCTGAAGGTGCTGTTGGTAATCGAATTTTCTTTGAAGTTCTCGGTGTAATGTCAATAATTGTGGCGTTCCTGTGTGCTTTCTTCTTGAAAGAGCCAGAGGGTTCATTTGCCGAACACCATAAGGATGAAGAGGAAGAGGAAGAAGTGAATCTAGAATCTGTTCCTATGTTTGCTGAAGACTAATACCAATTTATCTTATCTGGTTTAGTTACAGTGATTCTCTTGTGAGTAGAGATTGAGATAGTTATATCAAGCTTTGAGCGATGCGTTCTCAAAAAAACTTTCCCTTCTCTCTCACTTCCAGTAATTCGCTATTAAATTTTTTAATCCTAGGAGGAGTCAGGAGTCATATCAAATCCGGTAGCATCGGTGTAATTAGATGGGGGGATAGGGGGATGGGGGGATGGGGAAATGGAGAAATATTTGGTAATCGTTGAAGATAGAACATTTTTTTATACCGAATTAAACGGATTTGATATCAGGAGGGAACAAAGAAGAAGGAAGAGGAAGAAAAAGAGAAAGTTTTTTTATTACGCTCTTATCCAGACATAATATTATTCTATTAGATATCTCCAAAAATCAAAAATAAAATCAATTATCGTACATAAATTATCAGTTCTTCCCCTCCAGGGAGGGGGAGGGGCGAGGGGTGGGTTCCCTATTCCCTATTCCCTATTCCCTATTTTCTGGAGATGTCTATTTTAAAACTGTATTAAAACGTATCCAATGTGACAGATAATTTTTCATAAAGTCTTCAATAATAAACAAAAATTAAATTCTATATCATTAAACTGAAATATTGAGATTAAGTATTATATTATATTAATTATAAATAGCAAACAATCAGGGAAAATTTAGCAGGAGAACAACTTCTGCTGGAATACAAAATTAAATTATTTAGCATCTAAGTGTAAATGATATTCGCTTGAATTTCACTTATTCGTCTGCCAAGAAAATTATTTTTAAAGTAAACTATGGAACCTACAAAAACTCTTTGCCCTTATTGTGGAGTTGGCTGTGGCTTAGATGTATTACCGCCAGCAATTTCTGGAAAAGCAACAAATCGAGATAGCAAAGGGAATCCAATTTGGCGAGTACGGGGCGATAGCTCTCATCCCTCTAGTCAAGGCAAAGTTTGTGTTAAAGGCGCCACTGTTGCTGAAGCATTGGATAAAGGTCGCCTCAAATATCCAATGATGCGTGATACTCTAGATGAGCCTTTCCGTCGTGTGACTTGGGAGCAAGCTTTTAATCGGATTGTTAATCGGATTCAAACTGTACGCTTCACTCAAGGACCAGATGCAATTTGTATGTACGGTTCTGGTCAGTTTCAAACAGAAGATTATTATGTTGCCCAAAAGTTACTCAAAGGATGTCTGGGGACTAATAACTTTGATGCTAACTCTCGTCTCTGTATGTCTTCGGCAGTATCGGGATATATTCAAAGTTTTGGTTCCGACGGTCCCCCCTGTTGCTACGACGATCTAGAAAAAACAGACTGTGCATTTTTAATCGGTACTAATACAGCTGAATGTCACCCCATTGTATTTAATCGTCTGCGGGTTTACCACAAGAAAAATAAGAAAGTGAAAATGATTGTGGTAGACCCCCGTCGTACTAAAACAGCGGAAGCAGCAGATTTGCATTTGGCAATTCGACCAGGTACTGATATCGATCTACTCAACGGTATTGCTCATATACTCATGCGTTGGGGAGCGATAGATGCGACATTCATTGATGAATGTACAACGGGTTTTCCTGAATACACTGATGTGATTCGTCATTCCCCACCTGATTTAGTTGCACGACACTGCGGTATTCGTTTGGATGATTTGGAAAAGGCAGCTCGTTATTGGAGTGAGTCAAAGCAAGTTTTATCTTTGTGGTCAATGGGGATGAATCAGTCGTCTGAGGGGACGGCAAAGGTCAGAACTCTGATTAATCTGCATTTGATGACAGGTAATATTGGTAAACCGGGTGCAGGACCGTTTTCACTGACTGGTCAACCTAATGCTATGGGTGGTAGGGAAGCAGGAGGACTGGCTCATATTTTGCCTGGTTATCGGGCAGTGAAAAATCCCCAACATCGGGCTGATTTGGAAAAGTTATGGGGGTTGACTCCTGGGCAAATTTCTGCTGTTCCTGGTCGTACTGCTTGGGAGATGATTACGGCTTTGGAACGCCAGGAATTAGGTTGTTTGTGGATTGCAGCTACTAATCCGGCAGTGAGTATGCCAGATTTAGAGCGGACTAAAGCAGCTTTGTTACGATCGCCTTTTACTGTTTATCAGGATGCTTATTATCCTACTGAAACAGCGGAATATGCTCATCTGTTGTTACCTGCTGCTCAGTGGGGAGAAAAAACAGGAACGATGACAAACTCGGAGCGAGTGGTGACTTTGTGTTCTGCATTCCGCGAACCCCTGGGAGAAGCAAAAGCAGATTGGGAAATTTTTGCAGAGGTGGGTCGCCGTTTAGGATTTACAAATCAGTTTGATTTTGCTGACTCGGAAGCAGTGAGAGCTGAATTTCTAGAGTTGACACGCGATCGCCCTTGCGACCAGACTGCAATTACCTACGAGCGACTACGGGAAAAGGGTCCGGTCCAGTGGCCTTGTCCCGATAGTAGTGGAGTATCTCAGGAGCGTCTGTATACTAATTTCCGATTTAATACTCCTGATGGCAGGGCACGGTTTGCTGCATTTTACTCTCAAGGTTTAGCAGAGCCACCAAATTTTGATTATCCTTTTGTGTTGACAACAGGGCGCTTATATGCTCATTGGCATACTCAAACACGCACAGGACGCATTGATAAAATTAGAAAAATGCACCCGACGCCTTTTATAGAAATTCATCCAAAGGATGCTCAGAAGTTAGAGATTGAAGAAAATGATTGGGTAGAAGTGCGATCGCGACGAGGTTGGGCTAGATTTCCCGCAAAAGTGACTAAAGCTATTACTCCAGGCACTGTATTTGTGCCGATGCACTGGGGCGCACTTTGGGCAAATCAAGCAGAGGCAAATGCTTTGACTCATCCTCAAGTTTGTCCTGAGTCTGGGCAACCAGAGTTAAAAGCTTGTGCTGTGCAGTTGAGGCCAATTAAATTTGAAACTGCTGCTACGGAAGACTTGATGGGGTCGGAATATTGTTTAGAGCGATCGTCAGCGATATCTATGAAGGGATGATATGGCAGAATTTAGAATTTAGAATTTAGAATTTAGAATTCAGGAGGAAAGAGCATTTAGGTGTAGGTTGGGTTGAAGAATGTGAGCGTAGCTTATCCGGAGGATAAACCCAACACCACTTTTTTGTTTGGTTTATCCTAACTGATAAGCTCGGGTAAGACTGCCGTACCGCTACGCGGAAGCAAGCTACAACCCAACCTACTAGCTCAGTCCTCACAATTCAGGAGATTCAGTTACAGAATAGGGGAAAAGGTAGAAAAATACTTCCATCCCCCTTATTCCCCCACTCCCCCACTCCCAACTATACAATAACTATTCAACCGGATTCTATATTATTTGGGCGAAAGTACTAGAGTCAGAGTAATTAATAACACTGCGACAGAGAGTATTCCCACAAATGATAGAGCTTTGCGATAAACATAAGCGCTACTATCCAACATACCTGGATCAAATTTCCGTAGTTGCCCTGTTTGATATAACTGCTCTAGGTAATAGCTGTCGTAACGAGCCATCCGAGCAAAAGGTAACTCTCCCTGAGTGCGTTGAGGTAAAATTCGGCAACGTTGATAGGGAACAAAGTTATAGCCAAAATACTTGTCATATTCTTCGCTGTTTAACAGATCATTGACAAAACCCTGAAGTCCTTTTGTTGCTAATACAATAGACCAAGCAAGTTTCTCTTTATTGTTATAGACAGGGCGTCCTAAAACCCTTTGAATACAAAGCTCAACACAACGATAGTTACTGTTGCTATCATAGATCAGTCGCCGGAATGACTCAGAAAGCAACAAACCTTGAATGAAATCTTTAATTGTGATCTGACCATTACGCAGTTGAGACTCGAGAGCAACCTGTCGATGAGCTGCTATAATTTGCTGCTCATTGAAAATTTGCCTATAGGCTGCCCAGATAATCTCATCCATCTCTGTAGCAGTAGGCAGGTTCTCTAAAGTGTATTGTATAGGATATTCATCTCCAGGGACATCAAATTTTTGAACCCGATGGTTTTGACTAGAGAGTGGGTAATACATTAAAGGAATTGTCATTGATAAAATCCTGTAAAAACTAAAAATTATTAAGACTAGACTATACCATAGAGTTAATTACCTAAAAATGCCTAAAAGACTGTTTGTAAAGTTTTGTAAGGGAAAGGAACACCTTTAATTTAGTTATTTATTCCAAACTTTGTACTCTGAAATACTCAATATACATCTCCAGAAGCGAAGTTTTTGCCCAGGTAGTATAAGGGTTTGAGATTAATTATCGGAGAGTTATAATTGGTAATGAGTAAAAATACTTTATAATTTTTTACAAACAACCTCTAAGTTTATAGATTTTTCAAAACATCTTTGAGGTATTAGCTAAAGCAGGAGAGGAGACTACTATATTGAGCTTTATTATCAATAAGAAAATATAAATTTTTATGAAGAAGTATTTGTTACATCAATTGAATTAGGCTTGAATAGCAAGTAAGAAATACCAGTGAAATGCAGAGTGGATATCAGAAACAATCAGTTTCTTAGCCCTAGTTGCAAGAAATGTTCGTAATGCACAATCCTTTTTTTTATGGGTGATAATATAGTTAGTTTATTCAAAAAATCGTTAACATTATCTGAAAGTTATTGAAATAAACTTCTTAATAAATGGCAAGATATATTTAGGACTTATATCATGTCCGTTTGTTTAATAGCGGCCTGGGAAAAACCTATCCTCTAGCTTCATTAGTAATGACAAGCACGATCAGTGTTTGTTAAAAATAGTATCAGCAAATAGCTAGGCTATTTCTTAGGAGTCATATCAGACTTTGGTGTTGGTGAAACGAATAGGAAGAGCGATCGCAAACTCTGTACCCTTTCCTTGTTCGGAGATTACTTTTATGCTACCTCTATGCTTTTCTATAATTTGATAACAAATAGAGAGACCCAAACCTGTTCCTTTCCCTACTGACTTCGTAGTAAAAAATGGGTCAAAAATCTTATCTTTGACTTCTAGTGGTATTCCAAGACCATTATCCTTGATTTTCACCATGACTTGATCTTCAGCGACCTTTTCTGTTTGAATCACAATCTGTTTTGGTTGAATATCTGACTCTAGCATCGCATCAATAGCATTAGAAATGATATTCATAAACACTTGATTTAATTGAGCTGGATAACATTCTACTAAAGGTAAATCTCCATAGTTTTTGATAACTTCAATTCCCTTTTTGAGGCGATGACTGAGAATTAATAGAGTGCTATCAATCCCTATGTGAAGGTCTGCTGGCCTCACATTTTTTTGATCTAGACGAGAAAAATTCCGTAGCGAGAGTACAATATTTTTAATTCGGTCAGTGCTCATCCGTATAGAAGAAATTATCTGGGGCAAATCATTGATTATATAATTAAGATCGATCTCGTCGATTAAATCTTCTATTTCTGGATGTAAGTCAGGATATAGTTTTTGATAAAGATTTATTAAATCCAAAAGCTCTTGTATATAATCCTGAAGTGGGTTGATGTTACCAGAAATAAAATTGATGGGGTTGTTAATCTCATGGGCAATTCCCGCCACCATTTGCCCAAGACTAGACATTTTTTCTGTTTGAATTAATTGCGTCTGAGTTTCTTTTAGTTCTTGCAAAGCTTGTGTAAGCTCAGTACTACGTTTTTCTAGTTTTTTATGAGCTAACTTTAATTCTCGAGTATACTCTCCTACCCATCGTATAAGCTGATTTAAGGATGTAGCTAATAACCCAACTTCATCAGTAGTGGTGACTTTAGCTTGCAGGTTAAAATCAGATTCTGCTGTCACCCTTTGGGCAGTCTTAGTTAACGTTTTGAGTGGACTGGCGATCGCTCGACTGGTATAGAATGCTAAAAAAGCAGCGATCGCTACTGATAGTGTCATACTACCAATAATAATTTTGATTCGTAATATTTCCGAATGTATGAATCGCTTGTTAGCTTGATTTTGTTGTTTTTCTACAATATCTATTAACTGATTTAAGCTTTCTGATAGTTTTTCAAACTCAATGCGAATCTCAATGGCCTTTTTCCCAGTGTTAGCTGCCAAAACTCTTTGCTTGGCAACTGGGATATCTTCTGGTTGCAAATTAGCCGGATTGATCTCCTGCCAAATTCCCTGCATTAACTGAGTGTATGAATTCCATGTCTGAGTGTAACTTTGTAATATTTTCTTAAATTTTTCTGGATCTGCTACTAATTGACTTGATTGAAAATCAATTATATTCTTGAGAGACTTTATTACTTGTTTTAATTGTTTACTCCGAGCCAAAAATTTAGTAGTTTCATACTTAAACCATACAGGGTTGCCAACTACAGCAGCTAGCTGTTGGGGATGAGATTGCGCCTCCCAAATAGCGCTTTCTAACTCTTTTAACAGACCATAATTTTTTTGTACTAATCTTAGCTGATCTTGGGCCTGTCTTTGATGGTAATCTCCTACCATTAGCCCTAAACTTGTCCCTAGTACAGAAATACCAATCACCAGGGAATAGCCATAGCCAATTTTTTTGGCAATACTTAAGCCTCTACTCCACTTATCGATCGCCGAAAAAAGTTTCCCTGTTTTCATACTCTGTACCTCATCAGTAAACTATATATTCCTAATTACTTAATAAAATTCTCTTCTCCGATAGCTTTATACACCTCGCGAATCATATCGTAATCACTATCTTCAGCAGCAACCAAGGTACCACCCTCATACTTAGAAGGCAAAGGTGGTATAGATAGGATTGCTTGCAGCATTTTTTCCTTATTTTTCAGCATCCGCTCGCGAATTTCTGCCACCAGCATCGGTTCCAGTTTGCTACTAGCAATAAATACATCATTGGGCAGTCGCGGACTTTCGGCAAGTAGGAGGTAATCATTCTGGTAGATACCTTCTTGTTGCATAGTTTTTTCATATCTGTGCGAAGTTCTTCCCCACGCATCAGCTTCACCATTTTTTAATGCTTTGAAATCATACTCTTTTGAGTTGAGAATGTTCACATCAGATTGTATATTTAATCCAGCATCCATCAGCATTTTAATTTGTCCAAGATAGCTCCCCGTGCTACCAATTTTACCTAACTCAATTGTTTTGTCTTTTAAGTCAGCTAATGACTTAATCTCACTGTCTTTACGGACGACGATGACTGCACGGTAAGTAGGTCGTGTTACCGCAACAATAGGCATTGCATTAGTTCTTGCTTTAATGATCGCATATTCTGATGGCCCCGCCAGAACTATATCTACTAAAGCCAACTGTAATGCTGTTGCTTCCATCAAACTATCAATGGGAACAAACTCAATTTTTGTCTCTAATACTTCTTCCAAGGCAATTCTAAATGGGGCATAATCACGCTGCCAATTTGCTAGACTTTGAATACCACTCACCGCAAATCGTAGTTTTTCTTGATCTTTAAGAAGAGAATTATTAGAGTTTCTAAGCTGATTGTTTGTAACTGTAGTACAACCAGCAACAAAGAGGAGAATATACCCAATAAAATAGCGTCGCAACATAGTTTTATTTATTTGTTTACTCAAATTATATATAGAAAATATAGAGGTTAATTGTTTGATTTTGGAGTACATAACTTCTGACTTCAAGCTATTTTTTATGTAATTTGTTCAGCATTTAAACTATAACTATATAATATATAATATAGCAAATAATGAGTTATACTATTTCTCTGTAACAATACGCTTAATAATTCTTACCAAAACCTGCATTTTACTAATAGCTGTTATCTTTTATTAAGCGCAACTTCATGGAGAAATGATATTAGTGTTTGACATCGACTGACGATCGACCTTAGACAGAGAAATATTTTTCCCACTGTTGCCTGTTGCCTATCTTGGTGTCCGTTCCCTGCTATACGATTTTGGCGTTGGTGATTTGGAGACAGGAGACAACCCACCCCTCGCCCCTCCCCCTCCCAGGAGGGGAGGGGAGAAATGGGAATGAGCGAGGAGGTAGAAGGTTATGTGCAGTCCCTTTAATTAGCGTTAAAATCATACCAAATCCGCTTTAATAAGTAGATATTAACACAATTCAAAACCCTTGCCCGATCAAGATTTGGAAACTTAGATAACTACCCTTTAACGAAGTCAGAACTCAGAAGTTAACCCACCCTCGCCCCTCCCAGGAGGGGAAGTAGGGGATTTGAGCAACTCTCCAAAAACCCGATCGCCTTAAAAGGTGGGGTTGCGCGACCCATATTATTTTGATAATAACCGGATTTAGTATAACCTCTGCTATTGCTCCCTGCTACCTAACTCAAGGTTTCTACATTCTTTTTTACGCTGATGTCTACTGTTCGATCGCAGACCCATAAATTTGCCAGAGCTGAATAAGATTATCTTGCGAAACACTTACAAGTTGTTTGCTATCTGGACTAAAAACAATTGCACCATCACCTTTGATACTTCTCAACAATTTTCCCGTACCAAGATCCCACAGATTAATATTACCATCCTCACTGCTACTAGCAAGTATTTTTCCATCTGGACTAATTGCGATCGCTTTAATTGCCTGAGAATGTTTTTCTAGAGTATAACGTACTTTCCAGGTTTCCACATCCCAGACTGAAATCTTACTTTCTCCTTTCATGGCATGAGCAATAGTTTGCCCATCTTCACTGAAAGCGATCGCTTCTATGCCACGATTATTATTTGTATTGGGTATAGAAAGATTTCTCAACAGTTGCCCTTGTTCTGCATTCCAAAGTCGAATAAATCTCGGCCCTCCACTAGCTGCCATGCGCAGGCCACCTGCGCCAAAAGCAATAGGTTGAGTGCCGTTCATTCTGTGGAGTAGTCGCCCTGTATAAATATCCCAAGATTTCATTCCGCGATCGGCGCTGCATCCTATTACTGTCCTGCCATCAGCAGTGAAACCAACAGCAGTCACTACGCCAGAATGCAAAAAACTGACGAGCATTTCTCCTGTAGGAATATCCCATAATTTCACTGTACCATCTCCACTTCCACTAGCTAGAGTTCTTCCATCTGGACTAATTGCTACTGAACGCACATTAGCTTGATGGTCGGATAAAGTATCTAGCAACTCGCCTGTTTGTAGGTTCCACAGTTGGATATCTTGACCACGACTACTAGCTAATATTTCTCCATCAAAACTAATGGTTACAGAGAAAGCAGAATCTGGTTGCGGGTTAGATAGAGAGCGAACTAACCTTGGTGCTAGAACTAGATCGTTACTAATATCTGGCTGAGTTTCTGTATTTTCTGTTTCTCTGGTTGCTTGGGGTGAAGTTTCGGGTTGTTGTGTTTCTGTATTGTCTTCTGTTTCTGTTGTTTCTGGTGGCAGTGTTCTTGGTGGAAGTGTATTTTCTGTTTCTCTGGTTGTTTGAGGTGAAGTTTCGGGTTGTTGTATTTCAGTATTGTCTTCTGTTTCTGTTGTTTCTGGTGTAAGTGTTCTTGGCGGCAGTGTATTTTCTGTTTCTCTAGTTGTTTGAGGTGAAGTTTCGGGTTGTTGTGTTTCTGTATTGTCTTCTGTTTCTGGTGGCAGTGTTCTTGGTGGCAGTGTATTTTCTGTTTCTCTGGTTGTTTGGGGTGAAGTTTCGGGTTGTTGTGTTTCTGTATTATCTTCTGTTTCTGTTGTTTCTAGTGGAAGTGTTCTTGGTGACAGTGTATTTTCTGTTTCTCTGGTTGTTTGAGGTGAAATTTCTTCCGTTTCATTAGTCGCAAAGGTAACGGTTTCTTGATTTTCTGTAGCAGTATTTTCAGGCGCAACTACATTTCCACTAATTTGTCGATCGCTATCATAACCTTTATCTACTAAAAATTGACGCAAATTATCAAAATATACTTCGCGATCGCTGTTTTGATATACCTTTTCTATTAATTTCCAACCATCTTCTTTTTGACCTAACAAATATTTATTTGCTAGATAAGCTGCCAAAACTCCTTTGACATTTTGATTTTGACTAGAACGCTGATAAAATTCCAGCCAAAGTTCTGAAGCGCTAGTATTTATTTGTACTGGATATTGCCTAGTAACATCTAACATTTCTCCTTGACGATACTGCCAAATACGAATAGGAAATCGAGCATTATTTATATTAGAAAATACGTTAGCAAATCTACTATCAACACTTTTAAATTCTGGAATATTATCTTGGTCTAAATCTGTAAGTCTATAATTTACATTTCCCCAGAAATGACGCAACATAGAATATTTATTTCGTGTTGCTTCGTAGAGATAAATCAATGAATAAGTACCACTATCAAATACAACATCACTATTATTTATAGTTACTAAATCTACTAATACTTCTGATTCTCCATTTCCATCTAAGTCTAGTAACTGTACTTTCACGAATCTACCTGCTAATACTTCCATTTCAGTCTCAGATTCTGAGTCACCTGCTAAAGATTTAACTGGTATTGGTTCATTTAAAATAATTTCTCCACCTCTGATAATTTTCAGATTTAAGTTACTTACTAAATCTGTATTATTTGCTTGTTCGTAAATAATTTCTGCTTGTAAATTACCATTGCCAAACCTTTCTACAATTCCTGGTGGTTCTGTATTTTCTGTAGAAGATTCTGGAGTAGTTTCTGAGTTAGTATTTGCCGTAAATTCTGGAGTAGTTTCTGGTGCAGTTGCGGTAGTTGTTGATTGAGTATCTATATCAATTTTGGCAATGTATTCTGAGGGAACTTTAGAAACTAAACTATCATTATTTGTTTCAAGATTTGCAATAGATTGACAGAGAAAAGTAGCCACCTCTGAGCGAGTAGCATCTCGATTAGGATTTAGTTTCCTCACATTTGGATAATTTACAACAATACCTTTTGCTGTTGCTGCGGCAATAGATTTTTTAGCTTCTTCAGGAATTGCTTCTGCATCTTCAAAAATTGCGTTTAAATTTCGTTCTACAGATACACTTGCTCGATAATTTAATCCTTCACTTAAAGCTGTTAATACTTGCCATCTTGTAATCTTGAGAGTAGGGTTAAAAGTTTTGCCAATATATCCGGAGAGAAAACCCATTTCATAAGATTTTTTAATTGCATTATAAGCCCAATAATTTTGAGGAATATCTACAAACTTAATCGGGTCGCGCACTAATTTTGCATCTGGAAAAGCCCTAGTAATCATTGCAGCAAATTCCGCTCTAGTTACAGGTGCATTAGGGCGAAATGTTTGACTTTCATAGTCACCATATATTATTTTTCGGTCTAATAAATCTTCAATACAAGCTTGAGAAAAATGATTTTGTATATCTTTTAAGGTTGTTTCAGCAAGTGCTGGTTTGATAATTTTATGGTCAAATAATTTGGAATTGATTATGGTACTTAATGCTACGACTAAAGCAACTACAGGATGCCATTTATAAATTTTTATCATTAATTTTCCTCCACCACTTTTGAGTTCTAAAAAATAGCTCAACTTTTGTCATCTGAACTACTCAAGAATACCTTGAGAAGAAAGCTTTGATTACATACTGACAATTCCTTATTCTAGCCAGTTTATTCTATCTCTGACCAAAAAAAATTATATTTGGTTCCATTTTCATTAGACATCTCCAGAAAATAAGGAATAGGGAATAGGCAATGGGCAATAGGGAGAAGTAATTAATAATTTATGGATAATAATTGATTTTATTTTTGATTTTTGGAGAGGTCTATTAGACATTTGTCAATCAAAAAATGGGTGCTTTTTAGAATGTTTTATTCAGGATTACGAGAAAAGGCTTATTTCAACAATTAAAAATTACCTTATATCTACAACAATAACGCGCTGAAACTGCTGTAACTATTGGACAATAGATAAATAGAACATCAGTCTTGGAAATAAAAAAGCTGAAACCTTTATATGTAAAAGCTTTGAGGTTTGAACGATCAGCCCTAACTATAAGACAATAGTAAATAGAACATCAATAGTCGCGAAACAGAGCGATATAGCTGCCGCTAGGCTCCGCCAACGCTTTCTCAGCAGAGCAATAACTATTGGACAATAGATAAATAGAACATCAATAATCGCGAAACAGAGCGATTAAACTGCGGAATGGATGTTAAGAACGCTACTTTCATGCAACAAAGCCATTATTTGCTACAAATAACTATGCTATTTCTTAGAATTCAGGATTCAGAATGAATAGCTTTGATACCATTTTTGAGGTCGTAATTTATATTTTTCTTTGAATAAAAATATCCTGTATACTCTTTTGTTAGCCCTGATTATTCTAAACATTCTTTTTTCACGCTTGATATAAGAAGCAAGAAGAAAAAAATGATAAATCTACAGGATATTTCAGTTCATTAATTGATAATTGATAATGGATAATTGATAATTACCTCTGGTTAAAACCGTCCTTGATTGAATATCAGGAAATATTATTTCTTCTCTTGGTCGATTAGATATGGCGAGGAGACCTCGCCATCCCTCGACCGCTTTTTTCCCCTTAAAAGGGGAGGCTTTAAACCAGAATTATTTAATTATTAATTATTAATAATTAATAATTCGGTAAATGAGGTATAAATATGAAGAGCAAAGTGAATGCAAGTGCGGGCATCTTGCCCGCGAATGGTGTACCTTACTAATATGAGGTATGCTGTATTTATCGGTCTATCTTTGGTTACTTAATTCTATCTGTTTTATTTGTTTGCCACATTTGGTCTATAGTAATAAACTTGTAAGTTTTTTCTAGTAAAATCGGAATTATTTCAGCAGTTATTGTTGCCACATCTTGACCGCCAGAACATCCATCATGCAAAACAATAATAGAACCATTAGAGGTTTGTTGAACTACTCGATTAACTACCACTGAAATTCCTGGTATAACCCAATCTTCAGGTACTACACTCCACATAACATTTCGATATCCCCATTCCTGTAATAACTTTAAAGTTTGAGGTAGAAATACACCATTGGGAGGACGAACATCACAAACTAATTTTGCTTCTAATCCACAAGCATTATAAATAGAAAGCTCAGTTTTTTTTAAACTAGATTTAAGTTGAATAGGGGTTAGTTTAGGAAATGATATATGTTCGTAGCCATGTAAACCAATCCAATGACCTTTTTCATATATAGCTTTAGCTATTTCTGGATAACGATCTATACATATACCCAACCAAAAAAAGTTAGCTTTAATCTGATATTTATCTAGAACTTCTAATAATTGAAGTGTATATTCTGGATGTGGTCCATCATCAAAAGTAAGAGTAATTTCTGATTTTTGTGTATTTCCTTGCCATAAACAATTAGGAAAAGCCGATTTTAAGATTGGATGTAAAATAGGAAATAAAGGTGCTAGTGCCATAATGAAGTCAGAAGTTAGAAGTCAGAAGTTAACCCACCCCTCGCCCCTCCCCCTCCCAGGAGGGGAAGTAGGGGATTTGAGCAAACCTCCAAAAATATTTCGCCTTAAAAGGCGGGGTATTAGACCCAATTATTTTGATAAATGGAAGTTATTTTGTTCTAAATTATATCTTAAAGAAGGAAGAAGAAAGAAGCAAGAAGGAAAAAGCAGGAGAAGGAAAAGGAGAAAGTTTTTTTCGCGTAAGCGGAACGGAGTTCTATCATGCTCTTAATGATATTACAAGGGTATATTTGCGTCAAAAGTTTAGAAGCAAAAAGTAGTAAATGGGATAGAGGCAACAATTGAAAATACTCCCCTACTCCCACACCTCCCACACTCCCCATCTCCCCATCTCCCCATCTCCCCATCTCCCCATCTCCCCATCTCCCCATCTCCCCATCTCCCCATCTCCCCATCTCCCCATCTCCCCATCTCCCCATCTCCCCATCTCCCCATCTCCCCCTCCGCTAAGGCGTTCCAAATACTTGTGTCCAATAATGGTTGAAATTAACGCTACCAGTATCGTTTTCCAAGAAATAGTAACCAACACCAATTTCCTGCAAATTTGGATCGAGAATGTTAGCACGATGTCCGGGACTATTCATCCATCCTTCTACTACCTCCTCCGGTGTCAAATACCCTACCGCAATATTTTCTGCCCAAGCTGAAAAATCATAACCTGTAGCTTCAATGCGATCGCCTGCTGAAGAACCATCTAACCCTGTATGCTCGAAAAAGTCTTGCAGTGCCATATTCTCTGTGTGAGTTTGTGCCGCCTGACCTAACAATGGGTCTGTACTCAGGGGAGATAAACCCAACTGGGTGCGCTCTTGGTTGGTCAGATCGACAACTCTATTAATGAAATTTTGATTATCTGTTTCAGTATTTGAAGAGGGTTCAAATAAGAAATTGGCGCTATTGAGACTCTCCGCAGATACATTATTTACTAGCGCTATAGTTTCTCCAGTGAGGCGATCGACTATCGCAGTATTTTGCTGACTACCACTACTACTTTGTAAACTGATATTGTCAAAACTTAAACCATTGGGTAGTTGAATTATATCAATACCATTTTCAAAATCAGCTATTTCATCCACACCTGCACCATTTTCTAAGACAAAGACATCGCTACCTGCTCCACCATTAAGAGTATCCTGTCCCAAACCACCACTGAGAGTATCATTATCGCGATCGCCAAATAAAACATCATTGCCCTCGTCCCCAAAGAGGCGGTCGTTATTTTTGCCCCCAAATAAACTATCCCCACCATTGCCCCCTCTAACAACATCAGCTTCGCGATCGCCACGGACTAAGTCGTTACCATTGCCTCCTTCTACTGTATCATTGTCTTTACCACCCATTAAAGTATCATTGCCTCCTCCACCAACAATACTATCTTCACCCCGGTTTCCCATGATAACTTCTGAGTCTGAAGACCCCATAACTGTATCGTTGCCACCAAGAGCAGCTAACCCATCGGGAAAATTAGCGAGTTCTCCAGAGGAAAGAGCGATCGCTTCTGCATTATCGGTGGCGAGTAAGTTATTGTTATTAGGTGTGAGTTCGGTTTCCATTTTTTACCTGTTTTATTAGTTTTTTTTACTTAGACAGGACTTACGCAGAACCGTCATATCCAGTAGGGGCGAATGCTATTCACCCCCTACAGATAGCGTATTGTCTAATAATTTGCGTAAGTCCTATTAGAATTAAATTCTGGTCAAAGCTGATTTAATTTAACAATTAGTAATTGTCGCAAATTCAAATTAAATTCATCATCTACCTGTAAAAATACATATTTAGATATCTGGAAGAAAATAGTCAGAAGACAGTAGTAAAAATTACCGAGAAATTGTGGTCTAAATCCTCCCTTTTTAAGGGGATAAAAAAAAGATAATTCCGTATTTTCGTAGCCTCCTTATTGCAGAGGTACTGATAACTGATAACTGATAACTGATAACTGAAATTACCCTTCATATCCCATTTTTCAGATAGATAAACCACAAAGCCAAAACTACAATTAACAGTACAGACATTCCGGAAAACATTCTTGCTTTGTTCTACTTTGACCTAAGTGAGTAAAAGACCATCAAAAAGTGGTGCATAGTAATAGTAGAGAGGTTTAAGGACCTACCCCCTAACCCCTCCTGGGAGAGGAATGTGGAGAGTTTGTGAAGAAATTAAAAAATATATCTCTTCACCATTAAGCGAGCAGGACAACCCAAAAAGTTAACAAAACTTTGCAATTTGACAGTGGAACCTCTAACCCACAAGCTTGTAAAATCCAGGTGAACTATTAGAAAGGAATAGATTAAAATGAAAAAATATGTCTGTAATGCTTGTGGATATATATATGACCCAGAAGAAGGAGACGAAGATTCAGGAATAGCAGCAGGAACACCCTTTGAAGAAATTCCCGATGATTGGAGTTGCCCAATTTGCGGGGTTGGTAAAGATGATTTTGAACCAGTAGAAGAGTAACTATAGCGCTACGCGCAAGTCAGATAGGGGAGTCGTTTGATTGGCGACATACAGAAGTCAGAAGTCAGAAGTAATGTCTAACTTAGTTTTTCCTGTGGAAATGCTGCGCAAACAACATTTAGTAATGTCTTAAGTTATGCTTCGACTCCTATAATACTTATAGACTGCTATAATATATATATTTCAACAATTGATAATAAACAATGAATAATGGATAATTACCTCTCTTTGAAAGAAGAGGATTGAACTTAAGGAAAATATTTTCTTTTGATTTTCTTGCATTTTTGAAGAGGTCTTAGACCAAATTAAGCAACTATTAATTATCAATTATCAATTATCAATTATCAATTATCCATTATCCATTGATAAAATGTTTTTCCCACCTCTTAAAATTGTAGTTGTAGGTGGGGGAGCGGCAGGTTTTTTTGGAGCGATCGCCTGTAGCACCCCCCACACTAATGTGACCATCTTAGAAGCAGGGCGGCAAACTCTGGCTAAAGTGCGTATATCTGGCGGTGGTCGTTGTAATGTTACTCACGCTTGCTTCGATCCAGGGATTTTTGTTCAAAATTACCCCAGGGGAAGTAAAGCGCTTCGGGGTGCATTTAGTCAATTTCAGGCTCGTGATACTGTGGAATGGTTTACTGCGAGAGGGGTACAGTTAAAAACAGAAGCAGATGGACGAATGTTCCCTACGACCAATGATTCTGCTACAATTGTTGAGTGTTTAACTAGGGTCGCATTAGACCGAGGGGTAAATATTCGCACGGGTGCAGCAGTTGTTTCTGTAACACGAAAGTCTACAGTGGGGGATAATAATTTATTTGAAATCAGATTAAAATCGGGAGAAATTGTGGAATGCGATCGCCTGCTCTTAGCAACTGGCAGTAGTCCCCTTGGTTATCGTTGGGCAAAAGCATTGGGTCATCAGGTTGCAGCACCTGTACCTTCTCTATTTACTTTCAAGATTTCTGACCCACGTTTCCAAGGGTTGGCAGGTATTTCGGTTGAGAATGTTTGTTTACAACTACCGATGGCTAAATTAAAACAGATAGGACCTGTACTTCTGACTCACTGGGGTTTAAGTGGTCCGGCAGTTTTGAAATTGTCCGCCTGGGGTGCAAGATTTCTCCATGAAAATGACTATCAAGCTGATTTATTGATTAATTGGTTATCTAAGCTTAACCCAGAAGATATACGAGCAGAGTTATTAGGACTCAAGACTCAGGAAAAGAAGGCGATCGTTAATAGTTGTCCGTTTTCTTTACCGCGTCGTTTGTGGGAAGGTTTAATTATCGCTGCGGATATTGACCCGCAAAAACGTTGGGGGGAGTTATCAAAGAAAGCTATTAACAAGTTGATTTTAGAATTAACTCAAGGTAAATATCAAGTTCAGGGTAAAGGGGTTTTTAAGGAAGAGTTTGTTACTTGTGGTGGGGTGAATTTGAAAGAAATTAATTTTAAAACTATGGAAAGTCGTTGTTGTCAGGGGTTATATTTTGCTGGTGAAATATTGGATATTGATGGAGTTACAGGAGGTTTTAATTTTCAAAGTGCATGGACAACTGGATGGTTAGCAGGTCAAGGGATGAAGGTTAGGGTTTAGGGGAGTAGGGGAGTAGGGGAGTGGGGGAGTGTTGGGAGTGGGGGAGTGTGGGGAGGGTGGGGAGAAATTAAAAAATATATATTTTCACCATTACGCTAGATTGTCCTGACAAATTTTGGTAGTCCTGCAACTGTAATGGTAAGTGGAGACAAGCAACACTTAGAACGGGAGCAAGATGCTCCCACTGGCGATAATTACAATACACCACTACCAAAATTTCATCTTGTGATACCAAGCGTGATAAATATTTGCTACAAATAACTAGGTTATTTCTTAGGAGTCAACCCACACCTAATATCATGTCCGGTTAAACAGTTATAGAACCCCTAAGTGTATCTTTAATTTTCTCTTTTTTGTCAGTCAGGCGATCGCCAATCATCCAAAAGTAGTTTCTAACTAAAAATTAGACAAGAAGGGAAACTATAGATTTAACTTATCACGTCAGTAATTAAAATTATTTATTTTAATCAAAAAAGTTCCGATTTTCCCCAAATTATTACAAAATATTTCACGCACTTGCGTTATTTTAAGCATTTGGTATCATAGTTTGTACATAAGGTATTGTGCCAATGTTTTGTTTAAAAGTAAAAGATTCTGTCTTGAATAAAGCTACAAGCAAGTATTTACGTTAATATCATCCAGAATATTTACATTTTTGGCAAAGGTGAATAATCTCAAAACGAGAAATTTTAGACAAGTAGAAATGCTTAAGTAATTATGGCTATTGACAGATAACAAGTTAATAGAGTAATAAGTTGCGGCATTAAAGAATGCTACTGACTCTTCCCTAACTATTTAACCGGACATAATATAACTCCCTATTCTCTCTTCCTTGCTAAATCAAAATTAATCCACTTTGAACTTCCAATTCCGTGACACCAATAAAAATTGCAATTAAATCCCCATCCACAAAAACTCCAGTACCTCCCTGAGTCTCTATAGGAGAAGGACCCAACACAACTCCATCACCACCAAACGTAATAACTACATCACCTTCGAGATTATCAAAATCAGTAATTACTCCATAATCACTACTACCTGCACCACTGTAAAAAGCAACATCACTATTACCAAAAACAAACGTATCAGCACCTGCACTACCCGTCAAAAAATCAATCTCATTTTCTCCAGACTGACGACCTGCACCAATAATCAAATCATCACCAATACCACCAACAATAGTATCATCACTCAAATCTCCACTGAGGGTATCATTTCCACCACCACCATCAAGAAAATCATTATCTTTACCACCAAATATTAAATCTTCAGATTCTCCACCACTCAATTCATCATTACCCAACTCTCCTAAAATGAAATCAGAATCAAAACCACCATCAACTATATCGTTACCCTTACCTCCACGAATAGTATCATTACCTGAATTTCCCTCCAGACGGTCATTATCTTGATTACCAAAAATACTATCGTTACCATCATTGCCAAAAATACTATCATTACCTTCATTTCCAGCAACACTGTCATTCCCTATCCCACCATCCAGGCGATCGCTATCTTCATTGCCACTAATACTATCGTTACCATCATTACCAAAAATACTATCATTACCTTCATTGCCAACCAGACTATCATCACCCCCACCCCCATCTATCTCATCACTACCTTCATTACCCACGACAGTATCGTTACCTTCACCACCACTGAGAAGATCGTTATCTTGGTTGCCCAGAATACTATCATCTCCTATTTCGCCATTAATGGTATCAGCTCCTTCATTGCCAAATATGGTGTCATTGCCTATCCCCGCAAAAATACTATCGCTCCCGGGACTACCAAATAAACTATCTTGACCCGCTTGCCCATCAATGGTATCATTACCACCTAGTCCAAAAACGGTGTCATTGTTAGGAGTGCCTTGAATAAACTGAGGAGTATTATTACCAATAATGGAACCTGGTGGAAATTGACCGTCTGGTATAAAAGGAGGTGGAGGAGGAATATTTACACCATCAATAATACTGGTACTATTAACATCTATTCTGCCATTTTCTAGAGTTACAGAACCAGAAATTGTGATGGCTTGATTTGGCTGTAAATTTAAAGCTACAGCATTAAATTCATCTAATAAATTAACAAAGTATATTTGACCATTAGAGTTCAAAATAAATTGGCGATCGTCAATTACAAAACCAATAGTTCCAGATATAGTTTGTAGTCCGATAATTGGTGGTGGAGGTCTGGTTGAATCATCATTAATCAGAATAGTATTGATTAGATTTAATCGGTTATCTTCTAAGTTTATAAACCCTGTTACTGTGATTGATTGACCAGTTTGTAAGCCTAAGATTGAAGTATTTAGTTCATCTATGAGGTCAACAAAGAAGTTTTGACCATTGTCAGCGGTCAAAATAAAAGTATCATTACCAGTAATAGAAAATATTGTTCCTGCGACTTCTGTTAATGTTAATTCTAATTGGGAGCTGGTAATAATGGTTGTCATAATTTATGGTTTTAGTTGATATTTGCTGAAGAAGGAAGAAGGAAGAAGGAAGAAGTGGATGGGGATTTAAACCCCAATCAATTTTCAATAATTTAGAATTTAGAATTTAGAATTTAGAATTTAGAATTATCTCTCCTTTAAAAGAAGAGGATTGACTCAAAGGAAAATTTTTCTTCTCTTGGTCGATTGGATATGGCGCAGGATTCCTCGCCATCCCTCGACCGCTTTTATCCTCTTAAAAAAGGAGGCTTTCAACCACAATTTTTTGGTAAACACCGTGTAGACGGGGGAGTATTAAACCCAAAAAAAAGATAAATATTGATAAATAGCTAATGTTAAACTTAAAAAATACTTAGTTTCTGTATTTCTATAATAGTCAAACCATAGATATAGAAGTATAAGGAAAGGTTAAGACATATCAAAAGCTTAAAACTCAAATAACGCCTCATTTTTCCTTCTTCCTTGTGCTATTTTCCAAAAGTAAAAGAAACTTCTTCTTAAACCTTTGTAGGGACGTTCCATGGAACGTCCCTACTATTTTTATGATAATAAATCCTACATTTAATTGCACCTACCTACTTAAGTATTAAGTTAAGATTAAAGGGTGCATCTCAATGCATGAATAAAGCCAAAAATTTATCGCTTTTAGGCAACAGCTCATCTGGCAACAGGCAACATAAAATATATAGGAAAAAAGTATTTTTGCAAATATGAGATGCACCCAGATTAAATGTAAGACAAACTCTATTATTTTTAATTAAATCAACATTAGACATAGGAGTAGAAATTACACTTATGGATCGTGTTTTGTGTACTTTTTTCATAAAATTTATTCCCTGTTGCCTGTTGCCTACTTCTGCAAAAAGTCTATTCTTTTTCATCAGATGTCTATTTATTCCGATTCAACTGATAGGGGAAAAGTATCGGGTTTGACGAGAATTTTAGCAATTTTACGATTACGAATTACTTCTACTGCTAAATCTTTTCCAACTAAACTTTGTTCTACCTGTTGCTGAACTTCTACTGGACTTTTAACTGCCACTCCACCTACTTTTTGAATTACATCTCCTTGGCGCAAACCAGCTTTAGCTGCGGGAGAATCTTCTATAATTCGCATAATCACAACACCCTGATTCTGCTCAATATTCGTGTCTAGTCGTTTATTAATTTCATCTCTGACTTCTGGCGTTAAATCGACCATTGAAATACCTAAAAATGGATGCTCTACTTTCCCATTATCAAATAACTCATCCGCAATTCTTTTTGCAGTTTCTATGGGAATAGCAAATCCTAATCCTTGGGCGTCAGCTCTAATTGCTGTATTAATGCCAATTACTTGACCACGACTATTCAACAGTGGTCCACCAGAATTACCAGGATTAATCGCGGCATCTGTTTGAATAAAACGGACTCGTTTGTCTGGAATACCGACTTGAGAACTGCTACGACCAATAGCACTGATAATTCCTACCGTCACAGTATTGTCTAAACCGAGAGGATTGCCAATCGCGATCGCCCATTGCCCCGGAATTAATTTTTCTGATTTGCCAATGGACACTTCTGGTAGACCTGTGGCCTCAATTTCAATTACAGCAACATCTGTGAGTGAGTCTACACCTTTAACCTGACCTTCAAAAACTCGACCATCTTTTAGTGTCACCTGAACTGTATCAGCTCCACTAACTACATGAGCATTTGTAATTAAGCGACCATTAGAGTTAATAATTACCCCAGAACCAGTACCACGTTTAACACGTTCTTCTGGTATAGGCAAATTTTCTCCAAAGAAACGTTTAAATAAGGGATTTTGAAAAGCTTCTGGAACTTGAGTTGTTAATTTTTTAGCTGCATCTATACGGACTACTGCTGGACCTACTTTTTCTACTGCTTGAGCTATAAAATTATAGTTAGTCGGTTCAAGTACAGTATTTTCAGAGTTTGAAGGTGACAAGTAATCTGGCGGTTGCTGCTTGACTACTGGTATTACATTAGAGTCTATGGTCAAACCTTTGGCTTCGATATAACGATGACCCAACCATCCTGTGCCACCACCAATAGATAATAGAGAAAAATATAAAGTTAATTGCTTGAAGGATAAAGTCATTTTTTTTCCTGCTAGATAATTCTTTAGAATAGATATTTAAGAGAAAAGAGGGGTATAATTGCTTTCTTTCAGGCTAGCAAAAGTAATTCGATTGTTTATGTAATTTAAGGACTTTTGAAGTACCCAACACCAAAGGACTTTTTTTGCATAATTTTTATCTAAGTCCCACTAACAAGGTTTATTGGGCTAAAAAGGCGCTTTGGACGAGCAGATATAGCATTTCTCAGTAAGTGTGAGGTACACTGCTGGAGGTCTCCCCACTGCTTGACAAGGGGGGAAACCGGAAGTACGCCTTAAAAAGGTGGATTTAGGGGTATCTTTGATGTACCGAAAACCGCTATATTAAATTTCTAGTTGTAGTGGCGTGCCACTCGAAAAATTCAAAGAATATGTTGAACAGCAAGAACCTGCTAATTAATTTTTTTGCTGGTGGGGATTCAATAGTCACGCCAACTTACCTTGTTGTCCAGTTCTTCTCCCGATATTTAAAGATAAATAAAAATATGTAATGTCCTAGTATTTTATTAAGATTATAAGTTACCTAATATTGAGTTAAGTCATCAGATTGTTGTCAAAACCAAATTTAAGACTTTTATCTCATTTCTGATTAATTGGTTTAAAGAATTTTCAAAGACATTAATTTTTAGTATTTTCTTCAAAGCACCACATTCATAAAGATTTCTGATTAATATGTCTTTCAGGTGAAAGTATTTGTGAAAGTTAGCGCATTTTATATCTGTAATTTTGATAATCTCGCTACCGTCAGAGTTATTTTGGGCTTTGTTGTACTTGGATGAAAGGTAACAAAATATAGATGGGAGCTTGAGATGCTTAACTATAACTAACACCTTAGCTTGTGGCCTTAAAATTTAGTAATCTTAGTCTACTAATATCATTATACTTCTACATAATCAGGCATACATTTTCTGGGAAAAAGTCAAATAATAAATTGATTTTTATTTTTTTGCGATATGATGATTGTATTTTTAGCGAATAAAAATAAAATTATATCAAGTATAAAATCTAGTCTCCAATGATACCAAATCCTGTTATCAAAAGGTACTTTTTAAACCCTTTTGTCTTCTGCCTTGCCTTCACAATAAACCTTACTTTCTAAACCGGATTTAGTATGATACCTACTGAAATTAATAAGAATAAGAAACAATCATTAGCACAAACAAAACCACAAAATAAAATCCTGAATAAACTCCTTTCTCTTGAGATAATTGCCCCAGTAATCTTAGGAATTATAGTACTGCTAACCTGGGAAATTTCCGTGAGAGTAATGAATATTCCTCCCTATTTATTGCCAGGCCCAATATTAGTATTTCAGACAATGATTCAGGAATGGAATCAATTATTTGCTTCTCTATTAATTACTATCAAAATTACACTTGTTGCCTTAGTAGTGGCAGTAGTTTTAGGGGTGTTAATTTCCATGTTATTTGCTCAGAATAAATTAATTGAAAGGAGTTTATTTCCCTATGCAGTGATTTTACAGACTACTCCTATTGTTGCTATTGCTCCTCTAATTATTATCTGGCTCAAAAATAATACTTTTGCGGCTTTAATTTTCTGTGCTTGGATTGTCGCATTTTTCCCGATTATTTCTAATACTACTCTAGGATTAAATAGTGTTGATAAAAACTTGAGCGATATGTTTAAGCTATATGGAGCATCTCGTTGGCAAACTCTAATTTATTTGAGGTTTCCTAGTGCTTTACCTTATTTTTTAGGTGGGTTAAAAATTAGTGGCGGTTTAGCATTAATTGGTGCTGTAGTAGCAGAATTTGTTGCAGGTACAGGAGGTACTCGTTCTGGTATTGCTTATCAAATTTTGATATCTAGTTACAACTTAGAAATTCCCAGAATGTTTGCTGCTTTATTTTTAACTACAGGTTTAGGAATATTTATCTTTGTTTTGTTTACAGTTTTATCAGATTTTCTATTAAAAGATTGGCATGAAAGTTCTGTGCAGAAAGATAGTTAAAATTTAGGAGGAGTCATTTCAGTTATCAGTTATCAGTACCTGTAGTTAAAGTCAGAGGCTTAAATATTGAACTTTATTTTTTTTCATCCCCTTGAAAGACTATGCTTTATGAACATCTTTACTTAACATAAAAATTGACAAAATAGACAAGTGATGTACAACCTTTTCAAAGGTTTTTGTCAGAGAAAAAGTGTATTAAAAAAGTACATTGTACATTTTTTTTGATAGCTTAAGTAGGGCTTGCTGATTAAATACCAAAGCATTTGGTGATATAGGTTTTAGCGTTTTTCGATTCTAAAAAAGTACCAGCTTTTCAGTAGAAAAAGCTCATGCATGCTAGTATTTTGGGGTGATTATGGCAGAAAAATTGAGAGACAATTCTTACTCCTATCTCCTCGTTCATTCCCCTAACTCCTGTCTCCTGTCTCCTACCCCAACAAAAAGACTTTATTCAGCAGACCTTAAGTAGTTTTTCCTATCTACTATGATTCTTTCTCCCTTCTCCCCTGCTCCCTGCTCCCTGCTCCCTGCTTCCCTCCTCCCCACAAGGTTTTCAGGAGTTCCTGATAAGGGATAGCTTGAAAGGGGAGGGTTGAGACCTTATTTTTTGGTCAGAAGTCAGTAGTCAGGAGTCAGGAGGATATGCTTAAAAATAGTCTATCCAGTTCATTTTAAATATTTATTTCTATCGTTTATCCCTTGTTTTCAATATTTACCTCCTCTTCCTTCTTCTTTCTTCCTTCTTCCTTCTTCCCTCTTCCTTCTTCCTTCAAATATTTAACTTGGTTTATGAATGATTTTCTCAACTAATCTGCGCTTTACATTAGAGTCAATTCCAATCAATCTCACATAATCATTTTGATGTTCAGCTAAACAATTTTCTACAGCATTCATCACTTCTTTTTCTCCCTCATTCTCTATTTTCCCACAGCTTTTCCATGAACCAGTTTTATATCTACGTTTATCTGCATATTCCATCCCAATTTTCAAACCATCTTGGAGAATTTGTTGCACCTTTTCTCTAACTTCTGAACTGAGATTATTATTTTTAACGTTATGATTAATCCTATTCTCTATTAATTGATTAGATGTAGCTGCTTCTGGAAATAAATAGTTAGAATTTGGCGCAACTTTTTCCGATCGCTCTACCTGAGTACCGCCGAATAATCGAGATTGATTATATTCTTCAACTAATCGTAATTCTCGAATACGTTGTTGTTCTCCAACCATAATTTTTCCGTATTCCAGAAGATGGGAGAGATTAAAATTAGGTTGGGGAAAATCTGGAACTTTTTCTACAGAATTAACTACCCGTCTGGAAATTTTTTCTATACCTACTTGATGAATAAAATCACGAATCTGTTCATCATATATTCGACTGCGTAAAGCACTGAAAAAATCTATAGCTTGGTCAGAAAATTCATCTACTAAATTCTCAATATCTCCAGCAGAAAGTTCATCAGTTTTAAAAATACCACCCACTATACCAATCCTATCTCCTCGATTTGGTTCCCAATAAAATTTCTCCATTCGACCATCTCTAATTAAAGGTGCATAGAGGGTAGAAAAATCATTTCCAGTCACAATAATTGGTATTCGATGTAGGGGAGTTTCATCATAACTACCAGGTAATTGTACATTAGTAGGATTATCAGCAATATTCATCAAAGTAGCATTTACTAATTGAGTATTTACCGTATATTGAGTACCCCCATCAAATCTACCAGCACCTGCATCTAAGTCATTAATAAATAAGACGCACATTCGACCTTGAACTTTGATTTTTTCCGACGCTTCTCGATAACGTAAACGTAATAAACGTGCGGGGTCTCCCGCATCTTTACTTTCTAATTCTCCCCCAGATATTGTGACAGGTTCTATTCCCATTTTTTCAAATACTAATTGGCATTGAAAAGTTTTTCCTTCTCCTTTTCGTCCGTGTATTCCTAATATTAAAGGTACTCTTACTCTGGGTAAGTCTAAGAAATTTTTGGTAATGTGAACTGCTAGTTTATCTATGAATCTCGGTGATATGTAATATGGCATTTCAGTTATTAGTTATCAGTTATTAGTAACTCTGCTTGAAAGCGTAGGTTTCCAACCTTATTTCTTAGTCACCATATCATTTTTGTTGCAATATTTATCGAGTTAATATTTGTTGAGGTTTAAGATTACTCTTGGAAATTGAATTTCCTTCCTTTAAGCTTTAAGAAGAATTTTAAATTTTCCGTGGATGTAGGGTTTTTATCTAAAATCGGGAGTTTTACCACAACTGCGATATAATTAGTAGTTATGCTTCGAGTGTATAACGCTTGCTTGAAAAACACTGTAACAAGCGTTAAGAGCAAGAAGTAAATTTGATATTATTCTCTGAATTAATTTATGAGTTACCCTAAATTACTCTATGAGTATAAAAATACGACTCTAGTTCAGCCAGAAGTCATTTTTGGTGCGTATCCTCCTTCAGAAACAGAGAAAAAACTTCTTAGCCGTTATGTTCATCAGCATTATTATTGGTTAGGAGGTTTGGGGGCACTTCTCGGATTACAGGAAGAATTAAAGAACTGGGAATTAAAGGAATTTATCAAAGAGCAATACTGGGTATTAGTAGATTTTTTTCATGGGCAACCTGGAGGAGGAGAAAGAGAAATTTGCTATACCAGAGAAACTGGTTTAGAACTGCAAAGCTTTAAAGAAATTTCTTCAAAGCTAAGTATTAGTAAATCTCAAGAAGTAGGAGTTGATGGTTTTAAGTTAAGAAATGAGATATCCAATGAGTTGAGTAGATTAACAGGTGAGAGAGTCACCATTTCTGAAAAAACTTCTAAGCAACATATAACAAAAATACCACCCCAACCTTTTGAGTGGTATTTTGCCATCTACCAACTAATTGATGTATATACAATTAATACAGTAAAATACAAGCCAGAAAGATATAAAATTCATTTCCTTTCGAGTGAAAAACAAAAAAAAGAGTATGAAGAGTGTATAAAAAAGTCAAAAAAACAAATGGCAGACTACTTAGCTAAAATAAATTTTGAATCTGGGTTAAAGAAGCCCAGTTATATGTCTGACTTGAACTTTAATTCAGAGACTTTTGAAGTTCCAACTCTTTATTTTTGCGAGAAATTTGACCCACCATTAAAGTAAACTATTCCAGGTGTGGTGCAATATTAAAGTTGAACTGGTTAACCACAATATAAAAAGATGAAAAATATTGGTAAAAAGTCTACTTCTATTCCTACTATTAATTTTTTCCTGATGTAGTGCTAATTTCTGCAATACACATAAATTTATTTTTGTCAATTGCCAGTTAAATAGGGTGGAGAAAATTAGTTAGTCATCCTTCAAGCAATAAAGAGCGATCGCTACCTAAAATAACGACATAATAAGGGTTTACAAGTTTATTTTTCCATTAAGCAATAAAACTCCCTTGGATTATAATTAAATTTACCATATCACGAAATTAAGAAAAATCGCTGAAAGTATTGAAAATTTGTTAGTTTATTCACCAATATTATTGTCAGAGATTGATAACAAAGTTTTAAATTTAAAAATATACAACCTGAAAAGTATAATTAAAACTTGTCAAAAATCTCTGACTACCATTGAGACAAAGATTGTGAGAAAAAAAAGACATCTATTTGGTATCTTTGTCCACGATTAAATTTTTGGGCGTTGCTGAGTGGTAATGATTTTTAGATTAAGTATCAACATAAAATATAAGCTTTTTCTTAGTTGAATAAAAAATCATGCGTAGGGGCGAGCAGCACCCAATGCTTACATACTATTATAATTTTTTTGAGGATGCAAGAGGAAAATCCTTGCCATTTTTTTGGATCTTCACAAAATGATAATTTGCTGGATTTGTGAATATAGCGATCGCTTCTATATGAATAATATTGGTATTGTTGATGGGGTGAAAATTTTTCCGATGGTTACTTTTCTGGTGCTTTGATGACGTGAGTATCTCTTCTATATATTCAGTAACGAAATGCCGTTTTTGCGTTGAATAAAAAGTCATATGTAGGGGCGAGTAACACCCAATGATTAAATTGTCTCATAATTTTTTTGGGAATTCAAGGGGAAATACCTTGTCGCTTTTTTTGGAGCTTCACAAAATAATAATTTTCTGGATTTGTGAGTATAGCGATCGCTTCTACACGAATAATATTGGTACTGTTATGGGGTGAAAAATTTTGCGATGCTTACTTTTTTTCTCTAAGTGCTTCACAGAATGATAATTTTTCTGGTGCTTTGATGGCGTGAGTATCTCCTCTATATGTATTCAGTGGCGAAATGCTGTTTTTGCGTTGAATAAAAAGTCATGCGCAGGGGCAAGTTCGACCCAATAATTACATAGTATTATGATTTTTTTGAGGATGCAACAGGAAATACCTTGACGTTTTTTGGAGCTGAACAAAATGCAGATTAATCATCCATGTATCTGTGGCCAAATCCTTGTCTGCCAACAACTTCTCCCACTCTGAAAAAAACTTTTTCGGCGTTGCTCAAATGTAATGGTAAGTAGCTGAAAGTAAAATTGAAAAACTTATATTTTGCGGATACTTAATCTAAAAATCATTACCAATCAGCAGCGCCAATTTTTAAGTTACGAGTCCGGAGTGGAATAGAGGCAATACAGAAATATTTTCATCTTTGGGAGCTTCCCATAAATGGTTGTTTTTCCCTCATCAAAAATTTCCATCTATAATTCCCCAGTGAAAAATCACCAACATTTTCATTTTGTGAAGCATCCTAAAAAATCGGCGCGTCAAAGTATTTTCGGTTGTATCCTCACAATTTTTGTGATATCATAAAATTTATAAGGAGTCGTTCGCCCCTACGCATGACTTTTTATTCAACCAAAGATAGTATAGTTTTGATCGCGATCGCTCAGACTACAGAAAGTAAAGTTAATGTAAAAGATACGGTGAGGAATTCTATAGAATGTGGCGTCCTTAAAGTTTTCAAACAAATTAAAAAACCCAATTTCTTTTGCTACTTGAAACTGGGTTTTTAAATAAAAATAAATATAAAAATAACTAAAGAGTCTGTCTAGAAATTAACTTTTCAAAATGAGCCTGAGTTTGCTGCAACATCTGCTCGCGACCATCTTTTGCTTGATTAAGAGAAGGAACTAAATTACGAGCGTGTAAAGTCATGTGAAATTGTAAATCAGCCACATATTCACTAACATCTTGATGTAAAGAACAAGATGGATATTTTTTAATTTCTGAATTCAAAGTTTTTTCCTCCCCTAAATTATTTGAACTTGTTTCTGATTAGAAACGGTAGCACGGAAATTATTTTATGTTGCAGCTTAGTAACGAAGCTTAATATTTTTCAGTAAATAAAATTATATTTCTTTACATAGTATTAAAAAAAATTTTTTCGACAATCAATAGTTACCGAAAAATTGTGGTTTAAATCCTCCTCTTTTAAGAGGATAAAAAGCGGTCGAGGGATGGCGAGGTCTCCTCGCCATATCCAATCGACCAAGAGAAGAAAAAATTTCCTTTGAGTCAATCCTATCAGTTTTAAAGGAGAGGTAATTCTAAATTCTAAATTCTAAATTCTAAATTATTGAAATCCAGATGCACAGGGAGATATTTAAAACTGCTCAAATAAAACATTTTATAGTATTAAAAAGCAAGCATTCAAAGATTATCAACTCAAGCTGAATGCTGTTTGCGGAGCATTCCGTAGGAAATGCTAATAGCTGAATGCTTACCTTAAAATTACCACTTTAATAAATTAAACTGTTCCATATCTACCGTGTCACGGTTACGATAAATTGCAAGAACTATCGCTAGACCAACTGCAGCTTCAGCAGCAGCAACAGTAATTACAAATACAGTAAATACCTGACCTTTAATATTCTGGGAATCTAGGAAATTAGAAAAACCCATCAAATTTAGATTTACAGCATTAAGCAGTAACTCAATAGACATCAGCACCCGAACAGCATTGCGACTGGTAATTAAACCATAAATACCTATACAGAAAAGTGCTGCAGCTAATAACAAAAAATACTCCAGTTGCAATTGCATAAACTTATTAACTCTTTGAATTTAATTAGTAGAAATTTCGCTAGAACTAGACACTAAATCACGGGGACGTTCTGGCAAACTTAAAACAGGTGTTTGAGGAATATCAGTCGGTACTTCATCAGGCAAAATATCTCGACGAGCCAAAATAATAGCACCCACCATTGCCATTAACAAAAACACAGAAGCAAGTTCAAAAGGAAGTAAAAAATCACTAAAAAAGTGTCTACCAATTAAAACAATTGAACTTTCCGTATTAGCAATACTAGCACCAGGAATTGACCAAGAAGTAGATAATACCATGGTACTTAGTAGAGCAAATAAACCAACACAAACTAAAGCTGTAGCTATTTTTCTAAACCAAGCATTAGGCAAAACTTTAAAATCTTCTCGTTTATTTACAAGCATAATTGCAAATAAAATCAAGACATTAACAGCTCCAACATAAATCAAAACTTGGGCAGTAGCCACAAAATCAGCATTTAATAAAAGGTATAAACCAGAAATACTCATAAATACTCCACCCAACAAAAATGCTGAGTAGACAATATTAGAAAATAACACTACTCCCAAAGCAGCAGCAATCATCATTATGCTTAATAAAGCAAATGAAACAAATTGAACTCCTTGCGCTAAATCCACTTTTTATTCCTTTAGAGATTTGTTTATTTTGAATGATATTTCATCTTAAGCATTCAGCGGTCAGCTATCAGCTATCAGCTTTATTACCTTATAGAAAAGGAGAAAAAAGCAATTGATAAATTTCAAAGAATTAAAAGTATGGGTAAAAAAAATCCATCACTTAACCTTAAAAGTTTATCAAGCCACATATACATTTCCCTTCATAAGAGTTGAAAATGTAGTAGAAGTTAAACGAATACTTGCTTCATTCATTCAAAAGCTGTTTGCGTAGCATTCCAAAGGAAGAGCTAACCGCTAATAGCTAAATCTTACTTCACAACTAATAATTAACAGTAATTACGCACAGAAACTAAACCGAGTGAGGGCGTTAGCGGAGCTTGACGTTAGTCAATGCCATTCGCCCCTACATATGTTGTCGTTTTAAAGGTTAATTTGCGTAAGTCCTGATGAACAAACTAATAGCTATTTTTCTGTAGTCTCTGCTACTGTTTTTTCAGCTTCCATTTGTTCGAGAATTTCTTCCGGACGAAGACCAGCGCGACGTGCATTTTGAGGAACTGTATGAGGGTCTATAGCTCCCTTTGGCAAGTAAGCTAATTCTCGCATAGGAGTTACCATTGGGTCATTTGTCACCTTATATGGTAATCGTCCCAGGGCAACATTATCATAGTTCAACTCATGGCGGTCATAAGCTGCTAATTCATACTCTTCCGTCATGGATAAACAGTTAGTTGGACAATATTCCACACAGTTACCGCAGAAAATACAAACACCAAAATCAATACTGTAGTGTTTGAGATTTTTCTTTTTGCTTTCCTTATTAAATTCCCAATCAACTACAGGTAAATTAATCGGACAAACCCTTACACAAACTTCACAGGCAATACACTTGTCAAATTCAAAGTGAATTCTGCCTCGAAATCTTTCAGAAGGAATAAGTTTTTCGTAGGGGTATTGTACAGTAATAGGACGACGGCTCATGTGGTCAAAAGTTACAGATAAACCCTGACCAATATATTTAGCAGCTTGAAAAGTTTCTTTAGCGTATTCGCCTACTTGATTGAGGAATTTTAGCATGGCGTTCTCTCCTAGGAAGTCTAATTAGCAAAAGTAATTTTAGATTTTCGATACAGTTTAATCTAAAAGTCTCAAATCAGCTATGGATTTATACCATTTCTCAAAAGTCTTGCTACATCTCCTTGAGAGTAGCGAGTAGGATTAAAAGAAATAATTCAGAATTGGATTATATCTTTTGAAAACCCCTCACAAACATTAATATTTGGTGGTCTTGAATTTATATTAGTTTGGGGGATATTCAGGAGAAGTACCTCCAGGTCTACAGACCAGGGACTAATTAATTCTATTTTTTTGACTTCTGACTTCTGACTTCTGACTTCTAATTTATCCACCAAAAGCAAATGGAAAGGCTAACTTTAAGGCTGCAGTTAACAGTAGATTTACCAGAGCGACGGGTAGGAGAAACTTCCATCCCAAGTCTAATAATTGGTCAATCCTGACCCTTGGTAATGTCCAACGTAACAGAACAGCAATGAATACTAGAAAATAAGCTTTGAGCAATGTCATAGTAATGCCCAAAGTAGCAGTGATTATTTGTAGCCAGGGAGTTGTTTCACTTACTCCTAACCAGTCACTGAGAAGTCCAACTGGTACGGGGGACTCCCAACCACCTAGATATAAAATTGCGACAAAAAGAGCGGATAGAACTAAATTAATGTAAGACGCTAAGTAATAGAGGGCAAATTTCATCCCTGTATATTCTGTTTGATATCCCGCTACTAACTCTTCTTCTGCTTCAGGAAGGTCAAACGGAAGTCTTTCACATTCTGCCAAAGCTGATATCCAGAAAATGAGGAAACCCGCTGGTTGTCTCCAAATATTCCATCCTAAAATGCCATAGCCTGATTGTTGGTCAACAATATCAATTGTACTAAGACTATTGGACATCATCACTACTGCCAGTACAGCTAAAGCTAAAGGTATTTCATAACTAATAGACTGTGCTGCTGCTCGTAAACCTCCTAGTAGAGAATATTTATTGTTGGACGCATAGCCAGACATCAGCAGACCAATGGGCTGAATACTGGAAAGGGCTATCCATAAAAATATTGCTACCCCCAGGTCTGTAATGATTAAATTTTGTCCAAAAGGAACTACTAGATAGGACAAAAATACTGGGATGGCTACTATTACAGGACCGAGAGTAAATAATAGAGGATCTGCTTTAGAAGGAACAACGTCTTCTTTGAAAACTAGCTTCAAACCATCAGCTAAAGGTGCTAGAGTTCCCAAAGGACCGATGAATTCTGGGCCAATTCTTTGTTGAGCTGCTGCGGAGATTTTTCGCTCTAGCCACACTGTCACTAGAACACTGACAGTAGCAGCAATAATCATCAATAACATGGGTAATGGTAGCCAAACGGTTCTGGCTATTTCTGGGGATAAGCCCAAGTCAACGAGAGCTTCAATAAATGTTCTTTGTAGATCGATTCCTGAATTCATTTAGAGTCTGGTTAAATAAGTATTATTACTTTGCTTGTTGATTTTATCAGAAAGATAGGGTTCTGGGATTACTCAAACCCGATATTTTTATGGAGCATTGATAATTGATAATTGATAATTGGTAAAAGAGGTTTTTTTTCATAAAAATGATGTCTATTATAAATTGAATAGAAGGTAAGCATTTCCTGCGGAATGCTGCGCAAACAGCTATTAGCTGTCAGCTCGAGGGCAAAAGCAGATGGTTTGAATGAATATAGACTGTTTCAGCCAGCTAGAGAGCGTAAGTATAAACTCTGACCCAATCAGTAAAGCTTTATATCTAAAAACTAAAAGCAATAGCTGATGGCTGATAGCTGACGGCTGTTTGCTTACAATAGAAGTTGTCCTAAACTTTCGGCTTGACTTGTTGCTATTTCTATAATTTTTGTATCTTGAGAATGAGTTTGTGCCGTAAAAAAAGCCAACACTATTAAAACTTGATTTTGTGCAATTACAGGCACAGAAAAGCCGCTTTTGACTCCAAAAGCTTTCGCAATTTGATTGCGTAAAAAATATCCCTCAGATTCGATAGTTACGTCTATAATCCATTCCGGTTGTTTTGATAACCAAACTCGTCCTGGTAAGCCTTCACCCCTAGATAATATAAAATCTTGACTACAAACCCAAAATTGTTCTAAATCCTTGTTGCCAAAGCTGGAATTAATATAATAGCTGGAACTAAGTTGTAGTAGATTTTTATCTTCATCTGGTATCCAAGCTTCACCATAAGGAAAATTAGTTGATACACAAATTTTTTCTAGACTTATAGTAATAGTTTCATTCATCGATATAGGTCTGGTTTATCAAGTTATATCATGTCCGATTGAATAGTTCTAATTAGAGTCTCGTAGTAGGGATTGAGGAATATCCATGTTAGGTTTCATAAATTAACAATTAACAATTAACAATTAATAATTACCTCTTCTTAAAAGAAGAAGATTGACTAAAAGGATTTTTTTTAATTTTATCCCCTGAAAAAAGTCGGCTTTAAACCTGAATTGTTGAATGAATAATTATTAACTATCAACTCTTAATTATTAACTATCAACTCTTAATTATTCATTATTAATTATTCATTATCAACTCTTAATTATTAATTATTCATTATTAATTATTCATTATTAAATAGACATTCAGTAGAAAAGTATTACACATTAACCAACGCCAATACTTAAATTTTCCTCTTGCTTTCTAGGGCGTTGAGTTCTTAATAAACCAATATTGCTAGTCAATATAAAACTGGTAAAACTAGCGATCGCTATAATCGGAATTATCGACGTATCAGATAAAACACTCAAAATAATCGAGGTGCTAATCGGAGTTTTGGTAATTGCTACATTAATAGCGGCCATACAACACAACATCGAAATAGTTGGATGTACTCCTGGAATCAAAAAACTGATGGCCAACCCTAAACTTGCTCCCGTGAAAAATAGAGGAAAAATAAAACCCCCTCGAAATCCACCATGAATCGTAAAACTAATAGCCATCATTTTAGCCAGACAAATTCCGAGTAACGTCACAACTGTAAGTGTAGTAGCTGGCTCAATTAATTGAGTTTCAATTTGCTGCTCGCTAAAGAAGAGAGTTTGGGGATATAAAACTGCCAACCAACCAATTCCCAATCCTCCCAAAATTGCTCGCCAAATATGCCTATTTTCAATAGGTTGGATGGCCAACTCTGTGAGTCGAAAAATCCCAATAAATAAAATTCCAGCTAAACCACCAACTATTCCTAGAACTCCAGCTTCCAGAAGATTTAGCCAACTCAAAGCAGGAATACTATCAAAGTAGTCAAAGCGATAGATACCTCCAATTTCTAACCCAGTGCCAAACCGAAACACACCAAAACTAAAAATCCCTGCCACAACTGCCGGAATAATTGCTTCATAATACTGAATTCCACGACGATGGGGAATCTCCAGGGCAAACAATGGACCGCCAACCGGATCGCCAAAGAATGCTGCTAATGCTGCACCCATACCACAAAAGGTCAAAACTCTTGTTTCCTTAAGACTCAAATTCAGTTTATCTGCAATCCAACTTCCTAAACTACCATTGATTTGTACCAGAGGTGCTTCAGGTCCCAAACTTCCACCAGCAGTAATTGATACTAAAGAAGTGGCAATCATCCCTGGTGTTTGACTCGGTTCCAAACGGCCAGGATCGTGAATTTTATCAATCACCTTTGCCATTTCTCCTGGTTGACCAAAGAAATAGAGACACAAGCCAACCCCAAACCCTCCAATTGTTGATACAATCCAGGTATAGTTCCATGCTGGGAACCAATCCGGGAAAATTCCTGTGAAGTAGTGCTTCCCTGTTTCCCATACCAACTCCAAAAATTGTTCTAAAACAAAGTAGTAAGCTGTAGCAACTAATCCCCCGATAATGCCAACAACACTGGTATAAAGCAGAACTTTGGAATACAACAATTCTTGAGTTGGACTGCTTAATTTTAGTTCGTCATCTTTGACATTTTGATTATTCATAATTAGGAAAAGACTATTTAATTTCCCTCTCAATCAAAATCTTTTGGGTGAAAAATCCAACTGCTAGTACAAGAAAGCTGATTACAAAGGCAGAAGCAAAAATATTCATAGGTTAAAAAAATCGTTAATAGTTTCCTGCTAATAACGACTTTTAGTCACATCTTTGACATCTTCCCGAAGCTCCTCTTGAGATACTGTGCAGGATGAACAGTCTATGGTACAAACCTATGCGTTTTTTCCTTCTATCATGCTGTTTCTTCCAGAGGAGTTACACTTTATCATATCCCGTAGTATTTCATCCCCGCGACAGCCGAAAAACAATTTCTAAATTCTGAATTCTAAATTCTGAATTCTAAATTCTGAATTCTAAAATACTTAACGTTCTTGAATGGGAGTATAAGAAATATTATGCTCTCCTGTATAAATTTGTGTAGGACGAAAAATACGATTTTCTGTTAACTGTTCTTTCCAGTGAGCCAACCAACCAGCTACACGAGCTATAGCAAATACTGGTGTAAATAGATCGCTAGATATACCTAATTTTCGATAAACCAAACCAGAATAAAAATCCACATTTGGGTAAATTCCTTTGTGGCCTAATTTTTCCTCTACCGCCTTTTCCATCTCTAAAGCAATCTCATAATATTTGTCGTAGCCAAACTTATCAAATAACTTTTCTGCCAGTTCCTGAAGAATAATAGCTCGTGGGTCTTTCACTTTATAGACTCTGTGACCAAAACCCATGATTTTGGCCTTAGTCTCTAAACATTTTTCTAGATATGGCCTAACATTTTCTACCGAACCAATTTCAGACAACATATCAATAACGTCTTCATTAGCACCCCCATGTAGAGGTCCGGCCAAAGTTCCCACTGCCGAAGCTATAACTGCATAAGGGTCTGTCAAGGTAGAAGCAGTTACCATAGCGGAGAATGTAGAAGCATTAATAGTATGTTCAGCATGGAGAGTCAGACAAACATCAAATACCTGTGCTGCTAGTGGATCGGGTTCCCGTTCATTCAGCATATATAAGAAGTTAGCTGCATAGTCCAGGTCATCTTTTGGCTGTACAGCATCGTTACCTTTACGCATTAACTGAAAAGCAGCTACCATCGTTGGAATTTTTGCCAGCAACCTGACCACTGCAGACCTAATATATTCTGGGTTATCAAGGGCACGGCGAGAATAAAATAAACCTAAAGCTGCGGCTGAAGTCTGTAGAGCGTCCATGGGATGTCCAGTTTCTGGGAAACATTTCATCATGTCCCGAATTCTATACTTAATTCTTCTGTGATAGCGAATGTCATACTCAAAGTTTTCTAATTCTTCTTTGCTAGGAAGATAGCCCCAAATTAATAAATATGCTGTTTCCAGAAAAGAACTCTTTTTTGCCAGTTCCTGAATATTAATGCCTCGATATTCCAGTACTCCTAGCTGTCCATCGACGTGGCTGATACTTGATTGGGTAGCGGGAACACCTTCTAAACCTGGTTTAAATTCGATACAGACGACAGACATTACTATACCTTTTACTTAGTTAGAATATTCTCAACTTACACTATCAACTAGCTTAGTTGTGTTGTGGTTTTGACAATAATTTATTAATAATTAGGGCTTGCTGAAAAAGTCTTATGGGTGAGGGTAGGAGACAGGAGACAACCCACCCCTCGCCCCTCCCCCTCCCAGGAGGGGAGGGGAAGACAGGAGAAAAGGGTCGGGAGCGAGGAGGTAGGAGTAACAATTGTCAATTTGGGATTTTTCTGTCCAACTATGAGCCTAAAATACGCTCCTTTTTGAGCGTTTTAGACGTGATATAGCAATGTGCGCTGGCATATTTACACATTATTTTTTGTACACCTTTTCGCTTACTGCACTCTGAGCTGGACATTGTAAATACCTGAGCGCTCATTGCTATACCAGGCACTTTTTCGACCCCAAAAAGGCACTTACTTTTATCTGTAAATACCTTTAGATTTAATCAGCAAACCCTAATTACTATTGATACTCCTACCGTTAAATCAGAGATGATTGCTTCTGAGATTTTTAACTAGGTAAAAAATCAAATTATTCATCAAATATCAGTAAAGTATTTAATTAATCAATATAACTATTCTCAAGTCTAAACATTACGTTTTCACAATCTTTATATACCGATATTTAAATTTAATATTTAAACCAAAATATTGTCTGCAAATTCACAAATTTTATGAGTTAATTTAATATTATAATTACGTCTAGTTTTAGCTATTTTTTAATGTAATATTGCTATTTTATTCTGGAGTATTAGCAAATTATTTTAACCTATATTTTTATTTTTATAGCAGTACCTTCTTTGGTATTTGATATTAATTATTATTAATTAACCATAATAAATCAGTTATCTTGAGCAATCTAATACTATGAGCAAATAAATAAATTTCTTGGCGGTAGACATTGCCACTTTATACCCGATAGCTAGCTGAAATGACCATCAAATAAAAATTATAGCAGTCGAAGCAAAAGGCGCGGACAGTTCCAAAGTTTTAAACTCAGATAACGTAGTAGTTTCCTTATTCCTTCTTCCTTCTTACTTCTTCCTTCTTACTTCTTCCTTCTTCCTTAAGTAGAAATTTTGGTGGTGTCAACCAAAACATTTGACTATTACCTACTGGTGAACCAACTTCAGGTAAGGAAATACCTATAACTCCTGCTTTTTTTAGTATCAAAACTTGTCTAGCTTCTCCCCAGATTAAAATTTCTGCCCAATTTGCTAAGTCTGGTTGATGGCCAACAATGGCTAATTCTCTTTTTTCTTCAGTTTGCCATGTTTTTAGCCATTTCAGCCAGATATTAATATCACCATCAGGAGCTAGTGGTAAAAATTCTTCTACTTTAGAGCTTAATTTATTTTCTTGAAGAATTTTAGCAGTTTGATACGCTCTAACTAAAGGACTGGTGAGAATTAGGTTGAAATGAATGCCCAATTGTTTGAGTTTTTGAGCAATTTTGTGAGTTTTGCGATCGCCTGTTTCTGTCAAAGGACGTTCTGCATCTGTGGGATAATTTTCTGCATCTGCAGCTATACCGTGACGGATGAAATAAACATTTATACTCATAAGCTGTTTAGCATTCAAACTATAATAATCAAATTTTTTTGAGAAATAATGAGCTTTTAGTGTAACTGCTATGCAAAACTGCTATTACCACTTTATATAATAAAAGTCAATTTTAATCAAAAAACTAATAGACATCTCCTCCACGCATAGGGAGTAGGCAGTAGAAACGTTGTATACAACGTCCATACAGAGTAGGGGGAAAGAATTGATAATTTATGCACGATCATTGATTTGATTTTTTATGACCGGAGATGTCTAATAGCAGTCGAAGGAGCTGAAGACTCAGACAAAGCCAGATTTTTTTTCTGCCTTCTGCCTTGCATTGCTATTACTGAGGGCTTACTGATTAAATCTAAAAGCATTGACAGATAAAGACAAATGCCTTTTTGAGGTCGAAAAAAGTGCCTGGCGAGTCAGCTCTTCATGCTCATGCATGGAGCGTATTTTAGGCTCATAGTTGGGCAGAAAAATCTTGGGACAATTCTTACTCCTACCTCCTCCCATTTCTCCTGTCTCCTGTCTTTCCCCTCCTGGGAGGGGGAGGGGCGAGGGGTGGGCTGTCTCCTGTCTCCTAACCCTACTTAGATACAAAAAACCCCTGCCTTTAGATGGACAGGGGCTTCATAAACCAATCACATATTTTTGCCATTCTTTATTCCTACCACTTTTAACGTGTTTAGTCAATTCAAAGTAAAGGCCACTATAGGGTTTTCGAGGAAGATAATTCAAAGTCATATTAGCCTCTTTTGGGGTGCGACTACCTTTTCGGACATTGCAGCGAACACAAGCAGTCACAAGATTTTCCCAGGTATCCCCACCACCACGCGATCGCGGCACTACATGATCTAAGGTTAAATCATCCCCCGTATAATTACAGTATTGACAGGAATGACCATCTCGGTGCATAATATTTCGGCGTGTCAAAGGGATATCTTTATAAGGAACTCGGACGTAGTATCGCAGTCGAATAACTGTGGGCAAGGGAATATCTGGCAGGATATATACCCCGTTATGCTCAATCTGCTCCGCTTTACCTTTGAGCAACAAGACGATCGCTCGTCGCCAACTCGTGATATTGAGCGGTTCATAAGAAGCGTTCAACACTAAAACATTGGCCATTGATATTTCTGAAAAGATAATATTTTCTCATAGGTTAACACAATCGATATTTGCTTGGGACAAAAGTTTAGAGTTATACCAATTTGATCAATGTTTGCTACAAATAGCTAGTGCAAGAAGGCAGAAGGCAGGAGGCAGAAGGCAGAAGGGAAGAAAGGTTATTTTGCAAGCTTTTGAACCTTTTTTAACTGGTTAGTTATTTCCGCCATCCTCCACTAGGATATTTCTTAGGAGTCAACCCACCCCTCGCCCCTCCCCCGACCGTGGAGGGGAATTCAGTCATCAGGAGTCTTATGGGAATGGCTTTAATACCAGTTTTTAGGTCAGAATTTATCTTTTTAGTCTAAGAGAAATCTCCTATAAAGTATTTTAATTGCCCTGATTATTAGACATCTGGTGAAAAAGATATAAACTTTTTGTAAAAGTAGGGAATAGGAAATAGGTATGGAGGGAACAGGGAAGATGTTTTTAGGAAAAAAACACGGAAAATGATTTTTTGAGTTATTACACCCTAGTTTATAGCAAATAAAGAGCAAGTTTATTTTCTGGAGATGTCTATTCGTAACATTCTTTTTTCACGCTTGGTATTAAACAATTTTCTGACAGACAAATTTAAGGTATAAAAAATTTTTGGCGTTGCTGATTCTGGGTATGATTTGATAATTTTGTATTTTGGATTGTTTAAACTACTTGTTAATATTAACTGTTCCCTATAAAAATAATTTTCCCGACCTGTAGTTGTATAGCCTGATAATCACAATTATGGTAGCAAATAGTTTTAATCGGAAAGTTAATTAATTGAGGAGTAAGTCAGAATGTTGAGTTGGGAAAACGCTTCTTTTAAAACTCTAGTAACAGAAAGCTTAAATCAGGACTCGATAGAAAGTGATGCTTATGGAGGGATTTGTCAAAGAGCTTGGGTAGAAATTAACGACGGGGCATTGGCCTATAATGTGCGACGGCTTAAAAGTATTCTATCAGCAAAAACTAAATTAATGGGAGTAGTTAAAGCAGATGCTTATGGCCATGGAGCGTGTCAAGTATCTCAAACTATTTTAGAGGCAGGTGCAGATTGGTTGGCAGTCGCAACAGTGCCAGAGGGAATAGAATTAAGGTTAGCTGGAGTTGAAGCACCAATTTTAATTTTAGGGGCAACAGACCGACCAGAACAAATTCAAGCGATCGCTCACTGGCAACTTCAACCAACTATTTGTACGCCTCAGCAAGCTTTAGTTTTTTCAGAGACTCTTTCTCATTACACTAAAGCAATGCCAGTGCATCTGATGTTGGATACAGGAATGTCTCGCTTAGGAATGCCTTGGCAAAAGGCAGTAGAATTTGTACAATTTGTCCAGGGATTACCAAATTTAAAGATTGCAAGTATTTATTCTCACTTAGCCACCGCAGATAGTCCTGACCAAACAGTGATGAGAAAGCAGCATCAAAGGTTTGAGGAAGCAATACGTTCGTGTCGTATTGATGGAGAAGGTTTTTCTAGTGATGTACAATTTCATTTTGCTAACTCGGCAGCAACTTTAACTGACACTGCTTTTCATTACGATATGGTGCGAGTGGGTTTAGCCATTTATGGTCTCTATCCAGCACCTCATTTGCATCAGAAAGTTAGTTTAAAACCGGCAATGCAGGTTAAAGCTAGGGTGACACAGGTCAAAACTATTGAAGCAGGTACTGGTGTTAGTTATGGTTATCAATTTATTGCCAAAAAGCGGATGCGTTTAGCAGTAGTAGGTATTGGTTATGCTGACGGTGTACCTCGTAACCTTTCTAATAAAATGAAAGTTATTGTGCGCGATAAATTGATTCCTCAAGTGGGAGCTATTACTATGGATCAATTGATGTTAGATGTGAGTGCTATTCCCGATCTAGAAACAGGTGAGGTAGTCACTTTATTGGGGGAGCAAGGTAAGTATCAAATTTCTGCTGAAGACTGGGCAAATACTTTAGGGACTATTTCCTGGGAAATTCTTTGTAGTTTCAAGCATCGACTACCTCGTGTAGCAGTTAGGAGTTAGGAGTCAGGAGTCAGGAGTCAGGAGTCAGGACTTACGCAAATCCATCTTTCAAACGCCATATGTAGGGGCGTTTGCGGAGCATTCCGTTAGGAAATGGCATTCGCCCTCACTGGATTTAGTGTCCGTGCGTAAGTCCAGAGAGTTCTATCTCTAATTATCCACACATGATATCATACCTTAAATCATCAACATCAGTAATGGTAGGTGAAGATCAGGAAAACTGAGAACGGGAGCAAGATGCTCCCACTGTCTGTACCGTGACAAGAATAATTAGAACGGGAGCAAGATGCTCCCACTTGCTATATCATTACAATGCACCACTACCATTTTTTGAACTTGCTGTAATTCTCAAAGAATATAGAAACTTTCCATGGAAAGTCTCTACAATATCCAGTGTTCCCTCTTGAATTTCCACCTAAAACCTACAACCTAAGACCTAAGAACTACCACTAAATAAATTCATGTCAACTACTACAACTCCACGGGTAAGCGTAATTATACCCGTTTACAACGGCGATCGCTATATTTATCAGGCCATAGAAAGTGTTTTGGCTCAAACTTATCAATCTTATGAAATAATTGTGATTGATGATGGCTCCACAGACAATACCCGTTTGGTCTTGGAACCTTATGTTGAGGCTATCCGTTATGTATATCAAGAAAATCAGGGAGTTTCAGCAGCGAGAAATCATGGTATAGATCTGGCGCAGGGAGAGTTAATTGCTTTTCTGGATGCAGATGATTTTTTTCTATCAAATAAACTGACCGCTCAGGTGGGGGTATTTGATGCGCAACCGAATTTGGGAATTGTTCACAGTGGGTGGCGCAGAGTGAATCAGGGTGGTGAAACTATTAAAGATGAGAAACCTTGGGATTATGTGCCGAAATTAGATTTGGAGGGGTGGTTGCGATGGAAACCAATAGGCACAATGGGTACTTTGATGTTTCGGCGAGATTGGTTGCAACAGGTGGGAAGTTTTGAAGCAGGATTAGGTCATGCGGAGGATGTTGATTTAGTTTTACGTTTGGCTTTGCAGGGTTGTGAGGCCGACTGGTTGCGAGAATCTACTGTTTGTTATCGCCAGCATGACCGGAATACTATGCGAGATGGAATATCTCAGGCGCGGTCTATTAATCGGGTTTTGGATAAATTTTTTGCGTCGGAGTCTTTACCTTTGGAGGTTCAGTTGTTGGAAAAACAAGTGCGCTATAATACTTTGGTCTGGAGTTCGTGGTATTTGTACTATACGGGTTTCTATTCTGAAATGGTGGAATATTTACAAAGGTCTTGGAAATACTCTCCTTTTTTACCTGTGGGAACAGTAATTAATTGGATTGACAGTTTTACAGTATTTTCTGAGAATGTAGGGGATGATTTAGATGCCGATAAATTGGCTAAAACTTCTGAGTGGCAAAATTTAATGAGTTGGGTGATTAGTCATAGTGAGGTTTCTTGAAATCTTTCATCACAAAATAGACATTTCTTCCAAAAGAGGGAGTAGGTGGAAATCATTGATAATTTCTGTGCGATAATCGATTTTATTTTTTATTACAGCGCTTTTCAAATTGATGAACCACATCTTCACACATCAAACGTTGTAGAGACATTCCATGGAACATTCCTACTAGACATCTGGTAATAATAAAAAATCAATATCTATATCGTACAGAAATTATCAATTCTTCCCCTCCTGGGAGGGGTTAGGGGTGGGTTCCCTACTGCCTACAGCAAAGCTACCTACTCCCTCTTTTCTGGAGATTTCTACTGTGGTCTACCCAAATGAAAACTGCTGTAATTGGAAATATCTAATGGACTAACTTTATTTATATTTTCTGTGGCGAGTTTAATACCCGACTGTCTACACGGTGCTTAAAATTTTGTGGGGTTTGTAGACACAAAGTGGCGTGTCAAAGAATATCCCCATGCAATTTTCCCTTCTGTCTTCTGCCTTCTGCCTTCTTCCTTCTTCCTTCTTCCTTCTTCCTTCTTGCTTCTTCAAGGCACAAAGAAACGTTGCAAGTATATTTGAGCAACTCGATCGCTTGGATTCATTTTCAAGCATTCTGCAAATAGTCGTCCTGCTTCCAATGACTGACCAGAGTTGTAAAGCGATATAGCTTCTGTAAATTTTGCTAGAGTCTTGAGTTTACCTTCTTTAACTACAGGCGGATCTGTATCGAAAACTTCATAAACAGTTACTTTTTGCGATTTCCCCTTCACTTTAACCGTATCTATAGAGCGAATAGCATAGTCACTTGGTTGTTTTAGTCGTGAAAAAGTCTGTTCCGTAATTAACAACGACGCTCCATAATTTTTAGTCAAACTTTCCACCCGAGCAGCCAAATTTACGGCATCGCTAATCACAGTACCATCCATACGATTTTCGCCACCGACAGTACCCAACATCAAAAGACCGGTATTAATACCGACACCGATACCAATAGGAGGATCGCCAGAATTAGCACGCTCTTGATTATACTTAGTAAGTCGCTTGAGCATAGAAATACCAGCTTTCACTGCATTATCGGCACTTCCAGAAAATAAAGCCATAATTGCATCGCCGATATACTTATCAATGAAACCTTGATTATCTAAAATTGCTGGTTCCATCCTAGATAAAAAGGAATTAATAAAGCGAAAATTTTCTTCGGGAGTCATCGCTTCTGACATGGTAGTAAAATTACGAACATCAGAAAATAAAACTGACATTTCTAATTGTACTTGGTCGCCCAATTCTACATCAACAATGCTTTCTTTATCCAAAAGTTGGAGAAACTGATTAGGAATAAAGCGTTCGTAAGCTTTATTAAGTTCAAATAGTTCATTAGTAAAACGTTGGCGATCAGCTTCAGCTTTTTTTCGTTCTGTGATATCTATAAAAGAACCAATAGCATAAATAATTTTTCCTTGTTCGTCATAAACAGGGGTAGAAAAATTTTCTAAAGGAATTACCTTGTTACCTTGGCGAACCTCTACATCTTCCGTCATCATACTTTCACCTTGTAGAGCGCGGGTAATAGGTAGCTCGTGTGATTGGTATTCTTGACCCGTGCTTGTTTGATAAAGCTGATAGGTTGAAGCTATTTGTTCTGATGTGATATCTGATACTACTCCTTTACCTAATAATTCCTTGGCAACTTGGTTAAAGTAGTAGGGATGACCGGAAGCATCTATAATTGCCACACCTACTGGCATCGCGTCCAAAAATTGAGCTAACCTGCTTTCATTTTCCCTAACCTTGGCGTAAAGTCTTGAATTGTTAATAGAGATAGCAGCTTGAGCAGACAGTATATTTAAAAGTTCGACTCGTTTTGAGGTAAATGCTTCTGTGGTTAAATTATTCTCTAAATAAATAATTCCTCTTAATTTACCTTGATTAATTAAGGGAGTACAGAGAATAGATTTACTTTGTGTGGCGATGATATAAGGGTCATCAATAAATTGTCCTTCCTGGAGTGCATCACTAAGAACAATATTTTCTTGAGTGTGAATTACATAGTTAATAATGGTGGTTGGTAAAATAGGAATTGATGTTTCTGGGTCTACAAATTCTATCGGAATAGATTGTGATATTGTTACTTCGTCGCTATCTATTTTTCCTTGAGCTTCTATCAACCAATTACCTTCATTATTCAGAATTAAAAAGCCTTTTTGTGCCCCGGCATTTTCAATGGCAATTTTCATTAAATTGTTGAGGAGTTTTTCCAGTTTGATTTCACCATAAATTGTTTGAGATGCTTTAATAACAGTAGTTAAGTCGAGAATTTCTCCATCATTACCACTTATAGAACTGGTTGTATTAAGACTTTTAGATGTGCTTTGATTTGTTACTCTAATAAAATATTGAGGATATTCTGATTCTAATTGTTTGACTTTCGCTTTAGCGCCCCAATTGTTATAACAATGATAGGCATTTCTAAGGTAAAGTTGACCGATTTCTTCTCTACCAAGGGCGAGATAAAATTCTGCTGCTCGTTCGTAAGCTAAGGCTTCTTCGTGGATAAATTCATTTTTTTTTGCTCCTTGAATAGCTTTTTCATAAAATTCTTGTGCTTGGAAAGTTTGTCTGAGTACTCGTGCTTTTTCTGCTTCTACTAAATCATATTTATTTTGATAATTTATAGGGGCTTTTTGTGCCCATTTTTTCATTTTTTTTTGATTGATAAATACTTTTTTTAAGATTTTTTTTTTCTGTAGATTTTTATTGCTCTCTAAAGCCACAGCTAAAAGAGTAAGAGATTCATAAAAATTGCACTGAGGTATTAAGTTCACACTAGAGCCAAAAGCTTGATATTTTTCACATAAATTGCTATATTCAATGGCTTTTACATAACATTTTAAAAAATAAAATTTAATATTTTCAAAAATTGCAGCAAAAAGAATTAAAAGATATAATTGATTGTTTATATAAAAATCCATATCATAACCATAATCTTTTTGACTTTTTTCAGTAAAAGTATTGTCATCTGAATTAATATTGATTAAATCTGAACAAAATTCCCCGCAAAAAATAAATAAATCATTTCCATACTTATCCTTATACTTGGCAAACAAGGATATATATTCATTAATTTTTTTTTGAATAGATTGTAAATTTTCTCCACCGTAAAATAGTGAGATATAACAATAGTTTGCAGCAGCATAGCCACTATATGCTATTTCTCCATACTCAAGTCCAGTTTGAACCACTTCAACCAAAGGTTTTAGTTCTTTACTAGCATTATTTTTCCAGTATTTAACAAAACCATAAAACATATGTAAAACTATAGGTTTTAATGATTGTAGTGTTAATCTATCTGATAGTTTTAAAGATAATTGACCAAACCGATAGCCCAAATCAATGTTCTCTACTGTCTCACATAAGCGAGAAGCATACCCAATGTATGCAACAGAAGCAAACTCAGAATTTCCATATTTGATATGAATATAAAGTAGATTTAGAATAATCAAATAAAATAAATTTTGATTTGTTGAGTAGGCAGGAGAATAAAGAGCTGATAAAATATTTACAGCGGCAAGTTGATTAGGATCTTTTATTTGTGGCAGATCGGCTAAATCTTCAATCCGTGTCTTTCTTAGGAGTGATTTTACCTGAAAATGTTTAGCTAAAATCTTCATTTTCCCTGGTTTTTTTGGCAAAGTTAATCCCAGTAGTTTTAAAATTTCTAATCCGCTATCTATGGCTAATTCTAGTTGAAGTTGAGACCTGTGATAGTTGATTTTTAGCTCATATACTTTAACTTTATCAAGGACTTTATTCGATTTTTCGATAACAATAGTATCAATATTTTGAGCCAGTTCTAATTTGCCATTTAAGTAAAGAGCTTCTAATGTTTCTAAATGAAGTTCTAGGGTCAGTTGATAGTTATTTTCCCAACTATTAATCTTTAATAATTCTAATCCTAATTCCAAATATTTAAGGGCAGGTTCATAAGCAGTCGATGCTTTAGCTTTTTTTCCCGCTTGAAGATTTAATTTAGCTAACTCATCTTTTTCTAATTGCTCAGTAATTAACTCCCAACCTTCGTTCAGTTGATTAACAATATCAAAAATATTATTCTGTAATTCATTCTCTTGAATATTTTTTAGTAGCAAACGACCTACTTGTAGATGAACCTGCTTTTTTTCTGCTTCTGGTATTAAAGAATAAGCTGCTTGTTGTACTCGGTCATGTAAAAATTTGTAGGGAATATATGTATAATTCTGAGATGAGATGTCTGAGTTATTATTTGATAATTCTTCTGAACTCCAAAGCAGAGGAACTTTATAACTATTGTCTAGAGGAATTATTAAACCTTCATCTAGAGCTGACTGTATTTCTTGAGCTGTTATTATTTGAGATTTATTATTGACGAACGCCAGAATTTCTAAATTAAATTTGTTGCCAATACAAGCTGCTAATTTAAGAACTTGTTGAGTTTTTTCATCTAACTTTTCAATTTTTCTGACCATCAACTCAACTACATTATCAGTTATAGATACTCTCTCAATTTCTTCTAGATCCCATTGCCAGTAACTAGGAGATTGCTCTGGTTTAAATGCTAAGAAACTTTCTTGATATAAATAATTAAGTAGTTGGGTCAGAAAAAATGGATTGCCTGCTGTTTTTTTGGCAACTAATTCAGCTAAAGGTTTAGTAATTTCTGTGGAGCAATTTAGAGTTTCAGCGGTTAATTGATTAATATGATTAATTTTTAAGGGGTAAAGGGTAATTTCATTAACTGGTACTTTCCCTTGCTTGATTTTTTCTAAAGTACATACTAGAGGGTGAGTCGAATTAACTTCATTATCTCGATATGCTCCTATTAAAAGAAAATATTGGTTGTCAGGATCTACAATTAATTGCTCAATTAAATTTAGAGATGGTAAATCTGCCCATTGTAAATCGTCAATAAAGATAACTAGAGGATGTTCTTTTTGACAAAAAATACTCAGGAATTTTTGAAATAAGAAATTAAATCTATTTTGACTTTCAGCAGCACCTAGTTGTTCTACTTGTGGTTGTTGACCGATAATTTTTTCAACTTCAGGAATTACATCAATAATAATTTTACCGTTATTTCCTAGAGCTTCTAATAATTTATTTTTCCAAGTTTGTAGGGTTATTTCTGGTTCACTTAGCAGTTTACGAATTAACTCTTTAAATGCCTGAGAAATTGCTGAATAAGGAATATCTCTCTGCAATTGGTCAAATTTACCACTAACAAATTCTCCCCGTTGCTTTGTAATAGGTTTGTGAATTTCATTGACTAAAGCAGATTTACCAATTCCTGAATAACCAGAAATCAAAATCATTCCAGTTTTTCCAAGACTTACTTGCTCGAATGCTGTTAACAGTTGATTAATTTCCTGTTCTCTACCATAGAGTTTTTGAGGAATTTGAAACTTCTCACAAATATCTTGAGTAGCTATTGGAAAATCTGGAATTTCTCCTAAAGTCTTTAATTTCTCTAGACAGGTTTCTAGATCTGCTTTAATTCCCCAAGCACTTTGATATCTTTCCTCTGGAATTTTTGCTAATAATTTACTGACTATATTAGACACAGAATGAGGAATATTGGGAATTAGTTCATGTACTGGTAATGGTTGTTGTGCAATATGACAATGAACTAACTCCATGGGGTCTGTTGTTTCAAAAGGTAGTTTATTGGTTAAGAGTTCATAGAAAGTTACCCCCAGGGAATAAAAGTCGCTACGATAATCTATACCTCGGTTCATTCTACCTGTTTGTTCTGGGGCGATATATGCTAAAGTTCCTTCTAGTTGATGGGGGAGAAGAACTGTGAGAAATTCTTGGGATAAACGGGTAGAAATGCCAAAGTCGATGATTTTTAGTTGTCCTGTTTGGGAATGATAGACAATATTGGCAGGGTTAATGTCTTTGTGGATGATATTAGCTTGATGAATTGCAGCCAAACTTTCTGTTGTTTTAATAGCAATAGTCAGAAAGTTTTCTAAGTTTAATTGACTTTGAGATATTAATAATTTTAGAGATTCACCACCAAAGTCTTCTAAGAGTATTGCTAAAGTATTTTCGTATCTTTGTAAATCGTAAGCTTTAATAATAGTATTAACATTCAAGGAACGAAGAATTTCATATTCCTGTCTATAGTAGGTAAGTTGGGAGGGAGTAGGATAGTTTTCTTTAAGAATTTTGAGAATAATAGCTTGATTATCTGGCTTGAGGATAGCTCGATAAATCAATGAATTATCACTTTCGTAAACTTTAGCAATAATCTGGTAGTTAGTCTTGGAATCAATCATTCTTCTATGCCATAGAAACGAAGGGAGTTATCCCAAAAAATCTTTTTCACAATTTCTGGAGAAAGCTGTTCCTCTAATGCTACAGCTTTGTTAACAACATTGGGATCGTGATCGAGGTGAGGATAATCAGATCCAAAAATCAAGTTATTTTCACCAATGTATGAGATAATATCAGAAATATAGGGTTCAGAAGGGTCTATCTCTATAAAACACTGGCGACGAAAATATTCTGAAGGTTTCATTTTGACATTGTCTTTCACCTCCCAATAAAGTTCCTCATACTCTTGATCTAATCGCCATAACCAGTAAAGTAACCAGCCACAACCAGACTCTAGAAAACCTACCCTAAGCTTAGGATAGCGTTCTAATACTCCTCCTTCAATTAATGCTAACAATGCCATCATTTGCTCCATCGGATGAGCGCAAGCGTGTATTGAAAAATGGCTATCAAATCTGTCTGCTCCAGTAGCTGGTAGACAACAATGAGCAGCAGTATGAATACCAACCGCTATTCCTAATTGCTCACACTCTGACCAAAATGATTCATAAGCACTATCGCTCAGTAGTCGCCCTTTAACTGGGTTAGGTAATACACAGACACTTTTCCAGCCAAACTTTGCTATCCGATTTAATTCTGGCACCATATCTTCAGGATTATGAAGATTAACTATTCCTACTCCTCTGAGGATTTCCGGATCATAGCTACAAAAGTCTCGTAACCAGTTATTATAGGCGAGAACGAACTCTTGAGCCAGTTGAGGGGTCATTGTATCAACGGCCAAAAGCCATAATCCATAAGTTGGATAAATCAATGATAGATCAATTCCCATTTGTTTCATTGCCCTGACTTGAGATTCTGCATCAAAGTTATTGGGTAAAGAAAGTTTACCTTGAACTTGATTAGAAATCTTATGATATATTTTCGTACCTTTAATTGTCAGATCGGGCAAAGGAGCAAAACTTTTAAATCCTGGATTAAGATACTTTTGCCAAATATCAAGTGGCTCTATAGTATGAGCATCTGCGTCAAGAATTTTATATCTATTTAACATCTCAAAAATCTGATATTATTATTTATAATTAAGTATTCAAGTTATTAAACTAGCTTGCATTAAATGAGCAAGGAATAATCAAGTGGGAACTCTACCAAGTTATTGGAAAATGCTATCTTGAAAAAGATAGACATCTCAGAAAAAAGTACTCAAATCTTGATTTTTCAATTGCCCAAGATTATATTTCTACTTTTTGGAGATGTCTACTTGTTTTTTTGTCTAGTTTAGTATATTTAACTTCCGTTCTTAGAAACCTATGATTATCTATATAAATCTATGATTTTCTATAAATAATCTGTTCTATTCCTGCTTCTACCTGGCAACGTCGGTGTCTGTCCAGTCCACAAGCTGTCACGGTCGTTCGCGCTAGCGTTGCGGAGCAAACTGACCGCCATAGCTAAATTTAACGCTGCATTTAAGTCTCGTTCGCGCTAGCGTTGCGGAGCAATCACAGCTAAAATTGCAGTGTTCGCAATTTTTTATAAATAATACCAGATTTTAGCCAACAGTTACAAGCCCTGACGGGAAGTACCGCGCTATCCCGTTGTCGGAGCCTAGCGACAGCTATTAGGGGAGCGTCCTATGGGAAAGCCAGGGCCAAGAATCAGATACCTCCACAAATAAAACCTTCCTATACCCTTGACAAGCTAGGAGGTATTTTGTTATTGTCAAGGTCAACACAGGGGGAGGACATCACCTCTGTCAAAATAGCGGTCATTTTTTTTATGACTGAAGAATCCCGCGTTGTCGCGCTATGCACAAGGTCGGGAGTATGTCAAAAAGTAACTGGTATATAGAGATTATCAGGAACAAATTGGTTGCTATCGTCATTTTTAACCCACTCTTCTAGCTCTTTATCTGAGAGGTTAAACTCACTAGGTTTTGGAGGATATGATATTACCAAGTTAAATACTGGTTGGTTATCGCGTGTCTCTTCAAGATACCCTGTAAAGGTATCTGTATCTATAGAGACTTTTAAGGAAAGTCCAAAAATTTCTGTATTAATACCTTTCTTCTTAAACATTTTCAAGATTTTTTCGGAGTCTCGAGATAGAAATATTTTCCTGATATTTTCTCCCTTTGGCAGCCAGGATTTTGCAACAAGCTGGGAAATTTTCTTAGTGACTGCTCGTAAATCGTTAGGTGAGCGAGATTGTAGATGACAGAATGTATGAAGCTGTGCGTATGTTATTCTTTGCATGATGTATTTATTTTTGGGATAAATTGATTAAAAGATTGACATACTCCCTATGTTGTGCTTAGGTGACAACAGAGGATTGTTGAATTTTCGCTATGGAGTTCCTGACGATATTAATCTAGCACATTCTTCATCTAGTTGCCATAGGTAATAGGGAAGGGAACAACTATAAGCAAGTCTAGTTAAAAGCCAATAAAGCAAAGAATCTCCCATTAAAACTGTGTTTGGTTAATGAGAGATTATTAAAGTATTGTGGTTAGATGTTCTTTTTGGCCTGTGGAAATAGGACTTTAAACCCAAATTTTTGCTCAGTTCTATTTATTAACAAGGAGTACAGCAAGGAATATGTGAATTAGGAGGTGTATAGTTACTACTATCTCGGTCTTTGAACCAATTTGATAATTCTTCTCTTGTGACTGTTGCTGCACTAAATTGTGGGCAAGGTGGAAAGGCAATCATTACTGTCAAAACATTAGGACTATTTGGGTTAGGATCTTGAACAGACCCATTAAAAGTAGTAGCATCAGTTTTAAATACTACTATGCCAGACTCAATATCATGCTTATTGAAAATTGGAAAGATATATAGACTTTCGCTTTCATCCAATACATCAGCAAAAACTTTACTCAAGAATTCACCGTATATGGTCTGGTCTTGAGGTTTGGCACCCATTAATTTTGCCAAAGAAGGTAATTTATCTGCAGGAGTAGGGTTTTCTAATTTATCAAAATTTTTTGTAGGATTTTGAAACCAGTGTTTAGCTTGTTTTGCCAAAGGGTCTGATTCCGCATATAACCAAATATAGGAAATAATTTGAGAAACCATCTTTGTTCGAGTCAGCATATGTCGAAGCACTGAACCTTGAAATAGTTTGTCAGAGTTTGAATTTTCTAACAACTTTTTTTCAGCTAGCTCTGAAGACTTTTCCTGGTTATTTACACGCAAATTTTCGGGCGATAATACCATAGTGCAACCTACCTGATAGTGTTTTATTAAAGTTAAAAAATCTTTTCTCTAATAGAGTATGAAATTTTTAGTTGAATGATGCAAGTTCTGCAAAAAAAAAGAAAATTACCTAGATTATATCCTAACAAATTGAAACCTGCACATTTCAACTCAAACTTTATAGAAACATTTAGGATTATCCCAAACAATTTTGTTCACTATCTCCTGAGATAAATTTTTCTCAAGCTCTACAATATTTTTCACAATATCTGGCTGATGATCCATGTGGGGATAGTCTGAACCAAATATTAAATTGTCAGAACCAATGTATTCAATAATTTGAGTCAGATAAGATTCAGATGGGTCAACGGCAATGTAACATTGACGGCGAAAATACTCTGAAGGCTGCAATTTTACCATATCTTTGACTTCCCAATGTAAATTTCTATACTCTTCATCCAACCGCCATAACCAATAGGGAAGCCAACCACAACCAGACTCTAGAAACCCTACCCTCAGCTTGGGATGACGCTCTAATACTCCTCCTTCAATTAAAGCCAACATGGCCATCATCTGTTCCATGGGGTGAGAACAAGCATGGAGGGCAAAACGACTATTGAATCTATCTGCTCCTGTGGTTGGTAAGCGACCGTGGGTTGCTTCGTGAATGCCTACAGCTATGTCTAATTCTTCGCAAGCGCTCCAAAAGGGTTCGTATTCTAAATCGCTCAAAATTCTGCCTTTGACGGGGTTAGGGCGTAAAAAAACTGCCTTCCAGCCAAAATTTACAATTCGGTGTAGCTCTTTTATCATCTCCTGGGGGTCATGGAGATTCATTGCCCCTACTCCTTTTAACCGACTGGGGTCGTAGCTACAAAATTCTTCGTAAAGCCATGTATTGTAGGCATGGGTAAAAGCACCGATGACTTCTGGCGGCAAAGTATCGATCGCAAATAACCACAGTCCAGAAGTGGGATAAATAAAGGCAATATCTATTCCCATCAATACCATTTCTTGGACGTGAGATTCAACATCGTAGTGGTTTAAATAAGCATGGGGATGAGCTTCCATCATCTGCCTATTTCCCTCTTTTTCTACTTGTTGGGAGACTTTTTCGTTGATGGGTTCCCCTTTAATTTTCATGTCCAGGGAGGGGGCAAAATCTTGAAATTGAGGTTCGAGGTATTTTGCCCACATCTGGGGAGGTTCGATAACGTGGGAGTCTGCATCTATAATTTTGTATCCGTTGAGCATAGATAATATTAAAAAAAATTAGCGTGTAGTAGGCCGACACAGCTAAAACTGTGCATTAGATTTTTTAGTATAATTCTTGTTATAGCAAGGTTTGACGATTTTTTTCTAATGCAACATTTAAGATGTGTCAGTTCACTACTGTGGCAGATATTTTCTCTAAGAGGTTGTCTGAGAAGTCCAATATGCTACATCACTCGCCCCCTAAATCCCCCAAAATTGAGGGACTTTTACCAGCTAATGGATTCTTGTTCCCCCCAGAATTGGGGGGTTAGGGGGGCACAATAAGGCTATGAAGTGTAAATTTGACATCTGCCTAATGGATTCTTATTCCTCCCAGAATTGGGGGGTTAGGGGGGCAAAATTCAGTATTAAACAACTTTCTCCTTTTCCTCATCCTTCTTGCTTCTTGCTTCTTCCTTCCCTCCTAACTCCTAATTCCTAAAGTTCCAGCAAATTTTTTTCTGTCCAACTACGATTAAACACTAATTCATAAATGCGGTTATGAATTTTCAGCAACTCATTTTGCTTAATTGCCAGTCCTGATAAACATAATTCTTTTTCTTCTGGAATGTTCGTTCTAATTATCTCTTTTTGCTCCAATAATTGTTGATAAATTTCGAGCATTTGTCTTCTATTTTCACTATGAAAAATGCGATCGCGAATGGTTTTTAAATGTTCTGGTTCATCTTGAGCTTCCCAATTTTTTATGATTTTTTCTTGTACTAAGTTTTCTATCCATTCGGTTTCACCATTGATGGGAATTGGTATTTCTGAATTACGAATTAACTGACATAATTTTTGAGTTAAAAAAGGCTGTCCTCCGGTCCAGTTTAATATTTCTTGGAGCATGGTTTGAGGATTACTAACTTTTTCTGTTATTCCATATAATAAAGGTTGTGCTTCATGTGTTTTGAAGCTTTCTAGTTCAACTGCTTGACCAATATTAAAAGGTGTTTTCCTAATATCAGTCATTAATTCTGAAGGAGTTGCGACTCCAAAAAAAGCAAAGGTGAGATTCTGACATCTAGACTCTGGATCGATGGTTCGTTTATTGTAGCAAGAGCGTATCAGGGCAAAAAAGTCATTGACTGGAAATTTTAAGCTTAAAATTGTATCAACTTCATCCAGAAAAATGAAGACTTTTTTGATAGATTTATCGTTCTCATTATTCAGTTCAACTAATAAAATATCTTCAATAAATTGACTTAATCTTTGTACGGGAGAAATATCTAATCTGTCGTTCCACCAAGTTTTTAATTTGATTAAGTTAAATTTTTTCATTAAGCGAAAACTGCGCAATAGATCTACTGCTAATCCTTTATACCATTGCTCTACGGTCACATTTTCACTACCAATTTGAGTTAAATCTATTGCAGCACAATGATGTCCTTCATGGTTGAGATGGTGGATCATTCTGACCATGAGACTAGATTTTCCCATTTGTCGGGCATTCAAAATATAACAAAAATCACCTTGTTTTAAGGCTTGATAGAGGGTGCGATCGGCTTGCCGGACTACATAAGTAGGGGCATTCATCGGCAAACTTCCACCTACTTTATAGTTAAAATTAGAGGCAGGTTTGCCAGTTTTTAGTAGTTCATTTTCAAAGATTAGTTCTGCTTGAGTTGCTTTGAGAACGTCTAAGGTTTGTGATAGTTCTTTTGTGCGTTCTTCTACTCTTTGTTCTAGGGTTTGATAAAGTCGGGAATTGTCGATGGAAATTGCTGCTTGAGCAGATAAAATATTTAATAGTTTGACTCTTTCTGAGGTGAATGTATTTGTGGTTAAATTATTTTCTAAGTAAACTATTCCGCTTAATTGACTTTGATTAATTAGGGGAGTACAGAGAATTGATTTACTTTTTGTGGCGATAATATAAGGGTCATTAATAAATTGTCCTTTCTTAGCTGCGTCGTTGAGTACAATATTTTCTTGGCTGCGAATTACATAGTTAATAATGGTGGTTGGTAATATGGGAATTGATGTTTGGGGGTCTATAGATTCGATGGGAATAGATTGTAAAATTGTTACTTCGTCGTTATCTATTTTTCCTTGAGCTTCGATCGCCCAATTTCCTTGATGGTAGAGAATTAAAAATCCTGTTTGTGCTCCAGCGTTTTCGATGGTAATTTTCATTAAGTTGTACAGGAGATTTTCGAGCTTAATTTCACCAGAAATTGCTTGAGATGATTTCATTACTGTGGTTAAGTCGAGAATTTCTCCATCAGTATTAGAGGTAGAAAGAGTTGTACTAATACCTTTTAATTTACTTTTATTTACTACTCTTAATAAATATTGGGGATATTCCTCTTCTAATTGTTTGACTTTTGCTTTTGCCCCCCAACGAATGTAACAATGATGGGCATTTTTAAGGTAAAGTTGACCTATTTCTTTTCTTTCAAGGGCGAGATAAAATTCTGCTGCTCGTTCGTAAGCTAAAGCTTCTTCATGGATAAATTCATATTTTTTTGCTCCTTGAATGGCGCGATCGTACAGTTCTTGTGCTTGTAAAGTTTGTCCTAATATTCTTGCTTTTTCTGCTTCTACTAAATTGTATTTATGCTGGAAATTTTCTGGGCAATGTCCAGCCCATATTTTCATGTCCTCTTGATTTTTTTCTACTTGTTCTAGTAATTCTTTTCGCTGTTCTGTGTCGCAATTATTGTGATGAGCAAGACAAACAAGAGAATAGTAAAAATTGTGCTGTGGGGTACATAAAAGTCCTAAAACTTTCACCACATATTTATCTGAAGATTGACTATGCTTAAAAGCATGAAGATAATCTTTTAAGAAGTATAAAATTAACGTTTTTCCTAAATAGTAAATTAATAGTAGCCATTGGTTTTCTTGATTAATATATTTTTCTACAAATATATTTTCTTCATTTTGAGAGTTCCCAATTAACAGATAATATTTGTTTTCCTTTGTGCCGATCAAGTTTACAGTAATATTTTCACATATTTCGATAAAATTTATAGAATATTCTTGAGAAGTTTTTGCGATCAACTGAGTGTATTTTCTATAGTCTTGTTCAAGTTGTTCTAAATTACATCCCCCAAAAAACTTGATCAGGCAATAGTCCATAGCCAGATAACAAACATACTCGTTGTTTCCTCTATTTGTATATTTTTGTAAAATATTCAGTAACTTTTCTTGTGACACTTTTTCATTGAGCCATTCTTTCCAATACCACATACATCCGTAATAGTTATGGATAATTATAGGCTCTAATTTGGGAATATTATCTTTTTCTAATAATTTGAGGGAAAGTTCTCCAAATCTATATCCAGAATCAATATCTTTTATTACTGTACACAGAAGTATTCCATATAAAGAATAAGTAATGGCAGCTCCAGGAGGATGATTATATTTTAAACAGATATTCAACTGAGTTAAGACTGTTTCAATCTGAAGAGAAAAATTTGTTGTCCCCATTGCATTCCCAACTGACTCCATGATGGAGAAAGCTGCTAATTTATAGGGATCAGTCATTTTGGGCAGATTGGCTAAATCTTCAATGTTTTTTCCTTTTAATAGAAACTTTAAAGATTTCTGTTGTTGTTCAATCCTATTTTTTATTGCACTATGGCTAAGAAATTCTTGAGAGATTTTTATTCCGATTTGTTCTAAAAATTTTAAAGCATTATCTATAGATTTTTGTGGCTGAAACTGAGCATAGTTAGACAAGATTAGTAACTCATAAACCTTGACTTCATCAAGAATATTATTTGCTTTTTCGAGAATGGTTGTAGATGTTTTTTCAACTTGTTTCCACTTAGAATTTAAGTACAAAGCTTCTAAGGTTTCTACTTGAACTTCTAGTGTTAATTTGTACCATTTTTCCCAACTATTTTCTGCTAATAATTTTCCGCTAATCTCTAAATATTCCAATGCTGTTTCATAAGCTGTTGCAGCTTTTGCTTTTTTACCTGCCTGAAGATTTAATTTAGCTAACTCATCTTTTTCCCATTGTTCGGCAATTAAACTAGACCCTTGATTAAGTTGATTGACAACATCAAAAATCTTATTCTGTAACTCATCTTCTTCAAGATTTTTCAACAGTAGACGACCTATTTGTAGATGCACTTGCTTTTTTTCTGCTGCTGGAATCAGAGAATAAGCTGCTTGTTGTACTCGGTCATGTGAAAATTTGTAGGGGATATATTTTGAGGATTCAAAATAGTTTTGCGAGAGGTGATTTGATAAATCTTCAGGATTCCATAGTAAAGGAACTTTATAGTTATTTTTTAGCGGTAAAATCAGCCCTTCATGTAAAGCAGATTGTAATTCATTAGCTGTTACTGTTTGAGATTTATTATTAACGATAGCCAGAATTTCTAAATTAAATTTATTGCCGATACAAGCTGCTAATTTGAGCACTTGTTGAGTTTTCTTATCTAATTTTTCAATTTTACCCACCATCAATTCAACTACATTATCAGTAATAGAAACTCTTTCAATTTCTTCTATATCCCATTGCCAATAACTTTGTCGATTATCTTGTTGCTTATGAGAATTAAAGACTAATAAATTTTCTTGATATAAAGAATCAAGCAGTTGAGTCATAAAAAATGGATTGCCTCCTGTTTTTTTGGCAACTAATTCCGCTAAAGGTTTGGTAATTTCTGTGGAGCATTTGAGTGTATCGGCAATTAATTGATTAATATGATTAATTTTTAAGGACTCAAGAGTAATTTCCGATACTGGTACTTGTGCAGTCTTAATTTTCTCTAAAGTCCGTACTAGAGGATGGGTAGGACTAACTTCATTATCTCTATATGCTCCTATTAAAAGAAAATATTGATTGTCTGGATCTACAATTAATTGCTCAATTAAGTTCAGAGATGATAAATCTGCCCATTGTAGATCGTCAATAAAGATTACTAAAGGATGTTGTTTTTTACAGAAAACACTCAAAAATTTTTGAAAGAATAAATTAAATCTATTTTGACTTTCACTAGCTCCTAATTGTTCAACTTGTGGTTGTTTACCGATGATTTTTTCTAGTTCGGGAATTACATCAATAATAATTTGACCGTTATTTCCTAAAGCTTCTAATATTTGATTTTTCCAATTTTGTAGGATGATTTCTGGTTCACTGAGCAGTTTACGAATTAATTCTTGAAATGCTTGAGAAATTGCTGAATAAGGAATATCTCTCTGCAATTGGTCGAATTTTCCACTTATAAATTGTCCTCGTTTTTTTGTAATGGGTTTGTGAATTTCATTGACTAATGCTGATTTGCCAATTCCTGAATAACCAGAAATTAGGATTAATTCTATTGTTCCAAGGCTGACTTTTTCAAATGTTGTTAATAGTTGCTCGACTTCTTGTTTTCGACCATAGAGTTTTTGAGGAATCTGAAATTTCTCACAAATATCTTGAGTTGCTAAAGGAAAGTCTGAAATTTCTCCTAAAGTATTGAACTGCTCTAGACAGGTTTCTAGATCTGCTTTTATTCCCCAAGCGCTTTGATATCTTTTTTCTGGGGTTTTTGCTAATAGTTTGCTGATGATGTTAGAGATAGAATGAGGAATATCGGGAATTAGTTCATGTACTGGCAACGGTTGTTGCGCAATATGACAATGAACTAATTCCATGGGGTCGGTGGTTTCAAAAGGTATTGTATTAGTTAAAAGTTCATAGAAAGTTACTCCCAGGGAATAAAAGTCGCTACGATAATCTATACCTCGGTTCATTCTACCTGTTTGTTCTGGGGCGATATATGCTAAGGTTCCTTCTAGTTGGTTGGGGGGAACGACTGTGAGAAATTCTTGGGATAAACTGGTAGAAATGCCAAAGTCGATGATTTTTAGTTGTTTTGTTTGGGGGTTATAGACAATATTTGAGGGGTTAATGTCTTTGTGGATAATATTAGATTTATGAATTGCTGCTAGACTTTCTGTTGTTTTGATGGCGATAGTCAGAAAGTTTTCTAAGTTTAATTGAGATTGAGATATTAGTAATTTTAGAGATTGACCGCCGAAGTCTTCTAGAAGTATTGCTAAACTATTCTCATATCTTTGTAGATCGTAAGCTTTTATAATACTATCTACATTTAAAGAACGAGTAATTTCATATTCTTGTTTGTAGCGAATTAGTTCGGAAGGAGTTGGGTAGTTTTCTTTGAGGATTTTGAGAATAATAGTTTGATTATCTGGATCAAGGATAGCTCGATAGACTAAGGAGTTAGGACTTTCATAAATTTTTTCGATAATATGATAGTTAGTTGTCATAAGCTCTTAATTAATAAGCCATAAGATAAGCTGACCAAGTTAAGTTTAACATTGTGCTTTTTTATGGCTTATTTGCTTTATTAAGGTTTAGTTTAAGTACAAGTACTCAGTGGTAAATAAGGATAGGGAGGAGCAACATACTTTAATGTATGATTATCCCACTCAGCAGAACCCTCCTGAGGATAAAATGGGAAATCATTGTTCTCCTGGTACTCTTCCTTTGCTTCTACCCATCCTTTGATTTTATCTTGTGTAAGAGAAAAATCATCGGGTCTTGGAGGATAACCAATATTTATTTTTGTATAAGGAGGTCTTGGTGTTAACCCTGCTTGTGAAAGATCTATCCTATTAGCATAAAATGTATCCCAGGAGATTTCTAATGCATGCTCCCAAACAATTTCATAGTTGCTCAAAATAGAATCGCAAATCTGCTCCCATTTATTCTTCTCCGTGTTGTAATAATATGCTTGTCCAGAAAATAAAAGGGATAAAGCTATTGAGTTATAACTCAGAGAATCACGCCTAATTATCAAACCTGAATTTTTTTTGTCTGTTTCGATATTTTCAATTCTGCGTCTTATAGGTTTTATTTCTCCTTTATTATTGACAAAAAAAACTTTTTCTTGTTGAGGGTAAGGAATAGTATTGTAGCCATCTAATATTTTTTTGATCAATTGTTGCTTTTGCTTCTTTTGCCAGTCATCAATGTCACTCTCATTTATCCATGTAAAAGCTAGAACTTGAGATAGGCGACGACATTTTAGTAAAAAGCTAACAGTGGAATATATTCCATTCCCAATTTCTTTTGTAACTTTATCCTTATCCTTAAAACTCTCTTGACTTATAAATCCTTCATCAACTTGTGCCCCAATTGTAGGTAGATTTGACGGTTGTACCAAGTCTGCGAATGCATGATCTTTTATACTTGTTAAATGTTCTTTTCTTCCATATAATAAAATAAAATCATCTTTAGGCATATCTACACAAGGAAGCTCCTCAATATAGCCTGTATATACAAGTAACTGGAAATAATTCCTTTGATAATTATCGTCCCTCTCAACAAAATCATACTTTCTAGAAGAGATTATTGGATCGTGAAGAGATAAATTTAATTGAAGACTTTGGATATAATTGGGTGTGTAAATGCTCATTATTTTCTAACTCCTATTAATGGGTTAACTAATTCAAGTAAATGTAAGATTGTCATGGTACACAATAAAAGCGAGAAAGCTAGCAGAATTATCCCAAACAATCTTTTTCACTATCTCCTGAAATAGCTTTTCCTGAAGCTCTACAACATTTTTAACAATATCTGACTAACGATCCATGTCTGGATCATCTGAGCCAAATATTAAATTGTCAGACCCAATAAACTGAATTATCTGAGTCAGATAAGGTTCAGAAGGATCAATCGTAATATAACATTAACAGTGACAAAATTATAGTCAGGCGATCGAGTGAAGTTTACTACTGTACTTACTTACGGCTAATTTTTTTAAGGCTTAATTTAACAACAACTCATTGGTAAATAAGGATAGGGTGGCGAAACATATTCTATATGGATACCGTCTTTTGAGTTCCACTTTTTCTTTGCAAATGGGAATTCTGTAGATTTTGGTTTCCGTACTATATCCTGGGAATATGCCCAATTTTTGATTGTATCAGCAGTTAGTATGGGTTGAAATAGTCCATCCTCATCACAATCTGCCTTTTCTGTTACATTAGGACGTTGAGGATAAGGAATAAACACTCTGTAGAAAGGGGGTTGATTCTTTCCTACCTGCTTAATTTCTTCCACAGTCCCTACAAAGCTGTTCCAAACTACCTGAAAACTGAAGAAACAAGACGCTTCATAAGTGGAAATAATGGGACTCTTTAATACTTCTATATATCGATCGCCTTTTTTGTAATAAGCTTGTCCACAAAACAACAGATTCAAACAGATATTTCGCCAACTTTCTTGATTTTTCTTGATAATCATTTGACGGTCAGATTTAGTTGCTGAAGATTCAGACTTAGTACGATCTGGCGGTCTATTAGCACTCAGAAATAGTTTCCTAATAATCTTTAATGCTAATATTTTCTCTGCTTTTATTTCTGTCTCTTGGTTACTACTAATTGTTGGGTCTACTAATGATTTATTTTCATCAATAGTTGCTTCTATTTGATCGTCCCTGAGCCATGTCTCGGCAATCAATTGAGATAATTTTCTAGCTGCCATAAGCCTCCGCAAGGCATGATATTGATTGATAAACATCTTATCATCTAAGCTCTTTTTCTTAAACTTCATCACTGCCTTCATGTCTAATCCCTCGTGGGGAAAATTGTCTATTTTTTCATTTCCAATTCCCGGCAACTTTTCCTTTAAATACTTTTTAGTTCCTGTATATACTGTTGTTTTGATTCCGAGATGAGAGTTATCATCTTCTTCCACTAAAAGAATTTGGTATTGAAAATTTTCCCCTTGAGATAAATTTGGGGATAGAACTTCATCTCCAGGTAATTTTTGATTATTAGTAGTATCTAAATCGAAAGGCGTCATAAATCTTACCGAATAATTAAGGTTTAAAACATCTCCTTTAAAGGAGAAACAAGAAAAAAATTTCCTTTTATTCAATCCTATCCGTTTTTAGGGAGAGGTAATTATTCATTATTCATTATTAATTATTAATTGTTTAATACCTCCTCAAATTGTTATTTAATCATCAAAAAAGACCAGTCATTTCAGCGATACCAATGTATTCAATTATCTGAGAAACATCAGGTTCAGATGGGTCAACCGCAATATAACATTGACAGCGAAAATAATATAATGAAAAAAATTTTACCACAATTTTTGACTTCCCAATGTAAATTTTTGTATTCTTCGTCCAACCGCCATATAGAACCCATTTGGGATCTATTTAAAAATAGAGGAGGAGTAGGGGAGTAGGGGGAGGGTGTAAGATTTGACACGGAGATGCGGGGACGCGGTGACGCGGTGACCCTGCGTGTCAGTGAAACCCTATCTCCCTATCTCCGTGTCTGGTGTGTCTCCCCCTCTCCGTGTCCTCGTGTGGGGAGTAGGGGAGTAGGGAGCAAATTTAAACCTACTTGGTGCGCTACCAAGTGCGACTAACCGTCGCGGGGTCGCATCCGCTTTTTCTGCTATTCTAGTTCCTGAATTTCCACAACTTGCTCAGACTGAGAAGCACAGCCAAAAGTACATACCGCGTGCAAAGATACGGTTAAGGGTTCTATAAATCTTCCCCTTATAGAATAAAATTATTTTGGCAAGAAAATTTGACCAATAAATAAGGTTTCAAGTCTCCCCTTTTAAGGGGATAAAAAAGAAAATTCGAGATTTAAAGTCTCTGACTTTCCTAGGTCATGCTGCAAAAACAGTGGTCGGTACTGATAACTGATAACTGATAACTGAAATAATAAATATGCTCAATCAACCTAATTTTAATCCTGCTTACTTAGTTGAAACTCTGGAACCGGATACGGTATTTTTCATATCTGAAAGAGAATCTGTTTGTTTACAAGACCCTCTTTATTATCGTTTAGTTCAGTTAATTGATGGTCAGCGAAATGTTGATGAAATTATCGATATTTTGCAATTAGAAATTCTACAAGACCAAGAATTAACACAAGAAAATCCTAATTTTTTCCAAGAGATTCTGAATTTTAGTATTAAAATCCAACAAGCTCTGTTTCAATTACATAAACAAGGGTATCTATTAGAAAAGAATGATTTATTACCGTCTAATTTAGCTATTATTTGTCATCATCTACAGATTCCTCTGTCTCAAGCTTATAATCAATTACAATCTACTAAAGTTACTGTTAAAACATTAGGTTCAGTCACAGATGAAGATTTGATTTCTCTGTTAAATTCTTTTCATATTCAAGTGGCTGAATCAGGAGATTTAACGATTATTTTGACTGATGATTATCTCCATCCTGATTTAGCTGAATTTAATCAACAAGCTTTAGCCTCTCAAACTCCTTGGATGTTAATCAAACCATTAGGAACTATTGCTTGGATCGGACCTTTATTCCAACCTAATCAAACAGGATGTTGGGATTGTTTTGCCCAACGTTGGCGAGATAATCGACCGATTGAAGAGTTTATTAATAGAAAAAAGGAAGGAGCAAAACTTTTAACTCCTCCCCTTGGTTTTTCTCAGGCAACAATTCAAACAACTTTCAATATAGCTGCAACGGAAATTTTTAAATGGATTATCCAAAAAGGCAATCCTAGATTAGTAGGAAATCTGATTACTTATGACCATCTAACTCTACAAACTCAAAACCACATTTTAGTTAAACGTCCTCAATGTCATAGCTGCGGAAATGTATTTAATAAACAACCTTTACCTGTAGTTTTAGGGCATAGAAAAAAAGCCTTTACTGCTGATGGCGGACATCGTTTTTGTTCTCCTGAAGAAACTTTGAGAAAGTATCAACATCATATTAGTCCGATTACAGGTGTTGTGCGAGAATTAGCTAAAATTCCCAGTCAAGGATTACTTCATACTTATGTTGCTAAACATCATTTTCGTAATGTTTTCAACAATTTAGATAGCTTACGACAAAATATGGGTGGTAGAAGTGCGGGGAAAGGAAGAACTGATAGTCAAGCAAGAGCAAGCGGTTTTTGTGAGGCGATCGAACGTTATTCTGGGGTGTTTCAAGGAAATGAAATTAGGGAGCAAGGGAGTTATGAAAAGTTGGGAGAAAAAGCTATTCATCCAAATCAGTGCATGATTTTTAGTGAGGAACAATACCAAAATCGAAAAGAGTGGAATTTTGAGTGTAAAGGGTGGTTTCAAAAAGTACCAGAACCCTTTGATGAAACGAGAGTAATTGATTGGACTCCTGTATGGTCTTTGACTGCTCAAGAGTTTAAATATTTACCCACTTCTTACTGTTACTATGGTTATCCTGAATCTGATTCTTCTGATTTATTAGATTGTTGGTCTGATTCTAATGGTTGTGCGGCAGGAAATACGATAGAGGAGGCAATTTTACAAGGGTTTATGGAGTTGGTAGAAAGAGATTGTGTTGCTTTATGGTGGTATAATCGGTTGTCAAAACCTCAAGTAGATTTAGGCAGTTTTGAACAGCCTTATTTTCAGCAGTTAAAACAATATTATGAAAGTCTGAATCGGGATTTATGGGTGTTAGATATTACGAGCGATTTGAATATTCCTTGTTTTGCTGCTATTAGTTCGAGAAAGGATAGAGAAGTAGAAGATATTGTATTGGGATATGGAGCACATTTTGACCCAGAAATAGCTATTAGTCGGGCGTTAACTGAGGCGAATCAAATATTGCCTAATGTACTATTTTTTAGGGAGGATGGAACAACGAATTATCCCCCTTCTGCTGATGTATTAGCTCTTAAATGGTGGCAAACTGCAACTTTAATTAATCAACCTTATCTGGTTCCTAATAATCAAGTTATTTCCAAAAAAAGTAGTGATTATTTTCAATTAGCTAGTGACGATCTATTAGAAGATGTTAAATTGTGTCAGGAAATTGTCGAGAAAAATGATATGGAATTATTAGTATTAGACCAGACTCGTAGCGATGTTGGGTTGAGGGTAGCTAAGGTAATTGTTCCAGGAATGCGTCATATGTGGAAGCGATTAGGGTTAGGAAGACTATATGATGTTCCGGTTAAAATGGGATGGTTGAAAGAGTCTTTAACGGAAGAGGAATTAAATCCTTTTCCTATGTGGATGTAAATAATTTTTAGTAATATTTATGTCAAGAGTTAGAAGTTAGGAGTTAGGAGTCAGGAGTCAGGAGTCAGGAGAGAAGAAGGAAGTTTTTGTTCACGTTTGCGTAGTATTCCGTAGGAAAGCGGAACGGAGTTCTATAGTCATTCCAGTTAAGATTGATACAAGGGTTTCTTACCTTGAAAGAGTTTCAGCTAAAAAAGTGTTTCAGTCTTATTCAGAATGACTATATCGCTAATTAAACGGACATCATATAAATTACTTTCATTAAGTTTTAGTCGAGTTAATGACTAAGAAAAAGAGGTAACAAGTCTCCCTTTTTCAGGGGATGAAAATTAAAATATTCCTGATTTGCATTCCCCAGGAAAGCGGAACGGAATTCTATCGCTAATTAAACGGACATCATATAAGTTACTTTCATTAAGTTTTAGTCGAGTTAATGACTAAGAATAAAGAGGTAACAAGTCTCCCTTTTTCAGGGGATGAAAATTAAAATATTCCTGATTTGCATTCCCCAGGAAAGCGGAACGGAATTCTATCGCTAATTAAACGGACATCATATAAATTACTTTCATTAAGTTTTAGTCGAGTTAATGACTAAGAAAAAGAGGTAACAAGTCTCCCTTTTTCAGGGGATGAAAATTAAAATATTCCTGATTTTAACCTACTAACTTCAGGGGATAGTCACTGATAAATGATAACTGATAACTGTTAACTGAACAGGGGAGGCGAACTGAACTCTGTTCTATCCCCTATTCATGCAAAAAAGCCATTTCATAGATTTTTTGTTAAATAATATAGTAGAGAAAATCCCCCGAAAAATACTACAGGAATTGCTATCATCACAATCACTAAACCTAAAGGTACTCCATAAGATATTACATAGACGACAATTGCAGTATAAGGAATTAATAAACCTATTCCGGCAAGAGTTAATTTTTTGGGAGTCCATTTAATATCTTTTTTTAGAGGCTGTTGGAGCATTTTTGCATCTTTACCTTTTAAAACTCTATCTCTTGGCATAAGTTACTCCTTCTATTAAAAATTACGACACTGTTTAATATAATTAATTTTGATTTTAACTATTCTACAAAACTGAAGCAAGTTAAATTTTATTCCCAGTTAAACTGCATTTCTAAATATTCCTCTAACCTCTGATTATGAGGTTGAAAATATTCACTCAACCTCTGGCGCATCTCATTATTTATTGGTGAATAAGAACCAGGGTTTAACTTTCTATATTCTGACAGTTGATGTTCTGGCAACCCTAAAAATTCAAAAACTTGTTTCATTGTTTCTACAGGTTTCTCATAAAGGTTTTCTCCTTTTAAAATCAGTAGTTGTTCTCTGGGGAATACTGTTAACCATTTATTGATAAATTCTATATAAATACCACGACCTATATAGTTACCTGGTTGCTGCCAATAATTTTTGTCTCCCTCTGGTTTTTCGGGATTTTTTCTGAGTATTTCTAACTCGGAATTTATGGCTGTTTCAAAGGAGCGGTCTTCCCAATTTAGTCTAATCCAATGATGGTATTGAGAGAAGGCTCTATCTATAGGGTTTCTCAATATTACTAATAGTTTTACTTCTGGAAATACATTATATATTCGTTTGGCAGTTTGATGATTTTCTAGATAGTTAGGGGTTGCTTCTCCGGTGAGAAAATTTTCTGATTTAGGAATAGGAGGAAAGTGGGCAAGATACCAATTAATTCCTTTGTTGAAGTCTCGATACCAAAAATGTGTTTCTTTTTTTATTGCTGGTATAACATGGGGGTTTTGAGCTATGTAATTTTCTAGTGAAGTTGTACCACTTTTTTGAGCGCCAATAATAATAAAGTTAGGACCTTTGGCATTTTGTAAGTTCCAATGTTGTTTAACAAAGGAGGGATTAAGTTGACGGGTTTTGTTGTAGGAGGCGGTTTGATAATTTTTGATTGCTGCATTTAAGTTTCCTGTTGCTGTGAGAATTTCTCCAAGGTTAATGTAAGACCAAATACTGTCTTGGTTTTCTTGGGTAGTTTTTTGAAATAATTCTAATATTTGCTGGAGTTTTCCTTGTTTAAGAATAAAATCTAATAAGTTTGAATAGAAGAAAAACCAAGGATATTCAGGTTTGAGTTGAATGGCATTTATATAAGTTGTTATGGCTTTGTCGAATCTCTGAAGTTTGAAGAATATGTTGCCTAGTTGATAGTGATGACGGAAATTTTTTGGATTTTTGTTGACGGTGTTTTGGCAGTTAGTAAGTTCCTGGTCTAGTTGATTTTTTTTGGTTTCTAGTTGAATCAGTTTGTTAGTAATTTCTGGATGATTTTGCTGGACTTGCAAACCGAGATTATAAATTATTATTGCTGCATTAAATAAATTTTTCTGTCCTAGTATATTTCCTAATTTTAAGTAAAATTCTGGTGCTTCTGGCTGAATTGATAATTCTTTAATGGTGCTGGATTTTTGTTGGTGGGGATTTTGAATAATCTGGGAATAATAGTGAATAGTTTCTGATAAATTTGATTGAGATTGTTGTTCGAGAGCATATCCTAATTTTTCATGGATGTTTGACAAATATTGATTAATTTTAAAGGCATAAAGAAAAGCTACTACTGCTTCATTCCACCTTTGTAACTTAATTAATGTTTCTCCTAAACTGTAGTAAGACCAGAGAAAATTTGGATTTAGTTGAATAGCTTGATGGTAAGCAAGGATAGCTTTATCTAATTCCTCTTTTTCTTGAAAAATATTTGCTAATTTATGATGAAGTACCCAAGTTTCAGGCTGTAATTCTATAGTTTTTTGATAAGCAGTAATTGCTGCATCTAATTTTTTTTGATTGACTAAAGCATCTCCAAGACAATGATAAGTAACAGCAGCTTTGGGGTTTAGTTGAAGTGCTTGTTCATAAGAGGAAATAGCTTTTTCCCACTGCTGAGTATTGGCGAAAGCTTTGCCTAAACTGTGATGAGACCAGGAAAATTTCGGATTAAGTTGAATAGCTTTTTGGTAGTTTAAGATAGCTTCTTGCCAATTTTCTTCTCCACTATAAACTTCCCCCAAATTGTGATGTGCTTGAGATAGATTTGGATTTAATTTAAGTACTTGTTCGTAACAGGTTATCGCTTCTTTCTTTAGCTGGTATTTTAATAGAGTTTTTGCCAGCTTCAGATATTCTAAATCTGTTGCCAATTCAGGTTTTAAATTCAGTGCTTTATACCAACAAGAGGCAGCTAATTCTGGCTTATCTATTTGATGCCATATTTGCGCTAAGGCACGATAAGCACTGGCAAAATTTGGTTGTATTTTAGTAGCTGTTTCGTAGCAAGTAATAGCTTTATGCCATTGCTGTTGTTTGACATAAATTTTACCTAAACTTGCATGGATTTCAGCTAAGTTTGGTTGTTTTTCTAGAGTTTTTTTATACCACTCAATAGCTGAATCTAAGGCATCTATTTTTTCCATTATTTGCCCTATGGTATTACTAACAGGTGCAAAATCTGGAACTAATTCTAAAGCTTTTAAGCAAGTAGCATAAGCTTTTTCAAAATTTCCTTGAGTTAGATAATGTTCTGCTTCTTCGTTAAATTTTAATGCTGCTGCCTCTGGGTTTTCCATTAACTTAATTTTGACTCCTGCTCCCCTCATTAATAATTATATCATTATACTTCTTGTAGAAGTAAGGAACAGGTCATTTCAGTTATCAGTTATCAGTCAATACAGTTTCCTACGGAATGCTGCGCAAACAGATAAGACCAAAACTCATAAGTTATGGAAATATTAGATGAGGTTTTCAGATGACAGAACTGCAAAAAAAAATCCTTAACTGAGCTGTATTGAGTTATTAGTACCTCTGCAATAAGGAGGCTTTACATCAGGAATATTCTCTTTTTGTATCCCCTTAAAAAGGGAAGCTTTAGAGCACAATTTTTGTAAGCATTTCCTACAGAATGCTTACCAACTTTTCAGTAACAAGCAGCAAAGAAGATAAAATTATCAAAAGGGAAAAGGACACTATGGATTTTTAGTTCGTTCGTAGATTTATTAATATATTTGATAATTTTTAACTAGCATTTGCTATTTCAGGAAATTAAATAATTTTTGCAAGTTTCATTAAATCTAATAGTTTCTGTAAATTAACAAGAATATCTTTATCGAATGGTTGACCAGAAAAATATTTATCAAATTCATCACCTAATAAGTAGTAATATTCCAAGCCACATACATTGCTAACTATCCAATAGTATTTAACTATATATTCAGGAGCAAAAAATTCTATAACTTTAGTGCCATAACTACAAAAGACAAGGTTAGTTAATCCTGCACCATGAGCTGCTATTACAACTTTAGCATTAGCCAATAATGCTGCCTGCTCTACAACAGATATTGATTCTAGAGTAATATTTTCAAAACCAAATTTATCTAAAAAACTGATTACTTCTTCCTCATTCACTACTCGTCGTCGTGATGCTTCTTTCCGACTAATATATATCCTTTCTGTTTGATAATATCTTGTTTCTTTAGCGTCCAAAAATGAATTTCTTAAAAAATAACATCCCCATTTAGGAATTCTCAGATATTTTCCATCAGAATAAGAAAAGGAAGGAACTAATAATCTTTCAGCTTGTATATACGGATAAATTTCGCTTTCTATAATTTTATCTTGGGATATACCCAAGGATTCTATAGTTTCTCTTTGAAATTTTTTCTGGCATTGATTAACTACGAATTTATCTATTTTCAAGTTACTAAGAAGTAATAAATAAATTCGAGTTACTATATCAAACATCCAATGAAAATAATTATTTTTACCCCATTTTATTGATAATAAAGCAACTGTTCCTTCTATATTATAGATAGATGGTAGTTCTGATGAAGGGATAGTTAATTCAGTATTTCTTGTAGAAACTTCTGATACTAGCTTATTTTCAGAAGTTATTACTGCGGTAACTCCCACGTTAATATAACCTTTTCCTCCAGGTACTACTGCGATAAATGCTGATTGTGAATATACTTTTCTACTTCTAAAAATGTGGTGAGTTTGTCTTTCAATTGTTTGAGGAGCTAACATATTTACTTCAGTAGCTGAAAATATTTCTATCTTGCTTATCTTCTGCTCATATTTAGCTTCTAAATCAAGTGCTTTCTGAGTGTATTCTTTTGTCAACTCATACTTACCTAAACTTTGCCATATTTTAGCTAAATTTCGATAAAATCCGGCAAAATGTGGTTTAATACTAATAGCTTTATCATAAGACTTTATAGCTTTTTCCCATTGCTGTTGCCTAGCAAAGACACTACCCATATTTGCATGAGCTTCTGCTAAATTTGGATTATATTTAATCGCTTTTCTGTAAAATTTTTTAGCTAATTCCAACTTCCCCATTTTTTGCAATACATTGCCCTGAGTTTTATAAACTTCCCCACAGTTTGGCAAAATTTCTAAAGCTTGGGAACAAGTAGTATAAGCTCGTTCTAACTTTCCTTGAGATAAATATATTTCAGCTTTTTGCTTTAAATTAAATACGGATATTTTTTGATTATTTACATCCGACATATGTTCAATAACTCCTAAAAACAAGGGGTGTGAATTCCCATCTACTTTTCCTTTTTTCTGTCTTTGAGTCCTTATATTTACATCCGACATATTTTCAGTAACTTCTAAAAGCAAATAGTTAATGACTAATGAAAAACCAGCAATTATCTTTTGATTTTGGGTTGAGTATCCCGCCTTCTATCAGATATTTACAATTAGTTGAGGTGTGAGTTCCCATCCACTTTTGACTTTTTCCTAGCTTCAGTCCTTACTTGTTCAATATTTACATTCGACATATTTTCAATAACTCCTAAAA
>JAAHGF010000014.1:44655-294782 GCA_010672585.1 Okeania sp. SIO1I7 | reverse complement strand
GTTTTGCTTTCCTTTTTTTTGGCCATTTTTATTGATGTGAGTTGATTGACATTCTGGACATTCCATAATTTTTCTGACTAATTAGCGATCGCGAATTTCTCAAATCATACCTTAATTCACCAACGCCATTCACCAACGCCGAAAATTATATAGATGGCGGTGTAGCTGCAAATAACCCCGATCTTGCAGCAATAACTCATGCTATGTTTACCAAAACGCGAGTAAGTTCTCAAGCAGATAATTCTAATGGGCAGAAACCTAGTCTTGACCTTTCTGATATTTCTCTACTTTCTATCGGAACAGGCAGAATTAATTATCCATATCCATTTGACTACAAAACAGTCAATAGTTGGGGACTTATTGATTGGGCAAAAAAAATTCCTGATATTTTTCTGGCAGCTCCTGCTGAGTTTCAAGAAAAAATAACTAGACAATTGATATTAGGCTTAACTAAACATCAGCGTTATTTGCGTGTTAATCTTGATATAGAGGTAGAATTCCCCATAGACGATCCTAATATAATTAAAAAGTTACTTACAGCGTACAAAAACAAAAAAGACAGTATTGAATATTTGGATTTTACAGACATGGAGGATAAAACAGGAAAGTTAGAAGATGTAGTTAACAGTTTTATAGACAAAAATCATGGGGACTCCGATGAAGATTTTGAAAATCGCTATTGACCATCTAAATAATTAATGCAATTCATAACTCCAAATATTTTTCCCCAGGGGAATAGTGAATAGTAAAGATAGGAGCAATTAGTTACTGAAATTTTAATTACGGTTGTGATTAATTGCGCCATCTTCTACATTACATTCCACAGGATTTTTACCTAAATCCCAAATGGAAGGTATTTTTTGATGCTGGTGATAATAATTTTCCCATTTTCTTGAATAATCTCAAATGCTTGGCTTTCTCCTAACAGTTTTGAGGCAGTCATATATTGATAGGAATACATATCGCGGTCTATTGTTAATTCCACGTCTACAAATTCTCGCACCATTAAAACAGAATTATCTAGAAACTTTATTTCCCCTCGAATCATACCTTCAAACTTATCCAGACATGATATTGCGCAAAGAAACCCGGTTTCTCCTAGAAACCGGATTTCTGGATTCCTGATAACTGATAAAGGAATCAGGAGAGAATAGAAGTCATTATCAGAAGGTTTTTGCATTTTTCAATTGCAGCAACGTATGAATCTAGTAATTTACTTACCTCTTCTTCATTCTGTCTCCTGACTCCTGTCTCCTGACTCCTTCTTCTCTAACTACGCACTAAAATATTTCGCCACCGGATGATAAGTAATAATCGCTGTCGTAGACTGCTCAGGATAAAGCTGCTCGCTCTCATCCATATACATATCAATTCTGTCTACTTCCAACAAGTCTAACTGCTTATACTGATCCTGCATATTCGGGCAAGCGGGATAACCAAAACTATAGCGCGACCCTTGATAACGCTGTTTCAGAATATCCTTAATATTATCTGCATCCTCTGCACCGAAACCTAATTCCCGACGAATCCGAGCGTGTAACCATTCTGCCATTGCTTCGGCAGTTTGTACCGCCATACCGTGGAAATACAAATAATCTGTATACTGATCGGCAGCAAACAACTTCTGAGCAAATTCAGTGGCTATTTCTCCCACTGTTACAGCGTGCATCGGGAACACATCAATAATTCCCGAATCCTTGGGAGCAAAGAAGTCAGCAATACACAACCGTCGTCCAGACTTTTGCCGAGGAAATTCAAAACTGTTGACAACTGTTGTTGCTTTTCCAGTCTTATTCATTTCGTCGGAGTCATAAATGAAAAGTGTATTTCCTTCTGATTGACAAGGGAAATAACCATATATTGCTTGGGGATGCAGCAACTTCTCATCAACTACCCGTGATTTCCAAGTTTCCAAAATCGGATAAACTTTCTCAGCTAAGAACTCATTATATTCTTCCCGTGGTTGTCCTTGGGGTTTGCGGAATTGCCATTGCCCTGCCATCAATGCTTGTAAATCTAAATACCAGAATAAGTCCTCAAATGGCATATCTTCTGGTTGTAATAACTTGGTTCCCCAGAATGGAGGAGTGGGGCGATCGATATCTACTGCTACATCATCGGAACGTCGAGTATCTACCACAACTGGTTCAGCAGGTTTGGTTTCCTCTTTTTCGTCAGACTTAACTTGGGTATCAACTTTACCATTACCATTCCCATTCCCATTACCGTTACCGTTTTCTTCGGCAAACTCACCTAAGAACCCTTGAATGTCATCCCATTTCTCTTCTGCTTTTGCTGGCATCAACTTATCCATGAAATGCAAGTCGGAAAAGGCATCTTTACCATAAACTACTTTACCTTTGTAGGTGTTTTGGCAATCTTGATGAACGAATTTAGGTGTTAGTGCTGCACCACCTAAAATCACGGGAACGGTAATACCTTCTTGGTTAAATGTTTCCAAGTTGTCTTTCATAAATGCGGTTGACTTCACCAATAAACCACTCATGGCGATACAGTCAGCATTATGTTCTCGGTAAGCAGCAATGATATTATCCACTGGTTGTTTAATTCCGAGGTTAATTACTTTATAACCATTATTTGACAAGATAATATCCACGAGATTTTTACCAATATCGTGAACGTCTCCTTTAACAGTGGCAATAACAAAAATTCCCTTAGAATTATCCTCACCTGACTCTTCTGCTTCCATGAAAGGTTGTAGATAAGCAACTGCTGCTTTCATGGTTTGAGCAGACTGCAATACAAATGGTAATTGCATTTGCCCAGAACCGAATAATTCTCCCACTACTTTCATGCCATCTAATAAATAGACGTTGATAATATCTAACGGCGGATATGTTTCCAAAGCTTTTGCCAAAGCATCCTCTAAACCGATACGTTCCCCATCAATAATATGTTGTTTTAAACGTTCTTCAATTGGTAAATTTTGTGTGGCACTTCGGTCTTTTTTAGTTGTTTTACCCTGGAACATTGTTGTTAACTCAGCCAGAGGATCGTAAACACAAATATCCCCATCAAATTCCCGTTGGTCATATATTAGTTTGCGACAAACTTCTTGCTGTTCTGGTTCAATTTTTGACATGGGTAAAATCTTACTGGCACTAACAATAGAACCATCCAAACCTACTGCCATTGCTTCATGCAAAAATACCGAGTTCAATACTTGTCTTGCTGCCGGATTTAAACCGAATGAAATATTAGAAACCCCAAGCATTATATGACATTCTGGTAACTCTTCCCGAATCCTTTTAATAGATTCAATTGTGGCTTTTCCATTTTCTCGATCCTCTTCAATACCTGTAGAAACTGGCAAAGCTAAAGTATCAAAGAACAATTCACGGGCAGGAATCCCATATTCTACTGCTGCATCATAAGCTCGTTTTGCTATTTCAAATTTCTTATCCGCCGTCCGCGCCATTCCATCTTCATCGATAGTTCCAACTACTACACCAGCACCATATTTTTTCGCCAATTCTAATACTTTAAAAAAACGAGGTTCTCCATCTTCATAGTTAGTAGAATTGAGCAAACATTTACCGCCAGCAACTTTTAAACCAGCCTCCATTTTTTCCCATTCTGTGGAGTCTAACATCAGAGGCAAATTAACATTTGTGACTAAGCGAGATGCTAATTCGTGCATATCTTTAACCCCATCGCGCCCCACATAATCAACGTTAACATCGAGAATATGTGCCCCTTCTTTTACCTGAGATTTTGCCAGGGCAACTAAGCCATCCCAGTCTTCATTATTCAGTAAAGTTCGACATTTTTTAGAACCACTAGCATTCAGTCTTTCCCCAACAATTAAAAAGGAGTTATCTTGTTCGTAAGTTTCTGAAGAATAGATAGAAGCTGCGGAAGGAACATACTTATATTCTCGTTCTTTTGGTGTGAGAGTTTCAGTAATTTCAGCTAATGCTTTAATATGGTCTGGTCGAGTACCGCAACAACCGCCGATAACTTGGACTCCCAGGTCTTCAACGAAGTGCATTAATGCCATTTTCAACTCTATAGGAGTTAATTTGTAGTGAGCTTGTCCGCCGATATTTTCTGGCAAACCAGCATTAGGAATACAGGAAACAACAAAAGGGGAATTTTCCGACAAATAACGAATATGTTCCTTCATTAAATCGGGACCAGTGGCACAATTTAATCCCAGAATATCGATAGAATAAGGTTCTAAAATTGTCAGGGCAGCATTAATTTCCGAACCGACTAACATAGTGCCAAAAGATTCCATAGTTACTGACACCATGATGGGTCGGCGATCGCCTTTTTTTGCAAAGGTTTCTTCTATGCCATTTAGTGCTGCTTTAATTTGTAAAACATCCTGACAAGTTTCTACAAGAAATAAATCTACTCCCCCATCAAAAAGACCTTCTGCTTGTTCGGCAAAACCATTTTTTAGGGTGTCAAAATCAATATGTCCCAGGGTAGGTAATTTTGTTCCTGGCCCCATTGACCCGGCAACAAATCGAGGCTTTTCTGGGGTAGAAAATTCCGCAGTAACAGACTTTGCTAATTCGGCCGCTGTTTTATTCAGCTCATAAGCTTTGTCCGCTAAATCGTATTCTGCCAAGACAATTTTTGTACCGCCAAAAGTATCAGTTTCGATTACATCGGCACCTGCTGCTAAGAACCCTCGGTGGACTGTAGCAACTGCTTCTGGTTTAGTATGGACAAGATATTCGTTACAACCTTCGTATTCTTTACCGCCAAAGTCTTCAGCAGTCAGGTTTTGGACTTGGAGATTAGTACCCATCGCACCATCAAAGACGATGACTGGACGTTCTGGACTATGGAGGCGATTCAAAAATGGGCTGTTCATAATTAAGTGTTTGGTTTTTAGGTACTATTTTATACTACTCTTTTCAGAGTTTAAGAGCAATTTATGTTCTATATGATAATATGTATTTAAGAGGTGCTATCGCAATTAGAATATAGATTGTCTACAGTTAAATAATAACTCAAAAAAATAGAAGTTATAAATCGGTAACTTATGACTTATATATCCTAATATCTATCAAATTTTTATTAGTAGTAATACGATAATTACTTATAAATATAATTTGAAAATGAGAATGATATACAATCAAAACTCATAGATAAATTAAGATTTTATTTCCCTGACAATTACCAAGTTAATATTTTTTAGTAGACCTAGTTCGTCTAATAAAAATTAGACTGATTAATTAACCTTAATTAACCTTAATTAAGGTGCTTGAAAAACGGCATTGGTGATTTGAGGTATGATATCATGTCCGGATAAGAGGGCGGGCAAAAAACTTTCTGTTTCTTCTTCTTTATTCCCTCCTGACTCCCCCTCCTGGTAGGAGTTAGGGCTGGGTTGATTCCTAAGTAGTTAAAATGAATATCATACACGCGCTTCAGCAACGCCAAAAAAACTAATAGACCTCTTGCAAAAGTTTTGAAATAGCAGTCAGCGGTCAGCGGTCAGCTATTCCGTAGGAATGCTGCGCAAACAGCTTCTCTGGCGTGTATAATGGGGGATTAAAACCCCCATAAGAAGGCGCACCACGGGCTTTTTCAAATCAGCGTGGGGGACTTAAACTCTTGGATTTTTAGCTGTTAACGCAGTTCCTCTGCAAGAGGCTAGCTAAATGCTGGCAAGGGTCGCATTCCGGAACGGAAAAGCTAATAGCTAGTTAGGGTTTGCGCTTCACTAGTCTTTTTGTAGGGGTAGGAGACAGGAGACAACCCACCCCTCGCCCCTCCCCCTCCCCTCCTGGGAGGGGAAGACAGGAGAAATGGGAATTATAGAGGAGGTAGGAGCTAAGTTTTGTCCCTAGATTTTTCTGCCCAACTATGAGCCCAAAATGCGCTCCTTTCTGACCTTGAGCAACCGAAAAACTGGTACTTTTTTCAACCTAAAACAGCTAAAACCTTTATCTATGAATGCTTTGATATTTAATCAGCAAGCCCTAGTTAATTAAACTAATTCAAGATATGAAATAAACAATTTCATCTCCCTATTCCCTATTCCCTGACTTCTGCAAGAAGTCTAATGATTTGATTCAATCAACTAGAATGAAGTAGCTATGAATAGAACTGAGCAACTACCAGCAATCAAATTTCATCAAAAGCTAAGTATTTGGAGGAAAAATAGTCTACAAGATCGGAAATCGACTCGTAGTTTTCTGTTACGTTTGTTGGTTGCATGTACTACTGTCTTAGTTAGTATTGCTGCTTTTTATAGCTATCAAGTTGTTCGTGAATTAATTCTAGAGAAATTGAAAAAAAATGCTTTGTTGGAAGTGCAGCTAGGAGCAGATAATATCGATCGCTGGTTAGCCACCAAAAAAATTGAAACATACACTACCGCTAATACTCCTACATTCCGAACTATGGACTGGTCAGTGGTTAGACCTTTCTTAAAATCTAAAGAGTTGCGATCGCCAGATTTTTTCTTTTTTGCCATGATTAATCCTGATGGTTCCTACTATACCACTAAAGTTGGCAAGGCAAAGGCTAATCTCAAAGACCGCAAGCACATTAAACGAGCAATAGCTGGTCAAATAAATGTTTCCGATCCTGTAATTTCTCGCACTCTAGATGTTCTAATGGTTTTTGTTGCTGTTCCTGCGTGGTCAGACGATCCTAATATCAAACAACCAATAGGAATTCTCGCGGGTGCAATTTCAACTGACCGGATGAGACAAGTAGTAAGTAGTTTGCAGTATGGTGGCAATAGTTATGCTTTTGCACTTAATTCTGAAGGAGAGTCAATATTTATACCTCAAAAAGATCTAAACGGCAATGAAACAAAACCTATTCCCAACTTTTCCTCGTCAAAAAACCCTAAGTTACAGAATATTGCGCGAAAAATGCTTGCCAAGGAAAAGGGTATAGAATTAGTAGAGATTAGCGATCGCGGAGCGTTGCGTCAGCAGTATCGCCAAGTTTATCTAGCCTATCTTCCCATAGAGCAAACAGACTGGTCTCTGGGCTTAATTATTCCCCGTGCAAATATTGAATCGCAACTCAAAGCACTAAATCTGATGGCATTAGTAGTGCTAAGTTTAGCTGTTACCATGATTATAGTCTTGTGGAAAGTACAATCATTTGAGCAAAAGCAACTCAAAAAAACCAAACAAGCTGCTGAGATAGCAAACCAAGCCAAAAGCGAATTCCTAGCCAATATGAGCCATGAATTACGCACTCCTCTCAATGGCATTCTCGGTTACGCTCAAATCCTTCATCGTTCTAAGTATTGGGGCGAAAAAGAACACAAAAGCATTGAAATTATTCATCAATGTGGTAACCACTTGTTAACGCTGATCGATGATGTTCTTGATATATCAAAAATAGAAGCTCGTAAACTTGATTTATATTCCTCCGATTTTCATTTCCCCTCTTTCCTAGAAGGAATTGTAGAAATGATTCGTATTAGATCTGATCGAAAAGGAATTGAGTTTATTTATCAACCAGAAACCAACTTACCAACAGGTATCATTGCAGACGAAAAACGCTTGCGCCAAGTTTTGATAAATTTGTTAAGTAATGCAGTCAAATTTACTGATACTGGTAAGGTTGTTTTTCAAGTGAAAACTTTTAGAGGTAAGTCTAGTCAGAGTAAAGATAACTCACATCCATTTTCTACCATTGAATTTAAAGTTCAAGATACAGGAGTTGGTATTCCAGCAGAAAAAATCGACGCTATTTTTCAACCCTTTGAGCAGGTGGGAGAGCAGATCAAGCGCTCTCAAGGAACAGGATTAGGATTAGCCATTAGCAGTCAAATAGTTAATCTGATGGGTTCAAAAATTAGAGTAGAAAGTAAGTTAGGTGTAGGCAGTATCTTTTCCTTTAAAGCGAAATTTACTCTCAGTTCTAACTGGGTCAAGTCAGCTTCTACGATAGCTGGAAAACAAATTATTGGTTACACAGGGACACAAAAAACTGTTCTGGTTATTGACGATCGCTGGGAAAATCGATCTGTGCTAATTAATTTGCTGCAACCAATTGGTTTTGTAACTGCGGAGGCAGAAAATGGTTCTCAAGGATTAGCTAAATTAGCAGAACTCAAGCCAGATGTAACCATTGCAGATTTACAGATGCCAGTGATGGATGGTTTTGAGATGCTCAGGCAGTTGCGTGCAGTTGATGAATTGAAAAATTTGCTAGTAATAGTCTCTTCAGCCTCCGTATCACAGAGAGATCGACACAAAAGTCTTGATGCTGGGGGTGATGATTTTCTCCCTAAACCTGTAAATGCACAGAAATTATTTAAAATGCTAGATCGACATTTAGGAATAAAATGGAAATATGCTCAAACAAAAAATATAGAAATCATGCCAGAATCATCTACTTCAGATATAGTTATTGAGAACCCTCAGATTTTATCCCCACCATTAGAAGAATTAGAAATCTTACTCGCATTGGTACAGAGAGGTAGGCTGAATAAATTGAGTATAAAAGCTCAACAAATTCAGCAGTCGAATCAAAAATATATTCCTTTCGTTAAACCAATTTTGCAATGGACTAAAGATTTTGAAGCTGATAAAATTGAAGAATTTATTCAAAGTTTTTTAGAGCAAAAGGAGTAAATTAGTGACAACCACAAGTAGTTCAGCACTTATTTTAGTTGTAGATGATACTCCAGCTAACCTCACAGTAATGGTTGAAACTTTAATTGATGAAGGATATGAAGTTACCACAGCAATTAGCGGTGAACGAGCACTCAAACAAATTTCTTATGAATTGCCAGAACTGATATTGCTAGATATACAAATGCCAGGCATGGATGGATTTGAAACTTGTAAAAAGTTGAAAGAAAATCCTGAAACTAAAGATATTCCCATAATTTTTATGACGGCCATGGCAGACAGTGAAAGTATCGTTAAAGGTTTTAGTTTGGGAGTCGTTGATTATATTACAAAACCTTTTCAAGTAACAGAAGTTCTCGCTAGAGTTAAAACTCACATCAATTTACAATATTTGAGAAAAAATCTAGAACACACAATAGTCGAGAAAACTCATGAACTCGATCAAATTTTAAATGAGTTAAAAAATTTTCAAGTAAAACTAATTCAAAGCGAAAAAATGTCGGCACTGGGAGAATTAATTGCTGGAATAGCTCACGAATTAAATAATCCAATCGGTTCAATTTATAGTAATACTAATCATCTAGAAATTTATATTAAAAATATAATTCATCACTTATCTCTTTACCAAAAATATTATCCTGATCCTGTTTCAGAAATTATTGAAGATGCTGAAAAAATGGATCTAGACTTTATTATTCATGATTTACCCAACATGGTTACATCTATGAAAGCAGCTTCAGAAAGAATTACTATCCTGAGCACATCTTTACGAACATTTTCTCGGATTGAATTAAATAACAAAAAAAAGGTGAGTTTTCATATTCATAAAAGTATTAATAGCACCCTATTAATACTAAATCATCGTCTGAAAGCTAATCAGTATCGTTCACGGATTAAAGTAGTGAAAAATTATGGATATATTCCACATATTGAATGTTTCCCCGGACAATTAGGACAGGTATTTATGAATCTTATTTCTAATGCTATTGATGCTATAAATGAGTTGAGTAATCAAAAAGAATTTTCTCAGTTGAAAGTTGTGCCTCAGATTTTAATTCATACTGCAATAAATGAGAATCAAACAGCAGTAGTGGTGAGAATTCAAGACAACGGAATGGGAATGCCACAAGAAGTTAAGGCAAAAGTTTTTGATAGCTATTTTACTACTAAACCAGTGGGTGATGGAACAGGTTTAGGATTGTGCATTGCCCATCAAATTGTAGTAGAAAATCATGGTGGGAGACTTTGGTGTGAATCAATTTTAGGCCAGGGTTCAGAATTTATTTTAGAATTACCATTGAAGAAGGAAGAAGGAAGAAGGAAGAAGGAAGAGGGAAGAGGGAAGAAGGCTTAATATCATGTCCGAGAAGGAAGAAGGAAGAGGGAAGAAGGAAGAAGGAAGAAGGAAGAAGGAAGAAGGAAGAGGCAGGAAGGCTTAATATCATGTCCGAGAAGGAAGAAGGAAGAAGGAAGAAGGCTTAAAAACTTGAAAAAACCTAAATTTCCTGTAGATCTTCACCCTTGAGTTTACAAAAATGATATTATTTCTTGCTTCTTGCTTCTTTCTTCCCTCCTGATATCAAATCCGTTTAATTCGGTATAAAAAAATGTTCCATCACAAACGCCATTGCCAAATCTTTTCCCTACTCCCCTACTCCCCTACTCCCCTACTCCCCTACTCACCATCTAATTACACCGATGCTACCGGATTTGATATGACTCCTGAGGACTCCGTCATTTTATCGGAATATCTATCATAAATTCTGTGCCTTTTCCAGCTTGAGAAATACATTCTAATTTCCCTCCATGTTGCTCGGTAATAATTTGGTAACTAATAAACAACCCTAGTCCGGTGCCTTTACCAACTGGTTTAGTAGTAAAAAAGGGTTCAAAAATTCGTTGACAAATATCCTCACTCATTCCAATTCCATTGTCAGCAATTCTAATTGTGACACTTTGCGAGTCTTTCACCTCAGTGGTAATGGAAATTTGGGGACAATTCTCTGACTCTGAGGTGGTTACGGCATCAAGTGCATTGTTCAGAATATACAGAAATACTTGATTGAGTTGATTTGCATAACAGTTAACCCGTGGAAGTTCCCCATAGTTTTTAACAATAGCAATTTCTAGACCAGAGCTATTTCCATTGAGACGATGTTGCAAAATCATTAATGTATTCTCTAATCCTTCATGGATGTCTACCTCCTTACTTTTCGATTCGTCAAGGCGGGAGAAATTACGCAAACCGCGAATAATTTTGCTAATGCGCTTACTTCCTGTTTCCATAGAGTTCAAAAGTTTTTCTAAGTCGTCACATAAGAACTCTAGGTCAAGCTCTTCTACTTTGTCTTGTATCGCTGAACTAGGATGAGGTGAGTCTTCCTGGTAAAGGTTGAGCAGCTCTAGTAAGTCCTGGAAATATTCGCGAGCATGAGTGATATTACCTGAGATAAAGCTAATGGGATTGTTGATTTCATGGGCAATTCCTGCTACCATTTGTCCTAAAGAAGACATTTTTTCAGTTTGGATCAGTTGAGCTTGGGTCTGTTGTAATTGTTTAAGGGTTTCTTGTAAATGTTTGGTTCTCTGTTCAACTTTTGCTTCTAGATGTTGGTAAAGTCTGGCATTTTCGATGGAGATGCCTGCTTGGGCGGTCAGCAGATTGAGAATTTCGAGGCTCTCTGGAGTAAAAGCTTCTGTAGTGAGGTTGTTTTCTAGGTAGAGGATGCCAATCAGTTTTCCTTGGTGGAGAATGGGTGTGCAGAGGAGACTTTTGGGTTTTTGTGCGAAGAAGTAAGGGTCGGTGATGAAGGTATTGTTTTCTTCAATGTTGTTCAACAATAGAATTTTCTGAGTGTGTTTGACAGTATTGATGATGCTGAGGGGTATGATGTCAGTTTGTTCTAGAGGAATAGTTGATAGATAACAAGTGTTGTTATTACATTGAGCGACAATTTCCCAATTGTCGGAGTTGCTTAACAATAACACTCCTTTGTTTGCTCCAGCATTTTCCATTAGAACCCGCATCAATTTTGAAAGCAAGCTATTGAGTTCGATTTCTTCAGAGATGGCTCTGGAGGCTTTGAACGCAGATGCTTGGTCTAGGAAAGGATTTATAGTAAAGGTCTCTGAGGATTGAGTAGAGGTAGAAGTGTTGTGGAAATTATGGGTTTCTTTTCTTTCTAGGATGGCACTGAGGAGTTGGGGATATGTTGATTCGAGTTGTTTGATTTTGGCTAAAGCTCCCCAACGGGCGTAACAATAATAAGCTTCTTGCATATAGCCTACTGCAGCTTTTTCTTGACACCAGTCGAGGTAGAATTTTGCCACTAATTCATTCGCTAAGGCTTCTTCTTGGATGTATTCGTTTTCTTTGGCTCCGGCAATAGCCCGTGCATAAAGTTCGATCGCTTCAGCTTTTTGTCCTAAGACTCGGCATTTTTCTGCTTCTACCAAATCAACTTTATGTTGATGATTCATGGGAGCATAATTTGCCCACTGTTGTTGTAATTGTGTTTGGTTTTGTTCGACGCGCTGGAATTCTGCTGATGTTTCTTCTGAAGGTGAACTCATCTGTGCTAAAGCAACTAGAGAATCATAGAAATAAAATGCAGGCTCGGTAACTGAACCTGCGCCACCCATTAAATAACGCCTACCTTCAACTGCATAGTTTTGAGCTGATTCAATTTCTCCAAATAAGTAACAAAGCATCAGCTTATAGACATAGAAATAATACAACCCATTAGAATCATTAGCTTCGAGCAGTTGAGGCAGAAGTTCTGCTTCTTGGAGAGCTTCCCCAGACAATGTAGTTGGATCTTCTACAGCTTCCAGCAAATTTAAAATTGATTGCCAATAAATTAGACACCAATTTCCTGTTATTAATTGATTCAATTGCACTAACGCATGGGAGTAAGCACGAGTCTCCGGCTCCAAGATAGCAAGAGACTGACCGCACCAAAAAGAATTAAGACAAAAACCGTGAGCACAATATCCAAGAAATTCCAGACTCCCTACTTCTAGCCCAGTTGCATACCCATCTTGCAAGAGCGGTAGCACTTCTTTGATATGATATTTGCGGTGTAAAATGAATATTCCCGCCACCGCTAATACCTCTGGTTTAACAGCTTTAGCATCCAGTTTGGAAACGACCTGAATTGCTAATTGACCAAACTTCACCCCCATATCGACGTCTTGCAAAAAATTACAAGCAACGATGCCATAGGTACTATAAGCAAGAACAGAAGCTGTTGTGTTGCCATATTGAATGGAGAGTTTGACTGATAAGCTAATCAGTAAAGGAAACAAGGGAGAACCGGAGATATAAGCTGCTGGGGTGATACTATTGGCAATCTGGATAATGGCGATTTTTTCCACCTCCGTCATGATTTGCAGATCAACTAAGTCTCCAATTTCCCGGTCGCCGATCGCTCTGTTAATCTCGGCAATGCCGTCTTGAATATCATTTGGCGTAGGTGTTTGAGGAAAAGTTATATTAAACTGTTGTAAGAGTTGTTGGGCAATGGCAATAGCTTCATTGGATTTATTCTGAAAGACATTTGCTCGAATTCTAATTAGGTAAACATTAACCTTTTCCAGTAAAGAATTTGCCTGTTCGATGACTGTCTCAATGAACTGTTCCATCAAATCAAACTCACCACATAGTGAAGCCAATTCTGCCGTTAAATTATGGAATTCCAGACACATTTCATATTGATTCTGCCAAGGGTTTTTGCCGAGCAAGGATAATCCAATGCTGGCATATTCACGACCTGCTTGATAGGCTGTTGCAGCTCTGGCTTTGCGACAGGCAATTAGATTGAGTTTGGATAACTCATCCCGTTCTTTTTGTTCACTAATTAAGACCGTTCCATAATTTAATTGACCCACTAACTCAAAAATCCTTTGTTCTCTTGCTTCTTTGGGGAGCTGTTGCAGTAGAAGTTGTCCGATGTGGTAATGAGTTCTTTGTTTTTCCTCTTTTATAATCAGAGCATAGGCAGCCTGTTGTACTCGGTCATGTAAAAAGCGATAACCAACTGTAACATCTTCAACATCCTTTTCCTCTTCTCCCTGGAAAAACTTATAGGTTTCACTCTGAGGAATTACAAACCCTTCTTGTAATGCTCCCCATAAATCTGTTGCCACTTTCTCTATGGTTTTCTCACAAATTACCCCTAAGGTTTCCAAGTCAAACTGGTTACCAATGCAAGCTGCTAACTTCAGTACATTCTGAGTAGCTTCATCTAGTTTACGCAAACGCCCAACCATGAATTCCAGCACATCATCGGTGAGGGATAACTGTCGTATTTGCGTTAAATCACATTGCCAGTAACCCGCCTCTGAATCAAATGTAATCCAAGCATCTTCATGCAACCCTTTCAAAAATTGGGTTGTAAAAAATGGGTTTCCTTTGGTCTTTTGATAGACTAATTGAGACAATGGTGTAGCGTTTTCCACAGAACATTGCAGGGTATCGGCAACTAAACGAGTAATATCTACTTCCCTTAAAGCAGCTAGTGTGATGGTATTAATCTTCACTTCCTGTTTTTGAATTTCATCCAGTGTCAGCATTAATGGATGAGTAGGAAACACTTCGTTATCTCGATAAGCTCCCAATACCAGCAAATAACCTATCTCCGACTCACTCATCAACAACTTCAGCAGTTTCAACGATGCCAAATCTGCCCATTGTAAGTCGTCGAGGAAAATCACTAGAGGATGATCTTTTGTCGTAAATACGCTAATAAATTTGCCAAACAGCAAGTTGAAGCGATTCTGTGCTGCACTGCCAGACAATTCAGGAACAGGAGGTTGTTGACCAATAATATTTTCCAACTCTGGAATCACTTCAATGAGAACTTGACCGTTTTCTCCCACTGCATTGATAATTTTTTGTTTCCAATTATCCAGTTGGGTATCACTTTCTGAAAGGAGTTGCCTCATTAAATCTCGAAAAGCTTGCACAATGGCAGAAAAGGGAATATTTCGATTGAATTGGTCAAATTTCCCTTTGATAAAATAGCCCCGTTGTCGAACTATGGGTTTATGAATTTCATTGATAACAGCAGTTTTTCCAATACCTGAAAATCCTGCTACTAGCATCATTTCTACCCCACAGGATTCTACTCCCCCCTTATTAAGGGGGGTTGGGGGGGATTCTACCTTGCTCAGGTGAGGATCGGGGGGGTTCGCAATACGCTCAAAAGCATCAAGCAGGGTTTGTATTTCCTGTTCCCTTCCGTAGAGTTTTTCAGGAATAATGAAGCGATCGCTCTTATCCCTCTGTCCTAATTCAAAGGATGGAATTTTCCCGATAGTTTCTAACTGTTGCAGACATTGCTCTAGATCGTACTTCAATCCCAAGGCACTCTGATAACGATCTTCAGCATTCTTGGCCATCAATTTCCGGATAATATTCTGCAATACTTCTGGAACTCGAGTTTCTATGGGAAAACTTGCTGTCTGGGCAATATGACAATGCAGCAATTCCATTGGGTCATTAGACTGAAACGGTAATTTTCCGGTTAAGAGTTGAAAAAATGTTGCTCCAAGGGAATAAAAGTCGGTACGGTAGTCAATTCCTCGGTTCATGCGTCCGGTTTGTTCTGGGGAAATGTAGGCGAGGGTTCCTTGTAAGACTTTAGGGTTGATGAGTTGTTGTTGTTCGGTTGGTAGTAAACTGGAGATACTGAAGTCGATGAGTTTGACTTGCTTGGTTTCGGGATGAATCAGGATGTTGCTTGGTTTGATATCTTTATGAATAATCCGTTGTTGGCTGAGATAGTGTAGAACTGATGCTAGTTGGATAGCTATGTTGAGGAAGTCTGTTTGGGAATGCTCAGAGTGCTGCCAATAGTCCGAAAGGGCGATCGCTCCTGAGTCTGGCATCACCAAGGCGTAAGCATTGCCGTAACGTTCTAGGGCAAGAGGTTGAACAATAGCTGGATGTTCAAGATGGTGAGTAATGATATATTGGTTGCGAAATTGGACTAATTCGTTAAAGTTGGGGTGGGGGTTGCGTAAGACTTTGATGATTACTGGTTGCCCTTGGGTAGCTTGGATAGCTTGATATACCAGAGTGCGGGTTCCGGTATATATTTGGTTTGTTTGTTGATAACCAGCTAAGTTTAGCATTTTGATTCTCAGGGGTAAAGTTAAGTAGGGTTTGCTGAAAAAGTCTTTTAGTAGGGGTAGGAGACAGGAGACAACCCACCCCCAACCCCTCCCAGGAGGGGAAGACAGGAGACAGGAGAAATGGGGACTTAGAGAAGGTAGGAGCTAAGTTTTGTCCCTTAATTTTTCTGCCCAACTATGAGCCTAAAATACGCTCCTTTTTGAGCGTGAAGAGCTGAAAACCAGGCACTTTTTAAAGGTCCCAAAAAGGCTAAAACCTTTATCTGTATATACTTTTAGATTTAATCAGCAAGCCCTAAGTAGCAAAAAGTTAATTATTTTTGTTCTTATTGTACCAAATTAATGGTTGGAAAAAGAAGTGTTTTATAAAGCAGTTATAGCAGTCGCCATTACTGTAATTGATATATCAAAAGCTTACAACTCAGACAACGCAAGATTTTCCTTCTTCCTTCTTCCTTCTTCCTTCTTACTTCTGTTTTATGTGGAGCTACCCAATATAAGCAGACTATTCCAAAAATTATAATACCTTGTACAACAGGAACTTCTTGTTCCCATTGCTTATCTGGATAAATACGGTCTTTCAGTAACCATAAAATTCCATAAGTACCATGTAGGGATAGATATACCCACGTAACTAAAGAAAAGTTTTGATAGGCTACCATCAGCGCCAATATAAATATAAAAGTTGTAGCTTTAGATAGATTAATTGAATGTTTTACTTTCATAAGGAGGGCTCGTTATTAAAAAAATTTGCTTATATTTAGGGTTTTCGTATGGAAAGTCTTTTTGCTGAGGTAGGAGACAACCCTCACCCATAAGACTTTTGAGCGCAAACCCTAATTAATCAGCAAGCTCTATTTATATATAGAATATAGATACGATTAATTTAAAAGTCAAGTTATATTAGAGATAATTCATCTCTCTAACCAGCAATAAAAGCTGCAATAACAAACAGAAATAAAATCACTAAAATACCAATAATTACAACAGTTGAAATTAACAATAAAGAGATAATCGACCACATTCTCTGATGCTTTCTAAATTCAGCAACGTTTTTCCATTGCCGACTTTTCCAAGCCCACTCATTTCCTTTAAGACCTAAAATTATTCCTGTCAGCAACCATCCCATACCCAAGGTAACAAAACTTAAATCAATCCAGGCAATTAATCCTATCCAAACATGATTAGTTAAACACCAGAAACCAGGCAAGAAAAATGCCCCCCAATTCCAACCAATAATTTCTGCTGGTACGTCATTAGAACTATGAATAATATTTCCGAGTTTTGGAATAGAAGCTATGGCTGTTTTTGTCTCTATTTTTTGATTCTTTGACTCAGTTTTACTGATTTGAGTTAGTGCAATAATTTCCGGTTCTGGAGGTTGTAGCTGTACTAATATTTCTTCTGCTGATTGGAAGCGATCGCCAGGAATAAAAGCCAACATTCTATTTAAAATACCATCAAATTTCGGACTTAATTTTAGTTCTTTACTCCATTGCCAATGCATTGTTTTTGTATTAATTAACTCTGAGGGAAGTTTACCAGTCATTAATACTAAACAAGTCACTCCTAAAGCATACAAATCACTATGTGGAGCAACAATTCCTAACCGCATTTGTTCGTCAGGAGCATAACCAAATTTACCTAGCTTAGTAGCAGCAGGAACAACATTTTTAGAACTATCAGCTTCGTGAGAAACTTCGGCAGCAATTTGTTTTACTCCACCCAAATCAATTAAAATTGGTAACCCATCTTCTGCCCGACAAATAATATTATCAGGAGCAATATCTCGGTGAATAATTCCTCGACTATGTAGATAATTTAAAACTGGTAATATTTGATGAAGAAAGTCAATTATTTCAACTTCGCTAAAAAATTTACCTTGTCGCCGACATTGACTAAGCAGAGATTCATAAGTTTGTCCTTCAATAAAATCTTGCACCAAAAATAAACATTTATTTTCCTGAATAAATTCCCAAAAACGCGGAATTTGAGGATGATTAATTTGATGTAATATCATTGCTTCTCGGTGAAAAAGTTCCTCCGCTTTTTGCACAAATTCAGTGCCTTGGTTTCCTGGTGTTAATTGTTTTAAAACTACTGCTTGCTTGAATCTACCTGTATCTTCTGCTAAGTAAGTTTTGCCGAATCCACCTTGACCTATTTGGCGAATAATTATGTAGCGATTTCTTAATTTACTTCCTGGTTTTAATTCCGTAGATGTTGTTTGATAGGGTTTTATTTCCTCTAGATAAGCACCACAATTAGAGCAAAAACGGGAGGTAATAGTATTGTTATGTCCACAGTTTGTACAAATAGTCATATTTATTAATTCAAAGAAATAAGGAAGAAGGGTAACTAATAATCCCAATATTAACTTTCTGCTTGGCCAACATCTGAATACAAGCATAGTTTATGAGATATTGACATCCCTTGGTATGGCAATGGGTAATTACCAACATTATAGCTTTGCCTATGGGTTTATCTATTTTAGGGGTCGTTACCGAATAATTAATAATTAATAATTAATAATTAATAATTAAATAATTCTGGTTTAAAGCCTCCCCTTTTAAGGGAAAAAAAAAGAAAATATTCCTGATATTCAATCAAGAACGGTTTTAACCAGAGGTAATTATCCATTATCCATTATCCATTATCCATTAATGAATTATGCTCCGTGGTGGGCAGCATTCAACAATTAATAATTAATAATTACCTCTCCTTGAAAACAGATAGGATTGACTAATCATGAAAATTTTTTCTTCTCTTGGTCGATTGGATATGGCTCCGACACTTCGCCATTCTCCAACCGCTTTTTTCTCCTTTAAAGGAGAGGGTTTCAACTTTAATTATTCGGTAAATAGTACAGTTTAGTTAATAGCATTATTTCTGTTTTTGCGGAGTAAATTTAATTATCCGGATTTTGTATTAAACCTTAATTATTCGGTAAATATTAAGCTAAATTCCGCCACCTATTACTTTCAATACTAGGGGAAGTTGGATTCTCCTTACTTTTGTTCATTAAATCTTCTAAATCTGGAGGAAGAAATCCCCCGACCACACTTTCTAGTTCATGTTCTTGTAATACCACTAAGCCATTCTCTACTTGATTGATTTTTTTATTTTTCTTGGCTTGAATTTTCTTCATACTTAATATTTGTCTCTTTGTATTGATGAATTTAGACTCAGTAGAGAAGCTAGAGGGGTCATACCAAATTCGGTTATCAAAGATACTTTATGAGGATGCAAGATTCAACCTTTCTCCATCTCCCCAAACCTTCTCTCCGCAAAAGTTAGTATTTAGTATAATGTAGGGATTTTCTATGAAATATCCCTACTCACTCCTAATACTTAATACTTGATTTAAGCTTTTACTTAACACTTAAGAGAATTATTTGTTTCATTACTTTTGCTTAGTGCTTGTTCTAAAATTTGTGACCGGATAAAAGTACGTTGTTGATATAGTGCATAGAGTAATAATTCTTGCTCTTTAATCTGCTCTTGTGTTTTTTGATAAAGTATCTTCCAATCATGTTCTGTTGACATAATAAAGACTCCTTTAGATATCAAGTATGAAGTTTAATTTAAAGCTAGAACTTAACAATATTGTTATTAAGTGTTATCTAATAACTTAGAACTATAATAACTGTCCTTAATAGTTATAGATACTAAATTTATGGGAATTTTGATGCTAACTAAATAGCCGTTTACTCTCTGCAATAAATTGACTACATAGTGCCTAAAAAATGGATGCTTCAACCAAATAAAAATAGGGTAAAGCTGCATACTCCATAGGATAATTGATGAGATTAAATTCATTAGCACCTCCATATATTTTCTGAAGTTGTAATGTTAAATAAGCGTTGTATTCTTTAACAGTAAAATCAGTATAAAAGAGGTATGTATCAACTAATTCTATGTGCTAAAATGTAAGAATTATCTGAAATATTCCCATTGAAAGGTACTTTTAGAAATTTTTCTTAACCTTTCAGCATAGCTACCCTCTGCTTTATATTCATAATAAAACTCCTATTTCAACTGGATTTAGTCTTACTGAGAAATGAAGGATTTAAGGCTCTCTTTGGCTTTATGGGCTGTAGCTCTACAAAAATTCAATAAGAAAAAATTTTATTTTTAGTAAATACCTTTCTTTTTTATTGATTTTTGAACAGGGGAAAATAGAGTAACTTCATGCCCATGATAGACTAACTCATCTTTCAAGGTATCTACTATTAATTCAATGCTACTATAGCTAACGGGAAAAACTCTTTCTGATAAAGGAGTAACTTGAGAAATCCGCATATAAAAATCTCCTAAGTCCTGATATGAAAATTTTTAGAAGTAATATTTTTGGTACACAGTTTTACTCAGCTATGAGCTGTAAACCTTTTTAACAAAATATTAATTAAAGTTTTTGGTTACTGCCAAGGTAGGTATAGCCGTTCAAAAGGTAGGGAAATCTACACTCACTAGCAGTGTTTATATATTGCCCTAGCAAAAGGGGTGCGGATTCAACAATTAATAATTAATAATTAATTATTAATTATTAACAATTACTTCTCCTTGAAAAGAAGAGGATTGACTCATAATGAAAATTTTTTATTCTCTTGGTCGATGGTCGGCCAACAAGGAGACCTTGCCATCCCACCCTACGGGAAGCTCCGCTAACGACTGCTTGTTTATCCTTGTAGAGCGACAGCTCGCGACGCAGCCAAGGATAGGCTTTAAACCTTAATTATTTGGTAAGGGAGTAGGGGAGTAGGAGAGATTGAAGGCTTGAAGTAATTATAGAATTATAAAGATATATTATATAACCGGATTCTATATAAAAAGGCTTTTTCCTACAAAATTATGCACAAATATATGGGTAGCAAACTGTTAACTGAAATGACTACTTCTTCAAGGGTATTTTTGATGTGAAATTATTCTGTAGAGACATTCCAGAGAACACCTCTACTAAAACCTAAAATTAATACTTAATTTAAGCTTCTACTTAACACTTATAATCATTTTTTTTCCCATAATTTTCCATAACTCTGCTTGTACCTTTTCAACTACTTCTTGCCACTCCCTTGACTGAGACTGACGGAATAATTTCATTGTTGGATACCAAGGAGTTTTTTCTCCTTCTTGTAACCAACGCCAGTCGGAATTAAAACATAACAAAGTCCATACATTTTTACCTAATGCTCCTGCTAAATGCGCCACTGAAGTATCAACACTTATTACTAAATCTAGTTGATTGATTACTGCTGCTGTATCAGCATAATTATTTAACTGAGAACTCATATCTTCTATCTGAATATTGCTGGAAAGTTGAGCTAATTCTTTGGTTGCTTCTCCTTTTTGGAGACTGTAAAATTTTACTCCTGGAATCTGAAAAATTGGTAAAAAATTAGTTAGTTGACAAGAACGATTATGGTCATTTTTATGAGTAGGACTACCTGCCCAAACAATACCTACTTTGTATTCAGTATCCGAGATATTTATATGGTTACTTTTTGTGGATTGGATATAAGGAATATTGGCAGGAATTGTTTCTAAAGTTGTGTCAAAAATATAAGGTAAACTCATCAAGGGCACATAGATATCAAACTCTGATAATTGCAGTTCTCCTGGTGGCATGAATTTATCAATTCCTGGAATACTTTTAAAAATAGGAATTAACTCTGGCGTACATACCAAAATAATCCGTTGACAGAGTTTTGCCACTAGAGGAATATAGCGAATAAATTGAATAGCATCTCCTGCTCCTTGTTCGGTATGAATTAACAAAATTTTATCCATAATATCTTCGCCTTTCCATCGGGGGTGAGGACATTTAAAGGGAGTAAATTCTGAGGTTTTCCAACGCCATTCACATTCAGCAAATCCTCGTTTAAACTCTCCATTTTTCAACAATATCATGCCTAAATTAAAATGAGCTTTGGCAAAACTACCATTAAGATTAATTGCCTCTTCATAATGTTTAATTGCTGCTTCTAATGCACCTTTTTGACTATAAGCATAAGCAAGACTGTTATGAGCATCTGCATTATCTGACTCTGTTTTAATTACCTGTTGTAAAACATTAATTGCTGCTTCGTACTGTTGATTATCTCCTAAAGCTACACCCAAATTATATTTAGCTCTTGTTAAGTCTGGTTGTAACTTCAAACATTCTTGATACTCAGCGATCGCCTCTACTAATTTACCTTCTTGATATAGCTGGTTTCCTTTAACTAAATGAGTCTCTGCCATAGCTATTTCTGAAGTTGGTTTGACTGTTTCTGCTAAAGCTTCATCAGGTAAAACATAAGAACTAGCAAGTAAATTTTCATTCCATTCAATAATTTCAGGAAAGCGAATATTAGGCAAAACTGCTACAGAAAATATTTCCTGAACTCCTTCTTCAAACCTTAAAAAAGCAATGGTTTCTCCAGTTAAAATATTGACCACCCATACCCCACAAATTCTTTCCTGAAGTTGAGTAATAGGCATCCCAGTAAAAACAGCAGTTTCTCTAACTTGTGATAAACCAATAAATGCTAAATTTCCCCAAAAATCTATACCACGAGTAAACCCTGGTAATTTAGCAACCGTTTCTAATTTTCTCTGGTTTAAATCAACTTTTGCCAGACTACCATTTCCCGATTCTAATAACCATAATTGTTCCTGATACCATCTAGGAGAATGAGGCATAGATAAACCCCGCATCAATATTTCATTTGTTTCTATATCCATTAATATGCCACCATTGGCTTTATTTTTTCTCCACCCCGCAGCAGTATCAGTTTCTCCTAAAGCTGTGGCATATTTTGGCAAGTCATTTTTTAAACATAATCCATTCAAATGACAGCGGTCTGTTAAATCATATCCAGTGATAAAAGGAGGTCTCCATCTAGGCACAAAACTATTAGGATGACCGAGAGTACAAAGGCAAGAAAAACGAGTATTAATAAACCATAATTCATCCTTTACCCAAGCCATTTCGTGAATATCAATATCCCCAGTTATATGAATATTTCTGGGTAAATAACAAGCATCATGTTTACCAGCAGGTTCTAATTTTTCTGCTACTGCTGGAACGTTGCGAAAATCCCAAATTTGATAAGCAGTTCCCAGGGCAATTTTTTCATGATTTGCTGCTAACCCCATGGGTTTATTAAAGGTACGAAAATGAGTATTAATTACACCATTATCGGCACGCAAAACAATTAATTTACCTGCTTGATAGGTGGAAACTACTAAGGATATGCCTAACTGGTCTAAAATTTGGGGGAAGTTGTTTGTATGTACACTTCTTAATAGATAATTGTCGGTATTAACAGGAGCATCAGTTTGGTTATTCATTGTTAGGTTATCTAAAGTTAGGGTCAAAATAGGTATAACTATATTAAACAATAAAAATAACTCATAATCCGGAGTCTTATCAAACTCCAGACGAATTCCTATATAAAATTTGGTGATTTTTAATTTCTAGAACACTTAATACCAAGCGTGAAAAAAGAATGCTACAAAAAAAGGCTGCAAATTATATCTAAAAATAACTTCTCCAATCCTAATAATACCAATTTCGATTGTTTTTCCTTTTTTTCCCCATTTGTTTATTACTTCTTCCTTTATTTCTGCTGAAATTCAAAGCCATATCTCTGTTGGAGCAGGGTACTATCAGAGAAGGTTGAAAGAGGACTCCCGCTATAATCGGAGATTTAGCGCTGAGATGAATTTCAACCGAAAAAAAAATGCACAACTCGAAACAGATTTTGTGCTAAAATTGTATAGTACTTAGAAAACTTGTTGGATAACAAAGTTGATTACTTTAACTTACCAGTACAAACTCAAACTAGCTCAACATCAAGAAGTAGAGATTAATCACATTCTTGATATATGTACATCTGTGTACAATTATGCTTTAAGAGAGCGTAAAGACTGGTTAAATTCCAGAAAGTCACCAATCAATAGTCGTTCAATAAAATGTGTTCCGGAACAGTTTTCTATTTTTAGTTATCTAGTTTTAGCTGCTGTTGGTGTTGTAACTATTGGTAGTTTTGCTGTGTTAGAAGCTAGAGTGATTGAAACTTCTATTTCTGGTGAAATTTAAAGCAATATCTCTGTTGGAACAGGGCTTGTAACTGTTGGCTAAAATCTGGTTTTATCTATAAAAATCTGGGATTATCTGTTTTATGCTACTAGGATTCAAAACTGAATTGCACCCAAATAAACAGCAAAAAACACTACTGGCTAAACACGCAGGTGTAGCTCGTCACGCCTGGAATTGGGGATTATGGTTAACTAGAAATATCCTGACTCACAATTCCAATAATCCTGATAGTAAACTTAAATTTCCCACATCTATTGACCTGCATAAACTTTTAGTAGCAATGGTTAAACCTAATAACCATTGGTACTATGAAGTATCTAAAACAGCGCCTCAATATGCTTTGAGGTATTTATCAAATGCTTGGAAGCGTTGCTTTACCAAAGTGTCTGGTCAACCTAAATTCAAGAAAAAAGGTAGGAATGATAGTTTTACTTTAGATGGTTCGATATCAGTAGGTTTTAACCGTATAAAATTACCAAGAATTGGATGGATACAAACCTTTGAAATCTTGCCTGATAATGTTAATCCCAAGTCAGTAACTATTAGCAGGAAAGCTGATAGATGGTTTATTAGTTTCAAGATAGAAACAGAAACTCAAATTACAGACAAATCAGTAGATGTCGTTGGTGTTGATTTAGGAATAAAATCACTAGCTACACTATCAACTGGTGAGGTTTTTGTTGGTGCTAAATCTTATAGAAAGTTAGAAGCTAAACTTTCTCGGTTGCAATATTTAAACCGACATAAAGTCAAGTTTTCCAATAACTGGAAAAAAGCACAGCTAAAAATAGCGAGACTACACAATAGGATAGCTAATATCAGAAAAGATACATTACATAAACTAACAACCTATTTGGCTAAAAACCACAGTCAAATAGTAATAGAAGACTTAAATGTATCAGGTATGATGTCAAATCAGAAGCTGGCTAAAGCTGTTGCTGATATGGGTTTTTACGAGTTCCGAAGACAGTTGGAGTACAAGTGTGAGTTATATGGTTCTGAGTTAATCATTGTAGATAGATGGTTTCCTAGTTCTAAGACTTGTAGTAGGTGTGGAACTGTTAAAGAGTCTCTGTTTTTATCAGAGCGCGTTTTTAATTGCGAACACTGCAATTTTAGCTGTGATCGAGACTTGAATGCAGCATTAAATCTAGCTATGGCCGTCAGTTTGCTCCGCAACGCTAGCGCGAACGACCGTGACAGCTTGTGGACTGGACAGGCGCCGACGTTGCCAGGTTGAAGCAAGAATAGAACAGATTATTTAGAGAAAATCATAGATTTATATAGATAATCATAGGTTTCTAAGAACGGTACTATCGCAGATTAGCTATAGCTGTTTCAACTTCAAAATATGTTCCGGAATAGTTTTCTATTTTTGGTTATCTAGTTTTAGCTGCTGTTGGTATTGTCACTTTATCCAAAGCAAAGGAACTGGATCGCTGATATAACAAGATAACCGAGAAAATTCATAGTCATTACTTTTTTGTGCCTCAGAAAATGCTTCAGGAGTAATTGCAGATAAGTTTACTCCCGCTAGCTTTAACTTTTGAGTCTTCTTTTTATACTCACGATATGAGTCCACAGGTGTAATGTGAATTACCACACCATTGCACGCAAGTTCCCAATGATTGTTATATGAGCGATGTTGTCTTGCTCTCTTCTTGTACGCTCTACTACCTGGTCGAAAAACTTCTCCAGCAAAATCGTCAAATCTACTATATCTGTGCCACTTGAATTTTAAACTTGTATTTCTATCTTGATTTGTCTTGATATATTCTTTGATTTTTGCCGCCGTTCCTTTGGATGACCAATTAGTCCAATCATATTTGAGATAAACGTGAAGAAGTTGATCGGAACTCTTAAGTTCAGTTCCAAAAATAATTAGTCGTCGTGAAAAAGTCTTTAGAAAATCTATCAACACAACCTCTGATGGAATTACAGTTGGAGTTTCAAGCTTTGTATTGTTTAATAACGGCTGAAAGATTCTAATTAACCTTTTTTCTGCTTCAGCTAAATCTTCTTTATTCCATGCTTTCCAAGCAAGTCGCACGGGAGATTCTTTATTAATTTCTTCCAATTTGTAAAGGCGATGATGACTTTTCCATCTTGCTGCTAAGTTTTGAGCTTTACCTACATATAGAATTCTATCACTTGCATCTATTGCAAAGTAGATAGCTGAACAAGTTGGTAGTTGCTTACGATCAGCTAAAGAGACAGAAGGTAGTTGCAAAGGAGCGAGTAAAATGGACATTTTATAATTTGCAGCTCATCAATTTCAATAATTTATCCTTATTTAATAGACTTGTCGCTTTATAACTTAAAAAACTCCCAGAAACCTTGTTATGTAAGGATTGTAGCTATTGGATAGCAAAAATGCTTAGAATTATTGCTCTGTCTAGGTTGGAGCGATTTTTTCCCTTTATTTAGCGACAACTCTAATGTTTAGCAATTAATTTAACGCGGAACCCGCTCCTATTATTACACCATTTTAGATGTGTCAATCCACTACAATGTCCTAAAATCAATAAAGTTATGATAAATTAGGGATATACAAGTGGCCAAATCAACAGAATCTAATACACAATCTCTTTCTCGCACACCTTTATATGATTTATGCACCGAACTTAAGGCCAGAATGGTAGAATTTTCTGGGTGGGAAATGCCAGTACAATACACCAGTATCAGCACCGAACATGAGGCAGTACGCACAAAAGCGGGAATGTTCGACATTTCCCACATGGGTAAGTTTATCGCTCAAGGCCACGACTTAATCGAAAAAATTCAACTTTTAGTACCTTCGGACCTGAGTAGTTTACAACCTGGTAAAGCTCAATATACTGTCTTATTAAACTCACAGGGAGGTATTATTGATGACTTCATTTTCTATCGTCAAAGTGATGACCCCCTTACCAACGAAGCACGGGGTTTTATGATTGTTAATGCTGCCACTAAAGCTAATGATAAAGCTTGGATATTAAGTCATCTAGAAAATAGTGGAGTGAAATTCCAAGATATCTCTGACGAAAAAGTATTATTAGCTGTCCAAGGTCCGGAAGCAGAATCTTATGTGCAGCAGTTTGTCAAGGAAAATTTAGCATCAATTGGATTTTTCGGGCATTCAGATATTACTGTATTAGAGCAACCTGGTTTTATTGCCAGAACTGGTTACACTGGGGAAGATGGGTTTGAAATTATGGTTGACCCGTCTGTGGGTGTGGAGTTATGGCGTAGTTTGTTGAGTGCTGGCGTTACTCCCTGCGGTTTGGGAGCAAGAGATACTCTACGTTTAGAAGCAGCAATGGCACTTTATGGTCAAGATATTGACACTGAGACTACTCCTCTAGAAGCGAGTTTAAGTTGGTTAGTTCATCTGGATAAAAAGGGAGAATTTATTGGTCGTCAGGTCTTGGAAACACAAAAAGCGGAGGGAGTTGCAAAACGTTTGGTAGGTTTAGAAATGCTCGATCGCTCTATTGCTCGTCATGGTTATCCTGTTTTGAGTGATGGCAAAGTGGTAGGAGAAGTTACTAGCGGTACTAAGTCTCCTACTTTAGGGAAAGCGATCGCTCTAGCTTATGTACCTAAAAAATTAGCTAAGGTAGGTCAAAAATTAGAAGTAGAAGTTAGGGGTAAAAATTATGCAGCTATTGTTGTTAAGCGACCCTTTTATAGAAGGAATAGGGAATAGGGAAAAATTACAACTCTATTTATTAGTGTAGACTGCAATTTTTCGCTATTTTCAAAGGTTATTTTTTTGTCGTAGTCATTGCAATAGTAATAGTAGTCTGTTGTAATTATTTTAGTCAAGGGGAATGGTAGTGGGAGCATCTTGCTCCCTTGTTAGCGGTACTTTGATATTTTTCACAGCAAAAATGCCTTCAAAACTAATAGGGGTAAGGGAAATACGCTGCTCAAGCTAAAAATGGCTTAAACCTAGATATATCAGGGAAAAGGTTGATTAAATGTAAAACCTTTGCTGTATAAGGGTTTAATGCTATTTTTAACATATTTTTTGCTAAAGTACTGTTAGGTGTTGTTCGTCCCCATCTACACATTAAACTATTATTTTTTTCTTCCTCCTTCTTGCTTCTTTCTTCTTCCTTCTTCCTTACTCCTTCTTCCTTAAAAATGAAACATCAAGAATTACCTGTTATTGGTTGGCGAGAATGGATAGCATTACCCGAAATTGGAATTACTAGAATTAAGGCAAAAATTGATACTGGTGCCCGTTCTTCTGCTTTACACGCTTTTGATATTAAAACTTTTGAAATTCACGGGAAACCGATGGTAAAATTTAAAGTTCATCCCCAACAACGAAATACCAATCTAATAGTAACTGCTGCAGCAGAATTAATAGATGAACGAAAAGTTCGTAGTTCTAGCGGCGAAACAGAATTACGTCCTGTAATTTTAACTGAAGTCAATTTAATGAACAAAAAATGGCAAATTGAACTAACCTTAACTAATCGGGAATTAATGGGATTTAGAATGTTATTGGGGCGACAAGCTGTGCGAAATAATTTCTTAATTAACCCTGGTAAATCCTATTTAGATACCAATTCAAAATTTAGTCAAAAAAATGGTAGAAAACAACAAAATGAAAATCGCTGTTTTATCTACTGACCCCACTCTTTATTCAACCAGAAAATTAGTAGAAGCTGGAGAAAAACGCGGTCACGAAGTTCAGGTTATTGACTACCTACGTTGTTATATGAATATTACTTCAATGAAGCCTAAAGTTATTTATATGGGTGAACCTTTAGAAGGATTTGATGCTATTATTCCTCGCATTGGTGCTTCTCAAACATTTTATGGTACGGCGGTAGTTAGACAGTTTGAAATGATGGGAGTTTTTACAACAAATCCTTCTCAAGCTATTTCTCGGTCTCGTAATAAATTACATTGTTTACAATTATTAGCTAGAGAAGGAATAGGATTACCTGTGACTGGTTTTGCTCATTCAACTCAAGATATTGATGGTTTAATTAATACTGTTGGTGGCGCTCCTTTGGTAATTAAATTATTAGAAGGAACTCAAGGAATAGGAGTAGTTTTAGCTGAAACTTATCAAACAGCTAAGTCAGTTATTGAAGCTTTTCGTGCGTTATATGCTAATATTTTAGTACAGGAATTTATTGAAGAAGCAGGTGGTGCAGACTTGCGGTGTTTTGTAGTAGGAGATAGAGTAATAGCAGCTATAAAAAGACAGGGACCTGAGGGAGAATTTCGCTCAAATTTGCATCGAGGTGGTAAAGCAGAAAAAATTAAATTGAGTCCAGAAGAACGCTCAACTGCTGTGCGTTCAGCTAAAGCAATGGGGTTGAGAGTTGCTGGAGTAGATTTGTTACGCTCTAATCATGGCCCAGTAGTAATGGAAGTGAATTCTTCCCCTGGTTTAGAAGGAATAGAAGCTGCTACAGGAGTAGATGTTTCTGGTAAAATAATAGAATTTTTACAGAAAAATGTAGGAAAAGGCCAAGTCCGCGATCGCATTGAAGGTTGACAAGCTTCCGAACATGATATAAATGGTTGGTGTCACAAATTACCTTTTATTGGTATCGTCAAAACTTATGAGGCAATTGAAGCCACTACTCAAAAAATAACTATTAGCAGACAAGCTGGTGATTGGTACTTAAATTTAGATTTTGAATTTATATCATGTCCGGTAGCATCGGAGCGTGTATAGAATTAAGTCACAATTGGAAAAAACCCTTCTGCCTTCTCCTGACTCCTAACTCCTAACTCCTGACTCCTGCTTCTATACTACATTTTGTGGTGCAGAATGTGGGTTAGAACTTATGAGTGTCGGTCCTGTGGGAGAAATGTTCCACTTTTGCTTTCTGGAGCTTTTGCCTGTTCCCTGCTATATAATTGGCAAAATTTTTCCCTGATGCACTAATTCGTAAAATGCCTGTGCAGAAATAGGGGGACTAAAAAGATAACCCTGAATCATATCGCAATGGTGTTTTTGTAAGAATGCTAGTTCATCCTCTGTTTCCACTCCTTCCGCTACAACAGTAAGATCTAGTTGATGTGCCATCTGAATCATTGCAATCACAATGGCTCTGTTCTTGGAATGTTTGTGAATATTGGATAAAAACGAGCGGTCGAGCTTGAGAGTATCAAAAGGAAATCGATAGAGATAGCTCAGAGACGAATAGCCAGTGCCAAAATCATCGATCGCTAGATTCAGTCCTAGGGTTTTGAGAGCTTCTAACTGTTGCTGGGCTATATCGATATCTTCCACCAAAGCACTTTCAGTCAACTCCAACTCTATAAAATTAGCACTGAGTTGGTGATTTAGTAATATTTTGGAAAACTTCTGCTGTAACTGAGGTTGTCGAAGTTGATAACTTGAGATGTTAACAGCCACTTTAAAGTCTTTGAGCAGCTCATCTTCTTTCCATACTTGGAGTTGTTTGCAAGTATTTTCTAATACCCATTCCCCAATAGTTTCAATCAAACCAGTAGCCTCTGCTAGAGGAATGAATTCTGTTGGAGATATGAAACCTGACTGTGGGTGCTGCCAACGCAAGAGAGCTTCAGCACCAGAAATTTTACCTGTTTTTAGGTCTACTTTTGGTTGATAATAAAGCTGAAGTTGTTCGCGGTCGATCGCATAGTGTAAATCTGTTTCTAGAGCCAACCAGTTAGTATTGCTGGTTTTACCCTGTGAGCTATGGAATTGATAACGATTACCTCCTTGCTCTTGGGCTTTTTGCATTACTAAATGACAATCTTGTAATAAAGAGAGAAAACTCTTGCTGTCACGAGGATAGAGCGCTCCACCCAGGCTTGCTGTGAGAAAAACTTCTCGTTCTCCAATAATATAGGGGTTGGCAATTGTTTTTAATACAGAGTTAGCAACTTCGCTAGCTTGACCCAAGTACTCAACAGGCTCCAAAATCAGGATAAACTCATTGATATCTGTACGAGCAACAACATTATTTTTCCCTACTACCTCAACAATTCGCTTGGCTACAGTTTGCAGTAGATAGTCTGTTTCTTGACGATTCATGTATTGGTAGATTCTATAGAAGCGATCGAGGCTCAGACAAAATACTGGTATGTAAAGAGATTGCTGGAAATGAGAGCGATTGTTTACTATGGGAAGTGAAAATCTATTTACTATCTCTTCAAACATACTTTGTAAAACTTTCCTAGTGGGTAGGTTCGTCAGTGGGTCATATTTGTGCAAACGCTCTAACTTTTGGTAAGCATCTTCGAGTTTACAAGTATATTCAGCTTGGGCAGCAACAACTGATTGATGCTTTTTCAAGGTAATCTCTATAGTAGTTTTTAAGTCTAGAATTTGAAAAGGTTTAATTAGATAACCATAGGGGTGTGTATGTTTTGCTCGTTCAATGGTATCATCATCAGCATAAGCTGTGGTAAAAATTACTGGAGACTGGAATTGTTGATGGATTTTTTCTGCTGCTGTAATTCCGTCAATCTCGCCTTGAAGCATGATATCCATGAGTATCAAATCTGGATTTGTTGTTGCAACCTGTTGTATTACTTCTTCTCCAGAGTGAATAACTCCGACAATTTCATAGCCTAGTTTTTGTAAAACCATCCTGAGGTTTTCCGCCACAATTAATTCATCTTCAACAATCAGAATTTTAGTAGTTGCAGTGTAGTTAACTTGATTATTTGTTGCAGAATGGGTAGGGATTTTCATTGTAATACCTCCAAAGATAATATAATTTTTTGAACTTTTAAAACCGTTGTTTGTACTTTAACTCTGAGAAAATTAAGCTAATAGATGTACCGTTAGAAGTATCAAAAGTAAGAGTTCCATTTAACTGTTTTGCCAAAAGACGGACGAGTTTGAGGCCCAGAGAGTTAGAAGTTTCCCAATTAACTGTTGAAGGTATTCCAATACCATTATCACATACTTCCAAGACTAATTTTTGATTGATATCTTTAAACATTGCGATCTGAACTTTTCCTACTCTTTGGTCAGGAAAACCATGTTTAAAAGCATTCATCAGAAGTTCATTAATCAGTAACCCACAAGGAACAGCTGTTTCTAAATTGAGCAATATGGCATCAACTTTCATAATAGGATTTACTCTGTTATTGTTGCTTTGACAAGAACAAAAGATGTTATTGACTAACTGTTTTATGTATTCACTAAAATCAACCTTCCCTAAATGATTTCCTTTGTAAAGTTGTTCGTGAATTAATCCCATAGTCTGGATGCGTCTTTTAGCATCATTAAATAGATGAAGCAGAATTTCATCATTAATTGAGTACGATTGCAAATCTAATAAATTAGAGATAATATTAAGGTTATTTTTAACGCGATGGTGAATCTCCTTTAGTAATACTTCTTTTTCTGCTAAAGATTGCTTGATTTGCTCTTCAGCTTGTTTTCGTTCGGTGATATCTCGTACAATTATCAACACTTCCTCTTCTCCATTGCTAACAATGCGGTGTTCTTCGTAACGTAGCTCACCATACCTGATAATTTGTCGTTCATAAACTTGCAGTTTGCCTGTTAGTATTGCTTGATTGATATAGTAAAGCTCTTGCTCTAAGAAATTTGCTGGTAAAGGTTCATCATTAGGCGAAAAATCTACCATATCTATATTTTCAGGAGGAATAAAATCCAAACAAGTGCCATCTCGTCGCACGCGCATAATTAAATCAGGAATTGCCTCTAACATAGCCCGGTTACGGGTTTCGCTCTCTTTAAGTGCCTTTTGTGCTAACTGATGAGCACGCTCTGCTTCAACTCGCTCACTTGCTTCTAGTGCTAAGGCTACCAAATCTGCTAGAGTAGCAATAAAATTTTGTTCCTCTAAAGTCCAGGTACGGGAAGTACCAATATGCTCCAGACAAATAACCCCAATGATTTGACCACCAGAATAAATCAAAGCATTCAATATGGAAGTGATGCCAAGTGGCATCAGATATTCCTGAAGCAAATCTTTGACTCTTGTATCAGAATGTACGTTGTCAATAACCAGTACACGGCTATTTTCCAAAGCTTGGAAGTAGTCTGGATAGTCAGCAACCGGCAATTCTAATCCCTGAGTATGCTCATCTGTAGTAACTCGATAACAATCTACACATCGAAGGAGAGTGTGAGCATCATCTAGCAACCAAATACTTACCTGTTTGACTTCCAATGTCTGCGATACGACCTCATTAATTTTTTGGCAAGCTGCCAAGAAATCTCCTTGAGTTAATACCTTATTTTTAGATAGATCGATCAGTGCCTGATTATGGGCGATTAACTGTCTGCGACTCCTTTGCAGTTGGGCAGTGCGTTCCTCTACTTGTTCTTCTAAGGTCTGATTCATTTGTGCCCATGCTTCAAAAGCAATTTTTAACTGAGCAGCCATCAGATTAAAAGCGATCGCTAGTTCATCTAACTCACGAATATTTGGTAGCCAAGGAGCAATACTTTTTAATGGCACTGTCTGGTCTAAATTTCCATACGCAACAGATAAAGATGCTTGATGAACGCTGAGAATAGGAGCAGTAAGCCAACGCGAAATCTTGATGGCTAATTGTATTGCTAGTATGAATGCTACTAAAGAAACTGGGACGATGGTTTTCAGCCTGGCATAGAAACCTGCCATTAAGTCTAACTCCGGTGTTGCCACCACTAGCACCCAGTCCAAACCTAACTTTTCTCCCCAACTTGAAGCGTTAACAAAATATTGCTCGCCTAGTAATTCCGTATTAAAATTTTGATGCGACTCAATTGTCTGTAAGTTTTCAAGCTGTTGCTGCAAATATTGAGCAGTTGCTTGAGTCAGTGGATCGGGACTATTAACTGCTGCTAACCGTTTTGGTTTACCATTGATCACTTCAAAAGAAGGTGATTTCGAGGAGCTGGCAACCAACATTCCAGAACGTTCCATAATCATTACTACCTCAGATTGATTAACTTGTAATCTTTGTAGGAAATTAGAAATATCAGAAATCGCTTGATCTACCCCCAAAACACCAATTAATTTTTGGTTATCGTCATAGAGGGGATAACTTGCAGAAATTGCTAATAGATCAGTTATTCCATCGCACACATAGATGTCGCTCCAGATAGCTTTACCTGCTTTAATTGGCTGAGTATACCAATATTCTGTTTTGTAATCGTAGGCATAAGTGCTGCGAACATCTCCCAGGTTTCCTTCATCGTCAACAGCATACTCAGATACGATTTGAGGATGGGAGCGGGTTGTAATATCAATACTTATATTATTATTGCCTTTCATACCAGCACCTACAAATTCTCCGGTCTCATTGGCAAAATTAATATAGCTGACATCAAATATCTGGCTTTGCTGGAAGAAAAAACGTCCTGTTGTTTCTAGATCGGATAAATCCAACAAACCTAATTTCACCGCATTGTGGTTCATCTGATTAATTAATAGGGGTTGACGCAGGTAGTTTTCTAGTAAATTAGTAACATTATTGATAATTTCTTCATGGAGAATTCCTGCTAAGTTATAACTAGCCTGATGCCCATTCCAAACTGTTACCCATTGCAGTAGCAGCATTACTACTGATATTTGTAACACAAAGAAAACAACCAAAAAACTACGGAGAGAAATTTTGCGGGAAATACTTTGGACATAATCAGAACGTTGTCGTCTCCAAAAACACACTCCTCTTTTTATTAAATTATGCACTAACATTTTTAACATGAATTAAACTCCTTTTTATCTAAAAGCAATCTCTTTAAATTCTACTTGAATTAATGAGGACTGCTGATAGAGCACTGGAAGGAAAGGGCGCGGACATATCAAAATCTTAAAACTCAGACAACACCAGATTTTTCCTTCTCTCTTAGATAACTAAAGCCTTCTTCCTTTATATAGCTTGACTCAAAGATTGTCTAATCGGCATTTCAATGATAAATTCTGTCCCCTCTCCAGACTGAGAGTTACATATTAGATTCCCTCCATGATATTCGACGACAATTTGGTAGCTAATTGATAATCCTAATCCTGTTCCCTTGCCAATCTCTTTGGTGGTAAAAAATGGGTCAAATAACTTATACTGAATATCTGGCGGAATTCCGTAACCATTGTCAACTATCCAAATGGCAACCCAATTTTCTCTTACTATTGCGATATGAATACTAATTTTACCAACATATTTTTCTCCCGTCATTGCCTGCTGTTGATTTCGTTCTTCTACAGCATCAATAGCATTGCTGAGAATATTCATAAACACCTGGTTGAGTTTGCCAGCATAGCAGTTAATGAGAGGTAACTGGTCATAGTCTTTGATTACCTGAATTTCTGAGACACCTGGTTTTGCCCTCAGACGGTTATGGAGGATAGTGAGGGTAATTAACAGCTTGACATAATTTATGATTATCTAGTATTATCTACGATAATCTATATTTTATTTTATGCTACTAGGATTTAAAACTGAGTTACACGCCACAAATCAGCAAAAAACATTGCTGGCTAAACACGCTGGTGTAGCCCGTCATGCTTATAATTGGGGACTATGGTTAACTAGGAACATTCTTAATCACAATTCTCATAATCCTGGTAGTAAACTGAAATTTCCCACATCTATCGACCTGCATAAACTTTTGGTAGCAATGGTTAAACCCAAAAACTGCTGGTATTATGAAGTATCTAAAACAGCGCCTCAATATGCTTTGAGATATTTATCATCAGCTTGGAAGCGTTGCTTTAGTAAAGTGTCTGGTCAACCTAAATTTAAGAAAAAAGGTAGAGACGATAGTTTTACTTTAGATGGTTCAATATCAGTAGGTTTTAATCAGATCAAACTACCTCGAATAGGATGGGTCAAAACTTATGAGATATTACCAGACAATCTTAGTCCCAAGTCTGTAACTATTAGCAAAAAAGCGGATAGATGGTTTATTAGTTTCAAGGTAGAAACAGCAACTATAATTACTGAGAAATCAGTAGATGTAGTTGGTGTAGACTTAGGAGTTAAAACTTTGGCAACATTGTCAACAGGTGAAGTATTCAATGGTGCTAAACCTTACAAAAATTTAGAATCCAAACTATCACGATTGCAATACCTAAACAGACATAAAACCAAGTTTTCGTCTAATTGGAAAAAAGCACAGCTAAAAATAGCTAAATTACACAAAAAAATAGCTAACATCAGGAAAGATACGTTGCATAAACTGACTACCTATTTGGCTAAAAACCACAACCCACCCCCATCCCCTCCCGGGAGGGGAGCTAGAGGGGTGGGTGAAGATCTTAATGTATCAGGAATGATGGCAAATCATAAGTTGGCTAAGGCTATTGCTGATATGGGTTTTTATGAGTTTCGCAGACAGTTAGAGTACAAGTGTCAGCTGTATGGTTCCCAACTAACCGTTGTGGATAGATGGTTTCCTAGTTCTAAAACTTGCAGTAGGTGTGGAACTGTTAAAGAGTCTCTGTGTTTATCAGAGCGCGTGTTCAATTGCGAACACTGCAATTTTAGTTGCGAACGAGACTTAAATGCAGCGTTAAATTTAGCTATGGCGGTCAGTTTGCTCCGCAACGCTAACGCGAACGACCGTGACAGCCTGTGGACTGGATAACGCCGACGTTACCAGAATGAAGCAGGAATAGAACAGATAATCATAGATTTATATAGATTATCGTAGGTTTCTAAGAACGGTACTATCAATACTTTCATGGATGTTTACCTCTTTAAGTTGCGCTTCGTCTAGGCGAGAGAAAGTCCGCAAAGATTTGACAATTTCAGTGATGCGCTCGGTTCCCATCCGCATTGACTTCAATAATTTATCCAAATCTTCTCGGAGAAAGTCTAAATCTAAGTCCTCTAGCATTTCAGTAATATCCTCTGGGGGGTTGGGGAGGTGCTGTTGGTAGAGTTCTATCAACTTTAACAAGTCTTGAGTATATTCGGTAGCATAACCTAAATTACCGTGAATAAAACTGACTGGATTATTAATTTCTTGAGCTACCCCTGCAACCATTTGCTCAATACTAGACATTTTTTCACTTTGCACCATCTGAGCTTGGGTAAGTCGCAACTTCCGTACTGTTCTTCTATATGCTCTAAATGTGAGTGTTGCATTTGATCACTATTTTTTTTCTCAGCAAAATATTCTCTTATATCTGGTAATTTCGCTAAACTTTGCACATCTAAAATCAAAGACATCAATGAGTTTTTTATGAGGATATTTTTTACTTCTAAAATTCGCTTTTCTTCTATTTTTATGACTTTTTTTTTGCTGCTAATTTCTATGTAGTAACTGTTGGCAAGGATACCCCCTATGAGAATAGATATAGGAAAAAATGTTAGTGCAAATTGTTTATAAATTGCACCATGATGTTGCCTTGATGGTATGATTTTTAATATTTTATCTCCTTCTTGATTCAGTTGTACTTTCTGAGAAACAACTAAGTAAAAAATCTTTTTACAGCCCAAAAAAGATGCAAAAATCATATATATCATAAATTATAAAATCCTATAAGTGAATTCTTATACTATAATTATATAATACTAATAATCATCTATGTCACCTTCATCTGTCTAGGTGATTTTAACTAGGTTTTATGGCTAACCCAACTGAGCGATCGCTGCATTAAAAACTTTTAAATTACTTTGATAAACAAGAAAAACTATAAATATAGGTAAAAACTTTACGAAAAACAGAAATGGTTTCTCTAAATAAAATTTTAACTCTTATACAAAAGATTTTATTGATTAACATACTTATGATATTATTAATTAATTACAATTGAACAGGTTGAATAAATAAATTAAGTCCTAAAGTCTTTAAAGAGATAGAGCAAAACTACAAACAAAATTACTTAATTAGATTACATTAGCAGTTTGACTTAATTCAGAAAAAATTGATAAAATGAAAATTATAATTACTCACTAATCGAGGTTATATGCAACCAAATTCGGAACAATTTTCCAGCTCTACTTCTAATATTAAATACTTTGCCTATGGCTCCAATTTATCTAAATCATTACTAGAATTCAAATTAGCATCAAATTCTCAAACTAAGGACAAATATAATACAGAACCTAATTCACTAATTTTACATTCTCAACCAGCTATATTAAAAGATTTTGAATTGAAATTTAATTTATATGTGCCGACGAATAATGTCGATCCAAGTTACGCTAATTTAGTTTATAAAAAAAATTCTACTGTACATGGTTGTTTGTATGAAATGTCACCAGAATGTAAAGCAGTAATTGATGGATTAGAAGGTAAAGGTCAAGTATATCAAGAAGAAATTGTACGAGTTTTGCCTTATGGTTCAACAACTACTATTACAGCTCTAACATATATAGCTTACAGAGAAAAAATTCAATTTCCAGGTATTACAATTAAAGAGGGATTACCACCTTCTAAAAGATATTTAAAAACTCTAATTTATGGTGCTAAAGAATGTAGTTTAGATTCTGAGTGGGTCGAATATTTAAAAAATCAAAAATTTGCTATAATGCCTGTGACTAAATTATCAAATGAAGAGTTGAAAAAGATTAAGGAAAAAATTTATACTACCAGAGATTTAGAACTTAAAAATTTACCATTATACCAAGTTTTTAATGAAAAGGGAGAACTTATAAAACCTATTATTAGCAGTATTTGTGGGTTAGTATTTATGTGTCATCCGAATCAAGGATTTGCGATTGGTGCAAGGGCATGGATTGAACAAGTATTAGGACGAGATATGACAGTATTTTATGCAAGAAGATGTTTGCGAAATGAAGGCGTTTCATTGTATGAAACTGAACAAGATGTATTGTTAGGAGATCGAGATTGTCTAGATTATGTTATAGCAAATGCCTATGATTTATTGAGGCAATCAAGAATAGAAGGAGAAGGTGTATTTTTACTTGGTAGGACAACTAATTTTCATTTGTGGAAAGATTATTTGTAAGCATTCAGCATTCAGCTATCAGCTATCAGCTATTGCTTTGTAGGAGGTAATTTCAGTTATCAGTTATCAGTTATCAGCTATTGCTTTGCAGGAGGTAATAGTGATTGATAAATTGAGGCAAAATTAAACTTTATTTGGCTGAAACGCCTTAAAATTTACTATTAATAGCTGAATAGTTATGATTATTTGACTTCAAGAAGTCAGTCAAATTTAAAAATTTATGATAATGTTTATCGTAACTTAGTCCTCCTCTATAATAGAAGTTAATTTTAGCCTAAATACTTAGGAGCTTGCTTCTAATTCTAATATATTTTATATATAGAACTACACATTAAGGTTAGGACATTTCTAAAGTCTGTTTCCTGACGGACTCCCCACCGAAAACCCTTGAACAGTTTACTATTCCCTATTCCCTAGGGCGTAGCGCTATAAAATTTTAATTAAATAGGATTACTATATATTGAATAAATTATACAATATGAAGATCGACAATTTGGACATTAATTTATGATTAAGTATAGATTCAAAAATTTAATTGTTTTTTTATGGATTTTTTTGGCAGCATTTCCATCATTAGCAAATTCTAACTACTCAGAAAGATTAACTCACAATAAATCAGATATTTATAAATCTCAAACTATTACTTCACCAGAGCTAGATAATTCTCCTTACACTAAGTTGGAAAACTTATTAGCAGATAATAAATGGCAAGAAGCAGACGAAGAAACATACGATCTGATTTTAACTTTAACTCAAAGAAAGAGAGGAGGAGGTATCAATACAAGAGCAATAAAAGAAAAAATTTCTTGTGAAGAAATCAGTAATATAGATCGACTCTGGCGGAAATATTCTGAAGACAAATTTGGTCTTAGTATTCAAATGTCAATTTACTTAGAAACTGGCAATAATTTGGAAGCATACGACCCACAAAGTTATCAATTATTCGGTGACCAATTAGGTTGGAGAAAAGCCAGAAAATGGAAAAAATATGAGCAGTTAAATTTTTCAGAAAATGCTCCTCAAGGTCATTTGCCAATAGCTTTAAGAGAGCTAGATGCTACTGTGAATATTCCCGAATTTATGATTACTAAACGTTTGCGTCGGATATTATATTCTAAGATTCAAGAATGTAATCTCTAAGGAGTCAGGAGTCAGGAGTCAGGAGTCAACCCACCCCTAGCCCCTCCCAGGAGGGGAAGAAAGAAGAAGAAAGAGGAGGAGGAGGAGAAGGAGAAAGTTTTTTGTTTGCTAGCGCACAACTGCGTTAACCTGTAAACGGAACGGAGTTCTATGGCGCTATTATCCGGATATGATATTACAAAGGTATTTTTTTTCTCCAATACACTTTATTCTGCCACTTTAGCAACTATTTTACCCCGAACATGACGACCTTTTAAACGATTTAATGCTTCTGGTATTTCCTCTAAACTAATTACTTCTGTCAACATTGAATTAACTTTTTTTTGTCTGACTAATTCCCCCATTTCTCTTGCCATTTTTCCTAAGTCTTTAATTGCTCTTTTATCCCCAGATAAATAAGCACCTCCCAAAGCAACTTCATGGATAGAAGCAGCAATACTAAAAGGTTTAAACTTACTAAAATCAGGCAACCCAGCAATACAAGCAATTCCACCATTAAATGCCAACATTTCAAAACCTTTTGTTGCAGTTTCCGAACTAACCGTATCTAAAATTGCATCAACACCACGTCCTTTAGTAATTTCTTTCACTCTCACAACTACATCCTCATTTTTATAATCAATTAAATGCTTTGCTCCCAACTTTTGCACATAATCAAAATTACTCCGAGAACAAGTTGTAATTACCTCCAACCCAGCTAACACTGCCAACTGTACCCCAAAACCACCAACCCCACCAGCACCACCATGAATTAAAATAGTTTGCTCTGACTGAATGTGTAAGCGTCGATGCAAAGCTTGATAAGCAGTGAAACCTGCACAAGGAATAGCAGCAGCTTCAGCAAAAGAAATACCCTCTGGAAGTGGAGCAACTGCTATTGCAGTAGCGTTAGTATATTCTGCATATCCACCGGGTTTCGACAAATTTCCATGATAATAAACTTTATCTCCAACTTGCCAGTCAGTCACATCAGCACCTACAGCATCCACAACTCCCGCCACATCTAACCCCAAAATAAATGGATAACTCCACCTGGAAAACCCAGAAGCAGCCACTTTATAGTCAACAGGGTTTAATCCGACCGCATAAACTTTTACCCGTATTTCTCCTGCTTCTGGTTGTGGTAAAGACATTTCTGCCATAAGTAAACTATCAGGAGAACCTGGTTTTTCTAATACTAATGCTTTCATTTTTATCTCCTAAAATTTAATCGTAACTTTACCAAAATGGGAACCTGTTTCCATATAACTTAGTGCTTCTGGAGCTGACTCAAATGGAAAGATGCGATCGCATATAGGATGTAATTTATTAACATTTATGGCCTTATTCATCGCCTCAAACATCTGGCGAGAACCGACAAAAATTCCTTGTATCCGAACACCTTTCATCACTGCGGGTAAAGGATTAAATTCTGCTTGCGCTCCTGCTAATACACCTATCAAACTAATTTGCCCACCCATTTTGACTGCTTTTAAAGACTTACTTAAAGTATTTGCTCCACCAACTTCCACAATATAATCAACTCCCACTCCATCGGTTAACGCCAACACCTGTTTTTCCCACTTCGGTACAGACTTATAATTAATCACATCAGATGCACCTAACTGCTTCACCCTCTCCAACTTTTCATCACTACTGGAAGTTGCAATGACTCGCGCTCCTGCCATAACTGCAAACTGTAAAGCAAACAAAGAAACTCCACCTGTTCCCATAACTAACACTGTTTCCCCTGGTTTTAAACCTGCTTCCATTAAAGCGTGCCAAGCTGTTACTGCAGCGCAAGGTAAAGTAGCTGCTTCTGTATCAGATAAGTGAGACGGAATACTTACTAAACCATCTTCAGACAACACCACATATTCTGCCAACATTCCGTCAACTTCACCACCCAAAGCTGACTTAACTGCTTCCTTAGTTAAATTACCCGATCGCCATTTCTGCATAAAAATACCTGCGACTCTATCCCCAGGTTGAAATTTAGTAACACCTTCTCCTACGGACACAACTTCCCCCACTCCATCCGAACAGGGAATAGCAGGCAAACGTAGATGGGGGTGGTAAAGACCTTTGACCATTAAAATATCTCGATAGTTAACAGAGACTGCTTTTACCCTGACCAAAACTTCTCCAAATTTTGGTTGTGGTTGTGGTTTTTCTGCTAAGACTAAATTACCAAATTCCTGAATTTCAAAAGCTCTCACAAAATTATCTCCTTAAAGAAACCTTGAAAAAAATAGCAGTCGAAGGAAGGGTGCGGACATATCAAAAACTTAAAATTCAGACAACGCAAGATTTTTTTTCTTCGCTCCTTCCTTCTTCCCTATTTTTACTTCTTCCCTCTTCCTTCTTCCTTCTTCCCTCTTCCTTCTTCCTTCTTCTCACACAAAATTATCTCCTTAAAGAAACCTTGAAAAAAATAGCAGTCGAAGGAAGGGTGCAGACATATCAAAAACTTACAGCAGTTTTCTAGTTGATGAGGTACAAAGGTTTTATTGCTTTAGGGAACAGGGAACAGAGAACAAGGAACAGGAAATATAAGAATAGTTTTATAACTGTACCTCACTATCTTCAAAAGTACTGTAAAATTCAGACAACGCAAGATTTTTTTGTCCTTCGCTCCTTCCTTCTTCCCTATTTTTACTTCTTCTGTCTTCCCTCTTCCTTTTTCCTTCTTCCCTATTTTTACTTCTTCCCTCTTCCTTCTTCCTTCTTCTCATCAGACTGCTTTAACCGCCAACCTTTTCTCGTAAGTTGTCGAGAGCGAGCAATAACCAAACTATCATCTTCCACATTCTTTGTTACTACCGAACCTGCCGCCACCGTCACATCTTCCCCCAGAGTAACAGGAGCAACCAATACACTATTTGCACCAGTCTTAGAGCGATCACCTATTTCGGTCTGATGTTTTTTCACTCCATCATAGTTAGCAATAATTGTACCTGCACCAACATTTACCTTTTCTCCCAAAGTCGCATCCCCTAAATAAGATAAATGAGCTGCATTAGTGCGATCGCCCACCTGAGCTTTTTTCAATTCTACAAAATTACCAATTCGACAGTGAGAACCCACTTGAGAATCTCCCCGTAGATGTGCATAAGGGCCAATACGAGTACGATCGGCCACTGCACTATCAGAAATCACCGAATATAAAATAGATACATTTTTACCGATCTGACTATTTTCAATCAAACTTCCTGGCCCAATGCGACTACCAGCACCGATGATACTTCGACCCCGAATATGAGTTTGTGGTTCAATAATCACGTCCCGTTGTAACAAAACTGTATCATCAATAGTGATACTATCGGGGTCTATCAAAGTTACTCCGGCACTCATCCAATCATCTTTAACCCGCGCTTGCAAAATGTCATAAGCTGTAGCCAAGTGTTTACGGTCGTTAATACCCACAATTTCTTGATAGTCATTCACATCGACCGCCATAACAGGGCTGAGAAAATTAACTGTATCTGTTATGTAGTACTCTTGTTGCTCATTATTTGTGGTGAGTCTTGGTAAAATCTCTGCTAAAGCTGGCCAGTTAAAACAGTAGACTCCGGCATTGACTCGGTGGTTTTGTTTCTGAGCTGCCGTACAGTCTCGGTCTTCTACTATTTGCGTAACGATATTGTTTATATCACAGAATATTCTACCGTAACCTTTAGGATTAGGCAGATTTGCAGTCAAGATGGTTGCTGCATTTTGATTTTCTTTGTGAGTGTCGATTAAATTCTTTAGAGTTTCTGGCCGTAATAATGGTACATCCCCATTTAAAACTAGAAGGTCTTCAGAAAATCCTTCCAGACTGGGTAATAACTGTTGAACCGCATGACCAGTCCCTAATTGTTCCCTTTGCTCTACAAATTCAGGGGTGGGTAAGTTATCGTCTTGATTTTCAGTATTAAGAAGAGACTTTTGTACAAGGTCTCCACGATAACCAACTATAATAATTATTCTCGATGGTTGAATAGAAACACAACTTTTCAGGACCCGTTCAACTAAGGTACAAGAACCTAACTGGTGTAATACCTTGGGTAGGTCAGACTTCATTCTGGTGCCACGTCCAGCCGCTAAAATTGCTACCGCTACCATGATTTTTGGGATTATGTTCTTAATGAATAAGAAACGTTATATTACCGAATCTATAATATCCATACTCTCATATATGGCAGTCCTCGAGGTGGTTGTTTAGAAAAAGTGGGAGATGGGGAGATGGGGAGATGGGGAGATGGGGGGATGGGGAGATGGGGAGATGGGGGGATGGGGAGATGGGGAGATTGAGAAAGATTTGGCAATGGCGCTCAGATTGAACATTTTTTTGATACCGACATTAAGCGGATTTGATATAAAAAGCTGATAATATAAGATTTTTAGCTATTGGGTAGTCTCTGCAATTTGTAAATATACCCTTCAAGCATTGCTAAGTGCTTAGGCAAAATTAATTACCTAATTTTATTCTCTGTAATTTTTACAGCATCAGCTTTTTAGCTTTAGAGTATGTTTCATTAATTTTGCATGACTACTTATAGTTTCATAGTTTCATATATCCTGACTTTTGACTTTTGACTTTTGACTTTTAAATTTGAACTCCTGACTCCTGAGGACTGACTCCTGACTCCTTCTTCAACAACCAACGTTTTTTCCAATGAGATGTAGGTTCTAGGGAAGATTTTTGTTGTTCTAACTGGCGACGATGCACAATAATTTCTGCTGAGTCTGATAAGTGGGGGTCTCGGTAGGGAATACTAGCGCGAGTTAGTAAATGTTCTTTTTCTTTTTGGGAAAGTGCAGGTAAATGTTCTTCAGTAAAACTGGCCACTGTTCCTGGCGATCGCCTACCTACTGGTGCAGTAGAACCAATTTTCAAGTGAGCTTCAATTAATGCTGTTCTGACTGCTGCAGAGCAGGAATATGTTGCTAGATGACCATCAGGTTTGAGACACTTACCTACTAAGCGCAAAAATTCTACTGTCCAAAGTTGAGGACAACTGGGTGGAGAAAAGGGGTCGAGAAATATAGCATCAGTCTGGAAACCGGAGTTATTTAGTTCTTGAATAGTGATTCTAGCGTCTTCGAGCAGTAGTTTGGCTTGAATTTTGTCTGTTTGTAATTGATGGGTATTAGCTAGAGTAGCTAATAATTCTGGCACAGGGTCGGGCCAATTATCTAGAAGATTTGTAGCGATCGCTGCTTTTGGCACTTCTGGGTCTAACTCTAGTCCCACCAATTGAATTTTACAACCAGGATTAATTTTCCAGATGGCTGCTAAAGCAGAAGCAGTGTTATATCCTAGTCCATAACAAACGTCAAGTAGGCACACCACGGGTTGATGTATTCTAGATAATAGTTGAACTGGGTAAACAAACTTAAATTCTGCTTCTTGTTGAGCACCAAAATGAGAGTGAAAAGTTTCACCAAATTCGGGTGAAAAAAAAGTAAAAGAGCCATCTGCTGTTGGTTGTGGCATGAATTTGTGATTTATCAATTTTTCCTCTGAAATAGTTATCTAATGAATAAACAGAAAAAATTATACTTACCTCTTTGGTTTCCTTATCCTAGTTCTTGGTTAAAGGCTTTAATTATGGTTTATTTTCTAACTATTTTAGTTACCGTAATTAAGAAGTTAAAACTGGGAATATATTTTTGGCAACAACTAGAGAGAAGTTTAGAGTTATTCATTTGTTTGAGTATTATTTTTCTGTTTTTTTTGATTCCTGTTTTTGCTTTTTTGCATCATTACTTTATTTTGATTTTTCATATTTTCAGGAAAATATTCAATCGAAGTTATCGGTATAATTTTTTCTTGTTTCCGCCAATTACAAGTTGGTGGAAAGCTTTATATAGCTGGTTAATAATTATTATTAGTACTCTAGCAGCAACTTTAATATATACATTGATTTTGCCTTGGTTTAACCTAAATTATCAAATTGCAATTTTAGAAAAAAGTCAATTTTTATATCCTGAAACATCCATCGAAAGGTTACTTTTATTTATATTTATTAGTGTTTGGTTAATTGTAGCAGCTAAATTATATCAATTTGAATTTTTATCTAAAAGTTTTTTGGTATTTAACAAAATATATAGTCCTAGTATACAAAATAAAAAAATCCCCAAACCACCTCAGATTAATTTGATTGAAGAAGGAAGAAAGAAGAAGGAAGAAGGAAGAAGCGGTGCGACCCCGCGTCGGCGACATACGCAAGCGGTCGGACCCCGCGACGACGCCAGTCGCAAGGGAACGCCGACCAAGAGAGGGAATGGGCACCAAGAGAAGAAAAAGTGGATGGAGACTCAAACCAAAAAAAATTGTAAACACCGTGTAGACGGCGGGGTATTCAACCAAAAAGAAAGAGATAAAACAGAGAATGAATTGGCAAAAAATAACACTTATTATGAGGCAAAAAAAACTAATAAACCTCGAACGGTATTAGCGAAAAAAAAAGTAAAAAAAGTCAGAATAATAAAAAAAATTAAGCCAGTTTATCAAATAGAAAAAAGTAATTACTTACAAAAAATCCAGAAAACAATCAAAAACAATATTTTGGTATTACTGATTATTCCTTTACTTACATTCGGCGTATATGGATTTTCTAAATGGCATTTAATGTCCGAAAATCCTGTAGTTATAGTACCGGAAACACCCTCACCAATAGCCAAAAAAATTGAGCCCGAAAACCTAGAAATTGAAGAAGTAAAAACTAAGCCTACACCTGTATATTCCCCAACAGAAAAATCTTCACCAACCCCAAATACAACTCTTGTATTACCACCACCAGACCCATTTAAACTAGCAGTTAATCGAGCTATAAGTGCAGCAGAAATGGCTCAGTCTGCCCAGACTAAAATAGAATGGGAAGCAGTAGCAAGTCAGTGGCAAGACGCAACAGAATTTATGAAAATAGTGCCAGCATCTCATCCTAAATATAAACAAGCTAGAAAAAAAATCATAGAATATCAAGGCTATGCTGACTATGCAATTAGAGTAGCAAAAATTAAACAGTAGTTGAAGAAGGAAGAAGGAAGAAACAAGAAGGAAGAAGGAAAAAGTGGATGGGGACTCTAATACCATTTCTCAAAAACTTTTCTACATTTTATTGAGCAGGGGAGTAGGGGAGTAGGGGAGTAGGGGAGTAGGGGAGTAGGGGAGTAGGGGAGATGGGGAGTAGGGGAGTAGGGGAGTAGGGGAGTTAACCCACCCCTAGCCTCTCCCCCTCCCAGGAGGCAGGGTCTATTTATTGTCACGCTTAGAAAAATTGATGGGGGGATGAGGAGATGGGGAGATGGGGGGATGGGGGGATGAGGAGATGGGGAGATGGGGGGATGGGGAGATGGGAGATGGGGAGATGGGGGGATGGGGAGATGGGGAGATGGGGGGATGGGGAGATGGGAGATGGAGATATTTGTATATTTGCACAATTAAATGTACTTCATATTAATATTCTCCCCAGGCAATTAATTAGCCCTGCTCCCAGGAGGGGAAGTAAAAATCAGAATAATTAACATTAAACTTAGCTGCTAATTAGCAAAAAAGTTATTCTAGCTGTGTTGATTACTTAATAACTGAAGTTGTGTCCAAGTATAGCCTTAATGCGTGGGAATTGGTATAACCCTAACCAAATGAAAAAGTAGTTGAAGAAGGAATAAGGAAAAAGGAATAAAATTAGAGAAAGTGGGTGGGCACTCAAACCCCAAGAAATTTTCAACAATTAATAATTAATAATTAACAAATACATCTCCTTGAAAACGGATAGGATTGACTAAAAGGAAAATTTTTTCTTTTTTCTCCTTAAAAGGAGAGACTTTAAACCGAATGAATTAATTATCAATTATCAATTATCCATTGTAAACACCCTGTAGACGGTGGGTTATTAAACCAAAAGAAAAAGATAAAAACAAATACTTGCTATTTATTATTCAAAGGTAATTAATTATGGTTGAATATAGATTTATCGAACTCGCTAAACAAGGAAATTCTAAATCCATTGCTACCCTATTAAATGGAACGTTACATCCTCAAGGAATTAATGCAAAAGTTAGTGCAGTAAATGGATGGTTACACATACTCCTAGAATCTGAAGAATTGCCAGAGAGAAGTTATATTGTAGATATAGTTAGACATCAATTAATAGAGTTAGCTCCTGAATCAATTAAAAGAGTTAAATTACTTATTAAAAGAGACAGGGATGATTATGCAACTTGGGGTCAGGAGTTTGATTTAGAATTAAATTCTTCATCTAGTTTGATTTGGCATAATTTTGACGATCGTCAACAATATAGATTTGATTCAAAGTCAAAAATTAATAGTATCAAAAATAGAAGTTGGAATCATCTCAAAATGAGTAAGATAACTCTAGGGATAGTTGTGGTAATCTTATTCATGGCAATAGTTGTTTTTATCAGTAAAATGTCAGTCAAACGATCTCCACAAAAAATTAATAGTTTTATAACTTATCCTCAACTATTATTAGAAGAAGAAAACTTGATTTAACTTAGTAAATATGACTAATAACAATATTCTTATTTCTCCTCAGTGGTTAGTAGACCATCTTAATGACCCAGAGCTAATCATCATCGACTGTCGTTTTTTTTAGCCGACCCAGAATTAGGCCAGAAACAATATCAAGCAGGTCATATCCCTGGCGCATTCTATCTAGACCTTAACCGAGACCTTTCCAGCACAGTACAAAAACATGGTGGGCGTCACCCATTACCCGATCCTGATAAACTTGCCCAAAAATTAGCAACTATAGGTGTTAAATACCGAGAAACTCTAATTGTTGCTTATGATGATTCTCGCTTTGCCTTTGCTTCTCGTCTATGGTGGTTATTGACATATATGGGCCATGAAAAAGTTGCTCTCTTAGATGGCGGTTTTTCTGAGTGGCAAAAAAAGTATCCAATTACTAATGAAATTTCTACCCCACAAACAGGTTTTTTTGAACCCCAAATTCAATCAAAAATGGTAGTAGATATAGAAACAGTTAAAGCCAAAAAAGATTTACCAGAAGTAGTATTAGTTGATTCACGAGATAGCGATCGCTACTTAGGAAAACATGAACCTATTGACCCTATCGCTGGTCATATTCCTGGGGCGGTTAATTATCCTTGGAAACAAGTTACTGATGAAAATTATCTGGCAAAAGTTGACGAACAAATTCAACGGTGGGAAAAGGTTAAAAATGCTGAGGAAGTTATTGTTTATTGTGGTTCTGGTGTGACTGCTTGTGTGAATTTATGGTCGTTAAAAATGGCAGGTATTAATACAGGAAAACTTTATGCTGGTAGTTGGAGTGATTGGTGTTCATATTTAGATATTTCCAATTCAACAATGAATAATTAGGGCTTGCTGAAAAAGTATTTTGGTAAGGGTAGGAGTCAGGAGTCAGTCCTCAAGAGTCAGGATAAATTGGGAATTTAGAGGAGGTAGTCGGATATATTTATCCCTTGATTTTTTTGTTATAGTTACCCCAAAATCCTAACTTTTTGGTCGCTCAAGCTTAAAAAGTTGCACTTTTTTTCGTTCTAAAAAGGCACTTACCTTTATCTGTAAATGCTTTTATATTTAATTGCTTTTAACCCACATTCTGCACTTCAAATTGTCACATTAAAATTAGTATAAAATCCCTAGCTTACTTAAGTATTTATACTATATAAATCATCTTAATTTACCTTGATTGGAAGTCAAATTATCAGTTAAATCTTGACCATAAATATTTACTGAATAGTTGATTTTTATTGACCACTATAATTTTCTTCTGACTTTTGACTTTTGACTTTTGAATTATGTTTTTAGGCTACGTTTTGTCGTGCGGATAGTAGGTTTTAATCCCTGAAGTAATCCCTTTGTTCTACAACCATTAAGCTAAGATTAAGAGCCTTGCAAAAGTTTATCATTATAATAATATAGCTGTAGATTATGTCGAACAGTTATTAAACCCCATTGAATAGGAAAATCTTGATATGTATGAAAGAATAAAAAGTACACTTAGCAGATATCCCGCAGTATACGAGCCATTACGCAAAACATTAAAAACGTACAGAAACCTGAAAAGACAATACAACACCAACAGAAGACTTAGAAAAATACAAAAGCAAATATGGACACATATTAAGCATAAAAATTCTGTTTTCTTTGTGCAAGTTGGCTCGAATGATGGGTCTCATGGAGATCCCATTCGGGATTTGGTTATCAAAAATCAAAATTGGAAAGGCATATTTATTGAGCCTATTCCTTTTCTTTTCGAGAGATTAAAACAGAACTATAACAATTCTGAACGATTTATTTTTGAAAAGATTGCTATATCCACCCAAAAAGGTTTTCAGAAATTCTATTATGTTTGTGAGGAAGCAAAAACAGAATTAGGAGGTCTACCAGAATGGTATGACCAATTGGGTTCTTTCAATAGAAGTCACATACTTAAACATCTTCAAGGGAAGCTTGAACCCTATATTATTGAAGAAGATATTGAAACTATAACTATGCAAGAAATCTTTGATAGAAATAACGTAGAAGTAATAGATCTTCTTCATATAGATACAGAAGGATTTGATTATAAAGTACTATCACAAGTTGATTTTTTGAGATATAAACCCTGTGTTATCATGTATGAGCATAAGCATCTTTCTGATGATGAGGAAAATTTAGCAAAATCACTCTTGGAAAAGTACAATTATAACTGTTTTTCTTATGGTGGTGATACCCTAGCTTTTATCAATTACTAATCACTAAGCACCCGAATTTAACGAAGTCAGAAGTTAGAAGTTAGAAGTCAGAAGTTAACCCACCCCTAACCCCCAGGGTCTATTTATTGTCACACGAGCGAAAAATTGATGGGGAGATGGGGAGATGGGGAGATTTATATATTTGCACAATTAAATGTATTTCATATTAATATTCTCCCCAGGCAAAGAATTAGCCCTGCTCCTAACCACTCCCAGGAGGGGAAGTAGGGGATTTGAGCAACCCTCCAAAAATATTTGGCCTTAAAAGGCGGAGTTGCGCTACCCAATTATTTTGATAAATATTTACCTAAATAACATGGGAGCATGAAAGCCATCGTCTTTTAAGCGATGGATGAAAGGCGAGGAGTCGGATTTTAATCCGATGTATTTTATTTGACCGAAAAGCCACGTTGAAGGCCCCCATGTTTTAACCGGGGGATGAAAACAACGTTGTGTGAAGAATATGGAATAATATTTATAGAAACAGAAGAAAGTTATACAAGTATTGCTTCATTTTTAGATGGTGACGATCTACCTAATTATGGTGAGAAACCCAATGATTGGAAACCATCAGGAAAAAGAATAAAGCGATGCAGCGCCGCCAAAGGGGGTTTCCCCCATGAGCGACTGCATCAAGACAGCGTGGTTTGTATAGAAGTAGTGATAATTGGTTAATTAATGCAGACTGTAACGGGGCTGCAAATATAATTGCAAAAGTAAGCAGAAAGCTAGGGTTAAACTTAAGCCGACTGTGTAGGGGCACCGCGGAAATTGCCCCCAGAGAGTGTATCTTTGGTCAGCGCTCGAAGAAACGGAGCAACAGAGATAAATCTCTGTTGCGTAGTATCTGCTTAGAATCCCCTCGGCAAAAGCTGCGGGGAGTAGTCAAACAGACTTTCCAGGGATCAAAACTAAAGATCAATTCTTTTAATGGCTATACAGGCACAAAAGTCAAAAGTCAATAATAAATAGTCAAAAATTTATAAATTGTATAGTTCAATTTTGTAAATCCTCTAAATAGCACTTTCTTTGATAAAAGTCAAAAAAACTGATAAATGAATATTCATATCAAATCCGGGGGAATTGGACATACAAAAATTATTGAATCGTCATAACTACGCTCGTCTTTGTGATTCTCTCTCCTCCTGACTCCTGACTTCCCCTCCACCGGAGGGGTTAGGGGGTGGGTTTACTACTAAAGACTTCACCAATCCATAAGTGTTTAACCGGATTTGAGATCACACAATTTTCCAATTCACTACTTTAATGAGTAGTCTATCAAAGTGGAAATTTGAATTTTTTTCAGTATAATTGCTTAAGCGATTCTACCTGTGAAAGCTAGTGTTTAATCTTGGATTAAACATATTACTTTTAACTGGATGTTGTGATAAGTCCTGCATCATAGTGCCGTCTTGGTATTGGGATGAATCACAATCAATATAGTTGCAGATACATAAAAATATATGCTAGAATTTTATCATTGTTATAGATAAGTGATAAATGTATCAGGCATATAAGTATAGAATATATCCAACATCAGAACAACAATTGACTTTAGCGAAGAGTTTTGGTTGTTGTAGATGGTTTTGGAACTATTCACTAAATTTATGCCATGAAACCTACAGAGATACTGGAAAAAGTCTCAGTAGAGCAGCTATTCAAAAAATGCTTCCTCAACTCAAAAAAGAACATGAATGGCTAAAAACAGATACTTATTCTCAGTGTCTCCAAGTAGTAGCATTAAACTTATCTACAGCTTACAAAAACTTCTTTGATAGACAGGCTAAGTTACCAAAATTTAAGTCTAAAAAAGGTAGACAATCTATTACTTATCCTCAAAATGTAGAATTTCAGGATAACTATATCAAACTACCTAAAATTGGATTAGTTTATTATCGTCGCCACAGAGATTTTTCAGGAGAAATCAAGACTGTAACTGTTTCTGTTAATCCAGATGGTAAATATTTTGTTTCTGTTTTAGTTGAAGATGATCGAGTGAATCCTGAAAAATCAGCAGAAGGAAAAGCAATAGGAATTAATTTGGGATCGACTCATTTTTGTATAACATCAGATGGTTCAAAATATCAAAATCCTAAGAATATTGCTAAATATACTCTTAATCTCAAACGGAAGCAGCAGAAATTAGCTCGGAAACAAAAAGGAAGCAATACACGAAATAAAGCACGCATAAAAATAGCTAGAGTACAGGGGAAAATAGCTAGATGTCGCGAAGATTTTCTACACAAGCTATCCCGCAAGATAGTAAACGAAAACCAAGTAATTGCAGTGGAAAATCTGGCTATAAAAAAGCGGTGCGACCCGGCGTCGGTGAAAGAAACACCTGGTAGTGCACCAAGACACCATAATTTAGGTGCATCTATTAGTGATTGTGCTTGGGGAATGTTTGAAACAATGCTTAGTTATAAGGCAGAAAAAGAGGGAAGAATTTATATAGAAGTCGATCGTTTTTTGCCTTATTCACAAACTTGTAATATTTGTTTAAATCAAGTTGGTAGCTTGTCTCCTAATGTGAAAAATTGGACTTGCGAGCATTGTCATACAACCCATAATAGAGAGATTAATGCTGCAATCAATATCAAAAATGAAGCCTTGCGGATATTGCGAGTGCGTAATTTGCCGTCGCACGATAAATGTCAAATGCACTCAAAACAGGAGTTAGGAACTAGCTCTACTGCCAATCTGAGGGAATGTAAGTCGCCTGGTAAAACATCGGTTTTGTTAGATGCTATTCCCAGCGAAGATGGAAACCTATCCTATAGCAATAGCTATAGCATTGGGTAGTTCACACCTCTATCTTTTAACCTGGGCAAAATGTTTAGCAAATTTCCCCTGAAAACAGTCCTCATTGTTCCTTTTGTTCTACAAATCTTTGGTGCTGTGGGATTAGTGGGATATTTTTCTTTGATCAATGGGCGACAAACCGTTGATAATCTTGCTAACCAGTTAACCCAAAAAATTAGCAGTGGTATTGAACAGCACGTTTTAGGATATCTAAATAAATCTTATCAAGTTTTAAGAGTAACCAATGATGCCATAGAAAGTGGAAATTTAGATGTTGATGATTTTGGTGGTCTGAGACTTTACTTTTGGCAAGTGGTAAAAGAACAAGATTTAGAAGACTATCTTTTCTTTGGCAATGAAGAAGGAGAATTTATTGGTGTTGAACGTTTAGAAGATGGAGATATTCTTTTTAAAATTCGTAACTTTACGACTCAACCTATTCGGGAAACTTACTTACTGAACAATCAAGGTAACATCAGCGAATATTTAAAAGGAAAAGCTTATGACCCTCGCGATCGCCCATGGTATAAAGCAGCAAAGCAGCTAGGTGAACCAACCTGGAGTCCAATTTTTGCCTCCTTTTCCCGTGAAAATACTTCCTTAGACATATCCGCAGTCAGACCTATTTTCAACTCCAGTGGGCAGTTAATGGGAGTTCTCTCGAACAAAACTACTCTCGTGCAAGTTACAAATTTCCTGAGTGACTTATATATCAGTCCTAACGGACAGAGTTTTATTATCGAGCGATCGGGAGATTTAGTAGTCAGTTCTGAAATTAAGACACCATTTATCATTACTGGAGAGGGCAAAAAGCGGAAGATAGAACGTTTACCTGCGATTGAAAGTAATGACCCTACACTAAGCGCTACTGTCGAACAACTGCAAGAACATTTTGGTGATTTTAAAAATATTAATAGCGATCAAAAACTCAAATTTCTAATTGATGGAGCTTGGTACTATACCAGAGTTATGCCAGTTAAAGATGGTAAAGGTATTGATTGGTTAGTGGTTGTAGTCGTGCCTGAAAATGACTTCATGGCACAAATCAACGCCAACACCAAGACTACTATTTTATTAAGTTTTAGCGCTTTGATGATATCTATATTTGTAGGAATAGCCACTACTCACTGGGTTACTCAACCAATTTTACAAATTAATTTTGCGGCGAAAGACATTGCCGCAGGCCACTGGGAAAACACCCTTAATATTCACCGTCGCGACGAAGTAGGTGAACTCGCCAACTCTTTTGACCTCATGGCCAACCAACTCAAGAATTCCTTTGAAGCCTTAGAAGCAAAAAACGAACAACTCAAACAACTAGACCGCCTCAAAGACGAATTTTTAGCCAACACTTCCCACGAACTCCGAACCCCTCTCAATGGCATTATTGGTATTGGCGAATTTCTTTTAGAAGGAGATCAAGCACAGCTAAATTCAATCACTAGCTCTAATTTAAGCATGATAGTTTCTAGTGCTCGTCGTCTATCTAATCTTGTCAACGACATTCTTGACTTCTCTAAAATCAGACACCGTACATTAGAATTACAAATTAGAGCTATTAATATTTATGGGGTAGTAGAGACAGTAGTTAACTTAAATAAATTTTTGGTCAGCAAAAATAAATATCTACAGTTAGTAAATCACATTCCTAAAGACTTACCCCCCGTCTGTGCTGATGAAAATCGTTTACAACAAATTCTCTATAACTTAATTGGCAATGCTATTAAATTTACTGAGTCTGGTAAAGTCGAAATTTGGGCAGAAGTAATTAGCAACAATTCTAGAAACCCTCATCAACAAATTCCAGCCCCAGAATACTCCAATCAAAATATAGAGCAATCTCAACAACTGACGATTATCATTTCGGATACTGGTATCGGTATTCCTGCTGATCGACTAGACCGCATCTTTAACTCTTTTGAACAAGCAGAAGGTTCAACATCCAGAAAATATGGCGGTACAGGTTTAGGGTTAGCAGTCACGAAACAATTAGTCGAACTCCACGGGGGTCATATCTGGGTGGAGTCTGAAGTTGGTGTTGGTTCCCGATTTTACTTTGCCTTACCAATTTCACAAGAATCTATAGCAGAAACCTCTACTACTTCCACCGTCAATAGTAATAGTATTCGTTATTTTATAGATCCAGTAGAAACATCTCAAGAAATTACTCCTATTAAGGACGATATTGCTAATAGTAACTTTCATATTTTAATTGTGGATGATGAACCTATAAATATTCAAGTTTTAAGTAACCACTTAAAAGCCAATAACTATCAAGTTACTCAAGCATTCAATGGAAAAGAAGCTTTAGCTGCTTTAGAGGCTGATCAGAATATAGATATGATTTTACTAGATGTGATGATGCCTCAGATATCTGGTTATGAAGTCTGCGCTAAAATCAGGGAAAAATATCCTGCCCAAAGTTTACCTATCCTAATGTTAACTGCTAAAAATCAAGTCGCCGATCTAGTCATGGGTTTCCAATTTGGTGCCAATGATTATTTGACTAAACCTTTTTCTAAAGATGAATTATTAATTAGGATTAAAACTCATATTCAATTATCAAAAATTACTAATTCCTACGAACGTTTTGTCCCTCATGAATATGTCAAATTACTATCAAAAGAAAATATTCTTGATGTGAAATTAGGAGACCGTGTGAGTAAAGAAATGGCAATTTTATTTTCTGATATTCGCTCTTTTACCACTCTATCTGAAAACATGACACCTCAAGAAACTTTTGCTTTTGTGAATGGTTATTTACAACAAGTTTCCCCAGAAATTCGTGACCGAAATGGTTTAATTATTAAGTTTATGGGAGATGGTATTATGGCAGTATTTCCTGAAGGCGCTGATGATGCGGTGCAAGCTGCCATCGGTAAACTTCGGAAACTACAAGAATATAATCAGACCCTACAAACAGAAGGTTTACCCCCAATTCAGGTAGGAATTGGCATCCATGTAGGTTTTATGATGGTTGGTATTGTGGGAGAGCCAAATCGAATGGCAGGAGATGCAATTTCTGATAATGTGAATTTGACAGCTCGTTTGGAAGGTTTAACTAAATATTATGGAGTTTCTTTATTAATTTCTGAATCAGTTTTTCAGGGTTTGAAAAATCCTGAAAAATATCAAATTAGATTTTTAGACCGTGCATCTGTTAAAGGTAGACATAAAGCTACTGATGTTTATGAAGTTCTAGATGGAGAAATTGATTATGTGCGAGAATTAAAATTAAGAACTCAACCGGATTTTGCATTGGGTGTAGAGTATTATCGCTTGGGAGATTTTGTTTCTGCCAAAGATTATTTTGAGAAAGTATTAGCCGTTAATTCTTCAGATCAAACAGCTCAACTTTATCTAGAACGAATTGATAAATTAACCGTAACTGGTGTGCCAAAAAACTGGAATGGGGTTTGGGCATTTACTAAGAAGTAATTTGTTTAAGAATTTAATAAATCTCTGATTTTCTATAACTTTAACTTTTGACTTCCGTGAAATAGTATGTGACTAAATTCAAGTTCAGAGATATATTATAAATAAAACTAAAGCCTTTATGGTATTCAAACCTCTATCTCTCACACTGGGCAAAATGTTTAGCAAACTTTCTCTGAAAACTGTCCTGATTGTCCCTTTTATTCTACAAATTGTTAGTGCTGTGGGATTAGTAGGATATTTTTCTTTTACCAATGGACGCCAAACTGTCGATACTCTTGCAAACCAGTTAACTAAAGAAATTAGCACTCGTATTGAACAGCACGTTTTAAGTTATCTCAACAAGTCTTATCAAGTGCTAAGAGTAACCAATGATGCCATTGAAAGTGGTAATTTAGATGTCTACAATTTTGGGGCAATGCGAAGCTATTTTTGGCAAATTATCAAAGAAGGGGATTTGGAAAGTGACCTTTTTTTCGGTAATGAGCAGGGAGAGTTTATTGGTGTTGAGCTTAATCCTGATAATGGTGAAATTGTCTTCCGGATTCGTACTATAGCTACTCAACCAGTTCGTGAAATTTATCGGCTAGATTCTCAGGGTAATGCAGAAGAGTTTCTGAAAGTAAAAGAGTATGACCCCCGGATTCGTCCATGGTATAAGGCTGCAAAAAAACTTGGTCAACCCACATGGAGTTCTATTTATCCAGCTTTCTCTCGTGCTAATACATCTTTGGATATATCCGCTGTCAGACCCATTTTTAATTCTACTGGCCAGTTAATCGGGGTTTTAGCAAATCAGACCAGTTTGACCAGGATTACAGAATTTCTCACAAACTTAAATATTAGTCCCAATGGACAAAGTTTTATTATGGAGCGATCGGGAGATTTAGTTGTTAGTTCTCAGATTTCCCAACCATTCCTCACTATTGAAGTTGATAAAAAGAAAAAAATTGAACGCTTACCTGCTATTGATAGTGATAACATTACAGTAAGTTCCACGGCTAAACACTTACAAAAAGAGTTCGGTAATTTTGATGAAATTGAGGGTAACAAACAAATCAATTTTCCGATTGATGGAGAGTGGTATTATGCTAGCATCATGCCAGTTAAGGATGGTAAAGGGATTGACTGGTTAGTGGTTGTAATCGTTCCTGAAAATGACTTCATGGAAAAAATTAATACCAACACTCAGAACACAATTTTGTTCAGTCTTGCTGCTTTGATTGTAGCTATATTAGTAGGAATAGTCACCACGAACTGGATTTCCCAACCTATTTTACAACTTAATTCTGCGGCTAAAGAAATCGCTGAAGGTAAATGGGAAAACGAACTTAATATTAAGCGTCGTGATGAAGTTGGCGAACTTGCCAACTCTTTCAATCTCATGGCAATTCAACTTAAAAATTCTTTTCAAACTTTAGAAACACAAAACGAGCAGCTCAAACAACTAGACCGCCTCAAAGACGAATTTTTAGCTAACACCTCCCACGAACTCCGAACCCCACTTAATGGGATTATTGGTCTTGGTGAATTTATCTTGGAAGGTAACACTGGAGAGTTAAATCCGGCCGCCTCTTCCAACTTAAGTATGATAGTTTATAGCGCTCGTCGTCTATCTAATCTCGTCAACGATATTCTTGACTTTTCCAAGCTCAGACATCAAAAATTAGAACTGCACATTAAACCAGTTGATGTGCGTGGAGTGGTTGAAGTAGTGGTAGCTTTAAGCCAAGTTTCTTTAAAAAAGAAAAATCTGGAATTAATCAACACTATTCCTAAAAATTTACCTCCAGTTTATGCTGATGAAAATCGTTTGCAACAGATTTTCTATAATTTAATTGGTAATGCTATCAAATTTACTGAATCTGGAGTAATTGAAATTTCAGCCGCATTAGTTAGCGGTCGTGCTACAAAATCTCAAAATGGCGACCGCTCTGGTCTGGATGCGGAAAAACTTGCGATCGCTGTCTCTGATTCTGGTATTGGTATTCCTACTGAGAAATTAGAGCGCATCTTTGAATCTTTTGAGCAAGCTGAAGGTTCTGCAGCAAGGAAGTATAGCGGTACAGGTTTAGGGTTAGCAGTCACAAAACAATTAGTTGAACTTCACGGGGGTCATATTTGGGTAGAGTCTGAAGTGGATGTTGGTTCTCGTTTTAGTTTTACCTTACCAATTTCTCAAGAAACTGTAGCAGATACTTCTAATACTCGGACAATAAACACTATTCATTATATTGAAGAACCAGTAGAAATTTCTGAAGAAATAACTCCTGTTGATACTAATATCTATAATAGTAACTTTCATATTTTGATTGTAGATGATGAACCTATAAATATTCAAGTTTTGAATAATCATCTCAAAGCTAAGAACTACAGAGTCACCCAAGCATTAAATGGAAAAGAAGCTTTGACAGCTTTGGATAGAGAAGAGAATATTGACATGATTTTACTAGATGTAATGATGCCCAATATGTCTGGTTATGAAGTCTGCGCTAAAGTTCGGGAAGAATATCCTCCTCATAGTTTGCCCATCTTGATGTTAACTGCTAAAAATCAAGTAGCTGATTTAGTTATGGGTTTCCAGTTTGGTGCTAATGATTATCTGACTAAACCTTTTGCTAAAGATGAATTATTAACTCGGATTAAAACTCATCTTCAATTATCAAAAATTACTAATGCTTATGGACGTTTTGTACCTCACGAATATGTAAAATTACTCTCTAAAGAGAATATTATTGATGTTAATTTAGGCGATCGTGTGAGTAAAAAAATGGCTATATTCTTTTCTGATATTCGCTCTTTTACGAGTATATCTGAAAAGATGACTTCTCAAGAAACTTTTGCTTTTGTCAATGGTTATTTACAACAAGTTTGTCCGGAAATTCGGGCTTATAACGGTTTAATTATTAAGTTTATGGGAGATGGTATTATGGCAGTATTTCCTGATGGCGCTGATGATGCTGTACAGTCAGCTATTTCTCAACTTCAGACATTACAGGAATATAATCATACTCTACAAGCTATGGGTTTGTTACCGATGAAGATCGGAATTGGTATTCATTGGGGTCACATGATGGTTGGTATAATTGGAGAGGAAACTCGGATGTCAGGAGATGCACTTTCTCATAATGTGAATTTGACTTCACGTTTAGAAGGTTTGACTAAGTATTATGGAGTTTCTTTATTAATTTCTGAATCGGCTTTTAAGAGTTTAAAAAATCCTGAAAAATATCAAATTAGATTTTTAGATAGAGCATCTGTTAAGGGTAGAGATGAACCGATTAATGTTTATGAGGTGCTTGATGGAGAAGTAGATTCTGTGCGAGAATTAAAATTAAAAACTCAGGGAGATTTTGAACTAGGTTTAGAGTTTTATCGCTTGGGAGATTTTGCTGTTGCTAAGAATTATTTTGAGAAAGTCTTAGCAGTTAATTCTTCAGACCAAACATCCCAACTTTATCTAGAAAGAATTGAGCAGTTAACAGTAACTGGTGTGCCGAACAACTGGGATGGAGTTTGGGCATTTACCCAGAAGTAAGGAGTATTTAATAATTAATAATTAATAATTAATAATTAATAATTAATAATTAGGGCTTGCTGATTAAATATCAAAGCATTGACTGATATGGATTGTAGCATTTTTTGGTCTAAAAAAGTACCAGATTTTCGGTGGCAAGAGCTGCATAAAGCTAGTATTTTGGGACGATTATGGCAGAAAAATCACTCTTACAATTTTTCCGACTACCTCCTCTATAATTCCCCGTTCCTCCTGACTTCTGACTCCTGACTCCTGACTCCTACCCTTACCACTCATACTTTATTCAGCAAACCCTACTGGATTGTTTCACCTAAAATAGTGCGTTAATTTTTGGTTGTGGCAAGACAAGGGTGACAAGGAGGACAAGGAAGACAAGGGAGAAAAATCTATTGCAACATTTAAGATGAAACAGTCCACTATATTAATTTTATTCTTCCTAAAGTTTATGATTTTTCGAGTGCTACGCTCTTCAATTGGATTTTTATTATGTTGTTTATTGATTTTTATCAGTGGTTGTCGTCCAATATTATTAAATTCACAGATTAATAATAGTTCAAAATTAGTTTTAGCTCTTCCTAGTGCGCCACCTACTTTTAACTATCCAATATCTCGTTCTCCATACGGAATTTTTACGTTTATTTACGAGGGATTACTATCAGAAAATGGTCTAACTGGTGAGTTACAAGCAGCATTAGCAGAATCTTGGATTTTGTCTGAAGATAAAAGACGAATTATCTTTACGTTACGCTCAGGATTAAAATGGTCTGATGGGGAACCTCTAACTGCTGATGATGTTGTCTTTACCTATCAAGATATTTATCTAAATAAAAAAATTCCTACTGTTTATAGAGACTTTTTAAGAATTGGTAGTAATGGTGCTTTTCCCTCTGTAAAAAAGCTCGATCGACAAAGAGTTGAATTTATTTTGCCAGAACCATTTGCCCCATTTCTCAGATATGTAGAGAAATTAAAAATTTTACCAGCTCATGTTTTGCGAGATACTGTTTTATCAATTGATGCTGATGGTAAACCCCTATTTTTATCAACCTGGGATACAAACACAGAGCCACAAAAAATTATTAGTAATGGCGCATTTAAACTTGAAGGTTACATACCTTCTCAAAGAATTATTTTACAAAAAAATCCTTTTTATTGGCGTTCTGATGCCATGGGTAATTCACTGCCTTATCTTGATGAAATTGTTATCCAAATTATTCCTTCAACCGATAATCAATTGCTGAGATTTCGTTCTGGGGAACTAGATACTCTACGAGTAGATGCCGAAGCATTTCAATTACTGAAACGAGAAGAAAAACGAGGAAAATATCAGATTTATAATGGTGGTCCTCAATTTGGTTATCAGTTTGTTGGTTTTAATCTTAATCAAGCTAAAAATTCAGAAGGTAAACCTTTTTTAAATCCTATTAAGTCTGGTTGGTTTAATAATTTGGCGTTTCGTCAAGCAGTTGCTTATGCTATTGACCGTGAACAGATAAATAATAATATTTATCGAGGTTTAGGGGCAATACAACATTCTGCTCTGGGAATACAAAGTCCTTATTATTTATCTCCGGAAGCAGGATTAAAGGTTTATAATTATGACCCTGAAAAAGCTAGAAGTTTATTGTTAGATGCTGGTTTTCAATATAATAATGTAAATGAATTATTAGATGAAAATGGTAACCGAGTAGAATTTACAATTTTAGTAAAATCTGAAGAAAAACTCAGGATAGATACAGCAGTTCAAGTAAAAGAATATTTAAGCAAAATTGGGATTCAAGCTAATTTACAGGTGCTTAATTTCAACACTGTTTTAGAAAAGCTATTACTTCGTAGAGATTGGGAATGTTATGTCGGAGCTTTTGGTGTTCCTGGTGCAGATTTTGAGCCAAATTTACTCTCCTTATTTTGGTTAAGTACAGGTTCATTTCATCAATTTAATCTTGGTGCTAAACCTGGGGAAACAGCACTACAAAATTGGCAAGTTTCTAGTTGGGAGGAAGAAATTGACCGTTTATTTACTGCTGGATATCAGACGGTAGATGAGAATGAACGTCGAGAAATTTACGGTCAGTTTCAGCAAATTGTTGCGGAACAGTTACCTATATTTTTTTTAGTAAATCCTCTTTCGTTGCAAGCAGTTCGCGATCGTATAGATAATTTAAAATTCTCTGCTATTGGTGGAGCTTTTTGGAATATTGATGAATTGAAAGTTAATGATGAAGGAGTCAGTCCTCAGGAGTCAGGAGTTATACCAAATTGATAAATGTTTGCTACAAATATCTAGGGTATTTCTTAGGAGTCAACCCACCCCTAGCCCCTCCCAGGAGGGGAAGTCAGGAGTCAGGAGTCAGAATGAATACCTTTAATACCATTTTTTAGGGCGTAAATTATCTTTTTTTCTCCAAGGGACATCTTTCGGAATATTTTTATCGCTCTTACTATTCGTAACATTCTTTTTTCAAATTGGTATTAGGAGGGAAGAAGAAGCAAGAGGATAAGAAAGTTTTTCCTGAACGCTATTAAACAGACATTATATAATATCATGTTCCCCCTCCGGGGGAGCTACGAATTGCGGATAATCAGTTATAAAAAAACTTTATCCCTTTTAACCCTTTCTTCCCTTCTGCCTCCAGCTCCCGCTGCCTTCTGCCTTCCTTCTTCCAAAGTGTAAGTATTCAACCGAACATTATATAATACCATGTCCGGATGATTAAGTATAGCAACCGCCTGGTTGGTGTTTGACAATTAGAGCATCTTGCTCGCGTCATAAATCATCACAATTACCGAATAATTAGTAATTAGGGTTTGCGCATGGAAAGTTTTTTTGCTGAAGTAGGAGACAGGAGACAGGAGAAATGGGAATTTAGAAGAGGTAGGAGTAACAATTGTAAGAATGATTTTTCTGCCCAACTCTTGCCTAAAATATGCTCCTTTTTGAGCGTTTTAGACGTGATACCAGGTACTTTTTTCGACTCCAAAAAGGCACTTGTCTTTATATGTCAATGCTTTTAGATTTAATCAGCAAGCTCTAATTAATAATGGCTTTGTTGCATGAAAGTAGCGTTCTTAACATCCATTCCGCAGCCATATCCCCCTGTTTGGCGATTATTGATGTTCTATTGATCTATTGTCCAATAGTTATTACTCTGCTGATTCGCGTACGCTCTGTTTGGCGATTATTGATGTTCTATTGATCTATTGTCCAATAGTTCAGGACTTACGCAAAGACACTATATATAGAGTCTAACTACTATTGAACAATAGTTTTGAGTGCTATATATGGCGTATCTGCGTAATTCCTATAGTTATTGCTGTGCTGATTAAACCTCAAAGCTTTTACAGGTAAAAGTTTCAGCCTTTTTCTGTCAAAGATTTATGTTCTATCTATCTATTGTCCAATAGTTACAGCAGTTTCCGCGCATTATGAAGTACAGATGCGGAGCAAGTGCGGCAGCTATATACTTTAATGTAACAAAGCCATTATTAATTATTACAGCACTTTTGAGGATAGTGAGGTACAGCTATAAGACTATTTATTCCTATATTCCCAGATGAGCTGTTGCCAGATGAGCTGTTGCCTAGAGCAATAAAACTTTGTACCTCATCAACTAGAAAACTGCTGTAATTGTTGAAACCTACTACCTAGTACCTAAGAACCGCATTAAACGGACATAAAATAACGCACTATCTATATAGTCATGTGTGACAGCTCAATTAATGATGCCGTCACACGTCCCACTGTGGATAGAGCAAAAAGATGAAACGTTGGTATATTCAGGAAATTTAGGAATTGGAACTACATCGTTTCATATATTCCCATCCACGTTGGGGAGAAACGCGATCGCGTCCAATAGTTTTCGCAATCCATTCTGCCACTTTCGGTCCAGTCCAGGTTTCTTGGTCTCTGGGTGGATTTTTGAGTGCTATGCGTAATTGTTCTTGTTGTTCTAGAGTCAGTAAAGCATGAGAAGGATAAAATTTCCTGGTTTTCCGTCGATTCAAAATGGCATTTGGTCCTTGCTGATTGTAATTTTTTACTATATCTTTAGCGTAATCATAGTTAAAACCCAAAGCTTTAGCTGCTTCTTTAATCGTCCACTTTTGAGACACCAACCACAAAAGGTGCCAGCGTCGAGATTCTACTCTATCTCTAGTTTGGAGATAACGTGTTTTGATTTCTAGTTCGCTCAGGTGAGATTTGAGATAGGCTTTTTTAGGCATCTTTTTCTACTTTATCAGGGAGTAATAAATTTTAGTAGCTCGACTCTGGGAAGCAATAGAACTCTGTTCTGCTCAACGCAATTGCTATCCCAGAAATAGATGACCCTGTAAAGTTTAAATCCACCGTTACAACTGGAGATGATTTCTTAGTTAAGATAGTAAACTTTTTTGAGCAGTTTAACCGTAATTTTTAATTTACGGACTAACACTTAATCTTAGAAATATCTATTAGTTTTATTAACTTTGCAGTTGTATTGTTTACGGTTTAGTTAGTTATCTATATATACTATATCATTTTATAATATCTGTGTAAATACATAAAAGACTTAATTCAGATAATTTTTTAACTTCACGAAATCTTTACTTTTTTTCTGAAAATCTTTACAAAATCTTTATAATATTCAACTCAAATTATGATAGCAATATAATTTTGAGCATTTTATATGCAAGTTTAGTTGACCATAGAAAATCCCATACCTGTTGAGAATATGGATCGATTAGGCTAATCTTAATAGAGTAATTTTATCTGCTGGAAGTAGCGGTTAGTGCGTAATTAATTTTCTATCTTGCTTTTCTAATTCTGAAGTGATTTTTCAATTACTACACAAATTAAGATAATAACAGCCGGGTATTTGACCGAAACTTATTTATTATTGGCAGTGCTTCTATTTCCAGAATCGCCTATTGTTATATTCTGTCTCTACCTAAAATTTTCAAACATAGAGTATATAATACCAAGCATGATAAATGTTTATTACAAATAGTATCAGCAAGGAAGAAGTAAGAAGTAAGAAGTAATAAACAAATCATAAAAAAAGGCAAAACAATCGAAATAGCTAGCTTATAGGATTGGAGAAGTTATTTTTAGGCATAATTTTTAGCCTTTTTTTTAATGCTATATCTATAATTTTGATCAAAACACTATTTTATAATCTTTCTCTTTTCCCTTCTTCTTTACTCTTTCTTACTTTTTCAAATTTAAAATATAATGATGATATTTTTTTCGGAGATATCTTATCTAATAGACATTTCTAATTTCCCTACCTTCTCCAAATATTAAATTAATTTTGCACAACTACTTATAGCTTTCCTCAATCTAACCGAGAAAAGTTATGAATGTTAACTTAATTAATAAATACATTATTACCATGAATAACTCAACACAAAAATCTTATTATCAAGTCGGTGGTTGCCTTCCCAGAAATTCACCCAACTACGTCAAGCGACAAGCAGATGAAGACCTATATAAAAATCTAAAAATAAGTGAGTTTTGTTATGTTCTCAACTCTCGTCAAATGGGAAAATCTAGCTTGCAAGTTAGAACGATTAAAAGATTACAACAAGAAGGTGTTTCTTGTGTGGCAATAGACATCTCCGAAATAGGTAATCGGGGGGTTACTCCTGAGCAGTGGTATGCAGGTATTCTTCGCATCTTGGAAAATAATTTTAATCTCTCAGAATATGTGAATATTCGTACCTGGTGGCGAGAACGAAATTATCTGACACCTGTACAACGATTAAGTGAATTTATTGAAACGATATTACTAACAAAAATCCAGAGCAATATTGTGATTTTTATTGATGAAATTGATAGTATTCTTGCTCTAGATTTTCCGGTAGATGATTTTTTTGGATTTATTCGTTCCTGCTACAATAAACGTGCCAATAATCAAGAATATAATCGTTTAACTTTTGCTTTGTTAGGAGTTAGTACGCCTCAAGATTTATGTCAAGACCAAAATAGTACACCTTTTAATATTGGTAGAGCTATTGAACTAACTGGTTTTAAATTTGATGAATCCTTATCTTTGGTGGATGGATTAGTTGAAATTTGTCAGCAGCCAGAGGAAGTTTTAAAAGAGATTTTGTCGTGGACGAATGGACAACCGTTTTTAACTCAAAAACTGTGTAAAACTGTCATTGAAAATGGAACTTTAATTGTTAATCCCAAAATAGAATTAGAAGAGATTATTCAAGCTAAAATTATTCATAATTGGGAGGCAAAAGATATACCAGAACATTTGAAAACTATTCGCGATCGCCTTTTCAGAAAGGATGAAAGAATAGTCAGAAGATTAGGGTTATATCAGCAAATTTTACAGAATGATTTGGCTGGAGTAGTTGCCGATGATAGTCCTGAACAAATGGAACTTAGGTTATCTGGATTGGTAGTTAAACGAGATAGTAAATTAACTGTAGCTAATCCAATATATGCTACAGTTTTTTACGAAGAAATGATTAATGAAGAGTTAGAAAAACTACCTCCTTATTCTACAAAAATTAAAGCATGGCTTCATTCAAACTGTGAAGATAAATCTTATTTCTTGCAAGGGGAAGATTTACAATCTGCTTTAATTTGGGCAGCCGGAAAAAGTTTAAGAAATCAAGATTTTCAGTTTCTGACAACTAGCCAAAAATTAGTATTAAATGCTCAAATAGAAGCTTTAGAATTAACAAAAATAGAAACTAAAAAAGCTCAAGCAGAAGTTGCAAAAGCACAACAAAAAGCTAAACGCTGGATTTCCATTGGTTCTGCTATCCTTGGCACATCTTTAGTTTTATCAATAGGTTTTTCGCTATTAGCTTATCAAAGATTTAGATTAGCACAATCTAGTCGAGAAATTGAACAAACTGGCACTGATGCTTTGTTATTAGCAATGTTCAAAAAGTCAACAACAAATCAAGCATTGTTTGAAGCTTTACCCAAAGCGATATCTGCGGGACAAAGATTAAAAGATTTGGTTAATAACAATATTCCTCTAGCTGAATATCCTGCAACTAGACCGATATTAGCACTACAAATGATTCTTGATAAACTTGACGAACAAAAACAATTTGAAGATAGTTTTCTTCAGAAAAGAAAAATTATTCTGCAAGGTCATCAAGGTGCTGTTACGAGTGTTAAATTTAGACCAGGTCGAGATATTTTAGCTTCAGCAGGAATAGATGGAAAAGTAATTATTTGGAATTTTGAGGGCGAAAAAATTACGGAATGGCAAACGGAGCAAAAATCAGTTAATAGTTTAATTTTTCATCCGAATGGTAAATATTTAGCAACTGCTGGCAGTGATGGTACCGTAAAAATCTGGAATTTATTAGGGGAAAAATTATATGTATTAGAGATATCTCAAACTGAAGTTAATAGTATTAGTTTTAGTGCTGATGGTAAATATTTAGCAACTTCTGGCATAGATATTCCTATTCAAATTTGGAATGTATCATCGTCACCTATAACTATATTATCTGATTCAATTTTGAATGATAATGGTTTGATTAGAGCTGTTAGTTTTAGTCCTAATGGAAATTTTCTAGCAACATTAGATGGAAAGTCTACAATTAGATTATGGAATATATCTGAAAATCAATTCCAAACTCTAAATGTGCAAGCTATTAGTATGAATTTTAGCATTTCTCAACCTCAGCTTTTACTAACAGCAACATCAAATGGAGTAGTGGAATTGTGGCAGATTTCTACAGGAAAATTAATAAACCATTTCCAAAGTTTACATCTGGATACTAAGCTAGTTAGTTTTAGTCCTGATGGAGAGTTAATAGCTACTGTTGGGATTGATAGTATTGTGCGACTTTGGAATTTATCAGGACGACAGATTAGTCAATTTGAATTTATGGAAAATGTAATTAGTATTAGTTTTAGTTCAGATAGTAAAAAAATTGCTGTTGCTGGTAGTAACGGCAAGGTTTGGCTAAGGTCTGTGGAAGATTTAGATGAACTTTTAAGTAAAAGTTGTAGTTTTTTAGTAGGAAAACCTAACTATTTTATGAGAGTAGTAGAATTTTGTCAGAGTTAAAAAACGTTTCCTGACAGAATGCTCCGCAAACAGCAGTTCAGCAATCAGCGGTCAGCTTTGCGCGCAGCGCTATCGCATTCCGTTTTGTAGTTTCTCCGCAGGAGATAGAAAAATTGTGCAGTAGCAAAACGCTTCTACGAAAAATTACGAATTTTGTACCTCATGCTTTTCGGGAATTGCTATATTATGAATCTGCTGAAAAAATCATTCAAAAATAAGCCGAATGGCCGATGTAGAATCGGTAGAGAATGTGCTTAGGAACAAATATTTTTAGTCGATATTGAGTTGGTTATACCATGCATGAAAAAAAGAATGTTATAAATAATAAGTGCGATCTAAAGACTTTGCAGGAGATGTCCCTTTGACAAAAAGGGAATTTATGACCTAAAAACTGGTATTGAAGCTATTCATTCTGTACCTTGCCCTACCGACGCCTCCCCTACCTGACTTCTAAGAAATACCCTAGCTATTTGTAGCAAACATTTATCAATCTATTATGATGACGAATTGAATACGAGGAAACATATTTCCCACTGTTGACTGTTTCCTGTTACAAGTAAATCAAAAAAATTCCGAAAAAACCCTGATATCTCAGTACAATTATTAACAAAACTCAGTATAACAAGCGATGACATAATGAAGGAAATATGAAACAATAAAAGCTATGTACATATCATACTGTTATACTGCTTAATATTGCAAAATTAAATATTATTATTATTATTTGAAAGGTTCAATCATTATGTCAGCACCCACTATTGGTTATATTAAGCTAGCAAATACCCTGAGTATAGTCAGTCAAAAGCAAGTTACTGGAAAGTTGAGTGTTGCTCATGGCAATCAAGAATGGCAACTTTATTTCCTATTTGGTCATCTTTTATATGCAAGTGGTGGGTTACACCCTACAAGACGTTGGTATAGAGCAGTCAAGAAACATTGTCCTGACTTTAAATTTGAAGTTGATCAGTTAATAAATGGTCAACTATGGGAATATAAATTATTGCAAACAGCTATTAGTGATAATCAGATAACTTTAAGTCAAGCTAAGGCAATTTTGCGTACTATTGCAGAAGAAGTTTTCTTTGCTATTATTAGTCAACCAGGTTTAACAAGAAGATGGCATCCACAGAAACATTCAACTTCTCAAACAACTTTAAGTTTACTTTTATCAAGGCGAGAAATTAAAGAAGCTCTTGCTTCAGCAAAAATACTTTCAAAATCTTTACAAGATGAAGGTTTATGGCATATCAATCCCGATCTTGTTCCAACGATCAAAAATAGAAATAAGTTATTAAATAAAGAAAAATCAGAGTCTTTTTTGAAGATCGATAAGTTACTCAATGGTAAACGAACAATTTGGGATATTACATTAGAAATGAAAATGTCGTTAGAAGTAATTACCCGTAGTTTATATAGCTTTGAAAAACTAGGCTTAATTGATTTTATCAAGGCAGAAGATTGGCTTCCACCTTCAGAAAAATTTAACTTGCCAGCGATAGAAAAGAGTATTGATCAAGCCAAAATTGCTTGTATTGATGATAGTTATAGTACTGGTTTCTTACTGGATAAAATTCTCAAGCCACTGGGATATGAAATTTTGCATATTCAAAATCCAATTAAAGGATTAGCTCTTTTGGAAGAATATAAACCTGATTTTATTTTTTTGGATTTAATTATGCCTAAAGTTAGTGGTTATACAATATGTGAATTTTTACGAAAAACTACTACATTTAAAAGTATACCAATTGTATTTTTATCAACTCAAGATAGTATTATCGACCGGACTAGAGCTAGAATTGTAGGTGCTAATGATTACCTGTGTAAATGTTCTTGTCCAGAAAAAATTGTAGAAGTTGTAGAAAAGTATGTCAATCCTAAATATTCTACAAATGAGTCGAAAACTACTTTAGAGCAAACATATAATTTGACTTTGATGCCTGTAGGAAGCTAAAACTAAGTTGCGATACATTATCGGTTGATTATCCATGAATGGTGATTTTTACCTAAGATTTTACACTTGTAAAATCTAGTGTTTCTACATAAACTACGTCACGACTACCCACCTAATATTTGTATGATATCTAGTAAATTTTATATCTAGTAAAATAGATTACAAAAGTAATAGTAATAAAATTATTAAATTAATATTATTAACCTCCATTTTGCTAGTAAGATTTTCAGATCAATTGATTTTTTAATAATTAATCGCGAAGAAAATAGTCCCTAGAGGGTTAAACCCTATAGAAAAAGTTTGATTGTATGATTAAACTAGATATAAAATTAGATAACAAATATAAAATAGAATAATTATGTTAATAACTAATATAGGGTATAACAAAGTATGGAACGTTTTGGCCGCACTTAGTCACAAGCAAGCAACTGGTAAACTAATATTAGACAATGGCGAACAAAAATGGCAGATTTACTTTTGTCAGGGACAAATGTTATATGCCACAGGGGGATTACATCAAACTAGACGTTGGTACAGAACAATTAATCAACATTGTCAACATCTAAAATTTAACGCTAATTTACTATCTACTGAAGAATTATGGGAATATAAGCTTCTTCAACAAGGTCTTAGTGAAGAACAAATAACTATAAAACAAGGTAAAGCAATTATCCGTAGTAGCAGCTATGAAGTTTTCTTTGCTTTAGCAAGTCAATCAATTTTAAATCTCAACTGGCAATCAGACCGGGAATTAACATCAGAACTTTTTCCCAATTTAGTATTATCTCCATTAGAATTAAAGCAAGTTATAGAGGCAGCACAAAAACTTTGGGAACGCTGGCAAAAAATAGGTATTAATGATATTTTCCCAGAACAAGCTCCGGTAGTTAAACAATCTATAAAATTACACAGTCGTCTCAGTGAAGAATCTATACAGGTTCTTACTAATAAATTTAATGGTGAAAATACCTTGTGGGATATTACAGCTAAAAAAAGGCAATGTTTAGCCTTAACAACTCGTACTATGTATCATTTTTTTAAACAAGGTTTAATAGAAGTTCGAGCTATACCAGATTTACCTTCTCCATTGGAACAATTACGCCTAGCTTACTGTTCAACAAATCGTTATAGACCTCTCATAGCTTGTATAGATTCTACACAAACAACAGGTAAATTTTTAGAGCAAATTTTGATGCCTAAAGGTTATAAAATTGAGAAAATTACTGACCCAATGCAAGGGGTAGGATTAATGGCTAAAAAAAATCCTGAATTAATATTTATAGATTTAGTTATGCCGGAAGTTGATGGTTATGCACTCTGTAATTTTTTGCGGAAAGCTTCAATTTATAAACAAACTCCTATTATTATTTATACTGGACAGGATAATTATCTAAATCGGGCTAGGGGATTATTAGCAGGTGCTACAGATTTTTTAAGAAAACCAGCAACTGCAACAAAAATCTTAGAAACAGTAGAAAAGTATTTAAAGTTAAAAAAACAAGAATATCAAATTAAAAATAACCTTTCGCAATCTTTAGCTTTGGCACGTTAATTGTGGAAGAAAATTAGTATATATTGTAAGTAGGGTAATTTTCGCTGGTAAGGTGTAAGGTATTAAGATATAGGAATAAGAGAAAGACCTGATAATTTGTTGTCATCAGAAGCAGTCGTGCTGCACATAGCTAGGGCTTGCTGATTAAATCTAAAAGTATTTACAGACAAAGATTTTAGCCTTTTTGGGGCCTTTAAAAAGTGCCTGGTTTTCAGCTCTTCACGCTCAAAAAGTTAGTATTTTAGGCGCATAGTTGGGCAGAAAAATCACTCTTACAATATTCTTTAGGAGTCAGTCCTCAGGAGTCAGTCCTCAGGAGGGAAGAAAGAAGAAGAAACCCCGAGTAGAAGGAGAAAGTTTTTCGGGGAGCGTAAACAGAACGGAGTTCTATCGCGCTCTTATCCGGACATGGTATCATACCTCAAATTACCAACGCCCCTTTATCCACCTTTTTCCCATGTTATGCCAATTCTTTGCTATACTTGGATTTTCTATTTCTAAATAGTATTTATTAACGTAATTTTATTGTTAGCTAACCTCTGGGATTTTTCCAGTTATTTTTACCACCTTCCAAGGGTTGCATTACTTTTGAGAAATGGTATAAAAGCTTGACCAAAAATTAGGTAAATAATAAAGATACACCATATCATAAAAATACTAATGACAGAATTAATGTCGCCAAAAATGCGTATTGAAAGCGATAGTATGGGAAAAATAGAAGTACCAACAAATCGTTATTGGGGCGCTCAAACTCAGCGATCGCTCATCTACTTCTCTATTGGGCAAGACTACATCCCACCAGAAGTCATCACAGCGTTCGCTATTCTCAAAAAGGCAGTCGCTCAAACTAACCATGAACTGGGCAAACTTCCAGAAGACAAAACAAAATTAATTTCTCAAGCAGCAGAAGAAATAATTGCTGGGAAACTAGATGGTAACTTTCCACTGCGAGTCTGGATGACAGGAAGTGGCACCCAGTGCAATATGAATGTCAACGAAGTCATCTCCAACCGGGCGATCGAAATTGCTGGTGGAGTAATGGGAAGCAAAATACCAATACATCCCAACGACCACGTTAATATGTCGCAGTCATCTAACGATACTTTTCCCACTGCTATGCACATCGCTTCAGCAATAGCATTACAGGAAAAGTTGTTGCCGAAAGTCAAGAAGATGCGGGATGCACTCCAGGAAAAATCAGAAGTATTTTCCGACATTGTTAAAATAGGGCGTACTCACTTGCAAGATGCTGTACCGTTAACATTGGGGCAGGAATTTTCTGGATATGTGGCACAACTGGATGCAAATATGCAACACATCAGCAATGTTTTGCCAAGTTTGTATGAACTCGCTGTAGGTGGCACCGCAGTAGGAACAGGGTTAAATACAGTTAGTGGTTTTGCCGAACTTGCTGCGAAATATATTAGTGAAATAACTGGGTTGCCATTTGTGTCTGCACCTAATAAATTTGCTGCGTTAGCTGCTCACGATCCAATAGTTATGGCGAGTGGTGCTTTGAAAACTTTAGCTTGTTCGCTGCTGAAAATTGCTAATGATATTCGCTGGTTGGGAAGTGGTCCCCGGTGTGGGTTTGGGGAGTTGATTTTACCTGCAAACGAACCAGGGTCTTCAATTATGCCAGGAAAAGTTAATCCTACTCAGTGTGAGGCAATGACGATGGTGGCAACTCAGGTAATGGGGTATGATGCAGCGATCGCTTTTGCTGGCGCTCAGGGGAGTTTTGAGTTAAATACTTATAAACCGATGATGATATTTAATTTGATTCAGTCGATTAATTTGATTGCTGATAGTTGTAATAATTTCACTGATTTTCTATTAGTTGATTTGCAGGCAAATCAGAAAAAAATTGAGTTTTATTTGGAACAGTCTTTGATGTTAGTGACAGCTTTGAGTCCGAAAATTGGGTATGATAATGCGGCGAAAGTTGCTAAGGTTGCCCATGAGAAAGAGTTGACTTTGAAAGAAGCTTGTTTGGAATTGGGTTATGTTTCGGCGGAGGAATTTGACGAGATTGTTATTCCTAAAAATATGACTCATCCTTCAAATTAGGAAAATTTGTAGGTTGGGTTGAAGAACGTTAGCGGAGCTTATCCGTTAGGATAAACCCAACAAATATTTTATGTATAGATGTAGACTTTTGTTGGGTTGCGCTGCCGCTTAACCCAACCTACTAGGTTAAATTAGTAATAATTTGTTAGGTTATTTCCACAAGATAAATCCAACAAATATTTTATCTATGGATGCAGGTTTTTGTTGGGTTGTGCTGCCGCTTTTTATATTACGGAGCAAAACCCAACTTACTATATTAACTCCTTTCTAATCTTTGCTTTTCGATCTGCGCTTTTCTCTCTTGATAAGATGGGCAACTTTGCTTGCAATACTGACAGTCTGGTTGACGGCAAATTAGATGACCGCAAGTAGGACAGTTTTGTTGACTTCCAAAAATAAGAGGAGAATACCCACATTTACCTTTCCCTTTTATATTTCCACCACAGTAAGCAATAATAGTTTTCCAGGATTCATTGGAAGCTTTTTTCCCTTGCAATATACCTTCATGTCTAAACTTAAATATCTTAAACTCTGTTAATCGTGTTTTTTCTCTATGTTTCCAAAGAGTCTGTAGAGTCTCGCAAAATTTTTCTATTGTCTGCAAAGGATCATAAATTTTTAGAGGACGATTTCTCTGGGAATTTTCATATAAAATATCGAAATATCCTTGGGGATTATATTCTGAATTATTCTCTTCAAGCATCTGTAAAAAATGTTTGAGTATAGAAATATATAGATGAGATAGAGAGATTATTTTCTTTTTAGGGGATAGGGGTATGTTTATGAGAGAATTTATAAACTCAAGCTTCCACTTTGGTAAATGACTTTCCCATTCTGTAGGTAAATTTTCCCTGGCGAGAATAAATAATGGTAAAGGCTTGATTCCTACTATAGAAATCTTTTCCCAACTAGGAATTTTTCCGTCTGATAGTTTTGTTTTAAAATCCTTAAAATTGTTGACTATTTCAATCTGTTTTTCGTAAAATATATCTCCGTAGTCAAACAACCAGTGAGGTAAATAAGAATTAGAATTTCCTAATCTAGATAAATCAATTTCTAGCAGATTTTTTTTACCAATAATGTTTTTTAATTCCTCAAGTAATTTTTGATAAAAAATACCTAAAATTTTCGGATTTTCTACACCTTTTAGCTTTTCTTCTCCATCAATAAATTGCTTTTGCAAATAAGGAGATAAAACACCAACAATATAAACCTCTTTTTTTTCCTCATCCTGATGTGTTCGTTTATGCTTAAATTTAGGAACACAAAACTCAGAATAAGCCTTGGAATCCTTGGAGTTAACAGTAAACCGAGAATTTTTAACATCAAGCAAAGTCTTTTGATCGAGTCTAATATCTCCTAATTTCCAGTCTGAGCTTTGTTCAGTAATCTGATGAATAGAAATATCTTCTACTTGATATCCGAAAGCACAAGAAAATTTAATAACTAGCTTTTCTGCTCCTCTAGCAGAAACCATTTGAGCGTATTTGAATTTATCTATATCGACAGAAGGCTCCCACTCTTTTATTAACTGTTTATCATTCTTATTTTCTCTAACTTCTTTGTACAATTCTTCCCAATATTTTTGTAAGTATTGAGCATAGGGATAATCAGAGTTATTAAAGTTACTAACTATTTGAAAAAATTCCTTGTAGAGATTTTGTATAAAAGGTGTAGCAATTTCGGAATCATTACTATTCACACATATATTAAAAATTTCCTGATATTCATCATCACGAGGTATTTTTTTTACATTTATAGCTTCCTTTTGATCATACTCAGATGTATGGCACAAACCGCAAGAAACATAGTCTCCAAATGACAATGGTTCAGAAGACTCAAAATGGAAAAAACCATCAGATTTTGTGGCAATTTTTCCTGTTTTCTACAAAAAACTAACAACAACTCCAGTATATGTCTTTAATTCAACATTTATTGCCTTAGAACCTTTAAAGTTTTCTTCCAAATCAAAACAAACATAAACCCCTTCTCCCTTTTCTTTTTCTCCTTCTAAAAGTGTTTGTAAATCTTCTGGTATTTCACGGCGGTTAACATAAACACCTTCACCTTTATTTCTATTAATATCTCCTTCTTTGAGAGTAATAAAACCATAATCATTTATTTTTTGCAGTTTCCGAATCAGTCTCTCAAGAAGTCTAAAACAACAATTAAAACTTTAAAATTTTATATTGCAATGCTATTTACTATCAAACAACTACAAACAGCAACTTACAAAGTAAAAGATGTAGAAAAATTAAGTTTGCCCCATAATAGTAAAGTTTTTTTTGAAGTGATTAAAGAAATTGATGCTTGGACAGATGAATATTTAAAAAATTCAGATGACTCTCCTTCTTTAAATCAAGCAATTAAACGTCAAGGTTTTACAGACTTTCTGATAAATAAAGTCACTAGCAGCAATTAGTTAACCAAAATTTATGATTGACTTTTAATTGCGAAACAGTTAAGTTTTCCGATTCCAAATATAATCTCCAATACTTAATGCTATAGCAGAAGAAAGAAGAAAGACGGAAGAAGGAAAAATCTTGCTTTGCCTGAGTTTTAAGCTTTTGATATGTCCCCACCCTTTCCTTCCACTGCTATAAATTAGCAAAATAACTAACTTCCCAAATCTGCCAAAGATACAGACAAATATTACATTTTAACTGCTTCAGCTTGAGTATTCTCTGTTGATGATAATATTGAATTAGTCTTAACCGCGCGGAACATTCCGAAACGACAAAGACCGCTCCCGAATGCTAGACGCATCAGTAACAAAGTTGGTACTTCTCGTATAGACTTAATTATCCCTGATAAACCAAAACGAATCATTCCTTGAGGTCTAATTACACCTTGCCAAATAGAATCTAACCAAGAAGGAATAGTTTCCTGTGTCCAATCTGTTGTCACTACTTCCCCTTTAACTAATCCAGTTTTTGCTATCAGTTCCGCAAAACCTTCAATACTAGAAAAAGCAGGATGAGACCACTGCTCTAATAACTGTTTCATTACAGGTTTTTCCCAGAAATTGAGTGGTCTTTGGCGATCGTCTCGCTGGTTCCAGTCAGCTACAACCAATATTCCACCAGGTTTTAATACCCGCATCATTTCTTCAGCATATTTAGCTTTATCTGGCATATGAGGTCCTGCTTCAATAGACCAAACTACATCAAAACTATTATCTGGAAAAGAAAGTGCTAGAGCGTCATCTACCTGAAATTTAGCATCAACTCCTTCCGGGGTTAATTCCTGAGCGCGTTGTACTTGTTTAGGACTAATAGTGATTCCTGTAACGTCAAACCCATAATCTTTTGCTAAAATGCGGGTGCTGCCACCAATGCCACAACCTACATCTAAAACAGTAGTACCGCGAAATAGTTTATCCAACCCTCCCCATTTCACCATTTCATGTACAAAGTCAGACTTGGCAGTCAAAAAATCTTTCTTCTGTGGTGGCGAACCATAGTGACCTAAGTGAATGTGTTCGCCCCAGTAAAATTCTAGGATACCGTCTTGAGTCCATTCATCGTAGGAATTAGCTACCGTTTCAGATGATTCATAACTGCGAGGGGTGAGAAAATAAAGCGCAATACTTAACACAAAAAGTAAAAGTAGAAATCCCAATAGGTAATATAAGTACATGAGACCTTAGTATTTGTTTACAACTTTATTTTATAGCGTTTCTCAGGCTAGTGAGATACTTTTATCTTTCTTCCCTGTTCCCTGTTCCCTACTATAGCTATTTTAGCAGCCCAAATGTGCAAGTAAGTTGCCACCTCGCGCCAAGAAGCACCAGGATTCCCTACTATTGGCTCAATATCTGCTCGGTCTAATTTTAATCCCACCTGTTTAACTTCTGGTAGTGTAACTGCTTGAATGCGTTTCTCAGCCCAGGCAAGAATTGTCTCTGGAGTGAGGCGATGAAATCTAATTGTCCGAATTTTGAGCCGAACAAAACGCCCTACCCAAGACAAATCTTCATGGGTTCCAGCTACAATAGTCGCCCCTTGGAAGGTTTTGATTGTGACGATGTGGTTTATAAATCAACTCTCGGTCGCAATGACGGAAATAGGTTCTACTGCGTAAGTCCTAATTAAGTCTCATTAATTAGCCACAATAAAAAAATGTTTTCTCTGATAAATTTCTCCCTGTTCGCTGTTCCCTATTGCCTAAATTGTTTATTGTGGATATTCAAAGAGACATGATACAGTACGATTTCTCAAATCCTCTCAAATAAATAACTATTTTTGACTTCCATGAAAGGGTGTAACAACTTCTGGAATATTTTCTACTCTTTGCTGTTGAGCTGTCATTTTCAAGCTACAAGTTTTCTGATTCCAAATATAAGCTCCAATACCCACTGCTAAATTAGCAAAACAAGCAGCAACAAAAATACCATTTACCCCAAATAACCAACTTCCTAAATATGCTAAAGGTACATACAAAAATAACATTCTTGTCATCGTCATTACTACAGAAGGCAAAGGTTTTCCCAGAGCATTAAAAGTAGCACTAGAAATTAAAATAATCCCAGAAGTACCATAACTAATAGGTACTATCAACAAGTATTTCGCAGCAATTTCTATAACTTCTGGGTTTGGGTCGAATATAGAAGCAATTAAACTTCCACCCACACCAAGAGCGATCGCTAGCAAAACTCCCCACAGCAGACAAAATTGAAATCCTAAACGCAAACCTAAATACACGCGGTTGTACTTTTTTGCCCCCCAGTTTTGCCCGACAAATGGACTGAAACTGGCAGATAATGCTATTGGTACAATTATAGAAAACGACTCTACCTTAGAAGCTATACCAAAACCAGCTACTGTTGCGATACCATAATTAGCCACTAAGCTAGTAATGAAAGTAATCGAAATTGGTGTAATCATATTTGTGGCAGCAGCAGGTATACCAATATAAAGGATGCTTTGCCAATTTCTGAGCAGGAGATTAAAACTTGGCAAACTCCAAGATATCATGCGTTCGCGGTAATGCAAAAAGAGTAAAGAGGCAATCAAAGTTGTTGCTCTACCGATAACCGTTGCTAATGCTGCTCCTTGTAAACCCATCGCTGGAATTTTGCCCACTCCGAAGATTAATATCGGGTCTAGCACGGCATTGACAACACCTGCTATAATCATAATTACGCTAGGAATTAATGTATTACCAGCAGCGCGAATAGCATTGTTACCGACCATTGGCACTACTAGAAAAATTACTCCTAGATACCAAGTCTGCATATATTCTCGAATTAGAGGGATAATTTCTGCTTTTGCACCTAAAGCTGTAAATATAGGGTCGATAGTTGTTAAGCCTAAAATTACAAATATTCCGACTATCAGTAGGGATAAAGTTAGACTGTCAGTGGTAAGTCGTTTTACTTTGTGGCGATCGCCTTCTCCAATAGCTCTAGCAATGATGGAAGAAGCACCTGTTCCCAAACCCATTGATACGCTACCTAATACCATTACGACTGGGAATGTGAAACTCATTGCTGCTAGTTCATTTGTTCCCAGTTGACCCACAAAGTAGGTATCAACGATATTGAAACCTATTACGGCAAATACTCCCCAAACCATAGGCAGTGTTAGCTTTAGTAATAGTGGACCAACTCTGCCTTCTGTTAGTTGTAGTTTCATAACTATAAATTAGTCTATTTTACAAAACTTTACCATTAGACATGTGTTGAGGTAATTATTAATTATTAATTATTAATAGGACTTACGCAGATACGCCATATATAGCGCTCAAAACTATTGTCCAATAGTACTTGGACTCTATAAATAGTGTTTTTGCGTAAGTCCTGATTAATTATTAATTGTTGAACAGATCCTCAGCTAATGCTACTGCTCCCCACAAAGGTGCTTCATCACCCAATGCTGCTGGTAAAATCTCAAAATTGACTTCTGGTAAAGCAGTTTCTCTTACTACTCGTTGTAGAGTTTCCCACAATAATTAATAGGACTTAGGCAGATACGCCATATATAGCGCTCAAAACTATTGTCCAATAGTACTTGGACTCTATAAATAGTGTTTTTGCGTAAGTCCTGATTAATTATTAATTGTTGAACAGATCCTCAGCTAATGCTACTGCTCCCCACAAAGGTGCTTCATCACCCAATGCTGCTGGTAAAATCTCAAAATTGACTTCTGGTAAAGCAGTTTCTCTTGCTACTCGTTGTAAGGTTTCCCACAATAATTCACCTGCTTTCATCACCCCACCCCCTAAAATAAACCGTTCGGGATTAACTAAATTAGCTACATTCCCAATACCTACTCCCAAACCCCAACCTGCTAACTCGATCGCCTTAATTGCAATTTTGTCTCCTTGTATAGCTGCTTGACTAACTTCCCTGGCAGTTATTGCTTCTAAATCATTATTTACCAAACTCCGCAAAATTTGCCCTTCTTGAGGTTGATATTGCAACTGTTCTCTTACCTGTTGAGCAATATAGGGACCTGATGCTAATCTTTCCACACAACCACGTTTACCACAAAGACAAATTGGACCTTCTGGATCGACTGTGACATGACCTATTTCTCCTGCCATACTCTGAACACCCCGCCATGGTTTGCCATTGAGAATCCAACCTCCACCGACACCAGTGCTTACAGTAATATAAAGTAAGTTGTCATATCCTTGACCCGCGCCAAAACGATATTCTCCCAATGCTGCTACATTGGCATCATTATCAACTATTGCGGGTGAGTTAAATTCGGTTTCTAAGATTTGCTTGAGGGGAATATTTTCCCAACCTTTTACATGATGGGATAGACGAACTGTACCTGTTGTTGCATCTACGGGACCGCCAAAACTGACTCCTATGGCGGCAGGTTTTTCGCCTTTGAGGAGGTTGTGAGAAATAGTTTGCATCATTTCAATATCTGTTTGAGCAGAAGCATGGGGAGGGGAAAAAGTTTTTTGATAGTCTTGCCAGTTTCTTTCGCCAGCATTTAGTACTGCTGCTGCTAATTTTGTACCACCAAAGTCAAGGGCTAAAATTTTATTTGTCATAAAATAAAATAGATATAGATCGGGTTTATTGAGGATATTTTTAAGTTCTTAAACTATGGTTTGGAGAAAAGCTCCTTCAATAATGAATCATTAATAATGAATCATTAATAATTAACAATTATCTCTCCTTTAAAATAAGAGGATTGACGCGGAGCGTGAAAATTTTTTCTTTTCTTGGTCGATGGTCGGTCAGCGAGGAGACCTCGTCATCCATCGACCCCTTTTTTCTCCTTTAAAGGATAGGCTTTAAACTTTAATTATTCGGTAAGTTTAATCTTAATTCTTGATTATTGTAGTTTATTCTCAGTTATTAAGTAATCTATAAATTTCTAGTTGATATAGCAGTAGAAGGAAAGGGCGCGGACAGATCGATAGCTTAAAACTCAGACAAAGCAATATTTTTCCCTCTTCCCTCTTCCCTCTTACTTCTTCCTTTTTTCCTCTTTCTTCTGCTATATTTTATTGTTGAAAATTAATAGCAATAGCGAGCAAAATTTAATAAAAAATTAATTACCCTCGTTCGTGTTTTTTTGTTATAATTATATTTTAAGACTAAGAATACTAAAATCAGGAGAGCATTAATATGGTAGAACAAACTAATCAAAATCTACCAGAATCAGTGGTACAAAATTTACCTGTGGTAGCTAATCAAACCTGGCAACAAGCAACTCAAAACTTACCTCAACAAGTTAAACAAACTGTTATTAAAAATCGAGTTCCGATTGCAGTAGGTGTGGGTGCGATTGTATTAACTCCGATTCTTTTGCCTTTGTTAAAACCTGTAGCTAAAGCAACTATTAAAACGGGTGTTTCTTTTTTGGAAAAAACTAAAGGTGCTCTAGCAGAAACAGTAGAAGTATTCGGGGATATTGTGGCGGAAGCTAAGGCAGAAGTAGCGGCAGAAGCACAACACAAATCTAACTTAAAAGCAGGTGTATATTCTCAACAAGAATTGAATGCAAATAAGTCAGCAACTCCTTGAAGAAGGAGTCAGGAGACAGAAGACAGGAGACAGAATCAATTGCATAGGGATAGGAGGGCGATTAGCATTAAAGGCTCACTAGGGCAGAAAAATTAAGGGACTATTCTTCCTACTAACTCCTATTTCTCTTGACTCCTGACTCCTACCCTTACCAAAATACTTTTTCAGCAAACCCTATTTAAAGATTTTTTATAAAAATTTTCAGTTCTTTAAAAGCTTCGTTATCCCATTTAATATAACCTGCTTTAGCAGCTTCACCTAGTTGCTACAGCTATAGACTGCCAAACTTTTTCCATCACTGAGTGATGTATGCCATTTTCAATTTCATCAATTAATACTGTTCCTTCTTTCGCGTTCATAATCGATAAAATAATAGATAATAATCTTCCCATTCCTTCTCCCATTAATGAAACGGGAATTAAATAATCTCCTCCAATATCTCCATGAATCATCGGAATTCCTCCGGTAACTAAAACTGCTAAACGTTTTAATCTTGGTTCTATTATTTTTAAGATTTCTATAATTTCATTTTGTTTATTTATAGCTTCAAATTGACTGAATATTTCTGCATCTTCGGTTGGTGAGACTCTTAAACGACTACGGAGAAAAACACTAGTAGGAAAAACTTCTATTTCTCTCGCTTCCTGTTCTTTGTCTTGCTGAATTTCTATCCGCATTCTTTCTTCTTTTTCTGGGGTTAAAAATGTTGTAAATTCCAAGAATTTTTGACCTGCTTTTTTAAACTCAAGTTTTAAATTTTTGATTGTTTTCCTACTATTTGGTTTTGGGCTTAAAGGGAATAATCTGGGGCTTAATGCTTTATTTAGGCTTAATATTAATTCACTCTCTTCATCATTTTCGTCTACTATTTTAATTTTAATGGCTTTACTTACTTGTTTGTTATAGAATAACCATTCACAAACTTCTTCAACGTCAAAAGTTTGTTGCTGGAATATTCCTCTATCAAAGTTTAATTGAAATGGAATTTCGTAAGCATTTAAACTTTTTAACAAAAAAATTGCTTCTAGCAAAGCTGTTTTTCCCACATTATTGATACCTCCAATTAAATTAACTCGTTCGATATTATCGATAGTAATTTCTTAAAAACATCTAAAATTTTTAACTGTAATACATTTAAACATCATTGATTTAACGCTTTCTTTTTTTACTTTTATAAAAGCTGTTTGGTGTCTTTGTCAAAGTGGATAATTTAGTCAAATAATATTATATGTTGGGAGATAATTTGGTTTTTTAGTTGAATAAAAAGTCATGTGTAGGGGCGAACGACTCCCAATAATAAAATATTATCACAATTATTTGAGGAATGCAAGAGTGAAAAATTTGGCGTTTTTTGGTGCTTCATAAAATGATGAGTTGAACCAAAACGATAATTTTCTCTACTTCTGAGTTGAATACTTATAAATAAACGACTCAGAACTCAGAACTCAGGAGGGAAGAAAGAACCAAGAAGAAAGAATAAAGAGGAGGAAAAGGAGAAAGTTTTTTGATCACTAATTATCTGAGCATGATATTATATCAAATCCGTTTAATTCGGCATACAAGAATGTTCCATCTTCAACCATTACCAAATATTTCTCCATCCCCCCATCTCCCCATCTATTTGCTGGAAAAGCTATTTGGTATCTTTGTCAAAGTGGATAATTTAGTCAAATAATATTATATGTTGGGAGATAATTCGGTTTTTTAGTTGAATAAAAAGTCATGCGTAGGGGCGAACAACTCCCAATAACATAATACTATCACAATTATTTGAGCAATGCAAGAGTTAATAATCTGGCGATTTTTGGTGCTCAACAAAATGATGATTTGAACCAAAACGATAATTTTCTCTATTGTGATCGACTTTTATAAAAGCTGTTTGGTGTCTTTGTCAAAGTGGATAATTTAGTCAAATAATATTATATGTTGGGAGATAATTTGGTTTTTTTAGTTGAATAAAAAGTCATGCGTAGGGGCGAACAACTCCCAATAACATAATACTATCACAATTATTTGAGCAATGCAAGAGTTAATAATCTGGCGATTTTTGGTGCTCAACAAAATGATGATTTGAACCAAAACGATAATTTTCTCTACTTCTGAGTTGAATACTTATAAATAAACGACTCAGAACTCAGAACTCAGGAGGGAAGAAAGAAGAAGAAAGAAGCAAGAAGAAAGAATAAAGAGGAGGAAAAGGAGAAAGTTTTTTGATCACTAATTATCTGAGCATGATATTATATCAAATCCGTTTAATTCGGCATACAAGAATGTTCCATCTTCAACCATTACCAAATATTTCTCGATATTCCCCTCCTGGGAGGGGGAGGGGCGAGGGGTGGGTCCCCATCTCCCCATCCCCCCATCTCCCCACATTCCCCTCCTGGGAGGGGCGAGGGGTGGGTTCCCATCTCCCCATCTCCCCATCTCCCCATCTATTTGCTAGAGATGTCTAATATTAATAATTGACTACTTAGCCATCACTAACTCCAATGGCAACCGTTTAAACGAAAGTCGCTCATTTTCAACATCCACAAAAATAGTATCACCATCATTAAATTCACTACGCAAAATACCTTTAGCAATTTGCGTTTCTAACTCTCGCTGAATTGCCCGCTTTAAAGGTCGTGCTCCATATACAGGGTCGTACCCAACTTCTGCTAAAAAGTCAACAGCAGCATCAGCAAGCTTCAGTGACATCTTACGTTCAGCTAAGCGTTTCTCTAGACGTACAATTTGTAATTGTACAATTTCCCGCAACTGCTCTTTCTGTAAACCTTTGAAAATAATAGTTTCATCAATACGGTTGAGAAACTCCGGACGGAAAGCAGCACGCAACGCTTCCATGACTCGACTCTGTATTTGCTCATAGTCATCGGTGACATCTAATATAAACTGAGAACCAATATTACTTGTCATAATAATTACGCTATTTTTAAAGTCAACTTTGTGACCTTGAGCATCAGTAACTCGTCCATCATCCAATATTTGCAGCATAATATTAAACACATCGGGGTGCGCTTTTTCAATTTCATCAAACAAAATAACCGTGTAGGGACGACGACGAATAGCTTCGGTTAACTGACCCCCTTCGTCATAACCAACATATCCAGGAGGCGCCCCTATTAAACGAGATACAGAATGTTTTTCCATATACTCAGACATATCAATGCGCACCATCGCATCTTCGGTGTCAAATAAATATGCTGCCAATGCTTTTCCTAATTCTGTTTTACCGACACCAGTAGGACCGAGGAAAATAAAACTCGCTACCGGACGGTTGGGGTCTGCTAAACCTGCACGCGATCGCTGAATGGCATCAGAAACAGCAGTTACTGCCTCATCTTGTCCAATAACTCGCTGATGTAATTCTTCTTCTAGGTGTAACAACTTCTCTTTTTCTGACTCCACCAACTTACTGATGGGAATACCAGTCCACTTAGAAATAATTTCAGCAATATCTGCTTCTGTTACCTCTTCTCGCAACAAAGTTTGACCGCTGGTTTGAGTTGCTTCGAGTTTAGTTTCTGCTTCTTCTACTTGTTTTTGTAGATTAATCAGATTACCGTATTTCAACTCAGCAGCACGGTTGAGGTCATAATTTCGCTCTGCTTGCTGAATCTCAATATTGACTTTATCCATCTCTTCCTTGAGGGTCTGAATTTTACCAATGATGCCTTTTTCTGATTCCCACTGAGCATTTAGGGTGCGTTGCCCTTCTTTCAAGTTTGCTAAATCTTTTTCTAGTCTCTCTAACCTTTCTTTGGAAGCAGCGTCACTTTCTTTTTGCAGTGATAATTTCTCCATTTCTAGTTGCAGGATCTTGCGGTCAATTTCATCAAGTTCTTCTGGTTTGGAAGTAATTTCCATTTTGAGTTTAGCTGCCGCTTCATCTACTAAGTCTATTGCTTTGTCTGGTAGGAAGCGATCGCTAATATAGCGAGTAGACAGAGTAGCAGCAGCGACGAGGGAACTATCGGATATTTTCACACCATGATGTACTTCATAGCGTTCTTTGAGACCCCGTAAAATTGAGATGGTATCTCCTACACTGGGTTGGTCTACATAAACTTGTTGGAAACGACGTTCTAAAGCAGCATCTTTTTCGATGTATTTACGGTACTCATCGAGAGTTGTTGCTCCAATACACCGGAGTTCTCCTCTAGCTAACATTGGTTTGAGTAAATTTCCTGCATCCATCGCTCCTTGGGTTGCTCCTGCTCCCACAACTGTGTGAATTTCATCTATAAATAAGATAATTTTACCGTCTGAGTCGGTGACTTCTTTGAGAACAGCTTTCAGACGTTCTTCAAATTCTCCCCTAAATTTAGCACCAGCAATTAAAGCACCCATGTCTAGAGCGATGAGTTGGCGGTCTTTGAGAGATTGGGGAACGTCTCCAGTAATAATACGTTGGGCGAGACCTTCGGCGATCGCTGTTTTTCCGACTCCTGGTTCACCTATTAATACTGGGTTGTTTTTAGTACGACGACTGAGTATTTGAATAGTGCGTCGAATTTCGTCATCCCTCCCAATAACGGGATCGAGTTTCCCTTCACGAGCAAATTCTGTCAGGTCGCGACCATATTTTTCTAGAGCTTCGTATTTACCTTCTGGGTTTTTGTCGGTTACTTTTTGATTGCCTCTAACTTGGAAAATAGTTTCTTTGAGCTTTGCTTCATCTAATTTCAATTCTTTATAGAGATTTTTACCAAAGCGGTCGTCTTTGAGATAAGCAAGTATGAAATGTTCGATAGATATGTATTCGTCTGTGTATTCTTGGCGATATTTTTCGGCATTGTCTAATAAAGTATCCAGACTGCGACCTAAGTAAATATTATTGGGTGTATTTTTGACTTTTGCTTGACGGTTAATAAAAGTGTCTGTATATTCTTGTACTTTAGAATTTGAAACTCCTGCTTTATTAAATAGACTCGTTGCCAGTCCATTTTGTTCTAACAAAGCTTTCATTAGGTGTTCAGTTTCAATTTGTTGATTTTGGGAAGTTTTAGCAATGTCAGGAGTACGGGATATAGCTTCCCAAGCTTTTTCTGTAAATTGGTTAGGATTATTTGGCTGCATAATTTTTGGTTTTTTATTTTTTGTCTATATGTTTTTCTTTAATTTTAACTTGTAGGTGTGAATAAATTTTAGTAGAAAAAACCGTTGTTTTTTATTGGGTATTTACCCTGGGGTGTAACTTTAATTAAATTTTGGTAATTATTTATTAGAATTTTTACCCGAATTAAATACCGTTCAGATTATTACTCTTTCTGGAAAACAAACAGTGACTTTATAATTTTCTTCTGACGTACTTTCTATACCAACCTTTGCTCCCATTATTTTAGATAAACCTTGATAATCTCTCAAGTATAAATAACGGTAACGACATAATAGATTATAGTGCAATACATGGACTTTCTTTTTATTTTTGATGCCAATACCACTGACTTCAAAAAATATGTAATTCTGAGAACTATTCAAATACTGGATAAATTTATTTTGATCGTTTTGTAGTTCCTGAGTGTTTACCTTTTTAACACTAAGTGTAACCATAGTATCTTCTGTCTTTTCAATGCTGTTAACTAATAAAGTCATAAGTAAATCTTTCACTTTTGACATCTTTGCATACATAGTACCCAGATTTTTTCCTAAGATTAATTTGAAAGTCTTCCCATTTTTCTCTGTAATATTCTTCACTCGATCAACCACATCTTGAATTAGCTGATTAACATCAATATTTTCTAAATCAAGTGTAATTTTACCAGTTTCTATTTGGATAATATATGAGCAATCGCTAACCGTTTTTAGGAGGTTTATAACAATTTCCTTCATGTTTCCCAAGAACTTCATCATTTCCATGGACTCGTCATATCCTGATTCACAAGCTTTTTCATCAAGAAGAATTTCAATCTCTCTAAGAATCGCATTTAGGGGTGTACGAAATTCATTGATTAATTTAAGTTTATCTAATATGAAAACTGTTTTTGCTTTGGCTTTGATTTTAGCTTCCTGCAATTGTTTTATATATTTTTCTAATTCCTCTCGACTATATATTTCAGAAGCTTCATACTTGCCTTCGAGGTTTTTGTCTGTTAAATTTTTAACTTGGGAAATAGTTTCTTGAAGTTTGGCTTCATCTAGTTGCATTTCTTGGCATTCACTGTCAGTAGATAAAGTCTCATTCATTCTTTCTGGAAACCAAATAGTGAATGTTGAACCTTCTCCGTATTCACTTTCCACTTCAATTTTTGCCCCTATTATCTGACACAAACGTTCACATATTGCCAATCCTAAGCCTAAACCACTATAGCTACAATGGGTAGTTAAAGGTTCAAATATATCTTTTAACTGTTCTTCTGTCATACCAATACCAGTATCGCTGACCCGAAAAACTATGTAATTTTGTGCATTATTCAATGACTCAGCATTTTGATTTTGAGGACTTTTTAGTTTCTGATTATTTACTCTTTCTACACTGAGTGTAATCACACCATCTTCTGTAAATTTAGCTGCATTATCCAGTATTTTGCTAAGTATATCTTCAACTCTTCTCATATCTGCATACATTGTACCCAGATTTTCTCCTAAGACTAATTTGAAGGTATTGTGGTTTTTTGGAGTGAGATTTTCCGCTCTAGCAACTACATCTTGAATTAGCTTATTAACCTCAATACTTTTAAAATAAAGTGGAACATTACCTGCTTCTATTCTGGAAATATCTGAGATATTTTGCCTCATTCCGAAGATATGCAACCCTTCTAATTCAATTCTCTTAAGATTAGGTAAAAGTTTGTCATATCCTAAGTCTGAAGCTTCTTTATAAATCAACTCGCTAAAACCAATAACTGCTTCTAGAGGTCTCCAAACGTGAGGAGATAGCAAATCATCGCTAGAATTTTTGGCAGCTTCTAGTTCAAGTCTAGCTTCGTGGAATTGTTCCAAATATTTTGCTAATTCATCACAAATGTATTTTTCTAAGGCTTCATATTTGTCTTCTGGGTTTTTGTCTGTTACTTTTTGATTACCTCCAACTTGGGAAATTGTTTCTTTGAGCTTTGCTTCATCTAGTTTGAATTCTTGATAGAGATTTTTGCCAAAGTGATCGTCTTTTAGGTAGGCAAGTATCAGATGTTCGATGGATATGTAGTAGGCAAGTATTAAATGTTTGATGGATATGTTGTATTCGTGTCGGTATTCGTGTCGGTATTCTTGGCGATATTTTTCGGCATTGTTTAATAAGATTAAGATACTGAAACTGTAATCTAAGTAAATATTATTGGGTGTATTTTTGACTTTGGATTGACGCTTGATAAAGGTGTTTGTGTATTCTTGTAATTTGGCAGTTGAAACTCCTGCTTTGTTAAATAGAGTTGTTGCCAGTCCATTTTGTTCTAACAAAGCTTTCATTAGATGTTCAGTTTCAATTTGTTGATTTTGGGAAGTTTTAGCAATTTCAAAAGTACGGGATATTGCTTCCCAAGCTTTTTCTGTAAATTGGTTAGAATTATTTGGCCACATATTTTTGAGTTTTCTTTATGTCTATACTTGCTTTTATTTTAAATTCTTATAGTTGAGCAGTATTTTTAGTAGAAAAAACCTTTTTTTATAGGGTATTCAGCCTTTGGTTTTATTCTGATTCAATTTAACTGATTGTTTTTTTGTAAGCATTCAGCGGTCAGCTATCAGATATTAGCTAAGTGAATGAAGTTAATAGCAAATACATAACTTCTAACTTCTCTATTTGGTCAAGTTTAATCTTAAGAAAGATGTTGATAAAGCAGAGTTTTAACTTTCCTGGCGGGAAGTCCCGCGCTCTCCCGCAGGGGAGCGTCGTATGGGAAAGCCAGGGCCAGGATTCGGATACCTTCACAAGCTAAACGTTCACAAGCCCTTGACAAGCTAGCTACATTTTGTTATTCTCAAGTTCAAAACAGGGGGAGGACATCACCTCTGTCTAAACAGCGGTCAGGGTTTCCCAGACTGAAGAATCCCGCGTTGTCCCGTAAGGGCAACGTCGGGAGTATGTCAATAACAGAGTTTTATTGCTGAGAGCTGACAGAGAGCTAGCTGTTTGCGCAGCATTCCGCAGGAAATACTTAGAGGTTGTCTGAGACAGTCCCATTTGCTACATCTAAGCCCCCTAAATCCCCCAATTTTGGGGGACTAGAGCAAGCAAATTGACTCTTGTTCCCCCCAAAGTTGGGGGGCTAGGGGGGCAAAATTCAGTATCAAAAAACTTTTCAGATATCCTCTTAATTTTTTTTCGAGAGTTTTTTCATCAATACTGTTTAGTTTATTAATTTTTATAGAAATAAAACAGTGACTTAACCTTTTTTTCTGACGTACTTTCTATAACGATATTTCTCTAGTTTTTTTTATAAAGCTTTGATTAAATTTTCGGTTGTTCTATTGAATGAATACAAATTTAAAAATTAATGCTATTCAAATCCTTTCTTTCTCCTAGTTAGTAACTCTTGAATTCTGACTCCTAATAAAAAGGCTAGTCATTTATAGCAAGCATTTATCAAATCAAATCATTACTCTTTCTGGAAACCAAACAGTAAATGTAGAACCTTCGTTTGATTTACTTTTAACATAAATTCTTGCCCCCATCCTCTCACACAAACGTTGACATATTGCCAACCCTAAACCAGTACCACCATATCGACGAGTAGTAGAAGCATCTGCTTGAGTAAAAGGTTTAAATATATGCTTTAACTGGTCTTCTGTCATGCCAATACCAGTATCGGTAACCCGAAAAACTATATAATTATTTGAATTATTAAACGACTGTGAGTTTTGATTTTGAGAATTTTTCACCTTCTTATTTACTCTTTCCACACTCAGAGTAATCAAACCATCTTCTGTAAATTTAGCTGCATTACCCAATAAATTTATCAGTACTTGTCTGACTTTTGGCATATCAGCATACATTGTACCTAAATTTTCTCCTAACAGTAATTTTAAGGTATTACGGTTTTTTTCTGTGAGATTTTTCGCTGTACCAACTACATCTTGAACTAACTTTTCAACTTCAATACTTTCTAAATAAAGTGTTACTTGACCTGCTTCAATTTTGGAAATGTCTAAGATATCACTAATCATTTCTAGAAGGTGTTTACCTGCAATCTTAATTCTATCTAGATCCAGCATAAAGTCTTCATATCCTTCTTCTTCAGCTTCCTCATAGAGAATTTCACTATATCCAATAATAGCATTTAAAGGTGTACGAAGTTCATGGCTCATGGTAGCTAAAAAAGCACTTTTAGAACGGTTTGCTGCTTCTGCTTTTAGTTTAGCTTCCTGGAGTTGTTCTGTGTATTTTGCCACTTTACCAATTAATTCATTTAGAGATAAGGTTAATTGTCCTATTTCATCTTCTGTAGTTACAGGAAGTTGTAGTTCAAAGTTAGCTTCTTCTGTCACTTGTTGGGCAACTTTGATTATATCTTTGAGGGGAGTTACGATGGATCTGCTGGTATAGATAGCCATCATTACTGCAATAATTATTGATAGCAGTAGGCTACCTATTAATATTTTAATTCCTAATGCTTCTGTTTTTTGATAATCTCTAAATCCTTGGTCTACCCTTTGATTAAATAGTGTTGCTAACTTTTCTGAATCTTGTGATAATTTTTCTAGTTTTATTGCTACTTCACTATTAGTAATTTGACTAAGTGATGCTGATGATAAATTATCTACTTCTATTGTTGTTTCAGGAGAAATCTGTTTAATTTCTTGAACTAAATTTTCTAATTTTTGAATATAAGCTGCCAAAGGATTAAAATAAGTCTGGATAATTTTTTGAAGCGGGATATAATATTTTTTCTCTATACTTTCATCTCCAGTTTCTGGTATTAATTGAAGTTGTTTAAAAATAGTATTAACCTCATAAATACTTGATAATTCTTGGGAGATTTTTGCTTCTAAAACTTTCCGGTCATTAACGGATTTTGACCGCTCTTTTTGAATTATATTAACCTTCAATGCTTTGGTTGTGAGTTTCGTGAGTAAATCTACTTGTTCTTGAGCTTGCTCTATTTGTTCTCTAATTTGATGTTTATAATTCCACTCAAATATCCGCCCTGTAAGTATTCCTAAAGTCGCAATGCTTATTGGTAATATATAGCCAAAACTTATTTTTTTTCTGATTCCTATGCTACTAGACAGATTTTTTGATCCGGTTTTCTCTCGGATCATAGACTGTTTTTTTGATGTAGAAGTTAAAGACATCTGCACTGGTATTCCTTGGCCATAATCATATAGTATATTTTATTTTAATCTAATATTCATAACGGCCTTGTTAGTCAAAATTATTTCATTACTTCCTGGGATTAATTATGTAGACTGAAGTTTTTCCTACATACCATAATATATTTTTTTTGGCAATCCTACTAATGCTTTAATCGATCAGGGTTAATATAAATTCTTTACACTTAGATTACTAATGAACATAGGATGAGAATATTGGTAACTACATCTAAAATATTATTTTATTTTAATTTTATTTTTTCAGTCGCTCCTAAGCATAAGTCAATATTATACCAATTCCAGTGGAGCAAACAGATTTATCATTTTTCTCTGTTTTCTACTCTTAATGACTAATTTATCTAAACCAGATGGAGTGTTAATATTAGTTTTTTTGTTTAAATCAGAAGATGAATGAGGATTGAGTCCAATCCCCATTCAATAAATTTTTTTTGACAGCAGAATTTTAGTTAGATTAACTATCCAGGTTTATTTCTGACACATTTACATTTCTATAAAATTCAACAAATAAAGCTTGTTTCTCATTTTGTTTAACAACTTGTATTTCACCAAATCTACCCATTCCCTAACAGACTCTAAATTTAGCAATATTTTGAAAATGATATAGATGACTAAGTTGTACTTAGAAAAGTATATAGACTTTCTGATTTGGATGGGTGCAAAATTTGAGTTTTTAGGGACTAGAGAACACCAGAGCAGATAATATCAGCATTTACAATATACTCCACATTTGTTGAAAAATGTTATAGCATTTTTCACTGTATGAGTATTGGTCAAACAAAAAAATATTAATTCTTCGTATAACTATTTATTTCTCAGAAAAATTTTGAGAATATTAACTTAACTTAATTACTTTTATTAATTTATTACTTACTGTTGGCAAAACTTAAATAGATATAACTCATCTGGTAGTTCAGAGGCCACATCTAAATCCACACTTTTAGGAACAAATAAAACCATACCAAATTCACATAGTTCAGTTGAACATTTATCTGGTCGTGCAGTAATTCGATAATCACTGTTTTCTGTGGGAGTAAAAGAGATTACTGGTATCCCATCCTGTTTTTCATCATTGGTTATTTTCTCGCCCTGTTGATTTTTAAGGGTTAAATTTAAGTCATTACAATTATCATCACATACTCCTAGAATAGTGTAGGATGTATTAGAAGATAATTTGGCTGTAAAAGGAACTTCTACTCTTTCTTTCACTTTTCCAATTAGTGGCCAGAAAACCAGTTTTTTGCCAGCTTTTTCTTGTTGTTCTACTGTCTCTTTCAGTTTACATATTACTTGTTCTTGTTCAACGCTAAGTTCTACACTGGCAGCAGTTGCAACAATCGCACTGCCCAATACCAAACCAATTCCACCTAAAACTAATTTTTTGGTATCCATTGATTTACTCAAATAAAAGTTATTAGTAAACTACAGTCAGGAGTTTAACATATCTCTTGCACAATAAAAATCTTTTATAGGGAATCGGGAATACCATTTCTGAAAAACTTTTCTATATTTTTGCATTGTAGGGGAGTAGGGGAGTGGGGGAGTGAGGGAGTGAGGGAGAATTAAACATAAGAATAATTAACATTAACTGACCTGAAAGTAGCAAAAAGGTTATTCGGCATAAGTTAATTACTTAATAACTTATTATAGGGAGCAGGTAACAGGGAAAAGGGAATAGAAAACAGGGAGAAATAATTGATAATTTAGGGATAATAATTTATGGGATTTTTGGGGGAATATTTCTATTCCTTAAAATTCATCATTAGATAGGGAAAAGGGAATAGAAAACAGGGAGAAATAATTGATAACTTAGGGATAATAATTGATGATATTTTTTGGGAGATGTCTATTCCTTTTACCGAAAAATCGTGGTCTAAAGCCTCCCCTTTTAAGGGGATAAAAAGACAATATTCCTTATATTCAATCAAGAGCGGTTTTAACCAGAGGTAATTATCAATTATCAATTATAAATTATCAATTATCCATTATCCATTAATGAAAAACAGTTTCTTAGGTAGCACTTCAACTATCAAGTAATTAACACAAACAGGATAGCCTTTTTGATAATTAGCACAGTACCCTAGAAGCGTATTAATTAGGGTTTGCTGAAAAAGTCTGATGGTGATGATAGGCAACAGGCAACAGGGAACAGGCAACAGTTTAGACTATCTGTTACGGCCAAATTTTCGGTATTGTCAGGGGAAAAGTATTAGCATTTTAAGACTACAACAGCCAAAAACTTTGCACTCCCTCAGCAATATTTAACCCTGGAAACCTTTACAGGTATTGATTACAATTTTATTCAGCAAACCCTAATTATTATATAGGGAATAGGGAGGAATAATTGATAATTTAGCGATAATAATTGATTTTATTTTTTTATTTTTTTGGAGATGCCTATTCTGTTTACGAGGTAATTATTAATTATTAATTATTAATTATTAATTATTAATTGTTGAACTCCCCCACTCAAGAAAACATAAGTTTTTGAGAAATGGTATTATTTGGTCTCCATCCAATTTTTCCCTGCATGAATATCTACTATCAGAGGTACTTTTAAATCTATGGCATTTTCCATTGTAGATTTAATTACCTGCTCCAATTCTTCCCACTCTAATGATGGAATTTCAAATACTAATTCATCATGGACTTGTAATAATAATTTTGCCTGATAATCTGCCAATATTTCATGGAATTTTATCATGGCTATTTTAATAATATCTGCGCTTGAACCTTGAATAGGTGAGTTAGCTGCTGCTCTTAAAAGTTGAGCATCATTTTGACTTAAACGTTTGAATTCATCTAGGTTAATTTCTTCTGGTTCTGTACCTTTTAAATCTCGGAGAGTTTTAGATTCAAATTCAAAATAACGCCGACGACCTAATATTGTTTCTACATAACCTTGAGCGATCGCTTGTTTTTTTAACTTCCCTAAATACTCAAATACTTGAGAATATTGCTGTTTATATCTGTCTAGAAATTGTTTACTTTCTTTGACACTTATTCCGACAGACCTTGCTAATTTTTGTGCTCCCATGCCATAAATTACACCAAAATTTATTGTTTTACCAACTCGACGTTCATCTGATGTAATTTCTGCTTTTTCAAATAATAGTTTTGCTGTTACGGTATGAACGTCTTGATTATTTTGATAAGCTTCTATTAATACTGGTTCTTGACTCAAGTGAGCTAATATTCTTAATTCAATTTGTGAATAATCTGCGGCGACTAATAACCAATCTTTTTTGGGGATAAATGCTTGACGAATTTGCCGAGAAAATTCTGTACCAATGGGAATATTTTGTAAGTTTGGTTCGGAGGAAGATAAACGTCCTGTATCTGTTTGAGTTTGATTAAAGTTTGTATGAACTCGTTGAGTGTCTATACGAACTAATTTTGGTATGGCTTCGACATAGGTAGAAAATAGTTTGTATAAGGTTCGATGATTTAAGATTTCATCAATTATGGGATGATGTTGACTTTCTTCTTGTAATTTTTCTAAGACAACTACATCTGTAGAGTAACCAGTCTTAATTTTCCGAGATTTTTTCTGATTTTGATTGAGTATATTAAATAGTAGTTCGCTTAATTGAGATGGTGAGTTAAGGTTTAAAAAGTCACTTGTTTCTGCTTGATTGATTTGATTTTCAATTCCTTCTGAGTTCTGTCTTTGCTCTTTTGATAATTTGGTAATATATGCTTTGAGTATGGGGCTAGATATTGCTTTTTTTAATTCTTGTTGATTAGTGAATGAGTCAGCTTCTATATTTTGAATTTCTGTTATGAGATATTCCTGTAAAATTCGACTATCTACAGTTTCAAAAGCTCTTTTTTCAATAGCTTCTAAATCTTTTTTCAGTTGGACTGAGAATTTCTTCAGATATTCAATATCGATGCTAATTCCCAGATATTCCATTTCTGCCAAAACAGATTCTAATGGTTGTTCTACATCTACTAATAATTTGTGCAAAGATTTTTCTGAAGATTTATTTTCATCAGCTTTTTCTAATTCAGCTCTTAATTTTTCTACTAACTGAAATGTTACAAAAACTTGAGCGCCACAATAATTACTAACTTTGAGAATCTCTAAGTCAGCAATAGTTTGATTTTTAGAGACCACATCACCATAACTTTTTAAATTTATTCCAGCAGTTCTCAGATGTCTAATATATATTTCTTCCAGACTATGTTTTGCTCCAGGATTTAATACATAACTTGCCAACATCGTATCAAAAACAACCCCAGCCAATTTAATTCCTTGACAGCGAAAAACCAATCTATCAAATTTGGCATTTTGAAATACTTTCGGATAATCAAAACCTTCTAAAATTGGCTTTAAAGCATCCAATACTTTTCCTTTATCTAGATTTTTTCCTACTTTATGTCCGGTAGGAATATAGGCAATATCTTCTATATTTTTTCCCCAACAACAACCAATACCAACCAACTCTGCATCTCGCGGTTCTAAAGATGTAGTTTCCGTATCCCAAGCCACGGGAGTCTCATAATTTGTCTGTTCTTTTAAAATATTTACTAACTGATTTAACTTTTCTGGAGTATCAATAATTTGAGGCTTTATTTCTGATTTTGTTGTGATTTGTTGTTGAGCTGCCTTTGTCTCTTCTGCACTAAAAAACCAAATATCGTTTTCTACTTCATCTAGTTCCTCCGGCAAAGATTTTATTCCTTCCAACTGACTAAATAACTGTTCTAAATCGGGAATCTTCTTAAGGCAGTCTTGTAATTCTAATTTTTCCAAAAGTGGTTCTATATCTGAACGAGAAAATCTTTTGATATGACAATCTTCTATAGCAATATTTAACGGCACATTGACCTCTATTTTTGCCAAGAATTGAGAATGCTCTGCCGCATCTTTTCCTACTTTTAATCTTTGATGTTTTGCTCCTTGAATTTTATCCAGAGAAGCATAAATTTCTGTAAGGGAACCATATTCCTTCAACAATTCAACTGCCGTTTTTTTCCCAATACCTTCAACACCAGGAATATTATCAGAAGGATCTCCACAAAGAGCCTTATAATCAACAACTTGATGAGGCAAAATACCTAATTTTTCCTCAACTTCTATAATTCCAAACTCTTGATGAGTGCTACCTTTTCCTGATGCTAAATGTAAAACACTAATACCTTTTTCTGCATCTATTAATTGAAATAAATCTTGGTCTCTCGAAAGAATTTTTACCCGAAAACCAGCAGCACTAGCTTTTTGCGCTAAAGTTCCCAATATATCATCAGCTTCATAACCAGGAGCAGTAATAACCGTTAAATTAAAAGCTCTTAAAATCTCTTGCAAATTTTTGACATCAACAATTAAATCTTCAGGTGTTTCTTTTCTATTTGCCTTATAATTTTTGTCAGCTTTATGGCGAAACGTAGGTGCTCCTAAGTCAAAAGCGATCGCTAAATATTCTGGTTTTTGAGTCTCTATTACTGGTAATAGAGATTGGAGAAAACCAAAACAAACATTTGTGGGAATACCTGTAGAAGTTTTCAAAGGTCCCTTGCGACTTTTAGCAAAAGCATGGTAGGAACGAAAGGCTAGAGAATGGCCGTCAATTAAAACGGCAGTGGGAAAGTTTGCAGACATTTGATATTGATATTTTGAGATATCTCTCTATTTTAGCGGGTAGTTTATACTAGCTAATAAGAAAAATCTAAATTACCTCCTTTGAATGCTTTTATGATTAAAAATTTATTTCTATAGTTGTTATGTTTATAGATATGGAAATTTATTTCTTTTTCCTAACTTTCCGACTCTTCTGCCACAACTTTAATTCCCGCCAACCCACCAAACTGTTGTTCTAAATGATGGATTTGACTTAAAAAATGTTGTAATTCAAACTTTTGCAAAACAGGCTCAATTTCTGAACGATAAATTTTTTTGAGCTGCAAATTTTCCATCTCAATATTTATTGGAACATTCACCTCAATTCTTGCCATAAACTGAGAATGTCTAGAGTTACCTTTGTATTTGAGAAAAATAGAGGCAAATCTCTAGCGCGATAGTTTTTTTGCCTGATGAATATTTTAATTTTTGAATTGAGATTTTTATCCTCAGCAGTCTAGGTAGAAGGAGGGAATATTTCTAGAGTTGCCTTTATATCTGAGAAAATATAGAAACGAATATCTAGCGCTACAGTTTTTTTGCCTGATAGATTTTAATTTTTGAATTGAGATTTTTATCCTCAGCAGTCTAGGTAGAAGGAGGGAATATTTCTAGAGTTACCTTTGTATTTGAGAAAAATAGAGGCAAATCTCTAGCGCGATAGTTTTTTTGCCTGATGAATATTTTAATTTTTGAATTGAGATTTTTATCCTCAGCAGTCTAGGTAGAGGGAGGAGATATTTCTAGAGTTACCTTTGTATATGAGAAAAATAGAGACAAATCTCTAGCGCTACAGTTTTTTGACGCATAAACTCAGAAGAATGATATGGCATTTTTCTGACTTTAAAGTAAAAATGGAACTAATTGTCTATTGATGTTGTTTCAAATATCAAATATTGAGTTGCTTAGGACATAGACTAGAGTAATGATGAATCAAAGAAGAAATATTTTTCCCACTCTTCTAGGCCGCCTTTTCCCCGCCATACAATACCAACCTAAAAAAAATAGGACTTTCGATAACCTCAAACAACTAAATTCCTAATTGCCCTAACTACCGATTATTTTTCTAATGTGGATGAGATAAATCAATACTATAAAATTCTAGAACTTGAACCTGGTGCTTCTCTAGATGAAGTGAAAGAAGCTTACCGAGATTTAGCCTTTGTCTGGCACCCAGACCGCTTTGCCCAAAATACTCGTCTCCAAGCAAAAGCTCAAATTCGTCTCAAAGAGATTAATGAAGCTTACCGAAAATTACGGTATTTTTTGAATGATTCTCAACCACAAACTGTTCCGAAACGAAAAACTCCCAGTCAAACACAACAATCATCGCCTCGTCGTCCACCTGCTCCTCAACCTTCCCCCTCTCCTCAAAGGCCAGAAAATTCTAACGCTAATAATCGTTTTCAACAGTTCTCTGTTCACACTCATCAAACACATTCAACAACTTCCAGTATTCCTTGGGGTAGTTTAATAGCTACTTTCCTGTTTTATGCTTTGACTGCCTGGGTATTAGTTATTTCCAAAGCTCCTGTCTGGAGTTGGGCCGTAGTTGAAGGTGTGGCATGGATGGGAATGACTGTTTTGGCAATTGAAGGAACCGGTTCTCAAAAATGTTGGGCGATCGCTTTATTGGGTGCTGGAGGAGGAGCAGGTTGGATAGCTGGAAATTCTGTGGGGGGTATAATTACTGCTTTGGCATGGGCGATAGTTGGATGTAGTTTAGGGTTAATTGCTGGCACTGAACCCCAGGCCAGGACAGTTGCTGCTGTGGTGACTATTGGTGGAGTAATTGCTTTGGGGGGATTTTTGGCTGGTAATGGGGCTGAAAATGTATTATTGGTGATTGTTGGTTCTATTATTTGGGCTGCTGCTGGATTTATTTTTGGGACAATAGTTGATGCTGTGATTGGTTTGAAGACTGGTACTGGTGTTGGCAGTATGCTTGGGTTTATTGTGGGAGCTTGGGTTGGAGCTTGGTCTGCAGCTTGGAATTCTACTCGGTCTAAAGCTGTGGCGATCGCTTTGGCTAGTGCTGGGCCTAATATTATTGTGGGGTTATGGGTAGCTATTGGTATTGTGGCAGGAGTGGTTGCTCAAATGGTGGCGGGAGAAAAGTTGATAGAGTTGTTTAATGGATTTTCTACTTTTTTGATTTTAGCTATTATTTCTGGATTTGGTTTAGGTTTTGGCTGGTGGCTTTCCACAAGTATAGTTTGAGGGTAGGAGTCAGGAGGAGAGAGAATCACAAAGATGAGCGTAGTTATGACGATTCGAGAATTTTTTTATGTCCAATTCCCCCGGATTTGATATGATTTGTGACATCTTCAACTTTGCTTCTTCCCTTCTATTTTCAGGTTAGAATTTTCAAGAATTAATAGACTTGTCGCTTTATAACTTTAAAAAATCCCAAAAACCTTGTTATGTAAGGATTGTAGCTATTGGCCAGTAAAAAAGCAGGGAATTATTGCTCTGTCTAGGTTAGATTGATTTTTTCCCTTTATTTAGCGACAACTCTAATAATTAATAGTTACCTCTCCTTAAAATTATAGTAAGTATTCAGCCGTCGGCTATTAGCTATTAATGTTGGGAAAAGTAAAAGCAATCTTTGAAATTGAGTTTGAATAAAAAGTTACTGTCAAAGTCTCCAGACCCAACCTATTAATTGCTAATAGCTGTTTGCGCAGCATTCCGCAGGAAATTATTACAAATTATAGGATTGGCGAGCATGATTTTTGGGATTTATTTATTCTTGAAAAAAGAGGCTTTAAATCTTAATTATGCGGTAATATCATGTCCGTTTAATTAGTGATTAAAATATCTATTCTCTCTCTTGAACGGCAAATTTAACTACTTTCTGTGCTCTGGTACTCACTTATTGATAAGTATTCAACCGGAGATGATATTATACGCGCTGTGTCGATCGGGAATGGAGATGCCACTATAGATAATAGTATTATAATTTTATGTCACAAAACGCTTTTTAACTATTGCCTGAAATTACTGTCAGTGAAAAATTTTAGCTCATTCTATTACTAGATGATGTTACTTTTTAATAATGAGCTGCTGTCTCATCCTAAAAACTACATATTTCTATGATTTCTTCTTCCTCCTTCCTCCTTCCTCCTTCTTCCCTCTTCTTGCTTCTTCCTTCTTCCTTCTGTCTTACCTTTAAATGCTAGATAATTTTGATAATCGATTAGTTTTTAATAAATTTTCAAACTTGGATGTGGGTAATGGAGCACTGAATAAATAACCTTGAATTTCGTCACAGTCATATTTACGAAGAAAGTCTAATTCGGATTGAGTTTCTACTCCTTCGGCAACTACTTTTAAGTTTAAATTATGAGCCATTTGAATAATGGCAATTGTAATTGCTTCTGTCTTGCTATCTTCAGTAATGTTGCGAATAAAACTGCGGTCTATTTTAATTACATCAAATGGAAATTCTCTGAGGTAACTTAAGGATGAATACCCTGTACCAAAATCATCCATTGATATATTAATCCCAAACATTTGCCATGCTTCCATAATTTTAGTTGCAGCTTTTTCATTTTGCATGACTAAGCTTTCTGTTATTTCTAATTCTAAGTAATTAGGTTTTAAAGCAGTTTCTTGAATAATTTTAATAATTCTTTCTTGAATATTTGTTTGTGTAAATTGGCATCTTGATACATTAACTGCTATTTCTAAAAGCCCAAAACCTAGTTCTTGCCAGATTCTTGTTTGATTACAAGCAGTACGCAAAACCCATTCTCCTATAGGGATAATTAAACCTGTTTCTTCTGCTAAAGGAATAAATTCTACTGGTGATACTAAACCTCTGTTTGGATGACACCAACGAACTAAAGCTTCTGCTCCAGTAATTTTACCTGTTTTAATATTAACTTTTGGTTGATAATAAACTTGAAACTCTGAGCGTTTTAAAGCATTACGCAAATCAGTTTCTAAGCCTAGTTGTTCTCGAGAAATAAAAACTATTTCTGATTTATGAAATTGATAATTATTACCTCCTTTTTGTTGAGCATGATACATTGCTGCATTGGCATTTTTTAGGAGTTCATTTGCTTCTAAATCATCTAACGGGTAAAAGGTAATTCCTATACTAGCAGTGATATAAATTTCATAACCTTCTAAAACAATTGGTTGAGAAATTGTATCTAAAATAGATTGAGCTATATCTGCCACTTCTTGCTTTTGTTCTACTGGTTTGATAATTATCCCAAATTCAGCAGCTTCTAAATGAGCTAACATATCTATTGAATCAATAGATTTCTTGAGTTTTTTTGCCATACTACAAAGTACTAATTCTCCATTTTTACTCCCCAAGGTTACTTTAATTCGATTAATTCTATCTAGGCTAATATAAAGGATAGGTATTATTGGAAAATATGTATTTTTTTGAGATTTATTTAGATGATATAATTTTCCTAAATTACTATGATTTTGATAAGAGATAATTTCATTAAGTTGATCTGTAAATAAAGAACGGTTCGGTAATTGAGTTATTGGGTCATACTGGTATCTTTGGAGGGCTATTTCTATAGTTAAATGTAAGTTTCTTTCTTCAAATGGTTTAACAATATAACCAAAAGGATTTGTTGCTTTTACTCTCTGCAATGTTTTGTCATCAGTGTAAGCTGTTAAGAAGATTATTGGTATTTGGGAGCTTAAATGAATTTGTTCTGCTGCTGTTATCCCATCCATTTTTCCTTGTAACATCACATCCATTAATATTAAATTAGGTTGTTTATCTACTGCTATTAGAATTGCTTCTTCTGCGGAAGAAACAATATCAATAACTGTATAACCCATCATTGTCAGACTGTCTGCTAAATCTTCAGCAATAATACTTTCGTCTTCGACAATTAGAATTTTTGATTTTGACATTTATACTCCTCTATAATTTACTTGCATTCAAGCTTGAAAAAGTTATTTTAAAAACTGTTCCAACTTGATTAATTAGCTCGATTTTCCCCTTAAGTTGTCTCACTAATGAACATACTAAACGCAGACCTAAAGAACCAGATTTTTTATAGTCTAAATCTTGGATAAAACTAATTCCATTATCAGCTACTTTGAGAATAAATTGGTTTTGGTCATGATCGCCATAATCAAATTCTATGAAAATTTCTCCTTGAAATTCTTCTGGAAAAGCATACTTGAGAGAATTAGAAACCAGTTCATTAATGATTAGACCACAGGGAATTACTGTATCAATATTTAAGCAAACAGGAATTACGTTTATATTTAATTTTACACCTCTTGCTTTAACTGCATAAGCTTGGAATAAGTGAGCAGCTAGACTGGAAATATATTCAGTAAAATTAACTTTAGATAAGTCCTTTGATTGATATAAATGTTCATGGACAAGAGCCATCGATCTAACTCGATTTTGGCTTTCTTTTAACATTTCTAAAATTATTTCATCTTGAATATATCTTGACTGTAGTCTTAATAAACTAGAAATTACTTGCAGATTATTTTTGACTCGATGATGAATTTCTTTTAGTAAAACCTCTTTTTCTGCTAAAGATTCTTTCATTTGCTCTTCATGACGTTTTCTCTGAGTAATATCACGAATTACTGCTTGAAATACTATATTTTTAGTTGATTTTTTGCTTGATTTTTTTTGAGGATATTCACTTGTTTTCATGGCAGTTAATAAAACTTCTGTGGGAAATTCTGATTTGTCTACTCTTTGATTTATCCACTCAAAACAACTATTACCTTTGACAATTGCTTCAACCATATATCTTTTGATTAACTGGGAAGATTTTTTTCCATTTTGCTGATATTCGGGACAAAAATCTGCTAAGTTATGATTGTAAAATTCTTCTTTATTATTCAAGCCAAACATTTTTAAAGCTGCAAAATTACAATCAAAAATTCCGTTCTTATCTAGGAGAATAACAGCATCGCTTGTGGCTTCATAAAGGCTACGAAATTTTTTTTCAGATTCCTGAAGTGAAGCAATTAATTTGCTTTTCATTGCCTCTGCTTGTTTACGATCACTGATATCTATTCCGACTGAAACTAATGCTTTTCCTTGAGCATATTTCTGGACTACAATCAAGTAATTTTTAATATTTCCATCAACTGTTGTATCAACTTCTTGAGATATTTGTTGTGCCGAACTAGCGAAAAAATCACTAATAAATTTAACGAAGCCTGAACTACTGCCTAGAAAACCTATTTCTTGACCAATAAATTTTTCTGGAGGCAAGTTAAAATTGGTTGCTAATTGCCTATTTACTCCTATATATATTAACTCCGAACTAATCCAAGAAACAAACCAAGGCACAGCATCTAAAACTGCTTGTAGTTGGTCTTTAGCTCTTTGTAAAGCTTCTTCTGATTTTTTGCGTTGAGTAATGTCAGTAGCAGTGCCAATAGCACCTTGAAAATTCCCAAATTTATCTCGTAAAGCCATTGCATTAAAGTTAAGATATACAGGTATTCCATCTTGGCGTTTATGTATTGTTTCCCACTGACAACTGGAGGAACTATCTTGAGTAAATATAGGTATTTGTGTAATATTTGTTGTGCTTGTTGCCGTAGATTTTTCTACTTCTTCCTTATAAATAAAATTTGTTATAGAACGACCGATAATTTCTGTTATTTCATACCCATAAATGCGTTTAGCTGCTTGATTAACAAAAGTAAAACGTCCTAAAGTATCTAATGACCAAATTAAATCTTGAGAAGTTTCTACTAGATGCCTATATTTTTTTTCACTTTCTGCTAAAGCTGTTTCTACCCGTTTTCTTTCTAGAGCATTAATAAACATTTCTCCCATAATTCTGAGCAGAGCAATAATGTCTTCTGACCAATTTTTTTCCTCTTTTACTGAATCGAATCCTAAAAATCCAATAAAAATACCACGATATGCTATTGGTACAACAACCAAAGATTTTATATATTGCAGTCGCAAAAATCTTTTACTTATCCATTTTTCTGTTGGTAGTTGAGTTGTACTTGGAATATAAATTGTTTCTAGGTTTTTTATTTGCTCATTCCACTCTTCTAATGCTGTGATTGGTATTTGTTTTCTTTGCTGAATTTGTGGTGTAATTCCACTGGCACACCACTCATAATCATTGTTGATGTAATTACCAGTTTCATCCAGTAAAAATACATAGCTACGATCTACACCACTAAAAGTTCCTATCCATTCCAAAGCCACTTGAATTCCACGATCTATCTCGTCTGGAGCTAAATTAATAAAGTGAGTTGATAAAGTAGTAATTAATTCTTCAAAATTTAGCCTATATAGTAATTCTTCTCTGGCTTGTTTATGTCTAACAATCTCCTCTATAAGTTGTTCATTTGATTCTCTTAAGGCAGATGTTTTTTCCTCAACTTTTTCTTCTAGTCTTAACTGATATTCAGGGTATTCTAGTTTAGTATTTTGACCGACATTAACATTGATATTAACTCCTATTAATCCTGCTGTTTTGCCGCTTTCAGATATTTGAGGAATTACTCTAGTTTCATATTCTATATCTTCTGCTTCCCCAAACCATTTAACTTCATTACCTGCCAGTGCAAAATGAGTTTTATCTAATACTTCTTGATGGTTTTTGTATAACTCAAAAATTGATTTTCCGATTAAATCAGAAGATTTAATTGTTTTTTCTCCTTCAACAAAAGTAAATATACCTTTGCTATCTACTTCCCAAATAATTAAAGATGCTTGATTAGTAAGTATTCGTAAACGTGCTTCACTTTTTTGGAGAGCATTTTTAGTCAATTGATGTTCTGCTTTCTCTTTTTTTAACTCTTCTGTCAACTTAGCAACACTTTGCTGTAAATTTTGAACAACGCTATACATCATTAACATTTATTTTAGGGAACAATAATAATAGTATAACTAGCATAACCTTGAAGAAGTGCAGAAGGCAGCTATGCTGTTTGCGCAGCATTCCGCAGGAAAGGCAGAGAGAGGGGAAAATTACATGGGGATAGTCAACGATCGGCCACTCTGTGTCTTATAACCCCAAGCAATTTTAAGCACCGCAAGTGACGGTGGGGTATTAAACCCACAAAAGAAAAGATAAAGAGGTTAAGCTATAAAGAAGCTTGATTTTAAGTGTTTTTTGAATAGTTAACTATATATCCTACTAGGATATATTAATTTTATAAAACATACTTTTTTAGATATTCATTAATTAAGCTATAATCTCGTCTGTGCTATCTAGAAATATTAAAATATTTGCCAAAGTAGAACAATTATCTAAAATATAGTCAAAGTCTGAACCCGTAGGGTCGGATGGCGAGGTCTCGGAGCTGTCCGACCATCGACCAAGAGAAGAAATAATATTTCCTTATATTCAATTCCGTAGCGGTTAAAACCAGAGGTAATTATCAATTATCAATTAATGAACCCTTCTTCCTTATTCCTTAAATAGTTGAGCTTAAATTGAGGCAAAATAATTATGTTAACCACTGTTAATTCACCCCAACAAGTTACCCTCGAAGAGTTTTTACAATTGCCAGAAACAAAACCAGCAAGTGAATATTTTAAGAATAAAATTTATCAAAAACCAATGCCGCAAGGAGAACATAGCGCAATTCAAGCTTATCTATCATCAACTATTAATCAAGTTGCTAGAGCAAAACAATTAGTAATGGCATTCCCAGAATTAAGATGTACTTTTAACGGGCGATCGCTAGTTCCAGATATTTCAGTTTTTGCATGGCAACGTATTCCGAGAAAAGCCAATGGTAGAATCGAAAATAGATTTGAAATAGCACCAGATTGGGTAATATAAATTCTCTCGCCAGACCAAAGTTCTAATCAATTAATTAATAAAATTCTTTTCTGTCTCAATAATGGTACTCAGTTAGGTTGGTTAATAGATTCTGAAGATGAATCTGTAGTGATTTTTCAACCTAATCAACAACCAGAAATTAGATATAATTCTGATAATTTACCAGTTCTAAATTTATTAACAGATTGGCAATTATCTATTGCAGATTTATTTAGTTGGTTATACAAGTAGTTGTGCAAAATAAATTTTCTATCATCCATAATCTTTGAATTACAGCCCATTTCTCTGTTTTGATTTGTCTGGAGCGATCGCTCCATATCTTCAGAAGAAAAGGTTGGTTGGTCTCAGCTGAGTCTTTCTAGACTTTCGAGATTCTACTATTGCGTATAGAACAATAGTGATGAATATTTTTTTAATTTTGAATTGATAATTAGTTCCTGTTTGTTTGTCTGGAGCGATCGCTCCATATCTTCAGAAGAAAAGGTAGGTTGTTCTCAGCTGAGTCTTTCTAGACTTTCGAGATTCTACTATTGCGTATAGAACAATAGTGATGAATATTTTTTTAATTTTGAATTGATAATTAGTTCCTGTTTGTTTGTCTGGAGCGCTCCATATCTTCAGAAGAAAAGGTAGGTTGGTCTCAGCTGAGTCTTTCTAGACTTTTGAGATTCTACTATTGCGTATAGAAAAATAGTTATGAATAAATTTTTAATTTTGAATTGATAATTAGTTGCTGTTTGTTTGTCTGGAGCGCTCCATATCTTCAGAAGAAAAGGTAGGTTGGTCTCAGCTGAGTCTTTCTAGACTTTCGAGATTCTACTATTGCGTATAGAACAATAGTGATGAATATTTTTTTAATTTTGAATTGATAATTAGTTGCTGTTTGTTTGTCTGGAGCGCTCCATATCTAGAGAAGGAAAAGTAGGTTGTTCTCAGCTGAGTCTTTCTAGACTTTCGAGATTCTACTATTGCGTATAGAAAAATAGTTATGAATAAATTTTTAATTTTGAATTGATAATTAGTTGCTGTTTGTTTGTCTGGAGCGCTCCATATCTTCAGAAGAAAAGGTAGGTTGGTCTCAGCTGAGTCTTTCTAGACTTTCGAGATTCTACTATTGCGTATAGAAAAATAGTTATGAATAAATTTTTAATTTTGAATTGATAATTAGTTGCTGTTTGTTTGTCTGGAGCGCTCCATATCTTCAGAAGAAAAGGTAGGTTGGTCTCAGCTGAGTCTTTCTAGACTTTCGAGATTCTACTATTGCGTATAGAAAAATAGTTATGAATAAATTTTTGATTTTGAATTAATAATTAGTTGCTGTTTGTTTGTCTGGAGCGATCACTCCATATCTAGAGAAGGAAAAGTAGGTTGTTCTCAGCTAAGTCTTTCTAGACTTTCGAGATTCTACTATTGCGTGATAGAAAAATAGTGATGAATATTTTTTTAATTTTGAATTGATAATTAGTTGCTGTTTGTTTGTCTATCTCCCCTACTCCCTTCCATATCCCTGTATCCGTGCCATAATCCGTGTGAGCCACTCCCCCACTCCCTTCCATATGCCTGTATCCGTGCCATAATCCCTGTGAGCCACTCCCCTATTCCCTTCCGTATCCCTGTATCCGTGCCATAATCCCTGTGAGCCACTCCTGACTCCTAATTCAAAATCGACCCTCCCATCATCTTCTGATACCGCCATTCCAACTCCCTCCTCAATAGAGGCCAACTATTCAAACTTTCATCCTTCTCCATCACCCGAAAAGCAGCACCCCGCGCCAACTCCAAAACCTCCTGGTCCTCAACCAAACTCGCCAAAGCAAAATCCGGCAACCCAGACTGCTTCGTTCCCAAAACCTGACCAGGTCCCCGCAAACGCATATCCATTTCCGCAATAAAAAATCCATCCTGAGACTGCTCCAAAACCTGCAACCTTTCCACAGCATCAGTCGAACCCGCACCCCTCATCAACAAACAATAAGACTTATGGACACCACGCCCCACCCGTCCCCGCAACTGATGTAACTGAGATAAACCAAACCTTTCTGCATTTTCAATCAACATTACTGTGGCATTCGGCACATCTACCCCCACTTCCACTACAGTTGTAGATACTAAAATCTGAGTTTGATTATCCCGAAATGTACTAATTGCTTGGTCTTTTTCTACACTTGTCATTTTTCCATGTAGTAAACCTATTTGAAATTCTGGGAAAACTTTTTCTGCTAACTTTTGATGTTCTTCAACTGCGGATTTTACATCCAATTTTTCTGACTCTTCAACTAAGGGTAAAACCACATAAACTTGTCTACCTTGAACTATTTCTCGGCGGATTAGATCGTAAGCTTTTTTACGTTGTCTTCCAGTCAAAGTTGTTGTTTGAATTGGTTGTCTTCCAGGAGGTAATTCGTCTATTTGACTAACATCTAAATCTCCATGTAATGTCAAAGCTAAAGTTCTGGGAATGGGAGTAGCTGTCATTGCCAAAAAGTGGGGAGATTCACCTTTTTGTTGCAATTTTGCTCTTTGTTGAACGCCAAATCTATGTTGTTCATCTATTACTACTAAACCTAATTTGTGAAAATTTACTGCTTCTTGAATTAGGGCATGAGTACCGACTAATACTGGTAATTCTCCAGTCTCAAGTTGAGAGTGAATTTCTCGGCGTTTTGCTACCTTTGTCGAACCAGTTAATAGTTCAACTGGCAAATGTAAAAGATTAAACCAAGCAACTAATTTTTTATAATGTTGTTCTGCTAATACTTCTGTTGGTGCCATTAAAGCTGCTTGATAACCTGCTTGAATTGCTGCTAACATTGCCACAACTGCTACTACTGTTTTTCCTGCTCCTACATCTCCTTGTACTAATCTTTTCATTGATTCAGGTTTTTGTAGGTCATTAAGTATTTCATTAACTACTCTTTTTTGAGCATTAGTTAACGCAAATGGCAGGAGTTTATAGAATTGCTCAATTAATTTTCCTGTAGTTGGTAAAGCTATTCCTGTTTCTACTTTTTTTTGCAGTTGCCGACGTTTCAATAATCCTAATTGTAGGTAGAAAAATTCATCAAAAACTAAGCGACGACGAGCTGCTGCTAAACAATCTCTATCTATAGGAAAGTGAATATTTTTAATAGCATTTTTTAAATCTATTAATTGATATTGATTTAGTAATCCTTCAGGCAATGTATCTGACAATTGTTCTGCTGTTGGTAAAACTGTAAATATTGCTCGTCTAACAACATCTGCTCCTACTCCATCTGTTAAGGGATAAACTGGTACTAAACGACCAACTTTCATGGATTCAATTTGACCCCCTTCACTATCAAGAACTTCTATTTCTGGGTTATCTAAATTTTTCCCATATTTATTTTCTTTAACTAAACCTGAAACAGCTACTGTTGCACCGACCGGATAGATTTTTTTCTGCTGCATTTGCCAACCTTTATTACTAAATCTAGGTCCGGCAAAAAAGCGACTTATTTTGATTTTACCTGTAGCATCTGTGAGGGTAAGTTCGAGAATAGTTAATTTCTTATTTTTCGGGCTAGAAAAACAGTTAAATCGTTGAACTTTGCCGATTATTGTGACAGTTTCTCCCGGTTCTAAGTCGCGAATATTTACTTGACGAGCATAATCTATATGGTCTCTTGGATAATAATAAAGTAATTCTCTAACTGTATATAATCCTAATGTTGCTAGGCGATCGCTGTTTCTTTTGCTAATATCTTTTACTTCTGTTAATGGTTGTTCTACATCAAGTTTATCGCTGTATTTTTGGGGAGTAACAGAACCCTGTTTTAGTCTTTCTTGAGTTTTTTCTTCTGGTTGAATTATCTCTTTTTTTATTGTTTTTTCCGGCTTTACTCCTTCAGAAATATATTGCATTTTTTCTAAAAAATATTTAGTTTTTTCTAGTAATTTTTGCCGTTCTTCTCTGGTCATTTCTGGATAGCTAACAAATTTATTAGATATCTCCTGAAATTGATTTTGATAACCTTTTAATATTATGGGTGCTTCGCTCAAACTGAGACTTAAAAAGTCATTAAATATATATTGTTTTCCCTGGATATTTTGAAATCCATATTGTACTTCTACTGACAAAGCTTTTTGTAGTCTTTCCCAGTCTATTTTTTCTTTGTCGTTATTCATGGCATATGATTTATGTAATATTTTCTTAGTAGCTCATTTAGATAAATTCACACTTAAATAAATATCAGCATTCAGTTTTTTGAATTCTTTTATTTTGCTTTATTTGAGGAAATCCATTTATCTATATAATTAATGAATTCATTAATTATATATTGTTTTCCCTGGATATTTTGAAATCCATATTGTATTTCTACTGACAAAGCTTTTTGTAGTCTTTCCCAGTCTATCTTTTCTTTTTCGTTATTCATAGCATATTATGTATGTAATATTTTATTAGTCGCTCATTTATAGAAATTCACACTTAAATAAATATCAGCATTAAATTTTTTTGACTTATTTTATTTTATTTTATTTTATTTTACTTTCTTTGAGGAAACTCATTGTTCTACCTAATTAATATATAGAATAATCTTTTAATCAGAGTTGACTGTAGAGCGAGATAGACAAGTTAATAAATTTTATAATTCTATGCTATCTCACATAAAATTGGTATAACAACCAATAGACCTCTCCGGAAAAGAGGGAGTAGGGAGTAGGGAGTAGGGGAAAATAATTGATGATTTATCTACGATAATTGATTTTGTTTTTCATTATTGGAGATGTCTAATATCTAACACCTAACACCTAATACCTAATACCTAATTCTGTGTCACCTCACATAAAATTAGTTATCTACCAAATTAATGAAGAAAGAAGAAAAAATTCAGGAAAAAACTCCTTTTAGGTATGATTTTTAAATTACCTTTTTGTAGAATTAATCCATGATAATTAGTATAACTTCTTTCCTTGAATTACTTTAGTGTGAAAATTTTTAGCCCATATAATCTTAATGTATAGCAGAAATTAGTTATCTAGGTGATTAGTTATCTAGGAAAGAAAAATATTGCATTGTCTGAGTTTTAAGCTTTTTATAGCACTACGTCTTTTGGTTAGGACAATAAATTTAGGTTGTAAGGGAACAGGGAACAGAGGAATGTCCTAACCTATTTGCGTCGCACTATATTATGTCAAATACAGTAATAGCGACTGCTATATTTACCACAAATTTTATCGAATAACTAAGATTTCAAGCTTAATTAAATCAAGGAGAAAAAAATTAAGAACTCCATTTCACTGAAGCGACTAAAAAACCTTCTTCATTTTACCGAATAATTAATAATTAATAATTAAATAATTCGCGCCTTGAAGCCTCCCATTTTCAGGGGAAAAAAGCGGTCGAGAGATGGCGTTAGCGGAGCGGCTCTGATAAGAGCGGGTCTCCTCGCCATATCCAATCGACCAAGAGAAGAAATAATATTTCCTTATATTCAATTCCGTAACGGTTAAAACCCGAGGTAATTATCAATTATCCATTATCAATTATCCATTAATGAATCCTGTTTACTTCTTCTTTCTTCCCTCCTGACTCCTGACTCCTGACTCCTAATTCAGCAATTAACAATTAACAATTAATAATTAATAATTACCTCTTCTTAAAACGGATAGGATTGACTAAAAGGATTTTTTTTGATTTTATCCCCTTAAAAAGGTCGTCTTCAAGGCGTGAATTGTTGAATGAATAATTATTAACTATCAACTCTTAATTATTAATTATTAATTATTAATTATTCATTATTAATTATTCTTCATACCAACTAGAACGCCATGCTGACTCTGCTTCTATTACAGCTCGTTCGCGTTGCTTTTTACGATATTCTCGTTGCAGTTGATTAAGTCTTCCTAAAAGGTTACGAATTTTATTACGCCAGGCACTAACATTAATATCAGTAAATTCTATTTCAGATAACCTAAGATTTACTGCCATAACTTTAGTAACTCTAGGTTTTTTTTCCTCTTCTGGATCTTCTGCTTCAATTAATAAATTTAATAAATTAGGTTTTCCACCCAAAGGAGTCTCACCTGATTCCATTTTTGTCGCAGCTTCTAAAACTTTTTTCGGTATTTTATTTGGTAGTATTTCTGCATTTTGAAGGATGGAGTTTGCCCGATCAGAAACTTTTTTGAGGATTTCAGGTATTTGCTTTTCTATATTCTCTTGCCAAGATATTAATGTCTCTAAATTCTCTAATTTATCAATAATATTTTCTGGAGAATTTTCTATTTCTTCTGTTTCAATCTTATTCAGACTTTCTTCTATCCTATCTGCCAGTTTTCGCTCTTCATTATCATATGTTTTAGTTGAAAATAATACAGCAGAATCAAATTCTATCTTTGTCTTTTCATCTTTTAGTAGAGATGTTACTTCTTTCTCCTCCCCATCTCCTTCACTCAAAAGACTCATAATTAATTCTGGTGCTGAAGTCTCATCTAAATTTTCCTGTTCTTCTGGAATTTGTTCTAATAATTCTTCTAATTCTCTAACTGGTAATTTTGCTATTTCTCGCAACTCCAACTGCATTTTTTGTCGCTGAGAAAATGATAAATTCAGAAAAGCTTCTGGATATCCTTGAGTACATATATGATAACTAGCAAAAATTAATTGTTGACCTATCCCTTCACCTAATACTTTGAAATAACCTTCATAAGTACCATAAAATTCCTTGGCAATTTCAGCGATCGCTACTTCTATTTCTTTCAATTTTTCCTCTATTTGTTTTGCTGCTCCCACCATAGTAAATTATTTTCTATCTATCCACAATTAAAAATTAAAAATAAACAGATTATCTCTGCTACTTTTAATTTTTAATTCTGATTATCTTTTCCCTTATGGGTTTAATACCCCACCGTTTACACGGTGTTTACAATTTTTTGGGGTTTGAGTCCCTATCAACTTTTTCCTTCTTCTTTCTTACTTCTTCCTTCTTCAAGATTTATCAATTATTCCTTTGCCATTTGTGCTGCTACTTCTTCAGCAAAATTATCCTCTTTTTTCTCAATACCCTCTCCCAAAACAAATCGTGTAAAACGACGTACTTGTACTTTTTCACCTAACTGAGCGCTAGTTTCCTTAACCAACTCTGCCACTGTGACATTTTGGTCTTTAATATAAGGTTGATCCATTAATGCTAATTCTTTGAGTCGCTTTTCTATTCTTCCCTGAACTATTTTTTCCCTAATATTTTCCGGCTTTTTACTAAGGTCTTCTCTACCCATTTCTATAGATTTTTCACTCTCCACAAATTCCGTAGGGATATCATCAACTGAAATATATTCTACCTGTGGACAAGCTGCTATTTGCATAGCAATATTTTTCACTAAATGTTTGAATGCTTCATTCCGGGCAACAAAATCTGTCTGACAATTTACTTCTACTAAAACGCCAATTCTGCTACCTGTATGAATATAACTTTCAACCAGTCCTTCTGCTGCTACTTTACCCTCAAGTTTTCCTGCAGAAGCAATACCTTTTTGTCTTAGCCATTCTGTAGCCTTAGTAATATCGCCATTATTTTGCTCGAGAGCTTTTTTGCAGTCCATCATGCCTGCACCTGTTGCTTTACGCAACTCTTGAACTAACTTTGCAGATATTTCCGGCATATTTTTTATTCCTCAATTTAACTTTACAAAAAAAACGTGCAATTGAAAGCCAAGTGGCTTTAGCCTTTGGATGAAAACAAGTTGTGGGAATTTATTCCCAAGTATCCCAAAAATGTGGGATAATACTAATGGATACAAGTAGGAACAAGGTTTGTCCCATAGACTCAATGCTTGTAGGGGTGAAACTCCTGTCGGGAAGAAACTAGTAGCATATTTCTACCAAGACTAAGGCACAGACAAGCAGGCAGCAAGGATAGGGATTTATAGCTCACTCCTTGAGTAAAACCACTCTGAAAGTGAGACAAAAGTAAGGGCGATGTATGCGACATTCGGAGTCAGCGCACTTTGAGTCTGTAGGTGGTTTTTGACTACCACCACTGGAAAAAATTTAATCAAGTCCAGTGACAGCTAGTAGCTTTTCAGAATCGGTTTAAAAACACGATTCGGATGGGACTGCTTAGAATCACCCGTACTTTAGTCGGGTGAGAAGTCAACCCCACCTCTACTACTCAACAATATTACTAGAATTCTAAGCATTTCCTGCGGAATGCTGCGCAAACAGCTATAAGCAGTCAGCTAGCCTCCTCCGGAGGAACTACGTTAACAGCAATTAGTAATAAATAATTACTCCTAAGGTTTTGTCCTGGGACTCATGGCAGTAACTTTTTATTATTTTTCAATTTTAAAGGTTGCTTTTATGCGGACTCAAAATTAATAGCTGAATTGCGCAGTTCCCACCATAGGAGGCTAGCTAATAGTTGAAGGCTAAATGCTTACCTAGAATTTCTTATTCTTCTTCATTACTTTCTGCTGATGACTCTTCCTCATCATCACTTACATTAAATTCTTCTTCCGCTCCATCATAATCATAATCTTCTTCATATTCTTCATAGCTATCATAATCTTCTTGATCCAGAGTTTCTAGTTGACCATGACGACCTTCATAGATAGCATCCGCCAACTTACCCACTATAAGTTTGATTGAGCGAATAGCATCATCATTAGCTGGAATTGGAATATCAACTTGAGTCGGGTCACAATTCGTATCCAACAAAGAAACTATAGGAATATCCAACTTCTGGCATTCTTGAACAGCATTATACTCTCGTCGCTGGTCCACCATGACAACTCCATCTGGCAAGCGACGCATATTTTTAATGCCACCCAGATATTTTTGTAACTTAGCCATTTCACGACGGAGGACTGAAGCTTCTTTTTTCGGGAGTAAATCTAGTGCCCCATTTGCTTCACGACGCTCTAAGTCCTTGAGTCTTTCTACCCTAGTTTTAATAGTAGTCCAGTTAGTAAGCATCCCACCTAACCAACGTTGGTTAATATAATAAGCTCCACATCTACTAGCTTCTTGAGCGATAATACCAGCAGCTTGACGCTTCGTACCAACAAATAAGAATTTTTTTCCTTGTTCAGAGGCAGTTCTAATATAGTCGTAAGCTTCTTCCATTAATTGAGCTGTCTGAACAAGGTCAATAATATGAACACCGTTACGCTCTGTAAAAATATACTGGGACATTCTTGGATTCCAGCGACGGGTCTGATGCCCAAAGTGGACTCCTGACTCTAACAATTGAGCCAAACTAACAACTGGCATAATTATAATCTCCTATTCGGGTTTAATCCTCCATCCAGGTGCATTCTCATAGATTCCGATTTGCAGAACACCCGACTACCTGGATGTGCGATTTTAGACAACTTTTCTAGTTTACTACATATAGTAAGTATCTTTAGGTTTATGTAGAAAAATATCTATAACACTATGTCTTTTGCTTAGGACAATCAATTTTAGTTGTAAGGGAATAGGGAGCAGGGAACAGAAGAATGTCCTAATGTATTTGTGTAGCGCTATAGCAAAAAGGGAATAGGGAACAGGGAACAGAAGAATGTCCTAATGTATTTGTGTAGCGCTATAGTAAAAAAGGAAGAGGTAGGGTATTTAGAAGTCAGAATTTATAAGTCAGAAATTGTTTTTGTAACAGGAATTTTAAGTAACTCTCCAAAAACATTTCACTTGAAAATGTGGGGTTTTAGATGCAATTATTTTGATAGTTAAAAGTAAGGTATGCAAATCTTGAGCAATTGAATATTAAGGGTAATGAAAGTAATATTTGCCTACCTTGTTATTCTTTGCTACGACTTTTTTAACGCCATTTATTGATAGAAGTAGCACTTAAATACCCTGCTCTGAAGGCTATTATTTATTTGAATTAATCTGAAATATTCTAGTTTGTAGCTAAAATCTGCAAAATATAGGTGGCTAATGAAGTCAGAAGTCAGAAGTTGTCGATCAAGGCTATTATTTATTTTAGTTTTTAATCCATACAATTCAAGCTAATGAAGCTGATAACGAAGTTCCGACCAGACAATTCAAGCTGACGGCTGAATGCCTACGAAATGACTCTGTATTTACTTTAGTTATTTTACTTTTAATATCATGTCTTTTGGGGTGCTTTGGTGTAAGCCCAACCATGAATATATATAAGAAATAAATTTAAGTTTTTTTCTTCCTTTCAGCCTTCTTCCCTCTTCCTTCTTCCTTCTTCCTTCTTTTTTTTAAGGATGTATTTGTCCTAATATTATTTTTAAACGGTCATAATCATCTCTCAAGAAAACACTCATATTTCTACCTGCCTCAACTAACCAATTACGGTCTAGTTTTCTCAGCTGATAAATTTCTCTAATAGTAGCAGCTACTAAAGCATCAACAGGAGCATTAAATAACTGTAATAAAGTCCGCAAAAAATCTAACTTTTCACTAAACCTAACTATTTCTTCTGGTTCACATAAATAAACTGCTTGATGAATTTGAGGCGGACGGGGTGGAAGATATTGGTAAATTCTGCCATTTTCTGCTGTAGAACCATTTAATTCCTCTTGAGATTTAAAACCTACTATTGCTGCCCTAAATTCTGTCTTCAACATAGCAAAAATTTGTGGTTGTTGTTCCCGTAACTGAGCTAAAGACATTCCCAAAGCTCTTGCCCTATGTACTGAATCAATAGGTAAAGTAGTTGCATAATAAACCACTCCATAAATCTCATTTCCTGATTGTTCATCCTTAGATTTTACCCAAGTACCAAAAGCAGGCATCATCGGAAAATCTAACTCTTCTGGTTCTAAACATTGAGCTAAAAATTCTGTTGTTGCTGTTTCTATTACTTCAGCTATGTAATTCTTCTGGCGATTTGTATTAGCAAACTGGGGTAAAGGAAGACGCATAATGTAGATAATTAATAATTAATAATTAATAATTAATAATTAATAATTAATAACTAGACAGTGCAAAGTTCTTGGAATAACTATTGCTAGCTAACACTTTCAGCGATCTAAAGGTTAAAAACTCTTTATTCAGAGCTGTAAGTACTGTAAGGCTTTTCCAGTAAGACTTGCAGTCTTTAAAACAAATCGTTTTTTGGAATGACTTTGTACTCTCCAGTTAATAATTAATAATTAATAATTACCTCTCCTTAAAATTATAGAGTTGGTAAGCAGAATTTTTTGTCTTTATTTATTGTTGACATCAAATACTTTCAACCTGAATTATTCAGCTATAAATATAAAAAAACATCTACTATTTAGTAAGGATTTCCTGCGGAATGCAGCGCAAACAGCTATTAGCCTCAGCTATCAGCAAAAAAAAAGAGGGTTTTAATGAAAAAAAACTGTTTCAGCAAGCTTTTATAGTAAGTATAAATTCTGGCTCAATTAGTTTTTATCTAAAATTAAAAGCAATAGCTGATTGCTGATAGCTGACGGCTGATAGCTTACACTATTTACTAACTGAATTATTTTTTCTTGCGACCTGCCGTTGCATCCACTAACTCTAATTCTGAGAGTCTAAATGTTACTAACTTATCCCAATTTCCACCTTCAAATAATACAGCAGCTTTACCGTCACTTACTCGTTGAACCTGTCCTTGAAATCCATAATAAGTATCACTAATATTTTTCACTTTAACTGCTACACCAGGTAAAATCATTGTTTTCTACTCCTATCAAAAATTTTCTCAATTTTAGGAAATTGAAGGCTGTTTTATTGTAATATTTTTAGCATCTTTGACATCCTCCCAACACTGCCCTAAGTTACAAAAATCACTTCTGACTTCTGACTTCTGACTTCTGACTTCGTTAAGCCAAGGCCACAACAGAAACTCTACCAGCAATTTTTTGAGCGATCGCTTTGAGTTCTTGAGCAGAACTAGAATTAGGAGCTCCAACTACAATAGGAACTCCACTATCTCCACCTTCTCTAACAGGCATTTCCAAAGGAACTCCTCCAAGTAGTGGTACACCTAGTTCCTCTGCTGTTCTTTTACCACCACCAGAACCAAAAATGTCATACTTTTTCTCTGGCATATCTGGAGGGACAAAATAACTCATATTTTCCACTATTCCTAATACAGAAACCCCTAACTGCTGAAACATTTTTAGACCTTTGCGAGAGTCCAATAATGCCACTGTTTGAGGAGTTGTCACAATTACCACTCCAGACATAGGAACAGCTTGAGCTAATGTTAATTGAGCATCACCAGTACCAGGAGGCAAATCTACCAATAAATAATCTAAATCACCCCATTGCACTTGGTACAAAAATTGTCGGATAATTCCATTCAACATTGGACCACGCCAAATTACAGGTTGATCTTTATCAATTAAAAAAGCCATAGAAACCAACTTTACTCCATGATTAAAAGCTGGTTCCAGGACTTCTCCAGATTGTCCTGCTTGTACCATAACTTTAGCATCTGCCAGACCTAACATCGTTGGGTCATTAGGACCATAAATATCAGCATCAATCAAACCCACTTTAGCGCCCATTTGAGCTAGTGCCACAGCTACATTCACTGCTACTGTACTTTTACCAACTCCACCCTTACCACTAGAAACAGCAATAATATTTTTCACTCCATCAATACCTTGGCGGTCAGGTATAGTTTTCTGCTGAGGAGTCTCTGCTGTGACATCTACTATTACTTCCTTAACCCCGGGAAGTTGCTTGACAGCTTTTTGACAGTCTTCAACAATAAATTCTCGTAATGGACAAGCTGGAGTTGTCAATACTAAAGTGAACTCAACTTGTCCATCTTTAACTTTAATATTGCGAATCATATTTAGTTCCACCAAACTCTTTTGCAGTTCGGGGTCTTGTACTGGTCGTAAAACATCTAAAATAGATTGAGTCTCAGGTATAGTGGACATATAACATCCTTCAAAAATTAAATTTTTATTAAATTATATCTGTTATTTGCAAGATAATGTTAGATATTTTCTTCACTTAATTACTAATAATTAAATTAATTATTAATTTGATATTTTAATAAAAGTAATGAATCTTAACCTAAGAATTAATGTAATTTAGGTAGTCTAGAGAAATGATTGCCAATGAGATAAAAAATTAAATTTAGTAATTAGTAAAAGAATCAATAATAACTAGCTACAAAATATTTTTAAGCAATCAATAATTTATCGTCTGCCATATCATAATCATATAGTTTAGATGTAAATCCATAGGCAAGAGTAATTCAGTAATTAAGAATTATAGTTGAGTATTTGACATCTTCTGATTACAAGATAGGTTGATTTACTCAAGAAAAACTGGAAAAAACAGGAAAATTTTACTAGATGATCGATAGCATGGTAGGATAAAAAGTCTGGAAAGATACATATAATTTTTAGCTAATTTGAAACACATATTGTACCTATGACAGCTTCCACTGAAACCCAAAAAACAACACCTCTATCTCTATCACTGGGTAGTACCCAAGGTCGAGTCAGTAAATTTATGCAGGATATACAAGATGAAATTTGTCAAGGACTGGAGCAATTAGATGGAATTGGCAAATTTAAAGAAGACCGCTGGGAACGTCCAGGTGGTGGTGGAGGAAGGTCTCGTGTAATTAGAGACGGTGCGGTTTTTGAACAGGGAGGAGTTAATTTTTCAGAAGTCTGGGGAGATAAACTACCACCAAGCATACTAGCACAAAGACCAGAAGCCGAAGGTCATGGTTTTTATGCGACCGGGACTTCAATGGTACTGCACCCTAAAAGTCCTTATGTACCAACAGTTCATCTTAATTATCGATATTTTGAAGCAGGACCTGTATGGTGGTTTGGTGGAGGCATAGATTTAACACCTTACTATCCCTATGCAGAAGACGCAGCTCACTTTCATCAAACTATTAAGGCGGCCTGTGACAAAAGCCATAAAGAGTATTATCCTGTATTTAAAAGATGGTGTGACGAGTATTTTTACTTAAAGCATCGTCAAGAAATGCGAGGAGTAGGAGGTATCTTCTTTGATTATCAAGATGGTCAAGGAGAATTATATAAAGGGCCAGATAGTAAAGGACCAGCAGCAATCTATAGTCAGCAGTTAGGAGTTCCTGAATCTCGTAGTTGGGAATCATTATTTACATTCGTACAAAATTGTGGTAGATCATTCTTACCAGCATATAAAACAATAGTAGAGCGACGGCAACCCATGGAATATGGCGATCGGGAACGCAACTTTCAGCTATACCGACGTGGCCGTTATGTTGAATTTAATCTAGTGTATGACAGAGGTACAATTTTTGGTTTGCAAACCAATGGTCGTACAGAGTCAATCTTGATGTCTTTACCACCTTTGGTTCGTTGGGAATATGGCTACAGCCCAGAACCCAATACACCAGAAGCTAAACTATATGAAGTATTCTTAAAACCTCATGATTGGGCTAACTGGAAACAAAATCATTAATTACTCTGAGTTAAATTACAGTCAGATGGGCAACCACCATAACTAATATCATCCCGAGGGAAGGGTCAGTGATTCATATTGAGCAAAAAACCCACACAACTCAGGACGGCACAACAGTAATCGTCCTAGCACCAACTGGACGCTTGGATATAACAACAGCTTGGCAGTTTCGCCTCAAGTTGCAGGAATGTATCTCCAAACTAAGTCGTCATGTAGTGGTCAATTTAGGTCAGGTTAACTTTATTGATAGTTCTGGACTTACATCTTTGGTAGCAGGCATGCGAGATGCGGACAAAGTTAAAGGTAGTTTCCGAATTTGTAGTGTTCATCCAGAAGCCAAACTGGTATTTGAAGTAACTATGATGGATTCTGTGTTTGAGATTTTTGAAACAGAAGAAGAAGCTCTTGAATATGGTGATGTCCGTGAAGAGAATAGAGCTTAAACAGTTTTGAAGCAGAACTTAATCAATTTTATATCTGAACAAACTGTCCAGCAAAGTACTTCTTTAATAAATTAAAATTCGATGGAAATGGGATTACCAAGACCAGTCAAAATAGAGTAAAAGCATATAGCTGACAACATAATTGTCAATTGGTTATCGTAAATTGTCATTATTTTAGTAAGGGTATATTGGGTTTTTCAATCCCATTTACCATTACTATTTAGAACTATTGGTAAATTTTCCTGAGATTAAAGACTGACAATTAATTTTGTTTAACAAAAAGTTTGATTGTGAATCTACTGAATATTCTGAAGTTGGCTTAACCAAAAGTTCTCACAATTGTTGTAGAAACCTACTTTTTGATGAGCAAATACAGACATTAATTTGTTCTAGGTTGACATGAATTGAAAATACCCAATCAGAATTGTAATTGCACTTAGTTTAAGCTGACTGTGCATTCAAATAATACCTTGATAGTTAAAGTAATACCTAGAAATATATTATTTGACCATATTGTCTACCTTACTTGCAATCGATCCAAATTCAGTGAGTATGGACTTGTTATTTGGTGAAATATATATTTAGTTGAACTCAGAGTTAAGCTTAATCATCTGAATGGCTGCCAATTCTTAAAGTCTGGTGGCCTTTTTTGAGGAATTAGGGCTTGCTGATTAAATATCAAAGTATTGACTGATATTGGTTGTAGCATTTTTTTGTCGAAAAAAGTTTCAGCTTTTCAGTGGAAAGAGCTGCATAAAGCTAGTATTTTGGGACGATTATGGCAGAAAAATCACTCTTACAATTGTTCCGACTACCTCTTCTATCATTCCCATTTCTCCTGACTCCTGATTTCTGACTCCTACCCCTACCACTCATACTTTCCATACGCAAACCCGAATTAGAATATTACTGCACTACTTATTAAAATCAGTTCTGAACTAAAATTGCTGTAGAGCCTTGGTAAAATATATCCTGAGTTGCAATTGTTTTAGAGCATTCCGTAATCTTGAAGGCTGAAGGCTATTTTCAACTTTAAAATTAAAGAAAATTAATTATATTTTTATCTTTAATCCTTACTTGTGCTATTATCTCAACGTTGGCCCTTGACCCGCGCTCTTCCGTTGGCGGAGCCTAGCGGCAGCTATTAGGGGAGCGGAGAGATGGGAAAACCAATCAATTTTGAGGTTTTGTCAATAGTATGTTAGACTGAAAATTAGGCTGCAGGGCAAGCAGTGTCAGTCTGTGGAGCGCACCTTTAGACCGAAAAGAGGCTCGACCTTGGAGGCTGGTGCCTTGGAGCGCGCAGCTCCTCTGCAAGAGGCAGCAGAAAGACCTAATCAGCGATGGTTCGGGGTCCCGCGCTTTCACGCAAGTGCAGCGTCGGGAGGATGTCAATAAGGAAATTCTGATAATTTAAAGGTTGGGAGCGACAACTTTTAAAACATTAGCTGTAGCAAAGTTGTACTATATATATAGTTTATATATACACAAGGGGCGACGATCAAATTTGTCAGGCAAAACAATTATCTTGTTTATACCAGGTTGCTTCAGCACAATTCCTCATCGGAAAGACAAGGTAGTTTGCCAAATATTTGTGTAGTAGTTTTCGAGAAGGTTAAATTAGTTCGCACTTGCCCTTTAAGTTGATAGAATATTCAACTGTGCCATACAGTCAAGATTAGTTAAACCAGTAAGAATAAGTTAACTATTTTAATTTTATTTTTTACAGTTTAGTTATTACTGTAGGTACTTCACAAAGTAAAACCCACCCTGCTTTTCCAGTACTATATGCTTTCAAGCTGACCTAGTAGGAAATCAAGATCTGACAGGGATGGGATTATAGAATTAGAACACCAGGTGAATAATATTCGTACTGTTTCAGATACTAAGAAAGCTTTTTATAATTCTCACACCCGTCCAATTAACTCTATATACAATCGAGTTGTTGAAGAGCTGCTAGTGGAAATGCACCTGATTTCCGTCAATGCTAATTATAGCTATAATCCATTTTATGCTTTGGGTATAGTCACAGCTTTTGACCGTTTTATGGAGGGATATTCTCCTGAACAGGACAAAATTTCTATTTTTAATGCTCTGATTCAAGCACAAGAAGAAGAACCAGATAAATACCGTGCAGATGCTAAAGGATTAGAAGATTTAGCTAGGCAAATGTCTGGAAAGGATATGCTCTCGTGGATTTGCTTATCAACAGATAGAGATGATGCTCAACATTTGCAAGATAATTTAAGAGCTATTTCCGATCATTATAAATTTAAGTATAATCGCTTATTTGCTATAGGTTTATTCACTTTACTAGAAATAGCAGATACAGAGTTAGTTAAGGAAGAACCGCAGCGTACAGAAGCTATCAAGGAAATTTCCCAGGCTTTAAATTTGCCAGAAGAAAAATCATTAAAAGATATAGAAATGTATCGTAGCAATTTAGAGAGAATAATTCAAGCTCGTAGTGCTATGGAAGATACTCTGATGGCAGCTCGGAAAAAACGAGAGAAACGTAGCTTAGAAAAAGGGAATATACCTACTTCTACTAGCAAGACTTCAAACAATAGTAATTAATTATAAATAACGAAAGATTGAATTATTGAATCTTGAGTATTTTGACTGTATTATCTCAGATACTATGTACTGGTTCATCAGACATTCTTCTTGCTATTCTTTCAATTTTATTTTTTGAGTATGAGATGTTTTCAAATATCTCTACTCTAAATTAATTCCATAAGTAATATTTCTAAAATTTAGCCCACTTTATTGACAAACAATTATATATAATTGTCAATTTTTTATTTTAAAAATACTATGTAGTAAATAACAATTTAGAATACTTCATAATTACGAATACACATAAAAATATTTTTTCTATATAATTATTTTCATCCTGAGAATAAACAACCTTGATTTTCCTATCTAGTAAGGATAATTTAATTATCAATCAGACTGTTGTTCATACCGTGGAGCATTAAATTTAAGTAATTCACTAAGCTGTGAACCAACATCAGGAGAACTACCAAAAGGTGTAGGGTTAATTGGTTGTCTATCCATATTTTGAGCAATAGCTTCATTTACCCGCTGAGAAATTAGATTTTGAAGTTCATCTTTAGCCTTAGACCTTTGAAACTGAGCACCCTCTTCCGTAGTAGCATATAAAGGAGGAAGTCTATTTAAAGCATAAGCTGCAATATCGCCCACATCAAGGGTTTTGTCGCTAGTGGCCTCAATTTCTGCCACTCGTGCGATCGCTTCAGACAGGACTAATTCTTCCATCACATTAATAAATTGTTTACGAGGTAAAACAACAACTTCTCCTGTCAATAAAGCTCCCATTAAACGGTCAAGAGCCATATATTCCTCAATTGATAATTCAGAAGCTGTGTTACAAATTAGTCCTACCTCTGCTTCCATAGAAGGTGTTAAATAACCATCTTGTAAAGCTTGTTCAACAATTTTTTCTATACTCATAAGTTTTATTTAAGTTTACTCAAAAGAATTTTCACATAAGGTTTCTACATATTTATCAGACTAAGGTTATAAGTTAATCAAAGTCAATATCAACTATCACCCTACTTTCCAGAGCATAACTTAAAAATCAAATATAAGTAAGTCGGTGGAAAAAAATTCTTTGAGTCTTGATGTGTTAATTAGAAAAGTCTTATTCAATACCTTTGTATCTCCAAGGAACAGGATCGACAGCTTGACCAGATACATATAGTCCCCAATGTAGATGAGGACCTGTAGATGCTCCTGTAGATCCTACACCACCGATTAACTGGCCAGCTTTGACAAAATCACCTTCTTGAACATTGATACGACTCAAATGGATAAAGATGCTTGTTACCCCTTGACCATGATCGATACCCACAGTATTACCATGAATTTCAAAACCCTGAGATTCTAATCCCACTAGAGCAACACGACCCGCAGCAGGAGCTACTACAGGAGAGCCATTATAATCTGCATAATCTACCCCACGATGATAATAGTTTTCAGCAAATTCTCCATTATAATACCGTCGCACCCCATAAATTGTACTTACAGGACCTTGGTTAGGTCGAATAAATGGACCATTCCAAAATTTCTGTGGAGTGACAAGTTTTTTAAATGCTCCCACTCTGTCAAATTCTAAGTCTGTTCCTTTGAGAGAATCTTTGCCAGGAGGTAACCAAATAGACTGAGTGGGAAAGGAGCGACTTTGCAGATTTACATTTACATTCTGAATACCTGCTTCAGTGTTAATTTGAAGTTGTCGTGTACCTGGTCGGTCTAAAGGAGTAGTTGGTAATAATGCCCTCAACTTATTTTGTCCAATTGAAAAGAATGGATAAGTTTTTCCATCCATATTAACTGTAGGAGTTGCTCCGCCGATAGATTTTTGAATTACAACTGATAAAGTATCTCCAAGTTGTGGGTTAGTAGGAGTTATTTGTACAGTTTGGCTGAACCCAGGGCTAGCTATTACTAATATAGTTGTAACTATAGCTAAGATTAAGCTAGGGATAAACTGTTTAATTTTGATAGACCAAAACATTAGTTTTTTTAGTTAATATTTTTCCGATTAATTAATGACTAAATTAGATTTACACGTTCAAATTAAAAATATCCTCTCATCTCAGGAGGAATCTATTTGAAGAAGGTTTTAGGTTTTAGGTCGTAGGTTTTAGGTATTAGATTCAATTTTTAGGGGATTCAACACTAACCAATTGCAGAAACGGTGAGTGATGGAGGAGTTATCTAACCCAATTGAAAAGGGTGTGTTTTCTACACCTAAAACTTACCACCAAAAGAAGCGTAGCTTTGATAATTAATTTTGAGCTTTGCTAATTTTTGGTATGGATAGATGGCTGAAAATTATCAACCTAATCCAATATAAAAAATATAAAAAATTATAGATTCATTCACCAAGGTCTAATTTTTAAAGTTAAGTTATTTAATTATTAATCAATCAAATTAACGTAAATAACACTAAATCGATAAAATGTCAATAAGTGATGATTCTTGAATCATAATTTAAGACATAACTAATCAAACATTAAATATTATATCTTGAAGTTAATATACCTTTACAATATTGTGATACTTATAAAAATCTGTGCAAGAAGACTTCCGAGTCAAGTAAGGCAATTGAAAATTCCCCAGACTCAGAAATATCCTAAAAAACAAAAATTAACTACAATAGTGAATAAAACTACAGAAATCTAGCGATAGACATCTGGTGAAAAAGAATAAACTTTTTGCAGAAGTAGGCAACAGGCAACAGGGAAGAAAATTTATGAAAAAATACACAAAAAATGCTCTATATGTGTAATTTCTACTCCTATGTCTAAATAGTTATAGCAGTCGAAGCAAAGCTTAAAACATTCCTAAATACTCAAAGAAGCGTTAAAGATGACTTCTGACTTCTGATTTGCGGGTAGCGCTATATTTGTCCTATTTGACTTTGCCACAAATTTTGTAATTACATTATTTTGGAATTGTCTATTTCTGATTAACTTAAAATAAGAAGGTAGAAGAACTTCCATGAAAAAATTAGTTTTTTGGTTTGAGATAAACAATAGCTTGTCGCCAAATTATAATTGGTAAATCATACTGGTCTAAGAGGCAAATGCAATTTGGGTCTTGCCAGAAAACTTTTCCTACATGGAGGTCGTTAGTAATTAGTTTTAGCTCTACTTCTTTCTTCTCTGTGATATAAGTTTGAATCTGGCGAACACTGGGTAAACTGGTATCAAAGTCAGACATAATAATTATTCAATATCTTTCCCGCGTCAAATTTTTATTTAAAAGTAAATTTCAACCTAATTATTGGAGCATCATAATGACAGTATCATTCACTAAGTATCATGGCCTGGGCAACGATTTTATTTTGATAGATAATCGCCACCTCCCGCAACCCATAGTAACACCAGAACAGGCGATAAAATTGTGCGATCGCAATTTTGGTATTGGTGCGAATGGTGTGATTTTTGCTCTGCCTAGACAAGATCAAGCAGATTATACCATGCGGATATTTAACTCTGATGGTTCAGAGTCAGAAATGTGTGGCAATGGGATTAGGTGTTTAGCTAAGTTTATTGCTGAAATAGATAATGATAATAAAACTAAATATAAAATTTATACTGGTGCAGGTCTACTCGGAATCGAATTACAACCAGATGGCCAAGTAAAAGTTGACATGGGACAGCCAAAACTATTGGCATCGGAAATACCCACAATTCTAGGTAATGCTGATGAGAAAATTGTCAATCAAACTTTAGAAGTGGCTGGAAAGTCTTGGTCTGTTACCTGTGTCAATATGGGGAACCCACACTGTATAACTTTTGTAGAAAATGTTGCTGATATAGCTCTAGAAATAGTAGGTCCTCAATTTGAGCATCACTCCGTATTTCCAGAACGGACTAATACAGAATTTATTCAAATTGTTAGCCCAAATTATGTGAAAATGCGGGTATGGGAAAGAGGTGCTGGTGCAACATTAGCTTGTGGTACGGGTGCTTGTGCATCAGTAGTGGCAGGGGTTTTAACTCAAAGAAACGAGAATAAAGTTACAGTTGAACTGCCTGGAGGTTGTTTGGAGATTGAATGGTCAATCACAGACCAAAAAGTTTATATGACTGGACCAGCAGAAAAAGTATTTACAGGAGTTATTAATGAATCAATAATGAGTTCATAAAAATGTAGAGATTGGCAATTGTTGAAAATGAATTTTTTGACAATTTAAAAATTAGTTTTATAGAAGAAGGAAGAAGGAAGAAGGAAGAAGGAAGAAAGAAAAATATTGCGTTGCCTGAGTTTTCGGCTTTTGATATTTCCTTACCTTTCTTTCGACTGCTATAAAAAAAATTAGCTGTACTATTTTCAATACTTAGAATAACTTTTATAGCATTGCGCGCTGGTATATTGACAAATTGCAGGAACTACTAAATAGCTAAAAGTCTGAGAAAATTGGTTTTTTATTCCTCCTATTACCTGCGCAAAGCGCTATAAATAAAAATTAAAAGTTATATTGATTTTTCCTGGGAATTTTGACTTAAAAATAGAGGTATATTCATGGGCGGAGGTATTTACTTAATTCGTGACAACGATCAACTTGTGGAAATGACAGAACAAGCTTATGAGTCTGAAGATCAACTACAAGAATTTATAGAAACTTATCCTAACTTACTTGCGGGAGATGATATAGATAGAGCTACTCCCAGAAGATGGTTATTAATATCACGGGAAATAGCAATATCGACAGAAGAAGAGATTACACAACAATGGGCATTATCTCATTTATTTCTTGACCAAGAAGCAATTCCAACATTAGTAATAGTTAAAAGTGCTTATAAAGCAGAAATTCGCCAACAAGTAGTAGGTCAAATGATTGATTATGCTGCTAATGTAGGAGTTTATTGGCCCCTAGAGTCAATTGTTGCTCAGTTTGAAGTCAACTGCCGGGAACATGGTCGTGATCCAGAACAAGTATTTGAAAAATTTCTGGGTTTAGATGCTAACGAAGAGAAATTCTGGCAAAAAGTTAAAACTAATTTGCAAGCAAATAAAATTCGTTTAGTATTTGTTGCAGATAATATTCCGGCAGAACTACGGAGAGTAGTAGAATTTCTGAATGAGCAGATAGACCCAGTAGAAGTTTTAGCATTAGAAATTAAACAGTATGTGAGTCAAGAAGGTTTAAGAACTTTAGTTCCAAGATTAATTGGTCAAACAACTGAAGCGCAACTGAAAAAATCAAGTACAACTCGCGAGAGAAGAAGGTGGGACGAAGTATCTTTCTTTCAAGAATTTAAAACTAGATGGGGCGCTGATGAGGCAGCAATACTCAGAAAAATTCATGAGTGGGCTAAAAATCAAGAACCCATAACCTCAATTCAATGGGGGACTGGAGATGTTTATGGTGGCTTTACTATCATAGTTAATCAACCAGAAAAAAAGAGTCTAGAGTTATTTAGTATTGATATTTCAGGTCATCTAGAAATTTACTCGAATAAATATAGTTGTCAACCTCCATTTAATAACAATGGTAAATGGTTGGAATTAAGAGCTAAACTTAGTTCAATTGGTCTAGCTCTACCAGGAAATTCAGAAGAATTTAGAGCGCCTAGTTTACGTTTATCGACATTACAAGATGATGTAGCATTACAGCAAGTAATAGAAACTTTTCATTGGATTATTGAAGAGGTTAATCAAGGGTAATTTCAGTTATTAGTTATCAGTTATCAGTTATCAGTTGTAATTAAATATTAAGTTAAAGATGATTTAAATAATAGCTATTCATCAGGTATTTAAAAGTTATTTAGATTGAAAATGGTAAAGTGGCGATCACCTGTTTCAAACATATAGCAGAAGCAAGAAGGAATAAGGAAGAAGAAAGAATCTTGCGTTGTCTGAGTTTTAAGTTTTTAATATGTCCTAATTTTTCCTTCGACTGCTATATTTAAATTTTTGTTTCTTTAATTAGCTATTAATGGAAATACGCTTGAATAATTAATAATTAATAATTAATAAGTAATATTTGCCATTCCTGTAAAATAGGGGCGAATGGCAATTCGCCCTGCTTCAATAAGAAGGAAAAGAAATTTAGGCGATTTAAATGAGTTAGTTAATCAAATTCTGGAGAAAGAACAACAGGTTAAAAATGAAAGAGAAAATAATCAAGCATTAGCAGCAACTTTTGAACAATGGCAATCTGTAATTGATATTGAAAAAGAGATTATTAAAGACCAAAAACTAACTTTTCAATACGGACAAAAATTCTATGATCAGCAAAGAAAAATTGTAATTTTAACTTTAGTAAAACCCATCTCTGTTGAAGATTTGGAAAAAATTACAGCTCCTCCATTACCTGTAACTATTTCCAGCACAAAACAGTCATCTTCTAGTCGAAAAAAACCAAAGCAGTTGCCTATTGGAGATATTGTTGACGGGGAAAAATCTAGTAATGGAGAATTAATTGAAAAACTACATATTAGTATTGGAGATTTTTGCCCTGATGAAATTATTCAGTCTATATCAGATGCAGGAAAAATCGAAACAAATTTACAAGACCAAGAATCTGAAATTGAAAAAAGACGTAAAGCTTTAAGAGAAATTAGATATGGTGATTCAGAAAATCCAGAATTATGTCAGGTTATAGTTAATCCATCTAATCTTAAACCAATTGAATCTATATTAATTAGACAATTTTTTAACCAACAATTGGATGAGTCACAACAAAGAGCTGTATGTAAAGCTTTAGCTACTGAGGAAATATTTTTAATTCAAGGACCTCCGGGAACTGGAAAAACTTCTGTGATTACAGAAATTATTCGGCAAATTCTCAAGCAATATCCTAATGATAAGATTTTGATTTCTTCCCAGTCTAATGTGGCAGTGGATAATGTTTTGACGAGAATTTCTGGTGTGGAAAGTCAAGAAATTAAGTGTATTAGAATTGGTAGAGAAGAAAAAATAGAAGAAAGTGCTAAACAGTTTGAAGTGGGGAAGGCTATTATTAACTGGCAAAAATATATTAGTAAAAAATCTGTTGCTTATTGGCAGGAGTATCAGGAGAAAAATCAGCAACTTTTATCAGGGGTGAAAAAGATTTCTGAGTTAGAAGGGATTAAAGATAAAAATCAAGAGTTGAAAAGTTTGGCTGCAAAATTAACAAAAACAATTGCTAGACTTAATTCGGAATTGGTTATTCAACCAGAGAATTTAGCATCTATAGAATTTTCAGATATTGCCTTAGAGTTAATTTATGAAAAGCTAGAGTTAGAACGAAAAATATTAGAATCTATAGAAAAATATACTGCTAAATTTGGCATCGAATTCTTTTATATCCTCCTCCAAATCAATAGCTGATAGCTGAATGCTTACTCACCAATTATTGATTTATGAATTATTCATGTACTATAAATCTCGAGAAATACCAAATAAATAAATTTTTTATTCAAACTTTTTAGGGACTTTCTATAGAACGTCCCTACGTTATTTTTCACTAGATATTAGTTAACTATCTATTAGCTTTTCCTGATGAAATACTCAGTAAAAAGCATTAAGTTATCAGTTAAAAATCTAAGAGTTTAAGAGCCTCACTCCACTATATTTGAAAAATTAGTGGTGTGGCTTAATAGGAATTTAAATCCCTTATTACACACCTTGAAAAGCTGATAGCTGAATGCTGACTGCTGACTGCTATTTCAATTACTAGCTTTCTGAATTGAAGGACTTGATTGAGCTAAATATAATCCTAACAATACTATAGAAAATCCTAGCCAACTAATTATAGTAAGTTGTTCTGAGAATAATCCCCAAGCAATTAAAGCAGTAATTACAGGTTCTAATAAAAAGCATAAAGCAACAAAACCAGAGGAAAAAGTTTTGAGACTATAAGTAACAAACCCATGACCTAAAACTTGGGCAATTACTGCTAAACCAATAATTGATAACCATCCTCCCCAAGAAAAAGGCAAAATATGATCTTCGGTGAACAAAGCAATAGGAAGAGTAAATAAACTACCACTTATACAAGTCCATAATAAGATAGTTATCGCTGAAAATTTGGAGCGAAGTTTTTCAATTAATAAGTAGTAAGCACCAAATAAAATTGCAGATGCAAATGCTGCTACGTCGCCAGTAAAATGTTCTAAATCTACTTGTATATCATCTGCTCCAATGGTAATTGCTCCTACTACAGCTATTCCCATTCCTATTAAAAATCTACGGTCAAAACGAAGACTTAAAAATATCCATCCTCCCAGAGCAGTAAAGATGGGAATCATATTATGAAGTATAGTTGAATTCGCTACATTAGTTTGGGTTAAAGACCATGCCCACAGAAGTAAACTAGGAGCAAAAGTAAAACCACCAGCTAATAAGCAAATCCAATCACTAAGTGTATAAGTTGAATATTGTTCGTTTTTATTAGTTGATGATTGATTTTTGTGAGCTTGGAAATTGCCCCAAAACCATAAGACAAAACCAGAGATGACAAAACGATCTAATACTGTGCTAGCAGGTCCTAATTCTCGTTCGCTTAATCGAATAAAAATTGCGGCTAAGGATACGGCTAATAATCCTATTAATAATGCTATTAAAGATAAAAATGTGGATTTTTGTGCTGAATTTTGGGGTAGTAATTGTAATTGACTTGTCATGTTAAATTTACCTTTAAGTTTTGTATAAGCCAGAAAAAAATTTACATATTAGTCCTGTTTTGTAGAAAAACTAAAGAGTTTTTAGTTCTTTAGTCATTTGAAATATTTAGTGATGAAAATCAAACGGGACTTAGGAGTCTGTGATGCACCCTATGAGTTTAAAATTGCTTTGCTCTGCAATGCTGACGGGCTCGAAATTGCAGAAAAATCTTCTTTTGCATAAGTTTTCTTAATGCAACCTATAACTCAAGATTTTTTTTGATCGATGAATTAAAAAAAAACGATTTCCACAGCAGGGAATGTGAAAAAAAAATCAAAAAAAAATTACTAATTTATTTAGGGTTTACTCATGGTTAGAATCTATAGGCAAAAATTGCTGTGACAATTCTAAATAAATTATAAATATATAAATAATTATACAGTATGGTTTTAACAAAATCAATTTTTTTTTTATGATGAAAGATAAAATTTGAAAATTGAACAAAGAAGAAGGAAAAAGGACTTAAGTTGGAAGGAAGAAAAAGGAAAAAGTGGATGGGGACTCAAACCCCAACCAATTGTAAACACCGTGTAGATGATGGGGTATTAAACCCAAAATAAAAAGAAAATGATAATCAAACTAAGATTTATGTATTTTTGCAAAAATCAATTAAATATTACTAAAGATAGTGTAGGCATAATACTTTTTATACCAAATTCAAAAAAGGTAGTTAAATCTTAAAATTTGTGATTTATTTCTACAATAAAAAAATCTAAATTACATAAATTCTAAAAATTCAAACTTTTTTCATCTTTTTTTTATTATGTTTTTCTTTCCCTGTTCCCTCACAGGAGTCAGTATTCCCTTGTGTCTGTCGCTGACGCGGGGTCTGACAGCTTGCGTCTGTCGCTGACGCGGGGTCGCACCGCTGTTCCTTGTGTCGTGAACATAGCCATATTTTACGAAATTGGTATTACAAAAGACTGAAACAGCACTATCTCAAAATATTCTCGGTTGATAGAAACGGTATTTAGAATCGTAGAAAAAACACTTTTTTTACTTTACAAAATATACAAATAAAGATAATTTTTTTAGCAAATTTTTTAATTGTTAGGTAGCGACATGACCCCAGAAAATGACCAGTTAAATAAATTAGGAATTATTGCTGATTTTTTTCAATTTAACCAGCTCAACACTAACTTTCGCACAGAGACAATAGCAGGAATAACTACTTTTGTGACAATGGCATATATTTTAGTAGTAAATCCTGACATATTATCTAAAGCAATTTTTTTGCAGAACTCGGGCGATTTATTTGGAGAATTAGTAATAGCTACAGCAATATCAGCAGCATTTGCTACTCTAATTATGGGAATATACGGTAATTATCCATTTGCCTTAGCACCAGGCATGGGGTTAAACGCTTATTTTACTTTTTCAGTAGTGTTGAAGTTAGGAATTTCTTGGCAAATTGCCTTAGCTACTGTGTTTGTAGAAGGCTTGATTTTTATTGGTTTAACTATTAGTAAAATTCGCAATCAAATAGTTAATGCTATTCCTGAATCTATTAAACAAGCTACAACAGTTGGTATTGGTTTATTTATTGCTTATATAGCTCTGATTAACACCAAAATTATTGTCTCCAATGAAACAACAACTACAACTTTAGGGAATCTAAATCAACCAGAAATATTAGTAGCGATCGCTGGAATTATTATTACTTCTGGATTCATAGCTCGCAGGATTACTGGAGCATTATTATGGGGAATCTTAGCAACTGCCTTACTAAGCTGGATATTAGGAATTGCACCTTTACCTCAAGGAATTGTCAGTTTTCCTGAATTACCAACACACTTATTTGGTCAAGCATTTATTGGCTTGAAAAGTATAATAAAAACTAACATCTGGGAGCTAACCACTATCATTTTTGTTTTAATATTTGTAGATTTATTTGACACAGTAGGAACTTTAACAGGATTAGGAATAAAAACAGGTTATTTTAATCAAACAGAAAAATCATTAAACTTAAACAAAGCATTTATGGCAGATGCAATTGGTACAACATTTGGAGCAGTAATGGGTACTTCCACAGTCACAACTTATATTGAATCAGCTTCAGGTATTTCTGAAGGAGGACGCAGTGGATTTACCGCAGTTATTACGGCAATTTTATTCATTTTATCTATATTTTTTATTCCCTTATTATCAGCAATTCCTTCCTTTGCAACTGCACCAGCATTATTAATTGTAGGAGTATTAATGATGGGTAGTGTTCGTAATATTAATTGGGACGATCCAGCAGAATCTATTTCAGCATTTTTAACAATTATAATCATGCCTTTAAGTTACTCAATTGCTGATGGATTAGCTATGGGTTTAATTATTTATCCTCTCCTCAAAACATTCCAAGGAAAAGTACATGAAACTACTTTTACTATGTGGCTATTAGCAATCATATTTATATTAAAGTTTGTACTCGTCGGAAAATAATCATTGTAAGCATTTCCTACGGAATGCTTACTAATCATTAACTTCTAATTAAGCAAACTTCAGATGATTAATAAAGAAAAAAATTTCCCTACCGCGTCAATTCTATCCTTGAAAAGAATTCAGGTTGGAGAAGGAGAATTTGGTAGTAACTTTTTATTCTTTCTCAATTTCAAAGGTGGCTTTTACTTTTCCCAAAATTAATAGCTGATAGCTGACGGCTGTTTGCGCAGCATTCCGCAGGAAATGCTTACATAAATACTGAGCCACCCACTGATGTTTGTGGTAATTTTTATGTGACAAATTAGAGGTGGGGAATCTGAGTTAAAAAGCGATAAATTTGTGTTAATTATTTAGAGTAAATTCACCGCAATAGCTCCTGCTTTCTTAATACTAGAATAATTAATATTGCTGTTATCCATAATATTATTTATCTTTTTTCTTCTTCCTTACTTTTTTTATTGTAGTGTGGTCTTATAAGGTTGGAATTAGATAATATCATACAATAATTCATACCAAAAGGTATGAACTTGATTGTCAATCTTTCGCTACTTCCTAAACTAAGGAATTTACCGAAAAACTTACTTAAACCTCTTGTGGCTATTATGCGACATTTGTTAAACTAAACTTAAGGTCAAAATCACAGCAGAGGAAGAAGTGGTAGTTAAGCCGAACTGGTTACGAGTAAAAGCCCCTCAATGGCAAAGAGTTGGTAATGTCAAGGAAATTTTGCGAGACTTGAATCTCAATACGGTCTGCGAAGAGGCTTCCTGTCCAAATATAGGTGAGTGTTTTAATGCTGGTACAGCAACTTTCCTAATTATGGGACCTGCTTGTACCCGTGCTTGTCCCTACTGTGATATAGATTTTGAGAAAAAGCCTCAGCCTTTAGATCCAAATGAACCAGAGCGACTAGCAGAAGCAGTTAAAAGATTAAAGCTCAATCATGTAGTAATTACCTCTGTTAATAGAGATGACTTGAAAGATGGGGGCGCTACTCAATTTGCGAAATGTATTTCCCAAGTTAGAGAAACTTCACCTCAAACAAGCATAGAAGTCCTAATACCAGACTTGTGTGGTAATTGGCAAGCTCTGGAAATAATTCTTCAAGCAAAACCAGAAGTGCTTAACCATAATACCGAAACAGTTAAACGACTTTATCGGCGAGTTAGGCCTCAAGGTGACTATCTGCGGACATTGGAACTTTTCAGGCGATCGCGAGAATTGGCCTCAGAAGTATACACAAAATCCGGCATAATGGTAGGCCTGGGAGAAACTGAAGCAGAAGTCCAAACAGTAATGGAGGACTTACGGAGTGTTGACTGTGACATTTTAACTATTGGACAATACTTGCAACCAAGTCCTAAGCACCTACCAGTATCTAATTTTGTCAAACCAGAACAGTTTGATCGATGGAGAGAAGTGGGCTATTCATTGGGTTTTTTACAAATTGTTGCTTCCCCCTTGACTCGTAGCTCATATCATGCAGAACAAGTAAAAGAATTAATGAAAAATCATCCAAAGGCTAAAAGTCAGAAGTAGACTTTAGATTTTGCCTCATTTTTACTACTCAGGAAAGCTACGATCGCTTCCAAAGTACATCACCCATCACCCCTGATAGCAAAAATGATCACTGCTAAAATGTGATACCGATCGCCTATTATTGTGTCTAGACTAACTTAATAGATAGAAATTAATTAGTAACTATATTGATAACGCTACACATAAATTCAGTTATAAGCTTTAAAAAGATTAAGTTGAGTGAATAAAAAGTGTAACCAGGAAAAAATCAAAATAACGAAGTATAAGAATTTAAACTCAAAAATCCGAAAATTCCCGAAGTGATCGGAAACAACCAGTAATAGTGATGAACATTAATATAACTTCTGACTATAGTCACTTTTCTATAGCAGAAGTCTCCCTATACTAAAAATCAAGCCTAGAGAAGTTACCTGGGGCAAAAACACACAGGCAAATGAACTCTCAAGGTCATAGCTTATATATCTAATATAAGCGATCGCCTAAGTTCATTCAGTCTAAGTAGTTAATACTCATCAGGAAACAAAACTAGACCAAATGCCAATTTCTCACAGAATTTGGCATTTTATCCATAGACTGTCCACTAAGTACAGCCTTTTGTCACTTGGAGCAACTGAGATGATCGCTATGTCAGCTACTTATCCTTACACTGAAGAATCTGAAGAACAACTGCAAGATGATAATTTGCAGACTAAAATTTCTGAAGAGATAGAGCAAATAACTGATCGAGTAGAAACCAATCAGCTAGAAATGGAGAATGGAGAAACAGATAATGCTCAGAAAAGTACTAGCCGTGGTACAACTGATTTAGTACGTTTGTATCTCCAAGAAATTGGTCGAGTTGACTTACTAGAAAGAGATCAAGAAGTCTCTGAAGCTCAAAAAGTCAAACGCTATGTGGAGTTATGGGAGTTACTCAATGAATCAGCTACAAAAGAAGAAGGCATAATTCAGTGTTATCTTCGATTGATTGAAATTCGCAATCGTCTGGCAGCTCAGTTGGGACATAAGCCATCTTTGGAACGGTGGGCAAAAGCAGCAGATATACCTGTGGTAGAACTAAAACCGACTCTCGCGGCAGGAAAACTTCGTTGGGCACAATTAGCAGGTTTAAGTGTCAAAGAGCTGGAGCAAGCTCAAAGTGATGGAATTAAAGCCAAAGACCACATGATTAATGCTAACTTACGTTTAGTAGTGTCAGTAGCGAAAAAGTACCAGAATCGTGGCCTAGAGCTTTTAGATTTAATCCAAGAAGGAACTTTGGGTTTAGAAAGGGCAGTTGAAAAATTTGACCCAAGACGGGGGTATAGATTCAGCACTTATGCTTACTGGTGGATTCGTCAAGGAATTACAAGAGCGATCGCTACTCAAAGTCGTACAATTCGCTTACCCGTTCATATTACTGAAAAGTTAAACAAAATTAAAAAAGCGCAACGTAAAATTTCTCAAGAAAAAGGACGTATAGCAAAACTTGAGGACATTGCCCAAGAACTAAATATGACACCAGCTCAAGTAAGAGAAGTTTTATTGAAAGTTCCACGTTCAATTTCTCTTGAAACTAAGGTAGGTAGTGATAAGGATACTGAGCTAGGGGAACTCCTAGAAACTGAAGATGCTTCTCCAGAAGAAATGTTGATGCGAGAATCTTTAGTACAAACATTAAAAGGACTACTAGAAGATTTAACTCAAAGAGAAAAGTCTGTAATTTCGATGCGTTATGGTTTAGGAGATGGTAATCCTTACTCTTTATCAGAAATTGGTCGTTCTTTAAAATTATCTAGGGAACGAGTCCGTCAAATTGAAGCAAAAGCTCTACAGAAACTGCGCCAACCCAAGCGTCGTAGTCAAGTACAGGATTACTTGGAGTCTTTGACTTGAGAAAAGAAGAGATAAAAATGTGGCGCTGTCGGTACCTGGCCACATTTTAGGATTTAGGCGCTGCTGATGAGTGGGCATGAATAGATACTTAAAAGCTATAAACCACATTCATAATTTGGTAGTGGTGCATAGTAATGGTAGAGGGAGATTGGGAGACCTAGTGCCGTTACGCGGGAGTCAAAAGTATTGATTGCTAAGGCTTTTGTAACTGGTTAGTTATTTCTGCCATCCTGCACTACTGTAAGTAGGAAAGAAATCGAAATACATCCTCTTTCTTTTCATCGGGCAAAAAAAAAACTAGCCGTAAGATTGAAGCGTTAACCTATCAGCGAAATCGTTTTGTCGAGAATTATCTGCATCACACTAGCAAGTCAGTGGTGAATTATTTAGTGACTAACAGAATTGGTACTGTAGTTATAGGCAAAAATGATAACTGGAAACAAGGTGTAAACATCGGTAAAAAAAACAATCAAAACTTTACCCAAATACCGCACTCTAAGCTAATTCAACAGATAACTTATAAATGTCAACTGGTTGGCATCAAAGTTATTGAAACTGAAGAAAGTTATACCAGTAAAACTTCAGCACTAGACTTAGAAACACCTTGTCAGCATCAAAACTATTTAGGTAAACGAGTCAAACGTGGTTTGTTCAGAAGTTCAACAGGTAAAGTGATCAATGCTGACATTAATGGTAGCCTTCAGATAATTAGAAAGAAATTCCCAGAGGCATTTAGTGCCGAGGGAATAGTGAGCTGCGCTGTACAGCCAGTATTGGTTAATCCAATATTAAGAATTTAACTGTCACGATTTTCTACAGTTTTATTCGTACGGTTTTAGTATTTGTCAAGGGTGAGTTGAGCAACAAAGGAGTTGATGTAGTGATTGTTGAGTGAGTATTACTGTATAGTTTTTGATTTTGTTTTAAGTTGCGACTGTTAGAAGTGCATCCTTGAGAGATTATTCCCAATATTAGCCCAATTGTACAAAATTGTAATAACTTTGAATATTTAACCATTACCCATTACATTAATATAGTTATAGTCTTGGTAGGTAGGTTATGCCCACTATTATTGATATACAATCTTGCTATTATTAATTACGGAACAGTTGTCATACACTATGCTATTGTGTAATATCATTCCGGATAATTAGTGATCAAAAAACTTTCTCCTTCTCCTCTTCTTCCTTGGTCTATTCAAATGAAAACTGCTTTATCAATCCTATCCGTTTTCAAGGAGAGGTAATTGTTAATTGTTAATGGCTTTGTTGCATGAAAAGGTTTTTTAACATCCATTCCGCAACTATATCGCTCTGTTTCGCGATTATTGATGTTCTATCGATCTATTGTCCAATAGTTATTGCTCTGCTGATTAAACCTCAAAGCTTTTACAGGTAAAAGTTTCAACCTTTTTTTGTCAAAGATGGATGTTCTATCGATCTATTGTCCAATAGTTACAGCAGTTTCCGCGCGTTATGAAGTACATATACGGAGCAAGTGCGGCAGCTATATACTTTCATGCAACAAAGCCATTGTTAATTATTAATTATTAATTATTAATTATTAATTGTTCCACCTTCTTCAAAAATCCCACATGACAGGGCGATCGTCTAAAGGATCTGTGACTATTCGTCCGATCGCATCAATTGCTGCCAACTCATCTTTAGATAATTTAACATCTCCAGCTTGAGCATTAGCAGTAGCTTGTTCGGCATTTCTTGCTCCAACAATAGCATTTGTCTGGGGTTGAGCTATTAACCAGGCGATCGCTAGTTGAGCTAGACTGCATTGTTTACTTTCAGCAATAGGGCGGAGTTTTTCTAAAGCTATTTGCACTCGTTCGTAGTTTTCTTTAATATAAAAAAGTCTATTTTTAGCACGATGATCGCCTTCAGCAAATTTATGGTCTGGTCCGAATTTACCTGTTAATAATCCCTGTGCTAATGAAGAATAAGCAATAATAGAAATATTCTTTTCAACACAGTAAGGCATTTCTTCTTTTTCTATTTTTCGCCAGAATAAAGAATAGGGTGGTTGGGTACTATCAATCTGACCATATTGAGCTGCTTCTGCTGTTTGTTCGCGAGAAAAATTAGACACACCAATTGCTCGAATTTTACCCTGTTCTTTCAGTTTATTAAGAGCATTCATTGTTTCTGCAATTGGTACAATTTCACTATTAAATGCACCAGATGGCCAGTGAATTTGATAGAGGTCTATATAATCAGTTTTAAGATTTTCGAGGGAGCGATCGCAAGCTTCTATTACTTGGTCATATTTGAGATGATTGGGAAAAACTTTAGTCGCTAAAATTACTTTTTCTCGAACATCTCCTACTGCTTGAGCAACTATTCTTTCTGAGTAACCTTCTCCATAAATTTCAGCAGTATCAATTGTGGTGATGCCGGCATCAACAGCAGCTCTTATTCCTTTAATAGTGTCAGAATCTTCAATATTTGCCCATCCACGTTTTCCGGCTTGCCATGTACCCATAATGATTGGGGTAATTTCAATTTCAGAGTTACCTAATTTTCGCTTATCCATCATTTTCTCCTAATTATTTTGGGTCTAATTATAGCTATAATATATTGTACATTACTGAATAATTAATAATTAATAATTAATAATTAATAATTAATAATTAATAATTAAATAATTCGCGCCTTGAAGCCGACCTTTTTAAGGGGAAAAAAAGCGGTGGTTTGCTTTTGCTTCGCAAAACTGGCGTAACGCAACGCTGACGCGAAACGCGACAGCGGAACGGAGTTCTCTCTTCGCAGCTTTCCCGTAGGGTGGGATGGCTCCGAAACCTGCGCTGTCCGACCATCGACCAAGAAAAGACAATATTCCTTATATTCAATTCCGTAGCGGTTTTAACCAGAGGTAATTATCCATTATCGATTATCTATTATCCATTAATGAAAGTGGTTTTCATTTCAGTAGACTACAGTAGGGAGATTGCATACAATTTCCCTACAAGGTTTTGGTTATGGCGATGTGGTTCATCAATTTGAAAAGCGCTTTCAATAATGAATAATGAATAATTAATAATTAATAATTACCTCTCCTTGAAAAGAAGAGGATTGACAAAGAGATGAAAATTTTTATTTATTATCCCCTTAAAAGGGGAGGCTTTAAACCACAATTTTTCGGTAAGTCCTGATAAATAATTAATATTTGCAGATTAATGATGTTCTTTTTTATAGATATTGTTGGGGTTTTCAGTATATTTATTGAGTCCAAAAAACATCTTTAAGTAATTAACAATTCCTATTTTTTTATTCAAGATAAACATCTGTAAATGTACGGTAGTAATTTGACTTAGACTATAATTTTTTTTAAGAAAAGCTTGCTATTTTAGCTATAAAATAGTTAACCTAAAGAAAGGTTGGTGTTGGTGAATTACTGTATGATACTAATCTTAATTACTTAGGATTCAGGAGGGAAGAAAGAATAAGAAACAGGAGTAGGAGTAGAAGGAGAAATTTTCTTGGTCACGTAAAGGTCACGGATTTCTATCGCGCTCTTATCCGGACATAATATTATACCTCTTTTCACCAACGCCGAAATGTTAGAGGAAACAGATTAAGTATTAAATGCTTTTAGAAAAACATTTAAAAGAAAGGAGAATATATGAATTCAAAATTGTTAGGTATAACTAAATCTATTCTATTTATAGACCCCACTGTAGAAGACTATCAAATTCTTGTTCGTGGAACAAATCCCAATATTAAAATTGTGATTCTGGATCTATACCGCGACGGTATCGAACAAATTACAGAAACATTAGTTCGTAACCAGGAAGTTAAAACTGTTCATATAGTTTCTCATGGTTCACCAGGTTGTTTACAGTTGGGTAATAGCCAATTAAATATTGATAGTATTAATCATAGTTATGCCGAAGAATTAGAAACTTGGTCGGTGACTAATATATTACTCTATGGTTGTAATGTCGCTGCTTCCGATGCAGGTACAGAATTTTTGGAAAAGCTGCATCAGCTAACAGGTGCAAATATTGCAGCTTCTGCTAGACCAACAGGTAGTGCTGCTTTAGGTGGTGACTGGGAGTTGGAAGTTACTACAGGTGAGATTGAGGTTGGTCTGGCATTTAGCGATCGGGTTGAACATCAGTGGGAGCATATTCTAGCTGAATTTGAGCAACAGCCATATTTTTATCAGGTTATTTCTGGTCAGTTAAGAATATACAATCCTCTCACAGGTGACTATGAAGAACTAGGAGTCCCTGTAGCTCCTGTATATAATGCCACTGGGTATAATATACAAGATAACTTTCTTTATGGAATTCAAATTACAGATAATGATGTTAATGGGGGGACAGCAGGAGATGTTATTAGGATTAATTCTGATGGCACAATTGAGAATTTAGGTTTTCCAGAAGTAACTGGAACTGAAAAATTAAATTCAGGGGATGTAGACGATCAAGGTAATCTCTGGGTACGAACAGGTGATACACAACTTAAAAAAATTAATCTGACTACTGGCGCTCAAGAAGAGATTAATCTTACTGGAGATGACTTAGAGAGAGTTGTAGATATAGTATACAACAGAAGAGATGTTGATGACAACGAATTCTTCTACGGAACAGATAATAATGGTAGGCTATATACAATCAATTTACAAGATAATACTATTACTAGAACAGCAGTATTGAATTTGCCTGGTGGAGAGGATTTTGGTGCTGCATGGATAGATCGTGATGGCGAACTATATGTTAGCCGTAACAACGTAGGAGAATTTTATCGTATTGATGGTTATGAGACAGGTTCTCCCACAGCGACTTTCGTTTCTAATGCTGAACAGACAAGCAATAACGATGGAATGTCAGACCCAAGACAACCATCGCCGTTTGAAGTTCCGTTTATTAATCCTGATGACGATCCTGGTACTCCTGCTTTCACTTATGAAGAAACCTTTACTGAAGGCGATACTGGTGTTGGTATAGTTGATGATAGTGTAGAACTCCGAGATTTTGACGGGACAACAGTAGATGGTGGAAATATTCAAAGCGCAACTATTACCCTGACTCCTGAGACTATTCAAGCTGACGATACGTTGTTCTTAGCTTCAGCTTTACCTGTTGGTATAACTGCTAGAGACCAGAATGGGAATATCATTGATGTTAGTGATGGTAGTGCTAGTACTATTACCGCTATTACCTTGACAGCAGATGATACAGATGTAGGAGCCGCCCCAGATGATTTTGAAGAAGCTCTCAAAGCAATTCAATTTACGAATCCCAGTGACACACCAGAGAGAACTCCAAGGGAAGTAGATATTCAGTTAACTGATACAGAAGGCAATGCGGGTAATACTGCGACAACTACGATTAACGTTATTCCTGTTAATGATCCTCCTGCTTTTCAAAACCTGGATAATACTCCGACTTTCAGTATAGGAGACGTTCCAGTTATTCTGGACGGTGATGCCACAATTACAGACCCAGAATTGGATGAAAGAGATAATTACGACGCTGCGACTCTTACTTTGGCAAGAGATGGAGGAGCGAATAGTGACGATGAATTTAGTAGTGGTGATACTGGAGTATTAGGAGATTTAGAAGAGGGAGACCCTCTAATAGTAAATGGTACTACTATTGGTATAGTTACTATTAATAGCAATGGCACATTACAACTATTATTTGATAATAATGCTACTGGCGCTCTAGTCGATCTGGCATTGCAAAATATTGCCTATGGTCAAACCGCTATTAGAGATTCTGAGTCAGTAACTATTAAATACACAATTGATGATGGTAATACAGAAGATAGCGATCCAGATACAGATGATGCGGATCAAGGTAGTGGCGGTCCGCTAATGAGTATGGGTACGGTTGGTGTTGATATTAATGATAACCAACCCCCACTAGCAGACAACAGCGCCATCACCGTAGACGAAGCCAGCCAAGATACAGGATTAGGACTAACAGCTCCCACGGACGCTGATGGAGACCCCCTAACCATCACCGTCACCGGACTGCCGACATTAGGCCAAGTAACTAAAGCTGACGGTACAGCAGTTAACAATGGAGATACATTAACATCAGAGGAACTACAAGGACTACTCTACGACGCCCCATCCGACTACAACGGTACAGATGACCCCGGAGATTTTACCTATAATGTCAGCGACGGTACAGAAACAGTATCAGGAAGCACAGATATAACCATAAATGTGGCTGCCATATCAGAATTAACCGATGATACAGCAAACACAGCTCCCAACACCCCAGTCACATTCAATATCAGCGACAACGATGAAAATGTAGACATCGCCACCATCGACCTAGACATAGACACCCCAGGAATACAGAAAAACATCACATCCCCTGGAGAAGGCACATTTACCGTAGATGATGACGGGAACCTCACCTTTACCCCACTAGATGGTTTTGAAGGAGAAGCATCCATTCCTTATGCTGCCGATGACACCTCTGGCAACCCCTTAGAACCTGCAGATATTTCTGTAAATATCAATAATCAAGAAGAAAACACAACACTCAATCCTGGAGACATTGCATTTGTTCAGTACAATGCTGATGGCACAGATAACTTTAAATTTGTCGCTTTAGTTGATATTCCTGCATCAGAAGAAATTAAGTTTACCGATAAAGGTTGGCTAGGTGATAATTCTGGTTTCCGCACTGGTGAAGGGAGCATTATATGGACAGCACCAGCAGGTGGTATTTCGGCAGGAACTGTAGTTGAGATTGACAATACTCCATCTGCTTCTGTGGGAACAGTTTCAGAATCTGGCAGTTTTAACTTTGCTGCTGATGGCGACCAGATTATTGCTTATCAAAGCACAAATACAGCGATCGCCGCTCTGAATAATGAAGGAGCAGCAACCTGGCAAGCTGATGCTACTAGCGCTCTGACTTCTGCGTTACCCCAGGGTTTGACTAATGGTACTAATGCAGTTGCGATAAGTGAAATAGACAACGCAATATACACCGGAATTACAACAGGAGATCAGGCAACACTTTTAGCAGCACTTAACAATAAAGATAACTGGAGTGGCAGTGAATCAACAAATCAAGCTTTTACAGCAACTTTCACAATCAATGATGGTAGTGATTCAACTCCACCAACAGTCGAAACTTTTACTCCTGCTGACAATGCGATAGATATTGCAGTAGCAGCAAATTTAGTCATTGACTTTGATGAAAATGTCGAAGCAGGTACAGGCAACATCGTTATCAAACAATTCAGCGATAACTCAATAGTAGAAACCATAGATGTTACCTCCAGTCAAGTCAGTATCTCTAACGATACCGTTACTATCAACCCCACTGCCGACCTAGCACCAGGAACTGACTATTATATTGAGATAGCAGCAGGGGCGATCGAAGATACTATAGGTAATGATTACGCTGGAATATTAGGCAACAGTAGTTGGAACTTTACTACCGGAGTCCGGTCTGATTTCACAGAAAATACAAGCATTTCCCTGACGGGTGTTAATAATGGTGCAGTAGCGACCGCCGACTTCAACAACGATGGCTACACTGATATTCTGCTGACAGGTGCTGATAGTTCCTGGAACCACATCAGCAAAGTTTATACCAACGACGGTAGTGGGGGATTTAGCGAAAACACCGATGTTTCTTTAACTGGTGTTTACTATAGTGCAGTAGCCACCGCTGACTTCGATAATGACGGCAACATCGACATTGTACTAACGGGCCAAGATAGTTCTAATAACCCCGTCAGTAAAGTTTATACCAACGACGGTAGTGGGGGATTTAGCGAAAACACCGATGTCTCTTTAACTGGTGTTGATTATAGTGCAGTAGCAACGGCTGACTTCAACAATGACGGTAACACTGACATTTTACTCACGGGAATAACTAGAGATGGTTCTAATAAACCAATCAGCAAAGTTTATACCAACGACGGTAGTGGGGGATTTAGTGAAAACACTGATGTTTCTCTGACAGATGTTGGCTATAGTGCAGTATCTACAAGCGATTTCGATAACGACGGGGACATTGACATTTTACTCACGGGCGAAGACAGTTCGGACAACTTCATCAGTAAAGTCTATACCAACGACGGTAGTGGAGGATTTAGCGAAAACACCAATGTTTCCCTGAAGGATGTTCGGCATGGTGCAATAGCAACAGCCGATTTCAACAACGACGGCTACACTGATATTTTACTCACAGGCCAAGATAGTTCAGGAAATTCCATCAGCAAAGTCTATACCAACGACGGTAGTGGGGGATTTAGCGAAAACACCAATGTTTCCCTGATGAGTGTTTACAATGGTGCAGTAGGCACCGCCGATTTCAACAAGGATGGCTACACCGACATTTTGCTTACGGGTGCCCATATCACTAGAGTTGATTATGACAACGACGGTTCTATTTCAGGTTGGGGTGGCCAAAGCATCAGCAAAGTTTATACCAACGACGGTAGTGGGGGATTTAGCGAAAACACCGATATTTCCCTCCCGTTTCTTTCAACTGGTGCAGTAGCTACTGCCGATTTTGACAAAGACCATAAAACCGACATTTTACTCACTGGTTTTAGTCAGACCAGAATCAGCAAAATCTATAACAACAACACTCCTGACATCACTGCTCCCACCGCAACCAACTTCACCCCCGCCGACAATGGAACAGATATTGCCATCGGAGCTAACCTAGTCATAGACTTTGATGAAAATATTCAAGCGGGCACAGGCAATATCGTTATCAAGCAAGCTAGCGACAATTCAACAGTAGAAACCATAGATGTTACATCCAGTCAAGTCAGTATCTCTAACGATATTGTAACGATCAACCCCACTGATGATTTAGCAGAAGGAACTGAGTATTATGTCGAGATAGCAGCAGGAGCAATAGAAGACACTGCGGGCAATAATTACGCTGGTATTACCGATAACAGCACCTGGAACTTCACTACTATTAGCGGTGGTGAACCAGTCCGGTTTGATTTTAATAGCGATGGAATGGCAGATATTCTATGGCGCAATAGTACAACAGGAGAAAACCAAATCTGGTTAATGAACGACGATGGTTCTCGTGATTCTATTGCATATCCTGGTCAGTTAAGCAGCGACTTTCAAGTAGAAGAAGTAACCGACTTCACTGGTGAAGGGGTTCCAGATATCTTCTGGCGTAATTCTACAACAGGAGAAAACCAAATCTGGTTAATGAACGAGGATGGTTCTCGTGACTCTATTGCCGATCCTGGTGGGTTAAGTGGTGATTTTCAAGTAGAACAAGTAACCGACTTCACTGGTGAAGGAGTTCCAGATATCTTCTGGCGTAATTCCACCACTGGAGAAAATCATCTCTGGTTATTGAACGAGGATGGTTCTCGTGACTCTATTGTCTATCCCGGACGTATGAGCAGCGACTTTCAGGTAGAAGAAATCACCGACTTCACTGGTGAAGGAGTTCCAGATATCTTCTGGCGTAATTCCACAACTGGAGAAAATCATCTGTGGTTATTAAACGAGGATGGTTCTCGTGACTCTATTGTCTATCCCGGACGTATGAGCAGCGACTTTCAGGTAGAAGAAATCACCGACTTCACTGGTGAAGGAGTTCCAGATATCTTCTGGCGTAATTCTACAACTGGAGAAAATCATCTGTGGTTATTGAACGAGGATGGTTCTCGTGACTCTATTGTCTATCCCGGACGTATGAGCAGCGACTTTCAGGTAGAAGAAATCACCGACTTCACTGGTGAAGGAGTTCCTGATATCTTTTGGCGTAATTCTACAACTGGAGAAAATCATCTGTGGTTATTAAACGAGGATGGTTCTCGTGACTCTATTGTCTATCCCGGACGTATGAGCAGCGACTTTCAGGTAGAAGAAATCACCGACTTCACTGGTGAAGGAGTTCCTGATATCTTTTGGCGTAATTCTACAACTGGAGAAAATCATCTGTGGTTATTGAACGAGGATGGTTCTCGTGATTCTATTGTTTATCCTGGTGATCGTGATACTAGCTGGGAAATTATCAGTGATGATTTTAATTTGGTTTAGGTTTAATATCATGTCCGGTAGCATTGATGTAATATCATGTCCGGTTGAATACTTATAAATAAATGACGGAGGAGTCAGGAGTCAACCCACCCCTCGCTCCTCCCACTCCCAACCCACCCCTCGCCCCTCCCACTCCCACGAGGGGAGGGGGATTCAGGAGTCAGGAGGAAAGAAAGAAGAAGAAAGAAAAAACAGGAGGAAAAGGAGAAAGTTTTTTTATCACTAATTATCCGGACATGATATTACAGCAGTTTTCTAGTTGACGAGAGTATAGCTGTCTCCTACAAAGAGCAAAAAGACTTTCCATACGCAAACCCTAATTAACAATTATAATTTTAGCGAAGCGTATATTTGATAATAGAAATCACTTGAATAAAAAAACTCTAGTAATTCTTCAGGATTTTCAACTACTTCACTAATTAAATAAGGTGTTTTTCTGAGAGTTAAATTAAGAGCAGAAACCAAGTCTTTGTCCAAGATAGACATTAATTTTTTTCTGGCACTTTTTGTTAAATCTCCACCACTATAAGTTGCTTCATAATTTAAACTTGTGTGGTTTCTGCAACGTGAGAGAAATTCATCAAATAACTTGACATTTTTATCAACTGAATCAATAAATAAATTAGCTTCATAGGGATTTACTGTTATAGAAATTTTAGATTCATTAGTGCTGATATCATTCTTATCGTAGTGCCATTTACCAATTTTACGAGCATATAATATAGATATATACTGAGCAAATATATTTCTTCTTCTCATGTGAATAAATCTAGAACCTAAAGTATCTAAAACATTCATAAAAAGTGGCATTCTAAATACACTAAACCAAGATGGAGATAAAGCAGGCCAAGCTTCATGCTTAATATCAATCAAAAAGTAATCTTTATCTGTAAAATCTGATAAGTAATTAAGATAACGTATAGCTAAATTTTCCATATAATCATATCTACATAAACCTTGATTACTTTTCTTATCAATGTTTTCAACATTATTTAACCAGTAGAAATAGTTGCTCTCTCTTGTGATTTCTCCCTCTTCAGTATGAAATATCTCAGAGAAGTCTTCTACTTGACCTGTTCCCGAAAATGCTCTTTGAAGAGCTGTTGTTCCGCAACGCTGTCCTCCAATAATAACAATTATCTTTTTCACTATTGTTCTCCAATAATTTTTTTAATCGGGTTAGCTAGAGTATATGCACACAAATAGTGCATTTCTGGAGAAGGGTAGTATTCATTATAAATACTTGTGCTACGTGGATCTCCTGGTGTTCGTTGCTGGTGTTCCAAAGTAACAATATGATAAAGTTTCTGAGGTAACCCATTATTTGTTACCACTTCTACATACTCAGAACATTGCTTTGCAATCTCTGAAACCATTTCTTTGTTCACAAGGTGTGGATAGGAACTAAACAATTTATTAATATTCTGAGAATATGATGCTTCATAGTCCGGTTTTCTGGTAGAAAACCAAAGTAAAATTATTGGTACTTTTATAGCTTTAATTAACTGAAAATACTCATTAAGATAATTTTCTCTAGTATTTTCTACTAAAGCTTCTACTTCTGTTTGCGTATGATTATTTATATACCATTCCCAAGCATCTTCAGCTATTTGGATTTTTTGCAGTTTTTTATTCCAAACTGATGAGGTTCCTTCCCATTTTCCTTGACTATAATCAAATACATTATTTTTACAAGAACGGCCACTCATCACCTGCAAAACACAATATTTTCCATTATTGATAGTATCCAATAGAAACTGTGAAGAATTAAATTTTCTTGGTCCTGCACCTGCAATTCCTAAATTTACAGAATGCAAACCAACTACCTGTTCAAGTAATTCAGGAAAGGGATATTTTACAAATCTCCCAAACGTTTGAGCTGCACCAATAAAACTCCCATATCCATAAAATGGAGAAGAACCACCATTGCGTAATGGTAGGTCGAAACCATTCGGTATTCCCAAGTTATAATCAACAAAATTTTTATCTCTATCTTGATACTGTTTTCCCATCTAAATTGTCTGTATAAAATTTTTCAAAGCGCTAGGGAATAGGGAATAGGGAACAGGGAACAGGGAACAGGGAACAGCAGAATACCTATGAGTTTCAGGATTTGGAAATGTCCTAACCTTTGCTTCGACTGCTATCTCGATCTATAGACTCATGTACTTTCCTTCTTCCTTCTTCCTTCTTCCTTCTTACTTCTTCCTTCTTCCTTCCTTCTTCCTTCTTCCTATCCAATAATTTTTATTCCTCTTAAATTTATCTCCGTTGCTTGGTGTTTTACATCTAAGTTCAATAAAGATTCTTGTCTAAAAGTTTTCACTAGCTTTTCATTAAGTTGATTTCCTTGCTTTCTGAAACTTACGCTATCCATAGAAAATTCATGTTCTACTTGTACGTCACAAAATTTGCAAATATCTTGACATACATGATTTGTGTTTACCAATATATCTTCATAATAAACTTGTAAATAATCTATCTGGTTAATCGCAAAAAAATCTAGTAATTTTAAATTTTGTTGCGTTAAATATTCCATGAAATAATTAATTTTTTCTCGATCATACTGAACATTATCCCGACGATTTTTTATCTCTTTTTCTTGATTCTGTTTCTCGTTCATCGAAGTCCATTCATTAGTTACTTTAGCAATGTACATTGAGACTGCCTGTGCTACAATATCTCTACGCACTAACCAAATAAACTTACTCTGTTCTAAAAGCTGCTTAACTGCCTTTAACTTTAGAAAAGGTTGTAGTTGATCGAACAAAACTTTCATCCCAAAAACATTATTCTTTGAAGAAAGTTGCTCCATAACAAGCTCTAAGTAAGTATTCATTGAAACTCGATAATTATCTTCAAATAAACCATGTTTCTCACAAAATGGACGTAGCATTGAATCTACATTTAAAATTTCTTTCGGACTACCCATCATCTTTGAAGACATCAACAAATCACAAAGTAGATTGCTTCCTGAACGTGCAGTTGTGCAGATTACATAAGTTTTTTTATCCATGATTAAGTTTCGTCGCTAAACTAATTTTAGATTAACTTAAAATCTGATGATTAGTTATAAAACAGTTTATGTGAGTTTTCTCTTAATCTGACTAATTTCTCGCCAAATTCTAGACCATCCTGCATCATTAGCATATATTATCTCTGCATTTTGAGATGTTGCCTCCTGCATCTGTGCCAAATATTCCCGATCGCTTGCCAACCTTCCTAATACCTTCACCAATTCTATTCCAGATGCTGGTTTGAGGTCGTCTTCCTGAACCAAAGATGATAATCTTTTCTGTGGTACGATCCGTAGAACCCCAATTCTGAGTATGGTTTCTCGATAGATGGCAAATGCTAGATGTTCGCAACTCAAGTCAACAACAAACCAAGGAGTTCGATCCCAAGCAATGATATTGTGATACAAGTCAGATACAGAAGCAATATTCTGGACAAACTGACTATCTTGTTGCCAAGATGCTGAACTTCTATTTGTCTCATCCAGTTGTTCATCCTTGGCCAGAAATACCATAGGTTTTAAACTTTCTGGAAATAGCTTACAGCATAAACCCCAAACTATTTGGGCTAACTCCAGGGATTGAGGAACTGCTAGAATTATTACTCGTTTATGATCATCGGGTGTATTTGCCCAACGTTCTTTCACTTCCCAAGGTTGTTGTTTCCAATAGGGAACAATTGCGATTTTAGCATTTGGCATCCAAGATGACTCTAAATATGTGGCAGATAAACTACTATTAACCAATGTGAGGTTTTGGCAATCCTTTAGACATTTTATTGTTTGGCCATCTGTTCCAGGTTGAGCATAGCTTCGTAGCACATCAGTTAGGGTGTAGATGGGAATATTCTGTATTGAGTTTGGTATCCCACTCTGAAATTCTGCGGGAATTTCCATTAACCACAAAGCAATAATTTGTCGCTGAGTACATAGTTCCTCTAAGCTCCAAATTGCACAAGAAATTTCTAAAAGCGAACTATAATCAATAAATTGTTCGTCTTTTAATCCTGATGCTTGTGCTGCATTGGGAGATAAAATTACTTTACCTTCGCGATCGTACCAATGTAGTCGCTTTGCCTTTTTTCGGTCAAGAGGAGTATCTACATAATAGATAAGATGGGCAAGATTTTTCAGATAGTTAATTGTTTGCAGAGTATGGTCATATTCTGGTGATTTTTCAGCAAAGAATTGATGATTGATAATAATGATAATAAAGGTTTTGCTTTTTAAGATGTAATCAGTAGTTAAGTGAATTGCATCCTCAACCTGACTTTGCATTTGAGTGTATGCAGTTTTTGTTGCTTCAGCTAATAGGGAAAGTTGACTGGGTTCAAATGCTAAATCTAAACATTTTTCTCCTATTTCAACTAAACTCTCGCAATTATGGTACGGATGAGTAGAAGGAATACCTTCAAAAGCATGACGGTGAGCAATAATTGGTAAACCTGTTGCCAATGCTTCCACTGCTTTGATTTTTAACCCTGTACTAAAACTCATGGGTACGATCGCCACATCCACAGCTTGATAGAATTCATCTACAGTTTCCACTCTACCCATTAATTCAATCCCTGCAACATCTTCTAAGTCTTGTAAATTTTCACATAAACTCCCGGCAAATTTAATTTTAATTGGTGCTAAATATTTGACAAACAGGGGACGAACTTGTTCAATAAAAGCTCTAGCGTTGGTTGTATTGATACTATTACCTACCCCAATCATACCGATAACTAAATAATCCTTATCCTCCGGTTTGGGAAATCGCTGCATCAAATTTTGAGGTTCAATGTGGAGCATGGTACAAACAGGAGTTTTGGCAATTTCTCGGAAAAATATGGCTTCCTGTTCTTTTATTGCCCAAACTAAATCTGCTCGCTCCAAGGCAATAGTTTCTTGGTCTGCTGTTGTGTGGAAAAATTCAGGGGAGATACCTTGACTTTCTAATAACTGTCTACGTCCAGTAAAGCGATCGTGAGTGTCTAGAATACAACAAACATAACTAGGGGCAAACTCAAATGCTTTACTTAAATAAGTGTAGTTAACAATAAAAGCATCATAATAGTTGTGTTGAAATAGCCATTTCAAATAATCTTCTAACCCTCGATCCCACCATTCATCTATTAAATGGTCTTCCCCTATTGCTGGAGCTTGCACGGGGTGAGTGGTAGGTACGGAGTGAAAAGAATACCACTGATTTGTCATCTCCTTATACCACTGACTGGGAATATGACCGACAATGTCTTGAGGATAATGCAAAAAATGAATTCTCGCGCCCTGGTTTTGTAACTGTTGACAAACTGAATAAATTCGTTTTCTATTTCCCTGATTAATAGGATAAGTTGGTGTGGGGGATAACACTAAAATATCTGTTTCCTTGAGACTTGAATTTGACTTAAGATCGATCATGCTTAATCTCTCTCTCCTACCTCCACTAGACATCTCCAATAATAAAACAGAAAATCAATTATTTCTCCCTACTCCCCTACTCCCCCACTCCCCCACTCCCCTACTCCCTACTCCCCTACTCCCCTACTCCCCTACTCCCCTACTCCCCCACTTCCCTACTCCTTAAAAAGACACCCTATTTCTCCACACCATCAAACCCAGATAAGAGCATTGCTGTAAATGTAGACAGCACCCAAAGTTGCTCTCGAAACTGTTTCGGATCGTCGGTGTCATAAAATAACCCTCGAATAGTTCGTTCTTTCGGCGGTAGTCCAAAGAAATATTCTAACAAAAAACTCCATCCAGACTGAGCTTCCTCAATTGCCTTTTCTGGGTTCATTTGATAGTCTGAAACTGCTTGCCAAACAACTCGTTTGCGAAACCAAGCATGATTTAATCGCTTTTTTTCAACTAAATGGTCAACTTTAGCTTCTGGAGCATAAATGGTGAGCTTTCCTTTACTTTTTATTTGATTCAGAAGATGAATTTCTTCGTTGCTCATTAAGGATGTTCCACTGCCAGTGCGTCCCAGAGAAACATCAAAGCCACCATTTTCTAGAATGTCTTGAGTCCGGAAAGCAATATTTGCTCCGGCAAACCATTCATCAGGTTTGGCAACCCGTATTTCTCCACCCCAGTTGACCACTGAAACATAACTAAGTAACTCATCATGCAACCAAGTAGGGCGCTCTATCTCCCAAATTGGATCTACTCTACCTCCTAAAGCTGCTGCATTAGTGCCAAAGCTGTCGAAACCTGCTACTATTTTTTCTAGCCACTGAGGAGAAGCGATCGCATCATCATCTAGATAGGCGATAAACTCTGTTTCACATAGTTTAGCAGCCACATTTCGAGCATTGGACAGCCCAGGAATTTTTTCAATATGGTAAATTAAAAATGGTGGTTGGTGATATTCCTGCTGCACTTTCTGAGCATATTCATAGTCTGGAGAGTTATCAATAATCAGAATCTTGTATTGTTCCTGAGTCAAAGTTTGATTTCTCACACTTTCAATAGCTTTTGCTAAATAGTCATAGCGATTATAAGTGCAGATTGTTGCAGCAATTCTCGGCATAATATAATACCAATTTGATAAATGTTTGTTAGATAAGGAAGAAGGAAGAAAGAAGAAGGAAGAAGGAAGAAGGAAGAAGGAAGAAGGAAGAAGGAAGAAGGAGGAAGGAAGAAGGAAGAAGGAGTAAATATGAAACAAAAATGGTAAAGATGATAGATATAACTGTTTTAAATGAATTGAATCTACTCTTTTTAAGCATCTTTTATCGAGATGCACCTTGTTTGTAGCATTCTTTTTTCAAAGTGGTATAAAACAATAATTAGTTTATATTTTTCCTTCTTCAAGAGACCACATTTCAAAACTTAACTATCTATCAGTTTTTAGCATTCAACTATCAGTTTTTATAGCTCTGAGTTAAAATCCACTGCAACTATTGCGCAGGATCATTTAGGAGGGTTTGAAATCACCTTCTAAATGTCAAAAAACAATTTTGCTGACTGCTGACCGCTGACCGCTGACCGCTTTTTTAAAGGCAAAATCTAAAATCAAGAAACTATAGGAATTAATTTTTTCAAGCTTAACCTAGAGAAAGGTACGCCGATAATCTTATCTTTTTGTATGTTCCAAGTCAATATATTATTAGTTAGATGCAGCTGTTCATTTCCATATATGGCAATTACATCAATTCTAGTTTTACCTTGAGCTTGACGTGCTGATAAAATACCTGTAAAAATAGCATAATTTTCATCTTCGCTAAGTTCTTTTTGTAGTTGAATTACATTACGATCAATCGCACAATAAATTGTTAAATTATTTATAGATTGATTGACCAACCTGAGTTGAATTTTTTTGGCGCAAGTGTGGTTGTAAAAAATATCAAACCCAAAAGGTTTTCTAGGCATTGTCCAACGAAAGGGAATTCCATTTCGGTCGTATTCTTGACTATAAAAACCATTATTTGGAGTTAAGGGAAATTCCGCATCAATAGTTATTTCTTCAGAAGTAAATTGAGAAGGAGATAACTGCAAAAATAAATTATCCATCCTCTTAAATTTATTTTCTAACTGCTCAGTTTTCCCATTCAAATTATTTAGAGTTACTGGCGAGTCAGCAAACTCAACTGCTTTTTGATAAACTATAAGTGCATGATCTAAAAATCCTTTTTCTTGCAGAACATCCCCTAAATTATGGTAAGATAAATTGTAGCTTTGGTTAAACTCGACTGCATGAGAGTAAGCTACAATTGCAGAGTTCCAATTTCCTTGTGTAACTAATATTTTTCCTAACTGAAGAAAAATTCCACGGAAAGTAGGAAGAGAGTCAGGAGGAAACTGAATTAATTGATTAAGATACTCCTCTGCTTCTGACCATCGATCCAGCTTTACCAATGCTGCTCCCAAACTTTGATAAAACTCAGGCGCATCTGTTTTTAGTTCAATGGCCTGACGCAAATAGTCCACAGCTTCCTCAAATTGACCGTGCTGGCGCAATGTTTCCCCCAACTTGTAGAGATACCAGGGAGCTTGAGGATTTCTCATTACTGCTTGATGATAAGCAGCAATAGCTTCTCGCCAATTCCCCAACTTCACTAATACATCCCCTAAATTATAATAAGTCCAAGGAAAGTCAGGATTTAATTCTATTGCTCGATGATAAGCATTAACTGCTTCTTCCCACCTCTCTAACTTAACTAAAACATCCCCCAAGTTATTATAAGACCAACAAAAATCTGACTTTAATTCTAGAGATTTATGATAAGCAAAAATAGCCTCTTCTAACTCTTCTTTTTCTGGCAACAAATTTCCTAATTTATGATGTACTTCCCACAATTCCGGATTGATTTCAACTGCTTTTTGATAAACATTTATTGCTTCTATTTTATCTCCCGTTTCTACCAAAGCATCACCTAAAAAGTGGTAAGCATCTGCAAAATTTTGTTCTCTGTCAATTGCTTGACGATAAGCAGCGATCGCCTCTTTCCATTCTCCCTTTTTTGCTAAAACTTTACCTAAGCTGAAATAAATTTTTGCCTGCTTAACATTTTTTGTTTGTTGTTGCGTGGATGAGACAAAATTTATTGGAGTTTCCTGCATTACCTACCCCTGTCTAATATATCTACCTCAATAATATTTTGCCATAGGTGGGATGATCGAACAGTACTTATACAATTTCTCAAAAACTTTTCTACATTTTCTTGAGTAGGGGAGTAGGGGAGAATTCAATAATTGATAATTGATAATTGATAATTGATAATTACCTCTCCCTAAAAGGAAGAGGATTGAATAAAAGGAAAATTTTTTCTCTCTTGGTCGATTAGATATGGCGCAGGTTTCGGCTCCATCCCACCCTACGGGAAGCTGCGCTAACGACCGCTTGTTTCTCCTTGCTCATGAGAGGATTTTTACCGAATAATTAAGGTGAAAATCAGAGTAATTAACATCAACTTGACTAAAATTATCAAAAAAGTGATTCGGCTCTTTTTAATTACTTAACATTAATAAATGAAGTGTTGCCTAAGTATAGCATTAATGCATGGGAATTTGTATTAGAGATGGTTAATTATTTCAAATGATTTTTCTCCAATTTATGAGTACAATTATTTCATAGCTATAGAATTCGTAAAGTATTCGCTGTCAAAGAAACTTTTTGATATTTTTGAAGCAACCAATGATATCATGTCTGTTTAATTAGTGATAAAAAACTTTCTTCTCTTCTTCCTTCTTCTTCCCTCCTGACTCCTCCGTCGTTATTTATAAGTATTCAACCGGACATAATATGATGCAACCAATTGATTATCTTTCTCCTGATGTACCCCCCGAACTGCCTTGGTACGAACTGCCAATTGTTATCGCTACACCTGAGTCACTCAAAGGTTATGGACAACTGGTAGATGATTATCGCAATTTTCCCATTGAAATTGTTACTTGGCCTGCTCAGGGTTGGCGTCCGATAGATGTAGATACAGGTAATCAAGGTGGTACTATCGCAGGCAATTTTGATGTGTGGTGGGAAGGAGATTTTTTGTACGGTAGAAACCAAGCGGTAAACGATCAATATTTATTTGGTTGGTCAAAAAATCCTGGGGAAGCTCAAAAAATTCCCCAGGAAAAATTAGATCGTTCTTGTGTTTTGTTATGGCATACAAATTATCATCCAGACAGTGGGCAATTATTTTTTCCTCTGAATAGTTCGCCATTTGTTGTACCTTTAGCTTTAGCTGGTGATGATGTGAAACCAGAAGATTTTAAGGCTTTTTATTTTGATGGTACTCAGGGACTATATATACATCCTAATATTTGGCACGAAGGAATTTTTCCGCTAACTCCAGGAGCTAGCTTTTATGATTGTCAAGGTAAGGTTCATGCCAGAGTTAGTTGTAATATTGCTCAAGAGTTTGGTTTGTTTCTTTCTGTACCCTTAAAAAAATGGCGTTGCTGAATAAATGTATAATTTCACAGGAGTCAGGAGGTAGAAAAGAGTTTTTCGGTGACTAAATAAATAGGTATGGCGTTGGTGATGCCTGGCTATGATTGTGCTTTAATGGCCATTGCCTAACTATTAACTGAAAAGCATTTTATATTTGGTCAAATTGAGGTTTCATAGCTTGATTCAGCAACACCTAGTGGACTGTTTCATCTTAAATAGTGCGATGTTATTTGTCCGAAGCGTTAGCGTAGCTTTGCGATAGCAAAGAATAGTGAAGCAATCTAAGCGTCAATTTTCTATTGCATCATTTTAGTTTAAACAGTCCACTAGGTATAATTTGCACTATTGTTTTAGCTTAAAATTTACCTAAAGTTGAATTTCATATCTCAAATCAGCAACGCCAAAAAAATTAGATAATTAATTTTATAACAAGTATTTTTACTCAGTTACTGTTCTTAATATTATTGGGAAGACTAATAGACCTCTGGTAAAAATCAAAAATAAAATCAATTCTTATCCATGAATTATCAATTACTTCTCCTTATTGCCTATTGCCTAATTCCCTCTTTTGGAGGAGATGTCTAATGACAATATTTTGCTTGGAAAGGGTAGGGTTAATAGGAGATCGCTCCAATAATAATATTTATTAGAATAAGGTTTTTACCTCGATCCCCTATTTCATAACCCTCTAACTCTAGCCAAGTTTCTTAATTCTATTTGGAATCCAGCTCAATGCTAAGTAAATTAAGCCCAAGTAAACAGTAGCTGTTAGTAAAATGTAAAACCCGTCAAAGTCAATCATTATGGACACCCCCTAGCTGTAATTTTTTTTCTCTCTAATATTCTTATTATTGATTTAATTGTAGATAATGGCATCCCCTAATTTAGCATTTCAATAGGGTGAAACCTGGAACTATCAGTTGGGTTAATCCGATACAATCAACCATCTATAGCCTGTATCTGAAAAAAATGCATCCTGATATACATTCCCAATTTTTATTGGTAATTAATATCATATACTAATCCTAACATAAATCATTTTTTTGAGAAACAGATCGCTAAAATTTTTCTACAAACATCTAAAATATAACTCTATAAAGGCTATAAAAATATAAATCATAAAAAAAAGTTATATGTTTGAGTATTGATGTAGATAATTCAATCTTATATATTCAGCTATGAGGATTCTTTGCCATATTTTTTTCAGAGGTTACATCTGGCCTCAAATTTTGTTGAGCAGTTGTGATGAACTTTGAGTATCAGAGAAAAGAGTAGAACTATTGTTTTTAATATAGATAAATGAGATTAATTAAAGTATAACTACTTAGTAATAAATTTATTAATAGTTAGAATGTCTGAAAACTTTTTTGTGAAAGTCTTTAAGATTACATATTGTCCAACTTGATTCGGCAAGGGGTCTCCCGTTATAATCTCCGATTTAACGGGAGGGGAATTGCCGACAGCAAGCTTATGTAGGTGTCGATTGATGTTCAACATATTCCTTTAATTGTTCAACAGTTACACTTCCGCAGCTAGCAACAAAGTAAGAACCAGTCCACAGTACAGGTTTCCTGTAAAACCTAGCTAGGTAATCAGCAAAGTCTCTCCGGATCAACCTACTAGAGACAGTTTTGAGATTGGCTATAAATTTGCTCAGTTGAACTTTTGGGTTAAATGTGATTAACAAATGTACGTGGTCAACTTCACCATTAAACTCTACTAACCCACATTCCCACTTTTGGCAGGTTTCATCAAATATTTTATGTAACTGCGGGAGTATCTCAGAGGTAATTACCTTTTTTCGGTACTTGGTGACAAATACTATATGAACAGTAAGGGAATAAACAGACCTGAAGCCTTTGTTATAGTTGCTTGACATAACATAGCAGTAAATGTACAATCAAAATATGATAATTACTTATTGCTATAAAATCAAGCCCACTTGTGAACAGTCAGCCAAAATTGATTATTGGCTAGAGTTGCTCAGGAGGCATTGGAATTACGCTAATGGTCAAAGACTAGACTGGTTAAATAGAACTAGGTGTCAATTAGACCGATGCTCAATAGTGTCATGTCCTATCGGCGAGATTCCTGGCAAGCCTGATTATTATTTTCAACAATCAGCACTTAAACAAACAAAAATTCTCTTTCCAGAATACAAAGAAATCTATTCTGAAGTTCAACAAATTAACTTACAAAGACTTGATAAAGCTTGGAAACGTTGGTTAGTTCCAGATAACACAGGCAAGAGATTTGGTAGACCAAGATTTAAGAAGTCTGGCAAATTAAGGTCATTTTGTTTTAGTAGAGTTAATCATCCTAAAGCAGCAGTTAAATTTGATGGCAAGCATATTATTATTAGCAGGTTTGGTGCTATTCCAGTAATAGTTCATAGACCTATTCCAGATGGGTTTACGATCAAAACTGCAACTATAACCAAAAAAGTTGATGGTTATTATATAAGTTTTAGTCTGGAAGATAAGTCAGTTCCTAGTCTAATTCCCACAGATAATATCAAAACTGTTATAGGTATTGATGTGGGGTTAAAAGAGTTCTTGACTACTAATACTGGTGAGACTGTTGCTGTTCCTAATTTTTATAGAAAAGCACAATCTAATTTAGCTAGGAAACAAAGGAAAGTATCTGGAAAAAAAATTGGCTCTAATAACTGGAAAAAGGTACAGAACAGAATTGCTAGATTGCATCAACATATTGCCAGACAAAGAGAAGATTTTCACTTGAAAACTGCTCATAAGTTAGTTAAAGATTGTGACTTAATTGCTGTTGAAGACCTAAATATTAAAGGTTTAGCTAGAAATACTAAACTATCAAAATCAATCTATGATGTAGCCTGGGGGGCTTTTATCGAAAAACTGAATGCAGTGGCGGTAAAACGCGGTGTTCATGTAATTAAAGTTAACCCTCACAATACATCACAAAATTGTAGTAATTGTGGTCAAAAAGTACCTAAAACTTTATCAGTTAGAACTCATTCTTGTACTAAATGTGGAATAGTTTTAGACAGAGATGAAAACGCGGCACGAAACATATTAAATAAAGCATTATGCGAGGTGGGTATCATCTTGCCTGCTTGTGGAGGCTTAGACGTTGGTCAGCCTGAGAAGCAAGAAACTTCTGAAACTTGGGTTCAATTATCTCTGTTTTAGAAGCTCCCGTTATAATCGCGAGATTTAACGGGAGAGACTTCACATAACTATACTTCAACTTAATATCTTAAAGAGGTTGAGTTGATATTAATTAGAATAAATGCAAACAGAAGTAAGATTGAGAGTAGCAGTATTGGGGTTATTCGTCGCAGACAATCAAGTTTTGTTGCTGCATCAAATGACAGACCCAGAACCTAATTGTTGGGACTTACCAGGAGGGGGACTCCAACCACAAGAGACCCTGATGGAGGGACTAGCACGGGAAATTAGAGAAGAAACAGGAATTACTGATTTTCAAGTAGAGCGACTGCTAACAATAGCAGAGAAATTTTTTCCTCAAGGAGAGGGGAAGATGCTTCATGCTTTAAATATTATCTATCAGTGTAGGGTGGAACCTAAACCAACTAATCTTAGTAGTGATGACCCAGAAGTCGGACCTCTGGGTATTCAGTGGTTGGCGATCGCGACTCTAACACCACAGATGTGTTCAAATAGAGTTTGGGCAGCATTACAAGCAGCAGGTTTGGTATAAATTTGAAAGAAAGAATTAAAGAAGGAAGAAGGGAAAAGGAAGAGGGAAGAGGAAGGAGGACTATTGAGCAAGAAAAAAACTTAAATTTCTTGTAGATATTCGCCCTTGGGTTTACATAAATGATACCAATGGACATGATATATTTGAATTATATTGGAATAGTATTTAAGTAGGTACACAAAATTAATTACACATTTTGTAAGACTAAGTTCCTGATATTGTAAACATTAGACATCTGGTAGAAATTACAAAGGTAGAGCATTGTTTATGCTTTTTTTATAAATTTTCTTCCCTGTTGCCTCTCTTGGTGCCCCTTCCCTCTCTTGGTCAGCATTCCGCAAGGGAGCTGTCGTCGTCGCGGGGTCGCACCGCTGTTGCTTTCCAGAGTTATTGCCTGCTTCTGCAAAAAGTCTATTAGACATCTGGTAAAAATCAAAAATAAAATCAATTATTACCCATAAATTATCAATTATTCCTCCCTGTTCCCTCTTTTCTGGAGATGTCTATTATATAGAATTGGAGTAGGTAAATAATTTTATTTAGGTGCAGATAAACTATGTTTATTTTTGGGAAGATCGCTATTTGTGCACTACTACCAATATTGTTTATCCTTTTTTGATTATTCACTATTATTTCCTATTTTCTATAAATTTTTTCTATTAATTTTAGTTGAGTATTTCAAATAGAAATAATACCAATTTGAAAAAAGAATGCTACAAAAAGGTAGATATCGAGCAGGTATGGTTAAAAATAGCTGGTCTAATTCATTTTAGATATTTATTTCCATTGTTTTTTCCTTTTTTTCAAAATTTTTTTCTTCTTCCTTCTTCCCTTTTCCTTCTTGATCATTTCTAGCATTTGTAACAAATATTTATCAAGAGGGTATAATATATAGGTTGATTTTGAATTGAATTGATTATAATATTTACAATAAAAAATTGTCTTGCTTGAGGAGCATCATAAAAATGATCAATCATAATCATTCTCATTGTTGTAGCTGTCACCATGAAGAAAACCATACTGATATTAACCTACCTATTCAAGGGTCTAGTTTAAAACAGGAAATTTTACCCCTACTTCCCGTCATTATTATCTATATTTTAGGTTTGATTTTCTATCAACAATTACAAAATAATATCTATGGCATAGGAAAATATATAGTGTTTATTCCTATCTATATATATAGTGGTTGGACTGTACTTACTACTGCTGGAAAAAATATTTTGAAAGGTAGAATATTTGATGAAAATTTTTTAATGACTGTAGCTACATTGGCAGCGATCGCTATTAATAAGTTGCCGGAAGCAGTGGCAGTTATGTTGTTTTATCAAATTGGCGAAACATTCCAAGAATATTCTGTAAAACGTTCCCGTAGTTCTATCAAGTCATTATTAGAAATTCGTCCAGATTATGCCAATTTAAAAATTGATAATTCTCTACAAAAAGTCTCTCCTGAAATAGTGGCAGTTGGTAGTGAGATAGTTGTTAAACCAGGAGAAAAAATCCCTTTAGATGGTGAAATTATTTCTGGAAGTTCCCAAGTTGATACTTCTGCTTTGACTGGAGAATCAATACCTAGAAATTTTACAGTTGGGCAAACAATATTAGCAGGGATGGTTAACCAAACTGGAGTATTAACTATTTACGTTACTAAGCCATTTTCTGAATCTTCAATTTCCAGGATTTTAGAGTTAGTTGAAACTGCCAAAACTAAAAAATCTAAAACTGAAAGATTTATGACAACTTTTGCCAGGTACTATACTCCAGTAGTTGTCTTTATTTCTTTAGCGATCGCTCTTCTGCCTCCTCTATTTATCTCCGGTGCTACTTATGCAGATTGGATAAATAGAGCTTTAATTGTATTAGTAGTTTCTTGTCCTTGTGGATTAGTAATTAGCATTCCTTTGGGTTATTTTGGTGGAGTTGGTGGAGCGGCAAAACGAGGAATATTAGTCAAAGGTTCTACTTTTTTAGATGATTTAGCTGCGATTAAAACTGTGGTTTTTGATAAAACTGGAACTTTGACAGAAGGTAAACTTCAGGTGACAGATATTGTGACAAAAAATGGCTTGACTAAACCAGATTTAATCGCAGTAGTAGCTAAGGTTGAATCTTTATCAAATCATCCTATTGCTCAAGCAGTTTCTAAATATAATTCTCGGAAAATTGATTATTCTGATGTGTCAGAATATGAAGAAATTGCCGGGTGTGGAATTAAGGCAAAAGTTGGTAATAAAACAGTTATTGCGGGAAGCGAGCGTCTCCTACATTTAGAAGATATTCAACATGATATTTGTGATATTGGAGATACCGCAGTTCATTTGGCAATTGATAGTAAATATGTTGGTTATATCGTAATATCTGACCAAATTAAATTAGATGCTGCTCGGGCAATTAAATCTTTGAAAAGTTTGGGTGTAGAAAAAACTGTAATGTTAACTGGAGATAATCAAACTGTTGCTCAACGGGTGGCAAAAAATTTAGGTTTAGATGATTATCAAGCGGAATTATTGCCAGAAGGTAAAGTTATTGCCATTGAAAAATTACTCCATAAAAATAATGGGAAAGTTGCTTTTGTTGGTGATGGAATTAATGATGCTCCGGTTATTGCCCGTGCTGATGTTGGTATGGCCATGGGAAGTATGGGGTCAGATGCCGCAATTGAAACTGCAGATGTTGTAATTATGAGCGATGCTCCTTCTAAGGTTGCCGAAGCAATACAAATTGGCAGGAAAACGCGTCGCATTGTTTGGCAAAATATTGGTTTTGCGATAGGAGTAAAGGGGTTGTTTATTTTGTTGGGAATAGCAGGGTTGGCAAATATTTGGGAAGCGGTATTTGCAGATGTTGGTGTGGCGTTAATTGCTATTTTTAATTCTAGTCGAGCGTCTATGAAGTCAGAATTCAGAAGTCAGAATTCAGAAGTAAGACAAGTTAAAAATTCAAAAGTCAAAAGTCAAAAGTCAAAAGTAATACAAGTTAAAAATTCAAAAGTCAAAAGTCAAAAGTAAGACAAGTTAAAGATTCAAAAGTCAAAAGTAAGAGAAGTTAAAAGTTAAAAGTAAAAAATTAAAAATCTAACTTTCGATTTTTAGGGTGCGTTAGATCGCTAAAATCTAGACTATGAAAAGCATTTAACAACCTGTCATAACGCTCCATTTTATATAAAGTCAGAAGTTAGAAGTAATTTTTGACTGAGTTTTTCCTGCGGAAATGCTTTGCAAACAGAATTTACCAGTGTTGAACTTAGTCCTAATATTACGGTAGAATTGAATGATATCAAATCTGGTAGTATTGGTACAATTCAATACTGTAGAGGTTTACTCACTAAACTCTAGCAAATTAGGAGTTTTTGCCTCTTTTAGAACCTTATTCTCCAAAGTAAGCGTATTTGATCTGAAATAGCTTGAGAAATCATTAAAGCAAGTAGTTTTATTCGAGATTCAACCTTAGCAAATGTTTGATTAAAGTTCTACAATTATCATCTTAAATGCCTAATATTAAGGAGTTAATTAAACCGATGAATGCTTCAAAAAATCTATAATAATTGATAATCCTCAGCAATTATTTTTATCAGATTTGCCATTTGCAGCAGGTCAAAAAATTGAAATTATTATTTTAGCTGAATATCATAATGAAGTTGATAGTCAACTAGAGGAATTACGCCAAAAAATTGATAGTGCAACTGAACAAATTTTAGCGGGAAATGTGAAAGATGGGTTCAACAATTAATAATTAATAATTAATAATTACCTATTCGGCGATTATTGGGAGAAGTTTCACCAGAAATTCAGAGTCAAATTAAACAGTTGTCTTATGAAGTACAGATATGAAAAATTAAATGTTCCCAGTGCGAGCATCTTGCTCGCTTCGGGGTGTACCTTACCAAGGTGGAACCCGCTGTAATATTACTGATTGTTATCGAATCCTTTTTCTACTTGCGGAGCTGGAAATATATCTTGAATTTTCTCTACCAATTTAGGAAACCCGGAGGGAAATAACTTAGGATAAATAATCAGCAAAATAACTCCAAGAATAGCAGAACCTAAGTAGTAAAGAATTTGCCCATTCTGCATCCAAGTCAAGAAATCTAAAAATCCAAAAAATTTGGATTTGTGTTTTTCTGGTTGAGGAGACTTTCCTGTGACTTTAGCTGCGATATTACTCTGATCACCCAATAAATTCCCCATCACATTTCCACCTTGATTTTCAATTTTCCTGCTTTGGTCGTTGAGAATTTTTTCATCTTCTAAAAATCCAAGTTTATTGGGTTTCTCTGTTTCTGGTTGAGGAGACTTTCCTGTGACTTTAGCTGTGATATTACTCTCATTACCCAATAAATTCCCCGTAACATTTCCATCTTGATTTTCAATTTTCCTACTTTGGTCATTGAGAATTTTTTCAGCTTCTAAAAATCCAAGTTTATTGGGTTTCTCTGTTTCTGGTTGAGGAGAATTTCCTGTGACTTTAGCTGCGATATTACTCTGATCACCCAATAGATTCCCCATCACATTTCCACCTTGATTTTCAATTTTCCTGCTTTGGTCGTTGAGAATTTTTTCATCTTCTAAAAATCCAAGTTTATTGGGTTTCTCTGTTTCTGGTTGAGGAGAATTTCCTGTGACTTTAGCTGTGATATTACTCTCATTACCCAATAAATTCCCCGTAACATTTCCACCTTGATTTTCAATTTTCCTGCTTTGGTCGTTGAGAATTTTTTCATCTTCTAAAAATCCAAGTTTATTGGGTTTCTCTGTTTCTGGTTGAGGAGAATTTCCTGTGACTTTAGCTGCGATATTACTCTGATCACCCAATAAATTCCCCATCACATTTCCACCTTGATTTTCAATTTTCCTACTTTGGTCGTTGAGAATTTTTTCATCTTCTAAAAATCCAAGTTTATTGGGTTTCTCTGTTTCTGGTTGAGGAGAATTTCCTGTGACTTTAGCTGCGATATTACTCTGATCACCCAATAAATTCCCCGTAACATTTCCATCTTGATTTTCAATTTTCCTACTTTGGTCATTGACAACTTTTTGAGTCATAGTTTGACTGCCAATAACCTGATTATCATTAATATGTATTACTGAGCCACTACTATTATTTATTGTATAGTTTCTAGGATGGCTAACTTGGAAAAATTCCCTACTCATACCACTATCTATTACATCATCAATTAAACTTCGGATATCAACTTCATTATAGGGATAATTATCACAGTTAGTTTTTTGTCTTCCATTACTTTTCCATTCGTTTAATTTCTCAAATTTGTAGAAGTGAGGATTTTGAGTATTTTTACAAGTTGTACAATTACAAGGAATTAGTTTGTTGTATTTGAGTCGATTATTATAGGAACCATGAATTTTATCTAATTCGTGAGTAACAATGGTCATTAAATCCCGTTTTTGTTGCCCAGAAATTCTAATTTTTATTTCTCTCTTACCGTAATATTCAATCACTTCTGCTCTAGCTTCATTTTTCTTGAGAATAACTCCACTTTTCCATACATATTTTTGCTCCTCAATATCCTTGTGCATCGCCACAATAAACTGAGTAATTATTCCCTTGGGCATAAATTCGTAAGTGTAACGTAAAATCAAATTATTATTTTCATCCCAGTCATATTCTGGTTGAGCTTCTGTTAGTAGTTGAGGGGCAATATAGGTTTGAGAAGTACCAGGAATTTTATAGCAAAGTTTAAATTTAATCATTAATTGCAGTAATTCGTCGTGCATATTGGCATATTTATCTTCATGCCAGATATTTGTTAAATCATCTTTGGTAAATTTGCCAAAATTATCATAAACTTGCGGATTATCTAGTGCTTTATAAACTGCTGCTGTTCCCCATTCTGGTTTGAGAATAACTGTTTTATTTAATAAGGGGTCATCTTGAAAATGAAGACAAACTCCTAAGTCATGTAAGTAACCACTTAATTGTAATTTATCCTCTCGTTTCTTAAAGCCATTCTCTTCGCAAATAGATAAATATTCTGTCAAACTAATATAGTTACGACCATCTGTTTCTAATACTTCACGGACTTTTTTCCAAGTCTTAGGAAGGGCACTGCCAATATGAGGTAAATTACTGATGTAATGTTGGATGTCTGTTCTAATTTTTTCTAATCCTCGGTTAGTAGCAAAATTAGTAGCTAAAATTTCTTTGATATTAGAAAATTGACCTTGTAATGCTCTCTGATTAATTTCTCGTTTCCGTTCTTGTTTTTCGTTTTTGATAATTAATAAAGGACTATTATCGCTCAACAATTCTGCTATGTTCAGCCAATAATAAAAATCTGTATCCTCTTTACGAGTATCAGCCACAAGAATATATAACGAGCGTTTGGTCAGAAAAAATTGGTGAGTAGCATGATAAATTTCTTGTCCGCCAAAATCCCAAATATTCATCTGAAAGTTATGTTGATTTTTTGTCTTAAAATTACAGTAATCAACTTCAATTCCTTTGGTGGTATCTTCTTCTTGTAGTTGATAGTCTGGGTTTTGAATTTTATTAGCTAGAGTTGTTTTACCAGCGCTACCTTCTCCAATAATTAGTAATTTGGCTTCATAGATATAATCTGTTCCTTCTGCTTTTATTTGTTGGAAATATTCTATGATTGCTTCTATCCCTTTTTCAGCAATTTCTATTGGTGGAGTTTCTAGGGGATTGCCTCTTAAACCAAGCCAAGTTAAATTGGTAAGTTGAGTGATAGATTCAGGGAGATTTTTTAATTGATTATAATTTAAATTAAGCCGAGTTAAATTGGTGAGTTTAGAGATTGATTCTGGGATAGTTTTTAATTGATTATCACTTAAATCAAGATGGGTTAAATTGGTGAGTTTAGAGATTGATTCCGGAATGCTTGTTAATTGATTACCACTTAAATTAAGCCAAATTAAATTGGAAAGTTTAGTTATTGATTCCGGGATGCTTGTTAATTGATTGCCACCTAAATCAACCTTAGTTAAATTGGAAAGTTTAGTTATTGATTCTGGTATACTTGTTAATATATTACCTCTCAAAAATAATAATTCTAACTGGTATAATTTACAAATATCAGTAGGGAATTCAGTTAATTTTCTACTATAATAGACATAATTTAAATCTAATTTATTAAGTTTGTTATCCTTAGCTACTTGTATTTTTTTTTGAAAATATGCTGGTATCTGATTATGTTTATTTGTTTTAGGAGAAGTCATAGCTCAATAAAATAATTTTTATAATCACCATAATACCTACAAAGACAAAAATTGATTCTCCGCAACCCTCAAAACTTTCTTACTTTAACCCAATCTACAAAAAATGCTTATACATAACCACCCTATGTTTTGCCTCAAAAATTTTTTCAGTATTTCAGTAACGTGCTAGAATACCATTTTAGTAAAAATCATATAATAGTGAGTAGATTGAAAAACTAAAACGTTATAGTTTTTAGTGCCTGATTTCTAGAGGCAGCAAAAGGAGGGAGGGCAGGCTCATTTAAATTTAATGTTGAGCAATTAATTTAATGTGGAACCCCCTCCTACTATTGCTATTGCAACATTTTAGGCGTGTCACGCCACTCGATGAAAAAACTAAGACGTTATAGTTTTCAGTGCCTAATTTCTAGAGGCAACCTACTTACTAGATGGCAAAACTAAGACGTTATAGTTTTCAATGCCTGATTTTTCACCATCACAAAGTCTACTAGATGGCAAAACTAAGACGTTGTAGTTTTCAGTGCCTGATTTCTAGAGGCAACCTACTTACTAGATGGCAAAACTAAGGCGTTATAGTTTTTAATGCCTGATTTTTCACCATCACAAAATCTACTAGATGGCAAAACTAAGACGTTGTAGTTTTCACCACCTGATATAAATATTGATTTTCCATAACCGTCAGAACTTTCTTACTTCAACCCAACCTACAAAAAATTCTGATAGATAACCACCCTATGCCTTAGCTAGAAATTTTTTCAGTATTTCAGTAACGTGCTAGAATACCATTTTAGTAAAAATCATATAATAGTGAGTAAATTGAAAAACTAAGACGTTATAGTTTTCAGTGCCTGATTTTTCACCACCACAAAATCTACAACAGCAGAAAAACTAAGACGTTGTAGTTTTCAGTGCCTGATTTTTCACCACCACAAAATCTACAACACTAGAAAAACTAAGACGTTATAGTTTTCAGTGCCTGATTTTTCACCATCACAAAATCTACAACGCCAGAAAAACTAAGACGTTGTAGTTTTCACCACCTGATATAAATATTGATTTTCCATAACCGTCAGAACTTTCTTACTTCAACCCAACCTACAAAAAATTCTGATAGATAACCACCCTATGCCTTAGCTAGAAATTTTTTCAGTATTTCAGTAACGTGCTAGAATACCATTTTAGTAAAAATCATATAATAGTTATTAGATTGAAAAACTAAGACGTTGTAGTTTTCAGTGCCTGATTTTTCACCATCACAAAATCTACAAGATGGCAAAACTAAGACGTTATAGTTTTCAGTGCCTGATTTTTCACCATCACAAAATCTACAAGATGGCAAAACTAAGACGTTATAGTTTTCAGTGCCTGATTTTTCACCATCACAAAATCTACAAGATGGCAAAACTAAGACGTTGTAGTTTTCAGTGCCTGATATAAATATTGATTTTCCATAACCGTCAGAACTTTCTTACTTCAACCCAACCTACAAAAAATTCTGATAGATAACCACCCTATCCCTTAGCTAGAAATTTTTTCAGTATTTCAGTAACGTGCTAGAATACCATTTTAGTAAAAATCATATAATAGTTATTAGATTGAAAAACTAAGACGTTGTAGTTTTCAGTGCCTGATTTTTCACCACCACAAAATCTACAAGATGGCAAAACTAAGACGTTGTAGTTTTCAGTGCCTGATTTTTCACCACCACAAAATCTACAAGATGGCAAAACTAAGACGTTGTAGTTTTCAGCACCTGATTTATCACCATCACAACATCTACAGGACTTAGGCAGAAACCATACATATAGCGAGGGTGAATACCATTCACCTCTACAAATTGTAGTTTACAGCGTTTTTCAAATTGATCTTTGATAAAATTGCTTTTTTCTCCTTTATGAGGATATCTGAAAAGTTTTTTGATACTGAATTTTGCCCCCCCGAGCAAGCCAACTTTGGGGGGAACAAGAGTCAATTTGCTTGCTCTAGTCCCCCTTTATTAATCCCCCTCCCGTCCCCCTTGGAAATCCCTCTCCCGTCCCCCTTGGAAAGGGGGAAGCCAGAAGATGCTTCGCTTTTGAACGATGGGAAGCCAGATGTTGCTTCGCTTTTTGTTGAACGGGGGATGCGCGGGGGCGAGCGATGTAGCAAATGGGACTTCTCAGACAACCTCTTAAAGGTAGTAAAGCTGATAGCTGAGTGCTGAGTGCTGAATGCTGTTTGCGCAGCATTCCGTAGGAAATGCTTACCCTGCTATACCAACCAAGATGAAAGGTCCCTGTCAATCAAATCTTGTAACTTGATAATATCTTCACGGTAGAATTCAGTTAATAATTTACGCTCTTCTGAAGAAAGAGGCTTGAGTTCTTTTCCTGCTGAATTTAACTTAATTATACTAGAGCGTAATTTCTGCCGCATTTCTAAAGGCATTAATACTTTGAGCGTTGATGAAATAGCTGTCCTCACTGGATTTTTTGTTTGCAATAAATTATTCAATGTTTGATTCTTAGGTACAGCCGCACTTTGACTACGCTTTGAAGTATCAGGATTAAATGTATCATCTACCCCAATAAATCTATAAATCTCTTGCATAACTTTTAAAGAATCTTTAGTTAAATCATCATGGAGAATAATTTTTAATTGTTCCCGGTCGAAAGTATCAAAATAATGTTTGATAGGAGAATAATATAATCCTTTCTTGATTGTTGAAGAACTATCTGCACGGAATTTAACTTGTTCGCTTAGAGACCTAACTTTTCCCACATTTATCCCATCACGAAGGTGCATTAAATAATCAGAATAAGCTCTGTCTACAGGATTTCTCAATATAGCAATCATTTTCACATCAGGAACATAACGTTGAATCATTTCCGATGAAGTTTCATAGTTAACAAGATAGTTAGGAGATGCCTCTCCTATAGCAATCTCATCTGTTACATTCATAAAAAGTTCACAGTACCTTTCCCAACTATTAATTCTTTTTCTTGTTCCTGTATCTGGAGCCTTTTGTGTCTTGTTTTCCCAATCTGTAGCGAAAAAATTTGTTTCCTTAATGGGACTCATATAAACTTGGGGATGTTCCTTTAAATATCCATAGACGGATGTAGTTCCTGCCTTCTGTACTCCTATTATTAGAAAAGTTGGTAACTTCATTGTATTTCTCCTAAATTTAAACTTATAGATCTAGACATTTATTATTAAAGGTATCAGACTACCAATTCTGTGTTTAGAGTATAGTTTACTATGATGCTTAAATTCTAATTTATTAAGAGCTATCTTCCACAGATTCCGATGACTTAGCAACTCTTCATTCCTTGTTATATCTTAAGTTTAGTTTACTGCATTAATAGACTATTGTAAATAATCTGAATATTATATAGCAATCCTAAATACATTGTGGCAAAAATCCATACTGAAAAAGTTTAGGAAAATCGAATATTTGACCATCAACAAAAAAATTGAATAGCCATTTTACTATTTTAAAGGAACTGCAAAGATGATCAAATTGCCTAATAAACCTTTTTTCTTGCAAGCACATATCTTCTACTGGGTTTTGAACCAGAGCATTAGGAGCAAATTTTATACAAATTATCAACCATTCTTCCTCGAATACATCTTGATTAATTTTACTTAAATATTCTCGAAATTATTGAGAGTCATTAAACAGTTGCACCATCCCAAAATATCACTCATCTTTTTCCCGATATTTTGCTTTGTAAATGCTTGAGAAAATCGATAGTATTTTCTGTCTTTCCACAGGAATATTCTTTCACTATAAATTCTTTAGTTTGATAATCTAATACCATTTCTCAAAAAGAATGCTATACTTATTTCATTAATTGATAATGGATAATTGATAATTGATAATTACCTCTGGTTAAAACTGAGAGGATTGAATATAAGGAAGATTTTCTTTTCTTGGTCGATGGTCGGACAGCGAGGAAACCTCGCCATCCCACCCAACGGGTGCGCTGCGCTAACGACCGCTGTCTTGGTCGATTGGATATGGCGAGGGGACCTCGCCATCCCACCCAACGGGTGCGCTACGCTAACGACCGCTTTTTTTCCCCTTAAAAGGAGAGGCTTCAAGGCGCGAATTATTTAATTATTAATTATTAATTATTAATTATTCGGTAAGACTTCAATAATTAAGTAATTAGTAGAATTCAATAACGTTTTGAGCGATTGTTAGCCCGTAAGTGTATATTATTCTTATATTTACTACTCCCCTCACTCCCCCATTCATTTATAGGAACTTCTATGCTTTTATCTATATCTTCCCCAAATATAACCTAAGAGATATCTCCAAAGAAGATGACATTCATCAATCATCAACACTGACAGGTTTCTCACCTATATTTCCGGTTGCAAATTTTCTAACTTATTTTCAATTTATTTTTTCTAGCTTTCCCTTTTTCCCCAATTCCTAGATATTATATCAAATCTGTTTTATTGAACATAAAAAAATTCTCCAATCGTCATAACTATGCTCATCTTTGTAATTCTCTCTCCTCCTGACTTAACCATTCTATAACTGTTTAACCGGATTTGATGCTATATAAACAATCGCTTTGAGGATTGCAATACTAAATTTTCAACAAAGATTGAATTTGTTTTAAGCTATAACTATTTTTGGGTTTGGGTTAAGGTAATTGCTAAGTTTATTAGACAAAAATTAGATCGTATTGAAATAATAGATCAAAAATCAGCCTTTTTTTTCTATCAGTTAGTTTGATTTATTATCTCACTTTTTGAGTTTGTTTTTAATTTGGTCAATCAAAGATTTTGACTCTAACAGCAAACCAGTAACTTCATCATCATTATCCTCATCTTGAGAAAATAATTCGGGAATTTCTGATTGATATTTCTCCGTTCGGTCTTGAATCATTTTGTACGCCTTTACTAAAAGTTCCGATTGTGCCAAGAGTAAATCATGTAAATCTATTAATCTTAAGTTGCCATTAGACAACACTATAATTATTGGCTCGTAAACATAATTTTTGGGTCTATTTAGAGCAGTTAGTACTGCCGCATTAATTTGAAAATTTTCAGAAAGAACTAGAGGAGGAGTGCCAAGGAAATCTAACAATTCACTAATAGGTTGTCTAGAATATAACTCTTTATTTTCTGGTAATTTCATATATTCTAAAAATCTGACTTGGGAAATCATACCCCACATTTTTGTACCTTTTGTAATGATAACTCCTGGTAATTCTGGTTGTTGTCGAAATTTTTCTGCTACTATTTTTCCTAAAGCAGTAGTATTAACTTGAAAATCATGGAAAGGCAAGTTTCCGACAGTGGAATAGAGTTTAAGCTGAACTAGGTTGGTCATTTCAGTTATCAGTTATCAGTTATCAGTTATCAGTACCTCTGCAATAAGGAGGCTTGAAATCTGAAATATTCTCTTTCTTTTGGTCTAATGGATATGGCTCCGAAACCTCGCCATCCCACCCTACAGGAAGCTCCGAAGACCGACAGCTTTTTATCCCCTTAAAAGGGCAGGCTATTGACCAGAATTTTTCGGTTATTGACAATAATTAAGAATTAGCAGTATGAAAAAATATGCTATGAGAATATGTTAATCTAGATCGATTTACAGTTAGATTAAATAATCTAAAATCTAAAAAAAAGCTTAATAATTACATAAGCAATACTCTTTGTCCTGGTCCGGAATATTCTTATGGCCATTTTATCCAAAATCACCGGGGATGCACAGTTTCCACCTGCAAAACCAAACTTAATTTTACCTTTAAATACCCTTGAGCTTTTAAGTCAGTTATTGCAACAAACAACTCAAGGATTGAAGACCATATTAATTACGGAAGACATACTTGCGACCACTCAACGTCATAAATTCCCAGACCTAAAATTTACAGTAGTTATTTCAGGGGAGTTTAATGGACTTTTGTGGGGCACAATACTCAAGGAGTCATCAGATAATCAAAGTCAGGAGAAAGAAGGCACGCAGAAATATTATAATCCCCAATCTAACTCTTTTACCTTTCCTTTTTCAAGGGAAAACGTGGGAAATTTCAAATTTAATGTAGGTTTAACTTTTGACCCAGAGGCAATAACACTTTTTGTATACCAGGTTTTGAATATTATAGAGGAAGACAATAGTAACTCAGCGATCGCCTCTCAAATTAAATCTAAAATAAATAACCTTAAGGTCAATAATGCAAATCTCCAGGATGAATTTACCTGGAAATTACTAAAATTATTGACTTATAATGAAAATATAGATTCTATTTCAGAGCAAACAAGTAGTCAAAAAATAAAGGAAAAAAAATCTTATTCTCAGACATCAAATTTACTTTCAAGAGATGATTCAAGAGTTGATATTTATGAATTATCGGTCTCAGATTCAATACTGAATAATCAACAATATCCATTAGTATGTAAGCCTATTGAGCAAGCTCTAAACCAAAAGCTAGAACAAGAGATACTTCTGAATCAAGTCACAACTAAAATTCGTCAAAGTTTAGAACTACCAGAAATTTTATCAACGACTGTAGAACAGGTTCAAAAATTGATTAAAGTTGATAGATTATTGATTTATCAATTTGATTGTTCCTTATCATTAACAAATCAAACAAATAATATTACAACAGAAAATCAAAGAAAAGGTACTGTTAAATATGAAGCATTAGCATCTGAAAAAACTTCTTCAGTATTAGGTTTAAGTGAAGGAGAAAACTGCTTTTTTCCTCCCCATAACTCGATCATGAAATATAGTAAAACATTTGTTCATGCTATAGCTGATACAGAAGTAGTTTATGGTAAATTTCCTTGTTTAGTAGAATTGATGCAACAACATCAAGTCAAAGCTAAATTAGTAGTATCAATTATAGTCAATCGACAATTATGGGGATTATTAATTGCCCATCACTGTTCCATTCGAGAGTGGCAAAATAATGAAAAAAGATTTCTCAAAGAAATAGCAGAACACTTAGCGATCGCTATTTACCAAGCTCAATTATATGAAGAATTGCAAAAGCAAAAACAAACTTTAGAAAAGCAAGTGGCTCGGCGGACTCAAGACCTTTATGATACTCTACAAGCAGCAGAATCAGCTAATCGTACTAAGAGTGAATTTTTGGCCACAATGAGCCATGAATTACGCACTCCTCTCACTTGTGTTATTGGTATTTCTTCAACTCTTTTACGATGGTCTTATGGCAATAGAGGAGCTAAAACAATACCAATACAAAAGCAAAGAGATTATTTACAAATAATCCATGATAGTGGCGAACATCTCCTAGAATTAATCAATGATATTCTAGATTTATCTCAAGTAGAAGCTGGCAAAGCAGTTTTAAATATCGGTAATTTTTCTCTCTCTAAATTAAGTTATGAACTTTGGCAAACTTTTAGAGAAAAAGCAGAAAAAAACGAAGTAAAATTAACTTTAGAACAAACAATAAATCCACAAATAGATATATTTACTGCCGACCAAAGGCGAGTTAAACAAATTCTCTTTAATCTTCTCAGTAATGGAATTAAATTTACTCCTAGTGGGGGGAGTGTCATACTTAAAGTTATCAGAGACAAAAATACAGCAATTTTTCAAGTAGAAGATACTGGCATAGGAATTTCTGAAGAGCAAAAACCATTATTATTTAAGAAATTTCAACAACTAGATTCTCCTTATAATCGTCAGCAAAGTGGTACGGGTTTAGGTCTGGCTTTAACAAAACAATTAGTAGAACTTCATGGCGGAATTGTTGAAGTAGAATCTGCTGTTAATTTTGGCTCTACTTTTACAGTAAAATTACCAGCACAAACACTCTCATTAAAAAACGAAGAATTAACACAAAAAGAAGAAAATTCATCTAATATTTTATCCTTGCAAGGTAGCGTAGTATTGATTGAGCAAGAAGAAGATATTGCTACAGTAATTTGCGATATTTTGACAGCAGCAGGATTAAAAGTTGTATGGATAATAGAAGGTTCTACAGCAGTGGAGCAAACTATTTTGTTGCAACCTGTTGCTGTAATTGTAGATATGCAATTACCAGGAATGGATGGTGTGGAAATTATCCAGCAGTTACGCACAACAAATAGTAGTGAAAATCCAAAAATTCTGATATTAACTACTTTTGATACAGAAATAGACCGGGAATATTGTTATACTGTTGGTGCAGATGAATGTTTGACTAAACCAATTAATCTCGAACATTTATTGAGTAAAATGATAGACTTACTGACGTAAGCATTCAGCGGTCAGCTATCAGCTATCAGCTATTGTTTTTAGTTTTATGTAAAAGCTTTACTAATTTAGTCAGAGTTAAATCTTACTACAAAAAATGTAAGCATTCAGCCGTCAGCTATTAGCTATCAGCTATTAATTTTAGGGAAGGTAAAAGCAACCTTTGAAATTGAGAAAGAATAAAAAGTTGCTGACAAGTCCCCTGGCTAAATCCTAGAAGTAATTATTCATTACTAATTGCTGATAGCTGACTGCTAATAGCTGAATGCTTACCAAAAAATGGCTTTAAAATCTCTATTCATTTACTTATAACCTATAGCAAGGAACGAGTTGGTGTTTGACATAGACTGATGATGAACCTGAGATAGAGAAAAGCTTTTGCCACTGTTCCCTGCTATATAAATTAGCTCTAACATCTAGACAAAATAATTATTTAACCATGACTAATAAATATTCCGATATATCATTACCACAAGGTTTAATCGTTTCTTGTCAAGCTCCTACTGACTCCCCTTTACATCATCCAGAAGTTATTGCAGCTATGGCACAAGCATCTATAAATCAGGGAGCTTCAGCAGTGAGAATAGATACCCCATCCCATATTCGAGCAGTGCGACAGAGAATTACTCAACCAATTATTGGTTTGTGGAAGCAACAAATACCAGGATTTGAAGTTTATATTACGCCCCAATTTTCAGATGCAGAAGCGATCGCCAAGGTTGGAGCAGATATTATTGCTGTTGATGCTACGGCCAGAAAACGTCCGGGAGGAGAAACTTTAGCAACATTAATTACTCGTATTCATAATGAATTAGGAAAACCAGTAATGGCCGATGTAGATACTATAGAAGCAGCACAACTAGCTGTAGAAGTAGGTGCGGATTTTGTTGCCACTACTCTGTATGGTTATACTGAGCAAACAATCGGCAAATCTCCTCCTGGTTTTGAGTTGTTAAAACAGATAGTAGAAAACTTAGAAGTGCCAGCAATTTGTGAAGGAGGTATTGCTTCTCCCACAATGGCAAAAAAAGCTATGAATTTAGGAGCTAATGCTGTTGTTGTCGGGACAGATATTACAGGAATTGATAGTAAAGTCAAAGCTTACAACATGGAGATTATTTCTTAAGTGGGGGAGTAGGGGAGTAGGGGAGTAGGGGAGTGGGGGAGTAGGGGAGTGGGGGAGTAGGGGAGTGGGGGAGTAGGGGAGTAGGGGAGTAATATCATGTCCGCATAAGAGCGTGATAGAACTCCGTTCCGCTTACGCGACCAAAAAACTTTCTCCTTCTTCAAATCCAAAATAAAATCAATTCTTATCCATAAATGATTAATTATATCATGTCCGGTTCTAAATCAGCATTGCAAAGACTTTTCAGTCAATTATCCACTAGGGTGCTATGGGTTAATTGTGCCCTGGAAAGACTTTTTGAATAGTTTGAATAATGTCAGCTTTACCCTTGCCTCGCCAAAAAAGAAAAATAATCAACAGCATTGAAAACATCTGCACCCCTTATATTCTCCAAGGGTTCTGAGTTTCAAGTATTCATTGCTTCTGAGCAAATTATCTGAAGACCCTAAAATTTAGTCTAAACTCCAGTCAATTAATACCCTAATCAAAAAATCCCGCACTTTCTTTTCAAGGGAGTAGCGGGATAAAAACCGAAAATTTTGGTATTATTAATCTAAGATGAGGAAACTTTTACCTAAAATTCGTCATCTACTTTTTCTCCATCAATTTCTGACTACTTTCAACCATATTAATAAACTCACTCCGATAACCTTCTAAATCTAAACCCTTCGACTCATTTGCCAACTTCAACACTTGATTAAAACTAGCATCACCTTTATATTCAGAATCTCGCAAAATCATTCCATACTCAGCCACAGCAGCAGCAAATTTAAAATCATTTGAAGCATCATCTAAACTCACTCCCCTATCAACAACTGGCTGTTTTATCAACTCAGAAGTTGTACCCTTTGGCTCCTTTGTCATAATCCTGTAGAACTAAATCCTTTAATATCTCTTTCTGTTGTACTTAATTCATCAACTTCTTCTGCCTTAACAGATAAAACTGATGCTATAACCATTTGAGCTATTTTCATTCCTCGCGTGACTTGAAAGGAATTTTTACCATGATTAATTAAAATTATTCCGACTTCTCCCCGATAAGTTTCATCTATAGTTCCAGGAGTATTTAAAACTGTAATTTTATGTTTTAAAGCCAACCCACTTATAGGACGAATTTGTGCTTCTGTTCCTGATGGTAATTCCATAGAAATACCTGTGCAAATTAATTGGTTTTCTCCAGGATTAATAGTTAACTCATCAATAGAAAATAAATCCAATCCTACATCTTGTGGATGTGCATAATAAGGAACAATTGCTAATTCATCTAACTTTTTAACTTTAAGTCTCATAATTTTCAATTACAGCAGTTCTCGAGTTAATGAGATACAAACAAAAATTAATTATTAATTATTACCGAAATAAGGGGATAATAAATAAAAAATTATCTCTTTTAGGGAACAGGCAACAGCAGATACATAGGAAAAAAGTATTTTTGCAAATATGAGATGCACCCTTTTTTGTAGAGTCTTATATCAGAAGAAATCAAAATCTTTCTTTGTCTTATTTTTCAGTTTTTGATATATCAAATATAGTAATGCCAACTTCTATAAATATTCATCTTTAACTTATAGCAAAATGTGGTAAGCTTACCGCAAACTATAATTATTTAATATATAATTAAATAAATAGTAATTAATCACAATCTTAAAAAATACATCTACTAAAAGTGATTAATATTCCGGATTAAATGCAGGGTGTGAAGAAGAGGAGAATAAAATACTTATGCAATAATAATGACCCAAGATATTAGTTTATATTCTAAATTTCCTTACGTTGCCAGAAATGCTGCGCAACAAATTGTATCGAAACGCAGTCGCTTTGTGCAAACATTAACAATGATGCTAATAATTACCAGCTTAATTGGCATCAATGCTTATCGTGTAGTACAACTACAATTAATTCAGGGAGAGTATAACCGGGAACGTGCAGAAAACAACCGCATTCGTCTAGTACCAGTAGCAGCGAGTCGTGGCACAATTTACGACCGCAAAGGTAAAATTTTAGCGAGTAACCAGCTCTCTCGCTCCGTATATTTGTGGCCTCAAGAATACTCACCTACAGAGTGGTCACAGGTTGCAACCGAATTAAGTTCAATTTTAAACATTTCCGCCAGCGATATTATCAACAAGTTAGAAGAGGTTGGTTATGATTCACCCCTAGCAGTTAGAATCCTTTCTAATCTCGATCCCACTACCTTCATAGCATTAGCAGAAAAAGCTGGTGAAACACCAGGGTTAGAAGTGCGTACCGAAAATATCCGCCACTATCCTAATGGCAGTTTAGCAGCTCATCTGATTGGATACACTGGCGAAGCAACCAAAGAAGAATTGACATCTAACTCCAAATACCCAATGGGAATGATCGTTGGTAAAATGGGAATAGAAAGTACCGCAAATTCTACCTTGGAGGGAGTTTGGGGTAATCGTTTGATTGAAGTTGACGCTAAAGGTAACGAAATCCAGGAACTGGGAGTCCAAAATCCGACTTCAGGCAAACCAGTGAAATTAACTATCGATCTTGATATTCAAAAAGCAGCAGAAAAAGCCCTCGGAAACCGTCGGGGTGCTGCAGTTGCCATCAATCCCAAAACAGGAGAAATCTTAGCAATGGCAAGCGGACCTACATTTGACCCTAGCCTATTTACTGGCAAAATGACAACCTCAGAATGGCAACGTCTGCAAGGTGCAAGTAAGCCCTTTTTGAATCGCGCGCTCCAGGGTTATCCACCAGGAAGCACTTTCAAACCTGTGACTTCTGTTGCAGCACTCCAGTCTGGTAAGTATTCTCCTAACTCCAGAGTGAGAACTTATAATGCTGTCACTATTGGTGGCATCACTTTTAATGAACATAGTGGAGGTTATGGGTTAATTGGTTTTAGGGATGCTTTAGCCTACAGTAGCAATACATTTTTCTATCAAATGGCTGTGAAGATTGGCCCGGAAGCAATTTCTAAGTGGGGGCGAGAGTTAGGTATTGGTGGCAGTATTGACTTAAAACTATTGGGGATAGATGGTAATCATGGTCAGATTCCCACTCCTAAACAAAAAGAAGAGATTTATGGAGAACCTTGGCATATTGCTGATATTGTGACTATGGGTATAGGTCAAGGTTTGGTGTTGGTAACTCCCTTAGAATCATCGGTGATGGTCAGTACGATCGCTAATGGTGGGTATCGAGTCCAACCTCATTTATTGGCATCTCAAACTGGGACTGCAGCTACTAAATCAATTAAAACTGGTCTGAAACCTTCAACTATTAATACAGTGCGCGAAGGATTAATTGATGTTGTGAGGAAAGGTACTGGTCGGAGTTTGAATGATGGTACTATCCCGCTATCTGGGGGTAAGACTGGCACAGTGGAACTTCCAGGACAAGCAGATAATGCGATGTATATTGGCTTTGCACCTGCTTATAATCCTGAAATCGCTGTAGCAATTGCAGTTGAGGAGGGTGGTTACGGTTCGGTAGGTGCGGCACCAATTGCTAAAGCTATTTTTGATACTTATTTTGCTAATAAGTAGGGAGTGGGGGAGTGGGGAGTGGGGGAGCTTATACCGTTTCACGGAAGTCAAAAGTTAAAAGTTAAAAGTAAGATTTAATAGACAGAAAACTTTGACGTTTCAAGAGTTTCAACGGATTATTTGACATTATAACTCTGAAACTATTTGTGACATCCTTAAAGTGAAATGGTATTACAAGGGAATGTTTTTAACAAAGGGGTGAGCGATAGAACTCCGTTCCGCTGACGCGATCGCTTTTATTCAGTATAAAATCTCAATAAAAATGTACTTTTTTATACGATAAATCGCTAAAAACTTTCCTATCTCTCCATACTCTCCCCTGTTCCCAGTTCCCTCTTTTCTGAAGATGTGTATTTGGTATAAGTTTAGACTTATTGTCAGAAAAGCAATACTTTTATACCAATTTGAAAAAAGAATGTTACGAATAATAAGTGCGATAAAAAGATTTTTCAGGAAATATCTATTTGAGAAAAAAGAGAATTTATGACCTAAAAACTGGTATTGAAGCCATTCCCATACGACTCCTGACTTCTGTAAAATATTACTTTTGACTTTTGACTTTTAACTTCCGTGAAACGGTGATGTGAAATAATTTCCTGAAATTACTGTAGTGTCAAAGTTTTGTAGGTCTGTAAAATATTACTTTTGACTTTTGACTTTTGACTTCCGTGAAAAGGTGATGTGAAATAATTTCCTGAAATTATTGTAGTGTCAAAGTTTTGAGCCTATAAAATCTTACTTTTGACTTTTGACTTTTGACTTTTGACTTCCGTGAAACGGTTTTGACTTTTGACTTCCATGAAATAGTGCTAGTTTAAAGTATATTCATATATTTAATAGTGAGGTTTATGGAGTTTTATCTGGTCAACCCTTGGATAGCTAACATTTGTTGGGTTCTCGGTTCTATATTTTTTGTGGAACTGGTGCGAGATATTTATCATGTGGTTTCTCATGTTTGGTCGCCTTTGTATAAATGGCACGGTTGGCATCATCGTGTTTTCCGTCCAGACTTGACTCCTGTCAGTACAGAGATTTATCAAAAAGCTACTTGGTATCACGATGTGCCAGAATCTCTGGTCATGTTGACTTTTAGTCTGTTACTCTGGGTAATAACTTTTGTTTGGATGCCTTCTTATCATTGGGCTACTTTAGCAGGTGTTGTTTATACTTTAAGTTTCTTGTTTCCAGCGATCGCTCGTGCTACTGGTATTCCTAATGCTGACCAACTTACAGACCTCAATCATCTTCCAGGTGCATTCTCCGAGCCTCCTGCCCATTGGTTTATCAACCGCTCTTATCATTGGCGACACCACTTCGATAATCAAAATGCTTATTTTTGCGGCACTCTGACTCTGGTAGATAAACTTATGGGAACAGCTCTTTCTCTCAAAGGTAAAACTATTGCTGTTACAGGTGCTTCTGGCAGTTTGGGGCGATCGCTTCTCCTACATCTTCACAAAGCAGGTGCAAAAGTAATTGCCCTTACTTCTGGGAATCAAACTATTACCTTAAATATAGATGGTGAAGAGTTAGAAATTAATACCATAAATTGGCAAGTAAGTCAAGAAAATAATTTAGCAGATTTATTTGAAAAAGTAGATATTTTAGTCTTAAATCACGGCATTAATGTACATGGGGACAAGACAGCAGAAGCGATCGCTAAATCTTATGAAATTAATACTTTTTCTAGCTGGCGAATGTTAGAAATATTCCTTAAAACTGTCAGAACAAATTCTGATATTGCCTGTAAAGAAGTCTGGGTTAACACATCAGAAGTAGAAGTTTCTCCAGCATTTAGTCCTCTATATGAACTCACAAAAAGAACTCTTGGAGATTTAGTTACTTTACGAAGATTAGATGCTCCCTGTGTGATTCGGAAATTAATATTAGGTCCGTTTAAAAGTAATCTTAATCCCATCGGAATAATGTCTGCTGATTGGGTGGCAAAACAGATATTAAAATTAGCAAAAGCAGATGTTAGAACAATTATTGTCACAATTAATCCTATTACTTTTGTAGCAATTCCTATCAAAGAATTTTTAGTTTCTACTTACTTTAAATTATTTACTTCTAAATAAATTTAGAGCGGTCGTAAAAGTCAATAGAAAAACGTAAGGGCTTGGAATCAAAACCTCTCATTAATGTTGAATAAATATCATTTATTCAACATTTAAAATCTATTCTACGGTTAAAGATGATTTAGTTTTTCATTAGAGCTGGTAATAGCTGGTACTTTATTTTTATGCAAGTTCTTCATCTGTGAATTTAACCGTTCCTATTTTTTAGTAAAGTAGACACCCAGTCTTTAACCAATCCCTTCAATTTTCTGATGAAGCGATTATACCACTTTTGATCTTTTTCTCGCTTAGCAGCTAATTTCAATTCTACCTTCTCACGCTTGTCAATAAATGCCAAAGTTTCTTCAAAAAAAGGATCGTAAGGAGGTTGCTGATTTTCTTTATACTTCCTGATTATCTTGCTCATTTCCTGGAAATTATGAAAACGATAATCATTTAATTTACTATTTCTCCAACGGCTTTCATACCCAATGTGAAAAGTAAGATATAAATCTTTAAACTCAGCAAACTTATCTGAATTTAATAAACAGTTGACATAAAAACACCTACCAACCCAGACTGCACCAATACAAAGCAAACCTAAATTGAACTTAGGATATAAACTTCTCTTAAAAACAAAACAATCGTGACCAGGATGACCTTGCCCTTTTTCAGCATACATTAAAGGTATATCTGCGACACTTTTATATGAATCAGATATAGCCCGTCGATTAATTACAAAAGAATCATATCCTTGCTCTATAAATTTAGTTACCTCTGTATAAAAATGAGGTTGTAAAGCAATATCTACATTTGTATAAATTAAATAATCTGCATTTGGAGAAGCTTCATACAGTCTGTCTAATATATCCTTAATTAATGGCAGTTTTCTAGGAACTAAAAATTTTCCCACATCCAGCACAGAAGTTTCCAAATTTGGAGTTTTCACAAAACCATCAGGAATTATAGATTCATCTTCAGGATACTGAGCTGAATATAAAGTCACATTAACTTTTCCTTTGGCATGAGTTTGAGCATTTTTCATAGTCTGAAAAGTTATTGGTTGTGCTACAAACAAATCAGAAGATTCAGGTACAACCACAGGATTAATTATGTGAGCTAAGTTTAAAACTTTTTCAGGAGACTGAGCTGAATATAAAGTCATATTAACTTTTCTTTGTGACTAAACTTGATAATTTTTCATATTAGCATAAAAGGCAGGGGGATAGCAGAAAAATCACTCTGACAATTGTTCCGATTATCTTTTCTATAATTCCTCGTTTCTTCTAAGTACTCTCTACTCCTCCACTACCCTGTTCCTGAAAAATACTTTTTCAGAAAACCCTAAATATTTCCAAACCTTTTACACAAACAATACTAATGGAAATGATATGGCTCCTCAATTATAAAATCACTAATTAACCGAAAAATGATATTAAGCATTTAAAATTTCTTCTGCTGTTAAAGATAATTCTGGAAAAGTCAAAGACACAATTTTTTCATTCCCTCTAAACTGAGTCATATTATATTGACTTTCTTGATTTAAAATATAAACAAATACACTCGGAAATTTCGGCTTTCCCAAATATTTTCTCCCACCAATAGCTAAATAATCAACAATCCAATACTCTAAAATTCCTAAACGTTGATATTCCTCAAATTTATCAACATAATCATCCTCCCAATTAGTAGAAACTATTTCTACAGCTAATTGAATTGGTTCGTCTAAAGCAGCATAAGCAGCACGGTTAGCACGCCAAACATCCCGATTAATTACACTTACATCAGGTTTTCTTCCTTGTTCAACTTTATCTACAGTTAAAGTTTTAATTACCGCCGTATTTTTCACCACATAATTTAGGTTCAGACGTTTAATTTCTTCTTTAAAAGAATCAGCGATAAAGTCTGCCACATCATCATGGTTTCTTGTAACCCTAATTTCCACAATTTCTCCATTCACCAATTCATAAAACTTACCATCATCAGGATAATTCTCTATAAATTTGTCAAAAGTTAATCTTTGTTTTGTTATTGTGTCCATAGTTGACTATTTGCGTTTAAGTAAGCATTCAGCTATTAGCATTTAGCAATCAGAATTTTGTGGTACGGAATGTGGGTTCTAACAGAAACTCAACTATTAAAATACCCATAAAAATTCAGGTATTTCCCAAATATCAACATTTTTAATTACCAATAAATATTGTGAATTTAACGCTTTCCATTATTTAGTAAAGATGTTAACCAATTTTTAACCAATCGCTGCCTTCTGATGATAAAGTTATACCACTTTTGCTCTTGTTCTAGCCGCTCAACTATTGCCAAATATTTTTCAAAAACAGGATCGTAAGGAAGCTGCTGAATTTCTTCATATTTTCTCATTATCTTGATCATTTCCTGAGAATTATGCAAAGTATAATCTTTAAATTTCTTCTTATTTTTCCTCCAACTTCCGTCTTCCCCCACATGAAAAGTAAGATATAAATCTTTAAACTGAGCAAACTTATCTGAATTTAATAAACAGTTTATATAAAAACATTTACCAATCCAGATAGTACCAATACAAACCAAACCTAAATTGAACTTCGGATATAAACTTCTCTTAAAAATAAAACAATCGTGACCAGGGTGACGCTCCCCTTTTTCAGCATACATTAAAGGTATATCTGCGACACTTTTATATGAATCAGATATAGTCCGTCGATTAATCACAAAAGAATCATATCCTTGTTCAATAAATTTAGCTACGTCTGTATAAAAATGAGGTTGTAAACCAATATCTACATTTGTATAAATTAAATAATCTGCATTTGGAGAAGCTTCATACAGTCTGTCTAATATATCCTTAATTAATGGCAATTTTCTAGGAACTGCAAATTTTCCCACATCCAGCACAGAAGTTTCCAAATTTGGAGTTTTCACAAAACCATCAGGAACTATAGATTCATCTTCAGGATACTGAGTTGAATATAAAGTAACATTAACTTTTCCTTGTGCCTGAGCTTGAGCATTTTTCATAGTCTGAAAAGTTATTGGTTGTGCCACAAACAAATCGGAAGATTCAGGTACAATCACAGGATTAATCATGTGAGCTAAGTTTAAAGTCTTTGGCTTTTCTCCAATTTTGGTCATAATTAAACTCTAATCAAAAATTTCTACTATTATATGTTAGTGGGTAAATTCTGAAACAATAATCCTTAATTTAGCCTCTATTTTTCTTAACCATCATTAATCCCATCATCCATCTGAGATAACATTGTCTGTATTTCAATATTCGACTCCTCAACTTCCATTTCTATGGAATCAAAAGTAGGCTGTACAACAAAAGGTAAAGCTGCTCCTATCAATCCTCTTTTAATCCTTTCTGGAGTCTCTGAAAATAAAACAAATAAAGGATAAACTTCTTCCGTTTCTTGAGAGTAGATATGTTTATAATCTTGAGGCATTACCCACTCATATTCCTTATCTAATAAAATCTGAGTTTGTCGCCAACGACTAATAAGATCGGAAAAGTCTTCTTGAGGTCTATAAATAAAAATAAAAATTTCTGCCCCTGTCTTAACCTTCCACTCAGGGTCGCACATAAAAATTCCTATATCGCAAGGCAAATTAACAGTTTTTCCTGACTCATCACCCTGTTTTCTTAACCGAATAATAGGTAGAGGAATAACAACTAAACTGTCTTCTGGACGACGCATACTGGGAAGCATTTCTAAGTATGGTCTATGTTGTTTCAGTAGTGCAATTGTTGCTTGTGAATTACTATATTCTGCTAGTAATGCTTCGTAATCTGATTTTTTTATAACCATAATAATTTTAATATTTTCTTATATTTATTTAAAATAGGGAGTAGGAATTCAATAATTAATAATTAATAATTAATAATTAATAATTATATCATGTCCGTTGGTATCGTTTGTGTATAAAGTTGGGGAAATATCTAGCGCCATATAAGGTTTTTCCTTCTCTTAAAGCTTCTTCCTTCTTCCTTCTTCCTTCTTCCTTACCTTCTCTATACAATACCAATGCTACCGGACATGATATTACCTCAGACCTTAATTATTCGGTAAAGAGTAAGGAAAAGTAGGAAAAACATTTTCCTGTCTAAAGTTTATCATCAGCATAAGTCAAATACCAACTCGTTTTCTGCTATATAAAATTTGAAGAGGAACAGAGAATACAAGTTGTTATAGCAGTCTAAGGAAAGGGTGCAGAAGCTCAAAAGTTTAAAACTCAGACAACCTCATTTCAGTTATCAGTTATCAGTACCTCTGCAATAAGGAGGCTTGAAATCAGGAATATGCTCTTTTTTTACCCCCTTAAAAGGGTCAGCTTTTGACCACAATTTTTCGGTAATACTTTTCCTTCTTCCTTCTTCCCTCTTCCTTCTTCCTTCTTCCCTCTTCCTTCTTCCTTCCTTTTACAAATCTTCAAACACCTTAAACATAGGCAAATACATAGAAAGCAAAATCGCACCAACCATCCCACCAATAACAACAATCATTAAAGGTTCCAACATACTTGTCAAAGACTTAACAGCTTCCTCAACTTCTTGTTCATAAAAAGCTCCCACCTTCATCAACATCGCATCCAACTCACCAGTTTCCTCTCCAATAGCCATCATTTGAACTGCTAAAGCAGGAAAAACCTTCTTTTCTTGCAGAGCTAAACTAATCATTCCCCCACTTTGAATTTCTTGCCTTGCATACTCAACAGACTCAGCGATCGCCGCATTTCCTGCCACATTTCTCACAATTTCTAGAGACTTCAACATTGGTACACCGGAGCGAGTCAAAGTACCAAAAATCATACAAAAACGAGCCACTGCCGACTTCTCAATAATATCTCCAAAAATAGGAAGTTTCAGAAATATTTTGTCAAAAAATAACCTACCTTGCTCCGTTTTATAAACCATTGTATAAACAACGTAAATAAAAATAATTGTGCCTATTGCCGTTGCTTGAGGAATAGGAGGCCAAGTTCTACAAAAAGCACTAATACCTAACATAAAAACAGTAAAAGCTGGCAACTCAGTACCAATGTCTTCAAAAATTTGGGCAAAGGTTGGTAATAGAAAAGTCGTCATCCCAAAAAATACTGCCAGAGCAATAAACATGACAGTTTTTGGATAAGACATAGCAGACTTAATTTCACTCAAAGTCTTAGCATTTTTCTCCAACATAACTGCCAGACGCTCAAGCACTTCATCAAGGACACCACCCACCTCTCCAGCAGCTACCATACTCAGAAATAATTCATCAAAACAAGCAGGATGTTTCCTCATTGCTTCTGACAATTCAGTGCCTTCTTCTACCTCTGCACTAATCATTTTCAGAGCATATTTAATCTTATAATTAGAGCTTTGTTCTTGTAATACTTTAAGACACCTAACCATCGGCACACCTGCATTAAACATCGCAGCAAATTGACGTGCAAAGACAGCTAAATCTTTAACTGTAATCGTAGCAAGAGCGACGTTTAATTTTTCTTCAAATGCTTTTAATTGTTCCTCTAATCCACCTTTCGATTTTTTCCTGGCTAAATTGCTAGTCATAGTTTAGTTTCCTCATTTATTTAATCTTGAATAAATTACTATTAGACATCTCCACCAGGGAGTAAGGAGTACAAAGTAGGGGGGAAATATAGCGTTTCCCAAGGTCGTGAGGTACAGTTTCTTTTTGTCTTTTTATTCCCTGTTTCCTGTTCCCTGTTCCCTCAAGCCTAAAATTTTGTACCTCACGCTTTTTGGGAATTGCTATAATTGATGTATATAGTGCAATAATTGATTTAATTTTTTATTACTGAAGATGTCTTTTAGGTTGGGTTGCGTTGTTTTAAATTGCTGTTGAAAAAGTTTTTAATTACTATGCATTCCGTAGGAAAAAGCAGAGCTTCCCGTAGGGTGAGATGGCGAGGAAACCTGCGCCATATCCAATCGACCAAGAGAAGAAAATTTTTGTCAATCCTATCCGTTTGAAAGGAAAGGTAATAATTAATAATTAATAATTAATAATTAATAATTAATAATTAATAATTTAAACAATATCTAACGACGAGCCTTAGCTTTTTCTACCTTGCCTTTAGGTTCTGGACCAATCAAAGCTTCTAGCTCATCCGGCTTTACCGCTTTAGCCATCACATTAGCCCAAGTAGCCTTTCCTTCTCTATATAGATCGGCAAGAGCCATTTCCATAGTTTGCATACCCAACTTTTTACCCATCTGAATTTGAGAATAAAGTTGAGCATTTTTAGATTCCCGGATTAAATTAGCGATCGCCGGAGTATTAATCATAATTTCCTGAGCAGCACAACGACCCCCACCAACTTTTTTCACCAAGTTTTGGCTACAAATACAAACAATAGAATTAGCCAACTGTGCCCTAATTTGAGGTTGTTGTTCTGGTGGAAAAACATCCAACATCCGGTCCACCGTACCAGAAGCCGAATTAGTGTGCAAAGTCCCAAATACCAAGTGACCTGTTTCTGCTGCGGTACTAGCCAAAGCAATAGTTTCCAAGTCCCGCATTTCTCCCACCAGAATAATATCCGGGTCTTGACGAAGTGCTCCTTTCAAAGCATTAGAAAAACTTTTTGTATCTTCTCCCTTTTGCCGTTGATGAAACAAACTCTTAACATTAGGAAAAACATATTCAATAGGGTCCTCAACAGTGAGAATATGTTCAGCACGGGTACGGTTAATCAAATCTAGCAAAGCCGCCATAGTAGTTGTTTTCCCAGACCCAGTCTGTCCTGTCACTAAAAACATCCCCCTTGGTCGCTCAGTCATCTCCCGTAAAATCATCGGCACTCCAAGCTTATCAACATTAGGAATTTGAGAAGCCAAAGCACGCATACAAGCTGCCCAACTACCCCGCTCTCGGTAGACATTTAAACGGAAACGAGCCAACCCCTTAACACCATAAGCACTGTCAAGTTCCCAATTTTGTTCCAACTGCTTACGCTGCATATTGTTGAGCATCTGGAAAATCAGATTTTGCACTTCCAGTGGGTCAAGATTTTCTCCAAACTGTGGCTGAGGCGTAAGTTGGCCACTAATTCTAAAAAAAATTGGAGCGCGAGCTTGAATATGTACATCTGAACCGCCCTGTTCTACAAGGGACTCCAAGACATCCTCAATCATAAAAGACATAATTTAAATCTCCCGAAAAAAAGTTGGATTTGCTGTACTTAAAAAAATTTATAGCGTTTCTCAGTAAGGGTGAAGTACTTTTATCTTTCTTCCCTGTTGCCTCTCTTGGTCAGCGTTCCCTTGCGACTGACGTCGTCGCGGGGTCTGACCGCTGTTGCCTGTTGCCTGTTGCCTGTTGCCCGTTGCCTCCTAAATTACTCAAAGCGGGGTGTCATACAATATGGACAATATCGCCATTCTGCCTCTAACTCAGCATTACAAGACTTACAAACTAGGTTCTGTTTAGCTTGGCGCTTCATTTCTGCCTCCAGACCAGAGTCAGTAAATGTTACCCGCTCCACCTCTTCAAAAGTGGTATAACCTTGTCGCACCAAATCCAAGCTATACTGCAATAAAGTAGTCATTCCTTCTTCAACTGCTACTTCCTTAATTTGCTCTGTAGGTGCTCTTTGAGTAATTAGAGTTTGTAGTCGCTCTGTAGACTTCATAAATTCATAAACACCTACACGACCTTTGTAACCTACACCATTACATTTTTTACAAAGTTGCTCTGTTTCTGCCAATACTCTGCGGTCTTCCACTGGTATAGTGTTTGCTTTATAAAATGTGACATTTTCCTCCTGAGAAGGAACTAAACCATAGCGAGTCAGCTCCTTAGGTTCAGGAGTATAGGGAATTCTACATTCACTACAAACCCTACGCATTAGACGTTGTGCCAAAACACCCAACAAAGCAGCAGAGACCATAAAAGATTCGACCCCCATCTCATCAAGTCGAGCGATCGCTCCTGCCGCATCATTAGTATGTAGGGTTGTTAAAACTAAGTGTCCAGTTAATGCTGCTTCAATGGCCGTCTTTGCTGTTTCCTTATCTCGTGTTTCACCCACCAATAGAACATCAGGGTCTTGTCGTAGAAATGCCCGGAGGATATTAGCAAAAGTCAAGTCTTTTTCCCGAATCACCTGACACTGAGTAATTCCAGGTAAAGCATATTCAATGGGGTCTTCTGCCGTACTAATATTAATCCCAGGGTCATTTCTTTCTGCCAGAATAGAATATAGAGAAGTAGACTTACCAGAACCTGTTGGCCCTGTTACCAAAATTAATCCAAATGGACGACTAGCAGTTTCCCTCACTAAAGCCAGAGTCTCCTGGTCTGTAATTAACTTACCCAACCCTAGCTGGGTACTAGAGCTGTCCAAAATCCGTAAAACAATCTTTTCACCATAGCGACTCGGTAAACTATTTACCCGAAAGTCAATAGTACGTCCCTTAAATACCTTACGAATACGACCATCTTGAGCTTGCCGTCGTTCAGCGATGTCTAAGTTAGCGATAATTTTGAAGCGGGAAGTAATAGCTGGGATAACTTTTTTGGGGAATTCAAAATATTGTTGTAACACCCCATCTTTACGCATCCGAATTCTGATACTCTCTTCTTGTGGTTCTACATGAATATCAGATACCCCCTCAGTCAGTGCTTTTGCCAAAATTACATTCACAACCCTAATAATAGGGGCATCCTCAGCAGCATCTTTTAGGCTTTCTCCTATATCTTCTACTGCAGAGTCGTCTTCAGCATCTTGTAACTCATTATCATTAAATATCCCTGACTCCAGCTCTAACTCTTTTTCTTGTGCCTGTTTCGCAGCAACATCCTCCCTTTTCGTTTGTTCGTCTAAGTAGTAATTAATTAGATGTTGATAATCTTCTGGAGTAATTACCAGACGCTGTAAAGTTAATCCACGATGTCTGAGAATTTTATTTTTCAGTTCATCTAAAGCTTGGAGGTTATCTGGTTCGGCCATTGCCACCATGACAAAGGGTTGCTGTTTTTCATATTCACTCAGCAAATTTGATGGCAGTGAATCTCCAGTAAACTTTTCTAGTTCCTCAACGAATGTACCTTGTGAACCAATGCTTTGAGTCAAAACTTTTAACATTTGGTTTTGGTCTATTTTACCAGCTTGGACTAACTGATTTGCCAAATGAGTTTCGTGGCTAAATAGTGGTACGATCCGGTTACGACGACAAGTTTCTATGGGTATTACTTTGTCTATTAGATAAGATACTTGTTGTGGTGGAATTTGAGTAATTTCTGGGTCAAAGGCAGCTACACCGTAGAAAATCATTAGTTCAAATAGCTGCTGCTTCTTATAATGCCTCAGTAATTCAGGGGGTAAAGGTTGTCCTGTCAGAGCTTCCAGTATATCTGTCAAAGATTTACCTGATTTACGGCTTTCAACTTGACATTTTTGGAATTGTTCAATGTTGACATAGCCTGCCTGAACCAGTTTGTTCCCAAAAGGAGAAAGATTACTAAGGGCAACTATAGCGGTGCGTGAATTCCGTGAAGAGATTTGGGCCATGGCTGATAAATTAAGTTCTCCTGAATCTAAGTATTCCCTAAGTTTTTGATAAAATTTACACCAGCTTAACAAGTCGTTAACTGAGTTTACTTAATTAAGTATTTCCGGTCTTATGGTTGAATATTGTTTCTCTAAGTCTTTGAATAGCATTTTTAGGTTAATCTAGGGATAGTCTACATCCTACAAAACTCCCAAACTAAAAATAAGGCCAGTTATTATCATACTACTGTAAAAATCTTAGCAACTTAATTAATCTTGATTAATCTTGAAGAAGGCAGCTATGCTGAAGGTCTAATTGCTGATGGATAGTCCTCGACAAGCCACCGTTGACGGTGGGGAATTAAACCCGCAAAAGAAAAGATCAAAATATCGACCATAAAAATGTTTTGGTTAATATGAAATAATTCGGTATAATCTGAAACTATAGTCAAGAAATATTCAGGGACACAATGTCGGCGAAAAACATCAGGCCATAGAACTAGGACAGTCTATTTTTTATTATGATTTATTTTTGATATCTCAGGAAGTATTTCAGAGTGACTGAGATAGTATTACAATATATCTTAAATTTTAAGAAAGCCTAACTATATAATAAACTAATGCTGATAGTTTACCAGTTAAACAATCTTAACCTTTGCTAGTTTAAAATTATGTAAAAAAAAAATCTTTGTCTTGACTATAACTCAGTACTTTCCTAGCGATCGCCACAATTTTATTTGTGACAAAGACTTAATTAGTAATATTAGCAAACTTTTAACAAAGAAATTAATTAGGTATTTTTCTGAAAAATCAAGTACTCTATAATTTCTTTACTATAAACCACTGTATTTGCTAATAATTTATAACCTTGGCGCTAAAAACCTGATAACTTAATAAGTTAAAAGGTAGTCATAATCATATATAGTAGTGAAAAATATGTATTTTTATAGCGCTTTTTGATGATCAATAAATCAGCTCAAAAAAGCCAAATAAAAAACAGTAACAACCGTCAGTATTCAGGAGAAAATTAAATGGTAGGAGAGATACCATCAGCAGAAACAACAAATCAAGAAAGACAAGAAAATATGCAAGCGGTTGAGCAAAACGCAGAACTAGACTCATCTCAAAAACTTGAGAATATTGATGAAGAGTCTAAAGACAATGCTTCTGTAAATACAGAAAATACAGAGCAAGAAAGCTTCGAGCAAATGTCACAGAATATAGTCCTTTTAAAAGAGGCAAATGAATCTCTGCAAACTCAGGTAGAAACTACCAAAGTTCAGCTAGAAGAAAAAGATACTCAATACAAAAGACTAGCAGCAGACTTTGAGAACTTCCGTAAACGTACACAAAAAGAAAAAGAAGAACTAGATGTACAAGCGAAGTGCTCCACAATCATCGAATTATTACCAGTAATTGACAATTTTGACCGTGCTCGTTCCCAGATTAAACCAGCTAATGATGGAGAAATGAATATCCACAAAAGCTATCAGACTGTCTATAAACAAATGGTAGAGACTCTCAAACGACTGGGAGTTTCTGCTATGCGTCCAGAAGGTCAAGAGTTTGACCCAAATCTACATGAAGCAGTAATGCGAGAACCAACAGCAGAATATCCAGAAGGAACTGTTACAGAAGAGTTAGTCCGGGGATATACTCTAGGAGACCGTGTACTCCGACACGCCATGGTAAAAGTAGCGACAGCTCCAGAACCTGAAGAGTCTACAGAAGAAGCTCAAACTGATGCAGAAGGTTAAACAGCATTTCCATATTTTTGTTTAATTGCCATACTTAATTAAGTTGTATTCAGACTATTCAGAATCAGCTCCAAGAAAATACAGGCTTCAATAATTAATAATTAATAATTAATAATTAATAATTAATTATGACCTCTCCTTGAAAAGAAGAGGATTGACGAGACAGGAAAATTTTTTCTTCTTTTGGTCAATTGGATATGGCGCAGGTTTCCTCGCCATCCCTCAACCGCTTTTTTCTGCTTTAAAGGAGAGACTTTAAACCTTAATTATTCGGTAAAAATGTTAATCTAAATTTGACAAAGATTACTCGATATGTTCTGAATACAACTTAACAAAGAAAACTCAGAAGAATTTTGACTATTAAGAACGCCTAAGCACTATGGGAAAAGTCATTGGCATTGATTTAGGGACCACTAATAGTTGTGTGGCCGTCTTAGAAGGGGGCAAACCAATTGTAATTTCCAACTCAGAAGGTGGGCGTACAACACCAAGTATTGTGGGATTTGCGAAAGGAAACGAACGCTTAATTGGCCAACTAGCAAAGAGACAATCAGTAACCAATGCAGTAAATACAATTTACAGTATCAAAAGGTTTATTGGGAGAAGATGGGACGATACAGAAGAAGAACGCTCCCGAGTTCCATATACCTGTATTAAGGGTAAAGATAATACTGTAAATGTCCAGATCAGAGGTAAGAATTATACACCTCAAGAAATTTCAGCAATGATTCTGCAAAAAATGAAGCAGGATGCTGAAAAATATTTAGGAGAATCTGTTACTCAAGCAGTAATCACAGTACCAGCTTACTTTACAGATGCACAAAGACAAGCGACAAAAGATGCAGGGACAATTGCTGGTCTAGAAGTGCTGCGAATTATCAATGAACCAACTGCTGCTTCTTTATCTTATGGCTTAGATAAGCAAGACCAAGACCAGACCATTTTAGTATTCGACCTTGGTGGTGGGACTTTTGATGTTTCGATTTTACAGTTAGGAGATGGTGTATTTGAAGTTAAGGCAACTTCCGGTAACAACCATCTAGGAGGAGATGATTTTGATAATTATTTAGTCCGTTGGTTTGTAGAGGAGTTTAAAGACCGGGAAGGTACAGATTTATCGGCAGATAGAATGGCTCTACAAAGACTGCGAGAGGCAGCAGAAAAGGCGAAAATCGAACTATCTTCTGCCCAGATTACTAATATAAATTTACCATTTATCACTGCTGACGAAACAGGGCCAAAACACTTGGAGACCCAATTAACTCGTGCTCAATTTGAAAAATTAGTAAAAAATCTGACTCAAAGTACGATTAAACCAGTGGAACAAGCTCTCAAAGATGCTGGTATGTCGCCAGAAAAGATAGATAAAATTATTCTGGTGGGAGGTTCTACTAGAATACCAGCAGTTCAAGCAGCAATAAGTAATTATTTTAAGGTTCAAACTCCTGATACCTCTGTTAATCCAGATGAAGCTGTGGCATCGGGAGCAGCAATTCAAGCTGGTATTTTAGGTGGTGAAGTTAAAGACCTTTTGCTATTAGATGTTATTCCTTTGTCCCTGGGGTTAGAAACTTTGGGGGGGATATATACCAAGGTGATAGAAAGGAATACCACAATTCCTACCAGTCGCTCTCAGATGTATTCTACTGCTGTAGATGGACAAACTTCTGTGGAAATTCATGTCCTTCAAGGTGAGCGGGCAATGGTTAAAGATAATAAAAGTCTGGGTAAGTTTTTACTCAAAGGAATTCCTCCAGCTCCTAGAGGGGTACCTCAAATAGAAGTTAACTTTGATATTGATGCTAATGGAATTCTGAAAGTTAAGGCTTTAGATTTAGGCACGGGTAGAGAACAAAGTATTGAAATTAGTAATACAGGTGGTCTGAATGAAGCAGAAATTCAACGAATGCAACAAGAAGCAGAAATGTATGCGGAACAGGATATTCAACAACAAAAATTAGCAGAATTGAGAAATCAGGCAGATACTCTTCTATACAATTACGAAGCAACTATTAAAGAACATGGTGATTTTATTGATGAAGAGTTAGCCACAGAACTGGAAGAAAGCTATGGACAATTGAAGCAAGTTTTGGTTAACTCAGAAACTGAAAATAATTATGACCAGTTAAATCAGCAAATTGAAGAGTTCAGGAAAAAGCTTTTTGCTTTAGGTGAAACTTTATATGACCAAAGTGGGGGTGAAAAGATAGATTCACCAGAAAAAGAGAAAGTTCCTCAGCTTCCTGTAGATTCAGAAATTACAGAAGAAGAAACCTTAGAGGAAGAAGCTTTGGAGCAAGAAACTAATACATCAATTGATAATAATCCAACTAAAGATGAGGCCACTTCAGTTAAGGCTGAAGAATCAACTGAAGAGCCTGAGAGTGAATTTGGAAAAAATCCATTTCTTTAGTAGTAATGTAATAATTAGGTGGATTAGTATTTTTATTTGGTGACATACTCCCACACTAACCTGACGGTATAGTGTGGGCTTCTCGTTTCACAGTCCCGGTATTCCGTCGGACTCCACGAGCTTTAAGGACGGGATGCCCCGCCGCCCTTTTGGCCAATCAAAAAGCTGCTCACCTAGGGCTACCATCAGATTTGACATTCCCAACGGATTACTAGGATTTCTGGGATCTCACCCCTAATCTTATTTGATTTTCATGGTTGATCACTGGCGGTTGTTAACTCAAACCAGCTTAAATCTATCATAACATAAAATTTGTAAATTAATGGGACATCGAGTCCCATTAATTTACCGTCGATTCATCTCACACCAAATTTTCAATTATGGTGTGAGGCTTCTCGACGCTCTAGCTAAAAAATTTTAGAGGTCTTCAAGACTCAAGTTTACTTGAAGTATTATGGAAATGTGGATGAAATTTTTGATAATATAATATAATATACTACTTGCAGCTAACTCTAGCTGTAAAGGTGCATTGACTAGATTTTAGCTAAACCGTCGAGAAGCCTCACACCATAATTTTAAATTTAGCTAGAGCGTCGATTTATCTCACACCAAATTTTCAATTATGGTGTGAGATGAATCGACGGTAAATTAATGGGACTCGATGTCCCATTAATTGACAAATTTTATGTTATGATAAATTTAAGCTGGTTTGAGTTAACAACCGCCAGCGATCAACCATGAAAATCAAATAAGATTAGGGGTGAGAACCCAGAAATCCTAGTAATCCGTTGGGAATGTCAAATCTGATGACGGCCCTAGGTGAGCAGCTTTTTGATTGGCCAAAAGGGCGGCGGGGCATCCCGTCCTTAAAGCTCGCGCTTGTCCGACGGAATACCGGGACTGCGAAACGAGAAGCTCACACTATAGCTTCAGCTTAGTGTGGGAGTATGTCACTGTGAGATGAATCGGCAGTAAATGAATGGGATTCGACGTCCTATTCATTTACAAATTTTATCTCAACGTTGGTTGAAGACCCGCGCTCTCCCGAAGGGGATCGGAGGGATGGGAAAACTAATCAATTTTGCGGCGCATGCCAATAGTGTGTTAGTCTTAAAATTTGGCTGCTGGGCTAGCAGTGTCAGTCTGTGGAGCGCGCCTTTAGACCAGAAAGAGGTTTGGCCTCGGAGGCAGGTGCGGAGCGAAGCAGAAAGTCCTGAGCCGCGAGGTTTAGGAATCCCGCATTGTCGCGCCATGCGCAACGTCGGGAGGATGTCAAGTTAAAGTAGTACCGAGCTGGGAAGCGCGAGTTAACAACCACCAGTGATGAACTATGAAAATCAAATAGGATATGGGGTTGTATCCCAGAAATCCTAGTAATCCGTTGGGATCGTAAAATCTGATTGCGGAGCTAGGTGCGTAGCTTTTCGCTCTGCAAAAAGGGCGGCGGGGTATCCCGTCCTTAAAACTCGTGGAGTCCGATGCAATGGCAGGACTGCGAAGCGAGAAGCCCACACTAACCATAAGGTATAGTGTGGGAGTATGTCACGAGGCTCAAAGCATTTTAAATGTCCGCATTGCGGCCACTCAATGCCGAGAGATTGGAATGGCGCTTTGGGAATTTTTCTCAAAGCATTGCGCGATACCGCCTACGTTGATGGTTCTGCCATTGCGTTGCTATGAACGGTTTTCCCGACTTTTACCGGGAATTGCCGGGCTTGATGTATCTATAATGGGTACTTCAAAGATAAAAGTTCAAAAGTATACTTATTAACACTAATTCTAGGCAATCAGCTCTATGGCCAGCGATTATTATGACATTCTAGGTGTTTCTCGTACAGCAGATAAAGAGGAACTAAAGCGTGCTTACCGTCGCTTGGCTCGTAAGTACCACCCAGACGTGAACAAAGAGCCAGGAGCAGAAGAACGCTTTAAAGAAATAAATCGTGCTTACGAAGTTCTCTCAGACCCAGAAATAAAAGCTCGTTACGACCGCTTTGGGGAAGCAGGAGTATCAGGAGCAGGAGCGCAAGGTTTCTCCACAGATTTTTCAGACAGTTTCGCTGATATATTTGAAAGCTTTTTCAGTGGATTTTCTGGAGGAATGGGGACACAAGGGCGTAGGCGTACAGGTCCAGTTAGAGGTGATGACCTACGCATAGACCTGAATCTGGATTTCCACGAAGCTGTATTTGGTGGGGATAAAGAACTAACCATCAAACATTTAGAGGTTTGTGAAACTTGCAACGGTTCGGGTGCCAAACCAGGCACAAAACCTAAAACTTGTTCTACTTGTGGAGGAACTGGTCAAGTACGCCGGGCGACAAGGACTCCTTTTGGAAGTTTCACTCAAGTTTCAGTTTGTCCTTCCTGTAATGGTACTGGGCAAATAATAGAAGAAAAGTGCCCAACTTGTGGTGGTCGTGGGCAAAATGAGGTTACTAAAAAGATAAAAATTACTATCCCAGGAGGGGTAGACAATGGTACTCAGCTACGAGTATCTAAAGAAGGAGATGCAGGTAAGATGGGTGGACCACCTGGAGACTTGTATGTTTTCTTGGGGGTCAAAAAAGACTCAGAGTTTAGAAGAGATGGAATTAATATTCTATCTGAAATAAAAATTAGTTATTTACAAGCAATTTTGGGCTGTAGTCTGGAGATAAATACAGTTGATGGTAAAGCAGAATTAACAATTCCAGCAGGTACTCAACCAAATACTGTTCTAACTTTAGAAGATAAAGGTGTACCGAGATTGGGTAATCCTGTAAGTCGTGGCGATCATCTGATTACAATAGCGATAGATATTCCCACAAAAATTACTACAGAAGAACGTGAGTTGCTGGAAAAACTGGCAAGTATTAAGGGCGATCGTATTGGAAAAGGTGGCATAGAAGGATTTTTAGGAAACTTATTTCACTAAAAATGATCTAAAGAAGGAAGAAGGCAGAAGGAAGAAGGAAGAAGGAAGAAAAAATGGATGGGGACTCAAACCCCAACCAATTGTAAACACCCCCGTTGACGGTGGGGTATTAAACCCAAAATAAAAAGATAATAATTTATTGATGGTAAAATCTTAGGATTTTGAGAAATAGATTATAGCAGAAGCAAGAAGGAAGGAGGAAAAATCTTGTATAGTCTGAGCTTTAAGCTTTTGATATGTCCGTGCCTTCCTTCAACTGCCATAAAAGTATTCCTATTTGGTTTGCTGATGAAAATATCTTAAAAAAGGGTATAAAAACTTATTTGCTTCCGAATTATTAAAAGTTTATTGAGACTATTAAATACTAAAAGATTGGAGAGACAATATTAAATTATGGATTCTCAACCTCAAGTTCAGCAGCAAAAAATACCAGATTCCCAAATAGACCTGCGAGGTACTCCCTGTCCAATTAATTTTGTCAAGACAAAACTACACCTAGAAAAGATGATGCCTGGAGAAATTTTGGAAGTTTGGCTAGACCCAGGGGAACCGATAGAGCAAGTACCTGATAGTTTGATTATAGAAGGTTATCAAATAGAAGAAATAAGCGATCGCTCTGAATATTTTATCCTGAAAGTACGTCGCCCAGAAATGGTTGCATGAGTTTTTCAGAAGAGGGTGCTATCTTAGAAGCAAATAACGATTTGGTTGGGACAGTTGTCGCAGTCCAAGCAAATTTTTACCAAGTTAAGCTGGATAAAAAAGATGATTTGGTAAAAAAAACAACAGAAAATTTTACCCAACTCTTATGTACCCGCAGATCGCGATTGAAGAAAATTGGCCAGAAGGTGATGGTGGGCGATCGCGTGGTGATAGAAGATCCTGACTGGTCAGGTGGACGAGGTGCTGTTGCTGAGGTTTTGCCCAGAACAACAGAACTAGACCGTCCTCCTGTAGCTAATGCAAATCAGGTAATGCTAGTGTTTGCTATGGCAGAACCAGATTTAGACCCTGTTGCTTTAACTAGATTTTTAGTAAAGGCAGAGTCAACTGGTTTAGAGGTATGTTTATGTTTGAATAAATGCGATCTTGTGACACTAGAGCAAATAGAGAAATGGCGCAATAAAATTTCTCAGTGGGGTTACGATCCATTTTTTATTAGTGTGGAAACAGATGTAGGTTTGGGGATAGCAAAAGATAATTCGGTTTCTCTGTGGGAAAAACTGAAAAATAAAATTACGGTAATTTCTGGTCCTTCTGGAGTTGGGAAGTCAAGTTTAATTAATTATTTGATTCCTGATGTTAATTTAAGAGTGGCTGCAGTATCAGGAAAGTTGTCGCGAGGACGACATACTACTCGTCACGTTGAATTATTTGAGCTACCGACTGGTGGTTTATTAGCAGATACTCCTGGTTTTAATCAACCACAGTTAGAGTGCGAACCTCTGGAGTTGGGGTATTTGTTTCCGGAAGTGCGACAGTATTTAGAAGAAGGAAGTTGTCAATTTAGTGACTGTTTGCATCGGGATGAACCTAATTGTGTAGTCAGGGGTGATTGGGATAGGTATGAATATTATTTGATGTTTTTGGAGGAGGCGATCGCCCATCAAGAAGCTTTGCAACAAAAACCTGATGTTGAGTCAAATTGGAAGGCAAAAATGAAGTCAGGTGGGGAACAAAAGTTGGAACCGAAGTTAGCTAGTAAAAAGTATCGGCGTTCTTCCAGAAGATTACAGCATCAGCAGTTACAAGATTTGTGTGAAGAATTTGATGAATTTTAGTAGCTTTGTAGGTTGGGTTGAACTTGGGAAACCTAACATCAATCTTAGGAACTATATCATGTCCGCTGTAGTATTTCAAGTCTAAGTTTACCTTACTAAGCCTAATCATCAATACTACCTGTGTAGAAGATGTAGAGTTCCCCTTCGACATCTTGGGTTTTGTCTAGTATTGAGTCTACATCGTTTGTTTGAAATAATACCTTTCCACTAGCAGGAAGATGGTATTTATCTCTTTGAGTAATGTCTACTATTACCCATTGCTTAGGATACTTTTCTTCGATCTCCCATATTCTTAGTTCTTGGGATTTTTTAACCATTTTAAGCATTTTTACTACAAGGACTACAAATAATATTATACAGCTCAGAACCCAGCAAAAACCCAGTGGGTTTGCTATGACTTTCTACTCACTCGAACAAACTCAAAAATCACTATATTACCAACCAAAAATAAAGCCACTTCCTTAAGGTAATACCATACATTAGTTTTTATATGAATTAAAGGTAGGCATTACACCTACCTTGATTTATTTGATCACAGTATTTTAACTCTAACAATAAGTCATTACCTATAACTTAGGATTCTCATTTTCCTGACCATTTTTAATTTCCATTGCTTGGCTTAACATCCAATTTTTGGTTTGGGAATCTTGGCTATTTGAAATGATATTTTTTGTGTGACGCACTTCTTCAATTGCTTCTATAAAGTCGTTCATTGTCGAAACATTTTGTTCATTTTCACAGTTTCTAGAAGCAGTTTTTAATACTACCTTTTTAATGACTTTTGTAATTTCTCGACCAGAAAATCCTTCAGTCATATCTGCTAATCTTGCTAGAGAAATATCTGGCGCGAGGGGGTGTTTTTTTGATATATGAACTTCAAAAATGCGTTGCCGACATTGGACATCTGGCAAACTAATAGAAATAGCATCTAGACCACGATCGACAAAAGCAGGGTCTAAAACTTGAGCATTATTTGTTGCTACTATTACTAGACCAGAAAACTTTTCTATTTCGGCAAGGAGAGTATTTACAGATGAATTTATACCTCTGGAAGCACTATCTTCAGGGTTAGATAAACGCTTGCCTGCTGCTGTGTCAACTTCGTCTAGAAAAACTACGGCATCTTGCTTTTCTGCTTCAGCAAAAATTTTGCAGATATTGTTTTCCGTTTGACCTACATATCGACTAGAAAATTGTCCGTTATTAGCTTCTAGAATTTTCTTACCTAGAGCTTTAGCTATGCCATGAGCAATACTTGTTTTACCCGTGCCAGGAAGACCTTCTAATATAACCATTCCTGATAAATCATTATAACCCCATGAGTTGATTAAGCCTATTTTTTGACACAAATTTAGGATTTCTTTAATCCGTTTTTTTGTGGTAGGAGGGGTGATAATTTTCTCTAGAGAATTTTGTGGCTCTTTAATTAATAAACTAGCATCAATCTCTCCAGGAATTTTTTGTTCTTGAATTTGTTCTTGGCTGGAATTATTGGTAGTTGTATTGGGGCTATCTGTAAACTCAACAGTTACTTTTTTTGGTGTGGGTGCTCCTTCTATTTCTGAATATCTTTCTAGGGTAGAAAAAATAGGTTTAACCATCTTTTCTTCTACATAGCTCCTAATTTTTGGATCTGGATTATAAGAGTTACCATGACTGGGTAATTCCTTGACTGTTACTTGCATTTGTTTTTCCTGACCAAACATTGGCTTAAAATTTTTGTTCCAAGTGGTGTCTACTTTTGCCATTTTTTTGTCTCCTAATTTAGTTGGAATAAATGTGTTGTGCGATCTAAAATCTCGGTAATTACTGTAGTTAAGTCATTGCGACTGGAACGGAGTGGAGGGAAGCAATCTCAGGGATGGCACGAGGTTGCTTCCTATTGTCGCTACAGAGGAGTTTTCAACCGGATTCTAATGTGAGGGGAAATAGATTTTTATTTTCCCCTAATTTTGGTGGGATTAGCTGACGGTATAGTCTTGACTAATTGACCCTTGGTTATTCAAAGTATTTTGCATATCGGAAGGAGCTGAACTAAAAGACATAGTTTGCCAGCTTGTCGCGATAGTACAACCGCTTGACATAAAATCGACAACAAATTTAATTTTGGGGCTGTGATTTTCCCAAAATTTATAAGCTTTGGCGTAGATCCTTTTCACCTTGTTTCGTTGGCTGTTACTAAGCTTCTTCCACTGTCTTTCAACTACTGAATCAATTATTTTGATAGCAATAGCTGCTACAGCAGTGGTTCCAGCCAAAACAGCAATTAGTTTGCCAACAAGCATTGGGGTTATTATGGGATCTACCGCCAAAAATGTTGGCATAAGTATGGCGAAAAATAGCGTAGATTCTATGGGCATTTTTTTCCTTTTTCTGAATGTTTTTATTACCAACAGAAATTACGGATTTTTGCATTTTAAACATTACATATCCATAAATCTATAGCCTTTAAAGGCTATGTTATTTGGTCTCTCTCCGTAAGTCCTATTACTTTAGATTTTGACATTGGTTTTCATCAGGTCGCTAGCACAAAAAGAGATCAGTTAGATTTAATCTATAATGATCTAAAATTGTTCTTGACAATCAAGGGAGTAAGGTTTTAAATGAAAACTCTGAAAGCCTCATCTGAAGGACTTAATAAAATTAAGGAAGCTATCAAGCAAATCCAAAGAGAAAAGGGATGGGCCTTAGATAACAAAAATTGGCTGGATGAAGCTAGTAAGTTTCTACCCATAGTTAAAAATGGGAAGAAAGAAGTACCGGATACTGTTTCAATTGGCACCTGGAAACGATTCCGAAATAATACGGGTGTAAGTCCTAAGTATTTCCAAGCATTCTGCCAAGTCTTGGGATTAAATTGGGAAGAAATAGTTGATAATACTCAACCTGTATCTTCGGATTTAAAAAATACTTTTACTGTATCTTCGGATTTAAAAAATGCTCCTAAAGTTACTTACTTTTACGGACGTACTAAAGAACTAGATACATTAAAAGAATGGATTTTACAAGACAAATGTAACCTAATTTTGTTGCTTGGTCGAGGAGGTATTGGGAAAACAAGTTTATCAGTTAAATTAATAAAAGAAATTAAGAACAATTTTGAATATATAACTTGGCAAAGTCTTGAAGCATCTCCAAAAATAGAAAACATTTTGGAAGATTCAATTAAATTTTTTTCTGATCAACAAGAAACTATACTACCAGAAACTTTAGATAAAAAAATAAACAGACTAATTCATTATTTTGCATCCTCTCGTTGTTTACTGATACTAGATAATGCAGAATCAATTCTTCAAAGTGGTAATCAAACAGGTAAATATCAGGGAGGTTATCAAGGCTATGGGAATTTATTCAGGCGAATAGCTGAATCATCTCATCAAAGCTGCTTGTTAATTACTAGCCGAGAAAAACTACAAGGAATTGATTTAATAGCTAAAAAAAATAAAACTATAAAAATTTTAGAATTACAGGGGTTAGATTTGAAAAACAGTCAAAAAATATTTACAGAATATGGATAATTTTCTGGCTCGGAAGATGAATGGAAATTAGTTATTGAACACTATGGTGGTAATCCTTATGCTTTGGAAATTGTAGCAGCAAATATTCAAGAAGTATTAGGGGGAAATTTATCTAAATTTGTAGAAAATCATTTAAAATCAGGTCAACTGAAATTCGATGAAATTAATGATTTATATGAACGTCAGTTTAACCGTTTATCTACCTCAGAACAACAAGTTATCTATTGGCTAGCAATTAATTATAAACCAGCTTCAGATGCAGAACTAAGAGAAGATATTATTTCATGGGAAACCAAACAAGAATTACTCCAATCATTAAGCTCTTTAAAACGGCGATCGCTCATCAAAACTACCGAATTAGGATATACAGTCCTACCCGTAATTAGGGAATATATTATTGCTCGATTAATAGATGAAGTTTGCCAAGAAATTAAGACAGCTCAAATCCAACTTTTTAACAACTACTGTCTCTGCAAAGCAACAGCCAAAGACTATATTCGAGAAACTCAAATTCGCCTGATTCTTCAACCATTACTAGAAAGATTACTTCAAGAACTAGGAGGGAAAATAAATGTTGAAAATAAACTCCAACAAATTATTTCCAATTGGCAAAAAGAATTTCCTCAAGCTCCTGGGTATTTAGGAGGTAATATTCTTAACATATTGTATCACCTAAAGACTGATTTAAGCAACTATGATTTTTCTTATTTAACTATTTGTCAAGCCTATCTTCAAGGAGTTAAATTACATGAGGTTAATTTTACCAATTCTAATTTATCTAAATCAATTTTTTCCGAACCTTTAGGCAGCATTATTTGTGTTGCAATTAGTTATGATAAAAAACTTTGGGCAGCTGGAGATGCGGATAAAAATATTTATATTTGGCGAGTAGCGGACGGTCAATTTATAACTAATTGTTTAGGTCATACTAATTGGGTAAGGTCTCTTGTTTTTCATCCTCAAAAACCAATTTTAGTTAGTAGCAGTAATGACTGCACTATCAAATTATGGAATATTAATACAGGTGAATGTCTGGCTACATTAGAAGGACATACTGGTCACATTTGGTCTATTGCTTTGAGTCCAGATGGTAATACTTTAGCTAGTGCTAGTAATGACGGTACCGTAAGATTGTGGGATATTAACTCTCATCAATGTCTTCACGTTTTACCAGAGCATCGTTATTGGGTAATAGCAGTTGCTTTCAATCCTCAAGGAACAATTTTAGCTAGTGCTAGTGTAGATCAAACAGTAAAATTATGGAATGTTCAGAGTGGTGAACGTCTCACAACTTGGAACCGTGATTATAAGGTTCGCTCCATCGCTTTTAGTCCTGATGGAGAAACTCTAGCTACTGGTGGCGACGATAATCTTGTCTGGTTAATAGATATCCAGACTGGTGAATGTCTGAAAACTTTTTCAGGACACAACGGACGAGTTTGGTCAGTTGTTTTTACTCCTGACAATCAAATTCTAGCTAGCGGTAGTACAGATCAAACTGTGAAATTATGGGATATCGAAACTGGTGAATTATTACTTACTTTACCGGAAAAAAATCGACGCATCCGAGCAATAACCTTCAGTAGTGATGGCAAAACTCTAATTAGTGGCAGCGACGATCAAAGTGTCAGATTGTGGGATATCCCTCAAGGTGAACCTTTGAAGACTATCAATGGTTATACTCAAAGAGTATGGTCAGTTACTTTCTCTCCTGATGGTAAAACTTTAGTAAGTGGGAGTGACGACTGCACAATTAGACTTTGGAATATTGAAACAGGTAACAGTCAAATTTTAGGTCGTCATACAAAGCGAGTTCAATCAGTTGCTTTCCATCCTCAAGGAACCAAAATAGCTAGTGGGGGAAATGATGGTCAGATTAGGTTATGGGATATTGCCACTGGAAAATGCTCTATTCTCTCCGAAAGACATGGAGACTGGATTTGGTTAGTTGCTTTTTATGGGGAAGGAACAAAACTGATTAGTGCTGGGGATGATGGTTGTATTAAATTATGGGATATGAATACAAATAGCTGTCTGCAAACTTTCAAAGATTATCCACATTGGATGTGGTGGGTTGCTGTCAGTCCTGATAGTCAGAATTTAGCGATCGCCAGTGATGGTAAATTATTACAAACATGGAATATTGAAACGGGAAAGCTTACAGATATAGGAGAACATCAAGATAAGTTGCGTCAAGTTGCCTGGAGTTCTAATGGTAAAATTATTGCTAGTGCTAGTGATGACCTAACTGTTAAGCTCTGGAATGCCAATACAGGTGAATGTTTGCATACTCTGGGAGAATATACCAAGCAAATTAGAGCAATGGAATTTAGTCCTGATAGTAATCTGATAGCAACTGGTGGGGATGATTGTACAATTAAAATCTGGGATGTTTCCAGTGGTGAGCTGTGGCAAAGTTTAACAGGACATGAAAATAGTATTCGTTCTGTTGCTTTTAGTAGTGACGGATCGATGCTTGCAAGTGGTAGCGAAGACGAGACTATTAAACTGTGGAATACTCAAACAGGTAACTGCATTAAAACTCTGAAAGCAAAACGCCTCTATGAAGGAATGAATATTACAGGTGCGACAGGTTTGACAGAGGGTCAAAAAGAGACTCTGCTGACATTGGGAGCCATCATTTAACGAAGTCAGAAGTTAACTCAGCCCTAACCCCTCCGGTGGAGGGGAAGTAGCGGATTTGATTGAGCAAGCCTCCAAAAATATTTCGCCAATCAAGGCGGGGCTCTATATAAAATCTCCTTGAACAGTGGTCATTGCGACGATAGGAAGCAATCTTCGCGCACCCCTGAGATTGCTTCCTTCCACTCCGTTCCAGTTGCAATGACTTGGGTATAGTAATTATCCGGATTTGATATTAGACCCAATTATTTTGATAATACCAAATTTGGTTGAATACTTATTCAATAGTTGGGAGTAGGGGATTGGGGGAGTAGTAAAAATAAGAATAATATCATGTCCGGTAGCATCGGTGTAATTAGATGGTGAGTAGGGGAGTAGGGGAGTTAGAGAGATAGGGAGATGGGGAGATCGAGAAATATTTGGTAATGGTTGAAGATGGAACATTTTTTTATACCGAATTAAACGGATTTGATATTACAAAAATAACTTCTGACTTCTAACTTCTGACTTCTGACTTCGTTATACTGGCTGTGTAATCGGAATTTCCATGACAAACTCTGCTCCTTCACCAGGAGCAGAAATACAACTCAACTTTCCCTTGTGTTTTTCCACAATAATTTGATAACTAATAGACAAACCTAAACCAGTACCTTTCCCTGCAGGTTTAGTAGTAAAAAATCGTTCAAATAAATGTTTCTTAACTTCCTCATCCATACCTAAACCATTATCTATAATCTTCACTGTAACTTTGTCTAATGTGGCTTCTGTTTTAATTGTAATAATAGGAGTTTTATCTAGGCAACTAGAATTATCATAAGCCTCTTCTAAAGCATCAATAGCATTACCAATTAAATTCATAAATACCTGATTTATCATACCCACATAACATTCTACCAAAGGCAATTCTCCATACTTCTTATGAATTTTAATTTCAGGTTTTTTTCCACGGCCTTTCAAACGGTTTTGGAGAATTACTAAAGTACCATTAATACCATCATGAAAACTCATTAGAGTTTTTTTCACGTCATCTTTACGAGAGAAATTGCGCAGAGAACTCACAATATCACGAATTCTTTCTGCCCCTATTTGCATTGCTGATATTACCTTGGGTAAATCATGCCTCATAAAATCTAGATCTATCTCCTCAAATTCTTTTTTAATGTAATCTGGTGGATCTGAACAATATTCTTCATAAAGATTTAGTAAATTCATCATGTCTTGAACATAATGATTCAAATGCACTATATTTCCATAGACAGAAGTTATAGGATTCTTAATTTCGTGAGCAATTCCTGCGATTAATTGACCTAAACTAGACATCTTTTCACTATTAGTTAAAGTCGTCTCTGCTTCATTCAGTTCTTGCAAAGTATTTTCTAATTTTTGCTTTTGTTTTCTTAACTCATTTCGAGATTGCTTTAGCGCTGCTTCTGCATTTTTACTCTCAGTAATATCTGTAATAAAACCTTCTAAAGCTATTAATTTTCCTGACTCCGAAAATACTCCTATTCCCTGTTCCCAAACCCATTTAATTGTTCCAGTTTTAGTAGTAATTCGATAAACTACTTGATAATGTCTATTTTCCTGTATAGCAAACCGTATAGCATTCCATAAACGTTGTCGATCTTCTCGGTGAATTAATTGTGATAAAAATATTTTCTGTGAACCAAAAAAATCTTTGACTCGGTAACCAGTTAATGAATAGCAACCTTTACTGACAAATTCCACACTTCTATGTAGATCGTTGTGAAAACGATAGGCCATACCTGGTAAATTACTCACTAAAGTAGCTAATTTTCTTTGACTTTCATATAAAGCTTCTTCTGCACGTTTGCGTTCAGTAATATCTGTAATAACTGCTAATACACAAAGTTCATGACCAATATCAATAATCTCTGCAGACAACAACCATACTCTAATTGCACCAGATTTAACTCTGAACTCGTATTCCTGATTTTTCACAATTCCTTGTTGTTGTAAATTCTGCCTAAATTCGGTTCTTGCTTCTGGATATACCCATATCTTCAACTCTTCTGCAGTAAAACCGATTATTTCTTCACGGTAATAACCCATTATCTCCAAAAAGCCATCATTTACTTCGATAAACCGCCCATTCTCAAAAGTAGTAATACTGATCGGGTTGGGACTACAACGAAATGCTTTTGAGAATTTTTCCTCCGATAACCGTAACTTTGCTTCTACTTGTTGACGTTCAGATATCTCTTTCTGTAATCGCTCAACTACCTCCTGTAGTTCAACTGTTCGTTTTTCTACCCACTTTTCTAACTCCTCATTTGCCTTCTTTAGTGTCTCTTGTGCTAACACCCGATGGCTAATATCTAAAACTACTGCTTGCCAACCACTTCTACCATCAAACTTCATAGAACTTAAGAAAACTTCTGCCGGAAATTCAGAACCATCTAAACGTTTATATCGCCAATTAAAACGAACTATGCCTCTGTGTAATGCTATTTCTAAATAATGTTGAAATATAATACTTGAATCTTCTTTTTCAGACTGTTTTAGAGGACTTAATTCCCAAGGTTGTTTTCCTCGTAATTCTGATTTATTAGTACAGCCAAATAATTTTAAAGCAGCAAAGTTACAATCAATACAACCTAGTTCATTTATAAATAAAACTGCATCTTGAGTGGATTCATATAAATCACGAAACTTTTTTTCTGAAGCTTGTAGAGTAGCAATTAATCCTGTTTGAATAGCTATAGCTTGTTTACTCTCAGTAATATCTCTTGTCACTTGAGAAAAACCACGTAATTGTTGTTTATTATCATACAAAGCCGTCGTAATTACATTAGCCCAGAATTGCTTTTTGTTTTGCCTCAAACAGATTTTTTCAATCGCCAATCTCCCTTGTTCTCTAGCAATTTTTAATTCTTGTTCTGGTCGGTTATTTTTCAGGTCTTTTTGAGTATAAAAAGTAGATAAATGTCTACCAATAATTTCCTCTGATTGATATTGATAAATACGTTCTGCTCCAGGATTCCAGCTTACTACATATCCATCTGAATCCAAAATAAATAAGGCATAATCTTGAACACTTTCTATTAATAATCTTTGTCTTTCTTCGCTCTCTTGCAAAGCGACTTCTGTTTGTTTACGTCTAGTAATATCTTCAACAAATCCTTCATAATATAAAAATTTTTCCTGCTTATCGCGAACTACCCAGGCATTTTCAGTAATCCAAATTATTGTGCCATCTCTGCGATAAATCTGGGATTCAAATTCGGAAACTTCTCCTTTTTCTCGTAAAATATCAGCAAATTCGTCACGTCGCTGAGAATCTACATAAAGTTGATCTTTAATATCTGCCAGTGCAGCAATCATTTCTGTAGAAGAATCATAACCATAGATACGAGCTAGTGTAGCATTAGCGCTTATGTAACGTCCTTCAAGTGTTGTTTGGTAAATTCCTACAACTTTATTCTCAAATATACTGTGATATTTATCTTCCATTTTCTGTAATGTCTCCAGGCTTTTCTGACTATTAATCATTCAATTTTCCCGTTCCAGATTTATCCTTGTATGTAACTATTTTTACCTACTGAAGAAGTTTATTATTGAATTACTGCACCCTTTTAGTTATTATATATATTGACATATTTCTAACTTGTTGAGTTTAAAATTTGACTATTACCTTAGAAATAAAATTACTCCAGAGAAGGTTAGAAATAAATGCGCTTGACTTTTGACTTTTTTTTATAGACTTATGTTTAGTTGTTAAAAATATTCTTTTCATGGATATATATACAGGATAAACATAAGATAATCAGATAGTTGAAAAATGTATATTTACTTTTAAGCATGACTGCTTTTATTCCTCAAAATCAACAAGGTACATCAATGATTAAATCTTCTACTAATGAATGGCCGAGCTTATTACAACAGTTACTTGATGGCCAATCTTTATCTTCATCTCAAGCATCGAATTTAATGCAAGGATGGTTGCAAGAAGAAATTCCACCTGTTCTATCAGGAGCAATTTTGGCTGCTCTACAAGCTAAAGGCGTATCTGCGGAAGAATTAGCAGGTATGGCAAAAGTATTACAGTCTTTATCCTTGACAAAAGAAGATGGCGATCGCTCTGTTCTCATCACAGACTCTAAATATCCAGTCATTGATACTTGTGGTACTGGTGGAGATGGAGCTTCAACATTCAATATTTCTACTGCTGTTGCTTTTGTCGTAGCTGCGGCCGGAGTGCCAGTAGCTAAACATGGAAACCGTTCTGCTTCTGGTAAAGTTGGTTCTGCTGATGTATTAGAAGCATTGGGAATACGTTTGAGCGCTCCCACTGAAAAAGTAATATCCGCAGTATCTGAGGTAGGAGTAACTTTTCTGTTTGCACCAGGTTGGCATCCAGCAATGAAATCTGTAGTTCCTCTACGTCGCACTTTAAAAGTACGAACTGTATTTAATCTTTTAGGTCCTTTAGTTAACCCTTTACGTCCTCAAGGTCAAGTCATCGGAGTGTTTAATTCTCATCTAGTAGAAACTATAGCTCAAGCTTTAGGAATATTGGGGGTAGGATCGGCGATCGTTCTCCACGGTAGAGAAAAACTAGATGAAGCTGGTTTGGGGGATATTACCGATCTGGCTATTTTATCTAATGGTGAGGTACGAATGACAACCGTTAACCCCCAAAATTTGGGATTAAATTTGGCTCCCATAAGTGCTTTACAGGGCGGGGAGGTAGAAAAAAATGCTGAAATTTTGCAGAATGTTCTCCAAGGTAAAGGCACTTCTGCACAGACAGATGTAGTTGCTCTAAATACTTCTCTTGCCCTACAAGTAGCAGGTATTGTACCACTAGAAGCTCATGCAGAAGGTATTGCTAAAGCTAAAGATATTCTCCAGAGTGGTTCAGCTTGGTTGAAGTTAGAGCAGTTAGTTCAATTCTTAAATCATTAGACATCTCTAGAAAAGAGGGAATAGGTATGGAGGGGGAAATAATTGATAATTTCTGTACGATAGTCCTGTGAAATTAAGCGATCGAAAAAACTTTCTCCTTCTTATATCATGTCCGGCTGAATACTTACACTTTGGAGGAGGTAAGGCAGGAGGCAGGAGGCAGGAGGCAGAAGGGTTTCCCGCAATTTCAACCTAATTCTATACACAAACGATGCTACCGGACATGATATTATACCTTAAAACTCCCTCTTCTTCCCTCCTGATATAGAATCCGGTTATATAATATATGTTGATCATTCTATAATTAGGGTTTGCTGAATAAAGTTTTTTTTGTAGGAGACAGGAGACAGGAGACAACCCACCCCTCGCCCCTCCCCTTCCCAACCCACCCCTAACCCCTCCCAGGAGGGGAGGAGAGAAATGGCTTGGGAGCGAGGAGGTAGGAGTAAGGATTGTAAGAATGATTTTTCTGCTCAACTATGAGCATAAAATACTCGCTTTTTGAGCCAAATCAACTGAAACAGGCGCTTTTTTTTCGACCCTCATAGTACTCAAAGCTTTATATATCAATACTTTTATAATTAATCAGCAACCCCTAATTACTTCAATCTCCTCTACTCCCCTACTCCCCTACTCCCCACACTCTAATGGAACCAGACATGACATTAGCTATTAGAACGTGCCCGCAACTCCACTACATCTTCCTTAATTGTCATATCATAACTACCAAAAAAGTTTTGTCCTAGCAAACCCTTTTCTTTATCTGGAGGAGCAACAGCAACATTAAACTGGTTAATTGTTAAACCTCCTGCAGAAATAGAACTGACAATGCCAACTCCTAGTTCTACATTTTTACCATCAGCTAAAATAAAAGTTCTTTTGTCAAAAGGCAAAACTTTCAAAGCTGTTGCCATTTCTTGAGTGATTAAAGTAGAACTAGCACCAGTATCTAGGATCATTTCATAAGTTTGATTACCATTAAAAGTAACATCAATTACAGGACTACCTCCCCGACGACTTTTAATCGGAATTTCATATATTCCTTCTGTGGTACTCGAAGTTGATACTTCCTCTGGTAATTCTTCTGGAAACAGACCACAAACTGATATTGTTAAATCTCTCCTGTTTCCAAATTCATCAAGCAGAAAACATCCTGGATATTCTTGGGCAATCGCACCTGCAGTATAACCAAGGCCAAATCCTGTTATAGAAAGTAATGTTGTCAGTAATATTGATGGTATTTGCCCAAATATTGTTTTGACTTGTTGCTTTTTTCCAGTATCTGATTCCATCTGCTTTACTTTACTTCTATTATTACTAGAGTTGTGGATTGACATCCTCTCCCCTGTGAACGGACGGAGATTCCTACCGAACCTTAGTTCCTCGGCGGGTTGACGTTTTGCGCTCCGCAAAGCTACGCTAACACCAGGTACTGCACCCACCCCTCTTGCTCCCCTCCCGGGAGGCGATGGGGGTGGGTTACGCTTCCCTCCACATCCATTTTGAGTCTCCGAGTGCCCCCCGGCGACAATCTAAAAATCTGATTTTTAGATAGTGCTTCAAGTTTAAACTTCTCATTAACTCTGCGCTACCCCGTATCTGCTTAAGGTACATTCAATCAATTCAATATAGAAATTGATAATGGCTTACAAGTCGGGTGGGTGTTTTTAATACCAATTTAATTATAACACACAAAATCAAAAAGTCTCTCTAGAAGGGAGAGGCTTCAGACCCACTTTTTCGGTGAATAATTTTCGATCATAATTACTAAATTTTTTAAGAATTTTAACTATTTTAGGACTTACGCAGATACGCTATATATAGTACTCATAACTATTGTCCAATAGTTACTGGACTCTATACACAGTGTCTTTGCGTAAGTCCTGTATTTATAATTTATATCATGTCCGTTGGGGCGCGTTTGTGTAAACCCAAGGGTGAACATCTGGAAATTTAAGTTTTTTTCTTGCTCTTAAGCATTCCTACTTCTTCCCTCTTCCATCTTCCTTCTTCCTTACCTTAGCTATACAATACTGATGCTACCGGACATGATATTACAGCAGTTATCGAGTTGATGAGGTAAAAAGTTTTATTGCTCTAGGGAACACCGGATCTGGGAATATAGGAATAAATAGTCTCATCATGGCTTAACTTAATTTTATCTTATTTGAATAGTGAGTGTAATCTGTACTTGTGACTACTACATATTTTGTTAACTTAATATATTCTCTATAACCTAAGTAGATATTCTCAGGCTAATCTTTAAAATACTAATTAATTTATTAATTTAGAGGAATTAAAATGTCAATCTCAGCTCAACCTGCATTACTGGTACTAGCAGATGGAACTACTTACCAAGGCTTTTCTTTTGGTGCCCCTGGAACTACTATCGGAGAAGTGGTATTTAATACAGGAATGACTGGTTATCAGGAAGTTCTCACAGACCCAAGTTATTGTGGGCAAATTGTTACTTTCACTTACCCAGAGTTGGGAAATACAGGGGTAAATCCTGAAGATGAAGAGTCCAATGAGCCACAAATCAAGGGCGCGATCGCTCGTAATATTTGTCCACGTCCTAGTAACTGGCGCTCTACTCAGTCTTTGTCAGAGTATCTTCAAGAACATAAAATTCCAGGAATTTATGGTATTGATACCCGTGCTTTGACCAAAAAAATTCGGACTTTAGGGGCAATGAATGGGGCAATTTCTACAGAAATTCTAGACCCAACTGAATTGCTACAACAAGTTCAGTCTGCACCTAGTATGGCAGGATTGAATTTAGTTCAAGAAGTAACAACTAAAGAAGTTTATCAATGGTCTGAACCTACTAATGCAGCTTGGGAGTTTAATACTTCTGTTTCTGGTTACAGTGGAGAACAGTATACAGTAGTGGCCATTGACTTTGGAGTGAAAAAAAATATCCTACGACGTTTAGCTAGCTATGGTTGTCGAGTTGTAGTTGTTCCTGCTAATACGCCACCAGAAGAAATTCTCAAGTATAACCCTGATGGTATTTTCCTTTCCAACGGTCCAGGAGACCCCGCTGCTGTTAACGAAGGTATTGAGACTACTAAAGAATTACTCAAATCATCTAAACCTGTTTTTGGCATTTGTATGGGACACCAAGTTCTCGGTCTTGCTTTGGGAGCCGACACTTTTAAATTAAAGTTTGGCCACCGTGGTCTCAATCAGCCAGCAGGTTTGCAGCAACAAGTGGAGATTACAAGTCAAAATCATGGATTTGCGATTAATCCAGATTCTTTAGCGACTGAGGTAGAAATTACGCATCTTAACTTGAATGACCAAACTGTTGCCGGTTTACGACATAAATCTTTACCTTTGTTCTCAGTGCAGTACCACCCTGAAGCAAGCCCCGGTCCCCACGATGCTGATTACTTGTTTGAACGTTTTGTCCAGGTAATGCAAGACGACCGGAAAGCTAAAAACTCAAAATAAAAGTAGGATTCTGCCTGCAAATTTTGTGTATTCCTTACTTACCGAATAATTAATAATTAATAATTAATAATTAAATAATTCGCGCCTTGAAGCCTCCCCTTTTCAGGGGAAAAAGCGGTCGTTATAATTAATAATTAATAATTAATAATTAATAATTAATAATTAAATAATTCGCGCCTTGAAGCCTCCCCTTTTCAGGGGAAAAAGCGGTCGTTAGCGTAGCGCACCCGTTGGGTGGGATGGCGAGGTCTCCTCGCTGTCCGACCATCGACCAAGAGAAGAAATAATATTTCCTGATATTCAATTCCGTAACGGTTTTAACCAGAGGTAATTATCAATTATCAATTAATGAAATCAGGACTTACGCAGTACAGCTACATATAGTGTATGGTTAGGCAATTATTCCTGAAGTAACCACTATAATTAGTGCATTGGTGTAAGTCCTGCTAAATTATACAATTTTTGCATCATTTGTCTTTCAAAATTAAGTTATCTGTAGGAGTAGACAAATTTGACATAAAAAAGTATAATTTATTTTCGACTTATACAAAATCAAGCTAGGAGGGTGTTATTCCTGAGCCTAAGCCATTAGCCCTGACTGTTAGCCTGAGATGCACTCATGAAGAGAGGGATAACTACCAGCTATTCCGCCTAACAGGGTTACTAGATGCCTTCTCAGAAGGTACTTTTAACAAAACACTGAAGACAAAAATCGATCAAGGGCCAAAAAATATTATTTTGGATTTGTCCAAAATAGACTTTGTTGATAGCTCTGGGTTAGGAGCACTCGTACAACTGGTAAAGCATACCAAACAATATGAAGAAGGTACGTTGCAAATAATCTCCAATGCCCGTGTAAATCAAACTGTTAAATTGGTTCGTTTAGAGAAATTTTTGTCCTTACGGTCTTCATTAGATGAAGCTATAGAGAATGTCAAGAAATCTTGACAAGGCCAGGCAATGACCGACTGTTGAATATAGCTATAGATGCTATCTCCCGTCAAAAAAACAAAGGGCTAGACGGGAGTTGGTCAAGCCTGATCGAGTTAACGCGCGTCAGAAGTCAGAAGTTGTTTTTGTAACGGGGATTTGAGCAAGCCTCCAAAAACATTTCACCTTAAAAAGCGGGGTTGCGCGACCCAATTATGTTGGTATTTATCAAAATTATGAGAAAAAAATTGGTACTTAGAATAATTGTAAGTATGGGAAAAAATAAGAAACATTGTGACAACAAAATTTGGCCTGTATTGGTAAATTGAAACCTAAACTTAAGTTACGATCGATATTGAATCGAATAGAAAGGCTGGGCTAACGAGGAGAACGATTGGTTTGCAACATTTAAACCTTGTCGCGCTAACACCAACAGAAATTCAAAAAACTACACCCTCATCTTGGGCATATTTGGGGGATGCTATTTATGAGTTGTTTATTCGGAGCTACTACTTAATACCAGCCAAGCGATCGCGGTCTTATCATCAACTGGTGGTAGCCCAAGTTAGGGCAGAAAGTCAAGCTCATCATTTACATAATTTAAAACCTCATCTTACCAGTTTAGAGTTAGATATTCTGAAGCGAGGGCGCAACGCTGCTTTTGGGAAACCTAAAAGATTAGACCCAGAAGTTTATCAACAGGCTACCAGTTTAGAAGCTTTAATTGGTTACTTATATTTAACAGATCCTCAACGATTAAATCAATTACTAAGCTACATAGAATTAGATTAAAGGATAGAAAGAATTAAAAAGGTTAATTTCACAGGGGACTTAAACTCTATTAGACATCTCCAGAAACAAGTAAGTAGGGAGTGGTTGTTAGGGACGTTCCATGCAAAGTCCGTAGGTCGTAGAAGGAAAGAATTGATTTATCTAATGCAATAATTGATATCATGTCCGGTAGCATCGGTATTGTATAGAGAAGGTAAGGAAGACCGAAGTTGGAAGAAGGAAGAAGCTTTAAGAGAAAGAAAAACCATTAATGGCGCTAGATATTTCCCCAACTTTATACACGCTCCGATACCAACGGACATGATATGATTTGATTTTTTATTATTGGAGATGTCTATTGAAAATTAGCATTTAAAGTAGTTTTTACCGAATAATTAAGGTAAAAATCCTCTCACTCGCTGTGGAGAAACAAGAAAAAATTTTCCTTTTATTCAATCCTCTTCTTTTTAGGGAGAGGTAATTATCAATTATCCATTATTGAATCCCTACTTAACAGATGTTAAATTAATTTGGCATTTGCACAGGTACTTAATATTACCCAGGGTCTTCTGTTATAGGCCCCTCTTTCAATTAGAAATAAAACTAGATTTGATATAAGCTATGCCTATAAAACCTTCAAAATTTAACTATCAAGATAAACCCCAAAAACAGAAATCAATTAAACTCAAAAGTAAGCAGTCAAGCCATGATAATTTGGAGACTGCAAGCCAAGATGACGATCTAATCTATGGACGACATACTGTACAAGCAGCTCTCAAAAGTGAGCGTTCCTTAAACCGCATCTGGGTTATTCCGCCACTAAGATACGATCCCAGGTTTCATACATTGCTCAATGAGGCTAAAGCTAGAGGTACGATCATAGATGAAGTAGACGATAGACGCCTAGATCAAATTACCCACAGAAAAAATCATCAGGGTATTGCGGCTCAAATATCTCCTTACGAGTATAAAGAGCTTGACGAACTAATTTCTCAAGCTAAATCTAAAACCGAGCAACCTATATTGCTAGTAGCTGATGGTCTCAACGATCCCCATAATTTAGGAGCCATTATTAGAACGGCAGAAGCTATGGGAGTACAAGGTTTAGTTATTCCACAAAGACGAGCGGTAGGAATAACTTCGACTGTAACAAAAGTTGCCGCAGGAGCTTTGGAAAATTTTCCGGTAGCTAGAGTTATTAATTTGAGTCGTGCTTTGGAAGAATTGAAGAAAGAGGGATTTTGGATATATGGTACTGTCGCTGACAATGGGGATCTTATTCATACCGTAAAGTTTACAGGAGCTATTGTTTTAGTTATTGGTAGTGAAGCAGAGGGTTTAAGCCTTCTTATTCAAAAAAATTGTGATGCCTTAGTATCTATACCAATGTCAGGAAATACACCTAGTCTCAATGTATCAGTAGCAACTGGTATGGCCCTTTATGAAATTCATAGACAACGCTGGTCAAAAAGTTTGCGTATGTAGTGAAAAATATAAAAATATGATTGAAAAAATAGAAGTTGCGTAGTATAACAAAATAGAGAGGAAAACTATAGCTTAACATGGGTAAAACAGTTTTCTATAAGCTACTTCGTTACTACCAACGAGATAGATTTTGAAACTCCCGGTTCACTATAATAAACACTCTTGATAATTTGTATAGTTTAGTTATTGATTCAAATTTTTCCTGATAGTTTGTTTAGAACTTTTACTCGTAAAGTCACAAACGTTGGTAGATGTGAGAATCAGTAACTTTAAAAGCAACTACTAATACAACGATAATTAACATAGCATGAAAGAAACATTGGTAAATTTACTAAACTTCTCTGGTCTGGATTGGTGGGTTAAAATTTTTACTGCTAACCCTCATTGCACTTATTATTTTGGACCTTTTTTGAAATATGAAGAAGCAAAAGCTGCTGAGGATGGCTATATAGAAGATTTACAAAATGAAGGTTCTCAGGGTATTGAGGTGTCTATTGAGCAGTCTAAACCTATGGAGTTAACTATTTATGATGAATTGGAAAATAGTAGCGATACAAGAGTAGTAAGTTCTGGTTTTAGTCCCCAAACCTTATCCTTTTAAATTATCAAATTTGAAGATAAATGGTGTTGCTGAATAATAGTATAATATTGAAGTCATTAGTCGATAAAAGTTATAGATACTAAATTACTATTTGTTTGATAGTAGATATAAAGATAGTAAAGCTTATTAATAACTCTTGATTTACTTAAATTTCAGTCTTCATATCTATTTTCAGCAATGCCGATAAATTATAATTAGGAAATTATCAATTTTTCTGAATTTTGACTTTTAATTGACTCTTACAAGAGTTTATAATATGTTTGATTATCTTTGCTGAGGCTGTATCCATTTGTTAATATCTGTTAACACTTGCTGAGGAATTTCCCAAGGAAAAAGATGAGCGGTGTTAGGATAGCATTGCCAATGTGCATGATTGAGATGTAGAGCTGTTTCTTGACTGGAATTAGGAGTAATGTGGCGATCGCTAGCTCCAGCTAATACTAAGCAAGGACATTGTATCTGTGGCAGCTCGCTCAATCTATTATAGCCAGTTCTTAAAGCTTGATTTAATGCTTTAGTGGCAAATTTAGAAGTTTGTAAATAGGCAGGGACTGCTTCTTTTGCTAAATATTTATAGGTGGCAGGTGTGTGTTGTTGAATGAGATATCTAAATAGCGATCGCTTGCCAAAAGTATCAATATTCCATTGCCACCCAGGTATAAACCAATTTATGATCCCCGCTAAACCAGTATAAAGATTATCCTGCCAAGTAATGGGTGGATGATTACCTCTGGGTCGTGCTGCGGTAGCTATTAAAATCAGACCAGCAACTTTCTCTGGGTTTTTTAGAGCTAACTCCATCGCAATAATTCCACCTAACGACCATCCTAATATAAAATATTTGGGGATCTGAAGTTGGTCTAGCAGTGTTTCTAAATCTACTAAATGTTGAGTAATCTCAAAGTCTTTTTTCGTATAACTTTTGCCATAACCTCTTAAATCAGGAGCAATAGTTTGAAAGTTTTGGCACAGGGAATTGGTAAAGACTGACATACATTGGCCTGAACCTGGATGTCCGTGGAGGCAAAGAATGGGAAAACCTTCTCCTTTGAGTTGAAAATTTAGTGGTAATGATGAGACCATGATTATGTTTTCTGTAATATTGTCTTTATTAAGTATTTCTGGAACCCATTATATTTGCTATTCCCAAAATAAATTTATCTCAATGTTGGTTGAAGAGGTCATTGACTATCCCCATCCACTTCTTCCTTCTTCCTTCTTCCTTCTTCCTTCCTAAGTATTAATATCTGTTATGGAGTCAAGCCAAAATCAAATTACAGAAAAGCAAAAAATGCTAAACGGGCAATATTATAATGCCTTTGATCGAGACCTAATAAAAGATAGAAAAAGAGCTAAAAGTTTATGTCAAAAATTGAATGATATTCCAGATGGTAGTCAAGAAGAAAGGGTCAAAATTATCAAAGATTTATTCCAAACCGATCGAGACTGTTGGATAGAATCTCCTTTTAGATGTGATTACGGGTATAACATCCAAATTGGAGATAATTTTTATGCCAACTTTGGTTGTGTGATTCTTGACTGCAATATTGTGAAAATTGGTAGTAATGTCAAGTTAGGTCCTAATGTACAAATCTACACTGCTACTCATCCAATCAATGTGACAGAAAGAATGGCAGGTAAAGAAATGGCTTATCCCATTGAAATAGGGGATAATGTTTGGATCGGAGGCAGTTGTATCATTCTTCCTGGTTTAAAGATTGGAAATAATACAGTTATTGGGGCAGGAAGTGTAGTAACGAAAGATATTTCTGAAAATGTTGTTGCGGTGGGGAACCCCTGTCACGTAATCAAAGAAATTGAATGAGAAAAAGTTTTCAAACAATATTTAATAATTAACTAAATAAAATTTGGCATTGCTGGGCGTTGCTGAATTGAAGTATGAATGTGCGATTGTTTAGTTCTAGTCAAGCCCCCTAAATCCCCAATTTTGGGGGACTTTTAGAGTTTTATTCCCCCCAAAATTGGGGGGCTAGGGGGGCAAAATCATACCCAGAATCAGTAACGCTTAAAATCTAGAGCAAACCATCATTATCCATTAGATATTTTGCCACCTGATTAATAGAGGTGCGAATTTGGGGGTCGCGCCCACCACGACTATCAATTACAGTTATTACATACACTTCACCATTAATACTTAATCCTAAAGTAGTACCCAGAGCGCGAGAATTTTCTCCCGTCTTTTCACCCAACCATTTAACTTCAGGTAATTCTTCTAGAGCAGCATATCCTAATAATCTATCCTTCTGACGGGCTAAAGCTTCTATCAATACATCAGAATTTGGATACTCATAATTATATATTGAGACCATCATATCTGTCAGTTCGTTGCTAGTTAGAGTATTGCGACCTTTACCAGGATTTTTGGGCATGATCCGGTTTCCCATCAGTTTGTAGTTGACACTCATCACTTTGTAGCCATCGTCTTTGAGAACTTTATTAATATAAGGTTGTCCTAAATAATCAATAAGTTGATTTGTGGCAATATTGCTACTATGGTCAATCATTTGCCCGACCAGAGTTTTGAGGGGATAGGGTTTTCTAGCTCTAATTTCTGAGGCATCTTCAGTAAAGTTTCCCCTACTCACATATATAGGAGTATCTAAACTGATATTTTCTTTGGACGCTTTCTGCATTGCTGCTACAGCAACAGGAACTTTAATTAAACTAGCGGGACTAGCGGGTGGTTTATTGCCGTTTAAGTCTAAACATTTTCGCCGGAGGTTACAAATAGCGATCGTTGCTCTGCTAGATAGACCACTGTCTTTACGAATTTTCTCTAAAAAGTTTGATTTTGTTAGATTTAACTGATAATAAGAATCATTCAGACTACGTTGGTATTCTTTAATCTTTTTAGTAGTTTTTTCTGCTATCAATGAATCTGAGGGAATTGCCTCTAAATTATAAAGAGCTTGTTGCCAGAGTTGTTTTTCTGTTTCTCTAGTTTTGACAGTTGCATTTGGCGTTTCTCCTACTTCTGATGCTTGAGCACCCAGAGTTAATGCTTGACGCCAGTTATCATTTGCTCGTTGTTCAATTAATATTTGAACATCAATTTCTTGTAATTTTTGTAGCAACTTTTCTTGCTTTTTTAATACAGTGTCATCGTTATCAGAAAAGAATAATTGCTTTCTAGGAGTAGGTAGAGATTCTAATTGCGCAACTGTGCGATCGCGCATATCATAGAGTTCTTGTAAAGACTGGGTGTAAGATTCTTCTGCCCAGGAACTCTCTATACTCCCAATTGAAATTATAGTAATACTAGCTATTGTCGTTAAAGTGCTAGTTAGAATTTGTCTAATTTTTAGTCTTCCGTACATTGAATTTGCCTCACACAAATAAATAATTTTCTGCCGACCAATAAAAATATAATTTTTTCATCTTTTTTACTGTATCAACTTGTTTAACTAAATACACATATATAGTCTTTCTTATTATATTTTGGTGATTTTGTCAACTACTATTAATCTATGAACAAAGGTCAGCATTTAGCCGTCAGCTATCAGCTATTGCTTTTAGTTTTAGATAAAAGCTTTACTAATTGAGGCCGAATTTACACTTACTACTAAAGTCGTTAAAGTCTATATTCATTTAAACCCTATCCTGATTGCTGAGAGCTGACAGCTAATAGCTGAATCAGGACTTACGCAGAAACTCTACTTATGGTGAGGGCGGCATTCGGAGCTTTGCGGAACGCAAATACCATTCGCCCCTACAAATGGTGGTTTAAAAGTGAATTTGCGTAAGTCCTGTGAATGTTTACCAACAACGACGGAGTCCTCAGGAGTCATATAGAATCCGGAATATATAATAAGTGTTCAACCGGATTTGATATAAAGCCATTCATTCCGACTCCTGAGGACTGACTCCTGAATCCTGTGAAATCATACATTTATTTAGCAACGCCAAAATTATGTACGTCCTACTACCTAAACAACGGTAAACTATTCCAAGGGTCAAAAGAAATCAACTTCTGGGATGGAAAATGGGGGCGACAGAAAAATTTGCCCTGTTGGTTGAGCATCGAAGCAGCAAAAGAGAAAGTGCTATTCGATATTGCTACAGCATCAGCGTGACTCAATACATAAAAATCTGGATAAAACTCTGCCTCTGGTAACTCAACTCCTAAATCTTGTGCTGTTATCGGTTGATACTGGGCAAAACACCCTAACACTTTTTCTACATCGTCGCTGGCAACATAAAGTATTGGGTCTTCTAGAGTTTCCCAAAAACCCCGCAACCATTCACCATACCATTCCCAAGGAGCTATCCAATGAGGGGAGATATAAAAATAATCTCCCAGTCGCAAATGTATTGCCACTATTGTATTACCTTTTGCCCTCAGACCTTCCCAGGCAACCTGCATTTTTCCTTGAATTTCCTCAACTGGTTGAAATAGCGATCGCCAATATTCTTGATGTTTGGCATAGTAAGCAGTGTGATATTGGAAGTATCCCCAAAAATCAACGTTGCTTAAAGTTTTTGGGGAATTGACAATATTAGAAATTGACACATTGCTTTCTATATTTTCGGGAATAACCGGGAGCTGTCGTCTAATTAGTGGGTCATCTAACCCAAAAATCTTTTTTCCGATCCACTCTGGGGTTTCTACTCGCAAATTATGTTCTTTGGCATAAATTTTTAAGAAACCGTACTGGAACAGTTGATTGGCAAATCCGCCATTTTTGCCCAGAGTTGACATAATAATAGTTGGTTTCTTGACATAAAAAGCATCGCCCCAAGAATGGTGATAAGGTGTGGTCGTTGCTACCCGATCAAAACCTACTTTTTCTAGAAATTCGTCGATATCGTCAATTAAGGGGCAACCTTGATAAATTTCCTCATAATTGACTTCAATATTAATCCCATCCACAAACTGCAACGCATTAGTTGCCCCTTGCAATGCTAATAATTCAGCTCCTTGAATGTCGATATTGAGCAGATTAAAATCCTCCGGTGGCAATTCTAATTCTGCCAGGAGACTATCCAGAGTTTTTGCCTCTACAGTTACTTTGGATATTTCTCTGGTATAAATACTCTGGTCGCTATCATCTTTTGGTGATAAAATCGAACTGCTTTGCTCGTTAGCAGCAATGTGCAAATCCACCAAACCATTTCGCTCGCATAAAGCATAATTAGCTACTCGCACCTCTGGCATTCCTGCCATCTTTTTCTGGAGGCGATCGAATACTTGGGGGTTAGCTTCCACAAACAAGACCTTTGCCATTCCCATCTCTCGATATGCTTGAATTTCTTCCCCTTCATAAGCACCAATATGAATTACGCCCCTTGGTTGAATCGAATTTTGCGAACAAAGTTTTGCCAAATCGAACATCTGGGGAAACTGCCCCAAAACTCCAGAAACAAAACGCTCGTTAACAGCTAAAAAGTTACACCATTGCCAGTCTTCATCTGCGGGCAAAAATTCCGGTTTGTAATCTAATTTATTAGGCAAAATCTTAAACAAAGAATAGCGATATTGTTGCAGGAATTCAAAAACAGCTTTCAAGGAAATTCCTGCATCTTTAAAAGTATTGCCATATTCAAATTGCAGATAATCTATTTTGCCCGACTGCAACAAAAATGTTGCTCCTTTTAAGACATCCAACTCGCTGCCTTCAACATCAATTTTGAGGAAATTAATCCGTTTAATTTGCCACCGTTGACAATAAGCATCAAGAGTGGTAAGCAAAATCGGAAACTGCCTGGGAGTTCCCATATGAAACAATTTTTCATCTTCGGAGTTACGGCGATATAAAGTATTAAGGAAGCGAGTATCCTGATAATCGTAAAGGATTTTTATTTCTTCCGAGTTAGATAGGGCAAAATTATTGGAAACAACTTGCCCGAGACTAATTTCTTGGGCGAGATTGCCTACTAATTTTTGATGGTTTTGTGGGTGAGGTTCAAAAGTATGTATGTTGAGGCGATCGCCTCCGCATTTTAAAACTTCATCAGTCCACTGACCGATATACGCACCGACATCAAACACAACATTTCCAGAACGAATAAATCTGGCAATGACATTTAATTCTCCAAGGTCAAGGGTAGCTTTCATTATAAAAAAAGAGGACGCAAATCAAATCGATCTTTAATTTTTTTGTCAACCAAAGATATGATGGTGTTGCTGATTCTGGGTATGATGCAAGCCCCCCTAGCCCCCAAAATTGGGGGGGATAAAACTCTAAAAGTCCCCCTTTATCCCCCTCCCGTCCCCCTTGGAAAGGGGGAAGCCAGATGTTGCTGCGCTTTTTGTTGAATGGGGGATGCGCGGGGGCTTGACCAGAACCAAACAATCGCGCATTCATACTTCAATTCAGCAACGCCGATATGATATATACTTAATATTGTTTATTATATCACTTTGTGGAGCAAAAATTTATCTCCAATCCAAATATTAAAATTATATCATGTCCGGATAATCAACGATCAAAAAAACTTCTCCCTTTGAACCTTTCTTTCCCTTCAGCATAGTTGTCTTCTGACCTCTGCCTTCCTTCCACCAAAGTTTAAGTATTCAAGCGAACATGATATTAGTTATGAATTCCCAGTCCTAACAAACCCTCGATCGCATCCACAGCTACCCCTACACCATCTTCTGCTTGTAGCATACGACCCACACTAGCTGCTCGCTCTTGATAAACTGGGTCGAACAACAACTGCTTTAACTCCGCAGCTAATACAGCAGCAGAATAGCGGTCGCGACTTACTTGCCGAGCTATACCCAGACGCACCACTCGCGCTGCATTATCCGGACGGTCAAAATCATCATGGACTACCAACATCGGGCGACCCGCCAACATTGCTTCCCCAGTAGTACCCACTCCACCGTGATGCACGACCGCTGCTGACCGGGGGAAAAGTTCCGAGTGTGGGGCGTATTCCACAGCGAGTGTTCCTTCTGGCAACAGTGCTGGCGAAACCTTCTTTGCTTCCTCTCCCATCAATAAGACAGCTCTATGTCCCAACTCTCTCAAGGCAGTGGCAGCTTCAATATAAAAATTCCCTGGAGTTATAACCGCTAATGAACCCAAAGTAAAAGTAATGGGAGGCTCCCCACTATCTAAAAACTGCATCAACTCCGCAGATAAACCCTCTGAATTTTGAGGACGATAAAAAGGAAAACCCGCGATCAGATTGGGCGAGGGCCAGTCTGGTTGTGGAGCTGCCAACAACTCCGAAAACAAGGCTAAAACTAAATATGGCGATTGCAAGTCACTAACTAGAGGATTACAACTGGGTGCTAAACCGAGTTCCTTTCGCAGTTGTCGCCAAGGGGCCAAAAAAAAACGCGATTGCCACTGAAAATGCCGTGCTATACCATCTTGCATCCCTGTTAGTTGCATTTTTTCGTAATCAGAGAGGGGAATATTTCCGCTCCAAAGATAACTTTGAAGATCGTAAGCAGATAAGAAAGAGTAAGGCGAGAGGATACAAGATACCCAAGGGATGCCAATTTTTTCTGCTACCAGAGAACCCGCGAAAGTGAGGGGATGAGTTATTAGTAAATCTGCTCCAGCGGTGGCTGCCATGAGATCGGCGTAACTAGCGCGTAAATGGGGCATTAACATATAACAGACTACGTACTCGAACGCTCGCCCTTGGGGCATCATCAGACTCAGAAATTCCCCATCTCTTTCAAAATCTGGCAAACTATCTGGCCTGACTGGATAAAATTCAATACCTTGAGCTTCCACTGGTTGACGGTGTCTCTCGCTAGTGGCAATCGAGGGTAAATGACCTCGTTTTTTTAAACCTTGAGCGATCGCCAGATAGGGATATAAGTCACCTAATGATCCGAAAGTAGTGAGTACAATGCGTTTACTTTTAGTTGTTTTAGGTTGTGACAGGTTTTCTTGGGGATTGAGTTGTGTATTATGATCGGTCATATCTAATAATTTTAGAATTAAATCAATTCTATCAGGACTTACGCAAAATCTCAATTTATACACCATATGTAGGGGGTAAACGCCATCGCTTCATACTATATAGAACCCATTTGATCGCTATATAATTATGGTATTCAAGTCTTTTCGCGCATCAATTTTGACCGAAAATCTTGGTGTTGGTGTGTTGAATTTTGTGTATTATTTCTCCCCATATCTTCCCTTTTTCTTCTTCCCTTCCCCTCCACGGTCGGGGCCCGCGGGTGGGTTGTCTCCTGTCTCCAGTATAGCTGTCTCCTTGCTAAATTTATGAAGATACGATCGGGGGTTCTATATGGTGGCTATGCTTCAATAATGAATAATGAATAATGAATAATGAATAATGAATAATTACCTCTCCTTGAAAAGAAGAGGATTGACTAATCATGAAAATTTTTATTTATTATCCCCTTAAAAGGGGAGGCGCATACCCACAATTTTTCGGTAAGTCCTGTCTATAATATCAAATCCGGTTGAACACTTATTATATAGTTGTGGGGAGTAGGAGATCCAACCGCGGGCCCCTCCCAGGAGGGGAATGTGGGGTTAGGGGGAGATTGAAGGCTTGAAGTATATTTATAAACATATACTATATAACCGGATATATACTATATAACCGGATTCTATATAAAATAGAACGACAGTTAAGAAGCAAGGAACAAGCAATAGAGAAAGAAAAGTATACAAAACAGTAGAAAAAAATGTATTATTTTGACCAAATCCACGAAATGTAAAGTTTTAGACTGTAAGATGTAACTATTTTTTGATCTGGAATAATATCATGTCCGGATAATTAGCTATAGAACTCCGTTCCGCTGACGTGAACAAAAAAAACTTTCGGTGGTAGTGCATTGTAATAGTGGTCTATTGTCATTATGTTGGTCAAGGACAACAGCAGTGGGAGCATCTTGCTCCCTTGCTCGTATCTTGCTCCCTTGCTCGTATCTTGCCCCCTTGCTCGTATCTTGCCCCCTTGCTCGTATCTTGCCCCCTTGCTCGTATCTTGCCCCCTTGCTCGTATCTTGCTCCCATGAAGCAATGCTGTTCAACCGTTCTACTAAACTTACCCATACACGATTGCATAAGCTTTGGAGCTAGCTTCCTGCGCGTGCTGACGCAATGCTGCGCAAACACGCTCAGACCACCGACCGCAGTCTGCAACTCATCTTCTCCACAGGCTTAAATTCGCTTGGAACTCAAGCTACTGATATACAATGTCTATTTATGTTAAATTTTGTCCAATTATTTTAATACTGTTGATAGCCCCATCTACTTCTATTAAGCATCTCCAAAAATCCAAAATAAAATCAATTTTTATCCATAAATTATCAATTATTTCTCCCTTTTCCCTGTTTACTGTTCCCTATTCCCGATTTTCTGGAGATATCTACTATACTTAATCATCCAGACATGATATTAGTTGTCTACCAGATATGGTTTGACCTCAATCCCTAACACATCTTCTGGGACATTATTGATGAAGTAGCCGTAAGTAGGTTTCTGTATTTCGAGGGGCAATGGCAAATTACCAGTAGAAGCAGGCCAGGATTGGTCAAACTCCATCCACAGTTCCTGCAATTGAGAGTTAGTAGCGCTGTCGGCTAAAATCCGCGTTACCACTTCATAGATACCCAACAATTCATCAAAACCTCTACGGGCATAAATTCTGCCATTGGCCAGTCCTCCATCCATAGTTAATTTTCCTGCTACAATATCTCTGAAAGTACGGACATCGCAACAGAAATCTATTGAATTTGGTGGTGCTACATACTTAAAGTTAAGTTGGAGGAGTTCGCCTCCTTCAGCACTTACTTGTAATATAGTATCATCAATAGCGATTGTCACAGTTTTTCCAGATACAATATGCACTAATGTTTTCCATGTCTCGCCGCCTTGAAGGCGAAGAGTTTCTATCAAGCGACGTAACCATGTTGCTAATTGTTTCTGACGTTCTGTGCTAGTATTTGTCATACTTATCCATTCCCACGGTTTCTTGATGCACTATAGCAAACAAAGGGCTGCTTCAGAAATAATCCGGTTATTATAGGGCACTTATCTCGCATCCCCAAACTCTATCTAGGCAAAGACTTTGACTTTTTTGAATATAACCTTACGAAAGCGGATCTGATATTAGATGGGGGAAAGCTTTTTCCCATTATTATGACTTTGTAGCCTATTATACAAAAAAATGCGTTTCATCTAAGTGATAAAATGCTTGTATTGAAGAGAATTGAGCTATAAAAAATTTATGTTTGCCATATTTTTATTTTGTATAACGTTCTGTTTTTTTTATTTGTTAACAGGCCAATCTGATATTCAAAACAGCAAGTTTGCTTCTAAGCTAAAAATGGCCATTTCCTCTAACGGTAAGGCAGATATCCATTGTGACCAGCAGCTTACTTCTAATCAAGCAAAAAGCGATCACTATTCCTCCAATAGTAAACATGATTCAGTCTCATTGACAGTTTCCATAGAAATGCCAAAAGGACAGAGAGCTGAAAAAATAGAATTCCAAGGAAATGAAGGAACTGTTGTATTAGCAAATGAAAGCTATTCTAATGGTCATAGTAATGGTCATAGTAATGGTCATAGTAATGGTCATAGTAATGGTCAAGCTGATTCAGTCTTGGTGAAAATTTTTATAGAATTACCCAACGAACAGGAAGCGAAAAAAAATAATCTTCAAAGCAACCAAGAAACTACTCTAGTAGCTAATGGACATCAATCTAGCACTAATGGTAATGGTCACAATGAAGATCTAAGTAGTAATGGTAATGGTCACATTGAAGCTAGCACTAATGGTAATGGTCACATTGAAGATCTAAGTAGCAATAGTAAAAGCCAATTGGTAATGGTGAAAACTGCTCCAGAAGTTAAGGTTGAGCAAACTCAAGTTAACCAACCAAAACAAGATGATAGTAATGGTTGGTCTGGGGGTAAAGCAACTAATATACCATTGCCCAACGGAGGTAGTATACAACTACCAGATGAAGCGGAGAGTATTGTAAATCCTCCAGATGCAGAGAAACCACAGTTTGATAAGACTATTATTAATGAGACATTGCAACAATCTCGACAAGCAATTACTGGCAGAATTATGCAGTTTATTGATTTTAAGCGCGATATATCCGGAGGTTATGCTCCGTTATACGAAATGCTGAAAGATTACCCATTTCGTAAGGGGAAGATGTTGAGACCCACAATGTGTATTAGTGCAGCAAGGGCAATGGGAGGAATGGGAGATCGGGCCTTGACAACAGCAGCAGCTCTGGAGTTATATCATAATGCTTTTTTAATACATGATGATATAGAAGATGGTTCTGAATCTCGGCGGGGTAAGGAAACTCTGCATCACGCCATTGGGGTAGCTCGGGCCATTAATGTTGGTGATGCTACTAATGTTTTAGCCGTTGGTCTGTTGCTGGAAAACCTATCGGCGATTGGGATACAAAAAACTCTTAATGTCTTGCACGAGATCGAATTTATGGCACAGCAATCTGTGGAAGGGCAAGCAATGGAGTTGGACTGGGTAGCTAATAATACAGGCCAGCTTACAGACCAAGATTATTTTACTATGTGTGTCAAGAAAACTTGTTGGTACACCTTTATGACTCCTTTGCGGATTGGTCTAATTATTGGACACCCTACGGCAAATTTGACGGAGCTAGTTAAACCTCTGGCAGATATAACTCGGTTTGGGATGATTCTGGGGATTGCTTTTCAGATTCAAGACGATCTGCTGAATATCTTGGGAGACCTGAAAACCTATGGTAAAGAAATAGGGGGAGATATTTATGAAGGTAAACGCACAATTATGTTGAATCATGTTATTGCTAACAGCAACGCCGCGGATCGGATTTTAGAAATTTTGGCCCTGCCACGAGAACAGAAAAAAGCAGAACAAATTGAGTTTATTTTAGAAGAAATGAAGCGTTGCGGTAGTATTGACCATGGTTGGTATTTAGCTCGAACTCTCGCCAACCAAGCTGACAATATCTTTGAGTCGATGGATTTTCTCAAACCTGAATCTCCTTTACAACCGGGAGAAAATTGGGGTTCGTCTCTGCAAGACCGTCGCTTTCTCAAACAATTGATTAATTATGTTATTTATCGAAATTTGTAATATAGCCAGGACTTACGCAAATTGACCTTTAAAGCACCATCTGTAGGGGCGAATGGCATTTGCGTTCCGCAAAGCTCCGAATGGTGCACTAGCCATAAGTAGAGTCCTTGCGTAAGTCCTGATAGCTATAGAACCCCCGACCATATCTTTGTCAGCGATTCAGTTGTTTGCCAGGAGTAAGAAAGAAGTCAGAAGGACTGAGTCAGGAGGTGGAGGTAAGAAATATGGGAAAAGGTGGAAAAATACTCCCCACCTCCCTCTCTACCCATCTCTCCTTAAATAGATATCAAATGGGTTCTATAAACATTTCCATTCGCGTAGCTCCTCTGGAGGGTTTTCAAGTTGACAGAGATTTGAATGCTGCTATCAACCTGAAAAACTATGTGTATCAGTAGCTTGAGTTCCAAGCGGATTTAAGCCTGCTCTCGAAGATAAGTTACAGACTGCGGTCGGTGGTCTGAGCGTGTTTGCGCAGCATTGCGTCAGCACGCGCAGGAAGCTAGCTCCAAAGCTTATGCAACCATGTATGGATAAGTTTGGGTAAGTTTAGTAGAACGGAAAGCATATAGCTATACCATATCCGCATGATTGACATACTCCCGACGTTGCCCTTACGGGACAACGCGGGATTCTTCAGTCTGGGAAACCCTGACCGCTGTTTAGACAGAGGTGATGTCCTCCCCCTGTGTTGGACATTACAATAACAAAATGTACCTAGCTTGTCAAGGGCATATGAACGTTTAGCTTATGAAGGTATCCGAATCTTGGCCCTGGCTTTCCCATCCCTCCGCTCCCCTGCGGGAGAGCGCGGGACTTCCCGCCAGGGAAGTTAAGTCTAATAAAAATTGTTCTATTCAAGCGCTATTGAAGGAATATCCCAAATTTCTGCTCCGTTTCCAGTGTTCCCTTTTCAATTTACACCTACAACCTAAGAAAAATTAAGCAGACATGATATTATTGCAACTCCCGCAACTTAAATTCCAACTACAACCTGGTTCAACTCTGCTTCTACGAATATCTTTTCATAACTGGATGAAGGAGGCTATATTGTTACGCCCTACTTTAGATGATTGGGTAGTAGATGACGATTTAGTTGTATCAGGTAGCCAAAGCCTTGATCCTCCATACATTTATCTATTTTCGGGTAGTGATGCTAGTCAAATGATGACAAGTTCTCTTCCTGGAGATGTGTTACCTGGACAAAGGTTAAAAACTTGGTTGCGATTTCCTGGCATTCAAGAAGAAGCTATTCCTATTGATATTGAAATTATGCCTGTCGTGCAACCTCATCCTCAAGTTGTAGAGTTTCCCCTTACTGTTACCTTTCCTGTTTCTGGGAAAACTAATTCTGGCTTTTCTCATACCTTAGACACTACTATGGCGGGTATTTTGGGCTTAATATCAGGGGTTATCGATCTGGATAAAATTCCTACTCGTTGGTTGGTGGCAGAACTTTTAATCGTTATTGCTCAAAAAGGAGAAGAATATGCTCAAACTTTACCTGGTAGTAGGTTGCTGGAACAACTTAAACACACTGTTTTTTATCAAAATGGAATAGTTGCTCTTACCTCTGCTCAACTCCCTGGTTGGATATCTGAAAGTTTGACGATCGCTAATACTATTTTAGGGGGTAGCAGTCAGACACCGGGAACTCAAAGATTGCTTTATATCTGGGAACAATGGTTGTTGAGTTTGGTTGAAACAGATGTGGAAGCAGAGGAGGTTGGCAAGCAAATTTTTGTTCCACCATTTTTGGCAGAAGCAATGGTTGCTAAATTGGGAATGGATGCCGACCGCTGGTGGGGTAATATTCTCTTGGGGTTGTCAGTGTTGTCGCCTCGTGTTGGTCAGATTTTGGCCACTATTGCTGAACTTGTAACCCCCATAGCTATTGCTGATGCTAAGGCAGCTGAGGCAGGTTATGTTTTGGCAACGGCATTGCCTGGATTAAATTTCTTGCCAGTACGGTGGTTAGTAGTAGAACTGCTGGTAATTCTTGCCCAAGTAGGAAACGAGTATGCTGGAAGTGCAGCGGGAAAGCAATTAAGCGATCGCCTAAGTCGGACTCGCTTCTTTAAAAATGGTGTAGTGGCTTTAGCATCGGCAAAAGTGCTTCGGTGGTTACAAATTAGTCAGTCGTCTGCTACTGCTTTTGCTAATTCCATTGGTGCGACAACAGGAATGGGAGGAATGTTCACTTTTTGGGAATTGTGGTTGTGGAGTTTGTTGCCATACAACAGCAATATCCAAAGCTCAGTTCCCAATAATTCCGCTAGGGAAGCTTTGAGCGCCGAACTCGGAATAAATGGCGATCTCTGGTTTGAAGCGATTATTTTAGGGTTGGCAGTTATGTCCCCCAGAATAGCAGCCATATTAGAAGCGATCGCTACTTTAGCACCAGAACCTATAACTCGGCCCCCCAAACCCCAAACTGCTGTTGAAGATATAATTGGGGAATCTAAATCTATTCAACTTTGACCAGGAGAATTAGGGGAGTGGAGGAGTGGGGGAGTGGAGGAGTGGAGGAGATTGAAGTAATTAGAGAATTATAAACATATACTATATATAGCAATATCAAATGATTCGTGAAAAAAATGGGCGACTTTAAGGCAGGAGGCAAAAAGCAGATGCTAGAAGGGAAGAGAGAAGCAGGAAGTTTTTAAGAAGTCCAATAATTTTACAAAGGTAGGCAACAGCTCCGGAAGGCAACAGCTCCGGAAGGCAGGAATACTTAAGAGCAAGAAAAAAAACTTAGATATTCACTCTTGAGTTTACACAAACAATACCAGCGGACATGATATTATGCCTTTGAACCCTACTCCCTACTCTCAAGGAGATGTAGCAAGACTTTTGATATCTGGTATAACATAACCGGATTCTCTCTCCTCCTGATATTATGTCCGGTAGTATCGTTTGTGTATAGAATTAGGTTAAAATTGGAAGAAACCCTTCTGCCTTCCTTTCACTAAAGTCTAATTATTCAACCGGACATGATATGACTCCTGACTCCTAAAGTACTTAACCAATCTATAACTTTTTTTTAACCGGATTTGATCTAACTGATAAATGAAATGACTATGGATGAACGAACATTAGCTAGTGTAGAACAGTTACGCATTCCTACTAATGACGAATTAGCACCTTTAGACTGGAAAGACTGGTATCATTTTATTTTAATGGAGCCCAAAAGTGGGGTGAGAGTTTTGGTGAATTTAACTCTCAGTGGTAGACTTACTGGGGGCGAACTACAATTAAGTTTTATTGCCACTATACCGAAGGAATTTCTGACCGCTGAACTTCATCAGGAAAATAATTTGGCAACATTCGGCACTGCCTACCCCCAGAGATGGGTAGCGGGAACGGTGAGTCGCGAACCCTTGCGGTTGCAGGGTCAGAATGTTTCTTTGGAAATAGATGGTAGAAATTCACAAGTAGCAGTACGAGATGAAGAGTCTGGGTTGGCGATCGCCTTTACAGCTTCTGCGGAGGCCACACCACTGCTAGTAACAGAAGAATCTCCTTTCGGTAGCGGTTTTATTGGTTGGGGTTTGGTACCTGGTTTGCAAGTGGCCGGGGAGTTGTCTGTTGGGGACACCAAATTTCCCATCCGTCAAGATTGGTTTTGCTACCATGACCGCAACTTCGGTAGATTTCGTTGGGGGGAGGATATTGGTTGGGAGTGGTTTGTCGCTTTTGCAACTTGTGCCGATGGTAGAACTTTAACTCTGGTTTTAGATAGACGTACTAACAGAGACCATTCTGAGTGGGGGTTGTCCTATATATTTGTTTATTTGGGGAATCAGTTGCGGAAGATTTTTCTTGGGTCAACTCTGGCGATCGATTGGGAATGGTCTGCGACCGGGGTGTTACCGATCCGGTTGCCGGGTGTTATGGCCAGTGTGTTTGCCCATCGCAGTGTGCCCATGCCAGAGAGTTTGCGAGTAGAGGCAGCAGATGAACGCGATAGTTTGTCGGTGGCCGTGAATTTTGATAGTGCCATGGAATTGGTGGTGGCGGACAACAGAGCGTGTCAATATAGTTTTATTGAGGAGGTGAGCGGTAATGTGGAGGTGAAGCTCTTGCTAGATGGCGAGATGCTGCATGGTTGGGGCTTGATTTATGCCGAATATGTTGTCTAGATCTCCTTAGTTGACAAAAAGTTGATCGCGGTTGATTTTTTTGTCTCAAATTACTGCTACAGGGACAACAAAGTGAAAAAAAATGTGTATCGGTATTGACACAGAGCTTTTTCTAAAGTTACGCTGGAAACTGAAAACTGTTTGATAACTCATCTCATCAACTATGAAACGAATATTAACGTGGATGATGTCAGTGCTACTGGCATTTACCTTTTTGAATATCAGTCCTTCATCAGCGATCGCTGCCGATAATATAGTAGTCAATGGCAGCTTTGAAACACCCGAAGTCGAATTTGTCGATTTCAAACATTCAATTGAAGGGTGGGATTTATCTGATGGACTGGTAATTGAAATTGATAGTAAATGGGTAAGCAAGCCCTTTGAGGGGTCACAGCTTGTGGAAATGGACAGTTATAGTGTGACTGGAATTTATCAGGATATTCCCACTGAAGCGGGTAAGACCTATAAACTTACCTTTGCATTTAAGGGTAACCCTAACACTCCTGAGAGCAAGCTGAATGTAGGTTGGGGAGATAGCGTAGTTGCCAATCTCAGTAAAACAGCAGCGGATACTGAATGGGAAACTTATACCTACGATCTCAAAGCCACTAGCACCAGCACTCGTCTGAGCTTTGACAATCTTGATGAGATATCAGATGGTATGGGTAGCTATATTGATGCAGTAAGCGTGGTGGAGAAGTCTCTTGCAGTCATTGGCGAATTTGGCCGTATTTCCAACCTGAACCATGAAATACAAACGGTTAGTCTCAGCCATAACTTTACTGCTCCAGTCGTCTTAGCCTTACCTCCTTCCTTCCTCGGCGCAGACCCTGTAGCAGTACGCTTGAGCAACATCACCAGCAATAGCTTTGATGTCCGACTGCAGGAACCTAGTAATTTTGATGGCACCCATACAACAGAAACCCTCAGTTTCATAGTCCTAGAAGCTGGACAATGGAAACTTGATGATGGCACTGTTCTGGAAGTGGGAGTCCATGATACATCAACAACCGTTGGCTCGAACTTGGGCAGTAGCAGTTTCGATACAGTGAACTTCAGCAGCGAGTTTGGTGCTTCTCCAGTAGTATTTACAGAGCTACAGACCAGCAACGGCCCTGATTTTGTTTACACTCGCCAACAACCAGCCACTACTGATAGCTTCCAAGTGGCCATGCAAGAAGAGGAGATCAAAACTGATGGTCACACTGAGGAAACCATTGGTTGGTTAGCTATTGAAGCAAGTGATGCCGGCAATTGGTCAGGTCATAAGTATCAAGCTCAAATTGTCAGCGGTATTGATGAAAATTTTGTCAATATTGGCTTGAGCGGTTATGATCAAGGGCCACAGTTGATTGCGGCCATCGCCACGTACAACGGTGCAGATAGTGCTGGACTGCGGTATCAAAACTTAACGAATAACGGTGTTGAAATCAAAATAGAGGAAGAGACCAGTTTAGATCCAGAAACCGATCACACTACGGAAGATGTCAACATCTTGACGATCGAGGGAAGTGGGGAACTCCAAGCTGCTCCTGCAAGCTAATTGCTTCCTATAGTTTTATTAGCAAGCAATGCTAAAGATGGGGAGGAATATGTAGAACTGGACAGTTACAAATTCACCTTTGCATTCTCGCCACGTCCTGACGTTTCAGAAAATAAGCTGAACGTGTTTTGGGGAGATACTTTAGTCTCCCAAGAGGAGAAAAGTGGTGAAGGTCTTTCTAAGACTGAGTGGGAGGTTAATCAAAATAATATGGGTCGCGCAACCCCGCCTTTTAAGGCGCAATATTTTTGGATAGTTGCTCAAATCCTCTACTTCCCCTCCTGGGAGGGGTTAGGGGTGGGTTAACTGCTGGCTGCTGACTTCGTTAAACCTACGACCTCGAAGCCACAAGTGCTACCACTCGTCTGAGCTTTGATAATCTCAACGAAACACCCGATAGTTTCGGTACTTATGGCTTCCCCATCTTTCAAAAGCGAAGCATCCTCTGGCTTTCCCATCTTTCAAAAGCGAAGCATCCTCTGGCTTTCCCATCTTTCAAAAGCGAAGCATCCTCTGGCTTCCCCATCTTTCAAAAGCGAAGCATCCTCTGGCTTCCCCATCTTTCAAAAGCGAAGCATCCTCTGGCTTCCCCATCTTTCAAAAGCGAAGCATCCTCTGGCTTCCCCATCTTTCAAAAGCGAAGCATCCTCTGGCTTCCCCCTTTCTAAGGGGGACGGGAGGGGGATAAAATCGGGGGACGGGAGGGGGATAAAATCGGGGGACGGGAGGGGGATAAAATCGGGGGACTTTTAGAGTTTTATTCCCCCCAAAATTGGGGGGTTAGGGGGGCTTGCATCATACCCAAAATCAGCAACGCCCTTTTTTTCCATATTCTCGTTCCTGAATTTCCACAACTTGTGAGGACTGAGGACTCCCACCAAAAGTACATACCCCCTGCAAAGATACGATTGGGGATTCTATAGAAAAGCGATCGCCATTCTTAAGTGCCGCAGTGGCGATCGCCCCTGGCCTCAAGTCCAACTTCCAAAACGCGACCGCTCTCTCCCTCAGTCGAATTTGACAGGTTGATCGTGGTTAATTTTTTTGTCTCAAATTACTGCTACAGCGACAACACAGTGAAAAAAAATCTGTATCGGTATTGACACTTAGCTTTTCTGAAGTTACGCTGGAAACTGAAAACTGTTCCACAACTCATCTCATCAGACATGAAACGAATATTACCTTGGGTGATGTCAGTTCTACTGGCATTTACCTGCCTGAATATCAGTCCATCATCGGCCGCTGCCGATAACTTAGTATTTAATGGCAGCTTTGAAGATCCAGTGATCGACACAGCACTAACTTACGAAACTTCATTTAATGGCTGGAAACTGTCCAAGGGTTTCTTGATGGAAATAGACCGCGATATCTTTGGAACGAGCAATGCCAAAGATGGGAAACAATATGTGGAACTCGATAGTTTAAATCAAGTAACTCAAATCTATCAGGATGTTCCCACTGAGGCAGATAAGACTTACAGATTAACCTTTGGATTCAGCCCCCGTCCAGACAACCCAGAAAACAAGCTGAACGTCCATTGGGGAAATACCAGGATTGCTGAACTGGAGGCAAATGGGGAAGGTTTATCTAAAAGCGATTGGCAGGATTATAGCTATGGCGTTAAAGCAACTGGCACTGAAACTCGCATTAGCTTTGATAATCTCAACGAGACACCTGATGGTCTTGGTTCCTTAATTGACGCGATTGGCCTAGAAATTCTCAATTGTGATTTGGGGGATGATGATTGTACGATTATCATTCCTCCCGATGGAACATTTGTGATGCCAGTCACAATTCCGATTCCAGAAGATGCAGGGGAACTGCCTGTGGATTTAATCCTCACCCAAGACTTGACCAGTTCCTTCTCAGATGATTTGCCAACTCTCAAGACAGTGATTCCTGACTTAGTGACAGAATTGAAAGCTGTCCAGCCGGATACAAACTTCGGTCTGGCAAGTTTCACAGACAAGAAGATTTATGGAACTCCTGATTATTATGTGTACAAGACGGAGTTGCCTCTGACGAGTGACAGTAGCGTATTTGAGGAAGCAGTTGCAGGGTTAGCCACTCTTGGAGGAGGATATGACTACCCCGAGTCATCCTTGTCAGCTCTGATGCAAGTTGGTTTACGGGCTGATGGCGAATTAGGATTCCGAGATGAGACTCGTCGGATTGCTATTATCTCTACAGATGACGCTTACAAGAAAGCAGGGGATTATCCAGAAGGTACGCCAAATAATGGAGATACAGTTCTGGATGAGGCAGAAGACTATCCTTCTGTGGCCCAAACGAAGGACGCAATTAATAATGCTAATATCCTTCCCATATTCCTAGTAACCAGAGATTTCATACCCACCTATAATGACTTGGTGAGTCAGTTAGGGGTAGGAGCTGTAGTCGAACTAGAGCCTGACAGTTCAAATTTGGTAGAAGCTGTACTGGAAGCAATAGAGATATTAAACCAAACTGTGACTGTTGTGGCCGTAGATGATGAGTACGGTTATGTACAAAGCATCGAACCGGACTACTTTGAAAATGTTGTTCCTGGTTCGGAATTAACAACTTATGTCACCTTCAAAGATACTGGACTAGGTAGCGGAGATGATGTGACAATTCGCGCTCTAGGAATTGGCGATTTGGTCGTTGATGTTCAAGTCTCTTTGTAATCTCTATCCGTTGAGCGATCGCGGAGCGTGGTGTCAGCCGTATCACCTGTCTGAGAATCTGTAGGTACAGAGAAGCGATCGCCAGAGTTAGGACAGTCGTTCAATAATGGATAATGGATAATAGAGTTGTTGGGAATTAAGCTAAAAAAATGGCTAAAACCCTTATTGGTCAAAGTTTATAGCGTTTTTTAGCCCTAGAATCCTGAAAACCTTATAGAATAAGCTTTTGAGCATTGTTCAATTTTTATTTCCCAACAACTCTAATGGATAATTACCCCTCCCTAAAAGGAAGAGGATTGAATAAAAGGAAAATTTTTTCTCTCTTGGTCGATTGGATATGGCTCCGCTAACGCCATCCCACCCTACGGGAAGCTCCGCTACGACCGCTTTTTTCTCCTTTAAAGGAGAGGATTTTTACCTTAATTATTCGGTAAAGTTAACATTAAACCCTTTCCAGAAACGGAAGGGTGTATTTTTCAGGACTTAGGCACTGGCAATAGATGTAGGGTTTTTTGCGTTACGCTAACGCGCTTCACACCCTACTGGACTGACACGCCTAAAAATGTAGGTTGGGTAGAACGGAGTGTTAGCGGAGTTTCCCGAAGGGAAATCCAACAAAACCTCGCTATTGTTGGGTTTATCCTAACGGATAAGCTCCGCTAACGTTCCTCAACCCAACCTACTCTTATTTCACCATTTTAGCAGTGTTGGTCCACTACCAATAGGGTTCATGCGTAAGTCCTATTTTTGTCTCAAATTACTGTACACTGACAATACAGCAGCGGTCAAAAAAAATGTGTATCGGTATTGACACTTAGCTTTTCTGAAGTTACGCTGGAAACTGAAAACTTTTCGACAACTCATCTCATCAGATATGAAACGAATATTACCTTGGGTAATGTCAGTGCTACTGGCATTTACCTGCTTGAATATCAGTCCGTCATCGGCCGCTGCTGATAACTTAGTAGTCAATGGCAGTTTTGAAGAGCCAGTCCTTAATGGTGACTATGGTACAGTAGATTTTCAACCCTCATTTAAAGGGTGGGACTTATCCAAGGGTTACTTGATGGAAATCGATCGTGAAACCAGAGAGGATCTGATCCCTTATCTCCCCCCAGAATCAGTAATTCCCAAAGCCAAAGATGGGAAGCAATATGTGCAGCTTGACAGCATTCAGCAAGTAACTCAAATTTATCAGGATATCACGACGGAAGCGGGTCAGACCTACGAACTCACTTTTTCATTCTCCCCCCGTCCTTATGTCTCAGACAACAAGCTGAATGTTAAGTGGGGAGATACAGAGATCGTTAAACTGGAGGCAAGTGGTGAAGGTTTATCTCAAAGCAATTGGCAGGATTATAGCTATGGTGTTCAAGCTGACAGTTCTACGACTCGCCTGAGCTTTGATAATATAGGAGAGTTTCCTGATAGCAAGGGTTCATACGTTGATGCTATCGGTCTCGAACCCCTCGTATGCAAGTTGGGCGATGAGAAATGCCAAATCATCATTACCCCTGACGAAAAATTCCTTCTGCCAGTCACAATTCCGATTCCTGAAGATTCAGGCACGTTGCCTCTAGATCTAATGTTGACCCAAGATGTGACTGGCTCCTACCGAGATGATTTACCAGTTCTGCGAGCACTAATTCCTGACTTGGTGGAAGAACTGCGCGCTCTCCAACCCGATACAACTTTTGGTCTAGCGACTTTTCAAGATAATAATCCAGGTGAGTATGTGTATCGAACCGAGTTACCTTTGACCACAGACTCGGCTGCATTCGAGGCAGCGGTTGACAAGTTGACGGCTAATGGTGGATGTGACTATCCAGAGTCATCGTTGACAGCTCTAATGCAAGTTGCTGTACGGGCAGAAAGTGAGTTAAATTTCCGACAGAATACTCGTCGGGTAGCAATTGTATCCACAGATGCTACCTATAAAAAGGCAGGGGACCCACCCGGAGGTACTCCCAACAATGGAGACGCAGTTTTAGACCCTGGTGAGGACTTTCCCTCTGTCCCTCAGGTGAAGCAGGCAATCAATGAAGCTAATGTAGTGCCTATCTTCCTGGCAACCACCAATGTGGTAAGCACATATAATGACTTGGTGAGTCAGTTAGGGGTAGGAGCTGTAGTTGAGCTAGAGGCTGATAGTTCAAATTTGATTGAGGCTCTCAAGGAAGCATTAGAGGTAATCAACCAAAACTTGACTATTGTAGCGGTAAACGATGACTACGGTTATGTGGAAAGCATCGAGCCAGACCGTTTTGAAGATGTAGCCCCAGGCTCGGAAGTAACAACCAACATTACCTTCAAATACTCGGGACTCGGCACCGGTGATGAAGTCACCATTCGTGCTCTAGGAATTGGGGATTTGGTTGTTGATGTTCAAGTCTCTTTGTAATCTCTATCCGTTGAGCGATCGCGGAGCGTGACCAACGGTTGGGTAAGTTGGGATAAGTTCAGTAGAACGGAAATTGACTGATGGCCGAATGGCGATCGCTCTTTTGCCAGAAAGGTGGGGCTATCAACAGTATTAAAATAAGCTGATTGTGGCTTTTATGAGTTTAAACGTTAACTTACATACAAATGTGAATGGTACGGCAGTGAATTAGTAATAGCGGATAGATTTTACCCAAGTTCTCAAATATGTTCAAACTGTGGGCATCAACAGAAAATGCCGTTACACTTGAGAACTTATAAGTGTAGTGAATGTGGTTTTGAAGCTGATAGAGATTTGTTTGCGGAGCATTCCGTAGGAAATGCTGCTATCAACCTGAAAAACTATGTGTATCAGTAGCTTGAGTCAAGAGCGAATTTAAGCCTGTGGAGAGAATAAGTTACAGACTACGGTCAGTGGTTCTCACAGAAGCAGGAAGCTAGCTCCAAAACCCTATTGGGTAAGTTTGGGTAAGTTTAGTAGAACGGAAGACAAAAATGCTCAAGGGCGATCGCTGAAAGGAATATCTAAAATTATGTCAATTTTTGTCCAATTATTCGGTTTTTGTTGTTAGCTCCAGAAAAAAATCATAAAACCCCACCTAGAAACGTCTTAATATGAAGTGGAACAGAAATTAACAAAAAATAGCGAGAAGTTCCGCGTTCTCCTGCAAGGGAACGTCGTATGGGAAAGCGACCATGTTATAATATAAGAACACAGGGGGAGGGCATCACCTCTGTATAAACTGTAACTCCGCGTGCGGGTTGAAGAATCCCGCGTTGTCGCTCAAGCGCAACGTCGGGAGTATGTCAAGACTCATAGAATTAAAGCCTTGAAAAAAGGAAAATTCTGGATGATTAATATCGGCCCACTCAAAAACAAAGTAATAGAAAGGAAACTCAAAAGAAAATGAAAAAAGCACTCCAGATTGTAGCTTGTCTAATTTTGGCCATAACAGTAGCCTTTGGCTCCAATGTAGGTTTAGCCAAAGCTGATTACAGAGATACCTATCAAGTGACAGTATCACCAGACCAGGCAGTTTCTTATATACTATATGGACAAGAGTGCGTTGTAGCAAGCGCACTCTATGAAGGTCTCTTGCAGATGGTTCCCTATAACATAAATGCGACAGAGGCAGTTCTTGTGTACCGCGAATTTGAGACACAAAATTCAGGGACGATGGAATTTGAACCGTTTGAAAGCTTTCGCTTCGGAGATTTCGTATATCCAGGAGAGGAACGTAAAGTTTGCAACGCTTTTGGCGCAACAGGTCCGGATGCTTTAACTCCCCTAGAAGTCACAGTATCTCTGATTGGTGCAGGCCAACCTTAATAAGTTATCGGTACTGTTAGAAGAATAAGGGGCGATCGCTTTGATTAATCCCAAAAGGAAAACTGTGAAAAAAGGCGATCGCCTGCCTGAAAAAAGTGCATTGATAAGACCTTGAAAGAAGAAAAACTCTGGATGGGTTATTAATATCTGTTCACTCAAAAACAATCTAAAGGACTAACTTGCTTCCATTGGTGGCCTCAAGCTAGAGCTATTCAATTATAAGCGATCATATGAACATCAAGGTAGTTTGCGATCGCTATCTTTTTTGCCATAAAGTTTGAATACTTCTACTGTAATGATTCTGGCTTTATTATAAGTGATCATCCGAACATGATATAATTCTTATTTATTTCTCATATCATGTCCGGTAGCATCGGTATTGTAAGCGTGAAGGTAAGGAAGACCGAAGTTTGAAGAAGGAAGAAGCTTTAAGAGAAGGAAAAACCATTAATGGCGCTAGATATTTCCCCAACTTTATACACGCTCCGATACCAACGGACATGATATTAGTATAAAAAGCGATTAAACTAAGTTTAATCGCTTTTTTGAGTTTGCGGGGGAGCGCGATCGCGCTCCCCCGCAAACTACTATTGGGACTCGATCAAAAACAAAACCTACAGTCAAGACTCAAATGACAAACAAAAATTAAATATTTAATATGACTTTTTCATCTCGACATATATACATTTAACTGCTATAATTATCTCCGTTAAACCTAAAAAACATCGGGAGAAAGTTAGCCAGTCCGTTTTAACGGCTGGTTGAATGATGACACGCGGGTTTTAACCCGGAGTAAAAGTCTGTTATACTAGAAACCATAACAAGTAAGAGCAAGGTTTGTCGCCATGACAAGACCGCGCTTTGCGGTGAGATTCCGGCGGACAGGAGATGGGGACTTGATTTCCTACGACGGCTGTTAGCTCCGCATTCGGCACCGAAAAGCAAGTAGGCAGCTAGAGCAGCGAGAAGATTGCTCCAACACCTTGAGTAAAACCACTCTGAAAGTAAGCTCACAGCTAGATTTTTGTCTATGCCGAGGAGACTAGAAGTCTGTTGATAGGCTTAAAGCAAATGTGGATTTATCCCATTTGCGGTGGGTTAACCACAGAATCCAGGGTGTTTCAACCCCTGGAGATGTCAATTTAGCTCTATTTCTTTCTAGTAAAAGTTCCAGATCGACTAAAAAGCATTGTTCCTTTTAATAGCAGTGTTTCTGATAAGTATCAGACAGTGGGATTGTCCAGAGTGTGGTATCTACCATGACCGTGATATAAACCCAAGTATAAATATATTGGCTGCGGGACTCGCAGTGTCAGCGCCAGTCGCTCATGGGGGAGACCCCCAAGACCGCGCTGGCTTTTCTGTGGAGCAACTTTAAGACCATCTGGGAGTAAATCCCCGTTTGCGGAGCATTCCGTAGGAAAGGCGGGTGCTATATTAGCGCAGCTCCTCTGTCAAGAGGCAATAGAAAGCCTCTATTGGCGATGGAGCAGGAATCCCGCCCTGTCTCGTAGAGCAGCGTCGGGAGGATGTCAATATCAGATAAAATCAACCAATAAAGCAGACATAAAATTAACATGGCAATCAAAAAAATCACTATAACTGCTACATCCAATGGCTATACAGCCAAATATTATGGAGGAGGAGAACCTAAAGCAAAAATTTCTATCGATGGCCAAGAAATTAACTTCGGCAGCTATAGTCGGGGTATCAATGTGGCCGTATTCGATGAAGTCACAGGTAAACTACTATTTTGTAACAGATTTGATACTCCTATTGGCAACAGCGACATCTTTGCTGATTTCATCAATAACCTGCCAGAAGGAAAGATAGTTGCCCTAACAATCAAAGGTGATGCCGTATCTACTCCTCTAACAGATAAAGCCAAAGCTGCTTTTAAAACCATAGGCAGCGCTGAAATAGACAACCTGAAAGTTGGCCAATCCTACACCCTCATAGGTATCAAAGGCCATGAACCAGGCACTGCCCATGAATCTATGTTTTGGTTAGAAACCAGCAGTAGCTACACCCAAGAGGTAGAAGTAGTAGAAAATCTAGGAACTTTTGCAGTAGAAGCTGTATCAAAACCATCAATATTGGCCGCAGCACCATACTATCTCCCCCAAGGAGGAGAAGCACAAATTCACCTCAACGGAAAAATTCTAGCTATAGAAGGAGGATATAAATCTGGCTGGAATCTGATAGTATTAGACAGCAAAGATGGGCAAGTGAAAAGCTCTGGTAGTTTTAATCCTGGGATACCAGAGGAGGTAGATAGGTTCGTTGAAACCATCGAAGATTTACAAGCAGGAGAAATAGTTGCCATAGCTACCAAAGATTATACAGGCACGGAAGTAGAACAGAACATGAAAACAGCTTGTTCTTCTATTGGTTCGACAATGGTAGGTAATCTCGAGTATGGAGGTAGTTGGGCGATCGTTGGTTATAAAGGAGCTAAACCAGGTCAAGCAGTAGAAAACCTAGATAATTTCTGTCTCTACTGCTCTCAATATAAACCCGAGGGAGTCAATGTCAAATATTGGGCGCAGCAAACTGCTCCTCTTTTGGACAAAAAATTAAAACCCAGGCAAAAACTGTCCAAGAAGAGTGCTAGCGAATATTTTGCTTTTAAGCAAGCTGTGGGTATTGATGGTGACTATGCGCTGGTGGGGGATGATGGTAAAGGCAATGCCTATATTTATCATTGGCAAAACAGTCAGTGGAAGTTAAAACAGCAGCTCAAACCTCAAGGTCAGAAAATGTCTGGGTATGGTCACTCTTTAGATATCAGCGGTAACTTTGCAATTGTCGGCCAGCATTCTGCTAGTGCTTTGGACAAAAATAATGTGGGTGCTGCTCACATTTATGAATTAAAAGATGGTCAGTGGCAGCACAAACAAATTATACAACCTTCGGACTTAAAAGCTAGCGACTATTTCGGTTATTCGGTGGCAATTGATGGCAAACTTGCGATCGTGGGAGCATATTTAGCTGATGCTCCTGGAAAAAATTATTGTGGTGCTGCTTATGTTTTTCAATTAGAAGGTGGTAAGTGGGTACAAAAAGGCAAAAAATTGCAACCAGACAACCTTGAAGCTGGCAATTGTTTTGGTTACTCAGTCTGTATTGAGGGTAATGTAGCAATGGTGGGAGCATATTTAGCTGATGCTCCAGGCAAAAAAAATTGTGGTGCTGCTTATGTTTTCCAATTAGAAGGTGGCAATTGGCAGCAGCAGCTACTTCAACCTCCAGACTTAGGTTCTGGCGATCGCTGTGGCTGGTCGTTAGCTGTAAGTGGCAATCGGGCAATTGTAGGCGCACATCTTTCTGGTGTATCAGGAAAAGTAGATACGGGTGCGGCCTATATTTATGAATTACACAATGGTGTGTGGTACTTATCTCAGAAGATTCAAGCTAATGACCAAAAGCAACACGATGGTTTCGGATGTTCCGTCGGTATCAAAGGCAATGTAGCAGTTGTGGGAGCATCTCAGGCTAGTGTTAATGGTACATGGGATTACGGTGCTGTCTATCTGTTTCAGTTGGAAAATGGCAAATGGGAGCAAAAACAGAAGTTGCAACCCTCAGACTTACCAAAAGACGGGAAATGGGGTTATGGTGTTGCTTTCGACGGTAGTCGGGCTATTATCAGCGGTAATGGTGAGTTGTTAAGTTCTAAAACTGGTTTTGCCTATATTTGCGATGTTGACACTGAGGCATCATATCAAATCGGGTAGCATTAGATAAAGAGTGTGGGGAGGGTGGGGAGATGGGGAGATGGGGAGATGGGGAGATAGCGCTCAGATGGAACATTTTTGATAATAAATTAAGCGGATTTGATATCACCTATGCTTCGCGGGTAATGGCTAATAATTATCTTTTCTTTTGCGGGTTTAATATCAAATCCGTTTTATTGGACATAAAAAAATTCTCCAATCGTCATAACTACGCTCATCTTTGTAATTCTCTCTCCTACTGACTCGGTCCGACTGAGTTCCCCTCCACGGTCGGGGGAGGGGCGAGGGGTGGGTTGACTCCTCCTGAGTTAACCATTCTATAACTGTTTAACCGGATTTGATATCACATCTGTTCATGAAAACTGCTATAATTATTGCTCTGCTAATTAAATCTAAAAGCATTGACATATAAAGTTTTCAGCTGTTGATGCTCATGCATGGAGGGTATTTTAGGCGCATAGTTGGGCAGAAAAATTATTCTTACTATTGTTACCGAATAATTAAGGTAAAAATCCTCTCCTTTCAAGGAGAAACAAGAAAAATTTTTCCTTTGAGTCAATCAATTCCATTTTCAAGGAGAGGTAATTATTAATTATTAATGGCTTTGTTGCATGAAAGTATATAGCTGCGACTAGACTCCCGAGATGTACAACAATAATGCGCGGAAACTGCTGTAACTATTGGACAATAGATAAATCACCCCATCAATCTTCCTCAACTGAGCGCTCGCGAATCCTGTGACTGTTTCTATTCTCAAGATAACTATTGGACAATAGATAAATCACCCCATCAATCTTCCTCAACTGAGCGCTCGCGAATCCTGTGATTGTTTCTATTCTCAAGATAACTATTGGACAATAGATAAATCACCCCATCAATCCCCCTCAACTGAGCGCTCGCGAATCCTGTGATTGTTTCTATTCTCAAGATAACTATTGGACAATAGATAAATCACCCCATCAATCCCCCTCAACTGAGCGCTCGCGAATCCTGTGACTGTTTCTATTCTCAAGATAACTATTGGACAATAGATAAATCACCCCATCAATCCCCCTCAACTGAGCGCTCGCGAATCCTGTGACTGTTTCTATTCTCAAGATAACTATTGGACAATAGATAAATCACCCCATCAATCCCCCTCAACTGAGCGCTCGCGAATCCTGTGACTGTTTCTATTCTCAAGATAACTATTGGACAATAGATAAATCACCCCATCAATCCCCCTCAACTGAGCGCTCGCGAATCCTGTGACTGTTTCTATTCTCAAGATAACTATTGGACAATAGATAAATCACCCCATCAATCTTCCTCAACTGAGCGCTCGCGAATCCTGTGACTGTTTCTATTCT
>JAAHGF010000014.1:0-44645 GCA_010672585.1 Okeania sp. SIO1I7 | reverse complement strand
CCTCAACTGAGCGCTCGCGAATCCTGTGACTGTTTCTATTCTCAAGATAACTATTGGACAATAGATAAATCACCCCATCAATCTTCCTCAACTGAGCGCTCGCGAATCCTGTGACTGTTTCTATTCTCAAGATAACTATTGGACAATAGATAAATCACCCCATCAATCTTCCTCAACTGAGCGATCGCTTGAGTAAGGGACTAGCAAAAAAATAGCTTACCAGATCGTCTTTTGTGCAACAAAGCCATTATTAATTATTAATTATTAATTATTAATTGTTGAATCCTACCTCCTCGCTCATTCCCATTTCTCCTGTCTCCTACCCCTACTAAGTGAAGCGCAAACCCTAATTAAGTTCCTAACATTTGTAATTTATACAAACCAGCATAAAGACCTTCTTTTTGTAATAATTCTTCGTGAGTACCAGATTCAATTAATTCTCCTCGCTTCAACACAAAAACCCGGTTAACATTTCTAATAGTCGAAAGTCGGTGAGCAATAATAATAGCTGTTCTTTCTGCTAAAAGTTTTTCTAATGCTGATTGAATTAAAGCTTCTGTTACCACATCTAAACTAGCAGTTGCTTCGTCAAGAACCAAAATTCTCGGTTTACGAATAGCAGCACGAGCAAATGCTAATAACTGCTTTTGACCACCAGAAAGATTTGCTCCTCTTTCTCGTAGTTGAGTATTGTATCCTTGGGGTAATTCTGCAATAAATTTATCTATATTTGTATTTTTTGCTGAGGTTTGAATCTCCTCTAATGAATAATTTTCTCCCAAAGTAATATTGCTTTTCACATCTCCAGCAAATAAAAAACCATCTTGTAAAATTACGCCAATATGTTTTCGTAATTCTGCTTGAGGTAAGTCTTTAATATTAATTCCATCCACTAAAATTCTGCCTTTATTCACATCATATAAACGACAAAGTAAGCGAATTACAGAACTTTTTCCTGCACCAGTAGGCCCGACCAAAGCAACTTTTTCCCCTGGTTTAATAGTAAAGTTGAGATTTTTCAGAACATATTCATTTGGTTTATAGCCAAACCAGACATTTTCAAATCTAATTTCACCAATTTTGGAATTGTTAATTTGAAGAATAGGTAATTTTTGAATTTCTCCTTCTGGGTCTAGAATTTCAACTTCTTCATTGAGCAGATTAATAATACGTTCCACTGCAGTTAAACCTGCTTGAATAGCTGTAAATTTTTCGGCAAATTGTCGCAAAGGATCGAATAAACGTTGAGCATATAAAATGAAGGAAGATAAAGTGCCAAAATCTATGTTTTCTGCTAAAACAAATTGCCCTCCCAAGAATAATACTGCGGCGATCGCAACTAAAGAAATCCATTCTAAAATACCAGAGATAGCTGAGTCATAAAAAATAGTTTTATCTAGTGCTTTTATATAATCAATATTATTAGCTCTAAATAACTCGGAGTTAAATTTTTCTCGGCGAAATAATTGTACTACTCCTATACCAATTAAGTTTTCTTGTAATTGAGCATTTAAACCAGAAAGTTCATCTCTAGCTATATAATTAGCTTGTCGATATCTTTGCTGAAAATAAATAATAATTCCTGTTACTGGTAACATCATTAATGTCAGGATTAAACCCAGTTGCCATTGCAAACTAAACATAGTAATAGCAATTATTAAAATCGAAAATAAATCGCTCACAATACCAATAGCTCCTGTGGAAAATACATCTCCTAAAGCTTCTACATCGCTGGTAAGACGAGTAATTAATTTTCCGACAGGGGTACTATCAAAAAATCTAACTCCTAAAGAAAGAACGTGCTTAAATAAGTCATTTCTAATATCAGCAGTAATTTTTTGCCCGACTTTTTGTACTAAGAAACCTTGTAAAGATTGAAATATTAGTCGTATAATAATAGTCAACATTAATATAGAACCTAAAATATTCAATCCTTGAGATAATGATATTTGTTGGAGAAATGACCAGGTTTTTTCTCCTAAAATTAGAGAGATTGCTTGCCCGATTAATAGTGGTTGAATTGCGCTGGAAATTGATAGTGGCAACAATAATATGAGTGAGGCAAATACTAATTTTTTGTGACCTAGACCATAGCCGATCATTCTTTTAATTAGTTGCCAGTCTGTTTTATTATTATTTCTCTCTTTGTTCCTATTGGCTTTTGGTGAGATGCTGATCATAGATATTTTTTTGGTTAAACTCTAGGTAGTCTAATGTTTTTATAAGGTAGCATAAGCTAAGGCGCATTTTAAATGCGTCTTAGCAAGTCAGAAGTTAGAAGTCAGAAGTCAGAAGTAATAAAGGTTATTCTTTTAATTAGACACAAAACAAAGAAGTGGTTTAAATGCACAACAGCTTATCAGCTAAATATGCACAATTAATGGCTCATAAATAATTCTAATTATCATGGTTGAAATTGAAACAGAAAGATTAAAATTAAGACAATTTATACTTGATGATTTGGATGAATTATACAATCTATATCATAATCCAAAGGTAATGAAGTATGTGGGAAAAGGTATCCTCACTAAGCCAGAAACAGAAGCAAAAATATTCAGTATAATTAAAAGTTGGGAAAAAAATAATTTTGGAATGTGGGCGGTAGTTCATAAAAGAGATCATAAAATGATTGGTCGTTGCGGATTTTGTTTTCTCGACAATACTCCAGAAATTGAGCTTGGCTATTTATTAAATCCTGTATATTGGTATCGAGGATTAGCAACAGAAGCAGCAAAAGCAAGTTTAAGATACGGATTTGAACAGTTGAAGTTAGAGAAAATTGTAGCAGTTGCTCAACCCGAAAATATTGCCTCCCGACGAGTAATGGAAAAAGTAGGAATGAAATACGAAAAAGAGGCTAATTATTATCAGAGTAGCGTGGTATACTATACTATCTTAAGCAAAGAAAATCGGTCTTATAGTTAGTCATATGTTCTACTTATAAAATATTGAAAAAATGATGAGTAAATTAACTCTAGTTATCGGTAATAAAAACTATTCTTCTTGGTCGTTACGAGCGTGGTTAGCTATGAAACAAGCAGGGGTAAAATTTACTGAAATTAAAATTCCTCTGGATACACCTATTACCCACCAAGAAATTTTAAAATATTCTCCTACTGGTCTAGTACCAGTTTTGTTAGACGGGGATATCAAGGTATGGGAATCTCTAGCAATTTGTGAGTATGTAGCGGAGAAATTTGCAAATGATTTGTGGCCGAAAAATCCTGAAGCACGAGCAGTAGCGCGGGCAATTAGTGCCGAAATGCACGCAGGATTCCCAAATTTACGCAAATATATGCCAATGGATTGTCGAGGTCGTTATCCAGAGATAGGCATAATTCCAGAGGTTAGACCTGAAATTGAGAGGGTCGGGAGAATGTGGCGAGAGTGTCGCGAAAAATTTGGAGCAGAAGGTGATATGCTGTTTGGTAAGTTTACAATTGCTGATGCTATCTATGCTCCGGTAGTTTCTCGCTTTGCCACTTATCAAGTGAAACTCGAACCAGTGGCACAAGCTTATGCTGAAGCAGTTTGGGCGTTAGCTGATATGCAAGAATGGTTAGCAGCAGCAGCAGTTGAATCAGAAACTATTTTTGATTCAAAATTTTAACTGACGATTTTGACATTCATCGAAATGCAAATTCTTTTAGTGGATGATGAACCGGAGTTAACTTCTCCTCTAAGTCGTGCTTTGAATCAAGAGGGGTATAGTGTTGATATTGCCGATAATGGAAAAATTGGCGGTCAGATGGCAAGTCAGGGTAACTATGATTTGCTGATTTTAGATTGGATGTTACCTTACAAAACAGGATTGGAAATTTGTCAGGAGTTACGGTTGCGCCACGACTATACACCAGTTTTATTTCTTACTGCCAAAGATACCGTAGACGATCGCGTTACTGGATTGGATGCTGGAGCAGATGATTATTTAGTTAAACCTTTTGAGTTGCGAGAGTTATTAGCAAGAGTTAGAGCATTATTACGTCGTCCCCAAAACATGGAAACAAGCACAACTGAGCAACATCTACAAGTAGCAGATTTAGAGCTAGATATTGAAAATCAAGTGGCTTATCGTGGTGGACAGATAATTAATTTATCGGAAAAAGAATGTAAATTGCTGGCATATTTTATGACCCACCCCGGTCAACTTCTAACTCATCAGCAAATCTATGAATATTTGTGGGGAGAAGGAGAAAAACCAAGCAGTAACGTTTTAGCAGCACAAGTGCGTTTATTGCGAAGAAAAATAGAAGTAAATGGAGAGTTGCCACTCATTTATACTGTTTATCGAAAAGGCTATCGATTTGGAGAAATTTAAGAATTTAGAATTTAGAATGCGCGAATTTAGAATTACCTCTTCATATAAACCTTAAGAGGATTGGATCAAAGGATTTTTCTTCTTTTTTCTCCATGAATGGACAGGCTTTATATCTGAATTTTTCGGTAATTGCGATCGCCAATCATCGAAATAATTGTTGAAGAAGGCAGAAGTCAGCGGGAGCTATTGCCGCTACGGGGAAGTCAAAAGTCAAAAGTTAAAAGTCAAAAGTATTGATTTGTAATTGTTTTAGGATTTTATAACTGGTCAGTTATTTCCGCCATCCTGCACAACCGAAAATGTAGAAGGTCTAATTGCATGGGAATAGTCTTCGACACGCCACTCCGTGTCTTATCAAAATAATTGGGTCGCGCAACCCCACCGGGAAATGGCGAAATATTTTTGGAGAGTTGCTCAAATCCCCTACTTCCCCTCTTGGGAGGGGTTAGGGGTGGGTTAACTTCTGACTTCTGACTTCTGACTTCTGACTTCGTTAAAACCCCAAACAATTGACTTCTGACTTCCGTGAAACGGTATTACAAATCGCCGCCCCGAAGTGCCAGTAGCACAATAACTACAGGGCCAGCAATTACGACCATGGCCAACATTGTTAACTGGGCAATAGTTTCAAAGTTAATGTTGCTGAACAAATCAGTTAAAAACCCCATATTTCCCCTAAGAATAAATCAAATATATATTGAGCTGAAAAACCGTTTTTTATTCTACCAAGCGATCGCTACTTTAATTTAAGATACTTTACAAAACTCAATAATTTAGTTTGCTACAATCAGAAGGCCGTTAATCGATAACTATTGGCTAAAAAAAAATGGCTAGTTGGCGTTGTGTAAAAAATTGTGGTGCTTGTTGTTACTTAGACCCAACAGAGCGCCCAGAGTTAGAAGAATATTTATCTACAGAAGAGCTAAAGCATTATATGAGTTTAGTAGGGGCGGATGGATGGTGTATTAATTACGATAGTTTAACGCGAGAATGCCGTATTTACCCTGAGAGGCCCCGTTTTTGTCGAGTCCAACCAGATACCTTTAGAGAATTGTACGGTATTGAACCAGAAGAACTCAATGAATTTGCCATTGAATGTTGTCAGCAGCACATTGGAGATATGTACGGCGATCGTAGTCTAGAAATGTTGCGCTTTAATCATGCAGTGGGTATTTTCAATAATTAATAATTAACAATTAATAATTAATAATTAATTCTTCGGTAAGTATTTGACATTCAAAGTGATTATCTGAAACAATAAGCCAGATTGAAAAAATCTACATATATTCAGTAATTTAGTAATTTATTATAGTTGCCAGTGAAATTTTTCCAGACCAGAGAAAATACAGATAAAACCCAAATAGATTTAGAACAAAAAGAATTTTCTGAGAGCTTACCTTTGCAAGTTAGTTCAGAAACGAGTGAACTTTTACCACTCAAAAATTCTCAATCAGAACAACCAGCAACGAAGGTACAAAAAACAGGAGCATGGGCAGTATTTGCTTCAACTTTTGTGACAATATTTTTAGCAGAAATTGGGGATAAAACTCAGATTACTACTCTGTTAATGACTGCTGAATCTCAATCTCCTTGGATAGTATTTTTAGGTGCAGGTAGCGCATTAGTAACTACAAGCTTGTTAGGGGTTTTGTTGGGTCAATGGTTAGCCAGTCGCCTCTCTCCTAAAACTGTAGAAAGAGCAGCAGGAATTATTTTATTACTAATATCTTTAACTTTAGTAGTAGAGGTATTTTATGAAAATTTTCCTGGTTAAAAAATCAGAAATCAGGAGTCAGTTAGGAGGCTGTGTAATTGGCGACTTACAGGAGAAAAAATTAAGAATATAAAACTCAGAAGTCTTAAAGTAAATTATTCTCCTTCATCAGAAAAAAGGGATATCTATATCCTACTTATAAAATTAAATTCTGACTTCTTTCTTGATAAAAGCTTGACTTTATATAAATATTCTTCGTTCCTTCTTCTTTCTTCCTTCTTCCTTCTTCCTTCTTCTTTCTTCCTTCTTCCTTCTTCCTTCTTCCTTCTCACTTATTAAATAACTATGGATTGGCAACTTTTAGGTTTAAGTTTTATCGCAGTTTTTTTATCCGAATTAGGAGATAAAAGTCAATTAGCAGCGATCGCTCTTGGTGGATCTTCAAAATTTCCCCAGGCAGTATTTTTTGGCACGGCAACTGCTCTATTATTAACTAGCTTTTTAGGAGTTTTAGTAGGGCAAGGAGTAGCAGAAATTTTACCAACAAATATAGTAAAAGTTACAGCGGCAATTGGATTTGCTATTATGGGTATTCGTCTTTTATTCTCTGGTGAAGAGGAAGCATAAGAATCTGAAAATAATTGAGATTGAATAGGAAATAAGCTAAGTATTAATCTGAGTTTATAAAAGTTACACTAGATTAGATTAGAAAAATTTCTACTACCTCATTCAGAAGATAAAAACTTTGCAACTCAGCATTCAGAACTTCGCAGTCAGGGTTTCCTACAGAATGCTGGGCAAACAGTTTGTTTTTATAAAAATAGGACATTTATAAATGCTCAAAGTTAGTCATTTCTGACTTCTTAATTTTTGACTTTTGACTTGCGCGTAGCGCTATATTGCTAAGGTCTTTGGAAAAAATTCCCATTTTCTAGAATATTTGAGAAAGCACTGTATGAAGTAAAAATAATTATGTTAACCTCTATTAATTCACCCAAACAAATTAGTATCGAAGAGTTTTTACAATTGCCAGAAACAAAACCAGCAAGCGAATATATTAAGAATCAAATTTATCAAAAACCAATGCCACAAGGAGACCATAGTAGAATTCAAACCCACAAAAGTTAGCAATGGCATTTACAGAATTAAGATGTACTTTTAGTGGGCGATCGCTAGTTTCAGATATTTCAGTTTTTGCATGGCAACGTATTCCAAGAAAACCTAATGGCAGAATCGAGAATAAATTTGAAATAACACCAGATTGGGTAATAGAAATTATCTCGCCAGACCAAAGTCCTAATCAATTAATTAATAAGATTATTTTCTGTCTAAATAATGGTACTCAGTTTGGTTGGTTAATAGATTTTGAAGATGAATCTGTACTGATTTTTCAACCTAACCAGCAACCAGAAGTTAGATATGATTCTGATAATTTACCCACCCTCAATTTATTAACAGATTGGCAATTATCTATTGCAGATTTATTTGGTTGGTTATATTAGATTTATGAAGGAAGAAGGAAGGAGGAAGAAGGAAGAAGGAAGAAGAAAAAATATTGTTTTGTCTGAGTATGCTACTAGGGAGCAAGATGCTCGCACTACAAAGGTTTGAATATTAATACTTGCTTGTATCCCACATACTTGGAATCTACTTTAAATATCTCCAATAATAAAGAATAAAATTAATTATCACACATAAATTATCAATTATTCCCCTCCTGGGAGGGGGAGGGGCGAGGGGTGGGTTCCCTACTCCCTACTCCCTCTACCTCTTACTAACTAACAAAACTGGTTAATATTCCTAAAATTTGCGATAAGTTTTTGATAGAATATTCCTCTAAATCTAATACTAGAGTTTGAGCTTCTAATTCTAAAAATTGCCAAGCTGTTCCTGTGGTAATAGCTCCATAAATTTTGCGAATTTCATTCCCTTTATTTTGATTAAAAATCTGGGCAGCAACCATTTCGGCAATACATTGACCAAAGCCAGATTTAATATTATCATTCTTAGCTTATACAAGAATAACTATTGGTGCCTGAATTATCGTTTGTAATGTGGAACGACTAATAATAAAATCGCAAAAACCATTTAATCCTAGTTCTGGGTTAACATTAAATTAGATGCCAGAAAATAACCCTATTTGATTATTAGATATTTTTTTTACTTCTGCTAATACTGGGGCAATAATAAATTCTGTTTGCGGAGCATTCCGTCAGGAAACGAGCTTTTTCCGAAGCGTTCGTGCTAGCGTTGCGGAGCAAATCGCTACTGCTAATGGTAGATAATATTCTAAAGCTTTTTGAAGAAATTGACTGGGAATAACATCTGGTAATTTATTAAACTTACCCAAGTTTTCGACCAGCTGAAGGTTAAAATTATTGAGAACTTCCTCTAAGGTAAATTTACTGTAAGACATGAGTTTCTTTAGAGGTAAAAGTTGATTTTTCTACATTGATTTATTATATCAAATCCCGTTAAATAATTATAGATTGGTTAAGTCAAGAGTCAGGAGGAGAGAAAATTACAAAGATGAGCGTAGTTATGACGATTGGAGAGTTTTTTTATGTCCAATTTCCCCGTATTTGATATTATATCTATTTTAAAGAGGTTTCTCTCCTGAAGTTAGCTGTAGTACTACTTACCTAATACCATTTCTCAAAAATTTTTCTACATTTTCTTGAGTAGGGGAGTGGAGGAGAAGTAAACATAAGAATAATTAACATTAACTGAGCTGCTAATTAGCAAAAAAGTTCCATGCGCCTTTTTAATTACTTAATAACTGAAGCGTGACCTAAGTTAAGCATTAATGCATGAGAATTGGTATAACGCATAAAACTGGTTAATATTCTCAAAATTTGCAGTAATATCATGTCCGCTTAATAGCGCGATAAAAAACTTTCTTCTTCTCTTCCTTCTTTTTTTCTCCTGACTCTTGACTCCTCCGTCGTTATTTATAAGTATTCAACCGGACATGATATAAGTTTTTAATTTAGCAATTCTCTATACTGGCAATGTACAAATTTCTAGATTTTCGGGAACAGGGAAGAGGAAACAGAAAAGAAATATGTTGTCTTCTAAGATTGTAGGGTGGGCAAATATTAACTTAATTGAGATTAATTTTATCTCAACCAAAATTCACTCACCCTACTTTTTTCATCTACAACCTTATTATTAGTTTTTTTGTTGATAACACCAACCAAGTAAAGTAGCACCAACAACTAATTTAATTACTTCTAATAACCAGTAACCACCGTGCATTTGATTCATGGTCACAGGAACTTCTTTAACTGACTCAAACAGATTTAGATTTATACCCAAAGCACTCATTTGAGGAGTTAAACCGTAAGTATCAATTAGAGCGATCGCCAATAATGCTATAGAAAAAATAATTGCTGTTTTAGTATTTTTAATTAAATTATTTGGCGTGGCACTTAATACTAATAAACCTGTTAAACCCAAGCTGGCACAAATTAATTCAACTCGGTTAAATAAGGAAAACATTATTGAACCTGCTGCTGTAAAATCTGATGTATTCATCATGCCAGAAGCATACATACTAGGCATAATTACCACGTCTAAAATTATGCAGGCACTTAACCAGAAACCTAAAGTTAAACAAACTATTGTTTGCCAACGTTTTTGATTAGATTCCAGATTTGGAGAAATAGTTGCCATATCTTTTTACCTATTTATACTTATATCTGGTGAGTTACCTTCATCTTAACTAAAATCCGCTTCAATTAGTATTAAGTATTTTTACAATCTGATTTTCATAAGAAATGTAAAAATAACTAAAATTTCCCAAACAAAAAATCTAAGTTAGTAATTAAGTTAGGTGGGCATAAATAAACGTTTCTGTTTGTCATACTGCTCAAAAAAACTAAGAGTCTGAAAATGAAGTCAGAAGGCAGTTTTCAACCTGATTTTCAAAGTTTTGAATTTCTATCGCTATTTTACGGATAATTAAACCGACCTAATTAGTAATTGGCACAGTTCTCAAATAACTTGATACTAATTTAAGATCGAATTGCATAGAATTAAGGTTTCAAGAATAAATAATTGACTGTAGATCGAGGTTGATAACTTATAGAAGTTGGTAATTTTGTGGAGTTTCACATCAAAGAATTGGTATTACTATTTTAGAAATCAATCTCAAAACTTGAGGCGAATTTAGGTAGATAAAGTGGGTTAAATTATGGCAAATTTAAATTGTGAATATATAGTCATTTAAAATAAGAATGAAACACTTTTTCGGCTGAAACTGTTTCAAGGCAAGAAACCCTTGTCTCCATCTAAACCGAAATAACTATATAAGGTTAAAACATCTGTATATTCCCTATTTATTTCCAGAACTTGTGTTCCTTTCATCCATTATCTTAGATTATTCCCAAAACCAAAGCATAGCATATTAGCTTAAGTCTATATTTTATCCAAATACCTAAACCAAGTAAAATACAATCCAATTGACAATAAAATAAATATTAATAATAAAATCCCAAAATTATCCCACTGCTTCATCATCAACATCATTCCCATCAAAAATAAAACCAACTGCCAAGGAATAGCAATCAAAGTTGCCATAATATCTCGTTGATTTTCCGCCTTAATTTTTGCCTGAATATTAGTTGGTAATTTTTTCTTCACTACTCCCCAAAAACCAAAAGGTCTGGTAACCCGATAAAAATTATCAATCGTTTCCAAGTTAGTTGCTGGTGTAAAAAACGTCCCCAAAATACATCCTAAAAAAGAACAAATACTAGGGACCAAAAATAAAATATATTCCTGAAGTTGAGAATTACTCACCACAGGTAAAATTACCCCTTTTGTCAAAATAGCTGCAACCAAACCTGCTCCAGTACCAATGGCAAACCCATAACCATTAAATCTCCACCAATACCATCTCAATACTAAAGGAATAAACAGCCCAGTTCCTAAGCCTAAAGTTAACCATCCCCAGATATCATTAATATTTGTAATATTAAAACTAAAAATTAACCCTAAACCAACAATGACAATAGATGCTAAACGACCTTGATTAACCAATTGTTGATTAGAAGCTTCAGGTTTAAGATAAGCTTGATAAATATCCTTAACCCAATATGCCGCACTAGCATTAATAATCGAATCAAAAGTTGACATTGCTGCTGCAATAAAACAGGCAATTAATAAACCTTTAACTCCTACCGGAATATATTCAGCAATTACAGTAGGTAAAACTAATTCAGGGTCAGAAATTACCTGATTTTTTAAGCCATAATCTATTCCTAATATTGCCAAAGCTGTAACTAGAGGCCACCGAAAAGATAATAAGAAAATCCAGAATAAAGAAAGTAAACCAGCTTGGCGATCGCTCTTAGCTGCAAAGTAACGTTGAATCATATACCCACCCCCACCAGCACCACCTTCTAGAAATACTTTAAAGAAGTAAAACAACATCACACCACCAAACAAATTAAAAATACTATAATCTCCTGGCAAATCAATTTTTATTGGAGGGATAATACTACTCCATTCTGTCAAACTCCATTCTTGTAATTGTTCGCTACCCGGAAGTGAAATTGAAAAAGTATCTGGCAAATCTACAGTTTGAAAAGCAATAAAGCAGATATATAAAATTGCCACAAAAATCAAAAATCCCTGAAAAATATCTGTCAAAACAACCCCATAAAATCCACTCACAGCAGTATAGATTAAAGCTAATAAAATTAATAAAATTCCGGCGAGTTTATCATTAATTCCCAGAAAACCACCTAAAAATTTTCCACCCCCAACTGCAAAATAACTCATTGTACCAATAGCAAAAATAATATTAGCAACTGCACTAATAATTCTAGCTATATTTCCCTCTCTACCTTTACCAAAACGTAACTTCATCCATTCAGCAATAGTCATTACTTGAGCGCGACGATTCCATTTTCCCATAAACGTCATTAGGAACGCCATTATTAATACTAATCCACCGCGAATTTCGATAAAAAATCCCTTAGTTCCCAAAGCATAAACTAAAGCAGTTAACACCATAGTACCTGCTAAATCAGTATTAGAAGCCATACCAGAAGCACCCAAAACCCACCAAGGCAAATTCCGATTTCCTAGAAAGTAAGACTCTATTCCTGTAGAAGCTTTTCTTTGTAGAAAAACACCAAAAACAATAATAAATACTAAATAAATTAGTACAACTATATAATCAATTATTTCCATAAAAGTAAATCCTTGAAGAAGGTAGAAGGCAGCTATGCTGTTTGCGCAGCATTCCGCAGGAAAGGCAGAAGGGAAAATTGTTTGGGATTCTAACCCCAAACAATTTTAAGCACCGTGTAGACGGTGGGGTATTAAACCCATAAGGGAAAAGATAAATCAATTATTATTGATAATTTTATATCAAAAATAGCACTATAGCAATTATGAAAGTTTCTGATAATTGTTACGAGCGAGCCGACAAAATAAACTATCTTTTGATTCTGTTTTTCAATTGTTGTAAATAACATTAATCGATAATCTTCTAGAAGTATTAATACAGGCTAATATAGCAATTCCTATCCTGATTAGGAGAGAAAGGAAAAAATTTGCGTTATCTGATTTTTAAGCTTTTTATATTTCCTAATTTTTACTTCCCCTGCTATAAATTTCAGTTATCAGTTATCAGTTATCAGTACCTCTGCAATAAGGAGGCTTGAAATAAGGAATTTTGTAACTCACTAGCATGGGAATTACTATATAAAAATTATAAGAACTATTAGATACTCCGCACTAACTTAAATAAATAAAGGAATTTTGTAACTCACTAGCATGGGAATTGCTATATAAAAATTGTAATAACTATTAGATACTCCGCACTAACTTAAATAAATAGTGCTTAAAATTTTAAGTGCAGCAAAGTTTGGGGTAATTGATATAACACTAAAAATTAATTACTCTAACTAATTTTCAGAATTAATACGATTCATTTCCCAAGTAGTATAAGTACCAATTGGACTCCAAAATGTATAAGGTAACAATAATATTCCAGCCCAACTATTAATTTGCCAGACAGTCAAAATTAGTATCAGACTTAATACAAAACCCGTTCCTCCAATAATTGTTCCTACCTTCAAATTTTGCATCCAAAACATTACAGGTGTATAAGCTATTGTCACAATTTCTAACAATAAATATAATGCCATTAATAACCAAGTTTTTTGAGTTCCTGGTTCCTGTTCCCAGATAATATATGCAGACCAAGCACCACAAATAAAAATTATCGTCCAAATGATGGGAATTGCTCTTTCAAAAGTTAACCAATGAGGTCGTTGTAGATGTCTAAACCATTGAACACCTCTAGACGGCGTCAAAATGCTACTACTGAATGCTATTAAGAAAGTAACTGCACCAATTATCATCCAAGATTTAATCATTTTTTTTATAGTTTATAATTCACAGCAATGCAACATAAAATTATTAGTATTTAGCTAGTTATAATGTAAGCATTTCCTACGGAATGCTGCGCAAACAGCTATTAGCGGTCAGCTTTTAGCTGTTTCATAGATAATGTATATACACTGCTAAGGTCAAGGTCAGTTTTTTCCAATACTTTATAATTATCCTTAAATTTTTTAATACTAATTCCTGCTCTCAAGGCAATGAATTAATAGCTAATAGCTGATAGCTGACGGCTGAATGCTTAATTTTTTTTGTGCCTACCTACTTATTTATGAAGAGTATTAGGTTTAACAAAAGATTCAATCTAAACTCAAAAAACTCTCATGTAAAACCCACCCCCATAACAGTAAATTATTGCGAAACAAATGAACTAACCAAGTCGATGATTTTGTTCTAGTTCAATACTAGATTCATCCTCATTATCTTTAGGAATAAGAAAATTACCATTTTGAGGCTGTAAAACAGCTTTAATTGTTTTCAGAAAACGATTTGATGAAACTTTACCATTAAGTCTTTGACGCTCTTTTACCTTCTTAACAAGATGTCGCATTACAGATAAATCTAATTCATCTATAAAATGGTCAGCAATTTTTTCTCCCATTAAATCAATTGCTTCAGAATACTGCTTTTTCAACATCTCTATAGCTGCATACTCTTCATTATTAATTTCTTCTGAAGTATTATTTATTGCGTCATAATCATTACAAACAAAATTTTCTGCTCCTTGACCTTTTTCTGTCGAATTACTTACATTTGTATAAATCTTATTTTCCGTCATATTTTTATCATTTTCTCGAGTAGATCGTTGTGCTGAAATTTGGTGGCGGTCTATAAAACTTTGATAATCAATAATACTCATGCGAAGATTATAAATATGGTGATGTACATGATCTATTAGATCCACTTCATCTGGATTGTAGTAACCACGATTATTGTCAATACCATGTAATTGTGCCCAACGTTTTAGAATTATTTCATCGTCTAAATTGTATCTCTCTAACATTTGACTGGTAGTTAGATCGCTTTGTGGTGTTACTTTAAAATCACTCATTAATTAATTCTCCTTAAAATCATTTGGTTCCTGTATATTGAGATTTTATATTAACATCAAATGTAGATTTAAACTAATAATAGTTGGATAGCAGCAAAAAAAATTAATTAGTATGAGAAAACTCGATAAAGACTCTTGAAAAGAATAATTAAGCTTAATTAATTTACCAGATTAATCTCATAAAAAAAGTATAGAACCTCACATAGACCGCGAAGGAAGAAGTAAGAGGGAAGAATTCATTAATTGATAATGGATAATGGATAATTTATAATTACCTCTGGTTAAAACCGTTACGGAATTGAATATAAGGAATATTTTCTTTTCTTGGTCGATTGGATATGGCGAGGTTTCGGAGCCATCCCACCCTACGGGAAAGCTGCGAAGAGAGAACTCCGTTCCGCTGTCGCGTTTCGCGTCAGCGTTGCGAAGCAAACGACCGCTGTCTTGGTCGATTGAATATGGCGAGGGGACCTCGCCATCCCACCCTTCGGGAAGCTACGCTAACGACCGCTTTTTTTCCCCTTAAAAGGGGAGGCTTCAAGGCGCGAATTATTTAATTATTAATTATTAATTATTTGGTGATAAACAAATCATAAAAAAAGAAAAAGCAATCGAAATAGGTGGCTTATAGGATTAGATTCTTTTTAGGCATAATTTTCAGCATTTTTTTTGTAGCATTCTTTTTCAAAATTGGTATAACATATAGTATTTACAGATGAGTTGTAGATATTAGACTATAATTTTTTCCTACCAAAAACTCTCTTTATTCACCGTCACTATTCTTTATAATCCCTCAAAAAATTAATTTTCTGTTTATAACATATGGAAACACCTTAGCATCATCTATAATTAAAAACTAAGCCTTTTACTGCCAGAAGTATTACTATGCCTGTATACGATTATTTTTGTCCAACTAATCAGCAAAAACTGGAAGTTTGGCACAGTATAAATGAAAATATTACAACTTGGGGCCAGTTATGCAAATTAGCTAAATGTGATATAGGTGGCACTCCAGAAGAAGCTCCTGTTAAACGTATGATTAGTGCCCCTAGAATAATAGTAGAAACTGGCATCAGCGATTTAAAAAGTCAAGGATTTAGTAAATTAGTAAAAAGAGACCAAGGAATCTATGAAAATATAACAGCAACAGGTGATGAAAGTCGCATAGTCAATATCAACGACCATAGTACCTATCCAAATTTCAAGCAAAAACTAGGAGACTAAATATAACAAACAACCTTTCTAATTTTTTACTCCAATAATTTTCTCCAAAAATTATAAAATAATGGTTTATTAAATCAACAAGCTGCTGCTCTTATAAAAATTTTGATGGTTGTTTAATATTCATTAATAGCAGTCGCCTAGATGCTTAGAACATCAAGCAGAAACATAGAGTTTGCGGAGCAAGTGTGGCAGCGATATTGCCTCTATGGAGATGATCTAATAATTTTATACTTTTCTCTGCCCTCACCCCTCTAGGAGTTGCTATATATAGTCGAATAATGTATTAATAAGTGTGTTTTTCTATTCGATTTATGACTAATTTCAATTATAGTCTTTTATTCCTATTAAAAAAACACAATTGCCAGCCTTATATACAACGTTTTTTGCAACTACCAATAGTCAATATTACTATTGGTATCATAATAATTTTATCAGTTATATTAACCATAGTAGAATTATCTATACCTGAAAAATCACCCTATCTATTAATATGTAATACATTTAGTAAAATATTCACCATATTATTTGTTATAGAATTAAGTTTTCGGTTTATAGTTGCCCCTAATAAAAAAGTTTATTTTCAAGAATACTGGTTAGATATACTAGCTATATTACCATTACTAAGAGTATTCAGAACAATTAGAGCTTTACAACTATTACGCCTACTAAGAATACTCAGATTACCTGTTTTTTTCAACCGTTATGCCAGCACCTTTCCCTATATCCTACAAAGAGGAATTAAAGAATATCTAGTCGTTGTTGGACTACTGCTACTAACTATTCTGTTTGGTAGTGTTGGTATCCTAGTATTTGAAAGTAGTAATAATCCAAACTTCACTTCTTTAGAAGAAGGATTTTGGTTTAGTGTTTATTCTTTATTTGCTGGCGAACCAATTCCAACTCAACCATCCTCATTAGGAGGAAAAATAGTTGGGGTATTTGTCATGTTTATGAATGTTACTATTTTTGCTATGTTCACTGGAACAGTCTCAGCATTTATGGTAGATCGAATCCGTAGAGAGGATGATATTGTGGACTGGGAAAGCTTTAGTAATCATACAATTATTTGTGGTTGGAACCGCAAAGCTGAGATTATAGTTAGAGAATTTAAAGCTGCTGGTAAAAGCGCAGGAATACCAATTATTGTAATAGCTGAATTTGATGATGAACCTAATTTTATTGCCCCAGATTTAAAATCTCGGATACAATTTCTCAAAGACGATTTTACCAAAGTTACTGCTTTAGAAAAAGCGGGTATAAGTCGAGCTGAAACTTGTATTATTTTGTGTGATAAAACTCATGGTCGTAGCGATCAGGATGCAGATGCTCGGACAATTTTAGCTGCCTTAACAGCGGAAAAATTAAATCCAAATGTTTATACCTGTGCTGAATTACTTAATCGTGAATATGGTTCTCACTTAGATCTGGGTCATGTAAATGATTATATAGTTAGCCGGGAACAAAGTGGTTTTTTATTAGCTCAAGCTGCTTTGAATAGAGGATTAATGGGCGTATTTTCAGAATTACTAACTTATGAAAGGGGAAATCAGTTTTATCGGATAACTATTACTGATGAATGGGTAGGGAAAACTTTTTTAGAATTGTTTATACATATTAAACAAAATCATAACGCTATTTTAATAGCAGTTTCTCAACCTCAAGGTAAATTTGAAATTAATCCCGAGCGCTATATCTTTCAGGAAAAAGACAATTTAATTGTTATAGCTACTAGGGAAATAAAATTATAAATTTGATGATTTTAAGCAATCGCTTTGAAATTTTTTTAGCATTAATAACGGCCGGAGAAAAATAGCTTATAACTTATATGAAATACTAAAATTTTTGCTAAAAATACTTAGGTTGTTTCCAGGAGTCAGTAGGAATAGCCTATATATCATTTAGTTAGAGTAAAACCCTATTTTTAGTCAAATCGAAATTTCTAGATAAAGTCTTTTAAACAGAGAAATTATTCCTAGAATTCTTTTTTATATTTAATCTTACTTAGTACAGCAATTCTGAATAAGTTACAGCAAAATCAAAAATACATCATAATTTTATATTAAGTGAAGTATACCAGTAGCGGGCAAGATACTTGTACCAAAAAAGTATTATTATTAATTTCTTTTTAGTGTCTTTAACTTTATATACTCACAATTTACTGTAAATAGAAATAATTGTCACATCTTAATAATTAATAACTTAAAACTTACCAAATAATTAAGGTGAAAATCCTCTCCTTTAAAGGAGAAACAAGAAAATATTTTCCTTTTATTCAATCCTCTTCCTTTTAGGGCTATGCTTTATAAACATCTTTCTTAACATAAAACGTAGACATTATAGACAAATTATGTTCAAGACTTTAAAAGCCTTTTTCTAGAGAGAAAATGTATTTAAAAGTACATTAATTTTGACAGGTTAAGTAGTTTAACTTAGATACTATGACTATTTCTCCCTTCTCCCCTGCTCCCCTTCTCTCCTTCTCTCCGTGTCCCCGTGTCTGGTGCGTCTCCGTGTCCTCGTGTCTGAGGAGTTCCTTATAAGGGATAGCTTTTAGGGAGAGGTAATTATCAATTATCCATTATCAATTATCCATTATTGAACAGCTTTTTCTGGTGTAGCTAAAAACTCTCGCAAGCGAAGTAAACTAAAAGTCTGACCTAAATTTAGAGGCAACATAGATATTCCTTCTAAACGAGATTGTATCCAACCATCTCCCCAATACCACTCGTGAAATCCATCAATACCTTGACTAAGTAGCAACCTCAAACAATTCGACCCTACTACATCAACATAATGTTTAATTTCTATTACACCAACCATGCTTTTAAACTCTAAACCCTCAGATAATTGTTCTGGTAATCCAGGAGAAAAGCGTTGAGGCCACAACCATACTTGTAACTTGGATGAATGTAGCAAACTCTCTCTGATAGTAGCTTCAGTAGCTTCAATCTCAATCCGTAAATGGCTTTTTTGGAAAGTACCTAACATAGCAATATAGTAATATAATTTTTGAATTTATACTTAGTATCTTTTTCTCAAACAAAACTAGAAAATTACAAATATCTAGGCTAACATTATTTCCCAATAATTAGGAATTAAATTAAGCAAATTTTGGATGCAAATCGATTAAATTTTATAATTTATTACTATGTATTCTAGCAATAAATTATTTCTAAAAATAATATTCATCCTGAGTTTCATAACTGAAGAATATTATCTATAATATATCATTATATCTAAATACTTAGACTAACACAATAAACATAAAACTAACACAAAAACTAGGGCAGAAATTATGTATAGCTATTACTTAAATCTATTAAATTTCTGACAAACTTAACAGAATGTAGGGCAGAATTCCCTCATCCTCTAAAGGTTAGGGATGAATGCCCTACAAATAAATAAACTGCGTAGCATCAAATACTCGATTTTATTGTGTTATGCTTTTACCATAAACTATATTTCATGTGAAATCATTGTACAGAAGTGTAAAAGTCAGAATCTATCCAACTCCTGAGCAAGCCCAGAAACTCAGCCAAGTAATGGGGTGTTCCAGATGGTGGTTGAATTATGCTTTGAATCTGTGCAATGAAACTTACAAAGAAACAGGTAAAGGGTTGAGTCGAGTAGCACTAAACAAAGTGTTACCTAAGCTGAAAAAGTCAGAAGAGACTAAGTGGCTAAAAGAGTGTTATTCTCAAGTTTTGCAGTCAACCACTCTCAACCTTACCAAAGCATTCAAAAACTTTTTTGAAGGTAGAGCTAAATATCCCAGATTCAAGTCTTATCGAGGGAGGCAATCCTGTCAATATCCTCAAAACTGTCAAGTAGTAGATAAAGTGGTGAAAGTACCTCAAGTTGGAGTGATAAAATCTTCAATTCATAGACTATTTGATGGATAACTTAAAACAGTAACAATTACCAAAAAACCTACAGGAAAGTATTATGCTTTATTGTTATTTGAAACCGAACAAGAAACTCCTGAAGTAGTTTTTACAGGTAAGGTTGTTGGCATTGACTTAGGAATAAAAGACTTTTGTATTACCCATGATGGCGAAAAAAAAATCTAAGTATGCTAACCCAAAACACTTCAAAAAACATCAAAAAACTTAGCTCGAAAACAGGCTAAATTAGCCCGTAAGAAAAAAGAAAGTAAATCAAGAGAAAAAGCACGCAAGCTAGTAGCTAAAGTTCACGAACGTATAAGTAATGCCCGTCAAGACTTTCTACATAAATTATCAAGAAAAATCGTTAATGATAATCAAGTAGTAGTTGTTGAAAATCTGAACATCAAGGGTATGGTTTGTAATCACAACTTAGCTCAAACTATCTCTGATGTGGGTTGGGGAATTTTTATCAATTTTCTTGACTATAAACTGCAACAAAAAGGTGGTTTATTAGTAGAGATTAATAGATGGTTTCCTAGCTCTAAAACTTGCTCTAATTGTCTCTATCAAATATCAAAAATGTCATTAGATGTGAGAGAGTGGACTTGTCCGAATTGTGGTACTCACCACGACCGAGACGAAAATGTGTCCAAAAATATAAGGGCAGAAAACATCAGACAACTATCGGTCTTGGAAGGACTGCTGCTGTTCGCGCAGCGTCCCGTAGGGAAGGAGGGGAAGTAAGACCAAAAGGTGGACGTAAGTCTGTCTTGAGGCATTCCCCTTTGAGTTCAGAAACCCCATCCCTCTGTACGGTGGGGTAGTTCACCAGGAATATTCCAACAGAGTTATGATAAAGAAACTCATAATTATTAAGAAATGTAAGGATTTCAATGGCAGATAGACTAATTAGAGCTACAGCAGCAGAAGGTGGCATTCGTGCTGTTGGTGTAATTACCACCCGCTTAACTGAAGAAGCAAGACAACGCCATAAACTTTCTTGGGTGGCCTCTGCTGCTCTTGGCCGCACAATGGCTGCTGGATTATTATTAGCTTCTAGTATGAAAACCCCAGAATCAAGAGTCAATATTCACGTCCAAGGCAATGGTCCTCTAGGAGGAGTACTTGTAGATGCAGGACTAGATGGAACAGTAAGAGGCTATGTAGACAATCCTACAATTGAGCTGTCACCAAATAAAATTGGCAAATTGGACGTAGGAAAAGCTGTAGGCAACCAAGGCTTCTTATATATAGTAAAAGATGTAGGTTATGGCTACCCATACTCTAGTACAGTAGAGCTAGTATCTGGAGAAATAGGAGATGATATTGCTCATTACTTAATTACATCAGAACAAACACCATCCGCTTTAGTGCTAGGAGTATTTGTAGATAAAGAGGGTATACAAGCAGCAGGAGGACTTTTGTTACAAGTTATGCCCAAAGCAGCCATAGATGAAGAATTAGTTCAAACCTTAGAATCTCGTATAGCCTCCCTATCAGGGTTTACTCCATTGCTTCGAGCTGGCAAAACATTACCAGAAATTTTGCAACAACTTTTGGGAGATATGGACTTAAATATATTTCCTGAAAGTCAAATAGTTCGTTTTCACTGTGGTTGCTCTTTTGAGAAGGTGTTAGGAGCATTAAAAATGTTTGGTGTTGATGAACTAAAAGATATGATTGAAAAAGACAATGGGGCCCAAGCAGTCTGCGAATTTTGTGGAGAAGTATATCAAGCAAGTAAAAAAGACCTTATACAACTAATTGAAGACTTACAACAACCATTCACAGAAATTCCAGTTGGACAACTACGCAAATCATCTTCATAAATTTATTCTAAGAATTCAGAACACATAATCAATTTTTGTCTTCTGAATTCATAGCTGTATAGAACTAATTTGGTATCTTGGTGACAACAATAACAGAGGCGTTGGTTCGGTAATGAAATATCAAATTTGAGGGCTAATTTTTCTGTTAAAATTCATGCTCAAGATAATTACTATTCATAATTATAAATTATAGATATTAAATAAGTTTTATCTTATTATTAAATATGAGTTTTCCAGATTAGCTATCAAACTCAGTTTTAATTTTTTCGACAGGAAAATTTGTCAAAACTCCTGATATTAACCGTTATCTCAAATATTTGATTTTCTGTTCAGAACTAAAATATAATTATTGTATATATCAAGGTTGCATCTTTCACCAAAATAGTGTATACATAGAAACCGCAAATAATTGAAGCCTAAATTTAACTTTGTAGATAAAGGCTTGCTTATTATTAGGTTAAACCAACCGGAAAGTCATTAAACATGAAATATATCTGTTACTTGCTGTTCGGGATAAGTAGTGTATATGAATGAAAAATACAAAACAATAGGCCGTTGGCGGACACTACGCCAGATGAAGCAAAAAGACCAAGCCCAATGGCAACTACCTGAACGTAGGAAAAACCGCGAAGAAAGACTGCAACAACTTAGATCGAATGGCAGTCAGATACAAACATACAAACATCCGGCAAAACCTTCCACTCTGCAACAACATTCAGTTTCTCGAATAGAAAAAACTAAGCAAAAAAGCCCAAAATCTGCAAACAATACTTGGCCGATAAAATGGCTATTTTGGATAGTACTATTGGTAATAGTTCCAACTGGGGCAGGTATAACAGCCATATCAGCTTTATTCAAATTACCTTCTCAGGCAGATTGTGAAGCAAGTTACTGGCCAACCGCATCAGCAAGCAAACGTCTTTATTGTGCTCAGATATTAGCTACTTCTCCCACAGTAGATAGTTTACTTCAAGCAATTAATTTAGTAGATGTTTTATCAAATGACCATCCAATGCGTCCAAATATTGATGGTTACATTGAACGATGGTCGGAAAAAATATTGTCCTTGGGGGAATTAGCTTTTCAAGATGGAAAATTAGAAGAAGCTATTAAAATTGCCCAAAAAGTACCTCAGAAAGTTTCAGCTTATCCACTTGTAGAAGAACAGATTCAAAATTGGCAAAAAACTTGGACTAAAGCTGAAACAACCTATAAGAAAGCTCAAGAGCATCTACGTCAGGAAGAATGGAATCAAGCTTCCATGGAAGCTTCTCGTTTATTGTCAGTACCAAATGTACATTGGGAAACGAAAAAATACCAAGAACTAATTAACGACATCAAAAGAACTCGCAAAGAAGGTAGCAAATTAAACCAAGCACGAGAGATAGGCGAACAAGGTGGACTAGATAATCTCACGAATGCTGTCAAAAAAGCTCAAGCAATTGGAAAAAATAGCTATCTCTATCAGACCGCTCAAAAGTTAATACTAAATTTGGGCGAACAAATAGCAGATATGGCCTTAGTCGAACTAAATGAAGGAAATTGGCAAGAAGCACTTAAGATAGTAAATAAAGTTCCAGAAAATGATGTCCTAGAGGAAAAAGTAAAAGATATAGAATTATTAGCTCGTGCCCATTCTCCAGCTAACCTGGGTACAATAGCGGGACTCGAAGATGCTATTGCTCAGGCTCAAAAACTCAAAACTGAACGACCTCTTTACAGCAAAGCTCAACAGTTAATTAGTATTTGGCAACAAGAAATTGCAGATGTCAAGATTATAGAAGAAGGAAAAAAACTAGCCCAACCAGGAGGAATTAGCGATTTAAAAGCAGCGATCGCTAAATTGCAGACTGTTCCTCGTTATAACCCTCGTGGACAAGACGCAACTACTTTGATAGGAGCTTGGAGTAGACAACTACAGCAGCAGGAAGATCGTCCTTATTTGGAAAAAGCAGAAAAATTAGCAAGTTTTGGCGATATTAGTTCTATACAAGCTGCAATTGATGAAGCAAGTCAAATTGGTAGGGGCAGAACTCTGTATGAGGAAGCTCAAGAGAAAATCCAAAGGTGGACACAAAGAGTTCAACGTTCTCAAGATCAACCAATTCTTGATAATGCAGAACGCCTAGCATCCTCAGGTAATTTAGAACAGGCAATTCTTATAGTACAACAGATTCAACAAGGAAGAGTTCTATATCCCCAAGCTAGCTCCAAAATACAACAGTGGCAATCTCAAAAAGAGGCAGAAGAAAATTTAGATAATGCTCGTCAAGCAGCAGCATTAGGTACAGCAGATGGTTATGGTCAGGCTATAAGTTTAGCACAAAAAGTGCCAACTTACAGTTCCAGGCAGTTTGAAGCTTCCCAGTTGATTAATCAATGGGGTCAACAAATCTTATCGATTGCTATGGACGAAGTGAATCGAAATGTGCCACTAGCTATTGAGATTGCTAGTAAAATTCCGGTAAGTAGTATTGCCTATAATTCAGCCCAGAATCAAATTAGTATTTGGCGAACCTGGCTGAGTACAGCTCCATCTGTAGAAAACCAGACTCCAACTATAGAATACCAGGCTCCAACTCCAGAATCTGTAGAGTATCAAACTATACCTATACCTCAAGACCAATCTCAGGAATTGAGAGAACAAAATCAAAGGACTATCACAGATGAGAGAGGCAAACCCCTAATATCTGCACCAAAGTTTGTGAATAATAATTAACTCAACTGTCCTGACCAAGATTATTGGCCATTATGAACTAATACAATATCAATAATGGCCATAAATAACAAAGTATAATTTAAAATACCAATAATCAAGCCAAGTCAATATTCACTGTACTTATGAGGTTGACATATTTCCCAGTTTGTCCATGGCACGACATCGCAAGGATGCTTCAACTTCTACAGATAGTTCTTGTTCATAAACCAGGTGATGCTGTTCCCTGTATTTTAATGATAATATCGGTCTCCATCTCTTACAACATTCTCTAACTAGAGGTTGCTGGACTTTTTACCGTATTCTGTTAAAATGGTCAGTGGATTAATGTATAATCTCATTATGACTAAGCATTTATACTGAAAATTCAACTAGAATTGACAGAAATGGAGGTTTTTACCAAGATTAAGGCCATAGCTACCCAATAAATTACAGTTAGGCTAGGCAATTATTCTAGAAAGTAGGTACATTGACATCCTCTCCGGCTGTTAGGCGCGGATATTCCTACTGAGCCGTAGCTATTCGGCGGGTTGACGCTTCTTAGGCTGCTGCACCTACACCTCTTGCTCCCCTCCCGGGAGGGGATGGGGGTGGGTTATGCTTGCCTCCACGTCCGCGCACGAGTTTCCGCAATTCGCAGCTCCTCCGGAGGAGGCGTGCCCCCCGGTAACTAATAACTTTGTATCATATATTCAATCCACTTGCAAATAAAATAAAAAGTCGCCCTACAACGGCGAGGCTTTAAACCAAATTTGCTGGTAAACTATAAGCTAAGTTAAAATCAACCAAATATTTTTCTTTGCCCTGATAAAGCTATTTTTTGATGAGGAGATAACTAACTGATGCCAAAGCTTGAAGCAATTTCAACCATAGATTCTCAAAGTGAAACTGACAAAACAATAGATTCTCAAAGTGAAACCGAAAAAACGAAATTTGAAAGTGAAACTTACAAAGATGCCTACAGCCGAATCAATGCAATTGTGATTGAAGGAGAGCAAGAGGCATACGAAAATTATATAAGTCTGGTCAAAATGCTACCAGACCACGAAGAGCAGCTCAAGGGCCTCTCCAAAATGGAAAATCGTCACAAAAAAGGCTTTCAGGCTTGTGGCCGAAATTTGAAGGTGACACCAGATATGGAATTCGCCAAAAGTTTTTTTGAGCCACTACATAACAACTTTCAAGCAGCAGCAAAAACAGGTAATTTGATTACTTGTTTGCTAATTCAATCTCTAATTATTGAATGCTTTGCGATCGCAGCCTACAATATCTATATACCAGTTGCCGACGCCTTTGCTCGGAAAATTACTGAAGGTGTAGTCAAAGAGGAATATACCCACCTCAACTTTGGCGAAGTATGGCTAGAAGAGCATTTTGAAGACTCCAAAGCAGAACTACAGAAAGCAAATCGCCAGAACTTACCCCTAGTATGGAAAATGCTGAACCAGGTGGAAAAAGATGCGAAGACCCTGGGAATGGAAAAAGAAGCTTTGATTGAAGATTTTATGATTGCTTATGGCGAAGCTTTGAACAATATTGGCTTTACAACAGGAGAAATCATGCGGATGTCAGCTTATGGTCTGGTTGCCGTATAGTTGATTTCAATCAAAATAGAAATTAGGATGAGGAATGAGTAATGGCGTAGCATTTAACAAAAAACTTTTTCATAGTGAAAATAATAGTTGCCAACTGCCATATACTAATTCCTGTCTTATTTCCACATACCATCAACAATAACTAACTTACTAATAATATTTATAATTTAATGTTTGGTCTAATTGGTCATCTAACTAGCTTAGAACACGCCCAATCAGTAGCAAGGGATTTAGGGTATCCAGAGTATGCAGATCAAGGTCTTGATTTCTGGTGTAGTGCTCCGCCTCAAATAGTCGATACAATTAAAGTAACAAGTATCACAGGTCAGAAAATAGAAGGCAAGTATGTAGAATCTTGTTTTTTACCGGAAATGCTAGCAGCTCGCCGAATCAAAGCAGCAACTCGTAAAATAATGAATGCTATGGCTCACGCTCAGAAGCATAGTATTGATATAACTGCTTTGGGAGGTTTCTCATCAATTATTTTTGAGAATTTTAACTTGCAAAAGTTTCAGCAAATTCGCAATATTACATTAGAATTTAAACGTTTTACTACTGGTAATACTCATACAGCCTATATTCTCTGTCAGCAAGTAGAACAAGCTGCACAAAAGTTAGGAATTGATTTATCAAAAGCCACAGTAGCAGTATGCGGGGCCACTGGTGATATTGGTAGTGGGGTCTGTCGCTGGTTGAATAGTAAAACACAAGTGGCAGAATTATTATTGATAGCTCGCGAGCAAGAGCGGCTAAAAAATCTACAAGGGGAACTAGGACGAGGTAAAATTCTAGAATTAAATGCAGCTTTACCTCTGGCTGATATTATAGTTTGGGTAGCTAGTATGCCCAAGGGTGTAGCAATTGATCCAAATGTTTTGAAGAAACCTTGTTTATTAATTGACGGTGGTTATCCAAAAAACATGGCGACTAAAGTTCAGCAAGAAGGAATCTATGTTCTCAATGGTGGAATAGTAGAACACTCTCTTGATATTGACTGGAAAATTATGAACATTGTCAATATGGATGTGCCTGGTCGTCAGTTATTTGCTTGTTTTGCAGAGTCAATGCTATTGGAGTTTGAAAAGTTATATACTAATTTTTCTTGGGGACGTAATTTAATTACTGTAGAAAAAATGGAACTAATTGGTCAGTTATCCATCAAACATGGATTTAGACCTCTAATGCTTTGAAGAATGCAGAAGAAATATTGAAGTTAGGAACATTTGATTTTCTTCTAGTTCAAAAGTCAAAGAACATAGATAATTTATGTTTTCTGAACAATTAAATGAAGGGCTTTATTAAATGGATGTATGATTTTTCTAGATTTTGAATTAAGTTTATAGCTTTCAGCGGTCTATTCTGATCATACCCATGATCAAAAATGCCCTTTTTTTTGTTTGACTTCCTCTCTCCAATACTATAATACCATTTCTCAAAAACTTTTCTACATTTTCTTGAGTAGGGGAGTGGGGGAGTTTTAAGCATCAGAATAATTAGCATTAACTGAGCTACTAATTAGCAAAAATTGATTTTTTCTGTATTAAATATTTAATAACTGAAGTTTTACTTAAGTATAGCATTAATGCCTGAGAGTTGGTATAATTAATTCCGAATTAATACAACACCAAATTGTGACCGGAGCGATCGCTACTATATTTCCGGAATTTCCTAATGGCATGAAGGATCTAACTAGAAGAACCTAGTGCCGCTACGCGGAAGTCATAAGTCAAAAATCAGAAGTCAGAAGTATTGATTGGTAAGGCTTTTAAGATTTTGTAAATGGTCAGTTATTTCCGCCATTCTGCACTAGATAACTTTATTCAATGTTTGGAGTGGGAAGATATGCCTAATAATTCTACATCAAAATTTCGTCCAAGAAAACATATTATTTCTCTTGGTTGGTTTAGTTTTATAATGATTAGTACTTTTACTGGTATAATTAGAGATGGAAATTTTGGGAGCTTACCAGTAAATTTTTTAATTGGTAGTATTCCGGTGGCTATTGGTCATAATGTCGATATTCAGAATCAAAAAAAAGAGCAGAAATTGCTCTTAGAAGAACAGGAAAAACGTAAATTAAAACTAATGGAAGATTTAGCTCTGAGTCAAACATTGTTGGAAAGAGCAGAAAATTTATAATATTAAACCAATTTCAAAAAATATCGTTAAACCATTGCTACTAATTTCTACATTCCAACAAAGAATAATATCAAATCCAGTAGCATTGGTATAATTAGGGTTTGCGCTCAAAAGTCTTTTAGTAGGAGACAGGAGACAGGAGACAGGAGACAGGAGACAGGAGAAACGGGGAATTAGCGAGGAGTTAGGAGTAGGAATCGTCAGAATGATTTTTCTGCCCAACTATGAGCCTAAAATACGCTCCTTTTTGAGCATTTTATACTGAAACAGGCGCACTGCAATTCGACCACAAAAATGCTAAAGTCTTTATATGTCAATGCTTTTAGGTTTAATCAGAAAGCCCTAATTAGTCAGGGCTCAGAACTCAGGACTCAGGACTCAGGACTCAGGAGGGAAGAGAATTTAGAAATAGTTATGCTCTGGCCTTCAGATGAAACATTTCTTTATACCGAATTAAGCAGATTTGATATAAAGGGTTTAAAATAAAATTCCATACTACTAAAATTTTTACTTTTAATACCTACATTTTATTGTCTGGAATGTAGTATTAAGCAGTTAAATGAATTGACTCGAGAAAGCATAGGATTTCTTCAAAAATCTTTGTGAAATTTTCCTCCCTTCATTTAAAATCTGGATTGATACTTGAGAGGAGAAAATATTAAATTAACTACTGTACCCTTATGACCATCAAAATCAATTTCAGCTTTCAATTGTTTAGAAAGAATTCGCACTAATTTTAACCCTAAAGAAGAACGATTTTTCCAATCAAAATCTGGTGGAATACCAATGCCATTATCTTTAATTGTAATATAAACTTTTTCTTGTTTATCTTGATGTAATTCAATACATATTTCTCCAGATTGATTATCAGGAAAAGCGTGTTTAAATGAATTAGTAACCAACTCATTAATTAACAAACCACAAGGAATTGCCGTTTCTAAATTAAGAGTTATTGCTTCTACATTAATTATAGGTATAATTAGGCTTTCTCTGTCCGCGTAAGAACAAAACAAATTATCTATCAAAGCATGAATATATTCACTAAAATCAACTTGCCCTAAATTTTTTGACTGATATAGTTGTTCATGGATCAAAGCCATACTTTGAATTCTATTTTGGCTATCAGCAAATAATTCCTGCACTTTTTTATTTTCAATATAATCTGACTGTAAATCTAATAAATTAGAAATAATGTGTAGGTTGTTTTTCACTCGATGATGAATTTCTTTGAGCAAAATTTCTTTTTCTTGAAGAGAATTTTGAATTTGTTCTTCTGCTTTTTTACGATCGCTAATATCAATACAACTACCAATATAACCAGCAAACTTACCATTCAGATTAAATCTAGGAACCCCTTGATTTAAGATCCAACGGTATTCGCCATTTTTTCTTCTCAAACGATATTCTATGCTAAACGATTGATGGGTATAAAAATTTACCCGGTAATTTTCCAAATAATATTGCACATCTTCAGGATGAATTCCCTGTAACCAACCTTTCCCAACTTCTTGTTCTAAGTTACGCCCGGTAAAATCTAGCCATCTTTTATTAAAATAGTTAAAAAGACTATTACTTCCAGACATCCAAATTAATACAGGAGCACTATCAGCCATCATCCGAAAACGTTTTTCACTTTCGCGCAATGCTAATTCTGCCTCTTGATGTTCTAGAGCACTGACAAAAATTTTCCCAATAATTTTTAACAGATTAATTGTAGATTTTGTCCAACTGCATAATTTACTTACTGTATCGAAACTGACGAAACCAATTAATTCATCTCCAGAAATCATAGGAATGCACAACAAAGATTGAATTGATTGTGCTGATAATATTCGTTTTTCTCTGCTTGCTTCCAGAGGTAAATTGGAAACTAATGGTATATGTACGACCTCAAATTGACTGAGTTTTTCCATGATCCATGGTAAATAATCTATAGGAAAATTCTGTTGAGCTTCAATTTTAGCTTCTGTTTTTGTAGCTCTCCATTGGTAAGTATTACTAACTTGAATTTTATCGCTACTTACTAAAAACATATAACTACGATCTGCACCTATTAACTCACAAAGTTGTTTTAATGCTATTTGAATACGACTATTAATTTCATTAGGATTAAGGTTAATAAAGCTAGTAGAGATATTAGCAACAAGTTTTTCCAACTCTAGTTGTTGCTTGAGGGTTACTTCTGCTGCTTTGCGATCGCTAATATCTTTATGAGTACCAATCATTCTCACTGGTTTGTCTGCTTCATCCCTGACTACCACTTTACCGTAAACTGCTATCCACTTCCATTCACCAGATTTAGTTTGTAACCGATAGTCAAAAGCATAGATAAATGAACTATCTTCTAAGTGCAAATTTAAAGCATCCATCACCCATGCTTTATCCTCTGGGTGAATTAGCATTTCCCAAGAATTTATCTTCTTAGGAAGATCACCTGCATCGTAACCTAACATTTCTAGCCATCGATAACTATAATAACACTCGCCTGTGGTAATATTCCAATCCCATAACCCATCACCTGAAGTTTCTAATACTAATTGTAATCGTTCTTGAATTAGTTGTAATTTTGTGTCTACCAGTTTATCTTCACTAATATCTTGTGCTATTCGAGCTATTTTATCAACTTTCCCTGCCTGATTTTTGATGGGAAAAGCACGAGTCAAAATCCAACGTATTTCTCCATTAGGTAGCATAATACGATATTCTTGTTTTTCTTCTACTTCTGTAGAATTTGCTAAAGCTTCCGCTACTTTTGGGCGGTCTTCTGGATAAATCGCATCTAGAAAAGAGTGGGGTGATTTGTATAACTCATCGCGAAGATAACCCCATATTCTTTCATAACTAGGAGAAATATAAAAAATTTGATTGTTTTGAGGATCGTTTACCCAGAAAACGCTATCGATATTTTCTGCTAGTTGATGAAATATATCTTGACTTTCTTGTAATTCTGCTTCTATTTGTTTGCGTTCGGTAATATTTAATACTGTCCCGAAAAGTTTTATTACTTTACCTTCTTCATTAAAAATCGGTTTTCCTGTAATTGATATATATTTTAGTTCACCATCTGGGCATAAAATTCGTTGCTCGAGTTGATAGCTTTGACCTTGATTAATTGCTAAATCAATTGCTTTTTGTATTGCTGAAAAATCATCATAATGAACTAATTGAAAATAATGTTCCATCGTTACAAAAGTCGATTTTTGTTGTATACTAAAAATTTTGTATACTTCTTCTGAGCATATTAATTGACTTGTAGTCAAATCATTTTCCCAACTGCCTATACCAGCAATTTTCTCTGCTTCTATTAATTTTGCTTGACTATGAAGAACACTTTCTAAAGTTTCTTTTTCATCTGTAATATCTCGTACCACTGCATAGATTAAATTTTCTGTTAAAAAAGGAACACTATTCCAAGCTAACCAACGATACGAACCATCTTTAGTCCGATAACGGTTCTGGAATTTTATAGCTTTAGCACCATCAGTAATTTTTTGGACTTCTGTAAGAGTAGTATCTCTATCTGCTGGATGTACAAACTCAATATAAGGTACTGTTAATAGTTCTTCTGTGGTATAACCTAAAATTCTTGACCAACTTGAATTAAGCTTTTTAAAATAACCGTCAGTACCAACAACTACTAATAAGTCAAGAGAAATATCAAAAAAGCGATCGCCTTCTCTACAATTATTTTTCAGACGTTCATTGATTTGATTAAATGATTGTACTAAATTTTCAATTTCCTTAAACCAAACTATTTTTGAAGCTGAGGAAAAATCTTCTTCATTAATAATATTATTTTGAGATGCTTTTAATAATTTATAGATTGGTTTAGTTATCCAGTCAGAGATTAACATCCCTAAGTAGATAACCAAAGCCATTACTAATAAACATAAAAAGATAGTTACTTTAATTTTTTTATTGATTTGTGGTGCAAATTCTGATTCTGGCACAGCCACTACAATTAACCAATCTAAGCTATCTTGATTTTTGCTTGGTCTCAATTCTACAAAATATTGCTTATTGGCAACTTTTAATTCTAAATATTTTGTATTTTTAACATTATAGTAATTTTCTTTTGTCTCTAATAATTTATTGGCTATTTCTTGAATTAATATCTCACTAGAATTATCTAATGATTGATTTGAGTGACTAGCGACAACTATCCCAGATTTTTCTATAAGATAAATTACATTTGATTGAGTCATATTTACTGTCTGAAGTAATTTATCAATTTCTGAAATAGGTAACTCAACTGCTAATACTCCGATGAGACTATTATTCCGGTCGTAAACTGGATAACTAGCTAAAATTGCTCCTGATTCTGGTGAATATTCTGAATTATCAACTTTATTCCATACAGGTTTACCTGTTTTAATTACATCTCTATACCAACTTTTTGTTTGATAATTATATTCGTAATTTTTAGATATTTCTGTGATATTTTCTGAACTTGACTTAGTCATTAAGTTTGTGACTAAACTATGATCATTTTTTCTCTTTACTCCCACAAACTCTCCCTTTGTACTGCCAAAATTAATCTGGCTGACATTGAAGCGTTTTATTTGCTGAAAAAACAAATCCTTGATTTTGATTAAATCATTAGAATTTAACCATCCTAAGTTAATTAAATCCTGGTTGATTGTATGAATTAGACTAGGTATTTCTAAATAATTATCTAAACCATGAGTAACATCACTACCTGTTTTACTGTTAAGGTGAGTGGCTAATTGCTTAACTGCTATTCGTTCCTTTTTTAAAGATGTCCTGGCAATAAATAAGACTGTAATTAATGTGGGAGCAATCAAAGATAAAAATATAACTACTCGTAGTGATACCTTAATTCTTTTATGAAAAATAGTATCGATCCAAACTATATAATTACTCAGTTGTTTGATCATTTCTTAAGTTCATTTACTCAAAATAATTATTTTTTTTAATAAGAATAACTTAATTTATAGAATAAGAATAAACTCGGTTGCGCCCTTGAGATTTAGCCTCATAAAGTGCTGAATCTGCCTCTTTAATTAAATCACTAGGCTGAGAGTTAAAGTCAGTGTTCCATGATAATGATGTTCTAGTAGCAACTCCACAACTAACTGTGACACAATTACTAATTTTTGAACCTTGATGAACAATAGCAGCATCTTTAATACTTTTACAAATTTTTTCTGCTACATAAACAGCTCCTTGTAAATCTGTTTCTGGTAAAACAACTACAAATTCTTCACCTCCATAACGAGCTACTAAATCAGGAGAACGATTAACATTTTGAACTATAAGATCGGCAATTTTTTTTAAGCAAGTATCTCCTGCTTGATGGCCATAAGTATCATTATAAGCTTTAAAGAAATCCACATCACACATAATTATGGATAATGGCAAACCATTTTTATGAGAACGTTTCCACTCACTTTCTATAAACTTCTCAAAGTTGCGACGATTAGCAATCATTGTTAAACTATCCAAAGAAGCTAAACGCTCCAATTCTTGATTAGCTTTTTCTAGTTTTTCACTCAACATCCGTTCTTTCTCTATTTGTCGTCTTAGTTCTCTCATTGCCCATTGTGTTTGCAATAAGCGTCGAACTCGTTGACGTAAAACTGCCCAATGAATTGGTTTAGTAATATAATCTGTTGCTCCTACTTGGAATGCTAAATCAACAGATGCTTGATCGTCAAGAACTGTAATCATTAATACTGGTGGACTATTTTCTCCCAATAACTGATGTAGTTTAGCACAGCAAGTAAAGCCATCCATTTGGGGCATCATTGCATCAAGTAATACCATATCTGCTAATTGTTTTTGACAAATTTCTAAGCATTGTTCTCCATTATTTGCCTCAATAACTTGATACCCATCTTTATGTAATATACGACGCAGTATTAGTCGAATAGTCTTTTCATCATCAACTATTAGTATTCGGGGTGCTACAGTCCAACAACCTGGTTTAATCATTTTATAGATTTATTTCTATTTTTTGATTGTAATGCTACTTTCACTCTATGATGTTCTTGATTCATTACTTCTGTTAATTGCTCTGCATTTTCTGTTGTGCCCATACTACCTATTGCTTCTAATTGTCCACATAGTTGAGCTAAATTATTAGCTCCAATGGTTAAGCTAAGAGATTTTAGAGCATGAGCCGAATTTCTCAATGCTGTTCCATCTTGAGCTAATATTGCTGCTAAAATTGCATCTCGCTTTTGAGGAGCTTCCTCTAAATAACTATTAATTATTTCTTGTAAAATGCTTTCGTCTCCCCCTGCAGCTTGCTCTTTTAGATATTCAAATACTGATTCATCAATAGCTGGAGTTATAAAGTTTGACATATTTTTATTGAGAGAATTGACTAAAGATAAATGATCGTTCCGGTCTTCATCTTCTAATACTAGATTATTTAGTACAGTAATATTTGATTCTACTGGAACTTGATTTTCCAAGTTGACAATTTGTTCTGGAATTAACTCTTGATTAAGTTTATTTGATTGTGAATCAACCTCTTTTACTGCTGCAACTATCTTCTCTTCCTTATCTTCTACTGCAAAACTTTTTGTGGGCAAATCATTTATCTGTTTTGACTTTCTATGACTAATATAATTATTTAATGCTTTGACCAATGATTCTACTCGAACTGGTTTACTTATATAGTCATTCATCCCTGCTTCTAAACACTCTTCGCGATCGCCCCGCATTGCATGAGCAGTCATAGCTACTATCCAAGGTCGTTTGACTTCAGGGAAAATTTGACAAATTCGTTTTGTTGCTTCTAAACCATCCATTTCTGGCATTCGTACATCCATGAAAACTAAATCGTAGTGTTGACGGCGCAATGCTTCTAGAGCTTCCAATCCATTATTAGCTATATCAGCACGATAACCTAATCTGTTTAAAGAGAGTAAAGCTACTTTTTGATTTACCGTTACATCCTCTACTATCAGGATGCGTAATGGTAATCCAACTTCTACTCCATCACTGAATATTGATTTTGCTTTTGAAGTTTCAGGTTTAACTGATACTCGTTGTACTCCTAGCACAGAAACTAACATTTCATATAAGTTAGATTGTTTAATTGGTTTACTCACAAAAGCTGCAAACGATGCTCTTCCTGCAATTTCTTCTGATGTCAGTTTGCCTATTGAACTTAGCATTACTAAAGGCAATCTTCTATATTCTGCCATGGATTGAATTTTCTCTGCTAAGGTTAAGCCATCCATTTCTGGCATTTGTAAATCTAGTATTGCAATGTCAAAATTTTCCCCAGAGCGGAGTAAATTTAAAGCTATTTCTCCTGACTCCACTGCTGTGACATTCATTCCCCAAGATTCTACTTGTAGAGTAATAATTTGGCGATTAGTTGCATTATCATCAACTACAAGTACTCGCTTTTCTGTAAGTTCAGGCTGTGTTTTCAGCTTAGATTCAGTATCTGTCTCAGTTGCCATTGCCATCATGGTAAAATTAAATGTAGAACCTTTATTTACTTCACTTTCCACCCACATCTGGCCACCCATAGCCTCACTTAACCTTTTACTAATAGCTAATCCTAAACCTGTACCTCCATAATTTCTGGTCATTGAAGCATCTATTTGACTAAAAGGTTTAAATAATCTTTCTAATCTATCTGTCGGCATTCCGATTCCTGTGTCTTTTACCGCAAATTCAATTTCGTATAGGTTGTCAACAGGTGTGGGATTTCTTTTAACTACTGAGTTTGTACTTGTTTGGTTATTATCAATATCTTCTGAGTGAGACAGTTGACTATTAGCTGACAACCAATTTTTTCCTTTTACTGAGACAATAACTTCTCCACTATCAGTAAACTTAACAGCATTAGAAAGTAAGTTGGCAAGTATTTGACGTAACCTTGTCACATCACCTACTATTGCTTCTGGGGTATCTTGATAGATAATATAAGCTAATTCTAAACCTTTAGCACCAGCTTGGGAGGCGACTAAATCTAAGGCTGATTCTACACAACTTCGGAGATTAAAAGGTTGGTCTTCTAATTCTAGTTTCCCAGATTCAATTTTAGAAAAATCAAGAATGTCATTAATAATTGTTAGTAATGAATCACTACTATGACGAATAGTATCTACAAAATCTTGTTGTTGAGAGTCTAATTGTGTATCCAGTAATAATCCAGTCATGCCAATTATTGCATTCATAGGAGTCCTGATTTCGTGACTCATCATAGCTAGGAACTCACTTTTAGCTCGATTAGCAGATTCAGCTTCTTGTCTAGCTACTTCTAACTCCAAATTTTCAGTTTGTAGTTGTACTTGTCGCCGTTTTTCTTGCTCTACATAATCAGCTTGTGCTAGAGCAATTCCTACTTGTACAGCAACTGACTCTAATAGATATATCTCTTCATTGGCCCAATGACGAATGCGATCGCATTGATGTAGAACAATTACTCCGTTAGGTTCTCCTTTATATGAGGTGCGAATTGCTAATACTGACTTTACTCCTAGTAAGCAACAAATTTCGGTATCTTTGAATAATAATGGTTCTAAGTTGGTGTTTTCACTACTAATAGCTTCGTCCTGAGCTAATAATTTTTGCAGATTATCGTTTTCCTCCAATGCTAGTGATAAACCTTGTATTGATTTATGACCTGATTCCAGATATTCTGCTACTAGAGGAATTTGTGGTGATGGTTTAACAATATAGCAATAAATTAAGCAGCGACTTACTTTAAATGTTTGACCTATTAGCTTAACTGCTGTTTGAAATATGTGCTCGCTATTTAAACTAGAACGAATTTCTGTTGTTAACCGTTTATGGAGTAAAATGTGTTTTATGTTGTTTTTTAAGGCAGCTTTTGAGGAATAACGTTCTATTTGATTTCCTACCCATTGTGCCATTAGTTTTAAGATCTGGCGATCGCTCTCTTGAAAGGGTTCCGATTTTGGGTATGGACTTGCAAAGCTTATAGTACCATACACCTTACCTTCTACCATTACGCGACAGCCAATGTAAGTTTCTAGCTTAAAAAATGTTTGAGCATAAGCAGGATGATTTTGCCATTCTGAATTTCCTGCTACTTCAATACTTATTGGTTCATTTTTTTGAATTGTTTCACTGCAATAAGTTTGTTTTATATCGGTTGTATATCCTGCCTTGATCGAAAAAGGAAATCCCTGGAGTACTTGAGATGCTACTACTTCATAAGTTTCTCCCTGAATCTTTGCTAAGATACCTATTTCTGTTCCATATTGCTTTCGCCCCATTTCCAAAATTCTTTGTAAAAAAGTATCAAGATTTTGGTCTGTTTCTGAACCTACTGTATAGAAACCACTAAGAACTTTTTCTGCTTCTTTTAGCTTAGTTTTTGTTTGTTTTTGTTGTGTAATATCAATAGCATTACCAAGAAATCCAATAATTTTTCCTTCACTATCAAGTTGTGTTCTAATGACTAAACTTACTAACAAATGAGAGCCATCTTTTCTGATATAATTCCATTCTTGAGATGTAAAAATTCCTTGCCGTGCTGATTCTACTAACGTATCGAAATCTTTTATAGAGCGATTTAATTTCTGGCTTAATTCTTTGGTGCGTTCTATTAATTGAAGTTTGTCGTGAAATATTGTCAGGTTTTCTTTACCAACTACTTCTTTTCTATCATAACCCAAAAGTTTCTCGGCACCAGAATTAAATGTGGTAATCTGACCGTCAATATTTGTAGCAATGAGGGCAACTTCTGTTGCAGCATCCACTACCTGTTGTAAGTTAGCATTTCGATCTACAAGTTCTTGCTGTGATAATTTATAATTGGTGATTATTTCAGTAAAAATAATTATGCCACCTATTTCACCTTTACTATTATACCAAGGGTGTATTTCCCATCGTATCCAGTCTAAGAAACCATCTGGTTTAGAAAACTGATCTTCCTCGCATTTTTGAACCTCTCCTGCAAGACAAGTTGTATAAATTTGCTTCCAGCGGTCGCTAATGTTGGGAAAAACTTCATAGTGACTATGCCCAATAATATCTTTTTCTGTTAAATTGTAATCAGTTAACCAACGCTTAGATGTCCATAAGTAGGACATATCTTGGTCTAAAATAGCTACTGCTATAGGTATATATTCTAGTAAAAGATTTTTAAATATATCATATTTTCGCGTGTTTTGCTGTTGGTTTTCATTAATATCACGAATAGTAATTAAGCCACCAATAAATTGATTTTTTTCATTGTTAACTGGGTAATAAGAGAATTCTAATAATCTTTCTTTTTCTGTGTTTATTGCAGTGGATTGTATTGTTTCATTAAAAGCATTTTTACTATTGACTATTTGAGATTGAAAAAAGTTATTTTCTGATTTTTTTTTGTGATTTACAGTAAATACTAATAGTTCAAATATTGATTTTCCAGTAGCATCATTTTTACTAATTCCTGATATTTGTTCAACTCGATTATTCCAATATATACACTTATAATTAATATCAAGTTTAACTATTGCATTTTCACTAATTTCTAATATTTTTTTTGTGTAAAATAAATCTTGTTTAACTAAAAAATCTTCCTGATTTAATTTTGAAATATGGCGACTATATATTATTATTTGCTCAATTTCTGATGTTCTAAAAAATTTTTTTGCTCTCAAATCATATAGATTCCAGGAACCATTAATATGATAAAGCCTTGTTTCCATGTTGACTGTTGATTCTGGATTATTAATAATCTCCGTTAATTTATCTACAACAAATAAAAAATCATCTTGATGAACAAATTTCAGAAAATTTCTTCCAATTAATTCTTGGCTTTGATAACCGAATACTTTTTCGGTAGCTAAATTATTATATAAAATATTGCCTCCAATATCTATAACCGTGACTGCATCAGAATTACTTTCTATCATGAGGCGGAAGTAATCTTGATTATCAAGTAGTCTCATTGGAGAAGATATATTTGAAATTAATGATCCTAATTGGCTGAAAGAAAATATTAAATCTACTATATTTTGATCGTACTGCCGAATTTCTCTATTATAAAAAATAATAACTGCAACAACAATATTGTTCGCTAAAATTGGAAATCCTAAAGCTGTTTGGAGACCCACTTCAGTTGCTTTTTTCCCTCGTACATAAATTGTTTCTGGTAGACTACTAATATCTTTTTCCCACTCTGGTTGTTGAGAAATCCAAATTCTACCAGCCATATCAACACTAGGTGGAAATGTTATTTCTTGACTGTAACTATGAAATTTTGTTAGTAATTCTTGAATCTCAGGTCGTCCATACCAGATTGGACTACACTCCATCCTAGTACCGTTATTATCTGGTATCCATACCTCTACATAATCTCCATCAATACTTAAACAGGCTTTATGGATTAATTCTTCTATAAGTTTATCAAATTTTTGATATTTTAACTGGGCGTAAGTCATAGTAGACGAGTTTCTGATTAACAGAAATTCTTAGGTTTACAAGCTACATAACCTTATATTAATTTGCTCTTGTTAAGGATTAATTGAGGATTGAGGGTTCAATAAACTCCAGAAGTTCATGAATGGAACTATATCTGTTGACGGTATACTCTATTTAGCTCTTGTATATCATAAAATCCTCATTCCTTATCCATTAACCAAAAAGGTAAAGTATTGAGGAAATTTTTGCTTATAGCATTCTCTCAATTGACGAGGGAAAAATGTGAATTTTAAGCCATAAGGAATATATAATGTGGTTAACCTGCATTAGATATCTTACTCCTATTGTAGCTATTTTTTGCAATTCAGTATCGGTAGTTAGATTAGCTAGTAATTATAATTTTAGACAACTTTGCTTTATATTTACCTGATAATTACCGAATTATTAATTATTAATAATTAAATAGTTATGGTTTAAAGCCTCCCCTTTTAAGGGGAAAAAAGAAATAATATCTCCTTATATTCAATTCCGTAGCGGTTTTAACCAGAGGTAATTATCAATTATCCATTATCAATTATCAATTAATGAATGTATCTTAAATTGTAGGAAGATTCTGATTGAGGTACTACGCTAAATTAATTAAATATACTAAAGTTTCAAAGCAGATAATGCTTCAATCTTGAAAGATTTTAATTATCTGAAAAATCAATAAAATTTAGTAGATATTTTCAACAATTAATAATTAATAATTAATTATTACCTCTCCTTGAAAAGAAGAGGATTGACTAATCATGAAAAATTTTTCTTGTTTCTCCTTGTAGAGCGACAGCTCGTGGCGCAGCCAAGGAGAGGCTTTAAACCTTAATTATTCGGTAAATATTAATTTGTATGATCAAGCTATAATACAAATTTCAATATTAATTTTTTTTGAGCATAATTTATTAAAATATTGTAGTGGATTATTTAGACAAAAAATTATTATAGTCTCCACGAATTTAATATATAGTTATTAAGAACGGAAAAAGTTGAAAATTAAACTACTTATACCAGTTTTATATGAGGTTGCATAGAATGATGAAATTCATTAAATCTATCTATCCTTATCTAAGCTTACCTGCGGTCAATTATGCTTTAAATATTATTCTGTGCAGCTTCATTTCAATTTGGTATTAGGGCTTACCGATCAATTCTAAAAGTATTGGCTGATATTGGTTTTAGCGTTTTAGAGTAGAAAAAAGTACCAACTTTTCGGTGGCAAGAGCTGCATAAAGCTAGTATTTTGGGATGATTATGGCAGAAAAATTGAGAGACAATTCTTAACTCCTACCTCTTCGCTCATTCCCATGACTCCTGTCTCCTGTCTCCTGTCTCCTGTCTCCTACCCCAGCAAAAAGACTTTCCATACGCAAACCCTACTTACTATAGAATTTTTATCTGGGTCATAAACATTCAATAGTCCACACAAAACAACAGTGGTGTTACCCCGCGTCGGCGAAGTATTTTTGCTAATGCAAAGCTCCGCTTTTTCAATGGGGAATGCTGCTGAAAAAACGGCGTTGCTGATAGGTGGGTATGATTTGTATTTTTTGCCTATTGCTAAACTATGTGAATGACAAATATTTGAGATTCTTCAGTTTCTATTTTTATACCTCGATTCGGCAACAACGAAAAAACTATAGTAATCAGGAATCAGATGTGAGAAGTTAACTGGACAATCAATCAATACATCTTCATGATTCCCAAAACTATAAATTTATAAATTTGTAGTTTTCTTTGATGAATTATTTTTGATTGATATATTAAATTTATAATTAGAATTTAAATTCATATTTTACTGTAGAGTAATTTCATGCAATGAATAACTATCAAACTAATTGATTAGTGAATATTGAATGAAGTCAGATAGGGGAGTCATAGAATTGAAGACGAACAGAAGTTATTTTTGTAACGGGTATTTTTTGAGCAACCATTCAAAAATATTTCGCCTTAAAAGGGGTGATTTTAGACCAAATTATTTTGATAATTAATCAATTTAGCTGTTGGTAGTCTTCCATCGTAATGTTGAAAAACAAAATTGGTATTTACCCAAATATTTATTCTCCCAGATATTCAATAGTACTTTGAGAGTAAGTAGTGAAAAAATTATCGCTCCCCTAACTTTTATCATTAATTATGCACCACTATCTAGTTCTTGACTTAACTAAGTAATACAAACTTTTATACTTCATATTTTCCTATTATGATCTATAGAAGTAATAGCAATAAAAATTATCCCATCCTATCCTTGGACTTCTCCTAATCCCTAACTTCAGTGTAATGGAATATTGTTTGACTTTGAAGTCCCTAATTAAATTGGCCATAGCAAAATTAATTACTTGAATACAGCATAGTTAAAGTTATCGGTAAACTATGCTTCTATAATTTTTATAAATATAGCTATTGATTTATAATTTATTATTACGATTGGTTCAATTTTTTTTCTTTGTTTTTTGTTGGTTTTTCCAATCTGCTAGTGCTTCTTGAGCAGATCCATAAGCTGGTGTTCCATAAGGAACTAACTCACCAGCTAAAATAGCCTCACTTAAGTTGTTATTTTTGGCTCGTACTTTAGCTATACTAAAAATCGTATTACTCCATTGAGTAATCAGTTTTTGAGCTTCTTCATACTTAGGCTCACCAGGTAGAACTTTACGAGCATCATTTATTGCTTCAATATAAGATGAAGCTAGTCCTGGTTTAATCTTTTCTTTTGCAGCTTTGAGTAATGCTTCATTAAACCCTTTATTAGCTTTTTTTTGTTGAGTTATTTGAGGTTGCCATTCAGCGATCGCTAACTGTGCTTCTTGATAAATTGGTCGGACATTCACAGGTACTAATTTAGCTGTATTAATTGCACCATCAAAATCTCCTTTTAATGCTCGTCCAATAGCTATATCAAGAATAGTTAAACTCCAACGTTCTATTTGATTTTGTGCTTCAGGATAAAGCGGATCGCTTTGAGAAATTTGGGAAGCTTTAATAATTGCTTTACTAAAACTAGAAGCTGTAACTGAATCAAGTTCAGTTATAGCTTCAGATAATATTAATTGATTTGCTGGAGCTTGATTTTTTTCTTGCTTTCTGCTATCTTCCTTCGCAATATCAGTTTTTCCCTGAGATTGACTTTCAGGAGAAGAGACCACAGATAATTTTGATAAACTTACTTCTGATGAGACATCTTCCTCAATCTCCGTTTTTGTAGTAGTTAAAGTTGCTACACCTACTGCCTCTTTTCCTGTAAATATAGACTTATTTGTTAAAAATACGCCTAATAGCAGTACTAGAAAAGTTACACTACTTCCGACAATCAACTTGTGTAAAAAATATTTATCAGAATTAATGTTTTGAGAAATATTTTCAGACATTTCTGCTTTTACATATACATTATTATTTTTACTATTTATTTGAGATTCAATTTGATGATTATGAGTCTTATTACCATTTACCATATTTATTTTAGTAATGTTTGTTACAGGATTTTTTACTGATTTTAAAATTTGTTTTTTTGTGGTAGAAGCAATTAATGAATTAACAATTACACTTTCTTTTTCTTTAGTAGAGTTAGAATCATCGTGATTTTTTTGAGGTAAAATCATCTGATTCATTTTTTCAGCAGAATTTACCATGATTAAATGGTTTTGTTTTGGTTGTAGATATTGAGCAGATAATTCCGGTAAGTGATTACTTAAAAAATTATCTAACTCTTTGAGTGTTGTACATTTCCCATCACGTAACCCTTCTATAATAGCCGCTGTAAAAAATCCTAGACGTAGTGCAGAAGTTTCAGAGGAAATCTGCTGTGGACTACATGACATTAAGATAGGTATTCCTAACTCTCTCGCTACTTCTATTGTTTGAACACCAACTTGGTTGTCCATTCCCATTAAACTATTGTGGTTAATATCTAACATAACCAAAACTTCTCCCGTAGGAGATATTTTCAAAGTTTCTAGTAGTTTTGTTATGGATATTCCTGTAGTTTCAGGATCTTGAGGATTACCATCAATTGGCATTATATAGTCTTGATTTTGATGAACAACACCATAACCACTAAAGAAATACCAGAGAAAACTTTCCTTTTGCAATTGTTTTTGACAAAAGTCTTTTATCAGGTATAGTATATTTTCTTTACTAGGATAGGTTGGTTTTTCCCAAATTGGTAATAAATTATTGTCTGTTAATAATAGGCATTGTTCTGCTGAAAAATTTGTTTCGTTTAACAAAAAGCTATGCAGTGCTTCTGCATCCTGTTTAGCATAACTGAGAGGTTGAATAAACTCATATTGATTTATACCAATGGCAATACAAGCATAATTTTTCATTTAACAACAATCCTTATACTTAATAAATTGCCTCTACCCTACGATAACATTTATAGGCCATTATTAGTATTTTTTAGTTCATTTTAGTAATTCTTTACACCAAGACTATGGCATTAATAACAATATCCTCATTCTCTATCAGAATTTATTTCATTGTAATAGTGAACCTGTTATTTGTAGATATTGATGATTATGTCGTTTCTGAGAATTAGTTAGTGGTACTTAGACATTTAATGGTGGACAAAATGGCTAAAATTTAGTCTAGATAAGAGAATTACCTTGATGGGATAATAATTACTGTTTGTGCAGCATGACCTAGGAAAACCCTTGACAGTTAAGGATTTATATTATTTGGTGTGAAATCCTGTGCCTATTGAGACTATATTTATGACTCTGTTTTGTTTAAGTCCCATTAGGTATAGTTGATTTCTTATGTGGCCTTAAATTTGAGATGACCCAGTTGCTACATACATAATCCTAGTAGTATTAGTCCTTTTTCCTTTAAGCCAAAAACAATAGTCCAAAAATCAAGTTTTCAATGGACATTATTTCGCAGATTGTTGAATCCAATATGTTTATTTTGATTTTTTCCAAAAAAAATCAAATCTTAAAAGCCTTTTCAACTATAGCTTTCAACTATTTTGTTAAAGGCAAGAATCAAAATTTTTGCTCAAAGGGGTTGACACTCAAAGGTAGAGTTGCTAGATTAGTAAATGCGCAGGGAGAGAGGCAAACACCTCCTACCAACGCCAGAACCTAGAAAACTCAATAGTTTGAAAGTTTAACAGCACTACATTCCTTGTCAAAGATAATTTAATGAGGATGAAGAACGTAGTTCTAAATCCTTGATACAAGAAAAAACCTTCATAGTCAAGAGACTGTGAAAAAAAGTTAGAGCATCAAACATCATGGAGAGTTTGATCCTGGCTCAGGATGAACGCTGGCGGTCTGCTTAACACATGCAAGTCGAACGGACCCTTCGGGGTTAGTGGCGGACGGGTGAGTAACGCGTGAGAATCTGCCTT
>JAAHGF010000013.1:124427-412800 GCA_010672585.1 Okeania sp. SIO1I7 | reverse complement strand
TTTGCCATTCTGAGTCACTCATATCACTTGGGTATGGTTGACGTTGAGGGTTGGCGATCGCAGGTAGACGACTCATTAGTTATAAAATGGAGCAAGTATAGTAAAGAATAACACTATATTCACTTATAACTTAACTTTCTTTAGATTTACTTTATAAATCAGCTCTTATTCATCAATTATTTACCGAATAATTAAGGTTTAAGCCTCTCCTTTAAAGGAGAAACAAGCGGTTGAGGGATGGCAAGATTTCCTAGCCATATCCATCAGACCAATAGAAGAAGAAATTTTCATGATTAGTCAATCCTCTCCTTGAAAAGAAGAGGTAATTATTAATTATTAATTATTAATTATTAATTATTAATTGTTGAGCTACTTTTTCAGAATTTTGATGGTTTCGATGTTCTTCTAAACCTCGCTCAATTAACTTACCCACTAACCAAGACACAGAACGTTCATCCTCTTTTGCCCATTTCTCTAACTCTTTTTTCCACTCTGGAGGAATATAAGCTACAACTCTATCTAAATCTGTTTTTCCGCCCATTTTCAACACCTAATACTTATTTTTCTGATATCAAGCATACAAATAATCGACTAACTTGTGTTGTGCTATGCCTTGCTATATTACAATATGCTGGCAAAGTCTAGCAAATACATCTTCACATCTGGCCATGAACTGGAAAAACTTAACCATTATCAATCAAACATTTCGTGAAGCACCTAAAAAACATCTGGAATTGTATTGCTTTCCACCAGAGAACTAGAAAAAATGCGCCGAGTAGGGAAACTAGCAGCAAATTTACTCAACCATCTTGAGCCAATGGTACAACCAGGAGTTAGTACTCAACAATTAAATGATGAAGCCGAAAATTGGACTCAGGCACAGGGAGCCATCAGTGCCCAACTTGGCTATACCCCTCCCGGTCATCCTCCATTTACTGGTTCTATCTGTACAAGTATTAATGAAGTAGTTTGTCATGGCATTCCCAACCCCAAACAAATTCTCAAAGACGGAGATATTATCAATATAGACGTTACCCCCATTCTCGATGGCTACCACGGCGATACCTCCAGAACATTTTTAGTAGGGAACCCATCAGCCTCAGCTCGAAAATTGGTAAAAGTAACCGAAGAGTGTATGATACGAGGGATTGCTGAAATAAAACCAGGGGCAAGAGTTGGAGATATTGGGGCAGCAATTCAGAAATATGCCGAAGCTAATGGATTTTCTGTTGTACGAGAAATGGTTGGTCATGGAGTTGGTAGGCAGTTTCATACAGAGCCACAAATTCCTCACTATGGCCAACGAGGTCGAGGTTTAAAATTACGCCCTGGCATGGTTTTTACTGTTGAACCCATGCTCAATGAAGGAACTCACAATATTAAGACTTTAGCCGATCGTTGGACTGTGATTACTAAAGACAAAAAACTTTCCGCCCAATTTGAACATACCGTCGCTGTCACAGAAGAAGGGGTGGAAATTCTCACGTTAAATTAATTGAAAAAACAAATTTTCTGTCTAAATAAATAATATATGTCTCATTATGGAATGAACGCTTAAGACCTACCCTAATATAGGTAAATTAGCATAGATTGCTTTGAGTACATTTAAAATATAGTTTAAAAAAAATTGAATGCCTTTCCCACCAGAAAGTCCTTGCCTAAATATAGCGATCGCCCGCCTGAATATCCCAGAAGCTAATCATTTTGCCACCTGGGTAATGCAGGCTCCTTTCCAGCGCGGATATGTCCACCACGATCAAATTTGGCCAGAAACTTTGTCACAAGCTTGGGAGGCTTGGTTAGAAGTATTCTCTCCCCAAAGCTTACCTGCTATTCCTATAGGTACACCTCAACCAGCCTTAGCATCAACTCCAAATATTAATCCTGCCCCTGGTTCCAACGTCAGAATTAATCGTACCAGTCGCCTGATGCAAAATTTGGGTATTAGTCTGTGGCAGTGGCTATTTCAAGGAGAAATTGCTCAAAGTCTCCACCAAAGTCAAGGTATTGCCATTGGCCAAGAACTGCCCTTACAGGTAAGATTGGATATTCGCGCACCCGAATTAATTGCCCTACCCTGGGAAATTATGCAACCAGGAATTTCTTTACCTGCCTTTTCTCTAAGTAGGGAAATTCTGTTTAGTCGTACTACCAGTGATGTTCACTCCTTACCTACTCGTCCACCTTCCCCATATTTGAATATTCTGCTGGTGATTGGGGAAAGTGCGCCTCAAGGACAATCACCTGTAGCTGAAGACCATCAATTTTCTACTTTGTCCAAATTAGAACTAGAAGAAGAAGCACTTCGACTAACTGAGGTTTTAAAACCCCGCGAGATTACAAACCAAAACTTACATAGAGTTAATTCTATTATTCCTTGCAAAGTTGATACATTGATTCAACCGACTCCAGAAGAATTAATTTCTCATCTAGATAAAAAAATTTATAATGTACTTTTTTATGCTGGCCATGGTAAACCAGGCCCAGATGGTGGTTGGTTATTTTTAGCACCTGACACTACTCTTAATGGTACTGAGCTGGCACAAGTTCTGGTCCGCAATGGAGTAACCTTGGCAGTATTCAATGCTTGCTGGGGAGCACAACCAGCTACAGATATATCTTCTGGTCAAATACAGGCAATACCGCGCAGTAGTCTAGCAGAAGTATTAATTCATCATGGAGTACCAGCAGTTTTGGGAATGCGAGATGAAATTGCCGATGGAGAAGCTTTGAGTTTTATTCAAGTTTTTGCGCAATGCTTGAGAGAGGGAATGTTGATAGATCAAGCAGTAGCTGTGGCTAGGCAACAGTTATTAACTCTCTATAGATTTAATCAACCAGCTTGGACTTTGCCAGTATTATATATGCACCCAGAGTTCAATGGTCAATTAATTCAATTCTTCGATGAGTTGGTAACTCAACTACCTACTAACTCTCCAACTTGGATTAGTAGTTCAACTTCTAGGGCTTTTTTACGTTCTCAAGACAATAATGGTCAGGTTTGGCCTATTTGGCCTGGTACGATCGCGGTCGGACGTTCTCAGGAAAATGATGTGGTGATTTTTGAGCGGTGGGTTTCCCAAAAACACGCTGAAATTTTTTCTCGTTGTTTTCCGAGCGAACAGGTTCAACCCATTTATTTCTTAAAAGATATTTCTCGTTTTGGTACTTTAATTTATCAGTCTGGTGACTGGCAAAGAATCCATCGTGATGAGGTTGCCATAACGTCAGGAACACTGGTAAAATTTGGCAGTTCTCAAGGTCAAGCTTTTGAGTTTGTAATTGAAGCAACAAAAGATTTTAGCTAGTTAATCTAAGTTAGAATTGCGGAACTAGCTAGATTGCTTTTGTAGCTGATTAAGTAGGAAATAACAATATTGCTAATTACCTACTTCTATTTGAATAGAAGATGAATTATTTTTACTAAGGAATAAAATTATGAATAATCAGCCTTCCCGCTCTCAGTTTTCTGCTAATAATTCTACCCAAGTAGAATTGGATTTATTAAATTCGATAGTTCTTGATGATATTGCCTATCCTTGGAATCCAGAAGCAGCAGAATCAGATACTTATTTTGATTCTCTTGAAGAGGAACTACCATTGTCTGATTTAATAACCGATCTGGAAATTACTTCCGGTTGCAAACATTTTTATAGTCAAACTGATCGACTGTTTTCTGTAATTGATATCCAGAATTCCTTATTTGAGAAGTTTTCAGGTCTTGCTCCCAAGAATTTACTCAACAAGTTAGGCAAGATTGCTGTTAATGTTGTCGATCAGGTGAATAGTTTAGGGTCTATTCTATCTCTGTCAGACCAATTGGTACATTGTGTCAGCGAAGTTTTACCTGGTTGGGATTTGGAAGATTTGGAAGTAATGGCGCGTCCTCTAGCTTATTCTATGCGTGGTAGTCAAAATGATGCAGTAGAAAATACTTTGGCAACAATCCAATCTACTTCTTGGTCTGATTTGTCAGAAGTTGAACAAGCACGATTGAGTTTAGCGATCGCGCTCTATGCTATATCTGAAGCTAATAATTAATTTTTATCTCCCCAATTTAATATTTTAATAATAAATAGCGAATAGCGGTTTTTAGTTTTTTAATGCTCAATATTTACTGACGAGCAACTGAACTGAGAACCGCTAAATTTTTTTTCGGCATTGCTGAAGCGCGTGTATGATATAATACTTCATCGCACATAAGAAGCACCATTAATATCAATAGTTGCTCCTGTAGCATGAGGTGCTAAACCAGATGCTAAAAAAGCTACAACGTTAGCAACATCTTTTGGCGTTGCCAACTCACCTAAAGGAATATCGTGGGTAGCAAAATATTCTCCCACCTGTTGAAGATAACTTTCTACTCTCTCAGTACGCACAAACCCAGGTGCAACAGCATAAGCTAAAATATTAGACTTAGCAAAACCACGGGCAATAGTACGAGTTAGCGAAATCACCCCACCTTTAGAAGCTGCATAGTGAATATGTTGGGGATCGTCTCCACGAAAAGCAGCTCGACTAGCAATATTAATAATAGTGCCACCATTACGAGTCTGAAAATGACGAATTGCTTCTCGACATAGATCGGCAACTGCAACTAAATTTACTTGCAAAGTTTGTTGCCAAGCATTATATCAAATCCAGTTGAATAGTTATTGTATAGTTGGGAGTGGGGGAGTGGGGGAGTGGGGGAGTGGGAGAGATTAAAGGCTTGAAGTAATTAGTGCTTGCTGATTAAATATCAAAGCATTGATAGATAAAGGTTTTAGCTGTTTTAGGTTGAAAAAAATTCCTGGTTCTCAGCTCTTGATGCTCAAAAAGGAGCATATTAATGGCAAGAGTTGGGCAGAAAAATCATTCTTACAATTGTTACTTCTACCTCCTCTTAATTCCCATTTCTCCTGTCTCCTGTCTCCTGTCTCCTGTCTCCTACCCCAGCAAAAAGACTTTTTCAGCAAACCCTAATTATAGAATTATCAACATATACTATATAACCGGATTCTATATTAGTCCAAACATCTATTTCATCATCTACGCTAGCACCAATTCCAGTGGATTTACCTGTAATTAAAATAATTTTTCCACTTAAATTTATCATTTTTATTCTTTGTTCCTAATTATCCTAATTATCAGATCGCCTCTATCTATAAAGTTATTTATATACAATTTTCACAAAAAATATCAGCAAACAAAACATAGATAAAACACATAAACTTTTCCAAACAAATAACCACCAAGGATGCCACCAAGCTCCAGTTTGTACTTCCACAATATCGGATAAGCCAAATAACAAAAATGTGAATGTTGCTACTATTCTATGTAATCTAATTATACCGCTATTTTTAATCGCGGATACAGCAAAAGCACCTGAAAAAATCAACCAAATTACTGCTTCAATATAATTACCTTTTTTATAGACTTTTTCTAATATTTTCGCTTGTTCAGAAGGCGAGCTATTTTGCAGAATCAACCATAATCCTATAAATATTCCAGCTAAGAAAACTAATAAAATAAATAATCTAATAATTACATTTTTGTTCATTATATTTCCTAGAAAAATAGAATAATTTGATCGACATCAACATTATTCTTCTAGCAGCTAAATGTCGATAAAAAAATTGGTAGTGCTATGGTATTCTTCTGATAATATATATTTAAAAGATATTAGTTAAGTTTCAAATTTTTCTCTATTCTTGATGATTGGCTTCCATACCAAATGGTATTTAGAAGCCATCAGTAATCATCAAAAAAATGCTGGCGGTCTCAAAATTCTTTTGCTAGAACAAAGGAAAGAAATATTGGAAAAATCAATCATAGTAACTAACAAAAATATTATTCAATTAGTTGCCAAAAAATTATTGATGATACTCAATTTTTTCTAATGTTAATTTACCCCTTTTTCTGGGGTTGAACTTGCTGGTGCTTATGAAACCTAATTCCTAAAAAAACATCATACAGAAAGCTCCAGAAATTTTTTCCTTGCAATAATCCTAAAGATTGAGGGGAACCCTTAACATCTAATAACGGCTTCATAACTTCATAAGCAGGTTTGTAATTATACCAAGGTATAGAAGGCCATAAATGATGAATTAAATGATAATTCTGTCCACAAATCAGAATATTGAGAAAGCCACTTGGATAAACTCTAGCATTGTGCCAGCGATCGCGTTCCTGAAAAGGACGATGAGGTAAATAATCAAAAAATAACCCTAGAGCTAAACCAACGACTAAAGCAGGAGAAAACCAATAATTTAAAATATAATCCACAAACCCAAAATGTATGGACACACCTATAATTGTGAATACTACTAAACGGCTAAAAAACCACTCCCAAAGTTCAAACTTCCGCCAAAGTCGTCTTTTAAAAAAGAAGATTTCATGGTAAAAAAAGCGGGCTGCAATTAGCCATAAGGGGCCACCAGTAGAAACAAAATGATCTGGGTCATTTTCTGGGTCATTAACATGGGCATGATGTTGTAGATGTACTCTTGTAAATACTGGGAAAGCAAAACCTAACATCAAGGCACTGCCGTGACCTAAAATAGCATTAACTAAGCGATCCTTATGGGCTGAATTATGGGACGCATCGTGAATGACTGTTCCTGCCATGTGTAAAGCTAGAACATTCATTAAGAAGCAACACCAGCCAGGGAAGTGCCAGTACCAGTAACCGCAGGTAGAGGAAATTATTATTCCTATAGCACTCAAAAACATGAGTAAGTTAGTATTTAAGCCTCCAGACGGGCTTAGTAACTCTCTTGGGACTGTCGTTTGCAGCCCTGCCTCCAACATTTTGATTTGCACTCCTCTATATTAATTAAGACTTTTTTTATTACCATACGATATAGGCAAAATTTTGTAAAGATATATTAAATAATATTAATCTAAATAAGATAATTAGAATTACTGGTTATGGGAGAAATTAAATAAAGTTAATCGCGATCCCCATAACAGAGACTCCGATCCTAAAACTTAAATTATAAAAAATACAGATTGTTGCTCACTCAATAATTTTAAGAGTAAAAAGTAATTATTAATAGTTGTATTGACATCCTTTGAGTATGGTAGTCTAAGATATCGATCTCGCCCAGTAGTATAGTCATAAATAAATTAGGCACTATTGTAACTTTGTCCCAGAGTGAATCAATTTTCTTTAATTATTAATTAAAGAAATATAATTTGTCTTTTCAACACTGTATGTATGTAAGGTAATTACTGAAAAGTGACGTTGAAGGCCCCCGTGTTTTAACTGGGGGATGAAAACAAGGGAATCGTTGAGACTAGACAACTAAAGTTGTCCTGTGCTATTACTATCTACAACAACTTTTCAGTCCCCCCGTTTCCAATGTATTCTTGTCAGCAAGTTTTAGTAGGTAAAAATCCTGAATTAATCCCCATTTTAACATTCTTATGCAAACAGTCTCACAAGCTAACTAACATGGGAATATATTATGCCAGGCAACTATATTTTAAATCTCAAAAAGGTATTGGCAAGTATGACTTGGAAAAGGTCTACAAAAAGAACTATCATTACAAAGTTTTACATCTCTCTTGCAGCACAACAAATATTGAGAACTGTAGCTGAATCATTTAGGTCTTATTATGGTCTTATTATTGCCTACAATGAAGGAAAAATCTCACACAGACCAAAGATTCCTAACTACAGAAAAAAAGGGGGAATGGCTACAGTTAGTTATCCAATTCATGCATTAAAACTTAAAGATAATCAAATCAGAGTACCATTAGGGAATACCTGTAAACGCTGGTTTGGAGTAGATAGCTTTTTAATTCCCATGCCTAGTATAAGAGCATTCTCTACTCTTAAAGAACTAAGAATATTACCAAGAAATAGATGTTTTTACTGGGAATTTGTCTATGAAAAAGAAATCGTAGTTAAACCTCAATTAAATCGAGAAAATGTCTTAGGAATAGACCACGGTGTAAATAATTGGTTGACCTGTGTATCGAATGTGGGTACTAGCTTAATTGTAGATGGTAAACACCCACCCCTATCCCCTCCCGGGAGGGGAACTAAAGGGGTGGGTTGGTACAACAAACAAGTATCAACTATTAAAGAAAATAAACCGACTGGATTTTGGTCCAATAAACTAGCTGCCATTACAGAAAAACGTAACTGTCAAATGCGTGACGGTATGAATAAAGCAGCCAGGATAGTAATTAATCATTGTTTAAAAAATTCTATTGGTACAATTGTATTTGGTTGGAATAAAGGTCAGAAAAATCAAATAAAATTAGGAAAAAAAAGTAATTCAGAATTTGTACCCATTCCGACAGCTAGACTCAAACAGAGAATAGCTCAATTGTGTATTGAATATGGAATAATATTTATAGAAACAGAAGAAAGCAATACTTGTATTGCTTCATTTTTAGATGGTGACTGTCTACCTAATTATGGTGAGAAACCCAATGATTGGAAACCGTCAGGAAAAAGAATAAAGCGATGCAGCGCGGTCTTGGGGGTTCCCCCCATGAGCGACTGCATCAAGAAGCGTGGTTTGTATAGAAGTAGTAATAATTGGTTAATTAATGCAGACTGTAACGGGGCTGCAAATATAATCGCAAAAGTAAGCAGAAAGTTAAGTTTAGACTTAAGGAGACTGTGTAGGGGCACCGCGGAAATTGTCCCCAAAGAATATATCTTTGGTCAGCTAAGAAGAAACGGAGCAACACGGATTTATCGGTGTTGCGTAGTATCTACTTAGAATCCCCGTGACTGACCTCCGGGGAGTAGTCAATATTCAGAAATAATTAAAAATCAAGCATACCACTTTATCTATTACTATTAAAACTTTGAAATTATGCAACTGCAAAATGGCTTACGTCGAACTAAAATTGTAGCAACTATTGGCCCATCTACTACTAAACCTGATGTACTTCGAGAGTTAATCAAAGCTGGTGCAACAACCCTGCGACTTAACTTTTCTCATGGAACCCATGAAGATCATCAACGCAGTATTCGATTGATTAGACAAACTTCTTTTGAACTAAATCAACCTGTAGCCATCTTGCAAGACCTTCAGGGACCAAAAATTAGATTAGGAAAATTTGAAAATGGTTCAATATCTCTAAAACGGGGCGATCCATTTATTTTGACCAGTAACTTAATGCCTGGAACTCAAGAAATATCTTCTGTAACTTATGAACTCTTAGCAGATGAAGTGCCAGAAGGAGCAAAAATTCTTCTTGATGATGGCAAAGTAGAAATGTTGGTGGAAAAAGTAGACAAAGCACAGAAGCAATTACATTGTCGGGTTGTAGTTGGTGGTCCTCTTTCCAATAATAAAGGTGTGAATTTTCCTGGGGTTTATCTCTCAATTAAAGCACTGACAGACAAAGACCGAAAAGACTTAATGTTTGGTCTTGACCAAGGAGTAGACTGGGTAGCATTAAGTTTTGTGCGTAACCCCCAGGACGTTTTAGAGATCAAACAATTAATTGCTAATGCGGGAAAAAAGGTTCCTGTGGTGGCAAAAATCGAAAAACACGAAGCGATCGAACAAATGGAAGAAATTTTGGCTTTGTGTAATGGGGTAATGGTTGCTCGTGGTGATTTAGGTGTGGAGTTACCAGCAGAAGAAGTGCCACTTTTGCAAAAGCGACTGATATCAACATCTAATCGAATGGGAATTCCAGTAATTACTGCTACTCAAATGTTAGATAGTATGGCGAATAACCCCCGTGCTACCCGTGCTGAAATTTCTGATGTGGCAAATGCAATTATCGATGGTACAGATGCAGTCATGTTATCTAATGAGACAGCAGTAGGTAATTATCCTGTGGAAGCGGTGGCAACAATGGCAACGATCGCTAAACGCATTGAGCAGGAAATTATCACTTGCAACGTTTCTAGTATGAATGATACAGGTCATTCAATTCCTAATGCAATTAGCCAAGCTGTGGGTCAAATTGCAGAACAGATAGAGGCAGCAGCTATTATGACTTTGACTAAGACAGGTGCAACAGCGCGAAATGTTTCTAAGTTTCGACCAAAAACTCCTATTTTGGCAGTGACTCCTCATGTAGATGTTGCTAGACAGTTACAACTGGTTTGGGGAATAAAGCCATTACTGGTGTTAGATTTAGCTTCTGCTGGTCAGACTTTTCAATCTGCAATCAGTGTTGCTCAGGAGAAGGAGTTATTATTTGATGGAGATTTAGTGGTAATGACTGCGGGTACAATTCAAGGTGTGGCAGGTTCAACAGACCTGGTTAAGGTTGAGGTGGTGACTGCAGTGTTAGGTCAAGGTACTGGTATTGGTCAGGGATATGCTAGTGGTCGCGCTCGTGTTGCTCATAGTGTAAAAGAAGTCCGAGATTTTAACCCTGGAGAAATTTTGGTAGTTAATCACACAGATGCTGAATTTGTGGAGGTAATGCAAAAAGCTGCAGGAGTAGTCACGGAGGAGGATAGTATTACCAGTCATGCGGCAATTATTGGTTTACGTTTGGGGTTGCCAGTTATTGTGGGGGTGAAGAATGCTACCAGTGTGGTTCGTGATGGCACTATTTTGACTTTGGATGCTCAGAGAGGTACGGTATACTCGGGAGCTACTCGAAGATAGTTCATGTTAAAGGTGAGTGAATAGTCATCAGCTAATATCATGTCCGGTTGAACAGTTATAAATAAACGATGGAGGAGTCAGGACTCAGGAGTCAGGAGGAAATAAAGAAGAAGAAAGAGAAAGTTTTTTTATCACTAATTATCCGGACATGATATAAGACGAATTTTCAATTTGGTGGTGGTCTGTCGTAATGGTAGTGTATTGTAATTATTTTTGTTACCAGACACGGTAGTGGGGGTATCTTGTTCCCTAGCGGGCAGGATGCTAACATGAGGTATTATTTGTTCTACTATGCAGAACTACTTGAAATTTTACCGAAAAATTCAGGTATAAAGCTTCTCCATTCATGGAGAAAAAAGCGGTCGTTTGCTTTTGCTTCGCAAAACTGGCGTAACGCAACGCTGTCGCGTTTCGCGTCAGCGGAACGGAGTTCTCTCTTCGCAGCTTCCCGTAGGGTGGGATGGCTCCGAAACCTGCGCCATATCCATGAGACCAAGAGAAGAAAAAAAATCCTTTTAACTAATCCTCTTATTTATAAGAAGAGGTAATTCGCGCATTCTTAATTCTTGAAATTGATTTTCCTTCCTACAACCTGAGCGATCGCCTTCCAAACTATACTATCTTTAGTTGAATAAAAAGTCATGCGCATAGACGAATAACCCCATTTAAGTATTATTCTATCACAATTTGGGGGAGGATGGAACCTTATATCCTTTGACGCGCCGATTTTTTATGCGCTTCATAAAATGACAATATGGGCGATTTTCCACCCTAGGAAGGATAGATGGAAAGATTTGATGAGGAAAAAACTAACCCTTTAGGGGAAGCTATACAAGATGAAAAGATTTTTGGTACTGTTTCTGGGAAAAATTCCTCAATCTTTGATTGTCTCTTGGTAAGGAATTTATATTGAATAAAAAGTCATGTTTATAGACGAAAAACCCCATTTAAGTATTATTGTATCACAATTTGGTGGAGGATGGAACTTTATATCCTTTGACGCGCCGATTTTTTCATAAGCTTCATAAAATGACACAGGGATAGACGAAAAGATTTAATGATGGGAAAAATCTAATTCTAATCTTAAAAGCAGGGGAGTAAGGGAGCATTTTTCAATCTTTATTCCTGCCAAAAAAAGCCTCTACTCTATATCCATTGCCGACTCGTAACTCAAAAATTTTATGTAAGCATTCAGCTATTAGCATTCAGCTATCAGCTTTTTAAAGAATCAAGCAAAGACTAAGATTAGCTGACAGAAATATTTCATTTCCTGCGGAATGCTGCGCAAACATATTTCACTTCTTGACTACTAATTCCTTCTTCCAAGATAATCAGTTAATAACTCATAGCTGATAGCTGATAGCTGACGGCTGAATGCTTACAATTTTATTGCAGACAAAGATATCATAAGGGTTCTATAATTCTCCTGACTCCTGACTCCTACCCTTTAGTTAATTAATGCAAATGGCAACCCAGTTAGGAGCAACATAATAGGTACTGTTATAGCTGATTTTTCTTCAGAAATATTAGAAATTTTTTGGCAACCACTATACATAGTTAAAATTGTATAACACAAAGCAAAAATAGCTAAAATAATACTAATTACCCAATTATTTAAAACTCCACTGACTAACACCATCAAACCTAGAGGTAATAGCGATGCACCTGCTGTAAATAAATCTCCTGTTAAACTACCATCAGCTTTGAAAATAAGTCTGGCAAAACCACTTGTAACTGTCAAATTTACAAAGGGAATAATACCGATAATTATTAATAATAAAAATTCTGTATGATTTGCTTGCTCTAATCTCTGTAAAATTAGATTAGTTCCTACTACAAAGCAAATTTCAAATATTATGCCAAATAAAACTGCAACGTTAAATGCTCTTCTTTGTTCTAACTGAGTAAAAGCTGGTAACAAACCTCCTATAGGATTAGGAAGAAAAATCTTTACTGCTATCCAAGCATCCTGAAAAGTTGTCTGAAGTATTTCTAGTATTTCTAACCATGAAAAATGGTGTAAGTTTTTAATAGCTTCTAGCGCTCTTTGAGAATTAGCTTTATCTCCTTGATCTGCAAAAAGTTGAGCAGCTTTTTTAAAATCAATTATTGCCAGACGATGTTCTAGCAATTCTAAATAAACTAAACCACGTTGATAATAAACGTGAGCAAAATTGGGATTTATTTCTAGTGCTTTACTATAGTCTTCCATACCAGCTTGAATGTATCTTAATTTCATACGACATAGACCCCGATAATAATAAACTTCTACTAAGTATGGGTCTAAAAATAATGCCTCTGTATAATCAAGATCGGCATTCCGATAATCTTGCAGTTTATAACTAGCAAATCCTCTATGATATAAAACTTCTGCCCAATTAGGATTAATTTCCAGTGCTTTTGTGTAATCTGCTATTGCACTTTGATAATCTCCAAACTGACTTTTGGCAACTCCTTGTTTATATAGTTCTTTGGCTTCCCCTACTGTTTGATCGTATTGCGATCGCTTCAATGGGTCAGAAAGAATTTCATACATTGAGTTGATTTCTTTGAATTTTTCTGCTGCATTTATATCCCCTGGATTTACATCAGGATGATACTGACGTGCTAGGCTATGATAAGCTTTTTTAATCTGTTCTGTGGAAGCATTTTTTGATATTCCTAGAACTTCATAATAGTTACACTCTTTTTCCATCTAACCCTAGTTTCCCAAAGCACTATTTTAGGCAATTATTGTTGATTATATCATAAAGTATTTCAATATTTATTCAAAACAAGATATTTATCAATTTGCCAGAATTGATAGATTTAATTTTTCACTTTATATCGATGGATGAGTATTAATATTAAATTCGGTTTAATACTTATATCATGTCCGGTTGAATACTTATACTTTGGAGCGAGGAAGGCAAAGGGCAGCTATACTGAGGGCATAAGGGAAGAAAAGGCTAGAAGGAAGAAAGTTTTTTATCACTGATTATCCGGACATGATATTATTATATAGTTGGGAGATATCGGGAGGTGGGGAGGTAGTTCGGTTTAAGATTGAAGTGTGGAGACAATTAGAAAAATATACTGTACAATCTGGTTCTATAATAACAACAAATATTAAAGTTTGTATAGAATAATTTCTCAAATTTTGAAAAATAGTCAAAGTAATAAGGAATAGAAAAAATACTATATCTAATTAATATAATAACTTCTATATCTACTACTCAGATATATTGTCTAGATAAACATTGCAGGGGACATATTCCTCATTTGCGAGACTTGAGAAAATCGGGGTTGGTGGATCAAGCTATGACATCTTATCTGATTGAGGCCCATGAATCCTCAAAATTTAAAATTTCAAGATTATTCAAAAAAATCCTTGACAAATCCCTGGATATAAGTGTTATTATATTAACTGTTGAGGAATTGGGGCGTCGCCAAGCGGTAAGGCAGCTGGTTTTGGTCCAGCCATTCGGAGGTTCGAATCCTTCCGCCCCAGTAAAAAAACTATAATAAATTGGCCTTGCATAAATGTGGGATGATTTTAATAGTTTTGTAGAAGTGGAATGGGCCTCTTGCCCGTTCCCGTTCCCCGTTCCTGATATTTTCACCGCAGGCAGTTGAAGCAAAGGGCGCGGACATATCAAAAGCTTAAAACTCAGACAACACCAGATTTTTCCTTTTTCTTTTAAAGAGGTAAAGGTACAGAACCTACGCAGAGACTCTACATATAGCGAGGGCGAATACTATTTACCCCTACAAATGGTGCTTTATCAAGTCAATTTGCGTAAGTCCTGAGGTATTTTAAAGGCTATTGGTCTGTTTGAGTCTACTAACACTTAATCAGGACTTACGCATTTTTCCGACAAGACTGGCTTAGATGAAAAACTTAAACTTAGCTCTAATACCCAAACAGAGTTAAATTTTGATCGGGAATAGTTTGATTAATTATGGCAATAAACGTAAGGGCAAATAGCCATTCGCCCCTACAGGAAATTTCCCCAAAAACAACCTAAGACTTTGGTTTAGAAATCGAACTAACGTGTAATTCTTTCAATTGCTTTTTATCAACTTCAGACGGTGCATTTGTCAACAAACATTTAGCCTGTTGAGTCTTCGGAAATGCAATTACATCTCGAATCGATTCTTCACCAGCTAACAACATCACCAATCGGTCTAAACCATAAGCAATACCGCCATGGGGGGGAGTGCCATATTCAAAAGCTTCTAACAAAAAGCCGAACTTACTATCAGCTTCTGCATCAGATAAACCAATAGCCTCAAACACTTTTTCCTGTACATCTCGTTGATATATCCGCAGACTACCACCGCCGATTTCATAACCATTAAACACCAAATCGTAAGCCTGCGCTCGTGCTGTTTTCAAGTCATTAATATCATCTGGGTGAGGTGCAGTAAATGGGTGGTGCAAAGCTTCCAAACGTTTTTCATCCTGATTCCATTCAAACATTGGAAAATCTGTCACCCACAATAAACTAATTTTATCGCGGTCAATTAATTCCAACTCTTCACCCACCACTAAGCGCAAACGGTCTAAAGTTTTGTTGACAGTATTCACATCACCAGCACCGAATAATAGCAAATGACCAGGTTTTGCACCCGTGCGTTGTAATAATTCCTGTTTTTGTTCGTCGGTGAGGTTATCTTTGATAGCTCCAATAGTGTCAATTTTACCACCCTCTTTGACACGAATATAAGCCAAACCTTTGGCACCTGCTTCACTTGCTTCTTTAAATAAATCACCACCCGGTTTAATTCTAACATTGGAAATAGCATCGTTACCTCCAGGAATAGGCAACACTTTCACTATCCCACCAGCAGCAACCGCTCCAGAAAATACTTTGAAACCAGAATCTTTCACTAAGTCAGAGACATCCACCAATTCTAAACCAAACCGAATATCTGGTTTATCGCTGCCGTAACGATCCATTGCTTCCGCGTAAGTCAAACGAGGAAATGGTAAAGGTAAATCTACACCTTTGACTTTCTCAAAAATATATCCCACCAACTTCTCATTTAATTGGATAATTTCCTCCTGAGACATGAAACTCATTTCCATATCTAACTGAGTAAATTCTGGCTGTCTATCCGCTCGCAAATCTTCATCCCGAAAACAACGAGCGATTTGATAGTAACGATCGAAACCGGAAACCATTAACATTTGTTTGAATAATTGGGGAGACTGAGGTAGAGCAAACCATTCTCCTGCATGAACGCGACTGGGAACCAGATAATCCCGCGCACCTTCTGGAGTAGAGCGAGTGAGAATTGGTGTTTCGATTTCTATAAAATTTTCTTGATCTTCCAGGAAACGACGGATCGCTTTGATAACTTCATGGCGCAGTTGCAAATTGTGGGTCATGCGCTCCCTTCTCAAATCTAAATACCGATATTTGAGTCGCAACTCTTCGCGGACAGATTCTGTTTCGGCAGTGGAAACTTGAAATGGTAATTGTTTTCCTAAACTATTCAAAAGTTGAATGTCATCGGCATAAATTTCAACTTCGCCAGTAGGAAGTTTGGGGTTGAGAGACTCTTCCGGACGACGACTAACTCGACCTGTAATTTGCACAACATATTCATTGCGAATATCCCCAGCTATTTGATATGAGTCAGGAGTCCGCTCTGGGTCACTCACAATTTGGACAATTCCTGTGCGATCGCGCAAGTCTAAAAAAATTACGCCCCCATGATCCCGACGACGGTCTACCCATCCACAGAGGTTTACAGTTTCTTCAATATTATTACTATTTAGTTGGCCGCAATAATGGGTTCGCATAATTATCTAAATTACAAGTTTAGCTAAAAAATAAATTTTATCATTATATTACTGGGATGCCCGTAAATCGTTAATAATTTTAGGTTAAATTCGGATTTAACAAAAAAAGATTGCAATATTTTCTCAGGAGATTGACTTAATCAAAGAATAAGAGTATAAAAGTTGTGACATTTTTTGACATTTAAGAATAAAGATGACAACATCTAATTAGCGGTTAACCCCTGGTTACATCAGTAAATATGGTTCCGATGTCAGCTCGAGACATATTTTGTTAGGCCGTTTTCTAGCAGACCGCAAATCAGAAGACCCAATGGTGGAAAAACCACTATTTTCTGAGGATGGTAAATTTGAATGGGGATACGCACAACCCCTAGAGAAGGTGATTTCAGCTCGTGAAGATTTTGAGTTTTTGGCTACCCATCCTCAACTATTCCGAAACGCTATTGCTATTGCAGAATTTCATGTGCGCTTATTGCGTAAAGCAGTAGCAGAAGTTTTAAGTATGGAATCATTGGAAAATGATACGACAGGAGATGCTTTACCTTTCATTCAGGATGTATGCAAAAAAATCAGTGCTGTTGGGGAAGATCTACCAATTATCAAACGGGATGGTAGGGTAGTTGCTCAAGGATGGAACGACCCACAATTTGCTGTAGTTCGTAATGAAGAGAAAGAAATTGGCGTTCGCGAAGCGGAACGGAGTTCTATCGCTATTTATTACCCTATGAAACTCCCGGTCCTAAAGAATCAAAAATTCCTATAGAATTACTGAAAGCTAACTCACCATGTAACCCACATTCCGCAGTTCTCAATATATCTTTATATCTGTTTACATTCCTAAAATTTCTTGAACGATAAAATGTACTTACAGGAGTTGCGATCGCCAATATTCCTTGTTTTATGAGAATTTTAGTAACAGCAGTTCTCAATATATCTTTATATCTGTTTACATTCCTAAAATTTCTTGAACGATAAAATGTACTTACAGGAGTTGCGATCGCCAATATTCCTTGTTTTATGAGAATTTTAGTAACAAAAATTTACACTATAATATTTTAGCTTGAATGGCTGAAACAATTGCTGGCTAAGGTTATTAGCCGAAGTATAAAATTTATTTATCAATTAAATGTTAAGAAGTGCGGAATGTGGGATGTAATGGCAGATGAGTTTTCAGGAGTTATTGATACTATGATTCTCCAATATGAAAATGATATCAATATTGCCATGTTCCACTCTGATGAGGTGAATGAAGAAGCAGTTCTTTTTGCTAACTGGGCATACATGATGCTCCACGATGGCTTAGTTCCCTATCGTTATCTCATAGCAAATAGTCCTCTTTCTTGGTTGTTGCGATTGCCTTATTCTGTGGAAATCTTAGCTTCTACTGAAATAGAGGGTGGTGAAATTTTAACGGAATGCTCTTGTACTTGTATTATAGTCATTTAACTTTAGATTGAGACAAAGCTTTCTTGCTCTGAGGAAGTTTCAGACGAAAAAACGTCTCATTTTTAAGTTAAACAACTATAACTATAAAGATTTTGAAACCAAGCAAATTAGGCGTTCCTTTACTTGTCAGTTTCACCCGGAACTATTTTCCGAGAGCAGGAAAAAGGGAATAGAGAAATGTCCGCGCCATATTTGCGTAGCGCTACACTTTACAAATCAGCTCTTATATCATGTCCGTTGGTATTGTTTGTGTAGACCCAAGGGTAAATATCTACAGGAAATTTAAGTTTTTTCTTGCTCTTAAGCCTTCCTCCTTCTTCCTTCTTCCCTCTTCCTTAGCTTCGCACTTACAATACCGATGCTACCGGACATGATATTAGCTTCAAAGAAAGGTGGGGAAAATTATTCTGGTTAGTCAAAAGAGCAAGAAATTTGCTCAAGAAAAATCTCAATAATTACAGAGGAATGATAAATCCATAAATAAATCGAATCAGTAAATCATGAAAAGATTCAGGCTCTGATTTTTGACAATATTCATCAACTAAATTTTCTTCACTTTTTATAGCTTTGATTTTTGCTCTTTTTTTTAAATGCTTCTTTGGTTTAATATGCTGAGATTTTTTTTGCTCAGTATAGATTAGAGTAGACATAGAAATACCTCCTAGTATTGAAAAAAAGTCTTTCTCTTTTGTCATTAGGAGAAGAGAAATTTATTTCTATGTACCTAGCACTATTTATTTTATTATTTTTTGTGAATGTCTTGAGTGCAAGGTCGTAATTCCTCTTCTTTATACTTATGTAGTATAGCATTTGGATAAATCTTTGCTATAAATCATTGCTCCCTTTTGCCTATAAATCACAGTTTTGTAACATTTTTTTATCTAAATATCAAATTTCATGCATTTTTGCTACATTTTCTTAAGAGCAGGGAGTAGGGAGTAGGAGCGATATATAAATAATTGCTAAAAACATTAACAGGACTTACGCACGCATCAGAAATTATACACCATTTTTAGGTGTTAACGGCCGTTAACTATATGTAGTAGTTATGCGTAAGTCCTGACTAATTAACCATTATTACTTAATAACTGAAGTTTTTAATAAAAATAACATTATTTTTATAAATTGTTCTAATACTAATTAGACTATAAAAATCAAGTATATCACTAAGTTTTTAACATTATTAAGTGTCTAATTTAAACATAAATTTCCTTGGCAATTGGTATTTAGGCAGATAAAATTCAAAATGATTGTTTCTCAAAAATTAACATGACATATCGTAACCCTACTCCAACCGTTGACATTATTATTGAATTAACTAACCGACCGGGGCGACCTATTGTACTAATCGAACGCCAAAACGAACCTTTTGGTTGGGCAATTCCTGGTGGGTTTGTTGACTATGGAGAATCTGTCGAAACTGCAGCGCAACGAGAAGCAAAGGAAGAGACGAGTTTAGAAGTAGAATTAATTGAACAATTTTATGTTTATTCTGACCCTAGTCGCGACCCCCGTCAACACACCATGAGTGTTGTATTTATTGCCACTGCCACTGGAGAAGCAAAAGCAGCTGATGATGCCAAAAATTTAGCTTTGTTTGAATCTTGGCAAATTCCCCAAAACCTCTGTTTTGACCACGACCGTATTCTCCGAGATTATTTGCAGTATCGTCATTATGGTATAAGACCGAGAATTTAACTTGAAGGAAGAAAGAAGAGGGAAAAAGGAAGAAGCTTGACTAACTTTTTTTTGATTTTTGACTGAACATTCAAGGCTATAAGCTATTAATGCTTACCCGGAAATCAGACCTACTTAATGAAAATATTGTAGTGCGGGCATCTTGCCCGCTTCGGGGTGTACCTCATAAATTTGTTTTCTCTGACACCCTATAACCTAAATCCTATTAAACAATTCTCCCATCTGTTTTAAATCTACATTTCCTCCACTAATAATTACCCCTACTCTCACACCAGAAACTTTAACAATACCTTCTAATAAAGCTGCTGCTGCCAATGTTCCTGTGGGTTCTATTACTAATTTCATTCTCTCCCACATAAAATACATTGTTCTTAAAATTTCTTCCTCTGAAACTGTCACCATATCATCAACATAATTCAAAATTAATGGGAAATTTAACTTTCCTAAATAAGGTGTTCTAGCACCATCAGCAATAGTATTAGGATTAGATATAGTTTGTAGAGTTTGAGAATAAAAAGACCGAGTTGCATCATCTGCATTTTTCGGTTCCACGCCAATAACTCGACAGTTTTGTAATAAATTTTTAGTAGCGATCGCGCAACCGGAAAGTAAACCACCACCACCACAACATACTAATAGTAAATCTAAATTTCCTACTTCTTCAATTAATTCTAAAGCCGTTGTACCTTGTCCGGCAATAATATCATAATTATCATAAGGAGGAATAATAACCGAACCTTTTTCTTGAGCAATTTTTTGAGCTAGTTTTTCTCTATTTATTTCATTTACATCATAGAAAATTATTTCTGCTCCATAACCACGAGTAGCCGTTTTTTTTACTTGTGGAGCGTTGTTGGGCATAACTATAGTTGTGGGAATATTTAATAATTTTCCTGATAAGGCGATCGCTTGAGCATGATTTCCCGAAGAATAGGTTAAGACTCCCGATTTTTTTTGAGTTTCTGATAGTTGAGATAGAGCGTTGTAAGCTCCTCTAAATTTAAATGAACCTGTTCGTTGAAAATTTTCACACTTGAAAAATACTTGACATTTGGTTAGTTGATTTACAGTTGTTGAAGTTATTACAGGTGTGCGATGAGCTACCGAAGATAAACGATTAGCTGCTGTGGTAATATTATTGTAATTAACTACAAAATTATCGGCATATTTTGAGGGATAAATAGACATATTTTTAAATAAGATTCAACAATTAATAATTATCATTTATCTAAGCATTTCCTCCGGAATGCTGCGCAAACAGGTGTCAGCTATTAGCTATCAGCCATTAATTTTGGGGTCAGATATAGCGCTGTGCGCAGGCAACAGGCAATAGGGGGAATAAATTGCGGATAATATAAGACTTTTAGCTATTTGGCCTTTCCTGCAATTTGTAAATATACCAGCGCTCATTGCTATAACCTTTTTTTCGGTGCGGAATGCGGAAGCAAAGATATTTTACTCCTTGGAGACTAATTCCTCCTTCGGTGCGATAATGAGCTAATAACTTATAGCTGATAGCTGACCGCTGAATGCTTACGATATAATTCCAAACTAATTAATCATAATTTGAAGTTATTTTATATCGAGAGTGTGGAATTTTATTATTCAACCTAACTTAAACATTTAATACCAATTTTTATGTATTAATTATCTACTTAGGCAACACTTCAGTTATTAAGTAATTAACTTATGTGCATGGAATTTTTTGCTAATTTTAACTAAGTTAATGTTACAGCGTATTTTATATTAGTGAGGTACACCAGTCGCGGGCAAGATGCCCGCACTACAAAAACTTTACGATTTATATTTGTACCTCATATACCTGCAATTTGCTGTAATTATTCTTATGTTTACCGAATAATTAATAATTAATAATTAATAATCAAATAATTATGGTTTAAAGCCTCCCCTTTTAAGGGGAAAAGAGAAATAATATTTCCTTATATTCAATTCCGTAACGGTTTTAACCAGAGGTAATTATCAATTATCAATTATCCATTATCCATTAATGAATTCTCCCCCACTCCCCTACTCAATAGCCAAGTTGAAAAGTTTTTGAGAAATGATATAAGATTATTTTTGGTCTCCCAGACATTGAACTCGTGCTTGAGATAAAATTGGTCTAGGCTGAAATGATTCTAAACCACGGCCATCATAAATAGTGGCTCCATCAGGCATTTTTGCTCCTTCTAATATTACTCCTTCTGTTAAAGCACCCTCAAAAATAGCACCACTTAAATCAGTCTTGCTGAGGTCAGCACCTCTGAGGTCAACTCCACGGAGATTAGCATCCACTAAATTAGACCATTGGAGGTTAGTATTTTGGAGGTTAGCATCAGCTAAGTCAGCACAAGTAAAGTAAGAAGCACTAAAATTACTTTTGCTTAAGTCGGCATTTGTTAAGTTAGCTTGTCTAAGTTTTGCACCTCGTCGTCTGATATTACTAAGGTCAGCTCCACTGAGGTTGCATCCTTGACAAACTGCTGATGGGTTATCTAAAAATTTTCGGAGATCGTTGGCATTTTCTGCTAGAATTGGCGTAGTTAATCCGGCAATTATTAACAGGGTAATAGTAGTAATTTTTGGCAATTTCATAGTGGTTAATTTTTATCGATATTTACATCTATAATATTATATAGTGATGTGGTATTGGTAATACTGCACAATTGTTTTTATTAAAATTTTAAATGTCTGGATTTTTAATGACTTGCTACTCAATTTCTGTTCTACCAAAGTAAAAAAATGTTAATAAAACCTAAGCATTTCCTGCGGAATGCTGCGCAAACAGCAGTCAGCTATCAGCTATTCCTACGGAATGCTGCGCAAACAGCTTTATTACCTTTAAAGGATAAAAAAGCAATTTTATCAAAGCTTTAGAGTACGAATCTCTGGTTGAGAATGTAGTAGAAATTAAATGAATGCTTGCTTTATTCATTAGACATCTCCAATCATAACAAATCAAATCAATTATCGCACAGCAATTATCAATTCTTTCCCCCTACTCCCTACCTTGAATCCCTATGAATGGAGGAGATGTCTATTAAAAAGCTGTTTGCGCAGCATGACAAACGGAATAGCTGACCGCTAATATCTGTTTGCGCAGCAGTCCGCAGGAAATGCTTACAATAAAACTATAATTATGACAATTAATCAAGTTATTTTTGCTGTTAGTTAGTAGTTGAATTTTGAGGTGAATTTGAAAAATATGTTATCGAAATATTGTGGTTGAAAGCCTCCCTTTTTAAAGGAATAATAAATAAAATTTTTCCTGTTCGTCAATCCTATCCGTTTTCAAAAAGAGGTAATTATAAATTCGCGCATTCTAAATTATAAATTCTTGAAACGAGAGATTAATGATTTTATTTATAGATAATTTAGAGGAAGTTTATCGATAAAATATTCAATTTTTGCCTCTTTTTTAGGGTAGGTTTTGCTGGTGTACAACTGTGTTAATACTGCGCGACATCAAAAGTATTTCGTAGGAAAAAGGCGGGAAAAATTTAAAAATATCGGCCAATAAAATTTCTATCCACCGTAACCCATTGCAAATACTAATATTGGATATTCTAATATCATTTTAAAAATTATTTTATCCATACCTTCTAGATAGTAAATTAATTGATCGATAAATTATTAAATGTCAATCGTGGTAAAATAGGAAAAAGTTAATCAAGAGGTAAATTATGGATGCTAAAGAAATCCTAGAAAAATATGAAGCAGGAGAAAGAGACTTCAATTCAAAACAACTCATGGGAATAGACCTTGAGGGAAAAGATTTAACTGGAGGCAACTTCGTTAAGGCAGATTTATTAAAAGCAGATTTAAGTCAAACAAATCTAACAGAAGCCAACTTATGTAGTACAAAGTTATCGGGAGCTGACCTCAGTAAAGCAAATTTATATAAAGCAAAAATTTCCTGCGCAAATTTGTCAGAGGCAGACTTGGATAGGATAAATTTAAGCTATGCTGAAGTTCTAGAAACAAACTTTAGCAATTCATCTTTAAAAAATGCGAACCTAGTCTGTATAAAAGGTAGAAGTTCAAATTTTACTAGAGCAGAACTTCAAGAAGCAGACTTGAGTAAAGGAGAATTTTCAGATGCTAATTTTAGTCAGACTAAATTAGATAATGCAAAATTTAAAAAGTCAGACTTTACTAATACAAACTTTAATAAAGCTTCTTTGAGAGAAACTAATTTAGAAAGAGCAAATTTACCGAATAATTAATAATTAATAATTAAATGATTCGCGCCTTGAAGCCTCCCCTTGATCGGGGAAAAAAGTGCTAGGATATTTCCTTATATTCAATTCCGTAATGGTTAAAACCCGAGGTAATTATCAATTATCAATTAATGAAAAGGAGCAAACTTGATAGGAGCAGACTTAGAAGGAGCTAATCTTAGTAAAGCAAATTTATCTGGTGCTAAAACTTATGGATGGAAAATAAAAGATGCAGACTTTACTGATACCATAATGCCGAATGATGAAAAATTTACCAAAGCAGAAACACCAATTGATAACCAACAAAAAACAGAAACAATAACACCTACTACAACCCGCAAAATAATCAAAACCGACAAAGCACCAGAACCAGTTAGCCCATATAATCAAGCGATCGTTGCCACAGGTCAAATGATTTTCATATCCGGTCAAATAGCGATCGACACTAGAATCAATCAAATAGTCTACACCGACGACGTAACCAAACAAACAGAACAAGTAATGACAAACCTCGAAGCTATCCTCACCGCAGCAGGAGCTACTTGGTCAAATGTTGTCAAAACCACTGTTTTCCTCAAAGATATGAACGACTTTGTCACAGTTAACAGCGTCTACGCCAAATACTTCGACCCTGAAAACGCTCCCACTCGCGCTTGTGTAGAAGTTGCTCGTTTACCCAAAGATGTACTTGTAGAAATTGACTGTATTGCAGTAGTATAATAAACATCTCCAGAAAAGAGGGAGTAGGGACTAGGGGGAAATAATTGATAATTTATCTATGATAATTGATTTTATTTTTTCTTATTGGAGATGTCTGTTAAAGTCTGAACATAGCTAAATATAGGAATATTTGCGAGACACAAATAGTTATATCATGTCCGTTTAAAGCAATCTGGAAAAAACCGAACCTCTAGCTTCAACAGTAAATTTCTGTATTTTCCCTGCTTCCTACTTCCTTATTTATTCAGTATTTAACAGAACGGAATATTCTCTACTAGGTTAGTAAATAGACTGATAATAATCTTTAGACAGGGAAATGTTTTTCCTGATGTTCCCTATTCCATGCTATAGATAACGATTTATATCATGTCCGGTTGAACAGTTATAAATAAATAACGACGGAGGAGTCAGGAGTCAGTCCTCAGGAGTCAGGAGGGAAGAAAGAAGAAGGAAGAAGAAGAACTGGAGTTGAAGGAGAAAGTTTTTTTATCACTAATTATCCGGACATGATATTAATGTTAATAATCGATCTTCATTTCGTAATATAAATAAGGCAATTATTGCTGCTAGTACAGGTACAGCAGACCAAAATAAATGATTTCCTGGTGCATAAGGATTAAATAATTGTTTGTAGGTAGAAAGTACAGAAACAAGGTGCATTCCTAACAATGCTCCATAAGAAAAAGTTTTGAATAATCCCACCAGAAAAATGAGAGTAATTAAAGTTTGAATAATTCCTATTCCTACAGACATAGAACTAGAAATACTTAAGAAGTAAAACTTCTTAAGTATTCTTTGAGTTACTTCAGGATAAATAATTTTTTCAATCGACCAAACTAAGAAGAATGCAGCAGTGCTAATTCTAATTAGCGCTAAACTAATTTGTAACTTTCCTTCGTTTACCATCATTTATAGAAATTGCGATTTGAACAAGAAACAGAAGATCGGAACCTGCTATTCCATGATAAGTTTCAAAAGGTTGACATAGTTTAAAATCTTCTGTAAGTAGACTAATAAAAATGGGATAATTGCTTTATTATCTTCCTACTTTAAATTTCTCTAATTGGGCGTTGCTGATTCTGGGTATGATTTGATAATTTTGTATTTTGGGTTTTGTATTTTGGATGCTTTGAACTACTTGTTAATATTAACTGTTCCCTATTCCCTATAAACCTACTTTCATTCCTTAATTCAGCAATGCCTCTAATTAAAACTGATTTATCAAAAGTATTTACAAATTGAATGTTTTGACTACCATAATAGTTTGAAACATCTATACTAAGTTAATGGTAATTTGATTATATTTTATGTTATTTTTGAACTCTAGAAAATATTAAGAATAATTACAGGACAGATAATTATATCTTTATTTGTGAGAAGCTGCTAAAAAAATATGTTTTATTTATAGAGGCTCGATAAATATGTCCAATGACGCTGAAGAGTTACTACAAAAAGCTCTAGAAGAAACAGAAGATGGCAATTTTGAGGAAGGACTTGCTGCTTTAGACAAAGCATTTGAACTAGAGCCAGACTACTTTAATCAATTTGTTCCAATTAATACTAGAGGTAGTGCCCTTTTAGGTTTAGAAAGATATGAAGAAGCTCTTGCTATGTATGATCAAGCATTGGAACAACCAGAAGATTCTTTTGATACTTATACAGGGTTAAGAAATAAAGGATTAACTCTCAGTGCTTTAGAAAAATATGAAGCAGCAATTGAATGTCATAATCAAGCTCTTGAATGGTACGAAACATCTGTGAAAGAAGGTAAAGCTTTGAGAGATAGAGATGATTTAGCACCTCTTTGGGAAGATAAAGGATGGGCTTTGATAAATTTTGACGAATATGATGAAGCGATGATTTGCTTTGATAAAGCTATAGAATGTATACCAGATGATGGGTGGCTTTTATACAACAAAGTTTGCTGTTATGCTTTACAAAATAAGATTGACCAGGCTCTTAAAAGTTTAGAACAAGCTATTAATTTAGAACCAGAAGTAAAAGACTGGGTAAAAGAAGACCCAGATTGTGAAAATCTTTCTTTCGATCCACGATTTCAAGCATTAGTTTCTATTGCAATATGATTTGAGTTGTGAGATATTGAAAACTTTTAGGGAACAGGGAACAGAGAACAGAGAATAAGAAAAAAACGTATCATTATGAATATAATAATTGCTATATTCTATACTTTTAAGGAACATCTAAATTCTCACAACTGATTCCTGATTGCTATAGTTAAATTATATTCCTGAAAAAATTATTAATTAATTAATATTTTTGTGGAGGGCGATCGCATACTCAAAATTAGCGGTCGCTCTTTTAGTATACCCATATCAAATAATTGTCAACCTTTTCTGTCCGTAATTAACAGAAATTAACCTAAAAATTAAGAATACTTAAATAAAACAAAATTTTATTGCTTTAGTGGCAAACTATAGCTGAAGTCAGAAGTTAAATTCTTGCTGTGACTAAATTTGACAGGCAAAAGACATCAAAATATGAGACAATCACACTCAATAAGTTAATAATAAAACGGAGAACATTTAGATGAAATTAGCCTACTGGATGTATGCAGGTCCTGCTCACATTGGCACTCTACGCGTTGCCAGTTCTTTCAAAAACGTTCATGCTATTATGCACGCTCCCCTCGGTGACGACTATTTCAATGTCATGCGCTCTATGTTAGAAAGAGAACGTAATTATACACCAGTCACCACCAGTGTAGTTGACCGTAATGTATTAGCACGGGGTTCTCAAGAAAAAGTGGTAGATAATATCATCCGTAAAGACAACGAAGAAGCTCCAGACTTAATTGTTCTTACTCCTACCTGTACCTCCAGCATTTTGCAAGAAGACCTAGAAAATTTTGTCGAACGCGCTCAAATAGATGCTAAAGGTGATGTAATGCTGGCAGATGTTAACCATTACCGCGTTAACGAACTCCAAGCAGCAGACAGCACTTTGCAGCAAATAGTTAAATATTATATTGAGAAGGCGAAAAAGAAAGGGGAACTTCCAGAAGGGAAAACTGAAAAACCTTCTGTTAATATTATTGGCGTTTCTACCCTGGGTTTCCACAACCAACATGACTGCACCGAGTTAAAACGCTTAATGGCAGATTTAGGTATTGAAGTTAATGAAGTAATTCCCGAAAGTGCTTCGGTTCACAACTTAAAAAATCTACCTCGCGCTTGGTTTAATCTCACACCCTATCGCGAACTGGGGATAATGGCAGCCAAATATTTAGAGTCAGAATTTGGAACTCCTTATATTGACATTACTCCTATGGGTGTAGTGGAAACTGCTCGTTGTATTCGGAAAATTCAGCAGGTAGTTAATGCTCAAGGTGCTAATGTTGACTATGAGGAATTTATTGATAATCAAACTTTGCACGTTTCTCAAGCAGCTTGGTTTTCTCGTTCTATTGACTGTCAAAATTTAACTGGTAAAAAAGTAGTGGTATTTGGGGATAATACTCATGCTGCTGCTCTGACAAAAATTTTGGCGCGGGAAATGGGTATTCATGTAGTTTGGGCAGGTACTTATTGTAAATATGATGCTGACTGGTTCCGGGAACAGGTAAGTGAATATTGCGATGAAGTTTTAATTACTGAAGATAATGGAGAGATTGGGGATGCGATCGCTCGTGTGGAACCTGCCGCGATTTTTGGCACGCAAATGGAACGTCATGTTGGTAAAAGGTTGAATATTCCTTGTGGTGTAATTGCGGCACCGATTCATATTCAGAATTTTCCCATTGGTTATAAACCGTTTATGGGTTATGAAGGTACTAATCAAATTGCCGATTTGGTTTACAACTCCTTTACTTTGGGAATGGAAGACCATCTATTAGAAATATTTGGTGGGCATGATACTAAGGAGGTTATTACTAAGAGTATTTCTGCTGATTCTGATTTGAATTGGACGAAAGAAGCAAAGGCAGAATTGAATAAAGTACCTGGTTTTGTTCGGGGTAAGGTGAAGCGAAATACTGAGAAGTTTGCCAGAGAACGTGGTTTTGAGCAGATTTCTTTAGAAGTTATGTATGCTGCAAAAGAATCTGTTGGTGCTTAGTTGAAGTCAGAAGTTAGAAGTCAGAAGTCAGAAGTTAAATTTTTGCTATGACTAAGTTTGAAAGTTTGAGAATTTTCTAATAGTAATAGCGACTACTATAATTCTTGTTAATTTGAGGGTGGGTTTTCCCCACCTTTTTTTTATGGGAATTTTTGACAATGATTTTATATGATGGAATTTGGTTTGACGTAATACCAATTTGATAAATGTTTGTTACAAATGGTAGAAGTAAGAAAGAAGGAAGAGGAAAGAAGGAAGAAGGGATCAATATTGAAAAAAAGGGAAAAACAATATAAATAACTATCTGAAATGAACTGAAATAGCTATTTTTCAGCATATTTGAGTAAGACCTACTTTTTTGTAGCATTCTTTTTTCAAATTGGTATAATACGGTCTGATTTCTAGATAAACTAAAATTTTTAATATAGATAAGATTATGATTTATCAACTGCAAAATATTACTCCTGCACTAACTGGATTTTTTTTTGGATTACATAGTTTTCGTGTATCAAGAGGTTTCGGTAAAATCCCACACTCCCTATTTATTGCGCTAAACTAACAAGTAAAGCTCAACAAAAATAATTCTAAGCCTAATTATGAGTTATTACTGTGTTAATCCCACTTGCTCAAAACCGGAAAACCCAGAAATACATGATTTTTGTCAAAGCTGTGGATCGGGATTACTTTTATATAATCGTTATCGTCCAATTAAAATGATTGGCCAAGGTGGTTTTGGGAGAACCTTTCAAGTAATAGATGAAAACAGTCCCAAAAAGTCATATCGCCTAGTTAAGCAGTTTTATCCTCAAACTCCGACTAATATCGAAAGAAAACCAATAAATGTTGGCGCTCCAACAAGAGGAGGCTATGAAGTTGTAGAAAAAATTCCAGAGGTATTTCGCCAAGAGTTACATCGATTAGAAGAGTTAGGAGAACATCCTCAAATTCCCACATTATTAGATAGCTTTGAACAGGACAATTTTCTCTACTTAGTGCAACAATTTTTTGATGGGTACAATCTTGCTCAAGAATTAGAGGAAAAAGGAACTTTCAGTGAAGCTAAAATTTGGGAAATACTTAGGGATTTGCTTCCTGTATTAAAATTTATTCACGATAAAAATGTGATTCATCGAGATATTAAGCCAGAGAATATCATCCGAAACAAAGATAGCCAAAATTTAGTTTTAGTTGATTTTGGGGCTTCTAAACTTATGAATGAAGGTCTTGATGTCATAAGTATTACAGCCAAAATTGGAACTGTAGGTTATATGGCACCAGAGTATTCTATGGGAATTCAAAGTTTTGCAAGCGATCTGTATAGCTTGGGAGTTACTTGTATTTGCCTACTAACACAAAAACATCCAAGCGAGCTTTTTGATGCTGGAACGAACAGTTGGCAGTGGCGAGATAAATTAAGCAGGGATGTTAGCGACAAATTAGCTCAAATCTTGGAGAAGTTACTTAGACCAGCTATTAACCAACGTTACCAGTCAGCTAGTCAAGTGTTAGGAGACATAATAGGAAAGTCACCAACAACTTCTACAGACGAAACAAAAAAAAAGTTAACTGTCTGGGAAAAAACAGGAATTTTGGCAACGGTAGTAGGAGCTATTATTGGTGGTCTTGCTCTGTTAAAAAGCAATAGTGGAACTACGACAGCAGATGCATTAGATTTGGTAAAAGTTACCTCCAATCAAAGTTTAGACTATGGCAAGTTGCAAAACTCTCTCAGAGAAAGAAACTGGCAAGTCGCCGATCGGGAAACTTATGAAACAATACTGAAGTTAGCTGGAAAAGATGCAGAAGCACAAGGCTACATAGATCCAAATCTACTTACTAAATTGCCTTGTAAAGACTTAGAAATTATTGATAATCTCTGGCGTGCAGCAAGTGATGGAAAATTAGGTCTTAGTGCTCAACAATTAGTCTATGAAACTCAAGGATTTAATTGGCAGAAGATGTATGCTGAAGTTGGTTGGGGAAGCTTAACAAATGGAATATCAAGCAAATTTGTTGATCGAGAATTTGATTGGCGTAGAAGAAGATTACGATACAAGGTAGGAAAAGAGCCAAATTTCCTGAATCCTCCACCGGGACATTTGCCTGTGACAATTGGTTTGGTCAGAGGTAAGGCATTTCCTCAGTTTCTAGACCTTTGTAAGCGATAACATTTTCTTTGCGGTAAATCGTATCTAGTAACAGCGATCGCTAAATAGATATTCAATTTTCTGATTTAATAGTCTGGACAAGTGACGATTTATAGACAGCAAAAAATAGAACAGTACCCAGACACTGCTATTGAAATTCTCTGTTTCCAAGTTAACTATCGAGCTAACTGCTTCTATTCTTTCCTTTCTTTTTAGAATTTTTCTTCTTACTTTTTGATTTCTTAGTTTTTGCACGCTGCTGAACTACTTCCGGTGGCGGACCATAATCTCCATTAACAAAATACTTTCGCTCTACTATATGTTCTGGATCTACTTCAATCCACAGACGAGCTCCCCCAGCTTGACTTTTGTTCGGGTTATGCGGTTCATAAACAATTTGGCAAGGTCCGTTAATTTTCAGGGCATGGCAATAAGCCTTTTTATCTCCGACTTTCACCGCAACCACTGGATGAGAAGTTCCATTGTCTCGGTTGTAGTCAATAGTCTTTCGCAGAACATGAACAATAGTCTTGGCTTTGCGTTGAAGTTTATTCCAACTACCTTCAGGACCACGACGACCTGGTGTAATCTCTGGCATTCCGCGATGGTTGAGAGGAATCTGCCAAAATCTTTTGACTTTTCGAGCGCCGATAACACGACCTTTATTCAGCAAAAACCGCAATCTACCTGTTGAAATATTTAGTAGAAAAGCTGCTTGTGTAGTACTAACTAATGAGACAGTCATAACTATAACGTTAGGGTTTTAAATTATAATTGAAATTATAAAATACTTAGACTAGCTAATCTTGAATTTAGCAGAAAAATCAATGATTGGCAACAGGAATAGAAAAATTATTTCAACTTTCTCTATAATAAATAATTAAATTGATTCTTAAACACTCTAAACCATGAAAAGACTATTACAAAGATAACTAAATTTGACTCTATAGATATCAAGTTGCTTAAAATAAAGCTAAGTTTATTCGATCAAGATAATTTAGGCATCATCGAAAGTATCAAGGTAAAAATGCATATTAGTGAAGATATAATTTTATCTCTTTGTTGACTGATTACTAATAAAAAAATTGAGCTTAAGGTGATCGAATTATTCGTTATCAAATAAAATTATCTAGAAGAAAAATTGAAGTTTTAGGGTTTCTTACAACAAAGTGCCAAATTATTAAAATAGGATCGTCTTGATCAGTAAAATTTTGAATAGATAATGACACAGAGGCAAAGTGAAATTTTTATCGCTCTGTAATCTATATTTATCAATAATTTTTCATCATTATTTTTAGCTAGAAGTTCAATTAAATAAAGTATTTGTTTTCGCCAGTATAAGGTAGGCAAAATACTGATAAATTTACTTACAAAAGCCGACCGCATCTGCCAACTGGGCTATTCTCGAAACTCGTAAAAACCTTAGTCGGTTATAGATTTAGCTAATTTATAATTAACAAAAATCCCTACGCTCCCTTATTAAGAAAGCGCGGGAATTTTCACTACTATCTCAATTAAAAAACTAAGCCAACCCTACCAACTTTGAACTTAATTCCCAAAGCTTAATCGCTTTATCATCATCACTCGCTTCATCAGAAACTTCTTGCACAAAAGACTGACGATCTTTCTTCTGTCGATTTCCCCAACTCCAATACATTCCAGACTCCTTATACTCAGGGTCTTTAACTAAAGCAGCAACCCTTTCTCCTGCTAAATCTTGAGAAACATATCCCCCAGTAATATTTTTCTGGAATAGCGGGAAAATTTTCTGGAACAAAGGATAATGATTTCGGAATAGAGGCGTATCTGCCACACATCCAGGATACAGAGAACTAAAAACAATTCCCGTTGACTCATGATAACGTCGATGCAACTCCCGCATTGTCAATACATTACAGAGTTTGCTATCTTTGTAAGCCTTACCAGACTTAAACTTTTTGCCATTAATCATAGAAATAGGAGCTTTGAAACCTGCTTCAAAACCCTGAAGATTTCCCAAATCTGGAGGTGCTGGAATTGGAATCTTTCCTCCCAACTCTTTCGGGTTAGCTGTTACAGTTCCCAAAATCACCAATCTTTTATCCGCAGCAGGAGACTGTTTCAAATCTTCTAACATAATGTTACATAGGAGAAAATGTCCCAGATGATTTGTCGCAACACTCAACTCATACCCATCTGGACTACGCATCGGTTCTTTTAATAGAGGCAAATATACCGCAGCGTTGCAAACCAAAGCTTCTAAAGACCTACCGCTTTCTCTGAAAGTATTCACAAACCGTCGTACACTATCTAGACTAGCCAAATCTAGGTGCATAACAGTGTAGCTATCTTTTGCCATACCTACTTCTTGGGCAACTTTTTCTGCTTTGGAGAGGTCTCGACAAGCCATCACTACATACCATTGACCTGTTTTTGCTAAAGCTTTCGCAGCGTGTAAACCCACCCCTGACGATGCACCCGTAATTACTACTGTTGATTTATGATTTTGTGCCATTCTCAATGAGATTTTCTAAAATTCAATTGACTAATTCCATGATTTTACAACAGTCTAGACCAACTCAAAAGCTATGTTTAACAATTAATAATTAATTATTAATTATTAATTATTAAGTAGAACATGGTAAATTTTGGGCGCTATGTATCAAATTGTAAATTAGCTCCAAAGTTTATATTCATTGCCTTTAGGGTTTTTTTGATGAAAAATGCAACGTCTTTTTTTGAGCCTGCTCTACTTAACAATTACCTCTTCTTTTTAAGGAGAGGCTTTAAACCTTAATTATTTGGTAATGAGTAATTGTTAATTGGTAAACTTCTCAAACAACTTCACTCTTTATGGAATGGCAGCTTTATATAAATAGTATTAGCTACTGGGACTTACACAAAATAAAGGCGGAAAATAGGCTCAAATATAGATGGAGATGGGCAGAGGCTTTTACGTCGAAAAGGCATAAATCCTGAATAAGCACGGGTTCTAGCCATTTTTAAGGCTTTGACGTAATTCCCTTGTCTAGACTGACTTTGACGCATTTTTCTTACCAAAAAATGTCTAAGTACCACTACTGACTATTGAACCTGAGCGTAACTGAGTACCCGAATATAATATTACACAAAAAACTATATAAGCTAGATATAAACTATATCACTACACTATATATAGTTTTTCAAACCAAAAAATCTTGAACCTCTGATAGATATAGATGTTTGTTAAAAGCTATGGTAGTATAAATATGCTATTTTTAGTAAAATGTGCTTTAAAATACAGAAAAATTTGAAATACTAACTTCGGAATTACAGTACTAATAATATAAATCTAATGAAACGAAGAAAACTCATCAACCACATTGCAACTGCTGCAAGCGTCGGAACTTTGGCAGCTTGTAGTCAAACCACTTCTGAAACTACCTCTACCGACGATAGCTTACCCTCTATAAAATGGAGAATGACCACGAGTTGGCCCCGCTCTCTAGATACAATTTTTGGTGGGGCACAAAGCTTGTGCGATCGCGTCGAAGCAATGACCAATGGCAAATTTGAAATTATACCTTATTCCGCAGGCGAAATAGTTGGAGGGTTGGAAGTTCTGGATGCTGTCCAACAAGGTACAGTGCCATGTGGCCATACTGCTAGCTACTATTACGTTGGCAAAAATTCAGCCCTTGCATTTGGCACAACTGTTCCATTTGGCTTAACTGCCCAACAACAAAATGCCTGGTATTACCATGGTGGAGGGCTAGAAATAATGCACAAGCTTTATTCTGACTTTAATATTATTAGTTTCCCCGCAGGTAATAGTGGAGTACAGATGGGGGGTTGGTTTAAGCGAGAGATTAATACTGTTAACGACCTTAAAGGTTTAACAATGCGTATCCCTGGTTTTGGTGGGGAGGTAATGAAAAAATTAGGAGTAAATACTCAAGTTATTCCTGGTGGTGAAATTTATCTGGCTTTAGAGCGGGGTGCTATTGATGCTGCTGAATGGGTAGGTCCTTATGATGACCAGAAATTAGGTTTGAATAATGCTGCGAAATACTATTATTATCCTGGTTGGTGGGAACCTGGTCCGACTTTTGAAGTGCAAGTTAATCTGGATGAATGGAATAAGTTGCCAAAAGAATATCAGGAAGCTTTTAAGACGGCTGCATATCAAGCGAATATAGATATGTTAGCTAAATATGATGCTTTAAATGGGGCAGCATTGGCAGAATTAATTGCAAAGGGTACTGAGTTACGTCCTTACAGTCAAGAAATTTTACAAGCAGCACAAACAGCAGCTTTTGAATTTTACGAAGAGAAAGCTAGTCAGGATGCAACTTTTAAAGAAGTCTACGAACAGTGGAAAAAGTTCCGAGAACAGATTTATAAATGGAATGCTATTAATGAATTGAGTTTTGCTCAATTTGCTTTCAATAATTCCGTAAAGTGAATTTAGAATTTAGAATTCTGAATTCTGAATTCGCACAACGGAAATGCTTTTCCGACTGTTCCCTGTTCCCTGTTCCCTATTCCCTATTCCCTGTTCCCTATTCCCTATTCCCTATTCCCTAATATAAATAATGAAACGTCGAAACCTAATTACTTACACTACTGTTGCTGCCACCAGTGCAGTTGCTTTACCTGCATTGAGTCAAACCGAACCGCAACAGATAAAATGGAGAATGACGACAAGTTGGCCGAAATCTCTTGATACTTTGTTTGGTGGAGCGCAAACCCTCTGCGATCGCGTAGCAGCTATGACCAATGGTAAATTTACAATTACTCCTTATCAAGCGGGTGAAATAGTTGGAGGGTTGGAAGTTTTAGATGCCGTACAACAAGGCACCGTACAATGTGGTCATACTTCTAGTTATTACTATAAAGGCAAAAATACTGCCCTAGTCTTTGCAACTTCTGTTCCATTTGGTTTCACTGCCCAACAACAAAATGCGTGGCTATATTATGGAGGAGGTCTAGAAGCTATACAAAAAGTTTATGCTGATTTTAACGTGATTAATTTCCCTGCGGGTAACACAGGGACACAAATGGGTGGTTGGTTTAGGCAGGAAATTAATACTTTGGCTGACCTCAATGGTTTAAAGATGCGCATTCCTGGTTTGGGAGGGGATGTGATGAGCAAGTTGGGAGTAAATGTGCAGGTGTTACCTGGTGGGGAAGTTTATCTAGCTTTGGAACGAGGGGTTATTGATGCTGCCGAATTTAGTGGACCTTCTGATGATGAGAGATTGGGTTTATATAAAGCAGCAAAATATTATTATCATCCTGGTTGGTGGGAACCAGGTGCGACAGAAGATCTATTGGTTAATCTGGATGAATGGAACAAGTTGCCAAAGGAATATCAGGAAATTTTGCAGACTGCTGCTTATGAAACTAATTTGAATATGTTGACTCAATATGATGCTTTGAATGGTGAAGCGTTGCCAAGATTGATTGAAAAAGGTGTTCAGTTAAAGGCTTTTAGTCCAGAAATCATGGCAGCAGCTCAGAAAGCAGCTTTTGAAATTTATGAGGAAAATGCTAGTAAAGATGGCAGTTTTAAGGAAGTTTATCAACAGTGGAAAAAATTTAGAGAGCAAGTTTTTAATTGGAATAAAGTTAATGAGTTAAGTTTTGCTCAGTTTTCATTCAATAACCCAAAGTGAATTGAGAATTGAGAATTGAGAATTGAGAATTCGTACAACGGAAATGTTTTTCCCACTGTTCCCTATTCCCTATTCCCTATTCCCCATTCCCTATTCCCTATTCCCTGTTCCCTACTATAATAAATAATGAAACGTCGAAACCTAATCAGTTATGCTACTGTTGCTGCTACAAGTGCTGTTGCTTTACCTGCATTGAGTCAAACTGAACCCCAACAGATAAAATGGAGAATGACGACAAGTTGGCCGAAATCTCTGGATACTTTGTTTGGTGGAGCGCAGAGGATTTGCGATCGCGTAGCAGCTTTGACCAATGGCAGATTTACTATTACTCCCTATCAAGCTGGTGAAATAGTCGGAGGATTGGAAGTTTTAGATGCCGTACAACAAGGTACTGTAGAATGTGGTCATACAAGTAGCTTTTACTATAAAGGCAAAAATCCTACCCTTGTGTTTGCGACTACTGTTCCATTTGGTTTTACTACCCAACAACAGAATGCCTGGCTATATCATGGTGGTGGTCTAGAAGCAATGCAAAAAGTTTATACTGATTTTAACGTGATTAACTTCCCTGCGGGTGGTATAGGGGCACAAATGGGTGGTTGGTTTAGGCAGGAAATTAATAGTTTGGCTGACCTCAATGGTTTAAAGATGCGTATTCCTGGTTTGGGAGGAGATGTGATGAGTAAATTGGGAGTAAATGTGCAGGTGTTACCTGGTGGAGAAGTTTATTTAGCTTTAGAAAGAGGAGCTATAGATGCGGCTGAATTTACTGGGCCTTATGATGATGAGAAATTGGGTTTATATAAGGCTGCAAAATATTATTATTATCCTGGCTGGTGGGAACCTGGTCTGACTTTAGATGTATTAGTTAATTTGGGTGCTTGGAATCAGTTACCAAAAGAATATCAAGAAATTTTTCAGACTGCTGCTTATGAAGTTAATTTGAATATGTTGGCTCAATATGATGTTTTGAATGGTGAAGCGTTGCCAAGATTGATTGAAAAAGGTGTTCAATTGAGGGCTTTTACCCCAGAAATTATGAAAGCTGCTCAGAAAGCTGCTTTTGAGATTTATGAGGAAAATGCTAGTAAAAATGGGAGTTTTAAGGAGGTTTATCAACAGTGGAAAAAATTTCGAGAGCAAGTTTTTAATTGGAATAAACTTAATGAGTTAAGTTTTGCTCAGTTTTCGTTCAATAACCAGCTAAATTGAATTTAGAATTTAGAATTTAGAATTTAGAATTCCCTCCACTGACTAAATTTCAGAGGAGCGAGAATGTCTTAACTACTCTAGCAGTTGCTATAAATAAATTATAGTTAAGAAAGAATTGGCTCTTGACAATTACTGATGATGAATTTTAGACAACGGAAGTGTTTTTCCCACTATTCCCTATTCCCTATTCCCTATTCCCTGCAATAACACATAAATAAAAATGAAACGTCGAAACCTAATTAGTTATGCTACTGTTGCTGCTACAAGTGCAGTTGCTTTGCCCGCTTTAAGTCAAAACACATCCGAACAAATTAGATGGAGAATGACGACGAGTTGGCCGAAATCTCTGGATACTTTGTTTGGTGGGGCTTGTAACTGTTGGCTAAAATCTGGTATTATCTATTAAAATCTAGGATTATCTGTTTATGCTACTTGGATTCAAAACTGAGTTACACCCTAACAATCGGCAAAAGACTTTACTGGCTAAACACGCTGGTGTAGCTCGTCATGCTTACAATTGGGGATTATGGCTAACTAGGAACATCCTTAATCACAATTCCAGTAATCCTTCAGGTAAACTTAAATTTCCTACTGCTATTGATTTGCATAAACTATTAGTAGCAATGGTTAAACCTAATAACTATTGGTATTATGAAGTTTCTAAGTGCGCCCCTCAATATGCTTTGAGATATTTGTCAGAGGCTTGGAAGTGTTGCTTTAGTAAAGTCTCAGGACAACCTAAATTTAAGAAAAAAGGTAGAGACGATAGTTTCACTTTAGATGGTTCAATATCAGTAGGTTTTAATCAGATTAAATTACCAAGAATTGGATGGATTAAAACTTATGAAATACTGCCAGGTAATGTTACTCCTAAGTGTGTAACTATTAGCAAAACAGCAGATAAATGGTTTGTTAGTTTCAAGATAGAAGCCATACCTCAAATTACTGAAAAGTCTGTAGATGTAGTTGGTGTTGATCTAGGAGTAAAAACTTTAGCAACATTGTCAACAGGGGAAGTATTCGATAGTGCTAAACCTTACAAAAATTTAGAATCCAAACTATCACGATTACAATACCTAAGCAGACATAAAACTAAGTTTTCCAAGAACTGGAAAAAAGCACAGCTAAAAATAGCGGCGTTGCATAATAGAATAGCTAATATCAGAAAAGATACGTTGCATAAACTTACTACTTACTTGGCTAAAAACCACAGCCAGATAGTAATAGAAGACCTTAATGTATCAGGTATGATGTCAAATCATAAGCTAGCTAAGGCTGTTGCTGACATGGGTTTTTATGAGTTTCGTAGGCAGTTAGAGTACAAGTGTGAGTTATATGGTTCTGAGTTAATCATCGTTGATAGATGGTTTCCCAGTTCTAAAACCTGTTCTAACTGTGGAACAGTCAAAAAGTCTTTGTTGTTATCAGAGCGTGTTTTCAATTGCGAATGCTGCAATTTTAGATGCGAACGAGACTTGAATGCAGCGTTAAATTTAGCTATGGCGGTCAGTTCGGCCGTGACAGCTTGTGGACTGGATAACGCCGACGTTGCCAGATTGAAGCAAGAATAGAACAGATTATTTATAGAAAATCATAGATTTATATAGATAATCGTAGGTTTCTAAGAACGGCACAAACAGTGTGCGATCGCGTCGCAGCTTTGACCAATGGGAAATTTACTATTACCACCTATTTTGCAGGATAAATTTCCCCCTCTTCTACATCTACAGGTGAAATAGTGGGAGGTTTAGAAGTTCTGGATGCTGTCCAAAAGGGTACTGTAGAATGTGGTCATACTTCTAGTTCCTATTACGTTGGCAAAAATCCAGCCCTAGCCTTTGGCACCTGTGCTCCCTTTGGCTTGAATGCCCAACAGCAGAATTTGAGTCAATCCTCTTCTTTTCAAGGAGATGTATTTGTTAATTATTAATTATTAATTATTAATTATTAATTATTAATTGTTGAATAATACTAACTGAAATAAGTCCATTTTCGAGGTAGATTTTGCTCTGGAAATACTAATTTTGCCTGTAGATAATGTTCAAAAGATTTAATTAGATTATGGGTAGAATTTCCATAACAGCGAGTTTGATAAATTACAGCTAGATTGTTATTAACTATTGCCCATTCATAGGGGAAATCCTTCAAATTAAATACTTCCAAAGCTAACTCGCAGCAAGCTAAAGCAATTTCTAAGTTAACATCAGAGTCTCCATCTGGTACTGCCCAAATAATCCGACCAAAGTTTACTAATGCGCTAGCAATTGTAGTTGCTCTATTTTGACAAATGTGAGGAAAAACTTGCTTCGCCCACTTGCGTAAAATGTATATTAAATGAGGTTCTAATAAATCAATATTTTCTACAATTAGAGGGTAAATTTTTTGAGGGTTACCTTCAGTTTCCAAAGTTATTTGCAACGCTTCTAGCAAAAATGGCAAAGTTTCATTAATAGGAGTAGTTAAATCAGGAATGACAATTTTAGCTTCTAACCAAGCAGCAAAATTCTGATAAGATGGCAGATTTTCATCTAAAACTATGTAGATAGGAAAATATGGTTGCATGAATTGATATTTACTTAATTTTGCTTCTATTGGCTGTGGTTGAAAGTTAATCATTTTTAATGTTTTTGTGCCTCTATTGTGAGCCTAATTACATTCTATTTTCCCATTCTAGAGAGTGGCTTTCCGGATCGTATTCAATTATTTTTATAGATTTACTAGAATTATAATCGCGAATCTAGAGTAGTTAATTATTCTGATATGATTTAGTTGAGATTGTTATAGTTATGTGGTGAAATAATATGAGAAATCTGGTTTTAATTATTAAGTTGATAGAGACTCTCTCAATTTTATAAAAAATTCTATAGCTACACTGCAATATGGAAGTGTAGTTAATACTCTTTGATCGAATTTTTCACATTAGCAACTATAACTGATAATTCCTCTTTATATAACAATCCTTATTCTCCAGTCAAAACTTCATCATAAATATTAGCAATTGTGAAAGTTAATCCCACTGAATTCAACTTTAAACAATCTTCCTTTCCTAAACTTTCTCTAAACCAACAACCAGCTTCTAATGGACGATAAATTTCTACCTTTATTTCTGTTTGAGAAATCAATATATACTCTTGCAAACTTGCTCAACTTTGGTAATTTATATCATGTTCGGACAGGTCAGTTATAATAAAATTTAAGGACTCCGGGTAGCGACAGTACCAAAGAAATACTGAAATTATCAATGCTTTTCTCCAATATTTTCTATGTATTTCTCCTTTCTTCCCTCCTGAGGACTGACTCCTGATGACTCACAACAGTTATTTATAAGTATTCAACCGAACATGATATTAGGCGTTTTTATCGCCGATTTACTTCTTTGGTGGAAGAGGAGAGTACTTCAATAATTAAACAAGGATAACTCTTGTCATATTTTTCTGTATTCTTCGGGTAGACAAGTCACCATCACATCAGGTTAGTAAAAAATATCCGAACTATCGGGACTTACACAAAATAGCAGCAGAAAATAGGCTCAAATATATACAGGAAGGGAATTTCACGTCGAAAAGGTATAAACCCTTGATAATAAAGGATTTTAGCCATTTTTAGGGCGTTGACGTAACTCCTTTGTCTAGACTGACTTTCAAGCATTTTTTCTGCCAAAAAATGTCTAAGTACCACTATTCAGAAATAGCGTTCTTAACTTTCATCTCTGCAATAAATGTTTTATATCCACTTCCGTGTAAATTCAAACGTAAAAAACTAACTATATTTAATGCAATATGGTTATATAGCACTGTCCGCAGGCAACAGCTCCGGAAGGCAACAGCTCATCTGGGGGAATAAAAAGCCGATAATATCAGACTTTTAGCTATTGGACAGTTACTGTAATTTGTAAATATGCCAGCGCACATTGCTATACTCTTCGTTGCCATCAGACATAGGGAAAATTTCACCGTCGAAATATTCATGGCGAATGGGATTGGTTTTTTCCCTTTCAAAATAGTCTGTAGTAGAAATAAATGCTGTAGCTAATTTCATAATTATTAGTTTTTCAATGTGCTGTAGATTAATATAATTAATATCAGTAAAATATCTCTGTAAATTTTGCTTCCTCTGCTAGAAAATATCTCAACAGTTGATTTCATCAACTGTTGAATTAATTCCCACTTTCTATCAATATTTATTCAGTTGAAAGCGAGTTGATTACAGAAAAATTGCCAAAACTACTTTACTTATTTTGACTTTTTTCTTGCTAAAAATGCAGCACATTCCACATGAGCAGTTTGAGGAAAAAAGTCCGCAGGTTGTACTTTACTCAACTCATACTTACCTGTCGAACATAGAAATTTCAGATCGCGAGCCAAAGTAGCAGGTTTACAACTAATATAAACTATACGTTCAGGTAGAATTTCTAAAAGAGTTTCTAAAACAGAGCGATCGCAACCTTTTCTCGGCGGGTCTAACAAAACCACATCTGGCTTGACCTCCAACTGAGGCAGCAAATCTTCCACTTTTCCAGCAGAAAAACTTACATTTGTCAAGTGATTAATTTCAGCATTAAACTGAGCCTGTTTTATAGAAACTGGTTGAACTTCTATACCAACGACCAGACCCTTTCTAGCCCCCATTTGTAACAACTCCTCACCCGCTATTTCCATAGAGTAGTTATCATCAACACCAATCTGCTGCAAATATTTGGCTAGAGGTAAAGTGAAAGTACCAATTCCACAATAAGCATCAATAATAATCTCCGACCCATTCAAAGCCAACTCTTGAATCACTACCTCTATTAATTTTTCAGCAGTCTTTGTATTTACCTGGAAAAAAGTATCGGGGGTCAATTGAAAATTTAAACCACTAAACTCTTCTTGCAGATACAACCGACCAGCAATACAAACAGTCTGTTGACCAAAAATAGTATTTGTTGCCTTGGAATTGTAGTTCACACAAACACCCACTAACCGAGAATAATCTTCTAGCCATTTTTGTGCTTGAACTTCGATACCTGGCAATAATTCTTTTGTTTTTTCCTCCTCTCCATTTACAACCAAAGTCAACAATATTTCTCCTGTGTTGTTACCTATCCTCAAAGATAAGTGGCGTACAATGCCTGTATGTTTTTGTTCATCATATATTTTCCAGCCTTGCCTAGTAATATCCTGTTTTACTTCTTTGAGTAAAGGGTTCAAACGTTGGTCTTGGATAGGACATTGATTTAGATTAATCACTTTATGGCTACCTTTTTGATAATAGCCAGCTTTAACTTGACCTGTAGTAGAAATACTTAAAGGATATGTAGCCTTGTTACGATATCCAAAAGCTGCTGGAGATGCTAGAGTTGGATCTACTACTGATAATGTTAACCCTCCTATTCTCTTTAAAGCTTGAATAACTTGATTTTGTTTCGCTTGGAGTTGATATTCATAACTAATATGCTGCCATTGACAACCACCACATTTGTCTGCAACTATACAATAGGGTTTTATGCGATATTTGGATGTTTCTAGGAGTTGGTGTAATTTCCCATAAGCATACTTTGGTTTGACCACTGTTAGACGAGTAAGTAGGCGATCGCCCGGAACTGTATCAGGCACAAATATGACTTTTTGACCGTAGCGACCTACTCCATCACCACTATCTGTTAGGTCTGTGATGGTTATTTCCAGAAGTTGACCTTGTTGACAAGGTAGTGTAGCCAAGTTTTGATTATTGATATTCACTCATTCATTACCTAAGAATAATATTACTTTTACCGGAAAATTGGGTTTAAAGCCTCCCCCTTTTAGGGGCTAACTACTGAAGCCCAATAATTGGACAAAGTTGGACAAATGTTAAGAAAGATTGAATAACTGCTGATTATCTGCTATCATACATATAAAATTATCCTAACATAATCAAAGACTTTTTTTCATGGTGTGCGTGTTCAAATGCAATCAATCAAGACCAAGTTAAAAGTTAACAATTACCAAAAAACAATACTTGCCAAACACGCAGGTGTGGCTCGTCATGCTTATAATTGGGGATTAACTACTTGTATTACTGAATATGAATTAACGAAAAAACGACCTAGTGCAGTTACCTTACATAAACGTTTGGTTGCTGAAGTTAAAAGTCAAAATCCCTGGTATTATGAAGTATCAAAATGTGCACCTCAACAGGCATTAAGAGATTTAGACAGAGCGTTTAAAAATTTTTTAACTATTCCCAAGCGCGGATTTCCTAAATTCAAGAAAAAAGGAAAAAAAGATAGTTTCTATTTAGAAGGAAGTATCAAAATTATTCAAGGAAACTATATAAAACTACCAAGAATAGGAATAGTAAAAACTTATGAAATCTTACCATCTGTACCAGTAAAAAATGTGAGAATATCCAAACGCGCAGGTGATTGGTACATTAGTTTTAAATATGATTATCAACCCAACCCTACTACAAAAGAACGAGATATTATCGGTGTGGATGTAGGTATAAATGCTCTAGCAACTTGTAGTGATGGAAGCCGATTTGCTAACGTTAAAGCCTATAAGCAAGCCAAAAAGAGACTAGCTCGTTATCAGCGCCGTGTTAACAAAAAAGATCCTGGTTCCAAAAACAGAAGGAAAGGAGTAAAAAAACTAGCCAAGGCGCACAAAAAAGTAGCTGACATCAGAGCAGACGCATTACATAAACTCACAACATGGTTAGCTAAAAACCACAGCACCATAGTGATAGAAGACTTAAATGTAAGTGGAATGCTCAAAAACCACAAGCTGGCAAGTGCTATAGCAGACTGTGGTTTTTATGAGTTTAAGCGTCAGCTAACATACAAGTGCGAGTGGTATGGAAGCAAGCTAGTGATAGCAGATAGATTTTACCCAAGTTCTCAAATATGTTCTCACTGTGGGTATCAACAGAAAATGCCATTGAGTGCAAGAACTTACGAATGTGGCAACTGCGGATTTCATGTAGACAGAGACTTTAATGCTGCTGTCAACTTGGAAAACTATGTGCATCAGTAGGTGGAGTTTCCGCCGATTTTAAGCCTGTGGAGAAGATAAGTTACAGACTGCGGTCAGTGGTCTTCAGTGAAACAGGAAGCTAGCTCCAAAGCTCAAAATACCATTTTGGGTAAGTTTGGGTAAGTTTAGTAGAACGGTTAATTAGAGCTGGCAAGTACTTTATTTGTCTGGTATAATTTGATCGTAAAGAAACGCAAAATCAATAGCAGATGCAGCATGGTACAGATTTAGAGAATGGTTAGAATATTTTGGCAGTATTTATGGGATACCTGTAATTGCAGTAGAACCTGCTTATACATCTCAAAACTGTTCTAACTGTGGTGAAACTGTTGTCAAAACTCTCAGCACCAGAACTCATCAATGTCCACATTGTGGTTATGAAGCAGATAGGGACGTTAGCGTAGCTCCTCCGTAGGAGGCAAATGCTGCAATTAATATCCTCCAAGCAGGACTAAAACAATTATCAACTACCCTGGGGCACAGGGAAAGTCACGCCTCCGGAGAGAACGACCTCTGCTTGCTTGAGGAAACTCAGGCAAGTAAGTTGACTCGACGAAAGAGGAAAGTCTCACAGTGATGTGGGAATCTCCGTCGCTTAAGCACGGAGAGGATGTCAATTGCCAAGATTAATTATTTCAGATCGCCGATAATTTTTTATTAAAAATCATTAATTAGCAAAATCATTTTAGTCATTAATTAAAGGTAATAAAAATTCTTTTCTACTTTTCTAAATTCCCGACTCCTAACTCCTAACTTCCTGCTCCCGACTCCTGACTCCTAACTCCTGACTCCTGACTCCTAATTAATATCCGCTATTCAAAAATACCAATAAATCTCTCAAATTAAATCACTCAAATTTGATGATTGAGAAAGGTCGTAAATAGCTAAAATGAAATATAATTCTGAAATTTTTTGATAATTATGAGTGTAGTTAGCCAAGTTATTCTCAAAGCAGACGATGAATTACGTTACCCCAGTAGTGGGGAGCTTCAAGCCATAAATACTTTTTTAAAAACAGGCGACCAGCGCGTGCGTATTGCTAGCGTACTTTCTGAAAATGAGAAAAAAATTGTAGACAAAGCTAGTCAAGAGTTGTGGCGCAGGCGTCCAGATTTTATTGCCCCTGGTGGTAATGCTTTTGGTCAACGCGAGCGTGCCTTGTGCCTCCGGGATTATGGTTGGTACTTGCGTTTGATTACTTATGGGGTACTAGCTGGTGATAAAGATCCAATTGAAAGTATTGGTTTGATTGGTGTTCGGGAAATGTACAACTCATTGGGTGTACCTGTTCCTGGAATGGTAGAGTCAATTCGTTGTTTGAAGGAAGCTTCTCTTGCTTTACTTGATGAAGAAGATGTTCAGGAAACTGCTCCTTACTTTGACTATATCATTCAGGCCATGTCCTAAGTTTTTTTGTTTTTTGTAGCTTTACTCCCCATCTAAGAAATTCTTGGATGGGTTCAATTTTGATAGTTTTGATTGATTCAAACTTCAACAAAAGCCATTTCTGTTATCAGTTATCAGTACCTCTGCAATCAGGAGGCTTGACCTTGGCGAATATTTATCCCCTAAAAAGAGGAGGCTATTGACCAAAAATTTTCGGTCAAAATAATCCCAACTTAGATTTATCTTTTCTCTTATGAGTTTAATACCCCAAACTTGATGAGCAGTTTCTACAATTGCTTGGAGATTGAGTGATCGGATCGGCAACTGTTACATTGTCCCTATCCATTATTTCCAAACTTCAGTCTTTCTTTCTTCTTTCTTCTTTCTTCTTTCTTCCTTCTTTTTTCTTCCTTCTTCCTTCTTCAAATCATTTATTTTGCATTACACCACCAGCGATCGCCACTAAAATTAATACCCCAAAAGCTAATCTATACCAAACAAATATCCATGTATCTTTAGTTTGTAAGTATTTAATCAACCAAGCAATTGCTATGTAAGAAAAAATTATTGCAGATATAATTCCAGCAATAGTAGGTGCTAAACCCACACCCCCAAAACCCTCATCTAATAGAGTCTTCAGTTCAACTAAACCTGCTAAAGTAATCGCTGGAAGACCCAATAAAAAAGAAAATTTTGCTGCTGTAGCCCTTTCTAATCCCATAAATAGGCCACCTGTAATAGTTGAGCCAGAGCGAGATACTCCGGGGACTAATGCCAATGCTTGAGCTAATCCCATGAGTATGCCATCTTTAATACCTAGTTGCTCAAAGTTACGTTTTCGACTGCCAATTTTCTCTGCTATTCCTAATAATAAAGCCATAACTATAGAAGCAATAGCGATCGCCACTGTACTGCGCAAGACCGAGTTATCAAAATCTGGAATAAATATTTTGATTAATAACCCAAAAAATACTATTGGTATGGTTCCCAATGCTATTCCAACTGCCATGCGGAAATCTGGAGACTGGTAATCGGATTTCACTATAGATTTATATGCACCAACCGCAATCTTTGTCAAGTCCTGCCAAAAATACCAAACAACTGAAAAAATACTGCCCAACTGAATCACAGCAGTAAAAGCCACACCAGGGTCTCCCCAACCCAGGGCGACAGGAACAATCTTGAGGTGAGCTGTACTACTAATGGGTAAAAATTCTGTTAACCCTTGTACCATCCCTAGAATAACTGCTTGAAAAATATTCATTTGTGAGAGCTGCTCGGAGGTGGAAGTCGGGTCTAAAGGTAATGATTGGCCTACTTTTTCTATAGATATAAAAATTAGGGCGCTGAGAATGACAGCAAATAAGAATTTCATTCAGTAGGGTCTTAAATAGAATTATTGCTTGATTATAGCATCAGAAGTATTACCACTTTTTTGAGTTTTCACTCCTCAAAACTCTTGATTCCATAGGATTTTCGTTTGTTATTAACTCTTCCTAAAAAATCCCCTACTAGGGGATAAAATAGCTGTTACTATAAAAATGCCCCAGGAGGGGATAATCAGTATAATATGTTAAATTAGATAAAGTTAAGTAAAAAATATTAAAAATATCTTGTTTAATAATACTTTATTTGCTATATTCACAATGCTTTACCCAGAAAAGTTTGGGATAAATTTATTTTTCTTTTTTTCTGAAAAAATTAGAATCAGCCAAAAATGGGCTGTGTTTTTTACTGCCGTATTTCTAGTGTCAGTGCCAGTATTTTTTCAAGCTCCAATGGTACGTCAACTACCTTGGTTAAGTTTGGCTATGACTGGCTTCTGGTTCTGGCTAAGTTTAAAATTACTTAAAGATAGAGATACCCATATATGGGGCGATCTATTATTGGGATTTACTTGGAGTTGGTTCACAGGCTCAATATACTGGGGTTGGCTACGACAGGAACCACTCCTCCATTTACCAGTTGAGGCGATATGTGTACCTTTTGCTTTGTGGTGTTTGGCGCACAAAAGAGAAATGATAGGTAACTGTTTTTACCTTGGTTCTCTATTAGGTACAGCAGTTACAGACGGATACTTTTACATAACTGGCCTAATTCCTTATTGGCGACGATTAATGATTGTTGAACCAGATATGGCCTTAGAGGTATTCCAAGATGCTTTTACTAAAGTAAATACTTCCTGGGGAATAATTTGGATATTTGTTTTAGTGGGAGTTCTATTACTTTTTGGTCTTGTACCTTTACAATCAAGAAAGTTACACTTTTGGGCGTTTGGAGCAGCAGTATTAAGTACAATTTTAGTGGACAGTATATTTCTATTAGCTGCTTGTTTAGCCTAATATAAGTAAGATAGTCAGAGGGGGTGCAGTAGAAGAAGAACTCAGTAATAATCCTGTAGAAACCTATGCTATTTTAGGGGCAATAAGTTTATTACTGATATATTTAGTGCTTAACCAAAAGAGAATTCACACAAGTAATGAGCTTGTGTTACCATGAGTGCCACTGTCGTGACTTTGCAACCTCCTCATATACTCCTTCGTACCGAAGCAGGCGATCGCTACCTACCTCTAGTAGGAAATAATTGTTGGACTATTGGTAGAGGTAGAGATAACACTTTTGTCCTGACTGATAAATGGATATCCCGCAACCATGCAATGATACAGCAGATGGACAAAGGAGATTTTTATCTGATAGATTTAGGCAGTCGTAATGGCTCTTTCGTAAATAGTCGTCGTGTTAGTATTCCTGTAATTTTAAAGGATTCCGATCGTTTACTATTTGGTCAAACAGAACTAGAATTTAACTGTCCAGACCTAGTAATAGACACAGAGTCGAGTATAAGTGGTGATTCTCAAGATTTTACAGCTACCTTGCATGTTCGTCGTCTAATATCAGTTATGGTAATGGATATCCGAGATTTTACAGTGTTGACTAGAAAACTGGACGAGAGAGTATTGTCTGAAGTGATTGGTAGTTGGTTTAGGCAAGCAGGGGATATTATCAGGAAGAATGGAAGTTGGGTGGATAAATATATTGGTGATGCGATTATGGCTGTTTGGTTTCATGGAGCTGAGGGAGTTAATAGTGCAGAAATGATTCGTATTTTTCAAGCTCTCAAAGATTTATATGAAGTAACAAGAGAATTAAGTAGGACATACCCTTTACCGTTTCCTTTAAGAGTAGGAGCAGGAATAAATACAGGTTATGCAATGGTGAGTAATGCTGGTAGTAGTGAACGCTCGGACTATACTGCTTTGGGAGATACTGTAAATGCAGCATTTCGCCTAGAATCATCTACTAAAGAAATTGGTATGGATATTGCTTTGGGAGAAGGTACTTATCAATATATTTGCGATTTAGAAAATGTGCATCAAATATTTAAGCAGTATCAAGTAAATCTGAAAGGCTATGATAGTCCAACTATTACTTATGGTGGTACTTTTAATAATCTCAACACTTTTTTGGGCAAAAAATTGTTCTCTGCAAAAAATCAAAATCTGTTTTAGATCAAATCAAGCATAGCTTTTCACAGATACATTTCACGGTTTTTTAATCCATTATAGATAGATATGATTCGTCAGGCAAAAGCTGAGATTGTAGATGTGCCAAATGTATAAACTCAAGAAAAAACTTTATAGTTTAATATTGCACAAGACTTCTTAGAATGGGACATATCAGCCGATCATTAACATCAAAAGCCTTGGAATTAACTGCAACACAGCATGATAAGATAACTGAGGGAAAAAGCAAAAGTAGCTGTATGCTAAACTCAACCTTCTATAAAAATCATAATGTAGCTGCTGCAAAAGTAATTGGAAATAGAGGGTTAATAACTGTGGGGGACATGGTCAAAGAAAAGCGCACTGCCTGCCCTGAAGTTTCTGAGCGCGTAAAGACGGAGCAAGAAAGTTTGTGGAGATGGTAGTAGTGGGGGTATCACTCAACTTGTTTGATTTGTTACCAAGCTTACGAATCTGTGTTTAGCTAGCGCACAACTCCGTTAACGCTGCGCGACATATTTGCGCAGCATTCCGCAGGAAAACGCCTAGCGTTGCGCCAGTAAAACAAGAATCCCCCGTTATAATCTTTGATTTAACGGTGGGAATGTCAAAAAAAGGTTAGTTTAAGCCGTAGAACCTGATAAGGTATAGTGGATAGGGCTTAATAGTCTATGACTAAATTTGTCTTGTTGGACAAAAATATATCTCCCAAAGTTTCTATAGAATTAGAGCAAGGAAGAGATAATTTGCGAGACGTTTAAGCAGTGAAAACCAACAAGTAGAAAAATTATTTTCATAGACTTTCTGAGTTTAGATAATAGTAAGCTGCATCATGCAGTCATTACTTGATTTACCTACTAACAATTAAGTAAACTGTTTAAATTTCTACAGTTTAATTTTTACCGTTAGGTACTTAAAAAACTGTGTATATCAATAGATTAGGAGAAATAGAATAATGAAACAAATCGGCTTACTGCTAGCAATATTAGGTTTATGTCTAGGTTGTTTAGGATTAATGCCATACCATCAAGCTTATGCAGGTAACTTAAGTTTAACTGTATGGCCTTCAACATCAATTCTAGCAGTAGAATCTGGAAGGGTTAACAAGGCAGACAGAAAATTAGGAGAGATTGGAGAGAAGCTCGATCTTAACAATAGTCCTTTACGAAGCTTTCGGAAATACCGGGGAATGTTCCCAACTATAGCTTCGATGATAGTAGATAATGCTCCTTATCAAAAAGTAGAGGATGTACTAGAAATTCCTGGTTTAACTGAAAGACAGAAAAATCTTTTAGATGCAAATCTTGACAATTTTACAGTGACTCCACCTGCTGATGTGTATATTGAAGGTGACTATAGATTGAATACTGGTTCATACGACTAAGATTAGCATAGACTAAACTCTCAGATATTAGTCAATTTTCAATGCCGCTATTTAATACTTGAGTGCTTGATTAAATATTGGGAATTACCAATTGATTATTGAAGTTAAGTATTAGAAACTCTACGGGTTAAAACCGTATTTATTCTGCTTGTGTCGGTGTTGGGAAATATAAAGAAGTTTAAATTAGGTGGATTTATATCTAATTTAAGCTTCTGATTAGTTGAAGGCGATCGTCTACAAATACAGCACGGCCATTACTGAGGTAGACTGGGAGATAGAACCATGCTATTTGAATAACTCAGAGTAGTTGAGCTATGGGCAAAATCAGGAGTATGTCAATTGTTTCAAGTTTCTAGAGTTTAGTTCTTACATTCAACATTCAACATTCAACAATGATCTATTCTTAAATAAATAAGAGGTTTGACTACAAAAATATCGGCGTTGGTGATGTGTGGCTATGATTGTGCTTTAATGGCAATTGCCTAACTATTAACTGAAAAGCATTTTATATTTTGTCAAATTTAGGTTTCATAGCTTGATTCAGCAACACCAAATATCAATGATTTTTCTCCTTCAAAGTTAAAAGGATAGGCTTCAAAGCTGAAATTATTAATTATTCGGTGCACTAATATTAGTATGGATAAAATGCCTGATTATCTATTAACCTCAGCCATTAGTTCTTAAATTTATTGTTTTCAGACTAACTGATATTATCGATGCGTTTTATATCATGTCCGTTGGTATAGTCCCGTGTGAAAGTTGGGGAAATATTTACCGCCATATAAGTAAAATTTTTCCTTTTCTTAAAGCTTCTTCCTTCTTCCTTCTTCCTTCTTCCTTCTTCTTTACCTCCTCTATACAATACCGATGCTACCGGACATGATATTAGAGGGAAATTGAAAAAATTAGGACATGAATTATTAAACTTAATTAAGCCTAAAGTTTTAATCACGACCAGAAATAAATATAGTAGATTAATCCTAAGATAGCTATTTAGTATTTAAATGAAAAGGAGGTAATGTTAGTGTGCCCCTCCACCTTTTTTACTGTCTCCAGATTTACCATTATCGTCTGGTGTATATTTTGCAAGAATAGATGATTTTAAAAAATAGGTATCAACATCTGTGTAAGTCTGATTAGAGTTAGAGTAATAGCTAGCTGCTGGCAATGCCATCACTCTTGTTGGTATTATCATACCTAAGCTTAAAGTTAAGGTTGAGAAAGCTATGTTTTTGGTAAGTAGTAGTATCGCATTCATAAAAGTTATCCCCTGATAGTAGAGCTAGATCAAAGATTATCTAGATTGATTAGCTTGCAAGAATAGTAGTGCTTTTTCTTGATTGTGTTGTTGAATTTTACAGATTCATTGAAATTTGGCTACTAATTGGTAGCTATGAATAGCAAATCCAAATTATTAAAACTTTTATTATAAATCCATTATATTCAGTAAATACACAGATGTACATAGGATATTTGGCTTAATCAAATTAATTAAATGGCCAATTATTCCAGTGTAAATTCGGAAAAACACTATCGAGAAAGCTACATTAGTAGCTAAGTTTATTAGGATAATTACATAGAGTCAGGAGTTTGGTATAGCAGGCGAAAAATTTGCTTAGGACATATAGCGATGATCAACCTTAGGCAAGGAAAAGTTTTTCCCAGTATTGCCTTTAGTCTATCCTCTGTCCTCTGCTATAGTTCTCTGGGATTTTGTGATATACATTTTCATATCCCTATCTGAGCAAGTATTCAATTTGTGGTAGTTCTAAATATGTAAGGATATTTTTTAGTACATCCTTTTCATCCTCAGGAGGTAAGCTGCAAAAATTATGACTTGTGATAACTACCCAATTTGTCATCAATTAACGATGAGCATAAATTCGATCGCGACCTTAACTATATTCTTCATCTGCAATTAAATGTATATTTAGGGCTTGCTGATTAAATATAAAAGCATTGAAATATAAAGACTTTAGCCTTTTTTTTGCCTTTAAAAAGTGCCTGATATCATGTCTAAAACGCTCAAAAAGAAGCGTATTTTAGGCGCATAGTTGGGCAGAACAATCTTGGGACAAAACGCCCGCTCCTACCTCATCGCTCATTCCCCGTTCCTCCTGTCTTCCCCTCCCCTCCACGGTCGGGGGAGGGGCGAGGGGTGGGTTGTCTCCTACCCCTACTAAAAGACTTTTTCAGCAAACCCTATTTAAGTATTACTTGATCAAAGTTCAAAAACAGGAAACTTTCACAAATGAATAAAGTATTAAATTTTTCAACTCAGTAATATATTACTGGGTTAAATTTATTTGAGATGCTAATCTAATCACATTTACAATCATTATTTAACGTTGTTTCTTCTGCTGTTTCTTGTCTTGGTACATAGCACTATCAGCGTGATGAATTAGTTGGTCAATGTCTCGACTATCAAGAGGATATAGACTAATACCAATACTGGTTCCCACTGGTACAATATGGTCTTCTAATTTAAAAGGTTGACTAATTGTGTTGCGAATTTTGTCAGCCACTTTAGAAGCTCCTAGTTGTCCTGGAATACCTGGTAAAATTACAGTAAACTCATCACCTCCAAGTCGGGACACTGTATCACTTCCTCTTAAGCACCCTTGCAATCTTTGTGCTACTAATTTTAATAGTAAGTCTCCTATATTATGACCCAGGGTATCATTAACGGCTTTAAATCCGTTGAGGTCTAGAAATAGTAGACCAACCATTTGTTCATTCACATTTGCCCACTCAATAGCTTGACTTAAACGCTCATGAAATTGCTTACGATTAGGTAATCCTGTGAGGGGATCGTGATTAGCTTGATGATGTAAAGAATCTCCTAAAAGCTTTAGTTTGTCATTATCAAGCTTTAATCTTGTTGCTGTTTCCTTCAGGTTTTCCTCCATTTTTTTTCGTTCGGTAATATCTCTAATTACTCCTACTAAAAATAGATTTCCTGCGGCATCTTGATGAAGAGTTCTTTTTGTAGCAACTATATGAGTAATTCCACGAGCATCTGTAAAATATTCTTCATTTTCTTGCTGTTGATTTGTTTGAAATACTAACTCATCTTGTTGCCAAAATATATTAGCTTCATTTTGAGGAAATAATTCATAGTCTGTTTTGATAAGTAGATCCTCTACAGAATATCCGATAAATTTACCATAAGCTTCGTTTAGAACAATACGATGATGATCTTTATTTTTAACAAATATAGGGTCAGGAATTGCATCAATAACTGACTGTAAAAATTCTGTAGATTTCTGCCATTCTTCTTTTAAGTAAGCAAGATGAAACATAATCATAGCAGCAGAGCTACTAAGAGCAAATATTGAGGGGATTATCGGAAACCACCAACCACCATCAATAAAGGCAATATAGGAAAATCCAGTAATACTAATACCGATCAATAATATTGTGATAATTGATTTTTTTGGCAATAATAATTGCCAACTTAAGTTAGCACCTATATAAGAAAAAACAATAATATATAACCATTCTATAGGTTCAGGAAAAACTTTAATGTTTACTCTACCATCTAGTGCTGAACTCAAAATTTGACTCAAAAAATTAGCTTGTAATTCTACCCCAGATATTTCTTTAGGAGAGTTAAATAAACGATTACTGTAAGAATTTCTATGAAAATCTTTAACGCTGGTCGCAGTATAACCAATGAGAATTATCCGGTCTTTGAATAAGTGTGGAGTTATTTTTCCAGATAGTAAATCACTCATGGAAACTGTATAAAAACTATCTGATATTTTTCTGGGGTTTGCTAAAAATTTATAGCCACCTGCATCAACTCTAATATAAGCTCCATCATTTCTTTTAAAACGATGAAATACCGCTAGACCTAATTGCAAATCGTTGGCTTTATTGGCTGATTTTGGCTCAATTCCTTCTTTTTTTAAGTAATTTAAAGCCAGTTTAAGTGGAAAACTTTCCCTGACTTTGCCATTTTCTAAGTGCATATAGAGCAAGCCACGACGAATTTTTCCATCAGGATCTGTTGTTATATTATTAAATCCTACCTGTTGTTTTTTAGCTAAAATTGCAGGTGCTTTGATTCCTAAACTATTTTTTATTCCTATTCTCTCAATACCAATTATATTAGGAATATTTTCTAGAGCTTTGAGGAAATTTTCATATCCTGGTTCTCTAGGGGAATCACGATATATATCTAAACCAATAGTACGAGGTTGAAGTGAGTGTAATTTTTGTAGTATTTCAGCCATTAATTGATCGTTTATAGGATAGCCATACTTTTGTATATCTGATTGATCAATTCCTACAATTACGATACGGGGATCTAATGATTCTGCTGGACGTAAGCGAAAAAAATAATCGTAAAGTGTCCATTCCCAAGATTGCAAAAGACCTAATGAACGTAAAAGTATTACGATACCTGCTGAGGTTGAAGCTGTTAGTAATAATCGACGGTTTTCTATTAGCCAGTGTTTAATATTCTTCAGAATGGTATTTTGATGTGTACCGAAAAGTTTGAACATCTTTAGGTAATATAAATAAAAAAATAACTATATGTATGCTCTGGGTAAAAAGTCCTAAGAATTAGGTTAGGAAACAGTGAACAAGGAATAGGGTAAAGTTTTTACATCATTTTAATTTCATTACTTTACTGTTTTGTTTTCAATCGGTATATTGATTTTGATACTATAGAAAGCTTATTTATTAAGCTTTTTGAGGCTTTAATAATTCTCAAAACCATGATTAGTCACGGTTTGAAATTTATTTAGCAAGCCTGATCTAAAAAATAAAATGGCTGTTTATCCGGATAGTTAAGGGTTATGATATATTCACTTTATATTATAGCCTATCAGTATTGACAACAAATCTTCTCTGGTTGATTTCGGTAAAGTAAGAATGTATATTTACTATTATCTTAATATTATTGTTTTCACTGCTTACTTTAGTTGATGCTTAAAATCTAGTTTTTAAAGCTGTACTTCCCTGATAAGTAGATGAATTTGTTGACTGCTCTAAAGTCTGTAATCTGAATAAAATTTGCTATTGATTTTATTGCTAAAATAGGCTTTAATTTTCAAAAGCTTCTTTGTTAAAATTTGATTTTTTCTTGACAATGAAGAGAGGAAAATACTCGATACTTTTTAGTATCTATTCCTCTTAAATGACGAGTTAATTTTATTTCTGCCACTTCAGAGATATTACTGTAAAAATAGTTTGAGGAGTTGTATATGAATTGATATTCTACTCAACTTTTATGAGGCTGTATGTAACTAGAGCTTCTCAAAGTATTGCTCTGTTTGATACCAAATTAATACGAAGTTGCTATAGAATAAAAGTTGAATCACAGTTGACTACAGCTCAAGAATGAAAAATTAATAAATTCATAATTCTGTGCAGCCTTACATAACATTTGTATTAATATAGCAATTCCCAAAAAGAGTGAGGTACAAAATTCTAAGCTTTAGGCAACAGGCAACAGCTCATCTGGCAACAGCGAAGTAAAGACAAGAGTGTACCTCACTAGCCTGAAAAACGCTATATATATAAATTCCTAATGTTATAATTAAAGCTACCATGTCAATAGTAATTCGATTTATAGAAAAATACTTCTAAATCTTAACCAATTAGATAATATTAAGATGAATAGATTACCTAAAAATAAGGCGTTGCATAGTGACGAATGATTTTATATTTTTGATGAACATGATTTGAGATTAATCAATTGCTAGAATGATTAAGATGAGGTTTTTTTAGTCAAAGTCTAAACTAATTTTTGACAATATCATTCCATAATGTGCAACCCCAAAAATCATGTAGAAGCGATACATTAAAAATATATAACTTCACTAATTTCAATAGTAGCGTTCCAAATTAGATAATTTCTACAAACCACGATTTTAATTGCTAATCCAAACATTAATATCCACGTCTTAACTACATTAAGTCGGAACATTCTATTAGTGTCTAGATTCACGACAAAAGGTAAATCATTGGTAAGCATTCAGCTATTAGCTTTTGAAATAAATAATCAAACAATGACCAAGGTTAGCTGAAAGAACTATTTCATTTCCTGCGGAATGCTGCGCAAACATATTTCACTCCTTGAATACTAATTCCTTCTTCCAAAATAATGACTTAATAACTCATAGCTGATAACGTAGTTCCTCCGATAGGAGGCTAGCTGATAACTGACCGCTGAATGCTTACAATCATTGTCATCATTAGACCTCTCCGGAAAAGAGGGAGTAGGCAGTAAGCAGTAGACAGTAGTGGGAAAGAATTGATGATTTTTGCGCGATAATTGATTGGATTTTTGATGATTGGAGATGTCTATTAAATATAAATATAGGTCAAAAAACTCAATCGGTTGAGCACACTAAATATTTCAGTATACAGACTAATTAATACTTCTGAATCATTATCCTTAAGGCCAACTATTGTGCTACATATTTAATAAGTCATCAAGTATATGATGGGGCTAATATTGTCTCTCCTTATGTTCTGACCCACACAAAGGCACAAGGTTAAAAATATTAACTTTTAACTGGTAATTTGTAAGAAATGACTGATAATTTGACTATAGTGCCATAGACTCTTTAGCACACTTATGGTGGCGATCGCCACCATAATTTGACTTAACCGCCACTTAATCCATAGGTTAGAGTTTCAGTGAATCATAATTTACACTTATATTTTTGATTCCTAATTTTTTAGAGGAGAAGGCAAATTATTAGTTTCTTTCTGCCAATTTTCATTATCTTGTCTCTGATTCGATAAGCTTCGCTGAGTAGCTTCTACAAACTGACTCACGCGAATAGGATCTATCGGTTGGTCTATTTGGCCATGTCGCTTCAGCGAGCTAGATACAATCACACCATCTACAGCTGGCATCAAGGTAGAAATATTATTCCAGTTAGCGCCACTGCCGATAAATATAGGTGTATCTGATGCTGCTGCACTAGCTAATTTTAAATCTTCCAAGGTAGGAGGACTTCCAGTAGTCCAACCGGAGAGAATTATTCCATCAGCTAGACCACGTTCAATTGTTTCTTGGACAACTGTAGTTAAATTGGGTTCACCCAATGGTTGGGCATGTTTGACTAGAACATCTGCAAAGATTTTGACATCACTACCCAATTCTCGACGATAGCGTAAAAGTTGATGTGCTTTTCCTTCAATTAACCCTTGATCCGTAGACATAACTCCAGTTAGGACATTAACACGAATAAATTGGGCTTGTACACAGGAGGCGATCGCCATCGCACTTTGGCCATCATTACGCAAAACGTTGATTCCAATTGGTAGGGAAACCAAGTTCATAATCTTTTGCACTAACAATGTCATGGCACTAACTACAGCGGGGTCAACTTGGTCTTTGACAAAAGGAGCATCAAAAAAGTTTTCTACGATAATGCCATCTACACCACCTGATGCAAGGGCTGTGGCTTCTCTTTCTGCTCTACTAATAATAGCTTGGAGGTCGCCTCCCCAACGGGGTGAGGTTGGCAGAGGCTGTAAATGTACTACCCCAATGATTGGATGTCTGGTTTTAAATATTTGCTTTAAGTCCACGGGTTTACCTGAAACCACGGTTATTTTGCAATAACATAACAGAATTTACACTAGAAATTATGGCCTAGAAGGTACTTATTATCTAGACTCTGCTAGTATATGTCAATTTTTGGTCATCATAATTTTAAAACTTTATATAGTTTGTTCTTCAAATTATTGAATATTCCATACTTGACTTGATGCTATTTTATATTTATTTTATTGAAAATACAGCAGTTTCCTACTCTCTGAAAGTACATATATTGATGGTTTTAGGGAGTAGGGAAGCCGGGAACAAGGAAAAAATTTTACCCCATCAATTGTACCACATAAATAAGCGAATATGCTGTATCTATAATAGTTATAAAAGTTTTCTTGCCTATGTCTTTTCTTTTATAGGAATATTAAGTAGGTGGGTTTAATTATTCGTAAAATGGTGATGGAAATTCAAAATAATGAAAACAAGCTTGAAAACTGTCTTCTGGCTTTATTTTCAGATTCTTAGTTTTAATGTTTATTTATGTTCCCTTACTTAATCAAACAGAACTTAGGCATTTTTCAGCTATAAAAACTATGGATAGTGTGGCACTATAGTTTTTTATTGCTACATATAGTGTTTTTGCCTAAGTCCTATAAAAATTTGATTTTAGTGTATAAATTTTTAGTATGATGATATTTATACTGAAAAATCTGTTAAATATTATCAACAACTGCTAAGAGGACTCCCTCTATAATATGTGATTTAGTCATAAGAGTTTCAATAAATTAAATACTTAGATTTGAGCGTTATTATGATGTAAGCATTCAGCAGTCAGCTATCAGCTATTACTTTTGGTAAACTTTCAAAGCTGTATTAATTCAGCCCGGATTAAATCTTACTACAAAAGTCGTTCAAATCTATTTGAATTTAAACCCTGTCCTAAAAAGCAGGGTGTTATTGCTGTTTGCGTAGCATCCCCCAGGTGCTAATAGCTGAATCTTTACATTATGATAATGTATGGCGATCTATAACTTCTTAAAATTAAGATAGGATAAATATAGATATCTATAAGCAGTAAATTTTTTGGTGTTTGACAATATATTTTGCTTGTAAAAGAGTAGGAAGTAGAGAAATGTCCGCACCCTATTTACTTAGTGCTATATAAGAAATTTTATTTGAATTATAATGTTTATGAACTTTGTCAATCATAGGAAATTTTCATCAGTAGTAATTCCAACTATTTTCAGCCAATTTTAGCTATTATTTATCTATAGAAAATATTGATAATTAGGGTTTGCGTATGGAAAGTCTTTTGGTAGGGGTAGGAGACAACCCACCCCTTGCCCCTCCACGGTCGGGGGAGGGGAGGGAAAGACAGGAAGAACAGGGAATGAGCGAGGAGGTAGGAGCTAAGTTTTATCCCTCAATTTTTCTGTCCGAAGGTTTGCCTTTTATGCGTGCCTTTTTGAGGATTTTAGACTAAAACCAGCACACTTTTGGGGAATCAAAGAAGGCTCCAACCCTTACTTGTTAATGGTTTGATAATTAATCAGCAAGCCCTAATTAGTAAATAATCATATAATCGGTCAAAAAAGCAATATTTATTACCCTCAAGACTAGAGACTAAATCATTGAAAATAAAATTGATTAATTTATTTAATTTAGATTAGTGAAAATTCTACTCATAATTTCAGCACTTATACTTGGATTATTGGGAATATTAGAAATAGGACTCCGAGTGATAGTGGGTTTTGGTAATCCTCTGACCTATATTGCAGATAATCAAATTGGTTATCTCTTAGCACCAAATCAAAATGTTAGTCGCTTTGGAAATCGCATCAAAATCAATCAGTATTCTATGCGGTCAAAACCAATAGAAGAGTCAAAAGAAAATACTACATTGAGAATATTTCTCGTAGGAGACTCTGTGGCTAATGGTAATTGGTGGACTGACCAAAATGACACAGTTTCTGCAATTATAGAAAACTATTTAAGTGAAAAATTAGGTAAAGATAAAATAGTTGAAGTTCTTAATGCCTCAGCTAATTCTTGGGGTCCGAGAAATGAATTGGCTTATTTAGAAAAGTTCGGTTTGTTTAATTCTCAAATAGTAATATTACTAATTAATACTGATGATTTATTTGCTAAATCACCTAGTTCATTAGTAGTAGGAGTAGACCGGAATTATCCAGATAAAAAACCTCCTTCAGCTATTGCAGAATTGATAAATCGTTATTTTTTCAAGGCTCCAAAAGTTCCTGAAATTAAAGAAGAAGGCGACCGGGTTGGTTTTAATTTAGTAGCAATTAAAAAAATTTATGAATTGGCTAATTTAAACAATGCTAAATTTATTCTAGCAATGACTCCTTTACTACGGGAAGTAAGTGAACCTGGACCCCGCGATTATGAAATTAAAACTCGTAAACGTTTAGAAGAATTTACCCAGGCAGAGAATATTTTATATCTAGATTTACTACCTATTTTTAAATCTGTCTCAGAACCAGATAGTTTATATAGAGACCATATTCATTTAAGTCCTGAAGGTAATTTAGTTATTAGTGAAGTAATTAGTAAATCAATTCTAGAGCAGAATTAACTATAAAAATATGTACAGGATTTGTGAGAAAGTCAATACTTTCAAGAATTGATAATTGATAATTACCTCTCTCTAAAAAGAAGAGGATCGACTAAAAGGAAAATTTTTTCTTATTTCTCCTTTAAAGGAGAGGCTTTAAACCTTAATTATTCGGTAAATAATAAAGTCAGAAACTATTACAACTTTTCCCTAACCAGGAACTACTAAATACTAAAAAAATAGTTTAGAGCAAAATTTTTGGAGTCATTATGTCTAACGAAATAGAATATAAAGAGATAAATACATCTACTATTTCCTCTGATGAATCTTTCTCATCACAACAAAATTCAAGGGAGTTAGAATTATCAGAAAGAGTAGCTCAACTAGAAAAAAAGTTAGATGAAGCATTAATGTTGATTTCTGATATTTACCGCTACGGAAAATTAAGAGATTTATTATCCGCAGGAAAATGGAAAGAAGCAGACCAAGAAACTGCAAAAGTCATGTTAGAAATATCTGGTCAAACTGACAAAGAAAAACTGACTCCTGATGATGTTATAAAATTTCCATGTAGCGTAATAAATTTAATCGACGAGCTTTGGATGAATTATAGTAAAGGTCATTTTGGCTTTAGTATACAAAAGAAAATTTATGAAAGTATGGGAGGAACTTATGATATTTCTCAAATAGATATGAAAGTGTTGAATATGACCTGTGAACGACTTGGATTATTATCAAACAATAAATCAATACCTTATGAAAAACTGAATTTTAGTCTAGAAGCACCTAAAGGTTGTTTTCCTGTTGCTTGGTGGGATTCTCCTTATGGAGCTAAACTAGCAGTATACTTTTTAGCTCGCCTTAATGCCTGTAACATTGATTGAATTTTTATGAATTTTTTTACTGTTAATAGTTGAAAATAGTCAAAATTATGCTAGAAAAAAAATATATAAATAATTTTATTTTAATTCCAATTATGGAGGTTAATTGGTAATGGAAGAAAAAACAATTAATTTAAAGCTAGTAATATTTTCTGGCTTGATGATGGCTTTAATCGGTTCAGTAATTGGATTAGCTGCTGCCGAGATGAGTAAAAGTCGTTATCAATGTTGTAATTTTACGAGAATAGATCAAGGTTATAGCAGTGCAAAAGCACCTCGTACTTATGCAACAATAGGTGCAATTATGGGATTTGTTATAGGGTCAATTCAAGAAACTGTACGATCTCTGAAACCAGAAGATGAGTAAGATTCAACAATTAATAATTAATAATTAATAATTACATTTTTCATCAGAGAATTAACCACAAGAACGACGAGTTTGAGTTCAATTCATGCAATTCTGTAGCGGAAAATAGTAGATGTTTATCAAGAGCTGATAACTGACTGCTGAATGCTGTTTGCGCAGTAGTCCACAGGAGATGCTTACGATGTCTATTAATTATCAACTGTGGAAATAGTCTCAGCGTATAAAGAATTTTTCCAAGGGTCTAAAATATCTTTAAATAAATTTTCCTCTATCCAAGTTTTAGCTACTACTGTTAAAGGTAAAGCTAAAATTAGGTAAAGCTAAAATTAGGCCTAAAATTCCAAAAAATGTAGTGAATAAAATTTGAGATGTTAGAGTAACAGCAGGTAAAAGAGAGACTTTTTTTGCTATAACAATTGGGCTTAACCAATAACTTTCAAGATTCTGAATAATTAAGATATAAAATTCCCACGGCAACTATTTTCCAAGGAGCATCTCATACAGCAATCATAATGGGAAAAACTACACTCGTAGTCGGACCAATATTAGGAATAAAATTAAGTAAACCTGCCAACAAAGCGTGAGCCAAAACTAGATCAATTTGCAATATCCATAAACCAAGGCCACTAAGGGTAATAACAAAAAGAGAATTAATTACTATTCCACAAAACCAACTTCCTAGAACTACCTCGCACTTTGATAGAATTTCATCTGCACGTCGCCGATAAAAGGAAGGAAATAAAAGTAATCCTACTTGTGGATAAGCTTGAGCATTTGCTAAAAACATTATTGTTAATACGAACACCAAAAGTACTTGCAAGAATACTATAAAAGTATTAGAAAAAATCTTAAAAAAGTTGCTAAATAACTGAGTACTTAATAATTGTGTTTGTACAAGCATATCAGTTGCGCTAGGTGGAGGGGGAAATAAATCAGGTTGTTGTCTATATAGTTGCACAAGTTGAGAGCGAACTTCTTTCAATAATTGATAATTGATAATTAGGGCTTGCTGAATAAATCTAAAAGCATTGATACATAAAGACAAGTGCCTTTTTGGGGTCGAAAAAAGTGTGCCTGTTTCAGTCTAAAACGCTCAAAAAGCTAGTATTTTGGGACGATTATGGCAGAAAAATCATTCTTACAATTCTTACCCCTACCTCCTCTATAATTCCAATTTCTCCTGTCTCCTGTCTCCTGTCTTCCCCTCCACGGTCGGGGGAGGGGCGAGGGGTGGGTTGTCTCCTACCCCTACTAAAAGACTTTTTCAGCAAATCCTAATTACCTCTGGTTAGAACTGTTACAGAATTGAATATAAGGAAATATTATTTCTTCTCTTGGTCGATGGTCGGACAGCTCCGAGACCTCGCCATCCCACCCTACGGGAAGCTGCGCTAACGACCGCTTTTTTTCCTTAAAAGGGGAGGCTTCAAGGTGCGAATTATTTATTTCATTAATTGATAATTACCCTGGTTAAAACCGTTACGGAATTGAATATAAGGAAATATTATTTCTTTTTTTTTCCTTAAAAGGGGAGGCTTTAAACCAGAAATATTTAATTATTAATTATTAATTCTTCGGTAAAATGATTGACTCAGATTTTTTTCAACTATGATTGAGATTTTCTTTTCGGTTGTATCTGCTGTTTTTCCAGTGGGATGTATTGTTTTAATTGGTTTTATATTTGCCAAAAAATTTTCCATTGATGAACCCACACTTTCCAAACTGGCTTTATATGTTTTATTTCCGGCATTACTAACAGATATAATGTATCGAACTACTATTAGTATTGAAGAAGCAATTGAAATGTTTTTAGCCTTCGGGCTAACTTATATTTTACTCTGTTTAATAGCTTGGGGAATAGGGTGGAAATTAGGTTTTTCTGTGGCTATACAAAAGAGTTTAATAGCGACAACAGCTTTACCAAACGCAGGAAATATGGGTCTTTCTGTAACTTTATTTGCATTAGGAGAAGCTGGGTTAGAAAGAGCAGTAATTTATTTAATATCATGGAATATAATTGTGTTTAGTACAATGCCTGCTATCCTCAAAGGAGAGGGGTTTTGGTCTGGTATGACTTTTACTTTTAAATTACCGATAATTTGGGGAATGATTTTAGGTGTAATTCTTAACTCATTTAATATTGAATTACCTCTAAAACTTGATGATGGTTTACATCTTTTGAGAGAGGCGACAATTCCAGTTTCTTTGTTATTAATGGGAATACAAATAGCTAATAATCGTTTTCAACCAGGTACTTATGAATTAGGCGCTAGTTTAATGCGTTTATTGGGAGGAGCGATCGCTGCTTATTTAGTAGCTAAACTTATGAGTTTAGAAATGCTTGATTTACAAGTTCTAGTGTTAGAAAGTGCCATGCCAAGTGCTTTATCTTCTTTTATTATAGTTAATGAATTTGGTGGGGATGCTTCACGAACTTCTAGAGTTGTAGTAATATCAACATTGTTGTCTTTTTTAACTTTGCCTCTAGTATTGTGGGCTATTGGTGCATCATCTTGATGTTATGTTAATTATTAACTACTAATCTTGCCAAAAGCTAAAAATTCTATTACCTAACTGTTAGGTGATTAGCTATTTTCAAGTTTTGAGTTTATATCGTTGATATTGTTGAAACGGTTGATATATTAACAAGTTGAGGTTCTTGATATTTTCTACAACTCCTAATGTTCAAAAAGAGAGTTTATGGTATTAAACTTCCTTGAAAATCCCTTCTTCCGAGCAATGGTTCCGCATTCATAAACATCAGTTTAGCTAACACTTCTGAGAATAGTGAAGTAGAACAATCTTGATGTATATTTCTCTAATTTAATTGAACATTCCCACCAGATATTATCGGATAATTTTCTATTAAGTCACGTTTAAATCGATTTCCATTACTTTTTCTATGTCCTTAATAATTTGAGTTAAATTTTGTTTGATTTCATTAAGTTCGTTAAGTTTGTTATTTCAATTATTAAGCTGTTCTTCTTGTTTCTTACGTTTTTCGTTAATTTCATTTTTTTATAGTTTCTTTTGTTTGTTATTACTTTTATCTTTAAAGAATGCAGAAACAGACTTTTCTGTTTGCTTCTTTAATTTTTCTAACCCTTTATCATCAAGATACCGATGCCAAATTTGAGCCACCTGTTTAACCATTTCTAATTCTGAAGGAGCAAAAAAACCGTCAATACCTGCCATTATTAGCATTTGCTCCATTACTTTCCTTTGCTCACTGGATGGAACTCTATCAGCTACATAATTTAAAGACAGACAGTTTTCGTTTTTTGTAATAATTTTATCCTTCTCTTCAACAGTATCTTGTTTAATTTCCCATTGTTGTTCTAATACAGCAAGATATTTTAATTCTTTGCTATGAATTTGCCGATCAGCACAAACCATATGCACAAGTAAGAGAAATGAATAATTCAGTGATTCAGCAGTATTAGAAAACACATTTAAAATAATAAATTCAGTAGGTGATGTTTTTTTCAGGTAGTTTTTGATTCACAATCAGTTAATTTTAATTTTAACTCTTTCTTCTCCTCATTCAAGTGTTTTATTTTAAGCTTTAGTTTTTTTGATTTGCTAAAAAATTAAGCTATAAATCTTCTTAATTCATGGAAAAAAAAGAAAAAATTCCTTTTAGCTAATCCTTCTATTACTGAAGAGGTAATTATTAAAATATATCGTTAGTGTTGCCAAGATTGTACTATATCTACTAGACCTCTCCGAAAATTAATCTCAAATGTTTAAATTTACTAGGCAAAAATTTAGTTTCCGGAAATGTCTAGTGTAAAAATCTTCATTTTGCCTAAGTCTTTTTACAATTAGATTAATTAAAATTATATAGTCGCTCTATCAGAGTTTCCTTAAATTTTATATTAGCTGTGAGTAAATAGAATTATGAATTCTAGAAGTTTTCATTTAGGTAGACCAAAGATACTCTTGCTTAAAGGAGAGAGGTAGAAATCAGAGAGCATAAGTTATGTATTTCATTAAAGTGAAAAGCGCTATAAGTTAGGGAAATTTTTAACCCTTAATATTCTGTCTCTCAAGAACGATTTAAATTACTAAATACCTGACCCAGATTTTAGTCTAATTTTTTTGTTTGACAATCACCCTATTCCTAACTTTGAAAAAATTTGGTATAAGAAATTTGGCATAATTTTTCATCAGTTTACTGAAAAATTAAGACAGGTGAATTTATCCCCTGTCTTAACAATCTTTGCTTCCCAACTTTGACGTTTTTCATGTCACGAAGGGAAACATAATCTACGCGACTTTAGTCTGTGGAGTGTCAGTTATTATCCATTCTAAAGCCTGGTCTTTTTCTGACCAAGAAAAACATTTTGTCTCTAGATGGGTTATATTGCTAAAAATTTTATTACCAGCAATAGTCAATTTATTTACCCAAGCTGCGTCACATACAACTGCTTTTTTATCAAAATATTTCAGATGTCCTAGACCAAATTTTAAATCTTCCCATAAAGCTTCCACAGATATTCCTTGAAAACTTTCAACTTCAACATAAACTCGTAATTTAGGTTGAGATTTTAATCTTTCCTCAACTAAATTTTTGATTTTTTCAATGTCACTTATTTCAATTTTGCCATCAATACTAAGACCAATGATGTTCTGATTTGCTAGAGGTATAATTTCCATCATAGTAGTTTTCTCCTTCTGAGATACTTCTAATTTTAATTTTGTTATTTTTTGGTAGAGCTTCCCCAGATTTTTTATCCCTTGATACATTCAACAATTAATAATTAATAATTAATAATTAATAATTACCTCTTCTTGAAAATAAGAGGATTGACTCAAAGGAAAATTTTTATTTATTATCCCCTTTTAAGGGGATGAAAAAAGATTCAATTCAGTATTTTAAAGTCTCCTGCTTTAGTCGGAGGTACTGATAACTTATAACTGATAACTGATAACTGAAATGACACAATTAGGTATCTGTTTTCGGAGCATTCCGGACCGAAACGCTTTTTAACTTTAAACTTGAAAGTAGAAGGCATCGACCTAATACTTACTCCTACCCTATAACCTAAATTTAACGCAAGTAGATTAAAACTGCCACCAAAGAAGTTTATTTGTTTACATTTATTAAAATAAGGGAGTATTTTTTTATCCCCTTACTGAAGTATAGAATTTTTGGAAAAGCGAATCTTTGTCAGGAAAAGTTTTTATTTGTCAATCAAAACTGTTTGTAAAAATGCTTGCTTTTTATTCTCTCTGCAAACTGATGGAAGTGTTCAAGAATTAAGAATTTAGAATTTATAATTACCTCTTCTTATAAATAAGAGGATTGGATCAAAGGATTTTTTTTCTTCTCTTGGTCGATTAGATATGGTGAGGATATCTCGCCATCCCACCCTACGGGAAGCTGCGCTACGACCGTTTTTTTCTCCATGAATGGAGAGGCTTTATACCTGAATTTTTCGGTAAAAAAAATGGTCTGGGTTAGGTTAGTTGGGCAACGGAAAGTTTAAGCAAATATACAACTTTTTTTGTGAATAATAAAAAACATTTACTGAGAATATTCGGTAGTGGTGTATAAGTAGCGATATCCTAAAAAAAGTCAAGTATTCAAGGGAAGACTATCTTTTTGAAAATAATAATTTAAGGTACTTTCTATTCCCTGCTCCCTGTTCACTATTCCCTACCTTTACCCTAGCTCGCTACATTTACAGGAATACCAAAATATCTAAGGTTTCTAGATGTACTTTGACTGATAACAAAGTTACGATTAAGGAGACTAACTGACGACTAAATAATTACAAGATATTAACTAAACTGTTGCTGATAAAACGAGTGTAAAGCGTACCTTTATCCAATAATTCTGAGTGAGTTCCTGATTCTAATATTTCACCATTTTCCATAACCAAAAACAGTAGCTAGTCTATGAGCAATAATAAATACAGTTCTTCCTTGCATCAATCTTTCTAACGCTTCTTGTACTAAAAATTCAGATTCATAATTACAAGATATTAACTAAACTGTTGCTGATAAAAACGAGCGTAAAGCGTACCTTTATCCAATAATTCTGAGTGAGTTCCTGATTCTAATATTTCACCATTTTCCATAACTAAAATCCGATTAGCACGACGTACAGTAGCTAGTCTATGAGCAATAATAAATACAGTTCTTCCTTGCATCAATCTTTCTAACGCTTCTTGTACTAAAAATTCAGATTCAGAGTCAAGAGAAGAAGTCGCTTCATCTAATATTAATATCTTCGGATTTTCTAGTATTGCACGAGCGATCGCTATTCTTTGTCTTTGCCCTCCAGATAAATTCAAACCCCTTTCTCCTACCCAAGTTTGATAACCTTTTGGCAGCTTAGTAATAAACTGATGAGCATTAGCAACTTTAGCTGCTTTTTTTACTGCATCAATATTATAATCTAACTGACCAAAAGCAATATTTTGGGAGATAGTTCCTGAAAATAAAATTACTTCTTGAGGTACAATTCCAATTTGTCTTCTAAGACTTGTAAGAGTAACATCCTTGATATTTATATCATCAATTAATATTTCCCCTGACTGAATATCATAAAATCTAGGTAACAAATTTGCCAGTGTAGTTTTACCTGCTCCAGAAGCTCCTACCAAAGCAATTATTTCTCCTGAATTTACTAACAAATTTAGATTTGTTAAAACCTTTTTTTCTGACTGATAAGAAAAACATACATTTTTATATTCTACCTTTCCCACTACCGGAGGAAGAGCAATAGCATCTGATTTTTCTATAACTTGAGGTTGAATATTTAAAAGTTCAAAAATCCGGTCACAAGATGCTTCTCCTTGTTTAAACTCACTATAATTACTTGTTGTTAAAGAAATCGGATCGATTAACAAAGCCACACCTGTTAAATAACTAATAAAACCTTCTCCAGACAAGTTTCCTTCAGATATTTGCCACGCCCCCAAAAAAAACAAAAAAGCCACACTCATTGCTTCCAAAAAACCCACTACTACAAACTGGAGTGCTTTAATCTTTTCTGCCATGTATTTTGCTTGTCGATTTTGTTCAGCTTCCACAGAAAATATAGCAATTTGATATTCCTCAGCAGCGAATGCTTGTACTATTCTAATACCATTAAATACCTCTGTTATTAAAGCTGATAAATTAGAAATTCGATTTTGACTTTGGTGGGAAAAAGAAAGTAATAATTCTCCAAACCAACCTATTAACAATGCCATTAACGGTGCAACTACCAAAGTTGCAACAGTTAATTGCCAGTTAAGATAAGTCATGTAACCCAGCACAACTATCAACTGTAAAATACAAGGAACAAATTGGTGAAAAAATTTATTTACAACCTCTCCAGTACGATCAACATCTTCTGTCAGTCGATAAGAAAGGTCTCCTGTTTTTGACTTTTCAAAGTAACTAATATTGAGTTTTTGTAAATGAGAATAAACCTCCTTCCGCAAGTCTAGAGCAATAGTAAAAGCAGCTTTTGCCATTAAAGTATCTTGACCATACTGTACAGCTCCTTTAATCAGGAAAATAATAGCTGCAAGACCTGCTAGTTGAGCGATCGCTCCTACATCTCCCCTACCAATATGACCTGCCATTTCGCCCAATAGCCATGCTAAAATAGGCCAGAAAATTGTAAAGGCCAATGTACAACCTAATGCTTTGACAATGGTAGGCCAATGGTCATAGATATAGGGTAAAAGCTTCCAATAATTGGATCTAGGTTTCAAGAAATCAAACTTAATATTATTGTTCAAAATATGAGATTTCTATATTAATTATAAAAAAACTTGCTTTTAGTTGTTTAGCCATGATAAAACCATTTTAAGTCAAGTATTAGGCAAATTTGGTCAAGCAAAAAAGTCCATTTATCTAATCTATTTTACGCAGAGGCCAGAATTTTTTTTTGACAATCTGACTTGAGTAATGTATTTTTTGTGATATTGTAGATATGCCAAATCAAAGCTTATTTCAAAAGTTTTGGCATACTTCGTGCATCTAGCAAACCCCAGAAATAACTTTTACGTCCTACGTATTGCCCAGCTTCAGAGGCCTATCTAAAGATGTAACTGTTATGTAGGAAAGTTCCTGTTATGCGGGATTTCATATAATTTAACTAAACAGAGGAATTCATGGAAATATTAGCATTTTCCCATTTAGCTTTCAACGAAGAAGACTCTGCTAACAAAGAGTTTACTGCTTGTGTAGATTTCAAAAAGCTATCTAGTGTTGGAGCAATGGGTTTACTATCTGCTGCTACTTTAGCTGTAGGAATGAACGTAACTGCTGATTCTGCTTCTGCTTACCATGGTGGTAGCAGGTACGGTAGCTATGGTGGCTATGGTGCCTACGGTAGTTCTGGTCGTTATGGTAGCTATGGTCGTAGCTCTGGCCATTATTATAAAAAAGTTGTTAGTCGCTCCTACAGCCGTTCCTATGGTAGCTATGGTGGCTACAGTCGCTATGGTCGTCGTGGTGGTTATGGTCGCTACGGTAGTAGTTACGGTGGTGGCTATGGTGGCTACGGTGGTGACTGCTACTAAAGTTTTTAATAGACTCAAGGTCCACAATGATTTGAAAAATGTAGACCTTTAAATTTTTTTGAATATTCCGCAGAAATAATCTACCTAACATGGTAGCTTAGTAATGCAATGAAGGAAATCATAAGATTTCCTTCGTTATCTCAACGTTGGTTGAAGACCCGCGCTCTCCCAAAGGGGAGTGTCGGGATAAAAACCAATCAATTTTGTGGCGCATGCCAATAGTGTGTTAGTCTTAAAATTTGGCTGCTGGGCTAGCAGTGTCAGTCTGTGGAGCGCGCCTTTAGACCAGAAAGAGGTTTGGCCTCGGAGGCAGGTGCGGAGCGAAGCAGAAAGTCCTGAGTCGCGAGGTTTAGGAATCCCGCGTTGTCGCGCCATGTGCAACGTCGGGAGGATGTCAATAACAGCCTAAATTGAGGCTCTAGTAAAATTCAATTTACTTTTTTTGAGTGTCGCACTGCAAAAGAAACCCAAAATGCTATAAGGCTAAGTGGGTAAGACACTTGGTAAAAAAAAGTTGTAAAACATTACTCATCAGAGGAGTTATGGAAACACTAGCATATTCCCATCTAGCTACCGTCGAAGAAAGTTCTATAGTTGAACCTACCTTTAAAGGAGTTAACTGGAAAAAGTTATCTACATTAGGTATGATGGGTCTTCTATCAGCCGCTACTATTCTAGGTGCTATCAGCGCAACTGCTAATTCTGCTGCTGCGTGTTACTACGAGAACCCTTGTGGTGGTTATGGCCGCGCTCGCCATTATGGCAAAGGTTATCATCGTCCCAAGTATCGTCATGCTTCTTACAAGGGACATCGCCGCCGTCGTGGATATTATTTGAGCTATGGTAGTCGTGGACATAAAGTATCCAAGTTGCAACACCAATTAGGAATGATGGGCTATTTTCATCATCATCGTGCAACTGGTTATTTTGGGCCGAAAACTAAGCATGCAGTTAAAGCATTCCAACGCGATCATGGCTTAAGACCAGATGGAATTGTTGGACGTCGCACTAGAGAAGCTCTAGGTTTCTATTAAAAATAAAAGTTAGCTTCATTGCTGATGGGGTTGCTCAAACAACAATAAAGCATGAGAGCTTTTAACCTCACAGCTTTTCAAGATTAATAGTTGATTTCAGGAGCAATACTCCAAGCAAATTGCTCCTGTTAATCTAAATATAAGTACTGCTAAAATAGCAGGGTCTCATTTATTAGAGGTACTTAGTTGTTTTAGCGATAAACTGTAAGAGCAACCAAGATAATTTTAGCAGAAAGTTTGGAGCTTAGTATAAAGCTCTGAAAATAACCAAAGTTCTTGAGAGTCAGGCTAATTGATAATTTGGATATAAATCTTCCTCCTAAAAGGATGACTTTATGTTTACTCCAAAATAGCCATAAGCGATCAAGGCATTTAACTGTTCTAAAAACCTAGCTATCTAGCCAATAGACCCACCTTGAAAACTATAGTTAGTTATGTCAATTTATATTAATGGTTTTTTGCCAAGGTGGAGAAGCAGTATATTTACCATAAAATAAACTAAATTTCCAAAAATATTTCAGCCAATATAGAATAGTTTGCTTGAGATTTTGTAATAATGCTTGGTATTGATTGACATGAAATGTAGGAGCTCTTAACATATTTCCTACTCCCCTATTTAATCAGGATAACTCTATATAATTATTGTAATCTCCTGAATAATCATTTAGGTCGATCCTCTTAATTAAAGTTAATAAATAATAAAGTAAAATTCAAATAAACTGGATTTTTATCATTGAAGGTAATATCTGGTTTTTAATATACCGAAAAATTGGACTAAATGTTGGCCTATCCTTGCGGAGCACAAACCAATAATTCTGTAATACCAAGCGTGAAAAAAGAATGCTTAACTTAGGTGAAACTTCAACTATTCAGTAATTGACATATACTTAATAACTTTTTTGATAATTAGCACCCTAGTGATTGTTAATTATTCTTATGTTTACTTCTCGCTCTCGAACGTTGCATACAATCTATATTCCGCACTTCAAAACGTAGTATAAAAAATTCAGCATAAATACTTGCTTGATTGATTACTCAATCACGGCAGCTATGACTTTCTTCAGAATTGCTGTCTCCTGTCTTCCCCTCCCAGGAGGGGAGGGGTTAGGGGTGGGTTGACTCGGTCTTCCTGAACCTATACTACATTTTGTGGTGCGGAATGTGGGTTCATAATTCTTTACAAACAGCCTCTTAGGGCGTGTCATCAATTAGGGTCTGCTGAAAAAATTGCTTGGTGGGGGTAGGACGCGGGGACGCACCAGACGCACCAGACGCGGAGATGGGGGAACAGGCAACAGTTTCGGCCATTTTATGTGAAGAAATTTTCTTGAATTTCAGCAGAAAATTTCAGTAAATTGATGCAAAACTAGCTAATAATATCATGTTCCCCCTCCGGGGGAGCTACGCTAACGGACGGGTCAGTTATAATAAAATTTAAGGACTCCGGGTAGCGACAGTACCAAAGAAATACTGAAATTATCAATGCTTTTCTCCAATATTTTCTATGTATTCCTCCTTTCTTCCCTCCTGAGGACTGACTTCTCACAACAGTTATTTATAAGTATTCAACCGAACATGATATAACTAGGATATAAATTGAACATGAAAAGCTCCTAAGTCTTAGCTATCCTGACTTTTAGCTTTATGAGCGCAAGCCCCAATTAAATCTGAAAGTGCTATGTAGCAAGAGTTTTGAACTTTTGGCCTGGAAAGACTCCAGACGCTAAAAACCTTGACTCACAAAGCTTATAAGTTCTAATTGATGACAGACCCTAGGGGGCTAGAAAATTTTGTGCTACTTTGTATATTACAAATTGACCTGTGGAATGTGGGATACAACATCCCTAACCACTCCCCCCCTACTCCCCTACTCAAGAAAAAGCGTTGGTAAATTAAAAGATGAAACCTTAAGGTTTATTCCCCTGTGATAGTTGTAAATACCCAACCAGAGTAGGCAAGAGCTGTTACCCCTAGAAAATCATCTTAGCAATTACCAACACCCAAGAAAATGTAGCAAACATTTATCGCGCTTGGTATAATCCTGGTTGGAGAATAATTTTCGTGTCTGACCGCCAGAGAGTATGTCAATTTCGTAGAACTAAAACAGGACAATGAGAATACCTGACAACTCGTTCAGCAACCGATCCTAGTAAAAATCCACCAAGACCACTATGTCCTTGGGAAGGAATGACAATTAACTCTGCTTTTTTTTCCTGAGCATAATCCAAAATTTCTGAGCTAGGATTTCCGATCGCCACACTAAAATTAATACCTTCATATTTAGCACCTTGAATCTGTTCGTGAAACACTTTTTCGATATGCTGTTTGCGACTCTGGTCATCGACAGTATGCCACCTTACTCCTGGTTCAGTAGGATTAAGACGAGGCAGCACGTGAAGAATCCATAAATAAGAAGGCTCTCGAACAAATTCTAGAGCTACATCGATCGCCTCAACAGATTCATCGGAAAAATCTATGGGCACAAGTACAGAATTTTTGGAAAATATATTCATTATATGGTGTTGCTGAATTAGTGTATGATATTAATTTTAATTACTTAGGAGTCAGAACTCAGAACTCAGGAGTCAGTAGGGAAGTAAAGAAGAATAAAGAGGAGTAGAAGGAGAAAGTTTTTTGGTCGCGGAGCGCGGAACGGGGTTCTATCACGTAAGCGGAACAGAGTTCTGTCGCCCTCTGAACCTAATATTATATCATACCTCAAATCACCCCATTTTTTCTTGGTAAAATCTAGAGACTCAATGGCAATAGCACATTCAAAAAATTCTGCTAATTTGACAACTTACAAACAATATTTCTCTTGGATGCTTGTCGTTGTCCTGTAGACTGGAATCAACTCAGCATTAAAATCAATACCTATAGAGACCCTGAGTGGTATCTTTTAAAAACCTAGGCGATCGCCAGTCTCTTGAGCATTAGTCGAATAAAACTGGATATTAATCTTGGCGGTAGCATTTTCCAGGGTTCTTTTCCTGCGGAATGCTTCCCTACGGAATGCTTCCCTACGGGATGCGGAAGCAAACGCAAACAAAATTTTTAGTCAAGCTTTGACATCTTTCCATCCAAGAGTTGGTTCTTTCGATGACCTACCTGGCTTTGACGGGCACAAACCCTGTTTTTCCTTGCTGTTTTTTCTTCACCTTTGAAGGTTTTGGTGATAGTTTAAACCGAATCTTGGTCATAATTGCTGGATAAATTTTCTTTAACTCCTGCGTTATTTTTCCTATGGGATATCCATTGTCAAGTAGGATAGTAATTTTAGGGATATTAACAGGTTTGGACTTGAAGTAATCAATTTTATCTGACAATATTTCTTTTAATCTCTGATCATCAGATACATTAGCTTTGCTGCAATAAGTAAAAAAAGCGCACCGCCCGCTCTGAGGTTTCCTCAGAGTAAGGACGGAGCAAGAAGGAAAACCGAGACTATCTACTGCCAGGTATCGCTTAATTCCATTCGTAGATTTGTAAAAACAAAATCATGATTGACTTGATACTAGGATTACAGGTATTTTTTACTGCCTGTGAATCAATGATGATTAAAGTTGTCCCCGATCGCTTTTTTTTTACCTATTGACATACTTGAGAATGCAATACATCTCTAATTTTTTCAATTACCCCTGATGCTCACCACTACAAGTAAAGCCAAAATACGGTTGAATAGGGTGGTAAATATGCACAGTAAGTCACACCAGTTACAACCATTCTTGAGTTGATACAAGATACCATCTAAAATTTCTCTCTTGCTCCCTGCATGTTGGACAAGTTTTCTTCTTTTTTGGTATGGGATGGTTCAATAAGAACCCATTCTTTGTCTGTCAAACTGCTTGAAGACTGGCATTTGTCCAACTCTTATTGATGATAATCGGCGATCGCTATTGAACTATATAGCTTTTCCTAAAAAGATACCACTCAGGGGTTCTATAGTTTTTTTTGCGTAAGTCCTAATTATTGGTGGTGGAATTAATAGCGCTATATATATTTTCTCTAGAAGAGTGAGAATATCTGAGAACAAATGAATTATGAGTTAGTGAAAAATCACCATTGACTTATTGTACTGACTTCTCTGAAAATCAATAATTAATTAATAAATCAAATTCATAAATTATGGTAAGTAAAATATCTCAAGCTGATAAAAGAAGAGAAATTATTAGAACTTTAGACTCTGCTTATCCAGTATCGAAAAAAAAGGCAACCTTAGCGATTCTAGGTGCAGGTGCATGGGGTTCTGCTTTAGCAAAATTGGCTGGTCATAATCAACATGAAATACATTTATGGTCTCGTAGCTTGAATGTAAGTTTATCAGAAATACTCCAAAATGTTGATATTATAGTTTCGGCAATTTCTATGAAAGGAGTGAATGAAACGGCAGAAAAAATCAAAAAAATTGGATTATCAGAAAAGGTAATTATTGTGACTGCTACAAAAGGATTAGATTCGGCAACAAGGCGGACTCCTTCTCAGATTTGGGAAGCTGATTTTCCTAATAATTCAGTTGTAGTTTTATCTGGTCCTAATTTATCAAAAGAAATTAATGATAAATTACCTACTGCAACGGTAGTTGCTAGTAAAAATAAGGCAGCAGCAACAACAGTACAAAATATTTTTGCTTCTGGTTTATTTCGGGTTTATAGTAGTCCCGATCCTATTGGTACGGAGTTAGGTGGAACTTTGAAAAATGTTATTGCTATTGCTGCTGGAGTTTGTGATGGTTTGGAACTTGGTACTAATGCTAAATCAGCTTTGTTAACTCGTGCTTTGACAGAAATTATTCGGGTTGGTAATCATTTAGGCGGACAAACTGAAACTTTTTTTGGGTTATCTGGTTTAGGAGATATGTTGGCAACTTGTAGTAGTTCTTTGAGTAGAAATTATCGGGTTGGTTATGGTTTAGCTCAAGGTAAAAGTTTGGAGAAAATTTTAGACGAATTACAAGGTACTGCTGAGGGTGTTAATACTACGAATGTTTTGATCGATCTTGCTTACCGAGAGGAAATTCGCGTACCTATTTCTCATCAGGTTTTTCTTTTATTAAATGGAAAAATTACTCCTGAAGAAGCAGTAGTAGCTCTAATGGAAAGAGATTTGAAAGCTGAATTTTGTGATTGATTCTCAACTGAAAGGTAAGCATTCAGCCGTCAGCTATCAGCTATCAGCTATGAGTTATTAGCTCATTATCAGTTCAAAAGAGGAATTAGTCTCCAAGTAGAATTAAAACTTATAAAAAAAATGTCTTCAGCTAACCTTAGTAATTTCTTGATTCTTTTGAAGCGATCTCGAAGGAATATCCCAAATTTATGCTCCGTTTCCAGTGTTGAACCTATCCCACTATTTTTACCGAATAATTAAGGTTTAAAGCCTCTCCTTTCAAGGAGAAAAAAGAAAAATTTTTCCTTTAAGTCAATCCTCTTCTTTTCAAGGAGAGGTAATTATTAATTATTAATTATTAATTATTAATTATTAATTATTAATTATTAATTGTTGAAAGGCTTATTTGTTTAAGTAAAATGTGTTTTAAAAGCTTAATTTTTCGTTTTTAACTCTCAAAATATTTGGGGTTTTTAGCAAAAATATTATTACTGGGATAGGTTCCAGTGTTCGGTCTTGAATTTACCGAATAATTAATAATTAATAATTAAACAATTCTGGTTTAAAGTCTCTCCTTTATAAGGGGAAAAAAGGGGTCGTTAGCGGAGTTTCCCGGAGGGTGGGATGGCGATCTTCGGAGCGGCTCTGATAAGAGCGGGTTTCCTCGCTATATCCAATCGACAAAGAGAAGAAATAATATTTCCTTATATTCAATTCCGTAACGGTTTTAACCAGAGGTAGTTAGGGCTTGCTGATTAAATCTCAAAGCATTGACTGATATTGGTTATAGAATTTTTTGGTCTAAAAAAGTGTCAGCTTTTCGGTGGCAAGAGCTGCATAAAGCTAGTATTTTGGGACGATTATGGCAGAAAAATTACTCTTACAATTTTTCCGACTACCTCCTCTATAATTCCCATTTCTACTGAATTCTGTTTGCAGAGCATGACCTAGGAAATTCTGACTCCTATCCCTAGCACTCATACTTTCCATACGCAAACCCTAATTATCAATTATCCATTATCCATTAATGAAACCTACGACCTACCACCTAAGAACTTGATGATTGTTAATTAAACCGACATGATATTAACCTTGTTTTCCTGGACTAGAATTCAGACTCATTAGGATGGGCAAGTGATAATTCCTCATAGGTATGACTTTTTTTGAGAAAAAGTTACTAAATTACCAAGGATTACCAATAATAGTAAAAGCTGCCCAATAATAAGGATGAGATAAATTTTCATCTCCATATTTTGCTAATTCTTGTGGCAATTTTACGTTACTACCAGAACCGTGTAACTCACCTTTTTTCAAGTTTACTTTCCCTTTTAACATTGCTATTTGTGCTTGTCTGAGAGCTTCTGCTTTCAGTGAAATTTTTTGAAAATGTTGATAAAATTCATTCATTAATGCCAAAGTTCCCACATCACTAACATACCAAAGACTTGCCAGTGCAGATTTAACTCCAGCTTGCACAGCCAAACCAGCAAAACCTAATTCTGCTTGTTTATCTCCCACTGCAGTTTTACAAGCACTTAATACCAACAATTCTACTTTTGGTTGATGCCATTTCAAATTTCTAATATCATCTAAGTTTAGTTTTTCTTGATTCCAAAATTGAATATAAGAATTACTAGGTTTGCCTGATTTAAATTCAGCATGGGTAGCTAAATGAATAATTCCAAATTTCTGTTTTTGTCGTTGGTATTGTAAATTTTTAACTGTAAAATCCTGGTTGATAAACGCTTTGCCTGGGAAAAATTCTTGTGTAATTTGTTTTAATTCTGTTGGTACCGCTGGTAAAGATTGATGGTTGATAAATTCTGATGCTCCCATTCCTAATACTTGCATATTTTTGCTTGGATTATATTCAGTTTCAATCATATTAAAGGCGGGAATTAGAGCAATACTATACTTTTCTATGAGAAATTTTTCTCCATCATGTAGTGCTGATAAGGCTAAACTGCGTAAACCCGGTCCTAAACAAAAAAGAATCGTATCTACTTTTTGCTTTTCTAATTCTGACTCGATAGGAGCTACTATCCACTGATAAATTTGTTGAGCAGGTTTTAAATATGAGTTTGTGTGACGTACTCTGGGGTCTATGATTTCCCCAGCTAATATTTTTGCTGTATTTAATACAGTCTTTCGCTCTTTATCAGTAATGCTGTATATGACTGGTATTTGATTGGGAGTAATTAATACTAACTGTATTGTTTTTGTTCTAGGCCATACCCAAACAACCCCAGGGTTTTTATCAGTTTGAAATTTCCATAAATCAAGTTGTTTAGCTATAGCTTCAGCAGTTAATGTAAAATCTGAAAGATTAACATCAAAGTAATTTTAATAAGCTTTTTCCCAAGTTTGTTCGATTCTATTCACAACTTCTTTGACAGACCGTTCTTCTAATAATGTATCCCACTCTGATTCTTGCAGAGCAAATGCTGGTTGTTTTTGTAGAAGAATATTTAATGTGATACTACTAATGCAGACTAATATAAATAAGAAAAATAAAATCAGATTTTATTTCCATCTTTTGTTAAACATAATTTGGCTCCAAGATTTTTATTGCCAACTCTATTAAATGCGATTTAGGCAAAAATTATAGATGGGTTAAATATAGCAATTAATCTTCAGCTATCAATAATCAGTTTTTCTTGTTTTCGTGACTTTTACTTCTTTTCAAGGCTGATTAATAGACCTAAATTACCCGCAAACTACACTATGAGAAGATGAATTTACTTACTTAATCTCGGTACAATGGTCTACACTGTGGAAAATAGGAACTTTTATATAATATAGATTAATCTAAAATCAAAATACAGATATGACACCTCCAGAAACTAATACTCCTCCAGAGGGTTCAAATAATCACAATTTAGCACCTGTAAGCTTGAAAGAACCTGAAGTTAAGCCCAATAATACAGCTCAAGTAGGCGATCGCCAAGATTTAGAAGAAGATGATTATCTCGATCGATCTCCTGATGATGTGGAAATGTCTATATTTGACCATCTCGAAGAGTTACGGATGCGAATATTTTATTCTCTAATAGCAGGAGTAGTAGGTATTATCGGTTGCTTCATTGTAGTTAAACCTATTGTCCAATTCTTAGAAGTTCCTGCCCACGGAGTAAAGTTTCTCCAACTAGCTCCAGGAGAATATTTTTTTGTAACTATTAAAGTAGCTGCTTATAGTGGTTTTCTTTTGGCAAGTCCTTTTATACTTTATCAAATAGTTAAGTTTGTTCTACCAGGTCTAACTATTAGAGAAAGAAGATTTCTCGGACCGATTTTTTTAGGTTCTACAGTTTTATTTGGATTGGGATTAGTATTTGCTTATTTTGCAATTGTACCAGCAGCTTTGAAGTTTTTTATTAGTTACGGCTCGGAAGTAGTAGAACAGGCTTGGTCAATTGAACAATATTTTGAATTTGTATTGCTATTAATGTTTAGTACGGCATTAGCATTTCAAATTCCGATTCTGCAATTCTTGTTAGGTATTTCAGGAATTGTTTCTTCTCAACAAATGTTTTCTGGCTGGAGATATGTATTGTTAGGTGCAGCAGTTTTAGGAGCAGTTTTAACTCCTTCAACTGACCCTTTAACTCAAAGTTTATTAGGTGGAGCAGTAGTTGCTCTTTATCTAAGTGGTAGTTTTGTCGTAAAGTTGATAGGACGTTAACGAAGTCAGAAGTCAGAAGTCAGAAGCGAGTGTGTAATTCTGAGGTCTCCTCAGAATGTAAGACATATAAAAGCTGTCAAAGCTGTGGCTAAACAAAATAAAAAGGTAGCTGATTGCAGTGCCAGGTATCACGTTGAAAACCCTCAAAAAGCTAGTATTTTAGGCGCATAGTTGGGCAGAAAAATCCCAAATTGACAATTGTTACTCCTACCTCCTCGCTCATTCCCCGTTCCTCCTGTCTTCCCCTCCACGGTCGGGGGAGGGGCGAGGGGTGGGTTGTTTCCTGTCTCCTGTCTCCTACCCCTACAAAAAGACTTTCCATACGCAAGCCCTATTTAAATATCAAATAAAGTATAAATTCGATTCCGAATCCAAATCATTGCTGTTTCTTGGGAATTTTCTTGGTTATCAAGTAATCCTAAGTTTTTTAAAGTCTCTAAACGTCGGGATAATTCTTCAGAAATTTTGTCTGCTAGTCTTTGGTGTTTTGCCAAAAGATTGTGTAAATTGTCTCGGTCTACTACAAATAAAATTGTATCTTCTGTGGCACGAAGACTCGCTGTACGAGTAATCCCTAATATTAGTGACATTTCTCCAATAAATTCTCCTGCATATCTAGTTGTTATATACTTATTTGCTTTTTCTGAAAATACTTCTACCGACCCTGAAAGAATAATATAAAATGAGTCTCCTGACTCTCCCTCTAGACAGATTATTTCACCGCGAGGAACAATTTTTCTATATCCATTTTCAATGATGTCTCGTAGTTCAATATTATTACAATTATGGAAATAACTAATCTGTCGTAATAAATCTCGTAAATTCCATTTTGAGGGATTTTGCTGAGTTTTTGCTATATTTTTGACTAAGGAAGTTGAAAGGTTTTTTGGATTTTTTACAACAGTTGTTGACTCTGTTTTTTTATGTGTTTGAATTAAATCATTAATCTGGCGAATATGTAAATCTCTTTGGGGAAAAGGAATAGAAATATTCCGATAACGTAATTCTGAATCTATTAAAAAGTTTAAAGAACTTGTGATTGAATCTATAAGAGGAGGATATTTAATCCAGACTAATAGTTCAAAATTTAAGGCACTATCTCCAAACCCTTTAAACCAAACTTTTGGTGAAGGATTTGATAAAACTTTTTTTTCTTTTCTAGCTGCATCTAAAAGTGCTTCTGTTACTAAGATTGTATCGCTACCATAGGCAACACCAATAGGAATATGTAGGCGAGATGTCGAATCTTTATGACTCCAATTAATAATATTTTGTTCTACTAGAAAATTATTAGGAATAATCACAAAAATACCATCAATAGTTCGGATTACAGTTGAACGAATTGAGGTTTTTTCTACTATTCCTGATAAATCATCAACTTCGATAAAGTCTCCGATTTTAATTGGTTGAGCAATCAAAATTGTTAAACCACTAACAAAATTACTAATAATATTTTTCATGCCAATACCAATGCCAATACTTAAAGCACCAGCAATTACAGTAATTGAGGTTAAGTCAATGCCCGCATTATGAAGCACTATTAAGATACCAGCTATTGTAATTATGTAATTAATAATGGCAGCGATGGCTTCTCTTGTACCTTTTTTGATTCCTAAATTAACTAATATCCATTCTTTCATCCACTTTTTTATTGTGCGGGAGAAAAATACTACTAAAACAATTAAGAAAATTATTTCAGTAATATTCTTGATGGAAAATGATTGATTCCCTAACTCAAATAGTTTTATTTGAAATATTTGAACCAATAAACTAAGTACATTTTTTATTTCTATAAATATCCAATTCATGCTAAACCCAGTTTACTTAATAAATGAGGAAAAATTAAATTATAAATTAAAGATTAAAGGTCAAATAAGTTCAACCTCAGTATATCTAAATTGTGTAAGTAACCTGAAGTCGGGATAAGTTGCTACTCATAATGAGAGAATAGCAGTCTACTGTATTTTAGCTGCAGGCTCTTATGAAAAGTTATACAAGAAACATTTCAGTCGGCCTTTTGATGATGATTTATTTGAAGAAATGAAGCTAGAGGTGCCTAATTTTAGTTTGAGAATGAGCCATGTAACTGCAGCAGTTCTCAGACCACAAGTTAAAATTCTCGAAACTAAAATTTCTGAGTACAACAAAAGATATGACCAACTGACAAATATCTTAGCCCCGGTAGAAAATATTAGTATACCATCTCCTCTATAATTCCCCTAAATCCTAACTCCTGAGGACTGAGGACTGACTCCTACCCCTACCACTCATACTTTCCATACGCAAACCCTAAGTAACGGTGTGTGGAAGTCAAAAGTCAAAAGTCAAACTACCAACAGAGTAAAAGTCTTATCAATTAAATTGGAGAATCAAAATGAAAATCCGTAAATTAGGTAGTCAGGGACTAGAAGTTTCAGCTCTCGGACTGGGGTGCATGGGAATGTCAGAGTTTTACCGTGGACGTAATGAACAAGAAGCGATCGCTACAATTCACCGCGCTCTTGAACTGGGGGTAACCCTACTTGATACTGCTGATATGTAGGGACTGGGCGATAATGAAGAGCTAGTTGGTCAAGCAATCGCCAACTGTTGGTTACTCGCTCAAGGGAATGATATTGTACTGATTCCTGGAACTAAGCGACGCAAATATTTAGAAGAAAATTTAGTTGCTGCCAATATTATTTTGACTCCAGAGGAACTCAAACAAATTGAAGCCGTAGCACCCCAGGGAGTAGCTGCCGGCGATCGCTACCCTGACATGAGCCAAGTTAATTGTTAGTTGACACTCTATTCCCATCAGAGCAAATATAGATTCTACAAAACCTTCAGTTTGACCTCCAGCCAAGCTAAATAAAGAAGAAAATGTTGCCATCAATTCAATAATAAAATAATTGGTTCAGCTAACTGGAAAAAAGTACAATTTATACCAAATTGTTAATAAATTTTCTAGTCCACCTTGACGATATTGACTTAACCACCTGGAAATTGTCACTCTGTGACGACCAGTCAAAGCAGCTAGATGGCCAATAGTTTCAGCCTGATGGGTAACAAGCAAATATAAAATTTGTACTCTTTCTCTGTGTTTGGTCGTTTTTTGGTCCAAAAATAATTTTTTTAGGACTTCTTCTGACTCTGTAATATTAATTTTTAGTATTCCAGACATAGATTTTTAATTTATGCGATCGCTCCTAATCATTTGTAACATTTTTTTTTCAAATTGGTATTAAAGATAGCTAGGCTGCATAGGCGAGTAGCTAACATCCGCAAAGATGCAGTTCATAAATTAACAATATACTTAGCCAAAAACCACAACCCACCCCCATCCCCTCCCGGGAGGGGAGCTAGAGGGGTGGGTGAGGATTTGAATGTGAGTGGAATGTTAGCTAACCATAAGCTAGCTAAATCAGTTAGCAGATAGTGGTTTTATGAATTTCGCAGACAGCTTGAGTACAAGTGTGAGTGGTACAGTTCTGAGCTAGCCGTAGTTGATAGGTTTTTTCCATCTTCGCACTTGCTCAAACTGCGGTCATGTTCAAGATATGCCGTTAAATCTAAGAACTTATGACTGTCCTGAATGTGGCTTGTCAATAGATCGAGATTTAAACGCAAGTATTAATTTGAGAAATGCGGTCGGGCAAGACCCGTGAATGCCTGTGGACGGAGTGCTGCCGACAGTTCCGGTGGAAGCAGGAAGTAAACATTAAAATATCACTATATAACGTTTTATGTCGGTTTTATTAAGCAGAGGCATCATACTTAGACTAATTTTTGACCTTGTACTGAGACTGAATATTTGTCAAAATTTAGTGGGCAAATTAATTCTAGCAGTGACAAACTTGCCACCACGTCAAGTCGCTAACTTTATGTCTGAGGTCTTAGTTTTAGGTGTGGTGATGGATAATGGAGAAGTTGCTCTAATACACCCAGATAGAGATGTGCTACCAGGCCGAAGAATCTTGTAGTGTTTTGAACACCTCTGGTTAAAATTCTTCCACCATCCATTCTGAAGCTCTCTCACCTAAGTCTAGAGGAATACTAACTGCCTTACCTAGTCTAGGTCTTTCTTTCGTATTCTCAATGTAGTTCTTAACAGTTTCTACACTACCAAAACCATTAATATAGGTGGCTATTGCATCTAGATGGGCCAAATAATCTACTTCTGTCATTGGAAAAGACACTTGTTCAAGGTACTTCCACATCACCTGCACAAATATTTTGCCTTTTGTCCGCCGTAGTTGAATATCATAAGACTTACCCCACTTATCCAGTAATAGTTGATGTAATTCCTTGCCAGTTATCATATATTTTAGATTTTAGATTTTAGCTAAACCGTCGAGAAGCCTCACACCATAATTTTAAAGAGGAGTGTGAGATGAATCGGCGGCCAATTGAATGGGTTCAATGCCCATTCAATGGGTAAATATCCCAGCAGAAGCTTTCTCTCTGGTTAAAAAACTTGTATATTATATTGCTATAACCCCGGAAATTTTCCACCATGCGCACTGCCTACCAATATAAATTAAGGCCCAACAAAGAACAAGTAGCCACAATAGAAATGTGGTTGGAATTGTTGCGTCGGCAGTACAACTATCGGTTAGGTGAAAGATTCTCATGGTGGTCAGAAAATCGTTGTCCAGTTAACGCTTGCCCTTTAGTAACGCCAATTCCTCAACTAAGAGATAATCCAGAATATTACTCTCAAAAAAAAGATTTGGTCAATACTAAAGACAAGTTTCCTGAATACAAGCTAATTCATTCTCAGGTATGCCAGGATTGTATAAAACGAGTAAAACTTGCGTTTGATAGATGGTTGAAAGCAGATAAAAATGGAAATAAATTAGGAAAACCAAGGTTTAAAGGAAAAGGGCGTTATCGTAGTCTTACTTATCCTCAAATCAAACAAAACTGTATTGAAGAAAATCAAATTAATTTGCCAAAAATAGGCAAGATAAAGTTGATTCAACATCGGCCGTTACCTGATGGTTTTCACTCTTAAACAGTAACAATTAGTCGTAAAGCTGACGGTTATTATGTAACTTTATCCCTAGAATAAAAATCAGTTCCAGCTTTAACAAGTAAAGTTGAACCTACATTCAAAAACACTCTGGGAATCGATATGGGGTTGAAGGAATTTTTAGTAACAAGTGAAGGAGAATCAGTCCCCATCCCTCAATACTATCGAAAATATCAGCAGCGATTAAAGACTTTACAAAAACGTTGATCTCGTAAAAAGAAAGGTAGCAAAAGATGGTTAAAAGCTGTCAAAGCTATTGCCAAACAACATAAAAAAGCGGATGCGACCCCGCGACGACGACAGCTCGCTTGCGGAACGCGCACCAAGAAATTGCCGATAAACCTAAAGACTTTCATTTCAAAACAGCCAATGAATTGTTATTAAAAGCAGAAGTAATCGCCCATGTAGACGCGGAGCGGCGTGCCGGAGGCAAACTTAAATATTAAAGGGCTAACAAAGACTCGTTTGAGTAAATCAATTAACGATGCTGGATGGGGACAATTCCTGTCTATTTTGACTGTCAAAGCCGGAAATGCTGGAGGTGAAAACCATAGCAGTGAATCCTCAAAATACCAGCCAAGATTGCTCGAATTGCGGTAAAAAAGTTCCGAAAGAATTAAACATACGAACTCATTCTTGCCCACACTGCGGTATTGTAATAGACCGCGACTTGTTTGCGTAGCATTCCGTAGGAAATGCAGCAATAAATATAAAAAATAGGGCGGTGGGGCATCCCGTCCTTAAAGCACGCGCTTGTCCGATGCAGTGGCAGGACTGCGAAACGAGAAGCCCACACAATAGCGCAAGCTTAGTGTGGGAGTATGTCACATAGATTATAACTTCTACAGTTTTGAGCTGTAAACACTAAATATAGTGTGGCACTATAGTTTTATTTAGGAATATGTAGTGTTTTTGCGTAAATTTTCAAGCTCAATAGTTAATTTGGGAAAAACTAACTATTTAACAAGTTTATAAAAGTTAAAAATTATACTACATTCAAATGGCAGTCGAAGGAAAGGGCACAAATATATCAAAAGCTTAAAACTCAGACAACACGAAATTTTTCAGTCCTTCGGTCTTTACCTTCTGCTATAAATCTAAATTATCTAGTCAAAGACCTTGCAATCACAACATTTACCGAAAAATTGGGTCTAAAGCCTCCCACTTCTAGCTATGCTTTATAAACACCTTTCTTAATATAAAACTTGACAAAATAGACAAGTTATGTATTTGTCTTGGGTCGACTTTTTGAGGAGAAAAGTGTATTGAAAAATACATTTTTTTGAGAACTGTAGATAAGATTTTTGCCCCCCACACTCCCCACAAAGTTTTCAGGAGTTCCTTATAAGGGATAGCCCTTCTAGGGGGACTTTTTTCTTACATAGGAAAAACAATAAAAGTTTAAATAATGTAATAATAATCAGGAAATGGCTTTAAGTTGCAATTTGTTTAACTATTTGAGGGGGTTTGAGGGCAGCTCTAAGTCCCGCGCCAGAATCTACGATTTGGTGTCGGGATATATGGACTCCCCCAAATGGCATAGCTGTCCAGAATGTAAATATGAGGTTGATAAGGACGTAGCTTCAGCACAGGAAATCTGTAACCAAGGCTATGATCAACCTAGTACCCAGGGACTCTGGGGTCAAGAAATAGGCTGTCAAGTCGGGCTGTCGGGGGCATTCTACCTAGATAAGTGGCGCAGGGCAGCAATGTCCAACAGCTATGTTGGAAGCCCGCGCTGCATCTCCTAGAGGTCAGCGTCGGGAGGATGTCACCAAAATATTGTAAGCTTGGCTGTGGTCGCAGACTAACAGCAATTATTTTTTGTCTGCACATAATTCAAAAACACCAAACGTAAATTAATAAAAAACACTCAATCTATTCATGGCTCAAGCAGAAGGAACACCAGATGTACCCGATATGGGACGTCGCCAATTTATGAATCTTCTCACCTTTGGCACTGTGACCGGGGTTGCTCTCGGAGCGCTCTATCCAGTAGTTAACTACTTTATTCCTCCATCCAGTGGAGGTACAGGTGGTGGGGTGACAGCCAAAGATGCCCTTGGTAACGATATTATTGTTAGTGACTTTGTGGCCAGTCACAATCCTGGAGAAAGAACTCTGGCACAAGGTCTCAAGGGAGACCCTACCTATGTAGTTATTGAAGAAGACCAAACTTTGGCTAACTATGGTTTAAATGCAGTTTGTACTCATTTAGGCTGTGTAGTCCCTTGGAATGGTAGTGAGAATAAATTTATCTGTCCCTGTCATGGTTCTCAGTACGATAGTACAGGGAAAGTAGTTAGGGGGCCAGCACCTTTGTCTTTGGCATTAGTCCATGCTAATGTTAGTGATGATAAACTGGTCTTCACCCAATGGGAAGAAACAGACTTCCGCACCGGAGAAAACCCTTGGTGGACTTAAAGAAGCGGTCAGCACTCAGTAGAATCGTTTTTTTGACCTTGAGAAGGGGGGATTTTAACCCCGACTCAACCATCCAGCGTAATAGTTGCTGGGGACTTTTAACCCAGAGCTGCTAAAAGCTGATAGCTAGTTAAGAGATTTTTGATTGGTAAGCAATCAGTAAATCCAACTAAATGTCGTGAGGGGTCTCCCGTTATAATCTCCGATTTAACGGGAGGGGAATCGCGACCTGCAAAAAACTCATCTCTACAGTAAAGTAACTTCAATTATGCTATGGTTAATCCCCAAATCAAGTAGCGGTAATACGCACCTGACTTCAGGACTGAGACAACTCAAGATATGGGGTTCAACTGGTGAAGTCCTAGTAATTTCCGATTTGTCAGTAAAATCACAGAAGGTAGCTAGGCGAGTACAGAACTGGACAGTACAAAACAGCGGTGGGTCTCATCGTTGCTGCCTGTGGAGGTGAAGAGGATACTCAACCTTGGAAGCAGGAAGCCCTTTTCCGTGAGGGAGGGAAGCCCTCGTTAAGCTAGCGCTAAAATGAGGGAGAACGTCACAAAATTTGTAGAAGTTTTTGATTTTGAGGGAAGACAGAACAACTGATGTCAAAAATAGACCGATCGGCAATTTGGGGTAGTATGACTAAGGCGATCGCCAAGATGATGGTAGTCGCGATCGCAACTGTAGCCCTATTCCTTACCAGTGATATAGTCCATCCCCAGGCAGCAAATGCCTATCCATTCTGGGCACAGGAAACTGCTCCAGCAACTCCTAGAGAAGCTACAGGCAGAATTGTTTGTGCTAATTGTCACCTTGGTGCTAAACCTACTGAAATAGAAGTACCTCAGTCTGTACTGCCAGATACAGTATTTAAGGCTGTTGTAAATGTTCCTTATGATACTGAGGTTCAACAAGTCTTGGGTGATGGTAGTAAAGGTGGCTTAAATGTAGGTGCTGTGTTGATGTTGCCTGAAGGCTTCAAAATTGCACCTGAAGATAGAATACCTGAAGAATGGGAAGAAGAGGTTTCTGGTCTCTACTTCCAACCCTACTCTGAAGAGCAAGAAAACGTTATTTTAGTTGGACCAATACCAGGAGAGGAATATCAAGAGATTGTTTTCCCTGTTTTATCTCCAGATCCTGCTACTGATAAATCTATCCACTTTGGTAAGTATGCTATTCATGTAGGTGGAAACCGAGGTCGTGGTCAGGTTTATCCTGCTGGTAATAAGAGCAATAATACTGTTTACAACATCTCTGCTAGTGGTAAGATTACTGATATTACTTTTGAAGAGTATGTAGGTAATAATATTACTATTGAAACTACTGATGGTGAGACTGTTGTGGATACTGTGCCTCCAGGTCCAGAACTTTTAGTTGCTGTAGGAGATACTGTTGAAGCGGGTCAAGTTATTACAAATGACCCTAATGTCGGTGGTTTTGGTCAAACAGATATTGAAATTGTGCTGCAAGATGCAAATCGAGTTAAATGGTTGATGGCATTCTTTGCTCTGGTCATGTTAGCTCAGATTCTGTTAGTTCTGAAGAAGAAGCAAGTCGAGAAAGTTCAAGCTGCTGAAATGAATTTTTAGGTAGACTGAGTTATTCGGATTAACAATTTACTGATGGGGAGTAAAGTATTAGGAGTGAGGAATAAACTTCATTTCTATATCTTTGCTCCTTATCATGTTTTATATAGTAGTCATATCAAATCTGCTTAATTCGGTATAAAAAAATGTTCTATCTTTAGTGATTGCCAAATCTTTCTAGATATCCCCATCTCTCCATTTTTACCTCTTGGGAGCAGTAGGGGTGGGTCTCCACACTTTTGATCTAAAATTATTGGTAACATTATTTTTTCAAAATGGTATTAGTCAAACAGCATTTAGAGGGTAAATACAGAAGGGGAAAACTTATCTAAAGTTCATCAAACTTACTCATAACTATAACTATCAAACTAAAATGAGTAAGTCTGTTCAGTTGTCTATCCATTGAGTCGTTATCAGCTACAATATTAAGATATGAAGCTAGTTGAACGTCATGTTATTACCAAATCGCATTATTTGTGGTCAGCTTGTTACCACAAGGCTTTTTTGTCGAAAAATCTGTTCAATTTAGCAAATTACCATTATCGCCAATATTTCTTTGAAAACAAAAAGAAATTAAATTTTAATGAGCTTTATCACAAGGTATCTAAAAGTGACGATTATCAAGCTTTACCTACCAAGGTAAGTAAGCAAATTATTAGGAGATTAGACTCAGCTTGGAGTAGTTATTTTTCAGCTTTAAGAGAGTGGAAAAAACAGCCAAATAAATTTTTAGGAATACCGACAATTCCCAAATATAAACATAAGACAAAAGGTCGAAATATTTTGCCCTATCCTGATGAATCAATTTATAAAAAAGCTTAAAAAGCAGTCAGCAGTCAGCGGTCAGCGGTCAGCATAATTGATTTTTTTGATGTTTAGGAGGAGATTTTAACCCAAGGTCAAAAAGCTGTTAACGCAGTTCCTCCGAAGGAGGCTAGCTGTTTGCGCAGCATTCCGGTACGGAAAATGCTGATAGTTGATAGCTAGTAAAAAAGGAATTTGTCATCTGTCGATGAGTGAAATAAAAATACCAACTTCACAGACAGAAATAATAGAGGCTATAATTATCCCCAAAAGTAGCTGTTATCTTATAGAAATAGTCTATGAAAAAGCGGAGGAAATCACAAAAAAACAACAAGTAGCAGGAGTAGATTTAGGAGTAAATAATTTAATAGCTGTAACGACAAATCAAACAGGAATATCACCTCTTTTGATTAAAGGCAGACAATTAAAGGCAATTAATACATTTTATAATAAACAACGCTCTTATTTACAATCTCAATTAAAAACCAACCATAATAGATGTAATTCTCATCGGTTAAAAAATTAACTCACAAACGAAATTGTCGAGTAGAAAACTATCTCCATACAGCAAGTAAAAGAGTAATAGATTGGTGTGTCAACCATGAAATAGGAACCTTAATTATTGGGCATAATCAGAATTGGAAACAAGAGATCAAATTAGGTAAAAAGAACAATCAACAATTTGTGAATATTCCTCACTATAGGTTAATAGAGATGTTAACGTATAAAGCCCAACTAAGAGGAATAAAAGTAATAATTACCGAAGAATCCTATACATCTCAATCGAGCTGTTTAGATGGGGATGATTTACCAAAATATGGAGAACAAAAACCGAAATTTAGTGGAAAAAGAGTAACAAGAGGACTGTATAAAACTAGGGAAAATAAATTATTAAATGCAGATGTAAATGGGTCATTTAATATAATTAAAAAAGTAATTCCTGATGTCTTGGACCAAGGAATAAAGGGTTTGCCGTTTAACCCTGTGGTGGTCGATCCACTTGCGTTCAACTAAGCTTTCAGATTTTCTCGTTCAGTTTGAGTAAGTTTAGTTGAGCGGTTGATACACATTAGTTTTCCCTTTTTTACTAACTTTGCCCTGGCTAATGTCACGGACAATCGGACTTATAGTGAAATGTTGATAATGAATATTAATTATTTCAAATCTAAATAAACTATTAATTTTCAATACCTGAGCGCGCAATACTATACATAATACATAGTTAATTCTCTTCAGTTTTCCTGCAATACGGATTAATAGTAGGTTACTAATATTAATGTGGTATAAAATATTTCATTGTGTATGAAAACAGTTTTCATTAACATAGAATACAAAAATTTTTGGCTTAAAGGCAGAAGGCAGGAGCCAGAAGGCAGAAGTTTTGTAGTCTACCTTTGTGAAAACCGTTATAATATATTTTCTCAGATATTGATAATTGAAAATAATACTCATAACTTTAACCTTGCCAAATAAAAAATTAATAGTAAAATAACTCAATAAGTTATTATCTATTGATAAGCTCGGCAAAACAGTCAGTGCTGATAAACTATGATTTTAATGCTTACTAAAGGAGTAAATTCCATTAATAATCAAGAGGTATCAGTAAAAATTAAATGAAAAAGATTTTTCATAACTTGGTAAAATTTCAAATATAGTCCTAGTATTCAATGAAAAAAATTCTTAATAAACTTGTAAGATATAGTCCTAGTATTCTCAGTATCACCCTACTAATGGCTAATACTGCCCAGGCACTGCCTAACCCACCAGAGAATCAGACATCACCCAAAAATTCCATCGGGGTATCCGACCTAGAATCAGAGACCTCTATTGAAGGGATAACTTCAGGAATTAAAGGAGCATCAGACTTAGAAATAGTAGACCCAATGGGCCAAGTCACATCTGTGTCCCAGTTATCAGATGTCCAACCCACAGATTGGGCTTTTCAAGCTTTACAATCATTAGTAGAACGTTATGGTTGTATCGCAGGTTATCCGGACGGCACATTCAAAGGCAACCGTGCCATGACTCGTTATGAGTTTGCAGCAGGTTTAAACGCTTGTTTAGACAGAATTACTGAATTAGTCGCAGCAGCAACCGCAGACTTAGTAACTCGCGACGACTTAGCTGTGTTACAAAGGTTGCAAGAAGAATTTGCCGTGGAATTAGCAGAATTGCGCGGTCGTGTAGATGCTTTAGAAGCACGCAGTGCAGAATTAGAAGCCAATCAATTTTCCACTACAACCAAACTAGATGGTGAAGTACTATTCTGGGTAACTGATACTTATGGAGAAAGAGCCCAAGCTCGGGGAGAAGCATCAGCTAATGACAAAACTGAAACCACCTTTTCTTACCGAGTACGTCTGAATTTTGAGACGAGCTTTACTGGAGAAGATTTACTATTTACCCGTTTACAAGCCACGGATATTCCAGACCTCAGCGGAGAAAACCTCACTAATACCTTAATGACTCTTGCAGGTATTGATGAAGGTGATGGTGATGATACAGTGATCATTGACCTATTCTTCTATAGTTTCCCTGTAGGTGATAAGGCTCAAGTTTTAGTTGGTCCCACTGGAGTTGACCTTGACGACGTTTCCACAGTTTTATCACCTATTCAAGATGAAGGCGATGGCACGATCTCCCGCTTTGGTAGACGTAACCCCACCAGTTTCCGAGGTCCTGCTGGTGCTGGTCTTGGGATTCAGTACGCATTTAATGATACCTTTTTACTCGAAGTTGGTTACTTAGCTGCCGAGCCTAGCGACCCCAATGAAGGTGCTGGTTTGTTTAATGGTGACTATAGTGCTTTGGGTCAGCTTATTATTGAGCCTAACCCAAACTTGTCTTTTGGTCTGGGTTATGTTCGCAAGTATTGGGGTAAAGATGCTGTTGATGTGAGTGCAGCTACAGGTAGTTTTAAGGCTCAAGATCCTTTTGATGGTACTCCTACTACTGCTGATAATGTTGGGTTTCAAGCTAATTGGAGGGTAAATGACAAGATTGAAGTGGGTGGTTGGTTTGGTACTACTTGGGCTCGTCCTGAAACTGACGACGGTGATGATGATGACGTTACTATTATTAATGGAATGTTTTATGTTGCTTTTCCAGATTTGTTTAAGGAAGGTAATATGGGCGGTATTATGGTAGGGGTTCCTCCTATTGTTACTGATGGGGGTGATGATGATTCACTCAAGGATGATGATACTTCTATACATATAGAGGCTATTTATCGCTTCCAACTTAATGATAATATTTCTGTTACTCCTGGTTTGTTTGTGATTACTAATCCGAATCACGATGATTTTAATGATACTATTTGGGTGACAACATTACGGACTACTTTTAGGTTTTAACTGAAATGGAGTAGGGGAGTGAGGGAGAATTCAACAATTAATAATTAATAATTAATAATTAATAATTAGGGTTTGCTGATTAACTATAAAAGCATTTACAGATATAAGTTTTATCCTTCTGAGATTCCCCAAAAGTGTGCTTGTTTTAGTCTAAAATGTTCAAAAAGGAGCACATTTAGGGCAAATCAAGAACAGAAAAATTGAGGGAAAATTCTTACTTCTACCTCCTCTAAATTCCTCTGTTTCTCCTGACTCCTGACTCCTACCCCCACTAATACCAAATTGCACAATTCCTATCATGATTTTGTACCACATTAATCACAGAATATGCTATAAGTTTTGTAGTTTTGTAGGTTTGGTTTAGGAACGATCTTCGTAGCTTCTCCACAAAATAAACCCCACAAATGCACTTTAATATGGCTGTTCTATAATTGATTTTATTTTAGGTGGAGGTATTTTTAATGTTTCCAATAGACAGACTTCTAGAATTATTTTTAACTTTGTTGTAAGTAGTGTTAAATCTGAATCTGTCACAATATATTTACTTTTTGTTTTGTTTGTTTTACTCGTAGGATGCGTTAAACTCCCTCTTGTATCTCTGACTTGTTTAACAAATTTATCCTTGGCATCTGAATTTTCAAATAATCTGTCAGGTAAACAACTAGAAATTTTTTCATCCTTAAACAAATTTTCCAATCTTTCTTTTAAAGAAAACTCATTCCAGTATTTTGTTTTATTTAAAAGAGATTCGTGATATTCCTCCTTAACTTTATGCTTTTTTAGCTCTGCTGAAAAAACTTTTTTCAGTTCCTCTCTAATATTATCAAAAACTGAATCGTCGCAATATTTTCCATTATGATGAATCCGATAAAATCCCTCAATTGCTTGAGCAAAACTCAAGAATAAGTCTTTAGTATGACGTATTGGCGTGTAATAAACTCTCATATAAATTTCTAGAATAGAACCTAGTGTTTCGCTAATATATTTCCAAGATTCTAAAATTATTTGAGAATTCTCTTGTATATCTGTAAAGCGAAACAGAATTTGATTTTCTTCAAAAAAGGGTCTATAGATTTGAGCTGAAATATTTTGATAGAAAATTTTAATCGGATAATATTTCTCTACTTCTTTTTTACCGAATTATTAATTATTAATAATTAATAATTAAATAATTCGCGCTTTGAAGCCTCCCCTTTTAAGGGGAAAAAAGCGGTCGAGAGATGGCGAGGTCTCCTCGCTGTCCGACCATCGACCAAGAGAAGAAATAATATTTCCTGATATTCAATTCCGTAACGGTTTTAACCAGAGGTAATTATCAATTATCCATTATCAATTATCAATTAATGAATTACCTGTTGAGCTAAAGAAATTAGCTTTTCGGAATTTTCCATCTCCATAAAAATTTGCATCGGCTCAAGTTTGCTCAAATTGTGGCTTTAAAGGTGGGAAGCTAGACCTTCAGGTGCGAGAATGGGAGTGTCTCAACTGTGGTGCAAAACATGATAGAGACGAGAATGCAGCGATAAACATATTAGTCGCGGGCGGGCAGTCCGAGACAAAAAACGGACGTGGAGGCAAGTGTAACCCACCCCCATCCCCTCCCGGGAGGGGAGCAAGAGGGGTGGGTGCAGCAGCCTGTGAGACGTCAACCCACCGAAGAGCTAAGGCTCGGTAGGAATCCCCGCGCCTTTAGGCCGGGGAGGATGTCAATCTCTTTCAAGATTTTTTAATTAGGGTTTGCGCTCATAAAGTTAAAAGTCAGGATAGCTGACGGTAATTGAGCTTTTTATATTCAGTTTATCTCTAAGTTTATGGCTCTTATTGGCACCAATTTACTGAAATTTTCTGCTGAAATTCAAGAAAATTTCTTCACATAAAATGGTCGAAACCGTTGCCTGTTCCCCCACAAATCGACCCGTCTCCGCGTCTCCACGTCCCCATGTCTTACTCCCACCAGCCAATTTTTTCAGCAGACCCTAATTAGTCCTACTGTTGCCTCAATAGGTTCATAAGTTTTGACCATACCAATAAAAGGTAATTTATGATTCCATCCGTTTAATTCTATTGGCTTTCCACAATTATCAATTGTGTTTGCGTTTGCGTAGCATCCCGTAGGGAAGCATCTCCGTTGGAAATGAATCAGACCTACCTTTCTTCTTAAATCTTGGATATTTACCTAATCCTTTAAAGAACCTTTGAAACGCTTCAGATAAGTTGATAAAAGCATATTGATAAACTTTAGACGACAAGTTTTTCATCCAGGGATAAAGAGGTTTTGTGTGATTGGTAAACACATCTCTGAGCTTACGTTTGCGCAGCATTCCGCAGGAAGCGTTTGGCTTGTAACCATCAATATATGCAGCATTCCACAAACTTAAACCCCAGTTATAGCACCATCGAGAGTAGCCCGCGTGTTGAGCAAAGAGCGTTTTTTGCTTGTTATTAAGTTTTAACTTTGTTCTAATGGATTTCATGTATGCGTGAGCGCAACTGGTCTAAATAGTATGCTTTTTAACTTATTATATCGTTATTCTCTGATTAAGTCAATGCTCTCTTTATTTTTTAATTAGTCCTACTCCCCTACTCCACCACTCCCCCACTCCCCTACTCCCCCACTCCCTACTCCCCTACTCCCCCACTCCCCCACTCAAGAAAGAGCTTAACCTAGCTTTTCGGTAAGTTGCTCTAAACTAGAATAATTGTTGCGCCCAGATTTTTTGGCGTGGTACAACGCTCGATCGGCACTCCGAAGTAATGTGCCACTATCTAAACCATCATCAGGATACACTGCTATTCCGATGCTAACTGTGGCATGAATACGATGGCCTTCCAGAATAAATTCAGGTTGCAGAGCTGTAACTAATCTATGAGCAATCTCTCCTGCATCCTTTCGAGAGCGAATTTGGGGCAAGACGATCGCAAATTCATCTCCTCCCCAACGCGCGATCAAATCAACTTCCCTGAGACAGCTGACAAGACGCTTAATAACACCCTGTAACAATAGGTCTCCTACTGAGTGACCGAATGTATCATTAACTTCCTTAAACCGGTCTAAATCAAGAAACATCATTGCCATGATTTCTGAGTGGTAGGCTGCATAGTTTAGGGCTTCGGAAAGTTTCTGATCGAATAAAGCTCGATTCGGGAGCTTAGTGAGAGGATCGTGCAACGCTTGGTGTTTAAAGGTTTCTTCTGTTCGCTTTTCCTGAGTTACATCTCGGAAACTCCATACCTGCCCGACAATTTTACCTGCCAACTGTTGAGGCTGCAAATAATACTCAATCACACTACCATTTTTTAATCTTAATAAATCCCGTTTTTTGATATTCTCTTGTATAAGTAATGCTTGAAAGGCGATCGCGTCTGCTTCTATTAATGGTTCTAAAATCAAATCAACTAACTTTTGGCTATCATCCGTTGAGGTTGAGGCAGGCAAATTCCAAATTGCAGCAAACTTTTGATTAAAACTGACCACTTTTCCAGCAAAGTCTAAAACCAGAACTCCATCAATTGTTGCTTCTAGAGTCGCTAATAGTAATGATAAAGAGCTTTCTAACTTGGCATTAATTTCCTTGAGTAACGTATTTTGATAAGCAAGTTGTTGTTCTTGCTCAAAGCTTCGCAAGGCTTCCGCAACTGTGAGAATTAAATCCGTTTCATCCCAAGGTTTACGGATATAGCGGTATAAGGCGGCAGCATTGACAACATTCCCTACTGAATCAGCATCAGCTTGCCCGGTCAGCATAATTTTTAACATTTTGGGATAAAGGTTGTGGAGTTGAATCAACAATGTATCCCCTTCCATTCCTTGCATCCGTTGATCGGAAATCACTAGAGGAATTTCTAAACCTTCTGCTGTCAATTCTGCACAGAGTGAAAGTGCTTCTGCACCACTATTGGCTAACTCAATTTCATAGTCTTTACCAAAATAGCGCTTGAGTTGTTGTCCCAAAGTTGTAAGTATTGTCCACTCATCGTCAACACAAATAATTGCTGCTTTCATTTTCTAAAGCTGTAGTGGGTTTTAATTTTGATTTTAAAGGCCCGACACCCTTTGTTAAATAATATCCTATTCCCATTTCAAAATTAAATGCTGAATAGCTTACCGATTTAAAGCTGTACTAATAATTTGCTGCAATTGTTCTTCTGTCCAGGGTTTATGGATGCAAGCATAAAGGTTGGCTTGTTCTCTAGCTCGCTCAATGGCGACTTCGTCAGCTTGTCCGGTCAGCATTACGGTAACTACGTTTGGAAAACGTTGATGGACCTGGGTTAAAAACACATCACCTTTGACATTAGGCATTAGCCAATCAGAAACAATGGCCAGAATTTTAATGTCTTCCTCTTCTAACTCATCAATTACAACCCATGCTTCTTCAGCACTTTGAGCAACCTCATAAATATACTTGTTGCCGAAGCAACGTTGTAGTTGTTCCTTGAGAACCTTGAGAATAGGCATTTCATCATCTACACAGAGAATGGCTGTATCACACATACTTTCATCTTGCTCCACAGATTAAAAATTTAAGGAGAATTAATAGGCAACTCTATACAGAATAATGTATATCCTGGTTTACTGTCCACTGTAATCTTTCCTTGATGTTTGTTAATTATTTTCTGACAAATGTGGAGTCCCAAACCACTTCCTTCACCTGCTGACTTGGTGGTGAAAAAGGCATCAAAGATTTTGGACTGTACTTCTGGTGGAATTCCCAATCCGGTGTCCTGAATACTCACCTGAATGCCATTTTCCTGTTTACGAGTGGTAATTGTTAGTGTCCCTCCTGATTCCATTGCTTGAATGGCATTGTGGACTAGGTTTGTCCATACCTGAATCAGTTCGTCGGTATATCCCCAGATATCAGGAATATCCTCATAGTCTCGAATTAAATGGATATTACGTTTGAGTTGATTATGATAAATTTCTAATACAGTTTCTAGGCCATTTACTACTTTTACCAACTGCTTCTTTCCTGAAGGCTGAAAACGAGCATAGCTTTTGAGAGCAAAAATGGTTTTGGAGCAGCGTTCCACGGCACGGAGGATAATCTGATTGTTATTACAGGAGGAGGCTAAGTTGTAGGCAAATTCGATGGCAAATTCTCCCTGTTCACTCTTGAGTATGGGTAGCCACAGTTCAGGGGTTTCAGGAACTCCCATGTCTGCTAGGAGGTCTGCTATATATCGAGCATTTTTAATGTCATTTTCTCGAAGTTTAGATGCAATTCTACGCTTGAGGGCACGAGTTTCTTGAGAGGCAATAGAAGATTGGCTTTCGAGTGCCTGATCGATGAGCTGAAAAAGATTTTTTTCTTCTTGGCAACTCAGACTTTGATGTAAATGGGGGAGTTGATTAAGTACTTCTTTCAAAGCTTTATCGGTGTTGTTTGCTGAGGCTTGAATTGCGCCGAGGGGGTTATTGATTTCATGGGCAATTCCAGCAATTAGTTGCCCTAAAGCTGCCATTTTTTCTCGTTGGATTAATTGATTTTGTGCTTGTTGAAGATTGATTAAGGCAACTTTTAATTCTTGATTTTTGTTCAACAATCTTTTACTAAATATGTAGGATAAAATACCAATCACAAGGGCTGCCATAATTAAGGTAAAGGTGGTTCCAATATCGGCAAGTTTTCTGGTTTGCTGATGCTGTTCTATATAGCCTTTTTCTAAGGTTTGAATTTCATCGTATAGCTCATCATAAATTTCATCAATTTGATTGGCATTAATCTCTATTGCTTCCTGAATTTTTCTCTGAGCAATTAGCTCCAGGGAGCTTTCCATTTTGGCTTGATAACTGGTATATAGCTCCCAAAGATTTTTCAGATAGTCCTGTTCTTCAAGTTCTTGAATTCCTTGAATAATTGCATCGGTATTTTCTTTATTTTCAGCAAGTTCTTCAGTTAAATTTTGATCTATTTCTCCTTTAGAAATACCTTCCCATTCTAGAGAATTAAGTCGGCTAACTTGCTCTTTTAATTTAGTTAAGAGTAGTCTGGCATTACTACTCGTTTCTGTTATATGATTGAGTTGATAAATTACACTTGCACTGGCGATCGCTACTACCATTGCAGCTCCAAATACGAATCCTGTTGGTAATGTAGACTTGACCTTGGGCAAAGAGGAAACCTTTGTTACGTTGAACATAGTTTAAAGTTTTGTCCAGTAGTTTATATAGAAATGTTATTTCAGTTGTAACATTTTGGAGCTGACTAGAAGTGATATTTGTCATGTAATGTCAGGATTTAAATTTTTTTTTAGTTAATACCAATTTCATAAAATATTGCTACAGTGGCGACACAGGGAACACCGGAGCTGGGAACAGGGAAAGAAAAACATAAATATTAAAGAAGAAAGAAAGTGGAAATTTTATAATTTATGGAATTTATAATTTTTTATTTTAGGAATAAATCAAAAATTAAGATGTAACTGCTTTTGCGTGAATTTGGTATAGTATTAACTATTCTCAAATTTTTCACAAATCCTGAACGGATGGCTATAAATTATATCATGTCCGTTTGAATAGTTATAAATAAGGGAGTAGGGAGTAGGGAGTAGGGAGTAGGGAGAATAAAAAGATTTGTACTGCAAGTGACAGTTTTGGTTTTTTTCATCACTAATTATCCGGACATGATATTAAGTCAAAATAATGAGCGATAAACTAAGTTTATTAGGATATCTTTTTTGATCATCTCAATAATTTTGTTGTTTTTAATTTTTCTAAAATATGACTCAAAGTAATCAGGAAAAATTAGTATAACTTGTAATATAGTATGTCTTTACCGAATAATTAGTAATTCAATAATTCAATAATTCAATAATTCAGGTTTAAAGCCTCCCCTTTCAAGGGAAAAAAAAATAAATTTTTTCTTTTTATTCAATCCTCTTCCTTTTAGGGAGAGGTAATTATCAATTATCCATTATCAATTATCCATTATTGAAACCTATCTATTTGAGTTGTGTAAACAAGATATTGAGATTAATAAAAATAAGTAATAATTCACAATTTTTATCTATTTATATCATGTCCGGATAATTAGCGATAAAAAAACTTTTTCCTTCTCCTCCTCTTTCTTCTTCTTTATTTTCTCCTGACTACTGACTTCCCCTCCCAGGAGTCGAGGGGGAGGGGCTAGGGGTGAGTTGATTCCTGAGGACTCCGTCGTTTATTTATAACTGTTCAACCGGACATGATATTATGTATGTTTCAAAAATCATTATAATAATGATGTAAGCATTTCCTGCGGAATACTTACATACTGATATAGCAATCAGAAATGATTTATGAGATATTTCAGAACAATAGACTTATCGCTTTATAACTTCAAAAATCCCCAAAAACCTTGTTCTATAACGATTGTAGCCATTAGAATCTAAAAATCCTTGGAGTTATTGCTCTGTCTAGGTTGGAGCGATTTTTTCCCTCTATTTAGCGACAAGTCTAATTAAGACCGATCAAAATCCTTTTAGATTCTGACTTCTAACTCCTAATTACCACTAAAATCTTACAACGGAAATAGAAGCATCAATCTTTTCACCTTCTCTTATCTTTGGTTGATTTAGAAAAGTTTGTAGGGTGGAATTGCATTTGTGTTCCGCAAAGCTCCGAATGGTGCCCTCGCTATATGTAGAGTCTCTGTGTAAGTCCTGATATCCTGAGATTTTTTACAAATCATTTGGGATTGCTATAGCAAAAAAAATTCACTCCTTTCTCTCTGTATCTGTATTTTAACCAACTAAAATTATGGAAGATATCAACGATAACATTTTAAATATAGTGGCAGAGTTTTTTGCCTATTTTGGTCAAAAAGAAACATTTACTCTCCTACTAGCAATAGACCGAGAAAAAGTATATGACGATTTCTTAAAAGCTGAGGCTGGTTTTAACAGTTATAAACTAGCTTTTCTGGATAAAGGCATTAATAATTCTCCCTATCAAAACCAGGTAGAAAATTATCCTGAACATTTAACTAGACTGCCTAATTTAGCAATCCCAGGAGCAAAAGTTTTTCCCAATGTTGGCGAACTTCCTGATATTGATGAACAGGCTCTTAATTTTATTCATCCTGATATTAAAGAGGCTTGTATTTGTTTAGCTGGTACTGCTGGCGGACCTTTTAAATCTCGTTGGTTAGGTAGAAATTCTTTAGATAAATGTCAATATTGGAGTTCTACTAAAATTATCGCAGTTTTAAATGTTATTTGTTCTATTAATGGCGATATTAATAAATGCAAAATCTGCGGAGATGGAAAAAAATTAGACTTTAATGAAGTTGTGGAAGATATTTTTACTTATGGAGAAAAAATTGGTAGTTCAAATGCTTTATCTGCAATGTTTAAATGTTTTCAAAATTATGTAGATTTAGAATCATGGCTAAAGGAAATTACAGGTAATAATCATACAGAATTTCAAGGTTTATATGGTGAAGAACCTTTTATTTTTTCTCCCCAAATAACACAAGACGACCGGGTTTTATTAAGTGCAGTATCAGAAAGTAAAAAACGAGCAGAACAACCAGGAGAAAATACTGTCGCTACTTATGATTTAACTAAAATTATGTCAATGGTTGGTTGCTATTATCATTTACCAGAGTCGGCAAAACTGTCAGGAATGTCGTGGGAAAATTTGCAACCTTTTATTCGTAATGCGGGTAAAGATACTTCTCGTTATGTTGATGTAGCTCTAGAAAAATTAGGGATTCAAAATAGTATTAAATATCCTGTTATTCTATCTAAATTAGGTTTTGGATACAGTAGTAGTCGCAAACGTACAGAACTTACTTATACTTGTTTCACACAGTTTGAATATCAGCAAAAAGTTAGGTCTATTGCGATGACTTTGCGAGGAGCAAAAGCTTTAGGAGATTTTGACAAAGAAGCAGTAGAAATAGATGCTCGGATGGCAACCGAAGTTACAGAAATTATGAGGCGTTTAGTAACTGATGAACTGGGTTCAACAATTAATAATTAATAATTAAATAATTAAATAATTCGCGCCTTGAAGCCTCCCCTTGAAAGGGGAAAAAAATAATTTTTTTCCTTATTGGTCAATCCTCTCCCTAAAAGGGATAGGTAATTATTCATTATCCATTGCTGAATGCTTATAGCTATAATATATTTTCTATCAACTATTTTTCTGAGAAACTAATAATGAACATTAATCGGCGCAATTTCTTAATCTTAACCAGTGTCACTTTAGGGTCTATTACTCTAGGTGCTTGCCAAACATCAGGAGATAATTCTTCTTCATCTGTAAGTCCTTCTACTTCAGTAAATGATACTAAATTAGTGGAAAATTCTGGGGTTTTTCAACTGACACCTCTACTTTATGATTATGATGCATTGGAACCTTATATTGATAAAGAAACTATGCAGTTTCACCATGATAAACATTATGCTGGTTATATTAGAAATTTGAATGGGGCGATCGCTAAGTATCCTGAACTTAAGGACAAAAATGCAGAAGATTTATTGCGTAATTTGAATACTTTACCGGAGGATATTCGTACTGCTGTACAAAACAATGGCGGTGGTTATGTTAATCATAAGATGTTCTGGGAAATTATGACTCCTAATGGTGGGGGTGAACCTGATGGAAAAATAGCCTCTGCTATTCAAGAAAGTTTTGGTGATTTTGATAGTTTTAAGGAAAAGTTTAATGCTGCTGGTGGTGGTCGTTTTGGTAGTGGTTGGGCTTGGTTGGTTTTGGGTAAAGATGGAAAGTTAAAAGTAACAAGCACTCCTAATCAAGATAGTCCTTTTTTCCAAGGAGATTATCCTATTATGGGTAATGATGTTTGGGAGCACGCTTACTATTTGAACTATCAAAATCGTCGCGGTGATTATTTGAAGGCTTGGTGGAATGTTGTTAATTGGCCGGAAATTAATCGCAGGTATGAATTGGCTATCGCTTCAAATACTAAGTAATGCTTAATTTCTCAGAGCTGATTGGTTTATCTAGTATTAAAGATTGTATTTTTAGTTGAATAAAAAGTCATGCGTAGGGGCGAACAACCCCCACTAAGTTAATAGTATCAAAATTTTTTTGGGGATGCAATGGTAATTTCTGCCGTTTTTTTCGGAGCTTCACAGAATGATAATTTTTGTGGTGAGGAATTATAATTTAGGCTTGAGAAATTTGGTAGTTAATTTATTTGATTTTTTATGGCTGAGAAGATGAGTTAATTTCGTGGAGTGGAAATTTTGGGAAGAGTAGGGAGCGATATTGCTTGGCAGGGTTGAGGCGATCGCTAGAAAACAAAGATGTGGTTGTTTTTTTAGAGCTTTACAGAATGATTATTCCTCTGGTTTTAAGTGAGTGTATATCTTCTGCTCTTTCTAGGGGTTTTATTTGCTTTTAGCGATACGGCTGATGCCACGCTTCGCGATCGCTACAATCTCTTAATATCCTAAACCTTACTTTTAGAGTTGAATAAAAAGTCATGTGTAGGTACGAACAACCCCTACTAAGTTAATAGTATCAAAATTTTTTTGAGGATGCAATGAGAAATCCTTCCGCGCGCCGTTTTTTTTCAGGAGCTTCACAAGATGATTTTTTGTGAGGAGTTATAGGTGGGAATCATCGAAATGATATTTATTTGATGAATAGAAAGATTTGGTGGTGATATTTATTTGATTTTTGATGGCTGAGAAAATGAGTTAATTTTGTGGAGTGGAAATTGTGGGAAGAGCAGGAAGCGATATTCCTTGGGAAGGTTGAGGCGATCGCTACAAAACAAAGATATGGTTGTTTTTTAGGTGCTTCACAGAATGATTTTCTCTGGTTTTAAGTGAACCTGTATCTTCTGGTTTTTCTAGGAGTTTTATCTGCTGTTGACGATACGACTGATACCACGCTTCGCGATCGCTACAATCTCTTAATATCCTAACCTTACTTTTTGGGTTGAATAAAAAGTCATGTGTAGGGGCGAACAACCACCACTAAATTAATAGTATCAAAATTTTTTTGAGGATGCAATGAGAAATCCTTTCGAGCGCCGATTTTTTTCAGGAGCTTCACAGGATGAAAAATTTTGTGGTGAGGAGTATTAGGTAGGAATTATGGAAAAGACGTTAATTGAATGAATTGAAAAATTTGGCAGTATTTTTATTTTTCGGCGAGAAAATGAGTGAATTTCGTGGAGTGAAAATTTTGGGGAGAATAGGGAGGGGTATTGCTAGGCAAGGTTGAGGCGATCACTCCTCAAGAAAAGCCACATCATTTATTTTATTTGTCAGACTAAGTATTTACCCTCAGCTCTGAAAGTTGATAGTCTCCTGATCGCCTATTTCCAGCTATGAAAAATCAGTTGATATAATCGTAAATATCCCAATTAATCTAATAATACCTATGGAATCAAGCGGAAATAATTACGACCAAAAAAGTTTAGTTAGTATAGGCAATCAAAATGTTCGTATAGTTAAAGACAATGGTAAAGTTGCAGGGGTAATCTATGAAGCTCAAGAGCAAAATTTGGCTGAGACAGTGGCAGAGGTTCAACAAATTTTACAACAGCTTTCTCAAAGCTATCCCACTAATACCACTACCGAACAAATGATTGTGGCAACTGAGACTATTAAAAAGATAGAAAGTGACCCTAATTTAAAACAAAAATTAATTAGTGCAAGTACATCAGGTGGGTTAGCAGCTTTTGAAAAAGCTTTGGATAATCCAGTGGGTGCCTTTATTGTTAGTGCGATTAAAGGATGGCAAGAAAGCTGAAGTCAAAAGTCAAAAGTCAAAATTCAAAAGTTAGAAATTAGAAGTCAAAAGTTAGAAGTTAAACTCTTGCTGTGAAAAAAATTTACAAGCTGAAGTCAAAAGTCAAAAGTCAAAATTCAAAAGCTAGAAATTAGAAGTCAAAAGTTAGAAGTTAAACTCTTGCTGTGAAGAAATTTGACAGGCTAAAGTCAAAAGCTAGAAATTAGAAGTCAAAAGTTAGAAGTTAAACTCTTGCTGTGAAGAAATTTGACAGTTTGAGAATGCCCTAACTACTCTAATAACTACTATAAATAAATCTTTCAGGAATTTGTTGATGGAAGGTATAGTTAGCTGCTCAGTTAACTATACTTTTTGGTTGAAATGGGGAAATTTTACCTAAGTATGGGAAATAAAGATAAGTACCAAAATGATTCAGCTAGAATTGGTAGTCAAAATATTAGGGATGTTAAAGATCACGGTAAAGTTGCAGCTATTATCAATGAAAATGTAAATGTTAATAATTTTAATTTTGCCGATTTTATTCAAGGTTTTCTGAATTTTTTTCGCCCGGAAGATCGGGAGGCAAAAGTTAGATCGGAACTTCTGAAAGGAATTAAGGTTGAAGTTGTTAAACGACTGGAAGATTCTCTACAGCAAAATCAATTGTTGGTAAATCAATATTTAGAATTACCGATGTTTTCCCAGAAGGAAGCTGTTGGTAGATTTGAGAGAAAAAAGATAATTTCTCTACCTCCTGAAACTAAGATTATTGATGTTTTTTATCGGCAGGATGTGGCGGGTAAGTTATTAATTATGGGTAAACCAGGATCGGGAAAAACTACTACTTTATTGAGGTTGGCAAAAGAGTTAATTGAGGAGGCAGAAAATGATATTGATGCTCCTGTTCCTGTGATTTTTGAATTGTCTAATTGGCAGAAGGATAATTTATCTATTCAAGATTGGTTGATTCAGTATTTGAAAAAATTTTATAGTATGAGCGATCGCCGACTTAGTATTAGCAGAAGTTTATTAAGTCATAGAAAAATTCTGCCGTTGTTGGATGGTTTGGATGAATTAGGTTTAGTTCGGCAGCGACTTTGTATTGAGAAAATTAATGATTTTATTGGGGAGGATATTCGGACTTGTTTGGTTGTTTGTTGTCGGGATGAGGAATATCAAGAGGGAAATATTAGGTTGGAAAAGTTGAATGGTGCTTATTGTTTGCAGTCTCCTGAAGGAGAGGAAATTTATCGTTATTTGGAAGGTTTGGGTAAGGTTGATTTGTGGGAAGTGATTCAAAATAATTCTCAAATGTGGGAGTTGGCAAATATTCCTTTGTTGTTGAATATTATGGTTACTGTTTATCAAGGGGAGCCTATTTATGATGAGGAAAAATTATTTGCAGCTTATATTGATGAATGTTTACAACGAGTGCGTAATAAAGTGGAAAAACGTGAAAAATTGTTCTATTCTGAAAAGCAAACTAGGCATTGGTTAACTTTTTTAGCAACGCGGTTAGAGGCTGAAAATCAAACGGAGTTTTTGATTGAAAATATCCAGCCTAGTTGGTTAAAAAATAATGCTCAAAAGCTGATTTATGGGCTGATTTATGGGCTGATTTATGGGCTGATTTATGGGCTGATTTTTGGGCTGATTGGAGGGCTGATTTATGGGCTGATTGGAGGGCTGATTGTAGGGCTGATTGTAGGGCTGATTTTAGAGCTGATTTTAGGGCTGATTGTAGGGCTGATTTTTAAGGCAGGAGACATTAAATGCCAAGAAGTTTTCAGCTTTTCCTGGCAAGCAATCAAGAAAAGTCTGATTTATGGGCTGATTTTTGGGCTGATTGGAGGGCTGATTTTAGGGCTAAATACAGACATTAAATTAAAGCATACTCCTAACCAAGGAATTAAAGAATCACTAAAAAATTCTCTATATATTTCTATAATAACTACTCCATTTTTTTTATTAATTCCCTACTTGTACACCTTAGCTACAGACAATACATTTTTGCAAAATTCACTAATATTTAGCTTATATTTAGGAGTAATAATGGGTTGATCAACTGGAGGCGTACCATGTATTCAACACTTTAGTTTAAGACTAATTCTCTGGCAAAATGGTTTAATTCCTTGGAACTATGAAAAATTTTTGAAATATGTTGCTCAGAGAAAATTAATTCAACAAGTCGGAGGTCGTTTTCGCTTTATCCATGATTCTTTGCGTCAACATTTTGTTAGCTATAACGGATAACTTTTTTACCTCCTCAATCAGACAAAAATTTCTAGCTAAGAATTATTATTTTTTGGGGTTAATAGTTTTAAACTTTAAGATTTAAAATAATTTTCTTAAATTACTCTAGCGCCGAAGTTTTGACTATATAAAATCTTACTTTTGACTTTTAACTTCCCTGAAACAGTATCACTCCAATAACCAAAATATTTACTTCAGCTATATAAACAAAAAACTGGTTTTTCAGCAATATAATTGACTTGCAAACGACGTAACTTAGAAAGAGGAAATCTAATAGATTTTTGGCGTAACGAAGAAAAATGTTTTGACCGAAAAACAAGGTATCAAGTCTCTCATTTTCAGGGAATGAAAAAAATAAACTTCAGTATTTTAAGCCAGATATTTCATCCGGAAATACTGATAACTGATAACTGATAACTGAAATTACCGACTCAAGATTGCGACGAAATAAAAATAGAAATACCAGAAAATTACTATCTAGTTTTAGACAAACATCCAGATAAAAATGACGAATTACTCGGAGGCTTAATTCATAAAAAAGAAATTATCGAGCAAGTATTGTTCAAGATTTGGTAATTTTTCACTGGGGAGGAATGGATGGAAAAATTTCGAGAACAACAAGCATATACTTATGGGTACTTAACAGAATGAAAATATTCTGCCATTGCTCATGGGGAAGATTCCTGAAAATCCTTTGAGGCAACTAATTTTTTCGGAGCTTCACAAGATGAAAACGTTAGTAATTTTCCACTGAGGAGAGATAGATGGAAAGATTTGATGGTGGGAAAAAATTTAGCAGTTCACCGATAATTGATAACTGATAACTGATAACTGATAACTGAAATGACCATCCGCATCCGAGGTGCTAGACAACATAACCTCAAAAATATCGACCTCGAACTACCACGCGATCGCCTAATTATCTTCACAGGAGTTTCTGGCTCTGGCAAATCCTCCCTTGCCTTCGACACAATTTTCGCCGAAGGGCAACGTCGTTATGTGGAATCTCTCAGTGCCTATGCCCGACAATTTCTCGGACAACTGGATAAACCAGACGTAGACTCCATCGAAGGATTAAGCCCTGCCATTTCCATCGACCAAAAATCTACATCTCATAATCCTCGCTCCACCGTCGGCACCGTCACCGAAATTTACGACTATCTGAGATTACTATTTGGTAGAGCGGGAGAACCTCATTGTCCCATCTGCCATCATAATATTGCCCCACAGACTATAGATGAAATGTGTGACAGAATTATGGCTCTTCCGGACCGGACTAAGTTTCATATCTTAGCTCCCGTGGTTCGAGGCAAAAAGGGTACTCATAAGAAACTTTTGTCTAGTTTAGCTGCTCAAGGATTTGTTCGTTTGAGGGTTGATGGAGAGGTTGTAGAAATTGCTGAAAACATCAATTTAGATAAAAATCATACACATACGATAGAAGTTGTGATTGACAGACTTATAAAAAAGCCAGGTATAGAAGAACGTTTAGCAGATTCTCTTAGTACTTGTCTACGTCAATCTACTGGAATTGCTTTAGTTGACGTAGTAAATAATACATCAGCAGAGGTAGGTGCAGTGCAGAGTTTTAATAAGTATAACCTAACCTCGGCAAAAATAGCAACTTCAGCTAATTCTAAATCTGCTAATAATTCGCAGAATTCCAATCAGGAACTAGATACAGAAATAGAAAAATCTCATACTCAAATAGTATTTTCGGAAAATTTTGCCTGTCCGGAACATGGAGCGGTGATGGAGGAATTGTCGCCGCGACTCTTTTCCTTCAACTCTCCCTACGGTGCTTGTCCTACTTGTCACGGCTTGGGTAGTCTGAAGCAATTTTCCCCGGACTTAATCGTACCCGACCCTAATGCACCTTTATATTCAGCGATCGCTCCTTGGTCGAATAAGGAAAATCCTTATTATTTTTCTCTGCTTTATAGTTTGGCTGAAGCTTATGACTTTGAGATAGAAACTCCTTGGAATAAATTGAGCAAGAAAGAGCAAAAGTTGGTACTTGAAGGTAGCGACGAACCTATTTGGATAGAAAGGAAAAATGGAGAAGGAGATTATCGTTACTATCCTGGAGTTATCCCGACTTTGGAAAAGCAATATAAGGAGACTGGTTCGGATTTAATCAAACAAAAATTAGAACAATATTTAGTCAATCAAACCTGTGAAACTTGCCAAGGGAAAAGATTAAAACCAGAAGCACTTTCTGTAGAAGTCGGGCAATACAGAATTACAGATTTTACAGAAGTTTCGATTCGGGAATGTTTGGAGAAAATCAATAATTTACAACTGAGCGAACGGCAAGCAAAAATTGCCGAATTAGTATTGAGAGAAATTCGGGCAAGATTACAATTTCTGTTGGATGTTGGCTTAGATTATCTAACATTAGACCGAGCAACAATGACACTTTCTGGAGGAGAAGCGCAAAGAATTAGATTAGCAACACAAATTGGTTCTGGTTTAACAGGAGTTCTCTATGTTTTAGACGAACCAAGTATTGGTTTACATCAAAGAGATAATAGTCGTCTTTTGCAAACTTTAATCAAACTTCGAGATTTAGGAAATACATTAATAGTTGTGGAACATGACGAAGAAACTATTAGAACAGCCGACCATATTATTGATATAGGTCCGGGGGCGGGAGTGCATGGGGGGCGAATAGTTTCTCAGGGGAATTTTCAGACATTATTATCAACTGAAGAGTCGGTAACTGGTGCTTATTTATCTGGCAAAAAAGTTATTGCTACTCCACCGGAAAGAAGAGAGGGAAATGGAAAGTCTCTACTGTTGAAAAATTGTCATAGAAATAACCTCAAAAATATAGATGTAGAAATTCCTCTGGGAAAACTTGTCTGTATTACTGGAGTTTCTGGTTCGGGAAAATCTACCTTAATTAACGAATTACTTTATCCGGCTTTGCAAAATCATCTAAGTCGAAAAGTTCCATTCCCGAAAAATTTGGAAAAAATCAAGGGATTAAAAGCAATAGATAAGGCAATTGTAATTGACCAATCACCTATTGGTAGAACTCCCCGTTCAAATCCGGCAACTTATACAGGAGTATTTGATGTAATTCGAGGAATTTTTGCTGAAACTATTGAAGCTAAGGCAAGAGGTTATAAACCGGGAAGATTTTCTTTTAATGTTAAAGGTGGGAGATGTGAAGCTTGTAGCGGACAAGGTGTAAATGTAATTGAAATGAATTTTCTACCAGATGTTTATGTGCAATGTGATGTTTGTAAGGGTGCAAGATATAACAGAGAAACTTTGCAGGTCAGATATAAGGATAAGTCAATTGCTGATGTTTTGGATATGACTGTGGAGGAAGGTTTGGAAGTATTTAAAAATATTCCGAGGGCGGCGAGTCGATTACAAACTTTATTAGATGTGGGGTTAGGTTATGTCAAATTAGGTCAGTCTGCACCGACTCTTTCTGGTGGGGAAGCTCAACGAGTAAAATTAGCTTCGGAGTTATCTCGACGGGCAACTGGAAAAACTATTTATTTAATAGATGAGCCAACAACTGGTTTATCTTTTTATGACGTTCATCAGTTATTGAATATTTTGCAGAGGTTGGTAGATAAGGGAAATTCGATTGTGGTAATTGAGCATAATTTAGATGTGATTCGTTGTGCAGACTGGGTAATAGATTTAGGTCCGGAAGGTGGAGATAAAGGAGGAGAAATAATTGTTTGTGGAACGCCGGAAGATGTGGCAGAGAATTTAAAGTCTTATACTGGGAAATATTTGCGAGAAGTATTGGAAAAATATCCGCCCAAAGTGGAGGAAAATTGAGATTTACTGAAGTATGAATTTTTTCAGTCAGTAATTTTCACATTTCTGCCTACAGGTAAGTAGATATTTTCTGAAGTGCAGCAACTACCTCTTGGCTTCCCTCAACTTTTTGCCAGTTTTTGGAACAGGTAGAAAATTTCACTTCTATATATAGATAGTCGAAAATTTGTCAGAGACTTTTCTCAGAGATGAAAATTTCACTCTTATATAGATAATCGAAAATTTGTCAGAGACTTTTCTCAAATATCTGGTCTATCTAGAAGTAAGTAGGGCTTGCTGATTAAATATCAAAGCATTGACTGATATTGGTAAGTGCGTTTTTTGGTCTAAAAAAGTGCGCCTGTTTTCAGCTCAAAAAGCCCAAAAAGCTAGTATTTTGGGATGATTATGGCAGAAAAATCGCTCTGACAATTTTTCCGACTACTTCCTCGCTCATTCCCATTTCTCCTGTCTCCTGTCTCCTACCCTCACCCATAAGACTTTTTCAGCAAACCCTAAGTAGATATTTTCTGAAGTGGAGCAACTATCTCTTGCTTCCCATCAAATTTTTGCTAGTTTTCCTCACAGGTGAAAATTTAACTTCTATATATAGATAGTCGAAAATTTGTCAGAGACTTTTCTTAAATATCTGGTCTATCTAGAAGTAAGTAGATATTTTCTAAAGTGGAGCAACTGCCTCTTGCCTCCCCTCGACTTTTTACCAGTTCTGCTCAGAGATGAAAATTTAACTTTCATATATAGGTAGTCGAGAACTTGTCAGAGATTTTTCTCAGATATCTGCATTTTTGCTTTACCTAGAGATAAGTAGATATTTTCTGAAATTGAGCGATCACTTCTTGTCTATCTTCGACTTTTTGCCAGTTTTCTCAGAGATAAAAATTTCACTTCTATATACAGGTAGCCGAAAATTTGCCAGAAACTTTTCGCAAAATATTTGCTCTTTCTAGAAGTAAGTAGATATTGTCTGAAGTTGAGCGATCGCCTCTTGCTTACCACCGACTTTTTACCAGTTTTTTGAGGAGATAAAAATTTCACTTCTTTCTATAGATAGTCGAAAATTTCTCAGAGACTTCTCCAGAACATTTGCTGTTTCTATAGGGAAGTAGATATTTTCTGAAGTTGAGCGATAGCCTCTTGTCTACCCTCGACTTTTTACCAGTTTTTTGAGGAGATAAAAATTTCACTTCTTTCTATAGATAGTCGAAAATTTCTCAGAGACTTTTCCAGAATATCTGCTTTAGCTAGAGTCAAGTAGATATTTGTTAAAGTGGAGCGATCGCCTCTTATCTCCCTTCGACTTTTTACCAGTTTTCGGAGCAGATGAAAATTTCACTTCCAAATATAGATAGTCGCCAATTTATCAGATAATTTCACCAGATGTTTGGTCTACCTAGAGGTAAGTAGATATTTGTTGAAATTTTCATCCTGTGAAGCTCTAGGAATTTTATATGCTTGTTTTTCCCTCATCAAATCTTTCCATCCATCCCTCCTAGCGTGGAAAACCACAAATATTTTCATTGTCTTAAGCTCTAAAAAATCGCGCGTCAAAGGATTTTCGGTTGCATCTGCACAAAAATTTTGATATCATAGGAACTATAAGGATCTGCTCGCCCCTACGCATGACTTTTTATTCAACTACTTTTTTGGCTAAATATTATAATTACTTCCGCAAATTGCTTTCTAGTTTCTTTCACTTATTCCATCCCTCAAAATATCAAAGCTATTCCAAAGCAGACAAATTTTTATAGGTAAGTAAAGAGTAATATCTCTCAACTTTTCTCTCTGTCTATATCTAGGTAAATTTTTCTAATTATCAACTAATTAATTTTCTTGTCAATCTAAATTTTTATCTGGCATCAAAAATGCAGTTATCAAAGCAATAGTACCCCCCAATAAACCCCAACCTAGCCAAATATTAAAATTTCTACCTCTACTTTTTGCCACAAAAGCAGCAGCAGTACCAATAACACAATGCAAAATCATTAATATCCAGAATAATTGCCAGTTAATTTCAGTCATAATTTTTTTTCAAGTATCGGTTATTTGAGAATAAGGACCTAAAAATTTTTCCCCATCAAAATGAATTATATGGTCTGGTGCATCAGCAATCCAAACTTCTGTTTCCCAAGCAATATCAGCCGCAAACTTGCGAAAAGTACTATTGTCTAGAAAAGCTGTGATAAAAATTATGTCAGCCTGACATTTTTCTGTCAATTTTTTCAATTCTAATAAACGTACATTGGAAATTACGCCTGAACTATGAACAGCTTCTATCAAATAAATCCAATTTTTCTGTTGTGAGTAAGCTACTATGTCGTATGTCGGGTAATTCTCCATTAGATAATTCAAAAAAGTTTAGTTTTTTCAGTTTGTTTTTTTCTAAATGTAAAAACTTCTTGGCTGTATCGCCGACATATAAAATTTCTGCACCATAACCATATCTAGGTAAAAAACTTTCAATAATTGCTTTCTGTAATTCATTATGTTTGCCAGGACTAAAATTTAAGACTTTACCAGAAGGAAAATTAACAGGAATTAAACTTATTTCTCGTTGACTAGAAAGTTGTTGTTCTAGAGTGACTCGATTAGCTAAAAAAATATCAACCTCTTCTTCCCAATTATTTGAGCCAAAATTTTTAACTAGATTAGCAATATCGGGATTTAAAGCAAAAGATCTTGTACCATCATTTCTAGCTGAATTTGGATTAGCAGCACTAGGAATAATAATTCCTGCGAGGACGATTAATTTTAAATCTTTCCGGCGAATATCGTCATAAGAACTTTCAGATATTTGTTCATATAAATAGTGTTTTTTGTAATCAATTGTGCAAAAAAAAACTGTTCACTTTGCTGTACTTCATCCACTTCGTTTCATTATGTGTTATGATAACTATTTAATTTCAAGCTTAATTATGTATAGTTAATCCAAAATATTATGATGAATCTAGAAATACCTTCAGAAATATTAGATTTAATACCTCAAGATAAAGCAAATTTGTCTTTAGAGACATTCTTACTTGAAGCACTGAAACTTGGATTAAATACAATTAATAGTGTTTCTAAGATTGAAAATCAAATGGAAGATGAAATTAAACATAAAAGCAATGATGAAAATAGTAAGATCAAAAATGAAGAAATTAATCAAGATGAAGTTACAAGGGAAGAAAAATTATTATATTTATTGGAAGAAAGCTTAAAAAAGGAAGCAAATATAGAAGCAAATATAGATGAAACAATTTTAATTACTTCAAGCCATCCTCTGATGAACCAATATTTGTGTGAGATTTTAAAAGTTCCCACAGACCCTAATAATTATTATCATCTAGATAATATTTACGATCAAAAAAGTGATGATAAATTTAATAAAATCAGAAAACAAAAGGAATTAATTTCTTTGGCTTATTTTAGAAAATTAATTAGCAGTTATTATAGTTCAGATTATAGCATTGATACTTTAAGAGTAATGCTTAGAAAATATGACAAAGATAATAATATTTTAGAGTTAATAACTAGAATAAAACAAATGGCTATTAATATTATTGAGTAGTTTTTAAACCTGTATCATAAAAAATATTCTTGTATAAAATAATTTTCAATAGCTATCTATATATAAAGGTACAAAAATGAATATCCGAGTACCTAATAATTTCCCTAGTTATTAAAGTATGAGAATTATCAATTTTTCCCCATTCATTAGTCTTCTTAACGTTGGCTACAGCTAAAAAAGCCATTGCTATTCTTTCCAACCGTCTTTGAGTCATTCCCTCAAGAGGTACACCAAACTTACTAACAATATATAATGCTTCATTGATTAACTTTTTAAATTGTTCATACTTATCCGACTTAGTAAGATATTGAGAAATTTCAGACATTTTTATTTCTTAAAAAGGTAATGATAATTGTACAGGAATAATTTTTTGTGAAATTTCCTCTGGTGAGAATCTTTTCTCAGATTCTAAGTAACTCCTAATACTTCCTGCCAAATGAAAAGCAAATAAAGGGGGAACTGCATTTCCAATCTGATTAAAACAACTGGTTTCTTTTCCTATAAATTCAAACCAGTCAGGAAAACTTTGTAATCTTGTTGCCTCCCTTAAAAATAAACGTCTTCTTCTCCCATCTGGCAATTTTATCCTGTGCATATCGCCAGTAGGAGCCGAAATATTTCGACAAGTTAAAGTTCTAGCAGGTTTATCTAAATATAAGTCGCGAGGTTGTTTACAACTAGAAGCTTTTTCATACTTTGCCACATATTTATCCATATTTGGAGTGAGAAATTTTGACTCCGGAAGCGCGTGCAATGCCATTTTTTCCAAAGCTTCTCCAACAGTAACTTTTCTGTCTAAAACTTGAGGAAATTTAAACTCACCTTTATGCCCAATAACTATTACTCGTTGACGATTTTGAGGCACGCCAAAATCAACAGCATTTAACAATTTAACCTCAATAATATAACCCAAAGATTGAAGTGCTTGAGTAATTTCATCCAAATACCATTTATTACGATAAAGTAATCCTCTTACATTTTCAAATAACCAAATTTCCGGCTTCAATCTTGCCACTGCATTAATAAAAATAGGAAAACCATCTCGCGAATCTTTCAAACCTTTTTGCTTTCCCCCAACACTAAAAGGTTGACAAGGAGGACCGCCAATTATTACATTTCCAGGAGGTAATTCTGTTTCTGAATTTAGGGTAATTTGAGCGCAATTATCTTTTAAATTTTGATTATAAGTTGCACAACAATCAGCATCCATTTCAAAACCATAAGTTTCAAATCCCTGGGCTTCAAAACCGAGAGATAAACCACCGCATCCAGCAAATAGATCGATAACTAAATTAGTGCGATTAACAGATGGTTTAAGTAAATGATTGATTTTATTTATGTAATTCATATATGTTATGCAAATTATTAGAATGCTTGTATAGAATACATAGGCAAAATTAGGAAAAAAGGGTAATTTTTTTTGTTTTTTATACCAAATATGTTGATCAAAAGATATGTTGATAAAAAGGTACTGATCGACCTTCTACAATACCATTTCTCAAAAACTTTTCTACATTTTATCGAGCTGGGGAGTAGAGGAGTAAGTAGGGACGTTGCATGCAACATCCGTACAGCAGTAGGGGCGTTTTGCTAGCGCACAACTCAGTTAACGCTCCGCGACATGTAAAGCGGCAGTTCTACCTTAGTAAACGGCCGTTAGCTTCGCATAACTATCGTTAACGCCCATACATAAAAATAATTAACATTAACTTGGCTTAAATTAGCAAAAAGGTTATTCTACCTGTGTTGATTACTTAATAACTGAAGTGTTACCTAAGTATAACATTAATGCATGGGAATTGGCATAAGTCTATTACATCCTACCTTCTCATTAGCAATAAAGCTCCCATATCAACAGGATTTAGTATGACTTTATTTTTGAATTGTTGAGAACATAAATATTTTAAAGCAATTTGATTTATTTATAGTTGTTTTATTTAAAGATTTAATTCTCTATTCACATTTCAAACGTAAATTCTATATGCCAATAAAAAACTTAATGAATAACTTGAAATTTGAGATTTTCCAGAAAAACCTCAATGTGCCTTCCTCCTAAAATATTACATCTGCTAGATATGAGATTTGCCAAATTGAATAAAAAGCGTTATATACTTATAAGTCAATTTATGATTAAACAGTAAATAATTAACAATGTCAGAAAATCAGCAAGAAATTTGCCCAGTCTGTCTAGTTAAAATAGTAGGTGGAGATCGAGTGTTGTTTTCTTCTGGACCACCTGGTACTAAAGCAAAGTTATGGGCTCGTGTTTGTCAATATGCTCAAAGACAAGGTTGTATAAATCAAGATCTAGATGAAGTTGGAAAGGTCAAATCTGAAGATTACTATAACCCTGAGATTTCCTAGCATCCTTGCATTTTTTCTTCTAACTTCCTTATTTCTATATTAATTTTTCTAGAAAGTAGTGCAGTATGCCCAAAATATCCTACTCTTAACAGAAGGTTAAACATTTGAAACATTTTGACTTGATGTAAGACAGTAGTGATGTTTTTGATGTTTGTTGCATAAGCTTGGTTATGATATTAATCGGCATTAGGGAATAGATACTCTATATGATTTGTCAAATAGTCCTGGTTTAACCATAAAGTGAAATTAAATAATGAATCAGACTGCAGCGTTTATAGGAGGATGTATTCTGACGGGGATATTGATTGTCCTCTTGCTCATGGGTTGGATTGTATTTGGCAAGTCTTCTCCTGATTATCGGACGGAAGCGCCAAAACCATCTCCCTCTCCCTCAATCGCATTTTCCCCTTCTCCAAAAGTATATCCTTCTCCTTTAGTAACCGTCTCTCCTCAGCCACTACCATTACCACCGCCACCAATTTCAGTCCCTTCAGTTCCTGACTTTAAGGACTATAAGTTGGAACAACAAATTAAAAATCAATCAGAACAACAACGTTCAGCTTATGAGCAACTGAAAACTCAACTACAGCAGCAATTACTTGATATGCGACAGTTGAAAACTCAGTTAGAACAACAATGGGCAGAGACACAACAACTCAAACTACAACAAGATCAACTGAGACTACAAAATGACCAACTGTTGATTCAAGTCCAGCAACAAGAACGTTTGATTTCTGGCTTGAGTCTACAGCAGGGGATGGATAATTATAGCAGAAGCTCTTCAAATAGTTCTGCGAATTATTTAGAAAAAGGCATATTGTGGTTTATTGGAGGAATTGTCTTAGCTATTTTACTTCTTGGTGGTGGCATTATTTTAATCGGAATGATTATTTTATTAGCTCAACCCCAACGTCGATCTTCTTACAATGGTAAGAGTACAACTCATGATATTAATGTTCCTTGGCAATATACTATTTATGAGGAGGAGGAAACCAAATTTTTACCTCCTTATATTGACAGGAAAAGAAAGCAAAAATAATCAAATAAATTTCAATAAATAGGAAATAATAAGAAGGTCAACAATGATAGAAATAGGGAAGCAATAGAATTGAGTATTCTCCTTTGAGGCATAAATTTCCAATTTCTTTTTTGTGGTATTATTTTTGGTAATTGCTATAAATAGAGCAAAAAAATTCTAACTTCTTTAGCTAAAGGGGCAAATGTTTCTTTAACTATCAGATTATTCACTGTGCTAATCTAAGATTTTTTATAAATTTCTCTAGCTCGCTGGATGGATATTAATGAATTTTACATCTATTTATAGCAATTTCAGAAGGCAAAAGTAGGAAAAATACTTTACTGAATTGATATTCATTCATTTTTACCGAAAAATTGTGGTTTAAAGCCTCCCCTTTTAAGGGGATAATAAAGAAAAATTTTCATGATTAGTCAATCCTCTCCTTGAAAAGAAGAGGTAATAATTAATAATTAATAATTAATTATTAATAATTAATAATTAATTATTACATTGTTGAACGAAAAATTAAGGTATAAAGCCACTAAATTCATGGAGAAAAAAAAAGCGGTATTCTACATAAACAATATCTTTACCTGAAGGCAACACAATTACCTGACTTTTTCTAGTATGATTTTTTTTCTTTCTGAGTAATATTCTTTTTGTTTTTCATATTTTTTAGGTCTTTCTATGGCCTGTTTATACCTATCTATTTAGTTTTCCAATATACTTGGGAAGTAGTAATTATTGTCAGATTTGTAAAATCCTCAAAAATAGACAGAATAAAGTCTGAAATATTTACCACTATTTCCTCTTTCCCGATTCTTAAGATATTTTCTTTATAACTGTAAGCATTTCCTGCGGAATGCTGCGCAAACAGCTATCAGCTTTCAGCAACAAGACTTTCTCTTTAAGAACAGTGTTTAAATTAATATAGACTTTAAGGTCAAGAGAACCAACTTTTGTAGTAAGACAATTAATAAAGCTTTTATCGTAAACTAAAAGCAATAGCTGAAGTTCGCAGTTCCTCCGGAGGAGGCTAGCTGATAACTTATGGCTGACGGCTGAATGCTTACTTATAAGTGCGTCGAATATTACTAAATAAGAAGAATAACCCGCAAAAAAACTTAAGTATTTGACGAAAAGAAAGTTTGTCAAAAATTTATTTCCTTGTGCCCTTTGTAATTTTACCAATCCAACGACCACCCTACCTGTCTTGGCATAACAATAATTTTTAACGCTAACCCGCTGATATAATTAATGTCACTCAAATTACTCTAATAATGATTAATCAATTAACTAATACAATCGGGAATAGCCTAATAGTAATAACTACCCTAATTATCATAAATTGGCTATTGCTATCTTCTAATATTTCAGCTCAACCTATTGATAATAGTCGGCGTGAACAAAAAGTATTGCAATCCATTGAATTAAATACAGATTTAATTTTAGAAAATGCAAATCCTGTAGAAAAACAACAGTTGAAAAATGAAAAATATGCTCAAATGCAAGATTCAGAATTTGCATTCTATAGAGCAACAAATCATTTATTTTGGCAAGATTTTGCCAATGATAGTAGACTCATAAAATTTGGTAATGCTAATACAAAAACTTGGATTTTAGGAGATTGTCATGTTGATAATTTTGGTGCTTTTAATAACGATAAAGGAGAAATTATCTTCGATATGAATGATTTTGACGAATCAATTATTGCTGATTATCAATATGATTTATGGCGTTTAGCAGCCAGTATTATTTTAGTAACGAATGATTCTAACCTATCTAAATCCGAACAAGAAGAAATTGTTGATAGCTTTAGTGAAACTTATCTAGATACCTTAGCTTCTTATGTAGGAAATGATGAAGAAACTAAAATATATTTTACAGAAACTAATACTAAAGGAGAGGTGAAAAAAACTATAGAAAAAGCTGCTCAAAAAACACGACAAGGAATGTTAGATAAGTGGAGCAAAGTTATAGAAAATCAAAGAATGTTTGATTTTTCCAGTGAAAATTTAGGTCTTGCCACTGATGCTAAAAACGCTATTGAATCAGGAATGCTAGATTATGGTAAAACCCTTTCCGGTAACCTAAATTATGACCCAGAATATTTTCAAGTTAAAGATGTTGCCCAAAGACTAAATGCCGGATTAGGTTCATTAGGAACACCACGTTATTATGTATTAATAGAAGGGAAAACTGATGCTTTAGATGACGATCATATCCTAGATATTAAACATCAGTTTCAACCGACACCTATTTATGAATTGTTCAGCTTATATGACCGCATTAATTATAGGAAAATATTTAACAATAGTGCTCAACGCCATGCTCTAGCTTATAAAGCACTGATTAAAGACGCTGATGATTTTTTAGGATGGATAAAACTTGTAGATAATAATCCTATTGATGGAGATTTTTCTGGTGATTATTCTGTTAGAGAAATATCTCCCTATAAAAAATCTCTCAAAATTAAAAATTTAACAGATAAAAACAGTTTTATAGAAGTTGCTCAACAATGGGGAAAAATTCTGGCTACCGACCATGCCAGAGCAGATAAAAATTTTGATCAAAAATTAGTTTCTACTTCCTTTGAAAAACAAGTAAAAAAAATTACTGATGGTAAGCATGAAGAATTTAGAGAATTAGTGCGTGAAATAGCCTTTAAATATGCAGAACAAGTTGAAGCTGATTATGATAATTTTGTAACTGAATAAATAGAGAATAAAGGGAATAGGGAGTAGGGGAGTAGGGGAGTAGGGAACCCACCCCTCGCCCCTCCCCCTCCCAGGAGGGGAAGTTAAAGATATGAATAATTAACATTAACTGAGCTGCTAATTAGCAAAAAAGTTATTCTGCTATTTTTAATTACTTAATAACTGAAGTCTTACCTAAATTAAGCATTAATGCATGGGAATTGGTATAAATTTTTGAGTTTATTTTCTAGATGTTTTTGACTAAAGTCCCGATATAGTGTTTTGTTCTGGGATGTGGAGACCAAGTGCTATGAAATAGGGAATAGAAAATATTAAAGGAGGGAAAACAGCATTAAATAGTAGCAAAGATAATAATATAAGTTACTCGAACGGCGCACTTTTTTTATCAGAAAAAAACTCAATCTAGATTTGCATTTTAAATAAAAACACTATAGTTATCAAAAAGTTAGGACTTTTACCAAATAATTAAATTTTCAAGCCTCTCATTTTATATTAGAAAAGAAAATCAACCAAAAAGATTGTTCTCTCGGTGTAGCGTTTTGGCATTCTTGATGCAAACTTAAAACGTAGATAAAAGAACTAAACTAACATTTTTCATATTTGCCACTCGCCTTTTTCAAATATCCATATGACTTTTAATTTTAGACTCTTGACTAATAAGATTGAACTATTATATGGCAATCTGAATATAGGACAAAATCTATTACTGAGCCTTTCACTACAGAAATATAACGATATATTATGCAAACTCTACCCAAACCAACCAAAACTCCAGCAAATCAACCCGCCTTTGACACAACTATCCATCGGCGAAAAACCCGTCCAGTAAAAGTCGGTGATGTAACTATAGGTGGTGGCCATCCAGTCGTAGTGCAGTCAATGATCAATGAAGACACCCTTGACATTGACGGTTCCGTAGCTGCCATTCGTCGTTTACATGAAATTGGTTGCGAAATAGTCCGCGTTACCGTTCCCAGTATGGCCCATGCAAAATCCTTAGCAGAGATTAGACAGAAATTAACAGAGACCTACAAACCCGTACCATTGGTAGCTGACGTCCACCATAACGGCATGAAAATTGCCCTAGAAGTTGCCAAGCACGTTGATAAAGTCAGAATTAATCCTGGTTTATATGTATTCGAGAAACCTCAATCTGGCAGAAACGAATATACCGAAGCAGAATTTGAGGAAATAGGTGAAAAAATCCGCCAAACCCTCGAACCTTTAGTAATTTCTTTACGAGACCAAAATAAAGCCATGCGAATTGGAGTTAACCATGGCTCCTTAGCAGAAAGAATGTTATTTACTTATGGAGATACCCCAGAAGGCATGGTAGAATCTGCCCTGGAATTTATCAAAATTTGTGAATCCTTAGACTACTACAACTTGGTAATTTCTCTAAAGGCATCGCGGGTACCAGTCATGCTTGCTGCTTACCGATTAATGGTCAAACGGATGGACGAACTAGATATGGCCTATCCTCTTCATTTGGGTGTAACTGAAGCAGGTGATGGAGAATATGGTCGGATTAAGTCTACTGCTGGTATAGCTACACTTTTGGCAGACGGAATAGGAGATACAATTCGCGTTTCTTTAACTGAAGCACCCGAAAAAGAAATTCCAGTTTGCTACAGTATTCTCCAAGCCTTGGGCCTGCGGAAAACAATGGTAGAGTATGTGGCCTGTCCCTCATGTGGCCGAACTCTATTTAATCTGGAAAATGTTCTGCATCAAGTGCGAGAGGCGACAAAACATTTAACAGGATTGGACATTGCTGTTATGGGTTGTATTGTCAATGGCCCTGGAGAAATGGCAGATGCAGATTATGGTTATGTAGGTAAGCAACCAGGGTATATTTCTTTATATCGTGGCCGGGAAGAAATTAAAAAAGTCCCTGAGTCTCAAGGTGTTGAAGAATTAATTAATTTAATTAAAACTGATGGGCGTTGGGTTGAACCCTAGTTTATAATTGTAATTTAATAGGGAGTGTATTTTTAATTACACTCCTTAGGTTAACTAGCGATCGGCATTTTCCGTACCGGAATGCTCCGCAAACAGCATTTCCATAGGAAAAAGCGGAGCATCTCCGTTGGAAAGGTGCTAAATCTTACAGAAGGTTAGAAGCTAAACTCTCTCGGTGGCAATACCTAAACAAGCATAAAACCAAGTTGTCTAATAACTGGAAGAAGGCTCAACTCAAGATAGCTCAATTGCATAACAGGATAGCTAACATCAGAAAAGATATATTGCATAAGCTGACTACAAATCTTGCTAAAAATCACAACCCACCCCCATCACCTCCTGGGAGGGGAGCTAGAGGGGTGGGTGAAGACTTAAATGTATCAGGTATGATGGCCGGGCTAAAAACACCCCCATCCCCTCCCGGGAGGGGAGCTAGAGGGGTGGGTGTGGGTGCTGATATGGGTTTTTATGAGTTTCGTAGACAGGCACGAGTACAAGTGCGTGTTATATGGTTCCAAGCTAACCATTAGACATCTCCAGAAAAGAGGCAATAGGCAACAGCTCCGAAAGGCAACAGGCAACCCACCCCTAGCCCCTCCCTCTCCCAGGAAGGGAATAATTGATAATTTATGGATAAGAATTGATTTTATTTTTGATTTTTGGAGATGTTTATTATTGACAGATGGTTTCCTAGCTCTAAAACTTGCTCTAACTGTGGAAATGTAAAGCAGTCTCTATCTTTATCTGAGAGAGTGTTTAAGTGTGAACACTGTGGTTTCAGTTGCCTGTGAGACTTAAATGCTAGCTTGAATCTAGCTTTGGCGGGCAGTTCCTCCGTGACAGCTTGTGGACTGGACAGGCGCCGACGTTGCCAGGGTGAAGCAGGAATAGAAATGATTATTTATAGAAAATCATAGATTTATGTAGATAATCGTAGGTTTCTAAGAACGGAAATAAACAGTTATAGCGGAAGGAAGAAGGAAGAAGGAAAAATCTGGCGTTGTCTGAATTTTAAGCTTTTGAAATATCCGCACCCTTTGCTTCGACTGCTATAAATTTTCATAATTTGATATCTGTTAATAAGGTATTAGTGCTGAAGTTTGACCAAGCTCCTAAAGTTAGATAAGAATATTTTTTTCTAGACATACACCATAAAAACAAAATACAGTATTGGATTTAAAAAACCTAAATTTATTGATGAAGATTTACCGAATAATTAAGGTTTAAAGCATCTCCTTTAAAGGAGAAAAGCGGTCGTTTTGCTGGCGTACAACTTTCCTAACGGAATGCTACCGCAAACGTTAACGGCTGTCGCTGACATGTTTGCGTAGCATGACAAACGGAAAAAGCGGAGCTTCCCGTAGGGTGGGATGGCGTTTTGCTCCACAACATGTAAAGCGTTAGCGTTAGCGTTAGCGTTAGCGAAGATCCTCTGTCCAGAGCGGGTCTCCTATCGAGCAAGAGAAAAGAAAAAATTTTCACGCTCCGCGTCAATCCTCTTCTTTCCAAGGAGAGGTAATTGTTAATTATTAATTATTAATTATTAATTATTAATTGTTGAACTGATTCCCTTTTTCCTTCTTGATTTTTACATATCAAAGAACCTAACTCCAAGCATTATATTACTTATGCTAAATTAAGCGTAGTAGTGATGTAGTAATTATTGTATAAATTAATTCAACAAACAAACAAATGGTTATAGCAAAACGTGGGCTAATTCTTGGTGCAACAGCATTAATGTTAACAGGCGTTACTGTCATAGGTGCTGGTATTCATCTTTCCTCTCAAGCATCATTAAATAATAACGATCCTAAAGAATTAATCGACCAAGTTTGGCAAATTATTGATAAAACTTATGTTGATGGTACTTTCAATCAAGTAGACTGGAAAGCTACTCGCACTGAATATCTCGATCAAACTTATACAACTGATGAAGAAGCTTATGATGCCATTAGGGAAATGCTAGAAAAGTTAGGAGACCCTTATACTCGCTTCATGGACCCGGAAGAGTTTAAAAATATGCAAATTGACACTTCTGGAGAACTCACAGGTGTAGGTATTCAACTAACTCAAGACCAGGATACAAAAAAATTGGTAGTAATTTCACCAATAGAGGATACTCCGGCCTTTGAAGCAGGTATTCTAGCTAAAGATATTATTAGCAAAATTGACGGTCAAAGCACTGAGGGGATGGATATAAATCAGGCAGTAAGTTTGATTCGCGGTCCCATAGGTTCTCAAGTAACTCTAACCATTAAACGAGAAGGTCGGGAAATAGAGTTTCCTATTACCAGAGCTAAAATTGAAATTCATCCTGTAAAGTATTCTCAGAAAGAAAGTTCTCTGGGCAAAGTTGGTTATATCCGGTTAAATCAGTTTAGCGCTAATGCTGCTGGTGAAATGCGAGAGGCCATAGATGAGTTAGAGACTCAGAATGTATCAGGTTATATTTTAGATTTACGTTCTAACCCTGGTGGATTGCTTTATGCTAGCGTAGAAATTGCTCGGATGTGGCTCGAACGTGGAGATATTGTTTCTACTGTTAACCGTAGTGGTGTTACCGATCGCCAAAAGGCTACTAATAGGTCTTTGACAGATAAACCATTGGTGATTATGGTGGATGGGGGTTCGGCAAGTGCAAGTGAAATTCTTTCCGGTGCTCTACAAGATAATCAACGGGCAACATTAGTGGGTACTAAGACATTTGGTAAAGGGTTGGTGCAGTCTGTGCGTGGTGTGGGTAAAGGTGCAGGGTTAGCAGTGACGATCGCTAAATATTTCACCCCAAGCGGTCGCGATATTAACCATGAGGGAATTAAGCCAGATGTAGAAATTTCTCTGACAGATGAACAAAAAGAGGCTTTGCGGAAAAGTCGCGACAAAATAGGTACTCTTGACGATCCTCAATATGCAAAAGCGTTGGAAATTTTGAATCAAGAGATTGCAAAAGTTCAAAATAAGAAAGCTCAGTCAACAAAAAAGTAGAGTTTCGACTTAGTTAACAATTTGCGCAATTTATTGACATAATACGCTAGTTCTCACAGGCAAGTAGTAATGAGGGTGAAATTTGTATCTTCTGCACTCATCCCTGCTATTCGCATTTCTGGCAGTCTATCTATATAGACGTAGACCTATCCTGAAATCCCGCTTCCTACGCTAAAACGGCGTAGTAAGGGTTTGAGGACTTTTTTAGTTATGTTAATTGACAAAGACTTAAATGTAAGTATAGAGTGTAGAGATGCGGTTGGCTTGACCGTTAATGCCTGTGGATGAGTAACCGCCGACGGCCTCACAAGAAGCAGGAAGTAAACATCAATTTGTCGCATCGATGTGACTCTTTGTATCAGTTTTATGAAGCAGCGATAAATTCATTCTATTAATTAGAGTTTGCTGAAAAAGTCTTTTAGTAGGGGTAGGAGACAACCCACCCCTCGTCCCTCCCCCTCCCAGGAGGGGAAGACAGGAGAAAAGGATCGGGAGCGAAGAGGTAGGAGCGGGCGTTTTGTCCCTTGATTTTTCTGCTCAACTATGCGCCTAAAATACGCTCTTTTTTGAGCATGAAGAGCTGAAAACCAGGTACTTTTTTCGACTCCAAAAAGGCTAAAGTCTTTATCTGTCAATACTTTTAGATTTAATCAGCAGAGCAATAATTATTTTGGTTGACATTTTCCCGCTCGAATCAATCCTACACGACGGGCGATCGCTTCATCAACAGTATTAAATGGACCCCATGTTGCTACAATGTCGGGGTCTTTTTTTTGTTCGACTTGTGTACTAAGCAAAATTTCACAATTTTCCTCTGGTTTCTTGATAATATAGTATTTTTTTGATGAGTCATTCATATTGAAGAAGGCAGAAGGCAGCGGGAGCTGAAGGCAGAAGGAAAAATTGCTTATGGATAGTCTTCGATGACGCTACTCCGTGTCTTATAACTCCAAACAATTTTCCGCACCCCCTTTGGTGGTGGGTTATTATATCATGTCCGGTTGAACAGTGATAAATAAATAACTACGGAGGAGTCAGGAGTCAGGAGGGAAGAAAGAAGAAGGAAGAGTTGGTAATTTGGTAATAATTTAGAGAGTATTTATACCATGTCCAGATAATTAAGCATAATCAAGATTTGGCATCGCATAAATGGGGGATGATTTTAATAGTTTTGTGGAATGGGCATCTTGCCCGTTCCTGATATTTTCTGGCAGGCAAGATACCCGCTGATATTCATCCCTCCCCTCAGCAATGCCCAAAATTTTTTATTGAAGGGTTATTGAAGGAATATCCCAAATTTCTGCTTCGTTTCCAGTGTTAGGTCTTGAATTTACACCTACGATTTATCACTTAACACCTACAGCCTAATAAAGATAAATATTTACTTAATAATGTTACAAACCATATTAACATAATAATGCTTTTTGTACTTCCAATAAAATTATAAAATTGAAAATATGGGACGTAAGTTTTATGGTGTAGTATTTCCATTCATTTTAGGCATAGGATTTGTCTTATCCATTACTCCAAGTAGTAAAGCCCAGAAACCACAATCAAGTGAAGGTCTTGACCAAACTGCTAAAATTTTAGACAAAATAGAGGAATACAACCCACTCAAACAACCTCCACAGAAATCAAAACCACTTGAAGAGCTAGACCAAAAAAAAACAACTATCGTCACAGACAAAAATGATGATACTTTAGGACAAATAGAACAATACAACCAACTCGATCGACCTCCTGAAGTACCACCCCCCCTAGAACGAGTTAACTCTGTCAATCAACTTAGTGACGTTCTACCAACAGATTGGGCTTATAGTGCCTTACAAGGATTAGCAGAACGCTACGGTTGTCTATTGGCCGCCCCAAATAGTACATTTGGTGGAAATAGAGCCATCAGTCGTTATGAATTTGCTGCTAACCTCAACGAATGTTTAGAAGTTATTCAAAGTCTAATTGAAGAATTCGGTGAAGGTTATATATCTCAAGAAGACCTAGCAAAAAGCCAACGATTACAAGCAGATTTTGCCGTCGAAATAGCCGATACTAAATCCCGCCTGAATGCTCTAGAAACACGGACAGATATTCTCGAAGCTAATCAGTTTTCTACCACAACCTTACTAAAAGGGCAAGTAGTAATGGCTCTATATGACGCCTTTGGTAATGATGGAGAAGATGGCGCTACCGTGAGTGCCGATGATAGCCAACTGGGGTTTGGTCATGCCTTGACATTTAACTTCGATACCAGTTTTACTGGTAAAGACTTCCTCAGAACGAGGATCAGAGCTGGAGATCTCCCTGGAGTAAATACAGGTACTGCTATGACCTTCTTGAACTCAGGCTCTCCACCTAACGACATAGCGAGACTAACAGAAGTATACTATATTTTTCCCCTCAATAACGAAATGAGTCTTTATATAGGAGCTGCTGGACTTGACTTCGATTTAATGGCTCCTGCTCTTAATCCTAAATTAATCAGTGGTAGTATAGGAAGCCTAGCTTTGTATCCAGCTTACAACCCTACTATATACATTCAGGTAGGGGGTGCTGGTTTAGGTTATAGTTATCAAATTAATGATAACTTCAGGTTAGATTTGGCCTATCTCGGAGGTGGTCCTGGTGGTGGTACGGGTAGAGTCAACGATCCAAATGAAGGTGGTGGAATTTTTAATGGTACAAACAGTGCTTATGCTCAGTTAACAGTCTCACCAACCCTAGATTTTGATTTTTCTTTTGCTTATGTCAGAGCATATTATACGGCAGATTTAGTTAATGTAGCAGGTTTTACAGGTAGCCAAAATGCTCAACGACCTTTTGGTAGAGTGCCAACTTCAGCAGACCATTTTGGATTTCAAACTAGCTATCGGTGGGCACCATTTACTATTTCTGGTTGGGTTGGTTATAGCAATGCTGAAGCAGAAGCGGGGGAGCGCGAAGGGGATGAAGCGGATATTTGGCATTGGGCAGTAACAGTAGCTATAGATGACTTAGTATTTGAAAATGGAATGTTAGGTCTTTCGGTTGGTCAACAGCCAAAAGTGACTGATATTGACAATGGTGAAGATGACCCAGATACCTCTATACAATTTCAAATTTTCTACAGTTATCGAATTTCAAATAATATAGATATAACGTCTGGTTTTTTCCTTGAAACACAACCAGAACATAATGATAAAAATGACCCAATTTTGGTATTCGTTACTCGAAGCGTTTGGAGATTTTAATCTTAAAACTGACAATTATGAACTTGAAACTAAAAATTATTATTGCTTCATCCCTAGCATTGTTGGCAACTATTTTTCCTCAAAAAATAAGTCAAGCACAAACACAAGAAACAATTATTAGAAGAGAGCTTTTATTTGTGGGAGTTAGAGGAGATTCTCCTTGGTTTGGTTTCAGAGATGATGGAGAATGGACGGGATATTGTATAGATATTGCCTATGCTTTAGCCGAACATCTTAGTGCCAATCAACTCGAACCAATCAGGGTAAGATTAGTTACATCTACTACCCAAAGTCGTTGGGATATGGTAACAAGTGGTAGGGTAGATTTGGAGTGTGGCCCTAATACTATTAGTGCTGAACGTGAAGAAAAGTATGGTGTTAATTTTTCTACACCTTTTTTTATTACAGCAACACAAATATTAGTCAACAAAGAAACCCAAGAAGAAGATTTGAAAGAGGGTAAGGGGGTAGTTGGTGTAGTTAAGAATACAACTAATGAAAATGATATCAAGACAACTTATCCTAATGAACGAATTGATAATAAATATTTAAGCAGAGAACAAGGGGTAAAAGCTTTATTGGATGGTGAAATTAATGGATTTGCTAGCGATGGAACTCTTTTGTTGGGTTCATTATTTATACTGAACTCTGAGTTAGGGGACGATTATAATTTACTCACTCCTCAGCAAAATGGCCGTCCATTTTGCGCTGGTTATGGCTTCATACTTCCTGGAGGGGAAGAAAATTATAGTTGGAAAAGGTATGTTAATGACTTTCTTGCTCATAATAAAAAAGCTCAAAGAGTCAGACAAAAATGGTTGGGCGATTTAAGTGAGAATAGTCAAAGAATTTATGATGCTTGTACTCAAGAGTAGGGAGTCGGGGAGTCGGGGAGTCGGGAGTCGGGAAGTAGGGGAGTCGGGAGTCGGGAAGTAGGGGAGTAGAGGAGTAGGGGAGTCGGGAGTCGGGAAGTAGGGGAGTAGAGGAGTAGGGGAGTAGGGGGCGAACGGCCAAGGTATTTAGCAATCCGTTGTAATGCACCATTGAATTAGAACTCAAAAGTTAGAAGTTAAAAGTCAAAAGACTGAGTAGTGGACTGACACGCCTAAAAATGTAGGTTGGGTTGAACGGTAGTGTTAGCGGAGCTTCCCGAAGGGAAACCCAACACGCGCCTTACTACTGTTGGGTTTATCCTAACGGATAAGCTGGCGCTAACCTTTTTGTATTTTTGAGGGAATCAAAGCGCAATAGTTAATAGGTTAATTAGGGTTTGCGTATGGAAAGTCTTTTTGCTCTTTGTAGGAGACAAGAGACAGGAGACAGTAGACAACCCACCCCTCGCCCCTCCCCCTCCCAGGAGGGGAGAATGGGGAATGAGCGAGGAGGTAGGAGTCAGAATTGTCTCTCAATTTTTCTGCCATAATCATCCCAAAATACTAGCTTTTCTAGCTTTTTCCATTCCAAAGCTGGTACTTTTTTCAACTCTAAAACTCTAAAACCTTTATCTGTCAATACTTTGATAATTAATCGGCTAGCCCTAATTAATTTTTTTTGCCTACTGTACTATATGATTGTTAATAAGTCAACTCATGCTTAGACCAACTGAGGAAAATTAGTTCATTATGCTTGGAGGTATATGAGGCGATCGCTGCTTTAAACAACGAAATAATCAGTATTTGCAGCTTTAAATTTGTATTAGGCAGTAAATACCTATGGATTATATTTAATTTATCATATCACACAGATCGAGAAAAAAGGCTGAAAGTATTGAAATTATGTTGAGTGGTTGGAATTTTTTTTACTGCTTTTTGTCAGGGATTGATGACAAAGTTGAAAATTTTAAAATTAGAAACTGGTATTGATAATTAAAACTTTTCAAATATTGATTCTGGTATTAGTGCATAAAAGTCAAAACCTTTGACAAACAGAACATATCATAGGGAAAATTAACTTTGTATTTTTGACCGAATAATTATGGGTGCAATCAAACAAATATTGATGGGTATTGTGGTAGCCACCTCTGCGTGTGTATTGCCCAATCATTCAGTTAATGCAACATCTCTGATTAACTTTGAACCTGTAGATGGTAAATTTCCTGATGGCAGTGTAGCTGTAGATAATATGCCAATTACAGATCAGTTTTCATCCTTGGGTGTAACTTTTGGCATCGACCGTAACCTGGATGGTTTACCCGATGCCGGACTTTTCCCCAGGTTGGAAGCGGTTGGTAATTCAGATCCTGTAGTAGGTTTTTATTCAACAAAAGGAGGAGGAATTGATATAGCTGCTCCTGGTTTTGAAGAGAGGTTAGGTAGTTTTTTTCTACGGGGAGTTGGCTCACTAGCTAATGAAGCGCAAACCCTAATTATTAATTGTTGAAATTAAACCTCTCCGGAAATGCTAATTTTAGAACGGTGGAATAATAGTTTCAGGAGCTTCTGTGGGGATGTTTATTGATGCGCGGTTATGAGGAGAATCTAAATCTATCTCCGGACCAATTGGCACAATTTTAGTTGGATTAACATTAGGATGACTCATGTAATAATGCCGTTTAATATGGTCAAAATTACAAGTTTCTTTTACCCCTGGATATTGATAAATATCTTTCAGATAATTCCAGAGATTTGGATAATCCCAAATATGACGTAAATTACACTTGAAATGAACATAATAAACCAGGTCGAAACGAAGCAAAGTAGTAAACATACAAATATCAGCTTCAGTTAAGCGATCGCCACACAAATAACGTTGTTTTGACAATACATTTTCCCAATAATCTAAAGCTGCAAATAAATCTTTTACTCCTTCTTCATAAGCTAATTGAGAACCAGCAAAACCTGCCCGATAAACACCATTATTAATTGGTTGGTAGATAGTATCAAGAGTTTTTTCAATGGTATCTTTTAAATCTTCAGGGCACAAATTTAGGTCATTTTTAGCAAGACTATTAAACTCAGTATCAAATATCCGAATAATTTCACGGGATTCATTATTAACAATAGTATTTTTTTTCTTATCCCAAAGTACAGGTACCGTAACTCTCCCACTATAATTAGCATCAGCCTTCAGATAAACTTGCCAAAGATAATTAGTATCATTAATAGTATCAGGAATACATCCCAGTTCAGAATCAGAAAATTCCCAACTATTTTGGTCAATTACTGCTGCTACAACTGACAATCCAATAGCATCTTCTAATCCTTTTAACTTTCGCATAATAGCAGTTCGATGTGCCCAAGGACAAGCCCAAGAAATGTATAGATGATAACGTCCTGTTTCTGCCTTAAACCCACTAGAATTATCTGCTGTAATTTTATTCCGAAATGTGGTATTGGGGCGAATAAATCTACCTTCAGAATCTTCTTGTTCTCGTTTAGATACCCATTTACCATCAATTAAAATACCTAATCCCATGATTACCCCCTTAAAAAATAAAATACCTATTGAATACTAATTATACTATTGAGGGGATTCAACAATTAATAATTAATTATTAATTATTAATAATTAATTATTAGGGTTTGCGCTTCACTAGTCTTTTTGTTGAGGTAGGGAGTAGGGAGTAGGGAGTAGGGAGTAGGGAGTAGTGAAGAGGAGCGGATTTAGGGGAGTTGTAGAAGAGGTAGTCATTCATCATTGCCCCTTAGTTTTTCTCTCATCATTACCCCACGCATTCTTACTTTTTCCTCTCCATCAACCGAAAAGCTGGTACAATTTCGGGACCTAAAATTGCTCAAACCAATATCAGTCAATACTTTTATATTTATGAGCGCAAGTCCTAATTACGTCTGCTTTGGAGATTTTTTTTATGTCCAATCAAATGGATTTGATATAACTCCTAAAAAAACTAAATTATATAGCTTAAAGAATGGGTTGGTTAGGAGATAGACTGATAGATAAACCTGAGACAGGGAAATATTTTTCCCACTGTTGCCAGATGAGCTGTTGCCAGATGAGCTATTCCCTATTTCCTATTCCCTATAACTAGAGTTTTCCTAGGTTATTTTCTAGCCTTTAATAACTCCAATTTTTTTTTCAAAGTCACCATAGCATCTTGATTTTTTTGTTCTATATATAATCCTCCTTTCAATACTTTTAACTTTTAACTTTTAACTTCCCCGTAGCGAAACCAGCTTCTTTTCTAGCCTTTAATAACTCCAAATTTTTTTTCAAAATAACTATAGCATCTTGATTTTTTTGTTCTATATATAATTCTCCAGCCCGCAATAAATTTTCTACACTTTCATCATCTTGACGTAGATTAGCAAAAGCCAAACCCCGATTATGATAAGCTTCAGCAATAGTTGAATTATTTTTCATAACTTCAGTAAACTTATTTATTGCCTGTTGATAATTTCCCTGTTGAAAAGCCTCACATCCTTGTTGAAAATCTACTTCTACCTCTGATGGTATTGATGAAGATGTTGAGATAAATTCTGTAAATAGGACATAAATACTACCTTTTCCACGATAAGCATATATCATAGTACCAATACCAATGCCACTTATCAATCCAAAAAAGAGTAACCAAGTCAAAAAATTTGCAGTTTCCATATATTTATATAGTTCTAATAGTTCTCAGTCAATTGAATTATCACTATTCAAGATTTAAGAATCAAGTTATTGATGATTTTTTTGATTTTCTAGAATACTTGAATCAAATGCTTGTCAGAGTTTTCACAATATTTAAGCTTAACAGACAAGTCTTGTAAATTATAACCTTTATTAGGAAATACTGCTATAGTAATTTATACCATAAAAAATGGTTTAAATTATATTAAATACTAAAATTTTTGCTACATATTTTGATTTTAAAAAAGGTGCTTATACGAATTTTATTTGAGGCTGCACAGAATTAGGTGTTAAGTCTTAGGTGTTATAACAATTTCAAAAAAGAATGTTACGAATAGTAAGAGCAATAAAAAGACAAATGCAGGAAATGTCCTTTTGACAAAGCGGTCGTTAGCGCAGCGCACCCGTTGGGTGGGATGGCGATCTTCGGAGCGGCTCTGATAAGAGCGGGTTCCCTCGCTATATCCAATTGACCAAGAGAGCAGTGCGACCCCGCGACGACGCCAATTGCACCTGGTAGCGCACCCAGAGAAAAAGATAATTTACCGAAAAATTGGGTTTAAAGCCTCGCCTATAAGCGGGCGACTTTTTATTTGAGCATGCAAGTGAATTGGATATATGCTAAACTGTTATTAGTTGCCGGGGGGCACTCGGAAACTCGTGCGCGGACGTGGAGGGAAGCATCAGACTACCGCCAAGGAAGCAGCACCCTGTGAAGCGCGACAGCTATGCCAAGCAAAGCGTCAACCCGCCGAAGAGCTTTGGCTCAGTAGGAATCCCCGCGCCTTTAGGCCGGGGAGGATGTCAAATTTACCGAAAAATTGGGTTTAAAGCCTCGCCTATAAGCGGGCGACTTTTTAGTTGTTTTTTTTGAATACATATGTTATGTTTTTATTATTTGTCGCAGGCGGGCAGTCCAGAGACAAATAATGGACACGGAGGCAAGCGTAACCTACCCCCATCACCTCCCGGGAGGGGAGCAAGAGGGGTGGGTACAGCAGCCGATGTTAGCGGATCTTTGCGCCAGCAAAACGTCAACCCACCGAGGAGCTTTGGCTCGGTTGGAATTCCTGTGCCTTTAGGCTGGGGAGGATGTCAACAGTGAACTAAATACCAATGGATAGTAAATTAGTCAACCAGGCTAGATATTGGCCTTTGCTGTTATCTGCCCTTCTATTAAGCTCCTGTGAAGGTGGAACACCACAAGCAGTAGCACCCCCACCTACTGCGGTTCAAATAGCCAGAGTCGATCAAACTCAAGTGGCAGAAAGCACAGAGTATATCGCAACAGTAGAAGGAAAAGAAAGAGCAACTATTACACCAAGAGTTAGTGGACAAGTAAGCCAAGTATTTGTATCATTGGGTAATAGAGTTCAAAAAGGAGACCCCATACTGCAAATAGATCCTTCTCAACAACAGGCAGTTCTTGATAGTAATATTGCTCAGATAAGTTCAGCTCAGGCACAATTGGATAGTGCAGAAGCTCAACTAAGAGCCTTGAGGGACGATAGAAGAGAACTAATAGCGCAAAGAGACTTAAATTCTGAAAGAGCTAACTTAGAAAATGCTGAAGCGAATCTCCGGAGGGAACGTCAGGAACTAAATAGATTACTAGCTGAATCTGGTTTTTTGTCTGAAGAAGCTAATTTAGAAAATACTCAAGCAACTCTCAGGTCAGAGCGTCAGGAACTAAATAGATTACTAGCTGAATCAAGTTCTTTATCAGAAGAAGCACAATTAGAAGATGCCGAAGCAGCTTTACGAGCACAGAGAGCTGAAAAAGAAAGAAGAGAAGCGACTTTAGAATACCAAAAAATTGAACAAGTAAGATTTTCTACCCTGTATGAAGAAGGAGCTGTCCCGAAAGAAAGGTTCGACCAAGCTACCCGCGACATTAGACAAGCTGAAGCTGAAATAGATGCTATAGAACAAGAAATTGATGCAGCACAAGCACGAGTAGAAAGTGCCAAAAAAGATTTACAAAGGCGTACAAGTACATTAGATGCTCAAATAGCAGCTCAAAAAGAAGTTATAGATGCTGCTAAAGCACAGGTAGAAAGTGCTAAAAAAGATTTACAAAGGCGTACAAGTACATTAGATGCTCAAATAGCAGCTCAAAAAGAAGTTATAGATGCTACTAAAGCACAGGTAGAAAGTGCTAAAAAAGATTTGCAGCGTCGTATTGAAACTCTAGATGCTCAAATAGCAGCTCAAGACGAACAAATTTCCTCTCAGGAAAGTCAGGTAGTTCAAGCTCGCGGTCAACTACAACAAACTCAGGCAAATGCAGTGGCAGAACAAGTAGAGTTACAATATTACAATATTCTTGCTCCGATTAGTGGGGTGGTAGGAAATGTACGACCGAAAGTGGGTGATTATGTAGATAGTCAAACTGAACTAACCACTATTCAGGACAATAATACTTTAGAAGCTAATATTAATATTCCTATAGACCGACTGCCTGAAATTAGACTGGGTACAAGAGTTGAGTTATTAAGTCAGCAGACAGGTCAATTAATTGGTAGCAGTCGGGTATCTTTTATCTCTCCAGATGCAGGTCAAGGAACTCAAACTGTTTTAGTCAAAGCAATATATAACAATGCGGAAAAGAAACTACAGACCAACCAGCAGGTAAGAGCAAGAGTTATCTGGGAGGAAAAACAAGGATTAACTGTTCCGGTTACTTCTGTCAGAAGGATCGGAGATCAAGCTTTTGTTTTTGTTGCAGAAGAGAAAATCATGGATGGTGAGAAAAAGTTGGTTGCCACTCAAAAACCTGTGAAGTTGGGAAGCATTCAAGGTCAAGCTTATCAAGTAATTGAGGGATTGAAAGGCACTGACAAAATAGTTGTTTCAGGTGTGGTAAAACTCCGGAATGGTATACCTATTGCTGATGATTCTGAGTTGGGCAATCCCGCTGAGAATAATTAGGTGGGGGAGTAGGGGAGTAGGGGAGTAAGGGAGTATGAGAAATTCGTGTATTTGCACAATAGACATCTCCAAAAATTAAAAATAAAATCAATTCTTATCCATAAATTATCAATTATTCTTCCCTGTTACCTGTTCCCTGTTACCTGTTCCCTGTTCCCTCTTTTGGAGGAGATGTCTAATTAATTTTTTGTATTTCATATAAAATCTTGCTGTGACTAAATTTGAGAGGAGCAATAATCTCCGCGCTAGTAATGGCAACTGCTTATCTGGACATGATATAACTGAAAAAATTGAGAACTGATATAGCAGAAGAAAGAAGGAAGAAGAAAGAAGCGGTGCGACCCCGCGACGACGACAGTCGCAAGGGAATGCTGACCAAGAGAGGGAATGCGCACCAAGAGAGGAAGAAGGAAAAGTATTACTTTGTCTGAGTTTTAAGCTTTTTATCAAAATCATAAGGGTCGCGCAACCCCGTCTTTTAAGGCGCAATATTTTTGGAGAGTTGCTCAAATTCCCTTTACAAAAATAACTTCTGACTTCTGACTTCTGACTTCTGACTTCGTTAACTGTCCTAACCTTTGCTTCGACTGCTATAACTAGACATATCCAATCATGAAAAATCGGCGTTGGTAAATTAGTGTATGATATTAATCCTAATTACTTAGGAGTCAGGAGTCAGGAGGGAAGAAAGAAGAAGAAACCCCAAGTAGAAGGATAAAGTTTTTCGGGTAGCGTAAAGGTCATGGAGTTCTATCGTGCTCTTATCCGGACATGATATAATACCTCAAATTACCAACGCCGAAAAATCAAATCAATTATCGCACAGAAATTATCAATTATTTCTTCCTATCCCTCTTTTGGTGGAGATGTCTATATATATAACTGGATTCTATAGAACCCATTTGATAGCTATATAATTATGGTAGTCAAGTCTTTTGGCGCATCAATTTTGAGGAAAAATCATCTGAAGGAGTGTTGAATTTTTTGTATTATTTCTCCTCACATCTTCCCTCTTACCGAATTATTAATTATTAATTAGGACTTACGCAGATACGCTATATATAGCGCTCAAAACTATTGTCCAACAGTTACTTTCCTCTATAAATAGTGCCTTTGCGTAAGTCCTGTTAATAATTAATAATTAAATAATTCTGGTTTAAAGCCTCCCCTTTAAAGGGAAAAAAAGCGGTCGTTGCGTAGCTTCCCGAAGGGTGGGATGGCGATCTTCGGAGCGGCTCTGATAAGAGCGGGTCTTGGAGCTGTCCGACTATCGACTCCTGTGAAGAAATAATATTTCCTTATATTCAATTCCGTAACGGTTAAAACCCGAGGTAATTATCAATTATCCATTATCAATTATCAATTAATGAACTCCTGTCTCCTGTCTCCTGTCTCCTGTTTCCTAGCTAAATTAATATTTATGAAGATACGATCGGGGGTTCTATATGACAAATAAATTCAGAAGTCAGAAGTTAAATTACTGCTGTGACTAAATTTGAGACCTTGAGAATGTCTTAAGCTGAAGTCAGAAGTTAAATTGTTGCTGTACTGATAATATCAAATCCGTTCAATTGGACATAAAAAAAATTCTCCAATTGCCATAACTAAGCTCATCTTGTCTTATCTTTCTCCTCCTGACTCCTGAGGACTGACTCCTGACTCCTAATAAATATCCTAGCTATTTGTAGCAAACATTTATCAATATTAATTATGCTTTTAAGTATTGCTGACACCTTTATTAAACGACCTGTCTTAACGACAGTTTGTACAATCATAATTATATTAGTGGGGACAATTTCAATTCCATTGTTGCCCATTGCCCAATTACCACAATTAGCTAATACCGAAATTCAAGTATCATCAACCTATATTGGAGCTGATGCTCAAACTACAGAAAATACCGTAACCACAATTTTAGAAAGAGAAATTAACGGTGTTGAAGACATGAAATATATGTATTCCAACACCAGTAATAGCGGTCAGACGAGTATTAATATTGTATTCCCTAATGATGTAGACCGAGATACCGCTCAGGTTAATGTTCAAAACCGAGTTTCTCAAGCAGAAGCTTCTTTACCAGATTCAGTCAGACAAACAGGTATTACTGTAGAAGCTGCATCCCCTAATATTCTATTAGTGATTGCCACTTACTCAGAAAAAGATGAAAATGGCGACTTTTACTACAGTCCTGACTTTATGAGTAACTACATCGATCTGAATGTCTTGGACCAAATTAAGCGTATTCCTGGAGTTGGTCAGGCGACAATTTTAGGAGAACGGAAATATGCTATGCGCATTTGGCTTAACCCCCAGAAAATGGCAGCTCGTGAATTAACAGCTCAGGATGTAGTCAATGCTTTGCAAGAACAAAATATTCAGGTGGGAGCAGGTAAAATTGGTCAAAACCCAGCGCCACCAGATTTAGTTTATGAAATTCCTCTGCAAGCTATTGGTAGGTTAAAAAATGCTCAAGAATTTGAGGATTTAGTGCTGAAAGTCGATGAAAATGGTACTTTGGTTAAGGTTAGAGATATAGGTAGAGCTGAACTTGGAGCGGAAAATTACGATCTAGTTACCACATATAATGGAGACCCTACTACGGGTTTAGCAATCTATCAACTTCCCGGTAGTAATGCTCTAGAAACAGCAAATCAAATCAAAGCTACAATGCTGGAGCTTAGTCAGAGTTTCCCCCCCGGATTAGAATATAGCGTTGCTTATGATACAACGTTATTCGTGGAAGTATCACTGCGAGAGGTACTTATTACTCTACTCCAAGCTGTAGGGTTAGTGGTTTTGATTATCTTTATTTTCTTACAAGATTGGCGAGCTACGTTGATTCCAGCGATCGCTATTCCTGTAGCTTTAATTGGTGCAATGGCAGGTTTGAAAATTTTGAATTTTGAAATTAATACTCTGACTTTGTTTGCTTGTACTTTAGCATCAGGTCTGGTGGTGGATGATGCGATCGTAATTGTGGAGGCAGTCTCTAGTAAAATTGAACAAGGAATGAAGGCAAAGCAAGCAGCATTGGATGCGATGGAGGAACTCACTGGAGCAACGATCGCTACCTCCTTAGTATTGATGGCTGTATTTATTCCGGTTTCATTCTTCCCTGGAACCACTGGAGTAATTTACAAACAATTTGCTTTGACTATTGCTTTTGCAGTTGCCTGCTCAACTTTTAATGCTCTGACCTTCTCTCCTAGTATATCTGGTTTATTACTGCGTCCAAAACAAGAAGCTACTGGACCCTTGGGTTGGATATTTGATACCTTTAACCAAAGTTTTGGTTGGTTACAAGATAAGTACGGTAAATTAGTCAGCTTTCTCACTCGCATTAATATCATTGTCATGGGGATTTTTATTGCGGGTCTAGTAGCAACTGTTTGGATGTACGGTTTAGTTCCTGGTGGGTTTGTTCCCGAAGAAGACCAAGGTTATTTTATCGTCATTTATCAAGCTCCTGACGGAGTTTCCCTCAATTATAATGCTGATGCAGCAGCCAAAATTCAACAGGAAATTGAGGAGATTGACGAAATCAAATCTTCTTTTGGTGTTGCTGGGTTTGGTTTTGATGGTCTTAACCCCAGTCAAGGGGTGTTTTTCGTCCTACTGAAACCTTGGGAAGAACGAACTTTACCAGAGCAGTCTGTTTATGGCATCACCAGAAGATTAAATGGAGCGTTGCAAGGAATAAAAGAAGTGAACGCCTTTGCTGTGAACGCCCCACCAGTACCAGGATTAGGTAGTACAGGAGGTTTTGAGTTTCAGTTACAAGACCGCAGTGGAAATTTGCCTATTCAAGCATTGCTAGATAATGGTAATAGATTAATTGGAGCAGCTTATTCCCCAGAATATCCAAGTTTACAAGGTGTTTACAGTCAATTTAGCGCTAATAAGCCTCAGAAGCAAATTGAAGTTTTACGCGATCGCGCTAAGGCATTAAATGTGAATGTTAATGATATATTTTCTACCTTACAAATTTATTTCGGTTCGTCTTATGTGAATGATTTTGTGTTAGGGCAACGTCAGTATCGGGTTTATGTTCAAGCAGAACCTGAGTTTCGTTCTAAACCTGATGATATTAATCAATTGTATGTCCGCTCTGTTGATGGTGAGATGATTCCCCTGGGAAGTTTAGTCACAATTAAAGATTTTGTTGGACCGGAGATTATCACTCACTATAATATTTTCCGTTCCATGAAAATTCAAGGTGGACCTGCTCCTGGTTATAGTACCGGACAAGCGATCGCTGCTATGGAGCAAGCTTCGGAAGAATTGTTAGACCCTGGTTTTGGTTATGCTTGGCAGGGTAGTGCTTTAGAGGAAAAGTCTTCTGGTGGTGCTGCACCGATTATTTTTGGCTTGGGTTTTGTGATGGTGTTTCTGGTACTATCCGCTCAATATGAGAGTTACATCGACCCTTTAATTATTATGCTCTCGGTACCACTGGCAGTATTGGGTGCTTTGGTAGCAATTTGGTTTCGGTCGAATATACTTATGGCTGGTTCTGTTTGGCCAGTGGTGACAAATGATATCTATGCTCAGGTTGCCTTAGTGATGTTGATTGGTTTGGCTTCCAAGAACTCAATTTTGATTGTAGAATTTGCTAACCAGTTAAGGGATAAGGGTGTAAATATTACTAAAGCAGCGGTTACAGCGGCAGAGCAGCGTTTTCGACCAATTCAGATGACGGCAATCTCCAGTTTGATTGGTTTTACACCTCTAGTTATTGCTACTGGTGCAGGTTCGGGTAGTCGTTGGTCTCTTGGTACTGCAATATTTGGGGGTATGTTGTTTGGTACGCTTTTGAGTTTGTTGATTACTCCTAATTTATATATTGCTGTTAAAAATTTGGAGGGATGGTTGTTGAAGGGTGAAAAACCTAAGAAGTCAGAGCGACTTGATTTGTCTAATGGATATGAATCTGTTGATGATGGTATTAAAGATAGCGATCGCGAGCACACTGTCACTGCAAATGGTTCCAATGGTTCATCTGAAAATCAAGCTAATTCTACAGAAAATACTGCCTCTGATTCTGATATTGATGAGGTTGTCAGACAGAAGCCACCTCAAAGTTAGATCGAGCTAGGATTATTGCAGAAGGAAGAGGGAAAAATAGCGAAATAATCTCTCAATTCTTAAAATTGTTTCGCTAATATACCTCCATTTTACTATCCAAGTCTTTGATATCATCTCCGATTGTCACCCTTAGAAAAATTGTATCCTTTGAAATTTTGTACATCTTGCTAGGATTAGTTAACTAGGGCTTGCTGATTAAATATCAAAGCATTTACAGATAAAGGTTTTAGCCTTTTTAGGGTCGAATTGCAGTGCGCCTGTTTCAGCTCTTCACACTCAAAAATTTAGTATTTTGGCAAGATTTGGGCAGAAAAATCATTCTTACAATTGTTACTCCTACCTCATCGCTCATTCCCATTTCTCCCCTCCACGGTCGGGGGAGGGGCGAGGGGTGGGTTGTCTCCTACCCTCACCCATAAGACTTTTGAGCGCAAACCCTAACTAAAAATATAGAGTTGTAAGGGAGCAGTCGGATTGGCGACGTACAGAATTAATGGCTTTAATAGCAGTTTTTAGGTCAGAATTTATCTTTTTAGTCCAAGAGGCATCTCCTATAAAGTAGGGGCGAATGGCCATTTGCCCTTATTGCCCAAATTAATTCGTAATATTCTTTTTTTGAATTGGTATTACTTGTATTCTAGTTGACATCCTCCCGACGTTGCACATGGCGCGACAACGCGGGATTCCTAAACCTCACGGCTCAGGACTTTCTGCTTCGCTCCGCACCTGCCTCCGAGGCCAAACCTCTTTCTGGTCTAAAGGCGCGCTCCACAGACTGACACTGCTAGCCCAGCAGCCTAGATTTGTTTACTATAGCATACTATGTGTAAAAACCGCTCTTATTGATTGGTTTTTCCTGCGGAATGCTGCGCAAACATCCCGACGCTCCCCTTCGGGAGAGCGCGGGTCAAGGGCCAACGTTGAGATAAGTCATGCTACTACTGAAATAGCAACATATCTTAATCGCTTTTACTTTTTTCCAACCTTGATATGAAGTTAGTCTTACTTATAAATAATATCATGTTCGGTTGCGTACTTATAAAGTTAGCAGGGAGATATAGAGAGATTTGCTTTTGAAGCTAGAGGATAGGTTTTGTCATCAAATTATTAAGCGGACACGACATGATAGAGAATCTAAAACAGATAGAGAATGAGAAAATCACCTAGTAGAGATCGGATCAAGTTTTTTTATAACTCATTAAACAAAAATAAGATTGGCGCTCGAATTATTATGATAATTTTTTGAAAAATTACTTTCTTCATCTCTGCAAAAAGTAGTCATATCTGTACTTCCTCTGAGAATGTAACCCTTGCCTAATTTATTAGTTTTAACATCTGTTTTATTCATGCCATCAAAAGTTGTAATTTCTTTAATATAATTTGTACTAACTATTCTTAAATCTAAAGCAGATGTTGTGATTTGTACAGATGAATTATTCATTGATTTATATTGCTTACTTTTTCAAATTATACCTTCATCTTATCGTAACCTGCAATTATTTTGTAGGGATTTAAATGATTTTTTTGTAAATATTTTCTTTCAGTAAATTCATCTAAGCTTATTCAATTATTCAGCAGTATTACAGATACAAATAGAATGATTAATTAGTGTTTGCTGAAAAAAAGTTTTGGTAAGGCTATAACTCAGAACTCAGGATAAATAGGAATTAATTCAGAGGAGGTAGTCGGAAGAATTATTCCTTGACTTTTCTGCCCTTGTATGCACAAAATACTAAATTTTTGAGCTTTTTAGACCACTTTTTTCGATCTAAAAAAGTACTTGCCTTTATTTGTCAATGTTTTGAAAGTTAATCAGCAAGTCCTAATTAGGGTTTGTGCTCAAAAGTCTTATGGGTGAGGGTAGGAGACAACCCGCCCCTAGCCCCTCCCCCGACCGTGGAGGGGAGAAATGGGTCGGGAGCCAGGAGGTAGAAGTAACAATTGTCAATTTGGGATTTTTCTGCCCAACTATTAGCCTAAAATATTAACATGCATGAGCATCAATAGCTGAAAATCAGGCACTTTTTCAAGGCCCCAAAAAGGCACTTACCTTTATCTGTAAATACTTTTAGATTTAATCAGCAAGTCCTAATTATAAAAAATCCAAAACGGGTAGATAGCGCTTTAAATAAAATTATTTGTTAGACAGAACAATTATTAAGCTGAAATAATTGTCAATTTACAGTGTAGATAATACTGATTTTAACTCTGTAAAAACTCAGTATTATCTGTCAAAAATATTCTCAAGTATGAAATTTTGGACTCGACCTACTGAGTAGCTAAGTTGATCTATTTAATCTATAGCAAAGAATAGGTTGCTTAGGACTTATGCTGATAATAAACCTGAGACAGGGAAATATTTTTCCCACTGTTGCCAGATGAGCTGTTGCCTACTATAGAGCATAAGCTTCCCGTAAAACCTAAGTCATTTGACAGAAAAATTCTTAAAATATGGAAAAGAATATATTTGAAGCAATTATCTTCGTGATAGGTTCTAATCAAATCAAGCATTTGTCATACTTATATTCATTAAAAGGAGTGTATCCATGGCCTTAAAAGTAGCCATCAATGGATTTGGCCGTATTGGACGTCTAGTTTTCCGTGCTGGACTTAACCATCCCGACTTAATCGAGTTTGTTGGGATTAACGACTTAGTACCACCACCAAACCTAGCTTATTTATTAAAGTATGATTCAACTCATGGACGTTTCCCAGGAGATGTATCAGCTTCAGATGATGGTATGACAATTAACGGAAAATTTATTCCATGTGTATCAATTAGAAACCCTGCCGAATTACCTTGGAAAGAAAAAGGTGCAGATTATGTAGTTGAGTCTACAGGATTATTTACTACTTTTGACGGTGCTTCAAATCATTTGGCAGCAGGCGCAAAGAGAGTCATTATTTCAGCTCCAACAAAAGATCCAGATAGGGTAAAAACCTTGTTGATGGGTGTTAATCACGATCAATTCGAGCCTACCGAAGATACTGTTGTTTCTAATGCTAGTTGTACTACTAATTGTTTAGCCCCTATTGCTAAAGTTATTGATGATAATTTTGGTTTGGCAGAAGGTCTAATGACAACTGTTCACGCTATGACTGCTACTCAACCAACTGTAGACGGTCCGAGTAAAAAAGATTTTCGGGGTGGACGTGGTGCAGCTCAAAATATTATTCCTGCTTCTACTGGTGCAGCAAAAGCAGTAACTCTGGTTTTACCACAATTAAAAGGCAAACTGACTGGTATGGCATTCCGGGTTCCGACTCCAGATGTTTCTGTGGTTGATTTAACTTTCAAGAGCGAGAAGTCAACTAGCTACAAAGAAATTTGTGCAGCAATGAAAGCTGCTGCCGAAGGACCGATGAAGGGTATTCTTGGATATACTGAGGACCCTGTAGTTTCGACTGATTTTACCAGCGACCCTCACTCTAGTATTTTTGATGCAGGTGCTGGAATTGAACTTAACTCCAATTTCTTTAAGGTTGTTTCTTGGTATGATAATGAATGGGGTTATTCTTGTCGAGTAGTAGATTTAATGTTATCAATGGCACAAAAAGAAGGCATCTTAAGTAAATAGCTAACTAGCAATAATTCAATTATGGTAGAGGTACTCCACACCTCTACATTTTATTCTTCTTTTGTTTCTCTAGTTCATAAGTATAGCAGTTGTCATTACTGTATTTGACATATCAAAAGTTTAAAACTCACATAATACCAAAATTTTTCTTCTTCCTTCTTCCTTCTTCCTTCTTCCTTCTGCTATATCATAATATAATCATATAAAAATAAGTTAAATGGAGTCAGCTTTTATGTCTGAACTACCACCACTGAATACAGAAACTATTCAGGCAATTATTGATGAAAAAATTGATGATAATACTGTTAATCAATTAGTTTGGTATTATCTTGGTTATCGCTATGATGCTACTACTGATAAGTGGGACTCTTCAGGTGTAGAACCAGAGTGGCGAGATGAATATCCAGAACCTCCTAATTTTATTGAATTTCGCCCCCCTACTGTCAAGTTGACTCGTTCTATTCCTAAAGAAAATAAACAGTTACTAAAGCAAAAGTTGGGTTTTAAAGGTTATAAAATAGGAGAATTTACTCCTGTACAAGCACGTCGTGCTACTATGGCCAATTGGCTGTTAAGCTACATGGAAATTAAACATCTCTAAAAAAGAGGGAACAGGGAACAGGGAACAGGAAGGAATAATATTATGTCCAGATAATTATTGATAAAAAAATTTTTGTTTGTAGTTGGGCTTGAGCCACTGAAATATCTATCTTCTTGCTCAAGCCCAACTACGAAGCTCTAACTTATAACTATTCAACCGGACATGATATAATTAATGATTTATGGATAAGAATTGATTTTATTTTTGATTTTTGGAGATGTCTATTAGTAGTCCTTGATATTTTTTAATTCAAATTGTGTCGTTGAACGGTGGCGAATTATTTTAGATTTTTTATGAATAGGATTTTGGATTAATCAATCATTATAGTAATTGATTAATGGTTTTTTTATCAAAGTTTAAACTAAATTTTTGGCAATATTATTACATTAATGTGCAACCTTTGATCTTTAATCAGCAAGCCCTAATAATTAGGGCTTGCTGAAAAAGTATTTTAGTAGAGGTAGTAAATAGGAGACAGCTATACTGGAGACAGGAGAAATGGGAATGAGCGAGGAGGTAGAAGTAAGAATTGTAAGAATGATTTTATGTTCAACTATGCGCCTAAAATACTAACTTTTTGAGCGTTTTAGACTGAAACAGGTGCACTTTTCTGGACCGCAAAAACGCTAAAGTATTGACATATAAATACTTTTAGCTTTATGAGCGCAAGCCCTAATTAATTAGGGTTTGCGCTCATAAATATGAAAGCATTGACTGATATTGCTTTTAGCAATTTTATGTCTGGAAAAAGTACCAGCTTTTAGGTCAAAAAGGTGCAAAAAGTTAGCAGAAAAAGTTTCGTAGGACAGAAAAATTAAGAGACAATTGTTACTTCTACCTCCTCTATAACTCCCATTTATCCTGACTCTTAACTACTCCCTACTCCCTACCTTAACAGAAAGACTAGTGAAGCGCAAACCCTAATTATTAATTGTTAATTATTAATTATTAATTATTAATTGTTAATTATTAATTATTAATTATTAAAACATCCATCTAGCTTTTCTGAATTTCTTTCCAAAATAATGACATCCAAGCTACCCTCTATTTTGTCTTGTTGAATCCAACCTTTATCTTTTGTTTGTAGTAAAACATTAGAAAATTCTGAGTCAATATTTGAGGGAGTTTCAGTTGAACAAACAACTTGTAATTCTAACCAATTTTCTTCTGATTGATTCAATTTTCTAGTTACTTGGAGAATACTACCACCACTAACTATGCCTTTAACTGTCTTATTTTTTGTACTATTTAGTAATTGAATTGGTTCGTGTAACCTTTCGCGAGAATTAGCACTATGACTAATCAATATAAATGAACCTATATCCAAAGATAAACTAGGAGAAAATATGGAATTTGGTTGTTGGCTAGGCTTTTCCGTATTTGCTGCAAAAGTATTACTCTTTGGAGACTTTACATCCAATGGCTGTGTTAATTCTTTTGCTAAGGGACTTAAAAAATATGCTAATATTCCACCTAATACCAGAAGTATCAGAATTCCTGACAAGTAAAACCACCCACTTTTATATTCTAAGTCATATGGAAAATTTTTGGGTTTATTGTCGAAAAATTGACTATCTGATGAATTAAATTCCGAATTTTTTCGTGATTTTTGTACTTTTAAATGCTGAACTTTTACAGGTGGAAGAGACAATTCTGTGATCTGACCTTTATCAGTTACTTGATAATACACTAAAGCTACTGTTACATTATCATGCCCATTTGTAGCGTTAGCAATTTCTATTAATCTATCTCTGACTGTAGCTAAATTTGTTTTGCCTTGTAACAATGGTAATATTTCTGTTTGCCAATATTCCTCTACTCTATTTCTATCGCTTAAACCATCAGAACAAATCAAGAAAATACTATCTTCATCTATTGGAAAACGTTGTACAGTTGGATGTAAACTTGTTGAGGCCGTAATACCCAAAGCTTGTACTAGAGCACCTGATGCAATTTGGTTGACGGCATCCTGATATAAAGAGTAGCCTAATCTGACTTGACGAGTTGCAACGTCATCATCTAGAGTTACTTGATGGCATCGATTCGGAGTAATCCAGTAAGCACGACTATCTCCTATATGAGTGATGTAGAGTTCGTGGAGATGGGCAAGTGCCATAACTAGAGTCGTTCCCATCCGTTGACGACCCTGACGTTGCTCATTATCGTTACGGTCATAGATAGCATCATTAGCAACATAAGCAGATTCTTCTAACTTTGTAGTTATAGTCAGAGGATCTCCATCTTCGGGTATATTCTGTAATCTTTGGCACAAAACTTTGATTGCTAACTCTGATGCTTCTTCCCCTCCTTCTTGACCACCAATACCATCGCAGACCATAGCTACTGTTTTATAACTCGGTGGATAGCTAATCATTGTTTTACTCGCTGGGTAACAAGCATCTTCATTGTTAGAACGATTAGGTCCGGTATCTGTAGCAGTAGTAATGTGAATTTTTCTAATTTGCGATCGCCCCAATACTTCCAGAGCTAGATCTAGTTGTACTATCAGTCGATCGGCATTGTGGACTTCACCTGCAATCATTTGGTGAAACAGTTGTTTCAAGAATTTTTCTACTACTGGATGAGCATTGCTTGCCCATTTCTGCCAGAATCTACCTAAGTGCTGTAATGTCAAAGATTTTCGATCTGCTTGTAGCTCTAATAAGCGTACTAATTGTCCTTCTACCCGCAGATTTTCTGAATTTAGCAAACTAGAAGCTACTTTTTGCACATTCAACGGTTGCCAAAGTTGAGCCATTTGCCATAACCAATTTAACTGTCGCATTGGTGTAGCATCTTTCCATGCTATAGCTATTTCTGGCATTAAGTTTCCTGAATTTGCATCAATTGGCCCTCCTTCTAGGAGCCAAATTTCTCGAGTCCTTTTTTTTTCTGTTACTGATAAAATTCCATAAACTTGAGGAATATGAAGTCTATAGGGAAATAATCTCAAATATGGCTCTATTTCACCCGGAATTTCTTCGGGCATCTGGGGTGTTTTTTCTGGTTGAGTATCCAGTAGTATTCGATCGCCTTGAACTTGATAACGATCTACTATTATTTCTCCTGGCCGATAGGTTTTTATCCCTTCACCTATAGCCCACAGGTAGTGTTTTGGCATAGTGTTTTGCATCAAGGGTCCTCGCAGCTTTCGGCCATTTCTTTTCTAAATTAGATTTATCTTTAATTATTTGTGCTAGTTGAATTAGGTATTTGTTCTTGATTTTTCAGCATAATTTCAATACCTATCTCAAAATATCTAAATTACTAAAGTGTTTTCCTGATAAAACTATAAATATTATTTCAATTATTCAGTTGTATAAGATAATTTTATCATATATTGTTTTTAGTCATTTGAGGTCATTCATGTCTAAATATTCTGATTCTGGTGCTTTTAGTAATTTTACCAATCAAGAAACTAATGACAAACAGCCACTTCCTAAGATAGACATAGATGAGCTGTTAACTCAACTTAAACATTCTCATGAATTATATTATAAAATGCTTAATCTGGAAATTTTTGCTTTAGTCGAAACTCTAGAGGAATTTTTTCCTGGTACTTGGAGTCAATTTATGGCCAATCGTCAGATATCTATGAAGCAATTTTTGCAACATTATCAGAGTAGAAGAGCACAAATATAATCCGATAACAGTGATGTTATCAGATTATTATATTAGAGATTAAATTTTAATATGCTATTTAGCTTCTGGGTCAATGTCTACTCTTGGTAGTCCTAGACTATAGTTATTGACACGGCCACCTAGATTATAGCTAATTTGACCTGATTGTAATAGCGATCGCACGAAATGCTCTAAATCGGAACCTATACGACGTAGGTTGTATTCAGTTAAATCTTCCCCATTATAAGATTCTACCAGCTCGTCAAACTTGCTGTTAATCTGCTGCACAGCAGTATCATTCCAGTTAAGTTCGTTATCGGGATCGATATCGAGAGTTAGTACCTTGTCATCAGGAACAAGTTCATTGTTTTCTATAATTCCGGCAAAGATATGTATATGTCTAGTGGTTGACTTTAATAGCATAAGTAATTTTCTCTCTGTGACTTTTTGTTAAATTCTATCGTAATACTGTTTCACGGAAGTTATAAGTCAAAGGAGTCAGGAGTCAGTCCTCAGGAGTCATAAGTCAAAGGAGTCAGGAGTCAGGATAAAAGAAAGAAGAAGAAAGAGAAAGTTTTTTTGATCACTACATTATCCGGACATGATTTAACGAAGTCAGAAGTCAGATAGAGGCGTCGGTAGGGCGACGTACAGAAGTTATTTTTGTAACGGGGGTTTGAGCTTCGCTCCAAAAATATTTCGCCTTAAAAGGTGGGGTGGCGCGACCCAATTATTTTGATAAGACATTTGTAATACCATTTCTGAATAGTAATGCTATGTTTGATTACCATCTCCCCATCTCCCCAAATTCCCCTCCTGGGAGCAGGGCTAATTCATTGCCTGGGGAGAATATTAATATGAAGTACATTTAATTGTGCAAATATACAAATATCTCCATCTCCCCATCCCCCCATCTCCCCATCTCCCCACATTCCCCTCCTGGGAGGGGGAGGGGCGAGGGGTGGGTTCCCATCTCCCCATCTCCCCAAACTCCCCAAACTCCCCTACTCCCATTCTGGACCCATTAACTTACCTCTTAATTGCCATTTACCTAGCTTAGGGTCATCAACTTCTAGTAACCCACTATACAACTCTTGTTTGGCGTATGGACTCTCTAAAACAGGCCAATTTTTTAAAATTCTTTTTTCCCCATTAATTAGAGCGTCCCCAATAGCACCATCTTGCTGATATGTCATAACTATGCGATCGCCAGCTAAACTCAAATAACTCAAACGCCCTTGACTCTCCCATTCACTATCATCAACCAGAGTTTTATCTAATGCCTGTTTCAAACTTTCAAAATCTCCAATATCAGCTACTCTGGCTACATCAGTAACCCAAGCAGTCTTTTTTCCTTTGGCAACCATTGCTTGATAATCTTTATATTTCCGAGATAATGGTTGTAAACTTACCTCATTTGCCCAAGGTCGAGCACATAGCCAAATATTTTCAATACGCCAAATATACCAATTTTTATATTTTGTCGGTTCGCCATAACGCTTTGGCAAGACTAAATGCGACTGTGCTGGAACTCCTGCTTGCAAATCTCGATCGCTAAGAATTAATTGAAATATTACTGCTCCCTTCTGCTGAACATATTGATCGCCAGGACTGCGTCCAGTTGCTTGGGGTCCATGATAAGTACCACCTAAACCTACTACTGCGTTATTAATACCTTCTGGGTCGCGCACTACTAACTTATAAGTAACATATTGTGCGCTAATTGTACCTTCAACTTGATAACTGCGGGTAGGCTCTAATAAAGTCCCTAAACTATAATCCTCTGTTATATAGAATTTTTCCCATAAGCGGTTTCCTTGAGAGTAACTGTAGTAAATTGGATGACTTGCTCTGAGCTGAAATGGTAGTGGCACTTGTTTAAGAGCTAGTGACCGCAGATGTTCTGGAGGACGATATGTGCTTAGAGCTGCTGGCAATGCTAACCTAGCAGTACCATTTGTCATCTTTTCTGCAGCTTCAGTGCCTTCTCCCCACCACATCCATGCTACTGCACCTAACCCACTATTCCAGGTACGGCGATCGAAACCCCGACTTTCCGCACCTCCAGCAGTCCCCCAACTTAGTCTTAGTGCCATATTAGTTGCATACCAATCTAGTAAACCTTTTGCCAGTTCTTTTAATTTTGGGTCGCGAGCAAAATCATAGATATTAAGTAATCCACCAATACTATATCCATAATAAACTGAAGAATGAAATTCTCCTTGTCCAATAGTTAAAAATTTATTCAGTTCTGCTCGCAACCATGCCTCATTTGTGGCTTCACTTGCTGGGTCTTCTACAGGCCAACTACTTCCATTCATCAATGCTAAACCGGATGCACGATGCATAAACATATGATTTTCTGTTCCAGTTTTTATCCAGTTGAAGACTTTCGGTCGTTGTAGTTGACTTTTGTAAGATGCTAATACATCAGATGGCATTTTCTCTCGAAATAAAAAGAAAATTCGCACATCTAGATAACTACGGAAGTGATAAAGGCTTGGTTTATCTTTATCTAGTTGGAATAAAATTTTCCAGGTTTTTTCTTGATTATAAAGTTCTCCTGTTTGTGTACCTTCTAAACTTAATCTGGCTAAAATTACTGGCAGTAGATATTTATGAGGGTCTCCAATTTTTCTTGGTCTCCACCAACTATCTAGTTCTTCTAAGTCTACCGCTGCTAGTTTCTTACGAATTGCCAAACTTCTTGCTTGAAATTTACTTTCTTCTTCTATAGTATTTGGTTGTAACAATGTTGTATTGTTTTTGTCATCTAATTCCTGTATTTTTTGGCTATTTTTTTGACATCCTAAGATTATGAAATTTAATAGTATAGTGGCTATTATTACTATGCTAATATAAGAATTTTGCTGATTTTTCATATATGTCTTGCTGATTTTAAAATATAGTTTACTAACGCCAAATCATAGATTTATCAATATTTTTTACCGAAAAGTTGTGGTCTAAAGCCTCCCTTTTTAAAGGGATAAAAAGCGGTCGTTTGCTTTTGCTTCGCAAAACTGGCGTAACGCAACGCTGTCGCGTTTCGCGTCAGCGGAACGGAGTTCTCTCTTCGGAGCTTCCCGTAGGGTGGGATGGCGAGGTCTCCTCGCTGGCCTCCAATCAACCAAGAGAAAAGAGACTATTCCTGATGTTAAGCCTCCTGATAATTGATAACTGAAATGACTGCCATATTATACTTGAGCTTTTTTCATAATATAATAATTGATATTGATAATTACAAGATTTATAGCCCAATACAGTTTCCTAGGGAATGCTGCGCAAACAGATAAGACAAAAACTCATAAGGTATGGAACCATTAGAGTAGCTCTTCAGATGACAGAACTGACAAACAAAATCTTTAATTGAACCATATTTATTTATAGCCGATCCAGACAGTTAATTATCGCTAATATCATCTAACTTAATATCATTTTTGTATGATTTGCTTCTGACGATCAAGTTTTTTTTTGAAATAAAAATATAGTTATTGCTGATTGAAAATTATTATGTTGTATTTTTTCACTAAAATAAAAAAATATTATCCTTAATATATTAACTGAAAGAATTCTATTTTGACTATAGTGATATAAATCACTAATTTTCCAGATAAATATCACTTGGAGTTAATTCATCTGTCACAATTATTTATTGTTAAATTGGAAATACTATAACTATAAATAGTATATTATGATGAACTGCTATGAACTATCAAAACCTTTTACCAGAAGTAATAATTGCAGAGTTAGTATTCCAAGTCTATCGCTCTGGCATTTTGACTCTAGAGCACAGAAAACAACTAAGAAGTTTATTTTTATACCATAATCTGACTGAAGAAGATACAACAGCAATTAATCGATTACTTCATGCTATTAGGCGTGGATGGCTGAAGGTTGCAGATTGATACTTTTGCTATTTTATTTAACTAATAATAGAAAAATAAATATCATAAAATACACCTCTTTTCTAAATCATTGGAAGATATAACATACATTTGAATAATACCAAAATTTCAGTTTGTAGAAAATTGTTATAGCATTTATGAAAATGTGAAACCAAACAAAACTTTGACCAGAAACAAAGATTTAGCGGTGGTCAAGCCTATATTGGAGAACCTGCAATTAAAACCCCTAAAAAAAAGCCCAAAATAAAGAATTAGCCTCTGAAAGTATTTTTGTTGAACATCTAATTAGATTAGTGAAAATATTTCGGGTAGCTCAAGAAATATTTAGATGAAATTTTCATAAATCTGAGCCAATAATATTGACTATCTGTGGTCTTGTTAGATTACCGAATAATTAACTAATTAATAATTAAATAATTCAGGTTTAAAGCCTACCCTTTTAAGGGAAAAAAGCGGTCGTTAGCGTAGCGCACCCGTTGGGTGGGATGGCGAGGTCTCCTCGCTGGCCTCCAATCAACCAAGAGAAAAGAAATAATATTTCCTTATATTCAATTCCGTAACGGTTTTAACCAGAGGTAATTATCAATTATCCATTAATGAAAAATAGGTACATTTATTTTGTATAAATAAATCAGCCTTAAAAATATAAAAATTAGTTAACTTGAGATGCTATTTTTGAGCTAAATTTTAATAGCAAGTATCTATAGTACTGATTTTATCGTACCAATTAACTATCTTAAATATTATTAGCTACATACCCTTCAAAAAGATAGTTACACTGTATCCTTGAGTATTTTCAGAGATGTCTATTCTTTCACAAAATATAATGCTTGAAATACAAGTGACAGTTTTAGGTAAAATTAAAGTCATCCTATTTTTAGGTGATACCAAATTAATATGAAGTTGCATAGAATAATATTTTAATGAGAGTTAACTGTAGCTTGAGATAGACAAGTGAATAAATTGCATAATTCTGTACAACCTCAAATAAAATTGATATAACATCTAACACCTAATTCTGTACAGCCTCACATAAAATTGGTACGATCGCTATTATTTTAAAGTTCACAAATGAGTGATATTTACATCTCTTGGCCAGAGTATCATCAAACAATTGAATATCTAGCAGCAAAAATTTATCAATCCCAATGGGAGTTCAATCAAATTGTCTGTTTAGCTAGGGGGGGAGTAAGAGTAGGAGATATTCTCTCTCGCATTTTTAGGAAACCTTTGGCGATTCTCGCTACTTTTTCCTACGGCGATATTAAAGGTCAGGAGCGAGGTAATATTGAGATTGGGAAAAATTTGACTATGACTACAGATACTTTAGGTAGTCATGTTTTGTTAGTTGATGACCTGGTCGATTCGGGAATTAGTATTCAAAAATCTATTGTTTGGCTACAGGATAATTATAGTCAAGAAATTCAAGAATTAAAAACGGCTGTTTTATGGTATAAAGCTTGCTCAATATTTGAGCCAAATTACTATGTTGATTATTTGACTGATAATCCTTGGATTCATCAACCGTTTGAGATATATGAACAAATGAATCCTGCTGATTTAACTTTTGCCAAGATGGGTAATGATATTAACTTTGATTAAATACTTAATTTATGGGTAAACCGACTGAGGGGCAAAATTTTTTGTACTAAGTCAAGAAATACCCAAATTAATTAAGTTAATTTCTATTTAATTAGGGCTTGCTGATTAAATCTAAAAGCATTGACAGATAAAGACAAGTGCCTTTTTAGGGTCGAATTGCAGTGCAAATTTTTTAGCTGTTTATGCTCATGCTAGGAGCATATTTTAGGCTCATAGTTGGGCAGAAAAATCCCAAATTGACAATTGTTACTCCTACCTCCTCGCTCATTCACATTTCTCATGTCTTCCCCTCTTGGCTCCCTTCCTGGTAGCGGCGGGGGCGGGTTGTCTCCTGTCTCCTGTCTCCTGTCTCCTGTCTCCTACCCTTACTAAAAGACTTTTGAGCGCAAACCCTAATTATTTCTGCCATCCTGCAATAGTAACTTGAGGTTGAGGTTGAGGTTGTGTGATATAGTTCTATATTGCTAAGAGTTTCTATATATTTATTTGTATTTAATTTCTTATGTCTACTTCTAAACTAACCTTGAATTTGGTAGAAGGAGCTATATCTTTTGAATTTTCTCCTGAAGCTGCAAGAAATTTACAAGGTGTTATAGCTCAATTAATGCAGCAATTAAAATCTGTTGCGGCCAAAAATGCTGCTGGTATTTCTGGCAAACCAACTCCACAAAAACCTACAGAATATCAGTATACAGGAGATGTCTTTTTAGAAATATACTGCAATCCTAATATTTGGCCGAGCCCTTTTGCCGCTAAAGTTTTGATTACTTTACGAGATGAGCGGATTCGGATTACTACTGAAGCTGAACTTACTAGGCTTAATGAGGATATTAGTCAATATTTAGAGCAAGTAGACTAAAATTTTTGTGGTCTTAAATATGAAAGGATATTAGTTAGTATATCTCTTTAATTGACAGGAACGAAATGGAATTAATTATAAATAGTAATGTGCATCAAGAGTATCAACTTTCTAAATTGGATAGTCAAGTGGGAGGTTGGCCCTATTATGGTCTAATAAGTTGGTATAAACATCAAATAGATTCTCATAGATTAAAAATAGCAATTCAACAAATAGTAGATAGTGTGCCAATTTTGGGAGGGAGATTGGTAAAGAAATTCTTCTCTCCATTAAAAGTTGTATGTAACCCACAAAAATCTGGTGTGGGTTTTATAGAAATTGATCTAGACGAACAGGAAATAAATCTTGATAATTTATTAGATGCAAAAACTTATGTAAACAATGAATTCAATATTCCCAAAAATTCTTCAGATGCTATTAATCAAGATACTCCATTGGTATATGTAATTTTGAATCATAATCAAAATTATTATGGTGTAACTCTGCTGGTTAATCATCTCATAGCAGATGGTGGAACATATTTTATATTGTTAAAATATCTTTCTCAAGCATACGAAGACCCAGAATATGTTCCTAAATCTGAACCATTATTTACAATCGATTTTAATAACATAGATGATTTTATTGATGCAAGTTTTAAAAAGTCATTATGGAAAGATCGACTTTTAAGTTCAACATATTCAATTCTTTTGATATGTAAAATGCTTGTTCAAAATAAGAATAATTGGAACTCTCTTGAATGTATCTTAACCAAAGAAAAGTTAGACTTAATTAAGAGAAAAAATCAAAATATTTATAATCAAGAAAAAGCATATAGTACAAACGATGCTTTATTTGAATTTTTATCAGTTGTTCCTATTAAACGATTTATCTTTCCTGGTAATCTAAGATATAGAAACGTTGGCATACCAGAAAATTATTTAGGAAATGCTGACGCTTTTGTCTCGGATTTAACTAAAGCAGAAAGCAATTATATGTTAAAATATACTGATGTGAGAAAATCCGTCAATCAATTTCCACTAATATATAGTTTGATACCTGCTTTTTTTAATGAAGATTACATATTTCATAATTCATGGGTTAAATTACAAAATTATTCACCTAGTTTTGGTGGAAAATTAATTCTGCAAAAGCTATTTGAATTTGATGATGTACCAAGAAAAGATATATTATCATTTGCTATAAAATATTCACTAATATACAAATTGACAGAAAATGAATATTTTTTGATGTATATCAATTTAAAAAATGTTGTTTCGCAAGTGGAAAAGAAGTTAATAAATTTGGGTGTAGAAGAGATTATTCTTAAAGCACTTTCATAAAGTAGATAATAATCACAAATTGCTTCTGCTTCAAAAATCAATTAGCCTTTAAGTTTCTAGTTATTAAGATTAAAAAAATCTAGTTCCAGCTAAAAATATTCTCAAATAACTTTGTCACTTGTTTCTATCCGCGTTATATTACCAGTACAGTCTATTTCTCAATCTGTAATCAGAGAGAAATTGTCATTTGATATTGAGTTAACTTACACTTATGAATCCTGATAATCTGACCCAAATAATACAAAAAGGATTTCGTGTCACTCTAGGTGCAACTTCCTTTTTAATAGAAACTGTGCAAGACTCTACTAAGCGAGATGAAAATTTGAATAAATTAAGTACTGATTTCAGTCAACTAACTGAGGAATGGGCTGATAGAGGAGAGATGACTGAGCAAGAAGCTAGGAACTTTGTTGATACAATTTTGAACCAACAAAATAATCAGCTCAATACTGATAGTACAACCGTTTCTTCAAGTCCTACTTCTGCTTCTGGTTTTGCATCATCAGACGTACAAGAAGATTTGCTGGAGCTAACTCAAGAAATCGCTAATCTACGAGCTGATTTACAGAAGCTTCAGGAGTCAAACTCTCAAAACTAATCATACATGACAATATCTACTTCTGGATAAATCTTAGTCCTTTATCCAGCTATTAAAAAGTATTTGATCTCAACATTGGTTGAAGACCCACCCTCAGGAAAGCACGGGAGCGCCGGGATTTTTGCGTAGCATGACCCAGGAAAAACCAATCAATTTTGTGGTTTTGCCAAAGCGTGTGTTAGAATAGATGAGGCTTCTGGGCTAGCAGTGTCTAGGGGAGCCTTCAGATTAGCGATGTACTGTGGAGCGACCATAAGACCGGAAAGAGATAATGGCCTTGGAGGTAGGTGCATTGTTTTGCTAGGGCATAACTATCGTTAACGCTTCACGACATGTTTGCGCAACATGACCTATGGAAAAAGCGCAGCTCTTCTGTCAAGAGGCAGCAGACATACACTATCAGCGATAGTTAAAAATCCCGCCTTGTCGCCCAAGCGCAATGTCGGGAGGATGTAAAAAATAGGATAAATTACAAAACCTAACCCAGCTAATAGTCCAAGTTAGCTGAGTTAGTTTTTTTTAGTCGTTTTCCCATTTTTCGTTACCTATTAGGTCCGCAATTCGGTCTCTAAGTAGAAAGTTACATTTTTCTAACTCATCTTCTACACAAGCCCATTCTCTGATAGGAATGTATTGGCAGAGAGTATAAATAGGTTGCTGACGTCCAAGAACTCCTTTTTGTACAAGTTCTTGTGCTTCATCTCTGATGATGTCTAAAGAATATTGAACTGTGGTGTAAGTCATAGTCACCCTTTTCTTTTTGCGTAGTTTTAGTAATTTTCGGCGCTATTAATAATATAGAACAAAAATCCGGATTATGAATGTTAATTTTTTCAGTATACAGAGTTACAATTTGTTATGTTCTTTTGATAAGAATTCTAAAAGTCATAGAACCAAAACATTTCTTTTAGTGTTGGTCTAAATTGCAACTATGTACTATGAAATACGATCTACAAAGTCACTAATTGAGGATTTCTCTAGCCTCCTCACCTTAAACAATTTTCTCCGAATATCATTTTTATGTTTTTTTGTCAATAGTCAGACGAATCCTTTTAGATTTTAGAGAAATACTTGTAGATTTGTAAATTTTTAAAGAAAAGCTTTAAAGCGATCGCCTGGGCTTTCGGCATTTGTCCATAACAAAAAACATAAGGTATATCTGATAACATTTCACAGGAAAACTGTTTCAATGTATACTGACTACCGTATATGATGAGACCCTGTAATTCACCATTTATTAATAATTTCTTAATTAAATCTTGGGATGCTTGTGTTAGACTAGCTATTTGACTAAAAGCACTACCACGAATAAATAGTTGTAGTAAAGTCAAATTATTGGGGGTAAGAGCTTCTGGGAGTTCTGAATTACTGTCAATAATTTGTAGTTGGTAACCAAATTGTTTGGGGAGAGCAACCGCTGGAGTATGATTCCCTAAAAAAGTACTGTTGAGTATATCATCTACAAAAACTAAATTGCGTAAATGCTTGACACTTGGTTGTGGTGGGATATAGCTTCCTCCTACTTCCAGAGAATCATCCAAAATCTGAGTTACAGTTTCTTGTGCTTGTGGTCGCTCCAACTTGTCAACTAAATGATATGTAGGGGCTGAGAAATTTTCTGACCCTTCCTCATTTCCTGGTTGCCAGGTAGGATAAACTTTAGTCTTAACTTGCTCAATTCTTTGCAAAGATTCATCTATACGTGATTCAGAAATACGGCCTTGACTAACCGCATTACAAACAGCATTAATAGTAACCTCTGCATCTAGAGGCATCAGTAAAATATCTGCACCAGCTTCTACAGCTAAAACTGAAGCCTCTTCCAGACCATAACGATTAGCGATCGCCCCCATAACCAAAGCATCAGTCACCACTAATCCATTAAAACCCAACTTTTGGCGCAACTGACCTGTTACAATTTTATGGGATAGAGTGGCAGGTAGTTCCGAGTCCCAAGCAGGAATCAACAAATGGGCACTCATTACAGAATCCACTCCAGCAGCGATCGCCTCTACAAAGGGAGGCAATTCAATTTCTGCCAGTCTACTTTCTGAATGAGGTAAAACAGGCAATTCAAAATGAGAATCAACCGTAGTATCCCCATGACCAGGAAAATGTTTAGCAGTAGTCAAAACTGGATATTTTTGAGTACCTCGAATAAAAGCTGTTGCCAGTTGACCCACTAATTCGGTCGTTTCTCCAAAAGCACGAATATTAATCACTGGGTTGCCAGGATTATTATTCACGTCCACCACTGGAGCTAAAACCCAATTTAAACCAATTGCCACAGCTTCTTGAGCCGTAATAGTCCCCATGATTTCAGCATACTCTATAGCTTTTTTGGGGTTTGTTTGAGCAATAGCAGCGATCGCCATTGGTGGAGGAAACCAAGTTGCCCCGGCGAATCTTTGACCTACTCCCTCCTCAATATCAGCAGCCAAAAGTAGAGGAGTTTTTGCCCAAGACTGAAGCTGTTGGATGCGAGTTGCCAGGTCTATAGCACTTCCATCCACAAAAATTACTCCTCCGACACCCAAGTCTTGCAGCCAATATTTAAGTTTATTGGTAGGAGGTTCCCAGTCTGGATAACGAATTTGATTGTCAAATAGGTTGCCGGAAGCTCTAACTACAACCATCTGAGCGACTTTTTCTGCTAAATTCATAGTAAGCGTGACGAGTATTGTAGAAATAATTAACAGCCTTTTCCTGACAGAGACGCTGCGCGAACGGCTGGAAGTTAGTCCTCAGGAAGACCGAGTCAGTAGAATGTTTTTGCGAATGCTCCGATAAGCTGGCTCCTGACACCGAAGCTTTATTGGGTATAAATCCCCACCGTCACCCGCGGTGTCTACAATTGTTTGGATTTGTAGACGCGGAGCGGCTTGTCGAAGACTATACCCATGCAATTGATTCTGTCTCCTGTCTTCTGTCTCCTGACTCCTTGTTCAATCTATTCCGTCTGAAGTAAGTTTTTCTATATTCTGAGAATCTGATTCTGTAGGATTTTCAGTTGCCTGTTGTTGACGTTCTTCAGAAAGCTGGTTTAAAAGTGATATTATTTGAGTCCCACGTTCTAGAGAGCGGTCTTCGACAAATATAACTTCTGGAGTCCGACGCAGACGTATCCTATGACCCAACTCACTCCGGACATAACCAGTAGCAGATTTTAGACCTTCCATAGTTTGGAATCTTACTTCTTCAGAACCATAGATACTGACAAATATTTTAGCGTGTTGTAAATCTCCAGAAACATCTACGTCTGTGATGCTGACCATACCAATACCTACACGGTCATCTTTGATGTCATGGAGCAACATCTGGCTGACTTCCCGCTTTATTAAAGAAGCAACCCGGGAAATGCGGCGATCTGTAGCCATGATCATTACCCCCTACAATTTAATACTTAACTATACTATTCTAATAGTTCTGTATAACTTTTACGATACTTCCGATCAACTTATGGCAGGCAGCTTTGGAGAATGAAGTTGATTAATACCCAGGCTATAGTTTTTTGATTTTGAATTTTTTATTCATTAGGCATTAGCAAGGATATTGTATGGAATGTTTGGCGTTGCTAAAGCGGGGGTATGATTTTCTTGCTTAGGGAGTAGTTAAACAATTAATAATTAATAATTAATAATTAATAATTAACAATTATATCATGTCCGGTAGCATCGGTATTGTATGGCTAAGGTAAGGAAGAAGGAAGAAGGAAGAGGGAAGAGGGAAGAGGGAAGAGGGAAGAAGTAGGAATGCTTAAGAGCAAGAAAAAAACTTACAGCACTTTTGAGGAAGCGTGAGGTACAGCTATAAGACTATTTATTCCTATATTCCCAGATGAGCTGTTGCCAGATGAGCTGTTACCTAGAGCAATAAAACTTTGTACCTCATCAACTAGAAAACTGCTGTAAATTTCCAGACATTCACCCTCGGGTTTACACAAACGCGCCCCAACGGACATGATATTACCTCTCCTTGAAAAGACGGATAGGATTGACTCAAAGGAAAAATTTTCCTTGTTTCTCCTTTAAAGGAGATAATTTTTACCTTAATTATTCGGTAATCAAAGAGAGTAAATATTTATAATTCCTATCTAAATTATGCAACGCCCAATTTTATATAAAGACGGAAAAAAATGCGTAAGTAAACGTATAGTAGATTTATATACTATTGGATGATTAATTAGTGCTAATTAATCAGCTCTTTAGTATTTTGATTGTTCAAATTCTGATTATAGCAGTCGAAGGAAAGGGCGCGGACAAATCAAAAGCTTAAAACTCAGACAACGTCAGATTTTTCCTTATCCTTTCTTCCTTCTTCCTTCCTCCTTCTGCTATATCAACTTATCTGCAAACCGCTATATTTGGGATTATTAAAAATGGAGAAAGAATTTTTTATTGGTCAGAAAGTAAGGTTAGCTATTAAACCACCATACATCAAAACTGCTGAATCAATGCCGATATTACGTCCCCCTGATATTGTACGTTTGGGTGAAGTAGGAACTGTTTTGAGTCACAAACCAGGAAATTATTGGGCTGTTCGTTTTGAGAAAGGAGCATTTCTCATAGATAGTCAATATATAGAAGCTGCGACAGTTGATGCTGAAACTGTCCAGCCACATCATAATATTGAAGAGGATACTGCTAAAATAAGTCCACCTTCAGAATTATAGTCTTATCTGAGAAGTTCTTCAAGATTACCAATAGTTCCTTTAACTTTGTCTACGATTTCATTAATTTTACCTACGTCTATGTGCATTTCTGCGGTAGGATATTTTTCTAGAACTTCTAGGACTGATATTCGATTGTCATCTGCTGCTGCTAGAATTATGGCAGAACGTAAGGCTTTGTCGCTTTCATAATTGTGTCTGGTCTGAACTACTTCCGCAATACCTTTTGTGACATTTTGGCCGAGATTACTATAAAGCACTTTGGCTATGTTATTAACATTAGCTCCCACTTCTAATGTCATTAAGCCACGAACTGTATTAGGATTGATTTTTGATATTCCCAGAGCTTGGGAAATTGTTTTGGTAGTTTTGCCCGTTTCTGCAAATACTCGCAGATCCTTGACTTTGATTGATGCTCTTATTGGGCCAACTAGATTTATTACTATTTTTTGTGTGGCGATCGCGCTTTGAGAAGAGAGTATCACTCCAGCGATCGCTCCTAAGACAATTAATGGACTACGAGATAGCATATTTGGTAATTGCATATTTAGTTTTCAATTATATTTTAATCTAAGCCATTGAATACACATTTATGGATGATTTGTCAATCTATAGTATGATTTTTAATTCTCATATTTATTCTTTGTTTGTCAGCATTTCTGCGCAAACAGTCGTCAGCTATTAGCTAGCCTCATAAAGTCCGCAGTTCGGACTTCAGCTATTAATTTTGCGGAAAGTCATTTCAGTTATCAGTTAGCTTCCTCCGGAGGAAGTGCGGACTTCAGTACCTCTGCAATAAGGAGGCTACGAAAATAAGGAATTCTCTTTTTTTTATCCCTTTAAAAGGGAAGGCACATACCCAGAATTTTCGGTAAAAGCAACCTTTGAAATTGATGCAAAATAAAAGTTACTGCCAAAGTCTGCGGACTAAACCTTAGAAGTAATTATTCATTAGGCATAGGCGTGAAAATAAACTTGCCCTTTATTTGCTATAAACTAGAGTGTAATCACTCAAAAAATCATTTGCCGTGTTTTTTTCCTAAAAACATCTTCCCTATTCCCTGCTCCCTACTTTTAGAGAAAGTCTATATCTTTTTCAAGCCTATGTCTATTACTAATTGCTGTTTGCGTAGAATTCCAAAGGAAGCGCTGACTACTTATAGCTGTTTGCATTTGTATAGCATCCCGCAGGAAATGATTACTAATATGTTTTTATCTCAACGTTGGTTGAAGACCCGCGCTCTCCCGAAGGGGAGCGTCGGGATGTTTGCGCAGCATTCCGCAGGAAAAACCAATCAATTTTACGGTTTTGCCAATAGTGTGTTAGACTTAAGAAAGGCTGCTGGGCTAGCAGTGTCAGTCTGTGGAGCGACCGTAAGACCGAAAAGAGGCTTGACCTTGGAGGCTGGTGCATTGAAGCAGAAAGGCCTAATCAGCGATGGTTAGGAATCCCGCGCTGTACCGTCAGGTCAGCGTCGGGAGGATGTCAAAGATGTCATTTCATATTAATAATCATGGATTAAATCGGAGGATAATTCTCTTTTTCTGGGATTTATTTTGACGATTTTTTTATTGACAAAAGTCTTGACTTAGTTTTGAATAAAATTCAATTTATTATGGCTGTTTTTTATTAAGCGATCGCTCCTACTTTACTCTTCCTGAGAATTTTTTTTGATAATCACTACATACAATTATCATTAAAGGCCAAATAAAAGCCTGACCAAAAAAATTGACAAATTTTTATTCTGATAATGTGTTTTTGTTACCGCTATAGTGTAGAATATCGAATCAGTTCTTCACAGTCATTTTGGCTTGATAAATAGAACTTAGGCTATGGCTACATTACTACATATAGTTATCATTAAAGGCCAAATAAAAGCCTGACCAAAAAAATTGACAAATTTTTATTCTGATAATGTGTTTTTGTTACCGCTATAGTGTAGAATACCGAATCAGTTCTTCACAGTCATTTTGGCTTGATAAATAGAACTTAGGCTATGGCTACATTACTACGTTATTTGTGACGGAGCTGAACTTAATCGATACATATACCTACTTTTGATTGAAGTAATTAATTAAATTACTTAACAACAATTCATGTGTTGAAAAAATCAGAAGCGATCTCTAGCACTAACCAATGTGTGAGATAGTCACCACACTTTCAAATTTCTTGAAATAGATTGGGTGGTATCAGTGGAATTTAAGTATTTTTTTTTGAGAAAGTATTAATAAAATGAAAAATAATAAATCAATATTCAACTTAAGTAGTAAAATTTTAGGGGCTTCACTATTTTGTCTCACCACATTTGTACCTGGTGCTTACTCTCAAACCCATGTAGAAAATTCAGCTTATTATACAAAACCTAGTGAAATAGATTCACAACAACTTCCATCATTAGTATCTAATATTGCCCAACAAGTTACTGTGAGAATTTTTACAGATAACAGTGCTGGTTCTGGAGTAATTATTAAACGGCAAGGTAATACCTACACCGTTGTTACTAACCGTCATGTAATTGAGAATAACTCTAATAAACTTTACCCAATTATGAGTGGAGATGGGATGACTCATCAAGCCACCCTAGTTTCATCTCCTCAAATAGGCAACCTGGACGTAGCATTATTGCAATTTACTAGCGATCGCCCTTATCAAGTTGTAGAAATTGCCAATAATAATCTACTTTCAGTAGGAGAAACTGTGATTGCCGCAGGTTTTCCCAATTGGCATCAACCAGACTCCTTAGAAATAAGTAGTACCCGTACTTGGGGTAGTCGTGCTTTTCAGTTAACTTTAGGAGCTGTAGAAATGTTACCCAGTCGCACCCTCAGCCAAGGATATCAATTAGGTTATACCAATGATATTAAAAGTGGCATGAGTGGTGGACCAATTTTAAACAGTAAAGGTCAGTTAATTGGTATTAACGGACGCTCAAAATATCCCATCGCTGGAATTGGAGCATTTAATTTTGCAGATGGTTCTCAACCATCTTTTGAGCAGTTCAAAAAAATGGAATCTCTAAGTTGGGGTATTCCAGTTTCTAGAATTATCAATTAAGTGACATACTCCCACACTATATCGAATAGTTAGGGCTTGCTGAATAAAGCTAAAAGTCGGGATAACTAGGTAATGGAGCTTTTTATATTCAGTTGATCTCCAAGTTTATGGCTCTTATTGGCATCAATTTACTGAAGTTTTCTACTGAAATTCAAGAAAATTTCTTCACATAAAATGGCCGAAACCGTTGCCTGTTCCCCCATCTCCGCGTCTCCGCGTCTCCACGTCCCCGTGTCCTACTCCCACCAACCAATTTTTTCAGCAGACCCTAGTTAGTGTGGGCTTCTGGCTTCGCAGTCCTGCTATTGCATCGGACTCCACGAAGCTCTAAGGACTGGATGCCCCGCCGCCCTTTTTGCAGATCGAAAAACTACGCGCCTAGCTCCGCAATCAGATTTTACGCTTACCGCCAATTCATCTCACACTCCTCTTGAAAATTTCGCGCGCAGGCTTCTCGACGGTTGAGCTAAAAGCTCAAGCTCCTAAAAGTCTACAGATAAAGAGTCCCACTTTTCATCAAACCATTGTTTCTCACTTTTCCATTTAGGGTCTCTACTTTTCCGCATTTGGAGATTAATGCTATTGGTTACATCATCTAGTGCATCTCTAGATAATCCATGTCTACCTCTAGTAGTAGATTGTTGAGTTAAACTCGTACTTCTATCCTTGGGCAAACTATTAGCACTGGTACTCAACAATTGTTCTGAGGAACCTGTAACATTCGTTACTGACTTTTCTTGAGATTTTGCAGGAGTAGCGCTTAAGCTAACAGCACAAAACATTGTTAATGTTGCAGTAAATAAAGTTTTAGTAGTTGTAACTTTCATTTTTTTCCTCTTGACAATTGATTGAGATACTTTGGGTAAACAAATTCACGCTAAAGCGTTATTTTATTATCCCATTAATTAACTACAATTAACTACTTTTTTAGAGGTTACTTAATTTAGAAAGTATAATTTTGAGAATGAAATTAGAAATCAATTCATAAAGTAGTTAAAACAGACACAAACTTAGAGAAAACTAAGCCATTAGTGCCTGAGAAAATCTTCTACAGATTTTAATTGGATATTTCCTATTTATTATAGTTTGAATTGAGAAGAGAAACTAATTTTCAGCTAGCCTTTTCTCAACATTATCCAACTAAATATAGTTCAGCAACTAGATAGTTCAGAAATAAGGAGTGAAGAGGGAAAATTTATTTTCTTACTTATCAAAATAATTGAGTCTAAAGCCCAGCCTTTTAAGGGGAAATGTTTTTGGGGGGGGGTTGCTCAAAATCCCCGTTACAAAAACAACTTCTGACTGTCAGATGTGTGTCTTGCATTCTGAGGAGACCTCAGAATTACACACTCGCTTCTGACTTCTGACTTCTGACTTCGTTATCCCCTCAACATCTCTACTAAAACTATTTACTTATTCGTAGATAGGTTCGTCGCTAGCAGTACCTTGTCCAAAATCTTTAAATTGAGTGATAATCTCTTCTGATTTATCACGATTTCCTGGCTTTAATGTAAATACTACATTGTCGAAGCTAGGCTCTTCTTCTGGAGACACATAAACTACTTGCTCATAGTTTACAACTCCAATATTACTGATATCTGCAAAAGTTTCCATTCCCAGGGCGTAAGCAAGGTTAGTTAGACGAGTGCTAACAGATTGACAACGACGGTCAGGAGTATAAGCACCTTTGGGATGATCGGAAGAGAGAGTTGCAGTCCAAACAATCATTGGTTTAGAGGAAACTTGAATAACTTCTCGTTTCACTAGGGGATATCCACCTAAAAGTCCAGGCTCAGTTGTATCCCGTGTTTCACGAACTATTTGAGGGACAGTAGCATATTGATTTTCTGCAGCGTTCACTGAAACACAAGTAAATACTACTTTGTCAGTAGTTTCTAATTGTTCTGCTTTGGCTTCTGATTGAGGTATGAAACCCCAGAGACCAACGGTTGCTAAGATACCTACTAGAGAAACTTTTAATTGGTTGTTCACAATCTTGACCTCTGAAACTTAATATCTGCATTTGGGGAGAGAAGTTATTTGTTTTTTCTCCATATTTTTACAGTAGAGGAATTACTTATTCTTGTCAGTAAGAATAAAGTAATATTTCAAAACATACTTTTTAGGTAAGAAGTGATAAAAAAGTAATATTATTAGTTTTTTGTCTATTATTTTACTGATTTTATGTATCGGTTTTGCTAGATATAATTTATTAGTTTATGAATTCTATACTAACTCAAATTTCAGTTTTTACAACCCTCAATATCTAAATTGAAATAGTAATTTAAACTAGGTAAAGGTTTGAAGTAGAAAATTATATAGATTAAATGTATTTTAATTTAAGGGAACAGGGAATAGGGAATAGGGAACAGGGAAAGATGATAAATCTCTTTGTGAAAAGGAGTTGTCATAATACCATAAGTTGAAAGAAAAATATTACGGATAATTTTAGTGATTTCTAGACATTATGGGTAAACTCTATTTGACTAAAAGTTAAGCTTTAGCCCAATAAATATAGCAAATTTCATCTTGGTGAGGTACATCTGTGGCGGGCAAGATGCCCGCACTACAAAGACTTTATCATTAGTATATGAGGTACATATAGAACCCCTAAACGGATCTTTGGAGGTGGTATGTGCTTTTGGCTTCCGTCCTCAGTCTGAGCGAGCCAGTGGAAATTCAGGAACGAGAATTTAGAATAGGGGAAAAAGTGAATGCGACCCCGTGTCGCCCAATAGCGCACCTGGTAGCTTCCCTTGTAGATAGAAAAATACTCTCATCTCCCCATCTCCCCATCCCCCCATCTCCCCATCTTCTTTTAAATAGATACGATCAGGGGTTCTATACATGCAATCTGCTGTCAATGCTGAAAAACTGTTCTTCCTTCTTCCTTCTTCCCTCTTACTTCTTCCCTCTTCCTTCTTCCCTCTTACTTCTTCCTTCTTCCTTCTTCTAATCACTATTAACAAATTGCAAGTAAGAATTACTCAGTTCCTTTACTGCCAACTCATAAAACTGCTTACCATGTTCAGGCGTAGCTAATGCAGGGTTTGAACCCATCCGACCATCAGGATATCGATGACGAAAATTAGCAGCACCATATATTGGATAACCACTAGCTACATTTTCTGAAAGTGGTGCTACTTTAATTGCTTCTGGATAAACATATTGAGTTAAAGCTACTTCACTAGGTGTAGCGTGTGAACCTTCTCCATCGCCATATAATTCTTTAGCTAATTTGTAAACTGAGCCACACATAAACCAATTTCCTACCTTGCACTTGACCAACTCCCCATTGGCAATATTTAGATCGGCCAAATGAGCATAAGTTTCTGAGAAAGCAGCTTTCAGAGTAGCAATATTGCCTCCATGGCCATTGATAAAGAAAAATTTGGTAAACCCAGACCTAGTTAAACAAACTATATAGTCACGAATTACTTGAATCATGGTACTAGGTCGCAGACTGATTGTACCTGGGAAACCTGTATGATGTAATGCCATACCTACATTAATCGTCGGTCCGACTAATGCTCCTACTGTTTCTCCCACACCCTTAGATATAACTTCTGCACAAATAGCATCTGTACCAATCAATCCTGTTGGTCCATGCTGTTCAGTAGAACCTATTGGCAGAATAATACCTTGAGATTGACTTAGATAAGTTTCGACTTCAGACCAAGTACTTAATTGTAGTAGCATTTTTTAATTATTTATACTTTTTATCTTAAATATAAGTAGGAGAATTAATCAAACTTTAAATAGAAATTAATTTATTAAATATAACCTAAATTTCTCAATCTTGAAATTTCAATGGTTAAAAACTGTTCCGGAACACAAAGGGGATGTTTTACCCCTAAATTTCTCAATCTTGAAATTTCAATGGTTAAAAACTGTTCCGAAACACAAAGGGGATGTTTTACCCCTAAATTTCTCAATCTTGAAATTTCAATGGTTAAAAACTGTTCCGGAACACAAAGGGGATGTTTTACCCCTAAATTTCTCAATCTTGAAATTTCAATGGTTAAAAACTGTTCCGGAACACAAAGGGGATGTTTTACCCCTAAATTTCTCAATCTTGAAATTTCAATGGTTAAAAACTGTTCCGGAACACAAAGGGGATGTTTTACCCCTAAATTTCTCAATCTTGAAGTTTCAATGGTTAAAAACTGTTCCGGAACACAAAGGGGATGTTTTACCCCTAAATTTCTCAATCTTGAAATTTCAATGGTTAAAAACTGTTCCGGAACACAAAGGGGATGTTTTACCCCTAAATTTCTCAATCTTGAAGTTTCAATGGTTAAAAACTGTTCCGGAACACAAAGGGGATGTTTTACCCCTAAATTTCTCAATCTTGAAATTTCAATGGTTAAAAACTGTTCCGGAACACAAAGGGGATGTTTTACCCCTAAATTTCTCAATCTTGAAATTTCAATGGTTAAAAACTGTTCCGGAACACAAAGGGGATATTTGACTCTTCCTATCGGAGCTATGAGTCAGCAAACAGCCAAAAGCTTGTGCAGAACTATCGTTAACGCCCCTGCAGATTGTGTATAATTTGATATTTTGCGTAAGTCCTGTATATGTACAAATTTTTCGGCTGATAGCTGATAGCTCCTTAATCTCATAAAAAAATAATTTAACCTTTTGATAACCTTGAGTTAACTTTTGTTTAACCTATTAGACATAATATAAGGACATCCAAGTTTTGTATCCAGCACAACAATGCAATATGGAAGTGGGCAATGCTTACTAACTTGATACCTCTCTCAAGAAACGACCAATGGCCTGAATACAGAGCAGGCCCCGCTATTACTACTATTAGTATAGCAACAGCAATATTTCAAAGTCAGAATGCGTTGTATGAATGGATAAAAAATCCAGTGCTTTTAGCTGTTGGATGGTTGAGCATTAATGAAGTTAATTAGCTACAAAATTAGCGATCGCCTAAATTTTCACCTCAGGCAACATTAATGATTTACTGTCAAACACATCAAAAGTGATATTTATGTTTTCCCCCGATCTAAGCGAAAGTCTTTTAAAGTCTGGCGTGAGAATAACTAGCAAAGTTTTGCTATTAGAATCTGAAGAGCTATTTCGGGATATGTTAGCCTTAGCTCTAGAAGAACAAGGTTGTGAGGTAGTTATTGCTCCAGACGGACGTAGTGTAATTCCTACGGTTCAGAATTATTCATCCATTCATAGTGAACCTTCTTTTAATCTTCTAATTCTTGACTCAATTAATGGTCTAGACCTATGTCGGATGTTAAGACATCAAGGCAATTCAATACCAATTATGATTTTAGGAGCAAGAGGCAGTGCAAATAATTGTGCTTTCTATTTAGAAGCTGGAGCAGATGATTATTTAACTAAACCTTTTGGGATGCGGGAATTTATGGCTCGTTGTCGGTCTTTGATGCGTCGCCAACGTCTAGGTCAACTGCCTCAACCAATTATGCTTCAGTATAAGGATATAGCTCTTTATCCAGAAGAGTGTCGAGTAACTGTTAGAGGTCAGGAAGTGAAAATTTCCCCCAAACAATTTCGCTTACTTGAGCTATTTATGAGTTATCCACGCAGAGTTTGGTCTCGTGAACAATTGTTAGAACAAGTTTGGGGGCCAGATTTTATTGGGGATAGTAAAACTGTTGATGTTCATATTCGTTGGTTGCGGGAAAAACTAGAGTTAAATCCTAGTAAACCAGAGTATGTAATTACAGTTAGAGGTTTTGGATATCGATTTGGTTAATTTAAGCATTCAGCTATCAGCAGTCAGCTATCAGCAATTAGTAATGAATAATTAGGGTTTGCCCTCAAAAGTCTTTTAGTAGGGCTAGGAGACAGGAGACAGGAGACAACCCACCCGCGGGCACCTCCGGTGGAGGCAGGGTCTATTTATTGTCACCAGAGAAAAAGGGAGTGGGGGAGTAGGGGAGTAGAGGAGTAGGGGAGCGGGGGAGTAGGGTCAATTTATTGTCACGCGAGCGAAAAATTGTATCCTTTGAAATTTCGTACATCTTGCTAGGGCGTGTCATCAATTAAAGAGGTTGACATTAAATGTATAGTATGCTTATGAAGAATAACTACAGGAACAACATGCTAAGGACTGCTCTAAATGACTAGACGTTATGCCTTGCGTATGAAAATGCGTAATTCCTGGAGTTGTAAATATTCTCCCCAGGCAAAGAATTAGCCCTGCGACCGTGGAGGGGAAGACAACCCACCCCTAACCCCTCCCAGGAGGGGAGAAATAGGAATGAGCGAGGAGGTAGGAGCGGGCGTTTTGTCCCAAGATTGTTCTGCCCAAATCTTGACCAAAATCCTCAATTTTTGAACCATTACCACTTAAAACCTCACACTTTTTGATACTTAAAAAGGCTAAAACTATGTAAGCATTTCCTACGGAATGCTGCGCAAACAGCTAGCTTGCTGTCAGCTAGCCTCCTGCGGAGGAACTGCGTTAACAGCAAAAAGACTTTCTCTTTAAGAACAGTGTTTAAATTAACAACTGACTTTAAGGTCAAGGGAACCAACTTTTGTAGTAAGACAATTAATAAAGCTTTGATCGTAAACTAAAGGCAATAGCTGAAGTCCGCAGTTCCGACCATAGGAGGCTAGCTGATGGCTGACGGCTGAATGCTTACAAAACTATTATCTATAAAGACTTTTAGATTTAATCAGCAAGCCCTAATTACTTCTCTGGTTTGGTCCTGAGACTTTGGCAGTAACTTTTTATTTATTTTTCAATTTAAAAGGTTGTTTTTACCTTCCCTAAAATTAATAGCTGATAGCTAATAACTGATAGCTGAATGCTTACGAAGGAAAAATATTGTGTTGTCTGAATTTTAAGCTTTTGATATGTTTTCACCCTTTGCTTCAACTGTTATATCGCAATTAGTATGCAGCTTTAGTAAAGGTGAGGAAAAAGGAATAATATAACCAGGAAGGAGTTGGTTAGGACATAGATTAATAGACATCTCCAATAATAAAAAATTAAATGAATTATCCCACATAAATTATCAATTCTTTCCCCCTACTCCCTACTCCCTACTCCCTACTCCCTATTCCCTATTTCCTGAAAATGCCTATTTGCTAAATAAACTTAACTGACTCTCTGAATTTTCTGCCGACAAATCTACTCCATCTGATAGTAATTTAGCAGCAGCTTCTAACATTTCTTCCTGAATATCTTGAATATCTTCCCTACTTTCTAAATAAGTTTTTAATGCTTTTAATGGATCTATACTATTGCCTTTTGCCAATTCTGGTAAACGGGGTCTTGCTAACTGACTAACTAATTCTGGTTGAATAGTATAAGTATGTGCCTCACTTAAAGCTTGATGTAATACTCCATTTTCAATCAAATCTAACTGCTCAGAACGTAACTGATAAATCAACCGCACTACAGCATCTTTTATCTGAGTTTTACTAATAGATTTTAACAATTCAGCTTGTGGATTTTCTGCTTCGGAAACATTAACTTTAATAGTATAAAAATTTCGCACAGGTAAAGAACAAAATTCCCATTTAACTGCACCTTTTTCTAATTCAAGGAAAACAAAACCTTTCTCTTCTTTTTCCTCACTAAAATCTACTCTTTCAATACTACCCGGATAAATAATTGGTGGATTATTAGACTTATTCAAATTTTGATGTTTATGAACATGACCCAAAGCTACATAATCAAAACAATCACGATTTAACAAAGAAACAGGAATATTAAAACCTTTACCCACAGCCAAAAAACGTTCTGCACCTAAGCTCGCCCTATCTGCCATTAAATGAGCTAAAAGTACCGTCGGAATTTCTGGGTTTAATTGGCGAATTTCTGCTTCTAATATCAACTTCAATTTTTCAATTAATAACTCATTAACTTTACCCATAGATAAACTTTCAGTCTCAGATTTTGTCATCAAACTAGAAGCAGTTAACCAAGGCAAAGTAATAACCTGAATAGCACCACTTTTAGTTTGAATATTGTGAGTTTCTATGCGATCGCCTACCACTACTCCGGGCACTCCTAATGTACTATAAATACCTAAACTTGCTCCCCCTTGACCCTGGGAATGTTGGTCGTGATTTCCTACTAATAATACTGTGGGAATTTGAGCATCTACTAAACGACGTAATTCACGAGAAAAAGCTTGTTTTATGTATGGCGCAGGAGTTGCATCTGGAAAAGCATCTCCACCGAATAATACTAAATCGACTGGTTCGGAAATTGCTTTATCTATACAAAGTTTTAGACTGGAAATAAAGTCTTCAAGGCGAGTGTTTAAACCTGTTTTGGGGTTGATACGACCGTGGGAAAAACCACTACCAATATGAATGTCGGAAAGATGGATGATTTTTATCATTTTGTTGTGGTTTTGTTTGTTTTAGGGAGTATTAATTTGGGAAATAGGAAAGGTAAAACACGGATTTTTGGCACGGGTTCACAGATGATTAGATGAAACATTTTGTTTGAGAGAATAAGCAGTAGTAATTTGGGAAACTAAGGAAGGCAAAACACCGATTTTGACACGGATTCAAGGATGATTTAGATGGAATATTGAATATAAAAAACCTTAAGTTAACTAAGCATTCAGCTATCAGCAATGTAAGCATTCAGCTATCAGCTATCAGCTATTCCTACGGAATGCTGCGCAAACAGCTTTATTACCTTTAGTGGACAATTAGAGCTGCGTTGTTTTTGTGCTTCAATTCTTTGTTTAAAAATGTAGTAGAAGTTAAGCAAATACTTGGTTCATTCATTTTTATTGCTGAATACGAGCGCATTCAGCACCAAAGAGCTGACCGTGAGCTAGCTGAATGCTTACTCAGCAATTAGTAATGAATAATTATTTCTGAGGTTTTATCCTGGTACTTTGACAGTAACTTTTTATTCTTTTTAAATTTCAAAGGTTGCTTTTACGCAGACTCAAAATTAATAGCTGATAGCTAATAGCTGACCGCTGTTTCGCAGCATTCCGGAGGAAATGCTTTCCTACATCCAAGAAGACAGGGAAGGTAAAACATAGATTTTTAATACGAATTTACAGATAACTAAATGAAATATTAAATAACATAAATTTCTATATTTATAGAAGCTCTAAAGGTGTCTTTTTCCTTGATATTCTTTTCTACAATATTTCTGATTGAACTTTAAACTATACTATTTTAGTTGAATAAAAAATCATGCATATAGGCGAACAACCCCATTTAACTCTTAGAATATCACAAAAATTTTGAGAATGGTAGTAAAAATCTTTTGACTCGCCGATTTTTTTAGGAGCTTTCGAGAATGAGAATATTGATGATTTTCTAGTGACTATAAATAGAGGTAAAGCTCTTTGCTTTTAGGAGCTTCACAAGATGAAAAGATTTCTGGTATCCCTCCTGAGACAACTTTGTGAATGTATAAACAAACTTACTTTTTTAGTGGACGTGCTAAATATCCCAACTTTAAGAAAAAGCGCGCCGGGTGGCAGTGCTGAGTTTACGAAGTCGGCATTTAAGTGGAAAGATGGTCAAGTCTATTTAGCGATCGGGCTCTGAACCGTTACCTATTAGATGGAGTAGACAACTACCGCAAAGTAGAAAAATTACCTCTAAATATTAGAGAGTGGGATTGTCCTGAGTGTGGTACTCACCACGATCGAGACATAAATGCAAGTATAAACAAGCAGAAATTAGTTTGATCTTAGACTGACTTTTGAGTGCTTAATAAAATGAAATGACTATTGCGGTATTCGCAACTTTAGCAGAAATTAGTTTAATCTTAGACTGACTTTTGAGTGCTTCAGAAAATGAAATGACTATTGCGGTATTCGCAACCTTAAGCAGAAATTAGTTTGATCTTAGACTGACTTTTGAGTGCTTCAGAAAATGAAATGACTATTGCGGTATTCGCAACCTTAGCAGAAATTAGTTTAATCTTAGACTGACTTTTGAGTGCTTCAGAAAATGGGGATAGCATTAATATTACTCCCGATAATTCTGTGGTTAAAATAACATACACATTTTTGAACAATTAATAATTAACAATTAGATTTCCTGAAAACAAATAGGATTAGCAAATAGGATGGTTTGCCTTGATTTATTCAAAAAAAAAGAAGCCTTAAACCTTAATTATTCAGTAAAAAATATATCTATATATTGTATATAACTATAGTTTTAATGTGAGCATTTCCTAGGTCATGATGCGCAAACAGCAGTCAGCTATCAGCTATTCCTACGAAATGCTGCGCAAACAGCTTTATTACCTTTAAAGGAGAAAAAAGCAATTTTATCAAAGCTTCAGAGTACGAATATGTGGTGGAGAGTATAGTAGAAATTAAATGAATATTTGCTTTATTCATTAGACATCTCCAATCATAAAAAATCAAATCAATTATTGCACAAAAATTATCAATTCTTTCCCTCTATTCTCTACTCCCTACTCCCTCATTTGGTGGAGATGTCTATTAAAAAGCTGTTTGCGCAGCATGACAAACGGAATAGCTGACCGCTAATAGTTGAATGCTTACGTTTCAACAAATTGGAAAAATGGTAGGTTCTCTATCAAAAAGATAGTTAAAAATTTCCTGATAAATTGAACCTTTTCTTCTAACTTCTTCTTTCCTCCTGACTTTAATTATTTCAACAAATTGGAAAAATGGTAGCTCTCTATCAAAAATAGAGTGAAAAATCATCTTCTTCCTTTTTCCTTTTTCCTTCTTACTTCTTCCTTCTTCCTTCTACTTACAAAGACTGTGGTTCTTGACCAGAAACAACAGGTGCAGTAGTATTCAAATTTAACTCTGGATGCTCAGATTCTACCTGTTGACAATTCCACTCATTTTTGAACAGTAAAACAGGTCGTCCCCAGCTATCTTTTACAGCTACAGTGTTAAATAACCTCCCAACTTGTCGCAGCATATCCCAACCAGAATTAACCCAACGCGCCACACTAAAAGGCAACATTTCCACATTAGTTTCAACTCCATATTCATTTTGCATTCGGAACTGAACAACCTCTAATTGAAGTTGCCCAACAGCAGCTAAAATAGGGTCTCTTTTTGCCTCATCTGCAGAGTACATAATTTGTACAGCACCCTCCTCTCGCAACTCATTAACTCCTTTGCGAAATTGCTTAAATTTAGAAGGATTAGGATTTCTTAAATAAGCAAATATTTCTGGTGAAAAACAAGGGATACCTTCATACTCTAATTTTTTGCCATTATAAATAGTATCTCCTATAGCAAATACCCCTGGATTATTTAAACCAATTATATCTCCTGGATAAGCAATTTCAATAGAGTCTCTATCTTGAGCAAATAACTTTTGCGGGCGAGATAATCGAACTGTTTTACCTGTTCTAGCATGACTAACAGTCATATCTTTTTCAAATCTTCCCGTGCAAACCCGAATAAAAGCCACCCTATCTCGGTGTTTCGGGTCCATATTAGCCTGCAATTTAAACACAAATCCAGTGAAGTCTGGATAAGTAGGAGAAACTTCACCTACTGTACTTTTATGAGTACCCGGTTTTAGAGCATATTCCAAAAAAGCATCTAAGAATAATTGCACCCCAAAATTAGTCATAGCACTGCCAAAAAATACAGGTGTCATTTCACCTTTATGTATTTCTTCTAAATCTAAATCAGAACCCAATTCTTCCAGCAATTCTATATCTTCTTTAAGTTGATAATAAAGGTCTTGCTCCAGTAATTCTTCGATGCGAGGATCGCCCAAATTTACTACTGTATTTCTTGCAGCTTTACTACCATGAACGCTACGCTCAAACAGATGAATTTCTTTCTTTCTCCTATCAAAAACTCCCTTAAAGCGATCGCCCATACCTATAGGCCAATTTACAGGATATGTTTTTAAACCTAATTCCTTTTCTATTTCATCCAAAAGTTCTAAAGGTTCTCTTCCTGGTCTATCCATCTTATTAAAAAATGTAAAAATGGGTAGTTTTCGCATCTTACATACTTCAAATAATTTGCGAGTTTGAGGTTCTAAACCTTTAGCAGAATCTTCTAACATTACAGCGTTATCTGCTGCAGCTAAAGTTCTATATGTATCTTCACTAAAATCTTGGTGACCGGGAGTATCTAAGAGGTTAATTTGACAGTTTTGATATTCAAATTGTAAAACTGTTGAAGTAATAGAAATACCCCGTTGTTGTTCCATTTCCATCCAGTCAGAGGTAGCATGACGTTGCGCTCTTTTAGCTTTTACTGCACCAGCTTCGTGAATAGCACCTCCATACAATAAAAGTTTTTCTGTAAGAGTAGTTTTACCCGCATCAGGATGGGAAATAATCGCAAAGTTACGCCGTTTATCTACAGCTGTTTGCAATTCGGTTTCAATCTCAATGGACATTACTTAGTTTAACTCCTAAAATATGCAACAGTTAATCATATTATATATTTATCTAGACTATAATCTTTGATATATTTATAATTCTCATGTAATCCGCACTGAAACTACTATATATATCACCTTAAAATCAAAAACAAATAAATAAAATTAAGCTAATATTAAATAAGTTAAAACTAAATAATTGAATGATTTATGAGGAGAGGCAAGTTATATGGAGTTTTTATCAAATATTTGGAGTACAGGAAACTATATTCCTCACGGACATTGTTATCTTTGGCAGTCAGGATTAGTATGGCTTCATTTATTATCAGATTTATTCGTTGCATTAGCTTATTTTTCTATCTCTATTTCTTTAATTTATTTCATTCAGAAGCAACAGGATATGCCTTATCCAGAAATATTTGTCTTGTTTAGTGGATTTATTGTTGCCTGTGGAATGACCCACTTAATGGCAGTTTTGACTCTCTGGTATCCCACCTATTGGCTATCAGGTTTAATTAAAGCAATAACCGCAGTAGTATCAGTATTAACAGCACTTAAATTAGCACCATTAATACCTAAGTTATTAGAACTTTCTCTTCTTGCACAACTAAAGGCAATTAACAATCAATTAACATTAGAGATTAAGGATAGAATAAAAGCCCAGGAAGAATTACAACTATCTCAACAAAAACTTCAATTAATTATTAATACTATTCCACAATCAATTTTTTGGAAAAATCAAGATTTAATCTACCAAGGTTGTAATTATACTTTTGCCAATAAAGCTGGTCTTAAATCGCCAGTAGAAATAATTGGTAAGACAGATTATGATTTACATTGGACTCAAGAAGAGGCTGAAAATTATCGTAAAAAAGACCAACAAGTCATAGATTATAATACTCCTTTATACCAAATAATTGAAACTCAACAAACTTCCCAAGGTCAACAAATATGGGTAGAGACAAATAAAGTTCCCCTTCAGAATCAAAGAGGTGAAATAATAGGTGTTCTTGGCACTTATGAGGATATTACTGAACGGATTAAAGCACAAGAAAAATTAAAACAGCAGCAAAAGACTTTAAGAGCAATTCTTGATAATGCACCAATTTGGATTTGGATGACTAACATCAATGGCAAAATGCAGTTCGTCAATAAAACATTATGCGAAAATCTCGGTATTGCTGAATCAAAGTTCTTCAAGATCAAAAATTACGATCAATTTTTAACAAAAAAAGAAGCCGAAATTATTCATAATTCTGATACTATTTACTGGCAAAATGATACAAAATATCATAGTGAAAAAACATTTACTTTTGTTGACAATAAACAGCATCATTTAGAAATAATGAAAGTTAAAATAAAAGATGATGCCAATGAAGTACTTGGTATAATATCTTTAGGTTTAGATATTACAGACAATAAGCAATCTCAACAAAAACTTCAGGAATCAGAGTCTAAATTTCGACAAATTGCTCGCCATGAAGAACTACTTAATCGTTTAGCAAATCAAATTCGTAACTCTCTCAATCTTGATACTATATTAAACACTACAGTCTATCAAGTTCGTACTCTATTCAAAGTAGAACGTTGTCATTTTGTTTGGTATCGTTTTGGTAATAGTTTAAATGTAGATGAAACTAACAGTAAATATCTTGATTGTTGGGAAATTGTCAATGAATCTAAAGCTGAAAAAGTTCCTAGTTTACTTGGTAGATATACAACAAAACAAGTAGGTCCTTGGGCATTGAGGTTTTTGCAACTAGAAATTATTAGAGTTGATGATATAAGTCTTGTCTCTGACAAAAAAATGCAGGATTTTATACTTCGTTTAGGTCTAATCTCTTTCTTGTCCATACCAATAAAAACTCAGTCAGGTCAGATAGGAGTTTTAGTTTGTGGACATCATACCTCTATTCGTCAATGGCGTGATAGTGAAGTAGAACTTTTAAAAGGAGTAACAAATCAATTAGCGATCGCTATCGATCAAGCCGAACTATATAATCAGAGTCGAGAAGTTGCCCTTCAAGCTAGAGAACAAGCTCACGAATTATCCAAAGCTTTACAAAAATTGCAACAAGCTCAGGCACAACTTATTCAAACTGAAAAAATGTCTTCTTTAGGACAAATTGTCGCTGGTCTTGCCCATGAAATTAATAATCCGATTAACTTTATTTCTGCCAATATTAGTTATGCTAGTCAGTATACTCAAAACCTACTAAGTTTAATTCATCTCTATCAACAAAATTATCCCCATCCACCCACAATTATTCAAGAGCAAATAGAAGCTGTAGAACTTGATTTTTTGATTGAAGATTTACCAAAAATTTTAAATTCTATGAAAGTAGGAGCTGACCGTATTTGTGCCATAATTTTATCTTTGCGAAATTTCTCCCGCTTAGATGAATCTGAAGTAAAAATTGTAGATATTCACGAAGGAATTGAAAGTACTCTCCTCATTTTACAAAATAAACTAAGAGAAAAACCAGAAGAAAAAGCAATTCAAATTATTAAAAAATATGACTCATTACCAAATATAGAATGTTATGTTAGTCAGATAAATCAAGTATTTATGAACATTATTTCTAATGCTGTTGATGCTTTAGCAGAAAAGCGAAATAAAAAAAGTCAACAATCAAATCCTAATTTACTTATGCAGGAAAATTTACCAACTATTGAAATTAGTACAAAAGCTACATCTTCTCAACAAGTAGCAATTATAATTTCGGATAATGGTATAGGTATGACAGAAATAGTTTGTCAGAAAATATTTGACCCATTCTTTACTACAAAACCTGTAGGCAGTGGTACTGGTCTAGGATTATCCGTTAGTTATCAAATTATTGTTGAAAAACATCAGGGCAAACTAAATTGTACTTCTACGCCAAAACAAGGAACAGAATTTTTAATTGAAATTCCCATCCGCCAGAAAACAAAACAAATATAGCTAAATAAAGAATTGTTTAGGTAGACTAATGACGAATCTTAGACTAGAAAGTATTTTTCCAACTGTTCTCTGTTCCCTATTCCCTATTCCCTGCCATAACAGAGCTATAATTAGACTTAAGTCAATTTCATAACCACTAAATTACTGGCCTATGCCTCTTATTTTTTGGTTTGAAAATACAAATATCTAGTTTGAATGAGGAGAAATATTTAATGGATGCCGACAAAAGAAAAATTCTATCAGCTTTATGTCATGGAGCAATTTTCTTGAGTACAACTATTATATCTGTAGGAATACCAATAGCTATTTTACTCTTAACTGATGATTCAGTTGTCAAAACTAATGCTAAAGAATCTTTGAATTTTCATATTAACATTTATATTTACGCTATTATATTCGGTATATTAATCTGGTTGCTTATTGGCATTCCTTTATTAGTTTTGTTAGGAATTATTAGTTTTGTCATGCCAATTATTGCCATTCTCAATGTGATAAATAATCCTAATAAACCTTATTGTTATCCATTTATTTTTCGTCTATTCTAGTCATCATTTTCGAGCTTTACATTCCCACCCTAGCTTGTGTAGTAGAATAAATAGTATGATAAATAGGAGAATAATGAGTATTTATATTCGGTATATCCTAAAAATTGGCAATAACTGATCACTTACATGATGTCCCGCTAATGAGTGATATAGTATCCGGATAATTAGTTGATGTCATCGTACAACTGTATCACGATGGTTTGCTACCTACAGAAAATTTGGCAAGGGAAGGCTTTATCAAACCTAAATTTAGCCAAATATAAAATGCTTTTCAGTTAATAGTTAGGCAATTGCCATTAAAGCACAATCATAGCCACGCATCACCAACGCCGTAATTTTTTTTACACATATATGATAATAGAAGAACTAAGTATAGCATTCTTTTTGAGAAATAGTATTAAACAAAACAAAACTACAAAACAATCTCAAATATATACAGAGAGAGGGTTTAACGTCAAAAAGGTATAATTCCTTAACTGTCAAGGGTTCCAGCCATTTTAAGGCCATCGACGTAATTCCTTTGTCTAGACTGACTTCCAGCCATTTTTACAACTATAAAATGTTTAAGTACTACTAAGAAATAACCTATTTATTTGTAGCAAATATTTATCAAATTGGTATTAACTCTCTTTTGTCAGTCTTTTCCAAGACTTGTAATTTCTAAGTTCCAGACCTCTTATCTAGAGAGCGATCGCGAAGCGCGGAACGAAGTTCTATCGCTTCCTTTGGTAGAAGTAAGAAAGAAGGAAGAGGGAAGAAGGAAGAAGAGGTAAATATTGAAAAAAATGGAAAAAAGATAGAGATAACTATCTTAAATGAACTGGAGCAGCTATTTTTAAGCATATCCGATCAATATCTACCTTTTTGTAGCATTCTTTTTTCAAATCGGTATTATATCATGTCCGCTGGGGCGCGTTTGTGTAAAACCAAGGGTGAATATCTACAGGAAATTTACGTTTTTTCAAGCTTTTAAGCCTTCTTCCCTCTTTCTCACAGGAGTGCGCATTCCCTCTCTTGGTCGGCATCCCCATGGCGAGGAGACCCGCTCTTGACAGAGCCGCTCCGCTAACGCCGGGTTACGACCGCTTGCGTCTGTCGCCGACGCGGGGTCGCACTGCTTCTTCCTTACCCTCACGCTTACAATACAGATTCTACCGGACATGATATTAATTGGAACTGAAAACCTTTAAAATTCTGTACGTCGCCAATCCGACGGCTCTACCTGATATCATGTCCGGATAATCACTTACGATACAATAGAATATAAATTGAACGGTGGAATATGATTGATATCATGTCCGGATGATTAAGCAGACATCTCCAAAATAAAAATTAAGACAAAATTATGGTAGTCTAGTCTCTAAATATAGTCCCAATATGAATCAAGTCTTAGAATATCTTAATAATCATCCAGAACAGACAAAGAGAGTAATTGGTATAACCGATATACAGCCCGCGAAAATTAATAGAAAATGCTCAGAAAAAAGAATCAGAAGTCAAACAAGTAAAAGCTGTTGATGAAAAAAGGTTAATCAAAGCAGGAGGAGGAAGAAAAAAACTATTAAGTAGCCAGGAAGAAATTATATTAACTTGATATTATTTACACAATATGCCGACATTTCAATTGTTAGGGATAAGTTTTGGGGTCAGTGAATCAACGGCCAACAATAGATTTCATTACTGGGTAGATATTTTACAGGAATTATTACCAGCAAGCCTCTTGGAACAAGTTAAAAAAAAAGAATCAGAAGAATTATGGGTTAAAGAAATATTGCAAGAGCTAAAATTAATCGTAGACAGTACAGAACAAGATAGAGAAAGACCTTGTGAGCAACAAAAACAGAAAAAATATTACTCAGGAAAACAAAAAAATCATACATTTAAAAACCAAATAATAATTACAGATAAAGGTGAATAAATAGTGGATGTAGTATTGGGAGAAAGAGGTCCATAAAGTGATATAAACTTATTGAATAAACAACAAAAAAAGTTAGATAAAGAACAAATATTTCAGGGTGATAAAGGATATCAAGGAGGGGAAATAGTTGACACACCAAAAAATAAAAAAAGAAACAAAAAAATGTCAGAAGAAGTCAAGAAAAAGAATCAACAAAAAGCTCAAAAAAGAATATTTGTGGAACATGTAATCAGGCTGATAAAAATATTTAGAGTAGCCAGAGAAAGATTCAGATTAAAAGAATTTAATTATGAAAAGGTAATGTTAATAATATGTGGTTTAGTCAGACTAAGAATAGGAGCATTAATCTTAGTATAGATTATACTTTGTTGTAGAAAAAAAATAATAAAAAAAGCATACAGATGAGTTAATAATTAACAGTAACTATCTCTAATACTATAAAACTGGTAAAAAATGACTATCTGGAAGAACTGGCGATCGCTCCTTGAAAGATAGTTATAGTAAGTGCTTGAGATTTTTTGGAGATGTCTAGTATAACAGGACTTACCCAGGGACTCTACAGATAGCTAGTGCGCAATTCGGAGCTTTGCAGAACGCAAATGCCATTCGCTCCTACAGATGGTGCTTTAAAGATCAATTTGTGTAAGTCCTATATAACAAAAATGTTCTATTGAAGCGCTCTTGAAGGAATATCCCAAATTTGTGATCCACCTCCAGTATTCTCACTTGAATTTACACCTACGACCTACCACCTAAGAACTTTATGATAACTAATTAAACAGAAATGATATGACTCCTGAGTGCCACCAAAATATTACAACTTAAATAGGATTGCTATATGTAATTCTTACATCATCATCAATCATCAATTAAGTTTCGCAAAATTTGTAATTAATTTTGTGTACTTTTTACTCTAAATCTCTGTTCCCAGCTCCGATGTTTCCTAAAACATAATCTTTGTATACTTTAGAAATAAAGTGCGAAATGTTAGTTTCTACTTAATATCCTACTTTTAAGTATAATCAATGTTGGTTTTGCTTAGACAAAACCAAATTACTGAATATTTTGGTGAACTAACGAAACTCAGCTACTTTAGTAGTAGCCATATTATTTTCTCTGGCATTAAGTTTTTGATTGAGTTCACGAATACGACGAGACAAAAGACGAATAATATTAATAGCAATATCTGGTGTTTCATCAATTGCATCATAAAGTTGCATTTGAGTTAACATCAAACACTCACAATTTTCTAAAGTAGTTACAGAAGCAGAACGAGGTTCAGCATCAAACAAAGACATTTCACCAAAACAAGCTCCTTGTTCTAACCTTGCTAACTCCCGATCTGCCAAATGAACTCTAACTTTACCAGATACCACGATATAAAGAGACCTTCCTTCTTGCCCTTCAGTAAAAATGCTATGACTATTAGGGAAAGATAGCTCATCCATAACAGAAGCTAAACGTACTAAGAAATCATCTCTTAATTCTCTAAAAATTGGCACAGCTCTAATAAATAAAAGACGCTCTACACTTGTCAGCATAATATTTACACCCTTCCCTTTGATGAATAAACAAATTTAATAATCACGTTTTATTGAGTAAATTTTAATGGTTAATAATGTTCAGATAACATTTGATAGATGACCTTGCATTTCTTTAGTTTACACTATCCCTTAACGAAGTCAGAAGTCAGAAGTCAGAAGTCAGAAGTCAGAGGTTATTTTTGTAACAGAGATTTGAGCTTCCCTCCAAAAACCCGATCGCCTTAAAAGGCGGGGTTGCGCCACCCAATTATTTTGATAATTATTGCTCTGCTGATTAAAGGTCAAAGCATTGACTGATATTGGTTGTAGAATTTTTTGCTCTAAAAAAGTGTCAGCTTTTCGGTGGATACTAGCTGCATAAAGCTAGTATTTTGGGACGATTATGGCAGAAAAATCACTCTTACAATTTTTCCGACTACCGCCTTTATAAATTCCCCGTTCCTCCTGACTACTGACTACTAACTACTGACTACTACGAAGAGCAAAAAGACTTTTTTCAGCAAACCCTAATTATTAATTATTAATTATTAATTATTAATTGTTGAAGACAACTACCCTGCTATTCTTAACCAATACCAAATTCCACAATCATTTGTTCTACTTGAGCAGCTACCAGAGGATCTGGGTCACTTCTCAAATTAGGTAATAATTCAACCAAAGCACGTTGAGATGCCATCCGTAAATAAGCTAAAGCCGCCTCCCGCACAAAACCTGTAGGATGACGCAAACAAACTAAAGTTTGTTCTGCAGTTAAACTCCAACGAGCTGCACGAGCCATCTGCAAACAACAAGCCAAAGCCCAATCAGAAAGAAAATGACGTAAATCTAGCAGATGCCGTAAACGTTCGCTAGGAGCCATTAGTTTATAAACCACCATCTCAGACAAACTACTTAACTTTTCCTGATAACCGTGTTGATCCAAAATATCAATCAGCGATCGCTTACAGGAAATATCTACAGTATTATCCAAAATTTCTAAACCACGAGCTATATTTGAACGTGATTCAGACTTAATATTAAAAGCTGCTGCCTGAATAGATCCCAACGGATAGAGAAACTTCATTAATAAGAAACACCGTTCTATAGCATCTAACTCCAGCAATTGTAATGCCCGCAGTAACATTTGTGTATAATCAGTAGTCAGTTTTCCATTAACTGCCTCCACTATAGGAGATAAAGTATTAGTAGAAGTCATATCCACTCCAGACAAATCTACTATACCTGCATAAACCTGCCCCAGAAACATCAACTCTTGCTCAATTAAAATTTCTACACCGCTACGACCTACCCGTTCAAGTACCCCCTCAATGCCAACTTCCCCTGGCATTGTCAACAATCTTCGTAGAATATTACGGCGTGTCATACCCCAAGTAGTCATCATTCTGTTTACCAGGGCATCCAGCGCTTCGATTGTACCAATTTCACCAATAGCATTCCAAGCCTGTAATCTGACCAAATCTGACTTATGAGAATCATCTGCCAACTTTACCAGCATCGGAATCCCATCATTACCTAACCTAACCAATGCTTGTAATGCAGCTTCCCGAGTTGATTTGTAAGACAAACCTCGCAATAAAGAGGGGTAGTAGCTTTCCAAATGAGTAGCAGCAATTACATCCATGCAATACTTTCGCACTCGTAACGATTCATCCTGTAATAAACTAGGAACATACAATCGTAGCCCTTGCAAATAATCTGCTTCGCCCAAAGCACGAACGCCCATCACTCTTTCTTTTTCTAGTTTAGAAGTAATCATCCTGCGTAAAACATTAGTAGCTTCAGCTTTTTGTCCTCGATCGCCTCGACGCATAATTAAAGCTGCTGCAGTACCTCTTACCACTGGATCTACTGAAGGTTGTAAATAAGGTCGTATTTGATTAATATCTGGCTCTGATTCTGTAAGCCAGATATAGCGTAAAGCCAAAGCCAATACTTCTGGTGGTACTGATGTCTGAGCTAGGGAACGTACTTGTTCGAGATAAGTTGGGTTAGGATGATTCAACATTACTTCGAGACTTTGACATTGTAATTCAGATGACATCAACGGCAAGAGTGGAGCCAGTATTTCCCCTACATTTTTTTTATCTATTTGACTGAGTAACTCAATACAGGAACGTTTATCTTCTTCTGCTGTACCTTTTTCCAAAGTTTCTACTACCGAGCGCTTCAATGCCCGCATATCTACATCTAAAACACCAAGTCTTCCTTTACCAGCGCTTCTTACTAGCAAGCCTACATATTGGCTTCTAATTAACCATATTACTCCCAACCATACTAAACCAAATATCAGAATTGCTATGACAAATATCAGACCCTGCCGGTCTTGAAACCCACTTTGACTAGGATTTAAGATTAATCTACATAACCAGAGAATTGCTAGTATTATTAATCCACTCAAGCCTGTAGAAAATGGTTCTGCTACTCCATTTACCATTGTTTGAACATCACTGCGAATATTTTCAGGCAGAGGTTGGAATAAAACAGGTCCAGTAGTTTCAATCAATGTATAGTGTAGTAACTCATCTAAAAATCTCAGAATTACTAATCCGATAAATACTGAAAATAATCCTGTTATTGCGCCTGTAAAAGAAAATAAGCCTAAAGCTATTGCTCCTATTGGTAGTATCATTGCTGTACCAAAAACTCCGATTCTTTCTACGAGACGACTAGAGGCAAACCATTGAGTTGCTACTTGGCAGGTACTCAAAATTCCTTCAAATAAGCCTAAGAAAGTTGCTATTTTACTTGCTCCATCAGTAGTTTGGTTTTGCAGTTCTAGTTGATAAAAGAATTGAAAGTCTATTAATACATAGAGAACTTCTGCTATTACGAAGAATGTGATTAATGGTAGTATATAACCTTGTAGAGGTCCTTTGATTTTCCGAGTAGAAAATTCTTGTTCTTCTTCTTCTGGTATCCAACGGCTAGAGTCTGGAAAAGATTGTTGATATTTTTCTGACAAAAATAACAGTATTCCTGACCCACATACTATCATTAATCCAGATATTATTGTAACATTACTCAATCCAGCAAAGTATAGTACTAAAGGTAGAGAAAATCCGCTAATTACTCCTGCTACTAAAAAACCACTACTAATTATTGGATATGTTCGCTTAATTTCTCTGATGTTAAATAACTGATTAGATGTGATTGAGGTATTCAGATCGTTAAGCAAATAACAAGCTTCTACCCACAACCACATCATAAAGGTAGTCAGAAAAGCTAAACTCAGACCAGCTATCTGTATATTTTCAATACCAATACCAAACCGAAACAAAAACAGAGGTGCTGCCATTAGTAATAGAATCACCACTATTACTCGACGTAAAGGCATGATTTTTTGCAGCCAGGAATAGATAAAACCGAGACCTGAACCGATAACAGCACTGGCAATATATATCCATGGTAGTTGATCGGCACCATACTCGTCTAAGAATAAACTAACTGTACTTAGTTCTAACCAAATTAATCCTACAGAAGTAAGAGTATATACTATAAACATTAGTAAGGTTCGCTCTACTTCTTCAGAACGGAGATTGAGGGATATTAGCAGTTTATCTCCTAATCCTGTGTAATTTTTCAAACTTCTCTGTTCCATGAATTTGCTGAATTTGAACTTAAGTGTATACTTAACAAAGTATACTTCTTGCCCAATAGTTTAAATCCCCTCCTGAAATTTCTCAGGAGAGGAATGTACTTAATTTATTAAGTAGAACGGAGAACTAGCTTCACCCACTAGCAGTTAATTACTATTATCCTACACTTTGGAGTTATCAATGCCTTGACTATCCCACTTTACTTTTTAGGAGATAACAACATCATCATACTGCGTCCCTCTCTCTTAGGAGCTTGTTGAACTTCTGCTAAATCTTTTAAATCTTCTTTCATCCGCATCAATAATGCTTCTGCAAGATTACTGTGCTGTATTTCCCGGCCTCGGAACATAATAGTGGCCTTAACCTTATCACCTGACTCGAGAAAACGCTTTGCATGAGATAAGCGAACATTATAGTCATGCTCCTCAATTTTATAGCGCATCTTCACTTCCTTAACTTCTGCGTTATGTTGCTTCTTTTTGGCCTCTTGTGCTTTCTTTTTCTGCTCAAACACATACTTCCCATGGTCCATTATTCTACAAACCGGTGGGTCAGCTTTATCACTGACCATAACCAGGTCTAGTTCCTTTTCTCTGGCCATTTGCAACGCTTCTTCTGTATCTATGATTCCCAACTGAGAGCCATCTGCGTCAATAGCTCTGATTTTAGGAACTCGAATATTGTTGTTAACTTGAGGGAGATTACGATTATTTCTTTTTTCGGGCATTAATTGGAATATTTAAAACGATTGTTTAGAGGGACATTCATACTAAATCAGGCTACACTTTTTCAGTTATATAGATCCTTTTTTTGATGCTCTACCTAGCTGAAGCACCAGAGATTTTTATTATCAAGGGTTTTTACACTGCCCAGCTATTTTCCGTAAAGCATCAAGACTTAGTATTCTACATTTTGCCTGTTCCTAACCTCATAATAATTTGAGGATTTTATGGTACATATAAGTTTACAGATAGACCTAAACAGAATATTTGCTAATTTAGCAATATCTATCTAAATTGAATTTGAATTTTGGTATTCAAAAATAGTCTAGTTTTTGACACTCTTACCATCAAATCAAAGATAATAACGGGAGATTCTTGTTTCACAGATTCTTAACTAGATAACAAATCAAATAAACTGAGTTGCACCCCCGTCAGACCATCTCCACAAGCTTTTTATTTAACCGTGTGCCGCACGGCTATTGGTACGATTATAACGCCAAAAATGCGCGCGCGTATTGCTAATTATTTTTCTGGTTGAAATTTATGAGGGGCTATCTGTGTGGGTTTCCCGCGCAGTTTATACGCCCCGTCTCACCGTTAAATCAAAGATAATAACGGGAGTCCTCTTTCAACATTTATGATTAGGTCAACAGACAATAATGATATCACGAATGAAGGCTTTTATGCAAGTCCCGTTAGTTTGGCAATGATATTGGGCACTCGATTCTCTAACGTTAGCGTAGCTTTGCGCCAGCAATCGTAGATAGATAATTAATAATGCTGGCGCTAAAATAATGTGTCTGGCACTTTGCAAATTTTAATATTTAGGAATTCTTTAATTATATGGTGGGCAATACTACTAGCAACTGGCAAAACAAAATAGGTAGTCAAAGAGACTGGGTATGGCGAGGGTGGCAAATTCGTTATACTTACGTTCGATGCCAAAATAACCACGAAACTTTAGAAGGCCATAACTTAGAAAACCCCCCTATTTTACTGCTACATGGTTTTGGAGCATCAATAGGCCATTGGCAACATAATATAAATGTACTCAGCCAAAAACATACAGTTTATGCACTAGATTTAGTAGGTTTTGGTGCTTCTGAAAAAGCGATCGCCAACTACGATGTTAGTTTTTGGGTAGAGCAGGTGTATGAATTTTGGCAGACTTTCATTCAAGTACCTGTAATATTAGTTGGTAATTCTATTGGTTCATTAGTTTCTCTAGTAGCGACTGCGACCTATCCAGATATAGTTGCATTGCTGATCATGATTAGTTTACCCGATCCGGCAGCTCAGGCCGAAGCAATTCCACCTTGGTTATTACCCACTGTTGAGTTTATTCAAAATATTGTTGCGTCTCCGGTGTTATTGAGAGCTGTGTTCCCTATAGTTAGTAGACCTTCAGTTATTCGTCGTTGGGTCAAAATTGCCTATAGTAATCCCGACCGGATTACAGAAGAACTTGTAGATATATTAGCAGGACCGCCAAGCGATCGCGGTGCCACCCGTGCTTTTTGTATTTTATTTAAGATTATGGGCAGTACAAAGTTAGGTCCTAGTGTGAAAGCTTTACTTCCTACTCTGGAAACTCCCATGTTATTGATTTGGGGTAAGCAAGATTTATTAATTCCTGCTAAATTTGCTAATCCCAGTCAGTTTATTCAGCTTAACCCCCGTTTAAAATTAACAGAAATTGATAATGCTGGCCATTGTGCCCATGATGAATGTCCCGGAATAGTTAATGATTTAATTCTTGATTGGATTGCTCAACAAAAACAACAATATACATAAGCTAGAAAATAATAATACAAATTTATTTTGCAATTATAGCGATCTCCGAATGAGCGATCGGACATTAAAAAAAATTACAGCACTTTTGAGGAAGCGTGAGGTACAGTTATAAGATTATTTATTCCTATATTTCCAACAATATTTAATACAATTATTTATCAAAAATAAGTTCTACTTAAATGATCAGCGAACTTTCGTGTTATACTATTGCGTATATCAAAATAGTTGAAAAACAATGTTTGTTGGTACTACTGAAGCAGCTTCTCTATTAAGTATTTCTGCTCAAAGAGTCCGAGTTTTGCTCCAAGAAGGTCGAATTCAAGGAGCTAGAAAGATTAATGGTCGCACTTGGGTGATTCCTTTATATAAGGGAATGCCTAGAATTGCAGGTAGAAGTCGTGGTCCAAAACCTCGTTGGCGTTCCTGTAAACATTGTGGCAAGAATACTATCCATTTCAATCGCCCCAATATAGGCATCAATAGAAATAATAAGAATACCGAACTTCATGTAGTTTCTGCCAAACGAGGTTCTGAAAATTTAGCAAAAGGTCACGAAATAGATATTCACGGTCCTTGTCGGATTGTTTATCGACCAGAAAAACCTCATACTTGTGGAGCGACTGTCTGGATTGAAACTTTGGCAACAGCGACAGTTTATAATTTTGACGGGAAGGTGAAACGGGTTGATAGCAGATGGATTTGGGAATGGGAAGAAGAAGAAATCTGGGAAATTAATAAGACAAATATTGATGAGTTGATCGAAGCATCCTAGTCAAAAAGTTAGTTTGAATCTTACCTATCAAGTTCCTCTATAGTCTTATGCTTCTCAAAAACTTTTCTATGTTTCTTGAGCGAAGGAGTAGGGGAGTGAGGGTTTGTGGAGGAGTCTGGAACGGAAAGCACCTAGTATTATTAGCTTTTAGGCAAATCAAAACTCAATTATATTTGCTATTAACTTCCAACAAGGAGGTTCTCCTTCCCAATTTGGAGAAGGAGCATAAGGCATACTAAGACTTATAGTCACTAAAAGATTATTTGAAGTTAGAGAATATCTGTTTTCTAAGTCTTTTATAAATTCTGGATCGGTAATTTTTGCATTATTTAAGAGCAAATAACCATTATTATTTTTGATACTACCTCGAAATTTACCTTCTTCATTTCGAGAAACAGAAAAATTTTGCTTTTTAACTTTAATAATTTCAATTGTTCGACGTCGATGAAAGGGAACTGTTTTTAGATAGGAAGGATTAACATATTTACAAGAATTATGTAGGATATAGTCTGAATTATTACAATATTTAAGTATCTCTTCAACTTTAGCTTGACCTAAACATTTCCATTCACCTTTTAATACAGAAAAGTTTTCACTTTCAAAACCGAAATCGTTTCCTTTATTATCAAGAGGAATTTCGAGAATATCAAGAGGTTTTGGCTCTCTACCTTCAACAAATCTAATTCTTTTAGGTACTCTTCCATCTTCAGGATATTGGCGATCGCATACTGGACGAATCCATTTTCCTGTATCTAAATTAATTCCTGCAATACAACGCTCATTTAGTTTCTTGGAATTAGCTAAACAAATTATTTTTTTTAGAGATGACATACTTTAATATTTCCCCATTGTTTGTTGAGATATTCAGCTACTAAACGGCGATGACAATAATGTGGTTTAGCTTCACTACAAAGCAAACAACCTCGGTCTAAAAGTTGAGGTGAAACTTTTTTTTCGATTTCTCTTTCACTAATTAGGTTATTAAATCTTTGTTCATAAGTATCCCAAGTAATTCTCTTTTTTTTATAATCATCTAAAAGTTCTTTAGTAGGTGCTAAATCTAGAATATGAATATATTCAATATTGCAAATAACTTTAAGAAAATATTCTAAGTCTTTTTTTTTCGCAAATCCAGCTAGTTGAGAAACATTATTGACTCTTGTATCAATAACGCATTTTACTTTTGATTCTGTTAAATTATCAAAAAATTCTTGAGCGGTTTTTTTTGTAAATCCAATAGTAAAAATTTCAATAGTTTTTTTCATTTAACTTATCTAGATATAATAAACGATATTAGATATTATTGTTTGTTTACATATGCAATTTTATCTCCTTGAATTTTGTAAGCTTTTTCTAGTATTGTAGATTGAGAATCGTTAGTTGATTGGGTAACATTTTGGCTGAAGCTTTCAGTATCAAAAAGACTTAATTGTAAAAATGGCTGAGGTTTTTCAACAAGATTGTTAATTTGTAGTAATCTTTGTTCAAGGTGAGAGTGATTCTCTAATTCACCATTTTTCAGAATATGGTAAATGTCTAAACCTTTACTTGTTAAATGCCGGCTGACTAAAATAGCACGATGACAAGTAATTGGATCTTGTTCAGAACACATCAAAGCAATATTATAATTTTCCAAACTTTGATAAACTTTTTCTAAACCTTTTTGAAATTCTTCTGTTTTAGCAATTAGCTCGTATAAAGCTTTTCCATTAACGTAACAACTTAAATTATTAGTTCTTGCACCTAATTCTTTGCCTAAAAAAATGTATGAGATATTGATTTTATGTAGATATTGCTGAATGTTTTTTTGATTAAAATGAGGTAAATAATTACTATAAGGATAGGAGCGAACATCTCCTATAGCTGTTATCTGATGTTTTTGTAAGAGACTTAAAAAAGATTCGATGGAATGATTAGAATGACCAATAGTAAATAATTTCATCATTGCTGAGAGTGAAAAATTTTCTAATTGTTTAGATATGTATATTATACCAGTACGAGTGTGTTGAGCCATCAGAGTTTTCTGTTTACTATTGAATTTTAACTTTGCTTTGATGGATTACAATATAAAGGTATGTTTGATGATGGATTATACCTTTATTCCTTGATTAAGTCAATCCTCTCTCTCTATATGCTATATGTATGTAAGTAAAATAGACATCTCTTCCAAAAGAGGAAGTAGGGGGGAAATAATTAATGATTTCTGTATGATTATTTCCATAAATTATCAATTAGGGTTTGCGTGTGGAAAGTCTTTTTGCTGGGGTAGGAGACAGGTAAGCATTCAGTTATTAGCATTTAGCCAGCCTCCTGCGGAGGAACTGTGTTAACAGCTTTTGAAGTAGTCAAGCAACGACTAAGGTTAGCTGAGAGGACTATTTTATTTATGAATTTTCATTTTTCTTGAATACTAATTCTTCCTTCCCAAATAATGAGTTAATAACTCATAGCTGATAGCTGATAGCTGACGGCTGAATGCTTACGGAGACAGGAGACAGGAGTTAGGGGAATGAGCGAGGAGGTAGGAGTAAGAATTGTCCCAAGATTGTTCTGCCCAACTATGCGCCTAAAATATTAACTTTTTGAGCATTTTAAACTGAAAACCAGGAACTTTTTTCGAGTACAAAAAGGCTAAAGTATTTATATGTTAATGCTTTTAGATTTAATCAGCAAGCCCCAATTATTCCTGCCTATTCCCTATTCCCTATTCCCTATTCCTAAGCTCAAAATTCTAGAATTTATAGGAATTAAAAACTTCAGTCTGACCATCTTTTTTCAAGGCAAAAACATTAAAAGATTCTTGACGATCCCCCATTTCCATGCCAGGGGTGCCAATAGGCATTCCGGGAACACTAATTCCAGCAATATTTGGTTTCTTTGCTATTAAATTTTTTACGTCTGCCACTGGGATATGACCTTCTACGAGATAACCAGCTATTTCACTTGTATGACAAGAAGCCAAATTTGAGGGTAGATTATATTTTTGCCGAATAGTTTGAATTTCTGACTCTGGCTTAACAATATCAGTGACTTGAAAGCCGTTTTGCTTGATATGTTCCACCCACCCCTTACAGCATCCGCAAGTGGGAGTACGGTAGACAGTAATATTAAGTGCTTGTGATGCTACCTCTGTTGTGGATAAACCAGAGTTATAGACAGTTTGAGTTGTTTTATTTAGCGTGGAATTCTGGGGTAAACCAATAAAAGTAAAATATGCAGTACCCAAAACTCCGGCAACTGCTGCACCAGCAACTAAAGACTGTATCCAATTAGAGAAAAATTTTTTCATCACTATTGCCTCAAATAATCTATAAGTGCTTTTTTTGATTATATAGCAGAAGAAAGAAGGAAGAAGGAAGAAGGAAGAAGGAAAAGTATTACGTTGTCTGAGTTTTAGAGCTTTTCGATAAACCTTCTACTTCAAGCCTGAATTTTTAGATTACCCATCATTTCCAAATCTTCATGGTCGATAAGAAGGAAGAAGCAAGAAGGAAAAGTATTACGTTGTCTGAGTTTTAGAGCTTTTCGATCTTTCCGCACCCTTTGCTTCAACTGCTATAAACCTTCTACTTCAAGCCTGAATTTTTAGATTACCCATCATTCCCAAATCTTCATGGTCGAGAATATGACAATGATAAACAGTCTTTCCAGGAAAATCTTGGAAAGGCATTCTAATCAGGACTTTCTCTCCCGGTCTCACTAATACCACATCTTTCCACGCGAGATAGGGTTCTGGTTTCCCATTCCGACTCACAACTTGAAAAGCATTGCCGTGAACATGAAAGGGATGATCCATTATACCTGTGTTAATTAATTCCCAGTCTTCAACTGTATTAAGCTGAACTTGAGTATCAGTTCTTTCTAGCTGATATGGTTGACCATTAAACAGAAATGCCATGCCTTGACCGGGTATCATGCCATGATTCATCTGAAAACGACGTACCTTTTGAGCTTTTGGCAATGCTTCTACTGGTATTAGTTTGCTTGGCAATGGTACAGCAGCAACCTTGGTGTCATAACTGACGGTTGCTAAGACTTGTGGTTGGTTTTCAGGAACATTTCTTCCCATCATACCCATACTGACTCGTTGATAAGGCAAATTTAATAAGCGATATTTTCCCGGCTCTCGGCTAGCCTGGATTAATATATCTGCCCTTTCTCCTGGAGTTAATAACAGTTCTGACATTTCTATTGGTTCAGTTAATGCGCCTCCATCAGTAGCAATTAAATAAAATGGGTGTTCTTCTAGGGACAACTGATAAAACCGGGAAGTGGAAGCATTGAGAATTCGTAACCGTAACAAACCTTGAGGTGGAATTGTCAAGTTAGGGTTAGACTGACCGTTGACGGTAATTAAATCTCCCTCTCTTCCGGTCATAATTGAAAGTTCCTGGGATGGCAGCAAATTTCCTCGTCGGTCTAGAGCAAAGTCTTGCAATACTAAAAATTTTTCCTCAGCCGCCTTAACTTCCGGAATTTCATCCAACTCTCCCCGAACAATAAATAATCCTGCCAACCCACCAAAAAGTTGTTCTGCTGTCAGACCATGGAAATGAGGATGATACCAGAACATTCCCGCAGGATGATTTTGAGGAATTTGGAATTGATATGTTAGGCGATCGCCTGGTGCAATTTTCAGAAATACGTTATCAGCGTTTCCGGTGATGGGAATATGTAATCCGTGATAATGGATGTTTGTAGGTTGTGGTAATTTGTTGGTAAAGTTAATCCTAATTGTATCTCCTGGTTTTGCTTCTAATCTTGGTCCGGGAATTTGTCCGTTATAGTTTAATACATAAACTTGTTGATTTCCTAGATTTATTTTATTAATACTGGCTATTAAATTTACTTCTAAAAGACCATCTTGACTTTGGTTAATTTTATGCTCGGATGAAAATGTTTGAAAGGTTTCTTGATTTTTTTGAGTATTACTGTTGCTACATTGAGCGATTAAAACAGCAATAACACTACTATAACTTAAGCTTAAAAATCTTCGGCGGTTAATTTTTTTCATAATCAAAATTTGTACTATAGCGCTAGGGAACAGGAAACTTTCATTTCAGTTATCATACCAATTTGAAAAAATAGTGTTACGAATAATAAGTGCAATAAAAATTTTTACAGGAAATTTTATTTTGATTAAAAAGAGAATTGATGACCTAAAAACTGGTATTAAATCTATTTATTCTGACTCCTGACTCCTGACTCCTGACTCCTAAGAAGTACCCTACTTATTTGTAGCAAACATTTATAAAATTGGTATCAGTTATCAGTTGCAAAAGGGTTTTAGGTTTTAAAAATGTCTGCACCCAATTCTTGTAGTGCTATAAATAATATTAGTATAGCAGGAAACAGTAGACATCTCCAATAATAAAAAATTAAATCAATTATTATCCATTAATTATCAATTATTTCCCCCTACTCCCCTGCTCAACAAAATGTAGAAAATTTTTGATAAATGGTATTAAATAACTGTAATGAACAATCTTTCCCCAAACCCGTAGGGACGTTGCATGCAACTTCCCTACATTACGGTTAATTAATGTTAATTGATATAAGGTTTAGTCTTGGAATTTTGGCAGTAATTTTTGATTATTTTTAAATTTAAAAACTTGCTTTTACCTTTTAGGGAGATTCCATGGAACATCCCTACAAGATTTTGCTTGTGATATCATCTCCGGTAGCATCGGAGCGTGTATAAAATTAAGGTGACAATATCCTAAGTTTTATATGCAAAGAAAGATACTATGGGCATAGAATCAAATTGAGAATCTACAAACCCAACAAAACTTATTTGATTAATATTCAGGCTTACAGGACATTCAATCTCATAAAAAGTAGGAGCTAAAAATTCACACATATCAGTTAATAGTAAATCCAAGTTAGTAGAAGATTGAAGAAAATTTTCAGCTAACCAAGTATGCAAACATTCGCCAGTAGAAATATCCCAGAGTTTAATAGTTTCATCTTCACTTCTACTAGCAATAGTTTGATTATTCTGACTCCAGACTAAGGAATCAATTCGAGCTTTATGTCCCTCAAAAATATGAAGACATTTACCTGTACTAATATTCCATAATCTTACTGTTCGATCGCTACTACCAGTTGCGAGAAGATTTCCATCTGGACTCCAAACAAGAGAATGTATTTCTTGAGTATGACCCTCAAAAACTAAATATGGCTGATGATTCACCATTGGCAACAAACGAATCTCTCCCAATTTATCAGCGATCGCTAAAAAATCTCTATTTGGACTAGAAGCGATGACAGAAATATTACCCAATGTCGGTATTTGCATTTTTTCCAACAACATTGGGCAGTCTAAAAGATTTTCATCTTCTTGTTTTGGTGGTTCTAAACAAGTTTGCTCAGACAAATTTACAGAATTAGTAGGACAAACACAAGAACTACGATCTAGCAACTGTGAGTTATTACTTTCATGGCACTTTTGTCTATCTGCTTGACTAATAGCAGGGCAAAGTTTCCCAGGAACTATTGTACAATAGTTAGAAGATTTCGAGTTAACTGTAGCTGATACTTCAATAGCTTTTTGGGAGCAGGTATTAGCAGATTTATGAGATTCTATTTGACAGGAAGAAATATCACCTACCATTAAGTCAACCTGTAGTTTCATGCACAGGTTAATCAGATTTTCAATGCCATAACCACACAAGGAAGTTTCCCCTGCTTGTAGTTTGTTTAAAATTAATAATAATTGTTGTTCTAGGGCTTGAGTAGAACTAAATATTGTGCTGAGTTGTCTGGCAATAGGTTCTATAATTAGCTTATTTTGTCGTTCTTTAATATAGCGTTTGCCAGTGGTGATGATTAAAGAATGATTGAGAAATAAGTCTAAATTGGCAGTGGTTAACTCAGCAACAACCTGTTCAATTAAGTAGTGAAGAATGTACTCCATTACTACAGGTTCGACTGTATACATACTTGATTTTTTCTTGACTAAAGACCGCCAGATGAGAGCTTCTAAACTTTCTAAGAGATTTGCTTTGGAAATTGCTGGCACAATATCGGTTTGCAATTTTTTTACATTCGTCCAGTCTTGATTAATTGCTAACCAAACTATGATTTTTTTTTCTAGCTCTGAGATACGCTGAAAGTGTTGGTCGAGGAGGCGACGAATACCATTGAAGGTGGTTGTGCCATGTTGCAGAAATTCTGACAGGTCTCCATCAAATAAGTCTGTTATGGAGCTGGTGACAATTTTTAAGGCTAGGGGACTATAACTATAATATTCACTGAGCTGTTGTTTTTGTGTTTCTGAGCCTAATATTTTGTTGGTTTTTAGTAAAGCATGGGCTACTTCTTTGGACCCCAATAGTTGTAGGGAGCGTACTGCTGCATCTATACTTTCAAAGGCTGCTACTTCTGGAGGTTTTTCTCGACTGGTGAGGATGAGACTGCTAGAGTGGGATGTTTCACCGATTAAATGAAAGAGTTGACTGTAGTTTTCGTAGCCAGGGCGATAGTGACCTGTACATCCAGTTTGTAAAATGCTTTCGACACTATCTAAGATTATTAGGCAACGTGAGTTACGCAAGTATTCAATTAGTTTACTTAGTTCCCCTTGAGTACATTCTTGCTGGGATAGAAATGACACAAGTTGAGTGAGAATTGTTTCTAGGGAGGGAGCATGGCGGAGCGATCGCCAAATTATATAGTCAAATTCATTCTGTAGTTGTTGGGCGACTTTTGCTGCTACTGCTGTTTTACCAATGCCTCCCATACCTAGTAATGCTACTAAACGACAGCCATCTCCGATAATATATTGTTGTAGTCGATTTAGTTCTTGAGAGCGTCCGTAAAAAACAGAAACATCTATAGCTTCTCCCCAATCAATTTTTGGTTTAGAAAGTGTTTTTTTTGTTTCTGTAGAAGTCTGGAATATATGCTGTTGAATGTTTAGTTCTGTTTTGGCAAGACATGATTTCTGAATGCCAAATTTTTGTCTCAGCAGAGCGCGAAAGTTTTTCTTGGTTACTTTTTCGTCTAAGACACCAGAAAGATTTTGCCATAAGTTTGCAGCTACTCCTTTTATGTAGTCTGGGTCATAACCTGCTTGCTCGGCAATTTCAGAATATGCTTTACCTTCCCATGCTTGAGAAAATACCTTTCTTTTTACAGTGTTTAAGGAGCCTGGAGGTAGAACTGTCTCCAGAACTTCCAATGCTTCTTCGACTTTCATTTTTACTTAATATTTTGATATATTTTTGATTCTATCTAAATTGATGTGATTTTACTGTTACTTCGGCGACAGCTTAAAGCCTAATATACATATTTATATTTTTTGTTGAATAAAAAGTCATGCGTAGGTACGAGCAACGCCCAATAATTACATAGTACCATGATTTTTTTGCCGATGCAAGGGGCAATTCCTTTCAGCGCCGATTTTTTTTGTAGCTTCACAAAATGCAGATGCTTTCTGGGCAAAATTTTTGCTTTGTTATTGAACAGTCAAATCTTCCTGCCACTGACTTTTTCTTCCTGGATGCTTCACAGAATGATTTATTTTCTCTAAGTCTAAGCGATCGCTCAAATGCGGAAGGTCGTTCTATCGCTTCTCTATTTCTCCTGACTTTTTTCGAGTGCTTCACAGGATGTTTTATATATTATAGAAGCGATAGCCATAACCTAGAGACTTTTCACTGATAACTGAAAAAGGCGATCGCTTCTACTAGGCAACATAATCATCCGTACATCCGTGGCAAAATCTGTGTCTGGCGATGTTTTTGGGTTGAATAAAAAGTCATGCGCAGGTAAAAGCAACCGCCAATAATTACATACTACTATGATTTTTTTTCTGATGCAAGGGGAAATTCCTTTCAGCGCCGATTTTTTAGTAGCTACACAAAATGCAGACTCTCTCATTCATGGCAAAATTCTTGCCTTGTGATAGAACAGTCAAATGTTCCTACCACTGACTTTTGAGTGCTTCTAAGAATGATATTTTTCTCTAAGTCTGAGCGATCGCGACAGTGGAAGGTCGTTCTATCGCTTCTATATTTCTCCTGCTAATGATTTTTTGATGGTGCTTCACAAGATGAAATTTTGCTCTGAAGTTGAGTGATCGCTTCTACTAGGCAACATAATCATCGGTGCATCCGTGGCAAAATCTGTGTCTGGCGATGTTTTTTAGTTGAATAAAAAGTCATGCGTAGGTACGAGCAACCCCCAATAATTACATACTACTATGATTTTTTTGCCGATGCAAGGGGAATTTCCTTTCAGCGCCGATTTTTTAGTAGCTACACAAAATGCAGATTAATCATTCCTATATCTATGGGTGCATCCGTGGCAAAATCTTTGTCTTGCGCTGACTTCCGCTCACAGGGATTATGGCACGGATATACGGATTAATTCGCGGGAGGGAACAGAGAAAAGAAAAAGAGAGAAAAGGGGAAAAGAGGAAAAGAATAAAGGGGAAGAATCCTAGGAACGAGAGACAGACGAGACAACGCGAAAACCCCTATCGTAGTTGCGGTCGTCAGTACTGTCATAGTAGCGCCCAGCACTCCGGCAATACCAAGAATAGAAGAACCAGCAACCGCCACGGAGCACTCTTCTATTACTATCACCTCCAGTTTCCCAAGCACTTCCATTGATAGGCAATCCATTATAATTACTGTGCCAAACATCCTGACACCATTCCAACAAATTCCCGTGCATATCGTACAAACCAAAAGCATTGGGAGGAAAAATTCCCACATCTGTTGTTTTGTCTCGATATATTCCTGGAGGTTCATCAGCATAAGTAGAACTGCCACGATAGTTAGCTAACTCAGACGTTATAGTTTCGCCAAAATAAAAAGGTGTGGAAGTTCGGGCCCGACAAGCATATTCCCACTGACTCTCACTGGGTAAACTATATTTCTTACCTGTTATTTGAGAGAGTTTCTGACAAAATTCTGTGGCGTCGTTCCAACTTACATTTTCTACAGGACGGTTTGCTCCTTTAAAAGAAGAAGTATTATTTCCCATGACTGCTTGCCATTGTGCTTGAGTGACTGGATACTTTCCCATGAAAAATTCTGGCACATCTACATTATGTTGCGGACTTTCCCAGTCACTTCTTTTTGCTTCTGTCTCTGGAGACCCCATGAGAAATCTACCTGCGGGAATTTTTACCATTTCTAGGGAGACTCCATTGAAATTTTCTGTCATTACTTCTGCTTTACCTTCACGACTACTTATTATTTCTCCTGTGCGGTTAACTTTGACAGTAGTAAATATCTGAATGGGAAATTCTGGCTGTGGTGGAGGGGGAGGTTCTAGTATTGGTTCAGGAGAAGAAATATTTTCTGGTGTCGGTTCTGGTATTGCTTGGGAAGTAGAAATATTTTCTGGAGGTGTTCTACTCCACAAATTTTTAGTTAACATTGCTGCGACAAACCCACCTCCTGCCAAACCTCCTAATGTCAATATTTGTCTTCTGGTTTTATTAGGTTGAGGTTGGAGTTTTGGTACTACTGTTTTTGTTTGACTAGGTGTAGGTGCTGGAGTTGGTTGTGGTGTAGGTACTGGAGAAGTTGGAATATCTAACGCTTCTAATACTCCCATCGCATTTTCATAACGCAGCAGAAAATATTCATGTACCATCCTATCCAATATATTTGCCAGACGATCGCTCACTCGTGCTTCATTTCGCCAGATAATATGTTCCGTCTTAGAATCTCTTGGTAAATCTTCTGGGTTTTTACCAGTCAGTGCTTTTATTCCTACCATTCCCACTGCATAGATATCGCTACTTAGTTTTGGTTGCCCTCTAGTTTGTTCACTTGGCATATATCCAGGGGTTCCGACTGCTACAGTGAAAGTTGTTGCACCTGGTTGGTTAGCTGTGGTTAATACACTTATTTCTTTTACCGCGCCAAAATCTATCAATACTATTTTGTTATCTGACTTACGACGCATCAAATTTTGTGGCTTAATATCTCGGTGAACTATATTATTTTGATGAGCTACTGCTAATGCTTCTAAGATTCCTTTGAGTAGGGTAATAGTATAAGACTGGCTTAATTTTTTCCCCTCCGTCAGTTCTTTACTTATATCTTGCCCTTCTATATATTCTTGTACTAGGTAAAACTCTGTTCCTTCTTGGAAATGAGCAAATAATTTTGGTATTTGGTCTGAGTCTTTGCCTAATTTGTATAAGGTCTTTGCTTCTCTCTCAAACAATTTTTGGGCAACAGGCAAAATTCCTGGGTCTGAACTTTTAGGTTTGAGATGTTTAACTACACATTTCGGATTTTCTGGTAAATCTAAATCTTGAGCTAAGTAGGTATCTCCGAATCCTCCACTTCCTAGAGGAGACCCGATAATTTTGTAACGTTGTCTCAGGATTTTTCCAGACTGCATGGTTTTTTCTGTTATGAGAATATACTACTTAGCCTTGTTTCACAGTTTTCCTAGTTATGTAATTTGATTTTGCTGTTAAGTTAGGGAAATATGGCTTTTTTGGTCTGATTTACTTGAGTATATATGAGCGCACCTTTTCCATTATAAATATAATACCATGTCAAGTTTTCTTGTCAACCCCCCTTTTTTTCAGTTATCAGTTATTCAGTATTTAGCTGGTAGTAGGGCTTGAGCAATAATATTAATCTGAGGATTTATTTACGCAAAAAATGAAGTTATACACCGTCTGTAGGGGCAATTCGCGCAATTCGGAGCATTCAGCAGAAAATCGCCCCTACTAGATATGGTGGTTTGGTGTCAGTCCTAAATATTTAAGGGGCTAGAGCAAAACTACGAACCAAAGAATTGTTCTAACTAATTTTTAGTCAACTCATAATTAAGGCGATCGCTTCTTTTCTCGGAAGTCTCTGAATGCTAATTCTTCTGACAAAGGCAATAAGCTAACTGCTGAATGCTGAATACTTAACTTTTCACTTCTCAGACTCTCTCTTGATATTGCCTAGACTTTTTTCAGTTATCAGTTATTGGTTATTAGATTTTCTGGCTTACTACCTGGTAGTTCAAGAATTAAGAATTTAGAATGCGCGAATTAATAATTACCTCTCCTTTAAAACGGATAGGATTGACTAATCATGAAATTTTTTCTTTTTATCCTCTTAAAAGAGGAGGCTTCATACCACAATTTTTCGGTAAGTATGGTTTTTTCCGCCTAATTTACTTGAGTATATATGAGCGCACCTTCTCCATTATCAATATAATACCATGTCAAGTTTTCTTGTCAACCCCCCTTTTTTGAGTTATCAGCTTTTTCAGTTATTAGTTTAGATAGAAATTGAACTTCTTCCTTCTTCCTTCTTTCTTCTTCCTTCTTCCTTCTTTCTTCTTCCTTCTTCCTTCTTCCTTCTTCCTTCTTCCTTCTTTCTTCTTCCTTCTTCCTTCTTCCTTCTTCCTTCTTCCTATTCCAAAGGTGGCACAATTAAAGGCTATTCTAATGGCTCTACTTCAAAAACTTCTTTTAATGCTTCATCTAAAGTTGGTTTCATCACAATTTGGTTTTCATAAGAAACAATAACTCTCGCTAAAGTTGGCAAACTATTTTGCTCTGCTTCTAAATAAATTGGTTCCACATAGAGCAAAGATTGATTAATTGGTATTACTAATAAATTTCCTTGAATTGCTTTCGATCCTTGACGATCCCAAAGAGAAATTTGCTGTGATATTTCTGGATTTTGATTAACTAAAGCTTCTATTTGTTCTGGACCATATATTAATCGTTGTTTAGGGAATTGATATAAAAGTAATTTACCGTAATTTGGTGCATCCGCTCTAGCTGCTAACCAAGCAATTAAGTTATTACGACTTGCTGGAGTATAGGGTAAAAAAAGAATAAATTCTTCTGAAGTTTCTGCTGGTAATTTTGTAATTAAATAATAAGGTTCTACTTTCTGCTGTTGATTACCATAAATCTCAATAGGTACCCGCCACAAATCTTCCCTATTATAAAATACACGGGGGTCATCCATATGATAAGTTGCTAATAGTTCGGATTGTACTTTAAATAAATCTACTGGATAACGGATATGAGTATAGAGACTTTTTGGCATTTCTGCTATGGGAGAAAACATATTAGGAAAAACTTTTTTCCAGGTTTTAATAATTGGGTCTTTGGGGTCAGCTACATAGAATTTTACTGAGCCATTGTAGGCATCAATTACAACTTTTACTGAGTTACGAATATAATTAAATTCGTTATTTTCTGGGTCTGAATAAGGATAGTGATCGGTTGTAGTGTAAGCATCAAAAATCCAGTAGAGATAACTGGGAGTTGTTGGAGTCACATCTTGTTTGCCAAATTGAGGATTTGCTACTACTAAATATGGGTCTTGGTCATAACGTAGAAACGGAGCGATCGCTCGAACTCTGTCATTAATATTGCGGCGATATAAGAGTTTAGTTTCAGGTATAAATTTATTAGTCAACAACATTCTCCAGTTCTTCAAATATTTAGCAAATATCCATCTTTTCCAGCTTCTACCAATGACGATACCACCACTGCCACCATAGGTGTTATAGGTGTTTGTTTCTCCACTGGGATAGTCTAATTCTCTATCTTTTTCCGCAGTGGAGGTAATTACATGAGTATTGGTAAGTTCTCCGTAATAAATTCTAGGTTTACCAATAGGAATACTGAATCTAATTCTTTCTAATACTTCTAAGGTACTATTCTTTTCAATAGTTGGATCTGGTCCGATATTTTTAACGAAATATTCTGGTAATCCACTTTCTTCGACTTGATTAACTGGAGAAAGAGTAAAACCATAGCCATGAGTATAGACTAAATGTTCATTGACCCAAGTTTGTGCTGGTTGAGGTACAGATTCATAGTTTAGTTCTCTAGCTGCGATGATTACTTGTTGTTTTTCGGTAGGATTATTTTTTGTTCTTTCTTCCTTTTTTTTCAGAAATGTATAGCGGTCTATATCAGCATTTTTAAATTCATAATATGGTCTAATTTCTTGTAATTGTCGATTCGTTTGTAAAATTGGTCTTGTATCCCAAAGACGAATATTGTCGATGGTTAATTTATTATTTATTAAGTCATTATAGGTAAGTTGATTTTCTGGATTAAATAGTTTTACTTCTAATTTTTCTGGATCGAAATATGCTTCTCTAGTAAATTTGATACTACGTTTAATATATGGACTTTCTCGCTCTATTTCGTTAGGTTGTACGATGGTTATTTGTACAATTTTTGGTAATAACCAACCAGTTAGTACTGCGATGGTTAGATACCATGTTAAGATAGCTCTTAATGAGTAGCTATCAGCAAATAATTTTGCACTCAATTTTTTCTTTTTTTTCCTTCTGCGACTCAATCGTAAAAATCGGAGACTGGCTTCAATATAAGGCTGAATATCTTTAATGGAAAAAATGGCTTGCCAAAACAAAAATAATGCAATTAATAATGCTAAAACTGCCAAAAATATATAAGCAGGAAGCTGAATTTTGACATCTGTGTAGCCAGCACCATAAATAACACCACGTGGAGAGTAAAGTAATTCAAAACAACCTAGAAAGTAACTATAGGCTATGGTTAATATAAAGCCTCCACCTAAAGCATGAAGATGTCGTTGTTGTTGTTGGGAAAATTGATAAAAGTTGCCTTTACTTAGACTATTTCCAGACAATAAATAGATGAGAGTGCAAGCGACCAGTCCATATAAAAATAATCCTACTAACCAAAATTTTAATAATTGTAATACGGGAATTTGAAAAACATAAAAACTGATATTGATATGAAATAAATCTTCTCTTTCAGCAAAGGGAGTAGCATTAAATAGTTGTAATATATTTCCCCAATGATTTGAAAGAATAAAACTAAAAATTAAACTTAGCACTATCGCAAATATACTTAACCATAATACGGGATTAATAATGACAATAATACCTAATACAATAAATAATCCTAATAGCCACCAGTTAGAAGGTATTTTACTGAATATTTGCCAAATTGATTCTATGCTAAATGCTGAAGGAATTTGTGGAGATACCTTCGCAACTGTGAAATCAGGATGCCAGTAATCAGTAAATACTTGAATATAATGGGTGAGAATAAGTCCTATTAATAAAATTAATCCTAACACTAAACATAACAACCCGCCTAGATTAAATGAGGGTTCAATACGCAACTTACTTGACGGCATAGTTACTGGTGGAATTAGCATCATTTCTTCATCTACTTCGGTTTTTCGATTGTTATTTTTTTGATATTTAAATATACTCGCTACTCTGAGATTTGCTAAAAAGAAGACTGATGTAATTACAAAAGTAATTATCCATAACGAAGTTTCTGTTTGTAGTTTAGTTATTAGTACAGGCAAATAATTAAGTTCTTCAAACCATAAAAATTCAGCCAATATATTAGTAGATAAATCAAATACTGCCCACAATCCTAATAGAATGAGAAATATTGTTACTATCTGTAGGAAGTTGAGATTTTCTAGTGCTTTAGATGACCTAAGTTTTAGTCTGTAAAGAATATTGAATTTCATAGAAGTCAGGAGTCAGGAGTCAGAATGAATAGATTTAATAGGATTTTTGATGTTGTGAACTATTTTTTTTCAAATATACATTTCATATAAAGTATTTTAATGGCGTTTATTATTCATAACATTCTTTTTTATTTAAATTTGTATAAAATATGGGTGTTGGTATTAGATACATAGGCTATAAAAGGTAGTAATTTCATTAATGGATAATGGATAATGGATAATGGATAATTGATAATTACCTCTGGTTAAAACCGAGAGGATTGAAGATAAGGAGATATTATTTCTTTTTTTTTCCCTTAAAAGGGGAGGCTTCAAGGCGCGAATTATTTAATAATTAATAATTAATAATTAATAATTCGGTAATAGGAATACTTGTCAAAAATTATATTTGATGATTTTCAATTTTAGCGTAGATATTTTAGTTAATTAAAAAACGTTTCCTGACAGAATGCTCCGCAAACAGTAGTTCAGCAGTCAGTCTTGCCCAAAGGGGATGAGCAACCCCTCCTAAAATTAAGCGACTTGCTCGCGTGTCGGGGATGTTTTACCCAAGCTTTTCCGTTCCGGGATGCTCCACAAACAGATACCTAATTATATATATGTGCAAATTTTTAGGCGCTCTAGCTGATAGCTGATAGCTGATAGCTGATAGCTAGTTAAGAATTATATCACCTACATAGGGAATTACCTGATTTCTACCTCTTTGTTTTGCTTGATAAAGTGCTCGATCTGCTGCTGCAATTAAACTTTTATAAGTAGCTTCAGGAAATGCTATCATACTAGATACTCCTAAACTTAGGGTAACTTGTTGATATATTGGTGAATTTCGATGGGGAATCTGTAATTTATATACTTCTTGTTGAACTATATTGGCGATATGAATTGCTCCTTCTAGATTGGTATTAGGTAAGATAATAGCAAATTCTTCTCCTCCATAACGAGCTACTAAATCTGTAGAACGTTTGACTACTTTTGAGATAGCTTTTGCTACTTGCTGAAGACACTCATCACCTTTTTGATGTCCATAGGTATCATTATATTTTTTAAAAAAATCTATATCACACATGATTAAAGATAATGGTTTTTTCTCTCGTCCCATACGTAACCATTCTTTCTCTAAATATCGATCAAAACAACGTCTATTAGCTATTTTTGTTAATCCATCTAATGTAGCAAGTTGATATAATTCGTGATTAGCATTTTGCAGTTGCTGATAGAGTTGTGATTGTTGAATAGCAATTTCTAGTTGAATTCTTAACTGGTCTAATAAATTTATTTCCCATTGTTCCCACTGGCGTTTATTGCTACAGTTATGAGCAAATAATATTCCCCAAAATGTATCATCTTTACTAGAATTAGCTCCAACAACTAAACTTTTTTCTTGATCTTTTTCTTTTGGATTTAATACCCCACCGTCTACACGATTTTGACAATTAGCTAGGGTTTGCCCCATCCAGTTTTTCCTTCTTCCTTCTTTCTTCTTCCTTCTTCCTTCTTCCTTCTTCTTTCTTCCTTCTTCCTTCTTCCTTCTTCCTTCTTCAATAGTTGTAGATTTTTGGATAAAGATTGGCATAATTAAGCAAGCTTTTATTTGGAAAAAATCTAATAAATTAGTATAAGATAGCTTCACTGTGGATTGATAAATATCTGTTACCGCTATAATTGTATCTAATTTTTTTTCTTGTATAAACTGTTGAGTTGTAATTATATAATCATTAAATTCCCAATCTAACATTGAGGGTTTCCCAGGAGCTAAAGATTCTGCTAAAACAATAATAGATTTATCTAATATTTTACGTTGAATAATTACTCGCTCTGCCTGTAAAATATTACGCACTTCATCTACAGCCTTTTGTAGAATTTCTGATAAGTTTAAAGACTGGCGAATACGCTCTGTTATCTTACGAATAAGTTGTTCTTGTTGAGTCTGTCTTTGTAGATAGTTTTCTGCTTGTTTACGTTCTGTAATATCGGTGTAGGAACCTACCATTCGCAATGGGTTTTCTTCTTCATCCCAAAGTGCTTGACCTCTATCCAAAATCCATTTATATGTATTATCTTTACATCGGATACGATATTCAGCAGTAAAGTACGGTGTTTTACGATTAAGATGTTCTTGAATAGACTGTATTACTAAATTAATATCATCAGGATGGATACGATTTTTCCAATCATTTACATGATTAAAAATCTCGGTTTCTGTATAACCTAAAATTTCTTGGCAACGGGTTGAATAAAAACATTCATTAGTTTTAATATTCCAATCCCATATACCATCATTATTACCACGCAATGCTAATTCCCAACGTTCTTCACTTTTTTTCAAATCTAATTCTATTTGTTTACGCTGAGTAATATCTTTAATCAAGCCAATTAAATATTTTGGTTCTTGGGAAGTTTTGATTAAAGATATATTCAAATATGACCAAATAATTTTACCTTTTTTGTTAATTAAACGGTTATCAGTTGCATAATTTTGTATTTTTTCTGCCATAAGATATCGTAAATTAATTTCATAATCTTGCCGTTCTTCTGAATAAATAATATCCATCAAATTTAACTTTGATAAATCGGCGTTACTATATCCCAAAATATTCCTAAATGCTTGGTTAACTCGAAATATTTTACCTGATAAAGTAGCAAAAAATATTCCCATTACAGTCTGTTCAAAAGTCGCACGAAATTTTTCTTCACTTTCTCTTAGTACTGCTTCAGCTAAAACATAGCAAGTTATATCTTGAAAAATTACTTGATAGAATTTTTCATCATTCTCTAACTGGATAATTTTATAAATAATATTTACCCAAAGCCAATTTCCGTCTTTTCTCAAAGCCAGAATATTTGGTATAATATTTTTGCCTTTTTTTGCTGCTTCCAGTATTGTTGCTATTACTTTTTGCTGTATTTCTGGTGGATGGATTTGTTTGGCGTGCATTTGCACAAGTTCTTCTCTTTGATAACCCAATATTTCTGTAGCTTTATAGTTAGCTTCTATAATCTTTCCCTGTAAATCAGCAATTAAAATTGCCTCACCCGCATCTTGCATAAATGCACGGTATTTAAGCTCTGAATTTTTTAATTTTTCTTCAGCTTTTTTGCATTTTGTTATATCAACATAAGTTGTAATAATTATGTCTCTTAAACTTGATATAAAAGTAGATGTCACACTCAGCCAAATTACTTCTTTGCTTTCTTGAACAACTCCCATTTGTAAATTTTCAACAGTGCTTTTTTCTCTAAAAGCTACAATCCAAGCATATTCTTCTTTTGGCATCTCTGTGCCATCAGATCTGATTATTTTCAACTCTAATTTAGTAGCGTTGATTGACTTAGTTTCCTGCCATTGCCAACCAAAAATCTGCTTTGCTTTGCGATTAATTTCAATAAAATTACCTATATTATCTGTAATAAAAAATCCTATTTGTAAAATATTTAGTACGGCTTTATATTCCTCCAAACCGCGATATATATTTCGTTTTATTTTAGTCAAAGATTGATAATTATCTTGATTAATCAAGATTTTTTTTAAGGAAATATTTTGCATTTTATGGAAATAATTAGTTTGTGAAAACCATGCTTTATGCCTATTTTTATCGATTATATATAAATTATCTAATTCAATAAAATGATGTTCAAATATGTGCTTTTCTCGGTCTCCATCGAGATATGGAAGTTGAGAATTGTAGTTTTCTATCAGACTATGATTTAAAAGTAAAATAGGAGATGTTTTTGTACTATCATCTTCTACAGTTTCTTGAAAAATTGATATTTTATCATTAGTTATATCTGTTGAAATACCATCGATCCTAATAGGAACCCTGTGAGCATTACAAACAAGTTTAGCTCTAACATCTAACCATCTAATTTCTTGTTCAGAACTAGAAGAGTAACGAACTATCCTATATTGTAGTTTTAAGAATTTATTTGAGCTAATAATAGCTATAGAATCTTCTACTTTTTGTCGATCTTCAGGATAAATAACTTCTAGCCAGGAGTGAGGATTTTTTAATAAATCAAATACTGGTTTTCCGTAGATTATTTCAGCACTATCACTCAGGTAAATAAGATTTTTTGTTAATGGTTCAACTGACCACAACACACTTTCCATAGACGCGATAATATTTTGGCATATTTCCTGACTACTTGCACTATATTGATGAGGATTATTCATAGCCTAACAACCAGATTTATATAGGAAGTTTAAATTTTAAAGTTGACCTAGACATAACTTAATAAGAATAAAATTTTTCATCAGATCCTTGATTAATATCAGTCACTTTTAGCCATACCCATTTATACAATTTCACAACTAAGGATCAGGTAATTTTAATTTCTAATTATTTCCCAGAAATAATAGAAATGGCTTAAGTAGTTTTTCTTATTCTTTTCCTATAACTTTAGTAATAATAATTTTATCAGCTATCATAAGTTTAAAATACTTTTTAGAGTGCTCGAATGCTGACATTATTAGTATATAAATCGAAGTTAAAAGTCACAAAATTAGGAGAAATAAATATCTGAATTAAATAATTGCCCTATTTAAGTGATGAGATTTTACTGACAGGGTGTATAGAAAAATTTTAGATTTTACGTATATTTTTGTATATATATAGCAATTAGGAATGATTGATAAAAATTTTATTGCTTTGGTGTTTCTCATTCCCTATTCCCTATTTCCAGTTAAGAGTTCCCTAAAAGTCTAAGAGTTCTCAACACTTAAATAAGATTGTTAAGTAGGAGAGTAGGGGAGTAGGGGAGTGGGGGAGTGGGGGAAATTTAAACATAATATGAAATATAAAAAAGAATGCTACGAATAATTTCCCTGCTGAAAAGACTTTTGTATTTATGTGTTGAATAAAAATACATGATTTAGGAATATTGAGAATGTAAAGTGTAAAATTAAAACTAGCCACTAATTTTAGAATTTAATATCATGTCTCTTTAAATAACTACAATAAAAAATTGGTTGTCCTGTATAGTAATGGTTAAGATATATATTTTTGAATTTTTTCCCACACTTCCCACACTTCCCATACTTCCCACAATCTTTCTAGCATTACTATCACCACCAAAAAATTTAGGGAGTAGGGAATAGGGAGTAGAAAAATGCTTTAGTCGCTGTAGTCCATCTATGGGAAAACCGCTATAATTGCAAAGCACAAAAACTATTTTTTAACTGCGAATTTCACAGTAAATATACTGCCCTTATCTAACTTTGAATAAACTTGAATAGTTCCTCCCATTCCTTCTACCAAAGTTTTAACAATAGATAAACCTAAACCAGCTCCACCAGAACGATTTCTAGCTTCATCCGCTCGATAAAAACGTTCAAAAATCTTAGCTTGTTGTGATAAAGAAATACCCTGACCTTTATCACATACCTGAATGATTGCTTCACCACTTTCTTGACACAAATTTAAAATTATGGGTGAATCTTCACCAGAATATTTAACAGCATTATCAATTAAATTTAGTAAAACCTGTTTCAAGCGATTGCGGTCTACCATAACTTCAATTAACGATAAATTTATAGTTTTATCAATCTGATATTGTGATTTACCCACAATATTTTTTGAGTTTAAACTTAATTTACTAGCAATATAATTATTATTGATATTTTGCTCTGAACTGAGTTTTTTAGAGTTGCAAATCTGCGTAGAGACTAGATTATTGTTTTCTGTAATAATTGAATTTTTATTATCACTAAATATTTGCTCTAGATTAACAACATTACTTCCATTACCAAACCTCAGAATAATTTCTCGATCGCTAAATTGTTTAGCCATTTCTACTACTTCTGCTACCAAATCATTCAGTACAACCGCTTCTAAATTAAAATGAATTTGGCCACTATCTGCTCTAGCTAACTCCAGCAAATCTTTCAATAATTCAACAGTACGTTGTGCTTCCCCAGAAGCTATCGAAATAGCTTCTTTCTGAGTCTCCGTTAAATTATTACCTCGTCTCAAAAGACTCTGAAGATAACCAGAAACAATAGTCAAAGGAGTTCTTAACTCATGAGAAACATTACTCACAAACTGCCTTTGCTGTTCCCAAGAATCAGACAACCGACCCAACATAGTATCCAAAGTTCTCGCCAACTCCTTAACTTCACTAGGAGCGTGTTCCAAAGAAACCGTTGCTCGATCTAGAATATCGGCATTAACATGATCAGCAAGTTGACTAATATGACGCAGAGGTATGAGAGAACGTTGAATATAGACAGTTATAGCAAGTGTTACTCCAATTATTGCCAAAATGCTCGCCACACTTAAACTCATCACCATCGTCACTAGCATCTTTTGATCGCGGGAAATGTCTAGAGCGATATAAAGTTTACCAACATTCATCCCATTAACTATTAACGGACCACCACATAAAACAAAATACCGTCCATTTATTGGATATACTAAAGGTTTTGAGGGCATTTCAGCTAAAGATTTTAAAACAAAGTGGTCACTGTCGTTCTGGAAATTTTGTGATTGAACTATCACAGTACCTTGCTGATTTTTGACCCAAATAAATACATTGGCCAATGTTAAATTATCAATAGCTTTCTGTAAACTTTTCTTGACGTACCACGTTTCACTATACATTTCAACATCTCTGGGAAAACGTTCAGCTATCTGCTCAATGTTATGCTTATGAGTAACTATCAACAATTGCTGCATCTTCCAACTTGTCCACAAGGCTACACTCCCCAGTCCTAATACTGAAAATAATGCAATACCCAATGTTAGGCGTGTCTGCAAAGAAGATGGCTCGAGTTTCCACCGCTCTAATCTGAAATTTTTAGGCCATTTAGCGATAAACTTCATCTTAAACTTAATTATGGGTAAAAAATATTTAAACTACAATTGTCATTAACTTAGCTACAGATCCTGAGAAAACCCTGATAATTTTGTGGATATATTCATACCTTCTGTTATTTGAAATTGCTACGCTGTAATTAGGAAACTATTTCTAGGAAAGAAAATTTCAAGAATACTTTTAGACACAATCATGTCTAGGGTAGTAACCATTAGGGAAAAGCAAATCACTAATTCATAAGTCTTATATTCCAACAAGAGTTATAAGAATTTGTAGTGGTTTGCTGTACAGGAGCAATAGAGAAAGACCCGATGAAACTTCGTCAAAAAACATTAATAGTTATTAGTATAGCGATCGCTAGTTTGATAGTGGTCTTATTTATTACAGCATCAATGATGTTGTTTTATGGCTTCCAAAATTTGGAAGTAGATTACATTTGCCTAGATGTAGCAAAGGCATTAAATCAATTAGATGATGAGATGTCTAATGTATCTGTAAGAGCAAAACAGGAGAGAATATTTGCTTTATCAAAAAAGTTACTTGATGAGAATAAACTAGAATCTAATACTATAAATAAATGTATTAATTTTAATTCAGTCGATAACTTTGAGATTAATCAAAAACTGAACTTTCTATTACGATTTAATGCTCAAGGAGAAATTTTATTTAGTCAAAGATTCGAACAAAGTCAACAAACAGAAATCCTCATACCTGAAAGCTGGAAAAAATATCTACCTATAGGTAAAAATATAAGTCAGCAAACAGGTATTATTCTTTTATCAAAAGCTCCTCTCCTGATTGCTTCTACTCCCATTGTGAATGAAATAGATAGTCTAAACAACATCACCCTAATTGTTGGGCATTACCTAGATAATGCAACAATAACAAGGTTAGCTGAATTAACAAAATTCTCATTAACTTTTAGTCGGTGGGGAAATAACTCACAACAAACCGATCAGCAACTGAAAACTTCAGAAATAGTCCTACAACCGCCCAATTCTGATCGAGTAAATCGAGTAAATAGTTATACAACTATCAAAGATATCTATATTCAATCTGCTCTCATTTTACAAAGAGAAGTAGAGCGAATTATGCGCCACCACAGTCGATCGTTTTGGAGTTACTTTATTCTTTCATGGGTAATAGTAGGTCTAGTTTTTGGGATCGTTATGCTTGTCGTCAGAGAAAAATTGTTAGTCTCTCGTGTTTCACAATTAAACAAAATAATCAATAAAATAGCTTCTAGTGGAGACCTTTCAATGCGCCTACCAATGCCAGGGGATGATAAATTGTCAAGCCTGGCTCAGACTATTAATAAAATGCTAGAAGCCTTACAAAATTCTCAATTTGAATGCCAATATAGCGAAGAACACTATAGATTAATGGCAGAAAACTCCACTGACATGATTTCTCGTCACTCTCCAGATGGGGTTTTTCTTCATGTATCCCCCGCTTGTCGTAGCCTCATGGGATATTATCCATTAGAAATTGTTGGTACTCATCCAAAAGAGTTTTTTGCACCTGAAGATATTAAAGCAATTGCCAAAGCCTATTATACTATTATTAAAAACCCCGTAACTTATACTATTGCCTACCGCGTCCTTTGTCGAGAAGGTAAATATATTTGGTTTGAAACCACTGCTCGTACAATTCGCAATCCTGAAACAGGGAAAGTACAAGAAATAATTGCAGTTTCTCGTGATATTTCTGACCGTAAACAAAGAGAACAAGAATTACAAGAAAGTGAAGCTGCTATTCGGAGATTGTATGAAATAACTTCTACTCCTTGTCAAGGTACAAATCAAGATAATTCTATTATTTTTTGTTTTAACGATCGCCTCCAAAAATTATTAGAAATGGGCTGTCAAAAGTTTGGCCTAGAAATAGGAGTATTATCTAGAATTGAAGATAATAAATATACTATTGTTGCAGCTAAAACTCCAGATAATTCTATTTTGAAAGGAGAAGAATTTGACTTAGAAAAAACATTTATTTTTACAGCAATAGCAGAACAACCAATATGTTTTGAATCCATTCGATATTCAGGTTTCTGTATCACAGTAGATATGGCTTTCCAAATTGAGGCTTATATGGGAACGTCAGTTATGGTGGGAGGCTCAGTTTATGGTACTCTCAATTTCTGGAGTCCTCAAGCTTTAAATGAACCTTTTAAAGCCGTAGATAAAGAGTTATTAAAACTAATGGCTCAGTGGATAGGTGGAGAATTAGAACGTCAACAAACCGCTAATGATTTAGCAAAAGCTAGAGATGAAGCACTCGCTGCAACTAGAGCAAAGAGTGAATTTCTAGCTACTATGAGCCATGAAATTAGAACCCCTATGAATGCAGTTATTGGCATGACTGGTTTACTATTAGATACTCCTCTAAAAATAGATCAAAAAGATTTTGTTCAGACTATTCGTAGTAGTGGTGAAACTTTACTTACACTCATTAATGATATACTTGATTTCTCAAAAATAGAATCTGAAAAACTAGATTTAGAAGCAAATCCTTTTGATTTACAAAATTGTCTAGAAGAATCTATTGACCTGTTAGCAGCAAAAGCTAGTGAAAAGAATTTAGAACTTGTCTATTTCATCGCTCCAGAAACTCCAACTACTATTATCGGAGATATTACTAGGGTACGTCAAATTTTAGTTAATCTCTTGAGTAATGCTGTGAAATTTACTTCTCATGGTGAAGTATTAGTATCTGTTAGTAGTAGAAGACTAGAAATAGAAGAAAATTCACTTGAAAAAGGAAGAAGGAAGAAGGAAGAAGGAAGAAGGGAGAAGGAAGAAGGGAGAAGAAAGAGGGAAAAAGGAAAAAGGAAAAAGTGGATGGAGACTCAAACTTCAACCAATTTTCAATACCCTGTAGACAGCGGAGTATTAAACCCAAAAGAAAAAGATAATTTAAGAGTAAAAAATAACTCAGAATTTAATAATTGTGAAATTTTTCCCGTATATGAAATACAATTTTTAGTCAGAGATACAGGGATTGGTATTCCTGCTACTCGCATGAATCGTTTATTTAAGTCTTTTAGCCAAGTTGATTCTTCTACCAGTCGGGAATATGGGGGGACAGGTTTAGGATTAGTTATTAGTAAAAGATTAGCTGAAATGATGGGTGGTCAGATGTGGGTAGAAAGTATGGGTGCAGTTGGAGGTAATCCCCCAGCAGGCTATAAACTTTTAGATGAAAAATTAGGTTCAATTTTTCATTTTACAATAGTTGCAGAATGTAGCATTCAAACTGTCAAAGATAAATTAATTCAAACTAATTATTTAGATAAATATCGACATAATTTAATAGATAAAAGAATACTAATAGTTGATGATAATAGTACAAATAGAAAAATTTTGTTGAAACAAACTGAATCCTTAGGCCTGATAGTTAGTACTGCTAAAAATGCTACTCATGCTTTAGATTTAATAGCTAAAAATTACAAATTAGATCTAGCAATTATAGATATGCAGATGCCAGAAATTGATGGTTTAACTTTAGCAAAGAAAATTCGTCAAAATCCAATGTATCGGGATTTACCTATAGTAATTTTGACTTCTTTCGGTAGGCAAGAAATAAATATTTCTCATCAATTATTTACAGCAATTATTAATAAACCTGTCAAACAATCTCAGCTTTATGAAGTCTTACTAAATATTTTTTCTGGTAAAAGTATTGAAATTAGAAGCGCAAACAATAATAGTAAATGGAATTCTCAAACTATTCCTTTATTAGCAGAGCAATTACCGCTGCGAATATTATTAGCAGATGACCATTTAGTTAATCAAAAAGTAGCTTTACAAATTTTACAACGCATGGGATATCGTGCTGATGTTGCTAGTAATGGTTTAGAAGTTTTAGAAGCTGTATTTAGTTTGCCTTATGATGTAGTTTTGATGGATGTACAGATGCCTTTGATGGATGGTCTAGAAGCTGCTCGTCGCATTCGACAAGAATATGAAAGTATCACAGAAAATCCCGAAAAAGTTTCTCAGCGAAGACCTCGAATTATTGCCATGACAGCTAATGCAATGCAGGGCGATCGCGAAGAATGTATAGCTGCGGGAATGGATGATTATATTAGTAAACCAATAAAAATGGAGCAACTTATAGAAGCTTTAAGTAAATGTAAGTCTGTCGTGTCAGAGGGAAAGGAAACATTGACTTTCCCACAATCAAATTTATCTCCAGCAACCGATCGAGACAATAATCACATTTTTACAGAACAAACTATTCTTGAGAGTAAGGTAATAGAAGGGTTAAAAGAAGTAGAAGCCCTAGATGAAGTAATAGATATTTATTTAGATACTTCTCCCGAACTTCTAGAGAATATTAATATTGCCATTAATCAAGCCGATCCACTTATACTTAAAAATGCTGCTCATTCTCTCAAATCTATTAGTGGTACTCTAGGAGCAATGACTCTTTATAAAATTTGTCAAAAATTAGAAATTATGGCTCGTTTAGCTGACGAGTCAGAAAATTCTACTCCAGCAGAAGCAATAGATATTTTTTCTCAGGTTAAAGTGGAGTATGAAAAAGTTATTGCTGCCTTGAAAATAGAGCGGCAGAAATAGTAGGAGCGGGTTCCGCGTTAAGTTAATGGTGTAACAAATTATTCACAAAACCCGCCCCCAAGCCAAAAATGTGGCTCTTTTAATAAAGCTACGATAATTATATGATTATAGTCAAAATGGTTTTTATTTTGTGACTATTTGTATTTGACAAAGAGAATGTTTACTGGGAGTTATCGATAATCATAAAATTCATACTGAAAATATATTTTCATTTCCAAAACAATTTAATATCAAAGGAATAAGAAATATGATTAATAGTCACAAAAATTAATTCGTAGGGGTAGGTTCATCCATTGAATTATCAGATCAGAAATTAACATCATAAACCCACCCCCCATCACCATGAAATTGCAAAATATTTTAATCACAATACATCAATCCGTAGGGGTTGGTTCATCCGTTAAATTACGATACCCGACAATTAATTTCATAAACCAACCCCAATCATTATTAATTGCACAATATTTATTCCTGGGTTTGGGGTAGGTTTAGTTAATTAAATTATCACCATCAAAATTAATGACAGAACCTGCTCCCTAAAATCAATAATCCTGCAACAAAAATTTTATCAGCGAACTTTTGACTTACTACCTTTAAAACCACTCCATCCAATAGTCAAATAACAACTAGCAAGCAATAAGCTAGTCAGACCTATTCGGACACTGGACTTAACTGCTGTTAGTTGGGAACTTTGTTGTGCTTTTTGTTTATTTTGCTCTAATTGTTTTGTTAATTGAGTACGAATTTCTTCTGTTCTTACTTTCAAAGCATCAGGATTGTTTTTAAACTTTTCTAATTCAGCTAATTGTTCTTCATTAAGTTGTTCTTGACTAATATATTCTTCTAATTTCTGATTATTTTTAAGTAAGCTAGCTAGTGAACTTTGTCTCTGACCTAGACGTTCTTCTAATTGTTTTTGAGCTATAACAGCATCCTCATTTAGCTTTTCAACATTCTGATTACTTTCTGCCACTGCAGTACTAATATGCAAAGGAATTAACAATAGAAACATAATCCCACAAAATAAAGATAATAAGTAAATCCAGAACTTTAAATTACTCCAACTAACTTTTGCTTGGGGTGGAGCAATACCAAGAATTTCTTCAAAACCATAACCACAAAACATTAGGGCTATTCCTAAAATTGGTAAAATCCCCCGTTCAATTATCTGAGTCGTGAAGTTTAGTCGCCACTCTATATCTCCCAAATTAAGAGGAAATAAGAGTAATATAGAGTTGATGATGGCAAAAAGTACCATAATAATACCAGATAATTTCAGAAATTTGGCTGCTAGGGCTGGTACTGGACTAATATTACTTCCTTTCATAACTCCAATTTCATAATATGGTTGTCCATAATTTTATCTTGTTTGTGGCTCTAATATAGCGCTACGCGCAAGTTAAAAGTTAAAAGTTAAAAGTCAAAAGTAATATCTGACTGAGTTTGAGCATTTATAGCAGGAAAATCAATTCCCAATTTTCCCGACTACCTCCTAATCAATTCCCAATTCTCCTGACTTCTGACTCCTACCTTTACCACTCATACTTTAATTCAGCAAACCCTAATTAAAGAGGGTATAGTTAGCGATCGCCAAGCCAAAAATTTACAAAGATAAAAATTCTTTCGAGTAACCAGACTGATGTTAGATTCTAGCTGACTAAATGTTACTAATTTATACTTAATGGAAAACTAAATTATGGGATGAAAATCATCCTACTCAATACCCTATTTATTGGCTGTAGATCATTTCTGAAACTTTATAATAGCTTCATAGATAATTCCGTATTTATTCTAATTGACGCTCTTGTTTTTTCTGGTGTAAGATATAATTGTAACTAAAAAAATTAAAGTATACTTTGAGTCTAAGTAAGTAAATAAATCTATCACCATAGGCTGAAACTGCAAAAACTTAGATTCGGTATTAACTTACTTAAATGACCTCATAACACAGGTACTAATCTTTATAAATTGTAAACCCTAGATTTTGTAAATATTTACACGCAAACCTATGAAAAAATTATTAACAGCTATTGCTTCTACCCTGGCTTTAAATTTGGGAATAGCGGGAATTGCTACAGCATTTCCATTTAGCTCTACACCACCAGCACCACCATCAATATTTCCACCAGCACCACCAGTACCACCATCCTCATTCTCACCACCAACTGTTCCAACTCTACTTACACCCCCTTCACAAATATCACAACCCACAGAAGTTAACTATTGTAAGATATCAAATCCTATAGGTGCAGCTCAGGCACTATCAAACCCGGCCAAAGCTTGTGTTGCAAGTAGCATACCAGAAGCTTTTAGTAGATTGACGACTTTCACTATGGGTAATCCCCAGCCAGCAATAGAAGCAGCACAATGTTTAAAGAATAGTTATCCTGAAGACTATAACAAGGCATTAGCATATGTGACAATTACGGATGGTTGTAAAGTTTACGGTGACTAATTAATATTTGAGTCTGGGAAAAAACTCCTCTTATGTTAATTAAATAAAATCCTAAATATTTACTGGTAATTAACACCCTCAAAAATAAGAGGGTTTTTTTATTTTGAAGGAAGCTAACTGGAATTAAATTTGAAATATTTTGTAGGTTGAGTTAAGCCACAGTGCAACCCAACAGTTAGTAATTCTGGCCTTGGGTTTCCTTTGTATTCTGATGAAAGTTACTTATGGACGAAACCCTCAAGACCCCCCACCAACCAAACCTACTATTGATAATTTATGGATAAGAATTGGATTTTATTTTTGATTCTCACCAGATGTCTAGTAATGTTGACTGCTATACAATACAGCAGGTTTAGTTTTGTTCCGCAATATTTTTGTGCTAGCGTAGTAGGGGCAGGTTTATCTCAACGTTGGTTGAAGACCCGCGCTCTCCCGAAGGGGAGCGTCGCATGGGAAAACCAATCAATTTTGCGGCGCATGTCAATAGTGTGTTAGAGTTAAAAATATGGCTGCTGGGCTAGCAGTTTCAGTCTGTGGAGCGACTGTAAGACCGAAAAGAGGCTCGACCTTGGAGGCTGGTGCATTGAAGCAGAAAGGCCTAATCAGCGATGGTTAGGAATCCCGCGCTGTACCGTCAGGTCAGCGTCGGGAGGATGTCAAAAAACTACATTGCTAATTTATCAAAGCTTTCAGCTAAACTAACCTTTACAATTTTTTTGACGTTTAATTAGGGTTTGCTGATTAATTATCAAACCTTTGACAGGCAAAAGTTTGAGCTTTCTTGGATTCCCAAGGGGTGCGCTTGTTTTAGTCTAACACCCTCAAAAAGTTAGCATAATAGGCAAACCTTCGGACAGAAAAATTGAGGGACAATTCTTACTCCTACCTCCTCGCTCATTCCCCATTTCTGCTGACTCGGTCTTCCTGACTTCCCCTCCTGGCTCCCCTCCTGGGAGGGGCAGGGGTGGGTTTACTTCCCCTCCTACCACTCTTAACGAAGTCAGAAGTCAGAAGTCAGAAGTCAGAAGTTATTTTTGTAACGGGGATGCGTGAGCAACTCTCCAAAAATATTACGCCTTAAAAGGCGGGGTTGCGCGACCCATATTATTTTGATAACTTTCCATACGCAAACCCTAATTAGACCTACCTACTTATAAATCTTTTGTTACATTAGATAGCTATTTTCTAGCGATCGCTTGATAATCAACACATTTGCTACAACTTAAAAAAACACAGTTGCTTAACTTCGTTGCTCCTACAATAAGAATAAAATCTCCCTAAAAAAAGAAGGGAGCTTTGTTGAAACTCCCTAATATATTTAATACTGACTTAATACTATCAAAACTATTCACTCACAAACAAAGAATCTATTTTAATGATTTACTTTTGAGACTTGCGCTTAGTAACAGCAACCAAACCTCCGACAGCCATTAGACCTAATAAAGTAGAAGGCTCAGGTATAGATTCAGATAAGATACCACCTCCTGATGTAATAGTGAAATTATAGAGACCTTCATGAGAACCTTCAGAGTCGTCATCAAATACTGTAGCTAATTCGTCAGCTACACCAAACTTGTAGTAATAGCCCTGGAAAACATTGTCAACTTCAACTGCCACAACTTCACTAAAGTTGAAACCTGAACTATGCCCCCTATGGCCTGCAAGTTGGAAGAATATGTCACCATTACCTTTCTTTTGTACTATAGCAACGTTGGGGTCACTGATTCTCTGGAGTTCTGAGAAAGCAGCGTTGGCAGTCTGAGTATAAGCTTTATTTAAGGCATTAGGATCGCCTATTGATAAATTATAATTATAAGCAGCAGAGTATACATCCCCTAGTCCACTATCTTCATTCGCTATACCATCATTTAGCCATTGATAGAAAAAGTCATAGTCGGAACCATCTCCATTCAAATCTCCTGTCCAGTCGTTCCAAGTCATGCTACGGAATGTTACGTCTGAACCGTCATCAAACAAAACTTCTAATTCTGTAGCGGTCATCATATCAACAGCGTTAGGATCGCCTAGCTGACCAGATAATTCTACGTTGCCGTAATTTGCATTTTGAAGAATATAGGTTAGATCGACACCAGGTAGGTTAGGATCTAAGTCACCTGTACCATCATCTGAATAAACTACATTAGGTCCAGTCACTGTAGCGCTTGTAATGCTTGCTGCCATTGCAGGAGCGCCGAATACTGCACTCATACCAGCTACAACGGAAGCACTTGCTAAAAATTTCTTTACTAATCCTGCCATAATTTTTGTTTCCTTGGTTTAATCTTTGCTTTGTAACAGTTAGCTAGATTGAAAAATATTATATTGACTGGTGAAATGGAAATTTATCTATTATGTTTATCAAAGCATAAGTAACAAGATGTTCTGTGTGTTTCAAATCACTTAAGTTGATGATTCTTGTTTACTCTTTTGTATAACAATGCACCTTTAGTTAGGTTTTATATTGTTTGCCAGTCATTTAACCTTTTTTATTGAGCTTAAATTAATTATAAGCAGTTTTATCACCGAATGTCTATATTTTTCGGTTATTTTTATATGAAATTTTAGTGAAGGTTAGTATTCAGAAAAACTCCTAGAAAACACTTATGTATTTCTACCGAAATCATTATCAATACAAAAATTATCGTCCATATAATGAATTAATTACTTCTATAAATAATCATTTTTTCCCATTTCAAAAAAATCCAAAATAAAAGATAGTGTTTCCCTAGGATATTCTCAGGAAACACTCACTATGACTAACTTTTAAATTAATTTAACCCACTATTGCGTTAATAGCAGCACAAAACATTATTTCTGCAAAAACACTGAAATTTTCTCCACAGCCCTTGACAAAATCTCCGACTTATGAACCAAAGCAAACCTCACATATCCTTCTCCAGCCTTACCAAAACCAGCTCCTGGGGCCACTGCTACCCCAGTATTTTTCACTAAGTCCACACAGAACCCCACAGAATTATTGGCCCATGCTTCCGGTAACTTTGCCCAAACATACATAGTGGCCGATGGAGTAGGTACAGGCCAACCAATTTGATCCAATGCCCCAACAAATACATCTCGACGTTGGCGAAAAATGTCCACAGTTTCTCTAACTACCTCTTGAGGGCCAGTTAAAGCAGCGATCGCTCCATTGAGAATGCCCTGATACTGATTAAAATCAATACAAGCCTTAACTTGTCGCAAAGCTTGAATTAGTTCTGTATTACCAATGGCATAACCTACTCGGAAACCTCCCATACTATAAGATTTAGACATAGTAAAAAATTCTATAGAAACACTTTTTTCTGGGTCAGCTTGAAAAATAGAAGGAGCGATAGATTGTTTTTCGGGTGCTTCAGAAAAAGTATCGAAAACAAAGTCTAAATATGGAGCATCGTGAACTAAGACTAAATTATGTTTTTGACAAAAAGCAACTGTTTCTTGGAGAAAAGACAAAGGAGTGATCGCCGTTGTGGGATTATGAGGATAACTCAAAACCATCATTTTTGCCTGAGATAAGACAGCTTGAGGTATATCTGCCAAAACAGGCAAAAATCCATTTTCTGCCAATAAAGGCATTGGGTAAACTTGACCCCCCGCCAAAAACACCCCACCACTATGAGAAGGATAACTAGGGTCTTGTAGTAAAGCAAAATCACCAGGATTAAGTATAGCCAAAGGTAAATGAGCCGTACCTTCCTGGGAACCAATTAGAGGTAAAACTTCAGTTTCTGGGTCTACTGGAATGTCAAATTTATCGGTATACCACTGAGCTGCTGCCTGCCGAAAAGCTTGAGTGCTAGAAAATAACGAATAGCCATGAGTAGTATAGTCTGACAAAGATTGAACGATCGCTTCTAAAGCGTGGGAAGGCGCGGGTAAGTCAGAAGACCCTAGAGACAAATCTATCAAATTTTGGCCTGCTGCTTTTGCTAATGCTTTTGCCCGGTCCATATCGGCAAATACATTAAAGCTTAGGGGAGCTAAACGTTGTGATAATTGCATTTTGATTTAACCTCTGAATTGACTTGGGTAGTTATTATGGCGCTACTTGAATCGGGAATAGGGAATAGGGAATAGGGAACAGTAAACTGTCAAGGGGTTTCAGGATGGGGAAATGTCCTAACCTTACAGCGGTTTTCATGATTAGTAGACCACAGTAGGGACGTTCCATGGAACGTCCCTACAAGGTTTTGCTTGTGAAGATGTGGTTCATCAATTTGAAAAGCGCTGTAATGCGTAGTGCTATATCTACTTTATTTTTGCCAAATATTTGTCAATTTTCCAATACCTGCGTCAAAAGTCAAAATTTGAGAGGCACACAGTCGTACATGGGAATTAGGCAATAATTGAAAATACTTCAATACATCCAACTCCCCATCCCCCATCTATTTCCCATCAAGATTTTTATATCTGAATTAAATGATCGCTCTAGGTTTCTCCACCAATTTTTGAAATACATTTATATTACATTGTATTATTGCGACATACGCATTAGTAGAAAAGGGATCTGAATTAAGCGATCGCTCTAGGTTTCTCCACCAATTTCTGAAATACATTTATATTACATTGTATTATTGTGACATACGCATTAGTAGAAAAGGGATCTGAATTAAGCGATCGCTCTAGGTTTCTCCACCAATTTCTGAAATACATTTATATTACATTGTATTATTGCGACATACGCATTAGTAGAAAAGGGATCTGAATTAAGCGATCGCTCTAGGTTTCTCCACCAATTTTTGAAATACATTTATATTACATTGTATTATTGCGACATACGCATTAGTAGAAAAGGGATCTGAATTAAGCGATCGCTCTAGGTTTCTCCACCAATTTTTGAAATACATTTATATTACATTGTAATATTGCGACATACGCATTAGTAGAGAAGGAATATGTTAACTAGGATCTTTATAGAACCCCTGAGTGGTATCTTGACCTTGATGACAATTTTGAGCCACTGATAACTGATAACTGAAATGACCACACCTTCCTCTGTTACCATTACCGTTCCTGCAACTACGGCAAATATTGGCCCTGGTTTTGACTGCATCGGTGCAGCTCTCTCCTTATATAACAACTTAAAATTCTCTATTGCGGATAGCGCAACAGAACTCAAAATTTCTGTCACTGGCAAAGAAGCTGCACGAATCAGCACAGATCAAACCAATCTCGCCTATCAAGCATTCGTCAAATTATATGAACATCTCAAACAAATACCCCCATCTGTAGAAATAGAAATCGACTTAGGGATACCTTTAGCTAGAGGTTTAGGAAGTTCAGCTACTGCAATAGTCGGAGGTTTACTTGGAGCAAATCAACTGGCGGGACATCCTTTGAGTCAAACAGAAGTAATGAATTTAGCGATCGCCATTGAAGGACATCCAGATAATGTTGTGCCTGCCTTACTTGGTGGATGCTGTTTAACTGCTTCGACTCCTACTGGTTGGGAAGTGTGTGATATTCCTTGGCATTCTGATATTGTGCCAGTAGTAGCAATTCCAGATTTTGAACTTTCAACAGCAGAAGCGCGACGAGTTTTACCAACAGAATACTGTCGCGCCGATGCAATATTCAATGCTGCCCATTTAGGCATTTTGTTAAGAGGTTTAGAAACTGGTAATGGAGATTGGTTAAAAGCTGGAATGCAAGATAAAATTCACCAACCCTACCGTAAGTATCTAATCACAGGATATGAAAAAGTTAGATTAGCTGCTTTAGATGCTGGTGCTGATGAAATGGTAATCAGTGGTGCAGGACCGACTTTATTAGCATTGACAAGTTCGCTCACAACATCAGCAGTAGTAACAGCAATGGCAGATACTTGGAAAAATCAAGGAGTAGTTACAGAAGTAAAAGCTTTAGAAGTTGACACTAGAGGAGCAGTTTGTAGTTAGGTTGGTGATTTGATAGAACGCGATCGCTACATTGGTATAATTGGCAAGCAAACATCAATACTTGTCCAAATCTTTCCATAAATTTAGCGATCGTCATAATTTTTTCCTTCTAGATTAGAAATATACGTCTTTGTTGAAGAAGTTGTTTCCAGCTATTATATTGTGTCCGTTTAATAGTAAGATAGAACTCCGTTCCGCTTTCGGTCCGAAATGCTACGCAAACGCAAACAAAAACTTTCTTCTCCTCTTTCCTCCTGAGTCCTGACTCCTTGATCGTTATTTATCAGTATTCAACCAGACATAATAAACAGGGAACAGAGAAAGGCGGTTAAACTATCAGCTCTATTCAATAAGTCAATATTTATATACCCAATTTCAATGCTACACAGCTTATCCTAATATTAAACATTATTTTTCCTAAGCAGTAATTATTTAACTTTCAAAGTCCGTAGACGATTGATCGCTGCTGCCAACTCAAAACGTCGGAAGATAGCTAAATCTGCTTGTGGAAAAGGAAGTAAAACATCCAAACCTTTAGATTCAATATCTGCCATAATAGCATCAACAACTTCTAACAATGTTCGATCGCTATCCATGTATTGTTTTTTAGCATAAACCATAGCTGCACCGATCGCCGTTAGTTGGTCTTTACTCACTAACTGTTCAACACTAGAGAGGTCAACATCCTCGCCACCAAACACCACTTCATCAACATCTCGTACTTTTAAACGCACATCTCGTCGCCCTCGACTGGGGTCTAAACTTTCTGGCAGTGGTATCCGTCCTCGAATTTCGCCAAATTTTTCACCACCTTCAGGAGTACGACCAGTAACGTATTTTTCGGCAATCTCTTTAGCTTTTTCTGTAACTTCCCTAGCTCTAAAGTTTTCCATAGCAATGATTTTATCTGCCACTTCAAAATAGTCACCACTACCACCCATAACCAAAATTGTTGATACTTGATAATCAGTATATAACTGTCTTACCTTATCAATAAAAGGAGTGATCGGTTCACTATCTTTCGCAATAAGTTCTTGCATCCGGCGATCGCGAATCATAAAATTCGTTGCTGCCGTATCCTCATCTACTAACAAGACTGGGGAAGTTATCGCAATTTCTTGAGATTCTTCAGATCGATCATTTTTAATACCTATCTCCAAAGCTTCCATAATATTTGCAGCTTGAGAGGTACTACCACTAGCATTTTCAGTAGTAAATTGAGTAGTAGAACGATCTTGAGGCAATTGATTAATAAACGGCGAAATATCTACACCTGCAACACTACGACCATCTTCTGCCCTAATTTTCACCGCTGCTGGATCGGTCACAACAAATTCACGTCCATCACCAGGAATGTGGTTATAAACCCCTAATTCAATAGCTTTGAGGAGGGTAGACTTACCATGATAGCCACCACCCACAATTAAAGTCACCCCTTTAGATATTCCCATGCCAGAAATTTTACCCTGATTCGGGCATTCAAACTCTACTTCCAAAGATGGAGGAGACTGAAATGGCACTACATTCTCAGATGACAAAGGACGGTTGTCAACCCCGCTACGACGAGGTAAAATTGCACCATTAGCAACAAAAGCAACTAGATTTTTTTCTACCAACTGCTTCCGTAAAGAATCTGTATCTTCTACAGTTTCTACATGACGGCGACAAGCATCAGCATCTAATTGTTCATATTTGAGACTCCGATGAACAATATACGGCATATCATCACACAACATTTCTGCTGCCTGTCTTCCTAGAATACGACGACCATTTGCAGGTAATCCAGCTATTAATCGTACTTCAACACCTTTTTGAGTATTGTTTTTTAATTTTATCGGTTTTCCTCTTTGTAAAGCGGGATTTGACCCAGGAGAAACTACTTTAGGAGCTGGAGGGTCTATATTAGCCAAGTATACTGATGTTCGTTCCAGCACTTCCTGTCCCATTTTCGTAATTGCCACCATCCCACTTTTGCCAGTGCCACGCCGTCCACTTACCTCATAAGCCATTCTGTCAAATTTACGAGTTAGGAAATCTCGTAGGGCAACTTCTCTAATTGGACTCTTATAAAGTTCTGGAGGAAAAGCAGCAACTGTATAAGGCACCTGCACCCGAAGTTTACTAGGAGCGCCAAAGGGGTCTCCCTGAATATAATCAATAATTAAGGTAAAGTCCGGAAATTCGTAACTACCTTGAATGTCTCTGTAAGCTTTGTAGTTACAGTTGTCTAAGTCTAAAAGTTTCTGCCTCAGAGTTTGTTGATTAGTCATTTTTCAGGTATCAGGTGTTATGCTAGATCGGATAATTAGTAATAATACTGTAGGTTGGTTCCGCAGTTAGCTTAACCTCACCTACAAAGTGCCAATTTTCTAATATCAACATTTAACCTAACATCATCGTAGAATTTCGGTAAGTGGGAAACAGGCCAGTTTTAACGGTTGGATGGAAATAACTCAACGGATTTTAATCCGTAGTAAAAAAAAAATGTGTTATGGTCAAATAAAAGCTTAGAAAGTAGCCTCACTTAATGGTTTTTTGAGCGAAGAGAGTATTGGCAATTGACACAGCCTAGTGGACTGCTGCTGTATATGTACTACGGTATGGTACTAGCAATTTGAAAATCGTGGTTTTAACCCGATTTACAGCTCCTCTGAAGAATCCACGCGGATTTATCCCCTGGAGTGTCAAACAATCCCTAGCTCCTGAACTGTAGAGACCTTCTATGAAATGTCCCTATAATGATTTCGGCTATGTGGTTCATATCAAATCCGTTGGCTCCGGAGTAATATAATTCGGTGGATCTTCATACAATGGGTAAGTAAGGGCGAATAGCCATTTACCCCGACAACATAGACTCTTATCTTTAAAATACTGAATAACACTGATGCTGCCTGATTTGATATCACCCATCTGAAAAAGTGTTGCAAATCAGATAAGCGGATTTTATATAATTTCTAAAACACCTTTGTCACCATCAAGATTGGCCTCAACTCCCACCGGTAAAGCTGCATTTGGACTATCGTGGCCAAAAGGAAGCTGGGAAACGATGGGAATACTTAGACCGGACAGGCGATCGCGCAATACATCCTCAACAGTAAACTCTGTATTATTCATAAGGCCAGGGGAACAGTGACTAAACCGCCCCAGAGCAATACCATTCACCTGCTGTAAAACTCCAGCCATCCGCCAGTGGGTCAAAATTCGGTCAATACGATAAGGAGCTTCGTTCACATCTTCTAAAGCTAAAATTGTCCCAGTCAAATCTGGTTGATACTTAGTACCTAATAAATGACCAGCTACAGTCAAATTTGCAGGCATTAAATAGCCCTTGGTCTGGCCTCCACCCCAACCATTGCCCTTTAAAGGTTCTAGGGAACGACCCTCTACTAAGTCAAATAGTCGTTGAATTGACCACTCTGGTTCCGCAGCTAAAGTAGTTAGTAATGGACCATGAACACAGGAAAAATTGCTAATTTTACAAAAAGTCCACAGCAGGGCAGTAATATCAGAAAAACCAATCAACCATTTAGGAGTAGGCAATGAAAAATTATTTAGGTTTGGCCAGTTTTCGAGTAAGCGAGTCGTACCATAACCACCCCTAGAACAGAGAAGACCACGATAATTTTCATTACTCATCCCTGCTACTAATTGAGCGAAGCGACTTTCGTCTGTACCTGCTAAATAACCCCACTGCTCATCATAGCCAGGTGTTAATTCTACTTGGTAGTTGCGCGATCGCCAAATTTCCACTCCCTTTTCAAAAGCATCTAATTCTCGCAGACAACCGCTTGGCGAAATAACTTGTAGTAAGTCACCTGGTTTTAACCAATTTTGATTTAGCATACTATTATTAGACCTCGGTCAGGGAATAGGGAATATGGAATAGGGAATAGGGATAAATAGTATCATATCTGTTGGGGGCGCGTTTGTGTAAACCCAAGCGTGAATATATGAATATATATAGGAAATTTAAGTTTTTTTTCTTGCTGTTAACTTAAGCCTTCCTGCCTCTTCCTTCTTCCTTCTTTTACCCAACTCTATTCACAACTAAAATATTACGATTTCGGTCACCTACTCGTTTATACATAAACTTATCAACACTATCTTTTGCTAAATATACTCCTAATCCACCCATAGGACGTTTTTCTAAAGTTTCGTGTAAAGTTTCTTCTGTTAGCGTTTCTGCTTGAGTAGGGTCATAAGGTATAGCTGTATCTTCAATATAAACAGTTAAATTTTGCTCATTTATTTCTGCTTTTATAGAAATATCTCCTGCTAAACCAGCTTCATCATAGCCATGAGTAACAATATTTGTTGCTATTTCATCTACTGCTAAACGTAATTTATATGATGCTTTTTTTTCTAAACCAGCTTCTTTTCCTGCCGACATAATATACTGACCAATTTTTCCTAAAGAGTCTAGACTACCTGACACTATTAAAGGTTCCATAATGCTCCTTTTGTTTTGTTTTTTTGGTAATAGTTTTCATTAATTTCTACGCACCGCTAACATTGTAATATCATCAAATTGTGGCGCATCATCCATATAATTAAATAAATTATTTTTAATGCGTTCCATCAATTCTGAGGCAGAATCAGCAGATTTTTCTACTATTTCCTTTAGTCTATCATCTGTAAATAACTTTCCTGTGGGAGATTTTGCCTCAGTTACTCCATCAGTATAACCTATTAATATATCTCCCCTTTCTAACTTAACCTGCTGAATTCCAAACTGCATATTTGGCATCATTCCTACCGCAGGCCCTGTAGAATTTAATGTTTGTTTTATACCGTCTTGATTAACAATAAATAGTGGTTCATGTCCTCCATTAATATAGCTGAGTATACCCGTCTTCGGATCTAGCATCCCAAAAAATAATGTGGCAAACATACTCATTTGCCAATGTTTTTCTGCAACGTAGTTATTTGTGAGACGAACAGCTTGAAGGGCATTCAGATGAGCTAAGTTAGTTGCATTTGACTTGCCTATCCAATCAGAATTTTTAGGTTTATGTGCTTGAAGTATAGGAGCTGCAGTTCCTCGGAATTGAATTTCCCCAGAAAAAATGCGAATTAGACTGCGGAATAGAGCCATAAATAATGCAGCCCCTACTCCTTTATCACAAACATCTGCAATGACTAATCCTATTTGATTGTTATCAAATGTGAAAGCATCGTAAAAGTCTCCTGCCACTTGCTTTGCTGGATGAAAACAGGCAACTATTTCCCAATCATCCAACTGAGGAATGTCGTAAGGAAGAAAGTCTATTTGAATCTGTCTACCCTTTTCCAATTCATTGTCTAGAGCTTTGGAATAAGTATCTAGTTGCCCATAAAGTCTGGCATTTTCTAACACCAACCCTATGTGTTCGGCTATAGCTTGCATTGACTCTGCCATTCTCGAAGTAAAATGATTTGTTTGAGAATGTAGCAAGGTAATAATACCAAGCAACTCTTTTTTGCCATTGATAATTGGAACACCCAATGCTGAACGAACTATATAAGGTTGATCGGGTAAAGTCAGCCAGCGGTCATCTTGTTCAGTATCTGTAATTAATCCTAGCTGACGGTTACGACTTACCCAACCTGCTAACCCATGATCTAAAACATTACCAATTAATTTAGCACGTTTTTCTGGAATTACTTCAGTGCGAGTCAGAATAGCATCTATAATTTTTCCAGATGCAGGGTCTAGTAAAAATAAACTTCCATTCTCCGCATTACAGGATACGTCGGCACAAACGTCTAAAGTTTTTTGTAAAGCTCCTCTAATGATTCCTCCTGGTGAGGAATGACATCCTGTTGTGACTTCTATTAGTACCTTTTGAGAGAGTCGGAAAGCCACCATTTCATCTTGGAGTTTAGTCATCTCCTGACGTAGTGAGTCTATTTCTGCTCTCAAGTTTTCTTCTCTAGATACCATTGTTTATAATATCCTTTTTATATAGAAGCTAGTTAGGGCTTGCTGAATAAAATTGTAATCAATACCTGTAAAGGCTTCCAGGGCTAAATATTGCTGAGGGGGTGCAAGGTTTTTGGTTCTTTTGGTCTCAAAATACTAATATTTTTCCCTTGACAATGCGGAAAATTTGGCCGTAACAGATACTCTAAACTATTGCTTTTCGCAGCTGTTCCCTGTTGCCTATCATCACCAGACTTTTTCAGCAAACCCTAGTTACGAATGAGCGAGAATTGACAGGGGTTAAATTTATGAGCAATTTTCCCTTCTGCCTTCTGACTTATTTCCATGTACGGGCGAACGGTTGTTCGCCCCTACTACTGACTATTTTTTCAATGCATAAATTTTATTCAAATATTCTCTATCTTAGCTGCATCATATTCATCCAGTAAATAAATACTTTGATCGAAACCTGTTTTCTTGATGGTATCCAGCACCATTTCTTGAACACCTACCATATAAATATCAACACCTGTGCCCATTTTTTGTTTAGAAAAAATCAATACCCGTAGACCCGCACTTGCCATATATTCTAGGTCATTCATCATCAAAACAAGTCTTTTCGGGTTTTCGGCGGCTGCTTCCTCTACTTTTTCCTTAAAAGCTGGAGCGGTAGACCCATCTAGTTCTCCAGATAAAGTTATTTTAGCAATGCCATTTGTTGTTTCTAGATTTGCTGTAAAAGCCATAATTTTCCGTTATTTATTAATTGTTTATTGATTTGGTGGTAGGCGTTGGTGATTTGAGGTATAATATCATGTCCAGAGCAGAGGGCGATAGAACTTCATTCCGCGCTCCGCGACCAAAAAACTTTCTCCTTCTACTGGGGGTTTATTCTTCTTTCTTCCCTCCTGACTCGGTCCTCCTGGCTCCCCTCCTGGGAGGGGCTGGGGTGGGTTGACTCCTGAGTAATTAGGGCTTGCTGATTAAATCTAAAAGTCTTTACAGATAAAGGTTGAGCGCATTTTTAAGTATCAAAAAGTGCGAGGTTTTAGGTGGTAATGGTTCAATTTAGGAGCGGATTTTGGTCAAGAGTTGGGCAGAACAATCTTGGGACAAAACCCCCGCTCCTACCTCCTCGCTCATTCCCCTAACTCCCCTCCTGGGAGGGGTCAGGGGTGGGTTGTCTCCTGTCTCCTGTTTTCCCCTCCACGGTCGGGGGAGGGGTTAGGGGTGGGTTGTCTCCTACCCCTACTAAAAGACTTTCCATACGCAAACCCTAATTAAGATTAATATCATACACGCGCTTCACCAACGCCCGTGATAATTTCACTACTGAGCAATATTTTTGGCCTTTCTATCATATCATTCCTGACTTATTTTCCTATCAGAATAACTACTGAGCGATCGCCAAGTAATAACCCATGCTGATTTTCCAATACAGGTTCTTTACCTGGTTCCCAAGCATCTTCTGGCGATGGACAGGCAGTATTAGCAAAAACGTGCCACTGCATTCCTTGGGACAAACCAGGAATTTCAAACCAGAGAGTTTCCCAGTGCATATTCATTGCTACATAAATATAGTTATCTGGCTGTTTTCCCTCTTTAGCATGTTTGCCACAGAGCATAAAAGCAATAGTACGGCAGCTTTCAGACCAATCTACATTCCACGCCTGGGTTCCATGCCAAGTAATATCTGCATAACCACTACCAGTATAATCTTGATTTCTAAAATGGTTGCGATTTCTTAATACTGGGTGTGCTTTTCTAAATGCAATGCAGTTTTTCACGAATCTAAATAACTCCGCATTAGTTTTGAGAAATTCCCAGTTAAGCCAATTCAGTTCCGAGTCATGGCAATAGGTATTATTATTACCATGTTTACTGCGTCCTATTTCATCTCCCATCAACAACATAGGTACACCTTGACTAACCATCATAATTGCGATCGCATTTCGCATCTGACGGCTACGCAAAGCATTAATTCCCGGGTTATCTGTCCAACCCTCTGCCCCACAGTTCCAACTTTCGTTATCATTAGCACCATCGTTATTATTTTCGCCATTAGCTTCGTTATGTTTCCCATTGTAAGAAACCATATCGGCCAAGGTGAAACCGTCATGAGCAGTAATAAAATTAATAGATGTTGCAGGAGCGCGACCTTGCCAAGAATATAAGTCTGGGGAACCTTGTAATCTTTGTGCCATTTCCCCTACAGTACAATCACCTTTGATAAATTTGCGAATTGCATCGCGATACTTACCATTCCATTCTGCCCAACGTCCAAAAGCTGGAAAAGAACCCACTTGGTATAAACCTCCTGCATCCCAAGCTTCTGCAATCAATTTACAGTTAGCTAAAATTGGGTCAAAAGCCAGAGTTTCTAAAAGTGGAGGATTTGCCAATGGTGCCCCCCAGGGGTCACGACCGAGAATTGAAGCCAAATCAAACCGGAAACCATCAATATGATATTCACTTGCCCAATAACGCAAACAATCTAACACCACACCACGAACGATGGGATTATTACAGTTAATCGTATTACCACAACCACTAAAGTTATAATAGTAACCTTCGGGTGTTAGCATATAATATACTTTATTGTCAATACCCCGGAAGGAAATTGTCGGACCGTTTTCGTTTCCTTCTGCTGTATGATTGAATACAACATCTAGAATTACCTCTATCCCATTTTTATGCAGTTCTTTAACTAGAGTTTTTAACTCATCCATCTGCATCCCTGACTTGCCTGTGGCTGCATAACCTGCTTTCGGGGCAAAAAATCCGACCGTACTATAACCCCAATAATTGTAGAGCATTTCCCCTGTAATTGGGCTGGGGCGGGAATTTTCAAACTCATCAAATTCATAGATAGGCATCAATTCTACTGAATTAACACCCAGTTCTTTGAGGTAGGGAATTTTGTCGCGGATAGCAGCAAATGTTCCGGGATGTTTGACTCCAGAAGAGGGATGAGCAGTAAAACTACGAACGTGCATTTCATAGATAATTTGGTCTTCTGGTGGAATTTCTAGAGGGCGGTCATTTTCCCAGTCAAAATCATCATAAGCAATTCTAGCTCGATGTTGATAATTGTCATCCCAGTTAGGAAACACTCCCCAAACATCCCGACCCCCAATAATCTTAGCGTAGGGGTCCATGAGAATTTTATTTTTGTCAAACCATTGACCTTCCTGGAAGTTATTCGGTCCGTCCATCCGGTAGCCATATTCGATATTTTCTATATCCAGGTCGAAGACAACCATACAAAAAACGTTCCCAATTCTAAATTCTTCAGGAAAGGGAATTTCTGCCATTGGTTGGAGAGCGTCTTTTTTAAACAAGACCAATGTACAGGATGTAGCATTAGAGGAGAATATAGAAAAATTCACTCCTCCAGGCACCAGAGTTGCACCGAATGGAAAGGGTTTCCCACTACGCAGTTTCAAGTCACCGTGACTGTGGGTAGGATGAATATCAATACGATCTAATTGCATGAATTTTGATTAATATTATGGAGAGGTAATTAATAATTAATAATTAATAATTAATAATTAATAATTAATAGTTCAGGACTTACGCTCCTACAGCGTATTGTCGTCATTGCGACCGATAGGGAAGCAATCTCAAATCCTAGCTATTGCTAGGGTGTGTTAGCGGTAGCGTAACGCACAAAGACCTATATCTATTGTCAGTGCGTAAGTCCTATTTATATTTCTTACTTTAGTTTTGCCATTCCTGACTCAACATTTTCAGCAGTTGCAAAAAAGTCTAGAAACCCAGTCACAGACATAGTATCTTGAAGTTCTTCAGAAAGCCCCACTAATACAACTTTTCCTTCCTTTGCTGTTGTTTGTCGGTACAATGATAGTAATGTGCGCAACCCTGCACTAGACATATATGGCACATTGCTCATATTTATCAGAATTTTGCATCCAGGAGTCGCTAGGGGGAGAATTTCTTCTGAAACTTTAGGTGCTGTACTAGCGTCAATATCCCCTGCTAGTTCTACTACTGTAATATTTTCTTCTATTGTTCTAATATTAATTTCTATTGCCATTTGATTTAGTGTAATAATACTCAGGTATTTTAGATATGGGTTGGGTTGAGGAAAGTTTATCTAGGACAGACTAATGCCAATGTGGAACGTTTCCATTATGGCAGCTTATCCACAGTATAAGGAGAAAACCCAACACACAAGTATTATATAGAATCCGGTTATAAGTGGGAAGTAGGGGAGTAGGGGAGTAGGGGAAACAAATTTTCACCTTTTCCCCCTATTCTATTTCTCTAGCTCCTGTACGTCCTCCTACCGACGGTTCCCCTACCTGACTCCTTTGCCAAAAACCTGTGTCGAAGAAAAGATGAGGACAGTTCAAAAGTTGAGAACTCAGACAAAGTAAGACTTTCCCTTCTTCCCTCTTCCTTCTTCTTTCTTCCTTCTTGTTTCAGGACAGTTCAAAAGTTGAGAACTCAGACAAAGTAAGACTTTCCCTTCTTCCTTTTTCCCTCTTCCTTCTTCCCTCTTCCTTCAGGTAGGCACAATATTTACCTTAACTTTCACCCTTTCTTTAGTATCAGGCAACTTGACACTCAGTTTCTCAGCATCAAAATCACTGTAGGGTTGACCATCAATTTCGACAGAGCCAATTTTAATACTACCTGGAGGCAGAATATCTGGCGATACCCGCAGGATATTATCAGGGAAACCACCAGGAATAGGTTTAAAGTAAAAATCCATTGGTTGCTTGGTAACTAGGAGATTAGTATAAACAGCCGCGAGGAAACATAGCTCTGTAGAGTGATAACCACTCATGGAGTGAGACCCCTTACCCCGTTCGTTACCACTTGCCAAGAAAGGAATACCATTAGCAAGAACATTGAAATAAACCCCACCATCTTCTGTATCGAGGAACCAAGCATTGTAAAAAGCAGCAGCTTCCCGCGCTAACCGATGATATTCTGGCTCTCCCAAAACTCCTGCGAGAATATAATAAGCTAGAATAGACTGCTCTTGTTGCCACCAAGCTTTACGGTCGTGCCAAACAAAACGGTGGATTTTTTCGTCTTCACCTAACGCTCTTTCCACCACATCATACCAACCACCTCGTTGTTGGTCGCTGCCTACTGCTGGCATAAGGTCGGCAATTTTCTTGGCCAGATCGACATAAGAATCTTTGGCTTTGAGACTATTCATCCGCATCAAATTCCAGGCAATTTTCATATTGTGACCAACTACTCCCCGGTTTTGCTGCCATCCCCAAGTATGGTCTGGACTCCAGTCTTCAAAGAATTTTTCATTGACAAAGGGAGAGTTTTCGTAGTCTGGGAACCGCTTTTCAATAGTGTCAAAGGTATATTCGAGCATATCAGCATATTCTGGTTTTTCTGTTGCTAACCAGAGATTAATTAAATATGCTGGTGCGTGGTCGCCCACTGAGTTCCAGTTTTTGGTGCCTTTATTCCGTCCTAATGATTCGCTGAGGGGGTCTAGGGTTATGGGGTCTAGGTGAGAGTAGTAACCACCGCGATCGCTCTTATCCAGGTAGAAGTCGTTGAATAGTTTAATGGTTTTCTCGGTATCGTCCATGATCCGAGGGTCGCCATTGAGTCGATATGTTTGTAATGGACCTGCAAGGGCGTAAATTTGTTCGTAAGCAGGAATAGCGTCGTAGTCATCGCCAAATTCTGAAGCGAAGATTTTTTGTTCCCGCTCTCCTTGTACGTCAATACCGTGATACCAATAGACAATACCTTCGTCTAGGTCTACAAACCTCATGTGGTCTCGTAGATATTCGGTGCCTTTTTCTGCTGCTTCTAGAAAAGTTTCTTCCCCGGTCATCATATAAGCAGTTGCCATCCCGTAAACCATCCGGGAAATAGTATCAGTTTCTTGAGAGAAGTTTACCTGAGATTTGACACCGGATAGACTTAGGGTTGTGCGATAGTTGCGGTAGTCAATTTCTTCATCCCCAAACTGAGCTTTGACATAAAAATTAGCAAGGGAACGCACCTGGTCTACCCACCAGTTTGGTTTCTCAAAAACGTAGTCGTCTACTTGGCGACCAACAAATATTATTTGTTTGGCTTCAAATATTGGACTATCTGGGAAGAAGACTCCGTATGTAAATATATACCGACCAGGTACTAACATTGACCGCATGGAACCTGTAGCATCTGGGTATGCTTCGTCTAAGTTTTGTACGAGTTTGGCATAAGATATCGGACTTAGTCTGGCTTGAAATTCTCTGCCGTCTGTTGTTTTGATACCAAAAATATCTGTTTGTGAGTCGTATTTGGTAACATATCCTGCTATTAAGTCAGAAAAGCTAAATTCTATTTGGGTACTCATTTTGGATTATCTTTAACTGTGTTTACGAGTTTTTTTTTATAGACTTCTTGTAGAAGTCAGGGAACAGGGAATAGGGAAATAAAATTTTTGATTTCATATCTTTGAGTGGAGAGGACGCGGGGAGGGGGAGACAGGTCAACGCGGAGAGAGGAAGACGCACAGATAGATGGACGCGGGGGTTTTCTAATTATGAATAGAGCGAGTAGATTGAATTAATTACTCAATTATCCAATCTCGGTATCCCCGTGTCACCGCGTCTCCGTGTCCAATCTTAAAAACTTACCCTTGTAAGCTCCTCCACTCCCCCACTCCCTCACTCCCCTACTCCCCTACTCCCCCACTCCCCTAAGCTTCGATCGCTTCTACAAATTTTTCCATAAATTCATCTGTTACACCTGGATGTTTGGCTGTGATTAAGTTTCCATCAATCACTAAATCTGCTGTTTGATCTCCATCAAATATTACATCTGCTCCAGCGTTTTCTACATCACAAATAATGTTATGAGCACAGGTGACTTTTTTATTTTTAATAATTTCATTGTCGGCACAAAATAGCCATAAACTATGACAAATTGCTCCTAATTTTACATTTTCAGTATTGACAGCTTTGCGAAGAAATGCTACTGCTGGCGCTTGGTTTGGTTCACCTTTTTTAGGATTTACCTGATACCTCAATCTATCCATTGCATAAGCGCCAATACAAATTATCCCTTTATAGTCTGAGGGTTTAACATCATTAACTTCTGTAGAAACAGTAACTTGTTCTCCAACAATATTATTTTCTGGGTTAGAGCCAAAATGTAATTCTTTATTACCCCATAAATGAGTGATATATTCTACTTCATAGCCTTTTTGAGGGAAAAATTCATTAAATTTTAGATATTCTGTAGGGTCAAAATGGTCTTCTATTAAGACTCCAATTTTACCTTTTGTTGCAGTAACCATTCTTTTTTACTCCTTAGTTGCTCTTTTCAGATTTAAACTTATGATGTAATAACTCAGTATCTAGATATACTAATTAGAGAAGTCCGTTCTACTAAACTTACCCAAACTTACCCATACATGGTTGCATGAGCTTTGGAGCTAGCTTCCTGCTTTCCTGCGGAATGCTGCGCAAACACGCTCAGACCACCGACCGCAGTCTGTAACTTATCTTCGAGAGCAGGCTTAAATTCGCTCTTGACTCAAACTACTGATACACATAGTTTTTCAAGTTGACAGCAGCGTTTCCTACGGAATGCTCCGCAAACAAATCTCTATCAGCTTCAAATCCCCCTTTTTTAGGGGAATTTAGGGGGACTGCTGATGTACCTCACGCCTTGTGAAAACAGCTATAAATTTTTCTCTTATGTAGTAATTAACTTCAGAAGTTCTGCTGCCGCAAATACATCACGATAGAATGTTAATTGCTCAGTTTTCAAGTAGCAACCACCTCTGTGACCACGACGTACCCAAGTCACATTTCCCTTGGCAATGGTTTCGTTGGTTTCGAGATCCACACTTTTCCACTCGAAGAATGTATGTTCTCCAGAAAACATCACAATTGGCCAACACATAATAACTCCTGGTTGAGAAATCAACGCCCACCAATGCTGTTCCCTTTCTTTTTGTTCCTCTAGACCAGAATAAGGTCCATCTTGGCACAAATAAACTAAATCTTCTCGATATTCAGCAGTTAAAATATCACCCCGTCCTTGTCTCAAAGCTTCACAATGAGTAGGCCACCACTCTTTATTTTCTTTCTCTATTTGTTCTAATGTGTAGTCAGCAGTTATCTCTGGTAATGTTGCTTCTTTCATGGCAATGATTTTTTCGGCATCGGCAATCATTTTTTCGGCAACATCAGCAGCTACTGGAATAGCTCGGGAATAATCTGCTGTTAGATCTTTGTAGTAACTTGTGCGCTTGCTCATAATATCTAGATTTGTAGTTGTTTTTTCACTGGTTGAAACAAAATTGCTCGGTGACGTGAGCGATCGTTAAAGAAACCACACTTTCTCGTAGTTATAGAATTGTGCTTTCTTTGCTCTTGAAGATATTAGTAGATTTTTCGATCTACCCTAATAACGATTAACGATATTTATGATTATGCGGACGGGCCTAAAATTTCATTCAGAGCGCCAAAGCAACCCGCTGCTTTATTAAATCCTGCATAAACACAGGTGAATAATAGCAACTCCTCTATTTCTTCACGGGTAGCTCCCTGTTGCATTGCCATATTAACATGAGCGCCAAAAGGGTTTCCCGGACCTACATGATCTTGATTGACTACATCAATTGCTATTGTAATCAAAGCTTTGGTTTTTTGATCTATGAGTGGTAGACCCCATGCTTCACCTGCTACACGAGTACAAAAGTCTCCAAATTTGGGGTTGATCCCATTTAAGCCTTCTTGCAGAGCTTTGTCATCTAGGACTGCGTTTTTGTATTCCATAGTTTATCCGCTTAATTTTTCCAACTTGCTATGGTTTTTTGATATTTGTTTCAAGACTGTGTTTGTATCAGCGTTATAGAGCAATATGGCGTTAGCATTACCTAACATAATCGCTTTACTTACACAGTTTAACATCTAACTTTTTTAGTAAGCTATCGACCTTTGTCAGAGCAGATGACGGCCACTTGCTCAAGGTACTAAATAATATCATTGTCCACGCTCCTGACCAATTTGATTTGCTGTTCAGAGTGAGGCAAATCTATTATATTTGTGCGAAACATTTTTTCTATTAACTACATTATCACCTTAACTTAGATTAATTCATTAATTAAATTGATTTTATGATTTTTTTAACTATAACAGGCTAATATTTTCCGATTTAATATTCTAAAATGTTACTTAGGGGTCTAAATTAACAATGATCTAAATCACTTTTGTAGTTTTTTCTGATTACTCAATTACAAGTATTTAAACATTGTTAAGCTTTTCTCAGTTGATGAGAATGAATTAACCGTAATCATGTTTTACATAAAGGCGATAATTATAACCTATGTGATAAAAATTGTATATACTTAGTTTGTTAATATTAATAATAACAGGACTTACCCAGAGACTCTACTTATGGCTGGGGCGAATGGTATTAGCCCCTACAAATGGTGCTTTAAAAATCAATTTGCGTAAGTCCTGAATAATTTTGGTAACGGTACTGCAATAGAATCCTTCTAGAGGCGGTGTAATTAATTAAGTATGTGAAGCTTTTAAGCATTGAGAAAATTATGACTAACCTTAAACATAACAATCATTATTTATACCTAGAAAATCAATGGTCAAGCGATCGCCTCCCGAAAACAGTGATTGCCATAGACCGCGGGGTTAAAGATTATGACCACTTGCTCAAGGGAGTAAACCAGCAAGCAACAGTAATTCTGGTAGATCCAGATATTGATGGTATTGAGCAAATTACTCAAGCAATATCCGATTGTCCAACCCACAGTCTTCATATAGTTTGTCATGGTAATCCTGGAACCTTATTTTTAGGGAAAACTCCGATAAATCAAGACAATATATTGAGTTATCGTCAATCCCTCAAAAAATGGGGAGTAAGTGAGATTCTTCTCTATGCTTGTGATGTTGCAGCAGATCCATCTAGTCAATTTCTCTCACTCCTCCAACAATTAACTGATGCCCATATTGCAGCTTCTCAATATCCCATCGGTAACGCGGCTAAAGGTGGAACATGGGACTTAGAAACTAAGATTGGAAATTTTGTGCCTAGATCGGCTTTTTCTCCTCAAGCTCTCAAGGAATATACTGGGATTTTACATAGTATTTACTTAGACCAGTTTGGCACTTTTGGGAATGATTATTTAATCGGGACAGAAAATCCAGATGACATATTAGCCTTAGATGGAGATGATACTCTTGAAGGTTTGGGAAACACCGACCTACTTTCAGGAAATGCTGGTAATGATGTAATCTATGGCAATGAAGGAAGTGATATTGCCTATGGCGGTCCTGATGATGATGCTGTATTTGGCTTTGATGGTAATGACATCCTTTCTGGCGATCCAGGCAACGATATAGTAAGTGGAAATGCTGGTAATGATACCCTGGTTGGAGGAGTGGGCAATGACAATTTATATGGTGGTTTAGGAGAAGACATTCTTTTTGCGGGGAGTTTAGATGATTATGCAGAGGAGAAAACTATATCCCTCACACCCCCCACAGGAGTTACAGAAACGACGGCAACTGGAGCTTTGACATTTGTTGGTTTTACCACATCAGCTAATCAGTTAGATATTGAAGGAACATTTAGTAATTTAAGTAGTCCTCTACTCACACTGGGAGAAGTTGATCGAGATGGAAACCTTCCCAGTGCCATCCGTTTAGACTGGGGACGCTCGGAGTTAACAGATTCTATTGTCCGTAATCTCACAGTTGTTGATAATGGTGATGGTTCTGGAAGCTTTAGTGGCTCGTTAGTTTTAACAAATGCTGAAATTCCTGCCTATTTAGCAGGTGATTACCGTATTAATATTCATACTGTTAATAATCCAAATGGAGAACTGCAGGGTCAACTTAGTCCAAATGATGGCATTCGTTCTTTTCAAGCTCAATTGGATGGAAGTCAAAATGGTGTTCCTTCCCTTGCTACTGGAGAGGCGTTCCTTACCCTGAATGAGACTCAAACAGCAGTGGGTTATTCGATCGATCTTGAAGGTGTGAATTTATTGGCAGATCCAGCACAGCGCACTGAAGCTCAAGATGTAACAAAAATACATCTTCATCAAGGTGATATTGGTGCTTCTGGGCCTCATCGTTTGAATATTTTTGGTCTTCCGAGCGAGGATGACGCAGATTTAATCGTTGATTATGAACAGGAAATTCTGACAGGAATATGGGATGACACAGATGCTTCTTTGTCAGAGCAAAGTAATCCCATGAGTACAAAATTTGTTTCAACCAGCACTGAAGAATTACTAAGAAATGGTTTATATATTCAAGTTCATACTAATGCTTTTCCAGATGGTGAAATTAGGGGACAAGTATTAGCGACTAATAATAATTTACTTGGTGGTGATGGGGACGATGTTTTAGTAGGTAGTTATGGTAATGATTTTCTAGATGGGGGACTGGGTAACGATACTTTAGCAGGGCTTAGTGGTAATGACAATTATCTGTTAACTTCAGGTGCTGGTGTGGATTTAATTTTCTTTGAAGATGGTTTTGATTTATTGGCTCTATCAGGTGGATTAACTTTTGAGAGCCTAAATATTTTGCCAGGTACAAGTGAAGATTTAACTTCTGTAGCAAGTCAAAATAATACATTAATTCAAGTTGCTGCAACAGGAGAATTATTGGCTTCTTTATCAATGGTTTCACCTACTTTAATTAATGCTGATGATTTTGTCGTGATTAATTAGCGATCAGCTATTAGCTATTAGCTATCAGCCGAAAAAAATGTGTTTATTAGTTTAATTTAATATGGCAATTCCCAAGAAGTTTGAGGTAAAAATTTTTTTGGTTGAGGGAGTAGGGACGTTGCATGAAACGTCCCTACAGTAATAATTCGGGAAACAGGAAAGAAAAGAATAAAAATAATCCCAATTTCATCAACTTAGGCTACACTAATTATCTTACTACTGAAATGTTAAATAAATTCCTGAAATTATATCATGTCCGTTGGGGCGCGTTTGTGTAAAAGTTAGCGTGTATCTCTACAGGAAATTTAAGTTTTTTTCTTGCCTGTTGCCTTCCGGAGCTGTTGCCTGTTGCCTATTTACTATACAAGACCGATGCTACCGGACATGATATTACTGTCAAGTCAAAGTTTTGAGTCTATAAAATATTACTTTTAACTTTTGGATACATGAGTTTTGACTTCCGTTAAACAGTATAACTGTACCTCAGCAACAGGATAAGGCTTTAGTTATCTAGGAGAGAAAGAAAAATTTCTGTAAATTTACCTATTCTTAAATACATCAAAAAAACTTGAATATTATGTTAATTGATGCTATAAATAAATATTATCTATAGCACTACAAGAATTGGTTAGGAAATTTTCAATCCTAGAACCCTTTTACAATTTGCTATTCCCTGTTTCCTATTGCCTAGCGCTATATGAAGTATTGATTGCTGTATTTAAGGTAGAAAACTCATGAGTGAATCTAATATAACTCAATCCTTAGGTCCTACTTCCACAACATTCACAGATTTTTTCTGGCCGGAATTTTCCCTGAGCGATCGCTATAATTCAGATGCTGCCTATAATGAAGCACAGGAATTTGAATGGCCACAAAATCTCGGTTTACCAATTGTTACAAACTTCTCCTATCCCGATGTAATGAGAGAAGATGTTCTCAGATCAGCGGAATCAAATGGAAGACCCCTATCGGTTTATCCAGGACTCCAAGCAGAAAATAACCCAGGGTCGAATCAGTGGGATTCATTTCCGGCAGGAGAAGCTCAACAATTCTTAATCACCAGTGTCGATCAAGCAACATTAGACGCAATTAACCCAGAAACTGTAGATGGAACAGAAGTAACCTTAGATGTTGTACCCACATCTACCCTGGACCGCCCCTACACATTGTCATTGACTGTAACCCCCTACAATGCAGGACCAATTCCTCATACTCATTGGGGAGAAGATGAGTGGTTTATTGTGTTGCAAGGGGAAATGGATGCCTGGTTACCTCTATCTCAAGCAGAACCCTATGCAGTAGGTGAAATTCCTGGTCAAAATGTTCCTCTAATTGAGGAATACCATTATGTTCACCTAACTCCAGGTCAGGCAGGTTTCTTACCAGCAGGTTTTACCCACAGTTATCGGAATACCAGTCCCACAGGAGAACCCTTGATTTTCCTGACAATTTGGTCGCGAACAGAGGAATTTCCCGGTGGAATTGAGGAATTTTTTACTCAACCTGGAATAGGCGTTTTTTTTGATACTGCCAATGAAGCAGCAGGATTTGGATCTTTGTATAACAAAGACCCTGGGTCGCCGGAAGGGGATAGACTTGAGCAAAGATTTATAGATTATTTTAATCTATTTCCAAATTACTTTGTTTCTTTGAGTCAGAACTTTGGCAATTATTTAGCTGAAGGGGGAAATTGGAACCCGGCAATTCCTGAAGATACTCAACCTATTCCGGTGCCACCACCTACTAATCCCTATTCACCTCCCGCTCCAAATTTTGCCAGTCAAACTGTGAATTTTAATGCTCCCCTGGACCCTGGAGTAATTAAAAGAATCAGCGTTCCTGTAGCCGGTGAAAATGCTCAACAAATTGTAGATTTAGTTAATAGCTATAATTTAACTACTCAACAACAACAGGGTAATCTGTTTACTGATTTTTATCAAGATCCAACTAATCCCCAAAATTATTTATTGATTGAGCAATGGCAAGATTACTCGAATGTAGATCAATATCAAGAATCTGCTAGTTATCAACTATTTCTGAACCAACTAAATGCTTTAGTAGGAATACCTGTTAATCCAACCATTGAAACTATTGATACAGATACTTTAGCTAACGACCAAAAAGTTTTAATTGGAAAATTTCAAGCAAGGGAAGGAACAAGAGAACAGATACAACAGCTAACCAGTGAATTAACCCAACAAACAATAACGAATGAACGCGGTAATGGCAATATTGCTTTTGAAGTATATGAAGACCCACAACAACCTAATCAATATCTATTCTATGAAAAGTATGATGATGGGGCGGCTTTAACTAGACACTTGGAAACTACATATACAAGAAGTTTCTTTGAAGGTTTTGCGCCTTTGTTAGAGGGTAATGGGATAGTAGATGCGGATGTTAATGTCTATTCAGTTCATACTCCTGGTTCTCCTCTTGATGGTATTTATCAAGGACAAAAGGAAGGGTTGGAGTTGCTGGAAGATTTGCTTCAAGATACGCCAGAATTATCTGTTTCCTTAACAGCTAATCAGGGAATTGTGGCTATGAATAATCAAGCTTTCACCCCAGGTATTGGTATTAATCTACTATTTACAGCGGAAAACTCAAGTAACCAACCTATAGAATATGGTATTTTTCAGGTTGATGATAGTAATAATAGTGTGAATGGTTTGTTGCCAGGTACTCCAGGATATTTGGAAGCGGTGAAACAGCGATCGCTGATTTTATTTAATACAACCATTGATAATGGTTTTGGACTGTCTAACCCCTCTAGAAATATTCCGGTTCAAACCACTCAAAACTATGCTATTTATCAAGTATTTGGAGGGTCAATTCAAGATGTTAATCCTGTAGTTAATTTCTCTTTCCAAGATCCACAATTTTTTTCCCAGTCTATTGTGCCAGGGGAAGAGATATCTTTCCAATTTGGTAACGGTTTGGGAGGAAGTATTGAGTTAAATGGTCCTGTACAAAACTTCCAAGATACTATTAGTCAACTCCAACCTCTAGGTTTTAATCTTCTTGATACTTCAACAATTGTCGATCGCCAAATTGCAACTGATATTGAGTTAGTCAAAGACTCAGATTTAATTCATCAAATTGGATTTTATCCTGTTGTTAATCCACAAGGAGCTGTTTTCGATCCTGTGACGAATACTCTGGTTAATCCTGGGGACCCTAACTATACCAATATTGCCCTGTCTCAAGGAAATACATTGGAGTTTAATACTATTGGTTTAATACCTGGACAAGTGAGCAGTTTAGATGACTTGATTTTAAATAGCGGTCAATTGTATGCTCCTTTTGTCACAACATTTGGTGCTGATGGAGATGTTACTAATTTTGCTTATGCAGAAGCTAACCCAGATAGTTCTACTCGAATCATTTCTTTAGGAACTAATTATTTTGGCGTTGAAGATGGGGCAATTGGTTTAGCAGATAATGATTTTAATGATGTGGTATTCCGTCTCAATATGACTTTTGCAAATGCACCTTTTCCCATAGTATAAAACTATGATTGAAGTAGCACTCAGCAATCAGCTATCAGCAATCAGCTTCTCAAGTTGTATAATGGGAGACTAAAACCCCCATGAAAGGCGCACAACTAAACTTTTCAAATATAGTGGGGGACTAAAACCCTTGAATTTTTAGCGCTCCAGCTAAATGCGCTCAAGCTGATAGCTAGTTAATAGGTAAACATTTCCTACGGAATTTTTACATTAATAGGAATAGAGGTATGATTTGATCTGCGTGGGTAAGTCCTGTTCAATATTTAATCTCCCCTACTCTTCTACTCCTCCACTCCCAACTATAATCACTATTTGTTTGCTACTATCAGAATATTCTATGGCCGATTTTTTACACTATATTTTAGGACCGATATATGAAAAAAAGTCATCTGAGATTAATCATCACATTTGCTTTATCCATAATCTTTGTTTTTCTCACTCTAGGTTTTTATCAAACCGGTTTATCCGAAAATCCTAAAGATAAAGAAATTACATTAGTCTTGGCAGGAAAATATAAAATTAAGCCAGAAAAACGAGAAAGATTTTTAGAATTAGCCAAACCAGGATTTGAAAAAACTCGCAAAGAACCTGGAAATGTTAGCTACAATCTATACGAAAAGTTTGATCATCCTAATACCTTTTTGTATTTTGAAGAATGGGTAGACCGAGAAGCTCTTAATTCCCATCTTAAGCAACCTTACATTACACCTTTAATTGAAGAAATACCAGAACTTTTAGCTGAAGAGGCAGAAGTCAGAGTTTATGATATTAATAAATTGAGCTTCGGACTTTAGTTAATTCTTCATATCAAATAACATGAATTAACTGCAATATAGGGACGTTGTATGCAACGTTCCTACCAGGTTGGGTAAAGATTGTTTATTACAGTTATTTAATGAGACATGATATTAATATCATATCCGGATAATTAGCGATAAAAAAGTTTTTATTTGTAGATGGTTAAGAGGTTGTCTGAGAAGTCCCATTTACTACATCCAAGCCCCCGCGCATCCCCCATTTAACAAAAAGCGAAGCAACATCTGGCTTCCCATCGTTCAAAAGCGAAGCATCCTCTGGCTTCCCCCGATCTTCGGGGGACGGGAGGGGGATTTCTAAGGGGGACGGGAGGGGGATTAACTTTGTTGGCTTGCTCGGGGGGCAAAATTCAGTATCAAAAAACTTTTCAGATATCCTCTAAGAGCGATCGCCAGTTCAGAAAATAACAGTTCAGAAAATAAATAGCATCTTTAATGCCGAAATACATTATTTTGTCAATTTTTTTATTCATATTCTTTTTTGCTGTTGCACCCCCCGCAGCAGCATCTTTTTGTCGTAACTATAACGGCAATAATATTTGTATTCTTAGTATTAAACGCAGCGCTAAAAACTATTGGGAATATCGAGCAGAAGTTAGTATTAATGGTAGGAGAAAACCATTGGAAATTTATAATTGTCGCACTGAAGAGAAAATACAAAAAAATGGTAAGATTGTTAAATTTCAACGTAATGGTGCAGGTAATTTAATTTGTAATGTTCTGAATAAATAGATATTTGAAGAAGGAAGAGGGAAAAGGGAAGAAGGAAGAGGGAAGAAGCTCACGGGGTGACAAGCACTTCAAAAACACTTTTTGCCGTCAGCGATCGCAGGATAACTTAGCGGTATTCGATCGTAGTCCCTTTGAAACCAATTGGACCTTCACCCTGATAAGTCATAGTTCCATTTAGGGTATTGCCACCATCATCAGATTTTACTTTTAATTCGACCACATTTTGCGTAGAACGACCACCGATAATCCATTGGCCACCATTATGCCAAGGTGCATCATCGCCACCCCATTGATTTTCAACAGCATAATTATTACCGTCAGACAAAGTAGCTCGAAAACCAATCGGACCTTCATTAGCATAAGTCATATTGCCATGAAAAGTTTTGCCTCCATCGTCAGACTTAATATTTATGGCAACAATGTTCTGATTAGGGCGACAACCCATAACCCATGTACCCCCATTATGCCAAGGTGCATTATTGCCACCCCATTGATTTTCTACTTGGTAGAGTAATGGCATTCTCACTTTCTCCACCGGCAGATCGTCTCCTTTGAACTTAGACAGGGCATGATCTATTCGCTCCGAGTCGATTGAGTGAACCCGAAATTCAAAAGGCAATCCCCCATCCCCGATACCTACTCCTTTTGTCAAGCCTTGCCAAACAATGCTGTCGCCGTCAATCTCAAAATTTGCATCGCTGGCAACTTGAGACCCGATTCCCACATCTCTTGAGATGGTTAAGCTACCATCCAAATTCACTTTACCCGTAAACCCAAATTTAATTCCAGTATGCGGCCCTCCTACAAACTCACCAACGCCATTAAATTCTCCAGTAGGAAATATTTGTTGGAGCGAAAATTTAACCGCATGACCATGCCAAACGCCTGAATAGTCTCCTGGTCGCAATACATTCCTCGCCACCTCCAGGGGAACGTCGCTCGTCGGGTCTACGGTATCGTTAGATGATGATTCGGAGGAAGTTGCAGAGCGAGAGAACGATGTAGAAATTCGCCCCGAGCCAATCCCTGCCTTTTGCTCCTCCTGCCACAAATAGTAGGCTGCCTCAATATCAGGATCGACATACCAGTCGAAGCCCCTTTCTATCCATGCCGCTGCTGTTGCCAGCAATGCTTCTGTCGTCCGGAGGGAATAGCAGTAGTCCCAATTGCCTGACGGGTCGCCCCACCTGTTATCCTCATCCCCAGCGCATTCTGATAAGTGTTCCCTGAGTTCGGTGTCACCAGTATAAACAAGGCCGATATACATGCCATGCTCTTCGTCCCTTTGGAGAACCATACGCGTTGGAGAAGGATCGCCCTCGATCGTCCTTTCGCGATACTGATGCGAGATATCCTCCCATGCCGTCGGCAGCGAATATCCATTCGGTTCAAGCTGGCTCTGGCTGTATTTCTGCATCATCTGCAGTGCAGCTTCAGCCTGCTTGAGAGTCAAATTTTCATCACTTTGCAACCGTCGAGCTAAGTAATGACCGAACCGCGAATCACTCCCATTGAAACCAATTTCCTCTCGCGAGTTCTCATCACCGCCATACCCCGCCAAAAATAGAATTGAATTCTCTAAACGGCGATCAAAACAATTTTGCTCGATAAACATGACGGTATCGTCGATTTTCTCAACCATCTCTGCTTTGAAAGCCAGAAGTTCATCAAGTTTACTCCCCAAAGAACCCGCTCTTTTGGCTTGTTTATGTTTGTCTTGTATCCTCTTCAGGAAGAGACTGTCCAGAAAATTGAGACCGGGGAGACTGTCTTTGATGATGCCCGTAAATACATCTATGTGACGATAACCACTTCTTTGGCTGGTAACAAGATGACCTCCACTGCTATCATCAGGGTATACATGGCCACCTTCGCGGGCCAGCAAGACGAGTTCAAAATGCGATACGCCATCGTTATGTCCTACCTCAGTGAGTTTAAATGTTTCCCAAGAACCGATCGCACTTCCGTTAGCAACAACAAGACCACCACCGCCATCCTCAGCGCGGACGTAGTGACCGTTATGAGTTTGCAAAGCAACTAAGGCAGTGTCGCGGCTATCTAATTGATTACTCAAATGGATGAGTCTGAATGTTTCCCAAGGACCGATTTCATCTCGGTTGGCAATAAGAGAGCCACCTCCCCCCCCTTCAGCACAAACATATTTACCGTTATGGGCAATGAATGAAATCAAAAAGTTTGACATAATTCAATCATTCAAAGAATAATTACTAGACATAGGAAAGGAAATTAAATAATACCGGGAAATTATGTTTTCTGGCATTGAAACCTTTTGAGTGTCATTAATTTTATCCGGTTTTATTTTCTTCTCATTCCATAGTAGCAGCATATGACTTTTTTGTCAACATAAAAATTCTTGATTATGGCGTAATGCCGTTAAACTAGGCCGGATAGTCACTTGCCCAACTCGTCTTCAAGATGATGATTCGGTGGCAGTTGCAGAGCGAGAGAACAATGCAGATATTCACCCCGAGCCGATCCCTGCCTTTTGCTCCTGCTGCCACAAATAGTGTGCTGCCTCAATGTCAGGATCAACATACCAGTTGTAGCCACTTTCTATCCAGTGTGCTGCTGCTTCCAGCAATCCTTCTGCCCGCCAGAGGGGATAGCCGTAGTACGAATTGCCTGACGGCGAATCTTCTGACCACATGTACCACACCTCCCCATCCTGAATGGCTGCTATTTTTTCTAAGCTTTCATCTATTGTCTCAACTGGAACATTAACAGGATAATAAATGGCGATATACGTGTTGTGCTCCTCGTCCCTTTGGAGAACCATACGTATTTTAGAAGGATCACTCTCGATCGTATTTTCGCGGTACTGATGGGAGATTTCTTCCCATGTCCTCGGCAGCGAATACCCATTCAGTTCTAGTTGGGTCTTGCTGTATTCCTGCATCATCTGGAGTGCAGTGTGAGCTTGTTTAAGCGTCAACCTTGTCCCACTTTGCAACCGCCTGGCTAATGAATGACCAAACCACGAATCGCTCCAATTGAAGCCAATACTGTCCTCCAAATTTTCATCATTGCTTCCTGCCAAAAATAGAATTGCATTTTCTAAACGGTGATCGAAATTTTGCTCAATACGCGCAACAATCTCCTCAATTCGCCCTACCATTTCTTCCTCTAAGGCAAGCAATTTATCAATGGTTGAAGGAGTTGCAGAGTGAGATAACAATCCAGAAATTCGCCCTGAGTTAATCCCTGCCTTTTGCTCCTCCTGCCACAAATAGTATGCTGCCTCAATGTCAGGATCGACATACCAGTCGCGGTCGTCAGCGTATGCCAGCAATCCTTCTGCCCGCCAAAAGGGGTGGCAGTAGTCCCAATTGTCTGACGACACAGGCCACCTCTCCCCATCCTCAATGCCTGCGTCTTCTTCTAAGTCCTCTCGTATTCCCGCGATTTCAACGTTAACGGGGTAACGAATGGCGATACAAGCGCCATAGTCCTCATCCTCGTGGAGACCCAGATACATTCGATAAGAAGCGCTCTCGATCTCCCTTTCGCGATACTGATGGGAGATTTCCTCCCATGTGATCGGCAGCGAATACCCATTCGGTTCTAGTTGGGTCTTGCTGTATTTCTGCATCATCTGGAGTGCAGTGTGAGCTTGTTTAAGCGTCAACCTTGTCCCACTTTGCAACCGCCTGGCTAACGAATGGCCAAACCGCGAATCGTTCCAATTGAAGCCAATACTGTCCTTCAAGTTTTCACCATCACCGCTTCCTGCCAAAAATAGAATTGCATCTTCTAAACGGCGATCGAAATTTTGCTCAATACGCGTAATAATTTCCTCAATTCGCCCTGCCATTTCTTCCTCAATGGCAAGCAATTGATCAATAATTCCTCTTCCTAAGAAGGAGTCGATTTTGTGGGTTTGGTTTTGCTTATTAGAGTTGTTCATTTGAAGGCGTAAATAGGTTAACCTAAGTGTAACAGCTTGCAAACAAAAACGCTTCGGCTCGCTTTCCAAGGCAATTTTTCCTAGGTCATGCTGCGCAAACAGCTCAAATTATTTGCAAATAAGCTTGCAAACAGAATTTTCGGCTCACATTGTTGCACTTTCAGGTTTTATTTCACAACAAGTCCAGTTATATAAGTAGAGAAGTTACACACAACCTCCCCATCTTAATAAAGTTAGAAGTCAGAAGTCAGAAGTTATTTTTGTTACGGGTATTTTGAGCAACCCTCCAGAAACCCGATCGCCAATTCGGGGTTGCGCGACCTAATTATTTTGATAAATTAAGCTATCGCAGCCGAAGCAAAGCTTAGGACATATCAAAAGCTTAAAACTCGGACAACAGAAGATTCTTCCTTCTTCCTTTTTCCTTCTGCTACACCACAAAATTAACTAATTTTCCAGGCACCACAATTACCTTCCTAATCTCCTTACCTTCCAAATGACGCTGTGCGACTTCCGACTCTCGCGCTAACTTTTCCAAAGTCGCCTTATCTGCTTGTGCTGACACCTGAATAGTACCCCTAGTTTTACCCTTAATCTGAATCACCAAGGTAATTTCATCTACAACCAAAGCATCCGGGTCAAACTTAGGCCAAGAATGCGTGTGTACCGAACCAAAATTACCAGCAATTTGCCACAACTCCTCAATAATATGAGGTGCAAACGGCGCCAACAACAACAGCAAAGTTTCCAAACCTTCCGCATAAATAGGTGAATCTTTGCAACTAGCATCAGCAAGAGCATTACTCAATTTCATCATTTCAGAAACAGCAGTATTAAACTGATAATCTCCATCCAAATCTTCTGTCACTTCCTTAATAGCAATATGTACCGCCCTGCGTAAATCTTTCTCTGCTTTAGTTAACTCTGTAGCAAACCTAGTTTCTATCCAACTCAACCCTTTCTGTAAATCATTCTTAGTCTCTTGTTGAGTTTCTGGATGATTAAACTTTGCTTCTATTGCAGCTTTCACATCAGCAGCAGCATAAACTTTCACTACATTTTTGAGTTTAAAAGCAGAAAGATTTTTCGTAATTTCAGTAATCAAATACCGAGACCAACCCAACTGTTTCAAGTCTGCTTGAGTAATACCGCTATTTTTTACTTTCAACTCACTTAAACTATGATTTGCAGAAAATTCCGTTACCAAAGACCACACTCGGTTGAGGAAACGAAACTGTCCTTGCACATCAGCATCATCCCACTCTAAATCTTTTTCCGGTGGCGCTTTAAATAAGATAAACATCCGCGCGGTATCAGCTCCATATTTTGACATCACATCTAAAGGATCGACACCGTTATATTTAGATTTAGACATCTTCTCAAAAAAGACTTCCAACTCGTCTCCAGTTTTCGGGTCTTTCGGGTCTTCCGGGTTGACGTCAGCAGAGGGAATATATTTACCCGTAATTGGATTTTTGTAGGTGATACCTTGTACCATTCCTTGAGTTAACAAACGTTGGAATGGTTCGTCAAAATTGCACAAACCCCTGTCGCGCAAAACTTTTGTAAAAAATCTGGAATACAACAAATGCAAAATTGCGTGTTCGATACCACCCACATATTGGTCTACAGGCAACCAGTCATTAACTATTTCCGAGTCAAACACCTGTTGTTCGTTCGTTGCATCTGGATAACGCAAGTAATACCAAGACGAATCAATAAAAGTATCCATCGTATCCGTTTCCCGTTTTGCAGGAGTGCCACAACTCGGACAAGGAACATTCACCCAATCTTCCAATTTTGCCAAGGGTGACGGACCGCGACCAGAAAATTCTACACTTTCTGGCAATTTCACAGGTAAATCTTCATCTGGCACAGGAACAGCACCACATTTCGGACAGTGAATAATAGGTATTGGTGCGCCCCAATAACGTTGTCTAGAAATTAACCAATCTCGCAAACGATATTGTACGCGACCTTCCCCATAACCTTCCTCTTCTGCAAGTTCAATAATTGCTTTTTTAGCGACAGTAGATTTTTCACCATTAAACGGACCGGAGTTGACCATGGTGCCAACATCGGTATAAGCATCTGTAAATTCCCAGTCATCATTATCGGAGTCATCTGGCACAATGACATTTGTAATGGGTAGATTGTATTGTTTGGCAAACTGGAAGTCGCGTACATCGTGAGCGGGTACTCCCATAACTGCACCTGTACCATATTCATAGAGTACATAGTCGGCGATCCAGATGGGAATTTCTTGGTTGTTGAATGGGTTGATAGCTTTGCCGCCAGTGGGAACGCCACGTTTTGGTTTGTCTTCAGCGGTGCGTTCTAGTTCACTTTCGGCAGCTACTTCTTGAATAAAGGTTTCGACGGTAGTTTGTTGTTCTGGGGTTGTCACCTCTGCTGTTAAAGGATGTTCGGGAGCTAAGACAACGTAACTAACGCCGTAGACAGTATCGGGTCTGGTGGTAAAGACACCGATTTTTTTATCCATCCCCACTATGGGAAATTCGAGATAAGCACCGACAGATTTACCTATCCAGTTGGCCTGCATGGTTTTAACTCTTTCTGGCCAACCAGGCAATTTGTCCAAGTCATTGAGGAGTTGTTCGGCGTAGTCGGTAATTTTGAAGAACCACTGACGCAACAATTTACGTTCGACTTTTGCCCCGGAGCGCCAGGAACGACCTTCACCATCTACTTGTTCGTTGGCAAGTACGGTTTGGTCGATGGGGTCCCAGTTAACGGCGGATTCTTTTTGATAAGCGAGACCTGCTTGGAAAAATTGAAGGAATATCCATTGGGTCCAACGGTAGTATTCGGGGGAGCAGGTGGCGACTTCTTTTTCCCAGTCGATGGAGAAACCCAAACGTCTTAGTTGTTCTTTCATTTGGGCAATATTTTGGTAGGTCCATTTACTGGGTGGAATGCCACGGTCAATGGCTGCGTTTTCTGCTGGTAGTCCAAATGCGTCCCAACCCATGGGGTGCAGGACACGATAACCTTGCATCCGTTTGAGTCGGGCAATGACATCGGTGATTGTGTAGTTACGAACATGGCCCATATGTAAGTTGCCGGATGGGTAAGGGAACATGGATAGAGCGTAGAATTTTTGTTTATTCTTGTCTGTAGGGGTTTGATTTTGGTTTTGTTCGGTCCAGATTTTTTGCCACTTTTGTTCAATGGATACAGGGTTATATTTGGAGTCCACAGTTTTTCTCCGTATTATTTTTGATAGTCTTGTTTTCTTGATTATTTTTGCATATTCCCCGACTTTGAGGATTTATGGCTACATCATACTACTAAATGTAATATAGAAAGTGCGGAAAAGTAATAATTTTTGTTGGTTGTGGGAATATTATTTTGAACTTCTACACTGCATAACTTGAGGAGAAATAGAACTATTAGTAGTCGGAGCGATCGCTTCTTTTTCTATTACCCTAATACTTCTATTTTATGTAAGATTAAAATTTATGAAAATAATAGCTAGCTACAAAAATCTGAGCCAAAATTAATTAAGGCTTGAAGAAGGCAGAAGGTATCCCCCCTACCCCCCTTTGAAAGGGGGGATGCAGAAGGGAAAATTGCTTATTGATTCTAATCCCAAATAATTTTGAGTACCGTATAAACGGTGGGGTATTAAACCCATAAAGGAAATGATAATCGAAATATAAGTACCAGGAAGTATATCCAATAATTTAACTGCTTCGTGTTCCTAAAAATCTACTAAAAACCCATGAATAATTACCCCAAATTTTCTGACCAAGGCTATCAAATAATTAAAGAACTCGGACACAATAATATTGGTGGGCGAGTCACTTATTTAGCCAAAAATATAAACACTCAAAAAAAGGTAGTTATTAAACAATTTAAATTTGCCAAACTAGGAGCAACTTGGGCAGAATATGATGCCTACGAACAAGAAATAGCAGTATTAAAAAGTCTCAATTATCCAGGGATTCCTCATATATCAATTGTTCTCCAAAATAGAAAAAAGACTTATAAATCTTTTAATAATAGGATTAGACTTTAGCTTAGTTATGACTTTTATGCTTTTTTTTGAAGTCATTTCTCAACCACACTGCTTTACTTTAGGAGAAATTTTAGACTCAGCAATAGTAGCGATAGCCTCTCTTTCTGCCACTTTAATACCCCTACTTTATTTCATATTCAAACCTGTCAGAATATTTTCTAAATACAGAAAAGCAGAGCCAAACGTAATTAAACCATAATCAAAATATAGTGGCTCGGAATATCATGTAAAAAATTAATTCTTTCCTATTCTCAGTCCTCTAAAAACTTACTAAAAACCCATGAATAACTATCCAAATTTTTCCGATTACGGCTATCAAATAATCAAAGAACTCGGACACAACCGTGCAGGTGGAAGAGTAACCTATCTTGCCACAGAAATTAACACTCAAAAAACAGTAGTAGTTAAACAATTTCAATTTGCTACAACCGGAGCGCATTGGTCAGAATATCAAGCTTATGAAAGAGAAGTTCAAGTATTAAAAACACTAGACCATCCCAACATTCCCCACTATTTAGATTCCTTCCAAACACCATCAGGTTTTTGTATGGTACAGGAATATAAAAATGCTATTTCTTTAGCAAATTTAGCAACTTCTCAAAAATGGCAACCCCAACAAATTAAACAAATAGCAATTTCAGTTCTAGAAATTCTTAAATACCTCCAAAATAGAATTCCACCAGTGATTCATAGAGACTTAAAACCAGAAAATATTCTAGTAGATAACCAGATGAACATTAGCCTAGTAGACTTTGGTTTTGCCAGGATAGGAGGAGGAGAAGTTGCTGTTAGTAGCGTAGTCAAAGGTACATTAGGATTTATGCCTCCAGAACAAATTTTTAATCGCGAATTAACAACAGCATCAGACTTATATAGTCTCGGTGCAACATTAATTTGTTTATTCACAAATACCCCCGCAACAGAAGTAGGTAGTCTCATGGATGACATGGGAAAAATTAATTTTCAGTACTTTTAAGGAACACTTCAATTCTCATAACTCATTCCTGATTGCTATAGACATCAATTAATTTCCTCTAAAACTTCTAATAAAATAGTCTTTAATCTTTGAGCATATTCAGATAATTATTCTGATTCAGCTTGAGCATATTCATGCCACATAAGAGTAATTTGTTCATTTATTGAAAAATCACTCTTACAATTCTTACTCCTACCTCGTCGCTCATTCCCATTTCTACTGTCTCCTGTCTCCTGTCTCCTACTCCTTCTAAAAGACTTTTTCAGCAAACCCTAATTATGAAAACCACTGTAATATTTGCATCTTTAACTATAAGTAATTGACCACTTTCTTCATCTAGAGTAGGAGTTAAACATTAAAGGTTGTCTAAATCTTAATTTTGTTTCTTCATAACTAACCTCTGTGAGTCATTTCAGTTATCAGTTATCAGTTATCAGTTATCAGTACCTCTAGTTAAAATTAGAGGCTTGAAATATTGAACTTTATTTTTTTTATCCCCTTTCAAGGGGATGCTTCAGACCTTATTTTTGGGTGCATCTCAATTTTGAATAAAGCCAAAAATTTATTGCTTTAGGGAACAGGGAACAGGGAACAGGGAACAGGGAATATATAGGAAAAAAGTATTTTTGCAAATATGAGATGCACCCTTATTTTTTGGTAAAATGGAAGATAAATCCACTCTTTTAAAAATATGAAATCTGTTATTCACAATGGCTTTCTCAGATTAGCATTAGTCAACATTTTATCTAATTTAATGGTGCCTTTAGCAAGTCTAGTAGACTTAGCTTTTTTAGGTTATTTAGATGAAATTCATCATTTAGCAGGAGTTTCTATTGCCACAGTTTTATTTAACTATATTTACTGGACTTTCGGCTTTTTACGCATGGGTACAACTGGTACAACTGCTCAAGCTAGAGGAAGTGAAAACCATCAGGAAGTAAAACAAATTTGTCTACGCAATTGCTTAATTGCTTTAGCTATTGCCACGATAATTATAATTTTCAAATATCCTTTGCGAGAAATTGGCTTTACTTTACTTAGTGCAACTCCAGAAGTAAAAGCTAGTGGTATTAGTTACTATCAAAGTTTAATTTGGGGCGCACCTGCTACCTTATTAAACTTTGTATTAATAGGTTGGTTTTTAGGACTAGAGCAAGGAGGAAAAGTTTTACTATTATCAGTCGTTAATAAAGGAACAAATATTATCTTAGATTATATTTTTATTGTCCGTTGGGGATGGGAAAGTAGTGGTGCGGGTAGTGCTACAGCAATAAGTCAATATATTACTTTAATCGTAGGCATAATTTGTGTTTTTAACTTAATATCTTTGACAGAAATTCCTCAGTTAATCAAAGATATTTGGCAACCTCAAGTAATTAGAGAAACTTTTATTCTCAATCGAGATATTCTGATTCGCACTTTTGCCCTAATTTCTACTTTTGCTGTATTTACTAATTTAAGTTCATACATAAATACTTTAGTTTTAGCAACTAATACCCTGTTATTACAGGTAGTGACATTAGCCGCTTATTTTATTGACGGTTTAGCTTTTGCCACAGAAATTTTAGCAGGAAAAAGTTATGGAGAGGGAAATCAAGAACAATTAAAGGTATTGGTAAAATTATCAGGAATAATTAGTGTGAGTATCGGGTTGACTTTTGCTCTAGTATTCTGTTTATTCCCTACTCCTTTATTTAATTTGTTGACTAATCATACTGAAATTATTCACAATATTAATAGTTATGTTTTTTGGCTAATACCTGTTTTGGGGTTTGGAGGAATGGCTTATATGTTAGATGGATATTTTCTCGGTTTAACTCAAGGAAATTTATTACGCAATTCTACTTTAATTGCTAGTTTAGTAGGATTTTTACCCTTTGCTATAGTGGGTTGGTTGTTAAAAAGCAATCATATATTATGGTTAGCTTTAGCAATTTTTATGGCAGCTAGGGCAATTACTTTAGGTAAAGCTATTCCTAATATAATCGTTGAAAAAATTTCTCCCTCAATAGAACTTATCAAAGACAATAATGAAAAAACTTTTGTTTTAGGGAGTAGGGAGTAGGGTTCAATTTATCCTGAGAAAAATAAACCTAGCAATAACTTAATTTAAGTTGAATTTCCCTGTGGGTTTACTCAAGCGACACTATATATGTTTTTACCAAAATAACAGTATGAATTTTATCATAATTGACCTAGGTTGGCATTCGGAAAAAAGTTGTTTTGCATATCAATACTCAGATAATAAGTTAAAAATATTAGACTGAGGCTTCATACTAGAAATTGCAGCTTTTGTCAGTGAGGTTGAGGAAAGAAACTCAAGGATATATATTTTGGTTTACCCTGATTCTTAATTTCACCATTACCTAATTATAAAAAATCAGTTTTTGCTCAGAAAAATCAACCTAACAATAACTTAATTTAAGTTGGGTTGCCCTATCACTTCACCAATAAATTTTTGTTTGAAGCCTTCTCTTTTTAGAAGATAAAAAAAAGAAGATTCCATATTTAAAGCTCAAAGGATAAAAAGTCAAAAGATATAGCGATCGCTTTCTCAAGCTCTTAGTAATACTCAAAAATAGGTAGGACGAATAAACCTAAAGTTATCTGTGCTAATAGTATGACAAAACAATTAAAAAATCATTACTACTTCCCGTTCTACTTTTTCCGGGTATTGCAAAGTAACTTTCAAAAACAAAACTAAATCGCGACCGCTCGATATAGCTTTGACTAATCAAATCAGCTTTTAATATTATTTATCTAAATCAAAGTAGTCTAATTTTCCCCAAATTATTACAAAATATTTCACGAACTTGCGTTGTTTCAGCGATTTGGTACATAGTTTGTACATAAGATATTATGCCAATGTTGTGCTTAAACCTAACAATAGACTCTTCAATACAAGGCTACAAGCTAGTATTTACGTTAATAACACCTCAAATATGCCAATTTTCAGCCGAGAGGTATAGCCTCAAAAAAACAAATTTTGAACAAGTACAAATACCCAAGTAATTCTAGTCATTGACAAATAGTAGATATTAGCTGATAGCTGAGAGCTGACGGCTGTTTGCGCAGCATTCCGGAGGAAATGCTTACTTTAAAGCCTCCTTGTTGCATAGGTACTGATAACTGATAACTTAAATTACCCTGAAAAAAGACTTTTTCAGCAAACCCTATTTACCAAAACAACACTATGAAATTTATAGGAATAGACCTCGGTTGGAGTTCGGGAAAAAGTGGTTTGTGCTGTCTACAATACTCAGACAAAAAATTAAAAATATTAGACTTAGACTGCATATTAGAAACTGAAGATATTCTCAATTGGATTGATAATTTTACTCCTTTACCAACTCCTGCTCTAATTGCCGTAGATGCTCCAACAATAATTCCCAATCAAACAGGAACTAGACTACCAGATAAACTTACTCATAAATATTTTGGTCGTTATCATGCAGGATGTTATCCGGCAAATCTTAACCGTCCTTTTGCTGAGAAAACCGTAAATTTTGGTATGAGTTTGGCAGCTAAAGGATTTATTCATGCACCAACAATTGAACCTCAACAATTAGGACGTTTTCAAATCGAAGTTTATCCTCATCCAGCTATAGTTAATTTATTTGGATTAGAAAAAATTTTGAAATACAAAAAAGGGAAATTAGTAGACCGTAAATCAGAACTTTTGAAACTGCACCAATACATAATAAATATCTTAACTACCTTAGAACCAACTCTAGAAATTTCCGAAAATTTCCTAGATACTGAAAATATCAATAGTATAGCTACCCTCAAAATTACAGAAGATAAATTAGATAGTCTAATCTGTGCTTATATTGGTGCATACTGGTGGTATTGGGGTCAAGCAAAAAATTTAGTTTTGGGCGATGGCACCACCGGATATATAGTAGTTCCTGAAAGACTAGAATAAACCCTGCTGAAATTATGAAAGAAAATATAGCAGAACTCAAATCAGAAGTACAAACTTTACAAGCAGAAATAGAAACTTTACAGACCGAAGTAGATACTCTTCGTCATCAACGTTCTTCTTTCCGAATAGATGTTAGTTTTCCTCCAGATAATACTCCTGAAACACTAGCAGAATTTCACAAAAAAAATGCTGAAGAAGCTGCAAAGTGGCAAGAAGAATTACAGGAAATTAATCAATCTCTCAAAGTATTAGAAGCACAACTTAATCAGAAAAAAACTATATTAGCACCAAAAAAATCTCGACTAGAATGGCACGAACTACAAGAACAAGTTTATCAAGGGGGAAAAGAATTACAGGAGCAAGTTAAAAAAGTCAACGAAAAAGCTAATCAACTTGAAGCAGAAATACAAAATCTTAAGCAAATTTATCAACAATTAAACCCACTTTATTGTGAGTGGGTACAAAATGCAGCTAATATAGTTGACTTTAAGGCTAAAACTATTCCTTATGTTTATGTTAAAGACAATGGGTTTGAACTTGGAAATAAAGAAATAGATTCATTAATGGATAATGGATAATTGATAATTGATAATTGATAATTACCTCTGGTTAAAACCGCTCTTGATTTAATATAAGGAAATATTATTTCTTTTCTTGATCGATTGGATATGGTTAGGTAACCTATCCATCCAATCCTACGGAATGCTCCGCAAACGACCACTTTTTTCCCCTTAAAAGGGGAGACTTCAAGGTGCAAATTATTTAGTTATTAATTATTAATTATTCGGTAAGGGCTATTTCAGTTATCAGTTATCAGTAAAAGGGAAGAGGAAAAAAGATTGAGATACATCTCTATTTTTGTTGAGTTTCCTTGATTAACTCAATCTACAGATGGTAAATTTTTTGTCGGAATTTTTTCGTGTTTCAAAGTTGGGAATATTATAGGTTGGGTTCAGCGGTAGCGTAACCCAACATCTATAGCTAAAAGAAGAGGAAAAAATATTGAGATACGCCTCTATTTTTGTTAGGTTTCCCACCTCAACCAAACCGACAAGTGGTAAATTTTTTGTCGAATTTTCTCCTGTGTCAAAGTCGGGAATATCCTAAGTTGGGTTCAGGGATATTGCCACCCAACATATATAGCTCAAGGAAGAGGAAAAAATATTGAGATACGCCTCTATTTTTGTTAGGTTTCCCACCTCAACCAAACCGACAAGTGGTAAATTTTTTGTCGGAATTTTATCCTGTGTCAAAGTCGGGAATATCCTAAGTTGGGTTCAGGGATATTGCCACCCAACATATATAGCTCAAGGAAGAGGAAAAAATATTGAAATACATCTCTATTTTTGTTAGGTTTCCCACCTCAACCCAACCGACAAATGGTAAATTTTTTGTCGGAATTTTATCCTGTGTCAAAGTCGGGAATATCCTAAGTTGGGTTCAGGGATATTGCCACCCAACATATATAGCTCAAGGAAGAGGAAAAAATATTGAAATACATCTCTATTTTTGTTAGGTTTCCCACCTCAACCCAACCGACAAATGGTAAATTTTTTGTCGGAATTTTTTCGTGTGTCAAAGTCGGGAATATCCTAAGTTGGGTTCAGGGATATTGCCACTCAACATATATAGCTAAAGGAAGAGGAAAAAAATTGAAAGATACCTCTATTTTTGTTAGGTTTCCCACCTCAACTAAACCGACAAGTGGTAAATTTTTTGTCGGAATTTTTTCGTGTGTCAAAGTCGGGAATATCCTAAGTTGGGTTCAGGGATATTGCCACTCAACATATATAGCTAAAGGAAGAGGAAAAAATATTGAAATACATCTCTATTTTTGTTAGGTTTCCCACCTCAACCAAACCGACAAATGGTAAATTTTTTGTCTAATTTTATGACCTGTAAAAGTCGGGAATACAGTAGGTTGGGTTAAGCAGTAGCGTAACCTACCATATATAGCAAAAGAAAGATGAAAAAAGTCGAAATACACCTCTATTTTGTTTGGTTTATCCTACGGATAAGCTCCGCTAACGTTCCTCAACCCAACCTACGAATGGTAAATTTTTTGTCGGAATTTTCTCGTATGTCAAAGTCGGGATTAAATTTTAATTCCTCACCAATTTAGTTGTCTTTTCGTAATCTGAAGATTTGCTCATATATCCTAATTTTCAAATCCAAAGAAACTGGCGATCGCTGGTAATAATTTTTCCCACTGTTCGATTAATTTTGCCGTTTTAGGTATTCCTGTAAATAATCCTTTTAAAAATATAATTGCTTTTTCTGCTATTTCTTGGTTTCCCTGTGGATTTTTTCCTGCTTCTGCCAGACTTTGTAATTGCTTTAAAGCTTTTTCTTTATACTTTTGAGTCAAATTTGAGTCTGCTTCAATTGCTTTTTGAAGTTGAGTCAATGACTCTTTAATTCCGGGTTTGTTTGGTTCAGAAGAATCTGGCAATTCATTGATTGAAGCAGTAACATTTCCGCCAACATTACCTGTGACAAAATTGGAGCCATAACTTATTTGAGATTCTATAGATTTATCTTGCATATTTAACCTACTTTTTTAATTTATGAAAAATTTGCTAATTTAAAAATAATTTGATACTTTTAAATTGGAAATATTAGTCAATAGAAGAGACTACATCTCCCCCTACTTCACCTGATATGAAATTAGAACCAACGCTGTTTTCAACGTTAATAGAACGATCGATAGAATGATTATCAAAATTCAAGTTTAATGATTTTAGTTCCTCTGTATTCATAACTTTGTATAGCTCAACGATTACTTCTATAATCCACTTTTTATCTGAGCTAACTAAAATTCTTTGCTCCCCTGAATTTACTGCCATGAGCATACCATACCGTTCAGAAATTTTATTACGTTGATGCTGAACAAATAGCCAAATATCAACACCTAATATTAATAAGCCTAATATTCTTGCAGTTGTGTCCGGTACTAGAAGTAATACAATGCCTATAAACAGTAAAATTAAATAGTATCTAGGGATTTTTTTTTCGGTTGTTAGGTCTACAAAACTAAGACTGGTAATGTTGTGAATTTGATAAACACTATCCGCGTAAATTAAGGTTTTACCTCTAACTTTTATAAGTGATGTTTTTACTCTAACTGGTTCTTTACCATCTTTTGGGAAAAAATCATTTACCATTGAATTTACCTCAAAATTATTCCTATACTAGAACTTAACAGTCATATTTTTTTCAAGCTGTAAAACTTAGTTTAGATAGAGTAAAAAATATTCACTACTCATAATATTGAGTCAGAAAATTTCTAATCATACCCTAAACCCTAATTTAAGAGTGAAATCCGATTTTGACTATACTAAATTGTCTGATTAAATCGCGATTTTTGTAAATAAAAATCAAGTGAATGTAGGAAAATATCTTAAAACGTCCTATGAGAATGAGCTAAAATGGCTAAAACTATTATTAGAACTAAACTCAATGACTATTACAGAAATTTTGCAATTTGCCGATCGCCTAGTCTTTGCTCATAGAGGAAAACATTTAGATGATATTCAAGAAACTGTGATTAAAGGCGTTTGGCAAGGTAAAACTTATGAAAATATTGCACAAGAATGTAACCGTAGTGAAAGTCGAATTCGAGATGTAGGTTATCAACTATGGAAAACTTTTTCTGAGAGTTTAGGAGAAGATATTAATAAATCTAATTTTCGCTCTACTATTGAAAGATTACATATACAAGAAAAATCTTCTATTTCGTCTATCTATAGAGCTAATTGTAACTTTAACTTCGGGTCACAAACTCTATATCAATATCAAAAATATCCTCAAGATTCTCAAATCAAAGATACAACTAAAAGAACTTATCAAGATTTAAGTATTGCCCCTACAATTAATCCTGCTTACTTTTACGGACGTACTCAAGAACTAGAAATTTTATCCAACTATATCTTCCATCAAAAAACTCGTCTCATGTCAGTATTAGGATTAAGCGGTATTGGCAAAACAACCCTAGTCAAAAGATTTATTGACTTGAATATCCAACAGTTCGATGTAGTAATTTGGAGACATTTAAAACTTGTGAAATCTCTAAACTCTCTAATGACCGACCTCTTAAAAAAAATCAGTATCGAAAATCAAAATATTCTCATCTCAGACGAACAATTCACCCAATTTTTAGACTTATTATCTAGGCAAAAATGTTTAATTGTTCTTGACGACGTACAAAACATATTTATCAGTAGAAAATTTGCCGGACAATATCAAACTAAACACACAGAATATCAAAACCTCTTTCAAGCGATCGCTCAAACAGAACATCAAAGTTGTCTAATATTAATTAGTCAAGAAAAAGCTCAAGAAATGACAGCCTTAGACCGAGAACTATATCCAATTCAATGTCTAGAATTAGGAGGCTTAGATAATTCGGCCGGAATAGAAATAATCCAAGAATATAAACTGCAAGACCGAGACTCTTGGTTGAATTTAAACAATATGTATGTAGGCAATCCCTTATACTTACAATATATATGTACTTTAATCAAAGATATTTTTCAAGACCAAGTCTCTCAATTGATAGCTGAAGAGAACTTAATTATCACAGAAGAAATGAAACTACTCTTCGACACCTCATATCAGAAAATGTCAGACATAGAAAAACAAATAGTTTTAAAAATAAGTAAATGCGATGAAAATATTTCAATAGAAGACTTAAAAAAATCCTGCTCATTATCCTCTATAGATATTATCAATGGATTACAATCCCTAAAAAGACGATACCTATTAAATCCAATAAAAACTAACAATACCTTATTTAGCCTATCCTCCTTATTCAAAGAATATATTAAAAACTTTCAGATGCAAAACTAAACTATTTAATAGAAGTTAGGAGTCAGGAGTCAGGAGTCAGGAGTCAGAATGTTAAAAGCTTTCAGTTCACCAAATAAATATTTTTTGTCTTTTCCCTATTCCCTATTCCCTATTCCCTATTCCCTATTCCCTAAAAAGCAAAATTAAGTAATTTTTTTAATGATTTTAGCCACGAATTCTGATAACTTACCGAATTATTAATTATTAATTATTAATTATTAATTATTAAATAATTCAGGTTTAAAGCCTCCCCTTGATCGGGGAAAAAAGTGCTAGGATATTTCCTTATATTCAATTCCGTAGCGGTTTTAACCTTCTTGTAATTATCAATTATCCATTATCAATTATCCATTAATGAAAGCAGCTTCAGCAGTTAATGCGGTCAAACTGAAGAAATAAATATTTTTTGCCTGCCTCCTATTTTATACTCCCTACTACCTTTCAGAATTTTAAAAGTTTTAAATTCACCGAATAAATATTTTTTACCGAATAATTAAGTTTTAAAGCCTCTCCTTTAGAAGATAAACAAGAAAAAAAAATCCTTTGAGTCGATCCTCTTCTTTTCAAAGGGAGGTAACTGTTAATCATTAATTATTAATTATTAATTGTTGAACTGTACCCTATTGCCTATTCCCTAAAAAGCCAGATTAAGTAATTTTTCTGAATAATTTTAGCAACGAAATTTTATAACTTACAGCAGGTTAAGTAATTAATAGCAAATATCAAAAGTGTTGCTATACTTAAGTAGCACTTCAATTATTAAGTAGTTAACACAGGCCGAATAACTTTTTTTAATAATTATTAGCTAGGGCGTGTCATCAATTAAAGAGGTTGACATTAAAAGTATAGTATGCTTATGAAGAATAACTACAAGAATAATATGCTAAGGACTGCTCTAAATGACTAGACGTTATGGTTTGCGCATAGGACCAATGGGAACGCATTCAACATTTACTACCAGGCCGTGAAGGAACTGTAGGAAGAACAGCATGCATACAACCGCCTCTTTGTGGAAGCTGTTTTATACAGATATAGAGCCGGAATTCCGAACCAGAGACTTACCAGAAAGATTTGGGGACTTCCGCGTTGTCCATACCCGTTTTAGTCCCTGGAGTCGTTCAGGGGTCTGGGAAAGACTATTTCAAGCTCTATCTGAGGATGCAGATAATGAATATGCCATGATCGATGCCACTATTGTTCGTGCTCATCAACATAGTGCCGGGGCGAAAGACAGTAGTGCAGAACAGGAGAATATTGGCCTAAGCATTGGGGGATTGAGTACTAAAATACATGGGATAGTAGATGCTCTAGGTAATCCCACTCATTTTTTTAACTACTATTCAAACTTCAATCTTGGATGGGGCAGATGTTTTATTACCGATGGTAGAAGCGGAAGCAGTATTAGGGGATAAAGCTTATGATGCTCAGGAGCGGGTGATAGAGCCTTTAACTGAGAGAGGAATAGAAGTAGTGATTCCTCCAAAAAGAAACCGAAAAGAACTTCGTAATTACGATGAAATATTATACCAAGCACGTCTATGAATAGAAAATTTCTTTGCCAAACTCAAACAATATAGAGCGATCGCTACTAGATACGATAAGCGTTCGGTTAACTTCCTAGGAGGAATTTATTTGGCAGCTTCTGTGATTTTATTAGCATAGCGATCGCCATCGACCTAGATCATACAATACCCATTTTGTCAAATTTTTAATTGATGACACGCCCTAGGAGCGTATTAATTATTCATCTTTTTACTTCTCCCCCACTCCCTACCGTATCCGTGTATCCGTGCCATAATCCGTGTGAGCCACTCCCCACTCTTAATAGTAAACTTTCGTTACAATCGAAAGTCTACTATTTCCACAGATGTCACGTCCTTGTAAACTTAACTAATCAGGACAATCATATTGACCTACTGATACTGATATAGCAGAAGGCAAAAGGGAAAGGCTATCTTGAAAATTTGAGTTTGAGACTTTTGTTATGTCCCAACCTTATGCTTTGCTAGCTATTTAGATAAAAAATTTGAGAAGTAGAAGGTAAAATAAAGATGGCCGAATCAAGCCAACTACCATATTTATTACGAGCAACTAAGGGTGAAGTATTAGACCGTCCACCTGTATGGATGATGAGACAAGCAGGACGCTACATGAAATCTTATCGAGATTTACGAGAGAAATATCCCTCATTTCGCGAGCGTTCCGAAAACGTAGATATTGCTGTGGAAATATCTCTGCAACCTTTCCACGCATTTAAACCAGATGGAGTAATTTTATTCTCAGATATCCTAACCCCACTTCCAGCAATAGGCATTGATTTTGATATAGTCGAAAGTAAAGGACCAATAATCGACCCTCCTATTCGCACTCAATCTCAAATTGACCAACTTCATCCCATCGAACCAGAAGAGTCTCTACCTTTTATTAGGGAAATTTTACAAATTCTCAAAAGAGAAGTTAAGAACGAAGCAGCAATTTTAGGCTTTATTGGGGCACCTTGGACATTAGCAGCTTATGCCATAGAAGGTAAAAGTTCTAAAGATTATACTTTTATCAAGAGAATGGCCTTTTGCGAACCAGAAATGTTGCATCAGTTTCTCGTCAAACTAGCAGACGCGATCGCCGTTTATGCTCGTTACCAGATAAATAGTGGAGCACAAGTTATCCAAATGTTTGATTCTTGGGCAGGCCAACTTAGCCCTCAAGATTATGAAACTTTTGCCTTGCCTTATCAAAAACGAGTAGTCCAACAGGTTAAGGCAACTCATCCAAACACACCTTTTATTCTTTATATTAATGGTAGTGCTGGATTATTAGAGAGAATGCCCCAAACTGGTGTTGATATAGTTAGTGTAGATTGGACAGTAGACATCGGAGAAGCAAGACAACGCCTTGGTAAAAATATTGGCATACAGGGAAATATAGACCCTGGCGTACTTTTTGGTTCTAAAGAATTTATCAAGTCTCGCATTTTGGAAACTATCCACAAAGCAGGCAACCAAGGTCATATTCTGAATTTAGGACATGGTGTTTTGCAAAAGACTCCTGAAGAAAATGTAGAATTCTTCTTTAAAACTGCTAAAGAGGTCAGCAATTTACTAGCATTAACTGCTTAACTAAATTCAACCATATTTGAGATTTCCATTAATTTTTGTTTTGTCTAGGGGTGGGTCTATGCTCACCCCTATATTAATAGCAGAAGGAAGAAGTAAGAAGGAAGAAGTAAGAAGGAAGAAGGAAAAAGTAAGAAGTAAGAATAAATAAGGAAAAATATTATTTTGTCTGAGTTTTGTAGCACTTTTAATATAGATAGACTACAGTTATTACGGGCAACCCAAAAGCATTTTTGGCGTTGCTGAAGTAAGGAATAAAAGTCAACTTTCAGTAAGTAAATTTTCAGCCAAAACAATAGTGCAAACTATACCTATTTCTTTCTTTCTATTTAGTCACCGAAAAACTCCTTTCTACCTACTGACTCCTGACTCAGTCCTTCTGTGAAATCATACATTTATTCAGCAACGCCACATTTTTCTACTCCCTACTCCCTACCCAAAAATAATTAATTTTGTGGTCTACTTATAATGAAAAGCACTTTCAACAATTAATAATTAATAATTAATAATTACCTCTTCTTGAAAACGGATAGGATTGACTAATCATGAAATTTTTTTTTGTTTCTCCTTGAAAGGAGAGGATTTTTACCTTAATTATTAGCTAAACTTTTGATATGTCAAATACAGTAATGGCGACTCCTATATTATTCAACTTATTAGGGACTTCCAAGTAAAAAAAATCCCATTGCACTGAACTTAGAGGAGCAGGGAGTAGGCAGTATAGAGAGTCTAAGAATTGGATAATTGATTTTTTGCTATTGCCTTATTTGTCTCATCATTTAGCTTCTTAGTGACAAATTTGAAACTTGATTTAGACAGAGCATCTTACCTCGCACTCTGACAGACATCAAACAGAAAGTCCGGCAATTACTCCTATTATTTACCATATTAAAGGAAGAAGGAAGAAGGAAGAAGGAAGAAGGAATAAGGAAAAATATTGTGTTGTCTGAGTTTTATAGCGCTTTTCAGATAGATAGACTACAGTTAGTACGAGCAACCCAAAAGCATTTTTGGCGTTGCTGAAGTAAGGAATGACAGTTAACTTTGAGTAAGTAAATTTTCAGCCAAAACAATAGTGCAAATTATACTTATTTCTTTCTATTTAGTTACCGAAAAACTCCTTTCTACCTACTGACTCCTGACTCGGTCCTCCTGACAAACTTAATGATTCGGTAAGCTTTATGATATATCAAATACAATAATGGCGACTCCTATATTATTCAACTTATTAGGGACTTCCAAGTAAAAAAATCCCATTGCACTGAACTTAGAGGAGCAGGGAACAGGAAGTATAGAGAGTCTAAGAATTGGATAATTGATTTTTTGCTATTGCCTTATTTGTCTCATCATTTAGCTTCTTAGTGACAAATTTGAAACTTGATTTAGGGAGAGTATCTTGCTTCGCACTCTGACAGACATCAAAAAGAAAGTCCGGCAATTACTCCTATTATTTATCATATTATTCAATAAAATTAGTCTGATACAAATTCTCAGGCATTAATTCTATACTTAAGGTAACACTTCAGTTATTAAATAATTAACACTAACTCAATCGTCTTTTTCCGAATTTGAGCAGATTTAATGTTAATTATTCTTATATTTACTTCCCCTCCTGGGAGGGTTTAGGGGTGGGTTCTCTTCCTGTACAGACCTTGCATGCAACGTCCCTACCCACTCCCCTACTCCCATGCTCAAGAAAATGTAGAAAAGCTTTTGATAAATAGTATTGCACATCCGTATTTTTCCCGTTAGCTAAAATCCGATTTTTTTACCTAAAGATAGCTAAGAAAGGGTGTAAACCTCTTTGGATACATAAAATTTATTTGTTATAGTCTAGAAGATAGTATCAACAGTAAAAAATTACTTATAACCGGAATTTTACTTATCATCTAAAACTTAAAATATTTTTTTATGAGCCATAAACGGATTTTTGTAACGGGTGCTAGTGGGTGTATCGGTCACTATATTGTTGAGTCATTAATTCAAAATACTCAACACGAACTTTTCTTATTAGTGCGAAACCCGGAAAAGTTAAAAGTTGATTATAAAGCTCGTTCGGGTGTAAATCTTTTAACAGCAAATATCCGAGAAATTGAAAGATTTTCAGACTTACTTTCAGAAATTAATGTGGCTATTCTCATTGCTACTGCTTGGGGAAACTTACAGGAAGTATTTGATATAAATGTTGTCAAAACAATTAAATTAGTCAAATTACTCAATCCAGAAGTATGTGAAAATATTATCTATTTTTCTACAGCTAGTATTCTTGACAGTCAAAACAAATTACTCAAAAAAGCTGGTGAGATTGGTACTGATTATATCCGCTCTAAATATGACTGTATGTATCAGTTATCTCGACTCAAGAATGTTCCTCCTCTAACTTGTCTTTTTCCTACTTTAGTTTTAGGAGGGAATGAGGAAAAACCTTATTCTCATCTTTCCTCTGGTTTGCCAGAAATAATTAAATATATTGGTTTAATTCGGTGGTTAAAAGCTGATGGGAGTTTCCATTTTATTCATGCTGAGGATATTGCTAGAGTTGTTACTTATCTGGTAGAAAAACCACCCCAGTCTAAAGAACTACAAAAATTAATTTTGGGGAATCCACAAGTTACAGTTAATCAAGCTATTGATGAAATTTGTGCATATCTGAATAAACGAATTTATCTCCAGTTTAATTTGTCTCCTTGGTTGATAGAGGTAATCATCTCAGTATTCAAAATTCAAATGGCGGCTTGGGATAGATTTTGTTTGGAATATCGTCATTTTACATATCAAAATCCAGTTAATCCAGCTACTTTTGAACTGCCAACTTTTTGTCCTACTGTTGCTGATATTTTTAGAACTAACCGCTACGCGGAAGTTAAAAGTTAAAAGTATTGATTGGTAAGACTTCTAGGATTTTATCACTGGTTAGTTATTTCTGCCATCCTGCACTAGAGAAGTATAAAGCTCTCAAATCCTCAACTCAGAAAAACTCGTTCGTTTCATTTTCTGATGCTTAGAAAAATTAGAGGAAATTCCATAGGCAATAAACAAAAAAACTGTGGTAATTTGACATCCTCCCGACGCTGCTCTACGAGACAGCACGGTCTTGGGGGTTTCCCCCATGAGCTACTGGCGCTGACACTGCGAGTCCCGCAGCCAAAATGTTCTTACTGGCGTTTATATCCCGATCATGGTGAGCTGCACATTCTGGGCAATCCCACTCTCTGATATTTAAAGGTAATTTTTCTACTATGTGTCCACAATTAAAGCAACGTTTAGAACTAGGGAAATATCTATCAATTTTGATTAACTCTCGGCCATACCAATCAGCCTTATACTCTAATTGCCTCACTAATTTTCCCCAGTTCGCATCACTAATTGCTCTTGCTAATTTGTGATTCTTGACCATGTTTTTAACTGCTAAATCCTCAACTACAATAGTTTGATTTTCTCTAATTAATTGAGTGGTTAGCTTATGGGTATAGTCAAGCCTTGAATCTTTGATTTTGGCGTGTATTCTAGCTACCTTTAGCCTAGCTTTTTGATAGTTATTTGAACCTTTAGTTTTACGTGAGAGTGACTTTTGAGCTAGCCTTAGTTTTTTGTGTAACTTATAATGATTCTTTGGGTTAGCAAATTTTTCTCCATCACTTGTTGTTAATAGACTGGTAATTCCTAAGTCAATACCTACTTGTTTGGTGACCGACTTGAGGCTCAAATTTCTAGTATCGTTTACTCTCAAAGATACAGACCACCTACCACTGGGGTCCAGCTTAATTGTAATTGTGCTAGGTACACAACCTGGTGGTAGTTGCCTACTCCATCTAATGGGTAATGGTTCAGCACATTTAGCTAAATATACTTGACCTTCTTTCCACTTAAATGCAGACTTTGTGAACTCAGCACTACCGCCATTACGCTTTTTCTTAAAGTTAGGGTATTTAGTCCGTCCACTAAAAAAGTTAGTAAAAGCAGTTTGGAGATGTCTCAAACCTTGCTGTAGTGGTACACTACTGACTTCACAAAGAAAATCTAAATCTTGCTGCTTCTTCCAGTTAGTAAGCATTGCTGAGGTTTGTTTATAGCCCACTCGTTCTTGTTTCTCATACCAAGCTTGAGTTCTGGCGGTTAAAGCTTTGTTGTAGATTAATCGCACACAACCTAAAGTTCTCCGGAGCAAACTTTCCTGCTGCTTAGTAGGGTAAAACCTAAATTTGTATGCTTTTTCAACCATCTACTGTTGACTTGATAAAATTTACATTTTAACAAATTATATGTGAAACTGTAACATGGATTGGCATTCCCATACTACGCTTCCTTACAGGAAAGCGCGGGTATAAATGCCAACATTTTGATCAACAAAAAACTGTGATAGTTTGACATCCTCCCGACGCTGCACTTGCGTGACAGCGCGGGATTCCTAAACCTCGCAGTTCAGGACTTTCTGCTTCCTCTTGACAGAGGAGCTGCGCTAACGTAGCACCTGCCTCCGAGGCTAAACCTCTTTCTGGTCTTACGGTCGCTCCACAGACTGACACTGCTAGCCCAGCAGCCTTATTTAAGGATAGCACACTATTGGCAAAACCGCAAAATTGATTTATTTTCCCATCTCTCCGCTCCCCTTCGGGAGAGTGCGGGTCTTCAAACAACGTTGAGATAAAGATGAACTCGCCCATACACATGACTTTTTACTCAACGCAAAAAAACAGCACTCAATAAACCTAACCATCAAAACACAAAAAATTTAGACAGACAGAAAAACAGGCTGAATATCTAAGCGATCGCCAACCGTTAAACCCAACTCAGTAGCTCTTCCCCCCCTCAACTCAATAACTCCATCCACAGGAACATTAGGTCCATAAGTAGGGCAAGGTTCAGATTCACAAGGAGGTAAATTAGAAAAAATTGCCTGTACCTCCCCATTCCTCAGAAACACCATATCCAGATTAATAAACACATTTCTCATCCAAAAATTCACAGTCCCAGGAGGGTTAATCTCAAACAACATACCTCGGTCATCTGGCAACTCAGTCCTAAACATTAAACCTATCCCCTGTTCAAGTGGAGTTTGTGCTACCTCTAAACTAACCGTTTGACCAGAAAAACTTGCCTGTGCTGAAATAGGTAACATTTGACCCAACTCCACCTCACCAAAAATAGAACTAAAACTTGACTCCTCAAGACTCGTCACCCCTGACAAAACTGCCAAATATTCTCCCGTTACTCCGTCTTGAATAATAGTATTACTCTCAGAAGAAAGAATATTCAACTCACTAAATTGTAACCCTCCAGTTAAGATTAGGCGATCGCCACCATTACCAAAATCTGTAATTACATCTGCATCTGTAATATTCACTCCACCAGTAGAAGATAGACCGCCACGTCTACCAATAGCAAATAAATCATCACCCTCACCTCCACTCATAGTGTCGCTGCCCAAATCACCAATTAACCAGTCAGGGCCAAAATCTCCAAACATCAAGTCATTTCCTTGCCCGCCAAAAATTGTATCGGCATCTTGTCCACCGTATACAATATCATCCCCTTGATTACCTTGAAGTACATCAGTTCCCTGATTGCCGAAGATTTGGTCATTACCCCCGAAACCTTGAACAATATCTTTATTTGTCAAAGCAGCAATGATGTCATTTTCAGTAGTGCCACTGAGAAAATCAATACCTGGTGTACCTTGAATATTAGTCATTTCAGTTATCAGTTATCAGTTATCAGTCTCTAGGATAATTTTTTTAGTTGAATAAAAAGTCATGCTCATATGCGAGTTAACCCGTATATCATAAAGCATATCAAAATTATTTAGAAAGTGCAAGCTAATTCCGGTGACAGATTTTTTTGAGCTTCACAAAATGAATATAGTTACCAAATTATTGTCATATCTAATATAAATCCAGGCAAAACATCTTCACCAGACAATGTTTGAGGAGAGTCTAATATTTCCACATCTTTACCAGCACAATAAATTTCCACTTGCCGAGATTTTCGATTAATTAACCAACCTAAACGCATCCCATTTTCCAGATATTCTTTCATTTTTTCTCTAGTGTCAGATAAACTGTCGCAAGGTGACATTAATTCGATTAAAAAATCTGGGCAAAAAGGCAAAAATCTTTCTCTTTGTTCGGGAGTTAAGTTATTCCATTTTTCTATTGGTATCCAGGCAGCATCGGGAGAACGGGTAGCGCCATTGGGAAGTTGACAACCTACGGAAGAGTTGAAACAAACTCCTAATTTTGTTTCTCTATTCCACATTCCTAAATTGCCATAAATTTCAGCATTAATCATTCCAGTTTTTCCCCCCATCAGTGGCACAATAATTAAATCTCCTTTAGCATTTCTTTCAAATCTTATCTCCTTATTTATTTGACATAGTTGAAAGAATTGTTCGTCTGTTAGGTCAATTATTGAGTCAAGCTCGATAGTCAAATTTGTCATTTTAGTTATTTATTCTGAGGAGTTAACTACCAAATTATTGTCATATCTAATATAAATCCAGGCAAAACATCTTCACCGGATAATGTTTCAGGAGAGTCTAATATTTCTACTTCTTTACCCGCACGATAAATTTCTACTTGCTGATTTTTGGGATTAATTAACCAACCTAAGCGCATCCCATTTTCTAGATACTCTTTCATTTTTTTTATGGTGTCGGATAAGCTGTCGGAAAGTGACATTAATTCGATTAAAAAATCTGGGCAAAGAGGTAAGAATTTCGTTCTTTGTTCAGGAGTTAAATTATTCCATTTTTCTATTGGTATCCAGGCCGCATCGGAAGAACGGTCAGCACCTGTCCGAGAATACTTTTTGCCCAATAACGTTCTACAAGTAATAGTTTATTTCCACATTTTTGACAGAACTGAAAATTATCAGGATTAATAGTTAGACATTCCGGGTTCAGACATTGAGACATAATAAATTAATGGATAATTGATAATGGATAATTGATAATTAATACAGTGCATTCCAGGTTGATGAAGTACAGTAGCACAAATCGCTTTTTAAATAGTTTTTGAAGTCTGGAATTAAGTTTTAATTCTTACTTTCGTCAATCTACTATAATCACTTTACCACACTTACATGGAATAGATTGATAATGGATACAGGGCATTCCAGATTTATGAAGTACAGTAGCACAAATTGCTTTTTAAATAGTTTTTGAAGTCTGGAATTAAGTTTTAATTTTAAAAAATTTTAGGTTGGGTTGATGCAAAGTTAGCGAAGCTTATCCGTAGGATAAACACAACAAATTATTTCCCGTATTCCAGACTATATATCTTAGACAAATCACTAGAAATAAATCCTCATAAGTGAGAAGCCATGTTTAGTATTGATGATTTGAAAAAACTCTTTTTTCTCAATTATTAATAACAGAAACAAAAATATAATTTATTCCTAAGTTGTCAAGAAAAGACTTTTATGTTGAGGAAATTGCAGAAACTTTCTAATTAGAATTTGAGCAAGTGCCACCAGTTATTGCTAACTTGAATTAACTAAAACTTTAGGTTAGGTTAAGGCAACTTTAGCGGAGCTTATCCGTAGAATAAACCCAAAAAAATCTTTGCCGTATTCCAGATTATATATCTTAGTAAAATTACTAGAAATAAATCGTCAGGAGTTAGAAGCTATATTTAGTATTGATGATTTGAGAAACTCTTTTTTCTCAATTATTAATAACAGAAACAAAAATAGAAGTTATTCCTGATTTGTTAAGGGAAGGCTTTTGTGTTGAGGAAATTGCAGAAACTTTCTAATTATAATTTGAGCAAGTGCCACCAGTTATTGCTAACTTGAATTAACTAAAACTGTAGATTAGGTTGATACAAAAAAATCAAACAAATTATTTCCCTTATTTCAGACTATATATCTTAGACAAATTACCAGAAATAAATCGTCAGGAGTTAGAAGCTATGTTTAGTATTGATGATTTGAAAAAACTCCTTACTATTCTGAATCCTGACCAAAAAATAAGGTCTCAAGCCTCCCCTTTTAAGGGGGTGAAAAAGCGGTCGTTAGCGCAGCTTCCCGTAGGGTGGGATGGCGAGGAAACCTGCGCCATATCCAATCGACCAAGAGAAAATAAAGTTCAATATTTCAATCCCGATTTTTTCCTAAGGAATGCTGCGCAAACATGCAGAGGTACTGATAACTGATAACTGATAACTGATAACTGAAATGACTCCTCTTAATGTTTAATTAATACCGAAATTAACTTAATAACGTTAAAGTTAGTTAATCCGTATAAACTGACATTTAATCTTAATGTGAGGAACTAATATTTAATGCGAGTTTTATTAATTTATCCCTTATTTCCCAAATCTTTCTGGTCTTTTGAAAAAATTCTAGAACTGATAAATCGCAAAGTAATGCTACCTCCGTTAGGATTAGTAACAGTAGCAGCAATCTTACCCCAGGAATGGGAATATAAATTAGTAGATAGAAATATTAGGGCAGTTACCGAAGCAGAATGGGAATGGGCAGACCTAGTAATACTCTCGGCCATGATTGTCCAAAAAGAAGACTTACATGACCAGATCCGAGAAGCAAAACGACGCAATAAATTAGTGGCCTGTGGTGGGCCTTATCCTACGGCATTACCCCAAGAACAATTGGACAGTGGTGTAGATTTTCTGATTTTGGATGAAGGGGAAATTACTTTGCCAATGTTTATCGATGCTATTCAGCGGGGGGAAACTCAAGGTATTTTCCGTGCAGATGGGAATAAACCAGATGTGACAATTACTCCTATTCCCAGATTCGATTTATTGGAAATGGAATATTATGAATCTATGTCGGTTCAGTTTTCCCGTGGTTGTCCGTTCCAATGTGAATTTTGCGATATTATTGTTCTGTATGGTCGCAAACCCCGTACCAAAACGCCAGCACAATTATTAGCAGAATTAGATTACCTCTACGATTTAGGATGGCGTGGTTCTCTATTTATGGTAGATGACAACTTCATCGGTAACAAACGCAATGTCAAGTTGTTGCTGAAAGAATTAAAAGTTTGGCAAGCAGAACATCAATATCCATTTAAAATGACTACCGAAGCTTCCGTTAACTTAGCAGAAGACCCAGAATTAATGCAGTTAATGGTAGATTCCAATCTTAGAGCAGTATTTTTGGGAATAGAAACTCCTGATGAAGATAGTTTAGAGTTAACCCATAAATATCAAAATAATCGTAACCCTCTCAATGAAGCAGTAGAGAAAATTATTAAATCTGGTATAAGAGTAATGGCAGGGTTTATTATCGGTTTTGATGGAGAAAAACCAGGAGCAGGCGATCGCATCGTTAAATTTGTGGAAGAGACGACTATTCCCACTGCGATGTTTAGTATGTTGCAAGTCTTACCAAATACAGCACTTTGGCATCGTCTGAAAAAGGAAGGTCGCCTTTTAGATAAAGGTGCTAACATCAATCAAGTAACACTGACAAATTTTATCCCCACTAGACCGATAGAAGATATTGCCAGAGAGTATGTAAGTGCGTTTTGGCAGTTGTACGACCATGAAAAGTTTTTGGATCGAACTTATCGACATTTTCTGATAATGGGTGCCCCCACTTATAAAGGTGCTACAAAAATGCCAACTTGGATGGAGTTGCGAGCGCTATTAATTATTTGCTGGCGACAGGGAATAAAGCGGAAAACTCGTTGGAAGTTTTGGCATCATTTGTTTAGTCTTAAAAAACATAATTCTAGTATTTTGCCACGTTATATTAGTACCTGCGCTCATATAGAACATTTTTATGAGTATCGTCATATTGTCAAAGAGAATATTGAGGCGCAGTTAGCTGAATATTTAGCTGAGAATAAACAGTTAAGTGTCATAGAGAAGGAAGTAGAAAAACCGAAGTTGGAAAAGGTAAAAGAAGAAGCAGCTTAAAGTCTGCAAGTAGGGGAGTGGGGGAGTATTCAACAATTAATAATTAATAATTAATAATTAATAATTAATTAGGGCTTGCTGATTAAATATCAAAGCATTGATAGATGAAGTTTTTAGCTGTTTTAGGTTGAAAAAAGTGCGCCTGTTTTCGGTAAAGATTGCTCAAAAAACTAGCATTTTGTGCAAGAGTTGGGCAGAAAAATTAAGGGACAAAACGCCCGCTCCTACCTCCTCTACATTCCCATTTTTCCCCTCCTGGGAGGGGGAGGGGCGAGGGGTGGGTTGTCTCCTGTCTCCAGTATAGCTGTCTCCTACAAAGAGCAAAAAGACTTTTTCAGCAAACCCTAATTATTACCTCTCCTTGAAAAGAAGAGGATTGACTAATCATGAAAATTTTTTCTCTCTTGGTCGATTGGATATGGCGAGGAGACCTCGCCATCCCTCGACCGCTTGTTTCTCCTTTAAAGGAGAGGCTTTAAACCTTAATTATTCGGTAAACATAAGCTGCTGATAAAGAACTGGTTAAGACTTATGCTAATAACGAATTTTAGACTAGAAAATGTTTTTCCAACTTCCCTGTTCTGTGTGCTCTGTTCCCTGCTCCCTAAAATTTTTATTGTGGGTATTTTAAAGATACATGATATCAGATATTTATCGTTCGCTGTTTGCAGAACATGACTCTAAGAAGTCCTGACTGCATCAATTACTGTTTGCGGAGCATTCCGTCAGGAAATGCTTTTTACTTTTGAAAATTACTCAGCTTTCAACTGAGTTTTTTGGCTAAAATTTGCCCTATCTTTTTAACCATTGGGTCAATTTCAATCGCAAAATATTCTCCAATTTCCTTTTCTACTAAATTAGTCAAATTAACTGTTTCTGGATAAATATCAAACATCAAAGACAATTTTGCCATATCCCTAATTATTAACAGTACTCCATCCAAACAAACCAGGTCTTTAACATCAAGATATTGAACAAAATCATTCTGCCAAAGTACCTCAATTTTTATCCCACCCCCTGATAAATTCTCTTTAGAAATTAACCGACAATACCCCGAAGGTACACCATAAAACAAAGACCCAGAAATTTCTTCTCCCAAACGAATAGACATTTCTAAATTCAGCTTTTTCTGCCTTTCATATTGTGCAGCAACTTTTGTCGAAGCTAGATAAAACCTTAATAGATAAAACTCTCCTGATATCTCTTTACCTAAAATTGTTAACGCCCTCCCATTGACAGAAATATTAGACTTGATTTCCACTTCAGTATATAAACTATCAGAAACATCAAGAATTAATTCACATCCCAAACCTTGTGAGCGAACTTGATAGACTTTTCCCGTTTCTTGAATAATTCCAGTAAACATTAAAGAATAATTGGTAATAGTTGACACTCATTATCTGATTTATTCGTCACTATATAATAAACATCTCCGATCATAAAAAATTAAATCAATTATCGCACATAAATTATCAATAATAGACAAAATTTCTACCTCATTTAAAATCAGCTTTTTTAATTTTATTAACGCAAGATTATCACAAACTAAAATACCAGAATCCATGTCCACAAAGTTCCCAACACCTCTTTTAAAGCTTCTAGTGGATTGTTTCGCCTAAAATAGTGCATTAGCTTTTTTCGTCACCCCATCTCCCCATCTCCCCATTCCCCATCTAATGCACCATTTAAGGTGTGTCAGTCCACTAGGAGTATTTAGGGTTTTAAACTTTGCCTGATTCTTTGGCCAAGTATCTCCAAACTTCTGACCTTCAAAATAAGGCCAGCACCCATATAAATCCAGTATCGTTTCAGCATCCCCAGTTAAATGAATGGCAGCAAAATTTTCGACATCCGACCGTATGTCCCAGACCTTCATGGACTTATGCCACTAAATAAAATGCGATTAATCCAAATAATATAACTTTAATTGTTTGAGAATAAATACCTATAAAATTACCTGAGTAGAGCATTGTCTTTTAAGTTTAAAATTACTTTCTTACTCCTTTCAAAGTCTTTAACATTAAGGTTTTCCAGGTTGACATTAAATTTTTCTAATAAAACAAAGTTATGAATAACCGTAACAAGGCTTGCTTTTTTTCGAGAATAGTATTAATCTAGAAATTAATGAAGCAATAAACCTCGTTTGAACTCAGAGATTAGTAATAGATAAGCTGTTTCAAGTCAGAGAAATTTAATTTAGGAGAATGACTTATGAGATTGGGCTACAGTTCAATATAATTAATGAAAGACATAGATAATCTGGTAAACAAGTTTAGTACATAAAGTTAACTCTAACTCTACAACAAAAACTCCACAATCAATAAATAGAAAAATTCTACCCATAAAAACTTGAAATACTCATAACCTTAAGTTAAAAACAGGAAATCAATTATGTCAAGTCTACTGAAAACAGTTAAGCAGATTAATCTATTAGCTTTAATATTTAATTTGAGTTTGCTATCAGTAAACTTGAAGGTGACTCTAGCACAAAAGTCTATTGCTAAGACGATTATTAAAAGTGGGATAAAACTTTATAGCTATAGTAAAGCAACTTTAGCTGAAATTGGAGAAATAGTTAATACTTTAGTGGTTGAAGTCAAGAGAGAAAAAAATACAGCAGCGCAAATGGTAAAAGTTTCTGTTAAAGACTAATAAATAGTAAAAAGCATATTGTTGGTAAATTCTGTTGGCAACAGGGGATAATATCCCCTGTTTTTTTTGTGTTAATGATTTTGAATAATTTGGTAAGAAACAATTTGCATCTTAGCTTTTTGAATCAATTAGAGATACTATAGCACTACGCAAATAGGTTAACCAATTTGATAAATGTTTGCTACATTTTCTTGAGCAGGGGAGTAGGGGAGTAGGGGAGTGGGGGAGTAGGGGAGAAGTAAAGATAAGAATAATTAACAAGAAATAGCTAATAATTATCAAAAAAGTTCTATACTTCTGTGTTAATTACTTAATAATTGAAGTACAACTTAAGTATAGCATTCTTTTTTAAAATTGGTATTAGGACATTTATAAATGCTCAAACTCAGTCAGATATTACTTTTAACTTTTAACTTTTAACTTTTAACTTTTAACTTTTAACTTTTAACTTTTAACTTTTAACTTTTAACTTTTAACTTTTAACTTTTGAGTTTTAACTTTTAACTTTTGAGTTTTGAGTTTTAACTTTTAACTTTTGAGTTTTGAGTTTTGAGTTGCGCTATATATTCTGACTCAGATGACACATTGAGTAAATTACGATAAACTATAAAAGATTAAATTGCCAAAAATTTTATTATTATACTTACTATCTATGCCAAGAAAAACTCAAAAAAAATCCACTTCTAATTCTCTACCTCAAGAAAATTCCCTATCATTCTCTTCTATTCATGCTAGGATTGATTTTCTCAACGAAAAACATAAAAAACTTCTGACCAAAATCAAACGTAAAAAAACTGAGTTGTCTAACCTGACTCAACAAATGCAAACACTTACTCAAGAAATGGTTCAAAAAAGTAGACCATTTTATGAAAAAATAAATAGTCTAGATCAAAAAATTCATGGTCTATTTGAAAAAATTTTAGGTAATAAACGTTTAGGAAAACGTCAAAAACAAGAAATTGTAGATATTTATCGTATCTTACAATTAACAGGTAAAATTTCTCCTCGCCCAGAATATTTTTCTCGGTCATCATCGGCAAATTTTCAAGATGAAGATAGAGATGATTATCAAAAGACAACGGAGAAAGATTTTTTTGGAGAAAATAATCATTACTATGAAAATGAGGATATTTCTCAACCACGTCCTAGTAGAGACCTGAGAAAAATATTTTTAAAATTAGCCGATAAATTTCATCCAGATAAAGCTAGCGATAATGAAACTCGTGTTTTCTATACTGAAATAATGAAAGAAATTAATATTGCTTATAAAAGTGGCGATCTAGCTCGGTTACTAGAAATTGAAAGAGATAAAAATCAGGAAAAAGTTAAGTTTTCCCAAAATGATAGTGAAAAAGAATGTGAACAATTAGAGAAAGAAATTGAACTGTTATCTCTACAATATGAACAAGTTAAATCAGAATTACGAGAGGTGAAAAAGACTCCTCAAGGAAATATGGTAAAACAGTATCGCAAAGCAAAGCGACAAGGAGAAAATTTGATGGAAAAGTTGGTTGCAGAAGCAGAAGTCGATCTAAATTCTTTGCAAGCATTGCATAATTTTGTTAAAGATTTTAAAGACCGAAAAATTACACTAAAAGAGTTTGTTAGAGGTCCTAATTCTGTAAATATAGATGAGATGGAAGATATGATTAATGAAATGTTTGAAAGAATGTTTGTAGTGGTACATCTATAAATTAACTCAATCAATATTATGATTGTATTTTAAGAAGGAAGAAGGAAGAAGGAAGAAGGAAGAAGGAAGAAGGAGGAAGGAGGAAGGAATAAAGGATAGGAAAAGTGGATGGAGTCAAATCACAACAAGCTTGTAGAAACTACGGCTGAGACAGGTAGGAATTAAACCTATAGAGCCCATTTGGAATCTATTTATACAGGGAGATGGGAAGATTCGTATATTTGCACAATTTTTTGTATTTCTTATGAATATTCTCCTCTTAAAAAGAATTAGCCTTCCCCTTTTAAGAGGATAAAAAAAGCGGTCGAGAGATGGCGAGGTCTCCTCGCCATCTCTAATCGACCAAGAGAAGAGAATATTCCTGATGTCAAGCTTTTAGCTGTTTGCGCAGCATTCCGTAGGAAAGCAAAAGGTACTGATAACTGATAACTGATAACTGATAACTGAAATGACAGAATCTATTTCTTGGCAGGAACGCTATCTAAATTTAATTGACCACATTGTGGAAATTACTCTCAAAGGTCAAATTCGTTCTAAGGAACAAGTATATCAAATGCTGGTAAAAGAAATTAGTAGTGGTACGGGCGAAATTTTTGAACGTTGTTTTGACGAACGTCTGCAAACTATTCAAAAGCAAGTAGATACAGAAACTGATGAGTTAAAACAAGCAAAAGCTAATCGTCGTTTGCGAGCATTAAAAACTATTCAGGGAGAATGGGAGCGGTGGGAAAAACTAAATCAAACTCAAGAAGCGATCGCTTCTTCTGTACAAGAAATTATTGATGCTGAGTCTAGCGATCGCCTGACTACTTTATTCAATGCTATCGATCCTAACCAAAAACAACCTCTAACTCTCAATCAACTACAAAAACTGGCCAAAAGTCTGGACGGACAAAAACTCCAAACTGCTGACCATGAATTAGAAAAAGATTTGCAACAGTTTGCGACTGGTATTACTAAAGGTCTGGAAGCTTGGCAACGACTGCAACCTTATTTGGTAAGTTGGATCTATGACCAAAGTAGGGGTCAATTAGGATTTGGTGGTACTCCCGAACAACGAGGACCGTGGGTATTATGGGCAAAACAGGTAAATAGTTCTTTTCCAGAGGGTTTATTTAATACTATTGCCTTGGAAAAGTCGATTGTAGAATTTGCGAGTAAGGCGAGTATTGAGGCTAGTAATTTAGTTGAATTGGCATTGATTTTACAATGTTTACAAAGGGGATTAGTTGAATGGTTTGATAAGTTAATTTATGATGCTAAGGTAGGGGCAAAATTATCTATTTCTACTTTTTTGACATTTGCTACTATTTGGTGTCAATTAGCTAATGGTTTTCAAGCTAGACCTCGTTTAACTAATTCTTGTTTTCAGGTAGCATTGCAAATTTTTCGTGCCTTTTCTCAACAGGAATATTTTCCGCTCTATGGTGGGATTTTTGCTTCTTTTTCTGGAGAATATTTACAGAATGCTTTGAGTTATTTAGATGCACCTTTGCAAATAGTTAAAGGTACTCAAGCTAAGGCAAGAATTTTAACTTTATTGGGTTATTCTCAGCAAACTTTGGGGGAAAATTTAAAGGCAATGGAATTTCATAAAAAAGCTTTAGAAATTGCCCAAGAAACTGAGGATCAATTCTGTGAAATTGCTAATCTTAATCATTTGAGTCGGACTTGTGTGGCGATGCAAGATTATAGTGAGGCAATTAATTATAGTCAAAGAGCGTTGATGTTTTCTCGACAAATAGGGGATAAAAAAGGGGAAGCTAATGCTTTAGCTAATTTAGGTTTTAGTGAAGTTTTCCAAGCTAGACAACAAGAAATGATGGAAACTGAGATTTATGAAAATGCGATTAATTATCTACAACAGGGTTTAAAGTTATCGGAAACTTTGGGTGATGGTCAGAGTAAGTCTCTTTGTTTTAGTAGTTTGGGAATTGCATTTATGGTGTTAGAAAAACCTGAAGAGGCTTTGTTATATTTGCTTGGTGGTTGGCAAGCTGCTCAATATTCTGGGGATTTATATTTGCAAGGTTTGAATTTGGCTTATCTTGCTCAGGCTTACTATAGTTTACAAAATTTAGAGCAAGCTATTTTTGCAGGTTGTTTGGGTATGTATTTGTTAGAGCAAATTGGTGCTAATGAATGGCGGCAAACTGCTGGATTAATGGTTGTTTTGAAAGGTCAATTGGGAGAGGATTTTAATGATATTTTAAATAGGAAACGGTCAGAAATTTTGCCTGTTATTGGAGTGGATGGTTATGATTATATTCCTGAACTTTTGGTGAAATATCAACAGTCTCTTTAGTTTTTTGGGGAGCAGAATATGTTTTTCACTCTAACAGGACTTACGCATTACTATAGTAGGGGTTAACGGCTGTTAACCCCTAAAGATGGTGTCTAATTTCACGTTTTGCGTAACTTCTGTCTAAATCTAGAATTAAGCCATTTTTCTCAAGTCCTACTTTAGGTTTCTAAGAACGGTGAGGAGTATTAGAATATTTTTCAACCTTTTTCTTGTATTGCCTCTATTCCACTCCCGACGCGTAACTCAAAAATTTAATCATAGACAAAGATATCAAATTGGTTTTATCAAGCATAGCTTAAAGAAATTCATTGAAGTTGCCAATATTGACATTATTAATATTACTGCCAGGATCTACATCAATAACTGGATCGATAGTAGTTTGAGAGAAGCCAAATTTTTGTACTTCTCGTATTATGTAAACATTGGGAGGTAAATCTTCAAATGAATAGAAACCAAATTCATCAGTTATAGTTGCAGGTTCCCCAATATCTAAGAGACTATTGTTATTCAAATCTAGATACAAGGTGAAGTTATCTAAACCATTTTCTCCAGGGTCTAATATTCCATTTGCATTTCCATCATTAAATTTAATGCCATTAATTTCACCTCGGTTACTTACATTCCCAATATTGATATTAGTAATATTACTTCCTGGAGTTACATTGATAATTGGGTCGGGAGTAGTTTGGTCAAAATTTGGTGCTTGAGTTTCCCTAATTGTATAAGTATCTGGGGGTAAATCTAGGAAAGAATATTCACCATTCACACCAGTAATAGTTGGAGGTTCTCCCTCATCCAAAAATCCATTTTGATTGAGGTCTAAATATAAAGTAATATCTGATAAACCCAATTCTCCAGGGTCGAATGTTCCATTAGTATTCGTATCATTAAATTTCGTACCACTAATTTGACCTCGATTATTTACATTGCCAATATTGATATTAGTAATATTACTTCCTGGAGTTACATCAATAATTGGGTCGGGAGTAGTTGAAGCAAAACCTGGTGGAGAAATTTCTCTCAATATATAAGTATTAGGAGGTAAATCTAGGAAAGAATATTCACCATTAATACCAGTAATAGTTGGAGGTTCTCCCTCATCCAAAAATCCATTTTGGTTGAGGTCTAAATATAAAGTAATATCTGATAAACCCAATTCTCCAGGGTCGAATGTTCCATTAGTATTCGTATCATTAAATTTCGTACCACTAATTTGACCTCGATTATTTACATTGCCAATATTAACTGTCAGATTACTTCCCGGAGTTACATTTAAAATTGGGTCGGGAGTAGTTGAAGC
>JAAHGF010000013.1:0-124327 GCA_010672585.1 Okeania sp. SIO1I7 | reverse complement strand
TTCCATTAGTATTCGTATCATTAAATTTCGTACCACTAATTTGACCTCGATTATTTACATTGCCAATATTAACTGTCAGATTACTTCCCGGAGTTACATTTAAAATTGGGTCGGGAGTAGTTGAAGCAAAACCTGGTGGAGAAACTTCTCTCAATATATAAGTATTAGGAGGTAAATCTAGGAAAGAATATTCACCATTCACACCAGTAATAGTTGGAGGTTCTCCCTCATCCAAAAATCCATTTTGGTTGAGGTCTAAATATAAAGTAATATCTGATAAACCTACTTCTCCAGGGTCTAATATTCCATTAGTATTCGTATCATTAAATTTCGTACCACTAATTTGACCTCGATTATTTACATTGCCAATATTAACTGTCAGATTACTTCCCGGAGTTACATTTAAAATTGGGTCGGGAGTAGTTGAAGCAAAACCTGGTGGAGAAACTTCTCTCAATATATAAGTATTAGGAGGTAAATCTAGGAAAGAATATTCACCATTCACACCAGTAATAGTTGGAGGTTCTCCCTCATCCAAAAATCCATTTTGGTTGAGGTCTAAATATAAAGTAATATCTGATAAACCTACTTCTCCAGGGTCTAATATTCCATTAGTATTCGTATCATTAAATTTCGTACCACTAATTTGACCTCGATTATTTACATTGCCAATATTACCAATATTAATATTTGTCAAATTACTACCCGGAGTTACATTGACAATTGGAGTGGGAGTAGTTTGATTAAAACCTGGTTGCTGAATTTCTCTGATTGTATAAATATTAGGTGGTAAGTTATTGAATAAATAACCTCCGAAATTATTAGTAATATTGGCAGGTTCGTTGAAGTCTAGAAAACCGTTGTTATTAATATCTAAGTAAATTGTGAAATTAGATAATCCAAATTCGTCCGGATCTAATCGACCATTACTATTAGTGTCATTGAATTTTAAGCCACTGATATTACCTGTCGTATTAAATTGAGATGCTTCTATTTCTGTTACTTCCAATAATTCTTCTTTTTCTGCTATTAATGTCGCCATATATAACTCCTTTCACTATAGAGGGTATTTATATTCTTGAATGTTATTTTTCTGTGTAGTTAATTATCTTTGTTTGAGAAAAAGATTTTTGTGCACAAAATCTAGTTAAAAATAATTCCATCTGCAAGTCTCAATTTAAAATTCTGAACTATGTTGATAAATCCGGATAGATAACTCAGTTTTATTACTGATATAGCAGAAGGAAGAAATAAGAAGGAAGAAGGAAGAAGGAAAAATCTTACGTTGTCTGAGTTTTAAGCTTTTGATTTGTCCTAACCTTTGCTTCGACTGCTATACCTAAATAAACCTTGAAGAAAGTTGTAGGTGTTCATTAATTGATAATTGATAATGGATAATTGATAATTACCTGTGGTTAAAACCGTTACGGAATTGAATATAAGGAAATATTATTTCTTCTCTTGGTCCATTGGATATGGTTAGGAAACCCATCCATCCCACCCTTCGGGAAGCTGCGCTAACGACTGCTTTTTTCCCCTTAAAAGGGGAGGCTTCAAGGCGCGAATTATTTAATTATTAATTATTAATTATTCGGTAAATTAATAATTTTCAAAAGCCATGATAATTTTGTCATAATATCCTTGATATTTGTGGGTTAATCTATAGGATATTAAAACTTGATGATTGAGATATGATTGTTGATTTTATAGAATCAAAAATACGTAATAATGTTCCGGGCTTTTTCAGGTAAACCTGCTACATTAATGGAATGATAAATGCTAGATATAGCAATATGATTTTAGTTGTGAGATATTGGAGACTTTTGTTTGAGGGAATAGGGAATAGGGAATAGGGAAAAACGAATATATAAGAATAAGAAAACTGCTATATTCTATGCTTTAAAGGAAAACCTCAATTCTCACATCTGATTCCTGATTGCTATATATTATCGATAAAATTAATTAGGGATTGCTGATTAAAAAATATCAAATAACTTTTTTGCTAATTTAAGCAAATTTAATGTTAATTATTCTTATGTTGACTTCTCCCTCGCTCCCCTACTCCCTACTATATATATTGATTACCATAATAAATTAGGTGGTTTTCTGGGAGGATAATTTCTTCTTTCTACTTGGTTTTGATTTGGTCTCCATTCAACAGAGTCTGGTGGTAAATTTCTTTCATCTAGAGCATTTAAAAGACTCGAAATTTCTGGGTCGTTAGGCTTAAGTTTCAACGCTTGTTGAGCAACTTCTCTAGCTTCTTGATACCGCTCTAAACGATAAAGAACTTCTCCTTTTCCCACCCAAGCATCAACAAAATCAGACTTTAATTGAATTGCCTTATTATAGGCAGCGATCGCTTGTTTATATTCCTGAAAATGTTTTGTTAAAATATTTCCTCTCAGATACCAAACTACAAAATCATCTGGTTTATATCTAATTACTTGATTGAAAGATATTAATGCGTCGTGAGGTTGGTCTAAATAAGCTAATAGAGCGCCTTTGTCTCGCCAAGCTAAATAAAAGTCTGGTTTAATTTTTACTGTTTTTTGATAGGCATCAATTGCTCTATCATATCTACCTAAAGCTGATAATACATTTCCTTTTCCATACCAAGCAGGATGAAAATTTTCTCTGATTTTTATTGCACGTTCAAAAGCTATTAATGCTTCTTCAAATCTCTCCAACCTATACAAATGATTCCCACGATTTGACCATGCTGCTGCACTAGAAATATCTGTTGTTTCTGGAACTTTTAAATAAGCTTCTATAGAAAAAGCTTCTTTTTGAGTTAGTGGTCGTGGAGGTGAATTTTCTAATTGAATATTTAATCTCATATTGAACTTATCTGCTAACTGTAAAAAGGTATTAATAGGAATTCCATAACTAAAACCAATACTCACTCTCTCCACTGAATTAGACTTTTCATCATAAATTTTTGTACCTTCAGAAGCACCATGAATTCCAATTACTCTTCCTTGAGTATCTAAAATAGGTGCGCCACTCAAACCTAACTCAGTAATATTGTTATAAAAAAGTTCATAACCATTAGAAACCGGGTCTTTGATAAAAGCTAATTCATAATCTTGATTAATTAATAATCCCGGACTAAATAAACGTTCTCTTTGGGAAAAAGGTAATCTTGATGCAGGCCAACCAGACACAAAAACATGGCGAAATTCAGCTTTATAATCATAATCAGCTAAACTAGCTATTTGATACTTTTTCTGACTCCGAAATTCTAAAAGTGCTAAATCTACTCCTGGTAATTTAATTATTCTTTGATAATCAATTTTATGTCTTTCCCCATCTTTAGTAATAACTGCATATTCATCTTGGGTTTCTACAACGTGCTTGGCAGTTAAAACATAATAAGTGTCTTTTTTACGAGAAATTATTACCCCAGAAGCTGGATTTATTGAGTCAATTAATACTGTAAATTCTGTAGCAATTTGATTAATTTCATCTGCCATTAAAGCTTTAGCAGCAGGTTGCATTAAAACAATTGCTGTAGAAGGAAAAAGTAAGAGGGAAGAAGTTAGAAATAGGGGCTGAATTGGAAATAATAAATTCACAAAAATCCATAGATAATTTTTAAAGTTCATATTTGATAACTCAAAATTCAGAAGTAAGAAATAACTCTTTACCAATGGATAATTGATAATTGATAATTAATCCATTCGGTTTAAAGTCTCTCCTTTTAAGGAGAAAAAAGCGGTCGTTAGCGCAGCTTTCCCGTAGGGTGGGATGGATGGGTTTCCTAACCATATCCAATCGACCAAGAGAAGAAATCAGATTTCCTTATATTCAATTCCGTAGCGGTTTTAACCAGAGGTAATTATCCATTATCAATTAATGAAAATACCAATTGTCCATGAAGCTGCGCTTAATACAAATTAACAAGATATAATAGTGAAAAAAATCAGAAAGCGATATGGTTGACACCACGCTCCGCGATCGCTAAAGTATCAAGAGACTGAAGCAAAGGTTCCTCAAATTTTTGCCTAGTATTAGCAACTAGCTTATGTAAGTATTCTTTTACATATTCTGCTTGTTCGTTACTCAAACGATATCCACTACCATCAGTTTCTTGGCAAAAAAGTGGCTTTGCTCTCAAACTTTGATAGTCAGAATTTTGTCGAGAAACTTCACTCAATAACATTATATCTTCCTCCAAAGGTATTAAACCAGGAGGTAGTTTACTTTCTAAAATAGTCTTAATGTTCTCCTGACAAACACGAGTATTTATTCCTTGTTCCTCTAATAATTGATAAACTTTTCTGAGGGATAAAGCACGATCTGGAAAAACTCGCAGTATTTCCCAAAGTAAAAAATAGTCGTTGTACTGTTGCTGAGGTATATCTATAATTTGTGGATAAAGAGGTAAAATAGCTAAACCATAAGCGACCCTACCTATAGTTAGTTTAATATCTTCAATCTCAGATAAACAATTATCCGCTCCCTGTCGCTCTTCCTCCCCTAACTCTACATTTTCAGAATTAACTTTTGCATCTTGAACAATAATTGCATTAGGCAATTTTTGACGTAACCAACGAGATATCCTGCTCCAACTCCCATTACCTCCAGTACATAAAGCGCGGTTAATTCCCACCGGAGATATTCCCACCCTACTCAAAAAATTATTTAACTCCTGATTTAATTGTTGTATAAAAGGTTCTAATACTTTCTTTTCTAAATCTTGTTGCTGTAAATACCATTGGCGATCGCCTATATTCAAAATAAATTCATTTTCAGATGGCAGAATTACTTTTAAATTACGAGCTGCTGCTAATAATTCTTGTCTATAAGATGAACTTTGTAACCATTGCTGTAATTGATACCTAATTGACAAATCTGGATATCCCGGTCGTGGCCATAATTGAGTAGATTGTTCTTGATTATTTTCTTTCTGGGTCTGGGGCGAAATATTTTCGTTTTTGAGTAATAGTTGACAAACAATATCTTGATCTAGAGCATGACCCCCATAAGCAAAACTATGACAATGGAAGTGAGAGTAAGTTAAATTTTGGCCATCATCAGGGAAATTAACTAAAGCCATTTCTGTTGTGGTTGCTCCCACATTCACAATTAAAATTTTGCCCCTTCTAAATTCTGAGATAGTAGATGTTTTTGGATCTTCTGTTACTGAAGTTAATTCTGATAAGGCAGTAGCGATCGCCTCCTCAACTACAATTACTTGACTAACATCTTTAACAAGACCTGCTTCTAAAACTGCTTCTCTGAGATTGAAGCGATAAGCTTCTGGCCAATTAGTTGGACTACCCATCAACACAGATTTTAATTGTGCCAAAGCGGAAACAAATGTTTCTTGGTCTAATCCTACTGCGCCACAAATATAATCATTAGGTAAAGTAATTATTGTTTGAGTTTCTCCATCAGTTAGAGAAATGGAGTCTTGGACAAAAGCTTGGGTCTGAAGGGTTGTCAATAAAGTTACTAATCCTTGATGAACTAATTTGAGAGAAATTTGTTGATGTTCAGACAACTGTAAAATTGGTTCATGAGAAGTTGTAGCAACAAAGTTAGAATCTAGAAGAAAAGATTCCTCTGGCTTTTCCTGCAATTTTTGTTTTTCAAATTTAATTGAAATGTAAGGAATAGTAACTTTTAAAGCAGGTTTAAAGTTTTGTAGTAATAAGGGTTTTTCTTCTATAGTTTTCTCTTGGGATAATTTTTGATGTATGTATAAAGTTGATGGTAAGTGATATATTTTTTTGGTAGCACTGAAAGTTCTTTGGTCTATTTTTGTTGAGAGAGTAAATTGTTGATTTGTTTCAGTAATATCTAACTCTTGTTTAGTTCCTGCTCTCTCCCAATATATAGGATAAATTTCACTGCTGCTATGATTAAATAATGCTGCAGAAATACCTGTAGTACCAAAGTCAATTCCTAAATACCATAGTGAAGCTGTTTTATCTAGTTTTCTATCTGTCTCTTTTGAGGAATTAAATTTTTTTTTTCTGTCTCTGGAAGGTCTTGAAGTAGGGTTTCTAGCTGTAAAAATTCTTGGTCCTCTGTGTCTGTTGATTCTACTTCTGTTGAAGATGTTAAGCTATCTAAAATATCTTCTAAAGTTTGTTCATTTTCTGTATTTTCTGCTGAATTGTGAGTATTTTCTTGGTTCATTAGATTTGATTTTCCGGAAACATCATCAATATCTATAAATAAACCCTCTAAGTTAGTAATTTCTGCTTCTGAAGTCGAAGTAACAGAATCATTAGTCGATTCAGGATTGCTTTCTGCTAAAGATACAGGAGAATATTCTCCTAATTGAAGCTCAGTTTGTTGCGGATCGTTTGCTAATTCATCTAAGTCAAATTCTTCTAAATTTTCTAAATCAGAACGCAAATTATTGAGGGTATTAGTATCTAATAATAATTCTATATCTTGTTTTTCATCAGATTCTTGTATTGGTAAAAGACTTTCTCTAGCCGATGCCTGAAGATATTCTTCTTTTTCTGATTTATTGCTGCAATTTTTTTGTTCTTGTTTAGATTCCAAAGAAGCAATTAATTGCTTAGTTTCCACCTCATTTATCTCTAGTTCACCGAATAGATTACTTAGAGATTCGATAATTTCAGAGCTTTCTAAATTTTCTGAGTTTTCTAAATTTGACTCTGAATTTAGTGATGATTCCATCGTATTTGCTATTTCTGAATCTTCTGTTTTAGCAGTATAATTTTGATATTTTTGCAAATCTGTTTCATTCTCTTCAAAACTGGGAGCTTCTAGTTGAGCAAAAGTTTGATTTTGCTGGTTTTGACTTTTAACAAATTCTAAATCTTGCTGTTCATCAAGATTAAGTTGATTTTGAATAGATGATTCTTGAGGGTTTAAGTTATCTGCTTCAGTTGCTTTTGACTCTGTATTTACTTTTGCCACAAACTCATATCCCGGATAAGGTAATACTGTTGTATCAGCCAGCTCATATAATTCATTTATGTGAGGAGATAGCTTTTTATTTTGAATATTTTGAGGACTAACATTGGAGGATACTATAAAATTTTCTGGCTCTTGCTGTGTTTCTTCACTATCCTCTATATTAAAGTCATCAACAAATGGCCGATCGAAGTTATAATCTTCTCTAAACCTATCCTCTGAACTTGACACCATTTCAGAAGATTCAATATTTTTAGAAGTTTGTGGATCAAGATTTTGGTTAAGAGGTAAAGCAGTCTGACTTTGACTTGGATATGGATGCTGGTTAGTTAACTGAGACAAATGTTCCACCAATGTTTCTTGTACTGGGCCAAGTAAAGCTTGAGAAAACTCAGAGATAATTTGCTCCTGTTTAGCATATTGTTGAGCTAGAGAATAATTATCTTGTCTTTGCTTCTCCAGTTGCCTAATTTCTTCTTGCAAAGCTTGACGTTGTTCTTTAAGAACTTGAAAATCTTCTTGTAGATAGTGATTAATAGGAGTCAAAAACTCTTCTAGCTTTTCTGGATGTTGCTTTGTGGTCTGGTCAATAATATTTTCTGAATTTGAAGGTGGGTCAACAGAGAGTAGCTGTAGACTGGAGATTGTATCCACATTCTGACTGAGGTAGTTCAAAACCTGCTTTAGTATCTTTTGAGATTTTCTGAGTGTTTTTTCTAGGACTTTAGGAGAATTTTCAGTGCTAGACTGATTTAGCACCTGATCTATTTCCCGGATCATTGATTTGATTTGCTTATTCTGGAAATTCAAGAGTTTCACCTCTGTCGCTCACCTTCATTAAGAATTATAAAACTGATGAGAGCATAACTGACTTTAAAATTAGTCTTTCATACTAGATGTACAAATTGGGGATGAATTGAATTAAAAGTGTTAAGGTTTTTTCAGACTCTTTAGTCTAATGTATAGCCTGATGTAGCAATAGCAGGATATTATTAAATTAATAATTTAAAGAGTTTTGCTTTCTATACCTACTACATACATAATAATATTTATTAACTATAATAGTCCTCAAATTGAGCTGTTAAGAAAATCTTTTAGGATGAGGAAACAGCAGTACAACTCTGTGGATGTTTAATCTGTCAAGGAGCGTTTAACTCGAAGCAGTAGTATAAAGTTTCTGGATTTATGATCTATATTTTGGGTTTTTGACAAATCCTGTACTACTACTATACTGTAAAAGCCTTATCATAGCTGCCACAAAGTTGTTGACTTTCAGGATATTTAACGTCGGCCAATTGGCTAATAATATAATATGTATTAATTTTTAATTATTAATTTATAGTTGCTCTGTGGGCTAAATATACTGCCCTATTAATATTGAAAAAATAACTTTATGGAAGAAAGGTATAATCGCGACCCCCAATTAAATATTAAAGAATTAATGCTTTCTACCTCATTTTTTGAAGGTTTACCACAAGAAGCATTAGAAAAAGCAGTCATTCATGTGGTCAGTCGTCAACATCCACCAAACCAGGTAATCTTGCTGGAAAATGATTGGGGGACATCTGTATATTTCATTCTGGATGGGTGGGTAAAAATTCGCACCTATAACTTGGATGGTAAAGAAGTAACCCTGAATATTTTGGGTAAAGGCGAATTATTTGGAGAAATGGCTGCTTTAGATGAAGTACCTCGCTCTACTGATGTAATTACCTTAGCCCCCACATTAATTGGTAATATGCCAGCTCAGGATTTTGCTCATCTAATTCATACTGAACCCACAGCAGGAATTCGATTAGCCCAATTAATGGCCAGACGTTTACGACAAGTGAATCGACGACTCAGACTACGAGAAGCAGATGCTCAGGCTAGGGTAGCAGATATTTTACTATTTTTAGCAGAAGGGCAAGGTATAGATTCTCAACAAGGAAAAGAAATTCCTAATTTACCTCATAGAGAACTAAGTAGTTTAAGTGGGTTGGCCAGAGAGACAGTAACTAGAGTCTTAAGTAAGTTAGAAAAAAAGTCATTAATCAAGCGCGATCGCGATACATTATGTATTCCTGATATACACGCATTGGAACGTACACTTGTTTAATCGGGGTTGCTGAATAAATGTATGATTTCACAGGAGTCAGGAGACAGAAGACAGAAGACAGGAGACAGGAGACAGGAGACAGGAGACAGAGTTTTTCGGTGACTTTAAAATTAGAAATAGATATAATTCTTACTATTGTTTTGGGTGAAAATTTACCACTAATTGAATTTCATACATCAAATCAGCAACGCCGTTTAATCAAGAAGTAAATTAAAAGTCAATTACAGTTCACGAGTGCAGGATGGCAGAAATAACTAACCAGTTACAAAATCCTAAAAGCCTTACCAATCTTGACTTTTGAGGGCGTTAGCGGAGCTTGGCGCTAGCCAATGGCATTTGTTTCGCATAACTATCGTTAACGCCCCTACGACTTTTAACTTCCGCGTAGCGGCACTAGCCAAAATTTATAAGGCCAAACCAATTCTGTGAAAACAACTTCAGATCGAATACCATCATCCACCAGCAAAGAAGATAAACCAATAGTTCTGGTAGAAACAGCCTTTCTGGCCAGTACAGCTAGTTTAATTTGGTTTATCAATTATTATTTTCCCTTGGGACCCTTATTAAGAGTTTTCTTTCCAGTACCAATTGCCTTACTATATTTACGATGGGGAAACCGTGCCGCTTGGATGGGCGCAGCAGTATCAGGATTACTATTATCTGTGCTTATGGGGCCAACTCGTAGTATTTTATTTGTTATTCCCTTTGGTTTGATGGGAGTAATGTTAGGGGGGGTGTGGAAACGAGGAGGAAATTGGTTAACTTCTATTGGTTTAGGTTCTATACTCGGCTCTATTGGTTTCTTTTTTCGATTTTGGTTACTTTCACTTTTGTTGGGGCAAGACCTCTGGATATATTTAACTACACAAGTTACAGAATTCGTAGAATGGGTATTTATCAAATTGGGATTATTAGCTCAACCTAGTTTGCCATTAATTCAAGCACTTGCTTTAGTCATGGTACTTGTGAATAATATAGTGTATTTATTTGTTGTACATTTGGTAGCTTTATTATTACTAGACCGCATCGGCAACCCTATTCCTAGACCTCCTAAATGGGTAAGAGTTTTGCTTGATTATGAGTAGTGCCGCTACGCGGAAGTCAAAAGCGAGTGCGTAATTCTGAGGTTTCCTCAGAATGTAAGACGCACTCAAGACAGTCATAAGTCAAAAGTAATATCTGACTGAGTTTGAGCATTTATAAATGTCTTAACCTATTTGCGTAGTGCTATAAGTAAACTTTTCTAATTTCTAAGAGGATATCTGAAAAGTTTTTTGATACTGAATTTTGCCCCCCTAGCCCCCCAACTTTGGGGGGAACAAGAGTCTATTTGCTTCTAAGTCCCCCAAAATTGGGGGATTTAGGGGGCTTAGATGTAGCAAATGGGACTTCTAAGACAACCTCTAATAGACATCTCCAAAAATCAAAAATAAAATCAATTTTATCTATAAATTATCAATTATTCCCCTCCTGGGAGGGGCTAGGGGTGGGTTCCCTATTCCCTATTCCCTCTTTTCTGAAGATATCTAATAATCTATTACCTACATTTACTCAATAATAATAATGATTCGTGTTTATACTCAGGTGCAACAGGGAAAAAATTGGCTGCAAAAGTATCGGAGTCGCCAACCAATTTTTGGCTGTATATTAGGATTTACAGATACAGGTCTAATACCGGGAATTTCTGCAGCAGGGGCGACTCCACAAGACCGCCAATATACCTGTTTGGCAGATGTGGAATTTTTATATAATGGTTTTCAACCACAACCCAAATATCCATTACCACCCCTTGATGCTGGTGCTTCTCCAGTTTTAATCACAAAAGCAATTGTTGATGCTCTCAATATTCCTCTCTACTTATTTAATGCTGGTTTAACTCATCAACCCACTGTACCAACAATTGATTTGGGAGGTACTCCAGCTCGTTGTTTAACTTCTGGTCATGCTTTAGATATGGCAACTGTTGAACATTTACTAGAAGTTGGCAAGAGTTGGGGATATAAGTTAGCTGCGGAAGCAAAAGATAGCTATTTAATTTTAGGAGAATGTGTGGTTGGAGGTACAACTACAGCTTTAGCAATTTTGTTAGGTTTAGGTATTGCTGCTGTAGGCAAAGTTAATAGTAGTCATCCTCAATGTAATCATACTCAAAAATTGGCTGTGGTGCGTCAGGGTTTACAAGCTTCTGGTTTTAATTCTGTACCTATGCTTTCACAACCTCTAAAATTGGTCGCTGCGGTGGGAGACCCGATGCAAATAGTAGTAGCAGGAATGGCAATGACAGCAAGTCTAAAAGTAGGGGTGATGTTAGCTGGTGGTACACAAATGTTAGCTGTTTATGCTTTGATGCAAGCATTAGCTGCAAAATATTCTATATCTTGGCTGCCTGAGAATATTGTGGTGGGAACAACTCGATGGGTTGCTGAAGACCCGACGGGAGATACTGTGGGGTTAGCTAGAGAAATTGGTTTTGTGCCTTTGATGGCAACACAACTTAGTTTTGCTGAGTCTTGTTATCCTCAACTACAAGCTTATGAACAGGGATATGTTAAGGAAGGTGTGGGTTGTGGAGGATGTGCGATCGCGGCTCATTTATATCAAGATTGGAGTCAAGGTAAGTTGCTTCAAGCTGTTGAAAGTTTGTTTGTGTAGTAGAAGGAAGAGGGAAGAAGGAAGAGGGAAGAAGGAAAAATATGGCATTGTCTGAGTTTTTAGCCCCACCCTCCCCACACTTGGAAATAGCAGTCCAGATAAATATTATTTATAATTATCAACAAATTAACTTAACAAGGAGTATAGAAAATGGAACCTATAGAATTGGGCCTAGCAGCGATCGCTATTCCTTTTCTCACTAAATATGTGGAAAAGACCGGGGAAGGTTTAGGGGAAAAGACTTTGGAGCAAGCAGGTAAGTTGTGGCAACTCATACAACGAAAGCCTGCGGGAACTTTGCCAGTCTTGAAATCTGCTGAAACAGAAGCTTTTCCTGTAGATTTTAATCGGGCAATACAAGAGTTGGAAACTGCTGCTAATGAAGACCAGGAAGTTAAGCAAGCTGTTATTGATGTGGTTGAAGTGGCAAAACAGGAAAGTCCAGAGGATGTGAAAAATATTGAGGCTGAGATTGAAAAAATTAAGTCTCAAGGAGTAACTGCTGAGAAAATTAATGCTTTGTTTCAGGGAAGCACTATGAGTGGGGGTAATATTGTTGAGAGTGGAAATATTGTTGATACTGCGGCTATTGTAGGTAGTCCAGAAGCGTTTAAAGGTAATACCATTAGTGGTGACGTAATCTTTTGACTGGGGTCGTCGGGAGAGGCACCGACAAAGAAAAGTACCCAATTTCCAAAAGGCATTCCTGAAAATTTTAGTCGCCGGAGTGGCGCTAAGAATTTTGTTGGTCGGGATGAGGTAATGGATATCTTACACCAACAGTTACAAACAACTGAACGAGTAGCAATTACTTCTATTACTGGTATGGGTGGTATCGGTAAAACTGAACTTGCTCTCAAATATGCTCGTTATCACCTCCAGCAAAAGACTTATCCTGCCGGGGTTTGTTGGTTGGAGGGGCGTGGTGTGGATGTGGGTATTCAGATTGTTAATTTTGCTAAGTCGCAACTTAACTTAAATCCTCCAGAAAATTATGACTTGCAGACTCAAGTGGATTTCTGTTGGCGTAATTGGTTGCAGGGTGATGTCCTGGTAATTTTTGATGATGTGGTTGATTATCAGGAGATTTCTGATTTTCTACCTCCTAGAGAATTTCGGTTTAAGGTGTTGATAACTACTCGTCAAAAATACTTGGGGCAATTTTTCCACAGGTTGGAGTTAGAAGTGCTGGATGAGGATGCAGCTTTGGAATTGTTGGTTTCTTTTGTTGGCAAGACGCGGATACAAGGAGAGCTAGAAGAAGCAAAGGCGTTGTGTGCCGAACTGGGATTTTTGCCTTTGGGGTTGGAGTTGGTAGCGCGTTATTTGGAGCGGAAACCAGATTTATCTTTGGCAAAAGCAAGGCAACGGTTGGAGTCAAAACGGTTAGAGCATAAATCTCTGGAAATATATTCTCAGGATATGACTGCGGAGCGGGGAGTTGCTGCTGCTTTTGAGTTGAGTTGGCAAGAGTTGGGTGAGGATGAACGGGAATTGGGGCGGTTGTTGAGTCTGTTTGCTCCGGTAGCTATTCCTTGGTCGTTGGTGGGAGGATGTTTGCCAGAAGTGGATGAGGAAGATTTGGAGGATAGGCGAGATAATAGGTTGGTGAATTTAAGTTTGTTGCAACGGGTGGGCGAGGGAAGTTATGAGTTGCATCCACTTATTCGAGAATTTTTCAGAGGTAAGTTGTCTGAGTCTAACTCCGTTGAGGAAGTGAAACAGAGTTTTTTGGGAATGATTCGAGAGTTTTTTAGAGGTAAGTTGTCTGAGTCTGACTCCGTTGAGGAAATGAAACGAGGTATTTGTCGGGTGATGGTAGCAGAGGCAAAGGAAATTCCTCAGACACCTGTTCGGGAGAAGGTTTTAGCAGTTGAACCTGCTATTCCCCATCTTGAGGAAGTAGCAGAAAATTTGACTGACTGGTTAACCGATGATGATTTAATCTGGCCTTTTGTTGGTTTGGGGAGATTCTATGAAGGTCAGGGATTTTATGAGTCAGCTCAACCTTGGTTTGAGGAATGTTTAGATGTTACTAAAAGTCGGTTTGGTGGCACACATCCATCTATTGCCTCCAGTCTCAATAATTTGGCAGGTCTCTACAAATCCCAAGGGCGATACACCGAAGCAGAACCAATGTATAAAGACGCTTTGGAAATGAGAAAGCAATTGCTAGGACCAGCACATCCAGATATTGCCACCAGTCTCAATAATTTGGCATATCTCTACAACTCCCAAGGGCGATACACCGAAGCAGAACCAATGTATAAAGACGCTTTGGAAATGAGAAAGCAATTGCTAGGACCAGCACATCCAGATATTGCCACCAGTTTCAATAATTTGGCAGGTCTATACAACTCCCAAGGGCGATACACCAAAGCAGAACCAATGTATAAAGACGCTTTGGAAATGAGAAAGCAATTGCTAGGACCAGCACATCCAGATATTGCCACCAGTCTCAATAATTTGGCATATCTCTACAAATCCCAAGGGCGATACACCGAAGCAGAACCTTTGTATTTGCAAGCTTTGGAAATGTGTAAGCAATTGCTCGGCTCAACACATCCATCTATTGCCTCCAGTCTCAATAATTTGGCAGGTCTCTACGACTCCCAAGGGCGATACACCAAAGCAGAACCAATGTATAAAGACGCTTTGGAAATGAGAAAGCAATTGCTAGGTTCAGCACATCCAGATATTGCCTCCAGTCTCAATAACCTGGCAAGTCTCTACCATTCTCAAGGGCGATACACCGAAGCAGAACCTTTGTTTGTGCAAGCTTTGGAAATGTGTAAGCAATTGCTAGGTTCAGCACATCCAGATATTGCCTCCAGTCTCAATAACCTGGCAAGTCTCTACCATTCTCAAGGGCGATACACCGAAGCAGAACCTTTGTTTGTGCAAGCTTTGGAAATGTTAAAGCAATTGCTAGGACCAGCACATCCAGATATTGCCGCCAGTCTCAATAATTTGGCAGGTCTCTACAACTCCCAAGGGCGATACACCGAAGCAGAACCTTTGTTTGTGCAAGCTTTGGCTATTTTGTTTTCACAACTAGGAGAAAAGCATCCCAATACTCAAACTGTTTGGCAGAATTATGGAAAATTTTTGCAGCGATTCCTCAACGAAAATTGTCAAGGGGAGTTATCTGATGAAATGAGTTTGCAGATTATCTCGCAGATGGAGAGTTAGGTTTCAGTTATCAGTTGTCAGGGAGATATCAACGAAAATTAATTGTGTTCCCTGCTTCCCTCCCAGTGACAGGATGAGCTTTTTTTGTAGAATAGTCAAAACAAGAGCGATTGCCTACTTTAAAACTCCTGAAAAGAGCGATCGTCTTCTCTAATTACAAATTTTCCCATTCATCTTGAGAAATACCCGCTTGCATTAAAATGCGTCTGAGTAAATTCCTGCTTATGTCTCCTTGATGAGGGTTGGGAATGCAAACTCGCAAACTATCGCGCACCATAATGAAGTCAGAAGTCAGAAGTTAACCCACCCCTAACCCCTCCCAGGAGGGGAAGTAGGGTATTTGAGCTCCGCTCCAAAAACATTTCGCCTTAAAAGGCGTGGTTTTAGACCCAATGATTTTGATAAATTGATGTTTTCCTCCAGAATAAGGACCGGAAAAACCTGCCGCCTTCAATGTAGCAACTAACTCCCGACGAGATATAGGACCAAAAACTGGCATTAGGCAACAGACTCCACTTTCAAACAAACCCCATCAAACTCTGGGAGTTCGTGACCCATTGCAACACCAATAAGTACCCACTCCTCCAAAACTTCCAATAATTCCTGGCGACATTCTTCAAGAGTACTTCCCGTTGCCCATACCCCAGCAGCACCAGAAATCGATCCATAAAAACCCTCATCCTCCTCAAGCATCTCGTAGTTAGCTGCCTGCATTGCTTTTTGTAGATATTCTTGAATCATAGTTTATTCCTCTTTTCAAAGTATAAGAATTCAACTGAAAATGATATTAACACACTGCGAACTCTGTCACCTTGCGCTCTTGTAGAGTTCTGAATCCCAAAACGATAGAATCTTTAGGGATGCCAGCAGCAACGAGTTCATTTGCTACACCGTCTTCCGTACCATCGTGCTGAATCCAGATTTTATTATCGATAATATTCAAATGCAGTAGTGTGCCATAAATGCGGTAGCCATCCTGCCAGCCAGTTTCAACTAGGAGATAGCGGTCGCGGTCGCGGTCAAAGACAAGCTCTATTTGAACCTCATCGTCATTGCCCAGAAATTCTGCATAGTCGCATAAAACTTGCTCCACCACAGACAGATATTTAGCTTTCAGAGTATCCATCGAACAATTACCTCTTCAATAGGATCGAAAGTAACAAGATTAATAATGCCATCTTCTAGGAGAATTTGACCAGCTTCCTCTTCAAAAACTCTTTTGTGTGTTTCTTCTGTAACGGCAAGATATAGAGTTCGCTCTGGAGCATGGCGTATAAGCAAACGATCGTAAAGAACAAACTGACCCAGTGCTTCTTCTAAGTCTTTCATGTCGGATGGTCGCGTAAAGCTTTTGACTTCAACAGCAATCTTCTCTGTATCTCGTTCCGCTGCTAACAACCGTTCGGCACCGAGATCGACCAAAAAATTTCGACCTCGCGCCAGACGAATCCGAAATGGATCGTCAGTAATTGTCCAACCATCCTTAGTCAAAGCAGTCCTTACAGCTTCGTGGTAGACATCTTTTGCTGGCATTTTACTCCCAAATCATAATTATACTCCGCAAGGTCAGGAATTGTGTTTTTACTGGAAAAGAAGAGCGATCGCTTTTATCTATAGCGATAATCCCAATATTATACTCAACGCTCTTGCTAATTCTTCCATATAGATATCCTCTAGATGACCCAACTTTCTCATAATTCGAGACTTGTCAATTACTCTAACCTGTTCACACAAAATCACAGAATCTAAACTTAAACCACCTACACCAGCAGGAACAAGTACATGACAAGGCAAAAGCGCCCGATTAATCTTACTCGTAAACGGTGCAATAATCGTATGAGGACTAACTGCATTAACCCGGTCTATTTGTACGATCGCCACAGGTCTTATCCCTGCTTGTTCAGTACCAATTACCGGATTAAGATCGCATAAGACCACATCGCCCCGGATCACCTTTACCATTGAATTTCTCCGCGAGCTAAACGCTCCTCATACTCTTCCAAATTAGATAAATAATCAGAAAAATCAGATGCTGCTAATTTTTTACCCTCGGCAAATAGCTCCCACAATTGCCAGCGCTCGTGGTCGTGCTTCATTAACAAGAAACTGACAAAATCATTTACCTCGCCCACAAGCTCCTCAGGAAGTTGATTAATCTTAGCAATAGTTTCTTCGCGAACGTTCATGTCTACCTCTTGTTTTTGCTTGTAGAATTTAAAACTGCCATCTCAATGGCAAAAAAAATCATTTATCAAAATAATATGGGTCGCGCCACCCCGCCTTTTAAGGCGAAATATTTTTGGAGAGTAGCTCACGCATCCCCGTTACAAACATAACTTCTGTACGTCGCCAATCCGACGGCTCCCCTATCTGACTTCTGACTTCTGACTTCGTTAAAACCTATCACTTCCCATACTCTTGCTAATACTCGTTGATTGCTGCCTTCAAAGCTTCGTTAGCAGCGGGTGAATTCAAAATTGCCGATTCTATTATTTCCCAGTCGCGATCGCTTGCTACAATAACTTCTGGTTCTGCTGTTTCCTCACTCGCAGTCTCTAAAGCAATTAGTAGCAAATATTCGTTGACAGTCAAACGTCTCAAAGCTGCCGCCTGCTCTAAAAGTTGTTTTTGTTCTGGTTCTAGAGTTAAAGTTATGGTTGTTTTCTTAGTATTTGTTGTTGCTGACATAAGACTTCACCTATTTAACGATTTTTGAACATAACAATTCCTATATTTTACCTCTTATTCCCCAGATTGTCAATAGTTTTGAGAAATAAGCGATCGCTTTATCTATTTACTAGAAAATAGGGCGATCCCCATACAGAAAGCAAGAGGCAACCCCAATATGTTAAAATTAGATTGAATCTAGACCGCCAGGACACAAACAATGGTAGCAGTTCCAAAACCCGAAAAAATGACTCCCCAAGAATACTTCGACTGGGAGGAAAAACAACCGATTAAATATGAATATATGAATGGTCGAGTTTTTGCCATGACTGGGGGAACTATTCCTCATAATGAGATTGCTCTTAATTTGGCAACAGCTTTAAAAATTCATCTGCGCGGTAAAGGGTGTAAAGTATTAATGGCAGATTCCAAACTAGGGGTATCGGAAAAAGGGTCTTTTTATTATCCCGATGTGATGGTAACTTGCGATGAAAGAGACCGACGCGCGATTAAAGTTATTTATCATCCTTGCTTAGTAGTTGAGGTTTTATCTCCAGGAACTGAAGCTTTTGACAGGGGCAAAAAGTTTAAAAATTATCGTCGCATTTCTACTTTAAAAGAATACGTTTTAATTGACGCGCGAGAGATGGCGGTGGAGTGTTTTCGGCCTAATGAAAATGGTGTTTGGGAACTTTATAATTATGGGGAAGGCGATGAAGTAACTTTAACTTCTGTAGATTTTAGCTTTCCCATTGAGATGCTTTATGAGGATGTAGTTTTGGAGGGGGTAGAGGAAGAATAAGGAAGTCATGTTATATCATGTCCGGTTGAATACTTACACTTTGGAGGAGGTAAGGCAGGAGGCAGGAGGCAGGAGGCAGAAGGGTTTCCCGCAATTTCAACCTAATTCTATACACAAACGATGCTACCGGACATGATATTAGTCAAAAAACAGAAGAGCGATCGCCACCAACACAATTATGGCATTCCCAAATTTGTCCGCTATAATACTATCAACAGTCTCAAAGAATAAGGTAGAGAAAATCTATGTCTCTGACAGTTGCAGATTTAGAAAAAATTCAAACACAACTAACAGAAGCTCATCTGGACTACCGAACGGAATTAGTTGACGGCAAAATTATTATTATGGGATTATCAGACTACGTTTCGGAAGAAATTATCGCTCGAATAATTACGTTTCTCAATATATGGGTACTCCCCCGCAAATTGGGAAGAGTTACTGGTTCTTCTGCGGGGTTTCGCTTACCAGACGGGAACTTGCGTGGTCCTGATGTTTCTTTTGTTCCCGCCCAAAAGATGCGTCAAGCTCCTCGTGCTTTTGCTAAAATTGTGCCAGATTTAACTATTGAAGTCAGATCGGTATCGGATAATATTAAGCCGTTAGTAGAAAAACTGCAAAAGTTTATCGAATTGGGAAGTCAGGTTGGTATTTTAGTAGATCCAAAAAATTTTACCGTAACCGTATATCGTGCCAGTAGTGAACCAATAATTTTAACTAATGAAGATATTTTGACTATTCCTGAATTATTGCCTGGTTGGGAATTGCCTATTTCGGAAATTTGGCCGCCAGTGTTTGAGGAGGAAGAGTAGGAGAGTAGAGGAGATGGGGAGTAGGGGAGTAGGGGAGTGGGGGAGTAGGGGAGATTTGTACCAATTCACCTTAAGAATGTCACAAATAGTTTCGCTCCTTTAAACGTCAAATACAGTGCTTTTCAGATTTATAAACCAGATCGTCACAATCAAAACTTTTTAGGAACGTTGCATACAAAGTCCCTACAGTAGTTTACCAAAATGACAACTGCTGTAATTGCCTGAAACTACTGTATTGTCAAAGTTTTAGCCTATCAAATCTAACTGCTGACTTTTAAGTTCTGACTTCCGTTTTCCTTTTTCTATCCTGACTCCTCTGTCGTTTATTTATAGATATTCAACCGGACGTGATATTATTCATGTTCCTGTTTCTCAAATACTTCTGCTAACAATGGCGATACATTACTATTCAACTTACCTGCTCGAATAAATTCAGCGTAAGTTTCCGCTTCGATATCTACCAACTCTTTCCGTAATAACTCCATATCCAGTGTCACTAACTGAGAATGTTCCGCCTGCATCTTATCAATTTTCTCCTGCAACTTTTTCAATTCGTTTTGCAAAAATTCTGCTTGATAGCGATAATATTCTGGGTCAATTTCTTGCAACCTGACCAACTCAGACACATAATTAAGCACTCGCTTTAAAGCTACACGACGAGCGATCGTTTCCATATATTCCTGACGCAGCGGTTGGTCACCTATTAAACCTAATGCTTGCAACATTGACTGAGTTGTTAAACCTTGTACCAACAATGTAAACAATACTACCCCAAATACAACTGCGGTAATTTCATCTCGTCCAGGCAAAACCACAGGTACACTTAACACCAAAGCAATAGAAACAGAACCCCGTAAACCTCCCCACCAAAGTAACGTTTGTTCTTTTAAACCAATATTTGACTTTGCTACCAAATTACTCAAAGCACTCAAACTATAAACCGAAATTGCTCGCGTAACAAGAACTGCTCCAATAGCAACTGCTATCAATACTATATTATCTGCCAGAATCGAATATCGAATTTGATCGCCTATTAACAGAAATACTATGGAATTGACAAAAAATGCCACAAATTCCCAAAACTCACTAACTATTAACCGAGTGCGGGGGTTCATCCCAATGCGGGAACCGAAGTTACCTAAAATTAAACCAACAGTGACAACCCCAATAACTCCCGAACCCCCTAATTTTTCTACTATTATATAAGTGCCATAAGCAGAAACTAAAGTTAGTGACTGTTCCACCAAAGGTAAGTCAAAACGTTGGGTGAGGTAAGAAATGCCAAAACCAATTAAGCAACCGATACCGACACCGATGCCAACAAAACTGAGAAAAGTGGATAGAGAGTTTGAAATAGAAAATTTATCGACTGTTCCTAATGGAATTCCTACTAGCAAAGTAAAGGCAACAACCGCCACTCCATCATTAAATAAACTTTCTCCTTCCATTAAGGTGCGTAGGCGTTTACTTGCTCCTAATTCTTTTAATAAAGCTACTACAGAAATAGGGTCTGTTGCTGATAAACTAGCTCCGACGAGAAAGGCGATCGCCAAAGGAATTCCGGTGAAAAAATTCAAACCATAAGCAATACCAACCACCGAAATAATTACACCGATAATTGCAAAAAATCCCACTGGAACTAAATCTCGTTTTAAGTCTCGCCAATTCAAATTCCAAGCAGCTTCAAATAATAGGGGAGGCAAGAAAATTTCGAGGATTAATTCAGGAGATAAATTGACTAATCTCACATCAATGAATGCCAGAACTAATCCAACAATTACTAATAATAATGTAAAGGGAATTCGACGGAGCCAACTAAAAACTCGTGAGAGAGTTGCTACGCTCAGAGAAACAGAAAGAACTAACAGAAATTGTTCTATATTTTGTTCAATAACTGTTTCATTTACGGCAGTTTCTAAAGCCATATATTACTCCTAAATTTTGCATAAAATTAATCAATAAAATACCGACTGTTGTCTAAGTGTAAGAAACAGTCGGCTTTTTAGCAAAGAGTTGAGGTTGAATCTAAGTTTCTTTGTTTAAGAACTTTTGCACTTGTTGAATGGCTAAAGCTCCAATATTGTATACCGCCCAGCCACCAGCAGCAATTATAGGTAATAGAACGATTAACAAACGAAAGTCAAATTCCATTTACTCCCCTCCTGAAGATTTTTAAAGATTTATCATTTCTTATAATCTTAATCTAAAATTAAGTTTTTTGAGCAAAATTTTTAACTCTTTTCACTGGTTTGCGCAGCATTTACCAAGAAAGGAAGAACCAACAAGGAAAGAGGAAAAAGGTTGATTATCTTGCTTCAATAATATTATCTTCAAACTCACTTTTGACTTTTGACTTTTGACTTTTGACTTGACTTGGTAAATCCAACATCAGTTCCCTTGCCAGCGTGGACTAAAGCTAACTTTTCATAACGTTGAGCGTGTTCAATTAAATTAGCAGCCTCTGACTCTGAAATATCCCTAACTTTTTTTGCAGGTACTCCTACTACCAGAGACAATGGCGGTATATCCTTAGTGACAATAGACCCAGCTCCCACAATACTACCTGCTCCTACCCGCACGCCATCCAAAATTACAGCTCCAATGCCAATCAAACAACCTTTTTCTATATGAGCTGAGTGAATCACAGCTCGATGTCCAATTGTCACATGATCTTCCAAAACAGTTACTAAACCAGGGTCTCCATGAAGCACTGCCCCATCCTGGACATTACTATGGTCTCCAATCATAATCCCTTCTACATCACCCCGGACAACAGCTCCATACCAAATACTAGCTCCCACTCCTACTTCAACAACACCCATAACTACAGCGTTATCTGCCACAAAAGCAGCTTGGGACAAATCTGGAGGAGGCCAAAAAGAGGGCTGATTTGACATGATCTTCGTTAATATTAGTGATGTTTGCTTGATTGGAATTTTATCAAAAAAGAATTCAGCCAGGAAACTGTCGGTAACCTAAAAAATTAAATCTGGAAATATTGAAGTGACTAACAAATTACGCAGATATTTGCATCATTAAATACCATAATTGCAGAGATAGGTATTACCATTCGGGGGTAATACCCCATAATATAAATTAAGAGTTTGATGTAGTACTTTATTGACTTCTCACCCGACTAAAGTACGGGTTATTCTAAGCAGTTGTTCCGAATCGGTTGAAAAACACGATTCTGAAAGGCTACTAGCTGTCACTGGACTTGATTAATTTTTTCCAGTGGTGGTAGTCAAAAACCACCTACAGACTCAAATATGCTGACAAGAATGCCACATAAATCGCCCTTACTTTTGTCTCGCTTTCAGAGTGGTTTTACACTTATGATCGAGGTATAAATCCCTATCCTTGCTGCCTGTTTGTCTGTGCCTTAGTCTTGGTAGAACCATGCTACTAGTTTCTTCCCGACAGGAGTTTCACCCCTACTAGCAAAGAGTCTATGGGACAAACCTTGTTCTTACTTGCATTAATTGGTATTATCTCACGTTTTGGGATACTTGGGAATAAATTCCCACAACTTGTTTTCATCCAAGGGCTAAAGCCGCTTGGCTTTCAACTGCACGTTTTTTTTGTAACAATCCTATAGCTATTAGACTCAGATTATTTGACCAAGCTAACTATAATTAAGTCACCACAGTTCTCTAGAAACTATGACCCAATTCTCTATTAATCCTGCCCTCCAATATCCAATGTTTGGCCCTGAAATTCAGTGTCCTCACTGTCGCCAGGCCATACCAGCTCTCACCTTGACAGATACTTATTTATGTCCTCGTCATGGAGCTTTTGAGGTTGACCCAAATACTGGTGAGTTGTATCATCTTCAGTCTGGCCGTCACTGGCGTTTATGGAATGATGAGTGGTATCGGCAACATACTCATCCCGACGGTATTAGGTTTGAAATCCATGAAGCTCTGGATCGACTTTATACTCAAGGATATAGAGCTACTCGTGTGATTATTGCTCAAAGATATCAGGACTTAGTTAGTACCTATTTGGAACGTAGCACCCCCTGGCGTTCTAATTCAGACTCTTCCTGTAAGCCCAAACTTTATGGTTTACCTGTAGAATTTAGTCCCGACCCCAAGGATGAACCTTGCTGGGAAGTAATCAATTTTCAATTGGATCAAGAAGCAGGAGTACCCGTTCGATATCCCTATTTTCGATTGTTTGAATAAGCTATTCAGCATTTACATTGGATACCTTGAAGAAGGCAGCTATGCTGAAGGAAAAACTGCTTTGCTTATGGATAGTCTTCGACAGGCCACTTTGTGTGTACAAACCCCAAACAATTTTCAGCACTGTGTAGACGGTGGGGTATTAAACCCGCAAAAGAAAAGATAAATATTGATTGATTGAATATGGTTGATAGTTGAAAAGTATTTCCCTTTTCTGTTTAAAAGTTATCTTTTTTATTGCCAAAATAAATTGGTATTAGCTTGGTTCTATTTGGTGTAAAATTAATACTGAAAATCAGGTTAAAAATATTAAACTAGAATGCACCATGCCTCGATTCGGACAGCCAATATTCATCGGGCGATCGCTTTCTATGAACAATTAGGTTTTACAGTCTGCGAACGCTTTAGTACAGGCTATACTTTAGCTTGTTGGATGGAGGGATTAAATGGCAGAATTGAACTGATTGAAATTCCCCAACCAAAACCTGCTCCTGATGCTTTTGGGGACGAGCATTATGTTGGATATTATCATTTATCGTTTGATTTGACTCAAAATACTACAGATTTACCTGGTTGGTTAAATGATTTAAAACAGCAATTTGATGCGACTGCTGCAGCACAACCAGAAATGTTTCAGCCATTGAAAATTCTTTTAGAACCTACTCAACAAATGATTGGAAATAATGTTTATGAAGTTGCTTTTATTGCTGACTGTGATGGTTTACCTCTAGAATTTATTAGAAAGTTAAATCCTTAGAATACATTGCACAATGCTCTAAAGGTTTTAAAAATGCAGAATTCAATTATTGTTGTATGTGACAGTATTGCTTCTAGAAAAAAATACCACAAAGCAAAGGGTCACATACTTTACTTCATTCCTGGTAATTTTAAACTTTAAAGGAAATTATGAAACAAACATTCCGTAAATTACATAAAATACTCGCTCCAATAGTTTTTCTACCATTATTTGTCACTACCATTACAGGAATAGCTTACCGACTTGGTAGAAATTGGTTTGGTTTATCCAAAGACCAGGCACACATTTTAATGGTAATTCACGAAGCTGGATTTCTTGGAGAAGACATTAAACCTTTTTATGTACTCCTAAATGGTATCGGATTAATCTGGATGTTAGTAACAGGTATTATTATGAGTGGCTTATTTAATCAAAAGAAACCCAAGCAAAATACAGAATCAAAAACAACTACAGTAGAATCATAGAATTATTAAAAATTAAGAGTAGATATATAGCAATTCCCAAAAAGAGTGAGGTACAAAACTCTAGGCTTTAGGCAACAGCTCCGGAAGGTAATAGTGAAGTAAAGACAAGAGTGCACCTCACGCTTACTGAGAAACGCTATAGTGTTTTTATCTAAGATGTCGAAAACAAGTACGATTAAAAAGGAAATAGGGAATAGTAGAGGAGATAAAACAGCATTAAATAGTAGCAAATATAAGGATATAAATTCAACAATTAATAATTAATAATTAATAATTAACAATTACCTCTTCTTTTCAAGTCGATGGTCGGCTAGCGAGGATACCTCGCCATCCCACCCTACGGGAAGCTCAAAAGAGAGAACTCCGTTCCGCTGTCGCGTTTCGCGTCAGCGTTGCGTTACGCCAGTTTTGCGAAGCAAAAGCAAACGACCGCTTTTCTTCTTCAAAAGAGAGGCTTTAAACCTTAATTATTCGGTAATCAGTCGGCTAGCTTTTTTTCTTAGAAAAAACTCTATCTAGATTTACATCTCATGGGAAAAAACTATATCATCAAAAAAAAGCAAGTAAACCAATAATTTCATAATATTGTAGTCAAAAAAAACTCAATCTATCAATTCCAAGTTTGGTTAAAATATTCTCAATTTATCTTGTCTAGGTTCAGGTATATATTTAACATTTGACTTTAGTTATACCTAGACTTTAAGATATCATAGATAATATTTAACAACTTGTCAGAAAACATGAACATTTTTAGTAATATACTTGCAGCTCCAGCAAAACCTAAACCACGTCCTACTGTTAAGAAAAAACAACGTCGAGGAATAGAAATAAAATCTCAACGAGAAATAGAAATTATGCGACAATCCTGTAAAATAGTCGCAACAGTACTCAAAGAAATTTCTCTGATTGTTAAACCAGGAATGACAACTGCTGACCTAGATGCTTATGCAGAAAAACGCATTCGAGAAATGGGAGCAACACCAAGTTTTAAAGGTTATCATGGTTTTCCTGGCTCTATTTGTGCTTGCATAAATAACGAAGTTGTCCATGGTATTCCTAGTAAGAAAAAAGTTATTCGAGTTGGCGATGTTTTAAAAGTAGATACAGGAGCTTACTATCAAGAATTTCATGGAGACTCTTGTATTACTATTGGCGTAGTTGAAGTTGCTCCTGAAGCAGCCAAACTAATTCGTGTAGCAGAAGAAGCAATGTATAAAGGTATCCAACAAGTAAAAGCTGGTGCTTATCTACTCGATCTTGCAGGAGCTATTCAAGATCATGTAGAAGCAAATGGTTTTCGTATAGTCGAAGAATTTACAGGTCATGGTGTGGGGAGAAATTTACACGAAGAACCTTCAGTTTTTAACTCTAGAACTAACAGTTTGCCAAATGTAAAACTAAGAGCAGGTATGACTTTAGCTATTGAACCAATTCTGAATGCTGGTTCTAGGTTTACACGAATTTTATCCGATAAATGGACTGCTGTTACTGTTGATAATTCTCTTTCAGCTCAGTTTGAGCATACAGTATTAGTAACAAATACTGGTTATGAAATTTTGACTGATCGCTCCCAAATTAGATGTTAGGTGTAAAACAGTTTTCAGCTAATTAGCAGGTAGGTTGAGTTAGACGGAGTGAAACCCAAAGACTTTTATAAGTAATGGGTTTTCTTCCTCAACCAAACCAACAAAGATAACTAGACATAGCAATATGCGCTGGCTTATGTACAAATTACAAGAACTGTTCAATAGCTAAAAGCCTCATATTATCGGTTTTTTATTCCCCCAGATGAGCTGTTGCCTCACAGGAGTGCGCATTCCCTCTCTTGGTCAGCATTCCCTTGCGACTGGCGTCGTCGCGGGGTCGCACCGCTGTTGCCTGTTGCCTGCGCACAGCGCAATACCACAAAAACAAATTTTAATCAAGTATTGTTAACCTTATATTATTTTCACCCCTTTAATAATGAAAATTAGCTAAATTATAAAAAAGTAGTAAAACTAAAATAAATTATGATATCTCAAACAATTCAAGCCGAAAATGTGCTAGAGGAAAAATTAAAAATGTCAGGAAAAATATTATTAGTGGATGATGAACCAGGATTACGGGAAGCCGTACAAGCTTATTTAGAAGATAGTGGATTTAATGTAGACGTTGCTAGTAATGCCAATGAAGGATGGGATATCCTACAATCATATTTACCTGACTTAGTGATTACAGATATTATGATGCCTCAAATAGATGGCTATCAATTTCTACAAAAATTACGAGAAGATCCAAGATTTAAAGCTTTACCAGTAGTATTCTTGACAGCCAAAGGAATGACTACAGACCGCATTCAAGGTTATCAAGCAGGTTGTGATGCTTACCTTTCTAAACCCTTCGATCCTGAAGAGTTAGTAGCTATAGTCGAAAATTTATTAGAACGTAGAATGGTAGCAAAAACCACGAATGAAGGTGAAAATACTTCAGATATCGCTGTTTTAGCAGGTCAAATTGCCGAAATTAAAGCCATGTTAATGGGTAAAAATACGATCGCTCAAACCCCATCACCAATTAAAATAGATTTAACCCCAAGAGAACAAAGTGTTTTAGATTTAGTAGCTAGAGGACTAATGAATAAAGAAATAGCTAGAGACCTAAACACCAGTGTCCGCAACGTAGAAAAGTATGTGAGTAGACTATTTACTAAAACTGGTACAAACAGCCGCACAGAATTAGTTCGTTATGCTCTAGAACATGGGTTAACTAAATAATATGATAGTCCTGCTCGTGTAATGGTAGAAGAGGATGAACAACGGCACTTCGTGGGAGCATCTTGCTCCCACTACTTTTGTCCTTGGCCAAAATAATTAGATTTCTTGCATAAGTTAGGAAAACTCTAATTCCCTATTTCCTAAACTCGTAAAACTTTGTATCTCATCAACTCCAAAACTGCTATAAATAGATTTGATCTCACTCGCTCTTCTTAGTTTTCTAGTTGAATAGTGGAAATCAAGATGAAAAATTGGTGAGATTAATATAAAGAAAATATACGTTTAATCACAAAATATTAATATTTGCCTCGAATTCTTACAACACCTGTTATCCTGAATACATCAATTTAAAAAACTTTTACAAAAATTATGAGAGTATCAAAATCATCATTACATCTTGGCCAATCAATATCTCTAGGAATTGTTTTGTTGCTAATGAGCTTTGGGGTAATGCTTGTGACAACAATCATGATAGCAAATGGAAGCTAAAAAAACAGCAGACCCCTTTAACTAAAATAAAGAGGCCTGGCAATTCAATTTAACTTCCCTGGTGGGAAGTCCCGCGCTCTCGGTCAGGGGAGCGGAGGGATGGGAAAGCCTGGGCAAAAAGTCGGATACCTCCACAAATAAAACCTTCCTATATCCTTGACAAGCTAGGAGGTATGCATGTTATTATCAACGTCAACACAGGGGGAGGACATCACCTCTGTTAAAACAGCGGTCATTTTTTTTCATAATGTAAGAATCCCGCGTTGTCGCGCTATGGGCAACGTCGGGAGTATGTCAACAGAAACAGTAATAATTTCCGTGAACTCTAGTAAAGGAAGTTCATAATAGAATAAGCAACAAGTCTAACAAAAATACAGGTAGAAGACCCTGGTGTATAAACAGTGACTCCGCACGCGGATTAAATTCTACAGTTTTGCCTAAGTGCAAAGTCAGGAGTATGTCAATACAGCTTTAATTAACTATTGGGGTGGGGTAGAGGTATTCCCACCCTATAAACGTACTAAAAGATTTTTTCCATGAGTATCAGTACCACAGGTATTAAGTAGACCATAAGTAGCACTGAGTTTTTTCACTTGTTCAGTTTGTTTTGGGCTAGGATACCAGGGTTTAGTATGAGTGTAACCGTAGTAAGTTTCTACACCATCAATACCTAACTTAGCTGCTGCTTTGATTAGATCGGTAGCAGAACGCTTATAACGACAGGGATGAGCAAGTACGGCCAAACCACCAGCTTGTTGAATAGCAGCAATAACATTATCCGCTTGATATTCTTGACCTTTAGTAGCTTTTCCTGTCAAATAAGGCTGTAGAATTGGGTGTTCTGGGTTAAAACCATAGCCTAGAATATGTACTTCAATATTAATTAAGTTGGCGTTAATTTCTACTCCACTCCACAGAATTGGCGCTAAACGCTCGCAGTCTCCATTAGTAGATTTCCAATTTTCTAACCAACTTTTAGCTACTTGATAACCAGCAACAGTATGATGATCGGTAATGGCCAAACCTTTAAGGCCGATCGCAATTGCTTGTTCTATCAAACTCTCAGGTTTTAACTGTCCATCCGAGTAAATTGTATGTAGATGAAAGTTATAAGAGTATGGACAGCTATGAGCATCAATAGTTTCAAAGATTTGCTTAATTTGAGAGTAGTTCTTGGCCACTCGGTTAGTCCAATCAGGAGCCAAGGCTATATTGATAGACATATATTTTAATAAATCGTTACTTCATCCAATATATCTAATTTTTATCAAAAACTGCTAATTAGCTCCAGCTAACTAATATATTAGAATTTGATATTTAAAAATATCTATATATAATTGATTAAATAGTACTTATTTGATGGGAATGATGAGAAAAATTTTGACCAAAAAATAACAGAGTCTTTGTACTGATTAAATTATATTAGGTTAAATACTGATAATATCTGTGAAAGTAAGTAGTTAGTAATTTATAACTGATAATTAGTAATTGGTCATCGTTCAAACAGCTTAATTATTTTATGGGATAGTAATGCTGAAATCAAAATAGTTAATAAATACTGTAAGTCGCTAATCGGACAACTCTCCTAACTGACTAATAGCTACTAAATATAATAATAATTGCCGATCTGAACAGGATATTAGTCCCAATTAATTTGTGTTTTAAATAACATAAAAATCGCGAATAGAGCAATAATAATTTACCAATCTGATGTGGAATAATAGGCTGAAATTATTGTAAGCGTCAATACTTTAACTCTATCAACTTTCACTTCTAACTTCTGACTTTTGACTTCTGACTTTTGACTTCCGTAAGGTGGGCAATGCCCACCCTAGACAGAAGCAGGATGACCCATATCGCAAACTTTCATTGATGGATGAGTAAAAAGAATCTGTTTCATTTTTAATACCATACTAACTTTGGTCGTTATTGCGAAAGACCCAAGCCATATCCAACAATTTTGCCCAACGTTTTTGTAACTGTTTCGGAGTACATTTAATAGTCTTCGCGATCGCTTGTTCATCTTCACCATTGCGCTTGAGTTGTAAAATTTGCTGTTGTTCAGGAGAAAGAGTTGCTTGGAAAGCTTCCCATTTATCAGAAGTCATACCTAATTTTTGGTCAATGTCAGCACCTAACCATTGATGCACTAACTTCCAATTTTTAGAACAAGCAAATTTTTCAACATGATACTTAAAACGTTGTTGTAAATAATCCCGTTGACGAGAAGTTAAACCTAGCTCCTTATCAATATCAGATGCTTGATAATCTTGCAATTTGAGACGCAGATAATCAATACATTGGTCTTGACCTTGAGCTTCAAAGTAATTGATTAATTCAGAAACTACGCGATCGCGCAATACAGCTTCAGCGGGGTCAACAGCTTCAGAAACCATTTGCTCCCGTACCTGTTGCACAGCAGAAGACCGACTAAAAGCTTCTGCATCTTCACCTTTGGGAGACTCAACTGCCATTTCAATATCAAGAGAAGTTTCAGGGGGTTGACCCTTAGCAAAACTTTGAGCGCGGAGTACAATCAATCTTTGACGATTTCGGCCAGGCAAACCTATTTGACGCTTGGCGTACTGTTCAGTAAATGCCATATATTCGGCTAATTCTAATTTCACTCTAGGAGTATAGTCTTGATCGAGGGAGTGTTCCCGACGGAAAGCTCGTAGAGACTCAATATAAAAACCTTGCAGAAAATCCTCAATCAAGTTATAGCGACCTTGGAAACTTAATTGTGCTCTAAAAGAAGCAATATGACGATAAATCATAGAAGCAAGCAGAGAGTGTAATTCTACCCGACCTTGCTTAGAACCAAGTTTGTAGTATTGTACACACTTTTGCCAGCGATGACGAGCCAAACTAAGTTGCCAAGATTGAACTTCACCAGAATTTTGAATCCGATTACTCTTTTGGCAAATACGCTCTACTTCTTGGACGATGCGAAAGGTGACAGTTTCAGCTTTTGCTGGCTTAGTTTTCAAAGTATCTTGTAATTCTTGCAAAACTACAGCAGCTAAAGTTTCAGTATTCATTTCTAGTACAGTATTCGCTGTAGTGCGATCTTCAACTTTGCTGTTGTTAACTTCTGGAGCGATAGCAGTGTTTGTGTTCAGGGAGTTGGGGGAGTGAGCAATCTTAACAGTCATTTGATTTTACCTTTGGATAATGCACAGTAGGTGTACGAAGTAATCATGTAGAGTGATTAAGTGTTGGTTGAAATCTGTGTGATTCCTTTCTTTCCTCTACACTTACGACTATAGGAAAGTTCACCCAACTATTTGTGGAGGAAGGTTACACTTTTATGATGTGGTTTTTCTGTTACTAACCAATTCTGGAGTTCACTATCAAAAGTATATTTTCCGGATTTAGGTCTAAAACGAACGAAAGCTATATATACGTTGAAAATCAGAACTTTACTTAACAGAATTATCCAACTCAAAGAGACTGTGACAATATTCAAATTGGCAGTGCCACCCGTGTAACAAATACACAAGTGGCACAGTCGTAGGTTTTATGGAAGAAGGAAGAGGGTAGAGGGAAGAAGGAAGAAGGAAGAGAGAGGGAAGAAGGGAAAATCTTAGGACCTACTACCTAATATCATGTCTCTTTAAATATTAGGGAGTAGGAAGTAGGGAGCAAGGAGTAGGGAAGTTGCATGGAACCTCCGTACAGAACTAGATTTTGCCTTCTGCCTCCTGCTATATTAACCAATCAGAGCTGTTACAGTTTCAACTCCAAGACCTTGCCTAATTAGATTTGGCTCTTGGCCAGTTAATTCCAGGATAGTAGATACTTGATATCCAGGGTCAGAACCGTCATCAACAATGATGTCCACTAAATTTTCTAGACAATCAAATAATTCCGCTTTACCAGTAACTGCTCCTACATCTACTGGGGCCATTCCTTCCGCATCACTGGTAATGTGAGCTGATGTTGAAATGATAGGATTGCCCAAAGTTTCCAACAAAGACAAACAAGATTGATTGTCTGGAACCCGAATACCCGTTGTTTTTCGCTTAGGACTCATCACCAGTCGTGGGACTAACTTTGTGGCAGGCAACACAAATGTGTAAGGGCCAGGAATTAAACGTTTGATGATTCGGTAGGCTGAGTCACTCACAATAGCGTAATTGGCGATATTGGACAGAGAGGAACAGAGGAATGTCAGAGGTTTATCATTAGACAGTTGTTTAATTTGTCTAACTCGCTCCACAGCAGATTTAGCATAGAGGTCGCAACCTATTGCGTAAACGGTATCTGTGGGATAAAGCATTACTGCCCCATCTTTCAGCTCGCTAATAATTTGTTCTACGCGTCTTTGCTGGGGTGTATCAGGATGAAGTTCATAGAATATTGCCATAATTTTTATTTTAGATTTTAGATAGAAAAATTGGCCAAAAAATGGGGTTCAAAGACCCGTCCTTTAGCGTAGCGGAGGAAGGCTTTTTATGGGATGGCTTGCCATTTCAACTTTTACCACTTAGCTGAATTGCCGAGAAGCCTCACGCCATAATATGCAGATTTGGTGGATGAATCGGCAGCAAATTGAATGGGTATCGAACCGATTCAATTTGCCAAAATCCCAGCAGAAGCTTTCGTCCTGATTGAAAAAACTTGTATTATCAAAATAATATGGGTCGTGTAACCCCGCCTTTTAAGGCGTAATATTTTTGGAGAGTTGCTCAAAATCTCCGTTACAAAAATAACTTCTGACTTCTGACTTCGTTAAGATGTTGCTATAAACTCGGAAATTTTCCACCATGCGAACCGCATAGCGCTAGTTTAGTGTGGGAGTATGTCATGCTATACGCCATAGGTTATATCAAATCCGGTCTTCTAAGGTCGAGATATTAATTGATAATTGATAATTACCTCGGGTTTTAACCGTTACGGAATTGAATATAAGAAAATATTATTTCTTCTCTTGGTCGATTGGATATGGCCAGGTTTCCTCGCCATCCCACCCAACGGGTGCGCTACGCTAACGACCGCTTTTTTCCCCTTAAAAGGGGAGGCTTTAAACCAGAATTATTTAATTATTAGTTATTAATTATTCGGTAATTCTAAATTCTAAATTCTAAATTCTAAATTCTTGAACACCTAAAACCTAAATTCAATTTATGAAAAAAATAGCTTACCTTGAATGTCCCACTGGTATTGCCGGCGATATGTGTCTAGGTGCTTTAGTCCATGCGGGTGTTCCCCTAGAATATCTGATAGAAAAACTCAATCTTCTCGGCATTTTCCAGGAATATCAGTTAAGCACTGAAAAAGTGCATCGCAATGGTTTACTAGCTACGAAATTTCATGTCAATCTAACTTCTGCAAAGTATGAAGATGGAGAACCTCTGACTTTTGACCACCACCACCATCATACTCACCATTCAGAAAAGGACCAAAGTACAGAAAAACATAATCATTCTCACAACCGTCATTTGCCAGAAATTGAAGCATTAATCAAAAAAGCCGGATTGCCCCAACGTGCTGAAGCTTGGAGTTTGGCTGTATTTCAGAAATTGGCTGAAGCTGAAGGTGCTGTACATGGTATTGCCCCAGAGAAGGTACATTTTCACGAAGTAGGGGCAACTGATGCCATTGTTGATATTGTGGGGACTTGCCTGGGATTCGACTGGTTGAATATTGACCAATTATATTGTTCGCCTTTGCCCACTGGTGGGGGTACTGTAAGGGCGGCTCATGGTAGGTTACCTGTACCTGTACCAGCAGTGCTAAAACTTTGGGAGTTGCATCAGGTTCCGATTTATAGTAATGGCATTGAAAAAGAATTATGTACTCCTACAGGTAGCGCGATCGCTTGTACTCTGGCCAGTAATTTTGGCTCGCCACCGTCAATGTCTCTAGAATGTGTGGGTTTGGGTGCGGGTTCCCGGGATTTAGCTATTCCTAATATTCTACGTTTGTGGATCGGAGCAGGGGAGGTTAATACTCCACATTCTCAACTTAGAGAATATCATTCTCCCAGTTCCCCACATCCACACCTAGAAACTGTAATGGTGTTGGAAACTCAAATAGATGATTGTACTCCTCAAGCGATCGCTTATACTTTTGATGCTCTGTTTGCAGTAGGTGCATTAGATGTTTTTACCCAACCTGTGACGATGAAAAAATCTAGGTTAGGAGTGTTACTTACTGTTGTTTGTCTACCGGAAAAGTTGTCTGGTTGTGAGGAGGTAATATTTCGAGAGACTACAACTCTGGGTATTCGTCGTTCTACTCAAAAACGGGCTATTTTGGAGCGAACAATTAATCAGGTGCAGACAGATTATGGAGCAGTGCAGTTAAAAGTGGCAAAGATGGGGAATCAAATTGTGAATGTGCAACCTGAATATGAAGATTGTGTCAAATTAGCTAGACAGCAGAATATTCCTTTGATGGAAATACAGAAAATGGTATTACAAGCTTGGTACGAATAATATCAAATCCGGTTAAATAACTTCATTTCAATTTAGTAGTCAGGAAGACCAAGTCATCTCCAATTCGCTTGAATACTTATTATATGGTTGGGGGAGATGGGGACCCACCCCTCGCCCCTCCCCCTCCCAGGAGGGGAATTTGGGGAGATGGGGGGATTGAAGTAATTATAGAATTATCAACATATATTATACCAATTCCCATGCATTAATGCTATACTCAGGTAACACTTCAGTTATTAAGTAATCAACACAGGTCGAATAACCTTTTTGCTAATTAGGGCTTGCGCTCATCAAGCTAAAAGTCAGGATAGCTGTTGAATAATATCAAATCCATTTAATTCGATATAAAAAAATGTTCCATTTTCAACCATTACCAAATAATTAATAATTAATAATTAATAATTAATAATTACAGGACTTACGCAAAGACACTGTTTATAGAGTCAAGTAACTATTGGACAATAGTTATGAGTACTATATATAGCGTATCTGCGTAAGTCCTAAATTAAATAATTCGCGCCTTGAAGCCTCCCCTTTTAAGGGGAAAAAAGCGGTCGAGGGATGGCGAGGTCCCCTCGCCATATCCAATCGACCAAGACAGCGGTCGTTAGCGTAGCGCACCCGTTGGGTGGGATGGCGAGGTCCCCTCGCCATATCCAATCGACCAAGACAGCGGTCGTTTGCTTTTGCTTCGCAAAACTGGCGTAACGCAACGCTGACGCGAAACGCGACAGCGGAACGGAGTTCTATCTTCGGAGCGCACCCGTTGGGTGGGATGGCGAGGTCTCCTCGCCATATCCAATCGACCAAGAAAAGAAATAATATTTCCTGATATTCAATTCCGTAGCGGTTAAAACCCGAGGTAATTATCAATTATCCATTATCAATTAATGAACAAATATTTCTCTATCTCCCCATCCCCCGATGCTACTGGATTTGATATTACTGCTGTACGTCGCCAATCCGACGGCTCCCCTACCTGACTACTTTTTCAAGCACACCCAACAAATGCACAAATAGATTAACTTAGATATCGGACACGCCAAAGAGAGTGAAAATGATTCAACAGCCTAAACCCCAATATTCTCTAGCCTGGATTGGCAAAATTTCTGAAGTCCCTAAACCAGAGTGGGATGCTCTAGCCCAACCTTTAAAAACCCCCTTCCTAGAATGGGACTGGCTGCATAATATGGAAACTTCTGGTAGTGTTGGTGGTAGAAGTGGATGGCTACCCCAACATTTAACGGTATGGCGAGATAGACAATTGATAGCAGCAGCTCCACTTTATATCAAGGGGCACAGTCAAGGTGAATTTGTTTTTGACCATCAATGGGCCGATATAGCTTACCGCTTAGGTATTGAATATTACCCAAAGTTATTGGGAATGTCTCCTTTTACTCCTGCTGAGGGGTATAGATTTTTAATCGCGCCTGGGGAGGATGAGGATGAAATGACAGCCTTGATGGTCAGTGAAATTGATCATTTTTGCGACCGCCATAATATTTCTGGATGTCATTTTCTCTATGTCGATCCAGAATGGCATCCTGTACTGCAACGTAATAGTTTTAGCAGTTGGCTACACCATAGTTACATTTGGCAAAATCAAGGTTATCAAACTTTTGATGACTATCTCAAAGTATTTAATGCTAATCAACGTCGTAATATTAAGCGGGAACGCAAAGCAGTAGGGAAAGCTGGTTTACAAATGCAGACTTTCACTGGGGATGAAATACCGAAAGCTCTGTTTTCTAAAATGTACAGTTTTTATGAGAGTACCTGCGATAAATTTGGGTGGTGGGGTAGTAAATATTTGACGAAGCGATTTTTTGAACAATTACATCACGACTTTCGCCATCGAGTATTATTTGTGGCAGGTTACAGTGAGGAGGACAACCGCTTACCTGTGGGAATGTCGTTTTGTATTACTAAGGGCGATCGCCTTTACGGTCGTTACTGGGGCAGCACCTATGAAATAGATTGTTTACATTTTGATGCTTGTTATTATGCTCCGATAGAATGGGCGATCGAGCATGGTATTAATACTTTTGACCCTGGTGCTGGTGGGCGTCATAAAAAACGGCGTGGTTTTCCAGCAACACCTAACCATAGTATGCACAAGTTTTATCATAATCGTTTGTCAAAAATATTTTTGTCTTACATTGGGCAAGTGAATGAAATGGAACAGTTAGAAATGGAGAGAATTAATGAAGATTTACCTTTTAGTCAGAGTAATTCTTAGCATTCAGCACTTCAGCAATCAGCGGTCAGCTAAATAATATTGTCGAAGATCGACAAGTTTTAAAAATATTCTTGTCGATTTTAGATCCATATCATGTTGAATACATTGCTATGACTAAATTTTAGTAGAATTTTGATTTGGTCAAAAATTTGTCGATCTTCACTGTCGATCTTCATTAGTCAATCCTCTTCTTTTCAAGGAGAGGTAATTATTAATTATTAATTATTCATTATTCATTGTTGAAAAATATCTCTGAAAAATTTCTTCTCAATAAGTTCTCCAGCTTTAATAGATTTCCGCAGCCAATTTAATTCCAAATCTAATTTTTCTGTTTCAGTTAATTCCCAATTATTATGCTGTTGGCGCAAGCGATTTGTCAGATCGTATAAACACAAAGCAACACTAACTGAAATATTAAAACTTTCACTAAATCCCTGCATTGGAATTTTTACTGATACATCTGCATTGTTTTGAGCATATTCTGACAACCCATTAATTTCTGAACCAAACATTAACGCTACTTTTGTATTTACAGATAATTTTTCAATAGTTATTTGCTTTGTATGGGGGGTTGTTGCTGCTATGATATAACCCTCACTTCTTAATCTTTTTAAACATTCTTGAGTATTATTTATGCCTGGTTGATTATAACGATATAATGTTAACCAGCGGTCTGAACCAACACTAACACCTTGAGTAATTGTGAATATATTTTGATTTTCTATAATATGTACATCTTGTACCCCAAAACTGTCACAACTTCGGAGTACCGCACTAGCATTGTGGGGTTGATAAATATCTTCTAAAATAACAGTAATATGACGGGTTCTTTGCTGTAAAATAGATATGATTTTTTCCCAACGAGCATGGGTAACAAATTGACCTAAATAACTAATTAATTGTTGTTTTTCTTCTAGTTGCATTCAGCATTAATCTAATATTGATATTGACCGAAAAATTAAGGTATAAAGCCTCTCCATTCATAGAGAAAAAATAAAAACAATCCTTTTAGCCAATCCTCTTATTTACAAGAATAGGTAATTATTAATTATTAATTATTAATTATTAATTGTTGAAAGAGAAACTGCTATTTTCATCAATCGTTCTTGACCTTGAGTTTCTCTTTGTACTTTTTTTTAGCTGATAAACGTTCTTGCATTACTTCTTTTAAAGTAGGCTTTGGTGCATAAGGTTTTACAAGTTCTTCTAGAGGCATTTTTCTAGTTTCATAACTATTAACATTAACTTGATAAACAATATTATTATCAACATCTAATCCTGTTAGCCATCCACTACGAGGATGATAAGCACTCGTGTCAATATTCAGCCAACCTGCCCCACGAACTAACTCTCCAGGCTCAACATTATTAAAAGTAAAAGTTATAGTATGACCTATAATCATTAACTTATTGGGAAAATAAGGTTTTTCAATAGAATGAAATTCTTTGCGAATCCAACAATATTCATGATAGGTTTGCTTTTGAATAGGTAGTTCTGGATTTACCCCTGCATGAACTAACCAAATATCTCCTAAGTCTAGATACAGAGGTAGCGATCGAATCCATTCTACATCCTCATAAGGCATAATTCCTGTATCTCTATAACTTTCTACCGTTTCATTGCCTCCACTGTAGAACCAAGCTTCCCATACTCCTTTTTTGCCCCCTTTATCTGAGAGAGCTTGAATCATCATTTGTTCGTGATTTCCCAGGAGACACTGATAGGAGCTAGTTCTGACAAATTCTACTACTTGAGAACTTTTTGGGCCTCGGTCTATTAAGTCCCCTAAAAAGTACACCTTTTCATCTTTTCCAGGGGCGATCGCCTCTAGCAAAACCATTAAACCATCATAATGCCCATGTACGTCGCCAATTATAATACGTCTCTGCTTCATTTTTACTTCTAAAGATTTCCTATAATATCTAGTTTGACTCTATCTACTTAATTGGATTAAGTTAGGCGAAATCTACTTTTTTTTGTCAAAATTTAATGTGATTTTAATGTCAGAAAATTTAATTAAAACATCTAATATATTATTCAATTTATTTATATCTATAATACCACATAGTTTCTGAGGCCAACCGACCCTAATTTTCAGGCAAATCCAGAATGTAGCTAATTTGAAACAAATTGTAGCTTCAATCAAAATTGGGGTTGGCCTACTTGAGACGAAAATACTTTTAGTAATACTAATTCACTCTAAGGATGTCACAAATAGTCAACAACTGATGATGTGGAATAATAGGCTGAAATCATTGTATAGTCAATACTTTAAGTCTATCAATTTTCACTTCCAACTTCTAATTTTTGACTTTTGACTTCCGTGAAACGGTATAAGTTCATGTCCCTGAAAATTTAGTTACTTAAAGCACGCAAGAATTTTTGAATTTCAGCTAAAAATCCTTTCCGTTTTGGTGTAGCAGGAGTTTGATTAACAGAAGTAGAGCTATCTGTTTTAACTGTAGCAGTAGCTTCAGCTAAAATTATTTCCACCGCATCTCCCATCGGTTTCTCAGGTCGCTCTGCAATTAATTTATATTGGCCATTTGACTCCAGCCAAATTTGCCAGGGAGAAGGATAACAACGATACAATGCAGCCTCACCAAAAGACTTGATATAGTAGCAAGATTCAATAGTTGTAAGAAATCTTTCCCGGAGTTGACGTGCTGCATAACCAATTCCGACAATAGATACATCCTCTAATCTCGGAATTAACATCACAACTGGGCGATCGCCTGCCAAATTACACAATTTTTCAGCCTGGGCCACTTCTACAGAAGAAAGGGCAATTAACAGAAAAAATTCGTCTTCCGGTGAAATTTTGCTATCAACTGGAGACCTACTTGTACCAATATCTTCTACTTTTACTTTAAAGGACGCTTCTTGCCAATCTCGTCTTGCTAATGCTGCAGCACCAGTATCAGGAAAGAAGACTTTTGGTTGAATACCTTCTTCAAGTAAAGCAGGAATAAATTGTGCTGCTAGAGATTGAGCTTGAAGTTCAATTTCTGGAATAACTATTTCGATTTGGATTCTACTGTAACCATCCTGGAGAGCTACCTTAGTAGCTTCTATAGCTTGAGCGAGTGCCTCATCTATGTCATTGGGTAGTTTATTCATCTATAATAGCGATCGATATTTCTAAATTTCTCAACTATACTGTAATTGATAGAAGATGTTCAACAATCTTCAGTATTTTTCATAATAAATAAAAGTTGAACAAAAGGAAAATATGACACATCCATTTGACTATGACCTAAATGTTCTTGAGTCTTTACAAAAAAGTCAAGTTGAACCTAACCCTAATACTTTTAATGATCCATCTCAACTGATAGCAACAACTTTAGCTATAGGAGAAGAAGGTGGTGCTATAACAACAGCGTTTGATGATTCAGAAAATGGTGGCGAACTGATAGCAACAACTTTAGCCATCGGAGAAGAAGGTGGTTCCAGTGAACCTATACCAACAACTCTAGCACTGGGAGAAGAAGGTGGTAATCTTCCTGTACCAACAACTCTAGCACTGGGAGAAGAAGGTGGTATCGATCCAATAGGAATACCACCCCGAGAACCGACAACTGAAGCAATAGGACAAGAAGGTGGTGCTACTCCTATTAATAATGAAATTATTACTCAACCAAGCTCTGAAGAAGGTTTCGCAACCACTCAAGCAATAGGAGAAGAAGGTGGTATGACTCCAATAGGAGTGCCACCCGTAGAACCGACAACTAGAGCAGTAGGAGAAGAAGGTGGTGCTACTCCTATCAGTAATGAAACTATTACTCAACCAAGCTCCGAAGAAGGGATAGCAACAACTCTAGCACTAGGAGAAGAAGGTGGTGTCACTACTTTGGCAATAGGAGAGGAAGGTGGTTTTCCTCCTCCTATTAATAATGAAATTATCACTCAAGTAGGTTCGGAAGAAGGAACAGTAACTACTTTAGCAATAGGAGAAGAAGGTGGAGATTTTAATGAAGAGATTTATCGGCAATCTTATCCTGATATTGATGTTGCTATCAACAGAGGAGTATTTAGTTCTGGTTTAGAACATTACATTCAGTTTGGACAATTTGAAATTGAACGCATTGGTTTTTTTACTGACAATGATAGTAATGATATTATTAATGCTTTCGGCAACAATACGAAAATTATAGGTGTTAGCGTTATCGGATATGACCTCATCAATGACCGAATAATTCCTAGTGATTCGGGAACGGGAGAAATTGATATATTAGTTGGTACTTCGGGAACAGAAGGGGTAGATCAATTTATACTTGGTTCTTCTCCAGGGTCGCCTTTTTATGTTGGTTTTGGTGATTCAGACTTTGCTTTAATTCAAAATTTTGATACTCCTTTAGATCAAATTAAGTTATCAGGAAGTTTGAATGATTATAGTTTTGAAATAGTTAATAATTCAGTTAATATATCTACTCTATCAGGAGATTTGATTGCGGTCGTAGAAAATATTTCATCTCTAGATAATTTAAACCTGAATTTTATTTAGTTAATAAACGGGAAAGCTATTGGTAGGGTGTGTTAGCGATAGCTTCAATAATTGATAATTGATAATGGATAATTGATAATTACCTCTCCCTAAAAGGAAGAGGATTGAATAAAAAGAAAAAATTTATTTTTTTTCCCTTTGAAAGGGGAGGCTTTAAACCTGAATTATTGAATTATTGAATTATTGAATTACTAATTATTCGGTAACGCACAAAATTCTATATATGGTCAGTGCTTCAGCAATTAACAATTAATAATTACCTCTCCCTTTTAGGAAGAGGATTGAAATTTAAGAAAAAAAAGATTTTTTTCCCTTGAAAAGGGAGGCTAATAAAGCTAAATTATTTAATTATTAATTATTCATTATTAGGTAAGTCCTGATTTAGTTAATCTAGTTAATTCAGACAAATTAGACAACAGGGGAAAGTGAAATTGTAAGTAGAAATCAAATTCATAATATCTAGGCTTTTTCTCTCAAGTCTTTCTTTTCTTCCTGATTCCTTTTCTTCTGACTCCTGACTTCCCCTCCCCTCCTGGGAGGGGCTAGGGGTGGGTTGGGAGGGGCGAGGGGTGGGTTGACTCCTAAGAAATAGCCTAAATATTTGTAGCAAACAGTTGTCAAATTGGTATAACTTTAATGAATATTTTAATTCTGGGCAGTGAAGAAGATATTCATGCTGCCCATCTCAAAAAATCTCTAACAGAAAAAGGAATAACAGTTGATTATTTAGATACTCGTTTATTTCCCACTAAGTTAAAAATCACTTGGCAAGCTATTACTCACACAGGATGTTTAATATTTCCAGATGGTAGAAAATGGGATTTAGCAGATATAAATAAAATTTTTTGGCGTACTTTTGGCGGGGTAAATGTTCCGAAATTAACCGATTCATATCAGGAGAGAATAGCAGTTAATGATTCCATGGGTTTATTACGTTCTTTTATGCGGTCTCAACCTGAAAAATGGGTGAATAGTTGGGAAGCTTATGAATTTCATAAAGAAAAACCATTACAATTAAGTTTAGCAAATAAAATAGGTGTGACTATTCCAGCAACTATTATTACTAATAACGCTGATGAAATTTTAGAGTTTTCTCAAGCATTTAAAGATGTAATTTTCAAACCTGTTTATGGAGGTTCTCATACTCAATTTTTAACGAAAGAACATCTAGAAATTAATCGGATGAAATTAGCATTGAGCATTTCTCCCGTAACTATCCAAGAATTTATTCCTGGTACAAATATTCGTAGTTATGTGATTGGGGAAAAAGTTTATTCTGCTGAAATTCGGAGTAGTTCCTTAGATTTTCGGGAAGATAAACGAGCAAAATTAATCTATTTAGAAACACCAGAGGATATGAAAAAACAATGTTTAGCTATTACTAAAGCATTTGGATTAAAATGGACTGGTATTGATTGGCGATTTAAACCTAATGGAGATTTTTTTTTCCTGGAGGCGAATTTTAGTCCGATGTTTCTTCATTTTGAAAGGGAAACAGGTTGTCCGATAACTGAGGAATTGATTCAATTATTAACAAGTTAACTAGCTATCAGCTATCAGCTATTAGCTAGCCTCCTGCGGAGGAACTGCGTTAACAGCTTAAAAATTTGTGTATAGAATTAGGTATCTGTTTGTAGAACATTCCGGACCGAAACGCTTTTTAAAGTTAGGCAAGAATATTTATAATAAATATAATTGTTATACATAAACAAATTCATATAATTATTTTCAAGGAGTTGGTAATGTCTGTACAATTATTACGACGACTATTTACTGTAGACCAGTATTATCAAATGCTGGAAGCAGGAATATTAACTGAAAATGAACGAGTAGAACTAATCCGAGGAGAAATTGTCAAAATGTCCCCTGTTGGTATTCATCACGCAGCTTGTGTGGACCGTATTAACGAACTATTCTTTTTGCGTTTAGCAAAAACTGTTACTGTGAGAATTCAAAATCCTGTGAGATTAAATGATAATTCTGAACCAGAACCAGACATCAGTTTGCTGCAACGACGGCCAGATTTTTATCAGACTCAACATCCTCAACCAGAAAATGTATTTCTTCTCGTAGAAGTTTCAGATACAACAGTTAAATATGACCAAGAAGTAAAAATTCCCTTATATGCTGAGAATAATATTGTTGAAGTTTGGTTAGTGAATATTCCTCAAAAATGTCTGGAAGTTTATCGACAACCTACTGCGGATGGTTATCAGAATGTGCAGACTTTTAAGAGCGGTGAAACTGTGACAATTCAAGCTTTGCCTAATGTGACTTTTACTGTTGATGAAATATTGGGAGATTGAAACAAATTTTCAACATTAATTACCCAATACTATATAAATTTATTCTGTTCTAAGTATTAGTAAAAAAAGCTTTGAGCTATAACTAAAAAATAGCTGAATGCTGAATGCTTAATGCTGAATGCTTAATATAATTATTTTCAAGGAGTTGGAAATGTCTGTACAATTATTGCGACGACTATTTACTGTAGACCAGTATTATAAAATGCTCGAAGCAGGAGTATTTACTGAAAATGAACGAGTAGAACTAATCAGAGGAGAAATTATCACAATGTCCCCTATGGGTATTCGCCATGCAGGTTGTGTCAACCGTCTTAATGAACTGTTCTTTTTGCGTTTAGCACAGACTGTTACTGTGGGAATTCAAATTCCTGTAAGATTGAATAATAATTCTGAACCAGAACCAGATATCAGTTTGTTGCAACGACGACCAGATTTTTATGAGACTCAACAACCTCAACCAGAAAATGTATTTCTCCTTATAGAGGTGTCAGATACAACAATTAAATATGACCGAGAAGTAAAAGTTCCCTTATATGCTGAGAATAATATTGTTGAAGTTTGGTTGGTAAATCTGACTGAAAAATGTCTGGAAGTTTATCGACAACCTACTGCGAATGGTTATGAAATTGTGCAGACTTTTAAGAGCGGTGAAACTGTGTCAATTCAAGCTTTGCCTAATGTAACTTTTACTGTTGATGAAATATTGGGAGCTTGATACAAATTTTCAATATTAATTACCCAATATTGGATAAATTTGTTCTATTTTGTAACCATAATGCAGAGGTAATTATCAATTATCCATTAATATTGGTTAGTTTTTAGGAAAAAGCCTTGGTTGTAATCTCTTTATAAATAGGTCTAGTCATACATCTTGGTCCTCCTGTTCCTTTAACTAGCTCTTTTCCTGGGACTCGAATGACATTTACATGATGCTGTCTTAATAAGTTGTAGACTCGTTCTGAGAGATCGTAAGCGATTATCTTGCGTTCTCCCAAGCAGAAACAGTTACAAGCTAGTCGATAAAGAGATTCCTCTTGAGTGACTTTTATAAATTGAAATCCTAAATCTTTGAAAAAATGAATCGGATTAATTTGTGTCTCTGTTCGGTTTAAAAGAATACCATTAATTAGACTTTCGGGATGAGTGATAATAACATCGTCAGTCACTGGCAACATACCTCCATCAAGGTTAATGCGCCATTGGGCTAGTTCGATCCCAACAATACCATCAATTATTCCCCTGCTAATGAGTTGTTCTTGTAAGAAATATAAGGTCTCTTTAGTTGTTCTTCTGCCATATCCAATTAGCAAGTATCGCTGATTTTGATGGCAAAAAGGAATTACGTCTCCTCCTTCTAAAACCAATGGGTCGGGAATTTTGAGAATTTCCTTCAAGCCTAAAATTTCACCAATATCTGACATGAGTTCAGGCTCTAGCTGCCTAATTTTTTTTCCCATTTTACCGGGTAAATAGCTATCTGGCATCCAAGGAAGGGTAATAAAAGCATCACGAGTAAAAACTAAATTCGGGTTTTTTGATAGGTAATTTTGCCATTTACTTAGTAATTGATTAGTTGATGAAGATAAAATATCTGATAGATAAAAGACATATCCTATCTCAGCTTTGAGTGCATTTACAAACTCTTGATGATGGGATTGATAGAGTTCTGGTTGAGGGGATTCCCGAAAAAGATAGTATTCTTGAATTTCTTGTTTGTGAATATGTATAAACTGATTAAAGACACCAAACGGAGTTGGATCGTGAACAAGGATCGCTTTAGGCTTTAAAGAAAATTCTCCCAAATTCTTACTGTTCAATTCAGTAGTCATATTAATTTATGTAACTTTGGAAATATTGGTACATCTAAAATTATACAGAACTTAGGCAGGGGGAAACTAAAAACCCGACTTCTTGTAAATGTCTATTGTTAAAAATAATGATTTACGGTAGCAACCGGGTTTCTTTATATAGTAGTAGTTAATAGCGTTTAACTCCTATGGGGAGCGATCGCTAATAACGTACAGAAATTCTTCCCCCTCCCCTCCTAACAAAGATTACCCTCAACAGTACTTTTACTAATTCCGTCCGGATTTTACTTTAACGCTAACGAAACCTAACATAACCAAGCAGGGCTGGTAAAATTTTGCCTGTCCAACACGTACCTCTGACCAGGCATTGTCGGCGAATATTTAGGGCACTTTTGATAAGTAGTGAGTGCCATACCCTCATTGTCTACAGGAGTACTATTTGTAGCAAAGCTTTATAGCCGAAAAAAAACTTACAACAGCTTCTTTGTATTCAAATACTTAAAATATAGGATTTTCAATTATGTTTAAACCCGAAAATAATTTATCTAGATTCAAACGAGTTTTATTATCTTATACTTTTTTAGTTTCTTTGATTGTTTCCATTCCTATCACTGTAGGTTTGGGATACCTTGTCAAAAGTAATAAGGAGTATAAACAAAGCATTTTATGGTATGAAATTCTGAATGAAGACACAAAATACACTAAAGTATTTTCTGATTTTGTAAAAGAGGTACAAAAGCAATTGACAGAGAATTACGATTCAAACTTTAACAATGCCATAAATAACAATTACGATCAATATAAATCAGCTATAGTTGACAATACTGCTGCATTACAAAATGATTCAGTTCCATGGGAGATAGAAAAAACTCGTGAGTCCATAAATGTTTATTATAGTCATACTAGGTTGATCGACTTTAATAATTTACAAGATAGCAGTAGCAATTATACTGATAGAAATCAGAAAAAACAACAAAGTCGCAATGACAAAGTTGTTCAAGCTTTTACTAAGCTAATGGTTGAAAAATTTAGCAATCCTCTTATACAAAATAATAATGGCAATGGTATAGATAATTTACGTAATTTTAGCAAAGTTATCATTGATTATTTCACTAACAATCAGGGTTACTCTAGCCTCATACCAGATATGAAGATAAATAACATTTACATTCTTAAAGTAAATACTGGCTTTTTAATATCTTATCCAGCGAGCAATCAAGATTATAAACGAGTAGATTTTCAAACTAGACCGTGGTATAGAGCTACTCAAGAGAACTATCATGTCAAATTTTTTGAGAGAGACAGATACGACAATACTTCAGGAATTACTGGTATTTATATAGATGTCAACGATGAAAATAATAAGCCTAATGTAATCAGAACTCTGTGGTACAAATTTACACCCTTAAACAGTAATGAAGAGTATATATTATGCTTTGATTTATTTCTTGATAAAAGTGGACAAATATCCAGTGAGAATAACCTGACATATTTACAACAAATGCTTCTAAGTGAAGGTGCTTGGAAGTCTTTATTACCTCTAAGCTTGCTCTTAGCTTCATGTTTATCTTTAGTCTACGAATGGGTAACCAAAGATAAATCCACTGGTGATGGTTTTTCAATAATTAAGATCGAGCGAGAGAAGAAACATTATGCTGGCAAAGATGAAAATGAAATAAGCTTTACTATAGTAGTAGAAACTAAAGATATAAATGAAAGTAAACAGTTAAGAGAAGCTGGATGGAATTTCAATATACAGAATAGTATACAAGCTGGTATTAGTAGTAATCAAAGCCACGCCAGACAACAGGAGGCTACTTCAAAATATGAATTTACTGACAGCTATGACCTTAATATGAGTCAAAAAAAACCTGAATATAAGTGTATTGAAACCTGGAAAGTTGTGTCAAAATCTCGATATGGTAAGACCCAAAATATCGGTTTTTTTGTAGTAAAATGGAATACGAATAATGGTGCAGATATAGAAGATGGGCTTGAGATACAATCAATATATTGGGAAAAAGGATACGAAGAATATTTAGAAAGTTTTAAAGAACAACTATTTAACCATTTACTTATCAGCGATGCTGAAGGTCTAGTAGCTATCTTGGATCGTGATTACATTGAGAATAAGCAGCAAAAGGAAAATATTCCTGATGTTATTTCAGAAATAAATAGCCTTAAAAAAATAATAGAAAATAGCAATGACCTAAAGCAAGGGAAAATCGCTTTTTCAGATTTTGAAACTTTAACTGATTTGTACAATAAAGGTACGGTAAATGCAATTTGTACCTTACACTTTCTTAAGAAACTGTCGGATCAAAATAAGTTAAAAGATTTTTTCCAGACTTCGGTTAGTCATAGATACCTTATCGAGAACGAACAAGACGAATTTAAAAATTTCTATGACTCTCTTGACGATGAAACTCAAACAGAGCTGCGCAATAATAATCCATTTCAAATTATGGTGTATCAAGATGATAATATAGTTGGCGCTCAGGACGATTTTTGTATAATTTCAATCAACAATGTTCCTAAGTTAGTAGCTTACATCTTCACAAATAATCAATTTTCAAGTACCGGTGAGATAGGTTGGATAAGTTGGCGTCAAGTAGACACTACATTTTATGATAGACTATATAAATGTCAACTCAATAAGAGTAATAGAATTGGTCAAATTGAAAATCTTGAAACATATTTAAATTGAATTGAAGGTTGGCGGGAAGCATAGTTTAGTTCTTCAGGACGCTGAATTTCCCAAGGGTAGGGTAGCGACTATTGGGTAAGGCATCGACGCAGGTCAGCCAAAGAATCAGCGTTTCAGCGATCTGCCGAGGTGCGTCGATTTCAGTTTACCACCTCACGGGGTGACAAGCTAGTTGAAAGCTATGCAAGGGAGGGAAGGGACTTCTTTCCTCTCCTCGCAGGAGAGGGGTTGGGGGAGAGGTCTTCTAGGTTGCTAGTAATCCACAATTTTAGTATTGACACGCCACTACCCTACTCCCTAATGAACTATTTTAGCTGAAACAGTCCACTACTAGACTACTTTTAATGTTACAAGTTGACATCCAGAATGTAGATTAAAAATCTACAGTTAAAGGCGCCCTCGGAAAAGGAATCACATCTCGAATATTCCCCATTCCTGTCATAAACTGCACCACTCTTTCAAATCCCAAACCAAACCCCGCATGAGGCACAGTACCATACCTACGCAAATCTAAATACCACCATAATTCCTCCTTATTCATCTCCTGTTCATCTATCCTTTTCTCCAAAATATCCAAACGTTCTTCCCTCTGAGAACCACCAATAATTTCTCCTACCTTTGGCACCAAAACATCCATCGCCCTAACCGTCTTACCATCATCACTTAAACGCATATAAAAAGCCTTAATTTTTGCCGGATAATCAGTCACAATCACAGGTTTTTTAAACAATTCCTCACACAAATAACGTTCATGTTCCGACTGTAAATCTAAACCCCACTCTACCGGATATTCAAACTTTTTATCCGTCTTTTCCAATAAAGAAACAGCCTCAGTATAAGTAATCCTTTCAAAACTATTATTAATAATCGTATCCGCCGTTTCAAAAACTGTTTTATCGATCCGTTTATTGAAAAATTCCATATCTTCCGGACAACTTTCCAAAACAGATTTAAAAATGTATTTCAGAAATTCCTCAGCCAAATCCATATCCCCTACCAAATCACAAAAAGCCATCTCCGGTTCAATCATCCAAAACTCAGCCAAATGCCGAGAAGTATTAGAATTTTCTGCTCTAAAAGTCGGACCAAACGTATAAACATTACTAAAAGCAGTTGCCATAATTTCCGCTTCTAACTGACCGCTAACTGTCAGAAAAGCAGGCTTTCCAAAAAAGTCTTGACTAAAATCAATATCTTGTTTTTCTGTTAATGGAACTTTCTTTAAATCTAAATTAGTAACTGTAAACATTTCCCCTGCTCCTTCACAGTCACTAGCAGTAATAATAGGAGTATGAACCCACAAAAAACCTCGTTCTTGAAAAAATTGATGCACAGCATTAGCACAAGCATTTCTCACTCGAAAAACCGATCCATAAGTATTAGTTCGTCCTCGCAAATGTGCAATAGTGCGGAGAAACTCAAAAGAATGACGTTTTTTCTGCAAAGGATAAGTTTGAGGGTCAGCATCACCATAAGCGATCGCCTTTTCTGCCTTAAGTTCAATTCTTTGTCCCTTTGCTGGCGACTCTACCAAAATACCCGTTACTTCCACCGATGCACCAGTATTCATTTGCTGCAAACTTTCTTGATAATTTGGTATTTCGGGATTTAATACCACCTGTAGGTTAGCTAAACATGAACCATCATTAACTTCTACAAAAGCAAATTCTTTCAACTCTCGCTTAGTGCGTACCCACCCTTGAATTGTTACTTTGGTATCAGGTTTACCGCTTCTTAATATTTCGGCAATTCGTTGCTTTGTCATTTCTTTAATCCTATCTATCAGACTTGCTATTTTGATTTTTTTTTGGTATTATATAAAGTTTAGCATAAACTATCAATCAAATAAAGTTTTTCTTTGTCAAAAAAAGCCCTAGAAATTGGCATTTTTTGCCATTCCTAGAGCTTCAGCCATATTCAAAAGACTTCTTGCAAAAGTAAGGGAATAGGGAGATGAAATTATTTATTTCAGCTCTTAAATTAATTTAATTAAAAATTTTGCAAGAGGTCTAAAAAAAACTAAAATTTTAAGTCTTCCAACTATCACTATGTTTGAGTCTTACAGTGGTTTTCATGTGGGTAGACCACAGTAGGGGCGTTAACGATAGTTATGCGAAGCAAACGGCAGTTCGCCCCTACAGGGTTTTGGTTATGACGATGTGGTTCATCAATCTGAAAAGCGCTGTAATATCATGTCCGGATAATTAGTGATAAAAAAAACTTTCTCTTTCTTCTTCTTTCTTCCCTCCTGACTCCTGACTCCTGACTCCTTCATCATTTATTTATAGAACCCCTAACCGTATCTTTGCGCGCGGTACGGGTTTTTGGCTGCGGCGGGTGCAGAACCCAGAAGCTAGAGAAACAACTGGAGGGGGAAAAGGTAGAAATTTGCCTCCTCCCCATCTCCCCATCTCCCCATCTCCCCATCTCCCCGTCTCCCCCCTCTCCCCCCTCTCCCCACACTTCCCACACTCCCAATCTATGAGATCCGTTTAGGGGTTCTATAAATGTCGGTCTGCCAGAATCTCCAAAGCACGATCCGAACATCCCATTAACCACAAGTCAGACATCCCCGTTTTGTCCCCCAATAAAACTCGCCGTCGGCAGCGGAAACTTTCTTCTTCTAAATAAGCACCCAATAAAATTCGTTGTAGATTAGGGTTCCAAATACCAGTTCGCCCGTGAAGCACTCGCCAGTTATCAACCACTAATACCTGTCCTGGAGTTAACAAAAATTCGGCATTATATTCAGGGTCTTGCAACAATTGAGAAAATCGCTTATAGGCTGCCAAGAGGTCGTGAATTTTATCGTAAGAAACCTCCAGGGGTACTCGTGTATTGTGGTTGTACCTAATCTGATACACCTCCCCATTTTCATCCAAATTAATGACATGGTTGTGCCGATAAGCATCCCATTCGTACTTACGGGCACTAGATTCATGTTCGCCCAGTTTCTCCTCCACTGAAAGTCGCTTACGACCTGCGGGGATATATTCCGTAGTTAGCAATTCAAAAAACCATGGATTTTCTGCTTTGATAACTTCTGCCAGTTTGAAACCGTCAACGACCGTAGAATAAGCCTGGCGATCGCCATCTGGGTTCTCGTAGAGGATACATTCGAGAAATTGCAGCCCGGTAGGAATGTCATAAGCAGTAACATCCGTATGATTTCTTAAAGTTCCCACTTGATAGGAATGTTGGATAGCCTGAGCCTTTTTGTTGCTTCTATCCATCGCAAACACGTTGGTAGGATGGTATCGTTGCCGGAGCGGTCCTACTCGCTCTATCAATGCCCGGAAGCTTTCTTCGTTTTTCGGAGCATCGTCAATTATTGCCACTCCCATATCGACTATTTTATTGAGGAACGACAATAATACTCCATCATCGTTCATCACCTCATAGCAATCAAAATGAGACACCGACACAGACGAGTCCCACAGTTGAGGTTTGCGGCGTTGCTTCAAGGCCGGGTCGTTTTGGCAGTGAACCCGCAGCCACGAGGCATCAAAGACACTTTGATGACCTGTTTGGTCGCCACCCCAAATAATATCTAAATTGCCTTCGCGATCGAGCTTAACCTCTTCGGGAGTTGGGTTTAAAGGCATGTTGAGCACATCGTGCCCGCTGCTGATACTCAAAGTATCTCGGTGAAAGAATTTAGGAGACCGACAGCTATCTAAAAGCCAAAGGTTATGATAAAAACTTTCGTGACCGTCTTTCCAAGTAATGTTGACACCGTTGTCCGTTGTTACCACTGATTCAATGCGAAAGGTAGGTTTGAGTTGTTGCAATACTGCTGTCATGTTACACCTCAATATTATTCTAAATAGATTACTTGACATACTCCCGACGCTCCCCTACGGGAGAGCGCGGGATTCTTCAGCCAAGGAAGCCTTGACCGCAGTTTTTACAGAAGTGATGTCCTCCTCCTGTGTTGATAATAATCCAACCCACCCCCATCCCCTCCCGGGAGGGGAGCTAGAGGGGTGGGTGAGTTATAGTCTCTATCTAGCTCTTGACCACATTTAGGGCATGAATGCCAGCGTTCTGATAAGCTTTTGGGGACTTTACTCAAGCATTCCCAACAATGTTGAGACGTACCTTTTGAGTCTACTTTGATAATTCTGTTGCCTAACTTCCAGGCAACATACTCTAAGATTTCAAGAAATTGATAAGTTGCTGCATCTTGCAAAGACTTATTTAGCCCTGATTTAGCTGACTGACCATTGGGCAAAAATTGACCATTATCACCTAATTTAGCTTTGCAACGTCTGACTAAAGAAGCTATTTGCAGGTCTTCTAAAAATATCACCTGACAGTCACTGAACAAATGATAAGCAAGTTTGAATTGCCAGTCGAGTCGTTGCCTAGCTATTAGTTGATGGAGTTTTGCTATTTTACCCTTGAGAATCTTCCAAGGATGAGAATGTTTTGGTTTTTTAGCTAATCTCACCTGTAGTTTAGATAAGCGATGCTCAGAGAATCTGAAAAATTTAGGAACTTCTATAAATTCTCCATCAGATGTAACAGCATAGTGCAACAATCCTAGGTCGATACCTTTGGAGTTATCTGAGGTGGGTTGAATTTCTACACTCCTCAAAGGTACAGTCTTATCTTCTATGGTGAAGCTAATATACCATCCGTCTGCTTCGCGAATTACTGTACCTGTCTTGACCTTGAATCCTCCTGGTATTAGGCGATTGTAGACAAAGGGGACTAAACCAATCTTTGGTAGATTTATACAAAAACGACCGTTGGCATTTTTGACAAGATGAGAATTTGATAACTGAGGATAACTGAACGAATTATAATAATGCTTCCCTTTGAATTTCGGCCTCCCACTGGTTTTACCGTTTTTGTCAGGTAAGGTATAGTTATCCATGGTAGTTTGTACACGCTGAACAACATCCTGTAAAACCTGGGAGTGTATGGATTTGTCCATACGGAAATAGCTTTTTAGTTTGTGCTAGGTCTGCTAACTGTACTGTTTCCCAAACTACATAACCATTTATGATATTAGGATGCTTATCACCTTTTTTCGTTACTGGGTTGCCATCACTATCTTTCTTTCTGCCATCCCGTGTTTGTACTCTAAATTCGGGGATATTTTGATAAATTTGGTCTACTGGTACTACTGAAACATTTAAAGGACAGGCATTTACTGGTGTGCGTGTTGATTCAAACCAATTCAACCTTTGAGCCAAACGATAATTATATTGTATTCTTGCCAATTCTAACCAATTAGCGATAATAACCCCTTGACTTTTATGGGGCTTGAGCTTGTACTTATATTTCAGTAGCATCCTAGAATAGACCTTTATATCTACATTCGTTATTATATCAAAAATCAGGACGAACTACACACATTGGTGCCCGGCTTTCCCATACGGCGCGCTCATTGAAAATTACAGCGCGGGACTTCCCGCCGGGTTACTTAAACGTTAATCCTTATTATCGCTATTTTTCCTGGTGAGATTGAAGCCCCTAAGGCTATCCCCAATTTTCAGCAAACGATTTTGCCAATCTGAAAGCTCTAAATAGCTAAGATGCTTCGTATTGATACAAGGCGTCCAAAATCCTCCAATAATTGTTGGATCGTCAAATGCCAACAAACCCGATTCCCTGATTTGTTGCCCTGCGGGAGTTCCCACAATAGGACTGACTGAATAGGGTCTCACTCTAAAAATCAGTTTGGGATTTATTGCCTTTAGCTCTTGGTAGAGAGTAGATAGAGCCTCCTCAAGGCGACGCAAACTTTCATGGCTATCGTCGGGAAACCCAATAATTACACCATAGCCAATTAACGGCACTCCTGCGCGGACGATCGCTCGCATCATGTTGCAATGCTCTCTCCAGGGCATCAGCTTATAATAAGCTTCCTTACCTTCTACCGGACGTTCCGCAGGAATAAAGGCATGATAGCAGCCTACTTTACCGTCCCAACCCCAAATTGCTCGTACCAGTTCATCATCAGGAGTCATATCCCCATCAGGACGAATACCTCGGCCCAAGGTAGCCTTCTTCAGTTCGACACCATTCACCCAAGCAAAGGGAATTTCCCGCTCTCGCAGTCCGTTGAGAATATCCAGAATTTCCTGACGTCCGCCTTCAAATAAGATCCGTCCCAGAAATTGGTCTGATTGGCTTTGAACCCCACGGGAGCCTGCTTCCTTCTGAAGTTCAAACCACTTGAGGGTTCTTTGTGGTGACATACGCAGATATCCCAAACGATAACTTGGCGTCTGACAAAAGTCGCACTTGCGATCGCAGCCTATATCTGCAAACACGGAACCTTGAGGATCCAATCGCACGGTGTTATAGGAAAGTCCAATCCCAAAACATTCCTTCACGACATCTAAAGATGGCAGCGGCCAATCTTCGGGATGCAATCCGGGAAAGCGTTTTCGGTATTCAGTACCGTCAGGGAAGAGGACACCCGATAGTTCTTCTCGCTCTGGTTTTTCCAGTACGTGATCGAATATAGGCCAATTTGCTCCCCCAGATTTATCTTTAACAACTGCTGCTGCGCCTGCTTTAAAATAGGCATCCGGCGCGGCAATAGCATCAGACCCTCCAACCACTACAGGCTTTCCCGTGCTAGCCAAATATTTGACGGTCAGACAAGCTGCCTCGCGCTGACGAGTAAAGTTCATCGTCACCCCCCAAGCATCGCAAGCATCAGGGTCAACACTGGTAATTTTTCGCCCAACCAGAACTTTTTTAAGCGTTTGACCGCCCCACTCAACTTCACCGTATTCTTCTTCATCGTCTCCCTCTAAGAGGTTCACCAGTCTAGCATCAAATCCACCCGCACGCAAGTTAGAGATGAGAATTTGCTTGCTAATCAAAGGCAATCTCTCTCGGTAACCGATTCCATCATTTGCTCCGCGTACCTGGACTTCTGGGACTTCAACTAATCCTATTGTTGGAACTTTTTTCATTTGTTTTCACCTTGCTAAAGTTAACCTTTATCTAGTGCCACATCCATGATTCATCAATAAGTTAATGGACTTTCTCAAAGCATGACGCAGACCTAAAATTGGCTAAATATTAAACTTAGCTTTGTTTCGTGGAAGCTGTACTAGTGTTGCTTCCACGGTATAAGGTCATACCGAACCAGGGATCAAAATTTTTTCCAGGGTGATACCAAAAACCATCATAAGTGTGACCCGCACCAGCAATAAGCCAAAATTTATATGACTTTAATCCATGGAAGATATACTAGTTTAAGCAGTCATGCGCTCTGCCAGAATTTCTAAAGCGCGGTCTGAACATCCCATTAACCACATATCTGGCATCCCACTTTTTTTCCCGAGCAACAGTCGCCGTCGGCTGCGGAATGTTTCTGGCTTCATATACGCTCCCAGTAAAACTCGTCGCAGTTGGGGATTGTGAATACCCGTCCGTCCGTGGAGCAGTCGCCAGTTATCATTTACCAATACCTGTCCGGGAGCGATCAGAAATTCGGCATTATACTCTGGAGATTCAGCTAGGGCAGTAAATGCTTGGTAGGCTGCGTACAAGTCTTGAATTTTGTCCGGGGAAACATCAAGGGGCGCCCGGTCTTTTTCATTGTGACGAATCTGGTAAACTTCGCCATTTTCATCCAAATTAATGACGTGCTGGCGATGATAGGTTTCCCATTGGTATTTCTTAGTGCCTTTTTCCTGATCAGATACTTTTTCCTCTACACCCAGCCGTCTGCGAGCTGTTGATATATACTCTTGGGTGAGTAGCTCGAAATATTTTGGCTGCTGAGTCCTCAGAACTTCAGCAATTTTGAAACCATCTACCAGAGTGGAATATCCTTGTCTGTCATTGTCAGGATTTTCGTATTCAATACATCCGAGAAATTGAAGTTTGGGAGGAACCTTGTAGGAGATGTGATCGGTATGATTGGGCAACTGTTTCAGGTACTTATAGGCGTGGTGAATCTTCCCCGCAAGTTGGTTGGCTGTATCTAAGGTAAAGATATGAGTTGGATGATATCGTTGCTGAATGGGTCCGACCTGCTCTACCAGCGCCAGAAAAGCTTCTTGATTTTTGGGAACACCGTCAATGATCGCCACTCCCAGTTCTAGCATATTATCCAACCAAAGCAGTAGTGTCTCATCATCCCTCATTACTTCATTATAATCGAAATGGGGGATAGACACTGACGAATCCCACAACTGGGGTTTTCGTCGTTGTTTGATAGCCGGGTCTTTTTGACAGTGAACTCGCAGCCAAGATGGATCGTAGACGCTATGATGTCCCGGTTCTTCACCACCCCAAATGATATCTAAATTTCCGTCGCGGTCTATTTTGACCGTTTCAGTTATCGGATTTAGTGGCATTTTCAGGGGGTCGTGTCCTTCTCCTTCTCCACTGTTGAGGCTTAATGTGTTTGGTTGGAAACATTTGGGACAGTGGCAAGTATCCCGCAGCCAGAGGTTGTGATAAAAGCTTTCGTGACCATCTTTCCAAGTAATTTGCACCCCGTTATCGACGGTAGTAACCGATTGGATGCGAAAAGCCGATTTGAGTTGCTGAACTAATGTGACCATATTACTCCTTTTATTGATAATATAGAATAGAGCAGTTTAACCGTCTTGCGGTTGATCTAAAGGAATTTTTAACCAAGTATTATGCTCTTTGGTTAAGACACAATCGATTGTTGCATAAATACTGCCTTGTTTCCTCTGATAAACTACTTCTTTTTCTGAAAGTGATAGAGGATTTGTGTGCCATACTCCAGGGTGTATTGATATGCCGCAACTCCCATCTGAATAAAGAGCTACAAAATCTTCAGGTTTGACATCTTCTTTAGGAGGAGCCAAAAGAAATATACTTGGTTCGCCATTTTTAGGCAGAAAAGCTTCTCCTGCATCTAGATGGGCACTCAGCCAGTTTACCAGAAGATATTTAGAGTTACTTCCTGGTTCGGATACAATCTTACCCGCAGGACCACCGCGAGCATTCTGATGACCGGCAGAAAATATGGTCGAACCCTTCCAATAGACTCTGAACTCCTCTTCAATAACAGTACCGTAACCCCCCTTGGAAATTAGAGGTCGTTTTCCTGTAGCTGGCCATTTGCATAACTCTATTTTTGCATTTTCAAAATCCGTGAATACAACCCCTAATCCCAGAGCATTTTGGGAATTCAACCTTTTTAAGGGAACATCATAGTAATTGACTGTAGTCGCCATTTTTTCTTGAATTTAACTAAGATATTGAACTGTTAACTAGCTATTAGCTTTTCCGTTCCGGAATGCTGCGCAAACAGCATTTAGCTATCAGCTAAAAATCCAAGGGTTTAAGTCCCCCACTTTTTTTTGAAAAATTAGTGGTGCGTGTTAATGGGGGTTTGAATCCCCCACTATACACCGTGAAAAGCTGATTGCTGATTGCTGAGTGCTGAGTGCTCCTTCAATGGAAAGTTCGATCCCACTTGCCAACTAAATTGACGGCAAATGGCTGAGGAAAATACTGCTCAAAAATCCTGTAGTAGAGTAATTCCTCCTTACTTTTTATGGGGTCTCCCCGAAAGCGTGCCCGATCGAAATCTTGGTCAGAAATAGTAGCCTCAGCGTGAGCTGCTAAAACTTTAGAGGAACCAGAACCATGAGCAAATTCCATCTTTTCTCGCCAAACTATTTCTGGGGGTAAATAGTCTTCAAAAGCTTTACGGAGCAACCATTTTTCAATGCCAAATTTCTGGTAAAGCTTGAGGGTAGGATCTATAGTTAGTGCCATTTCCACAAAGTCTATATCTAGAAAAGGAACTCTTGCTTCTAAACCATGAGCCATTGTCAGTCTGTCTACTTTTTGCAAGTTGAGATTATGTAATCCTTTAATCCGATGTACCAATTCTTGATTTAACGTCTTGCCATCATTGTAATCAGCTAGATAACTATAGCCAGCAAACAACTCATCTGATGCGTCTCCTCCAAGAACTACTTTGACATATTGGCTAGCAAGATGAGATAGCAAGTAGGTAGGTACACAACTTCTTATCCAAGCGGGATCATAGGATTCAAAGTGGTAAATTACCTCGGGTAGAACAGAAAGCATTTCTGCTTCTGAGTAAATATATTCGTGATGAATTGTTCCTAAATATTCTGCTACTAATCTTGCTGCTTTCAGATCTGGAGAGTTAGCAAATCCGGTGGCAAAAGAATGTAGTTCTGACAGTTCTCGCTTCATTAAGGCAGCAATAATGCTAGAATCAAGTCCTCCACTGAGAAATACTCCTACAGGAACGTCAGACATTAAACGCCTGCGGACACTTTGAGAAAGTCCTTGGCGAATTTTTTCTAAAATCACCTCTACATCTTCTAAAAACACATCGACTTCGGGAAAATCGTAGTAGGGTTGTAAACCCTCATTAGAATGGTAATAATGTCCTGGAGGAAACTCTTGAATTTTTTCGCCATGCTTTATTAAAGCTTTGATTTCCGAAGCAAAAAATAAACCTTCTTCACTTTGAGCATAGTATAAAGGTTTAATGCCTAAGCGATCACGCGCGACAAAGAATTCCCGATCGCTAGCCAAGATAAAGCTAAACATACCTCTGAGTTTTTGAGGCATCTGAGTGCCAAACTTTTGGTAGAGCGGTAGCAGAATTTCCGTATCGCTGTTCGTTGAGAAGTTGTAGTTTCCCTGCAAGCGTTCGCGCCATTGTTGATGGTTATAAATTTCTCCGTTAGCAATAGCGTATAATTTGCTCTGCGGATCGTATAATGGTTGCTGTCCTCCTTCTACATCAATAATGGCAAGACGATTATGTCCTAAAGCATAGTTTTCCTGGCAAATGCTACTGGTACCATCCGGTCCGCGATGAGCTAAGATTGACAATGCGTCTTCAAAGCCTGGTAAATTTGAGCCAAAAAATCCAACTATTCCACACATATCTTTATCGTCCAGGTAACTTCAAGGCTGTCGAGCGCAATTGAATGTCGTGCTTGTCTGGCTTTTCAGAATTAGGTGATCGGCCAATTTACAATTCAATTTTTCCCCAGTTTTACACCTCTACCATGAATGGGAAATTAGTCAATTGTTTACCGTTCCCTGTTTCATAACCGTTATATTCCAAAGTCTCCCCATTCGGAGTAAGGGTTTGGTAGAAAACTTCCTTAGGCTGGTTATTTTCGTCGGCGATTAGCACTCGCGCCTGGTGTCCCTGACGCAAGACTTCCGATCGCTCTATTTCCTCGTTTGCCCAGATAATCAAGATATCTCCAGGTTGGCACAGCAAGGCCCCGCCACCGTTGGGACAAATCTGACCTTCTCCAGGTTCTCCTGGTAAGACATAAGTGTACCAGCGATTGCCATTATCAATATTTACGATTTCCACTTCTTCTAGGGGTAATATTCCCACCTTTTCCAATAACTCTCGGTCTATGGTAATGCTACCCACATAGTTGCGATTTGCCTCAGTCACGGTGACGCGATGAAGCTTGGCGTGCATCAGTTTAATTGTTGCCATCTTTATTATCGTTGGTTTACTTGCTAGAGAACTCGATTATTAGACCCGTTCGGGAATTCAATTTTTGCCCTTATAAAGCTTGTTTTAAAAGGGTTTTAAAAGGGTTTTAACCTCGTTTATTGAGGAGGTCAGACTCAAAGGCAATTAATCCTTTTTCAAAACCATAGCATACATGGCTTCCGTATCAAAGATGTTAAACTCCTCCCTGGCTACCAAACTCCAAGAAAAGCTTTCGATCACTTCTCGGACAGCAGGGTTGTCGTCTCCCACTACTTCACACCCTGTTTCTTGGGATAGCCATATAGCAGTATTGCCGTTACCACAACCAAGGTCTAGTACCCTGGAGTCTTTTGTTATCCCACTTTGGAAAAGCATATATTCATTCCAGCGTTTGTAGGCGGGGTTAACGAAGTCAGAAGTCAGAAGTCAGAAGCGGTGCGACCCCGCGACGACGCCAGTCGCAAGGGAATGCGCACCAAGAGAGTCAGAAGTTATTTTTGTAACGGGGATTTAAGCCCCGCTCCAAAAATATTACGCCTTAAAAGGCGGGGTTACGCGACCCATATTATTTTGATAAAGTCTTCAGTTTGGGCCGTAGTTAATTTCTCAAAATAGCCCCAGTGTAAACTGCCTTCAGAGTCCCAAAAACTTCGATACAGGCTATCCTCGCTATCATAAAATACCTCTGTATCAGCCTCGGAAAATTTGCAACGATATGGTAATATTTTTACTTGACAGCGGTTTTCCTGCACGGTAGACCACTGTAGGGACGTTCCATGGAACGTTCCTACAGGGCGCGTGATTGTTACCTCACGTCATAACCAAAACCCTGTCAGGGCGTTAGCGCAGCTTTGCGGAACGCAAATGGCCATTAGCTACGCACAACTACCTTAACGCCCCTACTGTAGTCTACTGAAATGAAAACCGCTGTAAGCAGTCTATGGTCGCATAGATACTTCCTTGTTTTCTCTTAATATACTACTTCCTGTGCCAAAAGTGAGATAGTAGTAGTATGCTATACTCTAGGCTGAATTGATATGCTTTTGCTACCATCTGAAGAAATATACTCGGTTCGCCATTTTTAGATATCAAAGCTTCTCCTGCATCCAGATGAGCACTCAACCAATCTACCAAAACATACTTGGAGTTACTTTTTGGTTCAGATAAAACCTTACGCGTTACCGTACGAACTAAACTGTAGAAAATCGTGACAGCTTAATATCTTGATATTGGATTAACCAACACTGGCGCTCTCGGCGCAGCTCACTATTCCCTCGGCACTAAATGCCTCTGGGAATTTCTTTCTGATTATCTGAATACTGCCATTGACATCAGCATTGATCGCTTTACCTGTGGCACTTCTAAACAAACCACGTTTGACTCGTTTTCCCACATACAATTCATGCTTACAGGGCAATTCTAGGTCAAGTGCAGAAGTTTTACTGGTGTAACTTTCTTCAGTCTCAATCACTTTAATTCCTGCTAACACACACTTATAAGTTATCTGTTTGACTAGCTTAAAATGTGGTATTTGAGTAAAATTTTGGTTATTTTTTTTGCCCATGTTTGCACCTTGTTTCCAATTATCATTTTTGCCTATGACTACAGTAGCAATATTATTTGTGGTTAAATACTCAACCACTAATTTACTGGTGTTATGCAGATAATTGGAAACAAAACGATTTCGGTGATAGGTTAACGCTTCAATCTTACGGCTAGTTTTTTTCTGGCCCTTGAGAACACTTTGATATTTAGCTTTTCGCTTGTTGTAAAGCTGATTGACGCTTTTTAGTGGCTTCCCATTAACAAGCAGAGGTTTCACACCAGGCTTGTTTGTAGCTAGAGCAACTAATCTATCAATCCCTAAATCTATTCCTGCTATATATGTAGACTCTATCCGTTGTTGTTCAGTTTTTTCATACACAACTTCAATTACATAGCAGCCAGTTGCAGGTACTATCCTCACTTCAACTACAGACTCAACCACTACAGGTATTTTGATCTCACTCATAGATAAGTGACAAATACCCTCTTTCAAAGGGGCTTTATAGACTGATTCCTTTGAATATATAACTACATTTCGACCTTTGGTTTTGTCCTTATACTTTGGTATTTTTGGTTTACCTAGAAACCTTTGTGGATGTTTTGACCATTCTTTTATAGCTTGAAAATATCCACGCCATGATGTGGTTAAACATTTAATGATTTGTTTTGAAACTTTAGTTGGCAAGGCTCTATAAGCATCACTATTTTTTGTCAAGTGGTAGAGCTTGGTTAAATCAAGACTACTACCTGTCGTGAAAAATTGCTGACGACAATAATAGTTAGCCAAGTTGTACAGGTTTTTTGACTTAAAAGCTAACTCATCACACACCCGCCAATACTTATGTGTTCGTCTAATTATATGTCTGTCAACGACTCTCATTACCTACTAACTCTTAAATTTTGTTGTGGCCACGCATGACTACTATAATGGCCAAAATCATTCATTGCCTAAATCCACGCTCTCTCTTACTTTTTTGATATTACAACATTGTTATGCATTTTACAACTATTTTCTACGGTTTAAGTTTAACAGTTAATCACCCCGCCAATAGACTTTTAATTCCTCTTCAATAACCTTTCCATCACCGCTGTTGGCAATCAGAGGTTGTTTTCCTTGAGTAGGCCATTTGCACAAATCTATTTTCACATCTTCACAGAATTTGAAGATGACTCCTAACTCCTTGCGTATTTTCTGAATTTAGCCTTTTTAAGGGAACTTCATAGTAGTTCGCTGCGGTTGTCATTAGTTTTCTTCACTTCAAGTACAGCAACTGTATCATCAAAGCAGATTAATATGCAATACCAGGTTTTTCAGAACCAAAACCTAACTTCATCCAGCACAAGATTTTAATAGCCAACCGATCGCAATTCCTAAGCCGCCAAATCTCACAGCTTGCCAAAATGGTTCTTTTATGCTATTCCAACTAAATAAACTACTCTCTAGGTTTAATTCTATTGTTTCTAATTCTGTCTGTATCTGTTGTAACTCTTCTCGTAACTTATTAGTTTTTTGGCGACGTACTTCCGGTCGTACTTCTTCTAAGCGATGCTTTAATTCTGCTTTTCGCCTCTGATAATACTGAACTTGCGAATAACGTTCTTTCAGAGCAGCAAAGGAACGCTCTACCTCTGCTAGTGCTTGTGCAAAATCAGTCTCTGAAACTTCTGACTCCCCATCAACTGGTGCAGAATTTGAACACCCATCATTTATTTTTTTCTCAGAATGTTCTGGAGGAGGATTCATGCTGGCATACTATAAGTATAGTAAGTTCTACCTGAAAACATTAATCTAGGAAAATATGCTTAACTCTAACTCAGCCTCTGCAACCACAACTAACAAAATCAGTACTCCTAACGAAAGAGATTTACAGGAGTATAGTACACTAGAATTAGCTCAAGCTTTAGCCCAAAGACTTGCTATCTCAGAAAGAGACTGGCATCGACTTAAGTCTAATCGCCAAGCCCGTGCATTAGAGCTAACTGTAGCTGCCCTAGTTTTTCTGATTAAGGCGCAACCCACTGAAGCGATCGAACGTCTCAAACAAGCTATTAGCTGGTTAGATCGATCTATTTCAGCTCCCCCATGTCCAACTCATGGAGTCAAGAAGGATTAATTAGTTGAAGTTAACTTAAATTCTTCATATAACCAGGGGTAATCTGGAGTTATTTCTTACTCTTTTGCATAGCATTAACTCTGTACCCTTGGAATTCCACTCAACATAATCAAAAACTTGGTAGATAATATATATCCCTCGACCACATTCTTTTTCATCATCACAATAATTTTCTGGAGGATAGGTAGCATTTTGCCTATAATTTTGGTTAGATTTACAAGGTGGTTTAAAACCCGGACCTTGATCTGAAATCACCCACCAATACTGGTCTTGTACAATTGAAAAACGAACGAAAACTTTCTTACTGGGGTCTAAATTATTGCCATGCTTTGCAGAATTTACCAACGCTTCTTGTAATCCTAGTCGTAGTTCTGGATGCCAATGTTTAGGAACATCTGCCAGTAAAAGATCGAGAATCGGATACAAATAGAGGGTAGAAGCAAAACTAATTGTCACCCAGTTTTGACTTATTAGACGTGGACGTGATGAGATAGCAATCACTGAAAAAACTCCCTAGCTTTTCTTAGTAAACCTTTGTCAATCTCCTCGTACAGTTAAAAATCTTTTCTTGATTAAGCATCCCTGCTTTCATATTTTTATAGTATCAAAACTCTTAAGAAAAATAAAGTACCTAAGCAAAATTAGTGCAAATTCTTTATATATTTTCTACTTAAAATATCTAATATCTACTAGGTTTCTTTTTTTTTGGCCTAGATTTTTTTTAAAACATTTTTATCGCTGACGAGAAATATTTTAGAAATAATTTGATCCCGCCTTAATTTTGATACAATACTTAATGTAATTTAACAAAACTTTATATATGTTAACTACATCAGCCTCTATCACAGCTTCACTTCCTGGCAGTTATTGGCAATGGCGGGATCAGTCCATCTACTATGTATGTGCAGGTAAGTCCGATCCCGCAACTCCACCCATATTATTAATACATGGTTTTGGAGCGTCAACAGACCATTGGCGCAAAAATATTGGATATCTGAGCCAGTTTTTTCAGGTTTGGGCGATCGATTTGCTAGGATTTGGACGTTCGACAAAAGCAAACTGGCAATATAGTGGTCAGCTATGGAGAGAACAACTAAATGACTTTATTACTGAAGTAATTGGTAGACCTGTGGTCTTAGCAGGAAATTCTCTGGGAGGTTATGCAGCATTGTGTGTGGCAGCTCAATATCCAAATTCTACAGCAGGTTTAATATTACTGAACAGTGCTGGACCTTTTAGTGAATCTCAGCCTACTGCCAAACCTCCGTTGTGGAGAAAAGTTATTTCTCAAAGTATAAAGTGGTTACTCTTACAAGATTGGCCTAGTTTTTTATTATTTCAATGGACGCGACGACGTAGCACTATCAGAAAAACACTACAGAAAGTTTATTTAGACCAAAGTGCTGTTACAGACCAACTAATAGAAGATATATATCGGCCTTCTTGCGATCCTGGTGCCGCTAAAGTCTTTGCTTCTATATTCAAAACTCCATCTGGCGAAAAAGTTGATGTGTTGTTAGGCAAGTTAAACTGTCCCTTGCTCATGCTATGGGGAAAAGCAGATCCTTGGATAAATACTCAAAGTAGAAGTGCCCAGTTTCGTAAGTATTATCCTCAGTTAACAGAATACTTTTTGGAGGCAGGTCATTGCCCTCATGATGAAGTGCCAGAACAAGTTAACAAATTAATTAAAGAATGGCTGTTGTGATGCACTCCTACGCTGAAAGTTAACGTCAGCGTAAGCTTATTTACGCTAAAGACGAATTTATACACTATTTTTAAGGCTTAAGGTTTGTAGGGGTTAACTGCCGTCAACTCCTACCATAATCATAGATAGGAATCCTCTGTACTTGAGCAATAGGGGGATGTCAATCAGTAGAAACGAGGATGAATCCTAGGATTAAGCATATCATCTACAGGTTTATTGCCCTGAAAATGTTCTGTAACTATTTTTGGGACATTATTAGGTTGGACTCGGTAATACCAAATTTCATCAGGGGTAACTCTTACTGTGGGGCCAGTACTACATTGACCTAGACAACCGCTGGCCTTAATATTAACATCAACTACATTTTCTGTCTCAGCTATAAAGGTTTCGAGGACTTCTTGAGAATTGTGGCGCAGACAAGACGTATTTTGGCAGACAAATACACAGCGATCGCGAGCAGAAACTTCTAATTTTTGGCCTTCAGATGTTGACATTAGTCAAAAATTCTTAATATAGCTTTATGCTATATTTTAGGCTTTGATTTGAGAAAGGTGCAATTATGATATGTTGTATATTCTTTTATGATTACTATTGAAGCCAAAACTAAAAAGGAAAATTTTTACTTTTTTACGCTTTCATAGTTACTCCAACTAGAACAAAATCTGAGGTAAATATGACTAAAACTGTAGCAGATGTGATGAGTAATAATCCAATTTCTGTTAAACCAGAAATGCCTTTAAAAGAGGCAATTAAAATCTTGGCAGAACAACGCATTAGTGGTCTTCCTGTAGTGAATGAAGAGGGAAAATTAGTCGGAATTATATCAGAAACAGATTTGATGTGGCAAGAAAGCGGAGTCACTCCTCCACCTTATATTATGTTGCTAGATAGTGTAATTTTTCTAGAAAATCCTTCTCGTTATGAAAAACAAATTCATAAAGCTTTAGGAGAAACTGTGGGAGAAGTAATGACTAAAGACCCCCTAACTACTACACCAGAAAAATCACTTTCGGCAGCAGCTAAACTCATGCACGATCGTGATATTCATCGGTTACCAGTGCTAGATGAAAATGACGAAGTGATTGGTATAATAACTCGTGGGGATATTATTAGAGCGATGGCAACTGATTAAGTTTGATTTAATTAAAAATAACTTATGGCAGGGGATCGAAAATCTACCCTAGTTTATAGTTCAGATAATCCAGGAAAATAAAAAAATAAAATTTATAGCAATGAGTGTTACCCCAGATTCAATTCAGCAACTACTAATATCAGAGGATCTAGGCGATCGCTTGCGTGGAGTTAATCAATTACGTCAAATAGATGTAGCTACTGCTTTTGAATTAATTCAAACTTCCATCAAAGACCAAGATACTCGTGTTAGGTATGCTGCAGTGAGCCAAATGTCAAGCTTAGGTACACAAAATTTAACAATATCCCAAGAAATATTGCGAGACTGTTTGCTCAACGATCCGGAGCCAGATGTCCAAGCAGCGGCAGCAGATGCTTTAGGAGCATTAAAACTTACCGAAACTTTTGACGACCTACAACAGGTTTACCAGAATACTCCAGAATGGCTAGTTAAAATGAGCATAGTTGCAGTAGTAGGAGGAATGGGGGAACCAAGAGCATTATCTTTACTAGAAGATGCTCTCCAGTCAGAGAATGAACTGATACAGACTATAGCTATTAGTGCTTTAGGGGAACTAGGAAATCCAGAAGCTGTTCCTTTCTTAACACCTTTTGCCACCCATAGTGATTGGCAAATACGCTATAGACTGGTACAAGCTTTGCATAAACTAGGAGGGCCACAAGCGCAGCAAGTTATCGCAGAGTTGGCCAACGATCGGTTTGAGCAGGTTGCTCAGGAGGCCAAGCTAGCCCAGAATAGTTAATTGTAGCAGAAGGTAGAAGGTGGATTACTTTCTTAATCTTAGTTATTCCATAAGTCCACAACCTTTGTAGATACTGCGATTAAAAGCTAATTAAGTTGATTAAGGCGATCGCTACGATAGTTGCATATTCAGTACGTTAGAATACGAGTGAATAATTTAATTTGATTAAATAAATATTCTTTAGCGAGAGGAAATACTCTATGTTTTTAGATGAATTAACCCCAGTTGTAAAAGAACTAATTGAACAACCAGTTGCCTTTTTTGGAGGTTTTTTCTCTGGTATGTTCCGACTAAATCTTAACGACGATCCAGTCAAAAGTTGGCTTGAGAAGCAGAATGGTTATACTGCCACTACTTCTAATACAGAAGTAAATAGTGACAAAAGTGAAGGTCCTCAATCAATCACTATAGAATAGTATTAATATTTACTCCACTGAATAGGTTTGAGCCAATTTTTATGTATTTGTTAATTCATTAGACATCAGGTCAAACAAAATGTAGAGATGTTTTATATAATGTCTCTACAATATTTTTATATTAATTGTCACCATAAGAGCTATATTATCAAGACATTTTTTGAAAAAGACATAGCTGATATCGTAATTATGAATAGTTAGAGAAGAGCAAAAATAATATGATAACTACTACTATATATATAACGTTTTTATCTAGAATGTAGAAACTAAGTTATAAAAAGGTATAGAAGGAATAAGGAATAGGGAATAGGCAAGAGTCAAGGAGGGAAAACAGGATTAAATAGTAGCAATCACAAGAAGATAAGGCAATAAATACAGAGTTTATTTTTATAAAAAAACTCAATCTATAGAGTACATTTCAAATACAAACACTATAGATATTTCATATAATTATGACAAATAAAAATTTTAAACAGTATATCTATATATATATATTATCTATAATAACAAACTTATCCCTAGTTGCTTTATTTAATTTAATTGTTGATCCACTATACATATTTAGATTAGTTGAAATTGAAGGTTTTAATGCTTATAAACCCAAGATAGACACTTTAGGAATGAGGACTACAAAATCTATTGATGTTACTAAAAAAGATCATGATACATTAATATTAGGAACTTCTAGAGCCTTATATGGATTAGATCCTTTAGCTCCTAGCTTAATTAATAAATCTACATATAACGCTGGCTTAATTGCGACTAATATGTATGAAATTCACAAAGTTTTTGAGTTAGCTCTCCAGAATAAAAATCTTAAAACAATTATTATATCTCTAGATTTTTTGGCTTTCTCTAACCATAGAAAATTAAATCTAGATTTTAACACTTCTAGATTTGCTACAAAATACTTTTTGCTACTCAATGTACATAGATTAATATCTCTTCAAAATTTTGGATATTCCTGGCAAACAATTATATATAACTTCAACAGTATTAGCCTAAAAAAGTTTTATACAAAACAAGGATTTAGACAAGTTAAAGATGAATATATTCCTCATCGAGAACTTTTTATCGAATTAAGTAATTGGTTTTTAGATCAACCTTCACTTTTTTCCTATAGTCAAGAAAGATTGATTTTGTTCAAAGAAATACTTGAAAAATGTCATCAAAATAATATTGAACTATATATATTCACTTCTCCTGTTCATGCTCGTCATTTAGAAGTTATGAGAATGCTGGAAAAATATACTATTTTTGAACAATGGAAAAGAGATTTAGTAAATACTATTGAACAAGTCAATCAACAATATCCTAATCAAGATCCATTTTTGCTGTTTGATTTTACAGGTTATAATAGTATAACAACTGAAACTATTCCTGCCAAAGATAGTCAAGAACAAATGAAATGGTACACCGAGTCATCTCATTATAAAAAAGAACTCGGTAATTTAGTCTTAGATATTGTGTTAAATTATCCATCAAGAAATGATAATATCCCTGATGATTTTGGAATATTAATAAACAATAATAATATTGAATCTCATTTAGCTAATATTCGCAGCCAGCAAAGAAAGTATCACGATAATTTCTCTCATGAACTTATAGAGCTTGAAGAATTAGCTAAAAAAAATCATCAGTAAATTATCTGATATTTTCCTGACTATTTCTTTATGCTTCTGGAAATTGCATTTTCCCTTCTAATTTAATATTTAAACTAAGATGATATAGTATTTTAAATTAAGTCTGGAACACTTGCTTAGGCTTAAAAATTTGATTTAAATGACTGAGAAAATTATCTCTATCCCATTCTTATTTAAAATCACTATACAAGTATTTTTATCCAGTTGTAAATACTAAACTAACGAATGCATTAAAATAAAGTAATTCCATAGAATCTATTCTGATGAAATAGACTGAGAAATATCTTTTGCTAAAGATAAAATATCAGATGGAATCATCAAAATAGTAGTAGTATTTTGTTCAGTTCCAATCTCAGCAATCATCTGAATTCGACGTAGTTCTAATGCTACTGGAGACTTAGCAATTTCCTGTGCAGCTTGTGTTAGTTTAATAGTAGATTCATACTCAGATTCGGCCTTAATCATACGCGCTCTTTTTTCCCTTGCAGCTTCAGCTTCTTTTGCCATTGCACGCTGCATTGGTTTAGGAATTTCCAGATTTTTTATTTCGATACGTTCAATTTCTATACCCCAAGGATTTGTAATTTGGTCAACAATTTCACAAATTTTAGCGTTAATTTTATCTCGTTCCTGAAGTAGTTCATCTAGTTTATGTTGCCCAATAATATTACGCAAAGTTGTTAAGGCAGCTTGAGATGTTGCAAAATTATAATCTTTGACTCTAATTATGGCTTTTTCAGGTTCCCGAATTCGATAATAAAGAACAGCATTAACACCAACAGTAACACTATCTTTTGTCACTGTATCTTGGGATTCAATATCAACAGTAATAGTTCTTCGGTCTACTTGTTTTATTTGGTCAATTATTGGAATTGTTAAATATACACCAGGTCCTCTGACATAACTAAATCTTCCTAATCTAAAAATTACCGATTTATGGTATTCAAAATTCATTTTTAGGCTAGCAGATAATAATACTATTAAAATTAATAAAATTAGTAAAGGTAAGATGGTTAACATATTTTCAGGAGTCAGGAGACAGGAGTCAGGAGTCAGGAGTTAAGAGTTAGAATTTCAAAACTTTTCAGTTCAGGAATCAGGAGACAGGAGTTCAGAAGTCATAATAAATAGTTTAAATACAATTTATTAGCTTGAATATCCCTTTTTAATCAAAGATAAATCCGATTAAATTATTTTAATTCCCCTGGTTATTTGTAACATTCTTTTTTCAAATTGTTATTAATCAAAATTTTAATTCATTGATAAAAGGAAGAATTTATATTGCCAATTACTTAAGACTGTTTGAGCTGCTGCGAGAATCCTTGAAAGGATATCTGAAAAGTTTTCTGATACTGAATTTTGCCCCCCTAGCCCCCCAACTTTGGGGGGAACGAGAGTCAATTTGCTTCTAAAAGTCCCCCAATTTTGGGGGATTTAGGGGGCTTGGATGTAGCAAATGGGACTTCTCAGACAACCTCTGAAGCCCTGATTGAGTAGGTAGACACTCTCAATTAAAAGCATACTTGCTTGACTCTACACACATAGTAATCTTAAAACAAATTTATATTATCAAAAAAAAATTTTACTTTATTAACACCAAAATGGTGTAAAAAAAACACCAAAAAAACAAAAATTTAGTGTATATTGTATTTAAGCCCATATAGAAATACTTGGAGGAGTATTTATTTAATGAACAGAACAACTCAAGCATCCCGTCCCCCTACAAAGCGAATGTCTGTAACTTTGCCAACAGACGTAGCTGAAATGTTAGAATTTCTTGCTACTAATCAAGGCATTACTCAAAATGAGGCACTTAGGAAAGCTATTGCAACTGAAGCGTATTTTCAGAAGGAAATAAAGCAAGGTTCTACCGTGCTAATTATGAACTCTGATAAGTCAGTAAAGGAAGTAGTTTTCAGATAATAGCTTAGTAGTTAGTTGTTTAATAGTTATCTTGGGGAGGGTGAAAATTGTCAACTTTAGCAATTACTAACCTCATTTATTCATGACAACTAATCAAGAATTCAATCCTGAAGAAAATGAAATTCCAGAAAACGTTTTTTATCTAGGAATACCAGAGAATCCAGAAACAAAAAATCTAGATATACCGGATTTTGACAGGTATATTCAGAACTATATCTCTGATAAAGACTTAAGCCCTGAAAATAAAAAACACATATATAAATGGGTAAAAGTTGAACAGGAAAAGACTAGAAAAAATATAGCTGAAAAACTTTTAGTATTTTTTGGTGGATCGTTAGTGATTACTTATCTTCTGATTGGTTTGGCATCTATTTCTCCACAATCAGATAAGCAGTTTATTAGAGAAATGATACCAATTATTATCACCCCACAAGTAACATTACTAGGTGTTGCATTGGGCTTTTATTTTAAAGACCAGGGTTAAAGTATCATTCTTTGTTGGGTTTTGTTCCTCAACCCAACCTACGCTTGTTGCTTATTCCTAAATAATACAAAGTTCGTGTTACTACTATATTTTTTTTAGTAGATAACACAAACTTTTTTTTACCGAAAAATCCTGGTCTAAAGCCTCTCCTGTTAAGGAGATAAAAAAAACAGAATTCCGTATTTTCTTGCCTTCTTATTGCAGAGGTACTGATAACTGAAATGACATAGGTGTAAAACTAGAAACGTTTAGATATTTTTAACTTTTGACTTTTAAAATTTGCTTTTTACTCTTCAAAAAGCGACTAACTATCTAAAGTTCATATAAAATTTAGCCTCCTCTTGCTCAAGCCTAAATAAGATAGATAAACGTTAGACATATCCAGTCATAGAAGTCCAAGTAAAGATCAAGCCTTTACAAATCATCTATTAACCACTGGATGTAATTAATATGGAGGAACTAAATACTTATGGTCAATACCCAGGAAAACCTCCACATTCATCTGGAGGAAACACAGGCATTAGATCGTGATTGTACAACCTTATCACGTCATGTTCTACAGCAACTTCAGTTCTCACCAGATGCTCAAGATATCAGCGCCCTGATGAATCGAATTGCTTTAGCAGGAAAGTTAATCGCTCGTCGTCTAACCCGCGCTGGATTAGTAGAAGACGCTTTAGGGTTTACTGGCACAGTTAATGTCCAGGGAGAATCCGTCAAAAAGATGGATATCTATGCCAATGATGTATTTATCTCGGTATTTAAGCAAAGTGGCCTTGTCTGTCGCTTGGCATCCGAGGAAATGGAAAAACCCTATTATATTCCAGAAAACTGTCCAATAGGTCGCTATACATTACTTTACGATCCTCTAGATGGCTCCTCTAATCTAGATACAAATCTAAATGTGGGGTCTATATTCTCAGTTCGCCAACAAGAAGGTAACGATGAAGATGGTTCCGCTCAAGATTTACTCCAAAGTGGACGTAAACAAATTGCTGCTGGTTATATTTTATATGGACCTAGCACAATGTTGGTGTATTCAATCGGCACCGGGGTTCACGCATTTACTCTGGACCCTAGCTTAGGTGAGTTTATTCTCGCTAATGAGAATATCAAAATCCCCGAACATGGCCCAATATACAGTGTGAATGAAGGTAACTTTTGGCAGTGGGATGATTCTATGCGGGATTATATCCGCTATGTTCATCGCCATGAAGGTTATACTGCCCGTTATGGTGGTGCATTAGTTGGAGACTTCCATAGAATTTTATACCAAGGTGGTGTATTTTTATACCCAGGTACAGTGAAAAAGCCAGAAGGAAAATTACGCCTACTATATGAATCAGCACCTATGGCTTATTTGATAGAACAAGCTGGTGGTAGAGCTAGTACAGGTACTGAAGAAATATTAGATGTTGTAGCAAATGAGCTACATCAACGTACACCATTGGTGATTGGTAGTAGAGAAGATGTGGCACTTGTAGAGTCTTTTATTAAGGAACAAGCACGCATTTCTCATCAAAGTTAAAAAAGCAGTCAGCAGTCAGCAGTCAGCAGTCAGCAGTCAGCAGTCAGCAGTTAGCAGTAAACGTTTAGAAGGGGACTGATACCCCCCCGCGCACCTTGCGGTTTAGAAACCGGGGATGTTTTACCAAGAGCGATAAAAGCTGATAGGTGAATGCTAAAAGCTAATAGCTAGTTAATAGAACTTAACATCGGTATGTAAAAGTTTGTAATCAGAAGGCAGATTTAATTTCAAGTTTCTGAGTGCCGATCACAATAGTAAAGAAATTTTGAATACTGCTTTTGAAAGCTAACAGCTTAGTTATTTTTTTGCAGTATATAAGAACACAAAAAACTCCAAGGAAAATAGTAACAATTAAGGTAAGACAGCTATGACAACTAATCATTTGCTCGAAATCAAAGACTTCGGTCAGAGTATCTGGATGGATAATCTCAGTCGCAATATCATTGAGTCTGGGGAACTCAAAAATATGATTGCCCAGAAAGGGATTCGTGGTATAACTTCTAATCCCGCTATCTTTGAGAAAGCGATCGCTGGTAATGCTATCTATGATGCAGATATTGAAGCAGGTATCAGCGCTGGTAAGTCAGTGATGGAAATCTACGAATCTCTAGTTTTTAAGGATATTCGTGATGCTTGCGATATATTTATGCCAGTTTATGAACAAACCAATGGATTAGATGGTTACATTAGTATTGAAGTTCCACCTACTATAGCTAAAGATACAGAAAGTACGATCGCCGAAGCAATTCGTTATTACACTGCTATTGGTCGCGAAAACCTAATGATTAAAATTCCAGGTACGCCAGAAGGTTTACCAGCAGTAACAAAAGTTATTAGTGAAGGAATTAATGTCAATGTTACTCTGCTATTTTCTGTAGAAAGCTATGTAAACACTGCTTGGGCGTATATTGAAGGTCTAGAAGCAAGAGCAGCTAAAGGAGAAGATGTCAGTAAGATAGCTTCTGTGGCAAGTTTCTTTTTGAGTCGGATTGATAGTAATATTGACGCTACTATTGATAGCAAAATCAAGAATGTAACCGATGAAACTGTCAAGGCAAAACTAGAAACCGTCAAAGGAAAAGTAGCGATCGCTAATGCCAAAATAGCCTATCAAGAATACAAAAAAATAATTCAGAGCGATCGTTGGAAAGCTCTATCTGCAAAAGGTGCAACAATGCAAAGGCTATTATGGGCAAGTACTAGCACTAAAAATCCCACCTACAGTGATGTGATGTATGTTGATGAATTAATTGGGCCTGATACAGTAAACACCTTGCCTCCCCAAACCATAGATGCTTGTGCTGACCACTGTCATGTTGACAACAGAGTAGAGACCAATATAGAAGAAGCGATCAAACTTATAGAAAGTCTTAAAGACCCCGATATTAATATCAATATCAACCAAGTTATGGACGAACTGCTAGCAGAAGGGATCGACAAATTTATCAAACCCTTTAGTTCTTTAATCAACTCCCTAGAAGAAAAAGTCAAGAAATTAGCACCTGTTTCAGGCTAGAAAAATCTTATAGCAGGGAACAGGGAACATCTGTAAGGGCGAATGGCATTGGCTAACGCCAAGCTCCGCTAACGCCCTCTCTATATAAGTCCTGTATATGTCATCAGTCATTAACGTTAAAAAAAGGGTTTGACTGATGACCAAAAATTGTAATTAATGTAGCTAAAGACGCTGAATTATTTAATTATTTATTATAAAACAATCAACATAGCTAATTTATAGTGAAATAATAAAATAGCACACCTCGGCAAAACAAACAAGCTTCTATAGTAACTAAATTAGAAGGAGTCAACATAGATGGTAGCACTATTAGAAAATCCCCTGCGGGTTGGGTTACAACAAGACCGAATCCCAGAACCCCAGATTTTAATTATTTTCGGTGCTTCAGGGGATTTAACTCAAAGGAAACTCGTTCCAGCACTCTATCAAATGAAGCTAGAGCGGAGACTCCCCCCCGAACTAACAATAGTCGGAGTAGCACGCAGAGAATGGAGCCATGATTACTTCCGCGAACAAATGCGGACTGGGGTAGAAGAATTTGGTGGTGGTTTACAATCTGAAGACCTCTGGAATGATTTTGCCAAAGGGATTTTTTACTCTCCCGGTAATATCGACAAACCAGAAGATTACCAAAAACTAAAAGAACTTTTGAGTCAACTTGACGAAGAGAGAGGTACGCGAGGTAATCGCGTATTTTACTTATCTGTAGCACCACGCTTTTTTGGAGAAGCTGCTCAACAGTTAGGAGCAGCAGGAATGTTGGAAGACCCCAAAAAACACAGATTAGTAATTGAAAAACCCTTTGGTAGAGACCTCAGCTCCGCTCAGGTACTCAATAAAATCGTTCGCCAAGTTTGCCCAGAAGAGCAAATATATCGTATTGACCACTATCTAGGAAAAGAAACAGTTCAAAACTTAATGGTATTTCGATTTGCTAATGCCATTTTTGAACCCCTATGGAATCGTCAATTTGTCGATAACGTTCAAATTACTGTTGCAGAAACAGTAGGACTAGAAGGACGTGCGGGATATTATGAAACATCAGGTGCCTTGCGGGACATGGTACAAAACCATCTGATGCAACTATTCTCCCTCACAGCAATGGAACCCCCTAATTCCCTTGATGCTGATAGTATTCGTAACGAAAAAGTAAAAGTAGTTCAAGCAACCCATCTAGCAGACTTAGAGCGCTTGGAGCTTTCTGCAATTCGCGGCCAGTATACAAATGGCTGGATGAAAGGCAAAGATGTACCAGCTTATCGTGAAGAAGGAGGAGCAGACCCCAACTCCACAACACCTACTTATGCAGCACTGAAACTCTACATTGATAACTGGCGTTGGAAAGGAGTTCCATTTTATCTACGGACTGGAAAGCGAATGCCGAAAAAAGTCTCAGAAATCGCGATTCAGTTCAAAGAAGTACCATATTTAATGTTCCAGTCAGCAGCTAAACAAGCAAATCCTAACGTATTGGCTTTGCGAATTCAGCCAAATGAAGGAATTTCTATGCGCTTCGAGGTGAAAACTCCAGGTAGTTCCCTGCGGACTCGTTCAGTAGATATGGATTTCCGTTACGATACTGCTTTTGGTAAACCGAGTACAGATGCTTACAGTCGATTGTTGATTGATTGTATGTTAGGAGACCAAACACTATTTACTCATGGTGATGAAGTAGAAGCATCTTGGCGAGCATTAACACCAATACTAGGTATCTGGGATGCTCCAGCACCACCAGAAGCAATACCTTTGTATGAAGCAGGTACATGGGGACCAGTTGAATCTGAACTGTTACTCAACCGCGATGGTCGTCGTTGGCGCCGACTGTAGCAGAAGGCAGAAGGCAGAAGGCAGAAGGCAGAAGGCAGGAGGCAGAAGGCAGAAGGCAGAAGGCAGAAGGCAGAAGGCAGAAGGCAGAAGGATTTATTCTAGTTTTGACTTATATTAAGTCTGATGAATTAGCCATAATAAATTAGCTATCTTTAGTCATCTAAAGATGACTTCTGCTTTGAGCCAAGAAATTTATTTCTTGGCGGATAATATGGCTCGCTACTTTTTACCCTTTGGAGATGTCTAATGGATAATGGATAATTGATCAATTTGGTTTAAAGCCTCTTATTACCAATGAATAATTGATAATTGATAATTAGAGATACTTTTCATTATTCATTATCCGTTGTTCATTATCCATTGTTAAAGAGGTAATTATCCATTATTCATTATCCATTATCAATTAATGAAAGTTCCCTAGCGCTACGCGCTACAAATAACCATCAGTAAAGCATTTACAAACAAGAAAAATGAGTACAACACTTGTTGCCTTACAACAACCAAAAGATATTTCTCTCGGAGAAATTGAAGCAGAACTTAGTAAAATCTGGCTCGGTCAAAATGGAGGGAAAGCGACTTCGATCGCTACCAGAGCAGCTACTTTCAGCATGGTAATATATGAACCCGAAGAATTTCAGCAACTTTTAGCTGGTTTGGGATTCTACAAAGGTGAAATAGATGGTATTAACGGCAATGAGGCCCGTGATGCGATCAAAGAGGCTCAAAAAGCTTATCAGTTACCAATAACAGGTAGGATAGACTCCGAGACTCTCGCCAAGTTACGCTCAGAATGGGCTGCAAAATCTCCAGAAACTCGGCAGTTCCCCAACATGGATGCTAGAGGATTTAGCATTAGTGAAGTAATTGCAAATCAAAACCCTTGTCGAGTCATCACACTATGTCCTACTTTTGGAGAAGATACAGGGGTAACAGCACAAGTTTCTGCTTATTGCCCAGTAAAGAAAAAGCAGTCTTCATTAACTTGCTGTGAATATATTACTCTACGCGGAACTAAAGAAGCACTGGAAAGAGTAAGTGATGTCGTGACATCATTGATGATTCCTGACCTGCCCAAATTTGTTTGGTGGAAAGCTACTCCCAACCCAGAACAAGAACTATTCCGAAACCTTTGTGAAAATAGCAATTGCATTATTCTGGATTCATCTTATTTTAGCGATGCAGATTCAGAATTTCTCAAAATGCAAGAGCTGATCGAAAATCAAACATATATTGCTGACTTAAATTGGCATCGTCTCTCTGCATGGCAAGAGTTAGCTGCTGCTACTTTCGACCCACCACAACGTCGTGCTGCTTTGAGTGAAATCGATAAAATTACTCTTGACTATGAAAAAGGGAATGCTGCTCAAGCACTAATGTTCTTGGGTTGGTTTGCTAGTCGTCTTGATTGGCAACCCACAGCTTATACTGAGACTGGTGGTGATTATGACATCGTTCATGTCAAGTTTACCAGTCCTACAGATAAGGAGATTTTAGCTGAGTTAGCAGCAATTCCTACCGCTGACTATGGTGAAATTCCTGGAGATTTAGTGGGTGTGCGTTTGGGGTCTAGTAATCCCAATGCTGACTGTTGCACGATTTTGTGTTCTGAAGATACTGGTTGTATGCGATTAGAAGCAGGTGGTAGTGCCCAGTCTTGTCGTACAGAGCAAGTCAGTGCTTTGAGCGACCAGAAAGCAGAATATTTGATGGCTCAACAGTTACAACGTTGGGGTCGGGAAGTTTTATATGAAGAGAGTTTGGCTATAACTGCTGACATTCTCAAGTTACGTTAAAGAAGCACTTCAGCGATCAATACCGAGAGTGATCGGTAGATTTTTTAGCTTGAAGAAACCGTAGGGGCGTTACGAAGTATGCGCAAGCAAACAGCCGTTTGCCCCTACAAACTGTTTTAGAGCGCTTTTCAAATTGATGAACCACATCTTCACGCATCAAACCTTGTAGGGACGTTCCATGGAACGTCCCTGTGGTCTACCCAAATGAAAACTGCTGTAAATCAACAATCTGAGCACTATTGCCAACTATTTCTCCATCTCGCCACGTTCCCCTCCAGGGAGGGGTTAGGGGTGGGTTCCCATCTCCCCGCACTCCCCACACTTTCTAGTGCAGAATGGCAGAAATAACTAACCAGTCGCAAAATCCTAAAAGCCTTACCAATCAATACTTTTGAGGGCGAATGCCATTCGCCCCTACGACTTTTGACTTTTGACTTCCGCGTAGCGGCACTAGCGAAATAACTCCACACCATCTCTCCCATCAATATCTTGCACATAAACTTTGACCTTCTCTTCTCTAGAAGTGGGTAGCTTCTTACCTGTGAAATCTGGATGAATTGGTAGTTCCCGATGACCTCTATCAACCAACACAACTAATTTAATTGCTTCTGGGCGACCATATTCAAGAACTGCATTCAAAGCAGCTCGCACTGTTCGACCTTTATAGATCACATCGTCAACTAAAACCACAATCTTACCAGTAATATCACCAGGAATTTCAGTTTTAGCTGGAGTTCGCATTCCCGTTATATTCAAGTCATCCCGATAAAAAGTAATATCCAATGCTCCCACAGGTATTTTAACTTGCTCTAGCAATTCAATTTGATTTGCTAATATTTTTGCTAGGGGTACTCCTCTAGTATAAATGCCTAACAACACCAGTTGAGACAAATCTCCTGCATTTTCAATTACTTGGGATGCAAGACGAGTAACAGTACGCCGTAACTCCTGTGCTGATAAAATTTCTACAGTATTGCTCATGTATTCCACCACTTTAACGAAGTCAGAAGTCAGAAGTCAGAAGTCAGAAGTTGTTTTTGTAATGGTGATTTACAGCAGTTTTCATTATTAAGTAGACTAAAAAATTCTTTTTTAGGACTTACGCAGATACGCTATATATAGTACTCATAACTATTGTCCAATAGTTACTGGAATCTATACACAGTGTCTTTGCGTAAGTCCTGTTTTTGCTTAGGGAGTAGGGAGTAGGGAGTAGGGAGCAGAAAAATGCTTTGACCACTGTACTCTATCTATTTGAAAACCTTGAAAACCGCTATAAGCTCCCCTCCAAAAACATTTCGTCAATCAAGGCGGGATATTACACCCAATTATTTTGATAAATAATATCATGTCCCCTGGGGCGCGTTTGTGTAAAACCAAGGATGAATATCTACAGGAAATTTACTTTTTTTCATACTTTTAAGCCTTCTTCCCTCTTCCTTCTTCCTTCTTCCTTACCTTCACTATACAATACCCATGCTACCGGACATGATATAACAGATAAAAAATAACCCTAACCAAATTAGAAAGCAATATCGAGTTAACTGCAATGCTCGATCAATAATTTCTGGCGTAATTGGATAAATGGGGTCTCCTAATAGTGGTTTATGTTTAACCACTCCCTGATACAAGTTTGCACCACCTACCTGCACTCCCAAGGTTGCAGCATAAGCACATTCACTCCAACCAGCATTAGGACTAGGATCTTTCACCGCATCCCTTTGACATATTCTCCAAACATATAAAGGTTTGCCAGAGAGCAAAGCTATAGTCAGCACATTTAGGCGACAGGGTAGCCAGGTTAAAACGTCCTCTAGTTTGGCACTAAACCATCCTATATCAGTATAGGGCGCTTCTTTGTACCCAATCATCGAATCTAATGTACTAGCAGCTTTGTAAGCAAATGCCAAAGGTACGCTACCCACACCAGGTATTATTGCTCCCACTAAAGCGTAAAATAAAGGTGCAATTACTCCATCTGTTGCATTTTCTGTTACTGTTTCAAAAATTGCTCGAAATATTTCCGGTCTTGATAAATTTTCTGTATCTCTACCTACATACATACTTAATTTTTGACGTGCTTGAATTAAATTGTTACTTCTTACCAGTTGAAGTACTTCTTTAGCTGCCATACTTAAACTTTTTCCAGCAAAACAGCTAGCTAATAAAATACTCTCTGTTATTACTGTTAATAAAGGAAATTGGACAAAGTTTATTCGTAAAGCTTGAATAATTAACCAACTGATAATTCCATTGCCAAAAACAAGAGCAATCGCTAGTAGTATTCCTGCCAATCTCAGTATAAATACATCAGAGTTATCTTGATGAGGTTTAGTGAGTTTAAATATTTGTTTAGTGTAATGAGTAATTATCCAGCCTACGATCTTTACAGGATGTGGCCAACTCCAAGGATCGCCAATCAAATAATCTAGGCAAGCAGCTATGAAAAGAATAATTAAAGTATAGTTGGCATTCACAGGAATTTAATAGTTATAAATTTATTTTAATAAGTAATCATTGTGAATCATAGTAAGCATTCAGCCGTCAGCTATTAGCTATCAGCTATTAATGTTGGGAAAGGTAAAAGCAACCTTTGAAATTGAGGAAAGAATAAAAAGTTACTGTTAAAGTCTCCAGACCTAACCTGAGAAGTAATTATTCATTATTAATTGTTTAAGTGCTGAGTGCTAATAGCTGAATGCTTACGAATAATATACTACTGATTAAGTATTACAACTTGACAGTCAAGCCATCAAAAATTAAACCACAAAACTCGTTTCTTCTCCTACTACAGCTTGCCAACTACGGACATCATAGTATAAGTCTTCTAGAGAAATATTGTAAAGTGCTTCAGAAAGCTTTTTATCTAATCTATGCCAGATAGAATAAGTAACCCAGTCTTCTGCCTGTTTATTATCAGGAACATATCTAGGTAAAGGTTTGATGGTTTCACCAACAGATTCTAGTATTTGTCCTAAAGATATTTGAGCAGGTAATTTAGCTAATTGATATCCTCCTTGAGCACCACGAACTGATTTGACTAAACCAGTACGACGCATCTCTATTAATAACTTTTCAAGATAGGCTATAGGTATGTCTTGACGTAGTGCTATTTCTTTGACAGATATTGGAGTATTACTTTGTTGTAAACTCAAATCTAAAAGTGCCTTAACACTGTAATGTCCACGAGTAGTTAACTTCATTATCTTGTGTTTAATTCAAAGGGACTTCAGGAATTTATAGCTATAACTATATCAATAGGCCCTTCAACTAAATAGGCGAATAGTTGATAGTTGATAGCGCAATGCTTAATATTACATACTATAGATATGATTGATGACTATAATCAATACCTCTTCTCAGAATATTGTGTGAAAAATTCTATCGAATATGTGAAATAATTAGATAATTAGTGTAATATAGTTTTACGAGCAAATATTTGTTTATCGTTTCTTGGAATTTAAACAAACCAAGATAAAAAATGATAACTGTAGTAAAATGTTAGGACTGAAAATATGGCTAAAAAGAAAAATATTGAACCCTTATCTGGGGAAGATTTACTGAAAAAAGTAAAAGACTTAGGTAATCAAAGTAAGGAAAAGAAGGCGAGAGAATGTGGCTACTACACTGTTACTAAAAATGGTGTTGAAAGAGTTAATATGATGAAGTTTTTGAATGCTTTGATTGATGCTGAGGGTATTCAATTAGATAGTAAACAGAATGGTAATGGCCGTGGAGGACGCTCTGCTAGCTATAGAATTAGTGTACAATCCAACGGTAATTTACTAATTGGTGCGGCTTACACTAAAATAATGGAATTAAAGCCAGGAGACGAGTTTGAGATTTCTTTGGGACGTAAACACATTCACCTACGTCAAGTAGAAGCAGGTGAAGTTGTGGAAGAAGAGGAAGAAGAAGAAGAAGAAGAAGTATCAGCAGCAACATTTTAAGTTAAGACTACATACTTACTTAACAAATTCTCTTCACTTTAAGCATCAAGAACTATAGCTATTGATGCTTGTTGCACCAATAGCTGTACCATCACTTTTGTGTAAATATTTCTTCTCGTCGTCAATAGAGTTGTCGTTAAATAGATGGAAAAAATCGCTCAAATCAAGACACAACAGTACTTCCAGACGTTTTGATCTGGAAATTGCTAAAATCCTTACTTGACTTGGGTTTGCCAGTTTTTTGTAGTTATAAAGCGACAAGTCCAATATGTCATACTAAATCTGGCGCTCGACAGAACCAATATTTATGAAGTTAAGGAAGAAGGCAGAAAGCAGCTATGCTTAAGGCTGAAAATAATATTTGGAGGCAAGTTGCGACGACGAAAATTTGACAATCAAGCAGTAGAGTTATTCATACGATATGCCATGCAAGGGCCGAATGATTCAAGCAGGTAAGCCCAAAAGCTACAAAGTTGAAATCTAGTTAACTCCAACTAAGGGAAGTTGTCGCGATTCGCGTGCGCAATCCCTCCGGGAATCGCAACTTTTATGCAACAAAGCCATAGCTAACCTTACTTCTAGCGATCAAAAACTCAAACTTAGGAAACCATTACAGAAGTCAGTAATCTTTCCACAATTGTTTGAGCACGTCTTCCTCCTGCTGGTATCAAACGATGGGAAAGGACATAGGGAGAAAGAAATTTCACATCATCAGGAATAGCGTAATCTCTTCCAGCAAGAAACCCTAAAGCTTGAGCTGCTCGATACAAAGCAACTGTTCCACGAGGACTAACGCCCAGTGTAATTTCTTCATCTTCCCGCGTTGCTCTTACTAATCGGAGAATATATTTTTGTAAAGACTCATCTACTTTCACTAGACTGCACAAACGACGCAACTCTTCGACTTCTTCTAAAGTAATACAAGCTTTTAGTGTACTTACTCCTACTCCCTCAGAAATTCTTTGTAGCATCTGTAACTCTTCAGACTCTGTAGGATAGCCTAATGTCAGAGATAAACTAAAACGATCCATTTGTGCTTCTGGCAGTGGAAATGTCCCCTGATATTCAATAGGGTTCTGAGTTGCAATGACAAAAAATGGCTTAGGAACAGAACGCGAAACCCCATCTATAGTAACCTGTTTTTCCTCCATCACTTCTAATAGAGCAGACTGAGTACGGGGGGTTGCACGATTAATTTCATCTGTCAATAGTACATTGGCAAACACCGGACCTGGTAGAAATTCAAATTCTCCACTGCGAGGGTTCCAAATATTAGTACCAGTAATATCGGTAGGTAGTAAATCAGGGGTACATTGAATTCGCTGAAATTTTCCAGCGATCGAATAAGCTAGAGATTTAGCTAATAAAGTCTTACCCACACCGGGAACATCTTCTAAAAGAACATGACCTTCCGAAAGCAGTGCCACTAATACTAAGTTAATGGCATCCTCTTTACCAACAATAGTCTGACTAAGATTTTGTTTGAGCTTTTCAATACTTTCTTTCATAAAATTATGATTTGCTATCTATAAACAATTACTTTTATTAGTTTGAGATATAAGTAGGTTAATTTAGCAAATCTAAATATTTGATATTGGGGATATTTTTTATGCTATTCTTAGATTACTAACTCCAAATTTAATAATATCTCAAATTGATATCTACCTTAGTTAATTGGGAGATGGAGGTTTCAGATGTGCTGGAGGAGTATTAAAGCTGTTATTTATTCTGATAAAATTAACAAAACATTTTTGTCTGAATTTACAGTACTGCCCGCTCTAATATTTTTTACCAAACACTCCTTGAATTATTAAATAATCTTAATATCTTTGTGATGGCACTACTATAATAATTAATTTAATATTGAGTAACGTTTGTTAATTGAATTAATTTTGTTACAGTAAATATTGCCTGAAAGTCCTAAATATCCTGGCTTCTAACCCCTAAATTAAGACTCTTTAATTGATGGAAAAAATTAACAGACTTGTGCAAAAAGTCTGGTACAATAAACAGCAAAGAGAAACATCATAAAAATCAAGGCAAAAAAATTTATTTTGACAATTTCTTGAAGTTTAATACTTAAAATATTAGTACAGTAGCGCTATTTGCATCAGAAAAATGATCGATAAAATTGTTATTAATACAAGAATATGAAAGGAACAGGATTAATTCCTATCCCTTGAATTGAATCTAATTTAAATATGAGAGTTTAGTAGTCACGAGGGGATCTTTCTCTTCTACCGCCACCACCAGATGACCCCCGACTTTCTCGTGGCCTGGCCTTATTGACCTTGAGAGTACGTCCCATCCATTCAGCACCATCAAGTACTTCAATGGCTGCTGTCTCTTGATCTTCTGTCTCCATTTCTACAAAAGCAAACCCCCTGGGGCGACCAGTATCACGGTCTGTAGGAATTTGAACTCGTTTAACCGTACCATAATCGGCGAAGACATCTCTTATATCTTCTTCCTTTGCCTCGTAGGAAAGGTTTCCAACGTAAACCGACATAATTGACCTCCAAAATTAAATGCAATCTAGAGAGATTTCGGAAGGCCAGCAATGCCAGATGAAACATCACAAAAAAGCTCACCACTGAAAGCAAAAACTGTAACCTATACCTATTCTCGAACTAGATTATATCATAGACAGTTTTGGCTAAAAATTATACAGATTAAAACTTTAGTCCAAATTAAAACTAGCAGTAAAACTTTTTAGATTTTAGCTACATAGAAGTTTGATCAAATGTCTAGGCTAAATTATTCATCAAATTTTATAAATTAAACAGGAATGCTATATTTTTTTTAGCTTTGCATAATTTATTGTTGATATGTTTGACCAATAATGAATTTCAAAGCAATGATCGATTACAGTGATACAATATTTACCCATCACTAAACTATTTTCCATTGAAACAACCACATTCTTTTACATTAAATTTATTTAGTATTACTTACAAGTATACTTCTAGCCACTGCACAGTCTTCTTGAATCTTTGCTTTTAATAAATCTAAGGAAGCAAATTTTTGTTCAGGTCTTAAAAACTCAATCAAATTTACTCTTAGAGTCTGACCATATAAATCTCCAGACCAATTTAACAAGTGAATTTCTGTCGTCGGGTGTAGACCATTTAGTGTGGGACGACAACCAACATTCATTACTCCGAAGTAGGGGCGATCGCCAGAAGGATTTTCCTGAAGTTGCTTCTGCTCAAAGACATAGACTTCCACAGCATAAACTCCAAAACGAGGCAAAAATTTTTGTGGCGGTAGCTGTAGATTAGCTGTAGGAAATCCTAAAGTTCTACCTAATTTTTGTCCTTCCACCACCTGACCGACTAAACTGTAGGGACGACCTAATAAACGATTGGATTTTTTTAGGTCTCCTTGCTCAAGAGCTTGGCGAATTATAGAACTGCTGATACGTTCTCCATTTTCACAAGTGTATAGAGGTACAATATTAGCTTCTATATTATAGTTAGCTGCAATAGTCTGTAAATCTGTTGCTTTTCCTGCTCTGTTTCGTCCAAAGTGGAAGTCCCATCCTACACTTACTTTACTTGCTTTTAAGTGTTTTACCAAAATTTTTTCTACAAATTGAGTAGGAGTTAAATTTGCCAATTCTTGGTCAAATTGCAGTAAGACTACTTGTTCTACTCCCATCTGTTGAAAAAGAGCTAATTTTTCATCTAGTGGAGCTAACAACTTTTTTGGTTTTCCACTAAAAAACTCTTGGGGATGAGGATTAAAAGTTACAACAGTTGAATAAATTTTTGGCTCTTGACAATCATCATTTTTGTCCAATTCACTTTGGCAATACCATGATGAATTTAATAATTGAAGTTTTGTGTTTTTGTCTACTTCTGTATCTGTTTGTGATGGATAAACATAGAGTGAATTTTTTCTAGTATCTAATTTTAAAGTTGGTTGGACTACTTGCCTATGTCCTCGATGTAAACCATCAAAGTTTCCCAAGGCAACGGTAGTTGGAGTTAATACTGTAGCTAAAGAAGAAGTTACCCACACACCTTATACTTTTATTGATTGAATTATTTTCTACTACATTTAATCTTTGTTCATCTAGATTTTTTGTCAGCTTACTAACAAAATTAATATTAAGGTGAAACTTTAGATTTTTTTGGAGTGTTTGACTGCTGAATTATTGTCCTCAGTATTGCTTGGGGGAATTAATTGAATTGACAAACCTTCTCTTGCCATCAAACTATTAGGAAATTTTTCTGCTACTTGCTCTCCTACTTTATCTAAGAAATCATCATTATGTATAGGGTCATGGTGAAAAATCACTAATTTTTTAACTTGAGCAGCTTTAGCAATTTTTACAGCTTCCTGCCAAGTTGAATGTCCCCAACCTATTTTACTAGACTTGTCGGAGTAATATTCTTCATCTGTATAAGTCGCGTCGTAGATTAATACATCTGCTTGACGAGCCAAAAATAAAACATTTTCATCGAAACGATCGGGAAAATGTTCTGTATCAGTAACATAAGCTGCGGTGTATCCTTGCCAGCTAACACGATATCCTACTGCTTCTCCAGGGTGGTTGAGCAAAGCATTTTCAACAACTATATCACCAATTTTAACTGGATGACTTATTTCCAAATCGAAAAACTTAAGTTCAGCCCCCATAATTTGTAAAGGTACAGGAAAATTAGGGTTGAGCATCTGGTCATTAAGCCTCTGTTGAATAGTAGCTCCATTCGGAGCAACCGCTCCATATATATAGAAACGATTATTTTTTACAAAAGCAGGTGCAAAAAAAGGAAAGCCTTGAATATGATCCCAGTGGGTATGGGTAAAGAACATATGGGCTTCTACGGGCATTTGAGACATCAGGGATTGACCCAAAACTCTTAGGCCAGTTCCACCATCAAAAATCAGGCGATGTCCACCAACTCGCATTTCTAAGCAAGGGGTGTTACCTCCATATCTTACTGTTTCTGCTCCGGGAGAAGCAATACTACCTCTTACGCCCCAAAATTGAATTGTGAATTGATTTTGTTTAACCGACATGAGTTTTATCGCAAAATTTCTTGAGTAAGTCCATTGAGGAGATTTTACTTATGAGTCAAATTTTTGCCATAATAAAATGGCTTAATTTTTAAGTTTAATAATATACTTTAATATATTTTAACTGTCATCCTGAATTAATCTAGCAAAATTTGAGTGGAAGATGAGAGCTAGGGTTTTTAGTTCTGCTGAGATTAAATGACTCGTGGAATTTTTATCGGCCATTTTCTACATCTACATATTATGTAGAATTCTACTATTGTAATAACTTAGTAAATGAATTTTGACAGTAAATTTTTTTTTATCTACTCAACGCTTTTAAACCTAACTTCTGTATTAATAGTTTAACTTTTATGCTCCTGAGAATTAATTTTTGAACGTGGCATCTACACAGGTTTTAATTGTTTCAATTTTTTTTAGTTTTTATTTCATTCATGTTTTAAAGCAGATTGCAAGTAAGTACAGTATTAATCTCTAGATTTCCATTAACAGACCAAAGTGCTGTAGCAATATTTTATTAAATTGGTATAATTGCCTATAATAATAGGCTGTTTGTAAACAAAAGATTAAGTAGGGTGTGTGAGGGTACACTTACCATTTCTGAAATAATTGTCGGTTTTACACCTTGCGCACCGCGTGTTGTGGGAGGTGTGGGTTACGTAACACTAAATCTCAAAAATTTGCTATGTATCTTTGTAATGGGGAGGTAAGCATTCGGCAGTCAGCTATTGCTTTTAGTTTTAGATAAAAGCTTTACTAATTGAGGCAGAATTTATACTGAACTATAAAAGCTGGCGAAAACAGTCTGTATTCATTAAAACCCCTTCATAAGAGCTGTTTGCGCAGCATTCCGCAGGAAATGCTGATAGGGAGATGGAGAGGTAAGGAGTGGTGAGATGCTAATCAAATATAGCATTATTATTCAGAAATGGTATAACACGCTTCGCACCCTACAAAATCTAATATTTATTTGACAAATACTCTCTAAGGAATGAGGATAATTTTCTTATTTATTAAACCCAGCTTCTTCTACATAAATTAGATTTTTCTTATCTATTTTTGTTAACTTTGTCCTGAACTATGTTCATTTTTCTTAATCTACTTCTGGTTAGCCGTCAGTTTTTTTGCAGGTAATTAGATCGCTTTTGAGAGACTGTTTGTCAAATAAGTATTAATATCAAGTAATATTGTTTCCTTGAGCGGGGGAGCGGGGGAGTTAGGGAGTGGGTGAGGGGTCAGGGTCTATTTATTGTCACGCGAGCGAAAAATTGATGGGGGGATGGGGAGATGGGGAGATGGGGAGATGGGAACCCACCCCTAACCCCTCCCAGGAGAACCCACCCCTAACCCCTCCCAGGAGAACCCACCCCTAACCCCTCCCAGGAGAACCCACCCCTAACCCCTCCCAGGAGAACCCACCCCTAACCCCTCCCAGGAGAACCCACCCCTAACCCCTCCCAGGAGAACCCACCCCTAACCCCTCCCAGGAGAACCCACCCCTAACCCCTCCCAGGAGAACCCACCCCTAACCCCTCCCAGGAGGGGAATGTGGGGAGATGGGGAGATGGGGAGATGGGAGATGGAGATATTTGTATATTTGCACAATTAAATGTACTTCATATTAATATTCTCCCCAGGCAATAAATTAGCCCTGGGGTGAGGGGGGGGGAGTAGTAAACATAAGAATAATACACTCACTGTCTAATAATGGCTCAAAACGTGATTGAATCCTGTTAATTATTTAATCATTGAAGTCTTGTATAAAAAAGCATTCTTTTTGATAAATGGTATAGCGTTTTTATCTGGGATGTGGAGACCAAGTGCTATAAAACAGGCATGGAAGGAATGTTCATTAATGGATAATGGATAATGGATAATTGATAATTACCTCTGGTTAAAACCGTTACGGAATTGAATATAAGGAATATTTTCTTTTCTCTTGGTCGATTGGATATGGCGAGGAGACCTCGCCATCCCTCGACCGCTTTTTTCCCCTTAAAAGGGGAGGCTTTAAACCAGAATTATTTAATTATTAATTATTAATTATTAATTATTCGGTAAAGCAGGGAAAACAGCATTAACATTAAATAGTAGCAAACACAAGTATATAAGGCACTCAATCAGCGCGCTTTTTTTATAAGAAAAAAACTCAATTCAAAACACTACATAACACACTAAAGCTAAAATATAACAGATTCTTTGTTCTGCTATAGTTATGAGGACTTTATTTAATGTCTCGCTCTAGAATTTTTACATGGCGATCGCTGTTGATTATTAGTATAGTTTTCTGCTTGGTTTTACTACTAACAATTACTACTATACTTGCTGTTATTCGTCCACCTAGAACTAACACTAATTTATTACTATTTCCAGGCATTTTATATCAAAGGCTGGCCTTTTATCAACCCCGCCCGATCATGATTCATGTTGTTACAATTGACCTGAACACCCCTGGAGTAAAAGCATTAGTCACACCAAGAATTTCTACTTCTCCAGATATGAAAATTCGCGCCCGCACCACTTCTGAATTTGTCAATGAATTTGATTTACAACTAGCAATAAATGCCAATTTTTTCTCCCCCTTTTATGAAAATACTCCTTGGGATTTTTACCCTAAAAGTGGTGATTTAGTTAATGTAGTTGGTCGAGCAATATCGTAAGCATTCAGCCGTCAGCTATCAGCTATCAGCTATTGCTTTTATCACTCACTAAAAGCAATATTTAATTAAGAAACGAAAAATCTGGCTAAAAGTCAGCTCCAAAGTCTATATTCATTTAAACCTCCTCCTTAAGCACAAGGTCTTATTGCTGAAGTCCGCAGTTCCTCCGGAGGAGGCTAGATGATGGCTAATAGCTGAATGCTTACGCAATATCTAATGGTGATGACTACTCTATAATTGATAGAAACTGGCCGACTTTATGTTTGAGTGTTAATAATTATGCTCAAATATCAAATAATTCTATTTGTTCAGCTCAAACTATTCAAGCTATCTCTGGCAATTTAATTTTAGTTGCTAATGGTCAAGCAGTTACTCTGCCAAAAAATTCATCTTTGAATCAGAGACCCTATCCACGGACAGCAGTAGCAATTAATCAAAGAGGAGATAAATTATGGTTAATTTTAGTTGATGGTAAACAGCCTTTTTATAGTGATGGTGTTACTTTGGTAGAATTAACTGAATTTATTATTAATTTAGGTGCTGATAAAGCATTAAATTTAGATGGTGGTGGTTCAACAACTTTAGTAGTAAGTTCTAATTCCCAAACTAAATTATTAAATTCACCAACTCATACTCTTGTACCTATGCGCGAACGTTCAATTGCTAACCATTTAGGATTTTATGCTTTACCTTAGACCGGAAATAGGGAAAATTATACCATTTATTGAGTGGGGGAGAATTCAATAATTGATAATTGATCATGGATAATTGATAATTACCTCTCCCTAAAAGGAAGAGGATTGAATAAAAGGAAAATTTTTTCTCTCTTGGTCGATGGTCGGACAGCGCAGGTTTCGGAGCTATCCCACCCTACGGGAAGCTGCGAAGATAGAACTCCGTTCCGCTGTCGCGTTTCGCGTCAGCGTTGCGTTACGCCAGTTTTGCGAAGCAAAAGCAAACGACTGCTTGTTTCTCCTTTAAAGGAGAGGATTTTTATACCAATTTCATAAACTTAAACAACACTTGTAAAAGTATCTATCAAGTTTTAAATCCAAGATGTCAAGTTATGTGTAGTCTGACTTTAGGAAATTGGTATTACCTTAATTAGTGCTTGCTGATTAAATCTAAAAGTCTTTATAGATAAAGGTAAGTGCCTTTTTAAGTATCAAAAAGTGCGAGGTTTTAAGTGGTCATGGCTCAATTTAGGAGCGGATTTTGCTCAAGATTTGGGCAGAAAAATCATTCTTACAAAACTTAGCTTCTACTTCCTCGCTCTTTCCCATTTCTCCTGTCTCCCCCTCCTGGGAGGGGCGAGGGGTGGGTTGTCTCCTGTCTCCCCCTCCTGGGAGGGGCGAGGGGTGGGTTGTCTCCTCCCCCTACTAAAATACTTTTTCAGCAAACCTTAATTATTCGGTAAAAATAAGAATAATTAATGTTAAATAGCTAATACCAATTTCATCAACTTAAACAACACTTGTAAAAGTAATATAATATCAAGCTTGAAAAACAAGATGTCAAGTTATGTGTAGTTTGACTTTAGGAAATTAGTATAACAATTATCAAAAAAGTTGTAAGGCTAGTGTTAATTACTTAATAATTGAAATGCCGCCTAAGTATAGCATCACTTTTGGTAATTGGTATTATTCAATTTTTTTCCTTAACTAAGCCCTGTCTACTACTTATATTATGTCCGTTTAATTAGTTATAATAAATTTATGAGATGGTAGGTCATAGGTGTAAATTCAAGATAGAAAACTGGAAATGGAGCATAAGTTTGGAATATTCCTTCAAGAGCGCTTTTCTTCTACTTAATCATCCAGCTATGGTATCACTAAAAATTAGTCTATTAATATTTTTTGAAACTTGTATAAATCTGGATATGATATGAATAATGTTATAGTAATTTTAGAAAAAAAATTCACAAAAACAAATAATAATCGCCGATATTATACCATTTAAAAAAAAGAATGTGTTTGAATAATAAGTGTGATTAAAATAATTTACAGGAGATTTCCTTTTGATAAAAAAGAGAATTTATGACCTAAAAACTGGTATTGAAGCCATTTCTTCTGACTCGGTCCTCCTGAGTTGCCCTCCTGGGAGGAGGAGGGGTGAGAGGTGAGTTATATCATGTCCGGTAGCATCGGTATTGTATAGAGAAGGCAAGGAAGACCGAAGTTGGAAGAAGGAAGAAGCTTTAAGAGAAGGAAAAACCATTAATGGCGCTAGATATTTCCCCAACTTTATACACGCTCCGATACCAACGGACATGATATTAACTCCTAATAAAGAGCCTAGTCATTTGTAACAAACATTTATCAAATTGGTATTATGGGTTGGCAAATCGTTTTAAGTTCATTGATTTTTCTAGGTACTCTAATTCTTGTTTTATGGCATCCAAAAGGTTTAGATATAGGTTTCAGTGCAATGATAGGAGTTTGTCTAACACTGACAACTGGCCTAGTTTCTCTAGCAAATCTGCCTACATTGATTTGGGCAATTTTAGTAAATACTACCTTTACATTACTAGCTTTAATAACTATTAGTTGGATATTGCAGCAAAAGGGAGTTTTTCGTTGGTTAGGTTTTCATATTGCTAATTGGAATCTGGGTAGCGGTAAACTTTTATTTGTCACACTACTAATATTAGTAGCTCTTGTTAGTGCTATTTTGACTAACTACGGTAGTACCTTATTATTTCTACCAATAGTCATTGAAGCTCTAATTTTACTCAAGTTTACCTCTACAGAAATTATCCCATTTATGATAGCTTGTGGCTTAGTTGCTGATATAAGTAGTCTACCATTTTCTATCAGTAACTCAGTCAATTATATTGCTGCTAGTACATATAATATTTCTTTTGGTAGTTATATAATGGTAATGCTACCTGTTAGTTTCGTGACAATTACTATCAGTATTATTATTTTGTTGTTTTATTTTTGGTCTGATATTCCTAGGAAATATAAAAACTTTAGATTCAGAAAAAATTATCTAGAAAGAGCATTACCAGCAGCCAGTATAGAACCAAAAATTAGACTGAAACTTGCTGAGAAAAATCAAAATAAACATAATTTATACCTACAATCAGAAGAATTACTTGAAAGTGCAGAAAGTCACAAAATTTCAGTTAATAGTTGGCAGAATAATTATCGATTCCAAGATTTGATTTCTCAAACTAAATTTGTGACAAATCGCTGTTTTTATCTCTTTAAATTGATATTTTACCCTTTCCTACCAGTGATTTTATTTATCTGGGGAATGTACATAATAGTCTTTGGTCTGAGTAACTATGGTTTAACAGATGTAATTAAATATTTGTTAGTTCAAATCTCTGGATGGGGATTTTCTCTAGCTATTATTACTACTGGTTTTTTATCTGCATTGATGAGCGCAGTCTGTAATAATTTACCATCTTCTTTGATTAATATATTGACAATTGAAGCTGCACCAATAATAGATTCTAATATTTCAGAAGCAATGGTTTATGCTACTATTATCGGCTGTGTTGTGGGTGCTAAAATCACCCCTATTGGTAGTCTGTCTACTCTATGTTGGTTTTATATGATGAAGCGACATGGTTTTCAAATTAGTTGGAAAAATTATTGTGGCATTAGTTTAGCTATCATTTTACCTATTTTATTTATTAGTCTTTTGAGTTTAATTATTTGGCTGCCAGGAATGCAAATTAATTAGGGTTTGCGGAAAAAGTCTTTTGGTAAAAGTAGGAGTCAGAAGTTAGGAGGGACAGAGAATTATAGAGTAGGTTGATTTTTCTTCTCTTGTCTGCCTAAAATACTGACTTTTTGAGCTTTTTGGGCTGAAAAGCTAGCACTTTTTTCAACATCTTGAGCAGGGGTAGTTGGTGATTTGAGGTATGAAATCAGTAATTTAGGTAAATTAAGAGTAATTCTTTGAATGACAAGATTAGATATTGTCTTTACCTAATTGACCGAAAAGCACTTTTCTTTCTCCTGACTCCTGACTCCTGACTCCTGACTCCTGACGATAACTAATTATTCTTGTAACCAAACAGAAACTGACCCACCATTACACCGAAACTTAGCCCAACCAAACTCGTTAGTATAGATGGGTTCCTGAATATGTTCCGTGAGGTCATAAAACTTAGCATTTGGTTTACCTACTTCCATCCACTTGTCACCTGGATAGCTATCACTCATAATTACAGCCATTGCTTTGGGATGTTCCTCATTACCCAAACGAGTCCAACCGACAGTATTATAATGATCGAAATAATCATATTGCTCGCCATAAGCAAAGTATTTGCGGGCAAAAAGTAACTTATCAATTATCCAACGGTGGGATGGTAAGAAAATCTTGTAACGGTTACCATCTTTCCCATAGTCTTCATACTCTGTACCATAATAGTCAGCATAAAAAACACAAGGGTATCCTTCACGACGTAACAAAATAATGGCATAAGCTAAAGGCTTGAACCAAGATTCAACAGGAGCTTCCAATGCTTGTAAAGGTTGTGAGTCATGGTTTTCCACAAAAGTCACAGCATTAATCGGACGTTCCTGCATCAAAGTACCATTGAGAATATAGCGCATATCATAATGCCCACCTGACTTACTAGCATAGTAAAAGTTGTAATGTAGGGGAACGTCAAACACAGACATTTTGCCACGAACTGAATTGATATACCAGTGCAGGGTATTAATATCGTTGAACCAATATTCACCCACCATAAATAAATCTTTCTGAAAATAATCCTCTAATATATCAATCCAAAGGGGAAAAAACCAAGAAGAAATATGTTTAATGGCATCAAGTCGAAAACCATCAACCCCAGTAGTTTCCAGATACCATTTACCCCAACGTATCACTTCATCGCGAACTTCTTTACTCTGGAAATCAATATCACATCCCATCAGGTAAGCATAGTTACCATTTTCCAACGCTACATAATCATCAAAGCTTTTCCTGTCAAATAAATAAATTGTATTTTGCTCTTTGCTGTAGTCATCATAATCAACCGCATCAAAATGCCACCAATGCCACTCGAAGTCAGAATACTTTTTTTGCCGACCGGGAAACGCGAAATGAGTATAAACTTTAACTTCACGCATTCCTCCCTTGGGAGAAATACGGTTATTTTTGGCAAAAGGAGTTGCTTTGACAATTTCAGTTCTATCAGCACCCATGCGGTGATTGATAACTCCATCAGCATAGACTTGGATACCAACATTATGTAGAGCTTGAATGGCATCTAGATATTGTTGGCGATCGCCATATTTTGTCCGAACAGTACCTTGTTGGTCAAATTCCCCCAGGTCATACATATCGTAAACCCCATATCCCACATCATAAGTGCCGCCGATACCTTTATAAGCTGGTGGTAACCACATTGCAGTAAAGCCTGCATCTGCTAATTCTTGGGCCTTAGTTGCCACTTGATTCCACAGGATTAGATTTGGGTCAATATACCAGTGGAAATATTGCATCATTACGCCGTTAATTTCTGCCATATTAGGAAATCCTCATAGTTGCTAATATGATTATGGCTGTTTAGTGGGGGTGAAGCAATAGTGGTATTGTTGGGGAGAGTCTGACTGCTCCTCATTTTTAGCTATTCTCAGCTTTTTTCAGCAACTGGATAAATTTCCAATTCTTACAAGGGTTTGAGAATTTGAGAAAAGGAATTTTAAAAAAACTGGGTAAGTTTTAGGTTTTGCTCAAAGCCGAATTTTCTTGAACATATTCAACAGTGTTCATAACTGAATCAATTTCAACTTCTGTACCTGCGCGAACTACAAATTCACTAGCTCCAAATAAGGCGAAATATTTTTGGAGACTCGATCAAATTCCCGTTACAAAAATAACTTCTGACTTCTGAATAATGACTTCTGACTTCGTTAATGACTAGAGGAGGCGATCGCCAATATTTTCAGTAAAGAAATAGACACCTCCAGGAAAGAGGGAGTATGGGGAAATAATTGATAAATAAGAGTGCAATAATTGATTTGATTTTTTATTATTGGAGATTTCTTATAAGTTGTTTATCAAACTTCTTTAAGAATGTTTTATGCAATGTCCTTCAACTCTTTATTGCGGTTATGTCTAATATTTTTTGAAATTTATAGAACCCATTTAATCGCTATATAATTATGGTAGTCAAGTCTTTTCGTGCATCAATTTTGAGGAAAAATCAGCTATAAGGAGTGTTGAATTTTTTGTATTATTTCTCCCCACATCTTCCCTTTTCCCTCTTACCTAATAATTAATAATTAATAATTAAATAATTCGCCCCTTGAAGCCGACCCTTTTAAAGGGAAAAAAAGTGCTAGGATATTTCCTTATATTCAATTCCGTAACGGTTAAAACCCGAAGTAATTATCAGTTATCCATTATCAATTAATGAACTCCTGTCTCATGTCTCATGTCTCCTGTCTACTGACTCCTGACTCCTAGCTAAAAAAACGCGCATATTTATGAAGATACAATCGAGGGTTCTATATGCCATGATTTGATAAATGAGTTAAAGTTATTCAAAGTAATATTAGTTAAGGTATGCTGAGATCCAATGAACCCACTAAGTCGGTTTTCCGATCGATCCAAAGATTATGCTCAGTATAGACCCAATTATCCAAAAGAAGCGATCGCTTTAATAATTTCTGGATTTGAAAATCCTTCAGAATTAGTAGCAGCAGATATTGGAGCTGGTACAGGAATTGGTTCTAGAATGTTAGCTGAACAAGGTATTAATGTAATAGCTATTGAACCAAATATTTCAATGAAAAATGCTGCTAAATCTCACCCTTTAATAGAGTTTAGAGAAGCAACAGCAGAAGCGACTAATCTTCCTAATGAATCAGTTGATTTAGTAACTTGTTTTCACGCTTTTCATTGGTTTAATCTCGAACCTACTCTACAGGAATTTCACAGAATTTTAAAACCATCTGGCAAATTAGCACTTTTATGGAATAACTGGAATAGAGAAGATGGATTTACTAAAGAAAATAGTAACTTAATGAAGCAGATATCTAAAAATCATCCAAACACTAAAAAAAAGCGACATATTTCAATTGCTTCTATAGAAAAAAGTGCCTATTTTGTCAATTTTCAACATTCAACATTTGCTCACAGACAAGAGTTAGATTTACCAGGATTAATAGGTCGTATTATGAGTTCTTCATCAGTGCCAAATCAAGGTTATGAACGAGAACAAATTACGGCAAGTTTGAAAGGATTATATGAGCGATGGGTAGATAAAAAAGGTTTAGTTTATTTAATATATCGTACAGAAATATATATTGCTGAACCCAAGTTAATAATTACTCCAAATCAGTTTTGACAGAATTTAGAGTTGATTTACTTTATAAATCAGCTCTAACAAAAGAATCTTAAGAAGTTCTGTTGTAATTAATTAATTAAGTAGGTAAGTATAATTAAATGTAAAATGTCATCGTGACTGGAACTGAGTGGAAGGAAGCAATTTCAATTACTTCTGGAATTTCTAAATAATTTCCATTTTACTAATTATTTATGTCCGTCTAATTAAGTAGATTTAATATGAAATTAGGACTTACCGAAAAATCGTGGTTTAAAGCCTGCCCTTTTAAGGGGATAATTAATTATTAATTGTTGAAGTACCTCATGCGTAATACCAGTTCAAAAAAAGAATGCTATAAAAAGTTCATCTCTGTCGGATATGCTTAAGAATAGCTTACCAATTCATTTTAGATAGTTATCTCTATTTTTTTTCCATTTTTTTCAAAATTTACTCATTCTTCCTTCTTGTTTCTTCCTTGTTTCTTCCTTCTTTATTACTTCTACTATTGATAACAAACATTTATCAAATTGGTATAAGTTCTGAGATAATAATCATTATTCCTCTAGCTATCTTTTCAAGAGCTAGTAGAAACACTAATGGATTATCTCAGTTCAGAAATATTAATATGATGTGTTTTGACTATCAATACAAAGTTGCAAATAAACTATACATTTAGTTTGCTTCTTATATGAAATACAAAAAATTGTGAAATATTAGGAATCTCCCCATCTCCCTATCTCCCCACATTCCCCTCCTGGGAGGGGGAGGGGCTAGGGGTGGGTCCCCATCTCCCTATCAATATTTGGTCGCAAACATTAACGCATTTCATATTATTTTTAGTCACTGTTAAGAGTGCAAAATTTACTACAGCAGTTTTGGAGTTGATGATTTACAAAGTTTTACGAGTTTAGGAAATAGGGAATAGAGATTAGTATTAAACTGTACCTCTCGCCTCCTCAAAAGTTTTGTCAATCCTTCTATTTTTCTGATGCGCCTTTAGCAATATATGCAAATTAAATGTTCAATTACTGATTTAATATTTTGATTGATTTGTCGGCAAATAATATTATAAATTGACGAAAAAAATCAGTATAAAACGATGCAAAAACTAAATTAACACTCTGACATACTGAATTATAGTATCTCCAAAGGCACTTTCAACAATTAATAATTAATAATGAATAATTAATAATTAATAATTACCTCTCCTTTAAAACGGATAGGATTGACTCAAAGGAAAATTTGTCTTCTCTTGGTCAATTGGATATGGCGAGGAAACCCGTTCTTGCAGACCCGCTCCGCTAACGCCATCCCACCCTACGGGAAGCTCAGAATATCGACCGCTTTTATCCCCTTAAAAGGGGCGGTTTTAAACCACAATTTTTCGGTAATTCCCAAATAAAATTTAGAGAAAACGGTAAACATTTTTTTTCTGCAAACCTGAATTAATCTCAATTAATTATATACGAATTATCCCTCCGATAAAGCAATAATTTATTAGGGGATAGTGTACTTATTTGTCTAGCATTAATAATTGTAGGGTTAGTATGCTTTCTCGAAAAGCAGAAGAGGCGATTGAAAAATCATTAATTAATTCTAGGAGTAATTAGGAGTAACATAAGAGTGAAAAATCAAGTATTTCCAGCAAAAAAAACAAACAAGAAAAAAAGCAATTCTTCTACTTTAAACCATTGGTTTAAATCTCTAACCCTAAGTATAATTCCTGCTCTTTTAACCGCTTTACCAGTAAATGCAGCCAAGCAGATTTCTGTTGGTCACAAAGGTCTAAATATTTTTATTCCTGTATCAGCATTAGAAAATTATGCCAAAAGTGGAGAAATCAGCTATGAACTAGCTAGTTATATGCTACTATTAGAAGCTGAAAAAGAAGATAAATATCGGGAACTATTACAAAACCGCTATAATTTTCCTCCTCAGATAGTCTCTCAATTTATCAACTCGCCTATGGGAGAATTATTCCTCAGAAATTTAGGGCAAGTAATCAAAACTGCATCAAATTCTGAGAATGAGAATTTAACTACTGCTGAAAATGGTGCTGAGGAAATTAGAACTGCTTTATTAAAGGCGGCAAATGATGCTGAAGGCTTAACTCTCATAAATTTAATCCGTCATTTTCCCAGTGATACTATATGGTTCGATACAAAAGAAATTTTTGCTGTAACTGAAAAAATCGCTGCTGTACAAAAAGACACAAAAACTTTTATAGAAACTGTAGCAAAGCTCACAAAAACAGAAGCTTATAGAGAAGAAAAGGTTGATTTTTCTCAGTTACCAGATATTAGGAAAAAAGGACAATATAGCTTTTCAAAGCAACAAATTATCCTGCAAGATGAAGGGCGCGATCGCCATTTTTCAGTAGAACTTTATTTACCTAATATCTCTTCAAAAGAAATATCAATTCCTGTAGTTGTAATTTCTCATGGTTTAGGTTCCAATGGAGTTAACTTTAAAAGTTTAGCTAAACATTTAGCTTCTTATGGATTTGCTGTTGCTCTACCCCAACATCCAGGTAGTGATTATGAATATATCCAGAAATTTTTAGCAGGTAAAACTAAGGATATGTTCCATGGCAATGAATTTATTGACCGCCCCTTAGATATTTCTTTCTTATTAAATGAATTAGAGCAGTTAAATCAATATCAATTCCACAATCAATTAAACCTGAAAAAAGTAGGTATATTTGGTCATTCCTTTGGTGCTTATACTGCCTTTGCTTTAGCAGGTGCAGAGATTAACTTTCAGCAACTAAAACAAGACTGTGGCCCACAAATGGAAGTTTTAAATATGTCCCTGCTACTACAATGTCGTGCTTTGGAATTAAAGCCTCAAAAATATAACTTGAAAGATGATAGAATTGGAGGAATATTTGTACTCGATCCAGTCAATAGTAGTTTATTTGGAAAAGCTGGTTTGAGTCAGATTAAATTACCTGTGTTGTGGGGAAGCGCAAGTGAAGATAAAATTACTCCTATTGTTTTAGAACAAGCAAACTCTTTTACTTGGTTAACAACTCCTGATAAATATTTGGTCTTAACAGAGGGAGCAGATCATATCAATATTGATTTTGGGGCAATTAGAGAAAATAGTTTCACTTCTCTAGCAGAGCTAATTCAACCAGATCCAGATGTAGTCAATGGTTATGCTAATGCTTTTGGTTTAGCATTCTTCCAAACTCATGTCGCCGATCGCCCTGAATATAGTTCATATTTGCAAGCATCTTATGCTCAGACCATCGGCGAAAAACCTTTTAATCTAAGTTTTGTAAGGTCTTTATCAGAAACTCAGTTAAGTAAAACATTGAAACAGGCAAGAAAAACTAATTGAGATTATCTCCGGTTGGGTATCTAAAGAGTGGGGTGTGAGCTATGGGAAATAATATTAGCAAACCTAAATCATTCCCAAATTATGACTGTCGCAATTAACATTCAGACAGATGGTCAGAAAATTGTGGCCTACCCTACATGAATGTGCAATCGGTTTTTTGATTACCTGTTGCCTGGGTAATATCATGTTCGTTTAATAGCACTATAGAATTCCGTTCAGCTTTCCTAAGGAATGCTACGCAAATGTAATCAAAAACTTTCTTCTCCTCTTGCTTCTTTTTCCCTCCTGACTCCTGACTCCTGACTCCTTCATCGTTAATTTATAAGACTACTTATTTTTTGTGAGTTTACCTTTTAACTGATATCTGACTGTGGAATAAACTGCTTTGTAGGAAGCATTGATATCATATTCTTCTTTCAACCATTTTTGAATTTCTCCATAACTCTGAAAACCATTATCGGGGTCGTTAAGTCGTTTTTGTAACCCATCTCGTGCTTCTGGTGGGATTGCTGGTTTGCGCCCCCCACTTTGTTTTACCTGTAATAAACCCGATAATCCTTCCTTGCGATATTGTCTCAACCACCTTTGCACTGTAATTCGATTTACTCCTAAAGTAACTGCCAATTCTTTGACAGTTGCCACTTGACCAATTTTAAATAGATATAGTGCCTGAATTTTCTGAAAGCCACTAGCAGTTTTTTGGCCATTTAGCAATGTTTTGAGTTCTGGGACTGTTTCTGTAATTTCTATTTTACATACCCCGGCCATATTTGTTTCCTCTCAAGTCCATACTGCTGTTCTGATATAAAAATCTTTTCTATCATATCTGTAGCATACAAAAAAGTAAATTATTCTGATATTTTTTTTACTAAGAGCTAAGAGCAAAAAATATAAGGTAATACAATTTATCAAAAATAATGCTACAAAAATGAAATATAAAATCTATATTTAGAAGAATCAGACCCAATTCTTTTTCCGACCTATTTCTATCATTTTTTATCTTTATATCTTCTTCTCTCTTCATTTTACTATTGCGATAAAATTGGTATAAGATATGGTAAATAAAAAAAGCTAACGGCTAATATATGATTTGCTAATTGCTTTACTGATGAAATTGAAAGGAGCAACTATGGGTCAGAGAAACCCAGTCAAAGTTATTATACTTATCCTAGCTTTAGGTTACGGCATTTCAATTTTTTGGCTAAATAATTTACAAAAAAAATCCATAGCTCTAGCTCAAGCAAAGATAGCTAATTTAGGAGATATTAATCAAGATTCTGATGTTAATAAACTTAGAGCTGCTCTAACTCAATTGCCAGAAGCAATAGATATTTTAGAACAAGTTATTCAACTGCCTGGTGTACCTTTACAACCTGTATCTAGAGAAATAACTAAACTAAATTATCAACTCATTGCAGTCAAGCGAAAACTATATTTAGCAGAACATGGATTAATCTATTTAAGGTTAGCAAAACAATCTGCAATGTCAGCAGCTTTATTAGTACAAAATCCTCCTCATCCTGTTGATACTTGGTATCAAGCACAACAAAAATGGCAATACGCAATTAATTTATTAGAAGAAATTCCTGAAGAAAGTTTGTCATATCTAGAAGCTAGAAAAAAACTCAAGCTTTATCGAGAAAATTATCAAGTAATAACTAAAAGATTTAATTTTGCCAAACAGGCAATTAATCTAAATAATCAAGCTAAACAAAAGATGGAAGCAGGAAATTATCAAGGTGCTATTAAGGATTTAAATAAAGCTATAAGTCTTAATCCTGGTCAAAGTGAATCTTACTTAAGTAGGGGAGTTGCTTATTCTCAACTGGGAAGAAGAACAGCAGCGATCGCTAATTTTAATCAGGCGATAGAAATTAATCCTGAAAATGCCGAAGCTTATTATTATCGAGGAGATGAATATCTACAAATAGGAGAGCCAAAAAAGGCTCTTCAAGACTTAAATAAATCTATCAAGATTGATGCTAATAATCCTAAGTCATACTTTAATCGAGGCATAGTTTACTACTTAATTGGAAATCAAATTGAGGCGATGGAAAATTTTCAGCAGGCAGCTTTTTTCTTTGGGTTAGATGGCGATTCTGATAATCAAAGAATTGCAGTAGATATGTTAGATAAATTTCAACAAAATTAGATTTAATTGCAGGAAAAGGAGTCAGTTAGGGGAGTAGGGGAGTGGGGGAGTAGGGAAGTAGGGGAGTGAGGGAGTGAGGGAGTAGGGGAGTGGGGGAGTGAGGGAGTAGGGAAGTAGGGGAGTGGGGGAGTGAGGGAGTAGGGAAGTAGGGGAGAGGGGGAGTGAGGGAGAATAAACATAATAATAATTAATGCGCTATTGTTGAACGAAGAGATAAATCTTTGCACAAAAGGTAAATCTTATATTTATACTTCCTCTTTCTCTAATATCAAATCTTATTAATTAGGGATCATAAAAATGTGTTCTCTGATAAATTTCTCCCTATTCGCTATTCACTATTCCCTGTTCCCTAAAATGTTTATTGTGGGCGTTTAAAGAGACATGATATGAAACTATAATTCCAATGTGCAAATATGCAACACCTCCCACACTCCCCACACTCCCCACACTTCCCACACTCTTCACACTAATTCATCCCGCAAATATGCAACCCCATATTTTTCCCTCTTCCTTCTTCCTTCTTCCCTCTTCCTTCTTCCTTCTTCTTGTAAGTCACAGCAAACACTCCACTCCCTTACTGTCTTTGAGATTTTGTCACTACTCTACTGATTTGTGCTCAACTATATTTGTAGGTTTGAGCGAAGTTTACCAATTTAAAGATAGTTATCTAAAGACAGATTTATCTTTAAACCTATCAAGAGAGAGTAGAAACTTACAAGAATAATACCCAAAGGAAAATTTCTCTTGGGTATACTTAATAGTAGAAAATATTGTAAACTTTTATATCAAATTAAAGTTTTATCTATACAGCATAGCATACATTAAAATATTGTCAACTTTAAGATTAAAAATTAATTCCCAAAAAAAACAGATGAAAGAAATTCTTTACCTAGAAGTACCAACACCAGATACAAAAACTGTTTGTCAATGGTTACAGCATAAATTTCAGCCGGGATTAGGTGATAAAATTCTTACTTCAGATGGTTTTGTTGTGAAATTTTCTGAAGATCCTACTCAAGAACTTTCTGTATTTACCTGGTCATTACAACGAACTACTTATCTCAAAGTTTTTGCTCAAGGAAATGTATCTTCAATACAAAAACAATTCACTTCATCTTTGACTACCAACTTGAGAAAAGAATTTCCTTTAAATTATCCAGAACCTCCGATAATTGACCTATCAAATCAGTCAATTTTTACAGCTTTAGCATCTGATTATCCTTTGACTGTAAAATATTTTCAAAAAATGCCTCAAGGGGAGTATGACCTTAAACGTTTATACTGGTGGGAAAAACGTTGGCGCGAATCAGTTAAAAATCCTCAAACACCAAAACAAGTAGTGTGGAAAAAGGAGTTAGGAACAAATAATAATTCTGTTGAATATGACCTCATTTATGTTGGTGGTGCTCTGGGAGTTATTCATGCAGCTGTCATGGCAAAATTAGGGTACAAAGTATTATTATTGGAACGTTTGACTTTTGGTAAAATGAATCGAGAGTGGAATATTTCTCGCTCCGAATTACAAAGTTTAATTGACTTGGGTTTATTTACTGCTGCAGAAATAGAAGGTTTAATTGCCAGAGAATATAAAGACGGTTTTAACAAATTTTTTGATAGTAATAACCCTGATTTTGCTAAAGCTGCAATTCTTCATACTCCTACAGTTTTAAATGTGGCATTAGATTCAGAAAAAACACTCACTTTATGTGGGATAAAACTACAAGAATCAGGAGGAAAAATTGTAGATGAAACAGAATTTATTAAAGCTGAAGTTGAACCAGAAAAAGTTGTAGTTTATACTCAAAACCTATCTAACAAAACTGAACAAATTTTCTGTGGTCGTTTATTAGTAGATGCTATGGGTACTGCTTCTCCCATCGCTTGGCAGTTAAATGGTAAACGTGCTTTTGATAGTATTTGCCCAACAGTTGGAGCAGTAATAGATGGTGGAATTGAACCAGAAGTTTGGGATTCAAATTATGGAGATGTTCTTCATAGTCATGGCGATATTTCTCGTGGCAGACAATTAATTTGGGAGTTGTTCCCTGGTGCTGGTAATGAGTTAGCAATTTATTTATTTCATTACCATCAAGTTCATCCTAAAAATCCTGGTTCTTTGTTAGAAATGTATGAAGATTTTTTCACAATTTTGCCAGAATATCGACGATGTGACATAGATAAATTAGTCTGGAAAAAGCCAACTTTTGGTTATATTCCTGGGCATTTTAGTATCAAAGGTAGCGATCGCCAGGTAGCTTTTGACCGTTTAATTTGTATTGGCGATGCTGCTTCTCTCCAATCTCCTTTAGTGTTTACTGGTTTTGGTTCTTTAGTCAGAAACTTACCTCGTTTAACCGACCTTCTAAATACTGCTTTAAAATATGATTTACTCAGTGCTAATCACTTAAATCAAATTCGTGCTTATCAAAGTAATATTGCCGTTACTTGGTTATTTTCTAAAGGCATGATGGTACCAACTGGAAAGTTTTTACCCCCCCAAAGAATTAATTCTATATTGAATACATTTTTTGGATTATTAGCAGAGGAACCTCCAGAAGTAGCAGATACTTTTATTAAAGATAGGGCTAATTGGTTTACTTTTACCAGATTAGCTCTAAAAGCAGCTCGAAAAAATCCTTATCTTTTATTCTGGATTATGGATTTTATCAACTTTCAAGAAGTATTACTCTGGACAATAAGTTATATCAATTTCACTTTGTTTAGTTTAATGAATTTTCTATTAGGATGGCTGCCTAGTTTTGCCCGCTGGATTCAACCTTGGTTAGAACCTCGTTATCCTAGTTTATGGTTTTGGATATTGGCGAATAGTTATGCCTTAACTTATAATGTTGGTCAACCAAAAGTGAAATTTAAACTACAAAAATCTCAACTTAGTATGCAAAATTAGTTGAAGAAGGAAGAAGAAAGAAGGAAGAAGGAAGAAGTGGGTGGGGACTCAAACCCCAACCAATTGTAAACACCGTTTAAACAGTGGGGTATTAAACCCAAAAGAAAAAGATAAATTTAACTATTTTCATCTTTAGCTTAATATCTAGGAACTAAACCCTACAAATATAGCAATTCCCAAAAAGCGTGAGGTAAAAATTTGTTTGTGTTAGGGAGTAGGGAATAGAAAAGAAAAAAAACAACTGTACCTCAGTCACTTGAGAAACGATATATTATTTGATTACTAATTAATATCATGTCCCGATAATTAGTGATGAACAAACTTTCTTCTCTTTTTCCCCCCTGAAAATATAAGCAGTCGAAGGAAAGGACGCGGACAGATTAAAAGCTTAAAACTCATACAACGTGATTTTTCCTTCTTTTTTCTTCCTTCTTCCTTCTTCCTTCTGCTAAACATCTATTTTTCCCCAATTTCACTCCATAGTTAGAACTAAAAATTTCCAAGAATTATGCGGTTAGATTTAGAAGGATTAGAAATTACAAAGGGTGAACTTAAACATCTCAGTGGAGTGAGTTTAGATAAAATATTGCGACCGCCCACCAAAACTAAATATTTATTAGAAGGTGGGAAAAGTTTACTAATAGCTTTGCTTTTATTAGTTAGTTACTGGATGGTAGTACAAATCTTAAATCAACACCATTTATTGTTAATAGTTATCTATGTAGGTATGGCAATAGGATTATTTTTAGAAGATATCTATAAGATATTTATGACTCGTAAAAATCAACGTCTGATTAGATTGTTTGAGGATGTAGATAAATATAATTCGATTATTCAAGCGATCGCTATTAATGACATAATTGAAGCTGCTGGGAACCCCCAAGTTCAATTAAGTAATCGCACCAAAATTATAGAAGCTCTCAAACTAATTAGAGAAGATTTAATTAGAGCTTTGAAAACCGAGCGAATTATCCGGGAAAATAAAAAATTTATTAATAATAATACAGACTTATTTACCTTTAATTTTAATACTTTGACAGCTTTGCAAATTAATGACAAAGCTAGCGAACATGGAAAATTACTTAACGAAGCTCTAGAAATAGTAATCGAAGTTAGGGAAGAAATGAAAAAATTACAAGACGAAAATTTGCTAAACTAAGGAACTTTCAAGTAAAAAATTGCTTTTTCCCAATCATTCTAATTTTTCTGCCTTCTGCTTTTCTCTCGTAATTTTACAGATCAACCTATCCCAGTAATAATATTTTTGCTTTTTGCTAAAAACCCTCTTTGAAAAAATGTAATTCCGGTTCAGAAGCTAAGAATTCAGGTGTTATGTCAACAAAAGAACCAAGGTTGAATTTTGAATCATCGTGACGCAATAGCTGTTTAAAGTTTTTTTCATTTACTCGGTTAGGAGAATCTGTCAGGGTCTCTAATTAAAAAAAAAGTTATGAAGAGATTTAAGCCAGTCTCTGGAGAACTGCGGGAGAGCGTGTTTGGCAATATATTTTTGGAATGAGAAAGATACACCATTGGGTAAATTTCCGGTAAGTTGTTGAATTACATTTTCATAGTTGGTTTCACAGGATTCAATAATTGCCTGACGATGAGGATGATCGAAACCATGTTTCAACAAGTACAGAGCATATAGCGGTTCATCAAAAATCAGACAACCATCTAACTGTTCAAATGCTCTCGCCATCAGTGTTGAGCGACTTCTCGGGCAAGTCCAGAGGGCAATATGTTTATTCCTGGTCATTTTATTTATTCCTTTCTTAACCTATTTCTCAACTTGATAAACTCCTGACAAACTATTTGTAAATCTTCAGCACGAAAACCTTCAGCTAAAGATGGTGCATATTGCTTAATGGCTTGAAATGCTCTTTGATTCCAACGAATAAAACCCTCTGTGTCGATCGCTTCTACTCCATCTTTAATAGCTGCCCGACGATTCAACTCAATTGCTTCCGCTATTGTACAACCTTGAGGTAATGCGAGCTCAACCTTCCCCTCTTGTACGACTACAGGATAACCACCGGGCAAGCCATTGGGGCCTGGAACATGAGTATGTACTGGAGAACTTCCCAAAAGAGCTAAGACCACCTCTGCGGATAGACAACCGACAATTTGATTGATTTGCTCTCCTTTGATAGATTGGATTGGGGAAAGCAGTGTATCGATTTGATGGAACTGTTGCCCATCTGACCAAATACGAAGACCTTCTAGTTCGGTTAGCCGATCTTCTGGACTCTCAGCTAAATTGATGACATGAGAATGATGGGCTATGACTTGAAAATGGCGAGTTTTATCCAAATTCAGTAGGGATTGAAGTAACGTAGAGATAATACCAACATTGCCTGCACCACAAACAATTGGCAACCCCAAATAACTGAGGAGTGGGTTGACTGCATCTGGGTAACAGACATTGACTAAAATTGAGTCAGTAGGCATTGTCCGTTTAATTAACGAGGCAACTTGTGCAACTAGGGCTGCTTGTAAGGGTAATGTAATGCCAAAACCCCCTTCCTTAATTAGAGAACACCAAGCAGATTGAGAGGCAGTAAATTCCCAGGGAGACTGAAGAGATGCTGTCTGTAAAATTAAACGTGGAGAGTAGGTTGCTAATTTATCGCTCAGGTCATTTTCACTATCCCAATCAATAGAATCGCCAATAAAAGTAACCGTCGATGAGAAAGCAACAGAACGAGCATTAGCAATAGTTACAACTTGATCTACCGAGTTTTTAGACCGCCCGATGACGCAGACTTTTAGCGATTCGGAGAAAGCCAGGGCGATCGCATAACAAAAAACTTGAGATACAGATCCAGTACCGATAACTAGGATATCACAGTTCATTACCATCACCTCACTTCTTTCTGCGAGCGGTTGAAGTTACCGCTTCGAGTATTTCTTGATCTTGGAGCGTAGTTAATACCGCTCTGTATGTCCCGTTAATTAGATCTGATTTATCTAATCCTACTATCGCAGTAGCGATCGCTTCCTGCCCGATACTAGAATTAATTGGCCCCCTGATCAATCCCTCCTTTTGTAGATTCAGCAGAACGTTTTCAACTTCATTGATAACGAACATATTGAAGATAATTCTTACTGCCAGCGAGGGTGATACCACTTTCAAGTCGGTACTTTCTGACTCCCATTTTTGCCAATTAAAGCTAAAAACTTTTTTCCCTTTAAGCACATTTTCTTTTCCTAAACTAATTGACCAAAATTTAATTACCTAATTCTATTCTCTTGTTCCATACAATATTACTTACTATTTATTCATCTCTGGATTGTTTAACCTCGCCCATGAGCCGGAAAGCCCTTTTTCAATCCTTTAATAACTCTTCGATGTCACCTTGGGCGACATTTGTTGCCCTGTTTGGGGCTGGTGTGCGCCAAAAAAACAAGCGACTTGTTTTTGCTATTTTTCGCCAATTATCATCTGGATAGTCGAAAATAGCCCAGGATACAGCCTAAGCTCAATTCTCAGTGATTTTAGCATCAGACTCTCTAAGTCCCAAACTTTTGTAATAAAATTTAATCCACCTCAGTTCGGCGAAATTCTAGCGTTTCTCTTTTTGGCCATTTACGCCCCTCCTTAATCCCTGTTTAGAAAGACAGGAGCTGTTTGTTAACCCTTAAATAACTTGGCCATCACCCTTAGCAAATCCATCTGAGGAAAAAAATGGCCTGACTGTACAACTTCGACCTTACGGCCAGACTGAACGCCCTCTCCTGCTGCTTGACCGTAAAATTGGGTCTCAAGCCTCGCCCTTCTAGGGCGACTTTTTAGTTGCTAAATGATTCGATAAATATGTTATGATGTTGTTAGTTAAAAACTTAGATTATGAAAGCTAGATTTAAGTATCGTATCTATCCAACACTCGGACAAAAATACCTATTAGCAAAGCTATTTGGTTGTGTCCGTGTGGTTTGGAATGATAGTCTAGCTTGTTGCCAACAGAAGTATAAATCGGGAGAAAATAAGCCCACTAATTCTGAACTACAAAAGCTTTTTATTACTCAAGCTAAAAAGACTGAATGCAGAGAATGGTTGTCAGAGGTTTCTAATATACCACTGTAGCAGTCCTTGAATGATTTAAACCAGGCTTATCAAAACTTTTTTAAATCAACTCAAGGCAAGAGAAAAGGTAAACCTGTTAAACCTCCTAAATTTAAAAGTAGAAAGTCAAAGCAAACTGCTAGATTTACAAAGGGAGGGTTTAAAGTTGGTCAACATAAAATCTATTTAGCCAAAATTGGAAAGCTGAAAATTGTATGGTCAAGAGAGTTACCTGCTCCTCCATCATCAGTAACAGTAATCAAAGATTCAGCTCATAGATATTTCTTAAGTTTTGTAGTAGAAATACAACCAGAAATCTTACCTAAAACTGATAATTCAGTAGGCATAGATTTAGGTATTAAAACCTTTGCTACATTTAGTGACGGTACAAAGGTTGATGCTCCTAAGCCACTAAAGAAACGAATTAAGAAATTAAGAAAATTAAGTAAGTCATTATCTCATAAAACTAAAGGCTTTAAAAGGTATGAAAAAGCCAGGGTTAGAGTAGCTAAATTTCATGCTAAACTAAAAGATACAAGGACAGATTTTCTGCATAAATTATCTACTGAAATAATTCGTGAAAACCAAACAGTTGTTTTAGAAGATTTGTTTGCGAAGCATTCCGAAGGAAACGTTTCTGGTATGATTAAGAACCGTAAATTATCTAGAGCAATATCTGATTTAGGTTGGCGACAATTCAGAACATCCTTAGAAGGGAAAGCTGAGAAATACGGTCGTGATTTTAGAGTTATTGATAGATGGGAGCCAACTACAAGTAAATGCTCTTGTTGTGGTTTCAAAGGTGGTAAGTTAGACCTTCAGGTGCGAGAGTGGAAGTGTCTAAACTGTGGCAGCAAACACGATAGAGACGAAAACGCAGCGATAAATATATTAGTCGCCGGAGGGCATTCGGAGACGAAAAACGGACGTAGAGGCAAGCGTCAGACTAGCGTCAAGGTAGCAGCAGCCAATGTTAGCGGAGCTTTGCGCCAGCAAAACGTCAACCCGCCGAGGAGTTACAGCTCAGTAGGAATCCCCGCGCCTTTAGGCCGGGGAGGATGTCAACAACCTGCTATTTCATTAATTTGGCTGTGTCTATTCTACTAAACTTACCCAAAATTACCCAGACACTATAGAACTGCGTTCCACTAACGTGACCGCGTGAGCTTTGGCAGTTTAGTTTCTGTTTTTCTGACGCAGTGCTGCGCGAAACATTGAAGATCGCGCTCCCCCAGTCTCTAACTTATATTCTCCACAAATGTTCCATCTGAGCGCCATTGCCAAATCTTTCTTGATATCCCCACATTCCCCTCTCCATAAAAAGTTCTGAAACCCTTATATTACTGTTCCAAAATCGGTATTTTTGGAGATGCCTAATGAGACTTGATATTACTACTAACTACAGTATACAGTCTTAATATATTTAGACCTGATTTTTTATAGTTTTGTCAACAGACAAGAGATTAATCAAAAAAAATTCTACAACATCCCGATGGGATTATATTTCCAGGTGTAGGGACTTATTCAGAAATATGATATAGCAACCTTATTTAGGTCAGGACAATAAATATGGGTTGTTTGCTCCGCATTCCGGTAGGAAAAAGCAAAAGGCAAAAGAGGAATGTCCTGTGTAACGCTATACCTTCAAGACCAGCTTAAAAATATGCATAGGAGTGTTGAGACATTTGAGTTAGGTGAGTCATGCAAGTACCCATCAGAAAATAAACTACCATCATTGCAGCAGCAGATGTAGCAACTAAAATACCAGCTAGCATTAGGGAAAACTCTCGATGATTAAATGATTCCTGCATGAGATGCAGAGACCAAGCCACTAAGGCCACATCGAGTATTAGAATAGTGAATAACATAAGTTACATTTTGTAACAGTTACTTTATTCTAACAACATTTCTTAAAAAAATACTCTAATTTTTTTACTAAAAAAATCTAAAAATCATCTTAACCATATCTCACAGGAACTTGATGGTTAGCCAAATAATCCTTAATTTCCGATATGCTTAGTTGACCATAATGAAGTAAAGAAGCAAGTAAAGCTGCTTCTGCTCTACCCTCAGTTAAAGCCTCAAAAATGTGCTGACAGTTACCCGCACCACCAGAAGCAACCACTGGAATTTGAACATTCTCTGCTATAGCTCTAGTGAGCGCTAAATCATAACCAGCTTGGGTTCCATCAGCATCCATACTTGTAACAAGAAGCTCTCCTGCACCTCTTTTCTCTACTTCTAATGCCCAAGATATTGCATCTTTGCCAGTATTTTCTCGTCCACCCCGCACATAAACGTCCCATCCTAATTTATCTTGGTCTAGACGACGACGGGCATCAATAGCTACTACAATACATTGATTCCCGAAGCGGTCACTTGCCCGATCGATCAAGTCAGGGTTACGCACCGCTGCTGAATTTATACTGACTTTATCTGCACCTGCTCTTAACAAATCTTTAATATTTTCTAAGGATTGGATACCACCACCCACTGTTAGAGGTATAAAAACCTGCTCTGCAGTCCTATAGACCACATCTATTATGGTACCTCGGTCTTCGTGAGTAGCAGTAATATCAAGAAATACCAATTCATCAGCACCAGCATCATTATATACTTGGGCCAGTTCGACAGGGTCTCCAGCATCTTGAAGATTAACAAAGTTGACACCTTTAACTACTCGACCTGCATTAACATCAAGACAAGGTAAAATTCTTTTGGCTAACATAGAAATAAGTTACTTATAAGGGAAGGAAGAAGGAAGAAGGAAGAAGAAAGAAGGAAGAAGAAAGAAGAGAAAGTTTTTTTATCAAAATAATTGGGTCGCGCAATCCCACCTTTTAAGGCGAAATATTTTTGGAAGCTTGCTCAAATGACCTACTTCCCCTCCTAGAAGGGGGAGGGGCGAGGGGTGGGTTAACTTCTGACTTCTGACTTCTGACTTCTGACTTTGTCAAGTTAATCCTTCAATCACAGGATGGTAATAAAAAGCTAATCCCAAAACGGCATAAGCTGCTAATAATAAAGCTCCTTCTAACCAATCAGAACGACCATCAGAACTTACAGAATTAGCAATTAATACTGCTACTACTACTGCTACTAATTCAAAAGGATTAAAATTCAAATCCATTGGTTGACCTAGTAACAAACCCGCTAAAATTAACACTGGTGCTACAAATAAAGCAATCTGTAAACTAGAACCTACTGCCACTGAAACAGACAAATCCATTTTATTTTTCATAGCAACAGTAACTGCTGTAGCGTGTTCAGCAGCATTACCAATAATTGGAACTACAATTACACCAGTAAATAAAGTAGTTAATCCCAAAGTTGCTGTAGCTTCTTCGAGAGAATCAACTAATAATTCTGATTCAAATGCTACGGCTAAAGTTGCTATTAATAATACAGAAATCCACAGTAATAAATTAGGTTTATGCTCAGAATGTTCTTCTGATTCAGTATTAGAATCTGATTCTTCTGGTTCATTACCTGCCACACCAACTTCATATAAATAAGAGTGAGTCTTCATGGAAAATAATAAGGTGAGTATATAAACAGCAATTAAAACTACTGCTACTGCACCCGACAATTTTTGCATTGTATTTTCACTAATACCATCAGAAGTAGCATTTACGGCTGTTGGAACTAAAATTGCAATTACAGCTAGGTTCATTGCTGAAGCATTTAAACGAGCTACCACAGACTGAAATTTTTGTTCTTTGAAACGTAGCCCTCCTAAAAACATTGATAAACCCATTACTAACAATAAGTTACCAATAATAGAACCTGTAATACTCGCCTTAACTACGCTTACTAACCCAGCATTTAGAGCAATAATACCAATAATTAATTCTGTAGCATTTCCGAATGTAGCATTCAATAATCCACCTAAATTAGGACCAAGAACAACAGCAATTTCTTCTGTTGCTGTACCCATCCAACCTGCTAAAGGAATAATTGCTATAGCAGATGTAATAAATATAGCTGATGAACCCCATTCTAGGAAATTACCTGCAATTGAAATTGGAATAAATACTAATAAAATTGAAATGATTGTTTGTGTATTTAGCATAAGTGTAAATTTCTAGTTTAGTCAATCATAAATTAGGCAAAAATCAATCAATAGGCTTGGCTGAAAAAGTATTTTGCGGGTGGGTATGATTTAGGATTAAGAACTCAGGAGTTAGAAATCAGGAGAAATATGAAAAAACCAAGCAAGAGGTAGGAAAAAATAGAGTATTTTTTTGGATATTCTAAACTGATTATAGCAAATTAGCAGTTCAAATGAGTTTAAACTTTTAAATAGCATAGGATTCAACCAAATAAAAATCCATTTTTCTGAGAATTGCTTTTTTGTATTCCCATAATCCTTGCGTAAAATTCTACCTTAATAACCGATCAATTCAAACCTGATAGAGCAATATAATCTCGATCTCTTCCCAGTTTAGCTCATAGTTTTTGCCGGACTTAAAAATACATTTTTTGCTATACACCACGAGTTGCCATTTCTTAGGAGTCAGGAGTCAGGAGTCATAAGTCAGAATGAATAGCTTCAATACCTATTTTGAGGTAGGAAATGCTCTTTTTTGTCAAAGGGGCATTTCCTGAACTTATCTTTTAATCGCACTTATTATTCGTAACATTCTTTTTTCAAATTGGTATTATACCAATAACGATTAAACCAATAAAGTATACTGATAGAAATACCTAAAAAATTAGATAACCAAGTTGATCTTCAGTCTTATATGTGTCAGGAAATTAGCTATGTACATTGGTGAACGAAAACTGATTTATTTAACGAAAAGTTAATATTTTCCAACACATTTTACTTAGGGCTTGCTGATGAAATCTAAAAGTATTTACAGATAAAGGTAAGTGCCTTTTTGAGGCCTTGAAAAAGTGCCTGATTTTCAGCTATTGATGCTCATGCGTGTTAATATTTTAGGCTTATAGTTGGGCCGAAAAATCCCAAATTGACAATTGTTACTCCTACCTCCTCGCTCATTCCCATTTCTTCTGTCTCGGTCTTTCCCCTCCACGGTCGCAGGGCTAATTCATTGCCTGGGGAGAATATTAATATGAAGTACATTTAATTGTGCAAATATACAAATATCTCCATCTCCCATCTGGCCATCCCCCCAAATTCCCCTCCTGGGAGGGGCTAGGGGTGGGTTCCCATCCCCCTATCAATTTTTCGCTCGCGTGACAATAAATAGACCCTGCTCCACGGTCGGGGCCCGCGGGTGGGTTGTCTCCTACCCTCACCCATAAGACTAGTGAAGCGCAAACCCTACTTAGACAAATAAGCCTGTTAAAAATAGTGGGATAGGTTCATTCTGTAATTACTTCAATATTCAATTTCCCCCTACTGCTCTACTCCCCACAACTTTATAATAAGTATTCAACCGAATTTGATATTACTGTGGCAATCAACAGAAAATACTATGACTATTAGACATAGGCGTGATAATCAAAAATCAAATCAATTATCGCGGATAAATCATCAATTATTTCTCCCTACTCTGTACGGAAGTTGTATGCAACGTCCCTACGACCTACCCCCCTCTTTTCCGGAGAGGTCTATTAATAAGTAAACATTAACCAAGGTCTACACCTAAAAATTTGTCTAGAAGTTTGGCTCGCCAGACATAGCGCAATAATAAACACCACACTAAAGCTACCCAACTAATCACAACATAATCATGGGCACTTAGTAAAGATAATTCAAAAAATTGACGTAGAGGCGGAACCGCTAAAATTACAACATAGATTCCTAGCAAGGCCAAGGCAACTAGGGAATAACGCCAGTCTCTACTCAGAGGTTCTCCACCAACCCAGGCTCTTGTCGGGGGCTTCATAAAAGGCACAAGAAGTAAACCACACAAAATCATAATAGTTACTAAAGCACTGCGAGGAACAGAAAGAAGCTGATTAGTAATAACCACACTATTATCCATCAGACTATTTTCCTCAAGAGAACCCAACACTGTCACAACTAAATAACCCAAATAAACACCCAAAGCAACAAGAGTAAGACTCAAAGTAGCAGGTAGAGTAAAGTGGAGTAGCGATCGCACCAAACTACGACGAGGCAACATTCCCGACTTTGCCCACAGAGGAATACAAAAACTAGGAAAACCCACTGATATAAGAGTAACAACCGCACTATGCTTATTTAATAGCGGGAAAGTTCCACCAACAAATCCTGTAGCAAAAATCAATAAGCTGACACAAAAAACCCTAATCATAAACAGTTTCAGTACATCCTGTATACCATTACGAATGCGTTGTCCTTCCAGAAAAGTATGAGGCAAAGACCCAAAAGAATTTTTCAGCAAAACAATATCCGCCACACTACGAGTGGCCTTACTACCACCCTCCATAGCGATCGCCAAATTTGCCTCTTTCAATGACAAAACATCATTAACTCCATCTCCAATCATCGCTACATAATGACCTTGTTCCTTAAAGCTACGAATTAGTTTAGCTTTCTGGTCGGGAGTAACACGGCCAAAAATTGTATTAGCTTCTGCAGCTTGAATAAACTGAGCTTCATCTAGTTCGGCCAACTCAGCCCCAGAAATAACTTGAATATCTGAGCCAATTCCTGCTTGTAAGGCCAAAGTAGCCACCGTCTGAGGATTATCTCCTGAAATTACCTTTACCTCTATTCCAGCTTCAGAAAAACCATGTATAGTTTCACGAGCTTCTGGCCTTAGTTCATCTTTAAAGCTAATAATTCCCAGAGGAGTTAATTCGGTAGGTAGTTGTGGCTTTTCCAAATCATTATTCAAGCTATCAATATTTGGGCTGTGAGTAAATAAAAGGACTCGAAGACCCTGTTGAGCTAATTCTTGAATTTGCTGAGTAACTTCTGTACTTAGAGGTGTAACTGTCGCTAATACTTCTGGAGCGCCAAGAATGTATGTTCCAGAATCTGAACTTTTTTGACCTTCAAAACTCATACCGCTCCATTTACGAGCTGAAGTAAAAGGAATTTCTGCAATTAGCTCCAGTCGATGTCCAGAGCAAACTTCTTCTACAGCTTCAATTGTTTGATTTTTCGCAGTGGTACTAGCTGCATAATCACCCAACAAATGTCGTAACTTAACTTCATTAATTCCTATGGGATAAACAGTCTGTAAACGAATTCGGTTAGCTGTTAATGTGCCAGTTTTGTCCAAGCATAAAACATCTACATTACTCAATGATTCCACAGCATTAGCTTGCTGAATCAGAACTTCCTGCCCCACCATTTTGACTGCCCCCAGGGCATAAGCAAGGGTGATAGCCAAATAAAGGCCACTTGGTACGAGGCCAGCAATTACCGCAGCATATTGTACGCTGTCAGCAAATGTATAAATTGTCATGAACCAGTTAATGGCAACAAGTATCCATAGAAAGCATGACAAGAGTAAAAATACTCTAATTACTAAGTTAATTTCTTGTTGGAGAGGAGTGTAAATTTGGCGAAATGCTCTGGCACTAACTGTTAATTGATAGGCTAAACTTTCAGTTCCTACTTTTTGAGCTTCATAACAAGCAGTACCACTAACGCAAAAACTACCAGAATACACTGGTTGTCCTACTTGTTTTGGAATTAAATCCGATTCTCCAGTTAGTAGTGATTCGTCCACCTCAATCTGGCCTTCTCCTACTATTTGGCCATCGACCACTATTTGATCTCCAGCCTGGGCAACTAATATATCCCCGACTACGATTTCACTGGGATCGATGTTTTGTTGTTTACTTTCTCGAATAACGGTAGCTAATGGTCTTGTTAATAGAGCAATTTGATCTAATTTTTGTTTAGCCCATATTTCTTGGCAAACACTAACTACAACACCACCTAAAATAACTACAATCACAAGGAAAGCATCCCCATAACGAGAAAGAAAGATTAAAACAAGGCTAATAGTTAAGAAAACAGCATTGATAAAAGTAAATAAGTTTTCCTTTAATATTTGGCTATAGGAGCGACTTGTATTTAATTTGACCTGATTTCCTAGACCCGCACTACGACGAGCAATAACTTCGTTTTCTGTAAGTCCTTGAGTAATTGAGGTCTGGTTAATATCTTGGCGATCGATCATGGCATTTGTGCTAAATATCTCAAAAAAAAATTATGTGTTGACAGTTTCAGCAAAAGTTTTTGATATTCAATCTAATGGCCTTTTGAGGAAAATAAATTAGACCTCCCTGGAAAAGAGGGAGTAGGGAGTAGGGAGTAGGGGGAAATAATTGATGATTTATCTACGATAATTGATTTTATCTCAACGTTGGTTGAAGACCCGCGCTCTCCCGAAGGGGAGCGGAGGGATGTTTGCGCAGCATTCCGCAGGAAAAACCAATCAATTTTACGGTTTTGCCAATAGTGTGTTAGACTTAAAAAAGGCTGCTGGGCTAGCAGTGTCAGTCTGTGGAGCGCGCCTTTAGACCGAAAAGAGGCTTGACCTTGGAGGCTAGTGCATTGAAGCAGAAAGGCCTAAGAGCGCGATGGTTAGGAATCCCGCGCTGTACCGTCAGGTCAGCGTCGGGAGGATGTCAAGTGTTTAATACCCCACCGTCAGCGCAGGGCTAATTCATTGCCTGGGGAGAATATTAATATGAAGTACATTTAATTGTGCAAATATACAAATATCTCCATCTCCCATCTCCCCATCTCCCCCAAATTCCCCTCCTGGGAGGGGCCCGCGGGTGGGTCCCCATCCCCCCATCAATTTTTCGCTCGCGTGACAATAAATAGACCCTGCACCGTCAGCGGGGGTGCAAATGCGGTTGGTGGGGTGAGAATCCCCATCGATCCCATTGCCCTGACCCCATTCTCCTGACTCCTGACTCCTTCTTCAATGGAGATGTCTATTAACTGAAGTTGGTATCAACTAAAATTATCGCTTTTACCATTTTCTAATGGTTTGGCATCAACTTGTATAGTATGAAACAGACAATAAGCAAAAGTTGTGAAACCCCTAAAAGGTTAGCATTTTTGCTTTATCTTGGGAGACTACAAAATCGCACCCCATCACCGCGTAGGCGACAAAAGTTGGAACAAAGCGCCACCAGATCGCATCTGAGCAGTAAACCTAGCACCCCTTGGTATAGTAGGAAACAGACAAGAAACAAAAGTTGTGCAGCCTCTAAAAGGTTAGCATTTTTGCTTTATCTTGGGAGACTACAAAATCGCACCCCATCACCGCGTAGGCGACAAAAGTTGGAACAAAGCGCCACCAGATCGCATCTGAGCAGTAAACCTAGCGACCTTGAAGCAAAAGCCTCTCCAATTTTGACTCTTCATTATTACTTTATGTCCTAACCAACTCAATATTTGCTATCATAGAAAATTTTTTATCAAAATAATTGGGTCGCGCAACCCCATCTTTTAAGGCGAAATATTTTTGGAGAGTTGCCCAAACCCCCTACTTCCCCTCCTGGGAGGGGAGGGGGTGGGTTGGATTAGGGGTGGATTAACTTCTGACTATAATGAAGTGTGTCTTACATTCTGGAGGGGCTGTGTGCGGAATTGCTTCCGCACAGTAGGCGCCCCGTAGGAGAACCTCAGAATTACACACTCGCTTCTGACTTCTGACTTCGTTAAAGAACCCATTTGGTATATTTGCACGCGCTATGTGCTTTTAGCTACTGGAGTCAGATAGGGGAACCGTTGGTAGGGCGACGTACAGAAGTCACCAAGTCAGGAAATTCAGTTCGAGAATAGGGGAAAAAAGTTGAAATTTGTTCCCTACTCCCCACACTTCCCACACTGCCTACTGGCGTGTCAAGCTGAAAATGATGTATTAAATTTTTTAGTATAATTCTTGCTCTGACTAAGGTTTGGATAATTTTCCTAAAACACTATTTCAAGCTTGACGCGCCACTACACTCTCTCTACTGCACCACCACCAACTTTTGATACATCCTCGCCAGAACAACATTGATGAAATGAAAAGTAATATTACTAATTTACAGAGAATGGTAAGTAAAATTAAGTTTTATAACTACAGTCTTGCTTTTTAACTAAGTTAGACTTTATGATACAAATCACAGACATAACTATTAAATCTTTTTTAACTCTGCAAGCAAGCTCTCAACATTATATTAAACTGACTAAATTCTCACCTACTAAAATTAAGGCAAAGAAAGTGAGAATTTTGTAGCTTTCAATTAAAGAGCTTGGACAACTAATCAAGAGCATCTAACACATAATCTGCCTTTCATAAACTCTGCAATAATGGCTAAAAGTAGAAAATGTAATTGATATTAAGGTAAATAAACTTAGATTTGGAATTAAACAACTATATTAAATGTTGGAAAAGAATTCTATATCTAGCAGTTTCGTCAAACTAAGACGAAGCAAAAATTATTGTTCTAAAAGGAGAATGCGATCGCATGGTTTCCTCATTTGAGAAGAAATTGAATCAACTTAATGACTCTGTTGTAGAAGTATCATTGTCTGAAACAACCAACCCTCAGACAACTTCTGTAGCACCATCTAACACCGCTACAGGAATTTATGTAACTATCCACGGTCACTTCTATCAACCACCAAGAGAAAATCCTTATCTAGACGCTATCGAACGTCAGCCTAGTGCAGCTCCAAACCATGATTGGAATGAGCGAATTTTACACGAATGCTATCGCCCCAATGCCTTTGCCAGAATCTTAAGCGAACAAGGAGAATTGGTGGGGATCGCCAATAACTTTGAATATCTGAGCTTCAATATCGGTCCAACCTTAATGAGTTGGTTAGAGCGCCACGATATGGAAGTCTATCAAAAAATTATCGAGGCAGACCGCAAAAGTTGTCAACGACTAAATGGACATGGTAACGCGATCGCCCAAGCATACAACCATATAATCTTGCCCCTAGCCAATGAACGAGATAAATACACTCAAATTCGGTGGGGTAAAGAAGACTTTCGCTCCAGGTTTGGTCGCGACCCAGAAGGAATGTGGCTAGCAGAAACGGCGATCGACTATCCAACCCTAGAAGTTTTAGTCGCAGAAGGGATTCGTTTTATCATCTTAGCACCTTCCCAAGCAGAACGTTGTCGCCCCTTCCCAAACTCAGAAAACGAAAATCCTGAATGGATAGAAGTAGGTGGCAGTCAAATTGACCCCACCCGACCTTATCGTTGTTTTTTACCAAATAACAGCGATAACTCCACAGAAATTCCATACATTGACATCTTCTTCTATGATGGTCCAATATCAAGAGATATGGGCTTCAACGATGTCCTAAATAGTTCCCACAACTTTGCCGGACGATTAGGCCAAGCTGTGCGGGGAGACCACCGACCCTCCCAATTAATTTCTGTTGCCACTGACGGCGAAACATTCGGTCATCACAAAGGTGGTACAGAAAAATGCCTTGCCTATGCCTTTTTAGGAGAATTTCCTCAGCGTGACTGGAAAGTAACCAACTTTGCTCATTATCTCAGCATTAGTTCCCCTACTTGGGAAGTTGTTTTAAAACCAGTAACAGCTTGGAGTTGTTCTCATGGTGTTGACCGTTGGCAAGATGATTGTGGTTGCGGTGGTGGAGGCACCTGGAATCAAAAATGGCGCAGACCATTACGAGATTCACTAAATTGGCTCCGGGATCAATTTGTAGACATTTACGAAGATTTTGGTCGTCACTTCTTCAACGATGTTTGGGCAGCACGAGATGAATACGTTAAAGTAATTCTTGATCGCTCTATTGCTAACATTAATAATTTCCTTTCCAAGCATCAAAGTCACGACTTAACAGAAATAGAAAAAGTAGATGCTTTGCGTTTACTAGAAATGCAAAGACATTCTCTATTAATGTTTACAAGTTGTGGCTGGTTTTTTGATGAAATATCCCGACCAGAAGGGACTCAAATTTTACGTTATGCAGCTAGGGCAATAGAATTAGCAGAGGATGTATCAGGAGTAAAGCTAGAACTTGAAAAAGAATTTATCGGGCGACTTGCTCTTGCCCCCAGTAATGTAGAGTTGTTCAAAACAGGTGATGAAGTTTATCGGCAATTAGTTGCTACAGCTAAAATTAGTTTAGAGCAAGTAGCAGCTCACTATGCCATTAATTCTTTGTTTACTACTTATACTCGCGAACAGCGAATTTACTGCTATAACGCCAAGCAACATGATTATCAAATGCGACGCATGGGTAATTTAAGTCTAGCAGTTGGTCAGTTAGAGCTAGTTTCAGAAATTACGCTAGAATGTAAGAATTTTGTTTTTGCTGTACTACATTTGGGAGGATGGGATTTCCATTGCTGTATTCGATCCTTTAGCGGACAAATAGTTTATGACAAACTGAAACAAAAGCTATTTGATGCTTTGCAAGAAGCTAGTATAGCAAATGTGATTATGACTATGAGCGAGTTATTTGGCGAATGTTCATTTAGCCTGAAGGATCTATTTGCAGAGGAACGTCAACGAATAATGGGGCTACTGAGTCAGGAAACTCTCAATCGCCTGGATCAATTGTATAGTCAGGTGTACCGAGATAATTACAGCATAATGATGGCTTTCCACCGAGATAATTTACCTGTACCCCAAGAGTTACAGGTAGCTGCCGAAGTGGCATTAGGTCATAAGTTCTTAACAAGTGTACGGGGGTTAGAAGCGGAAAGTAGTGATGGAAAATTGAGCCAGAATCATTTGGCTGATTTAGAAGCTCTTGCTACTGAAGTAGGTCAACAGCAATGTCGGTTCTACAACCTGGAAGTTAAAGAAGCTTTAGAAAGGTTAATTGTTAGTTCACTCCGGCATATTTTGCATCAGAATGAACATCATCATGTAGAAGAAGATGTCTACAACTTAGAACGAATTATTGAAGTAGGCGATCGATTAAATCTAGGTTTATCATTAACTAATGCTCAGGAGATTTATTTCCAATCTCTGGAGAATCATATTGTACCTCTGTGTTTAGGTTATCTTCAAAGGCAAAATTATGCTGAAATACAAACTAATGGTGTAGAGGCAGGAGAAGCTTGGGAATTGCCTCAAATTAGCAAGTTATTACAATTAGGTAAGAAGCTGGCCATTGATGTCGATCAATGGCTGAATCAATTGTATTAATAACGTTTCTTTTTCACAGTAGAACTAAACTTTCTCCTTAAATCTTTCTATTTTCCCTACTCCCCTACTCCCCTACTCCCCGTAGGGACGTTGCATGCAACGTCCCTACCCCGCTCCCCTACTATCTTAATAATAAGTATTCAACCGGACATGATATTAGGGGTGGGTTGACTCCTAAGAAATAGCCTGACTATTTGTCGCAAACATTTATCAAATTGGTATAAAGTCCAACTACGCTCCTAATTATAACTGTTCTACCGAACATGATATGAAATCAAAAAAATCCACCTCAAATCAAGAAGTGGATTTATTTTTTTTTCGTATTTGACGAAATTGAAATTAGGATGCTACGTAGTATTCTTCCTTAATATTTCAACAATGGAAATTGAAAAAACAATAAGGATATAACCAAAACTAAAACAATTGTCCAAGGAGCAAAAATAATACTCAAAAATAGACAAAGTAATGCTATCCCTGCTGTGACTATTTTGACAATCTCTTCAGTAGTATTGACATAAACATAAACGGCAAAGAAACAAATGATGAGACTCATCAATGAAGTCGAAATCATTACAACTACCTCAAATAATAGTAGTACGTTCCTTCGGGATAGATGATTTTGCTAAACTTACCCAAAGTAACCCATGCAAGATAGAAGCTTTCTCTAGAAACTTGTTGGAGGTAGGCATTTAAGTAAGTTTTTATTTATAGCTAATATTTCTAGCCCCTACTTCCGTCTTCCTCAAGCTTTTGGTCAATTAACCAATTTACGCTATGGGAAAGATGAACGATGGATTTTGTTATTTGATCTAGTTTAACTTCTTATTGAACTACTGTCAATAAAAATAAATATTTCTACAGAAGTCTATAGCAGGGAGTAGAGGAGTAGGGGAGTAGGGGAGTAGGGGAGATTGAAGTAATTATAGAATTATTAACATATCAGGACTTACGCAAAGACACTATATGTAGTGTAGTGACCTAAGTCTGGTGGGTGTTCCCTATGTTCATAAATTTCACAAAAACAGTCTAGTTACTGTATAATTATCTCCTGATTGTATGGAGCTATTGCTGACGCAAAGCTCCGCTAACGATATGAATTTTAACTATATTGATCCCATACCAGTATTTACTAAATTCTCATACAAATTATCAGGAATTACGGAAATACACTATATATAGCGTCTATTAATTTAGGTGATCCCTGAAAAAAATATAGCGATTGCTGACGCAAAGCTCCGAATTGCGCCTCAAGATTTTTGCCATTGTTAAAACAAGAGTCAAAAACACCTATTAAATAAAAATCGCCCTGAATTTTATTGTGGGTTTTTGCAGCTCTTGGATCAGATAATCTGAGAGTAATTCGTGTTTGATCTGATAAATAGTTTTGCCTATTTTCACTGCTAATCTTTTTAACTTCCCTGGCGGGAAGTCTCGCGCTCTCCGCAGATCGGGAGCGGAGGGATGGGAAAGCCTGGGCAAAAAGTCGGATACCTCCACAAATAAAACCTTCCTATATCCTTGACAAGCTAGGAGGTATGCATGTTATTATCAACGTCAACACAGGGGGAGGACATCACCTCTGTTAAAACAGCGGTCATTTTTTTTCATAATGTAAGAATCCCGCGTTGTCGCGCTATGCGCAACGTCGGGAGTATGTCAAATTTCCGTCGTCGTAATTTACCTGCGAACATCACTTTGAGCCTAAACATTGTGGTCTCAGATCAGGAGCGCCGGTGGTAGCCACTTTCACGCTTCCAAATGGAAGCGTCCTATTTGATATTATTTGTAGGAATTAGATTAGGAACTGATTTATCTTCTAAACTGAAACTTATATAATAGAGTTGTTGGGAAATAAAAAATAAAAATGCTCAAAAGCTTACTATATAAGGGTTTCAGTATTTTAGGGCTAAATAATACTATAAACCTTGACTGATAAGGGTTTTAGCCATTTTTTGGGCTTAATTCCCAACAACTCTAATAACCATCAGCGTCTTGAGTGCGTCTTACATTCTGGGGAAACCCCAGAATTACGCACTCGCTTTTTTGGTTATAGTTGCAGTTTTAATTGTAAAACCATCTGGAATTGGTCTATGATATCAAATCCGGTAGCATCGGAGTAATTAAACCTGAATTTTCGGCCACCAATGGTACTGGGTTATAGCCTTGATTGCAAATTGCTGTGTTAAAAGAACTTGACAACGCTCAAACAGAATTTCTTCT
>JAAHGF010000012.1 GCA_010672585.1 Okeania sp. SIO1I7 | reverse complement strand
TACAGAACAAAAAAAGGCTAAAAAGGGGCTTCTGACTGAACAGCCCACAGTACAGGGTGCAAATGCTGAAGTTCTTTTAGAAAGTTTAGTGGGGGTGATTATTAATAATCTTAATCCTCCGAAAAATCCATTAGAAAAAAATAGAGCATTAAAGGAATGTGAGCAAGAAAAATGGTTACTTACTACTAAAGAAGTGGAAGAAATAGTAGGTAGAAAACCTCGGAAGTTGAAAGGTGAAAGCTACTGCATTATTGGTGGTTGGAAATTTGTCGCAAAAGGGCGATCGGGAAATCAAACTCTTTGGGGAGTTGAACAGTTGAAACTTTGAATTAGGCGCTCAATACACAAGCATCAAATACATATATATCGATCGCCCGATAATAGTTGCAAAAATAAGGACGCAACTTGACAAAAACAACATATCTAGTTAAGCTGTTTCACAGCTTAACCAAGCAAAAATTAAAATTAAAAACAACATACTATAGCAATAAGTTAAAAGGAAAAGATTATGAGCGTAGCAGCCAAAATGGAAGTGGTTTTAAAGATTTCCGAACTACCAGAGGCAGAAACCGTTGAGAATGGATGGCAAAAGTTTGAGTTAGATAGTGAAGGTATTATTGTTAGTATAACTGTCAAGCCAAAAATGTTTAAAAAGCTCCAACAAGCAGCAGAGAATTATCCCCAATGGGTTGCTGCGATTGCTGGAAAAATGGGAGAAAGCACAGAGAATGGATTTAAACTGGAACAGCCAAATATTCAAGTCTTTGAGAAAAAACCTAAAGCTGAAAAAACTGCTTGAGTAGCGATTGCCGGAGGCACAGCGAAGCTATCGCCAGCTCAAGAACTCATTATACTAACAACTATAAGCTGAATCCCTTACATATATATGATTCTTTTATTACTAGCATTTTGACTGCAAAATTTACAGGGGTTGGGTTATGAAGCTTAAACAATTACTATTAGAAAAGCGATCAGAAATTCTTCAGAGTGCAGCCAAACATGGCGCGTATAATATCAGGATTTTTGGTTCTGTTGCCAGGGGTGAAGATGACGAAAAAAGCGATATTGATTTTTTAATTGATTATGATTTAAGCAAGATTAGTCCTTGGTTTCCTTCGGGTTTAATGCAAGATTTACAGTCTATTTTAGGTCGTAAAGTTGATATTGTTACGGTGGAGGGATTGAAAGAACGGATTAGAGAAAGGGTGTTACAGTCGGCAATTAAGCTATAATCTAGGAATGGTTATCTAGAATTAAAGAGGTAACATTAATGAGTTATTCTGTTTTAACTAATATTCTCGAACAATTAGACTCTCTTAGTTTAGATGAAAAAAGAATTTTATCTAATCATCTAGCGTCTTTAAGTGAGCAAAATAAATCAGTTATTAATCGTAGTCGGTTAAAGGTTATTGAGTCTAAAAAAATAGATATTTTAGACGTTGCTAATGATTATAGTGCCTCAAATCTTCGTTTTTTAATAGAAGATAAAGAGGTGATTTTTATAGTAGATTTGGCTAAAAATAGAAGTTTATTTGATTTAGGCGGATTATTGGAAAGTTTACGGGAATTATTAGGGTTTGAAGTAGTTGTCTTTACAGAATCAATGCTCAAAGAACAGTATCGAGAGTCTATTGTTAATAATGCGATTAAGTTATGAGAACGGATAAAATACGTTTACAAGATATTCTCGATGCTATCTATCAAATCGAAATTTATATAAAAGATGGTAAGGCAAATTTTGATAATAGTAAATTGTTACAAAGTGGAGTTTTATATCAATTGATTATTATTGGAGAAGCAGCAGGAGATCTTGATATTAATCTTAGAAATCAGTATCCTAGTATTCCTTGGAAAAATGTAATTGGGATGAGAAATATCCTAGCCCATCAGTATTTTAGAATAGATTTAGATGTGGTTTGGTCAACGGTGACTGCATATTTACCCCCTTTAAAGGAGACAGTACAAGAAATGTTAATCAGTTTGTCAGAGGATTAATCTATGTTTATATTAATCTTTTTACTACCACTTTGAATAGCTGAATTTACGGGGGTTGGGTTATGAGTAATTGTGATTGGTGTCCGACAGGTTGGGAAGTAGTGACTTTGGGAGATTTAGGGGAAGTTAACAGAGGACGTTCTCGATACAGACCTAGATACGCAGAATTCTGAAGTTAGTAATACCAAGATTATCAACTGGTGATACAGTTGTGAAAACTTTTATTTTAGATGTTGATTTAACCAGTTTTCCAAATCTACTATAGTTGCTAAATCAAAAATTTCATCACCTAAAATATCTAATTTTTCCAGAGATAACTGCTCTATTTTAGTTTGAACTTCTGGAGCTATTTCTCCAAACTTTCGCCGAATTTGACGTAAGATTTGTTTCGCTACTTGCTCCCGTCCAATTTCAATTCCTTCCTTTCTCGCTAGACTAATTTCTCCTTTCCTATCTTCAATCAATATTTCCTCTTTCTGTATTTCCTCTAATTCTTCATTATTTAAGTTCGCCCGATTCGCTATATTTAATGCTGCTTTTATTTCTGATACTTCTTCTAATGAAGAGGGTATTACTTCTAAACTAGGAGCTGATTTAATAAAATATATCCATTTCTCACTCTTGTTCTCTAAGTCTGATAATTCTTTTTTGAATTTAGGTAATTCGAGAAACATTAATGTTAATTCATCTCGATAATTAAACAATTTTTTCTCTTCTTTAAACCTAAATTTAGTAATAATTTCTTCATGTTCCTCAAATAAAACAAAATCAGTAATTGTTAAACCTACAAAAGGTTTCAACTTTCTATAACCTTGCCCTACATCTAATTGACTTCCATAAGCTTTAGCTAGGTTATAAATTACTCGTTTTTCAAAATCTTCTACATTCAAAACTTGCATTTCAATAATGACTGTCGAATCATTATCTAAAACTGCTTTTACATCTAAATAAGTCTCCTTAATAGTATTAGTAACTCCAGGATTATAAGGATTAATTATTTCTAGGGATTGAATTACATTTTGATTATTATAAACTATAGCATTGAGAAAACTAATGAGGATGTTTTTACTGTGAATCGAACCAAAGATTTTTTTAAAAGCAAAGTCGGTTTTAGGGCTAATAAATTTCATATTATATACTTTCCTGAATTAAAACAACATATTATCTAACATTTCCGACAATTCCGGCTGAGGATTTCTCCGATTATCATCATATATTCCCAACACCTGAATATTCTTATGACGAGACAACTTCTGCACTGCCCGAAAATTACCATTAGTCGCATCCAACAAAGCTGTAATACTACTATGTCTAATTCTATGAGGTGAAATTACCTTTTTAATCCCTGCCTTATCTGCCAACCTTCTCACTAATTTATAAACATAATTATCATTAATTCTCTTCCCCTTAGAAGCTCTATCCAAAGCAATAAATAAAGCATCATGTTCGGTGGGAATTGTCAACCTAATCTTTAACCATTTCTCCAATAAATTAACAGTCAAAGCAGATAAACCAACTTTCTCTTTTTGTTGCCTACCTTTACCCATAATATACAACTCACAATTATCCAAATCAATATCTTTAATATCCAACTTAATTGCCTCCCCACGCCTCAAAGCATTACTCCACAACAACTGAACCAACGCCCGATCGCGTACCCCACTCTCTGAACTTAAATCTATTTGACTCACAAGCTCCTGAAACTGCTGAGGTTTCACCCCCGTCGTATCCCGATACTTATGCTCCGCACCCTTCACCCTCAAAGCAGAATTACTCAACTCAAAATCACACCTACCAATATCCGCAGCAAACTTCACCAAAGAACGCAGCGCCTCTATTCGACGAGCGATCGTCGCCGGAGCTAAATCCCTAGACTCCATATCATGCTTAAACTTCAACACCAAATGAGTCGCCTGATGCTTACCCAAACTCAAAAATAACTGAATATTTTCCGCAGACGCCTCCAACTCATAAAACCTAAAGAATAATTTGATATCATAAGCATAAGCACGGCGCGTAGAAGGCGATCGCTTATTATTAAGTAACTCTACCAGAATTTCGTCACTCGATGTGGCCAAATTCTCCGATGCGTCGGCCAAAATTAGGTCAAATTTGGACAATTTTTCACTCATGGGGACGTAAACGATTATTATCATTCCCATAGTACACCTTGTTATACTTATTGGCTAGTTCAGGCAGTTATTGGAACTTAGAGCCCCTAATTACCCAAATCGTGGGACTAAGTACACGGGTAGAGTTGACCAGGATTTGGGGAACTGTATTGGTGAAAATTATCCATTATTAAAAAGTGCCGGACGGATAATTGTCTGAAGTCAGGGGTTTAATTGTCTGTTGCTCCGATTGCGATCGCGGAGCGGAACGGATGATAAGATCGCAACATGGCAATGCCAGGCAAGTCTGAGGAAGTCCTGTTTATAATTATGATTATACGTGCAGCGATATTTTTCGTCCTCTCTCCACACAACGTCCATTGTGAAACTCTTAGATTATGAATGGCAGGAATTATCAGCAAATAATAATGTTTTTGCTATGATGGTAATGGCACACTTAAAGACTAAGAGTACCACGAGTAATTTAACAGAAAGAGAAGAATGGAAATGGCTTCTAGTCAGAAGTTTATATGAAAAGGGATTAAGCAAGTTCGATATTATTAACTTGTTTAAATTTATAGATAAAATGATGACATTGCCCCCAGAATTACAACAGAACCTAGAAAGTAAAATCAATCAATATGAGGAGGAACAAAAGATGGAATTTTTAAGTACGATGGAAGAACGTGCTATAGAAAGAGGTCAACAATTAGGTCAACAAATAGGAGCAAAAGAAAATTGCCGACAAAATATTATCGACCTACTGCAAGTCCGATTTTTATCAGTGTCAGAAAGTCTGGTAGAAACTTTGAATAATATTGAAGATTTAACTTTGTTAAAACAACTGCTATTAGAAACAATCAGAGTTAATTCTATTGCGGAGTTTGAGAAGTTAATTCAAGACAATTCCTATGGGAAAAATTAGTCATGCTCAGGCTTTTAACTTCGCTCCTTCTGACTTCACGCATTTTTCGTCTTGAGTGAAAAAAATCGGGGGAGTTATTTGTTCAGTGCTGAGTACCCAAGGAGCGATTGCCTCCAGCACAGCGAAGCTATCGCAAGCCTCTTGAAGTTCTCGCAAATTATCTAAAATTATAATTTGTTGCGTGAAAAATATACTATGGTTCGTGTCAGATTTGGATTTGGAGGAGCTTGTCCTCCTCCTGGTGAAGTGCATCGTTACGTCTTTACAGTATATGTATTAGGCACAGAACGCCTTGAACTACCTGAAAACCCAAGCAATGCACTTGTCGGTTTTATGCTCCGTTCTAATATGCTCGACAGTGCAAGCATCACAGCTATTTATCATCGATAATCATAATATTTTATTAGTATCTGTAACATGATTTGTCGTCTAGACCATTTGGTACTTACTGTTCAAAATATTGAAAGAACTGTTGATTTCTATACAAGTGTTTTAGGTATGGAAAAGGAGGTCTTTGGAGCAGGACGTATAGCTTTAAAATTCGGCGAGCAAAAATTTAATCTCCACGAAGTCAGTAAAGAGTTTGAACCAAAAGCTGCCTTCCCTACTCCTGGATCTGCGGATATTTGCCTTATTACAAATTTGCCAATTCGAGAAGCCTTTGAGCGTGTGAGCGTAAAAGGCATAGAGATAATTGAAGGGATTGTTCCACGCACTGGTGCAAATGGACTTATCGAATCATTTTATTTTCGCGATCCAGACCATAACTTGATAGAAATATCATCATATATGAATGTCATATGATTATAGTTCATGATAACTAAATGGCGAAAATAGCCCTGAATATTTACGACATTTATTGTTAAAATTTACCAGTATTTTATTTCGTTAATATTTTTGTTCTATCAATTGGGTGCAAAGAGGAGATACATGGAAAATCGGACACAACGTAAAGATTTGTAAAAATCGTGGGAATCAACACGACCCAAACATTGCCTTAAACGTATTCTTTTAGGCAATGTTGAAATCTGAAATAACGGATAATCAAGGAAATGATGCTTGATCAAGTATTACACCAACTTCTTTTTTAGGCAATGTTCTTGATTAGGATTCAATGACTAATCGTGATTGCCAAATCCCTCGGAATTGCAACGTGATTGTTACATTAGACACCTAAAGTGAGAGATTGATGCTTCTCACCGAATACAGGTGTCGCTTTTTCTGATAAAAAACCACATTTCTTTACATCATGTCCGATTTCACACGTATCTCGTTTCTACCCCAATTTGAGTAACGTTTCTCAAGCGTGAGTGTTATACTTATATTGTCCGAACTATTGTGGTATATTAATACTACTAAAATGATTATCTATAGTTAGTTTTTTTTATGTCGCAGGAATATATTACTCCCTACAAAACCTATCTAGTTTCTGAAGATGGTACTCGGACTCAAGTTGAAGCACATAGTATTATAATTGAAATTGGTCTAAATCAAGAGGAAATTGAACTATTTCTTGCACCACCTCCCGAATTTCAGGGCATCTTGACTCTTCGTACCGAAGCCGAACAAAGAGCGAAAACATCTGAAGAAAGTTTTCTAAAGTCTATTGTTGTAAGACCAGGAGCTTGCAATCTAATTCATGTTTCTATTGAATCTCGTCAAACAAAGACAGTTAGTAGATGAAGAAAGCGTTTTGAGCGACTGGGCTTGACGACCGAGAATTTAGTCAAAGAATGTTTATCTACAATTATCGAGCATTTGACCTGTATAATAAACCTGTAATTAGTTTGGCTATACTAGGGGATGATACTAAATCCAGTTATAATAGTAAAGAATAAATTAACAATAATTAAGCCAATGATAGTTGGTTAATCTTTTGATTTCATCTTTCGATTTATCGTGACAAAATATCCAGGTAGTAGCTAGGGGGTATCTAGGTTATAATCAAGGTAATTTCTTAATATTATTAATTATTGAAAAATGATTCGTATTGGATTTAAGAGAATTAGAGGAAGCTTATCGCAACAACTGTCATCTCCCCCGATTTTTTCACTCTCCAACTATTGTCTATACCCCATAGACAAAGGTAATTTTAAAGTAAATGTACTACCTTGACCAGGTTGACTTTTAACATTAATATTGCCTTGATGACATTGAGCGATCGCTAATGCAATAGACAACCCTAAACCCGATCCCCCAGTTTGACGAGAGCGATCACTATTCACCCGATAAAAACGCTCAAAGATTCGCTTTTGTTCCTTTTCTAAAATCCCAACACCTGTATCTTTGACATGAATTAAAGCAAAATTAGCATTAACTTCTAAAGTCAACTTCACCTCACCTTCTGGCAGTGTATAGTGAATAGCGTTAACAACTAAATTAGAAACCAAACGATATAGTTGTTCCGTATTTCCCATCACCTTCACATTTTGAGAAACTATAATTTCGGATACAAGTTTTACTTGAGCTGCAACTGCTAAAAAGGCCAATTCTTCTGCAATATCAGTAACTAAATCATTTAAACAAATACATTCTTGTTTTTGTGGCAATTTCTCCATCCCACTATCCATGCGACAGAGAATCAATAAATCTGCCACCATTTGAGACAAACGTTGATTCTGCCTCCCCATTATTTCCAGAGTTTCCCTAGCTTCTGCCTCAGTTAATTTTGGCAACATTAAAGTAGATTCAACATTAGCGCGAATAGCAGCCAAGGGCGTTCGTAATTCGTGGGCAGCATCAGCCGTAAATTGTTGAATTTGGCGATAGGATAAATAAATGGGACGCATTGCCTTCTTAGATAACCACCAACTAGCACCAGCAATCGATAAAATTCCCATGGGCAAACCAAACAGTATAGTATAAGCAACCGTTAACATATACTCGTCAAAATCTTGCAAACTCCTTCCCACTAGAAGATATCCCCACTGCGAGCCATCCTGAGTATGCAGCATCAAAGAAATTTGCCGATAACGCTTACCATTAACAGTTAAAGTTTTTAGCTGTGATACTGGTGTGGTTAGTTGTAGTCCTTTTGGTCGTAACCCTGCTACTGCTATTAATTTTTTGGAGGAATCAAGCAAGCGCAGATAATAATTTTCGGTTTCTGGCACTGCTTCAATATCCTCTTGAGTTGCATCGCAGGATGTTTCAACCAAACAGAAATCTGGTAAGATGCGAGTTGCTGCCAGTGTGACTTGTGCAGGTTGTTCGAGAACAGTTCCTAAACTATCGTGAATTGTGGTTCCCACCGATTGAAGTTCTCGGTCAATAGTAACTCGGTGAGCATGGAGAATAGCTTCATAAAATCCTAAACTGCATACACTTAAAATTACTCCCATTACCATAACATACCAACCTGCCAGGGAAAGGCGCGTGCGTCGAAAGAGTTTGTTTTCGTGCATTACTTTGTCTAGAGTTTGAATATTAATCCTAAGCATTTATAGTTAATATATTTTTGGCTATTATTGCTCATTCACTACTCTCAAAAACCATTTTCTGTTCTGATTTTAATTGCCTACTTAAGACACCTAATTTCGTCAAAGTAAATTCTACTAAAATCATTTGCTCAAAAGGTAAATATAAAGTAATTTTAAAGTCAAGCATGATAAATTTTATTGATCTATAGATAGTAGGAAACAAGTAACACCTTAACTGGGAACAGTGGAAAAATATTGCCTAGTTTAAGATTCATTATCAGCATAAGTCCTAACCTCTCTGGCTATTGCCATAGTATTTATTCTCATTTTATAAAAAACTTAGTTTAACAAAGAGATATAATCCAACAATATTTATTGTTAGTTATTCATCTTTTTCAAGCTAAATTTATTATATTGAATACCTCAATGAATCTTGAAGATTGTCCATAATAATCCAAAGTTTATTAAGAGTATTTAATATAATAAGTTAAAATTTTAGGTAGGAAATTTAGGCGTTTTTCTGATTAGATTCTTGGACTTCCACAACCCCTCTGAACATATTCATGCCACAGTGAAAAGTGTATTCTCCTGCTTCAGTTGGAGTAAATTCTACTGAAGTTCTTTGATTTAGTTCTAAGTCAAGGGCTTTATAAAAATCAGGCAATAAGACTTTTTCGAGGCAACTACTGGGGTCTTTTCGGAAAAAAATAAGACGTACAGGTTGAGCTGCTTGTACCACAACTCTATGCGGTTTATAGCCTCCATCAACAATAATTTCTAGTTCTTGAATACCTTGATTAGTAATAGCTTTTTGAGATTTAGTTTTACTGAATAAAAACCACCATACTTCAGCTCCAATTAAACCTAATCCTCCCAAGGTTACTAAGATTTTTAAATGTAAAGGTTGTTCGAGATGAGCAAAATTGTTATTGGTTTCTGTAGATTCTGTTTGAGCCTGAGAGACTGATGCAGTTCCAAATAGTAAACTAAGGGTTAGTATTGCTGTTAAAATTGTGTTTTGACTCTTCATTTTTGATTTTCCTTTCCCTAAGTATGTCGGCGTTAAAAATTATCACAACGCGCTGTTTGATCAACTTGACTTTTCTTTATATAGGCGTAGATCGAAGGTTCGTGTCACCAGGTGCAACGTTGTAAAGTTTTGTAAAGAAAACGTGTCCGCGTGTTGGCAACTGCCTGAGCGCAAACAACTACACAATTGCACTACCTAGAAACATTCCTACAGAACAAAAAAAGGCTAAAAAGGGGCTTCTGACTGAACAGCCCACAGTACAGGGTGCAAATGCTGAAGTTCTTTTAGAAAGTTTAGTGGGGGTGATTATTAATAATCTTAATCCTCCGAAAAATTCATTAGAAAAAAAATAGAGCATTAAAGGAATGTGAACAAGAAAATTGGCTTTTGACTACTAAAGAAGTAGAGGAGATAGTAGGTCGAAAACCTAGAAAAATGAAAGGTGAAAGCTACTGTATTATTGGTGGTTGGAAATTTGTAGCAAAAGGGCGATCGGGAAATCAAACTCTTTGGCAAGTTGAACAGTTGAAACTTTGAATTAAGCCCTATTTTGTGTTATGATTAAATATTGAATAACATTAAATAGCAATAAGTTTGAAGGAAAAGTTATGACTATAGCAGCTAAAATGGAAGTGGTTCTAAAGATTTCAGAACTACCAGAGGCAGAAACAGTTGAGAATGGATGGCAAAAGTTTGAGTTAGATGCTGATGGTATTATTGTCAGTATGACTGTCAAACCAAAGATATTTAAAAAGTTGACTCAAGCTTCAGAGAATTATCCTCAGTGGGTCGCTGCGATTAGTGGCAAGATGGGAGAAAGCACAGAGAATGGGTTTATCCTTGAACAGCCCAATATTCAAACTTTTGAGAAAAAACCCAAAGCTGAAAAGTCAGCATAAGAGAAGCTTGACAAAGTACACACAGACAGGTAGGCTGTACTCAGCCTACCAACATCCCATCCAAGGATCGATTTTTGGATCATAAATATTGGAATGAATGGATCGGTGGATTGAATCGTAATATAAGGATCAATCTGATGCGATCAAAACCAGAATATTTTCCTCGCTACAATGACTGAGGGAGTAGTCTAATTTGATTAGAGTTTATTTAGATACCAGTGTTTATAATCGTCCTTTTGATGACCAAACACAAAATAAAATCGCCTTAGAGACTGAAGCAGTTTTGTTGATTTTAGGGATGATTGAAAATCAAGAGATTGAATTAGTCAACTCAAGTATTCTCGACTATGAAAATAGCCGTAATCCTAAATTAAATCAAAAACAGAACATGATAGTCTTTCAGCAAATGGCACTTATAAGACAAGCCAAAACAAAAGAAGTAGAAAAAAGAGCCAAGGAGTTAGAAAATCAAGGAATTAAAACCTTTGATGCTCTTCACGTTGCCAGTGCAGAATCAGCAAACTGTGACTATTTTATAACTTGCGATCGACGATTAATTAATCGTTGTCAAACTTTATCAACTCTTAAAACTGTTAACCCTATTAATTTTATTGCTGAGGTGTAAAATGACAGTTAAAATACCTGAAAATGAACAATTAATCGAAAAAGTTTTACTGATTTTACAAAAGCAATTACCCCCTATTGATTTTTTGCGCTTTGTAGCAATCTTTAATCTAGGAAAAGGTGATTATCTGGCTTTCAAAAATCAACTACAAGAAAACGAAACCGTAGAAAATTTATGTCAAAAAATAGATGAATATGAAACAGGAGCAAAACCTTAAATTTCAACTCTTAGCAGAAAAAATAATTAATCATCACAAGGAAAGCGTCATAAAGTACAGGGTTGCAAAGTTTGTTTAAGGTGGCTCGATATGCCCGCCACCTAAAGTTTGAGCCAGCCAGCAATACCATTAATATAAACTGGTCTAACAGTCGTGAAAAAGTTATTGCTGGCACTTTTGCATTTAATGAAAAGCTCAAAAGTAAATCGGCGTTGCAATTAATCCAGGCCGGAAAAGTTCGTTATTACTGGTCTGGGGCGTGCCTCAATTGTTGGCGGAGCGCGTAGTGCTATCAAATACAGTGTTTAGCTACTATGCGCTCTAACCTTTGATTGAACTCGTCAGGAGTTAATTTACAGACGGGTTCCCGTTTGGGATGAACTTTGAGGATATTTGCTGCTGCATTTCTACCTGTACCTTCTGGTGGAGCAATCACCCAGGTAGGGACATCAAGCTCAACAATGTTGGAATACATCAAACGAGCATAATCTTCCAGTCCCCCAACATCTTCAGCATAATCAGCAAATATTAGTAGTGCTGCGGGGCGACCGGATTTAGGGCAAGGAATTATTTTACTAGCAATTTTTTCGATAGATTTTGGTGGTGGCTCTACAAATGTTGGATTACCTTGGGCTTTCCCCCCTAATGCTACATCTAATTCATTGGAAAGCTCTATTCCAATGGGCTTAAAGATAGCTGCACGCTTGGCTGTCATTGGGTCGTCGGGGTCGCCCACCACTTCACAAAGAATCTGGGTTTGTCCATCAGGGCGCTCCTGAAGGAGGATGCGACCTATATTGCCGAGTTGGCTGTGACGGAAGTTAAAGGCGAAACCATTGGGCAGTTGCTCTTTATTGTATGAAATATCAGGTGGAAGATTGAACACGCTGGTTGTACGGGTGAAATTTTAACAGCATAATTATTATTAGACTTGTCGCGAAATAAAACCTAAAAGTGACATGGAAAATTCTGGCTTTCACTGATGAAACTATGCTGCCATCAGGTAGAAATTCCAGAGTCCAGCCGCAGTGAACATGAAGCGATCGTCTAAATCTTTGATGTGATTTCGATACAATCCTCTCGCTGCATTATATCTCTTCACACCAGATATTGTATGTTCACATTTGACGCGATCGCTACTTTTTTCTCTATTGAGATGTTTTTGTTCCTCAGTTAATTCCTTTCCTTTAGGTTTTTTCGTGGGAATTTTGATGTTGACAAATTCCTTCTGTAATCCCTGGAAACCCAAATCTACATGAATTTTCACTTCATCAGGCACAAAATCCACCAATTTTTCTTCATCTAACTGCCGTTTGTCATGAACCTTGCCCTCTCTTGCTTTCGATAGGAGGAGGACTCTTTTATCTGAGTCTGTCATTATCAGATGTTTACGAGTATGGCACTTTTTTTTACCTGAGTAATGATTTTTCTGCTTTTGGTGGTCTTTTGGACGCTGGATTGGCCGTTCTGTACCATCGATCATCACCTCTTTGGCAGATGGAAACCTGGTAATGAATTCTTCAATGCTCTGTAACTTACGTTCTGGCAAGGCCATTTTCTGTCCTAAAGCACTCTCTAGCAATGGCTGTAGTCTTAACATCCAATGGTGTGCTCTGCTGCGGTGTAGATCAAACAATACTCCTGCCACATCAAAGGTAGGGTAGCACTTAAAGTAGAACAAGATAAAAAATAACTTGTATGAAGCCTGTAGCAATCGCGCTTTTCTTCCTCCTCCCAGAGCTCGGAGTCTTGGTTTTTGGGTATTGGCGTACGCTTCCAATTCAAGTTGGACACAAAAAGCTTGTAATAATTCATCGAATGCCTTACGGTTTAGTCCAGTCAATGCCCTTAATAAGCGGTCTTCTTTTAGAACCCGATTGATATCTAACATTGTCCCATCTCAAACACCCTACTAACTCTATACTTTACCTTATAAAGCGACAAGTCTATTATAGTTTTTGACAACAAAATAAAGGATCAAACTGTTATAATGCCAACCGATTATGCAGAATCTAAATCTTCTCTTATAACAAAATTTAATCAAATCTGTTTTTTAGCCTCTTAATCAGGCATTATTTTATTACCTCTTAACTAAAACTCCAGTAAATCAGACATTTCAGACTGTGCAAAGTTTCGATTATCGTCGTACACCATTAAAGTATTGACATCAGAGTGACGACTGAAAGATTGAGCTTTTCTTAAATTACCATTATTTCTCTCTAAAACTGTCGTAATCGCGCTATGCCTTACTCTATGAGGACTCATTTTCTTTGTAATACCAACAGCTTTAGAAGTACGATCGACCAAATTATACAGAGACTGAGCTGTTAACCTGGCCCCGCGCTTAATGCCTCCAATACAGATAAACAAAGCGTTTTTATCTTTATGTTCATAATAATTAACTCTTACTTTCAACCATTCCTTTACTGCTGAAGCTACAGACTTATTCATCTGTACCCTAACCTTCTCAGACTTACCTTTACCCAAAACCCATAGAGAACGATCGCTAAAATCCACATCATCTAGATCCAAACTGACAACTTCAGAGCGCCTCAACCCATTACCCCATAATAGTTGTAGCATTGCATAGTCACGCTAGCCAGCGAACGTAGAACGGTCAGGATGTGACAAAATTTTCTTAATTTCATCTGGTGGTAGTCCGGTAGTGTCTCTGTAGGATACCACTCCCCTAGTACAGCTTAAAGCTTCGGCCGTTAATACCCACTCGCAACAACCTATATCATTACTGAATTTAACCAAAGCCTTGATACTGCCTATCTTCCGACCGATAGACGATTCCTTCAGACCACGTTCTGTTAGATGGTTTCTCCATTGCAGGACTAAAGCAGTTGCCTCTACCTTAGACAAACTTAAGAACTCCTTCATAGCTACAGGAGACGGTTCTGCCCCAAAATAACCAAAAAAATCTTTGACATCAGCAGCATAAGCTCTCTTAGTCTGGGGCGATCGTTAGCTAGGTTATAATTAAGCTATTTCTTAATATTATTAATTATTGAAAAATGATTCTGGATAATTTAAGAGAATTAGAAGAAGCTTTTCGACCCTAATTACCCAAATCGTGGGACTAAGTACACGGGTAGAGTTGACCGGGATTTGGGGGATGGTCTTGTTTTTTGATTATTAAAAAGTGCCGGACGGATAATTGTCAGAAGTCAGGGGGTTTATTGCCTGTTGCTCCGAGTGCGATCGCGTCAGCGGACTGGAAGCCTATCACGGAGCGTTGCGTTACTCTGTATCGCTTCATTAAAAGTTTAGCCTTAGTAAAACAACTTTACATCTCCCCCAATTTTTTCACTCTCCTAATAATAGCAGATAATAGATTATGTACAGCACTTCTGAGAACTAATTATGAACAACGAAGATTTTGTAGATGAGGAAGATATAGTTGATGAACCTTTTTTGAGTCCACAAATTGATGCCGAGATGATGGCATCTGGAAAGTTGGTCGTCAGGTACAAGGCAGGTGAAAGAGACTTTACTGATTTTATGAAAATTATTGATGGTAGTGCATTCCACGTTCACGACCGTTATCTAGTTGACATAAATTTAAGTGGAACTCACCTATACAATGTCAGTTTTCGTCGTTGTGACCTCAGTAATGCTAATTTCAGTGGAGCTAATTTAGAGCAGGCAGACTTGTATGATGTTTACTTAATTGGAGCTAACCTAAAAGGTGCCAATTTAACGAATGCGTCCTTAGAAAGTGCTAATTTGATGGGTGCTAATCTAACAGGCGCTAATTTAACAGGTGCCAACTTTACTGAAGCTAATTTAATAGATGTGAACTTGACAAATGCTAACCTCGAAGGTGTGAATTGGGAAAAAGCTTTATTTTGCAACACTATTATGGCTGATGGTAGTGTGGCTGACTCTCCCAGAGTTTTAGACCCAAGCGAACTTCTCAGGCGTTACGCTTTAGGGGAGAGAAATTTTGAAACAATGGTACTGCATCGGGCTAACTTGCCTGGAGTTGAGATACCGGAGCTGAATCTTTCTTGTGGTCATCTTAGTCTAGCTAATTTAAGCAATGCTAATTTACAAGAAGCTTTCTTAAAACGTGCCAACTTAAGAGGAGCAAATTTAAGTAATGTTAATCTTGAAGATAGCAATATTAGCGGTGCAGATTTGAGCCACGCTGACTTAAGAGGTGCTAATCTCGCTGGAGCCGAAATGCTTGGTGTAGACTTGACCGGTGCTAATTTAACTGGTGCCAATTGGAAAGATGCTTTTGTGGAGGATACGCTTTTTCATAAAACTACTTTACCTAGTGGAAAATTTATATCAGAGCCTTCTTATTTAGACTAATACAGTAGCAGAAGTCGATACTTAAAAAGTCAATATTTACTGGGAGAAAGGATATCTGCTCTGCCAGTATTTTAGTTATCCTTTAGTTCATCATCTAGGATTAGTCCTCTAAAAGTGGCGATACTGATATCGATCGCCACCCTAGATTCTATGTATTAGGTAGGTAAGTCGTACTTTTTATCCTTGATATCATCCTTAACATTCTTTGGTAGATTGGAAAAAAGATTAATATTAGCAGAAGTTAACAAATTTTCTAGTTCCTGGATAGTAACCTGCCAAGTTTCAGGATCTCGCCAGTCTGCGATAGTTTCTATTTGGCCTAAGTTTCCAGCATTCTCAAGCTGCAATCGTTGGCTAATTGTTTCATTTCCAATTTTCATGGTGTCAAATGGGTGGTCTACTGGTTCCCAGTTTTTACTCTGATGAGGTTCAGGTATATTAGGAGTCAAGAAGGTGTAAGTCTTTGTATCCTTTGTCACGTCAGCTACACCCAGACCAGGGTTATCTAAAACTAGAAGACTTTTCCATGTAACTTTGGGAATGTTGATTTTTCGCTGCTGAAAAACTTCAGATTGTGTAGCTCCTTTCTTGCGTTCGTCCTCTAATGCGTTACTACGAGGGTTTTGCGATTTCCAGTCTGTACCTAAGCTACCTGCAACAACGTAAACTTCTTTAGGTTGCTGGCCTTCAATATTTTTGTCTTTTTTAGAGTATCCAGTTAGGTTGGTTACCATGTGTTCGATGTTACGCCAAGCAGACGCTCTGCTGGAATCATGTGCTTCATCTTTGTCGTAGAAAAAGCGGTTATTATCTATAGACTGAGGGAAAAGATTTGTTCCCAAAAAAGTTGCTATATTGTCTTTATTATGTCTAGTTCGATCGCGAGAAGGAATTGTATGACCTTTATCAAAACCTAGACTAAAAGATTTTTTTGTTGTTGGATTTTGGCCTTCGTAATCCTTACCACTAATCTGAGGCCATCCTTGAGGAAGTGTGGGATCGGCAATAAAATCTTTACCTGCTCGTTTTCCGCCAGTCCATGAAGGATTAACCTGCCAACTCACCCAATTAGGAGTTTTTGTCGTGCGGTTATAGGACACCGCATACTGTGGTTTTTCAATCAGCAAGTTCTCACGATAAGGGTTGTCACCTGGTACTCTCGAGTCAAATCTGGCTTCAGACGGATTACCAAATTTCAGGTTAGCGCTGCTGAAGAACACATCATCTAAGAAAACTCCTGCCGGATTGCTGCTCTCTAACTTAAACCTTAACCTGGCTGTTTTCCCTCGATAGCGATCGTCTATGGGGACATGAAAAGTTTCAAATCCACCTTCTCGTCCAAATCCAATCTTATAGATATCTTGTTTATATTGATTTAGTTTTCCACTCGCACCTTCACTTAAATCAATAGTTTCTAAAGTAGTGGACTGCCAATCAGTTTCACCAATGCCTGATGGAGGCGTTTCAATCATAACTTTCAGTTTCCCTTTTTCAATAGGAGCCAGAAGATTAAATCGCAAATCTCCCCATTCAGGAACTACAAAGTTATTGTGAACAACTTCTTTTGCCTGACTTGTTCGTAAGAATAAAGCATAATTAGGTTGAGTTTCATTGTATCCTATTCGGTTTAAGTAATCGTTACCATCTTTTTTGAAAGTATTAATATTATGCCAGGGAACCAAGTTTTTTTGTAAGGGCTGATTTCCTGAATCATTTTCTACAAACCATCCTGGAATTTTACTTTCTGCCTGTGCGCTAAACTTTCCAGCAATGACATCAAAGTTACCATTGAATAGAGAAGACACTGAAGAGTCACCACGCATTCTAGTGCCGACTTGTGTTTCATCATTTGTATAAGTATTGTCATAAGAAACAGAACGCCGATTTTCTTTCAAATACGTCTTAAAGTCCCCAAGGTCATCCCGACTCTTCTTCACACCATCAACAAAATACGGACGCAAATCATCACCCCCAGGACGCAAATCCTTACCCCCACCATTAACCGAATAAAACCAACCCGTACCAATACCTTCCCACGGCGCATTCTCATCACCATGAGGGAAATTAGCATTAATATGACCGGGCACAAACCAACTCTCATCCGAACTCAAATTCTTAGCCAACAAATCCCCAAACCGTCGGAAAACCTGCTGCTCTCCCTGTGGAATCTGACTCTCATTCAAATTAGCAGTACCCCCATACCAAGACACCGCAGCATGATGAGGATTATCTGATGCCTTAGCAGAGTCAAACCCTGCCCAACTTCCAAACTCTTGATTGTTATCAGCTTCAGTCAACGGTTTACCCCGAATCACTTTCTCATCCCCTTCAGGAGCTTGTTGCTGATAATAATTATCCGCATAAGTCACATTATCCCAAATCACAATCTCAGGGTCGAGCATTCGACCATAAGCCTCAAAGTCACCACTAACAGTTTCCGGATTATACTCAAAAGGATCGACTGTAGTAAAATGCAAATCCCGATTTTCAGCATCAAAACCACCAGCCGTCGGGAAATAAGTACCCAAACGTTGGACAATCTCAGTATTCACCACCGCACCTTGACCGAAACCAACAAAATGCAACGGCGAATTAAACACCGCCCCATGAGAGCGAATCAAATCCCCATTCTCATCATACAGACTGTCGCCACCAACAGTACCCCCATACTTAAAATCTAAATCCACCAAAGAGCTAAACAAACCATCAGCAGCAGCTTCAGCCACACCAGCACTTCGGAAACTACCATTATCCGTACCAAGTCCATTCATCCAATCAGCCAACAACACCAATGGTTTACCCTCAACAGGAGACACAGGAGTAGCAGTCCACCCATTAATCGAATCATTGTAAGTTACAGAATTCCACTTTCCAGATGTTGGAGAGTAGCGCATTACCGCAGCACCAGCATCCTCCATTTGTTCTGCCATTGCATCCACCGTCTGCTGAGTGAAAGACTTAGACTCCGGTGACATCACACCCTGTGTCAACACTGTCACGCTACTAAACTGGTTGCTGCCATCCTTAATTTCCGGCAAATTAGTCTCAAACTCACCAGTCACAGTCGATCCAGTATCCGGTGAATTTTTGACCTCATCGCTCCACTCAACCTCCACTGCCCAATGATAAGTTTGACCCCCTGTTAACATCCGTTCGTCTGGCAAAGTAAACTCATTCATAGAACCTTCTATAAGATTATTACCCCAAATCCAGTAGCCTTGATTCCACTCAGCAGTCAAAACACGTTGGGGATTCAAATCCGTCTCAGGCTTATCTTTAAGCTCGTCCCAATCATCGCCAGGCAACAATCCCTCACCTTTAGGAAACACACTCATATAGAGCTTAACAGACTCAATATCTTCTTCTTTTGCAGGCGCGAGCAAGCAAGAATCACAATCATCATCCTCTGACGACTTGCTCCCTGGCCGGAAAATCTCCCACTTCAAAGTCGGCGTTAAATCCTCTCCATCCGGCTCCTCCAGAGATATCAACGTCCCCTTAGACGCCATCTCAACCCCCCAAGGCAAAGTACCCGTAGAAATCGGACCCCGCTCGCTACCATCCGGCACCCGCCACTCAACCTCCCGCGTAATTGGATTCGTACTCACCACCTGCAAATCCGCAGCCACACTCACATTCGGATTCACAACATCAATCGCCTGAGTCTCCAACTGAGCCTGCTTAGTCGGGTCATTAATAGTCGAAATCATCTCCCTCACATCAAAAGCAAAAGTGCTTTCTATCCCTGGATAAGCAGCAAACAAAAATCGATTGTCACTAGACAAAGCCAAATCGCTAGTATTTCCAAACGGAATCCGTTGCGTTCCTGCCACCAACTGCGGATTATCCCCCAAAGCATCCTTAATAATTCCTACATTACTCTTACCATCAAAACTCCCGAAGTTCAAGGTAAAATTCCGCATATTGAAACCAGCCACAAAGGCATAATCAGTACCAGTCACCTCATCATAAATCACCTCTACATCCACCGCTTCATTCACATCAAAACTATCAAATGGCCCCAAACTCATCGGAGCATAAGTGGTCGTGGCCTCAAAATTCAGAGGGTCATTATTCACAATAGTCAACACCCCATAACCCTTGGGTTCGTCAGAGCGATTAGTAAAAGCCATCTTCAACTCATCCGAAGTAGCCGTAATTCCCTCAGTACCACGACCACCATCAATAGCTCCAATTTGCTGATGCCATTTCCGCACATTATCGCTACCACCCACAGGGCGGTCATCCGGGTCAATATTCACCACCAATATCTGACCCACATTAGAAGTACCCCCATTGGGAGTCGTAGCAAATAATCGCTTGCCATCACTACTAATTGCCAACTTCTTCAACCCACTCGGTGCATCTCCAACATCAATAGTTTCAACGTGCTGATTATAATCAGGGGAATTGGGGTTGATATCGATTACATAAATCTGACCCTTCTGACCATCACCTACATAAGCATAATTATCCAGGGGGTCAATAATCAGAGGGCGTGGACTAGAATCATCAGGCAAGGCAATGGGATTTACTCCTTCAACATCGGGTTGAGTATCCAACTGTCGAAATCCTTGCAAGTCTAACACTGCTAGACCGCTACCTCCCTCCAAAGTTACATAAGCTCTGGATGCTTCACTTGTGGCTGCGGTATAACGAGGGCGACTTCCTACTGGAATGCTGGCTAACAATAAGTCTTGACTTGATGATTCATCGGATGCAATTACTTCCAGAGGGTTGCGAGCATTAATCAGATTGACTCGGTTGCCAAATGTCATGGTTGTCATGGCTAATTCTACCCGCTCTTCTACTGGTAACTGTATCGTTTCAGTTTCAACAATTGTTTCGGTGCCTATTATTGAGGTGATGGTTTTTTCTACTGAAACAGATGCTTCTCCATAAGGCACATAATCGCTTACTACTGCAATTTTTCCTTCTGCCAGATTACTCAATTCTGGTAAAATTGTACCTGGATAAGCTTTGTCTCCTAAATGGAAGTTCACTTCCAACTCATCAAGATTATTGCCGAAATTCTCTCCTTCTAGGAAGATAACTCTTCCAGCTACTTGATTTGAGCTATCATCTGACGGTGGCGGTACTTTTACTTCTACTTTTGTTAAGGCTAAAGCGTCGGGAGCGGGTGGTGTAGGCAAATCTACTGTTAGGGAACCGCAACAAAACTGTCCTGGGTTTAGCTGTACCCCTGATTCAGTTTCGTAAGGTAGTCCTACTTGGGGAATAGTGATTGCTGTTACTGATTTTTCTGCTGCGTTTATTAATACTGGTACTGTTGCTAGGGAGCTTACACCCAAACCAGTTAAACCAGCACCACCTAGCACTCTTTAGGCGACATTCTTTGTATTAAGTATAGCACAAAAGCTGCCAACCACGCTCAACGCGGTTAAACCACGGATTTACCCCGAATGAACGCGGTTTGAACGCGGATTGACCACGGATTTTTTATGCTACAAACTTTTTCTCCCTTCAGAGTTTATTTTTGTACTGATTTAAACCGCGATCGAAACGCGGTTTGAACGCGGATTTACCCCTAATGAACGCGATTAAAACGCGGATTGACCCCGGATTTTTTTTATGTAAAAAAGGTGTTTTTGTTAAATTTCTGTTAACAAGGTACGATGTTGTTCAACTACCAACAAGCGTAGTTTTAATACACATGAGTGTAGCTTTAGTACATATAAGTGTATTTTTTAGCATACTACATTTTTTTCTTTCTTCAGAGTTTATTTCTGGAGATCGAGTTTGAGTACACATGAGTGTAGTTTAAGTACACATGAGTGTAGTTTGAGTACACCTAAGTGTAGTTTTAGTACGCACGAGCGCTGTTTCTTTATGTGATCAAAGGTGTTTTTTTGTTAAGTTTCTGTTAACACAGTTTTACATCGAAAAAAATTTCTTGAGCTACAAGTATACTTCAAATGAAGTACTACCCATCGAAAAAAAATTTTACTCGTAGTTTTTTTTCTGAAGTGTCTGGCAAGAGCATGGGGGCGATACGAAGATTATCGTATCGTCATATAGGGAAGTGCGACCAGTCAATGTCTTGAGAGCAGTTATGGGGCGTTGATTTGACTGCTCCATACCGACCCCACTACCTTAATACCGACCCCACTACCCTTACAAGGCTCAAATTGTAGGAGTATGAGAGGGCAACGCCCGCAATGCTCCTATAATTTTCAAGTCGCAGTTATGGGGCGCGATCGTTTACAGCTGCGATACCGACCCCACTACCTTACAAGACTCAAATCGTGGGAGTTTGAGTTGCTGCAAGCTGCGATGGGAGTGCAATTTGTAAGTCGCAGTTAGGGGCGTTAACCTTAATAGACGATACCGACCCCCACTGCCCTAATACCGACTCCCACTACCCTGACAAGGCTCAAATCGTGGGAGTTTGAGTTGCTGCAAGCTGCGATGGGAGTGCAAATTTTAAATAGCCTTGAGCTTTGACTCTAATCTGTACAAACGAGTGCATTTTTACTACGCATGAGTGTATTTTTAATACACTTGAGTGCAATTTTTGTAAAACATGAGGGCCGCGTCGCAAAAACAAGATTTTGCCTATAGCTAAAAACACTGGCAAGCAATGGCAAATGTAATACATTTTTTATGGCCTTGAGCTTTGACTCTAATCTGTACAAACGAGTGCATTTTTACTACGCATGAGTGTATTTTTAATACACTTGAGTGCAATGCACGGCCAGACGTGTAAGCGCAAAACTCAAAACGGAGCTACCTGAAATATCTAAAGCGCTTCACCCAGGCGCAAAATGCCACTCTCCACTATCGATGAGTTGCTCTACAAAGCCGATAACCTTACTTGCTAAGGCTTCACTTAGCCTTGCAGCTTCCTTGATGACATTCCAGCCAAAATCCTCTATTTGCATCTTGAAAGCTTCTAATGGAGTAGCTTTGCGGTTTTCTTTCAGCAGGTAGGATGGATAGTCGATCGCTGATTCTATAGCCGAAGCAATAAATTCCATATCCTCATACTTGGCCACATTTCCTTTATAGATATCTGGGGGTGGCTGATATAAATCTAACAGTTTGTTTCTTTGTACCTCAACGCTTGATTTTGTATAGGCTTCATTTTCGGGTACAGAACAGACCTGAATAGATATATTAGGCTCTTCTGTACCTACCTGTGTTACTTGCTGGATATACTCTTCAGCTTTTGAAAGTTGAGATTCATATTTTGAGGCAATTATCGGGGTTAAAGCTGAAGTTAATCTCAGCTTTTGGTCATAAACAGCAACGTTGACCTCCTCATACATATCGACTATCCGATACATCCTCTTACCGTTATGTTTTTTGGCCACAAATTTATACCCGACGAAGGCCAGGATTTTGTTGACATATTTCATGGCAGGAATGTTACCCCGTCGCCCTAAGTATCGTTGTCTCCTCCAGTGATTGGCCCGACGGATTAAGGCCATTATTTCTGGGGAGTCTTGGTCATAGAAGCGATCGGGTGAAGAAAGGAAATCTAATAGTCCGATATCCCGCAGCATCCGAGCTTTTAGTTGAGGCGATCGCAAGTCCTGTAACATGATTTTTCCGTTGTTGGCCCCAAGGTTAAGATTATGGTACCAAGCTGACTGTCGGCACAGCTCTAATTCTGGATTGTTTAATAGGTGTCGCAGCTCTAGTCTGCTGATACAATTTTGGTCTGAATAGTCTAGGAATGCTAATAAGGCTGGATGCCATATTTCGGTATCTTTTAAGCCTGGTAATCTTGCTTTTGTCAGCATGGCTTTTTTGGCTGCTCGTTGTTTGTCGATATTGGCGCATAATTCCTGGAATATTTTCTCTGCTTGGGTTAAGTCAATATCTTCTGCTCCGAACAGATTTTCTGAGTTTCTCTTGACTACGTCTTCTAGAGCTTGTTGCCATTGTGCTGATTTACCAAGCTTGGGTACTAAGATTTTGGTGACGTTGTGTCCGTCTTCTAGAAGTTTCTCATAGTAGGTTTCTCTCAAGTTTTTGTTTTCATAGTTTCCCTGGGCTTCTACTTTGCAGTAAGTTGCCAGGTGAATGTCGTTGCTTCGCTCTAGAAGTTGATGCCCTTCTCTGATTAATCGCTTGCCTTCGGATATTTTCTCCATTGCTAATGCCATGTCATCATAGGCGTGGGCTCGGATATTTTCTTCTACTTTTGTGGGGTTTGTGGGAGCAAGTTCGTTGTTTTTAGCGATAAAGGTTTTGCTCCAATGAACCCACGGTATGTTGTCTCGCAGTCTTCCTGGTAGTTGTGAGAAGGCTTCGGCTCCTAATACTGTATTGATTGAGTAACCTTTTGTGAAATAATCAATCAATTCAATACTTATTCCGCTATCCATTGATGGTGAGTAAATAACTAATTTATATCCTTTTTTCTTAAGCTCTTCGTTAGGTGCTGAGATAAAAGCTGAGACATCTTTTTCGGTAATAGTTGAAGAGTCAATTCTGAGGATTTCTGGGTTTTCTTTTCCTCCTAAGTATTCATGTAAGTATTCACATTTTTTCTGACCATCACAGGCAATGATTAAGGTTTCTCCTAGTCCATAATCGGTTAAGATTTGTTGTGCTAAGGTGTCAAAGTCATTGGCTCTGATGATGCCTTTTTCGTCTATTGTTCCTTCATAGAATGTGATGTTTAATGGTTGTTTTTGATAGAGGTTTGCTAGTTTGTTACAGCTAGAAAAGTTGCCTAGTTCTTTGATGTAGTTAAATTCCCAGTCTTTGAGGTTGGCATCCATGATAACTACGGCATAGGCGTGTCTTAGTAGGAAAGTAAATTTGTCTAAGATTTCACGCCGGAATTTTCTACAGGTGGAGCCTGCTAGTAAGTGTGGGATTAGATTGGAGATTTCGTCTAGGAAAACTATTCTGTCAGTAAGGCATTCGTAGTCTAATTTACAGAGGGAGTCTATACAGAATGCTAGCCATGATTTGGGGTTGTAGGCTTGGTTGTAGGCGTCGTCGAAACGTAGGTGAAGGAATCCTAATTTTTCTTTGTTTTGTAGTAGTAAACTATTACGGTGTGCTATTAGGAAGGCTCCTTTGTTTGCTGTTATTAGGGATAGGGTTTTTTCTGTTTCTAGTTGATTGTTTATATCTGCTATTTCATCTTTTAAACGGTTGACGTTTGACTGCAATTCTCCTAGTTGTTCGAGTTTAAATAGGGTGCAGTTGTTGAGTTTTGAAGTAGCTATTTTTAGGTCGATTTCTAGTCCATGTAGTTTTTTCTCTAGGGCTTTGATGAAAGCATCGCGGGTGCCGTGTCGTTTGAGGATTTTTTCTATGCTTGTGGTTTTTCCACTTCCCATTGGGGCGTTAATCCCGGTGAGACTGCGGGGCGCGATCATTTTGGCGATGGCTTCTCCGTCTAGATAGCGATCGCTGAATTTGACATCGGGTGTGTATTTTTTACTCTGTTTGTAGTAAAGTTTGGCGGTTCGATTTTTGTGTTTGAATTCTGACCAGGTGATATATTCTATATCGTTTATCGGATATTCTTCTATGGGAATTGAGTGTTGGTGCCATTGTTCCCACCAGCCAATTTCTAGTTCGTATCCTTTTTGATGCAGGAATGATTGTAGTTTGAAGTATTGTTTGAGTTTTGGTTTGCCTTGGTATCCTACTTCTGGATAAAGTCTTAGTGGTATAGATTTGTCATGGTTTTCTAGTATTTTGAGCAAGCCATGTTCGTTAAATAGGAAGTCGCCGTCGGAGTCGCATCCTATTAGGGTTTCGCTAAGGCGAGAGGCTAATTCTCTGCTGGGAGCGTGACAGAAGCTTATTGTAGTGGGTTCGGTGGGGGTTATGGGGTTTATTTGTTTGGCAATGGTGTTGAACCATTTATCCCAATTTAGTTCCCCTGGTGGTATGGGTTTGCAGGTGTCTCTGTAGTCTTCCCAGTCGATGGCGTTTTCGATTATTGGGTCAATATCGCCTCCAGCGACTACGAAATCATCTACTGCATTTTTGTCCCCTTCGACATCTGGCAGTATGGCCACAGTCACTTTACACCCTGCTTTGGACAGTAATTTGGCCGTGGCAATGATTGCTTTGTAAACGTTAATTTTTGTTGCGTACTTCCGATCGCTATCAAAAAGTATCGTTATTGGACGCCCTTCTTGGGCAAATAAGGCCAAATCTGGGATTAAATGTTCCCCGAGTTTTGTAATTGAATCGGTGTATTTCCGGCCCATCCATATCCCGGGTAGGCCAATGGCTGCATATCCGAGGGACAATAAACAGCCTGCTTTTTTTGAACCTTCTTCAAGGACGATGGGGACTTCTGAATTATTTTGGACCCATTGCCAAAATCCCCCTGGTCTTAGTCTGTCTTCTGGAGTGATGGGGACATTGTAGCGACGGGCGATCGTTTCCCATGTCCAGTCAGGCGATCGTAGGAAAACGGCTCTACTAGGTACGCCAGAAGGGCTTAGGTATTTGGGTGGTTTTTCTAATTGGCCAGTTTTTTTGCTTAAGTATGGTTTTGCTAGGAGGCTGTCTGGGTCTGGTTTGAATCGACCCCAGTCCATTTCCTCCCATGTTTGGGGGTCGATGCCGTTGACTCCCCAACCGGAACTGTCTAGGCATTTATCATATTTCCTCAGTCCGCCTGCGTCTAAGCGCCCTGAGTTGGTGCGTTTGGGGTTTGGGGTTAGGAAGTCGAATAGCTTGCAGTCGGGACTCCAGTCTTCATGTTTACTGAAGCTTTGGACGTTGAGTTTGACGATTTCGGGATGGACTGCTGATTCTGTTGTCCATTCTTGGAAGTGGGTCTGATTTATCATGGCGGTCTACTGATGTTGTGATGTAGGCCACCATGAGTTTCAACTTAGATATGTATTGCTTCTAGATTCTAAAAAGTTTCATTTTTGTATATAGAAGTGTCAATACGGTACACTGAAGTGTAGTTTGGATAAACTTGAGTGTACTTCCGATGCACTCAAGCGTACAAATCTAGTTGACTATATCTATATATAGTTGTTAGAATTTGACCTACGAGCATGATTTCAAGGTTATTTGAATTAAGGGGTCTACATCTTTGTCTGGCCTTTTAGTTGTCTGATTAAGACTTGACCTTGGAAGTAAATAGACCTGTTGCTTTAGCTTCAGGTACAATACATGAGTTTTACTCATTCGAGCCTACTTGAAGAAAATCGCGATGAAAGTTTGCCGACCAACACGCGATTTTCTTGGTTTTTGGATTTAAACTAGCTTACTGTAAAAGTCCGATTCTCAAAAACCTCTCCACGTTATTTTGCTAGATTATCAAAAATTAAATCTAGGTTGCTCAAGGTAATGCTAAAGCAGGAAGGAAAAATGTCCTACCTCTGCCTGTTTAGTGATGAGCTGATCCATCCGATCTATTTTGTTTGCTCCTCAATGGATCATGGATCGGTTGTGCAATGTCTTCATGTCTTGAGTATATCAAGAAATAGTATACAAGAGGAACTAATAATAATTATGGTGTTAACTTGTCTGGCCATCCATAATAATTTTTACTTAAATAGTAGATATAAGGAATTAATAAATATACAGAATGAAACCATCAGATTACTGCAAAAAATGGGTGACTCGGCGACATGATATACAACCTGGTGACTGGGGCTACAGGAAGCGATGTATTGATGAACTGATGCTAGCTACTGGATTGAAATTTACGGCTATCAATAAATGGGGACCCGATCTAGATACTGAAGCGAACTATGTGCTACGGCTTCTGGACTATGCTGATTTGTTGAACGAAATGGAACAGTGTGTAACAGAATATAACAAAATTCGAGAAAATAAGGCAAAATAAGTGCATATAAGGTACTATATATTTATAGGAGAGAGGAAAAAGAGCAAGTTACTCTGATGAACCATAACTCACCTAAAAAAAAATAGATATATAGTCGGGCTATTGCAGAGTTCGCACCTCTACAGTAACCCTGGCCCCAAAGTTAACCTTACTTAACTCAAGGAGTTATTATGACCGTAGCTACAGAACGGCCAAGTCGTCAATATGATGACTTATTGGTCAAAGACATTAAATTTTTAATATCAGGACTTGATGAAAACATCTACAACATCATCAAGGACTATCAACCACTAGACCAGGTTGAATATATTCTCATAGACAGCAGAAACTATCATTACCAAATAATGTTGCACGACTCTGGAAAAGTTGAGTTAATGCGACAACAATATTTGAGCGATAGCAGATTAGGTGAACCCTACGAAGTAGAAATCGTAAACATTCCCCAGTTTGTATGTTGTTTATTGGGGTAAAAACAATGACACAACAACAAATAGCAACATCACCAGGTCTGTTAGAACAGCTCCAGGAACTTCTGCAACATCCAGACTTTGGGTTTGACGTGGAAATAGAACAGCTAACAGGAGCTACTATCTACACCTTTGACACCGAACGCTCAAACTTCGACTTAATCTTAGAATCACAGTCAGCAATATTAATGCAATATTATTTCATACCATCACCAGATGGAGAAATTGATTATTGGGATGTCGAATTTAAGAAAGCACATCAAATAGAGTCGGTGCAGAAGTTTCTAGACCTAATCAAATAACAACAATCAATAAGCACGTTCTTCGCAAGGCTTCTGCAAAAGCCTAACGGAATTGTTGTACCAAATTTCCCAATAAGGAGTGTAAGTAATGTCAGACCCCAACTATATTAAGAAGCAAGCGACCAGAATGCAATCAGCTACCCATCCAAGAGCTAAGGAAGATGCAGGATGGAGGCTACTTTCCAACAGTGACGAACCAGGATTATCTGATGATGGCACTCTTACTTCTGAACAAATGCAGAAAGCAGAAAGCATAGCTAGAGAGGCATTGAAAGATGCTTAACCTGTTTATTTTCAGCATCTTCACAGCCCTATCCTGGCTAGCTGTAATTGAAATCATCTGTGCCCTGGCTTAACCCGCTCATCCCCTAGTTTCAATAGCTAGGGGCGATTGCACTCAAACATTGCTATGAAATCATTGCTCAAACCAATCCCAGAAATAGACCCAATAATACTGCTAAAAGAACCGTACAACTTCAAAGAATCAGAACTAGCAGCAACCCTCGGATGTTCAATTCACAGCGTTGCATCATGGCGCTATAACCGCCGTCAACCTCAAACTTGTATCAGAAAACTAGCAGCAGTTGTACAGAAAAAATTAGACAAGCGCTTGCGTAAACTAACTTATTAATCACCCGCAAGAGCCTCACAACATTAAAACACGACGGAGACTAACAAATGTTATTTTTTCTCAATCCCATTACCAGTCTAGTAAACTCTTTAAGCCAAGAAAAAGCTCTCGCTAAAGCCTACCTCGGCTTATCTGAAACCATGACTAAACCCATCACCAACTCAGTAGGAGAATTTAGATTCTACTATAGCCGTTTCCTCGGTTACATCATCCATAATCTTGAATCTACTATTGCAGAAATAGAAGCTAACGCGAACGCAACAGCAACAGCTCCAACATCAGAAGCTTTGGTTGTTGAACCAGCTCAAGCTTCATCAACATCTCAACCCCCAGGAATTGCCAACACAGAAATAGTCGAAGCTGGTGAAGTTGGTGAAGCTGTTGAAACAGAAGATTCCTCAGACTGGCCGATACCAGACAATCAACCCACCCCCAACAAGAACTCAGAAGTAAGTACAGAAGAAAGTATCGCTATCCTACTTGAATGTGAAACCAAACTGCAATTGATGGCTAAGAAAAAAGGCGTAGATCGAAGGTTCGTGCAACCAGGGGCAATCGCAGCTCAAAACACTTGACTTGTATGAATTTCAGATTTGGGAATCTCAACTGTTGTTAGTCCTGATTCATAAGGAACCCAAATTTATATT
>JAAHGF010000011.1 GCA_010672585.1 Okeania sp. SIO1I7 | reverse complement strand
ATTTAGACGATCGCTTCATGTTCACTGCGGCTGGACTCTGGAATTTCTACCTGATGGCAGCATAGTTTCATCAGTGAAAGCCAGAATTTTCCATGTCACTTTTAGGTTTTATTTCGCGACAAGTCTATTATGTCCTGTTATTGTGTTAAACACAGTACGTAATATTCACCATTCTCAATAGTGAGACCGTGAACGTGCGTTTTAAACCCTGGAAACTGACTGTCAAAGTTTTTGTTGTATTCCAGGTAATCCACGATCGCCTGATTGAATTTCTCGCCTGGCATAATCATCGGGATACCCGGTGGATAGGGTGTCACCTGAACGGCAGCAGTTCGCCCTTCTAATTCCCCACCGGTGTTCTCATACATTAAGTCCTCGATTTTCACCCGCTCGACCTCACCTGCGATCAATTTCTGATAGGCTTCTGCCGGGGATATCTCAGCGATGGCGCGGTTTTCTTCAAGGAAGAGATCCCTGAGCGTTTCTGCGATCTGCCCAGTCTTCATAAATTGGTGCATCTGCTCGCAGAAAGTTTTCAATCCGGTACCTGGCGCTTCTGGAATATCGAGTGGTACGTCAGCCTCATAGTCATCTATAAAGCTCTGCATGCCATCAATGGTTGCGATGACCTGGCCTGCCTCCACGCCGATCGTGTAGAGGACCAGGAACGAGTAGATACCCGTCTTTTCAATGACAATACTCTGCTTGATACTTCCTCCTGCATCTTTACCATCGTTGAGATACCAGGCAACAATAGAGGCCGGAATACCTCCCGTGTCCTCATAGGCTTCATCCGCCATCTTCAAGCCCCGCGTGAGGACGGTTACCTTGGTGGGGTCGAGTAGAATATCATCATACTCTGTGATATCGTGGAAGCCGTGCCAGTCCACATTATCGGGTGTGAGCTTCCAGTCGTCGGAATTTAAGCTGAGGGGTGTTTTTGCTTCCTTTCCTGCCGCATAGCGCTTTTTGACATATTCCTCGAGCATTTCCTGGAAGGAGCGGGTTTCATTCCCGGCAATGTTACTTGGCTGCCAGGCTTGGAAGTGTGCAACCCCAGAAGACGAATTGTTTAATTTCCCGATCGCATTTCGGAATTCAATTGAGTTACTAATAGCATTTTGCACCTGCTCCTTACCCTTATCGTCTGCCATCATAGCAGTGGCCACATCCAGAGAGGCGATTAGCCCGTACTGAGGGGATGTGGAGGTGTTCATCATAAAGGATTCATTGAACCGATTGTAGTCGAACACAAAGTTCCCGCCTGGTGTCGGTGCTTGTTTTACATGGAGCATCGAGGTTTGGGAAAATGCGGCCAGCACCTTATGGGTCGATTGTGTTGAAAAGACGACCGTCGAGCTGCTTGTTCCAGGATTGATGTCCATTGCGAAGCGGCCTGCGTAGAAAGGGTCGAACTTGGCGTAGCCGAACCAGGCTTCGTCAAGGTGGAGGACCGCCACATTTGCAGTCAGGTCGTCAAATATGTTTTGCACCTTGTAACATAAGCCGTCGTAGGTGGAGTTGGTAACGGTCACAGTTTTGGTGTCTACCCCAACTCCCGCAAACGTTGTCTTAGTAATCGGGCCGATGAGTCCGTGGAAATTCCTCGACGGCCACAAATAGCTTACGTTATCTTTGGACAGTACCCCCGTCGCGATCGCAGAATAGACGAGGGATTTATGGCAGTTACGATCTATCACAACCTTGTCTGTAGGGACTACCGTTCCCTGCCAAATCATTCGGTTGGCTGTTGTCGTACCATTAGTGACAAAAAACGTATGGTCCGCTCCAAATGTAGCGGCTGCCAGATCCTCAGCCTCTTTGATTGGGGAGGTATGATCCAAAAGCGAACCTAGTTCGGGAACGGACACTGACAAGTCAGATAGAAAGAGTGGTTCCCCGAAGAAGAAGTAGAAGTCTTGCCCGGCCGGATTGTTCCGGAACGCCCTTCCACCACAATGCCCTGGTGTATGCCACGGAAACTGTATGTTTTTGGCGTAGTCTGCTAGGGCTTTGAAGAAGTCCCCAGGCTGCGCACCATTTGTTTCGTTTGTACTCATGATTTTTGCACCTCTTATGGGGTGTTACATACATTTTTTTACTATCATTAGGAATGATAGCAAAAAGTAATTGAGATTGCAAGCAATGGGGGAATAATTGCACACTGACACTGATGCCAGTTCCACAAGAGATATAAGGTTTAAAAACGCTTCACCCAACCTACAGTGCTATGACACCTTAGCCTTACCGATTTCAACTGGGATTGAGGAGGATCGGGCAAATGCTAAAGCAACGCTCGAATCAATTCGACTGATTCGGGAAAATCTGCCCGGTGTCCATTTTATGCTGGGGGTCTCTAATGAGTGAAACAAACGATAGATCGAATTGGCATCAAGATTTTATTGCCAGTAATTTGCTGGTTATTGGCTATTCTAGTATAAAGATTAGTTAAATACAAGTAATTGCAGTGATTGCAGTCCCAATAGAATCAATTTCCACAAAAATAACTGATTTATCAACCCTACCTAATAAAGTTTTAATTTCGTGGTGTTTAAGGAAATTCGATAGAAATGAAATCTTCCTGTTTTGGGAGTTGGCTGGAAGTAGAAACATCTAAATCTTATTACTTACTTCATTTTTAATTTATGAAAATGAAAAAAATATCTTTTTGGGGCTCAATTGCCTCGATTATTGGACTTGTGTTTGCTGCTTATTCTTTAACTCTTACTGAAACGACTTCTAGAAACACCAATCCAGAAAGTATAATAACAACAGGTGGTTCAGGACAAACTATCGCTAATATAAACGGTACACAAAACATAAATAATTCAGGACCAACCCTTACTATTAATCCTGAACCTAAAATACCGAAGTTTAAAGGAGAAATCGGGCATTATCAGAAGAGTAAGGCTTTTATAGATTTTATATCGAAAAATCAAGGAGAAAAAGTTTTAATAGATGCATCTTATTCTCCTTATTTTCCTGATGATATGAATGATAATTTTAGAATTGATTATTTGCATCTTTGGAAAAACTGTTTTGAAGAATTAGAAACCAATGAAGAACCTTCACCACTCAAGTGTGAGGGAGTTGGGTTTTCAATTGATAGATCTAACTCTCCAAAAGATGCTGATATGAGTTATTTTAGAGGCCAATTAAAGATTAAAGGTTATTTTGCTATCAAAGGTTGTTCTGGACCACATCAAGGAAGTATGGGATGTACTCTTCGTCCCCTCAATCCAGAAAGCGACTAATTATTTGACACTACTCAAATAGGATTGCTATAGTATGCACTGCCTAGTAAACATAAATCTGACTGAATGTATTTTATGGGATTGAATGACTGTCACAATTTTCAGGATTTCCGAAAATTAGCGAAACGCCGATTACCAGGACCAATTTTTAATTACATCGATGGAGCGGCCGATGATGAACAGACTTATCGGCGCAACACTCAAGCATATGAAGAATGCGATCTTATTCCGAACGTGCTTGTCGGTGTGGAAAATGTGGATATGTCAGTTGAGGTGATGGGGCAAAAACTAGATATGCCTATCTACTGCGCCCCCACAGCATTGCAACGCCTTTTTCATCACGAAGGAGAGCGTGCGGTTGCGAGAGCTGCTGCAGAATATGGCACGATGTTTGGGGTGTCTTCACTGGCGACTGTAACCGTTGAAGAAATTTCAAAGATCGCAAACACGCCGAAGATGTTTCAGTTCTACTTCCATAAAGACCGTGGCTTGAATGATGCGTTGCTTGAACGCGCACGAGCAGCGAACTTTAATGTGTTGGCATTAACCGTCGATACCATTACTGGTGGTAATCGCGAACGCGATAAGCGTACAGGATTTACTTCGCCACCAAAATTAACCCTTGACTCCTTAATGAGTTTTGCGACTCACCCAGCATGGGCTTGGAACTTTTTGACAAAAGAAAAGTTCGATATGCCACATTTGTCTGGCTATGTCTCCCAGGGAACGAATTTAGCAGTCTCTGTTGGCGATTATTTTTCAACGATGCTAGATCAATCCATGAATTGGAATGATGCTGAAAAACTCTGCTCACAGTGGAATGGGCAGTTTGCACTGAAAGGGATAATGAGTGTGGAAGATGCCAAGCGTGCTGTTGATATTGGTTGTACGGGTATTATGGTTTCTAACCACGGCGGCCGTCAGCTCGATGGTTGCCGCAGCCCCTTCGATCAACTCGCAGAAATTTGTGATGCTGTTGGAGATAAAATTGATGTCATTTGCGAAGGTGGTATTCAGCGCGGTACCCATGTGCTTAAGGCGCTATCTGTTGGAGCTAAAGCATGTTCAGGAGGGCGATTCTATCTTTTTGCATTGGCCGCTGCTGGGCAAGCAGGAGTTGAGCGTGTTTTAGGTAATATGCGTACTGAGATTGAGCGTGATATGAAATTGATGGGAGTGACCAAGCTCGATCAATTGAGTAGAGATAATCTACGCTTTCATCACTCACGATGAAGCTGCCTAGGGTGGGCACTAATGAAAGAATTGAGAATTTTCCGACCTAGGCTTGTTCACCCTACAAATCTACCGAGAAAGAACTGTATTCCCAACAAATTTCTCATAGCTTGCACCTAACTTCGATTTGCCTTGCCTGATCTTACCTTATCCATCTCAAATGATGTTTTCAAGAATTAAAATACGGCGGCTCCTGCTTCGGCTACGGCATGGTCTTGCTCTCCCGACCCCCCACTAACTCCAATTGCCCCCACTACTTGTCCCTCACTGTAAAGGGGTATTCCCCCAGCAAAAATCATGATTTGGCCATTGTTAGAGGCATGAATCCCAAAAAATTGTCCTCCTGATTGACTCTGTTCGGCTAAATCTTTAGTGGCCAAATTAAACGCCCGCGAAGTATAGGCTTTTTTAATGGAGATATCGATACTTCCGATCCAAGCTCCATCCATTCGTACATGGGCTACTAAATTTCCTCCCCCATCCACTACTGCTATATTCATGGGTTGACCAATTTCGAGTGCTTTTTTTTCAGCAGCACTAATTACTCTTCTGGCATCTTCTAATGTAACCATTAATCCCTCCATTGGACTTGACCTTAGATGTCTGTTTATTTAGCTGATTGGGTTATATATTGAGACTTTAAGTAGACTAGCAAATTATATCATGTCCGGATGAACAGGTATAAATAAGTTAGGCAGAAGTCAGGAGTCAAGAGATCCCCCCTAACCCCCCTTTTCAAGGGGGGAACTGGAAGTCCCCCTTGAGAAGGGGGATTTAGGGGGATCGATAATTGATGTATTTCGGCAGGCTGAAAACTTCTATATAAGGAGGAGGAAGTTTTTTTTCTCACTAATTATCCGGACATAATATTACTGGCTATTAGACAATACCATTTTATGATCTCTAAGCTTCGGTCAATCTGGGAATTAATTGAGCCAAATTTCTGTCTTAGCTTGGTGTAACTTTTTCTTTGCACTCTGAAAATATATGATCAGGACTTATGCAAAGGCACTACATAAGGTGTGCTGCTCTGTTACGCTAGCGGTAACACACCCTACTGGACTGTTTCAGCTAAAACTGTGCATTAGGGAGTAGGGGAGTAGGGGAGTAAACCCACCCCTAACCCCTCCCTGGAGGGGAAGATTGTTGTTGGGTTTATCCTAACGGATAAGCTGGCGCTAACGTTCCTCAACCCAACCTACATCTATTGCATCATTTAAGATGAAACAATCCACTACCAATAGCGTTCATGCGTAAGTCCTAATGATATGGTAATGTTTATTTAGTTGATGTTAGAAAAATAAATGCAAAGTCATGCACACAACAGCAATTGATTTTATACAGCGTTTTACAGGAAAGGATTTAAGCAATCGAAATATACTCGAAGAGTTTTCAGATCAAGTCATATTCTCTAGTTGGTTAAAAAAACAATATCCTAATACGTCACAAGAAATGTACAATGCCATGCTGTTGGTGGCACGACCATATTTTGAGTATAAAGATACGCCCGTATACGTTGTATCATTGGTCGATACACTTTTTATTACAGGGCGTAGTGACTCTAGCATAAGCTTTATCCGACCTAGTACTTTAGGCACTCAAAAACAAATGATACTTGATGTACCACATGCCGGAACCTTACCACCTTCTTGTGTTGATGGACTATTATCTGATGAGGTAATTGCTGATGAATCCCTATGCTCTAGCAATCCTTACACAATTTGGAATCAAGCAGATGTTGGGGTTTTGGAGGTATCTGGAAGTATTTGGCAAAATAATCAAAATTTTGTCTGTGGTTCGGCAGTATTGACAAATTTAATTATCAGCAATGGTAATCGCGCCCCAGCAAAAGAAGGTAGAACTAATCAGGTCTACAATACACACACTTATCGTGGGACTCCTCTATACAAAGATATTTCTCAGCCTACGGTCGAAACAAAACTAGGGTTAAAAAAGAATCATGATTTGAGTATTGCTGTAGCTGGAGCATGTCGTGGTGCTGCGTATATGACAAATCCGAATTATCCTATTATCTGTTTAGAACCACATAGTTATTCAGCATTTTCCCATGAAATACTCGATGCGTTATTTTCACCAAAACTAGATGGTATGAACTTAACTAAATTTGCACCGCACAATGGTGGTACAGATACCAAAGCACTACTAGATTATCTGCGCAATACCCATGACTTGAAATCGTATCAAGAGTTAGTTAGACCATTGGTGTCAGTCCTAGATGTCTCAAGTCCTGACGAGCCAGATAAATACAGTACTGTTAATCGATCTCAAATGGAAGCTTTTGTCTATCCCTTTATAAGCATGATACGGGAGGCTTCTAACAGACTACCCATTAATATTGATAATTGGGAAAAATCGCGTCCTGATGTTTATGGTGCTACCAATACCATTCTGAAAAGGTTAGAAGAAGTGATAAAAAAAGCCAATTATTATCTTGATATTAATGATGACAACCTAATATCAAAAACCATAAATACGGTGACAATTGAATATAATAGGGGACTTGTAACATCCAACGAAACCTCTAACATCCACACCAGTGAACAAGATTTTTACGAGCGTTGTCAATTGCTCGGTGCGGCATTTGTAGCCGGCATCAAGAATATGCAAAATCTGTGGTAATAATTCCCATGTAGTGGAAAAACTTGGCGAGTTTTAGGCGCTGCTGATGGCCTTCTATTTGATGATCGGGACAGCTTGAAGCTGCCTCATTATGAGGGCAAATCCTTATGAGGGCGAATGCCATTCGCCCCTACTTGCCTGATTATGAGGGCGAATGCGATTCGCCCCTACTTTGTGGTTTACTCAAATGAAAAGTGGTGTAAAGCTTATTCTGAGAAGGAAAACGTAACAAAGCGATCGCCCGATCATCTCTTAAGTTTCAGTTAATCTCGGTATCAATTGAGCCAAATTACAAGGACGATTACGAGAATCTAGTTGCTCTTTGATAATACTCCATCCTGTTTGACAAGCACCACTAGAACCAGGTAAACAAAAGATATAAGTACCGTTAGCTACGCCTGCCAAAGTTCGAGACTGAATGGTAGAGGTTTTAATAGACTTGTCGCTTTATAAGGTAAAGTATAGAGTTAGTAGGGTGTTTGAGATGGGACAATGTTAGATATCAATCGGGTTCTAAAAGAAGACCGCTTATTAAGGGCATTGACTGGACTAAACCGTAAGATAGATATTAATTCCAAGAAACTTTCACCCTGAAGCATACGTTCAACATTACTATTTACCTCCTCCAAATACCCATCCATATCATCAATAACTTCTTCTACTAAATCGCAAAAATCCAGTGCATTAATCTCGCCATTCAAAAACTGTTGAGCAGCCTTCTCTACTACGAAGTGAGCAGCAAACATTCGTACTCAATTTCAAAGTCTCCACTAGCCAATGCTCCAATTGCCTTATTGGCTTTCTTTATCCCCATTAAATAAAACCCAGGGGAAATGTAAATGCGGTCAAAATCTTGGGAAATAACTTCTTCGACCATCTGCTTAAATTCTATATCCCAAGCAGGCAAGCTAGTAATCCCATTATTATAGTCTGCTGGCAAACGCCTTGCGTGATGGTCGCCCACGATTGCAATCCTCATTTTGATTAATATCCTAAAATCATAAATTTACTGGTTGCTTGTTCGTAACTGATTACCGCAGATTTCCACCCCTCACCTTGAACTTTTACCGAAAAAAAACCTACCCAAGACAACAAATTAGGCTTGAGTGTCATTTCATTGGGGGTGGCCGAAAGTTGCCCTGCCCAGTTACCGTTTTTGACCCATCCAACCAACTCTTCAGGAAAAATCTCCAAAAAATCATCTGACCATCCACCAAGAAACTGCAAACCTAGTTTTGCTATCTTAACAGGGTTAAGCAGATAACATTGGATATAGGGAGTAGCATTTGTATCAACAGTGGTAAATGCAGGGTCTATATCTACAGTAAAGTTGTATCCGTACCAGAGATATAAATTATAAGTTTAGCGGAATCATTGAAGCTACAGTGATTGAGCAGGTGTCAGAACCATAATTTTTTTGTCACAGCAAATTAGAGGCTTCGTTTTTCAACCAAAGTCATTTCGGCGGGGGAAAGAAGTTAGTAATAGTTATAGGACTTACGCAGATACGCTATATATAGTACTCATAACTATTGGACAATAGTTACTGGACTCTATACACAGTGTCTTTGCGTAAGTCCTGAGTTACTGTCATTTCAAATTGCATTGCACCATAATTTGAGATAGAAGGTGACAATAAACAGCAATAAACGAGGTGAAACAAATTTTTTTCCGATAATTACTGAGCGCTTTGAGTTCGTCACTCCACAAAGGAGCAGCACCACTTACCGAACCCTTGCAGCGACGGATGTAGATTTCCTGAGCTTTGAAGTTAATATCTTGCCATTGCATGGCCAACGCCTCAGTAGCTCTTAAGCCATGTCGGTACATTACCAAAACTAAGGCTAGATTTCTCACAGATTTACTACTGGCTTTAGCAGCATCCAGCAGAGCATCTATTTCTGATTCATACAAAAACTTTCTCTTCAAACTACAGAAAATATTTTGAAACTACTTTTGATATCTTACCAATGCATGCAGGTTTGAGGAGTTTTTGAGGATTAAAAGTAAAGAAAATAAATATTTTCTGTGGTTTGCCTTATATATGGGGGTAAGTCGTGAAGGTTCCTTAAGTTAGACGGGTGAAATGGCTTCCAAAGTGTTGGAAGCCAAACCCAGTCTGAGGGTGCTTTTCAGACTGGTGAGAAGAACCAATCTCAAGGTGAAAAAATTTCCCAAAGCGAGCCTAAATAGGCCCTCTTTTTGATGAGTTTTCCCCCAGCTCCTCCTTAGCATACCAAAATTTTTCCATGAGTTTAGAAATATTATTGCAAACACTTGCGGTAACAAAAATATTTGAACGTCAAATCCATTTTTTCGGAATCAAGCTCATAGCTAATCTGAATTTGCGGTATCCAAAGATTGCTAAGGTCATACGCGCCCATTGGATATCAACAATCAATTCACGGGAAGGTTAAAGAATGAAGATTAAAACTATAGCTGTAGGCGGTAGCTTTCCTGGTGATGTCGCCTACTCCGGCATCAATATGGAGGTTGTTGCTGAGGTATCTCCTGACGAGGATATTCAAGAAGTCACCAGTGAATTAAAAGTTCAAGTAGCGAAACTTGTTAGTGGTGGGTCATCCTTCTCAATGGAGAACGCCTTAAGGGTCCTGAAATACCCAGACTTGCAAGAAGTTAGAGCGGACTTGATAGCAGAACTTAATGAACTTGAGGCTGACATTGCGCAACTTGAAAACAAGGTGACATCAGGAAAAGCTCTCTTGAATTCACTAGCTGGTTTAAGTGGTCAATTAAGCGAGATAGAAGATGTCTGCGAGTTCTATGGCATAGCTTCGGAGTTCTGGAAGATAGCTGCTGCTATCATGGCAAAAAGAGGCGATCGTAAGCCAACGTCATCTGCTGCTACAGAGACAGGAGATGATGCAGACGATGCGGACCCAGTTCCATATTAGGAGGTAGTATTTTGGGTGAAAGCTTCATAACACTGGATAACGAAATAATTTCACACGTCTCCCTGCAGTCAGTAGGGACATCGTCTTTTCTCTTGTTTGAGATAAATTACGACGAAGTTTACGAAAGGTTTATGCTGAATTTGGACTCCAACGGCCAGAAGATTTTGGCCATTAGGAAAGCTTATATATTTTGATTTAATTTTGTTTATTGAATTAAGTCTTTGATTAAATTAGTTGGCTGATTAAAATTAATTAAATTAGAAAAAATATTGAATCAAAGATTTAATTGTTTAAAGTAAAAATGTCAAAACCTATAATCACTGTAATAGCAGGCCCACCGGGAGTCGGCAAAACAAGTTTTATTCGGAAACAAATCCCCAAAGATAGTCCTGCTGTTTATTTCAGCCCCGGTACTGGCAATGTTCCCATTGACCAAACTTACCTTGCTACGGACTTTCCCAATCTAAAAATTATTACTGATGCTCAACAGTCAGAACTCCTAGAATATCTTGCTAATGGTACAGTTGCTTTCATCGAATTAGGATTTTATTTAGAGCTAGATGCAATGTCATCACTGCTGGATAATATTCCTAGCAGTCGTATTGCCATTATCCCACCGGGAACAGAAAATAGCGAATGGCATCAGTGGGCGAACCAAACTGTAGAAGGATGTGCTATTGAGAGTAATATTAATAACTGTCAATTCTGGCGATCGCCCACCCAGGGTCAAGTCATCGACCCGGCAAGTTTAGATATGTTTTGGTATGAAGAATTAACTGCTGGAGCTTATGGTCAAATCATGCGTGCTAAAGCAATTTTTGATATTGCTGACGGACGTGCTTTTTACTTTGATTTTGTACAAGGAAAAGAGACTGAATATCAAGAATTAAATTTACCAAGATGGCTAGAAGGTAGACCAGAACGCTTTAGTGGAATTGAAGTTTTTGGTAATAACTTAAATCAAAAAGCTTTGGCAGAAACTTTACAAGGTTGTTGTTTGCCCGATGCGGCAATTTTAGCTTATCAACAACAAGTAAAAGAAACATTAGGAATTGCCGAATAATTAATAATTAATAATTAATTATTCTGCTTTAAAGCCTCCCCTTTTAAAGGTAAAAAAAGAAATAATATTTCCTTATATTCAATCAATATAGCAGTTTTCAGTAGGCGTGAGGTACATCGAACGATCCCCCGCGCATCCCCCTTATAAAGGGGGACTTCCAGTTCCCCCCTTCTCAAGGGGGGTTAGGGGGGATCGAAAGAACTGTACCTCGCGCTTATTGAGAAATGCTATAACGGTTTTAACCAGAGCTAATTATCCATTATCCATTATCAATTATCAATTAATTAAAGAGGAAGAATTAGTATGAAAATCGCAGTTATGTCTTGCATTCATGGCAACTACGAAGCTTTAAATGCTGTATTAATAGATATAGAAAAACAGAAAGCAGAGAAAATTTTCTGTGTGGGAGATTTGGTCGGTTATGGTCCCCATCCTAACGCGGTTGTCGAGCAAATTCGTAGTTTAGATATTCCCACAGTTTTAGGTTGTTGGGATGAAGATATTGTGGAGGGATTAAATTCTTGTGAATGTAGTTATCCTTCTTTATTAGCAGAGAAACGTGGCAAGTTAGCCCACGAATGGACCGATCGAGAAATTCATCCAGAAACGCGAGAATATTTAAGTTCTTTACCTCATACTTTGAAAGAGGAAAATATGTGTTTTGTTCATGGTAGTCCTCATAGTAACCATGAATATTTATTGCCAGATTTAGATGGATTTTTAGCAGTTGAAAGAGTGTTAAGTAGTGGTGCTGATGTGTTGTTTTGCGGTCATACTCATGTGCCTTATGTTCGTACTCTTGATGCTGGTCAATTATTAGTTAAAGTTAATAGTTTGGGGAGAGAAAATTTAGAGTCAAACAGTTGTATTGCTCCTCTGAAAAAAATTGTTAATGTTGGTTCTGTAGGAGAACCTCGTCATGGTAGACCGAATGCTACTTATGTTATTTATGACAATGAAACAGGAGAAGTAAATATTCGAGAGATTCCCTATGATTATCAACTTACTTGTGAAGCTATAGTTAATAAAGGGTTGCCAGAAATTTTTGCTTGGCGTTTGGCAAGGGGTTTAGAGTATGCTGAAAAAGCTGATGACCCTACTCATATTTGTGAAAGATGATTAATAATTAATAATTAATAATTAATAATTAATAATTAATAATTGAATAAGCTATTGGTAGAATAAGCTATTGGTAGTGGCGTGACACAGCTAAAAATGTGCATTAGAAAATGGGGGGGTGGGGGATTGAGATGAGGGAGTGGTGCGGTGATTATCAAAAATGCTAATGCACTATTTTAGGCGTGTCAGTCTAGTGGATCGTTTCATCTAAAAATGTGCATTAGAAAATGGGGGGGTGAGGGATTGTAATGACCGGGTGATCAGGTGATTATCAAAAAGCCTAATGCACTATTTTAGCTGAAACAGTCCACTAGTAGTGGATCGTTTCATCTAAAAATGTGCATTAGAAAATGGGGGGGTGGGGGATTGTAATGACCGGGTGATCAGGTGATTATCAAAAAGCCTAATGCACTATTTTAGCTGAAACAGTCCAGTAGGGTGCGTTAGCGGTAGCGTAACGCACCAACACCACATATATAGTCCCTTTGAGTAAGTCCTGTAATTAATAATTAATAATTAATAATTAATAATTAATACTTGAATAAGTCTTTTCGTAAGGAGGAGGAGTCAGGTAGAGGAGTCTACCCACCCCTAACTCCTCCCAGGAGGGGAATGGGGAATTTAGAGGAGGCAAGAGGAATAATTATCCCTTAGTTTTTCTGGCATAGTCAACCTAAAATATTAACTTTTTGCAGCTCTATAGAACGAAAACCTTGTACTTTTTAAAGATTATTAAAGGCTAAATTCTTTACAAATAAAGACTTTGAAATTTAATCCGCAAGTCCTAATTATCACAGGAATTACGCAAATGTACTATATATAGTGCGTTGCTCAGTTACGCTAGCGCTAACGCATCCTACCAATAGGGTTCATGGTGTAAGTCCTGTATCAATTATCAATTTAATCTCACTTTATCTAACCTAAAAAAAAGCAAAAAATTATATGAATTATTGGGCAATTTTAACTGGAATCCAAGGAAATATCACAGCTTATGAAGCGGTACTTGCTGATATTAAAAAACAGAAATATTATGTGGAAGCTTTATATATTTTAGGAGATTTAGTCGGGCTAAATATAGACTGCAAAAAATTAGTAGAGCGAGTACGTTATCCCAAAAAAAACGAACTTATACCTCAAGTTTGTATGGGATGGTGGGAAGAACAATGTTTTATTTTACATGGATTAACTACCACAGCTGAACCGACAGAATTAATAGCAGAATATGGCATGGATACTGTGAAAATATTATGGGATAATGTGGATAGAGAAACAGTAGAATGGTTGAGAAATTTGCCTTTTGGTTTTTCTGAACTTGACTGTTTATTAATTCACGGTAGCACTATGGGGGTAAGCGATAAATTGACTCCCGATACTCCACCAATACAAATGTTAGATAGATTAATGCGTTTTGGCGCTAATAATTTATTTTGTGGCAGGTCTGGTTTAGCTTTTAAATATCAGTTGGAAAATGGTTCGGTGAATAGTGGGGTGACAAAGTTGGGAGCTGAAGTGGGTGCTATTGAAACAACATCATCTACTCAAACTTTGACGACACCCCGTCAGGTTATAGGCGTCGGTAATGTGGGAAGTTTGCCCGGAAATGCTACCTATACTCTTTATAATCCTAATAATAATGAAGTTTCTTTTAGAACTGTAAACTATTGAAAATGGCCAGTTTATTTAGTAGAAGAAAAGGTTAGCTCTTTAACTATATCATAAAATATCTATTGGAGACTATCTGTTTGTGAACAAAACTAACGATCATTTTGAAATAGATATTAATGGGTTCGGTAACATTAATCTATACTATTTTGTTATTTTTTAATTAAGCTTTAACGGAAATAATTTTCTACTTCTAAAACACTTTTACCAAAACAACTATTGACAATTGTTGTCACGCGATCGCTTTTTAAGTTAGGCAGAGAATTGCTTATTGTTAATTCTAAATATCCTGAATCACTGGTAACAAAGAATCTAACTTTATTGTTTTCCCATAGCCAAACTTCAGGAATCTTTAAGTATTGATATTTAGTTAAATCGTCGATACTCCCTGATGTGAGATTTATTTCTACTGCCAAATCTGGCAAGTCTTTGTCTATTTCAAAACAGTAAGCTACATCAGGTTCTTTCCCCTCTTTTCCTTCTTCCTTAAGAGTAGTTTGATTGTAAGGAAACAGTGGAAGGTTGTTTTGACGGCAGTAAGCCCAAATAATTGCTCTAATATAATCACCAATTAATTCATGGTTACGTCCTGGGGACACGATAGTAATAACTCCATTGCGAAATGAGACTCGTTTACTGGGCAAATCTAAACTAATATATTCAGCCCAAGTTGTATTAGTAATTGTGCTAATTCGATCGCTTTTTTGTGTTCCAATAGTTAACATTTTTACTTAGGGGATATAGTTATTTCGTTACTAATCTAGAAGTAAGCATTCAGCTATTAGCTGTCAGCTATCAGCAACAAGAATGTCTCCTTAAGGACAGTATTTAAATTAATAACTGACTTTAAGGGTATAAGGAGGCAACTTTTGTAGTAAGACAATTAAATATTGCTTTTATCCTAGACTAAAAGCAATAGCTGATAGCTGATGGCTGACGGCTAAATGCTTACATCTAGAATATCAGACTAAAAAATCTAAATGTTAGCCTAAAGAGCGATGTTATCATCTAAACTCTCTTTCAACTCTATTATATTTACACCAAATAACTAGCTTGGCTTAAAACTAGAGAAGCTGCAATGAGCGTGCCAACTAATTTTATAATGCTTTTCTGGCAATATTTAAAAGCCTTTGCCTAGAAAAGTATGCTATATTTACCCATACTTGCAAGTCAGAAGGAATGATTGACTCGGTTTTGATGAGACTATCAAGCCATCTTTGACTTTCTTTTTGTGCGGTTGGTTTTTGTTTTCTTTGTTCAGCTATAAGGGAAATATTCTTTAAAAGAATAATCAATTTTTTCTTCATAGGATTCATGTAAAAATTAAGTTGTACAAATTTTATTGGACAGTACAAAGTTCTCAGTAGAAAAAAAACCCTTGATTTTTCCGCCCTTCTCTGCTGAAAATGCTGACTTTTTGTAGCTCCCTAATCAGTAGTTCGACAGATTGAGAATTTTGTGGAATCTAAATAAGGAAAATTATAGCAGATAAGCGATCGCTCTACCCTTCCCCAAACACTTTTTTTACTACACTTAATATTTATCAAATTTAGGCTAAAGTAACTAATGATCTTTTGATAAATGCTAGCTAAAAATGAATCGACGATTATTACTGCATGGAGTTACCAGTGGCTTACTTTTGAATTTCTTGCCCTGGCATGGTTTTCAGGCAAAAAAACAAAAGCTTCTGGGCTACATCCGAACCAATTGGAGTCGTGACCCCTACACTTATGGCTCATATTCATACATCCCAAAGGGAGCTTCGCGCAGTGACATTGGTGCCCTGGAGCAACCCATTGACAAGAAGATATTTTTTGCTGGTGAAGCTACCTTTCCAAAGCACAACAGTACAGTTCATGCCGCCTACGAATCCGGGCTTCGGGCAGCTAACTCAATTTTGCAAGGTAGTGCTGATAGGATTGCAATTATTGGTGCGGGAATGAGCGGCCTTGCCTCAGCACATAAACTTTCCACAAATGGTCGAGAAGTTACTGTGTTTGAAGCACGCGATCGCATTGGGGGACGGATATGGACAGATGAACGACTGGGAGTACCATTGGAACTGGGAGCGAGTTGGATTCATGGGATAAACGGAAACCCCCTTGTGGATTTGGCTGAGGGGCTAAGTCAGCGACTTATCCAAACGGAAAAAGATGATTACATTATTCGAGGACGTGGTGGGCGTAAAATTAGAGACCGCGATGCCCCAGGATGGTTGGAAAATGTTGTTAGTATCCAGCACACGGCTGGAACAAATGCAGATCAAATCAATCAGTTGGCTTATCTCTTCGTGAACGACTACGATGGTCCCGATGTCATATTCCCAGATGGATACACAGGTATTTTGGCAGCCTTCAAGGGTGACTACAAAATTAAATTGAATACACTGGTTAAGGAAATTTCGAGAACTCAAAAAGGAGTGACACTGGGTTTTGAGAAAATTAATAATCAATCTTTTGATGCGGTTTTGGTAACAGTCCCCCTTGGTGTATTCAAAAGAGGAGATATCAAGTTCAATCCTGTATTGCCCAAAAATAAGCAGCGAGCTATCGATCGACTCGGAATGGGTACTTTAGACAAAGTTTATTTGTTATTCGATGAGCCATTTTGGGATCTATCAACTACCTGGATATTAACTCCAGAAAACGATCTTCCTCCGGGGCAGTTTAACCAATGGTTTAATCTTTATCTATACATTAAAGAACCTATGATTATGGTTTTAAATGGGGGGCCACCAGCTTTAGCCTTATCGGCACTTTCAGATGAAGATATTGTGCAAAGAGCCTTACAAACTATTTTCACTGCCTATTCAGTTTAGAACAGTTTTAATCAAGAATGCTAATCTTATTTTTATTTTGTGGTCGCTCTGGTTTAGCTTTTAAATATCAGTTAGAAAATGGTTCGGTGAGTAGTGGGGTGACAAAGTTGGGAGCTGAAGTGGGTGCTATTGAGACAACATCATCTACTCAAACTTTGACGACACCCCGTCAGGTTATAGAGGTAGGTAATGTGGGAAGTTTGGCGGGAAATGCTACCTATACTCTTTATAATCCTAATACTAATGAAGTTTCCTTTAGAACTTTGACGTACTCCCCACACTAAACCGACGGCGATTCTAAATATTGCTATTTAGACTTCCTCTTTTATCAAGTTGGCTGTTTGTTTTTCCCCATGGGGTACTGACTTCGTAACGAATGTTTGCTTCACAGGTTTTAGTTTCGTCTGCCATAACTGGAGAAGTTGTTGTACTCAAAGCGATCGCAACTATCACCAAAGCACATAGCACTATCCTAATCCATCGTCTACTGTTAGTAGGTTTCATAGTTGTTTGCTCATTTAAGTTGATATGACGATCTGTCGTTTGCAGAGTTATCTTATCAACAAGTTTGTATCTTAAGCAAGTAAAAAATGCTTAACATGAGGCAAGATTTCAATAAAAGCATAAGGAAATCCCGCGTTGTCCGTAAGCACAACGCGGGAAGATGTTAATACATTATGCAAAGTAATTTCTTAATTCAAAATTGAGATACACTTCAATAGTCTTAAGGGTCTAGGTCAGAGTAAAGAGAAGGACTAAATCGGATGCGTTCGTTTCCTCCATCAGGAGAAGGAGGAGGAGGACATCCTGGAGCCTCAATGCTAGGTGGTTCACCACTACACGCCTCAACTACTGGAATAACCTCAGGACCTTGCTTTTTTGATGAAAATTTTTGAGCAGGCGACTTTGAAATTTGCTCAGATGTATATTCTAAAGAATGATCATCATCACTCCTCTCCATAGCAAACACAGAATCGAGAACTCCCGTAGGTGTATTGCCCACGATGTTTTGTAAACTAATGGTAAGTAATTGGTCTCCGTTGAGAGGTGGACCTTCGGCAAAGAAAAGAGCACACTTAAAATCCTCATTGCCAATATTCCGTAAGTAGTGTTGACTACCTTCAGGGAAGAGGAAAACCTCATTCGGTTTCAGGAAGATTTCCTCAACGATTTTCTCCTTATAGAAATCCTCGTTATCTTCTGTTATATCCTCGTCAGCTTTGGGTATAGTTTTAGAAGGAACAATGACTCCTACTTGTCCAATACCCTCATAACAGTAACCAGCTTCTGCAAACTGTAGATGCCAGTGAGGAGCGCGAATTGAATTAGGCTTAATGATTATTTGAGCGACAGCTGCTCCTCCCAAAGCTGGAAAATTCTCCCCAGTAATACTTGTTAGACTGCCTAGTCTTTTATAACAAATTTTTTGAACATCATTAAAATAATCGTCATCATCATTGCAATTGTTTTGATTTGTCTCTGCGACTGCAGCATAGTAATCTCTGGCTATGACAAAATGCCCACTTTCATTTTTATCACTATCATTCCCAAGTTCTTGATCCTGTGTACTCTTTAAACCAGAAAATAATTGGAGGGTCTGATTTGGATAAACGTCCACCTCCAAGTGACACTCGGTATCATCTTTAATCTTCAATGTACCTGTACCATTAGCAGGATCACCAGAAAGAGGTGTATTGAAGTGCAACTCCCAATTTGCCTGAATAGGATAAGTCTCTGAAAATTCTACCTGTTGAGATTCATTTGTTCCATTAAACTCGAATTCTGCGTAAATTGCCTTATTATAGCAATCAGTAAGAGATTTTTCATCTTTTGGCTGTGCACTCCTCAGCTTGATTATGTAACCAGCATTCAAGTCTAAATTATAAGGTTTACTATTCGGTGTCAAAATGCAGTGTTCCGTTGTAGCAGCTTCATGACAACGCAGACCATCAGCAAAGGCAGGTTCGCCGAAAACTAACAGCGCTCCCAAAACTACAGGAAAGATAACTGCCAAAAGCCGAATTATTGGTCGTTTCAAATGTTGCACTAAGAATTTCTCCTTTTTAAGTTCCTAAAGCATTACACTCGACTGGCTACGATATTGATTTTACTCGTTCACAATACCTTGATACCCAGTCTTATTTAGATAAACATCATCATTCCAATAACAATCGTATTGATTCAACTGTATCAATGTCAATCTATTAAACATACGTTTTACTTATATATTTCCCTGAATACCATACCTATAGCACTGCATAAAAATCGCATTTGTCAATACTCATTACAAGTTATCCTGAAGGTAATACCGTGATTGCTGATTTTCCCGCCCTTCTGTGCTGAAAATGCTGACTTTTTGTAGCTCCCTAATCTCCATTGACTAGATGTCAATTTTTGATTATCATTAATGACTATCAAAATTATTAGGTAAGTAATCTACCCATGACAAAAACAAATTTTTCCACAGAATTTCCCGCCGTACAGCGTCCCCGTCGTCTCCGTCGCACTCCTGCTTTGCGACGTATGGTTGAGGAAACCCAGTTGACGGTCAACGATCTAATTTATCCATTGTTTGTGATGGAGGGAGAAGGGCAAAAAGTCGAGGTTGTTTCGATGCCAGGAAGTTATCGCTATACTCTAGATTTACTACTCAAAGAAATAGAGGATGCTTATAATTTAGGAATTAATGCGATCGCTTTATTCCCCCTAGTTGAGGAAGCTAAAAAAGACAATGTTGGCACCGAAAGCTACAACCCAGAAGGATTAATACAAAGAACTGTAAAGGCAATTAAACAAACAATACCAGATATTGTCGTCATTACTGATGTCGCCCTCGACCCCTATTCCAGCGAAGGTCACGACGGTATTGTGGGGGAAAATGGAGTCATTCTCAACGACCCTACTGTAGAAGTTTTGGTCAAACAAGCACTATCTCAGGCCGAAGCAGGTGCTGATATTGTCGCTCCCTCAGATATGATGGATGGGCGTATTGGAGCAATTCGCAAAGCTCTCGATGCTGCTGAATACTTCGATGTGGGAATACTTGCCTACTCTGCCAAATATGCCTCAGCTTATTATGGCCCGTTTCGGGATGCTTTGGATTCTGCGCCAAAATTTGGGGACAAAAAGACTTATCAAATGAACCCTGCTAATGCTAGGGAAGCCATCAAAGAGGTGGCTTTGGATATTGCCGAAGGTGCAGATATGGTGATGGTTAAGCCAGCGCTTGCTTATTTAGATATTATTTGTGAGGTAAAAAAGACAACAAATCTACCTGTAGCTGCTTATAACGTGAGTGGGGAATATGCCATGATTAAAGCTGCTGGTCAGAAGGGTTGGATAGATGAAAAAAAGGTGATGTTGGAAACTTTAACCAGTATGAAACGGGCTGGTGCGGATTTAATTTTGACTTATTTTGCTAAGGAAGTTGCATTAATTTTGAAATAAGCATTCAGCAGTCAGCCGTCAGCTATCAGCTATAAGTTATTAATATGATTATCTTGGAAGATTGACATCCTCCCGACGCTGCTCTACGAGACAGCGCGGGATTCCCTAGCATCACTGTTAGAGACTTTCTGTTTCTTATAGACAATTAAAAGAAGCTTATGAAAATCTGCTCCCGGTAAAAAGTATTCCGGAACATAAAAACTAGAGAGCAACCCCGACTAAAATTAAATGACTGATAGACAGTTAAAGTCTGCTCCGAAAAAAAAGTATTCCGGAATGGAAAAGCTAGGGGGCAACCCCGACTAAAATTAAATGACTGATAGACAATTTGACATCCTCCCGACGCTGCTCTATGAGACAGCGCGGGATTCCCTAACATCACTGTTAGGGGCTTTCTGTTTCTTAGCACCTGCCTTCCGGGATTTACTCTCTTCGGGTCTTACGGTCGCTCCACAGACTGACACTGCGAGTCCCGCAGCCAAAATATTTATCGAAGCGTTTATGTCGCGGTCATGGCGACTATCACACTCTGGGCATTCCCACTCTCTTACACTTAGAGGTAATTTTTCCACTATATGACCACAATTAGAGCAACGTTTAGAACTGGGAAAGTATCTATCAATCTTGATTAATTCCCGTCCATACCAATCAGCTTTGTACTCTAATTGCCTGACTAATTCTCCCCAGTTAGCATCACTAATTGCTTTTGCTAATTTGTGATTCTTGACCATATTTTTTACCGCTAAATCTTCAACTACAATAGTTTGATTTTCTCTAATCAGTTGAGTGGTTAACTTATGGGTATAGTCTAGTCTTGAATCTTTGATTTTTGCGTGTATCCTCGCGACTTTGATCCTGGCTTTGTGATAGTTATTAGAGCCTTTGGTTTTACGAGAAAGTGATTTTTGGGCTAACCTCAGTTTTTTGTATAACTTGTAATGATTCTTTGGGTTAGCAAATTTTTCTCCATCACTTGTAGTTAGTAAACTACTAATTCCTAAGTCAATACCAACTTGTTTTTTTACTGGTTTGAGACTCAAATTTCTAGTGTCATTGACTCTCAAAGATACAGACCATCTGCCAGAAGGGTCAAGCTTAACTGTAATTGTGCTAGGTATACAACCAGGTGGTAGTTGCCTACTCCATCTAATAGCTAACGGTTCAGCACATTTAGCTAGATAGATTTGACCATCTTTCCACTTAAATGCGGACTTTGTAAATTCTGCACTACCACCATTACGCTTTTTCTTAAAGTTGGGATATTTGGCACGTCCACTAAAAAAGTTAGTGAAGGCAGTTTGTAGATGTCTCAAACTTTGTTGTAATGGGACGCTACTGACTTCAGTCAGGAAATCTAAATCCTCCTGCTTTTTCCAGTTCGTCAGCATAGCTGAGGTTTGTTTATAGCTCACTCTTTGCTTTTGTTCATACCAGGTTTGAGTTCTAGCATCTAAAGCTTTGTTGTAGATTAGTCGAACACAGCCCAAAGTTCTCCGTAGCAAATTCTCTTGCGACTGAGTAGGGTAAAACCTAAATTTGTATGCTTTCTCAACCATCTACTGTTTGCTTTTCTACTCTTACATCTTAACAGATTATTTGTGAAACCGCAACATTGATTGGCATTCCCATACGACGCTCCCCTACGGGAGAGCGCGGGTATAAATGCCAACGTTTAGATAAAAGAAGCTCATGAAAATCTGCTCCCGGTAAAAAGTATTCCGGAATGGAAAACCTAGGTAGTAACCCCTCCTATAAAATCTGCTCCCGGTAAAAAGTATTCCGGAATAGAAAACCTAGGTAGTAACCCCTCCTAAAATTAAATGACTGATAGACAATTAAAAGAACATCTTTGAAAATCTGCTCCCGGTAAAAAGTATTCCGGATTTGTTTAGCTTCTACTACATTCTCAACCAAAGATTCGTATTTGACTATATTTTTATGAACTATTCAACTAAGGTCTATTAGCTCGCTGATTGTTAAGACTCTCAATGCTGGCCTTGATTAGTTGAGCTATGAACGGTACTGAAAAATATACCTGCTAATATTGCTACCCCTGCCAACCCAAGAAGAACAGTTGATAAGCCCAAAAAAGTTTCTGCAACTCCCGCTAAAGCCAAAGGTAAACTAAGAGCAATATTAACCGCATTATTCTGGAGACCAAATACTTTACCCCGCATTTCTTCAGGAGTTTCAGCTTGAACAGTAGTTTGCATCGGCACTCCCACTATTGCACCAAACATTCCCAAAATACCAATCAAACCCATACTCACCCACAACTGTTGGTTAAATATCGACAAACCAACTAAAGAACTTGCCATTCCTATAGATCCAATGAGACTGAGTTGAAAATGGGATAACCAATGTCCAAGTTGACCAACTATTCCAGCGCCGATAGCCATACCTATACCAGCAGCAGCTAATAAAAATCCAAATTCTTCAGCCTCCATACCAGGAATAATCTCTGCCAGACGTACAGCTAAAACTGCCAAAGCTGCAAAAATAGAAAATAAAATGATTTGTTGAATAATCGCGTTACGAACTTGAAGATGATTTTTCAGGTAATTTAGGCCATCCCCCAAATCTTCCAAAATATGAGGTTGTTCCTTTTCACTTAAGTCCCTCTGTTCCCCAGTTTTAATTAAAATTAGTAATAAACCAGCGATCGCATAACTCCCTCCTACAACCAACTCTTTACCTATAGCTTCCCCTACACCAATTTTGCTCACTAAACTATCAGCCAACTCTAATAATGGGTCTCCCACTGCAAAGCCAATAATTACAGAAGCCATCATAGTAGTTGTATATAAAGAATTAGCCGAAAGTAGATGTCGTTTTTCCACAATTAAAGGAATTACCGCTTGTTCAGCAGGGGCAAAAAATTGAGTTAGGGTAGAAACTAGAAAAGTCAAAAGCAACATTAAGCAAAATCCCAAAGGTAAATTGCCCAGATTAAAATCGTTAGACAGCCACAATATTAGTGGCAGAATCAAAACTAATCCTCCTCTTAGTAAATTTGTGGCCACCAATACTATCTTTTTCGGCCACCTATCCACATAGACACCAGCTCCAGCTCCAAATAGCACCGCAGGAATAGTAAAAGCAATCATAATTGCCGAAACCCATCTACTTATAGTCTGGTCTGCTGCTTGGAATTGATTAGCAATAATAGCGATCGTCAGTACCAGGTAAACTTTATCTGCAAGTTGGGAAAATACTTGACCACTCCAGAGGATTAAAAATTTACCATTTTTCAGCACTGGCAAAAGTCCACGTTCTGGTTCCATGTCTGCTAAGGATGTAGCCGAAATAGGTTCTACTTTTGGTTGTGTTTGTTGTTTTTCTTCTGAATTTAACTCTGAATCAGACAATTGCATTTTTTATTGAGGGAGTTATAGATTTTCATCAATGGATAATGGATAATTACCTCTGGTTAAAACCGAGAGGATTGAATATAAAGAAATCAGATTTCTTTATAAACCTTAAAAGGAGAGGCTTTAAACCGAATGGATTAATTATCAATTATCAATTGTCAATTATCCATTTAAAAAGGTATCAATAAGAGCCGCAGAGCGGATAGAGTAACCCAAATGATATTGAGTATATTTTCTTAAAAGTTTTTCAACGATGACCCAATCTTGATGAGAAGTGAGTTCTACCTGAGCATTAAGCTGAGGTTGAGCTAACTGCTGAAATAGTGAAAGTTGATTGGCATTGAGCATAGTATTTATCCTAACTTGCTGCTGTGAAGATGAAATTAAAGAATTATCAGCAAGTTTAATGGCTCCACCTGAATCTATACTAAATCCTACTTGCCAATTAGGATGATTAAAGTTTGGCTGTAATGGACGTCCAGTAATACAACAGATTTGTACTTGGGGGGCAATTCCTTCTATGGCTAATAGATGATAAATGCCATGAGCTAGATATGATATGAGTTGAGTATGCCAGAGACGGTCAGTTTTATTTTGTAGTTTTTCTATACGTTCCAAATGTTCGCTGAGAAGATAGAAAAGCTCTGCTTGGGGATGTTCGCTCAAAGCTTGATGGAGGACTAATTCTGCTAAGTATTGACCTGCTGCTAGTTTTCCTAAGTTTTGACTAAGACCCGCGTAGGATAATATAGTTTCTGCTTGATTTATTCTATCAAGCGATCGCCCTTGGGAAATTAATAATTCATTTACTACAAATAGTTCACTTCTGCCGCCCAATTTGGATTTTGGCTTCCTCACTCCTGGTGCCACTACTCGAATCAAACCATATTCTGGCGTCAAAATCGTTAATAAACGGTCTGATTCGCCTATGGGTATAGCTTTGAGATTTATTCCAGTTGCTTTGTAGGTTCGGGCCATATGTTAAGAACGAAGAGGGAAGAAGGAAGAAGGCAGAGGGCAGAAGGCAGAAGTGAAGAAGAAGTTATAAGTCAAAAGTCAGAAGTCAGAAATCAGAAGTCAGGATATCAATAATATTTAATTACCGAAAAATTTTGGTTTAAAGCCTCCCCTTTTAAGGGGATAATAAATAAAAAATTTCCTTTGAGTCAATTCTCTTCTTTTCAAGGAGAGGTAATTATTCATTATTCATTATTCATTATTCATTATTAATTGTTGAAATAGGTATCTCCAATAATCAAAAATCAAATCAATTATTGCACTCTTATTCATCTATTCTTTCCCACTACTACTCTCTACTTCCTGCTCCCTAATATATTTCATAGACCACTGAATACCCTATGTGTCCGCACCCTTTCCTTCAACTGCTATATCAGCATAATAGCGATCGCTTCCTCTTCATCAAATTTGAGCCAAAACACTATATGTACCAAGTACAAACTATAGTGCTAAACTAAATATAGAGTTTATCGATATTTTCCAGATGCGATGCCAAATTTAAATCGCTAATTATATCATATTCAGACAATTAAATATAATCAAATCATCAAATAATCAGGAACAAAGGGATTAGTTATCTAGAAAAGAAAGAAAAATCTGGCATTATCTGAGTTTTCAGCAATTGATGTGTCTAGACTTTTTCCTTTGACTGCTATATCAACATAATAGCGGTCGCTTTTTCTGCGTCAAATTTGAGCCAAAACACTATATATACCAAGTACAAACTATAGTGCTACACTAAATATAGAATTTATCAATATTTTCCAGATGGGATGTCAAATTTAAATAGTCGCTAATTATATCATATCCAGACAACTAAATATAATCAAATCATCAAATAATCAGGAACAAAGGGATTAGTTATCTAGAAAAGAAAGAAAAATCTGGCATTATCTGAGTTTTCAGCAATTGATGTGTCTAGACTTTTTCCTTTGACTGCTATATCAACATAATAGCGGTCGCTTTTTCTGCGTCAAATTTGAGCCAAAACACTATATGTGCCTAGTACAAACTATAGTGCTACACTAAATATAGAGTTTATCAAAATTTTCCAGATGCGATGCGTAATTCTAATAAATAATAATTATATCAAATTCGTTTAATTCAGATAAAAAAATGTTCTATCAGAGCGCCATTGCCAAATCTTTCTTTATCTCCCCACACCTCCCATACCTCCCACACTCCCCACACCTCCCACACTGGTGAGAATGTCAATATCCGGATTTGTCCTTTTGCTGTTTGAGCAATTCTAGACCACGAGATGTACCTAACCGAGTAGCACCCACAGAAATTAGATCCACTGCTTGCTCATAACTTTTAATTCCTCCAGCAGCTTTAATTCCCACATTAGTCTTGGTCATTTCCTTGAGCAGTTGCACATCCGCCACCGTTGCTCCACCATACCATCCCGTATTAGTAACAATAAAAGCCACACCAGAATCCATTAAGACTTCTGTCGCTAATCGCTTTTCTGCTTCTGTAAGTAATGCCATCTCTAAAATGGCCTTAACTGCTTTACCAGTTTCCTCAGAAATTTCCGCAATTTCCCGATGTAATTCATTAGCGTGCCCTGTTTTGATTTGACTCAAATTAATCATCACATCTAATTCTGAAGCGCCATTTTCTACAGTTTCTGAAGCTTCATATAATTTAGCTTGACCAGTAGTTTGACCATGAGGAAAACCAATTACAGTACAAACTTTAGGATGTTTGCCATGAAGAAGTTCAGCTACTTGTTTGACGTAGTAAGGATATACGCAAACTGATGGAAACTTAAATTTTTCAGCGTCCGTACAGAATTTTGAAACTTGTTCTGGGGTTGCGGTAATTGTTAATAAAGAGTGGTCAATAAAAGGGGAAATATCTATAAGTTCCGGCTGCTCTACAGCCATTTTTTTCTCTCCCAAAATATAGTTTCATTAATGGATAATTGATAATGGATAATTGATAATTACCTCCGGTTTTAATCGTTCTTGATTGAATACAAGGAATATTCTCTTTTCTCTTGGTCGATTGGATATGGCGAGGAGACCTCGCCATCCCTCGACCGCTTTTTCCCTTAATTAAGGGGAGACTTTAAACCAGAATTATTTAATTATTAATTATTAATTATTCTGTCAAATTCAACTCTTAAATTAATATTAATTTAGCAGAAAATAGTTACTTATAAGAGGTTGTCTGAGAAGTCCCATTTGCTACATCGCTCGCCCCCGCGCATCCCCCAATTTTGGGGGACTAGAGCAAGCAAATTGACTCTTGTTCCCCCCAAAGTTGGGGGGCTAGGGGGGCAAAATTCAGTATCAAAAAACTTTTCAGATATCCTCTAAATATGATTTTTAAGATATAGGGTTTTTCACCATAGGTGAGGTAAAATTGTCTTTTTCTTTGCTGTTGCTTGTTGCCTAAAAGCTATAATTTTGTACCTCACCAAATATTAGTAATTGCTGATGTTTAGTTCTTTTTCTGTTAGTAGTGTCAGGGAGACGCACCCAGGCGTCTCAACAACAGTTATCTTAACAGCTTCTTAATGACTTATACAGTAGAAAGACACTAATTAACAACAAATTCAAATTACAATAAAGCAATAAAGATTAATAGCGGGAACGTCTTTTCCTTTGTTTTTGTAGAGCCATTGCTTTACGCTTCCGTTTTTCAATGGGTGTCTCAAAATGACGATGCTTTTTCATATCTGGGAATATTCCAGCTTGAGAAACTTGTCGTTTAAACCGACGTAATGCAGATTCAATTCCTTCATTTTCTCCTAGTATCACTTGGGTCATCTATGCATTATCCTCCTAATAGATATTTTGACTTTATTTTTGTTTTGTGGAGCAAAAGTAGTTATTTTTTGCTAGTTCTGATTACAGAAAGCAAGATTAGCCAATTGTGGCTACTACTTTAAATAGCTCTAACAGATTCAAGTTTTAGTATATTAGCATAAATTATCTAATCTTTAAATAAGGAAGAAGGAAATGGTCTAATTGTGGTATAATCAAAGTCAATACTTATGATTCAAGATTATTTCTGAACTTATATTCATCCCACCCCTTAGCAATGCCAAAAATTTTGGTTTTTCATAAGGATTATTTAATCTGGAGCGATCGCTATATAAAAATCCTTAAGCTAAAAAAAAATTGGTTAAGACTTATGCGGATGATGAATCTCAGAAATGTTTTTCACTCCTATACCCTATTGCAGGATGGCAGAAATAACTAACCAGTTACAAAACCCTAAAAGCCTTACCAATCAATACTTTTGAATTTTAACTTTTTACTGTCTTGAGTGCGTCTTACATTCTGAGGAAACCTCAGAATTACGCACTCGCTTTTGACTTCCGCGTAAAAGGTTGATTTTTTATTATAGCCAAAACTGGCGATCACCATTTAATGCTCCTGGAGAAATACCTTGTAACCGTCGATAAGCTATACGATCTGAACCGTATATAGGTACGGGTAAGCGTGGTTCTTTGAGGGAACCATGATGGAGCAAAGTTAGTTTCAAGGTTGCCTCTACTAAACTTTCTAGTGATATTTGTTGGTTCTCATCAGGAATAACTTTTAAACGTAAAGGTTGAGCTAAACCCATATTTTCAGCTACATGAGTTGTGATCAAAATTACTTCATGGGAGGATAAACGAAGTGCTAAACCTTTTGTTGGTGCTATTAGATTTGGGTTCTTAAAATCATACAGTCTGGGAACGCCAGATTTAATACATTCTACTAAAATAAATTTAGAACGAATAGCTTTTGCTCGTTCCCGCAAATGCTTGACTTCATCACCACAAAAACGTCCGTCACGATAAATAAGTACAGTTTTCCCGCTGAGGTTAGCAGCAGGTAGAAATCTTTCGAGGGTTCGTTTCTCTATTGTTTCTCCTTCTGTTAAAGCATCTTCTAGTTGATAACCAATAAACTCTCCTTGCTTACCATATAAACGAACGCTTGCACAAACATTTAGACTTCCTGCTTGTCTTTTTTTGGGAGTTCTGGAAATATCTAAACCAATGAAATAATCAGCAATTTCTAAAGGTTCAGCTAAAATGAAAGGCAAGTTTCCTAGTTTTGCTAAGATACCAGGAATTATTTGATTGAGAATATTTTTGTAATTATTAGAGTTTGCCAAAGTTTTCTCATAAATAATTTGGCTAGCAAGTCCTCGTCTTAGCAAACGGGAAGAGACAAAAGAATAGAAACTTCCTTCTTCATTATTATCAGCATTACGATCGCTTTGAGGGAGAATTGTTATCACAATATCCGCAGGAATTTCTATTAACTTATTAACAGCTTTTTCTACTTGGGTTCTATCTTCTGACACACTAGCACTATTGACAGAAACAGTAGTAAGCTTAATTAAACTTTTAAACCCATAGCTGTTCAGACGTTTTTTGATTTCATCAAGTAAAGATGTTTTTAGTGTAAAATTACCAACTTTTAAAACAGCAATTCTAATAGGTAGGGTTCTATAATCATCGTGACGATGATAGACACCACCCTTAGATAATCCTGTTAAAACTTTGCCTCTTTCACCAATAAAACCATTTCCAAATAATAGTTTAGTTTCTTCTATTTTTAGTCCTGGAGGTGAAAATAATGAATCGTAATCTCGACTATTAAGAGAATTTTTTACTTTAAATCCATAAATGGAAAGATATTTTTCTGCTTGTTGTTTTGATGAAATTAAAAAATCTAATCGCTGCTCGTAAGAAATTTTAGTTGCCTTCAACAAATCTCCATATTCTACTTTAAATAAATGAGCAGTTTCACTTGTCACACAAGGTCGTAGGGCTGCCATTGCATAGTGAAATTCTTTAGGATTTTTCCCGAATTTAACAGCTACAACAGGTTGTTCATCTGGTGCTTCTCTGAGTTTTTCTTTGCTAGTTGAACCAGTTGCTTTCTCCAAAATTTCTTTGCTACGTTCCCCAATAGTTCCTACTAATTTAAAAATTGTAGCAGAACTATTTTTTTCAATATCTCTAACTTTTAAACCTATCAAAAGTTTTTCTGAATTCTGTCGATAAGGATGATTTTCAAAAAAATAAGCTAAGTCTTCTGCAAAAGAAAAATAAGTTCTTGGCGTTAAAAAAATAGCTGGTATTTCAACACCTTCTACTTCAAAAATTTCTGCTCCAAAATTTACTTCTCGCTTAACCTCTACCTGATTTTCAGACTTAATAGTTTCTGAGGAAAAAGCTCCGTTGAATTTTAATATTCTCACAGCTAATTGAGCCTTGATAGAAGCATTTATTTCAGGGTTGCGTACCCATTGAATTGACAAAAAGCGATCGCCAATATCTTCTTTCAAGTCTTCTTGAATTTTTTTCAATGTTTGTTTGTATTGTTGTGAAGTAGGCATTGACTGATTAGGTTTAGCTAATACCCAAAAGTCTCCTTTTTCCCAGATGACAATAATACCACGAAGATTTTCATCAATATCAGAAAACTTTTGACAGAAACGCCAAGCAAATTGATTTCCCACCTGACGTTCTATTTTGTCATTTAATCGAAAACATTGAAAATTTGGTCGATCAATTTCCAGGGGAAAAATTTCACTCAAATATCTTTTGGGTGATGGTGCAGGTGTTGGAGCTTGAATTTTCTTATTAGCAATAGTCATGCAGAAACCTCCGATATAGAAAATTTACAAATAGTTTTAAAAGGACAACAACTACAGGCAATGCCAGGATTTTGTCGAAATACTTTGCTGAATTCCTGACGATGATAGTAGTATGATTTCTTTTCTTCTTGATGCTTTTTGGCTATTATTTCCATCTCTATAGCAAATGCTTCTAAAGTATCAGCATCTGCAATAATAGGATCGGAATGTTCGCAAGTCTCTAAATTATAGAATGAAGCAACGGCTTTTTGTTGAGGGTACAAATAGCTAGCTGCTAATAGATAAAGATAACCTTGTCTTCGATCAATATCAGATTTTCCAGTCTTAAAATCTAATATATGAAGCGTACCATCTGATTCTTGAAAAATGCAGTCGATAGCAGCATAAAAATTGAACTTGGAATCCCCTATTTCCATCAAAATTGGTTCAGGAAAACCCTCGTCACCTCGACTAAGTTTAATGATTTTCTTGTTAAGTAAAAATGGGTGTTGATGATAGTTTTTGAGGATATTTAAAACTCGTTGCTGCACTTCTGCTAATTCTTGATTTAATTGCAAAATTTCTGCTATTTGCTCAACACCATCCTCCCTAGAAAACATTTCGGGATTTTCGTGAAATTCATAAACTCCTTTTTGTGCAAGTAAACCTATTCGTTGGGGAATGTTATCTTCCAAAAGTGCCTTAACTTTGGGTTCTTTTTTCCGCACCTTAGCGAAACCTCGTTTCATATCGCAATGAAAATGTTCTCGCCCCACAGGAGGTTGAAACAGTAACCAAAGGTTATAACTAGCAAATTGCCAAATTTTTTCCATATATTTAGCCTTCTATGGTAGAAGGCGGTAAAAGGTCTATTTTGTCAGAATTTCGTAAATTGCTGTTTGAGCTTTGACTGACTTGGCCCGGTCAGTTTGATTGGCCAATTTTAAAGTATGTAAGCCCTCCAACATTTGTTTTGCTGCTTCCCGCAGACTAGGACTCCGACTTGTGGTTTGCAGTTCTTGGAGCAAAACTTCTAGGGGTCTACCGATGGAAAAGCAGAGTTGATTGGGATTTGAGGATTTATTTGTCATATCTATAACTAATTGTTAGGTGGACTAAATAGCCTTGCTTAAGCTATTATATGTTTATATTGCTCAGATTGACCAAATTAATCAACTAATAATATAAACTTAAATTGAAGATAAAGTCAATATAGAAATATGATTTTTTTTATAATGAGGGACAAAGCCATGAGCCAGACTTTTGGCAAGGTTATTCGTAAAGCTCGTAAAGAAAAAGAGTATAGTCAGCGAGAACTAGCAAAGTTGGTAGGGGTAGATTATACCTATCTGTCCAAACTAGAAAACGATCGTGCTGGCTATCCACCTAGTGAAGATGTTATCCAGGCGTTAGCTTATCATCTAGACTTGAGCGAACAAGAAGAAGATTTAAAACATCTTGCTGGCAGAATTAAACCAGATGATGCCAAAGTTTTTGAGGAACTTGTCAGAAAGTATAAGGAAGTACCTGCTTTACTTCGCCAAATGCGGGATGAACCTGAATTTGCCAAAAAAATACTACGGCAAACCAAACAATCAGAAAGTGAGGAAAAGTAGACTTGAATATATTCAAACCTTATAAGTTCATGTCCAAAGAGGAAATTGAACGCCTAGCAACTGAACTTCGGATGAGTGTGGAAGAGAAGCATAAAAATTGTCTCAAACCAAAATACGTTGCAGACGCGATCGCTAAGTTCCTAGATTTAGAGATTGATTGGGACGACATACCTGATGATGGAAAAAGAAAGGTAGCAGCTATGATTCTGCCACTGGAAAAACAAATTATTCTTAACGAAGATATTCATGAACTAGAACTAACAGAAGAGCAAAAAGATGGATTTATACAATCAACTATAGCTCACGAAATCGGACATTGGATGCTGCATATTAATCATGATGCAGTGGGTAATATAGAAGGAGTTAATGATGGATCTAAGGAAATTTTTGAACCATCTTTGTCTCGTGGTATTGTAAGGAATCTGGATAAAATTGAATGGCAAGCTCAATATTTTGCAGGGTGTTTGCTGATGCCTAAATATAAGTTAGAAGAAGCGCGAAAGGGGCGTGACTTAACAAATTGGAAACATCTTTATGCTATGGCAGATGAACTTGGAGTTACCATATCTAATCTCATCTACCGTTTACAAATAGATTTAAAATGGATTGACATTCCCAAAGATTCTAAAAAAATTTATCTTGATAAAGCAGCTCCAAATTAGAAAGATAGGTATGTTTTTATCAACAGCAATAATCTCTACTTTTTTTAATAAAAAAATTTAAACTTATAAAAATTCAATCAATACAAAACCACCATGAAATTCATCAACCCCAAAGTCGATTATGCCTTCAAAAAAATCTTTGGCTCCCAGTAAAGTCAAGACATCTTGATTAGCTTTCTCAATGCCATAATTTATGGAGGCAAAACAGTAATTCAATCTCTAACAATTCTTAACCCCTATAATTCCGGTCAATTAATCAATTTAAAAGATACCTATTTAGATATCAAAGCAGTTTTAGTAGACGGCTCAATTGTAGTTATTGAAATGCAAGTCGCTAGAATGGCTGGTTTCAATAAACGAGTAGCTTACAATTTGGCTAAAGCTTATGCCAATCAGTTAGAAACTGGAGAAGATTATCTGCTACTAAACCCAGCCATAGCTGTCACAATTACAGATTTTATTCTGTTTGAAAAGAGAGATAATTTTATCAATAAATTTGTGTTTAAGGAGGAGACTAAAAATTTTGAATGTCTCGACAAACAATTACGATTAATTTTCCTAGAATTGCCGAAATTTAAGAAAGCTTTATCAGAGTTAAACAGTTTGACTGATAAATGGATTTATTTTCTGAAAGAGGCTACCAGATTGGATAGTATTCCTGAAAATTTAGGGGAAGTTTCGGAAATAGAAAGGGCTTTAAATATTGCTAATAGAATTAATATGACGATAGAAGAGTTAGATATAGTTGAGCGTCGAGCAATTGCAATACAAGATGAAAGAGGAAGGATAATTTATGCGGAAGAACAAGGGGAAGAAAAAGGGCGTTTAAAACAAGCGATCGCTCTAGTTATGCGTTTACTAAAAAAGCGTTTTGGAGAAATTCCAACCAAAATAAATAATCAGATTGAAAACTGGGTTATAGAAGATTTGGAAATGTTAACGGAGGATATTTTGGATTTTAATAGTTTGGAGGATTTAGAAAGTTGGTTACAGGAAAATTCGCCTTCTTAATTGAATAGATTAGAATCTGTTTCATTCAAATAAAAGAGGGGATTTTAAGGAAGTCAGAAGCCAGAAGTTAGAAGTCAGAAGTTAACCCACCCCAAACCCCTCCCAGGAGGGGAAGTAGGGGATGCGTGAGCAACTCTCCAAAAATATTTCACCTTAAAAGTCGGGGTTTTAGACCCATATTATTTTGATAAAAAATAAGAAGGGAAAAAGCAACCTTGACCTTAATTTTTGAATCCCCTTTTTATAGTGCTATTTTTGATAATTGAGATACAGCTTATTTGACCTTAGTGAGGTATACTCCTCGCGGGCAAGATGCCCGCACTTGCATTCATTTAATTATTAATATTTGTACTTAATATACTTGGAATATGCTGTAAATCCTAACTACTTTATATTAATCATTATAACTGTTAGGAAAATTCAAAATTTTTCCATCCAATTAATACACTTTTGTAACTGTTGTTCCATGGTTTTTGTATCAGCATAATATCGATGACCATGACCTGGTAATATCCATTCAAAACTATAAGGTATGAGTTTACTTATAGATTTAATTTGTTCTGACCAAGAATACCCACAATAACGGCGAAAGGCATAAAGTTGATTTAAATGACTAGACCAAGCTAGATGGTCGCCTGTAAATAAAAATTTTCCATATAGTAAAACTGTATGACCTTTACTGTGACCAGGTACAGGAATAATTAATAAATCAGGACTTAGGGAAAATGGTTCTGTATCAGTTAATTGTATTTCTACATCATTAGTATCTGAAGAAATATCATCTACATGAAGGATGCGATCGCAGTTAAAATGTTCTCTAAATTTTTGATGGTCTGCTACATCATCTTGGTGGGTTAAGTACATATATTTAATTCCTCCCATTTCTTCTAAACGCTTCACTAATGGAGGTGAAAATTGGGGTGAGTCAACTAAAATGTTTCCCTCTGGTCTGACAATAAAATAACTCGCTGCACCAAAAGATTTTTCTGAATGATATCCACAATGATAAACATTATCTGCTACTAAAATTGGGAAGGTTTGCTGAATTTTTTTAATATCTTTTGGTGCTTCAATAGTACCGATAGAATTTGTTGGGCAAGATAGTAAAGCTTGCATTGCTTCTTGTCTTTCTTTGTCGTTTTTTGGTTGATGATAAACTGCTGATTTATCTCCATTTCGATGAAAAACTGTAGGTGACATCCAACGACAAGTATCACAGTCTATACAGGTACTATCAACGTATATATCGCCATTAATATTTTCAGTACGTCGTAGTTTAATTTTAGCCATTTTTACCTATTCAAAAAAGTTTATTATGAATTATGATTAATTTTAACATTTTCGGATTTAAAATGTGTAAATTGAAGAAGGAGACAGCAGACAGGAGGAAAATTAAATGGGGATAGTCTTCGACAAGCAGCTCCGCGTCTACGCTCCCCCAAGTAATTTTGAACACCGCAAGTGACCGTGGAGTATTAAACCCATAAAGAAAATGATAAAAAAAAATATGTTTGTATAGATGATTGATGCTGGACATAAATAAAACTCTAGCTCAAGAATTAAATATCAATTCTCAAAGTATTAAAAATGCTTTGGAGCTGTAAAAATAATTAATAATTGATAATGGATAATTGATATCTAAAACGGATAGGATTGAATAAAAGGAAAATTAATTCATTGTTTCTCCACGGTGAGTGATAGGATTTTTACCTTAATTATTCGGTAAAATTAGACAAAATACGTTTGTATAGATGGTTTATGCTGGACATAAATAAAACTTTGGCTCAAGAATTAAATATCAATTTTCAAAGTATTAAAAATGCTTTGGAGCTGTAAAAATAATTGATAATTGATAATGGATAATTGATATCTAAAACGGATAGGATTGAATAAAAGGAAAATTAATTCATTGTTTCTCCACGGCGAGTGATAGGATTTTTACCTTAATTATTCGGTAAAATTAGAAAAAATACGTTTGTATAGATGGTTTATGCTGGACATAAATAAAACTTTGGCTCAAGAATTAAATATCAATTCTCAAAGTATTAAAAATGCTTTGGAGCTTTTAAATGGAGGGGCGACTATTCCTTTTGTGGCTCGCTATCGGAAAGAATATACAAATTCTTTGGATGAAACTCAACTGCGAAATATTTGGGATAGATTTATTTATCTTCAGGAACTTGAAGAAAGAAAAAAGGTAATTATCAAAGCAATTAATGATGCTGGTAAACTTACTGATGAATTACAGGAAAAAATTGATTTATGTCTACAAAAAACGGAACTTGAAGACCTTTATCTTCCTTATAAACCAAAACGACGGACGAGGGCGACTATTGCTAGGGAAAAAGGTTTAGAATCTTTGGCAGAATTTATTAAGTCTCTGAATAATCCTCAAGCAAAACCTACATCTATTGAGCAAGAAGCTGTTAAGTATATTGATGAAGAAAAAGGTGTAAAAAATATAGAAGAGGCAATTCAAGGAGCATCTGATATTTTGGCGGAATCAGTGGCAGAAAAAGCTGAGTTACGCTCTTATATCAGAGAATATTTTCTCAAATCTGGTTGTTTTAGTTCCAAAATTAAAGATGATTATCCTGAAGGTACTACTAAGTTTGAAATGTACCGGAATTTTCGGGTAAATGTTAAAGATATTGCTCCTCATAATATGTTGGCTTTGTTACGAGGAGAAAGTGAAGGGGTGTTAAATCTAGAACTTGATTTTGACCGAGATTTTGTACTGTCTTATTTAACAGATTCAGAAATTAAAACTAGAGTTAAAGAAGTCAGAATTTTTTATCAGGAAATGCTCAAAGATGCTTTGAATCGTTTGATGAAAAATTCTTTGATTAATGAAGTTCGAGGGCAAAAGAAAGCTGAGGCAGATATTGAGTCAATTAAGACTTTTGAAACTAATCTCAAAGAGTTATTATTATCTCCACCAGCAGGAATGAAACCTACTTTAGGAATTGACCCAGGATTTAGAACGGGTTGCAAAGTTGCTGTGTTAGATGAAACCGGGAAATTCTTAAAATATCAAGCAATATTTCCCCATAAATCTGCGGCAGAAAAACAACAAGCTGTTACAACTATTAAGCAATTAATTCAAAAGTACAAAATTGAACTTATTGCTATTGGTAATGGTACGGCAGGAAGAGAAACAGATGAATTTATGACGGAAGTAATTTCTACTTTAGATAAAAAACCAATAAAAGTAATAGTAAATGAATCTGGTGCTTCAATCTATTCCGCTTCTAAAGTAGCAATAGAAGAATTTCCCGACTTAGATATTACAGTGCGGGGAGCTATTAGTATTGGTAGACGTTTACAAGACCCTTTAGCAGAACTGGTAAAAATCGACCCGAAGTCTATAGGAGTCGGTCAATATCAACATGATGTAGACCAAAAATTGTTGAAAAAAAAGTTAGATGAGACAGTAGAAAGTTGTGTAAATTATGTGGGAGTAGATTTGAATACTGCCTCAAAAGAACTACTAATTTTTGTTTCTGGTATGAGTTCGACAGTCGCTAAAAATTTAGTTAAATATCGGAATGAAAATGGAGCTTTTCAGAATCGTCAAGAAATTTTGAAAGTATCAAAATTAGGAGGGAAAACTTTTGAACTTTGTGCTGGTTTTTTACGAATTCGGAGCGGTGAAAATCCTTTAGATAATACCGCAGTACATCCAGAAAGTTATTCAGTTGTAGAAAATATAGCTGAAGATTTAGCTGTATCCATAAATCAGATTAATCAAATTTCAAATAGAGTAAAATCTCTGGATTTAAAAAAGTATGTAACTGATAAAATTGGCGAACCAACACTCAAAGATATTATCAGTGAATTAGAAAAACCAGGACGCGACCCTAGAGCAGAATTTAAGTATGCAACTTTTCGAGAAGGTATTAAAGAAATTAAAGATTTAAAAGTAGGAATGGAGTTGGAAGGAATAGTAACTAATGTCGCTAATTTTGGAGCTTTTGTTGATGTGGGAGTACATCAAGATGGGTTAGTACATATCTCTCAATTAGCAGATTATTTTGTTAAAGATCCAAAGCAAGTTGTGAAAGTTGGGCAAGTAGTAAAAGTAAGAGTTTTAGAAATAAATGAAAAGTTGAAAAGAATTGGTTTATCGATGCGAAAGTAAGTTTAAATAGGAGTCAGTCCTCAGGAGTCAGGAGTCAGAAGTTAGGAGGGAAGAAAGAAGAAGAAAAAGGAATAGAAGAAGAAAGTTTTTTGGTCGCGTAAGCGGAATGGAGTTCTATCGCGCTGTTATCCGGACATGATATCAGATCAAATCTGTTTAATTCGGTATAAAAAAATGTTCCATTTAAGGTGAAATATTTTTGGAGCGCAGCTCAAATCCCCTACTTCCCCTCCTGGGAGGGGTTAGGGGTGGGTTAACTTCTGACTTCTGACTTCTGACTTCTGACTTCGTTAAGGGTGGTGGTGCATTGTCATTATTTTTGTTACCAGACACGATAGTGGGAGCATCTTGCTCCCCTACTCTCTATACCAAGATGCTCACACTAGACCAGGATGCTCACACTAAAAAGATGGAGTTGCACATTATAGAATGATATTGCCAAAAATTAGTTTAGACTTTGACTAAAAAAACCATTAATTAATTATTCTAGCAATTATCAAATCCAAAATCTTGTTCATCAAAAATATAAAATCATTCGTCACTGTGCAACGCCAAAAAGATAGATAGTCCTGCATGGTAATGGTAGGATACATATTCTTTAATTTCTCTCATACTCCCCATCCCCCCATCTCCCCATCTCCCCATCTCCCCATCCCCCCATCTCCCCATCTCCCCACACTCCTTTACCATTACTATGCACCACCACCAAAAAATAATTTATGAGTGGTGGTGCATTGTCATTATTTTTTGTTACCAGACACAATAATGAGAGCATCTTGCTCCCCTACTTAGGTTTATTAATTTATGTAAAAAAACAGAATATTTGTATACCGCAATACTTCAAAAAAAATCTACTTATACCTATCTTCGTTAATAAAAAAATTATAAATTATATGCAGATTTTATGATTCCTTAGAATACAAAAAATATAGTACCCCCTGATTAATTGAAATCCAGTAAAGGTGTATAAAATTAGAGATGACAAACTGAAAAATATATTTGTGAATTCGACCAAAAATTATTTATATAGCGTTTTGATATGGGGTGTGAAGACCAAGTGCTATGAAAAAGGTATGGAGGGAATAGTAAAGGAGGGAAAACAGCATTAAGATAGTATTCAATAATTGATAATTGATAATTGATAATTGATAATTACCTCTCCCTAAAAGGAAGAGGATTGAATAACAGGAAAAAATTTATTCTCTTGGTCTCATGGATATGGCGAGGAAACCTCGCCATCCCTCGACCGCTTTTTTCCCCTTGAAAGGGGAGGCTTTAAACCAGAATTATTGAATTATTAATTATTCGGTAAACACAAGAAACTAAGCTAATTAATCGGCGCGCTTTTTTTCTTATAAAAAACCTTAATCTAGATTTATATCAGTCGAAGGAAAGGTTAGGACATTTCAAAATTTTAAAGCTCAGACAAAGCAAGACTTTTCTTTCTTCCTTCTTTCTTCTTCCTTGTTCCTTATGCTATACATCTCAAATAAAAATACTATAGATGATAAATGTAATAAAGAAAAATTAAATCAATTAAATCAAATGATTACAAAATTAACTGATGAATTTATACCAGTCTACGGACCAGTAAAATCTTGGCGATATGGTCGCTCTCTAGGAATAGACCCCATAGGCAAAATCTCTACCTGTTCCTTCAATTGTGTTTACTGTCAATTAGGAGAAATCGAACAAAAAATAAGCGATCGCTCAGTCTATGTCTCTACCACAGAAATATTATTAAATCTGCAAAAATTTGCGCCGTGGGATGTGGATATTATTACTCTGAGTGGCAGTGGAGAACCAACATTAGCTCTGAATTTAAAAGAGATTCTACAAGAAACGAAAAAATTAACAAACAAACCCATATTAGTATTAACAAATGGCACAACTTTAACTAATCCAGAAGTAAAATTAGCCTTAACTTTAGCAGATCGAGTATCAATCAAAATAGATGCAGTAACTTCCAAACAACTACAAGGAATAAATCGACCCGCAGAAATATTAAATCTGTCAGATATCTGGGAAAACATCAAAGATTTTAGAGATAAATATCAAGGTAAATTAGCAATTCAAACAATGATTTTATCTCCATGGAATACTCAAAACAAAGTAGAATATATTAACTTGGTAAAATATCTCAAACCAGATGAAATTCAACTTAACACCCCCACTCGACCTAAACCCATAAAACGTCAATTAGATGGCAGAGGAAATCATACAGAATATCATCCTTATGCAGTACAAAAATTAAAATGTATTAGCCCAGAAAAGTTACAAAATTTTGCAGAAGAAATTTACAAAAATACTAACATTCCTGTTCGTTATAAACAGAAATAGCATCCTGGTTGTTTGATGATAAAAAAACAAGGTAAGCATTTCCTGCGGAATGCTTACAAAACAAGTAAATAGAAATTATGAGTAACTTAACAGCCAAATTATCAACAATAACACCAGTAAAAATTCCATCAGGATATCTCAATATTATGGGTTATATTGATGAATCTGAAGTAAACGGTCCTGGTTGTCGTGCTGTAGTATGGGTACAAGGTTGTAAACGTGGATGTGCTGGATGTTTTAATCCTGATTCTTGGTCTTTTGATATTAACCAATTAATAACTATTGAAGAACTAGCAAATAAAATATTAAATAATCCTCGGAACACAGGAGTTACCTTTTCTGGAGGGGAACCATTTTTACAAGCATCAGCACTAGCAGAATTAGCAAAAATATTAAAATATCGAGGTTTAAATGTAATGTCTTTTAGTGGGTTTACCCTCAGAGAATTGCAATCCAAAAATGCGCCAGAAGGAGCTGAAAAATTATTATCTCAGTTAGATATTTTGATTGATGGTCCTTTTGTAGAAACCTTAGCTATTCACTCTCCTAATTCCTTAGTTTCTTCTAGTAATCAACAAGTTAGAGTATTTAATCCAGAATTGAAAAATAAATTAAACTGGGCAAGCGATCGCCTAGAAATTCATGTGCTTAAAGATGGCAGTCGGATATTTACTGGTTATTGGGGACAGTTAGGTTTGGGCGAGTAAAATACCACTTTCTGTGCCGTGAGAATGGCCATAAGTTATTAGTAATAAACAAAAAATATAGCAATTATGATAAGGTCTTGAAACTATGCCATTGTGCAATAAATTACCTCAATGCTCGAGTTTCAAAACCTAAATTGGAATGCTATATTTTAAGTTAATAATCTATAAACTATAGAACCTTAGTAAAAGAAAGAAATTACTTCTTCTTCTTGATGTTACGAGCCATGCTTGTGAAATCTATTTCAGAATTAGAATTACTGATACTACGAGGCTTTACAGTAGCAGGGGTAGATGTAGAAGATTGTGTTGAACTAGAAGAAATAGATGTGTTAGAAGCATAGGAAGCAGTTTTAGCTTCTCCTACAGTTTCTTTCACTTGCATAGAAGAAGCAGCCTTTTGTGTCTCTCCTTCTATCAAATTAATCTTACCTGCTGCTTTGGGATAGCTCCTCTTAACTGCGATAGATTTCCGCATAAAATCTACATCACCAAGACTACTTGCACTATCTGCATCTAGGAAAAAAGCTTCACCGCTACCCTGATCTTCGGCCTTTTTACCGCCAAATATTCCAAACAATGCTCCGATAAATCCACTCATTTGTTTTTATCCTTATGTATTATGTTGATATTGTTATGTTATTTGACATACCCCACTCCCTAAAGTGAGTGGATTCTCCCATACTCGCGCATCAGGGATTACTGGATCATTCAGACCACTTAACTATCTCTACTCACGCAGTAGCTAGCCATAGGTGGGGCTTTCCCCAGTCGTTCAGGTGGTTAACCTCAGTTCTCGGATGCCCTCCGATACTGCTTTACCAGAAATACAGTTTGATTAAATAATTTGTACTTCGTTAGTTTCCCTTGCTTTTGTAAAATTTTATCATAAATTATCACAAATATTCACAAATTTTCTCATAATTTTTTTCGATCTTCTAAAAATAGTCAGAAGTCAAGATTAAGGAGTCATAAGTTAGGAACCAGGAAAGAAAAATAGGGGAGTATTCAATAATGGATAATGGATAATGGATAATTGATAATTGATAATTGATAATTACCTCTCCCTAAAATGACCCAAATACCTAAATATTGAGATGATAGACAAAATAGAAAATATAGAGTAGAGATTAACGAAGTCAGAACTCAGAACTCAGAACTCAGAAGTCAACCCACCCCTCGCCCCTCCCCCTCCGGTGGAGGGGAGGGGAAGTAGGGGATTTGAGCTTCGCTCCAAAAATATTGCGCTTTAAAAGGCGGGGTTGCGCGACCAATGTTATTTTAATAAATAGTAAAACTCTGAGAAATTATTTCCCAATACAAAAGCGACTAAAAATTTTATCTAAAACAGACTCCGTTACATCCTCTCCCGTAACCTCTCCCAAAGCATAAATTGCTCCCCTTAAATCTATAGTCCAAAAATCTAGAGGTAAATTATTTTTAATTGTATTTAAACATTGCTCCAAAGCCACTTTTGCTCTAGTTAAAGCTGCTGCTTGCCTTTGATTAATAGCAAAATCTAGATTTTCTGCCTGCAAATCACCCAAATTTACAGAATTAATAATAGCTGCTTCAAGTTGCTCAATTCCTTGATTATTAATAACTGCTGTAGTCACAACATTCTTAATAGTTTCTGGATAAAAAATAGACTCCATAAATTCCGACTTAACCAAGTCAACCTTATTAATTATCAAAATTAAAGAACGATGTTTTACCTGTTGATAAATAACCTCATCTAACTCCGTCCAACCAGCACTAGCGTCAATAGTCAATAAAACAAGGTCAGCAGACTCAGCAGCTTGATGTGACCGCTCCACCCCCATTTTTTCCACCTGGTCTTCAGTTTCTCGAATACCCGCCGTATCCAAAACCTGTACCGGGATACCACCCACCACTAACTGAGACTCTACCACATCCCTCGTAGTGCCAGGAAGATTAGTCACAATAGCGCGATCGCTACGACTCCAGGCATTTAATAGACTCGACTTGCCCACATTCGGACGTCCGATAATAGCCACCTTCAAACCATTGCGTAACAATTCCCCTTGATTTGCACTGGCTAATATTCTTGACAAATCTACCAAAATACTATCCATTTTTTTACTTATTCCCCACTCATCCAAAGGTGGTAAATCTTCCTCAAAATCAATGCGAGCCTCTATCTCTGCTAAAATATCAATACAGTTAGCCCTTAACTGACGAATTGGACTAGCCAACTTACCCTGTAAACCAGCCAAAGCAACTTGAGCAGCGACAGGAGACTGAGACCCCACTAGATCCGCAACACTTTCAGCCTGAGTCAGATCCAATCTTCCATTTAAAAAAGCTCGTAAAGTAAATTCTCCTGGTTGAGCTAGACGTGCCCCTGCCTCAATACATAATTGTAATACTTTTTGTATGGGAATAATTCCACCATGACAGTGAAACTCAACTATATCCTCGCGAGTATAAGAACGAGGAGCTTTCATAATTAATAACAAAGCTTCATCTACTAACTGCCCAGTTTGGGGATGGCGAATATAACCATAGAGAATGCGGTGAGTCTCCCAAACCTGCTTCCCCGGTGCATGAAATAGGGTTTTAGCAATTTTCATTGCCTCAGAACCAGACATCCTGACTATCCCCACACTTCCTTGTTGGGGAATAATAGCAGTAGCGATCGCGGCAATAGTAGTCATTATCAGTTATCAGCTTTTTTCTGTTATCAGCTTTTTTCTGTTATCAGTTATCAGTTATCAGCAGGAAGATGGAAATACTGAATTTGATTTTTTTCTGTGAGAATAATCATAGCAACAAAAATTATCAGATGATTTATATTATCATAAATTGATAATGAATAATGAAAGCTATCTCTTCTAGATGCTCTCTTAGTATATTATCCGAGAATTTCAGTAATAATTTAATGATAATTATTTACCGAAGAATTGTGGTTGAAAGCCGACCCTTTTAAGGGGATAATAGAGATAATTTTTCCTTTGAGGCAATCCTCTTCTTTTTAAGGAGAGGTAATTATTAATTATTAATTATTAATTATTAATTATTAATTATTGAAGGTATCCGATGAGCGATCGCATCAAGTAATTATTTAATTTTCTTAATGTCTTCAGGGACTTGGAAATTATTCAGGACTTACGCAAAGACTCTATAAATAGTGTCTAGTAACTATTGGACAATAGTTAGAACTGCTATATATAGCGTATCTGCGTAAATCCTGTTAATAATAGGACTTAGGCAAAGACTCTATAAATAGTGTCTAGTAACTATTGGACAATAGTTAGAACTGCTATATATAGCGTATCTGCGTAAGTCCTAATTAATATACCAAGTAAATTTTACAATTTATGCTTAAAATAATTGGTGCTTTTTGACATCTCCAGGGGTTGAAACACCCTGGATTCTGTGGTTAACCCACCGCAAATGGGATAAATCCACATTTGCTTTAAGCCTATCAACAGACTTCTAGTCTCCTCGGCATAGACAAAAATCTAGCTGTGAGCTTACTTTCAGAGTGGTTTTACTCAAGGTGTTGGAGCAATATTCTCGCTGCTCTAGCTGCCTACTTGCTTTTCCTACGGAATGCTACGCAAACAGCCGTCGTAGGAAATCAAGTCCCCGTCTCCTGTCCGCCGGAATCTCACCGCAAAGCGCGGTCATGTCATGGCGACAAACCTTGCTCTTACTTGTTATGGTTTCTAGTATAACAGACTTTTACTCCGCTTTATTACCCGCGTGTCATCATTCAACCAGCCGTTAAAACGGACTGGCTAACTTTCTCCCAATGTTTTTTAGGTTTTTAGGCAAGTCCCTGACTATTGAGATTAATCTGAAAAGTTACTGTTACAAATAGCATCTCCATTTGGAGATTCAAAATATGCTAAACATTCTAATTCTTGAATTTTTTCATCTTTATTGCGGATAACCATCTTTAGATTACTAACTTCTTCTTGAAGTTGATTAATTTCACTTTGATGATTTTGAAATAACTGTCTCATAACTTTAATTGCATGAATTATATCAAATATTAGACTTAGTGCTAATTTACAGATTTCTTCCATGTTGTTTAAAATTTTTTCCATTGTTATTTCAGATATATTCTTAGGTTGGAATAGTTGAGTTTTTGGAGTATTAGAAGTCAACATTTTTTTCTCCCATTTTGTAGGATGTCAACTTTGACTATTCCAGCTTAATGGCTTTATCTGTGAGGTAGAGGAAATGTGATCTAGATGTTAAGTTTTGTTCAGGGAATTTATATACACTACCTTCAGCATAAGCTTTTCTCCCATTTTTCCAGGCAACGGAAGAACGCTTATCCCATGTTTTTGATTTCCGTTTTCGACTAGCAGTTCCATTTAATCTACAAGTTTCCATTGCTAATTCATTAAATTTCTTAAATTTCTTCTTAAGTAACAATTCCTCATTCTTATCTAACCATTTTTCTCGAATAGCTAATTGACCAGCCATTAATGTCATATTTTGCCATGAGGCAGAAAAATCTTCCCAAGAAAAATCTTTTTTTAGCTTTGTAAATTCATCATCATTTGGTTGATAATAACAACCATCTTTCATTCCTTGACGTAAAAAATTTTCGACCAATTTGCTTCCTTTTTGTGCTTTTGTTAAAGATATTTCTTGGTAAGATTTTAAACACACAGAGAAAAGGTCATTATCGTTTTCCTTTAAAATTGCATAAAAAAGCCCTTCAACAATTAATAATGAATAATGAATAATGAATAATTACCTCTCCTTGAAAGAAGAGGATTGACAAAGAGATGAAAATTTTTCTTCTCTTGGTCGATTGGATATGGCGAGGAGACCTGGCCATCCCTCGACCGCTTATTATCCCCTTAAAAGGGGAGGCGCATACCCACAATTTTTCGGTAAGGAGAACTAAACAAATACTCTTGTTGTAATTTTTTTAGGAAAAGGTCAATAAAAATCTTGGGTAATGGCACAGATAAACAATCAGCAGTAGAAACAATAAGTCGAAGAAATGAATGGAAAAAATCTACATAAGGAGCAACAATTTTCACAATCTCCAATAAGGTAATGTAGTATTCTACCAGCAGTTCAATTCCCTCTTTTTCAACTTTGTCAATTTCTTTATTCTTAAGAGCAATATCTAAACCATCACCTTTGATTAAATTATTTTCTTCTCGCCAAGCTTTAGCAATCAAAATATTCCACTTTCTCTGTTTATGCCATCTCTCCTTTTGCTCTTCAGTCCAACATTTTTCCAACAAATTTTCACTAGGTAAACTTTCAATAACCTGAGCAATTTTTTCCAATACTTCTTTTTTTTCTTGACTCATTTTCTTACCTCAATTCACTGTAAATAATTTCACAATTTGATTTTTTTTCTGCGATAATAATCATAACAACAAACATCATTAAGTGATTTATACTATTACTATCATAGTCTATGATAATTTTTGTTGAGTTGCCCTGTTGCTTCACTCAACCTATAATTAACAGGACTTACGCAAATTCTTAGACAACAGACAATTATCCATTATTGAATGTGGTGTCAAAGTTTTGAACCTATAAAATCTTACTTTTAACTTTTGACTTTTAACTTCCGTGAAATGGTATGAGTATGTTCAAAAATATCTCACAAATTTCTCAGCAACTACTACCTAAACTGACTACAAAAAAATCTCTATCAAATAGACATAAACCACCAAAGTTGCATAGATACGGGCGATATTTATACTGGCGCTTCATTCGGATGCGGGGAACTCCAGAATATATTGCCAGAGGTTTAGCAATGGGGGTCTTTGCCGGGTTATTTCCAATTTTTGGTCTTCAAACTATAGTAGGTGTAGCATTAGCAACTTTGTTCCGAGGTCATAAAATTGCTGCTGCTGCTGGTACTTGGGTGAGTAATCCCTTGACTTATGTGCCAATTTATGCAATTAACTTTCAGGTTGGTAGATTATTACTCAATTCTCAAGAGGATTTTATACCTGAAAGTATTATTTCATTTCAAGAGTTAATGAAATATGGAAGTCAGTTTGTAGTAGCTCTATTTTTAGGTTGTTTAGTAATGGGTATAATTTGTGGGACAGTCAGTTATTTTTTAGGATTAAAGCTCATTTATTTATGGCATGGTCAGCGCCTCAAAAAAATGAGCAATTGATTGAGATGAAATTAAATTTTTTGAAGTTGATATAATTATTTAATGCAGACAATACAATCTGATAATTTTTTATTACTATAGTATTATCAGCCATAAAAAATAAGAGAGTGTTTGTCTAATATTTATTTGACCGTATAGGGTGCGCTAATGAAATGTAACGCATCTTTAATGTAACTGTCTTTTTCAAATATTGAATTCCTACCTAAGTTAAGCATTAATGTATGGTAATTGGTATAAACTCCTTCTCTCCTAGATAACTAATGCAGGACGGCAGAAATAACTAACCAGTTACAAAATCCTAAAATCCTTACCAATCAATACTTTTTACTGTCTTGAGTGCGTCTTACATTCTGAGGGGACCTCAGAATTACGCACTCGCTTTTGACTTCCGCGTAGCTGCACTAATTGCTTAGATAACTAATTGCCTAGATAACTAAACGCCTTCTTGCTTCTGCAATAATACACATTTGTAATGAGGGAAAAGTAGATGATAATCGATCAAATTGTAGATAAACGCTATCGTTTTATCAAACCTATAAATTCAAATATCTTAGGGAAAACATATCTGGCTACAGATACTCACCGTCCAAATTCTCCTCAATGCCTAGTCAAAGAAATTAGACTAAGCAATTTTAAGCAAAAAAATCAAGAGGTTATATTATCAATATTTCACGAAAAAGCAGAAAAGATTTATTGTTTGAGTCAACACAATGGCTTACCTAATTTATTAGCTTATTGTGAAGAAAACAATAATATCTACTTAGTTGAAGACTATATAGTAGGTTTATCTCTAACTCAAGAATTAGCTATAGGTAAGCTTCTACCAGAAGTAGAAGTAATCAAAATATTAAAGGATGTACTAGAAATTTTAGCCTTTATTCATAGTCATGGGGAAACTCATGGAAAAATAATACCAGCAAATTTAATCCGGCGAGAATTAGATGGAAAATTAGTCTTAATAAACTTTGGTCTCAAAAGAAAAATTACAAGGATTTTAGAACAAAATGAGAAATTATTAATATTAAAAAATGGTAGCCAAAATAACTCTAATAGTTTTGCTAATATACCCTTAGAAGAAAGTCAAAAAGAGATAGATCAAAATAGCGATATTTATGCTCTAGGAATAATTGCTATTCAAGCACTAACAGGATTATCTACTCAAGATTTACTCAAGCAACAGCAGACTAGCAACACTCTAGAATTAGAAATACCTTGGCAAAATCTACAAGTATGCTCTCTAAACCTATCAAATATCATTGACAAAATGATAAACAGTCAAGATAAACAACATTATAATTCAGCTTCAGAAGCTTTAACAGAATTAAACAACATAGTAGTATCTACCGAGAATAACATTCTCTCAAAACCAGAAACAATAATTACAATACCTCAAGAAATAGATATTCCCACAGCACAACCTCAACCCAGAAACAACAAAAAAATTAGACTTATTGCTGGTTTAACAGTCATCACCATAGCAGGAGTAGCGATCGCCTATTTCTGGAAATTGCAATTTATATTCAAAGCACAAGCACTCTATAACCATGGTCGAGAATTAGCTAAACAAGGAGAGCAACAAGCAGCGGTCGTCAACTATACCCAAGCACTGCAATTAAACCCACAAAATGCAGCCATCTATTATCAAAGAGGTAATTCTTATTATTCCCAAAGAGCTTATGAAAAAGCAATTAAAGACTATACAGCAGCTATTGCGATCGAAGAAAACCATAACACTTATTATCAACGTGCCTTAACTTATTATGAATTAGGCGACAATGAAAAAGCGATTACCGATTTAACACAAACATTAAGACTTCGTCCCAAGTATACCCAAGCTTATCAAAAACGAGGGCTAATTTATGACAAAATTGGGGATTACAAAAATGCTATTCAAGATTATAGTCAATCAATTAAAATTAATCCTCAAAATAGCGATGCTTATCTTCATCGAGGAATAGCTAGAGCAGCGATCGGAGACCAAGCAGGGGCAATAAGTGACTACTCTCAAACTATAAGACTGAACCCCAAGAATGCACAAGCTTACAAAAGTCGAGGTATAGCTCAGTTTGAAATTGAAGATTATCAAGGTGCAATAGCAGACTACGACCGCACACTAGAATTAAAACCAGATTATTCCGATGCTTATACAAAAAAATGTAGCGCTTATCTAGAGCTAGGAAATTATCAAGCAGCAATCAAAGATTGTCACCAAGCAATAAAAATAAATGCTAATGATTCTCTAGCATATCATAATCAATGTATTAGTTACTTGAATTTAGGGAAATATCAAAAAGCAATAGAAAACTGTAGCGTAACTATTGAGATGAATCCTGAAAATGCTGAAGCATACAGAAACAGAGGTAGAGCACGGTCTGCTAGTGGCGATCTATCTGGTGCTATAGAAGACTTGACCACAACAATAAAAATCAATCCTAAGGATTCTTTTGCCTATAGCGATCGGGGTATAATTTTCTCAGATATAGGAAACTATAATCAAGCTATTGAAGACTTTACTCAAGCAATTAAACTTAATCCGAGTAATGCTATAGCTTATTATCATCGAGGTATAATTCTTTCTGAGCAACAAGAGATACAAGCAGCAATAGCAGACCTTCGCCAAAGTGCCAATCTATTTTTAGAGCAAGGTAGAATCAAAAATTATCAAAATTCGCAAAATACGATCAAAAAACTACTGCAATAATCAACTTCTTCAACAACCAAATTCTGCTACTTTAGAACCTATAATATCAATTTGATAAATTTTTGCTACACTTTCTTGAGCGGGGGAGTCGGGGAGTAGGAGAGAAGTAAAAATATCAATAATTAACACTCTACTGGCGTGCTAAATTATCAAAAGGGACATCTCCTGCACGTGTCTTTATGATTGCCCTTATTATTTGTAATATTCTTTTTTCAAAATGGTATAAGACCTAAAACCTACCAACTTATAAGTAAAACGAATTTAAAATTGCTGTAACACATACCACCTAACACCTAAAACCTACCACCTACCACCTTATGAATAACACGAACATGATTGGTCAACTTCTAGATGGACGTTACCGCGTCGTTCAAATCCTGAGTGCTGGTGCATTTGGACAAACCTATCTGGCAGCGGATACTCGTCGCCCTGGACATCCTCAATGTGTGGTCAAACAACTACGCGCTCCTGGCAATAGTTATACCATAGTTAGAACTGCTCACCGTTTATTCAAACAAGAAGCAGAAATATTAGAAAAATTAGGTAGGCACGAGCAGATTCCTTTACTATTAGCTTATTTTGAAGAAAATAACCAATTTTATTTAGTTGAAGAATTCATTCCTGGAACACCATTAAATAAAGAAATTATACCAGGCCAACCTTGGCAAGAAAAAGAAGTAATCAAACTGTTGTTAGAAATCTTAGAAATTTTAGTATTTGTACATGAAAATGATGTAATTCATCGGGATGTTAACCCATCTAATTTAATTAGACGTCAACCAGATGAAAAATTAGTTTTAATTGATTTTGGTTCCGTCAAAGAAGTTAGTCATCGAATTGCAGTAGAAAATGGAGAAGTACAACGAACAATAGCTACAGGTACTCCTTCTTATATGCCAATCGAACAATTTCAAGGCATCCCTCAATTTAATAGCGATCTGTATGCAGTGGGCATGATTGGCATTCAAGCTCTGACAGGTATTCCCAGTAGTGAACTCCCAAAATTACAAGACCTTAGTCCATCAAATCCTAGTGGTATTCTCTGGCGAAATCGAACCCAATGCTCCTCAAATCTAGCTGATATCATTGATCGAATGGTACATTACCATTATACAAAACGTTACCAGTCTGTAGAAGAAGTTGTGAAAGCGCTACAGAAAATTAGCGGTCGCCCTCAAATATTGACAGCACCACCACCCAAAATTAAAAGCAGTCCAAATCCCCAAATTAAAACAAGCTTACTGAGAATGAAATCTCATCCTTTATGGTTTATTATATTTGGTTTTGCCAGCGTGGGGGTTATTGCGGTGCTGATCGGGTTAGTGAATTTCTTAAATCGCCCAAACCCGGTCAAAGCAGAGAAAATATTTGAGAAAGGGGTAGAAAATGCGAACAATGGTAATCAACAAGCAGCAATTGCCGCTTATGACAAAGCAATTCAACTAAATCCCGATGAAGAAGAATATTACTATAAGCGTGGCAACGCTTATTATAACTTAGAAAATTACCAAGAAGCGATTGCTGACTACAGCAAGGTAATTAATTTGAATCCTAGCCATGTTAATGCCAATTTTAACAGAGGAACAGCTCGTTATGATACCCAAGATTATGCCGGAGCAATTAATGATTTCACCCAAGTATTACGCCTCAAACCTCAAGATGCGGAAGCTTTTTATAAAAGAGGATTAGTTCACTACAGCTCTCAAGACTATCCTGCTGCTATTACCGATCATACTAAAGCTATTCGACTGCAACCTAATAATATAGATGCTTATCATGGACGAGGATTAGCTCGTGCTGCCAATAATGATTTACAAGGAGCAATAGCAGATTATACTGAGATGGTTAGACTTGAACCCCAAAAGATAGATGGTTATTATAGTCGAGGTAGAGCGCGCTTTTTTCTGGGAGATTATCAAGGATCTTTAGATGATTACAACAAAGTTATTGAAATAGACCCTGAAAATGAAGAAGCTTATGCTAATCGTTGCAGCACATATTTGAATTTAGCAACTTATGAAGAAGCTATATCTGATTGCACTCAAGCAATTCAAATTAATCCTGAAAATGAAGTTGCTTATAATAATCGATGTATTGCTTACCTCAATATTAAAGAGTATGAAAAATCTATATCTGACTGTACAAAAACAATTCAAATTGCTCCCAAAAGTCCCTCAGCTTATACAAATAGAGGATTAGCTTACGCTTCGGCAAATCAACTGGAAAAGGCAATAGAAGATTATACTCAAGCAATAGCTATCAGTCCTAATAATGCAGAAGCTTATGCAAATCGTGCTAGTGTTTATTCCGAACAAGAAAATTATGAGCAAGCGATCGCTGACTATGTTCAAGCAATTCGACTTAATCCTGAATATGCTGATGCTTACTATAGTAGAGGATTGGTTAGAGTTAATCTTGGGGATAAAAAAGGAGCAATTAGTGATTTTGAAAAAGCAGCTAAACTTTATTTAGAGCAAGGTCGAACAGGAGGTTATAGAGATGCCAAATATCAAATTGAGCAATTGAATTAGATGGGGAGTGGGGAGTGAGGGAGTGGGGGAGTGGGGGAGTAGGGGAGTAGGGGAGTAGGGGAGTAGGGGAGTGGGGGAGTAGGGGAGCAAGTTTCAACTTTTTTCCCCTATTCTATTTCTGAATTTCTTGAGTTATGAAGCAATTTGGAAGGAATATCCCAAATTTGCGATAGTTTTCCAGTGTTCTCACTTGAATTTACACCTACGACCTACCACCTAAAAACTTTATTATCGTAAAATTACAGCATATTTCATATTAGTAAGGTACACCAGTCGCGGGCAAGATGCCCGCACTACAAACATTTTGCGATTATAACGGCTCGATCTCTTTCAACATTTTTGATAGAATGATGATGAACTCTAAGACAGGGAAATTTTTCCTACTATTGCCTGTTGCCTGTTGCCTGTTGCCTGCTATAAATATCAAAAATAATAATGTCTGATAGAAAAATAGTTACACTCCTAACTGATTTTGGATTAAAGGATGTTTATGTCGGTGTGATGAAAGGTGTAATTTATCAAATTAATCCGACACTAACCATAATAGACCTCACCCATGAAATTCCTGCTCAAAATTTATTTGCAGCAAGATTTTGTTTAAAAAATGCTTATCCCTATTTTCCCCCAGGAACGGTTCATGTAGCTGTTGTAGATCCAGGAGTAGGAAGTCTCAGAAGAGCGATCGCCATTCAATTATCAACAGGTTTTTTCGTCGGACCCGATAACGGTATTTTTAGTGGTGTGCTGGAAAACCTAGAGACACAAGAAATAAAAGTTGTGGAATTGACTAATTCTGACTATTGGCGCACAAATTCACCTAGTACAACCTTCCACGGTCGAGACATATTTGCTCCTGTTGGCGCTCATATTGCTAGCGGGGTTTCATTAGAAAATTTGGGAGAAAAAATTAACCCAGAAAGTTTAGTAAAATTACCCTTAAATAAAATTACTCTTACAGAGTCAGGTATTGAAGGTTCAGTTCAATATATTGACTATTTTGGCAATATAATTACTAATATTCCCAGCAGTTATATTGAGGGGAAAACCTGGTCAGTTGTGATTCAAAAAAATGACAATCTTTCATCTTACAAAACTATAGTCAGTGGCAATACTTATAGTGACTGTCAACCAGGGGAACTAATTGCAATTGTTGGTTCTCACAATTTTGTCGAAATCGCAGCTAATGCTAGTAGCGCTCAATCTCAGCTTAATTTGAGGTATGGAGATAAAGTTCAAATTACTTTCTTTTAACTAGACATCTCCTCCAAAAGAGGGAGTAGGGAGTAGGGAGTAGGGAACCCACCCCTAGCCCCTCCCAGGAGGGAAAGAATTGATAAATAAGAGTGCAATAATTGATTTTATTTTTTATTATCACCAGATGTCTACTGAGCATTGCTTTTTTCAGTAACTAAAAATTTGGGCGTTGGTGATTTGAAGTATGATATCTGTGCAGATAAGAGCGCGATAGAACTTCGTTCCGCTTACGCGACTAAAAAACTTTCTCCTTATACTCGGGGTTTCTTCTTCCTTTCTTCCCTCCTGATATTATGTCCGGTAGCATCGGTCTTGTATAGCAAAGGTAAGGAAGAAGGAAGAGGGAAGAAGGAAGAGGGAGGAAGGCTACCCTCGCAAGAAAAAAATCATTATTTCCTGTAGATATTCACCCTTGGGTTTACACAAACGATATAAACGGACATGATATGACTTCCCCTCCCCTCCTGGGAGGGGGAGGGGCGAGGGGTGGGTTGGGAGGGGGAGGGGCGAGGGGTGGGTTGACTCCTAAGTAATTATGATTAGTATCATACCCGCGCTTCACCAACGCCAAAATTTGTAGGGATAGAATACTCATGTTCCTAGTTTTGGCAAGTTAACCAAATACTCTGCACGAATATTCTACCCCTACAAAAATTAATCCCACTCAACAGAGGTACTAAAGTAAGAATCTAAGTTATACCTGACGATAAGGTACCATACCCAGATTGATATTACCTAAATTAACTCGTGCTGATGTACCTTGAACATTAAGACCCTGTGCTAAACTTAAATAAAGAGAAGGATCGCCTGCTTGAGGTTGCTTTTCTTGGGGAGTAAAGCGACGTAATTGATTTTGGTAAACTATTTGAGGGAAGCCAAGAATAGTCCGATAGTAGAAACCATAACGAGGTGTCTTTAGGTTAAAAGGAGTTTCTCCTCCATCTCTTTGGGGTATAACCCGACGACGCTGGTAAGGTACAGTATCAAAGCCAAAGTTGTCTAGGTATTCGTCGCTATTAAGCAACTCATCAATGAAACCCTCGATACCCTTGGTTGCGACAACGATAGACCAAGCAATCTTTTCCCTTTCGCTGTAAACATCGCGACCTAAAATCCGTTGAACACATAACTCAACAAAGCGATAGTTGCTATTTGTCTCGTAGTTGTTACGACGGAATGGATCGGAAATTACCAAACCACGAATGAAATCTCTAACTGTAATTTGACCATTTTTGAGTTGAGATTCTAGGAAGATTTGGCGATCGCTCTTCAGAATCTGATGTTCGCTATAAATTTGGCGATAAGCTGCCCAAATTAACTCATCCCACCCTGACTCAGAGGGCAAAGATTCGGCTGAATAAATCATTGGTTGGTCATCACCAGGGACTTCATAACCCGCAACTCGTGAATTTTGAGTAATAGGTTGGTATTCTAATAATGGAATCACCACGTGAGAATCTCCTTAAATTATTAAATTTGATTTATCAAGTGTGGCCAGAGCACACTAAACCTTGGTGCGATTCAAAAAATTGCATCATTGACATCCTCTCCCGTTAAATCTCGCGATGATAACGGGACATTCCCAAACCTCACGATTTAGGTTTACTGCTTGAATGGCACTTATCTAGACTGTTGCCAGCCCCTGACAGTACGCCTACACAGTCAAGTTATTCTACGATCTGCAAGGGCCGCAGTGACACCTCGATGATAGAGTGCTTATTGTTTGTTTGGTCGCGATTCATCTCCCAGTAAATCGGAGATTATACCGGGAGTCCTCTCGCCCCATTTTTGATAGCCAACCTTTAGATTAAGGGATTGAGGCAATCCAAGTCTCACTTTTATTAACTTACGCAACAATCTGTAACATTTTGATAGATATTTACTTACTTTGGGCATAATTTTATCTATAGCACTACGCAAATAGGGCGCGGACATTTATAAATGCGGATGCGACCCCGCGACGACGACAGTCGCATCTGGTAGCGCACCAAACAGCTCAAAATTAGTCAAGGATTACTTATGACTTTTGACTTTTTAATTTTGACTTTTGTTTTGCAAGTAGCGCTATATCTACCAACCAAAAGCAGAATAAAACTGTGTAGTATTCTGTGATGTTTCTACTTCAGAATCTGAGTTGCTTTCTTCTACTCGAACTTCTGTACAAAAAGTAGAAGTATTAAATCCACCAAATCGCTTGACTGCGCTAGTCCGCATCCTGAGATTAGGGTTAGCAAACCAGAACCTTTCAATAGAACTCATAGTTTCATATTCCGTAATCAAATTTAGTCCATCTTCATCATCCATCTCAAAGCGTCCCACAACTGGCACAATTTCTGCATAACCTCGTTCTCGCAACATTCTGCCTTTTCTAGGATCTTCTGGATCTGGAACAATCGCAAATACAGTTGACCCTTTGTGATTTTCATCATCTTTATCCCAGGCCATGGAACCATCCCAAGTCACAAAAGCGCCTCCTGCAGCCAAACTTGGGTCAATTTCGTGCATTTTACAGATTTCTACTACTTTCGGATCTTCAGGACCCAAGCTGATTACTTGAATATCTGAACTGCCCATTTCTGCTTGCCTGAAGGCTAGGTGATGGGTTGTTCGTTGCGATTGCCATTTACCAGCACTCTTTTGAAAAAATTCCATTGCATCCATTTGGCCTTCTCCATCTTTAGAATTTTATAGGATATTAGTTCTAGCCTAATCATCATAATACTTCTGGCTTTTATTAATTTAATGTTAACTTTTGTCGAATAAATTAGTTTTAAAATGTACATCATGGACAGTATGTCAAGTAAATGTTACGATAATTTACATAAGAGTAAATACATCAACTTAACTGTGGCCTTAGTATATTGGCCAATATCTATTATCTAGATAAGTAAGGAGTAAACTATGGAAATGTCTAATAGCTTAACTATGGAGCAACAGTTCAAATTACAAGTTCTACGGGAGCAAGTGAAAGGCTTAAGTCGGGAAGAAGCTCAAGAATATTTAGTTGAAGTGTTGCGACAGACTATGGTTAAGGAGAATTTGTTTAAAAACTGGATGAAAGGCAAAATTTAACCGATGTTTCTGATTAAACACGTTGAGATATCGGGAGCGAGCTCATGCCCCGCGCTTTCAAGCCGGGGTTGAAGAGTGACTCGTGCGGATTTATCCCCAGTAAAAAATGATATAATTGAAGTAAGTAAGTAAAAATAACTATCTACGCTTTGAGGCATTCCTAGTGGTACTTAGACATTTGTTGGTCGGAAAAATGCTTCAAAGTCTGTCTCTACAATGGAATTGGCTTTGCTGAAATGTAATGGTAATATCATGTCCGGTTGAACAGTGATAAATAAATAACTATGGAGGAGTCAGGAGTCAGGAGTCAGGAGTCAGGAGTCAGGAGGGAAGAAAGAAGAAAAAATGGAGTTGAAGGAGAAAGTTTTTTTTATAACTAAGTTATCGGAACATGATATAAGTAGCTGAAGATAAAATTGAAAAACTTATGTTTTGCGTTGGTACTTAATCTAAAAATCATTACCACTCAGCAACGCTGTATTGATAAGTCAATAGCTGTTTTGAGCATAAGGAGGAATTTTTGCACTCCTTTGAAGATATTCTTAAAGAATTTGCATCTCTGAGCGATCGCAGAATGTCAAAAAGAATATATCGATATTAAAAACTAACCGCTCAACTAAACTTACTCAAACTTACTCAAAGGCCTGAAATCTCAGTCATTCGTAGTGGATCGACCACCACAGGGTTAAACGGCAAACCCTTTATTCCTTGGTCCAAGACATCAGGAATTACTTTTTTAATTATATTCAATGACCCATTTACATCGGCATTTAATAATTTATTTTCCCTGGTTTTATACAACCCTCTTGTTACTCTTTTCCCACTAAAAATAGGTTTTTGTTCTCCATACTTTGGTAAATCATCCCCATCTAAACAGCTTGATTGAGATGTATAGGATTCTTCTGTTATTATTACTTTTATTCCTCTTAGTTGGGCTTTATATGTTAACATCTCTATTAACTTATAATGAGGGATATTTACAAATTGTTGATTGTTCTTTTTCCCTAATTTTATCTCTTGTTTCCAAGTCTGATTATGCCCAATGATTAAGATTCCTATTTCATGGTTCACACACCAGTCTATTACTCTTTTGCTTGCTGTATGGAGATAATTTTCTACTCGACAATTTCGTTTGTGAGTTAGTTTTTTTAACCGATGAGAATTATTTTTATTGTGCTTGGTTTTTAATTGAGATTGTAAATAAGAGCGTTGTTTGTTATAAAAAGTGTTAATTGCTTTTAATGGTCTGCCTTTAATCAAAAGAGGTAATATCCCTGTTTGATTTGTAGTTACAGCTATTAAGTTATTTACTCCTAAATCTATTCCTGCTACTTGTCGAGCTTCTGTTGTTGACTCCGCTTTTTCATATACTATTTCTATAAGATAACAGCTACTTTTAGGGATGATTCTTGCCTCTATTATTTCTGTCTGTGAAGTAGGAATTTTTATTTCACTCATGGATAAGTGACAAATCCCTTTTTTTAAGGTTTTTTTGTAAATTGATTCATTAGGATAGGGCAGAATATTTCGGCCTTTTGTTTTATGTTTATATTTGGGAATTTTTGGTCTTCCTAAAAATTTGTTGGGCTGTTTTTTCCACTCTCTTAAGGCTGCAAAGTAACTATTCCAAGCTGAGTCTAATCTTCTGATTATTTGCTTGCTAACTTTAGTTGGTAAAGCTTGATAATCGTCACTTTTAGATACCTTGTGATAAAGTTCATTAAAATTTAATTTCTTTCGATCAGAAAAGAAATATTGACGATAATGGTAATTGGCTAAGTTAAACAGATTTTTTGACAAAAAAGCCTTGTGGTCAATTTCTGACCACAAATCATGTGATTTGCTGATAACATGACGTTCAACTAGCTTCATACCTTCATTGTAGCTGATAACGATTCAATGGATAGACAACTGAGCAAATTTACTCATTTTAGTTTGATAGCTATAGTTGTGAGTAAGTTTGACGAATTTTAGATAAGTTTTTGCTTTCTGTATTTACCCCCACCCATCTTGTAGATATGGGCAGGGTTTATAGTTGATCGAATAGGAATATTTAATAGGAGATGTCTAATAATTAACCTTTTCTTCTAAATAACTAAAAACTTCTTTCTTCTTCTATTGCATGATCTTTTGCAAAGACTTTAACCCTTTCTTGATTCTTCGAGAAACAGTAACAGCACTGATACCCATCCGCTCGGCGGTTTCCTTCTGAGTCAAGTCACAGAGAAAAACAAACTCCAAAACCTTACGAGTACCTTCTTCTAGTTTGGCCAGCGCTTGCTGTAAACGAATTTGGTCTTCTTGAGCTAATTGAAAACTACGATACTGACTATCTGGAACTAATTCTCCTAAACAAGTGGTTCCATTTGTTTCATCTTGAACTGGAGCATCTAAACTCAGAGGAGCACGGTTACGACAAGCTAATTGAATTTCCTGCCACTGCTCCAAAGAAATATCCAATGCAGAGGCCACCTCTAAATCTGTAGGTTTCCGTTTTAACTTCACTCGGAGGTCTTGTATAACTTTTGTGGCCTGCCGATCCATAGCTAGCCAATTTCTGGGAATGCGTACAGAAGGACTTTTATCTCTGAGATAATGCTGAATTTCACCCCGGATATAAGGACTAGCAAAAGAACTAAAGGCTCGTCCCTTCGATATATCAAATCGCTCAATTGCTCTAATTAATCCAATACAGCCTACTTGGAGTAAATCATCGTAGGTTTCAGTACACCTATTCAACCAATGGTAAACTTCCTTTCTTACAAGTCCAACATTAAGTTTAACTAATTGGTTACGGAGATGATGAGAAGGATACTGTTGATATTGGCGCAACAGTTCCAGGTTTTCACTTTTTAGTTTTTGAGTGATAGTGGTAGACATAGGTATATTTTGACACTCCACGGACTAAAGTCGCGTGAATTCTTCAGAGGAGCTTTCTATCGGGTTAAAACCACGATTTCCACATTGCTCGTTTACGAAGTATGCCGTTAGGCAAACGGCCACATTGCCAGTACTGTACCGTAGTACGCATACAGCAGCAGCTCACTAGGCGGTGCCAATCGCCACTACTCTCTCTGGTCTGGCGACCATTGAGGCTACTTTTTTTTGGTTGTTAGTTGATTCACTCGCTCTGAGGTACAACGTGCTGTCTAACGGCTGGAAACAGAGTGCTGGCAAGCACCGAGCTACCTTTTCGGTTAACTACCATTTAACGTGTATCATCCATTAGATATCGGGCTTTCACCATGATTCAGAGGTCAATGTGTCTTTAGTAGTCAATCATAACATATTTTTTTGACTACGGGTTAAAACCTGCCCAAGTCGTTTCCATCCACCACTTAAAAGACGGTGGTTTCCGACTTACCTAATTTTCAAAATAATTCTGATAGAAACCTAGTGATGGTAAATCAAATACGCACTATATTTTTACCGAAATAATTAATAATTAAACAATTAAATAATTAGATAATTCGCGCCTTGAAGCCTCCCCTTTCAAGGGGAAAAAAGCGGTCGTTAGCGCAGCTTCCCGAAGGGTGGGATGGCGAGGAAACCTCGCCATATCCAATCGACCAAGAGAATAAATCTTTTCCTTTTCGTCAATCCTCTCCCTAAAAGGGAGAGGTAATTATCCATTATCAATTATCCATTATCCATTAATGAAACATCTTCTATTAGGAATTGTCTGTTTACAAAATTATTGCTGTGACTATTGGAATCTTGGATTGTGATATTAGACACAATTTATTCATAATAGTTTGAGTTATATTCTAAGCCTTTTTATCAGCAATATTGTAGTCGATGGTTTGATCTATTTTCTATGTACTAAGTAGTTACTTGATTAACTTAATTAAGTATAAATATGTTTAATATAGCGTTTCTCAAGTTACTGAGATACAGTTATTTTTCTATTCCCTACTCTCTACTCCCTACTCCCTAAAATAAAATAAACGAATTTTGTACCTCACGATTCTTGGAAATTGCTATAGGATAAATAATAATTTTTAATAATAATATTTATTAGTTGTTTAAATATTTTTCTAATAAAATCTAAATCTAATAACAATAGAGGAGTGTTTAGCCCCTCTATACATATTCTTTTTTTATGGTCGTTACCCTTCTATTGCGTGTTTAGTTTTAGGTTTTAGGAAGGAGATTTTTTAACTGCACTATTACAGAGCAACTACTGTTGAAAACTTCACAGTCACCAGGAGTAAAATTAGCCTTTTGGGGTTTAATTTCCAATAAGATTGAACCTAAAACCTACCGTTTGCAACTTTCAATGAAAAGACATTTTTAGATGAAAAGAGACAGTTGGTTATCTTCACAAACTTTCAACTTTGATGGGTAGGGTCTTTAATCATATAAGTTGCACGAGCAATTTAATTTCAGACCCAATATCTAGCTTAAGAAGCTACCTCTACCCTACCGTAAAAAGTACCACCAATTTTAACTTCTACAGCCTCTTTTGCGCCCAAGTCTGTATCAGAAGGCTGAATTGCTTCAAAGATACCAGCAATTTCACCAGTTTCGCTGTCTACTTTAGAAATTTTCAGCGAAATTTCACCAGCTTTGAGACTGGTATCTGCAAACTTGACATTAGCTTTACTAAACTCTGTATCATCTGCACGATTTGGTAAAGCTACTGCATTATCATATCCCGCAGTAACACCACGACCTTTTGGATCTAGGAAGCTAGAACCTCGATAGGAAGGAACATTATATATACCTTCAAAATCAATAGAAGTGTTAAGAGCAGAAACACCAGGCTGACTTTTAGCAACAAGTCCTTTGACGGTAAATAGAAAAGGTACTTCCTCACCACCTGGTAAGAGAACAGTTATAGCCTGAAAGTCAATACCATACTGCTCCTTAAATGTCAATGCATTATCTTCATCGAAGATCAGATCCCCTGTTACTTGGTCTAAACTAGAAGTATACCGTGTCAATTTTCTTCCTTCTACAAATTCTGCTTTCTGGCGTTTGTTAGTAGGTTCTTCCTTGACAAAATATTCAGTTGGCTGTATGCACAAATCTGTCAAAATATAAGAGCTATCGCGGTCAAGGGCAATGGAACCACGAGCTGTTTGTGGCAACTCAGGACAGTTGTTAGCCAAACCAGTATTTACAATGTCTTCATAAGTAAGTGTTTGACTGCTATCTGGGCCTTCTGAGCAAGCGGTCAAAAAACTCAAACACACAGCTAGTAGTGCAGCAATTAAAGTGCGATACCTCATTGTTAACCTCAAGATTCAATATTCAACAATTAACGTTGCTACTACGTTTTGTATTTACGCAGTATGAATAATCCAATTTTAGATTTTAGATTTTATCGGAAGTTAGGGTAGATAGAATCATAGTTGTACTTCACCTTCTCAAGTGGCTTTTGTCAGAGTAAATTTTTCATACTTCTGTTAGCATTGATAGGTGTTTAAACTCATGTACTTATGCCCATTTCCTGAAAAAAGGACTGTAATTCAAAGCTGATTTATCTTTGTATTTATCCAAAATAGTATTTTACATTGCTTGTTACTTTATTCCTAAATCAGTTATATAAATTAAAATTGCATAAGTATATTTACTTAAGCAAAGATATCGCTGTAACTAATTTTAATTAATTTATTTTTAATCGAGCAAAACTTAGGATTAATAGAAAAACATAAAATTAATATCTAGAACAAGCAATATATTTTTGAATTACCCATACGAGGACACATTAATTTAGAGTCTGGTCGTTTATATAGGTAAAAACTAATTAAAATAATTTTTTGATGTAAATTGATAATTATGGATACAAATACAGACAATCAGTCAACACAATTACACAATGATTTACAATCATTGACACATTTACTAAGAGCTTTAGCGAAAAATTATCACGACGATCCAATGGCAATGTTGGCTATGCTACGCACTCTGGAAGGTTTACATCAGGAACTAAGAGAAGGCTTATTTCAACAAGCATTACCAGATAATCGTCAAGCACTCTACAATTTACTTAAAGATATTGAAGCAAAGGGAGGTTGGCCTTATATTCCCCGATTAAGACTACGCTCTATTTTAGAAAATTGGTCTGATGAAGATTTATAACATTTTTTGGTCTGATGTAGATTCAGGTAAAGCTTGACTAATATTGTCTATCAAAAATCTTGAAAGAGGACTCCCGTTATCATCGTGCTGATTTAACGGCGATTCGGTATTTCCAGGTACTAAGTTAATTGAGTGAGGGGTTGCAAATTAATCCATCATCAGTTATTAATGATTAATAGCCGTGGGGCACACGGTTTAAAGAAAAGCGCACCGCCTGCGCTGAGGAAACCTCAGCGTAAAGACGGAGCAAGAAAGCTTGTAGAGATGGTAGTCGCGGGGGTACAACTTAACTTGTTTGATTTGTTGCCTAGTTAAGAATCTGGGTTAGCGCAGCTTTGCGTCAGCACTCGCAAGAATCTCCCGTTATAATCTTTGATTTAACGCTGAGAGTGTCAAAAAGTCTTCTTCTGTAATTATTGAAGCTGGAACATTTACTAATACTGCTAATAATCTACCATTATCAATAGTAATTAATGTATCTCTGAAATTTAAACCAGTTCCCTGTTCAAAAGTTAAATCGCCAAAAGTTAAGTCACCATCTAAGGCCAAGAAATCTTCCAAAGGACTAAAATCATTAATCACATCAATATTACCCAATTCTCCAGGTAGCACAAATATATCGGAACCTTCGCCCCCTGTTAAAGTATCTTCTCCAGCATCTCCAAATAATATATCGTTGCCTCGATCGCCTAACAAAGAGTCATTACCATCACTACCTTGAAGTGTATCATTATCCTTTCCACCAAATAATGTATCGTCACCAATACCACCAATAACTAAATCATTATTCGCGTCACCAAAGAGGGAGTCGTTTTCTTGTTCTCCAAAAATTGTATCATTACCCTTTCCACCGCGAAGGTTGTCCAAATTGTCTCCACCAAAAATTTGATCATTACCTCTATTACCATTAATAAAATCACTGCCAATAATTCCAAATAGAGTATCATCACCTGCTTCTCCAAAAATTGTATCATCACCACTACCTCCATCTAGAGAGTCATTACCATCACCACCAAAAAGAGAATCATTTCCTATACTGCCATTTCCAATATCATCTCCACTATCTCCAAATATTACGTCATCGTCAATATTTCCAAAGAGACTATCATTTCCTTCACTACCTCTTAATGTATCGTTACCATCTCCTCCAGTAACTAAATCAATTCCTTCATTACCAATTACGGAGTCATCTCCGGTCTGTCCAAATAACGAGTCGTTGCCTTCTTCTCCTGCTAAAAAATCATTTCCCGGACCACCTTCAATACTATCATCTCCAAGACCTCCTAATGCTGAGTCGCGGCCATCTTCTCCTTGTAATAAATCATTATCTTCACCACCAATTAAAGAGTCAGATCCAATACCACCAATAATTTCATCTTCTCCTTCTCCACCATCTTGAGTATCATCTCCTGCTTCACCAAAAATGGTATCATTTCCACCAAATCCTTCCATTAGGTCTGGTTCTTGAGAGCCTATTAAGAGGTTATCGTTGTTATCTCCTGATATATTGGCCATATTTTAGATACTCCTATGTTACTAATAATTTGATTGTTGAGTAAAGTCAGGTTTAAGTAGGTAGGTGGGAAAATTTACCGAATAATTAATAATTAATAATTAATAATTAAATAATTCTGGTTTAAAGCCTCCCCTTTTAAGGGGAAAAAAAAAGAAAATACTCCTTATATTCAATCAAGAGCGGTTTTAACCAGAGGTAATTATCAATTATCCATTATCCATTATCCATTAATGAAAAGTAGGTCATTGCAACTGAAACGGAGTGGAAGGAAGCAATTTCAATGGTTTTGACCTCATCAACATTTCGTTAGATAATGAGGTTTATTTGTACCTAGCTACTTATAGAACAACACAAAAATGTTCTAGGTTTTAGGATTGCATTTTTTTCATATTTTGCATTGGGTTTTGGCGATGAATGTCCCCCCTATCCTTACAAGTTACTTGTGACTGAAAACTCAACTATTTTGTTTCCTATTTATGTCAGCATTTAGTCTGTTTTATGAATTCAAGTCTACATTAGTTGGATAGTTCAATAATTAATAATTGATAATGAATAATTGATAATTACCTCTCCCTAAAAGGAAGAGAATTGACTAAAAGGATTTTTTTTTGCTTCTCCTGTAAAGGAAAGCTTTTAAACCTGAATTATTCGGTGAAGTTGGCTAATATTTTTTAAGTTTTACTGTGAATTTTAGTTCAAATTTTTAATACTAATTAAGAAGGAAGAAGAAAGAAGGAAGAAGGAAGAAGGAAGAAAAAATGGATGGGGACTCAAACCACAACCAATTGTCAACACCGTATAGACGGTGGGGAATTAAACCCAAAATAAAAAGATAAAAATGAATCAAGAGTGTTGGAATAATTTATTGTTTTTTTATCGGTTGTCCTGAATAGTAATTGTCAAGATATATATTTTTTAATTTCTTACCACATTCCCCTACTCCCCACACTCTCTCTGCCATTACTATGCACCACCACCTTTTTATCTAATACCCATCATCTCATTCTTTTCTTGCCAGACTTTGACTTTTTTGAGAGCGACTATTTAAACTAATGGCTGAATGTTTACTCTGAATATTTATAGCGTTTCTCAGACTAATGAGGTACACCTATCTTTTATCTTTATTTCTATTCTATTCCCTATTCCCTATTCCCTGTTCCCTCTCTTGGTGCGCTACCAGGTTTGTCTGTCGCACCCCGCGGGGTTGCACCGCTGTTCCCTAAAACAAATCAATTTTCTACCTCACCAATATGGGAATTGCTATATGAGATATTTAATAACAATTAAGAATAATCAAAATCCTTTTATATTTTGACTATTGTAGTCCCCTTAACGAAAAATTGTGGTTTAAAGTTTCCCCTTTTAAGAGAATAATAAAGAAAAATTTTCCTTTGAGTCAATCCTCTTCTTTTAAAGGAGAGGTAATTGTTGATTATTAATTATTAATTATTAATTGTTGAACGGCGGCTTCCCTACCTGAGTCCTGATTACTACTAAAATCTTATATCATGTCTGGTTGAATAGTTATAATTAGAACTCGTAGTAGGGCTTTAGTCCTAAGATAGATATAGATATTTCATTTGCTCAAGCCTATTACAAACAAAAACTTTTAAACTTGTATCAGTCATAATACTTAATGTTTTTTCTACACTTTAATCCGAAGTTTCACCAAACTATCAAATAATTTTTTGACTTTAACTAAATCTTTATCTCCAGGGGCTTTTTCTACTCCACTAGATAAGTCTATACCACAGAATTTATGGCTAGATTCAATGATTAATTGTTGAATTGGTACTGTGACATTTTCTGGTGTTAAACCACCTGCTAAAAACCAAGGAAAAGCGGGGTGAAAATCTTGAAGAATTTTCCAATCTAAGGTTTGACCAGTGCCTCCTAATTTATCTGGATGATAAGCATCTAGGAGTAAAGTATCGACATAATTTTCATAACTATTTACTGTTGTTAAATCTTGAGGAGATTTGATTCTGAATGCTTTAATTATTTCTATATTGTCTGGTATTGACTGACGTAGCTGATGACAAAATTCTGGAGATTCATCTCCATGTAGTTGTATACCTGTTAATTGAGTCTGAATAATTATTTCCGATAAAAAATCAATTTCTGAGTTAACAAATACCCCGATTTTATCAATATTTTTTGGTAGTTGAACAACGATATTTCTGATTTTTTCTGCGGTAATATACCGAGGCGATGTTGGAACACAGATAAATCCTAAAGCTGTTGCTCCCATTTGAGCGATCGCTTGTCCTTGCTCTAATTTTGTAATCCCACAAATTTTAACGCGCATTAATTTTACCTGCTAAGAGCTTAATTGTACATCTTTGTATTAAAACTTAAGGTTATTGTTAATTATTAAAACAAATTATAGCTTTTTACTAAAATTTCTTGATAATTTGCAAAACATAAATTGATTAAATCAAACATTTAAGCCAAATAGTCAAATTTCTGTAATTTTAAGGAGATAAAAACTTGATTTACTCTTGCTTAATTCTAGCAGCACAATCTCAATCCCTCTCTGCAGAGTGGTCTCCAAAAGTAGCAATTGTAATGATAACTTGCAACCTAGTGGCAATTGCAATTGGTTACTATGCTATTTCAAAGAATAATCGTGGACAAGGGCCTGATTTACCAGTATCATTACCAGCCATTTTTACTGGGTTTGGTATACCAGAATTGTTAGCTACTACTAGCTTTGGTCATATTTTGGGAGCAGGAATAATTTTAGGGCTTGGTAGTGCTGGTATGTTATAGATATAGATATAACCTGATTTTAGTTACACAGAAGAAGGTTGAAAGCTCCTCGCCTTTAGGTAGGGGATGAAAACGAGGGTGCGGGATTTATTGAGCCGCCGAAGTGATAGAATTAGATGGTGAGGTCTGTGTTCATCTGCACCTGGAACTGTCCTAGCACGGAGAAATCCCGGCAAATAAGAAACAACGGTTGGTACACTCAACGGCAGTATGACTATATCACTGCAAACAATGGCAGGACAGGGAGTGTACCATTTTGGCATAGTGATAGAACCTCCCGAAAGCTAACAAAAAGTAAACACAATCTGTATGAGTTAATGTGAATACAAGTGAGTGTCTAGGGGCGTTTTGACTCGTCCCACCCGGATAAATCTCTGGGTGACAGTTAAGGAGAAGCGAGCAATGTGTATTTATACCGTTGCGTAGCATCCTCTTAGAATCCGTGTCTGTTTAGAGCAGGGAAAAGTCAAAAGTATAGGGGGTATTCTTTTCGCACAGAAGAGATACCTCCATTTTTGATTTTTCAGTAAAAGAGGGAAGAAGGAAGAGGGAAGAAGGAAGAGGGAAGAAGAAAGAAGGACTGAAAGATCGAAAAAGTGGATGGGGATAGTCAACGACTAAAAGAAGGAAGAAGGAAGAAGGAAGAAGGAAGAGGGAAGAAGGAAGAGGGAAGAAGAAAGAAGGACTGAAAGATCGAAAAAGTGGATGGGGATAGTCAACGACTAAAAGAAGGAAGAAGGAAGAGGGAAGAAGGAAGAGGGAAGAAGGAAGAGGGAAGAAGAAAGAAGGACTGAAAGATCGAAAAAGTGGATGGGGATAGTCAACGACTAAAAGAAGGAAGAAGGAAGAGGGAAGAAGGAAGAGGGAAGAAGGAAGAGGGAAGAAGAAAGAAGGACTGAAAGATCGAAAAAGTGGATGGGGATAGTCAACGACCTGCCGCTTCGTGTCTGATAACCTCAAGCAATTAGCAATTGTAAACACCATGTAGACAGCAGGGTATTAAACCAAAAAATCAAAAGATAAGTTATATAGAGTAGAACAAGTCAAAGTTTAAATAAATAATCAAATAAAACTTCATGCAGGTAGATTTGCGAATTGGCAATTTATTTGGTATCCCTTTATTTTTGGATTCTTCATGGTTCGTCATTTTACTGTGGATAACATATATTAATAGGCAAGACTATCAAGAGTGGGGATTGTTTTTAGCTTTTGGAGCTGGATTAGTAATTGCTGTACTAATGTTTTGTTCTGTATTGTTACATGAATTAGCTCATAGTTTGGTTGCTATTTCTCAAGGGATGAAAGTTAATTCTATCAGGTTATTTTTATTTGGTGGAATTACTGGAATAGAACGAGAATATCGAACTCCTGGAGAAGCTTTTCAAGTGGCGATCGCTGGACCTTTAGTGAGTTTATTGTTGTTTTTTTTATTGGGTTTAACTAGCCTTTTTTTTTCCACATCAAGCTTGGTTGGCGAACTAATAAATCGGGTAGCAGAAATTAATCTAATTTTAGCGATTTTTAATCTGATACCTGGTTTACCTTTAGATGGCGGACAAGTATTAAAAGCTGCTATTTGGAAAATAACTGGTAGTCGTTTTGTTGGGGTAAGATGGGCGGCTAAAAGTGGTCAAGTTTTAGGATGGTTAGGAATTATTTTGGGGTCGATTTTAGTTTTAGTAACTCAGAGTTATGGTGGTTTTTTGCTGGCTTTAATTGGTTGGTTTGCTATGCGTAATGCCAAAAATTATCACCGGATAATTGATTTACAAGAAGCGTTAATTAAAATTAAATCTGTAGAAGCAATGACGCGAGATTTTCGTGTGGTAGATGCAAATTTGACTTTGAGTCAATTCTCAGATAAATATTTTTTGAAAAGTTCTAGATTTTCCATTTATTTTGCTGCTAGTGAGGGTCGTTATCTTGGTTTAGTTTCTTCTGATGCTATTGATTTTATTGAAAGGAGTTATTGGGATACTCAAACTTTAAGGATGATTATATGTCCGCTAAATCAGATAGTTACTGTTTCGGAGAAAGCTAATTTAGTTGAAGTTATTAATAGTATGGAATTTCATCAGCAAGAACATATAACTGTTCTTTCTCCTGCTGGAGCAGTGGCAGGTATAATAGACCGGGGTGATATTGTCCGGGCAATAAATAAATACTTAAAATTGAAGATTTCAGAGGCAGAAATTAAGCGTATTAAAACAGAAGGTTGTTATCCTCCAGGAATGAAATTAGCAGCGATAGCTAAGGCTACTTATTTATCAAATTTAAAGTAATTTTTAAGAAGGAAGAGGGAAGAAGGAAGAGGGAAGAAGGAAGAAGGAAGAGGGAATAGGGAAGAGGGAATAGGGAAGAGGGAATAGGGAAGAGGGAAGGAAAAATCTGGTTTTTTCTGAGTTTTAAACTGTTGAGAAGTAGGGAATAGGGAATAGGGAAAAAATGAATATATAAGAATAAGAAAACTGCTATATTCTATGCTTTAAAGGAAAACCTATGTTCTCACATCTGATTCCTGATTGCTATATATTTTAAGTGCTTCTGAATTTACATTAGAAATTGAGACACCAGTAGTTACAAAGGAAGAGGGAAGAAGGAAGAAGGAAGAGGGAAGAAGGAAGAGGGAAGAGGGAAGAGGGAATAGGGAATAGGGAATAGGGAAGAGGGAAGAGGGAAGGAAAAATCTGGTTTTTTCTGAGTTTTAAACTGTTGAGAAGTAGGGAATAGGGAATAGGGAAAAAATGAATATATAAGAATAAGAAAACTGCTATATTCTATGCTTTAAAGGAAAACCTCTATTCTCACATCTGATTCCTGATTGCTATATATTTTAAGTGCTTCTGAATTTACATTAGAAATTGAGACACCAGTAGTTACAATTGTGAAAGCTAAAAATGAGAGTACAAATTTAGGTTTGGGACAGTGTATTGCGGATCTGACTTATAACTTCTAACTTTTGACTTCTAACTTTTGACTTCTAACTTCTGACTTCTAACTTCTGACTTCTAAAGATATCTCAGTGACAAAAAAAGAGAATTTCCCACCTCACTCAAAACTGGTGTTTCAGTCATTTATTCTAACTTCTAACTTCTGAGTTCTGACTTCTAAAGATATCCCTTTGACAAAAAAAAAGAGAATTTCCCACCTCACTCAAAACTGGTGTTTCAGTCATTTATTCTGAGTTCTGACTTTTGACTTTTCACTTGTGAGTTCTAAGTTGTGAGTTCTGACTTCTAAAGATATCCCTTTGA
>JAAHGF010000109.1 GCA_010672585.1 Okeania sp. SIO1I7 | reverse complement strand
TGAGAGCCAGTGGAGCAGAATCGAGAGAATTATTTGATTTATATTTGTTCGACGAAACAGACTCGACTATTTCCCAATATGGCAAAACCGCCACTGAACTAATATTTTTTGGGTTGAAGCAAGTCAGTCATCAAAACATGGGGTTAATTTTGATTGGTCAGAGTCCGAATGCCAGTAACTACAATTCTCAGAGAGCAGACTGGGAAAACGCAATATCAATCCACATTGGTTCAGCGGCAAAACACGCTATTGAGAAAGACGATACGCTCACCGCAGACGATAAAAACTCTCTCAAAAAACAGGCCGATATTATTGCTGATTACTGTGCTGAACAAAATAAAAAGAATGGCTTCATAGTGGAGGGAGATAGCCAGTCTAGCCAAGGCTATCGCTACGCCTGGGTGCGTGAACCCAATAAGCATTATTGGATTCAACTCCCAGAATTTGGATGTTATACATTTGACCAATTAGACTCCGTGTATCCCCCGACTGCATCTGCATCCGAGACTGCATCTGAAGTGCATCCGACTGCATCCGAGTTGCATCCTGAAGCTGAAAACCCTTATTCTGTCGTGCATCTAAAAGCACCATCCCCCACGTACCTGGGGATGCAGTGTCCCAAGTGCAATTCGGGCACACTCACGGGCACTAAGAAAAATAGAGGTAAGACTTTATACCTATGCAATGAATGTGGAAAGTCTACCTCAGAATCCGTATTAGCCAAGCATTACCGACAAAAATTAGAGGATTTATTACCAGATGAGGGCATAGAAAATGACGATGACTAGCTCTCCCTCTAAACAATTCACGATCGCCATCCTATCCGCCCTGGCTCTCGGAGGAGCAGCCGCATTAGCCCCTCGGTTATTCCGCACTGCTCCCACCACACAAGCTCAAATTATTCCCTCGATTCAGACTCCATTAGAATCCAGCGAACCACTCCCAGAAAAAGCACAAATTCCTCAAAAGTCTCTTGCGGAAGCTCCCCAATCACAGATAGAAGAAA
>JAAHGF010000108.1 GCA_010672585.1 Okeania sp. SIO1I7 | reverse complement strand
TCTAATAGAGTTGTTGGGAAATAACTTAGGTGAGCGAAAAATGAAAACTTAAACTAATTAATTTTGGTTAGTGATTTTATTATTTATGCTGCCATCAGGTACAAGTTCCATAGTCCAGTTGCTGTTAACATTAATTTGTCATCAAAATCATGCTTATGATTACGGTAAATCTGATTGACAGCCCCATAGCGCTTAACACCCGCGAAGGCGTTTTCACATATCACTCTAGATTGACTCAATGTCCGATTTTCGGTCTTTTGCTGTTGAGTTAATTCTCCCCCCTTTGGCTTTTTATGAGGTATGCGGATATTTTCATACTGATGTTGAATACCTTGAAAGCCACTATCTACTTCAATTGGTATCTCCGCAGGTATATTTCCTATCAACTTTTCTTCGTCATGGAATTTCTTGTCATGTAACTTTCCTTCTCTTGCTTGGCTTAATACCAGCACTTGTTTGCTTTGGTTTACTGCTGCTAGATGTTTACGGGTATGACGCTTTTTTTTTCCCGAATAATTCAGTTTTTGTGTTTCTGAGTCAGTAGGCCGTTTTACTGGGCGTTCTGTGCCATCCATTACCACTCGTTCTACTCCAGGGAAACGCTCTATAAATGCTTGGACACTATTGATTTGGCGTTCTGGTAGTGCTTTTTTTTCTCCCAAGGCTGTTTCTAATATAGGCTGTAAACGATGAGTCCAATGATGTGCCTGGCTGCGGTCTATATCAAACAATATACTAGCCAAATCAAAGGTTGGGTAACATTTAAAGTAGAAGAGAATATAGAATAATTTGTCCTTACTGGTGCGTAAACGAGCCTTACGGCCTCCTCCAAAAGAGCGTTGACGAGGTTTCTCGAGCAATGTTTGCTGATATATTTGATGAAAAGACTTCAACAAGGATTCAAATGCTTTACGGTTTAATCCTGTTAATGCTCTGAGTAACCTATCTTGTTTTAAGGCTCGTTCAATATTTAGCATTCTTCTGGCCAATTTCTGCTTGAACCATTTTACCTTATTTCCCAACAACTCTAATA
>JAAHGF010000107.1 GCA_010672585.1 Okeania sp. SIO1I7 | reverse complement strand
ATCCCCTGCCATCCGAGTGACAGCAGCACGGGCAATCGATGCAGTTAGTTCCGGGCGCAACCCCAGCCGAGTTTCATCTTCCGACTCCTCCAGTTGGATAACCATTGATGGTTCCAGGGCTCCCCCGGCCATCAAAGTATCCAACCGCTCCACAGTAGAGGTAATAATCCTGTGATAGCCCCATTGGGCAAAAACCGGGCGCAAGCGCTTTTCAATCCAGCGTTTTTGCGCCACATCTAGGGGTAATAAATCTCTTGCACCGCTTGGTGATTGATGTACCATTATTTTTTCTTTCCAAAAAGACCAAACAATCCCCCACCGGATTTATCTTGTTTACCGGCTTTTCCTTTTGACTTACCACTGCCTTGAACCGCAGCTTTTGTCATTTGTTTTTTCGCTTCTAAGGCGACGGTTTCTTGGGGATTTAATTTCAAAGCTTGACCAATATGAATTTTAGCCATGCTCATTTTTTTTTGCTTTAAATAAACGACGCCTAATAATCCATGACATTTGCTATTTTTTGGCTCAACTTTTATCGCTTCTTTTAACTGGATCGCCGCTTCAGTTAAATTGTCCAATTCCATAAATTCTTCCGCCCGCTTGTAATAGGCTTCGACTTTAGAAGAACTCGCTGCCGCTGCTGGCTTTTTCTTTTCCTGATCACTCGCGGCTGGAGTCGCGTTCGGCGCTGTTTTTTGCTTGTTTGCGGCTGGTTTTGATGCCGTTTGAGATTGGTTTAAAGATTGTCCACTACTTTGTTTCTGTAGAAGATAGACTAAATTTAATTCGCTAATTTGACCAATAATTTCTAAACTTGAACTAAAAGATTCGTACTGTTTAGGACTTAATTTTTGTAAGCATTTTTTATAATCTTCATCTAAATTTTGTGAGCTTAATAACTGTTTAGCCGATTCACTATTGAGAGTAAGCTGATCTTTTTCTTTCACCAGACGTTTGGCCATGGTTTTTAGGATGACCATATATTCAGTGCGATCGCGCTCTTTAGTCAATTGGTTATAGGCTGGACTGACCAATTTTGA
>JAAHGF010000106.1 GCA_010672585.1 Okeania sp. SIO1I7 | reverse complement strand
AAAAAAAGTTTACCTTTAGACATTGAATTATATCAACATTCTAGTTCTTTACCAAAAGGAAAAGATGACAAATTATTTCAGAAAAAGCCAGATATAGGAATAGATTTAATCGACCGCACCCTCACTCCTTGGTCTACGTCCTGGAATAGTTTTAATTGATGCTGGTTATGGTATGGGATACAAAATTTCTGAAAAAACTTGGGAGTTAGGGAATTAAAATACGCGCGGAGGCATCGCCAAAAACCGAAAAATCGTAGTCAAACAAAAATCCAATGAAGACATAGAAACTAGAATAGATGAATTAGCTAAAAGCATACCAATGGAGGAATTTGAACCGATTATCTTAAGTGTATAAAAAACAAAAACCGTTTGGGTAACAACATTTACAGCATCAATTTCCCGCCTTCAAGGAGAAAGAACTTTTGCTATCGTTATGAATGCTAGTTCTATAGAAGAGGCCACAGAAATTGATTATTTTATTACCAATTTTGACCTTGACAAAGTAACATCTGAGTGGATAGTAAATAACTACTCAAATAGAAATTGGATAGAGGTTTTTTACCGAGAAGCGCTCATGATGGTTAGGATTAAAAGAGTATCAAGTTAGAGATAAATGGAGTTTAGAACGTCATTTTATCCTGGTTTTTTGTGCTGATACTTTTATTATTTGTAATAAGTTAACTGGGGGACGTGCATTGGCAATGGGGAAATAAACCTTTGAAGACATTTACTGATGCTTTAGAAGCTTTTCGTACAGCCATGTATGCACCGTTTTTTTAACTGGTTAACTAACAACATTGACACCTTTGCCTTTCATAAACAGAGTTTGGGCTATATTTGGGCTGAACAGCTGAGAGTGTAAACTTCGCCAAAAGTCTTATATAATCTCGCTTTTCGCAATTAAAGTAAACCTTGATCAAACTACTGGAATCCAAGTATATTCAGTAATTTAGCCTCTTAATATTTACTTGATAAATCAGCTCTAAAATGTTGTGTAAGTCCCGTAGCGATCGCGGGAGACGTAAAATTATTGTAGACCAAGCATTATAGTCTAATTTTACCAGTTAAGTTGT
>JAAHGF010000105.1 GCA_010672585.1 Okeania sp. SIO1I7 | reverse complement strand
CGATAAGCAACGAGTGAACTCGCGCAAGCATAATTTGACGATAAGCAACGGGTGAGCGATCGCTATTTTATTTAAGGATAAGCAACGAGTGAGCGATAAGCCTATCGGCATAGCTTCGCTTACCGCCCTCTCGGAGAAACCGGGTTTCTTTTTTTAACCTGACTCAAGGGATAAAACCGTAACTTTAGAAACCCGGTTTATTTTCTCCAAAGATAGATATTTTATTTTCGTTTCCAGTCCATAATATTCCAAGTATTTCGGTCCCAAGGAGTCAAATTAACACCCTCCAGACTATTACTAACTCCCGCCACCTCAGCCCGATGCACAATGGGCAAAACTGCCACATCATTAATTAACCAATCATTCATTTGAATAAATAAGTCTCGCCGTTTTTCTGGGTCTAACTCAGTCTGAGACTTTTGCCACAAAGCATCATATTCAGGATTACAATAACGGGGATAATTACCTCCTGACCAGCCATTAGACTTTTGAGCAATTTGATCGCACATATATTGCTGCATATAATTCGCCGGATCGGGATTCAGGTTGCCAGTGGTGAACATTTGCAAATCCGCATAAAAATGATTCAGGGTATCGGTACTGGCCGGGTCGCCAGAGAAAAAAATCGTCGCATCAATACTTTTTAATTCCACATCAACGCCGATGGATTTTAACCCTTGTTTGATAATCGTCTGGGTTTTTTGCCGCACTGGGTTGACCGAAGTCTGAAAGAGTACCCGCATTTCCACCCTATCTTTATCTCGAATGCCATTCCCGTTGGTATCTACCCAACCGGCTTCATCCAGTAATTTGGCAGCTTTTTCTAAGTTAAATTCATCAGTGGTATTGTTTGAATAATATTCAGCCGGGGCGATCAAAAAGTTGGGGGTTGGTCTACCAGTTTTTCCATATAACTGAGTCGTAATCGTATCGCGATCGATGGCTAAATTAAATGCCTGCCGCACCTGTTTATCCTGGAAAAAAGGATGGGGAAATTCTACAGTAGACCGTTCCCCATCAGCAGTTGCTTGATTGGGGTCACTAAAATTTAATACAATTCTTTCTCCCGACGGCCCAAACACAGAAATAATTTGCCC
>JAAHGF010000104.1 GCA_010672585.1 Okeania sp. SIO1I7 | reverse complement strand
AAACGAGCCAACTACCAAAAGATAGTCCAAGCGTTGCTGTTAGACTACGCTCAATTTAAGCCTGCTAACGGTGATTTTGAAGTTCAGACTCTTTTTGATACAGAACGCAACCACTACCAAATTCTTCATCTAGGATGGCAAAATAAACGTTGGGTTCATCACTGCACTATCCATCTAGATATTCGAGATGAACAGATTTGGCTTTTCAAAAATTCAACTGAGCACGACATTGAAGAAGATTTAATGAACTTCGGTGTTCCTAAGACAGATATCGTGCTGGGTTTTGTGCCAGCCAAGATTCGAGCAATGATGGGTTCCGCACCTGGGATAAATATATGCAGTGCGCCTTAACTCATATGCCCGTGCAGCCAAACTCGGAGGTCACGTTTGGTCATAGAAATATGTTTGATCATTTTATTGAAACCTGAAAAGTAAAAATATAGAGGATAGTCTATGCGAATACGTCGAATTCACGTTCCAGAATTTCGTGCCCTCAAAAACATAGATATCAGCTTTGAAAAAGACCTATCACCTCAAATCTTCCCTCTTGGCAGCCTTAATGGAGGCGGCAAAAGTACATTGCTTCAATTGATATTTTGTTTGATTCATTGCTCTATAGATAAAGAACGTCAAAGATTTGTTAAAAATATTCTTTCAGGGGTTTCCCTTCAGATTTACTCTGATAGAAAAATATTGATGGAAATAGAGATTGAGAATGCCAGCCGTATACATAAGCTTACATATTATCTTTGCGGAAACCTGCTTCCAGATGCAGAAATAGAAATAATTTCCAGGAAATATCCATCTCTGAATAAAGAGGCACTTACCTTTAGTGCTGTTGACAAGGCTGAACAGAAAAAACAGGATTTTAAAATTATTGAAAAATCAGCCCAACACATAATATCTATTAAGAATAAACTAGCTCAATCTCTTGAGTCTTCTGACCTTGATACACTTAAATTATGCTGGCATACTCTCGCAAAAGACGAAAGGTTGGATAACACTCTACGCGTAATTTATACAAACTTAGGAATAGATTTTCCTAAACTTAACCATATGGCTAAGAACTTATATCTAGTTCATAACATCATTGAACTATCGACTAG
>JAAHGF010000103.1 GCA_010672585.1 Okeania sp. SIO1I7 | reverse complement strand
TTGAAGAAAAGGTATACTTAGTTAGTCATAGAGCTGGCGTTGTGCCCACAGCGTACGCCAATTATCATCAACAACAGTTGGGTAAATGCCAGCCTTCAAACAGTTTGACAGACTTCGAATAGGTCTTAATTGAAGCATCACATACCAAAAAAGAAGGAAACTTGTCCAACATGCAGGGGGCAACAGAGCAATTCCAGATGGTATCTTGTATCAATTGAAGAAAAGAATGGTTGGCCCCTGGTGTGATTTATCCTGGGTATTTACCACCTGGCTTCAACAGTATTTTGGTATTACTTGCAGTGGCGAGCATCAGGAGTCATTGAAATGCTCAAGAGATTAGCGTTCGCGGAGCGTTGTCACAGCAGTATCACCTAAGTTTTTAGAGAAAACTCAGGGGTTCTATCAGGAACTGGAACATCCCAAAATTTCAAATAATGAATCAGTAAGCGAATTGAATGCTTTAACATATCTAGGGATTTTGAGTAGCAAAGAGTCCTTCGATGTAATCTGGCTCGATAGTGCCGAAGTAAGCGTATTTTCTCCTTCTACTCTGGTCATATAGGTTTTGCTGATAATTTGATCCCCATCATTGATAAAATTAGTATATACTTTCCATCCATCTGTAACGTAAAAATAACATTCCCATTTTTTAACTTTTTCCCATAAAGGATAAAATTTTTCTCCACTGCGATTTCCCATGACCCATTCTAAAATTCCTTTCTTAAAATGATCTAGTGCAGCTCCTGTGCCAAATTTTGTTTTTTTTGAGCCTACAAATGTTTGTAATTCGTCTAGCTCTCCTACTTGAGGAATTTCTGACCGAGAGTCAGAATCGGGTAATAGTGTTCCTACTTGTTTAATCCAGTTGATAATTGTAGTATGGTGTACCTTTTTGACTCTTGATATTCCTCTCAAGCCCATACCATTAACATACATTTTTAAGCATTCATTTCTGAGTTGATCACTATAACCTCTATAAGTTTCATAGCAATCAATAAATTGACGACCACATTCTACACAAATATAGTTTTGCTTTCCTTTTTTTTGGCCATTTTTATTGATGTGAGTTGATTGACATTCTGGACATTCCATAATTTTTCTGACTAATTAGCGATCGCGAATTTCTCAAATCATACCTTAATTCACCAACGCC
>JAAHGF010000102.1 GCA_010672585.1 Okeania sp. SIO1I7 | reverse complement strand
ATATCAAATCCGGTAGCATCGGTATAATAAAATTAAACCTGATAAATTAAGGGATGAATAGTAAGAGTTGGGCGATCGCCATGCCGAGATTGTTAAAGCTAGAACCACACAAAAGTATCGAAGAGTTGGAAAAACTCTACCGACAAACTCAAGACCCAATAGAACGAACTAGATGGCAAATCCTCTGGTTGATAGCTAAAGGCCACAAAGTAGAAGAAGTGGCTGAGGTTACTGGATATCGGCGTGGTTCAATTTACAGAATTGTAGGGCGCTATAACCGATTAGGTATTGATGGATTAAAAGATCGTCGCCATCAACATCAGGGGCCGGAGACCTTACTCTCAGAAATAGACCAAGCTTTCCTATGGCAAGCACTACAAGAGCCACCGGTAGATGGAGGTTTATGGAATGGACCCAAAGTAGCTCAGTGGATGAGCGAGCATCTGGAACGTCCTATTCATCCTCAAAGAGGGTGGGAATATCTACGTAGCTTTGAAATGCGTTTAAAAGTACCACGTCCAGCACATGACAAAGGGGACATCACAGAGCAAGAACAGTGGAAAAAAAAACTCAACCAGAAAGTCCAAGAAGTAGGTCAAAAACACCCAGAGGCCACAGTTGAAGTCTGGGCAATGGATGAACATCGCTTAGGGTTAAAACCTATATGTAGAAGAGTCTGGGCTCAGTTGGGTTTTCAAGCGATCGCCAATGTTAACTGGAAATACCAATGGCTATGGTTATACGGCTTTGTGAATCCAAATAATGGTGAAACTTACTACTGGATTTTACCAAAAGTTAATGTAGAGCTTTTTAACCGAGTTTTAGAAGACTTTGCACGAGAATTTCAGTTAGGAGAAGACAAACACATTATCTTAACCATTGACAGAGCTGGATGGCATACAAGTTCTGAGTTAAAGATTCCTTTGGGCTTGCACTTAGAGTATTTACCACCCTACTCGCCTGAATTACAACCAGCAGAAAGGTTATGGCCTCTAATTAATGAACCGATCGCAAATCGTTCATTTACCAGCCTCGAAGAGTTAGAAGAAATTCTGTTTGAGCGTTGTCAAGTTCTTTTAACACAGCAATTTGCAATCAAGGCTATAACCCAGTACCATTGGTGGCCGAAAATTCAGGTTTAATTACTCCGATGCTACCGGATTTGATAT
>JAAHGF010000101.1 GCA_010672585.1 Okeania sp. SIO1I7 | reverse complement strand
GGTGATGTCCCTGGAAGTTTTTTTGGGGGGACATCGGAATTTATTAGAAGAAGATGCCGCCCATGCAAAACAGTTGCAATTGTTGTCGCCAATTGTCAATGAACCGGAATTAGAACATTTGATTGAAAATATGATACTCGATAACAAAAATAAATAATAATTTGTTCAATAAACCCAATAATTAATAAAAATGTCCAATGCCAACGTACTAAATATGGGCAATATCGTTTTCCAATTCTTGTAATCAATGCATAGGCAGCAATTCCTGATAGTTGTGCCCAAAATTTACTAATCGCCTCAAAGGCTTGCGGAATAATTTTATTATAAACTTTATAATAAATTGGAACAAATGTATCTTTTCCAGAATCATTTAATCTTGAGACAATCATTGATAAGGGATCAATATAATAGTGGAGACTTGTTTCGGGATCAATCTTCACAATTCCCTTCGTAATTGAATAATAAATCAGCTGCCCTGGATTATACCATCGAACATTTTCTCCTAATTTCAAATCCGTTAAAACCATTTGTCGATTAGTTGAGCGTAATTGAATTGCATCAATTCCTAATTTATGTAAATAGGGTAATTTAATTAAAATACTGCGATACATTGCAATTAAATCAATCAAGTGTCGATACCATAAGTAACCAGCAAAAATACCAATACAAGTTATATAAAAAGATGTTTTTAAATTATAACGAATGGATAGAATAATGAAGCGGACAAAAAGAATAAAAAATAAAATCGTTTCAATATCAGAAAGAGTTAACCCTGCTTGAAGTTGAACCCATAATCCTTGAACAATTAACCGTAAAGTTTCCATGGAGATTGCCGACGAAGAAGTAATCTCAGTTGGCAAAAGATTTGTACTTTCGATGAAACTAATATCAGTTACATTGTCCTTAATTCCAAACCAATTCAAAATCGTTTCTTGATCAATATTAATTAAAACAAGTAAAAGTTGAAAAAAAGATAGCATAAATTCATTTTAGAAAGATTCTTCAAAATATATTTATCATCATTGTTTGGACTATTATTTGTCAAGCTTTATATTAATTTTTATAAACTATAGATAACTGAAACAACCATAATTTGAATGAATTGATGTTTATTAAGCACCTATATTTGGTTAAAAATTTCAATATTGAGTATTTCATCTTTGGAGAACCTCTGATTTTAAA
>JAAHGF010000100.1 GCA_010672585.1 Okeania sp. SIO1I7 | reverse complement strand
TCTAGATTTGTGTATTCATTTGGCTTTGTTGCAAAAACGACTTTTTTCGTATCGTGGATGATTTGTTTATTTGGATTTTAGTTGTTATAAAAGAGAAAAGGGTTCTCGTATGGCAGCAAAAACAAAATATCGTGTAAAAAATTGGAAAGAATACAATGCAGGACTGAAAAATAGAGGTAATATTACTCTTTGGGTTGATGCTGAGCTCGAACACAAATGGCGCGCTAACTCTAAAAAAAACAAAAAGGAAAAATACTGTATATATTCAGAAGCTTTCATTAAGATGTTATTAGTTCTTAAAAATTTATATCACCTTCCTTATAGACAATGTATAGGTTTTTTTGAAGGTATTTTAAAGCTTCTTGCTTTAGACATTCCCATTCCTTGTTACACAACTGTTTGTAGACGCGCAAAAAACATAAGAGTTAACCTTAATTCAAAAAAAAGAAAGGAGAATGAACCCATTCACATTGCTTTTGATGCAACTGGATTGAAAATATATGGAGAAGGCGAATGGAAAATGCGCATTCACGGTAAATCAAAACGCAGAAAATGGGTTAAACTTACCATAGGCGTTGATACTGAAACAGGTGAAATCTTATGTCAAAAATTGACTGACCAAAATACTCATGAGTCTGAACATTTTGAAGAATTATTAAATACTGTTGAAGGCAATATAGATGTTGTTTATGCTGATGGCGCTTATGATCAAAACAGATGCTATGAAGCAGTTGAAAAGCGAGGCGCTAAGCCGCTTTTCAACACTAGAAAAGACGCTAAAATCAAGACAGATCCTACAGGAACGCCTCTTAACTCACCTAGAAATAAAAATCTTATTGACATAAATGAACAAGGTGAAAAACAATGGAAAAAATCATCTGGTTATCATAAACGCTCTCTATCTGAAAACACCTTTTTTCGCTTTAAAACTATTTTCGGACCTAAGTTATATTCACGAAATTTCTTAAGCCAAGAAACCGAAACTCAGGTGAAATGCGCCATTTTGAATGAAATGATTCAAATGGCTAAGCCGGATTCTTATCCAGTGGAGGCATAGGCTTGGGAAAGAGGAAGTGGATGGATCCTCACACCAACTCTATGCAACAAAGCCCTTTCAGTGCTCAAGACGTAATGAAGAAAAACTTTACTTTCAAACATCAATACTTACAATTTGTGAATGTCATCTTTTCCTAATG
>JAAHGF010000010.1:28189-66526 GCA_010672585.1 Okeania sp. SIO1I7 | reverse complement strand
CACCGAAGTTGAGTCTTTGAACTACGGTTACAAGTTCGGTCAAGAAGAAGAAACCTACAACATCGTTGCCGCTCACGGTTACTTTGGTCGTTTAATCTTCCAATACGCTTCCTTCAACAACAGCCGTTCCTTGCACTTCTTGTTGGGTGCATGGCCCGTTGTCGGCATCTGGTTCACCGCTTTAGGTGTTTCCACCATGGCCTTCAACTTGAACGGTTTCAACTTTAACCAGTCCATCGTTGACTCTCAAGGTCGCACCATCAACACCTGGGCAGACGTGATCAACCGCGCCAACTTGGGTATGGAAGTCATGCACGAGCGTAACGCTCACAACTTCCCCTTAGATTTGGCTGCTGGTGAAGCTGCTCCTGTGGCTTTGAGTGCTCCTCAAATCAATGGCTAATCTTTATCAAATATTAAATTCATCAGTACTTTTAGATTTAATCAGCAAGTCCTATTTAATCAAACTAGATTTAACTCCATACTAAATCAGATTTAGATAGGTTGCTTGTTGAGCTAGCAAATATTTTTCCAATATAGTATAACTCAAACAATAAATTCTTTAAACTGCTTACAGTGTCAGTTGTTCTGGGGTTAATTCTTGAGCAAATTGGAAAACCAAATTTTGTTTTTGTTTAGTTTCTATTGTGTATTGACGAGTTTGTCTGAGTTGAGCGTACGCTTCTTGTTACTACTTTCAGAATATTGTTAATTAGATAAATAAACTCATCTATTGAGGTAGGAATACTTCGCTCTTTAATGGGAAATCTTATACTTTTTATTCCTTGTGCTACAGAAGTATTTTTATCAGCTTCTTTTCTCTCTTTTTTCTGGGAGTAATTGTTTGTGATTCATAATAATTTAAGGGAATAGGGAACAGGGAACAGGGAATAGGGGAGTGGGAAGGAGACACAACTATGCTTTCTATTTTTCAACATAACTTTAGAAGTCTGAATAGACCTCTCCAAAAATAAAATTCCCTTCTGCCTTTTGCCTTCCCTCTACCTATTGATAGCTAGCTTTACCTAAACAGAAAAACTCTTAATTTCTATCCATTCTCTCTCAGATAAAGGCTCTGTAATTAGCTGAATTTTAAAACATTCCATAGCTGCTCTAACTAATGCTTCAATAATCCGATCGATCATAACTTCTTTCCTATCGGCAGGACATAAAACAGATGTAGAAATATCAGAAACTCCGGGAGAAGGTTGAGAATTAAAAACATAACTAAAAAATTCAACATCAGGTGTTAAAATCATAGAACCATGTTGTAATATTCCCCTACCCTTTCTCAACTGGGCACTACCGATTAATTTTCCACCATTAGGTAATATTAAATCTGCACCAGTAGAAGTGCCAAAACAGTTAGGGTTGTGGATATAACCTCTTCCTGCACTGCCATAAACTAAGTCAACACCGAGCGATCGCCACCCCACTATTAAAAATTCACAAATAGCTTGATAAGACTGAATGCGACTACCAGGAAAACCAGAAGTTATCACACTATAAGTTAAATCTCCCTGATGCAAAACCGCCCTCCCACCAGTAGGACGACGGACAATATCTATCGGTTGGCCTTGCCAAGTCAGATTTTGCCAATATTCAGGATAACGTCGTTGATGATAACCCAGAGAAATGGCCACAGGTTGCCAGGTGTAAAAGCGGAGAGTTGGTGGAATATTTCCTTGCAGATGTTGGTGTAGCAACCATTCATCTATTGCCATTTGTAACTTTCCGGTTGTTGTCAGTAAAGGAATAAGTCGCCAAAACATCATATAAGAAGGAAGATGGAAGATGGAAGAAAGAAAAATCTAGCGTTGTCTGAGTTTTAAGCTTTTGATATATCACATACAGTAATGGCGACTTTTATATTTCAGCAACAAGTATGCGGACCTCTTTTATAGCAATCATAAATCATCAGACATCTCCAACAACAGAGGGAGTAGCGGTGCGACCCCGCGACGACGACAGTCGCATCTGGTAGCGCACCAAGAGAGGGAGTACGGGGAAAGAATTGAGAATTTATGTGCGATAATTGATTTTATTTTTTATTATTGGAGATATCTATTTTTCAACAATTAATAATTAATAATTAATAATTAATATAGCAATCAAGAATCAGATGTGAGAATTGAGGTTTTCCTTTAAAGCATAGAATATAGCAGTTTTCTTATTCTTATATATTCGTTTTTTCCCTCCATACCTATTCCCTATTCCCTCCATACCTAAAACAAAAGTCTCCAATATCTCACAACTCAAATCATATTGCTATAATTAATAATTACCTCTCCTTGAAAACGGATAGGATTGACTCAAAGGAAAATTTTTTCTTCTCTTGGTTGATCGAATATGCCGAGGAGAACTCGCCATCTCTCGACCGCTTGTTTCTCCTTTAAAGGAGAGGCTTTAAACCTTAATTATTCGGTACAAAATCTAAGGACATATAAAAAGTCTGAAACTTTTACCCCTATACCCTGTTCCCTATACCCTATACCCTGTTCCCTATTCCCTAAATTCAAAGATATTTTTACCCGCAACTGAAATAGAATTGCTATGTACTCATCATCTTACAGCACTTTTTAGGAAGCGTGAGGTACAGTTTTAAAATTAATCTTTTTTTCCCTACTCCCTACTCCCTACTCCCTACTCCCTAAAGTCTTAAAATTTTGTACCTTATCAACTCCAAAACTGCTGTAAAATATTTTTGCAACCCATAAAAATCCTTTAGAAACCTTCCATATTTCCAGTAAAATATCCGATAAATCTGTAATCAATGTTTTTTTCACCTCTACCTCTAGGTCAAAAATTAGAATTATCACCAAATCATGTTCATATTTGGAGTAAAAATCTAAAATTACCTCCATCTGCCATTAATAAATTATCAAAAATCTTATCCTCAGACGAAATAGATAGAGCCAACAAATTTCATTTTGAACGAGATAAAAATCGTTTTATTATTGCCAGAGGAGCACTCAGAAAAATTCTTAGCCGTTACTTAAATATTGAACCTAAAAAATTACAATTTACTTATAGTGAACGAGGCAAACCATATTTATCAGATACCTCTATATTATTTAATTTATCTCACTCTCAAGATTTAGCTTTATATGCTATTACCACAGTTAATTCAATTGGTATTGACTTAGAATATATTCGCCCAATGAATGATGCTGAAGGTTTGGCAAAACGTTTCTTTACTGCTCAAGAATACAACCTTATTAGTCAGCTTCCTCCTCAACAACAACAAGAAATTTTCTTCAAAATATGGACTTGTAAAGAAGCCTATTTAAAAGCTACTGGAGATGGGTTAGCAGGGGGATTGGAAAAAGTTGAAGTTTGTTTAACACCCGAACAACCAATACAATTTATTAGTATTAATGGAGATTTTCAAGAAGCTGCCCGTTGGTATTTATATCAGTTTATTCCTGAATCTAATTATATTGCTGCTGTAGCAGTAGCAGGGAAAAATCAAAACTTGAGTTTTTGGCAGATAAATAATATTGACATTGCTTTTTAAGATGCTTATTGTTGCAAAATATAGCAATCCCAAATCGATTACAATAAATCAGAACTTACGCACCCACAAGGAGACACCACTATTTAATTAATATAAATAAAAATGAGTTGAATCTAAAAATTAGACTCTAACTTAACCAAAGCCTTGAGGTTTGTCTTCCTCCAGTTCTACATCTCGGAAATATTTGCGAATAATTTCAACTTCCGGCTCTGTCTCAATCCACAGACGAGCCCCACCTGCTTGACTTTTGTTAGGTTTATGAGGTCGATAGACAATTTTGCAATTTCCCAGAATTTCTACTTCGTGGCAGTGATGGTTTTTGCCTCCTTGTTTGACAGAAATTGCTGCAAGAGATGTACCGTGGTCTCGGTTATAGTCAATTTCTCTTCGTAGCACATGGATAAAAGTATTGCCTGTACGGAATCCTTTATTCCAAGTTCCTTGAGGACCTCGACGACCAGGAGTAATTTCTGGCATTCCTCGACGATTTAAAGGAATTACCCAAAACCGTTTGACTTTTTTAGCTCCTTTGAGACGACCTTGCCTGAGAAGTAACCTGAGTCTGGCAGTAGAAATATTTAGAAGAAATGCTGCTTCTGTTGTACCAACTGTATCTGGTTCAATGTTTGTATTTTTCATAAACTGTTTCGGAACATATTTTGCATATACTAGAAAATTATTTACTATCAAACCACAAAGGATTTAATTTGGCAATAATTTTTTGATTTTTCAGTTGTGGTTGTTTCATTTGTGTCTCTCATAAACTGTTTCGGAACATATAAGGGGTTAACTACGGATAAACTAGATAAACATCTATATCAAGTCTCATTAATTAGCCATAATAAAAATGTTCTTCTTTTCAGAGAAAATATTTTTTCGGTGCGGAATGCAGAGCAAACAAATTTCCCTTGCTTCCCTACTCCCTAAATTTTTCCGAAGTGGTTATTCAAAGAGACATGACTATCATTAAACTACAAAGGATTTAATTTGGCAATAATTTTTTGATTTTCCAGTTGTGCTTGTTTCAGTGGATAGCCTCAAAGTATGAACTCCAGTTTCAGGGTCGAGGGCAATAACTTTTAACTGTTCTGCTTTAGATATTCTCTAATTACTGGCGATACTGTAAATACTGTGAATTCTTCTTGTGTAATCTTTTCAATCAATGAGCGTCTTCCTAACGATTGAATTGTCTGAAGTATCTGGGGTGGTGATAGTGGTAATTTTTCTAAAATTTCTGTCACTGTTACGGGTGCATTGCTCTGACTTAATTGCGATATTACCTGTTTTTCTAATGAGGATAATCTTTGGAAATGTCGTTCTAATTTAGTAATAATTTCATCGCCAAAAAATAGGCTATTGTGCGCTAAATAATCTCTGACTTTGCCATTGAATATTTCTTGAATCATCCGACATACTGTTTTTAAATAGTAAGGGTTACCTCGATAGGTATCAATTAATTCTTGCCAGGTTTCTTCATCGGATAAATTTTGTGCTTGAAAAATTTCTCTTGCTGTTTCTCCAATGCCGTTTAATGACATTATTCTTACAGGAGTTTTCAGACCTGTCATATTGATTATTTCTAATGGTGATTCCCAACTATTGAATATTAAGCAGCTTTGATGAGGCAGTTCGCCTATATTTTGAAAAAATTCACTGTAGTTTTGAAATTGATTTTGATAATTTCCTGAAAATCTACTTTCTGCTAAGATTGCCTGCAAATTATCTAAAATTATCAAACATTGATAATTGCGCAAATATTCATAAAATATTGATAATAATGTTTCTAGTTCTAAATCTAAGAGTGATTTTTTTTCTGTTGTTTTGGGTAAAAAGTAGAAGCTTGTTTAAAACCCGAACAACCAATACAATTTATAAGTATTAATGGAGATTTTCAAGTAGTTTCCCGTTGGTATTTATATCAGTTTATTCCTGAATCTAATTATATTGCTGCTGTAGTAGTGGCAGGGAAAAATCAACACTTAAGTTTTTGCCAGATAAATAATGATCGCCCTTCCAGTTGAGCGATCGCCATTCTAATTCTATGTCCTAATCTGAATGCGTAGTGCTATAAACCGTTCTTCAACCAACGGCTTGCTTTTTTGCTAATAGTTACAGACTTTGGGCTAACATTATCTGGCAAGATTTCAAAGGTTTTGACCCATCCAATTCTAGGTAATTTAATCTGATTAAAACCTATTGCGATCGAACCATCAAGAGTAAAGCTATCATCTCTACCTTTGTTTCTTGAATTTAGGCACTCCCGACACTTTAGTGAATCTTCGCTTCCAAGCTAAAGCTATCATCTCTACCTTTGTTTCTTGAATTTCTTATTTGTTATTTGTTATTTGTTATTTCTTATTTCTTATTTCTGGAGATGGGTTAGCAGGAGGGTTGGAAAAAGTAGAAGTTTGTTTAACCCCAGAAAAACCAGTAGAGTTTTTTAGCATCAATGGAGACCTTGAGAAAGCTTCCCGTTGGTATTTATACCAATTTCTTCCTCAACCTAATTATATAGCTGCTATAGTAGTAGCAGGGAAAAATCAAAACTTGAGTTTTTGGCAGATGTAGCACTACGCAAATATCTAATGAAGGATATTAAATTAGTTATGAATCAAAACCCAAAAGATAGCCAAGTACATTCATCAAAAGATGCAGATAATTCACCAGATAATCAAGATTCAGATAATTCTGGAAAGTTCTTAGAAGAATCTGAATTCAATAAAGTCTTTGATAAATTAAATCAACAAAAGCAAAAAAATCCACTTCTTTTTAAATATGAATTATGTAAGTTCTCAAAAGAAATAGAGATGCCAGTAGAAGATTTATCTAACCTTTTTCTAGCTTATTGTTATAATAAGGATTTAAAAGAATTCAGAAAATCAGAAAAATTTAAAAATAGTAATTTTCTGCAAAAAAAAGTACTAGAATTTAATCTCAAAGGGAAGTATTATTTAATTGAGTTTTGGGATTTTCTTCAGCCTCCTATTAATTTAAAATCTGTTGAACGTTATATAGTATTTTTGGCTGTCATGGTAGGGATCATAGTTCCTATCTGGGAATTAAATGAAGAAAGAGATAAATATAAGCAACAGTTAGATTTACAGAAGCAACAACTAATAATGCAGATGATCAAAGAATCATGGGATACTATTAACAAATATGAAGAAAAAGAAGGAAATTATGGTAGAAAAGAAGCAATTGAAAATTTGAATAAGTTAAACGCCTCATTGAATCGAGTGAATCTAACTCATGCAGATTTAGCTGGAATTGATTTAACAAACTATCCAGCTAAGTTGGCTTATGCTAAATTCAATAATGCTGAATTAGCTGATGCTAACTTTAGTGAAGCAAACCTCAATAAGTCTGAATTTAAAGGGGCAAAACTATCGAATGCTAAATTTCACTCTAATCCTAAATTGAGTTGCAAAAAAAATGACGATAATAACAATAGTGAAGGATGTACTCTAATGATAAAAGCTAACTTTGAAAATGCTGAACTACCAAAAGCACAACTAATGGAGGCAAATTTAACCGAAACAAATTTTACAAATGCAAATTTAACCAATACAGATTTTACGAATGCAATTTTAACCAATACAAATTTTACGAAGGCAGATTTAGGTAGTGCGAATCTAACAGGAGCAAAATTAAAGAATGCTAAATTTGGTGATGAGAATTGTACAGAAACACAAAAAAATGATGATTGGAAAAAAAATAAAGACCAGACTCTAAATTGTGCTAATTTGAACCAAACTAACCTAACAAATGCTGAATATTTAACCCCTGAACAGGTTAAGAAAGCATATAACTGGAAGTCAGCTATATATAGCAAAGATTTTCTTAAACAGTTGTGTAAAGAAGAACCAAAACCTAGTGACTGTAGTAAAGATTCTAATTCAGATAGTTAGGAGTTAAACAAAGGAAGACCCCTAGAATAGCAAGCACCTGAAAAATCACAATTATAGCAATGTGCGCTGGGATATTTACAAATTACAAGAACTGTCCAATAGCTAAAAGTCTGATATTATCCGCTTTTTATTCCCCCTGTTGCCTGTTTATACAAAAAATACTAAACCAAATTTGGAAAACGGCAGAAAAATCTAATTCCCTGCCGCTTTACAATTAAATATTCACTTTAATTCCCTAAAGAAACTAAATCCTACTCAGCTCCTTGAGGCAACAATTCTCGTTTTTCACCTTGAGTAACCTTAACCTGACCATCTTCCCCAACATCAACCACAGCAGTATCGCCCTCGCGAACCGCACCAGAAAGAATTTCCTCAGCCAAAACATCCTCAAGCAAACGCATAATTGCCCGACGTAAAGGACGCGCTCCATAACTGGGATTATAACCTTCCTCAACTAACCGCTCCTGGAAGCGATCGGTAATTTCTAGCTTGATGCCTTTTTCTGTCAAACGACTAAAGACTTCTTTCAACATAATCACAGCAATTTCCTTCACCTCATCCTTATTCAACTGACGGAAGACGATAATCTCATCCAGACGGTTGAGGAATTCTGGGCGGAAATATTGTTTGAGTTCTTCATTAACCAAATTGCGAATTCGGTTATATTGAGCATCAGCTTCATTATCGGAGAACTCGAAACCAAGACCGCCGCCTCCTTTTTCGATTACCTTAGAACCGATATTGGAGGTCATAATAATCAAAGTATTCTTGAAATCTACTGTACGACCCTTAGCATCAGTCAAGCGTCCATCTTCCAAAATTTGCAACAGCATATTAAAGACATCAGGGTGAGCTTTTTCAATTTCATCAAATAGCACCACAGTATAAGGGCGACGACGAACTGCTTCAGTTAACTGACCACCTTCGTTATAACCCACATAACCAGGAGGAGAACCAATCAACTTAGAAACAGTGTGACGTTCCATATATTCAGACATATCCAACCGAATCATTGCCTCTTCTGACCCGAAGAAATATGTAGCCAAAGCCTTAGTTAATTCTGTCTTACCAACCCCAGTAGGTCCGGAGAAAATAAAGCTAGCAATTGGTCGGTTGGGGTTTTTCAATCCTACTCTTGCCCTACGAATAGCACGAGATACTGCTCTGACAGCTTCTTCTTGACCAATCAAACGTTGGTGCAGAGTATCTTCCATGTGTAGCAATTTCTCAGATTCAGATTCTGTGAGCTTACTAACTGGAACACCCGTCCAACTTGCAACAATATGAGCAATATCTTCTTCATTAACCACTGGAGAATCATTTTCAGTAGTAGAATCTGTCTTTTTACTTTGAGCAAGGGAGCGAATTTCAGACTTAATTTCCATTTCCCGGTCGCGCAACTCTCCTGCCTTGTCAAAATCTTGAGAGCGTACTGCCTCATCCTTTTCTTTCAGAATTTGACGCAACTCTTTATCCAATTCTTTAGCTGCGGGAGGAAGTTGAGAATTAATCAAACGAACCCGGGAACCTGCCTCATCAATCAAGTCAATAGCTTTATCCGGTAAATAGCGATCGCTAATATAGCGGTCTGACAATTTAGCAGCAGCTTCTAGAGCTGTATCCAAAATTTTTAACTTATGATGTTGTTCGTAACGTTCCCTTAAACCGTATAAGATTTCAATTGTTTCTTCAACGGAAGGTTCACCCACCATTACTGGTTGGAAACGACGTTCAAGTGCCGCATCACGTTCAATATGTTTGCGATACTCATCGAGGGTAGTTGCCCCTATGCACTGTAACTCCCCACGAGCCAAAGCAGGCTTCAAAATATTAGCTGCATCAATTGCCCCTTCTGCTGCACCAGCTCCAATTAGAGTATGAACCTCATCTATAACTAGGATGACATTACCCGCAGAACGAATTTCATCCATAATTTTCTTCAGACGTTCCTCAAACTCACCTCGGTATTTTGTACCAGCCACCAATAGACCAATGTCCAGAGTAACTACCCGCTTTTCCTCAAGAATATCTGGTATATCATTATTAGCAATACGTTGTGCCAGACCTTCAGCGATCGCTGTTTTTCCAACCCCTGGTTCTCCAATCAAGACAGGATTATTTTTCGTTCTACGACCTAGAATTTGAATAACCCGTTCAATTTCCTTTTGCCTTCCCACTACTGGGTCCAACTTACCTTCAGATGCCATTTGAGTCAGATTAGAACCAAACTCATCCAGAGTAGGAGTTTTAGTCCGTCCACCGCCTCCACCAGCAGTGACTTCTGCGGTTTCACCCAACATCCGAATTACCTGAGTCCGTACCTTCGAGAGGTCTACCCCCAAGTTTTCTAGAACTCTTGCTGCTACTCCTTCCCCTTCTCGAATTAAACCCAGAAGTAGATGCTCTGTACCAATATAGTTATGTCCTAATTGCCGTGCTTCTTCCAAGGATAATTCTAAAACCCTTTTAGCTCTGGGAGTAAATGGAATTTCTACAGCCACAAATCCCGATCCACGGCCAATTATTTTTTCTACCTCAATCCTAGCATCCTTGAGATTAACACCCATAGATTTGAGAACTTTGGCCGCAACACCTGTGCCTTCTCCAATTAGACCCAGAAGAATTTGTTCCGTCCCCACAAAGTTATGTCCCAAGCGCCGAGCCTCTTCTTGGGCCAACATTATCACTTTGATTGCTTTTTCCGTGAAGCGTTCAAACATAATTAATTAATTCCTATTATTTATAAAGTTGCCCTTACGCTTATTCTAGCGTGACATTTATAGTGACATACTCCCACACTATAGCCTCAGCTTAGTGTGTGCTTCTCGCTTCCCAGTCTTGCTATTGCATCGGACTCCACGAACTTTAAGGACGGGATGTCCAACCGCCCTGTATTCTATAATTGCGACGTTTTGGTCTCTGCATAAAACAGTGTCGCCATGAAGACAAGAATGAACCCTATCCGACAATTTTTTTGGAACTTTTTCTCCAAAATTTAGAGCAATCTTGAACTTGTGCCATTTGGATTCACAGCTATGGTTTTCTGTCTAGCATTTAAGTCCTGCGGACGATCTAAAGGTATGGCTTTAACAGCAAGAATAGTCAGGAATTGACCCCCAAATCGCATCGTTAATTGATTTACTCAATCTGGTTTGGACTAGCCGTTTAATGTTTAAGTTTTCATCAGCAACAATTTCATATTTTGATAGTAGTTCGTTAGCAGTTTTAAAGTGAAAATTTTTTCGTTTATTGGCGATTTTTTTATGTTGTTTAGCAACAGCTATAGTTTCGTTATAGGCAGTTTAACCTTATATACTTTCTCCTATCTACCATTAATTGTATTGAAGGTTACGTTTTTCTAGCCAACAATATAATTTTAATTTCTAAAGTATAGCTCAGGTTTTTATATAGATATGGATTCAATCTGCTTATTTATTTTAAGAAATTCTAAAGTTTTATCGGTGACAATTCTCCATTTCAGTCAACTAAATCTTTGCTAGTAATGTAGTTGTTATGACAATCCTATTTTATTTGTGTATAAAAATCTTACCGCTTTTAGGGAACAGGGAACAGGGAACAGATGGGAGTTTCAGTTTTTTTATCTACTTTTTGATTACCCGCAACTTATTTAGGATTGCTATATATTTGGATTGTATCAGAAAATCTCCCCAAAAAATACAATATTGGGTGAGACTTTCAGGATTGTTATCTATTTTTATATTTTTTATATCTCCGATCTAAAATCCCATTAAATCAATTTAAAATGCAGACAAAAGGGTTGATAAACAAAATTAACTTAAAATAATAAAGCTATTTGAATTGAGCGATCGCTAATTACCAACTACTGACTCTAACTTTTCCCATCTCACTTCATAGTCGTTCAAACGAGCGATCGCTTGTCTATGCCATTGGGACAAAGTTTGCTCAAATTCTGGGTCATGTAGATGACCACGCCAGAGAATAAGAGCATCTTCCCCAGTTTGCTGATAATATCCTCGACGACGGCCCACATCTTGAAACCCAAACTTGTGATAAAGGGACAATGCAGATGTATTTGAAGCTGCAACTTCTAGGGTAGCTCTCTCTAACCCTCTGTCCCAAGCAGACCTCATTAAGGAATATAATAATAATTGACCTAAACCCAGACGTTGGTATTGGGGATGAATTCCGAGAATAGTAATATGTGCTTCCTCTAAAATAGCCCATAAACAACCTATGCCAATTATGGACTGATGATTGGTAAGCTGTGATTTAGAGTTAGAAGATTTAAAAGTGACCTCCCTTTTTATCTCCTCATTATTTTGGCTAATCACTAAAATTAGCAAATCACTGTTAGGACTTTCTAGTTCTCGCTGATAACCTTGAAAATTCCAGAGTCCACCAAAGCAGAGTCGATCCAATTCAACCACACTAGAAATATGCTTTTGACTCATTGATTGAATTGTAATAATTGCCATAATTGCAAAAGTCTGAATTTTAGATAAAAAATTAACTAAGAGAAATAACTTCTATTTATTAGCTGTTTTTAGCAGAAGTCCCACACTGAAAACCTGCTTAGTCACTTTGGGATGAATGTGTTATTTTTTTATACAATTTGTGTCAATTTATCAACGTTTATCTTGTAAATTATCTAGCTAATTAATAATTATTAATCACGCATAACAAAGAATGAATAATTAATTATCTGGTAATGATTTTTTTGCTCTTTGATATATTCCAAATATGTAGATAAACTATTATAATTTAAATCTTAAAGGAGAAAGAAGAAAAAATTTCCTTTGAGTGAATCCTATCCGTTTTCAATGAGAGGTAATTATTAACTATTAATTATTGATTTTTGAAGATATTGTAGCAGTTGATAAACTGAATATAAAAGGTATGGCTAACTCTAGATTAGCTAAGTCCGTACATGATGCAGGGTGGGGTGAATTTAATGAAATATTCATTAACAAGGCTGGAAGAGCTGGTCAGTTAATAGTCAAAGTAAAACCTCATGGAACATCAACTGAATGTAGTAATTGTGGGCATAAAGTCAAGAAAAATTTGCTTCAAAGACAGCATAATTGTCCTCAATGTAATCTATAAATTGGACGTGACTTAAATGCTGCAATTAATATTCAAAATAAAACCAAAGTTTTACTAAAAGATTTGTTGCCAGGGCTAAAGTTTTAAGGAGATGAAGGCGTACAATTAAGCCTATTTTCATTAATTGATAATTGATAATGGATAATTGATAATTACCTCGGGTTTTAACCGCTACGGAATTGAATATAAGGAATATTTTCTTTTCTTGGTCGGTTGGATATGGCGCAGGTTTCGGAGCCATCCCACCCTACGGGAAGCTGCGCTAACGACCGCTGTCTTGGTCGATTGGATATGGCGAGGGGACCTCGCCATCCCTCGACCGCTTTTTTTTCCCCTTAAAAGGGGAGGCTTCAAAGCGCGAATTATTTAATTATTAATTAGGGCTTGCTGATTAAATATAAAAGTATTTATAGATAAAGGTTTTAGCTGTTTTAGATTTAAAAAAAGTGCCAGCTTTTCGGTCAAAAAAGCTCAAAAAACTAGCATTTTGTGCAAGAGTTGGGCAGAAAAATTAAGGGACAATTCTTACTCTTACCTCCTCTACATTCCTTGTTCCTCCTGTCTTCCCCTCCCCTCCTGGGAGGGGGAGGGGCGAGGGCGAGGGGTGGGTTGTCTCCTGTCTCCTGTCTCCTACCCCAACAAAAAGACTAGTGAAGCGCAAACCCTAATTATTAATTATTAATTATTCGGTAATTAATTGCAGAGGTAGGATATTCCTTGGTAGCTCAGTTAATGTCTACACAGTAGAGTCACTGAGAAGCCCAAACTGATTCTTGTAATCAGCGTGGGAGTATGTCACACTACTAGAGTATAACTCTGTACAACACTCATGGTATCAACTCAACCTGTAATATCCGCCAATTCTGGACTTCAGTATTTGCCAAAAATGGAAAGTTCACCAAATCAGGAACTTTTACCACTCACTGCCAAAGTTAACAATTTAGACCACTTAGAAATCGGTGGTTGGGATGTCCCAGCACTGGTCGAGAAATTTGGCTCACCTCTATATATATTGGACGAATATACTCTCAGAGCAGCTTGTCGCCAATATCGAGATGCACTTAAACAGTACTACCCTGGAGAATCTTTGGTTCTTTATGCTTCTAAAGCTTGGAGCTGTCTGGCAGTATGTGCTATTTGTGGCTCTGAAGGTTTAGGTATAGACGTTGTATCTGGAGGTGAATTATACACAGCTATCCAAGCAGGTATTAATCCAGAGAAAATATACTTACATGGCAATAATAAATCTCTTGCAGAATTAAGTTTAGCGGTCGAAACAGATTGTGTAATTGTTATCGACAATTGGCTAGAATTAAAAACATTAGCCGATTTAAAAAACGAACAAACAGAGGAATTAGAAAATCCCACAAAAATAATGGTGAGGTTTACACCTGGTATTGAATGTCATACCCACGAATACATTCGTACAGGCCATCTAGATAGTAAATTTGGATTCGACCCTAACCAGTTAAATGATGTTTTTAGCTTCATAAGTCAACAACAAAAACTATCATTTATAGGAATTCATGCTCATATAGGTTCCCAAATTTTTGAAGTTCAACCCCATCAAGATTTAGCAACTGTAATGGTAGATGCAATGACAACTGCCATGGCACATAATCTATCAGTTAAAGAAATTAATATGGGTGGTGGTTTAGGAATCCGTTATACTGAAGCAGATGACCCTCCTAGTATTGAAACTTGGGTTCATAACATTAGTAAGGCAATGGTAGACGCTTGTCAAGCCAGACAATTACCTTTACCAAAACTATTATGCGAACCTGGACGTTCAATTATTAGCCCGGCTTGTGTAACAGCTTATACAATCGGGTCTCAAAAACAAGTCCCAGAAATTAGGACTTACATATCAGTAGATGGAGGAATGTCAGATAATCCACGTCCAATCACCTATCAATCTCTTTATAGAATGGTTGTAGCGAATAAATTATCTGAACCTCTGACAGAAACAGTTACCGTTGCTGGTAAACATTGTGAATCTGGTGACGTTCTAGTTAAAAATGCTATGTTACCCGTAACTCAACCAGGAGATTGCTTAGTAGTAATGGCTACTGGTGCGTATAACTATAGTATGGCCTCCAACTACAATCGTTTACCACGTCCAGCAGGAGTTTTAGTTAACAATGACGAAGTAAATGTAATATTACAAAGAGAAACTTACCAAGATTTACTCACTCATGATGTTTTACCAGAACGAATAGCGATAGAACAACCATAGTACTTGATTCCAATGCAAAAAAGCTAACAATAGCAAGATGAAAAAATTAAACAGTTGTATGTCTTATACCTTACTTAAAGATATATAAATTTGATTTTTCACCTAGTTGTGCAATAAGTCCCACGTCTACTGATCGCTCAAAAGCAAATTCTAGCGTTAGCATAATTTGTGACTAAGCAAAAATGATACTATAAAAAATAGTTAGGACTAAGGGGGAGGTGAGATAGATGTAACTATAGTTAGTGAACTAGAATTTCCATCAAGATGCTTATACTATAAATGAAGGAGTATAGCATCTATCATGTTCTGCAAAGCTACTAATAACAAAAAATGTCCAATGAACAGTGGAGGTTCAAACTTATTGTTCATTGATATTAATAATTAATTATTTACATTACGCAAAAGAGTAAACGCTCTTTGCTGGTGATGACACCAAATGTTAAATAAAAAAAACACATCAAAAGTTGACGTTAGATTAATAATTAAAGTTCAATGAAGTCGGGTCTTAGTAATGACCCAGGCTTGATCGAGTCCTTATTAGTACATAGTATCGATATCGGACTGGTTCTAGCCTTGATATATATGGTGCTTGTCATCATAGGGGAACGTCGCACATTATGGATGGTAAGAGGGTTTATCGTCTTAATGTTAGCTTCAGCTTTAAGTCATTGGGCTGGATTAAGACTTTTAAGTTTTGCCCTCAACAGCTTAGTTATTGGTTCTGCTGTTTCAATGGCAGTAATATTACAATCAGAGTTCCGTAGGTTTCTTGAGCAGTTGGGACAGGGAGAAATTCTGCAAATGTTTGGACATAGTCGCAGAGCTTTACCCGAATCAGATAGCATTATTGATGAAATAGTAGAATCAATCAAACAACTGTCTCAAAATCGTATAGGCGCTTTGTTAATCATAGAAACAGATGGGCCTATAGATGAGAGGGATTTTTCTGTACCTGGGGTAAAGTTAAATGCTGAACTTTCTAGGGAACTATTACAAACCATATTTCAGCCAAAAACTTTATTACACGATGGCGCTGTCCTAATTCGAGAACATAAAATTATATCAGCTGGTGTGATTCTACCACTGTCTGAGAGAATAGCTTCCAGGCAATTAGGGACTCGTCATAGAGCGGCTATGGGAATTACAGAACAAGTAGAAAAGTGCATCTGCGTAGTGGTGTCTGAAGAAACTGGTTCTATTTCTCTGGCCGAAAAAGGGACTTTAAATCGACCCTTGACCAGTAATAAACTCAAGGAATTATTAGAGAAACGCCTATTTCTATCAGGTAGTGAAAAAAATACAAAACCATTCACCATAGTTAATCTTGGACTTCAAATAGGAACAAAAGGATCGAGATTAATGTCATCGGTGCTTCGTCAAAGTCCATCAGCTCCTCGAAAGAAAAGATGAATCAAGGAACTTGCTTACAAGATTTACCTGTTGACCTCGAACCAGAAAAGTTGCCTCGCCACGTAGCTGTAATTATGGATGGCAATGGCCGCTGGGCTAGACACCGAGGTTTACCTCGAATTATGGGTCATAGACGTGGGGTGGAAGCGCTGAAAGCTATACTACGGTGTAGTAAAGATTGGGGCATAGAAGCATTAACTGCTTACGCGTTTTCTAGTGAAAATTGGGGCAGGCCACTAGAGGAAGTTAATTTTTTGATGACTTTATTCGAAAGAATTTTGCGTCAAGAGCTACAGGAGATGGTGGCAGAAGATGTTCAAATTAGATTTGTTGGTAATCTAAGTTCTTTACCTCTATCTTTACAAGCTGAGATTAAACATTCAATGGAAATGACTCAGCAAAATCAAGGAATTAAGTTTACTGTAGCTACTAATTATGGAGGACGTCAGGAGATTGTACATGCTTGTCAAGCGATCGCCTCTCAGGTACAAAAAGGTTTACTCAAACCAGAAGAAATTAATGAAGGGTTATTTGAGCAATATCTTTATACTGCTGGAATTTCTCATCCAGATTTATTAATTCGTACCAGTGGGGAAATGCGAATTAGTAATTTTTTATTATGGCAAATGGCTTATTCAGAAATCTATGTTACTGAAACATTTTGGCCTGACTTTAACCGCTCTGAATTTCATCGTGCCTTATTTGCTTATCAGAAACGTCAACGTAGATTTGGCAAAATATGATACGAAGATAGATTTACGTAATACAGAAAGCTAATATTTCTGATTTGTAAGTTCAATTTTGTTGGCTGGAGTTAAATTTAACTAAGGCCCACAAAAAATTGCTTCTTCGAGATCCTGGCGACTCAAAGAATATTTAAAGGACCGTTGAATATCATCACCATTAGCACTAGCGTCTACATAGCGCACTGTCAGTTGATCGATATCAAGTGATAATTCTGCTTTCCAAGTAGGTTTTTCTACCCACCAACAATGCAATTTTTCAGAATTTTGTTGGCAACCATTTTCTTGGAGCCATTGCTCAATTTTGGGCAGAGGGTGGTTATATAAAGGGGTATCTGGTTTGGGAATATCCATCTTTTTTTTTTGTACTTACAAACAAAAAATATCTAGATTTGATAATAATTTTAATAACTTACAAAGACTTCCAATAATTTAATTTCATTAACATATATTGACTTTTTCCAGTTATTATTTAAATAATATCATAGAAATTAATTAAATATTTAAGATTTATTTATAGCTATGTCGATCAAACCAATAAAGCTATAGTGAATGTTGAATTTCTATAAATTGATTTCCTGGTGGTTGAATAGGTTGGATAGTTAACTCTGGACGTATGAGGCCAATAGTAATAGCTATCAACAAACAACAAATTAAAGTTACACCAATAATCAATAAAGCAAATAATTCACCAGCAGATAACGGTCTGTCTTGAGGGTCTAAGTAGCTAGATGAATTTCTATGATAAAAATTAACTCTTTGACTCAAATCATCTATATATAAACGCCTAATTTTTTGGTCGTACTCTAATCTTTTTTCTGAGTTGACAAGAGTCGCATAAGCTTCATTAATTTGCTGAAATTTTGCCTTAGCGATCGCCTCTGGCATATCTGTAGTATCTGGATGATAGCGCTTACTTAGTTCTCGATATGCTCTTCTAATTTCCTGATTAGATGCTTGGGGATGGAGTCCAAGCAAAGAATAAAAATTCACGCCAAAAGGAGTGTGTTTTGACATTCTTAATTTTTGTTGTTTGTAGTTTCCAAACTCAATTAATTGTTGTCAATAACTATATTAACTTCATATAAGCTGTTCACACAATCTGAAGTAAATAGTATTTTAATCGTTCCATTCCCCTCTTGGTGGAATAGGAGGGTTTCTTTGAAGTGTTAGGGCTAACTCATCTTCTGGAAGTCCTCCTCTTAACCACTGACGAAGGGCACTTTCAATTACCTTACTAGGGTCATTTGTCAAATGTTGAACTTGGTCTAATAATCTAGAATCTATGTTGATAGATAATTCTACTTTTTCTGGCAATTTCGACTGATTAACTTCAGGCTGATTCATAGCAAAACAATTTTCAAATCTAGAAAAGCTACTTTATTTATAATATTATGTTGACATACTCCACTCTCTCAATTGAGTGAATTTTTTCCAGCTCACCCATAGAGATTACTGCTTTATCCAGTCCACTTAACTATCTATAGCTATCGCAACAGGTAATCATAGATGGTTCTATCCACAGTCGTTCAGGTGGTTGTGCTTAGTTAGCGGAGGACATCCGCTACTATTTTTTTTAATCTACAGGACTTACGCACGGACACTAAATCGAGTGAGGGTGCCATTAGGCAGTTCTGCGGAATGCAAATGCTATTCGCCCCTACATATGGCGTTTTCAAGGGAGTTGCATGCGTAAGTCCCAATCTAAATATTCTGGATTTTGGGTCTTTGGGTCTTTGGGAAAATTCATTTACTCAGTGGCTTTTTACTGTGTTTCTAACACCACATACAGAGTATTAATTTCCGTAGGTTATTGGTTTATTGTATTTTCCTTCATGCCTGGGTATTTCAACAAATCTCACTTTAACACAAAGTAGTATTTCAAGAAATAGAAAAATTAATATAGATGATAGTCATCAAAACTCATAATTTGTATTAATTTTTACATATCGACTTCAAAAGATAAGTTCTCAATTATTTGACATCCTCCCCGCCGTCAAATGGCCGGAGATTCCTACTGAGCCGAAGAGCTACGACTCAGTAGGAATCCACGCACCTTTAGGCCGGGGAGGATGTCAATGTGTACCATTACTATCCAGGACTACCCTGAAATTAAGTCAGATTAGAGCTACAAAAATCTTCAGGATTAAAATATGTTAAGAAATAATAGATAGATTGTATTGTGCCAAGAGTAGTCGATAACCCAGAGTAATTCGGAATATTTGGAGCAATCTGAATATTAACTACTTTACTCTAAATTATTAATGTTATCTCTCTCGTAAGAGAATAACAAAAATAAGGTATTTCACATTATTAACAAAAGTATGACAAAAGTTCCTGTATCTCACATTCGTAACTTTTCAATTATTGCCCATATAGATCATGGAAAATCCACTTTAGCTGATCGCCTCTTACAAGCAACTGGCACTGTGGAAGACCGTGAAATGAAGGAGCAATTCCTAGACACGATGGACTTAGAAAGGGAGCGTGGTATTACAATCAAGCTGCAAGCTGCCCGAATGAATTATCATGCTGAAAATGGAGAAGAATATATATTAAATCTCATAGATACTCCTGGCCATGTGGACTTTTCTTATGAAGTGTCGCGCTCTCTGGCAGCTTGTGAGGGTGCTTTATTGGTGGTAGATGCTTCTCAGGGAGTAGAAGCTCAGACTTTAGCGAATGTCTACTTAGCTTTGGAGCATAACCTAGAAATTATTCCGGTCTTAAATAAAATTGACCTTCCAGGAGCAGAACCAGATAGAGTCAAACAAGAGATAGAAGAAATAATTGGCCTAGATTGTTCGGGGGCAATTTTAGCATCTGCTAAAGAAGGAATTGGGATTCCGGAAATTCTGGCATCAATTGTTAAATTAGTACCACCACCACAAGATACTATTGATGAAAAATTACGCGCTCTCATATTTGATAGTTATTATGACCCATATCGAGGGGTAATTGTATATTTCCGGGTCATGGATGGGACTATTGCTAAAGGCGATCGTATCCGACTTATGGCATCGGGAAAAGAATATGAAGTAGATGAATTGGGAGTTCTTTCTCCTACTCAAAAACCAGTACAAGAGCTTCATGCAGGAGAGGTGGGTTATTTAGGAGCAGCTATCAAAGCTGTGGAGGATGCAAGGGTGGGAGATACAATTACTCTAGCTAAAAAACAAGCAGAGGCTCCTTTACCTGGGTATACAGAAGCTAAACCTATGGTCTTTTGTGGTTTATTTCCCACTGATGCTGACCAGTTTCCTGATTTACGGGAAGCTCTAGACCGACTCAAACTCAATGATGCAGCTCTATCTTATGAAGCAGAAACATCAAGTGCAATGGGTTTTGGGTTTCGGTGTGGTTTTTTAGGGTTGCTGCACATGGAAATTGTCCAGGAAAGGTTGGAGCGAGAATATAACCTAGATTTAATTGTTACTTCTCCATCGGTAGTTTATCGAGTAACCACTAATAAAGAAGAAGTTATTCTGATTGATAATCCAAATTTACTACCAGATCCTAATCATCGAGAAAAAATGGAAGAACCTTATGTCCAGGTAGAAATGATTACTCCAGAAGAATATGTAGGGACATTAATGGAGTTGGGTCAATCACGACGTGGGATATTTAAGGATATGAAGTATCTAACTAAGGGTAGGACAACTTTAATATATGAAATTCCTTTGGCAGAGGTAGTGACGGACTTTTTTGACCAAATGAAGTCTCGGTCTCGTGGTTATGCGAGTATGGAATATCAACTTATAGGATATCGTGAAAATCCTTTGGTGAAGCTGGATATTATGATTAATGCTGAACCAGTGGATGCTTTAGCTGTAATTGTACATAAGGATAAAGCTTATGGGGTAGGTCGTGCTTTGACAGAAAAGCTGAAAGAATTAATTCCTCGCCATCAATTTAAAGTACCAATTCAAGCATCTATTGGTTCTAAAGTTATTGCTAGCGAACATATTCCTGCTTTACGGAAAGATGTTTTGGCTAAGTGTTACGGTGGGGATATTAGTCGTAAGAAAAAATTATTGCAAAAACAGGCAAAAGGTAAAAAACGAATGAAGTCTTTAGGTACAGTTGATGTGCCACAAGAAGCTTTTATGGCAGTTTTGCGATTAGATTAATACCCGAACTAAGCTGTTCATTAATGGATAATGAATAATTGATAATGGATAATTGATAATTACCTCTCTCTTTTCGGGAGAGGATTGACCAAAGCCGAAAAAAATTATTTTTTTTCCCTTGAAAGGGGAGGCTAATAAAGCTGAATTGTTTAATTATTTAATTATTTAATTAGGGCTTGCTGATTAAATATAAAAGCATTAACATATAAATACTTTAGCCTTTTTGGGGCATTTAAAAAGTGCCTGGTTTTCAGCTCTTTATTCTCAAAAAGGAGCGTATTTTAGGCGCATAGTTGGGCAGAACAATCTTGGGACAATTCTTACTCCTGCCTCCTCGCTCCCGAGCCATTTCTCCTGTCTCCTGTCTCCTGTCTCTTACCCCTACTAAAAGACTTTTGAGCGCAAACCCTAATTATTAATTATTCGGTAAAAATCAAAAATAAAATCAATTATTATCGATAAATTATCAATTATTTTTCCCTTTTCCTTCTTCCCTCGTTTCTGGAGATGTCTAATATCTTTCAGACCCATACTTTGTTAGTGTATGATGGAGCTTGATGTGGTTATTCAATTTTCTGTTGAAAATCACAACAAATTAAATTGCTCGGAAGTAGAAGTAATGAGAATATTAGTAACAGGTGGCGCGGGTTTTCTTGGTTCTCATCTAATCGATAGATTAATGGAACAAGGCCATGAAGTCATCTGTCTTGATAATTTTTACACAGGAACTAAGCGCAATATTTTAAAGTGGTTGAATCATCCTTATTTTGAGTTAATTCGCCACGATATTACTGAACCTATTAGATTAGAAGCGGATCAAATTTATCATCTTGCTTGTCCTGCTAGTCCAATACACTATCAATACAACCCTGTCAAGACAATTAAAACGAATGTGATGGGGACATTGAATATGTTGGGGTTAGCTAAAAGGGTAAAGGCAAGGTTTTTTTTGGCTTCCACATCTGAGGTATATGGAGACCCAGATGTACATCCTCAAACAGAGGAATATAGAGGTAATGTTAATTGTATTGGGATTCGATCATGTTACGACGAAGGTAAACGAGTAGCAGAAACTTTGGCATTTGATTACCACCGTCAGAATAATGTTGATATTCGAGTAGTCAGAATTTTTAATAGTTTGACTGGAGACCAAAAGGTACTTTATTACATTGGTGAAAAACTCTATTATGAAAGTTTTGTTGAATGTTATGACAGAATTAATGGAGATATTTCTAATGTATCAGTGCCTTGTTTTGATGAAAATTCTAAGACAGTAATTAAACCAATTTCTGCAATTTGGAAACATCATGTGAAGAAGAAGGGTTATCAGATAAAAACTGTCTGGGGTAAGCAGATAAAAATTACAGAAGACCATAGTTTATTTACTAGGGATAATAATGATCAACCTCAAGCAGTTTTTGGAAATGATTTAAAGGTGGGGGATGAAATAGGAGTTCCTAGTTATATTAGTTTTTTGGAGCAACCTTTACAACAATTCTACATTACAGATAAAATTTCTATTCAAGAAGAAATATCTGTAGAAAGTGAAGAGACTATCTCTTATATAGAAAAATATGGAGATAAAATTCGTGAGTATTTATTGGCAAGAGGTGTTAATCCGGAACAACTTTATTCAATACTGAAAAGCTACGAGGCAAAAAATCAAATTCCTTGGCATCTATGGGAATATTTAGAACTTCCTCTATCTCAAAAAGAGAAAATTTGTTATTTATCTTCAAAGGCAATTAAAAATTGGATAGGGAATATAGAAGATTTTTTGTGGTTATTAGGGTTTTATGTTGCTCAAGGAAGTTTGATAGACAATGAATTGTTGTTTAAAGGAGGAGCTGAAAAACTAGCAAAATTAATAGAAATAGTAGAAAGAATATTTGACTGTCAATGTGAAACTAAGGTAGAAGGGTCTATAAGTATTAAGTCAAAAATTCTGATCGATTTCATTGGAGAAGGATTGAATTTTGGCAAGACAGAAAAAGATATTCCTAATTGGATTTTACAACTTCCTAAAAAACAATTAATTAGTTTTTTACAGGGATTGAATGAAGGAAATAATGTAGTAGAAAATCAACTAAAATCAAAGATTGAATTTAAGAGTGACAGTCAGGCGATCGCTGAAAAATTAGTATTAATATTAGCTAAGTTTGGCCTAGTAGCAAATGTCTCAGAAATAGAACAAAATTACCGGATAATAGTAGAGGGTTTAGAAGATAACAATATTGAGAATTTGTCTAACATTCAGCAGAAAATATCGGCCAAAAGCACTGGTGATATTGTCTGGGCAAAAATAGAAAGTATTGAGGAATTTGAAATAGATGATTATGTATACGATTTCTCAGTACCAAATTATGAAAACTTTATTGGAGGAAGCTACGGAATTTTTGCTCATAATACTTACGGACCAAGAATGTTAGAAAATGATGGTCGAGTAGTAAGTAACTTTATTGCACAAGCCTTAAAAGGAATACCACTAACAGTATATGGAGATGGCTCTCAAACCAGAAGTTTCTGTTATGTGTCAGACTTGGTCGAAGGGTTTATTCGATTAATGAATCAAGACTTTATTGGGCCTGTTAACATCGGCAATCCAGGAGAATATACCATACTTGAATTAGCTCAAAAAATTCAACAAATGGTTAATCCAGATGCAGAAATAACATATAAACCTCTGCCACAAGATGATCCGAAACAACGACAACCAGATATTACTCGTGCTAAAAAATATTTAGGTTGGGAACCTACAGTTCCTCTCCAAGACGGGTTAAAATTGACAATAGAAGATTTTCGAGAGCGGCTCAAAAATGAACCGCCAAAAAGTTGAAGGGTAAGCATTTAGCTAGGGGGAGTTTAGCTTTGAGGAATTAGTAGTTTGAGGGTTTGAGTAATATTGAGTCGCGAGCAATTAGCTAATTTATCTAAATGTTGGCATTTATACCCGCGCTCTCCTCGTCGGGAGCGTCGTATGGGAATGCCAATCAATCTTGCGCTTTTACAAACAATGGGAACCTGCGTTGGTGATAGACGCAAGGGAACGCCTACCAAGAAGGCTGCGGGACTCGCAGTGTCAGCGCCAGTCGCTCATGGGGGAGATCCCCAAGACCGCGCTGGCTTGTCTGTGGAGCGACTGTAAGACCAGAAGGGAGTAAGTCTCGGAAGGCGGGTGCTAAGAAACAGAAAGTCTCTAGCAGTGATGTTAGGGAATCCCGCACTGTCTCGTAGAGCAGCGTCGGGAGGATGTCAATTCAGACTTTTAATGCTGTTAAATCTTTCAACTCTAATTCTTCCTTCAAGGACAATTTAAAGTTCATAGCTAATGGCTATTAACGTTAAAGCTCCTCTGTTAGCGCAGCTCCTCCGGAGGAGGTAAGAGGCAACTCCCCTCTTATACCAAATCCGCCTTAGCAAGAAGGTACTTTAAAAAGTTGTAGCCTTTGCTATACATAGGATTTGTGAATAGGACAAACCTCTTTTTATACCCGGATTTGGTATAAGAGGCAGCTCCTGTGTAGGAGGAAGTTCCGAACTTAGGAGGCTAGCTCATACCTGTTTGCGCAGCATTCCCCAGGAAATGCTTACGTTGAAAGGGTGCGGGGGTAAAGGAAAGTTAAATTGTCAAAACTTAATCCCCACTGAAACTTTTCGTGTTAAAAACTTTGAGGATAAAAAAGATGCGTGTTTGTGTCATTGGTACTGGCTACGTTGGTTTAGTTACAGGAGTTTGTCTTTCTCATACAGGACATCATGTAATTTGCGTAGATAACAACGAGGAAAAAGTTAAACTCTTAAAATCAGGACAGTCTCCAATCTACGAACCAGGGTTATCTGAACTGATGCAAGGTTGCACCAAAGCAGGAACTCTAGAGTTTACATCTGACTTGAAAGCTGGGGTCGATCATGGCGATATTTTGTTTATTGCTGTTGGTACTCCCCCACTCCCTACAGGGGAAAGCGATACTCGTTATGTTGAGGCAGTGGCAAAAGGGATAGGCGCTCATTTGACTACAGGTTATAAGGTAATTGTTAATAAATCAACTGTACCTATTGGTTCTGGTGACTGGGTACGAAGAATTGTTTTAGATGGGGTTGAGGAGCGGAAAAAGGAAGAGGGTGGCTCCGGTACAGATATTGAAGCTGAATTTGATGTGGTTAGTAACCCAGAGTTTTTGCGCGAAGGTTCTGCAATATTCGATACTTTTAATCCAGACCGCATAGTTTTGGGTAGTAATAGTCAAAAGGCATTAGATATGATGTTGGAGCTTTATGCTCCTCTGGTTGAACGCAAGTTTGCTGACGACTCCTCACTCCCACCAGTACCAGTGGTAACAACAGATTTGAGTTCGGCAGAAATGATTAAGTATGCTGCTAATTCTTTCTTGGCAACTAAGATTAGTTTTGTGAATGAGATTGCTAATATTTGCGATCGCGTCGGTGCAGATGTGACTCAGGTGTCTAGGGGTATTGGTTTAGACTCTCGCATTGGTAATAAGTTTTTACAAGCTGGTATTGGTTGGGGTGGCTCTTGTTTCCCGAAGGATGTTTCTGCTTTGGTGCATACTGCTGATGACTATGGTTGTGAGGCACAGTTGTTGAAATCGGCAATTGAGGTGAATAAGCGTCAACGCATGATTGCAATAGATAAGTTACAGCAGGCACTGAAAATTCTTAAGGGTAAGACTATTGGATTATTGGGTTTGACGTTTAAGCCTGATACTGATGATATGCGAGATGCACCTTCTCTAGATTTGATTCAAGAGTTGAACAGGTTGGGAGCAAAGGTGAAAGCTTACGATCCGATTATTTCTCAGTCTGGTATGCGTCATGGTTTGACCGGAGTGGTAGTGGAAACAGATGTAGAAAGACTTGCTGATGGTTGTGATGCTTTGGTTTTGGTGACTGACTGGAAACAGTTTGAGAAATTAGATTATGCTAAGATGGTGAAGTCCATGGAGCATAATTTATTTGTTGATGGGCGTAATTTCTGCGATCGTAAAGAGTTGGAAACTGCTGGTTTTCAATATGTAGGTATTGGTCATTAAATAGCTATCAGCAATCAGCTTTCAGCTAGCATAATCTTCAAGAAAACATCATATTAGGAGTGTTCTACGGAGCGCTCCTAAATTTTTGCTCCCTACTCTGTACATAAGGATGTTGCATACAACATCCCTACTTCCCTCTTGTCCGGAAATGTCTAATTATTGCTCTGCTGATTAAATCTAAAAGCATTGATCATAATGAAAACCGTTGTAAAAAATATTTACCAGAAAATTGGGTTTAAAGCCTCCCCCTTTTAGGGGGACTTTTAAATTTGTTTTTCTTTGATAAATATGTTATCACGTTATTAGTTTAAAACTCAGGTTATGAAAGCTAGATTTAAGTATCGTATTTATCCAACACCGGGACAAAAATACCGATTAGTAAAGCTATTTGGTTGTGTCCGTGTGGTTTGGAATGATAGTCTAGCTTGCTGCCAAGAAAAGTATAAATTAGGAGAAAAGAAACCCACTAATTCTGAACTACAAAAACAGTTTATCACTCAATCGAAAAAGACTGAAGACAGAGAATGGCTATCAGAAGTTTCTGCTATACCATTACAGCAATCTTTAAATGATTTAAACCAGGGTTATCAAAACTTTTTCAAATCGACTAAAGGTCAGAGAAAAGGTAGAGCTATTCAACCTCCTAAATTTAAAAGTAAAAAGTCAAAGCAAACTGCTAGGTTTACATGCATGAGGGTTTAAAATTGGTCAACACAAAGTTTATTTAGCCAAGATTGGAAAGCTGAAAATTGTTTGGTCAAGAGAGTTGCCTACTGCTCCATCATCAGTAACAGTAATCAAAGATTCAGCTAATAGATATTTCTTAAGTTTTGTAGTAGAAACTTGTGCCAAAATCTTACCTGAAACTGATAATTCAGTAGGTATAGATTTAGGCATATCTACCTTTGCGACATTTAGCGACGGTACAAAGGTTGATGCTCCTAAACCACTGAAGAAATGAGCTTACCTGCTAAAGCAAAAAATGTTTGCGAAGTGACCGATCCGACGGGTACGCCTTTAAATGTGCGAGATAGTCCCAATGGTCGTGTCATTAATGCCCTGCGGAATGGTCGAGAAGTCTATATTATTGAAATTGCTTATGATCGCAAGAATCGGCCTTGGGCAAAGGTCGGAGGTTATTATCAAGGAGAATATAGAATTTGGGGGTGGGTTTCCCGAGAGTTTATCAGTTGTTATGATCGCTAAAATCCTATAAAAAAAGGCGCTGAAATTGCGCCTTTTTGTTTACAAAACTTGGAGTTTTTGCCTCTTTTAGAATCTCCAAACTCCAAAGTCTGCGGATTTGATATAATCTATTTGTTGGTTTGTTGATGCTGGTAATTTAGATGAAATATACAAGATTATGAGTCAAGAATTAATTGATTTAAAACGAAGTATTATGGAAGGTCGATATGATGATGCCTTAGCAATAGTAGATGAATGGGAGTGGATGAGCAAAGAACAAATTTTACAAAAAATTGAAAGTTTTTTAGTTAGGTTATTAGTACATTTAATTAAAAATCAAGTTGAACAATATTTAACTAATTCTTGGGCAGCATCAATTAGAGATTCAGTACTGAAGATTCAACGGTTGAATATTAAGGCGAATAAAACATCTTATTATATTAATATTGATGAGTGGGAAAGGGATTTAGAGAATGCTTTTAAAGATGCTATTTTTGAGGCTAGTGTGGAAGTAAAAACAGGTATTTATAAGCCTTATCAATTACGTCAAATTGTGGATAAAGTGAAAATTATAGATATAGCTAATAGATTGATGAATTTGACGTACAATTATTCAAGAGAAGATTTGCGAGATGTGCTTGATGATGAGTTTTATAAATTGCCTGGTGGTGAGGATTGGAATTTTAAATAGTTGGCGATAAGAAAGAAGGAAGAGGGAAGAAGGAAGAAGGAAGAAGGAGTAAATACTATACTCCAGAAAAGAGGAAACAGGGAACACGGAAGAGGTATGGAGAGGGAAGTAATTGATAATTTGTGGTAATTACTATTAAAATTGTTTAATTGTAGCAATAAATTTAACTAAAATGACTACAAATAGTTTGCTTAATCGAATTACTTATAACGCCAAACAATGTGGAGGGATACCTTGCATTCGAGGGATGCGAATTCGGGTTTCTGATATTTTAGATATGCTGGCAAAAAATGTTAGTAGTGGAGAAATTTTAGAAGATTTTCCAGACATGGAAGCGGAGGATATTCAAGCTTGTTTGTTGTTTGCTTCCTGACTAACTAATATCCCTAAGTTAACAGTATGAATTTTTGGATTGATGCCCAACTTCCTCCAAATTTAGCTAATTGGTTGGTCGGAATTTTGGCATAATTTGAGGAATTAATTCAAGACAATTTATCTGGAAAAAATTAGTAAAATCAGGCTTTTAACTTCTAACTAATGACAGAAACAACGGCTAATTATGACAAACCCTGGAAAGCAGTAATTGGAGAATATTTGCCTTCTTTCCTCAGCTTTTTCTATCCAGAAATTCACAAACTTTACCAAGTCTTCATAAAACTACCCTAATATATAGCAATGTACCCTGGCGTATTTACAAATTCCAGGAATTGTCCAATAGCTAAAAATTTTTATATTATTCCTCCGGAATGCTGCGCAAACAGCTTTTTATTCCCCCAGATGAGCTGTTGCCTGTTGCCTGTTGCCTGCGCGCAGCGCTATAACAATCATTTGAGGTATGGTTCTTGGTGAAGTTATATAATTATTTCCCTGACAAATTAATTGTGTAGAACCTCCACCATCTAACATTATTACTTGAGTAGCACCGAAACTTTTCAAAACTTGAGCTGCATGAGGTTGAGTTGCTTGTTTAGAAGTAAAAATTAAAATTGTTTCATTGAGGCGATCGCCATCTTTATCTTTAACTCCAATAAATGTTCTACCTGTTTGATTTTCTACTCCTTTATCTGCATTTTCCTGTAAACCAACAATAAGATTAGGTGCTGTTGATAATTGTAGATTTTTTGGCTGAAATTTAGTAATTAATGCTCTATCATTCCAGACTTCTAGCATTAATTTTTCATCGGGAAATTCTATTTCTCCGGCATAACCATCACTAACTATAATCCCATCTGACTTGACAGGAAATGCTAACCCTGTGGAGGTATTTTTATCGTTTCTAAAAAATTGACCGTTAGTGATGCAAAATAAACTTGAATTTTCTGAATATAAGTTAGACCATACTTGTGATATTGTCTGACGTTCAAATTGTGGATTGTTACCGCCGTAAGCTCCTTTTTTAGTACCTAAGTCTGTGATATTTCCATAGATAAAATTAATTTTTGCACCTTGAGTTAGATCAACAATTTGTAGATAATCTAAATCTTTTTGATAAAGAGTTGTTCCTTGAGAGTTACTAATAATTTGGAAACCAAGAGATAGAGGATTTGGGGATTTACTTTCAGCATTTTGGGTAGAAAATAAGTTGATTGTTATTAGGAGGAAGGTTGTTAAAAATAATCCGGTTAAAGTTAGACTTTTTTTATTCATTATATCAATTTGATAAATATTTTTGACAAATGGTAAGCAAGTTCTATACCAATTTCCTACAGGTTTGTCATTTTTTTATATGGTTCATTTTGAAAAAGTAATGCTAGATTTAGAATCTCTCAGGACTTACCCAAATAAACTATATACAGTAGTTCCTGACGGCTATTAGCCCCTACATATGGTGTATGGGTTAATTTTTTGCTTAAATCCTGATGTCTGAAAAAAACTGTTGAAATAACTCCAGTAGTATTACACCTAGCATGATTATTTTTTCAGAGGAAATTTAGGCAATGAAAAATTACAAAATATTAACTTTAGGAGCGTCTGGTGCAGGCAAAACTGTATTTATGGCCAGTATGTTTAAATCATTATCAACCCAAGGAGAACATGGTTTCTATCTTGAGAATGAGGATTTCACAAAACTGAATAATATTTACAAAAACTTGATTACTGGAAAATGGCCGGAAACAACTAGACGTAGTGAGATATCTAAGTGGAAGTTTACTTGTGTTATCAAGAATCCCGATCTGCACAACTTTCCAATTTGTCAGTTTACTTATTTTGATTATGCTGGCGGAAGGTTTACAGACATGGATGAAGAAGATTATGATTTACAAAAAATAATAGTACAAGCTGATACAATTTTGGTTCTTTTAGATGGTGAAAAAATTCAGGCATTAATGAGTAATAAAAATGAACAAAAAATTGATGATTTTTTAAACAAAGATTTACCACCAATAATTAGGTGGATGTCTTATTGTCAAGCACCTATTCAATTCGTAATTAGTAAATGGGATTTGCTAGAAAATGATAATTTTGGTTTAAAAGAAATAAGCGATCGCCTTCTAGAAATTCCTAAGTTTAAAGAATTAGTTCGGAATAGAAATCAAGAAGGTTCTCCAGTACGCCTGATTCCAGTAAGTTCAGTGGGTTCGGGTTTCGTAACACCTCAACCTGATGGCAGTATGAAAAAGATTTCAGGTTCAACTCCACATCCTTTTCACATGGAAGTTCCTATATCTTGTGTTATACCCGATCTTTTAGAAAAAGAGATTCAGGTAAACATTAAACGACTAACTACTATTAGTAACGAAGATATTATTGAAAATAGTAGACATAATAAATTATTACACAACTTCTTAAAGCGTGTGTTACGTTCCCGTTGGTTAATTGATATAGTTGTTAACACTCTTGTTGAAGTTTTAGTATCAAATATCCTGGATGATGATAATTCTGATGAGCAAAATCAGCCAAATAGTATAGAAGAGGAATTCACGAAAGAATTACTCAAAACAATTGATAATTTGGTATTTAAAAAAATTAAAACAATAGTTGAAGAAGAGAAACAAAGATTAGCTGAATTTCAGAGAATCAGGGATGAATATATCAAAGAAATTGAAGATAAAAAAACAGCCTTGAAAAGTGCTGTGACAAGCTTTTTATATATTAGCAATAAATTTAGCCAAGATTTTCCTGAATCTGAAATAATCAGAAGGTAGAACAAAGTAATAAGGGAATCATTATCAAAGTTAAAAGCCCAGAAATGGATATTAAAAATTACAATATTATTACTTTAGGACCATCGGGGGCGGGTAAAACTGTATTTTTAGCTAGTCTTTTTAAGAAATTATCTACCCCAACCAAAGAAGGATTTTTCCTGGAAATATCCGATAATAAGCAGCGTAAAAAACTGAAGGAAATTTATTCAAAAATTGCTAATACTAATGAAGAGTGGCCTATTGGTACAAGAATTCTAACACGGACAACATTCACTTGTTATGTCAAAGATCATAATCTTGAAAACGTTGAAGTCTGTAAGTTTACCTATATTGACTATGGAGGGGGAGCGATTATATCTGACGAAGACGACTCTGTTAATTTGAAAAAAGAAGAAGTTGACAATGCAGATGCTCTGTTGGTGATGATTGATGGTCTAAAACTATTAAAATTAATGGAAGGAAAAGACCAGGATAATGAAGTGGTTACACAGTTATCCATGACAGATTTACCCAACATGATGGAATTGCTAAATAAAGCTAACAAAGACATTCCAGTTTATTTTGTTATCAGTAAGTGGGATTTGCTTAAAGGTCATTATAATCTTTCAGACATAATAAAACGTCTCAGAGACAAAGTCCGTGAGTTGGATGATATCGTCAATCTTAGAGTTAATGCTGGTTGTCCAGTCCGTTTTATTCCTGTAAGCTCTATTGGTCTCGACTTTGCTACCCTCCAGTCTGATGACTCAATGAAAAAGAATCCAGGTGCGACTCCTGAACTTTTCCAGCTAGAGATTCCTGTTGCTTATGTATTAATTGATAAAGTAACAGGTGGAAATAAAGCTATAAAATCATCCTCAGAAAAGATTACACGATGGGGAGTGAAAAATCCTTTTTCCAATGGAAGAGCTGATGAAGTAGAAGATTGGGAAACAGCAAATAACCACTTGGTCATTAGTTTCTTGAAACGTCTCAAGAATTTTGAGGAGCAATTTCCCGAAGCTAATTTAGGAACACAAAGTCATCCTACTCTTCCCTCCATCCATACTTTTAGAAGACATAAAAAAGTAGTGTGTTCGGTTGGTTTCACATCTGATGGTAAAACTCTTTTCAGTTCTAATGATGACGGAACCGTTCTGTTTTGGGAAGTTGCACGGAGAAATTTACAGAAAGAAATTGTACGAGAAAAACCAGGTTGGGTAGTTGCACATCTTAGTCAAGACGATCAAAAGCTGTTTACTGCCAGTGCATATCAAAGTATTAAGGTATGGGATGCCCATACAGGAAAACTCTTTTATGAACTGTCGAAGGAACATTCTGAGCAAATCAGTGGGTTTGTTGTTAGTCCCGATGGAAGCAAACTGATTAGTAGTAGTCGCGATCAAACAGTGAAAATCTGGCAATTAGAAACTAATGGTGCCAGAGTAATGCGCACCTTAAGCGAACATCAAGGGTTGGTTTATACCCTTGCTGTTACTCCCAATTGGGATACTTTGGCTACTGGTGGTACAGATAAGAAAATACTGATTTGGGAACTGCCTATCAATAATGATAAATTTCTTACCTTAAAACATCCTAATCCTAGTTTTATAAAAGCTTTAGCCTTTAGTTCTGATGGTAAAATGTTGGTTAGTGGTGGTGACGATCAAACTATTTGTGTTTGGGATAAGGAAACTTGGAATCTCAAATTTTCTTTGAGAGGACATACCGGAGCAATTTGGTCTCTGGCGATTAGTCCAGATAACCGCTTCCTTGCCAGTGGAAGTGATGATGGCGAAATCAAAGTATGGAATTTATCAACCGGAACTTTAATAACTACTTTAACTGAGCACACTGATATGATCACTACTCTAGCTTTTAGTCCAGATAATCAAATTTTAGCTAGCGGTAGTGATGACAAAACGATTAAAATTTGGCCAATTATATAAAGTACGGTTTAAGTAAAAATGACACCTACAAAACGAAATGTTCCTAACTATCTAATACCAGCAATTTTACGAACTATTCTATGCTGTTTAGCTTTTGGGAGGTAGGCTATTTTTTGTTTACCATTTGGAATTGTCACTATTGTTTATGGCTCTCAAGTTAAGACACAACTGAGATTTGGAGATGACCAAGGAGCATATAAAGCATCAAAAAAAGCTGAGAAATGGTTTTTGTTTCGTTTCATACCAGCAACAATAATTCTGGTTCTGGTTCTAATTGCATACAAATATTATTGTAGCAATTCTCTGAGTTGTGAGGTACAGTTTTTTAACTTTTGGCTTCTGTAAAAGAGTATTAGTTATCATCAATATAAAATCTAAACTTATTAAATTATAACCATGAGTATTAAAGTTTGGCCTTTTTTAGTGAGCCGTAATCCTTATCTTGACTACACAACAGTTGTAGCTCCTGATTTCATTTGTGAAGCTAAGACTGAAAACTTACTCGCAAGAGTTACAACAGGAGATTTAACAGAACCAGAAAAGGGATTTATTAGACAAATCGTTGATTCAAAAGTAGGAGATTTCACGATAGTTTATCGAATCTTAAAAGCAACACAAAAAGACCTAAATTTTCAAGAAGGAGATGAGATTCTTAAAGATCAATTTGGGAGAGAAATACTTCTAATTGAAGGAGTTGTTATTCAGGGAATTAAAAGTCAAGAAAATGTTTTAATTTCCCAAAAAAATATGGAGGAAATTCATCAGAAATTGATAGAAGGATACACAGAATTTTGGGAGCACCGCGATCCACATCCGGCTATTCCTTCTGATAAGTTATTCTTAAGTATGGATGGTTTAGAACTCGAAGAAATAGAAAAAATTAAGATCGATTCTAAACCTCCAATACCAGCACCTTCAAAGTCTCCAGTTAGAATATATTCTCTTGCTTTTATATTGATGATAATTATAGCGACAGCAATATTTATTGTGCCACCTATATTATATAAACCAACAGTATATGACTGTACTACTACTGAGGAAAAAAATATAATATTTGAGAGTAAAAAGGATATAGGTGATGTTCTCAAAAAGCTGCAAAAAGACAACCCAAATGCAACAATATTCCTTAATGGTTACTTAATACTAGAATCCAACAAAAAATTGGAAAATTTGCCAAAAAGAGAAGAACTCAGTGAACCTGTTAACTATACTATTAACCTGTATGGAGATATATTAAAGCTAAAAGACCATCCCCTAGACTTGGCGATCGCTCAACTTCGCGACCAGAAAGTAGGAAATCTATCAAAGCCACAAAAATATTTCCTAAACTTAAGGGATACTAAACTTGGCAACCAGGAAATTGGAGATACATCAAAACCAAAAGATTATATCGAAAACTTAAAGAACGCTCAACTTGGCAACCAGGAAATTGGAGATACATCAAAACCAAAAGATTATATCGAAAACTTAAAGAACGCTCAACTTGGCAACCAGGAAATTGGAGATACATCAAAACCAAAAGATTATATTGAAAACTTAAGGAACGCTCAACTTCGCGACCAGGAACTTGAAGAAATATTAAAGTTACAAAATTATCTCCTAGACTTAGGAGTTGCTCAATCTGACAACCAGGAAACTGTGACTATCAAAGCAAAAATTATAAACAGAAAAAATAAAAAGGAATGTCAAAGTAATTCCTGAAGTAATCTCATAGATACCCTAAAATGGAATAGCATCCGATCTACTAAAAGCAGGTATTCCTAAAAGTCAAATTTTCTTAGGTTTTCATCCATCCGATGTGCGACCTTTTACATAATTTGCAGTAAATTAATTATTGACTACACCTGGAAGTAATCTTATCTTAAGATATAATAATTAACAGTTGAGACACTCATTAATCTAAAATACAGCCAAAGGGATTATGAAAAACATTAAATTCAACGACTTAGAAAAACAATTTTTATTAGCTGAAAAAGAACTTATTTCTATAGAGCATGAAGGAAAAACTATTGGTTATTATTATCCAATAGGCGATCGCGAAGCAGCCGAAAAAGCCAAAAAAGAACTTGACGGAATTGTGGATAAAACATTACATCCCACAGGAATAACAGAAGAAAGAATAGCATCACTGCGTAGTAAACTCGATTACGAAGCAGCCAATAAAGCAGCAGAAAAACTTGACAGAATTATGGAACAAAGATTAACTAAAATGGGATTAACAGAAGAAGAATATGTATCAATGTTTATGAATGCAGTTGAGGATGAGGAAGAATGCGTCTAGTTGTTGATACAAATATCTTAGTGGCTGAAATGCTGAGAAAGCGGGGAAGAGCTTTAATTAGGTCACAAAGCTTAGAATTATTTTTAGCTGAAAAGATGAAAAATGAAGCTCAATACGAATTACAAAAGCGGATTTCTATAATAGTTAATAAAGGTAACTTCACTCAAGAAGAGGGACAATTGGAATTAGAAGTAGCTCTAGGACTAATTAATAATAGAATTACCACTTTCCCTTTATATGATTATCAATCATTTGAAGCAGAAGCAAGAAAGCGTATTCCTAGAGACCCTAATGATTGGGAAACAGTTGCTCTAGCGTTAGCTTTACCCGCAGCAATTTGGACAGAAGATTATGACTTTTTTGGTTGTGGATGTCCGACTTGGACTACTCAAACTTTATTGCTGCAAATTAACCAATAAATAACAAAGATAAAAAAGAGGTAAAACCATCGCGGGCAAGATGCCCGCACTACAAATTTTTCAATATTTACTTGTACATCATTAGCCCGATCAAATAAATATTAAAGGTTTATCTTTTACCAAAGCAAACGCTTCAATATCAAACCGATAAAGACTCGCTGGTCTACCTGCTCCCCGTGATGTTTTTACTCCAGTATCAGATAAGAAACCTAACTTTAATAGCTTGGCACGAAAATTAGAATAATCTGAAAAATTGTCTCCTAAAATAGTTGTATAAAGTTGATATAATTCCCCTAAAGTAAACTGCTCTGGTAAGACATCAAAAGCAACAGGACTATATTCAATTTTATTTCTTAATCTGAGATATCCATATTCAATAATTTGTTGATGGTCAAATGCTAACTGAGGAATTTGTTCTAGAGGATACCAAGCAATACCTGTTACTCCATCGGCAATTAATTCTGCTTCTTCAAATCTAACTAGAGCAAAATAACTGACTGATAAATATCGACAATTATAAATAGATTCTCTGGGGTCACGACCAGGACCGCCAAAACTATATAATTGCTCTAAATATAGATTTTTGACCTTAATTTTTTCCGCTAAAATTCTATAAGCTGCTGCTTCTAAAGATTCTCCTTGTATTACTAATGTACCTGGCAAACTCCAGTAGTTAATAAATGGTTCCTTTTGTCGCATTACTAATAAAACCAATAAGCGGTTTTGTTGAGTATCGACAGAAAAAATTACGTTATCTACTCCTACTTTAAAATCTGCTTTATTATTTTGATCATTTACACTTTTTCTATAGTCGCGTCCTGGCATTTGTACAACTGCTCCCGATATATATAATCTTTAATGGGAGGCGTAATAATTGCTGGGTCTCCTTCCTCGCGATATGCGGATGAGGAAACATTAGGAACTTCTAAAGAAGCTATTTTTACTCCTGTATTTAGTTCTCTTAACTTTTGCAAATCTGCCTCTTCTATTGTAATACCTTTTCTAGGTACAACTAATAATCTTACTTTCTGCAAAAGCTCTTCTATTTTATACCAACTTGGTAATTGTTTGACTAAATCTGAACCTACTACTAAAGTAAATTCAGCATTATCCCATTTTTTTCTAGCACGTTCAACAGTTTCTATAGTACGACGACTACTTAATTCTGAATTGAGAGAAATATTGTTTTTATTAGAGTCAATATTTTCAATCAAAATTGATAACATTGCCGAACGTTGTTTGAGGGGTGTTTGATGTGATTTAAAGGGATTATCTGATGCCCAAACTATTACTTTGTCGAAGTTTTGGGAAAGCCATTTAATAATTCTTTCATGTCCGGATGTTGGTGGATCGGCACTGGTACCGAATAAAGCAATTTGAGTCATTTTTTTTGATTTTGTATCAGTTCCTAAGTAAGCATTTACTGCGGAATGCTGCGCAAACAGCAGTCAGCGGTCAGCTATCAGCTTTATTACTAAAAAATAGGGTATAAGTCAGCATTCAGCGGTCAGGATTCAGCCATAAGCTATTGCTTTTATTTAAAGCTAAAAGCTTTACTAATTGAGTCAGAATTAAATATTAATACCAAAGCTGCCTTTAAAGTTAAAGTCTATATTCATTTAAAACCACTCTTTTTAAGGAATAGGTATGGAGGAAAGAAATAAATACATAAGAATTAGATAACTGCTAGATTCTATACTTTAAAGAAACACCTCAGTTTTCACATCTAATTCCTGATTGCTATAGCAGTTTCTAAACGAGTAGCTAAATTAACTAGATCATCTTTTCTAGCAATAACTTCTATCCACTCATTTGGCAGATTTTCTATACCATAATAAATTCCTGCTAAACCTCCTGTTACTACTTCAGTTGTATCTATATCTTCTCCTAAATTTACTGCCTTGAGAACGACGGTTTTAGGGAATAAGGAATAGGGAAGAAACGAATATATATCAATCAGATAACTCCTATATTCTATACTTTAAAGGAACACCTCTAAATTTACTGATTTGAGAATAGCTGTTTTAGGGAATAAGGAATAGGTATGGATGGAAGAAATGAATATATAAGAATCAGATAAATGCTAAATTCTATACTTTAAAGGAAAACCTCAATTTTCCCATCTGATTCCTGATTGCTATAGCAGTTTCTCAACGAATAGCTAAATTAACTAGATCATCTTTTCTAGCAATAACTTCTATCCACTCATTTGGCAGATTTTCTATACCATAATAAATTCCTGCTAAACCTCCTGTTACTACTTCAGTTGTATCTATATCTTCTCCTAAATTTACTGCCTTGAGAACGACGGTTTTAGGGAATAAGGAATAGGGAAGAAACGAATATATATCAATCAGATAACTCCTATATTCTATACTTTAAAGGAACACCTCTAAATTTACTGATTTGAGAATAGCTGTTTTAGGGAATAAGGAATAGGTATGGATGGAAGAAATGAATATATAAGAATCAGATAAATGCTAAATTCTATACTTTAAAGGAAAACCTCAATTTTCCCATCTGATTCCTGATTGCTATAGCAGTTTCTCAACGAATAGCTAAATTAACTAGATCATCTTTTCTAGCAATAACTTCTATCCACTCATT
>JAAHGF010000010.1:27546-28089 GCA_010672585.1 Okeania sp. SIO1I7 | reverse complement strand
CTAAATTCTATACTTTAAAGGAAAACCTCAATTTTCCCATCTGATTCCTGATTGCTATAGCAGTTTCTCAACGAATAGCTAAATTAACTAGATCATCTTTTCTAGCAATAACTTCTATCCACTCATTAGGCAGATTTTCCATACCATAATAAATTCCTGCTCAACCTCCTGTTACTACTTCAGTTGTATCTGTATCTTCTCCTAAATTTACTGCCTTGAGAACGACGGTTTTAGGGAATAAGGAATAGGGAAGAAACGAATATATATCAATCAGATAACTCCTATATTCTATACTTTAAAGGAAAACCTCAATTTTCCCATCTGATTCCTGATTGCTATAGCAGTTTCTCAACGAATAGCTAAATTAACTAGATCATCTTTTCTAGCAATAACTTCTATCCACTCATTAGGCAGATTTTCCATACCATAATAAATTCCTGCTCAACCTCCTGTTACTACTTCAGTTGTATCTGTATCTTCTCCTAAATTTACTGCCTTGAGAACGACGGTTTTAGGGAATAAGGAATAGGGAAGAAACGAATA
>JAAHGF010000010.1:0-27446 GCA_010672585.1 Okeania sp. SIO1I7 | reverse complement strand
TTTCCATACCATAATAAATTCCTGCTCAACCTCCTGTTACTACTTCAGTTGTATCTGTATCTTCTCCTAAATTTACTGCCTTGAGAACGACGGTTTTAGGGAATAAGGAATAGGGAAGAAACGAATAGATAAGAATCAGATAAATGCTAAATTCTATACTTTAAAGAAACACCTCAATTCTCCCATCTAATTCCTGATTGCTATAGCAGTTTCTAAACGATTAGCTAAATTGACTATATCATCTTTTCTAGCAATAACTTCTATCCACTCATTTGGCATATTTTCTATACCATAATAAATTCCTGCTAAACCTCCTGTTACGGCTCCGGTTGTATCTGTATCTTCTCCTAAATTCACCGCTTTTAGAACAGCTTCGGCAAAAGAATTTGTAGTTAATAAACACCATAAAGAAGCTTCCAATGTATCCAATACATAACCACCTGCATGAATTCTGGTTACAGGTAGAGTTTCAATTTCTCCATCCAGTACTTTTCGGAAACGAGATATTTCTCCTGCATACTTTTCTTGTGAATATATTTGTTGAATATTTTCAATTCCTTGTAAATATGCTTTCTTTACTTCTAAACTTTGTAATAAACAAATAGCTATACTGATATAAATACCACAAGCCATTTGCGACCTTAAATGACCATGAGTTATACAAGAACAGTCATGGACTTGCTGAATTAAATCTGAAAATTCAACGTTTTTATAGTTATAAACTAGGGGTAAAATTCTCATTAGCGAACCATTACCATTATTTCTATCTTCTTTACCTCCAGCTTCTATTGGTGAGACACCTTTTTTAATCCGAGAAATAGCTCCAGCAGTAGTACCTCCAATATCAAAAACTTTACCATGAGGAGTCCAATAATCTTCATAACGCCACCGATAAAAAGAGCGAGCGATCGCTTCTAAATCAAATCCTTCACACAGACATTCAGCTAAACATAATGTCATTGAACTATCATCTGACCAGGTACCCGGTGGTTGATTATGTGCGCCATAACCAATCATTTCTGTAACAGGTTTAATTGTTCTTTCGTTGCGACTGGAAAATTCTACAGGTACGCCTAAAGCATCTCCAATACACACACCCATTAAACCTGATAATACTTGGGAATTATTCATAATTTAATCTTGATAATTAACTGAAATTAATACACCTATTTTAATTCTCAAATTTTTCTGTTCTTTTTTACCAAAAAACTCTTTTCTTTTAACTAATCCTTCTATATATAGAATAGTTCAATAATTTAGAATTAATAATTTAGAATTACCTTTTCTTATAAATAAGAGGATTAGAGCAAAGGATTTTTTTTCTTCTCTTGGTCGATTGGATATGGCGAGGAGACCTCGCCATCCCACCCTTCGGGAAGCTCCGCTAACGACCGCTTTTTCTCCATGAATGGAGAGGCTTTATACCTGAATTTTTCGGTAATTATTAATTAACTATTCTCAATTCTAAATTCTCAATTCTCAATTCTTTTCCAGCCATGATATAAGGCTTCTCCTTTCAAGGGTTAAAAAATTCTTTTTAACCAATTCTTATACTACAGAAGAAGTAATTATTAATTAACTATTCTCAATTCTAAATTCTCAATTCTCAATTCTTTTCCAGCCATGATATAAGGCTTCTCCTTTCAAGGGTTCAAAAATTCTTTTTAACCAATTCTTATATTACAGAAGAAGTAATTATTAATTAACTATTCTCAATTCTTAATATTACAGAAGAGATAATTATTAATTAATAATTCTCAATTCTCAATTCTCAATTCTTTAGTTTTTTGTGTAAGTTCTTGTAAGTTATCAGAAATTTTCATTGGTAACAAATTAGGACTTTCTAGACTACGAATTTCTGGAGGTAAACTAGCAACAGAAGCAGCGGTACGTTTAGCGATCGCTTCTAGATTTTCTGATTTTTGCACGATTTTCCCATTTTTAACTACTTGTGACATTAATTTTATGAAAGAATCAGTCTGATGTTCTGTTTGATTCGATACATCTTCGTCCATTAATCCCAAATAATCCTGTTTCAATTGACCATTTTCCAGATATCTATATATTTGTTTTCGACCAGGATAACTCACTTTCCCCGTAGAATTTTTCATCACCGGGATGCCATCTATTTCTACCAATTTATAAACTCCATTGACAGGAACACCAGTTACCAACTTAGTACCAATACCATACCCATCTATGCAAGCATTCTCCCGCTGAAGTCTAGCTATTTCCCACTCATCTATATCTCCACTAGCAAAAATTGTCACTTCTGGTAGTAGCGCTCGTACCTCCTGAGATAATTGGCCTAAATTTCCTGAATCTAACCTTACCCCACTCACCTGCATATCACCCTGCTTAACTCGTTGTGCTAATAAACGGGTAGCTGCCGATGTATCGTAAGTATCAATCAATAGGGGTGCTTCAGGAAAATATCGTTGAAAAGCATGAAAAGCATCCTCCTCCGTACCCTCAACAGCAGATATTGCCATCACCAAAGCATGAGCCATTGTACCTACAGGTTTGCGACCTAATTTCAAAGCTGCCAAAACATTAGAAGTAGCATCCATCCCACCTGCTAAAGCAGCACGAGCCGCCCAAACACTAGCTTGGGGACTAAATGCGCGTCTAGTGCCAAATTCAAATAACTTTGCATCATTACCTGCAATATCCCGCATTCTAGCTGCTTTGGTGGCAATTAAAGTTTGGTAGTTGAGAGTATTCAATAGATATGTTTCCACTAACTGTCCTTGCCAAAGTGGAGCTTCTATCCGCAATAGAGGTTGGTTCGGAAATATGGCTGTTCCTTCTGGTACTGCCCATACATCTCCAGTAAATTTAGCTTCTGCCAAAACCGACCAAAATTTATCGGGCACATTGGCAAATATCCCAGTTGACTTTAAAGCCTTAATTTGTGCGGGGTTAAATCGAAATTTTTCTAAATAGTCTAATACTTGTGCTAAACCCATGGCAATGAGATAGCCAAAACCTACCGGGAGTCTTCGCACAAATACTTCAAAATTAGCTTGCCGTTGGTCTATTTCCTCCCCAATATAACAAGCTGCCATTGTTAGTTGGTAGAGGTCTGTTAACAAACTGTAATCTTCTGGTGAGAGAGAAAGTTCTCGGTCTTCTTGTGTCATTGGACAACTTCCTAACTAAACTCTTGATTTTAAATAGCAGTCAGCAGTCAGCGGTCAGCGGTCAGCATGATTGACTGTTTTTTACGCCCTCGTCGGAGATTTCAACCCCGACTCAACCATCTGGCACATTAGTTGCCGGGGTATAAACCCAAGGTCAAAAAGCTGTTAACGCAGTTCCTCTACAAGAGGCTAACTGTTTGCGGAGCATTCCGGTACGGAAAATGCTGATAGCTGATAGCTAGTTAATTATAGTAATTTTTACTATATCTGTCCAGGTGATTTTGATAATTGTCTGTAAAACTATTAGTAAATCTTCTACTTATTTCACTTCATAAAGTTATTTCTAGCCAGATAAGGCTGTATATCAAAATTTATTGGCGATAAATATAGTAACTTTAATTATAATCGGTAGCGCATTTAATATTTTTGGAGTCAAAATGTTATACTACAGTTTAAGGAGAACATGGGTAATTGTGTGAGTTTTTTTACCTAAGATAATACAAGTTTAAAGTAAATTATTCTAAAGATAATACCTAAATTATTTACATTTTATCTCGATCCCTGTCGGAAGTAGTTGCGAAATAATACAACCTTTAAACAAATGTTATAACGATCATCAAATCAGAGAAGAAGCAGCTAGAATAAAAGTGTTGAGGAAATCAAAGTTTGATTGACAAAAAAGGGGTAACAATTATGAGTATTTTCCAATCTATTGAAAAGGCTGTTGTTTACATATCAGAAGCAATTAGTCGCATTTTTGGTCCTAGCGATGATATGTATCCAATGACTGGTGTAAATCCTTTTGAAGGAGACCCTTATCACGGACCTAATTGGGCAGATTAATACAAAAGGTTCAGTAAAATTTTTAGCTTAGTAGAAAAAAAATAAATTTTGTCAGAACTAATAATATCAAGTCACAACTAATTAACCATAATGTAGGGACTTTGTATACAACATCCCTCAAGTTTCACCGGAAACAAAATTGATTATGGTTATTTAATGAGGCTTGATTTTATTAGTTTTAACTAGCTACTAGCTATCAGCTAGCCTCCTCCGGAGGAACTACGTTAACAGCTATCAGCCTAAAAATTTGCCCATATAATTAGGTATCTGTTTACGGAGCATTCCGTCAGGAAAAGCTTGGGTTTAAATCCCCAAATTCTATAATTTATGCAAAACTTCAACAATTAAGTAATTAGCAGAATTCAATAACATTTTGAGAAATTAGTTGAAGAAATATCTCAAATTTCCGCCAGTTCCAGTGTTTCTTCTTAAATTTACACCTACCACCGCGCTACCTAAGAATGTTTAAAGCCTCTCCTTTAAAGGAGAAACAAGCGGTCGTTTTGCTACGCAACATATAAAGCGCAGTTTCCCGTAGGGTGGGATGGATGGGTTTCTTAACCATATCCAATCGACCAAGAGAGAAAAAATTTTTCTTTGAGTCAATCCTCTTCTTTTCAAGGAGAGGTCATTGTTAATTATTAATTATTAATTATTAATTATTAATTGTTGAACTATTCCCTACCTCTATAAAAATTGATTTAGCACAAAGCATAGAGCAGCACTACCCAGTGGCACAGTTAAATTATCGATACCAACTTTTGATAGAGTCTCCAAAGCAGTTGCACCTAACGCCACAGGAATAGCAACTACCCAGGTTTGCCAAATATTGCCTTGTACTGCCAAAAGAATCAAACTACAAATAATATAACTAACCAAACACATAGTTAGGGAACCCTCCCAACTTTTCTTCATCCCCCAAACTTGATAAGGATGTTTGCCAAAATTTTGACCAATAACAGCAGCTAAACCATCGCCCCAAGCCATAATTAAAATACCCAGAGCGGCATATTGAGGTTGTTTGAGAAACCAAAAGCAACCGATAAGAATGCCAATGCTAACTGCATAGAAAAATGTGCCTAAGCTTTTGCGTCCCACACTATTAACACTGGGAAGAATGGGAAATCTGTAGGAAATTAAAGCGATCGCTGCTGAGAGAATTCCAGCCATAATACCTACCCATGCCGGAATTTGTAACCACCAAGCTAATAGAATTACATTACCTGTGCCAATATGAACTACTTTTCGTGATACTTCTGGGTCTACTTTGGCAAAGCGGTTAAGTACTTCAGCAAAAATTAAAATAACTCCTAACCATGTTCCGACTAGAAAAACTTGGACAAAAATATTGGGAAATGTACTGATTATTGCCACTATTAATTATATAAATTATTAACTTAATTCATCAGAAATAATATTACCAAATAATATCAGGACTTATGCAAAATATTGTAAGCATTCAGCTATCAGTAATGTGAGTAGTAGACATCTCCTTAAGGAAGTCAGAAGTCAGAAGTCAGAAGCGAGTGTGTAATTCTGAGGTCCCCTACGGGGCGCCTACTGTGTGGAAGTAATTCCGCACACAGCCCCTCCAGAATGTAAGACACACTTCATTTCAGTCAGAAGTGATTTTTGTAACGGGGATGCGTGAGCAACTCTCCAAAAATATTGCGCTTTAAAAGGCGGGGTTTTAGACCCATGTTATTTTGATAAAAGAGGGAACAGGGAACAGGGAGAAATAATTGACAATTTATGGATAATAATTGATTTTATTTTTAATTTCCACGCCTATTTCTAATCAATAATTACTTCTAAGAGCTGATAGCTGATAGCTGACTGCTGACCGCTGTTTGCGCAGCATTCCGCAGGAAATGCTTACAAATGCAATATTTGATGATAGTTAAAATTATGAAGTAGTTTAGTTGCTTGGTAACTATCCACTGGCTTTGAAAATAAATATCCTTGTCCTTTTTCACATTTAAGCTGCTTTAGTTGTTGCATTTGCTCTTGAGTTTCTATTCCTTCTGCAACTATGTCTAAACCTAAATTATGAGCTAGTGCAGTAATGGCACTGACAATTTTTAACGACTGACCAGTAACATCCGAGTCTAATGGACTAACAAAAGAGCGATCGATTTTTAGACTATTAATTGGGAATTGGTGTAGATAACTTAATGATGAATAACCTGTACCAAAGTCGTCAATTGATAATTTAATATTTCGATTTTTCAATTGATTCAATACTGTGGTTGCTAAAATCACATTTTCCATAATCACTGTTTCGGTAATTTCAAGTTTCAAACAATTAGGTTTACAGTCTGTTGCTTGCAAAATTTCCTCAATTTCTTCTACTAAATTTGGTTGTGAAATTTGATTACTAGAAAGATTAACACTCATGGTCAAATTGTCGTTAGGAAATTCACAAGTAGAATTAAACGCAGGGCAATTAGTATAACATTTGCCATTGCCATTACCATTGCCATTGCCATTGTTAACTTGGGATAAACAGTTAGATGTTGAGGATATTTCGTGAGTGTTATTAACTATAAACTGACAATTGTTTTCTTGATGCTTATGTCCAAAGAACTTTTGCTGCCAAATATTTAATTGATGACAAGCAGCTCGTAATACCCACATTCCTAAAGGAACAATTAAACCAGTTTCTTCTGCCAGAGGAATAAACTGTCCTGGAGAAATCAAGCCTTTATTTGGATGATGCCAACGTATCAAAGCTTCAAAACCTGTAATTTTACCTGTAGATAAACAAATAATTGGCTGGTAATTTAAGACAAATTGAGAATTAGCTGGATCTTTTTTAATCATTTCTACAGCTCGTCGGAGGTCATTTTCTAGCTCCAGCAAGGATATAGCTTGGTCGTGCATGATCAAATCAAATACTTCATGTCTGGCTTTACCAGAAGCTTTAGCCCTATACATAGCAATGTCTGCATCTCGTAGTAAGTCTTCTGGGTTGTTGTAGATAGGACAGATAGGGGGATGATTTTTATCGGTATGATTAGCAAAATTTCCGCGACTGTGAACAATGCCAATACTAGCTGTAGTAAAAATTTCATGTCCTTCAATATAAATAGGTTTGGCAAGTTTTTGATTAATTTTATGAGCTACTCTAGCAGCATAGCTAATGTCCGGTGGATATTCTAATAATATTGTGAATTCGTCTCCTCCTAATCTCGCCAGAGTGTCAGATGCTTTAATACAACTCTGGAGTATCTTGGCGATCGCTATTAATAGTTGATCTCCTATATAATGTCCCAAGCTGTCGTTAATTACTTTAAACCGATCTAAATCTAGAAACAGAACAACAAACTCATAATCTAAATGTTGTCTAGACCTACGCAGTGCTTGTTCTAATCTATCAAATAATAAGGTACGGTTTGGTAAACCTGTCAGTGCATCATGAAGAGCATCATGGAGCAGTTTTTGCTGTGCTTGTTTGCGTTGAGTAATATCTCTAATAATTATCTGCACTGCATCCTTGTCATAATAAGTATAGGGTATTCCAGTTATTTCGACATCTATAATTTTTCTATCCAGGGTGATTAACTTTTCTTCTTCTAAATGTGTTTGTTGTCTTTGGTCCTGAACTTTTTGCAGTCTTTGCTTCTCTAATTCTATGTAGTCTGGGTGAATAAATTTCCAGATCAATTGACCGATAATTTCTGTTGGAGATTTTGCTCCAAGTAAATGAGCGCCAGCAGTATTGATATAGACAATTTTTTCCATCCAAATTACTAATATTGCTTCTGGTGAATATTCTACTAAACGACGGTAACGTTTTTCACTTTCTCGGAGTAACACTTCAGCTTGCTGACGTTCCAACTCTATTTGATGAGCTGTAATAAATTTGCCAATTCCTTGAGCCATTAATTCAATAATTTCTTCTTCGTAGTATTCAAATGCTTTAGTTCTTCCTTGGGGAGATAAGAAACATAAAGTACCATAGATTTGATGATTTACAAATATTGGAGTACCAATATATAGTTTTATTGGCATACTTTTTGCTTCCGAGGGGTCTAAATCATAAATACAGATTGTTCTTTGTTCTTTAACTACTCTGTGACATAAAATATCACATAAATTAAATTTTCTTCCTGGTACAAAATAATCTTGTTGTGATTGTACAGCTCTGATCATATATAATTCCTCCTTTACTTCACCAATAACGCCAGTATCCGTGCCGAAAATTTCACAACCAGCTTGGAGATAATCAGCAAAAAGTTCTTCTATATTATTGTAATTACAAGTAGCAATTCTATGTAGTTGCTTGAGACTAGAACTAAATTTTTCTAAAGCTTGGGACTTAATAAATAATTCTGCTTCCCAACGGAATCTTTCGGTAACATCTGTTTGAATACCAATAAAATGTGTTAAATGCTTTTGAGAGTTGTAAACTGGTGCAACGAAGAGTTCATTCCAAAAATTTGTGCCATCTTTCCGTGAATTTTGCAAAATAACATGACATTCTTGACCATGTAAAATCGCATTTTTTAACTTAGAAATTGCTAGCTGATTTGTTGATTTTCCCTGCAAAAATCGACAATTTTTTCCAATTAGTTCTTCAGTTTTATAACCTGTGATCCGTTGGAAACTAGGATTAACATAAATAATGGGATTATCTGGCTGAGTAGCATCAGTGACCACGATGCCATTGTTACTACTATCAAGAGCCCGTTTCATCAGTTCCAAGTGTTCCTCATTCGCATGACGCTCAATGGCAGTTGCTAAAATATTGGCGATCGCTTCGAGAAAGTATATTTCATCCTGGGTAAATTCTCGATGTTCACAACTATGAACCCCCAAAATACCCCAAGCTTTGTGAGTAGGTTCGGCATCGGTTGTTTGATATGCTGTAATTTTCAAGTTAGGTATGATGATAGTAGCACCACTAACTATGTGATGGTTATGTAGGATAGGACAACCTGAAAAGCTAGTTTCCACAGGCAAGTCTTTGATAATAACTGGTTTGTTAACAAAAAGAGTATAACCAGCTTGAGACTTTTCTCTGGCAGCAGTAATTGTAGCTTTACCAACCAATCCTTTTTTCCAACCTACTCCAGCACGGAGGAGCAGAGCATTATTTCCAGGTAACAACTCTAGAATTTTGCTAAATTTTACATTCAAAGTTTTGGCAACTATAGTGGCTGCTGTATCAAGCAGTGTATGATAATCTGATGTTGCTATAGCTTTTTGCCCTAACAATGCTACTGCTGCTTGTTGACGTTCGCGAGATTTGAGGCGTTCTAAGAGTAGATCTTCATTTACTTGCGCTTGCTTTTGCTCTGTAATATCTCGGTTAACTCCTATAGTTGCAACTATCCGATGAGATTTATCTAGCATCGGCACAACTATAGTTTCACATACGCCTTCACTGCCATCTTTGCGAATAAAGTTTATTTCTCCTACCCAGCGACCATCTTCCTTCATCTTTTTAAGAATTTGCTGAGTTAATACAGCAGCTTCTTGTGGTTTGTGTAAAAAAGCTGGAGTCTTACCCAAAACTTCAGTTTTGCTATAGCCAAACATTCTAGTTGCTGCTGGGTTCCAATCAATAATATGACCATGAATATCCGTAAGAATTACCCCATCATAGATATTCTCAAAAGTTAAAGCTTGTCTTTTTAGTGACTGTTGGGCAAATTTGCGTTCTGAGATGTCCAAAAATATTGACAGTATTGCCGTTTCCCCATTAAACTTGATGGAATGCATTGATGTCTTAGCCCAAAATGCTGTGCCATCTGCTTTTTTTAAGTACACTTCGCGGTCTCGCACTACACCTTCTTGATGCAGATTTGCGAACAACAATTCACATTCTTGGGGATTACAGTAAAAATCTGATTTGGGACGACCGATTAATTTTTTACCAGGAACTCCAAAGGTGAATTCAAAGAGTTTGTTATGGAAAAGTATCAAACCATCAACTGCATGGCTAATTACTATTGCTACTGGCATTACTTCAGCAATATCCTTCCACAATTCTTCATTTTCTCTTTTTTTCATATCTTACTTAAAACCTATATTTTAACTTTTGAATTTATTTATAAATTTGTATTATGACTATTTTATGTTGATTGTCTTTTCTGATTTCTTTGCTAACTCTGTTATACTATTTATCTGAAATAATTAGCTTTCCCTAATTCTATAAAGTTGCATTTATTACATTTTCAAATCAAATAGCACCTGAAAAAATTATCACACCCCAATTGATACCTGACAATAATCTTGTAATATATTGTCAGTATTTCAGTACCAACTTATTTTAATCTTTATAATTAAATTTTAAAGTAATTTGTAAATTTTTTTTAATATATTTGATAAAGATTTGTGAATATTAAAGTAGGTAAATAATATGACAAGATTAGCTATGTAAGCCACGGCCACAAAAAAGGCAATTGCTCACACAAATAATTTCATATCGGTAGCAATCGAAAATTAGCCATAGCACACAAATATGGTCTAGATAAACTATTCATATAAAGTTTTAATGAAGAAAGTAAATAGATTTATAGCACACAAATATAGTCTAGATAAACTATTTATATAAAATTTTGATGAAGAAGGTAAATAGATTTTAGGTAATGGTTTAATATTTGCCCTCGGATTTAAGCCCTACTAAGGGTAGCGACAATAATCTTATAGACAATAGTTTCTATAAAAAAGACAACTGGAAAAGCAATAATGAAGTATTAAAATCCACTGTTTTTTTAGTTACGTTACCATTCTATATTGTATTGGTGGGATATTGCATCATACTAAATCCCTGAAAAAAATATCTAAAATGACAATGTAAACCAGGAGGACACCTGAACAATGTTAGACAACTATGACAATCACGTTAAACAACGGGCAGATTTAGGAATTCCACCACTGCCACTAGATGCCCAACAAACATCAGAATTATGTGAACTGCTGAAAAATCCACCTACGGGAAAAGAAGAAAAGTTAATGGCATTACTGCGCGATCGCGTACCGCCTGGAGTAGATGAAGCAGCTTATGTCAAAGCGGGATTTCTCACAGGTATTGCTAAAGGAGAAATTACCAGTCCCCTAATTTCCCCCACCTACGCAGTGGAACTATTAGGAACAATGGTTGGCGGTTATAACGTCCAATCTCTGATTGAGCTACTCAAATCAGAAAATTCTGAACTAGCAAATACAGCAGCTAAAGCTTTAAGCAAAATTCTGCTAGTCTACGATGCCTTCAACGATGTTATAGAATTGGCACAAACCAACCCCTACGCCAAACAAGTAGTAGATTCTTGGGCAGCAGCAGAATGGTTTACCACTCGCCCCCAACTCCCAGAAACAATAAAAGTCACTGTCTTCAAAGTTCCTGGGGAAACCAACACCGACGACCTTTCACCGGCCCCCCATGCTACCACCCGTCCTGACATCCCACTCCACGCATTAGCTATGCTAGAGTCAAAAATGCCGGAAGGGTTGAAAACTATTGCGGAATTAAAACAAAAAGGTCATCCAGTCGCCTACGTTGGAGATGTTGTCGGTACTGGTTCATCCCGAAAATCTGCCTGTAACTCCGTGTTATGGCATATTGGAGAAGACATTCCCCATATTCCCAATAAGCACTCTGGTGGATATATTCTCGGTGGTAAAATTGCTCCTATTTTCTTCAATACTGCTGAAGACTCTGGCGCATTACCCATCGAATGTGATGTTACCAAAATGGAAACAGGAATGGTAATAACTATTCATCCCTACAAAGGCGAGATAACTAACGAAGCAGGGGAAATAATTTCCACATTCACCCTCAAACCAGAAACTATCTTCGATGAAGTACAAGCAGGTGGACGTATTCCCCTATTAATTGGGCGTACCCTCACCGACAAAACTCGCAACGCTCTGGGATTAGAGACCAGCACTGCATTCACCCGTCCCCAAATGCCAGCAGAAACAGGTAAAGGTTTCACTTTGGCACAGAAAATGGTGGGTAAAGCTTGCGGTTTACCAGGAGTTCGTCCGGGAACAGCTTGCGAACCATTGATGACAACAGTGGGTTCTCAAGATACTACCGGACCTATGACCAGGGATGAAATGAAGGAACTCGCCTGTTTAGGTTTCAGCTCCGACTTAGTAATGCAGAGTTTCTGTCATACTGCTGCTTATCCCAAACCAGTTGATATTAAGACTCACAAAGAGTTACCAGATTTCTTTTCTGCTCGCGGTGGAGTAGCGTTGCGTCCGGGAGATGGAATTATTCACTCTTGGTTAAACCGGATGTTATTACCGGATACGGTGGGAACTGGTGGCGACTCTCATACCCGTTTTCCTCTGGGAATTTCTTTTCCTGCTGGTTCTGGTTTGGTAGCTTTTGCAGCAGCTCTGGGTTTAATGCCGTTGGATATGCCAGAATCTGTTTTGGTCAGGTTTAAGGGTAAGTTACAACCGGGCGTAACATTGCGGGATATTGTGAATGCTATTCCCTATGTAGCAATTCAAAAAGGGTTGTTAACTGTTGCGCTAGAGAACAAGAAAAATGTGTTCTCCGGACGAATTATGGAAATGGAAGGTTTGCCAGATTTGAAGGTTGAGCAAGCTTTTGAATTGACTGATGCTACTGCGGAACGTTCTTGTGCTGGTTCAACGATTAAATTGGGTACAGAGACTGTTTCTGAGTATCTGCGTTCTAATATTACGTTGTTGAAAAATATGGTGGCACGGGGTTATCCAGATGCACGGACTATTATGCGTCGAGTTGCTAAGATGGAGCAATGGTTGGCAAACCCAGAATTAATGTCTGGGGATGCAGATGCTGAGTATGCGGAAATTATTGAGGTAGATTTGAATGAGATTAAGGAACCTATTGTGGCAGCACCCAATGACCCGGATAATATTAAATTGATGTCGGAATGTGCGGGAGATAAAATTGATGAAGTGTTTATCGGTTCCTGCATGACGAATATCGGTCACTATCGTGCTGCTGCCAAAGTATTGGAAGGTGCAGGTCCGGTGAAGGGAGTTTTGTGGATTTGTCCGCCAACTCGGATGGATGAGAAACAGTTGCGTGAAGAGGGAATGTATGGTGTATTTGCTGCTGCTGGTGCGCGGACAGAAATGCCTGGATGTTCCTTGTGTATGGGAAATCAAGCACGGGTGAAAGATGGCGTGACTGTGTTCTCAACTTCGACCAGGAATTTTAATAACCGTATGGGTAAAGGCGCTCGTGTTTATTTGGGTTCTGCTGAGTTGGCAGCGGTGTGTGCGTTGTTGGGTCGGATACCTAGTGTGGATGAGTATTTGGAAATTATGAAGGAGAAAGTCGATCCGTTTGCGGCAGATTTGTATCGGTATTTGAATTTCGATCAAATTGCTGGTTTTGAGGATGAAGGTCGGGTTATTCCGTTGGAGGAGATGCCGAAGATTGAGGATATTTTGGGTATGCCAGTTGGTGTTGGGAAGTAGTTGAGCAATTAATAATGAATAATTACCTTTTCTTTTCAAGGAGATAATTGACTAAAAGGAAAATTTTTTCTTTTTTCTCCTTTAAAAGAGAGGCTTTAAACCTTAATTATTCAGTAAATTAAGTTAGTTGAGGGTGGGTTAACTCCCACCCTTTATTTTGAAATTGAAGCAGTATAATTAAGTAGTATTTTTTGACAAATAAACATAAAGAGGTATCTTGAAAATCTTACTAAATTGTAGGTTGATAATACCCATTTATTTTAAGCCTAATATTGGAAGACTCAGATGGAATGAGAGTAGTTAGGTCAATCTCAAATGAATCTCCTTCAAAAAGCTGCATATAGACACCATCTGCGGAATTCAAATTAGGTTCGTTTAAATTGACTTCGTGTTCCAGACCATCGTGATTATCTATATATTTAATAGTAATTGAATCAATAAATGTTATTTCCTTTTCTCTTTCTTCAAGTCTAAGTTTAGTGATATTGCTATTGCCAAGGATATGAATTTCTTCTCCCTGTAAATTTTTATTGTGTCTGTTATATAAAACTGTTCCTAAATCAAACCAGGTGTTTTTAGTGTAGTCATAAATTGTTAGATACGGACAACTGCCGCCCTCGAAATACTTGGATATATATATACTGGGTTGATCGCCTGGTGGTCTTAAGGTAACAAAATCACCATCAATTTTAATGGCGGTAACTTCAATAACAGGACCAACAGCAAATCTTTCAGGCATAGATTCGAGTAAATCTCCTATTGATGTTGACTGTTTTATAAAAGAATTGGAAAAAGACTTGCTTTCCATTAAAACTTCAGTTTTCTGTTGATCACTTATATTTTTAGCTAGAACTGAATAAATATCTTTTACAGATAAAGACTTAGCAATGTAAAGCTTATTTAATCTAGAAATGCTTTTTTTTTCAGAATCTTCAACATCTATCAGAGCTAGATTTTTGTGAGGTTCTGTACTAAAACCAAATTCAATAGGAATCAAAAGGTGTCTTCCTGTTTTTAATACTAGATTAGTTTCGTACTCTTTGTCTGGAATGCTTCTAAACAAAGAACTTCTTTCATCTGCTACAGTCAATTTATACTCACCTGAGTCAAAAAGTTTAAACTTAACTGATTCAATAGTTAAAGCTGATTCTGTGTTATTTTCAATATCAATAAATTTCAAATAAGGGGAAGGAGTATATCTGAAAATAGACCAAGAAGATATGCCGAAACGTCCACTACCACATTCACAATCAAAACACACCTTTGAATCATCCTGAAAATATGGATAGGAAAACGCTAAAAAACCCCGATTATTTGGATTACTTGTCATGATTTTTTTAATCCACAAGTCGTTAATGGGGCTTTTATAAACCTCATCCTTAATAACTAATCCTTTTAAGTCTCCTAGTTTAGGATATTGAAAAATACTTTTTCCTTCACCGTGTGTAAATGATACAAAAGATGTGTACTGAGCATTAGATTTATCTGTTTGAATAGGAGCAATAATAGGAGCAAAGAAAAAAGAACCACCATTAACTGTTTCACCTTCTGCTTTGAGATGATTATACCTGTTTTCTGACAATGAAAATGAAACAACTTTATTTTTATCATCCTTATCAGGAACTATTGCTTCTATTTTAGAATTTCTTGGTTCATATTCATATACAACTCCTGCTTCTACATATTTATTAATTTCATCTTTATTTCCTGTCTCACGTTGAAACTTCTCAACAGTTTTTTCAACCGGATTTTTATAAACAAATGGAAGTGATTTAATCCCTAAAGCATCTGAAAAAACGTTTTGAATCATTGGTATATTCAAGTCTGGTTTAAGAATAGAAAGAGCTAAAGGCCCAAAATCATTTTGCGTAGTTAAATGCTGGTATTTTATTTTCTTTTCTGAGGTGTTTCCCTCTCCTCCTTTCTTTTTATTTAGGCGAAATATTCGATTTCTATTTGGGTCTACGGCCAAGTCTATAGTTTCCTTCTTTCTTTCATAGCCATCTTTGCTCAATACTACATCTACATCACCACGACTAGGAATTTCAACTCGGGCATAACCATTACTATCCGTGTATAAATTTACTGGTGCGCCTTTACTTATAACTTGAATATTAACACCTGGTATTGGTTCGTCAGAATCTGTTTGAACAATTATGTTAACTTGAATTAGTTCAGGCTCTGAGTTTGGTAAATCAACTCCTAAAAAAACAGCTATGGTTAACAGAACCGCAACGATGAAAATGCCCAAAAATTTGGCAGCACCTGGCAGGTTATTTAGGTAATTCAAAAAGTTATTCATCATTAGTAAAAATCTAGATAAACCTTCCCACATTATAATGTGCGATCTAAATTAATGGAATATTTTGAATTAATCATCAACCACTTTCAAATAAATATATTTTTTTGAAATCAAATTTAAAATCAATTATTCATACATATTTTTGATGTATCGTTAAGTTATTAAAATAGCAGTTAATTATGTCTTATATTATTACCAACTTAATTGCTGAATCTAACTACAAACTGCGCCTTATTTATTCTAATGGCAGTGAGATTATTGTAGATTTTCAAGCTATTATTAACCAAGGTGGAATATTTGTCTCTTTATCCAAACCAGAGTTTTTTCACAAGTAAAATTAGGTGAGGGTGGTAGATATATTGAGTGGGATGGAGGAATAGATTTTTGTGCAGATGCTTTATGGTTTGAAGCACATCATAATGATAATCTTTTGAATCTTTCTACTACCGAATTTGTATAAATTGTTTGAGAATATTTTGAGCTAGTTAGCAAGTGAAGATAAGTAGTTATAGATAGGTAAGTTGAGGGTAGGCGATCGCTATTACCCGTATGCCATAACTCAAGGTCAAGAGGTACTAATTCACCAGGTTCTAATGGTTCTAACCTTAACAACTGTCCTATTCTATCTTTTGGTTCTAGAGGTACTAATTCTTCAATAGCGTCTAAATATCCATATTCAGGACTATCATCAATTAAGCCACTATAAGATTCTAACCTTTGCCTAAATTCAGTTAAATTATCATCTGAAGAAAAAACAACAATAGCTTCATCTGACTTGCTACCTTTTTCTAGGATATTAAGTCCTGAATCAGTTACTTCCTTATCTTGCAAACTATCTTTACTTCTTAGTTTCAACTTAAATATAAGTTTTGGATTAATACCAAACGGAGCATATTGTTTAGGAGGTCTTTCGATAATTGTTGATACTTCAGTTAATAGCTTTCCACCGTGAACACTACGGTTATCTCTTCTAGCTCTACCTCCACCACCTTTGATACGTTTCGGTAATTCTATACTAATTATTGGTAGTTGTAGATGCTCAAATTGACTATTCATTTTCTCCTTTCATGTCTAATTCCATAAATTTTATCGACTTTTCTACTATACCTTTTCTTTTTAAATAATAGAGTTGTCGCTAAATAAAGGGAAAAAATCGCTCCAACCTAGACAGAGCAATAATTCTAAGCATTTTTGCTATCCAATAGCTACAATCCTTACATAACAAGGTTTCTGGGAGTTTTTTAAGTTATAAAGCGACAAGTCTAATGGCTAACTGCTATTTCCATATCTTTTTCTATTAGATAACGCTCACTTCGCAAAATAAAAGATTTGATCGCATTTGCACAAATTCTTTCTATATCTGCTCCCGTACAACCTTTGAGATTTACAGCAAACTTTTCTAAGTCTATATCCTGATACTGAATACTAGATAAGTTTTTTTTTAACAATAAATACCTTAACTCAGAACTAGGTTTATTAAAAAAAAGTACCTCATCAAATCTCCTCCATATAGCAGGGTCTAAAGGCAACAAAAAAATTCCACTATAAGTAATTTTTGTATCTGATATTAATTATGTGCGCTACTGTGTTCCCTGTTCCATCTTTTATGAAAATATTTAATAGTAGAAAAAATCAATCATTTCTCCCGATATCATTTTAATTTAATTGTGCTATTTCTACTACTTCTATCGGATAAACTGAACTATAAGTTATATTACTCATAGGTAAAAAGGTATTAACTATTCAGTTATTCTATTTTTGATTCTCTGTTTTCTTTTTTTTAATTTAAAACCGCTACAATATACTCTATATCTTTAAATTTATCTAAAATTTTATTTTTTCTTTAAAATTTACCACAATTAAAAATTTGTCAATAAATTAAATCAGAAAATCAATTAATTTTTTGGAAAAATTATTACATTATACTAAAATATTTTTGATTTGATATAGAAATAAATTAAAATGATAAAACTTAATCTCTATGAAAAGCAATCAAATGGGTGTATTATTAAAACAGAAAAAAACTACCAGATACAAGCTGAAGTAATTCTAAATACTAAATGAAAAGTTAACTAAAAATATAGCTTTTCACCAGAATATGGGGACTGAACTAATTCTTAAAAAGCCCTGTAAATTTGCTTTGAATGTTGTCAATAAATCGTCAGATTACCAAATTCTAGAATTATGCAAGAAGTACACCAAGAACAGAGTGCATCGTACACAGAAAAAGTAAAAATTCAAGTAGAAGACGATCGTACAGGCACTAGCCTCGATACCATCAAACGAGCGATCGCCGATAACTTATATTATTTACAGGGGAAAGATATAGAATTTGCTACCACCTATAATTATTATATGGCGTTAGCATATACAGTGCGCGACCGCTTGTTGCATCGTTGGCTCAAAACCACAAAAACATACTTCCATCAAAACGTCAAAACAGTATGCTATCTCTCAGCAGAATTTCTGATGGGTCGCCAACTAGCTAAAAACCTAGTCAATGTAGGTTGTTGGGAAGTTGCGCGTCAAGCTCTAGAAGAATCATGTCTTAAACTTGATGACTTAATCGAAAAAGAACCAGAACCCGGTTTAGGCAATGGTGGTTTAGGTCGTCTAGCCGCTTGTTTCCTAGACTCCCTCGCCACCCTAGAAATTCCCGCAGTAGGCTACGGTATTCGTTATGAATTTGGCATTTTCAAACAACAAATTCAAAACGGCTATCAAGTTGAACAACCAGACAAATGGTTAAGTCTAGGCAACCCTTGGGAAATTCCTCGCCATGAAGACCAAGTAGAAATTAAATTCGGCGGTTACACAGAAGCATACCCAGACAAACAAGGCAATTATCGGGTTAGATGGATACCTGCGCGCACAGTTATTGGAATGCCCTATGATACCCTTGTTCCTGGATACAATACCAACACAGTTAACACTCTACGCCTATGGAGTGCCAAAGCAAGTAATGAATTTGACCTGCAAATTTTTGACTCCGGTGACTATAACCGCGCCGTCGAAGACAAAACTTCCTCTGAAAATATTTCTAAAGTTCTCTATCCCAACGATAATATATTTCAAGGCAAAATGTTGCGCTTAGAGCAACAGTATTTCTTCGTCAGTTGTTCTCTGCAAGATATCATTCGTACTCACTTGTCACGGAATCCAAATTTAGACAACTTCCACGAAAAAGCAGCCATTCAGCTCAATGATACTCACCCCTCCATAGGAGTTGCTGAATTAATGCGTCTGTTAGTAGATGAGCATGATATGGAGTGGGAAAAAGCTTGGAATATTACTCAAAATACCTTTGGCTATACTAACCATACACTCCTATCAGAAGCTCTGGAACGTTGGCCAGTCAGTATGTTCGCAACTCTGCTGCCACGACATCTTGAAATTATCTATGAAATTAATTTCCGTTTCCTAGAAAAAGTTAAGAAACGTTATCCGGGAGATGATGGGCGGTTGGCACGGATGTCTCTGATCGAAGAATTTCCTGAAAAACGCGTGCGAATGGCTCATTTGGCCTGTGCTGGCGCTCATGCTATCAATGGTGTAGCAGCATTACATACTCAACTGTTGAAAACAGATGTTTTGAGAGATTTCTACGAATTGTGGCCTGAGAAATTTACGAATAAGACTAATGGTATTACTCCCCGTCGTTGGTTGTTAATTAGTAACCCGAAGTTAGCATTACTAATTACAGAGAAAATTGGCAAAAATTGGATTAAGAATTTAGAGGAAATTAAGCAGCTTGAGCGGTTTATTGATGACCTTGAATTTCGTCATAATTGGAGGCAGATTAAGCATGAAAATAAACAAGATTTAGCTGCTTATATTCAGCAAAAGGTAGGAATTGTAGTTAATCCTAATTCTCTGTTTGATATTCAGGTAAAACGACTTCATGAATATAAGCGTCAACTATTAAGTGTGCTGCATATTATTACCCTTTATAATCGAATTAAAAAGAATCCAGATGTGGATATTTTGCATCGCACTTTCATTTTTGGCGCGAAGGCAGCACCAGGTTATTATATGGCAAAATTAATCATTAAATTAATTAATGCTGTAGGGGAAATAGTAAATAATGACCCAGATGTACGCGATCGCCTCAAGGTAATTTTTGTGCCTAATTTCTCTGTATCTATCGGTCAGCGAATTTATCCAGCTGCCGACCTTTCTGAGCAAATTTCTACTGCTGGAAAGGAAGCTTCTGGTACTGGCAATATGAAATTTTCTCTAAATGGTGCTTTAACTATTGGTACTCTTGATGGGGCGAATATTGAGATTCGCGAAGCTGTTGGTGCGGAAAATTTCTTCTTATTTGGATTGAATGTTGAAGAGGTTAAAGCATTAAAATATCAGGGATATAATCCAGAGCAATACTATACTTCTAACCAAGAATTACGGCAGGTTATTGACCGTATTGCTTCTGGTTATTTCTCACCAGGCAAACCACATTTATTCCATCCAATTGTAGAATCTTTGCTAGGAAAAGATGAATATATGTTGTTTGCTGATTATCAGGCTTATATTGATTGTCAGGAAAGAGTTAATCAGGCTTATCGTAACCCCGAATATTGGACTCGGATGTCGATTATTAACTCTATTAATATGGGCAAATTTTCTGCTGACCGTACTATCAATGAATATTGTCAGGAAATTTGGAATGTCGAACCTGTGAAAATTGATATGGAAGCATATAGTCAGGAAACAGCAGGTTTACAACGTTATTGTCAAATTTAGCGTCTTCAATAGATATAACAAACCTACATTGAAAACATAAGTGTCAGTATGGGTTTGTTACATCTTCCCTCCACACACCAGAACCTGATGCTTAACGAAATGAAATGACTATTGCGACATCCGCAACAAAGAAGGAAAGTAAATATTTTCTCTCCACAGACCCGAATCTGGTGCTTAACGAAATGAAATGACTATTGCGACATTCGCAACAGAGAAGGAAAGTAAATATTTTCTCTCCACAGACCCGAATCTGGTGCTTAACGAAATGAAATGACTATTGCGACATTCGCAACAGAGAAGGGAAGTAAATATTTTCTCTCCACAGACCTGATAATTAGTGCTTGAGAAAATGAAATGACTATTGCGACATCCGCAACAAAGAAGGAAAGTAAATATTTTCTCTCCACAGACCCGAATCTGGTGCTTAACGAAATGAAATGACTATTGCGACATTCGCAACAGAGAAGGAAAGTAAATATTTTCTCTCCACAGACCTGATAATTAGTGCTTGAGAAAATGAAATGACTATTGCGACATCCGCAATCAAGAAGGGAAGTAGGTATAGCAGTTGCCCAGGCCTTTACAGCACTTTTGAAGATAGTGAAGTACAGTTATAAAACTATTTAGGGTCTGCTGAAAAAATTGGTTGGTGCGGGTAGGATACGGAGACGCACCAGACGCGGGGACGGGTCGATTTGTGGGGAACAGGCAATGGTTTCCCCATTTGATGTGAATAAATTTTCTTGAACTTCAGCAGAAAATTTCAGTAAATTGATGCCAATAAGAGCCAATATAGCAATGAGCGCTGGTATATTTACAAATTGCAGAAGAGGCCAAATAGCTAAAAGTCTTATATTATCGGTAATTTATTCCCTCTATTGCCTTCTGGAGCTGTTGCCTGTTGCCTGCGCACAGCGCTATAACTTAAGAGATAAATTGAATATAAAAAGCTCAATTACCCTAAGCTACCTGACTTTTAGCTTCCATAAGCAAGCCCTATTTATTCCTGTATTTCCTGTTGCCTGTTCCCAGATCCGGTATTCCCTAGAGCAATAAAACTTTGTACCTCTTTTCTTTGAAAGTCCCTTCAACTATTTAGGGCTTGCTGATTAAATCTAAAAGTCTTTATCTGTAAAGACTTTTAGCCTTTTTATGGCCTTTAAAAAGTACCTGGTATCACGTCTAAAACGCTCAAAAAGGAGCGTATTTTAGGTGCATAGTTGGGCAGAAAAATCACTCTTACAAAACGCCCGCTCCTACTTCCTCGCTCTCGACCCTTTTCTCCTGTCTCCTGTCTCCAGTATAGCTGTCTCCTACCCTCACCCATAAGACTTTTTCAGCAAACCCTATTTAGTCTAAACTCCAGTACTCAGATTTCAACTGTTATCAAAAAGCACCTATAGTTTTATAGGTGCTAAATTTAATTCAACTATAAATTACACTTAAAAAGTTGCAATTACATAGCTAATTTTTAGTCGCAATCGTAACGTCCATAACTGCGATAACCGTAGCTGTAACGTACAGGACGACTATAGTGGTAACTACGGTAGTGATAACTAACAGGACGACGATAATAACGTCGAGAACGACCATAACCGTAACAATCATCGAAATAATGACCGCCATTAATAGTGGCAGATTCTTCGGAAGAAAGCTCAGAAAATAATTCTGTGTTTTGAGTTTCTTGCATAAGATTATCCTCTTGATTAATTGTGTTTACAAGATGGTTAAAATCCTCTATTTTTATTTAACTATCTTGTTATTTTCTATGTATTTTCTCTTGGTTAATTCCAGCATCCGGAGAAAAGTTTTTTTTTGATTAGCGACTCTTTATCTCTTGCTAAAAAGCACTTTTAAAGTGCTTTGGAATTCAACTCATAAGTTGAAATTAGTAGCAGTTAGACCTATAGCCATAGTAGCGACGACGGGAGTAGTAACGTACAGGGCGACTACGGTAATAACTACGATAGCCATAACCGTAATGCCGACGACGATAATAGCCATGACCACCATTAATAGTGGCAGACTCTTCTGAAGAAATTTCAGTAAAGAGTTGATTATTTTTTGTTTCTTGCATGAAGATTTTCCTCAAGTTTGATGAGATTAGTAATGTGTAATAACCCCTATATATAGTAGGAATTATATTTAAGTATTCTTCATAAGTGGGTAACATCCGGATAACTATTTATATTGTGGTGATTTCACATCAAAAATCACTAAGCAAATATTAAAAATTCTATAGTAATTCCCGAGAAGCGTTTCTATACAAAATTTCTTTGCTTTAGGGAGTAGGGAGTGGGGAATAGAAAAGAAGAAAAATAACTGTACCTCATTTACCAAAAAATGAGGTCCAAAGCCTCCCCTTTTAAGCTATCCCTTATAAGGAATTCCTGAAACCTTGATGAGAGGGTGGGGAGGATGGGGAGGTGTGGGGAGTGTGGGGAGTAAGAATCTTCAAAAAAACGTCTAATTCAATACACTTTTCCTCAGAAAAAGTCTCTCAAGCAACTTACACATAACTTCTCACTTTTGTCAAGTTTTATGTTAAGAAAGATGTCTATAAAGCATAGGGCTTTAGTCGGAGGTACTGATAACTGATAACTGAAATGACCTGCAATCTGCTGTATATGTATATATTGCAAAGTACAATATAGGAGGTAATTTTTTTTGCAGCACAATAATTAGCACTATATAATAGTACTTCACTACTCGAAAATTACTATAAATTTAAAATTAATTGTGTTTTAATCAATAGAGATATAGACACAAAAAAATACTTTAGTAGTAGCCTTTTATATTCCCTTTATAGTAATTAGAATTATAACGTTGGTAGTCAGAAGAGTAGCGGTTATCACCATAATAACTGCGAGGACAAAGTTGAAAACCTAAAAAATTACGGCGATATTGATAATTTTCATTGTAACCACCATTTATTTGGGTAGATTCTTCAGAATTCAGTTCTGTAAAAAGTTGCTTTTTTTGAAGTTCTTGCATAATTAACTTCCTCATGGTTAATAATTTTAATGAAATAGTAGTAATTTTTGCTGAGTTCTTGAATTTATGAAGGAATTGTACTTGATAATTCCAAAATAATCTGCAGTGTCCGGAGTTTTGTATACTTCGATGATCGGGTTATTGTTAAGTGTTGACTTTAATCCTAATTTCTTCAAGTTTTCATTCTATCCGGATTAAGTTGAAACAAATCTGCAAAAATTATTAGAGAATAAATTATATATGGCAGTTATCAATAATTTGTCATACCAAATTCAAAAAACAATACTATCTACATTTAAGGAAACCGCTGTAACTATAGCAGGAAAAAGACAACAGTGGGAAAGTATTTCTCTGTCTTACGGTTCATCATCAACATAAGTCAAACACCAACTCGTTCCTTGCTATAGATAAAATTAGTACAGAATATTGAACTTTAACCAGAAAGTCAAGTTGTTAACAGGAATATTATTAAGGTCGTTAACAAAAGTAGCTCATCTGTCAATTTAGCTTAAAAATAATTATCGTTGCTAGACTTCCCTTGCCTATTAGATATTAGGCGATGCGGTCAGCTTTTTCACCTAAAACCTACCACCTTTTTCAATTTAGTAAGTGAATATCAATTATGTTAAATAATTCTGATTATGTAGAACTACAACCTCTAGAAAGTGATGAATTTCTCCCTCCTCTAAACCCTTGGAGCAAAATAGGAGGAATGTTTTTAGTAGGAACATTTGGTGTAGCTATTGCTCTAATGAGTGTAGTAAAATACAATCCTACTGTAAGAACTGAAGCAATTGCTCGCCCAACAGGAGACGTAAGAATTGTTCAGGCACTTACAGAAGGTAAAGTTGAAAGTGTAGAAGTCAATGAAAATCAAGCTGTTGAAATGGGAGATACAATCGCACGCATAGATGAATCTGCACTTAATCGCCAAAAAAATCAACTACAGGAAAAAATCAAACAGTGTGAGGTAGAATTAGAACAGATAAATCAACAAATTTCTGCTCTAGAAGTTCAAATTTTAGGTACCGCAAAACCTCAGACTTTTCAGAAATCTAAATCAAGTACAACAGCAAACAATAAAATAGATAATGCATCTGTTGAGTCAGCCATTTTAGATTTATCTCAATCTTTACCTACAGTTGCTCAACAATTTGCTAAGGATCGACGAGACCTCATTGTGAAGCGGACAAAATTAATTAAAGATTTGACTGCTGGTACCAGAGAACTAGAAAAAGTAGATATTAAACTTGATAATAGTGTAATTCGAGTCCCTGTAGATGGTACTATCTTTCAGCTATCTTTGCGTAATCCTGGGCAAACTGTAGAGTCAGGAGCAGCGATCGCTCAGATTGTTCCTAGTAATGCACCTTTAGTATTTAAAGGTAGAGTAACAGCAGCAGATATTGCTAGGGTAAAAGTTGGTCAACCCGTGCAAATGAGGATTTCAGCGTATCCTTTTCCGGACTATGGTATTCTCAAAGGAACTGTCAATTCAATTTCTCCAGATGCTATTACCTCAGAAGCGCTTCGCGAAGCTTATTATGAAGTGACTATAGAACCTGAAAAATCTTACTTACTTAGGAGCGATCGTCAATATCCAATCCAACCAGGAATGGAAAGTCGAGCTGATATCATTACTTCGCAAGAAACGGTGTTAACTTTTGTTCTCAGAAAGATTAGACTGTTAAGCGATTTTTAAGTTTTTATTTCCTTTCTGTTGGGTAGAGAGAGGAGGATGAGGAGTCATATCAAATTCGGTAGCATTGGTGTAATTAGATAAAGAGTGTGGGGAGGGTGGGGAGGGTGGGGAGATGGGGAGATGGGGAGATCAAGAAAGATTTGGCAATGGCGCTCAGATGGAACATTTTTTGATACCAAATTCGCTTAATTTGGTATCAAAAATATTACTAGCGAATAATCTGAAAATTTTTGGTATAATTAATATCAATTTATCTAGTAATTTTATAGATTAATCACTCTCGTTACTACTTTACACCTTTTCCTACTTTTTGCCATAAAGAATTGTTAAAAATACTTCTCTAATACCTACTATTTTTTTAACATTTATGTTTGATAAATTTATCAGTAAAGTTCAGAAGTAACTTGACAAATAATTTTTCATCTGGATTTAAAATTAAATTCTTTACTATAATTATTATCTCCCATTCCTGAAATACTAATTAGGGTCTGCTGATTAAATCTAAAAGTATTTACAGATAAAGGTTTTATCCTTTTTGGGGGCCTTTGAAAAGTGCAAGTTTTTCAGCTATTGATGCTCAAAAAGTTAATATTTTAGGCGCATAGTTGGGCAGAAAAATCATTCTTACAATTCTTACTCCTACCTCCTCACTCGTACCCATTTCTCCTGTATCCTGTCTCCTACCCTCACCCATAAGACTTTTGAGCGCAAACCCTAATTAGGTATCGTACACACTAAAGTTGCAACTTCAACAGTTGTTTTTGTTGAATATTTTAAGTTTAATTTAATGTTTTTCTTAAAGAAAGTAATAAGTGACTAATTTATCTAAAAAAATATAACTTTTTGACGATAAAATAGTCTTTATAAATAACTATAAGCATTTGTGCGTAGATTATTTTTTACATTAAAATTAAAATAAGTTTAGTAGTTATACTGAAATATTCTTTCTACATTTAGAAAAAGTTTTCCTAGTATTTTCAAGAATTAGATAGTACAATAAAGAATATAAACCCTACACAACAATAAAAGAAAATTGATAATGAAGACAATCATTACTATCTTAGGTATTGGTGCAATCTTGCTATCTTATACTCCTACTACTAGAGCACAATCAAATAATCCTCAAATTGGAGAAACAACTCTTTCTGGAGACTCTCTGAAGACAGTAGAAGGCAGATCCATTAATAAAGATAATTACAGCACATATACTGATGACCCAAAATCTAGTAACTCCCCTACAAATGGAATTAAACCTTATGAACTGCGTCGTCAACAACAAAACGTAGAAGTAATACCAGGAGTCTCAATTCCTGTAAACTCAGATCGGCCTAAATCAGAAAATCCTCTCGAAAATACCCTAGAAGGGGATAAACGAGAAGAAGGATTCAAACTAGAATTAGGAATTTAGAAATAATTGATTTACTCAACTTTTTGGGAATACTTTGCAAATTATAGATTCAAATAGAAATAACAGATGGGGAGCTGAGAAAATCAGTTCCTCATTTTTGATCAAGGTTTTCTTGATCAGGGGAGTGGGGGAGTGGGGAAGTAGTAAACATAAGAATAATAGAGTTGTTGGGAAATAACTTAAGTAGTGGGACTTACACAACTTAACTGGCCAAATTAGACTATAATGCTTGGTCTACAATAATTTTACGTCTCCCGCGATCGCTATTCTATGAAAGAAACAACCCCTACTGCAATGCCCCCTTGCTTTGAAAGGTGGTGTAAACAGTTTGATGATTGTTGGAAAAACCCACCCCAAAAAACAGGATTCCGCCACTATCTGGGTGGATTACTAGGGGAAAGTGAAAGGAAAAACATATCTCAAATGGCCAATAACTCTATTGGAGTAGTATATAATCGCTTACATCATTTCATCGCAGATTCTCTGCTGTCGAAGCAAGTATAATCAATCAACGTCGCCTAGAAATAATTAACAAACTTTCTCAAACTAAATTCAAGAAAGGGTTTAGTTTGATTTTAGACGATTCTGGACACCGAAAAAGCGCACCGCCTGCGCTGAGGTTTCCTCAGCGTAAAGACGGAGCAAGAAGCGGTAATTTTACATCTGGAGTAGGCCGACAATAGATTGGAGAAATAGGCAAAACAGATAATGGAATAGTGACTGTCACAACTCATTATTATGATGGAAAAAAAAGTTTACCTTTAGACATTGAATTATATCAACATTCTAGTTCTTTACCAAAAGGAAAAGATGACAAATTATTTCAGAAAAAGCCAGATATAGGAATAGATTTAATCGACCGCACCCTCACTC
>JAAHGF010000001.1 GCA_010672585.1 Okeania sp. SIO1I7 | reverse complement strand
TTTACGAGATTTATTAAGGACTTATGGCAACAAAATTCCCAAAATTTAGCCAAGACCTGGCGGCAGATCCGACGACGCGTCGGATTTGGTACGGGATAGCCACAGCCCACGACTTTGAAAGCCATGATGGCATGACGGAGGAAAATCTTTACCAAAAGATATTCGCCTCCCACTTTGGCCACCTGGCAATCATCTTTCTGTGGACATCGGGCAACCTGTTTCATGTCGCTTGGCAAGGAAATTTCCCACAGTGGGTAGCAGATCCACTGAATGTGCGACCGATCGCTCACGCAATCTGGGATCCGCACTTCGGCGAAGGAGCGATCGATGCGTTCACCTAAGCGGGAGCATCATCCCCGGTAAACATCGCCTACTCGGGGGTGTATCACTGGTGGTACACCAATAAATGCGAAGATTGATCTAAGTCATTAGTCGCAATATATTCTGTCCTGTTGGTAGAAACAGTTGCCCAGAATAATTTAACTTTCTTATCCCAAAGGAATTCCTTTTATTTTAATTATTTTACCTGAGATTTTTTCTGATTGATTCCAACTTAACTCTCCTATATTTTTAGATTTTTCGCTGGCGACCAGTATCATCTACGCTTACGATTTATTTTTAAGGGACAATAATAAATTTTTTCTAAGTTATCTACCAAGGCCATTAATCTTTGTGTTGCGTACCAACTATCCATTAATACAGTCTTAAATGGTAGTTTTTTCTGATTTACCAGAGAAAAAATCATTTCTTCTACATGATCTCCGCATGCTTTTTTTATTAGTATCCGGGTCATAAATTCGATAATCAAGAGTGCCAAAATTCTTCGGTTTCTGGATTAAAGTATATACAATTTACTATCCCTATACCACGAATTACTCTATGGTTATTACCACTATACTGTCGCCGGACTAATTCAATTTTATTACTATGTTCTTTATTAATAACTGTATCATCAAATATTAAATAACATAAGTGTATTAGTTACAATTTCCTCTTGAATATTTTCCCATAAATCCTGGCTATCAAAATTTTCTATTTTCAGATAACGATTTATCGTGTCATGGCTAATATTTTCTAGATGCTTTGCTAAAGAGCGTGATCGTATAATTTTTATGATAACTAAGTAAATATTGACAGTAATCAATATAGTTAAAATTCATATTGTTAGCTCAAATTAATCATTATATAATTATACAATAAGTGGGAGTATTTGGGTAAAATTTATTGACAATTAACAACATCTACAATGGGTGAAAATCAACTATATTAGCGTGTCTTTATATGAGTTATGATGATTTTGTTGGTGATTCAGGCGATCGCTATAAATTTTTAAGCGATCGCCTAAATTAGTAGGCGCTATATTAGCGTGTCTTTGCGTAAGTCCTGATACAGTTTATTAAAATACTTAGGGTTGTTGATTTTTGTGCCATCACTTGTGGCAATCAGACTACTAATACCTACATCTACACCTACTCTTTTTTTGAGTGGTTTGAGTCTTAAATCTCTGTTGTCGTTAAACCTTAAAGACACAGACCATCTATTAGATGGGTCAAGTTTAACTGTTATTGTGGTGGGACTACAACCTGGTGGTAGTTGTCTACTCCATCTAATTGGTAATGGTTCACTACATTTAGCGATCTGAGACTTGACCATCTTTCCACTTAAATGCGGACTTGGTAAATTCAGCAATCTACACCAACTACATCTACTGATTTATCAGTAATTTGAGTTTCTTTCTCTATTTTGAAACTAATAAACCATCTACCTGCCTTTTTGCTGATAGTTACAGACTTGGGATTAACATTATCTGGCAATACTTCATAAGTTTTAATCCATCCAATTCTTGGTAATTTAATCTGATTAAAGCCTACCGATATTGAGCCATCTAGAGTCAAACTATCATCCCTACCTTTTTTCTTGAATTTAGGTTGGCCAGACACTCTGTTAAAGCAGCGCTTCCAAGCTTCTGATAAATACCTTAAAGCATATTGAGGTGCTGTTTTAGATACTTGATAATACCAATAGTCTTTAGGTTTGACCATTGCTACTAAAAGCTTATGTAAATCAATAGCAGTAGGAAATTTAAGTTTATTATCTGGATTATGTTGGTTATGGTTCAAGATATTTTTAGTTAACCATAATCCCCAATTGTAAGCATGACGAGCCACACCAGCATGTTTAGCCAGCAATGTTTTTTGTTTATTTGTGGGGTGTAACTCAGCGCGTGAATCCTAGTAGCATCAAATCAAATATAGACAATCAGATATTATAGTAGATAATCATAGATTATGTCAAGCTGTTAAAAACCCTATACGTTCGCAAGCCTCTGAACTTTAGAATGCTCTGCAAATGACTAAAGTCAGTTAAATTATAAAGAATAAATTAAGTGTGTCTTACTATTGTTGTACCCATACTAATATGATTAACGTACAGGTACAAATTAAAGTAAGAGTAAAACTATAGCTCAACCTAAAGTTTCAGGACAATATCCTAAACCCTTGACAAATTGAGTACGGAATGCTTCTATTTCCTCTTGATTTGGTTGGCCATGAGATACCACTGCTACCTGATAGCGTCTCATAACACTCAAAGGTGATTGTCCAGTTTCTAAGCCCCACAACGCCATTCTGATACGGATATCAGGCTCATAAGGTATTCCTAATTCGTTCATAAAAGCCCGAAAATCCCCATGTTGTTGAGGAGTCAAGTAGTGACTCATTTTGATTTTTACTACCCAACCATCAATTTGATGAATCACAGTCATAAATTGAAGGGGTAGTTGATGAGTAATGCATAGGTATTCAACTACTCTCAGGCAGAGGCTAGTATTAGCTATAAAGTAAAGGTATTCCATCTCAATCTCACTGTTACCGCTGAAAACTACTGCTTTTCCCTCGGTTTAACCTCTAAATCTTTTGCTACTACAGAGGAAAAATTAAAGGTAATGAAAAACGGTTGTAGGGAGCGGGGCGGATGTTGCCGCTTCCCAGTTAATAATATTAGGTGTATGTTCTAGAATGTCTAGAGTTTTGAACTAGACGATCAATCTGTTATTTTTCACTACAGATATATCTGCCCTACACTCTGAAAATTAATTCTGTACTTATATACTCTATATTTTCTCTCAATGTGTAGCATATCACTAGGGGAAAAGTACCCTAATTTCTCTGGGGGATTTTACCCAATTACGAGTTATATATAGATAATATGACTGAAGTAGATTGGTCTATTGATGCTTATGACTATGAACTTCCCCAAGAGCTAATTGCTCAAAATCCTGTTGTCCCCAGGGATAGTTCTCATTTAATGATTGTAGATTCACTTACACATCATAATTGTATTTTTAGAGATTTACCAGATTTACTCCAACCAGGGGACTTACTGGTTTTGAATAATACTCGTGTTATTCCTGCGAGGCTTTATGGCCAAAAAACTACTGGCGCTCAGGTCGAAATATTGTTGTTGAAACCAGTGGAAAATAATTGCTGGCTGGCTTTAGTAAAACCAGGTAAACGTTTTAGCAATGGTACAACAATTGAATTTGAGCCTAATTCATCTTTTGGTTTTGATTATAAGTTGCAGGCAACAGTATTGTCAACAGATAGAGAAACTGGTGGACGATTTTTACAATTTAACTTACCTCAAGGAATTTCGTTAATCAACTTGTTAGACCAATTTGGTCATGTGCCATTCCCACCTTATGTTACAGATTCACAGGCTCTCACAGAACAATATCAAACTGTATATGGTACAATTTCAGGGGCGGTCGCTGCCCCTACTGCTGGTTTACATTTTACTGATGAATTACTAGAGAAACTAAAACAAAAGAATATTAAACTAGCTTTCATTACATTGCACGTTGGTCTTGGTACATTTCGGCCAGTTGAGACTGAGGACATCACTAAGCATGATATGCACTACGAATGGCTTGAGGTATCACCATTAGTTGTAGACAAAATTAATCAAACAAAATCTCAAGGTGGACGTATCATTGCAGTGGGAACAACAGTAGTTCGAGCTCTTGAGGGAGCAGCATTATCTAATCAGAATAATAGTAGTAAGGAACTTTCTATCTCACCATTTTCTGGTTATACCAATATATTTATTTATCCTGGCTACAAGTGGCAAATAGTAGAAGGTCTAATCACTAATTTTCATCTACCACGCTCCAGTTTGCTGATGCTTGTGAGTGCAATGATTGGTAGAAAACGCCTTTTAAGCTTATATCAGGAGGCGATCGCCAAAAAATATCGTTTTTATTCTTTTGGTGATGCGATGTTAATTTTGCCAAGTGCTAGGATCAATTAGTATAGTGGTTAAAGTATTTTGAGAATTGGACATTTTTTTTTCCAATTCTCCAATTGATTAATCTTCTTCCTCTTCTTCCTCAGCACTTGGATAAACAAAACTGTGGGAACGTTGAGTAAGAACTGATTTTCCTAAAGATAGCGCTTTCTGTGCCTCCAGCCTTGCTTTACGCTTCCACTGAGCTTTCCGCATCTTTGTCTTAGACTTTGAAGTTCTCTTCTTTGGTACAGCCATGAAAGTTATTGTATAGACATAGATATTTATAGACAGACTACTATAGTACCTTAATTTTAGTAACTATGGAAGACCTCTATAATAAATATATTTGTAATGATTATTGGTTGGCAAAATTACAATTCATGGAAATCGTAAATTACAATTCCTGTCTCTGGATGGTTATCTACACTAACATAACCAGTTTTGAGCATTTCCTTGAGAGCTTCTTCTACTTCAACAAAACTAGCTCCTGTTGCCATGACCCCCTGACTAACAGATAACTTTCCTCCTTGAGTAGAAGCTGACCTGAGCAAAGCTACCATTAACTGTTGGCGGGTTTGTGGAGGAGAAGCTTTCATAGAGACCGCCCCATTTGATTGATATAGTGGTACTCCTTGGGATGAAATACCTAATTTTGCTTTGACTTTAGTGTTGTGTTCTTCTACCATATTAGGGATTAACAACAAATCAATAAATTGGCCTACTCCAAATAAACCCCCAGTAAAGAGCCAAAGTAGACCAGTCAAAATTTTGCCATTGTATAAACGATGGCATCCATTAAGACCTAGGATGCAAGCTCCCCAAAATAGGTAACTGTATCTTATACTATTCATTTAGTCCCAAAAATCACTTGTCTTAATTAATATACTGTTTTGCCTAGTTACTTATTTTTGTTATGGGCACTTAGTATTATTACCATCTTAGTCCAAGAATATAGCGCGGAAAACAGTAATAACTCCAAATATATTAGAAATAGGATAATAATCAGCTATTTATTATAGATATACATACTTTGCAATTCTTAACAAAAACTATGCACTTCAGTCCCCTAGACCTTGGTAAACTATATAGCGTGGAAAATATAATACTTTCTTGCTCATTCTCCAAACCAGCCATAGATTGATAAATTAAGAAAACAACAAAACTTATGGTAGATTCTCTAAAAAAACCAGATTTTCAAGAAATGCGACCAGGGGTTAAAGTTCCTTCTAAAGAAACTATTCTAACCCCTAGATTCTACACAACAGATTTTGATAAGATGGCTAAAATGGACATCTCAGTCAATGAAGATGAATTGATAGCTATTCTAGAAGAATTTCGTACTGATTATAACCGCCATCATTTTGTTCGGGATGAAGAATTTGCCCAATCATGGGATCATATTGATGGGGATACTCGTAGGTTATTTGTTGAGTTTCTAGAACGTTCTTGTACGGCTGAATTTTCTGGTTTTTTACTCTATAAAGAATTGGGTCGTCGTCTCAAAAATAAAAGCCCTATTTTGGCTGAGTGTTTCAATTTAATGTCCAGAGATGAAGCTCGTCATGCAGGTTTTTTAAATAAGGCCATGTCAGATTTTAATCTATCATTAGATTTAGGATTTCTGACTAAAAGTCGTAAGTATACTTTCTTTGAGCCAAAGTTTATTTTTTACGCTACTTATCTATCGGAAAAAATTGGTTATTGGCGCTACATTACTATCTATCGTCATTTAGAAGCTCATCCAGAAGATAGAATTTATCCTATTTTCCGTTTCTTTGAAAATTGGTGTCAGGATGAAAATCGTCATGGAGATTTCTTTGATGCTATTATGAGGGCACAACCACAAATTTTAAATGACTGGCAAGCAAAATTGTGGTGTCGATTTTTCTTACTTTCTGTGTTCGCTACTATGTATTTGAATGACATCCAAAGAGCTGATTTTTATGCTGCTATTGGTTTGAATGCTCGTGATTATGATAAGTATGTAATTGAGAAGACTAATGAAACTTCAGGACGTGTTTTTCCAATAATTTTGGATGTAGAAGATCCTCAGTTTTATGAAAGACTAGAAATTTGTGTTAAGAATAATGAAAAGTTAACAGCGATCGCTAATTCAAATAAGTCAGGTGTTGTGAAGCTTTTGCAGAAGTTACCTCTTTATCTGTCTAATGGTTGGCAATTCCTAAAACTATATTTTATGAAGCCAATTGAAACTGCGACTATGCAAAGTTCTGTTCGTTAAAAAAGTCTTTAATAATTAATCTCGCTTGATAGCCTTGTGATATTTCCAAGGCTATTTTTTTTATTTGTTTTATTTAAGAAAAGAGGGAGTAGGAAGTAGGGAGTAGGGAGTAGGGAGTAGGGAGTAGGGAGTAGGGAGTAGGGAGTAGGGGGAAATAATTGATGATTTATGTACTAGAGTTGTTGGGAAATAAAAATTGAACAATGCTCAAAAGCTTATTCTATAAGGTTTTCAGGATTCTAGGACTGAAAAACGCTATAAACTTTGACCAATAAGGGTTTTAGCCATTTTTTTAGCTTAATTCCCAACAACTCTACTATAATTGACTATATTTTTGATTATTGGAGATGTCTACAGCACTTTTCATATTGATGAACCACATCTTCACAATCACAACCCTGTAGGGACGTTCCATGGAACGTTCCTACTGTGGTCTACCCAAATGAAAACCGCTGTAATATCAAATCCATTTAATTGGGTATAAAACAATGTTTCATCTTCAACCAGAGCGCAAATCTTTCTAAATTCTCTTCCCTCCTGACTCCTGAGGACTGATATCATGTCCGTTGGGGCGCGTTTGTGTAAACCCAAGGGTAAATATCTACAGGAAATTTAGATTTTTTTCTTGCGAGGGTAGCCTTCTTCCCTTTTCTTTACTCTTCCCTCTTCCCTCTTCCTTCTTCCTTCCCTTTGCTATACAATACCGATGCTACCGGACATAATATGACTCCTGACTTCTGACTCCTGAGGACTGACTCCTCCCTTGATATAACTCCTTAATTCAAAGACTCTAAAAAAGTCTGAACTTGACCATCTGGTCTCAAAACCAATCGAATTTTAGCAGTCTTGTCGCCCTCAATATTAGAGACAAAAGTTTCTTCCTCTAAAGGCATCTTTGTATTACCATAAAACTCAACTGATGCTAGACCAATTGGAGTTACCTTTTTCACCGAACCATCACCATTTAATAACAAACTATACTGCAAATTCCTATCTAAATCTGATGGCGGTTCCCAACTTTTTTCAAAATATTCTCTTACCTCTGCAACTTGGGGAATTCGATCGAATAATGTAGATTTCGGTTTCCTGCTAGCATTTTCACTAGGTTCAACCACAGATTCGCGATCGCGTAAAGCAACTGGTTCTACATCTTCCAAGGTCGGTAAATCAATTGCTCTAGGAACATTAACCGGAATACGACTCACATCTAAATAAGGTCTTACCCCACCCCCTCTATTAAGTACTGGTGGTAGAGGTCGGTTTGGTGCGGGTGGTACTTGCAAATTTGGGGGTGGTTGCACGGGAGGTCTCGGTTGTACTGACGCGCCATAGTTAGGTATTGCAGGTGGAGGAATTGGAGGCGGTGTCGTTGGTGGTGCTACAGGAACTGGTGGCAGTATTGTTGGTGGTGCGGGAATAACTACTGTTGTAGCATTTCCCTGATTTTGAGGAGGACGAGAAAAATCATTCAGAGGGGGTGGTACGTTATTAGGAGCGGGTAGCGCGGGGTTTTGTCTAGGAAACAGAGGAGATGGTGTGGGAATTGGAGATGGTCTAGTAATTGTGGGTGTTGGTAGATTTGTTGGTGGTGTTGGTAATGGTGATAGAGTTACTGTTGGCGTTGGTGTTGGTGTTGGTAAATTTGTTGGTGCTGGAAGGGGTGAACTATTGCTTGGTGGAGAAGCAATAATATTAGGCTCATTTTGTGGTTTGCGACTAATTGCGTAGCGGTCGTATAATTTAATGGCACTAGCTGTTAGACCAGCGCTGATAATAATTAGTATTGCACTACGCAACCATTCAGGAAGAGGTGTAACTTCACTTTCAGACTTAAACTGAGGCAATGTCTGTATATCTGTTTCACATTCATCTAGAGCGATCGCCAGGTCAAATAGTTGCAGCATACTCATGGTAATAAAACTTCCTGACTCTTTAGTCGCTAGAGACCCCAAAAATAGATCGTGGTTTAATAAGTCTCGTGGTTGTAGATAAATATTTTTACCGTTTATTGGAGGTGGGGAATTAGGTATGGAAAGTTTGGCATCAGCAATTTCGGTGGTCTCGTCCTGAATTTTTGTTTGTGAGTTTGACTCTGTTGCAGTGCTATTGTTTTCTTCTCCTTTCTTTTCATTTTCTACAGGTAATTCAGGAGATTTACTGAGGAATTCTTGTACATAAGTTGTAACAACTTTGTGGAGAGTGTCTAATTCACTGCGACCACCCCTCAGTGTAATATGGTCTGTTTCTGATACTCTAGGGTCGTCAAAACTAAGGCTAAAGCGTTGTTTTCTGGGAATACCGATCCATTTTAAGACCGCTAAACCTCTAGCTGTAAATTTTAATGTACAAGTTGGGGGAGTATAACTTCGTGAAGGCATTTGAAAACATTTGATTGAAGAAGGAAGAAGGAAGAAGGAAGAATTACTGATGGATAGTCAACGACCGACCGCGTGTATGTCCGATCGCCCCAAATAATTTTAAGTACCCCCTGTAAAGTGGTGTATTAAACTCGCCACAGAAAAGATTAAATTATGTTAATCTACAGCTTTAACAGTAATTTCCTCATAGTTCATAAAAATATAGTCACATAAGACATATCCTTATTTTGCAGGAGTTATCCTGACGCTCGTGTTAGCGCAGCTCCTCCGGAGGAGGCACTAGAACACCCTCGCTTCCCATAGTCAAAGACAAAAGGGAGCTGCTTTTTTTATAATGTTCAGGGAACCATTAACATCAGCATTGATTAATCCAATGCTTGCGATACGATACAAACCTCTTTTCACTCTTTTTCATAAAAAGGTGACATTATTTTTCTCACCTCCAGTTAAGATATTTGACATAAACATAATTTAACTATATAGACTATATTTATGTATAACTTTTATTATACCAATTTAATTCCAATTTAATTATAGTTGAGTTATGTAGAGTAGTAAGTAGCCAAGAGGTTAAGATATCATCATATAACTTTTTTAATTTAAATTTAGTATACAGGGATAAATTTTATCTGTTGCTTGCTAAAACTGAAAAACATGGAGCATCCAAGACTTATATCTACAAAATGTTTATGTTTTTAGGCCATTAATCTGTGTTATTATTATATATGTCTGCTAAGACCAGAGGATTTTAGCAACAATTATGGAGTGTTTGGCACTCGACTTTCCATGAGGACGAAAACCACAGAGGGAATCCTAAACTCAATGTGTTTGAGCGGAACATTAACCTTCGCGTGCCAGTAGACTTATGGACAGGTGAGTAGGAAAATCGCTCTTAATCACCGATGAAGAGCGTGTCTAGGATTGTCTAGATTTTTAGAAGGTGAAAAAATCAAAAGAGAATTAAGGTATGAAACAGTTTAAACTCTCTGAAGTTTACCGTTAGACTTAATCATGCTTAATTCTCGACCATGCTTAAAACTTTTTCAATCAATTAATTAATTTTTGAATTTTTTGTTAAATCGGTATTTTGAATTCTGCTCAAGCATTTTGCTTCATACTAAAATTCTAGTATGGTTTTGGGGTCTAAAATTTCAGACTGGACCAAAGACGACTGCACCCTTGAGGAGCACTATAAAATAATAAATCCACTAATAACTTTAGACCTAATTTTTCTGGGTTATCGTTGGAAGTATTTTCAGAATATATGTGATATTGTTTATATGCTTTTTCAAATTTATCAAGATATTCTCTTAATAAAGTAACTGATTGAGGTTTAGTCTTTTGAGCAGCCACTTGCTCCATTAATGCTACTGCACGACGAATTAATGCTTGGTTTTGTTTTGCCAAGTGACATATAACTAGGATGAAAGATTTTGCTTCCTCTGTTTTCAGAGGTTGGTTTGCCGACATTCCCCGTTTTTCATCTACCACTAAAGTCAGTTCATCCGCTAACTTGGGAGGTATATTCAATTTACTGGCTACTCGCAATATGCTGTCTGAATTAATTCCTGTTAAAACATTTAGGGCTAATAATTCCATGTCCAATTTTGTTCTAATCTGGTTTGACCGAACTTTCTTGGCTACAGTATACTGGGTATTATCTTGTCTCGAAGGCAGTATGAAGACTGAGGTATTGCCAGGAGCAGCAGATGTTACCATATTATAGACCTCTTAAAAATTTATTTATTACAAGCACGTCTATTGTAGTCGTACTTTGCTAAATTGTGTCTACTATTAGGAAAACTTTATTTGACGAAATATTTATTTACTAATATTTTTTTCAAAAAATAATTGTTTAATTTCTGAATCAATTAATTAGGGTTTGCGCTTCACTAGTCTTTTAGTAGGGGTAGGAGACAGGAGACAGGAGACAGGAGACAGGAGAAAACCCACCCCTCGCCCCTCCCCCTCCCAGGAGGGGAAGAAAGGAAGAACGGGGAATGAGCGAGGAAGTAGGAGTAACAATTGTCAATTTGGGATTTTCTGCCCAACTATGCGCCTAAAATACGCTCCTAGCATTAGCGTTTTAGACGTGATACCAGGCACTTTTTCAAGGCTCCAAAAAGGCTAAACTCTTTATATGTCAATACTTTGATCTTTAATCAGCAAGCCCTAATTAAGTATAATATCATGTCCGGATAATCAAAAAACCTTTTGGACGAAATATTGATTTACCAATTTTTTTTTCAAAAAATAATTGTTTAATTTCTGAATCAATTAATAAGTATAACTTTGGCATTCAGACCATTATTCCGTAAAACTTTTAATAGTTGATCGGCCTCAAGACGACTACGAAAAGCTCCAGCTTGCATGACTGAATTACCATTAATATTCGTATTAAAAGCATCTGGTACAAGCGATCGCAACTTATAGGTTTGAGCAGCATTATTGACATTAACAACTACTCGATAACGTAGACCCAAGGTCGCAGCACGACTTTGAGAATTACGACGTAAGGATAGTCTTGGTATTGGGTTAGGATTAGGATTTTGATTTCTGCCAATACCGGGAGGGACATAACCACCACGACCAAGGGGAATATTTGTGCTTGGTACAGATAGTAAACCAGGAGATGCAACTGGGGTAGTGGGTTCAAAACTTGGTCTAGTGTTCCTTGGAGGTAAATTTCGCCATCTTTCTAAAGTTCTGCTCCCTGACTCTGGTGGCGATACTGGTATTTCAATTGCTCGTGTATTCTGATAATTAGGATTAGTTTGTAGTAGTCTTTGTAAATTTCCTTGACGACTTGTTGTCTGGTAGGAATTTCCCCTAGACCTTGGGGTTTCTGGTTTTGGTACAGGAATAATAATTGTTGTAGAATTTCCCGGTCTTTGTCGTGAAATAATACTATCAGAACTATTCTGCTCCTGTAATTTTTCTGCTGAAGCTGAAATATTTGGTTTTTGTGGCGTTGTCTGAATTTCTGGTTCACTAGAAGCAGTTTCCATAACTTGCTCTTCCTGGGAAGACTCTGTTTCTGGATTTACTTTAGGGGTAGTTACAATATTCGGCAAAGGAGCAACTCGTGGGGGTGGAGCAATTTTCCCAGCAATGTCAATACTACCATAATTACGGCCGCTTCCTAAAGAATTTCCATAAGCAGGAAGAGTTTGACCTTTTACTGCATGATAAATATCATACCGAATGTTATTACGAATAGTATTACGACCAGGTTCTTGAGAGTTACCTAGATCCGGTAATGATTGAGCGATCGCGGCTACTCCATCCTGTCTATTACCCTCAATATAATTACCCCGCAAAATTGGGCGTGCATTTTCTTGAATAATAATCCCACTTTGATTTTCAATCAGACGGTTTCCTACTACTTTTGGAGCAGCATCATCAGATATTTTCATTCCAATACCAGTATTTTGAAACAAATTATCTCTAATTTCTGGCTGAGAATTATGATAAATTTCGATACCACTTACCCCATTTCCATAGAAATTATTTTCCTGAATAATTGCTGTATTACTACCCGCTACAGAAATGCCATTTACAGTATTACCAGTAAAAGTATTTTTACTAATAACACAACCACTAGATTCTATCCATAAACCATAACCTTGAAGATTAGGATTTATGACTGTTACGCCACTTAAATTAGATTCATTAGCAGCTACTATTGTAATATTTTTCTGATTTAAAGTCGGACTCTTAAAATTACCTCCACCTTGAATTAAAACATTTTTTCCACGATTAAAAGAGTTACCTTTAATTGTAATTTTTGGCTGCAAAATTAAAGGGAATTTTTCACCTGTTCGTCTATTGTAAGTTCCGGGAGCAAGTAAAATTTTTGTGTGAGGTTGAGCAATTTTCAAAGCATAAGTAATAGTTTTCAAAGGAGCGGTTTTAGTACCATCTCCAGAGTCACTACCAACAGATGAACTAACATAAAGTACATTTATTTGAGAATTAGCTTGAGTTTCTAGGGATTTGGCCACTTGTTGTGCAAATGGTACTGCCAAACTTGCAGAAGTAAATACCCCTAGTAGTGCAGTGGCTAAAATAGGAGGTAAAAAATTGATTTTACGCAGTAAATTTGTTTGATTATTTTCCTGCGAAAAAAGGATAAATATTTGTTTCACGGCTTTCTTCCTAGGAAACTGTGACAGACAATTTAGTTATTATATTTTGTCAAGTCTCTCTTATTATAGGTGTTTTGAAGAAATCTTTTAATTTTTGTAAAGAGGGGCTTCAGACCTGATTTTTTGGTCAGGAGGGTAAAAAAGTTCTATCACACGCTTAAGTGACCAGGTTTTAAGTCTTAATGTATGTAGCAAAACTTATTTTTAGAGATAGAAATGGAACTTTGCAATTACCCGAAATTCTTTACTCTTCTCACCCATTTTGCTCTTAATAAACTCTACTATTGCCTGGTATTCGATACTATTTAGGGGAGTTCCAGTATAATTATTTTTAGTATTAACATCTGCTCTTTTATTAATAAGTAAAGCAGTTATTGTCTGGGTTTTACCAAAAAATAAGGTCTAAAGTCTCCCCTTTCAAGGGGATGAGAAAAAATCAAGTTCAATATTTTAATCCCAATACTTCAAGCAGAGGTACTGATAACTGATAACTGATAACTGATAACTGATAACTGAAATTACCTGCATAATGTAGTGGAGTATTCTCATCGTTTTTTTGTTCGCATTCAGCGATATTTTATTCACAATTAGTATATCTATTACTTGAGATTTATTATCTTGAGTAGGATTATGTCATCAAGTCCAAATGTTAGACTTCCTCTGTGCTTACTGGAGTCATCATATTCAGACCAGTTGCTTATCCGATAATTGGACTTGGACTGATTCAGATATAGAAATGTCCTTAATACAAATATTTGGTAAAGAGATTAATTTCCTCTTGAGCTGATAAGATATGAAATGAAAAATTAACTTCATAAATTATCAAGGAGATCAAGAATTATGAGTATGATCCAAACAGGTTCCATTGACTTAGATTCCCCAGGACCAAGTGCTACACAAGGTGGTGACCTTAGCCTTTTTACACAAGTTGACTTTCCTACACCATTTCCAGAAGGAACAACTGTAATTGTCATTCCTATGGTTCAAACCTTTAATGGACCAGATAACCCAGGAGTCCGTCTTGCTGAGGTTACAACTACTGGATTTAAGATCCGAATGAATGAATTAGTTGCAAATGGTGGTCAGGAAGCACTCTCAGATGGTAATCATACTACTGAAACAATTGGATGGGTAGCTTATTCTGTTTAATCCTTTAGAGTCTATACTGTAGACTTGTTTGTAAATTTAAGTACTGAGTTGCCTTGCAAAATGATCGCATATTTATCTTGTGCGATCGCAATTACGATAAAAAATCTACTATTGAGAAATTAAACTAAAGTCTAAACTTGGGGTCGCCTTCAAATATATCCACTATTCTCTATCAGGATTAACTAGCAACATAAACTATAAGTCAACCCCCGAAAATTAAGAAGTTACTCATAGCGATCGCTAAAATTTATCTATTATTGCTATCCGCTAATTACATAAACAATTAATTTAACAAAAATTTCTAGCCTGAGAATTAGCATTTTCTATAAATATGGCCTGATTATCTTTCCTATTACCCTGTGGTCATAAATATTGACAGCTACAATATTTCAGAAATTATCTGAACAATAGTTGATTTATAGATTGCAGGCAATATTATACGATAAAACAATCTATATTAATAGCAAAATTTGTCATAATCTGCCCTTCAATATTTGAGAGAGCAGGATTATAGTTATGTTGGCAATTTAAGGATTAAAATTTATAGGGTAATTATTATGAGTGATAAGTATAATTGGGGTCAAAATGTACAGCCTGGGGTTCGCCGAATTTTGGATGCTAACCTAGATAGGGCCAGAGAAGGTTTAAGAATTATAGAAGAATGGTGCAGATTTGGCCTCAATAGTATACATTGGGCTAATGAATGTAAACAACTACGTCAAGAGATTGGAAGTTGGCATAGTACAGAATTAAGAATGTCCCGAAATACCCCTGGCGATCCAGGCACAGAATTGACTCATCCACAGGAAGAGGAACGCTCAGATGTTCAACAACTGCTACAAGTTAACTTCTGTCGGTTGGAAGAAGCACTACGAGTTTTAGAAGAATACGGCAAAATTTATAATTCTCAGATGGGTTCCGCTTGTAAACAAATGCGTTACCGAGTTTACACGATAGAAAGTGGACTTCTCGCCTATAGAAGATATCAGCAATTACAAAACTCCTACCTTTATTTAGTTACCTCGCCCAACGATAAATTAATCAATATAGTAGAAGCAGCTCTTCAGGGAGGGTTAACTCTTGTCCAATACCGCAATAAAACAGCAGACGATATAACAAGATTGACAGAAGCTCAAAAACTCTCTCAACTCTGCCATCGCTATGGCGCTCTATTTATTGTTAATGACCGAGTAGACCTGGCGATCGCTGTGGATGCAGATGGAGTTCATCTAGGACAGGATGATATACCAGTTAAGCTTGCTAGACAACTACTTGGCCCTCAGAAACTTGTAGGTCGTTCCACTACAAACCCAGAAGAAATGAAGCGAGCTATTCAAGAAGAAGCAGACTATATCGGAGTAGGGCCAATATATGAAACTCCTACTAAGTTAGATAAACCAGCAGCAGGTTTAGAATACATTAGTTATGCTGTGAATAATTGTACTATTCCTTGGTTTGCCATTGGTGGAATTGATATGCAAAATTGTGATGAAGTTTTATCTTCTGGTGCGGAGCGTGTATCTGTAGTTAGGGCAATTATGCAGGCAGACCAACCAACTTTAGTAACTCAATATTTTCTTTCTCAACTAAATCGCTATCAAGCCCTACGATCTCATAATATATTACCGGAAAAAATCTAAATATTACTAGAATGTCAAGTCAAATTACGCTCAAGGTTAATGGAGAAACCCATACTTGTTTACCCAATACACTTTTACCTAATTTTCTGGAACAGTTGGGGTTAAACCCTCGGTTAATAGCTGTGGAATATAATGGTGAGATTTTACATAGACAATTTTGGGACAAGACTGAAATACAAGCAGGGGACAAGTTGGAAATAGTTACTATTGTGGGAGGTGGTGTTGATTGAAGTCAGAAGTTAGAAGTCAGAAGTTAGAAGTTAGATTTGATAGGCTAAAAATGGGGACTTATATTTATATATGGTTATAAGTAGTGGTGTACAAGTAGTGATTTTTGTAGTTTTGTTTCTGGCAGTGACAGGGATTGAATTATAAATATCGCTACATCTACAAGACTATCTGATTATAGTAACTAAAAACTATAGTGCTATATATTTTAAGACTTGGGCAAATATACTGAACTAAAAAATAAAGAAAATTCCGTATTTCAAGCCTCCTACCTACTTTAGTAGGAGGTACTATTAACTGATAAATGAAATAACCTCGACTACATAATTTTTGATTCTTGATATTTTGTGATTCAAGTACGGATATCCCAATAATTAAACACCAAGCTTTGATTGCAAAGTCTAGAAAGAAAGCTATACATTAAAGAAAGAAGTATAGAAATAATAACAATTATTTATGAATAAAAAATTGCTTTCACAGATCGTAAAATCTGTCTTTGTCATCGGGTTAGTGCTTACTTTAGCTTTTAGTCAAGCTGATGCAGCTTTTGCTGTTCGGAGTGGAGGTCGCATTGGCGGTGGGTCATTTAGAATGCCTAGTCGTACCTATACATCACCTACCCGTAGTCCTGGAGGTGGTTACTATCCTAGAGGAGGTATTGGCTTCCCATTTTTACTACCTTTCTTTGGTTTTGGTGGGTTTGGTAGTCTGTTTACAATTTTGATTTTTATTGCGATCGCTAATTTCTTGGTTAGTAGTTTCCGAAGAGCAACTCAGGGAGATGAGTTTGACAGCTATAGTAATAATCCTACAGTTTCTGTTGCTAGTGTACAAGTTGGTTTATTGGCAGAAGGTCGCAGTTTGCAAACAGACCTTGATAGAATAGCGGAAAATGCTGATACTGGTTCTGCTGCGGGTAGAGCGCAAGTTCTCCAAGAAGCTACATTATCTTTGTTGCGTCACCCTGAATATTGGGCTTATGGATCTGCCCAAACTGAACAAGCAAGACTAGATTCGGCAGAAGCAAAATTTAATCAGTATGCTTTGAGTGAACGCAGTAAGTTTTCCGAGGAGACTCTTTCTAATTACAATAATCAATTAATTGATAAAAACCCTCAAACTTATCTGCTTAGTGAAACTGATGGTGAGTTGGTAACTCAGGAAACTGAAGCACCAGGAGAATATATTGTGGTTACTGTTGTTGTTGGTACTCAAGGTAAATTACAGTTACCAGTTATTAATAGTACAGAAGATGTAAAACGTGCTTTAAGTCAAATGGGTACTATTTCTAGCGAGCAGTTATTAGCTGTTGAAGTTTTATGGACACCTCAAGCGAGTGGCGATACTTTGACTTCTGAGGATATGGTTGCTGAGTATCCAAATCTTAAATTGGTTTAATCAAAAGAAGGAAGAAGGAAGAAGGAAGAAGGAAGAAGGAAGAAGCGAAGTTGTGATTTTTTTTCAGGGTATAACAAGTGGGAGTATCTTGCTCCAGTTGTGAGTATTGCTTGTCTCCATTTACCATTACGCCTGAAGTAATACCAATTAGTGTACTGTTTGTTAAATTTTAATTGTTAAATTTTAATATTCTCCATTCTTAATTTCTGTAAGGGTGGGGAATATTTGTTTTTGATTTTGAATATATTACCGACTTGCTCTAAGAATTAAAGGGGTGACTCTCTCCAAGTTCCTGATATTTAAAAGTTGTTTAATCGACAAAATTTTCTGATTTCTAGCAGATGCGATGGAATTTGTAGTAATATCATGTTCGGAATTTATCAATATTTGATTGTAGATTAATAATAGTAGCATAGCCTGGATATTTTAGGTAAAATTTATTGTCTAAAATATAATGTGAATAGTTATTATATTAATCCATATATTTCACAAATTAACTGTTAGCTATCTCAGGGTTGCATCTGGTAAAAAATATCCTCAAACTTAAAATTTGAATCAATAAGTTTGAGGTAATTATAACTCGTACACAGATGCAATAAAGAATTAGTGATGAAGAACTGCAACCAAGCAATTAATTCCAGAGAATACAAATTAATTCTCAACATTAATCAATTTGATGACCGTACTCATACTGTAGAAAGATTTGGCAATTTAGTTGAGTCATTGACACAACAGTTTAAAGGAAAAGCTATTAGCCAAAAAACTGAAGAAAAATATCGACAAGTTTATTACTTAGATACACCAAATTTTGATTTACGTCATCATGGTTTTATCCTGAGAATTAGGCGAGAAAAAAAATATAATCAACCGAAATATCAGATAACTCTCAAACATCGTGAGTCAGACCGCTATTTGTCAGCTTCACAGGATTTGTCGGCAACAAAACCAGGTAAGACTAAGTTTGAAGAAGATATAATTCCGCCATTTCAAAGCAAGTTTTCTCAGTCAATATCTGTAACTAAAGACCGGCAGCCTAACTTTGAAAATATTAAGCAAGTTGCGAAATTATTTCCTGGCTTAAAAGCTCTTGATATTCCCACACAAACTCCAATTGAGTTAGTCAATAATTTTCGGGCTTTTGAAGTGGTAAAGAAACTAGCAAATTTACAATTTAAAGACAAACATATTGTGAAAACTGACCTAAGTTTCTGGTATTTAAAAAACACAGATAATTTACCGTTAATTGCAGAATTTTCACTTAAATATCGTCTACCTAAAAAATTGTTAGAATCTCCAAAAAAATTAGAACAATTTCCTATGCCAATGATTCAAGGAACAAATTATTTGTTTAAAGCTTTGCAACAACAATGGGAATGGATAAATTTTCACCCCATGACTAAAACTGCTTATGTTTATGGCGAAGGAAATCAATTTCAAAATATGTTTTTGGCAGAAAAAAAATCTCTTTTGGCTGCTTAATGTAGTAGGGTGCTGTTAGCGACAGGGTAACTGAGCAAAACTCAACGGTGCTTCATTAATTGATAATTGATAATTGATAATTACCTCTGGTTAAAACCTTTCTTGATTGAATATAAGGAGATATTATTTATTTTTTTCCCCTTAAAAGGGGAGGCTTTAAACCTGAATTATTTAATTATTAATTATTAATAATTAGGTAATACTATACTCCACTTCATTCCACTCACACACCCTACTACTAATAAAGAGGTAATATAAAGTAGTGAATTTTTATTGATATTGTTCCCAAGTTTCATCCTTTAATTTTTCGGCTAAATCTGTAACATCATTCACACTACCAATATAAAAGTATCTTTTACTGCTTTGCATACCCCCAGGAGTAGTCTTAAGAAAATTAGTCGGATGTAAATCAGCTAATAAAAATACTCTTGCTGGATACCATGAATTATCAATATAACTACGACGATTTCTAGCAATTTCAACTAATTCTTCGTCCGATTTATCAACGTTTTTCCACTTAATAGAAAATTCATCTTCTGACTCAATATCCACAACTGCTTCAATCTTAGCTACCCGGTCTACTTGTTTATTTCTATAGACTCCAAAGTACAAACTGCGACGATGACTATACTGACCACCTTTTGCTGTACAAACATATATATTATGGTTAATAACATCATCATAAGTTCCAGCAAAATTCACAACATCTAAACGATATTTCCAAGAAGGTAACAAATTTTCTTCATCAAAATACTCTTCTAAGTCGACGATCGCATCGGCTAGATTTTTTGATAAACCTTCCACTTTTATTGACTCTAGAAAATATTCAAAACTAATAGGTAAAAATAAAATTTTATCTGCTTCAGCAATCTTTTTAACATTGGAAAAAGCCGGATCATTAGGTTCATATTGTTCATAGTTAGCAAGAGCAATAAGAACTTTTGTACCTTGCTTTTGCTTGAGGTTTTCTAGATGACGTAATAATTGTCCTTCATCAAAATTACTTCCCCTTTTAGTTTCAATAAAAATAGAGAAAGGTTCTTGAGTAATTTCTCCATCAGGAATGCTTTGTTTTCTTCTTACTTGTTGAGTGAATTTGACTCCAACTTTTCCAGATAGACCTTCACCTAATAGTTTACTCAAAACTTCCGATAAAAATTTAGGATTTTCTTCATAAAGCATTTTGAGAATCAGCAGACAATGGTTTGTAGTCTGATTTTCTCTTTGAGAATAGGAGGGAAAGAGGCGAATATTTCGGCTCATTTTAAATCAATATTTTGACGAATTCCTAATAGTTTAGCACTATAGCACTTTAATTCTGTCTCCTGACTCCTTCTTCAAATTCTCTCTTCAGTCAAAAATCACTCAGATTTTTCTGAAAAGTTGCGCCACAATATAGGGAGAGTATAAATTACTAGACACTTGATTATTTTTGATAAATATGGTAATGGAGCAACTTTCCCAAAATTCTCTATCTGAAACAACTGTCAAACCAAAATTAGATTACGACTTAGTTATTGTCGGTGGGGGTATCGCTGGTACCGCTCTTGCTTGTGCTTTGAAAAATTCTGGCTTAAAAGTGGCATTAATTGAAAGTCAACCTAAATCTGTAGTTGCAGCTAGAAAACTTGCTTATAATCTCTCGTTAACATCTGGCAGAATATTAGATGGCATTGGAGTTTGGCAACAAATTTTGCCTAAAATCACTACATATCAGCAAATTAGTCTTTCTGATGGTAATTATCCCCGTACTGTCCAATTTTATCCTGATGATTTGGCTATTACTGGTAAAAGGCCAAATTCAAAGGAGGGATTGGGTTATGTGGGAGAACATCAGGTGATGTTGACGGCAATGCAAGAATTTTTGGCAGACTGCGAACAACTTACTTGGTTATGTCCAGCGGAAGTTTTGCGGGTAGATTATAAATCGGATTTTGTCGAAGTTGAGCTAAAGCAGAAGGATACAGACAGTTTGTCTGGTGAAAATGAAAGTTTGACTGTCCGCTCTCGGTTGGTAGTAGGAGCAGATGGAGCGAGGTCTCCTATTCGTGAAGCTGCTAATATTGGTACTCATGGTTGGAAGTATTGGCAGTCTTGTGTGGCAATGACGATTAAAACTGAAAGGTCTCACAATAATATTGCTTTTGAGAGATTTTGGCCGAGTGGCCCGATGGGGGTTTTGCCATTGCCGGGAAATCGCTGTCAGGTTGTTTGGACTGCTCCTCATGCTGAGGCAAAGGCGTTGCAAGAGTTGGATAAACAGGAATTTTTGGCTAAGTTGGAGTATCGTACTGCTGGAAAGTTGGGTAAGTTGGAGTTGTTGAGCGATCGCTACGTTTTTCCTGTACAGTTGATGCAGAGCGATCGCTATGTTGAACACCGTTTAGCTTTAATTGGGGATGCTGCTCATTGTTGTCATCCTGTGGGTGGTCAAGGTTTGAATATGGGTATTCGAGATGTAGGGGCGATCGCTGAGGTGATTAAGTTTGCTCATCAGCAAGGTGAGGATATTGGTGATATTGGGGTATTGAAGCGTTATGAAAGTTGGCGCAGAAAGGAGAATTTCGTAATTTTAGGGGTTACTGATTTTCTGGATAGAATGTTTTCTGCTAGTGTGTTGCCTATAGTAGCGGTTCGTCGTTTAGGTTTGTGGGGTATGGGAATTATTCCGATTTTTAAGTCTTTGTCTTTGCGGGTGATGACTGGTTTATTTGGTCGTCATCCAGAGTTAGCTCATACCATTTCACAGAAGTTATAAGTCGTAGGGGCGAATGGCATTCGCTCACGCAAAAGTCAAAATTTAAAAGTCAAAGGTCTAAAACAATATTTTATCGGCTTAAAACTTTGATGCTACAGTAATTTATGGAAATCAAAAGTTATAACTCAAAAGTCAAAAGCAAGATTTTATCGGCTTAAAACTTTGATACTACAGTAATTTATGGAAATCAAAAGTTATAACTCAAAAGTCAAAAGTCAAAAGTAAGATTTTATCAGCTTAAAACTTTGATGCTACAGTAATTTACTGAAGTTATTTAACATTTAAAGGAGCGAAACTATTTGTGACATCTTTAAAGTGAATTGGTATCAGATTTTGTCTGTTAAGTAGAGGAGTCAGGAGTCAGCAGGAAAGAAGCAACAAGAAAAGAACATTTTTGCTATAGTAGTTGCAATTACTGTGAGGAAATATTGAAAGATTAAAACTCAGATAACGGAATATTTTTCCCTCTTTTTTCTTCCTTTCTTCTTCCTTCTTCTTTAGTCCTATAAAACTCAGACAAGGCAAATTTTATCCTTCTTCCTTCTTCCTCCTTCCTTCTTCCTTCTTCCTCCTTCCTTCTTCCTCCTTCCTTCTTCCTTCTTCCTTCCGAATAGTAGTTGCAATTACTGTGAGGAAATATTGAAAGATTAAAACTCAGACAACGGAATATTTTTCCCTCTTTTTTCTTCCTTTCTTCTTCCTTCTTCTTTAGTCCTATAAAACTCAGACAAGGCAAATTTTATCCTTCTTCCTTCTTCCTCCTTCCTTCTTCCTCCTTCCTTCTTCCTTCTTCCTTCCGAATAGTAGTTGCAATTACTGTGAGGAAATATTGAAAGATTAAAACTCAGACAACGGAATATTTTTCCCTCTTTTTTCTTCCTTCCTTCTTCCTTCTTCTTTAGTCCTATAAAACTCAGACAAGGCAAATTTTATCCTCCTTCCTTCTTCCTTCTTGCTTCTTCCTTCTTCCTTCTTCCTTCCGATCATGCTCTCTGAATTTAGCTATTCTCCCACTCCAGAAATATTAGATTGGTTAGCATTAGGGCGATTAGGAGATAGATTTAATCGCTCTATTAGATTGTGGAAATTATTAAAATATTTTTATGGAAAACCAAATAGTTTACCAGCAGAATTACCAAAATATTTTACTTATATAGACTTCCGTGAATATTTTTTTTCGCCAGAACATCCATTGAGCGATCGCTTAACTACAGAACAAATAAAAACAGAATGTCGAGACAAAAATTGTATTTGTAAAAAATCAGTAAAAGAATTAATTCAAGGAACAATTTCACCCCAATCAATTAAAGAATGGGAGCAAAAAATTACAGATAAAATGGGTGGGGAAGTTATCAAAATACAGCAACGTCCTTTTGCTACAGTACACCGTACAATCAGAGATGATTTAAAGTATTTAGCTAAATTAGGATGGCTGAAAAAATCTCAAGCAGGAAAATATTACTGTCTACAGCAAAACGACTGACCTCAACCTCCGGTTGTTGAAACAGAAAGATTGGATATTTCAGAATTATCCTCTACTCAAACTTGGCAATTATTAAAGATTTTAGAGTCAGTTTCTTTCGTACAACCAAACTTGGAATTAGTAGTCGAATCTTTGTGGGAAAAAATAACTCAACAACAATCAATACCAAATTATAATAATCAACCACAACGCCGAATATTTATACATTTAGACTACATTTTATCAGATTAAAATCAATAGCGAGTTGATAATTATCAGCAACAAATTGAGGATTTATGGCATCAATCATTGGGTGGGGTAATTAAGTTTAAATATTGGATAGCTTCTTCTGAAAAACAAGTCGAAATAATAGTTTATCCAGTTGGTTTACATTATGCACGGCGGGCTAAATATTTAACAGCTTTTGGCACAGACCCTTTTGGTAAATTTGGCTGGCATAATTATCGTTTAGACAGAATAGTATCCGGACAATTAACTATTTTAAAATGGGGTAATTCTCAGATACCTAAAAAATTATCTAAATTATGTGAAAAAGAAAAATTACTAACTGTAGAATATATGGAACAAGAACTAGAAAAAGCTTGGGGATTTAATTTTTATTTACCACCAAATTTGTTAATAATGAGATTTGAATCTAAGTTTGCACGTTGGTATGTGGATGATACGGTACGACATCCTACATTTCAGCCAATCAAATATCAAAATTTATCAAAGTTAGTGCAAAAAGAAATAAAAAATCCCCAAGAAAAACAACAACTATTGAATATTATTAAGGCACGTTCTCCTCAAGATGTTTATTATTATGGATGGATAAGAAATGGAGATATTAATGTCTTAATGCGATTGATAGATTGGCGACCAAAAGGAGAAGTTATTGCTCCTATTTCAATTCGAGAAAAGTTGATTTTAGAAGCAGAACAAGAGTTAGCTAATTATCATCGGTAGCTTTGTTTTTTAGGGTGCATTGCAACGCACCTAAAAATTCCGCAAAAGTAGAACTATAGCAGTCGAAGGAAAGGTTAGGACAAATCAAAAGTTTAAAATTAAGACAACGTAAGATTTTTCTTTCTTCCTTCTTCCTTCTTCCTTCTTACTTCTTCCTTCTTCAATTTAAAACTTTTCTAATTCAGCAATAACTCTCATAAATTCTTGCTTCAAATAATTATCATCTTCATAACAAGAAAGCAAAGAATGATAAAACCAAAGAGTTTTTTCTTTACCCCCACGAAAGCGCTGCCAAACTATTTCTCCCTCCTGACTTAATGCAGCTAATAAGTCTCTCCCATTATGTAGTTTATCAGCAAGAGAAATACGTTTTACAGATTGAGAACCATGACGAATTTGCTCAATATAACGTAATTTTCGCTCCTCCCAAGGTGGTTTAGGAATAGTCTCTGACTCCGTACAACCATCAATAATATTCACCACTGTTTCACCAAATAATTCCAGGATACGCTGACGAGTTGCCATACCTCCCCTATCTTCCACCGCATCATGTAATAAAGCAGCGATCGCTTCATCCTCATTCCCTCCATTTTCTAATACTAAAGCTGTCACGCTCAACAAATGAGCAATATAGGGTGTACATCCATCTTTGCGTAACTGTTGAGAATGTAATTGGTGAGCATATACCAATGCTCGTTCAAATTTTTCTGTAAGTTTCGTTGTTGTCATTTCAGTTATCAGTTATCAGTTGTCATATTTTTTTCCTCTTCCCTATTCCTTATTCCTTATTTTGTTACTGTAGTAATGTTCAATTGCATTTATATGACTATTCTCATTCCCATTAAAGTTCTGCTAATGAACTTACTTTGTGGTTAAATTACCTGAAAATTGCTGTAATTGTACCATATTTCGGGCAAAACTTAAGATGCGTTTACCCAGGTCTGATACCACCACCTACTTTGTGTCGTTATACTCACGGGGTAAAAATGTAGCTGAAAGCTATATATAGAGGTGGGTTTATCAAATAACCTGAAGAATACTTCAACTAAAAGAGAACTATTATTGAGAATAGATGGGGGTGTGGTGCGATACTGCTGACGCAACGCGGAGCGAACGCACCACACCCCCCACACTAGGTTGATTATTTATTTAAATAAATTTGAAAACAGTTAAAAATATGAGAAAAAAGGTTTGATAATTATAAATAAAAAAGAATAAAAAGTGAATATATTAGGGTTTTATCAAGACCATATAGAACAAAAATTGACGGCAAACTCAAGTAGCAACATTACAAATATTATTATATTTAATATCAGTATATAAAACTGTACAAATATCAAAATTAACAAGCTTATTTCCGATGCAAATCCAATCAGAAAGTAAGCGCAAACATATACAAAGATTTTTAACCCTCAAGGAATTAAGTTTACCTATATTTTGGTTTCCTTTGGTAAGAATTATGGTAGAGGAAGTATTCAGTTTTACTTCTGAATTAATATTAATTATAGATAGAACTCAATGGCAAAATACTAATATATTAATGATTAGTGTAGCCTGGAAAAAAAGAGCATTACCCATATATTGGAAGATTTTAGATCATAAAGGGGCTAGTAATTTAATAGAACAGCAGGCAGTAATTCGTCCTGTATTAAGATTATTAAAAAGGTATAAAATTATGATCACAGCAGATAGAGAATTCCACAGTATATTTCTATCCCATTGGTTAAAAAAATCTCATAAAAATCAGGTTTACTTTGTCTTAAGACAGCGAAAATCTACCTCAATCAAACAAGGTAAAAAATATTGTCAACTCTCAGAATTCAAAGTAAAATTCGGTACAGCTAAACTATTATTAAATCAAAAAATTACTAAAATCAATAAGGTGGGAACATATAATTTACTTGTATATAAAAAACAGAAAGATATCGACAACTATGTTTCATAAAAATGGTATATTTTGACTAATTTATCATCGATTGAGAAAGTGAGAAAAGTATGTAGTCTTTTATGGTCTAAATATGTCGTTAGAGCTATATTAAAATCGTTCTTATTGTCAGCCGTAATTGTCAACGATTGATTCAACTACCAGGAGCGTTTAATACTGAGATTGGCACAGCTTTTAAAGACTTAATTGAACAATAATTTGAGCATTTTAACACCTAAAACCTAAGACCTTTGAATCCGATAAATTCGATTATTCATCTCTTCAGTAAACAACAAACTACCATCCGGCAAAACCTCTAAACCAGTAGGACGACCCCAAGTAGTTTCCTCTGAAATATCCAGAAAACCTGTTAAAAAGTCTCGATATTCTCCAGTCGAATTACCATTTTCATCAAAAGGTACAAAAACTAATTTATAACCTGTGGGTTCCTGACGATTCCAGCTACCTCGAAATGCCACAAATGCTCCATTTTGATATTCTTCTGGGAAAGTTTCACCATCATAAAATTGAAGTCCTAAAGGAGCAGAATGAGCTTGAAATAATACATCAGGCGTTTGAGTTTCAGCTACTAAATTAGGATTTTCTCCTGCTCTTCTAGGATCTTCCAAATTAGGTGATAAATAAGCATAAGGCCAACCATAAAATTCTCCTAATTCTAATCCGGTTAAATAATCAGGAACTAAATCATCTCCTAACCTATCCCGTTCATTGACAGTGGTAAAAAGTTGATTTGTAATTGGATGAAAATCTAAACCCACAGGATTTCTTAAACCAAAAGCAAAAGTTTGTTGATTAGAACCATCTAAATTCATTACTTGAACTGATGCTCTGGGTAATGGTTCTACAGATACATTGGAGAGGGAACCAATAGAAACAAAAAGTTGATTATCAGGAGAAATTGCTAAGTTTCGAGTCCAATGACCTCCTGTTGGTAAATCGGCTATTTTTTCACCAGTACCATTAATTTCTAAATCCCCAATATTGTAAGGATATCTTACTACTGAATCTGTATTTCCTACATAGAAATAATCTTCGGTAAAAGCCATGCCAAAAGGTTGATTTAATCCATTTTCTGCATCGGCAAAAACTTGAGAAAAATCGACAGTACCATCCCCATCTGTATCCCGTAATAAACGTATTTGATTAAGTGGTGTTTCTGTTACTAATACATCCCCTGTAGGGGTAACTTCTAACCAACGAGGACTTTCTAAATTTTCGGCAAAAACATTAACAGTAAATCCATCGGGAACTTGCAAAACTGGATTATCGGGAACAGGAATAATATCGGCAGGATTAGAAGCACTATCGCTGGCAAAAGGTATGGGTAATGAGTCTAGAGAAATACGGATATTTTCTGATAATAATGTTTCAGTTTCTAGAAAACTACTGTTGCGGTTGTCATTAGATTCTATATCGAGAGAAAAAAAGCTGTTGCCATCTAATTCGGCAGGTAAAATACCTAAAACTATACCTATAATTTTTTCCGACTGCCTAATTTTTATCGAAGTATCATTACCCCCATTCATAGCAGTTTCTATTATTAAATCATTAACTGTTAAACCCGAAGTTAAACCAAAGCGATCGCCTATTTCAAAATCTGTAATTATATCTGCTTCTTCTGAAAGTACAAAAATATCTGCACCTGTTCCTCCAGTCAAAGTATCTATTCCTAAATCTCCATACAAAGTATCATTTCCCGTACCACCAATCAGAAAATCACTTTCTTTTCCTCCTCTTAATACATCGTTTCCCCCATCGCCATGAATCTCATCATTTCCTAAATTTCCACTCAAGAAATCATCATTATCTCCACCGAAAATTAAGTCTAAATTTTTACCACCAAATATCGTATCGTTTCCTTGATTTCCGTCGATCGTATCATTGTCTTGATTACCATTAATAATTTCTGCATCTATAGCTCCAATAATTGAGTCATTGCCACTCAAACCAAGTAGACCACCAGGCAAATTGACAAGTAATTCTGGAGTTAGCTGAAAGTTATCAGACTCGGTGGTTAATTCATAAAATCCGTCGGGAGTTTGCCCACTCATTGTTTTTGGATTTAGTTAAGTTTTTTCTATTTTATCAGGAAAGGCAGAAGGCAGAAGGCAGGAGGCAGAAGGGAATTTTTACTCCTGACTCCTCTGTCTAAGGTTTTATATCATATTCAGATAATTAGTCATATTCAGATAATTAGTCATAAAAAAACTTTCTCCTTTTCTTCTTCTTTCTTTCCTCCTGACTCCTGACTCCTGGCTCCTACGAGAAAAGTTTTTATTTTGGCATTGAAGAAATACCTTTAAATAATAATATTAATCCCCCAATTAAAATTACTACTGCTAAACCACCGCTCAGTAAATCAAGCCAACCACTATTTTCCATAATCAAACTAAGTTTAACTCTTAACAAATCTTATAGCATACCTATTTTGTTATGGTCAATACTAACTTAACTAATAATCATTAAAATTTTATTTAATTTACTGGTTCTGATGATAATTTGAGTAAATTATGTATACCATAGTATCTATGAGATTTTGATAAAATATTTAAAAAAAATATATAACAAATCTGAGGAAGAATGCAGTACAAATGTAAGCATTTCCTGGGGAATGCTGCACAAACAGCTATTAGCAGTTAGCTCTTCCTGTAGAATGCTACGCAAACAGCTTTTTAATGAATTAACCAAGTATTTGCTTAACTTCTACTACATTTTTGAACAAAGAATTGAAGTACAAGAAAAACGAGCTTAAATTGTCCACTAAAGGTAATAAAACTAATAACTGATAGCTGACCGCTGAATGCTTATGTACAAATTCCTATTAAGTATTAAATTTACTAATTTTTTTCTATGAGCTATTGCCTCAACTTACATTGTCAACAACCTCAAAATCCCAAGGATGTAGAATTTTGCCAAACTTGCGGTTCAAAATTGTTACTGCGAGGACATTATCAAGTAATTAAACCTATTGGCAATGGCAGCTTTGGCAGAACTTTTTTAGCATTGGATTTAGATCGATTTAATACACCTTGCGTAGTCAAACAATTTTTTCCACAAAATCACAACTTAATCTCTACTGAAAAAGCATCAGAATTATTTAAAAGAGAAGCAGAGCAACTATTAAAATTGGGAGATAATCCTCAAATCCCCACTTTATATGCTTACTTTGAAGAGCAAGAAAATCTTTATTTGGTAGAACAATTTATCGCCGGGAAAACTCTTCTCCAAGAATTAGAAGAACAAGGTGTATTTAGCGAGAAAAAAATCTGGGAAATATTATTAGAATTATTGCCATTATTAAAATTTATTCACGAAGAACAAGTAATTCATAGAGATATAAAACCAGAAAATATATTACGATTTAATACTTCAAAATCACAAGAAAAAGTCAAACATCAATTAGTCTTAATAGATTTTGGTGTAGCCAAACTAAATAGTCAGGATTTTGCGAGTGAAATTGGTACTATGACTGGTACATTAGGATATGCTCCCATAGAACAAATACGCGGAGGTAAAGCATATCCAGCTAGTGACCTCTACAGTTTAGGCATGACCTGTATTCACTTGCTAACTAAAGTAGCACCTAACCAACTATTTGACCCATTTAGTGGAGAATTAATCTGGCGATCGCATCTAGTTCAACAAGGTCGAAAAATTAGCAATCATCTAGAAAAAGTATTAGAGAAATTAGTCAAAGACCTAGTAAAAGAAAGATATCAATCAGCTACAGAGTTACTAACAGAAATTTCCCATATATCAACTCCGAATATTCACCAAAAAAATCAGATTAATCAAGTAGAAAAAAAATCTTTAGAAGAAATACAAACTACTCAAGAATTAGCCGATAAAGTGCCTCATATCAGTATCATTGTACAAGCAGAAGTAGAAGCATGGAAAAACAGACAAGATTTAGTAGAATTAACTGAATATAAGCGGGAAAAAATATTTCATAATGACACCGAAAGCCATTATCAAAACACTCAAAAATTATCAGAATATCGACATCTTAACTATCAATCAAAACCACTGAATAACGTCATAGAATTTGAAAAGAAAAAAGCAAATTTCTATTCAACAAAAACAAAAATCAGAAACTATCTAAAACTCTCTCAGTTATGGAAAAGTGTACAAATTATCCAAGAGCATAACGCTTCTGTAAACACCATAGCTATAGGTCCCCACGGTTTTACTTTAGTCACTGGCAGCGATGACAAAATAATTAGACTATGGAATCTAAAAACAGGACAACTTTTACATAAATTTTTAGGTCACACTGCCGAAGTATATGCAATAGCTATTACTGCTGATGGCAGAAGAATTTTCAGCGGTGGAGATGATAGAACAATATTAGCTTGGAACTTACAGAAAAAAACAATTGCAGACAGATTTTATAGCTATTCAGGTTCCCCTTATAGTCATCGGGGTGGTGCTATTTTGTCAGTAGCTATTAGTCCAGATAATGAAACTGTAATAAGTGGCAGTGCTGACCATACAATTAAACTTTGGAATCAACGTAATGGAGAATTACTTTGTAGATTACACGAACATTTAGATAAAGTTTTCTGTGTTACTTATGCCAAAGTTAATAATATTGGTACGGCAAAAAATCATCCTCAAAATCAAATTTTTGCTAGTAGTAGTGCTGACAGTTCCATCAAAATTTGGCAAGCAGATACTTGTGTGAGTCTGAAAACTTTGAGGGGACATTCTGGAGGAGTATATTCAATTGCTTTTACTTCAGATGCTCAAGCGATCGCTAGTGGTGGTGCAGATCAAACTATCAGACTTTGGGATGTTCGCACAGGTGAGTTACTGAATATATTCAGAGGTCATTCTCGTGCAGTTTTGTCTGTTGCTATTAGTCCCGATAGTCAAATTCTTGCTAGTGGAAGTCTAGATGGTACGGTTAAATTGTGGAATTTGCACACTGGAAAATTATTAGATAGTCTTTGTGGTTATCATCCAGTGCAATTTACTCCAGATGGTCAAACTTTAGTTAGTGGAGGTGAAGGAGGTCGGATTTTAATTTGGAAGTTATAGAACCCATTTGGGATCTTCATAAATATCAAGTTTTTTTAGCTAGGAGTCAGGAGACAGGAGGTAAGAGGGAAAAGGGAAAAGGCAAGAGGCAAGAGGCAAGAGGGAAGATGTGGGGAGAGATAATACAAAAAATTCAACACTCCTTCAGATGATTTTTCCTCAGAATTGATGCGCGAAAAGACTTGACTACCATAATTATATAGCTCTCAAATGGGTTCTATAGTAATACTAACAGGAATTACGCAAATTGACTTTGAGACCACCATCTGTAGGGGCGAATGGTATTTGCGCTCCGCAAAGCTCCGAATGGCGTCCTCGCTATAGAAGCCATTTGGTATCTTTGCCTGCGTAAAATTGATGTAGTCAAAAAATATATCCAAATTGATAGAAGTACGTTACGTTTGCGCGATCAAATTCCGTTCTGCTACGCGATCAAACTACGTTACGCTAGCGCGAACGCACTTCCACTCACTAATCCTCTTTGTCATTTTAATAAGTACCTACGCAGAGCGAATTACTTACTTCAAAAATACACGAAAATTTCTTCACAAGCAACCACCCTATATTTCTTATATATCAAGACTTTTAATGAATGGCCAAGGAAAGACTGTTTGCACTCAAATTATCCCCATTTTTCCTCTTAAATAGCTCATTTGAACTTTTTTGGGAAAATTTAGTTTAAATTCCAAATATATTTTACAATAGTTTATAAGTTTAATTTATACAAATGTTTTTTTACCAATTATTAAACCTTAAAAAGCTTACAGATAAAGCTTTTCAGAAGAGAAAACAGGAAGTATATTTTCTATAGAACCCCTGATTGGTATCTTTGCACGCGGTAGGGGTTTTTGGCAAAGGAGTCAAGAGCTAGAGAAATAGAATAGGGGAAAAAAGGTGGAAATTTGCCTGCAGATTCACCATTTTCCCATTTTCCCATTTCCCCACACTCCCCACCCTCCCCACACTATTTTTAAATAGAACCCATTTGGGATCTATAGGGTATAATTTAACAAACCATGTTATTAATTAGGGTTTGCGTATGGAAAGTCTTTTGGTAAGGGTAGGAGTCAGAAGTTAGGAGAAATAGGAATTAAAGAAGATGATTGAGAGAATGATATCGATCGCACCAATAATATCATGTCCGCTTAATAGCGCTATATAATAACCATTTCTGAATAATAATGCTATATTTGATTACCGAAAAATTGTGGTTTAAAGCCTCCCCTTTTAAGGGGATAATAAATAAAAATTTTCATTATTATTCAATCCTCTTCTTTTCAAGGAGAGGTAATTATTAATTATTCATTATTAATTATTCATTATTGAACATCTGACTACTCCCTACCTCCCCATCTCCCTTTTCTTCAACATTGATAAGGAGGTAGTGGTGCATTGTAATGGTATAACCAGTGGGAGGATCTTGCTCCCTTTCTAATTAGGGTTTGCTGATTAATTCTCAAAGTATTGACTGCTATTGGCTTGAGCGTTTTTTTTGAAAAAAGTACCAGCTTTTCGGTGGAAAAAGCTCAAAAAGCTAGTATTTTGGGATGATTATGACAGAAAAATTAAGGGACAATTTTTCCGACTACCTCCTCTAAATTCCCATTTCTCCTGTCTCCTGTCTCCTACTCCTACTAAAAGACTTTTGAGCGCAAAACCCTAATTAGTGGGAGCATCTTACTATCTTTTTAAGTGTTGCTTGTCTCCACTTACGATTACTATGCAGGACTACCAAATTATTATTTTTCAGATAAGTTTGAGTAAGTTGATAATCATTTCTATCAAAAAAAACTATGCGATCGCGACCTTGTTCTTTAGCTTGGTAAAGTGCTTTATCCGCTTTAGCTATTAAAGATTCTGAAGAATCTAGTTGAGTGGGAATAATACTTGCTATTCCTATACTTACTGTAATGTATTTCCTGATTTTAGAAGCACAATGATCTATGTGTAGTTGGTGAATAGCTGTACGAATTAATTCTGCTACTTTTTTTGCCTTTTTAGCAGATGTATCCGGTAAAATTATCCCAAATTATTCTCCTCCATAACGAGCTACCAAATCTGCTGAACCTTTAACATTTTTACTAATAGTTTGAGCAATCTTTCTTAAACAATCATCTCCTGCTAAATGACCATAATAATCATTGTAATTTTTAAAATAATCTACATCACATAAAATCAAATATCAAGGTGATTTTGTTGTGCTAAGTCTCAACCATTCTTTTTCTAAATATTCATCAAAATCACGACGATTCGCAATACCTGTTAAACCATCTAATTTGGCAAGTTTTTGGAGTTTCTGATTAACAATAATTAAAGCTGTTTCAGTTTTTTGTAAAGCCAAATTTTGCTTAGTTAGTTCTGCTTCCACTTGTTTTTGAGCTGTAATATCTATGATTAAACCTTTAATTGCTGAGATTTTGCCATCACAACAATAAATTCCTTTGCCTTGTTCCCAAACCCATTTTAGTTCTTGATTTGCTGTAATTATCCGATAAACTAACTGAAATGGTTGATGTGTTACTAGAGCTTTTTGTCTTTGTCTACAAATTAATTTTCGATCTTCAAGGTGAATTAATTGGTTATAGAAAATTTGATTTTGAATAAAATCTTTAGATTGATAGCCAGTCAAACTATAACAACTATCGCTGACCAAATTCATCACTAAATGACAGTCATGATTACTTTGGTAAACCATTCCTGGCAAGTTTTCTATGAGATTTTCTAAGGTTGATTTATGCTTCCTTACTTCATTTTCTATATTTTCTCTTAAGAGTATTTCTTCTTGTAAGATTTGATTTTGAGATTGGAGTTGTTTTTTTAATGAAAATATTTGCAAATGCAACTTGATTTTTGTTAAAAATTCATCTGCTTGTATGGGTATCTTAATATTATCAAAGTTCTCAATATTTAATTTCTTAATTTGATTAATTTCATTTTGTGTGTTTCCCAGAAAAATTATCGGAATATTTTTTTTTGATTCTGCACTTTGCAAAGATTGGCAAATCTGCCATTGCTCTTTTTCCAATGATAAATTTATTAATATTAGGTCTACCGATATATTTTGTAATGTATTTAAAAATTTTTCTCTACTATTAGCTACTATAAACTCATAGTTATTGTCTTCCAATAAGCTAGATAATAACTTGAGGTTACTATCATTATTATCTACGATACAAATTACAGCTTCTGGATATACTTCTTGCAAATTATTCATTTTTATAAAAATCTATGAAATTAGTAAGTATGAAATATATTCCATACAAAACAGAAAAATAAAAAAAACCTCTTGCCAGGTTTTGGGATAATTATATCCCTGTATATTCCAACAGCATAAATTTTCCTTCCCCACCTAATCAAGGTAAAATTCTGGCTGAAGAATCAAGCAAGAGGTTAAACTTTTAGATGCTCCTGATGTACTAACTCCCTAGATATTTCCTACCCTCCGACTAAGGAGTGGATTGTAGGAAAGCTAAACTCACTTACAAAGGTTTTTAATTCTCTTTGTAAAAGTTCAGAGTGTGTCTGTACTCTTCCATAATAAAACTTTTTTCCTCAAATGCAACTGGGTTATTACAATAGCCCTATTTTATTCATTGTGAAGAGAACCATAAATAGGTAACGTTTAATCTCCAAGTTAAACCAACAGTAAAATTACTATATATAGCTGAAAAGACCACTATTAATTTAGTACTTGTAACCATAAAACCACTGTAGTGCCACTATTAATTATGGCATCTTGCTGTTGTAAATCATGGGACAACCACTGAGGAACTACAGGAGAATATACTTGAATTTTGCCTTTCATTGTATGTATTAAATCAAGAGCGATCGCTAATCCTAATCCTGTTCCTGGAATGTCCGTTTTAGCTTTTTCACCCCGATAGTTTCGTTCAAATAAATGTTCTAAATCTTGTGCTGGAATACCATAACCTGTATCGCTAATAGCTATTCCTAGCATTCCTTCTCTTTCATTTTTTACCGATAGATTATCATCTGTTTGTGGAGTTGAAGTTGTCAACTTAATATAAATATTTCCCTCTGCAGGAGTATACTTCAAAGCATTATCAATAATATTACTTAAAACTTCTCGCAAAGCTTTATTATTAGCTTTTACTATAGGTAAATTATCAGAAAAATCAACTTCTAAATCTATATGACGTTCATCGGCAATTGCTTTTGCAGAAACTAATAAAGGTTCCAAAACATCTTGTACTGAAACTGACTCTAAGAAATTAGACTCTGGCAAAAGTGGTAAAGATTTGAATTCTCTATTAGCTTCTGTATAATAATCTATTACATTATCATTTTCAGTTGTAGTTTGAGGATACTCGCTTTCCCCAGAAATACTCAAAATTTCTTCCCCAACCTCAACAGTTTCATCAATTTGTTCTATTAACTCTCTGAGGCGATCACCTTCCCGTAAAATACTATTAGCAATATTCCAGCTTTTATCTTCTGGCAACAATCTTTTCAGCAATAACTTACCAAAAGTTCGTAGTGCAGTTAATGGACTTTTCAACTGATGCAGTATGTCGTGTATTATATCATACTGCTGTGCTTGTAGCTTTTGCTGTTGCTGAAATTGTTCCTTTAACCATTGAGAACGTTGATCTAATATACAGGCTATGGCAATAGTATGGGCTACTTGTTGAATTTGAGTTTTTTCACGTTGATTCCATGGCCTACCTTCTCTTACTGTTACCAGTAATCCTATTACTACTCCATCATGGATTAAAGGTAAAACAATTTGACGTTGTTGCCAAGGATGACTTTCTGGCCATTTAGGGTCTGACTCTGTTGTGCCAGTGCTTGCTTCTAAGAGCCAAGTATTTGTCCCTGTAGTTAAGGTTGTTGCTGATAGTTTCGGAAGATCGCCTAATGTTTGTATTTCTGAGGTTGTTTTGAAAATTGAAGTGGCTTCCCCATTCTCAAACTTTTCTGGGTATGCAATAATGGGAATTAGTTTAGCTTCACCTCCTTCTACTAATTTTTCTGTCAGGTAAACTATACTTAAACATGCACCCCAACTAGATACAAGGGCTATTTGTGATCTGCAAAGTCTAATCAATTCTGTACTGGTTGGCATTAGCATTGGAGCTATTTGTGGGACTTTCCACTAGATATGGACTTTTTTGGGACTCTAAATATCTCAGAATTTTATAAGTTATCTTCATTAAAGTGTATATTTTGTATCAAAATATTAAAAACACTTGAGTTTTTCAACTAAAATTTATATAATCTTATCAAATTTGGTAGCCATAACTACACCCATCGGCTAACACAGGAGGTAAGGAAATTGGCTAGAAGACGTAAGCGCAAAAGTCGTCGTAGACAAGAAGGACGCAGGATTCTTGAGCAAGTGGCTCAGTATAGTATTGAAAGTGGCGAAGATAAACCAGTCACTGCAGCCCGTAAATTTATTCATGCACAAGGTATTGTTCCACCTGCTGTACTTTTGGTTAGAAGGAATGAGCATACTACTGATAGATACTTTTGGGCTGAAAAAGGTTTATTTGGAGCTCAGTACGTTGAAGAAAATCACTTCTTGTTTCCTAGTTTAAAGGTTTTGACTGAAGCTAAGACACCTGACAAAAAGCAAATATTTAGTTCTACTCCAAATATAATTAAAGTCTAAGGACATCATTAATTTAATGTTTTTTACGGGCAAATAAAAATGTCCTTGATTTTTGATGACCGCCAACAAATATCAACTTCTACTGAAATATTTAGTAGGTGAGTGGGTAATACTGAATTCGTACTCCCACTTCATTTAATTTAGTAGTATTTAGTCACAGATTTGATGGCCTTATGTGCCAAATTAACTAGGATTTCAAGCTTCCATCTGCCAATGGACTTAAATCCTAAGTTATTTTTTTTGAATCTATCCCGTTATAACTTTTGGTTTTAGCGGGATTTTATTGTTTTGCTGATTCTTAACTAAATTAAATCAACAGATTTGATTGACCTTTGTTTAAACGATCTACGCTACTGCTACCAATCATCTTAATTAATCCCTTCGATCAAACAAATGAATGAATTGCTACAACCTTTGCCATGACTAAGTCCTATGGAGATACTATTAGTAGCTTATCAAAACAATTTATCTTAATAACTTTTTTTATACTTTGAGTTTGATTATTGGTATAGTTTCAAGTTCATAGCTGTTTGTAAAGCTGTCAATTCGTCCCTATGAGCTGTGACAGAAATTAAACTTTTGACCCCAGAATCCTCAGTCAATATTCCTTCTAACTTTAGAGACACTTGTTCTGGTCGTTTAGACTTTTGCCAATAAAAAATACCTGCTAAAGGAGATGCTAGCACTAGCCATAGATAGTATTGGCCATATTCAGGAACTAACATTGATAAAGCCAAACCAAAACATAAACAACCTATTGCAGCTAATAGGGTCAAGAAAAATGCCAAAAACAAACTAGGTCGAACTACTCCTTCAAATATTAGTTGATTCTCAGCTGCATTAGCACTAACAATTCGGTAAGCCCGATAGCTAAAATATTCTTTTAGCTGCTGTAAAAGTGAGTCAGCTTCCCGATCGGCTATCAGTTTTAGGTTCTTCGTCCTATTTTTTACTGATGCCTTGATAAAAAAAACTAGACCAATGCTGGATAGAAGTGTCAGTACAAATGACGATACTAAAGCTGTATTATTCATACAATTTTAAATTTGAATGGTTTTTTTATGTGTTCTCTTTTACATAAGTTTACAACAAAAAAAAAGACTAGCTGCTTTGTGACAAATATCAGCTAGGGTTTATACTTCTATTTAGATTTTATAGCTAAAAAATTGGCACAAAAATATTCTCAATGGGAATATTGGCCAAAATAAGCATAAAAATTGTCCTCACCTGCCTAATCTATTTACAGGGTTGATGGTTGAATTTGAGGCCGAATATGACGATTATTAGTATATTCGTACCATAGTTGCGCTAAATCTGTAGCTTGAGAACGCCATTGAGGGATAACTTGATACATTCTCCGTGGACGCCCTCTTCCTTCTACTTTTTTCCAATAGCCAATAATTGTGCCTTGATCCTCAAGAAATTTCAGAGCGCCGTATAACACTGTGTCAGAAAGTCGATAAATAGGGTAGTCCCTTTCTAATTGGCCAATAAGCTCAGTTCCGTAAGAGTCTCTTTGTAACAACACAGATAGGATATAGCACACTGCTAATTCTTTGTTTAGATAGACCGGAGGGGGACTTTGAAAAAATTGATAAATGTCCTCAAAAGAAGTCATCTGAATTTACCCACTCACTCCATATTCCAATCTATCGTGCAAACCATGAGGCTGACCACTCACTAGAGTTATTCTGGTAAATAAGTCAGAAGTTAAAAGTCAAAAGCAAGATAAATTGAGGATTTGTGCATGGGAATTTATTTGACTGTTAATTTTGCAGGGGGTCTATTTACCTTTTTCCCCTAGTAAGTGTGATAAAAAATATTACAGTTTTAGCAAATTAGTAGTATAGAAGTGTAAGAAATACCAGGATTTTAGTATTTCTTAAGTTGGATTAATACCTAACATAGCTTGTAGAGTTAAGACTAGAAAAACAAATGTCCCAATGATTAGACCAATCAGAGCGATCGCCGTAACAGGTTTATTTAATAGTGGCTTAAGTTGATCGAATAGAAAAAAGAATATTCCGAGGGTAATGGTAATCAAGTATCGTGGATAGCGAGAGACATTGTTGAAGAAATCTTGCATCGTTTTTGTTTGTTTGATAAAAATTTAACTCAATAGCAGGGAACAGCTCATCTGGCAATAGTGGGAAAATAATTTCTCTGTCTAAGATTTGTCATAAATCTATGCCCTAAACAACTGATTCCTTGCTGTATACAATATTAGTTTAATATCTAATTAGTCAATTTGTGACCATATCCAATATATCCAGTTTTTGACAGTAGAAGCTCGTCTTTCTCTCGTTGTATCTGCTACTTTTAGATTACTTTCAGACAAAAGTTGGATAATTTGTTTTTTTGAGGGAATATTTGCAATTTCTAAGGATAGTTTAAAGGCTTGATTAAAGACTTCGTGTTCCAATATTTTTTCAATTAGCTTTAAATATTTAAGTTTATATCTTTGACAAAAAATATCTTTTGCTTGGTTGGTTAATGTAAAATTTTTTCCCTGTTTTGTTATTAGCTCTAAATATTTTCCTGCACTTGCATAGTAATAAGTTTGTCTCTCATCAAATTGGTAATTTTCTGTAATCTCATCTGAAGTTAAATCATTTTCTAATAGTAGTGAAATTAAGTCTATTAATCTTTCAAATTTATTTGCTTGTGGAAATGGAATTTTTGGCGGTTCAGGAATTATTTTGATCTGAGTTAGTAGCAAATCTATGTCGCTTCTTTGTATTTTATCGGCAGCAATTACATAATTTTTATTTTCTACCAAGGAGATAGAGTTATAGTCTGATATATCTACAAATTCATAAATAAAAAAACTGAAAATGTCATTAGAGTAAGTCATTAATACTGGTACAATTCTCTTACCGATTTTTTTTGACCACAATCTATATGGATAATAGAGTTGTCTAATTAAAAAATCCTCCACCTTATAGTTTTTAGCTTCGATTAAAATCAAACAATCATCAGTTTCAAAACCTGCATCTATTTCACATTGAGAGTTAGCCACATTAATTGAGTATGGCTGATTATTAATAGAATTTTTAATAGAAAAGTCAAAAGTTCCAGTAGACATTCTGCCAGAAACAGTAAATTTAGTTTTTGAGCCAACTAAATCATCAATAATACCGATGTTAAATGCACAAAGTAATGCCGAACTTTCAGAATATAAATTAGTGTAATCTATCGTTTCTATTTCTCTGGGAAACTGCCAAGGAATACTTTCAAGTTTGGAGTGATATTTGACTGGTAAGTGTATATTAAAGTGACCGATAATATATTGAGAACGAGAAATTGGTAAAATAGATAAAAAATTATCTTTAAATATTTCTGGTAAGTTAACAACATGGTCAAATTTTGCCATGAGTCTGCTTTCTCGTTCCTGATTAATTTGAGATGCTTCTATTTTGAAGAAGCCGTTTTTATTTACCTCTTCTAAGATTTGATATTTTTCAAATAACTTTTCCCATGCTACATCATTTTTAGTCATATCAAATCCGGTTAAACAGTTATATAAGTGTGAGGATATGGGGAGATTTAAGGCTTAAAGTGTGGATATAATTATAAACATATACTCTATAATCGGATTCTATGTGAAATGCGTTTTAAAAGCTTAATTTTTCGTTTTTAACTATAGCAAGTAACGAGTTTGTTAGGACTTATGTTGATGATAAAACTTCAATAATTAGGGTTTGCTGAAAAAATCTTATGGGTGAGGGTAGGATACAGGAGACAACCCACCCCTCGCCCCTCCCCCTCCCAACCCACCCCTAACCCCTCCCAGGAGGGGAGGGGGAGACAGGAGGAGCGGGGAATTTAGAGTAGGTAGGAGCGGGCGTTTTGTCCCAAGATTGTTCTGCCCTTATCTTGACCAAAATCCTCAGTTTTTGAACCATTACCACTTAAAACCTCGCACTTTTTGATACTTAAAAAGGTACTTACCCTTATCTATAAAGACTTTTAGATTTAATCAGCAGAGCAATAATTAATAATTAATAATTAATAATTAATAATTAATAATTAACAATTACCTCTTCTTTTCAAGGAGAGGATTGACGCAGAGCATGAAAATTTTTTCTTGTTTCCTCTATAAAAAGGGATGCTTTAGACCACAATTTATCAGTAAAATAGAGAAATTATTTTCCCACTGTTCCCTGTTCCCTGCTATATCAAAATATTTAGGCTTTTTAGCCAAAATACTATTACTAAAATAGTTTCTACTATATCAAGGTAAAAATATAACAGTCGAAGGAAACGTTAGGACAGATAAACAGCTTAAAACTCAGACAACGCAATATTTTTCCTTCTTCCTTCTTCCTTCTTCCTTCTTCCTTCTTCCTTCTTCCTTCTTCCTTCTTCCTTCTTATCAATAAGATAACCATTGAGACTCTATTTCCCTGATTTTGCCACTTTCCCGCATTTCTAAAATCCTAATATTAAAATCTTCTAAGAAAGAACTATCAGGAAATATCATAAAACCATAACTTTCACTAGCAAAAGTAACAGGAGATAATTTCAAGTTTTCATTAGGATTAGTATGTAAATAGTATTTAAGAGCAGGAGCATCAAAAACAACACCATCCACTTCATTTAACTTCACCAAATCAATCGCTTCTACCAAAGTCCTAGTCTGACTAATACGAGCACCATATCTTTGTGCCCATTTCTCTCCAGTAGAACCTCTAACTACAGCAATTCTAGAATTTGTAATATCTTCAGGAGCAGTAAATTGTAAAGCTGTTTGATCAGATAGAGAAAGAGTTAAACTTGTAGCAATACCCGCAGTGAGAGAAGAAACTGTCACCATAGTTATCATCATCCATACTCCAGCAATTATACGTCCCGTTTTAGTAATCGGAGCGCGATCGCCATATCCAACCGTGGTCAGAGTTACCAAAGCAAACCACATACCATTACCAATGCCATTCCAATAGTCCTTTGGAAATTGTTCAGTATTGCGCCGTCTTTCTGCTAACCACAGAAGATTACCCACTGTGAATAGGAGAACAACTAATAGACCTACCGAAGACATAAAAGCAAGGCCAAAAAAAGGTTGAAGTCTGCTCCAAAGCTTAGGTCTTTCTCCACTAATTAATAAACCAATATTGGCCAGAAAGTAAGGTTGAGTGAAAGCCACTTTTTCCAGGCGATCAGAAGTGATACTAATTGGCCCAATAACAACATCAAGTTCTCCTCTTGTCATACTATCAACACTATCCTTTACACTATCTTGTGGAATAAGTTGGTATTCTAGTCCTTCTAAGGAAGCTAGTTCTTGCCAAATGTCTATACTTATACCCTGAACATCTCTATCCTTAATTACAAAGGGGGGAGAACCTGCAACTCCTACTCGTAATTTAGTCGCTCTAGCTGATAGTGGGAACAAAGATATTAGGGTAATAGAGAGTAAAGTTAGTAATTGGACTTTGCTAGTGATTTGCTTGAAGATATTTGTAGAAAAAAAATTCATCGTGACAATTTTTTGCCCCTGAGATAGGTGATAATAATTGAGTTGAGTGTAAACTATCCTCTCAATTTATGATGTCTAGTTTTTTCTGACTTTTGCCAATTCTTCTTGAAGAAGGCACAAGGCAGAAGGCACAAGGGAAAATTAATTATGAATAGTCAACGATCAGCCACTCCGTGTCTACAAATCCCAAACAATTTTCAGCATCGTTGAGACGGTGGGGTATTCAACCCGCAAAAGAAAAGATAATTCTGGAAAAGTATGTTTGAGAAACTAGAAATTGCCTTGACTATTTTGTTTGGACTAGGATGGTTGAGAAACTTTTGTCCTCAATGTAATCTATCAATTGGACGTGACTTAAATGCTGCAATTAATATCAAGAAAGCAGCTCAAGTCTTGCTCAAAGATTCGTTGCCACCATTAAGATAAAGAAGTACAATTAAGCGGATTTTAAATCAATTACAGAGGTGGGACATCCCTTGGTAGCTCAGTCAATGTTCTCATAGAGAAGTCGCTGAGAAACCCACATATGATTCTTGATCAACAGTGTGGGAGTATGTCACTTGACAAGTACTTTAGCATTAGGTGGACATGAAAAGCACGACAGACGACAAAATAATTGTTCGGGAATATTTTAATTCCACTGGTTTTGAGCGGTGGCAAAAAATTTATGGAGAGGGCCAAGTCAATAAAGTACAATTAGATATTAGAAAGGGACATCAACAAACCGTTGATAATGTTCTCAGTTGGCTACAAGAGGATGGTAATTTATCCGGTTTATCAATTTGCGATGCAGGTTGTGGAGTTGGTAGTTTGAGTATTCCCTTGGCTAAAGCTGGAGCTGTTATCTATGGTAGTGATATATCAGAAAAGATGATTGCCGAAGCATATCAGCGTGCTAAGTCTAGTTTGATTAGTATGGGTAATGTTAATTTTGTTGCTCAAGATTTAGAAGCTTTAAGTGGTAAATATCATACAGTTATCTGTTTGGATGTGCTAATACATTATCCTCAAGAAAAAGTTGCAGATATGATTAATCATTTGATTTCTTTAGCAGAATCTAGACTAATTATTAGCTTTGCGCCAAAAACTTTAGCTTTAAGTTTATTGAAAAAAGTAGGTGAGTTATTTCCTGGACCAAGTAAAACTACTCGTGCTTATCAGCATCGTGAAGCTGATATTATCAAAATTATAGAAAGTAATGGTTTTTCTATCCAAAGACAAGCAATGAATAGCACTCGCTTCTACTATTCTAGTTTATTGGAAGCTACTCGTTAGTAAATTCAAGAATTGTTAAAGAATATTGAAATTGAGTCCTAAAGCGGCTAAAAATCAATATAATATAATTAAATTTGTAAGTAAAACTTGGATTAAGATAAGACCCATTTAGGTTTTATATTCTCCATTGGCTGTGACAAATAAGTTATTAAGTTATATAGCTTCAATGCTTAACTACTTAATATTAAATAACAACTATAGTAGGAATATTATCAATATTTTGATAAAAGTAGTGAAGATAAAAATAGATAAAAATTAGGGTTAATTTTATCAAAATAATTGGGTCGCGCCACCCCGCATTTTAAGGCGAAATGCTTTTGGAGGCTTACTCAAATCCCCGTTACAAAAACAACTTCTGACTTCTGAATTCTGACTTCGTTAAAATGACACAGGGGTAAAAAATTAATGACTAGAGTTTTTTTAGTAATAGCATCTATTCTAGGAGGTTTGTCTGTAGTCGGTGATTCTTTTGCTACTCATGCTTTGAAAGAAAAGCTTAGTCAATACTCTCTAGATATTTTTCAGACAGGTGCTCGTTTACAAATGTACCACTCCTTAGCTCTGTTAATGGTGGCTTTTTTATTAACTATTGAAGAGTTACCTCAAGGATTAATGTTGGCTGCTGGCTATGCTTTTATTATTGGCATAGCAATTTTTTCTGGAAGTTTATATGCTCTAAGTCTGACAGAAATTAAATCGTTAGGAGCTATTACGCCCATAGGTGGAGTTACCTTGATTATTGGATGGGGCTGTATGGCAGTGGCTGGTTGGAACTTAAAACTATAAAAATTGATTATTTTGATTATTTATTTTATATAGATATTTTAAAGATATTCAAGTCAAAAAATCAGCAAATAATGAACAATATTTTGCCAAAAGTTTTAAAGAAGACAACTTCGAGCTATAGTGTATTAAAGCAAAGCTATACAAATCTGGGTATCTGGCTTCTGTGAGTTACTGCCTTAATCCCAACTGCCCTAATCCCTCTGACCCATTAAATGCTGGTAGACGCACTTGTTGTCAATGTGGCTCAGAATTGTTGCTGCAAAATCGGTATCGCGTCATCAAGCCCCTTGGGGGGGGCGGTTTTGGGAAAACTTATTTAGTAGACGATCAAGGTGTAGAAAAAGTTCTAAAAGTATTACTGAAAAGTCATCCAAAAGCTATATCTCTGTTTCAGCAGGAAGCACAAGTACTAATCAGTTTACGAAACCCTGGGATTCCGAAGATAGAAGAAGATGGTTATTTTACATTTTTCCCAGAAAATAGTGACGAACCTATACACTGCCTCGTAATGGAATTTATTGGTGGTGCAAATTTACAGGATTGGATGAAAAGTCGTCGCCATAGGCCAATAAATCAAACTCAAGCAGTAGATTGGCTGACACAATTATCAGAAATATTAGAAAGAGTTCATCAGCAAAATTATTTCCATAGAGATATTAAGCCCCACAACATCATGCGTAGGCCAAATGGCCAATTGGTGTTGATAGATTTTGGTACTGTCAGAGAGGTATCTGAAACTTACTTGGTCAAAGTAGGGCAGGGGCAAAATGTTACAGGTATTGTTTCACCAGGATATACTGCCCCAGAGCAAACAAATGGCAAAGCTGTTCCTCAATCAGATTTTTTTGCTCTAGGGCGGACTTTTGTCTACTTATTAACAGGTAAACCTCCAACAGCTTTTCCAGAAAATCCTCGTTCGGGAAAATTGCAATGGCGAAAATATGCTCCCCACATATCAAAGAAGCTGGCAGATATAATTGATTACTTGATGGCTCCTTTCCCAGGAAATAGACCTCAAACTCCAACTATGATTTTGCAGTGTCTAGCAGAAATTGATACAGAAGATAGTTCTGGCAGAGAAAATTCTCGAATTTATTCCCCTTCTAACCAAATTCAACTAGGCAGAGAAAATACTAAAATACCAACAGGAAAAACTCAAACTAAACATCAAGTTAGGACGAAAATAAAAGATACACAAATATCCCGTAATAAGTCAAAAATTAAGCTAAAAAATAATCTGATAATAGGATTAACAATGTTGCTATTGGCAGTAGCAACCTCTCAATTTTATGGCTTTTGGCGCTACGGAATGTTTCCTGCAAATCCAATTCTATTGTTACGAGGGTTGAATAGTAGTAGGTTTTTGCAAAATAACTTAAATGGTTATTTAGGACAAATAAATGCGACCGCTCTGACACCAGATGGTCAAAATCTGGCTACAGGCAGCTCTAATACAATTAAAATTTGGAACCTCAAGACTGGGGAATTAAAAAATAATATTGTAGATGCTCATACAGCTCAAGTAACTACTCTAGCGATTAGTCCTAGTGGTCAAATATTGGTAAGTGGTAGTGCCGATCAAACTATCAAATTTTGGGATCTAGGAGTAGGTAAGTTAATAAGTACAATTTTTGGCCATCAAGGCCAAGTAAATGCAGTGGCAATTAGTCCTGATGGACAGACATTAGCAAGTGTTGGCAGCGATCGATTAATGAAGTTTTGGAATATTCAAACAAGCAGTCGAATGCTTACTCGAATACCAGATAAAAAATATGAAGTAAATACTTTAGCTTTTAGCCGAGATGGGAGGATTTTAGTTAGTGGTAGTAATGACGGAACTATTAGACTGTGGAACATTAGTACAGGTATTCGCAGACAAACTCTAGAGGGACATACTAAGGCAGTGAATACAGTCGTCGTCAGCCCAGACAATCAAATTTTAGCTAGTGGTAGTGAAGATGGAACTATAAGACTATGGAATTTAGAGACAGGGGAAAAAGAAAGTGTAATTAAACCAAATATAGGTGCAGTCAAATCTATTGTTTTTAGTCCTGATAACCAAAAAATAGTAGCTGGTGGTGAAAATATTACTATTTGGGATCTAATTACAGAGGAGAAATTACAAACATTGATTGGTCATTCTGAAAAAATAACTTCTCTTGCTATTACTCCTGATGGTAAAACCTTAGTTAGTGGAAGTATAGATCAAACTATTAAGGTCTGGCGAATGCCATAATATTTTGTCTTAGGAGTCAGGAGTCAGGAGGGAGAAAGTTTTTTATCACTAATTATCCGGACATGATATGAATCTTTGCAGAAAATAACCTATCTTTATCGTTCCTGTTTATTCTCGCTCCAAGAATTTCAATGGGCACTCTATGTAACGCTCTCCATACTCCCCAGACTTCCCACATCCCGCAAATATGCAATGCCAAATTTTACTCTATAGGCTGAACTAAGACAAAAAGCAAAAGTAGGAAAAAAAGATAATTTCTTATTTACCCTACTCTACTTTCCTTGAGCTAATATTCTAGAACCTAAATTGAGTCCTGATACTTCCTACCCAGAGAGTTTCATTATCCTCAATGTGATTAGGATTAGTAATCACAAACAAACCAGGAGTAATGGCAATATTATCAGTCATTTGGAAACGATAGAATACTTCAATGTGTATTGATGTATCGGGGTCTTTTAAATCATCATCATCACCACCATCAGTAATAATTGGTGGCACACCAACAATTATACCTCCTAAACTACCTTCCCTGAATAAATCTGGAAAAGCTAAGGTCAAAGCACCTGTAAGTATTGTGATATCATCATCATCACTATCATCTTCAGGACGAGCAAATGAGGTGCCGAACCAACCACCTATCTGAAACCAATCATTAACTTTCCACTGAGCTTCAAAGTTGATATTGTCTGCTGTACTTGCTTGATCGTCAAAAGGGTCTCTGGCCAGAAAACTACCAGTACTTCCGGTTAAGTTCAAATCTCCTTTTGTATGATAGGCACGCAAATAACCTATTTGAAAAGCTATTTTATCGTTTGGCTCAATCGTAAACTGGCCAAATCCACTAAACCCACCATTAAAAAGACCTCTGCCTTCTTGAGGGTCTTCCGAATCTGGTACAGCATAACCTATAGTCGCCTTAATTGCATCACTGAAAGCATAGGCAAATTTCATACCCGCATCAGAAGGAGCACGATAGTAAGTAGGGGTGAATCGTCCAAACCTAGAAACAGAACCAGAACCACTACTTTGAAAAGGATTAATAGGTGCCACAAAGTCATCAATACCATAGCCATTCGCAGCTATCTCTATTTGTGCCTTATTGTTGAGTAAAGGAAAACGATAGGCCAGTTTATTGAGGGTTACATCATCATCTAGATCGTCATCTGTAGATAGACGAGTCATCAAACTATTTGTCAAATCTCGATCGCTATAGTTAGGAACGTTACGAGCTTGTAAACGAGTTCTCAAGCGATCTTTACCTGTAAAACTGGTATCAAAAATTAAACGAACCCGATAAGAAAGAGTCGCCTCTGTTCGATCCTCGTCACTCCGTGGTAGTCCACGTCCCCCAGCTTTTTCTCCAAAGGTATCACTCAACCAGAATAAAGTTTCACCACCCAGTTTAGTAGTTGTTGAGAATTGATTGGCCTCGAGTTCCTCAGTTCTCGCTTCCAGAGCATCAACACGACCACGCAACTCTGCTAATTCTGTGGCAAACTCTTCTTGCAGTCTCTGTAATACTGCCAAATCATCACGAGTCACTAAATCTGCTGTTGCTGCTGCGACCAATTCTGTAATTCGGTCCAAACAAGCATTTAGACCTGCCGCAAACTCATAACGGGTCATCGCCCGATTACCTTTGTAAGTACCATCTGGATAACCAGCAATACAACCATAACGTTCTACCAGAGATTGCAAAGCTTGGAAAGCCCAATCAGTGGGTTGGACATCTGATAATTGAGTCACAGATGTTACTTGTCCCATGGGGTCTACTTGTTCTAACTCTGCTCCAGGAATCTTGAGGGAAGGATCTTTGAGATTTTGTAGCCTAGTATCTCCTGGTATTTGTACTTCTTCTGAGGAGGTATTACCTTGTGATTCTGTTGGTAGTTCAGATGAAGTAGTTGGATAGTTAGTTGTATTTGTATTAACATCTTGAGCGTTAGCCAGTTGTTCTACAGAAACCTGATTTGCTAAAGCAGAATTAGCTATTAGTAAAGTGGCGATACTGAACACACCAGAAGTCTGTTTTAGAACATTCAGGATAATTTTTGTCATTTCGATCTCTCCTCACACCTTTTCATAAGCTATGAACAACCCTACTGCTTAGAGTAGATTTAACTATTGATTGTTCCAATTGATTTTGTTAACAGAAGTCTTAGTGTTAGCTAAGTTTAATCTGGAGATAGATATCTAAAATTATCCCGCACTAGAGAATTAAGGGCTTAAATGCTCTAAAATATGGCATAAACAAATAGAATCTTTTTCTCCATAAAATTATTTCTAGTAGTTTTTACACAAAACTTATCCTGAAAAAAGACAAGTTAAGCGTCGCCCTTGAGTGTAACAACAATTTAGATACTAGGTAAATATGTCTAAACTTCACTAGGGTTATCAGTAGACTCAAAATATTTCTGAATAATTAGATACAGCAGACATAGTTATCTTTTTTTACCATGAAGACTAGCACTTCTTACACAATAGTGCAACTATCTTGAATATAATATTTGATTTATTTTATTTTTCTGCCTATTGTCCCAAGATTATGACTAGCTAATACCAGAAGCTATAAATCTTTACCATCAAAACTTAGATTGTTGCTAGTAGTCAAGAGAAATAGAATTTCAGCATTTTTTGTTCTTTATACCTCTGTTTTTAGTCAAATAGACTAAAATTTGGTAGAAGGTATTGTTTTAGTAAGTTTTTTCAACAATTAATTATTAATTATTAATTATTAATTATTACCTCTCCTTGAAAAGAAGAGGATTGATTCAAAGGAAAATTTTTCTTCATTATCCCCTTAAAAGGGGAGGCTTTAAACCAAAATTTTTCGGTAATATTCTTTTTTCAAAATGGTATAAAAATTTATAGCTTTTGAGAAATGAAATTTAAAGGGCATTAAGTAATATCAAGTCCGGTCGCATTAGTGTAATTAGATAAAGAGTAAGATATTAAAATTTTCAATTAATTTATACATAGCATTTCTCAGGCTAGTGAAGTACTTTTATCTTTCTTATCTATTGCCAGATGAGCTGTTGCCTAGAATTTTATACCTCACTCTATTTGGGGAATTGCTATACATTGAGCTGAAAAAAGTAAACCCCTCAGCTTGATCATCAGAACTTTTAAAGGGTAGCTAAGGGGTATAAAACTATTCTAGAAACTGACTAGCTAATCAGTCTTTCTATCATTTACTGAATTACCAAAGTTGTCGAAATAATCCAATCTGATTAACTAATATATTTCTTCTGGTTAATTCAAAGTTTTAGAATCTGAATTGAGTTCTTAATGTACCGACCCAAAGAGTGTCATTATCCTCAATGTGGTTAGGATTTGTAATCACAAATACACCGGGAGTAATAGCGATATTGTCGTTCATTTGGAAGCGATAAAAAGCTTCAATATGTATAGAAGTATCATCATCTTTCAAATCATCATTATCACCACCATCAGTAACAATTGGTGGCACACCAACAATAATACCTCCTAGACTACCTTCTTTTAGTAGGTCTGGGAAAGCTAAAGTCAAAGCACCAGTGATAATAGTGATATCATCAGTATCATCATCATCTTCAGGACGGGCAAATAAAGTACCGCCCCAACCACCTATCTGAAAGCCATCAGTAACTCTCCATTGAGCCTCAAAGTTAATAGTATCTGTGGTAGTTGCTCTACCATCAAAAGGATCTCTGGCTAGAAAACTACCTGTACTTCCGGTCAAGTTAACATCGTTTTTCGTATGATAGCCGCGCAAATAACCGACTTGAAAAGCAAGTTTGTCATTTGGTTCAATTGTAAACTGGCCAAATCCACTAAATGAACCATTAAAAGCACCTCTACCTTCTCGAGGATCTTCCTTATCTGGTGCAGCATAACCCACAGTTACCTGAATTGCATCATTGAAAGCGTAGGCAAACTTAACACCAGCATCAGAAGGAGCACGATAATAAATAGGGTTGAATCGTCCAAATCTGGAAATAGCACCAGCACCACTACTTTCTAGAGGTGTGATAACTCCGATAAAGTCATCAATACCGTAGCCTGTAGCAGCTAGTTCTATTTCACCTCTACCATTCAGTACAGGAAAACGATAGGCCAACTTGCCAATAGAAACAGTATCATCCGGACTGCTATCTGTAGCTAAACGAGTCATTAAACTATTGGTCAAATCTCCACCGCTATAGTTAGGAATGTTATTAGCTTGTAGACGAGTTCTTAAGCGGTCCTCTCCTGTAAAACTGGTATCAAAGTTCAAACGAACCCGATAACCAAAGGTTGTCTGAGTTTCGTCCTCATCACTCCCGGATCTTCCGCGTCCCTCAGCTTGTTCTCCCCAGGTATCGCTCAACCAAAACAAAACCTCTCCGTTAAGTTTGGTAGTAGTGGAGAACTGATTATTTTCTAGTTCTGCGGTTCTAGCTTCTAGAGCATCTACTCGTCCTCGCAAAGCAGCTAATTCTGCTGCAAATTCCTCTTGCAGTCTTTGTAAAACTGCTAAATCTTCTCTAGTTACTAGGTCAGAAGTTGCGGCCGCAATTAATTCTGTAATTCGGTCTAAACAAGAATTCAAACCTGCTGCAAACTCATGACGGGTCATCGCTCGATTTCCCTTATAAGTCCCATCAGGATAACCTGCGATACAACCATAACGCTCTACCAAAGATTGTAGTGCTTGGAATGCCCAGTCTGTAGGTTGTACATCTGATAACTGAGTTACAGATGTTACCTGATCGAGTGACTCTCCATCTTCCAAGTCTGATACTCCCACTGGTGCCAGTGAAGGGTCATCCATGGGCATTGAGCGAATATCTATTTGAGCTATTTCAAAGGAAGATGGGTTTTCTATCGTATTTTGGGCTAAGTTCTGATTTGCAGAATTTTCGCCACTTCCTAAAGTTTGTAAAGGAGGTTCCGCAGCGATCGCCGAACCTGCCATTAATAACAATGTTGCGCTAAAAACACTTGGACTGTGCTTTAGAGTTTTCCAGATAAGTCTTGTCATATTTACTAACCCTCACACCAATGTGACATTCTCCTACATCAAATCAAAGATTATGATGTACGCTTCCCAACCTCACGGATAGGGCTTTCTGTTTCACAGGGAGTGCAACCACTTAACCCTCCGCAGACAGAGACGATGAGACTCACCGCCTTTTTGTACTGAATCTCTACTTTTGTTTTGATATATCAAGACTAGGGCGTTATATTTGTTTTTGTTTTACGAAAAAACAAAGGTTTGAATAAGTCTTAATATTTTTTTTCGATCTTAAGTTTTAAATGGCCAACTGCAAAAGTCGTTTGATTATATTAGAGATTATTGACATCTCCAGGGGTTGAAACACCCTGGATTCTGTGGTTAGTCCACCGCAAATGGGACGGGACGTTTAAAGTGCGGAAGTAAATTCCGCACGCAGCCCCTCATAAATCCACATTTGCTTAAAGCCTGTCAACAGACTCCTAAACTCCTCGGCATAGACCGAAATCTAGCTGTGAGTTTACTTTTTTTTGTTAGCTTTCACGAGTGTTGACTTCTCCCCGCGATAAATCGACGGGAATTCTAAAAGGATACTGCGCAATGGGTTAAAACCGCATTGGGTAGTGTCTTTTTAGCTGACCAGAATTTTAACTTCTGGGGACGAGTCAAAACACCCCTAGACACTCGACTTAAATCAAAATTAAGTGTCGTGCTTACTTCTTGAAGAAGTGTACGGCTTTTCCCAAGAAAGAAAAAGATAGGATGGATTAAAATCCATTGAGTCGCATTTCATCCATCGCTTCAAAGACGATGGCTTTCATGCTCCCGTGTTAATTTGGTAAGTATTTCTTTACGAAAAGCTCAACCATTATTCTTTTCTCTATATCACAGTTTAGTTATTTTGTCTGTATATACAGTTTGTTTACAAGAGATGAGCTTAAGATGCCACCTTAGAAATTATATTTTTGCTTGATTTTTGACTACTCCCCACAACTGTTGCCGAGGGGATTCTAAGTAGATACTACGCAACACGGATTTATCTGTGTTGATCCGTCTCTTCTTAGCTGACCAAAGATATACTCTTTGGGGACAAGTCAAAGTCCTACACAGTCTGCTTAAGTCCAAACTTAGCTTTCTGCTTACTTTTGTAAGATAAAATTCGGATTAAAATCCGACTCCTCGCCTTTCATCCATCGCTTAAAGGACGATGGCTTTCATGCTCCTGTGTTTTTTAGTTAAAAATTACGGTCTCGTCGCAAATTTTACACCTAATTTGATAATTTGCAACCTAATTTTCAGATTATTTTTTTCAGAAAACAAGCCAAAAACTAAGCAAAGAAAGGATAGTAAGACAAACTGATAGTCAAATCTGAAATTAAAATAATAATGTCAAATTAAAAAATCATTCGATTTAACGACCAACTTATAACCATTTATCCTTTTTCAGTTTCTCAATTTCTATTTAGGGCTTGCTGATTAAATCTAAAAATATTTACAGATAAAGGTTTTAGCCTTTTTGGGGTCGAATTGCAGTGCCTGGTTTTCAGCTCTTCACGCTCAAAAAGGAGCGTATTTTAGGCGCATAGTTGGGCAGAAAAATCATTCTTACAAAACGCCCGCTCCTACCTCCTCGCTCCCGACCCTTTTCTCCTGTCTCCCCCTCCCAGGAGGGGAGGGGGAGGGGTGAGGGGTGGGTTGTCTCCTACCCTCACCCATAAGACAGACTTTTTCAGCAAACCCTATTTATAGCAATAGACAGGTAGGACGCGGACATAGAGTGATGATGAATCTCAGACAGGGAAATGTTTTTACCACTGTTCCCTGCTATGAAGTAATTGGTGTTGAATCCAATCGACGAATAGCTACAACTGAAGGTTTCGGAGAATCGTTAACTTGTTTAGTTGGCCAGTTAGACCCCATAGGCACAGTACGAGTCTGGACAAAATCTGAACCATCTGTCGTTTTCATTGCCAACTGACGAGTTTCTGAAGCCATATTCTGGCGAATGCCGTTATATTCCCCTGGATGTTGAATAGCTAGAAACAAGGTTTTCTGGTCTTTGGTAAAGAAAGGCCCACAAGTTTCACTTTCTGTTGGCGCTATTCCAAACAAATAAGCTTCTCCAGCATTAGAACCAGAAGTGGGAAGATACCAGATAGAATTATTACCAAATAAACCACAAAGAGTAGACTGGTCTACAGATTTACCATCCTTACCCATTCGATTCATTGGCACTATTTTATTATGCTTACTGGTACTAATATCTGTCACCATCCACAGATTACCTTGTTCATCAAATTCTAAATTGTCAGGATTAGAAAATCCCAGTCCACCCTCCATAGGTTCGCCCCCAGTAGCAAACATTTGCCAACTAAATGTCATAGCATCTGGTTGATTATCATCCTCACTCAAACGCATAATCCAACCAAATTCGTAAGCTTCATCATCCTGACCTTTAAATATACGTTTGTCTGGACTACCATCAGATTTACTGGGAGACCCGGAGGTAAAGGCAATAAATAAGTTACCATTTTTATCTACCTGAGTATCTTCGGGACGTGCTGTACAAGTAACGCCAGCAGCATTAGCAGCTAGATGAGCATCAATGAGAATAGCTCCTTGTTTCTCGTCCGCATTACCTTCATACAAGTCCCCCAGAGTTTTATATTTCTGCTTGAACCTTTCTACTTCTTGAGCAGTTATCGCTTTGAAGCTACCACCATCAGGTCTTTGGGGTAGATTAATCATATTGTTAACGTGGACTTCTGGTAAATCTGGATTCACAGGAGTATCAGGTTGCAGGGAAATCCAACTACCTGTACCATCAGGATTAAATTTAGCCCCGTACAACATCCCATCTTTCAAAAGTTGAGAGTTAGCTTTATCAGTGGGGTCTTTTACTGTACCTTTACTCACAAATTTATATAGATGACCACTACGGCGATCGCATCCGGAATAAAATGCTAATGGTTTATCAGTTTCTACCCTAATACCTACTGCTTCGTGGCGATAACGACCTAACCAAGTATGTTTTGTACCATAGTCGTCAGGGTTAGCTGGGTCTACTTCTACCATCCAACCATACTTATTACCAGCTAAACCAAATGCACTTCCCAGACCTGCGACTCCTCTTTCACCAATAAAGAGAGATTTTTCTCTGACCGGGTCAACAGAAGTACCATCAGAATAGACTGGTTCTATCACATAATTTTGAAAATTTTCTTCGGCGCTAAATACTGTTCCCCAAGGTGTAGTCCCACCTGCACAGTTAGCAAAACTACCAATGATGCGATCGCCTAATTGATCGTTATAACCTTTGCCTTTCCCTTTATTAAAAACTGCTACTGCTGGTCCTGTTGATTTTAAATAACGCCCGTCTTCTAATCCTGAAATACCTGTTATTCTACGGTCAAATTTTGAATTTGTTCTTACCCATTTTCCATCGGGTTCGCGACGTATGGAAATTACACCTATTCCCATATCAATCATTGCTTCTTTAGCTATTGCGATAATCTTTTGTTTCAGGGATTTTTCAAGTAATTCTTCTGAACTAATTCCTGATTTTCCTGCCTGTCTAAATGCTGTTGCTAATTCTGCAAAAGGCATAGATTTACCAATAACTGTTTGATAAGTTGTTACCCAAGGCAAAGGACTAATATATTCAAAGTTTATGGTTAATAATCCTTCATTTTTACCCGTTTCAATGTAGGAAAGATAGTCGTTATTGTAGCCAAAACGTGAATCACCTATTTTGTCACCCCATGACCCAATAACATCGTAAGTAAAACCTTCTGGAATTATTAAATCATCTACTACTTCGTAATTAGTATAATTTTCTATTTTTAATTCTTGATTATTTGTTTTTAAAGGCATTGGACCTTTAACTGGTTGGAAATTAATATTGTTGGTAGAAGTTCCATTAATTGGAGATTTTTCAATTGCTGGAGTAGATGATTGTTTTTGACAGGAACCAAGGGTTATTGTTCCTGCAGTAGCTCCAAGAAATATAAGGAATTCTCTACGTTTAAGGTTCATAGAAAAAGTAATAAGTTTGACGATTTTTAATATAGCGTCGATTGATACTTTTTGGAAAGGGATAATTAGGCATAGTATGTATTCTTTTCTTTTTTGTAGTAGACTTTTTTTCAATAGTATTAAATGGATAGTATTTGTAACTTTATTTTGGGAATTTAGTGTTAAGGCGGTTTAATTTTATTTTTCAAGTCTTGGTATATTATCGCTTCTGTTCTTTTATTGCGTATGTCGCAATAGTCATTTTGGGGGTTTTTCTAAAAAATAATGTTTTACTTACTCCCAAATGAGCTGGAAAGATTGATATGTAACTTTATTTTGGGAATTTAGTGTTAAGGTGGTGTAATTTTATTTTTCAAGTCTTGGTATATTATGGCTTCTATTCTTTTATTGCGTATGTCGCAATAGTCATTTTGGGGGTTTTTCTAAAAAATAATGTTTTACTTGGTCGGAAATGAGCTGGAAAGATTGATATGTAACTTTATTTTGGGAATTTAGTGTTAAGGTGGTGTAATTTTATTTTTCAAGTCTTGGTATATTATGGCTTCTGTTCTTTTATTGCGTATGTCGCAATAGTCATTTTGGGGTTTTTTCTAAAAAATAATGTTTCACTTACTCCCAAATGAGCTGGAAAGATTGATATGTAACTTTATTTTGGGAATTTAGTGTTAAGGTGGTGTAATTTTATTTTTCAAGTCTAGGTATATTATGGCTTCTATTCTTTTATTGCGTATGTCGCAATAGTCATTTTGGGGGTTTTTCTCAAAAATAATGTTTCACTTACTGGGAAATGAGCTGGCAAAATTGATATCTAAATATCAAGCCTCATTAAAATAGGCACTCACACAACCGGAAAAATGTTCTTCTCTCTCCAGATACAGTCTCTCGAATTTCCCCTAGTTTAGGTGTTTCCTGTTACCTCATAAGCCTGATTTGTGGGTATTCAACTAGACATAACAAAACTTGATTTGTTGAATTTTAGTATTAACTAGATTTGATTTGAAAAGGTAAATCTAGATATATCTAAAAATGTAAGCATTTCCTACGGAATACTGCGCAAACAGCCGTCAGCTATTAGCTAGCCTCCTAGGTCGGAACTGCGGACTTCAGCTATTAATTTTGAGGAAGATAAAAGCAACCTTTGAAATTGAGGAAAGAATAAAAATTACTGGTAAAGTCCCCTGATATAGAATCCGGTTGAATAGTTATTGTATAGTTGGAAGTAGGGGAGTAAGGGGAGTGGGGGGAGATTAAATATTTAAGTAATTATAGAATTATCAACATATACTATATAACCGGATTCTATATGACTAAACCTTAGAACTTATTATTTATTACTTATTACTTATTACTTATTGCTGATAGCTGACTGCTAATAGCTTAATGCTTACCTAAAAACTTTGTTCTTTTATTGCGAATAGGGCAATATAGCTCTTCCCAGAAAGCGTGAAGTATACTTTAATTCTTGAGCTTATTTATTTATTATTTTACCTAATAATTAACTAATTAATAATTAAATAATTCTGGTTTAAAGCCTTCCCTTTTAAGGGGAAAAAAGCGGTTGAGGGATAGATAGGTTTCCTAACCATATCCAATCAACCAAGAGAAGAAATAATATTTCCTTATATTCAATTCCGTAACGGTTTTAACCAGAGGTAATTATCAATTATCCATTATCAATTATCCATTAATGAATTAACTACTGTTGCTATATCTCAGTAGAGTCAGAAAAACTAATGATATCATGTCCGTTGGTATCGTTTGTGTATAAAATTGGGGAAATATTTAGCGCCATATAAGGTTTTTCCTTCTCTTAAAGCTTCTTCCTTCTTCCTTCTTCCTTCTTCCTTACCTTCTCTATACAATACCGATGCTACCGGACATGATATGAAAGTAAAAATACGGATACTAATTTCTCTATTCGTAAACAATAGAATCATAAAAATGGGTATAAAAACGTTGTAAGCATTTCCTGCGGAATGCTGCACAAACAGCTATTAGCTGTCAGCTAGCCTCCTCCGGAGGAACTACGTTAACAGCAACAATACTCTCTGATATAGGAAAGTGTTTAAATTAAAATAGACTTTAAGGGCAAGGGAGCCAACTTTTGTAGTGAGACAATTAATAAGGCTTTTATAGTAAACTAAAAGCAATAGCTGATGGCTGACGGCTGTTTGCGCAGCATTCCGTAGGAAATGCTTACGTATAATTAGCGATCAAAAAACTTTCTTCTTTTCCTTCTTCTTTATTCTTCTTTCTTCCCTCCTGACTCCTGACTCCTGACTCCTGACTCCTCCATTAAAAAACTGTAAATTTTTTGTGGTTCTAAATCCTGCATAACTGTCAATAATTCAGTAATTTTAAAACTCTGACGCTGGAGCTGTACTTGTAAAGTAGTCATAGGATCGGAACCAGAAGCAATGAGAAATTCCAATTTTGAAATATTCGGCCATTTACCTATTTCTATTAATATTTTAGCGATCGCCTGTAAATAAGGATGATTTGATTGTTGATACCATTGAGAATTGGTTAATGTTGCTTGCTCTAAACCAAAATTAACTATTAAAGGCGCTTGAGAAAAAACTGCCATTGCTACTGGTCTAGTTTCTTCCTGCAATAGAAAATCATATTCTTTGATTAAACTGCGTAATTTTTCCAAGTATTCGTAGCGAGGTTGAATAGGAGATTTCAAAGTTTTATTTGAGGAGCGATCGGATAAATTTGCTGCTTTTGTTTTGTCATTCCAATCAATAGCAATAGTTACCAAATAACTGCGTAATAACATATGACCTAATTTTTGCGCTTTAGTCGCCAGATAAACAGAATTATAATCTGTTGTTTCTATTAACAAAGGAACGCGGTCTACTATTTCGATACCATAACCATTTAAACCTGCTATTTTTCGGGGATTATTTGTAATCAAACGAATTTTATTAACACCCAAATCATTCAATATTTGTGCCCCCATACCGTAGTTGCGTAGATCGGCAGGAAAGCCTAATTTTTCATTAGCTTCCACTGTATCTAACCCTATATCCTGCAATGAGTAAGCTTTGAGCTTATTAATCAAACCTATTCCCCTACCTTCCTGTCGCAAATACACAATAACTCCAGCACCAGCATTTTCAATCATTTTCATTGCTGCTTGCAACTGCATCCGACAGTCACAACGGAGGGAACCAAAAGCATCTCCCGTCAGACACTCAGAATGCACCCTTACCATCACGGGTTTTTCTTGAAATTCTTCAGGGTTGCCTTTGACAATAGCTATGTGTTCCGAGTTATCTTGAGTATTGCGATAAGCATAGATTTTAAAGTCACCGAATTGAGAGGGTAAATTAGCAACTGCTTCTCGGTAGACAAAGCGATCATATCTGAGGCGGTAACTGATGATGTCAGCAATACTAATCAATTTCAGATTATGCGTTCTAGCATATTCTACTAATTCAGGTAATCTTGCCATCGAACCATTAGGGTTTTGAATTTCACAAATAACCCCTGCTGGATACAAACCTGCTAGTCTTGCCAGGTCAACCGATGCTTCTGTATGACCTGCTCGTTTTAACACTCCCCCCTCTCTTGCTCGAATGGGAAAAACATGACCAGGGCGACGTAAATCTTCTGGTGTGGTAGTAGAATTGATCACTGCTTGAATAGTGCGTGCTCGGTCTTCTGCTGAAATACCTGTAGACACTCCCAATTCAGGGGACGCGTCAATACTGACAGTGAAAGCAGTTTGATTACTATCAGTATTTTTAGTAACCATGAGTGGGATGTCTAACTCGTCGAGGCGATCGCCTGTCAATGACAGACAAATTAGACCTCTAGCTTCTACTGCCATAAAGTTGATCATGTTTGGAGTAGCAAATTGGGCAGCACAAATGACATCTCCTTCATTTTCTCGATGTTCGTCATCGACTACTACGACGCAACGACCTGCTTTAATATCGGCAAGTGCAGCATCAATAGAATCAAATTTAAATTGTTGGTTTAATTGTGTATTCACAAATAAAATATTTCTCAGATTTTATAAATTTTTTCAAGGTATGCTTAAAAAGCGTTTCCTGGCAGAATGCTGCGCAAACAGCAGTTCAGCGGTCAGCTTTCAGCGAAAAGCTTGGGTTTAAATCTCCTACTTTTTATGAAGTCAATTTTAGGAAGGGTAACGTATCCCTTCTCAAAAGCTGACTGCTAAACGCCGATAGCTGTTTGCGGAGCATTCTTTCAGTAAATGCTTTTTAAAAGTATATAGCAGTTATATTTTTTGCAATATAAAATCTTTTGGAACTAGCTAACAAGGATAAGAATTTTAGAGTTTCTATATATTTTTAGATTTTTTACAAATCATTTAGAATTGCTATAAAAAGATTATAGCGTTTCCTAAGCTACCGAAGCAATGATTAAATTTAGATAAACTTTTGATTATCTATTTCAGAAGAAGTAAGTAATTGATTTTCACATAGGAAAGACCGCATAATTCTTGGAGGTAAATTGTATGAAAGGTAAATTGTTTACAGAAAAAGAACGTCAAATCTTGAAAGATATTATTATTCATCGCCGAACAGAATTTGGGGAAAATTTCATTAGTCAAGAAATTCCTGATACAACAATCGAACGCTTGCTATTCGCTGCTTTGAATGCTCCTTCAGTAGGTTTTTCTCAGCCATGGGAATTTGTAATTATTCGTGACCCATCAATTAAAACTCAAATCAAAACATCTTTTGAAAAAGAAAATGAAAAAGCCAAAGAGATATTCAAAAATAAACCTTTCTATAATCAGCTTCAATTGGAAGGAATTACCATAACTCCTGTTAATATTGCTGTGTTCTATAAACCCTCACCTAATCCTGTTATGGGTCAAACGAGTACGGATAAAGTTGGACCGTACAGTGTTTGTCTGGCAATTCAAAACTTGTGGTTGATGGCTAGAGCTGAAAATATAGGTGTGGGTTGGGTAAGTATTTTAGATGAAAAAGAGGTGAAAATTATTCTCAATGCTCCTCCAGAAAATGAATTAATCGCCTATTTATGTATAGGTTATGTCACAGAATTCACCGAACGTCCTTTGCTGGAAATTGCTAACTGGGAAAAGCGTAAATCAAAAGCTGCAGTTATTTATTATAACAGTTATTAAGTAAGCATTTCCTACGGAATGCTGCGCAAACAGCTGTCAGCTATCAGCTATTAATTTTGTCTTGGAATATGTTATTAAGGCTTATTAATACTGGATATTTGTCACTTATAGAGGCGTTTTATATAACATCTCTATAAGTGATTTATTTGCCTTTAAATTACTGTAAATAGAAATTTATTCTGTTATCTCTTCTGGAGAATAAAGAGAATTTTCAGATTCAATTTCTTCAGTAATTTATTGTATAGAATCATCACTTTCAGGTGAGATAAACTCCACAACTACTTCAGGTTTTTGCTCCATAATTTGTTCTGATTATGGAGTAGTATCTTGCTGAAAATCTTCTACAACTTCAGGTATATAAATAGTAGAATCATCATTTTCAGTGGGAATAGGTTCTACAACTACTTCAGATTTTTCTGAGGTAATTTGTTCTGATTCTAGAATAGTATCTTGCTGAAAATCTTCTACAACTTCAGGTATATAAATAGTAGAATCATCATTTTCAGTGGGAATAGGTTCTACAACTACTTCAGATTTTTCTGAGGTAATTTGTTCTGATTCTAGAATAGTATCTTGCTGAAAATCTTCTACAACTTCAGGTATATAAATAGTAGAATCATCATTTTCAGTGGGAATAGGTTCTACAACTACTTCAGATTTTTCTGAGGTAATTTGTTCTGATTCTAGAATAGTATCTTGTTGAAAATCTTCTACAACTTCAGGTGTAGATATAATAGTAGAGTCATCACTGTCAGTTTCAGGTTTTTCTGAGGTAATTTGTTCTGAATCTGGAATAGTATCTTGTTGAAAATCTTCTATAACTTTAGGTATAGAAGTAGAAGGATTTTCTACTGATTCATTACTTTCTTCTACATTTGGTGTCAAAGTAGAAGTTTCTTGCGGAGGCAGTTTTTCTAATAGTTCTGTTGTTGGTACTTCCTCTACTATTTCTGGTAGACTGGGAAGCTCATTTTCCTGAAGTGAATCTTCAACTTCAGATTTTTCTGATGGATTGAAATTTTCTTCTACATTTGGTTTTTCTATTGTGTCTAGAGTTTCTGATTTCTGTTTTTCGGTAACCTTATTTATAAGACCTTTAAATCTATCTCTAAAACGATTCACAAATCCACCTATTTTTTCTTTTGTTGTTGGTAGTTCCTTTGCTTCGGTAGTTTCTATTTTTGAGGTTGATTCTTCAGTAAAAGTTTCCTCTATTTCTAGTTCAGTAGTAGGAATATCCTCTACTTCTGGTGTAATTAATGTTTCCTCTACTTCAATTTCTTCTGACTCAGTAGTAGGAATATCCTCTACTTCTGGTGTAATTAATGTTTCCTCTGCTTCAATTTCTTCTGACTCAGTAGTAGGAATATCCTCTACTTCTGGTGTAATTAATGTTTCCTCTGCTTCAATTTCTTCTAACTTAGTAGCAGGAATATCCTCTATTTCTGGTGCAATTAAAGTTTCCTCTACTTCAATTTCTTCTACTTCAGTAGTAACATCCTCTATTGGTTCAACTTCTTCTAACTCAGTAGCAGGAATATCCTCTATTTCTAACTCTGGAGTTACTTCTAGTTGGGTTTCCTCATAAATGTATTCTGGGTCAACTATACTATATACTTCCTTCAGTGAAATTTCCCCGGCGATGATTTTGCTGAGAGTATCTTGTCCACCTGGTTCGTAACTAATCAAACCAATAGTGCTATTATAAATCTCATTGAGAGCATTACCCTCATCATCAATATATTCTAACTCGATCCAATTTTTTCCTGGATGAAACCCTTGTAAATATATTGACTGCCATTGATCGGTAATAAAACTGGTTCCATTAACCGTAACACGAATACGCCAATCAACTATTTCATCTTCAGGATCTTCTTGTGCTACTAAGTGCGACGGTGCATTGGTAAGATAATAGTCAAGCAAGATGGGTTCCGCACCATATTCACCCAAGGGACTATTGTAAGTTAATAGTGGTAAACTTGGAGCAGGATTATTATTCGTGGTTTTAGTGAAAATGTGAAAAGTTGTTTGAGCATAAGCACCTTCATTCTTAAAACTTTCATCCCACGGACGACAAGCAAAAACTTTGAGAGTATGAGTACCAGGTTCTAAGTCTGATAAAATCAGGGGTTGATTTAGGTCATAGATTTTTTTATAAGGTTTGTTGTCTAAAATTACCTCTACATAAAGTCCTAAATCTAATTCTGACTTAAATATAGGTAGGTCTTTCACCTGGAGTTGCACTGTAATAGTATTGTCTTCAAATATTTGCTCTGGTTGAGGACTTTGTATTGTAACTTGTGGTTTGTAGATGTCGATCGCTTGACGCAGTTGTTGAATTATTTCTGGTGGCGAAACTTCAAATATTTTAGAGCTAGAAGTCGTTACAGCTTTTTCTGCGCTAAGTTGAGGTAGCTCAGAGAAGCGATCGCTACAACTGACCAAACCGGAAGTTAAAACTACCACTATTATAAGTGTTAATAATTTTCTTTGATATAGCCACTTTAGATGATTTGTCAAAAATCGAAAAATAGATAAAGAGTCTAAAATTCTTACCTTTGTTTCCTGTTCCCTCTTCTCGTGTCCTAATAAGTGCATCTGTCGGCGATGCATTATACTGATGTACTTTCTTGAGGATATTTTCTGTAAAACCAAAATCAGACTGCCGTATATTCTTGGCAAGTTTATATTAAGCACGGACTATACTCCTATAAATTGAGAGTTAACATTGATATTTGTTTTCTCAGTTTTTTGTTGTTTATGATGATTTTCTCATTAAAATCAATATTTTTGCTATTGATGGGGATTAACTACTTTTTTTAGTTTTTTGTTTTTTGATGAAATTGGTATTAATTAATCTAGAGTATGGCGAACAATATTAGAGCTTTTCAAAATGTAAAAAAGTCCTTATAGTCTAGTTGTCTAGTCAAATTTAAAGTTTTCAAAGAATAGTTAACTTTGAGAATTGTAAACTTTCCGGTCATAAGTCTTGACTTTTTCTATATGCTAGAAAATTGAGCAAAAATACTTAATTAAGTTATGTTAAAAATATAGCAAGGAAAGAATTGGTGTTTGACAGAGATTGATGATGAAACTGAGACAGAGAAAAGCTTTTGTCACTGTTCCCTGTTCCCTGCTATAAGTTAACTTTGAGAATTGTAAATTTTCTCGCGATCGGTCTTGACTTTTTTTTCTTACCGTGAGATAAGCAACAATAGCTGATTAAGTTGTTCTAAAGAAATTTTAATAATTGTAAAGAAACAACTTATACTCGTTAAGCAAGCTTATAATCTCCTAAAGAACTTTCATTTACATTCAAATCGATAAAATCGAATCTATGTATTTGAAAGAATTTAGCTAAACCGTCGAGAAGCCTGCGCGCGAAATTTTCAATTTGGTGTCAGATGAATCGGCGGTAAACGTAAAACCTGATCGCGGAGCTAGGCGCGTAGTTTTTAGCTCTGCAAAAAGGGCGGTGGGGCATCCCGTCCTTAAAGCTCGTGGAGTCCGATGCAATAGCAGGACTGGGAAGCGAGAAGCCCACACTAACCATTTGGTATAGTGTGGGAGTATGTCACCCAAAGTCTTATATACTTTGTGGCATAATCTAAAGAGTGCGGTGTTGCATTCCTGCAAAAGACAGCTAAAACCTGTAAATTTGCAAAAGAGATTGATAATTCGTTACAAATGTTATCAATTTTGACAACATCAATAGTTCAGTTAAGTTTCTTTCAGAGGGGAGAGTCTTCATGACCATAAGTCCTCCAGAGCGCGAGGCAAAGGTAAAAGTAAGCGTAGATAAAGACCCGGTAGCTACTTCATTTGAAAAGTGGGGCAAACCAGGTCACTTCGATCGAACTTTAGCCAAAGGGCCAAAAACAACAACTTGGATTTGGAACCTACACGCTGACGCTCATGACTTTGATAGTCATACCAGCGATTTAGAAGATGTATCGCGCAAAATCTTTAGCGCACACTTTGGCCATCTGGCCGTAATATTTATCTGGTTGAGTGGCGCATATTTTCATGGCGCTAAATTTTCCAACTATGAGGCTTGGTTAACAGATCCCATCGGGATTAAGCCAAGTGCTCAAGTAGTATGGCCAATTTTCGGCCAAGAAATTTTAAATGCTGATGTTGGCGGTGGTTTCCAGGGGATTCAAATCACCTCTGGCCTATTCCAGTTGTGGCGTGCTTCCGGCATAACTAATGAGTTCCAACTATATTGCACAGCGATCGGAGCCTTAGTAATGGCTGCCTTGATGCTGTTTGCTGGTTGGTTCCATTATCATAAGCGCGCTCCTAAGTTGGAATGGTTCCAGAATGTGGAATCAATGATGAACCACCACTTGGCAGGCTTACTGGGTCTAGGTTGCTTGTCTTGGGCTGGCCACCAGATTCACGTTTCTCTACCAATTAATAAGTTGTTAGATTCTGGCGTAGCACCAAAGGATATTCCTCTGCCTCATGAGTTTCTATTTAATAAAAGCTTGATGGCAGAGTTATACCCTAGCTTTGCTAAAGGTCTAACTCCATTCTTCACATTAAATTGGGGCGAGTACGCTGACTTCTTAACCTTCAAAGGTGGTTTAAACCCTGTGACAGGTGGCTTGTGGTTATCTGACACAGCTCACCATCACTTGGCATTAGCAGTATTATTCATTGTAGCTGGCCATATGTACCGCACTAACTGGGGCATTGGTCACAGCATGAAAGAAATCTTAGAAGCTCATAAAGACCCACTACTAATTGGTGGTGAAGGTCATAAGGGTCTCTATGAAATCTTGACAACCTCCTGGCACGCTCAGTTAGCCATTAACTTGGCAATGATGGGTTCTCTAAGCATCATTGTGGCGCATCATATGTATGCAATGCCACCTTATCCTTATATAGCGACTGACTACCCAACTCAGTTATCCCTATTCACACACCATATGTGGATTGGCGGATTCTTGATTGTTGGAGCAGGAGCTCATGCTGCTATCTTTATGGTGCGGGATTACGAACCAGCAAAGAATGTTAATAACGTGTTGGATCGGGTCATTCGTCACCGGGATGCTATTATTTCCCACTTAAACTGGGTTTGTATTTTCTTAGGCTTCCACAGCTTCGGATTATACGTTCACAACGATACTCTGCGGGCGTTCGGTCGTCCCCAGGATATGTTCTCTGATACTGGTATTCAACTACAGCCAATCTTTGCTCAGTGGGTACAAAATCTCCATACTTTGGCTCCTGGTAATACTGCTCCTAACGCTTTAGCATCCGTTAGTCCAGTCTTCGGCGGCGACTTAGTAGCAGTAGGTGGCAAAGTAGCAATGATGCCAATGACATTGGGTACGGCGGACTTTATGGTTCACCATATCCATGCTTTTACTATCCACGTTACAGCTCTGATTCTTCTCAAAGGTGTACTGTATGCGCGTAACTCTCGTCTAATTCCAGATAAGAGTGAACTAGGCTTCCGGTTCCCTTGCGATGGCCCTGGTCGTGGTGGTACTTGCCAAGTTTCCGGTTGGGACCATGTGTTCTTAGGTCTGTTCTGGATGTATAATTCCCTATCAATTGTAATTTTCCACTTTAGCTGGAAAATGCAGTCAGATATTTGGGGAACAGTAGACCCAGACGGTACAGTATCTCATATCACTTACGGTAACTTTGCACAAAGTGCAATTACCATTAACGGTTGGTTGCGTGACTTCCTTTGGGCACAAGCTTCAAATGTAATTACATCCTACGGTTCAGCTCTGTCTGCCTACGGTTTGATGTTCTTAGCTGCACACTTTGTTTGGGCATTTAGCTTAATGTTCCTGTTCAGTGGTCGTGGCTACTGGCAAGAGTTGATCGAGTCTATAGTTTGGGCTCATAATAAGTTAAAGGTTGCTCCAGCAATTCAGCCACGCGCTCTAAGCATCATTCAAGGTCGGGCAGTGGGGGTAGCTCACTATCTCCTGGGCGGAATTGTCACAACCTGGGCATTCTTCCTGGCTCGAATAATTTCAGTAGGATAAGAATGCAATAGCGTTTTAAGATTCTTGCTTGGGGATTGAACGATCCTCAATCCCCAATTCAATCTAAACGATTCTCAGATACACGCGAGACATTTAGATCAAATATTTATGGCCACAAAATTCCCAAAATTTAGCCAAGACCTGGCACAAGATCCAACCACCCGTCGGATCTGGTACGGGATAGCTACAGCTCACGACTTTGAGACCCATGATGGTATGACTGAGGAAAATCTTTACCAAAAGATTTTTGCCTCCCACTTCGGCCATCTAGCAATCATTTTCCTCTGGACATCCGGTAGCTTATTCCACGTTGCCTGGCAAGGAAACTTTGAACAGTGGATTAAAGATCCTCTGAATATACGTCCAATCGCCCATGCGATTTGGGACCCTCAATTCGGTCAACCTGCAGTAGATGCTTTCACTCAAGCAGGTGCCTCTAACCCAGTAGATATCGCATACTCTGGTGTTTACCACTGGTGGTACACCATCGGCATGAGAACAAATGGAGACCTATATCAGGGTTCTATATTCCTCCTGATCTTGGCATCCATCATGCTGTTCGCTGGTTGGTTACACCTCCAGCCCAAGTTCCGTCCTAGTCTCGCTTGGTTCAAAAATGCTGAATCTCGCCTCAATCACCACTTAGCAGGTCTATTTGGTGTTAGTTCCTTAGCTTGGACTGGTCACTTGGTTCACGTTGCAATTCCAGAATCTCGCGGACAGCACGTTGGTTGGGATAACTTCCTGACAACTATGCCTCACCCCGCAGGTTTAGCTCCTTTCTTTACAGGAAATTGGGGCGTTTACGCTCAAAACCCTGATACTGCCAGCCATGTGTTTGGTACTTCAGAAGGTGCGGGAACTGCAATTCTGACTTTCTTGGGTGGTTTCCATCCTCAAACTGAGTCCCTGTGGTTGACTGATATGGCTCATCACCACTTGGCGATCGCAGTAATCTTTATCGTAGCTGGTCATATGTACCGGACTAACTTTGGTATTGGTCACAGCATCAAAGAAATGCTTGACTCCAAAGCTGGTTTAGTCGGTGGTAATAGTGAAGGTCAGTTCAACCTACCTCACCAAGGGTTGTATGAAACTCTCAACAACTCTCTACACTTCCAGTTAGCTTTAGCTCTAGCTTCTCTAGGTGTAATCACTTCCTTGGTAGCACAGCATATGTATGCTTTGCCTCCTTATGCTTTTATTGCCAGGGATTATACAACAATGGCAGCACTTTACACCCACCACCAGTATATTGCTGGTTTCATCATGGTAGGTGCATTTGCTCACGGTGCTATTTTCCTAGTACGGGATTATGATTCCGAGCAAAACAAAGGCAACGTGCTGGATCGTGTATTACAGCACAAAGAGGCAATCATCTCTCACTTGAGCTGGGTCTCTCTATTCTTAGGTTTCCACACTCTAGGTCTTTATGTCCACAATGATGTAGTGGTTGCTTTTGGTACTCCTGAAAAGCAAATCTTGATTGAGCCTGTATTTGCTCAGTTTGTTCAAGCTGCTTCCGGGAAAGCTTTATACGGCATGGATGTGCTGTTGTCAAACCCTGATAGTATTGCTGCTACAGCTTGGCCGAATGCTGGTAACGTATGGCTACCAGGCTGGTTAGATGCTATTAACAGCGGTACTAACTCTTTATTCTTAACCATCGGTCCTGGCGATTTCTTGGTACACCATGCGATCGCTCTAGGTTTGCATACCACCACTTTGATTTTAGTTAAAGGTGCTTTGGATGCTCGTGGTTCTAAATTAATGCCAGACAAGAAAGACTTCGGTTACGCATTCCCTTGCGATGGCCCTGGTCGTGGTGGTACTTGCGATATCTCTGCTTGGGACTCCTTCTACCTATCTATGTTCTGGATGTTAAACACCATTGCGTGGCTGACGTTCTACTGGCACTGGAAACATCTAGCTGTTTGGCAAGGTAACGTTGCTCAGTTCAACGAATCTTCTACTTATCTAATGGGTTGGTTCCGTGATTATCTGTGGTTGAACTCTTCTCAGTTAATTAACGGTTATAACCCTTATGGAACTAATAACCTATCTGTTTGGGCTTGGATGTTCCTCTTCGGACACCTAGTTTGGGCAACTGGTTTCATGTTCCTCATCTCTTGGCGTGGTTACTGGCAAGAGCTAATTGAAACTATAGTTTGGGCACATGAGCGTACTCCTCTAGCTAACCTGGTTCGCTGGAAAGATAAGCCTGTTGCTCTTTCTATCGTTCAAGCTCGTGTGGTAGGTTTAGCTCACTTCACAGTAGGCTTTGTCCTCACCTACGCTGCCTTCCTAATAGCCTCTACTGCTGGTAAGTTTGGTTAATTTCTTGAGATTAGCAGCAAACTTAGTTTAGTAGGTTAATTAAATTAAACCTCCTGCCTTTGGTAGGGGGTTTTTTTCAACAATTAATAATTAATAATTAATCAAAAAGAAGAGGATCGACTCAAAGGAAAATTTTTTCTTGTTTCTCCTTTAAAGGAGAGGTTTTAAACCTTAATTATTCGGTAATTAATATTTATAGTTTTATTTTAGGTAGTTCTGCATAGTAATGGTGTATGTAGACAAAAAATAGCCCTTTATGGGAGCAAGATGCTCCCACTATCGTGTCTGGTAACAAAAATAATTACAATGCACGACCATTAAAATGTAGCCACACCTTATTTTATTTTTGTAAGCCAAAGTAAAGAATGCTGAAAAATATTAATGGATATTTAGTAGTTACAAATTTTGAAAAACTAGGGTTTCCAAACTCTCAATTTTTTTAAGTTAATACTTATGATAGTAAGGTATGGGCAACATAGGAAAAGTAAATAAAATTGTGCCAAAAATAATTAGATTCATCATCAGTGTATGTTTTCAACAACTCGTTCCTTGCGATCGCTATTGAGTTATTAAATTCAAAAAAAACAAATGGTTAACAAACGCAAATCACTTCCACCTTCTCTGACAATAAAATTAGGAAAATGGGTTTGGACAAGTCTCTGGCAAATAATGATGTCAAAACTTGCCCCACGCAATAATTCAGGAGAATACATTCGTCCTGCTAGTCTATTTAGAGAAACAGTAGGGATACAAGCAGAAAACAAATATCAACCAGCTACTAAACGTTATCGTCTATTTGTCGGACTAGGTTGTCCCTGGGCACATCGAACTCTAGTTGTTCGATCGCTCAAAGGTTTGGAAGATGCTATTCCAGTAACTATTGCTTCTCCAGCAGGCGATCGAGGTATTTGGGTATTGGAAGAGGAACAAGAAGGATGTTTTAGTCTACCGGAATTATATAATTTAGCAAAGCCTGGTTATAATGGACGCGCCACTGTACCTGTGCTATGGGATGAGCAGACAAAAACTATTGTGAATAATGAGAGTGCAGATATTATTGTGATGCTCAATGCTGAATTTAATCAGTTTGCCAAAAATCCTCATCTTGACCTTTATCCAGAACAATTAAAAACCAAAATAGACGAGTGGAATGACAAAATTTACCACACAGTTAATAATGGAGTTTATCGTTGTGGATTTGCCCAAACTCAGGAAGCTTATGAAAAAGCTTGTCAGGAACTATTTACTACTTTAGATGAAATTGATAATACACTTTCGACCAGTAAGTATCTTTGTGGTGAGACAGTAACATTAACAGATGTACGTTTGTTTACTACATTATTCCGGTTTGATGTTGTTTATTATGGTCTATTTAAGTGTAACTTGCGGCGAATTCAGGACTATCAATATTTAAGTGCTTATCTACGAAATTTATATCAACTTCCTGGAATAGCAGATACTTGTAATTTAGAAGCAGTTAAACGAGATTATTATGGTAATCTTTTTCCTCTTAACCCTGGTGGAATTATTCCTTTAGGCCCAGATGTAATAAGGATTTTGCAGAAGTAATTCTCAGGTAGGATGAGAGATTAAATCCAAATTGTCAGAGTACAAAGGGCTATTATACCAATTTGATAAATATTTGCTACAAATAACTAGGTTATTTCTTAGGAGTCAGGAGTCAGGTAGGGGAGCCGTCGGATTGACAACGTACAGTCAGAATAAATAGCTTTGATACCATTTATTAGACATCTCTGAAAAATAAATTAATTGTGATCAAATAATATAAAATGTGATTTTAGGTCAGAAAATATGACCAGTTTACTTGAAAATATTCAGAATAATCCTCAAGAAACACAGTGTTTATTAGGTATTAAGTATGAATAGTTAAAAAAGCTATTAGAGTTGTTGGGAAATAAGGTAAAATGGTTCAAGCAGAAATTGGCCAGAAGAATGCTAAATATTGAACGAGCCTTAAAACAAGATAGGTTACTCAGAGCATTAACAGGATTAAACCGTAAAGCTATCATCTGCTGTCAAGGTAATAGCGGTAATAGTACTAGCACTACCATCACTAACATCAATGATATTCCCATTCTGGTCTCTAGCAGTTATACCAACAGGTAAAGCTGAAGCTAAGAACAACGTATCATCAGCTTGAATAGTCTCAGGAGTCAGGGTAATAGTTGCGCTTTGAATATTTCCACCATCTACTGTTGTCCCGTCAAAATCTCGGATTTCTACACTATCATCAACTATACCAACACCAGGATCGCCTTCAGTAAAGGTTTCTTCATTAGTGAAAGCAGGAGTACCAGGATCGTTATCAGGATTAATAAACGGAACTTCAAACGGCGATGGTTGTCTTGGGTCTGACATTCCATCGTTATTGCTTGTCTCTTCAGCATTAGAAACGAAAGTCGCTGTGGGAGAATCTGTCTCATAACCATCAACACGATAAAATTCTCCTACGTTGTTACGGCTAACATATAGTTCGCCATCACGATCTATCCATGCAGCACCAAACTCCTCTCCACCAGGCAAATTCAATACTGCTGTACGAGTAATACTGTTATCTTGTAAATTGATTGTATATAGACTGCCATCGCCATCTGTTCCGTAGAAGAATTCGTTGTCATCAACATCTCTTCTGTTGTATACTATGTCTACAACACCCTCTAAGCTATCTCCAGTAAGATTAATCTCTTCTTGAGCGCCAGTAGTCAGATTAATTTTTTTAAGTTGTGTATCACCTGTTCGTACCCAGAGATTACCTTGATCGTCTACATCCCCTGAATTTAATTTTTGAGTTCCAGTTACAGTAAAACCTAAATTCTCAATTGTGCCATCAGAATTAATCCTAATAACATCTCCTGCTGTCCCCCCATTAACATCATTATCTGTAATTTGAATTCCATAAAGAAAGTTATCTTGTATATTATACCCAGTGGCATTATATACAGGAGCTACAGGGACTCCTAGTTCTTCATAGTCACCTGTGAGAGGATTGTATATTCTTAACTGACCAGAAATAACCTGATAAAAATATGGCTGTTGCTCAAATTCAGCTAGAATATGCTCCCACTGATGTTCAACCCGATCGCTAAATGCCAGACCAACCTCAATCTCACCTGTAGTAACTTCCAACTCCCAGTCACCACCTAAAGCAGCACTACCTGTTGGTCTAGCAGAAGCTGCAATATTTGCACCTGTTAGCTGATGCAGCTTTTCCAAAAATTCTGTACCTGCATCGGAAGCAGCGACATTACAACCATAGAGTAATATATTAGTCACCGACCAAGTTTCTAATTCTTCGGCATAACTATGATTAATACTATCAATATTTAATTGGCTATTACCCAACTGTAAACAACCTGGCGCACCGTGAGAAACTATATGTATGGATGATATTTGAGAATATTTCTTGATAACTTTGGTAATCTGCTGAATACCATTATCATTGGGGTGAAGAATAACTACTTTTATCCCTGACAAAACTTCTGTAGCTAAACCCTGATAATCCTCGACATGAGAGTCTATAAAGACTATTTGTTCCTCTGTTTTGGGTTCGGTCGAAAAACCAAAGAATTCGATAGATTTTTTGGTAGATAAGGATTGATAGATGTTGATGGTAGACATTGGAAATGTTCCCTTAAAAATAGATGGTAGATAGATGTTGATTTGTTGAAGTAGCAGTAAGCTATCAGCACTTCGGCAGTCAGCATTTTTAGGGTGTATAATGGGAGATTAAAACCCCATAAAAAGCGCACCACTAATTTTTTCAAATATAGTGGGGGACTTAAACCCTTGATTTTTTTTAGCGCTCCAGCTAAATGCTGTTTGCGCAGCATTCCGGAACGGAAAAGCTGATAGCTAGTTAACCTTGTCTATATTATATATAGACGATTTTTTTAACTAGGTGTTTCTCTGGTTATATACTACGCCAAATGTATTAGAAATAGATTAGAAAGTAGAGTACTAGCCTCTTCTTAATTATCTATAAATATTAATTTTAAGACAGACAGCAACTCGAATGCTTCCTCCAAATGGGTGATTATGATATTCACATCATTTGGTTATTTACAAATATTATTTTATTATTTACAGATATTAAAATTTATTGTGTTCCTATTTAGTTTTTCAAGACTAATTTTCAGAGTAAATGATATAGAAATTCATAATATACACCATGAATTTTTCTCCAGCAAGCATAGAATGGATGATTTTTTCTTTACTTTTTCTCAAAGATCAACAAACAAAGCTGATAACTAAATGCTAATTTATATAAAGTTACTCAATCAGTTTAAACAAGGCTAATATACTTATTTATTTTGTTATATCAAGTTTAGCTAAATGTCATATCATTTCTAGTTAAATACTGAATAAATAATTACTTAAAAGTCAGGATGGGCAGCATTATCTTAGGCTGCCGACAAAATCTGATTAAATACTGAATAAATAATTGCTTAAGAGTCAGATTGGGGAGCATTATCTTTAGCAACCTAATTTTAATCACTAATTGAATAGACTTGATATTACTTTTATTCTGCTAACACTATTTGTTTGACATCCTCCCGACGCTGCTCTACGAGACAGCGCGGGATTCCCTAGCATCACTGTTAGAGACTTTCTGTTTCAATGCACCCGCCTTCGGAGATTTACTCTCAGATGGTCTTACAGTCGCTCCACAGACTGACACTGCGAGTCCCGCAGCCAATATATTGATACTTGCATTAATGTCCCGGTCATGGTGGCTACCACACTCTGGACAATCCCACTCTCTGATACTTAGAGGTAATTTATCCACTACATGACCGCAATTAGAACAACGCTTGGAACTAGGGAAATATCTATCAATTTTGATTAACTCTCGGCCATACCAATCAGCCTTATACTCTAATTGCCTGACTAATTCTCCCCAGTTGGCATCACTAATTGCTCTTGCTAGTTTGTGATTCTTGACCATATTTTTTACCGCTAAATCTTCAACTACAATAGTTTGATTTTCTCTAATTAGTTGAGTTGTTAGCTGATGAGTATAGTCAAGCCTTGAATCTTTAATTTTTGCGTGTATCCTAGCTAAAATCAGCCTAGCTTTTTGATAGTTATTAGACCCCTTAGTTTTTCTCTTTAGAGACTTCTGAGCTAACCTCAGTTTCTTGTGTAATTTGTAATGATTCTTAGGGTTGGCTACTTTTTCTCCATTACTGGTAGTTAAAAGACTGGTTATACCTAAGTCAATACCTACTTGTTTGTTAGTTGGCTTTAGTTTGAAATTTCTAGTATCATTAACTCTCAAAGATATTGACCATCTGCTGCTAGGATCAAGCTTAACTGTAATTGTGCTAGGTACACAACCTGGTGGTAGTTGCCTACTCCACCTAATGGGTAATGGTGCTGCGCATTTTGCTAGATAAACTTGACCATCTTTCCACTTAAATGCAGACTTCGTAAACTCAGCACTACCACCATTACGTTTTTTCTTAAAATTAGGATATTTAGTACGTCCACTAAAAAAGTTAGTGAAAGCTGTTTGTAGATGTCTCAAGCCTTGCTGTAATGGTACACTGCTTACTTCAGTAAGGAAATCTAAATCTTCCTGTTTTTTCCATAAAGTAAGCATAGCTGAAGTTTGTTTGTAGCTTACTCGCTCTTTGTTTTCATACCAAGCTTGAGTTCTCGCAGCTAAAGCCTTATTGTAGATTAGGCGCACACAACCCAATGTTCTGCGCAACAGGTTTTCCTGTTCTGGAGTAGGATAGAATCTAAACTTGTAAGCTTTCTCAACCATTTACTGCTTGCTTATTCTTATGTTTACATTTTAACATACTCTGTGTGAAACCGCAACATTGATTGGCATTCATCCCGGCGCTCCCCTACGGGAGAGCGCGGGTCTTCTGCCAACATTTAGATAAAAACACCACTCTAGTTGATAGTTGGGGGAAATTGCCCCCCTATTATGAATTATTCAGCAGTAAAAATTAATGTCCCTTCTGCCGCTTCTAAACTATCACCAATTTTTTGCCCATCGTGAAAAGCAGCCAAAATGACATCACAAGTTTTTCCCCAAGCAATTATGCCGTTAGCATCAATACTGATCGCTCCTAAGTCCCTCCGATGTTCGTGAGCTTCAGCAAATGAACGTTCAAAAGCTGCTTTGAGCGAAAAACCATCTGTTACCCGAATCACAATTTTGGCGGCCAAACATTCATCAATAATATCTTCTCCAATACCGGTACAACTAACTCCAGCACTACCAGTGGCATAATTTCCGGCAGGCATGGCCGAGTCACTTACACGACCAATCTTTTCAAAACCTTTTCCACCAGTAGAAGTTCCCGCAGCTAATCTCCCTTCTTTATCTAAGACTACCACTCCGATAGTGCCAGTACCTGGAGATTCTGCCACGACATTTGCCATCTTTCTACTAAAGCCTTGTTTGCGGTCTTCTAGCCATTCGTTTAATCGTTTATCTGTCAGGGGGTTGTAAACAGGCATTTGTAGTTCCCGCACAAATTCAGCAGCTCCATTGTCTGATAGTACGCGATCGGGTGATGTTTGCAGTGCTTTGGCCAATTCAATGGGGTTTTTAATCCGGGACACATTGATCGCCCCACTAAACCGATTATTTAAACCATCCATCAAGGAAGCACTCATCCGAATCTGGCCATCAGATTGTAGGACTGAACCGGTCCCAGCATTAAATATGGGGTCATCTTCTAATAGTTGACAACCACGGACAACTACATCAATGGCCTTTGCATCGCTCAGAAGCAAGTTATGTAATTCATCTACTATTCTATGGAGAGATTTACGAACTGTTTCTAATCCTCCTTTTTCCTCAAGGGAACTACCTGCACCGCCGTGAATAATTAGTTTTGGTTGCATTTTTTATTGTGATTAACTACAGAATCATTAAATTTAGGTATGAGGCTATATCTCAATTTGTTTGTCAATTTTTGACTTACGTCGCCGACATCTTTCAGAACAATATTTGACTTCATCCCAACACCCAGCCCATTTTTTTCGCCAGGTAAAAGGGCGATTACATACGGGACATATTTTACTTGGTAAGTCAGATTTAGATTTAGCCTTTCCCATGATATAATTTTAAGTTTGTATGTAAGCATTTAGCCATCAGCTATTGCTTTTAGTTAGCGATCAAAGCTTTCTTAATTGAGAAACAAAAAATATTACCACAAAAGTCAGCTCCAAAGTCTATATTCATTTAAACCCCTTTTTTAAGCACAGAGTCTTATTGCTGATAGCCGTCAACTATTAGCTGAATGCTTACGTTTGTATAGCAATAAATAGCGCTTGCTGATTAAATATCACGCGCATTGACTGATATTGCTTTCAGCCTTTTTTGGCCTTTAAAAAGTGTAAGGTTTTTGGCTGTTTTTGCCTCAAAATGCTAATACTTTTCCCCTGAGTATCAAAAAATTTGGCCCTAGCAGATAGTCTAAACTGTTCCCTCTCTTGGTGCGCGTTCCCTTGCGACTATCGTCGTCGCGGGGTCGCACCGCTGTTCCCAGATCCGGTGTTCCCTATCATCACAATCAGACTTTTTCAGCAAACCCTAAATAGTGAATGTTTCAGCTAATAAAAAAGCATTTTTTAGATTAATTTTGCTGGTTTTTTGCTGTTCGGATTTTTGCTTTTTTGCTATACATATTAATTATTGTACTGCAAAAAGATGATTTTTATAATTTAAAATTTATCTACTTATTTTAAAATATAGATTTTCTAAAATTACTGAGGTACATACATAAGTATTCACTTATCAGTTATTAACTTATTATCTTTAGAATAAGGAGAGTTCAAAATTATGTTTATGCAGCATTCCGCAGGAAAGAAAAAGGTCATTTCAGTTATTAGTATATCTGGCTAAAGCTAGAGGCTTGAAAGACTGAAAGTTACTTTTTTCATGCCCTTGAAAGGGTAGCGTTGAGACCCTATTTTTTTGTCACTAGCTAACCTTAGTAAGCTATTACTTTCAAAAACTGTTTGCGTAGCATTCAGTAGTAAATGCTGAATGTTAATAGCTGTTTGCCCAGCATTCCGCAGGAAATGCTTAGGAATATACAGCCAAAAATTGTAAATTTTAGATATTTTTTTTTCTTGATTAATTTATTCAAAAATGAATACTGGTAAAAACTTATTGACGAATATTTTTCCTTATTTATTGCTTTTGATGATGACGGCGATCGCTCTTTATTTGACGAGACCAGTTTCTTTACAAATTCGCTGGAATGATGAAACACTTTACTATACTGTGGCTCAAAATATTGTGCGTAATTTTGATTTTAATAGTCATCATTATTTAGCTAGTAGTATTATCGAAAAAGGCTATCCTACTAAGGATACTCATTTGCCTGGTTATCCTTTAATTTTAGCTGTTGGTTTTTTGATTGGTGGTATTAATGAAAGAACGCCGTTTTTTGTAAATTATTTGCTACTGATGATAACTATGTTTCTCATCTTTATAGTTGGCAAAAATATATTTAATCAATGGGTTGGTTTTGGTGCTGCTTTGATTTATTTGATTTATCCTTACACTCTAGTTTTGACTCATTCGGTAATGACTGAAATATCTGCTGCTGCTGTAGTTATGGTGGCTGTAGTTCTATTATTTTTACAAAAAGAGGGTTGGTTAAAAGGTATATTTTTGAGTTTAGTAATAGCTTTAGCATATCTAATCAAACCTTTTCTTTTAACCTTACTTCCTGCTAGTATTGCTGTTTTATGGATAAATAAAAATCAATATTACAAACAAACTTTATTGAGTCTATTATTTTGTTTGACATTATTATCAATCACTATTTTAATTCCCCTTTCCCAAAACCAAGAAATTTATCCTTATGCAGCAACAAGAATTTTATCCCAATCTAGTTTGACGAATATGTTCAGAATGATGGGCGAAAATTTTTTATTCAATTGCAGTCTCATCATTAATTTTAAACAGTTTCCAGTCTATTCAACAATTACTCTATCAATGTTGTTGCTATGGGGTATTTCTTTAGCTGTATTTACTCCTACAATTGAACGACATAAATTGACATATTTTACAGTTTATAGAAATTTATGTATTTTGAGCCTAATTAGTTTTCTGCCAGCTTTATTAGCAGTTTTTTTACTTTATCAATATATTGATATGGGGATTCGAGGGTTGGCAGTTTTTTCTCCATTAATGACAATATTATCAGTGGCAAGTTTATGGTTATTAACTTCACAATTACCAACTAAAAAGATACTTGCTATAGGATTAGGAATTTTGGTGTGTTTAAGTTATTCAAATTTTGTCACATTTCACAAACTAAAAAATCTCCAACGACGACAGTCTGAACGTTTATATACTTATAGTTCCCGGGTGCAAAAAGTTATTTCAAAATTGCAAATTCAACCACAAGTAGTAATATCAGAAAAAAATTTTTATCTAGCGATCGCTAATTATCCAACTCAAGTAATTTGGCAATTACCCCAAACATTAAATGAATTACGGGAAGTAGAAAAAAAAGTAAAAATAGAATTGATAGAACTAAAAGATTCTGACCCAATTTTTCAAGAAAATTTACAAGTTTATAATAATGTCAACCTATTAGATAATCGTTATATATTGCAATACCAAGACCGAAATTTTTATTACTATTTAAGATTGGGTAAGTAAGATCATGTTCGGATAATTAGTGATCAAAAAACTTTCTCCTTTTCCTCGTCTTATTTCTTGCTTATTTCTTCCCTCCTGACTCCTGAATCCTGACTCCTCCGTCATTTTATTTATAAGTAATTAACTGGACATAATATAATATACATCAGATAAAATGATGTGATAAATATGGCAGTATTTTTCGGTCAGTATAAATTCACTCTGTTTCTCTCTCGCTTTTTCTATATTCCTAAATTTTAACCAAAACTATATAACCAACCATCCCGACCACAAATTCTAATAATTCCATCCCATACAATAGGGGTAGATTCAAAAGACACTTTACCCGTAAATTTGCCAGCTTCTTCTACTATTAAGCGGAAAAATTCTCCTTGAGCGTTAGGTAAAACATTTTGCTCGTCAGGTTTAGCAAATTCCCAATTCAAATTAAATATATAAACCCCATTATATCCAGCAGTTACCAGTTTATTTCCATCAGTAAAAATTGGCGTTGAAATTGAGGGACCAATTTTCTGCTTAAACAGGATTAGAGGAGTATCATAACTAAACTTTTTCAAAGGTCCTTTAACTTGATTTCCTGTAGTTAAATCTTGGGAACCAATATATAGATATCCATCAATAGCATTAGTAGCAAATAAAGCCGGAAATTCACCATAATTATTATATTCATCATTCAAAGCTACCGACCCAATAATACCTCCTAACCAACTATTAAATTTAATATTACCTGTAGGCAAAAACCATTCTACACTTTCCTGATTTTTTTGATTAGGGTTTAATTTCACCACCCCACCATTTCCAGGAATAAATTGTTTTTCAATCGCACAAAATAATTTACCACTTTTAGAAATAGCAACAGTACCATCTAAATCTGAACCTGTATAAAAATCCCAAACTATCTTTTTACTCTCTATATCAATACCATAAATATGTCCGGAACCTGCTGCTAAAAAAATTCTATTACCCAATCTAGCGGGAGATGATTCAGAGACAATATTTCCCCCTTGTCTTTTAACATCGCTATCTACATAAAGTTTGATTTCTGATAATACTTCTGGCTGCAGAATAGAAGATTTTATTTTAGCTTTACTGACAGAACTATTAATAAAATAACCAATAGCATTTTCTCCAGCATTGAAAATTAAATTATTTTCTAATGGCAAAGCAGAGCTATCATTATCGCGACTATAACTACGAGTTTTTCTAATATCTAGTTGCCAAATTTCTTTCCCTGTCCTAAAAGAAATAGCACGAAAACTAGGAGCAATTCCTTTTTTTGGTCTCCCAGTTCTACTGCCTTGTAAAATCACAATACGATTTTCTTCATTGGCAGTTTCATCAATATAAATCGTACTCGAACCTTTAATCACATCATCAAATTTATATTGCCAAACTTCCTGATTATTAGCAGCATCTATTTTGCGTAAAATATAGTCATAACCGCCAATAACTAAATAAGTTTTTCCACGGTCTTTAGTAACAGTTGGTTGTCCCGTCCATCCAGCACCACTCCAAACTTTTCTAGTTTTACCTACATAAGTTACACCTGTTCCTAATTTAAATTTATCTAAAATTTTAAAATTATCTGGTGTACCACGACCATAAAATCTTCTTTGATCGTTTCCCAAATATGTAGGAATTAATAAATCAATTTCTGGGTCGAGATAAGCAAAAAATTCTTTGACTTTATTCTCTAATAAATTTTCTGACAAGTTGAGATTTAGATATTTTGATAAAATTGGAGCTATTCCCACTCCTAAAGAAAATTGGATAGCAATTTTATGGAAGTTTCTTCTTGAGTAATTCATAAATTATTGAGGAAGGAAAAAATTGGAAGTCATTTCAGTTATCAGTTAGCCTCCTGTCGGAGGAACTGCGTTAACAGTACCTCTGCAATAAGGAGGCAAGAAAATACGAAATTATCTTTGTTTAGGTGCATCTCAATTCTGAATAAAGCCAAAAATTTATCGCTTTTAGGCAACAGGCAACAGCTCCGAAAGACAACAGAGAATATATAGGAAAAAAGTATTTTTGTAAATATGAGATGCACCCTCTTTTTTTATCTCCTTAAAAGGGTAGACTTCCAGAAGGATAAGTAGGTAGGGACGTTGCATACAACGTCCTTACAGGGAGAAGTTAAAATTATAATAATTAATGCTAACTAGCTAATAATAATTACAAAAATGATTTTTATTGCATCATTTACTTAATAATTGAAGTGTTTCACAAGTATCGCATTGCTTTTGGTCATTGGCATTACCGAATTATTAATTATTAATCATTAAATAATTCAGGTTTAAAGCCTCCCCTTTTAAGGGGAAAATAAAGAAATAATATCTCCTTATATTCAATTCCGTAGCGGTTTGAACCAGAGGTAATTATCAATTATCCATTATCAATTATCAATTAATGAAATATTGATAATTTTTGAGAGTAAATAGAAAGATAAATTACGATTACTAATATATAGTTAAGATTTGATTTATCTTATCAGGACTTAGACAAAACAGCAGCAAAAAATACGCTAAAATATAGATAGAAAGAGGCTTTTACGTCAAAAGGGTATAGTTCCTTGATTACAACGGATAACTGATCACTCAAATTACCTAATAATTAATAATTAATAATTAAATAATTCGCGCCTTGAAGCCTCCCCTTGTTCGGGGAAAAAAAGTGCTAGGATATTTCCTTTTATTCAATTCCGTAACGGTTAAAACCCGAGGTAATTATCAATTATCAATTATCCATTATCAATTATTAATTAATGAACAAGGGTTATAGCCATTTTTAGTGCTTTGACGTAATACCAATTTGAAAAAAGAATGTTACGAATAATAGGGGCAATTAAAATACTTTATAGGAGATATATATTGGACTAAAAAGATAAATTCAGACCTAAAAAATTTTATTAAAGCTATTCATTCTGACTCCTGACTCCTGACTCCTGACTCCTAAAAAATATCCTAGGTATTTGTAGCAAACATTTATCAAATTGATATAATTCCCTTGCCTAAACTAACTTTTCCTGCGGAATGCTACGCAAACAAGCATTTGTCTACCCAGAAGATGTTTCATTAATGGATAATGGATAATTACCTCTGGTTAAAACCGTTCTTGATTGAACATAAGGAAATATTATTTCTTTATTTTCCCCTTGAAAGAGGAGGCTTTTAACCCTAATTATTTAATTAATAATGATTAATGATTAATTATTCGGTAATTTATATTATTTTTAAAACAAAAAAATCAACAATTTATTTGATTATAATAATCCTCTTCCTTTTAGGTATAAGTGACAATTGATCATTCATAATTAATTATTCAATAAAAGAAAAAATGTGAATCAATTCTTTTTCATCCACCTTTTCAAGCGACAATAAAAAAGAATTAAATATCAATTAATTCAAAGCATTTTGTTTAGTAAATAAAGAATGAATATTGAAATTTAATCATAATACTTTATCCAAATCAAGCCCCAAAAATCATAAATACGTTATAATCTGCGGAAATGTTAATCATCTACTTTTCAAAGTACCAGAATAACTGACAATATTAACAATAACTAGGGAGTAAGAAAAAATGACCAATCGTTTAGCTAAATCTCAAAGTCTTTATCTCCGCAAACACGCAGAAAATCCTGTAGATTGGTGGCCGTGGAGTGAAGAAGCTTTAGAAACTGCACGGCGAGAAGATAAGCCAATTTTTCTATCAATTGGTTATTCAAGTTGTCACTGGTGTACCGTTATGGAAGGGGAAGCTTTTTCTGATGAAAAAATCGCCCAATATTTGAATGAAAAATTTTTACCAATAAAAGTAGATCGAGAAGAACGACCTGATGTGGATAGTATCTATATGCAGGCATTACAAATGTTAACTGGACAGGGTGGTTGGCCGTTAAATATATTTTTAACTCCTGATGATTTAACACCTTTTGTTGGTGGAACTTATTTCCCTATTGAACCTCGTTATGGACGACCAGGATTTTTAGAAGTTTTACAAAAAATTAGAGGATTTTATGACATAGAAAAAAATAAACTTAACGATTTAAAATCCGAAATGTTGGAGGGATTAAGAAAATCAGTTTTATTACCAGAAGCAGAAGATTTAAGCGAAGAAATACTGCAAAAAGGTTTAGAAGTTAGTACCGCAATTATTAGCGATCGCTACTCTCAACAAAGCTTTCCCATGATACCTTATGGACAAGCAGCATTACAAGGAACAAGATTTAATTTTGAATCTCAATATGATGGTAATCAAATTTGTTTACAACGAGGATTAAATCTGTCATTAGGAGGAATTTATGACCATGTTGCCGGAGGTTTTCATCGTTATACAGTAGACGCAACTTGGACAGTTCCCCACTTTGAAAAAATGCTCTACGATAACGGTCAAGTTGTTGAATATTTGGCTAATTTATGGAGTGCAGGACATCAAGAACCAGCTTTTAAACGAGGAATTATTGGCACAATAAATTGGCTAAAACGAGAAATGACTGCACCAGATGGTTTTTTTTATGCTGCTCAAGATGCTGATAGTTTCACCACTCCAGATGAAGTCGAACCAGAAGAAGGTGCTTTCTATATTTGGAATTATCAAGAATTAGAAAATTTATTAACCTCAGAAGAATTATCTGAACTATCAGAACAATTTTTCATAACATCTACTGGCAATTTCGAGGGAAAAATTGTCTTGCAAAGAAAGCAAGCAGGAGAGTTAGATGAAACTTTAGAAAATTCCTTATCTAAACTGTTTGAATTACGGTATGGAGCCAAACCTTTTTCTGTAAAAACTTTCCCACCAGCAACCAATAATCAAGAAGCAAAAAATAATAATTGGCCTGGTAAAATTCCAGCAGTAACAGACACTAAAATGATTGTTGCTTGGAATAGTTTAATGATTTCTGGATTGGCACGAGCAGCTACAGTATTTAACAATTCAGAATATCTAGAATTAGCCGTTAATGCTGCTAATTTCATCATCAAAAATCAGTGGGTTGACGAACGTTTTCATCGATTAAATTATGAAGGTAAACCTACAGTAATGGCACAGTCAGAAGACTATGCTTTGTTTATTAAAGCTTTGCTAGACTTACAACAGGCTTCTATTACTTCATCAAATACTAATTTTTGGCTAGAAACAGCAGTAAAATTACAAGATGAATTTGATAAATCTTTATGGAGTTTAGAAGCATCAGGTTATTACAATTCACCAAGCGATGTTAGTGGAGAATTAATATTACGAGAACGTAATTACATTGATAATGCAACTCCCGCAGCAAATGGCATAGCAGTTGCTAATTTAGTACGTCTATCTTTGCTAACCGAAGAATTATATTATCTCGACCGAGCTGAGTCAGCCTTAACAGCTTTTAGCAGCATAATGAAACAATCTCCTCAAGCTTGTCCAAGTTTATTTGTTGCTCTTGACTGGTATAGAAATCAAACTTTAGTTAGAACATCTGAAGCAGAAATTTCTAGCTTAATTACTCAGTATTTTCCTACTACTATTTATAAAGTTGAAGCAGATTTACCCAAAAATTCCGTAGGGTTAGTTTGTCAAGGTTTGATATGTAAAAAACCTTCTTTGAATAAACAAGAATTATTAGAACATCTAAAACAAAGTCAAAATCGTTGGACTAAATAATTAGGAGTCAGCCCTCAGGAGTCAGGAGTTGGGAGTCAGTAGGAAGAAAGTAGGAATTATCAGGGGATATTCCAGCATTTTATGCCTGCATTGAATGGAAAGCGCAATCAAAAAACTTTCTCCCTTCTAACCTTTTCTTTCCTTCTGCCTTCTACCTTCTGCCTTACTTTTTCTAAAGTGGAAGACTATGCTTTATTTATAAAAGCTTTGCTAGACTTACAACAAGCTTCTATTACTTCATCAAATACTAATTTTTGGCTAGAAACAGCAGTAAAATTACAAGATGAATTTAATAAATTTTTATGGAGTTTAGAAGCATCAGGTTATTACAATTCACCGAGCAACGTTAGCAGTAAAATTACAAGATGAATTTAATAAATTTTTATGGAGTTTAGAAGCATCAGGTTATTACAATTCACCGAGCGACGTTAGTGGAGAATTAATATTACGAGAACAGAACTATATAGACAATGCAACTCCCGCAGCAAATGACATAGATGAATTTGATAAATTTTTATGGAGTTTAGAAGCATCAGGTTATTACAATTCACCGAGCGATGTTAGTGGAGAATTAATATTACAAGAACGGAACTATATTGATAATGCAACTCCCGCAGCAAATGACATAGCAGTTGCCAATTTAGTACGTCTATCTTTGCTAATCGAAGAATTATATTATCTCGACCGAGCTGAGTCAGCTTTAACAGCTTTTAGCAGCATAATGAAACAATCTCCTCAAGCTTGTCCGAGTTTATTCATTGCTCTTGACTGGTATAGAAATCAAACCTTAGTCAGAACATCTGAAGCAGAAATTTCTAGTTTGATTACTCAGTATTTTCCTACTACTATTTATAAAGTTGAAGCAGATTTACCCAAAAATTCCGTAGGGTTAGTTTGTCAAGGTTTGATATGTAAAAAACCTTCTTTGAATAAACAAGAATTATTAGAACATCTAGAACAAACTCAAAATCGTTGGACTAAATAATTAGGGTTTGCGTATGGAAAGTCTTTTTGCTGGGGTAGGAAACAGGAGATAGGAGAAAGGAGACAGAAAAAATGGGAATGAGCGAGGAGTTAGGAGCTAATATCATGTTCGGACGGGTCAGTTATAATAAAATTTAAGGACTCCGGGTAGCGACAGTACCAAAGAAATACTGAAATTATCAATGCTTTTCTCCAATATTTTCTATGTATTCCTCCTTTCTTCCCTCCTGAGGACTGAGGACTGAGGACTGACTTCTCACAACAGTTATTTATAAGTATTCAACCGAACATGATATAAGTTTTGTCAGAGTGATTTTTCGGCTTTTGCTTCGGTGAAAATCCTCACTTTTTTAACCTAAGCTACCGAAAAGCTCATACTTTTTAAAGACATAAAAAGCCTAAAACCAATATCAGTCAATGCTTTGATATTTAATCAGTAAGCCCTAATTAGAAGTCAGAAGTCAGGAGTCAGGAGTCAGGAGTTGGGAAAAACGGAGAATTATTGAGTGGAGAGGACGCGGGGAGGGGGAGACACGAAGACGTGGAGAGAGGGAGACGCACAGATAGATGGACGGGAGTTTTCTCTAATGAATAGAGCGAGTAGATTGAATTAATTACTCAATTATCCAATCTCCGCGTCCCCGTGTCACCGCGTCTCCCTGTCAAATCTTAAAAACTTCCCTTTGTAAGACTCCCCCCACTCCCTTCCGTATCCGTGTATCCGTGCCATAATCCGTGTGAGCCACTCCTCCACTCCTTAAAAAAACTTTTTCAACAAGCCCTATTTATCAATTGCATCTCAGATATCCAAGTGCCATGAAAACCATAAGGAACTCTCTGAGGTAAAATAACTCGTGCCACAGGATCTTCTCTCATATTCTGAGCATCTATTACCAATAACTCAGAACATTTATCTTTCTCATCATACACAAATGTTAGTAACCAACCATCATCCTCATCAATAGCACCTATTCTCGGTGCAAATGTTACAGCACCCCCATAACGTTGTTCCTGAAAATCATGGGTTATTGACCTACCAGTATAAAAATCATACTTAATAATCCCATCAAACAAGGGTTGTAGTGAAGCCATCCTAGAAGTGTAACCATAACGCATCTCTCGTCCGACAAAACGATGATTAATAGAAGGAAACTCCGATGGTCTTTTATCTAACATTCCCTCTCTCACAGCACCAGTTTTGAGATTAAATGCCCAACCATACATTCGAGGAATATTCTCATCAGGGTCTCTATCTCTAAAATTACTAGCATAGGAATGAGTAGAACTCATCCGACAACCATACAGTATTACCTCATCCCCATCTTCATAAGCATTCAAAATATGATTGATATAGCAAGGATGAGCTTCAAACCATTGAATATCTTCATTATTTCCATACCGAGGCAAAATACCAAACCGACTCGGCACTCCCTTCTCAAAAATCCAACCAGGTAAACCTTTCTCCACTCGTTCTGGACGGAATCTCAATGGTAAATCTATCAAAACTGTATAATTTTTTGTAATGGCAAAGTCATGTGGCCCACTGGGCACAGGTATATTAATAGGTACTATTTGTAGCAACTCACCATGACTAGAAATCACCCCATACTTTAAATAAGGGGGCGCATCAAGAGCGTAACCAAAAAATATTAATTCTCCAGTCATAGGATCGACTTTCGGATGAGAAGTGAAAGTAGAATCCAAGTAACCATCGCACAAATATGGACCAATTGTTTCTAAACTAGGAACTTCAACTGCGTAAGGCAACCCTGCTTCCCAAAAAGTTAATAATTTGCCATTGTGATAACTAACACTACTATTAGAGACATTCTTATACGGCCCGTAAGGATTACAAACTTGAGGCGGTTCTAATCTTCCACTCCAGACTGCATAACCCAAGTCTCGTTCAACTTCAAAACCTCCTGTCCGCACATAACGATTTTTATATTCTGCCTTACCACCACTAATTCTCACTCCATGCAGCATTCCATCACCATCCATCCAGTCATATTTACCTAGAGGGGTAAATTGAGGATTAGGGCCATTACGAACATACATTCCTGACAAATCTCTAGGAAGTTCGCCTTTGATTTCTAAGTTGTCAACAGTAATTTCTTCGCTCACTGGGGCAAAATTGCCCATCAGATAAGAATTAAACCTTGTAGTTGTGGTCATAATCTATTGCTCCTGTGGAAAAAATAAACTTGAAGGAATAGGGAAAAGGGAAAAAGGTTGACTAATTCTGTTGACCGCCCGTAGCTTCTTCCATAAGCACAATCTTTAGAGAGCAAGGGTTAAATCCCTGAGTGACATACTCCCACACTAAGCTGGCGCGCATTGTGTGGGCTTCTCGTTTCGCAGCCCCGGTATTCCGTCGGTATCCACGAGCTTTAAGGACGGAATGCCCTACCGCCCTATTTTTTATATTGATCGCCGCGTTTCCTAGGTCATGCTTCCCTACGGGATGCTGCGCAAATGCAAACACATCGCGGTCAATCACAACTCCGCAATCTAAATATTTCCAACTTCTGCCCTAATTCCTTCCTTTTGATTTTTTTAACCTTCTATTAACAGCTTATGACCACTTTTCAATTCTGTATAGTGTTATGATAAAAAATTTTTAATGAAAATCATGTATCTTAAATATTTTTCCAAAAAATCTACTACATACTGTGGTTTTGCTTTCTGATGCCAATTTCCTAAAGTCCAGCTAAAGATAATGCCTCAATAATCAAATCATATCCTTTAATAGAAGTGATGTCTTTTTGACTAAATCTAGCTAATAGATATCTCAAGATTATTCGTCAGAAATCCAACGAATCAAAGACACAATTTTTCAATAATTTTTTAACTTATAAAAACATCTATTTATATAGCAAGGAACGAGTTGGTTAGGACATAGACTGATGATGAACCTGAGACAGAGAAAAGCTTTTGCCACTGTTTCCTGTTTCCTGTGCCCTGTTTCCTGTTCCCTGTTATAGTTAATGTTTTGAGTGATTTTAGAGTACTAAATTCAAGGTTATTAGATATAGGAATTAAGAAGTTATCTAAACCCAAACTAGCTTTTGCCTAATAATTAAAGTTTAAAGCCTCTTCTTATTTGAATAAATTAAGAAAAAAAATCATTTTCAAACAAATAGGTAATTATTAATCATTAATTTTTGAAAATATCTCCGCTCGATAAAATTTTGTGCTTAAGGCAGAACGTAAGCATTCAGCTATTAGCAGTCAGCTATCAGCAAACCCTAATTATTCATTACTTATTAGGTTGAGGAGGGGAACTTTAACAGTAACTTTTATTCTGTTTCAATTTCTCAATTATTTTTACCTTCCCCAAAATTAATAGCTGAATTGCGCAGTTCCGACCTAGGAGGCTAGCTAATAGCTGACGGCTGTTTGCGCAGCAGTCCGCAGGAAATGCTTACGGCAGAACACATCGATTTAAGATGTAACTAAGCTTGGTATGAACTTGTTACTATTCAAGACTATTAGACATCTCCAAAAAACAAAAATTAAATCAATTATTATCCATAAATTATAAATTATTCCCCTCCTGGGAGGGGGAGGGGCGAGGGGTGGGTTCCCCGTTCCTTATTCCCTGTTCCCTCTTTTGGTGAAGATGTCTATTCTATTTTTGACCATTTTCTTTCTACAGTCCAATGCCTATCTGATGATTGATATATTTTTACTTCTTTAATACCAGCATCTTTAACTATTTTCTCTACTTCAACAATAGTCAGAGCAGCTTGCAAAGAATCTCTAAATAATTTCTGTTGATGTTGATTACAATCTCTAGCGTATTTGTCTACAAGTTCCTCTTTTAATTCTGGAGTTTCTGGACGAAGTAAGTCTCGTATAAATATTCCACCTCTAGGCTGTAAAACTCTTTTAACTTCTTGAAATAAGAGTAATGGCTCTGATAAATGGTGAACAATACTGTTAGAAATTACCATCTCAAAACTATGTTCTGAATAGGGTAATTTTTTGGCATCTACTAATTCTAATTTGATCTGCGATTGTAATTGTGCTTTTTCAATATTTCTCTCTCCAATAGTCAGCATATTTTTTGATAAATCAATACCAATTATTTGCCATTCTGGTTGTTGCTGACATATTAATATAGGTATTCTGGCAGTACCAGTACCGACATCAAGAACTAATCCTTTTTTTGGGCCGATTTCTATAGAACTTTCTGCAAAGGCTTGATTGACTTCCAAAAAGTCCATTGAGTCATATTCTTCTGCTTCTTCCCAAGTGTCCATCACTTCTGGTTCTAATATTCTGTCCATAATTTTTTCTGTTTCAGTAAAATTCCTACCAATCACCAAAATGACCATACACAAATCTAGTTTTTTGTCAAATTTTCGGCCTTTATTGTTAAGCTATCTCTAGAAAAATTGTTTTTTTCTCCAACAAATTAAAATTAAAATTACTTAACATAATACGATTTAAATATAGTTTCCAGAGTTTTTTTGCAAATTAATTACACCAATCCTGTGACTATAAAAATCATATCATAGACTGCAAATTCAGTAAATTCGTCAAATAATTGAGAATAATGTCAATAACTAGCCAACTTTACTTTTATTCATAATGTACTTAACATTACAATTTTAAAATTATCTCCTCAGAAATATTTTTTTTAATAATATAAACAACAATAGGTCGGCAAAATTCAACGTAAATGCAGAAAACTTATATTAAGATGTAAATACCATTGCGTGAATTTGGTATAACTTGATCAGCAGATATTAGATGATAATTTCTTGCCGACATTCGGTGCTAAACCTGTTTGCGCAGCATTCTGTAAGAAAAGCTGGAAACCATAAGGAAAGCGAGTCAAACGAGGATTGTATAGTTGTGCCAATGGCAGCTTGATTAATGCTGATTGCAATGATGCAGCCAAAATTTTAACACAGGGGGAGGACATCACCTCTGTTAAAACTGCGGTCAGGGTTTCTCTGGCTGAAGAATCCCCTGCTGTCTTGTAGAACAGCATCGGGAGTATGTCAAGAAAAGTATTGGCAACTTTAGGATTATGTCTTAAAGGAGTTAGTAGTGGTGCTTTGACTACGCCTTTAAGAGTTCAATTCTGGATTACTTAAGAATCCCCCTCATAAAGCGCAACGCCGAGGAAGGGGAGCAGTCAACACCAAGTCTAGACATTATGACAAAACAAAAAATAGAAAACTTAGTAGTTATAGGTTCAGGACCAGCAGGCTATACTGCCGCTATCTATGCAGGACGTGCGAACCTCAAACCAGTAGTCTTTGAAGGTTATCAAATAGGAGGTGTACCAGGCGGTCAATTAATGACAACGACTGAAGTAGAGAACTTTCCCGGCTTTCCCGAAGGAATTACCGGACCGGAATTAATGGAACGGATGAAAAATCAAGCAGTTCGCTGGGGGACAGAACTATACACCGAAGATGTTACCTTTGTAGACTTAACTCAGTACCCATTTACTATTAAGTCAGAGGAACGAGAAATTAAAACTTATAGCATCATCATTGCTACTGGGGCGACTGCCAAAAAACTCAAACTACCTAGTGAAGAAAAATTTTGGAATAGTGGTATTTCTGCTTGTGCTGTCTGCGATGGAGCTAACCCAGCTTTTAAAGGAGTGGAATTAGCAGTTATTGGTGGTGGGGATACTGCAGCGGAGGAGTCTCTTTATTTAACTAAGTATGGTTCTCATATTCATTTATTGGTACGTCGAGACCGAATGCAGGCAAGTAAGACGATGCAGCAGAGAGTGTTAGAAAATCCGAAAATTACTGTTCATTGGCAAACTGAAGTTATAGATGTATATGGTAATGGTGTGTTTGAAGGTGTGAAACTCAGAAATAATCAAACTGGTACACAGCAGGACTTACCAGTGAGTGGTTTGTTTTATGCTATTGGTCATACCCCAAATACTCAAATTTTTCAAGGACAGTTGGAGTTAGATGAGAAGGGTTATGTGGTTACTCGAGATATGGTTAAAACTAGCGTTGAAGGTGTCTATGCTGTGGGTGATGTCCAAGATAGTGAGTTTCGTCAGGCAATAACTGCTGCTGGTAGTGGTTGTATGGGGGCAATGTTGGTAGAGAGATGGTTGTCAGAAAGAGGTTTGGTACAGGAGTTTGCTCAGGAAAATGCAACTCAGAAATCGGATAAGGAGATAGTTGTTGATACTGTTGAGAGTTTTGACCAGAATGCTACTCACCATCTGGGGGGTTATGCTTTGCGGAAACTCTACCACGAGAGCGATCGCCTAATTATAGTTAAGTATTCTGCCCCTACCTGTGCTCCATGTCATACTTTGAAGCCTATTTTGGAGAAGGTCCTACAAGAGTTTGAGGGAAAAATTCATTATGTAGAGATTGATATTGAGCAAGATCCCGAAATTGCTCAGAATGCAGGGGTAATGTCTACACCAACGATTCAGTTTTTTAAGAATAAGGATTTGGTTGAACAGTTGAAAGGTGTGAAGCGTAAGAGTGAATATCGGCAGGTTATTCAAGCCTACATTTCGCAAGACAAAACCTAGTATAAAAACATAAGTCAAAAGTCAAAAGTAAGAAGTAGGAAGAGAATTATAGTGGTCAATAGGAGTCAACAATTCAGTAAGTATTTATGTTGAATATTTAACTGAGAATTTGACTCCTGATCAAGGTAAATGAAGATAATTTATATAGTATAAATACCTAAGCAAGCTACGGATTTTATACTAATTTTCATATGACAAGTTGAAGTGTTGAATGTGGGTTATAATATCACTTAAAGTATTAGGAACTGCCATTTTCAAAATCTAAACTATTATTCCCAGAATATTGATTATTTAGAGATTTATCAAAGGTTAAATGAAAGTAGCAAATATAGAATCAATTACTTTATTACTCTAGTTGCTATACATTAATCAACTTGATAAAAAACTCTTCAGGATTGCTAATGTAAGGTTTCCAAAAATGTAAATGCCCTTCAGGAGCTTCAATATTAAAAGTTATATCATCATCTGACTTCCAACTCAAAAAATCAACAAGAAAAAATGCTTTATTTTTCCAGCCTATACGCTCGCTAAAAGCTTTAAAGTTTTTGTCTTCTGCAACAAAAATATCTTTATTGTTTATGAAAACTAAATCTGCCCTTACTATACAAATCCCACAGTATATTAATTATCTGTATTTGCAGTATATCAATCATTTTTATCTGCTATTCAGTGATTTTTTTTGTATGTCTTTCTTCTTGACTTTGAAGAGTATTTTTTATCAAGTCAAACAAAATATTTTTAGTTTTTTCGTTCGCTTATTTCCATCTGTTTGAAGCCAACAAATCCCTTAGCTTTTGATAATTTTATGTAAATATAACGCTGGATAAATAATCAACAACTTTGTTTTTGTCTCTGTGATTTTTAATTATCCTTTGAACAATTTCTATATCCTCACGGTTAAAACCTAATATTTTAATTCCTAGCAATTCTTGCCTTTGTTTCAGTCAAATAATAGTTTCATTGTTTAGGGGATAACCTTCTTGCTTTATTTTCTGTTGGAATTCTTTTTGATACTTGTCCAGATTTGTTTGATAAAATTGCTTGATTACTGACTGCTCAGTATTTTGTACATCTTCACTTTTTAGACCTAACTTATTTGGCTTTTTTCTCAATTCAGCAAGAGATTCTTGAGTTAATGCACTAACTTTTTCATTCATTAAATCTATAAATTATTCCCGATATTTGCGCATATTCTCGTCGTAAAAGGGCTTGATAATTAATTTCTCAGCAGCATCTACATCCTCATAGCTAAAACCTAATAATCTTTACCTTTGTTGTAGTTTATAATGAGTTGTTTCACTTAAAGGATAACCTTCTTGCTTAATTTTCTGTTGGAATTATTTTTGATACTTATCCAGATTTATTTGATAAAATTGCTTGATTACTAACTGCTCAGTATTTTGAACATCTTCACTTTTTAGACCTAACTTATTTGGCTTTTTTCTCAGTTCAACAAGAGATTCTTGAGTTAATGCACTACAATGTTTCTTTCTGAACTAAAAATTTTTCACTCGTTCATCTTTACGCCAAATCTTCACATTTCCACCTTTACTACCTGTCACGCCAATCTGAGCGTTTGGACTAATGGCAACAGCATTAATTCTACTGTAATGAACGCCACCCAAAAAGTAAATCAGTTCTCTGATTTCTAAGTCCCAGAATTTGGCTGTATCCCCTTCACTACCACTAATTAAAATAGAGCCATCCTGACTAATTGCTATTGATAATACTGGAGTCTGACCTGCGTCCAATGTATATTTGAGTTTTCTTGTTTTCCAATTCCAGATTTTTATAGTTTTATCAGAACTAGCAGTAATTAATTCTTGATTTTCTGGACGAACCAATATAGCATTGACTGAAGATGTATGAGCATTGGGTAATGTATTAAGTGTTGGTAGAGCGCGATCGCGCAGCAAGTACGGCAGCTATATCGCATCTTACAATAATCTCATAGCCTATAATGCTTATATTATATACAGGACAAGTAAAGCAATAGGAACTCAAACCTTACTCCTTACCCCTACTCCCCTACCCCCTTACCACACAAATACCACACTTACTATATTTTACTCAAAATCAGGCAACTTACTTTCCTAATCAATTTCTTCCTAATCAGCGATCACATTTGGCAAAGTGCTTTCTCCTTATTGCGATCGCTAAATGCTCAATTAATCAAGCAGAAATCTCCTTTTTCTATTCTTTAGTGGAATCGACAAATAAGTTCTCTAGAAGTGGGCTAAAAAATAGATTAAATTTGTCGTACTTTGCCAAGGTATTGACCTCATATTGCCAATTATCGTCATCTTCCCGATCAGTAGTGAAATTTTGACGGATATACTCGAAAAACGCCGGATCAGTCCAAGGCCCAAAATCTTTTGTATAAGCCCAACCTTTTGACCACTCAGGTACTACTAGCCATTGATCGCCTGTGAAATGCTCCAGAAACCATTTTTCTAGCTCGCTGAAAAACTCATTGGAGTGAGGTGTTCCAGGTAGTGTAAGTACATCTATCCAAAGTGCTACATCCCAACCTTTTTGATCAGTTAATTGATTGCTAGCTATTGAGGAAATTACTGGCCGTCCATAGGATATCGCTCCTGGAACCTCGTCAGGCTTGTCGAGACTGGTGGCGCGAATCTCCACAGGCGAATTGATCGGGTACTTTTCCTCATTCTGATAACGATACAGCATCTCTCGAAACTTATCTGTAAAGTCAGCTATCGCATTCTGCACATTTGCTTTTTGCATCAATATAGCATAACCATTAGCAGTCACTCGTAGCGTTGTATCCTTTACGTAGAACAACGTGTTTTTTGATGGGCCCCAAATATCTTCTGATTCTGGGTAAATGTTTTTTCCCAAAAGATTTTGACCCTTTAGACCATTTTTACTGGCCTTCTCCATAATAGTCCCAAAAATCGGTGTCAAAGGTGGAAGTCCACCCAGAATGGCCTTAATTAACTCAGTGATTTCGGTTTCTAGATTGTCTGAGAATGGGTAGTTATTTGGTTCATCAACGGCACGAGAGCCAGATGGCTGATTTGGCTCCACAGTCCATACCTTAAGCCATGGGAATTCAGTGAAAGGATACCAGATTGCTTCTATGCGGCCGCTCTGTTCTAAAAAATAGGCAATAGTCTTTTGGGTAGGGGAGCCTTCACCAGGACGTGCAAACATATCTGAGGCAGAAATATCCATAAAGCTCTGACAACGCATATTGTAATTATCAATTACCTGTAAGGTAACTTCAACGATCATTGATCTGCCTAATTGAGTTAAGAGTGCAGTAGTATCCTTTTCACCGCGTTTGAAAGTATATAGCGTGTATTCCTCTGGGTTCGCCCCGTCTGGATTGGTAACCACTGCTCTAATTTCCAGAATATGGTTACTCATTGATCCATAGCTGCAAGGGAAGTCATCATTTGGAGGTGTACGCACCCCACTACCGTGACCATTGATAGCAAGTACACCTCCTACGGTGAGATGTTCTGGGGCTGGAGTATGGGGAAAGCTGAAGCCTTGAGCACTTCCTTGGCCATCAGGCTGCCTTTCTAGGAACTTGAGCAGCTCATCCATTGTAGCACCCGCTCCCACCTTAACACGATTAGGCAGCCCATCCGATGACAGGAGCATCTCCATTGTATTGAGAGCCTTGGTTGTATCAATGAAGAGTACATTCGATGTTGGGGTAGGCTCTGCCGATATTGAAAGCGGAGACCAATTATGCATAATGCCCCGGGGACGAACTTTGTATCCGTTATTCTTTGCCCAATTACAGATTTCAACTACATCGTCTGCTGTACGGGGAGCGCACGTCCAGACGAGAGGTATATCAATGCTTCCAGACCAGTTTTTATAAGGAACACGATTGATTGGAATATGAGATGGAAAACCCGGCAGTGTCTCGCTTGATCCATCCTTCACTTCCACAAAGTCTACTGAATAGTCAGTTATTGTGCCTCTCACTTTGTAAACTGCCGTCTTATCGTTGAGCTTAAATGTGAGACGGTCATCAGATGCCTGCGTTTGACCCAGAACAGCAGAAACGACAGGCCAAACCTCTATTCCTTCTGGAAAAGTTGTAGCAGCTAGGTCAATAGTCCGTGACTGCAATATGGGGTAATTACCTGTAGATTCAGACATCCTTGAGTTCCAGGCAGCCTGGAATGACATAACAAACCATGTATCATTAATACATTCAATTTTCTGAACTTCTTCCATAAAAATATTTACTTTATTCTCTAAAATCTATCTTGAGAAACTTTATTTTTAGCTAAAGCTTATTTTTATAGATTACTATCATGCCTCCAGCCATCTCACATCCCGATAATAAAATTTAATATTTACCGTCTATCGGCTTTGATGCCTAATATTAACATATCACTACATATACAGGACTACCAATCCATCTACCATCCCACTGAATTATCGTTTCATCGGGAACTTGTACTGCAATATAGTTTCCTTCCCGCAACCGAAATCCCATTGAGGCTGTTTCGTTAAAGTCCAAACCCAGATAAAACTTTTGGACTGGGACATTCCGAGGAGTAAAATCTTATTTTATGGAGTTTCATTTTAATTTGGCATCAAGGTTTTTTGTGATGATTAATTAAAATGAGGATTTACTAAATTATCTACTACCACCACAAATTGCTAGTCGAGATATCAAAGCCAAAAATGTTTCAGGAGCCATCATTTTACCGACTCCATAACAAGCACGTCGTCGCCATATAATTACAGGTAAGTGACCTTCTGGAGCTTGTAGGTTAAAGCTAAGTTCATCATAATACTTCCAACTTTCTCCATCTCGCCATCCGACGCGGTCGCAAAAATCTCCATATTGTCCACTTACACTTTCCCATATACGTTGTTGTACGTTTAAGCCAAATAACCCGTTACTGTAATATTCCCAAAGCCAGTCAATAGTAAGAAGGTCTGTGCAGGGAAAATTTTCAATATCTACTAACTGTAGCCAACCTTCATCTTCCCGGAGGTTGATTCGCAATAGCAACTCCCAGGTAAGTTCGTCTGCTTTTCGCCATTTTCCTGCAGCTAAAAGATTTATCAGTGGGTTATAGTCTATCCCTACTTCTGACATTGGTGCTTCTGGAGTTGCCATAGCATTTAGATGTTCTTCAATACGATATAGACTATCTGTCAATATTTCTGGGTTAAGTTGTTCGAGGCGATAAAGTACCCACTCTAGCTGAGAATGAAGCTGAAAGCGTTCCATTGCTGCCTGATTTAACTGAGCTTGTAGTTTATCTAGTTGTCTTTTGAGGTCCCCATTGAAATTTTGATTGTGATTTACCTCATCTACCTCTGCAAAAGGTAAACTTATGGTGTTATTATCACTATTTTGATTTTTCTGCTCTTGTACAATTTTCCACATTTGTCTAGCCCAGTTCAATTTTGCTTCTTCTTTTCGCTGGTATATTTCTGCTGTATTAAAGAAGGTAGTGTCTGATGTTAAATCCCAACTACAGACAGAACAAAATTCTGGGAATGTGTCAATATATTCTGTGCCACAAACAGGACATAGTACCATTTCTTTCTCAAAAACTTTTCTACATTTTATTGGGGAGTGGGGGAGTAGGGAAGTGGGGGAGTGGGAGAGTGGGGGAGTGGGGGAGTAGTAAACATCAGAATAATTAATGAACCTATCCCAATGATAAGATTTTAGGGCGTTGGTGAATCAAGCGATGAAACCTAAATTTTGCCAAATAGAAAATGCTTTTCAGTTAATAGTTTGGCAATTCCCATTAAAGCACAATCATAGCCACACATCTCCCATGCAGATGTATGGTAAAAACCCTAAGTATCCCTAAATATTTTGAGAGTTAAAAACGAAAAATTAATCTTTGTCAAACACATTTTACTTAAATAAATAAGCCTGTTATAACATTTTCAAACAATATTGCTACATTGGTTATTCTAGGTGGTAGGTGGTAGGTTTGAAAGAGAAAAAGCGCAAATTTTCCAATTCCTTATCTCCTTCAAACAAATACTTACCGAATAATTAATAATTAATAATTGTTAATTAAATAATTAAGCTTTATTAGCCTCCCCTTTCAAAGGGAAAAAAGCGGTCGAGGGATGGCGAGGTCCCCTCGCCATATCCAATCGACCCAGACAGCGGTCGTTAGCGCAGCTTCCCGTAGGGTGGGATGGCGAGATATCCTGCGCCATATCCAATCGACCCAGACAGCGGTCGTTAGCGCAGCTTCCCGTAGGGTGGGATGGCGAGATATCCTGCGCCATATCCAATCGACCCAGAGAAGAAATAATATTTCCTGATATTCAATTCCGTAACGGTTAAAACCCGAGGTAATTATCCATTATCCATTATCCATTAATGAAAACTACATTTGAGATTCTTGTTCTGAAGATATCTCGGGAGGTTGATACCGAGCCAAGTTATTATTATAAGTTCCTACAAGTTTAGGCATGAGCCGCTCAACTTCTGTAGGTGTTTCTCCAAATGAGGGCCAAACCATATATAACTTTCTAAAAGCTTCTTCAATTCTCCCTTGTTCAATGTCCTCCAGAGCATCTTTTTCTCGAATCAATTCTATCGCTACACGGTCTTGATAAGTAGGGCCAAAGTTCTTAGCACCTACCATAGGAGCATAGAGGTCCCAAGATGTACTCAGAAACTGATATCTACCTGCTGCATCAGAACAAAGTTTTTCGTTATTCCTATCAATGCCACATTTCATCTCTCTAGGGTGGTCTTCAAAGCTAGAGAAATGGTCGTTTGTGTATTGACGATAATAACCTTGAGGACCTGTAGTGCCTTCTGTTACAGCGATTGTATCGAGAAAAGCTCGTATTCTGGGTACATTTATTGGATAGGCCCAATTCTGAGTTGGCTCAATCTCAGGCATAATCACTACTGTTTCTGGCCAATTTTCATCTGCAGCATTTACGCCCCCACCCACTTCTCGAAATAGTTTTAAGATTGCCATCAATAAGGCGAAAATAATTAATAAGCTAGAAGCTAGCTGAATGTTTAACAGTTTAGACCAGTTTAAGGGTTTTTTTTGTATTTTCCTAGTAGTAGGATAATTTTCTGTTTTGTACTTAGGGGGGGCTGATTTGTTGAAGTTTTTAATAGTAGGCGACAATATCTTTTTTTGAGTATTAGGAAGTCTTCCAATTTGCTGACCAAATTTTAGCAGAGAATTAATAGTTTCTAATCGTTTATTTTGATAAGATTCTCGATTATTAGAGCGAATACCCTGAACATTTGCAAAGGCTAAAACATCTACTTGATTGACTTTTTTTAGTGGCTTTTTGACAAATTTCAGGAACATTTGAACTATATATAAATGAGATGATTGATTGATAGGAGGAATTTGTTGTAACCAGGTATTGATTAATTCAATGTCTGAAATTGTTTGAGGTTTACTTCTTTGTTGTACTTCTTGTTTGTACATGACACACCATCTGAATATTGTAGAATTAAGGCATCAAACTAATTAGGCTAAGTATAGAGATATAGGGTTGATCAGGAAGCATAAATTATAGTTGGATTTTGACTCCCTATTTCTTATTGAAAAATGAACTGTTCGGTAAAATCTATAATTTTGTACTTTACTCCTTATGAGAATTGCTAGAAGTTAAATAGTTAAGCCTAAATAGAATAATGGATATTGATATAGAATCTGGTTATATAGTATATGTTTATAACTATACTTTAATCTTCCCTACTCCCCTACTCCCCCCAACTATATAATAAGTGTTCAACCGGATCTGATATGAGAGGGAAATAGGGAACAAAGTTTCAGACTTTATTATATATACTTAGATTTTTTACAAATGATTTATGATTGCTATATCAAATTCGTTTAATTAGCTATAAAAACATTCTCCATCTTCACTATTACTAAATCTTTATAACTGTATTTCCTTCCTGAGTTCTGATATCTTAGTTCTGAGTTCTGAATTATGACTCCTACCTTCAAAAGATTTTATACCGAATAATAGCGGATTTGATATTATACTTTAAGATAACTTCACCCAACCTATTCCTTCATAACCAAAATTAAATAATTCAGGATGTAAAATTTCCGCTAAAATTTCTAAAGAATCGACTAATCTCGGCCCTGGACGATTAAAATAAGAATTACCATCCGTAATGTAAACTTTGCCCGATTTAACTACAAGTAAATCTTGCCATTCTGGACGATTAATTAACTCCATAGTATCTTGGCGAGTACGTTCTAAATCAAAACCACAAGGCATGAAAATTATAATATCTGGATTAGCAATTAATAACTCTTCCCATTTTAACCATGGAGAATGTTTTCCCACTACTCCAAATAATGAATTTCCCCCAGCCAACTTAACTAATTCTGGTATCCAATTTCCTGCTGCCATTAGCGGATCGCTCCACTCAATACAAACTACTTTCGGAATATCATTAACTGGTAAATGTTGAGTTTTTTCCGCACAAGCTTTAACCCTATATTTTAACTGAGAAATTACTTCATTTCCATCCACTCCTAAACTCATTGCTACTTGTTCCATATCTGCCCAAACTTCTGCCAATAAATTAGGCTGTAAAGAAATAATTTGAGGATGACTTTTAATTAAACTTGCCACTGCAACTTCTACTTCTGCTAAACTAACGGCACAAACATCACATTGAGCTTGAGTAATAATATGAGTAGGTTCTAATTTCTCTAGAGTTTCTGTTTCTACACGATAGACACTCAAAGCAGATTGTAATAACTCCGTAGCTCAATTATGAATTTCACGACTACTTCCATCAGGATTAAATTTAGGCTGAGTACAAACAGGCAAATTTTTAACTTCTGAAGGATAGTCACATTCGTGACTTCTACCAACCATAGCATCCATTAATCCCAATGTTGCAACAATTTCTGTGGCACTAGGAATTAGAGAAACAATTTTTAGTTGACCATCAATCATTTTTCCTCTTGAATATATAGCGATCGCTTTTCTTTGTTTAATAAAAAATTAAACTTCATTATAACTGATTAGTATTTTGAGATAATAGTATTTAGAATAAACCTAAACTATTTAGCGTAGATGCCCATAAGAGATGCCAAGCAAATACTAGAAGATTATACTAATGGTAATAGAAACTTTATTGCTATGGAGCTGCCGGAAGTTGACCTTAGTGGTATTAATCTGAGTGGTGCTGATTTTAGTAATTCTGATTTGAGTGATGCTAACTTGACGAATGTTAACCTCAGTGGAGTGAATCTTAGTAATGCTAATTTGAGTGGTACAAATTTAGTAGGGGCAAATTTAAGTGAAGCTAACTTAACAAATGCTAAACTATGTGAAGCTAATCTGAGTAATGCTAACTTAAGTTGTGCTAATCTCTCAAAAATTGATGCAAATCGTGCTTTTTTGTTTTGCGCTAACCTTTCTCAAGCGAATCTAGATGGTGCTTTTCTTTTTAGTGCTAGTCTCAGCTATGCTTGTCTGATTCATGCAAATATGAAATATGTAAGTTTGATTGGTGCTAATTTAGTAGGCGCAGATTTGAGTAAAGCTGATTTAACTGGTTCATATTTAATTGTTACAGACTTGAGTAGTGCAAATCTGACTAAGGCTAATTTCAGTAAAGTCGATCTCAACAGTTCTAATTTGTCTGCTGCTAATTTGACTAAAGCTAATTTTAATGGTGCTGATTTAAGTTGGGTAAATTTACTTGATACTAATTTGAGTGAGGTTAATTTAAGTCGTGCTAAGTTAGCTGATGCGATTTTACCTGATGGTTTCAATGTTAACTACTCTGGGTCATTCAACAATCTTAAATCAAGTGTAGTGAATAAAGCATAATTCCAGGTTTAAGACCAGTTTGAGACTAAACATAAAAAATGGCGGGAGGAAGTTAGCCAGGGTGATTTATCCCCTGGTTGAATAACGACGCGCGGGTAATAAAGCGGCGTAAAAGTCTGGTATACTAGAAATAGCAAGTAAGAACAAGGTTTGTCGCCATGACCTCTAGCTAGTGCGGTGAAATTCCGGCGGACAGGAGACGGGGAATTAATTTCTTACGACGGCTGTTTGCGCAGCATTCCGCAGGAAAAGCAAGTAGGCAGCTAGAGCAGCGAGAAGATTGCTCCAACATTTTGAGTAAAACCACTGGTGAAAGCTATAAAAAAGTAAGCTCACAGCTAAATCTTTGATTTACGCCGAGGAGTGTAGAAGTCTGTTGACAGGCTTTAAGCAAATGTGGATTTATCCCATTTGCGGTGGACTAACCACAGAATCCAGGGTGTTTCAACCCCTGGAGATGTCAATAAGTAAATCTTCTCTTCTTCTATTTCATAATTTATGGTACATGAGTGCAGGTTAGGACATTTTACTTCCTGTTCCCTTTGAACTAAAGTATTTTGTCCTAATGGTACTTATATTAAATCAGGATAATTAGTGATGAAAAAACCTATTATCTCAATAACAAGACAAATCTCCTGATTCTCCCTACTACCAGATTATATCATGTCCGGTTGAACAGTTATAAAATAAATAACGACCGAGTTCTCAGGAGTCAACCCACCCGCGGGGCCCTCCCCTCCTGGGAGGGGAAGTCAGGAGGGAAGAAGGAAGAAGGAAGAAGGAAGGAGGAAGAACTGGAGTTGAAGGAGAGAGTTTTTTTATCACGCTCTTATCCGGACATGATATTACTGATTTATAAATATTCAACCAGACATCATAATCAAAATTATACATTTTATCCAGACATGATATTATGCCTAAGTGGCCAAAAAATAGAAAAATAGATGACAGCAGCAAATACCCAAAATTTAGACGTATTTGGCGTTGGTAACGCCTTAGTAGATATCCTTGCATTTGTAGAAGAAGATTTGATCGCTAAACATTCCCTCCAAAAAAGTGGAATGACTCTGATGGATGCTCCAACACAAGGAGGAATATTGGAGGACCTGAAAAACACCTCTTTAAAAAAGCGTTCTGGAGGGTCAGCAGCAAATACGATGATAGCGATCGCTCAGAGTGGAGGAACGGGTATTTTTGTGGCAAAAGTCGCCAACGATCCTAATGGTGAGTTGTACCGTCAAGATATGCTTGAGTCCAAAATTGAATTTAATGTAGTTCCTACATCTACAGAAAATGGACCTACTGGTACTTGTGTGGTACTGACAACTCCTGATGCTGAACGTACCATGTGTACTAATCTTGGAGTATCTGTAAGTCTCAGTGCTAGTGATATTGATGCAGAACAAATTAAGCGCTGTAAATACAGTTATATAGAAGGTTATTTGTGGACTGGACCGGACACAAAGCAAGCTTGTATTCAAGCAATGGAAGATTCTAAGCGTCAAGAGGTTAAAGTTTGTTTTACTTTCTCTGACCAGTTTTTAGTAGATATGTTTGCTGATGACTTCCGCGAAGTAGCGTCAAATTATTGTGATGTGTTATTTTGCAATGCTGATGAAGCTCGTAGTTTCTGCGGAATTGAGTCTTTAGAAGAATGTGCTGTCAAAATTGGGGAGTTGGTAGAAACAGCTTTTATTACTAACGGTAAGGAAGGTTGTTTAGTTGTACAAGATAAAAAAATTACTCCTGTACCAGGGTTTGCTGTGAAAGCGATCGATACTGTTGGTGCGGGAGATGCTTTTGCTGGAGGTGTGTTATTTGGCCTGACTCATGGTTACACACCTATTCAAGCTGCACGTTGGGGAAATTATCTAGCTTCTGCTGTTGTACAAATTCAAGGTCCGCGTTTAGAAGGTTCTTGGGAAGATAAATTTCAGGAAGTAATATCATCTTCTAATTGAAGAATTTTGTAGGTTTTAGATTAATGTTTAAATCGTTAATTGGGGTTTTAAATGTAACTGTTCCGAATAGTTCTGAAAAATCTACTTCCTCATAGCTAAAACTTAACATTCAAAACGCAGCGGAAGTGTAGCGACGATAATACATAGTATTTCAGGTTGATGAGGTACGGCAACAAAGATTTTTCAGCCAGTTTTTTTAATGGTGAGAATTTATCAAGTTCAGCACTGTACCTCATTGACTGGAAATCTGCTATATGGAAGCCATTTTCTATCTATATCATATAGTAATACCAATTTAAAAAAATAATGCTACAAAAAGGTAGATATTGATCGGATATGCTTAAAAATAGCTGCTCCAGTTGATTTGAGATAGTTATCTCTTATCTCTATCTTTTTTCCCTTTTTTTCAATATTTACCCCTTCTTCCTTCTTCCTTCTTCCTTCTTCCTTCTTCCTTCTACTATTTTTAATTAAAAATTTAGTTTATTTTAGGGATTTTGTTGAATAATTATTAAAGATTTAAGCTCCGTCTTCAAGCCTGGTTAAACAACAAAAAAGTTGTTTATTAAACAAGATGAAAAAAATGTAATAAAATGTAAATCAAGTGGTTCAAAAAAACAGTAATATGTAACAATATAAATAAATTAAAACTTTAATAAGCAGGCAGTAAATATTAAGTAAATATCGGCTACTATCAAAAGCAAATACCAAGAGCAGTAAGTTGAGGAGTATTATAGAAATGGAAACTGCCATGAAAGATACTAAAAACAAAGATTCTCAACAACAAAAAAAGGGTCATCCTAGTGGCGATAAACGCTTTAAACAGTTAGATATTACAATGAAGCGGAATCAATATCGTCAAGATTCTTTAATTGAAGTATTGCATAAAGCACAATCAGTATTTGGTTATTTAGAACCTGATGTTTTGACCTATATAGCACGAGGTTTAAAGTTACCATTGAGTAGAGTATATGGAGTAGCAACTTTTTATCATATTTTTTCACTTAAGCCTAGTGGAGCTCATACTTGTGTTGTATGTATGGGTACTGCTTGTTATGTAAAAGGTGGTGGAGAAGTAATTAAAGCACTAGAAAAAGAATTAGATATAAAAGTAGGAGAAACAACAGCAGATAATCAAATTTCTCTGATGGCAGCTCGTTGTTTGGGTGCTTGTGGGATTGCGCCAGCAGTGGTTTTTGATGGTAGCGTCGCAGGTAAACAAACTCCAGAAGCAGTTATGGAAAAAATTAAAGATTGGCAGGAGTAAAGAATTTAGAATTTAGAATTTCCTCTCCTTGAAAATTAAGAGGATTGACTCAAAGGAAAATTTTTATTTATTATCTCCTTAAAAGGGGAGGCTTTAAACCACAATATTTAGGTAAATTTAGCCAAAAATTAACAGTCAAAATTGCATGGGTAAACATAGATATTTAGTTCATTAATTGATAATGGATAATTGATAATTACCTCTGGTTAAAACCGCTACGGAATTGAATATCAGGAATATTTTCTTTTCTCTTGGTCGATTGGATATGGCGAGGAGACCTCGCCATCCCACCCAACGGGTGCGCTGCGCTAACGACCGCTTTTTTCCCCTTAAAAGGGGAGGCTTTAAACCTGAATTATTTAATTATTAATTATTAATTATTAATTATTCGGTAAAGTTTTACCTGATTAAAAGTTGATATTTTTTGATTGTGGAAATATTTAAAGCTAGAAAAAGAATCCAGTTGTGAAGTTGGAATATTTAGTAAGATGGAAACAAAGAAAAATCGGTAGTCCTGCATAGTAATGGTATACAAGAAACAAGGGATACTTGGCACGGGAGCAAGATGCTCCCACTGCCGTACCTCGTAACAAAAATAATGCAACGCACGACCATGACAATGCACCACCACCGAAAAACCATCTCACTTAATTACTTAACGATCTATTTTTTTTGAATGACTTAATAAATTAACATCAAACTCAAGGAAAGAAAAAAAAAGCTATAGCACTACGCAAATAGGGCGCGGACATCTATAAATGCTCAAAGTTAGTCAGGGATTACTTCTTATTTCTGACTTTTGACTTTTGACTTCTGATTGACTTGCACATAGCGCTATAACTGCCGATCGCTCAGTGCTAATAGCTAAAAATAAGAAAGGAGAATAATAGATGGACTATCAAGACTTGCTCGACATTGCCGAAACAGAAAAAAATAGACAAAAAAGCATTCGAGTTCACTGCTGCACGTCTACAGGTTGTCAAGCTGCTAATTCTGTAGATGTGATGAAAAACATGAAGAATGCAGTTAAAACAGCAGGGTTGGAAGAACGTGTCGAAGTGGTAGGAGTAGGTTGTATGGGATTTTGCGGACGCGGTCCCCTGGTACAAATAGACCCCGACGACACCCTCTACGAAGAAGTAGAACCCGAAAACGCTGCCAGTATTATCGACGCACTCAATGGCGGTACCACCGAAGTCATTAAAGGCGACTCCCAACACCCATTCTTTTCTCATCAACTCCGCATTGTTAGGGAACACACAGGAAAAATTAATCCCGAACGCATTGAAGAATATATCGCTGTTGGTGGATATCAATCTCTTTACCACGCGTTACATGAAATGACTCCCGGTGAAGTCGTGGAGGAAATTACTCGCAGTGGTTTGCGGGGTAGGGGTGGTGGCGGTTATCCCACTGGTTTAAAATGGGCAACCGTTGCCAAAATGCCAGAAGGTCAGAAATATATTATCTGCAACGGTGATGAAGGAGACCCCGGTGCATTTATGGACCGGAGCGTATTAGAAAGCGACCCCCATTTAGTATTAGAAGGAATGGCGATCGCTGGTTATGCTGTGGGAGCAAATCACGGTTTCATTTATGTCCGTGCGGAGTATCCTCTCGCCATTCAACGGTTACAAAAAGCCATTCAACAAGCAAAAAAATACGGACTCTTGGGTAGTCAAATATTCGACTGTCCTTTTGACTTCAAAATTGACATCCGTATCGGTGCTGGTGCATTTGTTTGTGGGGAAGAAACTGCCCTCATTCAATCAGTGGAAGGCAAACGTGGCAACCCCGTCCCCCGTCCGCCATATCCTGCTCAGTCTGGACTTTGGGGATATCCAACTCTAATTAATAACGTGGAAACCTTTGCCAATATTGCCCCTATTCTGAAAAAAGGTGCAGAGTGGTACGCTAGTATTGGTACTGAAAACAGTAAAGGTACAAAAATATTCGCCCTCACAGGTAAAGTTAGAAATAACGGTTTAATTGAAGTACCGATGGGAATAACTCTACGGGAAATTGTTGAGGAAATGGGAGGTGGTGTTCCTGGTGGGGAAGTGAAAGCGGTACAAACAGGGGGTCCTTCTGGTGGTTGTATTCCTGTTTCAATGCTTGATACTCCTGTAGACTACGACTCTCTGAGCAAAGTTGGTTCGATGATGGGTTCGGGTGGTATGGTGATTATGGATAAGGAAACTAGCATGGTTGAGGTGGCGCAGTTTTACATGGAATTTTGCCGTGGTGAAACTTGTGGCAAATGTATTCCTTGTCGAACTGGTACGGTGCAGTTATATGCTTTGCTGACTAAGATTTTGAATAAACAGGCGACTTCTATAGATCTAGAAAGGTTGGAGGAATTGTCTTATGTGGTTAAGGATACCAGTTTATGTGGTTTGGGAATGACTGCACCTAATCCTGTTTTGAGTACGTTGCACTATTTTAAGCAAGAGTATCTAGATTTATTGCAGGAGTCAGAGTTTTCTAGCAATGGTAAGGTATTCAATAATTAATAATTAATAATTAATAATTAATAATTAGGGTTTGCTGATTAAATCTAAAAGTCAGGAAAGCTTACGGTAATTGAGCTTTTTATATTCAGTTTATCTCCTATGTTATTGGCTCTTATTTGCCTCAAAACACTGAAATTTTCTGCTGAAATTCAAGAAAATTCCTTCACATAAAATGGCCGAAACCGTTGTCTGTTCTCCCACAAATCGAGCCGTCTCCGCGTCTGGTGCGTCCCCCTGTCCTACTCCCACCAACCAATTTTTTCAGCAGACCCTAATTAATTATTACCTCTCCTTGAAAGCGTATAGGAATTGACGCGGTAGGGAAAATTTTTTCTTTTTTCCCCTTTATAAGGAGAGACTTTAAACCTAAATTATTAGGTAAATATTCTTCTTTTTTTAATTCGGCATAATTTATAGAGGAGAAAAAAAATATGTCAGTAAAAACGTTAACTATTGATGGCAATCAAATTGCAGTGGAGGAGGGAACTACTATTCTTGAAGCTGCTAAGGAAGCAGGGGTTCACATTCCCACTCTCTGTCATTTGGAGGGAGTTACGGATATTGGTGCTTGTCGGTTGTGTCTGGTGGAAATTTCTGGGGTGAGAAAATTATTACCTGCTTGCGTGACTGAGGTTGCGGAGGGAATGGAAATTCAGACTCAAACTCAGAAGTTGCAAGAATATCGACGGATGTTGGTGGAGTTGTTATTTTCTGAGGGCAATCATGTTTGTGCAGTTTGTGTTGCGAATGGGAATTGCGAATTGCAAAATATGGCAGTAGAGGTGGGGATGGATCATACTCGGTTTCCCTATCGTTTCCCAGACCGGGGAATGGATCTATCTCACAAGCAGTTTGGTATAGACCATAATCGTTGTATTTTGTGTACTCGTTGCGTGCGGGTTTGTGACGAAATAGAGGGAGCGCACGTTTGGGATGTGGGAAGTCGTGGTGCTGCTTGTTATATTGTTTCTGGTTTGAATCAACCTTGGGGAGAGGTGGATGCTTGTACTGCTTGCGGTAAATGTGTGGATGCTTGTCCCACTGGTGCTATTTTCCGTAAGGGAGCAACAGTAGCTGAAATGGAGCGCGATCGCTCTAAGTTGGAATTTTTGGTTAATGCTAGGGAAAATAAACAATGGACAAGGTGAATACAGTTATCAGTTATCAGTCGATAGTTAACAGTTAAAAGTTACAGCATATTTCGGGCAAATGATGTACAGGGTAAATGGTGAAAGCATTGTAGTTCGGACATCTTGGCCGCTTCGGGGTGTACCTCATAGAGTCGCAAAGTGGTGTAGATATGATCAGCTCAAAACTTGATGCTACAGTAATTTATCGAAATTATTTAACATTTAAAGGAGTGAAATTATTTGTGACATCTTTCAACAATTAATAATTATTAATTATTAATTATTAATTATTAATTGTTGAACTATTCCCTAATTGAAGGTATTAATTATGTCAAATAAAATAAAATTTGCCACAGTTTGGTTGGCTGGATGTTCTGGTTGTCATATGTCGTTTCTCGACTTAGATGAATGGTTGTTTGAACTGGCGAATCATGTCGAGGTTGTTTATAGTCCGGTGGGCAGTGATATTAAAGAATATCCAGAAAATGTTGATGTTTGTTTGGTGGAAGGAGGTATTGCTAATCAGGATAATTTAGAAATAATTATTGAGGTGAGGAAAAAAACTAAGACATTAATTTCTTTTGGTGATTGTGCTGTTACTGCTAATGTGCCAGCTATGCGAAATATGCTTGGTGGTACGAAACCAGTTTTAGAAAGAAGTTATTTAGAGTTGGCAGACGAAAATCAACAATTACCAAATGCACCGGGAATTGTGCCAGAATTACTGGATAAAGTTCGACCAGTGCATGAAGTTGTGCCGGTGGATATTTTTATGCCTGGATGTCCGCCTTCTGCCGATAGAATTAAGGCTACTTTAGAACCTTTATTAAAGGGTGAAATGCCAAAAATGGCAGGTCGAGAAATGATTAAGTTTGGGTAAAAGAAGGAAGAAGGAAGAAGGAAGAAGGAAGAAGGAAAATTATAGCGAATTTCATCTCACTCAGGTACATTACTAGCGGTCAAAATGCCCGCACTACATATATTTCAATGTTAATATTTGTACATCACATACTTAGAATTTGCTGTATTTTATCCCAGTGCGAGCGTCTCGCTCGCCTCCTATAATAATTTACTTAGCTGTAATATTAAATAGAATAATCAACATCTTAAATAAATAAGATATCAAGAGATGTTGAAACGAAAAATCCCTTTCCTTTTACCTTCTAATAATGACAATTTTTAACCCTAACCTACACATCTTTTTGTTGAGTTGTTCACTGTAAGGGCAAACGGCCATTTGCTCCTACCAAACCTACTCAAAAAAAGCTAATGAAAAAACACAAAATAAGTTTGATTTTAGCAGTTATATCCTGTGCAATTTTAATACTTTTATCTCTATTAAATACTCCCCAGTCTTTAGCTACTCAACAGGCAAGAATTTCTCAGATTATTGATGGAGATACTTTAGAAGTTACCATGTCACAATGTCGAATTCCTTGGGAAGGAAATTCACAATTATGTCGTCTACAACTTGCTTGTATTGATGGACCAGATTATGGAGATAGTCCCTTTTTTGAGGATGCTAAAACCAGACTTGAAACATTAATTCCTAGAGGTACAATAGTATTAGTTAGTGATACAGGAAAAAGTAGTCATCAACGGATAGTTTCAGAAGTATTTAAAGGTAATACTTCCATTAATTTACAACTGGTTAGTGAAGGAAAAGCTTCCCTTTTCTGTAAACATCTAAACGATACTTGCCCTAGTTCAAAAACTGCTTATATTAATGCTCAAAATTCTGCCAAAAAAGTAGGTTTAGGTATCTGGAATTTTCAACAATATTGGGAAAAAGCCCGCATTTGTAATTAGAAGAAAACTGATAAATAAAGTAGAGGTAGCTTTGAGAAATAAATTTTATAATATTCTCAAAACCTAGTGCCACTACGCGGAAGTTAAAAGTCGTAGGGGCGAATGCCATTCGCCCTCAAAATTATTGATTGGTAAGGCTTTTATAATTTTGTAACTGGTTAGTTATTTCTGCCATCCTGCACTAGAGTTTAGTTTAAGTAAGTTAGGTTTTGTTTCCTCAAGCAAAACTACTAAAATTACTTTCTTGTTTCCTTTTTATCAAGGGCAAATTTTAACGCCAATCTACACATCTTTTTTGTTGGGTTGCGCTCTCGCTTAACCCAACCTACTAAAATTACTACATTTTTAAACAAAGAATTTAAGCACAAGAATAACGAGCTTAAACTGTCCACTAAAGGTAATAAAGCTGATAGCTGATAGCTGACCGCTGAATGCTTACAAAATAGCTTTGACAAATTTATCAAAATCTAGAGATTATTTATTTAGTAAAGGAGAAAATAAACTATGTCTAAAACAATAGTCATCGACCCAGTAACTAGAATCGAAGGTCATGCCAAAATATCAGTAATATTAGATGATGCTGGAGAAGTATCCGACTGTAGATTTCATGTCGTAGAATATCGTGGCTTTGAAAAATTTTGTGAAGGGCGACCTTTTACAGAAATGGCAGGAATAACAGCAAGAATTTGTGGTATTTGCCCAGTAAGTCATTTATTAGCTTCTGCCAAAACAGGGGATAAAATTCTCGCAGTTCAAGTTCCTCCCGCAGGAGAAAAGTTGCGCCGAATGATGAATTTAGGACAATTAACTCAATCCCATGCTTTAAGTTTTTTCCATCTTAGTAGTCCTGATTTTCTATTAGGTTGGGATAGTGACCCAGCTAAACGAAATGTCTTTGGTTTAATGGAGGAAAATCCAGATTTAGCCAGGGCAGGAATTCGACTTCGGCAGTTCGGTCAAACAGTCATAGAACTGTTAGGAGCTAAAAAAATTCATGCTGCTTGGGCAGTACCTGGTGGTGTACGTTCTCCCTTATCTGAAGAGGGGCGAGAATGGATAAAAAATCGTCTCCCAGAATCTTTTGAAACTACTAATACTGCTATTAGTTTATTTAAGGGTTTATTAGACGAGCAACTAAAAACTGAAGCTGAAGTTTTTGGTAAGTTTCCATCATTATTTATGGGATTAGTTGGTGCAAATGGTGATTGGGAACATTACGGCGGGAAACTCAGATTTACTGATAGTGAAGGTAATATTGTTGCTGATAATTTAAGCGAAGATAATTATCAGGAATTTTTAGGGGAAGCGGTGGAAAGTTGGTCTTATTTGAAGTTCCCTTATTACAAACCAATGGGTTATCCTGATGGAATTTATCGCGTCGGACCTCTTGCTCGTTTAAATGTTTGTTCTCAGATAGGTACAGAAAAAGCAGACCGAGAATTAAAGGAAATGCAAGAGCGGGTAGGTGGTGTTCCTACTTCTTCTTTCTTCTATCATTATGCTCGTTTGATAGAAATTATTGCTTGTTTAGAAAGAATTGAACAATTGATAGATGACCCGGATATTGTTTCTCCGCGCACTCGCGCTACTGCTGGTATTAACTGTCTGGAAGGAGTAGGAGTTAGTGAAGCGCCAAGAGGTACTTTATTCCATCATTACAAAGTAGATGAAAATGGGATTATTCAGAAAGTAAATATGATTATTGCCACTGGTCAAAATAATCTAGCAATGAATCAAACTGTGACTCAAATTGCCAAACATTATATTCACAATAATCAAATTCCAGAAGGAATGTTAAACAGAGTTGAAGCAGGTATTCGAGCTTTCGATCCTTGTTTGAGTTGTTCGACTCATGCAGCAGGTAAAATGCCATTACATATTCAATTAATTGCGGCGAATGGCAATATTTTAGATGAGGTTTATCGGAATTAAAAGAAGGAAGAAGGAAGAGGGAAGAAGGAAGAGGGAAGAAGGAAGAGGAAAGAAATGTATCAATATAAAATCAGTATCCAAGAAGTATCAATAGGGGTAAAAATTTCCAACTTCCTATCGCCAAAAATACAACATATTTCTCCCATAAGAAGTACAGAGATTAACAATTAAATAAATGCAAGTGCGGGCATCTTACCCGCCATGGGTATATCTCACCCTTAATGGAATTTGCTGTATCTTTCTTTTTGTTTTTTCTTGATCGGAAAGATTGACTTCTGACTTCAGCTATACTCACCTTATTCTTAGATGTAGTTTATTGCGATTAAAATCAGGAAGAAGGAAGAAAATTATCAATATAAAATTAGCATCCAAGAAGTATCAATAGGGGTAAAAATTTCCAACTTCCTATCGCCAAAAATACAACATAATAAAATCAGTATCCAAGAAGTATCAGTAGAGGTGAAAATTTCCAACTTCCTATCGCCAAAAATACAACATATTCCAAGTATATGAAATACAGAGATTAACAATTAAATAAATGCAAGTGCGGGCATCTTGCCCGCCATGAGTGTATCTCACCCTTAATGAAATCTGCTGTATCTTTATTTTGGTTTTTTCTTGAGAGGAAAGGTTGACTTCTTACTTCAGCTATACTCACCTTATTCCCTGTTAAATTTTTGTCTTTATTCTCTTGACTCTTTCTTACTAACTATTTTTATATCAAGGGTGAAAAAAGAATGCTATACTTAGGTGAAACTTCAATTATTAAGTAGTTAACACAGGCAAAATAACCTTTTTGATAATTAGCACGTCAATTACTGTTAATTATTCTTATGTTTAGTTCTCCCCTAATCTCCCACTCCCCCACTCCCCCACTCCCCTACTCCCCCACTCCCTGAGCTATCCGTGTATCCGTGCCATAATCCGTGTGAGCCACTCCCCCACTCCCCCAGACTCCCCTACTCAAGAATGAACTATGAAAAAAGAAAATTTATATCTTTGTATGGGTTCTGCTTGTCATCAACTAGGAGTTTATGAAGTATTACCAAAACTTCAAAGTATGATTAGCGAATATCACCTAGAAGACAAAATAGAATTAAAAGGTTCATTTTGTTTGGAATCTTGTAGTGATGGAATTGTAATGAAATACAAAAACCAAGTATTCATCAAAATTAACCCCGAAAATATTGAACAAAAATTCCAAACAGAAATCTTACCCACGATTAATAAATCAAAGGAGTAAATTATTTTGACTAACGAAAAAAATCTCTGGCAAATTCTCTGGGAATATGACCCCAATGGCTTAATTGTTGTTGACACCCAGATGAATATTACTCTAGTTAATCCAGCATTTTGTAAAATGTTTAATGTCAACCAAACAGAGATTATTGGTAAACCCGCATCTATAGTTTTAGAAGATTTAACAGACTTTCAAAAAGTCTGGGAAAAAGATGAAGTAATTCGAGGAAAAGAGAAAAAATATCAACCTGAAAATCAAGCAAATTCTGAAGCAGATATTGTATATGTGAAAGAAGTAATTTTTCCCATTCGCGACCAAAATTTAATTGCTTGTATTATGGTTGATATTACCCATGAATGGCAACGAAAACAAGAAATGATTAACCTAAGAAATGAAACAGTTACTAAAGTAAACGAAGTAGTCGATCATCAGATGAAAGTAGTGCAAGAAATTGCTGGTTTATTAGGAGAAACAACTGCAGAAACAAAAGTCAGTTTATTAAAAATTATCAAAATGGTAAATCAAGAGACTCTCTAAATAATTAATAATTAATAATTAATAATTAATAATTACCTCTCCTTGAAAATAATATTCCTTATTTCAAGCCTCCTTATTGCACAGGTACTGATAACTGAAATGACACACAGTATCAAATTAGAAGTCAGACATCTAATAACAAAAATTCTGTAGCAATATTTTATCAAATTGATATATAGCAATCCTAAATCATTTGTGATAATTTCATCAAAATAATTGGGTCTAAAACCCCGCCTTTTAAGGCGAAATATTTTTGGATAGTTGCTCAAATCCTCGTTACAGAAATAACTTTTGACTTCGTTAATGCTTAGGTGTTTCTTCCATACCTGTTCTCTGTTCCCTGTTCCCGAATAATTAATAATTAATAATTAAATAATTCGCGCCTTGAAGCCTCCCCTTTTAAGGGAAAAAAAAAGAAAATATTCCTTATCTTCAATTCCGTAACGGTTTTAACCAGAGGTAATTATCAATTATCAATTATCAATTAATGAACTATTCCCTATTCCCTGTTCTCACAACTCAAATAAGATTGATATAAATGGAAAATTTTTTAGATATTTACAATTTTAGCCTCAATAAAAAAGGCGAAGAATTATGTGGCGACCAAGTTAAATTCCGCAAAGCCGAAAATAAAACTATTATCGTTTTGTCTGATGGTTTAGGCAGTGGCGTAAAAGCTAATATTCTAGCCACTTTAACCACAGAAATTTTGATTAATATGTTAAATACTGATGACGTTTCTTTAGAAGATGTAATTGAAACAGTCATCGGTACTTTACCTATTTGTCAAGTTAGAAAAATTGCTTATGCTACTTTTACCGTAATTTCAATTAATCCCAAAAATAATAACTTTTTAGTAATTAACTTTGATAACCCTCCCGTTTTATATTTTAAAAAAGGTAAATTAGTTCAGTTACAAAACAAAACCGAAAAAATATTAGATAAAAAAATTACTTTCTCTGAAGGCAAACTAGAAAAAGGAGATTTTTTAGGAGCTATTAGTGACGGAGTTTTGTACGCAGGTTTAGGAGTTAGCTTAAATTTTGGTTGGGGTTGGGATAATATTGCTAAACATATCGAATCTTTATTTATCAATCATACTCATACTGCTAGAAATATTGTTCAAAATGTCATTAAAAAAACTCATAATCTCTATGGAGGCAAAATTGGTGATGATGCCTCTTTCGTTGGAATTTATGTGCGAAAGAAAAATCCAGTAATGATATTTACAGGTCCGCCACTAGATGAAAATAGAGATTTTGAATATGTAGAAAAATTATTAAATTTTCGCGGTCGGAGAGTTGTTTGTGGCGGAACAACTGGAAATATTGTGGCAAGTTTTCTGGGGGAAACTATTGAAATGGATATTACGACAATGACTAAAGAAATGCCACCAATAGGTAAATTGAGTGGAATAGATTTAGTGACCGAAGGAATTTTAACTATTTCCAAATGTACAGAGATTTTGAAAAAGTCTAATTGCGATATTGGCAGGTTGCCTTCAGGAAAAAATGGGGCAGTAATGTTGGCAGAAGAAATATTAGAAGCAGATTCAATTTTATTTTTAGTAGGGCAAAAAATTAATGAATTTTATCAAAACCCTTTATTACCGAAAAATATTTCGATTCGTCGTAATTTAATAGAAGACTTAGTGCAATATTTGCGGGAAAAACAGAAAGAAGTAACTATAGAATATTGTTGAAAATAAGAAGTAATATCAAGTCCGGTAGCATCGGTATTGTTAGGTAAGAGCAAGGAAGAAGGAAGAAAGAAGAGCCAAAAGGGAGAAAGGCTTAAAAGTCTGAAAAAAAACTTACATTTCCTCTAGATATTCACGCTTAGGTTTACACAAACAATAAGTGGTTAAGCAAAATTAATTACCTAATTTTATTCTCTGTAATTTTTTTTTTACCGAATAATTAATAATTAATAATTAATAATTAAATAATTATGGTTTAAAGCCTCCCCTTGATCGGGGAAAAAAGTGGTCGTTAGCGGAGCTTCCCGAAGGGTGGGATAGCGAGGTCTCCTCGTCATATCCAATTGACCAAGAGAAGAAATAATATTTCCTTATATTTAATCAAGGACGGTTTTAACCAGAGGTAATTATCAATTATCAATTAATGAAAGCATCAGCTTTTTAACTTGAGAGTATGTGTAATTAATTTTGTATGACTACTTACCAGCGGACATGATATAATATCAACTATCAGCTATAGTTAGAACTTTTACTTGTAATATTTTGAAGTTTCTTAGCTGTCCTAATTTTAATGCGTATAGAAATCATTTAGATTTTATATTCCCTTTTACCTGTTGCCTTTGACAAAAATTAGATATATGGCTTAAATGCTGAACACCTTATTTCACAATTTAACAATTAAGATTCATAATTATAGAAGCTTTAATTAGTAAAATTAATAATCAACTGGAGTTAGAAATATGGCAGCAAAAAAAATTCTGATGTTGGCAGGCGACTATGTAGAGGACTATGAAGTAATGGTACCTTTTCAAGCATTACAAATGGTAGGTCACACAGTACACGCTGTTTGCCCTGACAAAACTTCCGGTCAAACTATCAAAACCGCTATTCACGACTTTGAAGGCGACCAGACCTATAGCGAAAAACCAGGTCACAACTTTACTTTAAATGCTACTTTCGATGACATTGACCCTGCTGAGTATGATGCTCTAGTCATTCCTGGTGGTCGCGCTCCAGAATATATTCGCCTCAATGACAAAGTTTTGACAATATGTCATCACTTTGCCGAAAATAACAAAGCGATCGCTTCTATTTGTCATGGTCTACAAGTACTAGCTGCTGCTGGTGTTTTAGAAGGGAAACGTTGCACTGCTTATCCAGCTTGTAGTCCTGACGTTTTGAGAGCAGGTGGTAAATATGTAGAAGTAGCTGCAGACCAAGTAGTAGTTGATGATAACTTAGTTACAGCTCCTGCATGGCCTGCTCATCCCCAATGGTTAGCAGCATTTTTGCAAGTTTTGGGAACTAATATCAAATCCAGTTGAATACTTATTATATAGTTGGGGGTAAGGAGTAGGGGAGTAGGGGAGTAGGGGAGTAGGGGAGTAGGGGAGATTGAAGTAATTATAGAATTATCAACCAACATATCAAGACTTACGCATAACTAACACATACAGCCGTTAACCCCTACAAATGGTCTATACTCAGAAAACTAAGTATAGCACTACAAGAATTGGGCACGGACATTTTTCAATCCTAAAACCCTTTTGCAGTTTGCTATTCCCTATTCCCTATTCCCTAGCGCGTAGCGCTATAATAGATAACTAACTAACTTCCTCACTTCTCTAGCGGATATATTCTTTGAGGATACTATTACGATTTGGATGTCGTAACTTCCTGAGAGCTTTTGCTTCAATTTGTCGAATTCGTTCGCGAGTCACATTAAATATTTGACCAATTTCTTCCAAAGTTTTCATTCGACCATCATCCAAACCATATCGTAAGCGTAACACATCCCTTTCCCGTGGACTTAAACTATTTAAAACACTTTCCAAATCTTCTCGTAGTAAATTTTTGGATACCTGGTCTTCAGGAGTTTCCCCATCAGACTCAATGAAGTCTCCAAGTCGAGAATCTTCTTCCTTACCAATCGGAGTTTCCAGAGATATTGGCAGTTGAGCTGACTTAGCAATAAAACGCAACTTTTCTATAGTCATCTCCATGTGAGTTGCTATTTCTTCCTCTGTAGGTTTGCGACCCATTTCTTGAGAAAGAAGTTTGGTAGTTTTCTTAATCCGGGATATCGTTTCATACAGATGAACTGGTAGACGAATAGTACGAGATTGGTCTGCGATCGCTCTGGTAATAGCTTGACGAATCCACCAAGTTGCATAAGTACTAAACTTATACCCCTTTTCATGGTCAAATTTTTCTGCGGCTCGAATTAATCCCAAACTACCTTCTTGAATCAAATCTTGGAATGACAAACCTCGGTTCATGTACTTTTTGGCGATCGAAACCACGAGACGCAGGTTAGACTGTACCATCTTTTCTTTAGCTCTACGCCCAAGTATCAAGCGACGCTTAAACTTAAGCAACTCCATATCTACAGCATTTGCCCACTCACTAACTTGTGGTTCCCGGTCTAAATGGTACATTAGTTCTTCTCGAATTCGCTCCAATTCCAGTAAATCTGCAATTTTACGCGCTAGTTCGATTTCTTCATCAGCTCTTAATAGCCTAATTCGTCCTATTTCTTGTAGATAAAGGCGAATAGAATCTTCAGTGTAATGCTTTTTTTTGCCCGCAGCCACAGTTTTAGTACGAGACTTAGCAACTTTACCAGACTTCAGGTAGTTCTCATCAGACTGAGCATCTGTATATCCTTCTCTCTCTGTAATTAAGATGTCTAACTCATTATCTGGTTGTCTGGCTGTGGTTTGCGGAAACAATTCGCTAGGATCTAGCTCAGGCTGAATGTTGGTTTCGATTACATTGTTAGTCTGGATCATGTCGCGTTCCTCATGCTCCTTAAATTGAAGAATAAATTACTTTACAGAAGTTTTCTGTCTATCTTAAGACAGTATAGCTAGTGACCAAACCTGTATGGTTGATGTTTTTTCTTGGAAATTGGGCAGTTCACTAAGTAAGCTTTGAATAAATATTTATTTATTGAGGGCTTACTTTAATTGATATTGAACTTTTTTTCCTTGTATTGAGAGTGTCAGATTCTGGCTGGTAGTAGTGCCAAAATCATTTTCATTATCCTCACTAAACTGCTTTGTAGCTGCTCTTGCGTCTCACAGGCCAATGCTCTCTTGGGGACATTCTCAAAAGAATGTTCGTCACTCAAGACGATTTAAGTCTTACTCAGCCTTTCTGGTTCTGACAAACCTTTATCTCCTCAGTGAGAAGAACCCGCATAGTCACCTTTTTTTCCCATAACTTACTTTTGCGTAAGTATATAGATGGTCAAAATTTTTACTAGTAGACAAGTATGAACTATTCTGGAACTTTTACCTGTCCGATCTATGTATTTGCGTAAGTCCTGTTCCTCATATTTTACTGATAGCTGGAGCTACAGTAAAAGTCTTTCTTTGTCGGATTAGAGCTATCACTCTAATTTCTAGTTGCTTGTTTGAATGTTAGTTTAGTTGGGTAGGAATCGACCATACTGATAGTCTGATCGTAACCTAGCATTGTGTTTGCTATGACCAATAAATTTTTAAGCTTTAGGTTATCTAAAGTATGTTAGTCAAATCACTTAAGCTTTCAGCCTATTAATCAATTAAAGGAAACTGACACAGCCAATCTCAAATTAATTCATCAGCTACCCATTCTCAAAAATGACAACTATTTAGACATGAAGGGTGTACCTCATAGTTTTCCCTCTTTCTATTCCCATTTTAGAGGTAAGAATTTAGATGAGGGTTTTCATTTGTAGTTTAACAGATGAACAATAACACGCTAACCATAAACTTTTTACTCTATCCCAGAAAGAGACTAAACTATAGACTCAATATATTTATTATTTTTTTCTATTATACCTCCTTTTTTTTCTTCGTATTTACTCTTGCTATTAAATCTCCTATTCATCTTAGGGTTTCTTGGTAAGATTTCTAGGTGAAAATTTTTATTAGTTTCATGCTAGCAACAATCTATGCATTAATTTCCTCCACTGTATCTCATGTTGAATTTAGAGAAATATTGCTAGTTTTTTCATACATAGAACTTAATTTTAACTATAGATAAAAATTTTGCCAAGTTGAGGACCGCTAATATTTTTAATACTTTGGGTCAATCTTATTACTGATTCCTATATTATTATAATTAATTTTACTCTATCTGCAATAGTGGAAATCTCATTGAGGGAAAAGCTGAGTACTTTCCAGCCTAACAACTTAATTTTATCAAAACTCACTCCATAATTATCCTCATACTTATGATTTTTTTGTAGTTACGGTCATTACATATCAATCTTTGTTGTTTATTTTTCTGTAATCTAACACAGCTTAATTAGTTATTTTAATTCTCACCCTGTGGTGTTAGTCTTGAGGTCATACTAAATAATTTCTATATTTGTAATTTGTTAACTGTTTTACTGTAACTTTGGAGCTAACCTGTGAGCAAAAAAAACTTTCCAGGTAGACTTCATAATCTGAAAAATATCTAAATTTAGAGATTTTGCTACTGTGGATAATACTTATCTTTTAAATCAATGACTATATAAACTCCTCCCATGCTTGGTACTATAACAGATGCTCCTTATCTTTAAGTTATCTCAAACTTTAACAATTAGAGTTAAATATTACGTTAAGAGAAATTAAATTTCTGATGTTAAACTGTTACCATTTACATTTATGAGCAAACTTTTGTAAACACAAATTTAAGATTTTGAAAATAGAAAATGTTAAACCAATTCAGTGCAAGTGCTGAATATGAAAATAGTTAATATTAACTGTTGATAGATGTTCTTAACTGCTAAACATAAGTAAAATAATAAACTCTAATTTTTGCCAGATATTGATCTTTATTAAGATTTATTAATTTAAGTGTGGCTTTCTCATCTTTGCATATTTCTTCTCAATAAGTACCTTTTCTCAAAAATTTGATGTAATTTTCAACAAAAGGGCGAGTAATTTTTCTGTTAGTAATTCTTTGCCCACTATGATAGTGAATCTGAGCATGAACATGATAACCAGAAGTTCTTCCTGTAAGTCCTTGAATACCAATTGGTTGTCCTTTCTTAATTCTTGTTCCTGTTCTTGGTGGAGAACCTTGAACTAAATGGCCCATTAACCAATAATAATTAGTCCCATCACATATAAGTTCAACTATCTGACCTGCACCATAGGCAGTGGCAAAACTTCCATTTTTGCCTTGAAATCTAGTTCTACGAATAGTTCCTTGACAGGGCGCTGGAATGGGAATTTTTAATTTACCATTTTGCTCTAGAGTAAAATCGTAAGCTCCAGGAGGAGTATCGTCAATAAAATAGGGTGTATGAACTACATAAGGAAGAAACTGATCGGATTTGCCATAGTATGGCGGAAACAATGAATTAATTTTGTGTAGGTTATCTTGTACCCATTCTTGAACAATGTCAATTTTTTTAATAGTTTGCTCGAAAATTTTGACTCCTGTTTTTACGAAAGGAGCTAGCACTGTTATATAGATCAAAGATATAAATATCAAAAAAACTAAAAAATTTTTAATACTGCCAGTGTGACGATTATCTTTTGCGTGAAAAGCAAGTTGTTTAATTATCAAAAAAAATGGTAATTGAGTGTGTCTTATTGAATTTTTAGATATTTTCTTGTGTTTTAATTTTAGGGGATATTTTTTTGATAAAAATTGCATAATTTAGTTTTTATTATTACAATCAATTGGGAATTAAAAGACAGTACAGTTAGGCAAAACTCAAGATGGTTTTCAAAAAAGTATATTTATGTATCAAAAACTTATAGATTCTCCTATTATTTCTTAAGGGCAACTATAAGTAAACTATTTACTAATAGATAGTTTTGAAGCATACTCTAACCGTATAACTTAAAGAAGAAAATCAACAGATTTTGGATTTTTTTTTAGTTTGATATAAAATCCTTCATTCTGTATCTGCTAAATTCCAGATATTGAGAGTAAAAAATATAAATTTTTCGACTTTTTTCTATATTATAAATCCTAAATCATTGGTCATTTCAGTTATCATTTATCAGTACCGACCACTAAAGCCGGAGGCTTGAAAATACTGAATTGAATATTCTCTTGGTCTCGTAGATATGGCGCAGGTTTCGGAGCCATCCCACCCTTCGGGAAGCTACGCTAACGACCGCTTTTCATCCCCTTAAAAGGGGATGCTTTAGACCTCATTTTTTGGTAAAATCAAAACATACATAATAAGGTTGAAGCTTTTCCTTCTATAACATTTTGCCTTTGTTTTCTGGATAAAAAATTGTCAGTTATTTAGTAATTTCATTTGAGTTGCTTCAACAAACTCACAGCTTTTAGGCAAAAGACAATTATGCTAGAGGCAACAAGTAAGAAGGTTTGCTGGACTTTTTACTTTTAGTAAAACATACCAATTCACTTGAAAAATGTCACAAATAGTTTCAAAACCCATATCTGAAATAATTTCCTGAAATCACTGTGAAATCAAAGTTTCGAGTCTATAAAATCTTACTTTTGACTTTTCTTGAGTGCATCTTACATTTTGGGCTGTGTGCGGAACTATTTCCGCACTTTAAAAGCGCCGTAGGAAACCTCACCAATTAGCACTCGAACCATGACTTTTGACTTTTGACTTCCGTGAAATGGTACAACTAACTCTTGTTTGACATCTCGTTTGAAAACGCTATGGTAGTTTTCATTTAGTTAAATAGGATACAGATGCTAAGGTTTAAAGGTAGCTATACTCAAGAAACAAGGTTTAGTTCTTTAAAATTAAAGTTAGTCAACCTTATTACTTTTTTCCTCATCCTCGAAATTCAGGAGTCCTTAAAATTTTCTGGGGTTTGTAGACACAGAGTGGCGTGTCGAATACTATTCATCAGCAATTTTCTCTTCATCATAGCTACCTTTTCAATTAAAGTCCCTAATAGGAATTAATTTGAGTTATCTTTAATTACCCACTTCCACAAAATATTAGTAGGTCCTTGAGCACTAATCTGACATACTTGTTCTTCTAAACGCTTTTGTTCTTCAGGAGATAAACCCCAAAGAATATGTTTACTTTGCCAAACTAAAACAGCAGTTGTCATACCAATACACAAACCTAAACCAAGTGTCGGTAATCTATGATAAACCAAAGCATAACGTACAGCAATCCAAGTAAAATGCTCTGCCCACAAAGAAATTTCTCTGCGTAAACTCCAGATACTTAGAAAACCAATACTCATCCAAAGCAACCCAACTATCAGCCATCTAACATAGATGATTAGTTTGTAAAGTCTTTCGACTCGTACTTTTAACACTGGATCATCTTTGTTCATTTTGAGGAAGAAATAAGCAATAGTAAATTTTTATGATATACCAATTTAATCAAAGACTATGACAAAACTTTTTAGAAGAAATAGGGAAAAATTAAGTATTATAATTTTCAAATTATCATTTTCCTATAGTTATTTTTAAATAGGGCTTGCTGATTAAATCTCAAAGTATTTACAGATAAAAGTTTTAGCCTTTTTGGGGTCGAATTGCAGTGCGCCTGTTTCAGTCTAAAACCCTCAAAAAGGAGCGTATTTTAGGCGCATAGTTAGGCAGAAAAATTTTTCTTACAATTCTTACTCCTACCTCCTCTAAGTAACCATGTCTCCTGTCTCCCCCTCCTGGGAGGGGGAGGGGCGAGGGGTGGGTTGTCTCCTGTCTCCTACCCTCACCCATAAGACTTTTTCAGCAAACCCTAAACAGTATTTTCTTGGTCTTCTACTAATTGAAAATTTTCTACTACTGGGTTAGGAATAGATTGACCAATACGCTCGCGCCACCAAGCTAAAAGTGTACTAGCAATAAAAATACTAGAGTAAGAACCTGCAATAAAACCAATAATTAAAGCTAAGGCAAAATACTTTAAAGTTTCACCACCAAATAGAAGAATGCCAACTAAAGGTAATAGAGTAGTCACAGTTGTATTAATCGATCTGGTCAAAGTTTGATTGACTGCATCATCAATAATACGATCTATTGATTCTCCTGGATAGCGCTTAATTACTTCCCTCACTCGGTCATAAATTACCACTGTATCGTTAACCGAAAATCCAATAATAGTTAGTAGAGCAACCAAGAATAAACTATCTACCTCAACACCAACCACTAAACTAATAATTGAAAAAATGCCCACCGTCACTAATATGTCATGGAACAGAGCGACAAAAGCAAATACTGCATAGTCCAACTGGAATCTAAAAGTTAGATAGACAGTAATGGCCAAAAAAGCAACCAGGAGAGCTGATAACCCAGAAGTAAAAATTTGTCTTCCCAAAGTAGGGCCAACTGTATCAATTTGTGTTGAATTTGGATCGAATTCACCAAACTCTGAACTTAAAGTAGAAATTAATTGAGTTCTATTATCAACATCTAGAGTTTTGGTGCGTATGTCAAGAGCTTGTTTTTCTTCTCCGACAACTTGAATCTTGCTATTACCTAAATTTTGATTGCTCATGATTTCTCTAACAGCAGCAATGTTAATAGCTTCATTACAACTGTTAGGCATATTGCAATCTAGTTCGAGTTGCAGGCGAGTACCACCAACAAAATCTAAACTGGGACGTAAAGGAGCTGCAATATCTGGCCTAGTCCAAGAAATAGCCATAGCAATTAAACCACTAATAATGATGGCTCCTGAAATTGTCCACCATAGCGATCGCTTTTCAATAACACTTATTTTCATTTTTTACTGATTTTATCGCGCTGCGCGCTAGGGAATAGAGAACAATTAATAATTAATAATTAATAATTAATAATCACCTCTCCTTTAATATGGATAGGATTGACTAATCATAAAAATTTTTCTTTATTATCTCCTTAAAAGGGGAGGCTTTACACCACAAATTTTCGGTAAAAGGGTTTTAGGATTGAAAAATGTCCCCGCCCAATTCTTGTACTGCTATATAACTGATTTTATAGAGGTCGGAACTTACCTCGTATCCCGACGTATTGTGAATAAAATAACGTTTACTTGAAAAAAGTGGGCTGGACTAACCATTTAAAGACAAATAAGCGTTTTGGTTAGATTTGTGGTGAGTCCTAATTCAATTTAATTCAGGACAAAATAATTTTGGTTTGCGGAATTGGGAAAAACCGATCGCCCAAAACATTAGAGTACGACTACAAGTAACAGCAGTAAACATACTAATAGCTACACCAATTCCCAAGGTTAGAGCAAAACCTTTGACCAAACCAGTTCCTAACCAGAATAGTGCTATACAGGCAATCAAGGTTGTGACATTACCATCTAAAATACTGGAAAAAGCCCGATAAAAGCCAGATTCTACAGAACGATATAAAGTTTTACCAGTTCGTAACTCTTCCCTTGTCCGTTCAAAAATCAAAACATTAGCATCAACTGCCATACCAATACTCAGAATAAAACCAGCAATTCCTGGCAATGTTAAAGTAACTCCCAAGATGGCAAAACTAGCAATAGTAAACAGAGAATAAATAATTAAAGCTACATCAGCAATCATCCCAGGAAGTCGATAATAAACCACCATAAATATTAATACCAGAATTAGGCCACCAGCTCCTGCATAAACACTACGCTGAATACTATCTCGGCCTAGAGTAGCCCCAACAGTTCTATTTTCCACAATTTCTACTGACACAGGCAGTGCCCCACCCCGTAATTGTACTGCCAATTCATTTGCTTGTTCGGCTGTAAATCTACCTTGAATTACTGCATTACCACCAGTAATTCCTGTTTCTGCAAATTCAACCCCGACAGTAGGAGCACTCAAAAGTTGGTCATCTAAGAAAATACCGATACTACGTCCAGTTCCTGCTAAATTTTTGGTAAGTTCTGCAAACTTCTGTCCTCCTTCAGAGGTAAAACGCAAGGCCACATTCCAGTTATTAGAGCCAGGAGCTTCTGGTTCTGCTAAAGCATCTCTCAAATCTTGGCCTTTGAGCGTGGGTTCTTTGAATAGTCCGGCGATCGCTTGATTTGTTTTTTCTAGAGATTCTAAATTTTTAGCTATAGCCTCTGGATCTTCACTATTTTTCAGTAATTCTTGCTCTACTAAACGTTGTCTTTGTAGTTGGTATTCAATTGCTAACTGTTGCTCAGTACCCTGTAATTGTTCGCGGAAGTCCAGTTGAGCGGTACCTCCTAAAACTCGTTCTGCTTGAGCTGGGTCATTTACTCCTGGTAGTTGGACAAGAATTTGGTCTTCTCCTAGAGATTGCACTACTGATTCTGATACACCTAGAGCATTGACTCGATTTTCTACAATTTTTAGGACTCCTTCCATGACCCGTTCGTCGATAGTGGGAACTTCTTCTGAGGTTTGTAGTTGAATAGTAAGTTGTGACCCACCTCGAAGGTCTAGTCCCAATCGAATTGGAATTTGACTCAATACTGTTACTGATGCTATTACTAGAACTAGAATTAAGGCTATATATGAATTTTGTCTGCGCATAGTTTAACTAACTAAAAATCAGTATTTTATTGAAGATTATTAAAAAAAAGAGTCAGGAGACAGCCCACCTACTCCCTACTTCCTATTTTCTGGATATGTCTAATCTTAATGGTATATTTTGTTGTCATCTCTTCATTAACTCATATCTTCACTCCTCATCTCCCCACACAAGGATAAGGATATAGAGCAAAACTTTTCAGATTTATATAAATTCAATTTCAATACAGGTCAATTATTTTTTACCTATAATTATTGATACTGATAAATCAAATTTTCCATAAATTTATCTTAGCTTGAAATAGATATTAATTATATATTTTTTCATTTTTATTCATTACATAACAGATAATTAGGGTTTGCGCTTCACTAGTCTTTTTGCTGTTGGTAGTAGTCAGTAGTCAGTAGTCAGTAGTCAGGAGAAATGGTGGATTACAGAAGATTTAGTTGGAACAATTGTTCCCCAATTTTTCCCCCACTGTCTGCCAAAATCCTTAATTTTTGAGCTATTGAAGGCAAAAAGCTGGCACCCCTATAACACATACAATGGCTTGAGCTTTTACCTGTCAATACTTTCAGATTTAATCAGCAAACCCTAATTAAATAATCTTGAAGCATGGCAAGAAAATCAACATAAAAACTAAATGTCGAGTGTTTTTTATGATAATTACTATCTTGAAAACAGAAAGTATGTGAAAATATATTATATGCAAGTCTCATTAATGAGACAAGGGTAAAATTTATATTCTCAATTATTAAGATAATCTATCAAATTCCTCCCTACTACTCCCAATTCCGGTGTTTCCTAATAAGTGTTATTTGTGGGTATTTTAACACACAATTTATTATACCAATCACCATGCATTAATGCTTAACTTAAGTAGCACTTCAATTATTAAGTAATTAACAATATTCCGGTCGCATTTTTGATAATTAGCACTCTAGGTGGGCTTTAATTATTTTTATGTTTACTCCCCCTCCTGGGAAGGGTTAGGGGTGGGTATCATGCTCAATAAAATGTAGAAAAGTTTTTGAGAAATGGTCTTTAGATAGAGACGCTCCTAGAAGAACGTCTATATCCATAATAAACAATTGATAACTAATTAAAGGCAGAACTAGAACTGAGATTGGCAGCAATTTCACCTCAAAAAAGTTAATATTTGGTTTAAGTCAAAAAAGTTAATCAGCTCTCTTGCTTATTCCTTCAACTTAAACTTGCATAGCTACCATTTTTTCTACTGCTTCAACAATCTGCTCTGGTTGTACAATTGTCAATCTTTCTAGTGCACCATTATAAGGTGTCGGAATATCTTGTGAAGATAAACGTAGAACTGGTGCATCTAGTTCATCAAATAACCTCTCATTAATTGAGGCAATTAATTCAGCACCAATACCACCTGTTTTCATACACTCTTCGACAATAATCACCCGGTGAGTTTTCCTCACAGAATTACCAATAGTTTCAAAATCTAGGGGTTTGAGAGATATTAAGTCTATTACCTCTGGGTCATAACCCTGTTTTTCCAAACTTTTTACTGCTTGGGTGACGTGGTGACGCATCCGAGAGTAGGTCAAAATAGTTACATCTTTTCCTGTCCGTACCACTTCCGCTTTGTCTATAGGTAACAAATATTCCTCTTCTGGCAAGTCTTCCTTCAGATTGTAAAGGAGGACGTGTTCAAAAAATAGGACCGGATTATCATCACGGATAGCTGCTTTGAGTAAACCTTTAGCATTGTAAGGGGTTGAGCAAGCGACTATTTTCAGACCAGGAACAGCTTGAAAGTATGCTTCTAATCTTTGGGAATGCTCTGCACCTAACTGGCGACCTACACCACCAGGGCCACGAATAACTAATGGTATTTTGAAGTTACCACCAGAGGTATAGCGCAACATTCCAGCATTATTAGAAATTTGGTTGAAGGCTAATAGTAAAAAGCCCATATTCATGCCTTCAATAATGGGTCTTAACCCAGTCAAAGCCGAACCTATGGCCATTCCTGTGAAGCTATTTTCTGCAATGGGAGTATCAAGGACACGCAGTTCCCCATATTTTGCATAAAGGTCTTTGGTAACTTTGTACGAGCCTCCATATTGACCCACATCTTCACCAAGAACATATACAGTCTGGTCACGGGCCATTTCTTCATCAATGGCTGCACGGAGAGCATTAAATAATAAAGTTTGTGCCATCTAAGGGTTTGATTATATGAATTTGAGCTAACAGTTCCCACACTAATTTCACAATCAGAAATGGGCTTCTCAATGACTCGACCGAATTGGTTCGGACATAGAGCTTTGTTTATAATTATGCTCTAGCAAGTAAGCCCACTTTCAGTGTCGGATTTTTAAGTTAGTTAGATGCTAATATTAACCTTTTACTGGCTTCCCTGAGCAGCTTTACTGCTAACTTTTACCTTACTTCAGTTTATGGAGCATTATTATAACATCAAAAGTTCTTTTTGTAAATATTTAATTACAAATTAGATTTAGTCACAATCAGGCACGATCAGCAATATTGCTGACTAAATTTATCTAGAAGATATTTCATTAATTGATAATTGATAATGGATAATTGATAATTACCTCTGGTTAAAACCACTACGGAATTGAATATCAGGAAATATTATTTCTTCTCTTGGTCGATTAGATATGGCGAGGAGACCTCGCTATCCCTCGACCACTTTTTTCCCCTTAAAAGGGTCGGCTTCAAGGCGCGAATTATTTAATTATTAATAATTAATAATTAATAATTCGGTAAAAAAATTCACTTGATATTTTGAGTAATATTCTTATTCATTTTCATCAAGGAATATCTCTTAAATAAACCATAAATTTCTAGTTTAAGCCTGGGAAACCTCTTGAACATAATTAATTTTATCCAGTTTTAATTTGTTCTTATTCCTCATTTCATTAACTAATTTATTTGATCATCCTTAGTGCCAAATTTATATTTACTATTTACTAATTTATCCCCCCTATGCTTCTTTTGGTTATAGGTAATAGGTTTTAGGTTTAGCAGACACCGCAGTTGAAAATTGGGCGATCAAACCCACAATTCACGTGCATTGTTTACAAGTTTGTTAGGGTTAATCAGAAGGTTTTAGGTTTTAGTAGCACGGAAAGCTTTTTTCACAACCTATGACTTATACCATTTTTCTCAATTGAACCATGAACATATAATCTACTACCTCAAACCTGCTTCAAATATTTAATTTATTTTCATTTGTATTAATATAAAAAGAGGTTAGCAGTGGAAATTTATCTTGATAATTTGTGGAACCAAGTTTTAGAAAGATTGCAATTAAAATTAAGCCGACCTACTTTTGAAACATGGATTAAAACAGCCAATGCTCAACAATTAGAAAATAACTGTTTGGTAATTTGTACTCCTAACCCTTTTGCTCGAAATTGGTTACAGAAATACTATATAAAAACTATTGCTGATGTTGTACATGATATTCTCGGTTATCCTGTAGAAATTTACCTAACTACGACAGTCGGAGAAAGTGTGGGTAAAGATAATTCAGAATCTATATGGTCGGAAAATAAAGTTGCTGATCTTTCAGAAAGTTTATCTAGTCAAAAGCCTAAACCAGCAAATCTAAATCCGAAATATATGTTTTCTAGGTTTGTGGTAGGTCCGAATAATCGTATGGCTCATGCAGCTTCTTTAGCAGTAGCTGAGTCTCCTGGACGAGAGTTTAATCCTTTATTTTTATGTGGTGGAGTAGGTTTAGGAAAAACTCATTTGATGCAAGCTATCGGTCATTATCGTTTGGATATTTTGCCTAAATCTCAAATTTTTTATGTTTCTACGGAAAAGTTTACTAATGATTTAATTGTCGCTATTCGTAAAGATAGCCTCCAAAGTTTTAGAGAACATTATCGAACCGCTGATGTTTTGTTAGTAGATGATATTCAATTTATTGAGGGTAAAGAATATACTCAAGAAGAATTTTTTCATACTTTTAATACTTTGCATGAAGCTGGCAAACAAGTAGTATTAGCTTCCGATAGACCTCCTAATCAAATTCCTAGTTTACAAGAACGTCTTTGCTCTCGGTTTTCTATGGGATTAATTGCTGATATTCAAGCTCCCGATCTGGAAACTAGGATGGCAATTTTGCTGAAAAAATCTGAGTATGAAAATATGATTTTACCTAGAGATGTAATTGAGTATATTGCCTCTAGATATCCTTCAAATATTCGAGAGTTGGAAGGTGCTTTGACTAGGGTTGTTACTTATATTTCTATTTCAGGTTTGCCGATGACTGTGGAGAATGTCGCACCTATTTTAAATCCACAAAATGAAAAATTAGAGGCATCTCCAGAAGCAGTTATTAAGGCTGTTTCAGAAGTTTTTAATGTGTCTATAGAGGATTTAAAAGGAAGTTCTAGAAAACGAGAGATTAGTTTAGCAAGACAGGTTGGAATGTTTTTGATGCGACAACATACTGATTTAAGTCTGCCAAAAATTGGGGAGGTTTTTGGTGGAAAAGACCATACAACTGTTATATATAGTTGTGATAAGATTGCCCAGCTACAAAAGAATGATTTAAACTTAGGCCAAACTCTCAGACAGTTGAGTGATCGGATTAATTTTTCTAGTAGTCGTTAGTCAAAAGTCAAAAATTAAAAGCCAAAATTTATATATGACTGAGTTGGAGCATTTATAAATGTCCTAACCTATTTGCGTAGTACTATAACTATGAAATTTAAACTTTCGACTTGTGGAACACTTTTGGAAAAATCTAGAATCTGGACTATTAATTGGATCAAAACAACTATAGCGCTATGGAAATATTTTAGGACATTCCTCTATTGCCTGTTCCCTGTCCCCAGTTCTGGTGTTCCCTTACAACTAAAATTTATTGTTCTAACCAAAAGACGTAGTGCTATAAACTGAAACCGAAAAGGTAACATCACCTCGAAAATATAAGCTAATCTAAAATTTTATTTCAAGGCAACATTGATTTTTTCCACAGGTTTTCCACAAGTTATTTATTTCTGAAAGTATTGATGTGGTTAAGATTTTTTGAGAGTTTTCCACATTTTCCACAGATATTAATTCGATCTTTTATGACTGATATTTTTCATCTAATGCTAGATATCTAGATTCCTCAAGTTAAGAATGTTACGATTTCAGTTTGAGTTGACTACTCCCCGCAGCTGTTACCGAGGGGATTCTAAGCAGATATAGTCATTTAACTTTAGATTAAGACAAAGCTTTCTTGCTATGAGGGAGTTTCAGACGAAAAAACGTCTCATTTTTAAGTTAAACTACTATACTACGCAACAGGATAAATCCGTGTTGCTCCGTTTCTTCTTAGCTGACCAAAGATATATTCTTTGGGGACAATTTCCGCGGTGCCCCTACACAGTCTGCTTAAGTCTAAACTTAGCTTTCTGCTTACTTTTGTGATAATATTTTCAGCTCCATTACAGTCTGTATTAACACACCAATTATTACCAGTTCTATACAAACCACGCTGTCTTGATGCAGTCGCTCATGTGGGAAACCCCCTTTGGCGGCGCTGCATCGCTTTATTCTCTTTCCTGATGGTTTCCAATCATTGGCCCGTAGGGTCGGTGCTTCCTTGCTCGGACTCAGGTTCCGAGCACCAGCACCGAGTTTCTCACCATAATTAGGTAGATAGTCACCATCTAAAAATGAAGCAACACTTGTATAACTTTCCTCAGTTTTTATAAATAGAATTCCATATTCAGAGCATAATTGAGCTATTCTCTGTTTAAGTCTAGCTGTAGGAATTGGTACAAATTATGAATTATTTTTCTTTCCTAATTTGATTTCATTTTTCTGACTTTTATTCCAACCAAAAACAATTGTACCAATAGAATTTTTTAAACAATGATTAATGACTATTCTGGCTGCTTTATTTATACCAAAATTGCATTTTGCGGTTACGCTTTTCTGTAATTGCAGCTAGTTTATTTGACTAAAATCCTTGAGGTTGATTTTCTTTAAGAGTTGATACTTGTTTGTTGTACCAACCCACCCCTTTAGTTCCCCTCCCGGGAGGGGATAGGGGTGGGTGTTTCCCATCTACAATCCGCGCTTGTTCCTACATTCGATACACAGGTCAACCAATTATTTAAACCGTGGTCTATTCCTAAGACATTTTCTTGATTTAATTGAGGTTTAATTACCACTTCTTTTTCATAGACACCATAACCAATAAAAACATCTGTTCCTCGGTAATATTCTCAGTTATTTGATAGTAGAAAATGCTCTTATACTAGGCATTGGAATTAAAAAGCTATCTACTCCAAACCAGGGTTTACAGGTATTCTAAGCGTGGTACTCTAATTTGATTATCTTTAAGTTTTAATGCTTGCTTGGGGTAACTAACTGTGGTCATTCCTCCTTTTTTTTTGTAGTTAGGAATCCTTGGTCTGTCTGAGATTTTTCCTGAACTATAGGCAATAATGAGACCATAATAAGAGCGTATGGGATTCAGCTACAGTTCTCAATATTTGTTGTGCTGAAGAGCGAATATAAAACTTTGTAATGATAGTTGTGTTTATAGACTAATTCCTGCGTCAAACTTGCCCAGAGTTTTGTGACACTTAAAATATAATTGTCTGGCATAATATATTCCCATGTTAGTTAGCTTGTGAGACTGTTCACATAAGAATGTTAAAATAGCAATTAATTCGGGATTTTTACCTACTAAAACTTGCTGACAAGAGTACATTTGAAACGGTGGTTGGAAAATTTTGTGAGTAGTAATAGCACAGGACAACTTTAGTTGTCTAGTCTAAACGACTCGGTTGTTTTCATCCCCCGGTTAAAACACGGGGGCCTTCAACGTTGCTTTTCGGTAAGTTTTCTCAAAAAAACCTCTGGTTCCTTATATAACTAGCTAAACTCTAATGAAATTAACTTGTACTCAAAGTGACTTAAATAGTAATCTTTCTCTGGTCAGTCGGGCAGTTCCTTCTCGACCTACTCACCCAGTATTGGCAAATGTTTTATTAATAGCAGATGCAGAAAATCAGTGCTTAGAATTAACAGGGTTTGACTTAAGTTTAGGTATTCGTTCAAATTTTCCAGCAGTTGTAGAAACAGGTGGGAGTTTTACTTTACCTGCCAAATTATTTAATGATATTGTCTCTAGATTACCAGACGGTAATATTACTATTGATGATGATGAAGGGGAAGCGATCGCTACTCTTACTTCTACGTCTGGACGTTATGAGGTCCGAGGTATGGGAGGGGAGGAATATCCAGAGTTACCAAAGGTGGAAGAGGGGGAAGTTATATATTTACCACCGGAAGCTTTAATTAATGGTTTAAAGGGAACTCTGTTTGCCACAAGTCCTGATGAAACAAAACAAGTGTTAACCGGAGTACATTTAAAAGTACAAAAAGATGGTTTAGAATTTGCAGCAACTGATGGTCATAGATTAGCTATTGTTAAGACTGAAAGTGTGGCACCAGACGGTGAATCAGAAGTAGAAGAAATTGAAGAATTTGAAGTAACAATTCCTGCAAAAGCTTTACGAGAAATTGAACGAATGATTGGAATGGATCAATCATCTGAAGCTGTTGCTTTGAGATTTGATGAAGGTCAGGTAATTTTTGAGCTAGGAGAACAATGTTTAACTAGCAGAAAATTGGATGGTCAATATCCAGCTTACGGACAATTATTACCTGATAAGTTTACTAATCAAATTAATGTAGATAGGAAACAATTTTTAGGAGCGGTGGAAAGAATTGCTGTTTTGGCTGACCAGAAAAATAATATTTTGAAGTGTTCTATTGATAGTGTTAATCAGGAGATTTCTTTGTCTGTAGATGCTCAAGATGTGGGTAGTGGTAGAGAGTCTATGGCAGCACAAATTTCTTCTGATGAACCGGAAGAAATTGCTTTTAATGTTAAGTATTTGATTGAAGGTTTGAAGGCTATTCCTTCAGCTTCGGAGATTTCTATTCAGTTAAATACTGCTACAAGTCCGGTGGTTTTAAATCCTTTGGGTGGGGTGAAAATGACTTATTTAATTATGCCTGTTCAGTTGAGAAATTAGCTGTCTAAGATAATTTTTTAATCGTAAGTTATAAGCATTTCCTACGGAATGCTGCGCAAACAGCCGTCAGCTATTAGCTAGCCTCCTAGGTCGGAACTGCGCAATTCAGCTATTAATTTTGGGGAAGGTAAAAATAATTGAGAAATTGAGACAGAATAAAAATTACTGTTAAAGTTCCTTTCCTAAACCTTAGAAGTAATTGTTCATTACTAATTGCTGATAGCTGACTGCTAATAGCTGAATGCTTACCGTAAGTTTATCGTGGCAGATTGGATGATTTTATATATCTAAAATTGCCCGATTTTTTTAAGGGAGTATCTGCTAAAATATATCATAATACCGTTTCACGGAATTCAAAAGTCAAAAGTCATGCATCGAGTGCGTAATTCTGAGGTCTCCTCAGAATGTAAGACGCACTCAAGACAGTCAAAAGTAAGATTTGATAGCTCAAAATTTTGATGCTTCAGTAATTTCAGCAAATTATTCGACATCTAAAGTTTGAAACTATTTGTAATATTCTTTTTTCAAATTGGTATAACTTAATATACCCAAAAAGAAACCGAGTTTATTTCCCTAATTATTTCCTATCAGGAAATTTTCTGGATCGACCCAGTTTCTGGGTAATTTCTAATATTTATAAACATCATTAAAAGGTAATTATGTCTGTAAAATTAAAACGGCGACAATTTACTGTTAAAGAATACGATCTAATGGTTGAAGCAGGTATTCTTAAAAACGATGACAAAGTAGAATTAATAGCAGGAGAAATTATTCAAATGGCACCTATGGGTTCGCGTCATGCTTCTTGTTTAAGACGTTTAGATAGGATTTTTAATAAACTATTGTACAGTAAAGTAATAATTGACACTCAAATTCCCATCCAGTTAAATGATGAGAGTGAACCTGAACCAGATTTAATTCTATTACAATTGCGTGATGATTTTTATGAAGAAAAACATCCCCAACCAGAGGATATATTTTTATTGGTAGAAGTCGCAGATTCAACTATTAAATATGACCGGGAAATCAAGATACCTTTGTATGCTGAAAATGGAATTTATGAGGTGTGGATGATAGATATTAATCAGCAATTAGTAGAAGTTTATCGACAAGCAAAAGGGAATATTTATCAGAATGTGCAACTGTTTTTTCGAGGAGATATTTTAACTATTGAAGCTTTTGATGATATTAATTTAACTGTCGAGCAAATTTTGGGATAAGGTCTTGTGGCTTAGTATTATACCGATACATCTTTGATGACTAAATGTAATAATTAGTAGCGGTCGTGACTACTATAATTACTGTTAATTTTAGGGTGAATTTTCCCCACTTTTTTTATGGAAATTTTTGGCGATTATTTTATATGATGGAATGTAAACATTCAGCTATTAGCAATCAGTAGTCAGCAGTCAGCAGTCAGCTCAAGTGCAATAAAAATAAATGGCAAGCATTCTTTTAACTTCTATTTTTCAACCATAGATTTAACATTATCAAACTATGTATATTTATTGCCGGAAATTATAGATTTACTTGAAAAGCTGATAGCTGATAGCTGACTGCTGAATGCTGACGATGGAATTTGGTTTAAGCTAATACTTTACTCTAATTTTTATTTTGCGAGATACTGATAATTGATAACTGAAATGACTCTGACTATCAGAAAGTTTGGCAATAGCAGATAATCTAAATTTTTCCCTATTATTTTCCTTCACTAACAGACTTTTATAAACAAACCCTGCTTAATAAACTTATTATGACTAATCAAAAAATAGACATAGAAGAACTGATAACAAATCTCTACAACTCCTTCGATCCATTTCAACCATTACCCGCAGGAGACCCTCTTTATGTTGACTTTAAAAAAGTCCGAGGAGATGGAGATGTTTTAGTAGATTTAGGCAGAAAAATTAAGCGTTCAAATAGGATGACTTGTCAACTTTATGCTGGTCATCGAGGGGCAGGAAAATCTACAGAATTACTCAGACTTAAACAATATCTGGAATCAGAGAAAATATTTGTGGTTTATTTTGCTGCGGATGAACAAGATATTGATGCGGAGGATGCGGAATATACAGATATTTTACTGGCTTGTACTCGTCATTTATTGCAAGATTTAAAAGACATTGCTGAACCTAATTCTGTAGTTAATTGGTTAAAAGATCGTTGGCAAGAATTAAAGGATTTAGCTCTGACAGAAATTGACTTTGAGAAGGCAACTATTGATGTGAAAATATCTGCTTTTGCTAAACTTACAGCAAATTTAAGGGCAGTTCCAACTCTCCGTCAGCAAATTCGACAGAAAATTAATCCCCACACTGTAACTCTGATAAAAGTTTTAAATGAATTTATTGATGATGCCAAGAAAAATTTACCTAATGGTTGTACAGAATTAGCAGTAATAGTTGATAATCTAGACCGAATAGTGCCAGTTATTCAAGAAGATAAACGGACTAACCACGACCATATTTTTATAGACCGCTCCGAACAATTAAAAGCATTAAACTGTCACATTATTTATACAGTTCCTATCTCCATGGTCTACTCCCATAGAGCAGTGGATTTGAGAGAATTTTATACAGCTCCCCAGATTTTACCGATGATTATGGTGCAGAAACCTGATGGTAGTAAATACGAACCAGGATTTAATAAAATTAAAGAGTTAATTATCAAGCGAGTGGAAAGATTTGCTCCTAATATTTCCCTAGAAACAGACCTATTTGATAGTGAAGAAACTTTGAATCAACTTTGTATAATAAGTGGCGGTCATGTGCGAAATTTACTATTATTAATTCAGTCAGCTTTTGACTATACAGATGATTTACCTATTCCGAGAAATGCTATCCGCAGGTCAATTACAGATGCTAGAGATATTTATCGGAAAACTGTGGATGATAATCAATGGGTAAGGTTAGCTGAAGTGGCATTTTCTAGGGAAGTTCCTAATGATGATAACTACCGCAGTTTAATGTTTAATCGCTGTATTTTGGAATATTGTTATTATGATGATGAGGGAGAAAAGCGACGTTGGTATGATGTTCATCCGTTGATTAAGGGGACTCCTGAGTTTAAGAAAGCTGTTGAAAGTGTTAATCAGAAAGTTCAGTAGTATATGGAATTTTTTCTACTATTGCGTATAGAGCAATAATTAATTCATTTTCTGAAGCACCATAACTTGGGAGATGAATATGGGATTTCTCTACTATTGCGTATAGAGCAATAATTAATTCATTTTCTGAAGCACCATAACTTGGGAGATGAATATGGGATTTCTCTACTATTGCGTATAGAGCAATAATTAATTCATTTTCTGAAGCACCATAACTTGGGAGGTGAATATGGGAAATTTTTCTACTATTGCGTATAGAGCAATAATAATTTCATTTTCTGAAGCACCATAACTTGGGAGATGAATAGGGGATTTTCTCTACTATTACGTATAGGGCAATAATAATTTCATTTTCTGAAGCACCATAACTTGGGAGATGAATAGGGGATTTTCTCTACTATTACGTATAGAGCAATAATAATTTCATTTTCTGAAGCACCATAACTTGGGAGATGAATAGGGGATTTTCTCTACTATTGCGTATAGAGCAATAATAATTTCATTTTCTGAAGCACCATAACGTGAGAGATGAAAATGAAGCAAGCGATCGCTCATAATAAGACTAACAAATCAATCCGTACATCCGTGCCATAATCTGTGTGAGCTAAATTGTATCTCAAAAGCTATGAACCAAGATTTAATAGACTGGGATGAGAACTTATTGAAAGACCCAGAAACAGAATATAAAGCTATAGTTAGGTCTCTCAAAAGAACGTCTGGTTTTAGATTATTGTTTGTGGAATGTTCTCCAGCAGAAGGAACCAAATTAATTGAGAAAATTAAGCAAGATATTCCTGAGAAAAAAATCGAAGTTTTGCGGTTAAATGAACCAAAAAATAATTTATATAATCTGGTTGCTGGTTTACCAAATAGACAGGATATTAATATTTTATTTGTGACTGGTCTGGAAAATTCTCTGTATGAATATGAGTTGAATAAACTGAAAAATGGTTGGAGTAGTAATGAGAGATATAGTTACAGTGAAAAAGGTGTACCTCCGATTTTAAGTCACCTGAATCAACATCGAGAAAAATTCAGGGATGACTTTAATATTTGCTTTGTTTTTATTTTGCCTGTGTATGCTTTGAAATATTTTATTCATCGTTGCCCAGACTTTTTTGATTGGCGTTCTAATACTTTTGAGTTTAAGTCTGACCCAGAGTTAGTAGCTCAAGAATCATCTCGAATTATTCAGGATGGAGATTATCAGAAATATCTGAGTTTAACTTCTGAAGAAAGAAGGCAAAAGTTTTTGGAGATTCAAGATTTAATCGAAGATGAAAATAATAGTGATGAAGAGAAAGGAAAACTATTCTTTACACAGGGACTAATACTAGCATCAGAAGAAAAATATGAAGAGGAAATCGCTGTTTACAATAAAGCTCTAGAAATTAAACCAGACTTTCATGAAGCTTGGAATAATAAAGGCAATTCTCTATATTATTTAGGCAGATATGAAGAGGCAATTCCTGCTTATGATAAAGCCCTAGAAATCAAACTAGATGATCACGAAGCTTGGTACAATAAAGGCATTAATTTGTATAGTTTAGGTAGATATGAAGAGGCTATTTATGCTTATGATAAAGCTCTAGAAATTAAACCATACTATCACAAATATTGGAACAATAAAGGTATTACTTTGTATAGTTTAGGTAGATATGAAGAGGCTATTTATGCTTATAATAAGGCTCTACAAATTAAACCATACTATCGCAACGATTGGAAAAGTATAGACATTTTATGGTCAGAACATGGGAGTTATGAAGGGGCTATATTGTCAGAATTAGGTAGACAGGAAAAGGCTATTTATGCTTATGATAAAGCTCTCAAAAATGAACATGACTATCACGAAATTTGGAATAATAAAGGTAATTCTTTATATTATTTAGGCAGACATGAAGAGGCTATTTATGCTTATGATAAAGCTCTAGAAATTAAACCTTATAAAGACGAATCTTGGAATAATAAAGGTAATTCTCTATATTATTTATGCAGATATGAAGAGGCTATTTATGCTTATGATAAAGCTCTAGAAATTAAACCTTACAAAGACAAAACTTGGAATAATAAAGGCAATGCTTTGTCAGATTTAGGCAGATATAAAGAAGCGATCGCTGCTTATGATAAAGCCTTAGAAATTAAGCCAGACTTTCACTATGCTTGGAACAATCAGGGATATGCACTGAGAAAATTAGAAAGATGTGAAGAAGCGATCGCTGCTTATGATAAAGCCTTAGAAATTAAGCCGGACTTTCACCCTGCTTGGTTTGGTAAAGGTAGCGCTTTTTTACAGTTAAAATTTTATCAACAAGCAATAGTTGCTTATGAAAAATCTCTAGAAATTAAACCAGACTATGAAGATTCCATTACTAATATTAGCTTAGTTAAATATGAAATAGGGAAAATAGATGAAGCAATAGAACATTGGCAGGCAGCAATTGAAATTAATAACCAATTTGTAGAACCTCTATTAGCATTAGGAGTTGCCTTATACAATAAAGGTGAAATTCCAGAAGGTTTAGCAATAGCTAAAGCAGCATTAAAATTAGACAAAAATTGGGGAAACTTGCAGCATCTCAAAGAAGAACTTTGGGGCGACAAACTATTAGCAGACGCAGCAAAATTATTAGAAAATCCTCAGATAAAAGCCTTACTATCAGAAAACAAGAAATAGAGAGTAGAGAAAGATTATTTTTCCCTTTTTTTCAACATTTACTCCTGCTTCGATTTTAAATGGCATGGGATTGGTATCATCACCCCCATATATCTTCCAGGATTTCTTTGCAGGAAAGGCCGTTATTAACTTACCCATTGGTCGGAAATATCGGGAGTTTCCGTTTATTGTTTTTCGCAGTTATAGTTTAGAGGAAATACGAGAAAAAATTTATAGCGATCGCTATCTTTTAACTTCCAATGAGTTGAATATTCTCAACTTAATTCTTTGTCGAGATGAGAAAATCTGAAGTTATAGCAGTCGCCATTACTATAATTTGAGATATCAAAAGCTTAAAACTTTGACAAACCTAGATTTTGACTTTTCCCTTCCGCCTTCTGCACTTTGAGAATTAATCAGCAAGCCCTAAATATTCAGGCGAAATATCAGGAGTTGGATTGAATCTGCTCTATGCTCCCAATTATTAACATCTGCTGTAGATATTTTTTTTAGTTGTAAAAGATAAATAACTTAAGACTTTGATTTTCTCAAAGGCTTCTCCTTGCAAGTCTTTTGATTTTTCCTGTTTCTTTTGAGCTTTTGCCTCTGCTCAATAACTTCTGGAGGGGGACCATAATCTCCTTTTGAAAAATAAATTCGTTCTACTCGATGTTGTGGTTCAACCTCAATCCACAGACGAGCTCCGCCTGCTTGAGTTCTATTAGGCTGGTGTGGCTGATAGACTATTTGGCAAGGTCCGTTAATTTTTAGAGCATGGCAATAATTTTTTTTATCTCCCACTTTTACAGCAATTGCGGGATGAGAAGTTTTATTATCTCGGTTATAGTCAATAGTCTTTCGTAAAACATGAATAAAGGTATTGCCTGCACGTTCAGCCTTGTTCCAGGTTCCTTGAGGACCGCGACGACCAGGTGTAATTTCTGGAACTCCTCGGCTGTTAAGAGGAATCATCCAAAATCTTTCTACCTTATAAGCTCCTACAACTCTATTTTGTTGTAGTAATATACGCAGTCTACCTGTCGATATATTGAGTAAAAATGCTGCTTCTGTTGTACGAACTTCTATAGTCATAACTAGATCGTTATAGTATTAATATCTAATTTCTATTTCGTGGAATAAAAGTATTGATTTTCTAATTAAATGTCGCTAAAAACCAAATAAATTATGCTTACTTTTAATTTTCTCTTGTAGGAGTAGGTTGAAAAATAATCTTTACAGCTTCAGCACAAAGAAAAATTCAAACCTCCTCCCACAAAAAAATAACTAACCTAAACTTTTACCGCCTCAGCAAACCTAATCTTCAAATAATCATCCTCCATTTTTGCCCCTGCAGGTTGCAATGCTGCCAAAGCTTGAGGCAAAACTAAATTCCGACGATGATTACCAATTCTAATATTCAACTCATCCCCAGTTTTATTCAATTGAATTTTCTCTTTAGGAATTCCAGGCAAATATAACTCCAAATTATAATTACCCTTCTCTTGCACTACCTTCACAGTATTTTCCTTATAGTAAACCTGACTAGGATCTTCATCTCCATACAAAGTTTCTTTCAACCTTTCCAAAGCAGCCAAACCACACATTTCTTCAGAATAAAGAGGCACTTCCTTCACAGGTAAAGGTCTAAAATTATCGTGAATTTCTTGCCGATATTGCTGTTGATTTTCCTTCCACTTTTTAAAGAAAGGGTCAGTCACAGAATCAGGAATAATCCGATTAGCTACTACTAAATCTGTAGAAACATTGTACAAACTTAAATAAGCATGAGCCCGTAAAGACTCCTTAATTACCATCTTTTCAGGATTAGTAACTAACCGCACAGAAGTCTGAGTATTATCAGTCAAAACCTTTTCCAAAGCCTCAATTTGCTCATAAAACTCATAAGGAGCATCCATAACCTCCTTATCAGGCAAAGAAAAACCAGTAATAGGTTTAAAAATAGGCTCAAAAAGAGGTCTTAATGCCACCGACATTCCCTGCAAAGGCTTATAAAACTTCCTCATATACCAACCCCCCACTTCCGGCAAACTCAAAAGTCGCAAAGCAGTACCAGTCGGAGCAGAATCAATAATTAAAACATCATATTCCCCCTCATCATAGTGGCGCTTCATCCGCACCAGACCAAAAATTTCATCCATTCCCGGTAAAATTGCTAACTCTTCAGCTTGCACACCATCCAAACCCCGCGCCTGCAAAACCTGAGTAATATAACGTTTTACAGCTCCCCAGTTTCCCTCCAGTTCCATCAAAGCATCCAACTCAGCACCCCAAAGATTTTCCCTAACCTTCCGAGGTTCGTGACTCATCTCCATATCAAAGCTATCTGCTAGAGAGTGAGCTGGGTCAGTACTGAGAACCAGAGTTTTATGGCCTAACTCTGCACAACGTAGTCCCGTTGAGGCAGCCACTGATGTTTTGCCAACGCCACCTTTTCCCGTCATTAATATTACGCGCATCAATATTTAACCTTTTCTGAAAAATTTTTACCAAAAAAATGGGTTTAAAGCCCCGCCCTTCTAGGCCTACTTTTTTCTGTTTTTAAGTGGTAGATAATAGACATAGTATATTATAGATTATGTTCAAAAAAAGGAGGTGAAGTAAATTGCATGGATGCCAACAAGAGTTAATCAAAAATCCCCAACTTCTTCCCTTTTTGGAGTATTTGTGTACCACAGCCAATAAACTTATTAATTGTGGGATTTATTTGGCAGGTCAATGGTACTTTAAGTTAGGATACATCACAGGTAAATACGATTTATAGAAACAATTAAAGTCAAATTTTAATTATCAATTTATTCATTCTCAAGCAGCAGAACAAACTCTTAGAACAGTGGCAGAATCTTTTCAGTCCTACAAACAGCTTTCTCACCACTATTTAGCAGGAGAGTTGTCAAATAAACCTCAACTTCAAAAATATCGAAAAAAGGGAGGATTAGCAGTCATAACTTATCCCAACTGAGCTGCTAAGATTGAAAGAAAATCAGGTCAGAATACCTTGTTGGAAAAAAGTTAAATTTGCCTTCAAAATTGATAGTTTTTTGTTTAATTTCCCCAAAAATATTGACTTTAAAAAAATGAGAGAAATCAGGATTATAACTCGTAATCATTGTTTTTATGTAGAATGGGTATATCAATTAGAAATCGAGTCAGACCAAGCTCTGGAAAAAGATAAAGTTCTGGGTATAGATCACGGTATTGATAATTGGGGCTTGCTGATTAAATTTAAAAGCATTGACATATAAAGGTTGAGCGCATTTTTTAGTTAAAAAAGTCCAAGCTTAATGGTCGTAATGGTTCAAAAAAGAGCGCATATTAGGCAAGAGTTGGGCAGAATAATCAAGGGATTATTCTTTCTCCTACCTCCTCTATAATTCCCATTTCTCCTGTCTTCCCCTCCTCTCCACCGGAGGGGTTAGGAGTGGGTTGGTCGTGCCCCGCGGGTGGGTTGTCTCCTGTCTCCTGTCTCCTACCCTTACCCATAAGACTAGTGAAGCGCAAACCCTAATTGGTTAGCTTGTCTTAGCAATGTAGGAACAAGTTGATCATTAGTGGCAGATACCCACCCCTTTAGTTCCCCTCCCAGGAGTGGATAGGGGTGGGTTGGTACAACAAACAGATAGCAAAAATAAAGGAGAACAAGCCTCAAGGATTTTGGTCAAAAAAGTTGGCTAACATCATGGAAAAACGCAATCGCCAAATGAGAGATGCCGTCAACAAAGCAGCAAAATTAGTGGTTAATCATTGTCTTAAATATAGAATTGGCCGGATTGTTTTTGGATAGAATAAAGGACAAAAGAATCTTAATTATACCATGTCCGGATAATTAGTGATCAAAAAACCATTACCCTTGGAACATTTCTTTCCCTTCTGCCTTTCCTGCGGAATGCTGCGCAAACAGCATAGCTGCCCTCTGCCTTCCTTCTTCCAAAGTGTAAGTATGAACCTATCCCACTAATAATATTTTTGCTGAAAACCTTAAATATTTTGAGAATTAAAAACGAAAAATTAAGCTTTTCAAATAAATTTTACTTAAACAAATAAGCTTGTTTAAAATAGTGGGATAGGTTCATTCAACCGGACATGATATTAATATAGGTGCAAAAAAACAACCAAAAGTTTGTACAAATACCCACGGCTAAAGTCAAAGAATGTATTAAGCAGGGCGTTGCTGAATGGTAATGATTTTTAAATTAAGTATCAACGCAAAACATAAGTTTTTCAATTTTACCTTCAGCTACTTACCATTACATTTCAGCAACGCCTTAAGCAGTTGTGCGAACTAAGTGGAATAGAATTTGTAGAAACAGAAGAGTCTTATACTTCACAGGCGAGCTTTTGAGATGATGACTTCTTGCCAAGAATTGGTGAAAAACCCGATAGCTGGAAACCATCAGGAAAACGAATTAAGCGATGCAGCGCGGTCTTGGGGGTTTCCCCCATGAGCTACTGCATCAAGACAACGGGGTTTATATCAAACCCAAAACGGTTTATTAGTTAATGCCGATGTGAATGGTGCAGCTAATATTTTGAAAAAAGTATCAACAACTTTGAGATTTTCTCTTAAAGGAGTTAGTAGAGGCAGTTTGATAATGCCCTTAAGAGTCCAATTTTGGATTGCTTAAGAATCCCTGCCCTGAAGTACAGGGAGTATCAAATATTTTAACTTTAGTGGATTTTTGATTTTTCTAGCATTGAGGAAATGTGGTATACCAAAATCTTGTTTTTTTGTCAATATTATAGTCTTTCTTAAGTTTGAGGTATAGTTGTTTTTCTTCTTTATCTATTCCCAACTAAAAAAACCTGTTTTAAAACATCCAGTCGAGAAATATCCCAATAGTCAATATGACTGTTAATAAGTCCATCTGTATTTAGTTTCAATTCACTCCATCCTGGTATTTCCATTCGAGGTTTCCAAGGCACAGGAGCTGTCCAACTAAGTGTCCAGCGGGTTTTAATTAAATCTCCTGAGCGACTAATATCGTGTAAGTCAAGCTGAATATCATTAAACCAACTCTTCATAAAACCGATCATTTTTTGATAACAGTCAATTCCTCTAAATTTATTTAATGGGTCTTCAAAGTAAACATTTTTTGCATAGATACTGTAGGTTTGATCGGCCGGAAATTTTTGATAATCTTGTTTAAGTATTGAAATAATATCCATTTTTTTATTTGAATTTTTTACTGCAAAATTAGGCATTTTCTCTCAGTTTTTGATTTGTTTTTTACTAGAATTATTGAATCATATTGAGGAGTGAGCGGTGCAACCCCGCGACGATGGCAGTCGTAAGTGGTCAGATCCCGGCGAAGTTTCCTCGCCATGGGAACGCCGACCAAGAGAGGGAACGCGCACCAAGAGAAAAAGAGAATTTATGACCTAAAAACTGGTATTGAAACCATTCATTCTGAGGACTGACTCCTGAGCCTGAGGACTGACTTCTCAGAAATACCCTAGCTATGTAGCAAACATTTATCAATTTGGTATAACTAATTCAATGATAAACCCCCGGACTTTACCAGGGGTTATTTACCAAGCTAGCAATGAGCGGTCACTACTTATTCCTTAGCTATCAATAGACTTGTCGCTTTATAACTTAAAAAACTCCCAGAAACCTTGTTATGTAAGGATTGTAGCTCTTGGCTAGCAAAAATACTTAGAATTATTGCTCTGTCTAGGTTGGAGCGATTTTTTCCCTTTATTTAGCGACAACTCTAATAATTTAACTATTGATTTTTCATCTTACCCATTCCAAAACAGCTTCTTGCTTTGTATTAGTGCGACGTTCGGGAGTTTCACGAGTGAACTTCATGTGTATAGAGCGGTTTTGTTCGCCATCGACAGCCACTGCCATGATAGGATAATCAATTAAACCATCAGGGAAGGCCATCTGGAAACGGAAAGTACCATCAGAATTGAGTTTAATAGGTCGTCCACCAATAGTGACAGTAGCATCCGGTTCCGTTGCACCGTAAATAATAAGTTCGGCATCAGCAACTAACCAGAATTTGCGTGGGCGAACTGGTGGCATAGAAGCAGCAACACCAGACATATTCATGCCCATGCCTGAAGCGGTTAAACCCACACCAGACATATTCATGCCCATGCCCATGCCTGAAGTAGTTAAACCCACACCAGACATACTCATACCCATGCCTGAAGTGGTTAAACCCACACCAGACATAGTTTGACCTACCCCTGAAGCCGTTAAACCCACACCAGACATATTCATGCCCATGCCCATGCCTGAAGTAGTTAAACCCACACCAGACATACTCATACCCATGCCTGAAGTGGTTAAACCCACACCAGACATAGTTTGACCTACCCCTGAAGCCGTTAAACCCACGCCAGACATATTCATGCCCATGCCTGAAGCAGTTAAACCCACACCAGACATAGTTTGACCTACCCCTGAAGCAGTTAAACCCACGCCAGACATATTCATGCCCATGCCTGAAGCAGTTAAACCCACACCAGACATAGTTTGACCTACCCCTGAAGCCGTTAAACCCACGCCAGACATACTCATGCCCATGCCCATGCCTGAAGCAGTTAAACCCACGCCAGACATATTCATGCCCATGCCCATGCCTGAAGCAGTTAAACCCACACCAGACATAGTTTGACCTACCCCTGAAGCAGTTAAACCCACGCCAGACATATTCATGCCCATGCCTGAAGCAGTTAAACCCACACCAGACATAGTTTGACCTACCCCTGAAGCAGTTAAACCCACGCCAGACATATTCATGCCCATGCCTGAAGTAGTTAAACCCACACCAGACATAGTTTGACCTACCCCTGAAGCCGTTAAACCCACACCAGACATAGTTTGACCTACCCCTGAAGCAGTTAAACCCACACCAGACATAGTTTGACCTACCCCTGAAGCCGTTAAACCCACGCCAGACATACTCATGCCCATGCCTGAAGCAGTTAAACCCACACCAGACATAGTTTGACCTACCCCTGAAGCAGTTAAACCCACACCAGACATAGTTTGACCTACCCCTGAAGCCGTTAAACCCACACCAGACATAGTTTGACCTACCCCTGAAGCCGTTAAACCCACGCCAGACATATTCATGCCCATGCCCATGCCTGAAGCAGTTAAACCCACACCAGACATAGTTTGACCTACCCCTGAAGCCGTTAAACCCACGCCAGACATACTCATGCCCATGCCTGAAGTAGTTAAACCCACACCAGACATAGTTTGACCTACCCCTGAAGCCGTTAAACCCACGCCAGACATACTCATGCCCATGCCTGAAGTAGTTAAACCCACACCAGACATAGTTTGACCTACCCCTGAAGCCGTTAAACCCACACCAGACATAGTTTGACCTACCCCTGAAGCCGTTAAACCCACGCCAGACATACTCATACTCATGCCCATGCCTGAAGTAGTTAAACCCACACCAGACATAGTTTGACCTACCCCTGAAGCCGTTAAACCCACACCAGACATAGTTTGACCTACCCCTGAAGCAGTTAAACCCACGCCAGACATACTCATGCCCATGCCCATGCCTGAAGCAGTTAAACCCACACCAGACATAGTTTGACCTACACCCGAAGCAGTTAAACCTGCACCAGACATAGTTTGACCTACACCCGAAGCAGTTAAACCAACACCAGACATAGTTTGACCTACACCCGAAGCAGTTAAACCTGCACCAGACATAGTTTGACCTACACCCGAAGCAGTTAAACCTGCACCAGACATAGTTTGACCTACACCCGAAGCAGTTAAACCTGCACCAGACATAGTTTGACCTACACCCGAAGCAGTTAAACCTGCACCAGACATAGTTTGACCTACACCCGAAGCAGTTAAACCTGCACCAGACATAGTTTGACCTACACCGGACATGGTTTGAGTAGCTCCAGAGATATTAGCACCAGATGACCACATTCCTACACCTGATGCCATAGCATATGAACTGACTCCTTCTTCTATCATTTGGCCTGAACCAGGAACCATTTGAATAGAGCCAAACATGGAACCAGCAATCCTTTGATTCTCGACTTCAGCTATGCCGTACATCTCTTCATAAATATCATCGGGATGATCATGAAAAGAAATTTGGCGACTGGCAGGAAGCAGTTCCATAAAGGTTTTGCCACGTAAATCTTCATCCCAACTCACTGTAATGAATTGGTCATCAATCCAATCTGAGGGATAAACTGGTGGAATATGCACTCGCTCAGAACTAGCTAAAACTAACCACCGACCATCAGCACATCTATACCCTATTTCCACAACATAGTCGCGATCGCTTACTGGAATTGGTATGTACCATTCACGAGCTAATTCATCACAAGGATATTCCTGAATACTATGAGGGCTTTGGTAGCTTAATTTGATGTCAGTCACATCATAGATACGCAGCGCTAACTGCTGTCCCCCCTGACGACGTAACTCTTCTTTCTGTCCATTAGGAATATCCCAATAGGCGTATGCCCACTCTGGATCTCGTGACATTAAAACTATTCGGCTTTGAGTATACCCATTGGGTAAATCTGTTAAACCTTCATCAATGGATGAAAGAAAATCATCATTGTTGTTTTCTTGCCCTAATTCAAATTTTTTTGCTTCCACCTCTTCTTGTGTTTCTAATGTTGAAGGTGGAGCGGATGGGGTATTATGGCTAATACCTTGAGCTTCCATCACTGATGCCAGTAGTTGTGCTTTACGCATTCTGCTGTAACGAGATATACCTAGCTCACTAGCGACTTTGCGTAGTTGTCTCAAAGTCATCTCTTCTAGGGGTGGACGTTCTTGAACCATTCTATATGTTCTCCTATTTTTTGACAGTTTTTAGTATTTCATTTCCCAAAATCTAACAGGAAATTGCATCTAATTTTCTTGTTTTTTTGAAGGACTTTTTTTCCCTACCCAACAAATACTTGAATGCTCTTGAGAGTTTCTAGATATGTAGAAACCATAAGAACAACATTTTTTTGGGATCGCCGGGATCGCCTTTCAATGTATATCTTGCAGAAAATTTCAGATTTGGTCAAGAGTGCTTACTCAAAGATTATGAGTATACATACGGGTTTATAGGCAATTCTAGATTTCTAATGTTACGGTTTCTTAACATTACTGAATTTATAATAAATCATAATATTATCAATTAATAAATATATCTTATAATTATACTAAAAATTACTAATAAATATCCTGATTAAAAGTGGCAGAAGTATAAGAAGTTGCATAGAATAATATACTGATTGGGATAGTTAAGATTAATATCATACATACGCTTCACCAACGCCAAAAGTTATTGGAGTACATTCCAATTACGAATTTTCCATTTTCCATCTTGACGAACCAAGTCGTAACGAACAAGTAAGTTATCATTTTGAGAATTGGTTAATCTGTCATTATCATAAAACTCTACTTTTTCTCTAACTTGAGCATCTACTTGAGCTTGATTGGTATTTGTGTTACTCATATTTAAATTTTTTATCTCTAAACTATGCTCATACTTTCGATAAGAGTTCTCTCGCTTCAGAGCATTAGCCGTAGGTAACCAACGTTCCAGTGCTGGATCTACGAGAATATTTTGTAATTGTCCAGTCTGATGATTAGGGCCTAGAGCTGCAGCCTTAGTATCTAACCAACTTTGAATAGTTAGGCGTGCGGCTTCTTCTGTCATTGGACCTGATGCTGCGAGACTGACCTGATTAAGTTCTGGAATTTCCAATGGAGGTCTATCCAGTTGTACTATCGGTTGTTCCCTACCTAAGCCTAAAGCATTTGCTAACCAGCCAATAGTTTTAATTGCCACGAACCCAATCAATCCTATTGCTAATAGCCCCAAAACTGCTATTAATATTAAACGACCAATCTTAACAGGTTCTCTTCTGGTTGATGTTCTGCGTGGACTTTGCTCAAACATTGATTGGGGTAATTCTTTACTACCCACTGACATATTTTCATTTAACTGAGGTAAACTACTTCTACTCCTTTCTCTAACTCTCTCTGAATAGCGACTATAGTTCAAGGAATTTCCTTGTTTTTGCATATCTATAGAAGATAATTTCTCTGCTTCTTCAAGTGAGTGATCGGAACTAGCTTCTAGTTGATTGGAAGTTCTAGTGCTAGTTGAGGCCATAGTGGCAGTAGCAGCGCTACCCATACTAGATATACGTTTTTGTCCCAAATCTAACACTGAAGATTGGTCTGTTTCTTTTTGATATAATGTTTCTTCTGTATCGCGATCGCGACGCGGTTGAACAACTACCCATTGATTAGTTGCTTCTGCTTCAGCAGGCAAAGCTTCTAGATAAGCTTGAACGTGGCGATCGGCAAAATAGTCTTTCAAAGAGGCTGACTTGTCAGATAGGTCGCGGAAATGTGGAAAGACTTCTTCCGTCAACCAATGTTCAGCATAGAGACACAAACCTGGTAGTAAATCTGGAGATTCTTGAGAATTTTCTTTAATAAAGGATAAAGGTTCGTGTTCCTGGCTTAGTTCTAACGATCTACTAGCCTCTTCAGTTTGTCCTAAAAGTAATGAACAGACAGCTTTCTCTAGATTGACATCTTGACTCCTACCCAATTGTATCAGCATAAACTTAGCTTTACGAATTAAGGCTGGTTGTTTTTGGGCAAACCCTTGAGCTAAAAAAGTATAAACTGCTAAATATGTACCAACGGCAGAAGGACGATGAGCTTCAGACTCAAATAATTTCTTTTGTTCTGCCATGCTTAAGTGGTGACGTAGCTGCTGAACAAACTTCAGAAAATCTTCTACCCCTAATCCAGATTGATCGTTACCTTGACCATCAATTCCTCCTCTTTCATTCAACATATCTTGAAGAATTTCTAACCCACGGCGACGGTCTAATGCTTTTTCTTCTGGTAGTTCGACTAATTCCATTATTCTATAAGGACGTAGCTTATAGAGGTCAGCTTGTATTTCTCCTCTAATTTGGACAAATAGGTTTTCTCGTAGCAATAATCCCTGACCTGCTTCTAAAGCTGTTGCTGCACTTTCATATTGTCCTTGTTGCCATTGCTCTCTACCTAATTCTAAATTTGCTAAAGCAACTGTTAGGGCAATATCTGGTAGTACTAATACTGGGTCTCCAAAACGGCCATCTTTGACTGCAATACTATTATTAATTAGATAGGGACGGGTCAGCTTTAAGATCAACTCATATTCTCCTAATTCCTGTAAAATTAAGAGAGCGCCCACAAACTGTCTATCTTCTATTTCTATACTGGGAGTGTTTGGGTCAAACTCATGGCTAACTGGACTTTCTATACCGTGAGAGCTTATCCCTCTTGTTAAATGCCTAGAAACTACTTTTGGGGGAATTTCTTCTGTTTGTTGAAGTTTTGTTTCTTTCTCTTCTTCTTGTGCTTTTTCCAGATTTATCTCAGAGCTTGGACTTACTTGTTTTAATTCTGGCTCGTAGGTTTTACTCAGAAAACTGCCATCGTAGGTTTGCCGTTGTTCTGGGTCTGACAGAATAGCATAAGCTTCGTCTACAAGTTGTTTGCGGGCGACAATAGTTGCCTCCGAATACTCTCTTCTCGGAAACTGCTGAGTGCGGTCGCGATGTGCCTGTCGTAACTGTTCGACAGTAGCCTGAATTGGTAAACCCAAAATTCGGTAATAATCTAATGGAATCCGCACAGTGCACTTCCTCAAAGGCTAGTTAATATGATTTACTATAATTAGGTTATTATGTTAGCCTATAGTATACGATATTGCTGACTAAATTTAGAAATATTTTTGTCATTTTACCACTCTTTTCGACCACCTCTTCACTAAAACGCGAGGAATAGTTGGAGCTACAGCCACTTTTAAAGTCAGAAAACAGAAATATTCAGAATTCCCGATTCTCTCCTAGTCTGTTATACATCTTACAAAGAAAATAATATACCCGTCCTAATAATATACCTTTAGTGATAATTAATCTTCAACTATTGTAATGCCTGGGCAAAAACTTAGTTTTCGGACATTTCTAAATATTTAAGTTCAAAAACTTAGACCCCGCAGCCACAATCTCAACATAAGTTTTGATTCTACTGTTTAAGTGCGTCCCATAGTTTGGAGTCGGCTAGAATGCATAAATTTTTGTATTAGTATATTGACTACTTCATTTTTAATTCTAGCACCTTAAAATTACTTAAGGAACCAAATTTGCCCTATATATTTAGGGTTTATCTAAATTTTTATCAGATTATATAAAGCTATCGTTAAGACGAACATATTATTTTTATCTCTTCTCTAAAGCAAGGGGTATTTCAAGCTTTATAGAACTTTATCGGTAAAAAGCTAGTGACATTTGTTTGCTCTAACACACAATTTTCTTATAAACTACTCAATATAAATTCGTTGGAGCCTTTGACTAAACCTTTGACTTGTAATGGGGCTGCAAATATCATCGCAAAAGTAAGCAGAAAGCTAAGTTTAGACTTAAGCCAACTGTGTAGGGGCACCGCGGAAATTGTCCCCAAAGAATATATCTTTGGTCAGCTAAGAATAGAGGGAGCAGCAAGGATTTATCCTGTTGCGTAGTATCTACTTAGAATCCCCGTGACTGACCTCCGGGGAGTAGTCAATAATAATACTAGCTTAGAATAAATAAAATGATCCAAGAACGTACATTACCTACTTTTGATACCAAGAGTATAAAAATTACTAAAGAAGAAGGATTAATATTATACGAAGATATGGTTTTAGGGCGCTTGTTTGAAGATAAGTGTGCTGAAATGTATTATCGAGGTAAAATGTTTGGCTTTGTTCATCTTTATAATGGACAAGAAGCAGTTTCTTCTGGTGTGATTAAAGCTATGCGCCAAGATGAAGATTTTGTTTGCAGTACTTATAGAGACCATGTTCATGCCTTAAGTGCTGGCGTACCAGCACGGGAAGTTATGGCTGAATTATTTGGTAAAGCTACAGGTTGTTCTAAAGGTCGTGGTGGGTCAATGCATATGTTCTCTGCTGAACATAATTTATTAGGAGGTTATGCTTTTGTTGCTGAAGGCATTCCTGTAGCAACTGGGGCTGCTTTTCAGAGTAAATATCGTCGGGAAACTATGGGGGATGAAGCTGCAGACCAAGTGACGGCCTGTTTCTTTGGAGATGGAGCTTGTAATAACGGCCAATTTTTTGAATGTCTCAATATGGCCACTTTGTGGAAATTACCAATTATTTATGTAGTGGAGAATAATAAGTGGGCAATTGGTATGGCTCACGAACGGGCTACTTCTGAACCTGAGATTTATAAGAAAGCTCATGCCTTTGGTATGGTAGGTGTGGAGGTTGATGGTATGGATGTATTGGCAGTAAATTCTGCTGCTCAAGAGGCTGTTGCTAGAGCTCGTGCTGGTGAAGGACCGACTTTAATTGAAGCTTTAACTTATCGATTCCGAGGACATTCTTTGGCTGACCCTGATGAATTACGGGACAAGGAAGAAAAGGAATATTGGTTTTCTCGTGACCCGATCGAGCAATTTACAGCTTATCTGACAGAGCATAATTTGGCGGATGTTGCAGAGTTAAAAGCAATAGATCAAAAGATTGAAAATTTGATTGCTGAAGCAGTTGAGTTTGGTACAGGTAGTCCAGAACCTGGAGCTGATGAACTTTATCGCTACATTTTTGCTGAAGATTAATTAACTGAATTATTGACTTAGTTGATCCTCAAGCTATACTGTCAAATTTTAGTTGTCGGGTTTCTCATAAATTTTGCAAAAAACACTTTATTTATATGTGGAAACCCGAAATATTCAGATTGATTAAAGGGTTTTTTCTTGGTAATTTTAAATTAAATTTATAGCAATTTTATCGTGGTAAACAAGTAGTTATTTTTACAGTTTATATCTTGAGATTAAAAGGGTTAGATGGGCTAATATTACTGTTTATACCTGAATACTTGATAATCATTCAGAAGGTTCATAATTCAGAAGTCAGGAAAAAAAGTCATTTTGAATAAAATTTTATTTGAATAAAATTTGGCATTGCTGAATTAAGGTATGAAAGTAGGTTTATAGAAAATAGGGAATATTAATAATAAGTAGTTCAAACTATTCAAAATAAAAAATCCCAAATACAAAATTATCAAATCATAGCCATAATCAGCAACGCCTAAAATTTTAGCGTTAAATTTATATCTGAATCATCATTTTTTTTATTAATAAGCAACCATTCAATAAATTAAATAAATTATAGGTTTATGCAGAAATAATATGAAACGGATTTCTATAAAAACAACCGGATATTTTTTTGAGGGATAGTAAATATACTAAAGGTTAATACAGAAATAATAGTAGATTTATTTATATGTAACTTAGTTAAGTAGTCATGGAAAATTAATTGTATATTTAATGACTGGGTTAAATAAGTAGACAAAATCATTTTTAGATTTTTATATCTATTGCTCAAGTATATAACTATGTTGTTCTTACCGAATAATTAGGCCTTGCTGATTAAATATAAAAGCATTGACATATAAAGAATTTAGCCTTTTTGGAGTGGAAAAAAGTGCCTGGGAACCAGCTATTCATGCTCAAAAAGTTAGTACTTTAGGCGCATAGTTGGGCAGAAAAATCATTCTTCCAATTATTACTCCTACCTGCTCGCTCATTCCGATTTATCCTGTATCCTGTATCCTTTATCCGGCCTCTTACCCCTACTAAAAGACTTTTTCAGCAAATCCTAATTAAGGTTTAAAGCCTCTCTTTTAAAGAAGAAAAGCGGTCGAGGGATGGCGATGTCTCCTCACCATATCCAATCGACCAAGAAAAAAGAAAAATTTTTTTTTAGTCAATCCTCTCCTTGAAAAGAAGAGGTAATTGTTAATTATTAATTATTAGCTGAATCAAGCTATGAAATTTGACATCCTCCCGACGCTGCTCTACGAGACAGCGCACCGATTCCCATCCATCAATCAAACAGACTAAGCCACTTGAAAGATTCAGGACGGGTTGACACCTCACTGGAAAATGCTGGCTTGCCAGTCTAACACTTCCTCCGTGTCCGTTTAACTTCTCCGAGTGCCCCTCGGCGACTTGATTAAAAAGTTACAGCAATCTTAACCTTGATTTTTGGCCTGAGCAATATTTGTATGTTAACAGATTATCTGTAAAACCGCTCTTATTGATTGGTTTTCCCATCTCTGTGCTCCCCTGCGGGAGAGCGCGGGTCAAGGGCTAACGTTGAGATAAATTTGGCAAAATCTAAAATCCTTTTCAGTTAATAGTTAGGCGTTATCGATAGGGATGCGGAGCATTATCCCCATTAAAGAAAAATCATAGTCAAAATCAGCAACGCCCTTAATCCTTTTTATCAAAAATCTAAAATCATTTGTCACTGTGCAACACCAATAGATATAGATAGACAAATAGGGCACGGACAAAAACTGATAATGGTATTTAGACAGGGAAATGTTTTTCCTACTGCTCCCTTTTCCCTGTTATAGGTGTAAAATCACTAATTCTAAATAACCGGACATCATTTTCGATCAGTGTTAAATTTAACATATCGCTATCTTATTTAAACATTCAGCAGTAAAAAATAAGTAATAAACCCCAGAGGTATTGTAGTAAAAATTAAAGAAAAATTATTCATCAGGAAGCTAAACCCTGGTTATTCATTCTTAACAGACGAACCAATTACAAACATAAACAAATAACAATGAAAAGAACCACAGACAAAGTATTTTGGCAACAACCTTTAACCTATCTATTAATATTGGCAGGAGCTGGAGGAGCATTGTTGGGCCAACGCATCATATTCCCACAGACAACTAGCTCTTCGGAAAATTCAACACAGATAGTTCAATCATCTTCTAATAGTTATGGTACTTCTAAATCAGAAAAGTCTAATTGGTTACCAGTTAGAGCACCTATTTCCAATGGCAACTTTATTGTAGATGCAGTCCAAAAAGTTGGTCCGGCAGTAGTTAGGATTAATGCTTCTCGAACATTCAGTCAACGACCTAATATGTTTGGTCGAGGAATACCAGAAGATTTCTATGGTTATGAACCTCCTTCACGTTCTGGACCAGTTGAGCAAGGTACTGGCTCTGGTTTTATCATTAGTTCTGATGGTAAAATTCTCACTAATGCTCACGTTGTAGAGGGTTCAACTACTGTAGAAGTTGTGCTTAAAGATGGTCGTCGCTTACAAGGTAGAGTTTTGGGCACAGACTCTGTTACTGATGTAGCTGTGATTAAAATTGATGCTAATAACCTCCCTACCGTAACTGTGGGAGATTCAAATAACTTGCAACCTGGAGAATGGGCGATCGCTATTGGCAACCCTCTGGGTTTAGATAATTCTGTAACAGTTGGTATTATTAGTGCTACGGGTCGTTCTAGTAGTGATGTGGGTGTTCCAGATAAGCGAGTAGGATTTATTCAGACAGATGCTGCGATTAATCCTGGTAATTCTGGTGGCCCTCTACTCAATCAAAATGGTGATGTGGTTGGTATTAATACGGCTATTATTGATGGTGCTCAAGGCTTAGGATTTGCAATTCCTATCAATAATGCTCAACAAATTGCTCAACAATTAATTAAGGGGGGTAAAGCAGAACACGCTTATTTGGGTATTGCGATGCAAACTCTTACACCTGAACTTAAACAAGAACTTGATCGAAGCTTAAATACAAATGTTCGGTTATTCAGTGATCGAGGGGTATTAATTATGCAAGTTGTGCCTGGATCTCCAGCTGATAAAAGTGGTTTACAACCAGGAGATATAATTCAAAGAATTGATAATAAAACTATTACTGAATCTGAAAATGTGCAACAAATTGTTCAGAATAAAACAGTGGGTAGTTTGTTGGAATTGGAAGTTAATCGTAATGGTCAGAACTTAAGTTTTCAGTTGCGTACTGGTAACTTACCATCTCGATTAAGAGGATAATTATTTAACTTTACTTTATTTGAAGAAAGAAGGAATAAATATTTTGGTTTGAAGTATTCTCAAAGAATTAACTCTTGAAATTCCTTGAATAGATTGGGGTAATTTCAATCCTAGTTATTGCTTTTTTAATTTTCCTAATCAGAGGCTCTAAGAATAAAAAGTAGGGAGTAGAGGAGTTAATTAAAATTCTTGATTCCCTATTTTTTTCTATAAAATTGGAGTTATACTAATTAGGGCTTGCTGATTAAATCTAAAAGTTTTTATAGATAAAGGTAAGTGCCTTTTTAAGTATCAAAAAATGCGAGGTTTTAAGTGGTAATGGTTCAATTTAGGAGCGGATTTTGGTCAAGATTTGGGCAGAAAAATTAAGGAACAAAACGCCCGCTCCTACCTCCTCGCTCATTCCCTTTTCTCCCCTCCTGGGAGGGGTCAGGGGTGGGTTGTCTTCCCCTCCACGGTCGGGACCCGCGGGTGGGTTGTCTCCTGTCTCCTACCCCTACTAAAAGACTTGTAATTCGACTCTCAAACAAAAATCTTTCATGCTTCACTCCGAAGTGATGGAATATGTATTCCTACTTTGGAATTAAGTTATTCTGTATTTTTTCAATCCTACTGTACAGGTAAACTAAACGGCTACTTTTACTTATAGCCAAAGCACAATTTTTGAGATTTGATATAACTTGGAATTAAGGTGAGGATAAAAATTTGCTGTTTTATAGCACTATGCAAATAGGGTGCGGACATTTCTCTACTCCCTACTCCCTTACAACCAAAATTTATTGTCAAATGCCAAAAAACGTACTGTTTTATCATCTGACCCAATAAGTTCATATAATTGATTCACTAGCAAGCAGCTAGAAGTAAATTTTGCATAGAAAAAAATTATGGCAGTATTACAAGTAGCTCAGTTAGGCAATAAAATATTACGATATCAGGCGCAACCTATTAATAATATTTGGGATAAAAATTTACAGGAGCTAATCGATAATTTAATTGTCACAATAATTGAAACCAATGGTGTAGGAATAGCTGCTCCACAAGTTTCAATTAGCGATCGCTTATTCATTGTTGCATCTAGACCCAATCTCAGATATCCAAATGCACCAAAAATGGAGCCGACAGCTATGATTAACCCTAAATTAATATCTTATTCAGAAGATAGAATTAAGGGGTGGGAAGGTTGTTTAAGTGTGCCAGGAATTAGGGGTTTAGTACCAAGATATAGAGTAATAAACGTAGAATATACTAACCGAGAAGGAAAACTAGAAAGACAAGAATTAACAGATTTTGTTGCTAGAATTTTTCAGCATGAATATGATCATCTAGAAGGTCTAGTATTTTTAGATCGTGTGGAAAGTAGCACAGATTTAATGACAGAAGATGAATATCAGAAACAAATTATTCAATCAAGGAATTAGGAGGTAGGAATTAAGGGGAATTTTGCAGAGTGTTCAGCAAAATATTTATCAGCGAAAAGAAGGAAAATCAATCATTATTATTTGGGGTACAAGAAAGGTTAGTTAATCGTAAGCATTCAGCTATTAGGAGTTAGTTATGCTACTTTTTAACAGCCTTCTCCTGAGTTTCAGCTGAAGGCTGTTAAAATAAGATTGCTATCTATATCATAGTTGAAAATAAATTATTATTGGTTCAATGCGCAATCCCAATTTTCCTTGATGGTCAAACCAATTTTTCGGCTTATAAGTAGAACATGGTAAATTTTGGACGCTATTTATCAAGTTGTAAATTAGCTCAAAAGTTTATATTCAATGGCTTTAGGGTTTTTTTGATTAAATATGCAGCGTCTTTTTTTTTAGCCTGCTAAGTAGAGCAGGCTTTTACTAGAAAAAAATCAATGTAGAAATACTTCTTGAGAATGGTATAATTTATTTAGTATTTTATGAAAAAAAATGAGATATTTTAGTTTCAATATGAGCGAGAACTCTTAAAAATTCGACTAAGTGAAACTTGAGGTATTTCATAATAGCAAAACCAAGGAAATTTTTTGATATTCAAAAATTTTTGAACATCACACAGTCCATTAATAGAGTTGAACTAATGCTCAAACTTTTCTCGTTTCCCGCTCCTAATCAGAGAAATTTTTTGGCAGATACTATTTAGGTTTTCATGTCATTACCAAATAGTAAAGGTTGGTTTTAATCAGACTTTTGTCATAATTAGACATCTTAATTAGGGTTTGCTGAAAAAGTCTTTTAGTAGGGGTAGGAGACAGGAGACAACCCACCCCTAGCCCCTCCCAGGAGGGGAAGACAACCCACCCCTGACCCCTCCCAGGAGGGGAAGACAACCCACCCCTGACCCCTCCCAGGAGGGGAAGACAACCCACCCCTGACCCCTCCCAGGAGGGGAGAAATGGGAATTATAGAGGAGGTAGTCGGAAAAATTGTTCCTTGATTTTTCTGCCATAATAGTCCCAAAAAACTAGCTTTTTGTTGAGCCGAAAAGCTGGCACTTTTTAAAGGCAAAAAAAGGCAGCAAACTAATATCAGTCAATGCTTTGATATTTAATCAGCAAGCCCTAATTAAAATTTGATTGTAATCGTTTTCCGTAATCTATAGTTGTGCTACTTGTAGTTAAAAATAGTAAATAAATCAAGGAAATATTTATGAGTATTAATCTCACCAAAGGTGAAAGAGTAAGTCTGTCTAAAGAAGCGCCTGGAATGAAAAAAGCTGCTTTAGGTTTAGGATGGGATGTAAATGTCTCAGATACAGGTTCAGATTTTGACCTTGATGTTTCTGTGTTTATGTTAGGAGCAAGTGGCAAAATTCCTCAAGAGAAATATTTTGTTTTTTATAATAACCTTAAATCTGCTGATGGTTCAGTAGAGTCTATGGGAGATAGTCGTACAGGAAAAGGAGAAGGAGATGATGAAACTGTCACTGTAGATTTATCAAAGGTTGATTCTGCCATTGAAGAAATTATTTTTGTTGTCACTATATATGAAGCAGATAAAAGAAGACAAAATTTCGGACAAGTAAGAAATTCTTATATCAGAATTTATGATGGAGAAACTCAACAAGAAATAACTAAATATGAGTTGGAAGAAGATTTTTCTAGGGAAACAGCTATAGAGTTCGGTAAATTGTATAAAAAAAGCGGTGAATGGAAATTTCAAGCTGTTGGAGAAGGTTATAACTCTGGTTTAGAAAGCTTTGTACAGAAATATGATAATTGATTAAGTAATAAACTGTTTAACAATTAACAATTACCTCTCCTTAAAACGAAGAGGATTGACTAAAAAGATTTTTTCTTTTTTTTACTTTATAAGGAGAGGGTTTAAACCTTAATTATTTGGTAACAGTAAATGTTGAATTAGCATTTTGGATGAGAAAGAGATTTTTCTGTCATCCCAAATATCCAATTTGCAGTTGATTCTTGGAGAAGTTATGAATGAGTCATTTCAGTTATCAGTTATCAGTTAGTCAGTTATCAGTACCTCTGGAATAAGGAGGCAAGAAAATACGGAATTTTATTTTTTTTATCCTCTTAAAAGAGGAGGGGTAACTACCCAAATTTTTCGGTCAAAAAATCTTCCGTTCTTATAGAAGAAGGAGATGCTTTAAACCTTAACTATTCGGTAACGGTAAATTTGGAATTAGCATTTTGGATGAGAAAGAGATTTTTCTGTCATCCCAAATATCCAATTTGCAGTTGATTCTTGGAGAAGTTATGAATGAGTCATTTCAGTTATCAGTTATCAGTACCTCTGGAATAAGGAGGCAAGAAAATACGGAATTTTATTTTTTTTATCCTCTGAAAATGAAGAGGGGTAACTACCCAAATTTTTCGGTCAAAAAATCTTCCGCTATTATAGAAAAAGGAGATGCTTTAAACCTTAACTATTCGGTAAATTTGGAATTAGCATTTTGGATGAGAAAGTGATTTTTCTGTAATCCAAAATATCCAATTTGCAGTTGATTCTTGGAGCAGTTATGAATGAGTCATTTCAGTTAGTCAGTTATCAGTACCTCTGGAATAAGGAGGCAAGAAAATACGGAATTTTATTTTTTTTATCCTCTGAAAATGAAGAGGGGTAACTACCCAAATTTTTCGGTCAAAAAATCTTCCGCTATTATAGAAGAAGGAGATGCTTTAAACCTTAACTATTCGGTAAATTTGGAATTAGCATTTTGGATGAGAAAGAGATTTTTCTGTAATCCCAAATATCCAATTTGCAGTTGATTCTTGGAGCAGTTATGAATGAGCCATTTCAGTTAGTCAGTTATCAGTACCTCTGGAATAAGGAGGCAAGAAAATACGGAATTTTATTTTTTTTATCCTCTTAAAAGAGGAGGGGTAACTACCCAAATTTTTCGGTCAAAAAATCTTCCGTTCTTATAGAAGAAGGAGATGCTTTAAACCTTAACTATTCGGTAACGGTAAATTTGGAATTAGCATTTTGGATGAGAAAGAGATTTTTCTGTCATCCCAAATATCCAATTTGCAGTTGATTCTTGTAGAAGTTATGAATGAGTCATTTCAGTTATCAGTTATCAGTTAGTCAGTTATCAGTACCTCTGGAATAAGGAGGCAAGAAAATACGGAATTTTATTTTTTTTATCCTCTTAAAAGAGGAGGGGTAACTACCCAAATTTTTCGGTCAAAAAATCTTCCGTTCTTATAGAAGAAAGAGATGCTTTAAACCTTAACTATTCGGTAACGGTAAATTTGGAATTAGCATTTTGGATGAGAGAGTAATTTTGATGTAATCCCAAATATCTAATCTATAGTTAATTCTTGGAGCAGTGATAAATGGGTCAAAAATATTCCACTCCAATAGAAATTGGTTAAGGATATCGTTGTAATTCTAGGCAGTAAAATCTGCTCAACAAATTAAGAGGCAAATCAATAAAAACTTCTCTAAATTTACTCAAAAAATCATCAAAGTTTAAGATATATAACAGGAGTCAGGAGGCAAAAGAAATAAATAATATATCTTGATATTTTGTCACAGAGTTTAGAGAAACTAAATTAATTTACTAATCAAAGTCAGAATATCTTTTTACTATTTTACTATTTGATAATCCTGAAAACTACAAGACACAAAATGCAATAAAAAAAGGTGTCTTGCTTAAGGGTATAAATTGATTTATGTTGCCTTCCTAATTTTCATCTTGTTTTCTCAACTGTATATCCATAAATTATTCCGACCTGAAAAATATCAAATATAGCACTACGTAAATAAGTTAGGACGTTTATAAATGCTCAAACTTAGTCAGAGATTACTTCTGACTTCTGACTTGTGCGTAGCGCTATATCACCTTAAAGAATTTTTGAAACTATTTAGTAAAAAAAGAGGGTAATAAATGTCTGTTAAACTTAGCAAAGGTCACAGAATTAATCTTTCTAAAGATGCACCAGGTCTAGCAAAAGTAGGTGTTGGTTTAGGATGGGATGTTAATCCTACTGATACAGGTGTAGAATTTGACTTAGATGCTTCTGTATTTATGTTAGGAGATAATGGTAAAATCCCTGAAGATGAATACTTTATTTTCTACAATAATTTAAAATCACCAGATAGTGCAGTCAAGCATTGGGGAGATAATAGAACTGGAGAAGGAGAAGGAGATGATGAAACAATAGAAGTAGATTTAACTAATGTTAATTCTACGATTGAAGAACTACTTTTTGTTGTGACTATCCACGATGCAGAAAAAAGAAGACAAAACTTTGGGCAAGTTAAAAATTCGTTTATTAGAGTTTACAATTTGGAGACTCAAGAAGAAATAACTAAGTATGAATTAGAAGAAGACTTTTCGAGAGAAACTGCAATAGAATTTGGTCGTCTCTATAAAAAAAATAATGAGTGGAGATTTCAAGCTGTGGGAACAGGATATAACGCAGGTTTACAAACTTTTGTCGAGAAATATGTTTACTAATAACTATAGATAGTACTTTCAATTTGGGTTTTGCTATAGCTAAAACCCAAAACTTGGAAAATTAAAGTTTAAATATTGGTAGTGCTAAATAAGTAACGATTTCTCTCTTCTACCTCCTGGTCGTTAAGGAGATATAGCAACTAATATTCTTACATCTTTAGGAATACCTAAATATTTTGTTGTTAGCTAAAAAAATCAAAAATTGTGGTTATTAAACTAGAAAAAACTGGGGATTTTCATAATATAGACTTGGGCAAAAATGAGAGTGCTGACCCTGTTATAGTTCATGTTAATTTGAATTGGGAAGCTATTACAAATAATCAAAGTGGTTGGATAAGAAAAATCTTTGGCAGTAATAGTGCGCCAGATTTAGATTTAGGATGTATGTACGAAATGATGAATGGTGAAAAGGGAGTTATTCAACCATTAGGGGAAAACTTTGGCTCAAGAAAAACTTCACCTTACATTTATTTGGATAAAGATGACCGAACAGGTCAAGCAAATGATGGTGAAAATATGTATATTTTCAGACCTGATTTAATTCAAAGAATATTATTTTTTTGTTTCATATATGAAGGTGCTGAAGATTTTAAGTCAGTGCGCGGAAGGATGTTCTTTAAAATTAGTGTAAGCATTCAGCGGTCAGCTATCAGCTATCAGCTATGAGTTATTTCATTATCGTACCGAAGGAGGAATTAGTCTCCAAGGAGTGAAATATGTTTGCTCCGCATTCAGACCGAAAGAAAAAGATTATCCGCTAACCTTAGTAATTGCTTGAATGTTTTCATGCATCTGTTTGCGTAGCATTCTGTAGGAAATGCTAATAGCTGAATGCTTACAAATTAGTAATGATGAAGAAGTCTATCTAGAATTGAATAATCCAAATAGTAATTGTAGTTTTTGTGTTGCAGCATTGCTGAAAAATATTAACTCTCAAATTATGATTGTTAAAGAAGAGAAATATTTTTCAGGTCATAAAGAGGCAGACCAATTTTATCAATATGGATTTAATTGGGTATCTGGTAGGAAGTAGCGATCTGAATTAATTTGGTTAAAGTGGGCAGGTTATTTCAGTGATCAGTTGTAAAATTAGTAATTGACCAAATAAGTGAATCGGAATAGTAAAAATCAGCTCTTAAACAATTTGATTTAACTATATTATGGTGTTTGATATACAATAAATTTTCAAATCCAGATAGCAAAATAAATACTAGAAAGCAGACTTTTGACAGTTCATTGCTATCAGCAAAAATCAGATTAACTAAATTGAAAAATTTTCATACTTTATAAAGGGTACTAAATACATGACTATTAAGCTCGAAAAAGGACAAAAAATTGTACTTAATAAAAGTGAATACGATCTATCACGACTGACAATGGGTCTAGGATGGGATGTTGCTAAATCTGCAAGTGGTTTAGCTGGTTTATTCGGTAATAGATGGGATTTTGACCTTGATGGTTATGCAATTTTATTACAAGAAAATGACAAGCTCAAAAACTACAAAGAAGATGTAATTTATTATGGTCATTTAGAATCGAATGATAAGACAGTAATTCATTCAGGAGATAATCTTACGGGAGAAGGAGAGGGAGATGATGAACAAATAATTTTTAAACTAAATTCTATTCCTGAAAAATACCAAAAAATTATCTTAGCAGTAAGCATTTATCAAGCTAAAGAAAGGAAGCAACAATTTGGGATGGTAGAAAATGCTTTTGTTAGAGCTATTGATAATAAAGGAATAGAAATAGCTAAATATACTTTATCTGGTAATGGCGCTTATCAGGGTAAAATATCAATGTTAATGGGAGCTATTTATCGAGATAAAACAGTGTGGAAATTTACTGCTTTGGGCGATCCTTTAGATAGTGATATGAATGGTGTAGTAGGTTCATTTATGAAATAAGTTTAGCCATATAGCAGAAGAAAGAAGGCTTTAGTTATCTAGGACAGAAGGCTTTAGTTATCTAGGAGAAAAAGCTTTAGTTATCTAGGACAGAAGGCTTTAGTTATCTAGGAGAGAAGGAAAAATCTTGCGTTGTCTGAGTTTTAAGCTTTTTATCTATTCTAACCTTTGCTTCAACTGTTATACTTACTCAATTTTAAAATAAACTATTTTAAAACTAAAAAAACCAGTATTTGTTAGAAGCTCAAATACTGGTTTTTTTCCATAGGATTTTAACTCACATTCCGCAGGTCAACTTGTAAAATTAAAAGTAGTATAAAAATCGGAGGTTCTATCAGTATTTATACTATATAGATCGTATTCATTTACCTTTCTCAAAGTCAAATTTTCAGGAAAATATTAAGTATTTATATTTAATTCTTTACTCCTATTAACCACTATTTTTTTCTCCTGATATAGAATTCGGTTATATAGTATATGTTTATAACTATACTTCAAGCCTTCAATCTCCCCTAATCCCCACATTATCCTCCTGGGAAGGACTCGCGGGTGGGTCTCCTAATTCCCCCAACTATATATGTTCAACCGGATTTGACATGACTCCTGACTCATTCCTCCTAACTCCTGATTTTTTATACTAAATTTTGAAGTGCGGAATGTGGGTTTTAATATTCATCCAATTTCCGTAAATTATACTAAATCCGGTTATCAAAAATACTTTATAGAATTTAATTAAATCCTCTCCTCATCTTCCCCTACACCCTATCTCCATAAGGATAATATATCAACTGGATTTAGTATTATTTATGAGAATAGAGAATAGGGATTTGTCATATAAAATCTAAGTCTTCTGCATAACTGTGTCGAGGACTGCTATATATTTAATTAATAATACTACTTAGGAGGTACAGTAAATGCCATATTTCATCTATGCTCCAGATACTGGCAATGAAAAAGTATATGAATTACCCACCGGTGAAATTACTATTGGTAGAGAAAGAGATAATATTATTGCTATTACTCACGAAACAAGTGTTTCCCGTCATCATGCACAAGTTATAATTTCTCAAGATAGTGTGAATATTGTCGATCAAAATAGTAGTAATGGTACCTTTGTTAATGGAATTAAAATTGATAGTTGCATACTCAAAGAGGGAGATTTAATTCATTGTGGGAATGCAATTTTTAAATTTGTTACTAATTCTAGTCAAGCACAAGATATAAGTCCGACAAATATCGTTAAACAATACTTACAAGAGTTTACTCCCACAGAGTTAAACGAACTATTAGACCAGCAACAAGATGATTCATTATCAGTGGTAAAACTGAAGGAAAAAGATAGTAATCTTCAAGCAGTAGACAAATTAAAAATTTTGTTGGAAGTAAGCAAACAGCTTTCTTCTCCCACTGAACTAGAAATATTACTAGAAAAAATTCTTGAATTGCTATTTCAGATTATCAAAGTAGATCGAGCTGTGATTCTTTTAGTGAATGAAACAACTGGAGAACTTGAACAAAAATCAGTAAAAGGGAGAGAAGGAATTCAGACTGAAGGTCGATTTTATAGCAAAAATATTACTAACTTTGCCCTAGAAAAAGGTACAACTTTTTTAACCACAAATGCTTGCCTCGATCAGCGCTTCGATAATCCAGAATCAATTGTTTCTCAATCAATTCATGGAGCCGTTTGTATACCCCTTAAACCTAGAGATAAAATAATTGGAGTATTATATGCTGATAATTTATCATTATCAAATGTTTATTCTGATGAAGATGTTGAATTTCTGACAGGTTTAGCTAATCAAGCAGCGATCGCTATAGAGAATACTCAACTTTATAATAAGATACAAGTAGAAGCAATTATCCGAAATAAATTAGAGCGCTTCTTTCCTAAAACTGTAGCTAGAAAACTTAAAGAAACAGAAAAATTAGAAATAATTGATACAGAAGTAACTGCTTTATTTTCTGATATTAGTGGCTTTACAAAAATGTCTTCAACAATGGAGCCACGCCAAATAATATCTATGTTGAATGAATATTTTAAAATCATGGTAGAAGATATTGTTTTTAGGTATGAAGGAACTCTGGAAAAATATATTGGAGATGCTTTATTTGCTATTTGGGGTGCTCCTTATCAAACTGCTAATGATGTAGAAAAAGCGATTAAAGCAGCAATTGATATGCAGTGGGCTGTTCGTAGTTTCAATAAGCAGAGAGAAAAACGTCATCAAGAACCAATTGCTATCCATATAGGAATTAATTCTGGTAAAGTAGCAGCCGGAAATATTGGTTCAGAAAAGTTAATTCAATATGCAACTATTGGTGATACAACGAATGTTACTAGCCGAATATGTAGTGAAGCAAAAGCTGACGAAATCATGATTAGTCAAACTACACAAGAAAAGCTAAAAGAAGATCAATTTCCCTTAGAAAAAATTCCACCAGTCATGGTTAAAGGAAAAGACGAACCAATACAATTATATCGTTTACTTTGGCAACAAGTACCATCAGAACTTGCTTGAAAATAACTATTAAATCAGTTTGATTTTTGAGAACGAAAAAGAACTTATAATAGTCACCAATTAGTACTGAAATAAAAACTGAATATTGAGTAAATTTTTCCTATCCTACTGAATTTAAACTTTTGACATTTAATTTTTGCCTTTTGACTTTATGAAGGATTATTGCTTTGTTTATGAGAAATGAGACTCAGGTTATGGCCATCAATTAATCTGTAAAATGATTTAATATGTGACCATAAGTATCAATGTACAGGCCATTCTTAGAACACTTAGAAAAAGAGCTATTCAGTAGATTTGACTTAAGCAGTAGACCAATTCCTGCTGGTTTAGAAGCAAACGTTAGTAATCGAGGCAAGAATCAAGCCACTATCCAAAGTTGGTGTTATGAGTGTCCTCAACTAAGAAAAATACGTTATACCTATATTGATGCAGGAGCTTCAGCTCAGGTATTTAATAGTGTGATTTATCCCAGTTACTACTATGATATTCCACTGTTAGGAATTGACCTATTATCTTTTGGTAAAAGTAAAATCTTAATAGTATTAGATTTTCAACCTTTATTTCAAGAAGAATCTTATTTAGAAAAATATATAGAACCAATGCGATCGCTGCGAGAAGAATATAATGACTTAGCTCAAAAATTAGAAATGAAATTTTATGATGCTAACCAATATTTTTCCAAGTATTTACTGTTTGCTAAAACAGATGCAGAGACAGTGAAAACTACATTTTTTGAAGCTTATAAAAAATACATTAACTTGTATTGGCAAATGTTAGAACGAGCAGAAATTCTCGATCAAACAGAAGATATTCAAAAGATAATTAAAGCCCAAAAAGACTACGATCAATATAGTGCAGACCGCGACCCAGCTTCCGGATTATTTAGCAGTTATTTTGGCCATGAGTGGTCAGAAAAATTTCTCTACGAATTCTTGTTTGAAGATGCTGTACCATTAGCTGTTCCCAATGCAACCCGATAATTCCGATAATTTTGTTAACTATTCAGTTAAAATTTGATACTCGCACCCTTCTAACACATCCAGGGGGGTGTGAGCTAAGTTTTTGTAGATAAATTGCTGAAATACTAAGGTTAATGACACCAACTGAAAATATAGTGAATTTGTATCAACCTTTTCTAGATTATGCTCTAAATCACCTCAAGCAAGAACTAGAACTAAACCCTTATCCCATACCCTCTGGATTTGAACATAAAGTTGCTATAACAGGCAAGGGTAAAAAGGAACAAGAAGTAGAAACCACCAGTTACGCCTACTGTAGTCCCAAGCTCCGACAAATTAGAGCAGCTCATGTTCAAGGTGGCGCTGCCCTCCAAGTGTTAAATTTTGTAATATTTCCCCACCTTAATTACGATTTGCCATTTTTTGGAGCAGACCTAGTTACCCTACCAGGTGGACATCTAATTGCCCTAGATATGCAGCCCTTATTTCGGGATGACCCTCAGTATCAAGAAAAGTATACTCAGCCAATATGGGAGACTTTCCAAACACATCAGCAACATTTACCTTGGGGAGGAGATTTTCCTGAAGAAGCAATCCCCTTCTTTTCTCCAGCCTTTCTTTGGACTCGTCCTCAAAAAACTGAATTAGTCGAGAAAAGAGTGTTTGAAGCCTTCAAAGATTACCTGCAAGCTTATTTAATTTTTGTAAAGCAAGCACAACCTATTACCGATATAGAGAAATTAGCAGAAATCAAGCAGGCACAACTACGTTATCTGAGATATCGAGCCGAAAAAGATCCAGCTAGAGGAATGTTTACCAGATTTTATGGCCCTGAATGGACAGAAGAATATATTCATGGCTTTCTATTTGACCTAGAAAGACAGTTGGCCTTGAATCCTGTTTAACTTTTCATATGTAGAAAATTTTGTTAATAATTTGTAATAAATAAAAACACAACAGCATTGTATAAAGAATATCTGAAGGGTTATAAAGATAAACGAAGATCAATAAAAACATTGATTGATGAGGTTGAAAAGCTTCTCATAAACGGTGTAAGATTTTCTCAGGATTCTCAAACAATCCTAGTTTTACTTTTCCAGGCATGGGCAGCTAGCCTGAAAAAACTAAAAAAATACCCATAGCATCGAAAAGCAACTAAAAAAAAATCAAATTAGGAGAATTAATCGATGTTTGATGCTTTTACAAAAGTAGTTTCCCAGGCAGATGCCAGGGGTGATTTTGTTCCAGCTAGCACAATTGACGCTCTAAGCGCAATGGTAGCAGATAGCAACAAGCGTTTAGACGCAGTTAACCGCATTACTAGCAACGCTTCTACTATCGTTGCTAATGCAGCTCGTTCTTTATTCGCAGAGCAACCTCAGTTAATTGCTCCTGGTGGAAATGCTTATACAAGCCGTCGTATGGCAGCTTGTTTGCGTGACATGGAAATTATCCTACGTTATGTAACTTATGCTATTTTCTCTGGTGATGCTAGTGTACTAGATGACCGTTGCCTCAATGGATTGCGTGAAACCTACTTAGCTCTAGGAACTCCTGGTCTTTCTGTAGCAGTAGGCGTGCAAAAAATGAAAGAAGCAGCTGTTGCTATTGCTAACGATCCAAATGGTATTACTCCTGGAGATTGCACCTCTCTAATTGCTGAGATTGGTGGCTACTTCGACCGCGCTGCAGCAGCAGTTGGCTAAAAAAACTGTAAAAAACTTTTTTTGTAAGGATGCACTTGAGCATCTCTACAGCTTTTAAAATCGTACCAAAAATTGTACTCGCAATAATAAGGGAAGTACCTCAAACATGAAAACTCCTCTAACTGAAGCAGTCACTGCTGCTGATTCTCAAGGCCGCTTTCTAACTAACACAGAAATTAACGCTGCCTTTGGTCGTTTCGGACGTGCTGCTGCTTGCTTAGAAGCTGCTAAAGCTCTTACTAGCAAATCTCAAACCTTAATTGATGGAGCTGCTCAAGCAGTATACAATAAGTACCCCTATACTACTACAACCCAGGGACCTAATTTTGCTTCTACTCCAGCAGGAAAAGCAAAGTGTTCTCGTGACATTGGCTACTATCTCCGGATGGTAACATACTGTCTGATTGCAGGTGGTACAGGTCCTATGGATGAGATACTCATTGCAGGAATTGATGAAATTAATAAAACTTTCGAGTTATCTCCTAGCTGGTATATTGAAGCTCTAAAGTATATCAAAGCTAACCATGGTATTACTGGCCAACCTGCAACTGAAGCTAACAACTATATTGATTACGCTATTAACGCTCTTAGCTAGTAGTTGTCACAGTAACTAGGTGGTGGATGTGAAATTAATATTCACTGAATTAACTACCCTGAGCTAATATTAAACGTAGCCCGGACAGGTATATGGGTGCTGGCCTGTGGTTAGTATTTGTTAATCTTTCCGGGCATCGTTATTTTAGTTATCAGTTAACAGTTATCAGTATTTTTTGGGCAGAAAAAAGAAGGAAAGCTTGTATATTTAAAGATGGAGCAGCAGTATTTGGAATTACCATCAGAAGAAGTATCAGAAAATGGTGAGTCTCTTACTGTAGAAGAGGCGATCGCCAATCTCCGGCATAAAGAATTAGGTAAAAGATATTATGCTGCTTGGTGGTTAGGAAGGTTTCGAGTAAATATACCTGCTGCGGTAGAAGGCTTAATTGCAGCACTAGAAGATGACTCTGACCGAACAGAAGACGGTGGGTATCCTCTCAGACGCAACGCAGCTAGAGCTTTGGGTAAGTTAGAAGACAAAAAAGCTGTACCAGCTTTGATTAAATGTTTGGAAAGCTCAGACTATTATGTACGAGAAGCAGCAGTAGAAGCATTAGAAATGTTAGGAGACCCTAGCTGTATTTCCGCATTAATTAAACTTTTAGATGGAGGGGTCGAAGCTGCAGTATTAGTTCCAGGTAAGCCTCATCTTGTTCAACCCTACGAGGATATTATTGAAGCTTTAGGAACACTTCAAGCTCAATCGGCAATTCCTTTAATTAAACCTTTTATCGAACATTCTGTAGAGAAAGTGCAATATGCTGCAGCTCGCGCTCTATATCAATTAACCGGAGAAGCAGTTTATGGAGAATATCTGACTCAAGCATTAGATGGTGATAATCTACAATTACGACGCTCTGCACTGATGGATTTAGGAGCGATCGGCTATTTACCTGCAGCTCAGGCAATATCAGAAACCTTAGCCGAAAATAGTATGAAATTAATTGCCCTCAAAGGACTTTTGGAACATCACCTCACAATAAATTCAAAAGTTAAAAGTCAAAAGTCAAAGGTAGAATCTCAACGGTTATTATCAGATGAGGCTATTGAGGTAATGACTCTAATGGACTCACTTTTATAAAATTCTCCTACTTCCTACTCCCTAAGAATGAATAATCAATCCTCAACAATAAATAATCAACTCATCCGGGCAGTTGAAGAAGCAGATTCTTCTCAAGGCTTAATTGATACAGTTAAAGATTTAGCAGCAGCTCAGATAGAAGATGCTATCCCGATATTAATTACGGTTTTAGGGTACAACAATCCTGGCGCAGCAGTAGCAGCAGTTGATGGGTTAGTTTTACTTGGCGAAACGGCAGTACTTCCACTGCTAGAAAAACTTGATGGTTATAACTATGGTGCTAGAGCTTGGGCAATTAGAGCATTAGCGGGTATTGGAGATCCGCGTGGGTTAGATTTATTATTAGATAGTGCTGTAAATGACTTTTCTTTTAGTGTACGACGAGGTGCAGCTAGAGGTTTAGGTTTTATTGATTGGGAAAAGTTATCAAAAGCAGAAGTTTCCGATGCTCAACAGCGTGTTTTTCAAACTCTGCTGCAAGTATCTCAAGACCCAGAATGGGTAGTGCGTTATGCTGCTGTAGTTGGTTTGCATGGCTTGGCCAAAGCTGTAGAAGTTAGCAATCCAAAATGGCTTGAGAATGTTTTGACCAGGTTTGAGGAGGTTGTTGATACAGATACAACTTTAGCTGTTAGTGCTAGGGCAGAAATGGCTATTGCAGACTTGACATACTCCCGAAGTTGCGCTAACGCGACAACGCGGAACTCTTCAGTCAGAAAAAAAAGCTGACTGCTGTTTATACAGAGGTGATGTCCTCCCCCTGTGTTTAGAAAAATCATAATCTATTTATTTGTAATTGTCAATAGCTATCAATGCATATACTACAATATAATATGTATGCTACAAAGAGAAAATCCCCGATGAACAACACAGATAACGCCCGGCTTTCATCCCGGAGGGAGAGCGCCGGGATGAAAGCCGGGGGAGTTAAAGTAAGTCAAAAGTCAAAAGTTAGAAGTGATATTTTAAGTACTTTAAAACTCTACTCTGATCAGGAACGGGCAAATATCAGGAATGGGCAAGATGCCCATTCCACAAAACTATTAAAATCATGTGGTCATAATTGAGTATTTATGCTGAATATTTTCCTGAGAATTTGATTCTTGAGAAAAGTCAATTAAGATAATTTATACCGTATAAATATTTACTAAGAACGGTTTTTTTTATACTACTTTATCATGTTACAAATTGACGTGTGGAATGTAGGTAATAATTATTCAACCGTATTTGATATCATTCCTTGTTTCTTGCTCTCTGTTCTCTAAAAGCATAAAACTTTATATCTTATCAACTCAAAAACGGCTGTAATAATTTTATCACTATTCGACTCGACGGTAAAAGTATTTTTTATTGCTTGTATAATTTCTAACCATAAAACTTGTTATTTTTACTTATTGTGGTATAGTTTATATGAAAATGATTATCATTCCCAAAAATAACCTGTAAACTAATGCTCAAGACAATTAGACGAATTCACTGTTTATTATTAGGAACAGCAGCACTGGCCACGGTTGTTTCTCTCGGAAGTGCTAGTAGTATGGCCCAGAATAAAAATGAAACTAAAATAGTAGCAACTTTCTTGCCCATATATATGTTTACCAAAGGAGTTACCGGAGAAAGTGGAAAAGTAGAACTCTTAATTCCTGCGGGAGCAGACCCCCACGATTATCAGGCAACGCCAGAGAATGCACGGAGTATTGCAGAGGCAGATGTATTAGTGAAAAATGGGTTGGGGTTGGAAGAATTTTTAGAGAAATTAGTTGATGCTACGGCTAACTCTCAACTTCAAGAAATTGATGCTAGTCAAAATATAGAACCCCTAGAAAAAGAAGATAAGGACCACGACGACCACGACGACCACGACCACGACCACGACCATGACCACGACCACGACCACGGTCATCACCATGAAGAAGGAAACCCTCATGTTTGGTTAGACCCTGTTTTAGCGCAACAACAAGTTAAGAATATTCGGGATGGTTTAATTCAAGCTGACTCTAATAATGAAGCTACTTATAAAGCCAATGCTGATATTTATATTCGTAAATTACAGGAGCTTCACCAAGAATTTCAAACTCGTTTATCACCTTTTCAAGGATGTAAATTTATTGCTTTTCACGATGCTTATCCTTACTTAGCTCAACGGTACAATTTACAACAAATGGCAGTGGTGGAATTGCCAGAAGATAATATTACGCCTAGAGATATTCAAAGAGTAATAAAAGCAGCCCAAGAATATCAAGTTAAAGGTTTACTTGCTGAAACTGGATTTAATGATAATCGGATGCAACAAATTGCTAAAGATATTAGATTACCAGTCAAGAAATTAGACCCAGTAATCAGCGGTTCGTTAGACCCAGAATATTATTTTACTGCCATGAGAAATAATATAAAAACTTTAGAGGAAGTTTGTCAGTGAAATTAGTAGCAATAAACAAAAATATTCCAGTAGTTGAGGTACAAAATCTGACAGTAATTAGAGGAAAATATCAAGCAGTAGAATCTGTGTCATTTCAAATATTTCCTGGTAGTAATACTGCAATTATTGGTCCCAATGGTGCAGGAAAAAGTACATTAATTCAGGCAATGTTAGGTTTAATTCCTTATGAATCAGGCTATATAGAAATTCTAGGTAAACAAATAAAAGATTTAGGAAAACATTGGCAAAAAATTGCTTATATTCCCCAAAAATTACCTTTTGACCGGAGTTTTCCTTTAAGTGTGGCTGAATTAATCAGTTTAGGTTACCCTGAGCAAGGTTTGATGAAGTCGCGGGAAAAGCTTATGGCAATAGAAAAAGCTTTGGTACAAGTTAAGTTAGAAAATCAGGCAAAACAGCGAATAGGAAGTTTAAGTGGTGGGGAGTTAAAACGGGTTTTATTAGGATATTGTTTGGTGCAAAATAGACAATTATTAATATTAGATGAAGTTATGGCTGGTATAGACCCGACTGGAGAAATACAATTTGCTGAATTACTGGCAAATTTACATCAAGAAGAAGGTTTTTCTATTCTACAAGTTTCCCATGATTTAGATATGGTGAGTCGTTATTGTGACCAAGTTATTTGTATGAATCGTCGTTTATGTTGTAAGGGTAAACCTAGTGTTGCTTTGGATAAAAATAACTTGAGTAAAGTTTATGGGGATAATTTAACTAGATATGTTCATCAGCGTTAAATAGGGAATAGTTCAACAATTAATAATTAATAATTAATAATTAATAATTACCTCTCCTTGAAAATGGATAGGATTGACTAATCATGAAAATTTTTTCTCTCTTGGTTGATTGGATATGGTTAGGAAACCCATCCATCCCACCCTACGAGAAAGCTGCGCTAACGACCGCTTGTTTCTCCTTTAAAGGAGAGGCTTTAAGCCTTAATTATTCCGTAATAGGGAATGGGGAATAGTTCATTAATTGATAATTGATAATGGATAATTGATAATTACCTCTGGTTAAAACCGTTACGGAATTGAATATAAGGAAATATTATTTCTTCTCTTGGTCGATTGGATATGGCGCAGGTTTCGGAGCCATCTCTCGACCGCTTTTTTACCCTTAAAAGGGTCGGCTTCAAGGCGCGAATTATTTAATTATTAATTATTAATTATTAATTATTCGGTAATAAGGAATAGGGAATGGGGAACCGGAGCAATAAAATTCTCATCGCGGGCAAGATGCCCGCACTACACACATTTAATTAGGGTTTGCTGAAAAAGTCTTTTTGTTGAGGTAGGGAGTAGTTAAGAGTCAGGAGAAATGGGAGTTATAGAGGAGGTAGTCGGATATATTTGTCCCAAGATTGTTCCGCCCTTTTCTGCTGAAAATGCTGATTTTTTGAGCTTTTTAGACCGAAAAACTGTTACTTTTTTTGCGCTAATAAAGACTAAAGCCAATATCAGTCAATGCTTTGAGAGTTAATCCGCAAGCCCTAATTATTAATATCTGTACTTCATATATTTGGAATATTCTGTATATATTTTATTGTATATTTATAATGATTAACTTGAGCTTCTCTATAAATAAATTTACTTGAATTGTATTTAATAAATATGGATTTTTCAGAATGGATTAATTTATTTAGTCTACCATTTATGCAGCGGGCAATTATAGGGGGTATTCTATTAGGAATTTTAGGAGGAATTATTGGTGGATTCGTGATTTTACGCCAATTATCTTTATTTGGAGAGTCCTTGGGTCATACAGCTTTTTTAGCTGTAGTATTAGCTGTTTTATTACAGTTACCACTTACGATCGCTTTGATTATTTTTTTGGTATGCTTTGGATTAGGAATAAATTATTTAATTGAAAAGACTAATTTAGGTGGAGATACAATTTTAAGTATTGTAATTGCTAGTTCGGTTGCATTGGGTACTATTGGGTTTAATTTTGTGCCTGGGTATCGAGGAAATTTATTATCTATATTATTTGGTGATATTTTAGCAATTAGTAATCTTGATTTACTTTTTTTAGTTATTTTGTTAATCGTAACATTGGTTTGGTTAGGGCTGACTTTACAACAACAAATATTATTAACTTTAAATTCTGATTTAGCACAAATTCAGGGGATACCAGTAGAAAGATATAAATACATATTTATAATTATTTTATCCCTGGCGATCGCTCTGACTATGAGAGCGGTTGGTATTTTATTGGTGAATGCTTTTTTGGTAATTCCAGCAGCAACAGCTAAGTTGATTTGTCATCAATTTGTACCATTTTTAGGAGTTTCTGCGACAATTGGTGCCATAAGTGGGGTGTTAGGAATGATAGTATCTGGTAGTTTTAATTTACCTTCTGGTCCTAGTATTGTTTTAGTACAGTTAGTGACATTTTTGATAGTAGTATTTTCCGGTCGAGGAAAGTTTTAATGTAAGCATTCAGCTGTCAGCAATCAGCTATCAGCTATTGCTTTTTAGCTTTATTAAACCCTATATTAAGTAAGCATTCAGCCGTCAGCAATCAGCTATCAGCTATTGCTTTTAGTTTAGGATAAAAGCTTTATTAATTGTCTTACTACAAAAGTTTGCTCCCTTGTCCTTAAAGTCAGTTGTTAATTTAAACAATCTCCTTAAGGAGACATTCTTGTTGCTGATAGCTGACAGCTAATAGCTGAATGTTTACTATATTAAAGGGTATTATTAAGCCAGAACCCAGTGATAATTAAATTCTTAATAGCTTACGGTAATGGAGCTTTTTATATTCAGTTTATCTCCTACGTTTATGGCTGTTATTTGCCTCAAAATACTGAAATTTTCTGCTGAAATTCAAGAAAATTTCTTCATATAATACCAAATTTGATTATTATAGACTGATTATAGAGTGAAGCATAATATAGATATTTGTAATCAGCTTTTCTAAACCGGATTTGGTATAAAATAGCCGAAACCGTTGCCTGTTTCACCCATCTCCGCGTCTCCGCGTCTCCGCGTCCCCGTGTCCCACCCCCACCAACCAATTTTTTCAGCAGACCCTAATTATTAAACCCCTAATTTAGTTGCTTGCAAATAAATCCGCTTCAGGGTATTAATATCCCTAGCAGAAATAGGAGGAGGTTCTGCCACCTGAGAATAATACATAACATCAGTTTTTTCAGGACTATGACCCCAAATACCTAAAGCATGACCAAATTCGTGACGAGCAGCAGCAGGGATATATTTACCTACTTGCATCGGACTTAACAAAATTATGAAACTCTGAGATAAAGTTCCGTTCTCATCTTGATTTAGCTGATAGCTAGTCTCCGCAGAACGCGCTCTTAATTTTCCGGGGGTTAAAGGAGGTCGTTTGTTAAAAATTTTGATATCGGCAATTTCTGGGTTGTCTACTATTTGCAAGGGTAAATAAGTATTCCATTCCCAGATAGCATCTATTACAATATTAGCCCATTGACGAGAGCGAGATACCTTTTGTAAGGAGTCAGGAGTTGATTTAACTGAACTAAAAAATAGGTTATTTTCTGATTTTTCAGTCTTTTGAGAAGATTCGACATAAACTTTAATGGGAAACTGCGACCAAATTAAATAACCTACATCCTGAACTTCAATGCGATCGAAATAATCACCGCTATTAGTAGTGTCTTTCCATTGTGCCAAAGTTGATGGTAAGGGGTAAGTTTTTAGAGGAGGTAAATCTTGAGCATTAACCTCTACATTAGGATTTGAAATCAAAAAATAGAAAGCTAGCATCCAAACAGCAAAACCTAGAAAAAATAAGCGCAAATAAACCGATACTATTCTGTTAACAAACATTATGGAAAAAGGTGATATTTTATGAACAAAGGTAATTGGTGGATTAAATAATTAATAATTAACAATGGATAATTGATAATTATTTGATTGCTAAGTTTTGTACTAAATTGAAGATTTTTTGAATTCAAAAAGTTTGCTTTTTACTCAAAGTTTAAAATTTTAATCATTATTAATTATCCATTGGTAAAGAGGCTTTAAACCTCTGGATATTAATTATCCATTATCAATTATCCATTATCCATTGGTAATGCACGTTTTAGTTCCTCAGCTAATTCAGCTTCAGTGAGGCTAAAAGTATCTACACCATAATTAGCTAATTTTGTTAAAAATAGGACTTTGGGAATACCTGCTAAATTTGCAGCAGCACCGGAGGAAAGACGACCTAATTCATAAAGTTTAATGGCGGCAATTAGTTTCATTTCTTGATTAAGTTCTTCAGGAGTTAATTTTAAGGCTAAGACTGTTTATTATGGTATATTAATTGTTAGTTGATACAGAGGTATAATCTATTTTTTGTTCAAATATTAATCTAGAAATGATTATGACATAAAATAATCAACTCCAGTATTTTAATCCTCTGGCTTCAGTTGGAGAAACTAATAGCTGATAACTGATAACTGATAACTGAAATCAGCGCCACCACCGGGAAACGTCTTGAACAGCAATGGCTATGTTTTTGATTGCTTCTTGACCTCCTAAAGCAAAGATGACGGGAGTTAATGCTGTTATGTCTGAGAGTAACTTGGGGCGAGTCCGAAGGGATAGGGTGTGAATGGTACTTTGCCAGAGGGAGAAAAGTTGATTTTTTGGCATTTGTGTCAATTTCTCAGCCAAAGCAGTGAGAACTTCAGCGCGATATCTCTCATCCTGAATTTGTCGAGCTGCATCCAGGGCTTGCGGTAATATTTCTGGGAATTTCTCAGCCAAAGCAGTGAGAACTTGGGCGCGATATCTCTCATCCTGAATTTGTCGAGCTGCATCCAGGGCTTGCGGTAATATTTCTGGGAATTTCTCAGCCAAAGCAGTGAGAACTTGGGCGCGATATCTCTCATCCTGAATTTGTCGAGCTGCATCCAGGGCTTGCGGTAATATTTCTGGTGTCAACTTATTAGCCAAAGCAATGAGAACTTGGGCGCGATGAGACTCACCCTTAATCTCTCGAGCAGCATCCAGAGCTTGTGGTAATAATTCTGGTAATTTATTAGCCAAGGGACTGAGAACTTCAGCGCGATATCTCTCATCCTGAATCTGTCGAGCAGCATCCAGAGCTTGTGGTAATAATTCTGGTAATTTATTAGCCAAGGGACTGAGAACTTGGGCGCGATATTTCTCAGACTGAATCTGTCGAGCTGCAGCCAGAAATTCTGGTAATATATCTGGTGTCAATTTCTCCGCCAAAGCACTGAGAACTCTGGCGCGATATTCCTCCTCCCGAATTTGTTGAGCAGCAGCCAGAGCTTGTGGTAATAATTCTGGTGTCAATTTATCAGCCAAGGCACTGAAAACTCTAGCGCGCTCTTTGTAAGACCGAATATGTCGAGCAGCAGCCAGAGCTTGTGGTAATAATTCTGGTGTCAATTTCTCCGCCAAAGCACTCAGAACTTTGACGCGATAATACTCAGACCGAATCTGTTTAGCTGCATCCATAGCTTCTGGTAATATTTCTGGTAATTTCTCAGCCAAGGGACTGAGAACTCTGGCACGCTCTCCCTCATCCCGAATATGTCGAGCAGCAGCCAGAGCTTGTGGTAATAATTCTGGTGTCAATTTCTCCGCCAAAGCACTGAGAATTTGGGCGCGATCTCTGTCATCCCGAATTTGTTGAGCAGCAGCCAGAGCTTGTGGTAATAATTCTGGTGTCAATTTCTCCGCCAAAGCACTGAGAACTCTGGCGCGCTCTCCCTCATACTGAATCTGTCGAGCAGCATCCAGAGCTTGTGGTAATAATTCTGGTGTCAATTTCTTGGCCAAAGCAGTGAGAACTCTGGCGCGATATCCCTCATACTGAATCTGTCGAGCAGCATCCAGAGCTTGTGGTAATAATTCTGGTGTCAATTTCTTGGCCAAAGCACTGAGAACTCTGTAGCGATATCCCTCATACTGAATCTGTCGAGCAGCATCCAGAGCTTGTGGTAATAATTCTGGTGTCAATTTCTCCGCCAAAGCACTGAGAACTTCGGCGCGATATTTTTCATCCTGAATTTGTTGAGCAGCATCCAGAGCTTGTGGTAATAATTCTGGTGTCAATTTCTCCGCCAAAACACTGATAACCTGGGCACGCTCTCCGTTCTCCTGAATCTGTTGAGCTGCAGCCAGAAATTCTGGTAATATTTCTGGTGTCAATTTATCCGCCGAGGCCCTGATAACCTGGGCGCGATAATACTCAGACTGAATCTGTCGAGCTGCATCCAGAAATTCTGGTAATAATTCTGGTGTCAATTTCTCCGCCAAAGCACTGATAACCTGGGCGCGATATTGCTCAGACTGAGTCTGTTGAGCAGCATCCAGAAATTCTGGTAATAATTCTGGTGTCAATTTCTCCGCCAAAACACTGATAACCTGGGCGCGATATTGCTCAGACTGAATCTGTCGAGCTGCAGCCAGAAATTCTGGTAATAATTCTGGTGTCAATTTATCCGCCAAAGCACTGATAATTTGGGCGCGATATTGCTCAGACCAAATCTGTCGAGCTGCAGCAAGTGCTTGTGGTAATAATTCTGGTAATTTCTCAGCTAAGGTACTGAGAACTCTGGCACGATATACCTCATCCTGAATCTGTTGAGCTGCAGCCACTGCTTCTGGTAATATTTCTGGTAATTTCTCAGCCAAAGCTCTGAGAACTTTGGCGCGATATCCCTCAGACTGAATCTGTCGAGCTGCAGCCAGAACTTCTGGTAATAATTCTGGTGTCAATTTATCCGCCAAAGCACTGAGAATTCTGGTACGCTCTCCCTCATCCCGAATCTGTTGAGCTGTAGCCAGAAATTCTGGTAATAATTCTGGTGTCAATTTATTAGCCAAAGCACTGAAAACTTTGGCACGCTCTCCCTCATTCTGAATCTGTCGAGCTGCAGCCAGAACTTCTGGTAATATTTCTGGTGTTAATTTCTGAGCTAAGGCTTCAAAAACTTTGGCACGCTCTCCCTCATCCTGAATTTGTCGAGCTGCAGCCACTGCTTCTGGTAATATTTCTGGTAATTTCTCAGCCAAAGCACTGAGAACTTCGGCGCGATATTTCTCAGACTGAATCTGTTGAGCTGCAGCCACTGCTTCTGGTAATATTTCTGGTAATTTCTCAGCCAAAGCACTGAAAACTTCGGCGCGATATACCTCAGCCTGAATCTGTCGAGCTGCAGCCAGAAATTCTGGTAATAATTCTGGTAATTTCTCAGCCAAAGCACTGAAAACTTCGGCGCGATCTACCTCATACTGAATCTGTCGAGCTACAGTCACTGCTTCTGGTAATATTTCTGGTAATTTCTCAGCCAAGGCAATGAGAACTTCGGCGCGCTTTCTGTGATACCGAATCTGTCGAGCTGCAGCCAGAACTTCTGGTAATAATTCTGGTGTCAATTTCTCAGCCAAAGCACTGAGAACTTGGGCGTGACATCCCTCATCCTGAGTCTGTTGAGCTGTAGCCAGAAATTCTGGTAATAATTCTGGTGTCAATTTATCAGCCAAAGCACTGAGAACTTGGGCGCGACGTCCCTCAAACTGAAACAGTTGAGCAGCAGCCAGAAATTCTGGTAATAATTCTGGTGTCAATTTCTCAGCCAGAGTTATCAGTGCTCTGGCGCGATATTCCTCCTCCCGAATTTGTTGAGCAGCAGCCAGAGCTTCTGGTAATAATTCTGGTGTCAATTTCTCAGCCAAGGCAATGATAATTTTGGCAAGCTCTCTGTTAGACCGAATCTGTCGAGCAGCAGCCAGAGCTTCTGGTAATAATTCTGGTAATTTATCAGCCAAGGCACTAAGAACTTGGGCGCGAAACCACTCAGACTGAATCTGTCGAGCAGCAGCCAGAGCTTCTGGTAATAATTTTGGTAATTTCTCAGCTAAAGCACTGAGAACTTGGGCGCGATATCCCTCAGACTGAATCTGTCGAGCAGCAGCCAGAGCTTCTGGTAATAATTCTGGTGTCAATTTCTCAGCTAAAGCACTGAGAACTTGGGCGCGAAACCACTCAGACTGAATCTGTCGAGCAGCAGCCAGAGCTTCTGGTAATAATTTTGGTAATTTCTCAGCTAAAGCACTGAGAACTTGGGCGCGATATTTCTCATCCCAAATCTGTCGAGCAGCAGCCAGTGCTTGTGAAAGGGCTAGTTTTTTTAAGTTGTCTGGTAAATAATCAACTAATTTTGCCAGAGAGTCTACTTTATCCCTTGCAGGCTTTTGTAATGTGTAAGCTAATCCCTTCTCTGGAGTCCAGACATTGTTTTTAACCAAAGCCACCAACAAACCTACTGGTAAATTTGTTGGCAAACTATTAATAGAAGAAGTTATCAAAGCATAACGACACTGCCTACCAATAACTTCAGGCAACCTATCTTCATCCCATTCAACCTCCGCTAACTCCCAAGCACGAGCTACATCAGTAATAAAAATCTCTGTTTTCCCCAAACGTTCGCACGTTTCATACCAACCATTAGCCTCGCTTTTGGACTCCTCTGCCAATAAACCATGAATTTCTTCTATTTTCCCTGCCTTTTCCAAATGCCAGACTAGATACTGATGAATATAACCATCATTAGGTAAAGTATGCCAAAGATTATTATCTGTTAACCTTCTGTATTTCTCCAAAAATATTCCGTGAGCTTCAGTTAAACCAATACCCAATCCCGACAAACTACCTTCTTCTATTGGTGCAGTCAACAAATAACGTGCTAGATCGTGAAATAAGTCATGTAAACGATAAGTAGGTTTGTCATCAGCCAAAACTACACCATCTAACAACAAGGCTTTACTCCGCAAATAAGCCAACTTATCTCTTGCATCCTGTTCATCCAACTCCCAAAGTACAGCCGTCATCTCCTGAGTAATATTTACATCCTCCGGCAATATTCCTAACCAAATAAAATTCTCCCTGGTTTCTTCTGGCAGTTGCTTAATACTCAAATTCAAGGAAGCAGTCAAACTCAACCGTTTTAAACTAGCCTCATCAGTAACATCCTCTGCACCTTCTCTATCCAATGTTTTTAATTCAACAATTTCTCCTTGAATATCCTCTAACAACTCTCCCCAAGATATACCATCCCCAACTTGAGCCGCTGCCAACTCCAAAGCTAAAGGCAAATATCCCAGTTCTTTAACCAAAGTCTCTGCCTGTGTTGCTTCCTCTACCGTAATTTCACGCCCTAACTTTTGACTGAGAAGTTCCATTGACTGGGATAAAGTCATCACATCCAGACTATAAGTCTCAGCTCCTAAAACATCAGCGATCGCCTTTTCCCTAGTAGTCACCAAAACCTGACAGCGCGGGCCACCCAAATTAAATATTTTGGCATGGTCTGGACTCCAAGCATCATCAACTACTAACAGCACAGCCTTATCGTAAAGCAAAGTCCGCAAATGATTAGCAGTGGCCTCCACACTTGTAGGTTTGAAATTATAATCACCCAATGCTTGTACCCAACCACTCAGCATCGGTAAAATATTAGGCTCTTGACCTAATGTCACCCAGAGAATACCATCAGAAAAACGAGATTGTACATCTTTATCATAAGCTAAAGCTGTGGCCAGAGTAGACTTACCCACAGCACCCAAACCGTGGATAGCTGTCACCACAATAGCTTGGGTATCCGATGAATTTTTCAGTAGGTTAGCTTTTAAATTGTCGCTGTATTCGGGGCGGTCTACATAGTATCTTGGTAGAGGTGGTGCTTGGAATAAGTCAATTCTAACTGTTCTGTTGTAACTAGAGTTGGAAAACATTTTTTCACAAATTTTTTTACAGAAAGATAAACCAAATCATTTTTTCCAAGTTTAGCAATAGAATTGTGGTCTGCTGGAATAGCAACAGGTTTAACATCCTTAATTCCTGGGTTAGCGCTATCCTCATCCACAACCAAAACCCCTCTCATCGGTTTAGTTTCATAGAATACCTGAGTTTTAATTCCTAAGTTATCAACATTTTGTCGATACCACTCGTTAAGTTGACGTAACTGAGGTGCGTGCGGTTTTAATTCCTGAACATTTACTGTAGCTTTCGTCAAAACATTAATATTATCAATTAAGTTAGCCAAGTGTGAACCTTGATGAGGAGTAGATAAAAATACAATCCCTTGAGTCTGTTCGATAATAGCTTTTTTATCATCAAAATTTTGAGCTGTACGAATTACGTCTTTAACAACCAGACCACCCATATTATGAGTCACAAATATCAGGGGGCGATCGCCTATATCATTAACTGCCAGATATTCCAGTAGATTACTTGCTAAATCAAAACGGGGCATTCCCTGACCAAAATATCCAAAGCGAGGAGCATCATATCCAAAAGTCCAGACATTTGCTTGTAACTCTTCCCCTAACCAAAAAGGCCAAAAGTCCAAATCTTGATTATCTCTTTTGCCTTGAGGATGCCATGTACTCCAGGGATGGCCAGCTAAACCATGAACAAAAACAATATCACCTCTGGGATGAGAATTTTCACACTGAAATACTGATGATAAACCCAGCATATTCTCTTCTGTCATATTATTTTTAGTTAGGGAAAGTTTAGTAATATTATAAGCTATAGAAAAATAGTGCGAATAGAGACCTCATCATTCTCTCAATCATCTTCTTCCCTGATATAAAATCCGGTTATACAGTTATCGCCCTTTCTACTAGCGCGTCTAGGCTAAAATTGTGGGTAAAATTAACCCTCCGAATCCCCCCCAACCCCCCTTGGAAAGGGGGGAGAGGTCTATATTTTCTAAAATTTACCCACATTTTCAAGCTAGACGAGCTACTACTTCCATTCAATGGAAACATATACCGGAATATCCACAGATAATTCCAACTCTCATCCTTTCTTCTTACCGAATAATTAAGCTTTAAAGCCTCTCCTTTAAAAGAGAAACAAGAAAAAATTTTCATTATTACTCGATCAATTCCGTTTTCTTTTGAGAGGTAATTATTAATTATTAATTATTAATTATTAATTATTGAATGACTCCTCTCATCATAACAATAACTAATTATCCGGATACTATATGACACACCTATATCAACAAAGGTTGGTAGTTTGATCAAAATTCTAACCACCAACCTTTTCAATTTTGCCTTAATTAATCTTAGTCATTAACTTTCAGAAGCAGTTTCAGCTTCAGTTTCTGTCTCCTGAGACTGCTCCATCACTGCTAACGTTTTCTCCTTGTCTAACTTCAACACCAAAATACCCAAAGGAGGCAAACATAAATCTAAAGACTGTTGATAATTATGGAAGTACCAATCATCAGTCCACTTACCACCCAAATTACCCATATTGCTGCCACCATAATTACCAGCATCACTATTAAATATTTCAGTATAGAACCCTGGTTCAGGTACACCGATACGATAATGACTATGAGGTTGAGGAGTAAAATTGCAAACTGCTACCACAAATTCATTCCCATCTTTAGCGCGACGAATAAACGACACCACACTATGATTATTATCACTACAATCTATCCACTGGAAACCTTCCTCAGTACAATCTTGTTCATACAAAGCAGGTTGAGAACGATAGAGGTGATTCACATCCCGGAAAAATCGCTTCATTCCTTGGTGAGCATCATGTTGGAGCAAATGCCATTCTAAATCGCCCCAAACATCCCATTCACCCCATTGAGGAAACTCCATCCCCATAAACATAGTTTTCTTACCAGGGTGGGTAAACATATAAGCAAACAACGCCCGAACATTAGCAAACTTCTGCCAATCATCTCCAGGCATCTTACCCAACATATTACTCTTACAATGTACAACCTCATCGTGAGACAAAGCCAACATATAGTTCTCACTGTGGTGATACCAAATACTGAAAGTAACATTATTCTGGTGGAACTGTCGGAACCAAGGGTCCATTTCAAAATAGTCGAGCATATCGTGCATCCAACCCATGTTCCACTTGAGGTTGAAGCCCAAACCACCAACATAAGTAGGCCAAGTTACCATTGGCCAGGCAGTAGATTCTTCTGCAATGCAGAGAGTACCAGGATAGTAACCAAAAATCAAATGATTAACCTGACGGAGGAAATCAGCAGCTTCGATATATTCCACACCTCCGTATTGGTTAGCAACCCATTCACCATCAGGTCTCATATAGTTGTGGTAGACCATAGAAGCAACCGCATCTACCCTAAAACCATCAATGTGATACTTTTCAAACCAGAAAAGTGCATTTGAAACTAGGAAGTTACGAACTTCATTACGACCATAGTCAAATACTAAAGTACCCCATTGTTTGTGTTCGCCTTTGCGGGGGTCTGGATGTTCATAGAGGTGAGTCCCATCAAAGAAAGCTAAACCATGTCCATCTTTAGGAAAATGTCCCGGTACCCAGTCTACAATTACGCCAATATCATTTTCATGACATTTGTCCACAAAATACATGAAGTCTTCAGCATTACCGTAGCGAGAGGTAGGGGCAAAAAATCCTGTCACCTGATAACCCCAAGAACCATCAAAAGGATGTTCTGCTACAGGCAACATTTCAATATGGGTATAGCCTAAATCTTTAACATAGGAAACTAGACGGTCTGCTAATTCTCGATAGGTAAGAAAACGAGCATCTGGTCTGAGTTCTGAGACTTGAACTACAGGCTCAGTTTCACCATTAGGTAGTTTAGCAGGTTCGGCAGAAGCAGCATGAATCCAGGAACCAAGGTGGCATTCATAGACAGAAATAGGTTGAGTGAGAGGGTCAGTATGGCGACGTTTCTCCATCCATTCTTGGTCATTCCAAGTATATGAGTCTAGGTCAACAACAATGGAAGCTGTTTTGGGCCTTACTTCCTGTTGATATCCATAAGGGTCACTTTTTTCGTAGATATGTCCTTCCCAGTTTTTGACCTCATACTTATAGTGTTCTCCAGGGCCAATATCAGGAATGAATAGGTCCCAAACCCCTGTGTGTCCTTTCCGCATTTGGTGTTTACGACCATCCCAATGGTTGAAGTCTCCTAAAATTGAAACATTACGAGCATTGGGTGCCCAAACAGCAAAGTAGACTCCTTTGACTCCGTTAATTTCGGTGATATGCGCCCCTAGTTTTTCATAGATGCGGTGATGGTTTCCTTCTCCAAATAGTTGGAGGTCAAAGTCCGTGAGTTTTGGAGAGGGGAAAGCGTAGGGGTCATAGATGACTCGTTCGTGTTCTCCTTCTTTGATTTTGAGTTGATAGTTGGCCAGTTCCGGGGTGTCAATGACACATTCAAAGAAATGTGGATTATGGACTGACTGCATTGGGTATTCTTGGCGGTCTATCGGTGAGATGACTGAGACAGCTTCGGCATTTGGTTGGTAAGCTCGGATTACTGTCACAGTTTTGCCATCTTGTTCTATCTGATGGGCACCGAGGACTTGGAAGGGGTCCTGGTGATGGTTCCAAACTATTTGGTTAACTTGGTCTACAGAAATTGTCATGTTTGTCAATATAATTTTGTTAACAATTAATTAGGAGTGCTCCAGGATGGGGAAAGATATGCTAATTAATGCTTGATTAGCAGAGATTCTCCAAATATTGGGCGTACACAGCTAATGTCTAAGGGTTAAACAATAATTCAACTTTCACCTTTTTACCATGAGAGGTGCTTCTGACACCCTCAATAGTTATAAAAGGAGGTTTTTTGTTTTACACAATTAATACTAAGTATACAAATTATGAATACAAATTCGTTATTTACTTAATCAGTACTGACTTTGTATGCAACGTCCCTACTACTCTCAAGAAGATGTAGCATAAATGTGTGAGATTTCATCTAAGAGGTAGCATTTCCAAAAGGGGTAGCTTTAGTCTCAGCAAAACGTACCTAATGGTGAAGTTTTTCTCTCGAAACTCAGTAGAAAATAATGCCTAAAAGGAGTTTATATAATTCTATTTTATATATACCTCATACCTCTATGTGCTTTGTCTTTATTTATCTATATCTTCTTCCTTTAAATAAAATTTTTGTCCATTTAATCCGTAACTATTGGCACATTTAAAAGGATTTTATGACAAATGCGATCGGCTATTAAAAAATTAAATTTGATGGAAAATTGTATCTAAATCAGCATAGATATTTTGCAGTTTAATTACAATTGGGAAAATCTTAACTAAGATTAATATTAATTTGTACTACTAAATGTTGTATGTCAATCCAAAATAAATTACGCTCTCTTAAACAATAACTAAACTATTATATTAACATAGCTATTTAAGAGTTTTAGCTTCAAAGATTTTTATATATAATTCAAGTTATCTGATATAATATGTAATTTTTTACAACAATTGTCAAGGTAAGAAATACAACTAAAACTATCAATCAAATAGTTAGAAGTTGATAGATATAAAAAATTTCAATTAAAATTTGAATGGGAAATTAAAACATATACTCAAGATTAGATACTGTTGTATTTTGAGTCTTATAAAATTAGATGTCAGTATAGGTAAATTATATGGTTGCAGTTAGAAGTACATTTTTGGCCCCAAAAAATCAATCCCCAAAAACGAATTTGTCCGTCGTCTCAAAAAAATCAGCTCGCCGACAAAAACTAACATTTGAAAAAAATTTATCTGATGATAACTATACTTCAGAAAATACTAGGGATTCACAAACAATTCAAGAACAGAATTTGGCTCAAGTCATATCCTTACCTAAGTCCAAACCACTCTGGTTAAAATCCTTGATGGCGACACAACTAACTTCATCCATGGTCACAGTATTATTAGCAAGTACCAGTGTGGCAATTTATGGCTGGACAATTTATGGTCAGTCGAAATGGACGACAGAATATCAACAATTACAAAAGCTTAGGCAAAAAGAACAACAGATAAGTGTGGCTAATGAATTATTGAAAAATCAAATAGCGGAACAAGCTTCAACTTCTGATACTGGTTTAGTTTCACCAAATTCTGTAAAGCGGATATTTTTAGACCCGGCACCTCCACGTCCTGCTCCTAATCCCCCTAAACCTTATCTCGAATCTACTTCTGGTAATAAATATCTCCTCAAAACACCAGTGGGATATTAAATATTAGCAGGGAGTAGGGAGTAGGGGAGTAGGGGAGTAGGGAGTAGGGAGTAGGGGAGATTGAAGTAATTATAGAACTATCAATATATATAATATATAACCGGATTCTATACTAAACCTAAGCTTGATTTTTTTCTTATTGGTTAAATACACCACCGTCACCCACAGTGTCAATGGGGGGTAGGTGGTAATTCTCACCTCACCAATCCCATTCTCAGTCCTAACAACTACTAACTACTTACCTAAATAACACGGGAGCATGAAAGCCATCGTCTTTTAAGCGATGGATGAAAGGCGAGGAGTCGGATTTTAATCCGATGTATTTTATTTTACCGAAAAGCAACGTTGAAGCTCCCCATGTTCGAACCCTATGCTTTATCAACATATTTCTTAACATAAAACTTGACAAAAGTGAGAAGTTATATGTGAGTCGTCTGAGAGACTTTTTCCTCAGAAAAGAGTATTGAAAAATACGTTTTTTTGAAGATTCTTACTCCCCACACTCCCCACACCTCCCCATCCTCCCCACCCTCCCATTAAGGTTTCAGGAGTTCCTTATAAGGGATAGGTTTGAACCGGGGGGATTAAAACAAGGGATTCGTTTGGACTAGACAACTTTAGTTGCCCTCTGTTACTATGAGCCACAGTAACTTTTCGGTCTTCCCGTTTCAAATGTACTGTTGTCAGCAAGTTTTAGTAGGTAAAAATCCTGAATTAATTGCTATCTTAACATTCTTATGTGAACAGTCTCACAAGCTCACTAACATGGGAATATATTATGCTAGGCAACTATATTTTAAGTCTCAAAAAGGCATTAGCAAGTATGACTTGGAAAAGGTCTACAAAAAGAACTATCATTACAAAGTTTTACATTCACAAGCAGCACAACAAATATTGAGAACTGTAGCTGAATCATTTAGGTCTTATTATGGTTTAATAAAAGCCTATAATAAAGGTAAAATCACAAACAGACCAAGGATTCCTAACTATAGAAAAAAAGGGGGAATGGCTACAGTTAGTTACCCCAAGCAAGCATTAAAACTTAAAGATAATCTTCTTAGAGTACCACTAGGTAATACTTGTAAGCGCTGGTTTGGTCTAGATTGCTTTTATATTCCTATGCCGAGTAATCTCAATTTTGCTTCTCTTAAAGAACTGAGAATATTACCGAGGAACAGATATTTTTATTGGGAATTTGTCTATGAAAAAGAAATAGTAGTTAAACCTCTATTAAATCAAGAAAATGTATTAGGAATAGACCATGGTGTAAATAATTGGTTGACCTGTGTATCTAATGTCGGTACAAGCTTAATTGTAGATGGTAAACACCCACTCCTATCCCCTCCCGGGAGGGGAACTAAAGGGGTGGGTTGGTACAACAAACAAGTATCAACTATTAAAGAAAATCAACCGACTGGATTTTGGTCAAATAAACTAGCTGCCATTACAGAAAAGCGTAACCGCCAAATCCGTGATGGAATTAATAAAGCAGCCAGGATAGTGATTAATCATTGTTTAAAAAATCATATTGGTACAATTGTATTTGGTTGGAATAAAGGTCAGAAAAATCAAATAGAGTTAGGAAAAAAAAGTAATTCAGAATTTGTACCAATTCCTATAGCTAGACTCAAAGAAAGAATAGCTCAATTGTGTATTGAATATGGGATTCTATTCATAGAAAGTGAGGAAAGTTATACAAGTATTGCTTCATTTTTAGATGGTGACAATCTACCTAATTATGGTGAGAAACCCAATGATTGGAAACCTTCAGGAAAGAGAATAAAGCGATGCAGCGCGGTCTTGGGGGTTTCCCCCATGAGCGACTGCATCAAGACAGCGTGGTTTGTATAGAACAGGTAATAATTGGTGTATTAATGCAGACTGTAATGGAGCTGCAAATATAATCACAAAAGTAAGCAGAAAGCTAGGGTTAAACTTAAGCCGACTGTGTAGGGGCACTTTGACTTGCCCCCAGAGAGTTTATCTTTGGTCAGCTAAGAAGAAACGAAGCAACATGGATTTATCCTGTTGCGTAGTATCCACTTAGAATCCCCTCGGCAACAGCTGCGGGGAGTAGTCAATATTTCTTCAAGCACTTAATCAAACAATACTTTGCTTACCGATCGACCCTTCCTGAGTATTATGTCGGTTTATAACGCTTTTGACATAGATAGATTACAGTTAGTAGGAGCAACCCAAAAGCATTTTTCTACTTTATAAGGACTTTGTATGCAACTTCCCTACTACTCCCTACCCAAAAATAATTTTCTGGTCTACTTAAATAAAAAGCGCTGTAATAGCGATCGCTCTGGAAAATAAAGAAGAACTCGATTCCGAAGTAGGGATATATCGTCCATCACTTCGGACTATTAGTATTAGTGATAGATATTTGTTTGAGAGTCTTGTTGCTGATATAGCAATCAGGAATCAGTTGTGAGAATTTGACTGTTCTTTATATAAGAAGTTTTCTTCCCTGTTCCCTAAAAGTTTCCAATATCTCACAACCTAAATTATATTGCTATAGCTGAGAGCTAATAGCTGTTTGCGCAGAATTCCGTAGGAAATGCTTACTTATTATTATTAATAAATAACTCAAATGGCTGCTTCTAATTATCCTTCAAATACTCAACTTCGTCGTAAGTATTTAAAAAACAAACAAACAGAAAAATCTAGTTCTAACATCAAAACTCAAAAGCCCCAAAGTGAAACATATTCTGTCAAAAATATTCATCAAAAATCATTATCAACACTCTCTAGCCAAAAACCAGAAAAATGTCAAACATCTAGACTTTATCTAGTCTGGATACTTTTAATGTTTGGCTTATTAGGATTAGTAATTAACCTATTCTATTTACAAGTATTGCGAGGCAAAGCATTACAACAACAAGCAAAATATCAGCAAACTGAAGAATCAAGTCCTTTTGTTCCCAGACGCCCAATAGTTGATAGAAATGGCAATACTTTAGCAATTGATAAAGTAGCCTATACTCTCTATGCTCACCCCAAAATTTTTAATCGTTCAAAGCAAGAAGTTGCTTATCAATTATCAATTATTTTAGAAGGAGCAAATTTGGAGAAAAATCTAACTTCAAATGACTTACTCCAAATGTTTAATCAAAGAGAGACAGGTGTAAAAATTGCCGACTTCATACCTCAAGAAGCAAGAGATAAAATTACTAATTTATATGTTGATGGTTTAGAGTTAATTCAACATCCACAACGTGTTTATCCTCAAAAAGAATTAGCTGCTGAAATAGTAGGATATGTAGATGGAGAAAGTATAGGTCAAGCTGGGATTGAATATAGCCAACAAAATCTCTTAGAGCGCTCTGTGCCAAAAATCCAATTTCGACGCTTAATCAAAGGTGTCCTTGTTCCAGACAAACTAACAACAGGTTTTCTACAATTAGATGACCTTTCTTTGCATCTAACTATTGACTCTCGTTTACAACGGGCAACACGAACTATCCTCAAAGAACAATTAGAAGTTTATGAGGCCAAACGAGGTACTGTCATAGTGATGGATGCTAATGATGGTTCTATTCTATCTCTAGTATCAGAACCTTCTTATGACCCTAATCAATACTATAACTATGACGTAACACTATTCAAAAATTGGGCTGTAACAGATGTTTATGAGCCAGGTTCTACTTTTAAACCAATCAATGTGGCCTTAGCTTTAGAAGTGGGAGCAATTGAGCAAGATAGTGTATTTTACGACACTGGTAGAATAGTTATCGGCAATTGGCCTATATTTAACTCTGGTGGTGGTGGTGGCGCACGCACTGTGACTGAGATTGTTCAACATTCCAGTAATGTAGGTATGGTGAAAATTATTGAACAAATGCCCCGAGCTGTTTTCTATGATGGCCTTAAACGCTTGGGATTAGGAGATACTACTGGTGCAGACCTTCCTTTTGAAGCACCGAGTATTTTAAAGGACCGCAACCAGTTTTTAATGGTACCAGTGGAAGCTGCTACTACTGCTTTTGGTCAGGGATTTTCTCTTACTCCTCTACAACTAGCACAGCTTAATGCAGCTTTGGCAAATGGGGGTAAATTGGTAACTCCTCATGTGATGCGTGGTTTGTTTGATAGTCAAGGACAACCATATTGGCAGTTGTCTTTGCCAAGTCCTAGACAGGTTTTTTCCTCTGACACTACGACAAAAGTATTGGCAATGATGGAAAGGGTGGTTGAAAGTGGTACTGGTAGAAGAGCTAGAATGCGTGGGTATCGAATTGCGGGTAAAACTGGTACGGCTCAAAAAGCTTCAGAAACAGGAGGTTATTCTAAGAAGGCTAAAATTACAAGTTTTGTTGGTATTTTACCAATGGAGTCTCCCCGTTATGTGGTTTTGGCGGTTATTGATGAACCTATTAAGGGTAGTGGTGGAAGGGTGGCAGCTCCTATTGTTAAGTCGGTCATTAAATCTTTGATTAATATTGAGCAAATTCCTCCTTCTGATGTCAGGTCTGGTAACAATTAATAATTAATAATTAATAATTAATAATTAGGGTTTGCTGAAAAAGTCTTTTTGTAGGGGGAGGAGTCAGGAATCAGGAATCAGGAAAAATGGGAATTTATCGGAGGTAGGAGTAAGAATTGTCCCTTGATTTTTCTACCATAGTCAGCCTAAAATACTAGCTTTTTCCTCATAATTTTTCTATGCCTTTTTCTTTAAAGAAATGACTAAAGTTGAATCTTGGTAATAGCAATATTACCAGCAAAGCAAACGTCTACATCTGTGCCAGGAGTGCGGTCGCGTTCTCCATATTTTCCGGTATAATAAAAGTCTTCTCCTTCCATTCGATAAGCTACTGGTAATGGTTGGGTTGATGGTGTGCAAAATACTATTTTTGGATCTGGTGCTTCAGGTTCTAAATGAGGAAAGTTTACATTCCAAAAAGCTCCTGGTTCAAGGGAGCGGTTGAGTAAATCTGCTAATACTATTTCTGCTAAATGAGTTACTCTTTCCCAATTCACAGGTTTTTTGGCTTGACGATATTGAGAAAGGGCGATTCCTGGAATTCTATGGAATGCTGCTTCCCTTACTGCTGCTACTGTACCAGATATGTAGACATCTACACCCATGTTACCCCCTGAGTTAATACCTGAAAGTACCCATTTGACATTCTTGTCGATGTGTGTTATTGCAATTCTAGTACAATCTGCTGGTGTACCGGCGATCGCATACTCTACCTCAGACAGACGTTTAATATTAATTGGTTCTTGAGTCGTAACTTGATGTCCACAACCAGATAATTGTCCTTGAGGAGCGACAATAATACTTTTTTTAGAAGATGCTAAAGGTAAATTGACATTATTGAGGGCTGTCAAAAGTGCTTTGATACCAGGAGCATTAATTCCATCATCGTTGGTGAGAATAAAGGTCATACTTTTTAAGAATTTGAGTTTAGCTGATTGATAATTTTAACATTGCCAGTCATTTGAGTTATCAGTTAGCCTCCTCCGGAGGAGCTGCGTTAACAGTACCTCTGCAATAAGAAGGCTACGAAAATATGGAATTCTCTTTTCTCTTGGTCGATTAGATATGGCGCAGGTTTCCTCGCCATCTCTCGACCGCTTTTTATCTCCTTAAAAGGGGAAGCTTTAGACCACGATTTTTTGGTATAGCGCTATGTATTAAGGTTAGGACATTTCTCAACTCTGTTCGTGGAGCGTTTCCGCACCGAAAACCCTTTAACAGTTTACTATTCCTTATTCCCTATTCCCTATTTCCTATTCCCTAGCGCTATAAAGATATTTTTGAGTTGAATTCCTTTCTTTCCTCGTTGAATTGCAACACTTTGACTAAGTAGCTATTTATTATTTTCCTAATTCTTCAGGCTCTAACATAGAAAAAGATATATTACTGTACTATGTAATACATTTATCTGATAGTCAAAAGTAATATTTATTGTCTGAAAACTTAAGCTGACAATAACTTCAGATTATTTTTTTTGTTTAGTGTTAAATTTTTTGTGAGATTATTAGATATCTCCAATAATAAAAAATAAAATCAATTATCCCGTAGAAATCATCAATTATTTCCACCTACTCCCTACTCCCTACTCCCTTTTTTCCAGAGAGGTCTATTGAGTCGATCGCTATAAGATTAGAATTTTACTCTTGTCCGCTCAGTAGAAAATGAAGAAATAGAGATAGTAATTTATCTTTTTATTTTGGGTTTAATACCCCACCGTCTGAGGGTGTTGACAATTGGTTGGGGTTTGAGTCCCCATCCACTTTTTGCTTCTTCCTTCTTTCTTCTTCCTTCTTCCTTCTTCGACTTTCGTAGATTACATGAAAAATAGTATTGTGTTAAACTATTTATTATTATAAATATCGAAGAGTAATAAAGTCAATGTATGTTACTGCCTGCTGTTTTACATCCTGATATAGTTGAATTTCTCCGAAAAGATGCGGAAAGTAATTTACAAAAAAAAGTATGGGAATGTATTAAAAAACTGAAGCAGCAAAAATTTGATGGTGGATTGCGAGTTAAAAAGCTGAAGGGAATAAATAAAAGAGTATGGGAAGCTAGAATTAATAGTGCTAGTCGCTTAATTTTTACTTACAATAAATCATCAGAACCAGAGACAGGAAAAATGCAAGTTTATCTGGCAATTCAAGATATTTGTGTAGACCATGATGATGTATCACGACGTGCTAAAGCGAGGAATAAAAGTCCTGATTCAGAATGGTTGGAAACAGAAGAAGTAGAAGTGGTTTTAGAAACTAGCGATTTTAAAAATTTAGATAATTACGCAGATGGAAATAATCAATACTCAGCAGTAGAAAAAACAAAGATTGAAATAGCAGAAGTTCTAGAGTTGGAACTCAATTCAGATTTGACAGATGATGAATTATTAGGAAATATTCAGTGGCGAGTATTAGAGTCAGAAACGGAATGGCAAAAAGCAATTATTGAGCAAAATACAGATTTACCTTTAAAGCTAACATCAGAAGAATATAAACTTGCTAGACTTTCCGGAAATCTTTTATTAAATGGTAGTGCTGGTACGGGTAAAACCACGGTAGCATTATATAGAATGCTGCAAAAAAGACAGTATAAAAATTCAGGGAAACGTTTATATATTGCTTATAATTATTTGCTAGTTAATAATGCAGAAGAACAGTTTTATAAAATAGTCGCAGATAGTGAATTAGAAAACGTAGAAAATAATCAAATAAATCAAACAATTTTTGAATTTAAAAATTTCCATAAACTATGTTTGGAAGTTCTGAGTAGTTATCATCAAGAATATCATCATCAAAATGAAGTAAACTATCAAGTTTTTTCGGAAATGTACAAGGCGCATCCTCGAAAAAAACAATATCCAACGTCTTTAGTGTGGGAAGAAATTAGAAGTACTATTAAAGGAAAACAACTATCTATAACAGAAGATATTTTGTCTGAAAAAGCTTACGAAGAAATCAGTAAAAACAGTCTGACTTTTCTGGATGAAAGACATCGTAGAGAAATATATAAAATTGCAAGATGGTATCAAAAAAAACTTCAAAAAGAAAAATTATATGATGAAATAGATTTAGTCAGACAAGTGTTGAAATTGATTGAAAATAATTATAGTGAAAAATACGATCTGATTGTTTGTGATGAAGTGCAAGATTTGACAGAAATACAATTAGAATTATTATTTAATTTAGTTAATCCTCATGGAAATTTATTTTTTGCTGGAGACTCTTATCAGATGATTAGTCCTAGTGGTTTTCAATGGGAAAAACTAAAAGATAAATTTTATCCTCACAGAAAAGTAGATAGACAAACCTTAAAGTTTAATTTTCGTAGTGTAGGAAGCTTAGTAAATTTAGCGAATCAACTACTAAAATTACGTTCTCGATACTTGGCAGAACCAACAGAAAGTTACTCTACTACAAACAGTAGCAAGGGTCAATTAGCTAGGATAATTTCAGCAGATTATCAAACATTAATCAAAACATTAAAAGAAACATCTTTATATCCTGGTGATGCTATTTTAGTCAGACAAGAATCAGATAAAGAAAAAATTAGAGTCGAACTAAATTCTAGTTTTGTTTTTACAATTGAAGAAATCAAAGGATTAGAATTTGATACAGTTTTTCTCGTTGAATTTTTTCAACCCACAAAAAAACTTTGGGCTAAAGTAATACGAGGTGGCTTACTAAAAGAAAAAGAAAAACCAGCATTTCAACTAGAATTAAACTTACTTTATGTAGCAATTACCCGTGCTAGTAGAATATTAAATATTTGGGAATCACAGCTTAGTGCCGTCTGGCAAGAACCAGAATTTAAAGGCTTATTTCAGTCAATAATTCCCGAATTAGTAAGAAGCGACCGGGTAAATCCTAGTTCAGAAACATGGCGTAAACAAGGGGAATATTATTTAAAAGCAGGATTCTATCAACAAGCAAAAGAATGCTTTACTAAATCCGGAGATATAACTTTAGAAAAACAAGCTCAAGCCAAATTATTAATTCAAAAACAAGCTTATGAAGAAGCAGCAAAAATTTTTGTTGAATTAAGAGAATGGCAAGAAGCAGCACTACTATTTGAGAAATTAAAAAAATGGCAAGAAGCAGCAAAATGTTGGGTAAAAATTGGAGAAAACCAGAGGCAAAAAATTTGTGAAGCTTACAACTTAGAAGTAAATTTAGAATGGTTAGCAGCAGCAAAAAAATGGCAAGAACTAGAAAATTTTGCTAATGCTAAACGTTGCAAGATGAATATTCCCGAAAAAAAAGCAGAATACCAAGCGATTGAATTTGAAAAGAAAAAACAATGGCTTAAAGCTGCTTATGAATATGACTTAGCCAAAATACCTCAGAAAGCAGCATTGTGTAGAGCCAAAGAATTTGAAAAGAAAAAACAATGGGAAAAAGCTATTACTCAATATCAAATAGCAGGAATGAAAGAAAAAGCAAAAAAATGTCGCCAGAAAGGAGCAGATGAACTCCATAAACAAGGATTGATAAAACTACAAAAAAGAGATAATACTGGCGCTATAGAAAACTATAACCGAGCAATAATACTAGACCAAAATAATCATCAATTTTACAAAAATAAAGGTATTGCAATGGCTCAACTGGGAAACTTAAAGGCAGCAATAGCAAATTTTCACAAAGCATTAAAACTTGAACCAAAAGACCTCCAAAGTTATCATAACTTAGGGGCAACTTATGCAGAATTAGGCAAATTAAATCAAGCCATAAATCTTTTTTCTCAAGCTCTGAAATTTAATCCTCAAGACTCTCAAATTTACCATAACTTAGGAGTAGTTCGTTTTAAAGCAGGAGACCCACAAGCAGCTATCGCAGATTACAATCAAGCAATAAAATTTAATCCCACAAAAATCGAAGCTTACTATAATCGAGGTATTGCCCGTCGCTTCCTTGGAGACCGACAAGGTGCAATTGATGATTTCACAACATTATTACAACTCAATCCTCAAGTTGTAGATGCTTATACCCAACGAGGTACTGTTAAGTTTGACATGAAAGATATAAAAGGAGCGATGGCCGACTTCAACCAAGCAATTAAACTTAATCCTAAACATCTTGAAGCCATTTACAATCGAGCTATAGTCCGTCGTTTGATGCGAGATAACAATGGCTCCCTAAAAGATTTTAACCAGGTTATACAAATTAATCCTAACTATGTAGATGCTTATATCAAACGAGGTATAGTTCGTTTCGATCTTGGAGAGCATCGCGGTGCCCTAGAAGACTTAAACCGTGCAATACAACTCCAACCCAAAAATGCAGAAGCTTTTTATCATCGAGGTAACACTAAGCGAAGTCTGGGAAATTTTCCCGGAGCGGTCGCTGACTTTCAGACCGCCATACATCTCAACTCCCAATATCATCAAGCTTATAACGACCTTGGCATTGTACGTCTGAGAATGGGAGATATAAAAGGGGCAATCAAAGACTTTGAAGCAGCTATACAAATTAATCCTAACTATGCCGAAGCACATAATAACCGAGGCTTTACCAAGTTTAAATTAGGAGATATACAAGGAGCAATCAAAGACTTTGAAACAGCTCTACAAATTAATCCTAACTATGCCGAAGCACATAATAATCTCGGAAATGCTCGCTTTCAAGCAGGAGATTTTCAGGGAGCTATTGATGACTTTGGCGAGACTCTACGCATTCATCCCAACTATGTTCCTGCTTATAATAATCGAGGTTTAGCTCGTTTGAAACTAGGAGACTTTTCTGAGGCGATCGCTGATTGTCAAGCAGCGCTAAAAATCAATCCCAACTATGGTTTAGCCTACTATAATTTGGGTTTAATTCACTGTGAAATGGGAGATTTGCAGCAAGCGATCGTAGACTATAATCAAGTATTAAAATTGTATCCGAAAAAAATAGACGCTTATATTAACCGAGGGCTAATTTATATGAAGTTAGAAGACTATGCTCAAGCGGTTAAAGACCAAACCAGTGCTTTAGATATTAATCCTAATCTTGGTCACGCTTATTCTTTTCGTAGTCAAGGATATATGAAATTAGGCAACTTTCAAGCTGCTGTTGATGATTTACACAAAGCAGCAGAAATTTATCAACAACAAGGAAAGCGACAAGAATATGAAAAGATCATCAACACTATTGATAGTATGAAAGATGAGCACGATCAATAGACATATGCATGGAAACTAAGTTTTTGCCCAGGCATTATAGAAGCTATTTTGGCTCTATTTAAGATCTATTTAAAAATATAGGGGGAGTGTGGGGAGATGGGGAGATGGGGAGCAGGGGAGATTGAAGGCTTGAAGTAATTATAGAATTATGAACATACACTGTATAACCCAATTCTATATCATCGGAACTTACGCAGTACCGCTACATAATAATGGCACTGCGTAATATCATGTCCGGATAATTAGTGATGAAAAAACTTTCTCCTTTTTTCCTTCTTCTTCCTTCCCCTCCTGGGAGGGGGAGGGGCGAGGGGTGAGTTGACTCCTGACTCCTGACTTCCCCTCCTGGGAGGGGGAGGGGCGAGGGGTGGGTTGACTCCTGAGGACTCCGTCGTTTATTTATAACTGTTCAACCGGACATTATATAAGTCCTGCTGATAACTGAAATGACTCCTGATCTAATTAGGGCTTGCTGATTAAATCTAAACGCATTTACAAATAAAGGTTTTAGCCTTTAAGGAGCGAAAAAAAGTGCAACTTTTTCAGCTTGAGCTATCAAAAAGTTCGGATAAAAGGCGAATAATTGCCAAAAAATCAAGGGACAAATATATCCGACTACCTCCTCGCTCCCATACCCGTTCCTCCTGAATTCTGACTCCTGAGTTCTGACTCCTACCCCTGCCATGCATACTTTTTCAGCAAACCCTAATTACACCAATGCTACCAAATTTGATATTATCTCTGCATTGAATGGAAGTAGATCGGCAAAACAGAAACCACATTGCTGTCAATTCATTTTATTAAGCTTCTAGGCAAAGCCAAATTCTTAATTCCAAAATACACTAAATTTTACTTTTGAGCAATCAAGGCTGTATTATTTATCTATCAAGATTTTCAGCTTTTTCTAGAGGGGTAGGAAATAGAGGTGCGGTCGCATCTTTTTTTGCCCTAAATTGCACCCTAAAAAGGGATGTTGAACTAATTTTGCTAATTTTATTTTAAATAACTAATGTTTAAATTGATATTTTATAAGTTTTAATTATGCTAGTATTTGTACTTACTTATCCAAGACATAGACAAGTTTAAATAAGTCAAAATGATAGCAATTATAAATAATGCTGATGTTTGTATCTGGATTTTTTCCTGACTCCTGAATTCCGACCCCCGATCATTTATGCTTCATTTTGAAACACGAAATGTATATGATCACATCACACTCAGATAGAATTATGTTATAATGCGGAGCTACTCACACTGAGGTGTCACTGTGGCCTTTGCATATCGTAGAAGAAATTGACGCTCGTTGGCGTACTGTCGGGGGTTGTTTTCAACCTAAATAAGTGCCACTCAAGTAGTAAACCGCGCCGATGCGAGGTTTGGGAATCTCCCGTTATAATCCTAATGCTTTATAAACATCTTTCTTAAGATAAAACGTAGACATTATAGACAAATTATGTTTAAGTCTTCAAAAGGCTTTTTCCTGAGAAAAAATGTATTTAAAAGCACATTAATTTGGATAAGTTAAGTAGGGTTTGCGCTTCACTAGTCTTTTAGTAGGGGTAGGAGACAGGAGACAACCCACCCCTCGCCCCTCCCCCGACCGTGGAGGGGAAGACAGGAGACAGGAGAAATAGGAATGAGCGAGGAGGTAGGAGTAACAATTGTCAATTTGGGATTTTTCTACCATAGTCAGCCCAAAATACTAGCTTTTTGCAGCTCTAGGCATCGAAAAGCTGGCACTTTTTTGAACCCCAAAAAGGCTAATACCTTTATTTATCAATACTCGCGAGAATTAATCAGCAAGCCCTAAGTAGGGTTTGCTGAATAAATATGAAAACAGTTGACTGGATTACTCAGACTCTCCAAACTCCCACCATTCTCTATTAGTAGGTCTATGCTAGTTAAATTTTTCGAGACATATTTCAGTTGTTTTTTCAGAGATTTCCTGATTTCTTTACGGGTAGTTCGTCTTTTTTTTTTGCTACGCGTAAATATTCTTTTCTCGCTATTTGGCGATGAGTAATTGGTTTTTTATTAAACTTTATTTTTTGGGGTTCATACAGGATATCTATGATTTTTTCAGTTTGAATTCTTGCCTGATTTAATAGATTTAAGTCTGTGGGATAGCTGATATCAGCAGGTGCGCAGGTGGCATCTATGATTAATTTACCTTGATTTTTTACGCTCCTTGATTTTTTCTGATTTTGTGTGTGTTTTTTTCCTTTATCTTCTGTCTTTTCTCCCCTCGTTTTGACCAGATATGAATTAATTTGATTGATTAAATCAGCATCTATTCTTTCTCGAAAATGAACCAACATTGAAGCATCGAATGAAGCTTGATTATTATAAGCTTCAAAGCCGATAAAGTATTGTAAATCATGGTTTTCCTTGATTTTTTCTACTGTTTCCCTATCACTTATCCCTAGTTTTTATTTAATTATTAAAGCTCCCAACGCTATTTTGAAAGGTAATGCTGGTGCTCCTCTCTCCTCGGAAAAATTTATTGCATATTCGGCTTCAAATTCAGACCAAGGAATTAAACTAACCATAATTATCCAGCGATTGTCTGGGGATAATTGACCATTGAACGGCAGTTGAAAATTATCTGGTGCTGTGTCAGTTTGGCCTACTTTTCTGTACATGGCCTATATAAATAGATACCTCATTTTTGGTGTATTTTACCTCAAAACAAGGCACAATTTCTGATTAAGAATGCCTTAAATCCTTACTCTGTAAGTTTTTTAAATTTAATCAGCAAGCCCTAAGTAGTTTTGCCAAGCTTTATTGACTACTTCTCCCTTCTCCCCTGCTCCCCACAAAGTTTTCAGGAGTTCCTAATCGGGGATAGGGTTATAATTGAGGAATTTAACGGGTGAGGATGTCAAGAAAACGGGATAAGTTAAACATTAAAGCTAGTTCTCCAAATCTAGCTTTGCAAAAAAACAGCAAATTTTATCGAAAATAGAAAATACTAAAACCCTTTAAGCAGCAAATATTTTAGTCTATTTCCAGGAATTAATTTGATTTAGTTGTATGCGCCCTGCTGGAATCGAACCAGCCTGAAAGCGAATTATGAGCTCGCTGCCTCCCCAATCGGCCAAAGGCGCTTATTTCTAACTTTACCTCTATATAGTCACATCAAGCTAGGTTGAGGTTTTCTGAGATAAGTGAATCTATTATAACATAGTTTCTTGAATTAAGTAAAAATTTTGGACGTAAATATCTCTAAATTTATACTAAAATATAGTATATCATAACAGAAAACAATATCATGCCTAAGAAATAAAAAAACTATGAATTCTAGTATTGTGCTAACTCTAAGCTTACTAACCTTAATGTTTGGTGCAGGTTTGAGTAGTGCCTCTTGGGGATTTAGACTAGGCAGGGAAGCTTTAAAAGGAATTACTCAACCAGATACTCGTCCTACTAATAATTTAGCAGGTGCTAGAGACAGTTCAAATCGCAAAGAAGGATTGGTCTTTTTAGAAGAGGAAAAGGTTATTGCCAGTGTGAAAAATATTATCAGAAATGGTGGAGTAATTGAAGATAAAACTACTAAAAAAGACTCCCAGAATAAACAAGCTAAGGTAAAGTCTTCTCCAGAAAATCAATCCCAGCAAAGTTTTCCAATTGTGAGTAGTGATGCTGGAGTAGCTCTAGAAGTTAATGATGTTCGTCGATGGGGTAATTCTCTAGTTTTAGACGTCAATTTAAAAAATGAAGGAGACCGATCTGTAAGATTTCTGTACAGTTTTTTGAATGTTACAGATGACCAGGGAAGGTCTCTCAGCGCAAGTACAGAAGATTTACCAGGAGAATTACCACCAAATGGTAGAAGATATTATGGTATTATTACGATTCCAGTTGCATTATTAGATAATGCCAAAGAACTTTCCTTGGAACTGACAGATTATCCCGATCAAAAGTTAGATTTAAAGATGTCTAGAATCAAAATAGATTAAGTGGATTAGGGATTTTTTGAGTAGGTTGTTAGTTAGATAAAAAAATCATCTATGATATAAGCTAAATCATTTCAGTAGAGCAGGCTAGAAAAAATACGTTGCATTTTTAATCAAAAAAACCCTAAAGAGAATAGACGTAGCCGTGGAAACTAAGTTTTTTCCTGTGCATTACAAGGGTTTGAGATTAATAATCGCAGAGGTCTAATGAATATAAACTTTTGAGATAATTTACAATTTGATACGTAGCGCCCAAAATTTACCATGTCCTACTTATAACTTATTAATAGCCAGAAAAAGCAAAATTAAATTTTAACTTTGAAGAGCAAAGAAATCTAAAGAAATCTAATGAAGTTGCCCAAGATTTATAGCGGTTTTAATTAATATAGAATACAACTATTTATGCAACTTATTAAACTTTAGATATATCTATCATTTTTACTGTAGTCAACATGAGTGAAAACCGCTGTAATAGTATAAATTATTAAATATTAAACATGAAAATGTTCAGAGGTCTGAGGCAGAATCAATGACAGTAAGTTTGGGAGAGATGCCAAGCTTAGAAATCCTAACATCGGCAGAGATAATGTCGCGACTTTTGTCAGTCTTTTTGCTAATTACCATCAATGCCTTTTTTGTGGTAGCGGAATTTTCTATAGTTTCTGTGCGTAGATCCCGCATTAATCAATTAGTAGATGCAGGAGATGTTCAAGCCAAAATTGTTCAAAAACTTCAAAAAAATATAGACAGACTACTCTCAACAACTCAGTTCGGTATTACTTTATCTAGTTTAGCTTTGGGTTGGATTGGTGAAGGAACTATGGCAGTTATTGTTAGAACTGCAATAGTTGAACTACCGCTGCCTATTCATGTTAGTCAAGCGATCGCTCACTCCCTAGCTATCCCAATTGTCACTTTTTTTATTTTGGCTTACCTGCAAATTGTACTAGGAGAATTATGCCCAAAGTCAGTAGCACTATTGTATTCAGAAAAATTATCGAGATTATTTGGTCCTTTGAGTCTAGCTATCTCTCGCTTCTTTAATCCATTTATTTGGGTCTTAAATAAATCTACTCATTGGTTATTACGACTGATAGGAATTAAATACACTAGCAGTGTCTGGAAAACACCAGTTACCCCTGAAGAATTACAATTAATTATCTCTACTTCTACTGAATCAACTGGTTTAGAAGCAGAAGAACGACAGTTACTTAGTAATGTCTTTGAATTTGGGGAGGTATCAGCTTTAGAAGTCATGGTTCCACGCACCAATATAGATGCTATTTCTAGTACAGCTACTTTTAAAAATTTGTTAGATGAAATTAAAGTATCTGCTCATTCTCGTTATCCTGTAATTGGTGAGTCCATAGATGATATTCAGGGTATTATAGACTTCAAAGAATTGGCCCAACCTTTAGCAAAAGGTTTATTATCCCCACAGACTTTAATTATATCTTGGATTCGCCCTGTAAGGTTTGTATCTGAACAAATGTATTTGAGCGAGTTATTATCATTGATGCAAAGAATGCGTCAAATTCCAAATAGTCGTCAGCACCCAGAAATGGTCATAGTAGTAGATGAATTTGGTGGCACTGCAGGATTAATTACGCGAGAGGATTTGATTGCTGAAATTATCGGTGGTAATAGTTATCAAGTAACTGGTACTGAAGAATTTACTCTACAAATGTTGGACGATCGAACTTTCATTGTACAGGCACAGTTAAGCGTAGAAGAAGTTAATCAACTATTGAATTTGGATTTACCTCTAACTGAGGATTATCAAACTTTGGGAGGGTTTTTGATTTATCAGTTACAAAAAATACCTACTGCAGGAGAAAAGTTATGGTACGAAAATCTTGAATTTACTGTTATTTCTGCTGAAGGTCCACGTCTAGATCAAATTAAGATTACTCAATTGGAAGAGTTAGAAAATGAGCAAATTGTTAATGCGTTTTTAGAGTGTGAAGAAGAAGAAAAAATTAATCAAACTCCATCAGATGAACTAATCGATAACTCAGTTTTTCAGTCTGAAATTGACCCTCAAGATATTAACTAAATGTTTTATTCGAGCAACTTTTCTTTTTCTAAGAGAGAAGTTCAACAATTAATAATTAATAATTACCGAATTATTAATTATTAATTATTAATTATTAAATAATTCGCGCCTTGAAACCTCCCCTTTTAAGGGGAAAAAAGCGGTCGAGAGATGGCGAGGTCTCCTCGCTGTCCGACCATCGACCAAGAAAAGAAATAATATCTCCTGATATTCAATTCCGTAGCGGTTAAAACCCGAGGTAATTATCAATTATCCATTATCAATTAATGAACTCTTCTTTTCAAGGAGAGGATTGACTAATACCAATTTGGAAAAAGAATGTTACGAACAGTAAGAGCGATAAAAAGACAAATGCAGGAGATATCTCTTTGACAAAGCGGTGCGACCCCGCGACGACCTCAGCCCACTTGCGGAAAATGCACCAAGAGAAAAAGATAATTTACGCCCTAAAAAATGGTATTAAAGCCATTCCCATAGGACTCCTGACTCCTAAGAAATACCCTAGATATTTGTAGCAAACATTTATCAATTTGGTATAAAAGGAAAATTTTTTCTTCTCTTGGTCGATTGGATATGGCTCCGAGACCTCGCCATCCCACCCTACAGGAACCTTCGCTTTTTCCTACGGGATGCTGCGCAAACGCAAACAAGTCGTGCAGCATTAACGTAGCTATGCGCTAGCAAAACGAGCACTTTTTTCTCCTTGAAAGCAGATGCTTTAAACCTTAATTAGAGCTTGCTGATTAAATCTAAAAGTTTTTATAGATAAAGGTAAGTGCCTTTTTAAGTATCAAAAAGTGCGAGGTTTTAAGTGGTAATAGTTCAATTTAGGAGCAGATTTTGGTCAAGATTTGGGCAGAAAAATTAAGGAACAAAACGCCCGCTCCTACCTCCTCGCTCATTCCCTTTTCTCCCCTCCTGGGAGGGGTCAGGGGTGGGTTGTCTCCTGTCTCCCCCTCCTGGGAAGGGCCCGCGGGTGGTTTGTCTCCTGTCTCCTACCCCCTACCCCCTACTAAAAGACTAGTGAAGCGCAAACCCTAATTATTCGGTAAATATCAAGTTTATCCTCATTTTTGTTCTCTGTTACTTTTTTCTGCATGTAATAGTAGACCTCTTGCAAAAATATTTTGTGCTATACTTATAAGCCATTTTTTGTCTAATTTGACGTAACAAGATACTCAGAATTGGTTATTTTTTTGAATAATTAAATATAGAGCGATCGCCAATTAACAAAATAGTTAAAAATTGGCAGACTAAAAAAGTTCAGCTGTAAGCATTCAGCCGTCATATCTCAGCCATCAGCTATTGCTTTTAGCTGGAAATCAAAGCTTTACTAATTGAATCATAATTTATATTTACGCCTAAAAGCTGGCTTACACAGTCTATATTTATTAAATCCCCCTTATGAGAACTGAAAGCTGACAGCTAATAGCTATTTGCGCAGCATTCCGCAGGAAATGCTTACATTCAGCTCATCATTAAAAGCTCAACTAACTATCGGTTTAATAGATTTTTATTAAAACTTAATTAGCCAAACTTACCGCAAGTTAGCTGTTTGCGCAGCATTCCGCAGGAAATGCTTACGCTGTAATTACTTCTCTAAATTTTCTTTATAATGTTCAATTTCAACAGTAGTATGAACATTTCCTCGTGGATAAAAATTAGCTTTAATTTTTACTTCTAAAGGGTCACAAGCTGCTACAAAATCATCTAAAATTTGATTAGCTGATTCTTCATGGGAAATATAACGATCGCGATAACTGTTAATATACAATTTCAGTGCTTTCAATTCCACCACTCGTTCATTTGGAACATATTTTACGTCAATTGTGGCAAAATCTGGATAACCAGAAAAAGGGCATTTACAAGTAAATTCTGGCAAAGTAATATTAACCTCATAACGTCGTCCAACACGAGGATTAGGAAAAGTAATTAACTCTCCTTCTGATATATTTCGTTCTCCATATAATGGTTCTTGTGTACTAAACTCTTGAGAAATTTCATGGTTAGTTTCAGAATAATTCATAGATATTAATTAAATAATCAATAATTTGGAGATTCAAGTTTATATAAGTAAATATTTTTCTTTGATTGTAACTTGACTAATTTCTGTTTTATTGCTCTAATTTCACTAATTATCCGCCATAATTATTGAAAAATATTATAATGGTAACATAATGCAAAATACTAGCGCATCTAGTCAGATGGGACATAATTCCGAAAATAACTACTCTCCATCTATACCTATTTCTGTATATAGAGAAGCTACTGCTGAACTACAAGCAACTCAAATCAAGCTAGAATCACTCAAAGTTCATAATGAACAGTTAATTCAGCAAAATCAAAAACTCAGAAGAGAATTTGAAAAAGTTATTCAGTCTGCGACACAGTTACAAGAAACTCTGAATTCTTCCCTGCTAGTAACTCAAGTAACTCAACCTCAAGTACCTTCTTTTCCCAGCTCTGGACCTAGGGTAGATACTTTTAGAGATAACTCTTTTAATTCTGATAATTCTGATTTTGAGGTGGATGCTCCTGAAACATCATCTTCCTCACCTTCTCTACCATTTACCGAGTCTAAAAAAGCAGATTCAGATTTTCCAGAGTATCTATTTACAGAAGAACCAGATATAAGTCGCTACAGCAAAACTTCTAATTCCACACAAATATCTGACCTGAATGGAATTTGGTTAGTAGTTGCTATTTGTTTGATTGTAATTGCTGCATTTGGTGCTGGATATTGGGTTGTGCGCCCAATTTTAAATCAGCGATAATCCTCCACCTCGCGACCGCAATAACCAATTATCATCCAAGAAATTACAAAAAAAACGTGCAGTTGAGAGCCAAGTGGTTTAGCCCTTGGATGAAAACAAGTTGTGGGAATTTATTCCCAAGTATCCCACATTTTGGGATAATACCAATGAATGCGAGTAGGAACAAGGTTTGTCCCATAGACTCAATGCTTGTAGGGGTGAAACTCCTGTCGGGAAGAAACTAGTAGCATAATTATACCAAGACACTCGGTACAGACAAACAAGCAGCAAGGATAGGGATTTATAGCTCACTCCTTGAGTAAAACCACTCTGAAAGCGAGACAAAAGTAAGGGCGATGTATGCGACATTCTTTTCAGCACACTTTGAGTCTGTAGGTGGTATATGAGCTACCACCACTGGAAAAAATTAATCAAGTCCAGTGACAGCTAGTGGCCTTTCAGAATCGTGTTTTTAAACCGATTCGGATGGGACTGCTTAGAATCACCCGTACTTTAGTCGGGTGAGAAGTCAAAGAATCAAATACATTATTATAACCTATAATCCCACGACTAAAACCGTGGGGTTATTAACTCAAACCATGCATATATGTACTTTAGTTACAATTAATTTAGATTGACTGTTCGTCCTCTTGCTAAACTTGTTTTTGACATCTCCAGGGGTTGAAACACCCTGGATTCTGTGGGAAATCCACCGAAAACGGGATAAATCCGCATTTTCTTCAAGCCTGTCAACAGACTTCTACACTCCTTGGCATAGACCATTATCTAGCTGTGAGCTTACTTTCAGAGTGGAATGCGGAGCTAACAGCCGTCGTAGGAAATCAAATCCCCGTCTACTGTCCGCCGGAATCTCACCACAAAGCGCGGTCATGTCATGGCAACAAACCTTGCTCTTACTTGTTATGGTTTCTAGTATAACAGACTTTTACTCCGCTTTATTACCCGCGTGTCGTTATTCAACCAGGGGATAAATCTTCCGGGAACTTTCCTCCCGATATCTTTTAGGTTTTGACTGTACCTTCACCACAACAGGTTATTAGTTTTGACCCTCTTGGACTCTTTACCTCTAGATGATTTGGCGTTGCTGATTTGAGGGATGATATCATATCCGGATTCAGAGGGCCAGTAAAAAACTTTCTCCTTCTACTCCTCTTTACTTCTTCTTTCTTCCCTTCTGACTAGGTCTTCCTGACTCGTTCCTCCTGAGTTACCCTTTTGGGAGGGGCGCGCGGGTGGGTTTACTCCTAAGTAATTAAGATTAATATCATACAGGCTATTGAGCAACGCCGATGATTTATCTAGCCGACGAAGTAGAGGATCGGGTATTGCAACCAGTCCTATCTTAACACAAACTCGCCCTAGAACGGCAAGGCTTTAAGCCCTGTTTTTCGGTAAAACTGTTAACATGATCTTTTGTAGAAGTATCTTGGACTCCCATCTCAGGGTCAAAACCGCGCTTTATCTCAGTCAACTTTATTTGTTTAGCTTGGAGAGCGGTTTCTAGAATCTCTACAGCTTTATGGGGGTTTCCATGACCACAAAAGAATAAGTCAGCAGCAAAGTAACCTAACTCAGGCCATGTATGGATGGCAATATGAGACTCTGCCAGTGTTGCCGTCGCAGTTACTCCATGAGGGCTAAACTGATGAACACATAAGTCTATGAGAGTTGCTCCTCCTGCTGTAATTGCATCAATTAAAGAGCGACGGATACGTTCAGGATCGTTGAGCAGCTCTGCAGGGGACTGCCAGGCATCAACGACTAGATGGGTTCCCAATTGTTTCATTCTACGCGGTTATACCTCCACCCGATTAAGGTCTCCAATTTATTAGTTTATCACAAAATTTTTGAATTCTGAGTAATCAATGTAAGCACTTTTGGAGAATTTAACTCAAGAGTTAGATTTGCTCCATAAATCTATTTTAACTCTATCTGTGAGTTGAACCATTAGGCATAATTGCTTCTGTTAAGCAAACATCCTCAAGAGCAGAAAGATTTAAACTAGACCCAATCAAGTTAGCATGACACAGGCAAGCTTTTTTTAAATCAGCACCTTTAAGAGATACTAGCAATAAACCAGCACCATAAAGATTAGCTTTCTGTAAGTTAGCACCTCGCAAATCAGCTTCCAATAAATTTGCCCCTGAGAGATTGGCAGCTTTCAAGTTAGAACCTCTTAAGTTAGCTTTGCTCAAGTCCACAGCTCGCAGGTCTGCTTGTTGAAGATTAACACCATTAAGATTAGTATTTCTAAGATTTGCTCCTTGTAAATTAACTCCACTCAAATTTGCTCCACTGAGATTAGCATTGCTCAGATTTGCTCCTTGTAAATCTGCCTCAGTTAAATCAGCAGCACAAAGGTTGGCCTCTGCCAAAGTTGCTTCTGTTAAATCTGCCTTAATTAATTTTGCACCACTGAGATTTCCTCGTTGTAGATAAGCTCGAATTAGACTTGCCTGATTTAATAAAGTGCCACTTAGATCTACCTCACTCATAATTGCCCGATTCAAAGTGGCCTTAGTTAAGTCTGCGCCACTGAGAATAGCACGGCTGAGAGTAGCTCCTGTGAGGTTGGCTTGAGTCAGTTTTGAGCCATTCAGCAAACAAGTTCCGACCATGCTGGTGCCAATTAGAATAGCTTCTGTTAAATCTGCTTCTGAAAAAATAGCCCCACTCAAAATTACTCCAGTTAAGTCGGCTTTAATAATAGTCGTTTGAGTAAAGCTCGTAGCGCTCAAATTCGCTTCAATTAATTTAGCTTCATAGAGATTAGCATTACTAAAATCTGCACCAATAAGATTAGCTCCAATTAGTTTAGTTTTAGCTAGGCAAGAATCTTTGAAACTAGCATTACTTAAATTACTTCGATTAAGGTTAGCTGCACCTAAATTCACTGCAACTAGGTTAGCTCCTTGAAAATTTCTTTCTCCTTTGGAGTGTCTAATTAATAGTTCATTTGCGCTTAAAAGCTCGCTGACATTCATAAAATAAATCTGTTAATTTCTCTAGATTTGTGTTGATTTGTTTGATTTCATCTGAATTGCTAATTAATTGCCAAATACTAAGTTTAAAGGATTCTATATTTGGTTAAAGTTTCAACAGAAATTATTTTTTTGTTAATGCTAAACAAAGTTAGTCGGCGCAGCCCTCATCTGGGATGTCCTAGTTTAAATAGGTTCATAAGTCTTGGATAATAGAACTTTACTCCATGACTAATTACTATTTTTTGTATCGATCAAATTACAGGAGTTGTTTACTGGCATCCTTGCAGTCTAGAGACCCTTGTGTGGCTGCGGGTCTGTTCAGCTAGTGTCACCCCCCTGATAGTTCGTGGGACAACTAGATTGCAAGTTGTTATTAAGCTGCACAATAATTAAGCTACCAGGTTCGTCTGAAGCTGAACCTTGAGTATCTGATGTTCTTATAATGCATTTATTGCTTATATCTATTTGCTCCATCAGTGCCTAATTTTTTTGAAATTGGCTGCTTCGCTAGTAAAAATGATAGCTGACAATTGATGATTAGACAAATTTTTGTTAAATTAGTCTAAAATATTTTAAATATAAAGATTTTAATTGATAAAAAGTTTTTTTTATGATATATTAAATACTTTTTTAATCGCTTAAAGTCTGGCTCATATCAAGTCCGATTGAATAACCATTATCAAGCTTGCTTCTCCGAATATTATAGAGACGTTGTCAAGGCAGGAAAAGGTTTGAAACTCAACTTCCTTCTACTTAATAGACTTGTCGCTAAATAGAGGGAAAAAATCGCTCAAACTCAGACAGAGTAATAATTCTAGCTGTTTAATATTTTTGATAGCTAGAATTATTACATATCAAGGGTTTTGAGGATTTTTTAAGTTATAAAGCGACAAGTCTAATGTAGTAAAAGAGGTGAGGCAGCAGTAAATAGACAAGGAAATTTGTTAAAAAACAACAAGAAGTGTTATTATAAAAGTTTTTCAGAATATCGTAGACGTAACTGCAAAAGTTGAGTTAGGGTTTTAATTAACTATGACAACACAAGTATTGCCGAAAGTAAATAGTCTTGGAGACTGGGCCTCCTTAGCTTTTGAAAAGCATTTTCAGAAAACCCTCAGACATGAACCAGAGGTACTCAAAGACAGAGACCCAGAGGAATTGCATCAAATGCGTGTGGGTATGCGTCGCTTGCGCTCTGCTGCTCAAGGTTTTAGGCCAGTTGTCACTTTGCCGAAAGCAGCTCAAGACCAAAAGATTGGTAAAATTGCTCGTTGTTTAGGAGGTTTAAGAGATTTAGATGTTCTTTTAGAAGCGCTTCAAAATCGCTATCAACCAAATTTACCTCCTCAAGAACAAGCAGAGTTAGAAAAGGTTATGCAGCGGTTACGAAAACAACGTCGTCAAGCTTTTAAAAAAGTACGAGGAATACTTGGAAATAAGAGTTATTTAATGTTGAAGCAGAAATTGCAGGAATGGTTAGATAACCCAATTTATACAAATATTTCTCGCCTGCCTATTCAAGAGGTATTACCAGATTTATTATTACCTGAAGTTAGTCAATTACTTCTTCATCCTGGTTGGTTGGTTGGTATTGAAAAAGAGGATTTAGACACAAGTGAGAATCAGGATTTTTTACTACAAAGAACTAATTCTAAGCATCAAGTAGTCAAAATTAATAATGATGTTTCTTCGATAAACATTAGTGATCGAGATGAGGAAAATCTACATAGTCTACGTAAGGAAGTAAAGCGGGTTCGTTACCAAATGAGTTTATTTACAGAATTTTATGGTCCGACTTATGAAGCTTATTTAAAAGATATGAAAGAAATTCAGGAATATCTCGGCGATATTCAAGATTCTGCTGTGTTAAGAGAATTTCTGGAAAATGTTTTGCAATCTAAAATTGATAAAGTTCTTCCTACCTTAGAGAAGCAACTACAACAAAATTGGCATCAAGCATGGCGAAAATGGCAGATTTTACAAAGACGATATCTTAATATTCAAGTTCGACAAAATTTCCGCTCTGAATTATTGCGACCTGTGGTCTAAATTCTGGTACATTAGACTTCTTGTGGAGGTCATCAAAAAAACAAAAAAAAAATGAATAAGTGAATATTTTATTTTTACTTTTGCAAGAAGTTTATTTCTCCAAAATTGGTAGTAGGTAAAGATTGAGTAAAAAGCAGAAAATATATATATAGGGTTTCTCCAGTTACTGAAGTACAGTTGTTTTTCTTGTTTTCTATGACCTACGGACGTTGTATGCAACGTCCCTACTCCTGCGCAACAAAGGAATTTTGTACAGAAACGCTTCTTGGGAATTTCTATATAAAATTTACCTCATCAAAAAAAATATTTTTGTGTCTATTGCCTTTGTGAGTTGGGTAGAATGATAGTAAAAAAAGTTTAACCTATTACTAATCTTTTAATTACCTAATCTTTACCTTGCTAGGATAGGGTAAATTTTATGTATATAAAACCAGTATATGTAAACTGGAATTTATAAATATGGCTCAAACTTCTAGAGCAATTATAGAGAATAATCAGTACAATAAAAGTTCTGAACGTCATCTACACTTTTTTAATAAAGGAGAAACAATACCTTTAATGTCGCAAGGTATTTGGCAAATTTGTCAGGGTTTAGTGCGACTCAGTACTCTTTATCCAGTAGGGGAAGAAGGTCTACTTGGATGGGGTGGACCTTCTATGTGCTTTGGCAGTTGTTTTTCCCACTTACAGACTTATCGGGCAAATGCTTTGTCAGATGTTTGTTTAATGTGGTACACAATGATCGAGATAGAGACTTCCCCAAAATTAGCCCAAGAAATTTTACCCCAATTAGGAAGACGATTTCGACAAACAGAAGCTTTATTAGCGATCGCCGGACAACGACGAGTAGAGGACCGTCTCCATCAGTTATTATTATTGTTGAAGCAAGAATTTGGTCAACCCGTGACTGATGGTACTCGGTTGAGTATTCGCTTGACTCATCAAGATATTGCTGGTGCAATTTGTACAACACGAGTAACTGTCACGAGAATTCTGGGAAAATTACAACAGCAAGGATGGATCGATAGAGATAAAGACCGTCATCTGATATTAAAAAATGAAGCTTTTGCATACTCATCAGATTTATTTGGATTTGCCAGTAATAGTAATTACTAAACTTACTCAAATAAATTATTAGGCATCTCCACAAATCAAAAATAAATTTTATTTTTATCCATACACGATTTTCCCAGTTCTGGTTTTCCTCTTTTCTGAAGATATTTATTAGACATAGGCGTGATAATAAAAAAATCAAATCAATTATCAAACAGAAATTATCAATTCTTTCCTCCTACTGCCTACTTCCTACTTTCTCTTTTCTGGATATTTCTATTACCGAATAATTAAGGTTTAAAGCCTCTCCTTGGCTGCGCCACGAGCTGTCGGTTTACAAGGAGAAACGGCGTTGGTAAAGCGCGTGTATGATATGAATCTTAATTCTTGAGGAGTCAACCCACCCCTGACCCCTCCGGTGGAGGGGAAGTCAGTCGGACCGAGTCAGGAGGAAAGAAAGAAGAAGAAACCCCGAGTAGAAAGATAAAGTTTTTCGGGGAGCATAAAGGTCACGGAGTTCTATCGCGCTCTTATCCGGACATGGTATCATACCTCAAATTACCAACGCCGGAGAAACAAGTGGTCAAGGGATGGCGATCTTCGGAGCGGCTCTGTCAAGAGCGGGTCTCCTCACCATATCCAATCGACCAAGAGAAGAAAAATTTTTCATGATTAGTCAATCAATTCCGTTTTCACTCTCGAGGTAATTATTAATTAGGGTTTGCTGAAAAAGTATGAGTGGTTGAGGTAGGGAGTAGGGAGTAGGGAGTAGGGAGTAGTTAGGAGTTAGGACTGAGGGGAGTTACAGAGAAGTTGGTCGGAAAATAGTAAGAGTGATTCTTCTGTCATAGTCAGCCAAAAATGCTCAATTTTTGAACCTCAGTAGCCTAAAAGTTCGCACATGCTTGATACCTAAAATTTCTAAAACCTTTACTGGAAAAGGCTTTTAGATTTAATCAACAAGCCCTAATTATTAATTATTAATTATTAATTATTAATTGTTGAAACATAGCGTTGCCTTCGTAAGCGACGTTCTTTCAAGATTAAAACATCTGCCTGATTTTCTTCTCTGGCTACTCTAACTAATAATCCAGCTAGCAACAAACTACCAATCATTGAACTACCGCCATAACTAAACATTGGCAATGGTAAACCTGTAGTTGGCAGTACCCCAGTCGCAACACCTATATTCAGGAAAGACTGACCTACTAAAGCTATCATTACTCCGATGGCTACAAGTTGATGTTCCATTCGGGTAGCTTTTAGGGCAACTCTCAAAGCAATAATACTGTATGTAGCTAATAACAGTAACAGTAGTAAGGCTCCCACAAAACCAAACTCTTCAGCATAAACAGAAAATATAAAGTCACTATATGGAATAGGAAGAAAATGTAGCTTTTGCTGAGATAACCCGAAACCACTACCCCAGATATCTCCAGAAGCTACTGCTAGTAAACTTTGAATTAACTGATAACCATCCCCCATTGAATCTGCCCAAGGATTTGTAAAAGAAAGAACTCGCCTCCTCTGATAATCATTAATGCTGACGCTAATGGTAGCTAAAAGAAATCCAGCTAAAGCAATACCTCCCAGATAAAAGTAAGGTAGTCCTGCAGCAAAGGCAATAAACCATAGAATCATGCCACATAAGGCGGTGGTACTTAAGTTTGGCTGTAGTAAGATGGATGCTAGAATTAGAGAAAAAGTACATAACCAAATTATCCTCACTAACCAAGTCAAGCGATTCCATCTGCTATACAAATGAGCTGCTTGTAGTACCAAAAAAGGTTTCATTAGTTCAGATGGTTGAATAACTACTGGACCTAATGATATCCAGCGAGTTGCACCATTAATTGTGGTTCCTATTCCTGGTATCAGGGTGAGAAGTAGGAGAGTGAGTATCAGAATTATACCTATTTTGGCAGTTTGCAGCATAGTAGATAAGCGGGTATAAACAACCACATTAAATCCCACCATTCCTGCTATTGCCCATATTAGTTGTCGTTTGAAAAAGTATAGACCGTCTCCATATTCTGTTGCACCACTGGGGTAGGAAGCGGAAAACAATACTACTAAACCGATAAATAACCAGAGGAATGTTAACCATCGCAATAGTCTAGCTTCTATCGCCCATGTTTGGACTTTGGGGTCGAAAAAGGGAATGAGATAACGTAAATCCATATTATTATTGTTATGCTTTTGTTGCGTGTTAGGTGTTAGGTGTTCAATAATGAATAATTAATAATGAATAATTAATAATTACCTCTCCTTGAAAAGAAGAGGATTGACAAAGAGATGAAAATTTTTATTTATTATCCCCTTAAAAGGGGAGGCACATACCCACAATTTTTCGGTAATTCAATAATTGATAATGGATAATCGATAATTACCTCTCCCTAAAACGGATAGGATTGAATAAAAGGAAAATATTTTCTTGTTTCTCCACAGCGAGTGAGAGGATTTTTACCTTAATTATTCGGTAAATTTTTCTCATCTAAGGCTACAATCTTAATTAATTTATATCATGTTCGGTAGATAAGTTATAATCAGGATCGTAGTTTTGCTTGAGCAATAATATGAGTATTGTAAGGGCTAAAGCAAAACTACAAACAAAAACTTTCTGTTGCCTGTTGCCTTCCGGAGCTGTTGCCTGCTATAAAACTTTTTGATAAATGCGATCGCAGCGTTTTGTTTCTACGCCAGTTGTTAAGTGATAACCGTTACTTTCATATAATTTAACAGCTTCTTGCAATACTGTTGCTGTTTCTATCCAAATTTCTTGAAATTTACATTCTATAATTCTGTTTTCTAATTCTTTTAATAAAAATTTTCCTAAACCTTGATTTCTGACTTCTGGCAATAAGTACATCTTTCTAATTTCGACTGCTTTATTACCTCGTGAAATTGGATAATATGCGGCAGTGCCTAATATTTTTTCTTGTTTTTCTACTACCCAAAATTCTCCTCCTACATTTTGATAAAATTTTTCTACTTGCAAGACATCTCGATCTGCATCTTCGGGTTCCCAGTTTAAACCATATTCTGTCAGAACAGAACCGATAATATTTGCTACTATTTGACGGTCATCTGGTTGCCAATTTCTAATTACAAAATCACGATAATATTTTTTCATAATTTGAGCAGGTTTTAGGTGATAGATTAAAGCTTTTATCGTAAGCATTCAGCTATTAGCAATCAGCTCTCAGCAATAAAAATGAATGAACCAAGTATTTGCTTAACTTCTACTACATTTTTGAACAAAGAATTGAAGCACAAGAACAACGAGCTTAAATTGCCCACTAAAGGCAATAAAGCTGTTTGCGCAGCATGACCTAGGAATAACTGACCGCTGAACGCTGTTTGCGCAGCATTCTGCAGGAAATGCTTACCTTTTATCTTTATCAGAAAAAAAGTTATGTAGCAATCTTATTTGAGTTGTGAGATATTGTAGATTTTAGGGAACAGGGAACACCGAAGCAAATTATCACAAATGATTTAGAATTGCTATATAGAACCCCTGATCGTATCTTCATAAATACGCACGTTTTTTTAGCGAGGAGACAGGAGACAGGAGACAGGAGACAGGAGACAGGAGACAGGAGACAGGAGACAGGAGGGAAGATGTGGGGAGAAATAATACAAAAAACACTCCTTCAGATGATTTTTCCTCACTCATTGATGCGCGAAAAGACTTGACTACCATAATTATATAGATCTCAAATGGGTTCTATAGAAATCCCAAATAATTTGTAAAAAATCAAAGGATATATATAGACTCTGAAACTTTTACCGAATAATTAAGGTTGAAAGCCTCTCCTTTTAAGGAGAAAAAAGCGGTCGTTTGCTTCGCAACGCTGACGCGAAACGCGACAGCGGAACGGAGTTCTCTCTTCGCAGCTTCCCGTAGGGTGGGATGGCGAGGTCTCCTCGCTGTCCGACCATCGACCAAGAGAAGAAAAATTTTTCCTTTTAGTCAATCCTCTTCTTTTCAAGGAGGGGTAATTATTAATTATTAATTGTTGAACTCCTCAACCATTTGTTTACCCAGGGCTATAAAATCTGATAACTTATAGCTGATATAGAATCCGGTTATATATATGTTCATAATTCTATCTAGACTTCAAGCCTCAAATCTCCCCATCTCCCTATCTTCCCATCCCCCTCAAATATACAATTAAGTGTTTAGCCTAATTTTATATGAGGGTTTGGAGACTAAATGAGGGGTCAGACCCTGAACTGCAACGTTGTAGTTATGCTCAGGAGTCAGAACCTAAACTGCAACGTTATAGTTATGGAAATTTTTGGATGATATAGAATCTGGTGATAGAGACTAAATGAGGGGTCAGACCCTGAACTGCAACGTTGTAGTTATGAGCAGGAGTCAGAACCTAAACTGCAACGTTATAGTTATGGAAATTTTTGGATGATATAGAATCTGGTGATAGAGACTAAATGAGGGGTCAGACCCTGAACTGCAACGTTGTAGTTATGAGCAGGAGTCAGAACCTAAACTGCAACGTTATAGTTATGGAAATTTTTGGATGATATAGAATCTGGTGATAGAGACTAAATGAGGGGTTAGACCCTGAACTGCAACGTTGTAGTTATGAGCAGGAGTCAGAACCTAAACTGCAACGTTATAGTTATGGAAATTTTTGGATGATATAGAATCTGGTGATAGAGACTAAATGAGGGGTTAGACCCTGAACTGCAACGTTGTAGTTATGAGCAGGAGTCAGAACCTAAACTGCAACGTTATAGTTATGGAAATTTTTGGATGATATAGAATCTGGTGATAGAGACTAAATGAGGGGTCAGACCCTGAACTGCAACGTTGTAGTTATGAGCAGGAGTCAGAACCTAAACTGCAACGTTATAGTTATGGAAATTTTTGGATGATATAGAATCTGGTGATATAGAATCTGTTCATAATTCTATCTAGGCTTCAAGCCTTCAATCTCCCCTACTCCCCCATTCCCCTACTGCCCAAACTATATAATAAGTAGTACTCAATCGGATTTGATAGGATAGCTAGTTATTGCTCTACCAATTAAATCTCAAAGCATTGACTGATATTAGCCAAAGCCTTTTTTTGGTTGAAAAAAGTGCCAGATTTTCAGCCCAAAACCCTCAAAAAGTTAGCATAAAAGGCAGAATAATTGCAGAAAAATCACGATCGACAAATATATCCGACTAGCTCCTAATTAAATTCTATTCTCCCTTCCTCCTAACTACTCTCCACTCCCCCACTCCCCTACTCCCCTACTCTTCTATTCCTCTACTCCTAAAAAAAGACTTTTTGCTGCAAACCCTAGTTAACTATGGATGCGTGGTTCTGGATGTAAATTACTCAGAATTTCACTTTCAAATATGGCTAATTCCTCTAATCTTTCCTCTACTTTTTCTTGTTCAAAATAAGTTGTAGCTAAAATCCAATATATTCCATAATGTCTGGCTTCAGATGCCATTAAACTACGATAAAATTTTGCTAATTCTGGTTCTGGACAGTAATCTGCAAGTAAGCCTAAACGTTCGTGACTTCGAGCTTCAATTAAACAGTAAACTAATAATAAATCTAACATTCTTTCTGGTTCATTGCGCCGAACTTTACTATTTAAAGCTGCTCCATAAGGAGGAGAATTTAGAGGAGCTAATGGAATATTACGACGTTCTAACCATTGGTTTACTTGGTCAAAATGTTCTAATTCTTCCCTAGCAATAGCTGTTAATTTTTTGATAAGTTTCGTACTTGAAGGATAGCGAAACATTAAATTTAAAGCTACTCCTGCTGCTTTTCTTTCACAGTGAGAATGGTCTAATAATATAGTATCTAAATTAGCGATCGCTTGTTCAATCCAAGCTTGGGAAGTTGGTTGTTTAATATATTTAATAGTTGGTGTTTTTGTTATTTGCATATTTATTCCTTGTGTTCATTTTCATAACGTTCTTTTGCTGTCTTTTTAACATTTGCTGCAAAATCTGGATAATTTTCTAACACTTTTTTAAAGTCATCTTTTTCTAAAATAAATAATTCACAGTAAGTCAATGTGATGATTGATGCAGTACGTCGTTGTTCATATACTAGAGCAATTTCTCCAAAAAATGTACCTGCACCCATATTCCTGTATATAATACCAGTTTTTTCTGAGAAGGCTTGTACTAAACCACGTTTAATAAAGTACATTTCATGACCCCAATGTCCTTCCCGAATTATATATTCATTAGGTGGTAATATTTCAGGTTTTAAAGCCATTACTATTTCTTCAAAAAAATGTCTAGTTGCTCCTTGGAAAATAGGCACTTTTTCAATTACTTCTTTGTGCAATTGTAGTGCTAGTTTCATTTTCAGGGGATAGGGCAATTCTTCGAGTATGTGATAATCTCTAATATCCCGATTTTCAATCCATCTATATTGATAGTAATCTCTAATTTTTTGTTGTAAATTAGATGGGATTTTGTTTTCCCGCATATATGTTTGAATTTGTCCTAACTTTTCTCTATATCTGGCTTTTGTAGCATCTAGGTTAGAAATTAATGAAGATACATTGCCAATAATATAGGCATACATAGATATTCCTAAAAACATGACTACCAAGGTAAATATTATTTCAATTTCAGTGGTAGGAGTAATATCTCCATATCCAACAGTAGTCAGAGTTGTAATTGCCCAATAAAGGGAATTAATATATTGAGTTCTTCTATTTGCTGATTGTAGGGAATTACTAATCAACCAAGAATTTTCAGCATTAGATTCCCAACTGCCAATCATAAACCAGATACAAGCTACCCAATGAGTAATTAAAATAATTAGTATGACTAATTTACACATTCTAATCAAGGTAGGATTAATATTTATGTTAGTTTCCCACCTGTTGAAAATTCGATAAAATTGGGGTAGTCGTAATAAACGAGGGAATCTCAATAAAGCAATAATAAATAGTGAGTTAGGCGCAATTATTCTGGCAATTAAATCTCCGGGAATACTAGCTACTAAATGTCTTGAAAAGAGTCGATTTCGATAACGTTTAGCGATATTTTTTTGGTCTTGAATATATTCTCCGTACTCAAAGTAGCCAATATGAAATCGAATAAATATATCAATAATTAAAATTACATCTCCTATAATGTCTAATATAATCCAGATACGATCAAATCTATTTTTAAAAGCAATTCTAAATGGGATTATGAAAGCATTATAAATAGTAATGGATACAATTAATACTTGCCAGAATCTAATCAATTTACTATCGGGATGAAGTGTGGGGATTTTCACTTTATTTTTATCGAGTAATTATAGGATTGAACAGGTCATTTCAGTTATCAGTTAACAGTTAACAGTTAGCCTCCTCCGGAGGAGCTACGCTAACAGTACCTCTGCAATAAGGAGGCTTGAAATAAGGAATATGCTCTTTTCTCTTGGTCTGATAGAGATGGCGAGGAAACCTGTGCCATATCCATGAGACCAAGATCAGAAAAAAATCCTTTTATCCAATCCTCTTATTTATAAGAAGAGGTAATTCTACATACTTAATTCTTAATTCTAAATTTTTGAACAGCCACCCAATTTTCATGTTGCTGGGTATTTTAACTAGCTAGAATAAAATAAATTTTTATCTTTTTCTTTTGGGTTTAATACCCCACCGTCTACACGGTGTTGACAATTGGTTGGGGTTTGAGTCCCCATGCACTTTTTGCTTCTTCCTTCTTCCTTCTTCCTTCTTCCTTCTTCAACTATTTTCATTGACTTTTTTTATATCCAACAAATGGAATAAGTATCATAATTTTTCGATTGTATTATACATATCTTGAGCAAATTTTTTCGGGTTCCATAATGGCGCTAAATTTTCTGGCTCTTTAGATTTAACTAATTTATCAACAAATTCCTGACGTAAATGAGGATTTTGACCTAATTTTACACCCCAATCAATATATTTATTCCATGACCATGCTACGCCGAATTTAATATCTAAATTTTGTAAAAAAGAATAACCCATTCTAGATAAAAATTGTTCTCCGGCAAGGGTGACAACTGGTAAATTAAACCATAAAGCTTCTAAAGTGTGAGTACCACCATTATAAGGATAAGAATCAAGCATAATATCTGCTAAAGAATAGATGCTTCTATGTTCTTCTTCTGTAGGAAATCTTTCCATAAATTTAATCCGATGAATACTTACATCCTCAGCTTTACAAGCTTGATGATAAGCAGCTTGAAATACTTCTATATCTCCTAATGCTTTATGAATCAATATACTATTAGGAACTTGCTTCAAGATAGCAATTTGTGCTTTGATTAAATCTCGGTTAAATTTTCTCCCTGGTGCTAAACAAAGATAAACAATTTGGTCTAAACCTATCCTCTGAGACTTTCTTAAATTAGCTCGATTTGTTTCTATTCTTTGAAAACCAGAAGTTGCTACAAAGGAATTTGGCATCCTCACTAATTTTTCCATATAGTATTTGTCTCTGTCTTGAGGGTGGGTATGTAAATCGCACAGAAAATAATTATTCTCAGATATGTAAGGTGCATCAAATCCTAACCAAGACATACAAATGGGTGCAGGTTTATCATTTAAAATCTGTGTATTAATTGGTAAGCTCAAAGAATCTAAATCTATCAATATATCTATTTTATCTTGCTGAATTTCGGTAATAATTTCCCGGACATCGACGCTTCCTTGAGGATATTTTTTCGGTACATATAATTTAGTAACAGCTTGGCTAAATTTTTGAGTTTGGTCATCTACTTTGAGGCGTTCTGTTGGATATAAATATATTTCTGTATTTAATTTTCCTAACTCTCGAATAATATCAAGGCTACACCAACCGATAGAATGTCGATTAAAATGACTAGATATGAAGCCAATTTTTAATAGATTTTTATTGTCAAAATTAACAGGAGTAGAAAAATGATTATTTTGAGGTTTTAGGACAAATTGTCTATAAACTTTCGATACAGATTTGTAGAGATTCGAGTTAATTTGAATATCATCTCTTAAGTAAGGAACACTAAAAAGAAAATTTCCATATAAAGCCTTTATATCGACTACTTTTTTGACAATAGTCATATCCTCTTTCAATTTAGCTTCAAGGTCAAAAAATCTATCTTTAGCAATTTCATTTAAGCCTGATACTTGATAAATACTAATCAAATATATCCCAGTCATAATCGGATCTATTTCCCCACATTGCTGATAATAGTTAGTAACTGCTTCTCTGGCAACTACATAATTATTACCATCCCGAAAAATGCCACATAAATGTTGATGTGCTGTAGCATAATTAGGCCGAACTTCAATCGCTTTTTTCAGGTATTTAATAGCCTCAGAAAACTTACCTTGACTCCTCAAAATTATGCCAATTTGACTATAAGCTTCTGCTAAATTTGGGTTAACTGTAATTGCCCTTTGCCAACTATCAATAGCTTCATCTAACTTTCCCTCTTCAGCTAACTTATATCCCTGGTTTAAATTAACCTCAACCCCACCCAAATTAGGATTTAATTTTAATGCCTTTTCTTGTGAGGCGATCGCTTCATCTAACTTACCCAGTTGCTGCCAAACTTTGGCCAAATTCCAATAAGCGGGGGCCATATCTGGTCGTAGTTGAATCGCCTTCCTGTAACAAGCGATCGCCTCATCCAGCTTTCCCTGACGATAAAACATACTGCCCAAATTAACATGAGCCTGGCATAACTCAGGATTAAGTTCTATGGCTCGATAGTATAAATTAATTGCTTCCGAAACTTTACCTTGGGCCTGGATAATATTTGCTAGAGTCACATAAGTCGAGGCCCAATTCGGTTGTAGATTTAAAGACTGACGACAACAAGCGATCGCCTCTGATAACCGCCCCTGGGAATAATAAATTTCAGCTTGTGCTGTTAATGCCTGAAAATTTGGGGTTTGTGAATGGGGAGAACTGGAAGAAATATTCATTGGAAAAAAAGTCTATGCTATCTAATTAAAGGTTAAAATTTATCATATTTTGTACCTGAGTAGGACGAGAGAATATAGGTCTTTCCTCTAAGGCGCAATATTTGAGTTATCCTATGTTTAGTTTTGGGTAAAAATGTTTGATATAGCGATAAGCATTTCCTACGGAATGCTCCGCAAACAGCTATCAACTAGCCTCCTATCGGAGAAACTGCGTTATCAGATAGAATCAAAACTTTTAACTGTAATGTTTTGAAGTTTCTTAGCTTTCCTAATCTTAATGCGTAGTGCTATAACTAATATGAAATAGGTGAATTTTTGCTACAGATAATTTATCAAGAGATAGATAGATAGGAAGATAGGGAAAGTCATAAATAGCATAATTACTTGTATTTTATATAAACTTGCTATTTTACTATTTCGCTCAAATTTCAGCCCCAAAGCTGATAATAAATATCGTATTAATTTTGGTATTTAATATTAAACAAGGAATATTTCAATGATTGGAAAAAAAAGCATCAACTTCAACCAAAAATTAAATTTAAATCTCAAATAATTATGGGAATTGTTTCATTAATTTTGATATAGCTATAACCATTCAGCATTCAGCATCCAGCTAGGCTCAAAACTTTTAACTGTAATATTTTGAAGTTTCTTAGCTTTCCTAATTTTAATGCGTAGTACTATAACTAATATGAAATAGCTTAATCTTTACTACAGATAATGTAAGCATTTCCTGCGGAATGCTTACCAGATAATTCATCAATAGATAGAGAGATGGGGATATCTGGAAAGTCTTAAATAGCAGAATTACTTGTATTTCATATCAACTTGCTCTGTTACTATTTCCCTCAACTTTCAGCCCTAAAGCTGATAATAAATGTAGTATTATTTTTTGTATTTAATATTAAATCAGGAAGATTTCAATGATTGGAAAAAAATTGCGTCAACTTCAACCAAAAATTAAATTTAAACCTCAAATAATTCCCATAATTATTTCATTAATTTTGATATAGCTATCAGCATTCAGCATTCAGCTATAGACAAAACTTTTAACTATAATGTTTTGAAATTTCTTAGGTTTCCTAATCTGAATGGGTAGTGCTATAACTAATATGAAATAGATAATCGATCAAGAGATAGAGAGATGGGGATATCTGGAAAGTCTTAAATAGCAGAATTACTTGTATTTCATATCAACTTGCTCTGTTACTATTTTCCTCAACTTTCAGCACCAAAGCTGATAATAAATGTAGTATTATTTTTTTGTATTTAATATTAAATCAGGAAGATTTCAATGATTGGAAAAAAATTGCGTCAACTTCAACCAAATATTAAATTTAAACCTCAAATAATTCCCATAATTATTTCATTAATTTTGACAGTAGGAATCCCGATTTTTATCGATAATAAAATTCCTGCTCAAGCACAAACAGAACAAAAATACGAAGAAAAATTATTTGAAACAGCTCTAGCTTTTACTCTATATTTTGAAGGTGGATTTAGTAATCATCCAGCAGATAAAGGTGGTCGAACTTATAAAGGAATTTTGCAAACTGAATATAACGCCTATAGACGAAGACGTGGTTTACCAACCTTAGATGTTACACAAATGTCTGATACTGAACTGATGGAAATTTATCAAAGTTATTGGGATAATAGTAAGTCAGCTACTATGCATCCTGCTCTAGCTGTAGTTATGTTTGATACGGCAGTTAATTTTGGTATTAATAACTCAGTAACTTTTCTTCAGCAGGCTTTGGGATTACCACAAACAGGTATATTTGATGCTGCTACTAAGTCAGCATTAGCAGAAGGTAATAATCGAAATACAGCTCTTCAAATGATTAATGAAAGAATTATTTATCGTTATAAAAGAGTCCAAAAAGATTCGAGTCAAATGGCTTTTTTTCATGGTTGGTTAGCTCGTGATTATAGTTTGTGGGGCTATGTAGAAAAGCTCAAAGATCAATAATCAAGCATTTTGAGTGTAATCTATTTTTAAATCGTAACGACCAACATCATAAATAGTCGTTAATAGTCCTTGTAAATCTATAGTTAGGGTTTGCTGAAAAAGTAATGTAATCCCGGTCATAAATCGGGATGTTCTAATGGGTTCATACCAGGAAATTGGAGATGGCATAATTTTTTCTCCTTTTATCGTTATATCTTTTGTAGGGGCAAACGGCTGTTTGCCCTCTATGTATTTTTGACTAAATTATAGCGTTGCTATTGGATTTGATATTATTTCTTCTTTCGATTTTTTAGCATGACTAGCAAAACTGGACGTAATACCCACAGCAAAAAAGCGACTGCTATAATAATAGCGGTTGGACTATTTCCATTCTCTAATAATGGAGTTGGATCTATGGGCAATATATTTGTGCTAGGTTGACTGGTGCAAACTATATCTTCTTTAGGAAACATTTTGTTTTCTCATTAAATTGTGCTTACTTTCCATCTCAACAGATAACTTTTGTACTTCAAGCAAAGTTTTGACTCACCCTAGAACAAAGTTTTAGTTCACTACTTATATCTTGAAAAAAAGTGAGCTAAAACTGAAACTTAGCTGTACAAAAAATTTACTTTAGAAGATATAAAATTGACTTTTAAGGATATAAATTGAAGATATAAAAATATAAATATGGCTGTTACTCTCAGAGCTTCTAAAGAGGGGCTAGAAAAGATTGATAAAGCTAGAAGAAGGAAAGGTTGGACAAAAACAGAGGATGCTTGGTGGGGATTAGCACTAACTTCACAAGCAACTTTAAAACGTTTTTGGCGCGGTTTTCCTATTGAGCGAGATGCTTTTATTGGTATTTGTAAAACTGTCGGAATTAACTGGGAAGAAATTGTGGACGACACTCCTCTCTCAACTCAAAATTCCACTGTTGAATTTTTTTCTTATGATGATGTTTGGGTGGGTAGAGAAGACCTCATAGCTGAACTTACTAAAAAAGTTAAGGAGTCTTGTCGCTTACTTATTCTGGTTGGTATTAGTGGTATTGGTAAAACTGCTTTGGCAGAAAAATTGGCGGTGGAGCTACACCAAGAATTTTTGCAGGGAGACTGGAGCAACTTTCGCCAGGAAAATTGTGATAATGAGCAAGAAACTAGAGACTTTCGTAGTGTTGCTATCCGCTGGTTGAAAAAGTGGGGAGAGTCTCTCACTCAAGATGATTATCAAGATGTGGAAAAGTTACTCTATAAATTAGTTAATCGTTTGCGACAACATCGGTATCTGATAATTATTGATTCTCTGGAAAATATTTTGGTGGGAAATGAGGAAGAGGGATGGAGTGATTTTCAGGATGAGTTGTGGGTGAGATTTTTTGAGCAATTTTTGGCTGCTCCAGAATGTCAAAGTCGCATTATATTGACTTCCCAAGATTTCCCTGGGCAAATTCCAGAACGTTATCAGAATTTCTGGGAGTTTCAACCTTTGACTGGTTTGAGCAAGTCGGAGCAGTTGCAGTTATTTCGGAAAACTGGGTTAGAGGTTGAGGAAAATTCACCTAACCTACCCTATTTACAACGTATTGGTAATGCTTACGAGGGTCATCCTTTGGCGTTGCGGGTGATTGCGGGAGAAATTGGCAGCAAACCTTTTAATGGTAATGTGGTAGCTTATTGGAAAAGGTATGGTAATGAATTTGAGGAGGTGGAAAAGGGTATTGAGGAGGCTAAGAGTAAGAGGATAACTGGTGCTGACGATCGGTTTCAGTTAGACAGATATACTCGTCTGTTGCGGAAAAAGGTCAAGTCGCGACTGGATAAGACTTTTTTCCGGTTGCGGAAAGACGCGCTTAATGCTTATCGGTTGATTTGTGCTACTGGAATATATAGATGCGAGGTGCCAGAGAGTTTTTGGTTGAGTCATTTGGAGGAATGGAATTGTAGTAAGGATGAGCAGGAGGTGGCGTTACTGACTTTGCGCGATCGCTTTTTGGTTGAGGAAGTGGGAGTTGATGAAAGTGGTGAGTTTCTGCTGAGACAACATAATTTAATTCGTAGTGTGTCGTTGGAAAATTTCAAGAGGTTGGATGGGGAAAATGGTTGATTTATCTAAGTCGGGCTCGAAAGTTGAAAGCGATCAGGTAGGAAAAGTTAGTTTGCCTTTTGAGGATGAAGTATTGAAATTATTGGAGCTTGACGCAGATGCTCTGAAGTTAATTGAGCCACCTTCTAAGCGTCACCAATATCGGGCAGTTATTAATTGGGTGACTAACTACAAATGTCCGCAAGAAGTCAATGAGAAATTAGAGGTAGTGAAAGGCTATCTAGAAGCATTTTATCATCTTTGTGAAGTGGAAGACTGGGAACGAGCAAGGCGAATTTGTTCTATAAAAGTACCGCCAGTTGATGAAGATTTACAAATTCAACTGCGGATGTGGGGTTACTATGAGGAATGTATTCAACTCTACAGTAAATTATTAGGTAAATTAGACCAACGTTGGGATGGTATTTGTTTAATTCGTTTGGGTAATGCTTACTTATTCCTAGGAGAATATCACAAAGCCATTGAGTATTATCAGCAGCATTTACAAATAGCGAGGGAAATAGGCAACCGTTCTTGGGAGGGCAGTGCTTTGGGGAATTTGGGTCTTGCTTACTATTCCCGAGGAGAATATCACAAAGCCATGGAGTATTTTCAGCAGAGTTTACAGATAGCGAGGGAAATAAGCAACCGTTCTCTGGAGGGTCGTGCTTTGGGGAATTTGGGTCTTGCTTACTATTCCCGAGGAGAATATCACAAAGCCATGGAGTATTTTCAGCAGGATTTACAAATAGCTAGGGAAATAGGCGATCGCCATAGGGAGGGTATTACTTTGGGGAATTTGGGTGTTGCTTACAAGTCCCGAGAAGAATATCACAAAGCCATGGAGTATTATCAGCAGGGTTTACAAATAGCTAGGGAAATAGGCAACCGTTCTGAGGAGGGTGGTGCTTTGGGGAATTTGGGTAATGTTTACTTATCCCGAGGAGAATATCACAAAGCCATTGAGTATCATCAGCAGAGTTTACAAATAGTAAGAGAAATAGGCTACTGTTCTGGGGAAGGTAATGCTTTGGGGAATTTGGGTCTTGCTTACAATGGCCTAGGAGAATATCACAAAGCTATCGAGTATCACCAGCAGCATTTACAAATAGCAAGGGAAATAGGCAATCGTTCTGGAGAGGGTAATGCTCTAGTAAATTGGGGAGAAACTCTGCTTAAGTTAGAAAAATATGCCGAATCTCTGGAATATTTACAAGCAGCATTAGAGATATTTCAGCAGATAGGAGATCGTCATGGTGAAGCAATAGCTCTTATGAATTTGGCAGAAACCCATCAAAACTTAGGAAATTTAGATGCAGCACGACGGTATTGCGATGAGGCGATCGCTATTTTCACAGAATTAGGTGTGCCAGAATTGAAAGAATGTCAGGAGTTGCTTCAGGAAATTCAAAAGTCAAAAGTCAAAAGTCAAAAGTAAGAATGTCTTCAAACTCCCTACCAAAATTGGAGTTTTTCCCAATATTGATGGTAAAACCTTATTCTCCAAAAAAGAGTCCTCTGTACAGAAGAGCGATCGCTTTTTGATACACTTAGATTATCCGTCAACAAAAAAATAATATGAGTGGTATCGACCGCAAAATCTATCTGGAAACTAGAACCAGTTTAATTGATAAGCATCTCCCTGGTACGGAAAAATCCCAAAGAGAATTAGAAACCGAGGGAATAGTCTATCTATTCAGCGATCGTGAAACAATGGAAAGAGTCGCATCTGAAATCTTTAAAAGAGGAGAACGCACGGGAGTAGACGATATAGGAGACAAATACGAACGCTATGGATTATTTTTTGCCGAACCAATAGGTTATATACTAAAATCAGATGGAACTCAAATTCCTCTTTATTATGGGGAAATAAAAATCAAAAAGACCACAGGTAAATACCATGTCATACCTCGCAGAAGACCGCGCACAACCAGATGAACTTACCCAAAAATCTCAATTATCTACAGAATGGGAGTTTGCAGAAATTTGGGTCGATCCTTATCTTTCTCCACCCTATATTTTAATGCTAATTAAAGAACAGTCGGGCAAATTTTCCATAAAAAATCCAGTGGAAAGCTACAGAACAATCTTTACAGGTGACACCTACGAAGAAGCACAAATGTGGTTGCTTGAGGATGAATACGAGCGAGTAACTGGTCGTTTTTGTCAACCAGAGTAAAAATTCGTAGATTTCCATTGTCAAAGAGTTAGGGTTTGGAGACCAAACCCCTACTGGAGTGCTTTTCCCAATATTGATCGTAAAATCTTATTCTCCAAAAAAGATTCCTCTGCACAGAAAAGCGATCGCTATTCCCACCAACACTTAAAAACCTTCTGGCCACTTTCTAGCACCATGAATCACTGCTAAAATCTCCAAGCGATCGCCCCTAACTCGATACGGTACAATAAATGGCGTACCTGTAACAACCAATTCTCTTGTACCCACTACCTGACCTAATCTACCCATCTCAGGATACTGAAGCAACCTATTTATTGAATTTTCAATCCGCTCTATGGTATCTAGGGCAACATCAGGGTTATTAGCTGCAATGTATTCGTAAGCATTGTTCATATCCTCCAAAGCGAGGCGAGTCCATATTATCTTCATTGTCGCCACCTTGCTAGAGCGGCAGCAACTTCTTCATCACTGGCAAACTCACCAGCATCTGCTTGACGTAAACCTTCTTTAATATGCTCTACCTGCCATTCTTGCACTTGCAAAGGATCGTCACTTGCGTCATTTTCCACCACTTTTCCCCCCTCATTAACAACCATTTGTTGCAATGCTTCTAGTAATCTCTGTCGATCTTTATAAGAAAGATTATGTACTTGATTTAGTACCTGCTCGTAAGTAAACATAAATTATCTATTTATTTTTAAGTTTAGCTATTTTCTACTATATCATTTATTTGCTAAAATTAAATAATTAAAATGTCACAGTCAAATTATTATGGTAAACAACAACCAATTACTCAACCTACCATCAAGTGACGAATTACCAGATTCAGACGACAAACCCGTGGATCACGAAATACAAATTCTAATTCCTAACCTGCTAATGTTAATTTTAAATCAGTTATGGGGCGATCGCTATGATTGGTTTTTTGGCGTCAATATGGGAATTTTCCACACCACCGGGTCAAATCCTAGAGTTGCTATAGTTCCTGATGCTTTGCTCAGTCTGGGGGTTCCACGACTCAAAAATAATAAATTGCGATCCTCCTATGTTCTTTGGGAGGAAAATTATGTTGTTCCGATATTGGTATTGGAAATTGTTTCTAAAACTTATGGGGGTGAATACGATGAAAAAATGATTGATTACGCTCAGTTGGGGGTCTTGTATTATGTTATCTATAACCCAGATTATTCCAAGCGAGACCAACATGAGCGTTTTGAGGTGTATCGTTTGGTAGATGGAGCATACCAACGTTTAGAAGGAAATCCCGTGTGGATGCCAGAAATTGGTCTGGGGATAGGAACTGAAGTTGGTAACCATTACCGTTGCGAACAAGAGTGGTTGTATTGGTATGACTCTCAAAGCAATAGGTTTATGACTCCAGAAGAGGAAGCACTTCAGCAACGACAACGAGCTGAACAACTTGAACAAATGTTGCGTTCCCTTGGTGTCGATCCAGAAAAGTTGTAGCTATATATGTAGGGGCGAATGGCAAAACGCCCTCATTGGATTTAGTGTTCGTGGGTAAGTCCTGAAAATGTCACGGTCAAATTATTTATAAATATGAAAAGTATCACTCTAATTTTTTCCCAATTTCAATCTTTCTTTTTCTGACAAATTTTCCTCTAAAACACTAATATTTTCCACAGGAATATTAATTTGAATTTTCTCACCAATAGCATATTGATTGAGATGAAAAGGATTAATATTTTGCCTACGGATAACTATCTTAGTTTTGTCAGTTAAACGCACTACATAACGAGTATCTGTACCAATATAAACAATATTTTCTACTATTCCTGAAAAATCTGCTTTTTCTGTAGAAGTTGATGGGTAAATTTCTATTTTTTCTGGTCTGACAACTAAGGTAATAATTGTATCTATTGGCAGATGATGAACTGCGGATATTAATAATGGTAAATTTCCATCTATTAACACCAAACTTTTATCCTCTTGATGTGCAGTTATTCGCCCAGTTAAAAAGTTACTTTCTCCGATAAATTCAGCCACAAAACGAGTTTTTGGTTGTTCATAAATTTCCACCGGAGTTCCCACTTGTAAAACTTCTCCTTGGTACATAACTGCTATCCGGTCAGACATTGTTAAAGCTTCTTCTTGGTCGTGAGTAACATATATAAATGTAATACCCAACCTTTGCTGCATTTGTTTTAATTCTAACTGCATTTCTTTGCGTAATTTCAAGTCTAAAGCACCCAAAGGTTCATCAAATAATAATACTGCTGGTTGTTTAATTAATGCTCTTGCTAAGGCGACTCTTTGTTGTTGCCCACCAGATAATTGTCGGGGATAACGTTTTTCCATATCCGTTAATTTTACTTGAGCTAAAGTATCAGTTACCCGACGATTTATTTCTGGGCGTGAAATATTTTCCATTTCTAATCCAAAGGCAATATTTTCTGCCACTGTGAGATGAGGAAATAAAGCATAATTCTGAAAAACTGTATTGACTGGGCGATGAAATGGCGGACTATTTCCTATTAGTTGACCTTGAATATAAATTTCTCCGGATGTGGGCATTTCAAAACCAGCTATCATTCTTAATGTCGTAGTTTTGCCACACCCAGAAGGACCTAGTATGGAAAAGAATTCCGATTTTTTTATTTGGAGATTGATGTTATTTACAGCAATAAATTTTTTTTGATTTTGACTTTTGAATACTTTGGATATATTGATGAGTTCGACGGTCTGAGATAGCATATTTTGGCGTTGGTGAATTAGTGTATGATATTAATTTTAATTATTGAGGAGTCAACCCACCCCTCGTCCCTCCCAGGAGGGGAAGAAAGAAGAATAAAGAGGAATATAAGGAGAAAGTTTTTTGTTCGCGCTCTTATCCGGACATGATATCATACTTCTTTTCACCAACGCCCATATTTTTATGATTAACCCTTGAAATATAGAAGGAAGCACCCCTATTTTTTTCAGCAAATAAATGCAAATTAATATTTTCATAAAGTCCGGTATTTTTCAAGCATTTCAAATGCTAATGTATGACTTTTTTTTGTTCGAGTTGCCTGTAGAAGTTAGTTTTATCTATGCCAAATATCTACAGATGTATCATTTACTAATTAAGATTAATAAAACGGGCGATCGCTTCTTTAACTAAGGGATAATTTATTTGATTTTCTAAGTCTACATAAGCAACTTTACCTTGATCAATAAATGCTTCTGTAACTCTGATTAGTTGATTAATCTGAGGTTCTCTAGCATCATCTATTGCTTCACTTACTTTTTCATTTATATAAGAGTTAATTACTTTTTTCTCATTTGTTCCTTGCTGAAAAATATTATTTAATTCAAACTGTAAACGTAAGTAACCTTCAGGATTCTTTGTAGACATAATTTGTTCTGCTACAAGGTTATTAGCTGAAGACTGAGAATTCATCAATATATTAATTAGTTTGATTGCCCATTCAGCTAGTCCCCATTCTACTATTTGCTTATAACTATATAGCTGGATAGTTTCACCTGTGCCAATAGAAATTATCGAAATATCTTCTAGTTTATGACCTAGTTTAATTGCATAGCTTATTGCTGCTAATGTGGGATTATTTGCTGCTATTCCTCCATCTATATGTGGTAGATCAAGTCTCCATTTTTTAATTCATAAGCTGGAAAATAAGTAGGAGCTGATGAAGAACTAGCACAAATTTCCCACAGAGGGAGATTGTCATACCAAATGGTTTGTTTAGGTATTTATGGATGATAATTTACAAAAATAGTCGGAGATTCCAAAAACATATTTTCATTAATGGATAATGGATAATTGATAATTGATAATTACCTCTGGTTAAAACCGAGAGGATTGAATATAAGGAATATTTTCTTTTCTTGGTCGATTGGATATGGCGAGGTTTCCTCGCCATCCCACCCAACGGGTGCGCTGCGCTAACGACCGCTTTTTTTCCCTTTAAAAGGGGAGGCTTTAAACCAGAATTATTTAATTATTAATTATTAATTATTAATTATTCGGTAAGACACAATTAATAAGTTTATTTCACTAATTTATTGAAGTATAATTGCCGTTCTATCTTGTCGTAAAAGGTATTTTTTCAAGACTTTAATTAAGCCTTCACTGGAAAACTTAGGAGCAGAAATTCCATATTTCAAAATTAAGGGTAATCTTTTGGGCGACAAGCGACTTTGGTATGGAAAAATATTGATTCCTTCTTCCTGATATAGCTTGAGAATATTAGTGCTTTCTGTTCCTGTAGCAATTAGCGCTGCAATAATTGAGCCAGTGGAAGTACCAGCTACTAAGTCAAAGTATTCATGTAAAGACTTACCTTTTTGTTCTTTAATTTTTTTTCAATTTCTATCAGAATTCGTGCTGCAATTACTCCACGAATTCCACCGTCATCTAAACTAATAATTTTGAAAGTCATTATAGTTTTGCCTTTATAAATATAATTATTTAAGTACTCAATTATATCATTGCTATAGCAATTCCCACATTTGTGAGGCACAACATTCGTGATTTTTAGGGAGTAGGCTAAGACGTATTTAAAATGCGCCTTAGCAAGTCATAAGTTAGAATTCAGAAGTAATAGAGGTTGTAATTTTAAGGGGATAAAAAGGAAATTTTTCCTTTTAGTCAATCCTCTTCTTTTAAAGGAAAGGTAATTATTAATTATTAATTATTAATTATTAATTATTGACCAACTCCTAATTTAACTTCTGTCCAAGCTTCATCATATAGAATTGTGGCTTGACCAACATCTTGAATATAATCGAGTTTTGCAAATAATTCTGGTGGGGGATAAATTGCAGGATTATTCAAATCGGCAGGTTCGATTAAACCTAAATCTTTTGCTGTTTGATTTGGGGTCGCGTACTTAATGAAATTGGAAATTTTTGCCCCTATTTCTGGTTCGAGAATGAAGTTAATAAATTTTTCTGCAAGTTCTTTATTATTACTTCCTTTAAGAATAACCATATTATCAGTTAAGAGAATACTTCCTTCTTTAGGAATAGCGTAACGAAGGTTGGGATTTTCTTTCATAATCTGGAAAATATCTCCACTCCATTCACAGGTTAAATCTACTTCTCCTTGGTCTAATAAATTTTGACCTGTGTCGGGAGCAAAAGCAGCGATCGCTTCTTTATTTTTAATTAGAAAATCTCTAGCTTCATTAATTTCTTTAGGGTTAGTTGTATTGGGGTCATAACCAAGGGAAATTAAGGCAATTGAAAAGCTACTTCGCATATCATCTAAGAGGGCAACTCTACCTTTAAATTTAGGGTCAAACATAGTTGACCAACTATTAATTTCACCTTCAGTAGCTTTGATGTTATAGCCTATTCCCATTGTGCCCCATTGGTAAGCCATACTATATTTATTTCCAGGGTCATAAGGAGGATTAATAAATTTCTCATTGAGATTTTTCATATTAGGAATATTTTCCTGATTCAGTTCTTCTAGCAATCCTTCAGCTACCAGAATTTTCACCATATAATCACCCGGAAAAGCTACATCATAACCAGGATTTCCTGGCTTGATTTTGGCATAGAGGTCTTCATTACTTTCGTAAGTGTCGTATTGAATTTTGACATTAAATTTATTTTCAAATTCAGTAATTACTTCAGGAGCAATATATGTTGACCAATTATAAATACTCAGGACGTTATTATTGCTAATTCCTGGAGTATTAGAACTATTATTACTACAACCAATTGGTAAAATTACAGCCATAGTAAATAGCAGCAGAAAAGTTATCAGTTTTTTCATATTCATAGATATTTATTTAGAGGTTATTTGAGAAGTCCAATATGCTATATCAAAGCCCCCTAAATCCCCCAATTTTGGGGGACTTTTACCAGCTAATGGATTCTTTTTCCCCCCAGAATTGGGGGGCTAGGGGGGGCAAAATTCAGTATTAAGAGACTTCAAAATAAAAAATTATCCCATTAGCTATGAAAGTAAGGCAGTAGGGAAAAAATTGAAAAAGTAAGGAAGTAGAGAGTAGCTAGTTAACGATACTAAGTACAAAAATTGGGATAATTTATTTTCTGCTATTCCCTAAACAACTTTTCAGATATCCTCTTAGTCATTTTGTAAGAATTTCCTACGGAATGCTACGCAAACAGTCATTAGCGGTCAGCTTTCAAGAATTAGTACTTTGGGGATTTGACTAAATATTTAGTCGTGAGCAAGTAGCTAATTTATTTCAGACTTTTAATTTTGTTAAATCTTTCAACTCTAATTCCTCAAAAAAAGGGCAATTAAGTTAATAGCTGATGGCTGATAGCTGACGGCTGTTTGCTTACGTCATTTTAGGTATTTTTTTGATTCCCTAATTCCTCAACAAAAAGGGCAGATATTACCAACATTAAAGAAGCTATTAACATTAAAGTAGATATAGCATTAATTGCTGGTGTTACTGAAAATTTAATCATACCATAAACGAATAATGGTAATGTCGTTGAACCTACTCCAGCAGTAAAAAAAGTTATCACAAAATCATCTAGTGACAAAGTAAAAGCTAATAAAGCAGCACTAAAAATTCCCGGCCAAATCAAAGGTAAAGTAATACGAAAAAAAGTTTTCCATTCATTAGCGCCTAAATCTAAAGCGGCTTCCTCTAAAGCTGGGTCAAGTTCTGCTACCCTCGCTCTTACAGTTACTACAACAAAAGAGATGCAAAATGCTATATGACCAATAATTACTGTCGGTAAACCTAGCACTAGACGAATGCCTAAAAAATTTTCTATTAGTTGAAAGCTGAGAGAAAAGAAAACTAATAAAGAAAGTCCTATAGTAATTTCTGGAATAATGATTGGTAGAAAAAGTATTGCCTCCAATACAGTCCGTCCGGGAAAACGAAAACGTTCCAATGCTAAGGCAATCATAGTACCAAAAATTGTGGCGATAATTGTCGAAATTACTGCCACTAAAAGACTGTTTTTTAAAGCTTCCCAAATCATCACATCAGTAATAGTGTCATTAGTTGCTCCTTGTAATAAATTTCGATACCAATCTAAAGTGAAGCCTCGCCAAATAGCATTAAAACGAGAATTATTGAAAGAGTAAATTACTAATATAAAAATCGGTAAATAGAGAAAGGCAAAACCCAGAGCAGCATTTAGCCATAACCCAAATTTACCAAGAGAACGAATGAGTAAATCTAATTGTTTCATTGTAGCTTTTAACTAGCTATCAGCTAAAAATCCAAGGGTTTAAGTCCCCCACTATATTTGAAAAAGCGCGTGGTGCGCCTTTTATGGGGGTTTGTAGACGCGGAGAGGCTTCTCTTGAGTATCCCCCATTATACAGCCAGAGAAGCTGATAGCTGACTGCTGACCGCTGACTGCTATTTCAAAGTGAGATTTTTTTGTCTTCTGAAATTCGGAAATATATAAGAACTGGGATTAATACAATTACCATTAATAAAATTGATAAGGCTGAACCCAACGGCCAATTTCTCGCTTTAATAAACTGATTTTGAATGAGATTTCCCACCATCATAGTTTTGGCACCGCCTAAAATATCAGGAGTAATAAAAGCGCCAAATGCTGGAATAAAAACGAGTAACGAACCAGCAACTATTCCTTTGATTGTCAATGGTAAAACTACACGAAAAAAAGTTAGTAAATCATTAGCTCCTAAATCTTGAGCAGCTTCTAACAAAGAAAAGTTAAAACGTTCAATTGTGGCATATAAGGGTAATATCATAAATGGTAAATAACCATAAACCAAACCAATAATTACAGCAAATGGGGTAAAAATAAGAGTCAAAGGTTCATCTATTAGCTGTAAACTTTGTAGGGCAATATTAAATACTCCTTCGGTACGAAGTAATACAATCCAAGCATAAGTACGAACTAAAAAATTAGTCCAAAAAGGGATAATTATTAGCATTAGTAATATATTGCGCCAAGGTGGTCTACGGGTAGCAATAAAATATGCTAAAGGATAGCCAATTAGTAAACAAATAATAGTTGTAATGAAAGCCAAAAAGAAAGACCGCCCAAATATTCCCCAGTATATTCCTTGAGCTAGTTGTTGATAATTATCTAGGGTGAATTGCCAAACAACGCCACCGTAAGTACCTCTTTCTAAAAAGCTATAAATAAGTACAATTATTAAAGGGATGATGAAGAAAATTAATATCCAGACAGTTGCTGGAAATAACAGAATTAGTAAATTGGTTAATTTCCGAGTTTCAATGGTTGATGTTGATTGTTTTTGATGAGTTTGCCACATATTAATTAATTGATGACTATTAGTTTATCAACAAAAGATTAAGTAGGGTGTGTGATGTACCATTTCTGGAATAATGCTCGGTTTGACACCTTTGGGATGCGTGCGTTACATAACACGCTTTGTACCCTACGCGATCTAATATTTATTTGACAAACAGTCTCTTAAATATATAGCGTTTCTCTAACAATTAGTATTTTCGAGTACAAAAAATCTCTATAGATCAAAAACCTGGAACTATTACCAATGTTGCCAGATTAATTATTTCTTTTACCTTAAAAGTATGTTTATAGTTTAAATATAAATGTTGGAGTTTTTTTGCTTTAGACATCTCCAATAATAAAGAATCAAATCAATTATCGCACATACAGCGGTTTTCATTTGGGTAGACCACAGTAGGGACGTTCCATGGAACGTCCCTACAAGGTTTTATTTGTGAAGATGTGGTTCATCGACTTGAAAAGCGCTGTAAATTATCAATTCTTTTCCCAGTAGTCCTACTCGCGTAATGGTGAAGATATATATTTTTGGTTCCTACTTGCGTAATGGTAAGTTGAGATAGGGAAAACTTAGAAAGGGAACAAGATGTTCCCATTGTCTATACCATTACAAAAATAATTAGAACAGGAGCAAGATACTCCCACTGGTTATACCATTACAATGCACCACTACCATATTTTTTAATTTTTTTCCACACTCCCCATCTCCTCATCTCCCCACACTCTCTGCAATACTTTTCCTTCTTCCTTCCTTCTTCTTCTATGTAGCGATTTTCAGAAAGATAGAACACACTCCTAAAAATAAAAACCCTTGTATAGACCTTCCATGGAACCTTCCTACCGGAGTCTACTTAAGTAAAAACTACTATAACCCTTAATTGATAGGTAGAACTGAGATACCACTATCAGTATTCTACGCGATCGTCAAAATATCTTCCATCGCAGAAAACATCTCCAGAAGGCAACAGTGGGAAAAATCTCCCTTTTTAAATTTCATTACAGTCTATTTCCTGACCAACTCTTTCTTTGTTATACCAGAAAAATACTATCGGATTAGTGACAAGCATCAATATAAATAAACTTTTATATATTGACAAATAAACATTTTTATGTATTGAGGCTGTAATCCAGATATCATAGAGATAAAAGTATTAAATGTTGCCAACTTTTATATATTGACAAATAAACATTTTTGTGTATTTTTTAAAAGTTCAGTAATTTTACGAATCAAAGCAACCATGCTATTTAAAGGGTCCGTAAAATTATAGAGATTGTTTTTAAAGATTTAATGAAGGTATAGAGTGTCTTAAAAAATCGAAGATATCAACTTTTATATATTTTCATCCTGAGCAGTAATTGGCATAATTGAATAAGAAAAGCATCAATGTTTTCTCTGGAAATAAAAGACACTCTATATTCAATAAAAAATATGAATAACTTATCTAAAAATAATCAAGAAGGTATTTGGAAAAAGCAGATAGTTAAAACTAAAAGAAAAGGATATTTCCGGAATATACAGGAAGTAAAAGTTGTAGCTACAGTAGCAAATATGGCGAAAGAACCATCGAAATCAAAATCTTTTGCTTCAAAAGTTTGGGTAGTTTCTAGCGCTCTGTAAAGATAATATCTATATCGATCCGCTTGCTTGAAAAAAAATGGCGATCGTACAAATCTTAATCAGTATAAGGGTTTCCAAAATTTTTATTTTTGGAAATTTTTTTTATTAAATTTGTTTTTCAGGAACTAAATATTGATTACCATTAACAAAATATCATCAAATTAAGCAGCTTAAAAAAATCAAACACTTAACAATAAATTAATTATGTTGTGTAATTTTATTCTTTAATAGATTGATCATTATTATCATCATTATATAAAAATTTTATTTTGCCCAGCCAGAATGTTGATATAGCAGAAGGAAGAAGGAAGAAGAAAGAAAGAAGAAGGAGGAAAGTTAATTATTGATATTCCGTTGTTTTAGATCTTCTATAAAGTCAAGAGTAGTTAGTAATGGCAGTTGCTGTATATACAAAATATCAAAACTATTTTCAAAATATCTATAGCGATCGCCGAATAATTGATGGGGGGATGGGGAGATGGGGACCCACCCCTAACCCCTCCCAGGAGGGGGAGATGGGGGGATGGGGAGATGGGAAATGGAGATATTTGTATATTTGCACAATTAAATGTACTTCATATTAATATTCTCCCCAGGCAATGAATTAGCCCTGCTCCCAGGAGGGGAAGGAGCGAGTCAGGAGAAATGGGAATTACAGAGGATGTAGTTGCAAGAATTGTCCCTTAATTTTTCTGTCCTTGTCCGCACAAAATGCTAACATCCATGAGCTTTCTAGACCGAAAAGCTGGCACTTTTTTTTAACCTAATATAATTAAGACTGAAACCTTTATATGTAAATACTTTGATAGTTAATCAGCAAGCCCTAATTATACTTTTACATACAAAAGTATAAATTACTCCCTTCCCGGTGCAAAATTTTAATCAGTAAATCCTTGCAGCATATAGTTTATAGCCAAATTTTGCTAGGTAATCTTCTAGCGGGAAGGGAGTAAAAAGTGTGAGAAAAAAAATAGTATGTTATAATGCCCATCATAAATGAATTCTAATGATTTTTAGACAAATCACTCTATACCCTCGTCAAGTGGGGGGTCAGAGTTAGCATGACAGCCATCGAATCAATATCATTATTTACTGAAAAGTTAGTAAGAGCTAAAACAGGTAAATCTCTGTCAGACATTGAAAGAGAAGTTCTACGACTATCTTTGTCTGGAAAAACCTATGGTCAAATAGCCTCTAAATCAGACTATTCTAGAGATTATATTAGCCAAAATGTGGCTCCTAAATTATGGAAGTTGCTCAGTAATATTCTCAAAGAAAAAATTAGTAAAACTAACTGCCTTTCTGTATTAGAAAGACAACTATTGATTGATCAAGCAAGTAAAAAACAACCTAAACAGACCAGCTTAATTAATACAAATACAATCCAATATTCAGAAATTTCTGAAATTAATGATTGTAAATTACTAGATGGTAGAATCCCTATGGGTTCTCCATATTATATAGAACGTGCGGAACAATTAATCTGTTATTCAGAAATTAATAAACCAGGATCGTTTCTGCGTATCAAAGCACCCAGACAAATGGGAAAAACTTCTCTATTAATGAGAACTATTAGTTATGCTATCAAACAAAAATATCACACAGTCCGATTAAGTTTACGAAGAGTTGATAGTACAGTTATCAAAGATATCAATAAATTTTTAAGATGGTTTTGTGCTAGTGTAACAAGAAAATTACAGCTAGAATCAAAGTTGAATGAATATTGGGACGAAGATATTGGTAGTATAGAAAGCTGCACTTTATACTTTCAAGAATATTTGCTTTCTATGACAGATAATCCCATTGTTTTAGCAATAGATGAAGTAGATTATATTTTTCAGTCTCCAGAAATAGCTAATGATTTTCTGTCAATGCTGCATTCTTGGTATGGAGAAGCAAAGGAAGTTAAGCTCTGGCAAAAACTGCGGATAGTTTTAGTAAAATCTACAGAAGTTTATATGGCAATGAATATTAATAAATCACCTTTTAATATGGGGATAGCTATAAATTTATCCCCATTTACTCTCGAACAAACCCAGGAATTAGCACAACGTTATCAAATAGAGCTATTACCACAAGAACAAAATCAATTAATGCGATTACTGGGTGGTCATCCCTATCTAGTTAATACTACTTTTTATTATATTAAATGTCATAATGCCAGTTTAGAAAGCTTAATCAAAACATCAGCTACAGACACAGGTATTTATAGTAACCATTTACATCAACATTTACAAAATCTGCAACAATATCCAGAACTTAAAACAGCTTTTGAACAGGTATTGCGGACTGTAGCTCCTGTAGAGTTAGAGCAGGTACTGGCATTTAAGTTAAAAAGTATGGGCTTGGTTGTACAATTAGAAGGTAATTTAGTTCTGCCTAGTTGTGACTTATACCGGCGATACTTTTATAGTGTATTTTTTGGTATATAGTTGGGAAGTTTACGGTTTAGGTAGTAGAAAATATTAGTTTATTTTCTAACTAGAATAAGGAGGGTAATTATGACATTTGATAATTCTTCTGGGTTGCCCCTTGAAGAACGTGCAAATATAATTCAACAGGCAATAGCAACCGAATTATTAAATTATTGGCAAAAGTGCTATACAGAATTTATTGAAAATCGAGATACTGATGAACAAATTTGGGACGATCGCGAACTTAACCCCGAAGAGTTGTCTGAAAACGCTTATGCTGCCTATCAATTTTATAGAGAAACGGTGGAAATGGGAGATTGGGGATCTGTACTAGCTTACAGGATGGAAGTAGAAGAAGAGGCGATCGAGATTGTTTATGTCGTTACCGATGGTGATGATGGTTGGTTGGAAGCTTATGATTTGGATGGAAATCTTCTGGGTGCGGCGCGACGATATATTGAGTTATTAGCTTGGAAAAACGTAGAGGATGTGCGAGGACAGGTAGAAACAGGAGGTTTTCCCCCCGAACTGAATCGCGAGTCAACTTTGTGGGGTCGTTCTGAAGTAGTATAGCAGAAGAAAGAAGGAAGAAGAAAGAAGGAAGAAGGAAAAGTCTTGCGTTGTCTAAGTTTTAAGCTTTTTATCTGTCCGCGTCCTTTGCCTCGACTGCTATAAGAGGAGATTAAATTGACCCCTCTTTTTCCTTCAACTCCAAGCTAAACTAATGGTTCTTGCTGAGTCGTGCAATGTATTCCTCCACCCCCTGCAGCAATTTCATCAATATTAATTTGCACAATATCTCGACTGGGGAAAAGTTCTGCTAGAGTTTCTTTCGCACGTCTGTCTGACTGGCGATCGCCAAATTTTGGTGCAATAACAGCACCGTTAATCACATAAAAATTAATATATCCTGCTGCAAAGTCATCACTTTCGTATCCCGGTCGTATTCTTTTGGGTGCTGGAAGCACAACAACTTCTAGTTTTTTCCCATCCGCATCTGTTGACGACCGCAAAATTTCTAAATGTTTTTTGGTAACAGCATGGTCAAAAGATTCAGGGTCTGGATCGTATCCAGCAACAACAACACCAGGACGAACAAAACGGGCATAAAAATCTGTATGTCCATCGGTAATATCATAACCTCTGATACCCGGTAACCAGATAATTTTACGCAACCCCAATAAAGACTTTAATTCTGTTTCGCAATCAATTTTGCTCCAGCCAGGATTGCGATTATTATTGATAATACAACTTTCAGTTACGATCGCTGTACCATTACCATCAACTTCAATACCACCTCCTTCAAATACAAGTTCTGTATTGATTAGCGGTACTCCTGATTTTTTTGCCACAAACCGAGCTACCTCAGCATCGCGGTCGTGATATTGCTTATTTCCCCAACCATTAAAATTAAAATCAATGGCCGCTTTTTGACCTTTCTCATTCACAACAAAAACTGGCCCTGTATCCCTCATCCAAAGGTCATCTATAGGACAAATAATCAACTCTACACTGGAGCCACATTTGGCTGCGGCTACATCATAGTCTGCCTCACGAACTAACATTTTTACGGGTTCATATTCAGCGATCGCTCTGGCGATGTTTGCTAGATTATCTTGTACGCCAGAATAGTATTTACGTCCCCAAATATCTTTACTTGCACTAAATGCCATCCAAGTACACAAATGAGGTTCGCCTTCATCTGGCATATAAAACGAGGTATTTGATGACATAGAAATTGATGTTTGATTTAATAATTGAGGATTAGTTGTGGCAGAGCTGACTAAATTTTTGAGAAAAATATAGCTTGATGTTGTCGATATTAATTGGAGAAAAAATCTTCTATTCATAAATTTTATCATGGCCGGTTGAATACTTATAAATAACTTAGCGAGGAGTCATACCATTTCTCTGTAACAATGCGCTTAATCATTATTGCTCAAACCTCATTAAACTGACTATTCTCATCTTTATATTAAGTGCAACTTCATGGAGAAATGGTATCAGGAGGGAAGAAGAACAAGAAGATAAGAAAGTTTTTGATCCCTAGACCTCTCCAAAAATCAAAAGTAAAATCAATTCTTATCCATAGATTATCAATTACTTCTCCCTATTGCCCATTGCCTATTCCCTATTTTCTGGAGATGTCTACTAATTATCCGGACATGATATAAATCTTATCAGTTTTCAACAGTGGTAATTGTTAATTATTAATTGTTGAAGATTGGTTACTGCCAGAGGAGAATGAAGCGTGGCACTATTTATTAAGAGTGATGTGGTTGTTGTTTCATTTTTCTATTCCTTATTCTCTTCTTCAAATCCAGTGATAATTGCTACTAAAATTGCCATTAATTCTTCTAAATCATTAGGTACTCGATAGAAATTAGGTCTTGCTTAACTTGCTTTTCTTGTCGTTTCAACAGAGAAAATTGCCAAATCTTCCCGATAGAAACAGCTCCATATAATAAATTTTGTTCTGCTTCTATTCCTATTCCTTTATCGAGAGCAATTAATTCAACTGCCAATTGCTTAAAACCTCTTTCCAAGTTTTCATCCTTTGCCTCAATAACTAATAAATTATTTCCTGCTTGTAAAAAATAATCTAGAGAACCTTTGAGCTGGGGTGAAACTTCTAAGGGATAGGAAACTTTTAGTTTTGCCTGACAGTAATCAACTAATTCTATTAGCACTGGAGCAATTAAAAATTCTCGCCTTGCCATCTCACTATCTAAAGTAATATAGGGAAGACTTTTCCTAAATCTTTGCTTGAGATTTTCTACCCCATCAATTTGCTGTTGAGACTTTGGCAAAACTAATTCTTCTGTGATTAATTGATAACCAAAATAATTTAATATATCTTCCGGGTAATAATTTAACTTGAAATAATCTGAAAAGTTACAACTTTCAGGTAATGTAATTGATATATTTTTCATAAGTTTTGCCAGAATATTTTTATGGTTTAAAAGATTGTCTGAGAAGTCCCATTTGCTACATCGCTCGCCCCCGCGCATCCCCCATTTAACAAAAAGCGAAGCAACATCTGGCTTCCCATCGTTCAAAAGCGAAGCATCTTCTGGCTTCCCATCGTTCAAAAGCGAAGCATCCTCTGGCTTCCCCCTTTCCAAGGGGGACGGGAGGGGGATTCCCAAGGGGGACGGGAGAGGGATTTCCAAGGGGGACGGGAGGGGGATTAATAAAGGGGGACTAGAGCAAGCAAATTGACTCTTGTTCCCCCCAAAGTTGGGGGGCTAGGGGGGCAAAATTCAGTATCAAAAAAACTTTTCAGATATCCTCTAATACCCCGTCATCTACCTTACTTCTTCCTTCTTACTTCTTCCCTATTCCTTCTTACTTCTTCCCTATTCCTTCTTCCTTATTCAACCTTGAAATATTTGGTTAGCAGTTAAATTTAATCCAGGAAAAGTAGTGGATTTAATTGATTCATTACCTCTAAAACATTGAACTTGATATTCATCATCAATAAGCTGATAAATAGAAATATTTGGTTGTTTTGGATTACCAATATAACGATAACCACCTATCCCTAATTAATCGACAATCCAATATTCATTAATGCCAATTTCCTCTCTTCGAGACGCTACGCGAACGTAATCTTTTAATTTAGTTAAATAATCATCTCGCCAATTACTACTGAAAATTTCTATTACCAAGGTAATTGATTCTCCTTTTGTTAGGGTTAAAGATTTTTCCCACAAAGGTTCGTCTTTAAGAGCATTTCTATCTACAACTAATACATCAGTTCAATAATGAATAATGAATAATTAATAATTAATAATTACCTCTCCTTGAAAAGAAGAGGATTGACTAATCATGAAAATTTTTATTTATTATCCCCTTAAAAGGGGAGGCTTTAAACCACAATTTTTCGGTAAATAACCACTATTTTCATTGGGTACTTTTATTAATGCTTGTTTCAGTAAAAAATAGGATAGTTTACTCTGTCTAAAAAAAACAGCCAATTCAACTGCTAAAAATCCTGATATTTCTTCATGTTTTCCTTTTGGCTGCATTTCTACAATCATTCCCTTATATAATTCATAATGCCCATTTTCTGGCTTCCAGTCAAGAAATTCATTAAAGGTGATTAATTTAGGTAAAGCTTGGTTCTGTATCATCTTAAATTCGCCTCAAATTATTGATAGGGAATAGGGAATAGGAAGTTAACGAAGTCAGAAGTCAGAAGTTATTTTTGTAATAGGGATTTGAGCTCTGCTCCAAAAATATTTCGCCTTAAAAGGCGGGGTTTTAGACCCATTTTATTTTGATAAAATTGTTGATTTCATGTCTTTAATTGATTTAATTAACACTTTTGCCAGAGGTCTATTTTTTGATTTATAGGGAATAGGGAATAGGGAATAGTTGGAAAAACATTGAAAATTTCGGTCGTTATTTTATTGCTTCTTTCTTCTTTCTTCTCTCTTCTTCCTTCTTCCTTCTTCCTTCTTCCTTCTTTCTTCTGCCTTCTGCCTTCTGCCTTCTGCCTCCTGCCTTCTTCAGTTATACTCTCGCTTAATTGATTTTGCCCACAATAAAAATGGTATTACACCACCTCCTAATAATACTGCTAAAGTAAATAAGAAAATGATGAGTCTAGTCAAAAAAGGTAGGGAGCGAGACACCCAAGGAAATACATAAGGTTGTTGTTCTGAATCTACTGAATTATCGGGTAAATTGAGACTAACTTGCACATTATGTAATGAACCACGGTCGGCATTTATTGGCTGAATATAGTTAATATGATACTCATCAAATAAAGCCTCTAAAAATTCAGTCAAACTACTAGAAATATCCTCAGCATTACCAGAAAATTCAGCAATACCCTTAGTTACTCCCGCAATTTGTTGTAGTCGTTTTTGATCGACAAATTCTTCAGCAGCAAGTTCGGTTAATTCTTCAGAATTATTACTTTTTTTTCCTCCTCTCACACTAATATCTCTAATAGTAGGAAGTTCCTCTAAATCATATTTTTGCTGCAATTGTTGGGGAGTCAAACCATAACCCAAAGTATGCACAGTAATATTAGGATAACTTTTTAACATAAACACAAGTTTTTCAAAGTCTTGTGCTTCTAATTCTGGTTCATTTTCTCTATTTCCATAAATACTATGATAGCCATCAGAAAGTAAAATTATCGAACGTCTTGGTTGAGATAAATTAGAATTTGGGCGTGGGTTAAAACGAGTATCTTCGGAATTACCAAAAAATTGTATTGCCTGACGCAAAGGTTCATAAATATCTGTAGCAGCACAAAGATTATTCAGTTGATTTTCTAGTTTTTTCAGAGATTGTTCAACCTTTCTATTACCTGCTAAAACAAAATTATCTAGTTCTTTTTTAGTCACTTTATTTCCCGAACAATTTTTACCTCCTTTGCCAAAAGGTACAATAGAAATTTTGGTATTTTCTCCCTTGTCCGCTAAATCTTGATTGAATTTTCTAATCGCAGCGATCGCTCCTTCTAATTTGGTTTTTTCCCCACTACTATCTAATTGTTTCATACTGCCACTAAAATCTAATAAAACAATTACCCAAGCAGGAGGTAATTCTTCGGGTAGAGGAATTTTCCAATTAATATCAATAGGATTTAAGGTTTGACATTTCCCAGTTTTAGGCTTTGTTTTAGGCGGACAAACTGTTAAATTAAAGTTCTCTTTTTCCAGTTCTCTTACTGGTTTATTGTTTTGGTCATAAGCTTTGATTCGTAGGCTGACTTTACCTTCATTACGTTCAGGAATAGCTTCAATAATTTCCACATTTTTTACTTGAGCAAAACTAGGATTAATGTAGGAAATTACTATTAACAAAGAGAAACTAACCTTGCGGGTCCAAGAAGCGATTATAGTAGACAAATCTGAATATTTTTTTACCATTATAGCCCTCATTTTCGGCATGAAATGCAATTAAATCGTTATGTTTGAGTTTGATTGGCGTACTTTCCTTCAAGCGATCGCCTTGATATTCTATTTTATTAAAAAACTTGAGATTAGGTACTAAAATTGTTTGGCTAGATGCTAAGTCTAAGTCAGCAATATGCAGTGGCAAACCAGGGATACAAATATCCACACCAAATTGTTGAGTGCCCATAATTTTTAACTGAGCCGAACCAATTTTTACTTTACCTCTTGCAGGTAATTGAATTGATAATCCTTCTTCAATTTTATTGGCAAAATCATTACTCACAAATTTAATTCTGGGTGATAATTCTTTCTGTATATGGGGATAATTACTAGATGTTTCAGACTGATTAAAATTGACATTTTCCGTATATTCAAAACCAGCTCCTGCTCTGAGGGCAACTAAATGACTAGGAGAGGTAGAAAAACTCAAGACTAAACCCAATAAACCGCCTAATAAAGAAAAACCTATTGTATCTTCCCAAACTTGTAATGCGGTGGGTATTCCATCCATTTGTTGTCGTATCCATTCAAAGATAATTGCTGCAATTAAAGCAGTCAAAATACTGGTAGTTAAACTAATGGTAAGTCGCTGCAAAAAACGCCGTTTATCTCCTGCTTCTATACTACGCCAGCGCCAAGTCAAACCTTCAGCTAAACCCACTGCTCCACCAATTAAAATCCACCCTACTATTCTCACAAATTCATCAGATACAGTTATAACTTTATCTCTTAATTGTGGATTGAGTAATATTTGTACTAATCCTCCAGAAACAATACCGATTAATAATCCTAATCCCGCAGCAATACTTAGGGGTATTATACCTCTGTTGAAGTTGCGTTTAAATCGAGTGGGATTACTTAAAAATATATCTGTTGCAACTATACCAACTGCTAGAGAAATTGCCACACAAGGAAATAATGCTAATTCAGGAAATTTTTGTAACCAGCCTAAATCGCTGAGGATAAATTGCCCTATACTCCAGCCGATTAATGCTGATGTAATTCCTGATAGAATATATAGATATATTCTCATAATTTATAATTAATTTTAATTTAGATAGAGTCAGAATTAGCAGATAATTAGTAAATATATATCAGCATTTCCTGCGGAATGCTGCGCAAACAGCTATGAGCATTTCCTAGGTCATGTTACGCAAATAGCTTTTGAACGTTAATAACTAACTAAGGTTAGCTTGTTACCTTTTTTTTTCTGCGGAATGCTGCGCAAACATAATTTTGAATTCTCCTTCTAAGATAATAAGTTGATAACTGATAGCTGACTGCTGAATGCTGACTGCTGAATGCTTACAAATATACAAGTTTTGAATCTTTTGCATTTTAAATATTATCTTCCAGAATGTCAATAGTATGTTGGCAGAAAGAAGGAACTAACGGCAGGGATTTTTAATACATATTAGACGGAATGAATAAAATAATAATAATACTGTTTTTTATCCTCTGGTTGTATTGAATCTTTTTGTCCTAGTTTGAACTAATAAATATTAGGAGCTTAACTGATTTTCTGGCACTATATGAGCTAGTATTCATTAATTGATAATTGATAATGGATAATTGATAATTACCTCTGGTTAAAACCGTTACGGAATTGAATATAAAGAAATATTATTTCTTCTCTTGGTCGATTGGATATGGCGCAGGTTTCGGAGCCATCCCACCCTACGGGAAGCTCCGAAGAGAGAACTCCGTTCCGCTGTCGCGTTTCGCGTCAGCGTTGCGTTACGCCAGTTTTGCGAAGCAAAAGCAAACGACCGCTTTTTTCCCCTTAAAAGGGGAGGCTTTAAACCAGAATTATTTAATTATTAATAATTAATTATTAATAATTCGGTAATTACTTTCGACTTTTGATTTTTCTTATGGGCACTTTGCTCCAAAATCTCATCAAAAAAATCTCAAAAAATTGAAAATATACCTTGACATAGAATACTTGACAAGATATTATAAATACAATGGAAAAGGTGCGCTCATATATAGTAAGAATTAAAGAGCAATAAACCCCGAAAAATCAGATTTACCCTCAGCCTACGAAAATTTAACCACTAAGAAATTTCCAGAATAAGTATTGCATTATCAAATCTCAAGAAAAAGGAGATTTAGGCGAGACATATAAATTGACTATCAAAGCCAAAATATCTAGTCAAACATCTGTACTAAAAATTCTTAAATCCAGGAGTATTCCACAAAGAATACTGATTTATAATCTCCTGGTACATCGACAATTTTTACCACAACTTTCAACATGAGAAGTAATAGAGAAGTTGTAGATGCTCTGGTAGCGATCGCCTCAAAAATAATCAATAGATAAATAGATTGAATAGAAGGGAAAAACCAGTCAAAATTTACTCTGTCTCTGAGTGAAAAATTTCAAAAAATTGAAAATATACCTTGACATAGAATACTTGACAAGATATTATCTATATAATGGAAAAGGTGCGCTCATATATAGTAATAATTAAAGAGCGAAAAATCCCGAAAAATCAGATTTACCCTCAGCCTACGAAAATTTAACTACTCTCTCAGAAAGAGAAATTTGAAAAGACTTAATTTCGTCGAAGATGAAGATTGAATATTAAAGGCAAAATCTGTAGTGAAACATCTGTAGTAAAAATTATCAAAAAAAGAAATATTCAATGAAGAAATAAGAAAGTATACTGATTTGTCATTCCCAGGCATACCTGAAAAAAATTCCCAACTTTCAACATGAGAAGTAATAGAGAAGTTGTAGATGCTCTGGTAGCGATCGCCTCAAAAATAACCAAGGGATAAATAGATTGAATAGAAGGGAAAAACCAGTCAAAATTTATTCTGTCTCATCAAAAAAATCTCAGAAAATTGAAAATATACCTTGACATAGAATACTTGACAAGATATTATCTATATAATGGAAAAGGTGCGCTCATATATAGTAATAATTAAAGAGCGAAAAATCCCGAAAAATTAGATTTACCCTCAGCCTACGAAAATTTAACTACTCTCTCAGAAAGAGAAATTTGAAAAGACTTAATTTCGTCGAAGATGAAGATTGAATATTAAAGGCAAAATCTGTAGTGAAACATCTGTAGTAAAAATTATCAAAAAAAGAAATATTCAATGAAGAAATAAGGAAGTATACTGATTTGTCATTCCCAGACATACCTGAAAAAAATGCCCAACTTTCAACATGAGAAGTAATAGAGAAGTTGTAGATGCTCTGGTAGCGATCGCCTCAAAAATAACCAAGGGATAAATAGATTGAATAGAAGGGAAAAACAAGTCAAAATTTACTCTGTCTCTGAGTGAAAAATCTCAAAAAATGGAAGCTCTACCTTGACATAGAATACTTGACAAGATATTATAAATATAATGGAAAAGGTGCGCTCATATATAGTAATAATTAAAGGGCAAAAAAAACCGAAAAATCGTCTTTACCCTCAGCCTACGAAAATTTAACCACTAATAAATTTCAAAAATAAGTATTGGATGATCAAATCTCAAGAAAAAGGAGATGGTAGTCAGATATATAAATTGACATACAAAGCCAAAATATCTAGTCAAACATCTGTACTAAAAATTCTTAAATCCAGGAATATTCCACAAAGAATACTGATTTATCATCTCCTGGTAAATCGACAATTTTGAGCCAGACTTTCAACATGAGAAGTAATAGAGAAGTTGTAGATGCTCTGGTAGCGATCGCCTCAAAAATAACCAAGGGATAAATAGATTGAATAGAAGGGAAAAACCAGTCAAAATTTACTCTGTCTCTGAGTGAAAAATCTCAAAAAATGGAAGCTCTACCTTGACATATAATACTTGACAAGATATTATCTATATAATGGAAAAGGTGCGCTCATATATAGTAATAATTAAAGGGCAAAAAACCCCGAAAAATCAGATTTACCCTCAGCCTACGAAAATTTAACTACTCTCTCAGAAAGAGAAATTTAGAAAAGACTTAATTTCGTCACATGATATGGCGGTACCGACGGTATCAAAGAAATACTGAAATTATCAATACTATTCTCCAATATTTCCTCTTTTTCTCCTCCTGACTCCTGACTCCTCAGAACATTTATTTATAAGTATTCAACCGAACATGATATTAGCCTTTCGTTTTTCCCGTGTCTTCTATAATTAAACCCCCTAGTGTGATGCAACCTAGTACAAGACTAGAAGCAAACCACCACCACAGCAGAGGTCCTAGTGTCAATGGATTAAATTTCGCCTCAAAATCACCCAACCCCTCATTAAAAGGTCTTAATGGATCGAAAGGCACAGTCGAGTTTGTGATAAGTAAATTAGTCTCTGTAGAAGTTTTGCCCTTAAAAGTCATTAATTTGGAAACTGTAGGAGCAACATATACAGTAGAGTTCTCCCAAAAAGGTGTTTTTTCTTCTGTAATAGTTAAGTCTCCAGAATTACCAAACACATCATTGAAAGAATTAGGATCTACAGATAGATTATACAATACACCATTAAAATCCCGGTCGATAATACCCCTTACATGAAGAGTATCTTCAGTATCAACTAAGGGTAAGAAAGCCATAGCAGAGTTAGTTAAAGCGAACAAAGAAACAGCACTTGTAGCTGTAGCAACTAGGAGACCCTGAAAAGATAAGTTTAAGTTTTTCATTTACACTATTGATGATAGATGCAGATTGAGTCTGTTGTTTATTCAGATATCTTAGTGGTTCAACTTTACATCAGTAAAATTTCAGTTGCAAGTGTTTTAGGCCAACTTCATTAAATCTTCATAAATAGAGACTTATTTTTACTAAATTTTCAAGATACAAATTTCATAATTCTGTGGCAAATAAAGGCGATCGCTGTGATTCAAGAACAGTTATAAATACTTAAGCAACATCAAGTAATTAATTTGATTCGCTAAAATTTTTACAACAATTGAATTAATCATCGCTATAATTGTCTACCTTTGCTGAAGATAACTATCAAACCTTTCCCGTAATTGTCCAACTGTCAAATTCTGCATCCAATACTCTACCAAAGCATGACCAAAAGCCCAAGCATTCCGGTCTGGTGAAGAAGGATTTTCTAATAACAAAGGCCAAAGTGCCAATAGGTCAAAACTACCTAAATTTGTATCCCCACTTAAGAGGGAAAATAAGTCGTAAGCCATTTGTAACTTACCAATAACCACAGGCAACTCTTCCACCGGAATTTTTTCTGCCAACAAATAAGCTAAAGTTGGCGAACCCGTTGTCAAAGTAGAAACGAACTGCAACACTGGACTCTTTAACAAAGCAGTTAACCCCTGAGTAGTCGCCATTTGAAAAGTGTAATGGTCAATAATTTTAGCTGCTGCAACAGTACGAACTTCGCGATCGCGCAAAAACCGAGCCAGACGTAGTTGTTTAGCAGGAGCAATAGCTTCGAGCAAAGACATAGATATCGCATCAACATTCCAAGCATTTCTATTACTTTTAATATCCCCCGTAACCACAGGCAAAACCCGGTCGCAAAAATCCCCAAATATTTCTGCGCGATATTGAGTCGCCTCTCGAATAGACTTTTCCTTTGCACCTTTACCCCAAACAAAATCATAAGGAGGTTGCCATTCTCGGATAGGTCGCAAACGGTCAACCTGCGCCACAATAACAATAGCAGGCAAATCTGCAATTTCCTTTTTTATGTCTTGGAGAAAGTCTACATCCATTTGTAGCGCTGGGTCCAGAGCAGGAGTAACCAGCAACAATAAATCAGCAGTTTCAGCATAGTCGAGTACAAATTCCCGCAAGTCTGGGCGGTTTGCTTGTTCGTAACCTGGCGTATCCCACAAATTGAGAATTTCTCCAGTTTGCTGCCATTGATAATTTTGAATTTTATCCGTACTAGGTAACACATCCACTTCAGCACGGTCAGCTTGAAACAGAGTATTAATCAAACTACTCTTTCCCGCTCCCGTGCGCCCCACCAACAAAATATTCACAGGTTTTTGCTCCACAGTTTCAGCAGGTTGAGCTTGTTCAAGAATTTGTTCGAGAGTTTGAGTTTCTGCCTTCGGGAGAGTAGGAGCAGGAATAACAGACTCAGAAAACTCTAGGTTGTTGCCCCCGTAGAGAGCGATCGCCTGCTGACATAGATTTCGCAATGCCACTTCCCGCAATATCTGACTGAAATTTATCAATAACTGTTGGTTTGCCTGGTCACTGTAACGCCGACTTGCTAGTTTAGCTGCTGCTGTTACTGGGTTAAGAAACCATTGTACCCAACCCCAAGCTTGGAAAAGTTTCCGTGCTGAAGGTTCTAATTTGCGATATATTTCATATCCCTGATACGCTTGACCGACAGTTATTTGATTCAAGGTTGGAGATAATTTTTGCATCCATCGATCCATATCATCAACTGTACCTCTAATTAGACCGTAAGCTTGGGGAATGTAGATATTGAGCAGAGGATATTTGCCCTCTGGATGGTAAGTATTAGCAACAGCAACTATTACTGCTTGACAACGTTGCCAAAATGTTTGCCAGTCTTCCCAAAGAGGAAGGTCGTTGCGGGATGATTTGAGAATTTCTTGCAGAGCGGTTTCTACCTGGAGAGTTGCATCACTTTTTGTGGGTAGAGTTGTGGTGTCATCAGTAAATTCGATTTGTTTGTTAACTTCTGCCATTACCTTTTTCATTTGTGCAACTGTCGGTCGCGTCCATTTGACCAGTAACCAACGCCATCCCACAAATAGGAGGATAAATACGCCCCATATCCAGTTTATTCCCCACTGGTTGATTTGCATTCCAGCAGATATCATCAGGAAAGCTACAACACTAACAAGGGGAATAGTTAAAATTACTAATTGCCACAGTTTTAATCGTATCATTGTTTATTATTTATTGAGTAAGGGAGTGAGGGAGTAGCTCACACGGATTATGGCACGGATATACGGATACGGAAGGGAGTGGGGGAGTAGGGGAGCAAGGGAGTGGGGGAGTAGGGGAGTGGGGAAGTCCCCTTTGCTACATTCAAGCCCCCGCGCATCCCCCAATTTTGGGGGACTAGAGCAAGCAAATTGACTCTTGTTTCCCCCAAAGTTGGGGGACTAGGGGGGCAAAATAACCGGATTCTATATAAGGGGATAAAAAAAGAGAATATTCCTGATGTCAACCCAATACTTTCCTAGGTCATGCTGCGCAAACAGCTAGAGGTACTGATAATTGATAACTGAAATGACAACCCCCTCTTCTGACTCCTGACTCCTGACTCCTAACTCCTAACTCCTGACTCCTCAAAAAAATCAAGCAACGCCTGAGTTGTTTCCTCTGGAGCTTCCTCTGGTAAAAAGTGACCACAGGGGAAAGCTTGACCGCGCACATCTGTTGCTCTTTCTCGCCAAGTTTCCAGCACATCATAACATTTTTCCATCACCCCGCGCTCTCCCCACAACACAAGTAACGGACATTCTATTCTACTGTTAATATCTTCTGCATCATGTTCCAAATCAATAGTAGCTGCGGCACGATAGTCTTCACAAGTTCCATGAATACTGGCAGGGTCACTAAAACAACGAATGTATTCTGCAATAGCATTCTCAGTAAAAGCAGCTTGGTCATAACTCCACTGTTTTAGTTTGTTGACAAGATAAAATGCGGGGTCAGCACCGATCATGCGTTCGGGAATATTGTTGGGTTCGAGGAGGAAAAACCAGTGAGAGTAAGCAGTCGCAAGTTGTTGGTTGACAGTTTGAAAAATTTTCCTGGTTGGTACAATATCGAGAACTGCTGCTTTTTCCACACAATGGGGGTGGTCGAGTAAAAGGCGATGGAGAACTCTACCTCCGCGATCGTGACCTGCTGCCAAGAATTTGGAGAAACCTAGAGCTGCCATGACTTCTACTTGGTCTTGAGCAGTAACTCGTTTGGAATAGGTGAGATGTTGAGGATCGGAGGGTGGTTTGTCACTATCGCCATAACCGCGTAGGTCTGTGCAGATGACGGTGAAGTGGTGGGCAAGAGCGGGAGCGACTTTGTGCCACATAATGTGAGTTTGAGGATAGCCATGTAATAGTAGTAGTGGATAACCTTTTCCACCTTTGGCTAAATTAATGGTGGCGTTGGAAGTAGGAATTTTGTGGTAGGTAAATTGTTCAAACATGAAAATGTATTTGGGTTGGTGAACAGTAGGAACTGAGATTTATACAATAGACATCTCCTCCAAAAGAGGAAGTAGGGACGTTGCATGCAACGTCCGTACAGAGTAGGGAAAAATAATTGATAATTTATCGATAATAATTGATTTGATTTTTGATTTTTGGAGATGTCTGATAGGAATTGCTTCTACCCATAGACCGAAATTTTTACTAGAGGTAGGAGCAAGTATAGTTCTGATATCAAGTCTCATTAATTAGCCATAATAAAAATGTTCTTTTCTTAAAGAAGGAATATTTTTTCCGTCTCTTGGTGCGCGTTCCGCAAGTGAACTCTCGTCGTCGCGGGGTCGCACCGCTTTGTCATGCTGGGCAAACAAATTTCCCCTTGTTTCCTACTCCCTACTCCCTTTCTGTAGATTTTCATCTACATCAGAGAATACCCTATGAGTAATTTGTACTTCTGGGTTAACTTCAATCCATAAATTTGTTTCCTCAGTATGATGAGAATTATGTTGAGAGGGTTGATAGATAATTTTGCAAGGTCCGAGAATATCAGCTTCATGGCATAAATGATGGCGATCGCCCTGCTGAATATTAATTGCTGGTAAACAAGTGCCGTTTTGATGATTAGCATTGATAACGGTAGGCAATATTTGAATAACTGTTTTGCTTGTACGTTGTCCTTTATTCCAAGTACCATCAGGACCACGCCTACCTGGAATAATTTCTGGTATCCCTTGACTATTAAGAGGAATTAGCCAAGACCGTCCTTTTTTATTAGCTCCCTTAATCCGACCTTCTTTCAGCAATACCCGCACCCTAGCAGTTGAGATATTTAGGAGAAAAGCTGCTTCTGTTGTACCTACTACCATCTTCAAAAACCATTACGAAATACTTATTTTATTAGTATAACCTATAGTAGGGAATAGGGAATAGGGAATAGAAGACAAATAAAGATAGGTGTACCTCATTAGGTTGAGAAACGCTATATCATTATTTTCTAAGTTATTAATAGTTGCATTTATCTATATTTTTTATATTGGGTTTAAGACCCCTGCACTTATTTCCAAAAATTAGTAGTCCGTCTTTATAGCAGCCATTAAACCCCCTCCATATTTCCCTTTTTTTCAAAATTTACAACATTTACAACTGATAACTGAAATAACCCCTTCTTCCTTCTTTCTTATACCAATTCATTTTAAAGATGTCACAAATAGTTTTGCTCCTTTAAATGTTAAATAACTTCCGTAAATTACTGTAGCATCAAAGTTTTTAAACGATCAAATATTACTTTTAAATTTAAAATTTAAAATTTTGATTTATAACTTATTTTATTCTTTCTTATACCAATTAATTTTAAAGATGTCACAAATAGTTTTGCTCCTTTTAAATGTTAAATAACTTCCTTCAATAATTGATAATTACCTCTCTCTCCCTAAAAGGAAGAGGATTGAATCAAAGGAAAATTTTTTCTTGTTTCTGCTTAAAAGGAGAGGCTTTAAACCTTAATTATTCGGTAAATTACTGTAGGATCAAAGTTTTGCGCCGATAAAATCTAACTTTTAACTTTTGAGTTATAACTTACTTCCTTCTTTCCTCTTCCTTTCAAATCTAACTTTTAACTTTTGACTTTTGAGTTATAACTTACTTCCTTCTTCCTTCTTCCCTCTTCCCTCTTCCTTTCAAATCTAACTTTTGACTTACTTGCTTCTTCCTTCTTCCTTCTTCCCTCTTCCTTCTTGAATAATTTGCATAAAAATCCTTTCTAGGGCAGATATATATACATGGGGAAAAGATTGGGTCTAAGCCAAAATAGTTAGAACTTTGATAAGCTCGACTCATAACCTTCAACTGTTGTGATAGGAGAGCGATCGCTGTGGAGGACCAATTACAAAATCTAATTACCCAAATAAAGCAATATCAAAATCCGGGTCTAGAACGCCAGAAAGCTATTAATCGTCTATTGATATTAATTCAACAACTCCCTGGACTATATAGTTCGTCCCACCAGGATTATCTGGAGGCTTTTAATCGGACATTAGAATGGGTCTGCAAAAATATTCAAAATTTTGAATCTCGGCCTCCTTCCTGGGAAAGAAGTTTTGTTGTCTGGATTAATGGTTATCTGAAATGGCGTATCCAAGACTTATATACCCCAGATAATAGATATGACAGTTTGGATAAACCTATTAGTAATGAAGGAGAAAAACTAACAACTTTAGGAGAAATTTTACCAGCTAATAGTCTAAGTTTACTAGAGCAGAAAATTGCTGAATTGCAAAAAGCAAAACGTCAAAAACAAGGTGAATCTGTGAGGCAATATATTGAGAAAGACCCAGAAGAAAGGCTCAGGTTATCTCATCCGAAAAAACATCCTGAATGTAATTGTCAAGTATTAGCAATTCAGTTAAATTTTACAGAACCACCAAAAAAAATATCTGATATTTGCAAAGAAATAAATATTAGTAACCAAACTGTTTATTCCCACTGGAAGCGCAGATGTATTCCATTATTAAGAGAAATCGCTAATCAATTTGGAGAAGAATTATGAATCTGACTTTTTCACAAGCATTAAAAGTTTTTTTGACCGCAGAAGCTCATGGTTATGCAGAGCTATTTGCAGCAGAACAAGCAACTCCTGAAAAAGGAAAACAAGTTTATCTAAATACTCTTGCTGTTGTGGCAGTTCAAACTTATTTGAAGTTTCTAGATATTCAGACAGCGATTCATCAAGGTGATTGTTGGTATCCTGGTTCAAGAGCAATATTTAATGTGGCTGATTTAGTTTTATCAAATATTGGCAAAGTGGAATGTCGTCCGGTATTTCCTGGTGAAAAAGAATTGTTTTTGCCTCCAGAAGTTATTGATAACCGCATCGGTTATATAGCGGTTCAATTTGAGGAAGATTTAAACCAAGTACAAATATTAGGATTTGTTTCTGCGAGAAATATTGATGGGTTTCAAGATTCTATTCCCCTCACACAAATAGAATCTTTGGATGCTTTAATTGAGGAAATTGATTGGTGTAAAAAATGGGTAAATTTACGTCGGTGGTTTGAAGGTTTTTTTCCGGTAGAATGGCAAAGTTTACAGTCGCTGTCTACATCATCTACAAGAAGTTTAAGAGTTTCAAGGGATAGTATTTCTCAATCTCCAACGGATGATGTAAGTATTAGTTGTGGGAAAATTATTAATTGGGGTAGTGGAGTAAATGAACAAACTACAGAATTAGCGGTAAAACTGAGGGGTAGTGCAGCAAATGAACGAACTACAGAATTAGCGGTAAAATTGACGGATAAGTTTGAGGAGGAAATAGATATTTGTGTGCGACTTTCTACTACGAATAAAATTCCATTTTTACCTGCTGGTTTACGAGTACAAATATTGGATGAATCTGGTAATTCTTGTATGGAAGCTGAAGCTAGGGAAGCGGATGATTGGATACAATTAGAGTTTGGTTGTAAACCTCAAGAAAAATTCACTATAGAAATGAGTTTAAATGAGCAAATAATTAGAGAAAATTTTGTAGTTTAAGGGTAAGCATTTCCTGCAGAATGCTGCGCAAATAGCTATTAGCTGTCAGCTCTAAGTTCTTATGATAAGATTTTAATTAATATAGACTTTAAAGCAAGCTTTGATAGTAGAATTTAATTCTGACTCAATTAGGAAATGCTTACATTAGCTTTGATATAAAACCTTGTGTTTAAGGAGAAAATTTCAATTAAAATAGACCTTGGAACTTACTTTTAGTAATATTTTTTTTAGCTTAATTAAACATGGCTTTTATTACTCACTAAAAGCAATAGCTGATAGCTGACCGCTGAATGCTTACGTAAAGCTTTTATCTAATATTATGTTCCCCCTCCGGGGGAAGCTACGCTAACGGTTGAATACTTATAAATAACTGTTGTGAGTCCCCAGGATTCAGGAGGGAAGAAAGGAGGAATGCTTATGAAATATGTTCATTAATGGATAATGAATAATGAATAATTGATAATTAACTCTGGTTAAAACCGTTACGGAATTGAATATAAGGAAATATTATTTCTTCTCTTGGTCCATTGGATATGGCGAGGGGACCTCGCCATCCCTCGACCGCTTTTTTCCCCTTAAAAGGGGAGGCTTTAAACCAGAATTATTTAATTATTAATTATTCGGTAAAATAGTATGGATAATTTCAGTATTTATTTGGTACTTTCAGCCCTTAAATTTTATTTATAACTGATTATCCGTTAGCGTAGCTCCCCCGGAGGGGGAACATGATATAAAACTAAAAAAAAAGTAATAGCTGATGACTGATAGCTGACGGCTGAATGCTTACATTTAAGATTATGGTAGATAAATATGGAAACTATTAAAATTATTAAGATTAAACTTATAGATAGTGGTCAAAATGGGTTTCATGTGATTTTAAATTCAATCGGTGCTAACTTTGAGCCTATTGATGGTTTTTTACCATGCTTACCTGCTGAATTAGAAAAATCGTTTAATCAATGGCAGTCAGCTTATTCTCAGTTAGAAGATGTGAGAAAAGTAGCAACTCGTATTAGTCCACAATCAGTAGTTAATTATTCTAGTTATGAGGAAAAAGAACAAGTTAAAATAACTCTTAATCAATGGTTAGATAGTGGCGATATTAATTGGCAACCTGTACGAGATGAATTAATTTCTGTGTTAACTTCTCTAGGAAATTATGATTCAGAAATTCGCTTATTTTTGGATATTCAAAATCCTAATTTATGTCGCATTCCTTGGCAAGAATGGAATTTATTTCAGTATCGTTTCCCTCAAACAGAAATTGCTATTCGAGTTAGAGGTAAAGGAAAGTTTAGACGGCCTCGTAAATCCTCAAAAGTAAGAATTATTGCCATAGTTGGTAAGAGTGATGGTATTAATACACAATTGGATTTAGAAGTAATTCAAAAGTTAAAAGAAAAGGGTGCAGAAGTAAGATTTTTAAATCAACCAACACAAGAAATTTTATCTGATGCTTTGCGCGAGGAACCTGGTTATCATATATTGATTTTTGCCGGGCATAGTTGTAGTAAAGAAGATGGTTCAATTGGTTGGATATATTTGAATGAACGGGATAAATTAAGTATTAAAGAGTTTAAAAATTCTTTGAGATATGCAATAGATAATGGGTTGCAGTTGGCAATTTTTAATTCTTGTGATGGTTTGGGTTTAGCAAATCAGTTAGCCAAGCTTGGTTTATCACGAATTATTGTCATGCGAGAACCTGTTCCTGACCTGGTGGCAGTGAAATTTTTAGAGTATTTTTTTGCGGAATTTGCCAATAATAAATCTCTATTTAAATCTATGAGAATAGCTCGAGAAAGATTAGAACATTTTGAGTCTGAATATCCAGGGGCAATGTGGTTACCTACTCTTTGTATTCAAGAAACAGCTTTGTCTCATCCTCTGAGTTGGCAGCAGTTAATTTATCCCAATTTATGGCAGAATTTTATCAGTAAATTTAAGCTGCCTTTAGGAATAACAGCAGGAATTTTATTGGTGATTTTGGCGATAAATTTAGTTAAAAATCAATTCACTGAAACTAAAACGACCGGGATACAACCAGCAATTTTACAAAATATTAGTCAGGGGGAAAAGTTGTTAATTTCTTCAGAGATAAATCCAGCAAAACAAGAAGGAATTGAACAATTTTATAATGGTAATTTTGCTCAGGCGATCGCTAAATTTCGCCAGTCTCTCCAAGTCAAGAAAAATGACCCGGAAATTTTGATTTATTTGAATAATGCCATTGCTCAACAAAAATCTGCTACAAATATTGGGCAAAAGATAGAAATAGCAGTTAGTGTTCCTATTAGTCAGGAATCAGATATTTCCCAGGAAATTTTGCGAGGAGTTGCTCAAGCTCAAAGCGAATTTAATTGTGGTTTATCGGAAATTTCTCTGGCTATTAAAAATCCTGAAAATCAACTAAATTGCCCTGGTAGTTTCAATGGTAAATTTTTAAAAGTTACTATTGCTGATGATGAATATTTGCCAGCAACTGCAGAAGAAATTGCTCAAGTATTAGTAGAAAAAGAAGAAATTCTTGCCGTTATTGGTCACTCTTCTAGTGATATGACTTTACAAGCAGGAGAGATTTATAATAAAAATAAATTAGTAGTAATTTCTCCTACTAGCACCTCAACTAGATTATCAAAATTTGGCAAATTTGTATTTAAAATTGCCCCGAACGATCGTCTAGCAGCTCAAACTCTATTAAATTATTTAGACCGACAAAACTGGGCAGAGAAAAAAATAGCAGTTGCCTATATACCTGGTAATAGTTATAGTGAGTCTTTAGCTAAAGAATTTAATAAACTATTGCCAGAAAAATTCGTATATAAGTGCAATATTTTATCCGGAAATTTTAGTGCCAGTGACTGTGTGGAAGAAGCACAAAATCGAGGCGCAGAAATAATACTTTTAGTCCCTGCTACAGACAGAACTTTGATTAGTGTTACCAGCATCATTAATAATGCTAAAGAGTTGAAATTATTGGGTGGAGATTCTATTTATAATCCCAGGGTATTAAAGGATGCGGGTCAACAAGCATACCGAGCAAATTTAACCCTTGCTATTCCTTGGCATCGTCACCCCCATTCTCAATTTAGTCAAACAGCTCGAAAGTTTTGGAATGCGGAAATTAATTGGCGTACTGCTACATCTTATGATGCTACTAAAACTATTATTAAAGCTGTAGATGAAATGATGGGGAATTATTCTCGTAAACAGTTACAAAGTATTTTATCTAGTCGTGATTTTTATCTAGAAGGAGTAACAGGAAAAATTAGATTTGGAGAGTTAGGCGATCGGCAGTTTGTCGAGAAGGATAAACCACTGTTAGTTCAAGTTAAACCTAGTGTTAAATCTGGAAAATATGAATTTGTAATTCTGGAGGAGGGAAGTAGGGGAGTAGAGGAGTGTGGGGAGACCTGGAGCGGAAAAAACTGTGATTAGGAAAGAAACCGAAATACATCCTTTTTCTTTTAATTAGAGCTGAGGTAATTAGAACTGACATAATTAGGTAATTTGTCCCAAGTTCAATCAATACTATTACCGAAATATTGTTATTTAAAGCCTCCCCTTTTAAGCTCTCCCTTATCAGGAACTCCTGAAAACCTTGTGTGGATTAGGGGAGTAGGGGAGTAGGGAGTAGGGGAGAAGGGAGAAAGAATCGTAGTAGATAGGAAAAACTACTTAATTTCTCAAAAAAAATCTACTTTTTAATACACTTTTTCTCTGGCAAAAATCTTTGAAATGCTGTTACATAACTTATCTATAAGAGCTGATTTGTAAACTTCCCCAAAAGTCTTATATTACCTAGCTTTTAGCAATTATAAATTTACTTGGCAAAAATCCTGAAAGCTAAGTAGAGCAACTAATTCAGCGCCTTAATATTTACTTTATAAATCAGCTCTAATGTCTACGTTTTATGTTAATAAAGATGTTTATAAAGCCTCCCCTTTTAAGGGGATAATAAATAAAAATTTTCCTGTTCGTCAATCCTCATTCGTAAGCATTCAGCCGTCAGCCATCAGCTATCAGCTATTGCTTTTAGTTTAGGGGAAAAATTTTATGAACCGTCTTACTACAAAAGTTGCCTCCCTGGTCCTTAAAGTCAGTTGTTAATTTAAACACCGTCCTTTAAGTAGAGAGTCTTGTAGCTGATAGCTGACTGCTAATAGCTGAATGCTTACCCTCATTCTTTTCAAGGAGAGGTAATTCGCGCATTCTAAATTATAAATTATTGAAGGTTGCAAAACTGGCAAATTATCCTGCATCTACAAGGCTGATATTTTAACTAAAACTGATAGCTTAAAGTTGTTAAACTAGAGTTATTTCAAGTAGTTATTAATATCATGTATCTTTAAACAACCACAATAAAAATTTTAGGGAATAGGGAAAATAGAACAGGGATAATTTATCAGAGAAAACATTTTTATTATGGCTAATTAATGAGACTTGATATAAGTCAGAATTATAGCGCTGTGCGCAGGCAACAGGCAACAGGCAACAGGGGGAATAAAAAACCTATAATATAAGGCTTTTAGCTATTGGACAGTTCTTGTAATTTGTAAATATGCCAGCGCACATTGCTATATTTGCCACCTCACTTAATGAAGTCAGAAGTCAGAAGTCAGAAGTTATTTTTGTAACGGGGATGGGTGAGCAACTCTCCAAAAATATTTCGCCTGAAAAGGCGAGGTTTGATACCAAATTAATAAATGTTTGCTACAAATATCTAGGGTATTTCTTAGGAGTCAGGAGTCAGAATGAATTGTTTTAATACCATTTTTTAGGGCGTAAATTATCTTTTTAATCAAAGGGACATCTCCTGTAAAGTTTTTTTATCGCTCTTACTACTCGTAACATTCTTTTTTCAAATTGGTATTAGACCCATGTTATTTTGATAAAATTCGTATAACACCCAATACCCAATACCTAACACCTAAATTAATTGTTAAACTATTACCAATAAACCTATTACTTATTATCTATAAAATGACTCAACAAAATATTTGGTACAGATTTCTTCAGCGAGCCAAACTACCCTTAGAATTGGCAGGATTATCCATTGCAGCTATTCTACTACTCAAAGATGTAGACCAATTAATTAAAACCATAATTCCAGAGATTCCAAAAATTAATAGTAGCATTGGCGAAAAAACCATGTTTCCTTCTGGGAAAATATCCTCAGAAAAAAAATTAGGAATGGAAGACTTCAACAACAAAAGATTTAGTAGTGCTATTTACCAATTCCGCAAATCTCTGAATAGCTATAAAAATGACCCAGAAACAGTAATCTTTTTGAACAATGCCATTGCCAAACAAACAAAAATACTCAATCAAACTGGAAAAATATTACAAATAGCAGTTAGTATTCCTGCTGCTGGAGAACCTAATATTGCCCAGGAAATTTTGCGAGGAGTTGCTCAATTCCAAAGTGAATTTAATTGTGGTTTATCTGAAATTTCTCTCGCAGTTGAAGATACTCAAAGTAAACTAAATTGCCAAGGCAGTCTTAACAATAAATTTTTACAAGTCACCATTACTGACGATAAATATCAACCAGAAACAGCAAAACAAATTGCCGAATATTTAGTAAAAAAACGAGAAATTCTTGCCGTTATAGGTCATTATTCCAGTGAAATGACTCTCCAAGCTGGACAGGTTTATAATAAAAATAAATTAGTAGTAATTTCTCCTACCAGCACCTCAACTAGATTATCTAACTTTGGCAAATTTGTATTTAAAATTCCCCCTAGCGATCGAATTGCAGCCGAAACTTTATTCAACTATTTGAATCAGGAAATTTTTCTAGAGAAAAGTGTAGCAGTAGCTTATGTACCAAATAATGAATATAGTGAATCTCTTACTAGAGAATTTGAGATGCTATTGAAAATGAAAAAATTTGTGCATAAATGTTATCTTGACGCTGGAAATTTCAGTGCCCAAGACTGTGTTGAACAGGCAAAAAATCAAGGTGCTGAACTAATGTTATTAGTTCCGGCAACTGACATAACTTTAACTAAAGCTATTGGAGTAATTGATAATGCTAAAGGATTAGAATTATTAGGGGGAGATTCTATCTATAATTATCGAGTAGTAAATGATGCTGGAGAAGAAGCAGCTCAGAATAATTTGACAGTTGCTATTCCTTGGCATCGTCACCCTAACTCTGAATTTAATCAAACAGCTCAAAAGTTTTGGAATGCTGAAATTAATTGGCGTACTGCTACATCTTATGATGCTACTCAAACTATTATGAAAGCTGTGGATGAAATGGCGGGAAATTACTCTCGTCAAAAATTACAAAGAATCTTGTCTAGTCCTGATTTTTTAGTAGAAGGAGTAACTGGAAAAATTAGATTTAGCGAGTTAGGCGATCGCCAGTTTCTCGATATAGATAAATCAGTATTAGTTCAAGTAAAACCTAATGCTAAATCTGGCAAATATGAATTTATTATCTTGGAGGAGGGGAGTTCAACAATTAATAATTAATCATTAATAATTAATAATTAATTATTACCTCTCCTTGAAAATAAGAGGATTGATTCAAAGGAAAATTTTTTCTTGTTTATCCCTTTAAAGGAGAGGCTTTAAACCTTATAGCGGTTTTCACAAAGGTAGACTACAGTAAAAATTATAGATATACCTAAAGTTTAATAAGTTACAGAAATAGTTGTATTCTATGTTAATGAAAACCGCTATAATTATTCGGTAAGTAGCACAATTTTTGTATTTCATATTACTTCTTACTTTTGAATTATAACTTCCTTCCTTCTTACTTTTAACTTTTAACTTTTGACTTATAACTTCCTTCCTTCTTACTTTTGACTTCTTACTTTTAACTTATAACTTCCTTCTTCCTTCTTCCTTCTTCCTTCTTACTTCTTCCTTCTTCCTTATAAACATTAAAATAGGATGTAACTATGAGTATTATTAAGATTAAACTTCTCGAAACTGAAGCCCCTGGATTTCATGTAACTCTCACTGCTAATGATGGTAAATTTGATTCTATTGATGGTTTTTTACCAGCTTTACCACCAGAATTAGAATCATCATTGAGTAATTGGCAGTTAGCTTATCACCAATTAGAAAAAGTTCGTAAAATTTCTACTAGAATTAGCCCCAAAAAAACTATTTCTTTCTCCAGTTCAGAACAAAGAAAACTGGTCAAAACTCATCTTAATCAATGGCTAGATTCTGACGATAATCGATGGCGACCAAGGTGAATTTGTGCCACCAGAAAATTGTCCTGAACAGCGTAACCAACCGAATTTAGAAACATTTGAAAATGGAACATATCCGATTTCGAGACGGTTATTTGTGATTGTGAAAAAAGATGGTTCTTTTGATGAAAAAGCTGGAGAAGCTTATGGAAAATTACTGTTGACAGATGAAGGACAAAAGTTAATTGAAGAAGCTGGATATAGTCCCATTCGTTAATGTTTTGAAGAAGGAAGAAGGAAGAAGGAAGAAGGAAGAAGCAAAAAGCAAAAAGCAGATAGTCCAGTAGGGTGCGTTAATGAAATGTAACGCACCATCTATGGACAAAAAGAAACCAAACCATTCTTAACCCATAAAGTGCGGTGCGTTACGCTAGCGCTAACACACCCTACCAATAGCTCAACGGACATGGTAATAAATTTAATTCCTAGAATTTTGCATAAATTTTTCGGTTGTGCCTGATAAATTAGTAAATCTTCATTTGGGAACCTTCTCTATCTATAGATATATGGTTGCCCAATTCAGGTATCACAGGAGAAATTATATGGAAATAGTTTAAGTGTACTGGAAAAGAAATTGTCCTCAAAGACGAATTATCTACTCGTTTTGCATCCTCGTTGCTTTTTGTTTTTCCCTGGATAGGAATACCACTGTTTATTAGTTTAATAATTTTATCGGAGATGGGACTTAATAAAAGTGAACGACAATTAACCTACAAAGTCTTTTCTTTATTGGGTAGTAAAACCAAACACTATTCTTTTGCCCAAATCCAAGAATTAATTCTAAAAAGTTACACAAATAGTGATGAAGATAAATCTTATGACTTAAAGGTAGTATTACCAGCAGAAAATCGAAATCATCAGCGGAAAATAAGTTTAATATATGATTCTGACATTGAAAAAGTTAAAAAATTAGCTAATGTTGTTAGTGATTTTATCGAGATACCCTATCAAGAAGTGTCAAATGAATAATCATTTTTTTTGAATGCTTTGGGTGAGTTTAGTAGAATGGAAATGTCTATACATTGAAAATATTAAGTTTTGTAAACGATGCCGATAATATCTGTAAAATAGCCATGTTTTGTTGATGAATAATAGAGTAAGACGCTTTGAGTTCTTACTACTTATTCCGAGCTAGATCGAATTTTGCGTAATTTTCCAGAAACTAGCTGATTAATAAGTATAAAGAAAAATAGACACTTAATATATGACGTCAATTATTAGAGTGCCTATCGAAAATTATATCAATCTCAAATAGGTGAAATATGATGATGAAAATAGGCGAAATTCTAATCCGCAGACAATTAATTTCTGAAGCTCAATTAAATCAAGTAATAGATATTCAGACTTCATGTCATCAAAAAATTGGTGAGCTTTTATTATTTCAAGGTTGGATTAGAGAAGATGATTTAGAAGCAGCTTTAAGAGAACAATATTGGCGAGAAAATGGTTATTGGATAATTGATTAAGTAAGAAGGAAGAAGGCATTTAGTTATCTAGACGTTTAGTTACAGCAGATTCCTCGCATCAGAAGTACAGAAATTAACAATTGAATGAATGCAAGTGCGGGCATCTTGCCCGCGATGGGTGTACATCACGCTTAGTGGATACCAGAGAAGGAAAAATCTGGCGTTGTCTGAATTTTAAGCTTTTGATATATCCTAATTTTTCCTTCGATTGTTATATACATTTCAGATGAAAGATTGAAAATAAATTGTCCCGACTGAACAGTAAATCTTAATTTGCATAAAATTTGAGATTGTAGCTGATTAATTAATAGAGGCAAAAGCTGATTATTCATCAAGGTATTCTCCGGGATACCTTTTTTTTTGCATAAATAGGGAGAAAAAGACTGATTAATAAATATAGTTCAATTACTATCACAGAAAAATGAAAATCAACTGGCAAAAAATCAGTCTAATTCCCAGCTTAGGACTTCTGTTTCTGGGAGCTTGTACTCCAGCTAATAATTCCTCAAATACTTCAGGGTTGGAAGTCAAATTTTTAGTTGGCAGTGCTTTAGAAAAATTCTGTAACCAAGCTGCAACTGAACTAAACCAACAACAACCAAAACTCGATAATGGTAAATCTTTTTACCTAAAATGCGAAGCGAAAGGTAGTGGAGATGTAGTCAAAGATATCGTTTCTTTATCCCAAAAACTCAAAAATGGAACCATCCAACCAGACTCCCCAGAATTTCCCACCCTAATTTCCGTAGATGGAGAAATTTATCATTCCCAACTCTTATATCAAATCAATCAAATTTATCCCGGACAAAACTATATTCCTCAAATCACTGACGCCCCTTTGTTAGCAAACAGTCCCATGGTATTCATGGCATCACAAGAAATAGCAGCAGGACTACGGAAACAACCAGATATATATCGCTCCCTGGTCAGTGCTAAAACTCACCAAGACCTAGACCCTAATAGTCCTCAACTGCCAATACATTATGTTCACACTGCTCCCACTCGTTCCAATTCTGGTCTACAAACCTTGGTAGCTCAGTTTGCCTCTGTTGCCAATAAACGTCCCGAACAACTTACTGTTGCTAACGTAAAACAATATCAACCCCAAATCCAAAAAATTCAGAGCAAAGTCACTCGTTACGGGGTTTCCACCAGTTCCCTAGCTGAAGATATGGTGAAAAATGGTCCGTTTTGGGCATCCATCGCTTCTGTTTATGAGTCTTCCGTAATTGAGGCAAATACTGCTAATACTCAAACTCGCTATGAGGCAATTTATCCCAGTTCTACTTTTACTTCTAATATGAGGGCAATTTTACCAACTGCACCCTGGGTGAGTGAGGAGGAAAAAGAAGCAGCAGAAAAAGTCATTGAATATTTGCGATCGCCAGTCGCCCAAAAAATTCTGACAGACTTAGGTCTTAGACCAGGGATACCAGGGGTGTCTTTGGGAGAAAAATTTTCTTCCCAATACGGAGTAGACCCCAATGCTCAATATGATTCTCTGCGGACTCCCCAACCAGAAGTAGTGAATGCCATGATTAAGTCTTGGCAGGAATTTGCGAAGAAACCATCTCAGGTAGTTTTGGTAGTTGACTCTTCTGGGTCTATGAAAGGTGAAAAGTTACCTGCTGTTCAGAATACCTTGCGCTACTATCTGGAGGGTTTAGGACCAAAAGAAAAAATTGCTCTAATTGATTTTGACACTGAAATTAAAGCTCCGGTTTGGGTTGATGGTACTACTGAAGGTCGCGCTCGCGGTATGCAGTTTATTAGTAGTTTGAAAGCGGATGGTGGTACTAAACTTTATGATGCTGCTTTGAATGCCAGAAATTTATTACAGAAAAATCTCAGTTCTGATGCTATTAATGCTGTAGTTCTTTTAACTGATGGGGAAGATTCTGGTTCTCAAACTTCTCTCAAACAACTTAGCGATAATCTGAAAAACAGTGGATTTGATTCTGACAAAAGGATTGCTTTTTTTACTATTGGTTATGGGAAAAAGGGAGAATTTGATGCTGGAGTTTTGAAACAAATTGCTAGTTTAAATGGTGGTTATTATCGTCAGGGAGACCCGGAAAGTATTGTTAATTTAATGTCCGATCTACAAACAGAGTTTTAATTTTTATCTGGAGGTAAATATGAAATTAGTTAATCCGTTTGATTATCCTATATCTATATTAATAGGTGGATTTTTGTTAATAGCTGGTGTCCGGTTTGTGAGGTTGCCAAGTTTTGTGATTTTACCTGCTACGGCGGTTGTTTCTGTGGCAAGTGCTACAGTGCTGAAATCTCAAGAACCAGAACCAGAAAAGTTAGCAAAAAAACAGTTAGAGCAAGAATTAGAAATTATTTCTGGACTGGCAAAAAAATTGGCAAAAAAAGCGGAAGTTTTACGACAAGAAGCTAATCAATTGTTAGGTGGTGAAGCGTTTCAAATGGAATTATTAGTAACAGTTCAATCAGTTTGCGATCGCGCTATTGAACTACCTCAGAAAATCACAGAAATGTCTCAAGATTTACCTAAGAATGAGGCATTATTATCTGTGGAGGATTTGGAAAGACAACTATTAGAAGTTAGGAGTAAGCAAAGGTCAAATTCTGATATTACTCAACAGCACTTAAAACAATTAGCTGCGAGTTTAGAGCGAAATATTCAGTTAGCAAAATCTGGAAAAGATACTCGGCAAGCAAAAATTCTTAGTCTGCATACAATGGTTCAAGATTCGGCAGGATTATTACAAGAACTAGAGAATAAATTGCGGAATGCTAACTTGAATGATTTGGCAGAAATTCAAGAATTACGCAGTTTAAGTGATGAATTAAATAGCCATCAAAATAATATGAAAATATTCCTTTGAGAGTAAGCATTCAGCCGTCAGCTATCAGCTATCAGCTATTGCCTTTGGTGTATGATAAAAGCTTTATTAATTGAGCCAGAATTAAATCTTATTACAACAACAAGGTACAGGGTTTTATTGCTGATAGCTGAAAGCTAATAGCTGTTTGCGCAGCATTCCATAGGAAATGTTTACCTTAGTTACTCATCTTTAACCAGCTATCAGCATTTACATACTTAAACGCTTTTTAACAGTTGAAAAAGTGCTGGAACATGAATACTCTAAGTAGATTTATTTAATTTTATTCCTGAAAATAATTAAATTGGCGTAAATCATTAAATTCTTTCTGATGTATTTATAAGTACCATAAATAAAGTTATGAACAATCAATTTGATTCTCTTTTGTTGGTGGCACTTTTCACAACAGCTATGACTTTTTTACAAGAGGATAAAATACTAATAAGTCAGTTAAATGGTAGTTTTGTTAAAGCTGAAATAGCTAGTATTCAACAACAAAAAAATTATCAAGACGACAAACAACCACCTGTTCCATATAAAGATGGTAGCAGTCGTTAAAATTAATCAGCAGAAGGAAGAAGGAGGCATCTGAGCTTCACTAAACTTGATTCTCTTTTATTAGTAGCACTTTTCACAACAACTATGATTTTTTTACGAGAGGATAAAAGACTAATAAATAAGTTGAATGATAGTTTATCTGAAGCTGAAATAGCTATTATTCAACAACAAAAAAATTATCAAGACGACGAAAAACCACCTGTTCCAGATAAGGATAGTAGCAGTCGTTAAAATTAATCAGCAGAAGGAAGAAGGAAGAAGGAAGAAGGACAAAGGAGAAATAAGGCGTTTATTTATCTAGGATAGAAGGTTAATAATGAGTAGTAATGGCAGTTGCTAGCTGTTGCCTGTTGCCTGTTGCCTGTTGCCTGTTGCCTGTTGCCTATTCCCTATTCCCTATTCAAAAGAATATGACACTAGGAGAATATTCAACCATGACAATTACAAATCAAAAATCTATCAAAAATCGTCGCATTTTTTCTGGAATACTTACTTGCATAGCTGTAGCTTTAGCTTATGCACCAATTCCAGGATTAAATCAAAAAATTATAGTAGTTAGCGGCACAGAATTTGCCGAACCACTCCAACAAATAGAAACTCAATTTGAGCAAAAATATCCTCAGATAAACTTAGAATTAAAATTCCAAGGTTCTCAGGATATTATCAACAATTACATAGACCAAAAAAACGACTTTAATCCTACAGTTTTAATCCCGACAAATGCAGAACTATTAGATGAATTAAACCAACGCTGGCAAAGTCAAAATAATACCCAAGCATTCTATCAACAACCAACAGCGATCGCCAAAACTTTCCTAGTAGGAATTGCTTGGCCTGAACGTGGAAAAATCTTATTTCCCAATGGCAAATTTTCCTGGCAACAATTAGAAAAAGCAATGGCAGCAGGTAACTGGCAAAAAATAGGTGGTAAACAACAATGGGGTAGTTTTGATTTCATCACCACCGACCCCACTCGTTCCAATAGTGGGCAAATAACCATGAATTTGTGGGCACAGTCAAAAGGTAGCAACAACTTGAATACACCCACCGTTGAATCATTATTTAGTACAGTCAAACGGTCAGTTTATTTGCCTCCCCGTTCCACCGATATCTTGTTACAAGAATTTATTGCTCGCGGACCTAATGATGCGGATGTAGCAACAGTTTACGAAAGCATCGCTCTCTATCGTTGGCAACAGTCAGGTGCAGCTCAAAATAAACCTTATCAAGTTTATTATCTCAACCCCACCGTAGAAACTATAGCGACAGCAGCGGTCGTCCGACGGGATGTAAATGGGGCAACTGCTAATGCTGCTGGTAAATTTGTAGATTTCTTGACACAACCAGAACAACAAAAAGTATTTGTGCAGTATGGTTTCCGTCCTACCCACGGCAATATCGATCTGCTCTCAGTTACCAATAGTCCTTGGAATCAGAATATTCCTGGCGCTCAGATTAACCCACAAATTACCACTTTACCAGCACCACAACCATCAGTTTTGGGAGAAATTCAAAAGTTGTGGCAACGGGTGCAGTAAATAATGAATAATTAATAATGAATAATTAATAATGAATAATACAGTTGTTGGGAATTAAGCTAAAAAAATGGCTAAAACCCTTATTGGTAAAACTTTATAGCGTTTTTCAGTTAGATAATCCTGAAAACTTTATAGAATAAGCTTTTGAGCATTGTTCAATTTTTATTTCCCAACAACTCTAATAGATAATTACCTCTGATTAAAATCGAGAAAATTTTGACAGTGGTGCTTGTGATGGAACATTTTTTTAGACCCAGTTAATTTGATATAACTTTACGATCGCTAATCCAGTGGACCTGATATTGGTGGCTTATTCTCATCTGCATATCTTAAATATCACTGAGAAATACATTATATTAACACCGCTAAAAGATGTTAATTTCAGGGGGATTTAATATAACTTTACGACCGCTAATCAAGTGGACCTGATATTGGTGGCTTATTCTTATCTGCATATGTTAAATATCACTGAGAAATACATTATATTAACACGGCTAAAAAATGTTAATTGCAGATCGTGTTGAACTGAATATTATCAATTTAATTAATAGCAAAAACGAGTTGTTATTTGACATAGAGTGATGATAAATAAAATACGAGGAAATGTTTTTCCCACTATTTATTCACAAGAGTACCCATTCCCTTACCTCTGTTGCCGACGAGGGGTTCGCTGCTATTTAAACGACTTAGTCTATTTTATAAATTTCAGTATATTTAATGTGGAATATATTTTTTTAATAGCCTAAAATAGAATTACAGACAAAAAAATAAATTTCATATAAATGTACATTACGTAAGGATACTTAGGGAAAATGTTTTTTCTAGGAATTGGATTCTTAATTCTAGGTCTAATATTAGCAATAGTAAGTGGAATATGGGGCTTAGTTCAAGCTTTTAGTGAAGGCACATTATGGGGTGTTTCTTATTTATTTATTCCTTTTGCTTTTGTCATTTTTTATCTAACAAATTGGAGTCAGAGAAAAATCAGAAAAAATTTTATCTTGATGATAATTGGTTTGATTTTGTCTCTTGTAGGGACTGGAACATTAGGAAATCATATAACTAATAATTTTGTGGTTAATTCTGCCAATATTCCCGAAAATCCAACTATTACTAATAACTCCGAAAATACTTCAACAAATATAGAAACAACCGAAGTTATTTCAGACCCATTTAGAGAAGGAATAAATGCAGCAACAAAAGCAGCCGAACTTGCCCAAACAGCTAATACTCAAACACAGTGGAATGAAGTAGCAATGACTTGGCATCAAGCTTTAGTTTTAATGAAAGAAGTTCCTGAATCTCATACTAAATATGAGGAAGCCAAAAATCGGATTGATTTATATCGAAATAATCGAGAAATTGCTAAGAAAAAGGCTAGTTATTAACGAAGTTAGAAGTCAGTAGGGGCGAATGGCCATTTGCTAACGCAAAGCTGCCACTAACGCTCGTACAAAGTTATTTTTGGAGGGTTGTTCAAAATCCCCATTATAAAAATATTTCACCTTCAAAGAAAGAATTTTAGACTCAATTACTTTGTTGAAGAAGGAAGAAGTAAGAAGGAAGAAAAAATGGATGGGGACTCAAACCCTAACCAATTGTCAACACCGTGTAGACGGTGGGGTGTTATACCATTTATCAAAAAGAATGCTATATCTGATTGGGTGAGGAAGTGTGGGAAGTATGGGAGGTGTGGGGAGAGGAAAAGAAGGAAAAATCTATACTAACCAACTAATAATTGTCAAAAACAAACTTTTAATCTTGGTAAATATTTGACTGTTGAAGTATAGCTGAAGTATAGCATTACTTTTGGTAATTGGTATTAAACCCAAAATAAAAATATAAATTAGGAAAAATCAGGAAATGCGTAAATCTAAATTAATCTTAGCAACAATTGTCTCATTATTTTTGGTTAATGAAGTTAGTATTAATCCCGATAGTAATGACATCAGCACATTAATTAATACAGAGACCTCCATTGCTTACGCAGGAAGAAGAGGAGGAGGAGGAAGAAGTAGAAGTAGAAGTAGCTCTGGAAGTTCGAGTAGAAGTAGAAGTAGTTCCCCCAGTCGCAGTAAACCAGTCCGTTCTCAGTCTCAACCTCGTAACTCAAAACCCAAACCTACCATAAATAATATAGTTAAACCGACCAATAATACTCGCCCCACGACAAAACCAGTCCCCACTTCCGGTACTAACTCTCAGCGCAGTGGTTCATTTTCCCAACCTAGCAACAATACCAAACCAAACAATAACACTCGCCCCACTACCAATAACATCAACACTGGTGGACGGACTCGCAGTGGTTCCTTTGCTCCAACTACAAAAAAACGTTACTCTGTAGAACCTGCTACCGGACGACGTTATTATACCCGTCCAGGAACTCAAGAACGTTATTATCAGGAAGCAGGTACAGGGCGATTTTATTATGTACAACCAGCAACCCAACGACGTTACTACATGAATGTTGATAATGGGGAACGTTATTTTATTGATAGTAGCACTAGACGATATTATTACGAGCAACCTGGTACAAATCGATTTTATTATGTGCATCCAACTACGAGGGTGCGCTACTACTACCAACCTACTGTCCACGAACGAGTTGTTTACAGCTACTACGATGGACCAGGAACAGTTTTAGAAATGTATCTTACTATACTTTTAATTGGAATTTTGCTGGTATGTATTTTTTATGTTCTAATTATGGCGATCGCTCCTGCTTTTGGCTATAGTCGAGAAGTATTGGTAGCTGAGGAAGATGAATATATAGAGGTTATTGAGGAGTCACCAGGATATGTGGAAGTGATTGAGGAAACATTGCCAGTAGCAACTGTACCAGAAGATTTGATTAATGATATTGTAACTGTGAGTAAGTTACAAGTGGCAATGGTTGCACCAGCAAATAATATTCAATCTAATTTAGCAAAAATGAGCGAGGAGATTGATATTGATACCCCAGAAGGTAGAGTACAATTATTGTTACGGTCGGCGATCGCCCTGCTGCAAACGGAGGAATATTGGACTGATGTTGTTGCTAGTTCGGAAACCGTGGAGAGTAGACAGGAAGCTGAAAGAATTTTTGAGCAGTTATCTTTTGCTGAGAGATGTAAGTTTGAGGTGAATACTGTTGATGATAATGTGCAACTAGATCGTCATATTATTGTAACTTTGTTGTTGGGAACTGAGGATGATTATCCTTTATTTAGTGAAGTTAATGATAGAGAAAGTTTAAAGCAAATTTTGAAAGAGTTAGGTAAAGTTACCCCAGATTATTTATTAGTATTTGAGTTACTTTGGAGTCCAGCAAAAGAAAGCGATCGCCTGATATCCATTTGATTAAAAAATGTTTGAAGGAACAGGGAACAGAAAAGAATAAAAATAACTGTACTTCATAGCTTCGGAAACTGCTGTATAATGGTTGATGATAGAGCAGTTTCTCATGCTCTTGAATCAGGTTGATTTTTATAGCGTTTCTAGTTAGGAAATACAAAAGATGGCTATTGGTTTTGGGAGGTTGACTCATCGCCTCAAATTTTTATTACTGTTGCTGACATTATTAATTACAAGTTGTCAGCAAAAACCTATGGAAGTTAAGGTTATACAAAATCTTGTTTATGGAAATTATAATTATCAAAATCAGGAAAAAGCACTACTTTTAGATTTATATTTACCGGAAACAAAACCAGAGAAACCTTTACCTCTGTTAATCTACATTCATGGTGGTGGTTGGTTGCAAGGAACTAAAGAATATTGCCCCGGAAAAATTGTGGTACAGAGAAATTATGCCATGGCTTGTATTAGCTATAGATTTAGTAATGAAGCACTATTTCCTGCCCAAATTCATGATGTAAAAAAAGCAGTTCGTTGGCTGCGAAAAAATGCAGATAAGTACGATATAAACCCTAATAATTTTGGTGCTTGGGGACCTTCTGCAGGGGGACATTTAAGTGCTTTATTAGGAACATCAGGACAAGTAAAAGAATTGGAAGGAACAAATAATCCAGAAATATCTAGTGCTGTACAAGCAGTTTGTTCATGGTATCCACTTACAGACTTTACGAAAGTTCCTCCCGCTTTTGACGAACCTATTACTCCTGCTGTTGAAGAAAAGTATCAAGATAAAGAATGGTATGGTTATACTTTAGTAACTAATAAGTTATTAGGAGGACCTGTATCGCAAAAATTAGAATTAGCAGCGCTTGCTAACCCTATTAATTATATTGATGCTCAAGACCCACCTTTTCTGATTATGCACGGAGAAAAAGATAATGTTGTACCAATGAGTCAAAGTGTTTTATTAGCAGATGCTCTATCAGAAAAAGGTGTAAAAGTTCAGTTAGAAAAAAAACCTGATTGGGGACATTATCATGGTAGAGGTGAAGCTTTTGACCCCGCTTTAATAGATATGGCAATGGATTTTTTTGATAAACATTTGAAATATAGCAGGGAACAGGGAACAGGGAACAGGGAACAGTGACAAAAGCTTTTCTCTGTCTTACGGTTCATCATTAATCTATGTCAAATACCAACTCATTCCTGGCTATAATAAATAATAAACATCTCGCAAGAAATGCTCCGCAAAGAGCTATTAGCGGTCAGCTTTCAGCAACAAGACTCTCTCCTTAAGGACAATGTTTAAATTAACAGGACTTACGCAAAAAATGGAATTATACACCATCTGTAAGGGCGAATGCCATTCGCTACATAAGGTGGTTATGGGTAAGTCCTGATTAAAATATAGCAAGGAACGAGTTGGTGTTTGACATAGATTAATGATGAACCGTAAGACAGATAAATACTTTTTCCACTGTTCCCTGTTCCCTGTTCCCTGTTCCCTATTCCCTATTCCCTATTCCCTGCTATAGACTTTAAGGGCAAGGGAGCCAACTTTTCTAGTAAGATAATTAATAAAGCGGCGTTGCTGAATTGAAGTATGAATGCGCGATTGTTTGGTTCTCGCCTTCGCCCCCGCGCATCCCCCAAATTGGGGGACTTTTAGAGTTTTATTCCCCCCACGCATTGGGGGGTTAGGGGGGCTTGCATCATACCCAGAATCAGCAACGCCAATAAAGCTTTTATTGTAAACTATAAAGTAATAGCTGATAGCTGACGGCTGAATGCTTACTAAATAACTGATGAACTTAAATTCTCAAACTCAAACCCGCAAAGCAGACCATCTCAGAATTTGTCTGGAATCAGATGTCCAATTTCACAACATTACTAATGGTTTAGACCGTTACTATTTTACCCATTGTTGTTTACCAGAACTAAATCGCAACGAAATAACTACAAACACTACATTTCTCGGAAAACAATTAGGTGCGCCATTGTTGATATCTTCGATGACAGGTGGCACTGAACAAGCAAAAATGATTAATTATCGGTTAGCCAAAGTTGCTCAAAAATATAAAATAGCAATGGGAGTAGGTTCACAACGAGTGGCGGTGGAAAATTCCCAAGTGGCGGATACTTTTGCTGTGCGCTCGCTTGCTCCGGATATTCTCCTATTTGCTAATCTAGGGGCAGTTCAACTAAATTATGACTATGGTATAGAACAGTGCCAACAAGCGATCGACATCCTACAAGCAGATGCTCTGATTCTTCATCTTAATCCTTTGCAAGAGTGTATTCAAACTGAAGGCGATACAAATTTCCGTGGATTATTTGACAAAATATCAAAATTATGCTATAAGCTACCAGTGCCTGTTATTGCCAAAGAGGTAGGTAATGGCATATCCGGAACAATGGCTCAAAAATTAATAGATGCTGGAGTAGCAGCAATTGACGTAGCTGGAGCTGGGGGGACTTCTTGGGCAAAAATTGAAGGGGAACGAGCAACAGATATACGTCAGCGTAGACTAGGAGAAACTTTTGGCAACTGGGGTATACCAACAGCAAAATGTATTACTGACATCCGGGCCTTCAACTCAGATATTCCGCTAATTGCTTCTGGAGGTTTGCGGAATGGTGTAGATGTGGCAAAAGCGATCGCTCTGGGTGCAGACCTCAGTGGGCTAGCTTGGCCATTCCTTCAAGCTGCGGCTGAATCAGAAGAATCTCTAAATACATTAGTAGATATTTTAATCGCAGAAATTACAACAGTCCTATTTTGCACGGGTAATGCTAATTTATCTGAACTGAAAAAATCTGGCAGTCTAGAAAAAAGGGAGTAGGGAGTCAAAATTCAAAAGTCAAAAGTCAAAAGTTAGAAATCAGAAGTCAGTCCAGTAGTAGCGTGACACGCCTAAAATGTTGCAATAGTAGGGGTGGGTTCCGCATTAAATTAATTGCCCAACATTAAATTTAGATGAACCGCCCCTCCCCCCATCCGAATGACCTAATGCACCATTTTAGATGAAACAGTCCAACAGTCCATTACGAGATCGAAGATTAAGCTGTACCCAACCATTATTATCTTACTTGCAGGTGGATAAATTCTGCCATCAACGATGAAAAAAATTTCTGGTTCTCTTTTATCAGCATCAAGTTTTTAGTCAGAAAACTTGTGGCAAATTTACAGGATGCCGACCTACTCCGTTGCAGATAGTTTAAAAATCGTTCGCGAGTTAAAAGTCTCACCAGGGTTAAGTTGGGTGGATGGAAAATTTGGTTGATTAGGCGAGTTGGGATAATGCTGGGTTTCAAAAGCAAGCCCATCACTCTGTCGATACTCACGATTGCTGGGGCCGTAATACGATCCGTTCAGCGAATTGCCAGTATAAAACTGAATCGCAGGCTGACTGGTAAATACCTCCAATAACCGTCCAGATGTTGGGTCGTGTAAGGTCGCCGCTAGTAGTACTTCTTCTGGATCTGCCGCCTCTGGCAATACCCAGTTCTGATCGTAGCCTCTGGCATAGACTAATTGTATATTATGCGTCCTGATATCCTGACCTGCGGCTTTTGGTTCTTGAAAATCAAATGGTGTACCAACAACCGAATCAATGGCACCGGTAGGAATCATAACTGGATTTACTGGCGTAAACTGCCTAGCGTTAATGGTTAACACATGATCTAAAATCGTCCCGCTACCTTCCCCTGCGAGGTTCCAATAGGTGTGGTTGGTCAAGTTCAAAACCGTCGGTGCATCTGTAGTCGCTTTATAGTCGATGATCAACTGATTTTCATTGGTCAAGGTGTAGGTCACTGTAGTGGAGAGGTTGCCAGGAAAGCCATATAGGTAACCCGGCCTCCATGATGGGTTGATAGTTTCACCCGTCCAGCCTGCCCCGGCAGGACTGAGGTAGGAAAGCACCAAACTCGCAGAATTTTCATTCGAGTCAGCCTTGTCTACAGTCCAAATCTGCGTGCCAAACCCTTCATTTCCTCCATGCAGTGTGTTCGGTGGGTCATTAATATCCAAGCAATAAACATTACCGTTCAATTCAAAAATTCCGTTGGAAATGCGGTTGGCATAGCGACCGATAAGTGAACCGAAATGAGGATCGTTATTCATGCTGACATAATCTTGAAGATTATCGAAACCAAGCACAACGTCTGCAATGTTTCCGTCTCGATCCGGTACTTTGATTGAGATAATCGTGCCGCCATAAGTAATAATCCTAACCTCCATATTACAGCCGCTATCTAAGATATACTCCCAAATTTCTGTGTTACCGGTTATCCCGTAGCACTGTTTTTTGATGGAGGGTGGGTTTTTTTGTGAGTCATATTGTTGCATAGTAACGTCTCCTTTTCTCGTTAACAGAGAAACTTGCCAGTATAACGAGGATAAAATATTGAAAATAGCAATAAACTAACATCATCATCGCTCAAATCAAGGAAACCTCGAAAAATTCGGATTCTAAACCAAATCGCAACAAATACTCGATGCTTTAGCTCTCAAGAATTGCCAAAATAGCACTTAATCGAGGTTTCCTCAAGATTATCCAATTAAAGAGAAACTATTTAACAGGAATAGACTGAGCATTATGAAAGAAATTGTTCGGATCCCATCGCTTTTTAACATTAACCAAATTGCGCCGATTTTTTTCATAATTACCCAGAAAGTAGAGTGTCAGTGCGCCATCTTTGCCCACGATATCGTTAAGATCGACATCCGGATAATTATAATAGCAGCCCTCAAATAAGCTGTCCGGGGTAACTTCATAGTTCGGACCCGGGCTAGGTACGCCACCATAAGGCGCGTACATCTCTTCGTAAAAGCCCCCGATCCACGATAAATGCTCCTCGTCTTGCGATTTATCTAGCCAGTAAGTTTGATATTGGAGCTTCACTAAATAAGATCGCTGAGCGATCGCCTTTGCAGTAGGTGAAACGGTATTGATTTTCCCTCCAAACGTATCTACCTGCAGCAGGCTTTGCTTCATATCATCGGCGGTTAAACCATCCGGAATAACTTGTAATTGATCGTAGATGATTTGAATCTGCTCGGTAGGAAATCTTTTTCTCTGATACGCTGATTTATACTTGCCTCGCTGATTGGGGCCAGAGGAATTAAGTGTTTGCTCGGCCTCATAGTAGGTATAGTCCCCGGTAGATTCTGTTATCGCATCTTGTTCACAGGTATTAAATTTTCGTGGTGCCGGTGGTACAGACCACCAACCCCCATGGCCCGCTAGTGTAGACGCTACCCTTGTTAGGGGGCAGCTTCCCGTAATTCTATCTAACTCGGCTTCTAACTTGTGAACATAAGCTTTGCTCTCAATGCGTTGCTTTTCATTAAAGTACGAGCTTTGGATCGTCATTTTCAGCTCGCCAGCGCTTTTATGCATCATTTGAAATTTGAGCGAAGTACGCCAATTATCTTCTCGCGCAGCAAAATCAACATACCAGTCGAGCACATTTTTTAGAATTTCCGCGGTTAAACCGTCCCAACTAATAGACACGCTACTGATAATGGCACCTTTAGGCGAGTCTGGTAATGTTTTAAAGTAGTAGCGCGTAATCACGCCAAAGTTACCACCTCCACCGCCAGTGGCAGACCAATACAGGTCATAATCATCGCCCACTGAATCACAACTGACGTATTTTACCTTTGCTGGTAAATTGGCATCATCTTTGACGACGATCTCTACTCCCGTTAACCAGTCAACCGTTAAACCATAAAGGCGTGACAATATGCCGTCTCCACCACCGGAAATATGGCCTCCCAAGCCAACAGAATAACAGGAGCCTGCCGGTAATACTTTACCGTAATCTCTAAAGAGGGCTTTAAATGCGCCCCAATTGGTGCCACCACTTCCGAGGTAATAGCCCAAATCAGGATCTAGACCTGCTTCATCCATCGGAGTAACATTCAAAATGGCGGCTGTATCATCATTGAATACGAAGTTCTCATAACAATGGCCACCACTTAGTATCTTAACACTACCAATGTCGCTATAAGAGGCAATCGCATCATCTAAGGCCGCGGCTGTACCCTGTGCGTTCTGGCATAAATAAACGGCCTGGCAATTACTGGAAAACCATCGTTGATTAAACCCCTGCTGGAAAGACGGAAAACGGACATCCGCTTCTGATTTCAGTATTTTTTTGTAACCGAGGTGAGACATGTTTATTCCTAGTCTATATTACTAATGGTGGTCGCCGAAACTTATAAAGTTGTCATCATGGGCCTCATTACCCTGTTTGTCTCAATATCAAAACTATTCCCCCTGTTACACCTAAGACGGTGGTTAGACAACAAATAGGTTTCGATTGAGCCAAGCTAACTATTTATTAGAAGGAAATTTTCTGCCTAATCCCCCCATGCGGTAGACTAGGGCAGTGAGCAGAAATAAGTTGAACAGTCAGCCTGTTATAATTCAGCCATATTGGGTAGTTCAGTGAGAAAGTGTAAAGTTTATTTTTTCTTACTGCCTAGGAGGAAATATTGCTGTCTAATCCTCCCCATACAGATGATTAAGTGGAAAGAAATCTGTCCAATGTCCCTATATAAAGGATTAGACAGATGCGTTCACTTTAATTCACTTAATTCGGATGTGCGTCGCCTCTTAATATTCTTTTATGGATTTAGGACTTACGCACTAGACAAATGAACGATGATGTGTATCAAGGAAGAATGGTAGTTTCTAGTTGTAGGCGATCGCCTGGTTATATCATGTCCGGTAGCATCGGAGAGTGTATAATTGAAGAGGAGAAAAATAATTCCCTGGAGCGATTGCCTCCGGCACGCTTCGCGATCGCCCTCCAAGCCAAGACGCTTAAGTATCCAAGAACACCTAAGTATAGATGAACTAGAAAGAAACTACCGAGCTACCTATGACCCAATAGAAAGGACTAGATACCAAATAATTTGGCTTAAGCGCAAAAGGAAAAACCACACTCATAAGTCTCTTCAGTCACAGGCTATTGTTTGGAGGCTATTCGTCAAATTGCACGTCGCTACAATCGGCAAGGTAAAGAAGGTAGGTTTATCGTCGCCATCAACATCCTGGGCCAAAGGGATTCCTCTGTGATGAAAGGCAAGCCTACCTAGAAATGGCCCTCCAGGAGAAAGCACCAGATGGAGGATTATGGAATGGGCGCAAGGTGGGGGATTGGTTAACAGCAATTTTTTGACCATCGAGTTGATTCCTACGGAGTGCTTCGCAAACGGCGCTGTGTATGGGAATATTTACAGTCAATGAAATATAGATTACGAATCCCCCGACCACAGCATCAAAAGTCGGCAACTCTAACCGAACACTCTTAAATGGAAAAAAGCGCACCGCCTGCGGCGAGGTCTCCTCGCCGTAAAGACGGAGCAAGAAAACTCTCTCACCGATTTGAACTTGTTAAAGCCGAGTATCCAGAGGCCACTGTAGAACTCTGGGCAATGGATGAACATCGTTTGGGTCTCAAGCCAATTTTCCGACGAGTATGGACACCTGTGGGAGTACAAGCAACTGCAGAGGTAAACTGGCGAAATCAAGTGGTTTTGGCTCTATGGAGCAAGTACATCCCCAGTCAGGAGCAAACTAACTGGTGGCTGAGGCCCTTGGTCAATATTATTGTTTTTAACCAAGTGTTGGCAGACGAGTGCTGGACATTTTGGTAACAGAAAAAATAAGCACATGATATTAGTGCTAGACAAAGCAGGTTGGCATGAGATGTCAAAAAGCGGTCGAGGGATGGCGAGGTCTCCTCGCCATATCCAATCGACCAAGAGACTGAAAGTTCGCACTTGGATTGCATTTGGAGTTAATAAGAGCCCATACACCAGAACTACAACCCGCCGAACGACTCTGGCCAATAATTAATGTTGGCGAAGCCTCCCGAAGGGAACCTCTTTGTAATCATTCAGGAGTGAAAATTTATCCCAGATGGAAGATATCGTAAATGATCGATGTATCAACAATCATGAAACAGCGTTCGTGAAACGTGCCGGAGGCAATCGCTCCCAAACAGGTCTCACTTGTTTTCGTTGGTGGCCTACTGATGATTTGTCAAGTGCTTGAAGAGTAGCGATAGCGAAGGGCAATTATTTTTCTTCCTCCTCTATTATACACTCTCCGATGCTACCAGACATGATATCACAGGAAGACCGAGGACCGAGTCAGTAGGTAGAAATGAGTTTTTCAATAACTTTAGAGTCAGAAATAGGTATAATTCCCACTATTGTTTTGGGTGAAAATTTACCACTAATTGAATTTCATACATTTATTCAGCAACGCCTGAACCTAAAACCTACCACTCAGGTGAAAACGCTATAATTACTAAAATAAAGAATTCAGTCCTTAGATTAAGTAGGGTGTGTGACGGCACATTTACCATTTCTGGAATAATGGTCGGTTTGACTGTCACGCACTGCTTACTGTGATAGGGGTGCGTTAGGTAATACTAACGTACCCTACTGGACTGATACAGTGGGGGATAGGGCGGGTTGATCTAAATTTAATGTTGAGCAATTAACTTAACGCGGAACCCGCCCCTACTTTGACTACCACCTACCACCTAAAACCTACCACCTGGAAACATGAAAGACTTCTTCAAATATACTTTTGCCAGCTTGATTGGCAGTTTACTAGGAATTGCTCTAATTGTCGGCTTAGGATTTGGCGGACTAATATTTCTTGTTGGTTCCATCGCGAGTAAGGCCAAAGACATCGGGCCACAAGTCAAAGATAAATCGGTCCTAGTTTTCGACCTCGCTACGAATATTACAGACACCAGACCCATCTCCACTACTGGGGAAGCACTCCAAGAAGCTCTCTCTGGAGACCAACCTGCAGCTATTACTCTCCGAAAAGCAATTAATGCTCTTGATACTGCTGCCCAAGATGAAAAAATCATCGGTCTTTACATTAAAGGTAGCAGTACACCAGGAAGAACAGGACTGGCAAACCTACAAGAAATACGTCAGGCACTTCAACGCTTCCGAGAAACAGGTAAAAAAATCATTGCCTACGACGTAGACTGGACAGAGCGAGAATATTATCTAGGTTCCGTAGCAGATGAAATTGTGATTAACCCTCTCGGCGCCATAGAATTCAATGGTTTAAGTTCGCAGACCATGTTCTTAAGTGGTGCGTTTGATAAATTTGGTATTGGAGTACAAGTAACGAGAGTCGGTAAATATAAGTCCGCAGTTGAACCTTTTATCCGAGAAACAATGAGTCCGGAAAACAGGGAGCAAAATCTCCAATTGTTACGGGATATTTGGGGTAAATACCTGCAAACAATAGCCCCTAGTCGTGGGTTAACAATACAGCAGTTACAGGCGATCGCTAATGATCAAGGCATTTTGATGGGGGATGCTGCGGTAGATAGTAAGTTAGTAGACCGAGTTGGTTACTATGATGAAGTGCTAAGTGAACTTAAAGTGCTAACTGGCAAAGAAGAGGATGACAAAACTTTCACACAAATTAGTCTCAACAACTATACCAGAGTACCAGAAGTTGCAGAAGTTGCCAGTGGAGATGTTAAAAGCAAAAACAAAATTGCTGTAGTTTACGCTGAGGGAGAAATAGTTAATGGTACGGGTACTCCCAGACAAATAGGAGGTGATCGCCTAGCAAAAGAATTGCGACGACTGCGACTTGATGACAAAGTTAAGGCTGTAGTTTTGCGAGTGAATAGTCCTGGTGGAAGTGCTTTAGCATCAGAAGTTATTGGTCGAGAAGTCAAGCTGACAAGGGAGCAAAAACCTATAATTGTGTCTATGGGTAATATAGCTGCTTCTGGTGGATATTGGATTTCCATGAATGCAGACAAAATATTTGCTGAACCTACTACTATTACAGGTTCCATTGGAGTTTTTGGTGTTTTGTTCAATATTCAAGAGCTGGGCAATGAAAATGGCATTACTTGGGATACAGTGAAAATTGGTCAATTTGCCGATCTGAATAATAATTCTCGTCCTAAAACTGAGGAGGAGTTAGCCTTAATTCAAAATATGGTGGATTCAATTTATGAGCGTTTTATTACAAATGTAGCAACTGCTCGTAATCTACCAAAGGAGAAAGTAGCTGAAATTGCTCAAGGTAGAGTTTGGTCTGGTTTGAATGCTCAAGAATTAGGTTTGGTAGATGAGATTACTGGAATAGAGGGTGCGATTGAGTTTGCGGCAGAAAAAGCGGAATTGGGAGATAATTGGAAAGTTGAAGAATATCCTAAGTCTCGTAGTTTGGAGCAAAGAATTTTCCGCAGTCTTTCTGGTGTGGAAGCTGAAATATCGACTTCTCCTATAGACCCACTGACAGCAGAATTTCAAAAGTTGCAGCAGGAGTTAGCTAGTTTGAGAGCTATGAATGACCCTTATGGAATTTATACTCGTTTGCCTTTTAATCTCAGAATTGAATAAATAGGCGTTCAACAATTAATAATTAATAATTAATAATTAATAATTAACAATTACATCTCCTTGAAAAGAGATAGGATTGAAAGGTTGTCTGAGAAGTCCCATTTGCTACATTGCTCGCCCCCGCGCGTCCCCCATTTAACAAAAAGCGAAGCAACATCTGGCTTCCCCCATTCAACAAAAAGCGAAGCATCTTCTGGCTTCCCCATCGTTCAAAAGCGAAGCATCCTCTGGCTTCCCCCTTCCCAAGGGGGACGGGAGGGGGATAAAAAAGGGGGACGGGAGGGGGATTTCTAAGGGGGACGGGAGGGGGATTAATAAAGGGGGACTAGAGCAAGCAAATTGTCTTGTTCCCCCCAAAGTTGGGGGGCTAGGGGGGCAAAATTCAGTATCAAAAAACTTTTCAGATATCCTCTAACTCAAAGGAAAATGTTTTTCTTATTTCTCCTTTAAAGAAGATACTTTAAACCTTAATTATTCGGTAACTATGGCAACTGATAACTGAAATAACTATCCCCATCCAATTTTTCCAAAAAGGTCAGTCCTAAATCTTTTTTTTCCTTCTTCCTTCTTCCTTCTTCCTTCTTCCTTCTTTTTGAATTTCAATGCTAGAAAATCTTAATATCAGAACAGCAAACTTATCAGAAAATTATATAATTGCCGAGCATCTTTACAAAATGTGGCAAGATATTGGCGTACCTACTGATGATATTGAATCTAACTGGTTAGAAATTACAAAAGAATATATTGATAATGCCAGGAAAAAACTATTTTATCAAGCTTTTATTGCCGAAATAAATAATACAATAGTTGGTTCAGTTAGCTGTCAAATACTTGCTGGTTTGTATCCAAATATTCTCAAGCCGAAATATCGAAAATATGGTTATATTTGGGGTGTTTATGTTGAAGCAAATTATCGCCGTCAAGGAATTGCTAAAAAGTTGATAGGAGAAGCGATCGCTTACCTTAAATCTATTAGTTGTACTAAAGCTATTCTTCATGCTTCGCCTCAAGGGAAACCTCTATATTCTCATCTTGGCTTTGATAAAAGTAATGAAATGTGGTTAGACTTATCTTAGAATAATTTTTTATTTTTACCGATCTTTTCTTTTGCGGGTTTAACAGGTTGTATGAGAAGTTTCATTTGCTACATCTAAGCCCCCTAAATCCCCCAAAATTGGGGGACTTTTAGAAGCAAATTGACTCTTGTTCCCCCCAAAGTTGGGGGGCTAGGTGGCAAAATTCAGTATCAAAAAACTTTTCAGATATCCTCTAATACCATGTTCGGATAATTAACCATAAAAAACCTTCTCCCTTGAAACCTTTTTTTTCCTTCTTCCTTCTTCCTTCTTCCTTCTTCCTTCTTCAATAAAAATGCCAAAAAAACAAAAGTTTCCTCATCTTGTTGGTTCCAAATGGACGGCCAATCAAAAAACTTGGGGATGGCGACATTTCCAAGTAGTAAATCGTAAAAATCAAGGTCAATGGGTATTTGCTGAAATGGTTGCATCCTGTGACTCTAGTGTGAGATTTTGGTTAAATGCTAAACAACTAAAAGACCGCTCTCTTTGGAAACCTGGATGGCAATCTACACAAGAATTAGAAGCCATTGAATAATTAATAATTAATAATTAATAATTAATAATTATTAATTATTACCTCTCCTTGAAATTCGTATTACTTCTTACTTTTGACTTTTTACTTTTGAATTTTGACTTATAAAGGAGAGGCTTTAAAACTTAATTATTGGGTAAGTGGCACATTTTTTGTATTTCATATTACTTCTTACTTATTACTTTTTACTTTTGAATTTTGAATTATAAAGAAGAGGCTTTCAACCTTAATTATTCGATAAAAATGGATTACGAACATCTTAAAAAAGCAATTCAATTATTAACAAATGCCACCCAAAAATTAGAAGATATTGTCAGTGAAAAATCGACAAATCAAGCTAATAATCAAACAGTTGAATTTGCTCAAGAAACTATCAAAAAAGCTATAGCAGAAATCTCTGCTGCCATTAATCCTCCGATAATAAATCATATTCCAGATGAATTTTTAGCCAAAGCAAAAAGTTTAGGTATTCCCTTAGATGATGTTGAGGTTCTAGTAGCTATTTCTGAACATCATCCTAGTCAATTATTAGGTGTATTAGCAGAAATTGAAAATAGAGCTGAAAATATCAGACGTAGACGAGAATATTTTCTCCTACGATTACCAGAAATGCCAAGAGAAAAATTAGGTTCTCGACTACCAGTTATCAAAGCTAGCGATTTTAATTGGCCGGAAGAACCGATTTCTCAAGAATATCGAGAGGCAATTAAAGCTAAATACAAAATTGATCGACTGATGAAAAAACGACCTTATTCTAGAGCTACAATTTTTGAAAAAATTAAACAAGCAGAGGCAATTTTGGCTGAATCTCAAGAACAGGAAAATGAGTCTGGTTTTGATGAAGAAATCCCGTTTTAATTTTTTTAGGCTGCCAAAAAAAAGGCTTTTTTATAGGTTATATCATGTCCGGATAATTAGTGATAAAAAAACTTTCTCCTTTTCCTCCTCTTTATTCTTTGTTTCTAATTTTCTATTGGTCACTACCATTGAAGTTGATGCGTTAGTTATCTTTAAATCTGGCTGCATTGGCAGCTTGAGCAGTGTCAACATCACCCCGACCAAAAAACGCAGGTACAGGTTTGGGTTTTTCTAAAGCTCTTTGGGTAGCAGGTCGTTCGTCAATGCGGTCAAACCAAGCTTGAAGATTGTTCAACCCGTCTACAGAAACCTTTGCCCAATAGTAGGACCTCGCCCAAGGATAGGTCGCAATATCAGCGATCGTAAATTCATCTCCCACCAAGAAGATTTTACCTTCAAGCTGTTTATCCAATACTTCCAGTAACCTGCGCGACTCCTTTACATATCGCTCGATCGCAAACTCATCTCGATGTCCCTGTGGTTCGGCAATTCTTTGAAAGTACATCGCCTGTCCCATCATTGGTCCGATACCACCCATTTGAAACATTAACCATTGAAGTGTTTGAGAGCGAGTTTTTTCATTTTGAGGGAGAAACTTTTGATATTTTTCTGCCAAATACCAGAGAATTGCACCCGACTCAAAAACAGCAAAATCGTCATTACCCCGGTCTACGATCGTTGGAATACGTCCGTTCGGGTTGAGCTTCATGTACCAATCTGACTTTTGTTCCTTTTTAGAAAAGTCAATATAGGTCATGTCATACTCAACTTCGGCTTCTTCAAGAAAAATTACTGGCTTCCATCCGTTCATAGTAGAAGCTGTATAAAGATGAATGTCTGGTTGTTTGGTCACGATCTTTTCTCAGTTTTAAATTAATAGTGTTTTTTGAGGATAAATCAAACATTAGCCAGGATTACTGACTGATAGATGCTACTTGTTGAGCGTCTGCGTTTCTAAAAGGATTGAAATCGAGAAAAACTTTAGTTAAATGAAGAATATACCGCTCTTTATCAGACTCAAATTGAGGATTTTTAACAATGTTGTGGCAAGAAAAATGAGGTAACTCCTCTAAACCACAATATTCCTGAGATTTACGCATTGGTAGCAATACTTCTTCTGCCGATCGCCCTTCAAAAAAGCTATTCGGATTCTTATTATTGAAGACTTCAAGAGGTGCATTCCAGGTAGTAGAGAGCATAAACTTTTTACCTTTCATCAGTCCACCCGAACCATATTCACCACCACCAAACGCAAAAAACTCACCATAAGCATAAACATCATCTAGGTATCGTTTTAAGGTTGATGGCATCATGAACCAGTAAACTGGGTATTGAAAGATTACTGCGTCAGCTTGTTTGAACTTGGCGATTTCTTCTGGAACTTTGTAGCCATCTTCAACAATAGTAGTCAAAATTTTATAACGATTGCTTAAAGTTTCTACTGCGGTCTCAAAAAGAGTTTGATTGTAACTACCTTTAGCAAATTCGTTAGTTTCTTTGCCTAAAATTAAAAGCAGAGTCTTCATTAGTTGTCTTGATTTATTTGGTATTTGTCACTGCCAGCGTTGGTAATTTGAGGTATGATATCATGTCCGGAACAGAGCGCGATAGAACTCCATGACCTTTACGCTACCAAAAAACTTTCTCCTTCTACTCTAGCTTTCTTCTTCTTTCTTCCCCTCCTGGGAGGGGGAGTGGCGAGGGGTGGGTTGACTCCTGACTCAGTCGTTCCCCTCCTGGGAGGGGAGGGGGTGGGTTGACTCCTAAGTAATGCGCGATTAATATCATACACTAATTTACCAACGCCGTCACTGCCATAATTGAAATATACAAAATTAAGTTACTATAGTCAATTAGTATACTTTTAGTAACCAGGTGGGAAATGAGTTCTAAGATTGAAATTGAAACCGACAATCTAGGTCGCAAGCAGGCAATTGAACCTTGTCTTACACCCTGTCCAATTGAACGCGGAATGAGGCTTATAGGTGGAAAATGGAAAGGATCTATTCTTTGGCATCTCAAGGATAAACCCGTACGTTTTGGGGATTTAGCTCGTCAACTTGGCGGAGCAAGCAAAAAAATGGTAACTCAAAGGCTAAGAGAGATGGAGAATGATGGTTTGGTTAAGCGTGAGGTAATTAGTACAAGACCTTTTGCTGTAACCTATGAAATCACTGATTTTGGGAAAACAACACTTTCTTTTTTAGAAGAGTTGAAGCAATGGGTAGAAAAGCAAAATATCTAATTTTTCTTAACCTAAAATAACTATTTATGGGTATATTCTCTATTATTAGAGGTGTGAGGAGTTGATTTTTAATACTCGACATTTCTCGGCCCAATTATCATTTATGGGCAAGTTGGTTAAAAGTGCCTCGTACTTCTAGTGGCCAGCTATACTTGAAATGCTTGTTTAATACTGTTAGCTAAATTTAACTTATTTTGTTGTTCATGATGACTTTTTACCACTGTTTTTGATTAGCTAAAATCCAGCTTTTTAATCCTAAGGCAAAAGCAGAACTACTATCTATTTTTAAAGAGCGATCGCATACTATTAATGCTTCTTTCCATCTAGATAATTTTGCTAAACTCCAAGCATAGTTAGCCTGTATCCAAGATTCTTCTGGAGATAAATTTACAGCTTTTTCTAACTGTTGAACTGCTTGAAGCCAATTTTTTTGGCGACAATTAATTAGCCCTAAAACTCCATAACCTCTACCATCATTTGGATTAATTTTAATAGCTCGATTAGCAGCAAAAATAGCTTGGCGATCGTCAATATAAACTAACAGCATTGCTAGTTCTACAACAGCAATACTATTATCAGGTTCTTGTAACAAACATTGTTGATAAGCTGTGACTGCTTCTGTCAAATTTCCTTGTTTTAAAATATGTCTAGCTTGACTTAATTGTTGAGAAACAAACTTACCTTTAAGTGCATCAATTAATTCCTCAGCACTTTGAAAACGTTCCTCTATTTTCATCTTCATTCCTGTTAAGATAATTTCTTCTATTTGAGGAGGAATTGATGGTTCTATTTGCCGTGGAGAAATCAAAGTTTCTGAACTTAATCTACCAGGTGATGCTACTGGTAATTTCCCTGTTAAAGCATGATAAATTGAAGCACAAACAGCATATAAATCTGTACTAGGATTGGGTTTGCCGAAGTTAGTATATTGTTCTATTGGTGCATATCCAGGTGTCAGCATAGAGGTCATTTTATGAGTGAGACCTGCCAAAAATTCTCTGGCGGAACCAAAATCAATGAGGATAGCTTTATCTAGGGAGTTAATAATAATATTATCCGGTTTAATATCGCGATGCAGGAAGTTATTAGCATGAACAAATTGTAAAGCTTCAGCAATTTGAATAAAATATTTTTTGACAATATTTTCTGGCAGTTTACCTTTTTCTTGCAAAATTTTAGATAGGGGTTTACCTCTGACAAATTCCATTACTAAATAAGCTGTATTGTGAGCTTCAAACCAATTAATGACTCTGACAATATTGGGATGGATACATTGTTGTAAATATTCTGCTTCTGTCTTAAATTTTTGGATTTGTTCCTGCTTAATTTTGGCAGTAATAGAGGGAGGCCAAATAATATTTATGCCATGTCTCAGAAATTTATCTGGGCAGAGTTCTTTAATCGCAACATCGGTAAAATTTTCTAAATCAATTGCTTTGTAAGTAATGCCAAAACCACCCTCACCTAATGTTTTTTCTATTCTATATTTACCTTGCTGGAGTAAAGTGCCACTAGGAAGTTGATATCCTACGGAATTTATATTAGTTAAAGGGGAACCACAAGCACGACAGGTAATGGCAGTATCAGAATTTTCTGCGCCACAAACTGGGCAGTTTATCGACATTTTTTTATCTTTGATTTTACTGAAGTAAGGAAGGTTTTAACAATTAATAATTAATAATTAATTCTTGTTGAAAGTTGATAGGATTGACGCAAAAGGGAAAAGTTTTTTGATACTGAATTTTGCCCCCCGAGCAAGCCAACAAAGTTAATCCCCCTCCCGTCCCCCTTTTTTATCCCCCTCCCGTCCCCCTTGGAAAGGGGGAAGCCAGAAGATGCTTCGCTTTTTGTTGAATGGGGGAAGCCAGATGTTGCTTCGCTTTTTGTTAAATGGGGGATGCGCGGGGGCTTGGATATGGCCATTCGCCCCTACTGATTCCTGACTTCTAAATTAAATTAAATAATCAGAAATAATAACCGAATTTTACCTATAGCAATTTCATCTCCTGAGTTTAATATTTCTGGTTTATTCATCCTATATCCAAACCTAGTTTTACCTGTAGGTTTAATATAAATACCATGAGTAGAACCCATGTCTTTAATCTGCCATTGATTATTTTCAAAATAGATTTCTGCATGGGTAGAAGAAACTGTTTCATCTCCATAAAATCCATCTAAATCAATTTCTACAGGACCAATATTAGTGTCAAATTTACCAATCAAAGCATTGTTACTATCGATAATAAATTCTGGTACGGGCGAACCTACTTGTTTCGGAATAAGTTTAGCAATTGTTCCAGTAATCAGAGTAGGATTAGCAGAATTTGTAGGTAAAATATTTGCTTTTTCAGCAGTTTCTAGACTTGGAGGTAAGCTAGTGTGAATATTTGTATTAACTGGTGCGGTTACAGGATTATTGTTAATATTTTGATTAATCTTTTGATTAATACTTTGATGAAAATTTACTGGTTGTTCATCTGTTTGTAAAACAGTTTGTGTTTCTCCCTCTTGAATTCCTTTCTCTGCAGCTTCAAACAAAGTAATTGATGGTTGTATTTCTGAGCCACAAACTTCACAAAATTGATTTTTGTCTGAATTTCTATCGTAGAAACATACATTACAATTAATAGTCATAATCCTCTGTTTTAACTTTTTTTCTGCAACATAATTTTTAACTTTATGTTTTTTTAGAGTAACAATCTTGAACTAACTACCTTCTTCCTTTTTGTTTCTTCATTGTTTCTTATATCATGTCTCTTTGAATAACCACTTCGTAAAAATTTAGGGAGTAGGGAGTAGGGATTAGGGAAGCAGGGGAAATTCGTTTGCTCCGCATTCCGCACCGAAAAAATATTCTCTCTCAAAAGAAGAACATTTTTATTATGGCTAATTAATGAGACTTGATATTACTTTAGAGAGTGCTTGTCAAATAAATATTAGCTCGTGTAACACCATCCCACAGCAAGCGGTGCGTGACAGTAAAATCTAGGATTACTCCAGAAGTGGTAAGGGTATTGTCACCTCATAATTAATAGTTAATAATTAATAATTAAACAATTCTGGTTTGAAGCCTCCCCTTTTAAGGGGATAAAATCAAAAATTTTCCTTTTAGTCAATCACCTTCTTTTAAGAAGGGGTAATTATTAATTATTCATTGTTCATTGTTCATTGCTGAAACACCCTACTTAATCTACCTTCTTCCTTCTTCCTTCTTGCTCCTTCCTTCTTTCTTACTTTAAGAAAAATCTAGGGGGGGTAAGGCACCAATTTGTGGTTCTACATCAGATAAATCTGGATAAATAAGTTGGGGAATTTCTTGGTTTCCTGATTCTTTGAGACTGTTAATATTCTGATGATTAATTTTAGGTAAATCTAGAACAACATTACTATCTCTATATCCTTCTTTGATATCTTGAATCCATGTTTTGATAATTATTTGTAAGTACATATCATTAATATGACAGCTACCTTGACTTTGTAGTTCATTTCTAATTTTATTGCAGACTATTGGGGTAAAAAAACTGGCAGGCTGATTTTCATAATATTCTTCTAAGTCTAGAATATATCTAGATATTTGATTAGTATTTTTGTTTGTGAGAGTCAAAGAATATTCTACCATAATAATTCTAACTAATTCGTAAGCATTCAGCGGTCAGCTATCAGCTATCAGCTATGAGTTATTAGCTCATTATCGCATCGAAGTCTCCAAGGAGTGGAATATGTTTGCTTCCGCATTCCGCGCAAAAGAAAAAGGTTATCTGATAACCTTAGTAAGTTATTACGTTCATGCATCTGATAGCTGTTTGCGCAGCATTCCGTAGGAAATGCTTATAGCTGAATGCTTACACTAATTTAGGCTAACTGTATCTATATTCCATTTTTTATCTGTAGAATTCCAAACTAAAAATAACTCCAGAGATTGAGCAATACTTTCTCCCGATTTTTTTGTATATTTTACCAGAGCATTTACTGTAGCAGTGTCTGTACTTGTGCTGACCTGCTTAATATCTTGAATAGCAATATTACTAATTCCTGTCCACCAATCATAATAGGAATTATAACCATCTGGATGTAGTTGTTGATTATCTTGAAAACTTGTTGATAGTTGATTCCAAGCTTGCTCATATTTACCTTGATTAAGATTAGAATAATAATTTTTTACTGCTGCTTCACTAGAAGTTTTAGAAGTAGATTCTTGAGTTGTCGTTTCTGATTTTGACGTTGATGAAGTTTCGTCTATATTAACTGTAGAAGGTTCTGGTGTCGCTAAATCTCCTAAACTCATTTCTAGCTTGAATTCTGTAGATTCACTAGGACTTGAAACTTGCACAATATATTCTCCTGTTAGAGGTAGATCAATAGACATTTGTTCTCCAGAAATTGGTGAATCCCTCTGTTCAGCGATGATTAATTCTCGACGTTGTAATAGTTTAGTATCTGGGGCAAATATCCAAATACAAACATTACTGGTAATTCTATAGTTAAAATCTTTACCTGTTCGGGCATAAAATTTATAGCCAAGCTGTTTTTCAGAGTTAACAGTATCGGATATAGCGATAATATTTTCAGTTAAAGATAAAGATTTAGTGTCTGCTTTATCCAGACGAATTATTGGTTTTTGTGGGCATTCTACAAAAGTAGGAGTGGGTGATGTGGTAGGCAAGTTTAATTGATTTTCAGCAGTAGATAAGTCACTGCACCCACAGACGATTATAACCGTCAAATATAGTATTGATTTTTTCATATAATTTTTTGTGCATAGATTGGTAAAAAAATCAGATTTGCTGTTTTGATTTAATAGGCTTAATTAGCAGTACATGATTAATTTTGATTGGCTTACTTTATCTCAGTTAAAACATAAATTATCTAACTATTTTAGCTTTAGTTCTGCTAGATTAATTGAAACATAAATCTGGTAGATTGTAATAATTTTTGTTACCAGACACGGTAGTGGGAGCATCTTGCTGCGATGGAGCATCTTGCTGCGATGAAGCATCTTACTCCCATGAAGCATCTTACTCCCATGAAGCATCTTGCTCCCATGAAGCGCCGTTGTTAATCTACATATATCATTTACTATGCAGAACTACCGGGAGCAGAAAATAAAAAACAACTGTACCTCAGTAACTTGACAAACGATATATCTACAATTGGTTAGCGTTTGTAGACACGGGTAGTCCTGCTTGCGTAATACTAAATGCTAGATGGGGATGAACAACGCCACTTTATAGGAGCAAGATACGAGTAATATCATGTCCGAATAATTAGTTATAAAAAAAATTTCTTCTTCTCCTATTCTTCCTTTTCCTTCTTCTTTCTTCCCTCCTGACTCCTGACTTCCCCTCCTGGGAGGGTTTATATCATGTCCGTTGGGGCGCGTTTGTGTAAAAGTTAGCGTGGATATCTACAGGAAATTTAAGTTTTTTTCTTGCCAGATGAGCTGTTGCTTTCCGGAGCTTTTGCCTATTTACTATACAAGACCGATGCTACCGGACATGATATTAGGGGTGGGTTGACTCCTGACTCCTCCGTAGTTATTTATTTATCACTGTTCAACCAGACATGATATAAGGGAGCAAGATGCTCCCACTGTTTTTGTCCTTGACCAAAATAATTACAATAGACCACCATGACAATGCACCAGCATCTAGACAAGTGACTTGTCGAAGACTATCTCCATCCACTTTTCCCTTTTTCTTTCTTCCTTCTGCTATAAGATATAGCAGTAGCCATTACTATATTTGACTTATGGAATAGCTCAAACAACGCAATATTAATTTAATCTTCGTATCCTAGATAACTAAAGCCTTCTTCCTTCCTCCTTATTTGACTTATGGAATATCTAAAAAAACGGAATATCAACCTTCCTCCTTCCTCCCTCTTCCTTCTTCCTTCTTCCTTCCGCTATGTCTCAAAACTTCAGAAATATGGGTTTAGATTAATTCTGGCACTGTGCATCTGTTTATTATCAATATTTCTATTCTCTCCCGTCCTAGCAGAAGACGCAACAATTGAAAAAGCTCCCGTAGTATTAGATGGTCGAGAGCTTTTAGAAATTGGCCCTTTGGAAAAAGTGACTGCCCAGGAGAGAGCCGCATTAATGACATCAACTCTGAAATCAGCCTTAGCTGAGAGTATTCAACGAGGAACACCACCACAGATAAAAGTAATCCGCTCTAATCAAGAAGTGGTATTAAACATCGATAGTCGTCCCTTAGTGCAGGTGACAGAAGCAGATGTCCTCAACTCCATGTACTCAGAGATTCAAGTGCAAATGTGGCAGGAAAAACTCCAGCAGGGTTTAAATCAAAGTTGGCGGGAACGCACCCCTGCTTATACCCGTTGGGCAGTCAAAAAGCTGATAATTGCCTTTTTGATTACTCTGTTACTTCAGGGGGGACTCGTATTACTATTTCGTTACATTCAACGCCAGAAACTACAAAATCCTCACAGACGCTGGAACTCCCTACAACTATTAGGTTTACTATTATTGCAAGTGGGAGTATGGGCAACATTTATCAAGTATGGAATTCAACTATTTCCCATAACTAGAGCTTGGTTTTATGAAGCTTTCAAACTTCTAGACAGTACATTTAATTCTAGAATGTTTCAACTGGGAGAAGAAAGCATTTCCCTAACCAGAATATTAGCGATCGCCCTAACCATAGTCGCACTTTGGGTAGGGGTAAGTTGGTTTGTGAGTATCCTCAAATCTCGCTTCCTACCCCTCACAGAAGCTGAACGCAGTCACCAAGACACGATCGCTTTTTTTGTCCAATACGGACTACTTTCTATAGGAGCAGTCTTAATTCTCAATGCTGGAGGGGTAGACTTTCAGTCTCTAGCTATTTTGCTTGGAGCGCTCGGAGTAGGAATTGGTTTTGGATTACAAAATATTGTCAAAGACTTCATCTGTGGGTTAATTTTAATTGTCGCTCGTCCGATCAAAGTTGGAGAATTAGTTCAAGTAGGAGAATTTCAAGGTTTAGTCCAACGCATCGGTGCCAGAACAACTGACATTTCTAATATCGAACGCTACATTATTACCATTCCCAACTCTCGCTTTATTGAAGGGGAAGTCCTCAACTGGAACCGCAGTGGTATAACTAGGGTAAAAACTTATGTGAAAGTTCCTTATGGAACAGATATTGATTTTGTCTACAAAGTTTTGCTTGCTTCAGCTCAAGTAGAACATCCAGATATTCTCCGTCATCCACCTCCCAAAGTGAAATTTCGGGAATATGCAGAGGATGGGTTACAGTTTCGGGTAGTGGCTTTTATCCGCGATCCTCTCAAACAACCGAAGGTGAGAACCCACCTCTATAACCAGATAGAAAGATATTTGCGAAAGTATGGAGTAGAAGTACCTCGCCCTCAACAAGACTTACATCTGACAGACCTCGATCCAGAAATTTACGCTTGGGTGCGGTCACAAACTCCTGTAGAATATCGACTTCAAACTCAAGAAACTCCACTCATCGAACCACCTGCTATCAAAGAAGAGTATGACTGGGAGGCGATCGCCACTGCGATGCGTGGAGCTAACGGAGTTTCTATCAAAGACCGCAAATTTCAATTTAAGAAATTTAAAAATGTCTTTTTTGGGTCGGATGCGGTAGAGTGGTTAATGATTCACGAACGAGCTACTCGGGAAGAAGCTATTTTAATGGGTCAATTAATGTTAGAACAGGGCATAATTCATCATGTTTTAGACGAACATAATTTTAAAGATGAGCCTCTATTTTATCGCTTTTATGATGATGAGATTGAAAGTAATCTTAGCACTAATTCTCAGATGAAAGAGCATTGACTTAATCAAAGAATAACGATATAATACGTCAAAAAGCATACTATTAGACGGGCTGTGCTCAATCTCCATGAAATCCATCAGAACCAAACTCAAATTAAATAATAAACAAAAAACGCTCTTTGCTCAACACGCGGGCTACTCTCGATGGTGCTATAACTGGGGCTTAAGTTTGTGGAATGCTGCTTACAAGGATGGTTTCAAGCCAAACACTCGTAAGCTTAGAGATGTGTTTACCAATCACACAAAACCACTTTATCCTTGGATGAAAAAACTTTCATCTAGAGTTTACCAATATGCTTTTATTAACTTAGGTGAAGCATTTAAGAGGTTCTTCCAAGGATTGGGTAAACGCCCACGGTTTAAGAAGAAAGGTAAATCTGATTCGTTCACAATAGATAATTGTGGAAAACCCATAGAATTAAATGGATGGAATCATAAAATACCTTTTATTGGTTGGGTTAAGACTTATGAGCCAATTGAAGCAACTACTCAAAAAATAACCATTAGTAGACAAGCGGGGGATTGGTACTTAAGTTTGAGCTATGAATTTAGTACAACTCCCACACCAAAAACTATTGATGTTGTAGGTGTTGATTTAGGTGTGAAAACGCTAGCAACACTAAGTACTGGTCAAGTTTTCCCAAGCATTAAACCTTACCGTACAGCTCAAGATAAACTAGCAAAATTGCAACGGCAACTGAGCAGGAAAGTAAAACATTCAAATAATTGGCACAAAGCTGTAATCAAGCTAGCTAAACAGCACAGACGAGTAGCTAACATCCGCAAAGATGCACTTGATAAATTGACAACATACTTAGCCAAGAACCACGGCACTGTTGTCGTTGAAGATTTGAACGTTAGCGGAATGTTAGCCAACCACAAGCTAGCTAAATCTATAGCAGACCAAGGATTTTATGAGTTTCGTAGACAGCTAGAATATAAAACTCAGTGGTACGGTTGTGAGCTGGTAGTAGTTGACAGATTTTTCCCATCTTCTAAGACTTGCAGTAGGTGTGGTCATGTTCAAGATATGCCAGTGCATCTGAGAACTTATGATTGCCCTGAGTGTGGGATATCTATAGACCGGGATCTGAATGCCAGTATAAATTTGAGAAATGCGGTCGGCTTGACCGTGAATGCCTGTGGATGAGTAGCCGCCGACGGTCTCAGTAGAAGCAGGAAGTAAACATTAAAATGTCGCGCTATGTGACGTTTTATATCAGTTTTATAAAGCAGAATAGTCAACGGGAAACCGATCCAGATGCTAGGGCAATTGATTTAGCACAAAATAATTCTGATGAATAGCACAATTGTAGGGACGGGTTTAGCCGAAAGCCTTGATATTTTCGATGTAGTCCTAAAAACCTGCCCTCTAATATCATGTTCGGTTGAATACTTACACTTTGGAGGAAGGAAGGCAGAAGGCAGCGGGAGCTGGAGGCAAAAGGGAAGAAAGGGTTAAAAGGGATAAAGTTTTTTTATAACTGACCCGTCCGAACATGATATAATACCATTTCTCAAAAACTTTTCTACACTTTGTTGAGCAGGGGACCCACCCCTTGCCCTTCCCCCTCCCAGGAGGGGAAATAGGTAGGGACGTTGCATAAGGGCGTCCGTACAGGGAGAAGCAAACATAAGAATAATTAACATTAACGCAAGCTGAAATTAGCATGCAAAGTGATTTTGCTTGTACCTATCAGTTGACAACTGAAGTATTGCCCAAGTATAGCAATAATGCATGGGAATTGGTATAATACCAAATTGATAAATGTTTGCTACAAACATCCTGCACTTGATGACATGGTATGGCAAAAAGAAATTGTTAAACAAATTACAGACAAACTTAGGTGTTGGCAAAGTAATTTGAGAAGCTTTATATTACCGAATAATTAAGGTTTAAAGCCTCTCCTTTAAAGGAGAAAAAAGCGTTTGTTAGCGCAGCTTTCCCGTAGGGTGGGATGGCGAGGTCTCCTCGCTGTCCTCCAATCGATCAAGAGAAGAAAAAATTTTCCCTACCGCATCAATCCTCTTCTTTTCAAGGAAAGGTAATTATTAATTATTAATTATTAATTGTTGAACATTTCCAAACTTTTCTTGATGCAATACCCACCAATTCTAATTTAACTATTTTTTTTACGTTTACCCAAAAGTTGAGCTGCAAATATCCCACCCAGAAAACCAAATAAGTGTGCTTCCCAAGATACATCAGGATCGGAAGGCAAAATACCCCAGATTAAACCACTGTAAAGAAAACCAGCAGTTAAGGCGAATATTACTGATAAAACACTGAAGTCAAATAAACTTCGGAGTAGCAAAAACCCAAAATAGCCAAAAATTAATCCACTTGCACCAATATGAATAGAATTAGGCGCACCGAAATACCAAATACCTAAACCACTAACTATTATAGTAACGATACTCACAAAGAAAAAATCACGAACTCCCCGTAACATGATTAACCAACCGAGAATAATTAATGGGGGAATATTAGCCATTAAGTGACCATAACTGCCATGCAAAAATGGAGCAAAAAAAATACTCGTAAGTCCTGTAGAACTTTGAGGATGAATTCCACCATAATAGTTCAATGTTCCTGCTAAAAGTTCAGAATTAATAATTTGTACAATCCAAAGGATAGCAATAAGACTTCCTAAAATCGTTACTTGAGTATTTATTTTTTCAAATAATTTATTCATTGGTTTCTGGTGATAGTTGACTTATTCTTCACTATTTTAAACTATATAGCAATTCCCAAGAAGCGTGAGGCACAAAATTTGTTTGTTTTAGGGAATAGGGAATAGGGAATAGGGAGTAGGGAGTAGTAATTCGGGAAACAGGAAATAGAAAAGAAGAAAAAAACTGTACCTCAAGAACTTGATAAACACTATAGAATATCTTCAGTCACTAGCTTATTCATTCCTGATTTATAGCATTACAAGAATTGGTTAGGAAAATTTCCAATCCTGTTCGCGTAGCGCTATACAGGAAAAACTCTTTTACAGTTCCCTATTCCCTATTCCCTGTTCCCTAGGGCGTAGCGCTATAGTTGTTTTTTTCTTTCTCGTTTCCTAGTAGCATGAGCAGATTTTAATATTTTTAAGCGATAAGGGTCAACATTAGTTTGCCAATAAACACGATGACCTTTTATTTCTGTACAATTTTCTTCTAAACATTTGAGCCAAGCAATTCGGTTTTGAATATTTTTAAAATTATTTAATAGTCCTCTATCTTCTTCTTGTTGTGTGAGTTTGGCAAATTTTTCATAGTCTGGATAATCTGGTGTTACTAAAGCATCTTTTCTATGTAAAATTGGCGGATTATATTCATTTGTATAGCTCTGATAACTGACACTTAAATCTCGTAAATCAATGTGCATACTTGTATGCAAAACTGGATGAGCTTCTGTATCAAAGTCTGGATAAAATAAATAGGATATTATCGGTAGTTTTGTATGAAATTTAATGATAGTTGCCTCATTTAATCTACCAATTGTACGATTAGCGCAACCTTCATAAAGCCGTAATAATGGATCGAGTTTTGCTACAGCAGAAACATGAACTAACAGAGAGTTAGAAAATTTATAACCAATAGAACTATTTTTACAACATTTACTAATTAATTCAGAATCACCTAAACTAAATAACATTAAATCCGCTAATGTACAGCCTTGAGTGTAACTACCAAATAAAGCCTTAATATCATTTCTGACTACTTCTGCTAATTGGGAAAACTTAGGACGATTTCCAAATTTAGTTAAGGCTAAATATACTAACAAATCTTGGCGACGTTTATCAGTTATCTGGTCCCATTCTACAGAATCTGTAGCTTGCAGAATTACTCGAAATGCACGACGAAAACTACCAAATTCTGCAATTAAATCTGCCTCTTCAGCAATTTCTCCTCTGACCGGAAGACGACCGCGATCGCTCATAAAGTTCATCAAAGGAATAAGCTGTTCTTCATAATCTACAAATTTCTGATTTTTGGAGTTAATTCTAGGTGTAGATAAACGAGTTTTTAATCGAGATGCTCGGAAGTTTTGCCCCTGTTTTTCATCTTTAAATACCAAGAAAATACCCAAATCTATAGGGATAGAATCTACATTTAAAACTTGGTCAATATAAGATTTTAATTCTTCCTGTTCATAATATTTCTGAAAAGTATTACGAGATGTAATTATGCCATCTCCATAAGCAAGTTTATTCTTGGTTTTCTCGTCATTAATTAATACCATAGCGGAGACAATTAAAACCTGTTTAGTCAACCCCCAGGCTTTAATCAAAGCTTCCCTACGTTCTGCTAAAGATTCAATTACATTAATTACATAACCAAGATTGACAACATCAGCAGCAATACAACTATTATCGGGCGAATAATAGGGGTCCCATCCTGCACTTTGATAACCTTTTTGAGCAATATGTTTAATATCCCCACCGTGACCACAACCATAGTCAAAAAAGGTTGTACCTTCTGTAAAGAGATTTGCTTCTAAACCCAAACGTACTGGTTTAGAAATTTTTTTACGAACGATCGCTGCTTTGTGGCGTTCTATTTTGGGAATTGGTATTTCAATAGTATGTTGAATTACACGATGGTCTTTAATTTCAATTCCATAATTTTTTAAGTGTGTTAACCATCCTTGGCGAGTACCAATTAAACGAGTATTATCTAACAGTCCTAATTTCACTTCAGCACTGGTCAGTTTAGCAAATTTTTTGTAGTGGGGATAGTCAGTATTCACAAAGGTTTCTTTGCGATGCAGTACAGGAGGGTTTTTACTATTGTGGTAGTTTCTATATTCAAGATTTCCACTATTCATGTTAATGGAAATGCTAGTTTTTAAAGCTGGATGGGGGTCGGTATCGAAGTCTGGATAGTAGAGATAAGAAATTGTTGGTTTATCAAAGTTAAATTTAATTAATGTGGTGGTTTTTGCATCAGCTTTCTGCTGAGAAGTTGCTTTGAGATATAAACGATGAGCTAAATTTTCGTAGAGTTGTAGTAAAGGATGAAGTTGTCCTAAAGCAGAGATATGAATATAAAAAGCAGTTGGTAATTTTTTACCTATTTTGCTTTGTTGACAGTATTTTTTTATTGCACCAGATTTATAAATTTCTAGAAATATCTGGTTAGCATATTCACAGGCAGATTGATAAGTCAAAAAATACTTTCTTATCCCATCTATAATTGTCTGAGGCAGGTCTGTTTCTAATTTTATTTTGGGTAATATTTGGAAGTCTTCTATATTTAAAGCCAGATATAGTAAAAGTTCTGAGCAACGTTTTTCTTGAAAGTTCTCTTCATTTTCCATTGCTAAAATATCTCTAATGCCATAAGTTTTAGGTGTTAGGTTTTAGGTTTTAGATGTTAGGTTTTAGGGCGTTGGTGAAAAGAGGTATAATATCCTGTCCGGAGAAGAACCCGAACAAAAAACTGTCTCCTTCTACTACTCTTTCTTCTTCTTTCTTTCCTCCTGACTCCTGACTCGGTCTTCCCCCTCCCCTCCACCGGAGGAGTTAGGGGTGGGTTGACTCCTAAATAATTAAGATTAATATCATACACGCGCTTCACCAACGCCGGTTTTAGATGTTAGGTGTTATACCAATTTTATGTGAGGTGGCACAGAATTATTTTTTCCTTCTTCCTTCTTCCTTCTTCCTTCTTCCTTCTTCCTTCTTCCTTCTTCAATAACTTGTCTATCTAGGTCTACAGTTAACTCTGATTAAAATATTATTCTATGCAACTTAGAAATGAATTTGGTATTAAACTACAAAATATTTGTTTTCTACTCCCTGTTACCTTTTGCCTTTGTCTAATTAATAATTAATTAGATATCTGGTAGAAAATAAACAAGAATTTTATTTAACCAATTGATAGTAAATAAATAGAGTTTTAAAACTCACAAAATAAATCATTTTTCGTATCTTGATTTCTCAAAGTATCTTGCCTATTCCCTGTTCCCTACCCCAGAAAAAAATTTATACCTTTTTCAAGTCTATGTCTATTATTAATTGTTGAAAAAATTACTTTAATATTAACTCCACATTCCTACATTCTGTGGCTGTTCATCAGAAGTTAATATGGCGTAAGCTGAGGGTTGAGAAGTAGGATCGACAGCTTCAGATAACTCTTTTTCAGTTTCTGTGAAAAATTCTAAACGAAATTTTACTTTTCCTTTTCTCCAATAATCACCAGGTCTTAATAATTGACATTCTAGCCCCTCTTCAAATAAATTTTCCGACTCCAACCTAGCTAAAATCATCGTTATATATTCACTGACTTGAAATGTACATTGAAACATTAAAAGACTAGCACTCGTAGACAAAACATCATCATTATTTAGTAAAGTCACTTCAGTTTCCATATTTAATTACCGAATAATTAAGGTTTAAAGCCTCTCCTTTAAAGGAGAAATAGCGGTCGTTTGCGGAGCATTCCGTAGGATGGGATGGCGAAGAAACCTCGCCAGATCCAATCGACCAAGAGAAGAAAAAATTTTCCTTTGAGTCTTACCTCTTCTTTTCAAGGAGAGGTAATTATGAATTATGAATTATGAATTATTAATTGTTGAACCTAGATTTATCCCCATTACCACTCAGATTTTTTGTTTGCTAATCTTACCTTGATAATTAATATAATTAACCCACAACAAGAATTAATTTCTATGCTTAACTAGCTTTTAGCTTTTAGCATTTCCTGACGGAATGCTCCGCAAACAGCTAGTCTCCTTCGGAGGAAATGCGTTAACAGCTTTTAGTAGCTCTGGTTTAAACCCCCGGTTTATATAAACCGGAAGGTGCGCGGAGGGGTAAAAGTCCCCTTCTAAACGTTTACTGCTGACTGCTGACTGCTGACTGCTGACTGCTGACCGCTTTTTTAAAATTCATGTTGTACGCCATTAAAACTTAACTAAAAAAACCATCCATAGGAATGTAAACCTTTACCCAAAAGATTTACCCCTAAATAACATACCCAAACTACAGCAAATCCAGTAGCAGCCAAAATAGCAGGTCGTCGTCCTTGCCATCCTTTAGTAATACGAGCGTGGAGATAGGCAGCAAATACCAACCAAGTAATCAAGGCCCAAGTTTCCTTCGGGTCCCAACTCCAATAGGAACCCCAAGCTTCATTAGCCCAAACTGCTCCAGCAATAATCCCAATAGTCAGCAAAGGAAATCCTAAGCCAATAATACGATAACTAATGTTATCTAAAGTTTGAGCAATACTCAAACGTTGAGGAGAAAGAGTTACTTCTGTCTCCACTGCTTGAGTAGGTCTGGCCATTTCTAAGACGGCAGTTTGACTGTGGCCATTTGTTATAGATAGAGGAGAAGATTGATAGTTTTCCTCAATTTCGTTCAGACTAACTCCCTCTGTTTGAAGTTGCAAATTTTTTGAGAGCTTCACAGAATGATTATTTCTTCCAGAACGAGTGCCAAAGGAACTGCCACTAAGTTCTACTTTTTGGCCACTGGTAACAATAAGAAAAGCGATCGCCAGTAAAGACCCCACCATCAAAGTCGCATAGCTCAACATCATTACACTGACATGCATCATCAACCAATTAGATTTTAGAGCAGGCACAAGAGGTTCTGATAACTGCATACCCGAGGGCAAAGTTAAGGCAGCAAAAGCAGTAATACCCATTGCCAAGGGAGATGTAAAAACTCCCACCAGGCGACTTCCACTCATATTTTCAGCTATGAGGTGAATAGTAGTAAGTCCCCAAGTCAGGAAAAATAGAGATTCATACAAATTACTAATGGGAAAATAGCCAGCTTCTAGCCAACGGGCCCCCAATAGCGTCGCAATACAGAGATTAGCGATCGCCATTCCGGTAGAACCCAAGACCGAGAGATAGGGGATACGAGGAAAAGAGGCACCAACCCAATAAATTAGCATTGTGGCAAACAAGATGGCAAACGAGATATTGTCCAATGAATTTTGGAGTCTGACTAGATCCATTTATTTTTCTCCAATGATGTATTTCAGTTTACATTCTCGATCCTAACGACTATTGGCAAGGTTAAGAAAATATCAAATATTTTAGTATAACTATCTGTAGATCGATACTTAATATTAGTCTAAAATAATAATCACCCAATTGGATCAACCACTTGAAGGATGTAGTTTTTCAGGAGTTAAGAGATGATGAAATTGTAGACCATTAGGGGTATTGAATTATGCATCATCTCAACTTCAGCCAAATCAATACTAGAAACAAAGAAGTTTATTGTCAGCTGTCAGAAGCAATTTATTTATTAGATATAGCAAAGCAAGCATCAGAAGATGCCACAGCTCTTCATTCAATTCAAACAACTATTGAACAATTAATTAATTTACGAAATCGTGTTGGTTCAGGAGAGCTTTGAATCTATAAAATAGCTCTCAAATGTATTTGAGGACAGCAATTAGTTATTTAATTTTGGTAGACTAAGGCAGAGATTTATGTGTTGTATAACAAACTTAAAATCATTCCTGCCTTCCTCATTTTTATCTTTTATCTTACTTTTACTTAATAAATTTATTCTCGATATTTATTTTTGGTAATTGCTGAAAAATTATAGCATAACTTAAGCGTCTCGAAAGTTCTCCTTAAAAAGAGTTGATCAAATTCATTTTAGACAGCTATATTTATCATTTGTATTTCTTTTTCAATATTTTTTCCTTCTTCCCTCTTCCTTCCTCCCTCCTCCCTCCTCCCTCTTCCTTCTTCCTTATTTCTATCAATATCAACTTATACATTTACTTTTTTACAGATTCAATGTATAATTTTATGTTATTTTAGTTAATCAAAAAAATAATATCGATCACTGAATGATGGAATCTCAAATTTTAACTAATAAAAAAAAAGGCACAACAATTCAAAATCTTCAAGTTACAAAAGTAGTTGATGGTGACACAATCAAAGTTTTATTAAATGATAAACGAGAATTTATCAGAATGGATTATGTTGATGCTGAAGAAAGCTATTCTGAATATTCCAAACCAGTTACAGACATGGGTAAAGCTGCATCAGAAATGGCAATAAAATATTTCATATTACCTGACGGTGAACTTGCCCAAGTCGATCTTGAATTTGATACAGACGACCCTGTAGAAAATTGTTTAGAAAAATATCGCGACCATCAAGGTCGCTTAATAGCTTATGTAAAAAAAAATGGAGAAAATTTTAATATTAAACTAATTAGAGAAGGCTGGAGTCCTTATTTTATTAAATATGGAAATTCTAGACTTTATCATCAAGAAATGATAGCTGCAGAAATAGAAGCTCAAGCTAATAATCTTGGTGTTTGGAACCCTCAAGTAAATCGAGGTAAACGTAAAAGAAATTATAATTTGCTAGTACCTTGGTGGTCATTAAGAGCTTCCATTGTAGATAATTATCGTACCTATGGAATTGCTTCTGGAGTTCTAGAAGTTAGATTAGATTTTCCTAAGATTTTAGTAGCAGCAAGGGCGGAAGAATATGTAACAGTTTTCTATGATTTACAAGGAGGAGTTTCTAAGTGGTTAGATAATGGTGCTTTAATTTATGATGGAACTAAAGACCACCGTTTAAAATTATGGATTCCCAATACTAATACTGAAGAAATGAAGCCATTATTACAACTATTAAAAAATCGTTACTTTGGTTTAGGTAGAGGATATGTTTATATTACTGGTCAACTACATATGTATAGAGATAAACCAGAAATTATTCTTTCTGAAATAAACCAATTATCAGATTTTCCACCTACAGTATGAGGGCGATGAAAACTATTATTTTAAGCATTCAGCCATTAGTTTATGGTCATTTCAGTTATCAGTTAACAGTTAACAGTACCTCCTACTGTTTGCGCAGCATGACCTAGGAAAGCAGGAGGCTTGAAATACTTAATTTTCTTTTCTCTTGGTCAAGTAAGATACTTGAATATTATCTTTTACTTACTCACATTTAAGCGCTTTTAAAATTTTAGGACTACTAATTTACTTGACTGGGTATAGGAGTTTAAGAAATAAGCACATTCATTAAAAAAATTAGCAAAATTGACCGCTAATAGCAGTTTGTGCAGCATTCCGCAGGAAACGTCTAAAATATTCTTCAACTATTATTAACCGTTCAGCAAAATTTTTATCTAATAGACATCTCCAGAAAATAAACTTGCTCTTTATTTAAGATAAGCTAGAGTTGTAAAAGTAACTGAAAAATTATTTTTCGTAATCTTTTGCCGTGAACATCTATTCCCTGTTCCCTGTACCCTGTTCCCTAATGTGTACAAAAAGTCTATATCTTTATTAACCAGAGGTCTAAATAATTATTATTTACCGAATAATTAAGGTAAAAATCCTCTCCTTTAAAGGAGAAACAAGCGGTCGAGAGATGGCGCAATTCGGAGCGACTCTGTCAAGAGCGGGTCTCGAAACCATATCAAATCGACCAAGAGAGAAAAAATTTTCATAATTAGTCAATCCTCTCCTTGAAAAGAAGAGGTAATAATTAATAATTAATAATTAATAATTAATAATTAATAATTAATTGTTGAATTTAGCCTTCATATTGAGTTAATATTTCTACCCCTGTTTCAGTAACAGCAACAGTATGCTCAAATTGTGCAGATAATTTACCATCCTTAGTAATAGCAGTCCAACCATCCTTAAGCACCTTTGCTTCCCAAGTACCTTCATTAATCATCGGTTCAATAGTAAATACCATTCCAGTCCGCAACTTTGTCCCTTTTCCTCTAGTACCATAATGAGGAATTTGTGGTGCAGTGTGGAAAACATTGCTCACGCCATGACCAACAAAATCTCTAACTACAGAAAAACCTTGTGCTTCAGCATATTCTTGAATAGCAGCTCCAATATCCCCAATTTTATTTCCAGGTTTAACTTCAGCAATGCCTAAATACATAGATTTTTCTGTAACTTCAACTAATTTTTTAGCCAATGGAGAAGGTTCACCTACGAAAAAAGTTTTAGAAGTATCCCCATGATAACCATCAAGAATTGGAGTCACATCAATATTAATAATATCTCCCTCTTTTAAGATTTGTTTTTTGTTAGGAATACCGTGACAAACTACCTCATTAATACTCGTACAGATAGACTTAGGAAAACCATGATAACCAAGGGGAGCGCTACGAGCGCCATGAGCTTGCGTCCAACGTTCTGCTTCTTCATCTAATTCTAGAGTGCTTACCCCTGGCTTGACAAAAGGTTCAAGATGATGTAATAATTCTGCTGCTAAACGTCCTGCCCGACGCATTTTTTCTATTTCTCTTTTTGATAATAAAACGATAGTTTCAGTTGCCATTGGTTGTTTGATTAATCCTGTAAGCTATACAGTTGATAGACATAGCTTACTTTAGCATATAAATAATGACGGAGGAGTCATTTCAGTTATCAGTTATCAGTTATCAGTTATCAGTACCTCATGCAATAGGGAAGCAAGAAAATACTGAATTATCTTTTTTTTTATTTCCTTAAAAGGGGAGGTTATTGACCTGATTTTTTGGTCATAATTCAGGAGTCAGGAGGAAAAAAGAAGGAAGATAAGAAGAAAGTTTTTTATCACGCTATTAAGCGGACATGATATAACCATTAAAAATAAAAAACGGAGTCCTCAGGAGTCAGGAGTCAGAATATAAAAGGATTTTGGCGTTGCTCAATCAACATAAGAATAATGATCGAAATTTTTAAAGTAGATAATATGGAGTATACTCCTTTTATTCGGCAAGTTGAAAAATTTGCTGGCGATGAAATTGTGTTTAGCGATCGAGAAGAAGATTGCGATGTATTTGTAACTAGATTTTTTCAAAAATTAAAACCTTTGATTCTTCAGTATGGTTCGTCTAAAAAATACCTAGTTTGGACTCACGAACCAAGGTTTGATACTCATTTTAATCACAAAGTATCCTGGAAAGGAGTAGATGTACATATAATGAACATTTACACAGGCGATATTTATTTGAATAATTATTACTTTTTTTGGCGAGAAAATATATGTAAAATACCAGATTATCAAGTTGAAAAATTTGGTAGGGAAAAACATAAAAAGATTGCAGCTTTAATCAAAAATTGTAATTGGAATACATCCTTGATTTGTAATGGACAGGAATTAGATTTATATGAATTAAGAAAAAAAATTGCTTTACAGGGTTATCAGTTAGATAAAATTGATATTTATGGCAAGGGATGGCAAGAAAATATTGTTGTAGAAAATTCTCGCTCAGGAAGATGGCAAGAAAGAAAAATAGAGATATTGCAAAAATATCATTTTAATCTCTGTTTTGAAAATACTATTGCTGACTACTACTGTACGGAAAAAATTTGGGATTCTATCATCAGTGGCTGTCTTCCTATTTATTATGGGGGGAAAAATAGCACGATTTATGAAGATTTTGAAAAAAATAGTTTTTTAGACTATACCGAGTTTAGAGATAGCAATGAATTATTTGAATATGTAGAAAAAATAAGTATAGATGAATTTAATAAACGCTTGAATCTCTGTATTCAAACATTCAATAAAACTTATGAAAAAGTCAAACAAATGAATCGAAAGAAACAAGTAGTTAAAAATATAGTGCAAAAACTTAAAGAAATTATTTAGGGTTTGCTGATTAAATCTCAAAGCACTGGTCAATAAAAGTTTTAGCCTTTTTAGAATCGAAAAAAGTACGCCTGTTTCAATTCACTTACCCTCAAAAAGTGAGAATTTTGGGGTGAGGGCGGCAGAAAAATCAGAGAACAATTATTCCTCCTACTTTCGAGGGTCTTCCCACCCTCCCCACACTTCCCACACTTCCCACCCTCCCAGGGCAAACGCATCTAATTTTTTTGACAAATGACCAAGAGGTACATTCCAAGAATGGGCACTGTGAGACATCTTAGCTCACGCTCCACAAACGCTATTTTCGAGCGGACGCGATCGCGTACGACCTGATCGATAACTGATATGGGAGTATTTGTAGTTAATCTGACTATCTACAATCACTTGAATTTATGAAATCACAAACAAATATTGTTTTACTTTTATTCCAGATATTACAGTCTGCAATCACTTATTTTTTTAATGTTTTGAAGTTTCTTAGCTGTCCTAATCTTAATGCGTAGTGTTATATAATTCAGGAGTCATATCATGTCCGCTGGTATCGTTTGTGTAAAACTAAGGGTGAATATCTACAGGAAATTTAGGTTTTTTCAAGCTTTTAAGCCTTCTTCCCTCTTCCCTCTTCCTTCTTCCTTCTTCCTTCTTCCTTCTTCCTTACTTCACTATACAATACCGATGCTACCGGACATGATATCAAGAGTCAGGAGGGAAGAAAGATTTGCTAATTGCTGAAGATGAAACATTTTTTATACTGAATCAAGCTGATTTGATATCATATTAATAGGACTTATACCAATTTAAAAAAAGAATCTTACGAAGAATAAGTGTAGAGAATTTCCGACCTAAAAACTGGTATTAAAATCATTCATTCTGACTCGGTCTTCCTGAGTTCCCCTCCCAGGAGGGGGAGGGGCTAAGGGTGGGTTGACTCCTAAGAAATAGCCTAACTATTTGTAGCAAACAGTTATCAAATTTGAGAAATTGAAAAAATGCAGATATCATCTCCCATCGATCAACTCACTGAAAAAGCAAAACAGGTACTCAATGAAATTACCTATCTCACTTTAGCAACAGTAGATAAATCAGGACACCCTTGGAACTCACCTGTCTATTACGGTTTTGATGAAAATTACACATTTTATTGGTCATCATGGATAGAAAATCAGCACTCTCAAAATATTATTAATAATGGGCAAGTTTTTGCAGTTGTTTATGATTCAACAGCATTGAGTGGAGAGGGATTTGGTGTTTATTTCAAAGGTATAGCTGAAGTTATTGAAGCAGAAAACACAATATTCAATAAAGCAATTGATACTATCTACACGAAAAATGGCAAACCAAAAAGAGACAAAAAATATTTTCTTAACTCAGGACCACGACGTTTATTCCGATTTATGCCAACAACTATTTGGGTTAATGTGAAAGAACCTTACGAGGATTATTTTCTTGACAAAAGAGTAGAAATTACTCAAGAAATAAAACAATAAAAAAAAGCCCATGTTGCGGGCTTATTGTAAATCTTAAAAAAAGGCATTAATATGAAACTTAACTAACTATGCCAATATCTATAATTTTTTTCACCATTATGTCAGCAATTATTAGTAGTAAAATTTACAGGAAATAATCACAATTTATTCATCAGAAACACTATAAACTAAGCGATGTTCTTGTGTAATGCGTCTTGACCATAATCCAGATAGATCGTATTTTAATGCTTCTGGTTTTCCTAACCCAGAGAACGGATCTCGTTGAATATCTTTAATGAGATTGACAATCTTAATATAAATTTTTTTATCTTCAATCGCCCATTGATTAAAGTCATCAAAACTCCGAGTTAAAAATGCGACTTTCCTCATAATTTGCCTGGATCTACATAAATATAATTGTCAGAATTTTTTAGTAATTCTACAGCTTCTTTGAGATGCTGACGGTTTGCTTCTGTTGAAAGAAGATAGTCTGTTTCATCAGTTTCAGCAGATTCTTTAATTAATAAAATTGCTTCGATAACGGTTCCTTCTGGTAAGTCGAGGGGAGGTAAATCAAGTTGACCGTTCTTGATAGTTGTTTGATATTTTAGTGTATTCATAGAATTGTGCCATTCTTGAGACTTTTTACAGCGGTTTTCATTTCAGTAGACCACAGTAGGGGCGTTTTGCTCCGCAACATATAAAGCGGAGCTTTGCGTTAGCAAATGGCCATTCGCCCCTACTTGCTATTCCAATATCTCGAAAGATTGAACTTCCAATACTGGACCAATCATTGCGATCGTCATCACATCATCTCGCACCACACCTGTAATGCTTACCTTTTGCTCAGACTTACATAACTCAGTAGGAGCATCCTTCAACTCATAAGTCTCGCCACCCTCAGTTACTAACGCCCAAGTACCAGTACCAAAACCTTTCTTTTCTACAGTACCAGTTACCGTAACACTACTCATGCTAACCTTTCCTCCGTTCTAATTGCCAAACGTGCTAAACCTAAGCATAAAAAGGCATTCACAACTAGGAAAATTTGAGCAGCAAAACCAGAACCTAATCCCCAAACTGCGGGATCTGCAACTGCACTTACAGCCAAACAACTAGCAACACCAATAGTAGTACCGATCGCTAACCACTTCCATTGCTGATTTCCTAATAACAACACAATTAATAATGCTGGAATCAACACACTAGCAAAAATGGGATTCAAAATGCCACTACCTTGAATAGCTCCACCGACTTCAGGTAGAGAACTACCCATCACACGCATCGGCCATTGTGGTAAGTCGAAGATATAGAAACCACGGAGGAAAAATAACCCACTACTACCAGCAACTAATCCTGTATGCAGAGGGAAACTCCAACTGAAAGGGAAATAATTCCGCAGAAACCAAGCTAATATATAAGACCCCAAGACCATTGCCAACTTCGGTAACAATGCCACAGCGCCACCATCAAGCCAAAAACCAGGACTGAGATACCCATTATTATGCAACCATCGGAAGAAGTCGCGGAAAGTGATTTGACCTTTGACTGCCAACTTGACTGCTGCTGCTGCATCTAACTGACCTGCACCAAAATGATTCAGTGGGTCTTCTTTGATAACTCTGGCAGATTTTTTGAGAATGTTGGCAATCTCTTCTGGGTCTTCAATACCACTAGCTTTGATTAATGCTGCCACACCCGCAACGTGGGGAGATGCCATGCTGGTACCTTGGAAGGAAGCAAACACACTCTCGCCATTTTCTGGGTTAATGGTTTCTTGCAAAATACCACCAGTTTCATTTTTGCCAGAAGTTGAGCCACCAGGAGCAGAAATATCAATTCCTGCACCAAAGTTGGAATAGGAAGCTTTTTCTCCCGTTGAGTCAGTGGCAGAGACACCGATAACATGGGGATAACGAGCGGGATAACTTGCTGAATTTTGGCCAGCGTTGCCCGCAGCAGCAATAATGACTACGCCTTTACTATGAGCATAGTTGATAGCTTCTTTCATTATTTGGCTTTCACCGCCGCCACCGAGACTCATATTGATGATGTCTGCACCGTTGTCAGCAGCAAATTTGATAGATTCGGCAATATCGGAAACTGTACCGCCACCACTAGCAGATAATACTTTTAAGGGCATGATGCTAGCTTCATAGGCAATACCTGCTACGCCATATTCATTGTTGGTGGATTGGGCAATAGTCCCTGCAACGTGACTGCCGTGACCATTATCGTCGGTGGCTAAAGTCTGGTCGTTCACAAAATCATAGCCAGGCACAAATTTCGTTTTTTGCAGGTCGGGAACTCTGGTGACTCCTGTATCAATCACCGCTACTGTTACGCCGTCGCCTTTGGTTTCATTCCATGCTTCCTCTACGTTGATGCTGCGGAGGTTCCATTGTTTTCCGTACATGGGGTCATTGGGACCACCGTTACTGCCCTCAAAAATGATAGCATTAGCGCTATAAACATAGTTGGGTTCTATGTATTCAGTATATTTGTTGAGAGAGCTTTTCAGTTCTTTGAGAAGTTGGCGATCGCCCTTGACAATATACACATTATCTGATATAGAAAATTCACTATTTAGACGAGGAGTGACTTGGTATTCATCGGAGATTGTCTGAATTTCATCGACAATTTTAGTAACTCCGATATCTTCACGGAAGTCTAACACAATTGAGTCATAGACTCCTTTATTGGCCAAACCTGAAAAGTTAGATAAGGCCCAACCAAGCCCAATTAAAAATAAGCAGACAAACAGAATTTTTTTCATTTGTTGAGATATCCACTAAATTGAAGGCTTTTTTACTACTTTAGCTTAACTTGATAGGCATTAAGTGGTAGGTGGTAGGTAGTAGGTTGTAGGTCTTAGATGGTAGAAAAGTATTAGGTTTCGCTTTATAATTTGGGCTAATACCAAATTCAAAAAAGGAAATGGAAAGAGGTTTATTGTGGCTGCCCCTATTGGGTGTGTTTATCTGGTTAGCTTGGGCAGGTTGGAATGAATATCAAAAGTTGGAAGCTTACCGCGCTTGGGCAGAATCTTTTGAGAAAGCTAAATATGATATTTATGCGGTATTGGGTCAGAATGGTGAAAGTATTACTTGGGGAAAACCAACGCGCAGTGGCCCAATAAATTTGCAGACTTTTTCTTTGCAGGATGTGCGATCGCTACAATTATTAGTTAATAATAAACCTATAGATATAGAGAACCCACTCAGTAAGGGTAAAGTAGTTTTGGAGTTTATTCTTTCAGAGTCTAAAAATATTCAAGTTCCTTTTACAGATATTGATTTAGCAATTAATTGGTATAAATATTTAGATTCTATTAAAAGTGCAACAGGAGGAGATTAGAAAAACTGTTATAGAACCCATTTGGTATCTTCATAAATATTAATTTAGCTAGGAGACAGGAGACAGGAGACAGGAGACAACCCACCCCTAACCCCTCCCAGGAGGGGAAGGTAAGAGGGAAGATGTGAGGATAAATAATACAAAAAATTCAACACTCCTTCAGATGATTTTTCCTCACTCATTGATGCGCGAAAAGACTTGACTACCATAATTATATAGATCTCAAATGGGTTCTATATAGCAGAAGAAAGAAGGAAGGAGAAAGAAGGAAGAAGGGAAAAGCTTGTGTTGTCTTAGTTTTAAGATTTTGATATGTCTGCGCCCTTTGCTTAGACTTCTATACCCCTAATAATTGCCTATAAAATATGACTATAATAAGGCTATTTATTCTTGGTTATATTGAAGCAGTAGGGTTGATTTGTTTGTTATAAAATATTGATGTATTTTTTTACTTTCTATTTCCTACTTCCTAAATAAGTACTTTTTTACCAAGAGAAAGAGAGTTCTGTATTTCAAGCCTCCTTATTGCAGAGGTACTGTTAGCGTAGCTCCTCCGGAGGAGGCTAACTGTTAACGCAGTTCCTCCGGAGGAGGCTAACTGATAACTGATAACTGAAATGACATTCCCTATTCCCTGAAAAAAAATGGTATTAAAATTTTTAACAACAGTTAGTAAGGCAGTGACAGCAGCAGCTAAATTTGTCACTCCCCATACCAAAAAAGATGTCATATCTACAACTATAGTAACGACCGAAAATTCAACAGTAGCAAAGCTAGAAAAAAATATTGAACTAGAACAACTCAAACTGCAATATATCCAAAATATAGATAACTTTGATTTGCCAGAAATTAGTCAAACTAATACCCAAGAATTACAAGCATTTATTCAAATTGCCGAAACTGCCAAACTCCAAACCAATATAGATTTTCAAAGATGGCTATTAGAACAAGAAAAAATAATTCAAATAGAAATACTCAAACAAAACTATGAACTTCAACGAGAATTAGTTACCTATCAAAGAGAAACTTCTCTACAAATTATAGAAGAACAAAAAAGATTAGAAAATTCTCCCATTTGGTTAGTTGCGACTGACATTCTCAACTCTCATCCAGGGGAAAAAATTATGCCCCTAAGAGTTTTTTTTGCTCCACCAAAACTGACATTTGATAAATTTGAAGCAGCTAATAATTCTTCTGATTTTTTTCCTGACCTAGAATTAACCTTAGCCGAAGGTTTGCGACAATTTTTCAGAAATTATACAACTCGTGGCAGAGAAATAGACTTTTTAGCAGGAGCTTGGGTAAGTAAATCTTTTCATAGTGAAGCCAGTATTAAAGCTTTATTTGCTGTATTAAAATCTCAGCCAACTTTAGTTTTAGAATCAGAAGTTAATGGCAATTATCTCAACTTTAGAATTGCTTATTGGAGTTTAGGTTGGTCGAAATATCGTTACGACCCAGTTATTTCTAAATTGCCATATCAAGATATTTTATATGAATCTGCAAAACTCCGAGCGCGTCGATGGCTGGCTATTAGAGCTAAGTTAATTGCTACTGGAGAAAAAACTAAAAAAATTGATGAACTTTATGGTGGTAATAATTTAATCAACATCAAAAAATTACAGCGGGAGCAAAAATTTAGAAAGGCAGGAATTGACATTAGTGAGTTGGATATGAACTACATTGTCAATCAAAAAGACTTTGAGGAACTAGGGAAATTTTTAAGTATTTATCATTGTATATTTGCTGGTTTAGTAGCAGATGAATATTTTTTAGTTGAATATAATATTCCTCCGATTTTGCCAGAATTATTACCCGATTTAATTAAAAATTTACCAGAATCTCCAGAAGTTGATGAGATGATGGAATCGGTAATTTTGTATTATCAAAAAATTTATCAAGCTCTGGAAATTCAGCGTTCTGCTTGGATACCAGAATTGACTTTAGATTTAGCTCAAAGTTTGGCAAATTTACAAAATAAAGTTTGGGCAATTACACAGATTATAAATTCATTAAAATATTGGTTAAAGTCACGGGGTTTGTCGTCAGCTCCAGAAGAATTAATTTTGCTATTGGAAGCAATAGAATCAGTAGTCAAAGCAGAAGATTTGGAATATGTAAATAAATTAAATCAATGTTTAGCAGCTATTGGCGAATTTAGACAACTAAATGTCATGGAAATTTGCTACAAACGAGCAGTAAATAATTTTAAACAGGAAAATTATCTAGGAGCTATTAGTGATTTTGACCAAGCAATAAAACTGAATAAAAATTGGGTTGAAGCCTATTATAATCGTGGTTTTGTTTATGCAGAAATCGGTCAAGAACAAGCAGCAATTAATGATTTTACCCAGGCTTTACAGATAAATGAAAATTGGGTAGATGCCTATAATAAACGAGGTGATGCCTTTAATCAATTAGGACAATATGAACAGGCGATCGCTGACTATCAACAAGCATTAAAGCTACGGCCAGACTGTGAAGATGCTCGGCGAAATTTAGGCATTGTCCAGGGAGTTGTGGCAGAAATAAAACGCCAACAACAGGAAGACACAAAACCAGCATCTCCTCCTGTTCAACAAACACCAAAACAACGGAAACATAAACTAGAAAATTTTGCTGTCACTAATGAATTTCAGGCACATTCAGAAGGAGTAAGTTGTCTTGCCATCAGTCCAGATGGGCAAATATTAGCTAGTGGTAGTTATGATGATACTGTTAAGTTGTGGCAGTTGAGTACTGGAGCAGAAATTTCTACTTTTACAGAACATTCTGACGATGTGGAGTCAGTAGTATTTCACCCCGATGGCGAGATATTAGCTAGTGGCAGTTACGACCGCACCATCAAACTATGGCAGTTGAGTACAGGCAAAAAAATTCGTACTTTGCGCGGACATTCCAATGATATTGAGTCTTTAGCGTTCAGTCCCAATGGACAGATATTAGCTAGTGGTGGCGATGATAACCAAATTAAGTTGTGGCAGGTGAGTACAGGTAACGAACTTCATACTCTCACAGGGCATTCTCAGAGGGTTTGGTCTGTGGCGTTTAGTAATGATGGGCAGATGTTAGCGAGTGGGAGTGGTGACAATACTATTAAGATTTGGCATTTAGCTACAGGGCAAGAAGTTAAAACTCTCAGGGGGCATTCTGGTTATGTGAGTGCGGTTGCTTTTAGTACTGACGGTGAAATATTAGTGAGTGGCAGCGATGACAATACTATTAAGTTATGGCAGTTGAGTACGGGTTTGGAAATAGCGACTTTGACTGGGCATGAGAAAAGTATTTGGTGTTTGGCAGTTACCTCAGATGACACTTTAGTTAGTGGGGGTGCGGATAATATGATTAAAATATGGCAGTTGAGTACGGGTTTGGAAATGGGTACTTTGACTGGTCATGGTTTGGGTGTTTTAGCTTTAGCAATTTCTCCTGAAGGAGATTTTTTGGTGAGTGGGGATGGTGATGGTTGTATTAGGTTTTGGAGTCAGGAGTCAGGAGTCAGCACTTTGTAGGTTGGGTTGACGAAGGAAACCCAACAATGAGCTTGTATCTGTTGGGTTGCGCTACCGCTGAACCCAACCTACGAATGTCTTTAGAGATTTGGCTGTTAGGTTTCAATCACTATTAGGGATTTTAGATAGGTTTTCACTCATCCTTGTAGGAGGAGTAAAAGGAGGTGTCGGAAAGTTTCAATCCCTAATAGGGATTTAGATAAGTTTTCACACAGGGATTAGGCCACAGATACACGGATTAAAAAAATCTGTTTCAATCCCTAATAGGGATTTTGATAAGTTTCCACAGCAGAGTTCTAGAACCCTGGCCATATTGAATTTTCCAGGTACATTTGCGCAACACATTTATAACTATAGCATTTCCGGCGTTGGTGAAGCGCGTGTATGATATTAATCTTAATTATTTAGGAGTCAGGAGTCAGTCCTCAGGAGTCAACCCACCCCTAGCCCCTCCCAGGAGGGGAAGAAAGAAGGAGAAAGAATAGTAGAGGGAGAAAGTTTTTTGTTTGCGCTCTTATCCGGACAAGAAATCATACCTCAAATCACCAACGCCGCATTTCCAACCACAGCTCCACAGTAGGCAACATAAAAAAACAGCCCAAACCCTTGCCAAATAAGCATTTGCTCAACTGCGCGAATCTCTTCCATACCATCATACAATTCAAATCCTTGCCCAAAGTTAACTTCAGCCATTTTTTTTACCGAAAAATTTGGGTCTGAAGCCTCCTCTTTTAAAAGGATAAAAAAAAAGAAGATTCCGTATTTTCTTGTCTCCTTATTGCAAAGGTACTGTTAGCGTAGCTCCTCCGGAGGAGGCTAACTGATAACTGATAACTGATAACTGAAATGGCCAGTCCGGAAACCATTAAGAAAAACAGGATATATTAAAAGGAGTAACAAATTAAACCAAACTCTTGACAAATCACAGTTAGTTTGATACAAAAGAAAACCCAGAGGATAAAATTAAATGGAATTAGGCGTAAAGAACACCACACAAACATTAGAAATTGCAGATTCAAGAATCACTGAATATTTTCAACGCTCCGAAGGTCAATGGCATTCAGAAAGACGCTACTATACTTTACCGGAAGGAAATACCCAAGAAATTGTTAGCCATTTAACAATTAAATATTTAGAGCTAGGAAGTCCAGAACTTATAGAATTAGCCAAACTCCATAAATTACATAATCCTGAAACAGCCATGATTTGTGGTTCGTTAGTCAGTTGGCTTAGTCAAGATTCTGTATCAGGTAAGAAACAGTCTGAAGGCTCAACAATATTCGGAGTTCAAGGCTCAATATTGTATCGCGATCGCGGTTTTGCGACAAGTAACCCCATTATAGCTAAATATCATCTATCTGACCCTAACACATTATGTCTCAGAACGGAGTACAATGGGTCTGTATTTGAGGAAGAAATTAAACAAATCGGCCATAAATACCGGACACGGCAAACTATTATTTCCCGTGCGGGCGAACAAAAAATGATTGGTCAATATCTAGAAAAACGTCAAAAATGACGCTAGGAAAGTTCGCGGAAGATTTATACCCTGGTTGAATAACGACATGCGGGTTTTAACCTGGAGTAAAATTATGCTATACTAGCGGAATAAGGAACAAGGTTTGTTGCTATAACCTCTAGCTAGTGCGGTGAAATTCCGGCGGACAGGAGACGGGGACTATGCTTCCTACGACGGCTGTTTGCGCAGCATTCCGCAGGAAAAGCAAGTAGGCAGCTAGAGCAGCGATTGATTGCTCCAACATCTTGAGTAAAACCACTCGTGAAAGCTATTCAAAAAAAAAGTAAGCTCACAGCTAGATTTCGTTCTATGCTGAGGGGTGTAGGAGTCTGTTGATAGGCTTGAAGCAAATGTGGATTTATCCCATTTGCGGTGGACTAACCACAGAATCCAGGGTGTTTCAACCCCTGGAGATGTCAAGTATATTAAATAATCAGAAAAAGTGAAGCGACGGAATTTTTTAATCGGAGCTACAGCAATAACTTTAGCTGAATTTTTAGCAGGATGTGAAGGTCAGGGAGATTTGAATATTCAACTGTTAAAAAGCACTATTCCTGCTCAAATGGTGTCAAGGTTTAAGAGGGAATTAACATCTCAGTCTAAATTAAATTTTAAACCCCAAGAAAATTTAACAGAATTATTTTCTCTGCTGCAAAGTTGGCAGAGAAAACTTTTATTAGAAAAGCAAAAGTCATCTACAGAGCAAAGAAAAAATATAAACATTGCTAATCTAGTTACTTTAGGAGATTATTGGTTAGCAATTGCTATTAAACAAAAACTAATTCAACCTCTGAATTCTGAAGCTTTACAAAATTGGAATAAATTGCCGGAAAAATGGCAAAAGTTAGTTAAGCGTAATAATCAAGGTTATGCAGACCCGCAGGGGAAAATTTGGGCAGCACCTTATCAGTGGGGTACAACATTAATTGCTTATCGAGTTGATAAATTTAAAACTTTGGGATGGCAACCTACAGACTGGAGCGATCTATGGAGAGAGGAGTTACGCCATCGATTTTCTTTGTTAGATCAACCTAGAGAAGTTATTGGTTTAACTCTGAAAAAATTAGGCAAATCTTATAATACTAAAAATCTTAGTAAAGTTGAGAATTTAAAATCGGAACTGGTTAAACTAAATCAACAAGTTAAATATTACGCTTCCAATAATTATTTACAATCTCTAATTATTGGAGATACTTGGTTAGCTGTTGGTTGGTCTAATGATATTTTACCACTGGTTAAAAACCGCAAAGATATTGCTGTGGTAATACCTAAATCTGGTACTGCTTTATGGTCTAATTTATGGGTAAAACCTGCTGCGACAGTGGAGACTTCTTTAACAGAAAAATGGATTGATTTTTGTTGGGAACCTCAGATAGCAGAACAAATGTCTCTGATAACTCAGACTACCTCCCCAATTATACCAGGGATAAATCCAACTGAATTGACTTCAGAAATTAAAGATAATTCTTTGTTATTACCTCCAGAAGATATTCTGGAAAAAAGTGATTTTCTCTACCCACTTGCAGATAGTACTATTCAACAATATAGGCAATTATGGCGAGAAATTCGTCAACCAGTAAGTAGTTAAGGGTAAGCATTTCCTGCGGAATGCTGCGCAAACAGCGGTCAGCATTCAGCTTTATAGAATTAAAATATGGGCAAAAGACCACCCCTTAATTCATTAAAAAACTGAGAGCTGACCGTTAATAGCTGAATGCTTACATTAAAGGTAAAATAAATGTAGGTTGGGTTGAAGAATATTCGCTCCGCTTATCCACAGAATAAACCCAAAATTAAGATGTAATTGATTGGCTTTAATTTGCTCTACTTATCCTACTAATAATTAGGGTCTGCTGAAAAAATTGGTTGGTGGGTGTAAGACAGGGAGACGCACCAGACGCACCAGACGCGGAGATGGGGGAACAGACAATGGTTTCGCCATTTTATGTGAATAAATTTTCTTGAATTTCAGCAGAAAAATTCAGTAAATTGATGCAAAACTAGCCAATAACTTAGGAGATAAATTGAATATAAAAAGCTCAATTATTTTAACTATACCTGACTTTTAGCTTTATGAGTGCAAGTCCTAATTAAGTTGATTAGGAAATACAGAATAAGGAATGAGAAAAAGATTTTATAGCGATTTTCACAAAGGTAGACTACAGTAAAAATTATAGATATACCTAAAGTTTAATAAGTTTCAGAATTATAGTTGTATTCTATGTTAATGAAAACCGCTATAAATTATGATATGTGGCAAAACTTTGAATAATTGGTATTATATCAAATCCGTTTAATTCGGTAAAAAAAAATGTTCCATCTTCAACGATTACCAAATATTTCCTCATCTCCCCATCTCCCCATCTCCCCATCTCCCCATCTCCCCATCTAATTACACCGATGCTACCGGATTTGGTATTATCTATTCTTCTTTAGTAGTAGTAATAAATGTAAAGTCTTTAGGGGAACTAAATAAACTTCTACCAAATCTATAATCAATTTCTACATTACAATTTAATGGCGCATTTTCAAAGTCACAAAAATAGGCAGCAATTGGTTTTTTATTACGAGGTTCGCATACTTGTAAGTTATAGCCATATTGTCTAGCTACATTGCCAAAATGGTTAATAAATTTATAACGCTCTAGGTAGCCTTTTTTATCCCAAATTAATTTTCTGACTACCAAAATTACCGAAGTATCATCGGGGTCAACAAACCAAGTATAAATAAGTTCTTCACCAAAATAATCTTGAGTTAACCACAGACTAGGAATACTTGGTTGAGTTTGAGATAAAGGAGGTTTAGGTAGTTGAGAAATTTCATTTCTAGGACAGGTGGGAAAAATAATTTTCGGTGTGGCAGTTGCGCTAAGAAGGAAGAGGAAAGAAGGAAGAAGGAAGAAGTCAGAAATAAGAAATAAGAGGGAAGAAGGAAGAAGTAAAAATTTAGTCATTATTCAGAAGGAAGAAATAAGAAGGAAGAAGTCAGAAGTCATTATTCAGAAATAAGAAATAAGAGGGAAGAAATAAGAAGTAAAAATTTAGTCATTATTCAGAAGGAAAAAATAAGAAATAAGAAGGAAGAGGGAAGAAATAAGAAATAAGAAGTAAAAATTTAGTCATTATTCAGAAGGAAAAAATAAGAAATAAGAAGGAAGAGGGAAGAAATAAGAAATAAGAAGTAAAAATTTATTCATTATTCAGAAGGAAAAAATAAGAAGGAAGAAGGAAGAGGAAAAAAATTAGTAATCATTTGATATTCAACATCAAGCTTGAGTAAAAAAGGCAGAAGTTGCACAAAATATAGCAGGGAAAAGGCAACAGTGAAAAGTGTCTAAAAATCGTTACAGCAAATTCCTCGCATAAGAAGTATAGATATTAACAATTAAATATTTGTAGTGCGAGTATCTTGCTCGCTATGGGTGTATTTCACAAAGATTGAATCTGCTGTATAGCACTACATCTTTTGGTTAGGACAATAAATTTGGGTTGTAAGTGTAGCGCTATATCAGTCTATGTCCTAACCTATTTATTGATTACTATAAATAATAATAAATAATATCATGTCCGCTTGAATACTGATAAATAAATGACTGAGGAATCAGGAGTCAGGAGTCAGGAGTCAGGAGGGAATAAAGAAGCAAGAAGAAAGAAGAAGAGGAGGAGGAAAAGGAGAAAAAGGAGAAAGTTTTTTTATCACTAATTATCCGGACATGATATAAGATGAAATACCATGATTAATACTACAGACTATTCCCTGCTTTTCATCGTTGTTTCAGAAAGATTTAGATTGGCTTTACTTATGAAAATAAATCTATAGTAAGCAATATAAATTTCAGATAATCAAGAAATATCTAAGAATAAGGTCAAATGCTGTTGAAGCAACTATAGTAAAGAACGATTTGGTTAGAACATAAACTGATAATGAATCAAATACAGTCCGATTTTTTCCCACTTTTCCCTATACCCTATACCCTGCTATATTAATTTTTTTGATAACGCATTCCTGGTAACTGAGTAACTAATCCTAATAACTCTAACTGTAATAAAGAACTAGAAACATCTGCTGGTGATAAACCAGTTTTTTGAACAACTAAATCTACAGGAATAGCTTCAGTAGAAATATGTTGAAAAACCTTGGCTAAAAGAGGTTCTAAATCTGGAATAGAATCCCGATCTTTCTCCTCAAATAAAGATAATTGTTCGGGAGATTCTACCACATCAATATCTAATGGTGGTATTGCTCCTAACATTTCTAATAACTTATCCATAGTAATCGGAATTACCTCTGCACCATGATTAATTAACTGCAAACAACCATGAGATTTTTCGTCATCTAAACGAGCAGGTAAAACATACACATCTCGACAAAATTCATTTGCCATATCTGCAGTAATTAAAGCACCCGATCTTTGAGGAGCTTCCATCACTAAAACTGCCCTACTTAATCCTGCAATAATTCTGTTACGTTGGGGAAAATGTTTAGAATTTGGTCTCGTACCTGCCGGATATTCACTAACAACTAACCCCTGTTTAACGACTTGTTCAGCTAAACTTTTATTTTCCCTGGGATAAACCATATCAACCCCGTTTCCAAAAACAGCAATTGTTCGCCCCCCTGCTTCTAAACAAGCACTATGCGCCTCAGTATCAATTCCCATAGCTAGTCCAGAAACAATAGTAAATCCACTTTTTGCCAAAGTCGAACTTACTTTCCTCGTCCAACGACGACCATATTCAGTGGGGTAGCGAGTGCCGACTATTCCTACCGTCGGAGTAATACCTAGAATTTCTTGGGAGTCAACTATACCTCGATAATACAGCAGAGCTGGCGGTGTCGGAATTTCTTGCAAAAGGCGTGGATAGTCTGAGTCTGTCGGAGTCCAGAAATAAGGATTTTTCGCCGTGTGTTCTTCTATCAGTTGTTTTGGGTCGAGTCGCGATCGCTCTTCCACTACTTTCTCTATCTTCTGACGGCCAAATCCTGGCACTTGGCCTAATTCTTTGGGGCTGGCCGTCCAAGCTATTGCCAAAGTCTCGAATTGTTGTTTGAGGCGTTGTAGAGCAATTGGACCTATACCACTGATTTTGGCCCATGCCAGCCAGTAGGCACGTTCTTCTATCAATTATTTCTCCTCTTGAGCAATGGTTGTTTCTACAGCGCTTTTCAAGTTGATGAACTACATCTTCACAAACAAAAACCCTGTAGGGACGTTCCATGGAACGTCCCTACTGTGGTCTACCCAAATTAAAACCGCTGTAAACTTATTTTAGGGGTTCCCGCTCTCCCAGCATTTATAGCAAAAGGCAGAAGGAAAAATCTGGCTTTGTCTAGAATCTAAAAAATATTTGATTGATTTTTTCTTCAATTTACTATTGACGTTTTGTTCAACATTGATTAAAATATAAATAGGACTTACCCAGATACGCTATATATAGTAGTTGTAACTATTGTCCAATAGTTACTGGACTCTATACATAGTGTCTTTGCGTAAGTCCTGATAAATATACAGCAAGGAACAAGTTGCTTAGAACCAGGACTTACGCAAATTAACGTTGAAAACGCCATATGTAGGGGAAGAATGATCATTTACCCTCACTTGATTTAGTGTCTGTGCGTAAGTCCTGAGAACATAAACTGATGGTGAACTTCAGATAGGGAAATGTTTTTCCCCTATTCCCTGCTATAAGACACAAAAGAAAGCTTTCAAACCTGACTAATTTATCTAATTGATATAGCAATGTGCGCTGGCATATTTACAAATTACAAGAACTGTCCAGTAGCTAAAAGTCTTATATTATCGGTTTTTTATTCCCCAGGGGTTAGGGGTGGGTTGCCTTTTGCCTTTCGGAGCTGTTGCCCGTTGCCTCCGCACAGCGCCATAGCAGCTAATTTCTAAGCTGAAACCGAGGGATTTTCTGTGGAATTTTTGTCAAAAATTGGAGAAAAAAAATGACTAATAATATAGAAGTAGTATTCAGCTTTGACACAACTGGCAGTATGTATCCTTGCCTAACTCAAGTACGCCGAAAAATCCAAAATACAGTAACTCGATTAATGTCAGAAATTCCTGGTATTCGGATTGGAATTATTGCTCATGGAGATTATTGCGATCGCCACTCTACTTATGTGACAAAACGATTAGAATTATCCCAAAATATCGATGCTATTTGTAACTTTGTAGAAAGGGTAGGAAAGACAGGTGGTGGAGACGCGCCAGAATGTTATGAATTAGTATTGCATCAAGCTCAATCTTTTGCTTGGACTCGGAAAGCTACCAAATCTTTAGTATTAATTGGAGACGATATTCCTCATCCACCAAGTCAAAATTCTCTGAAGTTAAATTGGCGAGAAGAAGTGAATAAATTATCAGATATGGGAATTACAATTTATGGGGTACAAGCCTTAAATCGTCGCCATGCCACTATGTTTTATCAAGAATTGGCAGAAAAATCAGGTGGATTTCATATCAAGTTAGACCAATTTGCTTATATTAATGATTTATTTTTAGCAGTTTGTTATCAACAATATTCAGATGAAGAACTGCAAATTTATGAACAAGAAATTGTAGATATGGGGCGAATGAATCGTGGTTTAAATCAAATTTTTAATACCATGTTAAATCGAGAAAAAATGAGTATTTATGAGTCAGCAGATTTGCGAGTTGTTACGCCGGGAAGGTTCCAAGTTTTAGAAGTGGATGAGAATAAACCGATTAAAAATTTTGTTCTAGAAAATGGTTTAACTTTTAATAAAGGGCGTGGCTTTTATGAATTTACGAAGACCGAAACTATTCAAGGGAAAAAGGAAATTATTTTAATGGATCGAGCAACGGGAGATTTATTTGAGGGAGAATCAGCGCGAGAAATTTTAGGTCTGCCTCATGGTACAACGGTGCGAATTAAACCTAACAATTTGGAGAAATATGTGGTATTTGTTCAGAGTACGTCCGTGAATCGGAAATTAATTGGTGGAACTCGTTTTTTGTATGAAGTTGAAGATTGGAGTCGTTAAATAATTAATAATTAATAATTAATAATTAATAATTACCTCTCCTTTCAAGGGAAAAAAGAAATTATTTTAATGGATCGAACAACGGGAGATTTATTTGAGGGAGAATCAGCGCGAGAAATTTTAGGTTTGCCTCATGATACAACAGTGCGAATTAAACCTAATAATTTGGAGAAATATGTGGTGTTTGTTCAGAGTACGTCAGTGAATCGGAAATTAATTGGTGGAACTCGTTTTTTGTATGAAGTTGAAGATTGGAGTCGGTAAGAAGGAAGAGGGAAGAAGGAAGAAGGAAGAAGGGAGAAATAAGAAGGAAGAGGGAAGAAGCTATTGGTAGCAGGGTAATGCCTAAAAGGTTGTCTGAGAAGTCCCATTTGCTACATTAAAGCCCCCGCGCATCCCCCATTCAACAAAAAGCGTAGCAACATCTGGCTTCCCCCGATCTTCGGGGGACGGGAGGGGGATAAAATTGGGGGACTTTTAGAAGGAAATTGACTCTTGTTCCCCCCAAACTTGGCTTGCTCGGGGGGCAAAATTCAGTATCAAAAAACTTTTCAGATATCCTCTTACAAATTTTCTATTGCATCAGTGAAAGCTTAATAATTAGTGATAAAAAATCTTCTCCCTTTGAACCTTTCTTTCTCTTCTGCTTTCTGCCCTCTGCCTTCCTTTTTTCAAAGTATAAGTATTCAACCGGACATTATGTTACTTCTGCTATAAAATTGGTATTTCAATAATAAACCAAAATAATCTCCACTAAAGCAGAACTCAAAAATGCCAAAAGATTCTACAAATCAAACAATTAACAGCCAACATAACACCAACAACGACTTTGAATTTCTTTTCACTCGTTCCATAGAGTTTCGTCAAGAAACAATATATTTCATTATCGTAGACCGCTTTTTTGATGGAGACCCCAGGAATAATGAAGGTCCAAACCCTAAATTATATGACCCAAATAAAGAAAAATGGGGTTTATATTGGGGTGGAGATTTACAGGGAATAATTGATAAACTAAACTATCTCAAAAATATGGGAATTACTGCTATTTGGATGACTCCTTTATTTGAACAAATAGAAGAAGAACTATTTGAAATGGCTCCCATTCATGGCTACTGGGCGAAAGATTTTAAAAGGCTAAATCCTCGTTTAGTAGATAAAGATGATGAGATTTCTTTAGTAAAAAATCAGGAAACAGTTTTCGACAAATTAGTAAAAGCAGCTCATAATTTAGGAATAAAAATAATCTTGGATATTGTGTGTAATCATAGTAGTCCAGATGCAGGTGGTAAGAAAGGTCAGTTATTTGATGATGGAGTTTTAATAGCTGATTTTCATAACGATATTAGCGACTGGTATCACCATTATGGCGAAGTAGAAAATTGGGATGAAAAATGGCAAGTTGAAAATAAAGAATTGGGAGGATTAGCAGATTTTAATGAAAATAATTCTGACTATAGAGATTATATTAAATCAGCAATTAAATTATGGTTAGACCGTGGAGTAGATGCCCTACGAATAGATACAATTAAACATATGCCATTATGGTTTTGGCAAGAATTTTATGCTGATATTAAAAGTCATAAACCTTCAGTATTTGTGTTTGGGGAATGGATTTTTAGCGGACCTTATGATGCTGCATCTCAGGAATTTGCCAATAAGTCTGGAATGTCAATGTTAGACTTTGGTTTTTGTGTGGCAATTCGACGCGCTTTAGGAAAATGTGAACCGGGAGGATTTCATATTATTCAAGAAGTATTAGACAAAGATAATGTTTATAATAGCGCTAGTGAACTTGTAACTTTTGTTGATAACCACGATATACCGAGATTTCAAAACTTGAATCCAGACCCAGGAATTTTGAGATTAGCTATTAATTTAATTATGACTTCTCGTGGTATTCCCTGCATTTATTATGGTACAGAACAGTATCTTTATAATGATACAGACGGTGGGGAAGAACCTTATAATCGCCCGATGATGGAAAAGTGGGATACAGATACACCAATTTATCGGGATGTTCAATTATTATCAAAAGTACGTCGAATTAATCCGGCTGTTTCTCTGGGAAGTCAGTGGCAAAAATATATTACTGAGGATGTTTATTGTTATGTGCGATGTTACCGAGATTATCGTTGTTTTGTAGCAATTAATCGAGGTAATCCAGTAACAATAGAACGGGTAGAAACTGATTTGGAAGATGGAGAATATATTTGTATTTTAACAAAGCGATTTTTTGAGGTAAAAGATGGCGCATTACATAATTTAGAACTGGGCGTACAAGACATGATTGTAATTAATTATTTAGGCGATCGCGTCAAGGGAAAAGTAATCGTCCGAGCACAATTAAATGGAGTTTCAACTAATCCTGGAGAGGCAATAGTAGTAACAGGAGATTGTCCTGAATTGGGGAATTGGGATATTAGTAAAGCTTACCAATTAGAATATATAAATTCTAATACTTGGTTTAATGAAATTCCCTTTAATGAAAGTGCAGGAAAAGTAATTGCTTATAAATATGCAATTGTTTACCGGGATGAAAATGGAAATGAAACTGAAATTCCACAGCGAGAAAATTTAGTTTCTCGACAATGGTTATTAGCTGAAGAAGGTACAGTTAAATGGCAAGATAATTGGGCGTATTGAAGAAGGAAGAAGGAAGAGGGAAGAAGGAAGAAGTTTAATTTTTAGCTGGTGATTATTGAAGAAGGAAGAAGGAAGAGGGAAGAAGTTAAATTTAATGAAGAAATTGAAAATATGAGTGTTTTTGAATCTTAATTAAGAGGATATCTGAAAAGTTGTTTAATACTGAATTTTGCCCCCCTAGCCCCCCCAATTCTGGGGGGAACAAGAATCAATTTGCTTGCTCTAGTCCCCCAATTTTGGGGGATGCGCGGGGGCAAAGTTGTTTAATACTGAATTTTGCCCCCTAGCCCCCCAATTCTGGGGGGAACAAGAGTCAATTTGCTTGCTCTAGTCCCCCAATTTTAGGGTATTTAGGGGGCTTTGATGTAGCAAATGAGACTTCTCAGACAACCTCTAATTCAATTTTGTGGAAGTATGTTAGACAAAGTACAAGTGAGAATAAAATTTATATGATTGATAACTGATAACTGAAATGACTATCACAAATACCAAATCATCATTACCTTTACCACCAGGAAACTTTGGTCTACCTTTTGTTGGCGAAACTATCAGTTTCTTAACAGATAATACATTTGCCGAAACAAGAGAAAAAAAGTACGGAAAAATCTATAAAAGTCATATTTTTGGCAGTCCCACAGTATTTTTAGCCGGAGCAGAAGCAAATAAATTTCTGTTTTCCAATGAAAATAAATATTTTACTGCCACTTGGCCAAAAAGCACCAGGATTTTATTAGGCCCTAACTCCTTATCTGTACAACAAGGTAGCCTTCATCAACAACGGCGTAGACTTTTGGCCCAAGCTTTTCAACCAAGAGCTTTGGCAAATTATGCTCCCACAATGGAAAGCATCACTGCTAGCTATCTAGAGAAATGGGAAAAAATGGATACCTTAACTTGGTATCCTCAAATTCGTGATTATACCTTTGATATTGCTAGTCGTTTATTTATGGGTAGTAATGGGGGTTCCCAAACAAAATTAGCCAGTTTATTTGAAGAGTGGGTCAAAGGCTTATTTTCCATTCCTCTATCACTTCCTTGGACAAGATTTGGAAAATCACTCCGTTGCCGGCAAAAATTACTGCAACATATCGAAGAAATTGTTTTGCAACGACAGCAACAGCAAAATTTGGGCGAGGATGCATTGGGAATACTTTTGCAAGCGCGGGATGAAGATGGAAATGCTTTACCTTTAGATGAATTGAAAGACCAAATATTATTATTGCTGTTTGCTGGTCACGAAACCTTAACTTCAGCGATCGCCTCTTTCTGTCTATTAATAACTCAAAACCCCAATGTACTTACCCGCGCTCGTGAAGAACAAAAACAATTTTCTCCCACCGAACCATTAACTACAGAAAATCTCAAACAAATGACTTATCTAGAACAAGTTCTCAAAGAAGTATTGAGATTAATTCCACCTGTGGGGGGTGGGTTCCGACAAGTAATTCAAGACTGTGAATTTGGTGGATATTCCATTCCAAAAGGTTGGTTAGTTCAGTATCAAATTGGTAAGACTCAACAGGATGAAACTATTTACCCAGAACATAAAAATTTTGACCCCGACCGTTTTGCTCCAGAAAATGCTGTAGATAAACAAAAAATATTTGGTTATATTCCCTTTGGTGGTGGAATGCGCGAATGTTTAGGTAAAGAATTTGCTCGCTTAGAAATGAAGATTTTTGCCGCCAAGTTGTTACGAAGTTATGAATGGGAGCTGCTACCAGAACAAGATTTAAGTCTAGTTACGGTACCAACACCTAACCCCCGTGACGGTTTAAAAATAAAATTCTGGCATTTAGTATAGACGAGAAAAAGATTGAAACTATAGCGCTACACATTAAGGTGTTTGACATGAATAGAAGCTGAAAGCCTTTTTTATTCATCTATTGCCTGTTGCCTGTTGCCTTGCGCTATAGGGTTTAATCTTTATTTAGTAGGGAACGGGAGCATTGGTGTAACCCTGCATCGGTGACAGACGCACCTGGTAGCGCACTCGGTGTGAGGGAACAAGGGGAAAAACTTCGGTTCATAATCAACACAAGTCCTAACCTACCTATCTATTACTATTAATTAAATGTCTAGGTCCGACTAACTACTGCTTCATAAAACTGATACAAAGAGTCACATCGATGCGACAAATTGATGTTTACTTCCTGCTTCTTGTGAGGCCGTCGGCGGTTACTCATCCACAGGCATTCACGGTCAAGCCAACCGCATCTCTACACTCTATACTTACATTTAAGTCTTTGTCAATTAACATAATTAAAAAAGTCCTCAAACCCTTACTACGCCGTTTTAGCGTAGGAAGCGGGATTTCAGGATAGGTCTACGTCTATATAGATAGACTGCCAGAAATGCGAATAGCAGGGATTAGTGCAGAAGATACAAATTTCACCCTCGTTACTACTTGCCTGTGAGAACTAGCGTATTATGTCAATAAATTGCGCAAATTGTTAACTAAGTCGAAACTCTCTACTCCCCTACTCCCCCGCTCCCTTCCGTATCCGTGTATCCGTGCCATAATCAGTGTGAGCCACTCCCGCACTCCCCCACTCCCCCACTCCCCCACTCCTGAATCAGCAAACCCTATTTAGCTAAGACATAAGCGATCGCCTCTTCCAAATCTTCTTGAGTTAAGCTAGTTAACATAAACACTTCTTGAACCGTCTTTCCTTGTCTAGCAATAAGTTTAAAACCACCTCGAATAGGCACTGAAACTTTTAACTTCATGTGGGGAATATGACTTCTGGATCTGCTGATGACTCCTGGGGTAACAGTTTCAATACCCTGACGTTGGGTTAATTTCTCTAAAATAGGAATCAACCCTTCAATATGGGTAGAATGATTCCAAACTAGACGACCTTTAGATTTTGATGATTTTTTCATAGGACTTTCTCCATCTGTATATCCTCAGTCTACTGAAAGGGAGAGACTAGAGGCAAAAAAAAATGGCCCGGCGCATAATTTGGTGGTGGTGCATAGTCATGGTAGAGAGAGTGTGGGGAGATGGGGAGATGGGGAGATGGGGAGGATAATGTCTTTAGCCTATTTTTTGATTTTGAATAGGTAATGAACATTTTGAATCAGTAAATGAACATTTTGAACCAGTAAATGAACGGATAAGTGAGCAGAAAGGTGAGCGATCGGGCTGGAATTTTTGTGGGATTATAATTAGTAAGCCAAACTAATTGATACAAGACTTACGCATTAGGTAGGAAAAACTAGGATTTTAGATTGCTGTCCGGAAGGGACTGCTCCGCAAACCCTGTCGGTCGTTTCGGAGGGAAATACCCTGTACTGTGTAAGTCCTATGTATATATCAAGTTTATTGAGGCTTCACAAAATTATAAAATTACATTATCAGGATATTTACTTATGATTCAACAAATCATGTATCACAATGAAGTATTAGCGATGATTATTCCGGCTGATTTTAGAGAGCCTGGAATTCATTTTTTCACCCCAGATAGCTATTCTCAACAGCTAGCTTATATGAGACACCCTAAAGGCAAAGAAATTCAACCTCATCGTCATAATATGGTAAGGAGGGAAGTTTTTTATACTCAAGAAGTTTTACTAATCAAAGAAGGAAAATTGCTAGTAGATTTTTACAATGACCAACAAGAATATCTTGAAAGCTACATTTTGAATAAAGGAGATGTTTTGTTATTAATTAAAGGTGGACACGGTTTCAAGATGTTAGAAGAAGTAGAAATGATTGAAGTAAAACAAGGTCCTTATGTAGGAAATCTTGATAAAACCCGCTTTGAACGATTTGATAGTAGTCGAGAAAAAGTTCTAGTGTAATATCAAAATCAGTTCAAGAATTAAGAATTAAGAATTAAGAATTACCTCTCCTTGAAAAGAAGAGGTAAGCATTTCCTGCGGAATGCTGCGCAAACAGCTATTAGCAGTTAGCTCGAGCGCAATAAAAATGAATGAACCAAGTATTTGCTTAACTTCTACTACATTTTTGAACAAATAATTGAAGCACAAAAACAACGCAGCTCTAATTGTCTACTAAAGGTAATAAAAAGGTAATAAAGCTGATAGCTGACCGCTGACTGCTGAATGCTTACAAGAAGAGGATTGGGTTAAAAGGAATTTTTTTCTTTTTTATCCATGAATGGAGGGGCTTTATACCTTAATTTTTCGGTAATTATAGACTGATTGCTTAAATTATTAAATCCGCTTTATACAAATGTTTTGAAGATTTTTAATATAGTCAGATTAAAGCGGATTTCACATAAATTAAAATTTTAAGGCAAAGAAAAATGACAGAATTTATTCCTGTGAATGAACCTCTGCTAAATGGCAAGGAAAAACAATATTTGAATGAATGTATTGATACTGGTTGGATTTCTTCCGAAGGCAGTTTTGTTAAACAATTTGAACAAGCTTTTGCTAATCGTGTAGGTAGAAAATATGGTATTGCTGTTTGTAATGGTTCAATGGCAATTGATGCGGCAATTACTGCTTTAGGTATTGGTGAAGGAGATGAGGTTATTCTACCTACTTTTACTATTATTTCTTGTGCGGCAGCAATTGTTAGAGCAGGTGCAATTCCTGTTGTAGTAGATTGTGATTCTACTACTTGGAATATTGATATTAAGCAATTGGAAGCTAGAATTACTCCGCAAACTAAAGCTATTATGGTGGTTCATATTTATGGATTACCAGTAGATATGAATCCAGTATTAGAAATAGCTGCAAAATATGGTTTAAAAATTCTTGAAGATGCAGCAGAAATGCACGGACAAACTTATTTTGGTAAACCTTGTGGTAGTTTTGGAGAATTGAGTACTTTTAGTTTTTATCCTAATAAACACGTTACGACTGGTGAAGGAGGAATGATTGTTACTGATGATGAAATACTAGCTGAAAAATGTCGGTCTTTGAGAAATCTTTGTTTTCAACCACAACAACGTTTTATCCATGAAGAATTAGGTTGGAATTTACGCATGACTAACCTACAAGCAGCATTAGGTTTGGCACAATTAGAAAGGTTAGATGAATTTATCCAGCGTAAGCGAAATATGGGTAAACTTTATACTGAACTTTTAGCAGATGTTTCTGAATTAGAATTACCTCTGACAAAAACAGAATATGCTGATAATATTTACTGGGTTTATGGGGTTGTACTCAAAGATTCTGTTTCTTTTGATGCTAAAGAAGCAATGAAAAAGTTGCGCGAACAAAAAATAGGTACTCGTCCTTTTTTCTGGTGTATGCACGAACAACCAGTATTCCAAAAAATGGGATTATTTAAGCAAGAATCTTGCCCTGTAGCTGAAAATATAGCAAGACGTGGATTTTATATTCCTAGTGGTTTAGCTTTAAATAACCAACAAATACAAACAGTTGTAAAATCATTAAAAACAATTTTTACTTAACTATATTAATAGGTGGTAGGTGATAGGTTTTATACCAATTTCAAAAAAGAATTATACAAAATGGAAAGGCGGAGATTTATGCTTAAATTTTAACCATTCAGTCGCTAGTTATCAGCCATAAACTTTCATCATTTATTGTATTTAGACGAGGAATTAAAATTAAGATTTAGCGAAAATTAAAAGCCTGGTGCCGCTACGCGAAACTTAAAAGTCAATCATTTTTGATTTGTAATTGTTTTAGGATTTTGTAACCAGTTATTTCCACCATCCTGCACTAGGAAAAAGATTTATCATTAGCTAACTTTAGCTATTTATGTTGATTTTAATTGCTGATAACCCAGTTCCTCTCTAGGAGGCAATCTGACCACTATATAGATGTTTGCGCAGCATTCCGCAGGAAATGCTTACTTAAAATTAGCTCTCTCCAATGGTAGAAGCTACCTCTTTATATAATTTCCCCTCCCTTTTTTTCTTCTCCCTTCTCCCTTTTTTTCTTCTCCCTTCTCCCTTTTTTTCTTCTCCCTTCTACCTTCTACCTTCTACCTTCTACCTTCTACCTTCTACCTTCTCCCTTCTCCCTTCTTCCTTTCTCCCTTCTCCCTTCTTCCTTCTTCCTTCTTCCTTCTTCCTTCTTCCTTTATAAATGGATGACAAATTTATGATAATTATCAAAGAACAATTATCTTGGCTAATAATATTAGCAGGAATTATTTATTCCTTGTATTTATTTTCTCAAGTCGCTTATGGTGCATTTTTTAATGGTGATTCTGGACTTAAAGCTTTATTAGCAAAACAATTAAGTAGTGGTAAATTCCGTTTTGACTTAATTCCATCTGAGGAAAAATGGGTGAAAGAACTTTGGAATCAAGGGCTTTATCCCTATGAAAAACCGTTTGTTTTTTGTTTAAATAATCGCTACTACATTTCTTTCCCTTTTACTTTTTCTTTAATTACTGCACCTTTGTATAAACTTTTTGGTTATAGAGGTTTATATCTGATTCCTTTAGTTTCTACCTGGGCTGTTTGGATAACTTTTAATTTGATTTGTCAATCTTTAAACTTTGACATTCTCAATACAAGTTTAGGATTAATTGCCCTAATTTTTGCTTCAAATCTAACTTTATATAGTGCGATGTATTGGGAACATACATTAGCTATTGCACTTTGTTTTGCGGGAATGAGTTTTTTCTTTATCCCTCAAATGTCTATATTTAATGTCATCATCACTGGATGTTTAGTTGGATTATCGGTTTGGGTTAGATCTGAGTTTTTCGCTATGGTTGGTGCTTTGGCAATAGTTGTTATTTTACAAGCATTTTATCAAAATAATTTACTAGAATTTTTAGTAACTTCCAACAATTTTAACTGGCAGGATCTATATCTGAATTTGCAAGTACCATTTTTCTACTTAATCAGTATGTTTTTGGTCGTCGGTGCTTTTTTAGTAACTAACAAAATTATTTATGGATATTTTTTAGGTCTTCATTCTCTGTTAGTCCTGGAAGAATTTTCCCTATCAAGAAGAATCGAAGAATTTAAAATAATTATTCAATTTTTAACTAAGTCTTTAATAGAATATTTCCCTCTAACCATTTTTCCTATATTTTCTATTCTGTTATTTGGCATAGAAAATTCTCCTGATGTATTGAATGTTAATTTAATTATTGCCACCCTGGTATTAATAGGCATAATAATCACAATATTTCAATTCATAAAAGGAGGTGTAAGAGAACTAAAAAACCAAATCAAACAATGGTTTATCCCTTTGATAGCAACAATTTTATGGTTTTATTTCATGGCTAAAACAAGTGTAGAAGTGAATAATCAGATAACAATTATTTATTTGATATGTTTATTTTTTGTGATAGGAGTATCTCTTTTAGTTGATATAGCACCTGATGAATTTACAGTTGGAGGAAAACAATGGGGACCAAGATATTTATTAATCCTTCTCCCCCTTATTGCTTTGATGGTGATTGAACAATTACAATACTTTCAAAATTTATCATCAACTATATTCTATTATGTTGCTTTATTTACTGTTTTGACTTTTGTAGCTTTAGGCATATACAAAAACCTATATTTAGGAACAAAATACATAAATAAAAACAGTAAAGATATTGAGCCGACAATTCAATTTTTAGCTAAAAATACTGACCCTATAGTTGCTGTTTCTCATCAACACGCAGCCCAAGCATTAGAATTCTCTTTGCCTCAAAAAACTTTATTATTTCGTGCTGAAGAAAGCAAAGATTTATTAAATTTAGCTCAAGCATTGTTACAGAAAAGCTTAGATAAATTTACTTACATTTGTTATCCTCATCGTGTCTGTCGTCCATTAACAGAAGCCACTGAAAAACTTCAATTTAGTCAAAATAATCAACTATTTCAGATTAAATTAAATAATTTAGGTACTTATGGTAAATATCCTATTTATCAAGGAGAAATTGTTGAAATAAGTTAATATAGCGATTCTCATATTGGTGAGGTACAAAATTCGTTTGTTTTAGGGAGTAGGGAGTAGGGGGTAGGGAGTAGGGAGTAGGGAGTAGTAATTCGATAAATATTTGAGAAACTCTATATACATTTTTTTGGAAATAGTAAATATGAAGTTTAAAGGCAACAGAAAACAGGAGAAATAAGGCAATAAATCTGTAGGGGCGAATGCCATTCGCCCTCGCTATATGTAGAGCCTCCCCTTCATTAATTGATAATGGATAATTGATAATTACCTTTCCCTAAAAGGAAGAGGATTGAATAAAAGGAAAATTAATTCATTTAAAGGAGAGGCTTGAAACCTTAATCATTCGGTAATTCGATAAACATTTGAGAAACTCTATATACATTTTTTTGAAAATAGTAAATATGAAGTTTAAAGGCAACAGAAAACAGGAGAAATAAGGCAATAAATCTGTAGGGGCGAATGCCATTCGCCCTCATCATAAGTAGAATATCTGCATGATTTATGTCTATATTCGCAATTTAAATGTGCAACAGCTTAAAGCAATTAACTTTTTCAAAATAGTAAAAAAATCAAAAAAAATTATGTCTAATCAATTAGTTTGCACTGTTTTACCTACTTTCAATGAAAAAGATAATATTCGTCCTTTAATTGAAACTTTAATAGCTAGCGTGCCTCATCCTTATCTAATTTTAGTAGTAGATGATAATTCTCCAGATGGTACTTGGAAAATAGTCGAAGAAATTGCCCATAATTACTCCCTTTCTCCTCAAGACGACGATTTTCAATCTGGTGTAGAATTAATTAAACGTATTGACGAAAAAGGTTTAACTTCCGCAATTCAAAGAGGAATAAATGAGGCGATCGCTACTTATGATGCTAAGATTATTACCTGGATGGATTGTGATTTATCTATGCCACCAGAAGATGTACCTAAGTTAGTCAAAGTAATAAGAGAAGGGAATGCAGATGTGGCAGTAGGTTCTCGTTGGGTAAAGGGTGGAAAAGATATTGCTCATGGTATGATGGCTCGTATCTTAAGCTGGATTATCAATAATTATGCAATGTTATTTCTGGGTAATCAAGTACATGATTATACCAGTGGTTTTATTGCAGCACGAAGTGAGGTATTAAAGAAAATTCCTTTAAAAGGTGATTATGGAGAATATTGTATTGATTTATTATGTCGTGCTTTCCGTTTAGGTTATCATTTAGTAGAAGTACCCTATGTTTGTGTACCTCGCACTACAGGAGAAAGTAAAACAGGGGTTAATTTATTAGATTATTTAGATAAAGGACGTGATTATGTAACAACAGTTTGGCGACTTTGGCGACAAAAATCAGCTTAACGAAGTCAGAAGTCAGAAGTCAGAAGTCAGAAGTTATTTTTGTAATACCAATTTGAAAAAAGAATGCTATATTTAAGTGATACTTCAATTATTAAGTAATTAACACAGACTGAATATTTTTTTTGATAATTATTAGCCAGTTATTGTTAATTATTCTTATTTTTACCTCTCCCCTACTCCCTTACTCCCCTACTCCCCCGCTCAAGAAAATGTAGCAAACATTTATCAAATTGGTATAACGGGGCTTTGAGCAATTCTCCAAAAATATTTCGCCAATCAAGGCGGGGTTTTAGACTCATATTATTTTGATAAAAAATAGGTAGTTTTGCTAATCTGTCTTGTACAAAATTTCTTGATAATTTATAACTTAATAGTCCATAATTAATAATTAGGTAAATTATGACCAAAAAATAAGGTCTCAAGCCTCCTTTTTCAAGGGGATGAAAAAGCGGTCGAGAGATGGCGAGGAAACCTCGCCATCTCTAATCGACCAAGAGAAAAGAAAATTCAATATTTCAAACCTCTGAAACTTTAGGCAGAGGTACTGATAACTGATAACTGATAACTGATAACTGAAATGACCAAGACAAAAATTTTTTCTCTTTTAAAATTAGATGAAATTATCGGTTTAGATTTACGCTCCCTTGCCATATTTCGGATTGGTTTAGCGTTAATGACTCTTACGGATATAATTATTCGTGCTCAAGCTTTAAATGCTCATTATACTGATAGTGGAATTTTACCACGCTCTGCTCTAATTGATATGCTCAATCCTTGGTATTGGTCAATTAATTTAATTAGTGGTCATCCCTTCATACAAGGATTAATATTTGCCGTAGCTATATTCTTTGCTTTAGCTATGTTATTCGGTTATCGTACCAGACTAGCAACTATTGCTACTTGGGCATTAATAATCTCTCTAAATAATCGTAATCCACCATTAATTTTTGCGGCAGATCATGTTTTACGGGCGATGCTTTTTTGGTCAATGTTTTTGCCATTAGGTGCTTGTTATTCAATAGATAGTGCCCTTAATTCTTCCAGCAATTCTTTACCTAAAAAAGTATGTAGTGGAGCAACTTTAGCTTTTTTAATTCAAGTTTGTTATATCTATATTTGGTCAGCAGCTTTTAAAACCAAAAGTGACATTTGGTGGCCTGATGGAGACGCTGTTTATTACTCATTAAGTTTTGACCAATATTCCACAGCATTTGCTCAATTTTTATTGACTTTTCCTCAAGAAATTTTAAAATTACTGACTATTTCTGCACTTATTTTTGAGTGGGTTGGTCCGTTAATCATATTTATCCCTTTTCGGAATGCTTTATTCCGTTGTATAGCAATTGTTTCTTTTGTCTTATTACATATTGGTTTTGAACTATGTTTTCACATCGGAATTTTAAGTTATCTAAGTATCTGTATGTGGTTAGCATTAATACCTAGTGTAATTTGGGATAAAGCAGAACAAAAAATAGAAAATCAACAACGTCAAGGATTAACCATTTATTACGATGCTGATTGTGGTTTTTGTAAAAAGGTAGTTTATTTATTGCGTACCTTGTTAATTTTGCCGAAAACCCCTGTATTAATGGCACAAGATTATCCATCTATTTATGAGGATATGTTAGCCGAAAATTCTTGGGTAGTAGAAGATTGGCAACAAAATCGTTACTTCAAATGGGAAGGAATAATTTATGTAGTGAGTTTATCTCCTTTATTTAGTTTTCTTGTACCTATCTTAAAATGGCAACCTTTAAAATCTTTAGGTACTAAAATTTATGAAAAAATTGCTTCTAATCGTCAATTTGCAGGCAAGTTTACTGCACCTTTAAAATTTCGACCAATTGAAGTTTGCCCTTCCTTAATTTTCAACTTTATTACTGTTACTTTACTTCTACTTACTACGATGTGGAATTTGAGAAGTTTTGTCAAACAAACCTATGCTTGGCGTCAAGAACAGAAAAATGATTGGATTACAGCTACTCATAAACTACTAAATAGACGAACTTTTCAATATATTCATCCTATTGGTTACATGACTCGTTTAGATCAAATATGGAGTATTTTTGCTCCTGCACCGCCCAGAGATGATGGTTGGCACGTTATTGAAGGTAAATTAAAAGATGGAAGTACAGTTAATGTTTTAGCAGAAGAACAACCAATTACTTGGGATAAACCAAATATTAAACAGCGTCAAGAATTTTATGAAACAATTCAATGGCGAGTTTATTTGATAACTCTTAACCGTGCAGTAGGAAAAAAATTATATCCTCATTATGCAGCTTATCTTTGTCGTCAATGGAATTCTACTCATAAAGGAAAAAAACAATTAGATGGTTTAATTATTTACTTTATGGATGAAAGAACTGTACCTCCTAATGAAATACAAACAGTTGAAAAAACAGTTCATTATGAAAAATCTTGTTCAAATAAGAGCTAATAGTTAATATCAGTAGCAGATGTTCAAATAGATTTGAATTATCCTCGTAGTCAAGATTTCCGAATGTGGCAATTAAGCGATCGCAACTTAACTTGAGCAAAAAGTCAAACTCCCTGCTTACTTTCTTGCGGAATGCTGGGTAAACAAGGAAGCATTATTAGGACTTACGCAGATACGCTATATATAGTACTTGCAACTATTGGACAATAGTTACTGGACTCTATACATAGTGTCTTTGCGTAAGTCCTGATTATATTTGGACAAGTTGTTGACTCTTGACTAGAATTTAGATTTACACTTGGACCTTGACTGGGACTAACTCATATCTACTTGATGCAGGTTTTCCGTATTATCCCCTAATGTTTTTGGCCTATTTTTTGATTTTGAACAGGTTTTGAACAGGTTTTGAACATTTTGAACAGGTAAGTGAACACTTTTAATCAGTAAATGAACGGATAGGTGAACAGAAAAGTGAACGATCGGATTGGGATTTTTGTGGGATTATAACTAGGATGCCAAACTAACTTATATCTATAAAAATTTTGAGGTTTCACAAAATGATTAAATTACATTCTCAGGAACAAAATTAAAGATGAGTGAGGCTCAATTACATTATGGTTGCCCTACTTCTACTTATAAATTCACAAGTCCTGCTGAGGACAATATTGAATTAGGGGTATTAGATAACATCCAGTGGAATGGTCAATTGTCTCTAGTCAGTTATGGTATTCGTATCGGTATTCGGGTCAATGAGTCAACAGTTTTAAAAGAGCTTTTAAATTATCTACCTCCTGGGTGGGAGTCATCTGCGTCACCTATTGTAGATGAGTTGTATTCGCTGATTATGACTGAAACTCTTGATAGCTGTGATACCCATGGTTATTATCAGCTTTATCGTAATCAAGAAAAACTAACTGAGACAACTGAGCTAGGGGAAGCTTTGGCTACTCTGGACTCTGATTTACGCTTGCAGATAGGTATAGCAGTTCAAGATAGATTGTTTGTTCATGCGGGGGTAGTTGGTTGGCAAGGAAAAGCTATTGTTATTCCTGGACGTAGTTTTAGTGGCAAAACAACCTTAATTGCAGCTTTAGTGAAGGCAGGAGCTATTTATTATTCAGATGAGTATGCTGTGTTGGATGCTAATGGACTGGTTCACCCCTATGCTCGACCTTTATCTATTAGGCAAGATGAGGATCAGGGAGTTAGAAGATGTTCTGTGGAGGAATTAGGTGGAAAGGCAGGAATTGAGCCAATACCTATTGGTATGGTAGTCCATACTCAATATAGAGCAGGAATTCAATGGAGTCCGACTTCTATTTCTGCTGGTCAAGCGGTGTTAGCACTTTTAGATAATACCATTGTTGCTCGTCTTCGTCCTGAGTTTGCTTTACCTATTTTGTCTCGTGCTGTAGCTGATGCTGTATGTGTTGAAGGAAAGCGTGGTGAAGCAGATGAGACGGCTATAGCTTTGTTGAATTAATTACATAATAAGGAGAAATAAAAAAAATGATACCTGTAGCAAGAAGTGAAAAACTGTTAATTCAATCAGTTGGAAATGAAGTCATTGTTTATGACGAAGTAAATAATAGTTCTCATTGTTTGAATCCTATGGCAGCTAGAGTTTGGGAGCTTTGTGATGGTCAGCATTCAGTTAAAGATATTGCTCAATTATTAGAAAAAGAATTGGATGTTTCACAGACTGAAGATGTGGATATGAGGGGATTAGTTTGGCTGACTTTGGAAGAATTGGAGCGTTATCAACTGATTAAAGAGTATCTCAAACAACCAACAGGAATAGCTAGTGTTTCTAGACGGAAGGTTATTAAAACAGGTGTTTTAGTTGGTGGGTTTGCTGTTGGTTCTATGTTTCCTGTTGTTAAGTCAATTGTTGCACCAGCACCTGTGATGGCTGCTTCACAAAAATGTACATGTGAACGCAGTACAGTTATTGTAGGTATGGCAATAGCTGCTGATGAAAGAACTGCTACAATTAGAGCCAGACAAAATGCTAAATGTAAGTGTAAATCACCTTGTACAAAAACAATAAAAGAGTTGACAATTACGGTAATTAAAGGTACAGACTTTGACCGCGATAATGTACCACCTGGTTTACTCAAAGTTTCTGTGTTTATTGATTGTATTTGTAAATGCCCGTAATATCATTAGTTATGTATGAAAAATTCTCCTTGTACGTGTATGTTGTTTATGGGAAGCCTACAGAGCAGTATCAAGTCTTTTTAAAGTTTAGGTATATATAAATTTTTACTGTAGTAAACCTTTGTGAAGACAGCCATAAAATATAAAGCCAATAAAAACAAATTTATCAAGAAAAAAATATGTATCTTCATGCATTTATTATAGGTATTATCTTCTTAATTGCAGGAATAATTAAATCAATAGACTCACAAGAATTTATCCAACAAAATTACAGATACAATCTATTTCCATCAAACATTATCCCACAAATAGCGATCGCCTTTATAAGTATAGAATCTGCTTTAGGATTAGGTTTAATTCTCAATATATTTCCTGAATATTTAATACCTAGTTCAATTGTCTTACTAATCGCTTTATCAATATTAACCATTTGGTCAACTTCTACAGGAAAAACAGAATATTGTGGTTGCTATGGAGGAATAATTATTGTTACTCCCCTGCAAAGTATTTTACTCAACATAGTTTATATAACATTACTAACAATTGCTTGGTTCAATCCTATTCCCAATCATCAAACTCAAACTTGGCAATGGATATTAACCTTGATAGTAATGTTGATAACTTGCATAATGGCTTGGAAATCTCAAGAGAAACCATTAATAGATTTTTCTCGCCTGAAAATCGGTAATCATTGGAAACGCCGTTGGTTAAAAAATAGTCCTCATAATTTACAAAAAGGTTCTCATTTTGTAGTCTTCTTAAGTCAAGATTGCCCTTACTGTAAACGTTGGATTCCTTTTTTGAATATGATGAATACTCAAAAAGATTTACCACAAGTATTAGGAATAATGTCTGCTAAAAATGAAGATTTAGACGAATTCAAGGAAGAACAAATGGTTCGTTTTCCTTTAGTCACAATGGATAAACTATTATTTGGCTATATGGTAGACGCTTATCCTACTGCTGTATCAATTGAAGATGAAATTATCACAGAAAAATGGATTGGTGAAATACCAGAAGAATATTTAGACAGAATAAAACAAATTTACGAAAAAGCAATCTTCAAAAGCCAAACACAAATAAGCTCTTGAAACGCAAGTCAATAATCATATATGAAAACTTTGTGACTACCTTAACGCCAGTCCTTAATCAGTCTTCAATGAAAAAGAATCGTCCTGAAAACGAGTTATTACTTTGCTGTGCTAGAACCTACCTAGATGCAAAAAATTCTGAGAAGCTTAAAAACTTACTCCAAAAAGATATTGATTGGGAGTACTTGATCGAGATAGCAAATCTAGAGGGGGTAATACCACTCCTTTACTGGAACCTCAACACAATTTGCCCAGAGTCAGTTCCCCAAGCAACTTTAAGCAAACTCAAAGATAATTTTTATGCTACCACTAGCTACAATCTTACCCTAACTAGCGAACTTCTTAAGTTACTTGAACTATTTGAGACTAATGACATACCAGCTATCCCTTTTAAAGGAGCTGTTTTAGCTGCTTCAGTCTATGGTAATCTCGGATTTCGACAATGGGGTGATTTAGATATTTTGATTCGCAAGCAGGATATTTTGAAGGCTAAAGTATTACTTCTTGCTGAAGGATATGAAACACCAACTCAAACCCTTGCCAAAGAATCAAAATTACTGAAGTTTCATTACAACTACAAGTTTTATAAATTTAATGATGAAAAAAATATTTTCCTAGAACTGCACTGGAAAATTGCTACAAAGCATATCAATGTAGGTGGTGGCATGATTCCTTTTGACATTGATATTGAACCTTTTTGGCAGCGACTAGAATTAGTGGAATTGTCTGGCAAAAAAGTACTTCACTTTCCCCCAGAGGATTTAATAGTTATTCTCTGTATACATGGATCTAAGGATCGTTGGAGACAGCTAAAATGGCTATGTGATTTGGCTCAACTTATCTATGTTCATCCAGAAATGGATTGGGAAATGGTCATCGAAACTTCAAAGAATCTCGGCATTAAGAAATTTCTATTCCTTGCTCTTTTACTAATAAATGAACTTTGGGGAGTATCTTTTCCAGAAGCAATTGGGCAAAAAATCCAGAAAGCTGATCCAGTTGTTAAATTACTTGTTTCTCAAGTAAGCAAACGTTTTTTATTTACCCCAGGTACCCCAACTACAAAATTAGAGCACTTTCTTTTTCGCTTTTTGAGTAGTGCTCCCCATTCTATTCTACACTTTTTCCTTTTATATACAAGAAGCTTCAGGCGAAGAATCCGAAAAGCTCGTAATATCATTTACTTTTCTGTTGTACCTAGTGGAAAAGATCAAGAATTTCTGCCATTACCAAAATCACTATCTTTTCTATACTATTTTGTGCGTCCAATCAGAATTATTGCTCAGAAAGATGAATTTTCAAAGTTAAAAAAGTTTATACAAAGAATGGTCGTGGTAAACAAGTAATGATTTTTCTAGTCTACCTTCTGACAATTAAAGGAATGTAGCAACTAATATCCTTATCTGTTTAGGACTACCAAAATTAAAGTTGTTCTCTAAGTAAAATTAATAACTAAGCTATTAAATATATCAGAAAATTTACTTAAAATTTTCCTGTGATAAAATTGATCTTATATCTTTATTTTCCGGATAAGTCTATTGAAACAACGGACTAATATAAATAAAAAATCAACAGAACAGTTTGCAATGAACATACCTAAACTTTTAACAACCTTAGTAGCAACTACTACTATCTTATTTGCAGCAACAGAAAACGCCCAAGCCATTACTTTTTCTGGAACATCATCTGGATCTTGGGGTTTACCCGTTGTATCTACTGGTGTGGAATTTCTCTCAGATGAAAACGGTGGGACAAATAACAGATTAACTTGGGGAATTGCTGCCACTACATCGTTCAGAAATTATGTTCAGTATGATGGCTTAAGTTTCAGCACGGATGTAAATACTTTATTTGCTGTTGGTGATTTAACCTATGGTAATGGCGCTACTTACTATGGTTTTAATGGAGACTTTCCTCTAGAGGTTGAACTGTCTTTTACTAATCCTTTCAACAACGCAGAAAACTTCAACTACACCTTCAATATTTTCAATACTCCTAACATTTACAACGACCCAGTTTTAGATGGAGATATACTTCTTTTTACTGCTAATGGTCTAACAAATGATTCTTTTAACTTTGCTGGAGTAGATTACACCTTGAAATTAGCTGGTTTTTCTAGTGACGGTGGTAATACTTTTCTCAGTGAGTTTAACTCCCCAGAACATTCAGTAGCAAATGCAATATTATATGCTGAGATTATTAAGGTTGATGTTCCCGAACCCACAACAATAATTGCTCTGGGTTTATTCGGTATTTACTTAACAGGTTCATTAAATATCTCTAGAAACAGGGAGGAGGGTTCAATAATTAATAATTAATAATTAATAATTAATAATTAATAATTACCTCTCCTTTAAAACGGATAGGATTGACTAATCATGAAAATTTTTCTTTATTATCCCCCTAAAAAGGGGAGACTTTAAACCACAATTATTCGGTAAGTATTATTGCAATGGAGTAGCACACCTAAAACTGTGTAATAGATTGTTGCTTCTAGGTGTCTCGATCTCTCCCACTCCCCCACTCCCCCGCTCCCCTACTTCCCCTCCTGGGAGGGGTTAGGGGTGGGTTAACTTCTGACTTCTGACTTCTGACTTCTGACTTCGTTAACGCTTCACCAACTTCTTACTTACCTTCCGCAACCGAATTGACTCAGGAGTAATTTCCACCAACTCATCCGGTCCAATATATTCCAACGCTCGCTCCAAACTCATATCCACAGGCGATTGTAACTGCACCAATTCATCCCCAGTTGCAGAACGATGGTTAGTCAACTGCTTAGTTTTACAGACATTCAAATCTAAATCTTGAGGACGGTTATGCTCTCCTACAATCATACCCTTATAAACCTTCGTACCAGGAGTAATAAAAAACACTCCACGGTCTTCAGCATTTTTCAACGCATAAAAAGTCGCCACACCTTCCTCAAATACAATAATTACCCCATTGCGTCGCGCTTCAATCTCACCAATAAACGGACGATAATCTAAGAAACTGTGGTTCATAATACCTTCCCCACGAGTCAAACGCATAAACTCACCCCGGAAACCAATCAAACCACGAGCAGGAACAGAAAAATCTAACTGAGTACGACCATTTGTACCCACCTGCATATTCTGCATTTCACCTTTGCGCTGACCTATTCTTTCAATGCAACCACCAACAGCATCTTCAGGAACATCCATTACTAAAAGTTCAAATGGTTCGCATGGTTGACCATTGACTTCCCGGTAAATAACTTGAGGTTGGGAAACTTGAAACTCATAACCTTCTCGACGCATAGTTTCAATCAAAATACCTAAGTGCAGTTCCCCACGACCAGAAACAGCAAATTTCTCTGGAGAGTCAGTTTCCTCTACTCGCAATGCAACATTAGTTTCTAACTCTCGCATTAAGCGATCGCGCACTTGTCGAGAAGTTACAAATTTTCCTTCTTTCCCAGCAAATGGAGAGTCATTTACAGAAAAAGTCATTTGGAGAGTAGGTTCATCTACCTTAATTAAAGGTAGTGCTTGAGGTTCATTAGGACAAGTAATAGTTTCACCAATATTAGCATCACTAAATCCAGCAACTGCCACAAGATTACCAGCAGCAGCTTCTTCAATGTCAATGCGTGCCAGACCTTCAAAACCCATTAGTTTAGAAATTTTTGATTTGACAACAGTCCCATCTTCCTTGACAATAGCTGCTTGTTGCCCAGACCTAATCACACCATTGTGAATGCGACCTACAACTATTCTGCCCAAATATTCTGAATAGTCGAGAGTTGTCACCTGTAACTGTAGAGGTTTTTCAGGGTCTCCCACTGGTGGTGGGACATGATCTAAAATAGCATCGAATAAACATTGCATATCTGTTGACTCTACATCCAGTTCTTTTTTGGCGTAACCTGCCAAACCAGAGGCAAACAAATATGGAAAGTCACATTGGTCATCATCTGCTCCCAGTTCTATAAATAGGTCTAGAACTTTATCCACAGCAGCGTGGGGGTCAGCTCGGGGACGGTCAATTTTGTTGACGATAACTATGGGCCGTAATCCTTTTTCCAGAGCTTTTTTAAGGACAAAGCGAGTTTGAGGCATTGGGCCTTCATTAGCATCAACAATTAGTAAACAACCGTCAACCATACCCAGGACTCGTTCTACTTCTCCTCCAAAGTCAGCGTGACCGGGGGTATCAACAATATTAATTAGAGTATCCTTGTATCTTACGGCAGTATTTTTGGAAAGAATTGTAATCCCACGTTCCCTTTCCAAGTCATTGGAGTCCATTACACAATCAGGAACCTCTTCCCCTTCGCGGAAGATACCGGATTGTTTGAGGAGTGAGTCAACTAGGGTTGTTTTGCCATGGTCAACGTGGGCAATGATGGCTACGTTGCGAATAGGAAGAGACATAAGAAGTTTTTATTACAACTATTAGTGTTAAGTTTATTTAACTATTGTACCTGACATCAGACAAAGATGGGTGTGGGAGGTTTTTTCCTCCTTTCAGATTCTCAGTGGTTAGGTCTTATATTTAAGTGTAATGTTGAAATTATTTTCAAGCCTCACTATTATTATATTTGGTAATCATTTCATCCACGTTGATACTCACTTATTTTCATTGGTTAGTATTTTCAGATTAAGCATAAACTTTAGTTCACAAATAAAAAGTGATATAATTTACTTTTGATAGCTTCTCTGAGTTTATTAGTTATTTTTCTACCTGCTATAGATAAAAATCTACATCCAATTTAAATAACAATTTAGTTGATTTATTCATTTCTTAAGCTCGTATTTTTTGCCAAAAAATCAGATTTTAAATTAAAGATTTATTTAAGGTTTTCTATGATTTACTCCACACAAAAAATCTGTTATAATTAACTTACTACATAATTACTTTTATTTGTTTGAGTGCTATCTATGGCTTTACCACCATCATTAGAACGTATTGTTAACAAATTCAAACGGGCATCTTCTAATAAGTTGCGCTATGAACAACTGCTTTGGTACGCCAAAAAATTACCTGATTTTCCTGAAGCTGAAAAGATACCAGAAAACAAGGTTTATGGTTGTCAATCTCAGGTATATATTACTGCCAACTTAAATGATGGTAAGGTTTGGTATCAAGGAGATTCTGATGCTCAGTTAGTAAAGGGATTAGTGGCTTTATTAATTGAGGGAATTAATGGATTAACTCCTCAAGAAATAAATCAAATAACTCCAGATTTTATTCAAGAAACAGGTTTAAAAGCAAGCTTGACTCCTTCTCGTGCTAATGGTTTTTACAATATTTTTCAATTGATGAAAAGTAAAGCTAATTTATATTCATCATAGTTTAAAAGATGAAAAAAATTACCTTTTAAACACTTATCACCCCATTACATTATTTTATTCAGCTTCTTTCATCAATTTTAGCTGAATTAGCGTAATAAGGAATAATTGCATTATTTTTAGGAAAGTTTTTATAGATAAAATAAATTATAAAGGGAGCAAATACAAATATTAGAAAAAATATTTGGCCTAATAAACTTTGGATATTATTTTGGTAAGTCTCAACAGACATAAACATATTTCTTTCTGTTTCTGGTGTGAGGAAAAAATTTATATACCCATAAATTGTAGCTATTTTGAAATATTAATATTACTTGAACTGATAGCTGAATGCTTAAAACTACAGTAAAATCCGTTGATTAAAGTAGAAAAGTATTGACTTTTTTAAATATTTATGCTATAATTTGCATCTCCGGATTATGGGTTGTTTTTTATAGTCATTAAGTGTATAGCACTACGCAAGTAATAGATATAAATTAGGGTATTTATAAATGCTCAAACTCAGTCAGGGATGACTTCTGCCTCCTGCCTCCTGCCCTCTGCCTTCTGCCTTAATTCAGTCTTTTTTTAAAAAAACCTAGACAATTCTATTTTAACAAGTTTAGAATAAAGTAGTTTGATAAATTGTCTAAATTGGTTTTCAAAAAAAGTTATACTGTAGATAATTGTTGGAGGAAACATAAAAAATATGGATATGGAAGCCCTGAGAGAACGTGCGAGGCTTACCCGTGCAGAAGTAGCAGATCGGCTAGGCATCAGCGAAACCAGTGTTCGTAACTGGGAAACGGGGCGTACTGAACCAACAATGACTCCCCAAAAGTACCTAGAAATTCTGGATATATTAAAATGTACTCCAGAAGAATTAGCAGTAGCTAGTGACAAGTCTATTAGTCAACGCCACAAGCGCAAACCAGGTAGACCGAGAAAAACAATCGAAAATAATGACAATAATAATGGAGTAAGTGAGATAAAAAGTACAGAATCAGCAACTGGCCATTAAACAGATGTTGACATCCTCTCCGGCCTAAAGGTGCGGAGATTCCCTACTGAGCCGTAGGGACTTAAATATGATGAAGCAGAAATTTGAAGATGAGTAAATGTCACATTGTGATAATTTAGATCAATTTTATGGAGTAGTCACAAAAATAGTAAGCCTAGTGCAGCACTATCAAAGGTGACAAAAACTCAATCAACAAAGCTCTAATTATTGATGATTTCAGTGTAAGTGCAGGAGTGAAAATTTTGAATAAGCTCGGTCTATTTAAGAAAAAATCTCCAGATGAACCAAAATTGCTAGTCGATGACATTCCCGAAGCTGTAAGAGATGAAGACAAAAGTCCAAAACAGCAACCTATTCAGTCTCAGAAAAAATGGCAGATTTGGAAATTATTAGGTGTAGGAGCGATCGCTCTGATAATTAGTATTGGTCTGCACTTCCAACTTAATCAAACTCAAGACAAAGCTTTTGTTAGCCAAATCAAACAAAATTTAGGTATAAAATTAGTTGAACCATCTCCAACTCCTACAGTAGTAACCCCCTCACCATCTCCGACTCCTTCTATTGAGCAGAAAGAAAATATTCTTGGACATTTGCCATATCAAGAAGCAACTTGGCAGGAATTAACACCAGTTTTTGGCAATCAAAATATCAGACTCCGCTCAAATGCAGCAGAAAGATTTAATGCCATGACAGACGCCGCTTGGGCCGCAAATATTAATTTGGTTCCTATTTCCGGGTTCAGAACTTTGGCAGATCAAGAATATTTGTTTTTTGAGCTAAAGGCAAAGCGAGGACAAGCAACATATCAACGAGCTGAAGTTAGTGCGCCTCCCGGTTATAGTGAACATCATACAGGATATGCCATTGATATTGGAGATGCTAGAGTACCAGATAGTTATCTCAAAGTTAGTTTTGAAAATACAAAAGCTTTCCAATGGTTGCAAGAAAATGCAGGTAATTATGGTTTTGAGTTATCGTTTCCGAGAGATAATCCTCAAGGTATTAGTTATGAACCCTGGCATTGGAGATTTGTAGGCGATGGTCATAGTTCACAAACTTTTGAACAAGCTAGGTCACTTGAAGAAGAGCAACAAACTGAAAATTAGATATCTACTATTATACACTATATTTTCCTTGCTATATGAGACAAACTTCCCTGAATATTATTGCGATTAGTATTTTTATACTGACAATGTCTGCTTTACTCGGACCAATTTTTAATATATCCCCAGTAATACCCGCGATCGCTACTTTTTCTGTGATGGTATTAGTTACTGTAGATACATTGGGATGGCAAGGTCAGGGAAGTATGATTATTGTAGACTTAGTGGAAGGTGCATCCTCAGAAAGACGCGAGCGGATAATTCGTCACGAAGCTGGACATTTTTTGGTAGCTTATTTATTAGAAATTCCTGTTAGTGGGTATGCTCTCAGTGCATGGGAAGCATTTCGGCAAGGTCAGTCTGCTCAGGGTGGGGTTAGGTTTGATGACCAAAAGTTGGCTGCTCAGTTACAGAGAGGAATGATTTCTGAACAAACGATTGACCAATATTGTACTGTCTGGATGGCGGGTATTGCTGCAGAAGATTTAGTTTATGGTAATACTGAGGGTGGAGCAGAAGACCGGGCAAAAATTACGGTAATTTTAACACAATTAAAGCGCTCTACAGAATCTAAACTGAAACAAAGTTGGGCATCTTTACAAGCGCGTAGTTTAATAGAAAATCATCAATCTGCTTATCAAGCATTAGTGACTGCGATGACACAAAGAGCTTCTGTTTCTGAATGTTATCAAACAATTGAGGAAAATATTTCGGGGGATCAGACAGAATAATTAGGGTTTGCTGAAAAAAGCAAAGTGTGAAAAGTGTGGGAAGTGTGGGAAGCGTGGGGAGCGTGGGAAGACAGGGAAAGTAAGAGGAATAATTGTTCTTTGATTTTTCTGCCATAGTCACCCCAAAATTCTCACTTTTGGAGGGTAAGTGAATTGAAACAGCCGTACTTTTTTCGGTGACAAACAGGCTAAAACCTTTATTTACCAGTGCTTTTATATTTTATCATCAAGCCCTAATTACAGCGCTTTTGCTGATAGATGCTAACGTGATAACCGGAACCCTGTAGGGGTTTTATGGTCATTCGCTCCTAAAATTCTTTAATATTGAATAATATAATCAGGACTTACGCAGAACCGCCATATATAGAATGGCATTCGCCCTCTAAAGATAGCGTATTGTCTAAGAATTTGTGTAAGTCCTGATAATGTCCGGATAATTAGTGATAACAAAGATAACTAATTTTAAGAGAATAGATAGTACAAACAAATTCTCTGTCTCACCCCTATTTTTTAAGCTTTATAAGAGGGGTTTGGTCTACTCTAGGATTAATCGCTCTGGAGTCGTTGTTACATTTTTATGGAGTCGTTGTTACATTTTTCGCATAATTGAGGAACAGGTTTTTTTTCAGCACATTCGCGAGAAACAAGATATGTTCCTGGTTTATTAATTGTCTGTTGATTATCATTGCTACAATAAATCCTTACCGAAGCATTATTTCCTAGCTTAATTTTGTCCCTACCACTGAGAGTCATGCCAGACTCAGCTTTATTAAAGCTTCTCCATTGTGACTTTTTTACTTGGACATTCCCCCGAACATCAATTATGTGATGAGTGGGACTGCTTAACACAGGAGTTGCCCATGCCATAAGTATTAAGGTCAATACAGCTTGAATTGTCCCTTTCCAATTCAGCATAGAATTTACCATTATTTATTGCTTTAATTGTTGTTTAGCTTCATATAATAATCCATACTCTTCAGAATAAATAGTCTCACCCGCGGCTAGACGAGATTCGATTAATTGACGACATTGTTGCCAACTTTCTTTCACTTTAAAAGATGATTTATCTGTCCTGAATAAGACTTGACTATAGATACAAAAGACTGCACCTGGATTTCGGATATGTTCCTGATATTTAGAATTTTTAGCAATAGCCATTGCAGGCAAAAGATAGGCCATAGCATCTTCATCTCGCTTTTGCTTAAATCTTGCCCATCCTAAATTTTTATATAAGCTATATTTTTGAGTCTGTAAATTGAGCTTTTTTACATCCGTTAACTGCTCAAAATTCTGTTCTGTTTTCTCTAAAAGTCGCTTACCTTGATTCAGCAAATCTATCGCTTCATCATTCTTATTTTCCCGAATATACCAATAAGCAAGATTATTGTAAGCATCCAAAAATCCACCTTTAGCAGCAATTATGTATTGTTTCTTGGCATTATCAAAGTCCTGTAATTCTTCATAGATGGTTGCCAACTTATAACGAGCATCTAAATTATCAGAATCCAACTTAATTGCTTGTAAATATTTTTCTTCTGCTGAGGCTAATTTTTCCTGGTCTTGTAATTTTTGACCTGCCAGTTTGTAGCGATTAGAAATAGATGGCAAGTTAAACCAAATTACTAATAACAATCCTGTCATTAATAAACTAGAAACAAGCTTTACCACCTCGTGAAAATGTTGAGGGATTTTGACTTTCTCTAAAAGTTTATCGAACCCTTTTTTTCCTGTTTCCGTTAACTCACTTTGAGCTTGCAGTAATGATAAAACACCTGGAACAATAGCTGCTGCGGCGATAAAGTCAGAAGTGCTACTGAAAATCCAAAGTCTAGCCAGCGTTAGCGAAAGGGCTATGTTTCCTATCAAAGAAATACCTCTGACTCCTCTAAAAAACCAGTCAAAGCGATTCCAAGGGTGAGATTTTTTTGCTTTTTCCTCTACAATATTATCTAAATACCACCACCAAGCATCGGGGGTTTTGGGGAAATTCTCTCGATATTCAGCTAAATTAATATCTTGAATTAATCCATCGGCATTTTCTCTAAGTTTTCTATCTAATTTTTCAATTTTTAATATCGCAGAAGCAGAGGGCTTAATTTTATTTGATAATGCTTTATTAAGAGCATCCCTAGTTAATAAAATTTCCATAACTTCCTGCTTTGACAGGGAAATATTAGAAGCTTTTAATTTTTCTAACGACTGTTCTAAAGTGTTTTGATAATGTTGTAAAAGAGTAACTTTCATCGCCTAACATTATTTAGCTATCAGCTAAAAATCCAAAGGTTCGGCATCCCCCACTATACTTTAAAAAGCCCGTGGTGCGTGTTAATGGGGGTTTGTAGACGCGGAGCAGCTTCTCTTGAGTATCCCCCATTATACACTTCGAGAAGCTGATAGCTGACCGCTGACCGCTGACTGCTATTTCAAGTTTCCACCATAAACTCTTCTGGATCTACTCCCCAATTTACCCAAGCAATAGCTTCCCTCGCTTTACTAATATCTGGCGGCACTCTTGTAGCATGAATATAATTTGTACTAGGGCAAGTCATTTTTAATAGATAAATGGGTTCAACATCAATATCATTATCTATTCTTAACAGAGTATATTCTCGCCAACTATCTAATTCTACTGCTTGCAGTTCCTGACAAATTCTACTGTAACCTATTCCCTGAATTAATACTCGTCGTAGTTCGGCATTTTTTTCTTCCAGTAACCACCGTACTTGCCATCGTTCGGGATATAATAATCCATATTTTTCTGGCAGCTTTACCCCATGATAAGCATAGATCCGATAACCATCAATAAACCTAATTGCCGACCCACCTTCAGCATGAAAACGATTTTGTTCGTCCAGAGATAACTTGATCGGGCGATCGCATACCAAACAAGTATTCTCTAGTGGCAACACAAACCCACATTCTTTGACCAACCCTTGAAGTGCCTGCCATTTTTTTTCGTTGTAACTACACTCAAGTACAGAGATACAGAAGTCGAGCATTTCAATAGAACTTGCCATCAAATTTTGGCTAATATTTGAGACTAACCCTATTGCATCCCCTATTTGTTGCAGGGGTTGCTTAATCTGTTCTTCCCACTCTCGTACCAAGGGTTGACTAGATAGATGTTGCCATATATTAACTTCTATATGTTGTGATAGGGGTTGTCCAACTTGTTGCCAAATTAAATCTCCGAATCTAATTAAAGGGTCTCCTCCAGGAAACTCTATTAGTTGTTTTCGCCACTGTTTTTGCTGCTGTTCCCAGATTTGCCTGATAATGCCACCTTGCCATTGTACCCACAACTCCCCTAATAATTCTGCGTGTTCAGCTAAAGCATCTTGCCAGATAAACATTAGCTGTAGTAATTCTTCATTGGGCAAATCATTTTCCAGTTTCAGCCATAGTTGCTCATCAATTTGACTTTCTATTTCTTCTGAGAGTTGAACTTGTAAGGAAGTTAGTAAGGGAGTGCCCAACATTTGCACTAAACGTTGAGGCGATCGCGAACCTATTATCTCTTTTATCGCATCTGGACTACTGATAAATAGAATCTCTGGGTCTGGTTTTCCCATCGCAGAATAAGCTGCGTTTACTGCATTTGTTGCCCTTTGCCTATCTATCGGGTCAGTTGACACCATATTCTTGTGCCACTTTTCCCGATACATTGGTATTAATGATTTTTGTTCTGCTGTTAGGTTTTCAATTTTAGTCTGCCACATAGTGCCATCCAAGAGGTTCATATTCTCGCTGAATGCGTACCATCCAATTTCCTTGAGGAATTTCGATTGACTTATGTTCCTCGTGGGTTAAAGTTACTTTTTCTGACACAACTTTCAGGTACAGAGTGCCATCTTTTTCGCATAGCTCTGCATTTCCACGAGTAATACGATGAGAGTGTCCAGTAACTTCTCCCTCTGCTAAGGTCAGGTGAGATAGTTTTTTACCTGAAGTTAGCTTAACTGGTTGTAATATTACATCACCTTGTCGAATTGGCCGCATCGTTATTTTTCCCTAGCTTTAATAGTAACTACACAAAAAATATTTATTACACCCTGTAAATTCCATGATACATCATGCCACATTTGTCAATCAACTTTAATATTAAGTAGGTAGTTGTTAAAATTTATCCTTAGAGAAGGGCAGCTGGCACAGAGCAGAAAGCAGAAAGAAAGAGGCTTATGAGCTACTTTGATTTTTGTTAAATACTTTGTTTTTTTGTACTTACTTACTTTATCTATATAATTTAGATATTGATATATTTTCTAAAAGTTATGATATACATTGATTTAGTTGTCTTTGTATTTAATCAAGAATTTCCGTAATTTGATTTGTTACTTTACTAAAGCAAAATTTTGATAAATTAAGTTTATATAGCTTCTTTATATTATTTTTATAATTTTTACAATTATTAAATTTTTTTGACTTATAGCAAAGAAAGAATTACTTATATACATATCTCTTTAAATACCCACAAATAACATTGATGAGGAAGACTTTGCATCCTTGCTCACCCCATATCTTTTGTAACTTAGCTAATTAGACTGTAATTGTGCATTCAAAGTTTTCACAACTCGATCGCGTGTTTCCTCCAAATGTGCTCTAGTATAGTCATCCATTTTCTTACCCCGCTTTTTAATTATCTTCTCCAAATCTTCATCAAGTTGTCGCAATTGATACCAAGCTAAACTCCGAGCATCTTCAGGCACAGTACGATTACGCAATACCATTGAAATTAGCAGATTTAGATGTTCCCGTTGCAGGGAGCGACGCATACCAGAAATCTTAACTTCTCCACCACTAGACTCTAAAACTTCCGTCCAGATACTATTTTGCAGAGTCTCAAAAAGTTCCGGTAGTTTCAAAGCATTATCTGGGGTTGTTTTCAACTCCAAATCTCGTAGACGAATCAAACGAATATTAGAAAGGAGCGATCGTAAAACTATCCTCTGTAGAAATGAAATATTATCTTGAATAGGATAATCCAAAGGAAACACTAAAACAGAGCTTCCCCAATGTCGCCAACGTGATGGAGCTAACTTATTCAGTAAATCTGGTGCAAACTGAAATGCACCTTCAGCAAAAACATATTTATCCAGTATTTCTAATGCTTGGCGTTGTTGCTCTACAGGTATAGATTCAAATGGTAATCGTCCATTAGTATTTTTCGTACTCTCCCGATTAAATGACTGACCGCCTACATACAAAGTAGTATCCATTATTTGCCGCATATAATAGAAAAATACCGTATCAAACATTACCCTGATTTCGCTGTAACTTTCATCACTTTGAGGAACGCGTTTTTCTAAACTTTCCCAAATATTCCGGGCGTTATCCAGTTGCCACTGAGAATAAATCAATATATCGTTACTAAGGTCAAACCTATTTGCTGCTGGATCGAGAATATCATAAGAATCTTCATCTGTAGCATAAGATAATTCTGGTTGAGACGCTCTTCTAGCAATCTCTTGTAAGAATCCTTTTTCACTTATATAGCTAGTCGTGCCACTGGGTTTATAACCGTATTCAATTGCCCAATCATCATAAGGACCAACTACAGTCGGAAAATAGTCTCCTTGTATTTTTCCTTGTGGAGCTATATTAACTGGTACATAATCCATTACAGATGCTACTAACCCTTTTGTTTGAGTAATAGTTGTATCGTTTAACTGTTCTGGTTCGAGCATTGTACTACCGTGGAAATTATGTCTAAGACCAAGAGTATGTCCAACTTCGTGAGCAGTGAGATGTTTCAAGAACTGATTTACATATTTCTCCATTTCTCTGCTTTGGGGTGCGATGTTCTGCAAAGCATCCATTGCTACTGCTCCTATTGCCAACTGTTGAGATGACTCCCAACCAAAACAAATATGTTCTGATGAGTGAGAGTTTGATAATGACGACTTCCGAGAAGATTGATATTTTGCTTGTAGAGATTGAGGAATAATAGATTCTATACTGTTGTTTGAAGTATTAGTTTCTGGCTCACTTTCTAAATTTCCTAAATAGCGGGAATACATATTTAATACACAGGGATTGTAACTTTTTCCATCCTTGGTTTGAAAAGCTTCAGCCAGAGATTGATTTTGTAAGATTATGCTGCCTATTTCGCCATATTTAATATCTCTAATAATACCTGCATTGAGAATAATATCTGCATCTAAAATTTGCCCTGTTAATGGATTGACACGGGAAGGACCTATCCCTCGAAACCAAGATTCAAAAGTAGTAGACCAACGAATTGTATTGTAACGAATATCAGCCGGGTCCCAAGTAGCATCATCAGGCATTTGTTTGGCTTGAATAGCATTAATAAATCCTGCTTTTTCAAAAGCTTTATTCCACATTAAAATTCCTTCTCTAATGGCATCGCGATATTCGATTGGGACTGTATTTTCTATCCAGAAAGTTATCGGTTCTAGGGGTGGAGATAAGGGTGCGCTAGGAATTTGTTTTTCTAAATGCCATCTATTAATATAACGAACATAAGATTCTCTACGATTATTGTCAGAAACATCTTTATAAGCGCTAATAAAATAACCTACTCTTTCATCTGCTAATCGAGGAATATAACCATTATTTATTGGCAATTCAGAAAAACTGTAGCGAACTTTGAGGTTAAAAGCGCGGCTATCTGGCAGAGATTCTAAATATACTGTATTATCTTCGTTTAAAATACCATAAACTGACTCCAGTTCTATGTTTAGAGGAAATGCTTTAGCATCACTAATATAAGACTTTGTTAGATCTATTGAGTAATCATAAGGCAAAGCTTTTTCTAATGATGGTAAATTCATTTCTCCTATTAATAAATCTTCCAAGTCAATCAATAATGTTTTCCTTTGAGGATGAGTTGCTTCAATAGGCAGAGAATATAAAACTGAATCACTAAAAGAACGTTTAATCGAACGAGCTTGAGGGTCTAATTCATTAGTCCTAAAATTGATATTTGGCACCACAAATTGAATCTGTTCTTGATGTTGGCGCAATTGAAAGATAAAGTCACCCATTGGTAAGCCACTAATTAAACCTGCCTCGCCAATACCTGATTCTAAAGTAATTACAGAAAGGAAGTTTTTATTAAGTTGTTCTGGTTGAACTTCCATTAATGTTTTACCTGTTTCTTCATCCCTATAAATGGTAAACATCCCTTCTAATTTCTCAAACCCATCAATTAATTTTTCATAAGAATCATCTATTTCTGTGGCACTAATAATTTGTTGTGGGTTTGCTGAAATATTGGTTGTTGAAGCTCTAGTTGTAGGAATGATAAATATAACCAGTAGAAATGATAAACAAAATAATAGTAATATGCTCTTCAAGAATTTAGAATGTAGAATTAAGAATTTAGAATTATCTCTTCTTATAGATAAGAGGATTGGAGCAAAGGATTTTTTTTCTTCTCTTGGTCTCATGGATATGGTTAGGAAACCCATCCATCCCTCTACCGCTTTTTTCTGCATGAATGGAGAGGCTTTATACCTGAATTTTTCGGTAATTTTAATAATTTTTTGCGAAATTATTTTGCCTATACAGTTTTTCTGTTTATGGGTTTTATTTTGACGGATCGTCCACATAATTAATGAGAGAATAAGGAAGAAGTATAGTACGATGAGCAAATATTAAGTTATAGCAATCTTATTTGAGTTGTGAGATATTGTGGATTTTAGGGAATAGAGAATTAGAAACACCGAAGCAATAACAATAATCGCGAATTATTTAGGATTGCTATATATTCATAACTAATAGCATTAATAGTAAATTTTGTAATTTTTGTCCACCTTAGCTAGTTTGATGAATTCAAGCTCCTTTTTTCTCTATGATAATCCGAAAATTTATAGACTGCCAATAGTGGGGATAAGTATAGCAACCTGGGCAAAGACTGTCGATATATTGTGTTATCCTACAAATCCTTATCATTTATTTAAATACTCTTAAATATTTTTAAAATCAGGAAAAACTCTACTTCAAATTATCGATAAACTCAAGTAGGAATTAGCAATTTATAAAATATTAAGAAGGAGAAAATTGAGGAGAGTGTAATTCAGTTATTATATGAAATGAAATACGTTAATGTTTGCTACCAAAGATTGATAGGGAGATAGGGAGATTTGTAAGTAGCACAATTTTTTGTATTTCATATTAAAACCCTACATTTATGGGCAGTCTCTACAAGGTTATTAGGGATTTAATTCTAATAAAATTCCACCTAAAACTTAAAACCTAAATTTTAAGGTTCTGATATGAAATACAAAACATCCTGCTACTTAAGAATCTTTTCATCTCCCCTACTCCCCCACCCCCCTACTCCCCTACCCCCCTACTCCCCTACTCCCCTACTCCCCTACTCCCCTACTCCCCTACTCCCCCACCCCCCTACTCCCCTACTCCCCTACTCCCCCACTCCCGACCCAAGGAATAACATTATCCTCAGATAACTTTTGAGAAACAGCGATCGCTCCATAAAGATTCAAATGACTAGGGTCAGAAAATTTATCATAAGCATCTGGCCATGCAGTACCTAAATCTCGGTATAAAAAGTTTGAATATTCTAGAGGTAACTGCTGCATATATTCTTGAAATTTTTGTTCATAGGTAGTTCGTGCCTCATCTAAATATGCTGTAGTTAAAGGCATATTCACAAATACAAAATTAATCCCTATTGACTGAGTATACTGTAGTAAATTTTTCAGTGCAGTTATTTGTTTTCCTGGCAACTGGAAGTTAGCATAATCTGCATCATATTTACCTGAAACTTTAGCATAGTTTTGATAGTAATTTTCTGGCTCAAACTTAATCGAAATTGGTAGGAAACCGTTAGATTGAAATTGGTCTAATTTATCAATATTTTCATCTTCTACTGCTACATTTTCGCCCTCTTTTTGCTGCCAAAAATTCCAATTTTCTTGGGGATTATTTATGATTGAACTTATTAAACTTTTGAGGCGGTCGCGCTGTTGATAAGTAAGCGATATTTCCTCAATTTTTTCCTGTAATTCTTTGAATATTTGTTTGTATTTTTTAATGCCAAAATTCACAGAAGTTTCTGATGTATTTGTCTCAATAGTAAATGTGCCAGCATCTACTTCCTCATAACCTTCAGAACTCGCAATAATATCAAAAGTTCGATCCTCTCTGCCACTATTAAGAGCGCGAACTCCATCAGCAAATATAATCAATGGTGGCAGTTGTTCTGCTGGTAAAACCTGACGTACAATTAAATCTACTACCTGAGCTGTTGCCCCATTTATCCCAAAATTATAAACTCTTAAATCTGGATACCCTGCTGTTGCTAAACTTTCCTCAAGTACTGTAGGATTAACTCCTCTCAATGCTCTAGAACTACCAACTATTAAAATATCTGGTAGTTTATTTTCTACTTGTAAATACTGTTGATAACGAACTAACTGTTCATCTAATTGCGGACTATTGAAACTAGGATAAGTAGAAAATTCAGAAACTTCCACAGAATCTTCATTCACTTCTGTAGGAGTTTGGCAATTCGGACCCTGACAAGTATTTCCAGATAGGGAAATATCTGGAAGTTCCTCTAATACTGCACCTAATTTTAGATCGGTTTGAACTGTCAACAAAATACCCATAGCAGCACAGGCAAAAGCAGTAACCCATTTACCAGAATTAACAGTATTATATGTTAATGAATTACCCATTTGTGTAGAGTATTCTTCATGAGGAATGAACAAACGAGAAGTAATAAGTAACTGTTGAAGAGCCGTAAAAAGTTGTGTTGTAACTGTGTAATTATGATGAGGAGTTAACAGCTTTGAGTCAAATTTTTCAGTTTTCTGTGGTGTTAACTTGAGAAAAACACTATCTGCTCTTTTTCCTAATAACAAATCCATTTCTGCAGAAGCAGCAAACTCCGGAGGTTGTTCCGAATACTGACGACTTTTGGCAGTAAAATTAATACCATAGCGCCACAAAGGCAATTTTTGACCCGCACGACGGCCATATACCCTGACCCCACTAATTCCAGGAACTTGAAGTTGACGCAAAAACTTAGCGATGGGCGGTCCTACTTGAGATTGAGAAGGACAAGTAGGAGCTTCACTCATAACGTGCAATAATTCCTGTTTAGGTAATATTAGTACCCGGATACCACCTGTTTGTAATTTTTGATCGAGGTTTGGATTAAGTAATTTGTTTAACAGAAAACTAATAGCTTCATAGTTTCCCTGACTTGCCAAAACCTTAGCACTTGCTGCCATCTCTGGATTTTCCGATGCTGGTAAATTCAACCAGTCGATCCAAACAGGTGACTCTGATTTTTGTTCCGGTTCATTAATAATACAACCATAGATGGTAGCAGCTTGGATACCTCTAGGTAGAATAGTAGATAATGTAGAGGCGATCGCTTCTTTTGTCTTCTTTTTCTCTGGAGCTTCTTGGTTCGAGTTATTAGTTTTAGTACAAAATAAATGTAATGTAGATTCTTTGAGAGTAGCTCGAATCTTGATTCCAAGAGTAGCAAATTGTTGTTGTAGCAAACGTTCAATTGCTGCCACATCTCCCCAACTTGCCCATTCTTGTAGCATCAGGTCTGGTGGGGTTAAGTCCACCCGCAACATCCAGTCCGGTGCAGTTTCACCCTGAACAAGTAGAGAAATTAAAGCTTCATGGAAATCTTTGAGCTTTAAGTCTCGAAGTTTTTGGGCGATCGGTTCTGCCAATAGAGATGGAGCTGGACTATAAGCTGCTTCACAAGAGACCCATAGAATTTTCTGGGTTTTCAATTCAGGACTTTTGGCAGAATCTTCTAATTGTGGGGTAGTTTCTGTTAATTTTTCCTTAAGTTGTCTTTCTCGAATACTGACATTTACAGAAACCCCTAACTCACCTAAAACTTCACTAAGATAACTAGCAATTGCATCTGGATGGCCATACTTGGCCAATCTTTGATAGGAAACCGTAAGGGGAGAATCAATTAAATACCGATCTAATTCTTCTGTTGTATTCTCTGACTCTGCTTCTAATTCATTAGGCTGTTTTGATTCTGTAACAGAAGAGTTTTCTGAGTGGAATTTTGGTGATGAAACCAGTTCTGAATGGTCTAATATGTCATTTGTCAATACAGATGCCTTGTGGGGAGTTGAAAGTAATTCAGAGGCATTTTGATTAATATCTAGTTTCGGAGATTGTCCAGCAGTGACTTTTGTCAGATGTTCTTCCGGTAAAGTTTGACTATCACTTTGATTTTGTGGGTGTTTTGCAGGAGCAACATCATTAGACCTCAAAAGAGCATTAACTTCTGAACCAGAGGAAGGAGAAGGAGTATTTACCTGTTGGCTCTGAGTTACTACCTTATTACCATCAAGTTTTACTGTCCAGTCAGGTCTCCTGCGACCTAAAGCTCGGCCACATAAAAACATCTGGTAAATCCGAGGTTGATTAGGAGGTAGTAAAGATTCTAGATCGACCTGACCCAGTGCCTGGGAAAACTGGGCTAGTGCAAAGTTCATTTCTGGACATTTTTCAGCTTCACAGAGAATATGTAAATGATTGCCACGCAATCTTACCTGTACTTGCACTTCTGGAAGTCCCAAAGCTTCCTGTGCCCAATCTCCTAAAGGAGATCGATTTTCCGTCAATATAGTTTTATTCCCTTTCATCTTCTCCTGTTTGTGGGAGACTCCCTTGCTAGGCTTAACTATTCGTTAGTGACATTTTGGACTGTAGCGTATAAACATATATAAAGGAAAGCCTATTGCTAAAATTATCACAATATAGTTGAAAATTATGGGTATATTCGTATATTATTATACTATATGATTATCTTACCAGAAAGTTAGAGATTATTTGTCAAATAAATATTAGATCGCGCAGGGTGCGAAGCGTGTTAAGTAGCACACGCCTCCCACAGCAGGCGGTGCGTGAGGCGTAAAACTGACCATTATTCCAGAAATGGTAAGTGTGCTGTCACACACCCTATCTTTACTTTTGTTGACAAACAGCCTCTGAAAGAGCCACGGATTAATAAATTAAGAAAAATTTCTATTGATTTTAGCTTTGAATTATGGAAAATGCTATATTATCATGTCAAACTTATTAATTATTTCTCACTTTTAGGTTTCTTGCCCTATTAACAATTAATATTCAACCAAACTTTAATATTATTGAATTTTTGTTGAGTGGCTTCCGATGCTTGAGTCTTGTTCAGCTTGCTATATTAAATTCTACCGTACACACTTACTGAGGTAACATCAATGCAATCCTTTCGAGAAAATTCCTCTGAAAATCCTACACTAAAAACTCCCAGTTGGAAAATTTCCTCAGATATTTTACTTAGCTTGGCCACTGGACCTGTTTTATTAGGCTTATTGGGTAATAAAGCCATTAATGAATTATTACCAGAAATTGGCCTCTATAGCGAGGAAATCTTCCGGGGCGATCGCCTACCAATGCTTAATTTTCCCCAAAATTCATCAGATTCCTAATTTTATTTGACTCTTTATAGTTTCCACAGATTCCGAAGATTTTTTAAACTTAATATTAAGGGTGCAACAACTGCCATCCTTTTCAATAGGTTAGCTCAAACCCTCTACTACTATGTGATTAATTAACAAAAAACATTGCTGAAAGCCTAGTTCTCAAAGGGCTACTTTACTCCCAAGTGTATGATACAGTAATGTTAGTTGAAATATGCAACCCCCTACTACATATAGGTAAAGTGTTCTGAGAAGGTCAAAAGATCCGAACTTGCGGTGGCGAAAAAACAGCAAAAAACTAGAGCAAACCAAAGTATCTAATAAAATAAGGTTCAGTGAATAAAACAGTAGCGCACAGCATCCGCCAACTGAGGTTAACCACCTGAATAGCAGGGGACAGCACCACCTATACCTAACTACCGCAATAGTAGAGCATAGTTAAACGGTGTCACGGGACCCATTATCCCTACTCCTTGAAGCAAGTGGAATATGTCAAAAAAGCACATTTATTCCATGATGCTTGTTTAGTATTTGGCATTTTTCTGATTAACGATTGGGAAAATAATCAAAATGTTATAAAAACATTAACAAAAACAAAATTACCAGATAGTTGGTTTAGTGATGTAGAACTTATATCATGTCCGGTTGAACAGTTATAAATAAACTACTCATAATTCAGAATTTAGAATTAAGAATTTAGAATTCAGGAGAGAAGAAAGAAGAAAAGAAAGAGAAAGTTTTTTTATCACTAATTATCCGGACATGATATTAGAAGTATTTTAACACTAGACCTATGACTAAATGTAAGCTACTCAATAGCCTACAAAAATTTTGGCAGATAAGAGCTAGGCAGTTTAACCTGTGGATGAAAAATGACTCACGAAATTTATAGAGAAAGATTAATGACTCTCGCTTCCTTTTGATAGGGAGAAGCAAAAAGTTATTTATTGTTAAAAGAAAGGGTGGAAAAAGAGGTACTTAATGAGGAATACAGATATATATAGATTAAAAATAGTTTAAAAATCCCCTATTAGCGACAGCTATTTTGAGGAGTTGGTACTACTAAATCCCATTGAAAGAGTGTAACAGTATCAAACAATACATTTATTTTGATATCAGCAGCTACTAAGGAATAGGTAATATGAGTTCACTACTACAGTCAGAACAGACAACACTAAAACAAGGGGTTAACAATTCCCCGACTAAAACTTCAGGTCTGTTTCTGAGTAATCGAATTAAAATAATTGAAAATTTGTGGGAATTAGTTCTAGAGCAAGAGTGTGGCCAAGAATTGGTAAGTATACTTCAGAAAATGCGCTCGGTTAATTCTCCAGAAGGACAAGCTTTTAACTTTCTAGATTCAGAAATTGTACAACTTATTGAACAGTTAGAACTCAAAGATGCAATTCGGGCAGCTCGAGCTTTTGCTATATATTTTCAGCTAATCAATATTGTTGAACAACATTATGAACAAAAAATTCAACAGTTAGCCTATTCTAATAACAAAGGTCTAGGACAACTAATATTTAAAGACGATGAAGCTAAGGATGGTGAAGCTTGTTCATTGCGAGTTGGAAGTATTCCAGTATGGAGCGATAACAGAAGTAAACCTCAAGGAGAGGGGACATTTCATTATCTATTTCCCCTATTGCGGACTCTGAACGTACCATCTCAATTAATTCAACGATTAATTGATAACTTAGATATCCGTCTAGTGTTTACAGCACATCCTACAGAAATTGTACGTCATACAATTAGAACAAAACAGCGACGCATTGCCAAAATTTTCCAACAGCTCGATCTAGTAGAAGAAAGTTTGTCAGAATTTTCTGTAGATGGAGAACAGGAAAATTCTGTGGTTTCATCCTGGGAAACAGAATCTCTCAAGGAACAGTTAACAGAAGAAATTCGTTTGTGGTGGCGTACAGACGAACTACACCAATTTAAGCCTACTGTACTTGATGAAGTAGAAACGACTCTTCATTACTTTCAAGAAGTGTTGTTTGAAGCTACTCCCAAACTATACCAAAGGTTTAAGCAAGCTCTGCATAGTTCTTTCCCTTACTTAAAACCACCTACTTTCAACTTCTGTAAGTTTGGGTCTTGGGTGGGAGCTGACCGCGATGGTAATCCTTTTTGTACGCCAGAGGTAACTTGGCAAACAGCCTGCTATCAACGTAAGATAGCGTTAGATAAGTATATTGATATTGTCGATTCCCTGATCGAACTTTTAAGTTTGTCGTTGCATTGGAGTGATGTTTTACCAGAACTGCTGGACTCGTTAGACCGCGACCAATTGCAAATGCCAGAAGTATATGACCAGTGGGCAATTCGCTATCGGCGAGAACCCTATCGTTTGAAATTGTCTTATGTGAGAAAGCGTTTGGAAAATACTCGCGATCGCAACTGGCGCTTGTATAATGGTGATTCCCTCCAAAGACAAATGGAAGTTCTCTCCCAACGTCGAGAAACAGCAGCAGTTTATCGTTCTGGTGCGGAATTTCTAGAAGAGTTACAACTAATTCAACGTAACTTGATCGAAACTGGTTTAAGCTGTAGTGACTTGGAAAATCTCATTTGTCAGGTAGAAATTTTTGGCTTCAATTTAGCACGACTAGATATCCGTCAGGAATCTTCCGTCCATGAGGCTGTGATTAATGAAGTTACTGAATACTTACAAATTCTGCCTAAACCCTATATTGAAATGTCAGAAGCAGAGCGTACTGAGTGGCTATCAACAGAATTGCCTACTCGTCGCCCACTAATTCCTGCAGAACTACCTTTTTCTGAGAGAACTTGCGAAATCATTAACACTTTCCGAATGTTGCGACAGCTACAGGTAGAGTTTGGCCCGGAAATTTGCCAAACTTACATTATTAGTATGAGTCGTGATGTCAGCGATATGTTGGAAGTGTTGTTGCTAGCACAAGAAGCAGGACTTTATGACCCGGCAACTGGTGCAAGTGAGATTCAGGTGGTGCCTCTGTTTGAGACAGTGGAAGACTTGAGAAATGCTCCCAGGGTAATGCACGATTTATTTGAATTGCCTTTGTATCGGGCAGCACTTGCTGGTGGATATAATCAATTACAAGAACCAGCAGACTCTCAAATGCAATCTGAGTTAAAGACTCTTTATTTGCAAGAAGTGATGCTTGGTTACTCAGATAGTAATAAAGATTCTGGGTTCCTCAGTAGTAACTGGGAAATTCATAAAGCTCAAAAAGCTTTACATCAAATTGGTCAGGAATATGGTATCGCATTGCGGATATTTCATGGGCGCGGTGGTTCGGTAGGACGTGGTGGTGGTCCTGCTTATAAAGCGATTTTGGCTCAACCTGGTAAGAGCATTAGTGGGCGGATTAAGATTACTGAACAAGGTGAGGTGCTGGCGTCTAAATATTCTCTACCTCAGTTGGCAATGTATAACTTAGAAAATGTTACTACTGCAGTTATTCAAGCTAGTTTACTACATACAGGGTTTGATGAAATAGACACCTGGAATGACATTATGGAAGAGTTGGCGGTGCGATCGCGCACTCATTACCGACATCTGATTTATGAACAACCGGATTTAGTAGAGTTTTTCTATCAAGTTACCCCGATCCAAGAAATTAGTCAACTACAAATTAGTTCTCGTCCAGCTCGGAGGAAAAATGATAAAAAGAAGACAATTTCTGGTTTACGGGCAATTCCTTGGGTATTTAGCTGGACTCAAAGTCGCTTCTTACTACCTGCTTGGTATGGGGTAGGAACTGCTTTACAAGAGTTTGTGCAAAAGCAACCAGAAGAACACCTGAAACTTTTTCAGTACTTTTATCTAAAATGGCCATTTTTCACTACTGCAATCTCTAAAGTAGAGATGACTCTAGCGAAGGTAGATTTACAAATGGCTCATTATTATGTCCGAGAATTATCTAATCCAGAAGACCGGGAAAGATTTGAGGCTTTGTTTGAGCAAATTTCTACTGAATATAAGCTAACGCGGGATTTAGTTTTACAAATTTCTGGCCATCAACGACCTTTAGATGGAGAGCCAGATTTACAGCGTTCTGTGCAGTTGCGGAATGCTAATATTGTTCCTCTAGGTATGTTGCAGGTAGCTTTGTTGAAACGCCTGCGTCAGCATGATACAGGTACGCCAGGAGTGATTCACTCTCGCTATAGTAAGGGTGAGTTGTTACAAGGTGCTTTGTTGACTCTCAATGGTATTGCTGCTGGAATGCGGAATACAGGTTGAGCAGGAGTGTGGGGAGGCTCACACTGATTATGGCACGGATACACGGATACACAAGGGAGTAGGGGAGCGGGGGAGTGGGGGAGTGGGGGAGTAGGGAACAAAAGCAGTCGAAGGAAAGAGCGCGGACATATCAAAAGCTGAATTTTCCTTCTTTCTTCTTCCTTCTTCCTTCTTCCTTCTTCCTTCTTCCTTCTGCTATAGCTCAGTTAAATTAGACTTTCTGAGCAATCTGAAGTGCAGATAAGTAAGAAAGGTTTATAATATTGCCATGATAATTTTTTAAAATTGTACTTAAATTTTCAAATAAAGTGTGACGTTTCTTTGCATCCATTGCTATATAAGGTGATAAGGTGCTTAAAAGTGCTAGATAATCATCAATATCATAAGTTACTTCACATATTAATTCTTCGGAAACTAAGTTTTGAAACTTACCAGAGTCAATAACTGCATTTCCTATACTACTAATATTTTTTCGATGAGTTGCGATCGCTTCATACCCTTTTAAATCAGATGTACAGCTCTGATAAACTGAATCTAATAATTCCTGATAAATATCTTGACTTGGTTGGGGTGGAGTATTCCAAAGTAAAACTAAAAAGCCATTGTTTTTCAGAGCTTCAGCAGTTTTAGCATAACGAAATTCAGAGGATACCCAGTGAAAAGAAGTAGCAGCAAGCACTACATCAAACTGATTCTTTTCTAATTCCCACTCTTCAAAAGTAGTATTGATGATTTTCACTCTTTCATAGTGAGCACAATTTTTCACAGCTATTTTATAAGATTCTGAATTTGGTTCTACACACACCATAGAAAAACCAAGATCGGCAAAGCTAGTTGTTGCTGTTCCTGTAGCACAACCTATTTCTAAAATCTTGGCATTAGAAGAAAGTTGAGTTATTTCTACGACACGGTTAACTAATGGTTGGGGATAACGAGGTCTAGTTCTATCGTAAGCATCTGCTATTTGGCCATACCAATTGGATTTCTGTTCCAGGTTAAAGTCTTGATACCAGTTATTTTTTGGTGAGGAATCAGACATAATTGTTTGAAATATTAATATTTGTATTTTAGATTAGCCTTATAATAATCGGTAAAATGTCAAGATTGTGTAAAAGTTTGGCTAATATATATTAGTGAAACATCTTGCTTTATAAAAACTTTATCTACACCCCAAATCCCTTTAGTCAAATATTAACAATGATAAAAACTTTGTTGTCTTAGTTGTCCTAATTCCATACAAAAAAACCCAGCCAGTTTTGGCCAGGAATTATTAATCAGGGTGTATCTTATGAAATTATATTTTTACATACATTGCGACAAAATCAAGAAAATTTGTTAAATAAAAAAACCTCCACCAATTACGGCGGAGGCTATCTATCAGGGTGCATCTACCATTTCTTTTTCCCATATTCTTATCCTTAATCCGGGAATTATCAATTTGATTTTCTGTTGTTTTTGTTCCAAAAAAAAACCTCCACCAATTACAGCGGAGGTTATCTTATCAGGGTGCATCTACCATTTCTTTTTCCCATATTCTTATCCTTAATCCGGGAATTATAAATTTGATTTTCTGTTGTTTTTGTGCAAAAAAAACCTCCACCAATTATGGCGGAGGTTGTCTATCAGGGTGCATCTACCATTTCTTTTTCCATATTCCTCATACTTAATCCGGGAATTATAAATTTAATTTGAGAGTGTTTTACTGTCAAAAAAAAACCTCCACCAATTATGGCGGAGGTTGTCTATCAGGGTGCATCTACCATTTCTTTTTCCATATTCCTCATACTTAATCCGGGAATTATAAATTTAATTTTCTACTGTTTTTGTGCAAAAAAAACCTCCACCAATTACAGCGGAGGTTATCTATCAGGGTGCATCTACCATTTCTTTTTCCCATATTCTTATCCTTAATCCGGGAATTATAAATTTAATTTTCTGTTGTTTTTGTTCCAAAAAAAAACCTCCACCAATTACAGCGGAGGTTATCTTATCAGGGTGCATCTACCATTTCTTTTTCCCATCTTCCTATACTTAATCCGGGAATTATTAATTTGATTTTCTACTGTTTTTGTGCAAAAAAAACCTCCACCAATTATGGCGGAGGTTATCTATCAGGGTGCATCTACCATTTCTTTTTCCCATATTCCTATACTTAATCCGGGAATTATTAATTTGATTTTCTACTGTTTTTGTGCAAAAAAAACCTCCACCAATTATGGCGGAGGTTATCTATCAGGGTGCATCTACCATTTCTTTTTCCCATCTTCCGATACTTAATCCGGGAATTATAAATTTAATTTGAGAGTGTTTTAGTGCCAAAAAAAAACCTCCACCAATTAAGGCGGAGGCTATCCATCAGGGTGCATCTACCATTTCTTTTTCCCATCTTCCGATACTTAATCCGGGAATTATAAATTTAATTTGAGAGTGTTTTAGTGCCAAAAAAAAACCTCCACCAATTAAGGCGGAGGCTATCCATCAGGGTGCATCTACCATTTCTTTTTCCCATCTTCCGATACTTAATCCGGGAATTATAAATTTGATTTTCTGTGGTTTTACTGTCAAAAAAAAACCTCCACCAATTAAGGCGGAGGCTATCCATCAGGGTGCATCTACCATTTCTTTCTCAAGGTCATTGAAGCATTCTGGAAAATTCTGAAAAATTTTTTATATAGCACTACGCAAATAGTGCGCGGACATTTATAAATGCTCAAAGTTAGTTAGGAATTACTTCTGACTTCTGGCTTATGACTTTTGACTTGCGCGTAGCGCTATATTTCTCGATAGTTCTATTGATGTCGATGAACCATTGTTGCATTGGCCTGGTCCGTGGGTACTACCAATAGTTCGCTAATATTAACATGGGGCGATCGCGTAACGCAGAAAAATACTAAATCTGCTATATCATCTCCGGTTAATGGTGTCAAGTCTTTGTAAACATTTTTAGCTTTTTCTGTGTCCCCATGGAATCGGACATTACTAAATTCTGTCTCTACTAAACCTGGTTGAATTTCGGTTACTCGCACGGGAGTTCCTAATAAATCCTGTTTTAACCCCTCAGAAATTGCTCTAACAGCAGCTTTAGATGCACAATACACATTACCTCCGGGATAAGCACCACGACCAGCAATAGAACCAATATTAACTATATGGCCTTGACTACGATTAACCATTCCTGGCACTACATAGCGAGTCATGTATAGTAATCCTTTAACATTAGTATCAATCATTTCTTCCCAATCGTTGAAGTCCCCAACATGGAGTTTATCTAAACCACGACTTAAACCAGCATTATTAATTAAAATATCAATATTTTTCCAAGGGTCAGGCAAAGAATTTATTGCTGATTCTACTGCTAGGCGATCGCGTACATCTAGCTTTAATAAATAAGTTTTACACTGGAATTTTTTAGTTAATTCATCAGCAAGTTTTTCTAGTTTTTCTTGGCGACGAGCAGCCAAAATTAGATTTGCACCTGCTTGAGCAAATACATTAGCACAAGACTCTCCAATACCACTACTAGCACCTGTAATTAAGACTATTTTATCCTCAACAGAAATCATATTTACTATTCTATAAATTTATCAATTTGATTTAATTATTTACACTATTAGACAGTAAGCATTCAATAGCTGAATGCTTACCTTTCTTCTTCTTTCTTCCCTCCTGACTCCTGAGGACTGACTCCTGACTCCTTAGAACTTATCCAAAACTCTTAAACGATGGGTACTAATAGTAATACCTCCTTTTCGCATCAAAACTGCTGATAACCATCGATCTTGATAATTTTCTGTAGCCTCACCAATTTTAAAAATCCCCCCAGAAGGCAATAGTTCTAATTTAAAATTAGCAGACTCAAGATTATAAGAATTTTCATTAATTGGTTCTTCCCAAGCAGCTCCTAACATAATTTGTTCGCCCAAAGGTTCTGCAACAATCACATCAAAGTTATACTTTTCACCTACTTCTACTTCTTCTGGTAAATTGACATTAATAGTAGGTGGATTTTTGCCTGATGTAAGTTGATTACGCTCGGCTAAAATTTCTTGTTCAACAATTTTTTTATCTTCATAACGCTGTTTAGAAGTAATAGTAGACTTTAATTTTATATTTCTATTGTTCATTTGCTGAATACCAGTAATGTAGGTAACAGTTTCAGCCACAATTGCATCGCCATCTGTTTCCCAGGATTTTACTTCAGTACGATATTTAACTGATTGATAAAGTTGCCAGAATTTAGATAAAGCTTCTGACAAATTTTCCCGATTTAAACCATCAGAGTTCGTAAAGTCATTACTATAGAAATCCATTACATCATCTAAGTCTTGACGACTGGCAGCTCGATCGATTTTTTTCAAAAGTTCGGTCAGTTCATCAGGGGTTTTATCTCGTTCTTCAGCTAAAGTCAAATTAGAAGATAAAACTATTCCAGAAGAAACAGTTAAACCCAGTAATAAAAAACTCAATAATGTTGTCATTAATTTCTGAGATTTAATCAAAAATTTGCTTTGGGAACGACATAAGATTTGAGAAATAATCATTTTTAACTTATAAAAGTTGTTAGAATCGAATTCTATGGCCATAGGTTTGATTTCTGCCGAGTGTTAATTTTTTAAAGACTGATTATGAAATATTAGACCTTCTGCAAAACTGAAAGTTATAGCAAGGAACAAGTTGATTAGGACTTATGTTGATGATGAACCTGATACAGAGAAAAGATTTTAACGAATAATTAAGGGTAAGCATTTAGCTATTAGCTGTCAGCTAGCCTCCTCCGGAGGAACTGCGTTAACAGCAACAAGACTCTCTCTTTAAAGGACGGTGTTTAAATTAATATAGACTTTAAGGGCAAGGGAGGCAACTTTTGTAGCAAGACAGTTAAATATTGCTTTTCTCCTAAACTAAAAGCAATAGCTGATGGCTGAATGCTTACAATTAAGGTTTAAAGCCTCTTCTTTTTAAGGAGAGGTAATTATTAATTATTAATTATTAATTATTAATTATTAATTATTGAATGTGGCCTTTTGATTTAAGATTTTTGACTTATTTTATTGTTATACCAGGGAGAAAGAAACCTTGACCAATACACCAATTAAATTGTTAATCGCGGCCAGTGGCACTGGCGGACATTTATTTCCAGCGATCGCCACTGCTAACCAATTAAAGGATTATCAGATCGAATGGTTAGGAGTACCTAATCGTCTAGAAACTAAGTTGGTCCCATCCCAGTATCCTCTCCATACTATATCAGTTGAAGGTTTTCAGCAGAAATTGGGCCTGGGGACTTTAAAAATTTTGAGTGGACTTATTGGCTCTATTCTACAGGTAAGACATATACTTAAGCAGGGAAACTTTCAAGGATTGTTTACTACTGGTGGTTATATTGCTGCTCCGGCCATTCTTGCTGCTCGTTCCCTGGGTTTACCAGTTATTCTCCATGAGTCTAATGTTTTACCTGGGAAGGTGACACGCTGGTTTAGTCGTTTATGTAATGTAGTGGCAGTGGGTTTTGAGGAAGGAGCAAAATATCTCCCTAATAGTAAGACGGTTTATGTAGGTACTCCTGTCAGAGAGCAATTTTTGTCTCCTCAAGTGTTAGATATACCTATTCCAGAAAATGTCCCTGTGATTGCAGTTGTTGGGGGTTCTCAAGGAGCAGTTTCGGTTAACCAATTAGTGAGAGAATGTGTTCCTGCATGGGTTGATGCTGGTGCTTGGATTATTCACCAGACTGGGGAAAATGACCGAGATGCTTTTAGTGTAGAACATCCCCAATATTTTCCCATGACATTTTATAATAATATGGCTGGTTTATTTCAGCGGGCAAATTTAGTGATTAGTAGAGCAGGAGCAGGTACTTTAACAGAGTTAGCAGTTACTCATACACCATCTATTTTAATTCCTTATCCTTTTGCTGCTGATAATCATCAAGTTTATAATGCTAATGTATTTGCGAATCAGGAAGCAGCAATAGTTTTTACTCAATCAGAATTAACTTCAGATAAACTTCAAACAGTAGTTTTGGAGTTATTAAATTCACCAGAAAAACTGGAGAAAATGAATCAGGGTTCGGAAAAATTAGCAGTAAATGATAGTGGTAAAAGATTAGCAAATTTAGTCGATCAATTATTAAGATGTTAAAGTTATCAAAAAAAATCAGATAAAATTGCTGTAGGAATAGAGAATTTAGCAGGAATAGAAAGTACCAATAAGTTAACAAATTTAGTGCTTCAAGAATTTAGAATTACCTCTTCTTAATAAATAAGAGGATTGGTTAAAAGGATTTTTTTTCTTCTCTTGGTCGATGGTCGGCCCGCGAGGAGACCTCACCATCCCACCCTGCGAGAAGCTGCGAAGAGAGAACTCCGTTCCGCTGTCGCGTTTCGCGTCAGCGTTGCGTTACGCCAGTTTTGCGAAGCAAAAGCAAACGACCGCTTTTTTCTCCATGAATGGAGAGGCTTTATACCTGAATTTTTCGGTAAAATATTCCACAGTAAATTAGTCTAATAATTAAACGTTCATTGAGGTTTTCAAGGATAGCTATGTGGTATGAATATTTGTGGCTAAAGTTGAGAAAAGTAGCAAGAAGTGAACGAACATATCGCTCTCTAGCAACAAAGAATCGTTTGATTTTTCCACTAAGGAGAAAAACAGCTCAAAGACAAATTATTCAAATATTAATAATTGCTTTTTTGCTACCTTTATTATTTTTTATAGTACCAGCTTGGGGGCAATCTACTTCTACTAACAAAAATTTCAAAACAGCTCCAGTAGAACTTAATGGTCAAGCCTTATTTCAAGTAGCAGGTAATGACCAGACAAATTTGACGGCTGCTAAACGGGCTGAAATCATCAGTTCAAAATTAGAAGATATCTTAAACTCAGGTGAATCTATAGAGGTAGACATAGACCAGCAAAATAAAGAAACAATTCTGCGTGTTAATAGTAACTATCTTCTTACAGTAACTGCAATAGATGTCAAAGGAAGAATGAAGATAGAAGAACAAGCAGTAATCTGGAAATATAAAATTGAAGAAGCTTTGGAATTAGCTCAAATAGAAAGTCAGCCACGTTATATTTTCAAAGTATTAATCATCAGTATTATTCTAATTTTAACTGCTTTGGCTCTAGAGTTTTCTTATCGTTTATTTGAATTCAAAATCAGCAATTTATTTGAAGAAAGATATCCTCAATTTGTCAATTATTTACCTACAATTTTGCCATTAACAGGAATTGCTGTTAGAGTCATAGTCTGGATAGTAGTTGTCTTCTATATAACCGATTTAATACCATTAATTCGAGACTATCGTAATCAAGTATTAAATATTTTAATCGAGAGCTTTACTTCTCCTATTTTTACTCTAGGCAGCAAAGGTTTTTCCATTTTAGACATAATGTTTTTAGTCGGATTAACCATCGCAATGTGGAAAGGAGTAGGATATTTTATTAAAATCTTCAGAGCTAAAATTATTGGATTAACAGGAGCAGAGCAGAGCGTTCAAGATACAGTTAGTTTCTTAGTTCAGTATGGCTTGATTTTCTTAGGTCTACTCATTATTCTGCAACTTTGGGGTGTAGATGTTAGTTCTTTAGCAATTATTGCTAGTGTCCTTGGTGTAGGTATCGGTTTTGGTCTACAGAATATTGCTAACAATTTCATGAGTGGCATTATTCTAATTTTTGAGCGACCTATTCAAGTGGGTGATTTTATTCAAGTTGGAAATTTAGAAGGTATTGTTAAACGGATTGGTTTACGCAGCACTTACATTACTACTTTAGACAAGATTTCTTTAATTGTTCCTAACTCTCGTTTTCTAGAAAATGAAGTTTTAAACTGGAGTCATAACAACCCAGTTTCTCGGATAAAAATTCCCATAGGAGTTGCTTATGGTTCTGAAATTAAGTTAGTTAGAAAAGCTATTTTAGAAGTAGCTAAAAGTCATCCAAAAGTATTATTACATCCATCGCCAGAAGTTTGGTTTCAAGAATTTGGCAATAGCTCTCTAAATTTTGATTTACTTGTTTGGACTAGAGAACCTCAGACAAAAAGTAGGCTCAAAAGCCAACTCAATTATCGCATTGAAGCAAGTCTCAGAAAATATGGAATTGAAATTCCTTTTCCTCAGCGAGATTTGCATTTAAAATCTCCAGAAATAGAGCAAATGATTCAGACTTGGATGCAGAAAAACACTCCCCAACCTGTAAAACTTTATTATCCTGATAGTTTTGTACATAAACTAGAAAGCAAAATTTCTAATTTAGAGCTAGATGAAGAGGATCATTTAACTGTATCAACCATAGATAATATTGATAGTGAAATTCTTAATAATATAGACATAGATACCTTAGTTAAGGAAATGCATGGTTCTCATGGAGTAACAATAAAAGACCGCCGACATCGGTGGGGTATTTACCCAAAATGTTTTGTTGGTTCTGAGGCAGTAAAATGGTTAATGAGGACTCAAAATTTGAATTTACAAGAAGCAATTTCGATTGGTCAATTATTAATCGATCGTGGGTTAATTCATCATGTCTTAGATAGACATGGTTTTAAAAATGAATATCTTTTTTATAGTTTTCATGAAGAAGAATAGCAGGGTTTAACAATTAATAATGAATAATGAATAATGAATAATGAATAATTAAAGAAGGCAGAAGGAAAAATCTAGTGTTGTGTGAGTTTTAAACTTTTGGGTGGTGGTGCTTTGTCCGGCAATGTTTGTTATCAGAGACGGCAGTGGGAGCATCTTGCTCCCGTGCCAGGTATTCCTTTTACTTCTGTACCTGGTATTTTTTTGCTATATATACCATTATGCTCCGCAGGACTACCAAAGAAAGAGGATGTATTTCACAAGAAAAAAGGAAAAATATTCCGTTGTGTGAGTTTGAAACTTTTGGGTGGTGGCGCATTGTAAAAGAAAGAGGATGTATTTCAGTTTCTTTCCTACTCCCCCGCTCCCCTACTCCCCTACTCCCCCACTCCCCTACTCTAATGAACTACACCAGAATGACCTTCTATATTCCCTACTGGTTCAAATATTCCACCCAGATATTTTGCTAAAAATTCCTCGGCGATCGCGTAAAAATGTAAACGGTTTTCTGGACGGGCAAAACCATGTCCTTCATCTGTATATAGTACATATTCAATCGCTTTACCCGCGTCTTCCATTGCCTTAACAATTTGTGTACTTTCTGACTCTTTGACCCGTGGGTCATTTGCCCCTTGACCTATTAACAAAGGTTTCTCAATTTTATCTACAAAAAACAGAGGCGATCGCGACTGCAAAAACTCTGCTTCAGTTTCCAAATTTCCCACACGATGGAAAAACACTTTCTTCAAAGGTTCCCAATAAGGAGGAATAGTTTGCATTAAAGTGATCAAATTACTCGGTCCGACAATATCCACACCAGCAGCAAACACTTCCGGGGTAAAAGTCAACCCTGCTAATGTTGCATAACCACCATAAGAACCACCCATGATAGCAACTTGATCCTTGTCAGCAATACCCTTTTCAACTAACCAGTTAACTCCATCAATTAGATCGTCGTGCATTTTCGCTCCCCATTCCCGATTACCAGCATTGAGAAAATCTTTACCGTAACCAGTCGAACCCCGGAAATTAATTTGCAATACAACATAACCTCGGTTCGCTAACCACTGAGTTTGCGGTCTATAACCCCAGGTATCTCGTGCCCATGGTCCTCCATGAACTAAAAGCACTGCTGGCGCAGGAGTTGGAACACCTACAGGTTTAGTCAGATAACCGTGAATAGTTAAACCATCTCTAGCAGTATAGGAAATGGGTTCCATTGGTGCCAACTGTAAACCTTCGAGTTGGGGTTGGTTGCTAAAGAGGAAAGTTATCGTTTTAGCAGTGCGGTCATAAGTATGATAATAAACAGGTCCGTCATCAGTAAAATAAGCTACCAACCAGTTATTGTCTTCGAGGGTACGACTAACGATGCGAAACTCACCTTTGTGCGCTTGCTTGAGAAATTCAAAATCAGCAGCAATACTATCATCTAGAATCTGCCATTCTAATTTATCTTTGTAGAAACCCACTGCTTCAATAGCACGAGTAATAGGATGAGTTAAACTGCCACTAATGTCATATTGGGGGTCTTCAGCAATTACTTTTTCTTCGCGAGTAGCAAGATCGAGACCTAGTAAACGTATGGCATTAGCATCATGGTTAGCTGATATATAGAGAGTTTTGCCGTCATTAGAGAAGAAACTCGGCCCACCATCTTCATCTGGTCCCCAGTGACGCATAGTTTCCCAAGATTTTTCTGTGGTTTCGCGATACAGTAAATCCGAACCTCCATCCTCTGTGATGGTTGCTGCAGCCAGGATTTGGAATTTGGCATCAGCAGTCCAACCAACAATATTGCCTGGGTTGTGGGTGTCAAATTCTACTGCACCATTATTGAGGTTGATACGGTAAACATCGAAGCTTTGAGGATTTTTCAGGTTCAGACCCACCAATATTTGGTCAGGGAAATTATGATCTAAATCTATTACTTGTGCTTTGACTCCCTGGAATGGGGTGAGGTCGCGCACCATATTTGATTGAATATTGACTTGATAGAGATGATAGTTTTCGTCTCCATCAGCATCTTGAAGATATATTAGTTGGTGTTCGTTGTAAGTCCAGAAATACATCCGAATACCCCGTTTTTTGTCGGCGGTAAGTTGCCGATCGTCTTCTTGACCTATTGTTCGTACCCATATTTGTAAGACATTTTTTTCATCTGGAGCAATGTATGCCAGATATTTGCTATCGGGGGAAAGTTTGGGACTGGTACGTTCGGGGTTGCCAAACAAAATTTCACGGGGAATAAGGGGAGGGAGTTTGGTTGTAATTTTTTCTGCAGTTGTTGTAGTCATATTTTGGTTGAATATTTGATTTACTGAAGTTGCATAGTAGGCAACAGGCAACAGGCAACAGGGAACAGGCAACAGATTGAAAAACATTTCTCTGTCTAAAGATTGGCGTTGCTGATTCTGGGTATGATGCAAGCCCCCCTAACCCCCCAATTTTGGGGGGAATCAAACTCTAAAAGTCCCCCATGGGCATTTAGGGGGCGAAGGCGAGAACCAAACAATCGCGCATTCATACTTCAATTCAGCAATGCCTAAAGATCATTATCAGTCTCTGTCCTAACTGCTCTAGCTATTGCTATATATTTTTTATTATATCGCTTACTTTACAATTCGTAATATTCGGATAAAATAAATTGTGTAGTGTAAACCCACCTTGACTATTTATGTTACTGCAAGCTAATCAACGCACGAAGTTAGATGACTCTGACGATCGCCTGTTTTATTTAGACCCTAGATTTGTTACTCATGTGGATGAGGGGTTTATTGACCAGTTGACAAATTTATATCGCGATCGCTTGAAACCTAATACTCGAATTTTAGATATGATGAGTAGTTGGGTTTCTCACTTACCACAGGATATGGAATTTGCTCATGTTGAAGGACATGGGATGAATGAGGAGGAGTTGGCTAAAAATCGTCAATTAAATCATTACTTTGTTCAAGATTTAAACAAGGATTTAAAACTACCTTTTCCTGACAAAGATTTTGATGCTGTTGTTAATTGTGTTTCGATTCAATATTTGCAATATCCTGATGCTATATTTTATGAGATTTATCGAATCTTGAAACCTGGCGGGATAGCAATTATTAGCTTTTCTAATCGGATGTTTTATCAGAAGGCTATTAGTGCTTGGCGAGATGGTTCGGAAAGTGGAAGAGTAGAGTTAGTAAAGCGTTATTTTGACAGTGTAAAAAGTGCTAATGAAGTTCCAGGTTTTAGTCAAGTAGAAGTAATTTCTCAGAAGTCAAATGTACCTAGTTTTTTGCAGATGTTAGGTTTAGGAGGAGGCGACCCTTTTTATGCTGTAATTGCTTATCGCCAGGTTTAATATCAAATCCCTATCACAAAAATAACTTCTGACTTTTGACTTCTGACTTCGTTAAATCAAGCCTCATTAATTAGCCAATTAGCCATAATAATTTCTATAGTTACGCGGTGTGCAACTTTCTATGAAATAATCAGTTTTTCTGAGTCTTTGACGGAAAGTCTAGTTCTCAAAATTCTCTAAATCTCATCCGCTGAAAAAAGTTGCACATGGCTTTATATTTGCTCAATTTTTATCTGCAATTCTCTAAGGTCAGGATACTGAGAGATGTCAATATTAGCAACTGCCCAATCCCCAAAATTATTGAGGGATATGTATTTATCTTTCTTCTAAACTGTTTTTTTTACCTTCACAAAAAATAAATTTTCCGCTACTAACAACCCTCACAATTACACCTCTAATCTCACAATTTGTACTTCAGGAATTAATTGCTCAATATAATCAGAGTGAGTTGTAATAATAAATTGATTAAGGAAATTACTGTCTCTATCATATCTTTTGTAACCAAAACTCTATTGCTGAGTTAGCTAACTCAATCATGTATGCTTCTGGATTTTCTCCTCGTAGTTGAATTGTATAAAGAACCTTTCTCAGTCTATTCTTTAACAAGCCTAATATTTTCTGGTAGTGCATTAAGAAAGTGTGGGAGAAGTCGCAAGTTCCAACAAAAAGTGTTGTACTCTTCCACACCGATAACCCCATCTATATCTCATAAATCTGTAATAAACAAGAAGTATATATGAACGGATACTATACATAATATAAAGTGACAATTTCTAATTTGTCTACCGATATCTAAAAAAATAAGTCTATTGAATGCTGGTTTATAGCACTACGCAAATAGGGCACGGACATTCATAAATGCTCAAACTCAGTCAAATATTACTTTGAACTTTTGTACTTACGCGTAGCGCTATATGTGTGCCAAATTTAATTCTGGTACTTTCATAGCATGATAAATACGGAAACAAAATTTTGAGTTTGAAGAATTAATTAGGAAAGACAATACACCACTAAAACAAATAAAGAAAGAGAAAAAAAATATGAATATCAAAGCAATTGCTCTGGCATCTGTTATTGGTTTATCTGCTCCTGCAATCGCAGATATTACCTTAAATTCTCATAGTGTTTCTGCAATGCCTACCGATTTTGTCCGTCCAACTGGAGCTTTCATGGATAATAGCGAAAATTGGGTTGTTTGGCTGAAATTAGATGAGTTCGGAAACTATACCTATGAAGCTCTAGATCGAAAAACTGGCGGTTCTCTAACTTTGAAAAATGCTTCTATTAGAGGAAACAGGAAACGCTATACTTATACCTTTAGAAACGGAAGTCACAAATATATTATTGCTCACCGACCTAAAGACCCGTCAATCATCCGCCTGACTGTTGTCAACCCACAAGGATATGTAATATTAAACCGCCTGATGGAAAAGGTTGGTAATGATTGGGATGTCTAAAAACATTGGTAGGGACAGGAGCCAGAATCAAGAATCCAGAAGTCAGGAGGAATGGGAATTATAATTAATTTTCCTATTTAGTAATAAGCAAAAAATAAGTTTCCGGGAGCATCAGGGTCATCGCTACGATAAAATTGCCGTACTAATTTCAAGAATTCCTTTTTAGTTATACTGCCATCACCATTTAGGTCTAACTTGGGAAAAATTTCTATAGCTAAATCTGGAGGAATTCGCCAGCTCCAATAAAAAGTTTTGTACTCTTCCACCCCAATAACCCCATTTCCATCAATATCCAATAACTCGAAAACCTGATTTGCTAGGTCAACAACTATTTGGTATATATTTGGACTATTGATCCGACGTTGACTATATTTGAGCCATTCTGCTAGCTCAATTTTACCGTTTCCATTTTTATCCGCATCCTTTTGCAAATATTCCCACTCTTCCATAAACTTTGCATAGAGTTGTTGGTATTGTGGCATTTCCTGAGTTAAATTACGCGCTCTAGCAAGATTATGAAATATTGCTTCAAAATCCTCTTTTTCTACTGCACCATTTCGATCGGCATCATAAACTTGAAACAAGCGCGTCCACTTTCTTTTTTGCAGTGTGGTAGTATAGAAAGCAAAAAGTGAGTTTCCGGGAGCATTAGGTTCATCACTACGATGAAATTCCCGTACTAATTTCAAGAACTCCTTTTTAGTTATACTGCCATCACCATTTAGGTCTAACTTGGGAAAAATTTCTATAGCTAAATCTGGAGGAATTCGCCAGCTCCAATAAAAAGTTTTGTACTCTTTCACACCAATAACTCCATTTCCATCGAGATCCAATAACTCGAAAACCCGATCTGCTAAGTCAACAAGTATCTGGTATATATTTGGATTCTTGATACGGCGCTCGGCGTGTTGGAGCCATTCTGCTAACTCAATTTTACCATTTCCGTTCTTGTCGGCATCCTTTTGCAAATATTCCCACTCTTCCATAAACTTTTCATAGAGTTGCTGATATTGTGGCATTTCCTCAGTTAAATTACGCGCTCTAGCAAGATTCTGAAATATTGCTTCAAAATCCTCTTTTTCTACTGTACCATTTCGATCGGCATCATAGACTTGAAACAAGCGCGTCCATTTTCTTTTTTGCAGTGTGGTAAGCATAATTTTTGTTTCCTCCAGTGAAAGTAGATGAAATTTTTTCTACTAATAATAATGCTATATTTGATTACCATCTCCCTACCTCCCCATCTCCCTATATCCCTACTTCCTCATAACTATAAAGATATATATATAGCAAACTTTTTGAAATTTGGTATTACTATGAGGTTCATTTTTATAGAAATTAATATCATAAAACCATCGAAAAGTCAATCAAATAAATGCAACAAATATGTGATAAAAAGAAAAGGGAATTATTTTAGGGTTTGCTGAAAAAGTCTTTTTTAAGGAGTAGGGTACCCACCCCTAACCCCTCCCAGGAGGGGAAAAGGGGAGTAAGGGAGTAGGGGAGTAGGGGAATCATTTTTTTGCCCAACTATGCGCCAGAAATGCGCTCCTTTTTGAGCATCAACAGCTGAAAACCAAGGTATTTCAGACCTAAAAAGGCACTTACCTTGATCTGTAAATGCTTTAAGATTTAATCAGCAAGCCCTATTTTAAATCCCTAAACTGTAAAAAAATAATTTGACTAATACTATCCATAATTAATTATAGTGATTTCCCAAGAAAATACATTTAACATACAAGAATTAGAAACTATTGTCGGCAAAGACAATATTAGTTTGTGGCAAGATGTAGACCAAACAAAAAAACAACAAATATCACAGGCGATCGCTCCCGACACTACCGTCAACTGCATCGTCTATCCAGAAACTCAAGCACAACTCTCTAATATAGTTACTTGCTGCGCTAAAAATAATTGGGCAATATTACCTTGTGGTAGCGGTAGCAAAGTTGATTGGGGAGGGTTAATGAAAGTAGACCAAACTACTCACAAACAAGGAATAATCGTTATTAGTAGCGATCGCCTCAATCATCTGATCGAACACGCGGTGGGAGACTTAACTGTTACGGTGGAACCTGGGATGAAATATGCAGAATTACAGGAAACCTTAGCAAAAACAGGTCAATTTCTCGCTATTGACCCTGCTTATCCAGAAACTGCTACTATTGGCGGTATCGTTGCCACTGCTGATACAGGTTCCCTTCGTCAACGCTACCGGGGTGTACGAGATATGCTACTGGGTATAAGTTTTGTGCGATCGGATGGAAAAGTTGCTAAAGCGGGAGGACGGGTAGTTAAAAATGTGGCAGGTTACGACCTAATGAAATTATTTACAGGTTCTTATGGCACATTAGGTATTATTAGTCAAGTTACTCTGAGAGTTTATCCTCTACAACAAGCATCCGGTACTGTTGTTTTAGTAGGAGAAAAAAATAACATTGCCAAAGCAACTCAAACTTTATTATCTTCAGCATTAACACCCGTTGCTATTGACTTACTTTCTACTAATTTAGTTGAACAATTAGACTTAGGTAAAGGTGTGGGATTAATGGTTAGATTTCAAAGCATAATAGAGAGTGTTGAAGAGCAGTCTAATCAATTATTAAAAGTGGGAGATAGCTTAGGTTTAAATTCCACCCGTTACCATGATTATGAAGCAGAATTATGGCAAAATTTAAAACAACAAATCTGGCATTCTCAGCAAAATACAGAAATAATTTGTAAAATAGGAGTTATTCCTACTGAAGCTGTAGAAACTTTAGAGCGAACAGCACTAGAAACTGGTTTCGGATTAATTCATGCAGGTAGTGGTTTGGGAGAATTAAAATTTAATTCTGTTACTCCTGAAACTATTCTAGAATTACGGCGTTGGTGTGAATCTAAAGGTGGATTTCTCACAGTTTTAGCAGCACCATTAGACATTAAAGAAAAACTAGATGTTTGGGGTTATCATCAGAATGGTCTTGAGATAATGCGCCGAATTAAACAACAATTTGACCCGCAAAATATTCTTAATCCTCATTCTTTTGTTGGTGGGATTTAAAAGGCAATAAAGGTTAATTAGTTGCCAGTTAATAAGAATCAGTAGTTGACCAACACAGCCAATTTAGTGCCAAATTTTTAGGATGCATTAGACAGACTGTGAAAGGCATTTAACAATCTGTCGTAACGCACCATTTCTAGACATAACTATATTTTAATAAATATATAATTATGTCTAACTTTGTCTAATTATTTCAAGACTCCTAATAGTCCAACTCTTTACCTAATTACTGTGGTGGAATATTCTTCCATGAAAGTGTAAATGGCATGGGATATCCTGGGGCAATAGGGTATAAATCGTTACATACTATGCCCTGAGATTTAGATAGTGGATTAAAAGTGTATGTCGCTGTTGCTGCTAGATTTAGTTGTGCTGATACCTCCGTATCAGGAATGTCGATATTGTAAAAGATTTTTGGGGGTGGATAAATCCCTGGGACACCGGTACCAGGAGGGAGAGCAATCTTAATTTCTGCCAAGTTATATCCTGGCAGAGGTACTTCCTGACAGTCCCCAGGATATACTATGGTCTGACAAGTAGGTGCTGAAGACTTATCGCATGCTGCTGGTTGTGCACTAGCATTAGATACATTCGTGGCCAATGCTACCGTCAAGGCTATGAGCAGACAAGCAACGATTTTCAGAGCTTTTTTCATTACTTTCTTGATCCTTGTTTATTTTTTTTGTCAAGCTTGTTCCATCCTTAAGACGAACTTACTCGGCTTTTTCTGACAACTTTCCTATAAGTTTTTCAGTACTTGAATAATATATCTAAACTTTTGTCGAAGGCAATAGGCAATAGGCAACAAATAAAAGACAACAGGAAATATAAAATCTCAATGATTTTTAGCTTAGACCTCTCCAAAAATACCGATTTGAAAACGGTTGTTTATTTTCTATGCAATTCAAAGGTAAAAAAATACTCCCCATCTCCCCATCTTCTCATCAATCTTTGGTAGGAAACATTAACGTATTTCATATAAGATCGGGTTCTATCTAACTTGAAAATCATTAGCTACTAAATCTGGACTGCCGTCTAATGTGGCAAATTGAGCGCCACTACCAAACCCATCTGCAGTACCGTTGGCATTATAATACAATGCTCCACTAGCGGAGTTGTAAACAATTTCAGCTTCAGCGGTTGCAGCATCAGCTTCACTAGAAACAATCGCAAAATCACCTTCAGATAAACCAATACCAGGAGAACTATCTAGAGCAGTAAAAGTTCCCAAGTCAAGCAAAATTAAATCTTGCCCACTATTAAAATCATTAATCTGGTCTATACCTATGTCTTGAGAATCAAACTCTTCGTTGGTGTTAAAGATAAATCGGTCTATACTAGCTCCACCATTTAATTCATCGTTTCCAGGGCCACCATTCAGGCGATCGCGACCTTGACCACCATTGAGAATATCATTACCGTCTCCACCAAGCAATATATCAAACCCAGGGCGACCTTCTAAAACATCATTACCATCCTGACCGAATAAAGTATCGTTTCCATTAGCACCAATGAGGTTGTCATTACCATCACCACCAACAATTTCATCGTTACCTGATCGCCCGTTTAATAAATCATCTCCTGCAAAACCAACAATTTCATCGTTACCAGTACCTCCAAAAATATTATTGTCACGGTTATCTCCATTAAAAACCACATCCTCTTGAGGAATTACAGTATCCAAATCTTCTAAAATCACCTGTCCGCGTAATTCACCACTGGGATTATTTTCTGTGTGCAGATTAAGATAAACTTCTCCTGACTCTACTGCTGCAACTTCAGTTTCATCCAGAGTAAAACTACCAGAGAAGAAACCTTCACCAACACCATCAGTTTCAACCACAGTCAAGTTGCGTAAAATATCACCATTCTCACCAAGTCCACCCAAATGAAGGTGAACTGAACTTTGAGGGTTTCCCTCTGAGTCTTCGGAGGGTCCGACATTCAACAAATCACTTGATACAACGGAAAAACCACCGGATATATTGAGAGTATTGCCAGAAAGAGCCGCATAAAAAGATCCTGAACCGTCACTAGGTCCTACTGGATCGACTTGTTGAACAGTTGAGATCGGTAAAAATGTTACTAGCTCGTCTCCTGTTGGGTCTGTTTCGTTGAGCAGAACCTGAGTGCGTAATTCTCCACTCTGATTATTGTCTGTATGCAGGTTGATGTACAAATTCCCTGACTCAGCAGCGACTACTTCATCGGGACTTAAAGCAAAATTACCAAAAAATCCACCTGACCCATCACCATTATCAATTACATCGAAGTTACGAATAATTCCACCATTAGAATTAGCTAATCCCTGATGCAGATGAATGGCGCTTTGAGGATTTCCTTGTGAGTCTGTATTGCCAACCGGAAATAAATCGCTTGATAAGTCTGAAAAAGTTCCTTGTATTAATAAGTTATTACCAATCAAAATGGCATCTACTATTCCTTCTGCGGGGGTATCTGCTACTGGTGGTACTTCAAAAGCTTCTGACATGGGCAACCCTAGACTGACTGCTGTTTCTATATCGTCGAAAAGAATTACCTGTCCTCGTAGCTCTCCACTTTGATTATTATCTGTGTGCAGATTTATATACAACCCGTCTGCTTCTGCTGCTTCTGTTTCTGCATCTGTGAGAGTAAAAGCGCCATTAAATGTACCGGAACTATTACCATTATCAATTACATCTAAGTTGCGGATAATACCTCCATTCTGACCTGCTTCAGCCTGATGAACATGAATTGCGCTTTGAGGGTTTCCCTCTGAGTCTACTGCTCCTACAGGAAATAAAGGGCTTGATAGTCCGCCAAAGCTTCCCTCTATTAGTAATGTATTCCCTGGTAAAAAAGCATTGAAACTTCCTAAAGCTGGACCATCTGCTATAGGGGGAACTTCTTGTAGTTCTGACATTGGTAAAGAAAGCCCCAAGAAGTTGTCAAATAAATAAGTAGTCATTATTAATCTCTGTCATTTTTCAGTATGGTTAATACTAAACTATGATAGTCATATTTATTTTAAATATAAAATTTTTTTGGTATATAATTCTTACTTTTTGCAAACAAATATGACAGCCTGTCTTATTTTGATAGTTATACTCATAAATTACATTCTTTATAAGTAAATTCTCTACAACAAGTTTGTTTTATTAAGTATTATTAAATGCTATAATCAAAATTTACAAGTGGGCTAGTAGTTGCTCTCTACTATGTAAGCATTCAGCCGTCAGCCATCAGCCATCAGCTATTGTTTTTGGTTTTAAATAAAGTTTATTAATTAACGCCAAATTAGAGCTTACTAAACTCATCTGAGTCTTATTGCTGTTTGCGTAACATCCGGCAGGGAAGCGCTGACTTCTAATAGCTGTTTGCGCAGCAGTCCGTAGGAAATGCTTACCTACTATTGATCGATTGACAAAAAGACTGATGTATAGCACGATCAATTAAAGTTAGTATCAACAAATATTTGAATATAAGATATGCAGATAAAAGACATAAACACCCAAAATGATCGAGCAATTCCCGCCAAAGAAAGCAACTTTTTACAGCAAAATCCACATTTAAAATCTTTAACAGATAACCCTAGTTTTGACTCTCAAAAACCACCATCACCGGAATTAATTGACGCTTGCGTTCATTGTGGATTTTGTTTGTCAACCTGTCCTAGTTATAGGGTAATTGGTAAAGAAATGGATTCTCCCAGGGGCAGAATTTATGCTATGGATGCTATTAACAAAGGAGAAGCACCCCTCAATGAAACTACCTCCCAACATTTTGATACTTGTTTAGGTTGTCTTGCCTGTGTAACTACTTGCCCATCTAATGTTAAATATGACAAATTAATTGCTGCAACTCGTCCGCAAGTAGAACGAAATATTAAACGTTCTTTACCTGACAAATTAATTCGCAATCTCATCTTTAATATTTTCCCATATCCTCAGAGATTACGACCATTACTTGTTCCTCTATTAGCGTATCAAAAATTAGGATTCCAGAAATTTTTTCGTGCTACTGAACTGCTGAAAAAAGTATCCCCCAGATTAGCAGCAATGGAATCTATTTTACCGGAAATTACTGCTGATTCTTTCCAGGATAATTATCCTACTGTTATCCCTGCTCAAGGAGAAAAACGTTATCGAGTCGGTTTAATTTTAGGTTGCGTACAAAGAATATTTTTCTCACCAGTTAATCAGGCAACAATTCGAGTTTTAACTGCTAATGGTTGCGAAGTTGTGATTCCTCAAAGTCAAGGTTGTTGTGCTGCTTTGCCAGAACATCAAGGGCAAACAAAACAAGCTCATACTTTGGCAAAACAAATGATAGATAGTTTTGCTAATACCGGTGTTGATGCTGTTATTATTAATGCTGCAGGTTGCGGTCATACTCTGAAAGAATACGGCAATATTCTCCAAGATGATTCTGAATATTCTGACAAAGCAAAAGAGTTTTCTAGTAATGTTAAAGATGTGCAAGAATTTTTAGCAAATGTGGGGTTAACAGCCAAACTTTCTCCTTTAACTGAGGCAGAAGATTTGACTATAGTTTATCAAGATGCTTGTCATTTATTACACGGTCAAAAAATTAGTTTGCAACCCCGAGAACTATTACAAAAAATTCCTGGAGTGAAGTTGCGCGAACCAATAGATGCTTCTTTGTGCTGTGGAAGCGCTGGAGTTTATAATATGTTGCAACCAGAAATAGCTGATGAGTTGGGGGAACAAAAAGTAGAAAATTTGTTGAATACAGGTGCAGAATTAATTGCTTCTGCTAATCCTGGATGTTCTTTGCAGATTAAAAAGCATTTAGAATTACAAGGAAAGAAAATGATTTTAATGCATCCAATAGAGTTATTAGATTATTCAATTCGAGGAGTTAAGCTATAGAAAAAGTGGAAGATTTTTCCCATTTATAAGTAATACCAAGGGCGATTGATGTTTGTGACAAATAGTATCAGCAAATAAGAAGTAATAAACAAATTGGTATAAGTTAATTTAGACATGGAGAGCGATCGCTCTCTTTTTTTTTCACACAAATCTTAACGACATGACCACCCATTGCAAAATAAACCAAAACTATATTAGGTTCAAGAATATTGACTGATAAAGATTTTGATGAGACTATTGGCTAAAAATTATTTAGATTTTATATTCCCTGTTGCCTGTTGCCTTGGACCAAAATTGGATATGCTGAACAGCTGATTAAACTTTCAAGCTTAAAAGTTCCTGCATCAGACTGGCAATAACTTAAATATACAGATAAGGTAATATCTCTACAAGCAAAATTAGCATCAGCATTATGCAATTGAATAGCAAAAAGCTATTAACAAAAAAGTCTATGTTAATTCCAAAATGGAATAGATTATTTGCACTAAATGTTTCCGTGGCAAAAGAAGAAGTTAATACCTTTTGATTATTGCTAACGAATAAATTGCTCATAGAATAATTATTAGTATTACTTACCTGAGAAGCAAATCCGAATTCTCCTGGGGAGAAAAATCTGTTATCCAAATCAAAGTCAGCATTTGGATTTGGTGACAGGTCTAAAGTTAGTTCTGTAATATCTGTTTCATCAGGATATTCATCAAAGTCAACCTGAAAAGAATTGTTTTGCTCCAATAAAGAATTAGTTCCAACAATTTTCTGAGCTATAGCAGCTTCTGCTATTCCTGCTGATAAGGCGATAATGGCTGTTCCTACCGTAGTTAAAAATAGTTTTTTTGCAGTTATCATTCAAGTTTTATCTTATTTCTATTTAAGGGTTTGATCGATTACTAAGTACACCTAATAAATTAAGAATTGCAAATTTATCAAAGATTTGTCTAGAGGGTTGATGCCGTCTTTACCAAATCTTGATAATTTAAAACTGAATAAATACTGCTATAAACAGCTATACAGACCCTGCTGTAGGTATTACAACAATTTGTTGATTATTTCTAATATATGAAGATTTTGTAAAGTATTAATAGTTGAAAAAGAAATTTGTTACTTATACAATGCCTTTAAATTGTAGTTAATTAATGTGACTTCTTATAACCTCAACCTATCTCAATCATTAGTGATTGCTATATTAGTCAATCTAACAATAAACTCTCAGGGCCACCAGAAGGTTCATCCCTAATCATGTTCTCCAACTCAAACGTATACAGTTTATAAATATCATCAACAACATCATTAGGGTCATCAAACACATCTTCACTTGCGTCAAATTCTACTTGACCGCTACTACTAGCAACTTCTAGATTTTGAATGTATGTGATACCAGCTTTTATCACTTCAGGTCTAATTAGCTCTCGTCTGAAAGCCAAATCAAAATTAAACTCTTTAAGCAAATTCTCAAAATAATTAACATTTTGGCCACTGCTATACCGCTTTTGCAACTTATTAAAATCAAGACTCTCACTACTCGAAACATTATCCGAATCAGATTCACCTCCTGCCTCAAGACTCCCGCCACATAAAGGTTTGCTCTGACTACCTAATCCATGACTGCCAACTACACGACCATTACTATCAAATACAGGTCCCCCACTCATACCAGCAGCAGTTTTATCAGTGTAAAAAATACTATAACCCAGATGCTCGGGATTGGGGTTAATCTTTCCCCTAACTAAACCCCAAGCTAAACGACGTTGTCTGCGAGCTACTCTGTTACGACATCTTCCTGTCTGCGGGTCTTGCTCTTTTTCTGGGTCAGGCCAACCGGAAATATATACTCTATCATTGATATTGACACTATCTGGGTCTCCTAGAGGAGCAACTGTATAACTTTTTGTGCTTTCAAAGGTGACGATCGCTAAATCTATACCTCTTATTCGATCTGTTCCAATACTGCGGTCAACTATATCTGTACCTGCAATAAAGCGATCGCGACAGCCAAATCTTACCAATACTGTTAATTTAGGATTACCTTTTAGAGGACACCCCCGATGGTCATTAACGTTTTTAACAATATGAACTTTCCCATCATAAGTTCTAATTCCATAATAAGGAGTACCCCCCAACTGCTGCCAATAATGTTTACTATCAAGGTGTTTTTGTAGAAAATTATGAGCTACAGTTAAGACATAATATTTATTTCCTGTTTTAGCAATAATTACTCCTGAACCTGGATTCCAAATCCCTGATTTTTGTAATGGGTTATTACGATTTTCTTCTAAGTCTTGCCGTAATTCAGGGGTTAATGCAGGAGCAATTAATACAGTTGTTTGTCGAGCTATAGAATTAATTTCTGCTATAGAAAGTTGAGCGATCGCAGGAGTTGCTCCTAGCAAACCAAGCAATATCCCACCTAAAAAAATAGATAATTTTACGGATTTTTTTCTCAAAAAATATAGCATTTTTATTATTCTTATTTACTACATATTTTTTTGATTGAATGCAATTATTAATTATTCAATTTCCTAGTAATATGCTTTCAGTTCCAGCTGATGGCTCGTCTCGAATGATATTTTCCGTATCAAACTTAAAAAGTTCATAGATATTTTCGATCGTATCATTAGGGTCTTCAAAACCGCCCTCATTTGCTTCATTTGGGTCGATAAATTCAGACTTTTTGCCTATGCCACTTTCAGGAGAAGTTGGAATATTAGGAACTTGTTTGATTTCTGATTCAATTAGGCTTTTTGAAGGAGCTTCTAATTGAAAAGATAAATTCATACCAACCTGTGTAATTAATTGTTGAGAATAATCAACATTTTGGGCACTACTATACATCCTTTTTAAGATTGAATTATTATCCTGCTCTAATAAATCTGAATTATTTTGATTGTTATTTGAATCCTTTTCTAAGTTATTTTGAGGTTCAGATTCGTTAAATATTTCCCAATCATTTTGTGCCTGATGTTTTTGATTTTGTGGCCAAGTATTTTGAGATTTAAATGCACTATAATACTGCCAATTATTTTCTGCTTGTAATGAATCTTTTGAAGTAGAATTATTATTAGATATTGGTGGATATATTTGCCCACAAATAAGTTTATTCGCTGAACCTCGTCCGTGAATTCCAACTACTTTACCATCACTATTAAACACAGGACCACCACTCATTCCAGGACGAGTATGGTCTGTATAATATAAGCTATAGCCATTATCTTGTTCAGTAACAGCAGTAGAAGCTTGTAATTGTCCCCATGCAAGACGTCTTTGCCTTCGAGGTGCAGGATCTTTACAAATTATTTTTCCTTCTGAATCTAATTGTGGAGTTCCATCAGGTTTGAGTTTCGGTTCTGCTTCAATTTTCGGCCAACCAGAAATATAAACTTTATCTCCCTCTTTTAATTGACTAGCATTTCCTAAGGAAGCAACAGGATAATTCTTTTCACTTTCAAAACTAACTATTGCTAAGTCATAACCATTTATTTTTTGTCTTTCAAAACAACCAAATCTTACCAAAGCAGCTTCTAATTTTTGATTTTTTATTCTTCTGAAAAAGTCACCATTACATTTCTTACCATCATTTATTTCTGTAACCTGATGAACTTCTCGTTTGTCTCGGTCGCTTGTTACTATACCATAATCTGTGTCTTCAGCTATCTGTTTTTGACTAAAGTTATGAGTTACTGTCAATACATAATATTTTTTACCTTCTTTATATTTTTTATCTTCTTTTGCAATAATTACCCCAGAACCTACCGTCCATTTTTTCACAGGTTTTTTATCTAACAAATCATCGATTTCTTCTTTAGTTAATTTAGGAGCAATTAGAACAGTAGTTTGTTTAGCTATAGAATTAATTTCTTCTACTGTTAATTTTCTAGGGACTGCATCTACCCCACTACCAAGACTGACAATAAATCCAGTCATAGAGGCAGTAAATATATGTCTTATTTTAATCATATTTTTTTACACCTATTCAAAAAAATCTCTAATATCATGTCCGGTTGAACAGTTATAGATAAATGACGGAGGAGTCAGGAGGAAATAAAGAAGAAGAAAGAAGAGGAGAAACTGTGCACTCTTATTTTTGTTTCTAGGTGTCTTGATCTCCCCATCTCCCAATCTCCCCATCTCCCAACCTCCCCATCTCCCAATCTCCCCATCTCCCAATCTCCCCATCTCCCAATCTCCCCATCTCCCCTACCTGACTCCTGACTCCTGACTCCTGACTCCTGTGAAACTTGACTATCTCTGCAAAATCATCCCGTTGATTCAACTTAGCAATAGGAATTGCCCAACTAGCACTAACAAATTCATCCAATAGTTCTTCCGATGGTTGACTACCATCAGAAAATCGATAAGCATCAAAGCCACCAAAAGCATATTTTGCTCGACCAATAATTCCAACTAACTCACCATTTTGATTCAACACTGGTCCCCCACTCATCCCAATTTCAATCTCATTACTCATGCCAATTTTATAACCTCTCTCCAAGGATAAATTAAGTAGATGAATAACCTTACCCTTAGTCAAATTATATGGTTTAATTCCTAAATCTACAGTAGTAACTAAATTTACTTCCTTCCTTTCATAGTTAGGAAATCCAGCCACATAAACTTGTTCTCCTAAACTCAAGTTAAAATTAGCATTGACTACAGCAACTTTATACTCATTATTTGTGGAAAATTTAACTATTGCCAAATCCAAATCTTTAAAATTAAATCTAGTATCTTTGTGAGCAGAATATTCCTTTCCATCTACAGTTAAAACTGCCAATTTATTTTCTTGATTTGAATCAAGTACATGAGCGCAAGTTAGAACAAAATACTCAGTTCCTTTCCGAGAAATAATCACTCCCGAACCAGCAATATTTTCTCCTAATAATCTAACAGTTACAGGTCTAGAGATCGCCTCTACAGTAGGATTATTCTTAATAGTAGAAACAGAAGCTGCCTGAATTGGCGGAAGATTAACTCCTTCAGGGGTTGATGCTACCTGAGAAAGACAAAGTTCCAAAAAAGTTGGAATAATTGCCATTAAACTTATCAATTGTTTCATTTGAGTTAAAGGGAATTTCTTTGTCCCTAAAATTTTTGTTTAACAATTATCATTTAAAACCTTAAAACTCCCGATTTTCCATTTTTTTTTGTTCTTCTATAACTTGATCAATCAACTTTTCCATATCCACCTCCAGCATTTTTTCCTGATTCACTGATGATGCTTTCAACCCATCAATAACCGCCAACTTTTCAACCCATTCAAGACTTTGATCTTCCACAGGGTCCCCACTTTCAATTATTAACGAGGCACTAGCATTACCTTTAAGAGAACTTACTAAATTCATCAGAATTTTACCGTTCGTACCTCTATTATTACTTCTCAGAGTCCACAATAAATTACTAGAATTACAACTTCCTGCTTGAGCAGCACAAACTACGGCCGCACCATTAACAACTCCTTCACTTAAAGGAGGCATATTTGGTTTTCCTCCCCTCAGAAAATGCTGATTAAATCTATCTGTAACTGCCTGACAACGAACTTCTGGAGTATACTTGTCACCAAATTCTACCGAACCTGTCTGTGTCCATTGAATTAGAGGTCTTTTAGTCGCTTCCTTCCAGGATGTAACTATTTCACCCTGACGACTACGACGTGCTTGATATACAACTAGCGCAGTTTGATTTTCTGGCGTACAATCAAATTCATATTTGTATGCGTAACGGCGACTGTAACGTATCTTTTGAGGGTTGACTGAACGAGTGGGACTATTATTTGCCTCATCATCAGATGTACTAAGTTGAGCAACTGTAGTATTTAAGTTTGTGAGTTGGGCAAAACTGGACTGTACTTTTATCACTAGGAGTTGAGTAGCGATCGCTACTGCACAAACCATAGGTAATATTTTTTGGTGTTCCATAATGAATATTTCCTAGCATATAGTTCAGCAAAAACTTTAAATTTGCTGTTTTTTTCATCCTTCTTTTTTCTTTTCTATTATTCAGGAAGTTCGTTTTCCTCATCAAATTTTTTGCTTTCTTGTTCAATAATGGCATCAATTATATTTTCCATCTTAACTTCTGAAAGTACTTCTTCTATTTTTTCATCATTTTGACTTTCCATAGTTATGCTACTGCTCGCTTCACCTCGAAGTGCACTCAGTAGTTGTCTAATAATTTGACCATTGGAATTTTGATTGTCATTTTTCAGAGTCCACAGAACATTATTTTGATTACCGAATAATTAATAATTAATAATTAAATAATTCGCGCTTTGAAGCCTCCCCTTTTAAGAGGAAAAAAGAAATAATATTTCCTTATATTCAATTCCGTAACGGTTTTAACCAGAGGTAATTATCAATTATCCATTATCCATCATCAATTATCAATTAATGAAAACCTCCCATTTGCCTAAGCGCTGGACAAGGGATAGGAGTAAGGATTTAGGGATTAACTGAGGATATTGTTTGGAGCAATATCCCATAAACTAAATATAGCAAATACCTAACTAAATTTTTCTGATATTAATTTTTATGGAAAACTGATTACACTTTCAATTTCCAGATGACAGTTGTTTAACATCCAGTCCACTTATATCAAATCCGTTGGCTTCGGAGTAATATAATTCCGTCGATCGTCATACAATATGGTAAGGGCGAATGGCCATTTTCCCCTACCAATGTTATAGAAATATAAATTGTGACATCTCCCACACTAAGCTGAGGCTATAGTGTAAGCTCTCTCGTTTCGTAGTCCCGGTATCCCGTCGGACAAGCGCGTGCTTTAAGGAGGTCTGGGCCCTAGCGCCCTATTTTTGATATTTATCGCCGCATTTCCTAGGTCATGCTTCCCTACGGGATGCTGTGCAAACGCAAACAAGTCGCAGTCTATTACAATACCGCAATGCGGACAAGAATGAGTTCGTATGTTTAATTCTTTAGGGACTTTTTCCCCACAATTTGAGCAATCTTGGCTAGTATTTTTGGGGTTCACTGCTATGGTTTTCCCCTCCTGCATTTTCCTCCTGCGGAGGAACTGCGCTAACAGCTTTGACAGTTAAAATAGTTAGAAATTGGCCCCCAAATCGCATCGTTAATTGATTTACTCAAACGGGTTTTTGCCAGTCCTTCGGATTTGATATTAACCATGAAAAATATTAAAAAATATGGATTATTTCTACTATTTTGCAGAATATATGTTAATTACTAAAATTCCGAAGAAATATGTAATCTAATTTTGATTATTGTTTAAATTATTTAGTCAAAAAAAGCAAAAAACTTGATAGTCTCCATAATGCTGTAAGTCTTATGCACAGAAGAATATAGCTTTTTTAATCAGTAAATTACTTTTGATAAAGTGTAAACAAATGTTACAATATTGGAGTTAAAACGGTTTAACCGCTTGACATTCCCTAAAAGAGTAGTTAATGTAATATACATACCCGGGTAAACAAGTTGACTGTCATATGCAAGACAAGCAAAAAGTAACATTATACATCCAACCAGAACTGCATCGCAAGCTCAAAATCAGGGCAGCAGTTGACTCGGAACCAATGTCATCAATAGCAGAAAGAGCTATCCTTTTCTATCTGGAACACCCAGAGGTGGTTGATGAAACAAGTTCAATGTATGGACAAACCCACCGGGTATACACTTGTCCAGAGTGTACGAGTTCACTTGTAATGCGAGAAGGAGAACTGGCCTCCCTGAACAATCAGCCAAGTGTATTGGCAGACCAAAATATTCCAGTTAAGGAAACCCCAGAAACAGAAAAATCCAAAGCTCAACCGGGAGAGCAAGAGTTAGTACCCTGCTGATGAATGTAGAAACAACTACATCTGAAAGACTAATTTGAATGCTAGTTTAAACCTAGCTATGGCGGTCAGTAAGAGCTACGCTCCGCGTTCCGCGAACGACCGTTACAGCTTGTGGACTGGGGAGTGCCGACACTTCCAGGTTGAAGCAGGAATAGAACAGATAACTGTAAATTTTACAGATTATTGTAAGCTTCTAAGAACGGTAGCAAGCATAAACTCAATTAAGCCGTAATCAACTGTACCGTTTCTATACGATCGAGGACTATGAAAGAAGAAATTAACATTCTCATCCAAGCTCAATATCCTCTGATCTACCTCGTGACATCCGAGGAAGAACGGTCAGAGCAGGCAATTGCAGCTATAGCTCAACTTAAGCCCCAGTCTCAGAAAAGAGTATTTCTTTGGACAGTAACTCACGGAATAGTGGAGTACGGTCAAAGCAAAAACACCACTCAGCATAATACAGTCTCACCAGAGGCAGCTATAGAGTGGGTAATCAGGCAGCGAGATACTAGCAATAACGCTGGAATATACATATTCAAAGACCTACATCCATTTATTGACTCACCGCCAGTTACTAGGTGGTTAAGAGATGCGATCGCTAGTTTCAAGGGCACAGATAAAACAATTATATTGATGTCCCCAGTACAGAATGTTCCGATAGAACTAGAAAAGGAGGTAGTTGTACTTGACTTTCCACTACCAGATATGAAGGAGTTGAATAAAGTCCTGTCACAACATCTAGGGAAGCGTAACATTTCCACAGAGACAAGGGAAAAGCTCCTCAAAGCAGCTTTAGGTCTTACAAAAGATGAGGCTGAAAAGGTATATCGCAAAGCTCAAGTAACAGCAGGACGTCTAACTGAACAAGAGGTTGAGATTGTACTGTCTGAGAAAAAGCAGCTAATCAAGCGTAACGGCATATTAGAGTACATCGAAGAGGATGAAACTATTAATGCTGTAGGTGGGCTAGAGGAACTTAAACACTGGTTAAGACAACGTTCTGATGCTTTCACAGAGAGAGCTAGAGAATATGGCCTACCTCAGCCAAAAGGTATGTTAATCCTGGGAATACCTGGATGTGGGAAATCTTTAATAGCAAAGACTACATCTCGCCTGTGGGGTTTACCGTTATTGCGCTTGGATATGGGACGTGTCTACGATGGTTCAATGGTAGGACGTTCTGAAGCTAATTTACGAAATGCTCTAAAAACAGCCGAGTCAATATCACCAGCCATACTATTTATAGATGAGTTGGATAAAGCTTTTGCTGGTAGTACTGGTTCAGCTGACTCTGATGGAGGTACTTCAAGTAGAATATTCGGTTCATTCCTCACCTGGATGCAAGAAAAAACTTCCCCAGTATTTGTGATGGCAACTGCCAACCGAGTAGAACGTTTACCGGGAGAGTTTTTGCGTAAAGGTAGATTTGACGAAATTTTCTTTGTAGATTTACCAAACAAACAGGAACGTCAAGATATCTTCAAGATTCACCTAGCAAAAAGACGTCGAGAAATTGAACGCTTCGATCTCGATCAATTATCTAATGTTTCCGAAGGCTTTTCAGGTGCAGAAATAGAGCAAGCCATAATCGCTGCTATGTATGAGGCATTTGCTCAAGATAGAGAATTTACACAGCTAGATATTATTGCCGCGATTAAATCTACACTACCGTTGTCGAAAACCATGACAGAGCAGGTTACTGCACTACGAGATTGGGCAAGACAACGTGCGCGGCCTGCTGCATCTTCAGTCGCCGAGTATCAAAGACTGGAGTTCTAAAAGCTTTCTCCTGGTCCAAACAGGAGTAAAGGCTAGTAATGGATAAAGTTACTAGCAGTGCCTAAAAAAAACCACCTTGACTCGATATCAACTTAACGATTCTGAGCAGTGGTAACTTTTCATAAAAACCGTTGTTGTTTCTGTTTTCAGTTTTAAAATTAGGAGGAAACTCGAATGTCTCACTTCAGCACACTGCGTACCAAGATCACTGATTCTGAAATTTTAAAAGCTTCTCTGCGTGACTTGGGCATCACAGTTAAAACTAACGCTGATGTTCGTGGCTACAATGGCCAACGTGTACGTTCAGATATCGTTGCTGTTCTCGAAGGTGAATATGATTTAGGTTGGTCTTCCAACAGTGATGGTTCTTTTGACCTGATCGCTGACCTCTGGGGTGTTGCTAAAAAGCACAATCAAACTGAGTTGATCAACTCCATCAATCAGAAGTATGCCGTTAATAAAACTTTAGCCGCTGTTAAGCAACGCGGTCTGCAAAACGCTAATGTCAAGTTGGTTGTGCAGAAGTAATTTATTTGCGCGTTCCCAAGTTTGCGGGTTAACCAAGATCGGGTTAGCCCGTTTTTTTAGTTATTTCGGCAGAAGGAAGAAGGAAGAAGAAAAAATGCAGTGTAGTAATTGAATATTTGAATGTTAGTGGAGAATGTTAACTAACCATAACCCACCCCCATCCCCTCCCGGTAGGGGAGCTAGAGGGGTAGGTGCAGACCAAGGATTTTATGAGTTTCGGAGACAGCTTGAGTATAAGTGCCAATGGTACGGTTGTGCCGCTCTGAATAGTATATAGATTTTTTCCATCATCAAAGACTTGTTCTAACTGCGGTCACGTTCAAGATATGCCATTAAATCTAAGAACTTATGATTGCCCAGAATGTGGCTGATCAATAGATAGAGATTTAAACGCAAGTATTAATTTGAGGGATGCGGCCAGTTCGACCGTCAATGCCTGTGGATGAGTAACTGCCGACGGTATCAGTGGAAGCAGGAATTAAACATCAATTCGTCACTGTTTGTGACGTTTTGTATCAATTTTATAGAGCAGCAGTTTAACAACATCAAGATACGACAAAGATAACTAATTTTCATGCAGACAGAAGCTTTCAGTGAGCTTTTTCCTCTGTTTAAGGGAGCAAACCCAGAAACCTTGGAATGGCTACTCTCAGTTGCAGTAAAACACGAATATCCCTCAGATAGAGTAGTTTTAATGGAAGATGCTTGGGGTAATGCAGTTTACTTCGTGGTATCCGGTTGGGTCAAAGTCAGACGCAGATTGTCCTCTGACAACTCAGTGACACTGGCTATTCTAGGGAGAGGAGATTTTTTTGGAGAAATGGCTATTCTAGATGAGTCACCACGCTCAAATGATGTCGTTGCCTTATCACCAGTACGTTTGATTAGTATTTCAGCTCAAAGATTTATTCAAACTCTCTTCAAAGACCCTCAGCTACATCATCGAATGCTTCAACTTATGGTCAAGCGTCTCAGGCAAACAAACATTCGTTATCAACTGCGTCATAGACCCCCTGCCGTAAAACTAGCTAATACATTAGTTGAATTAGCAGAAAATTACGGTCAGACTACAGAAAAAAACTGTGAAATATTTAATGTTCCTGACCAAGATTTAGCTGATGTCACAGATATAAAAATCGAAGAAACTAGCAAAATCATGGAAAAATTACAGACGAAGGGGTGGATTAATAGAGATACAGAATATCAAGTAATTCAATTACTTAATCTCAAACATTTAATGCATTTAGCAAGTCAATAGACTAGATTAATAATAATGTTTCAAACATTAAAATTTTAATCGAAAGTTTTGTCTGAAAAATAATATTAATTAATATGTGATGAACTAAGAGAAAATATATATACTAAAATCAAATGGAAATAGTTCATATTAAAAATAAATAACCATGACTGAAGCTAGAACAGTATCCCTCAGTCCCACAGTTAAAAAACCAGCAATTCAATATCAAGTATTTATGCCTCATCCAGAATCTCATCTGTTTGAGGTTAGTTTGCGTGTCAAACTTGAACAACTATCTCCTTCGCTACAAAAAGATCGAAAACTGGATTTAAAGATGCCTGTATGGACACCAGGTTCTTACTTAGTTAGAGAATATGCTAAACATTTGCAAGATTTTTGTGCTTATAGTGAAAATGAATGTTCTTTACATTGGAAAAAGCTGAGTAAAAATCATTGGCAAATAGAAACTTCAGGAACTTCTGAAGTAATAGTACAGTACAGGATATTTGCAAATGAATTAACAGTACGCACTAATCATTTAGACTCTACACATGGTTATTTTAATGGTGCAGCTTTGTTTTTTGATATTCCTGGAGCTGAGAAAAATTCGATTTGGATAAAGATTATTCCACCTAAACCTGATTGGAAAGTAGCGACTTCTTTACAAGAAATTCCAGGTTCTGATAATACATTTGAGGCAGTAGATTTTGATACTTTAGTAGATAGTCCTTTTGAAATAGGTACTCATCAATTATATCAATTTGAAGTACAAGGAAAAGCACATCAGTTAGCTATTTGGGGAACAGGTAATGCGGAACCAGAAAAGTTAATTCCAGATATCAAGAAAATTATTGATATGGAAGGAAAGTTTTTTGGTGGTTTACCTTATGAAAAATATCTATTTTTATTGCATATATCTGGACAGGGGTTTGGTGGTTTAGAGCATAAATTTAGCTGTACTTTAAATTATCCTAGATTTAGTTTTAGGAGTAAGGAAAAACGCGACCGCTTCATGCAATTAGTTGCCCATGAATTTTTTCACTTATGGAATGTTAAGCGTATTCGACCTAAAGCTCTAGAAGTATTTAATTATGAACAGGAGAACTATACTCCTTCTCTATGGTTTTGTGAGGGTACAACTAGCTATTATGATTTATTAATTCCTTTGAGAGCTGGTGTTTATGATGCTCAAACTTTCTTACAAGGATTAGGGAAAGAAATTACACTTTTCCTAACAACAATAGGACGAAAGGTACAGCCCCTAAGTGAGTCTAGTTGGGATGCTTGGATTAAACTTTATCGTCGGGATGCTAATAGCAATAATTGCCAGATTTCCTATTATTTAAAAGGAGCGATGGTATCTTTATTGCTCGATTTATTAATTAGGGAAAAACATCAAAATCAATACTCGTTAGATGATGTAATGCGCCAAATGTGGGAGCAGTTTGGTAAACCAGAAATAGGCTTTACTCCCGAACAACTGAAAAGTGTAATTGAAGAAGTAGCAGAAGTAAATTTGGATGACTTTTTTGAGAGGTATATTGATGGTGTAGATGAGTTACCTTTTGATGAGTATCTCAAGCCTTTTGGATTACGACTTCAGAGAGAAGACAATAAATGGCCTAATTTAGGTATGAATGTCAGCACTAAAAATGGTAAAGAAATAATTAAATTTGTCGAAGCCCAAGGGCCAGCACAATTGGCGGGATTGGATGCGGGTGATGAGTTATTGGCAATAGATGGTTTTCGGGTAAATGCTGATAAGTTGAGCGATCGCCTCAAAGATTATCAACCAGGAGATTCGATTGAAGTGACGGTTTTTCATCAGGATCGACTTCTGACCCATAAGGTAACTTTAGCAGCTCCTAGTCCTAGTCATTACCAAGTAGTACCATTTAGCAGCACCACACTCAAACAATTAGAAAATTTTGCAGGATGGTTAGGGACGCCATTGGAATCTATTTAGGGAGTAGGGAGTAGGGAGTAGGGAGTAGTGGAAAAAATATATATTGTAGGGGCGTTAGCGACAGCTTTGCGTTAGCAAATGGCCATTCGCCCTTACGCATTGTATGACTGAGGCGATCGCCAACCCAAACAATAATTCCCTTGTCTAGACTGACTTTAAAGCATTTTTCCTACCAAAAAATGTCTAAGTAGGGCTTGCTGATTAAATACTAAAGCATTGGTTGATATAGGTTTTAGCGTTTTTCTATTCTAAAAAAGTACCAGCTTTTCGGTGGAAAAAGCTCATGCATTAGTATTTTGGGATAATTATGGCAGAAAAATTGAGAGACAATTCTTACTCCTATCTCCTCTTCATTCCCCTAACTCCTGTCTCCTGTCTCCTGTCTCCTGTCTCCTGTCTCCTGTCTCCTACCCCAACAAAAAGACTTTATTCAGCAAACCCTAAGTACCATTAGGACTTGTGCTGATGATGAACCTCAGACAGGGAAATGTTTTTCCCCCTGTTCCCTGTTCCCTGTTCCCTGTTCCCTGCTATAACATTTGAGAGTAGCTTCCATAATATCTGTAGTTTGACCTGAAACTGTGTATACTAAAGCCTCGCGATAAACCCGTTGCGCTCCATGATTTTTGTGATTAGCAGCGCCACTAGAAACAGTAACAGCAGCAGCAGTACAACGCTGGGCTAAATTAATAGCTGTTGCTCTGAGGTGGAGTTTTTCAGCAAAATCAGTATCCGGATTTTTATTGGCTTCTTCTATGGCATTTCGACATTTATCAACCTGAATTTGTAAGGAAGAAATTGCATCTGGAATAAAAGGAAGAGGTTTAGTTTTTGATGTTGCTTTCATAATATCTATACCTGCTAAAGCACATCCTAAAGCAAAAGCACTAAAAGCGAGAACTTTTTGTCGATCGCTATTGTGAATCCAATTTACAGGTTTGATAGAAACTACTTGCTCATCAGGTAAAAACCAATTTTTTACTGTAGCACTAACAGTATTAGTTGAAGTCATAGCGCATAAAGGCATTATTTCTGAGAAAGTAATACTACCATTTAATTTAGTGGTATCAATCAAAGGAAGAATGCCAAAAACTGCTCTGCCATCAGGTAATTTTGCTGCAAGAATAAATTCCTGAAATATACTCCACCCAGTTATCCAAGGAACAATTCCTTCTATATAGTATCCACCTCTAGTTGGAGAAGCTTTTACAGGTGGTTCTCCAGAACGTCTGAGTTGAGAAAAGCCTATTCCTAACAAGATTTTGCCGTGACTTAAATGAGGTAAATATTGTTGTTGTAATTGAGTGTTTTGACTTGATGCTAACATTGCTGCTGCACTTTGATGTTGAGTTTGGAGAAAAGCTAATGCACCAGAATATCTTGCTATGAGTAATTGATAGTTAAAAAATTCTTGTTGATTTAATTCTAGACCACCCCACTTTTGCGGAATTTTTAATGCTAATAATCCCGATTTTCCTAGAGTCATTAAAGCTGTTTTTAATGTTTCTTGATCCCTATCTATTTCATTAGCTAGGGGAGCTATAATTTTTTGTAAAATTGAAGTTTCTATTTGCTCTATATTTAGGATAATTTCCGAGTTTTTCGGTGGGGATGATATGGTCATTTCAGTTATCAGTTATCAGTTATCAGTACTTTCTGCAATAAGAAGGTTTGAAGATACAGGATTTTACTTCTCTTGGTCGATTTGATATGGAGAGGAAACCTCGCTATCCCACCCTACGGGAAGCTACGCTAACGACTGCTTTTTATTCCCTGAAAAGGGGGAGGCTTGAAACTTTTTTTGGTCATAGACAAATTATCAGTAGATTTTTATGTGTTATATAAGAATTAATTTTATTGGTTAATTTTAACAAAATAATTACGGTTGAAAAATCAGATTTATCGACTTAATAAATTATTTATTAAGTAGGTAGGTATAATTAAATGTAAAATATCATTGCGATTGGAACGGAGTGGATGGAAGCAATCTCAAACACTACTTTTTCGCTCATTATCCAGAGTAGAGCGAATCTAGCTGTTAAAGTAAGAAATAGATGAACGTTATTTCTAGGAAAAGCTGTCGGTATTCAGAGGAATGTTAGGGGATGAAAATCACTATTTTAGATATTTTAGACTATTATAAAAGGATTTTATAACAATTATTAGACAAATTAAATGCCTCTAATCCTCCCCTATTGAAGCAGGAAGTTATCGAAATATTATTAACTAGAGATGCTTTTGATAAAGCATTATCAAATTAAATCAAACCCTCTGCTTCTGCGGTATTAAAAATTGAATAATTAGATAGACAATTTAGAGAAAATACCGATATTAATTCAAGATATTAATTTAGCTGAATATAGAGAGAATTTCCCCTGAGGAAATGTTGAATTTCCAGACCCAAAAATACAGCATATTTAAAAATTTAGGATGGGCAAGATTTAAGCAAAAGCGATATGATGATGCTATGGCCTATCTTTCGCCTGCAATGGCCATTGCTAAAAATTCTAAATATCAGAAATATATCCGTAATCCAGGGGCAGCTTTTTGTATCTATAGTCAAGTCTTATTAAGGACAGATAAATCATTTTCTAAAGTCAAAGAAAATTGGCAACAATGTCGTCAATTAATTGAATCTCGTCTAGCTGCATGCAGGTGAGACTATGAACAACAAGGAGAAACAGTTACCCCTCGAAGAAATCAAAAATTTTCCTCTGAATAGCGATCGCTATCTGAAGTATTCTAGTACTTCAGTTTAACAAATTCATAGCTCAATTCAGTAACGCCCAAATTTCTATAAACCTAACCCTTCCAAAAAATTTCTCAGTAACAACTTTCCAGAATTAGTTAAAATACTTTCTGGATGAAATTGTACACCCTGAATATGAGGATAATTTTTATGTCTAACACCCATAATAGTTCCATCCTCAACCCATCCCGTAATTTCCAATACTTCAGGACAACTTTCTTTATCTATAACTAAACTATGATATCTCGTAGCAGTTATAGGATTATCTAACCCTGCAAAAATTCCTACTCCGTGATGATAAATTTCAGAAGTTTTACCGTGCATTAATTCTGGCGCAGCAACAATTTTTCCCCCAAATACTTGACCAATACTTTGATGACCGAGACACACTCCCAATATAGGTAAACTTGCTCCTAATTCTTTAATTAATGCTTGAGAAATTCCGGCATCTTCAGGGCGACCAGGACCTGGAGAAATAACCACTCCATCAGGTTTTAACTCATTAATTTCTGCCAAAGAAATTTTATCGTTACGGTAAACTTTAATATTAGCTGCAACTGCTAATTCTGCACCCAATTCACCTAAATATTGTACTAAGTTGTAGGTAAAACTATCGTAATTATCTATAACTATAATCAAAGCTTTTTACTCCTTCATTCCCTAGATATATTAAATCTCTCAATCAATGAGCGATCGCTCATTTTTATGATTAGTTATTTTGACCAAGAATTTCTCAAGTATAAGATTCAGAAGACGGCGTTGCTGATTCTGGGTATGATGCAAGCCCCCCTAACCCCCCAATTTTGGGGGGATAAAACTCTAAAAGTCCCCCAATTTTGGGGGATTTAGGGGGCTTGAGTAGAACCAAACAATCGTGCATTCATACTTCAATTCAGCAACGCCCAGAAGACTAAAGTTATACTACTGAGCTAAAGATCAAGATTGCAACTAAAGCACAAAAAAACACTATTGTATTATTACAATTCTAGCTTCATTAAACTTATGCAAGAAGTATTTATCAGTCAACTTCCAAAATAGTTTGATTATAGTTAGAGGTCTACTTCAGTAAAAATTGTTTTTACTGTGAAAAGTCAGATACTTTAGATAATGGCAAAAACTTATATAGTAATACCATTTTCAAAAAATATTGCTACATTGGCTATTCAAGATGTTATACCAATTTGAAAAAAGAATGTTACGAATAATAAGTGCAATAAAAATATTTTGCAGGGAATGTCCCTTTGACAAGAAAGATAATTTATGACCTAAAAACTGTTATTGAAGCAATTCCCATACGACTCCTGACTCCTGAATTCCCCTCCCCTCCTGGGAGGGGGAGGGGCGAGGGGTGGGTTGACTCCTAAGAAATAGCCTAACTATTTGTAGCAAATATTTATCAAATTGGTATTAGGTGGTAGGTGGTAGGTATAATCAATAAAAAGTGAAGATTTTTCAACTCCGTTAAGCATCTATATTTTACTGTAACAATCTTTCTTGAATTTGGTATAATTTCATTTGAGTTGGGTAAAGAACCCCCTTTTTGGCAATAGGCAATAGGCAAAAAGGTTTACCGGACTTTTTACTGTTAGTAAATCACCAACTCTTGTTTGAAATTTCATTAAATATCAACTTAAAATCTCAAACGTTGTACGTCATTTAATCAATCAAGGTGATAATCCCTAACTACTAAAAGTACCAATAACCAGACTTAATAATGGAGGTAAAATCAGATAACTTGCGATAAGTAATGCGACAATAGCTGAAATTAAAACAGCACCCGCAGCACAATCTTTAGCAATTTTAGCTAACTCATGGTAACTCTTTTTAACTGTTAAATCTACCACAGATTCAATAGCAGTATTCAGTAATTCCATAGCCATAACTAATCCAATAGTTAATACAATAACTGCTGTTTCTATTGGTTTTAACTCTAATAAAATACTCAAACTAACAGCAACAATACCGATGAAAGTATGAATCCGAAAATTACGTTGAGTCTGGAAAGCATAAGACAATCCTGCCCAAGCATATTTGAAGCTAATTAAAAGACTATTTGCTACTTGCCAAGATAATTCTCTATTAGGTTTAACTATACTTTTAGAACCCTTTACTTTCGGAGCAGAAGAATTTTTAGCTTTGTGTATAAAAGTGGCTTCATTGTAAGATATTGATGACTCATTCAGTTTCATAATTTATCCACCTCAGTTCAATTTAATAAATAAGGGCCAGATAATCAAAGACTTGCTCGATTAATAGTCTATCTAAAAAGTTCAAAAGTTACCCTGAGTCTTATAAATTTTCTAGAGTGATTTGTTTATCAATAGTAATTTCCACAGCATTAAGCAAAAATAATTGCTGTTTGATCATTTGTTGCCAACTCTGTTCGTCAAGATGATCCCATCCAAGTAGGTGTAGAAAACCATGGGCCGCTAGCCAAGCTAATTCAGTTGTTAATGAATGTTCCCGTTGTCTGGCTTGCCGAATGGCCGTCTCAACGGAAATTACTATATCACCCAGATATAGTTGTAAATCAGAATCTATGACTTCTGGAATTGGAACATTTACTTCCAGAGCAGCAAAGGCTAAAACATCTGTTGGTTGATTCTGATAACGATACTGATGATTAAGGATTTGGATTTCGCCATCCCCGGTCAGACGTAGACTAAGTTCGTAATTTTCAGCAAGTGGAATATTTGGTTGTAGAACTTCTAGCCATTTCCGAAACCAATATGCCCAATTTTCAGAAGATATGGGATAAAGTTTGTCCTTATCAAAATAATTGGGTCTAAAACCCCCCCTTGATTGGCGAAATGTTTTTGGAGGGGGGTTTAAATCCTCCTGACAAAAACAACTTCTGACTTCTGACTTCTGACTTCTGACTTCGTTAACATCCTGGACTTTTAATTTTTCTACTTCTGAGGTCGAGGATGACCAGAAATAATCCTGAATACTCACTTCTAGATACAACCGTCAAATCCTCCTTTCCGCTCAAAAATGTGATTTAAGTTATCGTGTTAGATAAGCAAGGCCAACTAAGATACCTACAAGTCCAATGGTTGTCAGGGCAAAATGTTTGAGTGATTGACCTCCTTTTCTCACCATATTCCTCATGGCCAGTTTGACATAACTGGGTTTTGGTTCAGTTGTGGAAGTATTAGTTTCTTTCTGTGTCTGTGTTTGTCTGGAGTCTGGAGTTGATGAAGATAAATTACTCATAAATATCAATATATTTCAATATATTTACAGTTTTCTAGTAGTAGTTGTTTCTCTCAAGCTGAGTTTTAAATTTTTGATAAAGTCGATACTACTATAACAATAATATTACTTCTTGTGCCTATACATCGACTCTTGATTATTTGTTAATCAAATTTTCTGCCTTATAGCTTAAATGTATTGATGAAAAAGTTACTCTTGATCATAATTGACAAATAGATCGAGTCAAAAATTAGATTTTTTTCAGGAACAGTGAATAAAGGACATATAGATGAAATAGTTCTGCTGTGAATAATAATTATTAATTATTGGATTACTGGTAGTTTAGAAGTTTCTTGTATCGTAAGCATTCAGCCATCAACTATTAGCTAGCCTCATAAGGTCGGAACTGCGGACTTCAGCTATTAATTTTGGGGAAAGTAAAAGCAACCTTTAAAATTGAGAAATAATAAAAGTTACCGCTAAAGTCCCCCGGATTAAACCTGAGAAGTAATTATTCATTACTAATTGCTGTTTGCGCAGCATTCCGCAGGAAATGCTTACTTTGTATCAAGTCAAAAATATCCGGTCGTTAGCTTAATTTATAAATCTATATAGATTGATAAAATTAGGATATCTTCATTAATGGATAATTGATAATGGATAATTACCTCTCCCTTTTAGGGAGAGGATTGACGCTTAAGGAAAAGATTTATTCTCTTGGTCGATTGGATATGGCGAGGAAACCTCGCCATCCCTCGACCGCTTTTTTCCCCTTGAAAGGGGAGGCTTTAAACCTGAATTATCTAATTATTTAATTGTTTAATTATTAATTATTTCGGTAATTGGAATTTATCACAGTTGGTAATTATTTAATCGCTGTTCCTCGATAGGTTGAAGCTCAAAAAAAGTTTCAAAAATTTTCTCTCCTGTCTGATTAATTCTCGTTTGTAAATTATCCAGAAATTCGTGTAAACCAGTGTGAGTTATTTCCTCTATTGTTAAATAGTCTAACTCAGAACATAAACGACCCAATACTTTTTCTACTGGATGTTTTTTCATACCTTGAGTTACTCCAATAATTTGATAGAGCGATCGCTCTGTTGCACTTAAACAATATTGAATTGAGCGGGGAAATTCTCGGTCTAATATTAAAAATTCTACTATTCCATTGGGGGTAATTCTATGTTGTTGACGTTTGCGATACATTTCATAAGCACTTGCTGACTTTAATAATGCCATCCATTGCACTTCATCTAGTGGAGTTCCAATATCTTTAATTGAAGGTAAAAGAATATAGTATTTAACATCAAGAATACGGCTAGTTTTATCAGATCGTTCTAAAAATCGCCCCATTCTACCAAAATGCCATGCTTCGTTGTGACTCATAGTAGCATCCATGATGCCTGAAAATAAATGTCCACCCATTTTTACCTTCTCAAAAAATTCTGGTAATTCAGAAGTTTTTAAACCACTATTAGCAACATCTTTTACCATTAAATAAAATGAGTTAACTTGCTCCCACATTTCTGAGGAAATAATTTCTCGAATGGAACGAGCATTTTCTCTAGCTAGACGCAGACATGAAAGAATAGAGTTAGGATAGTCACGGTCAAAAGTAAGAAATTGAATTACATTTGCTTCTGTTACTTCACCATAGCGTTGTTGAAATAAAGGTAAATCTCCAGTAGTAATAACTATAGGTTGCCACTGTTGAATTACACCAGGAGAATCTAATAGTAGATTGAGATTCACATCAACAAATCGGGCAACATTTTCTGCCCTTTCAACATAACGATTTAGCCAGTAAATTGAATTTGCAACGCGACTTAACATAATTAATAAGGAAGAAGAAAGAAGGAAGAAGGAAGAAGGAAGAGGGAAGGAGGAAGAGGGAAAAATTAATTAATCAGTACCCATAAATAAACCTTTGAGTTACTATCTTAATTTTCCTGATTTTCGACATTTTTCACAAGTAAAATTTTCTGTTAATGCCAGAAGGAAGAAGGAAGAGGGAAAATTCATTAATCAAAACCCAGAAATAAGTCTTTTAATTGCCATCTTAGTTTTCCTGATTTTCGACATTTTTTACAAGTAAAATTTTCTGTTAATGCCAGAAGGAAGAAGGAAGAGGGAAAATTCATTAATCAAAACCCAGAAATAAGTCTTTTAATTGCCATCTTAATTTTCCTAATTTTCGACATTTTTTACAAGTAAAATTTTCTATTAAAGCCAGAATAAAGAGGAAAAATTCATTAATCAAAACCCAGAAATAAGTCTTTTAATTGCCATCTTAGTTTTCCTAATTTTCGACATTTTTTACAAGTAAAATTTTCTGTTAATGCCAGAAGGAAGAAGGAAGAGGGAAAATTCATTAATCAAAACCCAGAAATAAGTCTTTTAATTGCCATCTTAGTTTTCCTAATTTTCGACATTTTTTACAAGTAAAATTTTCTGTTAATGCCAGAAGGAAGAAGGAAGAGGGAAAATTCATTAATCAAAACCCAGAAATAAGTCTTTTAATTGCCATCTTAGTTTTCCTAATTTTCGACATTTTTTACAAGTAAAATTTTCTATTAAAGCCAGAATAAAGAGGAAAAATTCATTAATCAAAACCCAGAAATAAGTCTTTTAATTCCCATCTTAGTTTTCCTAATTTTCGACATTTTTTACAAGTAAAATTTTCTGTTAATGCCAGAAGGAAGAAGGAAGAGGGAAAATTCATTAATCAAAAACCAGAAATAAGTCTTTTAATTCCCATCTTAGTTTTCCTGATTTTCGACATTTTTCACAAGTAAAATTTAAGGAAGAAGGAAGAAGGAAGAAGGCAAAAGGAAGAAGGAAGAGGGAAAATTCATTAATCAAAACCCATAAATAAATCTTTGATTTGTCATCTTAATTTTCCTGATTTTCGACATTTTTCACAAGTATAGGAGTCGAAGAAAAGGTTAGGACAGTTCAAAAGCTTAAAGCTTAGACAACGTAAGATTTTTCCTTCTTCCTTCTTCCTTCTTCCTTCTTTCTTCTGCTATAAAATTTTCTGTGAAAAATCCCTCTATTAGATGATACATTTATTCTGATAAAACCCAAGTATCTTTACTACCTCCACCTTGGGAAGAATTAACTACTAAAGAACCTTTTTTCATTGCCACTCTAGTCAAACCACCAGGATGAACATAAATTTCTTTACCATATAAAATATAAGGCCGTAAATCAACATGACAACCTTCAAACTTATTGTCTATTATAGTTGGAACTCTAGATAAAGATAGAGTTGGTTGAGCAATATAGTTCCGGGGATTAGCTTTGATTTTTTCTGCAAATTCTGCTCTTTCTTCAACAGTTGATTGAGTTCCTACTAACATCCCATAACCACCAGCTTCATTTGCAGATTTCACCACAAGTTTATCCAGGTTTACTAACACATGGTCTAACTGTGTTTTTTCCCAACATAAATAAGTAGGAACATTAGGTAAAATTTGCTCTTCATCAAGATAATAACGAATCATTTCCGGCACATAAGCATAAATAACTTTATCATCCGCTACACCAGTTCCCAAAGCATTAGCAAGGGCAACATGACCATTACGGTAAACTTCCATTAATCCTGGTATTCCTAACAAAGATTCAGGATTAAAAGCTAAAGGATCGATAAAATTATCATCAATACGTCTGTAAATAACATCAACTTGCTGCAAACCTTTAGTAGTTCGCATCTTTACATACCCATCTACAACCACTAAATCTCTACCTTCAACCAATTCAACTCCCATTTGTCTAGCTAAAAATGAATGTTCAAAATAGGCCGAATTATAAACACCAGGAGTCAAAACAACAACAGTAGGATTTGATAAATAAGAAGGTGCTAAATTTAGTAAAGTTTCTAATAAATAACCGGGATAATTATCAACAGGTCTAACTCCTAAAGTCGCAAAAATTTGGGGAAATGTACTTTTCATTACCCGTCGATTTTCTAATACATAAGATACACCAGAAGGGCAACGTAAATTATCTTCCAATACATACCACTGACCATCTTTATCCCTAACTAAATCTGTCCCTGTAATATGACACCAAATTCCTGACGGTGGTTTTAAACCTATACAAGGTTTGAGAAACCCAAAAGCAGAATTAATTAACTCTCTAGGGATAATTCCATCTTGAAGAATTTTTTGTTCTCCATAAATATCTGCAATAAATAAATTTAGAGCATGAATTCTTTGCTTCAAACCTGTCTCTAAAAATTTCCATTCAGACACAGAAATTATACGCGGTACAACATCAAAAGGAAAAATACGTTCTGTACCTTGACTATCACCATAAACATTAAAAGTTGCTCCAAGTTTTACCATAGCGACTTGTGCAGCTTTTTGTCGCATCAATAGTTCACCTACAGAAAGAGAATTTATTCTTTCTATCAATAATTGAGCTTCTGGACGAGGTTGATTTTTACTGATGAAAAGTTCATCGTAAAATTCCCCCGGAGCGTAAGAATCAAATTGCACTATTTTTATTTATAATTTATCAACTACTTGATGATGATTAAATTTTAATTATTATATAAGTAAGTGTAAAATTTACATAATTGATTAACAATTATTATAAGTAAAATTGTTATCATATATACAATTAAATTAAGTGCAAATAATGATTGACTAAAAATTATGGCTTACAAATGCAATCTTAGTAATGGCCAGCAAGTTTATATTGAAAATCAGGGAATGCAAACTGTGGTTACTCTTTCCAGTGGTGGTCCTGGTCAACAACAACAGGCAAGCACAGGATTTCAAACAGGTAAATGGACTGTAGTGCCCACTTTGTTTAAAACTTCTAGTGGAGTAATTTTGCGGATAGAGTCGAAACAGGGACAATCTTTTGTTCAGTTGCAAGCAGGTGGAATAAGTACCATAAGTGGGACGCCTACTTTGAGTGATGCCGAAGTTTTATCGCTTCAACAAGTAGAGGCAACACCTAGCAAAAGTATGCCACCAATGGAACCGATGAAACCTATGGAACCGATGAAACCTATGGAACCGATGAAACCTATGGAACCGATGAAAATGGGTGATATGGAAATGAAGATGAACCCAATGCAGATGCGGATGGGTAATATGTCGATGGAAATGGGGTCAAGTTCCTCTGCAACTTCTGGGAAGCGTTTTTGTCCCCAATGTGGTGCTCCTGTACAAACAAGCGATCGCTTTTGTTCTAGTTGTGGTTATCAGTTATAATTTTAGTCTTGAAGTTTGATTGGATAAGATATATTAAGTTTCCAGGGACTCTTTTTTTTGCTCTCTTAAAGTATTAGTAGATAGGGTGAGCAAATAGAACCTAATTTACTAATAATTATAGATAATTCAATAGTTGTATCATATTCGGTCAAAACTTATTTAGGCGCGTAGTTCCCTTAAACGTGCCTAGAAACAAAGACTTTTTTATAATTAATTATTTCAATTATGAGATTACTTATATTAACCAAGGGCGAGGGATATTTTCTATCAAGAAAAGACAATATTGATGATAATTGCTTTTGTCAAAACTTATTTATATAATTGATCAATAAAATAAATCATTATTATTGCTTTTTTTCTTACTTATTTCTTTACTCAACTCTTTGTAATACTCTTTTTTTATCAAATTATATATAGTGAAAAATAATCAGGAAAATGCACAATGAAAATTGATATTGATATAATGACTCGCTATTTACATAGAATGCGAAATCAACCAGGATGGGCTTCTTTAAACGAAGTTGCGACATCTATGAATATGGATAGAGCTACATCTAGACGCTACACGAAAACAGCAGAAGAATGGGAATTAATTGAGCGTCAACATTTAGAAAATCAGCCTACTCAAATTCAAGCAACTCAGAAATTAATAAAATTAGAACCTGGAGAAGTCAGAAAAATTGTACAGGCAAATTGTCAAGATTTATAGTTTGATGTAAGAAGGAAGAAGGAAGAGGGAAGAAGGAAGAAGAAAGAACTGGAGTTGAAGGAGAAAGTTTTTTTTATAACTAATTATCCGGACATGATATAAAGAGTGCGATTACTATATAACCGGATTTTATATGATTCCTGACTCCTGAGGACTCCGTGGTTTATTTATAACTATTTAAGCGGACATAATATTAGTTACTTACTGAATAATTAAGGTAAAAATCCTCTCCTTTAAAGGAGAAACAATGAATTAATTTTCCTTTTATTCAATCCTCTTCACTTTTAGGGAGAGGTAATTAGGGTTTGCGTATGGAAAGTCTTTTGGTAGGGGTAGGAGACAGGAGACAACCCACCCCGAACCCCTCCCAACCCACCCCTAACCCCTCCCAGGAGGGGAGGGGGAGACAGGAGAAAAAGGAATTTAGAGGAGGTAGGAGTAAGAATTGTCAGAATGATTTTTCTGCCCAACTATGCGCCTAAAATACTAACTTTTTGAGCGCGAATAGCTGAAAACCAGGCACTTTTTTCGATCCCAAAAAGGCTACAACCTTATATCTGTAAATACTTTTAGATTTAATCAGCAAGCCCTAATTATCCATTATCAATTATCCATTATCAATTTTTCTTTACCACCTAACCAAAATTGCCAAATTACAACTACTGCCCAATGAATAATTACCATCACCCACAAACAACCAGTTAATTGATAAGCTACTGTACATACTAATCCTAAAATTCCTGTCAATGTCAAAAAAATCGGTTTCATAAAAGTTGGGTTTCCCTGGGGATGGAAAGTTAGAGCATTAATTGGATGATAAATAATAAATAAAAATAAACTTAATGCTGCCCACAAACACCACACAATAGTTGAAACTCTCTCAGTGGGATGAGGCAATAAGAAAACTCGAAATATTAACTCTTCCATAAAAGCTGGAGTAAAAAACGCCACTACCAAACCCTGAAATAACTCCTTGAGATTCCGAAAACCTCGACTAACTCGTAAAAATCTAGAATTAAATCCTAACGGTAAAGCGATCGCTCCATAAACCAATAACGTCATCCCAACAACGAACCAATCTTGACCTTTCATCAGACGAGAAGCAGATATCAAACGCTCAATTAATTTTGAAATTAGAGGAAACTGCCCAAATGCAACAGTCGGTGCCACTGGTTCAAGATCTGGGTTATATCCTCCCACCTGGTTAGTGCGGAGAAACCATAATTCTGCACCACTTTCCAGAAAAATAGTGCTAACTTCATCGTGAGCGCGACGAGGCATCATCGATCGCCAACTCAAAATACTGTTAACAATACTAATCTCATTCACAAACCCATTTCTCGCATTTATCCCCGCCAAATATTCAGCATTTTGTTGCCAGTCTGGGCGCACAACACCCCTGGGTACTAAAGCCTTTTCCAGTTTTTTCCCCAAAGACACAAGTTGTTGAAACCTTAATGTTTGCGGGTCGTCGGGATGAGATTTTAGCCAGGTTTGAATTTCTGGTGTTGCATAAAATTTATTCTCAATACTTCTAATGGCAATAAAAAGTGCTTGACTAGAGTCTTGGACACAAGAAGTTGCCGGACTCACTCTTGCTACCCCCGTTCCATCCCCCGTGCGGTAACGAGCTGTCATTATTTGTAACTGATACATTAATTCCCGCAAGGGTGAGAGGATGACACCGCCAAAATCATAATCTTTAAGTGCGTCTAATTTGACAACTATATCCGAGACTGGGCGAATACCTAACCATCCTTTTTCCAAATTTCCCATATAATTTTCCCAACTATGAGTACCGGAAATTATGCCGTTGGAGTTTTGGGCGTAAACTTGTTGGTATTTGATGTCAAATTGTAATTCCTTGGTAAAAGTATCTCGCACTACTTGAGCTAAACCGTAAGAAAAATGTCCGGTGACAGTTCCTACGAATACGGGTTCGCCTTTTTCCCCACCAATACCCCCGAATAGATGAATGACTAAAGCATAATCTCCTTCTTTTAGCAGGGAGTTGGGAGGAGAAAGTTTATCTACCTTACTTCCTTCTTCCCCAATAACTAACACACTTTGAATACTACCTTTACGACTTTCCGTATTTTGCCAATTTTGGCGGTCGATATATTTGATACCTGCTGTTTTTCCCTGGATAGTTTGTTCCGGTTGTAATTGAAAGAGCGATCGCGGCTTTATTGCTTGGACTGTAAATATTCCTTCTCTGTCTTTTGCTCCATAAATATACCAACCTGCTTTCCCTGCGACGGAGTCTGTTATTCCTTGGGGTGTTGATTGAAATAAGTTGTTGGGTAGGAGCGGTTGTTGGGGAATGCGGATAATTTCTGTTGCACCGTCGAATTTTTTGGTAGTGGGGTTGTAGTGACGTACTTGGAAAAGTTCGCTCGTGCATGGTTGGTTTCCAGGACAATTTTCTGGAGTAACGTTTGTAGTTGCCGTGTCCAGGATATCAACTAATGCGTAATCACGTCCGGTAATTTGCATGGGTTCCAGAATAGTTTCCAGAATAGGGGAATCTCCTTCGTTGGTTGTAATTTTGACATTTTCCAGACCAACTATCATATCGTCATTAGGTCTAGCTCCGGCGAGAGATTTTAACGGACCGACTTTGGTTAAACCATTGAGACGAGTGGGTAAGACATTGCCGTTGTTACTGCTGTTTTTAGCTGCTTGAGAAAATTGAATATCTTTCGTAACAGTTTCGACAAATGTTTGTGTTAATGGTTGTTGACTCCATTGCAAAGGCAGTATTTGCCCTTCTAAATTTTTAGCTGTTTCTGGAGCGTTATAGATTTCTATCCATACCCAGTCTTGTTGGTTGCTTGGTGGAGGGGTGTCTGGTTTTGGCAGAATGAGTCGCCCTACCCAAGTTGCAGTTGGCCGGTAGAGTTGGTTGTTAATAGTTTGTTCGAGGGGGTAATAACTGGGTTGGTTGAATAGTATTTGACTGGTAATGTCGTAGTTCGATAGTTTTTTTGTTTGGGCGAAGGTGGGGGAAAGTAAGCAGAGGGTGAGAGAAATTAAAAAAACTATAACGATCCAGTTTTGGGCTAGGGAGAGGTAAGGTTTTGAGTGTTTGTTAGAAATAATAGTAGGCCAATTAATCATTATTTTGAAATACTGCGACTATTATGATGTTAATTGATCTAAATACTTGTGTAGTAATTAGGGTTTGCGCTCAAAAGTCTTTTTGCTGGGGTAGGAGACAGGAGACAGGAGACAGGAGACAACCCACCCCTAGCCCCTCCCAGGAGGGGAAGACAGGAGGAACGGGGAATGATCGAGGAGGTAGGAGCGGGCGTTTTGTCTCTCAATTTTTCTGCCATAATCATCCCAAAATACTAGCATGCATGAGCTTTTTCCATTCCAAAGCTGGTACTTTTTTCAACTCTAAAACGCTAAAACCAATATCAGTCAATACTTTTAGAATTAATCAGCAAGCCCTAATTATGGGCAATAATATTAGACAGAGGCTAAAATGTTTACTATAATTCTTAGGATTTACGCAATACAACCTATTTTCGTCATTGCGACCCATAGGGAAGCAATCTCAAATCCTAGTTTTTCGTACCTCATGGGTAAGTCCTGATTCTTACTTTTGACTTTTGACTTTTGAATTTTGAATTATTAATTTTAATTCCATGAAACGGTATGACAAGATTTATCCATGACCAATTCGCTAAAGATTATTTAGAAGAATTATTATCCCAACTAGGAGAATGTCAAATTCCTCTAGAAATTCGCAGTGAAGTTAGACAAGTAGATGTCTTTTTTGCTCCATCAACTCAACCAAAAGTTTCTCCAGAAGCATTAGGGTTATTAGGAAAATTAGCTACAACAATTTGTTTATTTGAACCGTTTAGAAATCCTGTAACAATTGATGAAATTCGGAGTTGTTTACTTAAATTATTAGAGGTAAATACAGATTTTATCCGTCGAGCAAATCGGGAAAATACTCGCCTCAATGAAAATAATTATCCGAAATTATGGATATTAACACCTACAGCATCAAAGAAAATATTAGAGGGTTTTGGTGCTAAAAGTGATGATGAAAATTGGGGTTCAGGAATTTATTTATTACCTGAATATCTGAGAACAGGATTAGTAGTAATTCATCAATTGCCAAAGACATTAGACACTTTATGGTTAAGAATTTTGGGCAGAGGTAGAGTACAGCAAGAGGCAATTGACGAATTAGAAGCATTGCCACCAGATAATCAATTTCGGTTAAATGCTTTGTTGTCATTATCATCTTTGCGTAGTAACTTAGAAGTAAGTTCAGAATTAGAAGAACAAGATAGGGAGTTAATTATGCGCTTATCACCACTATTATTAGAACAATTAGAAGCTGCTACTCAGTTAGGAAGAGAAGAAGGAAAACAAGAAGGAAAACAAGAAGGTATAGAACAAGGAATACAACAAGCTAACCGAATGGTTATCGAAAATTTGTTGAGATTAAGGTTTAATTCTTTGGATGAAGAACTCAGAGGAATTATTCAACCAATGTCGTCATTATCTCCAGAGGAATTTCTTCCTTTACTTTTACAATTATCACGGGAGGAATTATTAGCAAGATTTAATAGTGAGAATTAATTCGGTTGGATGTTTTTTTATTATTATCATTCTTGCGTAGTAACTTAGAATAAATTTCAAAATTAGTAGTACAAGATAGGGAGTTAATTATGCGCTTATCACCACTATTATTAGAACAATTAGAAACTGCTACTCAGCAAGGTAGTCGAATAGTTATCGAAAATGTGTTGAAATTTAGGTTTAATTCTTTAGATGACGAACTTAGAGAAATTATTCAACCAATGTTGTCATTATCTTCAGAGGAATTTCTTCCTTTACTATTACAATTATCACGGGAAGAATTATTGGCAAGATTTAATAGTGAGAATTAATACAGTTATTTAGTTAGGAAAATTTCTAGGGATAAAATTATATTGACTGAATGTTTACCTTTCGCTCCAGGAAAAAACTTTATTTAATCTTTGCTGATCGCTCTTGAGAAAAAGTTTGAAAAATTTAAGGTAAACCTATCTTAATTTCTATTCCCTAAAAAAAGAGGTAAACCTATCTTAATTTCTATTCCCTATTCCCTGTTCCCTATTCCCTAAAAAAAATAAACTTATGCAATTATCAACTACTACTAATTCCTTAGACGCTTTTCTCCAACAACCCAACATCGAAACTTCTCCTGCTTGGGAATTTATCCATGGACAACCACAACAAAAACCGATGCCAACCCTGTTTCATTCCCGCCTCCAGCGCAACCTCGTCAACACTATTAACAACAAAACCGAAGCTTATGAAACTATTCAGGAACTCCGGTGCATTATTCCTCCCTTATCTCCTGTACCAGATATTGTGGTTGTCAAAAGCGATCGCCTTGGGAATCAAGATGGCCCACTGCAAGGTTCACCGGACTGGATAATTGAAATTCGTTCCCCGGAGCAAAGCACATTAGACTTACAGAACAAGATTCTGCACTGTTTGGGTAACGGGACTCAACTTGCTTGGTTAATTGATATTCAGCGACAGCAAATATGGGTTTGGGAGAACCAAGAACTACCACTGGTGTTTGCTGGAACTGATGTACTGCCCACTCTTGACAATATCTCAGATTTGACAGTGCAAAAAGTAATGGCTATGACTCAACAATGATAAAGCTAGACAGTGGCTAGATGTGGATTTTGCTACGGATACACGGATGATGTCAGATGATTAAAAAGCGGGTTTGTCTTTTAGATATTATAATACTGATATTATATTCACACAAACTCGGTTTTGAGTTAAATACAAAGTAGGAACATTCCTAATTAAAAAGTTACAATAATGAATAAAATCATAATGTTAATTCACTGATTACTAAAATAGATAACTCATTGACTCGTTTTAACTGTAAATCATTGGTTAAAAAAGCCTCACATTTTGATTGAATAGCAACAGCAATTTGTAAAGAATCAGTTAATGATAAATTATACTTTGCTCTTATTTGTGCCGCCAACTTGCCGATGTCTTCATCAATGAGTATAAAGTTAATATTTTCTCCATAAACAATTAAATCAATAAAATCCTGAGCAAGTGCTATTAACCCTAATTTGTAAGGATGTACTAAACACTCAGACAAAGTGATTGTAGAAGTAACTCCCAAAAGTAAACCTTCATCTATTCCATCAAAAATAGCTTCAGTTAGTTGATAATAATTGGGGTGATTTTCTACATAGTAAATAATTGGCGCAGTATCTAAAAATAGTTGCCTAACCCCTTGAATAGCATTATTAATTTTCATAATTATTGCGGATAATTTGTTCGCGGTTTTCTGTGGCTTCTTGACGAGTTCGAGAAACCCATTCTTGAGCATCTTCTCCTACTAATGGATAAGTTGCTTTTCCTTGAATCTCACGCCATTTACGCCCAGGTTTAGGGGTTGAATTATCATTTATTTGAAGATGACTTGATAAATAGCGTATTAATTGAAGTCTTTCTTCAGTGCTTAACTCTTCTGATTTACTGATTAACTCATTTAATAATTCTTGAGACATAATGAATGATACCTCCTTTCAATTAATCCTAACAGAAAGCATAACTATCAAAACAACCAACGAGGTTTTTTCGACTTAGATGGAGAATGCCAAGCTTGATAAAATTCTGGGTAGGGGAGAGTTTGGGCACAATTCCAGATTATTTCGTAGCATTTCTCGAAGAGATGGCTCTTAATTAGCCAGTTTATGACTGATAAGTAGTCTTTTAAGGATGTAACCACTTTTGCCATCTGCTCTTCTGCTAAAATTTCTCCTAAAGTTGCTGCTGCTTGCCAGCGAGTATTATCAGCATTAGACCCCAACAAATCCACCAAACCATCAATCGCTTTCTGATTGCCGGGGTCAATTTTCCCTAAAGTTGCTGCTGCTTCCCTGCGAGTAGAATAATCAGCATTAGACCCCAACAATTGCACTAAAACATTAATCGCATTCTCATTGCCTGTGCCAATTTTCTTTAAAGTTGCTGCTGCTTGCCAGCGAGTATTATTAGCATTAGACCCCAACAATTGCAGCAAACCATCAATCGCTTTCTGATTACCCATGCCAATTTTCCCTAAAGTTGCTGCTGCTTGCCAGCGAGTTTGATCGTCAGAAGTAGACCCCAACAATTGCACTAAACCATCAATCGCATTCTCATTGCCTGTGCCAATTTTCTCTAAACTTTCTGCTACTTGCCTACGCATTATATAATTATTACTCAGCCCATCCATCCAAGCACCAGTATTAGTCGCTATCAGATTACCCACGCCAATTTTCTCTAATTGCCAGCGAGTCTGATCGTTAGAAATAGACCCCAACAATTGCACTAAAGCATTAATCGCATTCTCATTGCCTGTGCCAATTTGCCCTAAGCTTGATGCTGCTTGCCTGCGAGTATCATGAGAAATAGACCCCAACAATTGCACTAAAGCATTAATCGCATATTCATTGCCTGGGTCAATTTGTCCTAAGCTTGATGCTGCTTGCATACGAGTCTGATCGTTAGAAGTAGACTCTAACAATTGCACTAAAGCATTAATCGCATATTCATTGCCTGGGTCAATTTGCCCTAAGCTTGATGCTGCTTGCATACGAGTCTGATCGTTAGAAGTAGACTCTAACAATTGCACTAAAGCATTAATCACATATTCATTGCCTGGGTCAATTTGCCCTAAGCTTGATACTGCTTGCATACGAGTCTGATCGTCAGAAGTAGACCCCAACAATTGCACCAAAGCATTAATCGCATTCTCATTGCCCGTGCCAATTTGCCCTAAGCTTGATGCTGCTTGCCTGCGGATGTTATTAGAATCAGTAGACTCCAACAATTGCACTAAACCATTAATTGCTTTCTCGTTACCAATGTCAACTTTCCCTAATTTTTCTGCTATTAACAAGCGTATACTGTCAGGAACAGACCTCAACAATGTCAGGTCATGATCGATCCAATACTCATTCCAATACTCATTAGGATTCCTAAACAATGCTGGATCAAATGTGGGGTAAGGTTTTGATAACTTTCTCCATAAATATTTGTTGACATTTTGGTTCCATAGTAAAACAGCGTGAGTTTCTGTTTTGATTTCATTATTACCCCAATCAACTACTTTCTTGACTATTTGATCACTTTGGCTACATTTGCGAAATTCAGCAATTCCATCAGCAGCTAGAAAATAAGCCTGATTTTCATAAAAACCTCTATCTACTATTGTTCTTGTCAAAAAGTTGCGACACCCATCCTTAAAGTTAGTTAAAGCTAAAATAAATCCCTCTTTCTCTTCCTTCTTAATATCCTCTCGCCCCAACCACAACAAAATTACCTGCTTCCACTGCGGCTCAAAAATTCGATAACGTTTACCCTTGACAGGTTTATTCTTGTGTGCGCGAGGCAAGAAAAAATCCCAATCATCGATCGCTACAGCAGCAAAATATTCCTCAAACGTGGCATGAAAAAAAGCATACACCTTTTCAGTGGGCGACTCTACTACTACCCCCACATTATTCAACCATCCAATTTGCAACGCCAGATAAAACAGAGAATTTTCATCATCAGCATTTCCCAATATCTTCTCAATAAAATCTTTGCGCAACGGGGAGCGATCGCCACTAGAATCAATATTCTCTTTCGCCAACCTACCCAACGCCAAATTTAATTCCCGTCGCTTACTTTTCTCAATTGGAAAGCGATCGCTCTTCCACCGATAAAACCGCTCCACAAACTGACCATACAATTCCGCTTTCGTCTGCTGCTGAAAATTTAGTATTTTTTCTATTTCTTCTAAAACTTCGTTTATTTTAGGATGAGGATTAGCTTTTGTTGCTGCTGCTAATTCCTCCATTGTCTGAGCTACATCAGGATTAGTTGCTGCCCCCAGCATTTCCAAAATGGCCTGACAATAATCCAAAGGTTGCTCGGAAATTTGTTCAATAGCAGTCACAGTATCGGGAGATTCTTGTTTCAAATATTTCATCAACTTAGCACTTTTATCCCAGACCACCTGCCCAATATTTTCTCCTGTTTTTTCCAAAGCTTTTGTCCCCAATACAGCAGCTAGCGCCATTACAATAGTAATAGGTTCCATAATTTTCAGCCTCCTAAAATTGGACTCAGATTAAGTTAATTACTTAGATAATATTCTAAACTATTCCAATGTAGGTTGGGTAGAACGAAGTGTTAGCGGAGCTTATCCGTAGGATAAACCCAACAAAGTTTTATTATTATATTATGTCCGGATAATTAGTAATAAAAACACTTCTTTCTCCTGGTACATTACTTACCCTCCTGGGAGGAGTTAGGAGTGGGTTGACTCCTCCTTAATTATTTATAAATTTTCAACCGGACATGATATTAGACATCTCCAGATTTGATTTTTGGAGAGGTCTATTGTTGGGTTTCGTTCCTCAACCCAACCTACTAGATTCTGTTAATTACCTCACTTTTGAAGAAAGCGATCGCTCTAGAAAAGCTAAGGAAAATATCTGGAAATTTATTTTCGGTGAAGTATCCTAACGAAAGAGACTATACCATCATTAACTTTAATACCCAATCGATAATTTCCTACTCTAATCCGATAGTATTCTTCCTAACCTTTTAACTTTTTGATATTTTTAATTTTCGTTAGAGGATATCTGAAAAGTTGTTTAATACTGAATTTTCCCCCCCGAGCAAGCCAATTCTGGGGGGAACAAGAATCCATTAGCTGGTAAAATTCCCCCAATTTTGGGGGATTTAGGGGGCGCAGATTTAATGATAAGATATAAACAATTAATTTAACTGAAAAAAAACTATGATTACTCAACCCCAATATTATCAAAAAATGACCCATGAAAAATATCTATAATGGGAAAATAAACAAGAATTTCGCCATGAATATGTAGATGGAGAAATTTTACCCATGACAAGAGAAACTATTCCTTATAATGATATTGTTCTCAATTTATGTATAATTTTATATCCCTCTGTTCATCAAAAAAGTTGTCGAATTAATCTATTGGAGGTGAAAGTTAAGGATGGTAAAAATAGTCGTTATTTTTATCCCGATCTAGTTATTACTTGCAATGCTGACGATTTAAAATATCGCGACTTGATCGAACATCCTACAGTAATTATTGAAATTCTTTCCCCCAGTGCAGAAAAATACGATCGCGGCGATAAGTTTAAATATTATCGTCAAATTCCCAGTTTGCAAGAATATGTTTTAGTAGACTCAAAATCAATATCTGTAGAAATTCATCAACGTGGGGAGGGAAAAATTTGGCATTATTCTGCATATACAGAAGGAGAGTCAATTACATTATCCAGTATTGAATTTACTTCTGCTATTGAAGTTTTATACGAAGGAGTTAACTTTGAAACTGATACTACTGAACAATAGACTTGTCGCTAAATAGAGGGAAAAAATCGCTCAAACTCAGGCAGAGTAATAATTCTAGCTGTTTTATATTTTTTATAGCTATAATCCTTACATATCAAGGGTTTTGAGGATTTTTTAAGTTATAAAGCCACAAGTCTAATAATAAACTTAGTGGGAGTATCTTGCTACCTTGATATTCAAATTATTTTGGTTACAGAAAACGATAGCAGGAAAATCTTACTTCCCTAGTAGACTTTGCTTATTCTCCTCTACAATTAATCAGAATTAATTTCCTCTTATACCAATTCTCTACTTCCTGAAATTTTGATTCAGATTACGTTAACCTTAAGTAATATTCTGAAAAATTCCCATTTCATTTTGTTTACAATAAGAGGTAATTCTAAATTCTAAATTCTAAATTCTAAATTCTGAATTCTGAATTGTAGACTTGACCTTAAATCTGAACTATATGGAGCGCAGTATCTCAAAATCTTTATTCTTCCTACAAAGACTGGAACCAAAAATTTCAGTCATGGACCGCTACATCATTACAGAATTAATAGGGCCATTTCTCTTTGGTGTAGGATTATTTTCATCTATCGGGGTGACAGTAGGGGCAATGTTTGAGTTGGTCCGAAAAGTTACAGAATCTGGACTACCTATTTCTATTGCTCTTCAGGTATTTCTATTAAAAATGCCAGAATTTATTGGCCTGGCATTCCCAATGGCAATGGTGCTATCTACTCTCATGGTTTACAGTCAGATGTCTAGCAATAGTGAGATAGTTGCTATCCGTAGTTGTGGCATTAGCGTCTATCGAATGGTGGTACCTGTGGTCATAGTCAGTCTGACGGTAACTGGTTTAACTTTTGCCCTCAATGAGGTAATTGTACCTAATGCTAATTATCAAGCATCTCTGACTTTAGAAAGAACTCTAGACCGAGAAGATCCTCCTTTTCGGGAAGAAAATATTTTCTATCCAGAATTTGGCAAAGTTGAGCGGCCAGACGGAAGTAAGGAAGATACCTTGACTCGTTTATTCTATGCCGAAAAGTTTGATGGTAAGTATATGAAGGGAGTAACTATTATAGATCGTTCCCAATATGGGGTTGACCAAATTGTGTCTTCTGAGTCAGCAACTTGGAATCCAGCAGAAAATATTTGGGACTTGTTTAATGGGACTATTTATATTGTATCTCCGGATGGTTCCTATCGTAATATTGTTAAGTTTGACCATCAAGAATTAAAACTTTCTACAGCACCTTTAGATTTAGCAGGTAAAAGACGTACTTATCAACAGATGAATATTCCTCAATCTTATGAATATTTGGAGTTAATGCGACTGAGTGGAAATCATCGGAAAATTATTAAAACCCAGGTCAGAATTCAACAAAAATTTGCTGTACCATTTGTTTGTTTGGTTCTGGGTTTAGTAGGAGCAGCTTTAGGAATTAGACCTCAGAGAAATGCCAATAGAGGTACTAGCTTTGGTATTAGTGTGATAATTATTTTCGGCTACTATTTACTTTCTTTTCTGACAGGAGCAATGGGGCAAAAAGAGGTTTTGACTCCTTTTTTGGCTGGATGGTTACCAAATTTTCTAGGTCTTGGAGTGGCAGTATTATTGTTAGTAAGAGCCTCTCGTTAATGAATTCAGAAGTCAGAAGTCAGAAGTCAGAAGTTGTTTTTGTAACAGGAATTTATTAAGTATGAATTAAGAACTTAGAAGTTCAATTATTACTTGATTTTTATTATTTTGCTCAAGCCAGAAAAAAAACAAAAAATTTAACTAATAACTGATTAAAAGGTAGGGTTTTAGACCAAACTATTTTGATAGTTAAAAGTAGGGTATGCAAATCTTGAGCAATTAAAGATTAAGGGTAATTCAAGTAACATTTACCTATCTTGTTATTCTTTGGTACTATTTTTTTTCATGCCATTTATTTATTGATAGAAGTAGCACCGAAAGACTCTGCTCTGAAGACTATTATTTATATGAAATAGATTAATCTAAAATATTGTAGCTTTTTGCTAAGACCTGCAAAATATAGGTGGGTCTGTTCAACAATTAATAATTAATAATTAATAATTAATAATTAGGGTTTGCTGAAAAAGTCTTATGGGTGAGGGTAGGAGTCATAATTCTGAATTCTGAATTCAGAATAAATGGGAATTACAGAGGATGTAGTTGGAAGAATTTCTCCTGAATTTCTCCATCCAAGTCTTGTCAAAATCCTAACTTTTTGAGCATTTTCAACTGAAAACCAGGTACTGCAATTCGACCCTAAAAACCATCAAACCAATATAATTCAATACTTTGATATTTAATCAGCAAGCCCTAATTACCTCTTCTTAAAAACGGATAGGATTGGTTAAAAGGAAATTTTTTTCTTGATTATCCCCTTAAAAGGGAAGGCTTTAAACCACTATTTTTCGGTAATATGTGAAGATTCACTGCCCCTCCCCAATAATTTAATTTTCCTTTATTACCAATGGATAATTGATAATTGATAATTGATCCATTCGGTTTAAAGCCTCTCCTTTTAAGGAGAAAAAAGAAATCAGATTTCCTTATATTCAATCAAGAACGGTTTTAACCAGAGGTAATTATCCATTATTCATTATCCATTATCAATTAATGAAAACCACCTCTTTTTCCTTCTGCTTATAATGCTAAAGTATGAGTTGCTTTTCTAATAAAACCTAGCTCCTTTTTTACATAATTAAAATTATTTATCTTGTATTCATGACTTTGAGGGAGTTTTAATGAATATAAACTTGCCAGCTTTTATAGTAAGATTTAATTCTGACTCAATTAGTAAAGCTTTTGCCTAAAACTAAAAGTAATAGCTGATTGCTGATTGCTGACGGCTGTTTGCGTAGCAGTCCGCAGGAAATGCTTACCTATAATTAAATATGTCAAATCCTTTAATATCCAAATTAAGAATTAGTAGATTTTTATCAATTTTACATAAAAATTTGATAAATCGAAGCTGGATATTCTGGTTTGGTTTAAGTTTAGCTATTGTCTTAATTTATGGTTTTGAATCTCTCAAAGTTTCCCTCCAAAGTGAATATTTCATCCAAGATGATGCACGACAACATATATTTTGGATGCGTCGTTTTTTAGATTCGGAATTATTTCCTCAAGATTTCATTGCTGACTATTTTCAATCAGTAGCTCCGTGGGGATATAAAACTTTTTATTTGCTCATCACATCTTTAGGTATCGACCCCATTTTTTTAGGTAAATTATTACCAATATTTCTCGGATTAATTTCGACAATTTACTGTTTTGGAATAAGTTTACAAATTCTACCTATTCCAGCGGTAGGTTTTTTTAGTTCATTGATTTTAAATCAAACTTTATGGATGGAAGATGACTTAGTTTCTGCTACTCCCAGAGCATTTTTCTATCCACTTTTTTTAGCATTCTTATATTACTTACTCCGAAATTCTTTCTTTCCTGTATTAATAGCGATCGCTCTCCAAGCTATTTTTTATCCTCATACTGTTTTACTATCAGTAACTATCTTAACTATTCGACTATTTTCCTACGATAAAAAACGGTTAAAACTTACTTCCATCCTATTAAATTATTGGCTATGGTTAGGAGCAATCATAACTGCTGCAATTATACTTCTACCATACAAATTTTCTGCTACAGAATTCGGGTCAATTATTACTGCTGCGGAAGCTAAATTACAACCCATTTTTAATTATGTTGATGGTAACTATGGAAGAGCATTCTTTTTTCACGAAAATCCTTTGATTTTTTGGTTAGTAGGACCGAGGAGTGGCATATTATTTTTAGGATTTTTACCTCCACTAGCGATCGCCTCATTGTTCTTACCTTTTGTACTCGGAAAAAGTCAAAAATTTCCTCTGGCAAAACAGGTTTCTTTGAAGGTAGAAATATTAGTTCAAATTTTACTAGCATCTATTGGGTTATTTTTCCTAGCTCATACTTTTTTGTTTCAGCTTCATTTTCCCAACAGATATGTTTATCATAGTATGCGAGTAATGATACCAATAGCTGCTGGTATTGCTTTAACAATATGGTTGGATAGTTATTTGAATCAAGTTATTTCTCAGCTAAAAAATGGCTTAACTTTTCCACAAAGAATATATCTCGGCGGCACAGTTTTATTATTAGCGATATTAAGTATCATTCCTTTTTCCCAAGACCTAACTATAGATAATCAGTTCTACATTAAAGGCAAAGAAATAGAATTATATCAATATTTACTAGCACAACCGAAAGATACATTAATTGCATCTATATCTAAAGAATCAGATAATCTTCCTACTTTTGCCCAACGTTCTACTTTAGTCGCCCAGGAATATAGTTTACCTTACCATACAGAATATTATGCTCAGTTTAGTCAAAGAGCAAAAGATTTAATTCAGGCTCAATATACCTCTAATCCAGAAGAGGTTAATAACTTTATTCAGAAGTATGGAATAGACTTTTGGTTGCTCGATCTAACAGCTTATAATCCTAGATATGTAGCAGATAAAGAATTAATTCGTCAGTATGATTTAGCAGAGACAATTATTTATCAACTAGAACAAAATATGATTCCTGCTTTATCCGTTACGATTGAAAATTGCAAAGTATTAACAAGTAAGAGAATAGTCTTATTACCAACATCATGTATTCAAAATGAATTGATGAAATTCACTCGAATTTCAGGAGAGGCAATTATTAATTATTAATTATTAATTATTCATTATTCATTATTCATTATTGAACAACATCATGTATTCAAAATGAGTTGATTAAATTCACTCAAATTAAGTAAGCATTCAGCAGTCAGCTATCAGCTATCAGCTATTAGTTTATTGTCTTAGTAAGGAGAATTCAAAGTTATCTTTGTGCAGCATTCCGCAGAAAAGAAAAAGGCGATAAGGTAACCTTAGTAAGTCCTATACGTTCATGCATCTGGAAAGCGTACCATGAGAAACAGAAATGCTGTTTGCGGAGCATTCCGTAGGAAATCCTAATAGCTAAATGCTTACCAAATTAAAGCAGGTTTTCGGTTGAATTAAATGAATTGGAATTTTACAGAAAAGAAGGTGTTATACCAAGCGTGAAAAAAGAATGCTTAATTTAAGTGACACTTCAATTATTAAGTAATTAGGGTGTGCTGAATATTTTTTTTGATAATTAGCACGCCAGTTATTGTGAATTATTCTTATTTTTACCTCTCCCCTACTCCCTCACTCCCCTACTCCCCCGCTCAAGAAAATGTAGCCAACATTTACCAAATTGGTATTATATCATGTTCGGTAAAACAGTTTATAAGAAGCCAGGAATTTTTACCCAGAGCGGCTAAAAGCTGATAGCTGATAGCTAAAAGCTGATAGCTAATTAAAAGGATTATCCCAACGTTCGCCATATCCACGATTAAAACTATTATTACGTCTGGAGAAAGGGTTATTTGAAGGATTTGATGGTACGTTTTGGTTTACCTGGTTAGGATTAACTCCATAGTTATATTGCTGTTGCTGATTTTGCGGATATCCTTGATTACCAGAATAGTTAGAAACTCTTCCATTGTTAACTCCATTTACTCCATTTTGATTATTAGCTAAACCATTAGGTACTGTTGGTAATGGCGGTAGATTTGGATTAGTAGGTTGCCCTTGAAGAGAATAGTTATACCCTGATAAATTGCTTGGGTTATTGTTTTGATTTGCCGTACCCGATCTATCTGTATAATAAGGTTTTGGTTGATTAATATTTATCGGTGGTAAAGGTGAATTTAAATTATTGTTTTGCGGAGATTGATAACTGTTGGATGTTGAAATTCCAGGAAGAGGAGAAGTTCTAATATCTCTAGGTTTTATCTCAGTGGGAGAGAGGTTAAAATTATTTTTTTGAGACTGAGAATTTGAGGAAGTTTGAGATTTATTTTTAGAGCGCTGGTAATCATCCAAAGCATTCTGTAGGGGATTTGCAGGTTTTTCCTTTTTTTCTTCCTGATTGTTTTGGTCTAATACATTGAGACTGCGTAACAGAGGAGAAGTTAATAATTCAGAACTGTCTAATTGATTTTGATTAGGAATATTAGGAATTGTTGTTTTAGGTTGAGGGTTCGTTAAATTTGCTTGAGATTTTGTAGCTTTTTTTTGTGGAGCAGATTCATTTTTGCTTTCTTCTTTTAGCTCATTTGGTAAAATTTTCTGAGGAACTACTAAGGAATTAAATTGAGACTTTTCAGAATCTTTTAAATCTTTTATTAACACTGAAGAACTGTCAATATCGCTCATGATAGAAATTTCTTCAGGAGATAAATTTTCGGTGATAGTATTTTCACTTGTTACTGAATCATTATCATCTTCAAGGGCTAACCATTCTGGATGGACTGTTAATTCCCAAGCAAATAATAGTACTAAAGAAGCGACACCAATTGGCCCCCAAACTAAGGGTTTCGTCAGATGACGAAATCTGGCTCGGAAGTAGCGTATGGAATTAGGTAATTTTTTGGGAGTAGACATAGGTTTTGTTTTTTTATTAATGGTTTTTTCTCTGGCATTAATCTCGTTATAACTAGAAAATTTTATTTATGAGATATACACTAGAATTTTTTCAGATATAGCGCTGTGCGCAGGCAACAGGCAACAGCTCATCTGGCAACAGCTCCGGAAGGGGGAATAAATTGCCTATAATATCAGATTTTAGCTATTGGACATCTCCTGCAATTTGTAAATATACCAGCGCTCATTGCTACTATTAGGAAATTTTTTAGGCCTACATAATATTTGTATCCAATAATAACTTTTGTTTCATTGTTTAGTAATCGAACTCAAAATCTGGAAAAGTTGCATCAAATGAGCAACAATAAACACACATAATATGATTTATAGCTCAAGAACTTTTTTTCAACTGTTAATTACTAAACTATCTACCACCTAAATTTTCCCATCATAAATACCTTGAGCAAATACTCATATTATTTGAGGTAACGAGATAAACTGACTTCTCAATCAAAATCGCTGTAGCATGAATTTGATGCCCAGATTCATCAAAAAATTTTTATATTTCTGGGTAAGCATATTCTAGCACAACACAAATAAGCTCAAATGAACAAACAGGTTAAATTACTACAAAGTAAAGAGGAGTTAATCGAGCAATCCTTAGAAATTTGCTTGGCTAAAATGCAAGAGGCCATTTCACAACGAGGTCAATGTACTATAGCTTTAGCAGGAGGTAATACTCCAAGACCGCTTTATGAGTCCATAGCTACTCAAAATCTACCTTGGGATAAAATTCATGTCTTCTGGGGCGATGAACGCTATGTAGCTCCTGACCACTCAGATAGTAATCAAAGAATGGCCAGGCAAGCTTGGCTAGATCAAGTGCCCATACCACCGACAAATATTCATCCTATGCCTACAGGAGCTGGAGACCCTGAAGCTGATGCCTCAAGTCATGATGCTCATTTGCGAGAATTTTTTCAGGTCTCACCAGGAGATTTTCCTAGTTTTGATTTGATTTTACTAGGAATGGGTGGTGATGCCCATACAGCTTCCTTATTTCCCCATACAGATGCTTTGCAAATCAGCGATCGCCTCGTTACTGTAGGGAATAAAGATGGCCAACCGCGATTAACTTTTACAGCTCCACTAATTAATCAAGCTCATTGCGTCATATTTCTAGTTGCTGGTGCAGATAAACAAGTTGCATTAGATAGAGTATTTGCAGAAAAAGGGGATGAAATGAAATATCCTAGTCGTCTGATTCAACCGAAAGGGGAACTACATTGGTTACTAACTGGTGTTAATATTTGAGCAGTAATATAACCTCAAAAATATTTGTAAGAACAAAATTGTTGGATTTTAGATGAGGTAAGCAACCGCTATATTTGCTTTGAGGATTGTGGTAATCCTGTTCGGAGAATTAGCATTTTATTGAAGATTTAGGTTGTAGCTGTTAGGTGTTAGGCTGAGGGAAGGAAAGTAATAGAATACTTTATCTTTTTCTACTACAAACCTACTATCTAAAGCCTAATACTTGTAATTGTTTTGCTTATATAAATATCAAGAAATATAATTACTTGTCCCCAAAGAATATATTTTTGGTCAGCGAAGAAAAGACCTAAATTCCTTTGGCAAGAGCTAGGGGAGTAGTCAAATTAGCTATACTAATGAATTAGGATTACTATAGAATCTGAAAGTTAAATATAAGTATGATTCTTATGTCGGTGTTTCGATCGTCTTGCCGATAACGAGGAGTAGATCAATGATTGTCTGTCCGAATTGCAATCATCAGAATCCTGATGGAGCAACACAATGTGAAGCTTGCTATACTCCCTTACCTGTAACTATGAATTGTCCTAGCTGTGGGTCAACAGTTCAAGTTGATGCGGCCTTTTGTGGTCAATGTGGCTTTGATTTGAAAGCTAGTACTGGTATAGAGGAAGGTCAAGTTTTATCTCAAACCGATCCAGCAGTGATGCCAACTATAGTATCACCAGTATCTGGTACGGATGCAGGTATGTCTTCAGAAGATATACCGGACTTATATCCACCAGATCCATTAGTGACTCCAGAACCTATAGTAGTTTCTGGTACACCAAATTTAGAAAAATCTAGCAACATTAATAATCCAGTTCCTACTGAGGAACCCCTACAAACTATTAATGCTATTAGTACTCCTGTAGTAACTTCTCCATCTCCTACGGTCGGAACACCAATTCCGGCTAAGACCCAGTTACAAAAACAGTCTGCCAAGTTACTTCATATTAGAACAGATACAGATATTGAATTACCAGTTAATTTATCTGTAATTCACATAGGTAAGCCTAACGACCGAGTACCACCAGATATTGATGTTTCCGGATTTCCTGATTCTGAGGTGGTTTCTCGTAGTCATGCTGATATTAGAATAGAGGGAGATAGTTATTATATTGAGGATATAGGTAGTTCTAATGGTACTTATGTCAATAATACTTCTTTGACAAGAGGAAATCGACATAAATTGAGACCAGGCGATCGGATATCTTTGGGCAAAGGAGATTTAGTTTCGTTCCTATTTCAAATTTCTTAGCTCAATTTTTAGATTTTAGGGTCATTAAAATCGTCAGCTTCAGGTCTTCCTATGGTTAGGAAGACATGAAGCTAAGTAATTTAAAAAAAATATGGTATGACACTATTAATATATAGCAATCAGAAATGATTCATAATAATTTTATTGCTTCGGTATTTCGCATTTCCTATTTTCTGTTGCTTAAAAGTCTAGGATATTTCACAACTCAAATAAGATTACTATAGTAATTAATTTATATTTTCGACCACAAATAATATCATTTATTTTTTACTTGTAATATCATGTCCGGATAATTAGTTCAGGACTTACGCAAAGGCACTATATATAGTAGATAAAAACTATAGCACTATGGTATATATAGCGTTTTTGCCAGAAGAATGCGTAAGTCCTGTAGTTATAAAAAAACTTTCTCCTTCAACTCCAGTTCTTCTTCTTTCTTCCCTCTTTCCTCCTGACTTCCCCTCCACGGTCAGGGGAGGGACGAGGGGTGGGTTGACTCCTGAGTTCTGAGGACTCCGTAGTTATTTATTTATCACTGTTCAACCGGACATGATATAACAGTTCAATCATCAGGGGTAAATCGCTCAGTAACAAGCCTCAAATAGCGTAAAATACTTCCCTAACTGCTAGTCCGCTCCTATTGATTGAGGGATTAAATTTATTTCTTAATTTCCTTCTTAAATTGTTCAATAAATTTATCAAAATCATGTTTTATATAGTATCCGGATTATTAGTTATCGTATAATTCAGGAGTCAGGAAGAGCAAGTCAGGAGAAAGGAAAGATGAGAGTGGGAATTATCTGGGGATATTCCGGTATTTTATGTGTGCATTGAATGGTAGTAGATAGTGCGATAACTGTATAACCAGATTTTATATTAGGAGTAAAATTTATGAAAAAAATACCAGAAGTAATGAAACATAGTCAACTGTTGAAGAGGTTGGTGCTTGACCAAAAAACAGTTGAAGACCAGGGTCGAATAGAACAATTGTGCCTTAATACTCAGTCTCATCAAGTCATAGGTTTTATCTGTAAGTCTGGTATTTTTGGTAAACAGAAAAAAGTTTTTGCTTGGAAACAAATTGAGACTATTGGCACTGATGCTACTCTAGTTAATGGAGACTCAGCACAAGAGAGTTTAGATAAATTCAATAATACTGTAAATATAATTGGAAATGAAGTATGGACTAATACAGGAGAGAAGGTAGGCTTAATTGTAGAATACCTTCTCAACATTAAAACAGGTGGAGTAGTTAATTATTTGTTTAAATCTAATGGGTGGCGAGGTGTTTTGAATAATATTTATTTATTGCCACCAGAAGCAGTTTCCAGTGCGGGGAATAAACGGGTAATAGTAGTCAATAGTTCTATAGAAAATCCTCAATGTTATACTGAAGGAGTTACTCAAAAAATAGGTCTGGTTCAAGATTTTTTACAAGAAGATTTAGTGAAAACTAAAGAGCATATTAATATCGCAAAATGTGAAGCAAAAAAATTACTTGTAGGTTTTCAAGAAACTGCTAAAGTTGTGAAAGAACAAGCTCAAGAAAAAGCACAAGTTGTTACAGAGCAAGCTAAACAAAAAGTAGAGGAATTTCAAAGTAAATCTACAGAAAAAAAGTCCAGAAAAAGTAAGCAAACTGCAAATGATTTTTCTACCAAAATTCAAGAAGTGACAGCAGAAGCTAAGGAGAAAATTGATGGGGTAAAGTCACAATGGGGACAAAACTCTAATATTTCAAAAGATGATCGAGAAAAAAGTACAGATGATTTACAAATACACCCTTGAAGAAGGCAGAAGGCAGAAGGCAGAAGGCAGAAGGCAGAAGGAAAAATTGCTTATGTATAGTTAACGACCAGACACTCTGTGTCTACAAACCCCAAATAATTTTCAGCACCCTCATTGACACTGTGGTTTATTCATCCCGCCACAGAAAAGATAATTTTAATATAGTCAAATAAACTTAGTATAAGTGATTACTTTAGCTTTATTACATCCAACCCAATTAGTTCCAATTCAACATTGGAGCTTTGAATCAAAATCATTAATTCACATAGGTAGAGCAAGTGATAATGATGTAATAATTTATAGTGCAGTAGTTTCTCGCCATCATGCAGAATTATGGCAAAATTCATCTGGTTGGATGATGATTAATTTTGGTGCTAATGGTACTTATGTAGATGATGAGCCAATTATTCAGACATCAGTGATAGATAATATGATTATTCGATTGGGAATTTCAGGGCCAAAGTTACAAATTAATACTAAGGAATTAGCTTCTAAGTTTGCAAAGCAAATAGATGGGTTATCTAGGAAAGAAATAGATACAGTTAATGTTTTTGATAAGAATGAATTTACAGATGAGGATTTTACACAAACAGATTTTGATTAATTAAGGGTAAGGAAGAAGGAAGAAGGAAGAGGGAAGAGGGAAGAAGGCTTAAGAGCAAGAAAAAGCTTAATTTTTCTGTAGATATTCACCCATGAATTTACACAAACAATACCAGTGGACATGATATAATTTGTCGTTATAGAAGTTAATTACATAGTTGTGCAGAAAATACCTAAAATTTAATTCAGAGTTTATTTGTTAATTTGATTAATTATAGTATCCACTAATTATTTTTTCCTACTTCTTGGTGCAATAGTATGTCGGTCTACCTGATATTTTTTAGCAGCCATAGACATATTAAACTCTAAATTTTCCCATTTTTCTAACTTGATTTTTTTTCCTCTAGGTTGAAGTGGTTGAATATTTAAAACATGAATAATTTCTTGAGCTACTGCTTTTGCTAATAGAGGTGGAACTGAATTTCCAACTTGTCTAAAACCATGCCATTTTGTGACATGAAATCTAAACCAATCAGGGTATGAATGTAATCTTGCTGCTTCCCTAACCGTGATACATCTGGGTGTAAATGGGTGTATTGGTCTTGGAGAAGTATATGCACCTTTACTACTTGGTGTTCCTGCTCTGAGTGTGTTACAAATACCATCAGGGTTAAGTCTATAAAAATGGCTTACTGATTCAGTTTTTCCCGGTGCTGTAGCATTAAATCTTTCTCTTGATTTTTCTGTATGTTTTGTGCGTAAACTAGAGGTTAATATTGTTTTATCGTATTCTCGTTTATAAGAATAATCATGATCAAAACGTTCAATATTACGCAATTTTCTAGCATATTTACTTGGCTTACCATAATCATTTTCTACTTTTATCCAATCTCTTTCTAATAATTCTGGATAATTTTCTACTTCCGGTAAATCTCCTATTGCATCCTTAACAGTTATCAAGTTTTCTGATTTTTTATCGGTAGAAATATTTGTAATTGCCAGAGGATAATTTGGTAGGATTAAACCTTTTTTACATCCCATTAAAAATAATCTTTCCCGATTTTGCGGTACGCCATAATTGACAGCATTTAAGACTTGGTAAGGTTGCTGAATTTGATAGCCATTTTTATCAAATTTATCAATGATGTCCTGAAGAAAAGATTTGTGCTTTCCTACTGTTAATCCCTTGACATTTTCTATGACAAAATACTTAGGTTTTAACTCTAAAACTAATCGAACGAAGTGAGTTATAAGTGTATTGCGTGGATCATTTGGGGTGCGTTTTCCGATCAGAGAAAAACCTTGGCAAGGAGGACCGCCAAAAATTACATCAATTTCTTTATTTTTAATATCTGATAACTGTCTAATTTCATCTCCAGTAATATCAACTATACTACGACATAATATTGGCCAAGAAGGAAAATTGAATTGATGAGTGGCACAGTGAATGGGGTCTAATTCTACAGAAGCAAGTATATCAAATCCTGCTTGTTCAAAGCCTAGAGTCATACCTCCTGCACCTGCAAATAAATCTATACCTATTGGTCGTCGCATATTACATCTCTACATTTATTTAGGGTTTGCTGAAAAAGTCTTTTAGTAGGGGGAGGAGACAGGAGACAACCCACCCCTCACCCCTCCCCCTCCCAGGAGGGGAAGACAGGAGACAGGAGAAATGGGAAAGAGCGAGGAAGTAGGAGCGGGCGTTTTGTAAGAATGATTTTTCTGCCCAAATATTGAGCAAAATCCGCTCCTAAATTGAACCATTACCACTTAAAACCTCGCACTTTTTGATACTTAAAAAGGCACTTACCTTTATCTATAAAGACTTTTAGATTTAATCAGCAAGCCCTATTTATATATATAGCAGTAGGTTCTTTGCTTAGGACAATAAATTTTAGTGAAAAGGGAATAGGAAATAAAGGAATGTCCGCACCCTATTTCCGTAGTGCTATATCTTTAGTTTTGGGAATAGATTGAAGATAATAGATCAAAGTAAAAATGCTTTTAGACTATCAGAATTCTGGCAGAAGTAACATTTAAGAATAAAGAGCCTATCCTACTACTTTTATCAAGCTTATTTATTTAAGTAAAATGTGTTTTAAAAGCTTAATTTTTCGTTTTTAAATATCAAAATATTTATGGTTTTTAGCAAAAATATTATTACTGGGATACCTAGTAAATAATGGCTGAATCCTGTATTTTGGGGTGGGTTTTTCCAACAATCATCAAACTTTTGACACCGCTTTTGAGGCGCAAGGAGGCATTGCAGCAGGAGTTGTTTGTTTGATATTCAGAGAGCTTCGACGTAAAATCCTTGACTTACAAGCATTATAGTCTAATTTGGCTTATTAAGTTGTGTAAGTCTCATTAGGAGATTTTTTTCTGTTGTTTCCATAGTCTATCGGAGAATAATTTGATTAAACTGGTTAATATAATAACAATTATTCTATATCTAAACCCAAAATTCTATGACTGAGGAAAAGCAAGCAATATTAACAGCAAATCAAGCCTTTTATCGAGCTTTTGAAAAACGGGACATCGAAACTATCAGTTCTATTTTGTCCAAGGGTATTGGCACAGTTTGTATTCATCCAGGTCGTACTGCCATTCATGGTTTTGAAAATATTCGGAATTCCTGGGATTTAATATTTAAAAATACTAATTATATTGAAATCGATTTTGATATTTTGACAACAGAAATTAATGGAGATATTGGTTATGTTGTTTTGATCGAAAATTTGATGCAAGTTATTGGAGGTAGGAGAACTAAAGCTAAGTGTATTGCAACAAATATTTTTGAGCGGATGGGTGGAAATTGGTATCTGATTCATCATCATGGTAGTCCATTGATGAGCTAGGGTATTTCTTAGGAGTCAGGAGTCAGTAGGGAAGGAAGAAGGAAGAAGGAAGAGGGAAGAGGGAAGAGGGAAGAGGGAAGAGGGAAGAGGGAAGAGGGAAGAGGGAAGAGGGAAGAGGGAGGAAGGTTATGTAGCAAGAAAAAAATCTAAATTTCCTGTAGATATTCACCCTTGGGTTTACACAAACGATACCAAAGGACATGATATAAGTCCTGATAATAAAAAAAAGGGAAAAAAAGTTGAATTTTTATAATTTATGAAATTCCGCTTAATTCAGTTTAATTCAGTAGAAAAAAATGTTTCATCTGAGTGTCATGGCTAAATCTTTCTAAATTCTCTTCCTTCCTCTAAGGGCAAACGGTATTTGCCCCTACTACTCCTCACTCACAATATCGAGGTCTTCGTGGTAATTGAATATCTAATAAATCAGCCACATTACACTTCAATCTACCTGCTGTTTGTTTATCTGGTTCTATATAGCCAAAACCACTACTAAAAAACTTTTGTTGATAAGAATAAATTGCTTCTATCCATTGTTTTTGTGCTTCTAAATATTTCTCTGGTTCTGCCAAAAGTTCATCTTCTATTGCCCCAGCATACTGAAGTTTTATATCATTTTCTAGAATTTGCTTAATTGCTTGAATAATCTTGAAGCGTGCATCTTCTGCTGTAAATACTGTTGAATTTTGAGATAATATTTCTGTCTCTAGTTCCCGGACAATTTCTCTAATCACGCTGCTAGTCGTGGGAAAATTGTCTAGTGCTTTTTCCATTTTTACTGAAGAAATTACACTAACAGTATTTATTGAACTATCAGTTAATTGTTCTTCTGAAAAAGGGGAAGGTACATTTTTTTTCGGTTCAGCAATAGTACGAGTATCAAACTTATTTGCCTGATATCCTAAAACAAAAGATAGACCATGAGAAAGCATTAATAAAAATGTTACTGCTACTGGTACGCCATACTTTTTGATAGAGATAATTATTCGGTCAGAAATAGTTAATTCTTGCCGAACATTTAGCCCAAAAATTCTGATTTCATAAATTGACTTTAACCTCGGAAATGCTGATGTAAATATTAATTTTGGGACTTTTCCATTACTGAGTTGATGAAAATAGGCTGCTAACTCATAATCAGGTAGTTGAGAAAATAACTCGGCAAAAGGTTGATAATAATTGCAGCGATCGCGACGATATTTTAAGTGGGAAATGAGTTTTTTCCAAATGGTATTTCCATAAATTAGTTGCTCTATTTCTTGGTCAATATTTGTGTTTAATAAATTGCTCTCCAAATATTCTAAATCGTGACGAACTTGTTGTTTGATTATACTAGAATATGCTGACCATAAACTACTTTTAGTTTTTAATAGCCAACAGAAAGTAGGAACAGATATTTTTCCTCCTAATATTTGAGAGAAGGCATAATTCATTCCTGCTGCAATTAATGGTTCTAATGATTTTTGATAATTTTTCAGTTGAGATTGTAATTTTAGAGATATTTTTTGTTTATCATCTTCTTTTTTTCCTTCTCCAGTAATATTTAACCAATTTAGATATTCTGGTAAAGTTTCGGGAATAAAAATTGCTCTTAAAGTTAATAACCTAACCATTTGAGCATTAGCATTTCCTTGTTTAACAGCATTACTCGCCCCCAGATTATCAAACAGGTTGTTTAAATATTTTGATGTAATTTGACCATTCTGTAATTTTAAAATTAAATTTTCTACCCATTCTTGTTTGATTGTAGAACCACTAATTAATCCTTTAATTGCTGTTTCTATAGCTGCTTCATCTATATTTGTTGAGATATTTTCCCTGGGATTTTTCATCATCTTTGTCTGCTTTTGTGCCAGACTTTCTTCTACTTCTGTATTAGCAGGATGAATAATGATAAATTGTTCTGGTCGTTCAATTGCTTCGACATTATAAGCCCAGGATATAGGTAGATCGTTGGCTTTAATTTCAGCAATTTTATTAATAATTTGTAAGTCAGATAATTCAGTGGAAATTATTACAGGTACAACTTGACTACTCAGCCATTTTTGCCATTCTGTGGGTAAATTTATTTCTAATTTTTTAATAATTTGATGTTGATTTGGTTTACCAATTTCTTTAGTTTCAGATGGATTAAATATCGGATTAATACCTTGTTGTTGTTGAGTATTTATCCAGTCTAATATTTGCCAAATATTATCTTTACCAGTGCAGAGAAAATAACGATAAAAAGAAGTAGAACGCCCATACTCATCTTGCCCAGTAGTTACTACAGCAACTACTGAATAATCTGGTTCTTCATTACTTATACTCAACACAACTCGCCCGACAAAAGTAGGTTCTTGACTATTACGGTCTTTGGCTACTTCAAAGCCTTTATTAGCAATTGCTCTTCCTACAGAATGGGGAACTTGGGGCAAGGTTAAGTTCATATATTCCCCTACTTTAAATCCCCGAGAAATCCATTTACCATCGGGTAATATTTCGGGAATTATACCTGTGCTGAACTCGTGAATTTCAATAGTTTCCATTTGCTGATTTGAGGAAGGTTTTAGGTTTTAGGTCTTATATAATGTCCGGTTGGATAGTTATAATTAAAGCTTGTAGTAGGGCTTTATACCAATTTGAAAAAATAATTTTACGAATAATAAGTATGACTAAAAGACTTTACAGGAAACCTATATTTGACAAAGCGGTGCGACCCCGCGACGACGCCAGTCGCAGCTGGTAGCGCACCAAGAGAAAAAGAGAATTTCCGGTCTAAAAACTAGCATTGAAGCTATTCATTCTGGCTTCTGAGTTCTCACTCCTTACTTCTAAGAAATACCCTAGCTATTTGTAGCAAACATTTATCAATTATAAGATAGATATTTCAGTTGCTCAAGCCCTACTACGAACAAAAAATTTTCTTCTTTTCCTCCTCTTTCTTCTTGCTTCTTCCTTCTTTCTTCTTCCTTCTTCCTTCTTTATTCTTCTTTTTTCCCTCCTGACTCGGTCCTCCTGACTCCTGACTCCTTAATCATTATCTAATTGTGAATTACGTTTGCCTGTACAAATCCAATATATAGGAGAAACTAAGCCAAAAGGTCGCCATTTTTTCGAGTCTTCTAATACTGATGCTACCCCACCACGACCCCGATAAATTTGCTGAGAATTTGGCTTATAATATTTATTTCCTGTCACACCAAAAGCAGAAGTTGTAAAATATTCCACATTACCCATTCCCAAATTTTGCCAAGATTCTAATCTTTTAAAAATAGTAGGAAACCGTGCCTCTGCTAAAAATTTTGGTCTATTTCTATTTACCCATAAATCAGCTAATTCACACTTAGTTAAAACCAAAGCAATACGCCGTTTTTCACTAAACAAATCCCGACCTGCTAATGCTACTAAAAGTCGATCCACTCCTCTGGCATATTCTAAGTCTTTACGATGAGTTGTACCGTCAATCATTAACATAATTCCCGTAGCTGGAAAACAATCATTTAAGTAGTCTCTAAGTAATTGAGAATCTGTTTGCTGAAGTACATCGCTGAAAAATTCTCCAGAATAATCTTTGCAACTAATATCTAGATTTAAAACAGTATTCGACCGCCTCAAATTATCTTCTGGTTTGAGAATAATTCTTAAACTATAATCCTTAATTTCTAACACATCATTAGCTAGACGAGTTTGTTCAATTTGTAACCCTGACTCTATCAAATTTTGTGCCTGCTTAATCAAATATTCTCCATCTTTATTTGCTGGAGTAACTAACTCAACAGGACTAGAGAAATCAGCATTTGGCCACCTAGCTAAAGCTGCCATATAAGTTGTTTTTCCAGCAGCGCGATCGCCTATTACTCGTAAAATGCCAGAACAATTTTCTTCTTTTAAATTCTCATTAGTCCTGGTCTTTAATAGGGAGTTAAACATTTTTTTTTACCGAAAAATTGTGGTTTGAAATAGCAGTCAGCGGTCAGCGGTCAGCTATCAGCTTCTCAAGGTGTATAATGGGGGAGTCAAACCCCCATAAAAGGGGATAATAAATAAAAATTTTCCTTTTAGTCAATCGTCTTCTTTTCAAGGAAAGGTAATAATTAATTATTAATTATTAATTATTGAAATCCTCTTTCCTTTACTTAACCAATACAGGGGTGAAACTATGCCATAAGGTTTCCATTTCAAAGGTTCCCGTAAAATTGAGTGGGGACTTCCTAATTCATCAGTACGATTTGGACGAGGGTCATTTCGTTGTAGAACGCCAAAAGTAGATATAGCATAAAACCGTAAATTTTGCTGAGGAATACGCTTTTGTAAAATACTGGTTGTTCTTGGTAAATGCACTTTAAATATGTCTAATTCTGGGTCTAGACGACCAGGCCAAATTTCTCCTCTTTCACATTTACTCATTGCTATAGCTAGACGTAAATCTTGGGAGCGATCGCGCTCATCTATTAAATTAATAAATCTCTCCATTACATTACTATAAAATAAGTCGTTTCCTGGCTCCCATTTATGGAGTAAAATTAGACAACCGACATTATCTTTGATTAGACATTCATCGAGAAATTCTTGATGTAAAGGATTAGAAATACCTGTTTGTAATTCATTAAAAATCTCCCCTGGATAATCTCGCACTACTAGATTAATTTCTTCTGTTTTTTTTTGCCACCAACGCTTGATTTCTATGTGAAAAGAATACAAAGGTAAATCATAGAAACTTTTGATTTTTATTCCATCAATAATAGTAGGTTCTAAAGAAGCACCATTGAGAATAATTGTTTCAGCCTTATTAGCTAAATTTTGAGCATCATTAGTAATAGCTGTAATTTGAAAATTTGGGTGACTTTTTTCCGGCCAATAAGCCAATCCAGCTAGATAAGTAGTCTTGCCCGCACCCGTAGGTCCAATAATACAAATATTCCCCATTTTTTTGATTAAATCTCTCTATTACTATTGGTTAATTGTAAGCATTTCCTGCGGAATGCTTACTTTACTATTAATTAATTTAACTTGCTTATTTGACAAAAAATATGTAAGCATTCAGCATTCAGCATTCAGCATTTCCTAGGTCATGCTGCGCAAACAGATACATGAACATATTCAAGAAATTACTAAGGTTAGCTGAAGACATTTTTTTGATAAGTTTTAATTCTCCTTGGAGACTAATTCCTATTTTGAGCTGATAATTAGCTAACAACTCATAGCTGATAGCTGTTAACGCAGTTCCTCTGAAAGAGGCTAGCTGATGGCTGAATGCTTACAAAAATATCAAACTTAAGGACAAAACTTTGACTCTTGTCTTCTTGTTTCTTTCTGATTTTTAGAACGGGAGCAAGATGCTCCCACTAGCTATACTTTTTACTTCTTTCTTCTTCCTTTGATTAATTTAACTTGCTTGTTTGACAAAAGGAAATATCTAACTCAATGCAATGACAAAACTTTAACTCTTGCCTTCTTGTTTCTTTCTGATTTTTAGAACGGGAGCAAGATGCTCCCACTAGCTATACTTTTTACTTCTTTCTTCTTCCTTTGATTAATTTAACTTGCTTGTTTGACAAAAGGAAATATCTAACTCAATGCAATGACAAAACTTTAACTCTTGCCTTCTTGTTTCTTTCTGATTTTTAGAACGGGAGCAAGATGCTCCCACTAGCTATACTTTTTACTTCTTTCTTCTTCCTTTGATTAATTTAACTTGCTTGTTTGACAAAAGGAAATATCTAACTCAATGCAATGACAAAACTTTAACTCTTGCCTTCTTGTTTCTTTCTGATTTTTAGAACGGGAGCAAGATGCTCCCACTAGCTATACTTTTTACTTCTTTCTTCTTCCTTTGATTAATTTAACTTGCTTGTTTGACAAAAGGAAATATCTAACTCAATGCAATGACAAAACTTTAACTCTTGCCTTCTTGTTTCTTTCTGATTTTTAGAACGGGAGCAAGATGCTCCCACTAGCTATACTTTTTACTTCTTTCTTCTTCCTTTGATTAATTTAACTTGCTTGTTTGACAAAAGGAAATATCTAACTCAATGCAATGACAAAACTTTAACTCTTGCCTTCTTGTTTCTTTCTGATTTTTAGAACGGGAGCAAGATGCTCCCACTAGCTATACTTTTTACTTCTTTCTTCCCTCTTCCTTCTTCCTTCTTCCTTCTTCCTTCTTTTAAGCTAAATAACTAGCTAAATAAATCCAAGGTAATTCTAATAAACTACGGTGATAAATACTGGTAATAAAACACCGAACAGATAAACCAGAACGACTGCTATTTATTTGTTCTAACTGTTGTTTTAGTGGTAAAAAATAACTATTAACCACATAATTGTGACGTTGTAGCCAATTCATAGTAGAACCATGAGGTAAATAAGCCAATTTAGAAATTTCTTGCTCAAGATTACAGTCAATTAAATCAGCTTTATTCAGACATATTACAATACGTCGAGCTTGAGGACAATCATAAATAAAAAAGTCAGTCCAACGATTAAATCTATTGCACCATTGTTGCTGAGTAATATAATTTTCCTGGTTAATATGAGGCTGCAAAATTTCTCGATAGGGAGGAACAATTAAAAAAATCCCTTCACTTTTACCCACTGTTTCTTTAAAATCTTGCCATTCATTAATATGCTCAGATTGCCATGACCTACGAAATAATTCCCCGGGAGAATCTATCCAATCTACAAGAACTTTACTAATACCAGTAGAAAGTCTAACTTTCACATCCAAAGAACGCTTTTCAATACTTTGAGTAGGTTTAGCAGTGCCATCTAAATTAAGTAAATTTGCCTCGAGATTTTGATAATTTTGATTGACCAAAGAAACCTGGACATAATTTCCTTGGGGATTGGCCAATTCTAAGGCTAAATGAGTTTTGCCGACGGCGCGATCGCCTATATAAACTACTCCCATTTTAGAGTTAAGAAGTTAAAGATAATGTATGAATTCCGTTCAACAATTAATAATTAATAATTAATAATTAATAATTACCTCTCCTTGAAAAGAAGAGGAGACCCGCTCTTGACAGAGCCGCTCCGCTTTATATGTTGCGGAGCAAAACGCCATCCCATCCTAACGGACTGCTCCGCAAACGACCGCTTTTTTCCCCTTAAAAGGGGAGGCTTTAAACCACAATTTCTCGGTAATTTGGGCATTATAAATCTGTCTGACTCCTGGTTTCATTCTGACTCCTGACTCGGTCCTCCTGACTCCTCTATAAATTCTTTCATATTTGTAAAATTACTCGTGCCAAGTTGAAATAAATCAAAACACCGAGAACATCCACAGCAGTAGTAATAAAAGGTGCTGACATTAAGGCAGGGTCTAACCCAAATGAACGAAACAGGAATGGCAAAGACGAACCAGCAACAGAAGCCAAAATTGAGATTGCCAGCAAACTTATACCCACCGTTACTGACACTTCTAAATTACCCTTGACAATAAATACCAAAGCCCAAATTGTTGCTAACAAACCGAGAACACTCCCAAGTATTGCACCAGCAGCAGCTTCACGGAGAATCACTTTCAACGGCCCAATTTTCCAGATTTCATCGGTATTCATACCCCTAATCACAACAGTCGAAGATTGCGCTCCCACATTCCCTCCAGTACCAGTCAACAATGGAATAAACGCTGCTAAAGCAACTACTTTTTGCAGAATATCTTCTTGTGCTGTAATAATTCCACCCGTCACACTATTTGTCAGCAGTAACACAAATAACCAGACCACTCTTCTACGAGCAGCAGTAAATAGATTTACCTGGAAATAGTTATCACCTTCAGACTGCACCCCACCTAAAGCATAAATATCTTCGGTGGTTTCCTGTTCCAAAATATCGAGAACATCATCAATGGTAATGATACCCACCAGTCGTTGTTCGCTATCTACTACTGGTATTGCCAGAAAGTCGTAACGCTGAATAATACGAGCAACTTCTTCTTGGTCAGTACCAGTTTGCACGCAGACAAAATCACGACTCATAATGTCGCTGATAGTTTGGTTTAGTTGAGAAGTGACTAAATCTCGCAACGACAGAATACCTGTGAGATGACGGTTAGTGTCAGTCACATATAGAGAATAAACTGTTTCAGTAACGTGAGCTAATGAACGAATACGTTCTAAACTTTGAGAAACTGTATATTCTTCTTTGAGGGAGATGTATTCCGGAGTCATTATCCGTCCTGCGGTTCCGGAGTTGTAACCCAGAAGTTGCGCTGTAGCTTGGCGTTCAGCAGGGCTAAGTTGACCTAATAAACGCCTGACAACAGCTGCGGGTAATTCTTCAAAGAGTTTAGCACGGTCGTCAGGTGACATTTTATCAACAATATCTATGACTTCTTGACGTTTGAATTTTTCGCACAGAGACTGTTGTACGCTGGAGTCTAATTGTTCATAAACTTCGATCGCTTCACGTTTAGAAAGCAAGCGAAATGCTATGACTTGCATTGTTTCTGGTAAACCTTCGATCGCTTCGGCAATATCAGCCGGTTGTACAGGAACTAACATCGCTTTAGCTCCAGATAAGTTATCTTGTTCTAGCAGAGCTTGAAGTTGCGATCGAACTAACTCCCGTAATTCTTGACGAGAAATAGTAGCTATGGAAGGGGATGAATAGTTATTATCTTCAGTCAAAGCTAACCCTCCTATATATATAGATTGCTGAATCTAGTTTAGAAGCTAAATGAACTTTTTGCTCGTTATCAGATAATCAATTTATAATTTATAGGGTAGTGAGTCGAGACAGAAATCTAAAAATTTTCTGAAAAACTTAGTAAATACCCGCTCTTCATTAATGGATAATTGATAATGGATAATTGATAATTACCTCTGGTTAAAACCGCTACGGAATTGAATATAAGGAAATATTATTTCTTCTCTTGGTCGATTGGATATGGCTCCGAGACCTCGCCATCTCTCGACCGCTTTTTTCCCCTTAAAAGGGGAGGCTTTAAACCAGAATTATTTAATTATTAATTAGTTAATTATTCGGTAAATGAATCTAATTTTGAAGAGAAGGAGTCAGGATAGTCTGGAGATTTTTTTTTAAGAGTGATTTTGCATTTAATTTTGTAAGTAGACAGACAAAATTTATATCAAGTCCAGATAATTAGTTACGAAAAAACCTATCCTCTTACACAGGGCAAATATCACTATTTTCCCTGCTTCCTGCTCCCCGCTCCCTACTATCTTATTTATAAATATTCAACCGGACATGATATTACCCCCCAATTTCCTTATTCCTTCTTCCTTTTTCCTTTTTTTTATAACCCACTACATTTACCAAAAGCAGAAATAGTCGAACTTATCAATGGAGATTTTTCTCCTGTTAATTTAGTTAAAATCTCTATGGTTCGACTAATGGGAACTTTAACGCGAATATATTCATTGACCGTTTTTTCCCACTCTGAATCATTGGTGGGTAAAATCATGCCATAGGAAATACAGGTAAGTGGTCGATTTGGCTCTATTGAATATTGAGTTTCCTTTAATCCTTCCCGGAAAGCTTCTCCTTCTAACAAAATGCCATCACTAGCAAAGGCATCTATTGTACCTGCAATAGCATCTTTAACAGCAGCAGCTCTGCCTGATGCTCCTGGATAAACCTTTTGATCTGCCATTTGGTATCGACTATCAATAAATTTTTGTGTTAGAGAATCATTCAAAACGCCGATTAAAATTCCTTCCATAAATCCATCAGGATTAACTGTTAATCTTCTGTCTTGCTTCATCATTAAATATGTGCCAGTGGTGAAGAAACTTTCAGAATAAATGACCCCTGTTGGTGGATTTTTTCTAATAGTATTAGGACCACATTCTAGATGAACTCGCTGATTAGCTACGCTGCCATGACGACCTTGTTCTGAATCTTCATCAAGAATAGTTTCTAATTTTTCTATGCTAATAGTTCTGTTTAATTTTGCTTCTAAATCTTCTTTAAATCCATTCATTAATTCTATGCAAATTCCTTCCCAGTTACCACCAGAAACATAACCAAAAGGAGCGGCATCTTTTCTCATTCCGACTTTCAGTACACCAGTTTGTTGAATTTCTTGTAATACTTCTTGCGACTGAGCAACCCCAGGATTGATTAAAGAAAATATAATACTAAATATGATAATAATTAGTTTGTTATTCATATTTTACCTCGCATTAAAATCATTAATATCTTTCTCGATCTAAATATTGTGCATTTTTCTCACAGATAATGAGACACTCAATAATTATACAAGGAAAGTAATAAATGTCAAGTTATTGAGAAATAATAATGAAGGTGGAAGAATAAACAAGTAATATCAAGTTTTTTTCACTTTTAATCAGCAATGAATATTATTATCAATAGATAAAAAAATCACAATAGATAAATAACTATTATTTGTCAGCTCTAAAATTAATAATTATAATTAAAAATGTTAGCAATCGCCCATCTATAATATAAATATGCCGGAAATCAGCAGATTGTAGTGCATTGCTGAGTATGTCAATAAAAAACCAGATAATAACAGTTTTTATCATCAGTTTTCAGACATTTTTTGAATAGTTATTTTTTGAAATAAATCAATGCCAATATTAAAATTATGTGCTAATATTTGTTTATAGTAAAATTCAATATTATGTAAATAGATAATTATCAAAATAATATTTCTTATCTCAGAAATATTTTCTTGCTAAAAACTTCAAATAATTTCCTATTGATAGGACTTGATATTGCCGAATAATTAAGGCTTAAAGTCGGTTTTTTAAAGAATAAAAAAAACTTAGCGATCGCCTTATAACAGAGAGGTCTGGTGTTAGTTTTGTTTTTCGGTTAAATCTTGGTATTTAGTGAGTACCAGAATTTATGTCTAAGGTGCAGCTTGAAGAATGAGTTTGGGGTAAGCAGTCCCCCCTACTGCACATCAGTAATATTTTAATAACCAGAGTCTGGCGGTAAATTTGGTTGTTGTGATGCTTGCACTGCTAACTTATCACATCGCTCATTTTCTATATTACCAGAATGACCGCGCACCCAAGAAAACTCCACTTGATGTTTGTTACACAAATCTAATAATTTTTCCCATAGATCCGGATTCATTGCTTTATCTTTTTTATTCCGTTTCCAGTCATTAGCTCGCCAGCGTTTTGCCCAACCTTTAGTAATGGCATCAACTATATATTTAGAGTCAGTATAAAGAGTAACATTACAAGCAGATTCTAGAGTTTGAAGTCCTAGTATTGCTGCCATTAATTCCATGCGGTTATTAGTAGTTAACTTATAACCACCAGATAATTCTTGGCGCTGTCGATCAGTAATAATCACAACACCATACCCACCAGGTCCAGGATTGCCACTACAAGCACCATCAGTATAGATAGTAACTTCTGGAATTTTTTCTGTCATTTTGATTCCTTTTTATCAAGTAATTTCTTATTAAGAATTATACAATGGAATGGTAATCATACACATTGACATTCTCTTCTTAAATAACTACCAAATACAGTTCAAACAGCCTCACGCAATTCACTAATATCCGATCCACAAATTGCCTGTAAATTACGAGTAATTTTCTCAATTTCCCAATCCCACCATTTAATTTCTAGCAACTCTTTAATAATCGCTTCCTCAAATCTTTTACGAATTTCTTTAGCAGGATTTCCACCAACAATACTGTATGGTTCAACATTTTTTGTCACCACAGAATTTGTCGCTATAATTGCCCCATTTCCTACTTGAATACCAGGCATAATTATCGCTCCATAACCAATCCAAACATCATTATCAATAATTGTATTTCCTTTGTCTGGCCACGAGTCTGGCATTGCTTTTTCCCACCCTTCTCCAAACACAGGAAAAGGATAATTTGTAAACCAGTCAGTACGATGATTTCCTCCATTCATAATAAACTTGACATCAGAGGCAATAGAGCAAAATTTACCAATAATTAATTTATCTCCAATAAAATCAAAATGATAGAGAACATTACGCTCAAAATTCTCTGGATTCTCAAAATCGTCGTAGTAAGTATAGTCTCCGACAATGATGTTGGGATTTTTAATAATGTTCTTTAAATAGACTAATCGAGTTTGATGAGGTATTGGATATTTAAGGTTAGGGCTAACTACTGAAGCCGAATAATTGGACAAAGTTAGACAAATATTAATAAATATTAAAAAGCTCCTGATTATCTGCTATCATACACTCATTCATCTTATAATTATCAAAGACTTTTTTTTCATGGCTTACCAGTTCAAATGCAATCAATCAAAACCAAATTAAAAGTTAACAATAAACAAAAGACGATACTTGCCAAACACGCAGGTGTGGCTCGTCATGCTTATAACTGGGGATTAGCGACTTGTATTGCTGAGTACGAAGAGACTAAGAAACGGCCTAGTTCTATCACTTTACATAAGCGTTTGGTAGCTGAAGTTAAAAGTGAAAATTCTTGGTATTATGAAGTATCAAAATGTGCCCCTCAACAAGCTTTAAGAGACTTAGAAAGGGCATTGAAAAACTTTTTAACTATTCCTAAATGTGGGTTTCCGGTCTTTAAGAAAAAAGGGAAAAAAGACAGTTTCTATTTAGAAGGAAGTATCAAAATCCTGAGAGGAAACTACATCAAACTACCAAGAATAGGAATAGTAAAAACTTATGAAATTTTACCATCTGTACCAGTCAAAAATGTGAGAATATCCAAGGGGGCAGGTGACTGGTACATTAGTTTTAAGTATGATGAATGTCAGCCCAAACCTATGACCAAAAAACGGGCTATTATCGGTGTAGATGTAGGTATAAATGCCCTAGTAACTTGTAGCGATGGAACAACCTACGCTAACGTCAAAGCCTACAAACAAACCAAAAAACGACTAACTCGTTATCAACGACGTGTCCAGAAAAAAGAGCCTGGGTCAAAAAATAGAGCCAAAGCCGTAAAAAGATTAGCTAAAGCTCACAAAAAAGTAGCTGATATCAGAGCAGATGTACTACATAAACTCACGACATGGTTAGCTAAAAACCACAGCACCATAGTGATAGAAGATTTGAATGTCAATGGAATGCTCAAAAATCATAAACTAGCAAGTGCCATAGCAGACTGTGGCTTTTATGAGTTCAAGCGTCAACTGACATACAAGTGTGAGTGGTATGGAAGCCAGCTAGTGATAGCTCCTAGATTTTATCCAAGTTCTCAGATATGTTCTCACTGTGGGCACAAACAGAAAATGCCATTGAGTGTGAGAACTTATAATTGTGCTAACTGTGGATTTCAAGCTGACAGAGACTTTAATGCTGCTGTCAACCTAGAAAACTATGTGAATAAGTAGGTGAAGTTCTCACCGATTTTAAGCCTGTGGAGAAGATAAGTTGCAGACTGCGGTCAGTGGTCTTCTGTGAGACAGGAAGCTAGCTCCAAAGCTCATGCAATCAGTCATGGGTAAGTTTGGGTAAGTTTAGCAGAACGGTCAGGACCGTTACTCATATTTTTTGATATAGCGCTACGCGAGGGAATAGGGAACAGGGGACAGGGAAAAGGGAGTGGGAAACACTGAAGCAATAAAATTCTCACATCTAATATCATGTCCGGTTGAACAGTTATAAATAAATAATGACGGAGGAGACAGGAGACAGGAGACAGGAGTCAGGAGGGAAGAAAGAAGAACAGGAGAAGAAGGAGAAAGTTTTTTGATCACTAATTATCCGGACATCATATAATACCAATTTGATAAATGTTTGCTACAAATAGCTAGGGTATTTCTTAGAATTTCCTACGGAATGCTCCGCAAACAGCAATCCTGCAATTCAGGAGTCGTATGGGAATAGATTTAATAACAGTTTTCAGGTCGTAAATTCTCTTTTTCTCTTGGTGCGCTTTCCCTCTCTTGGTCAGCATTCCCTTGCGTCTGATGCCGACGCTGGATCTGACCGCAAGCGAGCTGACGTCGTCGCGGGGTCGCACCGCTCTCTTGGTCGATGGTCGGACAGCGAGGGAACCTCGCCATCCCACCCTACGGGAAGCTACGCTAACGACCGCTTTGTCAAAGGGACATTTCCTGCAAAATCTTTTTATTGCACTTATTATTCATAACATTCTTTTTTCACGCTTGGTATAATTCCTGATTGCTATAGTATGAAAAAAAAAAGAGTAGTTCCACTGATGAACTACTCTTGTCTAAACTATAGCGGTTTTCGTTAACATAGAACACAACTATTTCTGTGACTTATTAAACTTTAGGTATATCTATAATTTTTACTGTAGTCAACATGAGTGAAAACCGCTATAATTATTTTCACTATATTTCAAAGATGGTAGGTGGAACTGCAATTAGTACTCTTGACTTATAGAATATCTAAAACAAGAGAAAATAAATAATCAACCTTCTATTCTAGATAACTAAACGCCTTATTCCTTCTTCCTTATTCCTTCTTCCTTCTTCCTTATTCCTTAATAATTTACTTCAAAACATACTTACTTAATACAGCATAGACTTCGTTAATATTCACCGAACGATTAAACTCATGACTAATTGGTTCTGATTCACTACCTACCCAAATATTTAACTCTGCATCTAAGTCAAAATGCCCTGCACTTTCTTTAGAAAACTTGGTAATCTTTGAATAAGGAATAGAGAGAAACTCAATTTTATGTCCTGTCACTCCTTGTTTATCTACCAAAATTAAACGCTTATTAGTAAACACAAACATATCGCGAATAATTTGGTAAGCTTTTTCAATTTGTTCTCCATCTACTAAAATATCGTTGAATAACTTATCTAGTTTTTTGGAATCAATATTAACTTCGGCAGCATTTCCGAGTAGACCACTAATTAAACCCATATTTTACTCCTTTTAAATAATTTTTAGCACTTATCTTTGAGCCAGTAAACTTAAGTAAGGGGATTGATACTCAAGACTGAAAGGTGATAGCTTGTTAATATTCAGGACTTACGCAAATTGGCGTTTAAAGCACCATCTGTAGGGGCGCAATTCGGAGCTTTGCGGAACGCAAATGCCATTCGCCCTAGTGCAAAAAGGCAGCTATGCTGGAGGCAGCTATGCTGAAGGGAAGAAAGCTTATTGTACAAGCTTTTGAACCTTTTTTAACTGGTTAGTTATTTCCGCCATCCTGCACTAGCTACCTGTAGAGTCCCTGCGTAAGTCCTGATATTGTAATTAACGATCAAATCATTATAAATCTCCATAAATTACATCAACCTTTTCTGAAATCCTTGTCGGGACGTTCCATGGAATGTCCCTATATTATTTTTCGGAAATATCTATTAGCAGAAGAATGATCTTCTTTTCTATCTTAACAAAATCTGGAGTGAAGCGATCGCCATGGTTCTGATGAGAGTTTTTTGACTCAATTTATTATATATCAAAAACACGGTTTTTACGGCTGATTTTGATGGATTTCCTAGCTTGATCGCTCCGTTGGTAGGTTTGGTGGCATTTATCGCCGTGTTTCTGTTGACAAATAATGGGAAAAAGCTTGCATCAGATTGATTAATAGTCGGATAGATGCGAATTCAAATTAAGTTATACGTCAGAATCATAACTATTGCGATTTACTTTGTCAATCTTGTAGAGGTGGAGGTATATTGAAGAAAAGCTAGGGTTTTCCAACTCACTTCCACTTCATGTCCAGTCTGAGGCTAATGGCTGGGTATTTTAGCTGTGGTATGATTGATTTTCTATTGCCCAGAAAAAGAGTATTATTGCATGAAATACTATTTATACTTAGATAATAGCTAATACATGGATAAAGAAGAAAATTTATACCCTATCAACTTAGATTTTGTTCTAAAAGCTATAAACCGCAAGCTACTCGAAATTGATTGTCCTCCTCTAAATAATGTAGAAAGGATAATTCTCCAAGGCATCTGGAATTATAAAACCTATAATCTAGTAGCTGAAGAGGCAGGTTATAGCCCTGGTTATCTGAGCAATGTTGTAGCTCCTGAGCTACTTAGACGAATTTCAGATGTTCTGGGTCAGAAGGTGACAAAAAAAAACTGTCGGGCAAAGCTAAAAACATATCTTACCTCAAAAGCAACATCAAAAAAAACCATTCCCAGCCAAAATGTTACAATGCTGTCTTCTGATATTAGGCAAGTGATGTCACCAAGATTTCCTAGTGGAGCCATATCTCTAGATTCCCCATTTTATATACAACGATCTGATATTGAGAAGCAAGTATATGCAGAAATTGAGAAACCAGGGGCTTTGGTAAGGATCAAAGCCCCACAAGAAATGGGCAAAACCTCCCTACTGCTCCGTGTTATGGACTATGCAAATCGTTTAGACTATCACATTGTTAACTTAGACTTACAACAGGTAGACCAAGATATTTTTAGTAATATTAATAGGTTTTTACGCTGGTTTTGTGCTAATATTAGTCGCCAACTCAACATAGAATCAAGGTTAGATGGTTATTGGGATGAAGACATTGGGTGTAAAATTAGCTGCTCTCTCTACTTCCAGGACTATTTACTAGATTCAATTGAATCGCCCATACTTCTAGCTTTGGATGAAGTGAACCAGATTTTTGAGCATCCGGAAATAGCAAATGACTTTTTTCCCTTGTTACGTTCGTGGTATGAGGATGCCAAAAGACACCCCGTGTGGCATAAATTGCGTTTAGTAGTAGTTCACTCAACTGAAATTTATGTGCCTCTAAACCTTAAACAGTCACCTTTCAATGTAGGTTTGCCAATCCAGCTACACAATTTTTCCTTGAAAGAAGTGGTAAAATTAGCTAAATGTTACAAACTTAATTGGAAAGATGGAGAGCAAGTAAATCTTTTGATGGCTATGACAGGAGGACATCCTGCTTTAGTACATCTTGCTATTTATCATCTTAGTCAGGGAGATGTAACACTCACGGAACTATTACAAACAGCTCCTACATCGACGGGAATTTATTCGAGTCATTTGCAGCGTCATCAAGTAAAATTGCAAGATGAGCCGGAATTAGCGATCGCTTTGAGTACGGCTATACATAGCACTGAACCTATATTACTAGAACCTATCTATGCTTACAAGTTAAACAGTATGGGGTTAGTGAAGTTAGATGGAAATAAAGCAGTTCTAACTCATCAGTTGTACCGAGACTATTTCCAGCAAACATTAAAACCCATTTGACAGTATAACAACTCAATAGACAGTCAAAAATAGGCGATCGCTAAAAGTAGATAGCAAAAAACGGGCGATCGCTAAAAACAAGCAGTCAAATACAAGCGATCGCTAAAAACAGACAGTCAAAAATAGGTAATTTTTCAATATTCGGGAGTTTCAAACACAGGATAAAGATGTTGGAGTTTGACTCTAGCATCGTCGGTCGAGAAATGCCAAATCACCTGACTAGCAATTTGATTGCGCTCTTGATTCGATGCTGATAATTATTGCTGTAACAGCTCAGTAGATAGTTGTATCCTATGTTAATGAAAACCGCTATAATCCACTATTTTAGATGTGTCAGTCCAATACCACCTATTTTTGACTGTCTATTGAAGAGCGATCGCCTGTTTTTTGCTATCTATTGAAGAGCGATCGCAAGTCTTGACAATAGTAGACTGACACATCTAAAACTGTGCACTTTTATTTTTGTTTCTAGGTGTCTTGATCTCCCCATCCCCCCATTTCCCCATCCCCCCATCTAATGCACCATCTAATGCACCATTTTAGATGTGTCGGTCCAATAGCAACTTTTAGCTAGCTATTCTAATGCACCATTTTAGATGTGTCGGTCCACTAGGAGGGGAAGGGTTAGGGGGGGATGGGAGCATTTTTCTACCTGCTTGGTGCGCGTTCCCTTGTATCTGGCCCGGACGCGGGGTCTGACCGCTTGCGTCTAAGGGGGCGAGGTCGCATCCGCTTTTGAGCCTATTCTCATTCCTGAATTTCCACTGGCTCGCTCAGACTGAGAACCGCCGCCAAAAGTACATACCACTCTCCTAGATAACTAAAGCCTTCTTCTCTCTTCATTTCTGCTATATGAGAAATTATATGAGGTTTATATGAGAAATTATATGAGGTTTATATGAGAAATTATATGAGTTTTATAGGTTGTGCAGTTGTTTAGTAAAAGTTATCTTATTAATGTAGCTGAGAAAAATACCAAAAAGGAGTATTTTCTATTTGCAACTATTTTTTGTCAAAGGCAACAAGGGACATAAAATCTAGATAATTTTTAGCTGATGGTGCGTTACATCACTTTTACACCGAGTAATTGTCGCTGTCTAACGCATTCTACTGGACTGACACAGCTAAAATGGTGTGTTAGATGGGAGGTGGGGAGATGGGGAGATAGGGAGGTCAAGACACCTAGAAACAAAAATAAGAGTGCACAGTTTTAGGTGTACCACTCCACTCCACTACAATACTACAATATATCGCCCTTTACCAAGCTGTGCTTTTTCCTGTGGAATGCTGCGCAAACACGTCGCGAAGCAAAGTACTATAGCACTACGCATTAAGATTAGGACAGTTAAAAAACTTCAAAACATTACAGTTAAAAGTTTTGACTTTAGCTGAATGCTGAATGCTTATAGCTATATCTCAGTTAGAGGTTTGCAAACACATTTTTTTTGTAGCGAACGAAAAATTATCGTAGGCGCTACTTATGGGGTTTTTGCGTGAATTTTCCTGAAAATGAGAGGCTGTTTACCTTAATTATTAATGATTATTATAACTACCGCTACAGCAAGTACAAGACGACATTTAACAGACAACACTTTAATTGAGAGTGACAGTTCCGATATAATCTCTCAGTTTTGGCAACAATGGCAAGAAAGTCAAGACCAACTTTATCGCTGCTGTCTCAAGATGATGAATTCTAACCGAGCGGATGCGGAGGATGCTCTGAGTCGGGCAATGCTGAAAGCTTGGGAAAAGGTACAAAAGTTCGGGGATGAAATTGCTAATTTAAAAGCTTGGTTGTATCGGGTGACTCGTAATTTTTGTCTCGATATTATCAGAGAACGTTCTCGGGGTGCTGCTGGTGTGGAAAGTATTGAATGGGTGGGTAATACTGAGGAAATAAGTACCGCAGCAACAGTGGAATGTCCGGAGTCTGTTTTGGAAAAAGAGGAGAGGTCTGCTGAGATACGAAGGGCGATCGCTGAATTACCGGAAAGGTTGAGGGAGACTTTTGTTTTACATTTGTATCAAGAGCTTGCCCATCAAGAAATAGCTCAAGAGCAAGGGATATCCTATGACAATGTATGCAAGCGCATATCCCAGGCGCGGAAAATTCTCAAACAGAAATTGAGCAGTTATTTTATTGGCCAGGATGGAGAAGTTGGCCTGAATGAGTCGGCGCGTTCTCGCGAGATTACCCCAACCCCGAAAGTAGAGTTGGTCTGCGAGGTGGTGGCAGAAAAAACACAGGCAGCTGAAGATTTGCTGGAAGCAACGGATGGGGAAGGGGAGCAAATCTCAGAACCGACCCGAGAGACTGAGGAGCGATCGCCAGAGTGCAGAAAGCTTGTTTTGTCTTCGACAGGGGATGAGAAGTTGAAGGAGCCAGAAGAGGCGATCGCCGAAAGTCTAGATTTGATTGGCCAGAGGAAAATTCGCGAGTACGATCAGTTGCTGTCATATCCAGATATGGCTCAAAAGCAAGATATTTCCTATCATCAGGGAAGCAAGCGTAGATCGAGACCCCAAGAGGCTGTGTTATCTGTAGAGGCAATTGCTCCGGTTTTGGTTTCGGCTCGGTATTCTGTTTTGTGGGAGATGCTGGAGCTTTTGTGCTGGCAAGGGTGGATAAATAGTGGAGGTGTGACAGAAGTAAAATCTCGGCCATCTACAAGTAGGCAGATCGATTCAAGCTAAATACGCGCAATAGGTTAGGTTTTCAGCGGATAATTATAATGTCAGGATACCTATAATTTGAGAACGCACTGTTTGACAAAATAGGCAATGGCCAGGACTTAGGCATTGCCTCTAAATTATTTGTGCAATCTGGGATGGGGCGATCGCCAGGGTGGAACTCAATATTTGCATATGTATCTGTAGGGGCGAAGCATTTGGGTGAAAAATAATGCTTCGCCTGTAGAAAAGTGATGCACCGGTGATAGATGACAATATGCATCAGTGTAAAGATTTCGTTTGCGCTCGATCGCTTTCATAGTCCTGACTAGCATTCTTACTGCAAGTGCGATTCTTGGTGAAATTTAGGCAGGATTGACATCTCCAGGGGTTGAAACACCCTGGATTCTGTGGCAAATCCACCGCAAATGGGACGGGGCGTTTAAAGTGCGGAATTTACTTCCGCACGCAGCCCCTCATAAATCCACATTTGCTTAAAGCCTGAAGGGCAGACTTCTAAACTCCTGGGCATAGATCATCGTCTAGCTGTGAGCTTACTTTTTTTGTAGCTTTCACGAGTGGTTTTACTCTAGATATTGGAGCTATAAATCGCTGCTCTAGCTGCGTTACTTGCTTTTCGGTGCCGAATGCGGAGCTAACAGCCGTCGTAGGAAGCATCGTCCCCGTCTCCTGTCCGCCGGAATTTCACCGCAAAGCGCGGTCTTGTCATGGCGACAAACCTTGTTCCTTATTCCGCTAGTATAGCATACTTTTACTCCGCTTTATTACCCGCGCGTCGTTATTCAACCAGGGGATAAATCTCCCTGGCTAACTTTCTCCCGTCAGTTTTTATGTTTGTCCATAACCTCTCATTGTGCTAGTGGTAGCAAGCACTACTTCTTGGGGGAGCACTCAAGAAGTAGTGATTTGAGCAGGGTAGCCAAGAGGTAATAAGGGAAAAGTGTTGCCATAGTGCCTATTGAATGCAAACCTCCAAATGCTCAAACACTACTTGTGAACTACTACCGAAAAAAAAATTCAGGAATATGCATCCCAGAGCGTCTTAATAGTAGAAGGACGAGTTCAGCATTCGTGCAGTCAGAATTCGCCTTTGAGAATCGTCTTATTTGTAGAATCGGGCTATTGAAGACCATCTAGCTTAAAGCTATTTCAGCTAGCTAATGGGTGATATCCAATGATTCTAATCGCTCTACTACCAAGATACTTCTCCAAAAATACCGATTTGAGAACGGTAGCATCAGGGTTTGAGAACCTTTACTGGAGATGTCCAAGGAAGAAAATCAGCATTTGCTTGCTGGTAATTTTCCTAGTAGTAGCGCTCGTATAAACATTACCAAAGAACAAATCTAGGAATTTGAAAAAAATGATGGGATTAAATCTGAGAAAGATCCTCTCTCTCCTACTTGTCATTCCCTTGACACTCTTGACTTTTGTTCCTAGTAGCTATGCGCTAGGAAACCCAAATATCGTCGAGTACGTTGATGGTATACCAAATTATTGGCCACCAGGAGTAGCCGTGGATGATATTCTCGAAACTAAGGGCAATATCAATGAATTGATCGTTGCTTTTTGGACGGAGTCAGTGCCAATCGGCGGTTCTGCAGCAGAATGGATTCGTGGCGAGAATGGTGCTTTTGGCAATACTGAAGTAGCTGTTCAACGTTTTCACGATGCCGGGATCACAGTTTTGATTGGTGCTGGTGGTGCAAATGAAGCACCCGTGACCGATAATCCTGAAGATGGGAGAAGGTATGGAGAGGCAGTTGGACAATTTGCCCTAGATTACAACTTTGATGGAGTTGATTTTGACATAGAAAACTTTGCAGTTGGTCGCCCTGATACCACATCTGAATGGTTAGCAGAAGCAACCCGAGCAGTCAAAGCTGTTTATCCAGGAGCAATTGTTACTCATGCTCCCCAAGCACCCTATTTCCAAAAAACAGAGAATCCAAACGCTTCCTATGGCTATCTGGAACTGAACGAGAAAGCTGGGGATCTAATAGATTCCTACAACATTCAGTTTTACAACCAAGGAAACACAGCTTATGATACCTATGAGCAACTTTTCCTAAATTCTGGCCTTGATGCTCCGGAGACTTCTGTTAAGCAAATCCACGAGAATGGAGTTCCGCTAGAAAAGATTATCATTGGTAAGCCAATTTCAGAAGATGATGTATTCAACACCGGCTACATCCCTCCAGAAACAATAGCCGAATTTATCTCTCAGGGGATTTCTGATGGACTAGAGCCTGGTGGCGTCATGGGTTGGCAGTGGAAGTCCGACTATGATATGCAGCAGCAAGGTGAAGAAGCTTGGAGCGAAGTCGTCTCATCACCTTGGGGCTTGAATTCTTTGGCAGCTAAAAGTGTAAGTATCCCTAAAGGATATGACAAGTACATCGTTAAACCCGCAGAGACCGTAATATGTCCTCGAAATAAAAGAGCAACTTGGGACTTGACTGGTGGGGCTGGTACGAAAGGAGGATTTGATTTAAGCTTGGATCATGGTGCTCACTTGAAAGCTACGGTGGTAGATAGCACCAGCCTTCCTGATTTTGTGTTTGAAGGTGATTGGGAACATTATCTTGAATTTACGAACACCGGCAACACTGATTGGGATCTAGATTGTCTATCTGCGTCATAGACCTATAAACATCGCAGGTTGCAAGCTAACTGAAAGTTATAAGGAAATAACAAAAGCAAAAGAATGGTGTTCGAGCTAATTGATAATCTGTAATGGAGTGATTGCAGAACCACTCCAAGAACAGAATTAACAATAGCTAAAATTGGAGAGATGCTTTAAAAATAGATCGGCTCCATGAAACCAACTTTTAACTGATTTCGACAAACGGCGATCGCATTGAGGAATGCGATCGTCTTTTTCAACCCGCTACACCACGAGAAGCATTTCGGTGTCTTCAGATTTTCTAAACATTACAAATGACAAGCAAAACAAGGGGGCTCGCAAGTGACTAAGAATTAAGAAGTCCGGTTTCTGTCCTCCGCGCACCCCCGAAGGGCAATAATTTCAACCAAATGGAGGAAATCAAACTATGTTACGTAAGCTTTTTATCATAATTGCCATGATGGTAGTGGGGCTTTCTTGGTTAGCAAGTCCAACCCTAGCCCAGACTGACGCTCAATGGGTCGATGGGAACCAAACAGTACCTAAAGTCGTCTTCCGGCTTGATGACGTCCAGGATTGGTATCAGGCTCCATCCCAGATAGCCGTTATGGAAGCATTCGCGAACTACTCCGTGGAAGGTAAAAACAGCCCTCAGAGTCTCTCCATTGGAGTGATAGGATGTTCTTTTGGAGACGACGAGCTCCATGTGAAAAAGATTGAAGAAATTATGACCAATTTAGGAGAGCGTGGTGAAGTCGTTTCTCATAGCATGACTCATGAAGATTTCTCCGCAAAAACACTAGAAAAACAGATAAGAGAGTTCAAGGATTTCAAGACAGTAGCAGACATATATTTCCCTGGCAAGACAGTAAGGACATTTATCGCCCCATATAACGAATACGATGAATGTACTACGGTTAAAGCCATGAAACTGACAGGGTACGACATTCTGTCGGCCCAATGTACTCCTGATTTTTGTTATAATGCAGGAGATCCTAGTTCTACCCCTGCATACTTACCCGCTGGTGCTTCGACGGGCGGATGGACAGCGCCGTATAAGATTCAAACTGCAAACAAAATTTTTGCAGAAATTCAAGCGCAAATAAAAAGTAACGACAACCAAAATTGGAGTGTAGTGATGATGCACCCTTTTGAGTTCACGAAGGGCGAAGATACTGAAGAGGTGAATCCATGTGCTATAGAAACACTCAAAAAAGTGATAGAGATGTGCCTTGATAACGGATATGAGCTTGTCACTTATACCCAGCTTGTCGATAGTGTTCGCTAAAGCAATGAAAAAGTTTCTGTTCTATCAGTGCTTATCGATCTAAGTATAGCGGTTTTCAAATTGTGGTTCTCTTTGATGCAGTCAATTGTTGTGGTGTCTTTGATACGATGTTTTTAATCAAAAGACGCTCGACCTCAACCAGTTATATCATTCAGAGAACACAGGAGGAGATATAAGGCGAGTTCGCTGCCATTATTGCCACTAATTCTGGAAATACCTTGATGAGATAGCCAGAATTTCGGTTTCCTCTCCCTTTTGTAAGAGTTTTGCTGCAAAGGTAGGTATTGCCCAAGCTCCCAAAGTGCTGTGACTAAGATGGATAAGGCAGCGATCGCCGAATAATTTCGAGCGTGGGGAACTAGATATTTTTGAAATCAGCGGCGACGATGTCGGCGAGATTACAGGAGCGGAGATGTCTATAGATGGGAGTAATGCATGGTATGTAGAAGACGTCACAGTTGAGAAGAATAACAGTGGTCTGACATACCGTTTTGAGTGTGATTTGTGGATGAGCAGCAATTCAAACGAAGGTGAACAAAAACACGATTGTCCTCTTGTGGGGTCTAAAGCACAAAACACACAAACGCTTTTTACTTTTCCTTTGGAAGTTCAAGTTCCTTTTGAAATTCAAGTGAAGATCAACCGGAAATAGGTACTGTTATATAGAACCCGGTTAAATACTTATCGTATCTACAGAAGGAAGGCATAGGGAAGAAGGCAGCTATGCTGAAGGGAAAGAATAAGGTGAGAAGGTATAAAGTTTTTCATCAACTAGTTATCCGGATTCCATCTCTCAAGTCATTGGATAAATGCCTGATAGCTGAAACCTTTCTGCTTCTGCAAAATATACCTTGGGCGGGAGATGCAAAGGCTTGGTGATCTGTTGGGGGCGATAGTCCCGATCAGACTCCAGGGAACTGCCGAAAACCAGTAAAAACTAAGTACAATAATTCCCATATCCACCAACGGCGATCATCTGACTCAGTGTGACTCGCTGTTTTTTTTCCTACACAACTACATTTTTTCAACCACTACCACAGGAATTAAGCTCTTTTCCAAAACTGCTTGAGAAACGGAACCAACTAACACATTTTCCCATAAACGATGCCCCCTTTTCCCCATCACAATTTCTGCCACTTGATACTGTTGTGCAACAGAAATTATTTCCTCCGATACCACTCCCGCAACAGTTACAAATCGATACCGAATATCTGCCAAAAGTTGCTTTGTTTGCTGTCGCAGTTGCTCAATACTTTCCTCATCCTCAGACTGCATAACGTGCAAGACGACAACCTCTCCATCACAACGTCTCGCCAACTCTGCAACTTTTAACAACACATCCACAGCAAGGGGTGAAGTATCAACCGCAGCTAACAAAACAATACGACGAGCGATCGCTACTTTGGTTGGATCAACTTCTCCCTTGCGTAACAGTTTGGGTGCAAAGGTAGGTATTGCCCAAGCTCCCAAAGGTGCTGTGACTAATATGGATAAGGCAGCGATCGCTAATATTGTTTCTCCACCCTCAATACCTGCTGCTAGAGGAATAGCTCCAATGGCAGCTTGCACTGTTGCTTTTGCAGAATTTCCGGGCAGCAAAAATAGACGTTCTTGCCAATTCCAGTTACTGCCTAAAGTGGAGAGATACCAACCTAGCATTCGCCCGACTAAAGTACCGACTGCTAAAATTAACAACCCCACCAACAAGACATTTTCCAATACTTGCAACGGGATACTTGCACCGAGTAAGACAAACAAAATTATTTGCGCCACCACCCACAAAGTATCAAAACTATTTCGCAACCGTCGCGCTAGGGGAGCATCAAATTCGATGACAAAAAATCCTGTTGCCATGACTGCCAAATAACCGGAAAATATGGGAAATTTTTCTGCTAAGACGACTAACAATAAAGCAAAACTGGCTGCGACTAAAGTATCCTGGGTCGCATTTTGAGTCCAATTTTGTTTGACTAACAGCAATACTAATATTCGTGCTGTCAGCAACCCGGCGATCGCTCCCAGAATAATTTGTAAAATTACTTGAAATGGTAATAGTTGTAATGCGCTGAGAGTGATACCACCAGGTAAAGTTATGCCAGTAGTTATTCCCTGAGATAAAAATGCCAGCAAGAGGCTAAAAATTAATAACAGCAAAACATCTGACAAAGCACTACCAGTCAAAATTGCATCAGGAATACCTTTAGCTACACCCCAACCCAAACTTTTGAGGCGCAACATTCCGGGAACAATAACTGCAGGAGACTCGGCACCGATGATGCAACCTAATAACAACCCAGTGGCAAAATCAAACTTGAGTAACCACATAGCTACTAGGGCGATAACAATAGCTTCACAGGTTGCTGGGAGAAAACCTAACCGTAGCGCTACAGTTCCTTGTTGTGCTAATTTTTCTCGGTCTAACCCTAACCCTGCTTTCATTAAAATGACCATAACGGCGATCGTCCGTAGGGAGTCGGCAGTTTGTAAAATACTAGAGTCGATGGTATTGCTAATTTGGGGACCTAATAATATTCCGACTAATACCATTCCCACCAGTGGCGGTGCTTTTAATCTAAAGGCTATTTGTCCTACAAAAAAGCCTATTAATAATATCCAAATAATACTTTCTAACATAAGAATGAAGAAGGAAGAAGTAAGAAGGAAGAGGGAAGAAGGAAGAAGTAAGAAGGAAGCAATAAAATCTCTAATTTTATGATTTATCAACAGATATTATTGTGTAATATTCTGGAAATAATCACCATAATGAGCTATTTTTTTGATGGCTTTATTGTCTAGCTAATATCCCACCATATATTATTGAGCATAAATTTATTAATTTTGGCAGTATCAGTATAATTAAATACTGTAGTGGTTTGGGTTTGGAGACCAAACCTACTTGGAATTTTTGCCAATACTAATGAGCTATTTTTTTGATGGCTTTATTGTCTAGTTAATATCCCATATATTATTGAGCATAAATTATATCAAATCCAATATGATTAGCAGAATTTAATATCGTAGGAGTTTTGTCTCCAGACCAAAACCCTACTTGGAATTTTTGCCAATATTAATGAGCTATTTTTTTGATGGTTTTATTATCTAGCTAATATCCCATATATTATTGAGCACAAATTATATTAAATCTGGTAAACTTTAAGGGTTTGGAGATTAAACCCCTAACAAAAATGTAAAATACCATAAAATCATCAATCAATCAAATAATCTAAATTACTCAAACTACCAAAATCAAATTTTCTTAACTAATTATCCGTGAATCCGTGCCCAAATCCTTGTCGTGCAATCTGTGCCAAAATCCTTGTCGTGCCATCCGTTCCCAAATCCTTGTCGTGCTTTCTTTTCTGATAAATTATGAAAAAAATTCGCTTTATCGATCTATTTGCTGGCATTGGTGGAATGAGATTAGGTTTTGAACAAGCTGCCGAATATTTAAACATTGAAACTGAATGTGTATTAAGTAGTGAAATCAATCCAGACGCTGGTTTAGTTTATCAGAAAAATTTTGCTGAATTTCCTTTAGGAGATATCCGCAAAATTGAAAAGTTCCCACCATATCAAATATTATTAGCAGGATTTCCTTGTCAATCTTTTTCTTATGCTGGAAAAAAAGCTGGATTTGGGGATACTAGAGGTACGCTTTTTTTTGAAATTACCAGATTAATAGATACATATAAACCTCAAGCTTTTATCTTTGAAAATGTTCGTGGTTTGCTGACTAATGATAAAGGTAGAACTATCGAAACTATTAAACATGAAATTAAAAGCAGAGGCTACAGTTTTGACATATTTTTATTGAATAGCGCGAATTTTGATTTACCTCAAAATCGTCTCCGAGTTTATATCCTGGGAGTTTTAGATAGTACGCCAAAATTTAATTTAATTTCTGACCTTGGTCCGAAAGATTCTCATTCTTATCATCCCCAACAATTATCTTTATTTTATCCTCTGAAAAAAACTATAACTGTGGCGGATATTTTGGAAGATAATCCAGATGAAAAATATAATTGTTCGGAAATATTTGTGGCGGCATTAAAACAGAGATTAAATGGAGATTTAAGTAAATTACATGGCATGAGATTAATTGACTATCGCGGTGGAAATTCTATTCATTCTTGGGAGTTGGGATTGAGAGGAGAATGCAGTGCTGAGGAAATAGAATTAATGAACTGTTTGATTTTGAAACGCAGAAATAGTCAATTTGGTAAACATCAAGATGGTAAATTGTTGAGCAAGGAGCAAATAGCTAGTTTTTTTCCTCATCCTCAGTTAGAAAAATTGCTCAATTCTTTGGTTAGTAAAAATTATCTGCAAATAGTTGAGTCAAAATATAAACCAGTATCAGGTAATTTTTCTTTTGAAGTCTACAAGTTTTTAGACCCTGATAAAATTGCTATAACTTTAGTGGCAAGTGATGCCAATAGATTAGGTATTTATCATCAAAATAGAGTCAGGAAAATTACTCCTAGAGAAGCAGCAAGATTACAAGGTTTTCCTGATGATTTTATTTTGCATTACAATGATAATAAGGCTTACTATCAATTAGGTAATTCTGTAAGTATTAATGTAGTTAAAGCTGTGGCTCAAGAATTAATATTGAACATATCCAGAAAATAGGGGACAGGGAACAGGGAACCCACCCCTAACCCCTCCCAGGAGGGGAATAATTGATAATTTATGGATAATAATTGATTTTATTTTTGATTTTTGGAGATTTCTATTGAACATAAATTAAAAAGATGATAGATTAGAAAGATTAAATTAGAAAAAGAGGAGAAAGAGAATGGAAAAAGTTCTAGAATCCAAAGAACAACAATTAGCAGTAATAGAAGCAAATGCTGAAAAAATAGCAGCGATCGCCCATCAAGGATATCAACTACTTTCCGAAAAAGGCACGGTAATAATTTTTAGACAGTTAGAAGAAAATAGTACCGTTTTAGCAGACTGGCAAGTTAAGTTTAAACCGATGAGTCAAATAGAAACAATGATTAGTGATTGGCAACAAGCTGGTTTAGGAAATTTGATTAATAATTATAATCCAGAAGTTGCTGTGGTCTGTACTTTTCTATATCCAAATGGTAGTCATGCCAGTTATCATTTTCAAATTGCATAAGCAATAACTGATTAGCTTTTAGAAAAAAAGTTATTTATTTAAAGTTATTAACTATTACCATTTTTATGGAGGAACTGACAAAATAGATAAGACCGAAAAAAATCTATAAAAATATTGATGAATTGACAAAAAAAATCAAAGCAAGCTATTTGTTTACTCTATTAAATTAATCGTTAGGAATAAAACTAACTCTTGATATCAACTCTTATTAATTAGATGTAGGGTGCATCTCATATTTATTTGCAAAAATATTAATGTCGTAGGTTGGGTTGAGGCACGCTCTTCGGCAGCTCTCTCCTATGGATAAACCAAAAAATAGATATTATTAACATTAAAATTGTTGGGTTTCCTAACGTCAACCCAACCTACGAATATCAAAAGTTAGATACACCCTTAGACATAATAAACTCTATTAAATTAATGGTTGGGAATAAAACTAAATCCTGAGTATTAATAACTATAAAATGTCACAAAAACCGAACCTTTTGTCAGGATTTCCGACCACAAGTAAACTGATAATCAAGCTACAATGAAAAAAATATCATAAAAGAGCGATCGCCACCTGATAATAAAATATAGAAACCATTGGCCTTAATAGGAGGCAACCTTTATGAACATAGTAAAAACTGTGGCTTTATTAGGAATACTTAGCGGTTTATTAGTAGCAGTTAGTTATTGGTTAATCGGCGGCCCAACAGGTGCTACATTGGGGTTAGTCTTAGCAGCAGTAATGAACTTGGGTTCCTGGTTTTTCTCAGACAAAATAGCTCTAGCCGCTTATAATGCTAGACCAGTAAGTCAAGCAGAAGCACCAGCACTCTATAATATGGTAGAAACATTGTGCGATCGCGCTCGTCTACCCATGCCAGCAGTTTATATCATTCCCACTGCTGCAGCTAATGCTTTTGCCACGGGTCGTGACCCCCATCATGCAGCAGTAGCAGTTACCGAAGGTATTATGAGAATTTTACCAGAGGACGAACTCGAAGGAGTAATTGCCCACGAACTCAGTCATATCAAAAATCGCGATACTCTCACCCAAGCAGTAGCAGCAACCGTTGCAGGTGGGATATCTTGGTTAACTCAAATCGCGAGTTATGGAATGTGGTTTGGTGGGGGTTCCCGCGACAACCGATCTAACCCAATTGTGATGTTATTGACGATCATGTTAGCTCCGGTTGCTGCTAGTGTTGTACAAATGGCAATTTCCCGGACTCGTGAATTTGCTGCTGATGCAGGTGCTGGTGATTTAACGGGCAACCCCCGCGCTCTTGCTCAAGCTTTGCAGAGGTTAGACCAAAATTCCCGACAAATGCCATTGAATGCTAACCCAGCTTTTGAGCCATTACTAATTATGAATGGATTTTCCGGTAAATTCATGGCTAATTTGTTTTCTACCCACCCATCCACAGAGATGCGGATTGAAAAGTTGCTAGAATTAGAGCAAAAATTATTGGGATAATAAATTTTGAGGAGTCAGGAAGGAAGAAAGAAGGAAGAAGGAAGAAGGAAGAAGGAAGAAGAAAGAAGAGAATAAATTAGACATCTCCAAAAATCAAAAATAAAATCAATTATCACACATAAATTATCAATTCTTCCCCTCCTGGGAGGGGCTAGGGGTGGGTTCCCTATTCCCTACTCCCTACTCCCTCTTTTCTGGAGATGTCTATTGTAGTATAATAGTGGAATTGGGTTGATTGACAAATTGTACGACTTATGCAGGTAGGCAAAAAAAGGTGGTGTTTTAAAGCCAAAAAAGTTGTTAGCGGATTTACGCTCGGAATTTGGCGTACTATATACTATAGTGGATGGCAAGGATGACGAATACCAGCCCTAGCTGCTGGGTCAAAAATTATGATGTGTCCCCGTGCAAAACGGGACAATATAGGGACCGAGCCACGACGGGAACCGCCTCGGGCTATCTAGTAGCACAATTTTGGCGGCAATGGGAAGAAGATCGAGCCCGCTCTAACGACTTATAGCTGAACCTCGACCGCTTATAGCTGATTCCTGACCGAGTAGCACCGATCGCTATTTGTCTGATTTGAGGGAAGATATTTAGTCTGTAAGCCCTTCATGTTTTTGATAAATCGGGACTTACGCAAAGACGCTACTTGTATGGTGCCGCACCGCGCACCGGAAACTATATGTAGCTTTAGAACCGATTTGAAAGCGTAAGTCCAGTAAATGTAAAGTCTTGCTTAGTTAAACGTTCTAGGAGGAAAGAAATATCGTGGTTCAAAAAATTATTTTGTGGCTGGGGCTTGTCGGGGTAGTAGTTACCGCATGGCTGCTACTGCCTAGTGCAGTATGGCAGTATGTCTTTTTTCTACGCATACCTCTGCTCATGGGCTTATTGCTTATTTTTCTCCCTGTCCTCGCAACAACTGCCCTAAAATCTATGCTCAAGAATCTTTTTGTCCTGCGTAACGCTCGTCAAATTGCGTTGACAATTTTGGGTGCAACTGTGGCGGGAACAGCCGTAACCTTTGTCGTTGCAATAATCCTTGGTGGTGCGCAAGCTCGTTTTGGGGTTCCGGAACTGCCTGGAGTTTCTTCTTCTAAAGTTTGGTATTATGTGTTAGCGATCACCCTGGCATTACCGACCACCCTGACAGTATTTAAATTATCCCAGGAAGAAATTGATAATAAGAAAAGATGGTCTGGATTGTCTTTTGGGATATTATTTGGCCTTATCTTTTTGTTTCTTTTCAAACGGGTTCGAGACTTTCTCTCGGTCAATAAAGTTCCCGGTCTTAATGAGGGGTTGGTGAAAGCAATTTCCTTTTTGACCCAAAACTCTTCCAAAGGAGCAGGCTATGTCGATAATGGTACTTTAAAAGACATTCATTTTGACGCTCTTGTTTTCTTCATCATTCTTTTTGCTATCTATGTAATCGCATTTAATCTGTTTATGCCAAGTTCGTTGCCCGATAAGAAGAGACAAGAACCGCCAGCACTTTTATATGTAATGTTGTTAATTTCCGTATCGGTGCTTTTGTTGGGCAGTCTTACCTTCTTCTTCGATTACTCGCGTATTTCTGTCTTGTTCTTCTGGGTGCTGATTGCTATAGCGTGCTATAGGCTTTTTAAAGTCGATCACTATTTTACATTAAAAGACGCTCCAGAACAGCTGGAAGAGCAAAAAAATTTGACGGCCTTATTACAAAAGCGTCTGGACAAACAAGATCTCGAAGAGCCTCTTGCAAAACAGACTGTAGTTGTTGTCTGTGCTAGTGGAGGTGGAATTCAAGCCGCTGGATGGACGGCTCAAGTATTGACTGGCTTGCAAGAAGAGTTAGGGGAATCATTTACTAAAGCAATTGGATTAATTAGTTCCGTTTCTGGTGGCTCAGTAGGTGCAATGTATTATCTGGATCGCTTTACAGATAAAGGTTTTCCACCGGCTTCAGAATCAAAAGAAATATTTGAGGGCGCTACCGCAAACAGTTTAGATGCAGTAGGTTGGGGATTAGTCTATCCTGACTTGTGGCGCGTGATTTTCCTCCCGTTCCTACCAGACATTCTCACTCCCAAAGTCAGAGATCGAGGTATTGCGATCGAGAAGGACTGGCAAGGACATATGAAAACCCCAGAGCGTCCAAAAACCCTAGCCGACTGGCGAGGGGAAGTTGAAAAAGGTAATATTCCGCTCCCTGTATTGAATGCAACTCTGGTTGACAATGGCTGGCGGTTGCTAGTTACACCAGCAAAATTTCCCAACAACTCTAAGAAAAAATTCTTCGACTTTAATAGTCTTTATCCAGGAAAAGATATTGATGTTGTCACAGGTGCAAGACTTTCTGCCACGTTCCCTTACATATCTCCCATTTGTCGAGCCGACGATCGCAATGGTAAAGTTCGCAATATAGCAAATTATCACGTCGCTGATGGTGGCTATTTCGATAATTCTGGTTTTGTGACAGCATTAGAATGGCTTGAGGAGCTTCTTCGTGAAAAACCTACCCAAAAAGGTGAAGAAACTACCCCAGAAATAAAAAGAATTCTGATCTTACAAATCAATCCTTTTCCTGAAAGCAAACCTAAAGATAAACCTAAAAAGGAAAAGAAGCGAGGTTTGTTTATGGCAACTATTGGTCCGTTGATAGGCTTATTCGAGGTTCGCGAGCCAATTCTTACTTCCCGCAATTTAACTGAAGTAGAATTGTTGCAGGAATGGGAGAACGCAAGACAGAATGGTGGAAAGGTAGAAATTGAATATTTCCCCATCTTCTTCCCTTCTATTACTGAGGAAGTAAAACTAGGACTAAAGACTGCAGAGCAAGAAGTTACTCCAGAACTAAAAGCAAAACAATCATTTTATAGCGCAGAAGGTGAATACGAGCCACCACTCTCATGGAAACTAACAAAGAGGGAAAAGGAGGAGATCCGAAAAGGCTGGAACAAGATAGTGACAGTCAAGGAAGGCACAATTGAAAAACTTAAGAATCTTTGGCTAGATCAATGGAATATGAAATAAACGCCAAGTATGTTGTCTAAGAGCGGTCGCGCTCTTGCAGCTCAGTAACCCGATGAGATTAGCCGAAATCTCGGTTTCCTATTTTTAAGAAAAACGATCGCTCTGTCACTTTCTCCAATAGCAGGCAGAGCAAGCGCTTTTTTTTGAGATTTTGTGCGATTGTTCTTCTTGTTTGCCTCATAAAGCGATCGCCTTTCGTGGGAGCTGCGATCGCTTTTTTATGGAGGCGATTCTCCTGCATGCCTTGGAGCAATCTCGCCTTTTTTTGAGCCTTCTGAGTTATTAGTGGGACTTAGACATTTTTGGGTAGGAAAAATGCTTCAAAGTCTTTCTAGACAAGGGAATTATGTCGATGCCTTACAGCAGTTTTCATTTGGGTAGACCACACTAGGGACGTTCCATGGAACGTCCCTACAAAGTTTGATGTGTGAAGATGTGGTTCATCAATTTGAAAAGCGCTGTAAAAATGGCTAGAACCCGTGCTTATTCAGGATTTATACCTTTTTGAGGTAAGAGCCTTTGCCCATCTATATTTGAGCCTATTTTATTGCTTGATTTTGTACAAGTCCCGTTAGGGGGGCTTTATTTGTATGGGTCGTTTTCGCCGCCTGCTATTTGTTTCGGGATTGGGCGAAAAATAGCAATTTTCCTAGGGTAGCGGGGCTGGGCAAAAAAGGTGGTGTTTTCTGGCCAAGTTTGATTGTGGGATGGAAAGGACGAGGAGGAGCGATATAGCTGTCGCACTTGCTCCGCCAACGCCCCCTGAACAAAAGCAAGAACTTGGGCAATTTATTTCTTTTTGTAAAGAAGTGTCAGAAAATTATACCGAGTAACGTCTTATTTTTAGTAAAGAGTGGAAACCAAAAATCCATCAAAAACTCTCTTTATTATCTATGGGTATATGAGGATTTTTTTTTGCCTTCAACTGATACTCTACTTCAAAAAAGTAGCAAAATGCTTGACAACTGTCACCGCTACTTTTTCAGTCCTACCAAACAGTGAATTAAATGAAAAAACTTCTTTTGTCTTTTTTAATCCTAGTTACCATTTTGATTGGTAACCCATTAACAGCAATAGCTGAAGAACAGCCATCAGTAGAGCCTATAAAGGAAGCGTTCGTTGAGTCTCCTGAGTCTCCTTCTGAAAAGGAAGAGCGTCGCCAACAGCGTCAAGAGCGTCGTCAAGCTGAAAAGGAAAAGCGTCGTCAACAGCGTCGTCAACAGCGTCAAGAGCGTCGTCAACAGCGTAAGCAGAAGCTCGAGGAATCAGTCAAGGAGTCTCTTAAGTCTCCTTCTCAGGAGCTACCACCTCAATTCCTTCGTCTCTCAGATGAGATAGAAGACGGAGTAGAAGATTTAGGACCCCTGAAGGATTTAACAGGTACCTGGGTAGGAAAGGGATGGAATATGATTGCCGTTCCCATTAACAGCAGACGTGCTCGTAATACTGTTGGATGTCCGGGAAAAACTCCCAAAAAGCCAAGAGAGAACTTTTGCGTAGAAATTATGCCCTACATAGAGACCTTGACTTTCACTCCTATAGGTGCGCCAGTTCCTAACCGGGGATTTCCAATCGATACATTTGTGGTAGGTTTACATTACCAGCAAGTGGTCAGCGATGCTAACACGTTTCAACCGCTACATATAGAAAATGGGATGTGGTTATTGTTGGATAAGGAAAAGAAAATTGTGTCCCGACTCTCATCAATTCCTCATGGAAATACTCTATTAGCAATAGGAGATTCTTTTGATGTAGAAGGAAATTTCCAAATCCCAGAGATTGATGGCTTGCCTATTCTTGACAAACCAGTTTTAGGATACGCCGCTCCTTATTTCACAGCTGAAGGTGTTCCGCCATTCAATCCATCCAATCCTAACAAAATTCTTCAAGATATTATTGATAAACAGAAGCTTCTGGAAACGGTTATTTTGGACGTATCCACAGAAAATGAAGGCGGAATATCCAATATCCCATTCATCGAGAAAAATGCTGATGTCTCGTCCTTTGAATCGACCTTCTGGATCGAAGATGTTGAGGATGAAGCAGGAAATGAGTTCTTGCAATTGCAATATTCTCAAACAACAAATCTTGATTTTATCAAAGACTTTACCTCTGAAGACCCTGACAAATTAATTGTGTGGCCTCACATTGATGTCGCTACCATGGTTAAACAGTAGTAAGTGCATCTGAGGTATTTCTTCTCTCAAGAAAGCAAGTCTTGATATCACTATGAAGAGTGGCTGATTACCTATAGAGGCAATTTATGAATTGCCTCTACAAAAAACACAATTTTAAGTCCTGATAATTATATTTTTTCAACTACCACGACAGGAATTAAACTCTTTTCCAAAACTGCTTGAGAAACGGAACCAAAATCAAATTTTCCCAACTAATTATCTGTGAATCAGTGCCCAAATCCTTGTCGTGCTTTCTTTTCTGATAAATTATGAAAAAAATTCGCTAAGGATATCAACTACTTTAGGTATTATGAGAATTTTACTAGAGGACGAAACTGCTGTAAACCAGACATGATATGAAAAAAAAATTAGGTAATGGTAAGATAGTCAAACATCTACTAACCAAATAAAATCTATGTATTGTGACTACCTAGTACAAATTCTCACTGCACGCGTCTACGACGTAGCCCAAGAATCACCACTCGAAACTGCTCCCAACCTTTCAAGACGCCTCCAGAATAACCTCCTACTCAAACGAGAAGATATGCAGTCAGTCTTCTCCTTCAAATTACGCGGAGCTTACAACAAAATGGCTCAACTACCTCCAGAAATTCTATCCCAGGGAGTCATCGCAGCATCCGCTGGAAACCACGCTCAAGGAGTCGCCCTAGCAGCAGGTCGCCTTGGCACTCGCGCTATCATAGTCATGCCTGTCACTACCCCTCAACTAAAAGTTAATGCCGTTAAAGCTAGGGGAGGCGAAGTTATTTTGTATGGCGAAACCTACGACGAAGCTTGTAGTTACGCCCATCAACTGGAAGCAGAAAAAGGTTTAACTTTTATTCACCCTTTTGACGACCCCTACGTCATTGCCGGACAAGGGACAATAGGTATGGAAATTCTCCGCCAATATCAAAAACCCATTCACGCTATCTTTGTCGCTATTGGTGGTGGGGGTTTAATTTCCGGTATTGCTGCTTATGTCAAACGATTGCGTCCGGACATCAAAATTATTGGCGTTGAACCTGCTGATGCTGATGCTATGTCGCAGTCTCTCAAAGCTGGACACCGAGTCCGCTTACCTCAAGTAGGATTATTTGCCGATGGTGTTGCAGTGCGAGAAGTAGGAGAAGAAACACTTCGTCTATGTCAGCAATATGTGGATGATATTATTCTCGTCGAAACAGATGATACTTGTGCAGCTATCAAAGATGTATTTGAAGATACTCGATCCATTGTCGAACCTGCTGGTGCATTGGCGATCGCTGGTGCAAAAGCTTACGTCGAGCGAGAAAAAATTCAAGATGAAACTCTGATCGCCGTTGCTTGTGGTGCCAACATGAATTTTGACCGCCTCCGTTTTGTGGCTGAAAGAGCAGAATTTGGGGAACGTCGCGAAGCCATATTTGCCGTTACTATTCCCGAAACTCCAGGTAGTCTCCGCAGATTTTGTGACTGTCTAGGTAAACGTAATATTACTGAGTTTAACTATCGCATTGCGGAGGAAAAAGAAGCACACATTTTCGTGGGAGTGCAAATAGAAAACCGTGCTGATGCAGCCAAAATAGTAGAAACTTTTGAAACTCAAGGCTTGAAAACCCTGGACTTAACTGACGACGAACTGACAAAATTACACCTGCGCCATCTGGTTGGGGGTCGCTCTCCCCTTGCCCATCACGAACTACTTTATCGTTTCGAGTTCCCCGAAAGGCCAGGAGCATTAATGAAATTTGTCGCTTCCATGAGTCCCAACTGGAATATTAGTCTTTTCCACTACCGTAATAATGGGGCAGATTATGGACGCATTGTGGTCGGAATGCAAGTCCCCCCTGACGAAATGGCCGAATGGCAAAGTTTTGTCCATAATTTCGGTTATCGCTATTGGGATGAAAGCCAAAACCCAGCCTATAAGCTATTTTTAGCCTAGTTCCGCCTGTAAGTCAAAATTCAAAAGTCAAAAGTCGTAGGGGCGAATGGCATTGGCTAGCGCCAAGCTCCGCTAATGCCCTCAAAAGTATTGATTGTTAAGGTTTTTAGGATTTTGTAACTGGTTATATCATGTCCGGATAAGAGCAATCTGGAAAAAACTTATCCTCTTGCTTCAAAAGTAAATCTTTCTATTTTCCCTATTCCCCTACTCCCCCGCTCCCCTACTCCCCCGCTCCCCTACTCCCCTACTCCCCCTACTCCCCTACTCCCCCGCTCCCCTACTCCCCTACTAATAATCTGCCATCCTGCACTAGAAATATAAAATTTTTGTCAAAAATTACCCCTAGATAATATACAATAGTGGTCGTTTCATCTCTCACTAGCTTTTGTTCTATAGCTGATGAGATTCGTCCTAATGCAGTAAAAGTTCCATAAATTGATACCCCATTTCTCTCTGTTAGTTCAGAAGAATTAGGGGTAGTTGATGGAAGCTAAATCCGCAAAATGTGACTTGTGAACTAGCTATCAGCTAGAGCGCACTTCAGCTATCAGCTAAAAATTCAAGGGTTTAAGTCCCCCACTATGTTTGAAAAATTAGTGGTGCGCCTTTTATGAGGAGAAATAATCTCCCATTATACACCTTGAAAAGCTGATAGCTGATAGCTGATTGCTGAGTGCTACTTCAAGATGAAATATCAGACATATTACACAAAGTTGAAAATTTAGTGCAATCAAACACTGTTCTCGGTCAAGCAACTGATACAAATTTAACTTCCTCTAAAATAGAGTTACCCTTTACTCTTCAAGAAGTGAAAGCAGCTATTCCTCCACATTGTTTTGAGCCTTCTCTCTGGAAGTCTCTGAGCTACTTTTTTCTTGATATTGGCATTATTGCTGGTCTATATGCAATCGCTTATCATCTAGATTCATGGTTCTTTTTTCCCATCTTCTGGTTAATGCAAGGAACTATGTTTTGGGCATTATTTGTAGTGGGACACGACTGCGGTCATGGCTCTTTCTCCAAATATAAATGGTTTAATAACCTAATTGGGCATTTGTCTCACACTCCCATTCTCGTGCCTTACCACGGTTGGCGCATTAGTCATAGAACTCACCATGCTAATACTGGAAATCTTGATACTGATGAAAGTTGGTATCCTGTTTCTGAGAGTAAGTATAATATGATGCCTTGGTATGAAAAGCTATTTCGCTTTTATCTGCCATTATTAGCTTATCCACTTTATTTGTTTAGGCGATCGCCTAATCGTGCTGGCTCTCATTTTCTGCCCAACAGTCCATTATTTCGTCCTTCAGAAAAATGGGATGTCTTAACAAGTTCGGCACTCTGGATGTTAATGGTAGGTTTTCTGGGATGGCTTACTTATCAGTTTGGTTGGGTATTTTTAGTAAAATATTACCTAGTTCCTTATGTAATATTTGTCATCTGGCTAGATTTAGTTACCTACTTACACCACACTGAAGCAGATATTCCCTGGTATCGTGGAGACGACTGGTATTTCCTTAAAGGTGCATTATCTAGTATTGACCGCGACTATGGTTTTATCAATTCTATTCATCACGATATTGGTACTCATGTAGCTCATCACATTTTTCTGAGTATGCCACACTATCATTTAAAGACAGCTACGGAGGCAATAAAACCTATTTTGGGTGAATATTATCGCAAGTCAAGCGAACCTGTATGGAAGAGTTTTATCAACTCTTATTTGGCTTGTCATTTTGTCTCAGACAAAGGTTCTCAGGTATATTATCAATCACCTTGGAAAAAAAGTTCAGACTAATTAAATTAATGTCATGTTTAGTTGATTAGTTGAAATGTAAGCATTTCCTACGGAATGCTGCGCAAACAGCCGTCAGCTATCAGCTAGCCTCCTATGGTCGGAACTGCGGACTTCAGCTTCATTAGGTTGAATTGTATGGGTTAAAAACTCAAAACAAGTCTTTCTTGTGCTTCAATTTATGGGTGGAAAATGTAGTATAAGTTAAACTAATTTTTACTTCATTTATTAAAAAGCTGTTTGCGTAGTATGACCTAGGATCAGCTGACCGCTAATAACTGAGTGCTGACATTGAAATTAATACCAAATCCGCTATTTTAAGGAGTTTTTTATCAACTACAAATACTTCGATTTTTAAAGTTATTAGGGTTTTGTAAAAAACACTTTATTATAGATGGATTTGGTATATAACAGAAGGCAGAAGGAAGAAAAACCCAAACTTTTAGTGTGCTGAAAGCTGATTGCTGTTTGCGGAGCATTCCGTTACGGAAAATGCTGATAGCTAGTTAATAATGCTTGTTTAAATTCTTTAGCTGTTTTAAAATAAATTTCTGGTTCATCAATTAATGCTAAATCAATTACCTCTGCTAAAGATTTAGGAATGGAAAGATTTCTTTGTCTAATTGGCACAGGTTTAGTTTGCAATACAGTTAAAATTGGGTCTTTACCAACAAAATCACGAGGATATACACCAGTTAACATATTGTATAAAGTTGCCGCCATTGCCCAAACATCTACTTCCGGTTTTACATATTTAAAATCAATCATTTGTTGCCTTGGCATAAATGGAAAAGTACCACCTTTATTTCCCGTAATTGTTTGCCCACTTAAACCTGCTAAATCAAAAGCTTTTGCTAACCCATAATCTGCTATTTTTACTACTGTTGAATTATCTACATTATTACTCAGAAAAATATTAGCTGGTTTAATATCGCGGTGAACCAAACCTCGCCCAATACTCAAACTACCATCTGCCTTTTTTACATAAGGAATTTCTGCATTATGGGCATATTCTAAACCATCTAAAGCTTGTAGAATAATTGGTACTGCCACATCAACAGATAACTGATAACCATGACTTTGCATCAAGTTCCAAATACTACCACCATTACAATATTCTAAAGTAAAAAAAAATAGGCGATCGCTATAATGATAATCTTTCAATTGAACAACATTCGGATGATTTAAAGCTTTAGTATTTTCTATTTCTCTTAAAAAACGATTTATGGCATTAGGATTATTTGTGATTTCTGGCAACATTGTCTTTAAAGCTATTAACTCTTGAGTATGATTATTTTTAGCTAAATAAACTTCTCCACAGCCGCCTTTACCTAATAAATTAAGTGTCGTATAACCAGGAATTGTAGTTATAGTAGAATCTCCTAAACTTGGTGGTAAAATTGATAATTCAACTGTTTTTGCTTGCCAAGGTTTTGGTTGCTCAAGCATTTCTGGAGGCATCTCTGTTTCTTCTTCAAGACTAACCTGAAAAATAGTATTTCCCAATTGAATTTGGTCTCCCGACCTTAATTCATATTCAGGGAAATTATTTTTTTTTGTTGTTTCAGGAATATGCTCAGATTGACGTTGCCCAATTTTTTTACCATTAACATAAGTACCATTTTTACTAGCAAAATCACGCACTCGTATATCTGGAGGATTAATATCAAGTAGACAATGATAACGAGAAATTGTACGATGTTGTTCATCACTAGGTAGTCTGGGTCTACAGTCTCGATGACGACCGATAATACAGGTAGTTCGTTCTTCAAAGATATATTCTTTGCCGAGCATACTTCCTTGGATAATAGTAAGTTTGACTTTAACAGACATGAGGTAGTTAAAATTGTTGATATTTGTGCGATGATTTCTATTAATTATCTAGTAATGTCATGTCCGTTTAATTGGTAATAATTCTGATACTCAGTTTGATTGATATAGTTAGACAAAATTTGATCGTATTTAATGATGTGATAGGCAGTAACACAGTTAAAACACTCCGTAGCTACTAAGCTTTTGTACAACAAAGTAGTCCCCGAGCGATGTTCTCCCATAATAAAGATCGGGCTAAAATCAATTTTTGAACATAAGTCTAGGTATGGTCGATCAGCAAAACTATTCATAACTTCAGATTGCATTGTCTTTATTCTTTTACTATCATTATTGATCGGGACTTACGCAGAGACTCTACATATAGCAAAAAACAATACTATTTACCCCTACAAATGGTGCTTTAAAAGTCAATTTGCGTAAATCCTGATTTATGATAAAACATATTTTCTAGTAAATACAAACTATTCCACTATCCAGAAACACCAGATTTTATTGTTCCTGGTACTTTAGGTTATGACAAATAAAATCACAAATCGCGATCGCCTCGGTATTACCCCCAAAATTCTCTAATCTTAAGTAAATATAGAACTAATTTCAGTTAACAATTAACAATTAATAATTACCTCTTCTTAAAACGGATAGGATTGACTCAAAGGATTTTTTTGATTCTCTTGGTCGATTGGATATGGCGCAGGTTTCGGAGCCATCCCTCGACCGCTTTATCCCCTTAAAAGGGGAGACTTCAAGGCGTGAATTGTTGAATGAATAATTATTAACTATCAACTCTTAATTATTAATTATTCATTATTAATTATTAATTATTCGGTAATTTCTGATTCATCTAACTAAAATTAAATAAAATATAATTTTATACTTGCTCCAAGGCCATAAATAATACAAAAAGATGAATCTGACCAAAAAAACTATCGCAGCTTTTGTCTCTCCCGCAATACCCCTTTCTGCTCTTGGTCTTCCTCTTTTGGTCTACCTCCCCCCTTTTTATGCAGAAGAAATGGGACTTGGCCTTTCTCTGGTGGGCACAATTTTTATGATTACCCGTTTCTGGGACGTTTTTACCGATCCAGTTCTTGGTATTCTCAGCGATAAAGTGACAACTCCCCTTGGACGTCGCCGTCATTGGATTATATTATCTGTTCCAATTTTAATGATTTGCGTTTACAAAGTGTTTATTCCCGAAGCACCTATCACAGGAAATTATCTTCTGTTTTGGATGTTGCTGCTCTATGTGGGTTGGACTCTGTTGAGTATCTCTCATATGTCTTGGGGTGCAGAATTATCATCTGATTATTATGAGCGAGCGCGAATTCAAGGTTGGCGAGAGTTTGCTCTAGTCTTTGGAATGTTAGCTGTCTTGATACTTCCAACTATTCTTGAGCAGACTGGGAGTGTTGATGGTGGGAATAAAGTTGCTGCAATGGGTTGGTTTACTATTATACTACTGCCTATTACTGTAGCGATCGCTGTTTGTAATGTTCAAGAAAGACCTGTGACACCACCGCCTCAACTTGGTTTGGTCAGGTCAACTTCTCTACTGTTGAAAAACAAGCTACTAATGCGAGTCCTACTGGCAAATATTATGATTGGTCTTGCTCCTGGAATTATTGGTTCAATCTACATTTTTTTTGTTACTTATGCCATGGATCTAGGGCAATGGTCTAGTCTCATGCTTTTACTTTATTTCATTGCTAGTTTTTGTGGCATTCCTTTCTGGATGCGTCTTAGTTATAGTTTGGAGAAGCATCGAACTTTTGGTGTTGCTAAAATTTATGGTTGTATAATTCTCACTACTTTATTGCTAGTTCAACCAGGGAATTTATGGCTGTATGCTTTAGTTAATATTCTTTTTGGTATTGAATCTGGTGCGGGAGCATTTTTGTTACGCTCGATCATGGCAGATGTTACAGACCATGACAACCTGGAATCTGGTACACAGCGTACAGGTCTGTACTATTCTTTGTTGACCATGACTAATAAAGTTGGTTCTGCTTTAGGAGTTGGTCTGGTTTACCCTATTCTAGATTTGATTGGTTTTGTTCCTGGAGGTACAAATACTCCCGCAGCAATTGAGGCGCTTAAATATATATTTATTTGTGTTCCTATTCCTATTAGTCTTATAGCAGCGATCGCTATCTGGAATTTTCCACTTGATAGCGTTCGACAACAAGAATTACGTCGTCTACTAGCGGAACGTGATTCTATGGTTGGTTCAGAATAGACACGGGGACTCACCAGACACACCAGACACACCAGACACGGGGATGGAGGCTTTTAAGCGACGTTGAACCAAATATTCTCTTAGAGCTTAAAGACGCTTATTGGCGCTCAAAATCGGCAAATTTTGGCAAATTTCACTGTGTAGCAAATATTTATCAAATTGGTATAATAGGAAAATTAGCTTAGTAAATAGTTTTGTTTCTATCGGAGCGGATTCTAGTCAATTAAGCCCGTTTTATACTTACATATAGACTTCCGCATATATATACAAGTTGATCAAATGCACTTAAGAATAAATAAAAAAGTGTTTATTTTTATGACTTTTATAGAAATTGTAGACCAATAAAATTCTGAATTTGCTAATGATTAAATTACCTAATTATATCATAACTGACCAAGTTTATACAGGCATAAGAACTACTGTTTATCGCGGACTAACTACCACAAATAAACAACCAGTAGTCATCAAAATTATCAATAAAGAATACCCTACATTTTCTGAATTATTACAGTTTCGCCATCAATATACAATTACTAAAAATCTGAATTTACCGGGAATTGTCAAATCTCTATACTTAGAAAAATATGGTAATAGTTATGCTCTAATTATGGAGGATAATGGGGCAATTTCTCTCAAAAAATACCTGATTAATAAAAAACTTAGCCTGCCAGACTTTCTTGGTATTGCTATTTCTATAGTCAAAATTTTAGAAGGGTTATATCATCATCAGATTATTCATAAAGATATTAAACCCTCAAATATTGTCATTAATCCAGACACTGGGGATATCAAGTTAATTGACTTTAGTATTTCCACATTATTACCAAGAGAAACTCAAGAACTTATTAACCCTAATGTTCTGGAAGGTACTCTCGCATATATGTCCCCAGAACAAACAGGAAGAATGAATCGGGGTATAGACTACCGTAGTGATATTTATTCTTTAGGGATTACATTCTATGAAATACTTACAGGTCAACTACCTTTTTTATCAACTGACCCAATTGAATTAGTTTACTGTCACATTGCCAAAAAACCTACTCCTTCTTGTGAGTTAAATTCGGAAATACCTCTGATGGTAAGTAATATTATTATGAAAATGATAGCGAAAAATGCTGAAGACCGCTATCAGAATATTTTGGGATTGAAATATGATTTAGAAACCTGTTTAAAATCTTGGCAAAAAACAGGAAACTTTGTCATTTTTGAGTTAGGAAGTCGGGATATTTCTGACCGTTTCAACATACCAGAAAAACTCTATGGTCGCCAAGGAGAAGTTAAAAGTTTATTAGATGCTTTTGAAAGAGTTGCTCAAGGCAGTAGTGAAATAATGTTAGTTGCTGGTTTTTCAGGGATTGGTAAAACTGCGGTAGTTAATGAAGTTCATAAACCAATAGTCCGGCAACGAGGCTACTTTATTAAAGGTAAATTTGACCAATTTCAACGCAATATTCCCCTTAGTGCTTTTGTTCAAGCATTTCGCGATTTGATGGGGCAATTGTTGAGTGAAACGGAGGCTCAATTAGAGGAATGGAAAACTAAAATTCTCTCAGCATTGGGTGAAAATGGGCAAGTTATTATTGAAGTTATTCCCGAATTAGAATATATTATTGGTTCTCAACCTGCAGTGGCAGAATTATCAGGAACTGCTGCTCAAAATCGGTTTAATTTACTATTTTTAAAGTTTATTCAAACATTTACAACAAAAGAGCATCCTGTAGCGATATTTTTAGATGATTTACAGTGGGCAGATACTGCTTCGTTGAAGTTAATGCAACTGTTAATGAGCGATAAAAATAGTCAATATTTATTATTATTAGGAGCTTATCGGGATAATGAAGTAAGCCCTACTCATCCCTTAATATTAACATTAGAAGAAATTACTAAAACATCGGCAATTGTTAATACTATTACTTTAAGACCGCTAGAATTAACTTTTGATTTAAACCCCTTAATAGCAGACACTTTACATTGCTCTTTGGAGTTAGCATTTCCTTTGACAAAATTAGTCTATCAAAAAACAAAAGGAAATCCTTTCTTTCTCACTCAATTTCTTAAAGCACTGTATAAAGAAGGATTAATTACCTTTAATTATGAAGCGGGTTATTGGGAATGCAATTTTGCTCAAATCAAGTTATTGTCTGCCACAGATGACGTTGTAGAATTTATGGCAAGTCGTCTACAAAAATTATCGTCTATCACCCAGGATGTAATAAAATTAGCAGCTTGTATTGGTAATAAATTTAACTTAGAAACTTTAGCTATTATTTATGAAAAATCTGTCACAGAAACAGCACAGGATTTGTGGGAAGCATTGCCAGAAGGGTTAATTTTACCTGTTACTGAAATCTATAAATTTTATAATACAGAAGAGTCAAATATATTTACATCTTTTACCGTAATAGAAGCTGATGCTAGTTATAAATTTTTGCACGACCGCGTTCAACAGGCAGCTTATTTGTTAATCCCAGAAACAGAAAAACAACTAACTCATCTGAAAATAGGAAAATTATTATTAGAAAATATCCCAGAAACGGAAAGGCAAGAGAAAATTTTTGATATTGTTAATCAGTTGAATTATGGAATAGATTTAATTTCTCATCCTACTGAACGAGAACAACTCGCTCAACTCAACCTCATAGCAAGTCGCAAAGCAAAAGTTTCTACTGCTTATAACGCCACAGTTGACTATCTAAATACAGGACTAGAATTATTAACAACTAATAGTTGGGAAACCAATTACGAATTAACATTAGCTCTCTATTTAGAAGCAGTAGAAGCTAGGTATTTGATCGGCGACTATGAGCAGATGGAACAACTAGCTCAAATTGTACAGCAACAAGCAAAGAATTTATTAGACCAAATTCCAGTTTACATCGCCAAAATTCAGACTGAATTTGCTCAATACCAATTTTCCCAAGGTATCGATCTAGCAATAGTTGTGATTAAAGATTTGGGATTAGAATTATCCCCTAGACCAGAAGAAGCAGACTTGCTTGCTGGTATTGAAGAACTCAAGTCATTTCTGAGCGATCGCTCCACTGAAGACTTCAAACAACTGCCAAAGATGACAAATCCTGAAAAGCTGGCCTTGATGCAAATTCTGGGATTAATTGGAGCTGTAGCTTTCGTGATTGGTTCACCTCTATGGTCAAGTATAATTTTTGCTCTCATCACTTTGTCTGTGAAGTGGGGAAATACACCTGCTTCCGCTTATGGATATAGCTGTTATGGAATTATGCTTTGGAGTCAGGGAGAAATTAAAGCCTCTTATGAATTATCTCAGATAACAGAGAGTGTGTTTGAGTCTTGTGGTGGAGATGCTCTTAGTGGAGTAGCAGTAACAAATATGCACCTTCGTCATTGGCAAGAACACTTGCGAAATAGTTTACCTTCATTCCTAGAATATTATGCCTTTGCTTTATCCAGGGGAGACTTAGCATTTGCTAGTTACAATATCTTGTTTCACTATTTTCATGCTTTTTACAGTGGATTGGAATTAACAGAACTTGCTCAGAAACTCAATAATGCCATTGATACTGTTGCTCAAATAAAACAAGAAAGTGCCCTAATACGGTTGCAAATAATTCAACAGACTATTATGAACTTAAGCGATCGCTGTGAAAATCCTTGTATTTTGGTTGGTGAAGCTTTGGATGAGGCAAAAATACAATCTCAAGACCAAACACTGGTATATCTAAACTTCCACAAACTTTCTTTATGTTATTTGTTTGGTGAGTACCAGAAATCTTTAACAATTTCTATCGCAACACAATCATATTTTCATCTAGTTACTTCTCAATATGTTCAAGTACTTTTGTATTTTTATGGTTCCTTGATCCGACTTGCTCTCTACAATGAAGCTTCTGAGGAACAACAACAACAGTGGTTAGAAGAAGTCACCTCAAACCAGAAACAAATGAAAATCTGGGCACATCATGCTCCTGTTAATTTTTTACATAAATTTCATCTCGTAGAAGCAGAAAAACATCGAGTACTTTGTAACTATATCGTAGCAATTGAACTTTATGAACAAGCGATCGCCGGAGCGCAAGAAAACGAATACATTCAAGAAGAAGCTCTAGCGAAGGAACTTGCAGCTAAATTTTACCTAGACTGGAATAAAGAAACTATTGCCCAAGCATATCTCATCAAAGCTTACTACGCTTATGCTCAGTGGGGTGCAGTTGCTAAACTTAAACACCTAGAAAAATCCTACGGTGAACTACTCAAACCTCTTCAACAGCAAGATCCTACTTTGACCCGCAACATTGCTCAAGAGACGGTCACTTACACAACCACTGATAGTACCCTTCTGCTTGACTTCAATAGTGTAATGAAAGCAACCCAAGCTATTTCAGGAGAAATAAAACTAGAAAATTTATTCTCGGTTTTAATGCGAGTTACTCTAGAAAACGCTGGCGCTCAAAAAGGTTATTTAATCCTTCTTGAAGCAGGAAAGTGGGTAATAGAAGCCAAAGCTATTCGTGAGATTAATTCTTCAGAAGAAATACAACTAAAATCAAAACAATCTCTCCCTCTAGACTCAACAAACGAGCTTCCAAATTCCCTGATTTATTATGTAGCGCGTACTCAAAAAACTGTTGTACTAGATAACGCCACTAATGAAACTCAATTTGCCGCCGATCCTTATATTCAAAATTATCAACCTAAGAGTATTTTATGTATTCCTATTATTAATCGCGGTCAATTTATTGGCATACTATATTTAGAAAATAATTTGACAATTGCAGCCTTTACTAAGCATCGTCTAGAAGTATTAAAAGTTCTGACTACTCAAGCAGCTTTCTCCCTCGAAAATGCCAGACTTTATGAAAACTTATCTACAGCCAAAAATCAACTAGAAGAATATAGTCACACCTTAGAAGATAAAGTCAAAGAACGCACAGAAGAATTAAACGAAAAAAATCTACATTTATCTGAAACGCTCAAACAACTTCAAAATACCCAATCCCAATTAATTCAGACAGAAAAAATGTCTAGTTTAGGGCAGATGGTAGCAGGAATTGCTCACGAAATTAATAATCCTGTTACTTTTATATCTGGTAATATTAACCATGCGACTGAATATAGTCAAAATTTACTAAATTTAATCAATACTTATCAACAGGAATATCCTAATCCCACAGCTAAAATAACAGAAATAATTGAAGAAATAGACTTAAACTTTTTAACTCAAGATTTGGATAAATTACTAGATTCAATGAAAGTAGGAGTACAAAGAATTCGCACAATAGTACTTACTCTGCGGAATTTTTCGAGATTAGATGAGTCAGATATGAAGCCTGTAGATATCCATGAAGGTATTGATAGCACTCTACTAATTTTACAAAATAGACTCAACTTTCAGAGAAATAAATCAGAAATAAAAATAGTCAAAAAATATGCCTCTTTACCACTAATTAATTGTCACCCTTCCCAACTAAATCAAGTATTTATGAATATTATTAATAATGGTATTGATGCCCTAGAAGAAATGAGAAAAAAAGATAGTGGATATAGTGAAAAACCTACCATTACAATTAGTACAAAAGTAACTAAAGACCGAACTGTACAAATCAAAATTAGTAACAATGGTCCTAGCATTTCCCCAGAAATTCAACAGAAGATATTCGACCCATTTTTTACTACTAAACCAGTAGGTACTGGTACAGGTTTAGGTTTGTCAATTAGTCATTCAATTATTGTCGAAAAACATCAAGGAAAACTAATATGTAATTCTGTACCAGGGCAAGGGGTAGAATTTGTTATTGAGATTCCATTATCAAAGTAGTTAGGAGTCAGGAGTCAGGAATCAGGAGAGAATAAAGAAGGAAGAAGCAAGAAAAAAGAGGAAGAAAAGGAGAAAGTTTTTTTTATCACTAATTATCCGGACATAATGGGGTTAAAATAGATACAATTAACTATTCCTATTCCTCAAATTACTTGATGTTCATTACCACTATATTGTCGTCGCACAAGTGCCTATTTTCCTTCGGAATGCTTCGCAAACAGAGGAGCTTTGCTATCAATTTTATTCGCATATTTTTTGTTAATTACTGTGTCATCAAAAATTAGATATGCTGCTGTATTTTGGACAATTTCCTCTTTCAAAGAGGACTATAAGTCTTCTGAATTTAAAGATTCTGTTCTTAAATAATATTACGCTATATATAGTGTCTTTGCGTAAGTCCTGATTTATTAATATTTGTCCAATTTTGTCCAATTATTCGGCTTCAGTAGTTAGCCCCTGCTCCACTCCAAGCTATTCGCGCTGCTATTCCTGTTCAAAGCATTGTTTTTAGGTTTTATGTTAAGGATAATACAGCAAAAAACTGGTAGAACAAAAGCTGTGAGCATAATCTCCTTTCTATGAACTCCGGTCGATTCTTTGAGGTTGACGCTTAAGGCTTTTTTCAGTAATATGATATGTTAATTTTGACAAACAATATTCATTTTTATGAGGCAAAGATATCTAAGATGATTTCATTAACTAATCAACCTGAATGGAAAATTCCTGGCCCACCAACTTTACCTCTAATTGGTCGCACTCTTAATATAATTCGTTTTGGAAAAGATGGTATTGGTTATAGTAATGAACTATTTAAAACCTATGGAAATGTAGTCTCTTTAGCTGAATCAGGTGGAACCAATATTTACTCACCAGATACTGATTGTCCAGGGACGATTCTAGCTTTTGGTCCAGAAATTGTCCGTCAAGTTACTAATCAACATCATGTATACCACAAACGCCCTTTATCAGCAACCCTTTATCGTCAAAAAGATAAATCAAAAAGAACCCAACCTTTAAATAATTTTGGAGCAGGATTATTCGTTGTTAACGAAGAAGAGCATCTACAACAGCGTAAATTAATGATGCCAGCTTTTCACAAAACCAAAGTAGAGTCCTATCGTGATGAGATGGTTGCTATGACCCAATCTGAAATAGATCAACTCTCAACCGATCGACCTTGTGAAATTAGCCAATTGATGCACAGACTAACCTTACGAATAGCAACTAAAACTCTGTTTGGTGAGGATATAAATACTGTAGATAGTACCGCAGGAGAAGTCCTTCAAAAAATTCTCAACTGTCAAAGAGCTCCATCAATTAAGTTATTTCCTTTTGATATTCCTGGGCTAGTTTTTCATCGTTATCTCAATCTTTTGGCTCAGTATGAAACAAAAATCAAAAAAATTATTGCGGATAAAAGAGCTAAAGGGGTTAATGATAACGATGTCTTATCTATGTTAATTGAAGCCCGCGATGAAGAAAGTGGTCACCCCTTAAGTGAAGAAGAATTAATTGCCCATACCGGAGTAATTTTTTTAGCGGGTCATGAAACCACAGCAAATGCCCTAACTTGGACAATGTTTTTGCTTTCACAACATCCTCAAATCACTGGAGACCTGGTGAATGAACTCGACAGTGTACTTCATGGAGAAGCTCCCACCCTGGAACAGTTACATCAACTTCCGTTACTAGACCGAGTGATAAAAGAGAGTATGCGCATCTTAACCTCTGTTCCTTGGAATGGTCGGGTGACTTCGGAAACTACTGAATTAGGAGGTTATGAAATTCCTAAAGGGACTGAAGTATTTGTTAGTATTCACCATACCCATCATATGTCGGAAATTTATCAAGATCCTGAAGCTTTTAAACCTGAACGATGGGAAACTATTAATCCTTCTATTTATGAATATAATCCCTTTAGTGCTGGTCCGCGCCTCTGTCTTGGGGCTACCTTTGCTATGATGGAAATTAAAATTGTATTAGCCATGGTATTACAGCATTTTCGATGGGAGTACGTTCCCGGCCAAACCATCGATCGCGGTGGTGTGATTTCTATTAAACCCAAGTATGGACTCTCAATGATGGTTCGTTCCCAGGATCGTGAGTTTAGTAACGGTGTTGGTAACGTGGAAGGTAATATTCGAGAAACAGTGAAGTTACCGTAGTTATAGCGCTGCACGCAAACAACAGGCAACAGGCAACAGGCAACAGGGGGGAATAAAAAGCTTATCATATAAGACTTTTAGCTATTGGACACCTCCTGCAATTTGTAAATATCCCAGCGCACATTGCTATATATCATGTCCGGTTGAACAGTGATCAATAAATAACTACGGAGTCCTCAGGAGTCAACCCACCCCTCGCCCCTCCCCCTCCCAGGAGGGGAACGACCGAGTCAGGAGGGAAGAAAGGAGAAGGAATAGGAAGAACTGGAGTTGAAGGAGAAAGTTTTTTTATAACTATCTGACTATATCTAAACTCAAGATAACGATTGGACAATAGATAAATCAAACATCAATCTCCTTCAACTGAGCGATCGCTTCCTCTGACTATATCTAAACTCAAGATAACTATTGGACAATAGATAAATCAAACATTAATTTCCTGAAACTCAGCGATCACTTTCCTGTGACTTTATCTAAACTCAACATAACTATTGGACAATAGATAAATCAAATATCAATCTACCTCAACTGAGCGATCGCTTTCCTGTGACTTTATCTAAACTCAACATAACTATTGGATAATAGATAAATCAAATATCAATCTACCTCAACTGAGCGATCGCTTTCCTGTGACTTTATCTAAACTCAACATAACTATTAGACTTGTCGCTTTATAACTTAAAAAATCTCCAAAAACCTTGTTCTGTAAGGATTGTAGCTATTGGTTGGCTAAAATGCTTAAAATTATTGATATGTCTAGGTTAGAGCGATTTTTTCCCTTTATTTAGCGACAACTCTATTGGACAATAGATAAATCAAATATCAATCTACCTCAACTGAGCGATCGCTTTCCTGTGACTTTATCTAAACTCAACATAACTATTGGACAATAGATAAATCAAATATCAATCTACCTCAACTGAGCGATCGCTTGAGTAAGGGACTAGCAAAAAAATAGCTTGCCAGATCGTCTTTTGTGCAACAAAGCCACTTTGAATACCAAATCAGAGCTGCCAATAAGTTTTACTGTTACCAAAAAATCATCTTATATCATGTCCGGTTGAACAGTTATAAATAAATAACTACGGAGTCCTCAGGAGTCAACCCACCCCTAACCCCTCCCAGGAGGGGAACGACCGAGTCAGGAGGCAAGAAAGAAGAAGGAAGAGGAAGAACTGTAGCTGAAGGAGAAAGTTTTTTTATAACTAATTATCCGGACATGATATTACCAATTACCAACGCCAATTTTTTTATGCAATAGACATCTCCAGAAAAGAGGGAATAGGGAATAGGGAATAGGGTGAAATAATTGATGATTTCTCTACGATAATTGATTTTATATTTTATTTTTGGAGATGTCTAATGATAATCTCAAGCATTACGAAAATCAATCATTGTCTGGCAATACACATCTGGCATTCCGGTGTCAAAACATTTCCCTTTTACCAAATACCCGTTCATTCCTTCTGTCTTTTGCAACTTATCCAAACAAGATGTCAGTTGAAACTCGCCTTTTTCTCTAGCATTTTGTTTGATATTTTCTTCTAGGTAATCAAATATTTTGGCTGTCAATAAATATATGCCAAAAACTCCTAGAAATTCATCTTTTTTCATTCCTGCCACATGAAGTTTTTGTCTGGCATAATTTAGTTCTGGTTTTTCATAGATTGTATCTATATTAATTATGCCATCGGCAACTAAATTCCCGCTAATACAACCATAATGATGTATTTCTGTTCCTGGTATTATTCTCACCCCAATTACACTTTTATAGGTCTGTTCGTAGATTTGCAAAATTTGACTTGCACAAGATTTTTTTACCTCTGAAGCATATATATGATCTCCTAGTAATAACAAAAAAGGTTCATCTCCTACCCACTCTTTAGCACAGAAAACTGCATGACCATAACCAGCTTGTTCTGACTGAGTTAATAGAGTAATTTTACTGCCTAAATTTTGTAAATATTGACAATATTCTTGTTTTTCTGGTGAAAGTTTCTGATAATAACTAGGGATAGCTTGGAAATAGTCTGTAAAAATTTGGCGATCGCTTTTTTGTATTACTATTCCCACATTCTCTATTCCTGCACTTATGGCTTCTTCCACAATTATTTGAATTATCGGTTTTGCTTTACCATCTTTGTCAATAATTGGAAATAGTTCTTTTTTGACAACTTTAGTAGCTGGAAACATCCGCGTACCAAAACCTGCTGCTGGAATTACTGCTTTTCTAACTTTAGCTTTTGATTCTGTCATACCAATTTGATCAATTTTTGCTACAAATAACTAGGATATTTCTTAGGAGTCAGTCCTCAGTCCTCAGGAGTCGTATGGGAATGGCTTCAATACCATTTTTGACCTAGGGAATTCTCTTTTTTGTCAAAGGGACATCTCCTTTAAAGTCTTTTAATCATGCTTATTATTCGTAACATTCTTTTTTCCAAATGGTATCATATAATTTTAGTTTTTTGGCTAACCAATAAATGATAATGAATCTGTTGGTAGTTTTTACAGTTGTCTCAATTTAATTTTTAACAAACTTTGTTTCGAGTTGTATGCCATTGCTGAAAGCTATCAGTTTTTTTATAGTAGAAGGAAGAAAATTTTAGTTATCTAAGAGAGAAGGAAAAATGTTGCGTTTTCTGAGTTTTAAGCTTTTGATATTTCCGCGTTCTTTCCTTCGACTGCTATATAAAAAAATATGATTAACCATTAACCAAGTCAATATTTTTTCTGATATAGTTTCCCCAAAATATCCAATTAATTGTTGTCACGGGAACAAAAATTTAGAAATAGCGTCGAAATAGCGTCTAGTATATTCTGATTGAAACTAGAAAAATTATCGCATCAAACTAAGTTAAGGATTTTAAGGGTTTTTAATCTTCAATCAAAACATAGCTATAGTATAAAAGTATTAAATTTTAAAAAAAGTTGGCATTATTGAGAACAACAGCTAGTATATATAAAAGAGAATAAACTTATGGGTGCATTGAAGCAAAGAAAAAATTTTAAATTTTCTAATTTTTTCTAGTTATACCTATGGTTAAAATTATTTAAAAAACAATAAATAATATCTAGAAAAAATTATGCCTATTCTATTAGGAAAAAATACTGGATTTTTCTAATAACATTGCTCTATTCTTAACAAATAAATTATTAGTTAAGACTCAGAGAGCTGTAAAAATCAAGAAAAATCTAGATTGCTCAATACGGCTAACGCCTCAATACAACCTATCAGTAAGGAAAAAAATGGCTCAAATTATTGGATTACTTGGAAACGATAATATCAATGGTACACAAGATGATGATATCATCCTTGGTCGCTTGGGTGACGACAAAATTAAAGGTAAAGATGGTAATGATTTGATTGATGGTGGGGATGGAGAAGACGATCTAGAAGGTGATGATGGTAATGATACTATTACTGGTGGCCCCGATGACGACGAGATTAAAGGCGATGATGGCAATGACTGGATTTTTGGCCAAGAAGGTGATGATGATATTAAAGGCGGGAAAGATAATGATACTATTTCTGGAGGTGCTGGAGAAGACGATCTAGAAGGGGATGATGGCGACGATTTAATTTTTGGTGGTGATGATGATGACGATATTGAAGGTAAGAAAGGACAGGATATCCTGGTTGGAGGCTTAGGTAACGATGAACTCCGTGGTGGTTCGGATGAAGATATATTTGCTTATACAGCTATTGGTCAAGGAATAGATGAAATTACTGACTTTGAAGCTGATGATGATAAATTTGGTTTCCTGGCCGGAGTATTTGATCCTACTGACAGTGGAGGATTAAATTTTGTCACATTTGCTGATATTGATAATGATGATGTAGAAAACTTAGTGAGGAATCCAAATTTATTAGATGATGTTGAGGATTTAAATGAAAATTTCCCAACCTTTATATTTTTTGATGAAAATGATAATGGGAAAAAAGGTACATTAGCTTACTTCACAGACGATCAATCCGATCTTATTGCCAGAGTATCAGTGAAGAAAGGGGAATTAGCTCCAGAAAACTTTGAATACTTAGTAGAAGATAATGTTAACTTTCCTGAAATTGATGATGATGATAGTGAAATTAATTTTGGTGAAGATGGGGCAGTAATTAATATTGATGTTTCCTTACTTGAGTTACTAGAAATTAGTGAGCTTACAGAACTTCAGGTTTCAATAATTAATCAAAGTTCTACAGAAATTAATGGTAATTTTTTCGTTATTTCAGAAGAAATTGATATTACATTGCTGCAAGAATTGTTAGTAGGTATTGATTTTAACAGCGCAGCTATATTTTTATTCAACACATCAGAAAATACCATATTAGCATCATTTAATGGTACAGAAATTACAACAATTGCTGAGTATGAAATAATTACGAATCTAACAGAATTTAGTGTTGAAAACAACCTCAGTATTAGTACAAATAACTTCTCAATTATTGAAGGAAATCAAGTAGCAATTAGTGTATCTATACTACAAGAATTAGGAGTTACTTTAGAAACTCTAACCAGTGTTGTTATAGAATCTGCTGATGATATTGAAGCAGTAGAAGGAAATTTACTAATTTTCCAAACAGAAGAATTTGAGACTACACAAGAAGTTAAACAAAGATTAGACATTCTTAGTAATAATGCTGTTTTAGCTATTGCTAATGTTGAGGGGCAAACTGTTCTAGTATTCTCAAATGGCAGCTCTGAAGAAGTTACTATTCTCGAAGAATTTGATGAGGTAATAGCTAACATAGAATCATTTAGTAATTTGAATCTTAGCCTCTTCAATGAAATTGAAATTACGGCAGAGAGTGAAACGGTTATTGGTACGGAGAATTCAGATGAATTCTTGATTATTGGTACAGTTGAAGGTGGCGTTCTGATTGAAAACTTTGACACAAATACAGATATTATTAAATTACAGTCAGAAGTTTTTGGTAATCTGACAAATGAGAGTTTAACCAGAGCAGTAGTATCAGTCTTTACCACCGCAGAAGAAATAGGAAGTGCTAACTTTCTAGTCATAGACCAAGTATTTGCTTCGATAACAGAAGTAGAAGCAAGATTAACTGAATTGGGTATAACTGGTTCAGTTTTCTTGAGTTATACAAATGAATTAGACCAAACTGTTTTTGCTTTTTCAGAAGGAAGTTCAGTTCAGGTCATTGCAAACTTCTCTACTGATATAGAAATTGATACAGATAACATCTTTATTATCGAAAATAGTGACGATATGGACGATGATGATGACATGGATGATGATGACGACATGGACGACGATGACATGGACGATGATGATGATATGGACGACGATGATGACTTTGATGTCACAGTAGATCAGCTAGAAATTAATGCTGATCTACTAATATCACTTGATGTATCAGTAGAAGACTTCACGACCGTCAATATCACTGCCGAGTCTATGGGAGAAATTGAAGCAAACTGCTTAGTTTTTGAAGAAGAAAGTTTTGCTAGTTTAGAAATTCTCCAACAACGACTATCAACCTTTGTTCTGCAAAACTCAGTTCTAGTATTAGCAACTATTGGAGGTACTACCCAGTTAGTCTTATATAATGGCAGTGAGTTTGAGATTATTGAAGACTTTGAAGTTGAGCTAGAAAATATCAATCAGTTTACTGCTAACAACCTACAGTTTACTAGCAACATTGAAATTATCAACCAGACAGAGGTAAATGCTATTGTCGGTGTGGTCAATCAGTTTACCTTCAACAGCTTCATCGAAAATGAGGTGACAATTACCAACTTTAGCGCAGAAGACGCTTTTGTACTGAACTCTGAAATATTCGCAGGGATAACAACTGAAACCTTACAAGAATTGATTGTAAGCCAAACAACGACTACAGTAGGAGATGCAACTTTACTGAATTTTGAGGGAACTTTTACACAAGAACAATTACTTGTGCAGTTGCAGACATTGCAGGTTGGAGATACTCCCAAGTTGCTTGTATATGAAAATGAAATGCAACAAAAAGTAGTAGCTTTCTACACAGGTACCGAAATAGAAATTTTGGCTAACTTGGAGGTTGAAGCAACTATCACGTCGGAAAACTTTGTCTTCCTTGATGACGACATGGACGACGATGATGACATGGATGATGATGACATGGACGACGATGACGACATGGATGATGATGACATGGACGACGATGATGATATGGATGACGATGACATGGATGATGATGATGATATGGATGACGATGACATGGACGACGATGACATGGACGACGATGACATGGATGATGATGACATGGACGACGATGACATGGATGATGATGACATGGATGATGATGACGATATGGACGACGATGACATGGATGATGATGACATGGATGATGACGACGATATGGACGACATGGATGATGACGACGACATGGATGATGACGACGATGACGATATGGACGACGACGATGACTTTGATGTGACAGTAGATATAGTAGAAATTAATGCTGAGGTACTAACATCACTTAATGTCACAGTAGATAATATAACCAGTGTCATTATCACCGCTGAGTCTACCCAACAAGTTCAAGAAAACTTCTTAATTTTCGAGACAGAAAGTTTTGCCAATCTAGATATTCTGCTGACACGAATAGAATCTCTGGTTGTTGAGAGTTCAGTTGTAGTCTTAGCGAATATTGCAGGTAGTACACAGTTAGTCTTATTCGATGGTACAAATTTTGAACTACTACAAGACTTTGAAGTCGAAATAGAAAATATCAATCAATTCAGCGTTTCCAATTTACAATTTACCAACACTGTTAACATTACGAATGAAACAGAAGTAACTGCTACTGTTGGTGTAGTGGATAAATTAGTATTCAATGCTTTCGTTGAAACTGGAGTAACAGTTACAAACTATAGTGAGGAAGATGTTTTTCAACTTGATTCACAAATATTTGGGGAGATAACCACTGAAAATCTACAGGAGTTGAGCGTAACCCAAACAACAACTTCAGTCGGAACGGCAAATTTACTAATATTCGAGGGTAGTTTTACCGAAGCGCAACTACTCGTACGGTTGCAGACATTGCAGGTGGGAGTATCTCCCAAGTTGCTTGTATACGAAAATGAAATGCAACAAAAAGTAGTAGCTTTCTACACAGGTACCGAAATAGAAATTTTGGCTAACTTGGAGGTTGAAGTAAATATCTCGTCGGAAAATTTTGTCTTCTTTAATGACGACGATATGGACGATGATGACATGGATGATGATGACGATATGGACGACGACGATGACATGGATGATGATGACGATATGGACGACGACGATGACATGGACGATGATGATGACATGGACGACGACGATGACATGGACGATGATGATGACATGGACGACGACGATGACATGGACGACGACGATGGTATGGATGACGACGATGATGATATGGACGATGATGATGACGACATGGATGACGACGATGACATGGATGATGACGACGACATGGATGACGACGATGACATGGATGATGACGACGATATGGACGATGATGACGACATGGATGATGATGATATGGACGATGATGACGACATGGACGATGATGACGACATGGACGACGACGATGGTATGGATGACGACGATGGTATGGATGACGACGATATGGATGACGACGATATGGACGATGATGACGACGATATGGACGACGACGATGGTATGGATGATATGGACGATGATGACGACGATATGGACGACGACGATGGTATGGATGACGACGATATGGACGATGATGACGACGATGGTATGGATGATGATGACGATATGGACGATGATGATGACATGGACGATGATGACGACATGGACGACGAGGACACTCCGGAAGTCAACGTTGTTATCAGTAACTCAAATACAATTGTCGTCAGCAGTGCAACTACAAACGTAGTTCAGTTCAATTCCTTAGAGGAAATTGGCGGTACCATTGTTGGTTTTAGTCAGTCAGACTCATTATCATTCAACTCATCACTTTTCGGTAGTTTCAGTAATTCCAACTTCACCAGTGTAGTTGTCACTCAGTCAACTAGCAGTACTGAGATCCAAGGCCAAGGTCTACTAATTGTTGAGCAACAAATTAACTCAGTAGAAGAGCTACAAACACTGCTAGTTAACTTAGAAGTAGACAACCCAGTATTCATTGAATACACTAATTCCGCAGGTAATACCGTAGTCGCATTTGCACAAAGTAGTAGCCAAGTAGAAGTAATCAGTCAATTTGCATCCGAAGTACAGCTAACTGAGACCAACTTTAACTTTACTCAAGTAACTACAGCAGCAGCAGAAACAGAAATTACTGCTACGGCAGGTTTAGTGGATACTATTTTATTCGAGTCACTGGTTGAAGAAACCACTATTAGCGACTTTGAGGTAGAAACAGATATACTTCAGTTTAAAACAGGAGTATTTGGCAACTTCAAGAATAGTAACTTCACCCAGGTTACTGTGAGTGAGTCAACCAGTACTGTTGAAAGTAATGTAGGTCTAGTGAAGCTGACTCAAGAATTTTCTTCTCTAACAGAAGTGGAAACACGATTAGAAGAACTTGATGTTAATGGTGTCTTTGCTACCTATACTAATGCCCAAAATCAAACTGTCCTCACATTCTTCCAGGAAAGCAGTTTAGAAGTTGTTACTACCTTTAATGCAGAGATAGAATTAAACGCCAGCAACTTTTCTTTTGCTGGTATACTCGCAGGTAGCGCGTCAGACGACTTCCTTTCTAGTGGAGTTGCTTCAGATATCCTCAATGGTTTTGCAGGGGATGATACCATACAAGGTCTTGGTGGAAATGATACCCTGCGTGGTGGTGATGGTAATGACATTCTCAATGGTAATTTGGGCGACGATCGCCTCAATGGTGGTGACGGTAATGACACTCTCAACGGTGGTTTTGGTAACAACTTTATCCTGGGAGGTGCTGGTGACGACCTTTTGATCGGTCGTACTGGTTTTGATATTATGCTAGGTGGTGATGGTGACGACACTCTAAGGTCTGGCATCGGTCGCGATCGCCTCAATGGTGGTGCTGGTGATGACGAACTTACGGGTGGTGCAGGTATTGACCGTTTTATCTTTGCTACAAATCAGGCTTTTAGTCAAGCAGATATTGGTACAGACACAATAACTGATTTTGTTGTAGACCAAGATATTATTCTCCTGGATAAAACCACTTTTGCTGCTCTTACCAGCGTTCAAGGTGAAGGTTTCAGTGTGGAAACAGAGTTTGCGTTAGTTACCAGTGACGAAGAGGCAGAAAGTTCTGATGCGTTTATAGTTTACAACAGTGAAAATGGTAAATTGTTCTATAACGCTAATGGTAGTACTGCTCATTTTGCCACCTTAACTAATAATGCGGCAATTACTGCTGAAGATTTCTTCCTGCGTTAATTTAGCTGTCAGCTGTCAGCTTTCAGCTTTCAGCTTGGGTTGAAATTTCTAAGGCCAATCTAAGCTGTTTGCTGAGTGCTAAATTGCTCAAGGCTTTTGAATTAGAACTAACAAAAGACTATAGAGCTTATAGTTTTACCTTGATAGGATAATAGAATTACTGGGAAATTCCTGGTGATTCTATTATTTTCAGGACTTACGCAATTGCACCAATCATAGTGTTTATATAAGCAATAATGATCAAGCATACACTATATGTAGCGTCTATTAGGATAATTGATAATGGATAATTGATAATTACCTCGGGTTTTAACCGTCCTTGATTGAATATAAGGAAATATTATTTCTTTTCTCTTGGTCTCATGGATATGGCTCCGAGACCTCGCCATCCCACCCTACGGGAAGCTGCGCTTTACATGTTGCGTAGCAAAACGACCGCTTTTTCCCCTTAAAAGGGGAGGCTTCAAGGCGCGAATTATTTAATTATTAATTAGTTAATTATTCGGTAATGCGTAAGTCCTGATTTTGAAAAAATTGTAGTTAATTTTGGGTAGTTATGGCTAGAAAACGTTTAATTATTGAAATGGGTATGGGGATAGACCAACATGGCCAGGAACCAACAGTAGCTGCAGCTAGAGCTGTCAGAAATGCGATCGCTCATAATGCTTTACCTGGAGTCTGGGAAGTAGCAGGTTTAAGTCATCCCAATGAAATGATTGTAGAAGTACAGGTAGCTGTACCTTACCCAGAAGAGGTGAAGGTAGAAGAGGTTTTGGCAGTATTGCCTTTTGGCCAGAAAAGTATTACTATTGAAGATGGAGGTATGGTGGTGCAGGGTCGGGCGATCGCTGAGTTGGAAGATAAAAATGATGAAATGTTAATTGCGGTAGCAGCAGTAACCGTGTTGGTAGATACTTAAATCGGTTGTTTGGGTTGATACAGATATGATGTACTTCATAGTGTCTGCAAGAATAAAAAATCTGCTATGCTTGACTACAAAAGACATAACAGATATATCTAGGTTACTTAGTTGAGGTTACTATAAGTTAGTTGAAATTCATACTTACTATTATTAACTTTTTTTTTTGAAAAAACATCAATTTTTGCTCATCTTCATCAAATCTTTAAATAATAATGAATTATTATAAAGATTGGATGAAGATATTTATATCTCATATAGATATTTATTATTTTTCCGGATGTTTTTTTCTTAAATTTAAAACTTTTGGCAGTTGACAAATAAATCATTCAAGTGTTATAATAAAAAGCTTAAAAAAAGAATGTCACCAATACTGAAAACTATAAAGCAGCATTTATAGGTACGAATGGTATTCGCCCTCGCCATAAGCCATAAGTAGAGTCTCTGTGTAAGTTCTGATATATAACTTGCATGGGAGTATTCTCCTCAAATCTCACTGTCTGAATAACTGAAGTCAGAAGTGGGAGCAGTGAACTCCCAAGCCAGCATTATTTAGAAGGCGTTGTACCAGAGTCACATCAGAACCGATGCTTCCGTTGCGTACAACCGGTAAAGAAAAAGAACTTGAAATACTTAATATCATTGTTAATTATCCTGTATGTAAGATAGGTGAGTATGAGAAATTAGATCGGTTTGGTCAGGAACCCTTGGACTTTAGTCCTGGGGTTTGTACACTCTTGTTGCTAAATATCTAGAGATGTAGCAACAAGAATGTTTAGGTTTTAACTAGCTATCAGCTTTTCCGTTCCGGAATGCTCCGCTTGCCAGCATTTAGCTGGAACACTAAAAAAAATCAAGGGTTCGGCGTCTCCCACGCTTAACGTGAAAAAGCTCGTGGTGCGCCTTTTATGGGAGTTTCAATCCCCCACTATATAACACCCTGAAAATTCTGAGTGCTGAAGTGCTGAGTGCTACTTCAATAAGTGTATTTGAAGATAGCATCAGCTAACGCTTTCCATGTTTGGGGACCTACCACTCCATCTACTGTGATGTCAGGTGATGGAAAAGGAAAAATGGCGTTATAATTTTTTTGAAACTCAGTTACTACTTGTTGGCATTGACTATCGTACTGGGCATCAAAGATCACAAGATTTGTAATCAGAGATGGTCTACCTTGTTGCAAGCCAAACCAATAAATTGAAGATAGTAACTGTTCAAGAAAGCGAACAGCATCTCCGCTATCACCATTTTTTAAAGTAGGTAAAGTTGATCCAGTCATTGTTGATACAGTCATTTGAGAAAATTCCTAATTGCTTCATTACATACAATGTAACCAAGGTTGATTTGTAGTAACGAAAATGGTAGTTAATCTCAAGTCGAATGTGAAATCAGACTGTTTCTGGGAATTTTTCATAACCAATGTGCATTTCTAATTCACTTGAAAACAAAAATCCAATTTTTCTGGCAAAATTATGCACATTACTGGTATTCATCTGAAATTTGTGTTATATCATGTTCCCCCTCCGGGGGAGCTACGCTAACGGACGGGTCAGTTACAATAAAATTTAAGGACTCCGGGTACCGACAGTACCAAAGAAATACTGAAACTATCAATACCCCATCTCCAATATTTCCTATGTATTCCTCCTTTCTTCCCTCCTGAGGACTGACTCCTGAGGACTGACTCCTGAGGACTCCTAACTTAACCATTTTATGGCTGTTTAACCGGATTTGATATAACTCCTGAGGACTGACTCCTGAATGGACATGGTATGATAGATAATTATTTTGGCGTTGCTGATTCTGGGTATGATTTTGCCCCCCGAGCAAGCCAATTTTGGGGGGAATAAAACTCTAAAAGTCCCCCTTTAATCCCCCTCCCGTCCCCCTTGGAAAGGGGGAAGCCAGAGGATGCTGCGCTTTTTGTTGAAAGGGGATTTAGGGAGCTTGACCAGAACCAAACAATCGCGCACTCATACTTCAATTCAGCAACGCCATTATTTTAAAGTAATCATACTTCTCACCACACCTGAACGTTGCCCCCGCGCTGTTATTTCAATTTCACAACCAGCAAAACCTTTAATCACCCACTCAACATGACAACGATAATCATTACCTCGAGCAGAATTAGCAAAAGCTTTATTCGATCGCCCCTCCAAATGACCTATTTCCTGTAACTGCTTCCCACTAAGCAACGTTACATTTTCAGGCAAAGTCAACATCACCTCTATAGGTCGAACACTTTTTCCTTCCCTAGCTTTTTCACTGGTATAAGTAGGCAAAAATCCCTGATTTTCCAACTGCACCACTACCAGATAAATATCCCCACCCTGATGCTCAACTACTGTCTGACTCACTGCCAAACGAGGTGACATCAAAGCATGAGAAATAGCAAACTGACAATGTTGCTCGCACAACTTCGGTAAATATTCCACAGGAGCATTTTGCCAAACCTCCTTATGATTCCATCCACCAATTTCTACAGTACCCAGTTGCGGATGTTCAAACGGTTGCCAGTTAATAAAACCCTTCCCACCCAACTTTTCATCATTCCACTGCATCAATTTCAAATCATCTGAAACAGGATGACGTTGTATCCACTTAACATAATCCTCCTTCTTAACTCCTGCTGCTGTAGGTGCATCCCAAAGCTCTATAACAAAACCAAACCAACCAAAGCGATCGTAACAATAGTCATCCATCCCACCATAAGTCTTCCGATTAGGAGGATAGCAAAAGTTATGATAAACCGAAACACATTCATAACCAGTAATTTCAGTACCCTTTTCCCCAATCAAATTGTAAATTTCCAAATCTTCCACAGGTAAGCGGTCGTCTGGATAAATGCTATAAGGACGTAAAATTACCGCAGAAAAAGTATGATAACTAATGAAACCATTAATATTAGAATGCTCGCGCCAAAATTCTGCTACAGCACGAGTTTCCGGTTCAGAAAAAGGAAAATCTCCAGCACCTTTTTGTTTTCCCTCCGGTTGCCATTTATAAGGATAGTTGCGATTAAAATCCATTCCTTCTAGTGCGGGAGCAATTTTAAGATCATAACCGTTATAGTTTTTGATGATTCCCTCTTGCAGAATAGTGTAGTAAGTGCCTCCAAATTCATCGGGTTCGCGACGCACCATTATTCTAGAGTCTTCTGGGGAAATTTTCCACGCTCCACAATCATCTTTGAGTCGCATCTGCAAAATTAACCCATCCCCATTTACATCTTCCCAGTGGAGTCCATCACGTTCTTCGGGATATGGATAATGACGAATACTTGATCGCAATCTTTGGGGAGTTGTTAAATATTGTTCTGCTCCATCAACAGCAATGCGAGGTAATACATAAACTGTGTAGTTGTCTAATAAACGAGTAATTTGAGGTTCGCTAGCGTAACTATTTAGTAGATGATAAATAATATATAGAGCAACAGCAGAACCTGTAACTTCTCCAGCATGAATATTAGCATCAATCCAATATCCAGGTTTTTCTTTTGCTTTTCCTGTATTTTGGTTAGTAACAGTAGCTAAGAAAATATCTAATCCACCATAGCTTTTACCAATAACTTTTAACTCAATCAAATGGGGATTACTTTCACTCATTTGATACAAAAAATTTACCACCTCTTGATATGTATAGTAGTGGCTAAAGTCAAACCCTGATTCTGTCATCTTAAATTATTAAGTCTCTATCTATGTAATTAAATTAGAATTAGTATTTGTTGGAATTATCAAGCCAAACTGGAGACTAACATTATCAGTTTTAACCATAATTATTAAACTCTTTGTGACTATTATAAATGTCCAATAATAAAAAATAAAATCAATTATCGCACATAAATTATCAATTATTTTTCCTTACCAAAAAATTCAGGTATAAAGCCTCTCCATTCATGGATAAAAAAGAAAAAAAATATTTTTATTCAATCCTCTTATTTATAAGAAGAGGTAATTCTAAACAATTAATTCTAAATTCTTAATTCTAAATTCTTAATTCTTGAATCCCTACTCCCTACTTTTGTAGAAGATGTCTATTTGTAATTATGTTCCCATTTCCACATACTACTAGAAATCAAATTTGTCAAAATGTGGGCAATAATTGGTATTAATAAATTACCTGTTGCTAAAGCGCTATATCCCAACACCATTCCAACTATTGTTGCCCAAACCATATAAGGCCATTGTTGCTTACCGCTCAAATGTAAAACACCAAAGAAAATACTTGAAGCAATTAATGCCACTGTATCTAATCCCAAGGCAGACAAAATTACACCTCGAAATAACAATTCTTCACTCAATCCTGGTAGTAATCCCAACCAGATTAGATCGGGCCATAACAAAGGAGTCACAACTAATTTAAGATATTGATCTGCACTACGACGATAAGTTGGCCAAATGCGATAAACTAAGGAACTGGCAATAGTAATACCTAAAGCGATCGCTACTCCCCACAATAACGCTCTAGGATTCCAACTAACAGGTAATAAATTAACACCAAGTAGCAAGCAGGTTTTAGAGATTGCCAGTAATACCAATGCTGTTACTCCCATTGCCACTAGTACTTGAGTACGAGTTAGAGGCTCGATTTCTGGATTTTCAGGAATTTGCTCTGTCACTTGTCCGCCATCAAATTAAATTTAGATTTTATATTTAACTATTGTACAGGATGGTATGGCGCTACGCGCAAGTCAGATAGGGGAGCCGTAGGATTGGCGACGTACAGAAGTCAGAAGTCAGAAGTAATATCAAATCCTGTTGAATACTTAGTTATCAGGACTTACACATTTTTCCGACAAAAACACTATATATGCCATAGTGCTATAGTTTATATCTACTACATATATTGCATTTGCGTAAGTCCTGGTTATATGAGATGGGGGGATGGGGGGGATGGTCTGATATCAAATCCTGTTGAATACTTACTATATAGTTGAGAGTAGGGGACCCACCCCTAGCCCCTCCCAGGAGGGGAATTTAGGGAGTGGGGGAGATTAGATAGACATCTGGTAATAATAAAAAATCAATTACTATTATCGTACATAAATTATCAATTATTTCCCCCTCCATACCTACTCCCTATCCGTGGAAGAGATGTCTAATATTGGAGTAATTTAAGAAATTATAAACAGATATTATATAGCCGGATTCTATGTGCAACCCCACCGGATTTGATATGATTTAATACTGAAGTGTGGATAGAATTATAAACATATACTGTATAACCTGATTCTATATTATCCCTAACTGAGTTTGAGCATTCATAAATGTCTTGACCTATTTGCGTAGTGCCATACTACTGAATTTTGGCAATTGGTAATATTTCTGGCCTTAATGCTTCTGAATTAATGCCAGCTCGATGAGCAACCAATATCCCCAACGCCTCCAAATATGAATTCACCTCTAATGCTTTTATCCCCAAACTTTCTGGTGAAGCTTGCATTTGAGTTTTATTTTCTCTGACGGCAATAATTTGCGCTGGAGTTTGACTGAAACTCATTACCGCACTACCACCACAAGCAGTAGCAGGTACAACTACAGCATCTACTTGTTTTGCCAAAATAGTATTAGGGAGTAGGGGACTATCTTTTGTTTTTACTAATTGTGGCGCTCGACTCAACCCCACTAATACACAAGGTAAAAATGTGTAACCAATTTCTTCCGCAGCAGACCGAGGCGATAAGTTAGGGTCTAAAGGTAGAGGTAATAAAGCAGGAGCATGAGCGCAGGGAACCTGAAAAGTTTTGACAATCAAATGACTAATAACCGCTTCTGCACCAGCTAAAGGGTCAACTCCTTGTCCGTGGCGATATAGTTGTAATCCTGTACTACCTTCATCATCGGGAAATCTGGCAACAACAGCGATCGCTTCTGCTTTAGCTTTGTGAATTAGAGTTTCTGCTGCTCGTAGCAAACTATCTGAATTAGCGATTGTGCCCCAGGATGCTCCAGACTCAGATTGTTGTAATTGTACTTCTAGTGGGACATCTGTAATTATATAATCTGTGAGATTTAGCCCTAAAGTTGCTCTAGTCGCATCCGCAGCTTGTAAATGGCGCATTTGCAATTCTGCCTCAATACCTTGGTCGAGGATTAAACCCACTCGGTTTTGATGTACAGGTTGTAATCCATACCATCCCTGAGCAAATTTGTCAAGAGCATATCCTTCTACATAGAGAGCATTAGATAATGGCCAATAGAGTTGTGCCCCATTCAGAACATTGGGGTGAGTGATTAGGATATCGCAAGTTTGTGCGATCGCTCGTGCCACTGGTAAAGCATCTCCAGCATAACCACCAATAGATGCACCGATACCAGTGGGAATAATTAAGACTACTGTATAAGGTTTTAAGTCGAAAGTCAAAAGTCAAAAAGTAAGTTCAAAAGTTTGTAAGCATTCAGCCGTCAGCCATCAGCTATCAGCTATTGCTTTTAGTTTAGGATCAAAGCAATATTTAATTGTCTTACTACAAAGTTGCCTCTTAAAGTCAGTTGTTAATTTATAGTCATTCTGGTTTAGATTGAGACAAGGTTTTCTTGCTGTGAAAGGGTTTTGGCTGAAAAAGTGTTCCATTCTTATTCGGAATGACTATAAACACTGTCCTATATGAGAGAGTCTTGTTGCTGATAGCTGACAGCTAATAGCTGTTTGCGCAGCATTCCGGAGGAAATGCTTACGAATAATTTCAGCAGAAAAGCTAATTTTTCAACTCTATTAAAAATAATTTTAGGTTAGGTATTATCGTAGATAAACCCAACCTATACTCAACAATTATCAATCATAAAGCATGAATAACTAATTAAGAATTAGTGCTTAAACTTTCTGATTCAATTACAACAGCTTCTACATGAGCTGTTTGTTTTTCTGTATCTATCTTTGTCACTGCCCAACGTAGAGGTTCGCCACGTTTTTCTAACTCTTTTTCAATTTCTTGATTGAGTTTATTTGGTGATTCTTGTAGGTCAATTTCAGCATTAATAAAATGAGTAGTCATTTCAGTTATCAGTTATCAGTACAATTTTAAGTTAATTGTAAGCATTCAGCCATCAGCTATTAGCTAGCCTCCTACGGAGGAACTGCGCAATTCAGCTATTAATTTTGGGGAAGGTAAAAATAATTGAGAAATTGAGACAGAATAAAAGTTACTGTTAAAGTCCCCTTCCCAAACCTGAGAAGTAATGGATAATTACTAATTGCTGTTTGCGTAGCATTCCGTAGGAATAGCTGACTGCTAATAGCTGTTTGCGCAGCAGTCCGCAGGAAATGCTTACAGTTAATTAGTTTACGAAATAAACTTTGATTTACTGAATAATTAAGCTATCAAGCCTCTCCTTTAAAGGATAAAAAAGCAGTCGTTTAGACCAAGATAAGAAAAATTTTTCCTTTGACTTTTTCTTTTCTAGGAGAGGTAATAATTAATTATTAATTATTAATTATTAATTATTAATTATTCAAGTCTTCCTTTTCATTCATTTTGAAGCAATTTATGAAGCGCCAAATTGACGATCGTAAACCTCATCTTCTTTTCCAGTTTCTATCTTTAAATTAGACCGAGGATAGGCAACACATAATAAGACATAACCCTCTGCTTGAAGTTCTGGACCAACTCCCATACCATCAGCTTGATCTACAGTACCCTCTCCAATAATTTTGGCTGCACAGGTTGTACAAACCCCTGCATTGCAAGAGTTAGGCAAATCCAATTTAGCATCCTCAGCAACCTTTAATATTTTTTTATCCTCTGGCACCTCAATAGTGTGAGTTTGTCCCTGATGGTGAATTTCAACAGTATAAGTCTTTGACATATTGTAATTTGTAGATTTAATTCCAGAGAGGAATTTAGACTCTTTGATTTTATGAAATCTTATGTATATTAGCCCTTTTAGAGATTGAGGGCAACATTAATTATCTGAAATGAAACAAAATTTTACAATCCTGATACTGACAAAATTTTTCAATATTCAAAAATAATTTAACTGAGAGAAAAGTTATTTTTATATTTGAACTATTTTTTATTCAAATGGCATTTTTATTAACAGTAAGTATTACTAATTCAAGAAAACTTAAAAGTAATTTTATTTAGAAAATAACATTCAAAATTATCTTTTATTTATTATCTGTTTTTTAGCTTTACTTCAAGACAAACTTAAATAGCCATGCTAGAAATATACAGCAGTCGAAGGAAAGTGAATATCAAAGTTTTTTAAATAACTATCAGCTATCAGCATAAAAAGGTAGTGTATAGAATTAGGTATCTGTTTGCGGAGCAGTCCGTCAGGAAAAACTTGGGTTTAAATCCCTGACTTCTAGCAAGTCATTGAATTTTAGCAGGGGTTGCTCATCCCCTTTCCGTTCCGGAATGCTCCGCAAACGCGCAAAGCTGACCGCTGATTGCTGAACTACTAAAAGCTTTTTAAAATTGTTTTCTCCATGTTTCGTTGATGAATCCATTCCTGATTCCATGTAAGTAATACTGTATAAACTATCAAGACTGACGCCAAAAATCAATTATAAACCATCCGTAGGGGGTAATCGCCATCCACCACTACTAGATATAGTAATTGTGCCTAAGTCCTTAGTACATTATATTCAGTAAAATACTCATAGGAAGAAAAAATGGAACCTCCACAGTGCATATTTGATCCACCTCAAAATGAGATAATTCTGGATTTGTCCAATAAGATGCGCTTTGTCAGCTACGTTCTAATTGGAGCAGGAGTTATTTCTGGAATCATTGGTTTGTTTAGTTCAGCTCCAGAAGCTATCATTGAGGCAGTTATTCAAATACTTATTGGTGTTTGGACTTTAAATGCTGCTTCTTCTTTTAAACTTATTGTTGATACTCAAGGAAATAGCCAAAGAAATGACATTGTTAACCTGATGGGTGCTTTAGGTGAACTCCGAAAGTTATACGGACTACTATATTGGTTATTAATTATTTCCCTAATTTCTCTGGCAATCATGTTTTTTGCAAGCACTTCCGAAATTTGGGACTACATACCATATTAGTTATTAATTATTTCCTTAATTTGTCTGGTGATCGCGCTTGTTATAGGTATTATACCAATTTTCAAAAAAAATGTTACAAATAGTAAGAGGAATAAAAAGACTGTACAGGATGTGTCTTTTGACAAAAAGAATGATTTGCGACCTAAAAAATGGTATTGAAGCTATTCATTCTGACTCGGTATTCCTAGACTCCTGACTCCTAAGAAATATCCTAGCTATTTGTAGCAAGTATTTATCAATTTGGTATTATTGCTGGTTTTGCAATATCTAGCTAGCAAATAGTTCAAAAAAAATTCCCCTGCTATAAAAATCTATAGCAGGGGAAAAACAGTAATTAAACCCTAAAAATAATTGATGGTTTAACTACGATCTATTGCAGCTACAGGTTCAAAACTAGGTACAACCAAATCATCATTTTGCTTAGTTAACTGGTTATACAGTCTTTCAGTATTCGGGAAATTAGCAGCAGGAAGAGTCGGGAAGCGACGATAAGGAACAGTATCTTCCCCAAACATCTCAATATACTCAGCACTATTCACCATAGCGTTGATAAAACCTTTAATTCCCAAAGTCGCCAGAATCTGATTATACTTACGAATCTCAACTTGATTGCGAGGAGCGCGTCCTAAGAAATGTTTAGTACCAAGTTCAATTACCTTAGTATTAGGATAGGGTGTATAAAACTCCTTAACATAAAGTTTAGAACAACCTAACCCTTCAATAAATTCCTTGAGGTTGATTTCATCATTCCCTAACTTACTTTCTAAGGAAGAGAACTCACTCTTAACAACGTAAGGATCGATATCGCGTTCAAAAATCTGACGATAAGCAGCAGCAATAATCAATTTCACCTGTTGCTTATCTTGGGTACTTGTCAACTTAAATACCTTAGACTGCTCTCGTTGCTTGTTAACACCTTGAAGAACTCGGAACTCAATATCAGGTTCGCTACGAACTTCCTCAGGAGTACCCAACTCCACAAATCTTGGCGTAACTTCTTTCTGTACAAGTAGATTCTTATCAGCAATACTACCAACCCTAGTATTTCGCAATGACAAACCACCAGGAGTTAGATAACGTTCATAAGGAATAGTATCTTCTCCAAAAGCTTCATTGTATTCTTGACTATCGATAATCGCATCTACTAGAGCATAAAAACCTTTCTTGGCACAAATATCGAAGTAAGAATTAATTTCCTTACGTCCATAAGTCGGACGACCTAACAACCTTCGATGAATATACTCAATAGCTTTGCAGACATACAAAGAATTCCAGTACATATTGCGGAAAGTATCAGATTTCGCTAAAGCACGAATGAACTCGCGAATAGTAATATCGCCGTTTTCAAGTCTGTTCTCAGAAGATTTCAGACGCTGACCATCATAAACATCACGACCAAAGACCTGACGATAAGCGGCTGTAATTAACTTTTGAGTAGAACTTTCAGAAAACTTGATGCTAGCACCGTTGCTCCCTCCAGAGTTACTGAAACCACTACTAACATAACCTCCAGGCAGTTGATCGAGTTTGAAAACTTTAGGACCTAAAGAACCAGGATTTTTTGGTCTCGCAGCAGGGTTACTAATCTGGTTATCAATACCAGCACCTCGACGAATGAGAATCCGGCGAGTATCTTTGCCAAAAGGTGCAGGACGATTTTTGGGACTACGGGTTTCTTTCGGGAAGATTGCCCCAAACTGGATTTCTAATGAGTCATTACCTCTACCATAAACGTGTTGGTCTGGCAAGGGCTGATTGTAGTCAGCAAATAAGGTAACAAATTGAGGTACTTTTCGGAAAGGGGCACTGTAGTTAAACAGATCGATTTGTGGCCCCCAGTTACGACATTCCTGAGCCTCTTGACCTAGACCACGCAGATATGGTACTGTTTCTTCGCCAAAATAATCGGAGTATTCTTGAGAGTCCACCATGGCATCTACCAAAGCAGACAAACCACCTTTGGTAACAATGTTAAAGTATTTGCTGAACTCTTGGGGTGAACTCAAACCCCTACCCAGAAAGTGACGAGCTGCCAATTCCACAACACGACTATTGACAAAACCTTCATAAAACTGTTTCCGGTACAAAGGAGATTTACCCAAACGACGGATAAACTCTTTCATGGAGATTTCACAATTTTTGGCTTGAGATTCCAGGTAGGAAATATTCAGGCTATAAGCTCGGAAAATATCCCTCTCAAATACTTGGCGATAAGCCGCTTTAATGACATCCTGTTTCTCAAAGTTAGACAAACCAGGCTTCATCACAAATTTTTGTCGCTTTTCAGCAGCATTAAAGTAAATTTGTGGTAGTTCTAAACCTTGTTGGTCTGAACTTTGACCCCGGCGTTGTTTACTAGAGGGTGTTGAGTTACGGAACTCAGTCAAAAGAACATCAAAGTATTGGGCAACAATTTCCTTTGCTTCCTGGTCTTGAAAATATTTAATCGAAGCTTGTCGCATCTGTTGGATCGCCACAATTGTAGCTGCAGAAGAACAGGCATTCTCAATTATTTCTCTTAAACCACGAACGTTGACTGAGATAATATTAGGGTCTCCCGCCACAATAGCGTAAGTAATATAGCGTAAGAACCAGGATAAATCCCGCAAGGATTTGGTCATATTAGATGGACCATACCGAGACACGCTAATTGGCCTAAAGCCGGCAGGTACAGGGCCAGCACTACTAGCTCCTAAATTAGTGAACAGCGAGCGTATACCCTGCAATGGGTTGTTTCCTTTCTTGTTCTCTACATAAGTAACAGTACCTAGCTTCATGCCTTCAGAAACTGCTGTTGTTGCAGCCGGAACAGCACTCATGGCCATTTCTTGATCATCTGGCTTTTCTAAAAAAGCTAAAGGCGAACCACCAGTAAAAATAGTATTGGCAGCAACAGAAACAATTCTTTCTGAATTATTAGTGAGTATTTGAGCAATTTCTAAACGTTTTGCTCCTGAACTAAAAAAAGTTGCCAGTTCATTTAGTTCTCCTTTTCCTAAAAAGCGGTCTTGTTGTTCCGCTTGAGAAATAGTTGATACTGGTACAGTTTGATATAGTTGCGGACGTGCAACTGAGCTTCCACCACTTGCTTTGACAGTCATTCGATTATTATTGCTCCCTATTTTGAAGTTTTTACAGCTTCTATTCAGACTGTTCGCTTGAATTTTTATGACATTTCCCAGATACTTTACTTTAGTTAGTTAGTATGGGTTTTTCTGAAGTTGCAATGAAAATTTTTCCTACTGTAAAAGCTGGTTTCCACACAGTAGAAAATCTTTTTTACTGTCTGTGTTTGTTTACTTTCATCAGCAACTTAATTGATACTTGAGGAGATGCCTCACCTCAAAGTTTATGGCTTATTTAGGCTACTTTCTATGGTTTACTCTGGATTATTATTGAAAGCACAATCCCTTTTTCTTAACACCATATTTGCTGAATTTCTACAGTTAAACTACTATAGCTTTACATCAAAACTTTTAGTTCAGATGTTTCTCGCATCAGCATTAGAAATTTATACCTTATTTTTGTAGATATTCTAACAGAATATCCATCAAAACTAGGCTGAATTTATATTAAGTATTGCCTAGGCCAATGTACCTGCTTTATTTCTCTTGGCTTAGTTGTTTAACCTTAGGTTTTGTAACACTAACCGCATAGAAATATTGAGGCAAAAGAAAGTAGGTAGGGTTTGCTATTTTTACTTTCTAGCTGTTCCTTAATCTGTTTCAAGGTAAAATATTTTGGGCTAATTGCCCGCGTTTGTTAAAAACCTTACAGAATTTTATTTTATAGATTTATGGTCATTTATCTTAGAAAAAATAATAATTTTTGTTAAGTAACTGTTGCTCCGACCGTTTCAGTTAAAAGTCAATTTTTAATAGCCAAAAGTCATACAAATCTTTTTTAATCGTTTTTTAATCGGATTTAGACAAAAGCGCTATCTTAATACCAATTTTATGTAAAGCTGCACAGAATTAGGTATTAGGTGGTAGGTTTTAGGTTTTAGGTGTTAACTGCCACAGAATTATGAAATTTATTAGCAAGTTTATCTCGATATTAGGTATTAGGTTTTAAGTTTTAGGTCTTATACCATTTTCAAAAAATACTGTTACAGTGCTTTATTCTGTTGGTAGGAGTTTTGAGATTAATTACGATAATCCCATTGTTCAGAATCTCTTTGATAATCAGGAATATATACCTCTCCATCATCCAATTTACCCACAATAGTTCTGATACTTTCATTTTGAGCTTTTGTCGTGTCTTGTACTAGAGGCGAGAAAGAATTTGTCATATTATTTATAACTTTAAATATTAGAAATTGACGCAATTTATCTTTGTAATAAAATTTTTCAAAAAGAATTTGTCATATTATTTATAACTTTATATTAGGAATTGACGCAATTATTGTATCTTTGTAATAAAATTTTTCAAGATGAAAACGGCAACACTAACAATAATTTGCAAATTTATCAATTTAAGAAATTACATATACCAATCCTATTTCAGTTGCTGGTAAAAATATCTTTTAATTTAGGGAATAGGAAATACCGGGTCTGGGAATACTGGTAAAAGTCTCAGAATTTTTATCTATCCTTAGATTTTTTGACAAATTATTTGGGATTGCTATATATAGCACTATAATTTTTAGCAAATATATTTAGTAACTATTAAATCCAAAACAAAATGAAGGATAAATTAGATATTAGTTCTGCTGTTGAGGGACTCTACGATACTTTTCCATTTCCACCAGACCCTTTAGTAGATGAAGCACCACCTGGATATAACTGGCGCTGGAGTTGGCCAGTAGCTTACAGTTTTTGTACTGGTCAAACACCCCAGAAACAAAATATTAGGATTTTAGATGCAGGTTGTGGCACTGGTTCTAGTACAGATTATTTGGTTCATCTTAATCCTCAAGCATCTGTGGTTGGAATTGATTTGAGTAGTGGTGCTTTACAAGTGGCCAAGGAACGGTGTAGTCGTTCGGGAGCTTCACGAGTAGAATTTCATCATCTGAGCATATATGATGTAGGCCAAATAGAAGGAGAGTTTGACTTTATTAACTGTGTAGGAGTGCTGCATCATTTACCCGATCCAATTAGAGGTATTCAAAATCTGGCTTTGAAATTAGCTCCTGGTGGAATTATGCACATCTTTGTTTATGCAGAGTTGGGTCGCTGGGAAATTAGACTCATGCAACAGGCGATCGCTATCCTTCAAGGTAATGAATGTAGAAACTATAAAGATGGAGTGAAAATCGGACGTCAACTTTTTGCTTCTCTACCAGAGAATAACCGTCTTGTCAAATATGAACAGGAAAGATGGGCTTTTGAAAATAAAAGAGATGAGTGTTTTGCAGATATGTATGTCCATCCCCAAGAGATTGATTATAATATCGATACTCTGTTTGAGTTGATAGAAGCATCTGGTTTAGAGTTTCTGGGATTTTCTAATCGTGAATACTGGAATATAGAGAGACTGATCGGAAAATCTTCCGAGTTGCTCGAAAGAGTTGTTGATTTGGACGAGCAAGAACGTTATCGTTTAATTGAATTATTAGACCCTCAGATTAGTCATTACGAGTTTTTCTTAGGTAGGCCACCTTTGACCAGGATTGATTGGTCTGACGATCGCCTTCTATTAGCAGCAATACCTGAATTAAGTCCTTGTATTCAGGGATGGCCTAGTGAGAAGATATTTGATGGTGACTATAAATTAGTAAATTTGTCAAGAGAAGAATATGAATTTCTACAAGCTTGTGATACAGAGTCTAACAGCCAAAATCCATTAACAGTAGAAGAAATATTAGCGAATGTACCAGTGGGGTTAGAAATTGTGCGATCGCTTCAGTCCAGACTTTTGATTATACTAACTCTTGGCCCCACTTAAGTGATTTGATGGTGGTGCATAGAGAGTGTGGGGAGATGGGGAGATGGGGAGATGGGGGGATGGGGAGATGGGGAGAAATTAAAAAATATATATCTTCACCATTAGGCAAGCATCTCCAATCATAAAAAATAAAATCAATTATCGTAGATAAATCATCAATTATTTTCCTCTACTCTGTACGGACATTGCATGAACGTCCCTACTACTCTCTACTCCCTATTTTCAGGAGAGGTTTATTCAAGATTTGCCTTCTAATATCTTCAGAAAATTGACTTTTTATTTTTAACTTTTGACAAGGGATACCTTAGCCCAAAAAACTAAATACATAGCAGTTGAAGGAAAGGTTAAGGCAGTTCAAAAGTTTAAAACCCAGACAAAGTAAGACTTTTCCTTCTTTATTCTTCCTTCTGATATATCTTATGGTATGGGAACTTCAGCATGATATGATGATTTTTGGTATGTCTAGAAAGTAGGAGGCAGAAGGCACAAGATACAAATAGAGACTTTTATTATTATCAAAATAATTGGGTCGCGCTTCCCCGCCGGGAGATGGCGAAATATTTTTGGAAGGGGACTTAAATCCCCGTTACAAAATTAACTTCTGACTTCTGACTTCTGACTTCTGACTTCGTTAAGTCCAGCCATTATGTTTTGCTTGCTATATAAAAGAAGCCTGCAAGTTGCGATCGATATCTAAGTTTTGTGAATTTATCTGATACACCACCAGAACCAATAACTGTTGACGATAGTAATACTCCAGAAGTTGGCACTGCAGGGGCAGAACCAAATCCTTCAATGCAAGAGTATTACAAACTGCAACAGGAATTATATGTAATCACCTTGACAATTACAGGTATAATATTTATCTCTGTCTGGGTTTTTTACTCCCTAAACATTGCTCTTAATTATTTGATAGGAGCAACGACAAGTGTGGTTTACTTAAGAATGTTAGCTAAAGAGGTTGAGAGTATTGGCGGGGATAAAAGAAGTGTAGGTAAAACAAGGTTAGCAATATTTGTCGGGCTGATGATATTAGCAACTCAGTTAAATCAGCTCAAAATTTTGCCGATTTTCCTTGGGTTTCTGACTTACAAAGCAGCACTAATAATATATGTAGTGCGAACATCCTTGATGCCAAACTCATAGCAATTTAAGCTAATTCTAATTGTTGAAAAATCCACTTGATATAAATCGGGAAGCCTGAGAATCAAAATGCTAAATATTTTGCATACTATTAACTATTTACCTCTGGCCGAACTAGAAGTTGGCCAACATTTTTACTGGGAGCTAGGTAGCCTCAAAATACATGGGCAAATTTTACTCACGTCCTGGTTTGTAATTGCCCTGATAGTCTTGGCTGCCTTCACAGCAACACTCAAGGTGCAGCGAATTCCTAGTGGGATGCAAAATTTCATGGAGTACATCCTAGAATTTATACGCAGCCTCACAAAAGACCAGATTGGTGAAAAAGATTATCGCCCTTGGGTGCCATTTGTTGGTACTTTATTCCTATTTATATTTGTGTCAAATTGGTCAGGAGCGCTAGTACCATGGAAAGTAATAGAACTACCTGCGGGAGAACTTGCGGCCCCCACAAGTGACATTAATACAACAGTGGCATTGGCACTACTGACTTCCATAGCATATTTTTATGCAGGTATCAGCAAAAAAGGCTTAGGATATTTTGCGGGCTATGCTGAACCAGTAGCATTTATGGTCCCCTTTAAGATCATAGAAGATTTTACCAAGCCTTTGTCCCTAAGCTTCCGTTTATTTGGTAATATTCTTGCGGATGAATTGGTTGTGGGAGTGCTAGTTCTGTTAGTACCTCTATTTATTCCTCTACCACTAATGGTTTTGGGTCTATTTTTAAGTGCTATTCAAGCATTGATTTTTGCAACTCTAGCTGCTAACTACATCGGAGAAGCGTTAGAAGAACACGGCGCAGAACATCACGATTAAGATTTAAGTAGGTAGTAGAAAAAAAATTTGCTTAAAAGTAACTCAAAGTCTGGTATTCTAAGCAGTGAGTGGGATGAATTACCGCCAGATTCACGGAAACTGGAGATGGTAGAGCAATAAGTCCCCCAAAACAACAAAACAAGTAAACTTCAGAGTTGACGAGTGATGTGAGATAAAAGCATGAAACTTGAACTTATTGAGTTTCGGATTTCACTTCAACCATCACATCAGTTCATCGAAAAAAGTGACAATTGTGTATGTAGTTGATTACGCAACAGTGTAATCAATATAGTTCTAGTTAATCGTCAAGTTTGTACTTTAGGTTAAAAAAGGAAAGAAAATTATTATGGATCCATTGATTGCTGCTGCTTCCGTCGTTGCTGCTGCCTTAGCTGTAGGTTTAGGTGCGATTGGTCCTGGAATTGGTCAAGGAAATGCAGCAGGTCAAGCTGTAGAAGGTATTGCCCGTCAACCAGAAGCAGAAGGAAAAATTCGAGGCACATTATTGTTAAGTTTGGCATTTATGGAAGCTTTAACAATTTACGGTTTGGTGGTATCACTGGTGTTGCTATTTGCCAACCCCTTTGCAGGATAAACAACCCTAATTATAGAAAATAGGGATTTTAGATTTTTGATTTTGGAGATCGAAAATCTAAAATCTTTAAAAAGCGTTCAGCAGTTCAGCAGTTCAGCAGTCAGCTTGGTGCGGAAAGCGGATCATTCCGTTCCGGAAAGAGGATGAGCAACCCCTTCTAAAATTAAGCGACAATCTCGCGTGTCGGGGATGTTTGACCCAAGCTTTAAGATACCCAATTGCGCAAATTTTTAGGCTGATAGCTGAAGCGCTAATAGCTGATAGCTAGTTAAACCCAACTTAAACTATGGGAACCACCTAAAGATTAGAGAAAATGATAAATTGGACAATTTTACTAGCCGTTGAAGAAGTAGCAGAAAAGGGTGGTTTGTTTGACATTAACGCAACTCTACCCTTAATGGCAATTCAGTTTCTGATACTGGCTTTTGTCTTGGATAAAATTTTTTACAAACCACTGGGTAAAGCTATAGATTCTCGTGCAGATTATATCCGCGACAATCAAATCAAAGCACAAGAGGGTTTGGCAAAGACAAAAAAATTAGCTGAACAATACGAGCAAGAACTAGCAGAAACTCGTAAAAAATCTCAAGCAATTATTACTGAAGCTCAAGCAGCAGCTCAGAAAATAGTAGCCGAAAAAGTGGCAAAAGCTCAACAGGAAGCACAAGCCAAAAGAGAAGAAGCAGCTAAAGAAATAGAAGAGCAAAAGCAAGCAGCTTTGCAACAATTAGAAGCACAGGTAGACTCTTTGAGCCGCCAAATTCTAGAAAAACTATTAGGCCCAGAATTGGTCAGATAGCCAAAGAAAATTCCAGGTGGAAAAGTGGAAAAGTTGAGCGATAGATCATAAAACTCAGCATCCAACTTTGATGTTGGCAAGGGGTCTCCCGTTATACGAATGTTAACGGTCGGGGAATTGCCGACCAATAAATAAACTGCGAAGCATCCGCTTAATGTCATCTGGGATAGTCAACAGCGATAGAATATCCGTATGCTTTTAGCGTAGCTGGTCATTGTGCCTATATATGCTACGATCGTGACATCAGGAGTAGCGGTAATACGTGCCTGGAACCATGAAAACAAATAGCAAGTAAGGGGTTCAAGGAGTGAAGTTCGCCCTCAGCCCGTGAAAAGGTAAAACTCTTGAGGGTGCGGGTGCTGAGTACAGAATTGTTCAGTACAAAAGCACGGTGGGTCTCATCGTGTCTGCCTGTGGAGGGTTAAGTGGTTGCACTCCCCGCGTTCGCGCAGCGTTGCGCCAGCAAAACAGGAAGCCCTATCTGCGAGGTGGGGAAGCTAACGTAATACCCTTGCGGTTAACGTGGGAGAACGTCACCAAGATAATTTAAGGCTTATCACAGAATATCATGGTAAATGTTTTATGGCTAGCCACAGAAGCTAGCGCTGAAGAAGGTTTTGGTCTAAACCTGGATATTTTAGACACTAACCTAATTAATTTAGGGATTTTGATTGTAGTTTTAATTTATTTTGGCCGAGGCTTTATTGGGAAAATTCTTAGTGAAAGACGCGCCACTATTGAACAAGCAATCAAAGAAGCAGAAAAACGTCAACAAGAAGCAGCATCAGCTCTAGCAGCTCAACAACAAAAGTTGACCCAAGCTCAAGTAGAGGCTGAAAAAATTCTAGCCACTGCTGAAACAAGAGCACAGGAAGTCAAGCAAAAAATTGAGCAACAGGCAGAACAAGATATTGAGCGGATGAAAGCTACTGCTAGCCAAGAGATGGATTCGGAAAGAGATAAAGCAATTGCCCAACTGCGCTCAATTGTAGCATCTAAAGCATTGGCACAAGTAGAATCTCGCCTCAAAGAAACTTTAGATGAGAATGCCCAGCAACAATTAATAGATCGTAGTCTGGGGTTATTAGGAGGTCAATCATGACTGTAATTGCTGGTGAAATTGTAGAACCCTACGCAGCAGCTCTAATGTCCTTGGCTAAATCAAAAGACCTTGCTGAGAGATTTGGGGAAGATATACGTTCCCTGATTAATATTATGGATGAATCCCCAGAATTGAAGCAATTTATGGGAAATCCAATTATTAAACCAGAAGACAAAAAAGCAGTGCTGCAACGCATGATGGGCGATGAAGTCAATCCCTATATGCGTAATTTTTTAAAGCTGCTAGTTGATAGAGGTCGGATTATTTTTCTAGAAGAGATAGGGAAAAAATACCTAGCACTATTGCGAGAACTAAATCAAACTGTTCTAGCAGAAGTGACCTCCACAGTAGAATTAAACGAAGACCAAAAAAATACAGTCCGCGAACGAGTCAAATCAATGACTGATGCCAGGGATGTAGATATTGAAACCAAAATCGACCCCAGCTTACTCGGTGGTGTCATTATCAAAATAGGCTCTCAGATAATTGACTCTAGTCTGCAAGGACAACTACGCCGAATTGGCAATAGCCTCAAATCTTGAAGAAGGCAGAAGGTGTAATTGCATGGGGATAGTCAACGACCGGCCACTCCGTGTCTTATAACCCCAAGCAATTTTAAGCACCGCAAGTGACGGTGGGGTATTAAACCCGCAAAAGATAACTCACTCATTTTTTGTAATAAAGACTGGACAATAAAAAAGAAAAATGGTATCAATCAGACCTGACGAAATTAGCCAAATTATTCGCGACCAAATAGAACAGTACGACCAAGATGTCAAAGTATCTAACGTTGGTACTGTTCTACAAGTGGGTGACGGTATTGCCAGGATTTATGGCCTAGATAAGGTAATGGCAGGAGAACTGGTAGAGTTCTCAGATGGCACAGTAGGCATTGCCCAAAACCTAGAAGAAGACAACGTCGGTGCAGTATTGATGGGCGAAGGCCGGGAAATTCAAGAAGGCTCTGCCGTAACTGCCACAGGTAGAATTGCCCAGGTTCCAGTTGGAGATGCCATGATTGGCCGGGTAGTTGATGGTCTCGGTAGGCCGATCGATGGTAAGGGAGATATTGCAACTACTGATAGTCGTTTGATTGAATCTCCAGCTCCAGGAATTATCGATCGCCGTTCTGTTTGTGAACCTATGCAAACAGGTATCACAGCTATCGACTCCATGATCCCCATCGGTAGAGGTCAACGGGAATTAATTATCGGAGACAGACAAACAGGTAAAACAGCGATCGCCATCGATACTATCATCAACCAAAAAGGTGAAGATGTTATTTGTGTATATGTGGCTATCGGTCAAAAAGCTTCTACTGTAGTTCAGGTAGTAAGTACCCTCGAAGAAAAAGGTGCTATGGATTACACCGTTGTAGTAGCTGCTAATGCTAGTGACCCTGCTACTCTTCAATACTTGGCCCCTTATACTGGTGCGACTATTGCTGAATACTTCATGTATCAAGGCAAAGCAACTCTGGTAATCTATGATGACCTTTCCAAGCAAGCTCAAGCTTATCGTCAGGTATCCTTGCTACTGCGTCGTCCACCAGGTCGTGAAGCATATCCAGGAGATGTATTCTATCTCCACTCCCGTCTCCTAGAAAGAGCTGCTAAACTCAATGATAATTTAGGTGGAGGCAGTATGACTGCTCTACCAATTATTGAAACTCAAGCTGGTGATGTTTCGGCCTACATTCCTACCAACGTTATCTCTATTACTGACGGTCAAATCTTCCTCTCTAGTGACTTATTTAACGCAGGTTTCCGCCCAGCAGTAAACGCAGGTATTTCTGTGTCTAGGGTAGGTTCCGCAGCTCAAACCAAGGCAATGAAAAAAGTTGCTGGTAAAATTAAGCTAGAGCTAGCACAGTTTGCTGAGTTAGAAGCGTTCTCTCAATTTGCTTCAGACTTGGATAAAGCTACCCAAAACCAACTGGCAAGAGGTCAGCGCTTGCGGGAGATTTTGAAACAACCTCAAAACTCACCTCGCTCTCTTCCCGAACAAGTAGCAGTAATTTATTCTGGTATTAATGGTTACTTGGATGATATTCCTCTTGAAAAGGTGACTAAATTTATTTCTGGTTTACTAGATTACTTGAACAACAGTAAGCCCAAGTTCGGTGAAATTATTAACACTGAAAGAGTACTCACTGATGATGCTCAAACTGTCTTAAAAGAAGGCATTACTGAGTATAAGCAAACATTCTTGGTATCTGCTTAGTAAATTAGTTACTTTCTAGGTATTAACATTTAGTGGTTAGTTGTTAATGCTCAAAAGCAACTAGCCACTAATTATTAGTTATTAATACTTAACTATCAAAAATGGAGCTTTGAGGACTTCCAGTATAATCTCCGATTTACCGGGAGATGAATCGCGACCAAACAAAAGACTTGTCGCTAAATAGAGGGAAAAAATCGCTCCAACCTAGACAGAGCAATAACTCCAAGGCTTTTTAGATGCCAATAGCTACAATCGTTATAGAACAAGGTTTTTGGGGATTTTTGAAGTTATAAAGCGACAAGTCTAAACAATAAGCACTCCATTGAGATAGAATGGTGTCACTGCGACCTTTGCAGATCGTGGTTCAACAAATTGACGCTCGTTGGCGTACTGTCGGGGGTTGGAAACAATCTAGATAAGTGCCACTCAAGCAGTAAACCTAAATCGTGAGGTTTGGGAATCTCCCGTTAAGTCAAAGATTATAACGGGAGAGGATGTCAAACTACCTAACTTTGAAGGCTAATTCGCACTTAATTTATAGGCCAATCTCTATAGACTTATAGAAAATAGACTTATAGAAAAAAAAGGGTTGAGAGTTCCCTTCTTCTTTCTTCATTGTTACTTGTTACTCCTTCCTATACAAAATTATGCCTAATTTAAAAGCTATTCGCGATCGCATCAACTCGGTCAAAAACACTAAAAAAATCACAGAAGCAATGCGCTTAGTGGCCGCTGCTAAAGTACGTCGTGCCCAAGAACAAGTGATTAATACTCGGCCTTTTGCCGACCGCCTTGCCCAAGTTTTATACGGACTTGCCGAACGTTTACAATTTGAAAGTGTAGATTTACCCCTACTAAAACAGAGGGAAGTTAAAACAGTAGGGTTATTAGTAATTTCTGGAAATCGTGGTCTGTGTGGTAGCTATAACAGCAGCATCATTAAACGCGCAGAAATCAGAGCTAGTGAACTCACTGAGCAAGGAGTTGATTATAAATATTTATTGATTGGACGTAAAGCAATTCAATATTTCCAACGTCGGGAAGCTCCAATTTTAAACACTTATGATAATCCTGAAAAAATTCCTACAGCTGATGACGCTTCTGCAGTTACTGATGAAGTACTTGCTGATTTTCTCTCAGGAACAGTAGATAGAGTAGAGTTGGTTTATACCAAATTTATTTCACTAATTAGCTCTCAACCTGTGATTCAAACTCTCTTACCTCTGGATCCTCAAGGTTTAGAAGTTCAAGATGATGAAATCTTCCGTTTAACTACTAAAGGTGGTCACTTTGAAGTCTCACGGGACAAAGTAACAGCACCTACTAAAAGCTTTCCCCGCGATATGATTTTTGAGCAAGACCCAACTCAAATTTTAGAAGCTCTCTTGCCATTATTTTTAACTAACCAGTTATTGAGGGCGTGGCAAGAATCATCTGCTAGTGAGTTAGCATCTCGGATGACAGCAATGAGTAATGCTAGTGATAATGCTAGTGAATTAGTTGGAACATTAACTCTTTCTTATAACAAAGCTCGGCAAGCTGCTATTACTCAAGAAATTCTGGAAGTTGTGGGTGGTGCTAGTGCTTTAGAGTAATAGGCTACTTTGGAAAATTATTTATATTTTTAATACGTCTGGGATGACTCAGGCGTATTTTTTTTCTTATTTATTCAGAGGAGGGAAAAGGCAGCAGCGGTGCGACTCCGCAGGGTGCGATAAACTGATACCAAATTGATAAATGTTTGCTACAAATAGCTAGGATATTTCTTAGGAGTCAGTCCTCAGGAGTCGTATGGAAATGGCTTCAATACCATTTTTTAGGTCAGAAATCATCCTTTTTGTCAAAGGGCGTATTCTGTAAAAGTTTTTTATTTCTCTTACTATTGGTAACATTCTTTTTTCAAATTGGTATTATACCATTTCTCAAAAGTCTTGCTAAATCTTGTTGAGAGTAGGATGTCTAATATATCTAGTTTAAATGTTGAAAAAACTTATTAAACATATTTATAAGCTTGTTTTGCCATCACAGGTTTAAACTGAGTATCTACAAACTGCACTGGCTCAAAGGTATCTATCCACAAGTGAGCGCCACAACTTGCTGGATTTAGTGGTCGATAAACTATACGACAAGGACCCTGAATTTCTAACTGAAAACCTAAATAGTTACCTTTTCCCTGCTTCAAAGCGATTACTGGTTTCAATTGGTCTAGCGCTATTTGAGGATTTTTATTTATTTTTTTGCGATTTGCTTGAATTTTTTGCTGATTAACATGGATCATGGTCGGCTTCTGTCGCTGTCGATGATACCACATACCTTTAGGACCTCTAGTCCCTGGTATAACAACAGGCATTTGGCCATAAAGAGGAATTTGCCAAAATCCCTTGTGTTTATAAGCGCCTTTGATTCTACCTTGAGAAAGTAAAACTCTGACGCGTTGACAACAAATACCTAATAAAAAAGCTGCTTCTCTAGTTCCAATAATAGTCATTTTTACTATAGCACTATAGTTTTTGTTGTTTAATTTCTATAAAATAAATTATAGCAATTTTTACTTATATTTCCCAAATGATTACAGGTAAAACAAAATTATTAGGAGTCATTGGCTATCCCGTTGAACATTCTTTGTCTCCAGTAATGCACAATGCTGCAATTAAAGCAATAAATAATCAACAAAACTTAATAGATTATGTTTACCTACCTTTTCCAATTAAACCAGAAAATTTAAAAACAGCTATTGCTGGGTTTTCTGCTATTGGCATTCAGGGTTTTAATATTACTATTCCCCACAAGCAAACAATATTACCACTTTTGTCAAAAGTTTCAGACCTTGCTCAAGCAGTGGGGGCAGTTAATACTGTTTATCAAACAGATAAAGGATGGGAAGGGACAAATACAGATGTGGAAGGATTTCTTTCTCCACTAAAAACTTATAATTGGGATTGGCATCAAAAAGTAGCGTTGATTTTAGGTAATGGTGGTGCATCTCGCGCAGTAGTGGCTGGTTGTGCTCAATTGGGTTGTGCAGAAATTCATGTTATTGGTCGGTCTCAAGAAAAGTTAGCTGCTTTTGGGCAAAGTTGGATTAATTCTCCTTTACCAGTAAATCTAAAAACACATAAGTGGGATGAAATGTCAAGATTAGTTTCACAGGCAGATTTGCTAGTGAATACTACTCCGATTGGAATGTATCCTAATATCGAGCAGTCTCCAGTAGATGAGAAAGTGTTCAATCTATTATCACCAGGAGCAATAGTCTATGATTTAATCTATATTCCCAACCCTACTAAATTTCTTCAACAAGCCCTGATTAGAGGAGCGATCGCTATTGATGGATTAGAAATGTTGGTTCAACAAGGGGCTACTGCCTTGGAATTATGGTTACAAAAGTCTGTACCAGTTGATATTATGCGCCATTCTCTACGCCAACATTTAGGCTTTAACGATTAGACCTGTAATATCATGTCCAGTTGAATACTTATTATATAGTTTTGGGAGATGGGGAGATGGGGAGATGGGGAGATGGGAGATGGGGAGATGGGAAGATGGGGAGATGGGGAGATTGAAGTGTGGATAGAATTATAGAACCCATTTGATCGCTATATAATTATGGTATTCAAGTCTTTTCGCGCATCAATTTTGACCGAAAATCTTGGTGTTGGTGTGTTGAATTTTGTGTATTATTTCTCCCCATATCTTCCCTCTTCCCTTCCCCTCCACGGTCGGGCCCCGCGGGTGGGTTGTCTCCTGTCTCCAGTATAGCTGTCTCCTTGCTAAATTTATGAAGATACGATCGGGGGTTCTATAAACATAATACTGTATAACCGGATTCCATATCAGAGTGCGATAGAACTCCGTTCCGCGCTCCGCGTTTCCGGTCTTTAATGGTATGCTTTCCATGTTAAACAGTTTTTTACTGTTTTGATTCTCTTTCATAGGAGTTTTCACTTCATATCCTCGAATAGCGATCGCCCCATTATTTGTTAGAGTCTCCTTGAGTTCCTGTTGGTGATCGTTAAGATAATTAAGCAGGGACTTGACATACTCCCGACGTTGCCCTTACGGGACAACGCGGGATTCTTCAGTCTGGGAAACCCTGACCGCTGTTTAGACAGAGGTGATGTCCTCCCCCTGTGTTGGACATTACAATAACAAAATGTACCTAGCTTGTCAAGGGCATATGAACGTTTAGCTTATGAAGGTATCCGAATCTTGGCCCTGGCTTTCCCATACGACGCTCCCCTGCGGGAGAGCGCGGGACTTCCCGCCAGGGAAGTTAAAATCGGCTGCATCTTGTTTCGCCTTGATTAGTTTCATTTTTTTACCTTTTTGTTGACAATAATACTAGATTTATATGGTATGTATCTTGAAATTAATCATTAGTTTTAATCATGACTTTGGAAGACTCGATTTCAAACTTGATAGCACTTGTCATATCATGTCCGGATAAGAGCGTGATAGAACTCCGTTCCGCTTACGCGACTAAAAAACTTTCTCCTTCTTCTCCTATTCTTCCTCTTCCTTCTTTTTTCTTCCCTCCTGACTCGCTCCTCCTGAGGACTCCGTCGTTATTTATTTTATAACTGTTCAACCGGACATGATATCACCCCTTGAGACTCTGATTTTTATAGTCATTTAACTTACAAAGCTTTCTTGCTCTGAGGGAGTTTCAGACGAAAAAACGTCTCATTTTTAAGTTAAACTACTATACTTCTCTGTAGGGACGCCCTTATGCAACGTCCCTAGCCACTCCGCTGCTCAATAAAATGAGAAATGGTATTATACCTTTGCTACTGGCTCTGATTTGCTGTACTTAAACAACGAACCACAAGCTACACGAGTCCTCCCTGCTGCTGCACTCCATAGTTGCAAAGCCACATCTTCTAAACTTTGCCCATCAGCCATAAGCATTCGCGAAATCATGCCAATTCTGCCGAAAGACCAAAACAAACCAGCCTCAAGCAGATAAGGTTCGTTGGTTTCAGCATGGACTCGGAAGTCGTACAAAGAATAATCGCGACAACCTAAAGCAACATGAGCTTTCTTGGCAGCATCTGCTAGTTTCTCGAATAGTTCTGGTGTGATATTAGCTGGACATACTGGCTTTACTGCTGGTTTCTCAGGTTGTTTTCCAGGGGTTCCGTCTGATTTTAGCTCCAACTTATCATGTACAGTTCTAATAGGGTTTTCCTCCGTCACTAAATACTCTATCATCGGCAAGACGGACAACTTACCTTCATATTCAACCACACCTACACGGAGTTCCCTTCCAGGAATATAATCCTCAACTAACAACGTCTCGTCTAGTTCAAACCCAACTTTCAATGCTGCCTCTATTTGAGATTCATCCCGCACCAATGTCACACCCAAAGAATTGTCTTCTGAGGTTGGTTTCACGACAAAGGGTGGCTGCATTGTTAATTTATCTCCCTGACGTAATTGTTGTGCTTTGGCAACCAGGACATCAGATGCAGAAACTATATTTCTGGTATGAGCTTTGTTAGTTGCTAATCCTGTGCAATGGGATGGTGAGCCAACTATGGGGATACCAATAATATCCTCAAATAAAGCCCTGAAACTGGTCATTCCAGGAAAGCAGAACATATGGGGAACTACCACATCCATCTGAGGTAGTCGAGGAATCATATTCTGGAGAGGCATCTTTTCCGACAAGGAATCTAAGGAAGTTCCTAACTGCCAAAGACTATCAGGATGTACCACTACATAGTAGCTACTGACACCCACTGGTTGTACTACTTCTTTTGCGTAAATTATTGATAAGTTGTAGTAAAAGTCAGAGACAAGGGAACCTGCGAGGTGCAATACTCGTAACATTGGCATTGTGGTTAAGGATGAAGGTTGAGTCTGAGGAATTTTTTCTAATGTCATAATTAGTTGTTTTATTTCTATTAAATTAGTTAATTGTGTGCTAAATTTTAACAAAAAAAGTAGAAAAATTAATTCTTATTAATTGTGACTGGTTTCATATCACGAATATTAAACATATTGCCAAAAGCTGTTAGGACTTTTCTAGGTGATGATGATATCAAATCCGTTTAATTGGACATAAAAAAAATCTTCAATCGCCATAACTACGCTCATCTTTGTGATTCTCTCTCCTCCTGACTAGGTCTTCCTGACTTCCCCTCCACCGGAGGGGTTATATAGTATATGTTGATAATTCTATAATTAGGGCTTGCTGATTAAATCTAAAAGCATTGACATATAAAGACAAGTGCCTTTTTTGGGTCGAAAAAGTACCTGGTATCACGTCTAAAAAGCTCAAAAAGTTAGTATTTTAGGCGCATAGTTGGGCAGAACAACCTTGGGACAATTCTTACTCCTACTTCCTCGCTCATTCCCATTTCTCCTGTCTCCTACAAAGAGCAAAAAGACTTTCCATACGCAAACCCTAATTACTTCAAGCCTTTAATCTCCCCCACTCCCCCACTCCCCCACTCCCCTACTCCCCTACTCCCAACTATACAATAACTATTCAACCAGATTCTATATTAGGGGTGGGTTGATTCCTCCTTACTTAACCAATCTATAACTGTTTAACCGAATTTGATATGAGATGTCATTTAATTCTAGCAAAGCTCTCAACTTTTGCCTTCAATAAGAAGACTCAACTTTCGGTTTGATAGCAGACCTACTAGAGATAGCCAAATACATTCCCAATAAAATTACAAAGAAACTTACCGAAGTCAACAAGCTAAGATTTTCTGAGAAAATTGCCCAACCTTCGACAGCGCTGAGAACAGGAACAGATAACGCAACTAGACTAGTAAGCCCAGCAGATAACCTTTTGAGAGAATAAGCCAAAAGTCCTATACCTAACATTTGAGCAATAATGGCTTGAGCAATAACTGAAAATCAACCAGTGAATGAATTTGGAAAAATTTGCTCTTCAACAATTAAAGCAAAAGGCAATAACAACAGAGAGCCTGTTGCCGAAGACCAAGTCATAATAGTGATTGGGTTTATCTGAGTTCGGAGTTGCTCAACTATCAGTGGGTGTATACCAAAAAATACTGCTGAAAGTAATGCTGCCAAATCTCCTAGTAGTTGTTGGCTGACTCTTAGTGATAAAAGGTCATTCATTTCTAATAATGCAGATCCAGCGAGCGCCACAAACATACCTAGCAGAAATCGATGGTCAAAGGTTTGACTTAAAGCTAGCCACCCCCCTAAAATAGTAAATATGGGAACCAGATTATGCATCATGCTCGCGTTGACAATGCTTGTCTGAGTCAAAGACCAAGCCCAAAATATTAGACCCATTGAGAGAATAATCCCATCTGCTATCATCAGTAGCTTGGCTCTGTCAAGTAGATGGGGTTTTTGTCGATCTGATTCGATTTCTTTTTTTCGTTCTCGGTCGCGCACAGCTAAAAATAGACTCACTAACCCAAAGGCAACAGTCGCAATCCACAAGCGATTAAATATAGCGCTGTGCGCAGGCAACAGCTCCGGAAAGCAACAGCTCCGGAAGGGGGAATAAATTGCCGATAATATAAGACTTTCAGCTATTTGGCCTTTCCTGCAATTTGTAAATATACCAGCGCTCATTGCTATATTGTGGCATTTGGACCGATTTCATATTCGCTCAAACGGATGAAAATTGGTGATAAAGATAGACATATCGTCCCACCCATCAATGCAGCTAAACAGTCTATCGGTAATGATAAGAATAGTTGTAATCGTGATACTTTATTTGGAGCATCCATCTTTTTCCCTCTTCATAAAACCGATACAAAGTAGTACAATTTTTTTATTTACTCAACTCTCTAGAGTCGATCAAAAAATGAACAATTCCATAAACAATAAAGCCTGCAGCCATACCGGGAAGCACTTCATAAATAGCACTCGATAAACCAAGTCCTAAATTCCAGGCTATGGAAACAATAATACCAATAATCATCATAGCGATCGCTACTGGTAGACTCACTGACTTTTGCCAAACCCGCAATACCAATAACGGTCCTAAACCACAAGCTAAAACTGACCAAGAGAAAATTACTAAAGCGAATACGTTATTGTCTCCTGTTAGGGCAATTGCTAATACAATAGCTGTGACAACTAACGTAGCAATTTTAGCCATTCTATAAGAATCAGCTGTATTAGGAATCAAGTCTTGACTGAGTGCAGCCGAACAAGATAGTATCTGAGAGTCTGCTGTGGAAATTGCTGCTGAAAATAATCCTGCTAACATTAGCCCTACCATAACTGCTGGTAACAGTTCCATAGATAGATAAGGTAATGCCAACTCTGGGTCACTGGATGTGATTAAATCTGGTAACAATGCTCTTGCTGTTAACCCAACACCAAAAGCTGTAGCAGAGTTCATTTGACCGCAGACAAATTTGATGTTTCGAGCCAAAGCTACATTCTCTGCAGAGTCAATTGCCATTGCTCGTACTAATATATGAGGTTGACCTACAGCGCCAAATCCTGCCACTACCCATCCCAAAAAGTAAGGGAAAAATCCCCAAGGCAAATTAGCCGGAATCCAATTTGTCAGGTTGGGGTCAATTGTATTGAGTTTTGCCCAAAGTCCTCCAAAACCACCACAGTTAATCAAACCAACTATACACAGAACGAACAAGGAGCCAATCATCAAAATTGCCTGCACCGAGTCAGTCCAGATAGAAGCACGAATGCCTCCTGAAAAGCAGTAGATAACGACAATTATAGCTCCAATGATAACTCCTAATTGATAGTTCCAGCCAAATATTGCATTTAGTCCTTTGCTTGCTGCTACGAGTTGAGCGGAGGCATAAGTACCGAGAAAAGCAATGGTAATTAAGGCTGATATCATTGTAATCCAGCGCCCGTTATTTTTGCCTTGCTCTAGATTTTCTTGACCGAGGAATGAGGAAACTGTATCTGAATTAGTTTGTTGAGAGACTAACCTCAACTTTTTGAATATCATCCACCAAGCAATATAGTCTCCTATTGCCCAAGCAACAGGTATCCAAATGGAAGCAACTCCCACTTTGTAAGTAAAGCCAATTACTCCAATGAATAAATATCCACTCTGACCTGTTGCCATTGCTGATAAAGCTGTTAACCAGGGATTAACATTTCTACTAGCAAGTAAGTAATCATTTGTTGTGTTTTGTTTTTGGGTTGCGGAGTAAATACCTACTACTGTAAATGACAGTAAAAAGGCAATAAATGTCATCGCAATCCAAATTTGTTTATCCATTAGTTAGTGGGTTAGCTTTTAGTTTGTTGCTAATGTTATTTTCAAATCAGCTTTTTTTTCGCTTCAAAGCAAAGCCTAAAATTCAGGAAAATCAAAGTTAGATTTATTTCAAAAACACCTAATTTTCATCCCAAGCTACTGGAAATTTACAGTAAAAAGGCAATAAATGTCATCGCAATCCAAATTTGTTTATCCATTAGTTATATCATGTTCGGACGGGTCAGTTATAAAAAAACTTTATCCCTTTTAACCCTTTCTTCCCTTCTGCCTCCAGCTCCCGCTGCCTTCTGCCTTCCTTCCTCTAAAGTGTAAGTATTCAACCGAACATGATATTAGTGGGTTAACTTTTAGTTTGTTGCTAATGTTATTTTCAAATAAGCTTTTTTTTTCCTTCAAATTAAAGCCTAAAATTCAGGGAAATCAAAGTTAGATTTATTTCAAAAAAACCTAATTTTAATCAAGCTACTGGAAATTTTTGGTAATTTATTCCTATAGTTTCTCTAGTATATTAGAGGATTATTCACCATATTTATTCTTCCTGCAATTCTACCAGTTTACCAATACAAAAGTCGATGCTCACCCAGCTTTTTAATTTTCGTAGATTCCCCAACAACAGTAAAGGTATTTGCCAATGGTGTACCATCAAAAATGGTAACGGATCATTCACCTGAAAAATTGCATCTGTTCCAGCAGTAATTCTCTTTATCCAACTTTTTAATTGCCCCAAAGACCTGATTTTTATCAGTCGCCATAGTTCATGGTAAGTCCAATAAGTAGGTTTACTATTTTGCAGTGGTATTAGTGAAGCATCATTTTCATTTTTACTATCTTTTAAATAAGTATCTGCTACCCCTGGATGGTCGTGAAATGTGGTAATAGCTGAGTGAGTTCTCGGATTACATTCAATAGGATAAACTCGACCATCTTCTGTTTCAATAAAGTCAAAGGAAATTTGCCCAGTAATATTTAATTCTCGGACAAATTTTTCTACCCACTCATAAATTTGAGGTTTATTAACATGGTGATAATTGACTTGAAATTCTGATGATTCACAACAGCAATACAGTCTAATTTTTCCTTCTCTGACAGTGCTATGGGTACAATATTCTTTGCCTTTAACAAATTCCTGCATAATCCAGGGATTCTCTTCACTAATTGGTAAGCTGTTGATAAATTCCTCCATTTTTGATTTGGAATTCATCGGCAGTTTTGTCATATTTAAACGACGCACTGAGTCGTAAGGAATACTTTTGAGAATATACTTACTACCATCAGTAGCAAAGTCAAAATTGAGAATTTGTTCGGGATCTGTAATCAAAAATGATTTTGGTACAGACAAACCAAAACTTTTAGCTTTTTCAATAAAAGTAAATTTATTATCTAACATTTTAGTGATGTCAGGGTCAAAGTGAAATACTTCACAATGGGGAGATAAAATTGGTTTTACCAAAGATTCATAGTAGCAAACAGCAGCACCCGAGACAGGGATAAATATATCTATCTTTTCTTTCTTGACAATCTCCAGTAATTCCTGGCAATAACCATCCCAATTTTTCTTTGGTGCAGGTACAGTGTAAAAACCTGTAACGGCATTAGAAAACCTATTTCCTGATAACCAATATTTATTAGAATCTAATAGAAAAACTTTGTGTCCTGCTGCATGAAATGAACGGGCAAGTTGCAAAGATTTTGTCATTTTTGCGCCCGTAATTAAGACATTTTTCTGGTTTTGAGATGCTACTTTTTTTTGATTTTTTTTACCTATAAATTTCCAGACAATGGATGGTGTTACTATTAGTAAGTTAAACGGCAAAACAATTAACAATAAAGTAATAGTACCAATATTTTGCAACAGTGCATAAGCGCCCCCTTGAACAAATAGTATGAGTGCCATATTAGTAGTTTAGTAAAGACATTATTTTGACATACTCCCGACGCTCCCCTACGGGAGAGCGCGGGATTCTTCAGCCAGAGAAAAACTGACCGCAGTTTTAACAGAAGTGATGTCCTCCTCCTGCTTTGATAACAATCCAACCCACCCCCATCCCCTCCCGGGAGGGGAGCTAGAGGAGTGCTGAGTTATAGTCTCTGTCTAGTTCCTGTCCACATTTAGGACACGAATGCCAGCGTTCTGATAAACTTTTAGAGACTTTATTCAGACATTCCCAACAATGTTGAGATGTACCTTTGGGGTCTACGCGTGATAATTCTTTTGCCAAGTTTCCAAGCTACATACTCCAAAACATCAAGAAATTGACAGTAGCTGCATCTTGTAAAGACTTATTTAGTCCTGACTTAGCTGATTGACCATTGGGTAAGAATTGACCATTATCACCTAATTTAGCTTTGCAACGTCGGACTAAAGAAGCTATTTGTAGGTCTTCTAAAAATATCACCTGACAATCACTCAACAAATGATAAGCTAGTTTAAATTGCCAATCTAGTCGTTGTCTAGCTATCAACTGATGCAGTTTAGCTATTTTACCCTTGAGAATCTTCCAAGGCTTAGAATCATGCATGTTTCTTAGCTAATCTCACCTGAAGTTTAGATAATCTATTTTCAAAGAACCTAAAAAACTTAGGAACTTCAATAAATTCTCCATCACTGGTAACAGCATAGTGCAATAATCCTAAATCAATACATGCATGAGTTATCTTCGGTGGGTTGAATTTCTGCACGCCTCAAAGGTACAGCCTTATCTTCTATCGTTAAGCTGATATACCATCCATCCGCTTCACGGATGACTGTTCCTGTCTTAACCTTAAATCCTAATGGTATTGAACGATTGTAGACAAAGGGAACTAAACCAATCTTTGGTAGATTTATACAAAAACGACCGTTGGCATTTTTGACGATATTGACATTGGATAACTGAGGATAACTGAAAGAATTGTAATAATGCCGACCTTTAAATTTAGGTCTGCCACTGGTTTTACCGTTTTGATAGGGTTTGGTATAGTTATCCATTGTTGTTTGTACACGCTGGATAACATCTTGCAACACCTGAGAGTGCATAGACTTATACTCAGGGAAAAGTTTTTTAGTCTGTGCTAAATCTGCTAGTTGCACAGTCTCCCAAGCAACATATCCATTAACTATGTTCGGATGCTTATCCCCTTTTTTTGTTATCGGATTACCATTACTATCTTTTTTTCTGCCATCTCGTGTTTGTATCCTAAATTCAGGGATATTCTGATAAATCTGGTCTACTGACACCACTGAAACATTAAGTGGACAAGCATTTACTGGTGTGCGCGTTGCTTCAAACCAGTTTAACCTTTCAGCTAAACGATAATTATATTGCTTCCTGGCCATGGACAACCAATTGGATATAATAACCGCTTGACTTTTATAGGGTTTTAGCTTGTACTTGTATTTCAACAGCATAGACATCTCCGAAAAAGATATAGATTTTTTGCAGGAGTAGGCAACAGCTCATCTGGCAACAGGTAAGATATTTTTACGCGCAAAGGCACGAAAAAGGATTTTTTAGGGTGAATTTTTCGTATCCTTAGCTTGCTCTAATTAAAAGATTTATTTTCTGGAGATGTCTAATGCAGACTTTAGTTAAGTAAGTGGATTGTTGTTTTCATCCACCAGAATTACTTTTGGACGATGTAAAAGTGCCTCATCTTCTGTCATTTGAGCGTAGGCAATAATTATTACTTCGTCGCCTACAGAATTCATTCTGGCAGCAGGACCATTAAGACAAATAGTTCGGCTACCCCATTCACCAGGAATAGTATATGTTTCCAGTCGGGAACCATTATTAACGTTAACTACCTGTACTTTTTCATGGGCAAGAATACCCGCAGTTTTTAGTAGTTCTTCGTCAATAGTAATAGAACCTTCATAGTACAATTGTGCTTCGGTTACTTTTACTCTATGCAGTTTGCTCTTCAAGCTTGTAATTAACATTTGATTGTCCTCCGAAAAATTAGAATGATTTTACCTAAATAAGAGAAATTATTTGTCCTTCGATAATTGCTACTTTCGCCTAATCATAGTTACCCCATCTCTCAAAGGCAATAAAACTTGTTCAACTCTGGGGTCTTCTGCAACAAAACGGTTAAATTGAGCGATCGCTTCTCCATTAGCACTACGCTTTTCTGGTGGGAGATAAGGTTGCCCTTGCAGTAAAGTATTATCAACACAAATAAATCCATTTGGTGCTAATAAATTTGTATCTAAGAGCATTTTAAAATATTCTATATACTCTTTTTTATCAGCATCAATAAATACTAAATCAAAAGTTTCTCCCGCATCTGCCAACTTTTGCATGGTTTCCAAAGCTGGTGCTACTTCCACTGATATTTTCTTCCCATCAGGAGACTTTTCAAAACAAGATTTGGCAAAGTCAGCCACATATTGATCGACTTCACAAGCAATTTCATATCCATCTTCTGGTAGAGCTTCTGCCATTGCCAATGCAGAATACCCAGTAAACATCCCAATTTCTAGGATACGTTTTGCCCCAGTCATATAAACGAACATTTTCAGGGTTTGCCCCTCAATATGTCCAGATAACATTTCTTGTTCCAACTGACGTACAGTTTCACCATCGGAAAATCTTAAACTCCAGGGTTCCTGGCGAGTCTTTTCTGCTAAAGCTGCCAACGCATCTGACTCCTGGGTAGTATTATTTTCAATGTAGGGGTCAAGACCTTCTGCTAATTGATAGGCTTCTTTTATAGCCTCAGCAAGTTCAGCAGGTATATCTGCGGTCTCTGCCATCTTGACAGTTTTCTCAAGTTGTTCTACCAAAATACCCAGTGGTGTAACTGGTCTGGCAGTTTCTGTATTTACAACGGTTGTCACATTTCTATTCCATTACTTATTGAACAAGTAGTCAGTACTCAGTAGTTATTAATTGTTAGTCAATGAGTCACTGAGAATTTTCGATGGCGACGATCGCTCCACCAACCTCATTGACACCATGAGTGACGCGCGTGGGTTAAACCCATCAGGAAAAAGATAACAGTAAGGTGGGGTAAAGATTGAGTTATCCATATAGCAATCGAAGGAAAGGTTAGGACAGTTCAAAAGTTGAAAACTCAGACAAAGTAATACTTTTCCTTCTTCCTTCTTCCTTCTTCCTTCTGCTATACAATGAAAATTTTGTGACATTTGCCCACCATCGCTCTTTTTTTTTCAAAAGGGAGTAGGAAGGAATTTCTTGTTTTCTCTACTCCAGACCAAAATTGCTGTTTCTTCTACTCCAAACCAAGGTCACTCAAATATATCTGTTCGCCTTTTCCTTCATTTGGCAAAGAGGTACAAAAATTCTTATGTTCCTTCACAGCAGATATTAATAAGTCTGGAGGTACTTCTCCAGCAAAACTACAAGCGCCAATACCTGTAGGTAAAGGTGCCCATAACCCACTACTACCCCGCTTGCGACGCATATTTTTCTGTCCTTGAATCATCAGTTCACTGTCTTCTAGGATAGGATGATAAACTGATAAACCAAGAGAAGAACATAATGCGACGATTCTGTCGCGATCGCCTTTTTCTAACCAACCCATTTCCATTGCCAAGGTTGCTCCAAAAGCCATACCAATAGTAACAGCATGACCGTGCATCAATTTGGCAACTGGCTCAAACTTGGGACTCCAAGTGTGACCGTAAGCGTGGGGTCTGTCTTGATAGGTCTCGAACATATTTGTTCCCTCATGCTTCATGTAGGAATACAATGCTCGATAAATTACTTCATCAGCTACTTTAATCAGTTCCTCATCCGCATCAAAGTTAGCAAAATGGGTTTCAAGTAACCGTGGACCGTATTCTTCTAGTAAATCGAATAACACTGGGTCATCAGTTACTGCCATTTTGATAATTTCTGACATCCCATTGCGGATATGACCTTTTGCCAAAGTACGGAATAAGCTACGGTCTACTATGGTTATGACGGGAGGGTGATAGGCACCGATACTATTTTTAAATAGCTGACCATTTGTGCAGGTACGAGGCGATGGTCCGGCGTCAATAGCTGCAACAATTGAACTTCCAATCATTACATAAGGTGTTCGTCGGTGCTGCAAAGCACAGGCTAAACCTGCCACATCGCTGAGTACGCCACCTCCGATAATTAATACCGGTTCGTTGCGGGATACATCACAGCCATCTTTACCTAAGAATTTGAGTATGTGCTGGACTGTTTCTGGAGTTTTGTCTGATTCCCATGCGCGACAGACTAGAGTTTCTAGAGGAATCTCATTGTGCTTAAAGTAAGCTTGCAGTGATTCTCCGTAAAGTTCATCCACTGTCTGATCGACAACTGCTACACAACGACCGCGACTTTTGTAGATTTCTGCTAAAACTGGATTAGATGGGTCTAAGACTCCGTTTACCAACTTTACTTCTGATTTGAGGGTAAAGGTTGCAGAAATCTCAAATGAGCGACCATCTTCTACTGCCTTTATTTCCCCACGACCGTCGTACCATTCTGAGGTTCGGTACTTTTCTGCATGATTACGCCGAATACTGGGGTCAAATGTGAAGTCTGGTTTGCTGATTTCTTCGGTGAATGATGTAGGGGGTGAGGTTGTGTTGGTCATAATTTTAGTTAGTTAATGGTTTGCTCTGAAGTTTTACTTCCGATCACACAATAGAAGTTTCTGCTTGCACTTATAGCAATGTGCGCTGGCATATTTACAAATTACAAGAACTGTCCAATAGCTAAAAGCCTTATATTATCGGTTTTTTATTCCCTCTGTTGCCTTTCGGAGCTGTTGCCTGTTGCCTGCGCACAGCGCTATAAAATCAGTTTATCAGCACATTATAGTACATGACTGAGGTGGTGTTTAGGGTTATTGCTATTTCCTTAGAGGAGTTTTTTTCATTAAAAAGCGTTTAGCAGTTCAGCCATCAGTGGTCAGCTTTGCGAGTTTGCGTAGCATTCCGGTACGGAAAGGGGATGCGCAACCCCTCCTAAAATTAAACGACAAGTTAGAAGTCGGGGATTTAAACCCAAGTTTTTCCGTTCCGGAATGCTCTGCAAACTGATACCATTATCTATGCACAAATTTTTAGGCTGATAGCTAATAGCTGATAGCTAGTTAATGCTAATTCAACAATTAATAATTAATAATTAATAATTACCTTTTCTTAAAAAGAAGAGGACTGACTAATACCAGTTTCATACAATATTGCTACAGTAGTTTGGCTGGTGGAAATCTAGAGATTAATACTGTAACTATCTTTGTGTGAATTTGGTATCAAAAGACATCAGAATGATTTTTTTCCTTAACAGGAAAGGTTTCAAACCTAAAATTATTAGTTATCAATTATTAATTATTCAGTGAATTATTTTTGCTACTACAGTATTTCTGAGCATTGCCTTCTATACTTAATGCAAATAGTTTAGTACATTGACAGTTTTTTTTGATCGCTACTAGGAAATATCAATGAAATTCTTAAAATACATTGAAGCAATTTTAGACATCATAAATATAGACAATCTTTGTATAATCTCAAGATTGACTGATGCCATAGACTTAGGAAGTCCTCTTGTAAAAGGTTAACCAGATGCTAATAATTACTATTTTGTCAACACTAAAACCTATTACAGCGTCTTTATTTGATAGCAAAACTGAATTTATGCCTTTATTGGTGTTTTATTGTGATTTCACTTCTTCTCAAAACTATAGTATAAAGCCGATATTCTTGTCTATCTCCTAACTTCCACTTCAAAGTACAACCGTGATTCACGTTTTGATCTGGATTTAACGGTTGCTTGATAGATATTATGTTTAGCATAGTTGTCAAATCCTTATATTTGTGACTAATTGACTGACTTGGTAATTTTCATTATGGCGACGTGAATCTAACTTGTGTTTACGATCACTTTCAATTCTTTACCAGTTTGAATTATAAATTACCTCATACTGAAGGAGTATTTTAGTACTGCTACTAAAATAATGGGCTTAATCTATGCCTGAAGGCAGGCAAAGTTCTAAACTTTCAACACTTTTAGGAGGTTGAAATTTTCTGTATCATTTCAGGGAAGCTACCCTAAGAGGTGCGTTTTCTCCCACTTTCCAGACTTCATTTGACTATCTTGGAGTTTTAGCCAACACATTCTACAGGTTTGCAGTGTAGCTATTTTCTCCATTCATTCAATAAACTTGGCAGAGCCGTCTAATCACCAAGATGTGCTGACGTTTTTAGTAATATCCTTAAATCAGGGCCATTCAATTTTTTGGACTATACTAATAATTTCACTTTCGGTTTGCAATGGTTAGGTCATGGCTCTTCGATATGTTGATTTTTGTTCTTGTCTGTTAGTTTAACTCTTGATTCGTATCATTTTACTTAATATTAAGTTAATCTTTGTTAATTTTCAACAATTATATATAAGTTTAATTAATATTCTGTATATTTATGATTTTATGTGATAAAATAAAAATTTTTATATTTTATCAAAATAAAACGGGTCTAAAACCCCGCCTTTTAAGGCGCAATATTTTTGGAGCGGAGCTCAAATCCCCGTTACAAAAATAACTTCTGACTTCTGACTTCTGACTTCTGACTTCGTTAACTTGCGGGTTGAATACGCCACCGTCAACGGGGGTGCTGAAAATTGTTTGGGGTTATAAGACACGAAGTGGCAAGTCGTTGACTATCCCTTCGCACTCTACACGATCTAATATTTATTTGATAGACACTCTCTCATATCATGTATCTTTCAAATGCCCACAATAAAAATTTTAGGGAACAAGGAACAGGGAACAGGGAGAAATTTATCACATCAAACATTTTTATTATGGCTAATTAATGAGACTTGATATTATTACAAAAATCACTATAAAATATTTAGTTGATAGTCATATAAATTTATTTATATATATTTTATGTAAAATAATAGACTAATTGTATGGAATAAAGTTAATTATTAAATGCCTTCTTTACCAAAGAAAAGCGCAAGTTTATTTTTCTATATAGAGTTACTACTAATTTTAATAATATAAATAATAATTGTAAATTATAGTTGTTACTCCATAGCAGAAATATATAAATATCTCTAAGAAGTTATCGAGCAAAAAATGGCAAATCAAGAATATCTAGCCCTACTGAATCGGGGTATAACTTCATGGAATGAATGGAGAAATAAAAATCTACATCTACAACCAGACCTCACTAATGTCAACCTCAGAAGTATTCACCTGCAAAGTATTAATTTCCAAGGGGTAAATTTAACAGAGGCTAATCTCTGTTTAACTCAATTAAAAACAGCTAACTGTAGTGGTGCTAATTTAACTTCTGCTCAACTAATTCATGCTAACCTTACTTCTATTAATCTTCAGGGAGCTAACTTAAGATATGCTAATTTGATTTCTGCAGATCTAAGACAGGCTAACTTAATAGATGCTGATTTAGTGAGCGCAAATTTGATTGGAACTGATTTACAAAATGCTATTTGTCGATATGCTGATGCTACTTCAGCAGACCTGAGAAGAAGCAACCTAGCAAAAGCAGACTTAATGGAAGCTAACTTCAGTTATGCTAATCTTAGTCATGCTAATCTCCATGAAGCTGAATTGATTGGGGCTTATTTTTATCAGACTAATTTAGACAAAGCTAATCTGATTGAAGCTCATCTTAGTGGAATTCATTTATCAAATGCTTCTTTAAAGGAAGCAAATCTTTATAAAGCAGATTTTAGGTTTGCAAACCTCAAAAAAGTTAATTTTCTAGATGCAAATTTGAGGAGGGCTTATTTCCGAGGAACTAATCTAAGTAAGGCTATTTTAATTAGAGCCGATTTGAGAGGTGCTGATTTGAGAGGTGCTAACCTAAATAAAGCTAATCTTACTGATGCTTTGATTAATGATATTAACTTTTCTGAGGCTAATCTTCAGGAAACAATTATGCCTAATGGTAAAGTCAATCATAATTATTAACCTTGAAGTTTTTAGGATTTTAACTATGTAATATAAATACTATTTATGTTTGAGATATTAACAGGAAATTCAATATTTTAAAAAATAGGGAAGAGCGACAGATTTGAAAAAGTTTTTGTAAGTAAAAAAAATAATAATCTAATTGAATAGCTCATCTAAAAGGATGATCGAGCATATTAATTAAATTTTAAAATTAAGTCTAAGACCAGGAAAATCAAAAAACTGAGTGCTAATTAATAATTACAATATTATTCACTAGGACCTTCTAGTATTTCTTGTACTTCATTATTAGTTTTGCCTAAAATTCTTGCTATAGGTCCTACTAAGTTTGTATCTACTGCTTTGCCTGCATAAATATCTTTAAGCTGTTCAGGAGAAATTTTATGAATATCACAGAATTTAATAAACTCATGGCCACTAACCTGTAGTTGTTCTTGCCTTTCTCGCAACAAGAGGGCGACCGCTCTTGGTCCATATTTAGGTCGTTCAGCCAGGGCGATATATTTCTGCATTAAGTCATTGACTCTACTTCTTTTTCCTCCCACCCGTCGCAGTAAATCTAGACAAGCCAGCCTCAAAGCTTTGCGTAATCTTTCCTGCTCATTCATAACTTCTAGAATTTCTTCAGCATATTCAGGTTTACAAATGCCCACTAATTCTCCATCATTTAAAATTGGCACATAGAAACCCATTCCACATTCCCAAGATAATTCTTCATTGGTAGTCATGCCCAAGCCTCCTGCTTTTCTTTAATTTGCTAGAATTTAGAATAGTTTACTACGTTATACCAAATTCATTTCTAAGCTGCATAGAATAATATACAAGACTTACACATTTTTATGGTAAAAACACTATATATGCCATAGTGCTATAGTTTTTATCTACTATATGTAGTATCTTTGCGTAAGTCCTGGTATATTAATCAGAGTTAACTGTAGATCGAGATATACAAGTTAATAAAATTCATAATTCTGTGCCACTTCACATAACATTGGTATAACACCTAAGACCTAATTCATGTCCAGTTGAATACTTATCATATATTTGGGGGTAGGGAGTAGGGGAGTAGGGGAGTAGGGGAGATTAAATATTGAAGTAATTATAGAATTATAAACAGGTATTATATAATAGGATTCTATGTACAATTAACGGGATTTGATATAACACCTAATTCGGGTTTGCGCTTCACTAGTCTTTTAGTAGGGGGAGGAGACAACCCACCCGCGGGTCCCTCCCAGGAGGGGAGGGGAGAAGGAGACAGGAGAAATGGGAAAGAGCGAGGAAGTAGGAGCGGGCGTTTTGTAAGAATGATTTTTCTGCCCAAATCTTGAGCAAAATCCGCTCCTAAATTGAACCATTACCACTTAAAACCTCGCACTTTTTGATACTTAAAAAGGCACTTACCTTTATCTATAAAGACTTTTAGATTTAATCAGCAAGCCCTAATTCTGTGCGGCCTCACATAACAATTGGTATCATAAAAAAACGAGAACCTTGTCCTCGCTTTTTGACTGATATTGATATTATTTGATTGACATCCTCCCGATGTTGCCCATAGCCCGACAAAGCAGGATTCCTAAACCTCGCGGATTAAGACTTTCTGCTTTATACCACCTACCCCTAGCCAGAAGTTCTTTCTGGTCTTACGGTCACTCCACAGACAAGCCAGCGCGGTCTTGGTGGTTTCCCCCATGAGCGACTGGCGCTGAAACTCCTAGCCCAGCAGCCTTATTTAATACTCACACACTAATTGGCAAAATCGCAAAATTGATTGGTTTTTCCTCCGGAATGCCCTCGCATTCATCCCGAAGCTCCCCTTTGGGAGAGTGCGGGTCTTCAACCAACGTTGAGATAAGTCCATTCACAAAATTTCAATTAGACTGACATTGGAGTAGATGTGGATGCTGCCAACTCTTGCAAACGTTCCTGCTGATCTTGGGTGATACAAGCTTGAATTACATTTTCTATATCTCCCTCAAGAAGAGGTGCAAGGGAAAAGTTCTGACTCAAGCGATGATCTGTAACCCTATTATCTTTATAGTTATAAGTCCGAATTTTTTCTGAGCGGGAACCAGTACCTACTTGCGATCGCCTCATCGAACTAACTTCTTGTTGTTGCTCCTGTAGCTTCATCTCATAAAGTTTAGCTCGTAAAATTTGCATTGCCCGCTCTCTGTTTTGTAGCTGACTACGCTCTTGAGTACAGAAAATTCTAATTCCCGTAGGTTTATGAAACAAATCTACAGCAGTTTCCACCTTGTTCACATTTTGTCCACCTGCTCCACCAGAACGAGCAGTTGTCAGTTCAATATCTTTTGCATCTATCTCAACTTCTACATCATCCACTTCTGGCATAATGGCCACTGTCGCCGTTGAAGTGTGTACCCTTCCTCCTGCTTCTGTGACTGGAACTCTTTGAACCCTATGAACCCCTGCTTCAAACTTCAGCTTACTGTAAACCTGTTCTCCTTTAATTTCTAAAATTGCCTCTTTAAAACCTCCCATATCTGCTAAAGACTCACTCAGTAAACTAACCTTCCATTTTTGAGTTTCTGAATAACGAGAGTACATTCTCACCAGGTCCCCTGCCCAAATACTAGCTTCATCTCCTCCTGTACCAGCTCTAATCTCCAACATAATATTCTTATCATCGTTGGGGTCTCGTGGTAGTAGGGAAATTTTCATTTGAGTTTCCAGAGATTCCAGTTTAGCTTCCAATTCCTCTACTTCCATTCTGGCCATCTCTTCCATTTCTTGGTCGCCACCAGCTTCTTTCAAGATTTCCTTAGCATCCGCTAATTCTTGCTGACTATTTTTCCACTCTTCATAAGTATTTACCACCTCTTCTAATGAGGAGCGTGCCTTAGCTATTTTTTGGAACTCAGTTGGGTCTTTTGCAATATCTGGATCGGCTAAACGTAGAGTTAACTCATTGTAAGTTTGCTCAACGGATTTTAATTTTTCTAGTAAATATGTTTCAGCCATTGTCAGTTGTCCCTTGTCTTAATTAGTATTTTATTTATGGGAAATTTTTATTGAGATTTTGATATTAATTGTTGTCTATAAAATATTACAGACAACTAATTAAGGACAATTGACATTCCAGCTATTTTTTATCTTTACTCTTTTTAGATTTAGAGCTTTTCCCTCCATCTTTCTTGCTATATTTACGCATAAATCTCTCAACTCTTCCTTCAGTATCAATAATTTTCTGAGTACCTGTAAAGAAGGGATGATTTCCCGACCAAACATCAACATTAATCTCTGGTTTTGTTGAACCAATTGTCATTACCACTTCACCATTACAGTAAACTTTGGCTTCTGGATACCACTCAGGATGAATACCAGCTTTAGGCATTTTCTTTACTCTACTTAAATTAAATTACAACTATTTTTATGTACTATTTTAACTTATTCTACTGAATTATTACCGAATAATTAATAATTAATAATTAAATAATTCGCGCCTTGAAGCCTCCCCTTTTAAGGGGAAAAAAAAGAAAATATTCCTTATATTCAATCAAGGACGGTTTTAACCAGAGGTAATTATCAATTATCCATTATCCATTAATGAAAGTAACTTCTTTGTAGAATTCAAGTGACATACTCCCACACTATACCAAATGGTTAGTGTGGGCTTCTCGCTTCGCAGTCCTGCTATTGCATCGGACCCCACGAGCTTTAAGGACGGGATGCCCCACCGCCCTTTTTGCAGATCGAAAAACTACGCGCCTAGCTCCGCAATCAGATTTTACGTTTACCGCCGATTCATCTGACACCAAATTAAAAATTTCGCGCGCAGGCTTCTCGACGGTTTAGCTAAAATAATTTAAAATCTTATCAAAGTTTTTGCCAATTATCAGCAAAGGCAGAGAGCAGGAAGCAGCGGGAGCTGTTTGCGCAGCATGACAAACGAAAAGGGAATTTTTCCTCCTGGCCTTTGCCCGTAACAGAAGGGACAAAGAGTATAAAACCCCAACCAACTTGTTCCTTCTGCCCTATCTATGCTCTCAGTATAGGTCCCTTAGTTCATCAAAAATTTGTAACAATTTGTCACAATTGGCAATTTCATTGATATAGCGTTTCTCAAGTTACTGAGGTACAGTTGTTTTTCTTATTTTCTATTCCCTACTCCCTACTCCCTACTCCCTAAAATCAAGGAATTTTGTACCTCACGCTTTTTGGGAACTGCTATATATCATCGCTTGGAATATTGAGGTGCTTTACGAGCTTTGCGTAAACCATACTTTTTCCGTTCTTTCGCCCGGGGGTCGCGAGTCAAATATCCTTCTGTCTTTAGAGGTTTACGATTATCTGGGTCTAACTGGCACAAAGCTCTAGCAACGCCTAACTTAATAGAATCAGCTTGTCCTGTCAACCCACCTCCTGTAGCTTTCACTAGAATATCATATTCATTTTCCAAACCTAGAGTCTCTAGTGGAGCTTTAGCAGATGATAAATAACCATGATTATATTGTAGGTATAACTCACCATCCTTGCCATTAATAATCAACTTGCCTGTACCTGGAACTAGGCGTACTGAAGCGATCGAAGACTTACGACGACCAGTACCCCAATACATAGCACGGCCACTTTCTTTTGCTTGCATTATTTTTATTCTCCTGGAGTAGTTTCAATAATTAACGTTTCAGGTTTTTGAGCTTGGTGAGGATGGTCAGGCCCTGGATAAACTTTTAGTTTAGCATGAAGTTTTCTTCCCAGAGAATTTTTTGGTAGCATTCCGTAAACTGCCTCCTCAATAATTCTTTGAGGCAAACGAGCTTGCAACTTAGAAAAGACCTCTGTTTTCATACCTCCTGGCCTTCCAGAATGGCGTCGATAAAGTTTCTGACTACTTTTTTTACCAGTTACATTAACCTTTTCAGCATTAACGACAATCACAAAATCTCCTGTATCGAGATGTGGAGTATAAGTAGGCTTATTCTTACCCCTAATAATCATCGCAATAGCAGTAGCTAATCGCCCTAAACGCTGTTCTTTAGCATCAATAACATACCATTTTGGCTCTAGAGTATTCAGTGGTGGAACGTATGTTGTATTCATAATTTACTTAATTTAGTTGTTTTTTTAGAAGCGTTCAGCAATCAGCTTACAGCTTTCAGCCTTTTAAAAGGGGCATTTAATTAAATCAATTCAAGATATGAAATCAACAATTTCATCCCCCTATTCCCTGACTCCTGCAAGAAGTCTATTTAACTAGCTATCAGCATTTAGCTAGAGGGCTAAAAATTCAAGGGTTTAAATCTCCCATTATAGATTCAACTAGAAGCTGATAGCTGACCGCTGACCGCTGACTGCTATTTCAATCAATAAAAAATAAATTTAGGCATATTATTATACCAAACTTCTTGAGTAAAAGGAAATTCCAGATAACCAACCCGCAATAAACAGAGGCCACTAGCCGGAGCTGAGTGCTTCACAACTTCCCTTCTTTGATTAACCCAGATATCTGTAAAATTTTCCAGAGATAGCTGTTGTTGACCCACTTGAATAAGTAACCCCACCAATAATCGCATCATTCCATATAGAAACCCACTAGCTTGAACCTCTATATGAATAAATGGTCCCTGACTTTCACACTTAACCTCTTGTACATCTACCCAAGAATGAGGACGAGAAGAGCCAGCTCTTTGAAAAGCAGCCAAGTGATGACGGCCAATTAAAGGATTCAAAGCTGCTTGAATCAACAACGGATCTAATGGTGCTTGATAGTAATGCCAAACAAAAGGCATCACAAACAAATTAGGCCGTTTTTCTGTATATAGGGTGTAGCGATAACGCCGCGAAGTTGCAGAAAATCGAGCGTGCCAGGTAGGTTCTACTTGAGCCGAACTGGCGATTAAGATATCATTAGCCAACCGTGAATTGAGAATAGTAGCCCATTTATGGGCAGGAATTGGGCCTGGAACATCGAAATGAGCTACTTGTGCTGCTGCATGAACTCCCGCATCCGTTCTTCCTGCACCATGTAATATTACAGGCTGGTTAACCACAGAAGAAATAGTATTTTCAATCTCTTCTTGTACAGTTCGTTGATTTGGCTGTCTTTGCCACCCATGAAAATGAGTGCCTTGATATTGAATTACAAGAGCAACACGCTGAACTGAAAGTTGGTTATTAGCCATGGGAAAGTTGAAAGTTTCTAGGACTTAAAAGTCAATCTTGATCACCATTAAGTTTCGACTATTAAATGGTCAAATACTAACTTTTTCTGATTGATTTCCCACACTACCCCTTACCGAATAATTAAGGTTTAAAACCTCTCCTTTAAAAGAGAAACAAGCGGTCGTTAGCGCAGCTTCCCGAAGGGTGGGATGGCGAGGAGACCTCGCCATCCTTCAATCGACCAAGAGAGAAAAATTTTTCATGATTAGTCAATCCTCTTCTTTTCAAGGAGAGGTAATTATTAATTATTCATTATTAATTATTCATTATTAATTGTTGAATATAGACCTTAAACCAGTTCAATAATTGCCATTTCTGCGTTATCTCCACGACGGCGAACAGTTCTTAAAACACGGGTATAACCTCCATTACGAGAACCGTATCTATCCTGTGCACCCTCAAATAGAGAGTGAACTAGCTTCTTATCATAGATATAACCTAAAGCTTGTCGGCGAGCTGCTAACGATCCATCCTTTGCCAAGGAAATCATTTTTTCTGCTTCTGACTGTACAGCTTTAGCACGGGTTTTTGTGGTAGTAATCCTACCATGACGGATTAATTCAGTTGCTAGAGACCGCAGAAGAGCGCGACGCTGATCTGCTGGTTTTCCTAACTTTGGAACACGACGACTATGACGCATGACTACTTTGAGTATCTAAAATATATGAGCTAATGTTTTTGATTTGTGTTTCCATACTGTTACTAAAAGCTTCAAAAACTCGGTCAGTCATCTTTGAAAGCAATAGTATTTCAGATTGACATTTTTGATGCACTTGACAAAAACTGGTTTAAATTCCTGATTTTTGGCCTCTAAGTAGCTTTAGCAACTTTTTCTTGAGGTAAAGTTATTCCCAAGCGTTTCTGTAAAGCTTCTATAACTTCCTCAGCAGATTTTTGACCAAAGTTCTTAATCTCTAATAGGTCTTCTTGACTGTACTCCAGTAGGTCTGCAACAGAGTTAATTTGCGCTCTTTTTAGACAGTTATAAGCCCGAACCGATAGTTGTAATTCTTCTATTGGAATCTGACTTGTTGGATCTGTAGGCTCTCCTGATGGAGGCTCTGCCATATTAGTAATATCTTTGAGTGGCTCAAACAAACTCATTAAGATACTAGCAGCATGACTCAAAGCATCTTGAGGTGTATAACTGCCATTTGTCCAAACCTCCATAATGAGTCGGTCTTCTTCTAAAGAGCTACCTATACGAGCTTCAACTGTATAGTTAACCTTACGAACAGGCATGAAAATAGCATCAATTTGCAGAAAATCAAGAGCTGTAACATCATCGCGAGTACGATCTACCGCTCTATAACCAGTCCCTTTCTCAATTCTAAACTCCATCTCCAGAGTTGACCCAGGAGATAGGGTAGCTACATATTGGCTGCGATCGATTATTTCTACCTCCGAAGGTACATCAAAACGATCTGCAGTTAATGTTGCTGGCCCTTCTATCCTGACTCTACCAATTTGTGGTTGGTTGGAATGGCTTTTGAGAACAACCTCTTTCATGTTCAGTAGGATCTCTAGAACATCTTCCCTTACCCCTTTGATTGTGGCAAACTCATGATTAACCCCAGCTATCCTCACTGATGTAATGGCTGTTCCTTCTAAGTTAGATAGTAGAACCCGCCTCAGTGCATTACCTACTGTTGTCCCTTGACCGCGAGCTAGTGGCTCTATAATAAATTTTCCGTACTGACTACGATCTTTGTCAGTTTTAGACTCTATACACTCGTAATGAAACTGCGCCACGGAGTGACCTCCCTTGAACATTGAACCCCAGAGTTAATAATTTGATTAGACTCTACGCCGTTTTGGTGGACGGCAGCCATTGTGAGGAATTGGGGTAATATCTCGGATCAAAGTGATCTCTAGTCCTGCCCCTTGTAAAGCCCTAATAGCAGTTTCTCTTCCTGCTCCAGGACCACTAACCATTACTTGAATCTGACGCATTCCTTGGTCATTAGCTCGACGTGCTGCGCTTTCTGCTGCTGTTTGTGCGGCAAAGGGAGTTCCTTTTTTTGCTCCTTTGAAACCACTAGAACCTGCTGAGGCCCAAGAAATTACTTCACCATTCAAGTCAGTAATAGTTACAATTGTATTATTGAAGGTAGACTGAATGTAAGCTACCCCATTAGGCACATTCTTTTTTTGCTTTTTTGCACCTGTTTTTTTACCTGTTTGTCGTGCCATATTTGTCTTTATGAGTGGTATCTCAAGTTAATAATGTGCTTTTCTCAGAACAAGTGGACTTATTTCTCATCTTAAATCTTATAAGAATTGTTTGCTTTGATATAGCGTTAAAAGTTATGCTATATCCTTAAAGTTACTAGAAATATTGTGTTTTGGTTTGACATCACAGATTGTCTGAGAAATAAGCTTTTTTTTTGTTGGCTATTGATTTTTTAAATGCTATACTTTTAGAAATAGCAATAGCAACGCTTTGTATCTGAAAACAAAATCCTAGTCTACATAGCTAACTCAGTTAATGTGATGATTTTTTACCCAATCGAGTTTTTACTTTTAGTAATATAGCTATAGATATATATAGTTGTAATATCTGAGATAGCTAATCTTTTATGTTTCAAAACCAAGGTAAAATTTTCTCACCTAAGTCAACAAACTTAACTAGAAATAATTCTTTTGTCTCCTTGATTTAATAGTGTAATGAGACAATAAAATTGACTTTCAGAGTTGATAATCTAAGTTGATGAATTTACTTTCTATCTGACTAAATCACATCAATTTGTTTGTACTTAATTGACCTCTCCCCGGCTTAAAAGCACAAGGATTCTCAACTGTTACTACGATTAGGGGCTAAAGCCACACCTCCTAGCTTTTTTAGTTTTGGTTTCCCAGAACCGAAATCTGGTAGCAAGGGTCAAAACTTGCCTACAGACCTAGACTAGGTTTATACCTAATTGTGTCTCTACTTTACATTTACGCAGTGTGCCAGAGGCAAGTATGTTCGCTGCACTATTTAAGCCAGCCTTAACCAATAAACCCTTACCAGTTTGGTACATCCCACGTTATTTTTCCCGCCCTTTAGTGAGCTAGGTATCTACTAGATTATAATAGCTTTACATAAAGATACAAACAAACTTCTATTTCTTCGCACTGGCTTTTTTCTTACCAGCTACAGTTCGACGCACACCTCTACGAGTTCTGGCGTTGGTGCGAGTCTGCTGTCCTCTAACTGGTAAACCCATCCTGTGCCGACGACCCCGGTAAGTACCAATATCCATCAACCGCTTGATGTTCATGGCTTCCAATCGTCTAAGGTCTCCTTCAACTTGGTAGTTATTCTGAACCGTAGAACGAAGTGCTGCTATATCAGCATCACTTAAATCCTTGACCCTGGTATCAGGATTTACACCAGTTTCATCTAAAATTTCTTGAGACCGAGATAGTCCAATTCCATAGATGTATGTCAGACCAATTTCTATACGCTTATCGCGTGGGAGGTCTACTCCTGCAATTCGTGCCACTTTACTTTATCTCCATCACCTTAAAATTAAGCTTAAACTAGGTTAATGATTAGGCATCAGATTATTTGTTGCCTGTATCAAATATGCTTAACCTTGACGTTGTTTATGTTTGGGATTAACGCATATAACCATTACTCGTCCTTTACGACGAATAACACGACACTTTTCACACATTTTTTTGACAGATGCTCTAACTTTCATGCCTTATTATGGCAATACTACAAATTTAGTATTGTATCATTTACTAATGTTTTCAGCAAGTAGATAATCTCTCTACAAATTATTGAGTAGAGATTCGATCATTACTACTTTTTCCTCAGCCGATATGTAATTCGACCTTTTGTCAAGTCATAAGGTGTTAACTCTACCTTGACTCGATCGCCTGGTAAAATTTTGATGTAATTGCGACGGATTTTACCAGAAATATGAGCTAGCACATTAAACCCATTATCTAGGTCTACTCTGAACATAGCATTCGGTAGGGACTCCGTCACTGTACCCTCCATTTCTATTAGATCTTGTTTTGCCAACTGTTAATCACCTCAACGCTGCAAGTTACCAATTTATATTCGGAACAGCCTGTTATTTCAGGTGATTCCCCTCAACATATCTTATCAAAAATTTGTTATTTTTAGAGGTTATTGAGTATGAGCTATAATCATATCTCTAAACATTTAGTTGGCATCAACAGCTTCAACTATCTATAGATAATTTGAGGGTGGAAAAAGTCGGTCGAAATCTAATTCCTATTTACCTTATGACGCTCATCTAATAGCTTGTTTTAGAGAATTAGTCACAGCATCAACGGAGTTATTTCCATCTATAGTAACTAGCTGTTGACGTTCTTTGTAAAATTCAATCAAAGGTTCTGTTTGTTGATGATAGACTTTTAAACGATTTGTTATGGTTTCCTCATTATCATCTTGCCGACCTCTTGATAATAAGCGACTGACTAAAACCTTATCTGGAACTTCTAAATTTATGACCATCAAAGAATTACTAATTTCAGCTTTTTCTTCTCGAGTGTCATTTCCATTCTTACTTGCAGATAAAAGTTTTTCTACAAAATCTGCTTGAGTTACATTTCTCGGAAAGCCATCTAGAATCCAACCATTTTGAGCATCATTTTGTTTCAGTCTTTCTTCAACCATGTCAAGGATGAGTCGATCAGGAACTAATTCACCTTTGTCCATGTATTCTTTCGCTTGTAAACCCAGGGGAGATTTTTGTGCCACATTATTGCGTAAAATATCACCTGTAGAAATATGAGGAACTTGGTAAAATTCTGCTATTCGAGATGCCTGCGTTCCCTTGCCTGCTCCTGGCGGACCTAAGAATATCAGTTTTACCACTATTGCTTCACCATTCCTTCGTATCTCTGAGAGATCACATAAGTTTGAATTTGTTTTGCTGTGTCTATCGCTACACCTACTAGAATTAACAGAGAGGTAGCTCCTAATCCTCTAAAAGTAGGTACACGGGTTGCACTTTCTACTGCCGTAGGGATAATTGCTACTAAACCAAGAAAAATAGCTCCTAGGAAAGTTAACCTATTCAAAACTTTCTCTATATAATCGCTAGTAGTTTTACCTGGGCGAATACCTGGGATACTTGCCCCCATTTTCTTCAGGTTCTGCGACATATCCACTGGATTCATAATTAGGGAAGCGTAGAAATAACTGAAGAATAAGATTAGAACAAAGTAAAATAGAGCATATAACCAAGGAGTCGGGCCACTAGGACTTATAGAAGTAATAATCTGAGATAACAGTGGATTATTAGCAAACTGAGCTAAGGATACAGGTAATATCAGGACCGCAGAAGCAAAAATAATTGGCATTACTCCACCCTGATTTAATCGTAAAGGTAAATAACTTTTTGTTTCCCGATAAAGTTTTCTACCTACTTGGCGACGAGCTGAAAGTATAGGAATTCTGCGACTTCCCTCTTGTACAAAGACAATACCCACAATCATCACTAGGAATACCAGAAGCAGAACAATCGCACGACCGACAATAGCACGGTCTCCTCCTTCAAACAATTTAATAGTGTCGCCTAGTGACTGAGGTAACACAGCAACAATGTTGACAAAAATTAACAATGATGCTCCATTACCAATTCCTCTTTCTGTAATTAATTCAGATATCCACATCACAAACATGGAACCTGCTGTAATTGCTAAAACAGTCTTAGCAATAAATAGAGGCCCTGGACTAATCGCGACACTTACCGACGATCCATTGATATTTGCAGATGAACTATTCAGAAATATTGCTAAACCAAAGCTTTGTAAGACTGACCAACCCAAGGCCACATAGCGAGTGATTTGAGAAATTTTACGACGTCCTGCTTCACCTTCATTTTTCTGCAGATTTTCTAAACTTGGTAAGGCTGCTGTCATCAATTGAATGATGATTGAAGCATTAATATAAGGTATAATGCCTAATGCAAAAATACCTAATGCCGAGAAACCTCCACCAGAAAACAAATCCAGAAATCCAGTTAAAGCCTGATCTCCGATACTTGCTTCAAAAGCTCCTCTATTTATTCCTGGTACTGGTAAGTACACACCTAGACGCACCAAAAGAAGTAAACCTATTGTCACTAGCAGTCGCCCCCGCAACCCTGCTGCTTGGGCCATCTGCAAGAATGTTTCTTGAGCAGTTGGTGCCTTATCTCTACTAATGTCCATATTTATTTGAGATTTTTATTTTATATTTTTGATTTTAGCAAAATTAGGTAGAATCCTCCGCTTCTAGAGATTTTATTTGTTTGATAACTAAGGGTTTTTCTTCAACTAAAGCTTTTGAAACTCTACTTGAGATAACTTGAAAAAACTAGAAAGTTTACTGAAAATTATGAAGAAAAAAGAAAAAAAATCCTTCTAACCAATCCTCTTAAATTTATAAGAAAAGGTAATTCTAAATTCTAAATTCTTAATTCTTAATTCTTACCTATTTGTTGGCAACTACCACCTGCTGCTTCTATTTTGGAACGAGCTGTAGCTGTAAACCCTATAGCATGAACATTTAGAGCAACATTCAACTCTCCATCTCCGAGGACTTTGAGCGGTCCATCATTACTTGTAATAATTCCCACTTCCATTAGAGAGGCAAGAGTTACCTCTGTGTTAGTTGGTAATGATGCCAACTTACCCACATTGATAATTGTATATTTCTTCCGATTTACCATCGGAAAACTTTTTAACTTTGGCAAGCGACGATAAAGAGGATTTTGACCACCTTCAAAACCAGGTCTAGTACTGCTACCAGACCGAGATTTTTGACCACGCATCCCCTTACCACAGCTTGCACCTTGACCTGCCGAGATGCCTCGTCCTAATCTACGAGGGCGTTTCTGAGAACCTTTTTTAGGAATTGCATCTTTTAATCTCATATTGTTTTATCTTGCTACCTATTAATTTGCCACTAAGATCAAGATTCAAATTTTATCTTTTCTTTTGCGAGTCCAATACCCCACCATCATTTCAGTTATCAGTTATCAGTACCTCATGCAATAGGGAGGCTTGAAATACTGAAGCTGACTTTTTTCATCTTCTTAAAAGGGGAGACTTGAGACCTTACTTTATTGGTCAAAAGGGGTGCTTAAAACTTTTGCCTGTTGCCTGCTCTAAGCATATAGATGTTCCACAGGTAGGTCTCGTTCTTGAGCAACATCGGCCAATGTTCTCAAAGCAGATAAGGCGTTAACAGCAGCTCTAGCATTATTTAATGGATTATTAGACCCTAGCTGTTTGGCTAATATATTCTGAACACCTGCTAGTTCCAGAACTGTTCTCACAGCTCCTCCCGCAATAACTCCCGTACCTGGTGCTGCTGGACGCATGATCACTTTAGCTCCACCACCAAAACCATTTACAAGATGAGGAATAGAGTTAGATTTTGTCAGAGGGACTTCAATCATATGTTTTTTGCCATCCGCAACTCCTTTCTTGACAGCACCTATAACATCTGCTGCTTTACCTACTCCGACGCCCACTTGACCTTTTTCATTGCCTACGACAACAATAGCTCGGAAACTCAGGTTTTTACCACCTTTAACAACTTTAGTGACTCGGCGGATTTGGACAACCCTTTCTTGCCACTCACTTTCTTTCTCTTTTGTACGGTTATTTTTCTTACGACGTTGCTGTTGTTCTGCCATAGTTGTTACCTTTTGTCAAGTTCATTTTTTGTGTGTAACTTTACTAATTATCTAGAAGTCTAATCCAGCTTCACGAGCTGCCTCAGCTAAAGCTTTTACACGGCCATGATAAATATTTCCACCACGGTCGAAAACTACTTTTTCTATTCCTTTTTCCAGCGACCGCTGTGCAATTAATTTTCCTACTTGCACAGAAGCATCACAGTTAGCTCCGGAACTTGATTTTAATTCTGGTTCTACAGTTGATGCTGCAACCAAGGTATGTTGTTTAGTATCATCAATCACTTGAGCATAGATATGCAGATTTGAGCGAAATACTGATAATCTAGGACGTTCTGATGTACCAAATACCTTTTTTCGCACCCGACGATGCCGTTTTCTGACAGAGTCTTTACGAGTATACTTCATTGTCTATTTCTTACCTGATTTACCTGCTTTGAGTTTAATCATTTCACCTGCATAGCGAATGCCTTTACCTTTGTATACTTCTGGTGGACGAACAGCACGAATTCGCGCAGCAGTATTTCCTACCAATTCTTTATTGATACCAGTAACAATTACATTAGTATTATTTTCTACTGCCACCTGAATACCATCAGGAGGAGGCATTTCTACTGGTTTACTGTAACCTACGTTTAAGATCAAGTTCTTGCCTTGAACTTGAGCACGATATCCTACTCCTTGAATCTGTAGTCGCTTTTCATATCCCTTTGATACGCCTTCGACCATATTGGCAACTAAAGTTCGAGATAGGCCATATTGCTGACGAGCACGGCGAGTTTCAGTTCGTGGTTTAACCACAATAGTGTCTTCTTGCTCTTCAACAGCTATTTCTGGCGATATCACCCTAGAAAGTTCACCTTTCGGGCCTTTTACTGTTACTTTTTGACCATCAATGGTAATGGTCACTTTTTTGGGAATCTTGATTGGAAGTTTACCAATTCGAGACATAGCTTTCTTTGTATATATATTAGATTGCTAGATATTGTTTTCTTTCGGTTAGTGAATAGCTCTCGAACAGACCTCTTGCAAAAGTTTTAATTACATCAATTCAAGACACGAAATCAACAGTTTTACCAAAAACAAAGTGGTTTCAAGCTTCCTTTTTTACAGAGATAAAAAGAAAAAAACTTTGAGTTGATCCTGTTCTTTTAAAGAAGAGGTAATTAATAATTAATAATTAATAATTAATAATTAATAATTAATAATTACTACCAAACATAACAAAGGACTTCTCCTCCGATGCCTCTTTTTCTAGCTTCTCTATCAGTCATAATTCCACTAGATGTGGAAATAATAGCTATTCCTATTCCACCTAAAACTCGTGGTAATTCTTTACGATTTTTATAGACCCGGAGTCCAGGTTTACTAACTCGTTTCAGATATCTAATAATCGGTTGTCGATTTTTGCCTTTGTATTTTAAAGAAATTACTAAGAACTTCTTAATACCTTCACCTTCTTGTTCAAATCCACCAATAAAACCTTCCTCGTTCAATACTTTAGCAATACTGCGAGTCATCTTTGTTGCTGGAACTTTTGTGGTTGTATGTTGCGCCATGCAGGAGTTGCGAATTCGCGTCAACATATCTGATATTGTGTCGTTAGCCGCCATTTTTTCCTTTTTTCCTTAACTACTTTAAGTTAATTATTCCGAAAGGGCATTCCCATTTCTTTAAGTAAGGCGCGGCCTTCCTCATCAGTGTTAGCTGTAGTAATAATTGAAATGTCCATTCCTCGAATTTGATCAATACTGTCATATTCTATCTCTGGAAAAATTAACTGCTCTTTTATGCCTAAGCTGTAATTTCCTCGACCGTCAAAGCTTTTAGGATTTATGCCTCTAAAATCTCTAATTCTAGGTAATGCTAAATTAATTAGTCGGTCTAGGAATTCATACATTTTTCCAGAGCGTAGAGTCACCATAACTCCTACTGGCATTCCGTTACGAATTTTAAAGCCAGCTATCGCTTTTTTCGCCCTAGTTACTACTGGTTTTTGGCCTGTAATTGTAGCTATTTCTTTGATTGATGAGTCTAGAGCTTTAGCATTTTGAGATGCCTCCCCTAAACCCCGGTTCAATGTTACTTTAACCAGTTTTGGTACCTGGTGAATATTTTTATACTTAAATTGCTCCATCATTTTGGGAACAATTTTTTCTTGGTAAAAATTCTTTAGTCTTTCTGCCATAGTTTTGGTAACTATTAGTTTAGTAATTTATCCAGTAAATAGTGATTTGATTCTAATCTTTAATTTACTAATTTTAACCATTATTTACTTATGATTAATCAATAATTTCTCCTGTTTTTTTGAGCTTTCGCACTTTGCGACGATCATCTGTAAATATGTAACAAATGCGACTAGCTACCTTTTCTTTGCTCGAATAGAGCATCACATTAGAACTGTGAATCGGAGCTTCAATTGTAACAATCTTACCTGACTCTCCTTCTTGCTGAGGTTTAACGTGCTTTGTTTTGACGTTAACATCTTTCACTACAACTTTGCTAACTTTTGGCAACACCTTAATAATTTCGCTTACTTTGCCTTTATCTTTTCCGGCAATTATTTGAACTGTGTCACCTTTCTTAACGTGCATTTTATAGCGTATAGGTTTTCCCTGTGCGCTCATTTGAGGTTTTTTCTTTTTAGAAGCCATTTATAGTACCTCCGGTGCTAGGGATACGATTTTAGTAAAATTTTTATCTCGTAATTCACGAGCTACTGGACCAAATACACGAGTTCCTCGTGGATTTCCATCCTGGTTAATAATTACTGCTGCATTATCGTCAAATCTAATACTCATGCCGGTCTCTCGACGTAAACCTTTCCTAGTACGGACAACAACAGCTCTCACTACATCTGACTTTTTGACAGCCATATTAGGAGATGCGTCTTTGACTACAGCTATTATAACGTCACCTATACGAGCATAGCGGCGATTGCCACCACCTATTACACGGATGCACATTAATTTTCGGGCACCGCTATTATCAGCTACATTTAATATGGACTGTTGTTGAATCATTGCTGTTTTTGTGATGTTTGATAGATGTGTTGGAATTAAAGTTAATTGATTTGTTAATTTTAATAGGTTTACAAAGACCAATAAAACCAACCATTAACTAATCTTGGAGTTGAGGATCTCAGCAAGTTGCCAACGTTTAGTACGACTCATTGGACGAGTTTCTGTAATCCGAACTCGATCGCCTTCATTGCATTTATTTTCTTCGTCGTGAACTTTATATTTTTTAGTTTTCACAACTGTTTTGCCGTACTTGGGGTGAGCAGAGCGGTTTTCGATCGCCACCACTATTGTTTTGTCCATTTTGTTGCTGACAACTACACCTACTCTTTCTTTAGCTGCCATAATTTTCCTTGTTTTATGAATAATAAAGTGTTCTTTAATTTTCCCGATAAATACTTTTAATACAATGTAAACAATTAATAATTTACTAATTGCAACACTTATTAAAGTTTTAATTTATTCTGTGTCATCTGCTGCTTCAACACTGGTAGTTGAAGATGGGTTTGAAACTGATTCTGCTACTTCTTGAGTAGAAACTTCTGCTTCTTTTTCTAATTCTCGTTCTCTTTCTATTGTTAACAATTGAGCCAGTCGATGACGATTGTGTTTAAACAGATGAGGTTTTTCCAATCTTCCGGTGGCTTTTAACATCCGTAAATTGAACAATTCTCGCTTAGTGTTAACTATTTCAGCGACAAGCTCGTCATCACTCAAATTCCTCACTTCTTCTATTTTAGGAAAAGGCATAGATTATTAATCTCCATCGCGTGTAATAAACCTAGTCTTAATTGGCAACTTAAATGATGCCAAACGCATAGCTTCGCGAGCTATGTCTTCTGCAACTCCACCTAACTCAAACATAATGCGCCCTGGTTTAACTACTGCTACCCAATATTCTGGGGCACCTTTACCAGAACCCATACGGGTTTCTGCTGCTCGCATTGTCACAGGTTTATCTGGAAATATACGAATCCATATTTTCCCACCCCTACGGATATAACGAGTCATGGCACGACGAGAAGCTTCTATTTGACGGGAAGTAATCCAAGAAGGTTCTAATGCTTGGAGAGCAAATTCACCGAAGGCAATGCTATTGCCACTATTTGCATTACCTCTCATTCGTCCGCGTTGCTGTTTACGGAATTTTGTTCTTTTAGGACTTAACATAGTCTACTATTTTGTGCTTAATTTAGTATTTTCCTAGAAACTCAGTTAAATGCTTTGAAGTTATTTATCAAAATAATTGGCTCTAAAACCCCGCCTTGATTGGCGACCGGGTTTTTGGACGGTTGCTCACTCATCCCCGTTACAAAAACAACTTCTGACTTGTGACTTCTGAGTTCTGACTTCATTAACCTTCGTTAGACCTGTCTTCATATTGCTGACGACGTTTTTGTTGTCTACGTTTTGGTTGATTTACTTGAGCATTTCCCACATCTTCTTGACCAGGAATAATTTCTCCTTTGAAGATCCAAATCTTGATCCCCAGGATGCCGTAAATTGTTTTAGCAGTACAGTAGGCATAATCAATGTCCGCTCTCAATGTATGCAATGGCACACTACCTTCTCTTGTTACCTCGGTACGAGCGATTTCTGCTCCATTGACTCTTCCACTTACCTGCACTTTTATGCCTTCTACGCCAGCCTTTTGAGATCTAGTTATAGCTTGGCGTACAACTCGACGAAAAGAAACCCTTTTCTCTAGTTGTTGAGCAATGTACTCGCCAAGAAGCATGGCATCACTGTCTACTTTTGTAACTTCAACAACGTTGATTCTGATTTGACGGTTGCTACCCAAAAGTTGTTGTAAACCTACTCTCAAAGATTCAATACCTGCTCCACCTCTACCAACCACTACACCTGGTCTAGCAGTGCTAACTTCTAAGTCTATCTGGTCTGCCTTTCGCTCAATTCTGACTTGAGAGATACCTGCATTTGTTAGAGTTTGCTTTACATATTTACGAATTTTGTGGTCTTCTTCCAACAGATCTGGGTAGTTTTTAGCATCAGCATACCAGCGAGAGCGATGCTCTTGAGTTATGCCTAATCTAAAACCAATTGGATGTATTTTTTGTCCCATTACTTCTATAACTTAAATTAATTTAATCTAATCGTTCAAATTCTTTTCCTTACTCATCGACTACAGGAGCTACTGCAACTGTAATGTGACAAGTAGGTTTACGAATTCTGTAAGCACGACCTTGAGCGCGGGGTCGGTAGCGTGGTAAACAAGGCCCTTGATCGGCAAAAGCTTTGGATACAATTAAGGTTTCTGGGTCTATTCCTCGATTATGCTCGGCATTCGCTGCTGCTGAACGCAATGCTTTACGCACAGGGTCGCAGGAACGATATGGCATAAATTCAAGTATAATCAATGCTTTGCGGTAAGAGATGCCGCGAATTTGATCTAGTACACGTCGCACTTTAAAGGGAGACATTCGGATGTAACGGGCTATTGCTTTTACTTCTGCACTGGTATCTACAGGCATACCTTTCTCCAATTATCAATTTCAACAAGTTTTCTATTTATCTTTTAGACTTTCTATCTGAGCCGTGACCTCGATATGTCCTCGTCGGTGCAAATTCCCCTAATTTATGGCCTACCATCTGATCAGAGATGAAAACAGGGACGTGTTGGCGTCCGTTATGTACTGCGATCGTATGACCCACCATATCAGGAATAATAGTTGAAGCTCTTGACCAAGTTTTAATTACTTGTTTTTGATTTTTCTCGTTTAAATCTTCTATTTTTTTCAATAGATGATCTGCGATGAATGGTCCTTTTTTTAATGATCGAGCCATAATTAAATTTATGATTGATTTAATACTATTGAAATAGCAGTCAGCGGTCAGCTATCAGCCATCAGCTCTCAAGGCGTATGATTGAGGATACTATAGAGTTGCCGCTCTGCGTCTACAAACACCCAGAACACCCACATCACAAACCTTTTCAAATATAGTGGGGGCACCGAACCCGCCGATTTTAGCTAATATTTGTTCAAGTTACAGATGTTCTGCTGTTTCACTAAAGTCAGAATTGCTCAAGTTGATGCACTATATTAGATTTATCAAAATAATTGGGTCTAAAGCCCCGCTTTTTAAGGAGAAATGTTTTTTGGGAGTTGCTTACGCATCCACATTACAAAAACAACTTCTGACTTCTGACTTCTGACTTCTGACTTCGTTAGACTGCTTTTAGCTTTGCCGTCCACCTTTACCTCGTTTAGAAGATTTACGACGACGTTGTACTATCAAAGCATCACTCCGTTTTTTCTTCTTACGAGTTTTCAGACCTAATGCTGGCTTACCCCAAGGAGTAACTGGTCCGCTTCTACCAACTGGTGCCCGGCCTTCACCACCACCATGAGGGTGATCGACTGGGTTCATCACACTACCTCTAACTGTTGGTCTTTTGCCTTTCCAGCGATTGCGACCTGCTTTTCCTAAGCTAATATTTCGATGATCGATGTTGCCTACTTGACCAATAGTGGCGTAGCAACTTGCTCTGACTTTACGCCGTTCGCCAGAAGGGAGTTTGATTGTTACATACTCGCCTTCTTTTGCTACCAATTGAGCAGCAGCACCAGCAGCACGGACTATTTGTCCTCCTTTTCCTGGAACAAGTTCTACATTATGAACGTCTGTACCCAGGGGAATTTGACTCAGAGGTAAAGCGTTGCCAATTTCGATGGGAGCGTTGATGCCTGAAATAACAGATGTATCAACTTTTAATCCTACAGGATGAAGGATATAACGTTTTTCTCCATCTTGATAATGTAGCAGTGCTATTCTGGCGTTCCGGTTCGGGTCGTATTCTACTGATGCTACTTTGGCCGGAATATTATGTTTGTTACGACGGAAGTCGATAACACGATATAGTTTCTTGCTACCTCCACCTCGGTGACGACAGGTAATTATACCACGGTTGTTACGACCCTTTCGTCTATGCTTGTTTTTTACCAGAGACTTTTCTGGTTTTGAGCTAGTTATCTCAGCAAAGTCTGATACACTATGTTCTCGGGTACTTGGAGTATAGGGTCGATAGGAACGAATACCCATAATTTTTTTGCTCTATTTCATTATATTTTACAGTAAGCGTTCAGCTATTAGCATTCAGCATTCAGCTTTTAAAATAATCTAGCAACTACTAAGGTTGGCTAATGACCTTTTTAATTTTTAAAGGAGAATAATTACCGTTCTTAGAAACCTACAATTATCTATAAAAATCTATGATTATCTATAGATAGCCTGTTCTATTCCTGTTTCTACCTGGCAACGTCGGCGTTATCCAGTCCACAAGCTGTCACGGTCGTTAAACGCGTTAGCAGCGTAGCTCTCACTTACAGCCATAGCGAGATTCAGGAATGAGAATTCAATAAAGTCCAGATTTTTTTTCAGAACTCAGAGAGTATGGAACTTAGGCAATTTAACCTCTATATATAATAGAATTCTCATTCCTAATTATAATCCGATCTCCTACCTTCAAGCCTAATTCCTTAGTACGTCCTCCTCGTATTTCAATAACTTGATCGACTGGTACACCAGAACCATACATTGGACAAGGGTCAGCTACACAAGGAGGAACATCAACAGCGATCGCTTGAACGACATCAGACTGAAGGAATATCATATCAAGAGATATTTTGCAATTTTTCATCCAGAAGTTAACCTGACGAGGTGGGTCAAAAGAGAAAAGCATTCCCTGATCGTCAGCTAACTCAGTTCTGTACATCAGACCACTTGCATGCTGTTCCGGAGTTTTCGGCACCTGCAAATTAATCACTTGACCAGATATTTTAGCTTGGGCTGTCATTGGCAATACTTGACCTTCCTGAAATACTTGAAAATTTGATGGTTGTTGAGTTTGTACTTGAATACCATTGGTAAAAGTACGAGTTTTTAGGATAGGAGTTAGGAGGTCGAGAAATATAATCGGGTAAAAAGGTAGAATATTTATTATCTTCCCATTTCCCTATCTTTTTAACTACATAAATAGACCCCAAATGGGTTTATAGGTCTGGGAATAGAACTTTCCTAATTGGTTCTCCATCTTCTAAGCTGACAATTGCTCTTTTGTATCTAGGTTTGAAGCCTTGAAATTTACCTACTCTTTTCTTTTTTCTTGGTAAATTTAGGGTATTCATACCTGTTACTTTGACTTCAAATAGTTGTTCAATTGCTGCTTTGATCATTGGCTTTGTTGCCCTTGGATCTACATCAAATGTGTATTGATTTAGTTCCATTAATCTAGTAGCTTTTTCTGTAACAACTGGACATTTGACTATATCTACTAAGTCTCGTGAATCAACTTTTATCCCCATACATCTCCTGAATTTTCTCTATTGCTGCTGCTGTAGCTATGATTTTATCTGCTTCTAGAATATCGTAAATATTCAAGTTATTAGCTAGAGAGATTTTCAGTTTCGCAATATTACGACCTGAGAGATATACATTTTCTTGTTTCTCTTCTAATACCAGCAGAACTTTAGATTCTGGTTCTACTCCCCAACGAACGATCGCTTGGACTAATTCTTTGGTTTTCGGTCTTGTTAATTGGTCGGAAAAATTTTCGATCGCAATTAAGTCTTCTGAGCGACTTTGAAAGGCGGTACTAAGTGCTAGACGTTTTTCCTTACGGTTCATTTTATGGGAGTAATCTCTTGGTTTAGGACCAAAAATTACACCACCACCACGCCACAGAGGTGAACGGATCGAACCTGCTCTTGCTCTACCTGTTCCTTTTTGTCGCCAAGGTTTACGACCTCCACCTCTGACTTCCGATCTTGTTTTCGTGCTGGCTGTTCCTTGGCGGTTATTCGCCATTTGTAGTCTCAAGGACCTATGAACAACATGAGCTGCACTTTCTTCTTTTGCTACTCGTAAGTTGAGAGTTGCTTGTCCAACTTCTTCACCTTGCCAGTTTTTTATGACACAATCAACCATCTTTATTTTCTCAAAAATTTTTTTCTATTTCTGACCTACTATGTTGGCTGGAGCAATGCTGACTAATGTGCCTGGTTTACCAGGAATGCTTCCTTTGATCAGCAATAGGTCTCTTTCTGTATCTATTCTCACTACCTTGAGTTTTCTAGTAGTGACTCGCACGTTTCCTAAATGTCCTGCCATTTTCTTACCTGGATAAACACGCCCTGGTGTTGTTCCTGGGCCTGTGGAACCAGGCAAACGATGGTTTTTGGAACCATGCGCCATTGGTCCACGTCTAAAGTTATGACGTTTCTGATAGCCAGCAAAGCCTTTACCAATACTTTTTCCCGTGACATCAACGAGTTGGCCTGCTTCAAATAGATCGACTTTTATTTGTTGACCTAGTTCAAAGTTACCTGTATTTTCTACTCTGTATTCTCGTAGATGACGTAAGGGAATACCACCAGATTTAACTAAATGTCCTTGTTGAGCATTAGTCAAGTATCTATTAACTTCTTTTGGTTCTTTGATATTGAGTTGACGGGTTTTATTTTTGGCTTCTCCATATCCTATTTGAATTGAAGTATAACCGTCTGTTTGTTCGGTTTTAATTTGGGTTACTACACATGGACCTGCTTGTACTACTGTTACAGGAATTGCTGCTCCTGTTTCAGGTTCAAATACTTGTGTCATGCCTAGTTTTTTGCCCAGGATACCAACTACCACTGTCGCTCTCCTATACTTTTTTTATCAACTACAACAATAATGTTTTTATTTGAAATAATTTGTCTTTTTTAACAGACAGTTTTGTACCTAATAATTAATAAATCATACTATTTACACATAAATAATAGTTTAAACTTATCCTAATATCTTAATTACAACAGTGGTTAATTTCCTGACTATTTCTTAGGAGCGATCGCCCTAAGTCTATCGCTAGTAATAGTTAACTTCTGTTTGATTTTATTCGGATAGGTTTTACTGCTTTAACCAAGTTGATTATCAACTTTGATGCTTTTTAAAATAACATCACAATTAAAAATATTCTTAGTATTAAACCAGTACCGTTGCTAGACTTAACTAATTACTTAAGCTTGTATTAATTTTGATTCTAATTTTTTCTCTTAAAGTACTAGAGAAATTACGGAACTAATACTCAGCAAGAAAATACAATATCATCGTTTAGTGATAACGATCATATTTACATTTACCAGCTATTATTTTTTAGCTTTTTGTCTTTAGCTCTAGTTCTTAGCTTTATGGTCGCCAGGACTTGAGTAGCTTGCTAATCAGTATCCTTTCTCTTCTAGGAAGTATAGAAACTTACAAAACTTACTATTTCTTGATTTTTAGCCTTGAAATAGCTAGCCAAGTAATAAGTTACTAACCTTTGTATAACCCCAATCTAAGATTGAACTCAATCATAGGGTTGATATAGGCTATACTTACCCATTACTTCACTTTTTTTGGCGACAATATATAATTGTATAGTATTTACTAGGACTTGTCTAGTAGTTTAAATAATTTTTTTTGAGGTCGCTAGGAAGACAAGTATCGTACCGCCAGCAAAAGATTAATCAATGCTGATGTCAACGGTTCTCTAAACATAATGAAAAAAGCAGCTCCCTTTTGTCTTTGACTATGGGATAGAGGGTGTTGTAGTGCCTCCTCCGGAGGAGCTACGCTAACACGAGCGTCAGAATAACACCTGCAAAATAAGGATATGTCTTATGTGACCATATTTTTATGAACTATCTTTGGTTTAAACAACTATAATCCAGATATAACCACCTACAATTTAAAAATTAGGGACAAGATTGAGCATGGCACTGATTACGACTGGTCGAGGAATGATTAAGGATTTGGAGAAGTCTGGGTCTTTGGCCGTTTATGTTCCTTTGGAAGGAGGGTTTGAAGGACGTTATCAACGTCGTTTAAGGGCTTCTGGCTATGTAAGTCACAATATTACTGCTAGAGGTCTTGGGGACTTGGCCATGTATCTGACAGGGGTGCATGGAGTCAGACCTCCTCACTTAGGTAAGAAAAGCACGGGCAATGGCCCAGCAGTTGGTTATGTTTACTATGTACCGCCAATTGTCAGCTATCGATTGGAACAATTACCACCTAAAGCTAAGGGTTTGGTTCTGTGGATTATAGAAGGCCAGATTCTATCTAGTCAAGAAATTGAGTATTTAACTGTACTACCTAAATCAGAACCACGAGTCAAGGTAATAGTGGAAATGGGAGGCGATCGCTTCTTTAGATGGACACCACTTCAAGATGCTTTGGTGCCTGCTTAAAGTAGCAGTCAGCAGTCAGCTATCAGCAGTCAGCTTATTCTTGGTGTATAATGAGAGATTAAAACCTACATTAACACCCACCACTAATTTTTTCAAATATAGTGGGGGACTTAAACCCTCGAATTTTCAGCTGACAGCTAAATGCTGTTTGCCGAGCATTCCGGAACGTCCAAGCTGATAGCTAGTTAAAGAATTTTTTGAGCTAATATTTTATCTTTGTACTTCAAGTTTTTTTGAGCTAAAGGCTCTACTATATACAGCGTGAGAGAACGCTATTCTCCCCTAATTTCGCTAAAAAAAGGCCACTGGTTTAAGTTAATCTGTGGGGCCAGCTTCCAACACCTGCCAACAGTAAGAAATTTAACATTAGCTTATACTTTGGCAGGTGCGGATTGTATTGATGTGGCTGCCGATCCGGCGGCGATCGCTTCTGCTGGGCAGGCTTTACAGGTTGCAAGTGGTCTCCAAGATTGGGCCAATTCACAGGGATTTGGCTACAGAACAGCACCATGGATAATGGTAAGTATCAATGATGGAGAAGATCCTCATTTTCGCAAAGCTGAGTTTGACCCTACTGTTTGCCCCACAGACTGCTGGCGACCTTGTCAGAGAGTCTGTCCGGCAGATGCTATAGTTTTTTCTGAAGATAGAGATACTATAACTCCTGGTAATTCAGGGGTTATAGATGAACTTTGCTATGGTTGTGGAAGATGTTTGTCTGTATGTCCTAAGCAACTAATACAGGCTCGTTCTTATGTATCTACTCCTACTTCTATTGCATCATTAGTATTGCAGACTGGTGTAGATGCCATTGAAATTCATACTCAAGTGGGAAGAGAAAGTGATTTTCAGCGACTCTGGAAAAGCATAAAACCTTGGGTAAGTCAATTAAAACTAATTGCTATTAGTTGCCCTGATGGAGAAGGGCTAGTAGAATATTTACAAAGTTTGTATGAAATTATTTCTCCTCTTCCTTGCGCTCTAATCTGGCAAACTGATGGTAAACCGATGAGTGGAGATATTGGGGCAGGTAGTACAATGGCGGCGATCGCATTGAGTCAAAAGGTGTTGAATGCAAAACTACCAGGGTATGTACAGTTAGCAGGAGGCACAAATAATTTTACTGTAGCCAAGCTTGTTGCTAAAGGTTTGCTAGCTTCTGAGAATAACGAACAGGGAAACTCTGCTAAAAATTTAAATACTTATATTCCGGAAAATAGATTTGTATCTGGTGTAGCTTATGGTAGCTATGCTCGCGTTTTGTTGTCACCAATTTTGGAAAAATTAGAAAAAATGCACAAATCACAGCTGCAGGCAATTGAATCTGTCTACAGCACAACTAGCGTTAATGCCAAAGAACTCACTAATGATTCCCAGCTAACAAAGCTGGAAGTTTTACCGGAACTTCTTTGGGAAGCTGTCAGTTTAGCTAACTCTCTGGTTTCCCAAATAAAACAAAGTCGGATCATCTCAGTAGAATGAGGAATTAGTAATGAATTTCCATAAAAGAATTTTCTTTGATACCGATATGGAAATAGAAGGCAGGTTGAAATCAGGGTAAAAACGCTTAAACTTCAGTATGTATGTGTTAAGCTCGCCCCCTCAAGATTTATAATTCGGTCAGTCGCCGGAATTGATATAAATCATAGTTTCAGTTCTTGCCTCAAAAGCTTTTTTCTTACCCAGTAGAATAGAAGTCACTTTTAACAAAGTATGCAGATTACAGACGACCTTAATAGATTACTAGAAATTGTACCAGACCAAATTAGACGGCCTCTACTGCAACATCAACAGCGAAATAACCTAATCGAAATTGTGATGGATCTGGGTCGTCTCCCAGAAGCTCGTTTTCCATCCCATGCAGAATACCTGGGCGAAATTCCTATTTCTAGAAAAGACCTTAATTATTCCATAGAACGAATTGGTAATTTTAGCAGTGATAATCGAGCAGGTATTGAGCAAACGCTACACCGGATTAGTGCTATTCGCAATCGCACGGGAGAAGTTATTGGTTTAACTTGTCGAGTGGGGAGGGCAGTCTTTGGCACAATTGGTATGATTCGCGAGTTAGTGGAAACCGGAAGGTCTATTTTGATGCTCGGTCGCCCTGGTGTAGGAAAAACAACGGCACTACGAGAAATTGCACGGGTGCTGGCTGATGAATTAGAAAAACGGGTGGTGATTATTGATAGCTCTAATGAAATAGCTGGGGATGGAGACGTTCCTCACCCTGCTATTGGTCGCGCCCGTCGGATGCAAGTTGCTCGCCCGGAACAACAACATCAAGTGATGATTGAGGCGGTGGAAAATCATATGCCAGAAGTGATTGTGATTGATGAGATTGGTACGGAATTAGAGGCTCTGGCAGCGAGGACTATTGCAGAGCGTGGCGTACAGTTAGTGGGGACTGCTCATGGTAATCAGATGGAAAATTTGGTAAAAAATCCGACTCTATCAGATTTAATTGGGGGTATTCAGGCTGTAACTTTGGGAGATGATGAAGCACGACGTCGGGGTTCTCAAAAAACTGTTCTGGAACGTAAAGCGCCGCCTACTTTTGAAATTGCTGTGGAAATGTTGGAAAGACAACGTTGGGTGGTTCACGAACAGGTGGCTGATACTGTTGATGCTTTGCTGCGGGGGCAGAAACCTAATCCACAAGTGAGGACTGTGGATGAGAATGGTGAGGTGAAGATTACGCGAGAGTATAATAGTACTCCAAGATTGGGTGGGGGTGTTAATCAGAATGCGGGAGCGCTATTGGGACAGTCAGGGGGAATGTTGACTTCTCGTAGTGGTTTTCGTGATTCTGGTTATATTATGCCATTGCCTAATACAGGTCAAGTTAATCGATCGGTAGAGGTTTCTGAGTCTAAGTCTTTTGAAGAATTATTGGATGAGTCTTTCTCGGGAAATGGGATGTTTTCTAATGGTAGTGTAGGGGGTTGGGAAGCTCAGGCGACTGGTCCGAATGGTGAGGATTTGCCTTTGCATATTTATCCTTATGCAATTCCACGTCATCAAATGGAACAGGTGATTAGTACTTTGGGTTTGCCTGTGGTTTTGACTAAGGATATTGATAGTGCAGATGTGGTGTTGGCTTTGCGAACGCACACCCGGAAACAGTCTAAGTTACGGCATATTGCTAAGGCTCGTCATGTACCTATTCATGTGATTAAGAATAGTGGTTTGCCTCAAATTGCTAAGGCACTGCGACGGTTATTGGATATGGAAGATCCTAGCACTCCTGAGTTTGCTGACTTGAATTTGTTTGCTGCTTCAGCTTCGGAAGATGAGATGGAGGCTTTGGAGGAAGCACGGTTAGCAGTGGAACAAATTGTGATTCCAAAGGGACAACCTGTGGAACTTTTGCCACGGTCTCCAAAGGTGCGGAAGATGCAGCACGAACTCGTGGAACATTATCGCTTGAAGTCTGCTAGTTTTGGAGATGAGCCTAACCGACGTCTACGCATTTATCCTGCGTAATGGAATGTAATATCAAATCCGTTTAATTCGGTATAAAAAAATGTTCCATCTTCAACGATTACCAAATATTTCCCCATTTTCCCCTCCTGGGAGGGGTGGGGGTGGGTTGGGGAGAGGCTGGGGTAGGTCCCCATCTCCCCATCTAATTACACCGATGCTACCGGATTTGATATAATTAGGGTTTGCGCTTCACTAGTCTTTTTGCTGTTGGTAGTAGTCAGTAGTCAGTAGTCAGTAGTCAGGAGAAATGGTGGATTACAGAAGATTTAGTTGGAACAATTGTCTCCCAATTTTTCCCCCACTGTCTGCCAAAATCCTTAATTTTTGAGCTATTGAAGGCAAAAAGCTGGCACCGCTAGAACACATACAATGGCTTGAGCTTTTACCTGTCAATACTTTCAGATTTAATCAGCAAACCCTAATTAAGATTCAAAAGTCAAAGTTCAAAGCTCAAAATCAAAGTATGTTCTGAGGGAAGGTATTTTAATTTTGACTAGAGAATTTTGGCTTTTGATTTATATAGAACCCATTTGATATCATGTCCGGTTGAATAGTTATAAATAATGAGAGAGGAGTCAGGAGTCAGGAGTCAGGAGTCAGGAGTCAACCCACCCCTCGCCCCTCCCCCTCCCAGGAGGGGAAGGAAGAAGAGGGAAGAACAGGAGAAAGTTTTTTCATCACTAATTATCCGGACATGATATTAGGGCTTGCTGATTAAATCTAAAAGTCTTTACAGATAAAAATTGAGCGCATTTTTAAGTATCAAAAAGTGCGAGGTTTTAGGTGGTAATGGTTCAATTTAGGAGCGGATTTTGGTCAAGAGTTGGGCAGAACAATCTTGGGACAAAACGCCCGCTCCTACCTCCTCGCTCATTCCCATTCCTCCTGTCTTCCCCTCCGGTGGAGGGGAAGGGGGAGGGGGAGGGGCGAGGGGTGGGTTGTCTCCTGTCTCCTACCCCTACTAAAAGACTTTTGAGCGCAAACCCTAATTATGTAGGTTTCTGATCAAGGTGGAAAATTTAAAGTTATTTTTTAAATTCTTCTTCTTTAGACTCAAAAAATTAAGCGTGTTTTTTCAGCCAGCTAAACATAGCGCGCAAGTCTTTACCCACTTCTTCAACAGGGTGTTCTGCTTGTTGGCGACGCATGGCGGTAAATACAGGTTTGCCTGTTTGGTTTTCCATGACAAATTCACGGGCAAATTGACCAGATTGAATTTCGCTTAGGATTTTCCGCATCTCGGCACGAGTTTGGTCATTAACGATGCGAGGGCCACGAGTATAGTCGCCAAATTCAGCAGTATTGGAGATACTGTCGCGCATTTTTGCTAGGCCACCTTCAACAACGAGATCGACAATTAGTTTGACTTCGTGGAGACATTCAAAGTAAGCTAATTCTGGCTGATAACCTGCATTTACTAGAGTTTCAAACCCGGCTTTGATTAATTCACTTAGGCCACCACAGAGAACAGCTTGTTCGCCAAAGAGGTCAGTTTCAGTTTCTTCCCGGAAGCTGGTTTCGAGGATACCTGCGCGAGTTCCACCGATACCTTTGGCATAAGCCATGGCGCGATCGCGTGCTTGACCAGAAGCATCTTGGAAGATGGCAAATAGACAAGGTACTCCTTCTCCTTGTTCATAAGTCCGTCTAACCAAATGTCCAGGTCCTTTGGGGGCAACCATAACGACATCTACGTTTGATGGAGGTATAATTTGAGCAAAATGAATATTAAAGCCGTGGGCAAAGGCTAGAATTTTTCCTTCTGTGAGATTAGGTTCAATTTCGTTTTTATAGACGGTTTTCTGCACTTCGTCTGGCAAAAGAATCATAATTAGGTCTGCTTTTTCGGCAGCTTTGTCTACTGGGTAAACATCTAGACCTGCTTCTTTTGCTTTGTGGGCAGATTTACTACCTGGATATAGTCCTACAATTACTTTTGAGCCACTATCTTTGAGATTTAGGGCGTGAGCATGACCTTGGGAACCATAGCCAATGATGGCAATAGTTTTGTTGTTTAAGATGTCCAGGTTGGCATCGGTATCATAATACATTTTGGCCATTATTTTGTCTCCTGTCAGCAACTATATATTATTTATGCAAAACTTCTATTATATCAAATCAAGTAAAAATAAATAAGGTGTGAGCCATAAACTTTTTACAAAAATTAGGTGCTGCTAGGGGTTAAAATTTTTAGCTAAGTTGGTAGGTAAAATAAACCAACCTTGAAATGTCCCCAAACCATTATTTACATTGCTAAACAGTCGATTTTTTTACCAAATAATTAAGGTTGAAAGTCTCTGACTCAAAGAATAAATCAAGACAAAAAATTCTTTTTGCCAATCCTATAATTTTAAGGAGAAGTAATTATTAATTATTAATTATTAATTATTAATTATTAATTATTAATTAATACCCATTAGGTCCAATAGTAGTGTCGTTGTATTCTGCCATGGATAAATCAACTTTTTTAGCTCGAAATAAATTACACCATCCCAATTTAGCATTATCTAATTTTGCCTTCTCTAGATTAGCTTTTCTTAAATCTGCATGGCTTAAATCTGTGTCTGTGAGGTCCGCATTATATAAATTTGCACCTTGTAAATTGGCTCTATTCAAATTTGCACCACTCAGACTAGCATTACGCAAATTAGCTCTCGATAGATTTCCCAGGGAAATATTGGTATTAGATAAGTTAGCTTGATAAAGTTTAATATCTCCCATTTCTACTTCTTGCAAATTACATCCTTTAAGATTAGCTTGATTCAAATTTGCATAAGGCATATAAGCTCTTGTTAAATCACAACCTTTTAAATTAATTCCTTCTAAATCAGCCTCAAATAATTCAATATTACTCAAATCAATATCACAAAATTCTCTTTGACCTTCCGCGTATCTTGCCAGTAATTCCTCTGCACTCATTTTCTCCATCTTAATATTTTTAGAGCTACTTGATTAGCAGTTGATAACTATCATTTATATATTAAATTGTGAGTATTTATACTCACTTGTTTTTATTAAACTTAATATTAAGATGGCCGTATAAAAATTACTGCGATTCTAATCCTTTTTTAAGATTTGTAAAATTTTTCATTCAGAAATGTCAAAATCATAATTATACCTAATAAAACCTAACAAGAATTATGACAGAAGTTAAACAATCCATCGCTCAACATTATCATGAGCGGACAAAATACGACCCAGAAACAATAGGAAGTAAGAACCGCCAACTAGACTGGGAAAAACAACCAATACCATTCAAAGAATATAAGGTCGGGACAACTATTGACCTCAAACCCTATCTACAAGAACAAATTAATCAAGAAAAAGATTTAGGAGAAGGAGAAAGGCTATCTAATTTATTTTTATGTAGCTATGGCTTAACTGGTAAAGTGCCAACAATGATGGGAAATCATTACTTAAGAGCTGCTCCTTCTGCTGGGGGTTTGTATCCTGCGGAGGTTTATTTAATTTCCCGTGGCACACCTCTATTACCTGCCGGACTATATAATTATCAGGCCAAAACTCATTCCTTACTCAGATTTTGGGATAATAGAATCTGGCCAGAATTGCAAGATGCTTGTTTTTGGCATCCAGCTTTAGAAAGTACAAAATTAGCGATCGCCATAACTACTATTTTCTATCGCTCTGCTTGGCGTTATGAAGACCGAGCATATAGAAGAATATTTTTAGATACAGGCCACTTACTAGGCAATATTGAATTAGCTTCTGCTTTCACCAACTATCGACCTCACCTAATTGGTGGGTTTACCGATGAAGCAGTAAATCAAATACTTTATCTAGATACTCAAGAAGAACAGGCGATCGCTATTGTCGCTCTGGCAGATCTACTAGATATTGAACAAAATCTCTCACAATGGGAAAGTGCTCTACCTTCTAACACTCAAACAGATTATCCTATGATTCCAGATGGTGAGCTGCTAAAACATTTACATCAAGCTGCTCACATCAACTCAAATTCTCCAAAAGTACCTACTTGGAAGACAAGAGAAACTCCTGAATACTCAGAAGATAAATACAACTTTCCATTCTGTACAAAAGTTTCTACTGTCACTCCCTCCATTTCATGGCGCAAAGACTTAGGAGCTTTAAGAAAAACTATTCTCAAAAGACGCTCTACTCGGGAGTATACTGGGGAACCAATTGCTTTAAAAGAACTATTAGCTGTATTAGATTTTACTTATCAACCCCATCATTATATTAATCAAGGCTTAGATCGTAACCCTGATTATTTTGACCTGAGTTTAATCGAAACATTTATTGCTGTTTCAGGAGTAGATGGTTTAGAAGAAGGTTGTTATTATTATGCTCCAGTAGCTCAAGAGCTACGACAAATTAGGTTTAAAAATTTCCGACAGGAGCTACATTTTCTGTGCTTGGGGCAGGAATTAGGGAGAGATGCTGCTGTTGTGCTATTTCATACCGCTGACCTCAAAAAAGCTGTAGCAAAATATGGCGATCGCGTTTACCGTTACCTTCATGCAGATGCAGGTCATCTTGGACAAAGACTAAATTTAGCAGCTATTTATCTTGATTTAGGTGTTAGTGGTATCGGTGGTTTCTTTGATGATCGTGTGAATGAAGTTTTAGGTATTCCTTTGGATGAAGCCGTTTTGTATATTTCTACTTTAGGAGCTATTTCAACAATTAATAATTAATAATTAATAATTAATAATTAGGGTTTGCTGATTAAAGATCAAAGCATTTACAGATAAAGGTAAGTGTCTTTTTAGGGTGGAATTTCAGTGCGCCTGTTTTAGTCTAAAACGCTCAAAAAGTTAGTATTTTAGGCTCATAGTTGGGCAGAACAATCTTGGGAAAATTCTTACTCCTTCCTCCTCGCTCATTGCCCATTTCTCCTGTCTCCCCCTCCACCGGAGGGGTTATATTATGTCCGGTTGAATACTTATAAATAAATGACTGAGGAGACAGGAGACAGGAGTCAGGAGACAGGAGGGAAGACTGAAGTTGGAAGAATAAAGAGGAGAAAGTTTTTTTTATCACTGATTATCCGGACATGATATTATATCGAATCCGGTAGCATCGGTGTTATTCAGTATTTAAAGATAAGAGTCCATATTGTAGGGGTAAATGATCATTCTTCCCTAAGCATTGTACGACGACGACAGAATTATATTACTCCGAAGCCAACGGATTTGATATTAGGGGTGGGTTGTCTCCTATCTCCTACCCCTACTAAAATACTTTTGAGCGCAAACCCTAAATATAGAATTATATCATGTCCGGTAGCATCGGTATTGTATAGAGAAGGTAAGGAAGACCGAAGTTGGAAGAAGGAAGAAGCAAGAAGCTTTAAGAGAAGGAAAAACCTTATATGGCGCTAGATATTTCCCCAATTTTATACACAAACGCGCCCCAACGGACATGATATTACTATTCAAAAAACCTATCCTCTTACACCAAATTGATAAATGTTTGCGGCTTTGTTGCATAACTTTTTTGGCGTTGCTGAATTGAAGTATGAATGCGCGATTGTTTGGCTCTGGTCATGCCCCCTAAATCCCCCAAAATTGGGGGACTTTTAGAGTTTTATTCCCCCCAAAATTGGGGGGTGGGGGGCTTGCATCATACCTAGAATCAGCAACGCCACTTTTTTATCCATCGTTCTGGGGTTTGACGTTCTCCCCGGTCTAAAGACACGGGGATTCTGAATATCACTATCCAGGTTTTCTCTTTCTTCAACAAACCTTAAAACTAACTATCTCTTACGAGCAATTTCTAAACCAATTAACCGTTCTAAAGAACCAATTAGCGAGTTTAGTTTAGTTAGTCCCAGAGGGCCATATTTCCAGAGACGTACTAGGATACTAGCCTAGTGTTCTCGTGCGCCCCACGATACAATAAAAAACCGAAAAACTTGATTTTTCTGGAATTGCTTATTCTTAGTTAGCTAGCTGTGTTTTTCTTGGTTTTCGCCACCCAATATTTGTATCCTTGTGCGATACTTTTAAGTTCAAGCATATAGCAACACTCTGGGGATTCAAACCATTTTTATTATAACACCAAAAACAGAAAATGACAACTAACTTGCCAAAAAAGCCGTCCTTTTAGGACGGGGCTTTAAACCCAATTTTTCGGTAAAGGTGATCTTTTTAACACGATTGATTCCAATAAGCGATATGCGACCTTATGTCTATTAGGTTGCAGGACTTACGCACGGACACTAAATCAAGTGAGGGCGTTAGCAGAGCTTTGCGTTAGCAAATGCCATTCGCCCCTACATATGGCGTTTTCAAGGTTAATTTGCGTAAGTCCTGAGTTGGTTATTCATCTTCTTCATCTTCTTCATCCTCTTCATCTTCTTCATTCTCTTCATCCTCTTCATCCTCTTCATCTTCTTCATCCTCTTCCTCTTTATCCTCGGGGTCTTGATCTTCTAGACTATTCTTACCTTTGCGACCGCCACGATGGGGAATTTCAATCCCTGCTTCTTCAAAAGCATCTACAATCATTGTACGCAAACATAATTCTATATCTTCGTTTGTGCCCGGTTTAACTTGTGTCGTCGTCTGAATTACTAACTGATATCTATCAAACCTTTCAACCCCGTCTACCTCAGTCGCTTCTAAAACATCCTCATTATTTTCCTTTAATTTTTGCCCCACTGCTTCTATCACTTTGTAAACCTGTTCGAGATTAGCATCATAAGCAACACCGACGCTTACCGCAGCTTCACTATATCTGGAATAGTTAACAATATTACCAATTTCGCCGTTGCGAATAATATAGTTTTTATCCTCAAAACTAATACGGGTAGTTTTAAGTTCGATCGCTGTCACATAACCTTTTATGTCATCAATTTCCACAAAATCACCTACTAAGTAGTAACCTTCAAATAAATTAAACAACCCAGCTACTACATCTTCAACAATACTCTGTGCTCCCATGCTCACACCAAGACCTAAAATTCCAGCACTTGCGAGAACAGGGGTAGAGTCAATTCCGAGGACATTGAGAATAGCGATCATTGCACCAACGTAGGTGAGATATTTGAGAGTACTCTCGAACAATGGTAAGAGAGTCTCTCGTCTCTTTCTGTCAATTTCATCTAATTCTTTGTCGTCACCAAGTAGAAATTTTCTGGCCAAAAGTTTGCCTATCTCTTCAATCACACGACTAGTATAAAATATGCCGACGATCTGAATCACTACAGGTCCAATAGTTGCTAGATAGGCAATAAATTCTAGTTGCTTAAACACTAGAGTTGCCATAGACAAGTAGATTACATACTCAAGACATCGTTTTGATAGGGGGATGAGATGGCGGAGACTATCGTATAAGCGCAGCAGTTTGTTAGGACTGGAGTATTTTTCGCTGAGAGCATCTAGTGTGTCGATAATTATGATGTTGGCTTTGACCAGAACTATGCCTACTGTAATAATGACATATATCCTCAGAGTAATATACATATATTGCGGAATTACTTCTGGTAATTGGATAAATTGAGTACACAAGGTTAGACTCAACAGCCAAATAATGTTAATTAGGTTGAGACTGAGAAAGTCAAAGAAAGATTCTATACTTTCATCATTAGCTGTAATATATTCAAATCTTTTGGTGCGATCGCACAGGTTGTCTATTAAACGTTGGAGGTAAGGTTGGGTAATAGCGACGAAGAGTAATAAAAATAAACTTCTACCTACTCCCATACTTAGGTTTTCCCAGAATTCTTGGGGAATACTATTAATAAATGATTTGGTGTATTCTAGTAGATTTTCTCCTTGATATATTAACCAACTATTAAATCCTAATATCAGGATTCCGAGTAATCCACCACTTAGGGTTAATACAGTCTGGATATTCTTTTGGATATTTTGAATTGTGATTTTAACTTTCTTGCTTGAAACAGCTTTGGTTAGTTGTTTTAAAATTTCTCCAGCTAACCAATTAATTATGCTGAAAATCACGAGTAGCAAACCAATTTCTGCTACTATAACCAAGAAATTTTGTACTGCCAGCATTTTGGAAAACTCCTAGTTATCTTTTTAGATCAAAATTTTAACTTTAATGTACCTAAAACAAGAATTTAGAAAAATTATTTTCCAATTAATTATACCAGTTCTTAATGTTTTACAAACTTTATATTAACTATTGGTCAAAAGTTATTCTTTCTCTAATAGGCAGGTATCTGAATCTAAAATCTAGTTTATAGTATTTCTCATGGAGGTGAGATATACCAATTGCATAAAATATTGCTAAACTCACAGAATAGACATCTCCGATAATTCACTTAAACCTCTGTAAAAAATTGTTAAATCTTAAATTTATGCAGAGGTATAATACCTATATAGCCCCCTCAATAATTCGTATTTTTGCTTCACTTGGGGAGACCCTAAGACCGCACTAAATCACTGTGTCGGCGACAGACAGTAAGCAGTCAAGGGATGGCGTTCATTGTGCCATAGGCAACTGCTTCCTCGCCATCTCTCGATCAAAAGATAAGTATTTGACTACTCCCCGGACTCAAGTCACGGGGATTCTAAGTTGATACTACGCAACAGGATAAATCCATGTTACTCCGTTTTTTCTTAGCTGACCAAAGATACACTCTCTGGGGACAAGTCAAAGTGCCCCTACACAGTCGGCTTAAGTTTAACCCTAGCTTTCTGCTTACTTTTGTGATTATATTTGCAGCCCCGTTACAGTCTGCATTAATTAACCAATTATTACTACTTCTATACAAACCACGCTTTATTCTTTTTCCTGATGGTTTCCAATCATTGGGTTTCTCACCATAATTAGGTAGATCGTCACCATCATCGCTTAAAAGACGATGGCTTTCATGCTCCCATGTTATTTAGGTAAAAAAGGTATAATATCATGTCCGGTTGAACAGTTATAAATAAACGACGGAGTCCTCAGGAGTCAGGGGTCAGGAGTCAGGAGAAAAAAAGAGGGAAGAAGAAGGAAAAAAAGGAGAAAGTTTTTTCATCACTAATTATCCGGACATGATATAACTATTATAATTATTCTAGTTAGATAGATAGTACTACAGATGTCAGAATGTTGGTTAGTATATTCCTTTAATTGTGAGGACTTAAACTTCAAAAATTATGACTTATTTACCGAATAATTAATAATTAAATAATTAAATAATTAAATAATTAAACAATTCGGCTTTATTAGCCTCCCCTTTCAAGGGGAAAAAAGCGTTCGTTAGCGTAGCTTCCCGAAGGGTGGGATGGCGAGGTTTCCTCGCCATATCTAATCGACCAAGAGAATAAATTTTTTCCTTATGGGTCAATCCTCTCCCTAAAAGGGAGAGGTAATTATCAATTATCCATTATCAATTATCCATTAATAAACATGACCATTGGAGTATTTTATACCATTTATCCTAACTTATAACTATACGTCGCCAATGCAACGGCGACCCTACCTGACTACTAATATATTCAGCCCAAATTAGTTTGACTCTTTTGCCCTTTCTAATCTACTACTAACTGCCCTATAGTTAATCCGATAAACATCTAATCTTTCTACTGCTTCGGCAGCAACAAAAGTATCTTGAGGTATTTCTTGCAGTAAATCTATAGCTTTTTGCCATTGAGCTTGAGCTTCTTGCCATACCTCTGGTGGATGAGGCGGGTTCTGCACAATTACACTTGCTTCTGTGGCTAACTTTTTAGCAGTAACTAACTTAGAGGTTGCTGTTTTTTCTACAATCAGTTTTTCTCGGAGAATATTATAATCTTGGCGGTAAATTTGAAGCTGTTTACTCGCCTCTTTTTCAACAGTAGTATCATCAGGAATTTCTTCTAATAATTTAATCGCTTCGAGTAACTTTGCTTCTGCTTCTTCCCAAGTCGCTAAAGGTAGTGGTGGATATTTAACCATATTCTTACCTTGAACATTTAGTTTTTTAGCATCTTTTAAATCTTTTTCTGCTTTTTGTTGTTCTAAAAGAGCTTGTTCTTCAGGAGAAACAATTACTATTTTTTGACTAGCTTGTAGAGCATAGACGACGATGCCAACTTCTATCATTAGAATAGATAATAATAAGATTATTAAACGTTTCTGGGAAAAAGATTTTTCTTCAGAAAGTTGTTCTTCCTGTTCTTGTTGTTGTTCTATTTGTTGTAGTAACTCTTCAGAATCTAAACTTTCTTCAAGTTCACTTAAAAGTTGATTTGGTTCCATAGCTAAATTCAACAATTAATAATTAATAATTAATAATTAATAATTACCTCTCCTTGAAAAGAAGAGGATTAACGCTTAAGGAAAATTTTTTCTTGTTTTTCCTGATAAATGAGAGGCTTTAAACCTTAATTATTTGGTAAAAAATATTTACCCCATCGATAGTACCACATTAATCACCTAATCTGCTGTAACATTTAGAAGTAGGGAAAAGGGAACAGAAAATAAATTTAAGTACACATATAGAACCCCTAAACGGATCTATTAAGCATCTCCTCTACGCATAGGGAGTAGGGAGTAGGGAGTAGGGAGTAGGGGGAAAGAATTGATGAATAACAGTGCAATAATTGATTTTATTTTTGATTGTTGGAGATATCTATCTATAGTAATTAAATATCAATATCCTCACTTCTTGGCCTAAAAACCCAACATTAGCTCATATTCCAAATGGCTTCTATATAAATAACCAAGAAATAAGATCTCAAGCCTCCTACTGAAGTAGGAGGTACTGATAACTGATAACTGATAACTGAAATGACTTTGCCTACCTACTTATTAACTAGAAGCACTTGTATAGTAGCGCAAAGCCAGCCTCCAAAATTTCATAGAAACAAATAACAACCCACTTGCCAATATAAAAGAACCTATTATCCAAGTTCCTCCTATTCTACCTAAAATTGCTTCAGTTGGAACTGTGGTCAAAAATGCAACTGGTACTAAAAAAGTAAAGAAGAAACGATAAGCATTGGGATAGGCGGCCATTGGGTATCTTCCTGCTTCTAATAAGCCTTTAAGAACTTCTGTCACATTATAAATTTTTACGAACCAAATACTTGTTGAACTCAAAATAAACCACAGACTATAAAGAGTAATTATTCCACAAACAAGGGGTACTAAACTAAGCAAATAATTATCTATTCCTAAGCCTAATTTACTACCAGCATATCCCAATAATAGAATACCGAAAATCACATCTGGTATTCCCCAAGGAGAAACTGTACGAGTAGAAAGCCAAAATTGACTACTAATGGGTTTTAGTAGTACAAAATCTAGAGTGCCTTCTTGTACTTGTGTGACAATACGATTTAGATTTGGAGTCAAAAAAATAGCGGATATTCCCTGTAAAATAGTGAAAATTGCTAAGACAATTAAAGCTTCTTCCCAATTCCAATTCTCAAATTTATAGCCGTTTCTATAAAATAAAAATAACCCAAATAAGCTACCTAATAAATTCCCTAAACTGCTAATTGCTGTTATCAAAAAATTGAAGCGGTATTCTAATTCAGCAGCGATCGCTGCACCCCAAAATAATTTTAGTATTTGTAGGTATCGTTCCATTGTTATTTGATTTCACCAGAAAATTTTCATCTTTCAAATCAGATCAGAAGGAAGATGGAAGATGGAAAAATCTTAATAGACATCTCCAATAATCCCCAAAAAAAATCAATTATCGTACATAAATTATCAGTTATCTCCCCCTATTCCCTATTCATTCTTTTTTGGAGATATCTAATATTTAGTCTTTATTTTTCTCTTCTTCAATGAATTAAACTTGGAGAAGTTAGAACAAATACATCTCGATATCCTGCTGATTCAGTTACAGGTTTAATCGGAGTTGTAAAGTGGAAAAATTCATGGTCATTTACCAATAATAAATCCCCTGGATGGAGAATTTTACTAAACACAGGTTTTTCTTTTTTCGCAGTATAAAGATGGGTTGCACCTCCTTGAATATTATGTCGATCTACTGCAAATATACCAATAAAATCTGTGCCATCTCTATGAATACCTTCCGGTGCTGGATTACCTGAATTATTAGGTGAACAAATAGTTCTGATTTGATGAACTCCAATATCTGCTTCTGGATGTAGTTTGCAGGAATCACAGAAAGCTAAAATCATTTTTTTAAAGTTATCTAAGACAATAAGTCCGTCGTCTATTTCAGCAAATTCTCTTTTAATATCTCCTGCTAGGGGATTATAATTTTTAGTCTGCAAAAGATAGCCATGAGGCTGTTTTATTAATTCTTCTCCAGACACAATAAAACGAGAAAGTCTTCTGGAACGATATTTAGCTTTCATGTAAGGGTCAATTGGAAGGTCAGCAAAAAACTTTTCAAAGCCTTCCATACTAATAGAATTTACCTTTTTGTAGGTAAACATAAAAGCGTAGTCTAAATGAATTGATTCTAAAACTTTTTGCATAAATATTTCTCCCTATTTTTATAGAGCAAAATTTTAGTTTTGTAGTAAGCATTCAGCGGTCAGCTATCAGCTATCAGCTATGAGTTATTAATTCATTATTTTGGCAGGAAGAATTAGTCTCAAAGAAGAATGAAAAGTTATTAGGGAAATTAGTCATCAGCGAACCTAACAAAAGCTGTTTGTGCAGCATTCCGCAGGAAATGTTTACGTTTTATACAACTATATTTTTAATATAGCTCAGATTTCTGAGAAGTGTTGCTAAGTAGAATACAAAGTATTAATTTATGTTAAGAAATGTGGCGTTGGTGAAGGGCGTGTATGATATTAATCTTAATTATTTAGGAGTAAACCCTACCCCTCGCCCCTCCCCCTCCCAGGAGGGGAGGGGGAGTTAGGAGTCAGGAGGAAAGAAAGAAGAATAAAGAGGAATAGAAGGAGAAAGTTTTTTGTTTGCACTCTTATCTGGACAAGACATCATAACTCAAATTACCAACGCCAAAAATGTATAATACCAATTGAATAAATATTGGTTAAAAATAGCTAGGCTATTTATTAGGAGTAAACCCACCCCTCGCCCCTCCCCCTCCCAACCCACCCCTAACCCCTCCCAGGAGGGGAGGGGAAGTCAGGAGGCAGAATGAATGGTTTTTATACTATTTAGTCAAAGGGACATTTCCTGTAAAATCTTTTAGTCATTCCAATTATTGATAACATTCTTAGATTAACTTTTTCCTTCTTTCCTCTTCCTTATTCCTTCTTCCCTCTTCCTTCTTCCTTCTTCAAAATTAACCTCTTACAGCTCTGACCAAAGCTTGACAACCTTGTAAGAAAATACTCACATCTATACCTAATCCAATATACTGAACTCCACAGTCAATCCATTTTTTAGCAGTCTCAGAATTATTGGTAAAAGTACCGACAGTTTTACCAGCATTCCGGATAATTTCTACTGCTTTCTGCATTAATTCAACAACTCGAATATCATCTACCTCCCCAGGAATACCTAAAGATTGAGATAGATCGTAAGGTCCGAGAAAAATCACATCAATATGAGGAACTGTAACAATTTCTCTCAGATTTTCGATACCTTTTGTACCTTCTACATGAACTACAACTAAAGATTCTGCATTCAATTTATCGGTTATATTACTACCTGCTGAAGTGTAAACTCCCGCACGAGTTCCGAATGATAAACCACGGCAACCAATGGGATTATATTTAGCACTTTGCACTACTATTTCTGCATCGGTTATTGTTTCTATTTGTGGAACTTGTACACCCGCACTACCAATATCAAGAGCGCGTTGAATTTGTGCGGCATCATTTTTGCTGACCCTGACAATAGGTGCAATACCTCCACAGTCAGCAGCACGACAAAGGTCTTCTGCAACCAGAATATTTAGAGGTCCGTGTTCCAGGTCAATGACTGCGAAATCAAATCCTGCTAGACCACAAATTTCTATGAATGCAGGGTAAGCGCAGTTCATAAAAAGTCCGAGTACAACTTCGCCGTTTTTGAGTTTTTGTTTGAGTTGATTTTTTTGCATGGTTGATAAATATATAGAAAAGAGGTAATAGGGAATAGTAGTGGGAGCATCTTGCTCCCGTTCCTGGTATTCCTTATTCCTGTATATCATTACTATGTAAAACTACCAACAATATTACTAGAGAGTTTGGAGACTAAACCCCTACCAAGAATTTTAAACTTTTGGAATAATGCTTATACATTATCCGGATTAATTCCTCTTTCCTTGAGCATTTATACTGCTCTGTCTGCACTTTGTTTTTCCTGAATAGTTTTGTAGAATGAGCATCTTGCCTTTTAGTTGTTTTATCCTGAACAAACACTCAGCTCTTGGTATTAGCGGTTAAAGAGATGATTTTTTGCTAGGAGTAAAATTCTTAGTCGGGTATTCAGGGCGATCGCTTTTGATGACATTTAAATTTTCACCTCTTGATTTACTAACGCCCAAATTTAAACATTAAGTACAACTGATGACTGATCAACAAAATCCACAAAATCCACAAAATCCACAAAATCCACAAAATCCACAAAATCCACAAAATCCACAAAATCCACAAAATCCACAAAATCCACAAAATCCACAAAATCCACAAAATCGTAATTTATTTAAGAGATTGATCGACTCTATCCGTGACAATAGTAAGCTGATTCTTGCTGGAACTATTTTTGGCGCTATTGGTGGTTTTATTGGTTCTAGCATGGGATTTGTTGTTGATTTTGTAGAATTTCAACAACTTATCCAAAGAGATACCAGCAATTATAAATCTGGCTGGGTTTTGGTCAAAATCACAGGATCGTCTGTGACATCTTATAATTTCGCTGAACAACAAGGAACAGATGGACTCAAAGCTTTTTTTGTTCAGAGATTAACAGGAATATCTAAACTAACTCCTATGATTTATACAGACCATCAACCTACGGATTCATTCCTAAATAGAGGTGCATCTCGAAAGTATGATATCAGTGTTCTAAAAAATGTAGATTATGTAGGCGAAATTGGTGAGATTGCCAGACCCATATCAAAAAGAAATTCTCAAACGCTCCATGCACGACTCATTCAGGCGAGTAGAAATGAAGAGCCTGTTTGTCTTTTTGTTTATGGTATACGTGATAATGAAAAGTCTCAATTCTTGAATATTGTAGACTTTCAAACAGTGAATCAAAAATTTCAAGCTGACTATAATACTCTTATAAAAAAAGAAAATTCACAGCATAAAGAAGATGAGTTAGTTAAGTTAAGTAGGAAAGCTTGCCCTGGCGATCCCTTGCCCTGGTAATTATCAAAATATCAATCCTTGGTTGATAGATATTTTGACTCTCGAATATGAGCTTTCGTTAATCAGCAAAAAGCTGTTTTTTTAACAACCATTAATATTTTGAGTAAATAGAGAAAATAGATAACAGGAAAGTCTAGGGGTTTTGTCTCCAAACCCCTACAAATTATCCTATTTCTCATCATCCTTTTCTACTAATTGAACCAGGTTTTCCAAAGCGCCATAAACCCTTGGCAGATTATCTATAGTGAAATTCCCAGAATCTTTGATAAAATTGTCTGCTACAAGCTTTCCAAACTGCCATAAATTACCATCTGTCACTATTCCATATACTCCCCTGAAAAAATTATCATTTAGTAGGAGAAGATGCTCAATAATAGATTTATTGAACTTGTCAAGAAGCAACTTATAACTTAAATATACTTATTAACAAAAGCTTCAGGAGTTAGACACTCAAACTCTCCAGTTTTTTCTACAATAGCCTTAACTAATTTATAGTTAGCCGACACAAAACATTGAGCTTTAGCTGTTTTGGCAGTTAAATAAACTCCTGCATCCTCTCTAGGAATATTACCTGAATTTTTAATTATTTCTAGTTCATTTTCATCCAGTAGAACATAACATACTTCAAAATCTTGCCAAATTTTATCGACTATTTCTCCACTCCAATCTTTATTTTTTAGACGTTTTGCCACTCGCAAAATTTCTGCAAGCAATATTTCTGAAATTACAACTTCAATTAATGAAGATTTTTTCATACCTAAACCAGCCCATTGAAGACATCTAAACTCATTACTTTCTGGAGCAGCGAAACCAATAATATAAACATTAGTGTCGAAAAATATACGACTTGGAGAAATAGTCATTTTTTTTATTTCAAAGTATTATCAAATTGAATAAAATTAGTGATGTTCTTGTGAAATTTCCTGTCTCACTTCTCGCACTAAATTCACTATCTCCTCTCTTGATTTATATCCTGCCTCTGCTAAATCTTTAGCAAATTCTGATTGTAACCTTTCTATAGGCATTAAAGAATATTGAGAAGATTTATTTTTTCTAAGTTCAACTATCATTTTTTCAATTAAAATAATTTGTTCAGAAACAGGAAGTTGTTTCGCTAAATTCAGCACTTGTTCTAACATAATAATATCGTCTCCGTGAAAAATAATAACCCTGTAGGGACGTTCCATGGAACGTCCCTACCTTTTTAAGGGGGATTTAGGGGAATCGTAAATTTACTTCATCTTTATGAGAAATGCTATAAATAGAATTCCGAATTGGTAAATTTACCTTTAATTCTAAATTCTACATTTTAAATTCTAAATTCTGAATTACTGTACCGTTACCACTTCTTCTACACTTTCATTTGCCAAGCGATCGACTGCTCGTAAAGCATAAGTTCCTGGCGTAACTCTCACCGCATTAGTAGCAGAATTTAATACTTGTACCAGTGCCCATTGATTACCTGTTTGCTGATACAATGTCCAAGACCGAACATCTCCAGTATTATCAGCACTCCAACTAATAACATCAGAATTAACCTGTATTCCTGTAGGTGGTGCGGGAGGTTGGTTATCTAACCACGGCATCGCTGGAGGTAATGCTGGAGTTGGATAAACTGAACTTTTGAATACATTATTCACACCTGCGAAATTATCTCGAAACATTTTCATACTAAAAAAGATATTTCCTAAAGAAAGTTGACTTGCTCTCTGACGAGAAATTGCAACTTGTCTCTCAAACTCAGATACTGACCAACCCGAAACTTGCAACTGACTTAAATAGTTTCCGGCATAAATATGACGACGTTGTGGGTTTTGTTGTAACCACCAATTTAACAACACTGGATAACTTTGTTGAGGGGGGTCAATACGCCAATAAAGTTGGGGTGCTAAATAATCTACCCAACCCTTCTCCATCCATAATTTCACGTCAGCATATAAACTTTCATATTGATCTAACCCGACAATACCAGGAGGGTTCCCTGGGCGATAAATGCCAAATGGACTAATGCCAAATTTTACATAAGGTTTCTCAGCGTGAATACCTTGGTAAAGACGTTGCACCATATTATTCACATTCTGTCGTCGCCAGTTAGATACAGAGAGAGTGCCACCAGATGCTTTGTATGCATTATAGGTTTGATAGTCGGGGAACTCTTGTCCCCCTTTCGGGTAGGGGTAGAAATAGTCATCAAAGTGAATGGCATCAACGTCATAACGACGGACTACATCCATAATGGTGTTGAAAGTTTGGTCTTGAATAACTTTCGCCCCTGGGTCCATCCAAATGTTGTTGCCGTATCTATAAGCATATTGGGGATATTTGACCGCCATGTGATTTCCAGCAAAGGAACCATCATTGGGACTAAGTTGAGCGCGGTATGGGTTAAACCAAGCATGGAGTTCGATATTGCGTTTATGACTTTCGGCGATCGCGAATTCTAGTGGGTCGTAATAAGGTTCTGGTGGGGTTCCCTGTTTGCCTGATAACCAACCACTCCAGGGTTCGATGGGAGAATCATACAAAGCGTCTCCATTGGGTCGAACTTGCAAGACTAAAGCATTGAGGTTAAGTTCTTGCATCCGGTTGAGGATGTTGAGTAATTCTGATTTCTGTTGCGCGACAGATAGACCACGTTGGGAAGGCCAGTCAATATTGGCAACGGATGCTACCCATACTCCTCGAAATTCTCTGGGGGAAAAGGAGGAGGGTTGTTGAGCAGTGGCGGTTGGTAGGTAAGTGTAGATTTGAGTGAGGGTTAGTCCAAATATTATTAGGCAAGTCCAGAGCAGGTATTTGGGTCGAAAGCGAATATTCGGAGGGATGTTAATTTTGGAAAATAGTTTGCTGATTAAGTTCATTTTTGGACGATTTGGATAATTTAACCTCATTCTAGTTATACAGGACTTACGCACGGAGGCTAAATCGAGTGAGGGTGCCATTCGGCAGCTCTGCGGAGCGCAAATGCCATTCGCCCCTACATCTGGTGGTTTAAAGGTCAATTTGCGTAAGTCCTGATATCGTTATTCGCTGATTAAGTCAATGCTCTATAGCAAGAGCTGGATAATTTGAACGCTTACTTAGTCAAAAATTCCTTTGCTTTTACTTTTTTTCCTGACAATTATAATTATAGGTTGTGCATCTTCTGGGGTTTTACCTGTTGCTTTCAGTTGTTCTAGCATTTTGCCTATGTTCTTGAATATCTTACCTTGACCCTTCCGCAAATTGCGGATATCTTTACTTTTAGTCCCATTCATCTGTAAAATAATGGTGTTTGTTTTTTGCTTCATTTTTTTTCTCCTTGTTAAAGGTGACTTTATTTTTCTGAACTTTCTTGTACACAGGAATCAAATCATTATCTATAAAACTCGGTTCTATATGACTATATTTATGTACAGCGTTTATTATACCTAAAAAATGAATTTAATTGGCCAAGAATTTCCACAAATAGCAGCGATCGCCACAACTCCTACAGCAACAAAATTATTACAACCTATTTGTCAAACATTGGAGGCAACTCTGTGGATACCAGAGTCTTGTCAACAGGCAACAAATTCTACTGTCAATGCCGAAATTTACACCGAATCTCTGAAAAATCATCTAGCGAATATTTGGCAAAACTATAGTGCCATAGTTTTTTGTCTCGCTAGTGGTGCAGTTGTACGTTTAATATCTCCACTTTTACAAGATAAATATCATGATCCAGCAGTAGTTGTTGTGGATGAAGCAGGTAAATTTGTCATTAGTTTATGTAGTGGACATCAAGGTGGTGCCGATAAACTGACTAATGTACTTGCTCGCCTCCTGAACGCCACCCCAATTATTACAGGCGCATCCCATAATTTAGGATTACCTGGTATTGATATTTTGGGTAAACCTTTTGGTTGGCGACGAGGGGAGGGAGACTGGAATAGAGTCAGTGGAATAGTTGCTAGAGGAGAAACTGTACAAGTAATTCAGGAAGTGGGTTCGAGGTTGTGGCAAGAGCACTTACCCCAAAATCATCCATTTGATTTTGGATTTCCAGAAATAGGCGATCGCTCATCCCCTACTCCCAAGGCCAGAATTTGGATTAGTTTTACTCAGCGTCAGTTTGCTCCAGATTCAGATTTACCGAAAGTGCAATGGCATCCACGAGTTTTGTGGATAGGGGTTGGTTGTGAAAGAGGTACTTCTAAAAAATTAATTGCAACTGGTATTCAGCAAGTATTTCAAGCTAATCATTTAGCTGAGGGAGCGATCGCTGGAATTGCGACTATTGATATTAAGGCTGATGAAATAGGGTTAGTAGAATTTTGTCAGGAAAAAAATTTACCTTTGCGGACTTTTTCTTCAGAGTTATTAAGCTGTGTTGAAGTGCCGACTCCTTCTAATGTTGTTGCTCAGGAAGTAGGAACTCCTAGTGTTGCTGAAGCTGCTGCAATTTTAGGGGCAAGAGAAGGAAGAAGGAAGAAGGAAGAAGGAAGAAGGAAGGAGGAAGAAGGAAGGAGGAAGAAGGAAGAAGAAAGAAGGAAGAAATGGATAGATTCTCAAATTAAAAGCAATTATAAACATCGTGTAGACGGCGAGATATTAAACCCAGAAGAAGAAGATAATTTTAATTCAGAATTAAAAGAGAATACTGACAATTTATCCTCAAATTCTCAGGGAATTAATGAAGGTAATTTATTAGTTAGTAAGCAAATATTTCGTCTAGAAAGCGAACCAGGAGCAGCAACTATTGCTGTTGCTTTAGCGCAAAAAGAATATACAGGAAGAACTGGAAAATTATTGTTAATTGGCACGGGTCCAGGAAAATTAGAACATATCACACCCGCTGCTCAAATGGCTGTTAGTTCTGCTGATGTTGTTATTGGTTATTCTCTTTATATTGACTTAATTCAACCCTTATTAAATCCTGGGCAAATAATAGAAAAACTACCTATTACTCAAGAAAAGGAACGAGCAGAAAGAGCAATTGAATTGGCAAATTTTGGCTTAAATGTCGCAGTAGTTTCTTCTGGTGATTGTGGAATTTATGGCATGGCAGGATTAGTTTTAGAACAGCTTCGAGCCACAGGTTGGGATGGCAAAATTCCCATGGTAGAAGTATTTCCTGGAGTTAGTGCTTTACAATCTGCTGCTGCTAGAGTTGGAGCGCCTTTGATGCACGATTTTTGTGCTATTAGTTTGAGCGATTTATTGACGCCTTGGGAGGTAATAGAAAAACGTTTAAATGCTGTGGCAATGGCAGATTTTGTTGTGGCACTTTATAATCCTAAATCCCAGAAAAGAACAGAACAATTAGTTAAAGCTGTGAATATATTTTTAGAATATCGTAAACCGGAAACTCCAGTAGCAATTGCTCGGTCTGTTTATCGAGAAAATGAGGAAATTACTTTGACAAGTCTGGATAAATTATTGGAGTTTTCTATTGATATGTTGACAGTAATTTTGATTGGTAATGAATCTACAGGGATTTACAATAATTGGATGATTACACCAAGGGGTTATTTAAAAATTAATAATTAATAATTAATAATTAATAATTAGGACTTGCTGAATAAAATTGCAATCAATACCAGTTCAGGCTTCCAGGGTTAAATATTGCTGAGGGGGTGCAAGGTTTTTGCCTCTTTATGGTCTCAAAATGCTAATGTTTTTCCCCTAACTATCAGCAAATTTGGCCGTAGCAGATAGTCTAAACTGTTGCCTGTTGCCTTTCGGAGCTGTTGCCTATCATCACCATCAGACTTTTTCAGTAAACCCTAATTACCTCTCCTTGGAAGCGGATAGGATGTAAGCATTTCCTGCGGAATGCTGCACAAACAGCTATTAGCAGTCAGCACTTCAGCAATTAGTAATGAGTAATTACTTCTAAGGTTTAGGAAGAGGACTTTGCCAGTAAATTTTATTCAAACTAAATTTCAAAAGTTGCTTTTATCTTCCTCAAAATTAATAGCTGATAGCTAATGGCTGAGTGCTGAATGCTTACCTAATTACCACCAAAAGTAGGAATTGAATCAGAAGGAGGAGCTGTCATTACTGATGAATTATAGGGATTAACTAAATCAGGAGTTCTAATGACTGGTGTACTAGAAAACTGTCGCCTTTGCTCCTCTATATAAAGCTGGTTGACTTGGCGTAAGTCGTCAGAAATAGCTTCATCAGGAAACCTTAAAATACCAAAATAACGACCTATTTGGTTCAAAAACTCTGTTTTATCAAAAAAGTTACCAGAATATCTTTGACTTGCTTCGTTAAACTCTTCTGCAAAAGGTTGATATGTACGAACAGGAGCTTCAGGATGTCCCGCTTGAGCAATTTGGACAGATGTTAGAGTGGCGATCGCTGAAAAAATCATTATGCCACTGAGGCTTTTCAAGTTCATGGCCATACTTTACTATGTTATTTTGGGTTATTACTGCTAAATTGCCCATATTATAGCAGTGAGATTATAGGGCAAAAAATTATATATTTTGGAACTATTTTAATTAAAAGTATGACAAATCAAATTTTATCCTTAGCTACTGTTGATTTAACCACTATCAAACAAGAATTACTCGATTTGTTATGTCGGTTAGCTTATCGCGAAGGGGATTTTATCTTATCTTCTGGACAACGTAGCTCCTATTACATCAATGGTAAATACGTTACTCTTCATCCCCAAGGTGCTTTAGCAATTGGACGGTTATTATTGTCCATGTTACCTGAAGATACTCAAGGTGTAGCGGGTTTAACTTTAGGTGCAGATCCAATAGTTACTGCTGTTAGTGTGGTCTCAGCTTATGAAAATCGTCCAATACCAGCTTTAATTATCCGAAAACAAGCTAAAGGACATGGCACAATGGCTTATATAGAAGGACCCTCACTAGAAGCTAATGCTAGAGTTGTTGTTTTGGAAGATGTTGTCACAACTGGAGCTTCAGCAATGCTAGCTGTTAATCGACTGCGAGAAGCAAGCTATCAAGTGGAGCGGGTTTTTGCTCTTGTAGATAGGGAGCAAGGAGGTAGAGAGCTTTATCAAAAAGAAGGTCTTCAGTTTGAGGCAATATTTACTATATCAGAGCTACAAGAAAATCTGAAAAATATGAGTCAGAAAAATGACGACTAAAGCAGATTATACAAATTCAGAATGGCAGTTATTATTGCAAGCAATTACTTTAGTTTCGATGATAATTATTGCCTCTGAATTTACACTTTTTTCGGCTGTAAAAGAAGTATTTACTTTTAACAAAGAAGTTAAGCACGCTAAGTTAAATTATCAGGATAATCAACTGATTCAGAATTTGTTGGTAGATATTGCAGAAAAAACAACTCGAATAAATGAGATAGAAAATGCAGTAAATTTTCCCGACTTTTTGGAAGATGCACTAGAAAAAATTAAAGCAGCAGTAGCGATCGCTCTTCTTAAAGCTACTCCGAAAGAAGCTCAAGAATACAAAGAATTTCTCTATGAAATAGCTACTCAAATAGGTGACATACTCCCACACTAAGCTGACGCTATAGTGTGGGCTTCTCGTTTCGCAGTCCCGGTATCCCGTCGGACTCCACGAGCTTTAAGGACGGAATGCCCTACCGCCCTATTTTTTATATTTATTGCTGCATTTAAGTCGCGGTCTATGACAATACCGCAGTGTGGGCAAGAATGAGTTCGTATGTTTAATTCTTTCGGGACTTTTCCACCGCAATTCGAGCAATCTTGGCTGGTATTTTGAGGATTCACTGCTATAGTCTTCTGTCCAGCATTTCCGGCTTTGACAGTTAAAATAGTTAGGAATTGACCCCATCCAGCATCGTTAATTGATTTACTCAAACGAGTCTTTGTTAGCCCTTTGATATTTAAGTTTTCATGGGCGATAACTTCGGCTTTTAATAACAATTCATTGGCTGTTTTAAAATGAAAATCTTTACGTTTATCTGCAACCTTTTTATGTTGTTTCGCTACAGATAGAAGAGCTTTTAACCATCTTTTGCTACCTTTCTTTTTACGAGATAAACGTTTCTGTAGAGTCTTTAATCGCTGCTGAGATTTTCGGTAGTATTGAGGTATGGGGATAGACTCTCCTTCACTTGTTACTAAGAATTCTTTCAGCCCCATATCGATTCCCAGAGTGTTTTTTAATGTTGGTTCAACTTGAGTTGTTAAAGCTGGAACTGATTTGTCTTCTAGGGATAAAGTTACATAATAACCATCTGCTTTACGACTAATTGTTACTGTTTTAATTTGAAAACCATCAGGTAACGGTCGATGTTTAATCAACTTAATGTTGCCTATTTTTGGCAAATTAATTTGATTTCCTTCAATACAGTTTTGTTTGATTTGAGGATAAGTAAAACTGCGATAACGTCCTTTTGCTTTAAACCTTGGTTTTCCTAATTTATTTCCATTTTTATCTGCTTTCAACCATCTATCAAACGCAAGTTTTACTCGTTTTATACAATCCTGGCATACCTGAGAATGAATTAGCTTGTAGGAAGGAAACTTGTCTTTAGTATTGACCAAATCTTTTTTTTGAGAGTAATATTC